>JAIUPD010000026.1 GCA_020161615.1 Pseudomonadota bacterium | reverse complement strand
CCCTCATCCCTCCTCTGCCAAGGACCCAAGCCATGAAAACCCTCGCTTTCGCCGCCGCCCTCGCCGCCACCACCGCCCTGCCCATGGCCGCCTCGGCCGGAGGCTCGGTCGCCCTCAACATCGCCCCCTCCAACGCGCAGGAGGCCCAGGCGCTGCGCATCGGCCTCGCGCTCTACGCGCTGCACAACGACATCCAGGCCAATGGCCATGTCACCCAGCACGGCGTCAACAACGCCGCCGGCATCGCCCAGGGCGCCTCCGACCAGGCGATCATCCACCAGGAAGGCGCCGGCCATACCGGCACCATCACCCAGACCGGCGGAAACAACGCCTATGGCCTCTTCCAGTTCGGCCAAAACACCAACGCCGCCGTCCAGCAAAACGGCGGACAAACAGGCCTCACCCTCCTGTTCGGGTGGTGAGCGCATCGCAAGACCAAGACCCTTCCCGCAACCCCTCTCTCGAAAGGAATTTCCCATGACCCGCCTTCGTTCGATCACCTCAGCCGTTGCCGCCGCCGCCGCCCTGAGCGCCGGGGCGGCCGGAGCCACCACCATCATCTCGACCCAGGGCAGCAACACGCTGCGGATCCAGCAATCGCCGATGGGCACCGTGATCCGCGACGGGATCGGCACCCATTACGTGGCGCCCTCGACCCTCAGCGATGAGCCGCTGGTCCTGCGCCACCCGGCCCGCGACCGGATCGAGGAGCCGAGCGGCCTGGCCCGGCTCTTCATGTGGCTGAACCCCTTCGACGGCTTCTTCCGCGATCGCAGCCGCAACCGCGTGATCGAGGAATTGCCGCCCGAGGTCACCACCCGTGGCCGGGCGCGCGCGCTCTTCGACGACGTGCCGGGCGAAAACCGGGCGGTGGACATGATGCGCTCGATCATGATCCGCATGGATCGCTGACGGTCGCGTGCCCTGACAAGCGGGCCCCCGGGCGGGGGCCCGCTTTGTTGCGAATGCAATGATATTGACAGGGCGGGGCGATTCGTGGTTCCTCAAGCCATATTGTTGCACTTGCAATGAATGGAGGAAGCCATGCCCGCCCTTAAGATCCAGCAGATCCATCACGTCGCCTATCGCTGCAAGGATGCGAAGGAGACGGTCGAGTGGTACAAGAAGAACCTCAACATGGATTACACGCTGGCTTTCGCGGAAAACCACGTGCCCTCGACCCATGAGCCCGATCCCTACATGCACATCTTCCTCGATGCCGGGATGGGCAATGTGCTGGCCTTCTTCGAGCTGCCGACCAAGCCCGAGATGGGGCGCGACGAGAATACGCCGAAATGGGTGCAGCATCTGGCGCTGAAGGTCGCGGACCGCGAGACGCTGGTGGCCTACAAGGAGCATCTGGAGGCCAACGGGGTCGAGGTTCTGGGCGTCACCGATCATTCGGTGTTCCACTCGATCTATTTCTTCGACCCGAACGGCCACCGGATCGAGCTGGCCTATGACGACCCCGGCGCGGCCGAGATGGCCGCCAAGGCGGCAGCAGTCAAGGACGAGATGCTCGAGGAATGGACCCGCACCAAGCGCGCGCCGCGGCAGGCCGCCTGGCTGCACGAAAAGGAAATGGAAAAGGTCTGAGCGTCACGCTTCCGTCACGAGCCTGGGGCAGGGTGGCGGCGTTTCGAGCACCTAGTGATCCCGTTTCACGGCGCGGGGCCTTTGGGCCTCGCGCCATTTTTCAGCCCACCTGCCAGCGCTGTTCCAGCGCTTCGATGGCCGCCACGCGATCTTCGGTCCGGGGATGCGAGGCCAGCCAGACCGGCGGACCGCCGCGCGCCCCGGTGATGCCGGGCAGGCGCGACAGCAGGGATTTCTGCGGGGCCGTGCCGATCCCCGCCTTGGTGAGCAGGGCGGCGGCATATTCATCGGCCGCGTATTCGTCCTTGCGGCTGAGGCCCGCGGCCAGCATCGACACCAGCACATTGGCGATCATCACGCCCAGGCCCGGGATCAGCCGCCCCAGCACCGCAGCCAGCGCCATCCTGACCGCGTTCTGGCCGGAAAAGTCGATCATCCGCCGCCGGGTATGCCCCAGCGCCACATGCCCCAGTTCGTGGGCAATGACTGAGGCCAGTTCCTCGGCGCTGACCTCGCCCGCGCGGTATCGGTCGAGGAAGCCGCGGGTCAGGAAGATCCGCCCATCGGGGGCGGCGAGGCCGTTGATGACCGGGGTTTCATGGACATGGACGGTGATCACCGGCAGGTCCAGCACCGCCGCCATCCGGTCGGTGAGCCCCTGCAGCGTGTCGTCCCTGAGGGGCGTCGAGCTTGCATCCAGCTCGCGCTTGGTGCGCCAGGCCGAGAAATGCCAATAGGCCAGCCCGTAGAGGGCGGCGAGGATGAACGGGAGGAGGCGCAACAGCATGCCTCCGATATGGCGGCTCGGACCCGACCTGGCAAGGTCCCGCCCGGCACGATCAAGGTCGGCGCTGCAGGCTCAGCGGGGGCGCGCAGCCAGATGCGCGGCGCAGCCCAGAAGGGCGGCGTAATCGTCCTCGACCATGGCGACCGGGAATTCGGCCATCATCGGGCTGAAACGGCCCATGTCGCGGAAGGCCTCGCCCATGCCGAGCGCCACCAGATGCGGGGCCATGGCGCGGGCCACGCTGCCGATCAGGAAAATCCCGCCGAAGGGCAGATGGACCAGCGCCAGCGTCGCCAGCGACCGGCCCATGATCCGGGCGTAGAGCTGGCCGGTCTTGCGCGCCGCAGGCTTGCCCGCGGCGATGGCGGCGGTGAGCGCGTCGCCCGCCAGCTCCTGCCCGCTGAGCCAGCGGTGCAGCGCCACCAGACCCCGGCCGCAGAGCACCTCCTCGATGGTGGCAATACCGTGGAGTTCGGCCAGATGGCGGGCCAGCGCCGCCTCCTGCTCGCCCTTGCGGGGCAGGTGGATATGGCCGCATTCCGAGGGCGCCACATGGGTGCCGCCCGGCAGGTGATGGACCGGCGCCGCGTTGAAGCCGGTGCCCGCGCCGACCACCAGCTGCGTGGCCCCGGCCGCGGCGGGCTGGCCCGGCAGCAGCACCCGCAGATGCCGCGCATCGAGCGAGGCCAGCGCATGGCCCTGCGCCTGCAGGTCGTTCAGAATCGCCACGCGGTCGGTCCGGCCGACGCGGGCCAGATCCCCGGCGGTGATCTCCCAATCGAGGTTGGTCATCCGCGCCACCCCGTCGCGCACCGGCCCCGCCGCCGCCACGCAGACCCCCGCGCAACCGCCGGTCGCGGTTTCCGCCAGATATTGCTGCAGGATCTCGGCCAGCGAGGCCCGGCCGTGGTTGGGATATTTGCGGATCGAGCCCTGCCTGAGCACCCCGGCATCGGCCAGCGCCACGCGGGTGTTGGTGCCGCCGATATCGGCGACAAGCTGCGGCGCGGGCGTGAAGGGCCAGGATTGCAGGGGTCTGTCGGACATATTTCCCTCGGGTCTTTGCCCCTTCATAGCGGGAACGCGGGCGGTGCTCCACGGGCTTTGTGGGCGGGCAGGGTCCCGGCGCGACGCAAAGTCCTCTTGCGCGTCTGGGGCGCAGCGGGTTCAGTGGCGCCGATCCCTGCCGGAGAGCCGCCATGTCAGACAGCCCGCGCCCTATCCCCCCGATCAAGCCCCGCCATTTCCCGCCGCCGCCGCCCCTTGTGCAAAAGACGCCGGGCCTCTGGCGGCGCACGCCACCGGCGATCTTCTCGACGGTGATGGGCCTGTTCGGACTGGGGCTGAGCTGGCGCAATCTTGCGCTGCAACCGGGCATGGCGCCCTTGCAGCCGGTGGGTGAGGCGATCCTCGGCGCTGTGCTGCTGCTTTATGCATTCGCGCTGGTCGCCTGGCTCTCGAAACCGCTGCGCCGTCCCGGCGTCGTGATCGAGGAACTGGCCGTGCTGCCCGGCCGTGCCGGCACCGTGGCCATGGTCCTATCCTTCATCCTGGCCGGCGCGGCGCTTCGGCCCTATGCGCCGGATCTGGCCTTCTGGATGGCGGTCGGCGGCATGGGGGCGCTGGCGCTGGTCGGGGGCCTGATCACCTGGCGGGTCGGCACCGGACCGAAGGAGGGCCGCGGTGTCACGCCGGTCTTTCACCTCACCTATGTGGGCTACATCCTGGCGCCGCTGACGCTGGTGCCGCTGGGCTACACCGATGCCTCGAAGCTGATCCTCTGGCTGACCATGCCGGGCGCGGTGCTGATCTGGCTGGCGAGCCTCAGGCAATTGATCCGCACCATCCCGCCCGCCCCGCTGCGTCCCTTCATGGCGATCCATCTCGCGCCTGCTTCGCTTTTCGCCACGGTCTCGGCGCTGCTGGGCTATGGCAGCATGGCGATAATCTTTGCTTTGCTGGCGCTGACGCTGCTGGTTGTGATGATCGCCAAGGCGCGCTGGCTGCTGCACTCGGGCTTCTCGCCGCTCTGGGCGTCCCTGACCTTTCCGATGGCGGCGGCGGCCTCGGCCGCCATCCTGGCGCTGGGGGCGCCCGGGCTCTGGATCGGTGCGGCGATCCTGGCCTTCGCCACCGGTTTCATTCCCTGGGTCGCATTCCGGGTCTACACGATGTGGGCCAAGGGCGAGCTTGGCCCCAAGACGAACGCCGCGACCGTGTGACGAAACGGGGCCCGAAAGGGCCCCGTTTCATTTGAAGTGCTTGGCGAGTTTCAGGCCTTGGCCCTGATAATTCGACGCGATCCCCGTCCCATAGAGGCGGTCCGGCACCGCCGCCATCCGCTCATAGACCAGACGGCCGACGATCTGCCCGTCCTCCAGCGCGAAGGGCGCCTCGTGGCAGCGCACTTCCAGCACGCCCCGGGCGCCGACCCCATCTGCCGCGGCATGGCCAAAGCCCGGGTCGAAGAAGCCCGCGTAATGCACCCGGAACTCGCCGACCATGGCCAGATAGGGCGCCATCTCGGCGGCATAGCCCGGCGGGATGCAGACCGACTCGCGGCTCACCAGAATGTAGAAGGCGCCGGGATCGAGGATCAGCTGCCCGTTC
>JAIUPD010000025.1 GCA_020161615.1 Pseudomonadota bacterium | reverse complement strand
GCGGCCTCGGCGGTCGGGGCCTCGGCCGTCGTCGTCTCGGCCGTCGTCGTCTCGGTCGTCGCAGCCTCGGTCGCCGGAGCGTCGGTCGATGTGGCCTCGGCAGCCGGAGCCTCGGTCGTGGCCGCCTCGGTCGCCGGGGCGTCCGCGGTCGCTTCCGTGCTGGCGGCGGGGGCCGCGGTCTCGGCCGCCGGGGCCTCGGTCACCGGCGCGGCCTCGGTCGCAGCGGCGGCCTCTTCGGTTGCGGCTTCGGTCGCGGTCACCGCTTCGGGCGCGGTTTCGGGCGTCACGGCTTCGGTGGCGACGCTTTCGGCCGCCTCGGTCGCCTGTTGCGCGGCATCGCTGGCCATGGTCGAGGCGGCCTCACCCGCGTTCTGCGTCGCTTCGACCGCCTGGTCGACCAGCGCGCCAGCCCCCTCGGCGGCTTCGCTGGCGGCTTCGGTCACGGCATCGACCGCTTCCTGCGCGGCCTCGGTCGCGGTCGCGGCGGCATCCTCGACCGCTTCCTGCACAGCCTCGGCTGCGTTTTCCAGGGGGGCGGGCGTCTCGGCCGCTTCGGGCGCGGGCGCAACCGGAGCAACCTCGGGAATGGCCGGGGCGGGGGCCGGGGTCGGCGCGGGTTGCGGCATCGGCCGCTCGCGCGAAACCCAGATGCCCAGACCGGCCGCAAGAACGATGGCGGCGACGATCAGGATCTTTTTCATGACATGTCCTCAAAAGCGCATACCCCCGAGGTGTCGCATCGCCGGGCGGCAAAGGCAATGGCCCGGGTCGCCGCAGCGCATCAAACTGCGGCGAAGTCGGCCGTCTTCGGCCCCGAACCTGCACGGCTTGGCCACCGCGCCCCTTGCAACCGGGGGGCTGCGGGTCTATTTTTCCGGCGCTTGATGACCACAGAAGGAATCCCACCATAGCTCGCAGACCTCACAACGCTCCGCCCAGCCGCGACACCGGACCTCGTGTCAATGACCGGATCCGCGCGCCGGAAATCCGCCTGATCGGGGCGGAAGGCGAAAACATCGGCGTCGTCCCGCCTGCCCGGGCGATGGCTCTGGCCGAAGAGGCCGGACTCGACCTGGTCGAGATCTCGCCAAACGCGGTCCCGCCGGTCTGCAAGATCATGGATTTCGGCAAGTTCAAATACGAACAGCAAAAGCGCGAGGCCGAGGCGCGCAAGAAACAGAAGATCATCGAGATCAAGGAAATCAAGTTCCGTCCGGGCACCGACACGCATGATTACGACGTGAAGATGCGCGCGGTGCACAAGTTCCTGGAAGAGGGCGACAAGGTGAAGGTCACCCTGCGCTTCAAGGGCCGCGAGATGGCGCACCAGGAACTGGGGATGGAACTGCTGAACCGCGTGGCCTCGGACGTGACCGAGATCGGCAAGATCGAGAACATGCCGAAGCTCGAAGGCCGCCAGATGGTGATGATGATCGCCCCGCGCTGAGGCGCCCGCGATCCTGATCCGACCAGACCGCCGCCCCCGGGGCGGCGGTTCGCGTTTCGGCCTCAGCCGCCGTCGCTGACCCCGGGCAGGGCGGGGCGATAGCGCTGGGCCTCGGCCCTCAGCGCCTCGCCCAGACAGGCGACCTCGGCCGAGACCCGGTCCAGCATGGCCCGGCGCGCCCGCATGGAACTGGCCAGCAGGATGCGGCGCATGGTGCTGGCCCGGCCCCGCGGGCTGTTGAGAAATTCCTCCTGCGCGATCAACGACTCGGCCGGGCTGCCCAGGGTCAGCAGCGCGTCGTGGCTGCCCAGCGCGCCATAGGCCGCCCCCAGGCAGGAGGCCATCTGATCCTCGTCGCAGAGCGCGCGGCACAGGCTCAGCAAGGGTTCGGCCGCAGTGCTGGCCATCAGCCAGCGCTCCAGCGCCGGCGCGTCCATCACCTCGCCCATCATCTGCCATTGCGCGCTGCCCACCGGCACCAGATCGGCGATCGCCGCCCGGTGCGGGGCATCGGCGACGCGCCATAGCAGATAAAGCAGATCCCCGTCCACCGCCGCGGGATCGACCGCATTCAGTTCCGGATGCTCGCGTGCCGCCAGCGTGACCAGCGCCTCGCGCGCGGCGCGGGGTTCGTCCAGCGCTTCGAACCGCGTGATCAGGTCGGGGCCGCCCCCCGGCGTGCGCAACGCGATCCAGGCCGCGACCAGCGGATGCGCGGCCTCCTCGTTCAGCCAGCTGCGGCCCGACATGCCGCCCGGCGCGCGCAGCAGAGCGATGCGCTGGGTGCGGGGCAGATGGGCCAGATAGGGGCCCTGCAGGGCAGGCATCTTGTCGATCTGTCCCAGAAGCACCCGCGCCGCCGCATTGCCCTCGGCCGCGAGGGCGGCGAGGGCGGGCAGGGCCGCAGCCTCGTCATCCGCGAGCCAGGCGTCGCGGGCAGCCATGAAGGCCGGAGCCTCGGCGCCCGGCACCGGCGTGGTCGCGACACCCGGCGCGCCCGACAGGGACAGCGCCAGCGCCGCCCCGGCCAGAAGGCGGGCGAGGGCAGGGGGCGGGCGAAGGACGGCGCAGATGCGGATCAAGGTCAGGCCATGACAGGGGCGCCGGCCGAGGGCCGGACGACAGCAGACAAACATCAGGTTACGGGAACCACCAACACTGGGCCCTCGCGCCGACGAAACGCCCAGGACGGGGCTGTCGCCACTGTGCGAAGAGGAAGCGCGTTGCGCAACAGCTTTGTGCAGCTTTTCCCGCCCAAAAGGGCAGGGACGACCCGCGCCCTCACCGATTGCCGTGAGGTCAAGGCGCGCGCCCGCTCAGCCCCGCAGCCGCGCGACGACCGCCTGCATCTGTTCGAGCGGCATGTAGCCGCGCAGCAATTCGCCGTCGTCGCCCTCGCCCATGACGAAGGTCGGCGTGCCCGAGATCTGCAAGCGCTGCGCCAGCTCATGGTTGGCGCGCAGCACGGCGGTGACCGCATCGCCGCTCATCTCGGCCATCACCCGCTCGGCGTCGAGGCCCAGATCGCCGGCGATGCCGCGCAGATCCTCGGGGGTGATGTCGCCCTCCCAGGCCATCAGCGCGTCATGCACGCGGCCATAGGGTTCGTCGCCCCCCACCTGCTGCACGGCGATGGCGAAGCGGCTCATCACTTCGGATTGCGGGCCGAGGATCGGGAATTCCTTCACCACCAGCCGGATGTTGCCGTCGGTGCCGATCAGATCCATCACCGCGGGCTGCGCCCGGCGGCAATAGCCGCAGCGGTAATCCATGAACTCGACCAGGGTGATGTCGCCCTCGGGATTGCCCGCAACCCAGGAATGGCCGTCACGGAAAATGTCCTCGGCATTGATCTGCACCAGCGCCAGATCCATGTCGGCCTGCGCCGCCTGCTGCTGGCGCTCGTATTCGGCGACGGCCTCGAAAATCACCTCGGGATGCTCCATCAGATAGGCGCGCACCTCGCTGCGGAAGGCCTCGCGCTCGGCCTCGCCCATGGTCGAGGCGGTCGCGGGCGCCGAGCTCTGGGCCAGAACAGGCCCGGCAAGGGCCACCCCGCCCAGGGCGGTTGCGGCGATCAGGGCGGCACGAAGGGACTGGCGGACCATGGGGTGAGGGCTCCTCGGGGTTTCAACGCCGGCAGATTGCGCGGCAGGCGGGGGCAATTCAACCCCGGATGCCGATCCCGCGCGACACCCTGACCCAAACGTGATGCCCCGTGCCCGAGGGGCAGGACGGGGCGGGGATTCCCCCGCGCCCGCTTTCGCGCTAGGAAGCGGCGAGACACCGGCAATGGGCAGGAGGGCAGGGCATGCAGCGACACGCACGAGGGCTGGAGGGCGCGCTCGCCGTCCTTCTCGCGCTGCTGTGCTTCCTTGCCGCGCCCCCGCTCGCCGCGCAGGAGCTGGGTGCCGCCGCCCGGCTCGGCGGCCCGCTGACGCTCGAGGCCGGCTGGCGCAACCTGACCGTCAGCGTGCCCCTGTCGCAACCGGTGCCCTGGCGCACGCGGCTGCTGAGCGACCCGCCGCGCGCCGTGGTCGATTTCCGCACGCTGGACTGGGCCGGGCTCGACCTCGCCGAGGTGCCGCTTGCGGGCGGGGCCACGGCGATCCGCACCGGCGACGCGGGCGGCGGCTGGAGCCGGCTGGTCATCGAACTCGACCGGCCGATGGGCTTTGCCGAGGCGGGGATGGCCACCGATCCCGAAAGCGGCGCGGCGCGGCTCACGCTGTCGCTGACGCCCATGTCGGGCACCTCCTTCGCCGCCCAGGCCTCGGCGCTGGCGGCAACGGATGGCGCGCCCTCGCCCGATGTGCTGCGCGCCGCCGCCGACCGCCCGCCGCTGGGCCAGCGGCCGACGATCGTCGTGCTGGACCCGGGCCATGGCGGCATCGACCCCGGCGCGATCCATGACGGGGTGACCGAGGCCGAGATCACGCTCACCTTCGCCCGCGAACTGGCCGAAAGCCTGCGCCGGACCGGCCGCTACACGGTGGTGCTGACCCGCGACAACGACAGTTTCCTGTCGCTCGAGGGGCGGATCACCGTGGCCCACGGCGCGCAGGCGGATCTGTTCCTGTCGATCCATGCCGATGCGCTGGAAGACGGGCAGGCGGTGGGCGCCACGCTCTACACGCTGGCCGAAGGCGCGACGGATGCGGCTGCCGCGGCGCTGGCCGAGCGGCATGACCGGGACGACATGCTGGGCGGCGGCGTCGACCTCACGGGGACCGACGATACGGTGGCCGGGGTGCTGATGGCGCTGGCCCGGGCCGAGACGCAGCCCGCCACCGACCGGCTGGCCCGCGCCCTGATCGCCGCGATCCGCGAGGCCGAGATCCACATGCACCGACACCCCTGGCAACAGGCCGCCTTCTCGGTGCTGAAATCGCCCTCGGTGCCCTCGGCGCTGCTGGAGATCGGGTTTCTGTCGTCCGAAGCCGACCGGGCGCGGCTGCGCGACCGCCGCTGGCGCACGCGGATGGAACAGGCGCTGGTCGCGGGCTTCGACGCCTGGGTCGAGGGCGAGGTCGCGCAACAGGCGCTTCGGCGCCGGTAGGGAGGGGTTTCGCCCTCGTTGCCCGCGCCTTCGGCACGAGCGCCTCGGACGACCAGCGGCGCGGCGTGCCGCCGCGCCGAAGAAGGGGGGCCTTCTGCCCCCCTCTTGGCCCGAGGGCCAATTCACCCCCCCGAGGATATTTGAAGCGCAAAGAAGGCGGCTTAACGCCCCCTTAATCTTCATCTTTGTTCTCCAAGTATCCTCGGGGGTTTCCAAAGGGGGCCCAAGGGTCCCCTTTGGCGGGGGGTAAGCGGCGTCTCGGAAACGCGCCAATGGCGCGCCTCTCGCCGCGAACGCCGCGCCCGAGGCGCGGCCGGGAGTCGAGGGGCTGGCCCCCCCGCATCACCCGGCCTGCTGGGGGGCTTGCCCCCCGCCACTCGCGGACCCATCAAACCTGCGCGATTTCCTGCCCCCGCCGTGCCGGGGCGCAGAGCCACCTTTTGACCCGCGCCCCGCTTGCGTATACTGGAGGGCGAGACCCCCCTGGAGATCCGCGTGACCCGAGCCATCCTTTCGTTCTTCGGCGGCCTGTTCAGCTTCCTCATGCTGGGCACGTTCTTCGGCGCACTGACCGTGGGGGGCGTGATCTGGGTCTATACCCATGACCTGCCCTCGACCGAACAACTGGCCAATTACGCCCCGCCGATGATCTCCCGCGTCTATTCGGGCGAGGGCGAGATGATGGACGAATTCGCCCGCGAGCGGCGGCTCTTCACCCCCATCGAGGATATTCCGCCCCTGGTCCGCGCCGCCTTCATCTCGGCCGAGGATCGCTATTTCTATCAGCATCAGGGGTTCAACCCGCTGGCGATCCTATCGGCGGCCCGCGATGCGGTTGTGTCGCGCGGGCGGAACACGCGCGGCGCCTCGACGATCACCCAGCAGGTGATGAAGAACTTCCTGCTGTCGTCGGACCGGACCGTCGAGCGCAAGATCCGTGAGATTATCCTGGCCTTCCGCGTCGAGCAGACGCTCAGCAAGGACGAGATCCTGGAGCTCTATCTCAACGAGATTTTCCTGGGGCAGAATTCCTTTGGCGTGACGGCCGCCGCGCAGACCTATTTCAACAAGACGCTGGAAGAGCTGACGCTCGAGGAGATGGCCTTCCTCGCCGCGCTGCCGCAGGCGCCGTCGGAATACCATCCGGTCCGGGCGCGGGAGCGGGTCACCGAGCGGCGCAACTGGATCCTGGGGCAGATGGCCGAGAACGGCTACATCACCCGGGACGAGGCCGAGGCCGCCCGGGCAGAACCGCTGCTGACCGTGCAGGGGGGCGATATTCCGGCCTTCCGCCAGTCGCTGCCCGAGCGCGATTATTTCACTGACGAGATCCGCCGCCAGCTGTCCACGACCTTCGGCGAGGAGGAATTCTTCACCGGTGGGTTGACCATCCGCGCGACCGTCGATCCCGCCATGCAGGTGGTCGCGGCCCATGCGTTGCAGCGCGCGCTGGAGGAATACGACCGCTCGCAGGGGGAATGGCGCGGCACCGGCGTCACCCTCACGGCCGAGGATCTGGCCGATGAGGAAAGCTGGCGCGCGGCCCTGGCGCGGACCAGCCTCGCGCGGGACATCACGCTGGGCAATCCCTGGCATCCGGCGGTGGTGCTTGAGGTCTCGGCCGACCGGGCCCGGGTGGGGATTGAAGGCGAGGCCGAGATCGGCCAGATCGACCGGCCGGACATCAACTGGCTCAGGGGGTCGCTGGCTGACAATCTCGCGGTGGGCGATGTGGTCTATGTCCGCGCCGTCACCGCGGATTCGGACGGCAGTTTCCAGCGCTGGTCGCTCAGACAGGTGCCCGAGGTCGAGGGCGCCTTCATGGCGATGGACGTCAATACCGGCCGGGTCATCGCCATGCAGGGGGGCTTCAGCTATCAGGCCTCGTCCTTCAACCGGGCGACGCAGGCGATGCGGCAACCGGGCTCCAGCTTCAAACCCTTCGTCTATGCGGCGGCGCTGGATTCGGGCTTCACCCCGGCCACGATCATCATCGACGCGCCCATCGAGATCGACACGGGCGAGGGGATCTGGCGGCCGAACAATTCGAACCACGATTTCCTGGGCCCGGCGCCGATGCGGCTGGGCATCGAGCAATCGCGCAACCTGATGACCGTGCGGCTGGCGCAGGAGGTCGGCATGGATGTCGTCGCGGGCTACGCCGAGCGCTTCGGGGTCTATGACCGCCTGCAACCCTTCCTGGCCAATTCGCTGGGCGCGCAGGAAACGACGCTGTTCCGGGTCGTTGCCGCCTATGCCATGTTCGCCAATGGTGGCGAGCGGGTGGAGCCGACGCTGGTCGACCGGGTGCAGGACCGCTGGGGCCGCACCGTCTATCGCCATGACAACCGCCAGTGCATCGAATGCACCGAGCCCGATCTGCCGGCGGGGCAGGCGCCCTGGATCGCCTCGCGCAGGCAGCGGGTCATGGATCCGATCACCGCCTATCAGCTGACCTCGATGATGCAGGGTGTGGTGCAGCGCGGCACGGCCTCGGGCGCGATCCGGCTGCCGGTGCCGGTGGCGGGCAAGACCGGCACCACCAATGACGCGCGGGACGTGTGGTTCGTGGGCTATACCTCGACCATGGTGGCGGGCTGCTACATCGGTTTCGACCGGCCGCGCTCGCTGGGGCGGCGGGCCTCGGGCGGCGGGCTCTGTGCGCCGGTGTTCCAGGAATTCATGAGCGAGGCGATCCAGCACTACGGTGGGGGCCGTTTCGCGGTGCCGCCGGGCGGGCATTTCATCACCATCGACCGTCAGACCGGCGAGCGGGTGCCGGAAGGGTCGGGCGGCGATGTGGTGGCGGAATATTTCCGCGACGGCGAAGAACCGGTCTTCGGCATTGACGCGCTGATCGACGGCGGCTTCGCCATGGGGATGACGCTGCCAGTCTTCGCCCCCGATCCCAGCAGCGTGACGCTGAGCGAGGATGGCACCGACCCGGGCACGGGCGAGACGCTGCAGGTTCCGGGTCAGGCGAATTTCGGCACTCTGTCCGCGGGCGGTCTTTACTGAGACCGGCCCTTCGGCGGGAGGCACGCTCCCGCCCGCCCACCCCGCGTGCCTCCCGCCGAAGGGCCGGGGGCAGGGCTCGGGTGGGGTTGTCGAAAAACGCGTATTTGGGGCAAAGTGAAAGGGCGGGTCAGCGTGTCGGGGGCAGGCCCTCGAACGCGGGCAGGCCTGGCGGCAGGTGGTGCCAGGGGGCTTTTTCGGCCGTGAAGATGGCAAAGCCCGGACCGGGCCAGTCCTGCGCCTGGTCCAGCGTGCCGATCTTGACGATGCGTTTCGACTGGCCCGGGCGCAGGGTCGTGACCTGAGTGCCGCACTCGGGGCAGAAGTCGCGGGTGACGGCGGTGGGCAGGTCGGGCCGGGTGAAGCGCGCGGGCGTGCCCTTTGTCCAGCTGAAACTCTCGGCCGCGACCAGGGCGAAAGCATTGGGGCCGCCGCCCGAGGCATGCTGGCAGGCCCGGCAATAGCAAAGCCCGCCCTTGGGCATCGCCCCCTCGATCCGGTAGCGCAAAGCCCCGCAGTAACAGCCGCCCTCGATTGCCATGACTTCTCGCTCCCTGTCTGGTACTGATTCTCGAACTCAGACTAGGCGAGGCTGGATCCGAATGTCAAACTCAGATTCCTTGCGCCGGGCACCGGTCCCGGTTGAGCGGTGCGGCGCCGCCCGGGCGCTCGACGTGATCGGCGATCGCTGGACGCTCTTGATCCTGCGCGAGGCCTTCTATGGCGTGACGCGCTTCGACGACATGCGCGCCGATATGGGGATCCCGCGCTCGGTCCTGACCCAGCGGCTGGCCCGGATGGTCGAGGAGGGGCTGCTGACCCGGGTGCCCTATCGCGAGGAAGGCGCGCGCGAGCGCCTCGGCTATGCGCTGACCGCGAAGGGGCGGGGGCTCGCGGGCGTGATCCTGGCGCTGATGCGCTGGGGCGACGCGCATCTGGCGCCCGACGGGCCGGCGCTGGCGGTGACCGACCGGGCGGGGCGGCCCCTGAAGATGGCGCTGGTCGATGCCGAGGTGCCGGAGGTGCCCCTGCGCGAGGTGGTGCTGACGCCGCTGGTGTAAACGTGGCGTCCCGCTTGCGCCCCGGGCGCGGGCGGGCTTCACTGGCGGGCAGGAGGAGCCCCGATGATCACCCTGCACCATGTGCCGCAGACGCGCAGTTTCCGCATCCTGTGGTTCCTGCACGAGGCGGGCCTGCCGCATCGCGTCAGCTATCATTCCTTTGCCGGCAAGGCCTTGCGCGACCCTGCCTTTCTGGCGCTTTCGCCCGCGGGGCGGGTTCCGGCACTCGAACTCGACGGGCAGGTCCTGTTTGAATCGGGCGCCATTCTGGAGGTTCTGGCCGAGGAACACGCCCCCGCTTTGGGCCGCGCCCCCGGTCATCCCGAACGCGGCCGCTATCTGGAATGGCTGCATTACGGCGAGACGCTGGCGCAGCATCTGGCGCAGCTGACCTTCCACCATATCGTGCTGAAACCCGCCGACCGCTCTCCGGTCGTGCAGAAGCTCGAGGCGCTGCGGCTGCGCCGGGCGCTGGAGGGGCTGGACCGGGCCCTGACCGGCGACCACCTGCTGGCGACCTTCAGCGCCGCCGACATCATGACCGGAGCCTCGGCCGATCTCGCCCGGCGCTTCGTCCCCTTCGACGGGCTCGACCGATTGACGGGCTGGCACGCAAGGCTCAGGGCGCGGCCCGGGTTCCGGGCGGCGCTGGCGGCGGACGGGCCGGCCGAACTCTATCTTCAGGAACGTTACCATGACTGACACGGTGGAAATCTTCGAGGTCGGCCCCCGCGACGGCCTTCAGAACGAAAAGCGGCAGATCCCGACGGCCGAGAAGATCGCGCTGGTTGACCTCCTCTCGACCGCCGGCTTCCGCCGGGTCGAGGTGGCGAGCTTCGTCTCGCCCAAATGGGTGCCGCAGATGGCCGACAGCGCCGCGGTTCTGGCCGGCATCCGCCGCGCGCCCGGGACCCGCTATGCCGCGCTCACGCCGAACATGAAGGGCTATGAGGGGGCGAAAGCGGCCCGCGCCGATGAGATCGCGGTCTTCGCCTCGGCCTCCGAGGGGTTCTCGCAGGCCAATCTCAATTGCTCGGTGGCGGAATCCATCGCCCGCTTCTTGCCGATCCTGGAGGCCGCGAAAGCCGACGCCATCCCGGTGCGCGGCTATATCTCCTGCGTCACCGATTGCCCCTTCGACGGGCCCACGCGCCCCGATGCGGTGGCGGCGTTGGCGGTGACGCTGCTGGATCTGGGCTGCTACGAGGTCAGCCTGGGCGACACCATCGGCCGGGCCACGCCGGAAACGCTGTCCGCCATGCTGCGCGAGGTCACGGCGCGGGTGCCGGCGGCGAAACTCGCCGGGCATTACCACGACACCGGCGGGCGGGCCTGCGACAATATCGAGGCCTCGCTGGGCTTCGGCCTCAGGGTCTTTGATGCGGCCGTGGGGGGGCTGGGCGGGTGCCCCTATGCGCCCGGCGCGCAGGGCAATGTCGCGACCGAGGCGGCGATGGACCGCCTGGACGCCTTGGGATATTCAACCGGGCTGGACCGGGCGGTGATCGACCGCGCGGCTTCCCTGGCCCGCAGCATGAGGGGCGCCGCATGAGCTGGCAGACGCTGACACTCGGGACCGACGCGCGCGGCGTCGCCACGCTGACCCTGAACCGGGTCGAGAAGCACAACGCCATGAACGCGGCGATGATCGACGAATTGTCGGCCGCGGCGGCGCAGTTGGCGGGGGACGAGGCCGTGCGCGTCGTGGTCCTGACCGGGGCGGGCGGCAGTTTCTGCGCGGGCGGGGATCTCGGCTGGATGCAGGAGCAGATGGCGGCGAGTGCCGAGGAACGCGCCGAGGGGGCAGGGCGCCTTGCCGCGGCGCTGGGCGCGCTCAATGCCCTGCCGAAACCGCTGATCGGCCGGATCCAGGGTCAGGCCTTCGGTGGCGGGATGGGGCTGATCTCGGTCTGCGACGTGGCGGTGGGGGTCAGCGGCGCCAAATTCGGCTTCACCGAGACCCGTCTGGGCCTGATCCCGGCCACCATCGGTCCCTATGTGCTGGCCCGCATGGGCGAGGCGATGGCGCGGCGCGTTTTCATGTCGGCCCGGCTTTTCGAGGCCGAGGAGGCCGTGACGCTGGGCCTGCTGGCCAAGGCCGTGCCGCCCGAGCAACTGGACGCGGGCGTCGAGGCGGAGGTCAGGCCCTATCTCGCTGCCGCCCCCGGCGCCGTGGCCCGCGCCAAACGGCTGGCGCAGCGGCTGGGGGGGGCGATCACGCCCGAGGATACGGCGCATTCCATCGCCGAACTGGTCGCCTGCTGGGAAAGCGAGGAGACCGCCGAAGGCATCGCCGCCTTCTTCGGCAAGCGCAAGGCGCGCTGGATGCCGGGCGCGTAACGGCGGCTGCCGCGCTTCTCTATGCGGCGCTGGCACGCGGCACCATCGGCTTCCAGGTGGCGCTGATCGCCGGCGCTCCCGGGGCTGCGCTGACCCAGGGCGGGCAGCACCGGCGGCGCCTGCCGCGCCGCAACCGCGTCTTCGCCGGGCTCTGAGCGCTGCTGCTGGCCATCATGGCGTTGTCCCTGACCGGCGCGGCGCGCCTCGGCCCGGCCCGCCTCGTCTGGGCGGGATGGGGGGCCACGGGCCGCACCGCCCTCGGCCTTATAGCCACGCACGCCGCCCGCTCGCGCCCCGAACGCCGCCTCTGGGCGCCGGTCATGGCGCTGATGCTGGCCTCCGCACTCGCCATCATGCCCGCCCCCGCCTGAAACCCGCGAAATCGCGGCAAATTTTCCCGACCCCCGGCCTTCTTTGCGCCTCAAATATCCCGGGGGTGCGGGGGCGGAGCCCCATAGGCGCTAACTTAAGCCTTGAGCCATTTGCAGAGTTCGCTTTCTGGTTGGTTCACTGAGGCAATATGAGGTGGTCTGCAGGGCGGTCCTGCAGGCTTTCAGTGGAAGCGTGCCAAAGATGG
>JAIUPD010000024.1 GCA_020161615.1 Pseudomonadota bacterium | reverse complement strand
CGGCCTGATGCTCTTTCAGAATGCCAATGATCTGTTCTGCGCTGAAACGGCTTCTCTTCATCATCTGTCTCCTCAGTTGGAGAACAGGCTAACCAAAATTTCAGGACATTTCAGGGGAGCAGGTCAGTGGGCGGGAGCCTGCGGCCCGCTGCCTCAGCCCTCGTCGAGCGACAGGTCCAGGCTCATCGGCGCCATGGCGGCCAGGCAGGGGAAATCGGGCATCGCGTCTTCCTCCTGCGGTTCCGCATCCGGGGCCAGAGGCGCGGCCACGCCGCGGCCGGGGGGCGCGGCGTCGAGCATCGGCGATGGTGGCAACCCGCCGGGCCAACCGGTCAGGCGCACCGCCCGCATGCCCCGGGTCTGGCCGAGCCGCCCGATCGCCTGCACCGCGCCATCCAGCGCCACCAGCTGCACCTCCTCCAGGTTGGAAAGCGGCAGGGTCAGCCTGCTGCCCGGTCCCAGCGCCAGAACCTCGGCCAGCGGCAGCGTCACCCGTCCGAGTTCCGCGCGCAGCGAGGCCGGCGAGCGCATTACCGCGGCGTTCAGGGCCTCCGACCAGTCGCGCACCGCCTCCTCGCCGCTGGCGGCAATCACCTCCGCCTCATCCGGCCGGGGCACGGCCAGCATCAGACGCAGGGGGCGCGTGACGCTGCCGGAGACGACGATGGCGGTCAGCGCCACCAGATCATAGCCGATGTCTTCCAGCATCACCGGCAACAGGCGGTGGTCCGGGACCGGGCGCCCGCAGCGCAACCCCGACAGCGGATCCTCGGTGCCCAGACCCGCCAGCGTGGAGTCGATCACCTCGGCCAGCAGGGCCGCATCGGTGGGTGTGGGGCGGCGCGGCCCGGCGGGACGGGTGGCGAGCCGCCCCATCGTCATCGCCTCGATCACCGCGCCGAAGCCTTCCTGATCCATCAGCGCCAGCGCCGGGGCGTCGGCCCCGGCCAGCAGAGTCACGAAAGCCTCAGGGTCGATGGTGTCGAGGAGTTCCGCCAGGCTCGCGGTTTTGCGATGCGTCTCCGCCTCTTCCGCGACGAGGGGCGCGGCGGCTGCGATCGCCCGGCCGAAGGAACGCGCCAGCAGGGCGGCGGGACCAGCGGGCACCGCCCCCTCCTCCGCCGGAGGGGGCCGCGGCGCCAGCTTGCGCCTCAGGACGGGGTCGCGATCGTGAACACTCATGGGCGAAAATCCTGCAACCCCGGCAGGATCGCAGGCACCCGTTAAGAAAGCCTTGCGGGGCTCAGTCGGAAAGGCGGCTCACCACCACCGTGACCTCGGGCTTCTTGCCGATCTCGTCGACGCAGCAGATCCGCACCCGCTTGCGCAGCGCCTCGATCAGCTTGTCGTCCGAGGCGAGCACCTTCTTGCCGGTGCGCTCCAGCTCCTCGGCAAGCTCGTCCTCGATCACCTCGGCCAGCGGGCGTTTCGAGCGGCCCTCGCGCGCCAGGCCCATGCAATCGGCCCAGGCGTCCCCCATCGGCAGACCGTCCTCGTCGATGATCAGCGTGACCATGACCAGCCCGTTCAGCGCCAGTTTCATCCGCTCGCGCACGATCCCGTCCAGCGCGCCATAGACCACCGTCCCGTCGAGATAGAGCCGCCCGGTATCGACATATTCCGCCACCACCGGGTCGCGGCCGGTGATGTCCAGCATGGTGCCGTTCGGCGCGATGGCCGAGGCCATGCCGCGACGCTGCGCCAGCAGCGCGTGCTGGCGCAGGTGGCGGTGTTCGCCATGCATCGGGATCAGGATGCGGGGACGCACCAGATCGTGCATGCGCTCCAGATCCGGCCGGTTAGCGTGGCCCGAGACGTGGTACTGGCCCTGCGTGTTGTCGGCCACCTCGACGCCCTGTTCGCTGAGCGCATTGACGATCTTCAGCACGTCCTTCTCGTTGCCGGGGATGGTCATCGAGCTGAAGAGGAACGTATCGCCCTCCTTCAGCTGGAACCCCAGATACGAGCCACGCGAGAGCTGGGCCGAGGCAGCGCGGCGCTCGCCCTGACTGCCGGTCACGATCAGCATCACCTTGTCGCGGGGCATGTCGACGGCTTCCTCAGCCGGAACCGTCGGCGGGAAATCCAGCAGCAGCTTGGCCTCGGTCGCGGTGCGGACCATGGTCTGCATCGCGCGGCCCAGCAGGCAGACGGAACGCCCCGCGGCGCGGGCGGCCTTGGCCAGCGTGCGGACCCGCGCCACGTTCGAGGCGAAGGTCGTCGCCACCACCAGCCCGGGGGCGCCGCGCACCAGCTCGGTGATCGCCTGCGGCAGCGAGCTTTCCGAGCGGCCGGGATGAGGCGAGAAGATGTTGGTCGAATCGCAGACCATCACATCGACGCCCTTGTCGCCGATGGAACGATAGAGATCCTCGTCGAAGGGGTCGCCGACACCCGGCGCCATGTCGAGCTTGAAGTCGCCGGTGTGGACGAGGCGCCCGGCGGGCGTCTCGATCAGCATGGCCGAGGCCTCGGGCAGCGAATGGGCGATGGGCAGGAAACGAACCTGGAAGGGGCCGAGTTCGACGGTCTCGGAAGCGTCGAGCGTGACGATCTGGTCGACCGGCTGCCCGGCTTCCAGCATCTTCTTGGCGGCGATGCGGGCGGTGAAGTCGCGCGCATAGACCGGTGCCCGCAGACGCGACCACAGGTGCCCGAGGCCCCCCACGTGGTCTTCATGCGCGTGGGTGATGAAGATCCCCTCGATCCGGTCGCGGCGGGCTTCCAGCCAGGCGATGTCGGCCATGATCAGGTCGACACCGGGCGTGCCGTCCATGTCGGGGAAGGTCACGCCCAGATCGACGACGATCAGCCGCTCGCGGTTCTTGGGTCCGTAGCCGTAGACGTAGGTGTTCATCCCCACTTCGCCGGCGCCGCCCAGCGGCAGGTAGATCAGGCGGTCGTTGCTCATGCGCTGGCGCGTTCCCTGTTGTGACGGTTGATCAGCATCAACCCGTGCATGGTCAGATCGTCCTCGACCGAGTCGAAGATGTCGGTGCCTTGATCGAAGAGCGAGGCAAGGCCGCCGGTGGCGATCACTTTCATGGGCCTTTCGCGCTCGATGCGAATCTGTCGCACGATGCCTTCGACAAGCCCGACATAGCCCCAGTAGATGCCCGACTGGATACAGGCAACCGTATTCGTGCCGATTGCGCTCTGCGGTTTGGTCACATCGACATGCGGCAGGGCCGCGGCGGCCATATGCAGGGCTTCCAGCGAGGTATTGACCCCCGGCGCGATCACCCCGCCGATATAGGCGCCGTCGCTGTCCACCACGTCGAAGGTGGTGGCGGTGCCGAAATCGACGACGATCAGGTCGCCGCCGTGGCGGTTGAAGCCCGCCACCGTGTTGACCAGCCGGTCGGGGCCCACGGTCGTGCCCTGGTCGACGCGGGGCGCGACGGGAAGGTCGCAATCGGGCTTGCCCACCACCAGCGGGCGGCAATTGAAATAGCGGTCGGCCAGCACCCGCAGGTTGAAGACCACCCGCGGCACGGTCGAGGAGATGATGACCTCGGTAATCGTCGCCTCGATCCCCTTGAGGTTCATCAGCGTGCTGAGCCAGACATAATATTGATCGGCGGTCTGGCGGTGGTCGGTGGCGGTGCGCCAGGTGGCGATGAACAGATGCCCGTCCCAGATCGAGAAGACGGTATTGGTATTGCCGCAATCGATGCAGAGCAGCATGGCGGGTCTCCGTCAGGGAAAGAAGATGTCGGCGGCGGGGATGGTGCGGCGGCCCTCGGGCGTGGCGAGGACCAGCGCGCCCGATGCGTCGATGGTCTCGAACGTGCCGCGGAATTCCTCGGTCAGCGTCCGGGCGATCAGCGGCTGGCCGAGGCGGGCAACGCCATCGAGGAAGGCGGCGCGGATCGGATCGAACCCATAGGTCCTGAGCCGCGCGTCCCAGCGGGCGAAGGCGGGCGCGAGGCTGTCGAGCAGCTGTTCGGGAGCCAGCGTGATCCCCGTTTCGGCGCGCAGGTTGACGGGTGGGAAGGCGGCACCCGGCTCGGGCTCGGGCGAGGCCCTGAGATTGACGCCGATGCCGATGGCGAGCACGCCCGCGCCCGGGCTCTCCAGCAGGATGCCCGAGAGCTTGCCACCGTTGAGCAGCACGTCATTGGGCCATTTCAGCGCAAAGGCGGCGGGAAGATGGGTGAGCGCGGTGAGAGCCTCGCGCAGTGCCAAGGCCGCGACGAAGGAACGCAGCGCCAGTTTCGCGGGCGGCTCGTCCATTCGCTGGATCAGGGTGGCGGCGAAATTGCCGGCCGGGTCGGTCCAGGCCCGGCCCCGCCGTCCCCTGCCCGCAGTCTGGCGCAGCGCCAGGATCCAGGTGGGAGAGCCCAGCGTCGGCAGGCGACGCTGGGCTTCCATCATGGTGCTGTCGGTTTCCTCCAGCACCAGCTTTTCATGGCCCGGGGGCCAGCCCTCAGTGGACAAGTGCCTGCGCCGCGACGGAGGCCGCGCCCTCGATCCCGAAGAGGTTGACGACGCCGAGCAGCGTCACCGCCGCCGCCGCCAGCGTCAGCCAGCGTTGCGCCGGGGCGCCGTCGTCGTCCAGCGCATCCACTTCCGTGCCGAAATACATGAAGTAGACGATGCGCAGATAGTAGAAGGCGCCGATGACCGAGGCGATCACGCCCACCACGGCCAGCGTGACATAACCCGCGCCGATGGCCGCGGTCAGCACGGCGAACTTGGCCCAGAAGCCGATCAGCGGTGGCACACCGGCCAGCGAGAACATCAGGATCAGCAGCGCCAGCGCCTGGATCGGCTGGGTCTTGGACAGAAGGTTCAGGTCGTCGATGGCGACGACCGGCCGCCCCTCGCGCCGCATGGTAAGCATGAAGGCAAAGACGCCGATCGACATGGTGACGTAGATCGCCATGTAGAGGAGCGTTGCCTTGACGCCAGCCTCGGTCCCCGCAGTCAGGCCCAGCAGCGCGAAGCCCATGTGCGAGATCGAGGAATAGGCCATCAGCCGCTTCAGGTTGCGCTGGCTGAGCGCGCCCACGGCGCCGATGACCATGCTGAGACCGGCGAGCAGGGCCAGGATCTGGCCCCAATCGCCCGGCGCATGGCCGAAAGCGTCATAGGTCACGCGCGCGAGCAGCGCCATGGCGGCGACCTTGGGCGCGGTGGCGAAGAAAGCGGTGACCGGGGTCGGCGCGCCCTCGTAGACGTCGGGCGTCCACATATGGAAGGGCACGGCCGAGACCTTGAACGCCAGACCCGCGATCATGAACGCGAGGCCCATCAGCAGGCCCACCGGCAGGTGATCGCCATGGATCAGGCTGGCGATCCCGTCGAAACGGGTGGTGCCAGCATAGCCATAGACCAGCGAGGCGCCATAGAGCAGCAGGCCCGAGGCCAGCGCGCCGAGGACGAAGTACTTCAGCCCCGCCTCGGTCGCCTTCACGCTGTCACGGCGGAAGGCGGCCAGCACGTAAAGCGCCAGCGATTGCAGCTCAAGCCCCATGTAGAGGGTGATCAGGTCCTGCGCCGAGACCATGACCATCATCCCCACCGTCGCCAGCGAGACGAGGATCGGATACTCGAACTTCATCATCTTGGCGCGTTCGAGGTAATCCATCCCCATGACCAGCACCGCGGCGCTGGCCAGCAGCATCGCCATCTTGGCGAAGCGCGAGAAGGCATCCTCGACGAAGAGGCCGCCGAAGGCGGTCTGCGCCTCGGGTCCCTGCACGCCCACCAGAATGGCGAGCAGGATCATCACGGCGACCGTGGCCCAGGTCAGGGCGGCGGCCAGCCTATCCTTGCCGAAATACGCGCCCGCCATCAGCGCCACCATCGCCCAGAGCGACAGCAGGATTTCGGGCAGCGCGATCGAGAGGTCAAGCGAGGTCATCGCAGCGGGCCTTTCAGTGAGTGGGCGCCGCGGCGGCCGCGGGCGCATGGGACGCATCGGCAGCGGCGTGCATCCCGGCTTCGGCGGGCACGATGCCGTTGGCGTCGTTGTAGTGTTCAACGAGGGCCGCGGTCGACGGGCCGATGATGTCGGTGACCAGCGCGGGGTAGACGCCCAGCAGCAGGGTCATGACGATCAGCGGCGCGAACATCAGCTTCTCGCGCGTGTCCATGTCGGTGATGCTTTTCAGGCTTTCCTTGATCAGCGGACCAAAGACCACCCGGCGATAGAGCCAGAGCCCGTAACCGGCCGAGAAGATGACGCCCGAGGCCGCCACCGCGGCAACCCAGGTATTGACCTGGAAGACCGCCATGAAGGTCAGGAATTCGCCGACGAAGCCCGAGGTGCCCGGCAGGCCCACGTTCGCCATGGTGAACAGCATGAACACCGCCGCGTACATCGGCATCCGGTTCACCAGGCCGCCATAGGCCTCGATATCGCGGGTGTGGATGCGGTCATAGACCACGCCCACCACAAGGAACAGCGCGCCCGAGATGAAGCCGTGTGACAGCATCTGGAAAATGGCGCCGTCGAGGCCCTGCTGGTTGGCGGCGAAGATGCCCATGGTCACGAAGCCCATATGCGCGACGGAGGAATAGGCGACCAGCTTCTTCATGTCCTCCTGCACCAGGGCAACCAGCGAGGCATAGACGATGGCGATGGCCGACATCCACAGGACCAGCGGCGCCCAGATCTCGGAGGCGATGGGAAACATCGGCAGCGAGAAGCGCAGGAAGCCGTAGCCGCCCATCTTCAGCAGGACCGCCGCCAGCACGACCGAGCCCGCCGTCGGGGCCTGAACGTGGGCGTCGGGCAGCCAGGTATGGACCGGCCACATCGGCATCTTCACCGCGAAAGAGGCGAAGAAGGCGAAGAACATCAGCGTCTGCGCCCCGCCGGCGATCTGCCAGCCCAGCAGCGTCAGCGGACCCGCGCTGAATTCATGGGTCAGCAGCGTCGGGATGTCGGTCGTCCCGGCCTGAAGGTACATGTAGATCATCGCCACCAGCATCAGCACCGAGCCGATGAAGGTGTAGAGGAAGAACTTGAACGCGGCATAGATCCGGTTCGCCCCGCCCCAGATGCCGATGATCAGGAACATCGGGATCAGACCGGCCTCGAAGAACAGGTAGAACAGCACCAGGTCCAGCGACACGAAGACGCCGATCATCAGCGTTTCCAGCAGCAGGAAGGCGATCATGTATTCCTTGACGCGATGCGTGACGCCCCAGCAGGCGCCGATGGTGATCGGCATCAGGAAGGTGGTCAGCAGCACGAAGAGGACCGAGATCCCGTCGACGCCCAGCTTGTACTTCAGGCCGAGGATCCAGTCATGTTCCTCGACGAACTGGAAACCGGTGTCCGCGGGGTCGAAGTTGAACAGCAGGATCAGCGAAATGGCGAAGGTCGCCAGCGTGGCGAACAGCGCCAGCCGCTTGGCCTGCAGCTGCGTCTGGGCGTTCTCGCCATGCAGGAAGACAGCCCCGATGAAGGCTGCCACCGCGGGCAGGAAGGTGATGATGGACAGAAGGTTCAACATCAGTGCGCCCCTCCGGAGAGCGTAACATAGGTCACCAGCACCGCGATCCCGATGACCATGGCGAAGGCGTAGTGATAGAGGTAACCGGACTGGGCGCGGGCATAGACGCGGTTCAGCATGGGCAGGACATTCATCGACAACCCGTTGAGGAAGCCGTCGATGGTGTTGCCGTCGCCCCGCTTCCACAGGAAGCGGCCGATGGCGAAGGCGGGACGCACGAAGACCGCGTCATAGATCTCGTCGATGTACCACTTGTTCAGCAGGAAGCGGTAGAGGATCGGCTGGTTCTCGGCCAGTTTGGCCGGGAGCCGCGGGTTGACGATGTAGAAGAGATACGCCAGCCCCAGCCCCAGCAGCATGGCGAAGAAGGGCGCGGTCTTGACCCAGGCCGGCGCCTCATGCGCGTTGTGGATCGTGTGGTTGCTGTCCAGCATGGTGATCGAATGGCCGAACCACTCGTGCACCGCCTCGTGGGAGCCGAAGAAGGGCGTGTACCAGACCATCCCGGCCAGCACCGCACCGACCGAGAGCACGGCCAGCGGGATGAGCATGGTCATCGGGCTTTCATGGGCGTGGTCATGGGTGTGGTGGTCGCCACGCGGCGTGCCAAAGAAGGTCAGGAACATCAGGCGCCACGAATAGAACGAGGTCATGGCCGCCGCGATCACCAGCACCCAGAAGGCATAGATCATCTCGCCGCCGAAGGCGCTTTCGATGATCGCATCCTTCGAGATGAAGCCGGCAAAGCCGATATGGGTCAGCGGGATGCCGACGCCGGTGATGGCCAGCGTGCCGATCAGCATGGCGTAATAGGTGTAGGGCATCTTGTGGCGCAGGCCGCCGTAGTTCCGCATGTCCTGCTCGTGGTGCATCCCGTGGATCACCGAACCGGCGCCGAGGAACAGCATCGCCTTGAAGAAGGCATGCGTCAGCAGGTGGAACATGGCGACCGAATAGACGCCGACGCCCGCCGCCACGAACATGTAGCCTAGCTGCGAACAGGTCGAATAGGCGATGACGCGCTTGATGTCGTTCTGCACCAGACCCACGGTCGCCGCGAAGAAGGCGGTCAGCGTGCCGATGAAGACGATGAAGGTCCGCGTATCGGTCGCGTATTCCATCAGCGGCGACATGCGGCTGACCAGGAAGACACCGGCGGTGACCATGGTCGCGGCGTGGATCAGCGCCGACACCGGGGTCGGGCCTTCCATCGCGTCGGGCAACCAGGTGTGCAGCAGGAACTGCGCCGATTTGCCCATCGCGCCGATGAAGAGGAAGAAGCAGGCCGTGTTCAGCGCGTTCCAGTCGGTCCACAGGAAGTGGATGGTCTGCTGGCTCAGCTGCTCGGCCGAGTGGAAGATGTCGTCGAACTGGATCGAGTCGGTCAGGAAATACAGCATCATGATGCCGATCACGAAACCGAAGTCGCCGACCCGGTTGACCACGAAGGCCTTGATCGCCGCGGCCGAGGCCGAGGGTTTCTTGTAATAGAAGCCGATCAGCAGATAGGACGCGAGGCCCACGCCCTCCCAGCCGAAGAAGATCTGCACCAGGTTGTCCGAGGTGACCAACATCAGCATGGCGAAGGTGAAGAGCGAGAGATAGGCGAAGAAGCGCGCCCGGTAGTGCTCGTGATGGGTCCAGTTGTCGTCATGCGCCATGTAGCCGAAGCTGTAGAGGTGCACGAGCGCCGAGACCGTGGTCACCACGATCAGCATGACCGTGGTCAGCCGGTCGATGCGGATCGCCCAGTCGCCGACCAGGGTCCCTGAGTCGATGAAGCGCAGGATCTGGACCGTATAGGCCTCGCCGTCATAGCCGAGGAACAGAATCCAGGACAGGATGGCCGACAGGAACAGCAGCGCCGTGGCGATGACCTGGCCGGTCTTCTCACCGATGGCTTTCCAGAACAGGCCGCAGATGATCGCGCCGACCAGCGGAGCAAAGAGAAGGATCGTCGCCATCACACTCAGCCTTTCATCACGTTGACGTCTTCGACGTCGATCGTGCCGCGGTTTCGGAAGAAGGTGACCAGGATCGCAAGGCCGATGGCGGCCTCGGCGGCGGCGACGGTCAGCACGAACATGGTGAAGACCTGGCCCACCAGGTCGCCCGAATAGCTGGAGAAGGCCACCAGGTTGATGTTGACGCTGAGCAGGATCAGTTCGATCGACATCAGGATGACGATGACGTTCTTCCGATTGAGGAAGATGCCGAAGATCCCGATGACGAACAGCGCTGCCGCGACTGTCAGGTAATGCTCAAGTCCCACCATTTGGTCCCTCGTTCTCGTCTTTCGGCGCGTCGGGCGCGCCGGTTGTTCTTTCCCGCGTTACTGGTCGCGGATCATTCGGCGGCCGCGGCTGGCATCAGCCAGGCGGCGCAAATCTTTCGCCTTGCCGCAGGGGGCGCGGCGATGGGCAAGGCGGCTGGCGCGGGGGCGAAACGCATGGTCACCGTCCCTCCGCGATGCGGCAGGCGCAGCTTTGATAGGCGACGCGAGTCTGCACGACATTGGCGCCCAGCCCCGCGGCCATGCGCGCCAGATCCGAGAAGGTGTAGGTCTCGGCCGAGTCCAGCGCGTTCAGAAAGGCGTCGGCCAGCGCGCGGGCCTCGGCGGGGTCGACCCTCTCGGCCTCGGGGACGGGATAAAGCGTCGCCGCCACCCGGTCGCGGCTGGGGCAATGCTCGATCACCACCTCGACGCCCCAGGGATCGCCGGTGCGTTCGTAAAAGACCAGCCCGCCCGGATAGACCAGCGGGTTGTATTCGCCCTGCGACGCCTCCTGCCGGGCCAGAGCCGGGCCCCAGCATTCGGACTGGATGAGGATTGGCTGGGCCAGTGCGGCGCCCGGGATCAGGAAGACGGCGAACAGCGAGGCGCGGATCATTGGCCGCCCCCCATCGCACAGGCGCAGCTCTGCCAGTCGACGCGCAGGGTCCGCCCGCGACCGCCGGCCTGGTTCGCCCAATTCGCCAGATCGGCCAGCGTCTGCGTCTCGCTGTCGTTCAGCGCGGCGAAGACCTGCTGGCGATAGGTGTCGATCCGGGTCCAGGGCGTGTCAGTTTCCTGCGGGATCGGCAGTTCGGCCAGCATCCGCCAGCGCGTCGGGCAATGCTCGACGATGATCTGGATCTCGTTGCGACCATCCAGCGGGTAGCGGTCATAGAAGACAATCCCGCCCTGGTAATGGGTGGGCGCATAATCTCCGAGCGCGGCTTCCTGCGGGGCCAGCGCGGCGCCCGAGCATATCGGCACGAGGGGAGCATCCGCCCCCGCCGCGCCGACGCCCGCGAGCATCGCCAGTCCCGAAAGGATGCCGCTGCGCGCCATCGGTCAGAGCCCCTGCCCCGGTTTCACGTCCTTCAGCTCCATCGCCTTGGCCGGGTCGCGCCACATCTGGTGCAGCACGTTCTGGCGCTTGACGTCGGTGCGGTGGCGCAGCGTCAGCACGATGGCGCCGATCATGGCCACCAGCAGGATCAGACCCGCGACCTGGAACAGGATGAAATACTGGTCGAACAGGATCATCCCCAGCGCGCGGGCATTATCCACCTGCGCGGCATCGGGCGCCGGCGCCATATGCAGCGCGGCCGAGCCCTCGGCCGAGGTCCAGGCGCCATAGAGCAGCGTCAGCTGCATCAGGATCACCAAACCCACCAGCGAGGCCACCGGGAAATAGCGCGCCATCTCTGCCTTCAGCGCGGCGAAGTCGATGTCGAGCATCATCACCACGAAGAGGAACAGCACCGCGACCGCGCCGACATAGACGATCATCAGCAGCATCGCCAGGAACTCGGCCCCCAAGAGGACGAAAAGCCCGGCCGAGGACAGGAAGGTCAGGATCAGCCACAGCACCGAATGCACCGGGTTCTTCGCGGTCACGACCAGCAGGCCCGCAATCACCGCCACCACGGCGAAGGCATAGAAGGCAAAATCGGCAACGCTCATGCGTCCTTCTCCTTGGTTTCCGCAAAAACGCCCTGGGCGATTTCCAGCGCCTTCTGCATGGCGGGCAAGCCGCCGAACATGCTCATCTGCCAGATCACCTCAGCGATCTCGCGTTCCGTGGCGCCCGCTTCCAGCGCGTGGCGCACGGTCAGTTTCAATTGCGGCTCGGCCTGGGCGCCCAGAACCGTCAGCGCGGCGACGGTGACCAGCAGCCGGGTCTTGGCATCCAGCCCCTCGCGGTTGAAGGTCCGGCCGAACCACATCTCCATCATGTCCTTGGACATGGTAGGGAACATCTTGTCGAAGCCAGAAAGGGTCAGATTTTCCAACGCCGGATTGAAGGCCCGCAGCATTTCCTGCGAGCTTTCCATCATCTGCTGGATCATCTTGGTATAGGCTTCGGTCATGGGCGGCTCACCGATAGGGGGCGTCGAGTTCGAGGTTGCGGGCGATCTCGGCCTCCCAGCGAGCGCCGTTATCCAGGAGTTTGTCCTTGTCGTAGAACAGCTCTTCCCGGGTCTCGGTGGCGAATTCGAAGTTCGGCCCCTCGACGATGGCATCGACCGGGCAGGCCTCCTGGCAGAAGCCGCAATAGATGCATTTCGTCATGTCGATGTCGTAGCGCGTGGTGCGGCGGCTGCCGTCCTCGCGCGGTTCCGCATCGATGGTGATCGCCTGCGCCGGGCAGATCGCCTCGCAGAGCTTGCAGGCGATGCAGCGCTCCTCGCCATTGGGATAGCGGCGCAGCGCGTGCTCGCCGCGGAAACGGGGGCTCAGCGGGCCCTTCTCGTGCGGGTAGTTCAGCGTGGCCTTCGGCCGGAAGAAATACTTCAAGCCGACGCCGAACCCTTTGAAGAAGTCGACGAGCAGGAAGTATTTGACGGCGCGGGTATAATCGATCTGGCTCATGTCAGCCCCCAATCGCCCAGCGGGCCCAGAAGCCGCCGAGCACTTCGAATTTGGCAAGGAACGCCACGATCACGACCCAGCCCAGCGACATCGGCAGGAAGACCTTCCAGCCGATCCGCATCAGCTGGTCGTAGCGGTAGCGCGGCACGACGGCCTTGACCATCGAGAAGACGAAGAAGGCCAGCAGCATCTTCAGCACCATCCAGTGGATGCCATCCGGCAGCCCAGGGATGGGCGACAGCCAGCCGCCGAAGAAGAGAAGCGAGATCAGCGCGCACATCAGCACGACCGCGACCAGCTCGCCGATCATGAACAGCAGGAAGGGCGTCGAGGAATATTCGACCTGATAGCCAGCCACCAGCTCCGATTCCGCCTCTGGAAGGTCGAAGGGCGGGCGGTTGGTCTCGGCGAGCGCCGAGATCAGGAACAGGAACATCATCGGCAGATGCGGGATGAAGTACCAGTTCAGAAGGCCATAGTCGCCCTGTTGCGCATGCACGATGTCCGTCAGGTTCATCGAACCCGTGGAGATGATCACGCCGATGATGATCAGGCCGATCGAGACTTCGTAGGAGATCATCTGCGCGGCCGAGCGCAGCGACCCCAGGAACGGGTATTTCGAGTTGGACGCCCAGCCCCCCATGATGACCCCGTACACTTCCAGCGACGAGATCGCGAAGATGTAGAGGATCGCCACGTTGATATTGGCCAGCACCCAGCCATCATCGAAGGGGATCACGGCCCAGGCGACCAGCGCGCAGACCAGCGTGACCATCGGCGCCATGAGAAAGACGAAACGGTCGGCCCCGGCGGGATAGATCACTTCCTTGACGATATACTTGATGAAATCGGCAAAGCTCTGCAGCAGGCCGAAGGCGCCCACCACGTTCGGACCCCGCCGCATCTGCACCGCCGCCCAGATCTTGCGGTCGGCGTACATGAGGAACGCCAGCGCCACCAGAAGCGGCACGACGATCAGCAGGACCTGCCCGACGATCAGCAGGAAAATCCCGAAGTAGTTCGTTGTGAAGAATTCAACCATGGTTCGTCCTCAGACCGTCGGTATCCCCTGCTCGGTGCAATCGGCCACCGTCACTTCGGCGTCGATCGTCCGAATGCCCCGCGGCAGAGACGGCGACACGGTATAGACCGCATCCGCCTGCCAGAGGCTTCCCTCGTTTGTCGTTGTCGTGCGCACGTGGCGGGCAAAGCCCATGCCGCGGATCAGCGCGTATTGCGCGGCCGCGCAGCGGGCATAGGCGATGGCGTCGCCCGCATCGCGCGCGCCCTCCATCGTCACCACGAAATGCACCAGATCGTTTTCCAGCAGCTGCGTCTGCACGCCGCGATAGACGGCATTTTCCGGCGCGCCCATCGGCACCTCGCCCGGCTGCGGCGCAGCCGTGACGCAGCCCGCCAGCCCGGTCAGGGCCAGCGAGAGCGTCGCAAGGAGGGGGAAACGCCGGGACATGCTCACTCCGCCGCCATCGCGTCGGTGCCGCGCGCCTTCGCCCTGGCGCTGAGTTCGGCCATCAGGCTGGACGCGCGGGCGATCGGGTTGGTCAGGTAGAAGTCCTTGACCACGCTGCGGAAACTCGCCTCGCCCAGCGGGCCGGTTTCGAGCGGCGACCAAGCGTTTTCCGGCACCTCGTCGATCAGTTCCAGATGCGGCACGGCGGCAACCAGCGCCGAGCGCAGCGCGCCCAGGCTGTCCCAGGGCAGGGTTTTTCCCGCCTCGGCCGAGACGGCGCGCAGGATGGCCCAGTTTTCCTTGGCCTCGCCCGGCGCGAAACCGGCGCGCAGGGCCAGCTGCGGGCGGCCCTCGGTGTTGACGAAGATGCCGTTTTCCTCGGTATAGGCGGCGGCCGGCAGGATCAGGTCGGCGCGATGCGCGCCACGGTCGCCATGGCTGCCCTGGTAGATGACGAAGGCACCCGCGTCGATGTCCAGCTCATCCGCGCCGAGGTTGTAGATCACATCCGCGCCCTCGGTCGCGGCCAGAAGCCCGCCCTCGGTCACCGCGCCCACATCCAGCGCGCCGACGCGGCTGGCCGCGGTGTGCAGGACCAGCAGCTTGGCATCCTGCGATTGCGCGATGGCCATGGCATGGGCCAGCACCGAGAGGCCGTCCGCCTCGTTCAGCGCCGCCTGCCCGACGATCACCACGCCGCCCGCCGGCCCCTTGTTCGAGCGCGCGAAGGCCAGATGCTCGGCCAGCGCGGCGCGGTCGGTGCCGAAATGATGCACGTCATAGGTCAGGTCCGCGGCGGCGCCGATCAGGCCGACCTGCGCGCCGTTGAGCCAGGCCTTGCGGATCCGGGCGTTCAGCACCGGCGCCTCGTCGCGTGGGTTGGTGCCGATCAGCAGGATCCCCTTGGCGCTGTCGATATCCTCGATGGTCGCCGTGCCGACATAGGCCGAGCGGTTGCCGGCGGGCAGCCGCGCGCCATCGGTGCGGCATTCGACCGACCCGCCCAGCGATTCCACCAGCATCTTCAGCGAGAAGGCGGCCTCGGTCGAGGCAAGGTCACCGACCAGACCGGCCAGTTTCTTCGCGCCCTTCAGCTTCGCGCCGGCCAGCGCCAGCGCCTCGGTCCAGCCGGCTTTGCGCAGGCGGCCGTTCTCGCGGATATAGGGCGTGTCCAGGCGCTGACGGCGCAACCCGTCCCAGACGAAGCGGGTCTTGTCGGAAATCCATTCCTCGTTCACGCCGTCATGGTTGCGCGGAACGATGCGCATGACTTCGCGGCCCTTGGTATCGACGCGGATGTTCGACCCCAGCGCGTCCATCACGTCGATGGTCTCGGTCTTGGTCAGTTCCCACGGACGGGCGGTGAAGGCATAGGGCTTCGAGACCAGCGCGCCGACCGGGCACAGGTCGATGATGTTGCCCTGCAGGTTCGAGGCCAGCGTCTGGTTCAGATAGCTGGTGATCTCGGCATCCTCGCCCCGGCCGGTCTGGCCCATCTGGGTGATGCCCGCGACCTCGGTCGTGAAGCGCACGCAGCGGGTGCAGCTGATGCAGCGGGTCATGTGCGTCTCGACCAGCGGGCCGAGGTTGAGGTCGTCGGACGCCCGCTTCGGCTCGCGGTAGCGGCTGAAATCGACGCCGTAAGCCATCGCCTGGTCCTGCAGGTCGCATTCGCCGCCCTGGTCGCAGATCGGGCAATCGAGCGGGTGGTTGATGAGCAGGAACTCCATCACCCCCTCGCGGGCCTTCTTGACCATGGGCGAGTTGGTCTTGACGACCGGCGGCTCGCCGTTCGGGCCGGGCCGCAGGTCCTTGACCTGCATCGCGCAGGAGGCGGCGGGCTTGGGCGGCCCGCCGACGACTTCCACCAGACACATGCGGCAGTTCCCCGCGATCGACAGGCGCTCGTGGTAGCAGAACCGCGGCACCTCGACGCCCGCGACTTCGCAGGCCTGAATGAGGGTCATCGCCGGAGGAACCTCGACCTCGAGGCCATCGATGTTGATCTTGCGGAGATCTGACATGGCTTACCTTGCTCTCAGAAGTTCACCGGCCTGGCTGCCGGCTGCGATCTCGGCCTGGCCGAGGGCGCAATAGGTGTCGGGCTGACCCTCGCGCACGCCATGCTGGCCGAAATAGGCCATGACCTCGGACCGCATGCGGGCCTCGGTGCTGTCGGCGGTCTGGAAGGCGCGGATCTCGGCCCGCGAGAAACCATACTCGCGCGCCTGACTGTAGAGGCCGTAGACGAAGGTGGTGGCGCGCAGGGTGCGGGCCTCCATCGTCGGGCAATTGTTGCGGATCTCATCCGCCACGGCCAACGCGAAGAGGCCGCGCCAGATGCTCGCGTCACCCGCGAGGGTCGCGTTGATCTCGTCCTGCGAGGCGGCGAGGGCCGGCGAGGCCAGACCCGCCAGCGACAGGGCGAGGGCGGCGAGGATCGGGGCTTTGGTCTTGGTCTGCATGGTGTTTTCTCCTTCATGCCGCAATGCGGCGACGGAGGAATGTAGCATTGACCGGCGGATAAGGCTCATCACACCCTCGCCGGTTGCCCGACGACAGGCGGGGCCGCGCCGAGCGGCCCCCGTGCTGGAAAGGGTGATGCGCCGGACCATCTTATTCCGCCGCCACGGCCGAGGTCCGGCCGGTTCGCTGCGCACGGATGCGGTCCTCGATCACGTCGCGGAAATTGCGGATCAGGCCCTGGATCGGCCAGGCGGCCGCGTCGCCCAGCGCGCAAATGGTGTGGCCTTCGACCTGCTTGGTCACGTCCCACAGCATGTCGATCTCTTCCAGCTCTGCCTCGCCTTTCACCAGACGGTCCATGACACGCATCATCCAGCCGGTGCCTTCGCGGCAGGGCGTGCACTGGCCGCAGCTTTCGTGCTTGTAGAAGGCAGAGAGCCGCCAGATCGCCTTCACGATGTCGGTGGACTTGTCCATGACGATGACGGCCGCGGTGCCGAGGCCCGAGCCGAGGTCATTCCGCAGATAGTCGAAATCCATGATCGCATCGCGCATCTTCTCGCCGCGCACGCAGGGGACAGAGGAGCCGCCGGGGATCACCGCCAGCAGGTTGTCCCAGCCGCCGCGGATGCCGCCGCAATGCTTCTCGATCAGCTCCTCGAAGCTGATCGACATGGCCTCTTCCACCACGCAGGGGTTGTTGACGTGGCCCGAGATGGCGAAGAGCTTGGTGCCCGCGTTGTTCGGCCGGCCGAAGCCCGCGAACCAGGCGCCGCCGCGGCGCAGGATGGTCGGCACGACGGCGATGGATTCGACGTTGTTCACCGTGGTCGGGCAGCCATAAAGACCGGCGCCGGCCGGGAAAGGCGGCTTCATCCGCGGCATGCCCTTGCGGCCTTCCAGCGATTCCAGCAGCGCGGTTTCCTCGCCGCAGATATAGGCCCCGGCCCCGTGGTGCAGATAGAGGTCGAAATCCCAGCCCGAGCCGCAGGCATTCTTGCCGATCAGGCCCGCGTCATAGGCTTCGTCGATGGCGGCCTGCAGGGCCTCGCGCTCGCGGATGTATTCGCCGCGGATGTAGATGTAGCAGGCATGCGCGTTCATCGCGAAGGAGGCGATCAGACAGCCCTCGATCAGCGTATGCGGATCGTGGCGCATGATCTCGCGGTCCTTGCAGGTCCCGGGCTCGGATTCGTCGGCGTTGACCACGAGGTACGCCGGACGGCCATCCGATTCCTTCGGCATGAAGGACCATTTCAGCCCGGTCGGGAAGCCGGCGCCGCCGCGGCCGCGCAGCCCCGATTGCTTCATCTCGTTGATGATCCAGTCACGGCCCTTGGCGATGATGTCCTTGGTGCCATCCCAGTGGCCGCGCGCCTGCGCACCCTTCAGCGAACGGTCGTACATACCGTAGATGTTCGTGAAGATCCGGTCCTGATCCTTCAGCATCGCCTATTCCTTGTTGTTCCGGCGCGCGCGCCAGAGCCCGAATAACAACCAAAGCGCCATCGTGAACCCGGCGAGCGCCGCCAGGTCGAAGAAGGCGAGGGTCCGCGGGGACCAGCCCAGCGTGTCACCCAGCGCCAGCGCCGCCAGCCAGACAAGCCCGGTCCCGGCGATCACCAATGAGATCACCCGTCCCCGTTTGGCCTGATCCGTATCGCGGTCCATGGCGCCCATCCGTCCTTAGTACACGTCGCCCTTGTCGACGCGCCTGGAGAAGTCCGTGTCCTGGCCCGAGGCCAGGAGTTTCGCCTGCGCCACCCATTGATCGCGGGTCACGCGGCCCTTGAACCCTTCGAGGTTCTGGTCGACCCAGGCGATTTCCTGCGGCGTCCAGGCGGCGATCTGGTCGAAATGATAGAAGCCCAGCCTGTTGCACAGCACTTCCAGCTTCGGCCCGATGCCCTTGATCCGCTTCAGATCGTCGGCCTTGCCGCCGCGCGCCGCCTGCAGCGCTTCCGGGCGGACCTGTTCGCTTTCCGGGATCACCACGCCGCCCGGGGGCACATCGTCCTCAGGCTGCGAGTCCAGCACCGGGGCGCCGGGCTCTGCCTGGGCGGTCGCCGAGGCGGCACCGGCGGCCGGCTGCACCGCGGCGGCGGCGGCCTCGGGCTGCGCCGGGGGCTGGCCTGCCTTCTCGGCCGGGATCGTGGCATTGGCCTCGATATCGGCGGCCTTGTCGGCCGGCACCTTGCCCAGACGCGAGGAGACGGGCTTGCCATCGGCGCGGGTCTCGGCGCGGGGTTTGTCGTCCTTCAGCCAGGGCGTCAGCAGCGGCACTTCGGTGCCGTCGATGCGCTTCACGGTATCGCCCAGAGCCAGCGCCCGGGCGACCGAGCCATTGGCCTTCTCGCTGCGCTCACCCTCGGTCAGCGAGGTGAGCCCCGACTTCGGTTCCGAGGTGAAGCGGCCGTTCTGGGGCCCCGGCGTCGGCACGCGGCCGGCGGCCAGTTCGTCCAGAATCCAGCGCAGCTTGTCGGCGGTCAGATCCTCGTAATAATCCTTGCCGATCTGCACCATCGGCGCATTGGCGCAGGAGCCGAGGCATTCGACCTCTTCCCACGAGAACTTGCCATCGGCCGAGAGCTTGTGCGCCGAACCCGCGATCTTTTCCTTGCAGACGCCGATCAGATCCTCGGCCCCGCAGATCATGCACGAGGTCGTGCCGCAGACCTGCACATGCGCCACCGTGCCCACGGGCGCCAGCTGGAACATGAAATAGAAGGTCGCGACCTCCAGCGCCCGGATATAGGCCATGCCCAGCATGTCGGCCACGGCCTCGATGGCCGGACGGGTCAGCCAGCCCTCCTGCTCCTGCGCGCGCCACAGAAGCGGGATGATCGCCGACGCCTGCCGCCCCTCGGGGTATTTGGTGATCTGCCCCTTCGCCCATTCCAGATTGGCGGGCGTGAAGGCAAAGCTGGCGGGCTGTTCGTGATGCAGGCGACGAAGCATCAATAGGCTCCTGACAGGGACCGGCCCGGGGCCGGGATAGGGCGGCCCGTCAAGACGGGCGATTGAGCGGGACGGCGGTTCATTCGCCTGCCCCCTCTGCGGGGATCTCGGCCTCGAGAGGATGACGCTCCTCCCAGGTGGCGATCAGCGTGGCGAAGGCGGGCGCATCGGCGGCGGGATCGCCCGCGCAGACGGACTCGGAGAGCCGAAGCTCGGCGCCATCCTCGCTGACCACGGCCATCTCGCCATCGACCATGACGGCCACGATGTCGCGCACCTCGACCGGGGTGAAACCCAGGGGCGGCAGCATCTCGCGCGCGCGTTCGTCCGACAGCACACAGTCGGCACCGCGCAGCGTCGCGACCAGTTCCGCCCCGCGCTCGGGCGCGAATTCGGGCAGCCAGCGCTCGATCTGCGCTTCCTGCGCCTCGAAGGCCTGGACGATCATCGCCATCGACGCCTCGCCCTCGGCCTCGCAGAGCATCGGCACCAGCGAGAGCGTCTCCATGTCGTCGGAAAGCGTCACCAGCCCCGCGCCGAAGAGCGTATCGACGAAGGCCTGAACCTCCATCGGATCGAGGCCCAAGGGACCCAGCGCCTCGGGCGCCTCGGCGCCGGACATGGCGCAATCATTGGCGCGCAGCGCATCGACCAGAATCCCAGCGCGCTCGGGCGTGAAGCCCAGCGCCGGACCGGCCAGCAGCGTGGCGGCAAGGGTCGCGGAGATCAGCCTCAACGGTCTACCTCGCCGAACACGATATCCATGGTGCCGATGATGGCGGCGACATCGGCCAGAAGGTGCCCCTTGGCGACGTAATCCATGCTCTGCAGGTGCAGGAAGCCCGGCGCGCGCAGCTTGGCGCGATAGGGCTTGTTGGTGCCATCGGCCACCAGATAGACGCCGAACTCGCCCTTCGGCGCCTCGACCGCGGCGTAGACCTCGCCCGCAGGCACGTGGAAACCCTCGGTATAGAGCTTGAAGTGATGGATCAGCGCTTCCATCGAGGTCTTCATGTCGGCGCGCTTGGGCGGCGTGATCTTGCCGCGGGCGAGGATCTCACCCTGCCCTTCGGGCGCGCGCAGCTTGGCGATGGCCTGCCGGATGATCGAGGTCGATTCCCGCATCTCGGCCATGCGGCAGAGATAGCGGTCATAGCAATCGCCGTTCTTGCCGACCGGAATGCGGAAGTCGAACTCGTTGTAGCATTCATAGGGCTGCGAGCGCCGCAGATCCCAGGCCAAGCCCGAGCCCCGGACCATGACGCCCGAATAGCCCCAGTTCTGGATGTCTTCCTCGGTGATGATCCCGATATCGGCGTTGCGCTGCTTGAAGATGCGGTTTTCGGTCAGCAGCGTGTCGAGGTCGTCCAGCACCTTGGGGAAATGCTCGGCCCAGGTCTCGATGTCGTCGATCAGCGCGGGCGGCAGGTCCTGGTGGACGCCGCCGGGCCGGAAATAGGCCGCGTGCAGACGCGCGCCGCAGGCCCGCTCGTAGAAGATCATCAGCTTTTCGCGTTCCTCGAAACCCCAGAGCGGCGGCGTCAGCGCCCCCACGTCCATGGCCTGCGTGGTCACGTTCAGCAGGTGGTTCAGCACTCGGCCGATTTCCGAATAGAGCACGCGGATCAGCGAGGCGCGACGCGGCACCGGGGTCCCGGTCAGCCGCTCGATCGCCAAACACCAGGCGTGTTCCTGGTTCATCGGCGCCACGTAATCGAGGCGGTCGAAATAGGGCAGGTTCTGCAGATAGGTGCGGCTTTCCATCAGCTTCTCGGTGCCGCGGTGCAGAAGGCCGATATGCGGATCCGCCCGCTCGACGATCTCGCCGTCGAGTTCCAGCACCATGCGCAGCACACCATGGGCCGCCGGGTGCTGCGGCCCGAAGTTGATGTTGAAATTGCGGATCTTCTGCTCGCCCGTCTGGGCGTCAGAGAAATCTTTGGATCCGTCCATCATCGCTGCAACCTCCGTCGCAAAACCTGTTCGCCGGGCCGGGCCTGTGAAAGGCCCGCTCCCCGGTCGTTACGCGCCCGTCTTCTTCTCGTCGCCGGGCAGGATGTAATGCGCACCCTCCCAGGGCGACATGAAGTCGAACTGCCGGTAATCCTGCACCAGCTTGACGGGCTCGTAGACGACGCGCTTGGCAGCCTCGTCGTAGCGGACCTCGACATAACCGGTGGTCGGGAAATCCTTGCGCAGCGGATGGCCGCGGAAACCATAATCAGTGAGGATGCGGCGCAGGTCCGGGTGGCCCGAGAAGAGGATCCCGAACATGTCGAACACTTCGCGCTCGAACCAGTTGGCCGACGGATGCTCGGCCACGATCGAGGGCACCAGCTCGTCCTCGCGCACGGCGGCCTTCACGCGGATGCGCTGGTTCCGGTACATGCTGAGGAAATGATAAACCATGTCGAAACGCGCCCGGCGCTCGGGGTGGTCGACGGCGGTGATGTCCACCAGGGTCGAGAATTTGCAGGTCTCGTCGCTTTTCAGAAAGCGCACGAAGGCGGGCAGCGCGGGGGCCGTCACCGTCACCGTCAGCTCGCCGTGGGCGACGGCGGTTTCCACCACCGCCTCGGGCTGCTTGGTGCTGATATAGGCGGCCAGTTCGTTCATCGGCATGGGGGCCTCCTCAGCGGACCAGGGTGCCGGTGCGGCGGATCTTCCGCTGCAACTGCAGGATGCCGTAGAGCAGCGCCTCGGCCGTGGGCGGGCAGCCGGGGACATAGATGTCCACGGGCACGATCCGGTCGCAGCCGCGCACCACAGAATAGGAGTAATGGTAATACCCGCCGCCATTGGCGCAGGAACCCATCGAGATCACGTAGCGGGGTTCCGGCATCTGGTCGTAGACCTTGCGCAGCGCCGGGGCCATCTTGTTGGTCAGCGTGCCCGCGACGATCATCAGGTCCGACTGGCGGGGGGAAGCACGGGGCGCGGTGCCGAACCGTTCGAGGTCATAGCGCGGCATCGAGGTGTGCATCATCTCGACGGCGCAGCAGGCCAGACCGAAGGTCATCCAGTGCAGCGAGCCGTTGCGCGCCCAGTTGATGATGTCGGCCGTGGTGGTCAGCAGGAAGCCCTTGTCCTGAAGCTCGGCGTTGAGCGCGGCGGTGGCGACCTCGCGGTCGGCGCCCGCCGTATTGGCTCCGGTCATCACTCCCATTCGAGAGCCCCTTTCTTCCATTCATAGGCAAAGCCCACGGTCAGCACGCCGAGGAACACCATCATCGACCAGAAGGCGACCATGCTCATGTCGCCAAAGGCCACGGCCCAGGGGAAGAGGAAGGCGATTTCCAAGTCGAAGATGATGAAGAGGATCGACACGAGATAGAAGCGCACGTCGAACTTCATCCGGGCATCGTCGAAAGCGTTGAACCCGCATTCATAGGCCGAGACCTTCTCGGGATCGGGGTTGCGCACCGCGATGACCATCGCGGAGAGCATCAGCACGAGGCCCAGCGCAATGGCGATGCCGAGGAAGATGATGATGGGGAGATAGTCTCGGAGGAGGTCGTCCAAGGGTGGCTCCTTTGGCGTCCGCGAGGCCGCTCGCAGCTTAAGTTGGCTCGACGCCCCGTTTACTCCCGGGGGAGGCGCGGGTCAACCGAAGGGGAGCCGCGGCAAGGGGCTGATTTCACGGTTTTCGCACGCGGTATGCAAATGGATACCGGGTTTTTTCCCGCCTTGCGCCGCTCGGGTGCTGCTCTGCGGCGAAACCCCGGAACGTGACAGGAGGCTACGCGACTCAATCGGCCACGCCAAGGGGACGGCAGGGGGCTCCCGCGCGTCGGGCGCAGCATCGACGATGCTGTCCCTCCCCTGGGCCAGGCGGGGGCTCCGCCCCATAGGCGCTAACTTAAGGGTTGGCGTTTGGAGCCTTGCGTGATTCAACATCGGGATGAGGCATGAGATTTCTTCCGATGATGAGTGGTCCGGGCTTCTTGCGCG
>JAIUPD010000023.1 GCA_020161615.1 Pseudomonadota bacterium | reverse complement strand
AGGAGAAGCCATCATGGCGAAGGCAAAGTTTGAACGGACGAAACCGCATGTCAACATCGGCACGATCGGCCACGTTGACCACGGCAAGACCACGCTGACCGCGGCGATCACGAAATACTTCGGCGATTTCAAGGCCTACGATCAGATCGACGGCGCGCCGGAAGAGAAGGCGCGCGGGATCACCATCTCGACCGCGCATGTGGAATACGAGACCGCGGCGCGTCACTACGCCCACGTCGACTGCCCCGGCCACGCCGACTACGTGAAGAACATGATCACCGGTGCCGCCCAGATGGACGGCGCGATCCTGGTCTGCGCCGCCTCGGACGGCCCGATGCCGCAAACGCGCGAGCACATCCTGCTCGGCCGTCAGGTGGGCATCCCCTATATCGTGGTCTACATGAACAAGGTGGACCTGGTTGACGACGAAGAGCTGATCGAGCTGGTGGAGATGGAGCTGCGCGAGCTGCTGTCGTCCTACGAATACCCCGGCGACGACACCCCGATCGTCAAGGGCTCGGCCTATCAGGCGATGATCGGCGAGATGAAGGAAATCGGCGAGGATTCGATCCGCGCGCTGATGGCCGCCGTCGACGAGTTCATCCCGACGCCCGCCCGCGCCGTGGACCAGCCGTTCCTGATGCCGATCGAGGACGTGTTCTCGATCTCGGGCCGCGGCACCGTGGTGACCGGCCGGATCGAGCGTGGCGTGATCAACGTCGGCGACGAAGTCGAGATCGTCGGCATCCGCGACACCAAGAAATCGACCTGCACGGGCGTGGAAATGTTCCGCAAGCTGCTGGATCGCGGGGAAGCGGGCGACAACGTCGGCATCCTGCTGCGCGGCATCGAGCGTGACGGCGTGGAGCGCGGCCAGGTGCTGTGCAAGCCGAAGTCGGTCCAGCCGCACACCGATTTCGAGGCCGAGGCCTATATCCTGACCAAGGAAGAGGGTGGCCGTCACACGCCGTTCTTCGCCAACTATCGCCCGCAGTTCTACTTCCGCACCACGGACGTGACCGGGACCGTCAAGCTGCCCGAGGGCACCGAGATGGTGATGCCGGGCGACAACCTGAAGTTCGAAGTCTCGCTGATCGCGCCGATCGCCATGGAAGAGAAGCTCCGCTTCGCCATCCGTGAAGGCGGCCGCACCGTCGGCGCCGGCGTCGTCTCCAAAATCCTGAAGTAAGCAACGCGGTGGGGTGGGGCCTCCCGGCCCCGCCTCCAACCCCGAGGGAAAAACGATGCAAGGTCAAACCATCCGCATCCGGCTCAAGGCCTTCGATTACCGCGTGCTCGACGCTTCGACCGCGGAAATCGTCAATACGGCCAAGCGCACGGGCGCCCAGGTCCGCGGGCCGATCCCGCTGCCCAACAAGATCGAGAAATTCACCGTTCTGCGCGGTCCGCACATCGACAAGAAGTCGCGCGACCAGTGGGAAATCCGCACGCACAAGCGTCTTCTCGACATCGTCGATCCGACTCCGCAGACCGTGGACGCGCTGATGAAGCTCGACCTCGCTGCCGGCGTCGACGTCGAAATCAAGGTTTAAGGAGCCGATACGATGCGCTCTGGAGTCATCGCAAAGAAGCTGGGCATGACCCGGCTGTTCCTGGAGGACGGGAAACAGGTTCCCGTGACCGTCCTTCAACTCGACGCCCTGCAGGTCGTCGCGCAGCGCACGGCTGACACCGACGGTTACACCGCGGTCCAGCTGGGTGCCGGCACGGCCAAGGCGAAGCGCGTTTCGTCGCCCATGCGCGGCCATTTCGCGAAAGCGAATGTGGCGCCCAAGCGCAAGGTCGCCGAGTTCCGCGTCTCGCCCGAGAACCTGATCGACGTCGGTGCCGAGATCTCGGCCGAGCATTACGTTGCCGGCCAGTTCGTCGACATCGCCGGCACCTCGATCGGTAAAGGCTTCGCGGGCGTCATGAAGCGCCACAATTTCGGCGGTCTGCGCGCCTCGCACGGCGTCTCGATCTCGCACCGGTCGCACGGTTCGACGGGCCAGTGCCAGGACCCCGGCAAGGTGTTCAAGGGCAAGAAGATGGCCGGTCACCTGGGCGCGGTCCGCGTGACCACCCAGAACCTGCAGATCGTCCGCACCGACGCCGACCGTGGCCTGATCATGGTCAAGGGCGCGGTTCCCGGGTCGAAAGGCGGCTGGGTCACCATCAAGGACGCGGTGAAGAAAGCCGCCCACGCTGACGCGCCCCGTCCGGCCGGCCTGAAGGCTGCCGCGGCGACCGCTTCGGCCGAGGCTGCGCCTGCCGCTGAAGGAGCTGACGAATGAAACTCGACGTGATCAAGCTCGACGCCGGCAAAGCCGGGGAAGTCGATCTGAACGACGCGATCTTCGGGCTCGAGCCGCGTGCGGACCTGCTGCACCGCGTGGTCCGCTGGCAGCGCGCCAAGGCGCAGGCCGGTACGCACTCGGTCCTCGGCAAGTCGGAAGTCTCGTACTCGACCAAGAAGATCTATCGCCAGAAAGGCACCGGCGGCGCCCGCCACGGTTCCAAGAAGGCCCCGATCTTCCGCAAGGGTGGTGTCTACAAGGGCCCGACCCCGCGGTCGCACGCCTTCGACCTGCCGAAGAAGGTCCGCGCCCTCGGCCTGAAGCACGCGCTTTCGGCCAAGGCCGCCGCCGGCAAGCTGGTGATCCTGGATGCGGCCGAGATGGCCGAAGCCAAGACCGCGATGCTGGCCAAGGCGGTGAACGACCTGGGCTGGAAAAAGGTCCTGATCATCGACGGCGCCTCGGTCAACGAGAACTTCGCCGCCGCCGCCCGCAACCTCGACGGCGTGGACATCCTGCCCTCGATGGGCGCCAACGTCTACGACATCCTCAAGCGTGAGACCCTGGTCATCACCAAAGCGGGTGTCGAAGCTCTGGAGGCTCGACTCGCATGAGCGCGAAACCCGAACATTACGACGTGATCCGCAAGCCGATCATCACCGAGAAGGCGACCATGGCTTCGGAAGCCAATGCGGTCGTCTTCGAAGTGGCGATCGACTCGACCAAGCCGCAGATCAAGGAAGCCGTCGAGGCCCTGTTCGGCGTGAAGGTCAAGGCGGTGAACACCACCGTGACCAAGGGCAAGGTCAAGCGGTTCCGGGGTATCCTCGGCACCCGCAAGGACGTCAAGAAAGCCTATGTCACCCTCGAAGAGGGCAACGCGATCGACGTGACCACGGGTCTGTGATCCGCGCCGGTGGGGTGTAACCCCACCCTACGCATTGGAAGGCCCCTCGCCGCAAGGTGGGGGGCCGTCTTGCATTCGCGGGCCGTGTGGTGGATCGTCTGCCCTCGTGGAGCGGGCCTGCCGTGAGCGGCAGGGTCGAAGAATGCGGCTTGGAGGAACGGTCGGTTTGAGTTTTCGCGTGAAGATGGTGCTTGAAGTCCTCACATGGTTGGGCCTTGCCGGATGGTATTGGTGGGACGCGTCGGCTTTCGATGACTCCCATTTCCGCCTTGCTGTGCTGGCAGTTGTCTATTTCGGCCCGATCATCATCGCCTACGAATACCTTCGGGACAGACGGCGGCAACGGGCCGCGTTCGTGGCGAAGGCGCTCTTGCTGTTCCTCCTGGTCGTGCCGTCGGACGGGGCGCAGGCGCAAGCCGGTGACCAGGTGGATCCCGTGCCGGATCTCGTTGCCTGCCTGACGCTCATCGAGCCGCTGGATCTTGCCTATCGGAACCGCATGCAAAGCGCCTGCATAACTGAGGCGGCGGAGGTCTGTGGGGTGGGGCGGAGTGGTCCCGTCGAGGAGTGTTTGCGCGCCATGACCTTGTCGGTTCGGGAAGAGTTCGATGCGGTTTTCCCTCTGCTTCCGGCAGAGATTTCGGACCGAGGGTTCAGTGGGCGAGGCTATGCAAGGGGGGTCGCGCGTCTGAGGAGCGATCTGGACGACTTGACCTTCTGTGCTGCGGAAGAGGACACGCGGTACGTGGGTTGTGAACTGGGCGTCACGGTGGCCGTTTTCGTCCAGCTCCTCTTCCGGGCGCGTCAATCCGGGACCGCTCTGCCATAGAGACCGATTGCGTCCTTGGTCGCGTAGCGCACGGGTTCTGGTTCTTCCCGGAGGGGACCCTGAGTTGCGTTACGGCCCGGTTCTTGCCATCCTGCATCCCGGGAGGCCCGGATGGACAATCACCGCATCTACAAGATGAGCGTGGCGAGCGTGTATCGCCACTATGTCGCCAAGGTCGAGAAGAAGGGCCGCAGCCGCAACGAGCTGGACGAGGCGATCCGCTGGCTGACCGGGCATGACCAGGCAGGCCTCGAGGCCGTGCTGGAGCAGGGAACCGATCTCGAGACCTTCTTTGCGCAGGCCCCCGCGATGAACCCGGCGCGCGCGGCCATCACGGGCACGATCTGCGGCGTGAAGATCCAGGATCTGCCGCCGGGCACGATGCGCGAGATCCGGTATCTGGACAAGCTTGTGGACGAGATTGCCAAGGGCCGGCCGATGGCCAAGGTCCTGCGCGGCTGAGACAAGGGCCAAGACGGCGGGTCTTGCAAAAAAGTGCGAGGCCACTATGGACGCGGGGCGCGAAATCGCGTAACCCCCGCGCATCGCACAGCCCCGGATTCGTCCGGGGCTGCCGATTTATGGAATCGGGGTCGTCCGCGGCCCTTGCACTACGGCCACCTTCGGGGGGCTTCACACAGACAGGCGGGGCAACCCGCCGCAAAGCAACGGAAGACAGAAAGCATGGCACTCAAGTCGTATAAGCCGACGACGCCTGGCCAGCGTGGGCTGGTTCTGATCGACCGTTCGGAGCTTTGGAAAGGTCGCCCCGTCAAGTCCCTCACCGAGGGTCTGACGAAGACGGGCGGCCGGAACAACACCGGACGGGTGACCGCGTTCCACAAGGGTGGCGGCGCGAAGCGTCTCTATCGCATCGTGGACTTCAAGCGTCGCAAATTCGATGTCGCCGCCACCGTCGAGCGCATCGAATATGACCCCAACCGCACCGCGTTCATCGCGCTGATCCGCTACGCAGACGGCGAGCAGGCCTATATCCTGGCTCCGCAGCGTCTGGCTGTCGGCGACCAGGTGATCTCGGGCGCCAAGACCGACGTGAAGCCCGGTAACGCGATGCCCTTCTCGGGCATGCCGCTCGGCACCATCGTCCACAACGTCGAACTGAAGCCCGGCAAGGGCGGTCAGATCGCGCGCGCCGCGGGCACCTATGCCCAGTTCGTCGGCCGTGACGGCGGCTATGCCCAGCTGCGCCTCTCGTCGGGCGAACTGCGCATGGTGCGTCAGGAATGCATGGCCACCATTGGCGCCGTCTCGAACGCCGACCACTCGAACCAGAACCTCGGCAAGGCCGGGCGTCGCCGCCACATGGGCATCCGCCCGACCGTCCGCGGTGTGGCGATGAACCCGATCGACCACCCGCACGGCGGTGGTGAGGGCCGGACCTCGGGCGGCCGTACGCCGGTCACGCCCTGGGGCAAGGACACCAAGGGTACGCGTACCCGCTCGAACAAGGCGACGGACAAATACATCATCCGTTCGCGCCACGCCAAGAAGAAGGGCCGCTAACACATGGCACGTTCTCTCTGGAAGGGTCCCTTCGTCGATGCCTATCTGCTGAAGAAAGCGGAAAAGGCGCGTGAGTCGGGGCGTAACGACGTCATCAAGATCTGGTCGCGCCGCTCGACCATCCTGCCGCAATTCGTGGGCCTGACCTTCGGCGTCTACAACGGCAAGAAACATGTCCCGGTCAACGTGACCGAGGAAATGATCGGCCAGAAGTTCGGTGAATACTCGCCGACCCGTACCTATTACGGGCATGCGGCCGACAAGAAAGCGAAGAGGAAGTAAGCCATGGGTGCGGAAAAGAACCCCCGCCGCGTGGCGGACAACGAGGCGATGGCGAAGCTCACCATGCTGCGCACCTCGCCCCAGAAACTGAACCTCGTCGCCGGCCTGATCCGCGGCAAGAAGGTGGAAAAGGCCCTGGCCGACCTCACCTTCTCGAAGAAGCGCATCGCCGTCGACGTGAAGAAGTGCCTCCAGTCGGCCATCGCCAACGCCGAGAACAACCATGGTCTGGACGTCGACAACCTGGTCGTCGCCGAGGCCTGGGTGGGCAAGAACCTGGTCATGAAGCGCGGTCGTCCGCGGGCTCGCGGCCGTTTCGGCAAGATCATGAAGCCGTTTTCGGAAATCACCATCAAGGTGCGTGAGCGCGAGGAGCAAGCGTAATGGGACAGAAGGTCAACCCCATCGGGATGCGCCTGCAGGTCAACCGCACCTGGGACAGCCGCTGGTACGCCGAGGGCAAGAACTACGGCAACCTGCTGCTTGAAGACCTGCGCATGCGCGACTTCATCAAGGAAGAGTGCAAGGCCGCCGGCGTCAGCCGCGTCGTGATCGAACGTCCGCACAAGAAGTGCCGCGTCACGATCCACACCGCGCGTCCGGGCGTGATCATCGGCAAGAAAGGCGCGGACATCGAAGGTCTGCGCAAGAAACTGTCGAACTTCACGGATTCGGAACTGCACCTCAACATCGTCGAGGTCCGCAAGCCCGAGCTTGACGCGCAGCTGGTGGCCGAATCGATCGCCCAGCAGCTCGAGCGTCGCGTCTCGTTCCGTCGCGCGATGAAGCGCTCGGTGCAGAACGCCATGCGCATCGGTGCCCTCGGCATCCGCGTGAACATCGCCGGCCGCCTCGGCGGCGCCGAGATCGCCCGGACCGAATGGTACCGCGAAGGTCGCGTGCCGCTGCACACGCTGCGTGCCGACATCGATTATGCGCTGGCCGAGGCCATGACCCCCTACGGGATCATCGGCATCAAGGTCTGGATCTACAAGGGCGACATCATGGAGCACGACCCGCAGGCGCGCGATCGCCGGCAGGCCGAGCTGCAGGAAGGCCCCAGCAGCGCGCCGCGTCGTGATCGTCGCGACGATCGCCGCGACCGCGCCTGAGGAGAGTAAGTCATGCTGCAACCTAAACGGACAAAGTTCCGCAAACAGCACAAGGGCCGCATCCATGGCGAAGCCAAGGGCGGTTCGGACCTGAACTTCGGTTCGTTCGGCCTGAAGGCGACCGAACCGGAGCGGATCACCGCCCGCCAGATCGAAGCCGCCCGCCGGGCCATGACGCGCCACATGAAGCGTCAGGGTCGCGTCTGGATCCGTATTTTCCCGGATGTGCCGATCTCGGCCAAGCCGACCGAAGTGCGGATGGGTAAAGGCAAGGGTTCGGTCGACCGTTGGGCCTGCAAGGTCAAGCCCGGCCGGATCATGTTCGAACTGGACGGCGTCGGCGACGAAATCGCCCGCGAGGCCCTGCGCCTTGCCGCGATGAAGCTGCCGATCAAGACCCGCGTGGTCGTCCGCGAGGACTGGTGACCGTTCAGGTCCTGTGGACCTGAACGAGTGGGGTGTAGCGGAAAATCTTTGATTTTCTGCGGACCCCACACGCTCCTGCAAAAAAGAAAAACCCCCGCCGAGTGATCGGCGGGGGTTTTTCTTTTGTACCCTTAAGTGGTTCGGAGATGGTCCTGCGCGACAAAGGCCAGTGTCTCCAACCCGATGCCGCGTTCCCTGCAATAAGTGGACGACAGCCATTCTCTGAGGGGTCTTTGCCCTTTACTGGCGTTGCAGCCTCGGCAACACAGGGCGATGTTTTCGAAAGTGATGATCGAAGCATCGTTAACGATGTGTTCCCAGCTGGCGCGCGTCCTGACCGGTGAGCCAACGCCTCCAAACGGTACGCTGCAATAAATGCAGACGGTGTCGCGGGCGCGAACTGCGTCTTCAAGCTCTCTTGGAATCCTCCAGCGGTTGGCCATGAGTCGTCTGGCCTCCTTTCCAGGCCCCCCTGTTTCACTCCCACCGATAGTTGAAACTGACCGAGATCCGCTCGTCCTCGGCCATGTTCATCGGCACCTCGTGCCTGAGCCAGCTTTCCCACAGCAGGACATCGCCGACCTCGGGCTTCACATAGACGAAGGTCTGCAGCTCGCGCCGGGCGGCTTTCTTGCGGGGCGGGGCGGCCATCATCCGGGCCGAGCGCGGGTCTTCCAGTTTCAGCGCCGAGGTGCCCTCGGGCATCTGCACATAGGTCGTGCCCGAGATCACCGAATGCGGATGCAGGTGCGAGCTGTGCATGCCGCCTTCGGGCAGGATGTTGATCCAGATATCTTCCAGTACCAGTTTCCGGTCGTCGAGGTCGAAGTCCAGATCCTGGGCGAAGGCGGCGACGTGCTTGTCCAGGGCCTTGACCATCTCGGCGAAGATCGGAAAGCGCCAGGGCAGGTCGGTCAGCGAGGCATAGGAGGTGTAGCCGGGATAGCCCTCGGCTTCGCACCATTCCTGGCCGGCCTCGTCATCCTCGGCGATGGAATAGCACGAGGCGACGAGTTCATCGTGATCGACCTTCGGCCCATAGGCCGAGAGCGGCGCACGGTAGAGGCGGGTGACGAACAGCGATTCGATGCTCGCCTTGTCGGAGGCTTTGGGTTTGGCCATGCATTTTGTCCTGGGCTGGGCGCGGGCAGGGGCCCGCGCGTCTGCTGCCCGGATTACACGCAAGTGGCGGTCGCCTGCAAATTCCGCGATGAGGCGGGGCGCGCCCGGGATCAATAGCGGATCGCCGACAGTTGCTCGGGCTCGATCACCAGGTTGCGCACGCCATGGGCGTGGTCCTCCTCGAACACATTATGCCCCAGCCAGGCGTCCAGCGAGCGGATCGACACCCTGAGGACCCGCGGCCGCACGCTCCAGGTCACCTGATAGGGTGAGCCGGTCTCGTTATACGACGGGCCAGTGGTCGATCCGGCATAGAGGACGGGCTCGCCCAGGTTCATCGGCAGGTTCGGTGCCTGGGCATAGCCGCGCTGCGTCGCCACCTGCGTCAGTTCCAGGAAATTCGCCGCGCTGTCGTCATTGACCAGGACCATGACCACCGCCTCGACCCTGAGTTCGGGGTTGCCGGTCGCGGGGTCGAGGCAGGCGCCCAGTGTCGGCCCGGGGCGGACCTGGGCCGTGGTATAGACGAAATGCACCTCGATCGTGTCGCCGGGTTCCAGCGCGCCGTGTTCGCTCGCGCCGACCGGATGGGGATAGGGCGCGAGTTCCTCGGCGCTGAGCTGCCCGGCATAGAGGTAACCCGTGCCATTCCCCGCCCCGTCGCCATTCCCGGCATAGGCGGTGAATTCGCCGCCCCGGTGTTCGGCGCCCTCATGCAGGTGGATGTTGCACAGGTTCATCCGCATCGGATCGGGGGCGAGGCCGAAGACGCGGAGATTGGCGCCGATCGGCATGTCGATGTCGCGGGGCGATTGCGGGCCGAAGCCCTGGCTGCGGAAGGCCGCGGTCAGCGCCGCGCGCTGCGCGTCGATCACCGCATCCTCGACCGCGCGGCCTGCATGCCCGGCGGCGGGCTGGGCCACCGCCTGAACCGGCGCGGCGGCATGGTCCGGTTCATGGGCGCCGGATTCCGCACGGGCGGGGGCCTCATGCGCCGGGGCGCCATGGGAATCGCTCTGTCCGATAGCCGCGGCGGGGACGAGCAGGAGCAGGGGCAGGGAAAGCAGGCGGAACATACGGCAACTCCGGGGCTGGTTCGGCCCGCTCAGCCTGCCGCCAAAGGGTTACCGCCGCGTCGACGCCCCCCGGCCGGGGGCGACAAAAATCACCGGTATTTTTCGGGAAATTCACTGGATCGACCCGGGCGCGGGGCCGCCGGATGGGCCGGGGCGGATAAAGGGCGCCCCGGCCGCACGGATCACAGCGCCTCGACCATGGCCTCGCCGCCGGAAATCTCGCAGCCCTTGCCGGTTTCGGGGTGATAGACCTTCACCACGCCGTCCTCGACCATCATTGCATAGCGCTTGGACCGACCCTTCAGCCCCACCGGCGGCGCGTCGAACAGAAGGCCCAGCTTCTCGGTCAGCTCGCCCATGCCGTCCGAAAGCATGGTGATCCCGGCCTTGGCGGCGCCGGTATCCTCGCCCCAGCTTTTCATCACGAAGGCGTCGTTGACGGCGACGCAGACCACCTCGTCCACGCCCTTCGATTTCAGCGCATCCATCGAACGGATGAACGAGGGCACATGGGCGGAATGGCAGGTCGGCGTATAGGCGCCGGGCACGGCGAAGATGACGACCTTGCGGCCTTTGGTCAGGTCGCTGACCGAGACCGCCTCGGGCCCTTCGGCGCCGATCTTGCTGAGCGTGGCGTCGGGCAGCTTGTCGCCAACGGAAATGGTCATCTAGGGCGTCTCCTGTCTGGGTTTGCGCGAATGGCTGGGATATATCTCCCCCGGGCGCAGCATCCAGTGCGCGCGAGGCGAAGGCAAGCAGGGAGACAGGCATGGCGGGAATCGTGGTGATCGGGGCGGGGCAGGCGGGCTCGTCGCTGGTGGCAAAGCTGAGGGGGCTGGGCTACGCGGGCGCGGTCACGCTGATCGGGGACGAGCCGGTGCCGCCCTACCAGCGCCCGCCGCTGTCGAAGAAATACCTGCTGGGCGAGATGGATCTGGAACGCCTGTTCCTGAGGGCCGAGGCCTTCTATGCCGAGCATGACATCACCCTGAAGCTGGGCGCGCCGGTCACGGCGATCGACCGCGCGGCGAAGAATGTGACGGTCGGGGGCGAGGTGATCGGCTACGAGCAGCTGGCGCTGACCACCGGCTCGGATCCGAGGATGCTGCCCGAGGCGATCGGCGGGCGCCTCGCCGGGGTCTATGGCGTGCGGCGGTTGTCGGACATCGACGCGATGGCGCATGAATTCGCACCGGGCAAGCGGCTTCTGGTCGTGGGCGGCGGCTATATCGGGCTTGAGGCGGCGGCAGTCGCGGCCTTGAAGGGCCTGAACGTCACGCTGATCGAGGCGGCGCCGCGCATCCTGGGCCGGGTCGCCGCGCCCGAAACGGCGGATTTCATGCGCGCCCTGCACCAGAGCCACGGGGTCGAGATCCGCGAGGGGCTGGGGCTGACGCGGCTGACCGGCGACAGCCATGTGACCGGCGCCGATCTGGCCGACGGCAGCCATATCCCGGTGGATTTCGCCATCGTCGGCATCGGTATCACCCCCGGTCAGGATCTGGCCGAGGCCGCAGGGCTGACCATTGAGAACGGCATCCGCACCGATGAGGAGGGGCGCACCTCGGACCCCTCGATCTGGGCGGCGGGCGATTGCGCGAGCTTCGTCTATCGCGGCGCCCGGATCCGGCTGGAAAGCGTGCAGAACGCCATCGACCAGGCCGAGGCGGTGGCGGCCAACATGCTGGGCGCGGGCAAGACCTATGTGCCGATGCCGTGGTTCTGGTCGGATCAATACGACCTGAAACTGCAGATCGCCGGCTTGAACACCGGCTATGACCGCGTGGTGGTGCGCGAGGCGGGCGCGGCGCGCAGCCATTGGTATTACCGGGGCGAGACCTTCCTCGCCGTCGATGCGATGAACGACCCGCGCGGTTATATGGTCGGGAAGCGGCTGCTGGAAGCGGGTAGATCCCCCGATCCGGCGGCGGTGGCCGATCCGGCGACCGAGCTGAAGACGCTTCTCTGATGCGCATCGTCGGCGGCGCCGCGCGGGGGCTCACGCTGGCCGAGGTGGGGGCGGGCGATCCCGCCGCCCATCTGCGCCCGACCTCGGACCGGGTGCGCGAGGCGCTGTTCAACATGCTGGGGCAGGGGAAATGGGGCGATCTGGTCCGGGGGCAGCGGGTCCTCGACCTCTTCGCCGGGACCGGCGCGCTGGGGTTGGAGGCCCTGTCGCGTGGCGCCGTGCAGGTGACGCTGGTCGATGACGGGGCGACGGCCCGGGCGCTGATCCGTACCAACATCGAGAAGATGCGCGCCATGGGCACGACGCGGCTCTACCGGCGCGACGCCACCGACCTCGGGCCCAACCGCGGGCCGGGTTTCGGCCTCGTGTTCCTCGACCCGCCCTATGGCAAGGGACTGGGCGAAAAGGCCCTCGCCTCGGCCCGAGCGGGCGGCTGGCTCGCCCCCGGGGCCACGCTGGTCTGGGAGGAAAACGCCCCCCAGCCCGCGCCCGAGGGTTTCACGCTGCTCGACCAGCGCCGCTACGGCGAGACCTGGATCACCATCCTGCAAGCGCCCTGAGCGCCTCTGCGCCTCATCATCTTGTCTCAAATACGCAAGGGGACCCCTAGAGGGGGTGTGCCCCCCTTGGGCGGGAGAATGCGCGGCGTCCCGGAAACGCGCCGGTGGCGCGAACGCCGCGCCCGTGGCGCGGCCGGGCAGGGGGCTCGCCCCGGATTCGCCTGCCACAACCGAAAAACCACAAGCGCCCGGAATCCCCACCCTTTTTCTGGACCTGCGCGCGCGGCCGGGTTATCCTTCGGACAAAACGGGGCGATACGATCCCGTCGAGCAGAGGCATTCATGGATTTTCCCCAGCGGTTCTCGAACCTGCCGGCTTACGCATTTCCGCGCCTGCGCGCGCTTCTCGACCACCTTCCGGCGGGCGGCGAGGCCATTTCCATGACCATCGGCGAGCCGAAGCACGCCATGCCCGCCTTCGTGGGCGAAGTGCTGGCGGCCAATCTGCAGGGCTTCAACCGCTATCCGGCCAATGACGGGACCGAGCCGCTGCTCAGCGCGATCTCGGCCTGGCTGAAACGCCGCTACGGCGTGACCATCCCCAACGACCGCCTGATCACCGCCAACGGCACGCGCGAGGCGCTGTTCAACGCCGCCGTGGCGCTGTCGCCGGAAACCAAGAACGGCCAACGCCCGGTGATCCTGACGCCGAACCCGTTCTATCAGGTCTATGCCATCGCCGCGCTCAGCGTCGCGGCCGAGCCGGTCTATGTCCCGGCCACTGCTGCCACCGGGCATTTGCCCGATTACACCGCGCTGCCCCCCGCGCTGCTGGACCGCGTGACGATTGCCTATCTCTGCTCGCCCGCCAATCCGCAGGGCGCGGTGGCGAGCGCGGACTACTGGGCCGAGCTGCTGGCGCTGGCGGAGAAACACGATTTCCGCATCTTCGCCGATGAATGCTACGCCGAGATCTACCGCGACACGCCGCCGCCCGGCATCCTCGAGGTCGCGGCGCGGATCGGAGCCGATCCCGAACGCGTGGTCTCGTTCCATTCGCTGTCGAAGCGCTCGAACCTGCCGGGCCTGCGCTCGGGCTTCGTCGCCGCGGGACCCCAATCGATGAAGGCAATCCGCCAGCTGCGCGCCTATGCCGGCGCGCCGCTGCCCGACCCCCTGCAGGCCGTCGCCGCCGCCGTCTGGAATGACGAGGCGCATGTCGCCGAGAGCCGGGCGCTCTATCAGCGGAAATACCGCATCGCTGACGAGATCTTCGGCGGGCTCAATGCCTATATGCCCCCGGAAGCGGGGTTTTTCCTGTGGTTGCCGGTCGCCGATGGCGAACAGGCGACCGTGAAACTGTGGCAGGAGACCGGCGTGCGTGTGCTGCCGGGCGCCTATCTCTCGCGCGAGGTCGGGGGCGAAAACCCCGGCGCCGGCTATATCCGCGTGGCGCTGGTCGCCTCCGAGGATGAAACCCGGCGCGGGCTGACCCTGCTGCGCGACTGCCTTTATGCGTGAGGATCCGATGGCCAGCTTCCCCACCCCGCACCAACGCGACCCGCTGATCGACCACCGGCTGCAGGCGATGCTCAGCCAGCGCGGCAAGGAATTGCTGGGCCTTGGCCTGATCGGGCTGGGGCTGGTCCTGGCGCTGATCCTCGGCTCTTACAGCGCCGAGGACCCGACCTGGATGGCCGCGACCGACGCGCCGGTGCACAATGCCCTGGGCCGGGTCGGCGCCGCCATCGCCGCGCCCCTTTACACGATCATCGGCAAGGGTGCCTGGGGTATTGCCCTGGCCTTCTGCGTCTGGGGCACGCGTTTCGTGATCCATCAGGGCGAGGATCTGGTGCTGGGCCGGTCGTTCTTTGCCCCGGTGGCCTTTGCGCTGGGGGCGGTGTGGCTGGCCTCGCTGGTCCCGGGCTCGGGCTGGGCGCTGAGCTTCGGCATGGGCGGCATGTTCGGCGACACCGTGCTGGCGGCGCTGATGACGGCGCTGCCGATGACGACGTTCGTCGCCAATCTGGTGACGCTCCTGACCTTCGGCGCGACACTGGCGCTTTATCTCTATGTCCTGGGCTCCTCGGTGCCCGAATTGATCCGCATCGGCCGCTTCCTCATGTCGGGACTGATCCTGACCTATATGGGCGCGCTGTCGCTGATGGGTTTTTCGGTGCGCGGCATGGGCGGTCTGGCCCTGCGCGGGCATGAGCATTGGCAGACCCGGCGCGAGACCCGCGCCCAGGCCCGCGCCGCCGCGGAACAGGCGCTGGCGCAGCATCAGCCCTGGGCAGATCCCGCCGGGGCGGAGTGGGACCAGCAGGGCTGGGATCCTCAGCCCGCCGCCGTGCCGCCCGGCTATCGTCCGCTTCACGCCGATCCCCGGGCGGGCCAGGCCCCGCGCGCGCCCTATGGCCATGCCGTCGAGCCGCCCGTCACCGCGCGGCGCGGCTATCCGGCCGCCCCGCCGGCCCCGCAACCGGCATGGGAGCCCGATCCCTGGGCCGATCCCTACGAGGCGCCCGCCGCCCATCACGCCGCCCGTTCGGGCCAGTCGTGGCACCGCCCCGGAACCGAGGCCGCGCAGCGCGCCGTCGCACCGCAGATGCCCCCCGCGCAGGCGGCGCCCCAGCATGGCGCCCCGCGCCAAGCGCCGCACCCTGCGCCCCGCGCCCCCATGGCCCAGCCCGCGCCGCATCGCGCCCCGGAAGCGGCCGAAGCAGCAAAACCCGGCGTGCTGGGCCGCGTCGCCGCGCTGACCCGCCGCCCCGAGCCCCAGCCCGAGCCCGAGGTCTGGACCATGCCCGATGCGGAGCTGATCGAGACGCAGGCGCCCCAATACGACACCCGGGCGCCCAGCCCCGAAGGCCTGCGCGCCCGGATCGCCGAGCTGATGACCTCGCGCAGCCGCGCCAAGCCGGTCCTGCGCTTCGACCCCGAGGAATACCCGAGCCGCGCCAAGCCGCAGCCGCCGCATGCCGAGCCGCCGTTGACCGCCCGCCGTGAGCCGGCCTTCGCCGCCGCGCCCGCCACGGCCCCGGTCGAACCCCCGGCGCAGGGTTTCTCGTTCAGCCATGCCTTCGGCTACCAGCCCGCGCCGGCGGCCTATCCCGGCGCCACGCTGCCGGTCGCCCCGCTGCCGGGCGCCGCCCCCGCCCGCGGCGGGCCGCTGCGTCGCGCGCCCGAACCGTTGATCGAGGACGATGACGAGGACGAGGATCACGACATCTCGCGCTTCGACGCGCCGCCGCCCCGCGCCTCGGCCTTCGCCGAGACCAGCCCCGCCGCGCCGGCCGCCGCCCCGCGCCGCGCCGCGCCCGTCGCCCCCTCGCGTCAGGCCCGGGCCGAGGCCCAGCCGCGTCTGCCGTTCGAGCCGCCCTCGGACGGGTTCGAACTGCCGCCGCTGTCGCTGCTGGCCGACCCCCGCAGCGTCCACCGCGCCCAGGTGCCGCAATCCGCGCTCGACATGAATGCGCGCATGCTGGAAAGCGTGCTGGACGACTACGGCGTGCGGGGCGAGATCGTCAGCGCCCATGCCGGGCCGGTGGTCACGCTCTATGAACTGGAGCCGGCCCCGGGCCTCAAGGCCAGCCGGGTGATCGGCCTGTCGGACGATATCGCCCGTTCGATGTCGGCGCTCTCGGCCCGCGTCTCGACCGTGCCCGGCCGCACGGTGATCGGGGTCGAGCTGCCCAATGCCGACCGCCAGACCGTGGTCCTGCGCGAAATCCTCGCCACCCGCGATTTCGGCGACAGCCAGATGCGCCTGCCGCTGGCGCTGGGGGTCGACATCGCCGGTCAGCCGGTGGTCGCCAACCTCGCCAAGATGCCGCACCTCCTGATCGCCGGGACCACCGGCTCGGGCAAGTCGGTGGCGATCAACACGATGATCCTGTCGCTCCTCTACAAGCTGACGCCCGCCGAATGCCGGCTGATCATGATCGACCCCAAGATGCTGGAACTCAGCGTCTATGACGGCATCCCGCACCTGCTGTCCCCGGTCGTCACCGACCCTAAGAAGGCCGTGGTGGCCCTGAAATGGGTGGTGGGCGAGATGGAGGAACGCTACCGCAAGATGTCGAAGATGGGGGTGCGCAACATCGAGGGCTACAACGGCCGCGTGCGCGAGGCCCAGGCCAAGGGCGAGATGTTCAAGCGCACCGTGCAGACGGGCTTCGACGACGAGACCGGCGATCCGGTGTTCGAGACCGAGGAATTCGCGCCGGAACTCTTGCCCTTCATCGTGGTGATCGTCGACGAGATGGCCGACCTGATGATGGTCGCGGGGAAAGAGATCGAGGCCTGCATCCAGCGCCTGGCCCAGATGGCGCGGGCCTCGGGGATCCACCTGATCATGGCCACGCAGCGCCCCTCGGTCGATGTCATCACCGGCACGATCAAGGCCAACTTCCCGACGCGGATCAGCTTCCAGGTCACCTCGAAGATCGACAGCCGGACGATCCTGGGCGAGCAGGGGGCCGAACAGCTGCTGGGCTCGGGCGACATGCTCTACATGGCGGGCGGCTCCAAGATCACCCGCGTGCACGGGCCCTTCGTCTCGGACAGCGAGGTCGAAGAGGTGGTGATGCATCTGAAAAGCTACGGCCCCGCCGATTACGTCTCGGGCGTGCTGGAAGGGCCGGAAGGCGAGCGCGAGGCGGATATCGACGCGGTGCTGGGCCTGGGCGGCGGCGAATCGGGCGGCGACGACGCGCTCTACGACCAGGCGGTGGCAATCGTCGCCCGCGACCGCAAATGCTCAACCTCCTATATCCAGCGCAAGCTCGGCATCGGCTACAACAAGGCCGCGCGTCTGGTGGAGCAGATGGAGCAGGAGGGCGTGGTCTCGACCGCCAACCACGTCGGCAAGCGCGAGATCCTGGTGCCGGAAAGCCACTGAGGCGCAGGGGACGGGCCATGCGAGGGGGGAGCCCCCAGAGAACGCAAAAGGCGGGGGGCCAGCCCCCCGCGCCCCCCGCTCAAGGGGGTTTTCCACCCCCTTGAGAAACCCCCGAGGATATTTGCAGCGCAAAGATGAAAATTAAGAGGGCGTTAAGCCGCCTTCTTTGCGCTGCAAATATCCTCGGGGGGTGAATTGGCCGCAGGCCAAGAGGGGGGCAGACGGCCCCCCTTTCTTCGGCGCGGCAATGCCGCGCCGCTGGTCGCCCGAGGCGCCCGCGGCAGCGGGCAACGAGGGCGAAACCCCTCAGATCTCGATGACGCGCACCTGCTGGCCCTTGGCCGCCAGCGCCAGTTCGCCGTTGCACAGCCGCAGCGCATCCGCCCCGAAGATCTCGTGCCGCCAGCCCTTCAGGCAGGCCACGTCGCGCTTGCCCGCGGCGATCTGGTCCAGGTCCGAGGTCGGCGCGATCAGCCGTTGCGCGACGCCCGCGGAATCGGCCTTGGCCTTGAGCAGCACGCGCAGCAGGTCGGCCAGCGCCGGGTTCACCTGCAAGGGTTCGTCCTCGGCCGCGGCGCGCGGCCAGTCCTTCGGCCCGAGGCTCAGCGCCTGTTGCACCGCCTCCAGGATCCCCTCGGCGATCTCGCCCCGCCGCGCCTCGCGCAGCAGGAGTCGCGAGCGGCCCAGCGCCTCGATCGAATCGGGTTTGGTCGAGGCCAGTTCCAGCAGCGCATCGTCCTTGAACACCCGCGAGCGGGGCACGTTGCGGGTCTGGGCGTAATCCTCGCGGAACCGCGCCAGTTCCTTGACCAGCGCCATGAACCTGCCCGACTGGCCGCGGGTGCGGATCTTCTGCCATGCGTCCTCGGGGTGGGTGACATAGGTCTCGGGCGAGGTCAGCACGCCCATTTCCTCGGCCACCCAGGCGGCGCGGCCGCTTTTTTCGATGTCCTTCTTCAGATGTTCGTAGATCTGCCGGAGGTGGGTCACATCGTCCAGCGCATAGCGCAGCTGCGCCTCGCTCAAGGGGCGCTGCGACCAGTCGGTGAAGCGCGAGGTCTTGTCCAAGGGCGCCTTGGCGATCTTCTTGACCAGCGTCTCGTAGCCGACCTGTTCGCCGAAGCCGCAGACCATGGCGGCGATCTGGGTGTCGAACAGGGGTTCGGGGATCACCCCGCCGTCGATGAAGAAGATCTCCAGATCCTGCCGGGCGGCATGGAAGACCTTCACCACCGCGGTGTTGCGCATCAGCGCCAGCAGCGGATCGAGCGACAGCCCCTCGGCCAGCGGGTCGATGATATAGGCCCGCTCGGGTCCCTTGCCGGGCAGCGCCATCTGCACCAGGCAGAGCTTGGCGTAATAGGTCCGTTCGCGCAGGAACTCGGTATCCAGGGTGACATAGGGCTCGCCCGCAGCCTCGGCGCAGAGTGCGGCAAGGGCTTCGGTGGTGGTGATGATGTTCATTCGGCCTCGCAGGCGCGGGGTCGTCCCGCTGGTCCAACGGTTCTACGGGGCGTCGGGAGGAATGGAAAGGGAACGCCGCGCCGGCCCATCCCCTCAGTCACGCAAGTGCAACACTGCCTCGCCCCGGGTCGGGCCCTGGCGTCCTTCGGCGCTGAGGCGAAAGTGCAGCCGCGTCCCCTCGCGCCGCATCTCGAACACGCCCTGGGCGCCGTCGCCGAGGCGCAGGATCTCGCCCTCGATCCGGCCCTCGATCTGAGGCGGCAGGTCGTCCCCGGCCCGGTTCTCGCCGCGGATCATGCCGCCTTCGGCCTCGCGCAGCAGATAGGTGAAATTACGCCCGCCCTGGGCGGTGGCGCAGCGGCCCTGAAACACGGTGCCCGAGAGGCGCGTCTCCTCCAGCCGGAGGCGGCAGCGCAGGCGCTGGGCGGGTTCGTCGGGCAGCGCCAGCGTGCCCTCGCCCTGCCATTCCCCCTCGAACGGGCCGAGGGTCTGCGCCGGGGCGGGCGTTGCCAGCAGAAGGGCGGTCAGCGCGATACGGATCATCGCAGGCTCCATCGGATGAGGCCGGGCAGCAGGTAGAGGTCGGCGGCCAGCGCCAGCGCCACCGCCAGCGCGATGAGCCCGCCGAAGACCGCGAGCCCCGGCAGGGCGGAGGCCAGCGTCACCGCCAGCCCGGCGAAAAGGATCGTGGTGGTTGCCGCCATCGGCGGCCCGGCCTCGGCCAGCGCCAAGTCCACGCGGCGGGCCGTGTCGCCCCGCGCCAGCCGCAGCCGGTTCAGGAAATGCAGCGTGTCGTCCACGGCGATGCCGAAGGCCACGGTCAGGGCGATCATGTTCATGATGGTCAGCTCGCGGCCCCAGAGCACCAGCCAGGCCTCCACCCCCAGGATCGGGATCAGGTTCACCACCAGCGCCAGCAGCCCCAGCCTGACCGAGCGATGGACCAACGCCACCAGCAGGGTGATGGCCAGGATGGTCGAATAGAGCCCCCAGCGCAGGCTTTCGACGATCCGGGGCCCCTCGGTTAGCAGGGCATAGCCGGGGCCGACGATCTGCGTGACCCCGGCGAGCCCGGCCTCGGCGAGGCGCGCCTCCAGCCCCGCCAGCGCCTGATCGGCGCGCACATCGCGGGCCGCGATGGGCAGCTGGACGGGCAGGGCATGGGCGCCGCCGTCGCGCGCGGCCATGCGCGCCAGCATCGCCTCCCCGGCGGGGCCCCAGGCGAAAGCGTCGCTGCCATAGAGCGCCCGGGCGGCGGCGCGGATCCGCTCCAGCGGTGCGGCCGGGTCGTCCTCGACCACGACCAGCATGCGGTCGGCGCCCAGCCCCTCGGCATCCATGATGGCCAGCGCCTCGGTCACCGGGGCGCCGCGCGGGAGATAGTCAGCATAGCGGAACCCCAGATCCGAGCGGCTCTGCAGCGCCCAGAGCCCGGCCAGCACCAGCGCTGCCAGCAGCGCGACCAGCCGCCCGTGACGCGCCAGCGCCTGCGCCCCGGGCACCAGCCCCCGGAAGAGCCGCGGCGCGCGGGTTCCGGCGCGGGGGCGGTCCAGAAGACGCATCAGCACCGGCGTCATCAGCAGGACCGCGGCGAGGCACAACGCCATGCCCAGCCCGCCCGCCCAGGCCATCCGGTTCAGCGAGGGGGAATCGGGCAGGGCGAGCGAGGCGAAGGCGAGGATCGTGGTCAGCGAGGTGAGGGCCGCGGCGGGCGCGGTCTCGGCCAGGGCGCGGGCCAGCGCCGGGCGCGGCGCCCCGCCGCGCCGCAGGGCATGGATCGCGGCATGATAGACATGCACGGAATCCGAGAAGGCCAGCACGATCAGCACCACGGGCAGCGACCCCATCAAGGGGTCGATGGGCGTGCCGCTGGCGCCGAGCAGGCCGAAGAACCACACGAGGCCGGTGATCGGCGGCAGGGCGATCACCGCCACCGCCCGGGCCGAGCGGAAGAGGAGCGCGGTGAAGGCCAGGCAGATGAGCGTCGCCAGCGGCACCAGCAGGCCGAGGTCGTGGATCAGCTCACGGGCGATGGCGCGCTGCACGGCCAGCAGGCCGACGATCTGGGTCTGGAGGGCTGGCGTCTCGGCCGCGGTTTCCGCCAGTCGCGCGGCGAAGGCATCGCCGCCCTGGCCGCGCTCGGGCGCCACGACGATCAGCGTGGCGGTGAGCCCGTCGTTGATCAGCTGCGCGGCCAGCGGGCTCTCGCGGCGGAGCGTGGCGAGGCGCGCGGCGGGCGGCAGGTCCGCCAGTTCCGGCCCCGAGAGCCAAGCCCCCTCGCGCCCCGGGGCCGGCAGGCCGGGCAGGGAGATCACCTGCCGCACACCCTCGACGAATTGCAGGTCCAGCACCAGGTCGTCGAGCGCCGCGAGCCCGGCCTCGCTGGCCAGATCGGGGGCGCGGACCAGCAGGACCTCCTCGGCGGTGAGGGGGCCAAACCGGTCGCTGTAGCGGTCGATGGCCTGCGCGCCCTGGGTCTGCGTGCCGATCAGGCCCGAAAGGTCGACCGCGACCCGGATCTGCGTGGCCTGCCAGAGCGCGAGCAGTGTGACCAGCGCCAGCAGAAGGCCGGGCCAGAGCGGCCGGGCCAGCAGCAGGGCGAAGACCCGCACCAGCGGGGATTGCGAGGGCGCGGGTTGTTGCATGAGCGGCAAGCTAGCACAGGCACGAGGTGCGGCAAGCGGGGGACCGCAGCCACAAAAGGAAAGTGGCGGCGCGCTAAGGTCCGGCCACGCGACGGGCGCGGCGTTCGCGGCGAGAGGCGCGCTCGTGGCGCGTTTCCGAGACGCCGCTCACCCTCGCGCCCCCCGCTCAAGGGGATTTTCCACCCCTTGAGAAACCCCCGAGGATATTTGAGGAACAAAGATGAAGGTTAAGGCGGTGTTAACTTGCCATCTTCGTTCTGAAAATATCCTCGGGGGGTGAATTGACCGTCAGGCCAAGAGGGGGGGCAGACGGCCCCCCTTCTTCCCTTAGAGCGACCATTTCGGGGTGAAGGGCAGTTGCGCGGACAGCGCGCCGTCCACCGCCAGGACCTGCCCGTTCACATAGCTCGCCGCGTCCGAGGCCAGGAAGGCCACGGCTTCGGCGATTTCCTCGGCGCGGCCGCCGCGGCGCAGGGGGTTGAGCTGGCCGATGCGGTCCTCCTTGCCGCGGGCGCGGGCGTCGTCGAACAGCGCCGCGGTCATCGGCGTGTCGATCAGGCCAGGCGCCACGCCGTTCACCCGAATCCCGGTGCCGGTCGTGGCCATCGCCACGGTCTGCACCAGACTGACCACTCCGGCTTTCGAGGCCGAATAGGGGATCGGACCCGCGCCTGCCCGCAGCCCCGCCACCGAGGCGGTGCAGACGATGGCCCCGCCCCGCTGCATATGCGGCAGCGCCGTGCGGATGGCGATCCAGGGGCCGAGCAGGTTGATGCGCAGCACCTCCATGAAATCGGCGCTGGCGGTGTCGAGCCGGGGCAGGAGCCCGCCGGTGACCCCGGCATTGGCGAAGAGCACGTCGATCCCCCCGAAGCCCGAGACCGCATGGCCGACGATGGCCTCGACCCCGGCATCGGTGGCGCAATCGGTGACCAGCGCGCTGGCCTCGGTGCCCGCGGCCCGGGCCAGGGCGGCGGTTTCCTCGACCCCCTCCTGCACATCGGCCAGCACCAGCCTTGCGCCGCGCCGGGCGAGGACCAGCGCCGTGGCGCGGCCGATGCCACCGGCGGCGCCAGTGATGATGGCCGTCTTGCCGGTGAAATCGCTCATCTCATCCCTCCCTCGATGCCGGGGGGATACCCCCCGGCATTATGTGCGGCGCGATGCCGGGCCTTTAACCGCCCAGCGCCGGGTTGCGGCCGCGGCTGGTGACCTGGGGCGCCCAGCCGGGGTGGTTCAGCCCCTTGCGCTTCTTGATCTCCATCCGCGCCAGCTGGTCGCGATGCACCTCGTCCGGGCCATCGGCCAGCCGCAGGGTGCGCAGCCCGGCATAGGCCAGCGCCGTGCCGAAATCATTGCCGGTGCCGCCGCCGCCGCAGGCCTGGATCGCCCAGTCGGCGATCTGGCAGGCCATGGTCGGCGCCGCGATCTTGATCATGGCGATCTCGGCCCGGGCCTCCTTGTTGCCCACCGTGTCCATCTTGTGCGCGGCATGCAGGGTCAGCAGGCGGCATTGGTCGATCATCAGCCGCGCCTCGGCGATCCGCTCGCGGGTCACGCCCTGTTCGGCCACCGGCTTGCCGAAGGCCACCCGTTGCAGCGAGCGGTCGATCATCGTCTCCAGCAGCCGCTCGGCCATGCCGATGGTGCGCATGCAGTGGTGGATCCGCCCCGGCCCTAGGCGCCCCTGTGCAATTTCGAACCCGCGCCCCTCGCCCAACAGCAGATTCGAGGCCGGGACTTTCACATTTTCAAACAAGACCTCCGACGCTCGGTCCGGCACGCCGTAATAGCCGAACACCGGCAGCGAGCGGGTCACGGTGATGCCGGGCGTATCCATCGGCACCAGAATCATCGACTGCTGCTTGTGGCGGTCGGGATTGCCCGGATCCGTCTTGCCCATGAAGATGCAGATCTTCGTCTTCGGGTTCGAGGCGCCCGTCGTGTACCACTTGTGGGCGTTGATGACGTAGTGATCGCCCTCGCGCCGGATCTCGGCCTGGATGTTGGTGGCATCGGACGAGGCGACGGCGGGCTCGGTCATGGCAAAGCACGAGCGGATCTCGCCATTCAGCAGCGGTTTCAGCCAGCGCTCCTTGTGCTCGGCGCTGCCATAGCGCTCGATCACCTCCATATTGCCGGTATCGGGCGCGTTGCAGTTGAAGACCTCGGGCGCAAGGAAGCTGCGGCCCATGATCTCGCACAGATAGCCGTATTCGACGTTGGACAGGCCCGCGCCCTTGTCGCTGTCGGGCAGGAACAGGTTCCACAGCCCCGCCGCGCGCGCCTTGGGCTTCAGCCGGTCGAACATCGGATAGATGGCGAAGGGACCCAGCTCCTCCGCCTCGCGGAAGAACTCGGCCTCGTTGGGATAGATATGCTCGTCCATGAAGGCCTTGAGCCGGGCCTCGTAATCCAGGACGCGGGGCGACTTGTCGGGTACCATGGGATCCTCCTGTGCTGGCACCAGCCTAGACAAAGGGCCAGCGTCTGGCAAGATCGTCTGACGATCTGGCTTGACCAGGCGGCGCATCGCCGCCATCCTCGGGCAAACGCGGGAGGGGATCATGGCTGAAGCGGAACTCGATGCCTGGATGCAGGCGCATGTCGCGGGCTATCGCGGCCCACTCACCTTGACCCGGCTGAAGGGCGGGCAATCGAACCCGACCTGGCGGGTCGAGGCGGCCTCGGGGCGCTATGTCCTCAGGCAGAAGCCGGTGGGCAAGGTCCTGCCCTCGGCCCATCAGGTCGATAGGGAATACACGGTGATGAAGGCGCTGGGCGAGACCGATGTGCCGGTGCCGCGCATGCTGGGCTTTTGCGACGACGACAGCGTGATGGGCTCGATGTTCTTCGTCATGGAGCATCTGGAGGGCCGCACCCTCTGGGACCCCCGCCTGCCCGAGATGACGCCGACCGAGCGCGCCGCGATCTTCGAAGCGATGAACGACGCCATCGCCAGGATCTCGCTGGTCGATCCGCTGGCCGTGGGTTTGGGCGATTACGGCCGGCAGGGGGGGTATCTGGAACGCCAGGTGTCGCGCTGGACCAAGCAATACCGGGCGTCCGAAACCCACCGGATCGAGGCCATGGACCGGCTGATTGACTGGCTGCCGCAGAACATGCCGACCCGGCCCGAGGAGGTGCGCATCGCCCATGGCGACTTCCGCCTCGACAATCTGATGTTCCACCCGACCGAGCCCCGGGTGCTGGGGGTGCTGGACTGGGAACTCTCCACCCTGGGCGATCCCTATGCCGATTTCGCCTATAACGTCATGGTCTGGCGCATCGCACCCGGCATCTTCCGGGGCCTGGGCGGGGTGGATCTGACCGGCACCGGCATCCCGACGGAAGACGAATATATCAACCTCTGGTGTCGGAAAACCGGGCGGGAACGGCCTGCGGACTTCGACTTTTACGTCATTCTCAGCCTGTTCCGCATCGCGGCCATCGTCCAGGGCATCGCCAAGCGCGCCCAGGACGGAACGGCGAACGATCCCAGGGCGGCCGAGATGGGCAAGGTCGCCGGCCCGCTGGCCGAGGTCGCCTGGGAGATGGTGGCGCGATGAGCGAACCCTCCGGCCCCGAGGCGCTGGTCCGCGACGTGCTGCAGGGCCTGGCCGAGGGGCGCTTCGTGCCCGGCCAGCGGCTGGTCGAGCCTGACCTCATGGCGCGCTACGGCCTTGGCCGGTCCACGGTGCGCGAGGGGCTGGGCCGCCTCGCCGCCGCCGGGATCGTGGCGCAGACCCCGCATCGCGGGGCGCAGATCCGGCTGCTGACAAGGCGCGCGGCGCTTGATGTGCTCCGGGTGACGGAGCAATTGCTCGGCCTCGCCGCCCGGCAGGCGGCCGAGGCGGTGGCCGCCGGCGCCTCGGCCGCGCCTCTGATCGCGGCGGCGGCGGATTATGACGCGGCCGACACGCTCGACCGTCCCCGGGCGCGGGGCCGCTATTACCGGGCGCTGACCCAGCTCGCCGGCAATGCCGAGATCGACCGCCTGCTGCCGCTTCTGCAGGTGCATCTGATCCGCGCCCAGCTGCGCCTCTCGCGCCCGCCCGAGGGCGGCACCCGCGCCGCGCTGGTCCGCGCCGTCGCCGCCGGCGATCCCGCCGCCGCCGAGGCCGCCGCGCGCCGCCATATCGCCGGTCTCATGGCCCTGCTGCCGGGCCTGCCCGACAGCGTCTTCGCGTCCGAGAACCACACAGGCTGACCTGCTCCCCTTGGAGTCCGCGTTTATAGGTTAGCTCTGTTCAGAGTTTGGTCCTCTTGTGACCGTTGGTGATACTCCCGCGGGGTGAGGCCGTCGAGGCTCGAATGCGGGCGGTGGTGGTTGTAGTCGTCGCGCCATG
>JAIUPD010000022.1 GCA_020161615.1 Pseudomonadota bacterium | reverse complement strand
TTCGAGCCTCGACGGCCTCACCCCGCGGGAGTATCACCAACGGTCACAAGAGGACCAAACTCTGAACAGAGCTAACCTATAAACGCGGACTCCAAGGGGAGCAGGTCAAAGCGGAAGGTCCCGAGCGCCATCATCACGGTGCTAAGCATGAAGGCCCCCATCATGCAGGGCAAAGCGGGCCTCGGCCATCAGGTCGGAGAGCTGCTGGCGGACCTGCCGGGCGATCTCGACCGGGTCGGAGCCGGGACCCGCGTGGATGTGGATGTCGTCCACCTGCAGGCTGGAGCCGGACGCCGCACCACGGCCGGACATCAGCCGCCGGGTCTCGGTAGCGGGGAGCACGCGGCCCGCGGTAAGCGGGCTGAAATAATCGCCCTGGGCAAAGCCTTCGAGCCCTTGCTCGTTGATGCGGTAGAGGTGCCCCGGCAGCACCGGCCCGCCGGTCGCCCGTGCGCCCTCGACCCCAGAACCGACAGGGAGGGCTGCGGCGCCGCTCCGCCTGCGTCGCGCAGGGAGCGGACCTGTTCTGCCAACGCGCGAACGCGGGTCACAATGCAGGACACCGCCCTGAGAGCTATGGTGCTGGAATTGAAGTGCAACTTCTGCCCGGGAGGAGCGTGACATTCTTGGCGCTGGACCCAGAGCATCTCGGTGCCCCGAAGCATCCCTTGGACCAAAGCTCTTACCTTTCGGCCGGTGCAGAACGATCAAGTTCGTCCGATTTCGCGGAAGAGTTCGTACAAGAGAAGAGTACGAGCGATTCGTGATGCGGGGCCGGTCACGTATGGATGGGAGTGGCGGGATGAACCGCTGTGAGAGTGAGCCGGACTTGCTTGCGGAGAGGCCCTGCAGCGCTCGGCGACCGGGAACGCGCGTAAGTCAGTTGAAGGTTCGCGCTAGGTTGACGGTCGTTCAGTCACATATAATGTTAAGGCTCGCCAATGGCTTATTGCGGACTTTCAACCGAAGTTCCGAAATTTCCGCTCAGTTGAGGGTTCCGATACGTTGGCATTGTCCGCTTTAGCCCTGAAAACCCTTTGAAAACAGCCTTCAACGGCCAGTTTTGCTGTCCTGCGGCGCGCGCCCCGCACCGTCCTGAATAGGCCCGTTCGAGCGATTTCTGCAAGTTTTCTACAAGCCGCGTGGGCCCCAGAAAGTCGGCTCTAAGGTCTTGTAATGATTAGCGCTTCCGCCTTCTTCCGGGTTCTTCTGCAGTCTTCCGCCTTCTCTGCAAGACTCCCTGTCAACGCACACACACAGAAAAAATCCCCCCGACCCTTGAACCCCGGCTTGCCATCCCCACCTATGTGAATGTAAATAACATTTACACCGCAACCGAAGGAGACCTCACAATGACCGCCATCGCCGCCTGGCCGCGCAGTGCCGAAACGTGGCTCGACGAACGGGGCAAGGGGGCGTGGATCGCCGCCATGGTGCTCGGCTTCATCGTCTTCTGGCCCGTGGGCCTGGCCATTCTTGCCTATATGATCTGGGGAAAGCGCATGTTCAACAAATCCTGCAACCGTTCCTATCGCAACAACAGCCATGCCTGGGCGATGCACCGCCCCTCGGGCAACGCCGCCTTCGACGCCTACAAGACCGAGACGCTGAAGCGGCTGGAAGAGGAACAGGAGGCCTTCTCGGACTTCCTGCGCCGCCTGCGCGAAGCCAAGGACAAGGCCGAGTTCGACCAGTTCATGGATGACCGCGCCCGCCGCCGGGCCGACGAGGCCCGCAGCGTGCAGCCCGCCGACAACTGATCCAGACCCACCCAAGACCGATACCGAAAGGGGCCCAAGGGCCCCTTTTTCCTATTCCCACCAGCGGTCTATGGTGGCGATGTCCTCGTCCGACCAGCCCAGGTGATGGGCCAGTTCATGCACATAGACATGGGTCACCAGCGCATCCAGCGCGACATCGCCCCGGGCGCACCATTCGTCCAGGATCGCCGCGCGGAACAGCCAGATCATGTCCGGCTGCTGCGCCACATCCATCAGGGATTTCTGCGTCAGCGGTACGCCGTCATAAAGACCGGTCAGTTCCAGCGGGTCGTCGATCCCCAGCTCGTCGAGCATCTCGTCCGAGGCGATCTCCTCGATCTGGAGGGCCACGCCCCGCGCGGCTGAGGCGAAGGGCTCAGGCAGCGCGGTGATGGCGGCGTCGACCAGCGCCAGCATCTCGTCCATCGTCGGCGCGTGGCGCCCCTCCCAGCTCATGCGCCACGCCGCCACAGGCCGGGGGGCAGGCCATAGGCAGCCCGGAACGCGCGCGAGAAGGGAGCCGGATCGCCATAGCCGACCGCCAGCGCGATCTCGGTCACCGGGCGATGGGCCTCGGCCGGATCGCGCAGCATCCGCGCCGCCAGCGCCAGCCGCTCGCGGCTCAGCGCCGCGGCGAAACCGTCGTCCTCGCTCGCCAGCAGCCGCTGCACCTGCCGGGGCGAGATCCCCAGCTCGGCCGCGCAATCGTTCAGGCTCCAGCCGGGCCGCGCCGCCCGGGCCCGGATCAGCCCCCTGAGACGCAGGAGCGGCCCGGCCTCGCCCGCCTCGGCCCCGGCCGCCAGCCCCAGCAGGGTTCGCAGAACGGCGTGCAGCCCCGCCACCGGTGCCCCGCGCTCGGCCCCCTGAAAGAGGGCCAGCGCCGCCTCGGTCAGCAGGCGGCCATAGACCGGGTGATCGGACAGCCGATGCGGTCCGGGCGCGAAATCCGCCGCCACCAGCCGCTTGGGCAGCAGAAGCGAGGCGACCCTCAGCCCCGCGCGCCGCGAATGATCCAGCGTGAAGACCCTGTCGCTGTCGAAAAGCCCCACCTCGCCCGGATGCAGATCCAGCCGCCGCCCGGCCTGTTTGATGCCGCAGATGCCGTCGAATTGCAGGTTCACGTACCAGCAGGGTTCGGGCGAGGCGGCGATCCCGGCCGGCGTGCGCCGCACCTGATGGGCGCGGGCCGAAACGTGGTTCAGCGCCCCTTCGGGCATCGCATGGGAATGCACGACCGAGCGGAAGCCGCTGCGCGCGGCGCGCGGCAGATCCGGCGCCAGCGGGGTGAAGGCGGCGCAGATCCCCTCGCGGTAATAGTCGAAGGCTTCCTCGGCGCGCACGTCGCGCGTGTCCCAGATGCGGGGCGGGGCGGCGGCTTCGGTCATCGGGGTGGCGGCTTGGGTCATGGCCCGATGATGAACACTCTGCCAGGCTTCCGTCCAGTCAAAGCTGAGGGAGGATCAGATGACCACCTATGTTCTCGTCCATGGCGCCTGGCATACCGGCGCCGAATTCGAACCCGTGGCGCAGGCGATCCGGGCCGAGGGACACATCGTCCATTGCCCGACCATCGCCGGCAACCGCCCGGGCGACAGCAAGCGGGTGGGCCTCGACGAGGCCATCGCCTCGATCGTCGACTACCTGGCCGACAACGGGCTGAGCGATGTCGTGCTGCTGGGGCATTCCTATGGCGGCATGGTCATCACCGGCGTCGCCGACCGGGTGCCGCAGCGGATCCGGCGCCTGATCTACTGGAACGCTTTCGTCCCGAATGACGGCGAGGCGCTGAACGATCTGGTGCCGGCGCATTACGTGGCGCTCTTCGATGCCGTGTCGCAGGCCAGCCCCGACAATTCCGTGGTGCTGCCCTTCCCGATCTGGCGCGAGGGTTTCATCAACGACGCCGATCTGGCCACCGCGCAGGCCGCCTATGACGTGCTGAACCCGCATCCTTATGCCACCTTCACCGACCAGATCCGCTTGTCGAAGAACCCCGGCGAGATGGAGCTGGCGAAATCCTACCTCTATTGCACCGAGGATTGCGCCCTGCCGCAGAGCCATGGCTGGCACCCGCGGCTGTCCGAGAAGCTGGGCCTCTTCCGCCTTGTCGCGATCCCCGGCAGCCATGAGCTGTGTTTCACCGATCCGGCTGCGCTGGCCGCCGGCATCATCAAGGCCGGGCGCGACTGAACCCCCAAGCCTCAATGAACCCAAGGGGCGGGACGGGCGACGATATGGACAAATCGCGGCCGCTGGTTCAAGACAGCGGCCAACAGGAGTTCGCCATGACCGTCACCCGTTTCGCCCCGTCCCCCACCGGTTACCTGCATATCGGCAACCTGCGCACGGCGCTGTTCAACTACCTGATCGCGAAAAAGACCGGCGGGCAGTTCATCCTGCGCCTCGACGACACCGATCAGGAGCGGTCCAAGCAGGAATACGTGGACGGCATCCTGCACGATCTCGACTGGCTGGGCCTGCATTGGGACCGGATCGAGCGGCAGTCGGAACGGCTGGACCGCTACGGCGAGGTGGCGGAACAGCTGCGCGCCGCGGGCAAGTTCTACGAATGCTTCGAAAGCCCGACCGAGCTGGACCTCAAGCGCAAGAAGCAACTCAACATGGGCAAGCCCCCGGTCTATGACCGCGCGGCGCTGGCCCTGACCGAGGCCGACAAGGCCAAGTACCGCGCCGAGGGGCGCGAGGGCTATTGGCGTTTCGAGCTGGTGCAGGAGCGGATCGAATGGACCGACGGGATCCTCGGGCCGATCTCGATCGACGCGGCTTCGGTTTCGGACCCGGTGCTGATCCGCGCCGACGGGCAGGTGCTTTATACCTTCGCCTCGTCGGTCGATGACACCGATATGGGCGTGACCCATATCGTCCGCGGCGCCGACCATGTGACCAATACCGCGACGCAGATCCAGATCATCGAGGCCATCGGCGGCAGGCCGCCCGCCTTCGCCCACCATTCACTCCTGACCGGCGCGCAGGGCGAGGCGCTGTCCAAGCGGCTCGGCACCCTCTCGCTGCGCGATCTGCGCGCGCAGGGGGTGGAGCGGATGGCGCTGCTCAGCCTGATGGCCCGCCTCGGCTCCTCGCAGCCGGTCGAACTGCGCGCCAGTCTCGACGAAATCGCCGAAGGGTTCGACCTGTCGCAATTCGGCGCCGCGCCCACCAAGTTCGACGCCGAGGACCTCTGGCCGCTGACCCGCGCCCATGTCCAGGCGCTGCCCTATGAGGCGGTGGCCGACCGCCTCGCCGCGCTGGGCGTCCCGGCCGAGACCGCGCCCGCCTTCTGGGCCGTGGCCAAGGAGAACGTGACCAAGCTGGCCGATGTGGACGGCTGGTGGGCGCTCTGCCGCGACGGGGCGCAGCCGCTGGTCGCGCCCGAGGATGCCGAGTTCATCGCCGAGGCGATGAAACTGCTGCCGCCGCCGCCCTATAGCGCGACCTCCTGGTCGGAATGGACCAATGCGGTGAAGGCCGCAACCGGCCGCAAGGGCAAGGGCCTGTTCATGCCGCTGCGCAAGGCCGTCACCGGGATGGAGCACGGGCCAGACATGGCCTCGCTCATGCCGCTTCTGCAGAAAGTGCCGGGCCGGGGCTGAACGCTGGCCGCCAGACGGACACGCGCCGCCCTGCAACGGGCGGCGCGTTTCATTTCAGCCCGCGCGCCAGAAGCGGTGCAGACCTTCAACGTCGCCGCTGGTCAGAAGCGGCATCGCGGCCTTGAGCCGGTCGTCGGGCCAGTCCCACCAGCGCATCTCCTGCAGCAGGGCGATCCGCTCGGGCGTGAACCGCGCCCGGATCGGCCGGGCCGGATTGCCGCCGACGATGGCATAGGGCGCCACATCCTTCGTCACCAGCGCCCTTGTGCCGATCACCGCGCCGTCACCCACCGTGACGCCGGGCAGGATCACCGCCTCGGCGCCGATCCAGACGTCGTTGCCGATCACCGTGTCCCCGGCGGGCAGATAGCCGTTCGCGGCGCCCGCGAAAGCCTCGACCTCGGGCATCCAGAAGAAGGGGAAGGTGCTGATCCACTCGGCCCTGTGGCCCTGATTGCCGGCCATGATGAAGGCGGCCCCGGTGCCGATCGAGCAGAAACTGCCGATCACCAGCCGGTCGGCGCCCGGCTCGGGCGAGAGATAGCGGGCGCAATCGTCGAAGCCATGGCCGTGATACCAGCCGGAATAATAGCTGTAGCGGCCGACGAGGATGTTGGGATTGGTGACCAGACGGTCAAGGGTGATCCCCCGGAAGGGGCTGTCGAATACCTGGGTCATGAGGGACTCCGTTCTGAAGAACCTGCGCAGGGCAGGCGAAAACCCGGCGCGGACCAAGAGGTCCGGCCGCGATGCCCCAGCCGCAGGCGGGGCCGTCTTCAGGGGGTTCGTCGGGTCGCTTTCATGATCCTCTCCGCCTTTGGGGGCGGTATCTGCCGGGCCAGGATCGCCAAAGGGGCGGGCGGCGTCAAGGGAAGACGCCGCCCGCAGAACTCACTTGCCGGGCGCCGCCGGAGCCGCTGGCGCCACCGGCGGGACGACCCCCGGGACCACGGTGATCGGCCGGCGCGCCAGGATCTGGCGGTTGCCGCGCATGTCCTCGGCCACGAAGCGCAACTCGTAATCGCCGTTCTCGGCCGGAGCCCAGAGCATCACCCGCGACGAGCCGGGCGCGAGGTAATCATAGGTCAGCTCACCCGAGAAGTCCGCATTGCCCACCGGGCCGAGGTCGATCCAGCTGCGGCCATTGGCAGGCCCGGTGAAGTCGATGGCGAATTCGGTCCCCGGGCCCACCCGCTCGGGCGCGCTGAGCGTCGCCTGCGGCGCGGTCACTGTCAGCGGCCGGGTCAGCGCCGCCACGCGGCCCTCGGCCCCCTCGACGATATAGCGGATGTCATAGAGGCCCGGCGCCAGCGGCAGGATCAGCGACAGGGGATTGCCCTCGTTGACATAGGCATCTGCGGCGGCGGTATTGGTGCGCGTCGCGCCCGCCTCGATGACGTCGATGTAATCGCCTTCGCCGGCGGGGCCGGTCCAGCCCACGCTCAGCATTGTGCCCGCCATGGCGCTGTCGGGCGCCTCCAGCGCATAGGCGATGGCCGTGACCTCCAACGGTTGCGCGGCCAGGACGCGGGGATCCTGCCCCTCGACATGCTCGACATAGCGCAGGGTATAGCGGCCGGGCGTGGCGGGCACGGCAATCCGCGCGGGCAGGCCATCGCGCAGATAGACATAGCTCGGCACGGCGTTGAAACGGTCACTACCTTCCTCGATGATGTCCAGATAATCGCCGGGGTTCAGCGGCCCGCCCACCTCGACCGTCAGGCTGCTCAGCGCGGGCGCGCTGAGGGGCGCCGAGAGGTTGGCGTCCGGCAGCGGCCGCTCGAAGGGGCGGGTGAATTGCGGCACCTCGGGGTTGGTCCCGGCGACGAAACCGGCACCGAAGGAATAATCAAGCTCCGCATCGCCATTGAACAGGGTGCAGCGGGCTTCCTCGATGAAATACGAGCCCGGCGGGTCGAATTGCCAGGCGGCGCAGGCCGTGTCATCGGCGCAGGCCTGCTGGCACATCTCGGGCGTGCCCTCGGCGGGGAAGCTGATCTCGGCGGGGAACGCCCCGCCCAGGCCACGGCTGCGGCCGGTCGGCTGCAATTGCAGACCGTTCATGAACGCGGGGCCGGGATACCAGGGGCCGGGCTGCACCACGGGCTCGACCGGCAGCGGCTCGGGCTCGGGCTCCGCCACAGGTTCCGGGGCAGGCGCGGCCAGCGTCTGGGTCAGCGCCTCGGTCAGCGCCGCCGCGTCATCGGCCTGGAAATAGCGCCCGCCGGTTTCCTCGGCGAGGCACGCCACCTGCGCGCCTTCTTCGGCGCTGAGGCCGAAGCCCACCACATGCGCGGTGAAATTCACGCCCGAGGCTTCGAGTTCGCGCCCCAGGGCGCAGGGATCGGCCTCGCAGGTCTCGATCCCGTCCGTCACCAGCACCACCGTCGCCGGATCTTCCGAGGACCGCAGCACCTCGGCCGCGCGGCGCACCGCCTCGGTCAGGGGCGTGCGGCCCTGAAACCGCATCGTGTTCACGCGCTCGGCAATGGCCGAGGCGCTGCCCGGCGCGGGCTCGACCATCACCTCGATGTCGGAACAATCGCCCCGCCGGCGGTGGCCATAGGCGATGAGGCCCAGCGTCGCCGAAGGCGCCATTCCGGCCAGCACATCAGCCACCACGTTGCGGGCGATCTCCAGTTTCGGCACGCCGTCAATCTGGCCCCACATGGAGCCCGATCCGTCCATGACGATCATCGTGCGGGGGGTGACGGCGGTGGTCTGCGCCAGAACGGGCAGGGCGGTCGGAACGGCAAGGCCCAAAAGCAGCGGCCTGAGGAATGAAGGCATCTCGGAAATCCCGGTCGTTGAAAACCGGGAAGTATTCTCGCGCCTTGGCCCTCAAGGCAAGAGGGCGTCACGGGCTTGTCAGCCGCTCGCGGCGCGGATCAGGCGATCCGGCGGAACATCGATTCAGGGCCCGAATTGTCGAAGAAGGGGACGGATTCCTGCGGCCCCTCGCGCAGCACCGCCTCGGCCTCGGCCAGCACCACCTCGGTGATGAAGGGCAGGTCCAGCGCCCGGGCCTCGGCTAGGCCGATCCAGTGCAGATGGCTCAGCTCATCCGTCGCGCGCGAGAAATCGTCGGGATCGCCCGCCAGATCCTCGGCCCGCGCCAGGAAGAACCGCGCGTCGAAGCGGCGCGGACGGCCGGTCGGCGTGACGGCCCGGAACACGAAGCGCAGGCAATCGCCGGCGGGCAGCATCCCGGCGCTGGCGAAATCGGCCCAATCGGCGGGCGCCTCGCCCGGCCAGGTGCCGGGGCGGCCCAGCATGAGCCCGGCCTCTTCCCAAAGTTCGCGCACGGCGGCGGCCGCCATCGCCTCGGGCGTGGGCGCGGTGGCGGTCACCGGCAATTGCGCGAGGCGCCGGCGCTCGGCCTCGGGCAGGGGGGCGGCGGGGCTGACCTGACGGTCGCCGGGATCGACGGCGCCGCCCGGAAAGACGTATTTCGAGGGCATGAAGACCGCCCCCGCCCCGCGCTGGCCCATCAGGACGCGCGCGCGGTCGGTGCCGCCGTCGCGGACCAGAACGATCGTCGCGGCATCGCGGATCGGCGGCGGGGCGGGGGCTTCGTCCTTCATCGCGCGCTCAATCCTCGCCGCCGAATCCGTGCATCCGGCGCGACCATTGCAGCGCCACCAGCGCGCCCTTGAATCGCGGCAGCAGCCACAGCGCCATGACCAGCGCCAGGGTCCAGCAGAGCGTGATCATCACCCAGGGCTCAGGCCGGAACGCCAGGAAAACGGCCAGATACAGCGCCATGATGGATTTGCCGACCACCAGGATGGTCAGATAGGCCGGCCCGTCGTCGGCGCGGTGATGGTGCAGATCCTCGCCGCAATCGGGGCAGGTGTCGGCGACCTTCAGGTAACCCTTCATCATGTGCCCGGTGCCGCAATGGGGGCAGCGGCGCGACCAGCCCCGGCGCAGCGCCGGGCCCAGCGGGCGGTCGTCGACGGGTTCGGTCGAGGTGACGGTCAGGGTCATGAGCTGCCTTTCGTCGCGGACCGGCACGGCGGATTGCCCGGTCATGGTGGCGCACCGGCCTGTCGGGTTGGCATGTCGGGGTCGGCCAGAAGATGGTCCAAGCAAAGGGACAGGTCAAGTTCGCCTTTTACCGAAACCCTGCGACGGAATGACCGGCGTGGCCCGTTAGACAGGCATCAACGCGCCGGCACAGGCTTCGGCGCCGGATAGGAGAGAGAGAATGAACGCCAAGACCCTGACCGCCGTTGCGCTGCTGATGGCCGCCCTGCCGGCCGCGTCCTTCGCGCAAGGCGCCCCGGCCCGTCCGACGCCGCCGACCCTCGATTTCGCCACCGCCGATGCCGATGGCTCGGGCGGCATCTCGGCCGAGGAATGGACCGCCTATTCGGCGACGCTGCATACCGAGATGCGGGCCCAGCGGATGGCCGCCCGCGCCGATGCGCTGATCGCGGCCGGTGACGCGAATGGCGATACCGCGCTTGACCGCGACGAGTTGATCGCGGCGATGACCGCCCAGGCCGACGAGCGCCGCGAAGCGCGCGGCGAGGGCCGGGGCCGCATGGGCGCCATGATGGCGCGGCACCACGGCGGCGAGGACCACGGCCGCTGGGGCCGGGGCGGCGAGCGCGGCGAGATGCGTGGCGAGCGCGGCGGCGAGCGCCGTGAAATGCGCGGCGAGCGCGGCGGGGATCGCGGTCCGCGGGCGATGAGCGGCGAGCATTCCGGCGGGGGTGGCTTCACCCGGATCGACGCCAATGACGACGGTCAGATCGACGCCCAGGAACTCGCCCATGCGCAGGAAATGATCAACTGGATGGCGCAGCGTCCGGTCCGCAACTGATCCGTCCCGGCACGCGACGGTTGCACGATGCCCGCCCGGGCGCTAGGCCACGGCCTCGGCGCCCGGGAAACCAAGCCCCCGGCGACCTACCGGAATGTCATGCCAAGGGATACCATCGTCCGAATGACCGCCCCCGAGAGCGAGAGCCTCAGCGACGACGCGCTGCTCGGACGCTATGCGGCCGGGGATGCCTCGGCCGCGCGGGTGCTGGTGGATCGCCTGGCGCCGCGCGTCCTGCGGCTGGCCACCCGTCTGCTGCAGGACCGGGCCGAGGCCGAGGACGTGACGCAGGAGGCGCTGCTCAGGCTCTGGCAGATCGCGCCGCGCTGGGAAGCCGGGGGCGCCCAGCCCTCGACCTGGCTGCACCGGGTCGCGGTCAATCTGGCGACCGACCGGCTCAGACGGCGACGGGGCGTGGATTTCGACAGTATCGACGAGCCGGACGATCCCGCCCCGGCCGCGGTCGAGACGATGATCGAGGACGACCGCCGCCGGGCGCTGGATCAGGCCCTGGCTTCGCTGCCCGAACGGCAGCGCGTGGCGGTGGTGCTGCGCCATCTCGAGGGGATGACCAATCCCGAGATCGGCGCGGCAATGGGGATCGGGGTCGAGGCGGTGGAAAGCCTGACCGCGCGGGGAAAACGGCGTCTGGCCCAGCTGTTGCAGGGCCGGCGCGATGAATTGGGGTATGACCGATGACGACGGATCGCAGGACGGATGAGGCGGGCGGCTTCGACGAAAGCCTGCTCGACGCGCTCTTCGCCGAGGCCCGGGACGAGGTTCCGGCGCCCCTGCCGCAGGCTTTCGAGGCAAGGCTGGTGGCGGCGGCGCGGGCCGCGCAGCCCGGCGCCGCCGCGCCGCGACCCGGCTGGCTGGCGCGCGTCAGGGCGATGCTGGCCGATGTCGGCGGCGCGCCCTCGCTCGCCGGGATGGGCGTGGCGGGGTTGGCGGGTGTCTGGATCGGCTTTGCCGCGCCGGGCTCGACCTCGGATCTGGTGACGACCTTCTGGCAGGGGGCGGCCAGTGTCTCGCCCTCGGTTTCCGACTGGGCAGCGCCCGCCTCGGACGAGGCGCTGGCGCTGGGCGACCTGCTGACCCTGATCGGTGACGACACGCAATGAGGCGGATATGACCGAGCCTGTGACCAATCCCCCCGCTCCGCCCGCGGCGCCGCGGCCCCGCAAGCCGGGCCGCGGCCTGCGTGTTGCGCTGGTGCTGTCGGTGATGCTGAACCTTCTGGTGGTCGGCGTTCTGGCCGGTGGTGCCCTCCGCGGCCCGCATGGCGGCCCGCCCGGCCTGCCCGGACAGCCCGATATCCGCGCGCTCTGGCGGGCGCTGCCTGCCGAGGCGCGGGCCGACCTGCGCGACATGGGCCGCGAGCGCGGCTTTCCCGGCGAGCGGATGCCGCGCCCCAGCCGCGAGGAGCGCCGCGCCCGGGCCGACGAGATCAATGCCGGGATCCTCGCCGCGCTCCGGACCGAGCCCTTCGATGCCGCGGCCTTCTCGCGGCTGATCGACGGCGACCGCGAGGCGCTGGCCCGGCGCCTCGACGCCGCGCGCGAGGCTTTCGCTGCCGAAGTGGCGGCGCTGAGCCCGGCCGAGCGTCAGGCCATGGCCGAACGGTTGCAGGAATACTGGTCCCGGCGCGACTGACGGGGGGCGGCGTCTGCGGCCCGGACTAAAGCGCGCTGCCTTCGGGCGGCGTGCAGGGCCGGGGCGCGGTCAGGGGATCGGGGCCCAGCCCCTCGGCGGCGATCGCCTGCGCCATCGAGGCGCGCTCTTCGACCCGGGCGGCCAGTGCCCGAAGCGCCGGGAAATCCGCCAGCCGGAACCAGGCGCCGCCCGGCGCATAGAGCGCGGCCCAGCGCAAAGTCGTCGCGACATAGAGGTCCAGCACCGACAGCGCGCTGCCGCCGAACCAGGGCACGCTGCCGCACAGCGTGTCCAGAAGCCCGTAATGCCGCCGCATCCGTGCCGTGACACCCGCGTGCAACGCCGCCTCGGCGTCCGGCGCGTATTGGCCGGGATAGAAGATCATCCTCAGATCGGCATGCAGCGTGTTCGAGGCGAAGAACAGCCATTTCAGGAAACCCGCGCGCTCGGGCTCTCCGACCCCCGGTCCCAGCGCCCCGTGCCGGTCCACCAGCCACAGCAGCACCGCCGCCGTCTCGCTGATCGGGCCCTCGGCTGTCTCCAGCACCGGGATCAGCCCGGCGGGGTTCAGCCGCCGGTAGGCGGCGCTGTCCTGCTGGCGGGTGCGGCGGTCGACCAGCAGCGTGCGGAACGGCTGGTCCAGTTCCAGAAGCGCCAGCCGCACGATCAGCGAGGCATTGTCGGGGGCGTAATGCAGCACATAGGTCATCGCGGGTCCTTCCTCGGCCGCGGCGAGTGAAGCGCGCCCGCAGGCCGAGGGCAAGCCCCCGAAGCCCGGGCGACAGGGGGCAAACCGCGGCAGAGGCGCCACGGGCGCGCGGAAGATGCACGGGGGACTTGATTTCCAATCGCCTCCGTGCCGCAGGCATAGTAGCTTGCGCGCAATCGAATTTTGCCCGACCGGGCTGCCGCGAAACCCCGAGAGGCCTTTCCTAGATGCGCAAGCCGACGCTCAGCCGCCAGCTCTATCCGTTGCATGCCGGGAGGGGGGCTTTCCGCCGATTCCTGCGCGGTGCCGCCCTGGCGCTGTGCGGGCTGGGGATCGCCGCCGCGCCGGGGACTGCACAGGCGCAGGACGCCCCCGGGGGGCGGTCCGCCTTCCATGATGTCGGCGGCCGCATCATGATCGACTACAGCGCCTTCACGCTGACCCGCGGGGGCGATTTCGATCTGCTGGGCGTGCATTACCTGCAGAACATCAACGATTGGCTCGCCTTCGGCGTCGGCGCCAGCGCCCCCATCGCCGGGGGCAATTACGGCGGCTTCTTCGCCGCCGACGTGACGCTGCACGCACAGCGCGACATCGGCCGGAACTTCTTTGTCAACGCGGGCCTCGCGGTGGGCGCAGGGGCGGGCGGGGCCAGCGTCAACGGCATCCGCCGCCTGTCGGGCGAGGGTTTCTATACCCGCGCCTATGCCGGGATCGGCTATCACTTCCGGCGCTTCAGCGCCGGCGTGAACTATGCGCGCGTGGCCATCGCCGGGTCCGAGCTGAACGATTCCACGCTGAATTTCTTCGTCCAGGTGCCGTTCTCCTTCGCGGTGGGCCGCTTCGCCGACGCGGGACAGGTCCTGACCTCCGACGACTTCCGCGCGCCGCAGCACCAGAACATCGTCTCGCTGCAATTCAACCATGTGCAGCAGATCAACCCGACCGGGCTCTACCAGGGCACCATCGGCTTTGCCTCGACCCAGTTCACGCATTTCCACACGCCGAACATCTATTCCTATTTCGGCGTGGATATCGGCGCGACCGGCCTTCTGTGGTACAATCAGGCCCATGGCGGGATCGGCGGACGGGTGGCGCTGGGCCGCAACGTCAACCTCTATGCGCAGCTCGGCATCGGCAGCGGCGGCTGGGTGACGGATACGATCGACACCGGCCCCGGCTTCATCATCTATCCCAAGGTGACGCTGGAATACCTCTGGGGCAACGGGGTGGGGACCACGGTCTCGGCGGGCTATTTCTACGCGCCCTTCGGCACCTCGCGGAACTGGACGGTAGGCGTCGGCCTCAACTACCACCTGTCGCATCCCGAACGCCGGGGCGGCGGGGTGCTGGCGGGGGCCGAGTACACGCTGCGCGGCATCCGGCTGCATACGTTCGGCCGCGTCACCTCGCCCATCTTCTACAACGGGCGCGAATCCGAGGGGCTGACCATGGTCGCGCTCCAGGCGGATTACATGCTGAACGACCGCTGGTATCTGGCTGGCCAGATTGCCGCGGCGACCAATGCCTTCCGCGGTTTCGCGGGCTATGCCGAGGGCTTCTTCGGCGCCGGCTGGCAGACCCGTCCCTTCGCCGGCGGTCGCCTTCAGGGCTATGCGCAGGTGCTCTACGGCCTCAACGACGTGGGCGTCGATCCGGCCCGCGAAGTGGGCGCGCTGCTCTATCCCTCCATCGGCGTGAACTACTACCTGAACGAGCGCGTCTCGATCTACGGCCAGCTTGGCGCGACGATCTCGCTGGGGCGCTACATGAATGCCGCGATGACGAATTCCTGGCGCAACACCTCGATCGGCCTCGGCATGACCTACCGCTTCTCGCTGCCGACGCGCTCCTGAGGGGCGGTCAGGGGGTGACCCCGGCGGGGCAGGGGCGGCTTTCCCCCTGTGCCCCGGCCGAGGGGATGCTATAACGCGGCCATCCAGCCCAGGAGCCCGCCATGTCCGTGCAACTCACCCCCATCGACCGTGCCAAATACGCCGCCGCCCGCCGCGCCGTGGATCTTGTCGAGGACGGGATGAAGGTGGGCCTCGGCACCGGCTCGACCGCCGCCTGGATGGTCCGCACCCTGGCCGAACGCGCCCGGGACGAGGGGCTGCGGCTGACCTGCGTGCCGACCTCGGCCCGGACCGGCGACCTGGGGCGCGACCTGGGGCTGAAGATCGTCTCGCTGGAAGAGGCCGGCTGGCTGGACCTGACCATCGACGGCACCGACGAATTCGACGCCGACCTCACGCTGATCAAGGGCGGCGGCGGGGCGCATCTGATGGAAAAGATCGTGGCCACGGCCAGCGACCGGATGGTGGTGATCACCGATGCCTCGAAAGAGGTGAAGACGCTGGGCAATTTCCCGCTGCCGGTCGAGGTGATCCCCTTCGGCTGGCAGGCCAGCCGCATGCTGATCGAGGAATTGCTGAACGCCATGGATGTGATGGGCACCTCGGCTCGGCTGCGGATGAACGGCGAGCGGCCCTTCGTCACCGACCAGGGCAACCATATCCTCGACCTGGCGCTGGGCCGGATCGGCAACCCGCGGCAATTGTCGCTGGCGCTGAACCAGGTGCCGGGCGTGGTGGAAAACGGGCTCTTCATCGACATTTGCGACGCGGTGGTGATCGGCTACGGCGACGGGCGGGTCGAGATGCGCGACATCGCCTCTGGCACGGTCGAGCATGAGAGGATCGTCTTCGAGGAGACGGACAACATCTTCAAGGACCTTTGAGCCCGCGGCGGTGTTGCCCCGAAAGGGCGTATTTCCGGCAGAATGAAGCAGGCGGGCGGCGCTTGCCCTCGGGCGCTTGTTCTCCGGCGGCGGGCCCATTACCTAGACGGGACGCGGCCGCCTGGAGAGAATGATGCCCGATTTCGACTACGACCTTTTTGTCATCGGCGGCGGCTCGGGCGGCGTGCGCGCGGCGCGGATCGCGGCGGGCGAGTATGGCGCCAAGGTCGCCATGGCCGAGGAATACCGCATGGGCGGCACCTGCGTGATCCGCGGTTGCGTGCCGAAGAAGCTGATGGTCTTCGCCGCGGGCCATGGCGCCGCGATGGACGAGGGCGCGGCCTATGGCTGGCAGGTCGAGAAGGGGCGCTTCGACTGGATGGCCTTCCGCCACCGGCTGGATGCGGAACTGAACCGGCTCGAATCCATCTATGCCCGCAACGCCGAAAGCGCGGGCGTGACGATCTTCCACCAGCGCGCCACCGTCTCGGGCGCGCATGAGGTGACGCTGGCGGATGGCCGCAAGCTCGCCTGCAAGCACATCCTCATCGCCACCGGCGGCACGCCCTTCGTGCCCGAACCCTTCCGCGAGGCCGGCGCCTGGACCTCGAACGAGGTGTTCCTGTCGGACCGCCTACCCGCCTCCATCCTGGTGCTCGGCGGCGGTTTCATCGCCTGCGAGATGGCGGGGATCTTTCAGGGGCTGGGGAGCCAGGTCACGCTGATGTACCGCGGGCGCCAGATCCTGCGCGGCTTCGACGCCGATCTGCAGGAGCATGTGGCGGCGGCGCTGGTCGGTCAGGGTATCGCGCTGGAGGTCAACACCGACCTGACCGCGCTGGAGCGGCTGGAAGACGGCCGGTTCCGTGCCACCGACAGCCAGGGTCGCACCCGCGCGTTCGAGGCGGTGCTCTTCGCCACCGGGCGCAAGCCCAACACGGCGGGGCTGGGGCTGGAGACGGCGGGCGTGAAGCTCGGCGAGGGCGGCGCGGTGATCGTCGATGCCTTCAGCCAGACCAACGTGCCCTCGATCTTCGCCGTGGGCGATGTCACGGACCGTATCCAGCTCACCCCCGTGGCGATCCGCGAGGGCCATGCCTTTGCCGATACCGTCTTCGGCGGCAAACCGGTCAAGGTCGATCACACCAACGTCCCCTCGGCCGTCTTCACCCGGCCCGAGGCGGGGACCGTCGGCCTGACCGAGGAGGAGGCGCGCCGCGATCATGCGGTCGATGTCTATGTCGCCAGCTTCCGCCCCATGCAGACCGCCTTCATCGGCGCCGAGACCAAGGCGCTGTTCAAGCTGGTCGTCGACCGTGACAGCCGCCGCGTGCTGGGCTGTCATATCGTCGCACCCGGGGCGGGCGAATTGATCCAGATCGCCGGGGTCGCAGTCAAGATGGGCGCCACCAAGGACGATTTCGACGCCACGATCGCGGTGCATCCGACGATGAGCGAGGAACTGGTGCTGATGAAGAAGCCCACCCGCTGAGGGCGGGCTTCGGTTAAAATGCCCGTCAGACCGGCGGGGCGGCGGCGGATTTGGCTTGAATCCCCGTCGCGCGTGCCCAATTGAGGGCATGATACGCGAGTGATGACAGACCTGAACCAAGGAGAGGCCATGTCAGGCAACAGTGGAGGCCCCTGGGGCGGCGGTGGTAACCGCGGCAACTCGGGTGGGGGCGGCAATCGCCCCGGCGGCAACGGCGGCGGCAACAACAACGGTCCCGAGCGGCCCCCGCTCCCTGAAATCGAGGACATCGTGAAGAAGGGCCAACAGCAGCTGAAGGTGATCTTCGGCGGCCGCGGCAATGGCGGTGGCACTGGCGGATCGGGCCGCGGCGGATCGGGTCCGGGCATCACCGGGCGCGGTGTCCTGATTGGCCTGGCGGCGCTGGGGGCGCTGTGGATCTATGCCTCGGTCTATCAGGTGCGGCCGGAAGAACGGTCGGTCGAACTGCTCTTCGGGCAGGAAAGCAGCACCGGCAGCCCCGGTCTGAACTTTGCCCCCTGGCCGATCATCCAGGCCGAGATCGTGCAGACCACGACCGAACGCATCACCGAGGTCGGCACCGGCCGCTCGGCGCTGGATTCGGGCCTGATGCTGACCCGTGACGAGGCGGTGGTGGACATCGAATTCCAGGTCGTCTGGAACGTGACCAACCCGTCGGATTTCCTGTTCAACCTGGCCGATCCGACCAACACGGTGCGGGCAGCGTCTGAATCGGCGATGCGCGACATCATCGCGCGGTCGGAACTCTCGCCGATCCTCAACCGCGACCGCGAGGCGATCGCCGCCGAACTCAGGACCGCGGTGCAGGAGATCCTCGACGATTACGAATCGGGGATCCAGGTGATCCGGATCAACTTCGACCGCGCCGACCCCCCGCGCGAGGTGATCGACAGCTTCCGCGAAGTGCAGGCCGCCCGGCAGGAGCGTGACCGGCTGGAGCGTCAGGCCGACGCCTATGCCAACCGGGTTCTGGCCGGTGCCCGCGGTGAGGCCGCGCAGGTGCTGGAAGAGGCCGAGGCCTACCGCGCCGAGGTGATCAACAACGCCGAGGGTGAAGCCAGCCGCTTCCTGTCGGTCTGGGCCGAATACCGCAACGCCCCCGAGGTGACGCGCGAGCGTATGTATCTGGAAACCATGGAGCGCGTGCTGGGCGGCATGGATCTGACGATCCTCGACAATGTGACGGGCGAGGGCGGTTCGGGTGTCGTGCCCTATCTGCCGCTCGACAGCCTGCGGCGCGATCCGGCCACCGCCACGCCCCGCGCCGCGCAGACCAGCCAGGGGAGCAACTGATGAAACGGCTCACGCTTCTGATCCCCGCGGCGATCATTGCCGGCGCGATTGCGCTGTCGGCCATGTTCATCGTCGACGAACGCGAAAACGTGCTGGTCCTGCGCTTCGGCCAGGTCGAGCAGATCCGCACCGATCCCGGCCTCTATTTCCGGCTGCCCTTCTTCGACCAGGTGGTGCGCTACGATTCGCGCATCCTCGGCCTGCAATCGCAGCCGCTCGAGGTTACCCCGGCCGATGACCGCCGCCTGGTGGTCGATGCCTTCCTGCGCTGGCGCATCTCGGATGTGCAGCAGTTCCGGCAGGCCGTGGGCACCGAAGGCGTGCGCGCCGCCCAGGTCCGGATCGAGCGCATCCTGAACGCCGCCATCCGGCAGGTGCTGGGTTCTGTCCCCTCGAACGCGGTGCTGTCCGAGGACCGGACGGGGCTGATGAACCAGATCCGCGATGTGACGCGGCGCGAGGCGCTCTCGCTGGGTGTCGACGTGATCGACGTGCGGCTGACCCGCACCGACCTGCCCGAGCAGAACCTCGCCGCCACCTATGCGCGGATGCGCGCGGAACGCGAACGCGAGGCGGCGGACGAGATCGCCCGGGGTAACGAAGCCGCGCAGCGGGTTCGTGCCCAGGCCGACCGGACGGTGGTGGAACTCGTCTCCTCGGCCCGCCGCGACAGCGAGATTGTCCGCGGTGAAGCCGATGCGCAGCGCAACCGGATCTATGCCGAAGCCTTCGGCCAGGATCCCGAGTTCTTCGCCTTCTCGCGCTCGCTCACGTCCTATGAACGGGCGCTGACCGGCTCGAACACCGCCATGGTGCTGAGCCCGGACAGCGATTTCTTCCGCTTCCTGCGGCAGATCGACCCGAACGGGGCCGCCGCCGCCGGACAGGCGACCGAGGAGCAGACCAGCGCCGATGCCGCGGTTGCGGCCCCGGCCGAGCCCGAACCGGCCGCCCCCGAAGAACCGGAGGCAACGCCGGCCCCGGCACCGGCCGAAGCCCCCGCCGAGGAACCGGCGCCCGCCGCCGGCAACTGACCGTCCCGCGCCCCCGCCTCGGGGGCGCGGCCTTTTCGGGACCCCGCGATGACCGGCCATCCCCTGCTTGACCCCGGCGAGAAGATCCTGGCCGAGATCTGCCCCGACCGCGGCCGTTACTGGCGCGACCACGGGGTGCTGGCCGTGGCGCTGATGGCGCTGGCCGGTGTGGTGCTCTGGGCCACCGGCACGCCCTATCCGGCCATTGGCTCGCTGGGCGCGATCCTCGCGGTCGGGGTGCGCGCCGCCTATCTGGCGTCGGAAACGCTGGGCCTGCGGTGGTTCCTGACCGACCGCCGGGTGATCCTGCCGGGCCAGCGCTCCGTGCCGCTCTTGGAACTGGAAACCGTCCGCACGCTTCTGGGCGACGTGCAGCTCATCACCCGATCGGGCGACAAGCATCTGCTTAAGCATGTGGCAGACGGCGCCGGGCTGGTGGCGAAAATCCTGCAAGCGCGCGAGCGGCGGGCGAAACGCCGCGCAGCCTGAGGCGCGCACGAACGCTTTACTGGCCGATAACGGGATTCGGTCCACCCTTTGCATGAAGCATGGGGTTTGTCCGATGAGCGCTGCCGTCTCTGCCGAAATCCTGATTCTCCTGTCGCTTGCCCTGGCATTGCTCTGGCGCCTGCCCGGCCTTGCGCCGATACGGCAGGCCTTCCTGACGCGGCGCCCGGCGCTGATCCTCGAACCTGGCGAGCGGATCCTGGCCCAGATCCGCCCCGATCCCCGGATGCTGGGCCTGCTGGCGCTGATCCTCCTGGCCGCGACGATGACCGCCGCGCTGGCCGAGCAGCTGGCCTTCGGCGCCGGGCCTGCGGTGTCCTACCTGCTCCTTGCCCCGTTTCTGCTGGCGGGTCTTGCCTATCTGGCGCAGGCCGCCGGCAGCCGCTGGACCGTCACCGACCGTCGCATCATCACCGACCTCGGTGCCAGCCTGCCGCTGGTCGAGATCGGGCGCATCGCCGTCGCGCCCGCCCGGCTGCGGCTCGACGGTCGGGGGAGCCAGTCGCTGCGGCTGACGGGCCTTGCCGATGCCCATGGCGCGGCGCGGATGATCTGCGGGCTGGTGGCGCGCGGCATGGGGCAGGGATCCAGCCCGCACCCCCGCAGGCCCGCACAACCCCGGTAGCGTCGCCCGCCGTCCGGCGCTATAAGCCGCCCGGGCCCCGTGCCGGGGCGCAACCGAGGCGGCGCGCATGATCCTTCATTTTGACAACGCACGGCTGATCGACCCCGAAGCCGGGACCGACGCCCAGGGCAGCCTCACCGTCATTGACGGCAAGATTGCCGCGCTGAACCAGCCCGCCCCCGCCGGCGCCGCCCGCGTCGATGCGCGCGGCCGATGCCTGGCGCCCGGGATTGTCGATTGGGGCGTCCATGTCGGCGAACCCGGTGCGCGGCACAAGGAAAGCTACCGCTCGGCCGGGCTGGCCGCGGCCGCGGGCGGCGTGACCACCTTCATCACCCGCCCCGACACCACGCCGGTGACCGACACGCCCGAGGCGCTGGATTTCCTCGCCCGCCGCGCCGGGGTCGAGGCTTTGGTCAACGTCCGCCACATGGCCGCCCTGACCCGTGGCCGCGACGGGCGCGAGATGGCCGAGATCGGCTTCCTGCTGGACGCGGGCGCCGTGGCCTTCACCGATGGCGAGCGGGTGACGCGCGATACCAAGGTCCTGTCGCGCTGCCTGACCTATGCACGGTCGCTGGGGGCGCTGGTCGTGGGCCATCCGCAGGACCCGGGGCTTTCCGCCGGGGCCGCCGTCACCTCGGGCAAGTTCGCCTCGCTCCGGGGCCTGCCGGGCGTCTCGCCGATGGCAGAACGGATGGGCTTTGACCGCGATATGGCGCTGATCGAGATGACCGGCGCGCGCTATCACGCCGACCAGATCACTTGCGCCCGCACCCTGCCGGCGCTGGAACGGGCCAAGAAGAACGGGCTCGACGTCACCGCGGGCGTGTCGATCCACCACCTGACGCTGAACGATTTCGATGTGGGCGATTACCGCACCTTCTTCAAGCTGACCCCGCCGCTCCGCTCCGAAGACGACCGGCTGGCGGTGATCGAGGCCGTGGCCTCGGGTCTCATCGACGTGATCGGCTCGATGCACACGCCGCAGGACGAGGAATCGAAACGCCTGCCCTATGAAGAGGCCGCGCCCGGCGCCGTGGGGCTGGAAACTCTGCTGCCCGCGGCGCTGAGGCTCTATCACAACGGCCACCTGACCCTGCCGCAGCTCTGGCGCGCGCTCAGCCTGAACCCGGCGAAACGGCTGGGCCTGCCCGCCGGGCGGCTGGGGGCGGGCGCCCCCGCCGACCTCGTGCTCTTCGACGCCGATGCGCCCTTCGTGCTGGACCGCTTCACGCTGCGCTCGAAGTCGAAGAACTCGCCCTTTGACGGCGCAAGGCTGCAGGGTAAGGTTCTGGCAACCTATGTCGCCGGTGCGCCGGTCTATCAGCGCGAGGCCGCCTGATGCTGCCAGAGATTACCACCGCGCCCCTGACGCTGGCCCTGATCGGCATCGGCGCGTATCTTTTGGGCTCCATCCCCTTCGGCGTGGTGATCACCCGCGCGCTGGGGCTGGGCGATGTGCGCAAGATCGGCTCGGGCAATATCGGCGCGACCAATGTGCTGAGGACCGGCAACAAGGGCGCTGCCGCCGCGACGCTGCTGCTGGACGCGGGCAAGGGCGGTGTGGCGGTGTTGATCGCCCGCGCCATCGCCGGATCGGACGCGGCGCAGCTGGCGGCGCTGGCCTCGTTCCTGGGGCATCTGTTTCCGGTCTGGTTGGGGTTCCGGGGCGGCAAGGGCGTGGCGACCTTTCTTGGCACCGTGCTGGCGCTGGCCTGGCCGGTGGGCCTGGCCTGCTGCGCCACCTGGCTTGCGGCTTTCGCGCTGCTGCGCATCTCCTCGGCCTCGGCGCTGATCGCCACCGCCTCGGCCGCAGCCTGGCTCTGGTGGCTGGGGCCGCAGACGATGATCCTGCTGGCGCTGGTGCTGGCGGCGCTGGTCTGGTTCCGGCATTCTACCAATATCCGCCGGCTGATGGCCGGCACCGAACCCCGCGTCGGCAAGCGCCAGGGGTGACGGGCCTGCCCCCTCGGCGCTGACGCGCCTCACGCCGCGCCCGGGTTGCGACAACGGCGCGCGCGCGGCGCGTTGCCGCAGTGCGGCATCGCGCCCGATGGCGGCAACGCCGGCCAAAAGCCATATCCCGGTAAATCCTTTATCCCGGAGATACCAATGGCCGCTGCCGACATCGCCGTCCCCCATCCCCGCCGCTCGCTGGCCTATCGCCTGCCGATCCTCGGCCCGATGGCCCGCGAATGGACCGAGGGCGACCCGGATTTCCCCCTCTATGTGATCTTGGCGCTGGTCTCGATCTGGGGCATCGCCATCACCCTTTTCGGCCTTCCCGCGCTCTACCTGCCGGCGGTGGTCGCCGCGCCCCTCATGGTGGTCATGCTGGTGCTGATCACCCGGGGCTGAGACGCGCTGTCGCCTCGCCCCTGCCGCCGGAACGCGCTAAGGTACGCGCAACGATGGAGGCAGCGATGCAGAAGACAGCGGTGGATGTGCTGATTTCGGGCGGCGGCGTGGCGGGGCTGGCCGCTGCCGCCGCCTTCGGCTCGGCGGGCTATTCGGTGATCTGCCTCGATCCGGCGCCGCCGGTGACCTCGGGCGAGGCGCCCGGCGCCGACCTCAGGACCACGGCCTTCCTGCAACCCTCGATCCCGGTGCTGCAGGCGGCGGGGCTCTGGGCGCGACTCGAACCCCATGCCATGGCCTTGCAGGTCATGCGCATCGTCGACGCGGGCGGGGCAGAGCCGGTGGCCCGCGTGGTCCATGATTTCGACGCCGCCGATGTCTCGGCCCAGCCCTTCGGCTGGAACCTGCCCAACTGGCTGCTGCGGCGCGAATTCGTCGCCCGGCTGGAGGAGCTGCCGGGGGTCGATTTCCGCCCCGGCGTGGCGACCCGCCGCCTGCTGACCCGCGACCGCGAGGCGCTGGTCTGGCTGTCGGACGGTAGCCGGATCACCGCGCGGCTGGTCGTGGCCGCAGATGGCCGTCATTCGCCGGTGCGCAAGGCGCTGGGGATCGGCGTCAAGACCACCCGCTACGGGCAGAAGGCGCTGGCCTTCGCCGTGACCCACCCAGATCCGCACGAGAATGTCTCGACCGAGGTCCACCGCTCGGGCGGCCCCTTCACCCTGGTGCCGCTGCCCGACCATCAGGGCAAACCCTGCTCGGCCGTGGTCTGGATGGAGACGGGACCCGAGGTCGACCGGCTGAAATCCCTGAGCCGCGAGGATTTCGCCCAGGCGATGAACACCCGCAGCGGCGGGCTTTTCGGCTGGCTGGAACAGGCCTCGGCCCTGACCGTCTGGCCGATCATCACCCAGCAGGCGGAACGCTTCATCGGTCAAAGGACCGCGCTGATGGCCGAGGCCGCGCATGTCGTGCCGCCGATCGGCGCGCAGGGGCTGAACATGAGCCTCGGCGACCTCACCGCGCTCATCGACCTCGCCACGCCCGAGACGCTGGGCGAACCCGCCCCGCTCGAGGCCTACCAGCGCCGCCGCTGGCCCGAGGTGACGCTGCGGCTCGCCGGGGTCGACGCGCTGAACCGCGCCTCGATGATCGAGGCCCGCCCCCTGCGCGACGCCCGCGCGGCGACACTGAACGCGCTCTATTCGCTGGCGCCGGTGCGCAAGGGGCTGATGCAGCTGGGGATCGGCATGCGTTGATCCGGGCCGCGCGCCCGTGGCGGACCCCGGGGGTTTCACACCCCCGGACCCCCGTGGAGTATTTCGGGCAAGATGATGGGTGCAGGGTTTCGTTAACCTTGATCTTCGCGCCTCAAATATCCCGGGGGTCCGGGGGCTGGCCCCCGGCGCGTGCCGCTGGCGCGACGCTCAGATCTCGGCCGCGGCCAGCGCCTCGGCGATGACCTGTTCGTCGCCGATATGGTTCATCAGGATCAGGATCAGCCGCGCGTTGAAAGCGTCGCTTTCGGCCTTGGTCTTGCCCTCATGCGCGTCGATCAGGCGCTGGTAGACGTCATCGGCATGGGGCGTGTTACGGGTCAGGATCAGGGACATCTCAGGCCTCCTTGCCAAGCGCGCGGTTCAGCGCCGCTTCCACGGCCACGCGGTCGAAGCCGGGCCAGCGCGCGGCGACATGCTGGTCGGGGCGGATCAGGTAGAGGGCGGCCGGGGCCTCGCCCAGATAGCGTTCCTTCAGCGCCGGTGAGGTGTCGGGGGCAAGCGCGATTACCTCGATCTCGACACCCGGCACGGTCAGGCCGGTCGGAACCTCAACCCCGATGGCCAGCAGATGGAAGCGCGGCGCCGTCCGTCCGCCGAGGCGTTCCAGCAGGAAGCCCTCGCCCAGCGGCAGGTCGGGGCAGGGGGCGCCGGGGCGGGCGCGGGCCGGGCCCTGGGGCAGCGCGTCGGGCGTGTTCAGCGGCGAGCCGTCATAGGTGCAGGGCACCGACAGCCGCCCCGAATTGACGAAGGGCCGGGCGAAATCGTGCCGCTCGGACAGGTCCAGCACCGCGTCGCGGAAGATCCGGCTGGTTTCCGACTTCGGCGTGATGAAATCGGTCGAGCGGGTGGAGTTGAGGATATTCTCCTTCGCGCCATGGATCCGCTCGATATCGTAGCTGTCGAGCAGGCTTTCAGGCGCCGTCCCGTCCTGGATGAGCTTCAGCTTCCATGCGAGGTTGTCGGTATCCTGCAGCCCGGAATTCGCGCCGCGCGCCCCGAAGGGCGAGACCTGATGCGCCGAATCCCCGGCAAAGATCACCCGTCCTTCGTGGAATTTCTCCATCCGGCGGCACTGGAAGGTATAGATCGAGGACCATTCAAGTTCGTACTGGATATCCTCGCCCAGCATGGCCTTCAGCCGCTTGTCGATATTGGCCGGGTCCAGCTCTTTCTCGCGGTCGATGTCCCAGCCGATCTGGAAGTCGATGCGCCAGACATTGTCCGGCTGCTTGTGCAGCAGCGCCGACTGGCCGCGGTTGAAGGGCGGGTCGAACCAGAACCAGCGCTCGGTCGGGAAATCGGCCTCCATTACCACATCGGCGATGAGGAAATTGTCCTGGAACACCTCGCCCACGAAATCGAGGCCCAGCATCCGCCGCACCGGCGAGCCGGCGCCGTCGCAGGCGATCAGCCAGTCGGCGCGCAGGGAATAGGGCCCCTCGGGCGTGTCTATGCTCAGCATCACATGGTCGGGCTGCTGGTCGATCGCCGTGAGCTTGTTCTTGCCGCGCAGTTCGATGGGCGCGCCCTCGGCCTGCAGCGCGCGGACCCGGGCGACCAGGTAATCCTCGAAATAATACTGTTGCAGGTTGATGAAGGCCGGGAACTTATGGCCTTTTTCTGGAAGAAGGTTGAATTCGTACACTTGACGGTCGTCGAAGAAGACCTTGCCCAGGTTCCAGACCACGCCCTTGTCGACCATCGGCACGCCACAGCCCAGCCGGTCGAGGATCTCCAGCGGGCGCTTGGCGAAGCAGATGGCGCGCGAGCCGAAGCTCACCTTGTCGTTGTCGTCGATGACCAGCACCTCGACGCCCATCTGCGCGAGGTCGATGGCCAGCGCCAGACCCACCGGTCCCGCGCCGACCACCACCGCCGTGTGGCGTGCGGGGGTGGCCGCGTCCTGATCGGGGTGGCGGGCATAGGGGTAGAGCGGGGTTTCGAAAATCTTGGTCTGGGCGGTCATGGCCCTTCCTCCGTCAGGCGAAATAGGCCTGTGCACTGGGCACGCGGCCGAATTCCAGGTGGAAATCGTCCAGTTGCGGCGGCGCGATCCCGGCGTCGCCGATCATCGTATGCGCCTGTCCGCGGTGATGGATCTGGTGCTGGAAGAGGTGCAGCAGGATCGGCCCGACCCGTTCGGTCACCGGCCCGCCGCGCCGCAGGGTGACACGGGGCGCATCGAGCAGCGCGGGCGTCAGCCGCTGGCAGAAGGAGGCGAGCCGCATGTCCGCCGCCGCCTGTTCCGCCGCCAGCCCGGCGACCGAGCCCTGCGTCACGGCCTCGTCAAAGGCGCGGGGGCCGAGCCCGCCTTCCTCCAGCGCGTCGAGGTAATAGAGATCGACCTTCCAGATATGGTTCAGCGTCTCTTTCAGCGAGGGGAAGAACCCGGGGCGGGGCGCCGCGAACTCGGCGTCCGACAGCCCGGCAATGGCCCCGTAGAGCGTGGCATTCGCCCAGGCGTTGTTCAGGGCCATGGTCAGGAACGGGTCGCGCATCGGCTCACCCCTGGAGATCGGCCCACATCTTCTGGTCGCGTTCGGCGGTCCAGATGCGGGGGGTGTCGAGGCCGCGGGCTTCGTCATAGGCGCGGGCGACGTTGAAGGGCAGGCAATGCTCGTAGATCGC
>JAIUPD010000021.1 GCA_020161615.1 Pseudomonadota bacterium | reverse complement strand
CGGCCTGATGCTCTTTCAGAATGCCAATGATCTGTTCTGCGCTGAAACGGCTTCTCTTCATCATCTGTCTCCTCAGTTGGAGAACAGGCTAACCAAAATTTCAGGACATTTCAGGGGAGCAGGTCAGCGTCATTGGCGACGTTCAGCGACTTACGCTCAAGATCAGACAGGCGGTCAGTGCCAACGCGCAGGAAGTCGCTGAACGCTTTCTGTTCGGTCTCGCCGAGAAAAACGGCAGGCGCGCCCAGGCGGCTGCCCTTGGCTTCCAGCTTGTCGAGCCGGTTCAGAACCGCCTCGAACGCTTTCGTGTCGATACCCGGCGCGTTGGTCGGGGTGGTCTTGACCTCGTGGGTCAGGTCTTCGTTTTCCATGATGGGGGTGTCCTTACTCGTGACAGATTTGATGGAGGTGATCTGCGCGCCCGGATGCGCCGGGACGGCAACAATGCTGATTTCGTGGAGGTCCAAGGCGCTGATCGTGCGGCCCTTGGCGTGGCGCTTCGCCGACTTGGTGACGAAGCCGATAGAGAGGCCGGTGACGGCACCGGCGCGGATCATGGCGCGGACCTCGCGGGCGCGTGCCACGTCCTCGACCAGGAGGCGCCCCTTGACGGTCAGGCCCGCCTCGGTCTCGCCGATCTGATCCCAGACACCCACGACTTGCCCCTGATCATGGGCAAAGAGCATGGGCAGCGTGACGGGCGCACCGAAGGCGCCCTTTTCGATCACGTCGCCCACCCGGTCAGGGGTGCCGAAGGGCCAGGCCGTGCCGGTGATCTCGCCCTCGTCGCTGACGGCGAGCTGGGCCTTGACCTCAAGCCGGTCGGTCATGCCACCACCCGCAGAGACGCGCCGAGATCGCCTGTTGCAGCCGCCTCGGTTTCGGGCTGGGTGCCGTTCCAACGCGCATCAAGGATAGCGAAGGCGAGCGGGAACAGCTCGCCGATGGGCCGGTTGACGGCGTAGGTATCGGTCAGGCGCTTTGCAGCCTCGGGCGCGGTCCCGGCACCGATCAGGCCAAGGCGGATGATGTCGCGCATGACGTTGACCGGGACGGCATAACCCGAGAACGCGACGTAGAGGGCGCCCAAGGCGACCTGTGTGGACTGTTCCAGTTCCGTGACCATTTCGTCGGTCAGGGTGAAGGCGTGCCTGCGGTCGCCGAAGAACGCGTGATGGGTGATGTTGTCGGTCATGATTCCTCATCCGGCTGGGCCGGTGCACTGGTGGTGGTGAAGGGGTTTTGCAGCACGTCGCCACCAGGCAGCGGCCGGCGGTTCAGGGCGGACCTGACCTCGTTGGCGGTCATCACACCCATGCTGCGATATTGGCTGAAGGCGGTCGCACGGGCCGCGAACTCGACCGACAGCAGGTCGTCGGGCGTGGCCTCGACGTAGAGCCGCGCGCGCTCATCAGGGGTCAGCAGGACGCGCGCATAGGCGGCCTGCCAGCGGGCGATCCAAGGGCGCAGAGTGCCGGTCAAAAAGTCGCGGTGGCTCTGCTCGAAATTCGACCAGGTGGCGCGGCTGGTCTCATACAGGAGCGCAGGCGGCACGTTGAAGGCGCGGGCAATCTCGCGCACCTGTTCCCGGCGGACCTCGCTGAACTCGGCGTCGGCGAGCTTCAGGGCGATCTCCTGAAACTCCATGCCCTCATCCAGAATTGCGGTTTTGCCGCTCTGGTCGCCGCTGTTCTCTTGGAACCACGAAGCGCTTATCTTCTCCTTTGCACTAGGCTTCAAAATGCGCGGATGGCGGATCACGCCCGAGGGGCGCCCGCCGTTCTTGAAGAAGCCCGAAAGGTGCTGTTCGGCGGCCAGCGTCAGGGCAATGGCCTCGCGCGCATGAACGATGGGGCTGACGCCGCCGGTCGCCTGAATGTGGAGAACGTCATGATACGCGAGCACGGCCTCGCCGCCATCGGCCAGCTTGACGCGGTAGGACGGCTCGCCCGAGTCGTCGGTCTCGACGGAGACAGCGCTCGGCTGCATCCGCAGCAAATAGACCGGCTTGCCCTCGGCGTTGCGGGCGACCTGCGCGAAGCCGTGGCCGGTCAGCAGCGCGTCGAGTGTAAGTTGTTCGCGCAACTCCTCGGCGCTTTGCCAGTCTGAGGCCCAATCATGCACCAGCCCATAGGCCGGGTGATCCTTGGCCGGTTCGCGGGTCTCAGCGGCGTAGGCCTTGAAAGGCAACGTTGCGACGGCCTCGGCGATCAGCGACACCGCACGGCGCACGGCAGGAACGCGCATGGCGCTTTGGGCGGTGACGGTGACGGTAGGGCCGGAAGCGGACGGCAGGACACCAAACAGCGCGAGGGCGCCGGGGTCGGTAAGCGTGATGCTCTTGCGTTCAGGGGCGCCCCGCCCGACAAAACGGGCGAGGCGTGTCGCGAAACTCATGCGGGAACTCGATACAGGAACTAAGTGTGGCAAATATGCCACACATCGATTCGCACGACAAGAGGCTTGTTAGTCGGTCGAGTCCGCAGGATGGTCTAGATTCAGACCGGGGATTGGCAAGTCAGAATTCACCATATTCAGAGCTTCGGCCATCCGCTTGACTGGTGCTTCGTGGATGTAGTCGGCCGCAACAGACTGATCCTTGTGGCCGGTGATGTTGTCGCTCACATCCCTCGGACACCCGCTCCTGACCAGCGCCGTCTTGAGCGTGTGGCGGAAGCTATGGAACACCTTGCGCGAGTCGTTGATACCGACGCAGGGCAGGAAGGTGCGCAAGAACCAGCGGTTAATCTTGTCCTCGGGCTGCCAGTCGGGAAAGAGCAAGACCTCGCCGCGTTCGCGTAGGGCCTTGGCGTAGTCGATGAGGCCGAGGTCGATCAGGTCGCGGTGGATTGGCACCAGCCGCTTGCTGTGCTTGTTCTTCGAGGCCCCGGAAAGGTAGATCACCGGCACACCGTCTTCCTCATAGATGTCGGCCAACTTGATCCGGGCGATCTCGGACGAAGACCGCGCCCCGGTGTAGAGCGCCACCAGTAGCGCCCACTGGCGCGTGCCGTAGGTCTTGGGGTTGGCAAAGATCGCATCGCCGAATATGCGCCGCAGGTCGGCAGGGTCGAAGTTCACCCGCGACGGTTCGTCATGCTCGTCCTTGCCCGTGTCCACCTTGACGCCCTTGGCTGGGTTGGTGTCGATGAAGCAATTTTTCAAAGCCCAGGTTAGCAGGCTAGACAGGTGCGAAAGCCATTTGACGTTGATCGTCTTGGGATCAAGCGTCTCAAACGGCACGGCCCGCTTCTTGTTCGCCGTGATCGCCTGCGGCAGCGTGAGGCCGGGGAATCGCTGCGCGGCGCGGACCGGTGTCTCCAGTAGCGCCTGCTTATAGGCGACAATGTCCTGCTTGCGCACGCCGGTGATCCTGACCTCGCCACCCATGAATTCTTCGAACATGCGCACGGCTGTCTTGTGTTCGCTGATGGTCTTGGCGGACAGCGAGCTGCCGCCGGCGGCGCGCTCTTTGTGAAAGGCCGTTAGAACCTGCGAAAGGGTCGCGCCGGTGCCATTCACGCGCGACGTTGTTTCGTGCGGTTCTCGGTCAGGTTCGATTAGCGCGGGCAGTGTCGGCGCGCTAACCTTGATCTTACCATCGTCGCGCTCTGCGAAGACGTTGAGCGCTTCGAGCTGGACCTCAGCAAGCAAGCGCAGGAGCTCGGACCTCTTGGCGTCAGGAGCGAGGCCTTTAGCCTTTAGATCGTCTACGGCGAATCCGATAAGCGCCTCGGCTTCGTCGCCTTCAACCCGGCCAGCGACCAGCAGTCGCAACTTGTTCGCGTATACCGACCGGGAATAGCGCTCAAATTCGGGGTGGCGCGTGCTCTTAATTGCCCGGGCCTGGTCGTCGCGTTGCAGCTCTGCGCGATAGTGCGCTTTCGCGGCCGTCGAAAGTGTCGGACGTCGCGAGTCTAAGATCACGCGCGCTTCGTCAATGGTCGCGTAGAAGCTATTAATGACCGCGATGGCCTTTCGTTCCCGTGCCTTCACGTCCGGTGGCAGATCATAGTGGACCAGCTCACGCTTACCCACGATCTCGCGCAGGTCGTCCGGGACAGTGACGCGAACCACCCACTTTCCCCGAACATGCTGTAGATGCTTCATGCCGTGTGACCCTGCTTTGTAGCAAATCTTGTAGCAAGGTTTGTGGCCAATCCCCTTGTTCTGCAAGGGGTATGAGGAAATTCAACACGGTATAGGAAGGATGGCGGAGAGACAGGGATTCGAACCCTGGGTGGGCTCTCACCCACAACGGTTTTCGAGACCGCCCCGTTCGACCGCTCCGGCACCTCTCCGCGCTTCGGTGGTCAACGTGGGGCGGATTTAGCGGGGTTCGCGGGCGGGTGCAAGGGGGTTTCGGCATCGCCGGGAATGTCGAAGCCGGGCGGCGCCAGGGTGAAGCCCGCGAAGTCGAAACCGGGCGAGACGAGGCAGGAAACCAGCGTGAAAGCCCCGGTCGTGCGGGCCGCCTGCCAGTGATGGGGCGGGACGATCACCTGGGGCGTCAGGGGGGCGAGGGGATGGGCGCGGGCGGGGCCGGCCCCGGTCTCGCTCAGCCGCAGGATCAGGGGGGCGCCGGCGTGGTAGAGCCAGATCTCGGTCTGGTCGATCCGGTGCCAGTGCGAGGTCTCGCCCGCCTTCAGGAGGAACAGGATCGCGGTGCCGGAGGGGCGCTGTCCCGGTCCGGCCGGGGCCCGCCAGGTCTCGCGGTAGTGACCGCCCTCGGGGTGGGGGATGAGGCCCAGCTGGGCGATGAGCGCGTCGGGGTCCATGCGGGGAGGATGGCCCCGGAACGGCCCCGAGGCAAGGGGTGTCCCACGCGTGGGACAGATTTCGGGGCGTGTGATTCCAAAGGGTTGGGGGTGGCGATTAAGGATTTGGCAAGATGTCCCCTGCGCCGCTCTGGTAGGGTGGGTTTTCAACCCACCATCGCGGCGACGGATGGCACCCCCCGTCCATGGCAACGCTATATCAACCAGAATCACCCTACCACGGATCATGTCCTCCTATCGCCGCCCCGTCCTGCCCGGCGCCCGGGTGTTCTTTACGGTGACCCTCGCCGAGCGCGGGACGGATCTGCTGACCCGCGAGATCGCGGTGCTGCGCGACGCGGTGCTGCGCACGCGGATCGAACGCCCGTTCGGCATCGACGCCTGGGTGGTCTTGCCGGACCATATGCATTGCGTCTGGGCGCTGCCCGAGGGGGACGCGGATTTCGCAACCCGGTGGAGCGTGATCAAGGCCCGGTTCTCGCGCGCGATGCCGCCGGTCGCGCGGCGGGAAAGCCACAGGCGACGGCGCGAGCATGGGGTGTGGCAGCGGCGGTTTTGGGAGCACCACATCCGCGATGAACAGGATTGGGACAATCACATCCGGTATTGTTGGTTCAATCCGGTGAAACACGGGTTTGTCGAGCATCCCCGCGATTGGCCGTATTCCAGTTGGCACCGCGATAACCCGTAGGGTGCGCATTCATGGCGCACCATGCCCGGCCCGCCACGTCCCACCGCAAGACCATGCCCGTAGGGTGCGCATTCATTGCGCACCATCCAACGTATCCGTTCGAGTTGCCGGTTGTGTGGTGAAGAGAGCAACGCCGCGGAGTGTCGGGGCGATTGAGGGAGCGAGGGTTGTGGGCGCGGAATGGTGCGCAATGAATGCGCACCCTACGGCTGGCTCCACGTTTGCTATCGGCAGCGTTGATGCCCGCGAACATATGTCCCATTTCGGCGCGTGTACCCACTCACCCAATGGCAGCGCCCGCCGGAAGAATATGACGGCGTCCGGCTGACACGGGCAGCGGTGGCTTGTCTCACAGCAGTTCGCCGATGGTTCACAGCAGTCTGAACGTTCCTTCCCCAATCGCACGCGTATCCGTCGCCATCGCGATCAAGTCCGTGCGGGTCACTTGCTGGCCCTCCATTCGCCAAGAAGAACGCCTGAGCGGCACCTGCAGACGAGAAATCACGACAGTTTCGATCCGACCCCCGGACGGAAAGGCGGGTCAAAACAGGTCGAGAATAGGTCCGGCGCGCTGTAAATGACTCAGGTCCAATACTCTGGGATCCGCACGAATATTCTCCCCTGTCAACCAAAGCAATTTCAGCGTTCCGCCGATCTTCACTCCCTGAGCCAGCCGACCGCCGAAACTGACAAAGCTCTGCCCGACTCATCGCAAGGAAACCTGAATAAGAATCGCTATTGGCGCCCGGACTTTCAAAAATTGGCGCTGCGCTCTCCTCATTCACGGAAGCGGTTTCCGCGACAGGCGCCGGGCTGCATGAAGCAAGCAGACAGAACGCAATTAGAGTGAATACCTGAAACCGCACGGAAGGCCCCTCCTTTTCCCATTCGGAAAACTCTGACGCATCGTGCAAAGCGGCGCAACGACTTCGTCCCCACCGGTGCGGCTTAACTGCGTTCACGAATGCCGATCGAGGATCGGCAATCCGTTACTCACCCCCAAACCCCCTTAAACTCCCGCCACTCGCCCGCACTCATCCCCGAGGACTCGCGCGTCACTTCCTCACCCTTCAACATCCGCTTCAACGCGTCAACGGCCTTGCCCGAAAGGTTCACCCCGCCCATCCGGTAATCCTCGAAGGCCCCAAACGCCAGCGGGACCCAATCGGCGACCATCATGGCAATCGCCTCGGCATAGACGCGGATTTCGTATTGGGCGTGGGCATCGGCGCGCAGGCGCAGGAAATGGAAGAGGTTGTGCAGATCCGTCTTCCAATACCATTGCGTATAGATGTTCATCGGCAGGTTCATCCGCGCCAATTCGCGGGCAAGGCCCTGCTGCCCCTCCTGCGAAAGCATCTCCTCGTAATGGTCGTACATCTGCGCGGCGTCGGATTTCAGCAGCGCCAGCACGCGGGCGGCCTCGGCCCCCTCCAGAACCGCGCCGCGGCCCTGGTTGTTGACCGTCGATTGCGCGGCCAGTTGCGCGGGCTCGGGGATGTAGAATTCGCGGTCGAGGATCGAATAGCGGGCCGAGTATTCGTTGACGTTGGCGGTGCGGTGGCGGATCCACTGGCGGGCGACGAACACGGGCAGTTTGACGTGGAGTTTCAGCTCGCACATCTCGAAGGGCGTCGAGTGCCAGTGGCGCATGAGGTAGCGGATCAGCCCCTCGTCGTTGGAGACATGCTTGGTGCCGGCGCCGTAGCTGACGCGCGCCGCCTGCACGATGGCCGAATCGTCGCCCATGTAGTCGATGGCGCGCACGAAGCCGTGGTCCAGCACCGGATGGGCGGTGTAGAGATGCGCCTCCATCCCCGGGGCGACGGCGCGCAGCGTCGGTTGCGGGTTGGCGCGGGCGGCGGCGATCTCGGCCGCTTGCTCGGGGGTGATGGTCATGGCGGCCTCCTGGGGGATTCGGGTTGCTCCATCTATAGCACCCGCGCGGGGGTGACACGCAACATGATGGGTGTCGCGGAAAGCCCCTGACAAACGCTTGCGGCGGGTTATGTTGGGGGAAAGCAACATCGGAGGGGCGCATGGGCCTGACTTATCTGCATACAATGGTCCGGGTGAAGGATCTGGAGGCCTCGATGGCCTTCTACCGGCTGCTGGGTCTGGAAGAGACGCGGCGGATGGAGAGCGAGAAGGGCCGCTTCACGCTGGTCTTCATGGCGCCGCCCGGACAGCCGGAATGCCCGGTGGAGCTGACGTATAACTGGGACGGGGATGAGGGGCTGCCCTCGGACAGCCGGCATTTCGGGCACCTGGCCTACCGGACCGACGACATCTATGCGCTCTGCCAGCATCTGATGGACAACGGGGTGGTCATCAACCGGCCGCCGCGGGACGGGCACATGGCCTTCGTGCGCAGCCCCGACAACGTGTCGGTGGAACTGCTGCAGGCGGGCGAGGCGCTGGCCCCGGCCGAGCCCTGGGCGTCGATGCCCAATACCGGGCATTGGTGAGGGATGGCCCCGGGCGCAGAGCGTATTTGGGGCAGAATGAAGGGGCGCGCGCGGGGCCTGGGGCCCGGCGCGCGCTTTTTGCTGGCAGGGGTGCTGGCGGCGGGTCCAGCGGGGGCGCAGGAGTGTCGGCTGGCGCTGGCGCTGGCCTTCGATGTCTCGGCCTCGGTCGATCAGCGGGAATACCGGCTGATGATGGAGGGCTCGGCGGCGGCACTCCGGGCGCCCGAAGTGCGGGCGGCGGCCCTGAGCGGGGCACCGGTGGCGCTGGCGGCCTATGTCTGGGCCGGGCGGCGCGAGCAGGCGATCGCCGCCGACTGGCGGGTGATCCAGAGCGAGGCGGATCTGGCGGAGCTGGCCGACCGGCTGGCGGGATTTCCCCGGCCCTCGGGCGATCCGCTGGGGATCTGGTCGGGGCGCACGGGCGTCGGGGCGGCGCTGGCGGCGGGCGGGCGGCTCTTGGAGCGGGCGCCCCGCTGCGAGGCGCAGGTCATCGACCTGGCGGGCGACGGGCAGAACAACGACGGGCCGGAAACGGTGCGGTTCGAGGCGGTCACCGTCAATGCGCTGGCGGTGGCGGGGAACATGCCCCTCGATTACGACGGGGCGGTGGACGGGCTCGCGCGCTGGTATGCCCAGAACGTGCTGCAGGGTCCCGGCGCCTTCGTGCTGGAGGCGCAGGGCTACGAGGATTTCGCCCGCGCCATGCGGATCAAGCTGGAGCGCGAGTTCCGGCCCCTGTTGCTGGGGTCCCTCTAGGCCCAGGTCAACGGGGCGGGCGGCTCATGACATGGGCCATGACGGCGATGGCGCTGCCGGACACCAGGATCAGGCCCATGCCCGCCAGCGTCACCGCATCGGGGATATGGCCGAAGAGGCTCCATCCCATCAGCGTGGCCCAGACGAAATGCAGGTAGTTGACCGGCGCGATCAGCGAGGTCGGGGCCTCGCGATAGGCCATGCCGAAAAGGAAATGTCCCAGCGTGAAGATCGCCCCCAGTGCCGCCATCATCGCCGCATCCGTCAGGTCCGGCAGCGGCGCGTCCATCGTCGGCAGCGCGGCGACGAGGAAGAAGGCCGCGCCGATCGCATTGACCCAGAACAGCAGGGCGAGCGGCGTCTCGGTCCGGGTCAGCACCCGGGTCATCAGATGGAAGACGGTATTGGCCGCGGCCAGCAGCAGGGCAAGCCCCACGCCCGCGGGGTTCAGCGCGGATCCCGGCCGCACGATCAGGAGCACCCCGGCAAAGCCCAGCGCCGCCAGCACCCAGCCCGTGCGGGTGACCTTCTCGCCCAGAAGCGGCACGGCCAGAGCCATGACCGCGAAAGGGGCCAGATACATGATGGCGATGGTCTCGCCCACCGGCAGGAGCCGGAGCGCATAGCCGATCACCATCGTCGCAAGGGTCAGGATCAGCGCCCGGATGGCCACCAGCACCGGCCGCCGCACCGTCCAGAGCTGCCGCCCGGCCCCTGGCGCCACGAAGATCAGCAGGATCAGCAGCCCGACGGCATAGCGCACGGCGGCAATCCGCTCGACCGGGTGGCGGTCGGTCAGCACCTTGGTCAGCGTATCGCCAGCGGCGAAGAGGAACACGGCCGAAACCGCAAGGCCGATGCCCAGCAGAAGGCGGGCGGCAGGAGGGGCGGCGGTCACGGGGGCCTCGGCACAAGGGGTCTGTCCCCGCCGGACTAGGAGGTTCCGGCGCGGATGTCGAGCGCGGGCGGCGGGCAGGATGGGCAATATTGCCCTTCCTGCGGGCAGCGTAGCGCGGGCAGCGCGCCCGGGCGGCGTACCGAAGGGCTGGCCTCAGGCCTCGGGGGGCAGGCGGGCGGTGTCGGCATCGAGCCTGAGCGCCGCCTCGGCATGGGCGCGGGCGCGGGCCTGCATGGCGCGCGCGGCCTCGGCGAGGCTGTCCTCGGGCGCCTGACCCAGCGCGGTCAGCGCCTCGAGCAGATGGCCCGCGACCTCGAGCATTGACGCCCCGTCGCGGGCGATGGCGGCGAAGGCGGCCTCGATCAGTTCGGGCGGGGTCCAGGGGTGGACGAAGACCCCCGGCCCCTCGACCGCATCGCTTTTCGAGGCCTGCGCCCAGTCCCAGAGCAGCCGTTCCAGGCGCGAGACGACCTCGATGGCGGTCCCCGGGTCGTTGACCGCGGGCGACAGCGCGCGCGAGGCGATCTCGGACAACACGGTCAGGGCGAAGGCCGGGTCCTGTTCGAAGGTCCGGGTATCGCCGATGACGAAGCACTCGAGCATGGCCTGGTCGCTGGCCGCATCCCCCTGCCCCGCCGGCACCTGCAGGAACGGCGCCCCGCGCAGGATCTGCTGTCCGGGGCGCCTGAGCACCCAGACCGGCCCCGGCGCGCACCGTGCGAGGCCCTGGACGTCGATCACCTGCAGCACGCCCGACCGGGGCGCGGCAATGGTGCGCGCCGCGTCAGGGAGCACGGTTTCCGGGCCGATGGGATTGGCCCCCAGCGCCGGTTTGTGGCGATGGCGCTTCAGCGCGCGGCGCGCCTGATCCTCGGTCCGGGCCAGGGCGTCGCGCAGCGTGCCCAGCGTGGTCAGATGCGCGATCCAGCGCAGCAGCGCCACCACCACCGCGCCGGTGACGGCCAGCGTGACGCCCAGCACCAGCGCCGCCCCCGAATCGAAGCCCGCCTGGAACAGGATCAGCGCCGTCAGCGCATAGACGAAGGCACCGATGAAGATGCCCAGCACGTTATGGGTCAGCCCGTCCTCGAGCATCAGGTCCAGGACCCGGGGCGTCGCGTTCTGCAGCGCCGAGCGGTGGGTCTGCACCATGATCCCCAGCGAGAAGGTCGAGACCGCCAGCATCGACGAGGCCAGGATCTCCAGCACCGGCAGCACCGCCTTGGCGTCGATCCGCTCTTCCAGCCAGCCGGGCACCAGAGGGGCGGCGAAATGGGCGGCGGCGACGGCGAAGAGGGCGAGGGCGGCGAAAAGCGCGACCCTCAGCCACAGCGCATGGGCAAGGCGCCGCAGCCAGACGAGGAGCCGGAACACGCCGCCGTCAGACCGGCTCGGCCGGGAAGCCGATCCGGTCCAGCGCGGCGATCACCGCCTGCGGCGTGGCCTCGCCCGTCACGGTGACGCGGCGCTGGGCCATGTCGTAATCGGCCTTGGCCCCCAGGGGCGTGACGACGGAATCGATCGAGGCGCGGCAATGCCCGCAGCTCATGTCGGGGACGGAGAGGGTGAAGTTCTGGGACATGGAAACCTCCTGTGACCGCCTGACGGAACGCCTTGCCCCGGCGCCTGTCAAGTCTTCCACCCGGTGGAACGCGGCGCGGGGTCGCAGGGTTCCGTCCCCGGTCCTCAGCCGCCGAATGCCCGGTCGAGGCAATCCTGCGCCGCATCGGCCATGGCCTGCGAGGCGGGCCAGGGCAGGCCCGGCAGCAGCGTCACGCCTTCGGGCGGTTCGGCATCCTCGGCCGCAAGCGCGGCCAGCAGCGCGAAGGCCTCGGCCGCCTCGCCGTCGGCCGCGGCGGGCGGCGGGGCGCCCCGGCCCGCGGCAAGGCGATGGTCGTGGAGCACGGGCGCGGCGGCGATCAGCGTGGCCGAGAGCGCCTCCCAGGCCTGGGGATCGCCATGCAGCGTGCTGACCGGGCAGAGCGCGCGGGCGATGTCGAGATCGAAGCTCACGAGGTAATCGAAGAGCGCCTCGGGCAGGGCCGGATCGACCTGCAGCCAGAGCCGGATCATCGGGATCGTGGTCCCGGCGATGGTCGCCTCGCGCGTGGTCATCAGGCGTCCATCCTGGCGGAACATGGTCCAGGGCGCGCCGTCGAGCGCGAGCAGCGGCCAGAGCGGCGCCACCTCCTCGCCGGCGAAGGGAGAGGCATTGGCCGCATCGGGCTCGATCCCGATCTCGAAGCTGTTGCCGGTGAACGCGCCCGAGGCGGTGGGTATCGGCAGGGTGCACCCCGGCGCCGCGGGCGCGGCGCCGCAATCGGCGGCGGGCGCCCGCCAGGTGACCGAGGTGGCGCGGGCGCCCTCGACCGTCAGCACCTCGATATGGCCGGGCAGCACGCCCAGCATGTCGCCGATGGCCATCCAGGTGCCCTCGATCCGGGCGCCTTCAGAGGCGGCAAAGGCAGGGGTCGCGGCGCCGAGAAGCGCGGCGAAAGTCAGGGAAGGGGTGAGTCGCGGCATGGGGCCTCCTGTTCGCGCCGTGATAGCAGCGCGCGCGATTGTCAGCGATGGCGTTTGCCGCTAGGACGCCGGGAATCCCCAAACTGCCGCAGGAGTGACCCGATGATCCCGACCTCGCATACCGAACCGGCCATCATGGCGCGCCTGGCGGCGCGGATGCTGCTGGACATCGGCGCGGTGCATTTCAACGCGCGCGAGCCCTTCACCCATGCCTCGGGCAACAAGGCGCCGACCTATGTCGATTGCCGCAAGCTGATCTCCTATCCGCGGATCCGGTCGACGCTGATGGATTTCCTGGTGACGAAGGTGATGGGCGCGGCCGGGTTCGAGGCCTTCGACAATATCGCGGGCGGCGAGACGGCGGGCATCCCCTTCGCCGCGCTGGTGGCCGAGCGCATGGCGCTGCCGATGACCTATGTGCGCAAGAAGCCCAAGGGCTATGGGCGCAACGCGCGCATCGAGGGGGTGATGACCGAGGGGCAGCGGGTGCTGCTGGTCGAGGACATGACTACCGACGGCGGCTCCAAGCTGTCCTTCGTCGACGCGATCCGCGACACCGGCGCCAGCTGCGCCCATACGGCGGTGATCTTCTATTACGACATCTACCCCGAGACGGTGACCCGGCTGGGCGAGCATGGCGTGTCGCTGCATTACCTCTGCACCTGGTGGGATGTGCTGGCCGAGGCCCGGGCGCGCGGCGATTTCGACGCCGAGACCCTGGATTCGGTCGAAGCCTATCTGCGCGCGCCCAAGAGCTGGACGCCGCCCGCCTGAGCGGTTTCGCCCTCGGCTGCGCCCGAGGGCGACCAACGGCGCGGCAAAGCCGCGCCGAAAGGGGGGCGCTGCCCCCTCGGCCTGCGGCCTCACCCCCCGGATATTTGAAGAACGACGAAGGACGGGGCGGCGCGGGCGGGCGCCGCCGGACGCTGGATGACGAAGGCGCCAGCGGGTGATCCTCGGCCGGTTCCTCCTCCCCGGCGATGGCGGGCGTTAACGCCCCATTAACCTTCATCTTTGCGCCCCAAATATCCTCGGGGGGTGAATTGGCCGTCAGGCCAAGAGGGGGGCAGAAGGCCCCCCTACCTTTGCCCGAACCCTCCGCCCGGCCCCCGGCGCGGCTGGGTTATCCACAGGCCCGTCCCCCGCTAATTCGCCCCGACCCGATTGCCGCGACGGGTCGCTTTTGCGATAAGGGGGCTCGGCGTTGGCGGGTCCTGCGCGATCCGCGGCCCGACCCGGGCCCCGATCCGCCCGGCGCCCCTGCCCTGTTCCGTGCCCGCGCCCCACCGCGTTTGCCGCCCCCCTGCCCCGGACTCGCCCATGACCGAAATCGCCGCCCTTCGCCCCGCCGCCCCGCAAGGCTCCGACACGCAAGCGGCCGCCGAGGTCCTGCCGCATAACGTCGAGGCCGAGCAGCAGCTTCTGGGCGCGATCCTGACCAACAACGATGTCTATGACCGCATCTCCTCGCTGGTGAAGCCCGATCATTTCTTCGAACCCGTGCACCGGCGCATCTTCGAGATCGCCGCGGCGCGGATCCAGAAGAACGCGCTCGCCTCGCCGGTCACGCTGAAAGCCTTCATGGAGGATGACGACGGGCTGAAGGAACTGGGCGGCGCGGCCTATCTGGCGCGGATCGCGGGCGCCGCTGTCGCCTCCTATGCCGCGCGCGATTATGCGCAGATGATCTATGACCTGGCCGTGCGGCGCGAGCTGATCCAGCTGGGCCGCGACATCGCGGCGCGCGCCGCCACGGTCGAGGTCAAGGACGAGCCCAAGGAACAGATCGTCGCCGCCGAGCAGGCGCTCTACAAGCTGGGCGAGCAGGGCGTGGCGGAGAAGGGATTCCAGTCCTTCCTGCGCGCGGTGACCGAAGCGGTGAACGTGGCCGCCGCCGCCTATCAGCGGGACGGGGGGCTGGCCGGCATTTCCACGGGCCTCGTCGATCTGGACAAGAAGCTGGGCGGTCTGCACCCGTCGGACCTGATCATCCTCGCCGGGCGGCCCTCGATGGGCAAGACTTCGCTCGCCACCAACATCGCCTTCAACATCGCCAAGGCCTACAAGCGCGGTATCCGCCATGACGGGCTGGAGGGTGCGGTCAACGGCGGCGCGGTCGGGTTCTTCTCGCTCGAGATGTCGGCAGACCAGCTGGCGGCGCGGATCCTGTCCGAGGCGGCCGAGGTCCCCTCGGAGCAGATCCGCCGCGGCGATATGTCGGAGGAGGAGTTCCGCCGCTTCGTCGAAGTGGCGAAGACGCTGGAGAATTGCCCGCTCTATATCGACGACACGCCGGCCCTGCCGATCAGCCAGGTCGCCGCCCGCGCCCGGCGGCTAAAGCGCACGCATGGGCTCGATGTGCTGATGGTCGATTATCTGCAGTTGCTGCGCGGGTCCTCGAAGGAAAGCCGGGTGCAGGAGGTGTCCGAGATCACCCAGGGCCTGAAAGCCATCGCCAAGGAGCTGAACATCCCGGTCATCGCCCTGTCGCAGCTCAGCCGCGCCGTGGAAAGCCGCGACGACAAGCGGCCGCAGCTGTCGGACCTGCGCGAATCGGGCTCGATCGAGCAGGACGCCGACGTGGTGATGTTCGTGTTCCGCGAGGAATATTACCGCGAACGCGAGAAACCCTCGGACCATGACCTCGACGCCATGGCCAAATGGCAGGAAATCATGGAACGGACGCATGGCAAGGCCGAGGTGATCATCGGCAAGCAGCGGCACGGGCCGATCGGAACGGTGGAACTGTCCTTCGAGGGCCGCTTCACCCGCTTCGGCAATCTGGTGCAGAGCTGGCAGCAGGGCAGCGGCAACGATTACTGACCCCGTGGGGCCAAGGCAATAGGGGCGCAAGCTGGCTGCTTGCGCCCCTTTTTCATGCCGCGCGCCCGCCCCGCAAGGCGGGGGCCTCAGACCAGCCGCGAGACCTCGACCGCGGCGCGGACGAAATCGGCGAACAGCGGATGCGGCTTGAAGGGCTTGGATTTCAATTCCGGGTGGAACTGCACGCCGATGAACCAGGGATGGCCCTGATGCTCGACGATCTCGGGCAGGCGGCCGTCCGGCGACATGCCCGAGAAATGCATCCCGCAGGCCTCCAGCTTGTCGCGGTAGCGGATGTCGACCTCGTAGCGGTGGCGATGGCGTTCCTCGATCTGCGTCGCGCCATAGACGCGGGCCACCAGCGACTCGGGGTCCAGCGCGGCGTTGTAGGCGCCCAGACGCATGGTGCCGCCTTTGTCGTCGCCGAGCTTGCGCTCGACCACATGGTTGCCCTGTATCCATTCCTTGAGGTGATAGACCACCGGCTCGAATTTCTTGTTGCCGCGCTCGTGGTCGAATTCCTCGGATCCCGCGTTCTGGATGCCGGCGAGGTTGCGCGCCGCCTCGATCACCGCCATCTGCATGCCTAGGCAGATGCCCAGATAGGGGATCTTGCGCTCGCGCGCCCAGGCGGCGGCGCGGATCTTGCCCTCGGTGCCGCGTTCGCCGAAGCCGCCGGGCACCAGGATGGCGTGGAAGCCTTCCAGCACCTCGGTCGGATCGCCCTTTTCAAAGAGTTCGGCGTCGATCCATTCGGCTTTGACCCGAACCCGGTTGGCCATCCCGCCATGCGTCAGCGCCTCGGCGATGGATTTATAGGCATCTTCGAGCTGGGTGTATTTGCCGACGATGGCCACGCGCACCTGCCCCTCGGCATGGTTGAGGCGGTCCATCACGTCTTCCCAGCGGCTGAGGTTCGGGCGCGGCGCCGGGGTGATCCCGAAGGCGTCCAGCACCGCCTGGTCCAGCCCCTCGCGGTGATAGGCCAAGGGCGCCTCGTAGATCGTCTTCAGGTCATAGGCCGGGATCACCGCGTCGGGCCGGACGTTGCAGAAAAGCGCGATCTTGGCGCGTTCCTTGGCCGGGATCGGGTGTTCCGAGCGGCAGACCAGCACATCGGGGGCCAGGCCGATGGATTGCAGTTCCTTCACCGAATGCTGGGTCGGCTTGGTCTTCAACTCGCCCGAGGCCGCCAGATAAGGCAGCAGTGTCAGGTGCATCAGGATGCACTGGCCGCGCGGGCGTTCGTGGATGAACTGGCGGATCGCCTCGAAGAAGGGCAGCCCCTCGATATCGCCGACGGTGCCGCCGATCTCGCAGAGCATGAAATCGACCTCATCGTCGCCGATGCGGAGGAAATCCTTGATCTCGTTGGTGACATGCGGAACCACCTGGATCGTCTTGCCCAGATAGTCGCCGCGGCGTTCCTTCTCCAGCACGTTGGAATAGATCCGGCCCGAAGAGATGGAATCGGTCTTGCGGGCCGGAACGCCGGTGAAGCGCTCGTAATGCCCGAGGTCGAGGTCGGTCTCGGCACCGTCGTCGGTGACGAAAACCTCGCCATGTTCGAAGGGCGACATCGTGCCCGGGTCGACGTTGAGATAGGGATCGAGCTTGCGCAGGCGGACGGTGAAGCCGCGGGCCTGCAACAGCGCACCCAGCGCAGCCGAGGCCAGCCCCTTGCCAAGGCTCGACACCACACCACCGGTGATGAAGACGTAGCGCGCCATGCTGGAAACCCCCGTGTTCGTCGCAGCCAAAATGATCGGATCACGGGAGTCGAGCTATACCTCAAACCCCGGGCTTCCGCAATACGGACCCAACATCCTGCGTTAATTGGGTGCAGGCCCCAAAATCTTGAGAGATCAGTCCTGCCGCGGCGGCAGGACCGGCGTGTCACCGGCCGGCGGCAACTGGATATCGGGCAGTTGCACGCCAGGCGTGGCGGGTGCCGCGGGGGCCGGAGCGGCCGGCGCATCGACGCCGAAGCGCTCCAGCACCGAGGTATCGGCCGAGTTCGAGGCGGCAATGACCGTGAGCGCGAGCGAGGTCAGGATGAAGGCCCCGGCGAACAGCCAGGTCAGCTTGGCCAGCCCCGTCAGCGGCGGACGACCGGCCTGCGGCCCGAGCGAGGCGCCCCCCATGCCCAGCCCGCCATTCTCGGAACGCTGCAGCAGCACCACCCCCATCAGCGCCAGCGCGAGGAGGAGATGGATGATGAGAACGACAGTCTGCATGGACGGGCCCTTGTCTCCGGTTCGGGCCTATCTATGCCGCGTGTTCGGGGCGTGCAAGCCCTTTGCCCCGATGCCAGGCTCAGTCGGGCCGGTCGCAGACCGCCGACAGCTTGTTGCCGTCGGGGTCGCGCAGATAGCAGGCGTAGAAATCGGGACCATAGTCGCGCAGGCCCGGCGCGCCCTCGTCCGTCCCGCCCTGCGCGAGGCCGGCCGCGTGACAGGCATCGACGGCGGCGCGGCTGGGGGCGACGAAAGCGGGCATGGAGCCGTTGCCGGCGCTGGCCGGGCCGCCATCCCAGGGACGCATCACCCAGAAGACCGCCTGTTCCATGCCCGGCGCGCCATAGCCGAGGCTTTTCGGCCCGGTCGAAAGGCGCCGATAGCCCAGCGCGCCCAGCACCGCGTCATAAAAGCGGGCCGCGCGCGCAAGGTCATTGGAGCCGACATCGACGTAACGGATCATTCCTGAGCCGCTCATTCCTGATCGACGTCGTCGACATCCGCCTGGCCGCTGATTCGGCGCCGGATGATGGACCAGCTCATGCCGATGCCCAGCACCAGCGAGCCGATGAAGACCGCGAGCCACTGGTTCAGCGCCGCGTTCTGCGTGCCGAGCAGGCCGTAATAGACCAGCACCCAGATCACCGCGGCGCAGAGCGCGACCACAAGGCCCACGCCCAGGGGACCGATGGAGCGGAAGGTCGCCCGCAGATAGACGACATAGCCGACCAGCAGCACCAGCCCCACCAGAACGGTGATCGGCAGGTTGTCGGTGCCGTTCGCCCGCACCCAGTTGATGAAGTTCCACTGGGTCGGGTTCCAGGTGGCGGCGAGCAGAACAAAGGCAATGAGCCAGCGCATCAGAAAGGTCATGGTGAAATTCCTTGGTGTCCGATCCTCGATTGGTGCCCAACCTGCGACGCCCTGTCCAGTGCCCCCGCCGTGCCGGCCGATCAAAAGGGTGTTTCGCCCGGGCGCCCGTGTCGCTATAGAACGCACGGCTTCAGCGAACCGAGGAAGGATTCCGGCATGGCCAATGTGGTTGTCGTAGGCGCCCAATGGGGCGACGAGGGCAAGGGCAAGATCGTCGACTGGCTCAGCGAGCGCGCGGATGTGATCGCGCGCTTTCAGGGTGGCCATAACGCCGGTCATACCCTGGTCATCGACGGCAAGGTCTACAAGCTGAACGCGCTGCCCTCGGGCGTGGTGCGGGGCGGCAAGCTCAGCGTCATCGGCAATGGCGTGGTGCTGGACCCCTGGCATTTGGTGGGCGAGATCGCCAAGATCCGCGAGCAGGGGGTCGAGATCAGCCCCGAGACGCTGATGATCGCCGAGAATACGCCGCTGATCATGCCCTATCACGGCGAACTCGACCGCTCGCGCGAGGCTTCGGCCGCGGGCTCGAAGGCCAAGATCGGCACCACCGGGCGCGGCATTGGGCCGTGTTATGAGGACAAGGTGGGGCGCCGGGTGATCCGGGTCGCCGACCTCGCCGATCCGGCCACGCTGGAGTTGCGCGTGGACCGGGCGCTGGTCCATCACAACGCGCTGCGCGCCGGTCTGGGGCTGGAGCCCATCGACCGCGACGCGCTGATCGCCTCGCTCAATGAGATCGCGCCGCAGATCCTGGAATATGCGGCCCCGGTGTGGAAGGTCATGAACGACCTCCGCCGCGCCGGCAAACGCATCCTCTTCGAGGGGGCGCAGGGCTCGCTTCTGGACATCGACTTCGGCACCTATCCCTATGTCACCTCGTCGAACGTGATCGCGGGTCAGGCCGCCACCGGCGTCGGCATGGGTCCGAATGCGATTGATTTCGTGCTGGGGATCGTCAAGGCCTATACCACCCGGGTGGGCGAAGGCCCCTTCCCCACCGAATTGCTGGATGCGGATGGCGAGCGGCTGGGCACGCGGGGTCATGAGTTTGGCACCGTGACCGGGCGCAAGCGCCGCTGCGGCTGGTTCGACGCGGCGCTGGTGCGCCAGACCTGCGCCATCTCGGGCATCAACGGCATCGCGCTGACCAAGCTGGACGTGCTGGACGGGTTCGAGACGCTGAAGATCTGCGTGGGTTACGAGCTGGACGGCGAGCGGCTGGATTACCTGCCGACCGCCGCCGACCAGCAGGCCCGCTGCACGCCGATCTACGAGGAAATCGAGGGCTGGTCGGAATCCACCGAAGGCGCGCGCAGCTGGGCCGATCTGCCGGGCGCCGCGATCAAATACGTCCGCCGGGTCGAGGAATTGATCGGCTGCCCGGTGGCGCTGCTCTCGACCAGCCCTGAGCGCGACGACACGATCCTCGTCACCGATCCGTTCGCTGACTGATGGCGCTGTCCTATCGCACCCGCAAGCGCCTGTCGGTGCTGATCCTGCTGGTCGCGCTGCCGGCCTATATCGTCGTGGCTGTCACGCTGGTGGGTCTTTTCGACCGGCCGCCCTTCCTGCTGGAACTCGCGATCTATATCGGGCTGGGGGTGATCTGGGCCTTCCCCCTGAAGGCGATCTTCAAGGGGGTCGGCCAGGCCGATCCCGACGCCCCGGAAGAATGAGAAAAGGCGCCGGTTTCCCGGCGCCTTTTTCATGGGCTTGGCGGCGTCTCAGGCCTGGGCGAAGCGCTTGGCCTGTTCGGCGAACTCGGACCCCGGCGCCAGTTCGAACTGGCCGCGGCGCGAGCGCTGCATGGTCCCCTGCCGCATCAGGAGGCCAAAGGTCCGCAGCAGGTTCTCGCGCGAGCGGGTCATCGGCTGGCCGGTCGAGACGACATGGCGCATGACCTGCGGGCGGCTAAATTCCTCCAGCCCCTCGACATGGGTGACATAGGCCGCGGCGGCCTCGGTCAGTTCGGCCAGCGTCGTCAGATGCATCGGCCCCACGAAATCGCCAAAGGCCTTGCCGCGGGGCGCGGGGGTCGCCACCGCATCCTCGTCGAACAGCTCTTCCATCGCCAGCGCGCCGGTGTTGATGCGGCGCGGGCGCACGACCTCGGTCTCGGTCGGCTTGTCGATGCGCTGCTCGCTGACCAGAACCAGCGGCGGCTGGGCGTTGCGCGGGCGTTCGGTGCGCTGGACCTGGGGCCGGGCCGGACGGCGCGGCGCGCCCTCGTCGGCGGCCTCGTCGGCGCCGCGGCGGACCGAGCGCTCCAGATCGGCACGGTAGCGGGCGATCTCGTCGCGTTCCTCCTGCTCGGCGTCGCGGGGGGCGCCGGCTTCTTCCTCGGCGCGGGTGGCGACGACGGCGGCCTTGAGGTGGCTCAGCGTCGACTGGCGGCGCTGCGCTTCGGCGCCCGAGAGCGCGCTGTCGGCCTGGCTGATCAGCCGGTCGACCGAGGCATCGGCCGCTTCGCCGCGCAGGAGCGCCCGGCGCTCGTTCTCGGCGCGGCGGGCGGTTTCGGCCTCGCGCTCGACAGCCGCCAGTTCGGCGACCAGCGCCGCTTCCTCTTCGGCGGTGAGGCCGGTTTCACCCAGCGCCTCGGCGACCCGGCGTTGCAGGGCGTCGTCGTCGGTCAGGGGCTCGTCGTCGTCGATGAAATCGGTGTCGTCGTCCTCGGCTTCGGGGGCGGCGGCAGCGGCCGGGGTGGCGGCGACCGGGGCGATGTCGTCTTCGTCCTCGTCGGCGAAACCTTCGTCGGCGAAGGCCGAGGCGCTGGCCGGACGGGGCGCCGGGACCGGTTCGGCCGGGGCGCTCTGGGCGGCCAGGGCGGCACGGACCGCAGCCGGAACATCGGCGGCGGGCTGCTGCGGCGCCACGGCGGAATCGGTCGCGGGCTGGGCAGCGGCTTGCGGGGCAGGCTGCACGGGCGAGCTGCGCACGACGACGACCCGGCGAACCGGACGCTCAGCCGGCGCCGCACCGTCGCGCTTGGCGATCTCGGCGCGGATCTCCTCCTCCAGCTTGCGGCGCTCGGCGGCGAGGCGCTCACGCTCGGCATCGGCAGATTCGGGGCTGCCGGTTTCCTCGGCTGCGAGGGCGGCAGGGGCCTGAGCCCCGGCCGCGCGCCGTTCCACCGAGGCCAGAGCCGCCGCCTCGATCGCCGCGCGCTCTGCCGCGGCGCGCGATTCTTCCTCGGCGGCGCGGCGTTCGGTTTCAAGACGGGCCGCTTCCTCAGCCGCCAGTCGCTCCGCTTCCAGACGCGCCGCTTCCTCAGCCGCCAAACGCTCCGCCTCCAGCCGAGCCTCTTCCTCAGCCGCCAGACGCTCCGCCTCCAGCCGGGCCTCTTCCTCAGCCGCCAGACGCTCCGCTTCCAGCCGAGCCTCTTCCTCAGCCGCCAGACGCTCCGCTTCCAGCCGAGCCTCTTCCTCGGCTGCCAGACGCTCGGCCTCCAGCCGTGCCGCTTCCTCGGCCGCCAGACGCTCAGCTTCCAACCGAGCCTCTTCCTCGGCCGCCAGACGCTCAGCCTCCAGACGGGCCGCTTCCTCAGCCGCCAGACGCTCCGCTTCCAGACGCGCCGCCTCCTCGGCCGCCAGACGCTCCGCCTCCAGCCGTGCCGCTTCCTCAGCCGCCAGACGCTCCGCTTCCAACCGGGCCTCTTCCTCGGCCGCCAGACGCTCCGCCTCCAGACGGGCCGCTTCCTCGGCCGCCAGACGCTCCGCCTCCAGACGGGCCGCTTCCTCAGCGGCCAGACGCTCCGCCTCCTCGGCCGCCAAACGATCCGCTTCCAGACGGGCGGCTTCGTCAGCCATGTCGTCAGCAGATGCGTCGTCCTCGTCGAAGAGCGAGGTTTCGGGGCTTTCGGCAACGGCGGCCGCGACCGGCGCGGGCGACGTGTCTTCCTCGTCCTCGTAATCACGGACCCGGGCCACGGCGGCGCGGATGCGCTGCAGCTTGGCCGAGATACCAACAACCGAACCCGCCTCGTCCCGCTCGGCCGGATCGGCGGCAACCATGGGCGCCGAGACCATCGCCGCAGCGGCCGCCACCGGCGCGGATGCGGCCGGGCGCTGATGCATCGTCGCCCGCGGCATCGGCGCCTCGTCGGCCTCGATCTGCGGGCGGAGAATCACACCATTGTCCTGGATCTTGGCCTCGACCCGCCGCTTGATCTCGCGCTCGGCGATCTTGTGCAGCATCTCGGCATCCGGGGTCGGCGGCTCGGCGCCGAAATAGCGATCCTCGGCGGCAAGGTCACGGAAATACTCGGCAATCGCCTTCATCGTGTCGAAAGGCTCGTCAAAGCCCTCCAGCGTGCACGAGAAGGTGCCGTAGGACACCGTCAGAATTTTGCTCGGACCGACCATAGGAATTCGTCCCTTGTTCATACTCCGGTTCACCATGCCTGCGTCGACGGTACCTCAGTAAGGAGCGCAAAAGGTAATTTCTTGATCGGATTATGGCCATGCTTGCGCTTGGCTGCCCCAATTGACAAGAACAACGCATGGCGAGCGCATTTGCAAAACCCTCGGGGATCACGCTTGTGGGAGGGGGCGGGCTGGACGCCGCGACCCTGGCCCGGGCCCTGGCGATCGCGCCGGGGCTGGTCGGCGTCGATGGCGGCGCCGATGCGGCGCTGGCGCTGGGCTTCACCCCGGAGCTGGCGGTCGGCGATTTCGATTCGATCTCTGCCGCCGCCCGCGCACGGCTGGGCCCCGAACGCCTGCACCACGACCCCGATCAGGAGACGACCGATTTTGACAAGGCGCTGGCGCTGATCGAGGCGCCGCTGATCCTGGGCGTGGGCTTCACCGGCGGGCGGCTCGATCATACGCTGGCCGCAATGTCGACGCTGGCGCAGAGCCCGGGGCGGCGGGTGATCCTGGACACCGGGCACGATCTGGTGCTGCTCTGCCCGCCGCACCTGGCGCTGGATCTGGCGCCCGGCACCCGCGTCTCGCTCTATCCGCTGGCGCCCGTCCGCTGCGGTTCGACCGGGCTGCAATGGCCGACCGATCCCCTGCATTTCGACCCGCTGGGGCGGATCGGCACCTCGAATGCGGCGAGGGGGCGGGTGACGCTGACCCCCTCGGCGCCGCTGATGCTGCTGCTGCTGCCGCCCGAGGTCCTGACGCCCCTCAGCGCAGCGCTGCGCGCCGCGCCGACCTGGCCAGAACCTGCTCGCGCGCAATGATATAGAGGCCCGAGGCCACGATCACCGCGATCCCCGCCCAGCTCAGCCGGTTCGGCCAGTCGCCGAAGAACAGCCAGCCGAAGAGCACGGCATTGACGATCTCCAGATAATGCAGCGGCGCCAGCGTCGCCGAGGGCGCCCAGCGCAGCGCATAGGTCATCGCCATATGCGAGACGCTGGCGGCGAGCCCCACGCCCGCCAGCCAGAACCAGATCCGCGGCTCGGGATTGGTCAGCATCAGCCCCTCCAGCCCCAGCCCGTGCCCCAGCGCCAGCACCGGCAGGATCAGCACGGTGCCCATCCAGGCGGTGTGCAATTGCATCGCCTCGGGCGGAACCTCCCGCGCGACGCGGCGGGTGAGCAGCATGTAGAAGGCGAAGAACAGCGCGGTGGCCAGCGGATAGAGCGCCACCACCCCGAAAGCCGCGAAATTCGGCTGGATGACCAGCAGCGCGCCCAGAAAGCCCACGACCGAGGCCGCGATTCGCCGCGGCCCCACCTGGTCGCCGAAGAGAAGCGCCCCCAGCGCCAGCAGAATGAAGGGTTCGATGAAGACGATGGCCAGCGCATCGGCTAGCGGCATCTCGCGCACCGCGCCGACGAAAGCGGCGGTCGAGCCGATCAGCATCAAGGCGCGCCAGATGTTGAGCCAGACAAGGCGCGGACTCAGCCTGAGCGACTGCCCCAGCACCAGCACGACGGGCGCCATCAGCACGGCCTGAAACACCATGCGGAAGAAGGTGACCTGGGCGATCGACACCTCTTGCGAGGCGATCTTCGACGAGACGTCGATCAGGGGGGCGACGGCGCAGAAGGCCAGCATCATGACGATGCCCAGGGGTACGCGGTCGGAACTGAGGGTCGGAGTCAGGCTGGTCATGGGGCGGGGCTACGCGCTGGCGGCGGAACCGTCCACTCCGTTTGCGACATCGGTCGCAGGGTTATGCGCCAAGGCTGGCATTGGCGGGGCAAAACGCTCCCTTCCGACGCGGGCAATCGCGCAAGCCTGTCGCCGAGACAACAGGGGCAGGCCTCCCCTCGCCCCTGCCGTTCGACGCCGGCCTGGCCCAGCCGCCCCTCTCGAATCGCCTGCCTCCTGGCCGCCGCCCGTCACGCTCTCGGACGGCACCGAACGACCAACCGCGCCGCCCTTCTCCGGCACTCCCGGACCGAGCCCATACCCCGACCAGCAATTTCTCAACATCCCTGCCCGTCAATCTGCCCTATCCGGCAGCAGTTCCGGAACAAATCCGACCTGTCCCCGAGGCCAGTCAAATGTCAGACGCCCGGCCCTTCTTTGCGCTGAAAATATCCACGGGGTTTCCCAAGGGGGGCGTGCCCCCCTTGGGGCTGGGGGCCGGGGGGCTTGCAGCCCCCCGGTGCCGGCGCGGCGAAGCCGCGCCGCTGGTCGCCCGAGGCGCCCGCGACAGCGGGGAACGAGGGCGAAACCCCTCAGCAGTTCGGCACGTTGACCGCCAGCCCGCCCAGCGCGGTTTCCTTGTATTTCTCGCTCATGTCGGCGCCGGTCTGGCGCATCGCCTCGATGCAATTGTCGAGCGGCATGAAATGCACGCCGTCGCCGCGCAGGGCCAGCGAGGCGGCCGAGACCGCCTTGATCGCGCCCAGCCCGTTCCTTTCGATGCAGGGCACCTGCACCAGACCCTTCACCGGGTCGCAGGTCATGCCCAGATGGTGCTCCAACGCGATCTCGGCCGCGTTCTCCACCTGCTCGGGCGTGCCGCCCATCACCGCGCAGAGCCCCGCCGCCGCCATCGCCGCGGCCGAGCCCACCTCGGCCTGACAGCCGCATTCGGCGCCGGAAATCGAGGCATTGTGCTTGATCAGCCCGCCGATGGCCGCGGCGGTCAGCAGGAAATCCTCGACCTTCTCGCGCGACGCGCCCGGCACGTGGTCGAGGTAATAGCGGATCACCGCCGGCACCACGCCCGCCGCGCCATTGGTCGGCGCCGTCACCACCTGGCCCCCGGCCGCGTTTTCCTCGTTCACCGCCATGGCATAGACCGACATCCAGTCGTTGATCACATGCGGCGCGGTCAGGTTCAGCCCGCGTTCCGCGAGCAGGGCGTCATGGATCCCCTTGGCCCGTCGCCGCACCTTCAGCCCGCCCGGCAGCACGCCATCGGTGGCGAGGCCGCGCTCGATACAGGCATCCATCACCGCCCAGATCCGGGCGATCCCGGCCGACAACGCCGCCGGGTCGCGCCGGGTCAGCTCGTTGGCGCGTTTCATGGTGGCGATGGACAGGCCCGAATCGCGGGCCATGGCCAGCATCGCCTCGGCGCTTTCGAAAGGGTAGCGCACGGGCGGGCCCTTTGGGCCGCTGGCCGCGCCGCTCAGTTCCGCCTCGGTCACCACGAAACCGCCGCCGATGGAGAAATAGGTTTCTTTCAGGATCACGTCGCCCTGCGCGTCGGTCGCCATCAGGATCATGCCATTGGCATGACCGGGCAGCGCCGGGCCATAATCGAAGATCAGATCGGCCTCGGGGTCGAAGCGCAGGGGCGGCAGGTCGGGGGGGCTGACGGTCTTCGTGGCGCGGATCTGGGCCAGCACTGTCTCGGCCCGCTCGCCATCGTAGCTGTCGGGCAGGAAGCCAGCCAGGCCCAGGATCACCGCGCGGTCGGTGGCGTGTCCCACGCCGGTGAAGGCCAGCGAGCCGTGCAGCGAGGCACGCAGCCCTGCCGCCTGGAAGGGCGAGGACCGCAGCCGGTCCAGGAACCGGCCCGCCGCTACCATCGGCCCCATCGTATGCGAGGACGAGGGGCCGACGCCGATCTTGAAGATGTCGAAGACGGAGAGGAACATGGAAAGGCTCCGCGAAGGTTTCGCGAAGCCTAGCCGCCGCGCCCGGAACCGGACGCCCGCCAGCGACCCCTCTCCCGCCGATTGCGGCGGTGGCGCGGGTCAGAAGGCCGTGGGCCGGACCTCGCGCGCCATATGGTCGAGCACGGCGTTGACGAATTTCGATTCCTTGCCCTCGGGGAAGAAGGCCTGGGCGATCTGCACGAATTCGGTGATGATCACGCGGGGCGGCGTCTCGGTCTCGACCAGCTCGGCCCCGGCGGCGCGGAAGAGGGCGCGCAGCGTCGGGTCGATGCGACCAATCGGCCATTTGGCGACCAGCGCCCGGTCGGTCAGCTGGTCGATGGTGGCCTGCTGGTCAACCGCCTTGTCCACCAGCGTGCGGAACAGCGAGACATCGGCCTCGACCCAGGTCTCGTCCTCGCCCTCGGCGCCGATGCGGTAATTCTCGAATTCGGCGCGGATCTTGTCGACGGTCTGGCCCGAGCTTTCCATCTGGAACAGCGCCTGCACGGCGTAGAAGCGCGCGGCCGAGCGCAGGGCGCGTTTTTCCTGCGCCCGTTGGTCCTTGGCGGTGCTCATGCCTTGGCTCCCCCCTCGGCCAGCTGGATCGTCTCGCCCAGGGGGCGGAAGCCGATGGCGGCCTTGGGCTGGCCCCAACGCCGTTGCAAGGCGATCAGGTGCAGCGCCGCCGCGGCCGCGCCGCCGCCCTTGTCCTGCTCACCGGCGCGAACGGCGGCCTGGTCGTGATTCTCGACCGTCAGGATGCCGTTGCCGAGGCAGCAGCCCTGCAAGGACAGCAGCGTGAGGCCGCGCGAGCTGTCGTTGCAGACGGTGTCGTAATGTGTCGTCTCGCCGCGGATGACGCAGCCCAGCGCGACGAAACCGTCGAAATTGGCCATGCGCCAGGCCTGGCTGATCGCGGCGGGTACTTCCAGCGCGCCGGGAACCTCGATCAGCTCCCAGGTGCCGCCGACCTTCTCGATGGTGGCCTTGGCCCCGGCGATCAGATCATCGGCGATGTCGCGGTAATAGGGGGCGACGACGATCAGCAGTTTCACCGGCTTGTCGAAGCTCGGCAGCGGCAGGGTGTAGTGGCTGGCTCCGGCCATGGCTCACTCCTTGGGAATGGGGCGGGTGCCCGCGATATGAAGGCCGTAGGCCTCGAGCCCGACCACGCGCGGGGTCGGCGAATTGGTGACGAGGGTCAGTTCGTGCAGGCCAAGCGCGGCCAGGATCTGCGCGCCGAGGCCATATTGGCGCAGGATCTGCGGCGAGGCACCTTCATCCAGCGCCAGTTTCATGGCCGTGTCGCGCAGCAGGACCACAACGCCGCGCCCTTCGGCCGCGATGAGCTTCATGGCGCCGCGCAGGTCGCCCGCATGGCCATCGCCGATGCCCAGCACGTCCTCCAGCGGGTTCATGGCATGCATGCGCACCAGCACCGGCTGGGCCGTGGTCAGGTCGCCCATCGAGAGGACGATATGCTCGGCGCCCTGGGTCTGGTCGGTGAAGACCCGCATCTGCCAGTCGCCGCCATGGACGGAACTGACCGCCCGCTGCGCCGTCTCGCGCACCAGATTGTCGTGCCGGCGGCGATAGGCGATCAGATCGCTGATCGTGCCGATCTTGAGGTTATGCTTCTGGGCGAAGGCGATCAGGTCCGGCAGGCGGGCCATGTCGCCGTCGTCCTTCATGATCTCGCAGATCACGCCGGAAGGGTTGAGGCCCGCGAGCCGCGAGATATCGACCGCCGCCTCGGTATGGCCGGCACGGACCAGCACCCCGCCTTCGCGCGCACGGAGCGGGAAGATATGGCCGGGCGTGGCGATGTCGGCGCCGGTCTTCGACGGGTCGATGGCGACCGCGACGGTGCGGGCGCGGTCATAGGCGGAAATGCCGGTGGTCACGCCCTCGCGCGCCTCGATGGAGACGGTGAAGGCGGTCTCATGCCGCGAGGCGTTGTTGGTGGACATCAGCGGCAGGCCCAGCGCGTCGATCCGGTGGCCGGGCATCGACAGGCAAATGAGCCCGCGGCCATGGGTGGCCATGAAGTTGATCGCCTCGGGCGTGGCCATCTGCGCAGGGATCACCAGGTCGCCCTCATTCTCGCGGTCCTCGTGGTCCACCAGGATGAACATGCGGCCGTTGCGCGCCTCGTCGATGATCTCTTCGATCGACGAGATGGCATCGCGCCAGTTTTCCTCGACGGGGCCGGGCTTTTCGTAGTCCATCGCGCGCTCCTTGGCTTCAGGGGTGCAGATAACCCAAGCATTGCCCCTGTGAAAGGGGGAGGCGGGCCTGCACAGCCCCGGTGACGCCGCGGTGTTTTGCCCCCCGGGCGGCAGGCCGGGCGACGCGAGGTCAACCGTGCCACGAAACACGACACCCCGGAACAACTTGCGGGAAGCGGCAGCAGACGGCAGACTGCCGCCGATTCAATCTGTTACGGTAGTGTTGGAAGACGCGCATGCAGGGTTACACGATCGCCGCCTATCATCTGGCAACCTATACCTGGGCCTTGTGCTACATCGCGCTGATCTACCGGGGGTTCAAGGACAAATCCTATGGCATGCCCATCGTGGCGCTGTCGCTGAATCTGTCCTGGGAAATCGTCTTTGCGCTGTTCATCCCGCCCTATGGCAGCGCGGACGCGGGGCTCATCCCCCACGGCGGGCTCAAGGCGCAGATCATCTTCCTGATCTGGGCCACGCTGGATCTGGTGATCCTCTATACCTATTTCCGCTATGGCTATCCGTATTTCCAGAAAAGCTATGGCATCAGCAAGGCGACCTGGCTGGCCTTCACCGCCGGGCTGATGGTCTTTTCCTTCGCGCTGATGCTGACGGGGGGCGATTTCTTCCGCCAGTTCGCGCTCTATTTCAACAATGACCAGATCGAGGGCGCGAAGCTGATCGCCTTCGGCCAGAACGCGATCATGTCGCTGTCCTTCATCGCCATGTACTACCTGCGCGGCAATACCGACGGGCAGAGCTTTACCATCGCCTGGACCAAATGGATCGGCACGTCGATGACCGGCGGGATCATCTATATCCTCGACCGCGGGTCGGAGGGGGCTTTCGTCATCACCTTCATCGCCTGCGTCTTCGTCTGCGATGTCTATTACATGCAGCTGATCTACCGGGCGCTGAAACGGCAGGGGATCAACCCCTGGACGCGGTTCTGAGTCACAGGCCCAGACTCGCCGCCAGATGGTCGGCCTGCGCCTGGACGATGCGTCGGCCCTCGTCGATGCATTCGGCGGCGCGGTGGAATTCGATCACCGTCACCCCGGGCAGCCGCGCGCCCAGCAGTACCTGCGGCGGATCGCCGGCCAGCCGGGACCGGCGGATCTGGTCGGACATGATGTCGATCGTGGCGTTGACCAGCGCCATATAGGAGGGCGCGACGGGCGCGGGTTCGCCCGGGGCCCCGCCGCCCCAGAGGGCGCGCAGGCCTTCGGGCAGCAGCGCGGCCAGATCGGGCTTCGGCTCGGGCTCGTCATAGAAACCGGCGCTGACGGCGGCATTGGGGTTGACCGCGATCACCGATTCCGCGCCCAGTGCCCGTGCTGCCGAGACCGGGACCGGGTTCACCACGCCGCCGTCGATCAGCCAGCGCCCGTCCAGAAATTCGGGCTTCAGCACCCCGGGGATCGAGACCGAGGCGCGGACCGCCGGAATGAGCGGCCCCTGCCTGAGCCAGATCTCGCGCCCGTGGCGCAGATCGGTGGCGATGGCGACGAAGGGGCGGGCCAGCTCCTCGATCCGTTCGGGCAGGCCGAGGCCCCGCAGCATGGTCAGGATCCCCTGCCCGCCCACCAGTCCCGCCCCGGGAAGGCCGATATCGATGAGCGGCAGCATGGAGCGCATGGTCAGCCCGCGCGCCCATTCCTCCAGCGCGTCGAGCCTTTCTGCCGCATAGGCCGCGCCGACCAATGCGCCCATGGAGGAACCGGCGACGACCTCGGCCTCGATCCCCATCGCTTCCAGCTCGCGCAGCACGCCGATATGGCACCAGCCGCGCGCCCCGCCCGAGCCCAGCGCCAGCCCGATTGTCGGTTTCGCCATCCCTGCCCCCTCACGCCTGTCCGAAAAGACGTTCCAGCACTTTCAGCCCCTCGTCCAGCTTTTGCCGGTCTTCGGGGGTGAGCGGCGCCAGCAGCGCCTCGGTCGCCTGCTCCATCTCGGGCCGGATGCGGTTGAAGGCGCGCTTGCCCTTCAGCGTCAGGCTGGCATGGGCCACGCGCCGGTCGGCGGCGTCGGTGCGCCGGGTCAGCCAGCCCTTCGCCTCCAGCGACGCCAGCGCGCGGCTGACCTTGGTCTTGTGCGCCGGCACCCGCTCGCAAAGCTCGGACGCGGTGAGGCTTTCGGCTTCCGCCAGATTGACCAGCACCCGCCATTCCGGCCGCGTCAGAGCGTGGCGGCGGCGATAAATGGCCTGGGTGTTTTCCGAGGTCAATTCGGCCAGGAGATTCAGCCGATAAGGTAGATACCCTTTCAAAAACATGAGGATATCTCTTCCCGTTGATAGTTACATTCTCAACCAATACCCTGTGCAAAGATGATTCGCATAGACAAGAAACGGGAGTGTTGCGGATGACCAAGAGCTTTGCCTCGGCCGGCGACATGGCGGAAAAGAAGATTTCGTTTACCGAAGTTGGCGAAGGCCTTTACGCCTTCACCGCCGAGGGCGATCCGAACACCGGGGTCATCATCGGCGATGAATCGGTGATGATCGTCGAGGCGCAGGCGACCCCGCGGCTGGCGCGGAAGGTGATGGACT
>JAIUPD010000020.1 GCA_020161615.1 Pseudomonadota bacterium | reverse complement strand
TCTGGCTCACCTTCGCCTTGTCATGCCCATAGGGCAGAAGATGCTCCGCCGGGATCCCCAGCGTGTCCCCGATCTCCATGATCGGCCTCTTCCGCGCCTCACGCGCAATCTCAATATCCGTCTTGAACGACATGAAGCGCCTCCCCTGCACTGTCGTGGCTTTGGCGCAGGGATAACCATCCCGGCGGAATGTATACATCCCTTTTACGACCACTCGGCGGCTTTTTCCGCCCTGCCGGGTTTCCGATCGGAACCTTTGGGGTCAGCGGGGAACCTGGCCGGCCCAGACCGGCTGATCCGGCACGAAGAGGGTGAGCCGGTCGCCGAGCACCACGCGCCCCTCGGCCTCGACCCAGGCGGTGACCCCGCGGCGGCCCTGGGCGGCGGGTTTGAAACCCTTGCCGTGGCCGGGATGCGCCGTCTCGATGGGCCTTGCGGGCAGCGTGCAGGGGCGGTTTTCCATATCGACCGTCAGGCAGGCGCCGCTGTCCGCCAGCAGCCGCGACGAGGGCGGCAGATGGCTGAAATCGGGCAGACCCGACACGACCATCGAAGCGCCGAGCAGCGCGGGGTCGAGCGCCTCGAGCCCCATCTCGGCGGCGATCGCGGCCAGTTCCTCGGCCGAGACGATCGACAGTTGCCGGGTGTTCCGAATGGGCGTGTTCCGCGGATAGAGCCCCAGCACCCGCGAGCAGGAGGGCCGGGTCATCCCGCCATGCGATTCGCCCAGCGGCCCGTCGAGGCCCAGTTCCAGCGCCTCGACCGGCTGCGAGGGCAGCGCGGCGGCGCGGTCGGCGACCAGGCCCAGCCAGGTGATCGTGGCGGAATAGGCAGTCTTGGCGAGGGCGGGCATGGCTTTGTCTCCGAACGAAAAACCCCGGCACCGTCGCGCGGTGCCGGGGGGATTGCAAGCCCTGGGGCCAAGAGCTCAGGCGCTGGGATTGGGCTCCAGCCCGCCATCGTCATTCGACCGGCGCGGGCGGGTCTTGGGGATCGAGGCGACCGAGGGCGTGCCCGACGAGGGCGCGTCGTCCTCGTCCCGGCCCGGCCCCTCGCCGCGCATGACGCGGGTGATCTCGGGCCCGGTCAGGGTTTCGTATTCCAGCAAGCCCTGCGCCAGGTTCTCCAGCTCGTCGGCGTGTTCGGTCAGAATCCGCTTGGCGGTCTGATAGCCCTCATCGACGATCTTGCGCACTTCCTCGTCGATCTTCTCCTGCGTGGCCTGGCTGGCGTTCGAGCCGCCCGAGTAATTGCCGAGATAGGACTGCTGCTCGTTGGCATAGTCGATATGGCCCAGCGTATCCGAGAAGCCGAATTGCGTGACCATGGCCCGGGCGATCCGCGTCACCTGCTGGATGTCCGAGGACGCGCCCGAAGTCACGTTCTCCTTGCCGAAGATCAGCTCCTCGGCCACCTTGCCGCCCATCGCCATGGCGATCTTGGACTTGTACTTGGTGTAGGTCACCGACAGCTGGTCACGTTCCGGCAGAGACAGCACCAGACCCAGCGCCCGGCCGCGCGGAATGATGGTCGCCTTGTGGATCGGATCATGCTGCGGGACGTGCAGGCCGACGACGGCATGCCCGGCCTCGTGATAGGCGGTGAGCTTCTTCTCTTCCTCGTTCATCACCATGGACCGCCGCTCGGCGCCCATCATGACCTTGTCTTTCGCGTCCTCGAAATCCTGCATCGTGACGAAGCGCCGGTTGCGCCGGGCGGCCATCAGCGCCGCCTCGTTCACCAGGTTCGCGAGGTCGGCGCCTGAGAAGCCGGGCGTGCCCCGCGCGATGATGCGCAGGTCGACGTTCGGCCCCAGCGGCACCTTGCGGGCATGGACGCCCAGGATGCGCTCGCGCCCCTTGATGTCGGGGTTCGGCACCTGCACCTGCCGGTCGAAACGGCCGGGACGCAGCAGCGCCGGGTCCAGCACGTCGGGCCGGTTGGTGGCGGCGATGATGATGATGCCTTCGTTGGCCTCGAAGCCGTCCATCTCGACGAGAAGCTGGTTCAGGGTCTGCTCGCGTTCGTCATTGCCACCGCCGTAGCCCACGCCCCGCGAACGGCCGACCGCGTCGATCTCGTCGATGAAGACGATGCAGGGGGCGTTCTTCTTGGCCTGCTCGAACATGTCGCGCACGCGGCTCGCGCCGACGCCGACGAACATTTCCACGAAATCCGAGCCCGAAATGGTGAAGAAGGGCACGCCCGCCTCACCGGCGATGGCGCGGGCCAGCAGCGTCTTACCGGTGCCGGGCGGGCCGACCAGCAGCGCGCCCTTCGGGATCTTGCCGCCGAGACGGCTGAATTTCTGCGGGTTGCGCAGGAATTCGACGATCTCTTCCAGCTCGTCCTTGGCCTCGTCGATGCCGGCCACGTCGTCGAAGGTGACGCGCCCGTGCTTCTCGGTCAGAAGCTTGGCCTTGGACTTGCCAAAGCCCATGGCGCCGCCCCGCCCGCCGCCCTGCATCCGGTTCATGAAGAAGATCCAGACGCCGATCAGCAGCAGGAACGGCAGCCAGACCGAGAGCGCCGACATCAGGCCCGAGCGCTCCTGCGGGCGGGCCTCGACGCTGACGTTCGATTCGATGAGCCGGTCGGTCGGATTCTCGCCCGAGGGGCGGATCGTCGTGTAGGCCTGGCCCGAGCGGTCGGTGACCCGCAGCGTCTCGCCGTCGATGACGACCCGGCTGACATCACCTGCCTCGACCCGCTGCAGGAAATCCGAATAGCCGATGGTCCGTCCGTTGGTCGTGCTGGCGCCGTTGTTGAACAGCGTGAACAGAACGATCATCAGAAAGAACAGGACGATCCAGAAGGCGAAATTACGCGCGTTGCCCACAGGGCTCTCCCATAACCGAGGCCGCGTCCGGCCGATTGGCTCTAAGATAGTGATGCGGGGGGCGACTTCAATGCGATTATGGCCCGGGCGGCGCAATCGCGGCGAGAGGTCGCGCAGAAAGTGACCAGCCCTCGGGCCAGAGGGCGAGCGGCGCCGCCACCAGCCGCCCCTCGCGCCAGAGGCCCGGCAGGCCCTGCAACAGGGGTTCGGGGATGCCCGTCTCGCGCCAATGGGGGTGACGCCCCTCGCGCGCCTGCCGGCTCAACTGCTCAAGCCCCGCCGGCCCCAGCGCGCCAATCCGGGCCTCCCCCGGCCCCGCGGCCCGCCAGCGCCGGTCCCAGACCCGATCCGCCGCGCAGGCAAGATCCGCCACCGCCCGCGCCTCGCGCCCCAGAAACAGCGTCTCGCCCCGGCGGCGCAGCAGGCACCCCATCAGCGTGCCCCGCCCGGCCGCCAGCAGGCGCTGCAAATCCTCCAGCCGCGGCCGATAGGCGCTGCCGCCAAGCTGCATCAGCAGATGTGCGAAAAGCCGGTCGCGCGTCTCGCCCGGCAGGTCCAGCGCCGAGGCGGCGATCCGCAGGATGCCGCGATCCTCGGTCACATGCTGCTCCAGCGCGCGCTGTGCCGCGCCCTCCAGCACGGCCCGGGCCCGTTGCATCCGCCCGGCGGTGGCGGCGAGCCCCTCGGCGTCGATGCCCAGCCCCTCCAGCACCCCCAGCGCCTGCCGGGCCCGGACCCGCAGATAGCGCGGGTCGGCGTTCGAGGGATCCTCGACCCATCCGACGCCCCGCTCGACCAGCGCCGCGCGCAGCGCCGCGCGCGACACGCCCAGCAGAGGCCGCAGCCAGACCATCCCTTCGGCCTCGCGCCGCGCCGCCATGCCGGACAGCCCATCGACGCCCGAGCCCCGCGCCAACCGCATCAGCAGCGTCTCGGCCTGATCGTCCTGCGTATGCGCCAGCACCACGGCGCCGACGCGGCCCCGGGCCCAGCCACCGATCAGCCGCAGCCGCGCCGCCCGAGCCTCGCCCATCAGATTGCCGCCCCGCGGCCCCTCGTCCCAGCGCAGCACGTCATGGGCCACGCCCAGCCGGGCGCAGAGCGCCGCCACCCCGGCGGCCTCGGCGGCGGCCTCGGGGCGCAGCCCATGGTCCACCGTCACGGCGGCCACGCGAGTCGCGCCCAAAGCCTCGACCGCCAGCACCAGCGCCGCCACGGAATCGCCGCCGCCCGAGACGGCGACCCCCACCCGGTCAAAGCCCTCGCAGGCCGCCAGAAGCGCAGAAAGGGCAGCGCCGCTCACGACCCTGCCCCTTCATTCTGCCTGAAATACGGTCGGGGGGTCCGGGGGGCAGACGGCCCCCCGGCTTGCTCCCTCAAGGCGCTCCCCCCGCTCAGCGCGAGACGACCGTCACCGCGCGGCGGTTGGCGTCCCAGCAGCGCTGTTCGGCGCAGACTTCGATCGGGCGCTCCTTGCCGTAGCTGACGGTGCGGATGCGGGCCGCGCTCACGCCCTCGGCGATGAGGAATTGCTGCACGCGGGCGGCGCGGCGGGCGCCCAGCGCCACGTTGTATTCGCGGGTGCCGCGTTCGTCGGCGTGACCCTCGACCAGGATCTGGTATTCGGGGAAGCGGTTCAGCCAGCTCGCCTGGGTGCGCAGGATGTTCTGCGCCAGCGGCGACAGATCGCTCGAATCGACGGTGAAGTTCACCGTGTCGCCGATCGTCTCGTTGAAATAGGCGATCGAGGTCGGATCGTTCGGATCGCCCAGCGCCGTCGAGGCGATGCCGCCCGCGCCGGTGCCCATGCCATCCATGCCGTCGCCGCCACGGGGGTTGTTGCAGGCGGCCAGCGCCAGCGCGGCGACCACCAGAATCGCCTTGGTCAGAGTGTTCATGTCTCTCGTCCTTGTTATCCTGTCCTGCCCGGGCGCAGTCTATCAGAGCTGGCGCCGCGGGGGAATCTTGCGAATGTCACGTTTGGGTTGATGCCGGGCCTCGCGCCCGTAAAATCACGGCAGCAGCGGCGACCACGATGGGTCCGAGGCCGGCCCCGGTGTCGGAATGCGCCTGAGGTTCCGGCCGGTGATGTCGACCGACATCAGGCTGGGATCGGTGCCCGGCTCCTCACGCGTGAACATGATGACCCGGCCGTTGGGCGACCAGGTGGGGCCCTCGTCCAGATAGCTCGCGGTCAAAAGCCGCTCGTTGGAGCCGTCGGTGCGCATCACGCCGATGTGGAAACGGCCGTTGTGCTGCTTGGTGAAGGCGATCATGTCGCCGCGGGGCGACCAGACCGGGGTCGAATAGCGCCCCTGCCCCTGGCTGATCCGATAGGCCTGCCCGCCCTGCACGTTCATGGTGTAGATCTGCGAGGCGCCGGTGCGGTCGCTCTCGAAGCAGATCTGCTGGCCGTTCGGCGCGAAGCTGGGCGCGGTGTCGATGGCGTCGGTGGTGGTCAGCTGCCAGCGCTGGCCGCTGGCCAGGTTCAGCATATAGAGGTCCGTGCGCCCGTCGACCGAGAGCGAATAGACCACCGTGCCGCCATCGGGCGAGAAGCGCGGCGCGAAGGTCATCTCGCCCGGCTGGTCGCCGATCACCTGCCGCCGGCGCGAGGCCACATCCATCAGATAGATGCGCGGGAAACCCGTCTCGTAGCTGGTGAACAGGATCCGGTCGCCGGTGGGCGAAAAGCGCGGCGCGAAGGCCAGCGCGCTGCCGTCCGTCAGGAACTGCACGCCGTCGCCGTCCTGATCCATCATCGCCACCTGCTTGCGGCGGGCGTTGCGCGGACCCGATTCCGCGATGAAGACGACGCGGCTGTCGAAATAGCCGGTTTCGCCGGTCAGGCGCATGTAGATCTGGTCCGAGACCCGGTGCGCGATGCGCCGCCAGGCATTGGTCTGACCGTCGAGCTGCAGCCCGTCGCCCAGCTGCTGGCCGCTCACCACGTCGAAGAGTCGGAACTTCACGCTCAGCTGCTGGCCGTTGGCCCGCACCGCGCCGGTGACCAGCGCGCGGGCGTTGATCGCCCGCCAATCGGCGAATTGCACCGGGCTGTCGAAGCTGGTGATGCGCCCGACATGGGCGCTGGCCGGGATCTCGCGCAGAAGGCCGGTGCCCGAGAGGTTGTTGGCGATCACCCGGGCGATCTGGGCGCCATATTCCCCGCCCGCGCCGTTTTCCGGCACGAAATCGGGGATGGCATAGGGCACAGGTTCGATCACGCCCTCGGTGATTTCGATCCTGAGGGGTTGTTGCGCCAGCGCCATGCGGGGGGCGATGGCAGCGCCGGCCAGCAGGCCGAGGAGGGGGCGGCGGGAAAGGTCTGTCATCGGTTGCTCATCCGGGCGGGGTTGAAGGTGATTTCGACGTTGCGCCACTGATCGTAGAGGTCCTGCGGCAGGCCATAGCCGTTGATACCACAGCTGACGATGGCCTGTCGCCCGGCGTCGAAGGCGGCCTGTTGCGCGCCCGCCGACCCGCCCGAGGCCGTGACCTGGTAGATCGAGGATTCGATCGGGCGGGCATCGGGCGTCATCTCGAAGCCGATGGTGATGACCACGTTCAGCGCCTCGGTCGACAGGATCCCGACGTTCCAGCAGGATTCCACGTTCAGCCGCAGCGCGTCGAGGTCCGACTGGCTGAGGCTCGCCGTCTCCTCGAAAGCGCCCGACAGCGCCTGCGCCAACGCGTCGTTCACGGCCGAGGCGCTGGGGCCTTCGGCCTCGGGCGCGGGGGTCGGGGCGGGGGTCGGGGCCGGTGTGGGGGTCGGCGTCGGGGTTGGCGTGGGGGTCGGCGTCGGCGTGGGCGCCGGGGTCTCGGCCGCGGCGACCTGCTGCGGGCGCGCGCGGGGGCGCAGGCTGACCTCGGGCGCGGTGGCGGTGCGGCGCACCGGCTCGGTTTCGCTGATCGTCGTGGCCTCGGTCACCGTCTCGGTCGCGGCGGCCTCGCGCTGGGTGGCTTCCTGCGCTTCGGGCGCGTCGACGGTGGCGCTGGCATCGGGGACGATGGCCGCCTGATCGCGGGGCGCGACGGCAACCTCGGGCGCGGGGGTGGGCGCGGCCTCGGGCGCCACGCGCTCGGCCGGGCGTTGCACCGGGCGCAGGCTGGAATCGGGCGTCGGCGTCGGCGCCACGACGGCCGCCTGCGGCCTGTCGGCTTCGGGCATCGGCACCGGCTCGGGCGTCGGGATCGGCGCGGGCGGCGTCACCGGGGTCGGCGGCGCAATGGGCGCCGGCGGGGCGATCGGCGTGGGCTCGGGCGTGGGTGCCGGAGCCGGGGCGGGCGTCGGTTCGGGGGTCGGCGCGGGCGGCGGGGGCGCAGCCTGCGTCAGCTCGGCGAAATCCTGGGCCGAGATGATCGAAACCTCGGTCACCTCGGGCATCAGGGGATCACTCGGGGCGTGAAACAGATCGAACAGCAGGACCCAGAGGATCAGCCCGCCATGCAGCAGGGCCGAGACCTTCTGTCCCGTGTCCATCCGAACCTGAGCCATGACCGCCATCAGATCTTACCGTCCGTCAGTCGCGCCGAAGGTGGGGCCGTCGGTCTCGGTGACCAGCCCGATGTTGTGGAAGCCGCCGGCATTCAGCGCGCCCATCACCTGCACCACGCGGGCATAGGGGATCGAACCGTCGGCGCGCAGGAACACGCGGTCGTCGGTGCGTTCCGCGCCGATGGCCTGCAGCCGCGGGATCAGGTCGCCCTCGGCCACCGGGGTCGTCATGAGCGAGATCGTGCCATCCGCGGACAGCGTGATCGACAGCGGCTCTTCCTGCTGCGCGGGCAGCGCGCCCGCGGCGGTGCGCGGCAGTTCCACCGGCACGCCGACGACCAGCATCGGCGCGGCGACCATGAAGATGACCAGCAGCACCAGCATCACGTCGACCATCGGCGTGACGTTGATCTCGGCCATCTTGGCGGAATGGCCGCGACGGCGCCGCCGCGTGCCCGAACCGCCCTGCTTGCGAATGGCTTGTGCGCCCATGGCTCAGGCGTCCAGATTGCGCGACAGGAGCGTGCCGAATTCATCGGCGAATTGCTCGTAGCCCGAGGCGATGGCCTCGCTGTCGTCGGTGAGCTTGTTGTAGAAGATCGTGGCCGGGATCGCGGCCAGCAGGCCGAGGCCGGTGGCCAGCAGCGCCTCGGCGATGCCGGGGGCCACGACGGCGAGGTTGGTGGATTGCGCCAGCGCGATCTCCTCGAAGGCCGCCTTGATCCCCCAGACCGTACCGAAAAGGCCGACGAAGGGGCTGGCCGAACCGACCGAGGCCAGGAAGGTGAGGTTGGCGTTCAACTCGCGCGTTTCGCGGTCGATGGCCACGTCCATGGACCGGTCGATCCGCTGCGCGGCGCCCGCGATCATCGCCCCGTCCTGCCGGTGCGAGCGCTGCCATTCGGCCATGCCTGCGGCGAAGATCCGCTCGGGCCCGCTTTGCGGCGCGCTGCCCACCCGGCGATAGAGCTCGTCCAGCGGCTCGCCCGACCAGAAGGCGGCGTCGAAGAGCTGCGCTTCCTTGCGGGCGCGGCGGAAGATCAGGTGTTTCTGGATGATGATCGCCCAGGACCAGAACGAGGCCACGATCAGCAGGATCATGACGATCTTCACGGTGACGGTCGCGCGCAAGAAGAGCGCGATGAGCGAAAAGTCGATGTCGCTGGCCTGCGCCAGGGTAGTGCTGTCCATGCCTTCTGTCCTGCTCGTAACCAGCCGCGTCTGGAGCCTGCCCGGCGGGCGGCCCTCGTTTGGCGTGATTCTAGCTGGTTTCCAAGACAAACACCAATGGCAGCACGCGAATGTTACGCGTTTCCGCTTAGAACCAGCAGTTCCGGGGGCAGACGGCGGGGTTTGCCGGCGGTGGTGATAGAAACTAGCGTGACCCGGGCGCGGAAGAGAAGCGTCCCGCCCCGGGAGACCTGCTGGTCCAGCGTCAGCCGCGCCGGGGTCTGCGCGACCGGTCGGGTGGTCACTGTGAGGGCGTCGTCGAGCTGGGCAGGGCTGAGGAAATCGGCCTCGATCCGGTGGACGGCGAAGACGATCCCCTGCGCGCGGAGCGCGTTCTGGTCGATGCCCAGCGCCCGCACCCAGGCGGAGCGGGCGCGCTCGATGAACTTGAGGTAATTGGCGTGATAGACGATGCCGCCGAGGTCGGTATCCTCGTAATAGACGGTCACGGGAAAGGTATGCATGGCGGCCCCCGGGGTTCGGCCGCGCGAATGTCCCCTGCGTGGGACATCCAGGTCGGCCTAGCCTTTTCAAGGACTTGTCCGGGCCCGTCAGGCTTTTGTCAAGATTGTCGACCCGGTGTCGGCCCTATTCCGCCGCCGTCACCCTCTCGCAGCCCAGCGCGCGCAGCGCATCGGGCAGCCGCCGGGGATGCCCGTCCAGGCTCATCAGCACTAGGGATACCCGGGCGCGGAACAAGAGCGTTTCGCCGCGATAGACCCGCTGGTCGAGGAAGAGCCGCGAGCGGGTCACGTCCAGCACATCGGTGGTCACCACCAGCCGGTCCTCCAGCCGGGCCGAGGACAGGAACTCGGCCTCGATCTTGTGGACGACGAAGACCATCCCCTCGTCCCTGAGCGCGTTCTGATCGACGCCCAGCCCGCGCACCCAATCGGCCCGGGCCCGGTCGATGAATTTCATGTAATTGGCGTGATACACGATCGCGCCGAGATCGGTCTCGTCGTAATAAACGGTCACGGGAAATTGGTGCATTGCAGGTCCACCGTGCTGGATGGCCCGATTGGCTCTGGGTCAATCGAGCAATTGTCTTGAGAAGTCACCACTCTCCTGCCGGTTGTCAACAGAGGTGAAACAACCATCCCTGATTTAGATGACCTTAGGTAAAAATGGCAACGGTTCTGGCCCTGTTCGCGGAATTCAGCCGACTGTATTCGCTCAGGAATACTACCAGCTGACGGAATTTCAGGCCCGACAGCGCGGCTTGGCCGGCCTGTGGGACAGCTTGAACCGGGTGAGTCGCGTCCTTGCGGCGGGTTGGAATGCGGCAACCGGCAACGCAACGGTAGCTTGGGAATTCGTCAGGGATCGCCGGGTGTCGTTGATTTCCTCAGACACAAATCCTATATTTCTTTTCATGGAACTAGCGGAGGCCCCGATGATCCCCCTTGCCAGCCCCCAGCCAACCGATGATGCGCAGCTCATCGCCAAGGCGGTGACGCGGGCCGGTGCGGCGCTGGGGCTGAAACAGGCCGAGATCGGCGCCATCATCGGCACCAGCCCCTCGCAGGTGTCGAAGATGAAGGACGGCGCCGGGATCAGCGGCAAGCCCTCGGAGCTGGCGCTGTATCTGATCCGGGTGTTCCGCTCGCTCGATGCGATCACCGGCGGCGACCGGCAGACCATTACCGCCTGGATGCGCAACCCCAACCGCGACTTGCAGGGCGTTCCGGCCGATCTGCTGAAAAGCGCCGCCGGGCTGGTCTCGGTGATGAATTATCTCGATGCCGCTCGCGCTCCGCTTTGAGGCCTGGCAAGGCAAGGTCTGGCGGCTGATCGAGGGCCAATACCGCCCCGCCACGCTGAAGATCGTCGACAGCGCAGGGGAACAGGACCGGCTGGAGGCGCTGCTGGAAGCCAGCAAACCCGCCATCCCGCCCGAATGCGCTCATCTGGATTATCAATTCAGCGCGCCGTTCCGTTATGGCCTCTATCCCCATGCCTCGCGCTTTCGACGCCCCGGGCGAACGCCGGGCGTCTTCTATGCCGCCGAGTCGCCGCTGACCGCGGCGCTGGAAAGCGCCTGGTGGCTGGTGCGGTTCTATCGCGCCTCGCCCGGAACGCCGCTGCCGACGATCCCCACCGCCCATACGGCAATCCTGGCCGAGGTGCAGGTGCCGCTGGCCGTGGACCTGACGGCGCCGGACAATGCGGCATTGGGCCGGTGGGACGATCCCGAGGATTACACCGACTGCCTGGACATGGCCGAGTCGGTGCGGGCGCAGGGTTGCGAGGCGATCCGCTATGCCTCGGCCCGCGATTCGCGGCAGGGGCGCAATCTGGCGGTGCTGAGTTGCCGGGCCTTCGCCAAGCCGCAGCCGGTGGATGGCCAGAGTTGGCATCTGTACCTGATGCGGGAGCGAGTGGTGCTGACGAACGAGACGCTGTGGCAGAGGTATGAGTATGGGGTGGGGGAAGTGGGCTTCGTGAGGGCGCAGGAGTCTGGGTAAACCCCGACCTACGGGCGCATTCCTAAGGGGCTTGGTCGAGTCAGTTGCAGGGCTTGGGCCGAGTTCCTAGATATCGAGAGGATCGGGTCGAAGCAGGAGAGCCGTGATGAATCCCTTAGTCTGGGTCGGCCTGCTCGATATAGCAGTGATCCTGTTCGCCCTCTTTGGCGCGGGCCTCAAGATTGCTCCGTTCCTGTATTGGGACAAGCCGCGCATGACCGCGCTTGCAGAAGGATTGTTCCAAGCGAGTACCGCCAGCGCAGGCCTGCTCTGGTACCGTCCCACGACAACCATCTATCAAAGGCAGGTCGATGTGGCGCGTTGGGCTCGGGCCGTGTTGACAACTTTCAGACATCCGAGAGTCGGCGATCTGGGTGACCTAGAGGCTTACGTGACCTCCTGCTGGCTGTTCCTTGCTGTTATGGCCGCGGTTCCGCTGTTCCTTGCCGGTGCGTTATCTCTCGTCTGGCTTTCCGTGCACTGATAAGTGTCTCTCACCCCACCCGCGCCGCCAGCCTCAGCGCGTGGCTTGGGTCCTGCGTCGCGGCGGGCATCACCGGGTCATAGGCGGCGCGGATGACGGCGGCGATCTCGGGGCGCAGGACGGCGACGCCCTGGGCACGGGCCAAGGGCGGCAGGTCGCGAAAGGCCTGATCGCCCCAGAGCAGGATCACCTGCACCGCCTGCAGCAGGGCCAGATCCTCGGCCGGGACCTCGGCCATCGGGCCGTCCATGCGGATGAAGGCGAAGGCGGCCTTGATCGCGCCCTGGGCGTCGAAGCGGAAGGCGCGATACTGGTTCGCGTCCTGCGCCTTCAGCTTCGGGACCAGCGTTGCCAGCCCCTCCACCAGGCGGTCGAGGTCGGGGACGGCCAGCAATTCGTCCCAGTCGCGGAAGAAGAAGATCATCAGGTTCGCGCCGAGTTCGGGATCGGTCTCGGCCATCTTGTGCCCGGCCAGCGCCACCACCGCCTCGAGCCCGCCCTTGACGGTCGCCAGCGTGGCATCGTCGATTCCGAAGACCACCGGGGCCAGCGGCCGCCCCCAGCGGGCGAAGACATAGCGGCCGTCGGGACGGGTGAAAAGGCGGGTGATCTGGTCAGAGGTCATGGCAGGGATCGGGCAATACGGGGATAGAAGACGGCCTGCGACAGGCCGCGGGCGGCGTTGAAGATCATCAGCGACAGCCAGAGCCCGTGGTTCCCCAGGGGCCAGGTCAACCAGACGCAGAGACCATAGGTGGCGGCGGCGAAAGCGGCGGTCAGGACCATTTCCCGGGTCAGCGTGGCGCCGATATAGATCCCGTCGAACATCCAGGCGGCGATCCCCACCAGGGGGGCGGCCACCACCCAGGGCAGGTAATGGCGCGCCTCGGCCCGGACATCCTCGGCCGTGGTCATCAGGTCGATGATCGGGGGCCCGAGCAGGGCAAAGAGCGCGGCCATCAGCGCGGCGCCCGCCAGCCCCCAGGTGGAGGTGAGACGCACGCTTTCCGCCAGGCGGGCGCGGTTGCGGGCGCCCACGGCCTGCCCCACCAGCGTCTCGGCGGCGAAGGCGAAACCGTCCAGCAGATAGGCCATGACCTCCAGAAATTGCAGCAGGATCTGGTTGGCGGCGATGGTCAGGTCGCCCCGCCCGGCGCTGAGGAACAGGAAGGCGGTGAAACAGCCCTGCAACAGAACCGAGCGGACCATGATATGACCGTTGACCGTCGCCATGCGCCTGAGTTTCAGCGCGTCGAAGATCCGCGCACCCTGGACCCTCAGCCCGTCACGCACCAGCCACAGGCCGAACACCAGCCCGGACCATTCGGCGATCAGCGTGGCCAGCGCCACCCCGGGCACGCCCCAGCCGAGACCGAGGACGAACCACAGGTCCAGCGCGATATTCGCGCCGTTGGTGATGACCTGCAGCGCCATCACGGTGCGCGTCCGCTCCAGCGCGATCAGCCAGCCGGTCAGCGCGTACATGCCGATGGTCGCGGGCGCGCCCCAGATGCGGATCTGCAGGTATTGCGCGGCCAGCCCCTCGACCTCGGCCGAGCCGGGGGCGAGGCGGAAGGCGCCCCAGATCAGGGGCAGTTGCAGCGCGATCAGAAGCCCGCCGACCGCCCCCGCGATCAGAAGACCGCGCTTGAGGATCGCCCCCGTCTCGGCCGCGTCGCCCGCGCCATGGGCCTGCGCGGCAAGGCCCGTCGTGCCCATCCGCAGAAAGCCGAACATCCAGAAAAAGGCCGACAGGATCACCGCGCCGAGGCCCACGGCGCCGATCGGCGCTGCCTCGCCCAGCTGCCCGACCACCGCGGTATCGACCAGCCCCAGCAGCGGCACCGTGACGTTCGAGGCGACGATGGGCAGGGCGATGACCAGCACCCGGCGGTGGGTCAGCGGGATCATTCCGGGGCTGTCCCCCCGGGTGCCGCCCCCAGGGGCTGGCGCGCGGGGATCAGGAAATGCCCGGTCGCCTGGGCGAAGAGCCGCGCGCGATTGTCCTGCCAGGCCTCGACATGGACCGAGGCATAGCGCCGGCCCGACCGGTTGACCCGGGCCCTCGCATAGGCGTCGCGCGGCAGGCCCGACCGCAGGTAATCCACCGTGAAATCGATGGTCTTCGGCAGCCGCGGCAGATGCGCGGCATCGAGCGCGCGGGGATCGAGCGTGCCCTTCTCCATCTCTTCCCAGAGCATGGACCAGCTCAGCTCGATCATCGCCGTGATCTCCAGAAAGGCCGAGGTCACGCCGCCATGGATCGCCGGCAGGAAGGGATTGCCGATCAGCTTCTCGTCGAAGGGCAGGGTCGCGGTCAGCTCGTCGCCGCGCCGGTCGAACTGGATTCCCAGCCACTGCACATAGGGAATGCCGCCGATCAGCGCCTTCAGCGCGTTGTCGCGGCGCTGCTTGACGACCTGCACGGGTTCGGGCTTCGACCGGCTCACTTGCCGCCCTCCCGCGTCGCGCTTTCCATGGTGAAGGCGCCCGAGGCGGTGGCGACCGGCAGGCTCTCGTCCTCGTCATGGGCGGTGGCTCGGACGAAGGCGACGGTGCGGGTCGCGTGAAAACATTCGGCCCGGGCGATGATCCGCTGACCGGGCTTGGCCGCGCGCATGTAATCGATGCGCAGGTCCAGCGTCGCGGTGCCGCGCGCCCCGGGATAGGACATCACCGCCGCGCCGCAGCAGGTATCCATCAGCGCCGAGACCGCGCCCCCCGCGATCACCCCGGTCGCCGGATCGCCGATGAAGCGCGCGTCATAGGGCATCGAGATCACCGCCCGCCCGTCGCCGATCTCTTCCAGCTGCATGCCCAGCGCCCGGGAATGCGGAATCGCCTCGATGAAACGCTGCGCGGGAGAGGGATCGGTCATGGCATGTCCTGCACTGGCTTCCGGCTCTGGCTCGCCCCAGCCTTGGCGCGATCCGCCCGCCTTGGCAAGGCCAAGGTGACCCGCGCCAAGGCGGTTGCACCCGCCCCGGCCGCGCCTTACGCTGCGACAGCCGCCTGCGACTGCGGCTATCCCAATGAGTGAGGCCGCAGCCGGGCAATGAGCGAATCGAGACTGTCGTTCAAGGAGATGTGCGCACGCTTCGACGTGACGCCGCGCACGCTGCGCTATTACGAATACATCGAATTGCTGAAACCCGAGAAGGAAGGCCGCAACCGCTTCTACGGCCCGCGCGAGGTCGCGCGGATGACGCTGATCCTGCGCGGTCGCCGATTCGGCTTCGCGCTGGAAGAACTGCGGCAATGGCTGCTGATCTACGAAAAGCAGGGCACCAAGCCGCAATTCGAGGCTTTCGTCGGCATGGCCGACCGCCAGCTCGACGAGCTGACCCGCCAGCGCGACGAACTGGCGGTGACCATCGCCGACCTCAAGGCGCTGCGTGACGAGGTCGAACGGCTGGCGGCCGAGGCCTGAGTCGGCGCTGGGTAATAGCGGGGGGCCAGCCCTCTCGACTCCCGGCCGCGCCACGGGCGCGGCGTTCGCGGCCAGAGGCGCGCCACTGGCGCGTTTCCGAGACGCCGCTCACCCCCCGCCAAAGGGGACCCTCAGGCCCCTTTTGGAAACCCCCGAGGATATTTACAGCGCAAAGATGAAAGTTAAGGGGGCGTTAAACCGCCTTCTTTGCGCTTCAAATATCCTCGGGGGGTGAATTGGCCGTCAGGCCAAGAGGGGGGCAGAAGGCCCCCCCTTCTCCGGCGCGGCGGCACGCCGCGCCGCTGGTCGCCCGAGGCGCTCGTGCCGAAGGCGCGGGCAACGAGGGCGAAACCCCTCAGAACTCGACCCCGGCCTGCGCCTTGATCCCCGACCGGAACGGGTGTTTCACGAGGGTCATCTCGGTTACCAGATCCGCCAGCTCGATCAGCTCGGGCTTGGCATTCCGGCCAGTCAGCACGACATGGGTCATCTCGGGTTTCTCGTCGCGCAGGAAGGTCAGCACCTCCTCGAGATCCAGATAATCGTAGCGCAGGGCGATGTTGATCTCGTCCAGCAGCACCATGCGAATCTCAGGGTTGCGGATCAGCTCCTTCGCCTTCTCCCAGCCGCGCCGGGCGGCGGCGATGTCGCGGGCCTTGTCCTGCGTCTCCCAGGTGAAGCCTTCGCCCATGGCGTGGAACTGGCACAGATCGCCGAAATGCGTCGTCAGCAGCCGCCGCTCGCCGGTGTCCCAACTGCCCTTGATGAACTGCACCACGGCGCAGGGCATCTCATGCGCAATGGCCCGCAGGATCATCCCGAACCCCGACGACGATTTCCCCTTCCCTGGCCCGGTATGGACGATGACCAGACCCTTCTCGCCCTGCCGCGCTTCCTTCATCCGGTCGCGCGCGGCCTTGATCTTCTGCATCTTCTCGCGGTGCTTTTCCGCCCCCGGATCGGCCCCCGTCTCAGCTCCCGTGTCGCCCGCATCCGTCATCCGTCGCATCCCCGCTTGACTTGAAAGTCCCCGCGGCGCATGTCCGCAGGGCTGGTGCCTGTCCTTCGGGGCAGGTGAAAAGGGAATGCGATATGGGGTCAACCCCCTAAGCGCAGCCGCCCCCGCGACCGTGACCGGAGGGGTTGCCCGATGCCACTGGCGAAAGCCGGGAAGGCGGGCCGCCACAGGGAAACCTGAACTCCGCAAGCCGGGAGACCTGCCAGCGCCGAGAGACAACCAGCCGGACGGGGTGTGCCGGTGTCGGGTCCTTTGCCGGGCTCCGCGCGCGCACCCTGCCAGAAAGTGCCCAATGGCCGAGACGGTCGATCTTCTGGTCTGCGTGACCTGCCGCTACCGCGACGAGCGCGACCCCGACCCGGAGGCCCCGCGCCCCGGCCTGCTGCTGGCCGAGGCGCTGGAGGGCAATCTGCCCCCCGGCGTCACGCTGAAGCGCACCGAATGCCTGTCGAACTGCACCCGGGGCTGCACAGTGGCCCTGCGCGCGCCCGGCGCCTGGACCTATGTCTACGGCAATCTCGCCCCCGGTCAGGCCGAAGTGCTGATCGACGGCGCCGCCCGCTATGCCGCCGCCCCGCAGGGGCTGATCCCCTGGCGCGAGCGGCCCGAACACCTGCGCAAGAATTGCATCGCCCGTATCCCGCCGCTGGAGGCCTGAATGTCCGACCTGAACAAAACCCCCGTCACCATCGTCACCGGCTTTCTCGGCTCGGGCAAGACCACGCTGATTTCGCACCTGATCCGCAACGCGGGCGGACGGCGGCTGGCCGTGGTGGTCAATGAATTCGGCACGCTGGGGGTGGATGGCGAGATCCTGAAGGGCTGCGCGATCCCCGATTGCCCTGAGGAGAACATCGTCGAACTGGCCAATGGCTGCATTTGCTGCACCGTGGCCGACGATTTCGTGCCGACCGTCGAGGCGCTGCTGGCCATGACCCCGCGCCCCGATCACATCCTGATCGAGACCTCGGGCCTTGCCCTGCCCAAGCCGCTGCTCAAGGCCTTCGACTGGCCAGCGATCCGTTCGCGCATCACGGTGGATGGCGTCATCGCGCTGGCCGATGCCGAGGCCGTGGCGGCCGGGCGCTTCGCCCCCGATGTCGCCGCCGTCGATGCCCAGCGCGCGGCGGATGAATCCATCGACCACGAGACGCCGCTCTCCGAGGTCTTCGAGGATCAGATCTCCTGCGCCGATGTGGTCCTGCTGACCAAGGCAGACCTCGCGGGGCCCGAAGGGATCGCCGCCGCCCGTGCCGTGATCGCCGCCGAGGCGCCCCGCCCACTGCCGGTGGTCGAAGTGACCGAGGGCGCCGTCGATCCCCGGGTGATCCTGGGTCTGGAAGCGGCAGCCGAAGACGACATCGCCGCGCGCCCCTCGCATCACGACGGACATGACGATCACGAGCATGACGATTTCGACACCATCGTCGTGGAACTGGGCGAGGTCGCCGACCTGCCCTCGCTGGCGGTGAAGATCGAGCAGATGGCCCGCGACCTCGATATCCTGCGGGTGAAGGGCTATGTCGCCGTCACCGGCAAGCCGATGCGGGCGCTGGTGCAGGCGGTGGGCGCGCGCGTCCGCCATCAGTTCGACCGGGCCTGGAAACCGGGCGAGGCGCGGCAGACCTCGCTGGTGGTGATCGCCGAACATGACCGTATCGACGAGGCGGCGATCAAGGCGGCGCTGGGTCTCTGATGCACGTCCTCTTCCGCGAAAGCCACGGGCTCGAGGAGACGGCCACACCGCAGGATCTGGGGCAGTCGCCCGCGGATCTGGTGGTGCTGTCGTTTTCCGATTCCGACCTCGGCGCTTTCGCGGAAGGGTTCCACCGGGCCCGCAGGATGGGCAATATTGCCCATCCTACCCTGCGCCTCGCCAATCTCGCCGCGCTGAAGCATCCGCTCTCGGTCGATACCTATGTCGAGAATACGCTGGCGGGCGCCAGGGGCGTGCTGATCCGGCTGATCGGCGGCGTGCCCTATTGGTCCTATGGCCTGCAACAGCTGCAGGCGCTGGCCAGCCGCACTGGTCTGGCGCTGGCGGTCTTGCCCGCCGATGGCCGCCCGGATCCGCAGCTTGACGCGATCAGCACGCTGCCTGTCTCCACCCTCCGCCGCTTGCAGCATCTCTGCGATCAGGGCGGGGCGGTGGCGGCGCAGGCGGCGCTCCAGCAATTCGCGCTGGCCTGCGGGCTCTACGCCCCCCCGGTGCGCGGCATCCGCACCACGCCCGAGGTCGGCGGCTGGACGCCCGAGGGGGTGCATTGCCCCGCGGCGCTGTCCTTCGGCACACGGCCGCGGATCTTGCTGACCTTCTACCGCGCCTATCTGACTGCCGCCGATACCGAACCCTTGGAGGCCATCGCCCGCGCCTTCGACGCCGCAGGCTATGACGTGATCGGCCTCTTCGCGCCCTCGCTGAAGGCCCCGGGCGCGCGGGGCTGGCTGGAGCGCTGGGTCCGCCACCTCGCCCCCGCCGCCATCGTCAACGCCACCGCCTTCAGCGCGCGGGACGGCGGGACCTCGCCCCTCGATGTCGCCGGGGTGCCGGTGTTTCAGGTGGCGCTCGCCACCAACCCGCGCGCGGCCTGGGAGACGTCCGACCGGGGCCTGTCGCCCGCTGACCTCGCCATGCATGTCGTGTTACCCGAGGTGGACGGGCGGATCTTCGGCGCCGCGGTCAGTTTCAAGGGCGCCTCGGACCCCGACCCGGACCTTCAATTCGCCCGCATCCACCACCGGGCCGAGCCCGAGCGGATCGCCGCGCTGGTCGCTCGGGTCCTTGGCTGGCACCGGTTGGCAACCACACCCCGACCGCAGATCCGCCCGGCGCTGGTGCTGTCGACCTATCCCGGCAAATCCTGGCAGATGGCGCATGCCGTGGGGCTGGATGCGCTGGCCTCCGCTGCGGTCATTCTGGAGGCGCTGGGCGCCGAGGGCTACGCCACCGCCCCCGCCGATCCCAAGGCGCTGGAAACCGCCCGCATCGACTGGTCGCTTTTCGATTACCGGCTGGCGCTGGCCCGCCTGCCGCAGGAATTGCAGGAGGACATTCACCTCGCCTGGGGCGACCCCGAGGAGGATGACAGCCTTGAAGACGGCGCCTTCCGTTTCGCCGCGATCCGGGCAGGGAATGCGCTGATCGCCCTGCAACCGGAACGAGGTCAGGTCACCGCCCGGGACGCCGAGTATCACGATGTCGCCAAGGTTCCCTGTCACGCCTATGTCGCCTTCTACCTCTGGCTCCGCCAGCAGGCCGATGCGCTGATCCATATCGGCGCGCATGGCACGCTGGAATGGCTGCCGGGGAAATCCGTGGCCCTGTCGGATGCCTGCTGGCCCGAGGCGCTGACAAGGGGCCTGCCGCTGCTTTACCCGTTCATCGTCAACGACCCGGGCGAGGCGGCGCAGGCCAAACGCCGCCTTGGCGCGGTGACGCTGGGCCATGTCCCGCCGCCCCTGACCGAGGCACAGGCAGGCGCCGGCACGACCCGGCTGGAAGCGCTGCTCGATGAGTTTTCCAACGCCGACGGGCTGGACCCCGCGCGGCGCGACCGGCTGCAACAAGATATCCGCACCGAGGCGCAGGCGCTGGGGCTGGAGGAGGAGCTGGGCCTGACCCGCGCCACCTCGCTGGCCGAGGCGATCACCCGCATCGACCGTTTCGTCTGCGACGTGAAGGAAAGCCAGTTCGGCGAGGGGCTGCATGTTTTCGGCACGGGCGAGCACGGCGGGGCGGAAAGGCAGGGGCTCCTGACCGCCCTCAGCGGCGGGTTCGTGGCGCCCGGGCCTTCGGGTTCGCCCTGGCGTGGGCGGAAGGATGTGCTGCCCACGGGGCGGAACCTCTTCACCACCGATCCCCGCACCGTGCCCAGCCGCGCCGCCCATGCCCAGGGCGTGACCTTGGCCGAGGAGCTGGTGCGACGCCATCTGCAGGACCACGGCGAGTTTCCGCAGGGGTTGGTCGTGGACCTCTGGGGCAGCGCGACGATGCGCACGGCGGGCGAGGAATTCGCCATGGCGCTGCATCTGATCGGCGCGAAACCGGTCTGGGATGGGGAAAGCGGGCGGGTGTCCGGCGTCGAGATCCTGCCGATTGCCGAACTGGACCGGCCCCGGCTGGACGTGACCCTGCGCGTCTCGGGCCTGTTCCGCGACGTGTTCCCGGAACTCTCCGCGCTCTTCGCCACCGCGATCCGGGCGCTGGCCGGGCGCGACGAGGCGCCCGACTGGAATCCCTATGCCGGGCGTGAGGATCTGAGCCGGGTCTACGGGCCGAAACCCGGAACCTATGGCCTCGGCCTGGGCGAGACACCCGACACCTATACCGAGGACGCGCGGCAACAGGCCGGGGAGGCCTGGCTCGCGGCCTCGTCCCATGCGCTCGACACGGGCGCGGAGGATGCCGAAGGGCTGAAGGCAAGGGTCCGCCACGCCGATGCTTTCGTTCACCTGCAGGACCTGCCGGAAACCGACCTGCTGCTGGCGGCGGATTACGCCGCGCATGAGGCAGGATTCGCGGCCGCCCAGCGGATCACCGGCGGCAAGGCCGCGCTCTATCATCTGGACGCGACCGATCCCTCGCGACCGAAAGCCCGCAGCCTGACCGAGGAACTGGCCCGCGTGGTCCGCGCCCGGGCCGCCAATCCCAGATGGATCGACGGCATGATGAACCACGGCTTCCGGGGCGCGGCCGAGATCGCGGCGACGCTCGACCACCTCGGCGCCTTCGCCCATCTGGCCGCCGCCGTGCCGCCGCAGCTCTTCGACCTCTATCACGAGGCAACGCTGGGCCGGGCCGAGGTGCGCGACTTCCTCGGGCGCGAAAACCCGCAAGCCCTGGCCGCGATGGAGGCGCGCTTTGCCGACTTGCACCGGGCGGGGCTCTGGTCCACACGGAGGAATTCGATCCTGGCGGGGCTGAACCCATGAGTTTCGAGGTCAAGGGCTGGTGTCCCGGTGCGCTGCGGCCGATGCTCTCGGGCGACGGCTATGTCGTGCGCGTCCGGCCCCGGCTGGCCGAATTGAGCGCCGCGCAGGCCCTGGGCCTCTGCGCTGCGGCCGAGGAATACGGCGCCGGGCTGATCGACCTGACCAACCGGGCCAATCTGCAGGTCCGGGGCGTCCAGCCGGGCGCCCTGCCCGACCTGCTGACCACCCTGACCGATCTGGGCCTGGTCGATGCCGATGTCGCGACCGAAACGCGGCGCAACATCCTGACCGCCCCGACCTGGGCCGATGGCGGCGATACCCACCGCCTGACAGGCGAACTGCTGGCGCGGCTGGAGGCGTTGCCCGACCTGCCGCCGAAGATGGGCTTCGCCATCGACGCCGGACCGGGGCCGATGCTGCGCGACACACCCGCCGATTTCCGCATCGAGCGCGGCAGCCATCGCGGCCTGATCCTGCGGCCGGAGGGGTACCCGCTGGGCATTCCCCTGCTGCCGGGGGCCGAAATCGACACGCTGATCCGGCTGTGCGACTGGTTCGTGGCCTCGGGCGGGGCGGCGGCGGGGCGCATGGCCCGCCACCACGCGCCGTTGCCCGCCTGGGCCGAGCCGAGCCTGGCCCCGGCGACCCGGCGACCCCCGCTGCGCCCCGGGACGCATGCGCTGGGGGCGATCCATGGCGCGGCTTTCGGGCAGATTCAGGCCGGCGACCTCGCCGCCGCGATCCTGGACAGCAAGGCCAGCGCGATCCGTGTGACACCCTGGCGGGTGCTGCTGCTGCTCGACGCCACGCCCGGGCCGCGCACCGGACTGCTGTGGGACGCCGACGCGCCCGAGCTGCGCGCCGATGCCTGCCCTGGCGCCCCCTTCTGCCCGCAATCGAGTGTCGAGACCCGCGCCCTGGCGCTGGCCCTCGCGCCCCATGTCCAGGGCCGCCTGCATGTCAGCGGCTGCGCCAAGGGCTGCGCCCGGCCCGGGCCTGCCGATGTCGTCATCACCGGCGAAAACGGCGCCTATGGCGTGGCACTCAACGCGCGGGCGGGCGATTCCCTGCCTCATCACGGGCTGAGCGCCGAGCAGGTGCGCGCCCATTTCGGAGCCTCCTGAATGCCCTGGACCTATGAAACCGACGGCGCCGCGATCTACCGGCAGAGCTTTGCCACGATCCGCGCCGAGGCCGACCTCGCCCGGTTCGACGCCGACGAGGAACAGGTCGTGGTCCGCATGATCCATGCCGCCGGCATGGTCGGGCTGGAGAAATTCGTGAAGATGTCGCCGGGATTCGTGACCGCCGCGCGGACCGCGCTGGAGGCCGGCGCGCCGATCCTCTGCGACGCGCGGATGGTCTCCGAGGGCGTGACCCGCTTTCGCCTGCCGGCCGAGAATGCGGTGATGTGCACCCTGCATGACCCGGCCGTGCCCGAGATGGCGAAGGCCATCTCCAACACCCGCTCGGCCGCGGCGCTGGAACTCTGGCGCCCGCATCTGGACGGGGCGGTGGTGGCCATCGGCAACGCGCCGACCGCGCTCTTCCACCTGCTGAACATGCTGGAGGACCCGACCTGCCCGCGCCCAGCGGCGATCATCGGCTGCCCGGTCGGATTCGTCGGCGCGATGGAATCGAAGGACGCGCTCTGGCAGGTGCAACCGGTGCCGTCTTGCATCGTCGAGGGGCGGCTGGGTGGCTCGGCCATCACCGTCGCCGCGATCAACGCCCTCGCGAGCCGCAAGGAATGACTGGCACGGTTCATGGCGTGGGCCTCGGCCCCGGCGCCGCCGATCTGATGAGCGTGCGCGCCGACCGGCTGGTCCGGGGCACGCGCCATGTCGCCTATTTCCGCAAGGCCGGGCGCATGGGTCAGGCGCGGAAGATCGTGGACGGGATGTTGCGCGCCGATGCCGTCGAACTACCGATGGATTACCCGGTCACGACCGAGATCCCGCTCGACGACCCGCGCTATGCCGCGGTCCTCTCGGGTTTCTACGAAGAGGTGACCGCACCCCTGCGCGCCCTGGCCGAGGCGGGCGAGGATGTGGTGGTGCTGGCCGAGGGCGACCCGTTCTTCTACGGCTCGTTCATGCATCTCTACACCCGGCTCGCGCCCTTCGTGCCGGTGCGCATCGTGCCCGGCATCACCGGCATGTCGGCCGCCTGGGCCGCCACCGGCGCGCCGATCACTTGGGGCGACGACGTGCTGACCGTGGCGCCCGCCACCCTACCGGAAGCGGCGCTGACCGCGCGCATTGCCGGAACCGACGCACTGGTGGTGATGAAGATCGGCCAGAACCTGCCGAAGCTGAAGCGCGCGGTCGAACTGGCCGGACGGATGGCCGACGCCTGGCTGGTGGAATACGCGGCGATGGCGGGCGAGCGGGTGCGCAAACTCGCCGAGGTCGAGGCGGCGCCCTATTTCTCGATCGCGCTGATCCATGGGCAGGGGCGGCGGCCATGAGTGCGATGCCAGCGAAAGTGGGCACCAGTTTCGCGTCCGGCATCGCGCCAGACAGAAATGGTTGGGTTGTGGTGGCGGGCCTCGGGCCGGGGCGGGAAACCTTGGTGACGCCCGAAGTCGAGGCGGTGCTGGCCGAGGCGACCGACGTGGTGGGCTATATCCCCTATGTTGCCCGGGTGGCGCCGCGCGAGGGGCTGACCCTGCATCCGTCCGACAACCGGGTGGAACTGGACCGCTCGCGCCACGCGCTGGGAATGGCGGCGGCGGGGCGGAAGGTGGTGGTGGTCTCCTCAGGCGATCCCGGGGTCTTCGCCATGGCCTCGGCGGTGTTCGAGGCGCTGGAGGCGGGGCCTTTGACCTGGCGCGCGCTGGAAATCCGGGTGCTGCCCGGCATCACTGCGATGCTGGCCGCCGCGGCGGCGGCGGGTGCGCCGCTGGGCCATGATTTCTGCGCCATCAACCTGTCCGACAACCTGAAACCCTGGGCGTTGATCGAGAAGCGGCTGCGGCTGGCGGCCGAGGCCGATTTCGCCATGGCCTTCTACAACCCCCGCTCGAAATCCCGGCCCGAGGGCTTCGCCCGCACGCTGGCGGTGCTGAACGAGACCTGCCGCGACGCGCGGCCGGTGCTGTTCGCCCGCGCGGTATCCACGCCCGAGCAGAGCCTGCGGATCGTGCCCTTGCCCGAGTGCACGCCCGAGATGGCGGATATGCGGACCATGGTCATCGTCGGCAATTCGGCGACAAGGGTGATCGAGGGGCCGGCGGGGCCCTGGCTTTTCACCCCGAGATCGGCGTGAGAGGGGTTTCGCCCTCGTTGCCCGCTGGCGCGGGCGCCTCGGGCGACCCGCCGGGGGGGCGCTGCCCCCCCGGACCCCCCCGGGATATTTTCAGCGCAAAGATGGGGTCAGGCGGTGACGAAGCGCAGGACCTCCTCCGGGTCGTGGGTCTTGTGGCGCGGGGGGAGTTGCGGGCGGTCGATCATCAGAACCGGCAGGTGCAGGGCGCGGGCGGCCTGAAGTTTCGAGACCGAGCCGATGCCGCCGGCGTTCTTGGCGACGATCAGGTCGATCCGGTGTTCGCGCATCAGGGCCTCGTCGGCCTCGGCGCTGAAAGGGCCGCGGTCCACCACCACGCTGTGATGCGGCAGCGGCGGGATTTCCGAGGGCGCGTCGACGAGGCGCAGCAGGTAATGGTGCTGCGGCTGAGCGGCGAACTCGGCCAGATGCTTGCGGCCGATGGCCAGCATGATGCGCCGCGGCGGGCCCGCCAGCGCCGCGACCGCCGCCGCCATGTCGGGTACGCGCTGCCAGTCGTCGCCGGGGCCCGGTTGCCAGGCGGGGCGGGTCAGGGCGATCAGGGGCGTTTGTGTCTGGGCGCAGGCGGCGACAGCGTTGCTGCTCATCTGCGCGGCGAAGGGATGGGTCGCGTCGATCACATGGGTGATCTGGTGGTCCGTCAGGTATTGGATCAGACCGGGCACGCCGCCGAACCCGCCGATGCGCACCGCGATCGGTTGCGGTTTGGGCCGTTCGACCCGGCCCATGTAGGAAAGCGTCGCGGCGAGGCCCCGGTCGGCCAGGCGGCGAGCCATGGCGCTCGCTTCCATCGTGCCGCCGAGGAGAAGGATGTTGGGCATGGCTGACACTCCGTGGCTGACGATCCTGGGGCTGGGCGAGGATGGCCCCGAGGGGCTGACTGACGCAAGCCGGGCGGCGCTGCAAGGGGCCGAGGTGGTGATGGGACCGCCGCGGCATCTGGCGCTGCTGCCGGATCTGGCGGCGGAGCGGGTGGCATGGCCGGTGCCCTTCGCCGAAGGTGTGGCGCTGCTCATGACGATGCGCGGGCGGCGGGTGGTGATTCTGGCCTCGGGCGATCCCTTCTGGTTCGGGGCGGGGACGGTGGTGACGAAGGCGCTGGCGCCCGGGGAATGGGTCGCCGTGCCGGGGGCGTCGTGCTTTTCGCTGGCCGCATCGCGCTTGGGCTGGGGGTTGGAGGGGGTGTCCTGTCTGGGCCTGCATGCAGCGCCCTTGACGCGGTTGCGCCCGCTCCTGGCGCCGGGGGCGCGGGCGGTCGTGACGCTGCGCGACGGGGCGGCGGTGGCGGAGCTGGCCGTGTGGCTGGCGGGCGAGGGGTTCGGGGCCTCGGAACTGGTGGTGCTGGAGGCGCTGGGCGGGAAGCGCGAGCGGGTGCGGCGGGTGTTGGCTGAGAATTACGCGCTGGACGATGTGCAGCATCCGGTGGCGGTGGCGATTTCCGTCGCAGGGGCGGGCGCGGTGCTGGGGGCGGCCTCCGGGCGCGGGGACGAATGGTTCGCCCATGACGGGCAGATCACCAAACACCCGGTGCGGGCGCTGGCCCTGTCGGCGCTGGCGCCTCGGCCCGGCGAACTGCTGTGGGATATCGGCGCGGGCTCGGGCTCCATCGGGATCGAATGGCTGCTGAGCCATCCGACGACGCGGGCCATCGGCTTCGAGGCCGATCCGGGCCGCGCGGCGCGGGCGCGGGAGAATGCGCTGCGGCTGGGGGTCGAGCGGCTGGTGGTGGCCGAGGGGCGGGCGCCTGCGGTGCTGGAAGGCCAGCCGCTGCCGGATGCAGTTTTCATCGGCGGCGGGCTGTCGGAGGCGCTGCTGGTGCAGCTTTTCGGGTTGTTGCCACCCGGCACGCGGCTGGTCGCCCATGCGGTAACGCTGGAATCCGAGGCTTTGCTGGCGCTCTGGCACGGGGCGAAGGGGGGGAACCTGTTGCGGGTCGAATTGGCCGAGGCGGGGGCTTTGGGATCGCGCCGCGGCTGGAAATCGGCCTATCCGATTGTGCAGTGGAGCGTGGTTCTGTGACGATTGTGGGGGGATGGTGCGCTGAAGCGCAGCCTACGGGATGGCGGGCAGCGGGATGATCGTGGCGGGGTTCGGGTTTTCTTCGCGGGCGACGATGGCCTCGTTGCAAGGCGCTTTGGCGGCGGCGGGCGGGATGCCCGATGCGCTGGCGACGCTCGCCGACAAGGCGCCGGCGCTGGCGCCCCTTGCCCATGCCCTGAACCTGCCACTGATCGCCGTCGAGGAGCCCCTGCCGCCGACCCTCACCCAATCCGAGCGGAGCCGGGACGCGAGGGGCACCGGCTCGGTCGCCGAGACCTGCGCGCTTGCCGCGGCCGGTCCCGGCGCGTATCTGCTGGGGCCGCGCGCTGTCTCGCCCGACCGGCTCGCGACCTGCGCCCTTGCCGAAGGAGGCCACGCATGACCGTCCATTTCGTCGGCGCCGGACCCGGCGCGCCCGACCTGTTGACGCTGCGGGGCCGCGACATCATCGCCACCTCGCCCGTCTGCCTCTATGCCGGCTCGCTGGTGCCGGAGGCGGTGCTGGGCCATTGCCCGCAGGGGGCGCGGATCGTCAACACGGCGCCCTTGTCGCTGGATCAGATCATGGCCGAGATCGCGGCGGCCCATGCCGAAGGCAAGGATGTGGTGCGGCTGCATTCGGGGGACCTGTCGGTCTATTCGGCGATGGGCGAGCAACTCCGACGTCTGCGCGAGCTGGGCATTCCCTATAGCGTGACGCCGGGCGTGCCCGCCTTCGCCGCCGCCGCCGCCGCGCTGGGGGCGGAACTGACACTGCCGGGGCTGGCGCAATCGGTGGTGCTGACGCGGACGCCGGGGCGGGCCAGTGCCATGCCCGAGGGCGAAACGCTGGCGAATTTCGCGGCGACGGGGGCGACGCTCTGCATCCATCTGTCGATCCATAATCTGGAGCAGACGGTCGCGGATCTGGTTCCGGCCTATGGCAGCGACTGCCCGGTGGCGGTGGTCTGGCGGGCCACCTGGCCCGAGCAGCGGATCGTTCGGGGGACGCTGGGGACCATCGAGGGGCTGGTCGCGGGCTCGATGGAGCGGACGGCCCTGATTCTGGTGGGGCCGGCGCTGGCGGCGGAAGGGTTCGAGGAAAGCTGCCTCTATGCCGTCGATTACGACCGCCGCTTCCGGCCGCAATCGGCGGATTCCGTTTACGCGGGGTCGAAGGAATGAAGGGGATCCTCGTCTCGGCGCCTGCCTCGGGCACCGGCAAGACCACGGTCATGCTGGGGCTGCTCAGGGCGTTGAGCGAAGACGGGTTGCGGGTCCAGCCCTTCAAGTCGGGGCCGGATTACATCGACCCGGCCTTTCACCGGGCGGCGGCGGGGCGGGCGTCCTTCAACCTCGATACCTGGGCGATGGGCGAGGGGCTGCTGGGCGCCATCGCGGCGCAGGCGGAAGGCGCGGATCTGGTGGTGGCCGAGGGCTCGATGGGCCTTTACGACGGCGTGGCCTTCAAGGGCGCGACGGGGCACGGATCTTCGGCCGAGACGGCGGCGTGCATGGGCTGGCCGGTGGTGCTGGTGGTCGATGTCTCGGGTCAGGCGCAATCGGCGGCGGCGGTGGCCTTGGGGTTCAGGGCGTTCCGGCCGGACCTGCCCTTTGCGGGTGTGATTCTCAACCGTTGCGCCAGCCCCCGGCACGAGCGGCTGGCCCGGCTGGGGATGGAGGAGGCGGGAATCAAGGTGCTGGGCGTGCTGCCCCGGCGCGGCGATCTGGTGCTGCCGGAGCGGCATCTGGGGCTGGTTCAGGCGGTGGAACATCCCGATCTGGAGGTGGCGATTGCCGGCTATGCGGCGTTTCTCAGGGCGCATGTCGATCTGGGGGCGATCGTCGCGGCGGCGGAGGGTGGGTTGAAAACCCACCCTACGGCGTTGCGCGTGACGCCGCCGGCGCAGCGGATCGCGCTGGCGCAGGACGCGGCCTTTTCCTTCGCCTATCCGCATCTGGTCGAGGGCTGGCGGCAGGCCGGGGCCGAGATCCTGCCCTTCTCGCCCCTCGCCGACGAGGCGCCACCCGAGGCGGATCTGGTCTGGCTGCCGGGCGGCTATCCCGAGTTGCACGCGGGCGTGCTGGCCGGGGCCGAGCGGTTCCGGGCGGGGTTGCGGCACCATGCCGAAACGAAGCCGGTGCATGGGGAATGCGGGGGCTACATGGCACTGGGCGAGGCGCTGGTCGACAAGGCGGGCGTGCGCCACCGGATGGCGGGGCTTCTGGGGCTGGTGACCAGCTACGAGAAGCGGAAGATGCATCTGGGCTATCGCCGGGCCGAGCTGGTGGCGGGGATGCCGGGGTTCGGGCCGGGGGCGGTCTTGCGCGGGCATGAGTTTCATTATTCGACGATCCTCGAACAACCGGATGCGGGTCTGGCGCGGGTGACGGATGCCGAGGGGGCTTCGGTGGTGGAGACGGGATCGGTGCGGGGAAGGGTCTCAGGGACGTTCTTCCACCTGATCGCGGAGGATGCGGGATGAGGGCGGCCGGGGATGGTGGGATGAAATCCCACCCTACGCAGGACGCGGGCCTCGCGCGTCTTGATCGGCGGCAGCCGGGGGGCGCTGCCCCCCGCGCGCGGCTGGCGCCGCGCTCCCCCCGGGATATTTGGGGCGCAAAGAAGACGGGGGCCGGGCGATGAGCGGATTCGTCAGCTTCGTGGGATCGGGGCCGGGCGACCCGGATCTGTTGACCGTGAAGGCGGTGAAACGGCTGAAGGCGGCGGAGGCGGTGCTGTTCGACGACCTCTCGGCCGGGCCGATCCTGGAACTGGCGGGGCCGGGGGCCGAGCTGGTCGCGGTGGGCAAGCGGGCCGGGCGCCCCTCGCCCAAGCAGGACCATGTGAGCCGGCTTCTGGTCGATTACGCCAGTGCCGGGACGCGGGTGGTGCGGCTGAAATCCGGCGATCCGGGCATTTTCGGGCGGCTGGAGGAGGAGATCACCGCGCTGCGCGAGGCCGGCATCCCGTTCGAGATCGTGCCGGGCGTCACCTCGGCCTCGGCGGCGGCGGCGGCGGCAGGGATCCCTCTGACCCGGCGGCTGGAAGCGCGGCGCGTGCAATTCGTCACGGGCCATGACGTAACCGGCACCCTGCCCGAGGGGCTGAACCTGGCGGCGCTGGCCGATGCCAAGGCCACCACCGTGGTCTTCATGCCCAAGCGCACCTTCGCCCGGCTGGCCGAGATGCTGCTGGAAGCGGGCCTGCCGGGCGAGACCCCGGCGCTGCTGGCGGAGAATGTCAGCCACCCCGACCAGCGGTTGACCCGCGCCACGGTGGCGACGCTGGCCGCGACGCTGGCCTCGGCCGATCCCCGGGCGGCGGGGCTGATCCTCTACGGGCCGCTCGCGGAATGAGGATCACGCTCTGCACCAGCTGCGCGCTGGGGCGCGGGGGATTTGCCGCGGTGCTGGGCGAGGCGCTGGCGGCCGAGGGGATCGCGGCCGGGATCGCCACCACCGACTGCCTCTCGGGCTGCGCGCGGCCCTCGTCGCTGGCCTTCCGGGCACCGGGCAAGACCGCCTATCTGTTCGGCGACCTGACCGAAGCCGACCTGCCGGACCTGCTGACCTTCGCCCGGCTCTATGCGGCCTCGGCCGACGGGACCTTCGCCGATGCACGGCCCCTGAGCGGGCTGCGCTTCAAGGCCCTGGCCCGCATACCCGGCTGAGGCCCCTGTCGCGATTTCGCGCTGCAATGCCGCCTCTGACATCGACAAACGGGCGCCCTGCCCCGACACTTGCCCCTGTCAGGTGCCCCGTCCGGGGCTGAAACGGGAACGGGGTGCGATGCCCCGGCCGCCCCCGCGACTGTCAGCGGAGAGCCGCGCGCCAGCATGCCACTGCCCCTGAGCGGGTCGGGAAGGCGGCGCGAGGCCGAGACCCGCGAGCCAGGAGACCGGCCCGACACCAACAGAGCCGCCGTCGGTGGGACGGCAAGGAGAGCCCATGCATATCGAACCCGGCGTCGTCGACGGCGCCAAGATGATCCTGTCCTACGGCACTGCGGCCGCCGCCGCCGGCCTGTCGCTGAAACTGGTGGCCGAGGATCTGAGGAGCCATTCCGCCGCCTCCTTCGCGCTGCGCACGGTGCTGGCCACTGTCGGCACTTTCATCTGCTTCGAGGTCCTGCCGCATATGCCGGTGGGCGTGAGCGAGGTCCATCTGATCCTCGGCACCACCCTGATGCTGATCCTGGGTGCCGGTCCGGCGGCGCTGGGTCTGGCGGCGGGGCTCCTGGTGCAGGGGCTGTTCTTCGCGCCCTCGGACCTGCCGATGTTCACCGTCAATGTGACGACGTTGCTCTTCCCGCTGATCGGCATCCACATGCTGGCTCGGCGGATCGTCCCGGCGCACAAGCCCTATGTCGATCTGGGCTATGCGGATGTGCTGAAACTCTCGGTCGCCTATCAGGGCGGGATCGTCGCCTGGGTCGCCTTCTGGGCGCTCTACGGCCACGGGGCCTCGGCCCTGTCCGGTGTGGTGAGCTTCGGCGCGGCCTATATGCTGGTGGTGATCGTCGAGCCGCTGGCGGATCTGGCCGCGCTCGCCGGGGCCAAGGCCCTGCGGCGCTTCAAGGATTCGGGCGCCTTTGCCCATCGGCTGCACCACGCCGCGTGATCGCCCGGCCGCGGCGGCGCCCCTGCCCCGCCGCGATCTTCCTTGACCCGGCCGCCCGCTTCCGGCAAGGGTGAAAGGGTCAGGTGCCCCCCGATCGGGGCTGAAACGGGAACGGGGTGCAATGCCCCGGCCGCCCCCGCGACTGTCAGCGGAGAGCTGGCTGCCAACGCGCCACTGCCCCTCGGGGGGTCGGGAAGGCGGCAGTCCGCAGCGACCCGCGAGCCAGGAGACCGGCCCGACACCCACAGAACCGCCGTCGGTGGGACGGCAAGGAGACCCGAGATGAACACGACCCAGACCAAGGCCCAATCGCTCCTCGCCCCCGTGCTCGGCATGGCGGTGATCGGCCTGACGCTGCTCTTCGCCGTGGGCCATGCCCAATCGGCGACCCTGCACGACGCGGCGCATGACATGCGTCACGCCACCGGCTTCCCCTGCCACTGAGGCAGCCCGGTCCCATGTTCCAGAAAATGATGACCGGCGCCTTGATCGCCGGGATCAGTGCGGGCTTGCTCGCCGCCGTTCTGCATTTCGCCTTCATCCAGAATTACATCCTGCTGGGTGAGCAATACGAAACCGGCGAGCTGGTGCATTTCGCGGCGCCGGAGGCCGCCCCGGCCGCCCCCGAAGGCGCCGACCATTCCCATGCCGAAGCCGCGTCCGAAGCGCATGACCACGGCGCGCATGAGCATGGCGACGGCGATGTCTCACCCTTCCAGCGCAATGCGCTGACCGTGGGCTTCACGGTGCTGCTCTATGTCGCCTATGGCATCATGCTGACCGTGGGCTTCGCCATCGCCGCGCAATTCGGCAAGCGGATCACCGCGACCGAGGGCGCGCTCTGGGGCCTTGCCGGTTTCGCCGCCTTCCAACTGGCGCCCGGGATGGGGCTGGCGCCGGAGCTGCCGGGCTCGGCCGCGGCGGATCTGGCGGCGCGTCAGGTCTGGTGGTGGTCGACGGTGGTGGCAACCGGGCTCGGCATCGCCGCCATGGCTTACGGCCGCTCGGTGATCACCACGCTGGCGGGTGCCGCGCTGATCGCGGCGCCGCATGTGGTGGGCGCGCCGCTGCTCGACGGGTTCTACGGCTATGCGCCGACCGAGGTCGGGGCGATTTTCTCGTCCCGGGTGTTGGGCGTGGGGCTGGCGGTCTGGGTGGCGCTGGGCTGGCTGGCCGGGCGGCAATGGGCCCGGGGTGAAGGCGGCGGCGCGGCGGCATGATCGCGCTGGATCTGATCGGCATCGGCACCGGCAACCCCGAGCATGTGACGCTCGCGGCGATCCGGGCGATGCAGGAGGCCGATCTGATCCTTCTACCCCGCAAGGGCGACGAGAAAAGCGATCTGGCGGATCTGCGCCGCCAGATCTGCGCCGCGCATCTGCCGGATCTGGCACGGGTCGTGGAATTCGACCTGCCGCGGCGCGACGCCGCGCCCCCCTATCTGGACGCGGTGAACGACTGGCACGACGCCATCGCCGGCGCGTGGAAAACCGCCATCGACGCCCATCTGCCCGGCGGCGGGCGCGTGGCGCTCCTGGTCTGGGGCGATCCCTCGCTTTACGATTCAACCCTGCGGGTGGCGGCGCGGCTGGGCCTGACGCCCCGCGTGGTGCCGGGCGTGACCTCGCTGTCGGTGCTGACGGCGGCGCATGCCATTCCCCTGAACGATCTCGCGGCCCCCGTGGTCATCACCACCGGCCGCCGCCTCAGGCAGGGCTGGCCTGAAGGCGCCGATACCGTGGCGGTGATGCTGGACCAAGGCGGCGCCTTCACGGCGCTCGATCCCCAGGGCGTGACGATCCACTGGGGCGCCTATCTGGGGATGGAGCACGAGGCGCTGATCGCCGGTCCGCTGGCCGAGGTCGGCCCGCGCATCCTCGAGACCCGCGCCGCGCTGCGCACCCGGCATGGCTGGATCATGGACATCTACCTGCTGCACCGTTGACAGCGCAGGCGGCCCCGGCATCCTGCCCGCAGGAGGCCCGCCATGTTCACACCCGAGACAATCGCCTTCCTCGCCGACCTCAAGGCCAACAACCGTCGCGACTGGTTCGAAGCGAATCGCGCGCGCCATGAGCGCGCGCTGGCCGAGCCCGCCCGGCTTTTCGCCGCCGAGCTGGCCGACAGGCTGAGCGCCGCCAGCGGGGCGCCGGTCACCGCCAGGATCTATCGGCTGCACCGCGACCTGCGCTTCGCCCGCGACAAGACGCCCTATAACGCGCATCTGCATCTGGGGTTTTCGGGCGCGGGCCCCGGCGCCTGGCTGGTCGGGCTGGAGCCCGGGCGCTTTGTCATCGGCTATGGCGTGATGGGCTTCGATCCCGCCGCTTTGGACCGCTGGCGGGCCTGCGTCGCGGGGCCTGAGGGCGCGGCGCTGGCCGGGATCCTGGAGGGACTCACGGCGCAGGGCCTGCGTGTCGACCCGCCCGAGTTGAAGCGCGTGCCGGCGCCCTATCCGGCCGATCACCCGAGGGGCGATCTGCTGCGGCGCAAGTCGCTTCTGGTCTGGGACGATCGGCAGCCGATGGACAGCGGTTTCGGTCCCGGTGCTCCCGCCCGCCTCGCCGCCGCGCTGCAGGGGTTCGACCCGCTCCACACCTGGCTCCGCGCCGCGCTCGCCTGACCGCCCGGGGCGGTATTTCGCTTTTGTTGCCGGCTGTCGCGGGCGCGTTGGGCGACTGTCGGGCCGCAACGAAGTGTTGGGGCGGAGCCCTCGTCTTGCCCGAGATGCGCGATCCGCCGTTTTCGTCTGTGCGGTGTCCGTGGCTCGCGTCCCGAGCCGCGGCTCCGGGGGGCCGGTGGGGCGGTCTCGGCCCCTGTGCTCGCTTCGTGGTCCTTGCCCGCGCGGCGGGCGCCGTGCCGGCCCCCTCGTCCGCCGCCCCCCGGGCTCATCATCTTGCCGGAAATACTCGAGTCGTCGTTGCCACCCGCGCGGGGGTGGGTGGGGCGGGCTGCGCTTCATTCTGCCTCAAATACGCCCTTCGACCGCGCCGCGGGAGGCGGGGCCGCGGTGGGGCGATTCGCCTTGGGGGGCCGAATCGCCTCGACCGAAGGGGCGGTGGGTGCCGTGGGGGCAAGGGATGGGGGGCGGATCGGGCCTGTCATCGGATAACAGCCGGGCGCGCGAGGGGGTGATGTGCCGCCGGCGGGGCGCCGGAGCGGGGGGCTGTCACGGGAAAGGCGGTGTCCGGGCCTGGGGCGCGCGGGGAGGGTCTGTGGCGGAAGTACCCGGCGAATCGGTTCGGTATCAATATCTTAGCGGCAATCGCCCGGCTTGTTA
>JAIUPD010000019.1 GCA_020161615.1 Pseudomonadota bacterium | reverse complement strand
GCGGAGCCCCCCCCCCCATGCGCCAGCCACTCCTCCTCGCCGCCGCCTTCCTCCTCCCGCTCCCCGCCGCCGCGCAGCTTCAGCCCGGGTTCTGGTCCTTCCCGGGCCAGCCGAACCTGCCCGAGGCCGAGCTTGCCGCGCTGTGCGTCACCGGTTTCTCGCTGGTCCTGAGCGACGGCGGCAGCCTGAGTTACCTGCCGGGCGAGGGCGGGGCACTCTGGCAGGATGCCGAGATGGCCTGCACCCCGGAGGCCACCGATGCCTGGACCTGCGAGGGCTGGGTCGACCATGGCAGGGGGCCGGAGGCCAGCCGCCACGCCACCCGCGCCAGCAGCGAGGGCGGCGCGCTTCGGCTTGAAACCCGGGTCGAGGGGCAGGGGGAGGTCATCGTCACCTGGCCGCAGCCCTGTCCGCCCGCGGCGATCCGCGCCGCGCTGGCCCGGGGGATCGCGCCCCGGGACTGACCCGCGCCCCTGGGACTATCCTGCCAAAAGGTTAACCACCCCGGCCAAGCGCTTGATTTTCCAGTGCCGGGGCGCCCGTCCCATGCGTGGGACGCCCCGCCCCCTTGCCATCCGGCCCCGCCCGGGTCAGCCTGACCTGCCAGCAGGAGAGCCCCATGACCGTCCCGACCCGCATCCAGAATTTCGCCGCCGACCTCACCGCCATCCGCCGCGACCTGCACGAACACCCCGAGCTGGGGTTCCAGGAGATCCGCACCGCCGGCATCGTCGCCGCCGAACTGGAGCGCCTGGGGATCGAGGTCACGACCGGGATCGGCAAGACCGGGGTGGTCGGCGTGCTGAAGGGCAGCCGTCCCGGCCGCACCATCGGGCTCAGGGCCGATATGGACGCGCTGCCGATCCATGAGCAGACGAATCTGCCCTATGCCTCGAAGACCCCCGGCGTGATGCATGCCTGCGGTCACGATGCCCATACGACGATGCTGCTGGGCGCGGCCCGCTATCTGGCCGAGACGCGGGATTTCGCCGGCACCGCGGTCTTCATCTTCCAGCCGGCCGAGGAAGGGCTGGGCGGCGCCCGGGCGATGATCGAGGACGGCCTGTTCGAGCGCTTCCCCTGCGACGAGATCTACGGGCTGCACAATTCCCCCTTCCACGCCCCGGGTGAGGTGGGCGTGAAACCCGGACCCGCCATGGCGGGGGCGAATTTCTTCGACATCCGGGTGACGGGGAAGGGCGCTCATGCGGCGATGCCCGAATCCTCGGTCGATGCGCTGATGGTGGCGGCGGGGCTGGTCGGGCAGATCCAGACGATCAAGGCCCGCAACGTGCCCTCGGCCGAGCGGATCGTCGTGTCGGTCACGCAGATCCACGCGGGCGCGGCCTATAACGTGATCCCCGAAACCGCCTCGCTGGCCGGTACGGTGCGCTATTTCGACCGCGAGACGGCGGCGATGGTCACGGAACGGATGCAGGCACTTTGCGACGGGGCGGCGGCTGGTTTCGGCTGCGAGGTCACGCTCGAGATGCGCAATGTCTTCGACGTGCTGGAGAACGACCCGACCCTTTCGCAGGCCATGCTGGCGGCGGCGGCGGAACTGGTGGGCGAGCAGGCGCAGGAGAAGAGTGAACTGGTCATGGGCTCCGAGGATTTCGCTGACATGCTGCAGGTGGTGCCGGGCGCCTATTGCACGGTGGGGCACGGCTCGGGCGTGGCGCTGCACAACCCGGGCTATGTCTTCGACGATGCCTCGCTCCCCCTCGGTGCCGCGCTGATGGCCCGCATGGTCGAGACGCGCGGCGCGGCTTGAGGCGGAAGCGGAGGGAGGCTCGCTCCCACCCGCCCACCCCGCGCGCCTCCCGCCGCGGAGAGGGCAGCGCTCGGGTTTGCCCCGGGGGGCCAGCCCCCCGGACCCCCCGGCGTATTTTTGGCAAAGTGAGGGGAAGGGCGGACGGTCCCGTCAGGCGGGCGCGCTTTCTCATCTTTGTTCTTCAAACATCCACGGGGGTGAGGGCCGCCCGGACGATGCGCCTGTGGCGCCTTGTCAGGCCCGAACGGCCGGAGCGCCAGCGAAGGGCCGGACAGACCGTCAGGCCAAGAGGGGGCAGACGGCCCCCCTCCTTTCGGGGCGGCGGGACGCCGCGCGGCCGGTCGTCCCCGTTTCGTCTCTTGGGGCCTCGGCGCCGGAGGCGTCGCGGCCGAGGGCGAAGCCTCTCACCCGGCGACGTTGTCTTCGATGAGGTCGGTGAATTGCAGCCGGGCCAGCCGGGCGTAGAGGCCGCCTTGCGCCACCAGTTCGGTATGCGTCCCCTCGGCGACGATCCGGCCGGCCTCGAAGACCACGATCCGGTCTGCCTTGCGTACCGTCGCCAGGCGGTGGGCCACGACTAGAGTCGTGCGCCCCTCGGACAGCCGCTCGACCGCCTGCTGCACCAGCCGCTCGCTTTCGGCGTCGAGCGCCGAGGTCGCCTCGTCCAGCAGCAGCACCGGCGCGTCGCGCAGGATGGCGCGGGCGATGGCGATGCGCTGTTTCTGGCCGCCCGACAGCATCACGCCGCGTTCGCCGAGCTGGGTGTCGTAGCCTTCGGGCAGGGCGGCGATGAAATCATGCGCCGCCGCGGCGCGGGCGGCCTCTTCGATCTCGGCGTCCGACGCCCCGGGCCGGCCGAAGCGGATATTCTCGCGCGCGCTCAGGGCGAAGATCACCGGATCCTGCGGCACCAGCGCGAGCGCGCTGCGCAGGTCCTGGCGGCTCAGGTCGCGCAGATCCACCCCGTCCAGCCGCACCGCCCCTTCCTGCGGGTCGTAGAACCGCAACAGCAGCTGGATCATCGTCGATTTGCCCGCGCCGGAGGGGCCGACCAGCGCCACCGTCTCGCCCGGGCGCACAGTCAGCGTCACGCCGTCCAGCGCCGATTGCCGGGGGCGCGAGGGGTAGTGGAAGCGCACCGCTTCGAAGCTGACCGCGCCCTGCACCGGAGTTGGCAGGGTCTGGGGCACATCGGGATCGCGCACGGTGTCGATGCTGTCCATCAGCTCCACCAGCCGTTCGGTGGCGCCGGCGGCGCGTTGCAATTCGCCCCAGATCTCGGACAGGGCGCCGACCGAACCCGCGACCAGCACCGAATAGATGACGAATTGCACCAGTTCGCCGATGGACATCGTGCCGGCGCGCACGTCCAGCGCGCCGATCCACAGCACGCCGACGATGCCCGAGAAAACCAGCGCAATGATCACCACGGTCATCGCCGCGCGGGTGGCGATGCGGATCATGGCGACGTCGAAACTCTTCTCTGTCACCCGGTCGAAGGCGGCGATGGAGAGGGGCTCGTGCGTATAGGCCTGCACGGTCTGCGCCGCGCCCAGCGCCTCGGAGGCGTTGCCCGAGGAGGCGGCGATCCAGTCCTGGTTCTCGCGCGAGAGGCGGCGCAGGCGGCGGCCCAGCGTGACGATGGGGATGATGACGGCCGGGACCAGCAGCAGCACGAGGCCGGTCAGCTTGGGCGAGGTCAGCGCCAGCAGCGCCAGCCCGCCGACCAGCATGAGCAGGTTCCGCAGCGCGATCGAGACCGAAGAGCCGACGATCGACTGGATCAGTGTCGTGTCGGTGGTGATGCGCGACAGCACCTCGCCCGACAGGATCTTTTCGAAGAACGCCGGCGACATGGCGATGGTGCGGGCGAAAAGCGCCTTGCGGATATCGGCCACGACCCGCTCGCCCAGCCGGGTCACCATGTAATAGCGCGCGCCGGTGCCCGCGGCCAGCAGCCCGGCCAGCGCCAGCGCCGCGACGAAATATTCATTGAGCAATTGCAGCTCGCCCGCGCCGAAGCCGTCCACCACCCGGCGCACCGCCAGCGGCAGCGCCAGCGAGACCGAGGCGGTCAATACCAGTGCCAGCAGCGCGCCGCCCAGCAGCCCCTTGTAGACGCTGAGGAAGGGCCAGAGCCCGGCCAGCGAGCCGATCCGCCGCGAGGTCGCGCGCGTCTCGGTCTTGGAGATGTCGGTCATGCTGCCCTCCGCGGCCCTTGCGGGATTGCGTTTAGGTCAGTCGCGGGCCTGGGGCAAGCGCAAGGCGGTCGCACCCCCGCCGCGCGTTTCGGGGGCGGGGAAAGGCGCCGCTCACGGCGAGGTTGCGAACAGGTGATCGCACCCCCCCTTGGCCTGTGATCCGTCATTGGGCAAGGTGCGCCAAATTCAGCCCCGAATTCGCGCCCGAATTCAGCACCGGAGTTCACCCCATGTCCTTTCCCGTCCCCCGCCGTCTGCGCCGTGCCCTGATCCTGTCGCTCAGCGGGCTGGTCCTGGCCTTTCCGCTGGCCGCCGAGACCTCGATCAACGCGGTCACCCTGTCGACTGCCGGCCTTGCCATGATCGAGGCCGAGGGCCAGCTGGGTGTCGAGCCGATGCGCCTGTCGGTGGCGCGCGACGATATCGACGATTTCCTGAAAAGCCTCTGGGTTCTCGATCCCGCGGGCGGGGTCCCCTATGTCACCATGACCGGCCCCGGCAGTTTCGAGGATGCTTTCGCGCATTTCCCCTTCGGCCCCGAGGATGTGACCGATCCGGTGCGTCTGTTCGGGACCATGGTGGGTGCGCCCCTGGTGGTCGAGCGTCGGGGCGAGAGCTGGCAGGGGCTCAACATGGGGGTGACCCAGCGTCCGGGCGAACATGGCACGATCAACGTGCTGAACCTGCAAGGCGATGACGGGGTCCTGCAATCCTTCGTCATGGACGACGCGCTGGGCGTCCGCTTCGCCGAGGCTGCCGATCAGGCGACCCTGACCGAGGCGTTGCGCGCCTGGCGCGGCGCTGCCAACCCGCGCCGGATCGAGTTGACGCTGGACAGCGACAACCAGACCCCGCGCGAGGTGGGGCTGGTTTATCTGCAGAACGCGCCGCTCTGGCGCACGGCCTGGCGCGCCGTCGACACGCCCGAGGGGATCCGCCTGATCGGCTGGGCCGTGGTCGAGAACACCACCGGGATCGACTGGCAGGATGTGCGGCTGACCCTGGCCACCGGCTCGGTCCGGGCCATCGAGGCGCAACTCTACGCCCGCACCTATGCCCGGCGCGAGCAGGCGCTCGAACCGGTGCCCGCGCCGATGGTGACGGCGGCGGCGCCCATGTACCGCGGCGCGATCGGTGCCATGGCCGAGGCCGCGGGCGCGCCCTCGATGGCCCTGCAGGACAGCGTGGCCTCGGTCCAGGTCACGGCGGACGACGGCGACAGCTTCAGCCGTTTCACGCTGGAAACGCCGGTGACGCTGCCCGCCGGCCAGATGATGAGCGTGCCTTTCCTGTCGGAACTCCTGCCCGACGCACGGCTGGTGCTCTATCGCGGCGGGCAGGGGGATCTCAACCCGGTGATCGCCCTGTCGCTGGAGAACCCGCTGCCGCTCAGGCTGCCGGCCGGTGTGCTGACCCTCTACGAGGACGGGCGCGGCCATGCCGGGGATGCGATGATCCCGGAACTGGCGCCCGGCGCGACCGAGGTTGTGGATTTCGCCCGCGACACGGCGGTCGAGGTGCGCGAGGAATCGACCAATACCGAGACCCTGCGCGAGATGCGGATCGTCGACGGTATCCTGACGGTGACCGAGGATCTGGAGCGCCGCATCACCTACCGGATCGAGGGTGCCCCCGATGCGGAACGCGAGGTAACCATCGACCATCCCCGTAACCCGGGCTGGAGCGTCAGCAGCACGACCGGGGCCGAGGAACGGCCGGATGCCTGGCGTTGGGTGGTCGAGGTCGGCGCGGGTGAGCGCGCCAGCCTCACCGTGACCGAGCGCCAGCCGCGGCTGCGCCGGATGGGCATCATCGACATGGATCTGAACACGCTGGCCTATTGGGAAGGTCGGGCCGAGGATCCGCAGGTGCGGGACTTGCTGGCCCAGATCGGCCAGCTGCGGCGCCAGATCCTCGAGGCCGAGAACGAACAGCGCCGTCAGGCGGGCGAGGTGCAGACGCTGGAACGCGAGCAGCAGCGGCTGGTCAACCTGATCGTGCAACTGGGCGACGACAGCCAGGCCAACCGCGAGCGCCGCGCCCGGGTCGATGCCATCGACGGGGCCATCGCCCAGGCACAGGACGCCAGCGAAGCCGCGGCGCAGAGCGCGGTCGAACTGCGGGCCCGGATCGCGGCGCTGCTGCAGCCGCGCTGAGGCCGCCATCCGCCGATGAAGAACGGCCGCCGGTATCCCCGGCGGCCGTATGTCGTGTGAGGGGTCGCCTCAGCCGAAGCGATAGCTCGAGGCGGTGACGCCGCCCATCAGCCCGACATCGTGATAGATCCGCGTGGCCTTCTCGCCCTCGGCAGCGCCGAGCGCGGCGAAGATCGGCACGAAATGATCCTCCTCGCGGTGGCAGACGCGGGCATAGGGGGCCTTCTCCCAGTCGATCAGGGCCTGGGTCCGGGCCTCGGGGTCGGCGTTCAGCGTCTCGTCCAGCCAGGCGTCGAAGGCCTCGGACGGAACCTTGGCGGCCGGTCCGAACATCCTGAGGTTATGGAAGCTCAGGCCCGAGCCCACGATCATCACACCCTCGTCCCGCAGGGGCGCCAGGGCGCGGCCCAGGGCGAAATGCTCCTCGGGCGAATAGCCGTGGCGCATGGAGACCTGGTAGACCGGCACATTGGCTTCGGGGAACATGACGTAGAGGGGCGCGAACGTGCCGTGGTCGTAGCCCTGCGTGGCGTCGATCCGCGTGGGTAGCCCCGCGGCCCTCAGCAGGTCGGCGGTGCGCTGGGCCAGATCGCCGGGGGCGCCGGGGGCGGGGTAGGTGATGGCATAGGTTTCCTTGGGGAAGCCGTAGTAATCATAGACCATCGGCGGACGGGCCGAGCCCATGACGGCGAAATCCTCGGTCTCCCAATGGCCCGAGATGACCAGCACGGCCTTCGGCAGCTCGGGCAGCTCGGCGACCATCGCCTTGAGGCTGGCTTCCAGGTTTCGGAACTGGGCGCGCATCTGCGGCAGCCAGGGCCAGGGGCCACCCCCGTGCGAGATGAAATAGGTGGGCATGCGTCGGGTCATCGGAACCTCCGGGGGGTAGGGGCGGCCGGCGGGGCCACCCCGGGGGAAGGATAGGTCAGCCGCGCGCGTCGCGCAGCGCATAGGCCCCGCCGCCGATCAGGGCCTGCACCACCAGGGCGACGGTCCAGAAGGCGGGGTATTCCCAGCCGCCACCCTCGACCGAGAAGAAGAAGCCGTTCGAGCCATGGCCGAAATAGGCGGCACCGATCATCACCGGGATCAGCACGATCGAGACCCAGCGGGTCCAGAGGCCGGCGATCAGCATCAGGCCGCCGAGGATTTCAACGGCAATGGTCACATAGGCCAGGAAGGGTGGCAGGCCGATCGAGGCGAAATAGCCGGCGGTGCCGGCGGGGGTGAAGACGGCGTATTTCATCCAGCCATGGGCGATGAACAACAGGCCCATCGACACGCGCAGGATCAGCGCGGCGAGGTCGGTATTGGCGAGGCGGGTGGCCGAGGTCGGCGCGGCGGTGGTGGCGGTCATGAGGGTCTCCGGTAAAGGCTTGGCCGCAGGTTGCGGCGGTGCGTGCCCCTCATATGCCACCCGGCCAGTGTGCTGATAATCCGCTGCCTTGGCAGTTCATTCGTTCCGATCTGGAAGGAATGGATCGACATCGCCAAATTCGCGGCTGAGGAAATCGATGAGGACCCGCACTTTGACCGGCAGGTGCCGCCCGGCGGGATAGAGGGCGAAGATACCGGGCGGGGCGGGTTCCGTCTCGGGCAGCAGAACCTCGACCCGACCGGCGGCGAGGCTGGCCTGCGCGGTGAAACCGGGCACACGGGCGATGCCCAGCCCGTGCTCGGCCGCCAGCAGACAGGCCAGGGCGCTGCTGTAGCGGATGCGCCCGCGCACGGTCAGGGACCGCTCGCCAAAGCGCCAGATCGCCGGGTCGCGCAGGGTGGTGTCCAGAATGCATTCGTGACCCGCCAGCGCCTCCAGCGTCCCGGGTCGGCCCCGCCGGGCCAGATAGGCGGGGCTGGCGACCATCAGGATCCGCGTCTGCCCCAGCCGCCGGGCGATCAGCGAACTGTCGGCCGGATGGCCCACCCGGATCGCCGCATCCATCCCCTCGTCCACCAGATTGACGAAGCGGTCGGTGAACGAGACATCCATCTCGATTCCCGGATAGGCCGCGGCGAAATCATTGAGCGCGCGCGCCAGCTGCATGGTGCCCAGCGACATGGGCGCGGTCAGCCGCAGCCGCCCGCGCGGCGCCTCGCCCGCGTCCTTCAGGCTCTGGTCCAGCGTGTCGAGGTCGCCCAGGATGTTGCGGATCTGGGCGAAATAGCTCTGCCCCAGCTCGGTCGGGGCCAGGGCCCGGGTGGTGCGGTTCAGGAGGCGGGTGCCCAGTTCCCCCTCCAGCGCCGACACCAGCTTCGACGCCTGCCCGGCGCTGGTCCCGAGCTTGCGGGCGGCCGCGGCGAAGCTGCCGGTCTCCATCACGGCGATGAACATGCGGTCGGCGGCAAGCCTGTCCATCCGGGCCCTTCCCTGCAAGATCGGCGCAGTATCGGCGATACAGCGGGCCGGGGGAAGGGGCGCGCGTTTCAGGCGCGCTTCAGGCGGGGCGGCCCATCAGCTCGGCCAGCAGCCGCTCTACGGTCTGGGTCGAGAAGGGGCGCAGCAGGACCGGCCAGCGCGAGGCCTGGCTGTCCGCTTCCCATTCATCCTCGGCTTCGTCGCCCAGAAGCACGATCCGCCCGCCCATCGCCGCGACCCGCGCGTCGATCTGCGCCGCGGCCACGGCCTCGGCCCCCGCTTCGACAAAGGCGATGGACAGCCGGTCCAGCCCGTCGATGAGCGCCAGCGCCTCGTCCCACTCGCTGGCCGTGAGAACAACGGCGCCGGGGGCATAATCCCGCACCGTGTCCTCAAGATCCTTGAGCACAAAGGAGTCGCGCAGCATCAGCACGTAGACCTCGTTGTTCATCGAGCCATGTACGTCCATCAATTTCCTCCGAAGGAACCGGACCATGGAACGAATCCGCCGGTCACGCATTTAACTGTGACATAGCCAGCGAGGTTTCTATGCCCGGCACAGCCTGCAGGAACTGCCCCTTGCGCAAACGGTCCCTGTTCCTGCCGTTTACCGAAGAAGAGCTTTCTTTCATGGAGTCGTTCAAGACCGGAGAATTGAAAGTCGATCCGCGCACAACGATCCTTCTGGAAGGATCGAACGCGCCGCAGCTCTATACCGTGCTTGATGGCATGGGCACCCGCTATACCACGCTGGAAAACGGCAAGCGGCAGGTGATCAACTTCCTGTTTCCGGGGGATTTCGTCGGTCTGCAAGCCGGGATCATGGGCGAGATGAAGCATTCGGTTGAAGCCTCGACGCAGATGACGCTCTGCGTCTTCCGCCGTGACGATCTGTGGGAGGTCTTCCGCCGCTATCCCGAGCGCGCCTATGACCTGACCTGGATCGGCGCGGTCGAGGAGCATTTCCTGGGCGAGACCATCGCCTCGCTGGGGCAGCGCGACGCCACGCAACGGATCGCCTGGGCGCTGGTGCGGATCTGGGAGCGGCTCAAGGCCGTGGGGCTCGAGACGGATGGCACCGTGCCCTTGCCCTTCCGCCAGCAGGATCTGGCGGATTCGTTGGGCCTGTCGCTGGTCCATACCAACAAGACCCTGAAAGCGCTGCGCGACATCGGCCTCGCGCAATGGAGCGACGGGCAACTCGAACTCCTGAAGATCCAGGATCTTGCCGCGCTGGCGATGATCGACCTCGAGCGCCCTCAGGCGCGGCCGTTGATGTAGCCGACCGCCAGTCGGCGCGGTGGGCGATGCAGAAAGGGGCGCCGGTTTCCCGGCGCCCCTTTGCCTGTTTCCGGGCTGCATGGCCCCTCAGTGCACGACCTTGACCCGCGGCACGTCCGCGGCATCGCCATGCGCCTGACCGGCGATCACCAGCCCCTCGGGCCCCGCCGTCACCGGCACGGTCGAGCCGTCCAGCACGTCGCCCGCCAGCAGCATCTGCGCCAGCGGATCCTGCAGCGTGCGCTGGATCACCCGCTTCAGCGGCCGCGCGCCATAGACCGGATCGTAGCCCTTGTCGGCCAGCCAGACCCGCGCCGCATCGTCCAGTTCCAGCACGATCTTGCGCGATTCCAGCCGTTTCTCCAGCCGCTTGAGCTGGATCTTGACGATCCCATCCATATCCGGCCGGCGCAGACGGTCGAAGATGATCGTCTCGTCCAGACGGTTCAGGAACTCGGGCCGGAAATGGGCCCGGACGGCTTCCATCACATGCTCCTTGGCCTCGGCCGCATCGACGCCCTCGGGCAGGTGGCTCAGCGCCTGCGAGCCCAGGTTCGAGGTCAGGATGATCAGCGTCTGCTTGAAGTCGACCGTCCGGCCCTGGCTGTCGGTCAGCATCCCGTCGTCCAGAACCTGCAACAGCACGTTGAAGACATCGGGGTGGGCTTTCTCCACCTCGTCGAACAGCACGACCTGATAGGGCCGGCGCCGCACGGCTTCGGTCAGCACGCCGCCTTCGTCATAGCCGACATAGCCGGGTGGGGCGCCGATCAGCCGGGCGACCGCGTGCTTCTCCATGTATTCCGACATGTCGATGCGCACCATCGCCTGATCGTCGTCGAAGAGGAATTCGGCGACGGCCTTGGTCAGTTCGGTCTTGCCCACCCCGGTCGGGCCGAGGAACAGGAAGCTGCCCAGCGGACGGTTTTCATCGTTCAGCCCGGCGCGGGCCCGGCGGACGGCATTCGCCACCGCGTGAACCGCGTGGTTCTGGCCGATGACCCGCTTGTGCAGGCCCTCTTCCATCCTGAGCAGCTTTTCGCGCTCACCCTCCAGCATCCGCGTGGTCGGGATGCCGGTCCAGCGTTCGACCACCTCGGCGATCTGCTCGGGCCGGACGGCATCGCCCACCAGCTTCTGCGCATCGCGCGCCTCGGCCTCGGCCAGCGCCCGCTCCAGTTCCGGGATCGTGCCGTATTGCAGCTGCCCGGCCTTGGCGAAATCGCCGGTCCGCTTGGCCGCGTCGAGATCGGCGCGGGCCTTTTCCAGCTTCTCCTTCAGGCCCCGGGCGGCTTCCAGCGCGTCGCGCTCGGATTGCCAGGCGGTGGTCAGTTCCGAGGATTGCTGTTGCAGATCCGACAGTTCCACCTCCAGCTTGGCCAGACGGTCGCGGCTCGCCGCGTCGTCTTCCTTTTTCAGCGCCTCGACCTCGATCTGCTTTTGCAGGATGTCGCGGTCCAGCGCGTCCAGTTCCTCGGGCTTGCTGTCAATCTGCATCCGCAGGCGCGACGCGGCCTCGTCCATCAGGTCGATGGCCTTGTCCGGCAGGAAGCGGTCGGTGATGTAGCGATGGCTGAGCGTCGCCGCCGCCACCAGCGCCGAGTCGCTGATACGGATCCCGTGGTGGAGTTCGTATTTCTCCTTGATGCCCCGCAGGATCGAGATCGTATCCTCGACCGTCGGCTCGGCGATGAACACCGGCTGGAAGCGACGGGCCAGCGCCGCGTCCTTCTCCACATGCTTGCGGTATTCATCGAGCGTGGTGGCGCCGATGCAATGCAACTCGCCCCGGGCCAGCGCCGGCTTGATCAGGTTGGCGGCATCCATCGCGCCCTCGGATTTGCCCGCGCCGACCAGCGTGTGCATCTCGTCGATGAAGAGGATGATTTCGCCCGCCGCGGCGGTGATCTCGTTGAGCACGCCTTTCAGCCGCTCCTCGAACTCGCCGCGGTATTTGGCGCCCGCAATCAGCGAGCCCATGTCGAGCGCCATCAAGGTCTTGTCGCGCAGGCTTTCCGGCACGTCGCCGTTGACGATGCGCAACGCGAGGCCTTCCGCAATCGCGGTCTTGCCCACGCCCGGCTCGCCGATCAGCACCGGGTTGTTCTTCGACCGGCGGCTCAGCACCTGCATGGCGCGGCGGATTTCCTCGTCGCGGCCGATGATCGGGTCGATCTTGCCCTCACGCGCCGCCGCCGTCAGGTCGCGGGCGTATTTCTTCAAGGCTTCGAAACTGTCCTCGGCATTGGCGCTGTCGGCGGTCCGGCCCTTGCGCACGTCATTGATCGCCGTGTTCAGCCCCTGCGCGGTCACCGCGCCCGCGTCCAGCGCGTCCTTCGCGGGCGACTTGACCATCGCCAGCGCCATCAGGATGCGTTCCACGGGGACATAGCTGTCGCCCGCCTTCTGCGCGAGCTTCTCGGCCTCATCCAGCACCCGCACCAGCGCGCTGTCGGTATAGACCTGACCCGCATCGCCCGAGACCTTCGGATGTTTTCCGACCGCCAGATCGACGGCCTGACGCACCCGCTCGGGGTTGCCGCCGGCGCGGCGGATCAGGTTCGCGGCCATGCCCTGATCGTCATCCATCAGGGCCTTGAGCAGATGTTCGGGGGTCAGCCGCTGGTGGGTCTCCCGCGCGGCAATCGTGTTCGCGGCCTGAAGGAACCCGCGCGCGCGTTCCGTGAACTTTTCAAGGTTCATCGTTGTCTCCATCTCCAAGCGCCCGTCGGTCGGGGCACGCCCGACCATCGGCGCATGCCCCCTTGCGGGCCTCGAAACCTATGTGGGGGGCGCAAAACCGCCGATCAAGAGAGGTGTTAACCGCGAGGCAATCTTATCGCGGCAGGCTGAGGAAAAACCGAATGGGAGATGGGATATGCCGAATCGCGCGCTGCGATTGCCGACTCGGGCATTGGTCCAGGTGCGGGCCCCGATGGGCCTGTTCGATGCGACGCTGGGGAATGTGTCCGCGAACGGGGCGCGGCTGCTGGGTGTGCCCGACCGGATGCTGCGGATCGGGGATTTCGTCGACATCCTCTGTGTCGGCCAGCAGCACCCGGCCGAAGTGCGATGGCATTTCGACGATACCTGCGGCTTGTTGTTCGAGGAGCCGCTCAGCGATTACGAGATCGAGGCAATCCTGGGCTCGCGCGTGTTCTATTGACGGCGGCACGGTGCGCCCGGCATTGGGGGCAGGCACGGAAGCGAGGGGAATTCTTTCCGCGAGCGGGCAAACGGCGAGGCCGGGATCGCTGCCTTGCACCGGCGGTGGGCACGGAGTGAGGGCGCAACCGCGGCGCGTGGGCCGAGGGTCTGACCGGCCAGACGGTGCCGCAGCGTCATCAAGGCGGGGCGCCTTGGGCTGAACCCGCCCGCACAGCCCGGGCGCGACGATGACAGGGAGGCGCGTTGCCCCTGCGCCGGCAATCGCAGTGCGCAAGCCGGGCGACGCTTCCGGGGCCTGAAGGCGAAGAGGTTCGCCCTCGGTCTGCGGGCGACCGGAGGCGGGGGCCAGCTCGTCGCTCAGGGGGGGGCATCCCGGTTGAGAAACCCCGACCCCCCAAGGGATAGGTTTGAGACAAGGAAGCCAAGGGGGAGGATGCGCCTCGGCAGGGACCGGCTGTTCCGCCCTGGCGCCGGACCGGACGGTCAATGGCCGGCCGCGGCTCGGGTTTCCGGGCAGGGTTGCCGTGTCCTGACGCCCCGCGCCGGCACCGCCCAAGGAGCCCGGTTTCTGGCAGAGCGTCCCTCCACCGCTGGTTGGCGCATGACGTCATCCGCCGCCAAATCGCCTCCGACGGCCCGTCGCCGCCCTCGCGGAAGGATTCCCTTGGCGGCGCTGCCATCAAAGGCGCCGCTCGCGTCCGGGACGCGGCCGCCCAAACCGGTGGTGTGAGATCGGGCCCGGCCGCTACGCTCGGTCGTCCTTCCCCCGCCGCGATCAGGCCAGGACGCGCCCCGGAAGATCGGGCGTTCCGTTCTTGTGGCGGGGGCAGAGACGCCTGGCCGTTGCGCCCGGGATCGGGCTGCCCGGGCGCCATGCGGGCGTGCGCTTCGGCGAGGCTTTCGCCCCGCACACGCCAGCCTTTGTATCGGAGCACCCGGGCGGGGCGCGCCGCCGATGGCCTGCAGGCGCCACGCTCCGAGGCAGGGGGCGTGTGGGAACGAAGACCGGGGGGCAAAGACCCTTGCGGGGCAGGACAACGGCCCGCCGGCAAACAGACGCGAGCCGCCCGCCCCGCGGCGGAGGGTCCTGCCGCCCGGATCCCCCAGCCCGCCCCCGTCGCCGCGACACGCCGCCGCCCGCCAGGGCCTGCGGCCCCGTCTGCGCCCTTCCGCCGCTGCCGCCCTTCCTTGACTCGTGCCCGGCGCGACCGCATATCCCCCCAAACGGAGGCCCGCGCCATGTTCATTCAAACCGAATCCACCCCCAACCCCGCCACGCTGAAGTTCCTGCCCGGACAGGATGTCCTGGGCCAGGGCACGGCGGATTTCCCCGATGCCGCCAGCGCCGCCCCCTCGCCGCTGGCCCGGGCGATCTTTGCCGCGCCCGGCGTGACCGGTGTCTTTCTGGGCGCCGATTTCATCACCGTGACCAAGGCCGAGGCGACTGACTGGGCCCATGCCAAGCCGGCGATCCTGGGCGCGATCCTCGAACACTACCAATCGGGCCGCCCGGCGCTGGAGGGCGAGGCCGAAGCCGCCCATGCCGTGCAGGAAGGGCCTGACGGCGTGGTGGTCGAGCAGATCAAGGAACTCCTCGACACGCGGGTCCGCCCGGCGGTGGCGCAGGACGGCGGCGACATCACCTTCCACGGTTTCGACCGCGGGGTGGTCTATCTGCACATGAAGGGCGCCTGCGCGGGGTGCCCCTCGTCGACGATGACGCTGAAGATGGGCATCGAGAACCTGCTGCGCCACTACATCCCCGAAGTGACCGAGGTGCGCCAGGTTGCCGTCTGATCCGGCGATCCTGGGCTTCGACAGCTCGGGTCCCTGGATCGAGGCCGCGGTAATCCGGGGCGAGGACATCCTGGCGCTGCGGCGGATCGAGATGCCGAAAGGGCAGGGCGAGGCGCTGCCCGAGGTGCTGGCGGCCGTGCTGGCCGAGGCCGGGCTTGGCTGGCAGGACCTGGCCGCGCTGGGCGTCGGCACCGGCCCCGGCAATTTCACCGGTATCCGCATCGCCACGGCCCTGGCGCGCGGTCTGGCGCTGGGGCTCGGCATTCCGGCCATCGGCGTAACCCGGTTCGAGGCGATGGCGCTGGACGGCCCGGACCTGCCGGTCATCGTCCCGGCGCTGCGCGGGCAGGTATGGGTGGCACGTGCCGCCGAACCGCCCTTCCTGACCGCCACGCCCCCCGTGCAGGCGATCGGCGAGGGTCGGATGGCGCCCGCGCATCCCCTCGCCCTGGCGATTGCCCGCCTCGCCCGCGCCCGTCGCGGGAACCTGCATCCGCGCCCGGCGCCCCTCTATCTGCGCGACGCCGACGCCGCCCCGCCCTCCGAGGCGCCTCCGGTCCTGATCGACTGACCGGCGCCCGGCGGCGGGAGGCGCGCTCCCGCCCGCCCACCCTGCGCGCCTCCCGCCGCGGAGAGCACGGCGCTTGTTTCGCCCCCCCCCGGGGGGCCAGCCCCCCGGCCCCCCGGCGTATTTGAGGCAAAGTGATGAGAAGGGCGGGGCGCCTGGTGAGGCGAGCGCTCTTCATCATCGTCGTTTTGCAACTATCCTCGGGGGTGAGGACCGCCCGGATGAGGCGCCAGTGGCGCGTCGTCAGGCCCGAACGCCCGGAGCGCAAGCGGAGGGCCGGACAGGGCCTTGGGCCAGGAGGGGGCAGCGCGATCAGCGGCCCGTCCCGTGGGCGATTCCCCGCGCCGAAGACGGCCCCCCTTTCTGTTTCGGCGCGGCGGCACGCCGCGCCGCTGGTCGCCCGACGCGCCCGCAACAGCGGGGGCGGGGGGCGAAACACCTCCCCCGTTGCCGGGCTGCGCGGGGCGGGCTAGTCAGGCGCATGAGCCCTGAAGACCTCGCCCGCCTGCATGCCGCCGCCTTCACCGCGCCCCCGCCCTGGAGCGCCGCCTCCTTTGCCGGATTGCTGGCCAGTCCCCCGGTGTTCCTTGTGGCCGATCCGGGCGGGCGGGCCTTCGCCCTGGGCCGGGCGGTGGCGGGGGAGGCGGAGCTTCTGACGCTGGCCACCGATCCCGGCGCGCGGCGGCAGGGGCTGGCCCGGGCCTGTCTGGCCGGTTTCGACCGTGCGGCCCGGGACCGGGGCGCGCGCAGCGCCTTCCTCGAGGTGGCCGAGGACAATGCCGCGGCGCGGGCGCTCTATGCCGCCTGTGGCTGGACGCAGCAGGGGCGGCGGCCGGGCTATTACGTCGCGCCAGGTGGTGAAAGGATCGCCGCATTGATCCTTTGCAAGTCGCTCGCCTGAGAATTAACCTGCTGATGGCCAGACGATTCCCTTCCTTGTCCGTTTGGTAAAATTCGCTTGACGGGCCATACGCGCGTGGACCTAGATTGCCCATGATCCGAAACTTCGGCTCAGCCGCGACGGGCCGACAGCCTGCGGCCATTGACGACCCAACTGGGAGAAACAAAGCATGAAACTCACCCGTACCCTTCTCGGCGCGACCGCCGTGGCTGCGCTGACGGCCGGCGCCGCCTGGGCCGAGCCCGCGCTGATCTACGACCTTGGCGGCAAGTTCGACAAATCGTTCAACGAGATGGCCTATACCGGGGCGATGCGCTGGGCCGAAGAGACCGGCATGGAGTTCCGCGATATCGAGCTGCAGTCCGAGACCCAGCGCGAGCAGGCGATCCGCCGCTTCGCCGAGGCCGGCTACAACCCGGTCGTCATGACCGGCTTCTCGATGGCGACGCCCCTTGAAGTGGTGGCCGCCGATTACCCGGATACGACCTTTGTCATCATCGATGGCGTGGTCGATCTGCCGAACGTCCGCTCGGTCCTCTTCGCCGAGCAGGAAGGCTCGTATCTGGTCGGCATGGCCGCCGGCATGGCCACCGAGAGCAACACGGTCAGCTTCGTCGGCGGCATGGACGTGCCGCTGATCCGCGCCTTTGCCTGCGGCTATGCCCAGGGCGCGCATGCGGCCAACCCGGATGTCAACGTCATCGTCAACTACACCGGCACCACCCCCGCCGCCTGGAACGACCCGGTTCGCGGCAGCGAGATCACTGCGGCGCAGATCAGCCAGGGCTCGGATGTGGTCTTCGCGGCGGCGGGCGGCACCGGCGTGGGCGTGCTGCAGCGGGCGGTCGATGACGGCATCCTGTCGATCGGCGTCGATTCGAACCAGAACTACCTGCATCCGGGCCAGGTCCTGACCTCGATGATGAAGCGCGTGGACAATGCCGTGTTCGACGCCTTCACCTCGGGCCCGGAGATGGAGACCGGCGTGCATGTCATGAACCTGCAGTCGGGCGGCGTGGGCTGGGCTCTGGACGAGCATAACGAGTCGCTGATCACGCAGGAAATGCGCGACGCGCTGGCCGCGGCGGAAGCCTCGATCTCGTCGGGCGAGCTGGTGGTGCACGACTACCGTTCGGACAACACCTGCCCCTATTCGGTCGAGTGAGGCCCGAGGTCGATGGTCGCTGACGTGACCGGGGGGGCGGCTGACGCCGCCCCCGCCATCGAGCTTCGCGGGATTTCCAAGGCCTTCGGCCCGGTCCAGGCGAACAAGGACATCAACATCCGGGTGCGCAAGGGCACCATCCACGGCATCATCGGCGAGAATGGCGCGGGCAAGTCGACGCTGATGTCGATCCTCTACGGCTTCTACAAGGCCGATTCGGGCGAAATCCTGATCGACGGCAAGCCCACACAGATCGCCGATTCCCTGGCCGCGATCCGGGCCGGCATCGGCATGGTGTTCCAGCATTTCAAGCTGGTCGAGAATTTCACGGTGCTGGAGAATGTCATTCTCGGCTCCGAAGGAGGGGCGCTGCTGAAGCCCTCGAAGGCCAAGGCGCGCAAATTGCTGACGCAGCTGGCCGATGATTACGAGATGCATGTCGACCCGGATGCGCTGATCGAGGATCTCTCGGTCGGGCACCAGCAGCGGGTCGAGATCCTCAAGGCGCTTTACCGTGAGGCCAATATCCTGATCCTGGACGAGCCGACGGGCGTGCTGACCCCGGCCGAGGCTGACCATTTGTTCCGCATCCTCAAGGGGTTGCGTGAGCAGGGCAAGACCATCGTCCTGATCACCCACAAGCTGCGCGAAATCATGGAAGTGACTGACGAGGTTTCGGTCATGCGCCGGGGCGAGATGGTGGCGACCGTCACCACGGCCGAGACCAACCCGGCCGAGCTGGCCGAGCTGATGGTCGGCCGCAAGGTGCTGCTGGACGTGCAGAAAACCCCCGCCCAGCCCGGAGAGGTGGTGATGTCCGCCCGCGGGCTGACCGTCACCGACCGCCACGGGGTCGAGAAGCTGCGCGGCATCGACCTAGACATCCGCCGGGGCGAGATCCTGGGCGTCGCCGGGGTCGCGGGCAACGGCCAGTCGGAACTCTTGGAGGTTCTGGCGGGCATGATGGCCGGAACCGGCACCATGACCATGCTGGGCGAGACGATGGACCTGACGCTCAGGCGCGACAACGCCCGGACCCGGCGCGAGGACAGCATCGCCCATGTGCACGAGGACCGGCACCGCTGCGGGCTGATCCTCGATTTCATGGCCTGGGAAAACGTGGCTTTCGGTTATCACAACGCGCCCGAATACCAGAAGAACGCGCTCTTGATGGACAACCACGCGATCCTGGAAGACGCCAAGGGCAAGATCGAGCGTTTCGACGTGCGCCCGCCGAACCCGATGCTGACGGCCGAGAGTTTCTCGGGCGGGAACCAGCAGAAGATCGTCCTGGCGCGCGAGATCGAGCGGAACCCCGATTTGCTGCTGGTCGGCCAGCCGACCCGGGGTGTCGATATCGGCGCCATCGAATTCATCCACAAGCGGCTGATCGAGCTGCGCGATCAGGGCAAGGCGATCCTGCTGGTCTCGGTCGAACTCGATGAGATCCTGTCGCTTTCCGACCGGATCGTGGTCATGTTCGACGGCCGTATCATGGGCGAGCGCGACCCCGAGCAGACCAATGCGCAGGAATTGGGCCTTCTGATGGCCGGGGTGACGGGAGAGGCCGCATGAAAACCATGCCGAAATGGGCCGACGTCCTGCTGGTCCCGCTGATTTCCCTGCTGATCGCCTTTGCCCTCTCGGCGCTGGTGATCCTGGCCATTGGCGAGGATCCGATCCGCGCCATGGAACTGATGGTCACGGGGTCGCTGGGCTCCACCTATGGCTGGGGCTACACGCTTTACTACACCACCAACTTCCTGCTGACCGGCCTCGCCGTCTCGATCGCCTTTCAGGCCAAGCTCTTCAACATCGGGGGCGAGGGGCAGGCGATGATCGGCGGGCTGGGGGTGGCGCTGGTCTGCCTGTTCATCCCCTGGCCCAACTGGTGGCTGGCGATCGTCGCGGCGATCCTGGCCTCGGCGCTGTTCGGGGCGATGTGGGCGGCGATTCCGGCCTGGCTGCAGGCCAAGGCGGGCAGCCATATCGTCATCACGACGATCATGTTCAACTTCATCGCCGCCTCGCTGATGAACTACCTGCTCAGCCATGTGCTGCGGCCGACGACCTCGATGGACCCGGCCACGGCGCGGTTCGACAATGTGCTCAGGCTGCCGCGGCTGCATGACATCCTGGGGCTGGTGGGGATCGACTTCTCCCGCTCGGGCCCGGCGAACATCATGCTGTTCATCGCGCTGGCCTTCTGCGTGCTGGCCTATGTCCTGCTTTGGCGCACGCGCCTCGGGTTCGAGATCCGCGCCTTCGGCCAATCGGAGGCCGCGGCGCATTACGCGGGCATCAGCAGTTTCAAGATCATCATGGTCGCCATGCTGATCTCGGGCGCGCTCGCCGGCACCATGGCGGTCAATTCGGTGATGGGCGGGCCGCAACGGCTGGTCATGAACGCGGTCGAGGGCGCGGGCTTCATCGGGATCGCCGTGGCGTTGATGGGGCGTTCGCATCCCATCGGGATCATCGCCCCGGCGCTGTTGTTCGGCTTCCTGTTCCAGGGCGGGTCGGAGCTGGCCATCGAGACCTCGATCCCGCGCGACATGATCGTCATCATTCAGGCGCTGGTCATCATGTTCACCGGGGCGCTGGACAACATGGTGCGCCGGCCGCTCGAACTCCTGTTCCTCGCGCTGCGGCGGAGGGCCTGACATGGATATCGCAACCTTCGTCCAGATCTTCGAATCGACGTTGCGGCTGGCCACGCCCCTGCTCTTTGCCTGCCTGGCCGGGCTCTTTTCCGAACGGGCCGGGATCTTCGACATCGGGCTTGAGGGGAAGCTGCTGGTCGCCGCCTTCTTTTCGGCCTCCATCGCTTTCGTCACCGGCTCGGCCTGGCTGGGGCTGGCGGCGGGGATCGGGGCTTCGGTCCTGTTCTCGCTGATCCATGGCGTGGCCTCGATCACCTTCCGCGGCAACCAGCTGATCTCGGGCGTGGCGATCAACTTCCTGGCCGCGGGGATGACCGTGGTCGTGGCCCAAAGCTGGTTCCAGCAGGGCGGGCGCACGCCGCCCCTCGTGGGCGACGCGCGCTTCGACCGGCTGTCCCTGCCCTTTGCCGAGGCGCTGCGCGACGTGCCGGTCATCGGGCAGATCTACGGCCAGATCCTGAACCAGCATTCGATCCTGGTCTATTTCGGCCTTCTCTGCGTGCCGCTGACCTGGTGGGTGCTCTACCGCACGCGTTTTGGCCTGCGGCTGCGCGCGGTGGGCGAGAATCCGGCCGCCGTGGATACCGCCGGCGTCTCGGTCGTGCGGCTGCGCTATGCGGCGATCGTCATCGCCGGGGTGCTCTGTGGCATCGGCGGGGCCTATCTCTCGACCGCGCTGGCGGCAGGCTTCGTCAAGGACATGTCGGCAGGGCGCGGCTATATCGCGCTGGCGGCGCTGATCTTCGCCAAATGGCGGCCCTGGCACGCGCTGGGCGCGGTGCTGCTGTTCGGCATGCTCGAGGCCATCGCCAACCGCTGGCCGAACCTCGATCTCGGCATCGTCACGCTGCCCAACCAGTTCATGACGGCGCTGCCCTATATCCTCACCGTGGTGATCCTGGCGGGCTTTGTCGGCAAGGCGATTCCGCCCCGCGCCGGCGGCGAGCCCTACGTCAAGGAACGCTGACGGCGGGCAGGCCGGTGTCCCGATGGGACCGGCCTGCCCGCGATAATAATTTGGTATCCCCCAACCGGTAAATTTCATGGCAAAGCCCCTGTAACCGGCGGGGTTCTTGTCCTATTCAGACTCATGTTGGTCTATCTCCCCATTGCCGAGGTCTCGACGAACCTCTTCACCCTCCTGGGCGTTGGCGCCGGGGTCGGCATGCTGTCGGGCATGTTCGGGGTGGGCGGCGGCTTTCTGATCACGCCCTTGCTGTTTTTCATCGGCATTCCCCCTGCCGTGGCCGTGGCCACGGGCGCCAATCAGGTCGTGGCCTCGTCCATCTCGGGGGTGCTGGCGCATCTGAGGCGCAAGACCGTCGACCTGAAGATGGGGACCGTGCTGCTGATCGGCGGGCTCATCGGCTCGTCTTTGGGGATCATCGTCTTCCGCTGGCTCAGCGCGCTGGGGCAGATCGACCTGGCGGTGCAACTGTCCTATGTCGTCTTCCTGGGCGTCGTCGGGGCGCTGATGCTGCAGGAAAGCCTGCGCGCCTGGTACCGGACCAAGAAATCCGGCTCGCCCCGCCGCAAGCTGCACCAGCACACCTGGGTCCATGCGCTGCCCTTCAAGATGAAGTTCCGCGTCTCGGGCCTTTATATCAGCGTGATCCCGCCCTTGCTGGTCGGGGCGGCGGTGGGCGTCCTGTCGGCGGTCATGGGCGTGGGCGGCGGGTTCATCATGGTGCCCGCCATGATCTACCTGCTGGGGATGCCCACCAAGGTCGTGGTCGGGACCTCGCTGTTCCAGATCATCTTTACCACCGCCTATACGACGATCATGCACGCCGTCACCGGCCATTCGGTCGATGTGATGCTGGCCTTCTTCCTGATCCTGGGCGGCGTGATCGGCGCGCAGTTCGGCACGCAGATCGGCACAAGGCTCAAGGCCGAGCAATTGCGCATCCTGCTGGCGCTTCTGGTGATCGCGGTCTGCCTGAAGGTGGCGATGGACCTGCTGATCCGCCCGGACGAGCTGTATTCCGTCCGCGTTCTGGGGGGCTTCTGATGCGGGCGCTCTGGCTGGTCCTGCTGATCCTGATCGCGCTGCCGGCGCGGGCGGGCGAGATCGTCGGCGCGCTGAGCCAGAACCGCGTCGCGCTGACCGCCAGTTTCTCGGGGTCGGAAATCCTGATTTTCGGCGCCATCCGCCGCACCGCCGAGGATCTGCTGGCCGAAGCCGCGGCCGAAGCGGCCGGCGGGGTGGATTACGACGTGATCATCGTCATCGAGGGGCCGCGCCAGCCGATCGCCGTCTGGCGCAAGGATCGCCGCGCCGGGATCTGGATGAATGTCGATTCCGTGACCATGGGTTCTGTCCCGTCCTTCTACGCGGTGGCGACCTCGGGGCCTCTGCACGAAATCCTCTCGCCCGAGGCGGATGCCGCCTATCGCATCTCGGCCCGGCAGGCGATCCGGGCCGAGCAGGTCGGCGACGGCTCGCCGCAGGCGCTGCTCTTCGCCGAGGCTTTGCTCAGGATCCGCGAACGCTCGGCGCATTACATGGCGCTCGACCGCTTCGTGCATCTGGACCGGGATATCCTGTTTCGCGCCAATGTCCGGCTGCCCGCCAACCTGACCGAGGGCGCCTATACGACGCGCATGTATCTGGTGCAGGATGGCGAGGTGGTGAACCAGTTCCGCACGGCGATCTTCGTGCGCAAGGACGGGCTGGAGCGCTGGCTGCACGAGCTGGCCTATGAGCAACCCTTGCTCTACGGCATTCTCGCGCTGGCCATCGCCATTATCGCCGGCTGGGGCGCCTCGGCCCTCTTCCGGCTGATCCGCCAGCAATAGGCCAGATGCCCGATCAGATGTCGGACTGGACCTGACGGGCGGTGCTGGAGACGGCCTGGCCGGCGGCCTGGACATCGCGGCCCGCGCCTTCGACGGTTTCGCAGCCGGCGACGGCGGTGACAGCGGCGAGGGTCAGAACGAGGATCAGCGGTTTCATGGTTCTCTCATCGATAGTTGGGGAAAGGAAAACGCGCGGTCCCGTTTCCGGTTCCCGCGCGTGCCGCCTTTTCCACCGCTCTGCGGACCCTCTCAGCCGCGGCCCAGCCAGGGCATGTTGGTGGCCATGATCGACAGGAAGGGGATGTTGGCCCCATGGGGCAAGCTGGCCATGTGCAGGACGGCCGAGGCCACCTCGGGCAGTTCCATCATCGGCTCGGCCATCAGCCGACCGTCCGCCTGCGGCACGCCCTTGGCGATCTGGTCGGCCAGAGCGGTGCGCACATTGCCGATGTCGATCTGTCCGGCGGCGATGTCGAAGGGTCGCCCGTCCAGCGCCAAGGTCTTGGTCAGCCCCGTCACCGCGTGCTTGGTCGCGGTATAGGCCACCGAGCCCGGACGCGGCGCATGGGCGCTGACCGAGCCGTTGTTGATGATCCGCCCGCCCTTGGGCTCCTGCCGCCGCATCTGGCGAAAGGCGGCGCGGGCGCAGAGGAACATGCCGGTCAGGTTCACATCGACCATGGCCCGCCAATCCGCGACCGGCAGATCGTCGATCAGCGTGCCCAGGATCGCCTTGCCCGCGTTGTTGAACAGCACATCGACCCGCCCGAAACGCTCGACCGTCGCGGCAAAGGCCGCATCCACCGCCGCCTCGTCCGTCACATCGCATGCAAGCGCCAGCGCATCGGGATTGTCGCCCGCCACTTCGGCCAGTTTGTCCTTGCTGCGCGCCAGCAGCGCGACCTGCCAGCCCTCGGCCAGAAAGCGTTCGGCCGTGGCCCGCCCGATCCCGGCACTGGCGCCGGTGATGACGATGACCGGCATCGCTCAGAAGGCCTTGAAGGTCATGGTGGTCAGCGTGCGCACGATGTCGGGCACGCCGAACAGGTTCTCGCTCAGGTAATGGCCGACATCCTCCTCGGCGGGGATATAGACCTTGGCGATCAGATCCCAATCGCCCGAGGTCGAGAAAAGCTCGGACACGATCTCGCGGTCATAGATGGCGCGGGCGACCTCGTAGGTCTTGCCGGGGGTGCAGCGGAACTGGACGAAGACGCAATGCATGGGGGCCTCCTGATTTCGGGGCAGGTTAGGCAGCGCGGGCAGGCGGCGCAAGGTCAGCCGAGCTTGTAGCGTGCCAGCGGGTCATAGAGCGGCCCTTCCGGGCGCGGGGTCGAACGGTAAAGCACCATCTCTTCGGCCAGCCACAGGGTCGAGGTCAGGGGCTCCACCTGGGCCATGGCGCGGGTCAGCGCGGCGGGTTGCGCCTCGCCCTTGCGGAAGCGGCCAAGGGTGACATGGGGGACGTATTTGCGCCCCGGCACCTCGATACCCAGCTCGCGCGCGGCGCGGGCGGCCTTCATCTGAAGCGCGTTCAGCCGCGCATCCCCGGCGATGCGGACGTGCAGGTTGTCGGGATCGTTGCCGCCGAAGGTGCCCAGCCCGTCCAATCGGAGCAAGGGCGCGTGCCGGACCATCGCCTCCAGCGCGTGATGAAATTCCTCCAGCACCGGCTCGGGCTGGCGGTCCAGGAAGACCAGCGTGATATGGAAGGTCTCGGGCTCCAGCGGGCGGGGCAGGGGCAGGCGGTGCTGCGCAATGGTCAGCCGGTCGAGGATCGGCTCGGGCAGCGGCAGGGCGAGGAATGCGCGGATCATCCCTCTGCGTACCGGTCGCCTTGAGCCAGATCAAGGCGCGGCAGGGCAGAGGCGGCTAGGAAGGGGCGAAGATCCGCAGCCGCAAGGGAGGCCCGTCATGATGGAACGGTTCCTGCGCATGTTCCGGCTCAGTCGCGACATGCATGAGATCGAGGCAATGACCGATTCCGACCTCGCCGATCTGGGCGTGAGCCGGACCGAGGCGCTGTCGCTGGCTGCGCTGCCCGACGACGTGCCCGGGCGCGTCGCGGCCATGGCACGGATTTATGGGCTCGAGGTGGACGATCTGCTCGCCGACCGCCGCGTCTGGCACGAGCTGCTGCACGGCTGCAACCATTGCACGGATCTGGCCACCTGCCACCGCTTCATGGCGCGGGAGGATCAGGAGGCCCCGGTCGATCCGGCGGCGCTGACCTTCTGCCCGAACCGCGAGACCTTCGCCCATCTGTCGCAAGCGCTGGCGGGCTGAGCCTTCCCCCGTGACGAAACGGGCGGCAGGTTGCCCTGCCGCCCGATCCTGTTTCAATTTGGCCTGTTTCAACGTGGTTCGTCCATCAGCCCCTTGATCAGGGCGTAACAGGCCAGAAGCAGCACGATGGCGAAGGGGAAGCCGGTCGAAACCGCCATCGCCTGCAACGCGCCGAGCCCGCCGCCGATCAAGAGCGCGGCCGCGACCAACCCCTCGAACGTGGCCCAGAAGACCCGCTGCGCCACCGGCGCATCGACCTTGCCGCCGGCGGTGATCGTGTCGATCACCAGCGACCCCGAGTCCGATGAGGTGACGAAGAACACGATGACCAGCACGATGGACAGCAGCGAGGCGATGAAGGTCAGCGGCATCTGCGTCAGCATCTCGAAGAGCTTCAGCTCCAGCGCCGCGTCTTGGGCCCCGGTGAAGCCCTCGACGATCAGCTGGTCCAGCGCCGCGCCGCCCAGAACCGTCATCCAGACGATGGAGACGGCGGTCGGGATCAGCAGCACGCAGGTGATGAACTCGCGCACCGTGCGGCCCCGGCTGACGCGGGCGATGAACATGCCCACGAACGGCGACCAGCTGATCCACCAGGCCCAGTAGAAGGCCGTCCAGCCCTGCGAGAAATTTGCATCCTCACGCCCAAAGGGGTTGGACAGAGGGATCAACTCGGCCGCATAGGCGCCCACGTTGTCCACGAGGTCGCCGAACAGTGTCAGCGTCGGCCCGGCCAGCAGGATGAAGACGACCAGCACCCCGGCCATCACCAGATTGACCTCGGACAGTAGCTTCACGCCCCCGTCCAGCCCGCGCAGCACCGAGATCAGCGCCACGCCGGTGATCAGCGCGATCAGCACGATCTGCGAGGTGGTGCCGATCGGCAGGCCGAAAAGGTAGTTCAGGCCCGCATTCGCCTGCTGCGCGCCCACCCCCAGCGAGGTGGCAAGACCGAAAAGCGTGGCAAAGACCGCCAGGATGTCGATGATATGCCCCGGCCAGCCCCAGATCCTTTCGCCGAAGATCGGGTAGAAGATCGAGCGCACGGTCAGCGGCAACCCCTTGTTATAGGCAAAGAGCGCCAGCGAGAGCGCGACGATGGCATAGATCGCCCAGGGGTGCAGGCCCCAGTGGAAGATCGTCGCGGCCATCCCCAGCGCGTGCGACGCGGCGGCATCGCCCTCGGCCCCGCCCAAGGGCGCCCAGTCGGTGCGCACGCCGTTTTCCAGCGTGACCCCCCCGAATGAGGTGGAATAATGCGAGATCGGCTCGCTTACGCCGTAGAACATGAGGCCGATGCCCATTCCGGCCGCAAAAAGCATGGCGAACCAGCCGGCGTAGCCGTAATCGGGCGTGGCGTCCCGGCCGCCGATCCGCACCTTGCCCAGGGGCGAGACGATCAGGCCCAGGCAGACCAGCACGAAGATATTGCCCGCCAGCAGGAAGAACCAGTCGAAGGTCGAGGTGAGGAAATCCCTCATGCCGGTAAAGACCGGACCGATGGTGTTCTGGAAGGCCATGGTGATGATGACGAAAGCCACCACCGACAGGCCCGACACGGCAAAGACTGGGTTGTGGATGTCCAGACCCAGAAGCTGGACGTTGTTCTGACCGATCTCGTAATCGGTCTCGATCAGGTTTGCAGGCCCCTCGGGGGCGGGTATGGCGTCGCCGTCGGTGGAATCGGACAAGCCTTCCCTCCTTTTTGGTTATCGGTTTCGCTATTTTCCGGGGGCGTTTCCCACCGGATCGCCCTGCGTAACGCGTCTGTTACCGACATGAAAGGCCGTAAGCGACGCTTTCTGCTACAAAATGACGCATCCGGGGTGCGGATTTGACGACTTATTCGCCCTGTGCTTCCAGCGCGAAGGGGGCGGGTGTGCCGCCCAGATCGTCGATCCGCAGCGGTCCCGACGGCCGCGCCAGCCGATTCCGCACCACCCAGTAGAGCCGATGCTCGGCCCGCGTGATCGCCACATAGGCCAGCCGTTTCCAGAGCGGCACGCCCGCCTCGGTCCGCCCCATCCTTGCCGCGACGAAGAGGTCGGGGGCGAAGACCTGCACCTCGGGCCACTGGCTGCCCTGCGCCTTGTGGATCGTCACTGCCGCCCCGTGCAGGAAGGCCGCGCCCATGCCCGCCGCGAAGGGGATGAAGGGCTCTTCCTCGCCCTCCTTCTCGATCTTGATGATCGAGGCGGCCGAGACCTGCGGCTCCTCGGCGCCGAAGACATGCAGGCGCGAGAAGCCGGGCCGCTTGCCGGGGCCGAGGTAGACGCATTGCGCGCCCTTGATCAGCCCGCGCGCCTCCAGGTCGATGCGACGCTTGCGGTGCTTCAGGGGCAATTCCAGCCCGTCGCAGATCAGCGGCTCGCCCGGCATGAGGTCGGTTTCCGGCACACCATGGGCGGTCCGGAAGGCATGGATCAACTTGATCCGCGTCGCATTGCGCCAGACCAGCACCGGCGAGCGCGCCATGAGGTCGCTTTCCACCCGTCCGGCCCAGACCACGCGCTCGTCGCGCTGCGCCGTCTCCTCGACCAGGCGCTCGAAGTCCTGGAAATCCAGCGCGGGATCGGCCAGCGCATGCGCCAGGTCCAGAATCGGGTTGTCCTGGGTCTGCCGGTGGATCCGGTGCAGGACCAGTTTCTGCTTTTCGGCCAGCGTGTCGAAGACCATCTCGCCCGACTGCCCGACCGGCGCCAACTGCGCCGGGTCGCCGAACAGGATCAGCGTCTGGAAGATTTCCTGCAAATCCTCCATCTGCCGGGCGTCCAGCATCGAGCTTTCATCCACAAATCCGATATCGAGCGGATCCTCGCGCCGTTTCCAGCCCTTGATGAAATCGGACCCTCTGAGCCCCGCCGCCGCCAGCGCGCCGGGGATCGACTTGACCGTTTCGTAAAATGCCTTGGCGCGGTCCAGCGCGGTATCGGGCAGATCCTCGATCACCGGGCGCTCGATATTCCCCTCTAGCCATTCGGCGATCTTCTCGTATTCCGGGTCATAGACCGGGGTATAGAGGATGCGGTGAATGGTGGTCGCGGGCACGCCGCGGTTGCGCAACACCGAGGCCGCCTTGTTGGTCGGTGCCAGGATCGCCAGCGTGCGCCGTTCCTTGCGCCGCCGCCCTTCGTAATCGCCGCTGACGGTTTCGACGCCCGCTGCCTCCAGCGCCTTGGTCAATTCCGCCAGCAGCATCGTCTTGCCCGAGCCCGCCTTGCCGATCACGGCCATCAGCGCCTTGTCGGCGTCGGGGTCGGGCGCGTCGGTCGCCTCCCCGGCCATGTCCACGCCCGCCTTTTCCATGACCTCGGCCAGGGTGTCCCAGGCGGCGGCCTGGTCGTCGGAGAAGGTCAGGGTCTTGGCGGTCATGCGCGCGACATTAGGGCAGGGCGGGGGCAGGGGAAAGCGGACTTTCGGGGTGGTCGCCGCGCCGCAGCGTGCTAGGCTTTGACGGGAAGGGAGATCGCGTGCGGCTCATCGTCTTTACCGACCTCGACGGGACCTTGCTGGATCACCAGACCTATGACGCGCAGCCCGCGCGGCCGATGCTGGAGCGGTTGGCGGCCCGGGAGGTGCCGGTGATCCTCGCCTCGTCGAAGACCGCGGCCGAGATCGCCGTCTGGCAGCGCGACCTCGGCCTTGGCCATTGGCCGGCAATTGTCGAGAATGGCGCGGCGCTGGCCGAAGGGGCGTTCGATGACCGCGCCTATCGCCGGATCCGTGCCGCGCTGGCCGAGATCGGCGCGCCCTTCCGCGGCTTCGGCGACATGGGGACGGCCGAGGTCGCCGCCCTCACCGGCCTCGCGCCCCAGGCCGCCCGGCTGGCGCAAACCCGCGCCCATTCCGAGCCCGGCCTCTGGCTGGGAACCGAAGCGGGGTTGCCCGCGTTCCTCGACGCGCTCAAGGCCCGCGGCATCACCGCCCGGCGCGGGGGGCGGTTCCTGACGCTTTCCCACGGCGGCACCAAGGCGGGCCGCATGGCCGACCTCGCCGCCCGCTTCGACGCCGATACCAGCATCGCGCTGGGCGACGCGCCCAACGATGCCGAGATGCTGGCCTCCGCCGATTGGGCGGTCGTCGTGAGGAACGACCACGGGCCGGGCATCGCACCGCTGCCCGACGAGGCGCGGGTCATCCGCACCCGGGCGGCGGGCCCCGCAGGCTGGCGCGAGGGCATGGCGGCGGTGCTGGACCGCCTGGGGATCGGAGAGACGGATGGCTGACTTCCACCAGAACGGCAACATCGCCCAGTTCCACAACCTGCGCACCCGCCCGCTGGAAGAGCTGGAATACCGGCTGGAAACCTTCGCCCAGACCCGGAAGATCAGCCTGATCCTGCCGTCCCTTTATTCCGAACTGGAAGGTCCGGCGCTGGCCAATATCCTGGCGGAACTGGCGAAGGTGAAATACCTGCACCGCATCGTCATCGGCCTCGACGCCGCCGACGAGGGGCAATTCCACGCCGCCCGCCGTTTCTTTGCCCGGCTGCCTATCAACCATGTCGTGCTGTGGAACGACGGCCCGCGGCTCCAGAGCCTGATGCAGCGGCTGGAGCCGCACGGCCTCTGGCCGATCGAGGCCGGCAAGGGCCGCAATGTCTGGGGCTGCATCGGCTATCTGATCGCCTGCGCCGACAGCGCGGTGATGGCGATCCACGATTGCGATATCGTGACCTACCAGCGCGAGATGCTCTCGCGGCTGGTCTATCCGGTGGTGCATCCGGCCTTTCCCTACCACCTGTCCAAGGGCTTTTACCCCCGCATCGGCAACAACCGACTGGGCGGCCGCGTGACCCGCAATCTGGTCAGCCCCCTGCTGATTTCGCTGAAGAAAGTGCTGGGCGACAGCGATTACATCGATTACCTGCGCGCCTTTCGCTACCCGCTGTCGGGCGAATTCGCGATGCGCACGGCCAGCCTGCCCGATCTGCGCATGCCCTCGGACTGGGGGCTGGAGATCGGCGTCCTTTCCGAGGCCTGGCGCAACCTCGGCCCCCGCGCCGTCTGCCAGGTCGAGATCGCCGATGTCTATGACCACAAGCATCAGGATCTCTCGCCCGAGGATGCCCAGACCGGCCTCAACCGCATGTCCATGGACATCTGCAAGGCCATCTTCCGCAAGCTCGCCGCCGATGGGGTGGTAATGAGCGCCAATACCTTCCGCACGCTGAAAGCGACCTATTACCGCCGCGCGCTGGACATGCTCGAGGTCTATTCCAACGACGCCCAGATGAACGGTCTGGGCTTCGACCGCCCGGCCGAGGAACGCTCGATCCAGCTCTTTGCCGAGAACATTATCCAGGCCGGTCAGGTCTTTCTGGAAAATCCGCAGGAACTGCCCTTCATCCCCAACTGGAACCTGGTGAATGCCGCCGAACCCGATTTCCTCACCGATTTCCGCACCGCCGTCGCGGCGGACATGAAGGATAGCGAGCCCGCCTAGCCGATATTGGTGATCCAGCGGCATTGATAGGGGGCGAAGGGGATGCTGCCATCCGCGGCGATCCGCTCGCCGCTCAACAGGTCGTGCCAATCCTCGTCCTCGATGAGGTTCAGCGCGTAGCCGTCCAGTTCCAGCGCCTCGTCCGAGACATTGTGCAGCGCGAAGATGGATTGCTGCCGGTCCAGCGATTGCCGCCAGACCCCTAGAAGCCGGTCCTCCAGCTGCAGCGTCAATTGCGTGGCGTTCGGATGGAACCCGGCCTGCCGCGACCGGATGCGGAGGCGGCGCTGCATCTCGGTCAGGACGCGGGCCTGGTTGCTGCCGGGATCGTCCAGCCGCGCCAGCAGGTCGGGATAATGCCAGCGGTGCCGGTTGATCGCCCGGTTCATGCCGCGCCGCGTCACGGCCTCATGATCATTGGGCGTGGCCAGCAGCGAATGGATGTAGAAGGCCGGGATCCCCTCCAGCGACATGACGATGGTCTGCGAGCAGAGGAAGCGGGCGATCTTGGCCGACTCCTCGCCGCTGAAACTGCGGCTCATGGCGTCGAAATAGCCGCAATTGAGCTCATAGACCGCCTGCTGCCCGCCCGGCAGCGCCCGCATCGACACAAGGCCGCCCGCCGTCTGGATGCTGGTGATCAGCCGCAGCACCTCGTCCGGCGGCAGGATCCCCTCGACGGGCCGCATGCCGATCCCGTCATGGCTGGCGGTGAAGTTGAAATAGGCGCAGCCCAGCGGCGCGGGCGGCATGGCCCTGAGCCAGCGCCGCAGGTAGCGCACATTCCCCGACAGAAGCGCATGCAGCACCAGGGGCGGCAGGGGGAAGTTGTAGACCATATGCGCCTCGTCCCGGCGGCCGAAATAGCTGAGGTTCTCGGCCTTTGGGACATTGGTCTCGGTCAGCAGGACGACCGCCTCGGTGGCAAAATCCGCCAGCACCCGCATCAGCTTGACGATGGCATGCGTCTGCGGCAGGTGGATCGAGGGCGAGCGGGGTTCCTTCCAGATGAAGGCCACCGCATCGAGGCGGATGATCCGCACCCCCTGGTCGATATGCAGCCTGAGCAGCCGGAGAATCTCCAGCAGCACCTCGGGATTGTGGAAATCGAGGTCCACCTGGTCATGGCTGAAGGTGCACCAGACATGGCGCGGGCCGCGGCTCGTCTCGACCTCGCGCAGAAGAGGGGTCGTGCGGGGGCGAACCACGGCCGAAAGGTCGTCCTCCGGCGAGGCCTCCTTGAAGAAGCGGTCATAGGGCGGGCGGCCCTGGAGGTAATCGGTGAACCACGGCCCTTGGCTGGAAACATGGTTCAGGACCATGTCCGACATCAGCGTGAAGGCTGCGCCGAGGCGGCGGATGTCGGGCCAGTCGCCCAGGGCAGGATCGACCCGGGTGTAATCGGTGACGGCGAAACCATCGTCCGAGGTATAGGGGAAAAAGGGCAGGACATGCACGCCGTTGACCGCGCCCCCAAGCCGCCGGTCGAGGAAATCCAGAAGCAAATCCAGCGGCTTGTGGCTGCCGTCGGTGATGGAATTGCCATAGGCGATGACCAGCGCGTCGCGCTCGGACCACAGCGTGTTCGATGGCCGCCGGGGCCGCTGGCGCCGGGCGCGTCCCTCTGGCCAGAAGGCGGCGATCACCGCGCCGGTCAGCGCCATCGCATCGCGCTCGGGATAGATCCGGGCAAGGAGCGCATGCAGGCGGCTGCGCAGGCTGCGGGTGGTGGCGGGATCGGGGATGGGGTCCTCATCGCGGCTGGGGGCGTTGGGGGCAGTGTATCGCCCAAGGGCCAAAGGACAAGCCGCTGGGCCTGCGCGGCGGCCGCCACCCTGGCCCTGCCCGTTCCCTGGGCGCCGCTGCCCGATCCGGGGGCGCCCGGCGCATGGCCCAGGGCGGCGGGAGGCACGCTCCCACCCGCCCACCCCGCGCGCCTCCCGCCGCGGAGAGGTCGGCGCTCGGGTTGGCCCCGGGGGACCAGCCCCCCGGACCCCCCGGCGTATTTTTGGCAAAGTGAGGGGAAGGGCGGAGCGTGCCGACAGGCGGGCGCCCTTTCTCATCTTCGTTCTTCAACTATCCTCGGGAGGATTTTCAAGGAGGGTCGAAAACCCTCCTTGAAGCCGGGGGCGCGGGGGGCGGTAGCCCCCGGCTCTTTGCGGCCTCTTGCGGCGGCCCCTGCCCTTGGTCGCCCGATGCAGCCGCGGGCGAGGGCGAAGCCCTCAGCCCTTCAGCGCGGCGATATCGGCCGGTGTGCCGACCGCCCTGCAATCGGCCTCGCGGTCGATGCGGCGGATCATGCCGGACAGCGCCTTGCCCGCGCCGATCTCCCAGAACTCGCGCACGCCCTGTTCGACCATCCAGGTCACCGACTCGCGCCAGCGGACCGAGCCCGTCACCTGTTCGACCAGCAGCTGGCGGATGGTTTCGGGATCGCTGACCCCAGCCGCGCGGACATTGGCCACCACCGGCACGCGCGGCGCGGCGATGCTGACACCCGCCAGCGCCTCGGCCATGGCCTCGGCTGCCGGCTGCATCAGGGCGCAATGGAAGGGGGCGGAAACCGGCAGCATCACCGCCCGCTTGGCGCCCCGTGCCTTGGCGAGTTCGACCGCGCGCTCGACCGCCGTCTTATGCCCCGAGACCACCACCTGCGCCGGGTCGTTATCGTTGGCGGCCTGGCAGACCTCGCCCTGGGCGGCCTCTGCCGCGACCTCGGTGGCGGTGGCGAAGTCGAGACCGAGGAGCGCGGCCATGGCGCCGACGCCCACCGGCACCGCCGATTGCATGGCCCGCCCGCGGATACGCAGAAGCCGCGCGGTATCGGCGACGCTCAGCGCCCCCGCCGCGGCCAGGGCCGAGTATTCGCCCAGCGAATGCCCGGCCACGAAGGCCGCATCGGTCAGGGCGAATCCTTCGGCCTCGAGCGCGCGCATCGCCGCCAGCGAGGTGGCCATCAGCGCCGGCTGGGCATTGGCGGTCAGCGTCAGCTCGGCGATATCGCCCTCCCAGATCAGCGCGGAGAGGGTATCGCCCAAGGCCGCATCGACCTCGTCGAAGACGGCTTTCGCGGCCGGATAGGCGGCGGCCAGATCGCGCCCCATGCCAATGGTTTGCGCCCCTTGCCCGGGGAAGACGAATGCGCGGCTCATGCCAATCTCCTCGTAAGCTCTCCTTGCCATACAATCCCCGCCCGACCTGCGCAATCGCCCGGGCGGGGGGTGGCCTTTCGGGCCGGCGGTGGCAGCCGGTCCTGCGTCCAACCCCGACCTGGGGAGCGAGCCGAGGGCGCATGATCGCCCGGACAGGGGAAGGTCCTTTTCGCCACATCCCGCGCGGCAGTGCCGCGATCGGAATATTTCAACGGCTTACAACGACCATGCACGGCCTTGGCCAAACCTGCGCGGCAGCGTGCATCTTCCAAGCCGCTCGCACCCGGCTTCGCGCTGTTGAAAACCCGTTAAAGCAGCCTTTAAGGCACCGATGGAGTCCCTCGCTGTCATCCCTGTAGCGCGCCACGAATTCTTGCAGAGTTTGACAGGGAAAGTTGCAGCATGTCAGTGCTATCGCGACTGACGGCGAGAGGCTGCGCCTAGTCAGGAAAGCACTCCGGGAACAAGGTCAGAACCACATGCCCCGCAAGGTGGGTCCGACCGACCTGCTGCATCTGAAGTGCCAACTTGAATGCATCGCGTACAGAGGGGCGCTCCATGAGCCGCTGATCAGGAAGAGCCAGCACAAAGTGCCGCAGCAGTCTGGCATACCGTCTGCGTAGTTCCGGCCTGAGGAAAGTGTTCACCACCTCAGCGTTGTTTCTCTGTCTTGATCCAACGGGCGTCCCATCGACAAGGGAAAGAACCGCATTTATTACAGCGGGAATTTCGTAGGTCACCAACAACTGAACATCGGCCTCCTCTATCTCAATGTGATCTATGAGCTCAGCCAGCAATGACTGCCGATCCCGGTTTGACATGCCGTCCAAGGGCGAGGCTGATCGCCAGCGGCGCAGGAAATCAACATGCCATGCGGGAGCGCGCGCCACAGCGAAGGGCAGGCCATTGGGCGGCCAAGTGAGGTCCTGGAGAAGAACCTCCTTCGATTGCCATCCCGCGCTGTGCTCCCAGAACGCTCGCAAATAGAAGCACCGCTCGGAAAGGCTTCTTGCCACAACCCCGGGGTCCAACGAGAAAATGTTCCGCTGGTGCGAAACGAAGATGTCCTGCAGCGTCGCTCTGAGTCGGCTGGGCTCTTCAGGCTCGAAGTTCCATGTCACCCAGATCAGGTGCCTGCCGACCGAATTGTAGAATTCCTCTCGCGCGACGATGATCGGCAACTGTGTCGTCGCAAGCTGGATTTCAAAGGCGAGCGGGCGGCCGCCATGGTCGGCTCTAACGTCAGGCCGCCGTCTTCCATCTTCACCCAAAAGGTATTCGTCGACAACGACGCTTCCCTCAGATGTCAGCGGGTCGCCGCGAAGGCATTCTGCGACAATGGACTTTATCTTAGCGTGAAGAGGGCTTTCCTGAGCCCCTTGAAACTGCCGGGCGCTGACTGCGTCGACTGAACTCGGATCGCCCGTCCACCAGGGGCAATCGACAGGCGCACCGCTGCGGTGCTTCCATTGCGGTCGCTTGGTTCTCGGCACCAGTGGCGCATACACCGGGTGCCCGCACTTCTCGCATGCGAAAGTCGGAACGCGCTTCGCCCAATCCACAGTAGCCCTACGCCTGAGCGCATGATACTCGTCCAAGTTCATCGCCAACAATTCGTCGCTGGAGACGGAGCGACAATCGCTCAGGCGAATGGCTTGCTTTAGGGTGCGTATTTCAGGCTTATTTCTCATTGGGGAACACCAGCATGCCTTGCCGAGTCGGTCAACGGACGCTTAAGTGTCAGGAGATAAAGGCGGGGGCGTGTGTGAGAGCTTAGGGGGTCGTGCCGGGGTGGGGGCGCCCTCGCAGGCGAACATGCCTCAGCTGGAGCTTTACCGAAGCCGCAGATTTCTCACTTTGCGGATAACATTGTGTATCGCTTGAAGACTTACTTTCTCGGTCAAGATCGCTCTAATGATGCCATCGCGGGTAAGCGGTTCAAGCAACCGCCTCCCATGAACTTCGCCAGGGTACAATAGAAATACCGTGTCGGGAGAGCTACTAGGGTCGGAATTTGGCCCTCGATAGTCGAAGCACACCGGCATGGAGCTGTCCAACCAGCTTGACGGAAATGTGCTTTCCGCGTCAGCCAGAAAGTAAAGGCCGGTTGGTTCCCTGTTCTGAATGAGTGCAGATATTCTATTCTGCCAGCCGTCTATCTTCTTTCTGTCTCCCTCCAGCCTGGAACCATCGACAATCCAGATCATGTTCTTGTAGAAACCCTCTCTCGCTCTGCGCTCCATTGGCTCCAAGCGTGAGTGCTGAAATTCTACCGTAAGCCCGGCGAGGGTATGGACGTCCGCGATGTGACGCTCGCCAGTGGTCTGATCTTTAAAAATGTACTCCTGCCATCGGATCGGAAACTCATCCTTCCATTTCCGATGCCAGTCGGTTTCGGGTTCCCACCACACGTCACAGTTCAATTTAGCCTTGTGAGACCAATGGTGGACGCGGACCTCACCACAGCGAGCCACCATTTCCGAGCCACAGAAGGGACATTCACCAAGCACGCCAGGGATGGGGCGACTCCGACTTCCATTCACATTAGCAGTTAGCACGTGGGTACCCGGCCTTTGATAAGATTGCTGGTCGCTAAGCTTACTGAACTGCGCCGGGTTTGCCAGTGGCTCTAGCTTCTGAGCAGAACGGAGAACCCAAGTCCATCCAGGTCACAGTTGGGCTTTGCCTTGGCTAGACCTTCAACCCCGCGAGCGACGAATGCACAAACCACCCGTCCTGGTCCTGATAGGCGATCGTGCAATTGTCCTGGTCGCGCGCCTCTTTGACGGTCGAGTTCGCGCGCGGCCAGATCCAGCGGGCGTCGAAGGCCTCAGTGATCTTGCAGGCCTGTCGGGGGGTGGCTTTCACGAAGGCCATGGGTGCCGCTCCTATCCGCTTGGCACTGGACAGATGGCGGCACCCGGCCGGATTTGAAGTCCTCGAAAACTGCTCTTTTCAAGCCGTCTCGAGCCCATAGTGGCTCACTAAAGGCATACCCTTCGAGCCGCGCGCGCGATAGCTATCGGTCTTCGCAGGGAACTTGATTGCAGATGTCTTCCAGCCAACCGAAGAATCCTCGGTCGCCAGGGGCGCCGCCACCGCCTTGCGGCGCTAGGACCCCACCACCGGGAGGGAGTATGAAACTGTTGGTATCAGAAGGTTGTCTTGCCCACGGGAACTCACCGCAAGCTGGTACTTTGAATATCCAAGCACTGATCATGCAGCCCACGATATACCCGGAGTCACCTGCTTCGCCGCGGGGGTTGATATGTGTCGTTTGTGCTGAGGCCCCGGCGTTGAGCAAGAAGAAGACGCTCGCGACAAATGCCGAAAGATAGGAATTCATCACTGTCACTCCAGAGCCTATTTGCTCGCCTCTAAGTCTAGCAGTTCCATATTTTTAAGCTCGGCACGAAGCAGTGATCGCTCGCCCTGAGTGGCGAATTCACGGTTCGTGGAGGGCGAGCGCGTCTTCGTAGGCATCGCGGCCGGGCAGGGCCTCGTTGAAGACATAGACGCGGCCATCCCGCAGATCGGTCATTGTCGTGGTCATGGCGTGATCGCCTCCAGCATCTGCACAAACAGGGTCTCGGTCCGCGCCATCTGACCCGCGCGGCTGAACTTGATGTCGAGAGCGGCACGCCCGGTCGGCCAGGCGGCGGTGTCGCCGGGAGAGACCAGCTCGAACAGGCCCTCGACCGGATCCAGAACGGCGGGTTGAAGGGGCACTTCAACACCCGTGAAACGCAGGCTCGCGGCGATGGAAACGCCGTCCAGCCCACCGTCCCTCAGGAACCGCGGCCGGAACGTGTCGCCCCGTTTTCGGCGGATCGTGATGCTCATGGTTTCAACTCCTTCCTGGCGCTGAATTCGGTGGAAAGGCCTCCCGTGGTCAGCGCGTGCACGACCCGTGTCAGGGTCCAGTCCCCGGCCCAGGCGTCAGGCAGACCGCCCGGCCTAACCAGCCCAGGCGGTCGGCCTTGTCGCCGTCCTGATCGGTCACGGTCAGCGACAGCAGCCGATCCCCGAAACGCGCGGTGACGTCAGCGCCGTTGGCGGTCAGGCGAAACCGGGGCTTCATGGGTCCCCCCAGAGCCGGATTTGCGGCACGACGACCGAGGGCGCCGCACGGGCAGGCAGGATCACCCCCAGCCCGGCAGGGAGCGTCAGTCCCAGCGCAGCAAGGCCTGGGTTCAGGGCCAGCACCTCGGCCACGGGGCGCTCGGAGCCGAGCTCGCGGCGGCAGAGCGCGTCCAGCAGGTCGCCCCCCTCGGCCCAGACCCGGCGCTGGTCGGCGCCAGGGGCCGCAGCGGTGTCGCGGCGGCGGGCCTCGGCGGCTTCTTCGGGCGACTGGACCAGGATGCTCAGGGTGGCGGCATAGACCGTGACCGCGCCGCGGCTCAGCCGCCAGTCCAGCCAGAGGATGCCCGAGGGCCAAAGGGGGGCGCCGTTGCCCGCGTCCAGGCGATAGCGCCCGCCCGGGGCGTCGGTGATCTGAACCTCGAGCGGCCAGAGTGACCCGCTCGGGCCGCGCGCGGCACAGGCAGCCTCGACGCCTTCCAACGTGCCGGGGGCCGTCAGATCGAGTGACCTGCTCCCCTGAAATGTCCTGAAATTTTGGTTAGCCTGTTCTCCAACTGAGGAGACAGATGATGAACAGAAGCCGTTTCAGCGCAGAACAGATCATTGGCATTCTGAAAGAGCATCAGGCCGGGCTTGGCGCGAAGGAACTGTGCCGCAAGCATGGGATCAGTGACGCGACTTT
>JAIUPD010000018.1 GCA_020161615.1 Pseudomonadota bacterium | reverse complement strand
CTCGGCCGGCGCCGGCTTCATCGTGGCGATCTGCGGCGAGATCATGACCATGCCCGGCCTCCCCAAAACCCCCGCCGCCGAAACCATCCGCATCAACGACCAGGGCTTCGTCGAGGGCCTGTTCTGAACCAAGGGGGCCGGCGACATCCGCCGGCCCCGCGGCGACACGAGGATTGACGATGACGGCGACACTCATTGACGGCAAAGCCTTTGCCGCCCGGATCCGCGAACAGGTGGCCGGGCATGTGGCGCGGCTGAAAGCCGAGCACGGGATCACCCCCGGCCTGGCCGTGGTGCTGGTGGGCGAGGATCCGGCGAGCCAGGTCTATGTCCGCTCGAAGGGCAAGCAGACGGTCGAGGCCGGGATGAACTCGTTCGAGCACAAGCTCCTGCCCACGACCAGCGAGGCGGCGCTTCTGGACCTGATCGCCCGGCTCAACTCCGATCCGGCGGTGCATGGGATTCTGGTACAGCTGCCGCTGCCCAAGCATCTGAACGAGGATCTGGTGATCAACGCCATCGATCCGGCGAAGGATGTGGACGGGTTCCATATTTCGAACGTCGGGCTGCTGGGCACCGGCCAGAAATCCATGGTGCCCTGCACGCCTTTGGGCTGCCTGATGATGCTGCGCGATCACCACGGCAGCCTGTCGGGGCTGAATGCTGTGGTGCTCGGGCGGTCCAACATCGTCGGCAAGCCGATGGCGCAGCTGCTGCTCGGCGACAGCTGCACGGTGACGATTGCCCACAGCCGGACCAAGGACCTGCCCGCAGTGGTGCGCGGCGCCGATATCGTCGTGGCGGCGGTGGGTCGGCCCGAGATGGTGCCGGGCGATTGGATCAAGCCGGGCGCGACGGTCATCGATGTCGGCATCAACCGCATCGAGCGCGACGGCAAGACCACGCTGGTCGGCGATTGCGATTTCGACAGTTGCGCGGCGGTGGCGGGGGCCATCACGCCAGTGCCGGGCGGGGTGGGGCCGATGACCATCGCCTGCCTTCTGGCGAACACATTGACCGCCTGCTGCCGCGCCAATGGCCTGCCCGAACCCGAAGGCCTGACCGCCTGAGCCGACGCCGTAGGATGGGCAATATTGCCCATCCTACGCACCGCCCCAGAGAACCGAAAGCGAAAGGGTGATCCCATGCTGGACGACAAATACCCCTCGGTGAAGGCGGGCCCGCCGCGGCCCAGTGGCCTCATTCAGCCGCGCGTCTTCTCGATGCCGCCCGGGACCGAGCGCTATGTCGTCGAGGGCTCGGGCGCGATCCTGATCCGCCTGGAAGCGGGCGACCGGCTGGAGGTGCAGAACACCGAGGGCGGCCAGCCCTGCGAGATCGTCTGCGCCGATCCGAAGGGCGCCAGCGATCCGGGGATCCTGGGCGTTCCCGCCACCGCCGCGCCCAAGGGGTTGATGGCGCTGGTGACGAGCGGCGATCCCTCGCTGCGCAGCCTCCGGCTGGGGCTACAGGCACGAGGCATCGAGCTGGCGCAGGCGCGGGCGATCACGCTCTTTGACAGCCAGACCCCCGCCGGCACCGCGGAGAGCTTCACCGCCACTCGCGAGGGTGTGGCGATCATCGCCGCGCCGGGCGGGATCATGGATTTCGAGACGCAGGATACCGCCACGCCCCTCACCGTGATGGTGCGCCGCGCGGTCATCAAACAGGCGCCGCGCTTCGAGCTGCCCGATCCCTTGGCGGAGCCGGTCAGCGACATTCGGGTGCATTCCAGCACGGCCGAGGCCTATTTCGTCAAGGCGGGCGATTACATCCAGATCCTCGACGTCGACGGCCGGCAATGCACGGATTTCCAGTGTTTCGCCGCGCGCAAGCTCGACAAGGGCGTGGTCCATGCGCTGGACGTGACGACCACGCGCACGCTGATGGAACACGCCTATCCGATGCCGGGTCTGCACGCGAAATACTACGACCACGACATGCTGCCGCTGGTCGAGGTGGTGCAGGACACCTGCGGGCGCCATGACGCTTTTGCGCTGGCCTGTTCGGCGAAGTATTACGACGACATCGGCTATCCCGGGCACATCAACTGCTCGGACAATTTCAACGCCGCGCTCGCCCCGCATGGGGTCACGGCGCGGCGCGGCTGGATGGCGATCAACTTCTTCTTCAACACCGGGCTCGACGCGCATGGCGTCATGTATTCGGACGAGCCCTGGTCGCGGCCCGGCGATTACGTCCTGCTCAGGGCGCTGACCGATCTGGTCTGCGTCAGTTCCGCCTGCCCGGACGATACCTCGCCGGCCAACGGCTGGAACCCGACCGACATCCATGTCCGCACCTACAGCGGCAAGGAAACCTTTCAGCGGGCCATCGCCTATCGCCCGACGCCCGATTCGGAGCCGAAAATGACCAAGCAGACAGGCTTTCACGAAAGCTTCGCCCGGTTCACCCAGAACTTCGTCGAATACAACGGCTATTGGCTGGCCAGCCACATGGCGACCGCCGGCGCGATCGAGGAATACCACGCCTGCCGCCAGAAAGCGGTGGTGATGGACCTGAGCGCGCTCAGGAAGTTCGAGATCACCGGGCCGGACAGCGAGGCGCTGTGCCAATATGTCTTCACCCGCAACATGAAGACCCTGCCGGTCGGCGGCGTGGTCTATACCGCGATGTGTTACCTGCATGGCGGCATGATCGACGACGGCACCGTCTTCCGGCTGGGCAAGGACAATTTCCGCTGGATCGGCGGGTCGGATTACGGCGGCGAATGGCTGCGCGAGAAGGCGGCGGAACTCGGGCTGAAGGTGCTGATCCGCGCCTCGACCGACATGCAGCACAACATCGCCGTGCAGGGGCCGGAAAGCCGCGAGATCCTGAAAAAGGTGATCTGGACCGCGCCGCATCAGCCCCGGTTCGAGGTGCTGGACTGGTTCCGCTTCACGCCCGCCCGGATCGGCGATGCCGAGGGGATCCCGGTCGTCGTCTCGCGCACCGGCTACACCGGTGAGCTGGGCTACGAGATCTTCTGCCATCCCAAACACGCGGGCGCGGTCTTCGATGCCGTCTGGGAGGCCGGACAGCCGCACGGCCTGACGCCGATGGGGCTGGAGGCGCTGGACATGCTGCGTATCGAGGCGGGCCTCATCTTCGCCGGTTACGATTTCAGCGACCAGACCGATCCGTTCGAGGCCGGGATCGGCTTCACCGTTCCGCTGAAGACCAAGCCCGACGATTTCATTGGCCGCGACGCGCTGATCCGCCGCAAGGAGCATCCGGCGCGGAAGCTCGTCGGCCTCGACATCGACAGCAATGTCGCGGTCGGTCATGGAGATTGCGTGCATATCGGCCGGGCGCAGATCGGCGAGGTCACGTCCTCCATGCGCTCGCCGCTGCTGGGCAAGAACATCGCGCTGGCGCGGCTCGACGTTGCGCATGCCGCCGAGGGGACGGAGGTCGAGATCGGCAAGCTCGACGGTCAGCAGAAGCGCCTGCCTGCGCGCGTCGTGCCCTTCGCGCATTACGATCCGCAGAAGACCCGTCCGCGGTCGTGACCCCGCTCGATGCCTTGGGGGGCGAGGAGGCCTTGCACCGCCTCGTCACCCGGTTCTACGACCGGATGGAGGCGGACCCTGCGGTCCATTCCCTGCACCGCCTGCATTTTCGCGGGCATGGCCTGTCGCACACGCGGCAGGCCCAGTTCGAATTCCTCTGCGGCTTCCTGGGCGGCCGGGCCTATTACCGCGAGCGGCACGGCCATATGAACCTGCGCGAGATCCACGCGCATATCCCGATCCGCACCGCGGATGCCGAACTCTGGCTCGCCACCTTCGACGCGGCGCTGCGCGATTGCGGGATGGAGGGGGAAGTGGTCGAAAGGCTGCGCGCGACCCTGAGGCGGGCAGCGCATGTGCTGGTCAACGATCTGCCCGACTGGCGGGTGGGCGAGGGTTAGCCCAGAAGCAGGATCTGCACATCGGCCACATTGGTCCCTGTCGCCCCGGTCAGCAGCAGGTCGCGCGAGAGGGCCAGCGCCCGGTGACTGTCGTTGTTGGCCAGCAGCGCCTCAGGGTCGGCACCGACCCTGCGCAGGCGGGGCAGGGAGTTCTGGTCGGTGATCGCCCCCGCGGCCTCGGTCGGCCCGTCCCGACCGTCGGTCCCGCCCGAGAGGAACACCCAGGGCCGCGCCAGCGGGCGGGCATCGGCCAGCGCCGCGACCCGCAACGCCAGTTCCTGATTGCGGCCGCCCAGCCCGTGGCCGGTCAGCCGCACCGTCGTCTCGCCGCCCCAGACCAGCGCCAGCGGCCCCTCGTGCCCGCGATGTTGTTGCAACGCGGAGAAAATCCGCGCGGCGGCCTCGGTCACGTCGCCGGTCAGGGGCAGGGCGTCGGCGATGACCGGAAAGTCCCGGGCGAGACTCCGGGCGGCGGCCTCGACGCTCTGGGCATTGCCGCCGATCAGATGGTTGTCGGCCGGGGGCAGGGGGGTGCGGTCCTCTGGCGCTTGCAGATGCCTGCGGATCGGGGCGGGCAGCGCGTCCCAGAGGCCCGCGCCTTGCAGGATCGCCTGCGCCTCGGCCCGGCTGCCAAGGGGGGCGACGGTCGGGCCGCTGGCGATCGCCCGCAGATCGTCGCCCACCACGTCCGAGAGGATGAAGGCGGTGACCGGCGCCGGGGACGCCAGCCGCAGAAAACCGCCGCCCTTCAGCTGCGAGACCTGCTGGCGGACCAGATTCATCGTCACGATGTCCAGCCCGCTGGCCAGAAGCGCCGCGTTCAGGGCCTGCTTGTCGGCCAGGGAAATCCCCGGCGGTGGGGCGGGTAGCAGGGCGGACCCCCCGCCCGAGATGAGGGCGATCACGCGGTCGTCCGGCCCCGCCCCCTCCAGCAGCGCGATCACCGCCTGCGCGGCCTCCGCGCCTGTCTGGTCGGGCACCGGATGACCGGCGCGGAAGACGCGGGCGGTGCCGGCCTCCTCCGCGTTGCCGGCCTGGGTGACGCAGATCGCCTCGACCGCGCCGGTCAGCTGCGGCAACAGGGCGCGGGTCATCGCGGGGGCGGCCTTGCCCACCGCGACCACCAGGAACCGCCCGCCCGGTCCCGGCCGGGGCAGGCCCTGCTGCGCCAGGCAACGGGCCAGCGCGCGGCCGGGATCGGCGCGGCGTACGGCCGCCTCGAACCCGGCGCGCGCCGCCTCCTTCAGCGCGGCGATGCGGTCACGCACCGGCGATCTGGCGGGCTTTCTCCACCAGTACCTCGGCCTGCCGGATCGAGGCATAGTCGATCAGCCGCCCGTCCAGCGACACCGCTCCCTTGCCCGCGGCTTCGGCCTCGGCCATGGCGGCGAGGATGCGCTGCGCCTTGGTCACCTCGGCCTCGGACGGACTCATCACCTCGTTGGCGAGCGCGATCTGGCTGGGATGGATCGCCCATTTCCCCTCGCAGCCCAGCACCGCGGCGCGTTTGGCGGCGGCGCGATAGCCCTCGGGGTCCTGGAAATCGCCGAACGGGCCGTCAATCGGACGGAGCCCGTTGGCACGGGCGGCGACGACCATGCGGGCCAGCGCGTAATGCCACATATCGCCCCAATGGGTGGCGCGACTGCCGTCCGCCAGGGGGTCGGTCAGCACCGAATAATCGGGGTTCACGCCGCCGATGATCGTGGTCCGCGCGCGGGTCGAGGCGGCGTAATCGGCGACGCCGAAATGCAGGCTCTCGTTACGTTTCGAGGCGGCGGCGATCTCGGACACGTTCTGCATGCCGAGCGCGGTCTCGATGATATGCTCGAAGCCGATGCGCTTCTTGTAGCCCTTCGCATCCTCGATCTGGGTGACCAGCATGTCGACGGCATAGACATCGGCCGCGGTCCCGACCTTCGGCACCATGATCAGATCCAGCCGCTCGCCGGCCTGTTCGACCACATCCACCACGTCGCGGTACATGTAATGCGTGTCCAGCCCGTTGATGCGGATCGACATGGTTTTCGTGCCCCAGTCGATCTCGTTCAGGGCCTTGATGATGTTCTTGCGTGCCTGTGCCTTCTTATCGGGGGCGACCGCGTCCTCGAGGTCGAGGAAGATCACATCCACCTCGGATTGCGCGGCCTTTTCAAACATTTGCGGTTGCGACCCGGGCACGGCGAGCTCCGAGCGGTTGAGGCGGGCGGGGGCTTGTTCGACCAGATGGAACGACATGCGCAAGATCCTTTCGTTGACGACTCAGGGGGGACGTCCTTTTGGGATTTGCGAAAAATATTTGCCTGTCAAGAAAATTAATTTCCCAACAGGTGATAGATTCATGCCTCATCCATCGTCCGACCGGCTGCGGGCGGAATAAAAATACGCGATGGCCTGGGCGCGGTTCTTCACCGACAATTTGTCGAAGATGTTGGACAGATGGAACTTGACCGTGTTGGTCGAAATCCCCTGCCGCGTGGCCAGCTCGCGGTTGGTGAGGCCGGTTGCCAGCGCCTCCAGCAGGCCGCGTTCCTTGCGCGACAGGCTGGCGATCGGATCGTCACGCAGCTGCCGCACGTCCAGGAAGGGAAACACCATCTTCCCCGCCGCCACGTCGAGGCAGGTCTGGATCAGCGTTTCGATCGGGGCGGAGCGAGGGGCAAAGGCCGCCGCCCCCGCCGCCATCGCCTTGCGCGGTACGTCGCTGCCGTCGCGGCCATAGACCACCAGCCGGGGCGCGTTTTCCTGCGCGCGCAGCACCTCGACCAGCTTCTCGCCGCCCAGAACCGGCAGGTTCCAGTCGATCACCCCGATCTTCACCGGGACCCGCATCACCGTGCCCAGAAACCCCTCGGCCGTGGCGCTGGTGGCGACCAGCGAGAATCGGGGATGGCGCTCGAACGCCTCGGACATGGCGGACAGGACCAGCGGATTGCCATCCGCCAGCATGATGTCGATCTGCGGTCCCTTTTGAACAAGCATTTGAAAATCCTCCCTGATTTCTAAGAAACTACCCATTCGGGCGGGGGATGTTTCGGTATACGCCGGAATACTTACCCGAACGGGTAGGTTTTCCCCCGTTCCTTTAGCTGCCCGTTTGCAGGATAGACCGGTGTTTTCAGCCTCAGCAAGAAATTTTATTTCCTTAAGGGAATGATCTGAGCAATTCCCGGAGGCACCATGACCGCGACCACGATCTTCCCGCCGCTGCACATCCCCGCCACCCTCGCCGCAGGTCCGGGACCGGGGAACACCGACGCCCGGGTGCTGGCCGCCTATGCCGGGGCCGGCATCGCCGACCACATGCACGCCGACGTGCTGCGCGGCATGGTCGAGGCCAAGCAGATGCTGCGGCAGGTCTGGGGCACGAAGAACGTGCACACCTTCGGCGTCGCCGGCACCGGCTGGAGCGGGCTCGATGTGATGTTCAGCGCGGTGATGCCGGGCGACAGCGTGGTCGTCTTCAACAACGGCACTTTCTCGGGCATCGACGGGCTGACCGTGCGGATGAAGGTCGCCACCGCCGAGGAACTGGCCGCCGCGCCCTTCGACCCCAAGCCCGCCTCGGTCACCGTGATCGACGTGCCGCATGGCCAGTCCGTCACCGCCGAGATCGCTCAGGCGGCGCTGGCCAGGCACAAGCCGAAATGGGCGGTGATGGCGCATTGGGAGACCGGATCGGGCCGGATCAACGACCTGCGCGGCTTCTCGGATGCTTGCGTGCGGTACGGGGTCATGGGGCTGGTCGATGCCGTCTCGTCCCTGGGTGTCGCCGACTTCCGCATCGACGAATACCCGGGCGTCCATGGCTGGGCCTCGTGTCCGCAGAAGGGCATCTGCTGCCTGCCGCTGACCTATGCGCCCGTCTCGTTCACCGACCGCTACATCGCCGAATTGCGCAAGACCGGCACCCGGACCTTCGTGCACAACCCGGTGCTGGAGGCGCGGCATTGGGGAATCCTCGACGGCAAGGATGTCGAGAAGGGGACCTATCACCGCACCCATTCCGCCTATGCCGTTGCCGCCTTCCACGAGGCTTTGCGCATCACGCTGCAACAGGGTCTCGGCAACCGCGCCCGCGCCTATGCCCACCACGAGGCGGCGCTGCGCGAGGCCGTGCAGGCCATGGGCTGCGAGGTCACCTCCACCATGACCTCGCTGGTGGTGCTGAACCTGCCGCAAGCGCTGGCCGGGCGTGAGATGGAGCTGGTGCAGAACTGCCGGGCGCAGGATTTCGGCATCTGGCCGACGCTTTCCTCCCCGGTGCAGGTGCGGATCGGCATCCTGAACCTGCTGAGCCCCGCTGCCATCACCGATATCGTGACCCGCTTCGGCCAAGCGATCCGCGATCTGGGCGGGGAGTTCGACCAGAAAGCCGTCGATGCCGTGCTGGACCGGCATTTCGCCGGTGCCCTGGCCGCCGAATAAGCACGCCCGTTCGAGGAGGAGAGACGAATGGACATCCATGAATATCAGGCCAAGGAAATCCTCGCCAGTTTCGGCGTGGACATTCCCCCGGGGGCGCTGGCCTATAGCCCCGAACAGGCGGCCTATCGCGCCCGCGAGATCGGCGGCGAGCGCTGGGTGGTGAAGGCGCAGGTCCACGCGGGTGGACGCGGCAAGGCGGGGGGCGTGAAGGTCTGCTCCTCGGATCAGGAGATCCAGAAGACCTGCGAGGCGCTCTTCGGCCGCAAGCTGGTCACCCATCAGACCGGGCCCGAGGGCAAGGGCATCTACCGCGTCTATGTCGAGGGCGCCGTACCGATCGAGCGCGAGATCTATCTGGGGCTGGTGCTGGACCGCACCTCGCAACGGGTGATGATCGTGGCCTCGGCCGAGGGCGGGATGGAGATCGAGGAAATCTCGGCCCAGAAGCCCGACAGCATCGTCAGGGCCACGGTCGAGCCCGCGGTCGGCCTTCAGGATTTCCAGTGCCGTCAGATCGCCTTCAAGCTGGGGATCGACCCGGCGCTGACCCAGCGGATGGTGCGCACGCTGCAGGGCTGCTACCGCGCCTTCCGCGACTATGACGCGACCATGGTCGAGATCAACCCGCTGGTGGTGACGGGCGACAACCGGATCCTGGCGCTCGATGCCAAGATGACCTTCGACGACAACGCGCTCTTCCGCCATCCCCAGATCAGCGAGCTGCGCGACAAGAGCCAGGAAGACCCGCGCGAAAGCCGCGCCGCCGACCGGGGGCTCAGCTATGTCGGCCTCGACGGCAATATCGGCTGCATCGTCAATGGTGCGGGTCTGGCCATGGCGACCATGGACACGATCAAGCTGGCGGGTGGCGAGCCCGCGAACTTCCTGGATATCGGCGGCGGCGCCACGCCCGAGCGGGTGGCCAAGGCCTTTCGGCTGGTGATGTCGGACAGCAACGTGCAGGCGGTGCTGGTCAATATCTTCGCCGGCATCAACCGCTGCGACTGGGTGGCCGAGGGCGTGATCCAGGCCCTGCGCGAGGTGCAGGTGGATGTGCCGGTGATCGTGCGACTGGCCGGAACCAATGTCGAGGCGGGGCAGAAGATCCTCGCTGAATCCGGCCTGCCGCTGATCCGCGCCAATACGCTGATGGAAGCCGCCGAGCGCGCCGTCGGCGCGTGGAAGAACGACCTGAGCCAGGACACCAGAATGAGGGCCGTGAAATGAGCATCTTCATCGACGAAAGCACCCGCGTGATCGTGCAGGGCATCACCGGCAAGATGGCGCGCTTTCACACCAACGACATGCTGAATTACGGAACCCGCGTGGTCGGCGGCGTGGTGCCCGGCAAGGGCGGCCAGCTGGTCGACGGGCTACCGGTTTTCGACACGGTTGAGGAAGCGGTTGCCGAAACGGGCGCCGAGGCGAGCCTCGTCTTCGTGCCGCCGCCCTTCGCCGCCGACAGCATCATGGAGGCCGCGGATGCCGGCATCCGCTATTGCGTCTGCATCACCGACGGCATCCCGGCGCAGGACATGATCCGCGTGAAGCGCTACATGTACCGCTATCCCAAGGAACGCCGCATGGTCCTGACCGGCCCGAACTGCGCGGGCACGATCAGCCCGGGCAAGGCGCTGCTGGGGATCATGCCGGGGCATATCTATCTGCCGGGTCCGGTGGGGATCATCGGCCGTTCGGGCACGCTGGGGTACGAGGCCGCGGCGCAGCTCAAGGCGCATGGGATCGGCGTGTCCACCTCGGTCGGAATCGGCGGCGATCCGATCAACGGCTCTTCCTTCCGCGACATCATCCAGCATTTCCAGAACGACGACGACACGCAGGTGATCTGCATGATCGGCGAGATCGGCGGCCCGCAGGAAGCCGAGGCCGCGGCCTATATCCGCGACCATGTGACGAAGCCGGTCATCGCCTATGTCGCGGGCCTGACCGCGCCGAAGGGGCGGACCATGGGTCACGCCGGGGCCATCATCTCGGCCTTCGGCGAAAGCGCCTCGGAAAAGGTCGAGATCCTGACCGCGGCCGGGGTGACGGTTGCGCCCAACCCCGCGGTGATCGGCGACACCATCGCCCGCGTCATGGCAAAGGCTGCGTGATGAACGCGCCCGCGATCATCGGCCGTAAGCCCCGCGTGCTGGTCACGCGGCGCTGGCCCGCGGCGGTCGAAGCCGCGCTTGCCGAGCGGTTCGAGGCGGTGTTCAACACCGCCGACACCCCCCTCGCGCCGCAGGATTTCCGCCAGGCGCTGGCGGATTTCGACGCGATCCTGCCCACCGTGACCGATGGTCTGGGCGCGGAGTCGCTGACCGTCGCCCGGCCCCGCACGAGGCTTCTGGCCAATTACGGCGTGGGCTTCAGCCATATCGACACCGCCAGCGCCCGGGCCCTGGGGATCGCGGTGACGAACACGCCTGATGTGCTGTCCGATTGCACGGCCGACATTGCCATGACCCTGATGTTGATGGTCGCCCGCCGGGCGGCCGAAGGCGAGCGCGAGCTGAGGGCCGGGCAATGGACCGGCTGGCGGCCGACGCATCTGGTCGGCGCCAAGGTCTCGGGCAAGGTGCTGGGAATCGTCGGCTTCGGCCGGATCGGTCAGGCGATGGCGCAGCGCGCGCATCATGGCTTCGGGATGACAGTTCTGGTCCAGAACCGCTCGCCCGTGCCGGCCGAGGTGCTTGCGCGCTACGGGGCCGAGCAGGTCGACAGCCTCGACGCGCTGCTGCCGCGCTGCGATTTTGTCTCGCTCAATTGTCCTGGCGGGGCAGGGAACCGGCACCTGATCGACGGGCGCAGGCTGGACCTGATGAAGCCCGACGCCTTCCTCATCAACACCGCCCGGGGCGAGGTGATCAACGAACACGCGCTGGCGCAGGCCCTGATGTACAACCTGATCGGTGGCGCCGGGCTCGATGTCTATGACGGCGAGCCGCGGGTGGCGCCGGTGCTTCTGGACTGCGACAACCTGGTGTTGCTGCCGCATCTGGGCAGCGCCACACGCGAAACGCGCGAGGCGATGGGGTTCCGCGTGCTGGAAAACCTCAGCGATTTCTTTGACGGGCGCGAGCCCCGCGACCGGGTGGCGTGATGGAAAGCGCGGCTCCCCTCCCGGCGCAGGGCGACCACGCCGCCCGCACCGCCCAGCTTGTGCGCAGGGTCTGGGCGCGGGTGCTGTCCCGCCGCGCGCCCGGGCTCGACCCCGCGGCGCAGGATTGGGCCTCGGGCGATCTGGCCGAGCATCTGCAGGCGGTCACCATCTGGTTCCACCTGCAACAGATCCTCGATGAATTGCAGGCGATGCGCGCCCTGCGCGAGACCGAAAAGCAGGGCCGCCTGTCCCCGGGCACGTTCCGCGCCGCCATCGAGGCCGTGCCCGAGCGCCGCGCCGCGATCCGGGCGCTGCTGGACGAGGGGCGGCTGTCGGTCGGGCCGACGATCACCGCCCATCCGACCGAGGCCAAGCGCGTCACGGTGATGGAGATTCATCGCCGCATCTATCGGGCGCTGGTCGGTTTCGAGTCGCAACGCTGGTCCCCGCACGAGGTGGCGCGGATGGAGCGGCGGCTGGAGATGGAGGTGGACCTCCTCTGGACCACCGGCGAATTGCGGCTGGAACGGCCGACGCTGGAGGCCGAGATCGACTGGGGCCTGCAATTCTATCGCAACAGCCTGTTCGAGGCCGTGCCGCGCCTGTTTGAGCGCTACCTCGTTGCGGTGGGCGCGGCGCTGGGGCCCCTGCAGCGCGATGCCTGCTGCCTGCGCTTCCATTCCTGGATCGGCGGCGACCGGGACGGCAACCCCAATGTCACCGCCCGCGCGACCGCATTGGCGCTGGAGCGCGCGCAGACGACGATCCGCGCCCTTTATGTCCAGGCGCTGGATGGGATCATTCCGCAACTCAGCCTCTCCGATTACCGCGCCGCGCTGCCCGGTCCGCACCGGGTGCGGCTGCAGGCCCTGGTCGCGCGGCGGGCCGACGATCCGCTGGCCTGCGCCGCGCGCAACCCCGACGAGTTGTTCCGTCAGGCGGCAAGCGCGCTGCGGCAGGCGCTGGCGGCGGGGCGCTATGCCTCGGTGCAGGATCTGACCGACGATCTGCGCGCGATTGAGGCGGCGCTGGGTGCGGCGGGCGCCGGGCTGGTGGCGGAGGAGCTGATCCGGCCCCTCCGCTGGCAGGTCGAGGTCTTTGGGCTGCGCGCCCATACCCTCGATATCCGGCAGAACTCGGCCGTCATCACCCGGACGCTGGCCGAAATCTGGGTGCTTCACGGCGGCGCCCCGGCAACCGGCTCGCCCGGCTGGTCCGAAAGGCTGCGCCGCGAACTGGGCTCGCCGTCGCTGCCGTTCCTCGACATCGGGCGGCTGGGGGCGGAAGCGGCCGAGACGATCCGCCTGCTGCATCTGATGCGCAAGACCCTCGCCGGCCCCGATCCGCAGGCGCTGGGGCCCTTCATTCTGTCGATGACCCGCTCGGCCGACGATTTGCTCGCCGTCTATCTGCTGGCGCGCTACGCGGGCTTCGGGGCCGAGCGGCTGGCGTTGAAACTCGTCCCCCTCTTCGAGACGATCGAGGATCTGCGCGCCGCGCCACGGATCATGGACGAGGTGATGGCCGTGCCGCTGGCCGCGCGCAGCCTGCGCAATGCCTCAGGCCGGGTCGAGATCATGCTGGGCTATTCCGACAGCAACAAGGACGGGGGGTTCCTGACCTCGATCTGGTCGCTGGACCGGGCGCAGCGGGCGCTGATGCGGCAGCTGGGCAAGCGCGGGGCGCGGCCGGTGTTTTTCCACGGGCGGGGCGGTTCGGTCAGCCGGGGCGGGGCGCCGACCGGACGGGCCATCGCGGCGCAGCCGGCGGGCACGCTGGAAGGCGCGCTCAGGCTCACCGAACAGGGCGAGACGGTTACCGCGAAATACGGCAACCCCGGCACGGCCGCGGCGCAGCTGGAATTGCTGGCCTCTTCCGTCCTGCGCCACAGCGCCGAACCCCCGTTCGAGACCGTGGACCCTGAAACGGACGACGCGATGGAGGCGCTGTCCAGCCTCAGTCAGACCGCCTATCAGGGACTGATCGCCGATCCCGGCTTCATCGGCTATTTCACCGAAGGCAGCCCGGTGGAGGAGCTGGCTCTTCTTAAGATCGGATCGCGTCCGGCGCGGCGGTCGGGGGCAACCAGCCTGGACGACCTGCGCGCTATCCCCTGGGTCTTTGCCTGGACCCAGAACCGCCACATGATCAGCAGCTGGTACGGCTTCGGCAGCGCGCTGGAGACCTTTTGTCAGGTGCGCGGCGCGGGCGGCGAGGCGCTGCTGGAACGGATGTTCGCGCAGATGCCGCTCTTCCGGTTGGCGGTCGATGAGGTGGAGAAATCCCTGGCCCTCGCCCGTCTCGATCTGGCCGAGCCCTATGCCGGGCTGGTCGGCGACCGCGCCGCGGCCGAGCGGATCTTCGCCCGGATCGGTGCCGAGCATGACCGGACCCGCGCCATGATCGGTCGGCTCACCGGCCAGCCCTTCGCCGCGCGTTTCCCCCGGTTCCAGGCACGCCACGCCAGGAACGAGGCTGCGCTGCGTGCCGCCCATGCGGCGCAGGTCGCGCTTTTGGCGCGGTTGCGTGCCGAAGGGGGCGAGGCGGTCGAGACCCGCATCCACCTCATGCAATCCATGAACTGCATCGCCGCCGGTCTGGGCTGGACCGGCTGACCAAACGACAGGGAGAATACGAATGAACGCCCCCCACAAGATGCCCGGCTTCTTCACCGACCGGCTCGCCACCAGCGACCCCGACCTGCAGGCCGCCATCACCGGCGAACTGGCCCGCCAGCGCGACGAGATCGAACTCATCGCCAGCGAGAACATCGTCAGCCGCGCGGTGCTGGAGGCGCAGGGCAGCGTGATGACCAACAAATACGCCGAGGGCTATCCCGGGCGGCGCTATTACGGCGGCTGCGACTGGGTGGACAAGGCCGAGGTTCTGGCCATCGAGCGCGCCTGCCAGCTCTTCGGCTGCGCCTTCGCCAATGTGCAGCCCCATTCCGGCAGCCAGGCCAATCAGGGCGTGTTCAACGCGTTGTTGAAACCGGGCGACACGATCCTGGGCATGAGCCTGGATGCGGGCGGGCATCTGACGCATGGCGCGGCGCCGAACCAATCGGGCAAGTGGTTCAACGCGGTGCAATACGGGGTGCGACGGCATGACAACCGGCTCGATTACGACCAGGCCGAGGTTCTGGCCATGCAGCACAAGCCCCGGCTGATCATCGCCGGGGGCTCCGCCATCCCCCGGCAGATCGACTTTGCCCGCATGCGCCGGATCGCCGACCGGGTGGGGGCCTATCTGCTGGTCGACATGGCGCATTTCGCCGGGCTGGTCGCGGCAGGCGCCCATCCCTCGCCCTTCCCGCATGCGCATGTGGTGACGACGACGACCCACAAGACCCTGCGCGGCCCGCGCGGCGGGATGATCCTGACGAATGACGAGGCGATCGCCAAGAAGGTCAATTCGGCGATCTTCCCCGGCATTCAGGGTGGCCCCCTCATGCATGTCGTCGCCGCCAAGGCCGTGGCTTTCGGCGAGGCGCTGCAACCGGCATTTCGCGACTATATCCAGGCAGTGGTGGCCAATGCCCAGGCGCTGTCGGACCAGCTGATCAAGGGCGGGCTCGATACCGTGACCAAGGGCACGGATACCCATGTCGTGCTGGTGGACCTCAGGCCCAAGCGGGTGACAGGCAAGGCGACCGAGGCGGCGCTGGGACGCGCGCATATCACCTGCAACAAGAATGGCGTGCCCTTCGATCCCGAGAAGCCGACCATCACCTCGGGCATCCGGCTGGGCAGCCCGGCGGGGACCACGCGCGGCTTCGGCGTGGCCGAGTTCCGCCAGATCGCCGACTGGATCATCGAGGTGGTCGATGGCCTTGCCGCCCATGGCGAGGAAGGCAATGCCGGGGTCGAGGCCAAGGTCCGCGCCGAGGTCGCGGCGCTCTGCGCCCGATTCCCGGTCTATCCCGGCTTCTGAGGGTGGGGTTTGCGCCCGGCGGGGCATCGGGTGATTCTCGCCCGGTGCCCATTTGGCATGGCCATGGGCGCTCTGGTGCAAACCAATCTGCCAGATTTTTAAACATTGGTCTGGACCAATGCATTTTCTGGACGCTATCCTCAGGGTCGGAGGGTGCCAGTGCGGCGGGCGGGGAGGCCAGGGTCGCATCGGTTTTCAGAGAATGATCAAGATTTTGCAGCGGCTCCCACCGGGGTCTCTCGCAAATCCTGATATTTCCCATGAGGAAACAATTGTGAACTAAAGTGTTGCTTTTTGAAAGACCTTACGGTCGTATGCCAAAGGAACACGTTGCCCTGGGAGGTCAGAACATGGCGATTATCTACAGAACCTCGGCGCTTGCGCAGCGCCATGCCGAGATCGGCGGCGAGCTGGAAGACTGGAACGGCATGGGCACCGCGTGGTTCTACGACCACAGCGACGAGCGCGCCGATGCCGATTACATGGCCGTGCGGACCAAGGCCGGTCTGATGGATGTCTCTGGTCTGAAAAAGGTTCATCTGGTTGGACCGCATGCCGCCGCCGTCATCGACCGCGTGACCACCCGCAACGTTGACAAGATCATGCCGGGCCGCGCGGTCTATGCCTGCATGCTGAACGACGACGGCAAGTTCATCGACGATTGCGTCATCTACCGGCTGTCGGTGAACCATTGGATGGTGGTGCATGGCGCGGGCAGCGGCCATGAATCGCTGGCCATGGCGGCTTACGGCAAGAATGTCGCGATGATCTTCGACGACAACCTGCACGACATGTCGCTGCAGGGGCCCGTGGCGGTCGATTTCCTGGCCAAGCATGTGCCGGGGATCCGCGACCTGGCCTATTTCGGGATCGTTCAGACCAAGCTCTTCGGCAAGCCCGTCATGATCTCGCGCACCGGCTATACCGGCGAGCGCGGCTACGAGATCTTCTGCGAAGCGCGTCATGCCATCGCGCTCTGGGATGCGATCCTGGCCGATGGCAAGGAGATGGGCATCCGCCCTGTGCAGTTCTCGACCCTCGATCTGCTCAGGACCGAAAGCTACCTGCTGTTCTTCCCGGGCGACAATTCCGAGACCTTCCCCTTCGCCAATGAACCCTGTGGCGACACGCTGTGGGAACTGGGCCTCGATTTCACCGTCTCGCCGGGCAAGACCGGTTTCCGCGGGGCCGAGAACCACTACGCGCTGAAGGGCAAGGAGCGGTTCAAGATCTTCGGCGTGAAGCTGGAAGGGATGACCAAGGCCGATATCGGCGCGACGCTTCTGAAAGAAGGCAAGCCCGTCGGCGTCGTCACCTTCGGCATGCGCTCGCCCCTCAACAACCACAGCGTCGGCATCGCCCGCTTGCCGGTCGATTGCGCGGTGCCGGGGACCCGGATGACGGTGCGCAACAAGGACGGGGTCGAGATCCCCTGCACCGCCGAGGAAATGCCCTTCTACGACAAGGACAAGCTGATCCGCAGCGCCAAGGGCTGAGCGAAAGCCGCAGGCGCCGCTTCCGGGCGGCGCCTCACCACCAACAGGGACTGAACAACGGAGAGACTGCCGCAATGTCGAGAATCCAGTTTCCCAAGAGCATTGCGAGCCGCCCGGTCTATGGCATCCTCGCGCCGCGTCCGGGCAAGGCGCATCTGATGATCGCCGATGCCGAGGGGGCCGAGGCGCTGCTGGATCTGGCCGCGCAAGATGCCGGGCTGATGGCCAGGGCGCATATCCTCTATATTCCGCGGGCGACGGGTGAGGCCTATACCGAACGGCTTCGCGCGCTGAATCCCGCCCAGCTTTATGTCGGCCCCAGCTTCGATGCCGCCCTGCCGCGCCTGCGCCGGGTCCTGTCGGATGCCCATATGGGCCTCCAGGTCTATCTGGCCGGGACCGAGGGTCTGATGGGTCGCGCCGCGGCCGAGGTGGCGGCGGCCGGCATCCCCTATGGTGCCGTGCAGACCGAACATCGCGGCTCGCTCGCCCGGCGGATGCAATGCGTCCATTGCAAGGGCATCACCGAGGATGTGACGACCGATCCCTTCGTCTGCTCGCATTGCGGGCTGAACCTGTTCGTGCGGGATCATTATTCGCGCCGGCTCGCCGCCTTCCAGGGCGTCTGCATCGACGCCGAAGATCCCGGCAATATCCCCGAGCCCGTGGAGCTGTACAAATGAGCGCCGCCCCCCAGAAGGCCAAGGCCGGCGCCGAGAAGATCGAGGTGATCGTCAGCGCCGTGGTCCCAGTGAACGAGTTGGTCACCCGGTTCGAGTTCCGCCGCCCCGATGGCGCGCCCTTCCCGCCCTTCTCGGCCGGGGCGCATACCGTGGTCGAGATGCGGGATCAGGGCCGCACCCGCCTCAACCCCTATTCGCTGATGTCCGACCCTGCCGATCCCAGCCTCTATGCCATTTCGGTGCGCCGCGACGATCAGGGCCGGGGTGGCTCGCTCTACATGCACCGGCAGGTGAAGCCGGGCGACCGGATGACGATCACCTATCCGGTCAACCTGTTCCCGGTCGATTTGCGCGGGCGCAAGCATGTGTTTCTGGCGGGCGGAATCGGCATCACGCCCTTCCTCGCCATGATTGCGCAGCTGGAGCGGCTGGGCGCGCGGTGGGAGCTGCATTATTCCGTCCGCAACGCCGCCCTCGGCAGCTATGCGGACGCGCTGACTGCCCGGCATCCGGGCAAGGTCCGCGTCTATCACGACGACCGGAAGCAGGCGATCCCGCTGGCCGATCTGCTCGACGGCCAGCCGCTTGGCACGCATGTCTATGTCTGCGGCCCCAAGGGCATGATCGATTGGGTGCACCGCACCGCCACCGAGCACGGCTGGCCGAAAGACAACGTTCATTCCGAGGAATTCCTCGCGCCGCAGCCCGGTACCCCTTTCGAGGTGCGGCTTTGCAAGTCCGACATGACCATCACCGTGGGCGAGAACGAGAGCCTGCTGGAAGCCATGGAACGCTGCGGCGTCGATGCGCCGTTCCTGTGTCGGGGCGGGGCCTGTGGCCAATGCGAAACCGATGTCGTCGAGCATGACGGCAGCTTCATTCACCGCGACCATTGGCTGGAAGACGATCAGCGCGCCAGCGGCAAGAAGATCATGCCCTGCGTCAGCCGCTTCGTCGGTCCGACGCTGGTCCTGGACCGATAGGGAGACCCGAATGACCATCCAGTTCAACGACGAGACCTTCCGCGGCGATTACTCCTTCCGCAATTCGCCCTGGGCGATCAAGCGCTTCCCCTTCCCGTTCCACGAAGACAGCTACATGTATTCGGTGAACATGGAGCAGCATCGCGGCGGCCCGGCCGGCTCGGTCTTCGAGAAGCGTTTCGACGTGGACGAGCATTATGTGTCCGAGATGCGCGACCGGGCGCTGGTCCTGGCCGAGGATCCGCTGCGCTGCCAGTCGCTGCCGCATATGACGCTGGCGGGATGGGACCTGCTGGAACTCATCATGGTGTCGAAGTCCGAGGATTACCCGGATCTGTTCGAGCTGCACCGCGACGGCGACCGCTGGCGCTGGGTGAACAAGCCCCTCGGCATCGACGACACGTTCACCTTCATGGATGAGACGACGCTGCCCTATGGGCCGCTCGAATACATCACCCGCCAGACGCAGGGCGATTTCGCCGTCCTGGACCAGCGCGACGACAATCTGTGGATGGACGCCGGGATGGTGACGACGCAGGCCGACTGGTCGCTCGATTTCGACATCGGCATGAACTTCTTCGAATGGCACGCGCCGGTGCCCTTGGCGCATGAGATGGGGATCTTCAAACGCGCGCTGAAGTTCCTGATGAACGTGCAGCAGGGCGCCCCGGCGCGGCGGCTGAACTGGACCATGACGGTCAATCCGCTGCTGGATACCAGCCCCGAGAATTACCACAAATGGGGCATCCAGAAGACCGAACTCACGGCCGAGAACATCGGCGCCAAGCAGCATCTGAGGGTCGAATTGCAGACCTTTTACCGCCTGCCGCGCTCGAATGCGCTGGTCTTCCCGATCCGCTGCTACCTGATCGCCTTTCAGGACATCGTGACGGTGCCGAAATGGGGCCGCCGCCTGCACCGGGTGATCCGCGACCTGCCCGAGGAGCTGGCGACCTACAAGGGCTTCATCGCCAATCGCCCGCTGATGATCGACTACCTCAGCCGCTATGACGACGGTCTGCCGACCTCGCCGGGGGTCTGGGCGGATCTGGAGACAGAACCGCCCCTGCAGAAATGACCAACGGCCCCCGCGCGCCGGGGGCCCTACTTCTCGCGCGGGTAGCTGATGATCGACAGATAGCGCGCGGGCAGTTGCACCAGCCGTTCGGGCCCATGCGGCGCGTCGGCGTCGAAGAACAGCGTGTCGCCCGGCTCCAGCGGGAACATGTCCGAACCGTGGCGGTAATCGACCTTGCCCTCCAGCATGTAGATCATCTCGATCCCTTCGTGCTGGAAGGTCTTGAACGTGTCGGATTCCGAGGTGAGCTGGATCAGATAGGGCTCGACGATCACCCCGCTGGAATTGGAGCCGATATGGCCCAGCAGTTTGTACTGGTGCCCGGCCCGCGTGCCCGCCCGCTCGATCTCGACCCCGCGGCCGGCCTTGGTATGGACGGCCTGGCGCCGTTCCTCGTAGCCCTTGAAGAAGGCGGTCAGCGGCACCGACAGCGCATTGGCCAGCGTCTGCAGCGTGGTCAGCGAGGGCGAGGTATTGCCGTTCTCGATCTTCGACAGCATGCCGATGGACAGGTCGGTCAGCTTCGACAATTCGGCGACGGTGATGTTCTGCTGCTTGCGGTAATTGCGGACCTCGCGGCCGATAGCGACCTCGAGGATCTTCTCGCGCTCTTCGCGCACGCTGTGCGGATCTTGCGTCAGCTTCGACACGGTTTCCGGCCTCACGCCTTTGGTCATCTGGACATCTCTCTTCAGCACTACGGTCAATCGCGCGACATTTCCAGTGATCCGCCCGGCAATCCCCATCATTCCCATGATGCAAAGTTTTTGAACCAGTTTCAAAGACTTTGCAGATGCCGCCCGGAATGGTCCGACTTCTGCCCCGAAAATGGCAGGGTGGCGCGCCCGTTCGCCAACAGGTCGGCCGGTGGTGAGCGAGTCGCCTTGGTGCGATTCGCCCGGGAGGGCCTGCCCGGATGCGCGCGCCCTGTCACGGCCGGGGCCGCGCGGCCCTTCCATTTCCGCCCATCCAACGAGCAGAGCCAGGAAAATCTGGCGCCTGGCGCGGCAGGCAGCAGGGTCAAGGGAGGCCGAGGACTTTCTTCGGCTCCCCTGAAAAAGTTTCTTGTCGAGATAAAAAGTTTCCTGATAAGCATGTCGCAGAGAGCCGCAGACGCGGCCCCCCGATCAGATGGAGGATACCATGTGTGGGATCGTCGGCTTGTTCCTGAAGAAGGACGCCCTGCGCCCGAAGCTTGGCGACATGCTTACCGACATGCTCATCACCATGACCGACCGCGGCCCGGACAGCGCCGGGATCGCGATCTATGGCGATGAACAGGGCAAGCTGAAAATCACCGTGCAATCCGACACGCCCGAGAGCGATTTCGCCGGGCTGGAAGGCGCGCTTGCCGCCGCCATCGGCGCGCCGGTGACGATCCGTGTGGTCGATACACACGCCGTCCTGACCCTGCCGCTGGAGGCCGAAGCCGCGGCGCTCGCTTTCCTCGAGGACAGGAAGCTGCGCGTCATGGGCGTGGGCGAGAGCATGGAGATCTTCAAGGAAGTGGGCCTGCCTAAGGATGTGGCCGAGCGTTTCGGCCTGCGCGCCATGGGCGGCAGCCACGGCATCGGCCATACCCGCATGGCCACCGAAAGCGCGGTGACGACGCTGGGCGCGCATCCGTTCTCGACCGCCTCGGACCAGTGCCTTGTCCACAATGGCTCGCTGTCGAACCACAACGACATGCGCCGCAAGCTGGCCAAGAAGGGCATCCACACCAAGACCGAGAACGACACCGAGGTCGGCGCCGCCTATATCTCCAGCCGCATTGCCGAGGGCGCGACCCTGGGTCAGGCGCTGGAAGGCACGCTGAAGGACCTCGACGGGTTCTTCACCTTCGTCACCGGCACCAAGAACGGTTTCGGCGTGGTCCGCGATCCCATCGCCTGCAAACCCGCCGTCATGGCCGAGACCGAGGATTACGTCGCCTTCGCCAGCGAGTACCGCGCCTTCGCCGACCTGCCCGGCATCGAAGGCGCCCGCGTCTGGGAGCCCGAACCCGCCACCGTCTATTTCTGGGAGCGCTGATCCATGCCTACCACTCTCGACATGGCCACGACCGAGCTGCGCGAGGTCAACACGACCCTGCAGGCCGCCGCCAAGGCGCAGGTCAACGAACCCTATGTCATCGTCAACCCGCGCGGCAGCCACGCCATGGCCTGCGGTCTGGACGGCCCGCTGAACGTGACCGTCAAGGGCTCGACCGGCTATTACACCGCCGGGATGAACAAAGAAGCCAGCATCACGGTGGAAGGCTCGGCCGGTCCGGGTGTGGCCGAGAACATGATGTCGGGCACCGTCACCATCCTGGGCGACGCCAGCCAATACGCGGGCGCCACCGGCCATGGCGGGCTGCTGAACATCAAGGGCAACGCCAGTTCGCGCTGCGGGATCTCGATGAAGGGGATCGACATTGTGGTGCATGGCAACATCGGCCACATGTCCGCCTTCATGGCGCAGCGCGGCAATCTGGTCGTGCTGGGCGATGCCGGGGACGCGCTGGGGGACAGCCTCTATGAGGCGCGGCTCTTCGTGCGGGGCACGGTGAAAAGCCTCGGCGCCGATTGCATCGAGAAAGAGATGCGCGCCGAGCATATCGCGATCCTGAAAGAGCTGCTGGAACGCGCGGGCGCCGACGCGAAACCCGAAGAGTTCAAGCGCTACGGCTCGGCCCGGACGCTCTACAATTTCCACATCGACAACGCCGCGTCGTACTGAGGGCCTACCCCATGGACAAGACCCCCCAAACCCTGCCGCGCCAGTCGTGGACCTTCTCGAACGAGACCAATTCCGAGATCCGCCGCGCCGCCGCGACCGGGATCTACGATATCCGCGGGGGTGGCGCGAAGCGCCGGGTGCCGCATTTCGACGATCTGCTGTTCCTCGGCGCCTCGATCAGCCGCTACCCACTGGAAGGCTACCGCGAGCGCTGCGACACTTCGGTCACGCTGGGCACGCGGTTCGCCAAGAAGCCCATCGAGCTGAAGATCCCGATCACCATCGCCGGCATGTCCTTCGGCTCGCTCTCGGCCAATGCCAAGGAGGCCCTCGGCCGTGGCGCCAGCGCCGCCGGGACCTCGACCACCACGGGCGACGGCGGCATGACGAATGAAGAGCGCGGGCATTCCACGCAGCTGGTCTATCAATACCTGCCCTCGCGCTATGGCATGAACCCCGACGACCTGCGCCGCGCCGATGCCATCGAGGTGGTGGTGGGCCAAGGCGCCAAGCCCGGCGGCGGCGGGATGCTGCTGGGGCAGAAGATCACCCAGCGCGTGGCCGACATGCGCTCGCTGCCGGTCGGCATCGACCAGCGTTCGGCCTGCCGTCACCCCGACTGGACGGGGCCCGACGATCTGGAGATCAAGATCCTGGAATTGCGGGAGATCACGGGCTGGGAAAAGCCGATCTATGTCAAGATCGGTGGCGCGCGTCCCTATTACGACACCGCGCTGGCGGTGAAGGCCGGGGCCGATGTGGTGGTGCTGGACGGCATGCAGGGCGGCACCGCGGCGACCCAGGACGTGTTCATCGAGCATGTCGGCCAGCCGACACTGGCCTGTATCCGCCCGGCCGTGCAGGCGCTGCAGGATCTGGGGATGCACCGCAAGGTTCAGCTGATCGTCTCGGGCGGGATCCGCAACGGCGCGGATGTGGCGAAGGCGCTGGCGCTGGGGGCGGATGCGGTTTCCATCGGCACCGCGGCGCTGATCGCGCTGGGGGACAACGACCCGAAATGGGAGGCCGAGTACCAGAAGCTCGGCTCGACCGCCGGGGCCTATGACGACTGGCATGAAGGCCGCGACCCCGCCGGCATCACCACCCAGGACCCCGAGCTGATGAAACGGCTCGATCCCATCGCCGCAGGGCGGCGGTTGCGCAATTACCTCAACGTGATGACCCTGGAATGCCAGACCATCGCGCGGGCCTGCGGCAAGAGCCATGTGCACAACCTCGAACCCGAGGATCTTTGTGCGCTGACGATGGAGGCGGCCGCCATGGCGCGGGTGCCGCTCGCTGGGACCGATTGGTATCCGGGCAAGCCTGGCTTCTGAGCCAAGCCACACACGGGACGCGGGCGGCAACAAGCCCGCGCCATCCACAGGGAAAAAGGAAGGCCAATGACCGATCTCGCTGCCTTCGCCCGCGACAAGGGCGTCAAGTATTTCATGATCTCCTACACCGATCTTTTCGGTGGCCAGCGCGCCAAGCTGGTGCCGGCCCAGGCCATTGCGGACATGCAAGAGGACGGGGCCGGTTTCGCCGGTTTCGCGACCTGGCTGGATCTGACGCCCGCCCATCCCGATATGCTGGCCGTGCCGGACCCGGCTTCGGTCATCCAGCTGCCCTGGAAGCCCGAGGTCGCGTGGGTCGCCGCCGATTGCGTGATGGACGGCAAGGAGTTGGAACAGGCGCCGCGCAACGTGTTGCGCAAGCTGGTGGCCGAGGCCGCCAAGGACGGGCTGCGCGTCAAGACCGGGATCGAGCCCGAGTTCTTCCTGCTGACGCCCGATGGCGAGCAGATCTCTGACGAGGCCGATACCGCCGAGAAGCCCTGCTACGACCAACAGGCCGTCATGCGCCGCTATGACGTGATCGCCGAGATCTGCGATTACATGCTGGACCTCGGCTGGGGCCCCTATCAGAACGACCACGAGGACGCGAACGGCCAGTTCGAGATGAACTGGGAATACGACGACGCGCTGATCACCGCCGACCGCCATTCCTTTTTCAAGTTCATGGTCAAGTCGGTGGCCGAGAAGCACGGCCTGCGCGCCACCTTCATGCCCAAGCCCATCGAGGGCCTGACCGGCAATGGCTGCCACGCGCATATCTCGGTCTGGGATAATGACGGCAAGACCAATGTCTTCGCCGACAAGTCGAAGGAGCTGGGCCTCTCCGACCAGGGCCGTACCTTCCTCGGCGGGATCATGAAACACGCCGAGGCGCTGGCCGCGATCACCAACCCGACGGTCAACAGCTACAAGCGCATCAACGCGCCGCGCACCGCCTCGGGCGCGACCTGGGCACCGAATTCGGTGACCTGGACCGGCAACAACCGCACCCATATGGTGCGCGTCCCCGGTCCCGGCCGGTTCGAGCTGCGCCTGCCCGATGGCGCGGTGAACCCCTATCTGTTGCAAGCGGTGATCATCGCTGCCGGTCTTTCGGGCGTGCGCTGCAAGGCCGATCCCGGGCGGCGCTATGACATCGACATGTACGCCGAGGGCCATCAGGTCACCGACGCACCGAAACTGCCGCTGAACCTGTTGGACGCGATCCGCAACTTCGACAAGGACGACGAGTTGAAGGCGATGCTGGGGAATGGCTTCTCGGCCAGCTACATCAAGCTCAAGCGCAAGGAATGGAACAGCTTCGTCTCGCATTTCACGCGCTGGGAGCGGGACAACACGCTGGACATCTGACCACGAACCCTGAGAGGGCCGGGGATCAGTCTCCCACCGGCCCGAACCTTCCGGGGGCCTTTGGCCCCCGTTTTTTCAGGCGGCGTCCCCCCGTTCGCTGCGGGGCGGATGGCCGAAACGGGCGCGGAAGGCGTCCGAGAAATGGGTCTGGCTGGCGAAGCCCGCCATCTGCGCAATCTCGCCCATCCTGAGGGATGTCCGCCGGACCAGATCCCGCGCCACCTCAAGCCGCAGGTTGCGATAGACCTCGGCCACCGGGGCGCCCAGGCTTTCGGTGAAATGGCGCTGCAACTGGCGGGGCGAGAGGGCCACCAGCGCGGCGATCTGCCCCACATCCAGCGGATCGGCGACATGGGTCTCCATCAGCTCCAGCGCGGCGCGGACCGGGGCCGGCAGCGCCGCGTGACCCGGGCCGCCCCGGCCCTGCTGCGGCGCGTCGGCGGGCCGCATCTCGGTCTGGATGAACCAATCGGCGATGCGCCGGGCGAAGCGGCTGCCATGGTCGCGGGCAACGATCGCCAGCATCATGTCGAGGGGCGCGGTGCCCCCCGCGCAAGTGTAGCGGTCGCGGTCGATGACGAAGAGGCGTTGCTCCATCAGCGCGCGTGGTGCCTCGGCCCGCATCGCCTCCATATGGTGCCAGTGGATGGTAAAGCGCCGCCCGTCCAGAAGCCCCGCGCGCCACAGGATTGCCGCCCCGCCCGAGATCCCGCCAAGCGCCACGCCCGCCCGGTCCACGCGCCTGAGCCAGTCGAAGAGCCGCGCGTCGCGGGGGGCCAGGGGATCGCCCCCCGCGACGGCGACCACCATGTCCAGATCGCCAGGATCGGCGGGCAGGGCCTCGGCCTCGAACCAGCTGCCGAGCGAGGCGCGGACCGGGCCGGGATCCGGCGCGAAGATGCAGATATCATAGAGGTTTTCACCAGACAGGTGATTGGCCGCGCGCAGGGGTTCCATCGCCGCGGCGGTGGACATCAGGGCGAATCCGTCGATCAGGACGAAGGCGATGCGCTTGACACTCATGATGGCAGGATTTCGGAAAAGAATGGCCGGATCAAGGAAGAAATACCTCGGCCGAAGCCCCTAGTCTGACCCCATGCAGACGGTGCCAACCAAGGAGTCGCGCCGATGAGATTTTCCGGTTTCCGGGTATTCGCCGAGGCGCTGACCGGCCACAAGGGGTGGAAGCCCCTGTGGCGCGATCCCGATCCGCAGCCTGCCTATGACGTGGTGATCGTTGGCGGCGGCGGGCATGGTCTGGCGACCGCCTTCTACCTCGCCGAGGTCTATGGCATCCGCAAGGTCGCGGTGCTGGAAAAGGGCTGGCTGGGGTCCGGCAACATCGGGCGGAACACGACGATCATCCGGTCGAACTACCTGCTTCCCGGCAACCAGCCGTTCTACGAATTCTCGATGAAGCTGTGGGAGAACCTGGAGCAGTCGATCAATTTCAACGCCATGGTCAGCCAGCGCGGTATCCTGAACCTTTATCATTCGGACGCGCAGCGCGATGCCTACCGGCGGCGCGGCAATACCATGCATCTGACCGGGGCGGGGGCGGCGCTGCTGGATCAGGCGGGGGTACGCAAGATGTACCCCTGGCTCAATTTCGACAACGCGCGCTTCCCGATCAAGGGCGGCCTGCTGCAGCGCCGGGCCGGGACCGCGCGCCATGATGGCGTGGCCTGGGGTTATGCCCGCGCGGCCGATCTGAGGGGCGTCGACATCATCCAGAATTGCGAGGTTACGGGCCTGAAGATCGAGGGCGGCCGCATCCGGGGGGTCGAGACCAGCCGTGGGTTCATCGGCGCCAAGAAGGTCGGAGTGGCAGTGGCGGGCTCGACCTCGCGCGTGATGGCGCAGGCGGGGCTGCGCATGCCGATCGAGAGCCATGTCCTGCAAGCCTTCGTCTCGGAAGGGCTGAAGCCCGCTATTGACGGGGTCATCACCTTCGGTGCCGGGCATTTCTATGTCAGCCAGTCGGACAAGGGCGGGCTGGTCTTTGGTGGCGATATCGACGGCTACAATTCCTATGCCCAACGCGGCAACCTGCCGGTGGTCGAGGATGTGGTCGAGGGCGGCATGGCCCTGATGCCCCGGATCGGGCGCGCGCGGCTTTTGCGAAGCTGGGGCGGGGTCATGGATATGTCGATGGACGGCTCGCCCATCATCGACCGGACGCCGGTGGACGGGCTCTATCTGAACGCGGGCTGGTGCTATGGCGGGTTCAAGGCGACGCCCGCCTCGGGCTACGCCTTCGCCCATCTGCTGGCCACCGACACCCCGCACGAGACCGCCAAAGCCTACCGGCTGGACCGCTTCGCCAAGGGGCGGGTGATTGACGAAAAGGGCGTCGGCGCCCAACCCAACCTGCATTGAGGGCGCTGCCATGCTGATCCCGCACCCCCTTCTCGGCCTGCGCGACGCGCAGGAATTCACCTATCTCGGCGACGCGCGGCTGATCGAGCGTCCTACTTCCGGCAGCGAGGCGGACCTGGCCGAGTATGTCTATCTGCGCGACAACCCGGCAGGCGTTCACCGCGAGCTGTGGTTTCACGAACAGGGCGACCGCTCCTGGCTGGTGGTCACGCGCAACACGCTGACGCATGAGATCCTGGGCGCGGAACTGGCGCGCGACGTGTCTTTGGCGCGCAAGGGAGAGACGGCATGAAACGGCTTTCCGGCGGGCTGATCGACCGCAGCCAGCATCTGAGTTTCACCTTCAACGGGAAGCGCTATCAGGGCCATCCCGGCGATACGCTGGCCTCGGCGCTGCTGGCCAATGGGGTGCAGCTGGTGGGGCGCAGCTTCAAATACCACCGGCCGCGCGGCATCGTCGCGGCGGGATCCGAGGAACCGAACGCGCTTGTCACCCTGCGCGAGGGCGCGCGGGCCGAGCCCAATACCCGCGCCACGATGGCCGAGCTTTACGACGGCCTCGTCGCCCGCTCGCAGAACCATGTGGGGTCGCTGAACTTCGACCTGCTGGCGGTGAACGATCTGCTATCGCCCTTCTTCGCGGCGGGCTTCTATTACAAGACCTTCATGTGGCCGCGCGCCTTCTGGGAAAAGCTCTATGAACCGGCGATCCGCCGGGCGGCGGGGCTGGGCGAGTTGTCCGAACTGCCCGATCCCGACGCCTATGACCGCGGCTATCTGCATGCCGACCTCTTGGTGATCGGCGCCGGTCCCGCGGGTCTGGCGGCGGCGCTGGCGGCGGGGCGGGCAGGCGCCCGGGTGATCCTGGCGGACGAGGATTTCCGTCTGGGCGGGCGGCTTCTGGCGGAAAGCGACCTGCTGGACGGCGCGCCGGCGACCGAGTGGATCGAGGCGGTGAAGGCCGAACTGGAAAGCCTGCCGAATGTCCGCATCCTGACTCGCACCGTCATCTTCGGTGTCTATGACCACGGGATCTATGGCGCGGTCGAGCGGGTCTCGGACCATCTGCCCACGCCGGGCGGCGCGGTGCGCCAGACCCTTTGGCGGATCGTCGCCAAACGCGCGGTTCTGGCGGCAGGCGCGACCGAGCGGCACATCCCCTTCGCCGACAATGACCGTCCGGGCATCATGCTGGCAGGCGCCATGCGCGCTTATGCCAACCGCTGGGCGACGGGCCCGGGGACCTCGGCGCCCGTGGCGATCTTCACCAACAACGACGACGGCCACCGCACGGCGCTGGACCTGATGGCCAGGGGCGTGCCGGTCGCTGCGGTGATCGACGCCCGCCGCGGGGTCGAGCGGCAGGGCGATTACCGCCTGCTGCCCGAAGCCGAGGTGGTGGGCACGCAAGGCAGGCTGGGCCTGCATTCGATCAGGGTGCGGACCTCGCGCGGCAACGATACCCTGCAGGTGGGCGCGCTGGGGGTGGCGGGGGGCTGGAACCCGAATGTCCATCTCGCCTCGCACCACCGCGGGCGGCCGGTCTGGGATGGTGAGAAACTGGCCTTCGTGCCGGGGCAGGGCGGACCCTCGGGCCTGTTCCCGGCGGGCGCCTGCGCGGGCAAGGGCAGCACGGCCGAGGCGCTGGCCGATGGCCTTCGGGTTGCCCAGGAAGCGCTGGCCGACCTCGGCTTCGCGGCGCAGGCGGTGCCCTTGCCGCACGCCGAGTCCCGGCAGGACAACACCGCGCCCATCTGGCATGTGCCGGGCAAGCGCCGCGCCTGGGTCGATTTCCAGAACGACGTGACCGTCAAGGACATTGCCCTGGCGCACAAGGAAAACATGCGCCCGGTCGAGCATCTGAAGCGCTGGACGACGCTCGGCATGGCCACCGATCAGGGCAAGACCGCCAATGTCACCGCGCTGGCGGTGATGGCCGAACTGACCGGCAAGACCATCCCCCAGACCGGCACCACGATCTTCCGTCCGCCCTACACCGGTGTCTCGCTGGGCGTGCTGGGCGGGGGCGACACCGGGGCCCATTTCCGCCCCCGCCGCCTGACGCCGACCCATCACTGGGCCAAGGCGAACGGCGCCACCTTCGTCGAGGTCGGCCCCTGGATGCGCGCGCAATATTTCGTCCGCCCCGGCGAGACGCATTGGCGCCAATCGGTTGACCGCGAGGTTCTGGCGGTCCGCGCGGGCGTCGGCCTTTGCGACGTCACCACGCTGGGCAAGGTTGATGTGCAGGGCGCCGATGCCACGGTGTTCCTGGACCGGCTCTATGCCAATGCGATGGCCAGCCTGAAGGTCGGCATGGTGCGCTACGGCCTGATGTTGCGCGAGGATGGCACGGCCTATGACGACGGCACCTGCGCCCGTCTGGCCGAGGATCACTACGTCGTCACCACCACCACCGCCAATGCGGGGCCGGTCTATCGCAACATGGAATTCGCCCGGCAATGCCTCTGGCCCGAGCTGGACGTGCAGCTCATTTCCACCACCGACGCCTGGGCGCAGATCGCCGTGGCGGGGCCGAAGTCGCGCGAGCTTCTGACGCGGCTCGTTGACGGGTTCGATCTGTCGAACGAGGCCTTCCCCTTCATGGCCTGCGCGCCGCTCACCATCTGCGGCGGGCTTAGGGCGCGGCTCTTCCGTATTTCGTTCTCGGGGGAACTGGCCTATGAGTTGGCGGTGCCCGCGCGCTATGGCCATGCGCTGATGGCCCGGCTGATGGAGGCGGGCGCCGACTTTGGCGCCACGCCCTACGGGACCGAGGCGCTGGGGGTGCTCAGGATCGAGAAGGGCCATGCCGCCGGGGCGGAGCTGAACGGCCAGACCACCGGCCAGATGATCGGCCTGGGCAAGATGGTCTCGTCGAAAAAGGACGCGATCGGCAATATCATGTCCCGGCGCGAGGGGCTGGCGGCCGACAAGCGCCTGCTCGTCGGCCTGCAACCCGTCAACCCGGCGGATACCGTCGTGCCGGGCTCGCATCTGTTTACGCAAGGCGCGCCGCGCGATCTGGCGCATGACCAGGGCTGGATCACCTCGGCCGCCTATTCGCCGCATGTCGGCTCCTCCATCGGGCTCGCGTTCCTTGAAGATGGCGCGAACCGCATGGGCGAGGTGATCACTGCCGCCAACCCGTTGCAGGGCAGCGAAGTCGCGGTCCGCGTCGTGCCCAGCCATTTCGTCGATCCCGAAGGAGGGCGCCTGCGTGCCTGATCTGTCCCCCCTCTGCGCCCTGGGCGCCGCCACACCGCGCCGCGTGACCCATGGCGCGCTGACCCTGACCGAGACGCCGGATTGCGGGCTGGCCTCGCTGGCCCTGCGTCGCGATACGCCGCCGCCTGCGCTGGACCTGCCGGGACCGGGCCGCTGGCAGACGGCGGATGGCCTGACGCTGATCTGGACCGGCCCCGGGCAATGGCTGGTCGAACTGCCGGGCGCCGCCGAGACGGATGTCGCGACAACGCTGGCGGGGAAGGTGCCCGGCGCTTCGATCACCGAACAGACCGACGGCTGGGTGCTTTACGAGATCACCTCCAGCGCCGGGGCGGCGCCCATCGAGCGCTTCCTCGAACGCGCGGCGAATATCGACCTGACGCGCTTCGCCCCGGGCAGTGCCACGCGCAGCCCGATCGAGCATCTGGGCACCTATGTCCTGCGCCGCGCCGAGGACCGGCTGGGGATCTGGGGCATGCGCTCGGCCGCGGAAAGCCTGTGGCACGCGCTGGACGGGATTGCCGCGCGGCTGGTCAGCCGGGGCTGAGCCCGGGCCTTGTGACGGCGCCACCAGGGGCCGCCTCCTGACCGGGGCGGCCCTGTTGCACAGCAAAGACCGGCTGGGATTTGTCCATCCGGTCCAATTGGTATGCTCCCTGTCCAGGGCTGGGCGCGCCCCCTGGGGCGCCCGACATGCTGTGCGACGCGCCAGCAAATCCGCCCCGCGACTCGGCCGAAATCCCCCTCCTGGGGCCCCGGGAACCCGCCGCTTGCTGTCCTTATTTTGCTGGATATCTGGCGAGAACGCATATTTCTTCAGCACCTTTTCCGATCCCCGCCGGAATCGCCGGGAAAGCGCGCCGCCACACCCCCTTCGCAAGAAAAATAATTGACCCACGGTGATCATGGGGCCTGAGTGGAAGGGTCCAGTGAGCCAATTCCCGGAATTGGTGCAGACCAAAAACCCGACACGCTGGACGACATGCCGTCTTTTGGAGACAGGGAGCCCCACGTGGAAACGGACATCTCAACCTTGGCCGAAGCGGTCGCCCAGTTGCAGGCGAGCTCGGCCGCAACCAACACGATCTTCGCCGAAACCTATTACTTCCTCTCGATCCCGCTCATGGTGCTGATCCATGCCGGGTTCCTGGCCTATGAAATGGGCGCCTCGCGGTCGAAGAACGCGCTGGCCTCGGGGATCAAGAACATCCTCGCCTTTGCGATGATCGTCCCCTTCTTCTATTTCATCGGCTGGTGGATCTACTGGGCCTTCCCCACGGGCCTTACCGGGTCTGAGGGCGCGATGGGCATCTCCGGCTTCGGCTACGCGACCGGGATCGCCGCGCCCTGGTCGGCCTTCATGGGGCCGAACCTCGATGACAAATCCTCGGGCGTGTTCTTCGGGGCCTTCGTCCTGTTCGCCGCGACCACCGCCTCGATCCTGTCGGGCGCCCTGATCGAGCGGATCCGCCTGACCGGCTTTGTGGTCCTCGCCATCGTGCTGGGCGCCTTCATCTGGATCCTGGCCGCCGCTTGGGGCTGGCACGCGGACGGCTGGCTGGTCACCGAATGGGGCTATCACGATTTCGGCGCCGCCGGTGTCGTGCACATGATCGCGGGCTTTTTCACGCTGGGGGTGCTGCTGAACCTCGGGCCGCGCGTGGGCAAGTTCAACCCGGACGGCTCAGCCAACCAGATCGCCGGGCATTCCATGCCGATGACGCTGATCGGCCTCATGCTGATCATCGCCGGTTTCTGGGGCTTCCTGATGGCCTGCGTCATCGTCCCGGGCGAGGCCTGGAGCTGGTCCACCACCATGGGCGCCACGATCTACGGCACGCCGATGACGCTGTCGGGCATGACCTTCAACACGATTATGGGCTTTGCGGGCGGCATCATCGGCGCCTGGATGGTGACGCGCGATCCGTTCTGGATGATGTCCGGCGCGCTTGGCGGGATCATCTCCTGCGCGGCGGGGCTTGATGTCTGGTATCCGCCCATGGCCTTTGCCATCGGCTTCATCGGCGCCTCGGCCATGCCCTTCGTCGCCTCGTTCCTGGAACGGCGGGGGATCGACGATGCGGTCGGCGCCTTTGCGGTGCACGGGTTCCTGGGCATGTGGGGCCTGCTGGCGGTCGGCATCGCCGCACAGGGCTATCCGGCGCTGGCGGGTGAGGCGGTTGTGACCACCTCGTTCCTGGGTCAGCTGGTCGGCGCGGTGACCATGGGCCTGCTGGGCTTCGTGCCGGGCTATCTCGTGTCGCTCATCCTGAAGCTTACCGGCCAGTTGCGGGTCCCGCCCGAGGTCGAGATCCTGGGCCTCGATGCCGTCAAGGTCCCGTCGCGCGCCTATCCCGAGGGGATCAACGCCTCGGTCAGCCCGGCTGAATGACGCAAGCGGACCGGCGGGCGCCCCTGCCGGTCCTTCCTCCAAACAGGAAAGGAAATCACCATGGAAGCGCCTTTTGATGCGAATACCTGGGACGGTATTTCGGGGGCCATCTTCACCGGCTACGGTAGTGTTGAGGGGGTCTGGCTGGGCCTCTGCCTCGCCGCCATCGTCGCCGCCGTGATCCTCGGCTGGCGGCACGAGAAACACGCCTATGAGGCGGCGAAGAAGAAGGCCTGAACCCGGACAGGGGCGGGGAAACCCGCCCGTTGCCCTCGGCGAGCGGTTGGTTCATTTGGTCTTTACATCGCGGCCATATGACCTATCTTGAGCCGAAAGGAGAAACCGATGCCCGTCGCCGCCCGGATCCGCCAGCCAGCCCAGTTGAATGCCGTCGCCCTCAAGGCCTATGCGCGGATCGTCGATGCCTGGGCTCTGGGTCTGCGCGAAGCTGCGGCGCTGGCCGATATGTCCGAAAGCACCTGGAAACGCGCCCGCAAGCCCGATTTCAGCGGCGAATTGACCAAGGACCAGTTGCTGCGGCTCAGCGCGGTGATCGGCATCTACAAATCGCTGGAGCTCTATTTCTCCGAACCGCTGGCGCGAGGCTGGTTCACCCGGCCAAATACCGGGCCGCTCTTCGGCGGCCAGCGCCCCGTCGATACCGCCATCGAGGGCGGACTGCCGCAGATCCTGGCCATCCGCACCTATCTCGACGCGCTCAGGGGCGGTGCATGAGGCAGACCGGGATTTCCGACCGCGGTCTTGTTCGTCTGCTGCCGGCCACCTATCACAAACCGCCCGCCTTGCGCGGCCTGGTCGACAGTGACGACGAACTGGCGGTTCTGGCCGAGATCGAGGGGATGACCAGCGGGCGCCTTCTGGCCGAACGCGGCCGAAACCCGCATCTCGACCCGCGGGAACTGGCCTGGCAGCGGCGCAGCCGTGACCTCAGGCTCTATGGCGACAGCCATGTCAACGCGGCCTTCACCTATACGAGGCCGGGCGGCAACCGCTTTAATACCGGCGAGCGCGGCGCCTGGTATTGTGCCTGGGACAGCATGGTCTCGGTCGCCGAGGTCGCCTGGCACCGCACGCGCGAGCTGGGTTTCACCGGCTGCTACGAGGATAGCGCCCGCTATGTCGAATTGCTGGCCGATTTCATCGGCATGTTCGACGATTTGACCGACGAGCCCGCCCATCCCGCGCTGCATCCCGACCCCGAGATCGGCTACCCCGAAGGCCAGAGCCTGGCGCAACACCTGCAACGGGGCGGCTCGCGCGGGCTGATCTACCCCTCGGTCCGCGCCCCGGCGCCTGGCGGCAATTGCCTCGTCTGCTTCGAGCCCCGCGCAATCCAAAGCGTCCGCCCGGGGGCCTCCTGGGATCTGGTCTGGCGAGGAGGGCCGGAGTATTCGATTCTCGCGGTGGGGTGAGGCAGGCGCGACCTTCGGAACCGGACGGCATTGCGCAGCAATCCAGGGCCTGCACACGCGTTGCATTATTGGTGGCCATCCCGCGCAGGGCCCTTTCCGGCTTGCCATTCGTGATGGCAGTGGTACTTGATCTCGACCCGGGCCGCAGACGGGTTCATGCCGCCATGAACGGGTCAGTGGGGGATCGGGACGGCGATGTCAGTTGACGGGGGCACAGGATGGGCGCGGCCCGGTCCAGGACCCACATCGGCTGCTGGGGACTTGCTGGGGCGGCACACCGAGGGTCAGGCAGGGTCGCGTCGCGGCAATCAAGACCCTGGCCGGGTGACCGAGGCAGGCGTCATCATGCTCACATACCCGCATGGTTCTGTGCAGGCCCATCGCACCCGAGCCGGGTCCGCATCCCGCAGCCATGCGGCTGATGCAGCCAGGCAAAAGGTGGCGCATGGGTCGTGGTTTCTCTGGAGTTTCCTGTAACCTTATGAATTAAAAAAACTAATTTTCTTGGGGCAACGCGGCAGATCTATGCCGCTCTGCAGCGCGGGCTGAACTTCGACCTGTTCAAAAGACGCGCGTTGCGGTACTCGCAACCTCGAATTGATAGCAACACGAATCGTACTGAAGTCTTGTCGCGATAGACAGCCGGAAGGAAAAGTATGAACATTCACATTGAAAACGCCACGGCAACCAAGCTTTTGGAAAAGCTGTCGCAGCGCAACGCGGTCATCGGCATTCTGGGCATGGGCTATGTGGGTCAGCCCCTCGCGCTGCGTTACTCGGGGATCGGCTTCAAGGTTCTGGGCTTCGACATCGACGCGGCCAAAGTCGACGAGTTGAACAGCGGCAGGTCCGGCATCGAGCACATCGACGACGCAGCCATCGCCGCCGCCAATGCCGCGGGCATGGAATGCACCACCGATTTCAGTCGGGCCTCCGAGGCCGATGCCCTGATCCTCTGTGTGCCCACGCCGCTGAACAAATACCGTGAACCTGACCTGAGCTATGTCATCACCACCACGGAATCGGTGATGCCCTATCTGCGCGCCGGTCATGTCCTGTCGCTGGAAAGCACCACCTATCCCGGGACGACCGAGGAAGAGCTGCTGCCCCGGATGGAGGCCCGCGGCCTGACCGTCGGCAAGGATGTCTTCCTGGTCTACTCGCCCGAAAGGGAAGATCCGGGCAATGCGCATTTTACCACCAACACGATTCCCAAGGTCGTGGGGGGGCACACGCAGGCCTGTCTCGAAGTCGGCAAGGCCCTTTATGGCCCGGCCATCGACCGCATCGTGCCGGTCAGCTCGACCAAGGCGGCCGAGATGACCAAGTTGCTCGAGAACATTCACCGCGCCGTGAACATCGGCCTTGTCAACGAGATGAAGATTGTTGCCGACCGCATGGGCATCGACATCTTCGAGGTGATCGACGCTGCGGCAACCAAGCCTTTCGGCTTCACACCCTATTATCCGGGCCCGGGTCTTGGCGGGCATTGCATCCCGATCGACCCCTTCTATCTGACTTGGAAGGCACGTGAATACGGGCTGCATACGCGGTTCATCGAGTTGTCGGGCGAGATCAACCGCGCCATGCCGGAATACGTTGTCGGCAAGCTGATGAAAGCACTGAACGACCGGCAGAAGTCGCTCAAGGGCAGCCGCGTCATGGTTCTGGGCATCGCCTACAAGAAGAACGTCGACGACATGCGCGAAAGCCCCTCGGTCGAGATCATGGAACTGCTGCGGGACGCCGGCGCTGACCTGCAATACTCGGACCCGCATGTGCCGGTCTTCCCCAGGATGCGCGAGCACAAGTTCGACCTCAGCAGCGTTCCCGTGACGGCAGAAAACCTCGCTGCCTGCGACGCCGTGGTCGTGGCCACCGATCATGCGAAGTTCGACTACAACCTGATCCGCCAGCACGCACCCCTGATCATCGACAGCCGCGGTGTCTATCGTGATGCCGCAGACCACATTGTGAAAGCCTGATTCCATGAAACGCTTTGCCCTGATCGGCGCTGCCGGATACATCGCTCCCCGCCATATGAAGGCGATCAAGGAGGTCGGCGGCGAGCTGGCCGTCGCGATGGATATCAACGACTCGGTCGGCATTCTGGACAGCAACTTCCCGGATGCGCAGTTCTTCACGGAGTTCGAGCAATTCGAGGCCTTTGTCGATGACGAGCGCCGGGCGGGGCGTGGCATGGATTATGTCGCCATTGCCTCGCCCAACTACCTGCACGACGCGCATATGCGCTATGCGCTGCGGTCCGGCGCCGAAGCCATCTGCGAGAAGCCGCTGGTCCTGTATCCCGAGCAGATCGACGCCCTGCAGAAGATCGAGGCCGAGTCGGGCCAGAAGGTGAACACCATCCTGCAACTGCGCCTGCATCCGGCGATCATCGACGTGCGCAACCGCATGGCGGCACTGCCAGGCGATACCAAGGTCGATGTGGACCTGACTTATATTACCTCGCGCGGGAACTGGTATCTGAAAAGCTGGAAGGGTTTCACCGAGAAATCGGGCGGAATCGCCACGAATATCGGCGTGCATTTCTATGACATGCTGCATTTCGTCTACGGCAAGCTGCAGCAGAATGTCGTCCATCTGAATACGCCGACCAAGGCGGCCGGATATCTGGAATACGAAAAGGCCCGGGTGCGCTGGTTCCTGTCGCTCGATGTCAACGATGTCCCTGAGGCCGAGCGCGCCAAGGGCATGCGCACCTATCGCGCGATCACGGCGGGCGACGAGAGCATCGAGTTCTCGGGCGGGTTCACCGACCTGCACACGCGCAGCTACGAGGAGATCCTCGCCGGTCGCGGTTTCGGCCTCGAAGAGAACCGTGTCGCGATCGAAACCGTTTCGCATATCCGCAACGCGCCGATCGTTTCGACCGGCGAGATGCATCCTTTCGTCGCACGGGCCCTGGCATGAGCTATTACGCACATCCAAGCGCCATCGTCGACGAAGGTGCCCAGATCGGCGAAGGCAGTCGTGTCTGGCATTTTGTCCATGTTTGTGGCGGAGCCCGGATCGGTGCGGGCGTGTCGCTGGGCCAGAACGTCTTTGTGGGCAACAAGGTGGTCATCGGAGACCGCTGCAAGGTTCAGAACAACGTATCGGTCTATGACAATGTCACCCTGGAGGATGGCGTGTTCTGCGGCCCGTCGATGGTCTTTACCAATGTCTACAATCCTCGCGGGCTGATCGAGCGCAAGGACCAGTATCGCGACACCCTGGTGAAGACGGGGGCAACGCTGGGGGCCAATTGCACCATCGTCTGTGGGGTCACCATCGGGGCCTATGCCTTCGTCGGCGCCGGAGCCGTGGTAAACCGGGATATTCCCGATTACGCGCTGGTGGTGGGCGTTCCCGGGCGACAGGTCGGGTGGATGAGCGCTTATGGCGAACAGCTCGATCTGCCGTTGACCGGCATCGGCGACACTATCTGCGCCCATACCGGTGACATCTATTCCTTGCGCGATGGCAAGGTCGAACGAAAGGTCGCAGACGCATGATCCCCTTCATTGACCTGGCGGCCCAGCAAGACCGGCTGCGCGACAAGATCGAGGCCGGTATTGCCGGCGTCCTGGCGCATGGCCAGTACATCCTGGGCCCCGAGGTCGCCGAGCTCGAGGACAAACTCGCTGCCTACACGGGCGCGAAATATTGTATCTCCTGCGCGAACGGAACCGATGCGCTGCAGATTGCGCTCATGGCGCTCGGCGTCGGCCCGGGTGACGAGGTCATCACCCCCGGCTTCACCTATATCGCGACGGCCGAGGCTGCGGCGGTGCTGGGGGCTCGACCCATCTATGTCGACATCGACCCGGTGACCTACAACCTCGACCCCGACCTTCTGGAAGCGGCGATCACGCCCCGGACCAAGGCAATCATTCCCGTCTCCCTCTACGGCCAGCCGGCCGATTTCGACAGGATCAACGCTGTTGCGGACCGGCATGGGATCGCCGTCATCGAGGATGCTGCCCAGAGCTTCGGCGCAGACTATCGGGGCCGGAAGTCGTGCAATCTGTCCACCATCGCGACCACGAGCTTCTTTCCGTCCAAGCCGCTGGGCTGCTACGGCGATGGCGGAGCGATCTTCACCTCGGATCCCGACCTGGCCCTGCTCATCCGGCAGATCGCCCGGCACGGTCAGGAAAAGCGCTATCACCATGTGCGGATCGGCGTGAACTCACGCCTCGACACCATCCAGGCCGCGATCCTTTTGCCGAAGCTCGAGATTCTCGATGACGAGATCGCGGGCCGGCAACGGGTGGCAGATGCTTATGCTTCGGCGCTCTCCACCAGCAACCGGCTGACCTTGCCTGCGGTGATCTCCGGCTACCAGAGCGCATGGGCGCAATACACCCTTCGCGTCGCCGACCGTCCCGCCGTGCAGCAAGCGCTCACCGAAGCCGGCGTGCCGACGGCTGTCCACTATCCGCTGCCGCTGAACCGCCAGCCGGCGGTGGCCCAGCCCGACGCCTGTCTGCCGCATGGGGACAAGGCGGCGACCGAGGTCATCAGCCTTCCGATGCACCCCTACATGGATGCCGCGACGCAAGAGATGATCGTGACCGCCGTTCGAAACGCCGTAGGATAGGCGAGATCCTGGTGTTCCAGCGCCTCACCTCCAGCAGCATTGTCCGCGACGTGGCCAAGCTGGTTTCCGGTACGGTCGGCGGACGGCTGGTGCTGCTGTTGGCGATGCCGGTCGTGACCAGGCTCTACAGTCCCGAGGATTTCGAGCTGCTCGCCGTCTATGCAGCCCTGGTCGGCACGGTCGCTGTCGCGGCCTGCCTGCGCTTCGAAATCGCCATCCCCCTGGCCGAAAACGACGACGATGCGGTTCACTTGCTGGTCCTGTCGCTGTTGTCCATGGCGGGGGTGGTTGCGCTGATCCTTCTGCTCGCCCTCACCCTGCCGCAGCACGTCGCCGACCTGGTCGGCTCGCCCGGAATCGGACCCTATATGTGGCTGGTTGCGGTAGGTGTGGCGATGACCGCCAGCTATTCGGCGCTGCAATTCTGGGCCACGCGCAACCGGCGTTTCGGCGCCATCGCCCGAACCCGCGTCGGACAGGCGACCACCGGTGCGGCGACCATGCTGGGGTTCGGCTGGCTTGGGCTGGCGCCGATGGGATTGTTGCTTGGCAATATGCTCTCGCTGGGCGCGGGGGGGCTGTCCTTGGCCGCGCAGGTGATGCGCTGGGACCGGGCGGCCCTGCGGGTCGTCACGCGGCGCGGTCTGGCGGCAACCCTCGGCAAATACCGGCGCTATGCGATCTTCTCGACACCCGAGGCCCTGGCCAATGTCGCGGGCATCCAGATCCCGATCCTGATGATCGCCGCGATGGCCGAGGCCGAGGCCGGGCAATTGTTCCTGGCGATGCAGATCATGGCGGCCCCGATGACGCTGCTGGGGGCCTCGGTCGGCCAGGTCTATGCCTCTCGCGCGCAGGAGGAATTGCGCAACGGCACGCTGTACCGTTTCACCTTGTCCATGATGCGCCGGCTGTTCCTGATCGGCGTGGTTCCGATGGCCGCCGCCGCGCTGCTGGCGCCCCCGCTCTTCCCGGTGGTCTTCGGCGCTGACTGGGCCCGCGCCGGGGTGATCGTCGCCTGGATCGCGCCCTGGATGCTGTTGCAGCTGACGGTCTCGCCGGTGTCGATGGGCCTCCATGTGACGGGGCACCAGAGGACGGCGATGGTGTTGCAAGTCTTTGGCCTGGCGCTGCGCGTGGGCTCGGTGGCCGCGGCGGCGATGATCCCTGCCATCGGCCCGGTCGAGGGCTACGCCGCATCGGGCGCGCTCTTCTACGGCCTTTTCGCCATGATCGTGTTGGGAGCCGTCCGAAAACCATGAAGATTTCCTATGCCCTCGCACGTTTCCTCAAACACGCGCGACTCAAGGCCGTGACGGGCTCCACGCTTCACGCGCAGGCCCGGATCGGGGCCGCATCGCAGGTGATCGACAGTACGATTGGCCGGTATACCTACTGCGGTACCGACTGCGTCGTCGTGAACGCCGAAATTGGCAGCTTCAGTTCGATTGCTGATCTTGTGATGATCGGTGGCGCGACCCATGCCATGGATCACGTCTCGATGAGCCCCGTCTTCCACGCGGGCCGCAATCGTTTCAAGCGGGTATTCAGCGCTGTTCCGGCCCCGGAGACGCCACGAACGACGATTGGACATGATGTCTGGATCGGACATGGGGCAAAGATCGCCGCGGGCGTCCATATCGGAAACGGCGCCGTCGTCGCCATGGGTGCGGTGGTGACTCGCGACGTTGCACCTTATTCCGTCGTTGGCGGTGTGCCAGCCAAATTCTTGAGGGATCGCTTTCCCCCGCAGATCGCGCAGAAACTTGCCGCCTTGGCTTGGTGGGATTGGGGCGACGAAATGCTGCAGGAAAGGGCGCATCTCTTCGCGGATCCGCGTGCATTGATCGAGGCTCTCGAATGAAGATCGTCCATTTCTGCCTGTCGAGCTTCTTCATCGACGGCCGCCTCTATCAGGAAAACGAGCTTGTTCGAGAGCACGCTCGGGCAGGTCACGACGTTCTGGTCGTGGCCTCGACCGAGACGTTCGACGAACGGGGGCACACGCATTACACGCAAGCGCGGGAGTATGTCGGCGAAGAAGGGGTGCGGATCATCCGCCTTCCCTATCGGCGGTGGATGCCGTCCAGCGTCGCACGGAAGATCCGATCCCATCCCGGCGTCCGAAAGATCCTCGAGGATTTCGCGCCCGATGCGATCATGTTCCATGGCTCGTCAGGGTGGGAGTTGCGGACGGTGGCCCGCTATGCGCGCGCGCATCCCCGGGTCGTGTTCAACATCGACAGTCATTCCGATGCCATCAACAGCGGGCAGGGATGGATTTCGCGCGAGATCCTGCACCGGCGTTTCTACGCGCCGATCCTGCGCAAGGCGATGCAGCGATCAGGGCCGCTTCTGTGCGTCTCGTTGACAGTGATGGATTTCGCTCACGAGGTGTACGGCGTTCCGCGCGACAGGCTGGAGTTCTATCCGCTGGGCGGGCAGATCCCCGACGACGAGACCCGAGCGGCCTATCGGCACGAGGTGCGCCAGCGGCTGGGCCTCGCCGAAGACGACATCATGATCGTGCAATCGGGCAAGCAGAACCGTCTCAAGAAACTGCCCGACTCGCTGCGGGCCTTGTCCGCGGTGGACAATCCCAGGCTCCGCCTGGTGATTGCCGGGGTCCTGCAGGAGGATGTTCGCGCGGAATGCGAGGCCCTGATCGCCGCCGATCCGCGCGTGACGTTTCTGGGCTGGCAGGGTCCAGACGAGTTGACGGCCCTGCTGTGCGCCGCCGATGTGTATCTGCAGCCCGGCACGCAATCCGCCACGATGCAGCACAGCCTGTGCTGCGGCTGCGCGGTCATCCTGGATGCGGTTTCGGCGCACGAGCCCTATGTCGAAGGGAATGGATGGTTGGTGGCCACGTCAGATCAGCTTGCCTCGACGTTCTCGGAACTGGAGAACGGTGATCTGGAAGCAAAGAGATCTGCCTCGTTGGCGTTTGCACGCCGCGTGCTAGACTACGCTGCTCTTTCCCAAAGGGTGCTGGTGTAAACACGTGATGTTTGGCTGGAATGACCGCACACCGGAAAGTCCTGCGATGCAGTCGCAGCGCTGGGTTTCGACGCTTCTTCTGGTCATTTGCGTTCAATATTTTCTTGGTACTGTGTTTCTTGAGGGCGTTCCCGTTATCGAATTGATATGGGCCCTTCTTCTAGGTGTACTTCTCGTCTTTCTGAGACCCGTGAGCTTTGCAGTCATTGGTTCGGTTTATTTTACACTTACTCTCTTCTACACTACTGGTGTGGCGTTTGACGAGCTCGGCATAGCGACGAATGTCTATTACAGAACGATCCTTACATGGTTCATCTTTTCAGCTTTGCTGTTTGGTAGTCTCAAGCTCGATCTTCGGCGATTGACCCTGTGGTCCCGCTCGCCGCGACTCCTTCATGGTATTCAGTTTTTTTCAATCGTTGCCCTTTCTGGTTGGGCGCTGTTTGCGTTGCGTGATCTAAATTCAGGAGAGTTGGTTGATTTCCGGGACGTTACCGGCGCAGGCTACTTGACTCTTTCTGACACTTTCGCGCTTTTGTCGCTGGCCTACCTTTGTCGAGACAAACTCCCTTCTTGGGAGTTTGTGGTCGTGGTTGGCCTAAGCGTCGTTGTTATCGTTCTCCTTGGATCGCGAACGACACTCGCCTTCTATCCATTTGCTATTGCTTTCCTAATCGGCCGGCACGTCTCGTTTCGCGCCACACTCGCATGGTCGGCTCTCCTGGGGGCGGGTGCATTTTACTGGTTGAGGGACAGGCTTGACTTTGAGAGCGGTGCGTTCTTCCGGCTTAACACACTCTTTTCATTCTCTAACGATGAAAGCGCGACCGTTCGTGACAGTATTCGAGATCAAATGCTCGCTCGAATCAATGATAACCCTGAATGTCTGTTTCTTGCGTGCCACCCTGAGCAGGGATGGTATGAGCACAGTGTTTTATCGGTAGTGCAGCATTTCGGCTTCGCTGGCATTTTTTTCCTGCTTTCGTCAGTTTTTTTGGGTATCATTAGGTTTCGATATTTTTGGAGGCAATGGTATTTTCCGATCTTCATTTATTGTGCCGTTGCCTTGCTACTGAGCCGCGCATGGGTGAGTGTGGTGTTCCCCGTTTTCCTTGCATTCCTGATGGATGCGGCATTGGCCTCATCGCCGAGAAGGCGAAAGTCGGTCGAATACGCTGGGGGCGTCGGCACGGCGGTCGGGTTGAGGGCAGAATAGCGACGATCCAACCGCCACGTCCCGCAGCACAGGTTCTCTTGGTTACCTCGCTCCCGGTTCCGTTGGTCAAAGCGATCCCGAAGTCGTCATGTTCAGCCACGTTGAGGATAGACAGGACAGGCAGCGCAACCCTGTCCGTCCTCTCGGCAAGCTGGTCTGCGGGATCAGAAGTCTTTGTTTCCCCTGGGGGCAGGCATCCGACCCTTCGACCGAACCGCCGCTGCCGGGACGATCCCGACGCGCCTATGTCTCAATTCCGGTTTCAACCTGTCCAGACAGGCCGAGGCGCCGAGCAGGATCGCCAGCAACAGGGGGCGTCGTTGCGGTTTCCGATCTACCGGGCGGGACCATTTGCTCTGGTCGCTCTCCATGTCCGGCCCTTCAGCGCCGGATCGGGGACGCCTTCGGCGACACAGCCTCGGCGGCCCTCGATGCCCAACCCAGCCGGGGTGCTTCTGGTTCATCGGCGCCACAGGCCTGTATCGGGGTTGCGCTCCCGTCCGGAACCCAGGCCGGACCGCTTGCAGGCCGGCCGATCCTGATGCGCGTGAACGGGGATGCTGCGGATGGGGTGCGGAGCCTCGGCGCCGGGGTGGGCTTCGAGGCCGGCGGTGCCGCGACACTCGCCGCGGCGCCCGCTGGCCCGCGCGCTTTCCTTCGCCAGGCGACGGGGCGCCGCGGGCATGAATTCCTCGAGGCAAGGCTCAGCCGATCCATCGGGATCAGGGGCATTTCTGCCTTGATAAACCGTCCCAAAAAGCGTTCGTCTCGCCTCAACTGTATTTCGGGAGATTCGATTTGAGCATCACATCCGTTCCCTTCTTCCGCCCGTCGATCGGCGAGGAAGAAATCGCCGCGGTGACCGAATGCCTCCGGTCCGGCTGGCTGACGACCGGCCCGAAGACCGCGGCCTTTGAGGCCGCTTTCGCGGCCTATCTGGGTGGCGGGGTCGAGGCCATTGCTGTCAACTCGGCCACGGCGGCGCTGCATCTGGGGCTTGAGGCGCTTGGCGTCGGTCCCGGCGACGAGGTGATCGTTCCCACGCTGACCTTTACCGCGACGGCCGAGGTGGTGCGCTATCTGGGTGCGACGCCGGTCCTGGTCGATGTCGATGCCGAAACGCTCTGCATCGATCTGGAGCGGGTCGAAGCCGCGATCACGCCGCAGACCAAAGTCGTCATGCCGGTGCATTTCGCCGGCCGGATGTGCGACATGACCAGGCTGCGCCAGATCGCCGACCGGCACGGCCTGCGCATTCTCGACGATGCCGCACATGCCCTGCCGGCCCATCATCAGGGCGTCACGGTCGGCAAATGCGGCGCCGATGTCACGGCCTTCAGCTTTTACGCCAACAAGACCATGACCACGGGCGAAGGGGGCATGGTGGTGACCGCCGATCCGGCGATTGCCGCGCGGATCAAGGTCATGCGGCTGCATGGCATCGACCGCGACGTGTTCAACCGGTTCACCGATCCGCGGGCGAGCTGGGTTTATGACGTCGTGGCCCCGGGCTTCAAATACAACCTCACGGACATTGCCTCGGCCCTGGGTCTCGTGCAGCTCGGGCGTGCCAATGATTTCGGGCGGATCCGGGCCGAGCGCGTGGCCCGCTATGACGCGGCCTTTGCCGACCTGCCGCTGATCCTGCCGCCCCGCCCGGCCGAGGGTGACGGGCATTCCTGGCACCTCTACATCGTGCAGTTGCGCGACGATGCGCCAGTGAACCGGGACGATTTCATCCTGGCCCTGAAAGAACGGGGGATCGGCATTTCGGTGCATTACCGGCCACTGCATCAGATGACCGTCTGGAAGCCGTTCTGCAAGGGGGGCACGTTCCCGCAAGCCGATCTGGTGTTTTCGCGCTGCGTGTCGCTGCCGCTGTTCATGGCGATGAGCGATGCCGAACAGGACCGCGTGATCGAGGTGGTGCGCAGCGTGCTGGAGGCCCGCGCATGACAGCCACCGCACAGCCCGGCCAGCGGTCAGTCCCCGACAGGCTGGCCCGGCGCCTGCTGGATATCCTGGTCGCGCTCTTTGCCCTGGTGACCACCTCGCCGTTGCTGCTGATGGCTGTGATCGGCATCAAGCTGACCTCGCCGGGGCCGCTGTTCTACATGGCCTCGCGCGCGGGCAAGGGGAACAAGCCATTCAGGATGTACAAGTTTCGCACAATGCATGTCGGTTCCGACAAGGCCAGTGCGATTACCGTCCAGTCGGACCGGCGCATCTTCGGTTTCGGCAAGTTCCTGCGCGTTATGAAGATCGACGAACTGCCGCAATTCTGGAACATTCTGATCGGTGACATGTCGGTTGTCGGCCCGCGCCCCGAGGATCCGCGGATCGTTGCCCGCGACTACAACGACTGGATGCTGGAAACGCTCATGGTGCGGCCGGGTGTCACCAGTCCCGGTGCGGTTTACGGGTATATCTATGGCGACCAGCTGATCGACCCCGCGGATCCGGAAGGCAGTTACGCCCGGAACCTGTTGCCGCCGAAACTGGCGCTGGAGCGGGCCTATATCGAGCGTGCCACCGTTTGGTCCGACCTTTCCTATATCGTCGTGACGGGTGTCGCTGTTCTGGCCTTCGTTTCGGGGCGCGAAACGCGCCTTCCAGCGGTCGATATCGAGGGCGCGAAGCGGTGGGCGCCGCAGGGTCCTTATCCCAAGGCGCGCACGTAACGGCAGAGCCGCCTTTCGCCCCGGACTTCGACCCCGTCCAGGACGAAGCCGCGGCGTTCGTAGAAAGCGCGAACGCCGTCGTTCCCCTCGGCGTCCGTGGTCAGCACCACCTGGCGCAGGCCGGCATCGGCCGCGCGCCGACAGAACGCTTCCAGAAGCTCTCCACCCACGCCGCGACCCTGGCCGTCGACGCCGATCGAGGCCAGTTCTGCCGCATCCACCGGATGCGCCGCCTGGTCGCTGACACGGCGCATGTTGCGCAGGATGCCGCCAGCCAGTCCCGGATCCCGCAACACCGCGACGAGGATCGCGGGCAGAAGTCGGCGGCGTCGGGCAGAGAAGAGGGCATAGAAGCCCTGCGGTTCCCTGAATCCGACCACGAACCCGCGCAGGGTCCTGTCCGATCCATCCTCGGAAACAAGCGCGATGCCGGGCGCATAATCGAGCGCCGCCTGATAATAGGCGCGCAGAAAGGGCCGTCCCATCCGCGTCAGGAAGAAGCCCGGGAATGCCCTGCGATGAACCTCGACCACGGCGTCTAGGTCCCGGGTTTCCATTTCGCGTATCGTCATGGGACTCGTCCGCCTTCCGTCCACCATGCGCCCGGCATACAGTCAGTCGGGCAGGGTATCCATCACCTTTTGTTCAGCGCCCGGCTGGGTCCTACGCTGCCGCCGCGTGACCCGAGGCGGCAGGCCTGCCCTCTCTTCCCCTTGACCCTGCCGGTCGACTCGGCCTAGGTGCGTATCAGCCAGGTTCCGCATCGGTCCCCCGCCAGCCACCTTCGGACAACGGGATTCCAGATGCGGACCATGTATTTGACGGGCCGTCGGAGCGGTCTCGCCCTCGCTCTCCTGACGCTTCCCTGCGCCGTCTTCGCGCAGGCGATTACGGTCGAGACGGCCGCGGGGCCGGATTCGGTCGCCGCCGTGCCCGAGACGATCGTGGCGCTGGACCTGGCGGCGATCGATACGCTTTCGGCGCTGGGTGTGACACTGGATGGTGTGCCGGATTTCACGCCGCCGGCTTATCTTGCCCCCGCCATGGACGGCGTCCCGACAACCGGCACGCTGTTCGAGCCGGATTTCGAGGCGCTGGCCGTCATGGCGCCCGATCTGATCGTCGCCGGGGGACGCTCGCAACCGATGGTCGACGCCCTGAGCCAGATCGCGCCCACGCTCGACATGACCATCACCGGCACCGATGTGATGGCGCAGGCCCGGACCCGGATCGCCGCCTATGGCGCGATCTTCGGGCGCGAGGCGCAGGCGGCGGAGCTGACCGCGGATCTGGAGACCCGTTTGCAAGCGGCCCGCGCGGCGGTCGAGGGGCGTGGCAATGCCCTGATCCTGATGACCAACGGCGGCACCGTCTCGGCCTATGGCGCCGACAGCCGCTTTGGCTGGTTGCACCGGGACCTCGGCCTGCCGCAGGCCCATGAGGGCATCACTGCCGAGAATCACGGCGAGGCCGTCTCCTTCGAGTTCATCGCCGAGGTGAACCCGGACTGGATGCTGGTTCTGGACCGGGGCGCGGCCATCGGGCAGGCTGGCCAATCGGCGGCTGCGACGCTGGACAACCCTCTCGTCATGGGGACAACGGCCGGGCGCAGCGGGCAGATCCTGTATCTGGACAGTGGCGCGCTCTACCTGGCTGCGGGCGGTGCGCAATCCATGGCGATCGTGCTGGACCAGATCACCGGCGCCTTCGGGCAGGAGTGACCCATGCGGGCCGGGGCGGGCATTGCTGCGGGGCTTGTCCTGCTGGCGGCGCTGAGCCTGGCGATCGGCGCGACCAATCTGTGGTCCGGCCCGCTCGATTCCGGGATGGTGCTGGCGGTCAGTCGTATCCCGCGCACACTCGCCGCGATGCTGGCCGGGGCAGGGCTGGCCCTGGCGGGGGTGGTGGTCCAGCAATCGGTGCAGAACCGCCTCGTCGAGCCCGGCCTTACCGGCACGCCCGAGGCGGCGATGCTGGGCCTGCTGGCGGTGACGCTGCTGGCCCCCGGCGCGCCGCTGCTGGCCAAGATGGGCGTGGCAGCGCTGACGGCGCTTCTGGGCACCGCCGGTTTCTTCGCGCTGTCGCGCCATGTGCCGCGGCGCGACCCGATGCTGTTGCCGCTGGTCGGACTGATCTATGCGGGCATCCTTGGCTCGATAGCCCTGGGCGCGGCCTGGGCCACGGATCTGGTGCAATATCTCTGGAGCTGGCAATCGGGCGAATTCTCGGGCGTGCTGCGCGGGCGCTACGAATTGCTCTGGCTCGTGGCCGGGATGGCGCTGCTGCTCTATCTGCTGGCGGACCGCATTACCCTGCTGGGTCTGGGCGAGGATTACGCCCGCTCGCTGGGCCTGAACTATCGCCAGACGTTGCTGATGGGGCTGGGGATCGTCGCGCTGACCACGGCGGTGATCGTCGTCAGCGTCGGCGCCATGCCCTTTGTCGGGCTGGTGGTGCCCAATCTGGTCTCGCGCTGGCGGGGCGACAACCTGCGCCGCAACTTGCCCCTGGTGGCCGCCGCCGGGGCGGGATTCGTGCTGGCCGCCGATGTGCTGGGCCGTCTGCTGCGCTGGCCCTACGAGATCCCGGCCGCCATGGTCTTCGCCGTCTTCGGCGCCGGGCTGTTCCTGTGGCTTCTGAACCGTCCGAGGGTGCGCCATGAGGGCTGAACGCCGCCTCGGCGCGTTGGCCGCGCTGCTTGTTCTCTCGGTCGGCTTCTATCTGCTGTGGAACCTGCGCGCGCCCTTCGGTTTCATTCTGGGCCTCAGGGCCGAAAGGCTGGTGGCGCTGGTGCTGGTCGGCGCGGCCTCGGGCGCGGCGACAATGGTGTTCCAGACGCTGATCGGCAACCGCCTGCTGACCCCGGGCATCGTCGGCTTCGATGCGCTTTACGTCTTCCTGCAGACGCTGCTGGTCATGCTGTTGGGCGGTGCCGGGCTGGCGCAGCTGCCGTCGCCCCTGCTGTTTCTGGGCGAGACCGCCTGCCTGATGGGCGCGGCGCTGGCCCTCTTCGGCCTGTTGTTGCGCCGGGGTGCGGGCGATCTGATCCGGCTGGTGCTGACCGGGGTCATTCTGGGCGTGCTGCTGCGCGGGCTTGCGGGGTTTGCACAAAGGCTGCTGGAACCCTCGGAGTTCGCCGTGGTCCAACAGGCGAGCGTCGCCAGTTTCAACGCCGTCGATGGTACGCTGTTGCCCTTCGCGGCGGTGGCGCTGCTGTTGGCGCTGGCTGGCGCGTTGTGGCTGGCCCCGGCCCTGGACCTGGCGGCGCTGGGACGCATTCCCGCGCGGACCCTGGGTCTGGGCCATGACCGGCTGGTGATGCAGGGCCTGGCTCTGGTGGCGGCGCTGGTCGCCGTCTCGACCGCGCTGGTGGGACCGATGGCTTTCCTCGGCCTCCTGGCGGCCAGCCTGGCGCAACAACTGGTGACCAGCCACCGCCACGTCTTGCTGATCCCCGCCGCCGCGGTCCTTGGCGCCGCGATCCTGGTCTTGGGCCAGTTCGTGTTCGAACGGTTGCTGGGCCTGCAATCGGCGCTGGCCATCGTTGTCGAATTCGCGGGCGGGTTGGTGTTCCTTGCCCTTGTGCTGAAAAGGCGTCCCCGATGATCGAGGTCGAATCCCTGTCCCTGCATCGCGCCGGCCTGCCGGTGCTGGCCGATGTATCGCTTCGCCTGCCGAATGGCGGCGTCACCGCGATCATCGGTCCGAATGGTGCGGGCAAGTCGACGCTGCTGCATTGCCTCGCGGGCCTGATCGCCCCGCAATCGGGGCGGGTGCGGGTCGAGGGCGTCGATATCCACCGCGTGCGCGAGGCCGAGCGTGCCCTCCTGCTGTCGCTTCTGACCCAGAATCCGGGCGCAGTGCCGCGGCTCAGCGTCCGCGACCTGGTGGGCTTTGGCCGTTGGCCCCATCATCGCGGGCGGCCCGGCCCAACGGATCATGCGTTGGTCGAGGCCGCGCTCGAGCGTTTCGACCTGCTGCCCCTGGCCGGCCGCGAGGTCGAGGCCCTGTCGGGCGGTCAGCGCCAGCGGGTCTTTGTCGCCATGGCTTTTGCCCAGGCGACGCCCTGGATGCTGCTGGATGAGCCTTTGTCGGCGCTGGATCCGAAATTCGCCCGCGACATCATGGAGCGGCTGCGCGATGTCGCGACCGCCGGTCCGGGCGTGGTGCTGGTGTTGCATGATCTGAGTGTCGCGGCGCGCTATGCTGATCGCTGCATCTGCATGAAGCAGGGCAAGATCCTGGCAGCCGGCGCGTGGCAGTCGACCGTGACCTCGGATCTGCTGACCCGTCTGTACGATACGCCGATGCGGCTGGCCGAGGTCGACGGGCAGCCGGTGGTCCTGTCCGCCTGAGCGGCGCACTGGCCTTGCGGCCTCTGCCAGCCTATCACGGTCGGAACGCCAGTCAGCTCCGGATGGACCATGACCCTCTCCCAGCCCGCCCGCGCGCCGCAATTCGGCGATTCCGATCCGCGCATCGCCTATAACCGGGTGTTCTTTGCCCTGCAGCGCATCGACCGGTCACTGGTGCCGGGAATCGCCGCGGCGCTGCGCGAGCTGGGGATCGGCGATCCGATCTGGTACGAGATCCTGCTGGCGACCGAGGAGGCCGGCGCCGAAGGCGTGGCGATGCAGGCACTGCAGCGCCGGCTCTGCGTGCCGCAATACGCCCTGTCGCGGCATGTCGCCCGGATCGAGAAGGCGGGCTTTGTCCGCCGACAGGCGATCCCCGGCGCGGGGCGCGGCCAGCGTCTATTTCTGACGGAGGCCGCGACAGGCCTTCAGGCGAGGGTTGCCAAGGTCTATCTCGCCCGCATCCAGGACGCCCTGTCGCCGCGGTTGAGTACGGACGAGGCTTATGACCTCGTCCGCCTGCTCAACCGGCTTTACGACTGAGCCTCAGAACCGCATCGTGGCGGTAAGCTGGAAGTTGCGTCCGGGTTCGTAAAGGGGCGTGATCGAGGCGTAATCGGCGCCATAGGTCGCACGGTCGGCATAGAGCGTGTCGAACAGGTTGTTCACCTCGGCGCGGATCGTCAGGCCGCGGATGCTGGTCGGCCGGTATTCGGCGAAGAGATTGAAGACCGAATAACCGGGGATCCCCTGATCCGAGCCCGCCGCCACATCGTCATAGGGCAGGGCAGCCTCGATGCTGCCGCCCAGCGTAAAGCCGGTGCCGCGCAGGTCATGCTGCACTTCCAGGGCGAAGACACCGCCCAAAGGCGCACCGAGATCCAGGGCGCCGTAGCTGTCGCTCAGCGCGCCGTTCACCTCGACCTGGCTATAGGCGTAGCTGGCGCGCAGATATCCGCCTTCCCAGCCATAACCCAGCCCGAGGTTGAAGCCGCGGCTTTCCGCATCGCCAATGGCATTCGCCGCATAGCTGGCCGTGCGCACATCGTTGAGCCGGGTAATGAAGACCTCGCCGTCCAGCCGCAGGCTGCCGGTCTCCCAGTCGAAGCCCAGCGTGGCATTCTCGGCCCGCGCCGCGCGCATGGTGGTATAGTCCCAGCCCGGGTTGAAGATGAAATTGTCCTCGATGGTCAGCCCGCCGAAGACCGACGAGATGCCGGCGCGCAGCCGCAGCGCCTCGCTCACCTGATACGAGACCGAGGCATTGGCGCTCAACCCGCTGAATTGCTCGCGCCAGCCATTGGTGCCGGTGAAATCCTGCTGGTCCCAGCGCAGGCCGAAGGACAGCGACAGCGGCTCGCTGGGTTGCAGCCGGGCCTGCGCAAAGATCCCCCAGTTGCGCGCGGCTTCGGTGATCGGCGCGGTGCTGGCATCGCTGTAACGGCTTTCGCGGTCGTAGAAGTCGATCCCAGCGGTGATGGTATCCTCGGGCGACAGATGGAAGGTGTTCTGAAAGCTGGCCGAGGTCGTGCCCGTCTCGCCCCGGCTGACCCCCAGCGCCGGGTCCAGCGGCTGATCCACGCCCACCGTGACATTCGACCGCCCCAGCACGAAACGCGGATCCCACATCCCGTCGGCGCCGACGATCTCGTAGCTCAGCGACAGGCTTTCGCGCAGCGTGTCGTGGCGGCGCAGCGGGAAGGGGCGCCCGACGCTGGTGATATTGGCGCGATAGGGCCGCAGGGCATCGTCGCGCATCCGCTGGCCCGACAGTTCCAGCCGGTGCCCGTTGTCCCCCTGGAGCGCGACTTCCAGAAGGTCGGTGGCCAGATCGGCGGCGCTGCCCGCGACTGCAATGCCGCCACCGGCGGTGTAATCCTCGCCGGTCGCGCGCCGGGAATAGGCCAGCCACTCGAAGGCGTCGAGGCGCCCGGCCAGCGTGAGCGAGCGGCCAAAGGTCTGGCCGTTGCTGTCGAAGGACAACCGCGCAGCGCCGCCAAAGCTCTGATCGCCCTCCAGAATGTCGCCCGCGTCCACGGTTTCCATCACGACCGCCCCGGCCATCGCATGCGGACCGGCATCGGCAGGCGCGGCGCCCGCATCGACGCGAACGAAGCGCATCAGCCCCGGGTCGAAGGCATTGGCCGAGATATGGTGAAACAGCCGGTTGTTCTGCGATACGCCATCCACCGTGACCGCGAGGTTCAGCATGTCGATCCCGTTGACGAAGATCTTCTGTGCCACAGGAATTGCCCCGCCCACCGAGACCGACGCGATGCCCGCGAAGAGGTCGCGCAAATCGCCCATGCGGGCGCGCTCGAGTTCCGCATCGGCGACGTAATGGCTGTTGCCGCGATCGGCGGCCGTGCCTTCGGGGTCGCGGGCGCGGGCATAGGCGGGATCCAGCAGGATGGTTCCCAGGAACTGGAACACCGTCGGGGCCTGCGCCGCGGCGGGCAGCGGCGCGATGCACGACAGAGCCACCCCCGACAGAAGGGCCAGGCGGCTGTTGCGGGAAAGGATGGGGAAGCAGGACGTCGCGGCCATGGAACACTCCGGGGAATGGGGTTTCTGGCTCAGATCGACTCCTGGCTGCCGCGGCGATTAGCACACGGGATCGTTACATGCAATTGCATGACGTGGGGCCCCTGTCCGTCGCCCCTCTCGCGCAGCCCCCTGCGCCGGGCCAGCGGCCGGGCTAGACTCCTGCCCGTCAGGGCATCACACTCTCCGCCGGAGATGAGCCGGTGACAGTGCAGCGATCCACGACAAAACTCTTCATTTCCTACTCCCGAAACGACGATGAGCGGATCGGGCTGCTCTATGATGCCCTGGTTTCTGACGATGACCTGACGGTGTTCCGGGACATCCACGACATCCTGCCGACCGAGGAATGGAAGCCGCGGCTTGAAAAGCTGATCCGGGAAAGCGACACGATCCTCTTCGCGATCTCGCCGTCCTCGATCCGGTCGCCGGTGTGCAAGTGGGAGCTGGGGCTCGCCGAATCGCTGAACAAGCGCATCATTCCCGTGGTGATCGGCGACATCGACGGCGAGGTCCCGGCCGTCGTGTCGAAGCTGAACTACATCTTTCTGACCGAGGCGCATGACTTCGCCGCCGGGCTGGCCAAGATCCGCTACGCCGTCAATCTGGATATCGACTGGATCCGGGAGCATACGCGGCTGGGCGAACTGGCGAGCCGCTGGCAGACCTCGGTACGTTTCGGGTCGCAGCTTCTGCGCGGTCAGGAACTGGAGGATGCCGAGCGATGGCTTCTGTCACAGCCGCGCAACGCGCCCGAGCCGACCGAGCTGCAAAGCACCTTCATCATCGCCAGCCGCCGCGCCCAGTCGCGGCGGCAGCGCCGGATTGCGGCCGGCGCGCTGGTCGCGCTGGTTCTTGTCAGCCTTCTCGCGTCGTTTGCCTGGGTGCAGCGAAACGCGGCGGTCGCGAACGAGAGAGTTGCCCAACAGCAGACCCTGATCGCGAATGCGGCCCGGGACGAGGCCGAGACCCAGCGCTATCGCGCCGAGGAAAACGCGCGTCGGGCCGAGGCAGAGACCGCGCGCGCGGAAGAGGCCCTGACCGAGGTCGCCGCAGAACGGGATCGGGCGGAACGCAATTTCAGCACCGCCAGCGCGGCGATCAATGCCCTGGTCTTCGATATCGCCCAGGGTTTGCAGGATGCCGAGGGGCTGCGTCTGGAAAGCCTCGAAACGATTCTGTCGCGGGCCGAAGAGGCGGTGATGGGGCTGCTGGCCGTTGAGCCCGGCAATTCCCAACTGCTGCGCATCGAGGCGGCCATGCGGCTCGAATTCGCGGCTGTCTATGCACGGGCAGGCGAACGGGTGCGCGCCCTGACCTCGGCGGAACGGGCGCGAGAGGTGCTTGACGACCTCTTGGCGAAGGAGCCGGACAACCGCCTGTGGCAGGGCGATATCTCGGTCGCGCTCGAACGGATTGGCGATCTGCGCCTGCAGGCCGGCGACGTGGCGGGCGCAGCCGAGGCGTTCACGGAGGGGCTGGCGATCAGTCGGCGGCTCGCACAATCCAGCCCGAACAACAGGGCCGAACAGCGCGACGTTTCCATCAGCCTGGAGCGGATCGCCGACCTGCGCATCCGTGCCGGGGCGATCGACGAGGCCCTCGGTATCTATGCCGAGGCATTGGACATTCGGCGCCGCCTTGCAGAACAGGATCCCTCCGATACCCGCGCGCTGCGCGATTTCTCGGTGAGTTTGACCCATATCGGCGATCTGCATCTGCGGGCCGGACGAACCGAGGCCGCGCTGACTGCCTATCGGCAGGGGCTGGATATCGCGCGCCGACTGGTGGCGATCAACCCGGGGAATACCCTGTGGCAACGCGATGTCGCGATCAAGCTGAACAAGATTGGCGACGTCCATCTGCGTGCAGGCGACCCGCAGGCCGCGCGCGCGGTCTATCAGGAGAGTCTCGCGATCGTCCGGCGTCTTGTCGCCATTGATCCGGGAAACGCCGAATGGCAGCGCGATGTGGCGATCAGCCTCAACAAGATCGGCGATCTGCACCGGCGCTCGGGGGAACTGGCGCCCGCGGTCGAGGCCTATGCCGAAGCGCTGGACATTGTTCGACGCCTCTCGGCCACGGATCCGGGCAATACCGAGTGGCGGCGCGACATCGCCATCACGCTCGAGAGGGTCGGCGACGTGAGCCTGCAGCAGGGCGATGTCGAGGCCGCCCAAGCCGCCTATCAGGACGGGATGGAGATCCGCCGCGCGCTTGCGGCGACCGATCCGGGCAACTCGGAGTGGCAGCGGGATGTCGCGGTCGGCCTGGACAGGATCGCCGATCTGCACCGCGCGGCCGGAGAGACGGACGCGGCGCTGGCCGCCTATGAGGAAGCGCTGGCGATCGCGCGCCGTCTCGTCACGACCGATCCCGACAACACCCAATGGCAGCGCGACATCGCGATCACCCTCAACAAGATCGGCGACATGCGGCGGATGAGCGACGCGCCCGACGCGGCGCTCGCCGCCTATACCGAAGCGCTGGCGATTGCGCGCGGGCTGGTGGCGCTCGACCCGGGCCACAGGCAATGGCGCCACGATGTCGCGTTCGGCCTGAACCGCATCGGCGATCTGCACATGGGGCGTGGGGACCGGGCGGCAGCCCTCGAGGCTTTCGGGCAAGCGTCGGACGTGATGCGCGGCCTGCTGGAGAGTGACCCGGACAATTCCCAATGGCAGCTTGACCTGGTTCAGATCCTGAACAAGAGCGGCTACCTCCATTCGATGGCGGGCGAGGAAGCGTTCTCGATGCAGGCATTCCGCGAGGCGCTGCAAACGGCCCGTCGGCTTGTCGCCACCGACCCGGACAATGCCCTCAGGCAGCAGGATCTCGTTCTCAGCCTCGACGGTGTCGGCGCGCTGAGTCTGCAGGCGGGCGACCTGCCCGCGGCCCGCTCGGCCTACCGGGAAGCCCTGGCGATCCGGCGTCAGTTCGTGGTGCGAATGCCCGATGAGCCCGCGGCGCAGGCGCAGATCGTCTCGAACCTTTACAACCTGTCGCGGGCCGAAGATCCCGGCCCCGCCATCGAAGCAGTGCAGGAAGCGCTTGAGATCGTGACGCGGCTCGAGCGGCAGGGGGGCCTTCGTCCCGATCAGGAAACCTGGCCCGGCTTCCTGCGCGATCGGCTGGCCGAGTTGCAGGCCGACCCCGAAGGTGCGGCCGAGTGATTCGGCGCGCGCACTTCCGGGGTCCGGGCGATCACGGCGCCTTCAGCTGAAACAGGGCGGCAGGGCGATGGCGGCCGCCCGAGGATTTTTCCCCCGTATCTTCGATTGTCCATTCATTGGACAGCCATTTCCGGAAGTTCCGCTTGTCCATCGCTTCGCCGCGCAGGGTTTCGAACACTTCCTGCGCCTGCGAGAGGGTGAACTTCGGGGGCAGAAAATCGAAGGCGACCAGGGCGCTGTCCTTGATGGAGGCCGTGACATCCTTCGCCAGCTGGGCCCGGCCATCCGCAAGGATCTGGGCGTGGTCGAAGGCAAGCGGCGGAAGGTCGTCGACGGGGAACCAGCGTGCGTCCTGCGCGTCGCTTCCGCCCTTGGCGATCAGCTCGGCCGAGGGGACCAGGGCGATGAAGGCAATCGTGATGACGCGGCCGCGCGGGTCGCGCCCGGGGGCGCCATAGGCGCCCAGCTGCCGGATCGGGATGCCGGAGAGGCCGGTTTCCTCTTCAAGTTCTCGAAGCGCGCCTTCGGTGAGATCCTCGTCCATCTGCACAAAGCCGCCCGGGATGGCCCAGGCGCCTTTGTAGGGGTCGAATTTTCTTTCGATGAGGAGGACCTGGAGAACCGCATCGCGGATCGAGAACACCAGGATATCCGTCGTCACGCTGGGTCGCGGAAACTCGTATGTGTAGCTCATGTTGCCTGTCTCTCTGTGTGACGGAATGACTATCCTATCCGTTTGACCGTGACAGGGCTTTTTTGGCGAGGTGCCGGGTTGGGAGGGGGTGGCGGTGCCTGCCGGGGGGAGGGCCGGGGCACCGCCGGCGAAGGTCAGTAGCACTGCCAGACGGTGACCCAGTTGCCCCAGGCGTCGTAGACGGTGACCCATTCGCAGTAATAGGCGGTCTCTTCGTAGCCGGTGGCCTCTTCGACGGCCGGGGTGTCGAGGGTCAGCGCGAAGGCGGGCGGGGTGGCCAGCGGGGCGGTTTCCAGGGCGGTCGGCGCGGCCTGAACGTTCAGGGCGAAGACGGAGAGGGCGGCGGCGGTGAGGGCGATCTTGAACATGGTGGTCTCCTATGGGGTTTGAGGGGGCTGAGGGGGAGGATGTTGGGAAGGGTTAGGGGGGTGGCGGTGCCTGCCGGGGGGAGGGGCGGGGCACCGCCGGCGAAGGTCAGTAGCACTGCCAGACGGTGACCCAGTTGCCCCAGGCGTCGTAGACGGTGACCCATTCGCAGTAATAGGCGGTCTCTTCGTACTCGGCGGCC
>JAIUPD010000017.1 GCA_020161615.1 Pseudomonadota bacterium | reverse complement strand
CGGCCTGATGCTCTTTCAGAATGCCAATGATCTGTTCTGCGCTGAAACGGCTTCTCTTCATCATCTGTCTCCTCAGTTGGAGAACAGGCTAACCAAAATTTCAGGACATTTCAGGGGAGCAGGTCAGCCCAAGTCTCGATCTTGTAGGCCTCGCGCGCCTCGGCCATGGTCCCGGCCTTGATCTCTCCCGCCTCGTTCAGCTTCTTTAGGAGCGGTGCCTCGCCCAGCATGATCTTGTTCACCGCGCGGAAGTCCCGCGCCGTAGTCTGGCGGCCAAGGCGTCGGATGCCCGAGGGTGCGGCCTGGTAGGCATCGCGCAGCACGCGGCCCACAGTGTTGCCGAGGATGATCGGGAGGTCGGACGTGGTGTAAAGGGCGCGGGTCACGAGGCTGGCGGGCGACAGCGCCATGGTGGATTCGCCGCGCAGGGTCAGCAGTTCCTTGGCCATGTCCACCGGCGTGGCATAGGCCTAGCGGCGGGCGGGTTCGCTCAGATCGTGGCGAGGGTTGATGCGCGCATAGAGGGCCTCGCCCATCTGGCGGGCGCGCAAAGCAGGGTCGTCGTGGCTGTCACCGATCTCGACCCGGACCTGTTCGGCGCGGATCGTCGGCGCGCTGCGGGTCGCCAGCGCCTCGAAGGCCGCACGACGGGCGCTGTCGGCATCGGCGGCGGTGTCAATCTGGCTGTCGATCCAGGACTGGTCCAACCCGGCGATGCGGGCGATGGAGCGGATTTCGGTGTTGATCGTCGCACGGCTTTGCGTTTCGGGCGGGGCATCCCCGACACGTGGATCTCCGGCCGCCGCGTGGCCCGGGAGTTGACCGCGCTGATCGAACGCCGCGGGAAGCCGGGGATGATCGTCAGCGACAACGGCACCGAAGCGACCTCGAACGCGATCTTGAAGTGGTGCGCCGAGCACAAGGTGCGAATGGCACTACATCGCGCCCGGCAAGCCGATGCAGAACGGCTTTGTCGAAAGCTTCAATGGTAGGATGCGGGACGAGTTTTGAATGAGACGCTATTTCGCAACCTCGCCCATGCCCGGGATCTGATCGCGGCTTGGGTCACCGACTACAACAACGCGCGGCCCCACTCGGCCATTGGCTACCAGACCCCGGCAGGCTTCGCCCTGCACCGGACCACCGCAATCGCCCGACCCGCTGCACGCGACGAGGGTTCCGCGCGCCGGGCGATGCTCAACCCACGCCAACAGGTGTAAATGACCGCTGGGCTCCGGCCGCCGCTGGATGAAAGTTCAGTGGTAGGTCACTCGCCATTCTAGCAGCTTGTCCCCATCTCTGCCTCCTGTCTCAAAGTTGGGCGGCAAAGCGTCTACAAATCCAGGGGCACCTCCCTTCGCCCCACCTTCTGCGCCAGCATCGCCAGATGCTCGACCACCCCGGCGCTGGTGCGGTGCAGATAGCAGGCGCTGAAACGGTGTTCGGGCAGGTCCAGAACCGTGCGGATCACCCGCAGCTTGCCCTCGTCGATCTCGGTCCGGGCGACCTCTTCAGGGATGGCGCAGATGCCGATCCGGTCCAGCGTCATGCGGATCATCGAGGCCAGCGAGGAATTGGTATAGATACGCGGCCGGGTCTCGCCGGCGCGGTGCAGCGCCCGCATGAGCGTCGTATAGGGTGAGGTCGCCTTGGGGTAGGTGATGATCGGCACCGCCCGCAGCGCTTCGATGTCCAGAGGCTCGGCGCCGATCTCCATTTCGGTCGAGGCGAGGAAGACCAGGGGCGCTGTGAAAAGCGGCAGGCTGGCGATTCGCACATCCTCGGTCAGCGAGAGACAGAGGCAGAGGTCCAGATCCCCGCGCAGCAATTGCTCCAGCATCACCGGGGTCACATCGACCGACAGGTCGATCACCAGATTGGGATAGAGCCCGTGCACGCGCTCCAGAAAGTCGTTGAGCCAGAGGCGCACGATGGTCTCGGACACGCCCAGCCGCACCGTGCCCCGCACCGCCTGCGGCGCCGTCACCGCGGTCAGCATCTCGGTCCGCAGGTCGAGCATCCGTTCACAATAGTCAACCAGAACAAGGCCGCGCGCGGTCAGGGTGATCGAGCGGCCGTTGCGGTCCAGCAACTTGCCGCCCAACTCGTGCTCCAGCGCCGAGACCCGCTGCGAGATCGCCGGTTGCGTGGTGTTCAGCCGTTCGGCCGTGCGGCTGAAACTCTGCAGCCGCGCCACCCAGTAGAAACATTCGAGCGAGCGGAAATCGGTCACTGAGCCCCCTGAGCCTGACAGACACTCAGAAATACTATAAGAAATCCTTATCGAAAAGCATCGAGTACCATTATTGGACAAGCAAAACGCGGGATGATCTTCTTTCGGTAACAAGAAAGTTCCCTGGACGATATCATGACGGCAACAAACAAACCTTTGGCACGCGACTCCTGGGGCCATGGCTCGACCGGGCGCGATGTGCGCCTCGCCTGCCGCGCGGGTCAGATCGACTACAGCACGGCCGGGACCGCGCCGGGCTATGTGCAGGCCAACCTCGCGATCCTGCCGCAGGACTACGCCGAGGACTTCTTGCGCTTCGCCAATGCCAATCCGCGCGCCTGCCCGGTGATCGGCGTGGCCGAGCGCGGCAGCCCCTTCCTGCCCTCGCTGGGCGAGGATCTGGACCTGCGCACCGATCTTCCCGCCTATCGCGTCTGGGAAAACGGCGAACTGGTGGCCGAGGTCAAGGATATCAGCGATTATTGGCGCGACGATCTAGTCAGCTTCGCCATCGGCTGCTCGCTGTCCTTCGAGGAAGCGTTGATGCAGGAGGGCCTGCCGCTGCGCCATGTCGAGCGCGGCCAGCACGTGCCGATGTACCGCACCAACATTGCCTGTGTCCCGGCCGGGCGGTTCCATGGTCCCACCGTCGTGTCGATGCGCCCCCTGGTTCCGGCGCAGGCGATCCGGGCCATCCAGATCACCACGCGCTTCCCCTCGGTCCATGGCGCGCCCATTCATATCGGCCTGCCCGAGGCGATCGGCATTGCCGATATCGCCAAGCCCGATTACGGCGATCCCAACCCGCCGCGCGCCGGCGAGATCCCGGTCTTCTGGGCCTGTGGCGTGACGCCCCAGGCGGTCATCGCCCAGGCCAAGCCCTCGTTCGCGATCACTCATGCGCCGGGCAGCATGCTGGTCACCGACCGCAAGAACACGGAATTTTCCATCCTCTGACCCGGTCCGCCGGAGAACCCTCTAACCAACACGGGAGAAAACGATGAGAACCGCCTTGGCCGCAGCGCTGCTGCTCAGCACCTCGGGGGCCGCCCTGGCCCAGACCTACGACCTGAACGTGGTCGGCAGCCTCAGCACCTCGAGCCTCTATCCGACCTACGAACTGCCCTTCTGGACCGAGACGCTGCCCGCCGCCAGTGATGGCCGCATCAATGTCACCGTGCAAGCCTTCGACCGGCTCGGCCTCGGCGGCGCCGCGGTCTATGAGATGGTGCAGCAGGGCGTCTATGATGTCGGCACAACGATCATCGACTATGTGGCCGGCGACGAGCCGCGGGTCGAGGGGCTGGACATCCCCGCCATCGCCGACCCGGCGCTGGCCCGCGAAATCTCTCTCGCCTATCGCCCCTATCTGGAGCGCGTCTTTGACGAGGCCTACGATTCGGTATTGCTGGGCGTCGCGCCCTTCACGGCGCAGGTCGTCTTCTGCAAGGCCGAGATCAACGGGCTCGACGATCTGGCCGGTCTGCGCATCCGTGGCTCGGGCCGCATGACCATGGATTTCATCGAAGCCGTGGGCGGCACCGGCGTCTCCATCGCCTTCAACGAGGTTCCGGTGGCGCTGGACCGCGGCGTGATCGATTGCGGCATCACCGGCACATTGTCCGGGTTCTTCGGCGGCTGGTCCGAGGTCTCGACCCACTTCTACCCGCTGCCCATCGGCGGCTGGGATCCGGTCGGCTTCGCCATCAACAACGACAGCTGGAACAGCCTCGACGCGGAAACCCAGACCCTGCTGCGCGAACAGGTCGCCGCGCTGGAAGACCAGATCTGGAACAACGCCGTCGCCGATAACCAGTTGGGCATCGCCTGCAATACCGGCGGTGAATGCTCGGTCGGCACGGCGCAGAACCTGACACTGGTCGAGATCACCGAGGCCGACCAGCGCCGCGCCGTGGAACTGACCCGTGACGTGGTGCTGCCGCGCTGGAACGAGCGCTGCGCCGGCGAATGCGCCGAGACCTTCGCCGCCACCGTGGCGCCGCTGCTCGACGCGGTCCTGACCGAGTAACCGATCCCGCCGCCGCCCCCGGGTCCCGCGCCCGGGGGCGGCGCGCCCCCTGACCCCTATCCCGGAACCCATCCATGCATGCATTGTCGCGGCTTCTTGATCGGCTGTTGGCGGGGGCTCTCGTTGTCTCTCGCTGGGCCGTCTATGCCGGGGGCGGAGCAATCCTCATCTCCGCCTTCCTGATCAGCATCGACATCCTCTCGCGGCGGCTTCTGGGCCTCTCGACCTGGGGCGCCGACGAATTGTCGTATTACGCCCTGGCTGTCTCCACGAGCTGGGCCTCTGCCTATACGTTGCTGGTCAAGGCGCATATCCGCATCGACCTGGTGACCAGCCGCCTGCCGCAGGCGGGCAAGGCCGTGCTGCACATCATCGCGCTGCTGGGGCTGGGCTATATGGCCTTCGCCCTCTCGCAGGCGATGTTCCACATCTTCCAGCGCTCCTGGAACCGCGGTTCGACCTCGATCACTACGCTGGAAACACCCCTCTGGATCCCGCAGGGGCTGTTCGTCGCGGGGCTGATCTTCTTCACCTTCGTCACCGCGCTGATCCTGCTGCGGGTCGTCGTCGCCTTGGTGTTCGAGCGCGACCACGCTCTGATCAACCGACTGACCGGCACCGTCTCGGTCGCGGACGAGACCGAACAGGCCATCGCCGAGGCCGTGGCGCTTCACCGGAGGAACGGCTAATGCTGCTGACCGCCATTTTCGTCCTGCTCGGCCTTCTGGCGCTGACCATCCCGGTCGCCGCGGCGCTGTTCATCCTGGCGATGGTTCTGGAATGGGAATTCGCTGCCGCCCCGCTCAGCCGGGCGCTCGGCCATCAGATCTGGGACACCAGCACCAATTTCATCCTGGTCTCGATCCCGCTCTTCATCCTGATCGGGGAATTGCTGCTGCGCTCGGGCATCGCCACCAAAGTCTATGACGCGCTGGATTCCTGGCTGTCCTGGATGCCGGGCGGGCTGATGCACGCCAATATCGGCACCGCCACGATGTTCTCGGCCACCTCGGGTTCCTCCGTCGCGACCGCCGCCACCGTCGGCACCATCGCCCTGCCGCAGGCCCCGCGCTTTGGCTATGACGAGCGCTTCTTCGCCGGCTCCATCGCTGCCGGCGGGACGCTGGGCATCCTGCTGCCGCCGTCCATCAACCTGATCGTCTACGGCTTCCTCGCCCAGGCCTCGATCCCGCAATTGTTCATGGCGGGTATCATCCCCGGGCTGGTGCTGTCCGGTCTCTTCATGCTGGCCATCCTGATCATGTGCCTGATCAAGCCCGAATGGGGCGGCGAGCGGCGCAGTTCGACCATGGCCGCGCGTTTCGCCAAGCTGGTGCATCTGCTGCCGGTGCTGGTGCTCTTCGCCTTCATCATGGGTGCGATCTATACCGGCTGGGCCACGCCGACCGAGGCTGCGGCCATCGGCACGGTCGTGGCGCTGATCATGGCCTTCATGGCCGGAACGCTGTCGTGGAAGATGGTGGGCGAGGCGCTGGAAGGCACGATGCGCACCACCTGCATGATCATGCTGATCATGATCTCGGCCAATTTCCTGAACTTCATCCTCGCCTCGATCGGGCTGACGGATTCGCTGCTGGCGACCATTGCCACGCTCGAACTGTCGCCCATGCAGACGCTGTTCCTGCTGATCGGCTTCTACATCATCCTCGGGTTCTTCATCGAAACCCTCTCCCTGATGATCATCACCATCCCGTTGGTCGCGCCGCTGATCACTTCGCTGGGTTTCGATCCGGTCTGGTTCGGCATCTTGCTGATCGTGCTGATCGAGATGGCGCTGATCACGCCGCCCGTGGGCCTCAATCTGTTCGTGGTGCAGGGTGTGCGGGGGCGCGGCACGCTGAACGAGGTGATCGTCGGCGCCATCCCCTTCGTCCTGCTGATGTTCGTGATGGTGCTGCTGCTCATCGCCTTCCCGGGGCTGGCACTGTTCCTGCCCAATCTCGCGTCGGGCGGCTAGACCCGCGCCAGGCGACCTGCGGGGCCGGTCGGCGATTGGCCGGCCCCTTTTCTCTGTCCAAGGATACCCCCCATGCAGATGACCTTTTCCGTTCTGGACGCCGAGGGCAGCCGTGCTGAGCGCCGCCTCGACGTTGCGCAGCTGATCGTGGCCGGTTGGGCCGGGCGCGACCGGGCCGCGGTCGAGGAACATATCCACGAACTGGCCGCCATCGGCGTGCCCGCGCCCTCGACCGTGCCGGTCTATTATCGCGTGGCCGAGGCGCTGCTTTGCCAATGCGACGCCGGGCAGCCGGTGCAGGTGCTGGGCAGCGACACCTCGGGCGAGGTCGAGGCGGTGATCTTCGCCGATGGCGACGAGCTGCTCTTGGGTGTGGGGTCGGACCATACCGACCGCAAGCTCGAGGCCTATTCCATCGCCTTTTCCAAGCAGATCGCGGCCAAGCCCGTCTCGCGCGAACTGTGGCGCCTCAAGGATGTCGAGCAATACTGGGACGAGCTGGTGCTGCGCTCCTGGGCGGTGATCGACGGCGAGCGCTGCCTCTATCAGGAGGGGACCGTCGCGGGCCTGCTGAATCCGCGCGATCTGTTCGAACGCTACGGCTTCGCAGAGCGTCAGCTGGCGCCCGGTCATGCGATGTTCTGCGGCACGCTGGCGGTGCAGGGCGGGATCCGTCCCGGCACCCATTTCGAGGGCGAACTCTACGACCCGCGCCGCGACCGCTCGCTGCGGCTGTCCTATGCGGTCGAAACGCTGCCGGTCGTCGCATGAACCCGTCCGGGCGGAGGTCTTCCCCGCCCGGACGCCCTGGGGCGTCGGTCGGCGCGGGGTCAGACCAGCGCCAGACCGGCGGTCAGATCGGCCTCGAGCAGCGCGCGGATCGCCGGCGGACGCCGCGCCGCGCCGACCTCGACCAACCCCGCCACCCGCGCCTCCAGCGCCGCGCGAGCCTCCAGCACGATCTCCTCGGCCTCGTCGGCGGTCACGGCGGTGAAGCCGATGCTCTCGCCCGGGCGCAGCTGCGCCAGGATCGGCAGATCCGCTTCGATCACCGTGGCGATCTTCGGATAGCCGCCGGTGGTCTGCCGGTCGGCCAGCAGGACGATCGGCTGGCCGTTGCCCGGCACCTGGATCGAGCCGTTGACGATCCCGTCCGAGACGATGTTGAATCCCTTGGCATGGGCGATGACCGGGCCCTCGAACTGATAGCCCATGCGGTCGGCGCGGGGCGAGACCTGGTAGCGGGCGTTGAGGAAGGTTTCGATCCCGGCTTCGGTGAAGAAATCGTCCTGCGGACCCAGCACCACGCGCAGCGTCTCGGCCGGGGTGGCTGGCAGGGCGGGCAGCGCCAGTTGCGGCCCCTCGCCGGCGGCACCCGGGGTCAGCGGCAGGACATCGCCCGCCTTCAGATACCCGCCATCGAGCCCCCCGAGGCGCGAGCGCGAATGCGTCGACAGGCTGCCCAGCGTCGGCTCGAGAGCGAAACCGCCCGCGACGGCGAGGTAGGCCCGCGCGCCCGACCGTGCGAGGCCGATGACCAGCCGGTCGCCGCGCCGCGCCTCGAACGACCGGCCGCTGCGCAGCTCATGACCGTTCAGCGTGATCGGGAAATCGGCGCCCACCAGCGCCAGTCGCACGCGCTCGGCCTGGATGTCGATCACCGGGCCCGACAGCGTGATCTCCAGCGCCGCGACGCCGGAGGCGTTGCCGACAAGCGCATTCGCCAGCCGCAGGGAGGGGGCATCCAGCGCCCCGGATTCGGAAATACCGAACCGCTGGTAATGGCGCCGCCCGAGATCCTGCAATGAGGTGCCAAGGCCGGGTTCGACCACAAGCAGGCCGGGGGTCAGGGGGGCTGCGTCGGCGCTCATGCCGGGGTCTCCTCGGTCGCTTTGGGCTGGGTCTGCAAGCGGGCCACGGGATCGCCCGCCTCGGCCCTGGCGCAGAGATCGCGGTATTCCTCGGGCTCGACGGGGCGCAGGCGCACCCGGTCGCCGGGCAGCAGCAGCGAGGGGCCGATCTCGGCCGAGCCCTCGCGCCGCGCGTCCCACAGATGCACAGGGGTCTGGCCCAGCAGATGCCAGCCGCTGGGCAGCTCAAAAGGCGGGTTGAGCGCGCTCTGCGCCCCGCCGATGGAGACCGAACGCGCGGGCGTCCTGAGCCGCGGCTCGACCCGGCGGCTGGTGTGCAGCCGCGGATCGAGGCCGCCGAGATAGGCGAAACCCGGCGCGAAACCGATCATGTAGACCCGAAAGGGCGAGGCGGCGTGGATCGCCACCACCTCCTCGGGGTCGAGCTTGTGCAGCTTCGCCACCGCCTCCAGATCCTCGCCGCAGGCACCGCCGTAGCACACCGGAATGGTCCAGAGCCGATCCTCGCGCGGGGTGGCGCCGGAATGGGCGACCAGCGCCTCCAGCTTTTGCCTCAACGCGGCGGCGCGAATCACGGCCGGATCGAAATGCACCAGAAGCGAGCGATAGGTCGGCACCAGCTCGATCACGCCGTCGATGGCGGCACCGGCCACCGCCCGGTCCAGCGCCAGCACCGCTTCGCTGGTCGATTCGTCCACCTGGGCGCCGAATTCCACCACCAGCGCGCCGGTGCCCGCGGGCAGAAAGCGCGGCCTTTCCAACGGGCTGGTGGTCCCGGGCAGGGGCGGCGGAGGATCGTGTCGCATTGGCGCTTCCCTCTGTTTTCAGAATCGGTATTCTAGTGGTATACCACTGGAATGCATACGCCAAGCGCTCTGCGCGACCAGGCGTCACGGAACGGGGAAGGGGAGGCCGCGATGCGCGCCATTGATCTCAACTGCGATATGGGCGAGGCCTTCGGCGCCTGGACCATGGGCGATGACGCGGCGATGCTGGGCATCGTCAGCTCGGCCAACATCGCCTGCGGCTTCCACGGCGGCGATCCCAGCGTCATGCACCGCACCCTGACGCTGGCCAGGGACCGGGGCGTGCGTCCCGGCGCGCATCCCGGTTTCCTCGACCTTTACGGTTTCGGCCGGCGGGAGATCCGCGGTGAAAGCATGGACGACATCGAAAAGCAGATCATCTATCAGGTCGCGGCCATGCGCGGCATGGCTGCGGTGGTCGGGATCCCCCTTCAGCACGTCAAGCCGCACGGCACGCTCAACACCACGGCCAACGAGGACCCGGCGCTGGCCGACACCATCGCCCGGGCGCTGAAGGCCTGCGCGCCGGACCTGATCTTCATGGTCATGCCGGGGATGGAGACAGAGAAGGCGGGCGAACGCCACGGGCTGCGTCTGGCGCGCGAGATTTTCGCCGACCGCGCCTATGCCGAGACCGGCAATCTGGTCTCACGCCGCATCGCCGGGTCGGTCATCCATGACGCCGATCTGGCCGCCGACCGGGTGCTGAGGATGCTGGAGGCGGGCGCGCTGGAAACGGTGTCCGGCACGCGGATCCCGGTGGCCATCGACACGGTTTGCGTGCATGGCGATACGCCCGGCGCGGTGCAGATGGCGGCACGGCTCAGGGTGCGGCTGGAGGCGGTGGGGATCGCCATCCGCCCGCTCGCCCCGCTGTGAGCGCGCCGATGAATGAGTCCGTGACCCCCGAGACGCTGCTCAGCGAGCGGGTCTATCACCAGCTGCTGGACATGATCCTGCGCCGCGACCTGCCGCTGGGTTCGGTCCTGCACGAGCGGCGGATTTCCGAGATGCTGAAGGTCTCGCGCACCCCGGCGCGCGAGGCGCTGAACCGGCTGGAATCCGAAGGCATCGTGGTGCGCGAAGCGGGGCGGGCGCTGGTCCTGCGCGGCCTGTCGACCCGCGAGCTGATCGAGGCACTGAATGTCCGCCGTCTGCTGGAAGGCGAGGCCGCCTATCACGCCGCGGGCCGGATCCCCGAGGCGGACCTTCTGGCCGTGGAGGAGGCGATCCATGCCCTTCTGGCCAAGACCGCGCCCCGCCCGGACGAGGATTGGGCCATCGACAACCTGCTGCACGGGGCGATTGCCGACCATTCGGGCAACGCGCTGTTGGCCCGGATGATCGGCGACCTGCGCCTCAAGACGCATATGTTCAACGTCGAGCGGATCCCCGAACGGTTCCGCATCGGCCATGGTGAGCATCTGCAGATCGTGGCGGCCTTGCGCCGGGGCGATCAGGCTGAATCCCGCCACCTGGTCGAAACCCATATCGAAAACGTCAAGAAAAGCATCATCGCGCTGCTGGCGGCGATCTGAGGGCCTGCCCTCAGACCCCGGAAACACACCGGCCACGCGGGATTATCAGGGACATTCCAATGCATGCTGCTTCCCCCTCTCTGCCATCCGAGGTCGCGCTCGGGCTCGTGAGCGCCGAGGACCGTCTGCGCCTTCTCTTTGATCCGGGGAGCGCCGGGTTCGAGGGCTCGGACGCGCTGCGCCTCGCCTCGGGTCTGGTCCACGGGCGCCCGGTTCTGGCGCTGGCCGATGCCGGCGCCAGCGATCCAGCGGCGCTGCGCCAGCGGGCGGCCTTTTACCGGCGCGCCGCCGACGAAGGTTCGGCGCTGGTCGAGTTCCTCGACTGCCCGCCGCTGACCGGCGCCGCCGGGGTCGAGGGGCTGGCGGCGATGGATGCCTGCCTGACGGCCCGCGCCGCGCTCAAGGGGCGCGGACTGTCGATCACCGCGCTGTCGGGCGCGGCGCTGGGGCCGATGGCGCTGAGTGCGGGTCTCGCCGATCTGGTCGCGATGCACCGCGGCGCCGGGTTCTGGTCGCTGGGGGGGGCCGATCTCGCTCGTCGGCTGGGGCATGAGGACGATCCACAGGCCGCCTATGGCGCGGCCGATCTGCACGGCGCGGGCACCGGGCTTGCCGCGTTTGCCGCCGCCGACGATGTGCGGCTGGTGCTGGAACTGCGCCGCCTGCTGTCCCTGACCCGCCCCCGCGCCGCCGCGTTGGCGGACAGCGACGAGGCCTTCACCACGCTCCTGCCCGCCGACCCGTTCGACGGTTGGGACAGCGTCGCGCTGATCGCGCTGGTGGCGGACGAGGGCGAAAGCTTCGCCCTCTGGCCCGAGTACGGGACCGCGCTGGCCTGCCATCTGGCGCGAATCGGCGGCCAGCCGGTCGGCTTGCTCGGCAGCAATCCGGCGCAGAACGGCGGCGCGCTCGATGCCGCCGCCTGTCGCAAGGCTCGCCGTTTCGTCGAGTTCCTGACGGGGCAGGGGCTGCCCTTGGTCATGCTCCTCGACACTCCCGGCAGCCTGCCCGGTCAGGCCGAGGAGGCCGCCGGTGCGCTGGCCGAAGCCGCCGAGCTGCGCCGGGCCCTGACGGGGCTGCGCCGGCCCCCGGTGGGGCTGGTCCTGCGCCGCGCTCAAGGGATCGCCGCGCTGGCCCTGGGGCTGGGCGATGCCCGCACCCGACTCATCGCCTGGCCCGGGGCGCGGATCAGCCTTGGTGGCGGCAGCGATGGGCCCGTGGCCCCGCGGCCCACCCCCCAAAGCCAGACCAAGCGCGCCCTGATCGCGGCGCTTTCCGGTCAAGACCCCCTCCAGCGGTAAGGTTTTTCGATGTTTTCCAAGATCCTGATCGCCAATCGCGGCGAAATCGCCTGCCGCATCATCCGCACCGCGCGCCGCATGGGCATCACGACCGTCGCCGTCTATTCCGAGGCTGACGCCCGCGCCCTGCATGTCCGTCTGGCCGACGAGGCGGTGCTGATCGGCGCCGCGCCCGCCACGGACAGCTACCTGTCCATTGAAAAGATCATCGCCGCCTGCAAGGTCACCGGCGCCGAGGCGGTGCATCCGGGCTACGGCTTCCTGTCCGAGCGCGCGCTCTTCGCCCGGCGGCTGGCCGAGGAGGGGATCACCTTTATCGGCCCCAACCCCCACGCCATCGAGGCCATGGGCGACAAGATCGAATCGAAGCGCGCCGCGGTGCAGGCCGGGGTCAGCACGGTCCCCGGCCATGTCGGCGTCATCGATACCCCCGAGGAGGCCGAGCGCATCGCAGCCGGCATCGGCTATCCGGTGATGATCAAGGCCTCGGCCGGCGGCGGCGGCAAGGGAATGCGAATCGCCCGCAGCCCGGAAGAGGTGCGCGAAGGCTTCGCCCGGGCGAAGTCGGAAGCGGCGGCGTCTTTCGGTGACGACCGGGTTTTCGTCGAGAAATTCATCGAAAACCCGCGGCATATCGAGATCCAGATTATCGCCGACAAGCACGGCAACTGCGTCTATCTCGGTGAACGCGAATGCTCGATCCAGCGCCGCAACCAGAAGGTGCTGGAAGAGGCGCCCTCGCCGCTGCTCGACCCCGAGACACGGGCGCGGATGGGGGCCGAGTCGGTCGCGCTGGCGCGGGCGGTGGGCTATGATAGCGCGGGTACGGTGGAGTTCGTCGTCGGTCAGGACCGCAGCTTCTACTTCCTGGAAATGAACACCCGGTTGCAGGTCGAACATCCGGTTACTGAACTGATCACCGGGCAGGATCTGGTCGAACTGATGATCCGCTCCGCCGCGGGCGAGCCGCTGCCGCTGGCACAAGAAGACGTCCGGCTGACCGGCTGGGCCGTGGAAAGCCGGATCTATGCCGAGGATCCCGAGCGCGGCTTCATGCCCTCGACCGGGCGGCTGACCACCTATCGCCCGCCAGCCGAAGGCGTGGTCGCGGGCGTCACCACCCGTAACGACACCGGCGTTTTCGAGGGGGGCGAGATCCCGGTGCATTACGACCCGATGATCGCCAAGCTGGTGACGCATGCGCCGACCCGCGCCGAGGCAATCGCGGCCCAGGCCGAGGCGCTCGACGCTTTCGCCATCGGCGGCATCCGCCACAACATTCCGTTTCTCTCCAGCCTGATGCGGCATCCCCGCTGGCGCGAGGGGCGGTTGTCCACCGGCTTCCTGACCGAGGAATATCCGCAGGGCTATTCCCCCGCTGGCAGCGAGGACGACCGCCGCCTCGCCGCGCTGATCGCCGCCGCCGCCACCTATCGGCGCGAGCCCGATGTCGCCTTGCCGCGCGCGCTGGTGCTGCGCAGTGCCGAAGCGGCGTCGGAAGTCACATTGAACGTGGAAAGTGACGGCGTGCTGCGGATCGACGGGCTGGGCGCCCCTGCCGTTGTCGTCAGCGACTGGCTGCCCGGTCAGGCGATCTGGCGCGGGCAGATCGACGGCCAGCCCGTCACCGCCGCGCTGGAGCGTCAGGGCGAGAGCTGGACCCTCAGCCGCGGCGGCGCGGTGACCCGGCTGCGGGTGCTGGACGCGCTGGCCGACCGGCTGATCGAGACGATGCCCGTCCCCGATCAGCGCGAGGAGGAGCGCCAGCTTCGCAGCCCCGCCGCCGCCCAGCTGAGCGCCCTTCTGGTGGCCGAGGGCGATCAGGTGGGGGCCGGGCAGCGTCTGGCGGTGATCGAGGCGATGAAGATGGAAAGCCCGCTGCTGGCGCCGGTCGCCGGGCGCGTGGCGCGGATCATGGCGCAGCCTGGAGCGCTGCTGGCGGCGGGGCAGGTGATCCTCGAACTGGATTGAGGTCCGGGACAGGGGCGACCTGGGGAAGGTCGCCCCCGATGTTCAGAAAAACTTGCGGCCAATTTCCTTTTGATTAAGAAATGTGGCGATGGATACCCGATTCCTCCAGACCTTTCTCACCATCGTCCGCACCGGCTCGGCCGCCGAGACGGCGCGCCGCATGAACATCACCCCTTCGGCCGTCTCGCAGCGGATCCGGGCGCTCGAGGCCGAGATTGGCCAGCCCCTGCTGCAACGCCACGGCCAGCGCCTGCGCCCCAGCGCCGCGGCCGAGGCGATCATGATCATCGCCGAACGCATGCTGGCGCTGGAGGACGATCTGCGCGCCGCCGCCTCGGTTGACGGGGCCTCGGGCCTGCTGAGGGTCGGCGTGATTCAGACGGCGCTCACCGGGATCATGCCCGACATCCTGCTGGCGCTGCGCCAGAACCGGCCGGGGATCGACCTCTATCTGGTGCCGGGCGCCTCGGGCGACCTCTGGGACCAACTCAGCGCCGGGGCGCTGGACCTCGCGGTGCTGGTGAAACCGCATTTCCCGCTGCCGAAAAGCTACGACTGGCTGACCCTGCGGCGTGAAAGGCACCTACTGATCGCGCCCCCCGGCACCCCCGCCGCGCCGACCGAGGCGCTGCTCGCCGAATTCCCCTTCCTGCGCTACGACCGCAACCATTGGGGCGGGCGCGCGGTCGAGCAATATCTGCGCGCCCAGCAATTGCAGCCGCGTGACGGGCATGAACTCGACTCGCTCGAAGCGATCATGATCATGGTTTCGCGGGGGCTCGGCGTGTCGATCATCCCCGATTGGCCCGCGCCCTGGCCCGCGGGCGTGCAGGTCGAAAGCTTCCCGCTGGCCGATGCGCCGCTGCGCGAGGTTGGGGTGCTCTGGTCGCGCTCGGCCGGGCGCCTGCCGCTGATCCGCAGCTTCCTGCAAGAAGCGCGGCCGTCCTGACAGACCCCGGGCGCGGCGGCCGCGCCCGGGGTCAAGGTCTCAGCCCGCCAGCGCTTTTTCCGCCGCGGCACCCAGACGCAGCAGCGCCGCTTCGCCGCCTGCAGGCGCCATGAACGACACGCCGACCGAGGCCGTGCCGCTGGGCAGCGTCAGCCCGCAGCCGCCCGACAGGTTGCCGATCCGGGTGTTGCGCAAGGTCGCGAGGTTGGTGCGCGCGAAGGCCGCGGCATCGGCCAGCAGCGGCGCCACTTTCGGCGGCAGAATCGCGTTTGTCGGCAGGATCACCGCGTCATATTCGGCGACCAGCTGCGCCCATTCCTCGCGCAGTTCATCAAGCCGCAGCCAGGCCGCGACATAATCGCAGGCGCGGTGCTCGGCCCCGGCGCGGAAGCGCTCCAGCACCGGCGGGTACATCTTCTCGGGCGCCGCCTCGATGACCTTCGCCCAGGTGCCGTAACATTCCGCGGTATAGAGAATGCCGGAAATCGCCATGGCCTCGGCCACCGGCGCGACCTTGCCGTGTTTGATCTCGGCCCCAGCCGCGGCAAGGCGGAACAGCGCCGCCTCGAAGCCCCGCGCCACCGGGTCCTGCAGGTCGTCCAGCGCGATAGTCTCAAGCACCAGCAGCCGCTTGCCCTTGAGACTGGCGCCGGCCAAATCCGGCGCGGCAGAGCCATCGAGCAGGGCGAAGGCCAGCGCCGCGTCCTCGACGCTTTTTGCCAGCGGCCCGATCGTGTCGAAACGTGCGGCCAAGGGCACCGTGCCCTTGGCCGGGATCCGCCCGGGCGAGGTCTTCAGCCCCACCAGATCGTTCCAGGCCGCGGGCAGGCGCACCGAGCCGCCGGTGTCCGAGCCGATGGCGAGCGGCGCCGCGCCGAAGGCCACCGCCGCCGCCGAGCCCGACGACGAACCCCCGGGCGCCGCCTCGGGATCGTTGACGCAGGGCGGATGCGCGGTGATCGGGTTGAGGCCCAGCCCTGAGAAGGCCAGTTCTGTCATATGCGTCTTGCCTAGGGGCGGCAGGCCCGCATGGTTCAGCCGTTCGACGACCACCGCGTCTTCCGTCGGCACCCGGCCGGCCAGCAGGGCCGAACCCGCCTCGGTCGCCACGCCGGCCGTGTCGAACAGGTCCTTCCAGGCCACCGGCACGCCGTCCAGCACCCCGCGCCGGGTGCCCTTGCGGACCCGGTCGCGGGCCGCTTCGGCCTCGGCCCGGGCCTGCGTTTCCATCAGCCGGGCATAGATCCGGCCGGCCAGCACCGGGCCGCCGTTGAGGCCCTCACCGGCGCTGCGGGCCAGGAAATGCTCCGTCAGCTCGACGGGGCAAATACGCCCCTCGCCGATGCCGCGGCCCAGATCGGCGGCGGTTTCCTGATGCCAGGCTTTGCTCATGGGATCCTCTGTCACTGCTGGGGTCTGCGGGGCGCGGGACCCCGGGGCTTTGGTGGCCGGAAGCTAGCCGCGCCCCCGGTCCGCCACAAGCCCGGGTCCGGCCCGCTGCGTCGCAGCCCCCCGGTGGCGGTCCCGGTGGGGAATGGAGAGGGGTCCTGCTTAGTCTATTGAAGTAACAGGGAAATACCGGGAATTCGGAGGCGTCTTGCAGGAAATTCGTGCGGCCTTACCTCGTAAATTCAGTTTATCTACATAATGAATGCGGAAATGCTGCCATTTTCTGAACAATGGCTTTGCGTCACATAGGGGCGAACCGGGCGGCTCGGACGCCCTCGGTCTGCAATTCGGAGATCAGGATCCATGGCGGCACTGCCGATCAAACTGGCCGCGCGCATGGGCGCGGTGCAGCCCTCGCCCACCATCGCCATCACCAGGCTGGCCAATGAGATGCGCCGCGCCGGGCGCGATGTCATCGGCCTGTCGCAGGGCGAGCCCGATTTCGACACGCCCGAGCATATCCGCCAGGCCGCCGCCCGCGCCATCGAGGCCGGGCAGACCCGCTACACCGATGTCGACGGTACGCCCGAGCTGAAGGCCGCCATCATCGCCAAATTCGCGCGCGAGAACGGGCTCAGTTACGACGTGTCGCAGATCAGCGTCGGCACCGGCGGCAAGCAGGTGCTCTATAACGCGCTCTTCGCCACGCTGGACGAAGGCGATGAAGTCATCATCCCGGCGCCCTATTGGGTCAGCTATCCCGACATGGTGCGGCTGGCGGGCGGGGTGCCAGTGGCCGTCGCCTGCCCTGAGGCGGACGACTTCCTGCTGACCGGCCCTGCGCTGCGCGCCGCGATCACCGCCCGGACCCGCTGGCTGATCCTCAACTCGCCCTCGAACCCGACCGGCGCCGGCTATACCGCCGCCGCGCTGCGGGAACTGGCCGATGTGCTGCTCGACTTCCCGCAGGTCATGGTGATGTCCGACGACATATACGAGCATATCCGCTACGACGGTTTCGATTTCGCCACCATCGCCGCGGTCGAGCCGCGGCTGGCCGAGCGGACGCTGACCTGCAACGGCGTGTCCAAGGCCTATGCGATGACCGGCTGGCGCATCGGCTATGCGGGCGGCCCCGCGCCGCTGATCAAGGCGATGGCGACGCTGCAATCGCAAAGCACGACCAACCCCAGTTCGGTCAGTCAGGCCGCGGCGGTGGCGGCGCTGACCGGCCCGCTCGACTTCCTGGCCGAGCGCAACGCGGTCTTCCAGACCCGCCGCGACCTCTGCCTTGCCGCCTTCAACGCCATCGACGGGCTGTCCTGCCGCAAGCCGGACGGCGCCTTCTACCTCTTCCCCTCCTGCGCGGGAATGATCGGGCGCAAGCGGCCGGACGGGCAGGTCATCGCCACCGACGCCGATTTCGCCACCTGGCTCTTGGAAGACGGCGGCGTGGCGGTGGTGCCGGGCTCGGCCTTCGGTATGGCGCCCTATTTCCGCATCTCTTTCGCCACCTCGACCGAAAGGCTCGAGGAGGCCTGCCGCCGGATCGCCGCTTCCTGCGCGAAACTGGCCTAACACGACAAAGGACGACAGCAATGGATTTCGGGATTTCGGGAAAGGTGGCGCTGGTTCTCGGTGCCGGGGGCGGTCTGGGCGGGGCCATCGCCCGCTCGCTGGCGGCCGAGGGCGTCAAGGTGGTGCTGGCCGATATCGACCCCAAGGCGGCGGAAGCCAATGCCGAGGCCCTGCGCGCCACCGGCGGGCAGGCGATGTCGATGGCCTGGGACCTGGGCGACGCGGGCGCCATCGAGCCCAACATCGCCCGGATAGAGGCCGAGTGGGGCCCGGTCGACATTCTGGTCAACAACACCGGCGGCCCGCGTCCCGGCACCGTCTCGGGTCAGGACCCGGCGCTCTGGCGGGCCAGCTTCGAATCCATGGTGCTGTCGGTCATCGCCATCACCGACCGGGTGTTGCCCGGCATGAGGGCCCGCAAATGGGGCCGGATCATCACCTCGACCTCGTCGGGCGTGATCGCGCCGATCCCCAATCTGGGCCTGTCGAACGCCCTGCGCATCGCGCTGGTCGGCTGGTCGAAGACGCTGGCGCGTGAGATCGGCGCCGACGGGATCACCGCCAATATCGTCCTGCCCGGGCGCATCGCCACGCCGCGCATCAGCTTCCTGGACGAGCAGAAAGCCCAGCGCGAGGGCCGCCCGCTGGCCGAGGTTCAGGCCGAAAGCCTCGCCGCGATCCCCGCCGGCCGCTACGGCGAGCCCTCCGAATATGGCGATATGGTCGCCTTCCTGGCCAGCGCCCGCGCCGGCTACATCACCGGCAGCACCATCCGTGTGGATGGCGGCTATGTGCCCAGCATCTGAGGAGAATTTCCATGACCCTTCCCTATGACGAAGCCCGGGCCATCGCCGAGCTGAAAGCCGTCACCACCGCCACCCTGACCACGATCCTGCTGAAGAAGGGCCTGCGCAATGTCTATCTGCGCGGCGCCATGCCGCTGGAACCCGGCCAGCCCCGCATCGTCGGCCGCGCCTTCACCCTGCGCTTCGTCCCCGCGCGCGAGGATCTGGCGACGCCGGAAAGCTGGGGTTCGCCCATCTCGACCCGCGCCGCCATCGAGGCAATGCCCGAAGGCGTGATCGCCGTGGTCGACGCCATGGGCGTGACCGATGCCGGGATCTTCGGCGACATCCTCTGCGCCCGCATGCAGAAACGCGGCATCGCGGCGCTGGTCACCGATGGCGCGGTCCGCGACGTGGCGGGCGTTCGTGGCACCCGGCTGCCGATCTGGTGCGCGGGCGTCGCCGCCCCGGCCTCCGTCGCCGGGCTGACCTTCGTCAACTGGCAGGAACCTGTCGCCTGCGGTGGCGTCGCAGTCTATCCCGACGACCTGATCGTGGTGGACGAGGATGGCGCCGTGCTGATCCCCGCGAAGCTGGTCGATGAAGTCGTCACCGAAGGCATCGAGCAGGAGCGCCTGGAAGGCTGGATCATGAGTCAGGTCGAAGCGGGCCATCCGCTGCCGGGCCTCTATCCGTCCAACGCCGAGAACAAGGCGCGCTACGCCGCCTGGAAGGCGGAGAACGGGTTTTGAGCTTCGATCACAAGGCCAAGGGCGTTTACGCCATCGCCGCCACGCCGTTTCACGACGATGGCAGGCTTGACCTCGACTCGCTCGACCGGCTGACGGATTTCTACGCCCGGGCCGGGGCGACGGGGATCACCATCCTCGGCATCATGGGCGAGGCGAACAAGCTCGAAGCCGAGGAATCGCTCGAGATCGTGCGCCGGGTGGTGACGCGCTCGGCGCTGCCGATCGTGGTCGGCGTCTCGGCCCCGGGGCTGGCGGCCATGCGGCGGCTGGCGGGCGAGTCGATGGCGCTCGGCGCGGCGGGGGTGATGATCGCCCCCACGCCCGCGCTGCGCACCGACGACCAGATCCGCGGCTATTTCGACCAGGCGGTCGAGGCCGTGGGCCGTGATATTCCCTGGGTCTTGCAGGATTATCCGCTGACCCTGAGCGTGGTGATGAGCCCGGGCGTGGTCCGCGACATCATCCAGGCCAACCCGTCCTGCGTGATGCTCAAGCACGAGGACTGGCCGGGGCTGGAGAAGATCTCGGCGCTGCGGCGGTTCCAGGCCGAGGGACGCCTGCGCCCGGTGTCGATCCTGACCGGCAACGGCGCGCTCTTCCTCGATTTCGAGATGGAGCGCGGCGCCGACGGGGCGATGACCGGCTACGGCTTCACCGACGCGCTTGCCGATATCGTGCGGCTGTCGGCGGCGGGCGAGCGCGAGGCGGCCCATGACCTCTTCGACGCGCATCTGCCGCTCATGCGTTACGAGCAGCAGCAGGGCGTCGGCCTCGCCGTGCGCAAATATGTGCTGCAAAAGCGCGGCATCCTGACCTCGGCCGCGCAGCGCAAGCCGGGCAGCGTGCTGATGGCCCAGGCCCGGGCCGAAGTGGATTACCTGCTGTCGCGCGTCGCGCGGCACGATCCCCGCGCGGCGCTCTGATCCGCGCCGGATCAAGGCTTTTCATCGCCGGGGCGGCGCGTCATGAAGGGCGCGCCGCCTTTCTCTTTGCCGCTTCCGGGACCCGCCATGCTCCACCATCTGCCCACCACGCCCGAGACGATCCTCTGGGGCCATCTCGATTCCGCTGCCGTCCCGGTGCTGCGCATCCGGCCCGGCGACAGTGTGCGGATCGACACGCTCTCGGGCGGCCCGCGCAACCTGCCGGGGGAGGGCAGCCCGCATCGGCCGCTGGACAGCCACCGCGCGGTGATGGCGGCGCAGAAACCCGACCTCGGCCCGCATATGCTGACGGGGCCCGTCTATATCGAGGGTGCCGAGCCCGGCGACCGGCTGATTGTCGAGGTCGAGGCGGTGGACTTCGCCCAAGACTGGGGGTGGAGCGCGATCGAGCCCGGTTTCGGCCTCTTTCCCGACCTCGCCCCCGCCTATGAAAGCCTGGTCGTGCCCATCGATCCCGTCCGCCGCACCGCCCGCCTGCCTTGGGGCCCCGAGGTCGCGCTCGCGCCCTTCTTCGGCATCCTCGCCGTGACGCCGGCCGGGGTCCGCGTCAGCTCCGTCCCGCCCGGCACCTTCGGTGGCAATGTCGACAATCGCGCCTTCCGCCAGGGCGCCCGGATCAGCTTTCCGGTGCAGGTGCCCGGGGCCCTCTTTCTGGCGGGCGACGGCCACGCGCTGCAAGGCGACGGCGAGATCTGCGACACGGCGCTGGAAACCGCGCTGAACGGCCAGTTCCGCTTCACGCTGGAGAAGGGCACCGCCCCCGAGGCGCCGGAAATCGAACTCGACGACGCGATCATCACCATGGGCTTCGCCGAGGATCTGGACAGCGCCACGCAGCAGGCGGCCGCGCGCATGCTGGACTGGATCTGCGCCCATTCCGACCTGACCCGGCTGGAAGCCTATCGCCATGCCAGCCTGCTGGCCGACCTCAGCATCACCCAGGTGGTCAATGGCCAGAAGGGTGTGCATTGCCGCCTGGACCGCCGCAGCCTGACGGGCGCGCGGCGGAGGTGATCGTCAGATTATCTGCCGGCCACCGAGCCGACCCACAGTTTTTCTGAATGCAGAAGGCGAAAAAACACCGCATCCTGGACGTTGCCGGATTGCTATGGGAGGCGGATACCTTCCGCCCCCCCGGGCGCGATCCGCACGATCTTTCATCCCGACGGGCCGCCGTCGCTTCGATACCGGCCTGCCACCCCTAACGACAGACCATGCCCTTTCCCCGGACGGGGACGGCCCGCCAACGCACCGCAAGACAGGACTTTCGCCATGATCACCGGCAACCCGACCCTGATTTCCGCCATCCGCGACCGCTTCGCCCATGTCGACAGCTGCCCCTTCCAGGGCGAGCGCATCTTCTTCGAGAATGCGGGCGGCGCGCTGACGCTGAAATCGGTGGTCGAGACCTCGGCCTTCTTCGCCGCGATCCCCGACAATCAGGGCCGTGACAACGTCGCCGCGCATGCGCTGGTTGACAAGATCAACGCCGCCAAGGCCGATATGGCGCTGCTGATGAACGCCAGATCCGGGCAGTTCTTCATGGGCGAAAGCGGCACCGAACTGCTGTTCCGCGTCATCCGAACCGCCTGCGTGAACGCGCCGAAAGGGGGCAAGGTCATCGGCTCGTCCATCGAGCATCCGGCCTCGCGCAGTGCCGCCCGCCGCTGGGCCGAGATTGCCGGTCTGGAGTATGTGAACGTCCCCCATGACAACGCGACCGGCACCGTCACCGCCGCCGATTATGCCGCGCGGATGACCCCGGATGTGGCGGTGGCGACGATCCTGCATGCCTCGCCCGTCACCGGCATGGGGATGGATGTGGCGGCGATCTCGAAGGCGATTCGCGCGGTCGCGCCCGGGTGCCTGATCGTGGTCGACGGCATCCAGCACGCGGCGCATGGCCAGATCGACCTCGCCGCCTATGATGTCGATGGCTACGTGATCTCGCCTTACAAGATGTTCTCGCGCCACGGCTTTGGCATGGCCTGGATCTCGGACAAGCTGGGCGCGATGCCCCATGACATGCTGATCGACGGCCCGGCGACCGGCTGGGAATTCGGCACCCGCGACACCGGCGCCTATGCCACGCTCTCGGATGTCGTGGCCTATTTCGACTGGCTGGGCGGCGAGGTCTCGCAGGAGACCGAGCCCCGCGCCCGGATCGAGGCCGCGGGCCGCGCCATCCACGACTACGAAACCCATCTGACCGACAGCATGATCAATGGCATCGGCAATCTGCCGGGCCTGCGCGATATGGCGCATGTGACGATCCTGGCGGGCGCCGACAACCCGGCGCGTGAGGGGCTGGTGTCGATCGTGGTCAAGGGAACGCCCTCGCCCGAGGTGGTGCGCATGCTGAACGAGCAGGGGATCCGCACCCATACCCGCAAGGCCGACCATTACAGCGGCAATGTGCTGAACCCGCTGGGCCTGCCCGATTGCATCCGCATTTCGCTCTGCCACTACAACACCGAGCAGGAAGTGGCCCAGCTTCTGGCCGCGCTGAAAGGTCTGGGCGAGGCGGCCTGACCGCCCCCTCTCTGGAAGACCAGGAAGGCCGGGGCGCAAACCCCGGCCTTTCGCGTTTCCGTCGTTTACCCGGCCCGGCGGCGGATCATCTCGCGGGCGATGATGCCCTGTTGGATCTGCGTCGTGCCCTCGTAGATGCGGAACAGCCGCGCGTCGCGGAACAGCTGCTCGGCCCGGTAGTCGCGGATATAGCCGTTGCCGCCATGGACCTGCACATTGCGGTCCGCGACCCGGCCGACCATTTCCGAGGCGAACATCTTGGCGCTGGCCGCCTCAACGCTCACATCCTCGCCCGCATCCCGGCGCCGGGCCGCGTCCAGCACCATCGCGCGCGCCGCATAGGCCTCGGCGTGGCTGTCGGCGAACATCGCCTGCAACAGCTGGAACTCGCTGATCGGCCGGCCGAATTGCTGCCGCCCCATCGCGTAATCCACCATGTCGTCAATGATCCGTAGCGCGAGCCCGGTGCAGGCGGCAGCGATATGCAGGCGGCCCTTGTCCAGCACCTTCATCGCCGTCTTGAAGCCCATCCCCTCGACCCCGCCGATCAGCGCGTCGGCCTGGATGCGGCAATCCTGAAACACCACATCGGCGACATGCGCGCCCTGCTGGCCCATCTTGTGCTCGGGTTTGCCGACCGACAGCCCCGGCGTTCCCGCCTCGACCGCGAAGGCGGAAACCCCGCGCGCCCCTTTCTGTGACGGGTCGGTGCGGGCCATGACGGTGAAGAGTCCGGCAATCGGCGCGTTGGTGATGAAGCGCTTGGTGCCGTTCAGCACGTAATGATCGCCGTCCTTCCGGGCCGAGGTGCGCACCGCTCCCGCGTCCGAACCGACCTCGGGCTCGGTCAGCGCGAAGGAGCCGATCAGCGAGCCGCTGGCCAGCCGCGGCAGATAGCGGGCCTTCTGTTCCGGCGTTCCGTCCAGCGCGATGCCCTGGCTGCCGATGCCAACATTCGTGGCGATCATCGAGCGGAAGGCAGGCGCGGCGCGGCCCAGTTCCAGAATGACCAGCGCTTCTTCCTCCATCGTCAGGCCGAGGCCGCCGTATTCTTCGGCGATGGAAAGGCCGAAAAGGCCAAGTTCGCGCATCTCGCCCACCAGGGCCTCGGGCATGGCGTCACGCTCCGCCACGCCGCTTTCCGCGGGGATCAGCCGTTCGTCGACAAAGCGCCGAATCGTGGCAACCAATTGGTCGCGAATGTCCTTGTCGAGGCTCATGAATGCTCTCCCTTGGTCGGATTTAAGGGCAATATATTGTCATTTAACGCGCTTGCCGCAAGCTGAATCTCTCGCCCAAAGTGCAAGAGAACCCACGCTGGGTGCACAGATTTCCGCGATGATCTGCGGTAATGTTCGTGAGGAATACAGGCTCAACGCGGCGTGGATCGCGTCGAGCTTGCCGTAACTGTGTTAATGTGTTTACATAGTTATGAGGTGGAGGAGAATCTCATGAAGGCGGCCGTCCTGCGTGCCCGCGCCCCTGGAGGCTTGGCTTCCAAGGGGGGTGTCCCGCTCATCCCGAGGCCGGGGCGGCGGCGGGCCTGCGCCGGGCGCACCGGGAGTCTCGCTCCGCCTCGCGCGGTCGTCGGGGCCGTGGCAAGGGGCAAGGAGATCGCGTGAACCATTCATCCATCCTGACCGAAACCCGGGGCCCGGTCGGTATCGTGCGGCTGAACCGGCCCGAGGCGCTGAATGCGCTGAATCTGGCGCTGACGACCGAGATGTCGGCGGCGCTGGCGGCCTTCGACGCGGATGATGCCATCGGCGCCATCGTCCTGACCGGTCATGACCGCGCCTTCGCTGCCGGAGCCGACCTGAAGGAGCTGAAGGACAAGACCTTTGCCGAGGTCTATGCCGAACAGCTCATCACCCGCAGCTGGGAGGGGCCCGCCCGCTGCCGCAAGCCCATCGTGGCCGCCGTTTCCGGCCATGCGGCGGGGGGCGGCTGCGAGCTGGCCTTGATGTGCGACATCGTGATCGCCTCGGAAACCGCGCGTTTCAGCCTGCCGGAAACCGCCGTCGGCGTGATCCCCGGCGCGGGCGGCACGCAGCGGCTGACGCGGATCGTCGGCAAGGCCGTCGCTATGGACATGATCCTGTCCGGCCGCGTGATGGCGGCGGATGAGGCACTGGCCCGGGGCCTCGTCAGCCGGGTCCTGCCGCTCGACACCTATCTGGAGGCCGCCGTGGCCCTGGCCCGGGACATCGCCCAGCGGTCGCGCCCGATCCTGATGCTGGCCAAGGAAGCGGTGAACCACGCGCATGAGACGCATCTGAGCGAGGGGATCTATCTGGAGCGCCGCCTCCTCTACGCGACCTTCGCCACCGACGACCGGCGCGAGGGCATGAATGCCTTCGCCGAGAAACGCAAACCCGCCTTCACCCATCGCTGAGCGCAGCCCGCGCCCGGCCCAAACAACCACGTCACGGGAGGAAAACATGACGATGCGCGTATTGAGCACCCCCATTGCCCTTGGGGCCCTGATGCTGAGCGGCCTGAGCCTGCCGGTCGCGGGACCCGCCCGCGCCGCCGAGGTCGACGGCCCGGCGATCATCTGGCAGGTCTCGCTCTGGGGCAACCGCCGGGGCTTCACCGAAGGGGTCGAGGGGCTGGCCGCCTATCTGTCGGAAAGGACCGACGGCAATTTCCAGCTGTCGCTGCAATATGGCGCGGTGCTGTCCGACCCGACCGAGAACATCGACGGCCTGCAGATCGGCGCCTTCGAGATGGCGACCGTCTGCTCGTTCTACCATCCCGGCAAACTGCCGATCTCGACCGGCCTCAACCTGGCCATGCTGCCGCTGCCGACGCTGGAAAGCCAGTATCGCACCTATGCCGAGTATCTGCGCCACCCGGCCGTCGCCGCGGAATGGGCAGGCTGGAGCGCGGTGCCGGTGATGTCGGTGCTGATGCCGAACTACGAAGTCATGGGCCGTGGCACCCCGCCCGCGGATCTGGCCGCCTGGTCGGGCCTCAGGGTCAACGCCTCGGGCGGGCATGCGGCGCTGATGCAGGCGCTGGGCGCGGTCTCGACCACGATTCCCGCGCCCGATCTCTACAGCTCGATGGAGCGGGGCGCGCTCGATGCGATCGTCTATCCCTATACCTACGCCTTCACCGCCTATTCGCTGCAGGAACTCTCGACCTGGGTGACGGACCGCTGGAACCTCGGCACGGTGAACTGCGTGCTGGCCGCCAATGAGGACGCCTATGCCGCGCTGCCGCAGCAATATCGCGACCTGATCGACGAGGCGATCCCCGCCGCCTATGCCCAGCAGATCGAGGCCTACGAAACCGTGGATGCCGAGAACGAGGCCGATTTCGAGGCCCGCGGCCTGGTGCGGGTCCCGATGACCGAGGATGTGCGCGCCGCCCTGCAAGCGGCGGTCGAGCCCAGCTGGCAGGCCTGGGTCGAGGACATGAACAGCCGCGGAGCCCCGGGGCAGGAACTGCTGGACCTGATCCTCTCTTCCGCCGCGGCCGCGACGGCCGAGTAACCCGAACCCGGAACCGGCGGGCGCGCCCCGCGTGCCCGCCGGACCCAGCGAATGAGACACGCATGCAAGCGCTGATCGAGGCAATCCACAAGTTCCTGGGATTCATCGAACGCAGCTTCGGCCTGGCGGCCGGGCTGGTGATCATGGGCCTGATGGTCGTCGTCTGCGCCGAGGTGGTCGGGCGCTCGGCCTTCAACCACCCGATCCGGGGCAGCATCGACATCGTCTCGCAGATGATGGCCATCGCCGCCGCCGGGGGCATCCCCTATACCCAGGCCAAATTCGGCAATGTGCGGATGACCATCCTGACCGGGCGGCTGGAGAACCGGGCGCGCTGGCTGGCCGAGGTGCTGACCTATGCCGTCGCCGCCTGGGCGGTCTGGGTGCTGATGCAGGGCTCGACCGGGTTTCTGGAACGCGCCTGGCGCAGCGGTGCCGATACGGCCGAGATCCATATCCCGACCTGGATCGGCATCGGCTTCGTCACCGTCTCGCTGTCGCTGCTGCTGGCGCGGCTGCTGCTGCAACTGATCGAATCCCTGCGACTGCTGGCCCGGCCCCGCGCCGCGTCGCTGGTCTTCGGTATCGAACGGCCGGCGACGGCTGCCCTGAACGCGGACAAGGGATAAGCCCGTGGATCCTGTCACTATCGGCTATCTGGGCATCGCCGCCCTCGTGCTTCTGGTCATCCTGGGCGTGCCGGTGGCCTTCGCCTCGGCCTTCGTGGGCATCATCGGCATCAGCTATATCCGCAACCCCTCGGTGGGCGAGGGGCTGGCGGGCATGATCCCCTTCGCCAATTCGGCCAGCTATTCGCTGAGCGTGCTGCCCCTCTTCGTCGCCATCGGTTTCCTGGCCATGCATGCGGGCATCACCACCTCGGCCTATGACGCGGCGCGCAAATGGGTCGGCCGGGCGCCGGGCGGCCTTGCAACCGCGACGATCTTCGCCAGCGCGGGCTTTGCCGCCGTCTCCGGCGCCTCGACCGCCTCGACCGCCGTCTTCACCCGCCTCGCCCTGCCCGAGATGGAGAAACGCGGCTACGACCGCGCCTTCGCCGCCGGGGTCGTGGCGGTGGGCGGCACGCTCGCCGCACTGATCCCGCCCTCGGCGCTGCTGGTCATCTACGGCATCATCGTCGAAACCTCGGTTGCGCAATTGCTGCTGGCGGGCTTCCTGCCGGGCATCCTGTCGGTCGTCGTCTATCTGATCGTCATCACCGTGGTGGTGAAGCTGCGCCCCGGCCTCGCCCCCGTCGAGCCCGCCGTCCCGATGATCGAGAAGATCCGCGCCCTGCCGCAGGTGGCGGGCGTCTTCTCGGTGGTCGGCGTCATCCTCGTCGGGATCTACATGGGCTGGATGACCCCCACGGAATCGGCGGGCGTCGCCACGGCGATCATCCTGCTGATGGCCATGCGCAAGCGCATGAAGCTGAAGGAATTCGGCCACGGCCTTCTGGACACGGTGCAGACCACGGCGATGATCTTCATGGTCATCTGGGGCGTCATGGTCTTCGTGCGCTTTCTGGCCTTCACCGGGCTGCCCGCCTCGGTCGCCGACAGCGTTACGCATCTCGATGTGCCGCGCTGGGTGATCCTGGCGGCGATCATCGTCATGTACCTGCTTCTGGGGATGATCCTGGACGGGCTGGGGATGATGCTGCTGACCCTGCCGGTCGTCTTCCCCTCCATCGTGGCGCTGGGCTATGACCCCGTGTGGTTCGGCATTCTGCTGGTCAAGCTGATCGAGGTCGGCGTCGTCACCCCGCCCGTGGGCCTCAATTGCTATGTGGTCAACGGCATTCGCCCCGACATCCCGCTGGAGAGCGTCTTCAAGGGCGTCACCCCCTTCCTGGTCGGTGAAATCGTCATCATCGGCGTGATCGTGGCCTTCCCGGACCTGATCCTGCTGCTGCCAAGGCTGATGAACTGAGATGACAGGCACGGCCATCATCACCGGCGGGGCCGAGGGGATCGGCTACGCCTGCGCCCAGACCCTTGCCGCTGCGGGGTATCGGCTGGCGCTCCTCGACCTCGACGGGGCCAAGGCCGAAGCGCGGGCCGCGGCGCTCGGCCCCGGCCATCTGGGCCTTGCCTGCGACGTGACGGATGAGGCGGGCGTCATCGACACTCTGTCCCGGGTTGCCGCGCTGGGCCCGGTCACGGCGCTGGTCAACAACGCAGGCATCGGCGACGCCAATGTGCCGACGCTGGACCAGAGCGGCGCGCATTTCCGCAAGCTGGTCGAGGTCAACCTGACCGGCGCCTTCCTTGTCGCGCGCGAGGCGGCGCGGGCCATGACCGGCGGCGGGGCCATCGTCAACATGGCCTCGATCGCCGCGCTGACCGGCCTTGCCCGGCGCAACGGTTACGGCGCGGCCAAGGCGGGGATCGTGGCGCTGACACGCTCGCTGGCCTGCGAATGGGCGGGGCAGGGGATCCGGGTCAATGCCGTGGCGCCGGGCTATGTCCGCACCGAGCTGGTGGCGAAACTGATCGCCGACGGTTTGCTCGATGCCCGCAGCATCGAGAAGCGCTGCCCGATGGGCCGCCTGATCGAGCCGGCGGAAATCGCCGCGGCGGTGGCCTTCCTGCTCTCGCCCGCCGCCTCGGCCATCACCGGCGCGACGCTGTCGGTCGATGCGGGCTGGATGGCCTTCGGCGCGGCGGGCGAGGCTAGCTGAGGGGCGAGATGCTGAGCGCGCGCATTAGCTGATGCGCGCGGGCACCTTCCGGGGCGGGCGGGGTGCCGGGGCTCAGCGCCAGAATCTCGCCGGGGTTCTCGCCCTGCGCCACCCGCCAGACGGCCAGCGCGTCACCCGGGGCGGCGCCAAGGGTCAGGCTCATGAACCCGGGCGCGAAGAGCGGCGCACCCTCCGCCAGCGCCGGATGCGCCTGCCGCCGGGTGGCCACCACCGCCGCCAGCACGTCAGAGCCGCGTTCCAACCGCATCAGCCGATTTTCCTGCCGCTCGATCAGGGGAAAGCCGCGCGGAACGAATCCCTGCACCCAGCCGGTTTCCTGCGCCAGACCTGCCCGGCAGGCGTCGCGTTCGGCCAGTGAGTCGTAAATCCACAGATGATGGATGCGGTTCAGGGCGCCGCTTTCGGCCAGCCAATAGCCCCCCATCGGCAGGTGCCGGGTCGCGTGCTGCACCCCCTCACGGCTGAACAGCGCCAGATATTCCGGTGCCTTGCCAACGCGCAGGTCATAGCTGCGCCATTCAAAGATCATCGCGTCCTCCCACACCGTCGCGGGCGGCAGTCTGCACGGCGACCCCGGCCGCGACAGGGACTCAGACAGTGATTTCTTGTGCTTTCTCGTCCTGACGGCACCGCCGGTACTCGCCCGGCGCCATCCCCACCCGGCGCGAGAAGAAGCGGCTGAAATAGGCCGGATCCTCGAATCCCAGCTCATAGCCCACCTCGGCCACGCTGCGCGCCATATAGACGAGGTGGCGCTTGGCCTCGACCACCAGCCGCTCGTGCAACAGCTCCGACGCCGTGCGCCCGGTCCGCGCCCGGCAGGCCTGGGTCAGGCGCTGCACCGTGACGCCCAGCTCGCGCGCGTAGAATTCCATCGACTTCTGAAGGCGGAAATTCTGTTCCAGCACCGTGCGATAGCGGCAGAGCAGCGCGTAATCGCGATCCTGCGCCAGGGGCCGCATCTCGGGCTGGGCCGCGCGGTGGCGGCGCATGGCGGTGATCAGGACAAGCTGGAGGTATCCTTCGATGGCCCGTACCCGGCCCGGCGCCGACAGGACATATTCCTCCAGCAAGCTGTGAAACAGCGTCGCCGCATGGTCCAGCGCGCGGGGCGGCGCCTCGAGCCCGTAGACCGCGGGCTGGGTGAGCGCGGTAGCGACATCCACCATCCCCTGCGTCAACCGGGTGACGAAGGGCATCGCCGCGTTGATCACCACCCCGTCGGTGCGCGGCACGAAGTGGAATTCATGCACCAGCCCGGCCGGGACCACGACCAGCGAAGCCGGTGGCACGGGGTATTCCTCGCCCTCGACCCTGAGGGTGCCGCCGCCGTTCTCGACCAGCAGGATCTGCACATGGTCGGGATGGACATGCGGCGGAATCGTCCAATCGTGGCGCCCGCTGCGTTCGGGGATCCGCTCGATATGCAGGAAATCCATTTCCACATCGGGCGCGGAATCTCCGTAGAGAAAACAACTCGGTATGCCGGTGCCGGTCCAGTCCATCGCTTTGCCTCCTCCCTCGGGGCCTTGGTGCATCGTGCAATAAATGCCGATTTCCGTCCATTCTGTCCTTGGACGGATCGTGGTGTTCCTTGACCGAATTCTGCTTCGGAGGAGAGGGCATGGAGCGCGAATGCGACGTCCTGGTGGTGGGCGCGGGCGCCGGGGGGATGGCCACGGCCGTCACCGCGGCCAGGCTGGGCCTCAAGGTCACGATCATCGAGAAGGCGCCGGTCTTCGGCGGCACCACGGCCTTTTCCGGCGGCGTGCTGTGGATCCCCGGCAACCCGCGTGACCCCGGAGACCGCGAGGCCGCCCGGACCTACATGAAGGCCGAAACGGGCAATTTCTACGACGAGGAAGCGGTCGAGCTTTACCTCGACGAGGCGCCGAAGATGCTGGATTTCTTCGAGCGCGAGACGGCGGTGGCCTTCGTTCCGACGCTGTACCCCGACTACCACCCCGACGCGCCGGGGGGTGTCGAGGTCGGCCGCTCGGTGCTCGCCGCGCCCTTCAACGCCTCGGCGCTGGGTGCGAACCTGAAACGGCTGCGTCCGCCCCTGAAGACCATCACCTTCATGGGGATGATGTTCAATTCCTCGAATGCCGACATCAAGCACTTCTTCAACGCGACGAAATCGGCCCGGTCCTTCGTCTATGTCGCCAAGCGTCTTGCCGCGCATTTCGTCGAACTGGCGCGCTACGGGCGGGGCGTCAACGTGACCTCGGGCAATGCGCTGGCGGCGCGTCTGGCGAAAAGCTGCTTCGACCTCGGCGTCGAAATCCACACAAGCACCCCCGCCCTGCGCCTGATCCAGGGCCCGGCGGGCGTAACGGGGGCCGAGGTCGCCACGCCGCAAGGCCCTGTCACCGTGACGGCGCGCAAGGGCGTGGTCCTGGCCGCGGGCGGTTTCGCGCAGGACCTCACGCGGATCCGCGCGGCCTATCCGCATCTGCGGCAGGGCGGCACGCATCTGTCCCCGGTGCCCGAGGACAACACCGGCGACGGCATCACCCTGGGGCAGGGCGCGGGCGCCAGATTCGAGACGCGGCTTCCCGCCACCTCGGCCTGGATCCCGGTGTCGCAGGTGCCCGTGGGCGGCGGGAAGGTCGCGCCCTTCCCGCATCTGATCGACCGCTACAAGCCCGGGATCATCGCGGTCCTGGCCAATGGCAAGCGATTCACCAATGAAAGCAACAGCTATCACGACGTCGGCGAGGCGATGATCGCCGCCTGCGCCGGTCAGGCCGAAACCGCTTGCTGGCTGATCGCCGACCGCGAGGCCTTGCGCAAATACGGGCTGGGTTTCGTGAAACCCGCGCCGATGCCGATCGGCCGGTTCCTCAGGAACGGCTATCTGAGGACCGGCCGCACGCTGGGCGATCTGGCCCGCGCCTGCGGAATCGACGCTTCCGCCTTCGAGGCGACCGTGACCCGCTTCAACGCTGCCGCCGAGCGTGGCGAGGACCCGGAATTTCACCGCGGTTCCACCGCCTTCAACCGCTACCTCGCCGATCCCGAGCACCGGCCCAACCCCTGCGTGGCGCCGATCCGGCAGGGGCCGTTCTATGCCGTGAAGATGGTGATGGGCGATCTGGGCACTTTCGACGGGCTGGAATGCACGCCGCAGGGGCAGGTGCTGGACCTGTCGGGGCAGCCGATCCCGGGGCTTTATGCCGTGGGCAACGACCGTGCTTCGGTCATGGGGGGGAATTACCCCGGGGCCGGGATCACGCTGGGACCGGCCATGACCTTCGGCTATGTCACCGCCCGCCATCTCGCCGGGGTGGCCTGAGATGGAATGGCTGGGACTTCACGGCAAGGTCGCGGTGGTGACCGGCGGCTCGGGCGGGATCGGGCAGGCCTGCGTTCAGGCCTTCCGCGCGGCGGGGGCCATCGCTATCCCCGTTGACCGCAGCGCCAGCGACCCCGAGGGGATCGCCTGCGATCTGGGCGATCCGCAGGCGGTCGCGGCGGCGGCGGAACGTATCGCCCAGCGCCATGGCGGGGCCGACATCCTGGTCAACAACGCCGGAATCCTGAAACCCGGCGCATTGGAGAGCGTGCCCATCGCCGATTGGCAGGCCATGTTGGACATCAACCTGACCGGCGCCCTGCGCATGATGCAGGCGCTGGTGCCGCAGATGCGGGCGCGGGGCGGCGGGGCATTGGTGCAGGTCGCCTCGATCTCGGCCAGCAACCCGCAGCCCTTTTCCGGCGCCTACAGCCCCGGCAAGGCGGCGATGGCGATGCTGTCGCGGCAGTTGGCCGTTGAGCTGGGGCCCGAGGGGATCCGCTCGAACGTGGTCAGCCCCGGGCTGGTGCTGACCCCGCTGTCGCAGCGCTTCTACGACGATCCGGCGGTGAAATTGCGGCGCGAGGCCGTGGTGCCCCTGCGCCGGATCGGTACAGCCCGGGACATGGCCGAGGCGGTGCTCTTCCTCGCCTCGCCCCGCGCCGCCTATGTCACCGGGCAGGAGATCGTCGTGGACGGCGGCCTGTCGCAGGCGCTGATGGGTCTGGTGCCGCGCCCGGGCTACGCGGGCTGAAACGGGGCGGGGCGGCGGGCCTATTCCTCGCCGCCCTGCGCCTCGTCGATGGCGCGGAAATTTTCGCGCAGGATGTCGAGGTAATGCAGCATGTGAATCATGTCGTTGTTCGACAGGTTCCCCATGGATTCCTTGTAGAACGAGGCGATATCGGCCTGCATGTCGGCCCAGCGCTGCCAGCCGACCGCCGTCAGCTTGATCAGCCGCGACCGGTTGTCGTTCGCATCGACCACCCGCTCGATCCAGCCGCGCGATTCCAGCCGTGACAGCACGCCCGTCAGGTTCTGGCGGCTGACCATCAGCAGCTTCGCCAGATCCCGCACGGCAATGCCATTGACCCAGCGTTCGCGCACCAGCGCGCCCAGCACTGCCCATTGCTGGGTGGTCACGTCATGGCGGTCCAGCCAGCGCGTGCCGGTCTTGTTGAGCTGGTTGGCGCATTGATAAAGCCGGAACGCAAGACGGTTCTGAAGATCCGCGGTCAGCGAGCCGGATTGGTCAATGTCTTGCTTCATTGTTTCACTATCCCTGCGCCACGGGGCAACGTCAAGCCGTCGCGCAGCCTCTCATAGGCGGCCATGATATGTAAAGTAGTTGACATAAAATCTAGCCTCCCCTAACCATGGATCCCGAAGGCAGGAAGGGATTCGCACCGGTTTCACCGGCTTTGCGTGCCACGCAAGGGGCGGGCAGGCGCGGATCCGGGTCCGGGCCAATGACTTCGGGAACAGGAGAGATCGCCGTGAAGGGTCTGAAAGGGAAAGTTGTTGTCGTAACCGGCGGCGGCGGGGGGATCGGTTCGGCCACCTGCCTGCGCTTCGCCGAAGAAGGCGCGAAACTCGTCGTCGCCGACATCAACCAAAGCGCGGCCGAGGCGGTGGCGGCCGAAATCCGTGGGCAGGGGGGCGAGGCGCTGGCGCTGGCCTTCGATCTGACCGACCTCGCGGCCTGTCAGTCGGCGGTCGAGCGGATCGAGGCCGAGTTCGGCCCCATCGAGATCCTGGTGAACAACGCGGGCTGGGACCTGTTCGTGCCCTTCCTGAAATCCACCCCCGACTTCTGGTCGAAGATCATCGACATCAATCTGCGCGCGGTCCTCAACATCACCCATCCGGTGCTGTCGAAGATGGTGGAGCGCAAGGGCGGGCGCGTCGTCTCCATTGCCTCGGACGCAGGGCGCGGCGGGTCGTCCGGGGAAAGCGTCTATGCCGCGTGCAAGGCCGGGGTGATCGCCTTTTCCAAGACGCTGGCACGCGAGCATTCACGCCACGGCATCACCTTCAACTGCGTCTGCCCCGGCGTGACCGAGACCGGCATGCTGGAGAATTTCATGGACAGCGCCGGCAACAAGGAAAAGCTGCGCGAGGCCTTTACCCGCGCCGTGCCGCTGGGCCGTCTGGGCAAGCCCGAGGATCTGCCCGGCGCCATCGCCTTCCTCGCCTCGGACGAGGCTTCCTTCATCACGGGCCAGGTGATTTCCGTCTCCGGCGGCCTGACCATGCACGGGTAAGATCATGGATTATCAGGACATCCTCTATTCGGTGAAGGATGGCGCGGCCACCATCACCATCAACCGCCCCGACAAGTACAACGCCTTCCGCGGCCGGACCTGCGAAGAACTGATCCATGCCTTCAACAAGGCGGGCTGGGACAAGTCGGTCGGCGTCATCGTGCTGACCGGCGCGGGCGACAAGGCCTTTTGCACCGGCGGCGACCAATCGGCGCATGAAGGGCAATACGACGGGCGCGGCACGATCGGCCTGCCGATGGAAGACCTGCACACGATCATCCGCGACGTGCCGAAGCCGGTCATCGCCAAGGTCCGCGGCTTTGCCATCGGCGGCGGCAACGTGCTCTGCACGATCTGCGACTTCACCATCGCGGCCGAAAGCGCGCAATTCGGTCAGGTCGGGCCCAAGGTCGGCTCGGTCGATCCGGGCTATGGCACCGCCTTCCTCGCCCGCGTGGTGGGCGAGAAGAAGGCGCGCGAGATCTGGTATCTCTGCCGCCGCTACAAGGCCGCCGAGGCGCTGGCTATGGGCCTCGTCAATACGGTCGTGCCGGATGACCAACTCGACGCCGAGGTGGACAGATGGTGCGCCGAGATCATGGAGAAATCGCCGACCGCCATCGCCCTGGCGAAGCGCAGCTTCAACATGGATACCGAGCATCAGCGCGGCATCGCCGGTCTGGGGATGCTGGGGCTCTCGCTCTATTACGACACCGACGAGAGCAAGGAAGGCGGCATCGCCTTCAAGGAAAAGCGCAAGCCCGATTTCCGCAAGTTCCACCGGTGAGGCGGCGGGGGGCGCCGCGCCCCCCGCATCTGGGAGGATTGAATGAAGACGATTTTCGATACCGAGGAACTGGACCAGATCCGCGACCTCGCCCGCAAATTCGCGCAAGACCGCGTCGCGCCCGGCTATCTGGCCCGCGAACGCGAGGGGCGTTTTGACCGGGCGCTCCTGCGCGAGATGGGCGAACTGGGCCTCATCGCGCCGGAACTGTCCGAGGCCTATGGCGGGATGGGTGCGCCCTATCTCTATGCCGGCGCCATCATCGAGGAATTGGGCAAGGCCGATTTCACCTTCGGCTATGTCTCGCTTCTGGCCTCGCTCAACGGCCATATCCTCGCGACCTTCGCGCAGAAACACATCGCCGAGGCCTGGCTGCCCGGGCTCGTTGCGGGCGAGCACATGCTGGCCATCGCGCTGACCGAACCCAAGGGCGGATCGGATGCCGCCAATCTGGGCCTGAAGATGGAGCGGGTCGGCGATCACTACATCATCAACGGCGAGAAGACCTCGATTTCCGCCAACCAGCTGGCCAAGGGCGTCATCACCTTCGCCCGCACCGGCCGGCCCGAGGATCGCGCGCATGGCGTCTCGGCGATCCTGATCCCGCTGGACCTGCCCGGCATCACCACGTCGAAATTCACCAACATGGGCCAGAATTCCATCGGCCATGGCTCGATCTGGTTCGACAATGTCAAGGTTCCCGCCGACCATCTGCTGGGGGCCGAGGGCAAGGGCTTTGCCCAGGTCATGCAGGGTTTCGACTTCTCGCGCAGCCTGATCGGGTTGCAATGCCTGGGCACCGCCCGCGCCAGCCTTGACGAGACCTGGGCCTATATCCGCGAGCGTCAGGCCTTCGGCAAACCGCTGGCCGCCTATCAGGGCGTAACGCATCAACTGGCCGATTTCGACACCAAGGTCGAGGCCGCGCGGCTGATGTCCTACAACGCGCTCTGGCTCAAGGATCAGGGCCTGCCGCACACGGCCGAGGCCGCGATGACCAAATGGTGGCCGCCGCTTCTGGCCTATGAGGCGATCCATGCCTGCCTCTTGATCCACGGCCACGCCGGCTATTCCGACACGCTGCCGTTCCAGCAACGGCTGCGGGACGTGTTGGGCCTGCAGATTGGCGACGGCACCGCGCACATCATGAAGACCATCATCGCCCGGGAACGGGCAGGCCGTCAGGCCGTCGCGGGCTGAGGCCCGTCGAGCCCGGGCGCCGGGGAGGGCGCCCGGATCCAACAGGGGGCAAAGCCCTTCGTCTCGGGAGGAAGATCATGCATTTCGACGCCGTTCTCATCGAGCCCCGCCGGGCCGCGATGATCGCCGCCGGCCTCTGGCTGGACAGGACCGCCGACGATTATTTCGACGCCTGCCTCGCCGCGCATCCCGAGGCGCTGGCGCTGTCGGCGATCACGGCTGCGACCGGCGCACGGCGCGACCTGAGCTGGGCTGAACTGGACCTTCTGGCCGACCGCGCGGCGCTGGGCCTGCGGGCGCTGGGCGTCGGGCGGGGCGATGTGGTGACCTGCCAATTGCCGAACGGCTGGGAATTCGTCGCCAGCTATCTGGGCTGTTCGCGGATCGGCGCGGTCTTCAACCCCGTGATGCCGATCTTCCGCGAGCGTGAACTGGGCTTCATGCTGAAGCATGGCGAGAGCAAGGTCTTTCTGGTGCCCAAGACCTTCCGCGGCTTCGATCACGAGGCGATGGCCGAGGGGCTGAAACAGGGCCTGCCCGGGCTGGCCCACGTCGTCGTGGCGGGGGGTGAGGGGGCGAACAGCTTCGACGCGCTCCTCTGCAACCCCGCGTTCGACAGCCAGCGCGCCTCGATCACGCGCAACACCCGCCTCGGCCCCGATGACGTCTGCCAGCTGATCTATACCTCGGGCACCACGGGCGAACCCAAGGGCGTGATGCATACCGCCAACACGATGTACGCCAACCTCGCCCCCTTCGCCGAGCGTCTGCACATGGGGTCAGACGACGTGATCCTCATGTTCTCGCCCATGGCCCACCAGACCGGGTTCATGTACGGCCTGCTGCTGCCCCTGATGCTGAAGGCGCGGTTCGTGCTGATGGACAGCTGGGACAAAGCGCTGGCCGCCCGCACCATCGAGGGCGACGGCGTGACCTGGACCATGGCCTCCACCCCGTTCCTGATCGACCTGTCGGGCGCGGTTGAGGAACTGGGCACCGATCCCGCCTCGCTCAGGATCTTCCTTTGCGCCGGGACGGTGATCCCGGGCCCGGTGGTGGAACGGGCGCAGCGGGTGCTGGGGGCGCGGGTGATTTCGGCCTGGGGCATGACCGAGAACGGCGCGGTCACCACCGTCCTGCCCGAGGATCCGGCCCAGCGCGCGGCGGAAACCGATGGCGTGCCGCTGCCGGGGATCGAGCTGCAGATCCGCGACCGCGAGGGGCGGCCGGTCAGCGGCCCGGGGATCGAGGGCGAGCTTTTCGTTCGGGGATGTTCGAATTTCGGCGGCTATCTGAAGCGGCCGCAGTGGAACAACGTCGATGCGGAGGGCTGGTTCGACACCGGCGACATCGCCCGGATGGATGAGACCGGCTATATCCGCATCTGCGGCCGATCGAAGGACATCATCATCCGCGGCGCCGAGAATATCCCGGTGGTCGAGGTCGAGGCCGCGCTCTTCAAGCATCCTGCGGTCCAGAGCGTGGCCATCGTCGGCTATCCCGACGACCGGCTGGGCGAGCGCGCCTGCGCCTTCGTCGTGCCGAAACCCGGCCAGAGTCTGAGTTTCGAGGAAATGCAGGCTCATCTGAAGGCGCATCATTTCGCCACCCAATACTGGCCCGAGCGGCTGGAACTGCGCGAGGCGCTGCCTGCCACCGCCTCGGGCAAGGTGCAGAAATTCGCGCTGCGGCAGATCCTGCGCGACGAGATGGGGCTGTGAGCCGGGGCCGTATCGCCCTCATTTCGGGCGCGGGCGGGCCGATGGGCCGGGCCGTGGCCCTCAGGCTCGCGGCCGAGGGGGTGGCGGGGCTGATGCTGACCGACATTTCCGCCCGTCGGCTGGACGAGACTGCCGCGATGCTGCGCGCCCTCCCCGATGCGCCGGCCGTCGCGGCAGAGCGCGCCGATGTGACCGTCGCCCCTGAGGCGCGGGCGGTCGCCGCGGCGGCGCTCGCGGCCTTCGGTCGGGTGGACCTGCTGGTCAACCTGGTCGGGGGCCTGCGCTCGCCCGTGCTCTACCAACCCTTCCTCAGCATGGACGAAACCCGCTGGCGGCAGACCTTCGACCTGAACCTGATGGGCGGTTTCCACCTGATGCAGGCGCTGGTTCCCGGGATGCTGGAACAGGGCTTCGGCCGGGTGGTCAACACCGCCTCCATCGTCTTCGGCGGCGAGAAGGGGCAGGCCGATTACGCCGCCGCCAAGGCCGCCGTCGCCTCGCTCACCCGCACGCTCGCCGCCGAATTCGCGCCCCATGTCACGGTCAATTGCGTGGCGCCCGGGCTGACCAACACCTCGGTCACGCGGAACATGCCCCCGGCCGAGGTCGCGCGGCTGGTTGCGGGCAGTTTCATTCCCAGGCTCGCCGAGCCCGAGGAAACCGCCGCCGCCGTCGCCTTCTTCCTGCGCGACGAGGCGGCTTTCGTCACGGGCGAGGTTCTGGCCGTCTCGGGCGGGGTGCATCCGCATCTGTGACGGGCGCAGGGCAGGGGGCGCCGGTCCGAGGATTGACTTATCACCCGGGATTCGGCTTCTTCGCCGGGTTTATCGGGCATAAAGTCGATCCTATGGAATTTCTCCGATTCGAAACGGTTGCCCGCGATGGCGAGACGATTGGCGATCTGGCCTATCGCCGGCTCAGGGCGGATATCGTCAACGGGCGGCTGAAACCGCTGGCCAAGCTGAAGCCCGACCTTCTGCGCGGCGATTACGGCGCCAGCGTCTCGACCCTGCGGGAAATCCTCAGCCGCCTGGCGGCCGAGGGGCTGGTCACCGCCGAGGGCCAGCGCGGCTTTCGCGTGGCCGAGATCAGCCGCGCCGACCTGCGCGAACTGGCCGACCTCAGGATCCTGCTGGAGACCACGGCGCTCAGACGCTCCATCGCCGAGGGCGACCTGGAGTGGCAGGGCAGTGTCGTCGCCGCGCATTACACGCTCTCGGTGATCGAGGCCGAGCTGATGGCGGGCAACCGCGCCTCGGTCGAGCGCTGGGTGCGCCACGATTGGGGCTTTCACCACGCCACCATCGCCGCCTGCAAGCAGGAGGCGCTGATGCGGACCCATGCCTCGGTCTTCGACCGCTACGCGCGCTATCATATGCTGGTGCTGGATTTTCGCGGCGAGGGCGTCGCCCGGCAGCACCGCGACCTGCGCGACCTGGTACTGGCGCGCGATGCCGATGCCGCCTGCGCCCTGCTGGTCGATCATGTGGAGGCGGGCATGGAATACGTGCTCGCCACCGGAATGATCCCCTAGGCCGCGCGCGCCAGTTGCGCCAGCCGGGTCAGGGCAAAGGCATAGCCCTGGATCCCGAAGCCCTCGATCTTGGCGGTCGCCGCCTTCGACACATAGGACAGGTGCCGGAATTCGTCGCGCCGGAACAGCGGCGAAATATGCACCTCGATGATCGGGCCGTCGAAGATCAGCAGCGCATCCAGAATGGCGATCGAGGTCGAGGTGAAGCCGGCCGGGTTGATCAGGATCCCCGCTGCATTGCCCCGCGCGCGCTTGATCCAGCCCATGATCTCGGCCTCGCTGTCGCTTTGGCGGAAATCGACGGCGATCCCCTGCGCCTCGGCCGTCTGGCGGCAGAGCGCCTCGACATCGGCGAGCGTGTCATGGCCATAGACCTCGGGCTGGCGGGTGCCCAGCATGTCCAGGTTCGGGCCGTTGATCACGAGAATGGTTTTCAGATCGGACATTCAGCTCTCCAGGGAGGTCAGCCGCTGTAGCCATAGAGGCGGGGCAGCCAGAGGATGAGGTCGGGGACAAAGGTGATGAGGCCCAGCCCCAGCACCATGACCGCCAGGAAGGGCAGCAGGTGGCGGATGGTGGCGCCGGTCGGGGCTTTGGTGATCGACGAGACGACGAACAGCAGCAAACCATAGGGCGGGGTCGCCAGCCCGATCATCGTGTTGACCACGACGATGACGCCGAAATGCACCGGGTCCACGCCCAGCGAGATGGCGGTCGGCAGGAAGATCGGCACGATCACCAGCAGGATCGCATTGGCCTCCAGCACGCAACCCAGCAGCAGCAGGATCACGTTGACCATTAGCAGGAACGAAAACCACGTGAGCTGGGTATCACCCAGCGAGTCGAGGATGACGTTGGGGACCTGCTCGACCGTGACGACATAGTTGAAGGCCAGCGCCCCGGCGATCAGGAAGCCGACGCTGGCGGTCGAGCGGGCGCTCTGGCGCACGGTGGCAAAGGCCTGGCGCAGGCTGACCGACCGGTAGAAGACCGTCGAGACGAGGAAGGCATAGAGTGCGGCCAGCGCGGCGGCCTCGGTGGGTGTGGTGACGCCGCCATAGATGCCGACCAGCAGGATCACCGGCATCATCAGCGCGGGCAGGGCGCGCAGCGTGACCCGGGGGATGTCGCGCAGCGGCACGGGTTCCTCGACCGGGTAATTGTGGACCCGCGCCTGCCAGGCGTTCACCACCATCAGCAGGACGCCCAGGATCAGCCCGGGCATAACCCCGCCCAGGAACAGGTAGCCGATGGACGTATCCGAGACGAGCGCGAACAGCACCATCGGGATCGAGGGCGGGATGATCGGCCCGATGATCGCCGAGGCGGCGGTGATCGCCCCGGCATAGGAGCCGGGATATTTCCCGTCCCGCGTCATCAGGTTGATGATGATCCGCCCCATGCCCACGGCATCTGCGATGGCCGAACCCGACATGCCGGAAAAGATCAGCGACGAGACGACGTTGACATGCCCCAGCCCGCCCCGGAACCGGCCGACCAGCGCCTTGCAGAAATCCAGCAGACGGTCGGACAACGAGCCCACATTCATCAGGTCGGCGGCGAAGATAAACAGCGGGATCGCCAGCAGCACGTAAGAGCCATAGAGCCCGTTCAACATCTGCTCGGTGGCGATGGACATGTCCCGGCCCATCAGCAGCAGATACAGGATCGACGAGCCCAGCATGGCATGCCCGATGGGCAGGCCGAGCACGGCGGTCAGCACGATGACCGCGACGATAAGGTCGAACTGCCAGCTCATTCGGTGAAATCCTTGCGTGTCGCCTCATGAGGCAGGGCCTCGCCCGCGGGCACCGTCCGTCCGCTCAGCGCGCCCCAGGCGATCCAGCCGTAGCGCAGCACCGAGACGACCAGGAACACCATCAGGATGGAAAAGACCCAGCTGAAGGGGATGTCGAAATAGGCGGTGTCCTGGATCTTCATGAAGGTCACGAAATCCCAGTTGGCGGGGATGGCGATGGCGTAGATCGCCACCAGCGCCACGGCAAAGATCAGCCGGAAGACCCGCCGCACCCGGGGCGAGACCGCGCCATAAACGATGTCGAAGCGGATCTCGTCCTCTTCCCGGGCCGAGACGGATTGCCCCCAGAGGATCACCCAGAGCCAGGCGATGACGCAGACCTCGACGGTCCAGCCGACCGGGCTGTTCATGACGTAGCGCATGAACACCTGCAGGATGAAGCACAGGAACATGACGGCCAGCAGGATGCCGGGCACGGCCTCGGCAAGGGTCTGGGCTAGGCGTATCCATCGGCGGGCAGGGGGTGTCATTCGGGCATCTCCGATGAAGGCGGGGCGACGGGCGGACGCCGCCGCCCGCCGCCCCGCCCGCCGCAGGCGGTGTTACTCGGCCAGGGCGTTGATCGCCTCCAGCATGCCCTCGGGCCAGCTGGCGGCGAACTCGCTTTCCAGATAGCGCCCCTGGGCATAGGCGCGGAAGGCGTCGCGGTCGGGTTCATAGACGCGCAGCCCCTGATCCTGGAAGAATTGCACCAGCTCGGCCTCACGGGCGAGGTGACGCTCGGTGCTTTCGGCGATGGCGGTATCGACGGCGGATTGCAGCAATTGCTGCTGCTCCGGCGTCATGCCGTTCCAGACATCGTTGCTGATCGCCAGCACGTCAAAGCCGATCAGGTGCCCGGTCATGACGATCTGCGAGGTGACCTCGTAAAACCGCATGTTGTAATCGTTGGGCAGCGGGTTGTCCTGCCCGTCGATGGCCCCGGTCTGCAGGGCCGTATAGACCTCGGCATAGGCCAGGGGCGTCGGGTTGGCCCCGATGGCCGAGCCCAGGAACTGCCAGGCGTCGCCCCCCGGCATCCGCAGGGTCAGGCCGTTCAGGTCGGCCGGGGTCCGCACCTCGATCTCGGGTTTCAGGTTGACCTGGCGGGTCCCGAAATAGACCGGCGCCAGCACGTGAATGCCGATCCCCTCGGCCAGCGCCAGAAGTTCGGCCCCGACCTCGCTGTCGAAAGTGCGCTCAAGATGCGCGACATCGCTGAACAGATAGGCCGAGGTGACGATGGACCATTCCGGCACCTGCTCGGCGATGGACTGCGGCGCGACGAGGCCCATTTCGAGGTTGCCGCGCTGCATGGCGATCAGCTCGGTCCCCTGCGCCACCAGCGTGGCGCCGTTGAAGACCTGCAGGTCGAACTCGGCCGAGACCGCCTCGGCGATCGCGGCAAAGGCCTCGGCCCGGATGTCGTTGTTGGAGACCACCGACGACAGCCGCAGGACCGGCCGGTCCTGGGCGAAGAGGGGCGCGGCGGTCAGCGCGGTGGTCAGGGCAAGCCCGGTGGCAAGGGCCGCGCGGCGGGTGATGGGCGTCATGGTTTCCTCCCTTTGACGTCGATGCAGGTTCGTGGGTCAGCGTAGCCGGTAGTCAGTTCCAAATTCTATGAAATATCAGTCAATATCAGGAATATCGGAGATTATCTATCCTTTCATATCGCCACCTCAGGCCGAGGGCATGCCCTTGGGCCGCCCCAGCCGCTTCTGCGCGGCGATGCGCACCGGCGCGTTGGCGGCGCCATAGCCGTCATAGCCGCCGCGCCGCTCGACGATCTCGAAGAAGAGCCCATGTGCGCCATGTCCCGGTGCGAAAGGCCGCGAGTAGAGTTGCAGGAACTCGCCCCCCCGGCCGTCGGCGTCGTAGAACAGGTTCAGCGCCCTCAGCCGCGCGATCTGCCCGGGCGGCAGGTCGAAGCGTGCGGCGAGGTCGTCGTAGTAATTGGCCGAGACCGGCAAGGACTCGAACCCGCGCGCGACCAGCGCCTCGGCCGTGGTCAGGATGTCGTCGGTGGCGAAGGCCAGATGCTGGACGATGGCGCCGAAACTCTCGGCCAGGAAGGCGCCCGCCAGCGTGCGATGCGTCTCGGCCCCGTTCAGCGTGATGCGGAACTCTCCGTCAGGCGCCGCCACCGCCTGACTGCGCACCAGCCCGTCGGGGTCGATGACATCGACCATCGGCGCCTTCTTCATCGCGAAGAGCGAGGTATAGAACAGCGACCAGGACAGCATTTCGTCATAGCTCATGGTCTGGGCGATGTGATCGACGCGGCGCAGCCCGACCCCCGGCACGGGGCCCGACCCGGCGCCGAATTCGCGCGCCCAGACATCGCCCAGGCCGCTACTGTCATCGAGGAAATGCAGCACCGAGCCGCCCAGGCCCCGGATCCCCGGGATCGCCATCTCGGCCGGTCCCCGCGGCTGGTCGAAGACCTCGGCCCCCAGCGCCCGGGCGCGTTCCAGCGTGTCCCTGGCCGAGGCGACGCTCAGGCCCAGATCGCAGACGCTGGTGCCGTGGGTGGTGAAGATCGCCTCGGCATGGCCGGTCCGCTCGTGGTTCAGGACCAGCCGGATCTCGCCCTGCTGCCAGAGCGTCAGGTCCTTGGCCAGATGCCGCCCGGTCTGCACGAATCCCAGGCCCGAGAGCGTCGCCGCCAGCGCCTCGGCCTCGGCGCCGCGGGTGGCGAATTCGACATAGGCGGTGCCCTGCGGCGGTACCGGCGCGGGCATCGGCGGCAGGTCCACGCGCAGCCCCGGTTCGGCCCGGCGCACCCCGTCCATCAGATCGACCAGCGAGCGGTAACCGTCCCGCGCCAGTTGCTTGGTCTTGCCGCCGCGAAACTGGTCGTTGAAGATCTCCAGGCTGATCGGCCCGGCATAGCCCGTGGCCATCACCGCCCGCATGAAGCCCAGTACGTCCAGATCGCCCTCGCCGGGCATCGCGCGGAAATGCCGCGACCAATAGAGCAGATCCATCTCGATCCGGGGCGCATCGGCCAGCTGGACAAAGAAGATCCGGTCGCCCGGAATGCGGCGGATCGTGTCGGGATCGGTGCCACGGGCGAGCGTATGGAAACTGTCCAGGATCAGCCCGACATTCGGTTGATCCGCCCGGCGCACGATCTCCCAGGCGTCGCGGTGGTCGTTGACATGGCGGCCCCAGGCCAGCGCCTCGTAACCCACCCGCAGCCCGCGTTTCGCCGCCCGGGCGCCCAGTTCGGCGAAATCCTCGGCCGAGCGGTCGATGCCGCCCAGCGCCTCGGGATGGACCGAGGAGCAGACCAGCACCAGATCGGTCCCCAACTCTTGCATCAGGTCGAACTTGCGCTCGGCCCGGTCGAAGGCCCGGCGGCGCAGATCACCCGGCAACCCCTCGAAATCGCGAAATGGCTGGAACAGCAGCAGGTCAAGCCCGGCCTCGCGGATCCGCCGCCCGACCTCGCGCGGCGAGCGGGCGTCGGCGATGAAATCCTGCTCGAAGATCTCGATCCCGTCGAAGCCCGCGGCGGCGATGGCGACGATCTTCTCCTCCAGATTGCCGGAGATGGAGACGGTGGCGATGCCGGTCTTCATGCCCGCACCTCCCCGGCCGCGCCCAGCCGGTGGAAGGTGGCGCGCATCCGCTCGGGATCGGCCGGGCGGCCGGTGAACAGCTCGAAGGCCCGGACCGCCTGAAACACCGCCATCCCCTCGCCCGAGAGCGTCCGGCAGCCCCGGGCCGCCGCGCCGGTCAGCAGCGCCGTCGCCAGCGGTACATAGACGATATCGGCCACCCAATGCCGGGCCTGCAGCCGGTGAAGGTCCAGCGGCGTGCCGGGCAGGGCCAGCATGCCCACCGGCGTGGCATTGACGATGCCATCGGCCTCGGCGATCCCGTCCTCGGTGACCTGGGCGATCTCGGCCGCGGCATGGGCGTTGATCGAGGCCACCAGCGCCTCGGCTACGGGCCGCGCCGTATCGCGGATCAGCAGCTGCCGCGCACCCAGATCCACCAGCGCATGCGCCACCGCGCCGCCCGCCCCGCCCGCGCCCAGAAGCAGCACCCTGTCCAGCCGCGCCCCCGGCAGGCCGCGCCGGAAGCCCTCGGCAAAGCCCCAGGCATCGGTGTTGTGCCCCTGCCGCCGCCCGTGGCGGAAGACCACGGTATTGACCGCGCCGACCCGCTGGGCATTGGGCGACAGCGTGTCCATCAAGGCCATCACCGCGCGCTTGTAGGGATAGGTGACGTTCAGGCCTGCATAGCCCTCGGCCTCGGCCCGGTCGAGGATCGCGGCCAGATCGTCCGGCGTGCCCGCGGCGGTATCGAACAGGTCATAGCGATAGGCCAGCCCCTGCGCCCGTCCCTCGGCCTCGTGCATGCCGGGGGTGCGCGATTTCTGGATGCCGCGCCCGATCAGGCCCACGCGGAACGCTTCCCCGGCCGGGTTCTGCTGACGATGCACGCGGGTCCCCTCCCAGCTGCTTTCTCCTTTAATGTAACAGTTGGTACAATTTTGCAAGAGAATATACCAGACAGTTAATTTGGTGCCTGTCCGCGCCCAGTGCCCTGTGCTAGTCTCGCCTGCGAAGCGGGATAGAGGAGGAAAATCCGTGACTTCAGGCGCCAGCGAGGGGACCCGGCGAAGCTGGAAACAGAACCCCGAGGCCGTGCAGGAGGACATCCTGCGCGTCGCCATCGCGGTTTTTGCCGAAAGCGGACTGTCCGGGGCGCGAATCGACGAGATTGCGGCGCGGACCCAGACCTCGAAGCGGATGATCTATTATTATTTCGGCGACAAGATGGGCCTCTACATGCGCGCGCTCGAAGCCGCCTATGCCAAGGTGCGCGCCGGCGAGGATCAGCTCGACCTCGGCACGCTGCCCCCGGACGAGGCGCTGGCCCGGCTGGTCGCCTTCACCTTCGACCACCACCGCAGCAATCCCGATTTCATCCGCATGGTGATGATCGAGAACATCCACAACGCCGAAAGCCTCGCCGCCTCGGCGGTGATCCGCAACATGAACGTCTCGGCCATCGAGAAGCTGCGCGACATCTGCCGCCGGGGCGAGGCCGAGGGCCTGTTCCGCAAGGGGCTGGACCCGATCGCCCTGCATTGGCAGATCAGTGCGCTGAGCTTCTTCAACGTCTCGAACCGGCCGACCTTTTCCGCGCTCTTCGGCGAGGCGGTATTTTCCGAGGACGGCCAGAGGGCGCTGCGGCGGCAGATCGTCGATTCCCTGCTGGCCGAGGTCCGGCCGAAGGCGCCGGGCGCGCTGTAGGCTTGGCCGGGCGGGGCAGGGGACAACGGCATTGCGCCCGTTTGCGGTTTTCGTTTTCATCGGCTGCGAACTGCGGCCGCGGGTGCGGAGGGCGCCATCCAACAGGACAATTTCAAGAAGCAGCTCAGCCTGCGTCACCTGCGGGTCATCGCGGGTCTGGCAGAGTTGAAGCTGGTGGCGCGGGTGGCGCAGGCGCTCAATGTCACCCAGCCGGCGGTTTCCAAACAGATCAACGAACTTGAAGAGATCGTCGCCCAGCCCATCGTCACCCGTGACCGCAACCGCCTGTTCCTGACCCCCATCGGCGAGCGTCTGGCCGATCATGCCCGCGCGGTTCTCGCCCAGATCGACCGCGCCGCTTTCGATATCGAGGCCATGGCCAGCGGCGTCTCGGGCTCGGTGCAGGTGGGGGCAGTATCCTCGGTCGCGCCCAGCCTGCTGCCCGGCGCCATCGCGCTTTTCAAATCCAGCGCCCCGCAATCCAGCGTCTCGATCACCGAGGGGCATTTCGTCTCGCTCTATCCGCTGCTGGAATCGGGCCAGATCGACCTGCTGATCGCCCGGATCTGGCACCCGACCGAGATTGCCGAGGTCGCGCAGGCCGTGCTTTTCGAGGAGCCGATCGTCGTCGTCACCGGCCGCGATCACGACTTGGCGCATCAGGAGCGCGTCACCTGGGCGCAGGCGGCGACCTGCCCCTGGATCCTGCCGCAGGCCAATTCGGTGGCGCGCCGCGCGGTCGATGCGATGTTCGCCGGGCACGGGCTGGTCCCGCCGACCAATGTCGTCGCCTCCTCGTCGCTGTCGCTCAATCTGGAGGTCCTGCGCCAGACACGGGTGCTGGGCCTCTTCCCGCGCAGCCAGGCCGTCGCCCATGCCGCGCGGGGCGATCTGGTCATCCTACCACTGGATACCGCGGGCCTGCTGTCCCAGGCCCGCTGCTTCTGGAAGCCCGAGGTGGTCGAGACCAACGGCAGCGTCGATCTGTTCCGCCGCTGCCTGCTGCAGGTCGCGCGAGGCAAGACCATTCCCTTTGGTTAAGGTTCCGGCGGGAAGTTTCATTATTCCTGTGCGCCGATCCCGCCTATCAAAACCCCAGGTTTGGAGGAGGCGCGGATCAGTCGGTCCGCAAGCGGGGAACGATGGCCAGCGGCCCACCATCATGTCCGGCGACAGAGATTGTCGCCCGGTTCGCGGATCAGTCGCTGACGCCCAGCGCCTTTCTCGAGGCCTGCCTGGCGCGGATCTCGGCCATCAATCCGCGGATCAACGCGCTGACCGCCTTTGACAGCGAAAGCGCCGTCACCCAGGCGGCGCAATCGACCCGGCGCTGGCGCGAGGGCAAGCCGATGGGCCTGCTGGACGGGCTGCCCATCGGGGTCAAGGACTTGCAGGACACGGCCAATCTGCTGACCACCCACGGCAGCCCGCGGGCGCGGGGCCATCTGCCGACCCGCGACATGCCGATGGTGGCGCGGCTCAGGGCGGCGGGGGCCATCGTGCTGGCCAAGACCAACGTTCCCGAGCTGGGCGCGGGCGGCAATACCCGCAACCCGGTCTGGGGCGCGACCGGCAATCCCTTCGATCCGCGGCTGACCGCCGGCGGCTCGTCGGGCGGTTCGGCCGCGGCGCTGGCGGCGGATCTGCTGCCCCTGTGCACCGGCTCCGATACCGGTGGTTCGCTGCGTCTGCCCGCCGCCTTGTGCGGTGTCGTGGGCTTCCGTCCCTCGGTCGATGTGATCGCCCATCCGACGCGGCCGCTGGGCTGGTCGGGGATCTCGGTCCTGGGCCCCATGGCGCGCAATGTCGACGATCTCGTGCTGATGCTGCGCGCCTGCCACGGCTTCGACCCGGACGATCCGCTGTCGGCGCCCTCGGACCCTGCGCGCTTCGACCGGCTGCCCGCGAAGCCGCTGCAGGATCTGCGCCTCGGCTATAGCGAGGATTTCGGCGGCGCCCCCGTCGATCCCGACATCCGCGCGACCTTTCGCGCCCGGATCGCCGCGCTTGCCCCCCAGGTCGCCGAATGCCGCCCGGTGGACCTGAACCTCGGCCAGATGGACCGCACCTTCGACATCCTGCGGGCCGAGAGTTTCCTCGCCGGTTTCGGCCAGGCGATCCGCGAAAACCCCGAGGATTTCGGCCCTTTCATCCACCGCAATGTGGCGCTGGGCCTCAGCTTCTCGCTGGCCGACCGGGCCTGGGCCCATGCCGAACAGACCCGGATCCTGCGCGCCTTCAACGCCCGGATCGCGGGGCTGGACGCCATCCTGCTGCCCACCGCGCCGGTCTCGGCCTTTCCCTGGACGCAAGGCCATGCCGAGCGGATCGACGGGCAGGAGATGGACATCTATTACCGCTGGCTGGCCCTGACCTATCGCGGCTCGCTGACCGGCGGACCGGCCATCGTCTTGCCCGCGGGGCGCGACGGCAGCGGCCTGCCGTTCGGCCTGCAAGTGCTGGGACCGGTGCGCGGCGATGCGGCACTCCTGGGCGTGGCCCGCACGCTTGAAGCCGCGCTTGCCCGCCAGCCCGAGACGGCGCGCCCGCGTCCCGATGACGACCGCCTGGCACAAAGCCGGGTCGATCTGCGCTCCATCGTGACGCATCCGCCCCTCCATGCCCTGCGCTTCACCCCGCCGATCTCCACCGCCGTCTGAGGGAATGCGGATATGTGGCTGACCCCCTTCGTCTTTATCCTCCTCCTGATCAGCGGGACCGCCTTTGCCTATCTGATGGGCGCGGTCTCGGTCATCTCGTTCCTGATGGTCGGCAAGGCGCAATTCCTGTCGATCCTGCCGCAGCGGATCTTCGCCCAGCTCGATGTCTTCGCCTTCATGGCGATGCCGCTCTTCATCCTGACGGCCGAGATCATGACCCGCGCCGGTGTCACCCGCAGCCTGATCGACTTCGCGCTGTCGATGGTCGGCCGGTTCCGCGGCGGGCTGGGGCATGTCAACATCCTGACCTCGGTGTTCTTCGCCGGCATCTCGGGCTCGGCCATCGCCGACAGCGCCGCGCTGTCGCGCACCTTCGTCCCCGAGATGGTCGAGCGCGGCTATAACCCCTATTACGCGGGCGCCATCACCGCCGCCTCGTCGATGATCGGCCCGATCATCCCGCCCTCGATCATCATGATCCTCTACGGCGGGCTGACCGGCGCCTCGGTCGCTGCGCTCTTCACCGCGGGCATCGTGCCAGGGATCCTGCTGGCGCTGGCGCTGTTGGTCCTGAACTCGGTGCTGGCGCGGATCGGCAACCACCCGGGCGGCGCCTCGCCCGACCTGCCGCGCTTCTGGCCCAGCCTGAAGCGGGCAGCGCCGGCGCTGCTGCTGCCGGTGGTGATCCTCGGTTCGCTGGTCCTCGGCCTCGCCACCCCGACCGAGGGCTCGGCCATCGCCGTCCTCTTCGCGCTGATCGCCGGCCATTTCTACAACGGCCTCAGCCGCAAGATGCTGGTCGAGGCGCTGGAAACCACCGCGCGGATGACCGGCACGATCTTCATCATCCTCGCCGCCATCTCGGTCCTGGGCTTCCTTGCCGGGCAGATGGGCTGGTCCGAGGCTCTGGCCGATTGGGTCAATTCCATCGGCCTGACCGGCAGCCGCTACCTGTTCTTTCTGATCGCCATCTTCCTCGTCGCGGGGATGTTCATGGACACGCCGGTGGCGATGACCCTGCTGATCCCGCTTTTCGTGCCGCAGGCCGTGGCGCAGGGGATCGACCCGGTGCATCTGGGGATCGTGCTCTGCTTCAACCTCTGTGTGGGCTTGATCACGCCGCCCCTGGGCAAATGCCTGGTCGTGGTCGCCGCGCTGACCGACCTCAATTACTGGCGCCTCGCCTATGCCGCGCTGCCCTTCATCGCCGTGCAGATCCTGTTGCTGCTGGCGCTGGGCTACTGGCCCGAACTGAGCCTCGCCCTGCCGCGACTGGCCGGGTTTTCCGTCAACTGAACGCTTTCATGGGAGGAGAAGACATGAAACTCAAGGCCCTGGCCCTCGCGGCCCTGCTGGCATCCGCCGCCCCGGCCGCCGCCGAGGTGAAGATCGCCCTCGATACCGCGCCCGACCTTGCCACCTCGGGCTCGTACAACTGGGCCCATGCCTTCGCCCAGGCGCTGACCGAGGCCGGGTTCGACGTGCGCGAGATGCCCCGCGACGCGGTCGGCAACGAGGCCGAGAAATTCGACCAGATCACCACCGGCCTTCTGGAGGTCTCGCTTTCGGACATCCGCGTCGTGGCCCAGCTCGATCCCTTCATCTACGGCCTGCGGCTGCCCTATCTGTTCGACGACGCCGCCCATCTGCAACGCGCCCTGACCGAGGGGCAGGTCCTGGACCAGGTGAACGAGGCGCTGGGCGCCCAGGATGCGATGCTTCTGGCCGTGGTGCCACTGGGTCCCTCCTCGGGCATCATCACCACCACCGCCGCCATCCGCCGGCCGGAGGACATGGCGGGGCTGAGGATGCGCGCCCTCGATGACGCGCAGATCGCCATGTACGAGGCCTGGGGCAGCAGCGGCACCATCGTGCCCTGGGGCGAGGTCCCGGCCGGGCTGCAGACCGGGGTGATCGACGGCTATCTGAATTCGCCTTTCGTCCCGATCAGCTTCGGCCAGACCGATTTCGTGAGGAATTACGCCGATGCGGGCGTGATCATCCCGGCGCGCGCGATCCTCGCCTCGCGCTATTGGTACGACGGACTGGACGAGGGCGAACGCGCCGCCGTCGATGCCGCGGTCGAAACCGCCAATGCCGCCACCGCGGCCTGGCTGGCCGAGGTTTCGGAAAGTTCGCTCACCGCGCTGGAAGCCGCCGGCGTCACCGTGCAGCGCCTGACCGCCGAGGAACGCGAGGCCTTCCGCAGCCGCTCGCAGGCGGTCTACGAATCCGGGCTGATGCCGGCCGCCGACGTGGCCCGCTGGCAGACGATCGCCGCCGCCAGCCGCTGACCGCGGCCCCGCGCGCGCCTCGCGAGGGGCGCGCGACCAAGCTTCTTCGACAGAGATGACGATGCGCAACGCCCTTATCGGCCTCAGCAACACCCTCCATGCCCTCGCCCGCGGCGTCGCGGTCGCGGCGGTGGCGGGGATGTTCGTCACCGTGATGATCCAGGTCGTCGCGCGCTACGGCTTCGCCTCGCCGCCGGTCTGGACCGAGGATGTGGCGCGCTACATGATGGTCTGGACCGGGCTTCTGGGCGCGACACTCTCCTTCAAGACCCGCGCCGACGCGGTGCTGATGGCCAGCGTCTTTCCCGCCCGACCGCATTGGCTGGGCTGGCTGGCCGAGGCGATCCACAGCGCCGCGGTCCTGACCTTCGTGCTGCCGGTGGTCTGGTTCTGCTTCATGGGCCTCAGGGGCGGGCTTGCGCGCGGCTATCTGGCGCGGCAGGCGGCGCTGACCATGGATACGCTGGGCATCGCCATGGTCTGGATCGCGGTGATCGTGCCCGTGTCGATGATCATCATCCTCATCCACCTCGCGGCCCGCTGGGCCGAACCCGCCGGCCCCGCGACGGCCCCGACCGAGACCAGCCTCGACTGAGGCGCGATCCCCGTTTCGCCTTCGTGTCTCGGGGGACCGGCGGCGGGGGGCTGCCGCCCCAAGAAACCACGAAGGGCGGGGGGCTGCCGCCCCCCGCGCCCCCTGCTTCAAGGAGGGTTTTCCACCCTCCTTGAAAATCCTCCCGAGGATAGTTGGAGAACGAAGATGGGAAAGGGCGTCCGCCGGACGGGACGCCCCGCCCTTCCCCTCACTTTGCCAAAAATACGCCGGGGGGTCCGGGGGGCTGGCCCCCCGGGGCCGACCCGAGCACCGTCCTCTCCGGCGGCGGGAGGCGCGCGGGGTGGGCGGGTGGGAGCGTGCCTCCCGCCGCTGTGCGGAAATGGGAAAAGGGCCGTCCTTGCGGGCGGCCCTTGCTCGTGGGTGCGGCTCGCAGGCCTCAGGCGGCGAAGAGGGTCTTCGCTTCGGCGCCCGACAGCACCGGGCGGGCGGCGGCGAAACCGGCGCGGCCGGCTTCGGTGGCCAGCGCCGGGAAGAGCGCGAGCAGTTCGGCCCGGGTCCCTTCCTCCAGCGCATCGACCACCGCTTCCGCCGGCTGGAAGCTCTCGGTCCAGGCGCCCTCGGCGCGGATGATCTCGTGGCGCTCGCACATCACATGGATGTAGCTGACCGGCGCCAGATCGGCGCGGGAGACGCCCGGCAGGCCGAGGAGATCCTGCGCCGCGACCAGCACCTCGCGCTCGCCGAACATCAGTTCCGCGCGCGCGCCGGTGACCAGCATCCGGTGACGGGGCGAGACGGTCAGGTCACGCTCCGGCAGGCCGCGGCCCAGTGCACCGGCGGCGATGCGCACCGGACCCACCTCCGGGCTGCCGGCGAGATCGGCCATGGTGAGGTCGCGCCGGCCGGTCCAGGTCAGTTCCTGATAACCATGGTCGCGGGTCAGCACCTTGTCGCCCGCCACCAGCCCCTCCACCGCCACCCGGCCCCGCAGCGTGTCGATCAGCGTGCCGGGGGTGAAGCAGATGATCTCTTCGAAGCTCTTGAATTGCAGTTTCGAGCCGTCGTCGAAGATCACATAGCCGGAATAGGAATGGGTCCCGTCGCCATTGTCGATATCCTCGGTGATCGTCACCTGCGGCGGGGTCTCGCCCGGCAGCGGATCGGGCAGCACCAGCTGGTCGAAGCCCGCGCCGCCATGGACGAAACCGTTGGTGAAGGCCTGCACATCGGCCCGGTCGTCGCCCGAGCCCAGCTGGATCCGCTCGATCTCGGTGAAGCTGGCGGTGTTGCCGCCCGATTCCATCGTGCCCTCTTCGTCACCGGTATAGGTGACGGTGGTGCTTTGCGTCATCAGCGTGGCTTCGATCTTGTCGCCATCGGTCTCGCCCGTCTCGCCGCCGGTGATGAGATGATGGCCGAAGCCGTCGAAGACGCGGAAGGAATCGTCGCCCGAGCCGCCATAGGCGGTGTCGTCGCCATTGCCCATGACCAGCGTGTCGTTGCCATAGCCCGGTTCGGTCGAATCCCCGGGCTCGCGCCCCCCGATGTCGCCGAAGACGCTGTCGCCATACATCAGGTTATTGCCTTCGCCGCCGAGGATGAGGTCATTGCCCTCGCCGCCGATCAGCTTGTCGTCGCCCTCGTTGCCGAACAGCGTGTCGTCGCCCGCATCGCCCCAGAGCGAATCGTGGCCCGCATTGCCCGAGATGAGGTCATTACCCTCGCGGCCGAAGATCCAGTCGGCGCCATCCCCGCCCGAGATCGTGTCATCGCCCGCGCCGCCATAGACCGTGTCGTCGCCGCCATTCGCCTCGATCGCGTTGCCGGCATTGTCCATGCTGTCGCCGTCGCCGTCGGTATAGCCGGTGTTCATCACCTCGCCCGTCGCGGCGCCATCGACCGTGCCGGGCATGGCCAGCGTCACGGCATCGTCCTGCGCCAGATCGGCGAAGGCGACATCGGTCATCCCCGGCGTGGTATCGACCGCGGTGATCGAGATCTGGGTGATATGCGACAGATCCCCCGCCGCATCGAGTGGCAGCAACATCTGGCTGGTCAGGCCGCTGACGGAATCCGTGACCGAGACCACCAGCAGCGTCAGCGGGCTGGTTGCCGGATTGCCCAGCGCATCGACATAGCTGACATCGGCCGTTACGGTCGACAGCCCCGTGATCGCCCCGATCCCCCGGTCGCTGTAGAAATTGTCACCGACGGCGAGGCGCGAGGGGTCGCCCCAGGCGGTCGCCACCGCGGAATCGGTGATCCCCGTCAGGCCGCTGCCCAGCGACAGCGTATCGCCCGGGGCAAAGCCCGCCACATCGGTCAGGATCAGGTCGTTGAGCGTATTGGCCATGGGCGCAATCTCCAGCGGGAACGCATACTCGGTAGGCCGCTGGTCTAGGCAGGGAATGTGCGAATTCTCGGCCGGAAAGGGGGCAATTGTTGGGCAGCGGGAAACAGGGTGTTAACCGGACCTCAGGGTTGCTCCAGCGCCAGCCGCATATGGCGCAGCAGGAAGTCGATGAAGCGCTGGACCTTGGGGTCCTGCAACTTCCGGTGCGGATAGAGGCAGCCCAGGATGGCCGGCGGTGGCGGGGTGGCGGGCAGCACCTCGACCAGCCGGCCCGAGGCCAGATGTGCCGCCACCTCGAAGCGCGGTTTCATGACGATGCCGCGGCCATCGAGCGCCCAGCTCAGCAGCACATCGCCCTCGTCGGCGTCGTAGCGGCCCTTCACCTCCAGCTTGACCAGCCCCTCGGGCGTTTCCAGTTGCCAGTAATATTCGGGCGAGCGGGGATAGCGCAGCAGCAGGCAATTATGGCCCAGCAGGTCGTCCGGCGCCTCGGGCGTGCCCTCCCGCGCCAGATAGTCGGGCGCGGCACACAAAAGCCGCGGGCAATCCGCGACCTTGCGCAGCTTCAGCGCGGAATCGGGCGGGGTGCCCAGAAAGAAGGCCACATCCAGCTCCTCCTCGAACAGATCGACCCGCCGGTCGGACAGCCTGAGCCGCACGTCCACCTCGGGGAAGAGGTCGCAAAACCGAGGCACCAGCGGCGCCACCAGCCGCCGCCCGACCCCCAGCGGCGCCGTCACCCGCACCGTGCCGCGCGGCCGCCCCTCGAATCCAGCGAGCGAGGCTTCGGCCTCTTCCAGCGAGGCGACGACGCCCCGCACATGCTCATAGAACAGCCGCCCCGCCTCGGTCGGCACCAGCTTGCGCGTCGTGCGGTTCAGAAGCCGCGTGCCCAGCCGCGCCTCCAGCTCCTTGATCCGCTTCGAGGCAACGGCGGGTGTCAGCCGCAGATCGCGCCCGCCCGAGGTGATCGAACCCAGCTCGACCACCCGCACAAAGACCTTGAGGCTTTCCAGATAGGGCAATTGCTGGCGTTCCTCCCCGGCTTTCTGCCATTTCGTTGACAATAGCAGGAATATCCCCGGCGATTTTCAACGCGGAGGCCAAACAGTCAAACGCTTTTGCCGGATTGTCCTGGCAGGATGCTCGCCTATCCTGCGGCGCCGATCAAAGGAGCACGGACATGGATGAACGCATCTTGCGCGGGCGCGTGTTGCGCTTCCTGCGGCGGCCCGAGGGGGTCGGGGATACCGCCGCTTACCAGCTTTTCGAGGACGGCGCGGTCCATATACGCGACGGGCGCATCGCCTGGGTCGGGGACGCCGCCGAGGCGCCGCAGGGCCTGCCGGTCACCGACCACCGCCCGCATCTGATCACCGCCGGTTTCATCGACGCGCATATCCATTTCCCGCAGGGCCAGATCACCGCCTCCTGGGGCGCGCAACTGCTGGACTGGCTGAACACCTATACCTTCCCGGCCGAGACGAAATTCGCCGATCCCGCCCATGCCGCGCGGATGGCGACGGCCTTCTATGACCTGCTGCTCAGGAACGGCACGACCACGGCCTCGGCCTTCTGCTCGGTCCATCCCGCCTCGGTCGAGGCCTATTTCGCCGAGGCTGAAAAGCGCGGCATGCGCATGCTGGGCGGCAAGGTGCTGATGGACCGCAACGCGCCCGAGGGGCTGCTGGATACGCCGCAAAGCGCCCATGACGACAGCGCCGCGCTGATCGCCAAATGGCATGGCCGGGGCCGCGCGCTCTATGCCATCTCGCCCCGCTTCGCCATCACCTCGACCCCCGGGCAGATGGCGGCGGCCGGGGCGCTGATCGCCGCCCATCCCGACTGCCACGTGCAGACCCATCTGAGCGAGAATCTGGACGAGATTGCCTTCGCCTGCTCGCTTTACCCCGAGGCCAGGGGCTATCTCGACATCTACGACCGCTACGGCATGCTGGGCCCGAAGGCGCTGCTGGGCCACGCCATCCACCTGACCGAAGCCGAGCGCGACCGCATCGCCGAGACGGGCGCGCATGCGGTCCATTGTCCGACCTCGAATTTCTTCCTCGGCTCCGGCCTCTTCGACGAGGCCGCGCTGGCCCGACGCGGCGCCACCTCGGCCATCGCCACCGACATCGGCGCCGGGATGAGCTGGTCGATGCTCAGGACCGGCGGCGCGGCCTATGCCGTGGCGCAGTTGCAGAAACGCAGCCTCGACCCCTTCACCGCCTTTTGGTGGATCACCCGCGGCAATGCCGAGGTGCTGGGCCTCGCCGACCGGATCGGCACCCTGCAGCCGGGCACCGAGGCCGACCTCGTGGTCCTCGACAGCCGCGCCACCCCCGACCTTGCGCTCAGGATGGAGGCCGCCCAGGACCTCAAGGACGAACTCTTCGCCCTCCTGATCCTCGGCGACGACCGCGCCGTGGCCGAGACCTATGTCGCGGGGAAGGCGTCGAAGCCCTGACGCGCTGAGCCGACAAACGTCAGGGCGGCTGCGGGGGGGGGAGCCTCACACACGGCAGCATTGAACCCGGAGGGAAACTACGAAAAACTCAGCGACGGACGCTTTCGGGGCTTCCTATGTGTCTTCGTGTGACTTACCGTCGGTGACCCTATGCACGATACAGATCTGACCGCAGAGCGCGGCATGAGTCTGGCCCAGCAGCGTGTCCTCGACGCCGGGCACATCTTCCGCCGACAACAGGAATCCGATTTCGGGATAGATGCCCAGATCGAGATCAAGGAGAGCGCCAAGGCGACCGGCCGCCTGATCGCTGCACAGATCAAAGCCGGTCCCAGCTATTTCAAGGACGGCAATGACGCAGAATTCTGGCACTACGTTTCGGCCCGGCATCGGGACCTCTGGCTCAATCACTCCCTGCCGGTCATCCTGATCCTTTGCGATCTGGAACGGGGTACATGCCACTATGCGCTGGTGAGCGAGGAGACTTGCGTAAAGGCGGGCGAAAGGTGGAAGGTTCGCGTTCCAAAGAGCAGTCTGATCAGCGCTGACAGCGCCGTGGAACTCGCGTCCATCGCGTCCCCCATCGTCGCCGCCAGCGACTTTTCGATTATGGCCGAGCACGATCAGAGCCACGGCCTCGCGCGACGGATCAGCCTTGATATCGTCGTCCATCCCGGTCCGAAGCCGATCAACAAGCCGCTGCTTGGGGCGATCATCCGCGCGGGCCTCAAGCACGGGCAATCGAGCCGCTATTTCCGGGACGAGATAGCGAGAAAGACGCATGAGAATCGGCCCGTCGATGTGGTCTGCGGCTTCGTGTATCTGCGGGGAGGTCGATCGCGCGTCGGCCTCGTGGGCCTGCCGTTTCCAGTGGATATCGAGCGGCCTGTCCACCCGTTGGCGGCCCCTCGCGTTCCCTGGAGAACCGGACGGCAGCGGGCTGCTGATTGATTGGGCTGGGCTGGCAGAGTTGCCGAAGCTCCTCGATGGAATGCGTACCACCAAGGCTGAATATCTCGAGGCCGTCGATGTCCTGCTTGATCAACTGCCTCGGGTCCGGGCAAGATTGGCAGATGTGATCTGCGATGGCGAAGCGTCCGAGACATCGTCTGGCTTTGCCACCCTCGCTCGGAACTTCGAAGCATCGTGGGATGGAAGCTTCTCAGCCCCCAACGAGTGCCGCCGACTCGATCAGTCGATCCAATCGCTGCTCGCAACGGTCAGCAACAGCGGGTTGGTCTGGCAGCAGCGCGGCAAGGGCGGCCGCAGCGACAGACAAACACAAGGGCTCATGAAGACCTACGCTGAGGACCTCGCCACCCTGGCAAACGATATCGCCTTCCTCCGGCGAGACTTGCGATAGCAGCGCTCACAGCCTCAACGGAGCCCGGCCTGCCCCGCGCGCCAACGCAAACTCAAAGCCTGACCCGCCCATCTTTGCGCCCCAAATATCCCGGGGGGAAGGCCGCAGACCGGGGGGCAGCGCCCCCCATCCGCGCACCCGGCTCCGTAGGGTGCGTGGTCGCACGCACCCTTCCGCATCCCCGCGGGCGGTCTTCGGCACCCCTCAGGCCGAGGCCAGATCCGCCCCCGCACGCAGGTTCCGCAGCTTCTTCCACGTCACCTCGGGGTCGATCTTGCCGTAGCCCGCGAAGGTGCCGAAGCCGCAATCGGTCGAGGCGATCACGCGATCCTGCCCAACGATATCGATGAACCGCTGCAGCCGCTGGGCGATCAGCTGCGGATGCTCGACGTAATTCGAGCAGGTGTCGATCACCCCCGGCGCCAGCACCTTGTCCTCGGGGATCTTCGCTTCCCGCCACACAATCCATTCATGCTCGTGGCAGGGGTTCGCGCTTTCGAACAGGATGGTCGAGGGATTGGCCCGCAGCACCACGTCGATCACCTTCTCCAGCGGGATGTCGTGGTCGTGCGGCCCCTCGTAATTGCCCCAGCACAGATGCATCCGCATCCTTTCCTTCGGCAGCCCCTCGGTCGCCGCGTTCAGCGCCTCGACATTGGCCGCCGCCACCTTGACGAATTCGTCCTGGCTCAGGTCCTGATAGCCGGTATGCGCCGACATGGCGAGGTCGGGGCAATCGAACTGGATGTCGAAACCCGCGTCCAGGATCGCCTCGTATTCCGGCCGCATCGCGGTGGCGAGATCGGCCAGATAGGCCTCATGGCTGGGGTAATACTTGTTCACCTGGAAGGCCGTGATCAGCCCCGGCGAGGCCGCGTTCATGAAGGCCCGCCCGGTGTCGCCCCGCGCCGCCAGCGCCTCCTTGAAACGGCGGATATCGTCGAGCGCGGGCTGCAGATTGACCAGCTTCACCTCGCCGATGCAGGAGGCGCGGGTGAATTCCTGGCTGCCCATGATCGCGCTCAGCTTCTTGGCCAGCGCCGGATGGGCGGCCATGTCCTTGGCGGGCTTGCGGTCGATATGGCCGCCGAAGCCCGAGAGCCGCTCCTGCATATAGGTCGAATAGCCGACCTTGCCCAGCTCGCCATCCGAGACGATGGTCACCCCCGCCTCCCGCTGCCGCCGGATCGCCTCGGCGATGGCGGCCTCGACGGTGGCCTCGAACTCGGCCGGATCATAGGCCTCGTGCTTGTCCTTGGCGATCAGCAGCGCCGAGAGCTTATCCCCCCGCGGCAGGCTGCCCACATGGGTGGTGGCAATGGTCATGACGGGCTCCCCTCCGGTGATCTGGCCGGGAGGTATATGAGCACCTGATATGGGGGAAGGGAAGGGGGGAAGGAGCGTTCGGTCCATAAGTGACCTTCGTCGAAGGCGTGAATGCTGTGGTGCGACATCTCATTAGTTGCCGTTCAATGTGCTCGCCGATACATATAGGTTTCCGCCATAGATAAATTTTCGGCTTGTTCGTCATGGAGGACAAGGCACTGTGACCGCTCCGCCGCTGATCCTTTACCTCGATACGCAAGATTATATCCGCCTTTTTAACGAAGCGGGTGATGGGCCTGCTCATGAGATCCTCGACCAGCTCCTCGTATATCGGGATCGGGGTGATATCGTGATCGGATACTCTTGGGCGATCATGCTTGAGTTTATTACACGCCCGACCGATGAGTTCCGTGAAGAACGCGTCCGTAGAGGACAGTTGGTGAAAGATATCTGTGGGCGGAATGCCTTTCCCTTCTATTCGGATTTGAAACAAGGAGCGTGCTTCCCGAACAATGGCATTTGGATAACAGGCCGCGATGGTAAATTGATGACGGCCAAGTCGTTTCGGCGCCAGATGGAGAGACAATACCTCGAAACTCTTGCGGAACAGCAGGGTCTCAACCGCGCCCAGCGCCGACGATTAAAAACGCCATCGGCAATGCGTCAAATGTTACGCGAGAATACTTCAACATGGGGCACGAAACGGGAAGACTTCCAAGGGTTTCCGGTATCGGATGAGCTTATCGAAAGTGGCGTTCTGACGCGCTTTCTGAAAGGTCGGTGTTCGGATGCCGAGTTCGAGGAACGGATCAACCGTTGGTTCTCAGATCCAGCCGAGTTCAGTCGGATCGCCTACGATTACGCTGACAAACCGAACCTTTTGGACGAGTTCTTCGGCTCAAGTCTTGATAAGATGGAAGCCGCACTACAGCAGCTTCAAGAAGCCAGTCGCAATCTGGACGACTTGGGAAAGAAGATCCGAGAACAACGCCAGAACCTGATCGACATGGGTTTTGATAAGCGCACGGCCAGACGGCTCACTACACCACCCCAAACGCCAACCCTGGACCCATCAGATGTGGTCCGTAAGATTGAAGATTACACTGGGGAGGGGCGCGCAGGCCATATTGGGCACTACATGCTCAAGGCGTCCCAGAAGAGCTATCGTTTCAAGCGCTCGGATTTTATGGACATCATGCAGATGTGCTACGTGTCAGATTGCGACCTTTTCCGGTGCGACAAAGCGATGGCCGATCTCTATGGAAATTACGAACCCTTCGCAGGGAAGCTGGTGGCGAAGTTCACGGACCTACCTGCGCGGATTGAGGCGCGGCTGCGCGACCGCGATTAATGACTGCTTCCCGCCCACAGCCGACGCCCCCCAAAACTCTTACCTAGACACCCCCCACCTCCCT
>JAIUPD010000016.1 GCA_020161615.1 Pseudomonadota bacterium | reverse complement strand
CGGCCGATCCAGCATGTCGGCATCTCGAACTTCCGCCTGCCCGTGCGCTTCCGCACGCGCGAGGGGGGCGATGTGACCCTTCAGGCCTCGGTGACCGGGACGGTCAGCCTCGAGGCCGACAAGAAGGGTATCAACATGTCGCGCATCATGCGCAGCTTCTACCAGCACGCCGAAAAGCAGTTCAGCGTCTGGGTGATCGCCGCCGCGCTCGATGATTACAAGGCCGACCTCGAGTCCTTCGACGCCCGCATCCAGATGCGTTTCTCGTTCCCGATGAAGGTGGAAAGCCTGCGCTCGGGCCTGATGGGCTGGCAATATTACGACATCGCGCTGGAACTGGTCGATCAGGCCGGTGTCCGCCGGCAGTTCCTGCACCTCGATTACGTCTATTCCTCGACCTGCCCCTGCTCGCTGGAATTGAGCGAGCATGCCCGCGCGGGGCGCGGTCAGCTGGCGACGCCGCATTCGCAGCGCTCGGTCGCCCGGCTCTCGGTCGAGGTGCTGCCCGGCAAGGTGCTGTGGTTCGAGGATCTGATCGACCTCTGCCGCCGCGCCGTGCCGACCGAAACGCAGGTCATGGTCAAGCGCGAGGACGAACAGGCCTTCGCCGAACTCAACGCCGCCAATCCGATCTTCGTCGAAGACGCCGCGCGCCTCTTCTGCGAGGTGCTGGAGGGCGACGCGCGGATCGGCGATTTCCGCGTCGTGGCCAGCCACCAGGAGAGCCTGCACAGCCACGATGCCGTCAGCGTCCTGACCCGGGGCGAGACCCTCGCCAGCGCCAGCCTGGACCCGCGGCTGTTCTCGACGCTGATCCACGCGGGCTGATCCGGGGCCTTCCGGTCCGGGGGCGGTCGGGCTAGGCTCGGCCGCGATCCTCTGGACCGGCCCCGCCATGCACGACCTGCTCACCGTCACCCTGAACCCGGCGCTGGATGTCTCCAGCGCCGCCGACCGGATCGAGGCCGGGCCGAAGCTGCGCCTCGACCCGCCGGTGACCGAACCGGGCGGCGGCGGCATCAACGTGGCCCGGGCCGCGGCGAAGCTGGGCGGCCGGCCCCGGGCCATCGCCGCGCTGGGGGGCGTGACCGGCGCGCGTTTCGCGGCGCTGATGGCAGGAACCGGTGTCTCGCTCGCCGATTTTCCGGTCGAGGGCGAGACGCGCCAGAACCTCGCCGTCACCGACCGCGCCACGGGCGGCCAGTTCCGCTTGCAGATGCCCGGGCCGGACTGGAGTCCGGCCGTCGAGTCCGCCATGGAGGCGCTGATCGCCGCCGAGGCTGCGGCCATCGGCCCGGGCGCGGTCATCGTGCTCAGCGGCAGCCAGCCGCCCGGGATGCGGGCGGGCTTCCCGCAGACACTGGCCCGGCGCCTTGGGACGGCGGCGCGGCTGATCATCGACACCTCCGGCCCCGCCCTGGACGCGCTGGTCAGACGCCCCGAACCCGGCGCCGCCCCCCTGGTCCTGCGCATGGATCAGGCCGAATCCGAGGGGATCGCCGGCCGCCCCCTGCCCGATGTCGCCGCCAGCCTCGACCTGGCGCAGGCGCTGGTCGCCAGGGGCGCGGCCCGCTGTGTGGTGATCGCCCGGGGCGCCGAGGGGTCTGTCCTCGCGACACGGGACCTGCGCCTCCATGCCCGCCCGCCCCATGTCGAGGTCGTCTCGAAAATCGGCGCGGGCGACAGTTTCACCGCCGCTTTCGCGCTGAGCCTGGCCAGAACCGCCCCGGGGGCCGAGGATTGGGCCGCCGCCCTTTTGGCCGGAACGGCGGCAGCGGCGGCGGCAGTGATGACCCCGGGATCGGAGCTCTGCCGCGCCGCCGACGCCGCCGAAATCGCCCCGCGTTGCACACTTGTCGCCTGTGACTGACCATCGCCCGGGCTGCGCTTGACACCGCGCGCGGGCGCCGCCAAGGCTGTGCCATGATCGACTTCCGACCCGTCGCGAACATCATCGGCTGGCTGCTCGTGGCGCTGGGGGTCATCATGCTGGTGCCCATGCTGGCCGACCTCGTGACCGGCTCGCTGGACTGGCGGATCTTCCTCATCACCGCCTTCGTCACGGTGACCGCGGGGGGCCTCGTGGTGCTGGCCACCGCCAGTACCGATGCCTCCGGCCTGACGCTCAGGCAGAGCTTCCTGGTGACCACGCTCTCCTGGACCGTGCTGCCGATCTTCGGCGGCCTGCCCTTCATGCTGGCCTTCGAGCATGTCGGCTTCACCGATGCGATGTTCGAGGCCATGTCGGGACTGACCACCACCGGCTCCACCATGTTTTCGGGGCTCGACGCCATGCCGCCCGGGATCCTGCTCTGGCGGTCCATCCTGCACTGGCTGGGCGGCCTGGGGATCGTGCTGGTGGCGCTGATCTTCCTGCCGGTGATGAAGGTGGGCGGGATGCAGCACTTCCGCTCGGAAGGCTTCGACACGATGGGCAAGGTCCTGCCCCGCGCCGCCGACATCAGCTGGATGCTGCTGCAGATCTATGCGGGGCTGACCATCCTCTGCGCCGCTGCCTTCCTGCTGACGGGCATGAACGCTTTCGACGCGGTGAATCACGCGCTCTCGACGCTCTCGACCGGGGGCTTCTCGACCCGGGACAGCTCGTTCACCAATTACTCGGCCTCGGCGCATTGGGTCGGCATCGTCTTCATGTTCCTCGCCGGGCTGCCCTTCATCCGTTACCTGCAATTCATCAACGGCAGCTACCGGCCCCTCTTCAGCGACATCCAGATCCGCGCCTATCTGCGCTGGACGCTCTATGCGATCGGCGCGGTGCTTGCGTTCCGGGTCCTGCGCGAGGAAGGCGAGTTCGAGCCGATGCTGCGCGAAACGGCCTTCAACGTCGTGTCGATGTTCTCGGGCACGGGCTTTGGCAGCGGCGATGTCACGCTCTGGGGCGATTTCCCGATCCTGGTGCTGGTGGTCGTGGGCTTCATCGGCGCCTGCACCGCCTCGACCGGCTGTTCGATCAAGGTCTTCCGCTACCTCGTGCTGTTCGAGGCGATCAAGACCCAGCTCAAGCAGCTGGTCTATCCCAACCGCGTGATCCCGATGCATCTGGACGGGCGCCGCCTGGACGAAGAGGTCGTCGTCTCGGTCGTGGTGATGTTCACCGCCTATGTGGTAGGCTTCGGCGTGCTGACCGTGCTGCTGTCGCTCTCGGGGCTGGAGATGCGCACGGCCTTCACCGCGGCCTGGACCTCCATCTGCAACGTGGGGCCCGCCTGGGGGCCCGAGGTCGCGCCGACCGGCGCCATGGATGGCTTTCCGACCTTCTCGAAATGGCTGATGATCCTGGCCATGCTCATGGGGCGGCTGGAAATGGTTGCCGTGCTGGTGCTGGTGCTGCCCCGCTTCTGGCGCGGCTGATTGCGCAGCTTCCGGGTCGAACGCTCAGGGCAAGCACGGGATAACGCGGGCCTGCCAAACCGGAGGTTTCCATGCAGCCCGTCTTTCACCCCCTGCCCGCCCGGATCGCCGAGCATTACCGCCGGGGCGGCGCCGATGCCTATGGCCTGTCGCCCGAGCCCCGCGTCGTCACGGGCGGTGGCGTGCCCTGCCGCGCCACCCTGCGCCCGCTGCCCGAGGGCGCGCCCTATCTGATCGTCGCCCACCGCCCGTTCGAGGGGCTGAACCCCTATACCGAAACGGGGCCGATCTTCCTGTCCGCCGAACCCGGCGCGATGGCCGAGCCGACCGAGGCGCTGCCGCCCTTCCTGACATCCGCGGCCTATATCCTGCGCGGCTATTCGGCGGATGAGCGGATCCTTTACGGCACAGGCAGCGTGGTGCCGACGCCGGGCATCGTCGACGCCGCCGCGCGGCTGCTCGAACGGCCCGAGGTCGCCTTCCTTCACATCCGCTCGGCCAGCAACAATTGCTTCCATTGCCGGGTCGAGCGGGGCTGAGCCCGCCCGCTGAATGCCTGAGGCTCCAGGAAGCCGGGGCGGACGGGATCGTCGTCCTCGCCCCGGCTTCCAGCACCTCCTGCCGCAAATCCCGGCGCCTGAACCGGCGGTCACCCTGCTCAGGCGGTCCTGACCTGCCGCGAAACCACCTATCCGACGCCCCAAAGCTGCCCGCTTTGCTGCCGAAACTGGCGGCAACACGGATCTTGAGTCGGAGTCTGTCATGAAACGGGTGCGTATCGTCGCCATAACCGCCGTCGCCCTTGGCGCGGCCGTCACGGCGGGAACCAAGTTCCAGCAAGCCCGCGAAGCCGCCCTGGTGGCCGCCCAGCCGCAAGCCGTCGCCAGCGACGCGGCCGCCCCTGTCGCCCCCGCCCGAACCTCAGGCGAAAGCACCAGCCTCACGCAACTGGCGCCCCCGGCCGACGAGAGCGCGTCTCCCTCGCTCCTCGCCTCGCCCTTCATCGCGCGGGTTCCGCCGCAGAACGCCTCCGCCGTGCCCCGCAGCAGCACCCCGGAACCGGCCAGCGCGCCGCAGCTGAGCCGGGCCAGCGTCCTGCCCGGTGTCGATGTTGCCGCCCCTGTCGCCCCCGCGCCCGGCCCCGCCGCCGATGCGCTGCGCCAGATCGCCGAAGCCGAGACGCTGCCCCAGACCACCGCGACCGACGCGGCCGACGAGGGCGCACCGCTCGACCCCCAGTTGCAGGCCGAACTGGAGGCCTGCGCGGTCTGGCTGGTCGTGACCCCCGCCCCGGGCGCCATGCTGGAAACCAGTGTCTATGCCCCCTGCGACGGCGATGCGGTGGTGACGCTGTCCCATGCCGGGCTCAGCTTCGACACGCATCTGTCGCCCGATGGCCAGTTGCTGGCCCAGATCCCGGCCATGACCGAACAGGCGCAGGTCACCATCCGCTTCGCCGATGGCCGCGAGCAATCGGACCAGACCCCCGTCGCCGACCTCGCCATGGTCGAGCGGGTGGCGCTGCAATGGCAGGCCCCGGCCGAGATGCGGCTCAACGCCTATGAATTCGGCGCGAGCTATGGCGACGACGGCCATGTCTACGACCTGAACCCTCGCCAGGCGGGTGTGACCGATCAGGGCTTCCTGACCGTGCTGGGCGATCCCGCCATCGCCGGCTCGCATTTGGCGCAGATCTATTCCTACCCGCGCGGCGAGACCCCGCGCAGCGGCCGTGTGGCGCTGGAGATCGAGGTGCCGATCACCGAGGCGACCTGCGGCAGGGCCCTGACGGCCGACACGATCGAACTGCACGGGACGGCAGCGGCGCAGATCCGCCAGATCCGGCTGGACATGCCGGTCTGCGACGGTCAGGGCGGTTTCCTGGTCCTGCCGGGCGTGCTGCCGGACATGCAGATCGCCCTGAACAACTGAGCCGCGGCGCTGCCGCTTCCCCGAAACCCGGCGCCCCGCGCCGGGTTTCCGCATGGGTCTGGCGGGCTCAGAGCAAGCCCTCGGCGCGGAAGCTGAATTCGCGTTCCTTGCCGATCACCAGATGATCATGCAGCACCAGCGACAGCGCCTCGGCCCCCTGCCGGATGCGTTCGGTCAGGGCGATGTCCTGCTGGCTGGGGGTCGGATCGCCCGAGGGATGGTTATGCACCAGGATGAGGGCCGAGGCCTGCAATTCCAGCGCCCGCTTCAGCACCTCGCGCGGGTAGAGGGGGACGTGATCGACGGTCCCCTGACCCGTTGCCTCGTCGGCGATCAGGCAATTCTTGCGGTCGAGGTACAGGATACGCGCCTGCTCGACCTCGTGATGCGCCATGGCCGTGTGGCAATAATCGAGCAGCGCCTCCCAGGACGAGATCACCGGGCGGTTCAGAACCCGCGCCCGCGTCAGGCGCAGCGCCACGGCCTCGGCCAGTTTCAGCGCGGTGAGCACCGTCTCGCCCACGCCCTCGACCTGCATGAGCTGCGCAGGCGGTGCCGTGATGACCCCGGCGAGGCCGTCGAACCGGTCCATCAGCAGGCGGGCCAGGGGCTTCACATCGGTCCGGGGGATGGCACCGAAGAGGATCAGCTCCAGCAATTCGTAATCGGGCATCGCCGCCGCCCCACCCTCCAGAAAACGGCTGCGCAGGCGTTTTCTGTGATCCCTGATGTAGGAGGGCAGCGTGCCGGGGGGGAGCGGCACAGCCCCGGCCGCCTCATCGCCCGTAAACAGGGGCAGAGGCCGTTCGGCAGGCGACTCAGGGCGGGGGGCGGGGCGGGGCATGACCCAGCTTCCGCCCAGATTGGTGAAAGAAGGGTTAATGACAAACGGCGCCCGGTGGGGCGCCGTTTCGGGGAGGGTTTGTTGAGCCGTGGCTCGGGCCCTGGGCCTGATCCTCGGGCGTGAAACCCCAAAACGCACCGTTGGAGCGTTTTCACCCTGCCGCCGAGGCGGCAGGACCGGGTTTCACCCCTTCATCCCATCCCAGAAGCTCTTCACCTTGGAGAAGAACGAGGAGCCCTCCGGGTGGTTATCCGCCGACAACCCTTCGAATTCGCGCAACAATTCCCTCTGTCGCGCGGTCAGGTTCACCGGCGTCTCGACGCCCAGCTCGATCAGCATGTCGCCGAACCCGCCGCCGCGCAGCGCCGGCATCCCCTTGCCCCGCAGCCGCATCTGCTTGCCGGACTGGGCACCGGCCGGGACCTTCACCCGACTGCGGCCACCGTCGATGGTCGGCACCTCCACCTCGCCGCCCAGGGCGGCAGTGGTGAAGCTGACCGGCACCAGACAATGCAGATCCAGCCCGTCGCGCTGGAAGATCGGATGCTCGCGGACCTCGATGAAGATATAGAGGTCGCCCGCCGGACCACCGCGCAGCCCTGCCTCGCCCTCGCCCGTCAGGCGAATGCGCGTGCCCGTCTCGACCCCGGCCGGGATGTTGACGGAAAGCTGACGCTCTTTCTCGACGCGGCCGGCGCCCTTGCAGACAGTGCAGGGGTTCTTGACGATCTGCCCCAGACCGCCGCAGGTCGGACAGGTGCGCTCGACGGTGAAGAAGCCCTGCTGCGCGCGGACCTTGCCCATGCCCGAACAGGTCGGACAGGTCACGGGCTCGGCGCCGCCTTCGGCGCCTGAGCCGTTGCAGGCATCGCAGGACGCCAGCGTCGGCACGCGGATCGATTTCTGCGCGCCCTTGTAGGCCTCTTCCAGCGTGACCCGCAGGTTGTAGCGCAGGTCGCTGCCCCGGCTCGCGCGCGCCCGCGCGCCGCCGGCGCCACCACCGCGCCCGCCCATGAAGTCGCCGAACAGATCCTCGAACACATCCGAGAAAGAGGCGCCGAAATCCGCACCGCCCGGCCGCCCGCCCCGCGGGCCACCGCCGCCGCCCATGCCGCCGTCGAAGGCCGCATGGCCAAAGCGGTCATAGGCCGCCTTCTTGTCGGCATCCTTCAGGACGTCATAAGCCTCGTTCACTTCCTTGAACTGGGCCTCGGCGTCGGGATTGTCCTTGTTGCGGTCGGGGTGCAGCTCCTTGGCCTTGCCGCGATAGGCTTTCTTCAGCTCCTCGGCCGAGGCGCCCCGCGCTACCCCCAGAACCTCGTAATAATCGCGCTTGGCCATCTCGTGGACCTCACTTTCATAGACAAGGCCCCGGTCCGGTATCTCTCCGGCCGGGGCCCCGCGTTAGATCACACGTCAGCCACGACGCTTGTTGTTGTCGAGATCCTCGAAATCGGCATCGACGATGTCGTCATCCACCGAGCGCGGCTCGTCTTCGCCCTCGGAGCCCTCACCGGCCTCCTGCTGCGCCTTGTAGATGGCCTCGCCCAGCTTCATCGAAGCGTCGCGGACGTTGTTGATGCCCGACTTGATCTTCTCGACATTGTCGCCATCGAGGTTGTCCTTAAGCGCGGCGATCGCCAGCTCGATGGCCTCGACGGTGGTCGGGTCGACCTTGTCCTTGTACTCGACGAGCGACTTCTCGGTCGAATGGATCAGGCTTTCGGCCTGGTTCTTCGCCTCGACCAGCTCGCGACGGGCCTTGTCGGCGTCGGCATTCGCCTCGGCGTCCTTGACCATCTTCTCGATATCCGCGTCCGACAGACCGCCCGAAGCTTGGATCGTGATCCGCTGCTCCTTGTTGGTCGCCTTGTCGCGGGCCGAGACATTGACGATGCCGTTGGCGTCGATGTCGAAGGTGACCTCGATCTGCGGCATGCCGCGGGGCGCGGGCGGGATGCCTTCCAGGTTGAACTGGCCCAGCATCTTGTTGTCCGCCGCCATCTCGCGCTCGCCCTGGAACACGCGGATGGTCACCGCGTTCTGATTGTCCTCGGCGGTCGAGAAGACCTGCGACTTCTTGGTCGGGATCGTGGTGTTGCGGTCGATCAGCCGGGTGAAGACACCGCCCAGCGTTTCGATGCCCAGGGACAGCGGGGTCACGTCCAGCAGAACCACGTCCTTGACGTCGCCCTGCAGCACGCCGGCCTGGATGGCCGCGCCCAGCGCCACGACTTCATCGGGGTTCACGCCCTTGTGGGGCTCTTTCCCGAAGAACTTCGTCACTTCTTCCACGACGCGCGGCATGCGGGTCATCCCGCCGACCAGCACCACCTCGTCGATGTCGCCTTTCGACAGGCCCGCATCCTTCAACGCCTGCGCACAGGGCTTCATGGATTTGACGATCAGGTCGCCCACCAGGCTTTCCAGCTTGGCGCGGGTCAGCTTCATCACCAGGTGCAGCGGCTGCCCGGTGTTCTTGTCCATCGAGATGAAGGGCTGGTTGATCTCGGTCTGCTGGCTCGACGACAGCTCGATCTTGGCCTTTTCGGACGCTTCCTTCAGACGCTGAAGGGCCATCTTGTCGAGGCTGAGGTCGACGCCGTGCTCTTTCTTGAACTCGTCCACCAGGTAAGTGACGATGCGCATGTCGAAGTCCTCGCCGCCGAGGAACGTGTCCCCGTTGGTCGATTTCACTTCAAAGAGGCCGTCGTCGATTTCCAGAATGGTGATGTCGAAGGTGCCGCCGCCAAGGTCATAGACGGCGATGGTCTTGGTCTCTTTCTTGTCGAGGCCATAGGCCAGCGCGGCCGCAGTCGGCTCGTTGATGATGCGTAGCACTTCAAGGCCGGCGATCTTGCCCGCGTCCTTGGTCGCCTGACGCTGGGCGTCGTTAAAATACGCGGGGACGGTGATGACCGCCTGCGTGACCGTCTCGCCCAGATAGGATTCCGCGGTTTCCTTCATCTTTTGCAGGATGAAGGCCGAGATCTGGCTGGGGCTGTATTTCTCGCCGCGCACTTCGACCCAGGCGTCGCCATTGCCGCCGTCGGTGATCTTGTAGGGGACGAGCTTCTTGTCCTTCTCGACCTCGGCGTCGCCCAGACGGCGGCCAATCAGGCGCTTCACCGCAAAGACGGTGTTGGTGGGGTTGGTGACGGCCTGCCGCTTCGCGGGCTGACCGACGAGACGTTCCGATTCGGTGAAACCGACGATCGAGGGCGTGGTGCGCGCCCCTTCGGCATTCTCGATCACGCGGGGCTGCGAGCCTTCCATGATCGCGACGCAGCTGTTGGTCGTACCGAGGTCGATCCCGATGACTTTGGCCATGATGAAATCCTCTTTCCTTCGGCGATGTTGTGGGGTGGCGATCCCGTCAGGCTTCGCGACCCCGATCCCTGAACCGGGCTCCCCGACAGGGCGTGTTCCCGGCTTCGAGGGCTATATAGGGAGGGGTCCGAGGGGCTGCAAGCGGCTGGGCGGGACCAAAATGGCAAGAATGTCACATCACCCGGCAAAGCGGGCGATGATGACCGGCAGCGTCAGCACGCTGGCCGCTGTCGAAAGCAGGATCGCGGCCGAGACCCTGGCGACGCAGACCCCGTAATGCTGGGCCAGGATATAGACATTGCCCGCCACGGGCAGCGCCGCGGCGCAGATCAGCACCCCGGCCGCGAAGGGATCGACATCGAAGACCCACAGGGCCGCGACGCCCACGGCCAGCGGATGCAACACCAGTTTCGCGACGCTCAGCCAGCCCGCGACGGTCAACCGCTCGGCCCGGTTGTTCGACAGGCTGGCACCGATGGCGAAGAGCGCGCCGGGCGTCGCGGCGGCCCCCAGAAGCGTTGTCGTGGCGGCGACGAAGCCGGGCAGCGGCAGGCCGGTGGCCGACCAGATCAGCCCGGCCGCCATGGCCACGACCATCGGGTTGCGGACCAGCCCGGAGCCGATCACCCGCGGCAGATCGGGCGAGATTCGCCCCTCGCGCGCCAGGGTGATGATGATGGTCAGCAGGCTGGAAAAGACGATGAGGTCGATGGCCAGAACCAGCAGCACGGTGCCCGCCGCCTCGGCCCCCAGCAGCAGGACCAGCATGGGCACGCCCAGAAAGCCGGTGTTGCCGATGATCGCGGTATGCGCCTCCATCACCGCCTCGGACAACGGGCGGCGCCGGGCAAAGGCCACGGCCAGCGCGATCAGATAGACGATGGCGCAGCCGAGGAGATAGGCAGCGGCCGCCCGCGGCTCGAAGATGTCGCCCAGCGACATGCTGGCCGAGAAGCCGAAAAGCATGGCCGAAAGCGCGAAGTAGAAGACGAACCGCGTAAGCCAGGCCGTTGCCTCGGCCGGGAAGAACCCGGTCTTCCCCGCGCCATAGCCCAGGACGATGACGGCGAAGAACGGCAGTGTCTGGAGGAAGACAGTGAGCATCGGGCCTGTCGGGCATGAAACGGCCCGCCACGGGGGCGGGCCGCGAAGGCTTCAGTAAAGCACGTTTGGCAACCAGGTCACCAGGCCGGGGAAGACGAAGAGGATGACGATCGCCACGATCTGCAACAGCACGAAGGGAATCGCGCCGCGATAGATCGTCCCGGTCGAGACCGAGCCCGGCGCCACGCCGCGCAGGTAGAAGAGCGCGAAACCGAAGGGCGGCGTCAGGAAGCTGGTCTGCAGGTTCACGCCGACCATCACGCCCAGCCAGATCGGATCCACGCCCAGCAGCAGCAGCGTCGGCGCGGTGATCGGCAACACGATGAAGATGATCTCGAACGTGTCCAGGATGAAACCCAGCACGAACATCACGACCATGACGGCGATCATCGCCCCCAGCGCCCCGCCGGGAATGCCGGTCAGGAATTCATGCACCAGATCGTCGCCGCCCATCTGGCGGAACACCACCGAAAAGACCGAGGCGCCGAACAGGATGATGAAGACCATGGCCGTGATCTTGGCGGTCGAGCGCACGGTATCCAGCACGATCGACGGCCGCAGGCGGCCGCGCAGCGCGGCCAGGATCGTCGCCCCCACGGCACCGACCGAGGCGGCCTCGGTCGGGGTGGCGATACCGCCCAGGATCGAGCCCAGCACGGCGATGATCAGCATCAGGGGCGGCACCAGCGCCACGAAGATCTCGCGCGGGAGGCCCTTTTTCTCCTCGGCCGTCATCGGCATCGCCGGGCAGCTTTCGGGGTCGGTCACGGCCTTGAACAGGATATAGCCGATGTAGACCACGACCAGCAGCAAGCCGGGAATGAAGGCGCCGGCGAAGAGGTCGCCCACCGACACCGCGCTCGGCGCGAAATTGCCCAGGCTCATCTGCGCCTGCGCATGCATGCCGGCGATCATGTCGCCCATGAAGATCAGGACGGTCGAGGGCGGGATGATCTGCCCCAGCGTGCCCGAGGCGCAGATCGTGCCGGTGGCGAGCTTCGGGTCGTAGCCCGCCCGCAGCATGGCGGGCAGCGAAATGAGGCCCATCGTGACCACGGTAGCGCCGACAACCCCGGTCGAGGCCGCCAGCAGCGCGCCCACCACCACGACCGAGATGCCAAGCCCGCCCCGCATCGAGCCGAAGAGCTTGCCCATGGTGGACAGAAGCTGCTCGGCGATGTTCGAGCGTTCGAGCATCACCCCCATGAAGATGAAGAGCGGCACCGCGACCAGAACCTCGTTGGTCATGTAGCCGGTATAGCGCCCGGCCAGGGCGCTGAGGTTCGACATGTCGAACACCCCCAGCGACAGGCCGACCAGCGCAAAGAGGATCGAGGTCCCCGCCAGCGTGAAGGCCACCGGGAAGCCCAGCATCAGGAAGCCGATCACGCCCAGGAACATCAGCGCCGAAAGGATCTCTCCGACAAGTACAAGATCCATGGGCGGTTACTCCGAGACGGCTTCGTAGCGGTAGGATTTGGGCACGAGATCCTCGCGCCCGCGGATGATCAGGATCGACCGGATCAGCATCGAGATGCCTTGCAGCGCCAGCGTCACGGCAAAGACCAGGATGAAGCCCTTGACCAGGAAGAGGCCAGGCGCCCCGCCTGGGTTCGCGGATCCTTCCTGCAGGCCCCAGGAGCGGGCGACGAAGACGTAGCAATAGGTCCAGACGACCCAGGTGAAGGGCAAAAGGAACAAAAGCACCCCGATCAGGTCAAGCCAGGCCTTTTTCAGCGTCGAGGCGGGCCGGTAGAAGATGTCCACCCGCACGTGATCGTTGGTATAGAGCGCATAGGCGGCGACAGCGGTGAACATCACCCCGTTCAGCCAGGGATAGAGATCCTGCATCCACAGCCGCGTGGTCGAAAACAGATAGCGTTCGACGACGACCCAGAAGCAGACCAGAACGATGGCGAGCGCAAGCCATGAAAAGACATTGCCGATCAGCCGGTTCACGCCGTTGATGGCGCGCATGATGGCGGAAAGACCGTTCAAGGGGACCTCCTGGATCCGCACGGGAAAAGCAAGGCGCCGGCCGTCGCAACGGGGTCTGGCATCCGGCGCTGGGGATGGAAAAGCCCCGCGCTCGGTCCTGCCGGGCGCGGGGCTGTCGGATTACAGATCCGACGTGTCGAAGAAGCGCTGACGGGCCGTGGTGAACACCTGGTCGGTGCCCTCGGTCCGGGTGCGCATCAGCTTCAGCGCATCGACGAAGCTGCGGGCGGTGCGCGCGGTCAGGTCGTCGCTGGAGGCCAGCAGTTCCTGGATCATCGCTTTCGATTCGCGGGCGCCCGCTTCCAGGATGTCGTCCGGGAAGGACGCATGCGCGGTCACGCCATGCTCGTTGACGATGGTCGCCAGCGCGCGCGGGTCATTGGCCACGAAGTCCGAATAGACGTTCTCGTATTCGGCCTGGCAGGCGGCGCGGACGATGGCCTGGGTGCTCTCGGGCAGTTCGAGGAACTTGGCCTTGTCGACGACAAGCTCGGTCGCAAGGCCCGGTTCGACGAAGGACGAGGTGTAGTAGTGCTTGCAGACCTGGTAGAAGCCCAGCGCGAGGTCGTTGTAGGGGCCGACGAATTCCGCCGCGTCCAGCGTGCCCGATTGCAGCGCCTGGAAGATCTCGCCGCCAGCCATGTTGGTGACCGAAGCGCCGAGGCGCTGCCAGACCTGACCGCCCAGACCCGGGGTGCGGAAGCGCAGACCCTGAAGGTCGGCGAGCCCGGTCAGTTCGTTGCGGAACCAGCCGCCGGTCTGGGTGCCGGTGTTGCCCGACAGGAAGCCCATCACGCCGAACTGGTCATAGACCTCGTCCCACATCTCCTGGCCGCCCAGGAAGCGCATTCAGGCCGAATGCTCGGCCGCGGTCAGGCCGAAGGGCACGCCGGTGAAGAAGGACAGCGCGACCGACTTGTTCTGCCAGTAATAGGCGGCGCCGTGGCTCATCTCGGCCGTGCCGTCGATGACCGCATCGAGCGATTGCAGCGCGGGCACCATCTCGCCGGCCGAGAAGACCTCGACGGTGAGTTGGCCATCGGTGGCGGCGGTGATCCGGTCCGCCAGACGCTGCGCGCCGACGCCGAGGCCGGGGAAGTTGCGCGGCCAGGTGGTGACCATGCGCCAGGTGGTCCGGCCCTGCGCAACGGCCGGGGCGGCCAGCGTCGAGGCCGCGGCCGCAGCCCCGCCGAAGGTCGAGGTGCGCAGGAATGAACGACGATCCATGAGTATTCCTCCCAGAGTTTCTTTTGGTCATTTCGACTGACCAATATCGCGGTATATACACGGCATTCGCGCCGGTTGAACCCGTATTCCGCGCTCGTTAGCGCTAGAATCCGCAGGCCCCGCGCATCCTAGCGCAGACGCCGGAGGCGTCCAGTGTTTTCGCCGCGGCAGGATCGTCAGGCCTGCGCCGCCCGACGGGAATTCAGGCGCAGATTCAGGAAGTTTGCCGAAAAGATGATGGCCGCGCCCAGAAAGACCATCGGATCCAGCGCCTCGGCATAAAGCCAGACGCCGACCAGCGCGACGATCGGCAACCGGGCGAATTCCATCGGCGCCACCAGCGTCGCGGGCGCGAGCCCCAGCGCCGAGGTCAGCGAGTAATGCGCGCTGAGTCCGGTCAGGGCGATGATCGCCAGCCAGGGCAGCATCGCCAGGCTGGGCCAGGTGAAACCGCTCGCCAGCGCCAGCAGCAGCGCCATTCCCGCCTGGCTGAGCGTCATCCAGAACAGGACCGTCAGCACATGGTCATGCAGCATGATCTTGCGGGTGAAGATCAGGTTCATGGCAAAACCCACCGCCGCCAGCACGCCCGCCAGATGGCCCAGGTTCAGGGGCTGCACGCCCGGCTGCGCCACCACCAGGACGCCGACGAAGCCCACCATGGTGATCGCCAGCCGCACCCCGGTCAGCCGTTCGCCCAGGAAAACCGGCGCCAGCAGCACCACCCAGATCGGCCCGGTGAATTCCAGCGCCACCAGCTGCGACAGCGGGATCATCATCAGGCCGTAGAACCACAGATTCTGGCCGGCGAAATGAAACGTGTTGCGCACCAGATGCAGGCCCCAGTGCCGCGTCCGCACGATGGCGAAGTCGCCGCGCCTGAGGCGGATGATTGCCACCACCAGCAGAAAGCCCATGAGCGAGCGCCAGAACATCAGTTCGAAGGTGTTCAGTTCGACCTGCACGACGCGCCCGGCCACCGCCATCAGCACGAAGGAAACGATGGCACCCACCATCCACAGCGCGGCCTTCAGGGGCTGAGATTGCGTCTGGGTCATGGGGGCCTCCTCCGGGCGCTGTTCGCGCAGAGGATGCATAGGCCCCCGCCCGACCGGAAGGCAAGCCCACTTCGCAGGTTAAATATCGGCGATGGGGCGCCCGCCCCCTGCCCTTCCCGGACCGGTCATGCCCAGGAAGGCCGGACAATTTGACTCAAATTGCCCATCTTTGCGCGTCAAATATCCTCGGGGGGGTGCGGGGGGCAGACGGCCCCCCGCTGCAACGCCTCAGGCCAGCGTCCCGTGGCATTGCTTGAACTTCTTGCCCGACCCGCAGGGGCAGGGATCGTTGCGGCTGGGGTTGCCCCAGGTCGCGGGATCGTTCTCGTCGAAGCCCTCGCGCCGGGTGCCGGTCGGCGCGGCCGCCGCCGGGGCCGAGCCGCCCAGCTTCGGCAGGTCCATCGGCTGGTCCAGCTTGCCGCCCGGGTTCATCGCCGCACGCTCGGCAGCCTGTTGCATCGCCATCTGCTGCTGCATGACGGCCTGTTCCTCGGCGGTGAGCGGGCGGATGCGCGACAATTGCCGCGTCACCTCTTCGCGCAGCGCGCCCAGCATATGCTCGAAGAGCACGAAGGCCTCGGACTTGTATTCGTTCAGCGGATCGCGCTGCGCCAGGCCGCGGAAGTTCACCGCCGAGCGCAGGTGGTCCAGCGTCACGATATGGTCGCGCCACTTGCCGTCGATCACCTGCAGCAGGAGCTGCTTCTCGATCATCCGCATCGTGTCGGACGAGAAGGCGGCCTCCTTGTCGGCCATCAGCTTGTCCGAGGCCTCGGTGATGCGTTCCTTCACCTGCTCCTGATCGACGCCGTCCTCGGCCGCCCAATCGGTGATCGGCAGTTCCAGGAACAACTTGTCCTTCACCGCCTCGGTCAGGCCGTCGACATCCCACTGGTCGGCATAGGAACCCTGCGGCATGTGCCGCACGACCATCTCGTCGATGACGGCATGGCGCATGTCGGTGGTGATTTCGCTCAGATCCTCGGCTTCCAGGATTTCCAGCCGTTGGCCGAAGATCACCTTGCGCTGGTCGTTCATCACGTTGTCGAACTTCAGCAGCGTCTTGCGGATGTCGAAGTTGCGGGCTTCGACCTTGGCCTGGGCCTTTTCCAGCGACTTGTTGACCCAGGGGTGAACGATGGCCTCGCCCTCTTTCATCCCCAGCGTCGACAGCACCTTCTCCAGCCGCTCCGAGCCGAAGATCCGCATCAGGTCATCTTCCAAGGACAGGAAGAAGACCGAGCGCCCCGGGTCGCCCTGCCGGCCCGAGCGGCCGCGCAGCTGGTTGTCGATCCGGCGCGATTCATGGCGCTCGGTGGCCAGCACGAACAGGCCGCCCGCTTCCAGAACCTTCTGCTTCTCGTCGGCCACCTCGGCCTCGATCCGGGCGCGCAGCGCCACCGGATCGGCCTCGGGGTCGGCGGCCAGCGCGTCCATCACCTGCATGTCGACATTGCCGCCCAACTGGATGTCGGTGCCGCGGCCGGCCATGTTGGTGGCGATGGTCACCGCCCCCACGCGCCCGGCTTCGGCCACGATATGCGCCTCGCGCTCGTGCTGGCGGGCGTTGAGGACGTTGTGGACGATCCCTTCCGAGGTCAGAAGCTGGCTCAGCTCCTCGGATTTCTCGATCGAGGTGGTGCCGACCAGGATCGGCTGGCCCTTGGCGTTGGCTGCCTTGATCTCGGCCACGATGCCCAGGAATTTCTCGCGCGCGGATTTGTAGACCTGGTCATGCTCGTCCAGACGGGCGATCGGCCGGTTGGTCGGGATCTCGACCACGCCCAGGTTATAGATTTCCTGGAATTCCTCGGCCTCGGTCGAGGCCGTGCCGGTCATCCCGCCCAGCTTCTTGTACATGCGGAAGTAGTTCTGGAAGGTGATCGAAGCCATCGTCACCGTCTCAGGCTGGATTTGCAGCCCTTCCTTGGCCTCGACCGCCTGATGCAGCCCTTCCGAAAGCTGCCGGCCCAGCATCATCCTGCCGGTGAATTCGTCGATCAGCACGATCTTGCCGTCGCGGACGATGTAATGCTGGTCCTTGTGCAGCATCTTGTGCGCGCGCAGGCCCTGGTTGACGTGGTGCACCAGCGTCGTCGATTCCGGGTCGTAGAGCGACTGGCCTTCCGGCAAGAGCCCCGCGGCATAGAGCAATTGCTCGATATGCTCGTTGCCTTCCTCGGTATAGCTGACGGTGCGCTGCTTCTCGTCGAGGGTGAAATCCTCGTCCACCAGCTGCGGGATCAGCTCGTTCACGCGGACATAAAGGTTGCCGCGATCCGCCATCGGGCCCGAGATGATCAGCGGCGTGCGGGCCTCGTCGATCAGGATCGAGTCGACCTCGTCGACGATGGCGAAGTTATGCCCGCGCTGCATCATCTGACCCAGGTCGGTCTTCATGTTGTCGCGCAGATAGTCGAAGCCCAACTCGTTGTTGGTGGCATAGGTGATGTCGGCCTTGTAGGCCGCGCGCTTTTCCTCGTCCGGCTGATGCGGAACGACGACGCCGGTCGTCAGGCCCAGCTTGGCATAGACCTTGCCCATCCAGGCCGAGTCGCGCCGCGCGAGGTAATCGTTCACCGTAACGACATGCACACCCTTGCCCGAAAGCGCGTTCAGATAGGCCGGGAAGGTCGCGACCAGCGTCTTGCCCTCGCCGGTCTTCATCTCGGCGATATTGCCCTGATGCAGGAAGATGCCGCCGATGAGCTGTACGTCGAAGGCGCGCAGGCCCAGCGCGCGCTTGGCAGCCTCGCGGCAATTGGCGAAGGCTTCGGGCAGGACCGAGTCGAGGCTCTCGCCCCCCGCGACCCGGGCTTTCAGCGCTTCGGTCTTGGCGATCAGCCCCGCGTCGTCCAGCGCGGCGATCTCATCCTCGAGCGCGTTGATCTTTGCGACGAGCGGGCGGACTGCCTTGACCTTGCGGTCATTCGCCGTGCCGAAAATCTTCCGGCTGATCGTTCCAAGCCCCAACATCTGATCTCCGCTCGCCTTTGTGTGACCGGCTGGCTGCACCGGCGGTCTTGCCGGTCGGCGGCTGCTTTCTTAAACAGGGCGCGGCTGGCCAGCCCGTGAAAAATCCGTTCTGGCATGTAAGGGGCGGCCATCTGAGTGTCAATCACAGCGGCCCGAAGGGACGCGATTCAGGAGCCTTGCATGTTCAAAAACGCTCGATTTGCGGCCGCAGCCGTGTTGCTGTCGGTGCTCGCCGCGCCGGCACTGGCGCAGGACGCCCCGACTGCCGCCACGGTCATCGCCCGCGTCGGCGAGACCGAGATCACCCTCGGTCAGGCCATCGCGCTCCGCGCCCAGCTGCCGCAGCAGTTTGCCCAGGTGCCCGACGAAACCCTGTTCCCGGCGCTGGTCGAACAGCTCATCGAACAAGAGCTTCTGGCCCAGGCCCAGGCCGGTGACTTGTCGCTGCGCGACCAGTTGATGCTGCAGAACGAAACGCGCAATTTCCTCGCCAATGCGGCTCTGGTGGAGGTCGCCACCGCCGCTGTCACCGACGAAAGCGTGCAGGCCGCCTATGACGCCTTCGTCGCCGATTACGCCCAGGGCGAGCCGGTGACGGAATATCACGCCGCGCATATCCTCGTGCGCAGCGAGGAAGAGCGCGACCAGGTGGTCGCCGCGCTGGCCGAAGGCCGCGATTTCGCCGAGGTGGCGCAGGAATTCTCGGCCGATGGCTCGGCCCAGCAGGGCGGCGATCTGGGCTGGTTCGGTCCGGGGGTGATGATCCCCGAGTTCCAGGCCGCGGTCGAGGCGCTGGAACCCGGCCAGGTCTCGGAACCCGTGCAGACCAGGTTCGGCTGGCACGTGGTCAAGCTTCTGGAAACCCGCACCGCCAGCGCGCCGACGCTCGACCAGGTGCGCGAGGATCTGGTCACGCAGATCCAGCGCGAGGCGACCCGCGCCTATATCGAGGACCTGCGCGCGGCCAGCACCGCCGAGAACCTGTCGGAAGGCATGGACCCCGCGCTCCTGAGCCAGTCGACCCTGCTGGACGAGTAAGAGCCGGGCGTTTATCCTCGCCCCGCAACCGGCCCGTACCCTCGCGGGGGTGCGGGCCTTTCCCATGCCCGAGGAGCCTGCTGGCGATGGCCAAGAAGTACAAAGAAAAAGCGAAGAAGTGGAAGGCCCGCGCCAAGGCGCTGGAGGGGCAGATCGCGGCCGCCCCGGCCGAGGCCCCCAAGGCCAAGCTCACGCTCGTCTCGCCCCTCGCCCCCAAGGACGGCTTCCCGGCCCTGCCCGCCATCGCGGGCGTCGAATTCGCCACCGCCCAGGCCGGCGTGCGCTACAAGAACCGTACCGATGTGATGCTGGCCCGCCTCGCGCCCGGCTCGGTCGTCGCCGGGACCTTCACCCGCTCGGCCACCCGCTCGGCCGCGGTCCTCGATTGCCAGGCCAAGATCGGCCTGCCCGCCCCGGCCGAAACCGGCGCCGCCATCCTGGTGAACTCGGGCAATTCCAACGCCTTCACCGGCGCCCGGGGCTGGGCCTCGGTCAACGCCCTCTCGGCCGCAGTGGCGGAAAAGCTGGGCCTCCCGGAAACCCGCGTCTTCACCTCCTCGACCGGGGTGATCGGCGAGCCGCTGCCGCATGAAAAGATCGAGGCCGCGCTCGACGGGCTGGTCGCGGGCCTCGCGCCCGGCGGCATCACCGACGCCGCCCGCGCCATCATGACCACCGACACCTATCCCAAGGGCGCCATGGCCCTGGTCGAGACCGAGGCCGGCCCGATCACCATCGCCGGCATCGCCAAGGGCTCGGGCATGATCGCGCCCGACATGGCGACGATGCTGGTCTATGTCTTCACCGATGCGGCGATCAGCCAGAAGGCGCTGCAGGCCATGGTCAGCCGCCATACCGACCGCAGCTTCAACGCCATCACCGTGGACAGCGACACCTCGACCTCGGACACGCTGCTGGTCGCCGCCACCGGCCAGGGCCCGGCCATCGGCAACGGCCGCTCGGCCAGCGCCCGCGCGTTCGACAAGGCCCTGGGCGCGGTGATGCTGGATCTGGCGCATCAGGTGGTGCGCGACGGCGAGGGCGCGACCAAATTCGTCGGCATCACCGTGACCGGCGCCGCGTCCGAGGCCGATGCCAAGCGCTGCGCGCTTGCCATCGCCAACTCCCCGCTGGTCAAGACCGCCATCGCCGGCGAGGATCCGAACTGGGGCCGCATCGTCATGGCGGTGGGCAAATCGGGCGCCGCCGCCGACCGCGACAAGCTCGCCATCAGCTTCGGCGGAATCCAGGTGGCGAGCGCGGGCCTCGTCGATCCCGCGTACAAGGAAGAGGACGGCGCCGCCTACATGAAGCGCGACGAGCTGGAGATCGGCGTCGATCTCGGCCTGGGCAAGGGCCGTGCCAAGGTCTGGACCTGCGATCTCACGCATCGCTACATCGACATCAACGCCGATTACCGCTCCTGAGAAACAGGGGTAACGGGGTCCCGCCCCGCCCCTTCTTTGCGCGTCAAATATCCTCGGGGGGTCCGGGGGGCAGAAGGCCCCCCGGCGCCCGCCGCCTGCGAAAGCTCCGCTGATGAAGACCCTCCTCGTCTCTGCCGTGGCCCTGATCGACGCCGACGGCCGCGTCCTCCTCGCCCAGCGCCCGCCAGGCAAATCCATGGCCGGGCTCTGGGAATTCCCTGGCGGCAAGGTGGAAGCCGGCGAGACGCCGGAAGCGGCGCTGATCCGCGAGTTGCATGAGGAGCTGGGGATCGAGACCTGGCATTCCTGCCTTGCCCCCCTGACCTTTGCCAGCCATTCCTACGCCGATTTCCACCTGCTGATGCCGCTCTTCGCCTGCCGCCGCTGGCAGGGAATCGTCACTCCGCGTGAAGGGCAGACCCTGGCCTGGGTACGGGCGCGCGACCTCACCCAGTATCCGATGCCGCCCGCCGATATCCCGCTGATCCCGATCCTGCGGGATTGGCTGTAGGAACTGACGAAACACTCGGGTAGTGATAGCCGTATTGTCGCCAATCTACCAACAATGGAACAATCAAGTTCCTGTTGCCAAACGATAAATATGACGTTTTTCTGGCGAGACGGCCGGGAATGTGGCAGAAATGGGGCAAGGTGAACGAGGGACTAACCATGCTGAAAACGATCATGATCGGCCGCTACCTGAGCATCCAGGGGCAGTTCGTGCGCACGACGCCATCAGGGCTGGTCGTGGTCAAGGTCGGCGACAAGACCTTCGCCGGTCGGCCGGTGCAGAAGCGCCGCGCCGCCTGAGCGTCCAGCCCGGCAAGGCGAGCCGGGCCCAGAGGAAAACGCGCCAGTGTAACGAGTGACCGGGTGCGGATTCGTCAGAATCCGCACCCTTTTTCATGCCCTTCCCCTGCCTTCCCGTGGCCCCTGCGCCTCACCCCCCGGCCGCCCGCCGGTTATTTTTGGGAAAAATGGAACCCTTGGCGCCTCTCGACCGTCTAACCCCCGTAGACGCTGCCAAAGAGAGTTCCATGTCCCTGCTGTCCCGCCGCGCCCTGCTCGCCGGTCTTGCCACGCTCCCCGTTGCCGGTTGCGTCATGATCGCGCCGCCGCCGCCCGAGCTTCCCGTCATCGATTATGCCACCCGCGCCGATGGCCGCTTCACCGTTCCGGCCGTGCCGATCGAGGAAGTGCCCGAGGGGCTGCGCCGTCAGGTCGTGCCCTGGGAGGGGGAGCAGGCGCCGGGCCATATCGTCATCCTGCCCGATCAGCGCGCCCTGCATCTGGTGCTCGAAAACGGCTATGCGCTGCGCTACGGCGTCTCGGTGGGGCGCGAGGGGCTTCTGTGGCGCGGCGAGGCCGAGATCTACCGCCAGGCCCGCTGGCCGACCTGGCGGCCGACGCCCTCGATGATCGCCCGCGACCCCTCGCTCGAACAATGGGCCGAAGGCCAGCCGGGCGGCCCCCGCAACCCGCTGGGCGCCCGCGCGCTCTATCTGCGGACGCTGGCGACCGGCCATGACGAGGGCATCCGCATCCACGGCACGCCCAGCTGGCGCTCCATCGGCCGCGCCGCCTCGTCGGGCTGTTTCCGCATGATCAACCACGATGTCATCGACCTGGCCGAGCGGGTCGGACCGGGCACCCGCGTGTCCGTGCTCTAGACTCTGACACCGCGGGCGAAAAGCCGCGCCAGCCGCACCATGGCGGTCTTCAGCGCCGCATAGCTGTCCACCTGATGCTTGAGGCCATGCAGCGCCGCGATCATGGCCTCGGCCAGCGCGGCGGCATCCCCGTCGAAGGCCGCCAGCGACACGCGCCCCGCCGCCGCCTCGGCCCGCAGCCAGTCGGCGATCTTGGCCGCAAGCCGCGCCTCGGCCGCCTCGACCAGATCGGCGGCGGTGGCGAAATTGGCGTCGAGCAATTCCTCGCCATGCGGCGATTCGATGAGCGGCATCATCTCGGGGCCCAGCTTCGCCTCGAAAGCCCCCTGCAGGGCCTGTTCCGGGTCGCGGCCCGGCACCAGCGCCGCCTGCATCCGCGCCTCGGTCAGTTCGAAATAGCCCTGTACCAGCGAGCGGAAGATATCCTGCTTGTTGCGGTAATGCAGATAGAGCGCCGCGCGCGAGACTCCGGCGGCGCGGGCGATATCCTCCATCGCCGTGCGCTTGAATCCATAGCGCGCGAAAACCTCGACCGCAGCGGCCAGAATCGCGGCGCGGCGGGGATCGTCTTCATCAATCGGCAAGGTCTGGCTGGTCATGGTGAACCGATGACACTTTCCGTTCAGTTTGTCAATTTACAGACTGACAATTTTGCGTAATAGTGTCAAAACGTAAGCGGACGGCCGATTCGGGAGGTTCCCATGCCAACGACCCTGACCATCAACGGCACCGCCCAGGTGATCGACGCACCCGAGGACACGCCCCTGCTGTGGGTCCTGCGCGACGAACTGGGCATGACCGGCACCAAATTCGGCTGCGGCGTGGGGGCCTGCGGCGCCTGCACCGTCCATATCGACGGCGAGGCGATGCGCAGCTGCCAGGTGGCGCTGGGCGATGTCTGGGGCGAGGTCACGACCATCGAGGGGCTGGGCAATCCGGCAGCGATGCATGCCGTGCAGGCGGCCTGGCTGCGCCATCAGGTGGCGCAATGCGGTTATTGCCAGTCCGGCCAGATCATGCAGGCCGCGGATCTTCTGTCGCGCATCCCCGACCCGACCGACGCCGATATCGACGAGGCGATGGCCGGCAATCTCTGCCGCTGCGGCACCTACAACCGGATCCGCGCCGCGATCCACGATGCCGCCATCCAGATGCGGGAGGACGCGATATGAGCCGCCTGGGCACCATCACCCGCCGCAGCTTCCTGGTCGCCGCCGCCGCCATCGCCGGGGGCGTGGCCTTCGGCGTCTGGAAGGTCCGCCAGCCGGTCCCGAACCCGCTGGACCCCAGCCAGGGCGCGGCGATGAACGCTTTCCTGGTGATCGATCAGGACGGCATCACCGTGGTCTCGGGCCGCGCCGACATGGGCCAGGGCGCGCAATCGGCGCTGGCCATGCTGGTGGCCGAAGAACTCGATGTCGACTGGCAGTCGGTGCGCGTGGCCCATGGCCCGGCTTCGGCCGCCTATTACAACGCGGCAATGGGGGAATCGCTGTTCCCGGTGCCCGATTACTCCATGTCCGACTGGATGCGCAGCATCGGCGGCGCGGTGGGTGAGGTCGGCAAGCTGCTGGGCACGCAGATCACCGGCGGCTCCACCTCGATCCGCGACGGCTACGAGAAGATGCGCCACGCCGGGGCCTCGGCCCGCGAGGCGCTGAAACTGGCGGCCAGCGCCCGGCTGAACGTGCCTGTCGCCCGGCTGAGGACCGAGGCGGGCGCGGTCATTGCGCCGGATGGCACCACGATCCCCTATGCCGATCTGGCCGAAGCCGCCGCCCGGATCGAGCCCCCGCAAGTCGATCCCCGACCCCGTTCCGAATGGCGGCTGATCGGCACCGAGGTGCCGCGCGCCGACATGCCGGCCAAGGTCACCGGCACCCAGTCCTATGGCATCGACACCCGCCTGCCGGGCATGAAATTCGCCACCCTGCGGATGAACCCACGCCTGGGCGGTGCGATGCTCGGCGTCGATACGGCGCCCGCGCTGGCCGTTCCGGGGGTGGAGCGGGTCATCACCCTCGGCACCGGCGTGGCCGTGGTCGCGCGCAACACCTGGGCCGCGTTCCAGGGCGCCGAGGCGCTGGCGCCCGACTGGGCCGAAGCCCCCTACCCTGCCGATCAGGCCGCGATCATGGCCACCCTCGAAGCGGCTTTCGACGACAGCCCCAATTCCACGATGCGCGACGATGGCGACGAGGATCAGCCGGGCACCGAGATCAGCGCCGAATACCGCCTGCCCTATCTGGCCCATGCGCCGATGGAGCCGCAGAACGCGACCGCGCTTTGGGATCAGGGCCGGCTGACGCTCTGGTCGCCGAACCAGTCGCCGCTGCTGCAGGAAAGCCGCGTGGCCGAGGCGCTGGGGATCGACCGCACGGCGGTCACCGTCAACACCACCGCCATGGGCGGCGGCTTCGGGCGACGGGGCGAGTACGATTTCTCGGTCCTGGCGGCGCGGGTCGCGCAGGAGATGCCGGGCATTCCCGTGCAGCTCACCTGGTCGCGGGAAGAGGACATGACGCATGACTTCTACCGCCCCGCGGTGATCGCCCGGATGCGCGGCAAGGTCGATGGCGGGCGGGCAACGTTGCTCGATGGCCAGATCGCCGGTCAAGGGATCATGGGCCAGTTGCTGCCCCGGTATTTCGGCTTTTCGGCCCTGGGGCCGGACCGGGCGCTGGTCGAGGGCCTGTTCGATCAGCCCTATGCCATCCCCCGCTACCGCATCCGCGGCTACACGGCCGAGCTGGCGCTGCCGATCGGCCCCTGGCGCTCGGTCGGCTCCAGCCACAACGGCTTCGTGATGGAGAGCTTCATCGACGAGCTGGCCCATGAAGCGGGCCGAGATCCGCTGGACTTCCGGCTGGAGCTGGCGCGCCCGGAAAGCCCGATCGCGGCGGGCGTGCTGGAGGCGGTGCGCGCGATGTCGGACTGGGATGCGCCCCGCGCGCCCGGCACCGCGCTGGGGGTGGCGATGGTCTGGTCCTTCGGCACGCCGGTGGCCCAGGTGATCGAGGTGGTGCAGGAGGAGGCCGGCATCCGCATCGCCCGCGCCTGGATCGCCTGCGACGCGGGCATCGCCATCGACCCGCAGAACCTGCGGGCGCAGATGGAGGGCGGGCTGATCTACGGGCTCTCGGCCGCGGTGCATGGACAGATCACCTTCGCCGACGGGATGGTCGAACAGCGGAACTTCCCCGACACGGATGGGCTGCGCATGCCGGGCGCACCGCGGATCGAGACGCGGATCCTGGAGGACAATCCGCATATCGGCGGCGTCGGCGAGCCCGGCACCCCGCCCGCCGCCCCGGCGCTGGCCAACGCGCTCTTCGCCCTGACCGGCACCCGGGCGCGGGAGCTGCCGCTGGACCGGACCTTCCGCTTCATCCTCTGAACGCGGCATGCACTGCCGCCCCGGGAGGTTTTACACCCTCCCGGACCCTCCCGCAGGATATTTGAGGCGCAAAGATCAAGGTTAGTCGGAGCTTAAGCCCCCTCTTTGCGCCTCAAATATCCCGGGGGCCCGGGGGGGCCGCCCTCCGGGTGCCCACAAAGGGCGCGGAGCCTAGTCAGCACGCGCCACCACCGCCGCGCCGTCGCTCAGCGTCGAAGCGGGATAGAGGATCACCGCCTCCCCTTCCTCCAGCCCCGCCAGCAGCTCGGCCATGCCCTCGGCCTGCTGGCCGATCTCGACCGGGGTTTCCACGGCGCGGCCGTCCTGCGCGCGGAACACCGCCCAGCCGCCGCCCAGGCGAAACAGCGCGGCTTGCGGCACCAGAAGCCGGTCGCTCCCCTCCCAGACCACCACCCGCACGAAGACCCGGTAGCGGTCGCCCAGCCCCGGGCGCGCCTCGCGCGGGGTGGTGAAATCGAGCCTGAGCCGCACGCGCTGCTCCTCGATCCCCAGCGCCGAGACGCGGGTGAAGGCGGCCGGCTCGATCCGGCGCACCACCGCCTGCAGCGACCCCTCGCCGCCCCAGCGTTCGACCAGCGCCGGGGCGCCTTCGGCGACCCGCACCGCATCCGTGGACAGAAGATCCGTCTCCAGGTCCAGATCCCCCAGATCGCCCAGCGCCAGCAGCGGCGCCCCGGCGGCGACCAGCCGTGACGAGGGATCCTCGACCGACAGCACCGTGCCCGAGATCGGCGCGAAAAGCCGCACCGCCGAGGTCACCCCCTCGTCGCCCCCCGGTTCCATCAGCTGCGCCCGGGTCCGGCCCAACACCGCCTGCTGCAGGTCGCGTTCCTGCCGCGCGGCGGCCAGCGCCTGCGAGGCGGCGGTGAAGGCGGTCTCCACCTCCTCGAGCGCGTGTTGCGAGATGGTGCCCGAGGCGCGCAACGCCCGGGCCCGCTGCAGATCGCCCTGCGCCCGGCTGACCGCATTCAGCGCGCCGCGCAGATTGGTCTCGGCCAGCGCCAGCGCGGCTTCCGCCTCGCGCACCGCCGCCTCGGCCTGGGCGCGGCTGCGGGCATCCATCAGCGCGGGCGCGGCCGGGCGGATCACCGCCAGCACGGTCTCGCCCCGCAGGACCGCATCGCCCACCGCCACCGGCGAACGCTCGACAATGCCGGCGATGGGCGCGGTCACCGAATAGGGTTCGCGCACCCGGGTGATCCCCTCGGCCGCAACCGTGACCCGCAGATCGCCCCGCGTCACCGTCGCGACATCCACCGCCGCGGGTTCGGGCCACAGCGCCCAGCCCAACCCGCCCGCCAGCACCAGGGCGCCGCCCGCGACCGCGATCCGCCGTGTCCAGCTCATCCGCTGCTCCTCAGTCCCGCGCCTTCAGCGCCATTGCCAGATCCACCCGGTCGAGCCGCCGCCTGACCAGAAGCACCGCCCCCAGCGAGGCGGCAAAGACCGCCAGCGCCGCCAGCGCGTAGGTGCGCCGCGTCACCACGAAGGGGATCGACATCAGATCGCTCGACATCGCCCCGACCAGCCCCGCCGCCAGCCCGTAGCCCAACAGCCAGCCCAGCGGGATTGCCAGCAATGTCAGCAGCATGATCTCGCCCACCAGCACGAAACCCACCTCCCAGCGGGTGAAACCCAGCACCCGGAGCGAGGCGAGTTCGTGGCTGCGTTCCGAAACCTGGATACGGGCGGCATTATAGACCACGCCCACCGCGGTCATCAGTCCGATCAGCGTCTGCATGGTCAGCATGGTCACCATATTGGCCTGCAGGGTAGCGTCGAACTGGCGGCGCACCTCGTGCCAGTCGGTCAGCCCGGCCACTGCAGGCAAGGTCTTGATCGCCAGGGTGAGGGCAGGCAGCGCCTCGGGGTCGGCCAGCAGATGGATCCGGTTCACCTGCGGCGCCACACCCATCGCTGCAAAGAGGGCATCGGCGGCGATATGCGCCTCCTGCCCCATGCCCTGGGCGATGATCCGGGCGACCGGCAGCTCCAGCACCGCCCGCGGCGCCGCCAGCATCTCCAGCCGCAGGCGGTCGCCCACCGCCACCTGCAGCGCCGCCGCCAGCCGTTCGGGCAGGACCAGCCCCTCGGCGGGCAGCGGCACGGCCCGCCCGCTGTCGTCCAGAAGCCGCGCCAGCGCCTCGCCCTCGGCATGGGCCGAGACCGCGGTCAGCCGTTCGCGATGGCCATGCACCAGCCGCGCGGGCATCGCGAAGGCGCCTTCGGCCTGGCGCACGCCGGGCAGGCTGAGCGCGTCCAGAACCGCGCGCTCGGGCTGGGCGCGCGACAGGACCAGCGTGACCTGCTGGCGGTTCGACTGGGTGAAGAGCGTATCGGCCATGATCTGCACGGAATCGATCATGAAGTAACTGGCAACCAGCAGCGCGACCGAGGTCATGACACCGAAGAGCGTGATCGCCGCCCGCCCCGGCCAGCGCAGGATCGAGCGCAGGATCATCATGCTGGTCTGCCTCACCCTGAGCGCGCTGACCGCCCGGTCGAGCCACCCGCGCGAGAAGGCAGGCGGCGCGGGCGGCGACATCGCCTCGGCCGGGGGCAGCCGGACCGAGGCCCGGACCGCCTGCAAGCCCCCCAGCGCCGCGGTGGCCAGCCCCAGCCCGCCCGCCAGCAGCATCGTGCCGGCGGCCGGATCGCGCAGATAGACCGGAAAACGAAAATACTGCTGGTATTGAGCGATCAGCCCGGTGCCGATCCATTGCCCCGCCACCACGCCCAGCCCGGCCCCCGTGGTGCCGATCAGCAGCGCCAGCTTCAGATAATGCCAGCCGATCTCGGCCGAGCCATAGCCGATGGCCTTTAAGAGGCCAATCTGCGTGCGCTCGCTCTTGATCAGCCGCCCCAGCACCATGTTCACGAGGAACGCCGCGACCAGCAGGAAGATCGGCGGGATGGTGGTGGCCATGACCGAAAGCTGGGTCAGCTCGCCATCCAGAAAGGCATGGCTCATCTGCCGGTCGCGGCCATGGGCTCCCGTCCCGCCATAGGGGGCGGTCAGCCGGTCCAGCGCCGCGATCACCGCGCGTTCATCGGCGCCCCGGGTCAGGCGCAGCGCGATCTCGTTGACCGCGCCGCCCATGTCCATCGCCGCCTCGGCCGCCGCCTGCCCCATCCAGACGACGCCATAACGCCGGTCGTCGGGCATCATCGCGCCCGGCGCGATCGTGTAGACAAATTCGGGCGACAGAACCCAGCCGGTGACGGTCAACTCCCTCAGCCGCCCGTTCAGAACCGCGTGGAAGCTGGCGCCCGGCAGCAGGCCATTGGCCTCGCCGAAGGATTCGTTGATCGCCACCTCGTCGGGCTGCAGGGGATCGGGCAGGCGCCCCCGGCGCAGCACCGGCAGGTTCAGCACCGCCCCCGAGGCCGGCAGCGAGACGATCCGCGCCGAGGCCGGCGCCCCCTGTCCCGCCAGATCCAGCACCGCCTGAAAGCCGATCCGCCCCTCGGCCTGCGCCACGCCATCCAGCGCCTGCGCCTCGGCCACCAGCGCGGCGGGGGCCCTGGTCAGCCCGGCGAAGACATCGGCAAAGCGGGCGCGGTCGTAATAGGCCGCCTGCGTGCCGCTCAGCGTGGCCCGGGTCATCGACATGCCGACCATCATCAGGATACCGCAGGCCAGCACCGCGGCGATGGCCAGAGCCTGCGCCCAGACCCGCCGCAGATCGCGCAGCATCTTGCGGTCGAGCGCCCTCACCAGCTGACCTCGCGGGGTTCGAGCCGGGTTTCGTTGCGCGCATCGGCCTTGATCTGCCCGTCGCCCATCCGCACCACGCGATGCGCGATCTTCTGGATCGCCGCGTTATGGGTGACCATGACCGTGGCGGTGCCGAGATCCTCGTTGACCGCGGTCAAGGCCTCCAGCACCTGCACCCCGGTGGCGCTGTCCAGCGCCCCGGTCGGCTCGTCGCAGAGCAGGACATCGGGCCGCTTGGCGATGGCCCGGGCGATGGCGACCCGCTGCTGCTCGCCGCCCGAGAGTTCGGCCGGGAAATGATCCATCCGCGCGCCCAGCCCCACCCGGTCCAGCGCCTCCTCGGGGCGCATCGGGCGGCGGGCGATCTCGGTCACCAGCGCGACATTCTCGCGCGCGGTCAGGCTGGGGACCAAGTTGTAGAACTGGAAGACGAAACCCACATGGTCGCGGCGAAAGGCGGTCAGCGCCCGGTCCGAGGCGCGCGTCAGCTCTGTCTCGCGGAAGAAGACCCGGCCCCCGGTCGGCCGGTCGAGCCCGCCGAGGATGTTCAGCAGCGTCGACTTGCCCGAGCCCGAGGCGCCCAGCAGCACCACCAGCTCGCCCTCGGCCAAAGCCAGATCGACGCCCCGCAATGCCTGCACCTCGACCGCGCCGGTCCGGTAGACCCGCGTCAGCCCCGAAACCCGGAACACCGCATCCGTGATTTGTGCCTCATCCATGCGCCCGTTCTAACCGCCTACACCGCGCCCGCCTTGACCCAGCGCAAGAACCCGGGACCCGCGGCGAGGCGGGGGGCCAGGTCCGGCCGCGCCACGGGCGCGGCTGAAACGCGCCACTGGCGCGTTTCCGAGACGCCGCTCGCCCCCGCACCCCCCGCTCAAGGGGGTTTTCCACCCCCTTGAGAAACCCCCGAGGATATTTGGAGAACAAAGATGAAGATTTGAAGGGCGTTCAGCCGCCTTCTTTGCGCTCCAAATATCCTTGGGGGTGAGGGTCGCCCGGACGAGGCGCCAGTGGCGCGTCGTCAGGCCCGAACGCTCGGAGCGCAAGCGTAGGGCCGAACCAGGCCGTCAGGCCAAGAGGGGGGCAGACGGCCCCCCCTACCTGTTTCGGCGCGGCGATACGCCGCGCCGCTGGTCGCCCCCCGTTTCGTCTCCTGGCGGCTCGGCGCCGGAGGCGTCGCGGCTGAGGGCGAAGCCCCTCCCCCTGCGCTACCGCTTCCAGCGGATCGCGCGGCCGACGGCGCCGAGGCCCTTCCTCGCCCGGGTCAGGTTGCCGCGCAGCCCCTCGCCCGCCGCCGCCTCCAGCCGTAGCCGGTTGCGGCGGGTCATGCGGGCCTCGGGCAGCACAAGATCGATGGCCTCGCGCAGCGCGTCGATGTTCCAGTCGGGTGCCTCGGCGCGGATCGGCAGCACCGCGACCCCGCCCATCGCCCGGCCGATGGCCTCCGTCGCCGCGTCCAGCCGCGTCCGGTCCTCGGCGGTGAGGGCGTTTTCCGCCCGCGGCCAGCCCGGCAGCAGCAGATCCGCGGCATTGGCGACATGGATCACCGGCGGCTGGCGGCGGGCGGGGTCGCGGGCCATGGCCTCGGCAAAGGCGCGGGCCAGCGCGGTATCGGCCGCCCGCCCCGGCCGGTTGGCGCGATGCACCCAGAGCACCAGATCCGCCGTCACCATCTGCGCCGCCACCGCCCGCGCCATCCGGTCCGAGCCGTCGAGTCCCGGCGTGTCGATGATCCGCAGATCCTCGTCCAGCGCGTGGCCCGCCGCCCGGTCGGTGGTGGGCGCGGCGTCGGTTTCCGCCGCCTCCCGCCCCAACAGGGCGTTGACCAGCGTCGATTTGCCGGCCGCGGTCTGGCCGACGAGCACGATCTCGACCGCGCCCTCGACGGGCGCGTCGGGCACGCGCAGCCGGGCGCCGCGGCGGCTGAGATCGTCATCGCTGACCTTGAGCCTGCCGGAATAGAGGTCGATCGCCGCTTGCGCCGCCTCTTCCAGCAGGATCGCCTGGGCGTCGCGGCGGAATTTCTCGGTCAACCGGTCCTGCAGCCCCGTGGCCAGCACCCGCTCGGCCTCGCGCAGCAGCCCTACCGCCGGGTTGAGCACCAGCCGCACGCCGCGCCAGGCCAGGAACCCCGTCTCCCAGGCGGTCAGCGCGTTGTCCTGCTGGCGCCAGAGCCAATGCATGGTGCGGACCGAGAGCCGGTCGGAATAGGGCACGTGTTCCAGCAGGAAGGCGCGATAGCGCAGCGCGACCTGGTCGATCAGCAGCAGCGCCTCGGGCAGGGTGAAATCCAGCGCCGACCGTTTGCCGGTCGAGAGATCCGCCGCCACTTCCTCGACCACCGCCAGCGCCTCTTCGGGCAGTTTGTCCCAGGCCAGGGGCTCGCGCAGGCGGCGGTCGATGCGGGCGCGGGCGCGGGCAAAGGCGGCTTTCTCGGCGTCGGACCATTCGGGATCGGGCTTCGGCCCCTCGATCTGGCGCGGCTCGCGTTCGCCCGCCGCGCGGGTGCGCCAGCGGGCCAAGGCCACCGCGCCCCGAAACACGGCGTAGAACAGCGCCGAGCCCAGCGCGAACCACAAGAGATAACCGTGTTCGGTCAGCCACAGGAAGCCCAGCAGCGTCGAGATCGTCAGCGGCAGCGCCAGCACCGCCGCCAGGCCCAGCCGGTCCCAGCGCAGGAGCGTATGCCGCAGGCGGTCAGCCAGACGCATGCCGCGCGCCTTTCAGCGCCTGATCGTAGAGCGAGCGCAGCGTGGCCCCGTCCGGCGCCGCGCCGCGCGCCGTGCCATAGAACCAGGCCGAGGCCGCGCGGCCCAGTGCATAGGTCGTGGCAAACGAGGTCCCCGCAGCGGCGGCGGCGCCCAGCGTCTGCCCCGCCACCGGCACCAGCTTGACGCCCTGCCGGACCAGAAGTCCGGTGCCCATGCGAACCAGCGAGCCGATCCCCATGGCCGAGGCCAGAAGCCCCAGCCGGGTCGGCGTCAGCTCGACCTTGTGCTTGCGGGCCAGCGCATGCAGCATTGCGCCCTGCGCGGCTGGCACGGTCGCGAGGCCCGCCAACGGCACCACATCCGTGGCCCCCGCCATCGCCGCATAGCGCAGCACCAGCCCCCGCACGCTCTGGAAAGCGCGCGCCTCGTCGGCGCGGCGCAGCGCGGCGGCGGCGCGGGGCAGGAAGCTGTCCAGCGCATCGAGCAGCGCCTCCAACCCCGTGACCAGCCCCTCATGCGGCATCGACAGCGTGACCGAGGGCAGGTCGCGGCCGATCAGCTCGGTCACATGGGCCTTGGCGCGGATCTGCGCCCCGGGTTCCGACACGAGGTCCGCGCCGGTATAGACCAGCAGCACCGGCAGTTTGGTCTTGCGCAGGATCGCCGCGACCGGGGCCTGCACCGGATCGTCAAGCCGCATCACCGCCAGGATCGCCTGCGCGCTGGCTTGCGCGGCGGCGATATCGGCCGAGGGATCGTAGCCATCCTCGCCCAGCCCCCGCGTGTCCAGAAAGCGCACCGCCGGCGCCGTGGCGGGGAAGTCGTGGGTCGCCGCGCCGCGCGTCCCGGGGGCGAAACCGTTGCCAACCTCGCCCTCGCCGGTCAGGGCCCGCACGAGCGAGGTCTTCCCCGCCCCCGTCTTGCCCAGAAGCCAGATCACCGGCACCGCCGGTTCTACCTGATGCTTGCGCTCGTCCGTCACAGGTTCAACCCTTTGTCGTTCCTCCCCCGAAAGATGGGAACGATGGGGCGCGGTTGCAATCGCTCAGCGATTGACCACCACATCCACCAACTCGCTGGGGCCCGTCTGCAGGTCGTCGTCCGAGACCATCAGCAGGCGGATCCTCCCGTTCCAGTCGCGGAACACGCTGATCCCCTCCAGATTGCCGAATTGCCCGTAATCCGATCGCATCACCCATTGCCCGGCGCTGATCCCCTCGCCGTTCACGGTGAAGCGGCGGACCTGGCTGCGAAAGCCGCGCGGGCCGTGTTCGCGTTCGAGGACATAGAGCATGCCATCGGGCCCGAACGAGGCCCCGACCGGCAGGAATTGCAGGTCCATCGGCAGGCGGAAGCCGTCGCCCCAGCCGCTGCGCGGGCTCCAGACATAGCTGGGAAAACCATAGGTGGCGCGTGCCGGGCGTTCGGGGATGGCATAGAGGCGGCCATCCGGGGCGACGGCGACGGCTTCCAGCCCGCGCCCGGCCCGGAGGCGGGCGAAATCGACATGCGCGCCCAGATCCTCGCCCGCGCCGCCCAGCCGGGCATAGCGCAACACGCGGTTGTGCTGCTCGAACGAGACATAGAGGCGGCCGTCCCGCCCGACGGTGACCCCCTCGGCGTCGCGCATCGAGCCGAGCAGCGGATGCCCGTTCTCGTCATTGAGCAGCGCCACCTGGCGGATTTCCATCCCCTCGATGCGCTGGCCATAGCCGCGCTGCAGGCGGGCCCCGACGATGAAGCCGTGGTCCGAGACCATGTAGATCGTGTTGCCATCCGGCGTGGCGATACCGGAAAAGTCGTTGATGCCCCCCGACATCAACGGCAACCGATAGCGGGCCACGACCTGGGTGGCGGGGATGCTGGCGGGTTCGTGCTGGACGACCCCGGCGTAATAGGTGGCAGGCTGGGCCTGAAGCGCCGCGGGCAGAACCGCGGCGAGGCCAAGCAGGGCGGAAGCAATGACGCGGGCAGCTTTCATTCTCGTTCCAATACCTGGGCACATTGGCGGGGTAGATCGGCCATGATCATCTCACGGGCCGACCGGCGGCGGGGTTGGGGCGGCTCGGGCGAGGGTTCGACCGGCGTGGTCCGACGCGGCGGGTTCAGATAATCCGTCACCCACCAGGTCAGCGTATCATCACAACCGTTACCCCCGTTGGAAAGTTCCGCGACGCTGGGCGTTTGTGTCTCGCAATGGCGCGATCCGGCGGGACAGCGCAACCGCACGTGGAAATGATAATTGTGCCCGGCAATCGGACGGATGCGTTGCAGCCAGGCGGTATCGGCCGGCGTGGCGGTGCGGCACATCTCGATCTTCACCGCCGCGGCCACAAAGACCCGGTCGACCCGCGGATCGCTGGCCGCCGCGCGCAGAAGCGCCGCGTGCTGCGCCGTCCAGTGCGACGTGACGCCGCGCTGATCCTCGGTCCGCACGCTGATGGACGAGATATTCTCGCGCTCGGTCCGGCTCAGCGTCAGGCTGCCCGGCGGCAGCATCCAGATATCGACGTCCAGCCCCAGCTGGTGGCTGGCGTGGCCCGAGGTCATCGGCCCGCCACGCGGCTGGCTGATGTCGCCGACATAGAGACCGTTCCAGCCAATCGCCACCGCCTGCCGGCTGAGATCCTGGATATAGTCGATCGTCTCGGGATGGCCCCAGTTACGGTTGCGGCTGAGGCGCATCGCCTGCCAGGTCGGCCCCGTCTCGGGCAGTTCCACCAGGCCATCCGCGCAGCCCCGTGCGTAGCTGCCATAGGATTCGGCCGGGGCGCTGGTCCCGCGCGTGGCCGCCCCGAACAGCTGGTTGGCCAATTGCTGCGCGGTGGCGGAATTGGTCCCCGCCCCGCTGCCACAGGCCGCCAGGATCAGGGTGCCAAGGACGAGACCGAGTTTCTTCATGCGGGGTGCCCCGTTGGTTGCGAGCCCTCGGGATGGACGAAGGCCAGAAGGATGAGCCCCAGGATGAACAGCACCACCACCGGCAGGATGCCGATCTGCTGGCTGTCCGACAGGTCGGTGACGATGCCGATGGACAGCGGCGCCAGGAACGCCGTGGCCTTGCCCGAGAGCGCGTAAAGCCCGAAGCCCTCGGTCATCTTCTCCTGATCGCCCTGGCGGACCATCATCGTCCGGCTGGCCGATTGCATCGCGCCCCCCGCCGCGCCGACGATGGCGCCCAGGACATAGAACAGGATGTCGGGCAGCCCCGATTCCGCCGCCACTGGCACCCCGAAGACCGAAGTGCGCGAGACGAAGACGATGGCCAGCGCCGTCAGCGCCAGCGCCACGACGTTGAAGACGATTACCGGTTTGGGGCCGAAACGGCTGTCGGCCTTGCCGCCCAGCCAGGCAAAGATCGCCCCGGTAAAGGCGGCGAGGATGCCGAAGATGCCGACCTGCACCACGCTCCAGCCCAGCACGCCCGCGGCATAGATGCCGCCGAAGGTGTAAACGCCGTTCAGCGCGTCGCGGTAGAACATCGAGGATCCGAGAAAGGCGAAAAGGCTGCGGTTCCGGGGCAAACCTTTCAGCGTCGCCTTCAGTTCCGGCCAGGCACCGGAAATCGCCGTGCCGATGCTGACCGCGCCGGGTTTGCGGGGCTCCTTCACCCAGATGAAGAAGGGGATCATGAAGACCACGTACCAGATAGCCGTCAGCGGCCCGACCGAGCGTGTCCCTTCGCGCGTCGCCGGGTCCAGCCCCAGGATCGGGTCGATGCCGATCAGCGTCTTGCCGGTCGAACCCTCGGCCAGCAGCGTCAGCATCAGTATCAGGGCCACCAGCCCGCCGACATAGCCCCAGGCCCAGCCCGAGCCCGAAACCTTGCCCAATTCCTCGCGCGGGGCGAGGTCGGGCAGCATGGCATTGGTGAAGATCGTGGCGAATTCCATCCCTACGAGGCCGATGCAGAACATCAGCATCACGAACCAGATGTTGAAATCCTCGGGCGCCGAGAACCAGATTCCCCAGGCGCCGATCACGTAGAGCGCCGAGAAGAACCAGATGAAGCCCATTCGCTTGCCGCTCTTGTCAGCGACCGCGCCCAGAAGGGGGGCGCAGACCGCCAGCAGGATCCCGGCCAGGCCGATGCCGTAACCCCAGATCGCCTGCGCGCGCGAGCCGTCGCCCACCACGCCCACCACATAGGGGCCGAAGATGAAGGTAATCAGCAAGGTGTTGTAGGGCTGGCTGGCCCAGTCGAACCACCACCAGCCCCAGATGCGTTTGCGAGCCGCGGCAAGCGCCGCGGAATCGACCGCGGGCGCGGTCGTATGATCGGTCATGTCTTGCCCCCCCAGGCTATCGACCGATCAAAGACCGATGCCGCAGATTCGGGCAAGCCACGAATCTACAAGGGTTTCCCCCTGTGGCGGATTCGCCGATGGCTCAGCGCTTCTTCAGCGCATCCAGCAACGCAGCGCCGAAAGCGCCGGTATCGCTGGTCTTCGCCGGCCCCGCCGAGCCGCCCCGCGGCGGTGGCGCTCCCCGGCCCTTCGGTGCGCCCTTGTCGCGCATGGTGTCCTGCGGGCGGGTGTCGGCGTTGTCCTTGCGCATGGTCAGGCCGATGCGCTTGCGGGCCACGTCGACCTCGACCACCCGGACAGAAACCACATCGCCCGCCTTGACCACCTCATGCGGGTCCTTGACGAAGCGGTCGGCCAGCTGGCTGACGTGGACGAGGCCGTCCTGGTGCACGCCGATATCGACGAAGGCGCCGAAGGCGGCGACGTTGGTGACGGTCCCCTCCAGCCGCATCCCGGGTTTCAGGTCGCGGATCTCGTTGACGCCCTCGGCGAAGGTCGCGGTCTTGAACTCGGGCCGGGGGTCGCGGCCGGGTTTCTCCAGCTCGGCCATGATGTCCCTGACGGTCGGCAGGCCGAAGGTCTCGTCGGTGAAATCGCGCGGCTCCAGCCGTTTCAGCGCCCCGGGGTCCTTCATCAGCGATGCCACGTCCTTGCCCGCCGCCTTGACGATTTTCCGCGCCAGATCATAGGCTTCCGGGTGAACGGCCGAGGCGTCGAGCGGTTCCGCCCCGCCCCGGATGCGCAAGAAGCCTGCCGCCTGTTCAAAGGCCTTCGGCCCCAGTCGCGCCACTTTCAGCAGGTCGCGGCGCTTGGCGAAGGGTCCGTTGGCGTCGCGATGCGCCACCACCGCCTCGGCCAGCCCCGGCCCCAGGCCCGAGACACGGGCGAGCAAGGGCGCCGAGGCCGTGTTCAGCTCCACCCCGACCGCGTTCACCGCGTCCTCCACGACGCCATCCAGCGCCCGGCCCAGCGCCGATTGGTTGACGTCGTGCTGATACTGGCCGACGCCGATGGCCTTGGGCTCGATCTTGACCAGTTCGGCCAGCGGGTCCTGCAGGCGCCGGGCGATCGACACCGCGCCCCTCAGCGACACGTCCAGATCCGGGAACTCCCGCGCTGCCAGTTCCGAGGCGGAATAGACCGAGGCCCCGGCCTCGCTCACCACCACCTTGACCGGGCGGGGCGTCGGCAGCTTCGACAGCAAGTCCGCGACCAGCGCATCCGTCTCGCGGCTGGCGGTGCCGTTGCCGATGGCAATCAGCCCCACGCCATGCTTGCGCACCAGCGCGCCCAGCACGGCCAGGGTCCCCTGCACATCCATGCGCGGCTGGAAGGGATAGACCGTCGCCGTCTCCAGGAGTTTCCCGGTCGGATCGACCACGGCGACCTTCACGCCGGTCCTGATCCCCGGGTCCAGTCCCATCGTCGCCTTGGCCCCGGCAGGCGCAGCCAGCAGCAAATCCTTGAGGTTGCGGGCGAAAACGCGGATCGCCTCGGCCTCGGCCTTTTCGCGCAGGTCGGTCATCAGGTCGATGGTCAGCGAGAGCTTCAGCTTTACCCGCCAGACCCAGCCTGCGACCGTGCCCAGCCAAGCATCAGCCTTGCCCGCATTCCCCACGTTCAGCGCCGTCCGCACCATGGCCTCGGCCCGCGACTGGCCCGGCGCGGCCTCGGGCTCGACCGCCAGGTCCAGCGCCAGGAAGCCCTCGTTGCGGCCCCGGAACATGGCCAGCGCCCGGTGGCTCGGCACGCCCGACAGCGCCTCGGAATGGGCGAAGTAATCCGAGAATTTGGCGCCCTCGGCCTCCTTGCCCGGCATCACTTCGGACGTGAGCCGCCCGACCGACGCCATATGGGCCCGCAACGCCGCCTTGAGCCCGGCATCCTCGACCAGACGCTCGGCCACGATCTCGCGCGCGCCTTCGAGGGCTGCTTTCACATCGGCCACCGCTTCGGACAGATAGCCCGCCGCCAAAGCCTCCGGGTCCGCCGTCCGGTCGGCGAGGAACGCCTCGGCCAAGGGTTCCAGCCCGTTTTCGCGGGCGATCATCGCCTTGGTGCGGCGCTTGGGCTTGTAGGGGAGATACAGGTCCTCGAGCACCGCCTTGGTCTCGGCCGCGCCGATGGCCTTGGCCAGATCGTCGGTCAGCTTGCCCTGCCCGGCGATACTGTCCAGAATCGCCGCCCGCCGCGCCTCCATCTCGCGCAGATAGGCGAGCCGCTCGGCGAGGGTGCGCAACTGGGTGTCGTCCAGCCCGCCGGTCACCTCCTTGCGGTAGCGCGCGACGAAAGGCACCGTCGCCCCCTCGTCCAGCAGCGCCACGGCGGCCGTCACCTGCTCGGGCCGGGCGCCGATCTCGGCGGCGATCTGGCGGGGGATGCGAAGCTGGGCGGCGGGGGACAGGGTCACGGGTCAGGCCTCTCGGGGTCGGTGGGGAGGGCGACACTAGCCGCCCGCCCCGGCGGTTCCAACCCCCTCAGGGCCGGTTGCGCGGGCTCTTGTAGTCCGGCCCGGTCACGGTGAGCGGGGCGCTGCCGACAGGGATATAGTCGGTCCCCCGGGTAACCACATAGCGCAATTCCCATTCCCCGGCGGTGGCAGGGGCGTTGATCTGCGCGGGACCCTGCGCGGGGATCGTCACATAGCCGCCGCTGTAATCCCCCGGCGCCCCGCCCGGCCGCGCGATATAGAGGTAATCGCCCTCAGCGCGCGGCGCATCCGGCCCCAGCGCCACGCTCAGCAGCGCCCCTTCGGGCGCGGTCATCGCCGGCAGGGCGACGCTGGGCAGGCCGCCCGGCACCACGCTGAGGGGGATGGAGACGAGGATCTGCCCGCCCCCCGTCACATAGCGCAATTCGTAGCTGCCGCCTTCGAGGGGCAGACCGATCTGCACCGGATTGGCGGCGCTGGTATAGGCATAGGCGGATCCGAGCCAGCTGCTGGCCGCCCCGCTCACCGGTGCCAGGCCGATCCAGTCGCCCTGCCCGTTCGGGCCGCTCCAGCCGACGCTCAGCACCGCGCCGCCCATCAGCGCGCCGACCGGCTGCAGGGCCGCGCCGCCCGGCCCCGTGGCCCCCAGCCCCGCCGGCGCAGCCAGGGTCACGGCTTGCGCCGCCAGAACCTCGCTGCCGCCGGTGACATAGCGAAGCTCGTAGCTGCCCGCGGTCATGGGCAGCGTCAGCGTCAACGGGTTGCCCATGTTGGTATAGGCCCAGGCGCCGCTGACCCAGCTGCTGCCCGCGGCGCCCGGTTCGGCAAAGCCAACCCAGTCGTTCTGGCCGTTGGGGCCGGTCCAGGTCACGCTGACCTGCCCACCGGCGACCAGGTCGCCGGTCAGGCTGACGCCCGCCTCCTGCGCCTGCACGACGCCGGCCCAGCAGAGGCCCATCAGGAAAACAAGGTGCTTCATTGAAATCCTCCGTCGAAAAGCAGGGCCTCGGCCCCCGCAAAGCCTGCCAGAGGCCCTCTTTCCCGTCCAGCGCTTCCCTGGCGCGACGGGGCGCGCTATCACACCGCCATGATCACCCGCACCCATACCAAGGGCGACGCGCCCTCGACCGCCGTCTATTCCCCCTGCGAGGCCTACCGCTACACCCTGACCCGCACCTGGGACCCGGCGGGGGGCAAGGTGCTGTTCGTCATGCTCAACCCCTCGACCGCGACCGAGGTGCAGAACGACCCCACCGTCGAGCGTTGCGAACGCCGGGCACGGGCCTTGGGCTTCGGCGCCTTCCGGGTCTGCAACATCTTCGCCTATCGCGCGACCGACCCGAAGGTGATGCGGGCGCAGGCCGATCCCGTGGGGCCCGGGAACGATCAAGCGATTGCCGAGAGCGCGCTCTGGGCCGATGCCGTGGTCTGCGCCTGGGGCACGCATGGGGCACATCTGAACCGGGGCGCACAGGTCGAGGCATTGCTGCGCGCCACCGGCAAGCCGCTCAGCCATCTGGGGCTCAGCAAGGACGGGCATCCCAAGCACCCGCTCTACATCGGCTACGCCCACCAGCCCGAGGCGTGGTAGACCCTACCGATACGTCTGGCCCTCGCCCGGGAAGGCGCGGGATTTCACCTCATCGGCGTAATCCTTGACCGCCTGCTCGATCATCCCGCCCAAGGCACCGTAAACCTTCACGAATTTCGGTGGACGCGGGTTCAGGCCCAGCATGTCCTCCAGCACGAGGATCTGCCCGTCGCAATCGGCGCTGGCGCCGATGCCGATGGTCGGGATGTCCACGGCCCGGGTGATCTCGCGCGCGAGAGGCTCCACGACTCCCTCCACCACCACGGCGAAGGCCCCCGCCTCGGCCACGGCGATGGCATCGGCGATGTGGTGCCTCCAGGTGGCCTCGTCCCGGCCCTGGGTCTTGAAACCGCCCATGACATTCGTCGATTGGGGCGTCAGGCCGATATGCGCCATCACCGGCACGCCGCGCTCGACCAGAAAGCGGATCGTCTCGGCCATGCGGGCGCCGCCTTCCAGCTTCACCGCCTGGCATTGGGTTTCCTGCATGACGCGGGCGGCATTCCTGAACGCCACGCCGGGCGATTCCTCGTAGCTGCCGAAGGGCATGTCCACGACGACCAGTGCCCGCTTCGTGCCCCGCACCACGGCCTTGCCGTGCGCGATCATCATGTCGAGCGTGACGCCGACGGTCGAGTCCATCCCGTGCATGACCATCCCCAGGCTGTCGCCGACCAGAATGAAATCGGCATAGCGGTCAACGATGGCGGCGGTATGCGCGTGGTACGAGGTCAGCGAGACGATGGGCTCGCCGCCCTTCCTGGCGCGGATCTGCGGCGCGGTGATGCGGCGGATTTGGGCCTGCGGTTCGGTGGACATGGGCGTTCCTTTCCTCAGGGGGTGACGACGCGCTGGTCGATCAGCAGCACCTTGCCGAAACGCACCGCCAGCAGGATCGCGGCGGGGCGTTGCAGCGGACCCGAGATGCTGGCCAGCGTCTCGGCGTCGCGGATATCGGCCGATTGCAGGTCGGCGCGCGGGTTGGCGCCGATATTCGCCGCAACCCAAGCCCTGAGGCGCGAGGCGGTGATGCCGGTCTTCGCCATTTCCTCGGCGGCAAACAACGATTGGCTCAGGATCACCGAGGCCGCGCGATCCTCCGGCGTCAGCCGGACGTTGCGGCTGGACAGCGCAAGCCCGTCCTCCTCGCGCACCGTGGCCACACCCTCGATCCGCACCGGCACATCGAGGTCGCGGACCATCTGCCGGATGATGCAGAGCTGTTGGTAATCCTTCTCGCCGAAAACGGCGACATCGGGCTGGACGATGTTGAAAAGCTTGGTGACGACCGTGGTTACGCCGCGGAAATGCCCCGGCCTGAGCTTGCCGATCAGCACCCGCGCCAGTTCCGTCGTCTCGACAATGGTCTGGGCGCCGGGCGGATAGACCTCCTCGACCGAGGGCAGGAAGACCCCGTCGACCCCGGCCTCGCGCAGCATCGCCAGATCGCGGTCGGCGTCGCGGGGATAGGTCGCCAGATCCTCGCCCGGGCCGAATTGCAGCGGGTTCACGAAGATCGAGGTGACGACCCTGTCAGCCTGCGCCTTGGCCCGCTCGACCAGCGCCATATGGCCCCGGTGCAGGTAGCCCATGGTCGGCACCAGCGCCACGCTCTGCCCCTCGGCGCGCCACGCGCGAACGCTGTCGCGCACCGCCGCCTTGGTGGTGAAAACCTGCATCGCGCCCCTCCGCTGCCCGCCCTCCGGCGGCGCCAGACATAGCGGGTGACGCAACGGCGGGCAAGCCGCCGGACATTTTATTGCGCTGCGTCGCAGAAAGCGCCGCCGGTCAGCCGGTCCTGCCCAGAGGCATCGCCTGCGCCTTGCTCAGCATGTCCGCGGTCAGGCGGTAATGCTCGGCCAGAAGGCGGGTCGCCAGGACCTCGTCCCGCGCCAGCGCCGCCTCGGCAATCGCCCCATGCTCGGCCATCAGGTCGCGCGCCGGGGCCGATTGCCGATTGCTCAGGCTCGGCATCCGGTAGCGCACCGAGCCGACATAGAGGCTGTCGATGATCTGTTCGAGCCGCCGCGAGCCCGAGGCCGAGACCAGCGCAAAGTGAAAATCGCGGTGCCGTTCCTCCAGCGCCGCCAGGCTCTCGGATTGGTCGGGGGTCGACCGCTCGAACTGGCGGCCCAGGGCATGCAGGCTGGAGACGATGCGCGCCTCCCAATCATCGTCGCCCCGCCGGATCGACCGGCGCAGCGCCTCGGTTTCGACGAAGGCGCGGGTTTCCATCGTGTCGCGCAGGTCCTCGAGCGACAGCGGCGCGACACGGAAACCCCGCATCGGTTCCGAGGTCACCAGCCCCTCGGCCGCCAGCCGGGTCAGCGCCTCGCGCAAAGGCGAGAAACCGATGCCGAAGCGTTCCTGCAACTGGGCCAGCCGCAACGGCTGTTCCGGCGCGAAAGCACCGCTGATGATCTGGTGCCGGAGCATCGCATGGGCCTGTTCCCCCAGCGATTTCGTCGTCTTGCCCATTCTTGCAGCCCCCTCGACCGGCCGCCGAAGGCCGGAAATCGCCCTCTTCCCTTCTCGCCTGCCGCCAATAAAAAATCAAGAACACAAGATTTGCGAAAATCTGTTGATTTCATATTCTCCTGCCGTAAGGTCGTGCCGGAGTGCAGGAGGGATTCCGATGAGCAAAGCGCGGGACCAGTATCGCGAGGACGTGGCCGGGCGGGCCAATGTCGAGGACACGCCGGAACTGCTGGCCTATTACGACGAGCTGGAGCGTTTCGACGCCGGCGCGCTCTGGACCGTGGCCAACAAGATCGAACCCTGGGAGCCGGTCAGCGCCTCGCGCCCCGTCGTCTGGCGCTATCAGGATCTGCGCGCGCATGTGCTGCGCTCGGTCGATCTGGTGACGCCGGAAAAGGCCGGGCGGCGGGTGATCTACCTCAACAACCCCGGCCGCAGCGACGTGGCCGCCGCGGTCGGCTGGATCTACGCGGGCCTGCAGGTCATGCACCCCGGCGAACAGGCGAGTGCCCACCGCCATTCGGCCAGCGCCATCCGCTTCATCATGGAGGGCACGGGCGCCTATACCGTGGTCGACGGCCACAAGATGACACTGGGCCACAACGATTTCGTCCTGACGCCGAACGGCACTTGGCACGAGCATGCGGTGGCCTCGGACGGGACGCCCTGCATCTGGCAGGACGGGCTGGACATCCCCTTCGTCAACGCGATGGAGGCCAATTTCTACGAGGTTCACCCGGATCTGACCCAGGCCGTCGCCTATCCGGTCGATGACATGACAAAGACCTGGGGCAATCCTGGGCTGACGCCGCGGGACGGCAACTGGTCCAAGGGCTACAGCCCGATGTTCAAATACGAATGGGCCCCGACCTACGAGGCGCTGTCGAAGCTGGCCGCCTGCTCGGACGGCTCGCCCTTCGACGGAATCCTGATGGATTACGTGAACCCGGTGACCAACGGGCCGGTGATGAAGACGCTGGGCGCCAGCATGCAGATGCTGCGCCCGGGCGAACGGACCCGCGCCCACCGCCACACCGGCAGCTATTTGTACCACGTCGCCAAGGGCAGCGGGCATTCCGTGATCAACGGCAAGCGGTTCGACTGGGCGGAACACGACATCTTCTGCGTGCCCTCCTGGGCCTGGCACGAACATGCCAATGCCTCGGACAGCGAGGATGCGGTGCTCTTCTGCCTGAGCGACCTGCCGGTGATGCGGGCGATGGGGCTTTATCGCGAACAATCCTTCGGGGAGAATGGCGGTCATCAACCAGTGACGCCGTAGCCCGAAGGACCCTCCCCCATGCCCTTTTCCCTGACCAGCGCCCAGATGGCGGATCTCGCGCTGCTGGCCATTCCGGTCGTGATCGCCGCCTTGCTGGTGATCATCTGGCGCCGGTCCCGGGCGCGGGTCCGGCTCACATGGGCGGTGCTCGACGGCTCGAACATCATGCATTGGCGGGACAACACGCCCGACCTGGGTCCGGTGCGCGAGGTTCTGCGCCAGCTCGATGCGCGGGGCTACCGGGCCTGCGTCATCTTCGACGCCAATGCGGGCTATCTGCTGTTCGGCCGCTTCGCCGGCGAGGCCGATTTCGGCTCCCGGCTGGGGATCCCGCGCAAACAGGTGATGGTGGTGCCGAAGGGCACCCAGGCCGATCCCTATATCCTCTCTGCCGCGCGCGATCTCGATGCGCTGGTGGTGACCAACGACCGCTACCGCGACTGGGCGGAAAGCTATCCCGAAATCCGGCGCGAGGGCCATCTGGTGAAGGGCGGCTACCGCGACGGCGCGCTCTGGCTGGCCCTGCCCCGCATCGCCCCGCGCCGGGCTGACACGACTTCAAGGAGAGCTTCATGAAACTTGTGACCTATCGCGCCTCGATCGAGGGCGAGGCCCGTCTGGGCGTGATCGCGGGCGACCTCTGTGTCGATGTGGCGGCGCTGGGGGCTCTGTTCGATACGGACCTGCCCGACAGCATGTTGGGCCTGATCGACGCCGGACGCCCGGGGCTGGAGACGCTGGCCGAATGCCTCGAGGAATGCGACGGCCGCTTCCCGATCGGCACCGCCACCGCGCTCGCCAATGTCCGGCAGCTGGCACCGATCCCGCGGCCGCGCAAGAACATCTTCGGCATCGGCCTGAACTATACCGAACACGTCGCGGAAAGCGCCAAGACGCTGGACACCAACGCCGACCTGCCGCGCGAGCCGGTCGTTTTCTCGAAGCCGCCGACCGCTGTCATCGGACCGAACGAGCCGATCCTGCACGACCGCAGCATGACCCGGCAGCTGGATTGGGAGGTCGAGCTGGCCGCGATCATCGGCACCCGCGCCTGCCGCGTGCCCCGGGACCAGGCGCTGTCCCATGTCTTCGGCTATTCGGTGATGATCGACGTCTCGGCCCGCGACAACCGCCGCGCCGGGCAGTGGATCTTCTCCAAGGGGATGGACAGCTACGCCCCCTTCGGCCCCTGCATCGTCACCGCCGACGAGATCCCCGATCCGCAGGGGCTGGACCTGTGGCTGACCGTCAACGGAGTGGAGAAACAGCGCTCGAACACCTCGAAGATGCTGTTCAAGGTCGATGAACTGATCGCCGACATCAGCCGCGGCATCACGCTGGAGCCGGGCGACATCATCGCCACCGGCACGCCCGAGGGCGTCGGCGCTGGCCGCAACCCGCAGGAATGGCTCTGGCCGGGCGATGTGGTCGTGGCCTCGGTCGAGGGGATCGGCACGATCCGCCATCCGGTGGTGGACAACAGCCCCGCAGGCGCCTGAGCGATGGCGGGCCGGGAATCGGCACGGGGGATTTCATGCGCTACGACATGACCCCCGAAAACCGCGCGCTGGGCTACAAGCTGCTCACCGCGACGGTGACGCCCCGGCCCATCGCCTGGGTCACCAGCCTCTCGCCCGAGGGGCTGGTCAATGCCGCGCCCTACAGCTTTTTCAATGTGATGGGGAACGACCCGCCGGTCGTGGCCCTGGGCATCATGGCCAAGGCCGGGGGCGGACTGAAGGACACGGCGCGCAACATCCTCGCCACCCGCGCCTTCGTGGTGAATCTGGTGAGCCGCACGCAGGCCGAGGCGATGAACCACACCTGCATCGACGCCCCGCCCGAGATCAGCGAGATCGACCTTGCGGGGCTGAAAACGCTGCCCAGCGCGCAGATCGCCCCGCCCCGGATCGCCGGTGCGCCGGTGGCACTGGAATGCGTCCTGCATCAGGGGGTGGAGACAGGTCCCGCCCAGATGCTGATGATCGGCGAGGTCACGGCGATCCATATCGAGGATGCCTGCCTGCTGGATGCCGGGCGCGGCTATGTCGACACGCCCGCGCTGGACCTGATCGCCCGGATGCACGGGGCGGGCTGGTACGCGCACCGCCCCGCGCTGTTCGAGCTGGAACGGCCGAGCTACCCCAAGCCCGAGGGGTGAGCGCTCAGCGCAAGATCGTCTCCTGCCCGTCCTCGAGCCGGATCACCACGCCCTGCGGCGCCGCCAGCCCGTGCAGCGCGTCACGGTCGAGGCCGCGCAGCAGGCCGCGCAAGACGATCAGCACCACCTTGTGGGCGACAACAATTGACGGACCTTCGAGGCTGTCCAGAAAATCCCGGACCCGGGCCTCGACCCCCGCCAGCCCCTCGCCCCCCGGCGCCTTGTCGTAAAGCGCGAGATCGCTGTCGCACTCGGCGGCGAGTTCCGGCCAACCCGCCGCACGCTCAGCGGGTGTCAGCCCTTCCCAGGCACCGCAGGCGATCTCGGTCAGCCGCGGATCGACGCTCTGCGCATGGCCGGGCAGCGCGATCCCTGCCGTGAGTCGTGCCCGGGGCAACGGGCTTACATAAAGCGGCAGTCCAGCAATCGGCAGCCGCGCCAGGATCGCCCGCTGCTCCCCAGCCTGTTCAAGGCCGCGCGGGGTCAGGGGCGAATCCAGACTGCCCTGAATGCGGCCCGCGTGGTTCCATTCGGTCTCGCCATGGCGAAGCAGCAGCAGCGGCGGTGCTTTCATCTCAGGCCCCCTGCGGGATCAGCACCGCGTCGCGGGTATTGGCGGCCAGATACACCCGCGCACCGGGATCGAGCCAGATCTCGCCCGCCCGGTGGCTTTGATCCACCACGATCTCGGTCCCCGCCGCGCGCACCAGATAGCGCACCTGCGAGCCCAGGAATTCGCGGTGCAGCACCTCGCCGGGCAGGGTTCCGGTGCCCGCCTGCTCCTCGATGCGGATATTCTGCGGCCGCAGCACGATGGAGGAGGGGCCTGTCCGCCCCTCGACCGGCAGGCTCAGCACATCGCCGGTGGCGGTGCGGAACCGCGCAGCGCCCCCCTCGGTCTCAACCCGGCCCTCCAGGATGTTGGCCGTGCCCAGGAAGCGGGCCACGAACAGGTTGACCGGCCGGTCATAAAGCTCTTGCGGGGAGCCGATCTGCTGGATCACGCCCCCATCCAGCACCGCCATCCGGTCCGAGGTGGTGTTCGCCTCCTCCTGATCATGGGTCACGAAGATCGTGGTCAGGCCCAGCTTGCGTTGCAGGGCCAGCAATTCGCGCCGCATCTGCACCCTGAGCGAGGCGTCGAGGTTCGAGAGCGGCTCGTCCAGCAGCAGCACCTTCGGCTCGATCACCACGGTCCGCGCCAGCGCGATCCGCTGCTGCTGGCCACCCGACAGCTGGTTCGGCATCCGGTCGGCCAGATGCGAGAGGCCGACGAGCGCCAGCGCCTCGTCCACTCGTTTGCGGATCTCGGGCCGCGGCACCCTGCGCTCCTCCAGCCCGAAGGCCACATTTTCGCGCACCGACATATGCGGCCAGAGGGCGTAGGACTGGAACACCATCCCCACGTCGCGCTTCCAGGGCGGCAGCGTGGCGATGTCGCGCCCGCCGATCAGGATCTCGCCCCTGGGCTGTGGGCCGAAGCCCGCGATGGCGCGCAGCAGCGTCGACTTGCCCGAGCCCGAGGGGCCGAGGAAGGCGAAGAACTCGCCCGGGCGGATGGTCAGGTTGATCCCGGTCAGGACCTTGGTGTCGCCGAAGGACAGGTGCAGGTCGCGAATCTCGATGCCGGCCATTTCAGTTTTCATGATGGTTCTCCTGGTCTTTCGGTCACGCGCGGCCTGCGGTGCGCAATTTCTTGTCCCGTTCGATGATGATCTGCGACAGCACGGTTCCCAGCGCGACGATGACCACCGCCAGCACGCCCAGCGCCGCCCCTGCCCCGCGCCCCGAGGGCGTCTGCATGAAGAGGTAGATGCCATAGGCCAGCGGGCTGTCACGGTCGTTCGAGACCAGCATGATCGTCGCCGACAGCTCGACCGCGGCGGTGGCGAAGCTGGTGACGAAACCGGCGAGGATGCCGCCCGCCATCAGCGGCACGACGATCCGGCGGATGGTGCGGAACTTGCCCGCGCCCAGGCTCTCGGCCGCTTCCTCGAGCGCGAGGCTCACCTGTTGCAGCGCCGCCATGCAGGCGCGGAGCGCATAAGGCAGCCGCCGGATCATCAGGGCGATGGCGATGATCACCCACCAGCTGGCCAGCGGCTTGCCGACCAGCGGCACATCGACATTCTGGAAGGTCCTGAGATAGCCGATGCCCAGCACCACCCCCGGCACCGCCAGCGCCGCGGTGGCCATGTAATCCAGCCATTTCCGCCCGGCGATCCCGGTCCTGAGCACGATATAGGCGATGGCCGTGCCGATGATGACGTCGAGCGTCGCGGCGATCCCGGCATAGAGCAGCGTGTTCATCACATATTGCTGCGAGCCCTCCCACATGCGGACGTAATTGGCGAGCGTGTAGCCGTCAGGCAGCGGGGCGAAGGACCAGATCGTACCGAAGGACAGCAGCAGAAGCCCGATATGCGGCGAGAGCACGATCAGCAGGATGAAGAGGACGACGCCGTAAGCGAGGATCTTCTCGCGCAGCGCAAGGTCGCGCTTGGCGAGCCCACCGCCGCCCTTCTGCACCGTTGCGTAATCCTTGCCCCGCATCACCAGGAACGAGGCCCAGAGCGACAGGATCGAGAAGGCCACCAGGATCACCGAGATCACATAGCCCATCGGGTCGTTCAGCCCGACCGAGGTGATGCGCAGATAGGCCTGCGGCGCCAGCATGTTGTTGACGTTCAGAAGCAGCGGCGTGCCGAGGTCGTCGAAGACCTTGATGAAGACCAGCGCCGCCCCGGCGATATAGCCCGGCGTCGCCAGCGGGAAGACGATGCGGCGGAATAGCCTCAACCCATGCGCACCGAGGTTCTGCGCGGCTTCCTCCATCGAGCGGTCGATGTTCCTGAGGCTGGCGGAGAGGTTGATCAGGATGAAGGGGAAGTAATGGATCGACTGCACCAGGATCACCCCGTTCAGCCCCTCCATGAAGGGGATGGTGATCCCGAGATGGTCGCGCAGCAGCAGGTTGATCGTGCCGTTGCGGCCGAAGATCAGCTGCATGGCCACGGCGCCGACGAAGGGCGGCATGATCAGCGGGATGAAGCCCAGCGACTGGATCAGGATCGAGCCCGAGAAATTGAAGCGCGTGGTGATATAGGCCAAGGGCAGCGCGATCACCGTCGCCAGCACGACCGACAGGGCCGAGACATAGAACGAGTTGAAGAAACTCTGCCGGAACAGCGAGGAATTGAAGAAATCGCCGAAATTCTCCAGCGTCAGCGCCCCGGTCGTCGGGTTCTGGAAGGCGACGGCGATGACCTGCAGCACCGGATAGATCAGGAAGCCCACCAGAATGAGGGCGATGAACAGGCCCACCAGCGCGATCGGGCTCAGCCGGGGAAAGAGGAAGGCGGGAAGCCGGTCGGCAAGGGGCAGCGGCCCGCCTTGCGGCTGGGGACCTTGGGTCATGGTCGTCTCCGGTTGGATCTGGGCGGCTGACAAGGCGGCACCCCGGCGCCGCCCTGTCGGAATGGTCTGGAAGGGGGCGGGCCAGCGATCCGGCCCGCCCCGTTCTGACTCACATCGCGGCGGCGCGGTCGGCCAGTTCGCGGGCGCGGGCGTAGTTCTGGGTCGCGAAGGCGTCCCATTGCTGCTCGAGCTCGGCCTGGCGCTGCTCCACCTGGTCCGAGGCGGCGCGGCGGGTGGCGGTGAAGGCACCGCTGAAGGCCGGGTCGAGGCTCTGTTCCTCGGTGATCGGCATGGCGTCGATCAGGGCGCGGGCCTCGGCGATCAGGGCGGCGGCCTCGGCGTTGGACCCGTCGGCGTGACGCTCCTCGGCCAGTTGCACGGCGCGGACAGCGGCGCGCAGATCGTCGAGGCGATAGGTGATCAGCACGTCGAAGAGCGAGCTGACCACGTAATAGCGCGCGCCCGAGGTATCGACGTCGAACAACACCTCGGCGCCGATCGACGTGTCCTCGAACGGATTCGGCAGCCCTTCGGGCGCGGCCTCATAGGCGGCCGGGTTGACCGGCAGACGCATGATCGCCGGATCGAAGAGGGTCTCTTGGCCGGCGGGCGAGAGCAGGAACTCGACGAAGGCGCGTGCGCCTTCCGGGTTCGGCGCGTTCTCGATCACGCCGACATTGGCCGGCACCAGCGCGGTGACGGTCGGGTAGGCGAAATCGACCGGGAAGCCCGAGGCCCGCGACGAGAAGCCGAAAAAGTCGATGACGATCCCCAGCCCGAAATTCCCGGTGTTCACCCCGTCCGGCACCCCGAACGAGCGTTCTGTCACGCTGGCGAAATTGCCCGCGATCCATTTCCATTCGGACCAGCCCGCCTCCCAGCCTTCGCCCTGAAGCACCGTCTCGACCGTCAGATGCGTGGTGCCCGAGCGCGAGGGCGAGGACATACCGACATGCCCGAAATACTCGGGCCGCGCCAGATCCGACCATTCGCGCGCCGGCTCCAGCCCGTTCGCGTCGAGGTAACGGGTGTTCCACATGATCCCGTAACCCGAAGCGGCGAAGCCATAGTAATAGCCGTCCGGGTCGTTGATCGGATAGGCGCCGATCATGTCGGGGATCCCCTCGGTCGAGATGCCAGCCTGGGCCAGCAGGTGGTTCGACTTGAGCACCTCGAACGCGTCGGGCGCCGAGGCCCAGAAGATGTCGGCGGTGTTGTTGGCGGCGATTTCCTGCACATAGCGCACGCCCGACGAGGTGCTGCGGTTCAGGATCTCCAGGTCGTATTCCGGATGCGCCGCCTCGAAAGCGGCCTCGATGACCGAGGTCATGTCATCGGGGAAGGACGTCACGACGACGACGCTCCCCTCGGCCCAGGCCATGGATGCAGTGCTGGTCAGAACGAACGCGGCCGCCGTTCCCTTCAGGATCTTGCGCATGATTTCCCTCCCTATGCGTCTGACGAATGGTCAGCATCGGTAGGCCATGACGAAAATTTGCGCAAACTATTAAAATATCAGGGAAAAATACCGGACTTTGGGTCAGGATCGACACGCCGGACGGGTCAGTTCTGACCCGTCACGACAGCCCGCAAGCCCGCATCCTGAGGTAAAGCCGCTTGCGCGGGATGCCCAGCGACTCGGCCGCGTCCGCCTTGCGCCCGCCCGCGCGCCTGAGCGCGGCAAGCAGCAGGTCGGTCTCGAAAAGCCGCATCGCGCTGTCGTAATCCTGCCCCTCGTCCAGGGGTGCCGGCCGGTCCTTCAGCGAGACGCTGAGCCCGATCACCAGCCTTTCGACCACGCTCTTCAGCTCGCGCAGATTGCCCGGCCAACCATGCGCCCTGAGCTGGCGCAATTCGGCGGCGGGGACCACCGGAAACGGGCGGTTGTGGCGCGCCACGGCGTCGCGGACGAAATGCTCGAAAAGGAAATAGAAATCGTCGCCCCGGTCACGCAGCGGCGGCACGGCGATCTCGGCCAGGTTCAGCCGCAAGACGATCTCGCGCAGCTGATCCGACGCCTCGTCGGGCGTGGCCGAGGCGATGATGCGGCAGCGCCCCTCCGGCGCGCGGGCGGTGAGCAGGCTCAAGAGCCGCGACAACACCGGCTCGCCGATGGCGGCCAGCCGGTCGATGAACAGCGTCCCGTTCGCGGCCAGCGCCATGACGCCCGCCCGGTCGCCCCCGCCCCGCATCGTGTCGTCGAAATTGGCCTCGGTCAGGGCGGGGCCACTGATGGTGACGAAATCGCCCTGGGTGCCGGCCATGTCGTGGATCACCCTGGCCAGACTCTCGCGTTCGGTCCCGGATTCGCCCACCAGCAGCACGTCGATGGCGGTATCGGCCACCGCCACCACCTCGCGCCGCAAGGCCTTGACCGGCTCGGACCGGCCGAGGATCCGGGCGCGGATGTCGGTGCCCCGCGCGATCCGGGCGCGCAGGCGGCGGTTTTCCAGCACCAGTTCACGCGCATCGAGGGCGCGCTTGACCGTGGCCCTGAGCAATTCTGGCGGGGTCGGTTTCTCCAGAAAATCGAAGGCCCCGCCGCGGGTCGCGGCGACGGCCGCGGGAATGTCGCCATGGCCGGTGATCAGGATCACCGGCACCGCGGGGGCGGCTTTGCGCAACTCGGCCAGCAGGTCGAGGCCGCTCATCCCCGGCATCAGCAGATCCGCGATCACCACGCCTTCGAACTCGGGATCGAGGGTCTTGAGCAGCGCCTTGCCGCCCTCGAACCCCCGCGCCTCGAACCCGGCCTTGACCAGCATCTCCAGCATTGCCGCCAGGAAATCGGCGTCGTCGTCGACCACATAGACCTGTCTAGCCATGGCTCTCTCCGTCTGCCGCCCGGGGCAGCCGCAGCACCGCCACCGCCCCCGGCCCGTCCTCGCGCGGGGCGAGGGTCAGATCGCCCCCCATGTCGCGCGCGATATTGTAGGAAATCGACAGGCCCAGCCCCATGCCGCGGCCCGCCTGTTTGGTCGAGACGAAGGGCATCATCGCCGCCTCGGGGTCCAGATCGCCCAGCCCGATTCCCGCGTCGCTGACGATGAGGCTCCACCCCTCGGGCCCGTCCTGCGCCGCGACGCGGATACGGCGGCGCGCCGCCGGGGCCTCGGATCCCAGATCGACCACCGCATCCACAGCATTGGTCAGGATGTTCAGCACCACCTGTTCGGTCAGGATCGGATCGCCCATCACAAGCGCGCCCTTCAGCGAGGGGTCGAGGTCCAGCGCGATCCCCGCCTCGCGCAGCCGCGGTTCCAGCAGGCGGGCCGGATTGCCGACCAGTTCGTCCAGCGCCAGCGCCGTCGGCTCGAACCGGCCACGCCGGGCGAAGCGGCGCAGATGCTGGACGATGCGCTGGATGCGTTCCGACAGCGCCGTCACCAACTCGGCCTGCCGCGTCACCTCGGGCAGGTCGCCCGCCTCGGCCGCGTCGCTGAGCAGGCTCATGCGGTAGCTCATCGCGCCGAGGGGCTGGTTGATCTCGTGGCTGATGCCGGCCGAAAGCGCACCCAGCGCCGCCATCTTGCCCGCCTGCACCAGCTCGTCCTGGGTGCGGCGCAGGGTCTCGATCGCCACGTCCCGCGCGGCGATGGCGCGCTGGAACTCGCCCACCGCGAAGGAGAGCCGCTCAAGATCGTCGCCGCCCCGGGGCCCGGCCTCGGCCTCGGCCGTGGCCATCAGTCGCTCGGTCAGCGACCGGAGCGGCACCACGATGCGGGTGCGGATCAGCCGGTCGATGCCCAGCGCCCCCAAGCCCACGACCAGCGCCGTGCCCCCCACCAGCCAGAAGGTCATGGTCCTGATCTGCTCGGCCGAGGCCTCGATCCGGGCCAGCACCGCCTCACGCTCCGTGTTGGACAGATCGCCCAGCCGGGTCTGGATCGCGTCGATCTCGGCCAGGGTCGCGGTGATCGCCCGATAGGCGCGGTCGCGGGCCTCGATCCAGCGACGGCGGTGGTCGATGACCGAGCCCTCGCCGGCGAAGAGCGCGAAGAGCCGGTCGATGGACTGGCGCAGCGTCACCAGTTCCGGCGCCTCGGGCAGGGCCGAGAGGCGCTCGTTCAGCCGGGCGCGGAAATCGTGCAGCAGCGTTTCCAGCTGCGTGACCCGTTCGGCATCCTCGGCGACCGCGCCCTGCACGACCAGCGTCATCGCCACCGCCGCGTCCGAGCCGATCTCGGCGAAGAGGTCGCGCTCCTCGCGCTCGGCGCCGATACTGGCGGCGAGAGCGGCCCGGGCGGCGGGATCCTCGGCCTGCCAGAGTTCCAGCATGCGCGCGGCGATGTTGTAATCGAAATCGCGCAGGACCGGCTCCACCTCGTCCTGGATGTCGACATTGAGCCAGCGCAGGGCCTCGACCTGCGCATCCAGCCGGGCGCCGAGGTCGCGCTGCGCCTCGGCCGCCAGCATCACCTCGGCCAGGCTGTCGCCCAGCCGGCCCTGGCCGATGGGATTGACCGCCTCGACCCCCGACCCGGCGGCGGCGAGGCTGGCGCGGATCGCGTCGCCGATGGCCCGCGTTTCGGAGACGAAGGCCTCCTCGCCGGTCTGGCCGGACAGGACCGAGGTGGCGAGCCCCGCCAGATCCGCCGATTGGCGCGAGAGTTCGCCGACCAGCACCAGCCGCGGAACCTCGGTATCGACCAGCGAGCGGTAATTCTGCTGCGCGCCCCATAGCAGATAGATCGCCGCCGCCAGATTGGCCCAGAGGACAAAGACGATCAGCCCGACCAGCGCCAGAAGCCGCCGCCAGACGCTGCGTCCGGTGCGGGGCGCGCGGCTCATGGCCCTCGGCCTTCCAGCGCGGTCAGCGCGCCGTCGATGGCGGCCAGTTGCCCGGCGATGCGCTCGTCCCAGTTGCGGATCAGGGCGCGTTGGGCGGCGGGCAGGTCGGTCAATTCCATGACCCGGCTCACCGCCGGGCCGCGGTCGAGGTTCAGCACCTCGCTTTCGCTGACCGGCAGGCGCGAGAGCTGGCGGGCCAGGAGGTCCAGCTCATGCCCGCCGCCCCGCGCCCGCAACGCTTCCAGCCGCGCCCAGAGCAGGCGGCGCGTCTCCAGCCGGTCGGTGATCGCCAGATCGAAGAGGACATTGACCGCCCAGAACCGGTCCGAGGCAAGGCCCGCGTTGTAATCGAGCCAGCGTGAACGCAGCGCGGTGGTGATCTCGGGCGGAATCAGCGCGCCCGCTTCCTCGCGCACCGGGGCCGAGGCGGGGATACGGCCGATGCCGGGGGTCAGCATCAGCCGCTGCCCCTCGTCCCCCGTCACCAGCGTCAGGAACTCGCAGCCCAGCGCCGGATCGCCCGCCCCGGCCAGAACGCCGATCTGGGCGGGAAACAGCACGGCGGGCGTGCCGTAGTGGAACATCAATTCTGGCTGCGAGGATCCGGCGAGGAAGTCGATGGTCAGCCCGATGTCGAAGCGCCCGCTGCGCACCCCGTCGGTCACCGCGAAGCTGCGCGAGGTGACGGTGGCGAGGTTGCGCGCCAGCCGCAGCAGGAAGCCCCAGCCGTCGTTCCAGCCCCGCACCTGCAGGAACCGCTCGACCAGCATATGCGAGGTGCCCGAGCGCGAGGGCGGCGCCATGCCGATCTGCCCCTCGTAGCGGCGATCCAGCAGGTCTTCCCAACTGCGCGGCACGCGCTGGCCGCCGTCGCGGCGCAGCGTCCAGCCGATCGAGGAGATCGCGAAGGGCGCATAGCCCTCCTGCCCCGCCGCTGGGCAGGCCCCGTCCGGGGCGAAGCTTCTGTCGCGGGCCAGGATCTCGAAGGCCTCGGGCGAGGAGGCGAAGAACACGTCGAAGGCCCGGGCATTGCCGCGGAGCAATTCCTCGACCGCGGCGACGGTGTTCTTGTTGAGGACCAGCACCTCGGTATCGGGGTGATGGGCGCGGAAGGCCTCGACCAGCGGCGCGGTGGTGGCGGGGGGCAGCGAGGTGAGGATGCGCAGCACCCCGGTCGCCTTGGCGGCAGCGGGCAGGACCGACAACGCCAGCGCCAACAGCGCGCCGCCCGAAAGCCGTGCGCGACGGGCTGTCGCCTGCCGTCTCTCCCTGCGGGCCATCCTGCTGCCCTCCTGCCTCCCCCCGCGCGTCTCCGCCCCGGCACGCGACCCTTGCCGCGCGCCGAGGCCGGAGCCTGTCCTTTCCCGACCTGGCGTGGATAGCGCAAAGGCTCTTGCGACGGTCAAGGAAACTGTGGCGGCGGGAAAACGTGTCACTTCTGACACGCGCCCCGCCGCTCCTTGGTCAGCGGTCGCCGATCAGAGGTCCAGCATCCGCGGCAGGCCGCTCAGCACCTCGGCCCCGTCCTTGCGCAGGACGACGATATCTTCCAGCCGGACGCCGAATTCGCCGGTCAGATAGATCCCGGGCTCGATGGAGAAGACATTGCCCTCCTCCAGCACGCTGTCCGAGGTGGCGGTGATATAGGGCGTCTCGTGCACATCCATGCCCAGTCCGTGGCCGGTGCGGTGCACGAAGCGCGGCCCGTAGCCCGCGGCCTCGATCACGGACCGCGCGGCGCTGTCGACCTCGCAGGCCTTCACACCGGGCTTGGCCGCTGCCAGCGCCGCCTGCACGGCGGCCTCGACCGTCTCGCGGACCTTCTTGTACTCGGTCGGCTCCTCGCCGAACCAGAAACTGCGCGTCATGTCGGACGGGTAACCGCCGATCCGGCAGCCGGTGTCGATCAGCACCGCCATGTTGTCTTCCAGCACCGTCTCGCCGGTGTGGTGGTGCGGAAAAGCGCCGTTGGCACCGAACCCGATGATGGTGAATTCGGGCTGGGCGCCGTGGGCCTTGTAGTAGTCGCGGATGATCGCCTGCAGCTCCAGCTCGGTCATGCCCGCGCGCAACTGGGTCATGGCGTGGCGCACCGCGTCGTCGTTGAGCCGGGCGCAGGCGATCAGCGCCTCGGTCTCGGCCGCGTCCTTGCGCGCGCGCAACCTGCCGATGGTATCGGCGGTGTAGCGGCGTTTCGGCGCCTCCAGCGCGTCCAGCATCATCAGCGCGAAATCGGCGCGCATCGTCTCGTCCAGGACGATCGACAGGCCCGGGCGCCCGGCATCGCATTTGCCCAGAAGCGCGGCCAGCGCCGCGGCGGGCCCTTCGGCATCGGCCCATTCATGGAACGGCAGATCGGTATGCTGGCGGGCCATGTCGGCGTTGAGCGCGGGCATCAGGAAGCCTGCGTAATCCTGCGAGACCATGACCAGCACCGGGCGCTCATCGCCATGCGGATCGACGCCGGTGAGATAGACCATGCTGGTCGAGGGGCCGAGGACCACGAGGTCGGTGGCGGTTTCGGCCATGACCGCGCGCAGGGCGGCCAGGCGGTTTTCGTGGATCCCCATCGGGACCTCCGTATCTTGGCGTGAAAAGGGCCGCCCGCGACTGGCGGACGGCCCGGGTTCAGGTCAGGCCGTGGCCCCGGATCACTCGGTCTTCTCGACCAGACGGTAGTAGACGAAATCCGAGGTCGCGCCGTTCACATAGCCGGACACCCGGTTCGACATCGCCACCTGATAGGACGCCTGGAACATGATCACGATGGGGCTTTCCGCCTGAACCTGACGCTGAAGGTCCAGATACATTTCCTCGCGCCGTGCCGGATCGGCTTCGGTCAGGGCGGCCATGGTCTGCTGGTTCATCGCCTCGGGCACCGCCCAGGAATTGCGCCAGGTGGTCGTGGCGGCATAGGCATCCTGGCTGTTGTTCGAGTTATAGGCGAAGGCCTTGGCGTTCGAATGCGGGTCCATGAAGTCGGGGCCCCAATAGAGCAGCATCGCCTGATGGCTGCGCTCGCGGTAGCGGGTGATGACCTGGCTGCCGGTGCCGGGCAGGATCTCGAAGTTGATCCCGGCAGGCGCGAAGGACGCCTGCAGCGATTGCGCCATGTCGGTGAAGGGCGCGGCGTTGATCACGTCCAGCGTCACGGTGATCGGCAGTTCCACCCCGGCATCGGCCAGGATCTGCTCGGCCCGGGCCGGGTCATAGGTGAAGGGCGTTTCGTTCAGCGCGCCCGGGAAGCCGTTCGGCCAGAAGGCCTGATGGATTTCCATCTGACCGGCGAGGAAGCTGCCCACCATCCCCTCGTAATCCACCAGATAGCGCGCGGCTTCCCAGACGGCGGGGTTGGTCAGCTGTTCGTCGGCCTGGTTGAAGGACAGGAAGTGGACGGCCGCCTGCGGGAAGGTCTCGACGCTGAGGGCGTCGGTATCCAGCCCGGCGATCTGGTCCGGCGTCAGGTTCCGTGCGAGGTCCACATCGCCCTGTTCCAGCAACAGCTGCTGCGTGGCCGATTCCGCGACATGGCGGATGATGACGCCATCGATGGCCGGGGCGCCGTTGAAGTAATTCTCGTTGGCTTCCAGGCGGATCATCTCGGCCGGGCGGAACATGCGCAGCGAGAAGGGACCCGAGCCCGCCGAATTGGCGTTGAGCCAGGCGTTGCCCATGTCGCCGTCGACCTCGTTGGCCATGACGGTTTCGGCGTCGACGATCGAGGCCGGGCGCGCGGCCAGCACGTTCATCACGAAGGCGGGCGAGAAATCGCCGGCGTAGCGGATGGTGACGGTATTGCCCTCACCGGCCGTGACCATTTCCTCGACATTCTCGGGCGTCCAGCCGAGCTGCGTCAGGATGAAGGCGGGCGTCAGGTTCAGCTTGACCACGCGGGCGAGCGAGAAGACCACGTCCTCGGGCCGCACCGGGTTGCCGGAATGGAAGGTCGCGCCGTCCCGCAGCGTGAAGGTGATCGTCTTGCCCTCGGCGTCGATTTCCCAGCTTTCGGCCAGGCCCGCGGCCAGCACCGTGGTGTCGGCGGCGTCGTATTGCACGAGGCGGTCGTAGACATTGGTGACCAGCTCGCCCGAGGTGAATTCATAGGCCTGGGCCGGGTCGATGGCGACGATGTCGTCGATGTTCTGCGCCACGACCAGCACATCGGCGGGCGTGTCGGCAAGCACGGGCAGCGTGCTCAGCGGCATCGCCAGCACGGCGGCCAGGATGGCAGGGCGAAGGATGGACATGACAGTCTTTCTCCGTGTTGGGGTCAGGTTTCGAGATTGGCCGGCAGCATCTCGGGGATGATGTCCGGCAGGTGGGTCTTGGGCCGGTTGCCCAGGACCGAGAGCGTCCCGGTCCACAAGAGCCGCGCGGGCCTCTCGGTCCGGTTGGCCCAGGCATGGGGGGTCGAGCCGCTGTAATGCAGGCTGTCGCCCTCGCGCAGGATGAAGGTCTCTGCGCCGAGGGTCTGGACGACCTCGCCCTCCAGCACGAAGAGGATCTCCTCGCCCTCATGCGCCACGGTTTCCGAGACGAAGCCGGGCGGCACATGCAGCAGGTAGGACGACAATTCCGAGCCCGGGAAGGGCGTGGCCAGCGCCTCGTAGCCCATGGTCGAGCCATCGACCGAGAATTGCGCCCGCTGCCCGGCCCGGGTCAGAGCGTCCGAGGGGCGCGAGCCGCCGACGAAATGTTCGAGCCCCAGCTCCAGCCCGTCGGCGATCTGCGCCATGGTGCCCAGGGACGGCGAGGCAAGGCCGCGCTCCACCTGGCTCAGGAACCCCGGCGAGAGCCCGGCGCGGTCGCAAAGCTGCTGCAAGGTCAGCCCCAATTGCTTGCGCCGCCGCCGGATGCGGGTGCCGAGATTGGGGTCGGTCTGGGGCTTCGGTCTGGCCATCGTTGCGGGGGTGCCGCGCTCCGGTTTGTCAAAATTTTTTTGATCTAACCAAACTTTTTTGTTACAGCCAAGAAAATTGTTGTCGGGATCGGCAACAGGATGCCGCTTTTCCCTGCCGCCCGGGCGCCTGTCCGGCGGGCGCTTTCCTTGCAGGAGTCCCATGAGCACAGATGTAGAATCCGGCGCGATTTCCGGCCCTCCGGCATCCGTCCGGCGCGGCAGCCGCCGCTTCGGCGGCCTGCGCAGGCTGGCCGAGTTCCTGGTGATTCTTGCCTTCACCTTCCTGGGGCTTCTGGCGATCACCTTCTTCATCGGCCGCGTCATCCCCATCGACCCAGTGCTCTCGGTCGTGGGCGACCGCGCCACCGCCGCGCAATACGAGGCGGCGCGGGTCGCCATGGGCCTGGACCAGCCGCTGCCGGTGCAATTCGTGCATTACGTGGCGGATGTGTTCTCGGGCGATCTGGGGCGCTCGGTGTCCACCAACCGGCCGGTGGCGGAGGACCTTGCCCGCGTTTTCCCGGCGACCCTGGAAATGGCGACCATCGGCATCGTCATCGGCGTTCTGCTGGGCGTGCCGCTGGGCGTGCTGTCGGCGGTGAAGCGGGGCCGGATCATCGACCAGCTGATCCGCATCTTCGCGCTGCTGGGCTATTCGGTTCCGGCCTTCTGGCTGGGCCTCGTCGGGCTCGCGCTGTTCTACGCCGGGCTCGGCTGGGTCGGGGGACCGGGGCGGGTCGACATCTTCTATGACGGGCTGGTCGATCCGGTGACCGGGCTTTTGCTGGTGGACAGCCTGCTGGCCGGCGACCTCGACGTCTTCTTCTCGGCGCTCGATCACATCATCCTGCCCGCCACGATCCTCGGCTTCTTCTCGCTGGCCTATATCGCCCGGATGACCCGGTCCTTCATGCTGGACCAGCTGGGGCAGGAATACGTGACGACCGCCCGGGTGAAAGGCGTGCCGGAATGGAAGGTGATCTGGGTCCATGCCTTCGGCACGATCCGGGTGCCGCTGATCACGGTGATCGGGCTGAGCTATGCCGCGCTGCTCGAAGGCTCGGTGATGATCGAAACGGTATTCAGCTGGCCCGGCATCGGCAATTACCTGACCACCGCGCTCTTCAACGCCGACATGAACGCGGTGCTCGGCGCGACGCTGGTCATCGGGACGGTCTTCATCCTGATCAACAAGCTGTCCGACGTCCTTTACCGCATCCTCGATCCCCGGAGCCGTACATGAGCCTGACGACCTGGCTGACCGACGACGCCCCCGCCTCGCGCGCGCAGGCCAATCTGGGCCGCGCCTATGACATCTTCCGCCGGCTATGCCGCAACCCGCTGGCGGCGCTGGGCATGGCGATCCTGCTGGTTCTTGTGCTCTGCGCCGCCTTCGCGCCCTGGATCGCGCCCTATTCGCCCATCGGACAGGATCTGGGCAACCGGCTGCTGCCGCCCTCGGCCGCGCATTGGATGGGCACCGATGAATTGGGGCGCGACATTTTCTCCCGCGTGGTCCATGGCGCGCGGCTGACGCTGCTGATCGTGGGGCTGGTCGCGGTAATCTCGGCCCCTGTCGGCCTGATCCTGGGTGCCGTGTCCGGCTATTTCGGCGGCTGGGTGGACCGCATCCTGATGGGGATCACAGATATCTTCCTGTCGCTGCCCAAACTGATCCTTGCGCTGGCCTTCGTCGCGGCGCTGGGTCCGGGGATCGAGAATGCGATCATCGCCATCGCCATCACCGCCTGGCCGCCCTATGCCCGCCTCGCCCGGGCCGAGACGCTGACCTTCCGCAATGCCGAATTCGTGCAGGCGGCGCGGCTGGCGGGGGGCAGCCACGCGCGGGTTATCGGGCTGCATATCCTGCCTCTCTGCACCTCCTCGACCATCATCCGCGTGACGCTGGACATGGCCGGGATCATCCTGACCGCCGCGGGGCTCGGCTTCCTCGGCCTCGGCGCGCAGCCGCCCCTGCCGGAATGGGGCGCGATGATCTCGCGCGGGCGGGCCTTCATCCTCGACCAATGGTGGGTTGCCACCATGCCGGGCTTTGCCATCATCGTCGTCTCGCTGGGCTTCTGCTTTCTTGGTGACGGGCTGCGCGACGTGCTGGATCCGAAGAGCGGGGACAAGGCATGAGCCTGCTGGACATTCAAAACCTCACCGTCACCTTCCCGACGCCCCGGGGTCCGGTCAACGTGGTCGATGGCGTCTCGTTGGCGCTGGGCCAGGAACGGTTGGGCATCGTCGGCGAATCGGGCTCGGGCAAGTCGATGACCGGCCGCGCGATCCTGGGTCTGGTGCGCCCACCGGGCAAGGTCAGAGCCGACCGTATGCTCTTCGAGGGGCAGGAATTGCAGGGCCTTTCGGACCGTGCCATGCGCAAGATCCGCGGCGCTCGGATCTCGATGGTCATGCAGGACCCTAAGTTCAGCCTGAACCCGGTGATGACCGTGGGCCGCCAGATCGAGGAGGCGCTCCGCACCCACGAAAGCCTGCCCCGCCGCGCCCTGAAAGCCCGCGTGGTCGAAATGCTGGACGCGGTGCGCATCCATGACCCCGAACGGGTGATGCGCCTTTACCCGCACGAGGTCTCGGGCGGGATGGGCCAGCGCATCATGATCGCCATGATGCTGATCCCCCGCCCCCGGATCCTGATCGCCGACGAGCCGACCTCGGCGCTGGACGTCAGCGTGCAGGGGCAAGTGCTGGACCTGATCGACGAGCTGGTGCGCGAGAACGGCATGGGGCTGATGCTGGTCAGCCACGACCTGCATCTGGTCGGCCGCTATTGCGACCGGGTGATGGTGATGAACGCGGGCCGGGTGGTCGAGACCCTCGACGCCAAGAACCTGCACGCGGCGCAGCACCCCTATACGAAGGGCCTGCTGGCCGCCGTCCCCCGGATGAACGAAACCCGCGACGAGCTGCCCGTGCTCGACCGCTCGAAATGGGCTTCGACATGAGCGCCATCCATCTGAAAGACCTGAACATCTTCTACGGCGACACACAGGTCGTCCATGACGTCACCCTCGACGTGGCGCCGGGCGAGAGCTTCGCGCTGGTCGGCGAATCGGGATCGGGGAAATCCACGATCCTGAAGGCGATCATGGGACTCGCGCCCGATTGGACCGGCACCATCGAGGTTGACGGCAAGCCCCGCAGCCACGGGCCGGACCGGGCCTTTTCGCGCCAATGCCAGATGGTGTTCCAGGACCCCTATGGCTCCCTGCACCCCAGGAAGACCATCGACGCCACGCTGGCCGAGCCGCTGCTCATTCACGGGCTGAAGAACCGCGACGCAAGGGTGGTGGAACTGCTGGGCGAAGTGGGCCTCGACGCGCGCTTCCGCTTCCGCTTTCCGCACCAGTTGTCCGGCGGGCAGCGCCAGCGGGTCGCCATCGCCCGCGCGCTGGCGCTTGAGCCGAAATTCCTGCTGCTGGACGAACCGACCTCGGCGCTGGACGTCTCGATCCAGGCCGAGATCCTGAACCTGCTGAAACGGCTGAGGAAAGAACGCGGGCTGACCTATCTCATGGTCACCCACAACCTGCCGGTGGTCGCCTTCATGTGCGACCGGCTGGCGGTGATGCGGCACGGCCGGATCGAGGAAATCGCCAGTGCCGAGGCGCTGAAGACCGGCGCCCTGGCCACCCCCTATGCGCGCGAGCTTTACCGGCTCAGCAATCCCGAAGAAACGGCCGAGGAACAGCCATGACCACCCCGCTTGCCACCTTCACCACCGCCCTCGAAAACGCCCGCACCCGGGCCGAGGCCTTCGACGCCCTCGGCGCCTATGTCGCGGCCGAGATCGGGGTGAAGCTCTTCACCGTCTCGACGATGAAGCTGGACGAAAAGATCGCCCGCCGCGCCTGGACCAACATGCCCGAGGCCTATCCCGTTTCGGGCGACAAGGCGGTCGAGCGCGATGCGTTCTACGAAGAAGTCATCGAGCAGGGCCGCTGCTTCATCCGCAACACGATCGAGGAGATCGCGCTGGTCTTTGGCGATCACGCGCTGATCAAGTCGCTGGGCTGCGGCTCGGTCCTGAATATCCCGGTGCGGATCAAGGGCCAGTTCACCGGCACGCTCAACCTGTTGGACGCGGACCATTATTTCGACCCGGCGACGGTCGATCGCTGCGTCGCGCTCCTGCATGTGCCGGGCATCGCCTGTTTCCTGCTGCCGGAATGACCCGCGCCGGGGCGGGCCCCTCCCGCCCCCCGCACGCGCTGGTTGAAGCGCTCGGTTGACGCACCCCTGACCCTTGGTCTATGACAGCCGGACTGTCAGGGGAGTCCCGCCCAAGGGACTGAGAGGCTGATGGCAGGGGAAACCCTGCGGTGACGCGACCCTTTGAACCTGACCCAGTTGATACTGGCGTAGGAAGCACAAGCGGTCGCGCTGCCGGTCCCGAAGGGGTCGGTCCGCCCACGGGAAAGGTCCAGACCGGATCCCGACACGGCACAGGGCGACCACGGGAATTCCCCGGCTTCTTCCCCTATTCGACGGGTCATCAACGCGAAGAGGCTTTGATGAACCAGATCGACCTGAACCCGCAACCCGCCGCGCGGGCCTCGGCCCTGCCCGAGGTCACCACCGGACCCCTGCCCGCCTCGACCAAGCGCCATGTCACCGGCAGCCTGTACCCCGACATCCGCGTGCCGATGCGCGACATCGCGCTCCACCCTTCGGCGGGCGAGCCGCCGGTCACGGTTTACGATGCCTCGGGCCCCTATACCGACCCTGCCGTCACCACCGACATCGCGCGGGGCCTGCCACCCCTGCGCGCGGACTGGATCGCCGAGCGGGGGGATTGCGAGGCCTATGAGGGCCGGGTCCTGCACCCCGCCGACAACGGCTTCGTCACCGGCGACCGCCTCGCCCCGGCCTTTGCCGCCAGCCGCGCCCCGCTGCGCGCCCGCGACGGCCGCGCCGTCACCCAACTGGCCTATGCCCGCGCCGGGATCATCACGCCCGAGATGGAATTCGTCGCCATCCGCGAGAATCTGGGCCGCACCGCCGCCGTCACTCCCCGCGACGGCGAGGATTTCGGCGCCGCGATCCCCGATCTGGTCACCCCCGAATTCGTCCTTCTGGAGATTGCCGCCGGCCGCGCCATCATCCCCGCCAACATCAACCACCCCGAACTGGAGCCGATGATCATCGGCCGCAATTTCGCGGTAAAGATCAACGCCAACATGGGGACCAGCGCCGTCACCTCCTCCATGGCCGAGGAGGTGGACAAGATGGTCTGGGCGATCCGCTGGGGCGCCGATACGGTCATGGACCTGTCGACCGGGCGCAACATCCACCACACGCGCGAATGGATCCTGCGCAACGCCCCGGTGCCGATTGGCACCGTGCCGCTCTATCAGGCGCTGGAGAAGGTGAACGGCATCGCCGAGGACCTGAGCTGGGAGGTGTTCCGCGACACGCTGATCGAACAGGCCGAGCAGGGCGTCGATTACTTTACCATCCACGCGGGCGTGCGGCTGCACATGATCCCGCTGACCGTGAACCGGGTCACGGGGATTGTCAGCCGCGGCGGCTCGATCATGGCGAAATGGTGCCTGCACCATCACCGCGAGAGCTTCCTCTACGAGCATTTCGCCGAGATCTGCGAGATCATGCGGGCCTATGACGTGAGCTTCTCGCTCGGCGACGGGCTGCGCCCGGGCTCCATCGCCGACGCCAACGATGCCGCGCAATTCGCAGAGTTGGAGACGCTGGGGGAACTGACCCAGATCGCCTGGGCCAAGGATTGTCAGGTGATGATCGAGGGGCCGGGCCATGTCGCCATGCACAAGATCAAGGCGAACATGGACAAGCAGCTGGCCACCTGCGGCGAGGCGCCCTTCTATACCCTCGGGCCGCTGACCACCGACATCGCCCCGGGCTATGACCATATCACCAGCGCCATCGGGGCGGCGATGATCGGCTGGTTCGGCACCGCCATGCTCTGCTACGTGACGCCCAAGGAGCATCTGGGCCTGCCCGACCGCGCCGATGTGAAGACCGGCGTCATCACCTACAAGATCGCCGCCCATGCCGCGGACCTCGCCAAGGGCCTGCCCGGCGCGCAGGCCCGCGACGATGCGCTGAGCCGGGCGCGGTTCGAATTCCGCTGGGAGGATCAGTTCAACCTCTCGCTCGACCCCGAAACCGCCTGCGCCTTCCACGATGAGACGCTGCCGAAAGAGGCCCACAAGACCGCGCATTTCTGCTCCATGTGCGGGCCGAAATTCTGCTCGATGCGCATCAGCCATGACATCCGCTCGGAAGCGCAGAAAGAGGGCATGGCGGCGATGGCCGAGAAATTCCGCGAGAAGGGCGAGGTCTATCTGCCCAAGGACGGGGCGGCGCGATGATCACCGTGCTGGGGGCAGGCGTGGCGGGGCTTTGCACCGCAACGGCGCTGGCCGAACGGGGGCGCGCGCTGCGCGTCCTCGACCCCGGGCCCGAGGGGGCCGGGGCAAGTTGGCTGGCCGGGGGCATGCTGGCGCCCGATGTGGAAAGCGACGGCGCCCCTCCCGAGGTGGCGCGGCTGGGCGCCTCGGCCGCCGATTGGTGGGCGGCGCGGGTCCCGGGAGTGGAGCGGCGCGGAACGCTGGTGGTGGCGGCCCCGCGCGACGGGGCGGAACTCGACCGCCTTGCGCTGCGCACCCGGGGGCATCAGCGCCTGGGGCCGGAGGGCATCGCCGCGCTGGAGCCCGACCTCGCCGGGCGCTTCCCCGGCGCGCTGTTCTACCCGGATGAGGCGCATCTCGACCCGCGCATCGCGCTCAAGGCACTGGCCGAGGGCTTGCGCAAACGGAGGGTGGAGATCCGTCACGACGCCCCCCCGGCCGAAGGGGAGGTGATCGACTGCCGCGGCATCGCCGCCCGCGAGGCGCTGCCCGGCCTGCGCGCCGTGCGGGGCGAGATGATGCTGCTGCGCTGCCCCGACCTTCGGCTGACCCGGCCCCTGCGCCTGATGCATCCGCGCTTTCCGGTCTACCTCGTGCCCCGCGGTCAGGGCCTCTTCATGCTGGGCGCGACGATGATCGAGAGCGACGCGACCGGCCCGATCACGCTCCGCAGCAGCATGGAATTGATGGCCGCCGCCTTCGCCCTGCACCCTGCCTTCGCCGAGGCCGCCGTGCTGGAAACCGGCAGCGGATTGCGCCCCGCCTGGCCCGACAACCTGCCCCGCGTCAGCCGCACCGACGGCCGACTGCACCTCAACGGCCTTTACCGCCACGGCTTCCTGACCGCGCCCGCGCTGGCCGAACAGCTGGCCGACACAATCACCCGACCGGAGCCCGCCCATGCGCCTTGACCTGAACGGCACGCCCACCGAGATCACCGCCACCACGCTCGCCGAGGCCCTGACCGAACTCGGCTACCAGACCAGCGCCCTCGCCACCGCCCTGAACGGCCGTTTCGTGCCCGCGGCCGAGCGTGCCGCAACCCCCTTGCGGGACGGCGACCGGATCGAGGTTCTGGCGCCGATGCAGGGGGGCTGAGATGCGGCTTTACGACATCCCCCTCCCCTCGCGCCTGATGCTGGGCACGGCGCAATACCCCTCGCCGCAGGTGCTGGCCGAGGCCGTCGCCGCTTCCGGCGCCGCCGTCGTCACCGTCTCTCTGCGGCGCGAGGCCGCCGGGGCGCCGGGGGCCAACGGCTTCTGGTCGCTGATCCGGCAGACCGGCGCCCGGATCCTGCCCAACACCGCCGGCTGCCATTCGGTCGCCGAGGCCGTGACCACGGCCCGCATGGCGCGCGAGGTCTTCGGCACCGACTGGATCAAGCTGGAAGTGATCGGCAACGCCGATACGCTGCAACCCGACCCCTTCGCCCTGGTCGAGGCGGCGCGGATTCTGACCGCCGAGGGCTTCGCCGTCCTGCCCTACACGACCGAGGATCTGATCGTCGGCGAACGGCTGCTGGACGCCGGGTGCCGCGTGCTGATGCCCTGGGGCGCGCCCATCGGCACCGGCCGCGGGCTGCGCCATGCCGAGGCGCTGGCGGCGATGCGCCAGCATTTCCGCGATGTGCCGCTGATCATTGACGCGGGCCTTGGCGCGCCCAGCCAGGCGGCGCAGGCGATGGAGATGGGCTTTGACGGCGTGCTTTTGAACACCGCCGTGGCCCGGGCGGGCGATCCGGTGGCGATGGCGCGGGCCTTCGGCCAGGCGGTCGCCGCCGGGCGGCTGGCCCATGAGGCCGGGCTGATGCCGCCCCGCGACATGGCGGCGCCCTCGACCCCCGTGCTGGGCATGGCCGACCTCGGCCTCGACGGGCTGGCATGAGGCTGCCCCGCGTCTATGCCGTCCTGCCCGATGCGGCGATGATCGCCCGTCTGGTGCCGCAGGGCCTGCGCCTGGTGCAACTGCGCTTCAAGGGCGCGGCCGAGGATGTACCCGGCCAGATCGCCGCCGCCCGCGCGGTCTGCGCCCGCCATGGCGCGCAGCTGGTGGTCAACGACCATTGGCAGGCGGCGCTCGATCAGGGCGTCGATTTCATCCACCTCGGGCAGGAGGATCTGGACGGCGCCGATACCGCCGCCATCGCCCGCGCCGGGGCCCAGCTGGGAATCTCCACCCATGACCGGGCGGAACTCGACCGGGCTCTGGCGCTCTCCCCGGCCTATGTCGCCCTGGGGCCGGTCTGGCCCACCCGGCTGAAGGCGATGCGCTGGCAGCCGCAGGGGCTGGAAAAGGTCACCCGCTGGAAGGCAATGATCGGCGATCTGCCGCTGGTGGCCATCGGCGGGATCACGGCCGAGCGTCTGCCCGGGGTCTTCGCCGCCGGGGCCGATGTCGCGGCGGTGGTCACCGATCTGGTCACCGCCCCCGACCCCGAGGCCCGGATCCGGCAATGGCTGACCAAAGCAGAGGCCGCGCATGACCCGCTATGACCGCCAGATCGCCGTGGCCGGAGTCGGATCCGAGGGGCAGGCGCGGTTGCGGGCGGCGCGCGTGCTGGTGGTCGGTGCCGGGGGCCTTGGCTCGGCGGTGATCCCGGCGCTGGCGGCGGCGGGAGTGGGGCGTCTCACCATCGTCGACACCGACACCGTGGCCCTGAGCAACCTGCACCGCCAGACCCTCTTCCGCGACTCCGAGATCGGCCAGCCCAAGGCCCCCCTCGCCGCCGCCCGCGCCGCGGAGATCAACCCCGACTGCCGCGCACAGGGCCTGGCCCTGAGGCTCGACCCGGCCAACGCCCCGGCCCTGATCACCGAGGCCGATCTGGTGATCGACGCGGCCGACAGTTTCGCCGTGACCTATACGCTGTCGGACCTCTGCAAGGCGTCAGGTAAGCCCTTGATTTCAGCCTCGGTCCTGGGGCGCTCAGGCTATGCCGGTGCCTTCTGCGGCACCGCCCCCTCCGTCCGGGCGGTCTTCCCGGACCTGCCCGCTCAGGCCGCCAGCTGCGCCACCGCCGGGGTCCTCGGCCCCGCCGTCGCCGCGCTGGGGGCGGTGCAGGCGCAGATGGCGCTCACGCTGCTGATCGGGCTCTCGCCCAGCCCGCTGGGACGGCTTGTGACCCTCGACATGGAACGCTGGCATTTCGGCGGCTTCGACTTCCGGGACGCGGAGGAGGCGCCGGGCTTCGGCTTCCTCGCCGCGACGCAGATCGAGCCCGGGGACCACCTCATCGACCTGCGTCCGGCGGGCAGCGTGGCGACGCTGCCCGGCGCGCGGGCGCTGAGCCTCGACGACCTCGCCCAATGGCCGATCCCCCCAGGGCGCGTGGTGCTCTGCTGTTCGAGCGGCCTGCGCGCCTGGCGCGGCGCCTCGGCGCTGGCCGCGCGCGGGGCGACGCGGCTCGCGCTGCTGGCGGATGGGCAATGAGCGTGCTGATCGTCGCCGGGCTCGACAGCTCGACCGGCGCCGGGCTGGCCCGGGACCTCGCAGTGATGGCCGAGCTGGGCCTGCCCGCGCGCATTGCCGCAACCGCCGTGACCGCGCAGGATTCGGCGGGCGGTTGCCTGCTGCATCCGGTGCCCGGCGCGATGGTGGCCGCCCAGATCCACGCCGCGGGGCCGGTCCGGGCGGCGAAGCTGGGCATGCTGGCCAATGCCGAGGTGATCGCGGCCGTGGCCCAATCCCTGCCCGTGGTGCCGGTCGTTCTGGACCCGGTCCTCGCCACCAGCGCCGGGGTGCCGCTGATCGACGCGGCGGGTCAGGCGGCGATGATCGCCCGGCTGTTCCCGCGCGCGACGCTGATCACGCCCAACCGGCCGGAAGCCGCCCGCCTGACCGGCCTGCCCGAGGCGACCGCCCCCGACCGGCTGGCAGCGGCCCTCTTCGCCCTGGGCGCCCGGGCGGTTCTGCTGAAAGGCGGCCATGGCGGGGGGGACGAGGCCGTGGACTGGCTCTTTCGTCCGCATGCCCCGGCCCTGCGCCTTTCCTCGCCCCGCAAGCCCGGCACGCGGCGCGGCACCGGCTGCACGCTGGCCAGCGCCATCGCCGGGCATCTGGCGCTTGGCGCCGATCTGGCTGCGGCCTGCGGGCAGGCGAAGGCGCATCTCGACCTCTGGTATTGAGCCGGCCCGAAAACAGGCGTCACGGTCGCGGGCGGACGGCGCGGCATGACCCTTGCCGGGCATCGATTTGCGGCCTGCATCGGGATCGCAGGCCATGTCCCCTTCGACGACCGGGCGCGTCTGGACAAAGGCGGCGCGGTGACTGATCCTGACGCCTGCGAGCCGGGCTTCTTCGGCTCTATCGGCCCCGGGCCGGCAAGGCCATCACCGGTCGCGCCCGTGCTGCATTTGCCATGCCGGGCGGACGGGTGACCGGCGGAGGGTCGGCGGCCCGACCGGCGGGACGGGGCCGGACCTGCGCCCTGCCCGTTCAGCGGCGCAGCCATCCCTCCACCGTCGCGCGGCTGATACAATACCCGCCGACAAGGCTGGGATTACGCGAGACAGGGACAGAAACGTGCAGGATCAGGACCAGACCGAGCGCCAGGCATCGGCCCGCGGCACCCCCGGCGAGGTGTTCATTACCTTCCTGAAGCTGGGCCTGACCTCCTTCGGCGGGCCAATCGCGCATCTGGGCTATTTCCGCGAGGAACTGGTCAAAAGGCGCAAGTGGCTTTCGGACCCCGCCTATGCCGATCTGGTGGCGCTGTGCCAGTTCCTGCCCGGCCCGGCCTCCAGTCAGGTGGGCTTTGCCCTTGGGCTGATGCGGGCGGGCTGGCTGGGGGCGCTGGCGGCCTTCACCGCCTTCACCCTGCCCTCGGCGCTGATGCTTCTGGTCTTTGCCATGACCGCAGCCCGCATCGCCGGCCCCCTCGGTAGCGGCGCCCTGCATGGGTTGAAGATCGTCGCGGTCGCCATCGTCGCGCAGGCGGTCTGGGGCATGGCCAAGGCCCTCTGCCCGGACAAGGAACGCGCGGCCATTGCCGTTGTCGCCGTGGCGCTGCTGGCCTTCCTGCCCGGAGCCCTCGGGATGATCGGTGCCATCCTGGCGGGTGCGGCGCTGGGCCTCGTCCTCGGCCGCGGCACGGGCGCGCCCATCGGCGGCCCCATCGCCATGCCGGTGACCCGCGGCATGGCGGTCCTGGCCCTGCTGGTCTTCCTCGGCCTGCTCGGACTTCTGCCGCTGCTGGCGGGGCACGGGCAGGCGCTGGCGGTGGTCGACAGTTTCACCCGCGCGGGGGCGCTGGTCTTTGGCGGCGGCCATGTCGTGCTGCCGCTTCTGGAGGCCGAGGTGGTGCAGCCGGGCTGGGTCACGCCGGATGCATTCCTGGCCGGTTACGGCGCGGCACAGGCCGTGCCGGGGCCGCTTTTCACCTTCGCGGCCTATCTCGGCGCGGTTCTGGGACCCGAGCCGAACGGCGTGACCGGCGCCGCGATCGCCCTTGTGGCGGTCTTCCTGCCCGGCTTCCTGATCCTGATCGGCGTCCTGCCGTTCTGGGACAGGTTCCGGTCCATGGCCCGCGCGCAATCGCTCATGCAGGGCGCGAATGCCGCCGTGGTCGGCATCCTGGGCGCCGCGCTCTACACCCCGGTCTTCACCAGCGCCATCACCGACCTGCGCGACCTCACGCTGGCCCTGGCCTGTTTCGTTCTGCTGGTGGCCTGGAAGATGCCGCCCTGGGGGGTCGTGATCGCCGCCGCCCTGGGCGGGATCGGCCTCGGAATCCTGGGCTGAGGGCGTCAGCGGCACACAATCGGCGGTCGTGTCCAGGCGCCCAGCCTGTCGCCAGAAAGCCGACGGCCGCCGCCAACCCCTTGGAACCGGCAGAAAGATCCGCCGAGGGGCCTGGTTCCGGGATGGTGGGGGAGGATGGCGGACCAATTCATCGAGAATTCGAACGAATTGTTCGAGGTTCTGGCGGATTGGACTGCCCAGCTTGAGCATCGGAAGGCCTCTGAGCCTCCGGTGCCGCCATGCCCCTGAGCGAGCCCTTCGCCCAAGTCAACACGGGTAAAACCTACCACAATCCGGCCCCGGATGCAAAACGGCGGCCTGCGCCGTTCAGTCTGCGGCTGTCGGAAACGGAACGCGCGCGGCTGGTCAATGAGGCCAAGGGTGTGCCGCTTGGCAGCTACATCAAGGCCAAACTGCTGGGCGCGCCGCTACCGCAGGGATTGCGCCGGTCGGGATTGGCGGTGGAGGACCGGCAGGCGCTGGCGAAGCTGCTGGCGCTGCTGGGGGCATCACGGCTGTCCAGCAACCTGAACCAGATGGCGCATCTGGCGCATATCGGCGCGCTGCCGATGACCCCGGAAACCGAGGCCGAGTTGCGCGCGGCGCTGGATGATGTGCGTGACATGCGCCGTCTGCTGCTGGTTGCCCTCGGCATGAAGCCGGAGGGCGGGCGATGATCCTCAAAGGCTCGCAACGCGGCAGCGGACAGAATCTCGCCGTTCATCTGATGCGGATGGATGACAACGAACATGTCAGCCTGCACGAGCTGCGCGGCTTTGCCTCGGACACATTGCAGGGGGCTTTCAAGGAAGCCGAAGCCATCAGCCTTGGCACGAAGTGCAGACAATATCTGTTCTCGCTGAGCCTGAATCCACCGGAAGGAGCTCAGGTCGATATCGCCGCTTTCCGGGCGGCGATTGAACAGGCGGAACAGCGTCTGGGGCTGGATGGCCAGCCCCGCGCCATCGTCTTTCACGAGAAGGAAGGACGGCGGCATGCGCATTGCGTCTGGTCGCGGATCGACGCGGACACAATGAAGGCACGGCCTCTGCCGTTTTTCAAACGGCAGCTGACCGACCTGTCGCGCGATCTCTACCTCGATCACGGCTGGAAACTGCCACGCGGCTTGCAGCCTAGCGGCGGGCGCAGCCCGGAGAATTTCAGCCTCGCGGAATGGCAGCAGGCCAAGCGCAGCGGCATTGATCCGCGCTGGACGCGGCAGGCCGTACAGGAGGCATGGCACAGCTCCGACAATGCCCGGTCCTTCGATCAGGCCTTGCAGGAACGCGGCTTCTTCCTTGCGCGCGGCGACAAGCGCGGCTTCGTCGTCCTCGATCATCGAGGAGAAGTGCAGTCGCTGCCGCGTGTGCTTGACCTCAAGTCCAAGGCGGTGCGCGACCGGCTGGGCGATGGAGAGGATTTGCCATCCGTTGCCGATACCCAAAAGCGGATCGGCGAGCGGATGACCCCGGCGCTGCGCCAGCATATCGCCGAATCCCGCACGCGGTTTTCGGATCGCTCGGCCCGTCTTGGTGCGGAGAAAGAGGCGATGACGCGCGCGCACCGCAAAGCGCGGCTGGAACAGGACGAGCGCCAGAAACGGCTATGGGAACAGGAAACCCGCGACCGGGCGGCGCGTCTGCCCAAGGGCCTGCAAGGCCTCTGGCACCGGCTGACCGGCAAATACACGCAAATCCGCAAAGCCAATGAGGCGGAAGCGCTGCAATCCCGTGCGGAACTGGCAGCGGAACGCGAGGCACTGATCGCGGCCCAGCAGGCCGTGCGCGCGAGACTTCAGGAAGATTTCAAGGAACTGCGCCGGGCACAGGCCGAAGAGCTGCGTGGCTTGCGCGGCGATATCGGGCGATATTTGCGTCTGTCCGGCCAGAGGCGCGAGGGGCCTCTCGCGCAATCACAGGCTGACCTGCTCCCCTCGGAGTCCGCGTTTATAGGTTAGCTCTGTTCAGAGTTTGGTCCTCTTGTGACCGTTGGTGATACTCCCGCGGGGTGAGGCCGTCGAGGCTCGAATGCGGGCGGTGGTGGTTGTAGTCGTCGCGCCATG
>JAIUPD010000015.1 GCA_020161615.1 Pseudomonadota bacterium | reverse complement strand
AGTCCATCACCTTCCGCGCCAGCCGCGGGGTCGCCTGCGCCTCGACGATCATCACCGATTCATCGCCGATGATGACCCCGGTGTTCGGATCGCCCTCGGCGGTGAAGGCGTAAAGGCCTTCGCCAACCTGCGTGAAGGACGTCTTTTTCTCGGTCATGTCGCCTTGCGAGGCAAAGGCCTTGGCCATGGGAATACTCCAGTCAGAAAGCGGCTCAGCGCTGGGCGATGGGAAGCCAGAGCGCGACGGCCGGGAAGATGATCACCAGCAACAGCGCGGTGATCTGGATCAGGACGAAGGGAATGACACCGCGATAGATGGTGCGGATCGGCAGCTCCGGCGCGATGCCGCGCAGATAGAACAGAGCATAGCCGAAGGGCGGCGTCAGGAACGAGGTCTGCAGGTTCACCGCCAGCGCGATGGCGAACCAGATCATCACCTGGTCCCCCGGCAGCCCGAAATCAAGCTGCGCGACGATGGGGGCGACGATCGGCACCACGACGGCGGTGATCTCGACCCAGTCGAGGAAGAAGCCCAGAAGGAACACCAGCGCCATGATGATGAAGAGCACGGTATAGGGGCTCGTCTCATGGATATTGAAAAGGTCGAGGATCATCGCATCCCCGCCCAGCCGCCGGAACACCACCGAGAAGATCGAGGCGCCGATCATCACGAAGACGATCATGGCGGTGGTCTTCGTCGTCTCGTGCAACGCCCCCCTGAGCGCGCCCAGCGTCAGCTTGCGCGACAGCAGCGCCAGGATCAGCGCCCCGGTCGCGCCGATGGCGGCGGATTCAGTGGGCGTGGCAATGCCGGCGATGATCGTGCCCAGAACCGAGAGGATCAGCAGCATTGGCGCCAGCAGGTCGCGGGTCAGGGCCCAGGCGGTTTGGCCCAGGCTGCGGCGCTCGATCACCTCGGGCGCGGGGACGCGGTGCGGCTGGAAGATCGCCACGGCGCCGAGATAGAGGAAATAGAGCCCCGACAGCACCAGCCCCGGCACGATGGCCCCCATGAAGAGGTCGCCCACGGAAACCCGCAGCTGGTCGCCCAGGATGATCAGCATGATCGAGGGCGGCAACAGGATCCCCAGCGTCCCGGACGAGGCGATGAGCCCCGAGGCGAGCTGCATGTCGTATTTCGCCTCGCGCATGGCGGGCAGCGACATCATCCCCATCATCACCACCGAGGCACCGATGATGCCGGTCGAAGCCGCCATGATGACGCCGATGATCATCACCGAAAAGGCATAGCCCCCCGGCGTGCGCTGGAAGAGGGACGCGAGAGAGCGCATCAGCCGCTCGGCGATGCCTGAGCGCTCCAGCATCAGCCCCATGAAGACGAAGAGCGGGATGGCGACCAGCAGCCAGTTGGTCAGCGTGCCGGAATAGATCCGCTGCACGCCCATCGACAGGAACAGCATCGGAATGCCGTTCGCCACGGCAAAGAGGATGCCGATCCCGGCCAGCACGAAGGCGACGGGATAGCCCGAGAAGATCCCGGCGATGAGGCCGAGGAGCATGAGTTCGGGGCCGAGGTGGTCGATCATCTTACGTCCTCGGTCAGGTCGCCACGGGCGAGTTGGATCGCGGTGCCCAGCGCCCGCAGGATGCCCATCAGCCCCAGCATGGCGAAGGAGAGGGGCAGCATCGCCTTGATCAGCCAGCGCGCGTTCAGCCCGCCCTGGGTCGAGCCCTCGGCGGTGCGGAAGGCGACCTCGGCAAAGGTGAAACCGTACCAGGCGATGATGGCGCAGAAGGGCAGCAGGAAGATCAGGTCACCGATCATCCGCACCCAGAGCCGCTGGCGCGGGCTCATCATCAGGGACAGGAAATCGACCGAGACATGGCGGTCGTCCCGCAGCGCCCAGATACCTCCGAACAGGACCAGCAGCGCGAAGATGTACCATTGCATGTCGTAAAGGCTGTTAACGGTCAGCGCCCGGCCCAGGACGGGCACCTGCCCCTCCCATCCGATCAGGGTGTTCATGCCCATCTTGGCCCAGACCACCGAGATCAGGATCGTGGCGATCAGGGGAAGGGTCAGCCAGCTGGCCCAGGCGCCCGGCAGGCACAACAGCGCCAGAAGGCGTTTCAGGATTGTCGGCATGGTCCCCTCCCCTGCCTGTCAGGATGCCGGAAGGCGGGTGCGCCGCCTTCCGGTCAGGTCTTCAGATCACGTCTGTCAGCGCGCCGGAAGGGCCTGAAGCGAGCTCCACTCGCCGACGCTGTCCATATAGGCGCGCAGCGAGGCGAGGGCTTCCGCGAAGATCGGGTCCTGCGCGGCCTGTTCGTCCAGCACCGCATCCGAGGCCTCGCGCAGCGCCAGCAGCACCTCGTCGGGGAAGCGGCGCACTTCGGTGCCCGCTTCGCGGATCGTGGCGATGGCCGCGGCCTGACTGTTGATCTGATCGCCCAGGTTATAGGCGATATTGGCCTGGCAGGCTTCGGTCATGATGTTCTGCGTGCGCTCGTCGAAGCTGTTCCAGACATCCATGTTGATGATGATGCTGTCCCAGCTCGACGGCTGATGCCAGCCGGGGAAATAGTAGTATTGCGTCACGCGCTGGAAGCCGAGGCCCACGTCGAGCTGCGGCGCCGAGAATTCGGCCGCCTCGATGCGCCCGGTTTCCAGGCTGAGGAAGATCTCGCCCGCGGGAACCAGCTGGGTGTTGGCCCCCAGACGCGCCATGGCCATGCCGCCAAGACCCGCGATCCGCATGTTCAGACCTTGCAGGTCCTCGGGCGTGTTGATCTCGCGGTTGAACCAGCCGCCGGCCTCGGCGCCGACCAGATGGCAGGGCAGGACCTTGACGTTGAACGGGTCATAGGCGCGCTGGATGATCTCGAGCCCGCCACCCTGGAACATCCAGCCCAGCGCCACATCCGGCGAGGGGCCGAAGGGCATGGAGCCCACCAGGTTCGCCACCGGGATCTGCTGCGCCCAATAGCCGATCCAGTCGAAGCCCATCGGCAGCGCGCCCGAGCTGACGGCACCGAAAACCTCGAAGCCGGGGACGAAATCGCCCGCGCCATGCACGTTGATGGTCACCGCGCCGTCGGTCATCTCGTGCACGCGGTCAGCCCAGAGCTGCGGGCTCGGCCCGATCGAGGGCACGTTCAGGCCGAATACGCTTTGCAGGTCAAAGGTTTGCGCCTGGGCTGCACCCGTGGCAGCCAAAACCAGCGCGACCGCGGTGAAACCGCGCAACTTGTTGAAGTTGCTCATCCTTAATCCTCCCAAATGATGCGCCGCGGCAAGCGACGCCTCCCCGTGAGCGCCGATTGATCCATCTGCGCCTCCCATTTTGTTAGCCATCAACAAATCTATTTGCAACTGACAAATTTTGTGCCAGACGAAAAAAGAGAGCGCGCCGGACCGAATGCAGGGCCGGCGCAGGACGTCGCAGATCGGGAGGACAGGATGCAGGGAGTGAAAGGCGCCGTGGCCGTGGTCACGGGGGCCGCGCAGGGCAACGGGCGCGCCATCGCGCTGGGGCTGGCGGCAGCGGGGGCCCAGGTCGCCTGCTGCGATCTTCAGGCCGAGGCGGTGGCCGAACTGGCACGACAGATCAACGAATCGGGGGGAAAGGCGTTCGGGTTCCGGCTCGACGTGACGGAGGGTGCAAGCTGCGCCGCCGCCGCCGACGAGGTGGCCGCGCGGTTGGGCGCGGCCACCATTCTGGTGAACAACGCCGGTATCATCCGCCGCACCCTGCCCGATGCCGAGAGCTTCGCGCAGGATTGGGACGCGGTGATCCGCGTGAACGCCACCGGCACCATGCAGATGATCCGCGCCTTCCTGCCGCAGCTGCGCCAGACGAAGGGTCGGATCGTCAACCTGGGCTCGATCATGTCGGTGACGGCGGGTCCGGGCCTTGCTGCCTATGCCGCGTCCAAGGGCGCGGTGCTGCAACTGACCAAGGTGCTGGCCCATGACCTCGCGCCCGACGGGATCCGGGTCAACGCCATCGCGCCCGGCGTGATCGAGACGCCGATGACCGAAGTCACCCGCGCCGACCCCGAGGCCATCGGCCGTTTCATGGCCCATACGCCGATGCGCCGCCCCGGCCGCCCCGAAGAGTTGGTCGGCCCCGTGCTGTTCCTCGCCTCCGAGGCGTCCAGCTACATGACGGGCGCGCTGCTGCCCGTGGACGGCGGCTATCTGGCCGCCTGACAGACAGACGTGACAGGGAAGAAAGTCATGGAACGACAAGAAGTTGACGTGCTGGTGGTGGGATCGGGCGCAGGTGGCCTCTCCAGCGCCGTCGCCGCCGCCCATCGCCGCCTGAAGGTGCTGGTGGTCGAGAAGGAGCCGGTCTTCGGCGGCACCACCGCCCGCTCGGGCGGCTGGATGTGGATCCCTGGCAACGGGCCGGAACTGCGCGCGGGCATCGAAGACAACGCCGAGAAGGCGCGGATCTATCTGCAGCACGAAGCGGGCGCGCATTTCGACGCCGAGCGCGTCGATGCCTTTCTGGAGGCCGGCCCCAAGGCGGTGCGGTTCTTCGAGGAGAACACCGCCCTGCAATTCGACCTCGGCCCCTTCTTCGCCGATTACCACCCGGACGCGCCGGGCGGCATGGACGGTGGGCGCTCGATCGTCGCGCGGCCCTTCGACGGGCGGGAACTCGGCCCCGAGATCCGCCGCCTGCGCCCGCCGCTGCAAGAGATCACCTTCCTCGGGATGATGATCGGCTCGGGCAAGGAATTGCTGCATTTCTTCAACGTCATGCGCTCGCCCGTCTCGGCCTTCTACGTCGGCAAGCTGTTCCTCAAGTTCCTGCGCGACATGGCCTTCCATGGCCGGCCGATGCGGTTGATGAACGGCAATGCGCTGGCCGGGCGGCTGGCGAAATCGGCCTTCGACAAGGGCGTGCCGATCTGGACCCATGCACCGGTCCGCAGCCTGATCCGCGACGACAGCGGCCGGGTGATCGGCGCCCGCATCGACCGCCGCGACGGCCCGGTCGAGGTGATCGCCCGCAAGGGCGTAGTGCTGGCCGCGGGCGGCTTCCCGCAGGACATCGCCCGGCGCAAGGCGCTGATGCCGCATGCGCCCTCGGGCTATGAACACGTCACCCCTGCCCCGCCCGGCAATACCGGCGACGGGCTCAGGCTGGGCGAATCGGTGGGCGCGACGGTCGATACCTCGCTGCCGCATGCCGCCGCCTGGGTGCCAATCTCGCGCCCCGTGCGCCCCGACGGCACGCTGGGCACCTTCCCGCATTTCGTCGACCGCTCCAAACCCGGGGTCATCGCCGTGACCCGCTCGGGCCGCCGCTTCGTCAACGAGGCGAATTCCTACCACGATTTCTGTCAGGCCATGGTCGCGCGCAACCGCGAGGAAGCAGGCGAGGGCGCCGAGCCCGCCGCCTGGTTCATCACCGACCACCGCGCCTTCCGCAAATACGGGCTGGGTTATGCCAAACCGGCGCCCGTGCCCTACAAGGCGCTGATCAGGAACGGCTATCTGCTGCGCGGTAACACGCTGAAGGAGCTGGCCGCGCAATTCGGCGCCGATGGCGAGCAACTCGAACGCACGGTGGCCGAGTTCAACCGCCACGCACCCAACGGCGAGGACCCGGAATTCGGCAAGGGCACGACCAGCTACAACCGCTCGCTGGGCGATCCCGAGAACAAGCCGAACCCCTGCCTCGCGCCGATCAAGGACGGCCCCTTCTATGCCGTCCGGCTCTATGTCGGCGACCTCGGCACCTTTGCCGGGCTGAAGACCAACGCCAATGCGCAGGTCCTGGATGAAGAGGGCCGCCCGCTGGAAGGCCTCTATTCCGTGGGCAATGACGCGGCCTCGATCATGGGCGGCAATTACCCCGGTGGCGGGATCACCCTCGGCCCGGCCATCACCTTCGGCTATATCGCCGCGCGGCACATGGCCGGCGGGAATGACTGACCGGACCGCGCAGGGCGTCGCGCTGGGGTTCCTCGCGGCGCTCAGCTGGGGGGTCTACAATGTCGGGGCCGAGATCGGCCAGGCCAGCGGCTTTCGCCCGGCCGATCTGACGCTTTTGCGCTATGGCGGCGCGGCGCTGCTGATGGCGCCGCTGCTGGTCCTGGCCCGCCACCGCCTGCCGCCCCTGCGGCAGGTGGCCTTTCTGGCGCTGCTGGTCGGCCCCCTTTTCGCGCTGGCGTTCAACGAGGGCTTTCAGCGCGCACCCCTCTCGCATGCCGTGGTCATCGGGCCGGGCATGTCGATGCTGGTCGCCAATCTGCTGGAGCGCTGGACCGGCGGGCGGCCGCTGGGTTGGCAACGGTTGCTGGGGATCGGCGTCCTGCTGGGCGGGCTGCTGATCATCGCCGCGGACGCGCCCGAGGCGCGCGCGGGTCGGGGCTCGGTGCTGGCGGGGGATCTGTTCTTCGTCCTCTCGGGCTCGCTCTGGGGGATCTATGTCTTCACCATGGGCCGCTGGAAACTGCCCGCGGTCGAAACAACCGCCGCCATCGCCACGCTGGCCACGGCGGTCTATCTGCCCCTCTATCTGTGGATCTGGGGCTGGCCCGCGATGGCGCCCGCCCTCTGGGCCGAGCAATTCTTCTATCAGGGCGCGGTGGGCGGATGCCTGGCCTTCGTCATCTTCGCGGCCGCAGTCCTCAGGCTCGGCGCCGGACGGGCCGCGCTGTTCTCGGCGCTGGTGCCGGGATCGGCGGTGCTGCTGGCGATCCCGCTGGCCGGACAATGGCCCAACGTCACGCAATGGGCTGGTGTCGCCGTCACCACGCTGGGGCTGATCATCTCGCTGGACCTCAGGCGCGGATTGCCCGAGGGGCGGCAAGCGGGTAGCAGGGGCCAAGGGACAGCGTGACACGGGGACACGGGGTGGAGGAAGAAGCCGAAAAACCGGCCAAGGCGCAACGCGGCATCCGCTCGCTGGAGACGGCGGGCGCGATCCTGCAGGCCATGGCCGAGGCAGGCGGGCCGATGAAACTGCGCGACCTGGCCGAGGCGGTCGAGGTCGCGCCGGCGCAATTGCACCCCTACCTCGTCAGCCTGCGCGCGATGCGGATGGTCGAGCAGACGGCCTCGGGCCGCTATGGCCTCGGCCCCTTCGCGCTGGAGGTGGGGCTGGCCCGGCTCCGCGCCCAGGACGCCTATCACGAGGCGATCCTGCGCATCGAGGCGTTGGCCGAGGAAACCCGCCTGATGGTCGCGCTGACCGTCTGGGGGCCGCATGGCGCCACCATCGTCCATGTGCGCGAGATGATCGCCCGGATCCATGCCAACGTCCGCGCGGGGGGCGGTTTCGCCCTGACCTCGACCGCGACGGGGCGGCTGTTCGTCGCTTTCCTGCCCGAGGCCCTGACCGAACCGCAAATCCGCGCCGAACTGGCCGAGCGCGCCTCGGCCGATCCGCGCTTTGCCTTCGACGAGGCCGCCTATCGCGCCCAGGTCGCCCTTGTCCGCGAACGCGGCTGGGAGACGACGACCGACCTGCCGATCCCCGGCGTCTCGGCCGTCTGCGCCCCGGTCTGCGACTACACCGGCGAGATGAAGCTGGCGGTGACGGTGATCGGCCCGACGCAGCAGATCGACCTCGGTCCCGACAGCCCCGTGGTCCGCGCCACGCTCGATTTCACCCGCAAGCTCTCCGCCGATCTGGGCTATCGCGCGCCGGGCACCGCCCCCGCGACAGGACGGCGTGGCGCCCGCTGATCAGAGCCCGAGGATCGTCACCGAACAGACGTTCTGCGCGGGCGCGCCGCCCAGATTATGCGTCAGCGCCGAATGCGGCGCCCCCAGCTGCCGCGCGCCCGCCTGGCCGGTCAATTGCAACCATCCCTCATAAAGCATCCTGAGACCTGAGGCCCCGACCGGATGGCCGAAGCATTTCAGCCCGCCGTCGATCTGGCAGGGCTGCGCGCCATCGGCATCGAAGCGCCCGTCCAGCATCGCCCGCCAGGCGGTGCCGGGCTCGGCCAGCCCGAGATCCTCGAGCGTCACCAATTCGGTGATCGAAAAGCAATCGTGCAGTTCGGTCAGGCTGATCTGCCGCGGGTCGGCGATCCCGGCCTCGGCATAGGCCCTTTTCGCCGCCTGCCGCGTGGTATGGACATAGGCGCCGTTCCAGCCCTGTTGCTGCACCTCCCAGCCGTTCGAGGCGACGATCTGCACCGCCTTGACCAGCACCGGCTCGGCCTGCCCCAGGCTGCGGGCAATTTCGGGCGTGGTGACCAGCGCACAGGCCGCCCCGTCGGAGACCGGGCAGCAATCGAACAGGCCCAGCGGATCGGCCACCAACGGCGCCTGGACCGCCTGCTCTATCGTGATCGGCTTGCGCAGATGCGCCTTGTCGTTCCTCACCGCATTGGCGTGGCTTTTCATCGAGGTATGCGCCATGGCCCGCTTCAGATCCTGCCGCGAGAGGCCGTGCGCCGCCTCATAGGCGCGGGCCAGTTGCGCGAAATTCCCCGGGTTGGTGTGGGTCGGCAGATACATCGGCGCCAGCGTCCCGCGCGAGGCGGTAGGCAGACCGGCAAAGCCCGTGTCCTTCAGCTTTTCCACCCCCATCGCCAGCGCGATATCCACCGAGCCCGAGGCCACGGCGAAGACCGCGCCGCGAAACGCCTCCGTCCCCCCGGCGCAGAAATTCTCGACCCGGGTGACGCCGATCTCCGGCAGGCCCAGCGCCATGGCCATCGGCACGCCCGACTTGCCCGCGCCGATGTCGTCGTAATGCGAGGAATACCAGGCGGCGCCGATCGCCGACGCCTCGATCCCGGCCCGGCTCAGCGCCTCGGCATAGGCCTCGCGCATCAGTTCCTCCTGCCCGATGTCCCAGCGCTCGCCGAAACGCGAGCAGCCCATCGACAGGATCGCCACCTTGTCCTTGATGCCGCTGGCCATCAGAGTCCCCTTCCCGTGTCGCGCACGGCTTTCCAGAAATAGCGCCGGTAGCCGCTGTTTTCGTCGATGTCCTTGACCCGGAAGACGAAGCGCACCGGATCGCCCGGGGCCAGATCCGCGGCTTCGGGGTCGGTGAAATCCATCATCAGCCGCCCGCCGCCCCGCAGATCCACCAGACCGTAGCAATTCGGCGGATGGCGGGAATAGGCCAGCCGGTCGGCGGTCGCCGTGGCGATGGTGCCGCCGAGATCCGCCAGCGGCCAATCCTCGCCCGGCACGTCAAGCCGGGGCGGGAAGCGGATCAGGCCCGTTTCCGCCTCGCGCCGGGCGACGAAACCCAAAAGCGCCTCGGCATTGCGGTAGGCGGTGCTCTGCGCCTCCTGCACGATGAAGCGGCCGCGCAGGCCGCGGTCCCAGTCCAACCGCCCCTGAAAGGCGAGGAGTTTCAGGTAATTGCCTTCAGGGATGCCCTGATCCAGCGCTTCAAGGCCCGGGTGATCCGCCACGCCCTCGCCCGCCCGCAGCACCAGCGCCGTCGCGCCCTGTCCGAATTGCGCCAGCACGACGATCTGCCCCGGAACGATGCGCGGCAGATGGGCGGCCAGCATCAGCAGCGGGTGTGCGGCGCCGGTGTCGCCGGTGCGTTCGGCCAGATCCTCGGCCAGCGCTGCCTTGGTCAGGCCGGAGAGGCGCGCGACCGTGGCGGCGGTGCCGGGGATCGGGCAGGGCAGAATCAGGTGATCGACATCGCCCGCCGCGACCCCCGCCCGGTCCAGCGCCGCGGCGATGGCGGGCGGGACCTGCGCCTGATAGCCGGCCTCGCGCTGCCAGCGTTCCTCCCAGTCGAGCGCGGTCTCAGCACCGCTGGCCCTTGTCCGATGCAGGAAGGGCGCGCTGAGGCTGGCGCCGCCCAGATAGGCGAAAAGCCCCGGCTCCGGCCCGGTCAGCACCGCGGCGCCCCCGTCGCCCATCCGCGATTCGGCGTTGCTGCCGGAGGAGGCGACCGGGCGGTCGGCGGCGGCGATCAAGGCGAGCTCGGTCCCTTCCAACGCCGCCTGCACGGCCAACAGCGTGGCGCGGGGCGTGCCGGTCGCGTCCTGCGTCCGGCAGAGCGCGGGCAGGCGCAGCGCGGCCCGGATCAGGGCGGCGTTCTGCGGCTCGGCAAAGGGGGGGGTCGTGGTGGCGAAGGTCAGGCTCTCGGCGCTGTCCCCGCCCAGCGCGCCCCGCGCGGCGGCCACCGCCAGGGTCACGCTGTCCTCATCCCAGAAAGCCAGCGTCCGCGTGCCGCGCCCGGCGCCTGCGCCGGGCACCAGCCAGCCCATCGCCGCGGCAATCGCCCGCCGCTCCAGCCTGAGCCGGGGCAAACAGGCACCGATGCGGATGATATGGGCCATAGCTCCCTCCCCTGCCGCGCCGTGAGGGCGCCTGAGGGGAGATATAATAGATAGAACGGTCGTTCAACTAATTTCCGACCGCAGCCCGCTCAACCTCGCGGCGGCAGCGCGCCATACCCGCCGAGGAACAGCGCCACCACCCGGTCCGCCAGCGCCTCGGGGCTGACCGGCCCTTCGGCCTTGTACCAGGTATAGGTCCAGTTGATCATGCCGAAGAACAGCATCGTGTCGATCTGCGAGATCACGCGATCTTCGGCAATGTCCGGGCGGATCTGCAGCAGCGCGTCGCGCACATGGGCGATGAGCTGCCGCTGCTTGGCGATGATGCTCTGCCGCTGCTCTTCCGGCAGGGCGTCGAGGCAGGTGAGTAGCACGACATGGCGATCGCGCGAAACGGAATAGACCTCGAGAAACAGCTTCACCATCTGAGTGAATCGCTGCCTGGGATCCAGTTCGCGGTAGAGCACCGGGCGCAGCCGGTCCAGCAGCGAATCGACATGGGTTTCCAGCATCTCGCGCAGGATCGCTTCCTTCCCGTCGAAGTAATGGTAAAGCCGGGACTTGGAGCAATCGCAGGCCTCGGCGATGTCGCCGATCGAGGTCGCGGCAAAGCCCCGCCGGGCGAAGACCGAGGCGGCGCGGTCGATGATCGTGTCGTGGATATTGTCGTAATCCGCGGATCGGGTCCTGGCCACGGGCGCCTCCGAATATGAGTATGTCCGTTCGAGGTATAAGCGTTCACGACCCCGCTGCCAACCGCCCGCTGCTTGGGGGAAAAGAGGTATCCGGGATGATTCTTGATTTGATTAGTCCAATCGTTCGGACTATTAAACACCCAGAACGACGGCGGCCCCGAGTCCCGCCGGAGGAGGAGGACGACAAGGATGCACCATCCCGACATCGAATCGCTGGACCGCGACGGGATCCTGGCCCTGCAACGCGAGCGGCTGGCGGGCTTCGGCCGCCACCTGGCGCAATCCGAGACCTGGCGCGCGCATTTCGCCAAGGCGGGGATGAGCCCTGAGGATCTGGCGGCGCCGGACGGGCTGGCCAATACCCCCTTCCTGGAAAAGAAGGACCTGCGCGACCATTACCCCTTCCCTTTCCTGACCGTGCCGATGGATCAGGTGCTGCGCTTCGTCGCCACCTCGGGCACGACGGGCCTGCCGGTCCTCTTCGGCATGACGCGGGCGGATTTCGAGACGCTGCTGCCCTTCCAGATGGCCCGCCTGCTGACCGCCGCCGGGGTTAAGCCCGGTAGCCGCGCCTATCAGGGCTATGGTTACGGGCTCTGGATCGGTGGCCCGGCGCTGGACCAGGGGTTCCGGGAACTCGGCTGCACCAGCTTCCCCATCGGCCCGGGCCGTGGCGATCTGGCCGCGCGATGGCTGAAGGACCACGCCTATGACGTGGCCTCGATGTCGCCCCTGTGGCTGATGAGCCTGGTGCAGGCCGCCCGCGCGCAGGGCATCGACCCCAAGACTGACTGGGTGCTGAAGACCGCGATCTTGGGCGGGCAATCCGTCTCGGCCGAGTTCCGTGCCCAGCTGGAGGCCGAGATGCCCGAAGGCTTCCAGTCGCACAACATCTACGGCACGACCGAGGCGGGTGGGCCGGTGCTGGCCATCTCGACCCCCTGGACCCATGCCGATGACGAGTTGCACCTGCTGAACGAGGACACGATCATCACCGAGATCCTGGACCCGGAGACGCTGAAACCCGTCTCCGAAGGCGAGGTCGGCGAAATCGTCATCACCACCATCGCCAAACAGGCCTCGCCCGTGGTGCGATGGCGGACCCGCGATCTGGTGCGGCTGTCGCCCCGGCCCTACGATTGCCCCTCGGGGCGGCGGGGGATGCGCAAGATCGGCAGGATCATCGGCCGCTCGGACGACATGATCAAGTTCAAGGGGGTGATGGTTTTCCCCTCGCAGATCGAGGATGTCATCACCGGCGTCAAAGGCGTCGTCAAGGAAGCCTGGCAGATCTACATCGACAAGGAGCGCGTGACGATCGGCACGCTCACGGTCGCGGTCGAGGCCACCGCCCGCGATAACCGCCCCGCCGCGCAGATCGAGGAACAGATCTGCCGCGAGGTCCACGCACGGCTCGGCATGTCGATCCGGGTCGAATGCCACCCCGAAGGGACGCTGCCCCGCTACGAGGCCAAGGCGGTCCGCGTCCTGCACCGGGCCGAGGCATGAGCGACCCCTTGGCCCCGATCCGCGCCGGGTTGGCGGCGCGGGTGGCGGGCTGGGGGGCGATGGATCTGGCCGCGATCCGCGCCGATTTCGCGGCCTTCCTGACCGAGGTCGGGCCCGAGGGCGCGGCGCTGGCCCGGCCACGCGCGACCCGAGTGGCGGGGCCGGAGGCCGTCTGGATCGGCGATCCTGCGGCAAAGCCCGGGCTCTATCTGCACGGCGGCGGCTTCCAGATCGGCGGCATCGCCTCGCACGCCGGGCTGGCGGCCCGGCTGGCGCAGACGCTGGGGCTCAGGCTGCTGCTGCCAGCCTATCGGCTGGCGCCCGAACACCGCTTCCCGGCCGCGCATGACGACGCGCTGGCGGTGCTGCGGGCCATGCAGGCGGCCGGCGAGGCGCCGGTGGCGATCCTGGGCGATTCCGCGGGCGGGGGGCTGGCATTAAGCACCGCGATCCGGGCCCGCGACGCGGGCCTGCCCCTGCCCCGGGCGCTGATCCTGCTTTCGCCCTGGCTGGACCTGTCGCTGTCGGGCGCGAGTTACCGCGATCTTGCCGCCGAAGACCCGTTCTCGAAACCCGCGCAACTGGCGGCGATGGCGCGCAGCTACCTCGGCCGGGGCGGCCCCGCGCCGGACGATCCCGCCGTCTCGCCCCTCTTTGCCGATCTTCACGACCTGCCGCCGCTGCTGATCCACGCGGGCGGCGCCGATATCACGCTCGACGATTCCCGCAGGCTGGCCGCGCGTCCCGACGCCCGCGTCACCCTGCGCATCCATCGCGGCATGTGCCACCATTTCCAGGTCTTCGAGGCCCTGCCCCCGGCCGAAACCTCGCTGGCCGAGATCGGCGCGTGGTGGCGCGCCCTGCCCCGGAACCCCCGCTGACGCCCCACATCGCAAGCGTTGCACAGGCCCCGTTGCGCAACGCACACGGCTTTTCACGGCGCTTTCACCTTCGCTTGAAACCCTGATTGCGTGTTTGCACTCTGCGGCAATGGGCATAAATTCGGGACCGTATCCGGGCGAGGGAACCCGGGGAATTCAGAATGACCAAGGGGAAATCATCATGACGCATCACCAGGCACGCGCCACGGGCGCCCTGGCACTTGCGCGTCCGACCCGGGGCTGGGTCGCTCTGCGCTGGCTGAACATCCTGGGCGTGGTCTTGCTGGCGGCGGCGATGGCGCTGCCCTTGCACGCGCAGGACCGCCCGGTCAGCTTTGCCGATCTCGCCGATCAGGTCAGCCCGGCGGTGGTCAATATCACCACCTCGACCACCGTCGCCGCGAACCTCGACCAGACCATGCCGAACCTGCCCGAGGGCGCGCCCTTTCAGGACTTCTTCAACGACTTCTTCAACCGCAACGGCCGCCAGCAGCCGCGCCCGCGTCAGAGCCAGGCGCTGGGCTCGGGCTTCGTGATCTCGGCCGACGGCTATATCGTCACCAACAACCACGTCATCGAAGGCGCTGACGAGATCGAGGTCGAATTCTTCGACGGTCGCCGTCTGGACGCGACGCTGGTGGGCACCGATACCGCGACCGATATCGCGCTCTTGAAGGTCGAGGCCGAGGCCGACCTGCCCTTTGTCAGCTTCGGCGATTCCGAAGCGGCACGGGTCGGCGACTGGGTGCTGGCCGTGGGCAACCCGCTGGGTCAGGGCTTTTCGGTCAGCGCGGGCATCGTCTCGGCCCGCGGCCGCGCCTTGCAGGGCAATTACGACGACTTCATCCAGACCGATGCCGCCATCAACCGCGGCAACTCGGGCGGGCCGCTGTTCAACATGGCGGGCGAGGTGATCGGCGTGAACACCGCGATCCTGTCGCCCAACGGCGGCTCGATCGGCATCGGTTTCGCCATGTCCTCGCATGTCGTGGAGCGTGTGGTCTTCCAGCTCCAGGAATTCGGCGAGACCCGCCGCGGCTGGCTGGGCGTGCGCATTCAGGACGTGTCCTCGGACGTGGCCGAGGCGCTGGGCCTGGAACGGGCCGAGGGGGCGCTGGTGACCGAAGTAATGGACGGCCCGTCCAAGGCTGCGGGCGTGGAAACCGGCGATGTGATCCTGCGGTTCGACGGCGTGAGCGTCGCCGACACCCGTGATCTGGTGCGCCGCGTGGCGGATGCCGGCGTCGGCCGCGATGTCGAGGTCGTGGTGTTCCGCGACGGCGCCGAGCAGGTGCTGCAGGTGACCCTCGCCCAGCGCGACGAAGAGCGGCTGACCCCGGCCGCGGGCAGCGGCGCGCCGCAGGCCCCGGCCGAGCCGACGATGATCCTGGGTCTGGACCTGGTGCCGCTGGACGATCAGATGCGCGCCGACATGGGCATCGCGCCGGGCGTCGAGGGTCTGGTGATCCGCGACGTGGAAAGCGGCTCGGACGCCGAATCGAAAGGCCTGCGCGCGGGCGACATCGTGACCGAGGCCGGCCAGCAGCCGGTCACCTCGATCGAGAGCTTCAACGCCGCGCTGCAGGCCGCCCGCGATGCCGGCCGCCGGACGCTGCTGCTGATGGTCCGCTCGGGCGGCGACCCGCGCTTCGTCGCGCTCGCCATCGAATAAGCGCCCGCAGAGGCGATACCTCGAGACCTCGAAACCGGGCGCCCGCGCCCGGTTTTTTCATCTGCGACCTTCGACGTAAGCCAGAATATCTTGATCCGCTCGGATCAGGTTCTCGAGCACGACTAAGGCGGGAGCGAGCAGTTTCAAGGTTCGCTCTTGATTGCGCCAACCGGCGGTGCCCAGTTTGCCACCATGGAACAGGTTATTCCGCATGGTCTGCAAGTAGTCAGTGGCTTTTTGGGTATCCGAAACGTCGGGCGCGAGATTTAGGGAACGCCATTCTAAACGACTCTTGACAACGCGCTGCACCCGCGGCGGATTCTCCTTAAGTTGCTGTAAAGCATTCTGAAGTGTCGGCGTTTCATTGACCAACTTGCCGAAGGCTTCATTGGTGCGTTCTGCGTACTTCCACCACTCAACGGTAGGAGCGCCGTTTTGATTCCGAAGCCAGCCGCACTCCTTCAACGCGTACTCTGCGCGCGCAAAAAGCTCGAAGAATTCCAACGCGAGGCGCCGACTTTCCTCATTTATCGGCGGCAATCGTATTGCCATCCCACCACCTAGATCCATATCACTGCCAGCCTCACATAGACGACACCCGTCTTGCCAGCATTTTTCATGCCTCCAGCCACAGCGGGCAATGGTCGCTGACCTCGGGCGTGCGGAGCACGTCGAAACGGCGGATCGGCACCCGGTCATTGACCATCAGGTAATCGGCGAAGCGGTCGGGCTTGGTGTAGCGCGCGGTCCGCGTGCCTGCGAAGCCGCCGCCCGTCACCAGATCGCGCAGACCCATCCGTTCCAGCCGACGCAGGGTCTGGCTGTCGGGCAGGACGTTGAAATCGCCGCAGGCGACCGTCGCATCCCCGGGCTCGGCCAGTCCCTCGATCAGGCCCGCGAACCGCTCGGCCTGCGCCGCCCGCTCGGGCGTGTCGCCCTTGCCCGCCGCCTTGTCCCTCAGCCCGTGCATCTGCGCCACGACCCAGGGCCGCCCCCCGGCCCAGAGCCTCAGCGCCATGGCGTTTCGGGGTCTGGGATGCGCGCCGTAATCCCGATCGGAATAGGCGCCATGCACGAAACGCGTCGTCTGCCCGATCACCGGGATCGTTTGGTGCACGATACAGGCCAGCCCGAAATGCGAGGGCACCGGCCGGTCGCCGTCCCACAAGAGCCCGCTCCCCGCCGGGCTGAACAGCGCTGCATGGCCGGGCAGCGCGGCGCGCAGTTCGTCGAACATCCGGGCGCGCTGCGGCAGGATGTGCGCGCCGTCGCGGTATTCCAGCCACTCCTTGCTGGCGCCCGGCGTATGCACCACCTCCTGCAGGCAGAGGACATCGGCGCCCAGCCCGGCGATCCAGGGCATCAAGGCCTCGTGCAGCACCCCGCCCCAGGCGTTGAGGCAGAGGATGCGCATCAGAGCACCCGCACCCGATACTCCGCCAGCTTCGCATCCACGAACGCGGTCTCGCCCGGGGTCAGCAGCTGCGCCCTCGGATACCGGGGCTCGGCGCGATCATTCAGAACCGGCGTCTCCCAGCCATCCGTGGTGGCGAAGAAATCATGCGCCCCCGCCTCGCCGAATTCGCGCAGATAGCCCTGCACCACCACATCGAGGTAGCTCAGCAGGATCGGCGCCGGATCGTCCTGCACCACCATGCTCAGGACCGGCACGGCATAGACTTGCGCCGCGACGCCGACATCGCCCTCGACCGTAAGGCCCGAGGGGATGGCGTGGCGGTCATAGCCCTCTTCGCGCAGGTCCAGCGCCGCCCAGTCGCCGCCCGGCACATGCGCCACCAGCCCGTCGATCACCGAATCCGCGTCGGGCACCCCGGTCAGAAACGGCGTCACCCGGCCGACCGTGTGCTTCCAGGCCCGCCGCCAGCCGGTCAGCCGCGCGCGATAGGCGGGCGTATAGACATGGGTCTGGCGGTTCACCAGCGAGCCATAGCCAAAGAAAAAGGGTTCGGACACCGCACACTCCCGCGTTTTGCCCAAGGCTTGCCCAATGCCGCCGCGAGGTGCAAGCCCGCAGCGGTTCCGCCACCGGCCCTCTTGCCATCCGCATGTCGCCCTTGCTATCCAAGGCGTCGTGAACACGGGAGAATCCGGCGGCATCCAACCCCGCTGGTGCCGAAGGAGCAACCGCCCCGGTAAACTCTCAGGCGCAAGGGACCGCGTTCGCATTGGAACTCTGGAGAGTGGCGTTCTGGCGCCCGCCGAAGGGATAACGATCTCAGGCGCCCAAGGCCGTATCGGTCACGGGCAGGGACAGAGGGGGCACCAACCGGCGCGGGATCGCGCCCTTCTGGTGCCGGTCGCACGACCGGAGGGAGACTTCGGCATGACCGACTTGGGGCGAACCTGCCTATACGACCTTCACCGCGAGCTGGGCGCCAAGATGGTGCCCTTCGCGGGTTATGAGATGCCAGTGCAATACCCGATGGGGGTGATGGGCGAGCATCTGCATTCCCGCGCCAAGGCCGGGCTCTTCGACGTGTCGCATATGGGTCAGGTGATCCTGCGCGCCCCCGCCGAGGCGCTGGAGACGCTGGTGCCGGTCGATGTGCAGGGTCTGGCCGAGGGCCGTCAGCGCTATGCCATGTTCACCAATGACGCGGGCGGTATCCTGGACGATCTGATGATCGCTAACCGCGGCGATCACCTGTTCCTGGTGGTCAACGCCGCCTGCAAGGAAGCCGATATCGCCCATCTGCAAGCGCATCTGCCGGGGGTGGAGCCCGTCACCGACCGCGCCCTACTGGCCCTGCAAGGCCCGCTGGCCGAAACGGTGCTGGCCCGGCTGGTGCCGGGCGTCGCGGCGATGAGATTCATGGATGTGGCGGTGCTGGACTGGGAGGGCGCCGCGCTCTGGCTCTCGCGTTCGGGCTATACCGGCGATGACGGCTTTGAAATCTCGCTCCCCGAGGACCGGGCCGAAGCCTTCGCCCGCGCCCTTCTGGCGATGGAGGAGGTGGCGCCCATCGGCCTCGGCGCCCGCGATTCGCTCAGGCTTGAGGCCGGGCTCTGCCTCTATGGCCACGACATCGACACCGACACCTCGCCGGTCGAGGCCGGCCTCACCTGGGCCATCCAGAAGCGCCGCCGGACCGAAGGCGGCTTCCCCGGCGCCGCCCGCATCCAGCGCGAACTGGCCGAGGGGCCGAGCCGCAAGCGCGTGGGCCTCCTGCCCGAGGGCCGCGCGCCAATGCGCGAAGGCACCGCGCTTTTCGACAGCGAGACGGCCGAGGCCCCCGTCGGCACCATCACCTCGGGCGGCTTCGGCCCCTCGCTGCAGGCGCCCATCGCCATGGGCTACGTCCCCGCGGCGCTGGCCCAGCCCGACACACGGCTCTGGGGCGAGGTGCGCGGCAAGCGCCTGCCCGTCCGGGTCGCCAAGACACCCTTCCGTCCCTCCACCTATCGCACATGAGGCAATCGCGATGAAATTCACCGAAGAACACGAATGGCTGCGCGTCGAGGGCGATCTGGTCGTCGTCGGCATCACCGAACACGCCGCCGAACAACTGGGCGATGTGGTGTTCGTGGAACTGCCCGAGCCCGAGACGCAGGTCGCCAAGGGCGATGAGGTCAGCGTGATCGAATCCGTCAAGGCGGCCTCGGACATCCTCGCGCCGCTCGATGGCGAGATTGTCGAGGTGAACGGCGCCATCGTCGACAACCCGGGCCTCGTGAACGAGGACCCGCTGGGCGAAGGCTGGTTCTTCAAGATGAAGATCGACGATCTGGCCGCCCTCGACGATTACATGACCGAGGACGAGTACAAGGACTTCATCGGCTGAGCCCATGGCAGTCCTGTCCATCGTTCCCAACCTGCCCGCCCGCGACCCTGTGCGGCTGGCCGATTTCTACCGGCAGGTCCTGGGCCTGACCGTGGATTTCGAGATGGGCTGGATCGCCTTCCTCGGCGCCCCCGCCACGGCCCGCGCCCGGCTGCAATTGGCCAGCGAGGGCGGCTCGGGCACCGAGCTGCCGGCGATCTCCGTCCTGGTCGATGACCTCGACGGGGCGCTGGCGGCACTCAGGGCAACCGGGGCCGAGCCCGTCTACGGCCCCGTCACCGAACCCTGGGGCATCCGGCGGTTCTATCTGCGCGACCCGGAGGGGAACCTCGTCAACGTCGCCCACCATCATGAGGCCCGCGATGATTGACCCGCCCTCCTTCGACCCTGACCGCATTGACCGGGCCGAACGCTTCATCGCCGCCCCGCCCGAGCGCCTGTTCGCCGCCTGGACAACACCCGGGGATCTGGTCCGCTGGCTGCCGCCGCAAGGCGCCGAAGGCCGGATCGACGCGCTAGAGCCCACCCCCGGCGGCGCGCTGCGCATGGTGCTGACCTTCACCGACGGCGCCAAGGGCAAGGCGGGGGCGCATCACGACGTGGTCCGCGCCCGTTTCGTCACGCTCGATGCGCCCGGCCGCGTGGCGCTGGACGTGGATTTTCCCAGTATCGACCCCGCCTTTGCCGGCACGATGCGGATGGACTGGCGCTTCACGCCCGAGGGCAGCGGCACCCGCGCCCGGGTCGAGGCCAGCCGCGTCCCGCCCGGCATCGACCCCGATCAACATGCGACGGGGCTTGCCTCGTCGCTCGACAATCTCGCCCGCCTGACGGAGCCGTCATGACCTATTCCCCCACCGCCTATGACCCCTATGATTTCGCCAACCGCCGCCACATCGGCCCCTCGCCCGCCGAGATGGCCGAGATGCTGGCCGCGACCGGCTGTCAGACCCTGGACCAGCTGATTGACGAAACCGTCCCGCCCTCGATCCGGCAGGACCGGCCGCTGGGCTGGGCGCCGCTGTCGGAAGGCGGGCTTCTGGCGAAGATGCGCGCGGTGGGGGCGAAGAACAGGGTCATGACCTCGCTGATCGGTCAGGGCTATTACGGCACGATCACCCCCCCGGCGATCCAGCGGAATATCCTGGAGAACCCGGCCTGGTACACCGCCTACACCCCCTATCAGCCGGAAATCGCGCAGGGTCGGCTTGAGGCGCTGCTGAACTTCCAGACCATGGTCGCGGATCTGACCGGGTTGCCGGTCGCCAATGCCTCGCTTCTGGACGAATCCACCGCCTGCGCCGAGGCGATGGTCATGGCCCAGCGCGTCGCCAAATCGAAGGCCAAGGCCTTCTTCATCGACGCCAATTGCCACCCCCAGAACGTCGCCGTCATGCAGACCCGCGCGGCGCCGCTCGGCATCGAGATCCTGACCGGCCAGCCCGAGGATCTGGACCCCGCGCAGGTCTTCGGCGCGATCTTCCAGTATCCGGGCACCCATGGCCATGTCCGCGACCTGACCGACAGCATCGCTGCGCTGCACGCGACAAAGGCTGTGGCGATCGTGGCGACCGACCTGCTGGCGCTCTGCCTGATCAAGGAACCGGGCGCGATGGGCGCCGATATTGCGGTCGGTTCGGCCCAGCGCTTCGGCGTGCCGATGGGCTACGGCGGCCCGCATGCCGCCTTCCTCAGCTGCGCCGATGCCCACAAGCGGCAGATGCCCGGGCGGCTGGTCGGCGTCTCGGTGGATTCGCGCGGCAACAAGGCCTATCGCCTCGCCCTGCAGACCCGCGAGCAGCATATCCGCCGCGAGAAAGCCACGTCCAACGTCTGCACCGCGCAGGCGCTGCTGGCGGTCATGGCCTCAATGTACGCGGTCTTTCACGGCCCCGTCGGCCTGCGCGCCATTGCCGAGCGGGTGCATTTCATGACCGAACGGCTGGCCCGGGCGCTCAAGGCCGCCGGGGCCCGGGTGGAGCCCGAGGCTTTCTTCGACACGATCACCGTGGAAGTGGGCGTGGGTCAGGCCGGGATCCTCGCCGCCGCAAGACACGAGGGGCTGAACTTCCGCAAGATTGGCACCCGCCATGTCGGCATTGCGCTGGATGAGACCACCGACGAAAACGTCCTGCACCGCGTGCTGAAGGCCTTCGGCATCGACGCCGCCCCGCCCCATCGCGCCAAACTCGGCTTCCCCGAGGCGATGGCCCGCGAAAGCGCCTATCTGACCCACCCGATCTTCCACATGAACCGCGCCGAATCCGAGATGATGCGCTACATGCGCCGCCTTTCGGACCGCGATCTGGCCTTGGACCGGGCGATGATCCCGCTGGGGTCCTGCACCATGAAGCTCAATGCCGCGGCCGAGATGATGCCGATCACCTGGCCCGAATTCGGCTCGCTGCATCCCTTCTGCCCGCCGGATCAGGCGCAGGGCTATGCCGAGGTCATCGCCGACCTATCCGCCAAACTGTGCGAGATCACCGGCTATGACGCCATGTCCATGCAGCCCAATTCCGGCGCGCAGGGCGAATACGCGGGGCTTCTGACCATCCTCGCCTATCACAAGGCCCGTGGCGACACCGGGCGCACGATCTGCCTGATCCCGATGTCGGCGCATGGCACCAACCCGGCCTCGGCCCAGATGGCGGGGATGGAGGTGGTGGTCGTCCAATCCTCACCCAACGGCGATATCGACGTGGAGGATTTCCGCGACAAGGCGGCGAAGGCCGGCGACAGGCTGGCGGCCTGCATGATCACCTATCCCTCGACCCACGGCGTCTTCGAGGAAACCGTGCGTGAGGTCTGCCGCATCACCCATGAACACGGCGGGCAGGTCTATATCGACGGCGCCAACATGAACGCCATGGTGGGCCTCGTGAAACCGGGCGAGATCGGCGGCGATGTCAGCCACCTGAACCTGCACAAGACCTTCGCCATCCCGCATGGCGGCGGCGGCCCCGGCATGGGCCCCATCGGCGTGAAGGCGCATCTGGCGCCCCACCTGCCCGGCCACCCGGAAACCGGCGGCAGCGAAGGCCCGGTCAGCGCCGCGCCCTATGGCAGCGCCTCCATCCTGCTGATTTCCTGGGCCTATTGCCTGATGATGGGCGGCCCGGGCCTGACGCAGGCGACCCGCGTGGCGATCCTGAACGCGAATTACATCGCGGCCCGTCTGAGTGGCGCCTACAAGGTGCTGTTCATGGGCAACAAAGGCCGCGTCGCGCATGAATGCATCCTCGACACCCGGCCCTTCGCCGAAGCCGGCGTCACGGTCGAAGACATTGCCAAGCGCCTGATCGACAACGGCTTCCACGCGCCCACGATGAGCTGGCCGGTGGCCGGAACGCTGATGGTCGAACCCACGGAATCGGAAACCAAGGCCGAGATCGACCGCTTCATCACCGCCCTCCTCGCGATCCGCGAGGAGATCAAGGCAGTCGAGGCGGGCGAGATCACCGCCGAACAAAGCCCGCTCCGCCACGCGCCGCACACGGTCGAGGATCTGGTCGCAGACTGGGACCGCGCCTATAGCCGCGAACAGGGCTGCTTCCCGCCCGGCAGCTTCCGGGTGGACAAATATTGGCCGCCGGTGGGCCGGGTCGACAACGTCTATGGCGACCGCAACCTCTTCTGCGTCTGCCCGCCGCTCAGCGATTACGCGCAGGCCGCGGAATGAGGGTCGCCATCGTCGGCGCGGGCGCGGTCGGCTGCTATTTCGGCGCCATGTTCGCCCGCGCGGGCACGCCGGTCACCCTGATCGGCCGGCCCGCGCTGGTCGAGGCGGTGGCGGAAAACGGCCTCATCCTGGAGAAGGACGGCAAGACCGAGGTTCTGCCGGCCGAGGCCAGCACCGAGCCCGAGGCGGTCAAGGGCGCGGGGCTGGTGCTGGTCTGCGTAAAATCGCCCGACACGGCGACAGCGGGCAAGGCGATCCGCCGCCATCTGGCACCGGGCGCCACGGTGATGAGCCTGCAGAACGGCATCGGCAATGCCGAGATCCTGGCCGAGATCCTGGACCGCCCGGTGCTGCCCGCCGTGGTCTATGTCGCCGCCGCCCTGGCCGGACCCGGGCATGTGCTGCACCGCGGCCGGGGCGATCTGGTGCTGGGCGAAGGTCCGGGCGCCCAGGCCGCGGCGGCGCGGTTCCGGGCGGTGCAGGTCCCGGCCGAGGTCTCGCCCCAGGCGGACAGCGCGCTCTGGACCAAGCTCACGCTGAACTGCGCGCTGAACGCGATCTCGGCCCTGACGCTGCGCGATTACGGCACCATCGCCACAAGGCCCGAGGCCCGGGCCACCTTCTCGGCGCTGGTCGAGGAATGCCGCGCCGTGGCCGCGGCCAGCGGCGTGACGCTGCCCGCCGACATGCTGGAACGGGTGATGGCGCTGACGGTGACGATGCCGGCGCAGCTGTCCTCGACCGCGCAGGACGTGATGGCCGGCAAACGCACCGAGATCGCCCAGCTCAACGGCGACATCGCCCGCCGCGGCGCCGCGTTCGGCGTGCCGACGCCGCTGAATTGGGCGCTGGCGATGATGGTGGGCCTGCTGGAAGAAAGCTGAGAGGGCTTTCGCCCTCGTTGCCCGCTGCCGCGAGCGCCTCGGGCGACCAGCGGCGCGGCGTGCCGCCGCGCTGAAGAAGGGGGGCCGTCTGCCCCCCTCTGCCCTGCGGGCATTCACCCCCCGAGGATATTTAGAGCGCAAAGAAGGCCGGTTAACGCCCTCTTAATCTTCATCTTTGTTCTTCAATATCCTCGGGGGTTTCCAAAGGGGGCCCGAGGGTCCCCTTTGGCGGGGGGTGAGCGGCGTCTCGGAAACGCGCCCGTGGCGCGGCCGGGAGCCGAGGGGGCTGGTCCCCCGCCTTCGCCCGGCCTCGCCGCGGGTTACTGCGGCCAGGTTTTCGCCACCATGGTCAACACGTCGTATTGCGCGACCACGGCGCCGGTCTGGTTGGTGACGCGGCAATCCCAGCGGACCTCGCCATGATCGGCGTTTTCGCGAGGGTTGATCTCCTTGCAGGTCAGCTCGACCCCCAAAACGTCGCCCGGATTGACCGGCGTCAGGAAGCGCAGGTTGTCGACGCCGTAATTGGCCAAGACCGGGCCGGGATCCGGCTGCACGAAGAGGCCGGCGGCGAAGCTGACGATCAGATAGCCATGCGCCACACGCCCGTCGAAGAACGGGTTCGCCTTGGCGGCTTCCTCGTCCATATGGGCGTAGAAGGTATCGCCCGTGAAGCGGGCGAAATGCTCGATGTCGTCAAGCGTCACTTCCCGCGTGGCGGTGACGATCCGGTCGCCGACCCTCAGATCCGCCAGCGATTTGCGGAACGGGTGGATATCCTCACGCGTGGGCGCGCCCGGGATCCAGCGGCCGGTCACGGCGCTGAGCAGCTTGGGCGTTCCCTGCACCGCCGTGCGCTGCATGAAGTGTTTCACGCCGCGGATGCCGCCCATTTCCTCGCCGCCACCGGCGCGGCCGGGGCCGCCGTGCACCAGATTGGGCAGAGGCGCGCCGTGGCCGGTGGAAGTCTTGGCGCTGGCGCGGTTGCCCAGCAGGATCCGGCCGTGGAAAGGCGCCATGCCCAGCACCGCCGCTTCCGCCACCGCCGGGTCGTCGGTGAAGACCGACGCCGCCAGCGAGCCCTTGCCGCGCTGGGTCAGCGCCACGGCTTCCTCCAGATCGTCATAGGGCATGAGGGTGGAGACGGGGCCGAAAGCCTCGACATCATGCACGGCGCGGGCCGTGTCGGGCCGGTCGCAATAGAGGACAACGGGGTTCAGGAAGGCGCCCCGGTCGGCGTCGCCCGAGACCAGCGTCACGGCATCCGGGTTGCCGACCACGATCTCGGCATCGTCCTGAAGGTCGCGGATGCGGGCCCGCACCTCGTCGCGCTGCGCCATCGAGGCGAGCGCGCCCATCCGCGTGACCTCGTCCCCCGGCAGGCCCACGCCCATCTTGCCCAGCGCCAGCGACAGCGCCTCGGTCACCGCCTGCACTTGCGCGCGCGGCACCAGGACGCGGCGGATGGCGGTGCATTTCTGCCCGGCCTTCACCGTCATCTCGCGCACCACTTCCTTGACGAAAAGGTCGAATTCCGGCGTACCCGGCCCGGCGTCGGGGCCCAGCACCGCGGCGTTGAGGCTGTCCGCCTCCATGGTGAAGCGGACCGAATTCTCGACGATGGCCTTCGACGTGCGCAGCATCCGCCCGGTATTGGCCGAGCCGGTGAAGGTCACCACATCCTGCCCGGTCACATGGTCCAGCAGATCGCCGGTCGAGCCGCAGATCAGTTGCAGCGCGCCTTCGGGCAGGATGCCCGACTCGACGATGCGGCGGACCACCAGTTCGGTCAGATAGGCGGTCTGAGAGGCCGGTTTGACGATGGCCGGCATCCCCGCCAGCAGGGTCGGCGCCAGTTTCTCCAGCATGCCCCAGACCGGGAAGTTGAAGGCGTTGATATGCACCGCAACGCCCTGCAGTGGCGTCAGGATATGCTGGGCGCTGAAGCTGCCGTCCTTGGACAGGCCTTCGACCGCGCCTTCGGTCAGGACCCGGGTGTTCGGCAATTCGCGCCGCCCCTGCCCGGAATAGCTGAACAGCGTGTGAAACCCGCCCTCGATATCCACCATCCCGTCGCGCGGGGTGGCGCCGGTCGCCAGGGACAGCGCGTGAAACTCGGCCTTCTGCTCGGTCAGGGCCTTGGCCAACGCCTTCAGCATCTCGGCCCGCTGGTGGAAGGTCATCGCCCTCAGCGCCTTGCCGGACTTGCGCCCGTAATCCAGCGCCCCCGCCATATCGAGCCCCGAGGCGTCGATCAGCGCCACCGGAGCGCCGGTGCCGGCATCGCGCAGAAGCTGGCCGTCGCGCGATCCGGCTTTCCATTCACCGCAGATGTAGCTTTTCAGCCGGAGGGGGGTCTGATCCGTCATGACGGGTCCTTTCAGAGCGTAAGATCGGTGCGGAGGGCGGCGATCTCGGCCTCCCATTCCGCCAGCATCGCGGCATTGGTCCGGTGCCGAAGGCCCAGACGGCTGAGCCGCTCGAACCGTGCCGAATTGGCCGCGCCGAAGCCGGCCGCCACGCGGGGCAGCCAATAGGCGAGCGAGGCCTCGGCCGCCGCGCGGCCGCCCTCGGTCTGGGCGATCTGCGCCAGCCCCTCGATGCCAAGTTCGGCGTGGCGGGCCTCGACCGGGGCGATGGCGCGGAAGACTTCGGCGAGCGGCTGGTAGCTGACCTGCGACAGCTCCGCCAACTGCACCTTGGCCGCCAGCCCCTGCACCACGTTCATCACCACGGCGTCGATCCAGCCCTGCAACGGGTAGTGGAAGACCGACAGGCGCATGTCGCCGTCCCGCCGGGTCGCGCCGATATCGGCGCCGCGCGGCAGCCGGTCGGCCCAGGGATGGACGCCCTCATACCGCTCGGTATCGACCCCGAATTCAGCCATCAGCCGCAGCACGCGCTCGGCATGATCGGCCTTTTCAAGGGTGATCTTGGCCGCGGCGATGCGGCTCTTGATCCCCGGCGCGTCGTTGATCGAGTCCGCGAACCCGGCCGAGGCCGCCAGCTCGCTGTCCACGAAAGACGCCATCAGCCGCAGGAGTTCCCCCCGGTAGCGGGCGGGGACGTTGCCCGGCGAGGTCAGCTTGCCGCCATGGGCCAGATAGTCCTCGATGCTCATCTCGGTCATGGTGCCCTCCTCACTGATCGTAGCTGACGACCACGCGGTCGCTCAGCGGATAGCATTGGCAGGTCAGCACATAGCCCTGGTTGACCTCGTAATCCTCAAGCGCGTGGTTGGTCATCATCTCGACCTCGCCCTCCAACACCTTGGCGCGGCAGGTCGAACAGACCCCGGCCTTGCAGGCATAAGGCGCGTCCAGATTGGCCCCCAGCGCCGCGTCCAGCAGGCTTTCCCCCGATTTCGGCATGCGGAAGGTGCGGGTCGCGCCATCCAGCGTCACCGTCGCCTCGCAGGCCTCGCCGCTGTCGGCGACCGTGCTGGCGGCCTTCTTCCTGGCGCGGCCGGGCTGGCCACTCGCGAACAGTTCGAACTTGATCTGACTGTCCGTCAACCCGTGTTCTTTCAGGCTGGCGGCAATGGTCAGCATCATCGGCTCAGGGCCACAGATGAAAGCGGTGTCCACGCTTGCCGGATCGACCCAATGGGTGAAAAGGGCAGACATTTTCTCGGCATCCACCCGTCCGGTGAACAGGTCGATTTCCTGACCTTCCGCCTCCAGCACATGCACCACCGACAGCCGCCCGAGGTAGGAATTCTTCAAGTCCTCCAGCTCTTCGCGGAACATGATCGAGTTGATCTGCCGGTTGGCATAGACCAGCGTGAAGCGCGATTTCGGCTCGCGCGCCAGCACGGTTTTCAGAATCGACAGCACCGGGGTGATGCCCGAGCCGCCGGCGAAGCCGAGGTAATGCTTGCCCGTCGCCGCATCCAGCGCGGTGTGGAAATTGCCCATCGGCGGCATGGCTTCCAGCACCGCCCCGGGCGCCAGATTCTCGTTGGCCCAAGTCGAGAACGCCCCGCCATCGACACGCTTGATACCGACCTTCAGAAGGCCCTCATCGAGCCCGGCGCAGATCGAATAGGACCGGCGCAATTCCTCGCCGTCGAAGTCGCGGCGGAAGGTCAGGTACTGGCCCTGGATGAACGCGAAGCGCTCGGCATCCTCGGGGCGCGGACGCAGCGTGACGACAACCGCGTCACGGGTGTCTTTCTTCACCTCGACCACGTCGAGGGGCAGGAAACGGGCCATGGCCTTACCTCAGATACACTTGAAATAGTCGAAGGGTTCCAGGCAGTCGCGGCATCGATACGCCGCCTTGCAGGGGGTGGAGCCGAAGCGGCTGACCATCTCGGTCTGGGTCGAGCCACAGCGCGGGCATTCGACCGCCGCATTCTCGCCCGTCAGCCGCGCGATGCGCCCGGCCAGCACGCCATCCGCGGCGGTGCCGTCGATCGGAGGGGCGATGCCATAGGCTTTCAGGGCGTTGCGGGCCGCGGGGGCGATCCAGTCGGTGGTCCAGGGCGGCGAGAGCTGGCGTTTCAGGCGCAGGTCGGTGACCCCCTCCTCGGCGAGCCGCTTCTCGATCTCCAGGTTGATGACGCTGGTCGCGGGGCAGCCGGAATAGGTCGGCGTCACCGTCACCACAAGCGTTTCGCCCTCGTAAGCGACATCGCGGATGATCCCGAGGTCGGTCAGGCTGATGACCGGGATCTCGGGGTCCGGGACCTCGCCCAGCCAGGACCAGACCTGTTCCAGCGCGGGTCTCACCACTTGGCGTCCGGATAGGCGCGCTGCAACCACTGCATCGTGGTCAGCAGGTGCCCCATGTGTTCCGAATGCCGCCCCTGCTTGCCGCCCTTGTGCGCGAAGGTCGAGGCCGGGCGCGTCAACGTCGCCTCGGCCAGCACCTGGTCGACGGTCTGGTCCCAGACCGCCCGCAGGCTCTCGGGCGCGGGCATCACCCCGGCCTCGGCCAGCCGCTGATCGACCGCATCGCCCAGGAACATCTCGCCGGTATAGCCCCAGAGCGCGTCCAGCGCGCCCTGCATCCGCCGGTGGCTCTCCTCGGTCCCGTCGCCCAGCCGGATCACCAGATCGGCGGAGCGCTCCAGATGATAGGCCACTTCCTTGCCCGCCTTCTGGGCGATGGCGGCGATGCGGGCATCGGTGGATCCCTCCAGCGCCTTCAGCAAGGGCAGGTGCCAGGCGTCGAACAGGAACTGCCGCATCAGCGTCATGCCGAAATCGCCGTTCGGGCGCTCGACCAGCAGAAGGTTGTGAAAGTCCCAGGCATCGCGACGGAAGGCCAGGGCATCCGCATCGCGCCCCCGCCCCTCGACCTCGCCCGCCAGTCCCAGCCAGAGCTGGGTCTGCCCGATCAGATCGAGCGCCATATTGGCCAGCGCGATATCCTCTTCCAGGATCGGCGCATGGCCGCACCATTCGGACACGCGATGCCCCAGAATCAAGGCGGTATCGCCCAGTCTTGTCAGCCCGGTAAACAGATCATGGTCGGCCGAGCCCGCCGCCAGCGGCGCCCGCCCCTCGCCCCCGGCGGCTGCGGCCAAAGCCGCCGCATCCGGGGTCATGACGTCAGACAATGAGGGGGCCATCACATATGCCCCACTTCATCGGGAATGTCGTAAAACGTCGGGTGCCGGTACACCTTGTCATTGGCCGGCTCGAAGAGCGGCCCCTTCTCGGACGGGCTCGAGGCGGTGATCTGCGCGGACGGCACCACCCAGATGCTGACCCCCTCGTTGCGCCGCGTGTAGACGTCGCGCGCGTGGCGGATCGCCAGTTCGGCGTCCGGCGCATGCAGGCTGCCGACGTGCCGGTGGTTCAGGCCGTGCTGACCCCGGATGAAAACTTCCCAAAGCGGCCATTCGCTGGACATGGCTAAAGCCCTTTCATTCTGCCGAAAATACGCTGCGGGGGGTGCGGGGGGTGCAAAACCCCCCGCTTACTCCGCCGCCACCCGCCGCGCGGCCGATTTGCGCGCATGCGCCATCAGCCCCTCGCGGAACCATTCGCCGTCGCGCCAAGCCCTTTGCCGCGCCTCCATCCGGTCGGTGTTGCAGGGGCCGTTGCCCTTCAGCACCTCATAGAACTCGGACCAGTCGGGCTCGGAGAAGTCCCAGCCCTGCTTTTCCTCGTTCCACTTCAGGTTTTCGTCGGGGATCGTCAGCCCCAGGTACTGCGCCTGCGGCACCGTCTGGTCGACGAATTTCTGCCGCAGTTCGTCATTGGTGTTGATCTTGATCCGCCAGGCCATGGATTGCGTCGAGTGGATCGAATCCTTGTCGGACGGCCCGAACATCATGAGCGAGGGATACCAGAAGCGGTTCAGCGCATCCTGGGCCATCGCCTTCTGCTCGGCGGTGCCGGTCGCCATGGCCCGCATGAGGTCGTACCCCTGCCGCTGGTGAAAGCTCTCTTCCTTGCAGATGCGGATCATGGCGCGGGAATAGGGCCCGAACGAGGTCCGTTGCAGCGGCACCTGGTTCATGATCGCCGCGCCATCGACCAGCCAGCCCACCGCGCCGATATCGGCCCAGGTCAGCGTCGGATAGTTGAAGATCGAGGAATACTTCATCCGGCCCGACAGCAGCTGTTCGGTCAGGTCGTCGCGCGACACGCCCAGCGTCTCGGCCGCGCAATAGAGGTAGAGGCCATGCCCCGCCTCGTCCTGCACCTTGGCCAGAAGGATCGCCTTGCGCTCCAGCGTCGGGGCGCGGGTGATCCAGTTGCCCTCGGGCAATTGACCCACGATTTCCGAATGCGCGTGCTGGCCGATCTGGCGGATCAGCGTCTTGCGATAGGCCTCGGGCATCCATTCCTTCGGCTCGATCTTCTCGCCCGCGTCGATCCGGGCCTGGAAGGCCGCCAGCAGCGCCGGGTCATCGGTGCTCGCCTCGGATTTCACCATCTGTGCATACATGACAGCCTCCTTTGATCAGACTCGTTCCAGGATCAGGGCAATGCCCTGTCCCACGCCCACGCACATCGTGCACAGCGCATAGCGCCCGCCCGAGCGTTGCAATTGCCAGGCAGCGGTGCCGACCAGCCGCGCCCCGGACATGCCCAGCGGATGACCCAGCGCGATGGCCCCGCCCAGGGGGTTCACTCGCGGGTCGTCATCGGCCAGGCCCAGGTGGCGCAGAACCGCCAGACCCTGGGCCGCGAAAGCCTCGTTCAGCTCGATCACATCCATCCGCTCGAGGCTGAGCCCCGTGCGCGCCAGCAGCTTCCGCACCGCCGGCACCGGGCCCACGCCCATCACCCGCGGCTCGACCCCGGCCGCCGCCATGCCGACCACGCGGGCCCGGGGCGTCAGACCCTGGGCCTTCGCCGCGGCCTCGGAGGCGACGATCAGCGCCGCCGCCCCGTCATTCACGCCCGAGGCATTGCCCGCCGTGACCGACAGTTCCGGCCCGTTCACGCCCTTCAGCTTCGCCAGCGCCGCCAGCGTTACATCGGGGCGCGGATGTTCGTCGGTATCGACCACCAGCGGATCGCCCTTGCGCTGCGGGATCGAGACCGGCGCGATCTCATCGGCGAAGAGTCCCGCCGCCTGCGCCGCCGCCCAGCGCTGTTGCGAGCGGAGCGCGAAAGCGTCCTGATCCTCGCGCGGGATGCCCCAATCGGCGGCCACGTTGTCGGCGGTCTGCGGCATGGAATCGATGCCGAAGCCCTTCTTCATCGCCGGGTTGACGAAGCGCCAGCCGATGGTCGTGTCGTAGACGGCGTTGGCACGGGAGAAGGCGGCTTCCGCCTTGGGCATGACGAAGGGCGCGCGGCTCATGCTTTCGACGCCGCCCGCCAGCATCAGGTCGGCATCCCCGGCCCGGATCGTCCGCGCCGCCAGGCCCACCGCATCCATGCCCGAACCGCAGAGCCGGTTGATCGTCGTGCCGGGCACGCTGACCGGCAGTCCGGCCAGCAGCACCGCCATCCGGGCGACGTTGCGGTTATCCTCGCCGGCCTGGTTGGCGCAGCCATAGATCACGTCATCGACCGCGGCCCAATCGGTGCCGGGGTTGCGATTCATCAGGGCCTTCAGGGGGGCGGCGGCCAGATCGTCGGCGCGCACGGCGGAAAGCGCCCCGCCATACCGCCCGATGGGCGTGCGCACCGCGTCGCAGATGAAGGCCTCGGACATCAGCTCCCCCAATTCGCCGACCGTTCGGTCACTGTATAGGCAATGACGTGTCACAAATCAACGAATTTTTCTTGCGTGTTTGTGACAGATCAGGCCGTTTGCCGCAGCCCTCCGCCAATCCCTTGCCCTGCTTCGGAAATCCCTTCCGGCACTACGCCAGGCAGAAAGCCCTGCGCCCCCTCGAACCGCGCGCCGATATGCGAATCGGCGGCCGGAGACAGCGCCCGATAGAGCCGGTGAAACAACGCCCGCGCGGCGTGCCCGGGCCAGTCGGCAGGCAGCGCCGCCCGCGGCAGCCGCGGGTCGCGCAACAGCGCCTGCCGCCAGGCGTGGACCAACAGAAGCCGTGCCGCCAGGGCCTCGGCCCCGGTGGCGGGTGCAAGCCCGTCGAGCGGCCCGAAACGTTCGACAAAGGCGCGATAGGCCGCAGCATGGGGCGCGAGGTCCCAGGATTGCGCCGCGAACTCGGCCAGGAGCGGGCCCTCGGGCTCGGCCTCGAACGAGAGGCACCCTTTCGGCACCGGCCCCCGCGCCGGGCCCACCGCCAGCAGCGGCCGCAGCCGCGCATAGCCCCGCCGCTCCAGCCCCGCCATCAGCGCCTCGCCCCCGGCCTCGGGCAGATGCAGGAAGCGCCAGCGCCCTGGGCCCTCCTCGGCCGGGCCATAGATGATGCGCGCCGCCGCCTCGTATTCGGCACGCGCCGCGTCGGACAGCCGGTAGAAACTGCGCCGCCCGCGGCGCCAGCCCTCCAACTGCCCGGCGGCCACCAGCCGCGAGACGGCGGTGCGGACCAGCGTCTCGGAAATGCCCACCATGGCGCAGGTCTCGATGATCGTACCGATCCAGACCTCGCCGCCGCGCGGCACCACCGCATCGCCATAGATCGTGACGATGAAGCCCGCGGCGCGCAGCGGCAGCGCCTCGGCAATCTGGGTCAGTCGGGGGGCGAAACGGGGATCGGGCATGACCCTATCCTGCCACGCGCCGCCCGCCGTGGCGAGAGGGGCAGAGCCTTGCACAAGTTCACTATCCGTGCGACGCCTCGGAAACCGACCGACCGAGGCCCCGATGATCCAGACCCAGCCCCCCCATCGTCCCGGCCTGATCAGTTGGGCCGAAGTCGTCGCGCTCGGCGTGATCTGGGGGGCGGGCTTCCTGGCCGTCCGCATCGCGCTGGAGGGGATCGCCCCCGCCTGGGTCGCGACCGGGCGGGTGAGCGTGGCGGCCCTGACCCTGGCGCTGCTGCTGGCGGTGCTCAGGATTCCGCTGCCGCCGCTGTCCGACCGCCGGATCTGGGCGCATGTTGCGGGCTTTGCCTTCTTCTCGCATGCGCTGCCCTTCATGCTGATGGCCTGGGCGCAGCAGCATGTGCAATCCAGCTTCGTCGGCGTGACCATGGCCCTGGTGCCGCTTTTCACCCTGGTCCTGGCCCATGTCTTCCTGCCGGACGAGAAACTCACCCTGCCCCGCATCGCCGGTTTCGCGCTGGGGCTGGTCGGTGTCGTCATGCTGATCGGGACCGAGGGCGTGTCGCTGGGCGAGGGCGTGCCGCAGATCCTGCCGCGGCTGGCCTGCGTGGCGGTGACGCTGTGCTATGCCATCGGCTCGATCATCGCCCGGCGCAGCCCGCGGGTCGATCCCATCGCCTATACCGCGGCCTCGGTGCTCCTGGCCTGCGCGGCGATGCTGCCGCTGACCCTGGCGCTGGAGGGGCTGCCTGCCTGGCCCGGCCTGCGCCCGGCCCTGGCCCTGGGCTATGTCGGACTGCTACCCACGGCGCTGGCCTCGTTGCTGATGGTCCATGTGATCCGCACGGCGGGGCCCACATTCCTCACGCAGACCAATTACCAGGTGCCGGTCTGGTCGGTGATCTTCGGCATGCTGATCCTGGCCGAACCCCTGCCGCCGCAATTCCTGCTGGCCCTGGCACTGATCCTGGGCGGGCTGGCGGTGAGCCGCCTGGCGCTGCGCCGCTAGAAAACCGAACGCCCGCCTTGGGGGGCGGGCGCAGGCGCGCGGGCTGGGCGGGAGCGAGCCTGCGCCCGCTCCCCGTCCCGTCAGTTCCAGCAGGAGACGAGGACCGTCAGGTCACCCGACATCCGGGTCAGCATCTCGGCCGAGACGGGCGCGGTGCTGCGGCTCACGCTCGGCCGGGTCCCCGCGCCGGCCAGCACCGACTGGATCGCCTCGCCGCTGACGGCGAAGTTCACATCGTCGGGCAGGATGCGGCCGGGAGTCTCGGGGCGCGGCAGCAGCATCCCCATGACGGCACCGTTCGGATCGAAGACCGGGCCGCCGGTATCGCCGGGCTCGGCCGTCAGGGTCAGACGGCGCAGCTCGGCCTCGCCGTTCAGGCCGGTCATCTCGCTCAGGCTGCCGAAGGTGACGATGGGCCGGGTCAGCGTGTCCTGATAGCTGAAGCCCGAAACGCGGATCTCGCTACCCGGCGCGGGCGAGGCGGCCGCGAATTGCGCAAAGGCCAGGGGCACCAGCGGATCCTCGGGCGTCAGCACGGCGACGCCCAGCCCCTCGTCCACCGCGGCGACGCGGGCGCGATAGGCCTCGTCGATGGTCACGCGGTCGCACATCGCCACGGCCTCGGCGGTGGTCACCACGGTGCCGGTCGAATCCACGAAGAAGCCCGAACGCGAGCGTTCCGGGCGGCGCACTTCCAGCCCCGCCACCAGATCGCGGCGGGCCACGGTCGAGGCGGTGGCCCCGGCGCTCGACGGCAGGACGCCGGCGATCGGGCGGAAGCTGTCGCGCATCGTCGACAGGATGACCTCGGCGTCGGCATCGGCCGAGGGGCCCCAGAGCAGGATCCAGCCCTTGATCTGGCCGTCGTTCAGCCGCGCCTCGACATGGGCGCGCTGGGTGGCACTGCGGCCCTCGATGGTAAAGCTGGTGCGGCTGCGGTCACGCTCGCCCTCCAGCGGGATCACTTCCAGCGTCTGCAGGATCTCGTAGAGACCGTAGAAGGTGCTCTGCGTGCCCTCCTGGCTGATCAGCAGCACGCGCAGGCCGCTGTCGTTGATCGAGCGGAAATGCGCGAAGGGGGATTCGTGATGGTCGAATTCCACCATGCCCAAGGGCAGCGTGATCTCGATCCCCGCCGCCTCGTCGCGGAAGGGGCCGAAGGCATAGCGCGCGACGGCCGATTCATAGCCGCGGATCAGCGTGGCCCGCTGGCGGGTCGACAGGAAGCCTGTGGGTTCGAAATTGTTGGCGCGCTGCCAGTTCTGGATGGCGCCGCGGGTGCCCGGCCCGAATGCGGCGTCAATACCGCCCCGGTAGAAGCCGTACCATTGCAGCGCCACCTGGATTTCGGCCCGCTCGTCGCGGCTGAGCGCGGCTTCCAGGCGCCGCGCCTCGGCGACGGGTTCGTCCGGCAGGTCGGCCAGCGCGGGTTCCGCCGGGGTGGCGGGCGTGGCGATGACCTCGGGCGCGGCAGGCGCGGGCTCGACGACCGGCTCGGTCGTCGGCGCTTCGGTGACCGGGACCTGGATCTGGCTCTGGCCCGCGTCACGCCCCGCGGCCGTCACCGGCGCGCTGGGGGCCTGGCCGCCGACCGGCCAGAATTGCTGGCCATAGATGGAATTGTCGGTGACATAGCTGTCCTCGCGGATCTCGCGCGCGGCGATCAGCTCGCCCCGGCGCGCCTCGGCCGCCTCGGGCGTGGCGAAGGGACCGACCGCCAGCGCGTACCAGCCGCCGGCGATGCGGAAGCCCGCGATCTGGCCGATGCGCTGCTCGTAGCGGGTGGCGAATTCCTCGGCGGTCCTGAGCGTGGCATGAGCCTCGATCTGTACCCAATGGGTTGCCTGGGCGAGGGCGGCAACCGGGGCGAGAACAATCGCCAGCAGGGCTGCAAAAATGGCTTTGGCTAGTCGGTCGGTCACGGTCGGTCCAAATCTCGTTGATCGTGTTGATTCCGGCGACCCTAGCAGGGTCGTCAAGCATTTACCGATAAAAATTAGGTTAGGTCAGGCCTCCGCGCCCCACACGTGTCATTTTTTCCGCGATGCGCCGGGCCGGGCTTTCGGGGCTGCCGTTGACCCCGGCAGGCCCTGCGCCTATTGAGGCGCAGAACCCGTCCAGCCGAGGTCCGCCGATGCCCGCCCGCGCCGAGAACAGCCCCGTGAGGCCCCGCAGCTTTCAGGAGGTGATCCTGCGCCTTCAGGCCTATTGGGCCTCGAAGGGCTGCGCGATCCTGCAACCCTATGACATGGAGGTGGGCGCCGGCACCTTCCACCCGGCGACGACCCTGCGCAGCCTCGGCTCGCAGCCCTGGGCCGCGGCCTATGTCCAGCCTTCGCGCCGCCCGACCGACGGCCGCTATGGCGAGAACCCGAACCGGCTGCAGCACTATTATCAATACCAGGTCCTCATCAAGCCGAGCCCGCCCGACCTGCAGGAACTCTACCTCGGCTCGCTCGACGCGATCGGCATCGACACGTCGCTCCATGACATCCGCTTTGTCGAGGACGACTGGGAAAGCCCGACGCTGGGCGCCTGGGGCCTGGGCTGGGAGGTCTGGTGCGACGGGATGGAGGTGAGCCAGTTCACCTATTTCCAGCAGGTCGGCGGCCATGATTGCAAGCCGGTCTCGGGCGAACTGACCTATGGGCTGGAGCGTCTGGCCATGTATGTGCTGGGCATTGATCACGTCATGGACATGCCCTTCAACGATCCGCAATCGCCAATTCCGCTGACCTATGGCGACATCTTCCGCCAGACCGAGCAGGAATACTCGCGCCACAACTTCGACGGCGCCACCACCGAGATGCTGCTGCGGCATTTCGAGGATGCCGAGGCGGAATGCGAGCGCCTGCTGGCCTTCAACCCGCAGGACCCCAACAGCGGCAAGCGCATCGTCATGGCCCACCCGGCCTATGACCAATGCATCAAGGCCAGCCACCTCTTCAACCTGCTGGACGCCCGCGGCGTGATCTCGGTCACCGAGCGCCAAGCCTATATCGGCCGCGTCCGCGCGCTGGCCAAGAAATGCGCCGACGCCTTCGTCACCACCGTGGCGGGGGGGTGGACGCCCGAGTCCGCCGCGTCATGACCGGACGCATCGCCGCGGTCATGATCGTTGTCTGCGCCGCCGTCGCGGGCATCGCCATGTATTACCTGCAGGTCTACGGCTATTACGAGGAACTGGAGCCGCAGATCGGCTATCAGGTGGCCACGCCCGACGGCGGCACCGCCCGGCTGGAGATCGCCGATTTCCAGGGGATCGACAGCAATTCCTCGCCGTTGCGCTATCGCGCCTGCTTCCAGATCGTCGGCGGCCTGCCCGAGCTGGTCGACCGGCCCCAGTCCGAACCCCTGAACGCGCCGGGCTGGTTCGACTGTTTCGACGCCACCGCCATCGGCGAGGATCTGACCACCGGCGAGGCCCGCGCCGTGATGGTCGAGGAAAACGCGCCCTGGGGCTTCGACCGCGTGATGGCGCTTTACCCGGACGGACGCGCCTATGTCTGGCCGCAGATCAACCATTGCGGCGAAAAGGCCTTCGACGGCGACCCGGTGCCCGCCGATTGCCCGCCCCCGCCCGCGCCCTAACAGAGTTTCCGCCATGCCCGACGTCCTGATCGAACTCTTCTCCGAGGAAATCCCCGCGCGGATGCAGACCCGCGCCGCCGAGGATCTGCGCAAGCTGGTGACCGAGGGTCTGGTCGAGGGCGGGCTCAGCTACGCCCATGCCCGCGCCTTCTCGACGCCGCGCCGTCTGGTGCTGGCGCTCGAGGGGCTGAGCGCCGAAAGCCCGACGCTGCGCGAGGACCGGAAGGGCCCGAAAGTCGGCGCCCCGCAGCAGGCCTTGGACGGCTTCCTGCGCTCGACGGGCCTGACCATGGAACAGCTCCATGTCCATGAGGACAAGAAAGGCGCCTTCTACGTCGCGCATTTCCAGAAGCCCGGTCGTCCGGCGGCCGAGATCCTGGCCGAGGTGCTGGAAAAGACCATCCGCACCTTCCCCTGGCCGAAGTCGATGCGCTGGGGCTCGGGCAGCTTGCGCTGGGTGCGGCCGCTGCAGTCGATCATCGCCCTGATGGTCACGGAAGCGGGCGCCGAGGTGGTGCCGCTCGACATCGACGGGATCACCGCCGGCAACACCACCCGCGGCCACCGTTTCATGGCGCCCGGGTCCTTCACCGTCTCCTCCTTCGAGGATTACGCGGCCAAGCTGAAACGCGCCTTCGTCGTGCTGGACGCGGCCGAGCGCGCCGACATGATCGAGCATGAGGTGAAGAACCGCGCCTTCGCGCTGGGGCTGGACCCCATCGAGGACAAGGGCCTGCTGGCCGAGGTCGCGGGGCTGGTCGAATGGCCGGTGGTGCTGGTGGGCGAGATCGGCGCCCAGTTCCTCGACCTGCCGCCCGAGGTGCTGCAAACCTCGATGCGCGAGCATCAGAAATTCTTCTCGCTGAAGGATGCCCAGGGCCGGATCGTCCGGTTTGTCACCGTGGCCAACCGCGAGACGGCGGACAACGGCGCCACGATCCTGAAGGGCAACCAGAAGGTGCTGACCGCGCGGCTGTCGGATGCCAAGTTCTTCTGGGAGAACGACCTGCGGGTGGTGCGGAACGAAGGCCTGACCGGCATGGCCGAAGGGCTGGCCAATGTCACCTTCCACAACAAGCTGGGTTCGCAGAAGGCCCGGATCGACCGGATTGCCGCGCTGGCGCGCGAGATCGCGCCGCTGGTCGGCGCCTCGCCCGATCTGGCCGAGGAAGCCGCGCGGGTGGCGAAGGCCGACCTGCGCTCCTCCATGGTCGGCGAGTTCCCGGAGTTGCAGGGCACGATGGGCGTCTATTACGCCAAGGCGGCGGGCCTGCCCGAACCCGTGGCGAACGCCTGCAAGGCCCATTACCAGCCGCTCGGCCCCTCCGACGAGGTGCCCTCCGAGCCGGTCTCGGTCGCCGTGGCGCTGGCCGACAAGATCGACACGCTGACCGGCTTCTGGGCGATCGACGAGAAACCCACGGGCTCCAAAGACCCCTTCGCGCTGCGGCGGGCGGCGCTGGGGGTTATTCGGTTGGTGTTGGGGAATGGTATCGACGTAAAGTGGGTTGGTGGCTTTGTATTGGCTCTGCGCCGATGCTACGCCGACAAACTCCAGCAAACGCTCAAGTCGAACAAACTGATTGAGGCAGCGCGACTCGCAGAACTAGTTGGATTCGCAAAGGAAAATAACGACGTGTCGGCTTTGAAGGCCGAGACCGAGAAAACCATTGAGCTTCTTAGGTCTGGCGCTCACGATGTTCCTTGGCAAGACTGGGAAATTGAGATTGTCGCCGATCTTCTTCAGTTCATTCGCGACAGGCTGCGCGTTTACCTCAAAGATCAAGGGATTCGGGACGACGCAATTGAAGCTTCAGCCTCCAATACTGGGCACCACGACAACTTCCTTAAGTTGAGCCGTTTGGCTGATGCACTCACGGCCTTCCTGAAGACCGACGACGGCGAGAACCTGCTCCAGGGCTTCAAGCGCGCCAACAACATCCTGACCCAGGCCGAGGCCAAGGACGGAGTGGAATATTCCTTCGGGGCGGAGGCGAAATTCGCCGAGACCGACGAGGAACGCGCCCTCTTCGCCGCGCTCGACACGGCCGAGGCGCAGATCGCCCCGGCGATGGCGGCCGAGGATTTCGCCGCCGCCATGTCGGCAATGGCCGCGCTCAGGGCGCCCATCGACGCGTTCTTTACGGCGGTGCAGATCAACACCGACAACCAGATCGTCCGCCGCAACCGGCTGAACCTGCTGCACCGCATCCGCACGACCTGCGCGGGCGTGGCGGATTTGACGAAGCTGGAAGGGTGAACACAGGGTGGGATGAAATCCCACCCTACAGCGGTGCGCGCAAGCCCGTAGCTGATCGGCCCTTTCCGCGCGTATCGCCGTAGGGTACGTGGCCGCACCCTCCCCGGCACCGCCCCCGGTAGGGTGGGATTTCATCCCACCGCCCCGCAACGCCAGGTCGAAACACCCGGCGACGCCGCAGCAGGCTTCGTCGCCCAGCCGCGTCTCCCGTGACAAGGGCAGCGCCCGCCCCGAGAGGCAATGCGGGCGATGCCCGGCGTGCCGCCGAGGCGGAACATTGCCGCGTCGATGCCGGGGAGTGACGCGCGCGGGCACGAACCGTCCCAGCGCCCCGTGGGGTGGGATTTCATTCCACCCTGCTCGCACCACGAAAAAGGGGCCTCGCGGCCCCTTCCTTCATCGCCTCTTGATCGCCTGCCCGGCCCCGTAGCCCTGGGCGAAGGCGGCGATGACCGTCGCCAGGGGATTGGGCGCCGGGGCGGGGGGCGGCGGGGGCAGCCGGCGGGGCCTCAGCGTCACCGCGAGGATCACCGCCCCCGCGAAAAACAGCCCGCCCCCCATCGCCGCCGCGGTGCCGACCGGCCCCAGCAGCGGCCAGATCGCCAGCCAGAGCGCGCGCAACAGCAGCACCGCCCCCGCGCCCATCAGCGCGAGGGCGAGCGCGCCGAAGGCGCTCTTCAGGGCTAGCCGCCGCGCCACGATCAGCGCCGGGCCGCCAGCGCGCCCACCAGAAAACCGATCGCCGCGGCCCCGGCGACGGTGCCGGCCGGATGCTCGCGCACCAGTTCCTCGGCGCCCGAGGTCGCCTGTTCCGCCAGGCTGCGCAGGTCCTGAACCTTTTGCGCACCCGTTTCGCGCAGCCCCTCGGTCGCGCCCAGCACGCCATTCGCCGCCGCCTGCGCGCTGCCGACGAAACCATTGGCTGCCGCCTGGGCGGTTTCCGTCGCGCGCTGCGACAGGCTGCGTTCCTGGGCCTGCGCGAAGGCGCGCAGCTCTTTCGTCAGATTGCCCAGATCCGCTTTCAGGGCGTCGAACTCGCGCTTCAGATCAGCGGTGCTCGGTTGCGTTGCACGGGCCATCATCATCTCCTCAACTGAGTGGAAGGGAAGGTTATCTCTCGTCCAGTCAACGCCCGGGCCCCGACCCGGGTTCCACGAAATATTTCTGGAACCATCGGCGACGGACTCCTGTTGTCCCTGCGAAGGCCGAGCAATCACGCCGGCCACCCCTCGTAGAAGGAGACCTGCCATGCTTGGATGGGCCCTGACGTTTCTTGTCATCGCCATCATCGCCGCCGTCTTCGGTTTCGGTGGTATCGCCGCGGCTTCGGCCGGGATCGCCAAGATCCTGTTCTTCGTGTTCCTGGCGCTCTTCGTCATCGCGCTGCTGGCGCGGGCGCTGCGCGGCAGCCCGCCGGTCTGACGCCGCTGACCCGGGCGGCGCCCCCTATTCCGCGCCGCCCGGGCTTCGCCTGACCTGCCCAGAACAAGGAGTATTGCCATGAAAGACCTGCGATCCGTCACCCCCGGCACCGTTGCGGTGAAGACCGGTGTCGAGGCGCCCGAAGCCGTCGCCGAAAAGCTCGCCGAGATCCTCGGCGGCACCTATGACCTCTTGATCCGCACGCATGAGGTGCATTGGAACATCGAAGGGCCGATGTTCTACGGCGTCCACATGCTGACCGAGAAGCAATACGGCGAACTCTTCGCCGCGACCGACGAACTGGCCGAGCGCATCCGCGCCCTGGGCCATCTGGCGCCCGCGACGCCCGGCGCTTTGGTCGATACCGATGCCAAGGGCACCAAGGCCAAGGCCGGGGCCGCCGCCATGGTCACCGCGCTGAAGGACCGGCACGAGGCGCTGGCCCGCGCCTGCCACGAAGGCATCACGCTGGCCGAGGACAGCGGCGATCCGGTGACCGCGGACATGCTGACGGCCCGCTCCGCCGCGCATGAGAAAGCGGCCTGGATGCTGCGCTCGATGGCCGCCGGTTGAGCCGGTTCCCTTGACCGGTTCCAGCCGGATTCCCGGCCTGGCCCCGCGCCCCCCCAGGCGCGGGGTCTTTTCCTTCCTCCTGGTGCAGCCGCGATGCCGCGGGACCGCGCCGCATGAAAAAGGCGGCGCCCCGAAGGACGCCGCCAGGCGAGGGAAGCGTGAAACGACCTCAGACGCGCAGCGTCTCGGTCGAGGAGAAGAACATCGCCTGGCTCACGGCCGAGCGGACCTGCTCTTCGGTATAGGGCTTGGTGATGACGAAGGCGGGTTCGGGCCGCTCGCCGGTCAGCAGACGTTCGGGGAAGGCGGTGATGAAGATCACCGGCACGTCGCCCGCGCTTTTCAGGATCTCGTTGACCGCCTCGATCCCCGAGGATCCGTCGGCGAGCTGGATATCCGAGAGGATCATGTCCGGCCGTTCGCGCGAGAAGAGATCGACGGCGGCGCGATGGGTCGGGGCCACGCCGGTGATCCGGTGGCCCATGTCGGCGACGATGCTCTGCAGATCGAGCGCGATGATCGCCTCGTCCTCGATGATCAGGACGCGGCCCGCAACGCTGTCTTCCATGTCGCGCAGCGCGATGCGGTAGAGTTCGTTCACCTCCTCGGGGGTGGTGTCCATGATCACCGCGATCTCGTCATCGGTGAATTCCTCGATGGTCCTCAGCAACAGGACCTCGCGCGTGTTGGGCGCCAGACGCGCCAGATGGCGCTGCGCCTTGGCGGTGATTCCGTCCTCGGCCCCTTCGGTCAGGGCGCCGGACGAAGACCAGATGGCGTGGAATGCCTTGAACAGCGCGACCTTGTGGGAATAGCCGCCGTCAAAGACCGAACGGTCGAGCAGCAATGCCTCCAGCGTGGTCGCCGCATACCGGTCGCCGGTCGCCTGGCTTCCGCTCAGCGCCCGGGCGTAACGGCGCAGGAAGGGCAGCAGATCGGCGACGATGACGGACAGGAACTGTTCCTTCTGGGCAGTCGGCATTTTTTTTCAGTCCTTTTCGCGAATTTCTTGGAACCAAACGCGCTGTCTGGTGTTTGGTTCCGAACGTCTGTGAAAAATCTGCAAGTGGAAGGCGCGTTGCCTAAGAAGCCCATGCACAATGAACAACCATCGAGCGCCCTGGAAGACCAGATCGCGGACAACCTGCGCCGCGCGTTCCAAGAGCGTGCCAGCGAGAAGGTGCCCGACCGCTTTCTCGATCTGCTACGCCAGTTGAGGTCCCAGGACGAGACACATCATGAGCGCTGACCCCGCCGTCAGTCAGGACCCGCGGGACGAACTCGTCACGCATCTGGGTCCGATGCGCGCCTTTGCGCTGTCCCTCACCCGAAACGGCGCCGAAGCGGACGATCTGGTCCAGGAATCGCTGGTGAAGGCCTGGAAGAACATCGAGAGTTTCCAGTCCGGCACCAACATGCAGGCCTGGCTTTTCACGATCCTGCGCAACACCTTCTACTCCATCCGCCGCAAACGCTCACGCGAGGTGGCCGATCCCGATGGCATCGTCGCCGGGCAGATGTCGGTCAAGCCCGCGCATGACGGGCGCCTGCAACTGGCCGAGTTCCTTGACGCCTTTGCCCAATTGCCGGTCGAACAGCGCGAAGCGCTGGCGCTGGTGGGCGCCTCGGGCTTTTCCTACGAGGAAGCGGCCAATATGTGCGGCGTCGCCGTGGGCACGATCAAGAGCCGCGCCAACCGCGGACGGGCCCGCCTGGTGGACTTGCTGCATCCGGGCGAAACCGGCTATGCCGACATGACCGACCGGGTGACGGCGGCCATCGTCAATGCCGGCGCGCAGGGACGCCTCTCGGCGTGAGCGGCGGGTCGTGGTGGCCGTTCCGCGGGCTGGCTGCCCGGGTGGCGGGGATTCTGGCCATCGCGCTGATGCCGATCGGGGCCATTGCCGTCTATCAGGCGGTGCAGATCGGCGCGGATGAACAACGCCGCGTCGAATCCGCGCTGTTGACCGCGACCGCCGAAGCCGCGGCGGGCGAGGCACTGGCCATCTCGGCCGCAGGCGGCGCCGTGGCGACCCTGGCCGCGCATGTCGCGGCCGATGGCGGCGTGGTCGATGGCTGTTCGGAAATGTTCGTCAACGTGGTGCGCTCGACGCCGCAATTCTCCTTCGCCGGCTATGTCGATGCAGAGGGCATCCTGCGCTGCGCCTCGGCCGATGTCGGCCGCGACATGAGGGACGGCTTGCTCTATCCGGTCATGAACCGCGACCGTCAGCCGGCGGTCTTGGCCTCGGGCCTCGGCGCGATCAGCGGCACCTCGGTAATCGTCTCGGCCGTGCCGGTGCGGATCGACGGCGACTATGCCGGTTTCGTCGTCGTCTCGGTGCCGCATTCGCGCATCTTCGGCATTCCCGGCAGCTCGACCGTCGAGGCCAATCTCAATGTCCTGACCTTCAACGCCGAGGGCGACGTTCTGTCCGCCGGGGGCGATCTGGGCAATGCCGCCCAGATGCTGCCGGTCGGGCGCCCCCTGACCTCGCTGATCACGAACCGGCAATATGCGTTCAACGGCCGTACGATATCGGGTGAGCGCCGCATCTTTGCGGTTGTGCCGATCATCCCCGGCGTCGTGCATGCCCTGGGCAGCTGGCCCCGGCCGACGCTGGGCTGGATGCGCCTGTCGCCGATCCTTTTCCCGGTGCTGATGCTGATGGTCGGGCTGGTGGTGGCGATGGGCGCGGTCAACGCGCTGGTCATCCGCCACATCCGCCATTTGCGCCGCAACATGGCGGCGTTCTCGACCTCGCGCCAGATCGAGACGCTGGCCCCGCGCGGCCGCCTGTCGCAGGAACTGGCCGAGATCGACGAGGCCTGGACCGACCTCGCCAACCGGCTGGTCCGGGACGAGGCGGAACTCGAGAACATGGTGCACGAGAAGAACGTGCTGCTGAAGGAGGTCCACCACCGGGTGAAGAACAACCTCCAGCTCATCGCCTCGATCGTGAACCTGAAGATCCGCCGCGCCGCCACGCCCGAGGCCCGCCGCACCCTGAAAGAGGTGCAGATGCGGGTCATGTCCATCGCCTCGGTCCACCGCGCGCTCTATTCCGGGCCGACCAGCGGTCAGGTCGCGGCGGATGAACTGCTGCAATCGGTGATCGCCTCGACCATCTCGGCCGGGCTGACCGATGACCGGTCGATCACGATCAATCAGAGCTATGCGCCGGTCCAGCTCTACCCCGATCAGGCGGTGCCGCTGCTTCTGATGGCCTCGGAAGCCGTGACCAATGCCCTCAAGTACATGGGCCGGCTGGACAGCGGCGAGGCGACGCTGGACATCGCCCTGACCGCCGAGGGCGTGAACGAGAATGGCCAGACCACCGCCCTCCTGCGCATCGCCAACACCCGAGGCCGGCCCTTCCTGCCGCCCGAGCAGGTCTCGGGCTCGGGACTGGGGCGCTCGCTGATCGCGGGCTTCGCCACGCAGATCGGCGGCACGCTGGTCACCGATGTGAGCGAGGATTGGTACGATTTCCGCGTGACCTTCGAGGCGGATACCTTCAACCCGCAGGCTCAGGACGCAAATCTGCAGGACGTGGAGGGCGAAGTCCCCCCGGCCGACCCCAAACCGGCCGATTGAGAGCCGCGAACGACCCTCATGGCGAAGGGGCCGCGTTGCGACAGGCAGCGCGGCCCTTTCCGTTGCGGACGGACGCGGGGACAGCCGCTTTTGGCGGGCCCGCGCCCTCAGACCAGCAGGCGGTTGGGTTCCTGCCGGGCATGGGCCATCGCGTCGCTCCACAAGGACTGCACCCACAGCACCAGCGGGATCGCCACGATGCCGCCGATCGGCCCCCAGAGCCACAGCCACAGCGTCAGCGACAGGAAGACCAGCAGCGGATCGAGCCGCATGCGCTGGCCAATCACCAGGGGCGTGACGAATTGCGCCTCCATCAGGTTGATGCCCAGATAGATCAGCATCGGGGCCACCGCCGCCACCCCGTCGAAAGCCACGGTTCCGGCCAGCAGCAGCATCGCCGCGGTGACGGCCGGACCCAGATAGATGACGAAATTCGCCATCCCCGCGACCATCCCCCAGACCGGTGCGCCCGGCAAGCCATAGGCCGCCAGCGCCAGCGCCACCGCCGTGCCCAGCGCCGCGTTGATCAGCGTCACCGCCCCGAAATAGCTGGAAACGCGCGCCTCGGCCCGGCGGAAGTCGCCCGGCCGGAATCCCGCGATCTGCGCCCAGTCATAAACCCGGTCCTTGCCCATCAGGAAGAAAAAGAGCCCGCCGAAAAAGACGAGGATCTGCGCGCCCAGCGCGGGCGCCATCCAGGCGGCGTCAGCCAGCGACGGCAGTGCCGCCGCCGCCCCCTCGCCCGCTGCCGACCCTTCCGCCGCATCAGGAGCGATGGCCTCGATCACCTCGCGCTGCGCGTCGATCAGCCCGCTGAGGCTGTAGCGCACATCCAGCATCGCCGACCGCAACTCGTGCGAGACACGCGGCCAGGCATCGACGATCTCGACCACCCAGGGCTGCAGCGCCAGCGCGATCCCGGCGACGAAGCCCAGCGCCAGCAACAGCGTGATCGTCGCCGCGACCGAGGGGCGCAACCCGATCCGCTGCTGCACGTTCATCACGGGTGTCAGCACCAGCGCGGTGACAAAGGCCAGCACCAGGGGCGCCATCACCGCCTCGGCCACCTTCAGCGCCCAGGCGAGGGCCAGCACGGCCAGCACCGTCTCGGGCCAGCGGTTGCGCAGAAATTCCGTCATTGTCCGGACCTCGGTCTGAAAAGGGATGCGATGAATCGGCAGGATATACGAAATGCGGGGCCCCGAAGGGCCCCGCGTCACGTCTTTGTAGAACCGGATTACATCTCGACTTCCGGCATCGCTTCCAGCTCGGCCTCGGTGCGCGAGACGACGACGTGTTCCACGTCACCTTCCGCATCCACCGCGACCCGCAGGTCCTCGGCGGTCAGGGCCACCGGCTTTTCGCCGATCCCGAGGAAACCGCCGATGTCGATCACGAAGCGCTCTTCGTTCCCCTCGGCATCAGCCGGGAGCACGGCGCTGATCTCGCCGATCCATTCCGCGTTGGCGTCATAGGCGCGCGCGCCGATCAGCGAGTCGAGTTCAGCAACCGTGGCCACATCGACCAGGGTCTCGCCCTCATCGGTCAGCTCGGTCTCGGCGGTCGCCGAGGCATCGCCCATCGGCATGGTCGAGGCGTCGCTTTCACCCGCGGCCATCGAGTCGGTCTGGGCATTGCCCATCGCCTCGGTCGAGCCCGCGACGCTGGTATCGGTCGAGGCCGCACCCGGGGTCAGGGTCGTGTCGCTGTCCATCTCGGCTTCGGCCGAAGCATCGGCATCGGCGCAAGCGGCGCCGTCCGCGCAGAGTTCGGTATTGGCCGAGGTCGACGCGCTGCCGGTGGCATCGGCGGTCAGGCCTTCGGCGGTCTCGGTCGCCGCGCTCGTCGTCGAGTCGACGGTGGCGCCCAGCGTGCCCGATTGCGCGTAAACCGCGGTCGAACCGGCGGTCATCGCCAGGGCCAGGACAAAGGGGAAGAGTTTCTTCGGTTGCATCTGCATCGTCATCTCCTGTCGTTTGTGACGCTTGCTGCGTCGCTGACAGGGAAACGTCCGGGGGCAGATTCGGTTCCGACTTTTTCCGCATCCAGAGCAAAAAAGCGGCAAAATAATTATTTAATAACAAATACCTGAGAAGAAACGCCAGAGGAGCGCGACCCCATCACGGGGGCCGCGCCCGAACCGGACCAAAGGTGCCGGCCGGTCGGGGGTCAGCGCACCACGCCGATCACCCGCATGTCAGAACGGTCAACCAGCACGGTGTCGCCATTGATGTTCAGATAGGCGACACCCTGGTTATCCGGCACTTCATAGACCGTCACGCCCGAGGGGACCTGGGCGCCGACCACCGCCTCACCCGACAGGAAGACGGGCTGCACCGGGTTGTTGCGGACATAGACCTCGACCTCCGGGTCGACCGAAGCATTGGCGGCGATCCCCGTGGCCATGCCACCGGCGATAGCGCCGATGGGACCGGCGATCAGCGCGCCCGCCACGGCGCCGATGCCGCCGGCGATCAGAGTCGCCTCGTCACGGGGGCTGGTGTCCTCGATCACGGTGACGGTCTGCGAGGTGACCTGCGCCAGCGGTTTCATCTCGCCGGCCTCGTCGAACATGAGATAGGGCGCATAGGCCCAGCCGCTGCCCGAGGCCGTCTGCACCTCGCACCATTCCTGGCTGGCCAGACAACCGTCGACGGTAACCGATTCGCCGTTCTGGATGACGTCGAGGATGCGGAAGTCGGGGCCCGGGCCCGCGCGCAGGTTCAGGTCGGCCGAGGCAGCGGCGGTCAGGGCAGCGGCGCCCATCGACGAGGCGGCAAGGGCCGCCACCGACAGGGTGGCAAGGGTCAGCATCTTGGCTTTCATGGTCTTCTCCATCTTCGCTGGGCAGAGCGCATCCTCCGCCCGGTCTGGCGATAGAACCGTCCAATCCCGGCTCGGTTCCGTCCGGTGGGGCGACGGGCGGCGGATTGCCGCCTCCCCCCGCGGCCGGGCCCTGCCCCGAACCGCCTCGCCCCGCCGGATTTCTGCGCTTGCACGGTGGCGCGACAGGGCTATCCTGCGCCGCGAACGGAGTCCCCCATGCCCATCAGCAATCTCACCCTGCTCGATTATTCCGAGATCACCGGCTCGGCCCCCATCGCCCTGCGCACGCATGGCTGGCGGGCGAAATGCCTGCAGCGGCTGGTGCGGCTGGACCTGCCGGTGCCGAAGACGGTGGCGCTGTCCTTCAACGCCGTGCGCGCCATTGCCGCCGGGCAATTGCCGGACCTCGGCGGGCTGGTCGGCCGCTTCGCCTCGGACCAGCTGCTCTCGGTGCGCCCCTCGGCCGAGAATTCGGATTGGGGCGGCCCCAGCGCGGTCCTGAACATCGGCATGAACGACGAACGCCACGCCACGATTTCGAAAACCCATGGCGAGGCGGTGGCGACCGCGCTCTATCTCGGCTTCGTGCAGGCCTATGCGGTGCATGTGGCGCGACTGGACCCGGACCTCTTTCCGCTGGGCGAGCCCTGCCTGCCGGCGCTGCAGGCCGCGCTCTACGATTTCGAGAAAGAGATGGAGGAACCTTTCCCGCAGGACCCCAAGCGCCAGCTGGCCGAAGTCCTGCGCTCCATGGCCCGCGCCTGGGAGGGGACCTCGGCCCGTCTGCTGCGCCAGGCGAAGGGCGCGCCCGAGGAGGCGGGGCTGGGCCTGGTCGTGCAGGCCATGGCCGGGGGCTTCGGCACCAGCGAATCCGGTGCGGGCGTGATCCAGATGATCGAGCCGGTGACCGGCGCGCCACAGGTGACCGGACGCTACGCGCTGGGCGGTCAGGACCGCGGCGCCGTGTCGAACAACCCGCAGGCCATCTACCTGACCCGCGACCCGCGCGGCCCCTCGCTCGAGGATCAGGACCCCGAGTCCTTTGCCCAGCTGGTCCGCCACCTCGAGATCTGCCGGCAGAAGCTGCGCGAGGAGATGCAGATCGAATTCACTATCGTCAACGGCCAGGTGGCGGTGCTGGACGCGCTGAAGGTCCAGCGGTCAAGCCGAGCGGCGGTGCGCGTCGCCGTCTCGCTGGCCGAGGACGGGATCATCACCCGCAAGGAGGCGCTGACCCGCGTCACCCCCCGCGCGCTGTCGGAACTGCTGCACCGGCAGGTCGATCCCCGCGGCCCGCGTGAGGTTCTGGCCCGCGGCATCCCCGCCAGCCCCGGCGCCTCGACCGGGCGGCTGGTCTTTACCTCGACCGCGGCCCAGGCCTCGGCCTCGCGCGGGGAACCCTGCATCCTCGTGCGCCGCGAAACCTCGCCCGAGGATATCCGCGGCATGCATGCGGCGGCGGGCGTCCTGACCGAGCGCGGCGGCATGACCAGCCATGCGGCGGTGATCGGCCGGGGCCTGGGCGTGCCCTGCATCGTCGGCGCCACCGGTATCCGCATTGACGCCAGGAACCGCCAGTTGCACACCGGCCGCCATGTCCTGGACGAGGGCGAGCTGATCACCATCGACGGCACCGTGGGCGAGGTGCTGCGCGGCGCCGTTACCATGCTGGAACCCGCCACCGACCGGTGGTTCAATACCCTGCTCGACTGGGCTGACGAAATCCGCGACATCGGCGTCCGCGCCAATGCCGACACGCCGTCCGATGCCCGCTCGGCCCGGAATTTCAAGGCCGAGGGGATCGGCCTGTGTCGTACCGAACACATGTTCTTCGAGGATGACCGCCTGACTGTCATGCGCGAGATGATCTTCGCCGATACCGGGCAGGACCGGGCAGCGGCGCTGGCGCGGCTTCTGCCGATGCAGCGGTCGGATTTCAAGGAGCTCTTCTCGATCATGCAGGGCCTGCCGGTCTGCATCAGGCTCTTCGACCCGCCACTGCATGAATTCCTGCCCCATACCCGCGAGGGGATGAAGCAACTCGCCGATGCGCTGGACAAACCCCTGTCCGAAATCACCCGCCGGGCCGAGGAACTGGCCGAGTTCAACCCGATGCTGGGCCTGCGCGGCGTGCGGCTGGGCGTGACCCTGCCCGAGATCTACGAAATGCAGGCCCGCGCCATCTTCGAGGCCACGATCGAGACCGCCAAGCGCGGCGAGAAGGTCGTGCCCGAGATCATGATCCCGCTGGTTTCGGCCATGCGCGAGGTCGAACTGGTCAAGGCCCGCATCGACGCCGTGGCAGCGGCGGTTCGGGTGGCCAAGGGCTCGGCCTTCGAGTATCGGCTGGGGGTGATGGTGGAAACGCCCCGCGCCGCCCTCAGGGCGGGCGAAATCGCCCAACACGCCGATTTCATGTCCTTCGGCACCAACGACCTGACGCAGATGACCTATGGCCTGTCGCGCGACGACGCCGGGCGCTTCATGTCCTATTACATCCAGGCCGGCGTCTTCCCCGAAGATCCGTTCCACGTCCTCGACACCGACGGCGTGGGTGAGTTGCTGCTCATCGCCGCCGAGCGCGGGCGCCGGGCCCGCAAAAGTCTGACATTGTCGATTTGCGGCGAGCATGGCGGCTCGCCCGAATCGATAGCCTTCTGCCGGGCGGCGGGCTTCGATTACGTGTCCTGCTCGCCCTATCGCGTGCCGGTCGCCCGCCTCGCCGCAGCGCAGTTGACTCTCAAGGCCGAAGATGCTGCCGAGGAAATGCCAGACCTTCGCTGACTGACGTTCCGCCGTTGAATCTTGCGGGAAATTCGACGCGACTCAGGCGGGGGTATTGCTTCCATGCGGCAGCGCGGCATCGCCCGCCGGAGGGCGGCCGGGGAAAACCCTGTCATATTGTGGACTTGGAACGCGTTTTGCGCTAATCGATGGGCAGATGAGCGGCGTGCCAGGGGGGGACACCGGGCCGCCACCGTCGCGAAAACGACAGAAAACGACACAGAAGATGCCGCATCCTGGCGGCACACCGGACGCCTTTGGCATGGCCTTCGTGCTGCCCTCGGCTGACATAGGATGGACGGTATGGGATTCGTGAACCGGCTCGCGGCCTTCGGGACCGCGCTTGCCCTGACCCTTTCGGCGCAGAGCGCCGCTGCCGATCTGCCGCTCGAGCAGTCGCTCGCGCTGGCCTTCAGCGCCGAACGCGAGGCGATGCGCGGGGTCAGTTCCTCGCTGGTCAGCCGGGCGACGACGCCCTTCGACAACCCCGCCGATATCCTGCGCTATGACGCGTCCTATCTGATGGCCATGCCGCAATCGAACGACACCCCCGTGCAATGCCTGGCCGAGGCGATCTATCACGAGGCACGGGGCGAGGATGTCTATGGCCAGTTCGCCGTGGCCGAGGTGATCCTGAACCGCGTGGACCTGCCGAATTACCCCAACAGCGTCTGCGGCGTCGTCCACCAGAACGCCGAGCACCGCAACGCCTGCCAGTTCTCCTATGCCTGCAATGGCCGCTCGCGTGAGATGGTCGAACCCTCGGCCCGCCGGCTGGCCAATGCCATCGCCCAGATCATGCTTTCGGGCGCACCGCGCGAACTGACCGATGGCGCGACGCATTTCCACACCACCGGTGTGCGGCCCCGCTGGGCCCAGAGCTTTCACCGCACCGCCCAGTTCGGCTCGCATCTCTTCTACCGCGAACCGGTGCGCCTGACGCTCAACTGACCCGCCCGCCGCCTTTCGGAAACCCGGGGCGTCGCGCCCGGGCCCCGGCATGCCGCCTGCGGGCTGGGCAAGAACGCGCGCAGAGGATAAGTCCCGGGCAGCATCCCTGACGCGAGGCTCGCCATGAGCACCGACATCCATCTCGCCTTCGCCCATCCCGAAGAGCGCGCCGAAGCCACCGCCTCGGCCGATCCCCGCGACCGGATCGCGCTGCGCGACTATCTGGTCGAGGCCGAGATCGGCGCCTTCCAGACCGAACGCGGCCATTCGCAACGGCTGATGTTCAATGTCGTGGTCGAGGTGTTGCCACCCCAGGGGCCGATCGACGACGATGTCGACCGCATCATGTCCTATGACACGATCACCGAGGCGATCACCGACGCGCTGGCCGCCGGACGGCTGAACCTGCTGGAGACGCTGGCCGAGAATGTCGCGGAACGCATCCTGACCCATCCCAGGGCGATGCGCGCCTTCGTGCGGATCGAGAAACTCGACCGCGGCCCCTTCAAGCTGGGGGTCGAGATCGCCCGCACCCGCGCCGCAGCGCCGATCCAGGTCGAGGGCAACGCGACCCATCCGCTGGTGGTCTATATGGACAACGCCGCCATCGCCGCCCCGGATTTCTCAGGCCGGATCGACCGGCTGGAGGCGCGCGGGGCGCCGGTCATCCTCTGCACCGGGCTGCCCGACCTGCCCCGCCCCGAGGTCGCCGTGCGCGCCGTACAGCAACGCATCGACCTGCTCAGCATCGGGCTGAACGCCTGGGCGCTGGCCGCCCGCGACCGCCGCTGCCTGGTGGTTGAAAGCCGGACCGAGATCGACTGGGCGATCCGCCAGGGCCGCACCATCGTCTGGGCGCCCTCGAAACTGGTGCTCGACGCGCCGGACGGGCCGGTGAATCACGCGAACAACGGCCCCGCGCTGGCGCTCTGGCTGGCCGAAACGCTTGCCGCCACGGCGCTGCTGCTGCCCTGGGGTGTCTCGCTGCCGGCCGGCACCCGCGTCCCGATCGAGACGTTCCCGGCCTGAGCGCCGCGCGGGCCGAGCCACGCGGGGGGCCAGCCCCCTCGACTCCCAGCCGCGCCACGGGCGCGGCGTTCGCGGCCAGAGGCGCGCCACTGGCGCGTTTCCGAGACGCCGCTCACCCCCGCCAAAGGGGACCCTCGGTCCCCCTTTGGAAACCTCCGAGGATATTTCTAGAACAAAGATGAAGGTTAAAGGGGCGTTAAGCCGCCTTCTTTGCGCTTCAAATATCCTCGGGGGGTGAATTGGCCGTCAGGCCAAGAGGGGGGCAGACGGCCCCCCTACCTGTTTCGGCGCGGCGGCACCGCCGCGCCGCCGGTCGCCCCCCGTTTCGTTTCCTGGGGCCTCGGCGCCGGAGGCATCGCGGCCGAGGGCGAAACCCCTCAGCCTTCCAGGACCGCCCCCGGGTTCAGGATCCCCGCCGGGTCCAGCGCCGCCTTGATCGAGCGCATGACCGAGACCGCCACCGGATCGACATAGCGCACCAGATCACCGGTCTTCAGCCGCCCCACCCCGTGCTCGGCGCTGACCGAACCGCCGAAGCCATGCACCAGGTCGTGTACCGTCTCGGTCACCCGGTCGCGCAGCCCGTCATAGGCATCCCGGTGCCGCCCCAGCCCTGGGAAGATGTTGTAATGCAGATTGCCGTCGCCCACATGGCCGAAGCAATTCACCCGCATGTCGCCCAGGGCGGCCAGGGCCACGCCGGCCTCGGCGATGAAGGCGGGCAGCGCCGACAGCGGCAGCGACACGTCATGCGAGGCCACGGCGCCGATCTTGCGGTTCGCTTCGGGGATCGCCTCGCGCATCTGCCAGAAGGCGGCGCGCTGCGCCTCGCTGCCGGCGATCACGCCATCCGTCGCCAGGTCCGATTCCACCGCCGCCTCGAACAGGCCCTCCAGCTCCGTCGCCGGGTCCAGCGCCGCCACCAGCCCGAGGTCGATCAGCACCAGCCACTCGGGCGGCTCGGCAAAGGGCTGGCGGATCTGCGGCATGACCTCGGCCAGGAACCGGAGCCCCTGCCCGCCGATCAGCTCGAAGCCCGAGACGCCCTCGCCCAGCCGCGCCTGGGCCAGGGCCAGCAGCCGCAGCGCCGCCTCGGGCGAGGGCACGACGATCAGCGCGGCGCCGGTGCGCGCCGGGCGGGGGAAGAGCCGCAGCGCCGCGGCCGTGATCACCCCCAGCGTCCCTTCGGAGCCGATCATCAGATGCCGGAGGTCGTAGCCCATGTTGTTCTTGCGCAGCCTCTTCAGCCCGTGGATCACCCGTCCGTCGGCCAGAACCACCTCCAGCCCCAGCGCCAGTTCCCGCATCGTGCCGTAGCGCAACACGCCGGTGCCGCCCGCGTTGGTCCCCAGAAGCCCGCCGATCCGGGCCGAGCCCTCCGATCCCAGCGACATCGGAAACAGCCTGTCCGCGCCCTCGGCCGCTGCCTGCACATCGGCCAGGATGCAACCGGCCTCGGCCACCAGCACATTGCCCAGAGGCTCGACGCTGCGCAGCCGGTTCAACCGTTCGACCGACAGGACCAGCGGCAGCGGTCCCCCGGACATCACCTGCCCCGCGACCAGCCCCGTGCCGCCCGCGTAGGGCACCACGCCCACCCGCGCCTCGTGCGCCGCGCGCAGGATGGTCGCGACCTCCTCGACCGAGCCGGGGCAGGCCACGGCGCCCGCCTGACCCCGATAGCGGCCGCGGAGTTCGGTCAGATAGCGTTCCTCGGGCACCCGCAGGACGCCCGGGGGCAGCAAAGCCTCCAGCCCGGTCAGGAAAGCGGGGTCGCAGGGGTTCAGCATGTCATCTCCCTCGCCAGCGCCGCAACGGCCTCGGCCACGCGCTGGTTACGCATCGTCATCGGTGTCTTGACCGCCTTTTCGGCCCCGGCGGCGAGTTTCGACCGCCCGGTGCCCTGTGGCAGATGCAGGTAGAGGGCCGCATCGCCCAGATGCCAGCCTTCGCCCGGTGCGGCCAGCGCCGCCAGCCGGTCAGTATCGGCCGCGCCGCCGCCCGCCAGAAAGCCGATCTGCACCCGGGCGGGGTCCGGCGTGTCGCGGAAGGGATTGGCGTCCAGCGCGGCCTCCAGCGCCGGCAGGTCCAGCACCAGCGCCTCGGGGCGGAAAGGGAAGCGCGCGCCGATCGCATCGGCAATCGCCGTCGCCAGATCGGGGCGCCCCTGGGGGTCGCGGAATACGGCGTTGCCGCTCTGGATATGGGTTGTCACCCCCTCCAGCCCCAGCCCCCGCAGCAGCGCCCGCAGATCGACCATCGGCAGCTTGCGGTTGGCGCCCACGTTCACGCCCCTCAGGAACAGGATGCGCGGCTCAGCCGACATCCGTGCGGCCCCGCCGGTCGCCCCGCAGATTGGCGTAGAGCACATGGTTCCGCCAGCGGCCGTTGATTTGCAGATAGGATTGCGCCACGCCCTCGTATTTGAAACCGGTCTTTTCCAGCACGGCGCGCGAGGCGGCGTTTTCCGGCAGGCAGGCGGCCTCGATGCGGCTCAGGTCCAGCTCGGTGAAGGCGTGATGCACCAGCGCGCGCAGCGCCTCGCGCATATAGCCATGCCGGGCGAAGGGCTGACCGATCCAGTAGCCGACCGTCCCTGCCTGCGCCGGACCACGGCGGATGTGGTCGAGCGTGATCGCGCCGACCAGCTGGCTGTCGTCGCGCCGGATCAGGAACAGCGGCAGCCCGGTGCCCTGCTGGCGCACCCGGGCCGCCCATTGTACGCGGCCGGTGAAGGCGCGGCGCGACAGGTGGTCATCGGACCAGGTCGGCTCCCATGGGACCAGAAAGCTGGCCGAGGATTCGCGCAGGGCCGCCCACATGCGGAAATCCGTGTGTTCCGGCAGGCGCAGCAGCAGACGTTCGGTATCCAGCCGGAATCGCTTCTTCGATGCCAGCAGGAACCCGGCCATCACGCCACCAGCCTTTCCCTCAGCGCCTCGAGCCTCGGCGCTTCGTCCACGGGTCCATAAAGCGCCATCGAGAGTCGCGCCTCGGAAGCCAGCTTCTCGGCATAGGCCTTGATCGCGTCGAGATTCACGGCGTCGATCCTCTCGACCGTTTCGGACAGGCTGGGCACCCTGTCCCAGATCGCCAGCAACCGGGCCAGGCGTTCGGCCCGGCTCGACGGGCTTTCCAGCCCCATCAGCAGCCCCGCCTTCATCTGCGTGCGGGCGCGCGCAATCTCGACCTCGGTCATGTCCTCGGTCGCGCGGCGGAACTCGTCGATGGTCAGATTGGCCAGATCCTTGATGTCACTGGCCCCGGTCCCGGCATAGACGGTGATCGAGCCGGTATCGTCATGCGCCCCCGCCTGCGCGAAGGTGGTGTAGCAGAGGCCGCGTTCTTCCCGCAGCTTCTGGAACAGGCGCGAGGACATGCCGCCGCCCATCGCCCCGGCGAAGATCTGCGCCGTGAACAGGTCGGGATCGCGGAACGCGGGCCCCTCGATGGCCAGCGCGAAATGGGCCTGTTCCAGATCCTTGATCTCGCGCCGCTCGTTGCATTGGAAACGCGCGGGCTCGGCCACGGGCATGACCAGCGCGGGCAGGCCGCCGAAGAATTCCTCCGCCATGCGGACCAGCGACTCATGATGCACGGCGCCCGCCGCGGCCAGGATCATCTGCCCCGGCCCGTAATGACCCTTCACGAAGCGTTTGAGGTCCTTGGCGTTGTATTTGGCGATCCGGTCGGCAGGCCCCAGGATCGGGCGGCCCAGCGGCTGATCGGGGTAGCTGGCTTCCTGCAGCCAGTCGAAGATCACGTCGTCGGGCGTGTCCGCCGCCTGCCCGATCTCCTGCAGGATGACATGACGCTCGACCTCGATCTCGCGCTTGTCGAAAGCAGGGTTCAGGACGATATCGGCGATCACGTCCAACGCGAGCGGCACATCGGCCTCCAGCACGCGGGCGTAATAGGCGGTCATCTCGCGCGAGGTATAGGCGTTGATGTAGCCGCCCACATCCTCGATCTCCTCGGCGATCTGCAGCGCCGTGCGGCGCGCCGTGCCCTTGAAGGCCATGTGTTCAAGGAAATGGGCGATGCCGTTCTGTTCGGCCTGTTCATGCCGGGCGCCGGCCATGACCCAGATGCCGACCGCCGCCGAGGCGAGGCCGGGCATGGGTTCGGAAACGATGCGGAAGCCGTTGGGCAGCGTGGTGATGCGGTGCATCAGACACCCGTCCTTTCGAGGATCAGCGCCTCGATGGCGTGAAGCTCGCCGGTCATCCGTGTCACCCGTTCGGGTCGCTCGAAGAGGTCGGCCATGCGCGGCGGCAGGGCCGGGTGAATGCCGGTTGCCCCTTCGACCGCAGCCGGGAACTTGGCGGGATGCGCGGTCGCCAGCGTCACCATCGGGTTGGCGCCGAGGTGCTGTTCGGCGACGGCCACGCCGACCGCCGAATGCGGGCAGAGCAGCTCGACCGAGGCTTTCAGCGTGCGGGCGATGGTGGCGATCGTCTCGTCCTCGGACACGCGGCCCGAGGCGAAAGTGTCGCGCAGCATTTCCAGCGCGCCCTGGCTCACGGTGAAACGCCCGTCCTTCTTCAACTCGCCCATCACCTGCGCCACGGCGGCCCCGTCGCGGCCATAGGCGTCGAACAGCACGCGTTCGAAATTGGAGCTGACCTGGATATCCATGCTGGGCGATAGAGAGGGCAGAACGCTTTCCGTCTGGTAAACGCCGGTCGTCAGGCAGCGATGAAGAATATCGTTCTGGTTCGTGGCGATGACCAGCTTGCCGATGGGGAGGCCCATCTGGCGGGCGATGTAACCCGCAAAGATGTCGCCGAAATTGCCCGTGGGCACGGTGAAATCCACTGCCCGGTGCGGGGCGCCCAGCGACACGGCCGCGCTGAAGTAGTAAACCACCTGCGCCAGCACCCGCGCCCAGTTGATGCTGTTCACCCCCGCCAACCGCACCCGGTCGCGGAAGGTGAAATCGTTGAACATGTCCTTAAGCAGGCCCTGGCAGGTGTCGAAATCGCCATCGACCGCCAGCGCATGCACATTGCTGTCGGCAGGCGTCGTCATCTGCCGGCGCTGCACCTCGCTCACCCGGCCGTGCGGGTAGAGGATGAAGACATCGACGTTCGACAGCCCGCGAAACGCCTCGATCGCGGCCGAGCCGGTATCGCCCGAGGTGGCGCCGACGATCGTGACCCGCTGGCCCGACCGACCCAGCGCCGCCTGGAACAGCTGACCGATCAGCTGCATGGCGAAATCCTTGAAAGCCAGCGTCGGGCCGTGGAACAGCTCCAGCAGGAAGTGGTTGGGACCCAGCTGCTTCAGGGGCGCCCGGGCAGCATGGCCGAAACCGGCATAGGCCTTGGCAATGAGGCCCTTGAGCTCGGCGTCGGTGAAGGTCTCGCCGATGAAGGGACGCATGACACGAAAGGCGATGTCCTCATAGGGCAGACCGGCCAGCGCGGCGATCTCGGCCTCGGTCATCACCGGCACCGACTCGGGCACGTAAAGCCCGCCGTCACGCGCCAACCCGGTCAGCATCGCCTGTTCAAAGGTCAGGACCGGGGCCGATCCGCGGGTCGAGATATACTGCATCGAGAAATCCTTAGAGGCTCGTCCGCCTGATACGCCAGAGCAGCGCGATTGTCATCACCGCCCAGACGCCCGCCAGCAGGAACCAGGTGATGGCGTATTCCAGATGGTCGTTGCGGAAGCTCGCGCCGGTGACCGGCAGGGTCATCAGGGGTGAGGCCGCGGCGCTGTCGCTGCGCGCGACGATCAGCAGCGGTTCGGCGTTCAGCGCTTCGGCGATGGGCAGGGGATCGCGGGCGAACCACAGGTTCCGGCCCAGATCGGGCGCGGGCGTGAAACTGTCGCTGTCGGTTGGCCAGTCGAGGTTGCCGGTGACCGTCACCCCCTCTGCCACCATCGGCAGGGCGGCCCGGCGCGCCTCGGGGATATAGCCGCGGTCGACCAGCAGGCGCCGCCCCTCGGCCGTCTCCAGGACGGCGATGACCCGCATGCCGGGCCCCGCCTCGCGGTCGCTGGACAGGACATCCACCGCCTCGCCGGTGTAGCGGCCGCTCACCGTCACCGGCAGGTAGCGGTCGCGCGCGGGATTGGCATCGGGCGGCACCGCCACGGGATCGTTGTGGATCCGCCCCTCGACCTGGGCGATCAGGTCCAGCTTCCATTCCAGCCGCTTCAGCTGCCAGAATCCCAGGGACAGCAGGATCGCCACACCGACAATCCCGAACAGCCCCGCCCCGATAAACCGCGCCTTCACGTGCCACTCCGCCAGATGAGGGATGCCCCGAATAGAGACGGGGGGCACATAGCCCCCCGATCCCAGGTCAGCAAGGGGTTGGGCCTCAGCCCTGGCCCCAGATGTAGATCGCCGCGAAGAGGAACAGCCACACCACGTCGACGAAGTGCCAGTACCAGGCGGCGGCCTCGAAACCGATGTGGCGCTCGGGCGTGAAGTGGCCGGCCCGGACCCGCAGGTAGCAGACGAAGAGGAAGATCGTGCCGATGATCACATGAGCGCCGTGGAAGCCCGTCGCCATGAAGAACGAGGCGCCATAGATATTGCCCGCGAAGCCAAAGCCCGCGTGGCTGTATTCATAGGCTTGCAGCACGGTGAAGATCATGCCCAGGATCACGGCGATGATCAGGCCGTTGGCAACGTCCTTGCGGTTGTTCTCGTGCACCAGCGCGTGGTGGGCCCAGGTCGCCGCGCAGCCCGAGAGCAGCAGGATCAGCGTGTTGATCAGCGGCAGGTGCCAGGGGTCGAAGGTCTCGATGCCAACAGGCGGCCAGGGGCCGTCGATGGCCGGCGACTGCGGCCCCATCGGGTACATGCGGTGTTTGAAGAAGGTCCAGAACCAGGCGGCGAAGAACATCACCTCGGAGATGATGAACAGGATGAAGCCATAGCGCAGGCCGATGGCGACGACCGGGGTATGGTCGCCCGCCATGCTTTCCTTCACCACATCGCCCCACCAAGCGTACATCACATAGAGCACGCCGACGAGGCCGATGGCGAAGATCCAGGGGCCCATGTCGTGCATCCACAGGATCGCGCCCAGCAGCATGACAAAGGCCGAGACCGCGGCGATGAAGGGCCAGATCGACGGCGGCAGGATGTGGTAATCGTGGTTCTTTGCGTGGGCCATGTGGATTCCCTCAGTCTTTCCCGTTTCTCGCCGCTCGCGCGGTCCCTGTCTTTGCGCCCGTCAGCCCCAGGCGCCTAATGGTTCAGTTGGTTCCGACCTCGGCCGCCGGGGTTCCGGCGGGGATCTCGGTCGGGTGGAAGGTGTAGCTCAGCGTGATCGTGTTCAGCCCACTGGCGATGACATCGGGATCGGTGACGATCTCGGGATCGACATAGAAGGTGACCGGCATCTGCACCCGCTCGCCCGGCTGCAGGACCTGCATAGTGAAGCAGAAGCAGGCGATCTTGATGAAATAGCTGCCCGTCGAATAGGGCGTCACGTTGTAGCTGGCGGTCCCGGCGATGGGCCGGTCGGTCGGATTATAGGCCTCGTAAAAGGCGATCCCCGTCTCGCCGATCCTCAGCGGCATGGTCCGTTCCAGCGGCCGGAACTCCCAGGGGAAACCACGCTCGACCGAGGCATCGAAGCGGATCTGGATCGTCTGGTCCAGGATCAGATCGGATTCGGTCTCGGCCACCCGGGTGGTGCCGCCAAAGCCGGTGACCCGGCAGAAGAGATCGTAAAGCGGCACCGCCGCCCAGGCCAGCGCGCCCATGACGACGACCACGCCGACCAGCGAGGTCAGCGTGCGCCGCGCGCCGTCGAGGTTGCGCCACCAGCGGATCATTGCCCCGCCTCCGGGATGCGGGTGTCGGGGTCGATGCCGACGCGATAGGTGTGGTCGAAGCCCTGCATCTGGTCGCCCCCGCCGACCTTGGCGATGGTCAGGCCGAACACCAGCGCGACGAAAGCCAGAAGCGTCAGCAGGACGCCCAGGTTCCGGCTCCAGCGGCGGCGGTGCAGGTCGTGTTCTTGAGTCAGCCCCATGTCACGGCTCCCCAGTTGGCCCAGGTGGCAAGCTGCTCGGCCCAAGGCGTGGCCTCGATCAGGATCGCCGCGAAATGACCGAAGAGATAGGCCAGCGACAGCGCGAAGAACCGCTTCTCGACCGCGTATTTGTCGGCCTCGGCCGTGGCTTCGGGACGGCGCCAGATGCGGATCGCCCCGATCAGGAAGAGCGCGTTCAGGACCAGCGCCAGCGCGAAATAGACCGGCCCGCCGATCGCGGTGAAAGCCGTGCCCAGCGCCACCGGCACCAGCAGGATCGTGTAGACCAGGATATGCGCCCGCGTGGCCTTGCGCCCGTGGGTCACGGTCAGCATCGGCACCTTGGCCTTCTCGTAATCCGAGTTCATGAAGAGCGCGAGCGCCCAGAAATGCGGCGGCGTCCACATGAAGATCAAGAGGAACATCAGCACCGCTTCCAGGCTGATGGAGCCGGTCGCGGCCACCCAGCCGATCATGGGCGGGAAGGCCCCCGCGGCACCGCCGATGACGATGTTCTGCGGCGTCGAGCGCTTCAGCCACATCGTATAGATCACGGCATAGAAGAAGATGGTGAAGGCCAGCAGGCCCGCGGCCAGCGCATTGGTGGCCAGCCACAGCATGACGACCGACATCGCCGACAACGCCACCCCGAGGCCCAGCGCCTCGCCGGGCTCGACCGCGCCCGAGGGCACGGGACGCTTGGCGGTACGGCGCATCACCCGGTCGATATCGGCGTCCCACCACATGTTCAGCGCGCCCGAGGCGCCCGCGCCCAGGGCGATGAAGATGATCGCGGCCAGCGCCTCGATCGGATGCAGGCGCACGGGGGCCACCATCAGGCCCACCATCGCGGTGAAGACCACCAGCGACATGACGCGCGGCTTCAGCAGCGCGACGTAATCGCCGAACCCGGCGTCGCCCGTGCCGCTTTCGCCCGCAATCTCGGCTCGCATGTCGCTCATGGCTTCCTCAAGTCAATCGGGCGCCGCACAGGCCGGCCGGGCCGGTGGCGGCGCCCGTCGTTCGATCAGTTGTTCGAGGCCACCTGCACGGCGGCTTCGGTGTAGCCCGGCGCGGCGGCGAGGTTGGTCGCGCCCCGCTCCTGCAGCCAGGCCAGATAATCGGCTTCCGGCACGGCGCGCACGACGATCGGCATATAGGCGTGTTCCTGCCCGCAGAGTTCCGAGCACTGGCCGAAATAGATGCCGGGGGTGTCGACGTTGAACCAGGCCTGGGCCAGACGGCCGGGCACCGCGTCCTGCTTCACGCCGAAGGCCGGGATGGTCCAGGAATGGATCACGTCCGAGCCGGTGACCTGCACGACGACGTTGCGGCCGACCGGGACCACGACCTGCTCATCGGCGGCCAGCAGATACTGGCTCTGGTCGTAGCCGTTCGCTTCCAGATCTTCGCGCGGCAGCAGATAGGCGGTGAACTCGACGCCGTGGTCGACGTACTCGTAGGTCCAGTTCCACTGGTTGCCGGTGATCTTGATGGTCACATCGGCGAGCGGCATGGTCTGGTCGCGGAAGAGCGCCGGCACGGTGAACGAGCCGATGAAGATCAGCACGAAGATCGGCAGGATGGTCCAGGCGACTTCCAGCGGCGAATTGTGGGTGAAGCGCGAGGGCGTCGGGTTGGCGCGGCGGTTGTAGGCGACGATCACCCAGACCAGCAGCGCGCAGACGAAGACCGTGATCGCCGCGATGATGTACATCAGCATGTGGTCGATCCAGTGCGACGCCTCCGCAACCGGCGTATGGGCCGGCTGCAGGGCGATACCGCCCGGCTGCGGCTCGCCGATGAAGGGCAGATCCTGCGCCAGCGCCTGCCCGGCGACCGCTAGGCCCAGCGCCGCACCGCCGACACGGCCGCCGAACGCACCGAAACCGGCGGCGAGACGGGTGAGGTCCTTGAAAAGATGCATTGTATGTTCCCGTTTTGCGCGGCCCTGCGACCGTCTTACTCCGCCGACCCCTCCCGGCCTGCCCCGGCGAGCGTCCGGACAGCCCGGACCCACCGCAGCCGGATCGGGGGCGGTTTCCCTCTCTCCTAAAATCATATTAGCATCGGCATAACAAGCCAAACCAATGCGTCAGGATGCCGCCCTTTGACCTGTGTCAAAGACATGCTGCACCGCCGCGAAAGGAGCCCGATGCCGACCTCCCACCCGAACGCGGCCGCCATTCCGGCCGACGCCGCCCGATTCCGCCCCTTTGACACGCTGCTGGACCGCGACGCGGCGCTGACGCTCCTGCGCGAGGCGGTGGCGGGGGCCGATGACGGCGAGCTGTTCCTCGAACGCCGCCGCTCCGAATCACTGGTGCTGGACGATGGCCGCATCCGCAACGCGGGTTATGACGCGGCCGAGGGCTTCGGCCTCAGGGCCGTGCGCGGCGATGTCGCAGGCTATGCCCATTCGACCCAGATCACCGAAAGTGCCCTGAGACGAGCGGCCGCGACCGCCCGGCTGGCGGTGGGCGCGGGCGGCGGCACGCTGGCCGAGGCACCCCCGGGCACCAACCGCCACCTCTATGGCGATTTCGACCCGATCGCCGACGCAAGTTTCGCCGCCAAGATCGAGACGATGCGCGCCATCGACGATTACCTGCGGGCGCTGGACCCGCGGGTGGTGCAAGTGACCGCCTCGCTCTCGGCCTCGCTGCAGGAGGTGGCGATCCTGCGTCCCGAAGGCGGGCTCGTCACCGATATCCGCCCGATGGCCCGCGTCTCCATCGCCGTGATCGTCGAACGCGACGGTCGGCGCGAATCGGGCCATTACGGCGGCGGCGGGCGGGTCGGCCTATCGGGGCTGATGGACCCCGCCCATTGGCAGCCCGTCGCCCGGGAAGCGCTGCGCGTGGCGCTGGTCAACCTCGACGCCGTGCCCGCCCCGGCCGGGATGCTGGACGTGGTGCTGGGCCCGGGCTGGCCCGGGATCCTGCTGCACGAGGCCGTGGGGCATGGCCTCGAGGGCGATTTCAACCGCAAGAAGACCTCGGCCTTTGCCGGGCTGATGGGCCAGCAGGTCGCCGCCAAGGGCGTCACCGTGCTGGACGATGGCACCATCCCCGACCGCCGCGGCTCGATCACCGTCGATGACGAGGGCACGCCCTCGGGCAAGAACGTGCTGATCGAGGACGGCGTGCTGGTCGGCTACATGCAGGACCGCCAGAACGCCCGGCTGATGGGCGTTCCTGCCACCGGCAACGGGCGGCGCGAAAGCTACGCCCATGCGCCGATGCCCCGGATGACCAACACCTATATGCTGGGCGGGTCCGACGATCCTGAAGCGCTGGTGGCCAGCATGAAGGACGGGATCTGGGCCGTGGGCTTCGGCGGCGGGCAGGTGGATATCACCAGCGGCAAGTTCGTCTTCTCCTGCACCGAGGCCTACCGCGTCCGCGACGGCAAGGTCGGCGAGCCGGTCAAGGGCGCCACCCTGATCGGCGACGGCCCGACCTCGCTGAAGAACGTGCGCGGCATCGGCAACGACATGGCGCTGGACCCGGGCATCGGCAATTGCGGCAAGGCGGGGCAATGGGTGCCGGTCGGCGTGGGACAGCCCTCGCTGCTGATCGGCGGGCTGACGGTGGGCGGCGTGGCCTGAGACGGGAACGGCGCAGGTTTGGCAAGGCCGGGGGGCTGCCGCCCCCCGCTTCAAGGGGGCCGTCTGCTCCCTTGAAAATCCCCCGAGGATATTTGGGGAACAAAGATTGTCATTTCTGTGGCGAAATCGAGTTTTCTTTACGGCCTGTTAACCTAGCAAGCGCAATCTCCGAATCGAATGAGGCGAGGTTGCGATGGTCGGGAACATTCTTTCTTCTCCCACACCCTTCACCCCACCCACCACGGAAGAAGACCGTCTCTCGTGGCTTCGCCTCATTCGCTCGCGCCGGGTCGGACCGGCCACCTTCCTACGGCTGCTGGCCGAACACGGCAATGCCGCCGCCGCGCTCGATGCCCTGCCCGCCATCGCCCGCGCCGCCGGGGTCGAGGATTACGCGCCCTGCCCGCAAGACCTCGCCCTGCGCGAACTGGAGGCGGGCCTTCGCAAGGGTGCGCGCCTGCTGTTTCTGGGCGCCTCCGACTATCCCGCCGCGCTGGCCGCCCTCTCCGATCCGCCGCCGCTGCTTTGGGCCCGGGGACGCGCCAGCGTCCTGGCGCAGCCCGGCATCGGCCTGGTGGGCGCGCGCAATGCCTCCAGCCTCGGCGCCCGCATGGCGCGCAAACTGGCCGAGGGGCTGGGCCATCACGGCTTCACCATCGTCTCGGGCCTGGCGCGCGGCATCGACGCCGCCGCGCATGGTGCCGCGCTGAAGACCGGCACCATCGCCGTGATGGCGGGGGGAGTCGATGTGCTCTATCCGCCCGAGAACGAGATGCTGGGCGCCACGATCGCCGATCAGGGCCTGCTGCTGTCCGAACAACCCATGGGCCTGCAGCCCCAGGCCCGCCATTTCCCCCGCCGCAACCGGCTGATCGCCGGCCTCTCGCGCGCTGTGGTGGTGGTCGAGGCGGCCGAAGGCTCGGGCAGCCTGATCACCGCCCGCGACGCGCTGGACCAGGGGCGTGAGGTGATGGCGGTGCCGGGTCATCCGATGGATGCCCGGGCTGCGGGCGCGAACCTGCTGATCCGCGAGGGCGCGCGGCTGGTGCGCAGCGTCGAGGATGTGATCGAGGCCCTGGAACACAGCCTGACCGACCCGGAGCCCGCCCCTGCCCCGCAGGCCCCGAAACGCGCGGGTCCCGGCGCCGCACCCGATACGCTGACCCTGCACCGGATGATCCTGGACCGGCTCAGCGCCAGCCCCCTGCCCGAGGATCAGCTGCTGCGCGACCTCGACCTGCCGGCCCATGCACTGGCCCCGGCGCTGCTGTTCCTGGAACTCGACGGCCGCGTCCAGCGCCAGCCCGGGGGCATGCTGGCACGGAATTGAGCCGCGCTTTCGACATCGAAACACCCCCCTCTTGCCAGCCGCGAATCCCCCGCCAGATTGACATCCACCCCCGTTCGCCCCCATCTATGCGGCGCGGCACGGGCCGCCCGCCCTGGCGCCAGGCTGAAAAGGGCGTTGTCAATCAGAGGTTTGCATGGCAGTCGTCGTCGTCGAGTCCCCGGCCAAGGCCAAGACCATCAACAAGTATCTCGGTCCCGGCTTCACGGTTCTGGCCTCGTTCGGGCATGTGCGCGACCTGCCGGCCAAGGACGGGTCGGTCGATCCCGAGCACGATTTCACCATGAAATGGGAAGTCGCGAGCGACTCGAAAAAGCACATCAAGGCCATCACCGACGCGCTGCAGGATGACGACACGCTGATCCTGGCCACCGACCCCGACCGCGAGGGCGAGGCGATTTCCTGGCACCTGGAGCAGGCGCTGGAGAAGAAGCTCAAGAACAAGAACGTGAGCCGCGTCACCTTCAACGCCATCACCAAGACGGCGATCCAGGAGGCGATGAAGCACCCCCGCCAGGTCGATGCGCCGCTGGTCGAGGCCTATCTGGCCCGCCGCGCGCTGGATTATCTGGTGGGCTTCAACCTGTCGCCGGTCCTGTGGCGGAAGCTGCCCGGCGCCCGGTCGGCGGGCCGCGTGCAATCGGTCTGCCTGCGCCTGATCGTCGAGCGCGAGATGGAGATCGAGGCCTTCCGCGCCCGCGAATACTGGTCGGTGACCGCCGACCTCGAGAACCCGCGCGGAGCCGAGTTCAGCGCCCGCCTCGTCAGCCTCGGCGGCAAGAAGCTGGAGCGTTTCGACCTCGCCACCCAGGCGGCAGCGGAACTGGCGGTCGATGCGGTGACCAAGCGCGACCTCAGCGTGCAATCGGTCGAGGCCAAGCCCGCGTCGCGCAACCCCTCCGCGCCCTTCATGACCTCGACCCTGCAACAGGAAGCCAGCCGCAAGTTCGGCATGGGCGCCAAGCAGACCATGGCCGCAGCGCAGCGCCTCTACGAGGCCGGGCATATCACCTATATGCGGACCGACGGCATCGACATGGCGCCCGAGGCCGTGACCCAGACCCGGGCCGAGATCGAAAAGCGCTATGGCAAGGAATACGTCCCCGCCGCGCCCCGCCTTTACAAGAACAAGGCCAAGAACGCGCAGGAAGCGCACGAATGCATCCGGCCGACCGACATGGCGGCCGATCCCGACAGCCTGCGCCTGTCGGAAGTGGACCAGCGCCGCCTCTACGAGCTGATCTGGAAGCGCACCATCGCCTGCCAGATGGAATCGGCCCGGCTGGAACGCACCACGGTCGAGATCGGCTCGAAGGACGGGCAGGTCGGGTTGCGCGCGACCGGCCAGGTCGTGCTGTTTGACGGCTTCCTCAAGGTCTATGAGGAAGGCCGCGACGAGGAAGAGGGCGACGAGGGCCGCCTGCCGCAGCTGAACCAGAGCGAGGCCGTCGCCAAGCGCCAGGTCACGCCCGAGCAGCATTTCACCCAGCCGCCGCCCCGCTATACCGAGGCGACGCTGGTCAAGCGCATGGAAGAGCTGGGAATCGGCCGCCCCTCGACCTATGCCTCGATCGTCACCACGATTCAGGAGCGCGGCTATGTCAAGAAAGACAAGAACCGCCTGATCCCCGAGGACAAGGGGCGGCTGGTCACCATCTTCCTGACCTCCTATTTCGGGAAATACCTGCAATACGATTTCACCGCCGATCTGGAAGAACAGCTCGACGACATCTCGGCCGGGTCGCGCGATTACAAGGATGTGCTGGCCCGCTTCTGGCGCGATTTCTCGGCCGCGCTGGCGGAAACCGCCGATCTGCGCATCACCGAGGTGCTGGAAAAGATCGACGAGGTTCTGGCGCCCCACCTCTACCCGCCGCGCGAGGATGGCTCGGACCCCCGCGTCTGCCCGACCTGCGGCAAGGGGCGGTTGAACCTGAAGACCGCGCGGTCGGGCGGGGCCTTCATCGGCTGCACCAATTACCCCGAATGCCGCTACACCCGCCCCCTGTCGGGCGACGAGGGCGACAGCGAACTCTCGGGCGAGGGGAAGCTGCTGGGCCACGACCGGGGCGACGCGATCAGCCTGCGTTCGGGCCGCTTCGGCCCCTATGTCCAGCGCGGCGAGGTGACGGCCGAGCAGCCGAAACCGCCGCGGTCGAGCCTCCCGAAGGGCTGGTCGCCGGACGAGATGGATCTGGAAAAGGCCGTCTCGCTGCTGGATCTGCCGCGCGTCATCGGCCCGCATCCCGAGGACGGCGCCGCGGTCGAGGCCGGGATCGGCCGTTTCGGCCCCTATGTGAAGCACAATTCGACCTATGCGAACCTGCCGGAGGTCGATGAGGTCTTCACCATCGGCATGAACCGCGCGGTCGAGGTGCTGGCGCAGAAACTGGCGCGCGGCCCGGGCCGGGGCGCCGCCGCGCAGCCGCTGAAGGTGCTGGGCGATCACCCGGACGGCGGGCCGATCCAGGTGATGCCCGGCCGCTACGGGCCTTACGTCAAATGGGAAAAAGTCAATGCGACCCTGCCCAAGGGCGTCGAACCCTCTGACGTGACGCTGGAACAGGCGCTGGAGCTGATCACCGCCAAGGCCGGCGCCGCGCCCAAGGGCAAGAAGAAGGCCGCGCCGAAGGCCAAGGCTGAAAAACCCGCCGCCGAGAAGGCCGCCAAACCCGCGCCGAAGAAGGCAGCCGCCAAGAAACCGGCGGCGAAAAAGCCTGCCAAGAAGGCAGCGGCCGAGGAATAACCCTCAGCCGCGGGCGTCGAACCGGTCGAGGGGGACGCGCAGCACGCGGCGGCCCTTGGCGTCCGGTTCGGGCAGGCGCCCGCCCCGCAGATTGACCTGCAGCGCCATCAGCATGCGGTCGGGCAGCGGCAGGGTCGCGTCACGCTCGGCCCTCAGCCGCAGGAATGTCTCGCGCGAGACACCGTCCCTGACATGGATATTCTCCTGCCGATGCGCGCCGACGGTGGCCATGCAGGCGGGCTCGCGCCCGTCCTTGCCGTAATCATGGCCGATGAAAACCCGCGTCTCCTCGGGCAGGTCCAAGGTCTCGCGGATCGTCTGCCACAGCACCTCGGCCGAACCGCCCGGGAAATCCGCCCGCGCCGTGCCGCTGTCCGGCATCATCAGCGTGTCATGGGCAAAGACGGCATCACCCACCTGCAGCGTGACCGAAACCGTGGTATGCCCCGCCGCCAGCACCACCCGCCCCTTCAGACCGCCCAAAGAAAAACCGTCCTCGTCGGCGAAAAGCCGGTCCCAGTATTCCGGCCGGTCCGCCAGATTGTCATCGGCGTAATAATCGGCCCAAAGCCGCTGCACCCCCAGCACCCGTTGCCCGGTCGCCATCCGCGCGCCCAGCCGCCCGGCCAGCCAGGCCGCGGCGCTCAGGTGGTCGGCATGGGGATGGGTATCGACGATGAGGCCCACCTTAAGCCCCTTCGCCTCGATCTGCGCCAGCAGCGCCTCGGCATTCGCGGTGCCGGTGGCAGCGGCTTTGGCGTCGAAATCCAGGACGGGGTCGACGATCAGCGCTTCGCCCGTGCCCGGGTCCGAGACGATATATTGCCAAGACCCCGTGGCCTTGTCGTAAAGCGCGGCGACATCGGGGCTGCCCGGTTCGGTGGAGGCGGGGAAAAACTGCATGGCGGTGCTCCTCTGGTCTGCCAGAGGGGAACAGGCCCGGCGCCCTGCGGGTTCCCTGTTCAGAAAGCCCGCTCGATGAAGCCGAAGCTGGACAGGAACCGCATCCAGCCCGACAGCATCTGCCCCGGGGGCACCCGCTCGCCCCGGTCGATATAGGATTGGATCAACCGGTCGGCCTGCGCAGCCAAGGCCCGGTCCAGCACCACGACGCCATTTTCCAGGTCGTGCAGGAACGACCGCTGGTTCAGGTTCACCGACCCCGCCACCACCAGATGGTCGTCGATGACGATGAGCTTCGTGTGCATCAGGCGCGGCTGAGGGTCGTAATCGAAGAAATTCAGCCAGTCGCCCTCAAGATTGGCGAAGCGGCGGTTGAAACCCGTCACCATGAAATCCGTGGCCTCGCGCACCCGGACCGTCGCCACCACATCGACCCGCACCCCCCGCGCCCGGGCCCGCTGAAACGCCGCCTCGATCCCCGGTGTCAGGTTCAGATAGGGCGAGGCGATGCGGATCCGCGCCTGCGCCGCGTCGATGAGCCCGACGAACCAATCCTCCATCGCTGCCCCGTCGGCATAGGGGACCGAGATGAAGTGCCGCATACTCCCCTCGGGCAGGGCGCCGACCGGCCCACCCCCGAGCGCGGGCGGCAGCATCGCCTGTGTCTCGGCGTCGCGGTGCCAGAGCGCCCCCATCTGCCGCACGATCCGCCGCACCTGCGCATCGCCGCTGAAGGCCAGCTCGAAATCGTCATAGGCGGTGAAACCGCCGGTGATGCGCATTTCCTCGGGGTCGTATTGGTGGAGGAACGGAAAGGCCGAGAGGTCCCGCGGCTCGGGGAAGAAATACCCCTCATGGATGTTGCGCCCGCCGATCATGGCGACGGAGCGCCCGGGCTCACGCGCGACGGTGGCGAAGAGCTTCACATGCGTCACCCGGTGCAGATGCGCGAATTGCCCCTCGAACCCGCGCGCGGCGTCGATGGGCATCCTGTAGGGCTGCACCTCGACCGTCGGATAGGTCGCGGCCAGCCCCTCGAACAGCGCGCGGTCGGCATCGGTCATCATCACATCCGAGACCATCATCCGCACGATCGTGCCCCGCGCCGCGTGCCAGGCCAGCATCCGGGCCGTCAGGTAGCCCGCGAAATCCGCGTTCATGTTCAGATAGTTGACATAGATCAGGTCCAACCGGGGCGCGTTCGAGAAATCGAGCGGCAGGTCGGGATCGCCCGCAGCCAGCGCCGCGGCCGACAGCCGCCGCCCGGTAAGCGCCTCGACCCTGGCGTTCAGCGCCTCGGGTCCGTCGGCCAGAAGGCGCATGGGGCCGGCGGGCATCGGGCAGGTCGCCGACAGCGTACCGCTCGCCATCATCGCCCGTTGCAGGGGCCCCTCGCCGCCGCCGACGCAGGCCTCGACCGGCGCGTCGAGCGCGGCGATGCGGGGCAGCGCGCTTTCCTCGCGGGCCAGATCCAGCACCCAGCCTGGCCGCCCGCCCGGCCGGATCGCCAGCGCGCAGGCACCGACCTCGGGCGCCAGATCCAGCAGGCTCTCGCCCCGCTCGCCCGGTGCCAGCCGCAGCGCGACGGGCTGGCCCGCCGGGATCCAGGCCGGAACCGACAGCTCGCCCTCGGCCGGCCGGACCCGCGCCCGGCCGTCGCAGGTGGCGCTGATGCCATAGGCCCCCGGCCCATGCGCCAGGAAGGTAACCGAGACCCGCCCGGCCCCCCGCGCATCGAAATAGGCGCGATTCTGGCCGGGCGCGGGGCCTGCCTGGGTCAGGGTCAGATAGGTGATCGCATGACGCCCGCCCGGCTCGGGCGTGACCAGCGGAACCTGTTCGGGCGCAGGTCCGCTCCGCACTGCGGCACAGGCCGTCAGCGCCAGCATCGCACCAAGCAGCAGGCGTCTCACCCCGGAAATCATTCATGCACCATACTGTTGCGCCGCCCATCCGCAAGGCACCCCGCCCGCCGCCCCGCGACAATTGACTTCGCCGCAGTGCCGCGTCACAAACATGGCGCCTGATACGGGGGAAAACATGCAGAAGATCTACGGCTCGGCCGCCGAGGCCCTGGAGGGCCTCCTGTTCGACGGGATGACCATTGCGGCGGGCGGTTTCGGCCTCTGCGGCATCCCGGAACTGCTGATCGCGGCGATCCGCGACGCCGGCACCAAGAACCTGACCGTCGCCTCGAACAACGCGGGCGTGGACGGCTTCGGCCTGGGGCAATTGCTGGAGACCCGGCAGGTCAGGAAGATGATCTCCTCCTATGTGGGCGAGAACGCGGAATTCATGCGCCAGTATCTCTCGGGCGAGCTGGAGCTGGAATTCAACCCGCAGGGCACGCTGGCCGAGCGGATGCGCGCCGGCGGCGCCGGGATCCCCGGTTTCTATACCAAGACCGGCGTCGGCACGGTGATCGCCGAGGGCAAGGAACACAAGGATTTCAACGGCCAGACCTATATCCTGGAGACGGGGCTGGTCATGGACCTGGCGATCGTCAAGGCCTGGAAGGCTGACGAGACGGGCAACCTCGTCTTCCGCAAGACCTCGCGCAATTTCAACCCGCCCGCGGCGACCTGCGGCAAGGTCTGCGTTGTGGAGGTCGAGGAAATCGTGCCCGCCGGTTCGCTCGACCCCGACCACATCCACCTGCCCGGCATCTATGTGCACCGCCTGATCCAGGGCCAGCACGAGAAGCGCATCGAGCAGCGCACCACCCGCAAGCGTCAGGAGGCTTGAGAATGGCTTGGGACCGCAACCAGATGGCCGCCCGCGCGGCGCTTGAACTCGAAGACGGGATGTATGTGAACCTCGGGATCGGCATCCCGACGCTGGTCGCCAATTACGTCGGCGACAAGGACATCACGCTGCAATCGGAGAACGGCATGCTCGGCATGGGCCCCTTCCCCTTTGAGGGCGAGGAAGACCCCGACCTGATCAACGCCGGCAAGCAGACCATCACCGAACTGCCTCGCACCGCCTATTTCGACTCGGCCACCTCCTTCGCCATGATCCGCGGCGGCAAGATCGCCGCGGCGATCCTCGGCGGCATGGAAGTCTCGGAAGAGGGCGATCTGGCGAACTGGATGGTGCCCGGCAAGCTGGTGAAGGGCATGGGCGGCGCCATGGATCTGGTCGCGGGCGTGGGCCGGGTGATCGTGGTCATGGACCACACCTCGAAACACGGCGATTCCAAGGTGTTGAAGGCCTGCACCCTGCCCCTGACCGGCAAGGGCGTGGTCGACCGCATCATCACCAACCTGGGCGTGCTGGACGTGGTGCCGGGCGGCCTGAAGATCGTCGAATGTGCGGACGGCGTGACCGAGGCCGAGCTTCGCGCGGCCACGGAGGCGACCATTGTCGGCTGAGCATGTCATCGAGCGTGAGGTGAGCGGCTCGAAGGGCCGCTACGTCATCCGCCAGGGCGGCGAGGAGGCGGAACTCACCTATTCCATCACCACGCCCACGCTGATCATCGCCGACCACACCGGCGTCCCGGATGCATTCCGGGGCACCGGCGCGGGCCTTGCCCTGGTCCAGCGCCTGGTCGCCGACGCCCGGGCCGAGGGCGTCAAGATTGTCCCCCTCTGCCCCTTCGTCAACGCCCAACGCCGGAAACACCCGGAATGGGCGGATGTGTTTCAGGGGTGAGGGGCGCGAAGGGGCTGTGACGCTCTGACCGGCGGAATCGGCCCACCTTGCGACAGTCGGGAAGAACACGCTGGTCGGACGGTCCTGGTGGCGGGCGCGATTTCTGGACCGGCCCCCTGCTATCTCATCCTGTCCAAGATGAACTCGGGGGGCCGACCTGAACGATTTCAGCAGCTGATCACATCAGGAGAATGATCAACGCTGCAATAATACCAAATGGTATCACCCAGGAAGAATAGCGATTTGCCAGTTGCGTAGGTCTGCCGCAAGAACCGCAGCGTCCCGCGCCAAATCGCATCTTGTGCCCGCAGTTACGACACCGAAGAACCCTTAAATTTTTAACCATATGAAGTTCCTATCATTTCTTAATAGGACGTGTACAGCCCTGCAATCACGATTCAGGCGCCAAGGCAAGCCACAAGGATGAATCGAATTTTAGCGGGGGGAGGCCCAATTCTGGTATCGCCTCGGTGACAAGATGATGACGGGGGCCTTTATCCCATCACGACAGACGCCAATCGCGTGACCGGGCGGATAACGTAGACTGGCCGTCTTGCAGGCATTCCACCCTGGCCCCCAAAGGCCCCGGTCAGCCCCCAACCGGACCTGCTGTCACGAGGCCCCCTCCCCGCCCGCATCCCACCGGTTCTGCTCGGCCCAGACGGCGCGGAAGACCTCGCCCTGGCCGGGGAAGGTGGCGCCGGTGGGTTCACAGGCGTGGATGCGGTCGGTGCGGAAGTGGCGCAGGCCGGCGCGGAGTTCGCACCAGGCGGCCACCAGCACCGCGTTGATGTGGTAGACGATGCCGATAGGCCGGATGGTGCGGGTGGTGCGCCGGCCCTCGCCGTCCTCGTACTCGATCCTGAGCACCAGCTCATCCCGCACCGCCGCCCGCAGCATCGAGATCGAGACGCAGCCCAGCGCCGGGTCGTCCTCGGGCGCGCCCCAGGGCGAGATCTGGATCCAGCTTACCGGCGCCTGCAGCGCGTCGATCTTGGCCGAGATCCGCTCGGCCGCGCGGCGCAGCGAGCGGTCGCCCGAGCGGCTGAGCATGCCCAGGCCCACGCGCAGAGCCTCGACCTCTTCCTCGTCGAAGTTGAGGGGTGGCAGGTCGTAGCCGCGGCGCATGACATAGCCGATCCCGGGTTCGCCGACGATCGGCGTCCGCATCGCCTGCAGCCCGGCGATGTCGCGATAGACCGTGCGCACCGACACCTCGAGCCGCGCGGCCAGATCCTCGGCCCGCAGCGGCCCCCGGGCGGCCCGGAAGATCTGGATGGTCTCGAAGAGGCGGTTCGTTTTTTTCATGGGGCCGGGGGAAGCGGGGGCTCCTGCCACTATAGACGCCCCTCCTGCCAACACCATGTCAGGAGCGATCCGCGACTGTTCCCTGGCCGAAGCCAGGAGGTCCGCGCATGAGCTGGTACGACCACGCAACCCTTCTCGCCCTGCGCCTTGGACCTTGGGCGGATGCCGGGGGCCAGCGGGAGTCGCAGAGCAGACGGGAGGTCGAGGCGGCCTGGGTGGCCGAGCGTCAGGCTGCCGAGACGGCGCCGCGTTGCGGGCAGCGGAGGGACTTGCTCCGGGCCTCGCTCAGCCGCCTGGGGCATCGGCGAAGCGGTGGCTGAAGGGAGCGGGCCCGGAAAGCCGCCGCGGGGTATTCCCGCCAAGAGCCTGATGCCCTCTACCAACCCCCTGGAATCCCTCAGCCTGACGGAGTGTCCCACGCAGGGGGCGCCCCCTCCTCTCAGGCCTTGAGGATGCGGATCGCCTCGCCCATGTCGAGCTTGCCGTCATAGAGCGCCCGGCCCGAGATCACCCCGTTCAGGGGCGCCCCGGTCGCCTTCAACGCCGAGAGATCCGCCACCGAGGACACCCCGCCCGAGGCGATCACCGGGATCGAGGTGGCCCAGGCGAGTTCCGCCGTCGCCGCCACATTCGGCCCCTGCATTGCCCCGTCCCGGTCGATGTCGGTGTAGATGATGGCGGCCACGCCCGCATCCTCGAAGGCGAGCGCCAGTTCGGTCACTTTCATGTCGGTCTCCTCGGCCCAGCCCTTGGTCGCGACCAGCCCCTTGCGGGCGTCGATCCCCACGGCAACCTGCCCGGGGAAGGCCCGCGCCGCCTGCCGGACCAGATCGGGGTTCTCGACCGCGACGGTGCCCAGGATGACCCGCGCCAGGCCCTTCTCAAGCCAGGCCTCGATCGTCGCCATGTCGCGGATGCCGCCGCCCAGCTGGCAGGGCACCGAAACCGCCTGCAAGATCCCCTCGACTGCCGCCGCGTTCACGGGCTTGCCCGCGAAGGCGCCGTTCAGGTCGACGAGGTGGATCCACTCCGCCCCCTGCCGCTGAAAGGCCAGCGCCTGCGCGGCCGGATCGTCGCTGAAGACCGTCGCCTTCTCCATCTCGCCCTTGTAGAGCCGCACGCATTGCCCGTCTTTCAGGTCGATGGCGGGATAGAGGATCATGACCAACTCCGAATGTGCCTGCGCGGGTTTACCCAAGCCCGCGCCCGGATGCAAACCCCGTCTGGCCCTTTCCTGTTGCTTGACCGTATAGTAAAAAATCGTTTTATTTCAATGACCAAAGCGGTTTTCGCTTGCCATGCGGGCCGCATCCCCCTACACCCGCCCGCTTATTGCAGGGCACAGGGGAGATGTGACCATGACAGGACGGAGCGGCTTTGCCGCATGGCTGGCGGCACTGGCGGTGCTGGTCTTCCTCGGGGCAGCGGTGCCCTATGGGCCGCTGGCGGGCAGCATCGGCTGGACCATCGCGCTTTTCTGGGGCGGGTTCGGGCTGGCGGTCATCGTGTTGATCGCGCTGGGCGCGGCCGGCTGGAGGGACCGCTAATGCTCTCTCCCACCCTGATCTGGAGCGCCATCGCCGCTTTCGCCGCCTTCGGCCTGATCATCGCCTGGCGCGCCACGCGTGAAAACGCCGGCACGGCCGAGGATTACTACCTTGGCAACCGCCGCTTCGGCGGCATGGTCGCCGGGCTTTCCTATGCCGCCACCACCTATTCGGCCTTCATGCTGGTGGTGTTGACCGGGCTCACCTATCGCGGCGGCATCGGCGCGCTGGGCTTCGAGCTGATCTATTTCGCGGGCCTCGGCCTCCTGGTCATCTTCGCCCCCCGCTTCTGGCTGGCGGCGAAACGCTGGGGCTTCATCTCGCCGGCCGAGATGCTGGGCGCGCGCTACGGCTCGGCCTGGGTCGCCCGCGCCGCCGCTCTGGTCGCGCTGGTCTTCCTGATGCCCTATTGCACCACGCAGATGGCGGGCATCGGGCTCTTGCTCTCGGGTGTCACCGGGGGCGAGATCACGCTGGTTCAGGCAGTGGCGACGGGCGCACTGCTTGCCGCGCTCTGGACGCTTTTCGCCGGCATCCGCTCGGTCGCCTGGACCGATGCGGTGCAGGCGGTGGTGATGATGGGGTCGGCCGTGCTGGCCATCCTCTTCGCCGTCGCCGCGCTCGGCGGCTGGGGCGCCTTCGCCCAAGCGACGCTCGAGACGCAGGGCAGCCACCTCTCGGTCCCCGGTCCGGGGCTCTGGAGCCTCGGCACCTTCACCGCGCTGTCGCTGCCCTGGTTCTTCTTCGCCATCTCCAACCCGCAGGTCAGCCAGCGGCTCTTCATCCTGAAGGACATGGCGGCGATGCGGCGGATGATCTTCTGGGTACTGGGCTTCGGCCTCGCCTTCACGCTCATCGCCGTGATCTGGGGTTTTGCCGCGCTGCAACTCGCCCCGGGGCTGGAGAATACCGCGACCGCGACCCCCGCGCTGCTGACCTCGGGCGCGATCCCGGCGCCGGTGGCGGTGCTGCTGATCCTCGGCATCCTCGCCGCGGCGGTCTCGACCCTCGATTCCATCGCGCTGACGCTGGCGGCGATGGTGGCGCGGGACGTGATGACCGATGCCCAGCCCCGGGCGCAGATCCTCACCGGCCGGGTGGTGGTGATCCTGGTGATCCTGTTCGCCAGCCTCTTTGCCGTGCAGAAGGCGGCGGTGGTCGACCAGCTCGCCGCCCTCTCGGCCGCCGGGCTCATGGTCACGGTTCCCGCCACGGTGGGCGCCTTCTTCTGGCGCCGGGCGACGGCGGCCGGGGCGCTGACCTCGATCCTCGGCGGCGCCTCACTCGCGGTCTGGATGGCGATGGTGCAGGGCGTCAGCGTCTTCAACCCGGTGCTGGCACTCAGCGTCGGCGGGTTGAGCCTCGGCCTCTTCGTCCTGGTCTCGCTCGCCACCCGCCCCCGTCCCGAGGCGCTCGACTTCGCCGCCGAGCTGCGGCCGGATCTGGACCGCGTGAACGCCTGGTAACGGCGTCCTTGCGCGGGAAGGAGCGGGGGGGCCAGCCCCCTCGACTCCCGGCCGCGCCACAGGCGCGGCGTTCGCGGCCAGAGGCGCGCCACTGGCGCGTTTCCGAGACGCCGCTCACCCCCCGCCAAAGGGGACCCTCGGGCCCCCTTTGGAAACCCCCGAGGATATTTCCAGAACAAAGATGAAAGTTAAGGGGGCGTTAAGCCGCCTTCTTTGCGCTTCAAATATCCTCGGGGGGTGAATTGGCCGTCAGGCCAAGAGGGGGGCAGACGGCCCCCCTTCTTCGGCGCGGCCTTGCCGCGCCGTTGGTCGCCCGAGGCGCCCGCGACGGCGGGCAACGAGGGCGAAACCCCTCCTAGAGCGCGTGCTGCGCCAGCGCCTCGTAGGCGGGCAGCGCCGCTTCGGCCAGCCGAGCATAGGCGGGCGGCAGGTCGGGCAAGGGCCCCTCGGCCGCCTCGAACCCGGTCGAGGCATGGACCGCATGATACCATACCGGCGCCCAGATTCCGTCATAGGGCTTTGGCCCCGCCTCCCAGCGCAGCATCCGCGGGGTCCAGCCGATGCCCAGCGCCTCGCACAAGGCCTTGAGCCGCGCCTCGGGCGCCTCTCGCAAAGCGGTGGAATCGATCACCGGCGGCGCCACGCCCTCGGCCTGCGCCACCCGGTCGAAGAGTTCGGCCTGCTGCAGGAAACCCAGATCCGCCAGCACCGGCTCCTCGCGCTTCTTGGAATAGGAGGCCACGACCCGCGCCGGATGGCGGATAAGGAAAGCGTGGCGGCATTCCCCCATCCACTCCCGTGGCACGCCCGCCAGCATGTGCTGGGTCATGTGCTTCTGATACCACACCGGCTTGCCGCCCGGCGCCTCGCCCGTCACCCGGACAGCGGCCGGATCCCGCGGCTGGCTGGCCAGCACCGCGTCGCGCATCGGGTGATCCAGCCCGGTCATCGCCAGATAGGCGGCGTAGAAGGGCTCGTCCGTCACCGCGCAATCGCCCCGCGCGGCAAAGGCATACATCAGCGCCGTCGACAGGTTGCGCGGTCCCGACCACATGGCAATGCGGATCGTCATGGCTCAGCCTCCGTTGCCGGCCAGCGCCGGGCCAGTTTGCGCAGCGCGCCGACATAGGTGATGCCGTGGTCGAAAACCCCGTTCCTGAGGAATTCCAGCACCTCGGCCATGGCGATCGGGTTCATCATGATCAGCGTGTGCGAGGCCGGGATGGTGATATGGTCGCGCATGCCTTCGACCCGGGTCGAGGCGACCGAGACCGTGCCATCCGAGCGCTCGCCGATCACCGCCGCGCCGATCGGGTTGATCGGCAGATCGCCGGCGATCACCCCCAGGTCGAAATCCACCGGCGGCAGGTTGTTCGGCACCGAATTCGGATCTGTCCCCAGCTGCGCCATCGCCGGACCGTTGAAGAAGGTGCCGACATCATGGGCCACCTCGTTCGAGCGCAGCGCATCGACGATCTCGGACCCGTGGTTCGGCGGCGCCAGCATCACCACCCGGCCCAGGTTCGGCGGATGCCCCTGCGCCAGCCAGGCCCGGACCAGAATCCCCCCCAGCGAATGCGTCACGAAATGCATCCGCTCCTGCCCGCAGAGCGCGGCCGAGCGGGCCACATAGCGCACCAGATCGCCGATCGGCGCATCGTCGGAGGGATAGGTCTCGTTCACCACGCGATAGCCGTGGAAGCGCAGCACCTCCTGCAGCACCAGCATCGAGGCATCGGACCGCGCCAGCCCGTGCAGCAGGACCACGCAATCGGCTTTCGCAGGCAAAGGCATGAGGCAAAGGATCAGGGCTAACGCGCGCATGGGCCGAGTATAGGGCTCGCCTTCCCGATGCAGAAGCGGAAGAATGCCGCGCAAGCGAAGGAGGCAGACAAAATGACGCGAGTGAAGCCCCGGGTGCGGCTGTCGGTCCGGGCGGTGATCCTGCGGGGCGGAAGGCTGCTGCTGGTCAATGCCTGGCCCGGCGACGAAAGCGACCTGTGGTGCGTGCCCGGCGGTGGGGTAGAGCCGCATGCCTCGCTCCCCGACAACCTGATCCGTGAGATTCACGAGGAAACCGGCATCGCCATCCGCGTGGGCGACCCCTGCCTGGTCAATGAATTCCATGACCCCGACAGCGGCATCCACCAGGTCGACATCTATTTCCGCGCTACGGTCCTGGCACTGCCCAAGGGCGAATGGATCGACACCGAAGGCGTGGTCAACCGTCAGCGCTGGGTCACCCGCGACGAGTTGCACGGTCTGCGCTTCAAGCCCGACAGCCTGCCCGACGTGGCCTTCGGCGGGTTCGGAATCCTCTACGACCCCCTCGAACTCTACGCCCGCTGACCGCGCGGCTGCTGGGCGCCAATCTCGGACCCGGGCGCGCCTAGCCCGCCCTCTTCGTTCTGCAAATATCCCCGGGGGTGAATTTGCGCAGCAAAGAGGGGGGCAGCGCCCCCCTTCTCCGGCGCCGCGGAACGCGGCGCCGCTGGTCGCCCGAGGCGCCCGCGACAGCGGGGGCCGAGGGCGAAACCCCTCGCTTATTCCTGCGCCGCCAGCCAATGCTCGGCGTCGAGCGCCGCCATGCAGCCCATGCCGGCCGAGGTCACCGCCTGACGATAGACATGGTCGGTCAGGTCGCCCGCGGCGAAGACCCCCTCGACCGAGGTGCGGGTCGAGCCCGGCTCGACCCAGACATAATTGCCCGAATGCAGCTTGAGCTGGTCCTTGACCAGTTCGGAGGCGGGGGCATGGCCGATGGCGACGAAGAAACCCTCGCAGGGGATCACCCGCTCGTCGCCGGTCTTCACGTTGCGGATCTTGGCGCCGGTCACGCCCAGCGGCATCTCGGTGCCCTGGATCTCGACGATCTCGCTGTCCCAGACGACCTGGATCTTCGGATGCTTGAACAGCCGCTCCTGCATGATCTTCTCGGCCCGCAGGCTGTCGCGGCGATGGACCAGCGTGACCTTCGAGGCGAAATTGGTCAGGAACAGCGCCTCTTCCACCGCCGTGTTGCCGCCGCCGACCACGACGATTTCCTTGCCGCGATAGAAGAACCCGTCGCAGGTGGCACAGGCCGAAACGCCGAAGCCCTGGAATTTCTGCTCGCTCTCCAGCCCCAGCCACTTCGCCTGTGCGCCGGTCGCCAGCACCACCGCATCGGCGGTATAGACCGTGCCGCTGTCGCCCTTGGCGGTAAAGGGGCGCTTGGACAGATCCAGCGACAGGATGATGTCGGTGACGATCTCGGCCCCCATCTCGCGCGCGTGGTTTTCCATCCGCGCCATCAGGTCCGGCCCCATGACCGAGGCATCGCCCGGCCAATTCTCGACATCGGTGGTGATGGTCAACTGCCCGCCCGGCTGCATGCCCTGCACCAGCACCGGCTGCAACATCGCGCGCGCGGCATAGACGGCCGCGGTATAGCCCGCCGGGCCCGAGCCGATGATCAGAAGGCGGGTGTGCTTGGTGTCGGACATGATTCTTCCCTCGGGCTGACGTGCGATGCGCCTTACATATAGACCCGGGGCGTCACGAAAAGGGGGTGCGGCAGCGTTGCGCGCCGCACCCGGGTGGTCTCAGTGCCCCTGCTCAGGCGATTCCAGGCTGGGACGGGTGCCGGCCGGCAGGGTCGTGCCGGGAGGGAAACGCGCGAGGTTCTCCCGCACGCAGGCCTCGGCGGTGGCGGGTGCGCAATCGACAAACGTGCCGTTGGGCATCACGAACCGATGGTAGGTCTGGAGCGGACCGCCCTCCGGCCCGCGTTCGACGATCCCGTACGAGGTACTGATGCCGTTGACCATCAGCGAGCCGGTGCCGACCACGCGGTTGACCATGTTGGCGGGGGCGGGTTCGTAGAAGGAATCGCTGCAACCAGCAAGGGAAATGACACAGAGGGAAAGGGCCGCCAAAAATGGCGCGTGACGAATCATGATTGTCTCCGATGGAAGGGCGAACGCGCCCCGGAGGCAGACGCTATACCTGTGCAACAATTGCGCAATTGCATTTCCTGACTGCAGCCAAAAATACAACCGGCGCCTGCGCGGCCCTCCCTGGCAGGGCTGGCGCGGGTGCCTTGGCGGCCCCCGTCAGGGCGGCGAGCGGCGGCCCTGACGCCTGCCTTTTCGGCGTCCCGCAGCGGCTGACGGCACGGATATTGCCACTTTGCGAAATAATATTGCGCACAGGGGCGAGTGTGCCTACATAAGCGCAAACCGATACGGAGACTTGCCGCAATGCCCGGCGCCAAACTCGATCCCATCGACCGCATGATTCTGGCCGAATTGCAGGCCGACGGGCGCATGACCAATGTCGAACTGGCCAAGCGGGTCGGCATCTCGGCCCCGCCCTGCCTGCGCCGGGTGCGGACGCTGGAGGAGGCGGGCTATATCCAGGGCTACCACGCCCGCGTCGATGTCCGCGAACTGGGGTTCGAGGTCCAGGTCTTCGCCATGGTGCGGCTGCACCGCCAGAACGAGGCCGATCTGCGCGCCTTCGAGGACCGCTGCCGCGCCTGGTCGCTGGTCCGCGAATGCCACATGCTGAACGGCGAGATCGATTTCATCCTGAAATGCGTGGCGCCGGATCTGTCGACCTTCCAGTCCTTCCTGACCGAGGATCTGCTGGCCGCCGACAACGTGGCCTCGGTCAAGACCTCGCTGGTGATCCGCTGCGCCAAGGACGAGCCGGGCGTGCCCTTCGACGTCCTCGAAGACCGCTACCGCCGCGAGGCGTGAGGCGGGCGGGACGGAAACGCCACCGCCCCCGCCACTGCCCCCGCCCCCGCAGCGCCGCACGGCCGGGCGGCATTGCGGTAAACCGCATGCCCTGACTGCCCAGCACTTGACTGACCGCTGCCGCGCACCCTCTTGCAGCAACCTCGCGCAGCCGCTAGCCGTTTCGCGTCCCCCCCTCGCGCCGGAGCCCCGCCATGCCCCCTTGGACCCCCCGTTCGCTCGCCGTGCAGGCCATGGGCAAGATCGACCCGGTGACGCGCGGCGTGGTGCCGCCGATCCATCTGTCGACCACCTATATCCGCGATCCCGACAACGGCTATTCCACCGGCTTCGTCTATGGCCGCCCCGACAACGCCACGATCCACGAGGCCGAGGCGGTGCTCGCCATGCTGGAGGCGGCCGAGGCAGGGGCGATGCTGTTCGGCTCGGGCATGGCCGCGGCGACGGCGGTCTTTCAGGTGCTGGACCCGGGCGATCATGTCGTGGCCTCGAAGGTCATGTATTGGGCCTTGCGCGCGTGGCTCTCGACCGAAGCCAAACGCTGGGGCATCGCCGTCGATTTCGTCGAGACCGATGACCTGCTGGCGCTGAAGACGGCGATCAAGCCCGGCAAGACCAAGCTCGTCTGGATCGAGACGCCCTCGAACCCGCTCTGGACCATCACCGATATCGAGGCCGCGGCAACGCTGGCGCATGCCGCGGGCGCGCGGCTGGCGGTCGATTCCACCTGCGCCTCGCCGGTCCACACCCGGCCGCTGACACTGGGCGCCGATATCGTCATGCATTCGGCAACCAAGATCCTGAACGGCCATTCTGACGTGCTGGCCGGGGTGATCGCCGCCCGCACCGAGGACGAATTCACCGCCCGCATCCGCCTGATCCGCAAGTCGCAGGGCAGCATCCTCGGCCCCTTCGAGGCCTATCTGCTGATGCGGGGCCTGCGCACGCTGCACCTCAGGGCCGAACGGCAGGCGGCCTCAGCCCTGGCGCTGGCCGAGCGGCTGTCGGCCCATCCGCTGGTCGCGCGCGTCCTTTACCCGGGCCTGCCGCAGCATCCGGGCCATGACATCGCCGCGCGGCAGATGGCCGGGGGCTTCGGCTACATGCTGTCGGTACAGGTGATCGGCGGCGAAAAGGCGGCCATCGGCACCGCCGCGCAGACCGGTCTGTGGAAACGCGCCACCTCGCTGGGCGGGGTCGAAAGCCTGATCGAGCATCGGGCCTCGATCGAGGGCGCGGGTTCGCCCTGCCCGGTCGATCTGCTGCGGCTCTCGACCGGGATCGAGGATGCGGGCGACCTTTACGACGATCTCGACGCGGCGCTGACGCAGGGCCACCGGGGCTGAACCGGCAAAACGGGATTCCCCTTCCGGCGCCGAGCCTCTAGGCTCGCGCGCGACACAGGCAGAGGAACCCTACGACATGGGCGATTGGCGCTTCAGCCCCGGGCGCGACCACAGGTCCGGCCGGCCCGCGTATTCCCCGGTCCGCGCATGAGACATGGCTGGCTTGACCATCCCGGCCCGGTGGCCATCGCCCACCGCGGCGGCTCGTTGGAGAATGACGAGAACACGATGCCGGCCTTCGCCCATGCCGTGGCGCTGGGCTATCGGCATATCGAGACGGACGTGCATCTGACCGCCGATGGCGCGGTGGTCATCCACCACGATCCGACGCTCGACCGCCTCACCGGCGATCCCCGCCCCATCGCCGCCCTGACCCGGCGGGATCTGGCGCGGATCCGAACCCATTCCGGCGCGCCGATCCCGCTGCTGTCCGATCTGCTCGAGGAATTTCCCGAGCTCTACGTCAATATCGAAAGCAAATGCGACGCGGTGGTCGAGCCGCTGGCGCACCTTCTGACCCGCATGCGGGCCCTGCCCCGGATCGGCACCGGCAGTTTCTCGGGCGCCCGCACGGCGCGGCTCAGGGCGCTTGTGGGGCAGGAACTGTGCTGGTCGCCGTCACTCAGGGGCGCGCTGGGGCTATGGCTCAGGGGCTGGGGTCTGCCGCTGCCGCGCGGCGGCTTTCCGATGGTGCAGGTGCCCCGGCACTTCCGCGGGATCGAGGTGGTGACGCCCCGCTTCCTGCGCGCCGCGCATCGTCATGGCATCCGCGTGCAGGTCTGGACGGTGAACGAGGCCGCCGAGATGCAGCGGCTTCTGGACATGGGTGTGGACGGGCTGATGACCGACCGGCCGACCTTGCTGAAACAGATCCTGATCGACCGGGGGGAATGGAGAGACCATGCTTGAAGGCCTGCGCATCATCGAGATCGAGGGGCTGGGCCCCGGCCCCTTTGCCGCCATGACGCTGGCGGATCTGGGGGCCGAGGTGATCTGCGTCCAGCGCCCGGACGGCCCGCCGCTGCCCGGCCTGCCGGAGGCCAATCTCCTCGACCGCGGCAAGAAGACCATCGCGCTCGACCTGAAATCGCCGGCGGACCGGCCGGTGCTGGAGGCGCTGATCGCCTCGGCCGACGGGCTGATCGAAGGGTTCCGGCCGGGCGTCATGGAACGTCTGGGGCTGGGACCCGCCGAGGCGCAGGCGCTGAACCCGCGGCTGGTCTATGGGCGGATGACCGGCTGGGGGCAGGAAGGGCCGCGCGCGACCGAGGCCGGGCATGACCTCAATTACATCGCGCTTTCGGGCGCGCTCTGGTACGCCTCGCTGCCCGGCGAGCCGCCGGTCACGCCGCCGACGCTGCTGGGCGACATCGGCGGCGGGGCCATGTATCTGGTGGCCGGGATGCTGGCCGGGTTGATCCGGGCCGGTCGGACCGGCGAGGGAACCGTGGTGGATGCCGCCATCGTCGACGGCTCGGCGCATATGATGACGCTGCTGATGCTGATGCAGGCGGGCGGGCTGTTCCGCGCCGCCCGGGGCCAGTCGCTGCTGGACGGGCCGCATTGGTCGCGCAGCTATCGCTGCGCGGATGGCGGATTTGTCTCGGTCCAATGCCTTGAACCCAAGTTCTATGCGCAGTTTCTGTCGCTTTTGTCCCTGTCGGATGATCCCGATTTTTCTCGCCAGAACGACCCGAGGAGCTGGCCGAGGGCTACCGAACGTCTGACATCCCTTTTCGCCAGCCACGACCGCGACCATTGGACCCGGCTCTTCGCGGGCTCAGACGCTTGCATCGCGCCGGTGCTGGCGCCCGAGGAAGCGGCCGCCGATCCCCATCTGCGGGCGCGGGGCACCTGGACCGAGGCGGGCGGCATGCTGCAGCCGCGCCCGGCGCCCCGCTTCGACGGGCAGGCGCTGGAACCCTCGGCGGCACCAAGGCGCAACCAGCACCGGGCCGAGGTTCTGGCCGCGCTGGGCCTCGCATGACCACGCTGGGGCAGCTCAGCTTCTGGTACGCCGATATCGGCCTGCCCCGGACCCGCCGCGCGCCCCTGCCCGGCGACAGCGAGGCGGATGTCGCGATCATCGGCGCGGGCTATACCGGGCTCTGGGCGGCGTGGTATCTGAAGCAGCTGGACCCCGGGTTGCGTGTCACGCTGGTCGAGAAGCATTTCGCCGGCTACGGCGCCTCGGGGCGGAACGGCGGCTGGCTCTCGGGCGGGTTCTCGTGGAACCACCAGCGCTATGCCGAGACCTCAAGCCCCGAGGCAGTGCGCGCGCTGGTCCGTGCCATGTCGGGCACGGTGGACGAGGTGATCGCGGTGGCCGAGGAGCAGGGCATCGACGCCGATATCCGCCGCGGCGACGAGTTGATGGTGGCCACCAACGACGCCCAGCGCGAGCGGCTGCTGGCCGAAACCGCACACCGCGTGTCCTGGGGCGAGGAGGGTCGCGTCTTTGCCATCGGCGCGGACGAGACCCGCGCCCGCATCCGCATCCCCGGCGCCCGGGGCGCCATGGTGGTGACGGGCACCGCCCGGATCCAGCCGGCCAAGCTGGTACGGGGTCTGGCCGAGGCGGTGGAACGCGCGGGCGCGGTGATCCATGAGGAGACGGAGGTCACCGGCATCGCCCCCGGCATGCTGACTACCAACCGCGGGCGCCTGCGCGCGCCGGTGATCCTGCGCTGTACCGAGGGATTCACGGCGACCCTGCCGGGCCTTCGCCGGGAATGGCTGCCGATGAACTCCGCCCAGATCGTGACCGAGCCGCTCTCGCCCGAGATCTGGGCGCAGATCGGCTGGGACGGGCACGAGATCCTCGGCGATTTCGACCATACCTATTGCTATTGCCAACGCACGCGCGAGGGACGGATCACGGTCGGCGCCCGCGGCGTGCCCTACAAATTCGGCTCGCGGCTGGACCGCGACGGGACGCCCGATGCCAAGACGGTGCGCCGCCTGATCGCCATCCTGCACCGCCATTTCCCGGCCGCGCGGCGCGCGCGGATCGACCATGCCTGGTGCGGCGTGCTGGGCGTGCCGCGCGACTGGTGCGCGACGGTGGGTCTGGGTGCGGACGGGATCGGCTGGGCGGGGGGCTATGTCGGAACCGGCGTCTCGACCGCGAACCTCGCCGGGCGCACGCTGGCCGATCTGGCGCTGGGACGGCAGACGGACTTGACCGCCCTGCCCTGGGTCAACCGCCGCCCCCGCGCCTGGGAGCCCGAGCCGCTGCGCTGGCTGGGGGTGCGGGCGATGTATCGGCTCTATGGGCTGGCCGACCGGGCCGAGGCCGCCGGTGGCCCGCCCTCGCGGCTGGCGGCCTGGGGAAACCGGCTAACGGGGCGCGGTTGACGAGAGCCTGCGCCCGGTGGCGGCCCCGGGGGGGGATTTTCCATCCCCCCGGCCCCCCTGGAGGATATTTGGAGCGCAAAGAAGGCGGGTTTCGGAAAGGTTAATTGCCTTGACCTGCTCCCCTGAAATGTCCTGAAATTTTGGTTAGCCTGTTCTCCAACTGAGGAGACAGATGATGAAGAGAAGCCGTTTCAGCGCAGAACAGATCATTGGCATTCTGAAAGAGCAT
>JAIUPD010000014.1 GCA_020161615.1 Pseudomonadota bacterium | reverse complement strand
AGACATGCTCCGGGCCGCACGCATGACCCCCGACACTTGGCATGAGTTCCTCGACGACTTCGTCCACGACGCAGAACTCGTCGCCCGCATCAAGGCCCAATCGCCGCGGTAGCAACCGGCCGGTTACGCACATCCAGCGGGTCCTGGGTGCGCAACAGCTCTGCCAACGCGGTCGTATCGACGGCCAGCGACGTTCGGGCGCGCCACTCTGTGATCTTAGTTCTGAGGTCCTCGCTGGGCGGCGTGTACTCTGGCGACAAGCACCAGGATTTGACCGCGCGGCGCAAGGCGGCGCGGATCACATGGGCAGGATCGACACCGCAGTCGATGAGGGCTTCCTCTTGGCGTTCCAGTGCATTCACCCGGATGTCGATCTTTCGGGTCTGGGGCGCGCCGCGTCGACGCGCCGGCTCGACGGTACCGTCCGGCGCTCTTGGGACGACTGGTTCCCTTTCGGTTTGGTTTTCAAGAGCGGCATGTCTGTCCGCCGTTCGCGGCGGAACTCGGTCGTCTGGCGACCCTTCTTCGGTGGCGGGCATCGCCTTTTGCGCTGAGTTTGCGTTCACTTCCCGTACCGGCTTCTCGCCCCCGCTGGGACGCAAGGCGGCTGCATATGCTGGATCAGGCCGTGTGATGGTGGGTATCTTCTTTCTCAAGCTTCTGCCCTCACGCGGCTAGAATGTTGTTGAGAATGTCCGTCGCCTCCTCGAGGGCTTCGACCAAATGACGGACATGGGGACGCATCAGCGGGCTCGGGTCGCTCTGCTTCTGCAGCGCAATCGCATGGAGAAGGCCCTTCTCGTCCATCTCCTTGTAGACGTTACGCCGCATCATCACCGTCTCGACTACCGGGAACCGGCCGATCGCCGCCTCGATCAGGGCAGCATCCGCACGCGTCGCCTTGGGGTCGACCATGTTCAGAACAACATGGTGGCGGGGGAGACTCTCCGGATCGTCAACGCGGGCACGGAGCTTCTCGAACCACTGGGCAGTCTGAGCGCCAACATCAAGGTCTGAGGTCGACAGCATGACTGGCGTCACGATGTGATCGGCCAGAACGGCGATGCCGTCCGACCATTCTGCGCCGACGCCGGCAGTATCGATGAAGATGAAGTCCGCAGAACCCTCGGCGTAGACCTGCTCGATCTTGCGGTCGACGGCCCCGACGCTTTCAACGCTCGCTGACTGTAGCATTGGCGAGCCCAGACCAGCTGACTCTGCTCGTCTATGCCAAGAACCCAAGACGCCGGTAGTATCCGTGTCGATCAGGAGCACCCTCTGCCCGGCGGCAACTGCGGCGCTGATCAGCCCGCGGGAAAGAGTGGTTTTGCCACTCCCCCCTTTCCGGGCCATCGCAGCGATAACCACGAGATTGTCGTTCGGCATGATCGCGCCTTTCTGCAAGAGTGGTGATAAGCGGCAATACAATAGTATTGCGACTATCCCCTGGCCCGAGTCAGGTCAAGCGCGAGACGGGATACGCGATCCCGAAGCCGCGATGCGGTTGCCACCGAGCACAGCGCATCGAGCGTTTCGCGTGCCACAGATGACGGCTGACGCGATCCTTCTGGCACATTGCAATGTGCATTTGGCGGCAGCCATTTGACACTTCCCATAGCGCATCTCGCGGAGGACGCCGGCCATTCGGCGCGGGACGTCTTGCGGCGCGCGTATGACGGAATGCGGCATGCTTTCGGCATTCCGCACTTACCAAATGCCGCGCTGCAAAGGACGCAGGACGCGGTCCAAAGGACGCGATGCGCGATCCCTTGGACACCTGACGCGGTGCAAGGAGCGCTGTGCGCGATGCTTTTGACAAAGGACGCGAAATCGCCCCTGATGGGCGATTTTCTACATTGAGTACAAGCCCTTAAGACCCTCTCCGCTTGCGCTGGGAGAGGGCGGGCTTGTACGAAGTTGGCAAGAAATAGGGATGTTAACTTCACAATGCGACGCGGCCGCAGACTGTCCGAGATCGAACGCCTGAGCATCGCCAAGGAGCGAGCCAAGGGTGTCGCCGCCGCCGAGTTGGCGGCGCGCTACGGCGTCAGTCTGAAGTCCGTCTACAACGCTGTGAAACACGCCGGAGACCGCCAGCTCGCAAATGGCAGCCGTCCGAAAGTCATCGGATTGCGTGTAAGCGCGAGAGAGCTGAGCCGTCTCGATGCCGCTTTGCTGCGCCATGGCATCGCGCATCGATCCGATGCGCTCCGGTCTCTGATCCTCGCTGCCGACGACATCTTGCGCCCTGACGAGACCATGACCGACGAGCTGCGCGCTCTGAGCGCCGCGCTGAACCGGGTTGGCAACAACGTCAACCAGATCGCGCGGCGTCTGAACGAGGCCAAGCTCAAGGGCGAGCGGATGCCCTATGATGCCTCCAGCCACGCCGAGATCGGGGACCTAGCCGTCCTCGTTTTCGACTTGGCCGATCAGATCCAGGAGATGTTCCGCGCAAGACGGCGCGCCCTGAACCTGCAGGTCACCAAGGCGCTCGCTGGCCTCGCCCATCGGGAGGCAAGCGATGGCTCGGAATGAGGACCGCGGGATCAACCCCTCCCTTTTTGATCGCAACTGGAGCCGCGTCTCCGGCAGCTGGCAAGGACTGGCCCGGAATGCCCAGATGGTGCGTGCGGCTCGTGGGTATAGCCCCGCGATCTTCAAGCCGATCACAAAGGGCGGCTGTCATACCGGCGCTCAGCTCAAGGCGCAGCTCACCTATCTCACCACCAAGTCGAGCCACATCCTGGACAGTCGCGGCACCCATGATGGGAAGAAGACCCTCTCCGAGTCCGAGATCACGCGGGTAGTGCGTCGGTTCGAGAACCAATGGATCGAACGACATAGCCCGAAGCTCGGGCACACGTCGCATCTTCTGATGGCCTTCCCAATCGGCACGAAGAGCGCAGAGGTTCGTGCGATCACCGAAGCAGTCTGCGAGCGGTTCTTCCAAGGGGACGGCGCGCAGTTCGACTACATCGCCGCCATCCACGAAGACCGCGCCCATCCCCATGCCCATGTCGTGTTGAACCGTCGCAGCAAGGACGGGGAGATGTTCTTTCTCGGGAAAGACCATCACTTCAATTACGACGCGTTCCGCCTGGCGATGGTCGAAGCGGCGCAGGTTCACGGCATTCGGCTTGAGGCGACGCGCCGGCTTGATCGAGGTGTGACGACCTATCGCGCCGAAATCGATGAGATCTTCAAAGCGCGCGACGAGGGCCGTCCCGCAGTGGAACGCCAGCGCACCGGCAGTGATCTCGAGATGGCCGTGGCGGCAGTGAGCCGCAATGCGCTGGCCTATCGCGGTCTCGCGGCCGAGGCCTCGCGGGAGAACTTCGACGACGTCGCAGACGCGCTGGAGCGCGCCAGTGCTGTCCTCGCTGCAGGCGAACAGATTCAAAAAGATGGAGTCATTTACATGTCCGACGACGAAGCTGCGTTTGACACGCTGACCACCGAGTTCTCTCAGAACATCCGCCAGATCGAAGCAGCGATCGACAGGGCACCTGCCGCCGAGCGGCCGGAGATCGAGCGCAAGCTCACCGACGTACTGGCCTCTGTTTCGCATCTCAATCCGCTCGGGGACCGCTCAGCCGCGCTCCTCGACGCGCCCTCTCGTGAGGGCGTCTACGCCCGGGCCAACGTGCGCGAGGACCAGCTTGCGCGTCTCGACGATGATGCGGTGAAGGCGCGCCTCTCCGAGGCACTGCAGGGCACCGGGATCGATCCCGAAGCCGTGGCCGCGCGCATGCGCGAGGGTGCTGGCAGTGCTGCGCTGGAGCGGCAATGGCTGGCGCAGGATCTGCGCGCTATCGCCAAGGCGGGCGATCTCGATCTGGAGAAGGGTGAGGACCGCGAGGAAGCGCTGGACCGGCTGGAAGCCGTCCATGTCCGTTTGGGCGACACCCTGACCGATGCGCGCATCCTGCGGGCCGTCGATGAGGTGGATGAGACTGAAGATGACCCGGTTACCCTGGCCGAACGGTTGACGCTGCCTGAGCGCGAGCGAGCGACTGGCGAGCCCGACATCTTCGCCCCGTCTGAGCGCAGGGATTTCCAAGAGCTCGTCGCTCAGTTCCGTCGAGCGGATTTCGACCACCCCTTCTCAGACGATCCCTCCGTCTACAAAGCTGGCGTCATCGAAGTGGAAGAGGCCCGCACCGCCTTCAATGCTTTTGCGCAGCGGTCACCGGAGCATGCTGAACTGGCCTCAATGGCCTGGGACAAGATCACTGTCAGCCGCAAGCCGCAGGAGTTCGCCGTCGAGGAAAAGGACCGTACCCTTCATGCCGGCGACATGGAGCTCGCGCTGCGCGATCCGATGCAGCAGCTCGGTCCGATCACCGAAGATGTCCGCACCGTCGCGCGTTACCGTGCCGAGATGCCGGTCGAAGAGTTTGGCTCGGCGGTGCAGGAAGAAATCAATCGCCTGCGCGCCATGGGCGCGTCTCGCGCCTATATCAGCGAGCGGAGTTTCGACATCGAGGATCAGGCGCGCCAGGACTATGCCGAACGGCGCTTCATGGCCGAGACTGCCCCTGATGTGATGACGTTCCTTCAGCGGGCCGAAGCCGAGGACGTAGCACCGCTCACCGCGAATGACGGCCAGCGCCTCGTTGCCCAGATCGAGCGCAACCTCACGCCGACCGCGGTGACCGCCCTGCGCGCGGGCTATGCAGATGCTTTGGAAAAGTTCACCGAGCACCCGCTGAGACAGCTGGAACTCGCCAAGGCCTATCTGGAGGGCAGCGAGAAGACGGCCCACGGCCCGGCCATGGAAAGGGTGCTGGATGCCTTGGCCGAGGAACGGATCGAGGCGCAGCGCGCGCGTCACGCAGCGACCCATGGCGAGAAGGGGATTACGCATGGATAAGGGCAAGATCGCGGGTGGCGTCCTCAGCCTGACGCTGGTCGGCCTCTCCATCGGCTATGTTGTGGCCACCGGCTACCTGACCATTCGCTATGGCCTGTCGACGCAAGCCTTCGACGTTACCCTGCTCGCGCGGGAATACCGCGCCCTCGGGACCAGCGCCCCGCGGGACTTCCTCTGGGTGAACCTGATCCTCGCAGGGTTCGGCATTGCCGCGCTGATGCTGAGCGTCACGCTTCTCGGCGACGCCCTCACGCGCTTTGGCACGACGCATTGGCAGACCCGGTGCGAGATGAAGCGCAATGGCTTCTTCGCCAAGCCGGGCGGTGGCTTCCTCCTCGGCAAGCTCGGCACCCCGAAATCAAAGCGGCCGTTCCTCGTCTCGAAGACCTTCCCACATGCGCTGATCGTTGCGCCCACGGGCCGCGGCAAGGGCGTGGGCTTCGTGATCCCGAACTTGCTCACCTACAAGGGCTCGGCCGTGGTGCTGGACGTGAAGGGCGAGAACTTCCGCGAGACCTCGAGGTTTCGGGCGAGCACGGGCGACAAGGTGTTCCGTTTCGCGCCGACGGACTGGGACCGGCCGACCCACCGTTACAACCCATTGGCCCGGATCGCCGAGATGACCAATGCGGATCGCCAGCAGATGGAGCTGAAGCTCACAGCCAAGCTCTTCCTGCAGACCGATAATGAAAAGCTCAGCGGGCTCCTCGCTGGCGGCATCGACCTCTTCGTCGCAGCGGGCCTCCTGGCGTTCGAGCGGGGCATCCCGACCATCGGTGAGATCTACCGGATCACCGCGTCGGGAGGCGACAAGCAGAAGGAGTATCTGAAGCGGGCGCATGAGGTGAAGAATCCCTCGGCCAAACTGATTTTCGAGCGAATGGCCTCAACGAACAACGACACGTTGACCTCCTACCTGTCGCTCCTCATGACCTCTGGCCTCGACACCTGGGACAATCGGGCGATCGACGCCGCCACATCGACATCGGACTTCTCTTTCCGGGATATCCGCCGGCGGCCGCATTCCATCTATCTCGTGGTCGAATCCGAGATGATCCGCCCGCTTGCGCCGCTGATCCGGCTGTTCTTCTCGGATCTCATCGCCTCGCTTCAGGCGCGGGAGCCTGCCGAGGATGAGCCCTGGCCCGTGATGATCTTGCTCGACGAGTTCGACCGGCTCGGCAAAATGCCGATCGTTGCCGAGAGCATCAAGACGCTGCGCTCCTTCGGCGGCAACCTCGCCATCGTGACCCAGACGATCCCGGCCCTCGACGAGATCTATGGCGAGAACACGCGGCGCTCGCTCCAAGGCGGCGCAGGTGTGAAGCTCTATCTCACGCCTTCCGAGCAAAAGACCATCGAAGAGCTGAGCCAGGCTGTGGGCAAGACGACCAAGCGCGTGGTGACAAGGTCTCGGGCCGTCGGTCGCAATCCGTTCGAGGGGCGTAGCGTATCGGAGCGGACGGAAGACACTCCGCTTCTGACCGAGGACCAGGCGCGGCGGATGGACCTCGATGAGGTGATCCTGGTCATCGACGCGCAAATGCCGATCCGCGCCCGGCGGATCAAGTACTTCGAGGACCCTGCCCTACAGTCGCTGCACGCGGGGCAATCCGAGAGCTTCCCCTACCCGGATGAGGACAGGTTGAAGCGGGATCGGGAGATGTCGGAAACCCGAGAGACGGTCGAGAAACTCCGGAAAGAGCTGAAGGAGGTGAAATCGGCGGGTGGTGGCGCAGCCGCGACCAAGAGTTCCGAGGAAGCAGCGTCTTCAACGCAACGCACTTATCTTGCATCGGCATCAAGACGGCGCGGCCGGGCCGCGCGCGCTGCAGCAGATCAGGGGCAGCAGATGAAGCTTTCGGTCGATGTTGCGAAGCTGGGTATTGGCTCCGCTGAGCACAAATCACTTTCGGCGGCAGTGCAGACCACGCGGGCGATCATCGCGGCGCATGCGCCGTGATGATCGACGTATGCCTTCGGTGAAGGCCGCCTGCTCTGATTGAGCAAATGGTCGTAAGGCATTGCCTTATGGCATGCGCTTCAATTGTTTCACCAATCGAGATCTTCGCCGCCGATGAGATTGGCCGTCGTCGGCACTGGTCTGACGAAGAGAAGATCCGGATCGTCGAAGAGAGCCTGCGCGGTTTCCGGCAGGGTTCGGCGACGGCGCGCCGGTATGGGATTTCCCGGTCGCTTCTTTCGATCTGGCGGCGCGAGTATCGCAGCGGGACACTTGGCGCGTCGGGGGCTGGTGGGGGCTTCGTGCCATTGGTGATTGCGGGCGCCCCGCCTACGCCAGCGGAGCAGCCATCGCGGGAAGCCGACGATGCCCGGATCGACATCACGTTGACGAACGGGCGTCGCATGACGATCCCTGTGTCGCTGGCCCCTTCGCATCTTGCGGCGTTGCTGGCCGTGCTGGACCCGCGATGATCGCCTTTCCGGCGGGGGCCCGCGTGTGGATTGCAGGCGGGGTAACGGACATGCGGTGCGGAATGAACAGCCTGGCGCTGAAGGTCCAGCAGGGGCTGGGTCGAGATCTGCACGGTGGAGAGATCTTCTGCTTCCGAGGGCGGAAGGGTGATCTGATCAAGGTGCTGTGGCACGACGGGGTCGGCATGTCGCTGTATCTGAAGCGCCTTGAGGCGGGGAAGTTCATCTGGCCGGTGAGCCAGAATGGCTCGGCCGTTCCCGTCTCGGCAGCGCAACTCGGCTATCTTCTGGAAGGGATTGATTGGCGTAATCCGCGCTGGACTCAACGGCCTTCCTCGGCGGGTTGATAGCCAAAATACCCTTGTTTTATTGGACTATTCCGGGGTTTCGTGGTAGGCCTTCGGCATGTCGGAGACCGCATCGGAGATCGCTGTTCTGCGCGCCGCACTCGCTGCGGCAGAGGCCCGCGCGTCTGCCGCAGAAGGCGCTTTGGTCGTCGCCAAGGGGGAGTTGACCCAAGTTCAGGCGATCGTCTCGGCCTCCGAAGACATGATCCGGCACCTCCGGCTGCAGATCGCCAAACTCCGCCGCGAGCAATATGGCCATAGCGCCGAACGCCATGCCCGGCTGATCGAGCAACTGGAGATGCAGCTCGAGGACCTCGAGACAGATCTTGAGCAGGATCGGGCAGAGGCGGATGCCGCCGCAGCCAAGGCATCGGTCACGGCCTTCGAACGCCGCCGCCCCGCCCGCAAGCCGCTCCCGGAGCATCTGCCGCGCGAGCGCGTGGTGGTTGAGGCGCCGACGTCCTGCACCTGCTGTGGTTCCGCGCGCATCGTGAAGATGGGCGAGGACATCACCGAGACGCTGGAGGTGATCCCGCGGCAGTGGAAGGTGATCCAGACCGTCCGCGAGAAGTTCACCTGCCGGGACTGCGAGCGGATCAGCCAGCCGCCGGCGCCGTTTCATCCGACGCCCCGGGGCTGGGCGGGGCCCAATCTACTGGCCATGATCCTGTTCGAGAAGTTCGGCCAGCATCAGCCTTTGAGCCGGCAGGCCGAGCGCTACGCGAAGGAAGGGGTCGAGATCAGCCTCTCGACCCTGGCCGATCAGGTCGGGGCCTGCGCCGTGGCGCTGCAACCAATCCACGATCTGATCCGTGCTCATGTCCTCGGCGCTGAACGATTGCACGCTGACGACACGACCGTACCGCTTCTGGCCAAAGGCGGCACGCAAACCGCCCGGCTCTGGACTTATCTGCGGGATGACCGGCCCTTTGCCGGTGGGGCGCCGCCGGCAGCGCTCTATTACTTCTCAACCGACCGTAGGAAAGAACACCCGACCCGTCATCTGGCGGGTTGGACCGGCACCCTGCAAGCCGATGCCTATGGCGGTTACAACGACCTCTACCATGCCAGCCACAGGCCCGCGCCGGTGCTGAGCGCGCTGTGCTGGTCGCATGCCCGGCGCAAGTTCTTCGAGCTGGCAGACATCAAGGCCACAGCCCGCAAGGGCAAGAAGGTCGCCGAGGAGATCTCGCCCATCGCGCTGGAAGCCGTCAAACGCTTCGACGCCATCTTCGATGCTGAGCGCGAGATCAACGGCCTGAGCGACGAGGCCCGCCATGACGCTCGTCAGCGGTTGGTGCGCCCGATGGTCTGTGACCTGCACGACTGGATGCGGGTCGAGCGTGCCCGGATGTCGAAGCACAACCCCGTCGCCAAGGCGATCAACTACATGTTCGAGGAAGCCGGCCGTTGGGAAGCGTTCACCCGCTTCCTCGATGACGGCCGCATCTGCCTGACGAACAATGCGGCCGAACGTGCCCTCCGCGGCATTGCCCTCGGCCGCAAGGCCTGGCTCTTCGCCGGATCACCGCGCGGCGGCGACCGCGCTGCCTTCATGTATTCCCTGATCGTCACCGCCAAGATGAATGACATCGACCCTCAGGCATGGCTTGCCGATGTCCTCGGTCGACTGCCTGACATGCCCCTCTCGCGCCTGCCTGAACTGCTCCCTTGGAACTGGAAGGCCCGGAATATGGCTCAGGCCGCCCGACCATGCAGTTGAACAAGGTTTACGCCGTCAAGACCGTGGACCGGGTCGCCGCCGAGCTGGGCGAAACCGTCGACAGGCTTCATGATCTCGCCATCGGCATGGAGCCCGAAGACGGCATAATCTGGGTCTACGGCACCACCGAGGTCGAGGTGCTCGCCTTCACCCCGTTCGGTGTCGAAAACCTGCTCGAGATGATCGCCATGGAACGCGACCGTCAGATCTGAAGTCGCTGCGGCCTTCACCGGATGGATACTGATCAACTCGCTACCACTGCATTTTACCTGCTCAAGGTGCCACGCAGAACGACAGTACTTTGGCCAAATGCTGATCTTCAGGTTGAGCCGACCCAGCTGGGATTGGCTGTTTTTCCAAAGGCACTTCGCAGTGCAGCAACCAGGATCCCCATCAATTTCGGCGCCCTTCCTACGGCCACATCTGCGCGGTATGAAGCACGCGCACGACGGTCACGAGAGTCGGGCTCTCTGTATAGATGAGGATGTAATTCGGTCGAACAACAAGTTCACGCGTTCCGTCGACCCGTCCCAGGACCACGGCGGGGCTGTGACGGGGTGTCAGAAGCCTTCTTCTCGATCTCATTCATCAACGCGAACGCGGCATCTACGTTGCCGTCTGAGATATAGTCGACGATCGCCATAAGGTCGGCGGCAGCTGCCGCAGTCCATTCAAGGTCGGGCACGACGTTTCGCATCGATCAAAGCACGAGTTTCGGCCATGACTTGGTCACGCGGCTTTGCAGGACGTGGGTCCGACAAGGCTTCCTGCACCTTGGCCTTGAACCACGCGTCATAGGCGTCCGGATCCACTGTCAGTCCTGGAGGCATGCCTCCTTCCGCAGCCACACGCGTAAGAAGAATGCGAATGGCATCAGACAGCGTGAGGCCGACGCCAGCCAAAGCGTCGGTTGCATGAGCTTTCAAGCGGTCGTCAATACGGACGTGAATCATCGACGTTTGCGCTGGCACGGCGAACCTCCTAGTCAGATCCTATGTGTATCTCAGTTGAGGCGTCTGCAAGGTTGTCGGTACAAAGTCAGGACGGCCAATTGTCTGGTCACTTGTTGGAGCTCCTCAACCTCTTCGCCGGACAATCAACGCGCAGTGAAGTTGATTGGTCCACTGCTACGCCCACAGGCCGCAATCGCCACGCGCGGGGCGCCGAAGCCCAGCGATTGCCCCAGCGCACCGCCCACCACCGGCCCCAGTGCCGAGCCAATCATCAGCATCGCCGGCGTCGCCGCCACTACTCGGCCCAAGCGGTCCATGGTCGCCAGCAGCCCGACGGCGAAGGGATGGGTGAAGATCTGCGCCCCCACGATCACCGCCGTCAACCGGGCCCAAAGCGGGTATGTGAGCTAATGGGATGAACGGCATTCCCACCAAGCCGCTGCTACCGTGCCGGGTATAGGTGGAGAGTGGAGCGTCAGCTAGACTTCAAGGTTCTAGATATTGATTTGAGCAAGCCTATTTAAACTTTCGCTGAGCTGGCTGAAGCCGGGGCGATCGTGTTTCGCAAACACCTCCAGCGGCACCGGCTGCTGGACTTTCTTGCTACGCTGCCGCCCGGCGTAGTTGCAATGGTGTTATCGGGGTGCCGACCAGCTCATCAGCCGCGGCCGCGTTTCTCGAAGCGAGGCAACATGGCCGAGAAGTCCATGCCCCTGCCATCCTCTGCCTCGACGAAGCGCTCATAGAGCTGCGCGGCCAGCTGACCCATCGGCGTGTCGGCATCGGCGCTTTCCGCCGCCTGCTGGCTGAGCCGCAGGTCCTTGAGCATCAATTCCGCCGCGAAGCCGGGCTTGTAGCCGTTGTCGGCGGGGCTTTTCGCGCCCACGCCCGACGCCGGGGTATAGGCGTTCATCGTCCAGCTGTAGCCCGAAGAGGTCGAGACCACGTCGAACATCTTCTGCCGGTCCAGCCCCAGCTTGTCGGCCAGCGCGAAGGCCTCGCAGGTGGCGATCATGGTGACGCCGAGGATCATGTTGTTGCAGATCTTGGCCGATTGCCCGGCCCCGGCCGCGCCGCAATGCACGGCCTTCTGGCCCATGATGTCGAAGAGCGGCTTCACCGTCGCAAAGGCCGCCTCGCCACCGCCCACCATGAAGGTCAGCGTCCCGCCCGAGGCCCCGCCGACCCCGCCCGAGACCGGCGCATCCAGCGCGCCGAGGCCCGTGCCCTCGGCCTGTTGGGCCACCGCCTTGGCGCTGTCCACATCCACCGTCGAGCAATCACACAGCACCGCGCCGGGCTTCATCGCCGGGATCACCTGGCTCGCGACCGAGCGCAGGATGGCCCCGTTGGGCAGCATGGTGATGACCACATCGGCGCCCGCCACGGCCTCGGCGGCGCTGGCGGCCATCGGCACGCCCTCGGGCGCGGCCATCGTGTCGAAGCCGGTCACGGCATGGCCGGCGGCGATCAGGTTCGCGGCCATCGGCACGCCCATGTTGCCCAGCCCGATGAAGGCTATCTGCATTGGTCTTCCTCCTCCTCGAAATCCCCCGCGCGCGCGGCGTCAGGGAAAGGTCAGCTCATCCGCACCCAGCGGCGCCAGCATCTCCGCCACAAGACCCTCGGGCAGGGTGTCGATGCGGTGCTGCCACTGCGGGTTGCGGTCCTTGTCGATGATCTGCGCGCGCACCCCCTCGATGAAATCGCCATGCTCCATCGATCGCCAGGTCCAGCGGTATTCCTGCGTCAAGGCGGCCTGCAGGCTGTCCGGCGCGGGGTCCAGCATGGCAAGGGTGCAGGCCATCGACAACGGCGAGTTGCGGCGCACGGCCTTCAGCGCGGATTGCGCGAGCGGGCTGTCGTCAGCCTCCAGCCGCGCCAGGATCGTAGGCAGGTCGCCCGCGCCGAACAGCCGGTCGATGCGCGCCTGTTCTTCGGCCATCGGGGCTGCGGGCGCAGGATGGCGGGGCAGGGTGGCGATGTCGCCCGTCTCGCAAAGCCGGGCCTTCACGGTGTCCCATTCCGCTTCGGGGATGAAATGGTCGGCAAAGCCCGCGTGGAGCGCATCGCCCGGCCCCATGCGCGCGGCGGTCAGCGGCAGATACAGCCCCAACTGGCCCGGTGCGCGGCCCAACAGATATGTGCCGCCCACGTCGGGGATCATGCCGATGCCGCATTCGGGCATCGCCATCTGCGTGCTCTCCCCGACCACCCGATGCCCGATGTGGCAGCCATAACCGACGCCGCCGCCCATGACGAAGCCATGCAGGAAGCTGACCACCGGCTTGGGATAGCGACGCAGCAGCAGGTTCATGCGGTACTCGTCGCGCCAGAAATCCCGGCCCATCGCGTAATCGCCCGCCTTGCCCGCCGCCGTCACCTGCGCGATGTCGCCGCCTGCGCAGAACGCCCGCTCGCCCGCCCCGTCAAGGATCACCAGATCAACCTCGGGATCCCCGGCCCAGGCTTGCAGCGCCTTGGTTGTCTCAAGGCAGATGCCATGCGTCAGCGCATTCAGCGCTTTGGGGCGGTTCAGCGTCAGGCGACCGGCGCGGCCGTCCTTGCGGACAACCAGCTCGGGCAGTTCGCGCAGTTCGGCTTCCATCAGCCCCTCTCGGCCAGAAGCGCCCGCACGGTGATCAGGCGCATGATTTCATTGGTGCCTTCGAGGATCTGGTGCACGCGCAAATCGCGCACGACCTTCTCGATCCCGTAATCGGCCAGGTAGCCATAGCCGCCGTGCAGCTGCAGGCATTGATCGGCCACGCGCGAGGCGGCCTCGGTCACGAATTTCTTCGCCATCGCGCAGAACTTGGTGGCATCGGGGGCCTTCCGGTCCAGCTTCCACGCCGCCTGACGCAGGAAGATGCGCGCGGCCTGCAGCTCGATCTCCATGTCGGCCAGCCGGAATTGCAGCGCCTGGAACTGGTCGATCGACTTGCCGAAGGCCTGCCGCTCGCCCATGTAGGCCAGCGTCTGCGCCAGCGCCGCCTGCGCGCCGCCCAAGCTGCAAGCCGAGATGTTGAGCCGCCCGCCATCCAGCCCGATCATCGCGTATTTGAAACCGTCGCCTTCGGTGCCGACAAGGTTCTCCAGCGGCACCAGGCAATCGTCGAACTGCACCTGCCGCGTGGGCTGCGAGCGCCAGCCCATCTTGTCCTCCAGCCCGCCGAAGCTGAGGCCCTCGGTTCCGGCCTCGACCACGATTGTGGAAATGCCCTTGGGGCCATCCTCGCCGGTGCGGCACATGACGACATAGGCGTCGGAATAGCCCCCGCCCGAGATGAAGGCCTTGGTGCCATTGAGCCGGTAGCCCGCATTGCCCTTGACCGCGCGCGTCTTCAGCGCGGCCGCGTCCGAACCCGCGCCGGGTTCGGTCAGGCAATAGGACAGCACCTTTTCCATGCGCACGGCGGGGCCGAGGATGCGCGCCTTCATGTCGTCCGAGCCGAACTTGTCCAGCATCGCCGCGCACATGTTGTGGATCGACAGGAAGGACGCGACCGAGGGGCAGGCCATGCTCAGCGCCTCGAACACCAGTACGGCATCGAGGCGCGACAGGCCGGTGCCGCCGTTCTCCTCGCTGACATAAAGCCCGCCAAGGCCCAGCTCGGCCAGTTTCGGCCACAGATCGCGCGGGATCGTGCCCTCGGCCTCCCACTGGCGGGCGAAGGGCGCGATATGCTCCTGCCCGAAGGCATGCGCCATGTCGAAAATGGCCTCCTGCTCCTCGCTCAAGGCAAAATCCATAAGCGTCCTCCCCTTTTGTCCGTAGAGCGGGCTCTCGCCCGGTAGCCTCACAGCTTCTCGGTCAGTTCCGGCACCACGGTGAACAGGTCGCCCAACAGGCCGTAATCCGCGACCTGGAAGATCGGCGCTTCCTCGTCCTTGTTGATTGCCACGATCACATTCGAATCCTTCATCCCCGCAAGGTGCTGGATCGCGCCCGAGATGCCGACCGCCACGTAAAGATCCGGCGCCACGACCTTGCCGGTCTGGCCGACCTGCCAGTCGTTCGGCGCAAAGCCCGAATCGACCGCCGCGCGCGAGGCGCCCACCGCCGCGCCCAGCTTGTCGGCCAGCGCTTCGATGATGCGGAAGTTCTCTTCCGAACCCACGCCGCGACCGCCCGAAACGACGATCCCCGCCGAGGTCAGCTCGGGCCGGTCCGAGGCCGCGACCTTGTCCTCGAGCCACGACGACAGCGCCGGATCGGCCGCGGCCGAGACGCTCTCGACCGGGGCGGCGGCCTGCTCGCCCGCGGCCTCGAAGGTCGCGGTGCGGATCGTGGCGACCTTGACGCCGTCCGAGGATTTCACCGTCTGGATCGCGTTGCCGGCATAGATCGGGCGCTCGAACGTGTCGGCATCGACGATCCCGGTCACGTCCGAGATCACCATCACGTCCAAGAGCGCGGCCACGCGCGGCAGCACGTTCTTGGCATCCGTGGTGGCGGGCGCGAAGATGTGGCTGTAATCGCCCGCCAGCGACACGATCAGCGCCGCGGTCGGTTCGGCCAGACGGTGGCCCAGCGAGGCATCCTCGGCGACCAGCACCTTGGCGACGCCGGCGATGGTCGCGGCTTCGGCCCCGGCGGCGGCAGCCGAGGCGCCGGCGCAGAGCACGGTCACGTCGCCGCAGGCCTTGGCGGCCGAGACAGCCTTGGCGGTGGCGTCGCGGTTGAGCGCGCCGTCGGTGACTTCACCCAGCAGAAGAACACCCATCAGATCACCCCCGCTTCGTCTTTGAGTTTCGCGATCAGCTCGTCGACCGAGCCGACCTTCACGCCGGCCTTGCGCGCGGCGGGTTCCGAGGTCTTCACCACGCTGAGGCGCGGCGTGACATCGACGCCGTAATCGGCGGCGGTCTTCTCGTCCAAAGGCTTCTTCTTCGCTTTCATGATGTTCGGCAGCGAGGCATAGCGCGGCTCGTTGAGGCGCAGGTCCACGGTGACGATGGCGGGCATGGCGACTTCGATGGTCTGCAGGCCGCCGTCGACCTCTCGCGTGACCTTGGCCTTGTCGCCCGAGATCTCCAGCTCCGAGGCGAAGGTCGCCTGGCTCCAGCCCAGCAGCGCCGCCAGCATCTGGCCGGTGGCGTTCATGTCGTTGTCGATCGCCTGCTTGCCGGCCAGCACGAGGCCCGGGGCCTCTTCCTTGACCACGGCGGCCAAGAGCTTGGCCACGGCCAGCGGCTCGATGTCGGTGTGGACGTCATCGGCGGCGGTGATCAGGATCGCGCGGTCGGCGCCCATGGCGAGCGCGGTGCGCAGGGTTTCCTGCGCCTGCTTCACGCCGATCGAGACGGCCACGACCTCGGTCGCGATGCCTTTTTCCTTCAGGCGGATGGCCTCTTCGACGGCGATTTCGTCGAACGGGTTCATCGACATCTTCACGTTCGCCAGATCGACACCCGACCCGTCCGCCTTCACGCGGACTTTCACGTTGTAGTCGATCACCCGCTTGACGGGTACCAGGACCTTCATGGGCACCTTCCTTGGCTTTGCTTCTTGGACTGTAGAGGGGGGGTCAGAACGCGTTCGGAAGGAACATGACGACCGCCGGAAACACGACAACGATCAGAATGACCGCGAGGTCCGCCAGAAGGAACAGGCCGACACCCCGGAATATCGTGGCAAGCGGGATCGACGTCCCGACCACGGATTTGATGATGAAGACGTTCAGCCCGACCGGTGGGGTGATCATGCCGATTTCCAGCATCTTCACGACCAGAACCCCGAACCAGACCATGTTGAACGCCGCGTGCTCGGCGATCGGGATCAGGATCGGAAGGGTCAGCAGCATCGCCCCGACCGGATCGAGGAACATCCCGAGTGCAAGGTAAACCAGCGCGATGACCAGCAGCAGAACCATCGGATCGCTGGCCACGTTGATGACGAACAGCGCGACGGCGTCGTCGACACCGCTGAGCGCGACAAACCGCGTCAGCATCTTGGCGCCGATCGCGATCACGAACAGTCCGGCCGAGGTCATGAAGGACTCGATCAGCGATTGCCGAAAGCCCGCCCAGGTGAAGCTGCGTTGCGACAGAGCGATCAGGATGGCGATCGCCGAGCCGACGGCGCCGGCCTCGGTCGGGGTGAAGAAGCCCGAGAACAGGCCGCCGAAAACCGCCAGCGCCAGCACCGCGGCGGGGATGACCAGACGCATGGTGCCCAGCCGCTCGCGGAGCGTGAATTTCTCGCTGACGCGGGGCGCCGCCGAGGGCTTCGCCAGCGTCCAGATCAGGATCACCGCCATATAGCCGATCGCCGTCAGGACACCGACGGCCGCGCCGCCCAGGAACAGGTCGCCGATCGGCTGTTCGGCCATGATCCCGTAGATGATGAAGATGATGCTGGGCGGGATCAGCGCGCCGATGGTCCCGGCGGCTGCGACCGTGCCCGAGGCCAGCGCCTTGCTGTAATCCGACTTCATCATTTCGGGGATGGCGATCCGCCCCATGGCGGCGGCGCAGGCGACCGAGGAACCCGAGATCGCGGCGAAGCCCGCAGTGCCGAAGACGCTGGCGATGGCCAGGCCGCCGGGAAGCCGCGACAGCCAGACCCGCGCCGCCTGAAACAATCCCTGGGTGATGCCCGCATGGAAGCAGAAAAAGCCCATGAACAGGAACATCGGCACCGAACTCAGCTGCCAGCTGGCGGCAAAGCTGTAGGGCGCGGCCTTCAGCGTGCTGATCGCCGCCGGCAGCCCGATAAGCCCCCAGATCCCGCCGAACGAGGCGGTGATCAGCGCCACGCCGATCGGGATGCGCATCAACAGCAGCGCGAACAGCGAAACAAGCCCGATGGCCCCGACAACTTCATTCATTCTTCTTCTCCCTCGGCAGAGGTCTCTGGCCGCAGCGGTTCGATCACGAGGTCGACGATGTGTTCCGGAAAAGTCGCAGGACGGAGTTCAGGAACTGCAGTAGGGTGTAGGCGGCGATCAGCGCGTAACCGACGGCGGGCAGGTAGTATCCGGGCCAGATCGGGAAGCGGATCCCGTATTCGCTGATGAAGGCGCGGATGCGGAATTTCGACATCGCTTCGAGCCAACCGTAATAGGCCATGAGCCCGAAGGCGACCGTCGCCAGCAGATAGGCCAGGCCGGTCAGAAACCGCCTCATCCCCGCCGGCAACCGGTCAAACAGCACATCGACCGAGACATGCTGGTCGTAGTGCTGCACCAGAATGAGCGGCAGGAAGGTGATGATCGGCATGTAGAAGTTCGAAACGATGGTGATCGTCCCGGGTAGCGGCCGGTTGAACAGGTTCTTGGCGATGACGTCCGTGGTGACATGCACGATCATCAGCGCCGTGATGGTGCCTGCGCAGACAAGGATCAGACGCTCGACGACAATCATGGATCGTTGAAGTGTCATTGCGGCCTCGGCTTGGATGGGGATGTGCGATAGGAAGGTGCCCCGCCCGTGACCCGGCGGGGCAGCCCGTGTTAGGGGCCGGTCACGACCGGACCAGGCTCAGTTCAGGCCGTAGGTGGCGGCGTCGATCCGTGAGAAGATCTCGCGCTGGAACAGCTCGACCAAGGCGTCGCGGTCGGTGCCGATACCGGCGGTCAGGCCCTTCCATCGCTCGATCAGTTGCGCCGAGAGCTCGATCTTGCCCTCCACGTCATCGACGCCGTACAGGTCGGAAAACTGCTCGCGGACCACCGAGAGATCCCCTTGCACGAACGCGTCGTAGGCGGTGCGGGTCGGCTCGTCCATCTCGACGATCTCGATCCCTGCCTCGCGGGCAGCGTCCATCCCCGCCTGCAGGTTGTTGTGCTGGGCGATCACGATATCGGCGACAAGGCCGGCCGAAGACTCGATCAGGGCCGCGCGCTGCGGTTCACTGAGTCCGCGCCAGGTGTCGAGGTTCACGGTGTTCGTGGCAAAGCCCGAGAAGACGCCCCCCGGGGCGCCCAGCAGGACGCTGTCGACGACGTCGAGCAACCCGTTCGAAACGATATCGCCGACGCTCAGCATGTTGCAGTCAAGGACCCCCTGCGACATCGCGGTGAAGACCTCGGTCGAGTCCATCGGCACGACGGTTGCCCCGGTCGACTCGGCCCAGCGGGTGAAGTTGGCCGCGCCCGAGCGGAACCGGCGCCCCGACATTTCGGACAGCGTGGTCACCGGATCGGCGCACAGCAGGTCATAGCTGTTGGTCGAGCCCGAGGACAGGAACACCATGTTCTGGTTGGCAAACTGCACCAGACATTCGGGGCAGTTGAAGAACACGTATTCCATCATCGCGCCCGAGGCGGTGGCGACGATCGAGTCCGTGGGCGTGCCTGACGTCGCCAGCATGGACAGCGTCGCGTGCAGGTTCATTTCGGAGAATTCGGCAGCCAGGTAGGCCGTCACCAGAAAGCCCATGCCGACGACACCGTCGCGCAGGCCGGCCGCGACCTCGCCTTGCGGCAGCAGCGCGGCGCCGTAGCGGCGGATATCGAAATCCCCGGTCGCATTGAGCGTGTCAATATAGCTGGCGATGCCGATGCTGACGGCATTCAGGTCCGATTGCGGGTTGGCGAACCGGATCTCGTCGGCCTGCGCCATGCCTGCGGCCAACGCCGTCGCGCTTGCCAGGCCAAGAAGTGTCCGACGCGCCCGGCGGCGCGAGTGGCTCTGCTGTACGTTCGATGTCAAGGCTTCCTCCCAGGTTAAACACGTAGTGCGTCTCCCGCGGCCCAGCCAAGCCAGCGCGCTTGCGCGCCAGCACGCCGCCCCGCCTCCCTCCCGGCAAGCGGCCCCGAACCGTCGGTGTCGTGATCTTGTCTTTCGAGGTTCCCAAAGCGCCTGTTTTGTTGACGCGAAACCCTCTGTGATGCGTAAAGGATGGCCGTCGGGCCCGCTGACTGTCAAGCGCCGCGGGCCCCGAACGCCCGGTCCTGAGGCGCAACGGAGCGTTGCGCTATTCGGCTCGCTGGACCCGGCGGCGCGGCGCCTTTCCGGCTGAAACGCAGCGTTGCAGAGGACGCGCCGCAGAACGATTGAGCGCGGAATGCGCCCATCCTAGCGTGGTCTTGCGCGGTGCCTGCATGCCGCAGGTATCAGCCGGACAACGACAATGCCGCCCCTGCCGATGCTGACCTGAGTCCGGTGCACCACCGGTCTTGCAACGAACCCGATCCGTGGAGAGACCATGACCCCTCACGACACCGCATCCCGGATGACGGCCTGGCAGGTCGACCCGGCCGGCACGCGACCCGGCCTGCGCAAGCTGCGCCTTGCCGTACCGATCCCTGCGGCAGGGGAGGTGCTGGTGCGCCTGGGTGCGGCCTCGCTCAATTACCGGGACCTGCTGGTCAGCCGGGGATTCTATGGAGCAACGCAGCGCCCGGTCGTCGCCGGGTCCGATGGCGCCGGGCTGATCGCGGCGGTGGGCGACGGGGTCGATCCCGCACGCATCGGCCAGCGCGTCGCCGGTGCGTTCTTCCCCGACTGGACAGACGGCCCGGTGACCGCCGCGCGGCGCGCGCGTTCGTTGGGCGCCCAACTCGACGGGGTGCTGGCCGAATACGTGGTCCTGCCCGCGCAGGCCGCGATCCCGGTCCCCGATCACTTGTCCGATTCCGAGGCCGCCACCCTGCCCTGTGCCGGCCTCACCGCGTGGCACGCGGTCACCGCCGCCGGCCTGCAGCCGGGAATGACGCTCCTGCTTCAGGGCGCCGGCGGCGTCTCGGTCATGGCCCTGCTGTTTGCCCGGATGGCGGGTCTGCGCGTCCTCCAGACCGCCAGCACCGCTGACAAGGCCGACCGCCTGCGCGCGCTCGGCGCCGAGCATGTCCTCGCCTCGGGCGCCGGCAGCGACTGGGCGACCGAGATCCTGGCGCTGACCGGGGGCCTGGGCGCGGACGCCGTCATCGACATCGGCGGGCCGGGCTCGCTGGCGCTGTCGGCACGCGCCGTGCGGGTCGGCGGCACCATTGTTTCGGTGGGCTTTGCCGGGGACGGACCGGGCCTCGACATCCGGCAGATCGTCGGCCGTGCGATCACTCTGCGCGGCATCACCGTCGGCAGTTGCGCGATGTTCGCGGACATGAACCGCGCCATCGCCGCAGCGCGCCTGCGCCCGGTCATCCACCGCCGCTTTTCCTTCGACGAGGTGCCCGAAGCCTATGCCTGCCTCGAGGCAGGCGGACATGTCGGCAAGATCGTCGTCGAGATCGCCGACACCGAAGCGGGCGCAGCATCCAGCGCCGACAACAAGGGGAGTGAGCCATGACCGACGAGGACCTGCAATGCACCGTCGCGGAGCTGAAGGACCGCAACGAGATCCACCAGTGCCTGATGGCCTATTCGCGCGCCGTCGACCGGCTGGATCGCGACCTGCTGCTGTCGGTCTATCACCCGGACGCCGTGGACGATCACGGGGTCTTTGTCGGCAGTCCCGTCGAATTCGCCGACTGGGTGATCGACATGCACACCCGGACGCATCTTTCCCACCAGCATTGCCAGTTCAACTGCACCATCGACCTGGACGGAGACACCGCCCATACCGAGACCTATTACATGTTCATCGGCATGAACCGGCAGGGCGACCCGCTGACGATGACCGGTGGACGCTATCTCGACCGGCTGGAAAAACGCGCAGGCCGCTGGGCGATCTCCGAGCGCATCTGCCTGCGCGACTGGGCGCAGCTCAAGGACATCCCGACATCGCTTGACCAGTCGAAGATGACGGCGGTGAAGGACCTGCCCGAGTCCATCATCGCGCTGATGCGCAGCGGCCCGCAAACCAGCCGCGACCGCCAGGACCCGTCGTATGCGCGGCCGCTGCAGGTCGACCGCACACGCGTCCTGTCCGGCCGGAGCTGAAACCGCTGCACAGGGAAAGGGCGCGATGCGCCCTTTCCACGACGGTCATTCGCGGGTGGTGAACGCCAGCCCCGGCATGCCCTCGTCCAGCCAGTCCAGCACCATCTTCCGGTATTGCGCGAAGCCCCCGCCATAGCGTTGCGACAGGAAGCCCTTGTATTTGCTGGGATCCCCTTCGTTGTTGTAGTAGCTCGGCGTGCATTCGCGGTAGAACTCGATATTGTCGAGCGCCACCTCGCGGAAATGCGCGACATAGGCCTGCACCGCCTCCTCGGTCGGCTCGACGACCTCCGCGCCCTCGCCCAGTGCCCGGGCCAGGATGCGGGCCACGTAGCGGGCCTGCAGATCGGCGGGATACAGGAAATTCACGTCCCCGGGTCCCTGTGCCGGCCCCATGAAGAAGAGGTTGGGAAACCCGTGCGCAGTGACGCCGTGCAGGGTTTGGTAATCCTCGGCCCAGTGGTCGGCTAGCGACAGCCCGCCCCTGCCGAAGATCTCGATCTCGGCGCGGCGCGTGTATTCGGTGCCGACCTCGAACCCGGTGGCAAAGATGATGCAATCGACCGGGTATTCCTTGCCGCCGATCACCAGCCCGTCGGCAGTGATCCGTTCCACGCCCTGTCCGCCGGTATCCAGCAACGACACGTTGGGCCGGTTGAACATCGGCAGGTACCGGTCGTTGAAGGTCGGTCTCTTGCAGAAGAAACGATACCAGGGCTTGAGCGTCTCTGCGACGGCGGGATCCTTGACCTGGTCCTCGACACGGCGGCGCAGGGTCTCCATACGCTCGGCATCGGCCAGTTCCATCTCCAGATCGCGCTCGGCCTGGGTCTTCTCTCCCTCCTGCGCGACCCGAAAAGCGATGGCCCCGAGGATCTTCATGATCTCGGTCCAGGCATCATCGACCAGATCCTCTGGCTGAGGCACCCCGGACACCAACTTCTGGAAATTCGACCGCCGCTCCTCCTGCCAGCCCGGCTGCAACGACCGCACCCAGTCGGGATCGGTCGGGCGGTTGCCGCGCGGCGCCACGGCCACCGGCGTGCGCTGCACGACGTAGAGATGTTCACAGGATTCCGCGATCAACGGCGCCACCTGAATGCCGCTGGCGCCCGTCCCGATCAGGGCGATGCGCTTGTCGGCCAGCTTGTGCAGGTTGCCGGTCGTGTCGCCGCCGGAATATTCATAGTCCCAGCGGCTGGTATGGAAGGACGTGCCCTTGAAGTCCAGGATACCGGGAATCCCGGGCAGTTTCGGCCGGTTGAGGCTACCGCAGGCCATCACCACGTGCCGAGTGGTGAAGCTGTCGCCGCGGTTGGTACGCACCCGCCAGCGGCTGAGGTCCTCGTCCCAGGTCAGCGCCTGCAATTGTGTCTCGAACAGCGTCCGCTCGTAGAGCCCGAACTTGCGCCCGACGCGCTCGGCATGGGTGCGGATCTCGTCGCCGAACGCGTATTTCTCGCGCGGGACGTAGTCGGTTTCCTCGAGCAGCGGCATGTAGATGTAGGATTCGATATCGCACTGGACGCCCGGATAGCGGTTCCAGTACCAGGTGCCGCCAAAGTCGCGACCGTTATCGATGAGCCGCAGGTCCGAAACGCCGGATTGCATCAGGCGCACCGCCGCGACCATGCCGCTCCAGCCGCCGCCGACGATCAGCACCGAGACGTCGTCGTCAAGCGGGGCGCGCGGCTCGGCATCGTTCGCATCGGGGTCCTCGATATAGCCCCGGTAGTCGCCCACCAGCTCCACGAACTGGCGGATTCCGTCGCCGCGCATCCGGCGATCCCGCTCTTGCCGGTACTTCGCGCGCAGGGCGTCCAGATCAATAGGGGCCGCAGCCCGCGACGCAGCCGCGGCGGCTTTGGTATCGGTCATGTCTTTACCTCTTGGCCAAGAAATCCCCGACGAGGGTCGGGTGCGATGGCGGCCAGACAACGTCCCTGCCAGCTCTTGGGCCGGCCTCTGGCTTCGGGATGTTGGCGCATCGCGTCGAGATCTGTCAACGCGACCCGGCCCCACCTCAGGGCGCTCCCGGGCGCGCAGCGCCATCAGTGCACGCAGCGGCGATCTTGAATTATATCTTTCTATTTCATAAAGTTACCTTGTATTCCCTGAGGGCCCGAAGCGGACAAACGCGTGTAGCCGCCCCGCCCCGCAACGCTCCTTTGCGCAAGTCGGCCTGTTCGCCTGCCCCGCCATGTCGCCATTGTACCGACGAGACTATGGACGAGGGAGACTCCCATGCAGGCTGCCAGACTTTCACCCGCCAGACGCGGGCCCCGCGCGACGCGAGGCGCGTCATGATCCCCACCCCCGCCGAGGCGAAACCGCATGTCCCTGCCGTCGATTCCGCCTGGCTTTCCCGGCGAAGCGAGGCGCCGATTCCCGTCCCCTACCCGGTGATCGACAGCCACATCCACCTGTGGGATTTCTCGGACCCGCCGTATTTCGGCGCCTCCTATCGGGCCGATGCGCAAGCCGCCGGCATCCGAAGCGCCGTCTATGTCGAATGCACGATGGGCATCCGCCGCTACGGGCCCGAGGCCGAACGCGTGCTGGGAGAGATCGACTTCGCCCGCGAACAGGCCGAGGCCTGCAGCGACAGCCGCTTCCGGTTGGCCGATGCCATCGTCGGGGCCGCGGATCTGAGCCTCGGCGCAGACATCCGGCCGATCTTGCAAAGCGCGGTCGAGATCTCGGGCGGGCGGCTTCGCGGCATTCGCGCGCGGGCGGCCCATGATGCCGACCCGGCCTTGTCCTATGGCGCCGGAGGTCCCCCGCCCGGGGTGTTGTTGCGCCCCGAAAGCCGTGAGGCGCTGGCCGTCCTGTGCGACCTGGGCCTGTCGCTGGATGTCTACCTGTTCCACACCCAGCTTGCGGACATCGTTGCCCTCGCACAGGCACTGCCGGACCTGCCGATCATCCTCAATCACATGGGCACACCGCTAGGCATCGGGCGCTACGGCGAGCGACCTAAAGAGGTGCAAGCGCAGTGGCAACAAGGCTTGGAAGCGGTGGCGGCTTGCCCGAATGTGGTGGTGAAGATCGGCGGGTTCGCGATCTCGCGGATCGGGATCGTCACGCGGGAGGCGGGTGCCGAACCGCCCTCGTCGGTCGACCTTGCCGCGCGCTTCGCGCCCTGGTTCCGGTCCTGCGTCGAGGCGTTCGGGGCACAGCGGTGCCTCTACGGCTCGAACTTTCCGGTCGACAAAGCGGCAATGTCGCTGACCGCGCAGGTCAATGCGATGAAGTGGCTGGTCGCCGATCTGCCCGCTGCGGATGCGGCGGCGATCATGGGGGGCAACGCGGCACGCCTCTATCGCCTGCCCGACCTGGCCTGAGACACCGGCCCCGCCCGAAGGCGGGGCCGGCAGCCTGCAGTGCCGTCATCCCCCGATCATCTGCGCGATTTCGTCCTCGGACAGCCCGGTCCGGGCGCGCAGGATCGCCGCCGTATCGGCGCCCAGCGCATGGCTCGGCGGGATGGTCATCGGCTCCAGCCCGTCGATGCGGATCGGCGATTGCTGCACGATGATCCGCCCGTAATCCGGATGGTCCTGATACTGCAGCGCGCCGCGCGCGTGCATGTTCGGGTCGTGCACCACCTCATCGAGGTTGCGCACCGGGGCCGCCGGCACGCCTGCCGCCATCAGCCGGTCGAAGATCTCCTGCTTGGGCAGCGTGCTGGTCCAGGCCGAGACGATCTCGTCGACCAGATCGATATGGGCGACGCGCGATTTCAGGTCGGCAAAGCGCGGATCGGACCCGAGGTCCTCGCGCCCCATCGTCGCCAGCAGCTTGCGCCAATGGCCCTCGCCGACGCAGATCACCGCCACCCAGCCGTCGCTGGTCGGATAGACGTTGTAGGGGGCCTCGGCCATGCCGCCGTGGCGGTTGCCCGTGCGCGGCGGCACGCTGCTGTCACCGTGCCCGCCCCACCACAGGCCGAGGCTGGAACTGAGCGAGGCATAGACCGCGTCCTGCATGGCGACCTCGACCCGGCGCGGCGTGCCGGTGCGGGCGCGGTCGAACAGCGCCGTCAGGATCGCCGAATGCAGGTGGATTCCGGCAAAGAAGTCGCATAGCGCGGGGCCCGCCTTGACCGGGGGCCTGTCAGGGAAGCCGGTGGTCTCCATGACGCCGGACATCGCCTGGACCGTCAGGTCCATCGCCGGATAGCTGCGGTAAGGACCGCTGCGGCCAAAGCCCGAGCTTGAGGCGTAGATCAACGCCGGATTGACTTCGCGCAGGCGGTCGCAGCCGAGACCGAGCCGGTCCATCGCGCCGGGCGAGAAGTTCTCGACGACGACATCGGCATCCTTGACGAGGTCGAGAAACGCCCGCTTCCCCAGCTCGGATTTGAGGTCCAGGCAAATCGACTCCTTGGCGCCGTTCAGCATCGCGAAGGGTAAGCCTGCGCCGCCTACCACGCCGCGCCGGCGCAGCGACTCGCCGCCCGGCGGCTCGATCTTGATGACTGTCGCCCCGGCAAGGGCCAGGAGGTAGGTCGCATAGGGCCCGTTGTAGATCTGTGTCAGATCCACGACGGTCACGCCTTCGAGGGGAAAATGGGTCATGTCTGGATCCGGTTGGCGTGACAATCGGGTTTTGGGGGTCGGGGACGCGGCATTATCTGTGATGCGCCATCGGTGCGCCGGCGACGGGAACGCGGCAGGAAAAGACCGAATCCACCGTCAGCCCCCCCAGATACAGCGTCCGCAGGTCCGGACCGCCGAAGGCGAGGCTGGACAGGTTCGAGACGCGCTCGCCACGGCTGTCGACGATCATGTCGCGCGTCAGATGTTTGCCGGCATGCGCAAGACCGATCTCTGCCAGCGCATCGGGGTCGATGTCGCTGAAAACCACCTGCCAGGTGAGATCCGGGCCAAGCCGGATGATCTGATTGGAGACCACGCAGATCGCCCAGACCGCGCCTTCGGCATCCAGGGCAAGACCGTCGGGAAACACGCCCGCCGGATACACCACATGCACCGGCTGCGTCAGCGCGCCATCGGGCGCCACGTCGAACCGCGTCGTGCGGCAGGCAAAGGTCTCGTTGACGAACAGATGCCGCCCGTCCAGCGACAGCCGCAGCTCGTTGGTCCAGGTCAGGCCATCGGCGACGACCCTCGGCACTCCGTCCTCGATCAGGATGATCTGGCCGCTGGTCTCGTCGGCAGTGAAGAAGCTGTGCTTGCGGCTCGAGGCGCTGACGGTGACCCAAAGCCGGTTGCCGTCGACCAGCACGAAATTCGCCGGCGGGATCGGCTTGCCGTCGACCTCGGTGGCGACGGGTTCGACAGGGCCTTTCGCCCCCACGACCCAGACGCCGCCGGCCTCGCCCAGATTGGCAAACAGGAACCGGCCATCCGCCGCAATAGCGATGCCGTTCGGCAGGAACCCCTCGCCGATCAGGTCGGCCTCGACCGCCCGGGCGACGGTGCCATCGGGCGCGATGCGGGCGATGCCCAGCGTCCAGTCGCCGGTAAACAGCGTCCCGTCCTGCAGGGCCAGCACGCATTCGGGCCGGTTCAGGCCCGACCCGGTGGCGGACAGATCGCTGACAGAGATCGTTGGGACTGGGGTCAGGGGCATCGCATCTCTCCTTGGGCCCGCCAGGCGCGGTGGGACTGGGCGTCTGGTTGGTCCGGCACGCCCGTCGGACGCGCCGGATCCGAGCGGGGCACTAGAGGCCCATCTCTTTGGCGATGATACTGCGCTGGATCTCTTGCGTGCCACCACCGACCATCCCGTGCTTGGCCTCGCGGAAATAGCGCTCCATGTCGTATTCGGGCAGTTGCGCGTAGCCGCCCAACGCCTGCATGCCGTTGAAGGCAATGTTGAAGGCCACGTCCGCGGCCAGCATCTTGGCCATCGACACCTCCTTGAGCGCGTTCTCGCCCCGGGCCAGTTTTGTCGCGGCCTCGTAAACCAGAAGGCGCGCGGCGCTGAGCTCGGCCTCGTTCTGCGCCATGCGATGCTTCAGCACCTGAAACGAGGACAGCGGCTTGCCGAACTGTTTGCGATCCTTGGTGTAGCGGATCGTGTCGTCCAGCGCCGAGCGGGCATTGCCGACATACGAGGCCGCCAGCCCGAGCCGTTCCAACTGCAAATGGCTGCCGATGATCTTCCAGCCCTGCCCCACCTCGCCCAGCGTGTTCGACACCGGGACCCGCACATCGGTGAGGAAATACTCGGTCGTGCCCAGGCTCTTGCGCACGATGGTCGGCATCTTTTTCATGTCGATGCCGGGCGTATCGTTCGGCACGAGAATGGTCGTCAGCCCGCCGTAGCGGTCGTCACCCGTGCGCGCCAGCAAGACGATCGTGGTGTTGGGATGATGCGCCCCTGAACACCAGATCTTGTTGCCGTTGATCACCCATTCGTCCCCGTCGCGAACGGCCTTGGTGCGCACCGCCGCCGCGTCCGACCCTGCCTCGGGCTCGCTGATCGAGACACTGAAACGCCGGTCGCCCGCAAGGAAGCCAGGGATGTATTTCGCCTTCTGCTCGGGCGTGCCGTTCGAGGCGATGTTCTGCAGCGTAAACATCGAGGTGATGAAGCAGGCGGTGAAATCGAGGCTGAACTTCGAGATCGCCTCGACGAAGATCGCGTACATCACGGGGTCAAGCTCGAGCCCGCCGTCCTCTTCCGACACCAGGATCCCCAGCCACCCCTGTTCGGCCACCTTGCGATAGGCTTCCTCGGGGAACTCGCGGGCCCCTTCCTTTTCCCGGGTGTATTCGCGACCGACCTCGTTATCCATGAACCGGTCCAGCGTGTCGCGCCACATCTGTTGTTCGTGCGTGAATCGGAAATCCATGATGTCTCCTGACGTTATTCCTGTTCCGGCAAAGCGGCCGGGGCGGGCGCGGGTCGGTTGTAGAGCGGCGGGCGCTTTTCGAGCGCCGCTTCGACCCCCTCCCGCAGATCGCGGGTCTGTTGCAGCGCGGCGGTGACCCAATAGCTCGTGGCAAGGGCACCGGGCAGGTCGCTCTGCCAGCTTGCGCGCAGCAATTGCTTGGTGGCGATCAGGGCCTTGCGCGGACGGGCGGCGATGCGCGCGGCCAGCTCCAACGCCGCATCCATCAGCGTGGCATCGGCGACCACGCGGTTGACGATGCCCAACTCGAGCGCGCGCGCGGCATCGATGATGTCGCCGGTCAGCGCCAGTTCGGCGGCCATGCCCGAGCCGACCAGCCGCGGCAGGAACCACGAGCCGCCGTTGCCCGGAGCCAGACCCAGGGTGATGTAGGTCTCGCCAAATCGGCTGCCTTCGCCGGCGATGCGCAGGTCGCAGGCAAGGCTCAGATCGAACCCGCCAGCGGTGGCCGCGCCATTGACGGCGGCCAGCGTCGGCACGGACAGCATTGCCAGCCGTTGCGTCAGCGGATGCAGGAGGCGGGCGTTATACGGTTCTTCAAGCCGCGTCAGGTCCGTGTCGAGATAGGCTTTCATCCCCGGAAGATCGGCCCCGGCGCAGAAGTTGCGCCCGGCCCCGGTCACCATCACCACGCGGACGTCGGTTGCGGCGTCGATGGCATCGAGCGCCGCCATGCCATCGCGGACCAGTTCGGGCACCACGGCATTGCCCCGCTCGGGGCGGTTCAGGGTGATCCGGGCCACGCCTTCGGCGGGCACATCCAGCAGGAGGGTTTCGAAAGTGGCGGGTGTCATGGTTGCCTCACATCGCGCCGAGAATGGTGACGACGCCGACCGCATAGGTGCCGCCGACCCAGCCGCCGGCATTCGCCGCCATGCCGAGGCGGGCACCGTCGACCTGCCGGGCACCGGCGCGCCCGCGCAGGTGCTCGTAGATCTCGAACAGCTGGGCGCAGCCGGTCGCGCCGAGGGGATGCCCCCGGCTCATCAGCCCGCCGCTCACGTTCACCGGCCGCTCGGCGCCAAGGTCGGTGGCCCCGTCGCGGATCAGCCTGATCGCCTCACCCGGCGCGCAGAGCCCCAGCTCCTCGTACTGGATCAGTTCGGCCGGCGCGGCGGCGTCATGGACCTCGAGCAGGTCCATGTCCTTGGGGCCGAGCGCCGCGCTGGCATAGGCCTTGCGCGCCGCGTCGCCCAGCGGTTCCGATCCGGCGCCGCGCCCCGGCGCGACATGGCTGGCCAGCACGCGCACACCGCCCAGCCCCCGGCGCCGCGCGAACTCGGCCGACACGACGACCATCGCCGCCGCCCCGTCGGTGAGTGGCGAGCACATGGTCAAGCTCAGGGGCGCGGCGATCATGCGGGCGTCGACGACTTCGTCGACGGTCAGCGGCGCCGAGAACTGCGCCCGCGGGTTCAGCCCCGCATGGCGGCGGTTCTTCACCGCGACCCGGGCGAAATCCGAGCGTTCGGCCCCCCATTCGTCCATATAGGCCTGCCCCTCGGCGGCGTAGCAGGCCATCAGGGCAGACTGGCCGGGGCCCGCCGTGCCGGGATCTTCCTCGCCGATTTCCTCGATGTCCATCGAGCCGCGCAGCGCCTGAGTCGAGCGCGCGCGGTCGGCGTGCGACAATTGCTCGGCGCCGATCGCAAGCACGACATCGGCTGCGCCGCTGGCGACTGCCTCGACCGCCAGCAGCACCGCGCTGCCGCCCGACGCACAGGCGTTCTCGATGTTGATGATCGGTGCCGCCACCAGCGGATCATGCCGGAACGCGACCTGGCCGCGCACCATGTCCTGACGCGTCACCGTCGCTCCGGCGGCGTTGCCGAAGTAGATGCGATCGACATCCAACGCCGTGAGCCCGGCGTCCCGCAAGGCGTCGTGGGCCACGGTCGTGGCCAGGCTGCGCAGGCCGGTTCCCGGAATCCGGCTGAACCGGGACATGCCTGCGCCTGCGATGATGACCTGACTCATGGCCACGCTTCCTTCTTCGAACGTTGGGAGGCCCGCTCAGACGGCTGCAGGCGCGAACCAGGCAACGGGGCGCTTGTCTACACTGGCGGCATCGCTGGGGCTGAACACCACCGGCGCGTTGCAGGCATAGCCATCCCAGCCGCTGCCATCGGTCGCCGGCCAAAGCCGCGCCATCAGCTGCACACCTTCCTCCAGCTTCACCACTCCAAGCCCGTAGGGCAGCTCGTCCTCGAACCCTTCGGGCGGGACAGCGCGGACTACAGTGAATGTGTGCAGAACGCCCCGTCCGCTGGCCACGGTCCACCCCAGGTCGTCCGAGCCGCAACTGATGCAGCGGTGACGCGGGTACAGGATATGCGTGCCGCAGGCGTTGCAGGTCTGGATCCGCAACTCTCCTTGCTTCAGCCCCTCGCGGAAGCCCTCGACGATCGCGCTCATTGCAGTTCTCCCTTTTCGATCCGTTCCAGCAGCAGGACCTGAGCGTCCATGTAGCTGCCGCCCGAGCCGCCGATGATCCCGCGCCGGGCACCTTCGATCTGCCGCGGCGTCTCGGCGCGATGCAGCAATTGGCGAATGCCCTCGACCAAGAGCGCAAGGCCGCCGCCGACGCCGGTGTGACCTGCCGACAGCAGGCCACCATTGGTGTTCATCGGCAGCTTGCCCCCCGGCGACGCATGACCGGCGTGGAAGAAGCGCGCGGCTTCGCCCGGCGGCACAAGGCCCAGACCCTCGGCCCCGATCGTGGTGATCGCGGCATAGCTGTCGTAGATCTGGGCGAAATCGGCGTCCTGGGGGCCCCAGTCGGCATGGGTGTAGGCACGGTCGGCGGCGATCTTCCAGCCAAGCGTGGCGGCGTCCGTCTCCTGGCCAAGGCTGTAATGGCTCACGCAGCCGCCCGACGCGTTGACCCGCACCCAGGAATCGTGGTTACGGCGTGCGTTCTCGGCCGAGGTCATCACGAAGGCCGCCGCGCCATCGGCCAGCATCGGGCATTCCTTGGCGCGCAGCGGATCGCAAATCATCTTCGAGGCGAGGATCTCGTCGATCGTCAGGTCGCGGTCGCGGTACATGGCGTTGGGATTGAGTCGCGACCATTGCCGCAGCGCGACGCAGACCGACGCCATCTCGGCCGGGGTCGAGCCCGACGCTTCCATGTAGGCGCGGGTGATCAGGGCGCCGATCGCGTTGAAGGTGATGCCCGACGGCTGCTCCCATTCCTGCGGGATGCCGTTCAGGGTCAGCATCGTCACCATCTTGCTGAGATCCGCCGAGCCCCAGCGCTCGGCCTGCAGCACCAGCACGTTGCGCGCATGACCACCGGCGATCAGCCCCGACGCGATGCGCACGGCGTTATCGCTGGTCGAGCCGCCCGAATGTGCCATGAAACTGGATTTTGCGGATTTCGAGAGGCCGAGCTCCTCGACCATGCGCGAGAAGATCAGATCGGCCTGGTCGGCAAACGAATGCAGGCAGGGGATCAGCAGGATGGTGTCGATATCCGACCGGGACAGGCCCGAATCCTGGATCGCCAGATGCGCGACCTCCGTCAGATCGCCGATGAAGGTCCGGTTGGGGTAGCGCCCCGAGGGCAGTTCACCGACCCCGATGAACACCGGATCGTTGGGGGACCGCTTGTCGGTCGTCATTTTCGGGACGAAGTCGCCAGCCATTGCAGGCCTCCTTATTCGGGTTTCTTTTTTGCCAGCATCGTCTGCAGGAAGGTCATGACCTGTTCGTCGCGCTGGTTAACGATGGTGTAGCGGACACTGATCGTGCCGAATTTCGGGCTGCGGCTGCCGTCCGTCTCTTCGACCGAGGCCTCCACGTGCAGCGTGTCGCCGGGCAGCACCGGCGCGGTCGCCCGCAGGCCGGTGATCTCTTTCAGCGCGACGATGGCGTCGCCGTACCAGTTCGACAGGCCCACCAATCCTACCGCCAGCGCGAAGGTCAGCGGGCCGTGCGCGATGCGGGAACCGAACCGGCCCTCGCCTGCGCTGACGGCGTCGATATGCAGCGGATAGAAGTCGCCGGTCAGCGTGGCAAACGCCAGGATGTCCGACATCTCGACCGTCCGCCGACGGGTGGTCAGCCGCGCGCCGACCGGAAAATCCTCGTAGAACCGGACGGGCGGGTCGATCGTCTGCTGTTCGGTCATGTCTCCTCCCTTGCCGGCCTTGTGCCAGCACCCGTTTGCGGCAGGCATGCTTCTGCGGTCCCGGCACACAGGTGCCACGGCGCTCCGCGATGCTGGACGCAGCGATGCTCTGGTAATGTGTCGGGCCCCCTCCTCGGAATGCCCCTGTCCCGACTGTGATGGCACGGGGCCCCGGCGAGCGAAAGCATAGGGATTGCAACGCTGCGTTACAGATCAGGACCGCGCTTTGGCGCCGATCGTGGCGAAAAACGCGCCGCTCACAAAACGCGCGTGTTGCCTGCCAAGAACGCAGCAGTTAGCATCCCTGACTGGGGAGTCGGGTTACTAGACCCGTTGGTATCAGTCAGGCAGATCGGAGGTCTGAACGCTTGTGACAGGGCGTGCAGGCCGCATGAACCCGCTATCGGCGGCTGCTTGACGCACTGCATAGGGAGAAGACCATGGACATGATTCACAGCCTGAAGCATTTCGCCGAGGCGGCGCGCATCGGAAGCCTGTCCGCCGCAGCGCGGGAGCTTGGCATTTCCCCTGCGACCATGTCGCGGAGCATTGACAGCCTGGAACGGCAACTGGGCATCAACCTTCTGGCCAAGACCAGCCGAAGCCTGGGGTTGACCGAAGCCGGTGAAGTCTACCTGCCGCGGGTCGAGAGCATCTTGAAGGAGCTGGCCGAAGCCACCGCGCTGGCGCAGGGCGTGCATTCCGAACCGCGGGGCGATCTGCGGGTCCATTCGCGGGTCGCCGTGGGCAACATCTGCCTTGCGCCGCTGGTGCCGAAGTTCCTCAAGCAATACCCGGACATCAACCTGAACTTCACGACGTCGAACGAGGTCTCGCTGCCGCTGTTGAAGAACAATATCGACGTCGACATCCGCACCGGGGTCCTGCAGGATTCCTCGCTGATCGCGCGCAAGTTGGCCGACTCGCACCGCCTGCTTGTCGCCAGCCCGGAATACCTGGCCGAGCACGGGACACCCCGCGTGCCGACCGACCTGGCGCAGCACAATTGTATCATGTTCCGCAAGGATGCGGGACCGATCCTGTGGCGTCTGCGCGATCGCGACGGGCAAGAGCACACTGTCGCCCCGGCCAGCAATTTCGAGACCAACAGCGGCTCGCTGATCCGCCAGGCGCTGCGCAACCACGTCGGCATTGCGCAAATGACCAACTGGGCGGTCCGAGACGACCTGCTGAGCGGGCGTCTGGTCAGCGTGCTTCCGGATTTCGAAGTCACGCAGGATGACTTCCAGCATGGCATCTACGCGGTCTTCATGCCCAGCCGCAGTCAGTGCCGCAAGGTTCGGGTGTTCCTCGACTTTCTGGTCGAGAACTTCCGCTGCAGCGATCAGTTCCTGATGACAAAGGCGGCGGCCTGAAGGGACAGGCCGCCCCGCAGGACGATCAGAGCGCCAGGAAGCCGCCGTCAACCGGCAGCGTTACCCCGGTGACATAGCTCGACATTGACGACGCGAGGAACACGGCGGGACCGGCGATTTCATCGGCCTCGCCGTTGCGCTTCAACGCGACCCGGTCGAGGAACTTCGCCCCGGACGGCAGCTTGACCGCCTCGAAGGTCATGTCGGTGAGCATCCGGCCGGGGGCCAGTCCGTTGACGCGGACGCCTTCGGGGCCAAGTTCGGCGGCGAAATACTGCACCAGCGACCGCACGCCAGCCTTGGCCGCGCCGTAGCCGGCCGAGGAGCGCGGCGCCGTGAAGGCGGCGATCGAGGCGACGAAGACGATGCTCGCCCCGGCGTGGCGCAGGGCTGGCAAGAGGCCGATTGTGACGTCCCATTGCCCTTTCAGGTTGATGTCGATCACCCGGTCCCATTGTTCCATCAGGTTCGCATCGTCCAGGCGGACGCGCGGCGCGATGCCCGCGTTGTTGACCAGCACATCGACCTTGCCCAGCCGCTGATGCAGGTCGCGGCCGAAGGCGAAGACCGCCTCGCGAGAGCCGATGTCGAGGGCGACGGGCTCGGCGCTGCCGCCCTCGGCGCGCAACGTCTCGACGGCCTCGGCGGCCGCGTCGGCGTCGCGGTCGACGACCACGACATGCGCCCCTTCGGCCGCGAGGCCGCGCGCGATCGCATAGCCGAGGCCGCGGGCGGCGCCGGTGACCACCGCCGTCTTTCCTGTCAGAAGTGCCATTCTCTCCCTCCCCTGAACACTGCCTGTGCCGCGCGATTGCGGCACAGGGCCTGGCGTACAGGATGACCACTGGCCCCGGTGACGCAAGGTCCGGAGGGCGCAATCTTGAGCCGGCTTCTGCAACGCTGCCTTTCTGGCTGTGCCGTTCTCGGCACTTGGCTTGGGCTTGCAGGTGATAACATACTGACCGTGATCCAGCCCCCCGACGGGGCGACCGCGGCGGGGCCTCTCCTGCGGTCCGGCGAGGAGGAGGACCGAGCCAAAGATGAGCACGACGACCGCGCAATTCACCACATCCGCCCCTACGCTTGCCCAGCGTCGGGCCAAGATCGAAGCGATCAACACGCCGTGGCACAAGCGCACGCTTGCCGGCGCGCTGGATCATGCCGCCGAACGCCACGCGGATGCGCCCTTCGTCATGACGGATGACCACATCTGGACCTACGGCGAGATCCGCGACGCCTCGCGAAAGCTGGCGGCGCGGCTCGTTGCCCATGGCGTGCGGCCGCGCGACCACGTCGCGCTGGTCCTTGGCAATCAGGTCGAATTCGCAATCGCGAAATTCGCGATCGCCCGGCTGGGCGCGGTCGCGGTGCCGATCAACTTCATGCTGCGGCAGGCCGAGATCGGCTACATCCTGAAACAGGCGGATTGCGTCGCGCTGATCGTCATGAACCGTTTTCGCGATCACGATTACCTCGACGACCTCGACGCCCTGATGCCCGGCTGGGAGACGCGGGGCGGCGGCTCCGGCTATCCCTGCCTGCGGCAGGTTTTCGTCGTCGCGGTCGAGACTCAGCTGCGCCCGACCGCCTTGCCGCTGCTCGACGCGTCATGGTCGCCGACCGCCCGGGACATGGCCCTGCTGGCCGAGGCCGAATCCAGCGCCGACGCGGATTTCCGGTGCGACGTTCTCTATACCTCGGGGACGACGGGCCATCCGAAGGGCGCGATGATCACGCATGACATGATCCTGCGCATCGCTTTCGCCTCGACCTATACCTTGGCCCGAGAGCCCGGCCGCCGGGTGCTGTTTGCCCTGCCGATGTACCATGTGTTCGGCTATGTCGAATGTCTCGTTGCGATGATGTTCGTCGGCGGCGCCATCGTGCCCCGCATCCGCTTTGACGCGCTCGACATGGTCGAGGCCGCCGAACGCTACAATGTCGGCGAGATCTGCTGCGTGCCGCTGATGACGCAGGCCATGCTGGAGGTCGTGCGCGACCGGGGCTTCGACTGCCCGTCGCTGGTGGCGTTCTTCAATTCGGGCGGGGTCAGCCCGCCGGCCATCTGGCAGGACATCCGGGACCATTTCGGCGCGCGCGAACTGATGTCGGGCTACGGCATGACCGAATGTTCGGCGTCGACCTGCTGTGCGATCTCCGAGGGCGATGACCAGATCCTGCGCGACACCAACGGGCGGCTGAAACTGGCGGGGATCGCCGCGATCCCGGGGGACGGGCCACATCTCGTCACCTACAAGACCGTTGATCCGGTGACCGGCGATGACCTTGCCCCCGGCGAGAAGGGCGAACTTCTGGCGCGCGGCTACTGCGTCACGGCAGGCTATTACAACAAGCCCGATGAAACCGGCCGCGCCTTCTCGGCGGACGGCTGGTTCCACACCGGCGACGTGGGCACGATGGATGCGGACGGCTATGTGCGGCTGATGGGCCGCATCAAGGAAGCCTACCGCTGCGGTGGCGAGATGGTGATGCCCGAAGAGGTCGAGAACTTCCTCAAGACCCACCCCGAAATCGAGAACGTGATCGTCGTCGGCGTCCCCGACGAACGGATGGGCGAGGTCGGCTGCGCCCTGGTTGTTGGTCGGAAGCGCTCACCGGATCAGGCAGAACTCGCCACCTTCTGCCAGGACCAGATCGCCCGCTTCAAGATTCCGAAATACGTGATCCCCGTCACCGCCGCCGATCTGCCCTACACGGTCACCGGCCGTGCCCGGCGGGTCGAGCTTGCCGGCGACGCGCGGCGCAAGCTCAACCTCTGATCTCCTGTTCCGAAAGCACTCCCATGCCCATGGCCATGACCGACGCGGACCTTCAGGCGACCGTTGCCACGTCCGAATTCGACAGCTGGATGCAGTTGCAGGTGCTGTCGCTGCAGCCCGAGACCCTGTCGATGCGCATGCCGTTGCGCGCCGAGATGATCGGTGCGCCGAAACTGAATCGGCTGCACGGTGGTCTGGTGGCCAGCCTGATCGACGCGGTGGGTTGCTACCTGCTGATCGCCCGGCTGGGCACCCGCGTTTCGACCGCCAATCTGGTGATCGACTATCTGCGCCCGCCGCAGGGCGACCTCGTCGCCGAGGCACAGCTGGTCAAACTGGGCCGCCGGCTGTGCAACGTGACCGTCAGCGTGCGGGGCGCGGACGGCAAGGTCGCCGCGACGGGCCGGCTGTCGGTCGTGCCCCTGCCGATGAGCATCGGTGAAGAGGACCCCGCCGCCTTGCGCGCCTGATGCCGATCGCGCGCGCCGCAACGATGGTTTGCGCCGGGCGGTCCGGGTCCTCGGTTCCGCGCGCGGACGCGTATGGTACTTTCGAACCGTCGAACGCCGACGTTCGTCCACTCTCTAGGGAATGAAGCCATGAAGACTGAAACGGACGTCGATGCCGTCGTCATCGGGGCCGGGCTGACCGGCCTGTACCAGACTTATCGCCTGCGCGAGATGGGTTACACCGTGCGCGGCATCGAGGCATCGGACAACATCGGGGGCGTCTGGCATCACAACCGCTATCCCGGTGCCCGCATCGATTCCGAAAGCGAAGTCTACGGCTACTTCTGGAACGAGGAGCTGATGCAGGAATTCGACTGGTCCGAGCGTTTCGCAGCCCAGCCGGAGGTCCTGACCTATATCCACCGCGCCGCGGATTACATGGACATTCGCAAAGACTACATGTTCAACGCACGGGTGACATCGGCGATCTGGGACGATGCGGGCGGCTTCTGGACGCTGGGCTTCGAGGATCCCTCGCTGACGCCGATCAAGGCGCGCTTCCTGTTCTCTGCGCTGGGCCCCTTGTCGGCGGTGCAGATGCCCAATGTGCCGGGCATCGACAGTTTTCAGGGCGAGAGCTATCACACCGCCGCCTGGCCACGTGACCCCGAGGGTTTCGGACCGGCAAAGCTGGATTTCGCCGGCAAACGGGTCGCGGTGATCGGCCTGGGCTCGTCCGGCGTGCAGGTCATTCAGGAGATGGCCAAGGTCGCCGGCGAATTGACGGTCTTCCTGCGCTCGCCCAACTGGTGCACGCCGCTGGGCAACGGGCCGATGACCAGCGAGCGGATGCGGCACATCAAGTCGAACTACGGCGAGTTCATCGCGAAATGCGATGCCTCGATCGCCGGTTTCCCGCACGAGTTCATTCCGCAGAACCTGTTCGATACCCCGAAGGCCGAGCGCGACGCAAAGCTCGAGGAGCTCTATCACGGACCCGGTTTCTCGCTGTGGCTGGGCGCGTATCAGGACGTCCTCATGGACCCCGAGGCGAACCGCTACGTTTCGGACTTCGTGGCCGGCAAGATCCGCCAGCGGGTGAAGGACCCGAAGACCGCAGAGATGCTGATCCCCAAGGACCACGGCTTCGGCATGAAGCGCGTGCCGCTGGAGACGCGGTATTACGAGGTCTACAACCAGCCAAACGTCTCGGTGGTCGATCTCAACGCGACGCCGATCCAGCGCATCGCGCCGACCGGGATCGAGACGACAGAGGCCCTGCACGCGTTTGACGTCATCATCTACGCCACCGGCTTCGACGCCATCAAGGGATCGTGGAACCGGATCGACATCCGCGGCCGGGACGGGATGTCGCTGAAAGAGGAATGGGACAAGGGTGTGAAGACCTACATGGGTCTGCAATGCGAGGGCTTCCCGAATTTCTTCACCTTGGTCGGACCGCAGAACGGCGCGACCTTCTGCAACATCCCGCGCTGCTCGGCCCTGGTCGTCGACTGGCTGAGCGACATGATGATCCATGCTAAAGCCGAGGGCATCGAGCGTATCGAGCCGCAGCGCGAGGCGGTGGAATCCTGGTCGCTCTACTGCACGAAGCTGCTGGACAAGATGCTGCTGGGCCAGACCAACTCGTGGTTTACCGGCATCAACAAGAACGTCGCCGGTCGCGACAAGCGCGAGGTCCTGCTGTTCGTCGGCGGCAATCCCAGGTTCCGGCAGTACTGCGACGAGGTTCAGGAAGACGGCTATCGTGGGTACGTGATGAGCTGACCGCGACCCGCGCCAGGCATCCAAACGATGAAAAACCCCCGGTGCCTGAGCCCCGGGGGTTTTGATTGGCCGGACCGATGTGCGTCCGGCGTCAGCCCAGATCCTTCATCGTGCCTTCGGTCGGCTTGTGGTCGATCGCCGCAAGCGCTTCCAGCGCCAAACCGGAATCCAGCCCCTCGGCCAGCAGCCGCTTGAGTTTCTGCGTAAGGATGACCCGCGAATAGCGCAGCGTCAGCTCCGGGTGCTTGGCCATGGTGCGGGCGATCTCGAGCGCCCGCTCGGTCTCGCGGCCGGGTTCGGTCACTTCGGCCACCACCCCCCAGTCAAGCGCGGTCTGCGCATCGAGCGCCTGGCCGGTCATCAGGAAGGCGCGGCCGCGATTGATCCCCAGCAGGTTGGTCCAAACCACATGCGCGCCATCGCCGGGCACGATGCCTGACATAAAGTGGGGCGCGTCCTGAAACAGGGCCGTGCTGGAGGCGACGATCACGTCGTTCAGCACCGGGATCTCCGGGTGGAAGATCGCAGGTCCGTTCACCGCGCAGATCACCGGCACCTCGATACCCAAAAGGTTCAGCAACAGGCGCCGCCCCTCCCAGAACACGACATCCCATTCGGACGATGTCGACAGCTTGAAGCTGGCCGCATCGATCCCTGCGCACCAGGAGTCGCCCGTGCCGGCCAGAACCACAACCTTGTTGGCCCGGTCTGCCCCGATGTCGGCAAAGAGAAAGCCCAGTTCGTTGTGAACCTCGGCGGTCCAGACAAGAGAGTCGCCGCCGGTATGCAGGCGCACCAGCAGGACCCCGTCCTCCCCGCGCGAGAGTTCAGCGCAGTCGTATTTCTTCTCGTACTGATCAAGCGTCATATTCGGATGTCGCATCGTGTCCTCCTCCATCCTCTCGAGGTCATAAGATGCGCGACACGCAGACCAAAGGCATGCGCAAGCATGACAATGCAGCTTTGCACATCGGCGATCCCGTCAGCTGCGCCCTAACTCTGCTTGAGGCCTTCGGCATACCAGGCCCGCAGCTCCGATTTCAGGATCTTGGCATAATCGCTCTTTGGCAGTTCGGCGACAAATCGGTAGTGCTTCGGTCGTTTGAACCGGGCGATCTGGTCGCAGACATGCGCATCGAGCTCCTGTTCCGAGACCGAGGCGCCACCGACCACCACATAGGCGGCGACGCTTTCCCCCCAATCGGCGTCGGGCACGCCGATCACGGCGGCCTCGGCGACGGCGGGGTGAGTCAGCAACGCTTCCTCGACCTCGCGCGGATAGATGTTGGTGCCGCCGCTGATGATCATGTCCTTCGAGCGGTCTACGACGTGCAAGAGCCCGTCAGCGTCGCAATAGCCAAGATCGCCGGTCCACAGCCACCCGTCGCGCAGGGCCTTTGCGGTTGCCTCGGGGTTGTTCCAGTAGCCTAGCATCACGGTCTCGCCCTGCACGCAGATCTCGCCAGCCTCACCTGCAGGCAGCGTCGCGCCGGTCTCGGGGTCCCGGATCGACAGCTCGGAGCCGGTCCTGGGATAGCCACACGACCCCAGCAGCCGCGCACTTTCCGTGTGGTCGCGCCGATGCAGCCGCTTGGGCAGCCCACTCGCCGTCATCGGCGTCTCGCCCTGCGCAAACAGCTGGAAAAGCTTGGGACCGAAAAGGTCGATGGCCCGCTCCAGATCGGCGACATACATCGGCGCACCGCCGTAGACGATGCAGCGCAGGTTCTGCAGCGGGACTTCCCGCGTTTCCCACGCCGCCACCAGCCGGTTCAGGATCGTCGGCACGGCAAAGAGCGATAGGCGACGGTACTGGCGCAGCGCCGTCTCGACCTCGGCCACGTCGAACCCGGTCGAGATTAGGACCTGCGCCCCTTTGAGCAGTGCCGCAAGCATGTAGAGCCCCGCCCCGTGCGACGCCGGCGCCGCCACCAGCATCGTGTCCTCGGGGTCAAGCTGGTCGATGTCGGCGTAATAGGCATTCGCCATCGCCAGAAGATTGCGGTTGGACAGCATCGCGCCCTTGGGACGCCCCGTGGTTCCCGAGGTGTAGAACAGCCACGCAAGGTCCGCCGCGTCCGTCTCGGCGATCTGCGGCAAGGGCGCGTGGCTCAGCAGCGCCTGATAGGCGGCGGTCCCAGTTTCGATGGTCTCGACCGTCGTGTCGACGCGGTTCACGCCGTCACTGACAAAGACCTGCCGCGCGGCGGAATTGGTCAGGATGTGCGCCACTTCGTTCTGATGCAGCTTGGCGTTCACCGGAACCACCACCAGCCCGGCAGCCCATGTGGCCAGCATCAGTTCGGGGATCTCCAGGCGGTTGTGCATCTGGATCAGGACGCGATCGCCCGGCACAAGCCCGCGCGCCCGCATCGCGCCGGCCAGCGCCAGCGCGCGCGTCGACATCTCGCGGTAGCTCAGCGCGGCATCGTCGCACCGGACGGCCGGGGCATCGGGCACCGCGCGGGCCATCTGCAGGATCATACTGCCAAAGTTCATCTCGATACTCCGATCGCTGCGCATTCCGTGAAAGTTGGGCGGTAGGGTCGTTGGTGTCGCGGAACTCTCCGCGCCCTCCAGGAGGCGCTTGGCGGACGGATGCCCGTTTCCCACCTTCGCCCTTGCCAGCCCAAGGTATCGGAGGCGCGCGCCGGTTCACACTCAATCCCGGCGCGGCGGCACGCAAACCAGCTTTTCACCCGGCGGGGCCCGCACGGAGTGGCGCGAGCGCGCGATTCTCCCGAGAGTTGTTGCATACCGATCCGATCTCCAGATACTCGCGTGCCAGTGACAGGCTTCGACAGAACGATGAGCAACGCATTCGACAAGGCCGAACTTCATCGCCGTCGCCGGGAAGAGGTGGTGCGGACGGCTGCGCAGGCGTTCAGCCGGAATGGCTTTGGCAACACGTCTATGGACGAGGTGGCGCTCAGCCTGGGGATCTCGAAGGCGACGCTCTATCAGTATTTCAAGAGTAAGCAGGAAATCCTGTTCCAGTGCCACCTGCTGTCGATTCGCCACGGCGAGGCCGGGCTGGAGCTGGCACAGCGCGCCGAGGGAAGCGGGCTTGACCGGCTGCTGGTCTTTCTGCGCCGCTACATGACCGGCGCCTTCGGCGAACTGGGGGGGTTGTCGATGCTGGGCGACATCACCGCGTTGACGCCCGAACGGCGCGAGCAAGTGATCACCAAGCGCGCGCATATCAGCCACATGTCGGACCGGCTGATCGAGGACGGATTGCGCGACGGGTCGATCCGGCGGTGCGACGCGAAGCTGGCCAAGCTTTTCGCCATGGGCGTCGTCAACTGGATCCCGTCCTGGTATTCCGATCAGGGCGAACGGACCGCCGACGAAATCGTCGACGCCTTCATCGACTTCTTCACGCACAGCTTCGCCGCGCCGCAGGGCTGACGGCGAAAGGCGGCCGGCCGCGCCCGCGCCTCCCTCAGCCCGGGACGAGCCGGGCGTCCGCCGGGGCGAAGGATTTCTCGATGCTGAAGGCCCCGTCCACGGTCAGGCAGGCGCCCGAGACATAGCCCGCGCGGTCGGACAGCAGGAAGGCGGCGGCCTCGGCCACATCCTCAGGGCGGCCGATCCGGCCCAGCGGGATGGACCGCGCGATCGTCGCCCGGGTCGCGGGATCGTTGAGGTAGCGAGCGGTCATCGGCGTCTCGATCATGCCGGGCGCGACGGCGTTGACGCGGATCGCGTCGGCGGCGAGGTCCCCGGCCAGCGCGCGGGTCAGGCCGATCACGCCGTGCTTGGCAGCGGTATAGGCCGAGCGCCCCGGAACCGACAGCAGGCCCGAGATCGAGGCGATGTTGACGATTGCCCCCGCCCCCGCCCGCCGCATCGCGGGCAGCACGGCCTGCGCGCAGTGATGGACCGACGACAGGTTGACCGCCAGCAGCGTCTCCCATTCCACGGCGCCAAGCCGGGCGCTGGGCGTCCGCTGGTTCAGACCGGCATTGTTGACCAAAGCGTCGATCCGGCCGAAGCGGGCCTCGGCTTCCTCCACCGCCCGCGCCACGGCACCGGCATCGGTCACATCGACCACCAGCGCGAGGTCGTCGTGGCCAAGCGCCAGTCCCTCCGAGGACAGGTCCAGGATCACCAGCGCGTAACCGTCGCGGCGCAAGGTTGCGCAAATCGCGCCGCCGATACCGCCGGCGCCTCCGGTCACAACCGCAATTTTTCTGCTCTCTTGTGTCATCGCATGTCCTTTCCTGTCGCCGACCGGTGTCAGCCGCGGCGGCGTGTCAGCCAGATCGACACAAGCACCACCAGCGACAGGGCCGCTGTCACCACCACGGCGAAGGCCGCGAGGGGGGGGAAGGCGCCGTTCGACCAAAGATCGAGGATCACAAAGCCCGCGACGGGATTGCGGCTGCCCGCCAACATTGACGAGGCGGTGATGTCGCCCGCGACCAGCACGAAGAGCATCGTCCATCCCGCGATCAGGCCGGGTGTCATCAGCGGCAGGGTGACGTTGACGAAGGTCCGTCCCTGCCCTGCCCCGGCGACGAGCGAGGCCTCGGAAAGTTGCGGGCCGACTTGCACCAGCGCGGCATGCGCGGTCAGCGTGCTTTGCGGCGTGTAGAGAACGATATAGGCAAGGAACAGGATCAGCACCGTCCCGTGCAGGTAGAACGGCGCGCCCGCGAAGGCGGCGATGAAGGCGATCCCGACGACGAGGTGCGAAACCGCGGCCGGCAATTTCGTCGTGCCGTCGATGAACACCGCGAGCGGCCGCGCGCGGTTGCGGTCGATCCAGAAGATCACGATGGCCGCCAGCAGCATGCCGATTGTTGCCGCCGCGATGCCCAGCACCAGGCTGTTGGTCAGACCGTCGCGGACGAAGGCGCTGGAAAAGAGCGTGCGGTAATTGCCGAGGCCCAGACGCACCCGCGCGAGGTTCGGTGTCCAGAACGGCTGCAAGCTGACCAGCACCAGCGCGGTGACCGGAAGGACCGAGGCGATCAGCACATAGAGCGACATCAGCGCGCGCGCGGGCCACAGCATCGGACCCAGCGCCACCGACACGCTGCGCCGTCCCTTGCCGCCGATGGTCGCGAAATTGCCGCGCCGCAGCACCAACCGCTGCACCCACCAGCTGGCCCCGATCACGGCCACGATGACAAGGCCAAGGATCATCGCCTCACCGACGCGGGGCGGGAAACTGGCGGTCATCAAGTGGACGATCCGGACGGACAGGATCTCGATCCCCGCCTGTCCGCCTATCACCAGCGGCACGGAGAACAGCGCAAACCCGGTGATCAGCGCGAGGATCCCACCCGAGATCACCTGCGGCAGGATCGCGGGCAGGGTCACCGTCCACAACGTCCCGGCGGGCCCCGCGCCATTGACCCTTGCCGCTTCCTCGAGGGTCGGATCGAGGTTCCGCAGCCCCGCCGAGACCGTCAGATAGACATGCGGCAGCAGGTAGACGGAATAGACGAAGATCATCCCGGGATACGAGAAGATGTCGATGATCGCGCCGGGCGCCGGCAGGCCCAGCGCCGTCGCCAGCGCGTTGGCCCCTGCATTCAGGAAGCCCGAGCGCGGCGCACCCAGCAGGACCCAGCCAATGGCTCCGGCGATCGGCGGGATGAGCAACGGCAGCACCGGCAGGACGTTGCCAAAGGCGTTGAGGCCGATGTCGGTTCGCTCGGAGAGCCAGGCGAAGAGGCTGCCGAACAAGACCGCAATCAGCGTCGCCGAGGCGATGACGAGGGTGGTATTGGCCAGCAGCGCCGTCAGGTCGCTGGCGGCGACGGCCCGGAACGGCGCGCTGTCGAACTGACCGCCTGGGAAAAAGGTGGCAAGCAGGACATGCGCCAGCGGGTAGAGGATCAGCGTCGCCACGATCACCGACAGGGTTGCGGCGAGGGCAGTGAAAAGATCGATGCGTCGCCATACGGCCTTGGCCCGTCCTGGCGAGGTCATGCCGCGTCTCTCGCGAAGACGAGCGGCCCGTCCGCCGACAGCCGGCACCGCACGTTGGTTCCGGGGCGGCGCAGGCCGGTGGCCGGTCCGCGGATCACCAGCGTGACAGGCTCGGCGCCCGGCGCGTCGAGCGCCACGACATGCTCGCTCACCGAGCCGAGAAACGCCGCGCCGACGACCGTGCCCGTCATGGCATCGGCCTCGCCGTCGGCCGCGAAGCGCCAGTGCTCGGGCCGGGTCAGCACGATCACCTCGGGCCCCGTCGCGGCCTCCGTCGCAGCCGGGGCGACCGAAAGCCGGCCGACAGCGGTCTCGACCACGCCGGGCGCGACGATGCGTCCGGCCAGTTCGTTGGCCGAACCGATGAACCGCGCGACACCCAGCGACACGGGGCGGGCATAGACGTCTTCCGGCGTCCCCAGCTGCTCGATCCGCCCGCGCCCGACCACCGCGATCCGGCTGGCCAGGGCCATCGCCTCTTCCTGATCATGCGTGACGTAGAGCGCGGTGAAGCCGAAGTCCCGCTGCATCGCCAGGATCTCGAGCCGCAGCAGCTCGCGCACCTTGGCATCGACGTTGGAGAGGGGTTCGTCGAACAGGATTATCCCGTCGCCGCACACCAGCGCCCGGGCAAGCGCCACGCGCTGCTGCTGGCCGCCGCTGATCCGGCCAGGATGTTGTTGCGCCAGATCGCCGATCCGCATCTTCGCCAGAATGTCCGCCACCCGGCGGTCCCGCTCGGCGCGCCCGACGCCCCGCATCCGCAACGGATAGGCCACGTTCTGCGCGACGGTCATGTGGGGCCACAAGGCGTAGCTCTGGAAGACCATGCCGACGTGCCGCGCCTCGGGCGGAAGGACGAGACCCGTCACGCTGTCGAAAAGCACCCGGTCGCCAAGCCGGATGCTGCCCGAATCCGGGGTTTCCAGGCCCGCGACGGCGCGCAGCAAGGTGGTCTTGCCGCATCCGCTGGGGCCGAGAAGAACGACCAGTTCCCCCTTCTTGACATCGATCGACACGTCGTCGATCGCCTTGAAGGTCTCGCCGGTCGCCCGGCTGAACGTCTTGTTCAGCCGGGCAACCGAAAGCGTCGTTTCGCCGACCCCCGCTGGCCCGCCCGTGCCCGACCTAGTCGAGTCCGAGAAGACCATTGATCTGGGCTGCATGATCGTCGACCTCCATGATGCGCGGTGCGATATAGTTGGCCGGCATCGGCGCCGTGCCGGGCGTGCCCGGGAACGGCGAGACACTGGTCGCGCCGTTGTAGGCGGTCTGACCTTCCTCGGACATAAGGAACGACAGGAAGCACAGCGCCGCGTTGGGGCTGTCCGCGCCGGCCGAGATCACTGTCTCGAACTCGTTCCCCGTCGTCAGATCGGGCGCCACGAAGGCGATTGGGGCCCCCTGCTCGCTGAGCACGCGCACGACCGTCATGACGTTCGGTACCACGATCGAAACTTCGCCCGCCGCCAGTTGCTGCGTGGCCGGCACCACCGAAGGCACCACGACCGGCTGCTGCGCCGCGAGCCGGGTCAGGTAATCCTCGCCCAGCTCGTCCCGCAGAATGCGGAACAGCGCCATATAGGACGGCACCGACCGCGGGTCGCCCATGATGATCTGCCCGGCATAGCGCGGGTCCAGAAGATCTTCCCAGGTGGCGGGCGGGGTCTCGCCAACGGCCTCGCTGTTGTAGGCGAAGCCCAGCATCGACAGGCTGCTGGTCACGGCGCCATGGTTGATCCAGGCGGGATCGAGCTCGGCCAGCCGGGGCAGCGTGTCGGCGGTGAGCGGCACGAACCACTCGTTGGCCATGCCCTGCGCGATGAAATTGGGATCGGCCAGCGAAATCAGGTCGGCGTTGATCACCCCCGCGTCCCGTTCCTGGGCGTAACGGGTCGCCAGCGCCCCGGTGGCCAGACGCAGATGCTCGATGGCGACCTGCGGATAGGCGTGACTGAAGGCCTCGGCGGCCGCCGCGTTGCGCGACGGGTCCTGCGACGAGTACCAGACGAGCTGCGGCTCTTCCGCTGCCGCCGCGCAGGCATCCTCGACGGACTGAGCCACGGCCTGGCAACCCCAGACCGCCGTAATCATGATGGGAACCAACAGCTTCACGGTATGTGCCCTCCTCCTAGTGAAAGGGACCCCGGCGGCGCCCCGCCCCCGGCACCCCTCCGGTGGCGCGACACTACACCCCGCCTTCAAGCCGAAGCCAACCGCAATTCGGCAAAGCACCGTTGCACGAATAGGCGCCCCTGTTGCCCGGACCTCGCGGTCGTCCCCGGGTCTCAGGAGCCGCGCGCCGCGACCAGCCTTTCGATGTCCTCGCGCTGGATCTTTCCGCTGACATTGCGCGGCAGCTGGTCGAGCGGCAGGAACATCACCTGACGCGGGCACTTGTAGCCAGCCAGCACCGCGCGGCAAAGGCGCTGAACCTCGGCGGCGTCCAGCGCCTCGTCGTGCCGGGCGATCACCGCCACGGGAATTTCGCCCCAATGAGCATCGGCCTTGCGCACCACGATGGCATCGGCCACGCGCGGGTCGGCGAGCAGGATACGCTCGATCTCGGCCGGATAGATATTCTCGCCCCCCGACTTGATGAGGTACTTAGAGCGCCCGGCGAAATCATAGCCCTCGGGCGTTCGGCGGAACAGGTCGCCCATGTGGAACCAGCCATCGTCAAAAGCCTCGGCATTGGCTTTGAGGTTGTTCCAGTAACCGCTGAAGACCATCGGCCCGCGCACCCAGACTTCGCCCACCGCGCCGTCCGCCACGTCGCGCCCCTCGGCATCGACCAGCCGGATCTCGGTCAGAACGCTCGGCTGCTTGGCCAGATTGCGAGGCATCGTCCCCACGGCGATCAGGTCGCCCGAAAGCGGCGGCATCCCCGTTTCCGTCGCGCCGAACGAGTTGACCCAGGGCGCGCCCAGAAGTGTCGTGACCTCGTCGATAACGGCGGCCGGCACAAGGTCGGCCATGCAGCCCACGGCCTTCACACCCTTGATTGCCGGGCGCCGGGCCTTCAACCGCTCCAGCAGCGCCTCGGTCGTGGCGGGCACGGTGATCAGCCAGCCAAGCCGGAAGTCTTCCAGCGCGTCGATGATGGCGTCGGGTTGGAAGCCATCGAGGACAATCCCGGTGCCGCCAAGCAGCAGGGTGGAAATCAGGTGTTCAGAGCCCGCAACATGGAACATCGGCGTCCAGGCGACGAAGCCGTCGCCGCGCGTCAGCCCCATGTCGATGGACAGTGCGCACATCCGCGCCACCTGCGCGCGCTGGCTGATCACGGCGCCCTTGGGCCGGCCCGTGGTGCCCGAGGTATAGAGGATGATGAAGCCGTCCTCGGGCTCGGCCGCGAAGGGAGAGTGGCCTTCGGTCTGCAACCCATCGACCGGGAGGACCGCGCGCCCCGCCCCCGCCGCCTGCGCGAGATTACAGTAGCGTTGCGAGGCGATCAGCAGCGTCGGGTCGACCAGCGCGATGCAATAGGCGAGCTCTTCCTCGACCAGCCGCCAGTTGAGACAAGCGACCATCGCACCGATGCGCGCCGCCGCAAGTTGCGTGAGCGTGTATTCCAGACGGTTCTCGGACAAGAGCGCAACCCGGTCGCCCCGGCTGACGCCCCGCCCGTGCAGCCCGGCGGCGATGGCGTCGACCTGCGCGATCATCGCGGCGTAGGTCAGGCGCCGTTCCCCCTCGACCAACGCCAGCGCATCGGGCGTATGGCGGGCCCGTGTGGCGATCAGGCCATAGACGGTGGTGCTTGCGGCGCGGGAAAGGTCGGTGGTCATCGGATTATCCGGTTCTGGCGGCGCGCGCTTGTCCGGCCCTGACCAGCCAGCGCGACGGGACGGGACGCATCCCGCCGGCGGATGGCCGGTAACGGGATGCGCCGGTCGTTCGGCGTGTGAGGCCCCGCGTTCACTCCATGGCGTAGGTCGCCGGGTCCAGCCGCGAGAAGATCTCGCGCTGGTAGAGTGCAGCCAGGGCGTCCCGGTCGTCGCCGATGCCCGCCGTGAGGCCCTTCCAGCGCTCGATCAGCCCGGCCGCCACCTCGACCCGCGCCGCGACATCGGTCATGCCATACATGGTGGTGAACTGGTCAATGATGACCTGGCGATCCTGCGCGACGAAGGCATCGGTCGCCGCTCGGGTCGCCTCGTCGGCCTGCGTCAGCACGATCGAGGTGCCCTCGACCGCCTCCATCACCGCCGCATGGCTGTCGAGCTGGGCGATGGTGATGTCGGCGATCAGCCCGGCCGACTGCTCGATCAGCACGGCGCGCTCTTCGGTCGCCAGGCCGCGCCAGGTGTCGAGGTTGACCACATTCGGCGAATAGCCCGAGAACACCCCGCCCGGCACGCCGAACAGCACCGACCCCGCGATCTCTTCCATGCCGAAAGCAATCATGTTGGCGAAGCTCAGCATGTTGCAGTCCAGAACGCCCTGCGACATGGCGGTGAAAACCTCGCTCGAATCCATCGTGACGACGGTCGCGCCCATCGCCTCGGCCCAGCGGGTGAAGTTGCCCGCGCCCGAGCGGATGCGCAGGCCTGGGAGGTCCTCGACCCCGGATACGACGCCGCGGCACACGAGGTCATACGAGTTGGTCGAACCCGAGGACAGGAAGACCATGTTCTGGTCGGCGAACTGCTGCAGGCATTCGGGACAATTGAACAGGACGTATTCCATCATAGCCCCGGCCGAGGCGGCCGGCACGGCGTCGGAGGGCGTGCCCGAGGTGACGAGCATCGATAGCTCGGCCATAAGATTGGACTGGGACAGTTCCGCCGGCAAATAGGCCGAGATCACCAGCCCCATGCCGATGACCCCGTCGCGCAGTCCCGAGGCAATTTCCGGCTGCGGCAGTAGCGCGGCGCCGTAGCGGCGGAGCATCAGGTCGGAGCCTGCGTTGACCGCGTCGATGTAGGCGGCGATGCCGACGCTGATCGGGTTGGCGTCGGATTGCGGGTTGCCGTAGCGGATCTCGTCCGCGCCGCTGGCACCGGCGCCCAGCGCGGCCGCAGCCGCGACCGCTAGCACCGTGGAAGCCTTGCGCAGGCCGGTCGTACTTGTGGTGGAATGCGTCATGAGTGCCCCTCCCTCGGGTCCAGATTTTCGTGTCGTGCAGGTCCCGGCGGCGGGCCCGCCATCGCTCCGGGTCTGCGACGCTCGTAGCGGTGCACAGGCCGGGCCGCCGGCCGTGAAAGCCGGTAGCCGACCGCGGACACGATCGGATTGTCGAGTTCTCTGAACCGGATGGCTGCGGGAAGCCGTTAGGCCTGTCAGCCCGGATATGGCACTTTGCGGGGACTGCCTGTCAAAGCCGGACTCCGCAAAGGTAGGTTGCAGCGAACGCCGACGGAGGGCCTTGCCGCGGTCCGCCGGCACCATAGAGCGGAAGCGGCAGGGGGCAAAAGGCCTGTCCCTCTGTCACGTGCCTTCGTCCCGGTAGAGGTCCGCGTAGGCCTGCCGGAGTTCATGCTTCTTGATCTTGCCTGTCGGGGTCGCCGGCATGTTGTCGACGATCTCGATATGCTTAGGGACCTCGAAACGGGAAAGGTCGCGGCGGCAGCTCGCCATGATCTCCGCCGCGGTCAGGCTGGCGCCGGGGCCGAGGCGCACGAAGGCCGTGACCGCCTCGTCCCACTTCGGATGCGGCAGGCCGACCACCGCCGCCGCGACGACGCCCGGAAGCCCCAGGATCACCTGCTCCACCCGCATCGACGAGACGTTTTCGCCGCCGGATTTCACCATGTCCTTCTTGCGGTCGACGAAGCGAAGTTGTCCTTTGGCGTCGATCATGCCCAGGTCGCCGGAATGGTGCCAGCCGAAGCGCCGTGCCTCGCGCAGGGCTTCGTCGTTGCGGAAATAGGTCAGCATGGTGCTGGGGCTACGCCAGCAGATCTCGCCCACCTGCCCCGGCGGCAGCTCGTTGCCCTCGTCGTCCAGCACCGCCTGGTCGGCAATCGGCGCCGGCACGCCCCAGTAATTGGCGCCGGGAAATTCCACGGGCGAGCCATCGTAGAACTTCGTCACCACGTTGGTTTCGGTCTGCCCGCTGGTCTGGTTGAAGGCGCAGCCGAAAACGGCGTGCAGGCGCTCCATCACCGAGGGCGCCATCGGCGCCATGGCGTAGAGCGCCCGCTTCAGCGCCGAGAAATCGCGCGTGGCGATATCCGGCAGCTCCAGCATCGCCTTCCACATCATCGGCAGCAGAAACACGCCGTTGATCTGTTCTTCTTCCAGGATCCGGGCTAAGGACTCGGCCTCGAAGGTCGAGACGACGAACATGCCGCCGACCTGATGCGTCATCAGCATGTGGCCCTGCGCGGTGATGTGGAACAGCGGCAGCGGGCTGGCGTAGGAATCGCCCCGGGCAAGGGTGAACAGCAGCGCCATGTTCAGCGACGAGATGAAGACGTTCTGGTTGGTATTGACGACGCCCTTGGGGCGCGAGGTCGTGCCGCTGGTATAAAGGATCTGCACCGGATCGCGGTCGCCGAGGACGACATCGAGAATGTCGGCATCCGACACACTCGAGGCCAGCGAGGCCAGGGGCGCGAAGCCTTCCACCGGCGCGTCGCCCATGACGACGACCGTCGGCCGTTCACTCAGCCCGCCCTCGATGGCCCTCCAGCGCGCGGCGAGGCTGGGATGCACGACCGCGCAGACCGCCTCGCAGTGGTTGACGACATAGACGAGATCGCTGTCGCTCATCATGAAATTGAGAGGGACATAGACCATGCCGGTCTTGAAGCAGGCATACATGATCGCGGCGATGTCGGTGCAATTCGGCGACAGCACGACAACCCGGTCGCCCTTGGCTGCCCCCTGCCCCCGCAGCACCCGACCGAAGCGGTTCGCCTCGCGGTTCAGATCGAAAAAGGTCAGCCGCACGGGCGGTTCGACGGAATAGTCCACCAGCGCAAGGGAATCGCCGCTGTCGCGCGCACGACGTCTCAGCACATCCGCAATGGCGATGCGATCAACGAGGTTGTCTTCGAGTTCGGTCGCCAGGGCCGGGGCGCCCTTGTCATGGTCGGCGGTGCGGGGCTGCGTCAACGCGGTTCTCCTCGATAGGGTGTCACTCCCGGCATCAGAGCCAGACAGCGTGTCCAGCATGCGGACCACATGGTTCGGGCACGTCGGCGCTGTCGACGTCTGCGGACATGCCCGTGCGATGGCCCTGCGGGGGTGCGCGGTCTGGATAGAACAAGCTTGTTTTCCTCCTCCCCGAGGGTCGCATGTCGAGCGATCCAGGGTCTCGCTCGCGGCGGCGTATGAGGGTTTGCCTCACTCCGCCCATGATGCGCGGTGAGCCTGCGACGCGGGAGTCGGAATTCTGCAACGGAGCTTTGCTGATCTGACGCTGTTGATAAGCGTTTCCGCCATCGAGTTGCTGCAGCGGTGTCCGCACCATGGCCCCTGTTGCCTGGCGGCTCGGATCGCCCGACGACCGCTGACGGTTTGCACAACTATGGATCGTCGTGTCCGCACCGCAGCCCCGATACCACGGTCCAAAGACCTCGATGCGCAGTTGACCGCGGTCGCGCCGGGCGCCAAGCATGATCCGTTTTGAGTAGGAATCCGCGACCGCTTTGGACGCCAGTTTGCTCACCGCGCGCAGCAAGTCCACCTGATCGGCCACGACCCGCAGCGACGACGACATGGTGCACAATGTAGCGCCGCGGGCCTGAGCTTGTGGCCCGGCGTTACGAACAGATCTTGCAACGAAAAGGCGTGCTCCGGCAATAGTCGGGCGGCGGCGACCTGCCGGTCATCGGCCGGATTGGAAGCCGGGAGATTCTGCAGAAATTGCAGGATTTCCTACATCTACGCCCGCGCTGTCCCGTCGTCGCTGCCCAGTTTCGCCACGGTAAGGCGCAGCAACAACAGGGGCTGGCGCAGATCATGACGCTCTGTTGCACCGCGCTACGCGAATTCGCGCGCCTCGAGCCCTACCGAACGCTCGCGGCTTCGCAGGATCGCGGTCAGCTGCAAGGTTGCCGCGCAGAAGATCACGCCATCGACGGCGTGCTCGAAAGGAAGGACCGGCCACGCCGGATAGACCGGGTCAATCCCGGTCTGGCTGAGCACCACGAACAGGCCGAGTTAGCCAAAGAAGACCAGCCTGGCTCTCAAATAGAACCCGCATCCGGGCACCCAGTCACGCATCGCCACGGGCGTAGACCACGCCTTCGTCAGCAGGAAAACCAGCAGCACCGGCCCCATCGTCTGCTTCACATGCACCAGCGGCACGGACGCTGGCACAGCGCCTCGTCCTGCAAAAGGCCGATCAGTGACGCGCTCTCTGGAGTGAACCCCATGGACTGGACCACGGGGGGTCTCCGACCTAAGCCGCCTCGCGGGCGAGTTGGGTTTCGAATTCCTCAGGGGAACGGTATCCGAGTGCTGAGTGCAGTCGTTTTGCGTTGTAGACCTGCTCGATGTACCGGGGCAAGCGGGTAGCGGCATCCGTGAAGGTCTCGTATCCGGCCGGATAGACCTCTTCGACCTTCAGCGTCTTCATGAAGCTTTCTGCCTGCGCGTTGTGATAGGGGTTCCCGACGCCGCTCATGGCGCCTTGGAGGCCCGCATCCGCAAGGGCATCGCGCTAGGTCCGGGATGCGTATTGGGCTGCCGCGGTCCGTATGATGGATGCAGCCCGCCGGAGGAGCCCTGTTTGCCACCGCCGCGCGCAAGGTCGCCAGCGCCAGAGGCGTGTCGAGGCGCTGTGACAGCGCATATCCGACGACCTTGCGGCTGCAGACATCGAGGATAGCCGCGAGTAAGCAGAAGTCGGTCGCCACCCGGATGTAGGTGAAGTCCGCGACCCATATCCGGTCAGGCCGATCCGGGATGGCATTGCGGTAGAGGTTCGGAAAGATCGGCGAGTCGTGCTGGTTGTCGGTTGTCCGCACAAAGCGCCTGCGGGCCTTTATGCCAAGTCCGGCCAGCCGCATGACGCGGGCTACCCTCTTGTGATTTATGATCAATCCGTGACGCTTCAGTTCGTGTGTCACACGCCGGTAACCATAACAGGGCAGTTCATCCTGGATGTCTTCGATGATCGACGTCAGCTCGGCATCCGACAGCCCTTCGGGTTTGGCGACCGCGCGATAGTAGTAGGTGCTGCGCGGCAGGTTCATGGCTGCTTCGAACGTCTGAACTCCAAAAGACCACCGTTGATCCTGAACCGACGTTGACGTTTCCACGAAGACCGCAATCTCGGTGGTTGCCATAAGGTGTTTCATTAATGCCGTCCGACACTGTTATTCAGTCAACACTGCCGACAGCGTTGCGCAAAATTCCGCACCCGAAATGCCCGTGAGCACGTAGAAATAGAATCTACGTCCCGTGGTCACCAATGGCGAACCGCCTTTGAGCCGTGCTTGCTCCCGTTTCACCAACCTTCTGTGCTGCCTTGTGCTGACCGGGTGACCCACATCAATGGCAGCACGCGGTGCGGCGGGGCCGTCCGCACGTCTCAGGTCGACGCTCGTTACAGGCTGCTTATTACGGCGGTGGAGCCAGTAAAGGTGGACAGAGGCAGTCTGGAAACAAGCCGAAGTGGCGCCCTCACACATTTGCTACCTTTGAATGCCGTCCCTTAGCTCCTCAACCTCCTCGCCCGCTCGACCACCCTGACAATATGAGCGCCAGTCGAGGAGGCCGCCCCTCGCACGGCCGCCGGCGCCTGAACCATCCCTCGCCCCACGCTTTCCCCGGTCGTTAGCGATCCAAACCGGGCTCGGCTGCGAACGCCGTCTGTGTTCGCAAACCCTCGGATTACCCCCGCCGCTCCACTTGCGATGGCCGGCCCGGCCGCCACCATCAGGTTCCCGGAAATACCTCGGACGATCAGCGGCGTCGCCGCAACAACCCCCTTGGCCAAGAACACCATGACGAAGAACGGGACCAGTGAGCCGATGTTTGTCGCTGAGTTCGGGTCGCCGAGCTGGGCCAGGAGCGAGTTCGCCATCCCGACCACCGTCGAAAACATCGCCGCTATGACGATTGGATAGAAGGCGTAGCTGATGGTTGTTGAAACCCAGCGGTGGAAGAAGTCCTTGGTCGCGTCGAAGAGCGACAGGGCAATCATGATCGGGGCGAGGCCGAGCATCAGGGTCAGCATCATCTTGGCAAAGATGAGGACGATACCGGTCATGAAGCCGAGGAAGCTCAAGAGGACAAGGCCGATGCTGCCGAGAATGGCGCCAGTCATCCAGTTCAGGTTGTTACCGATTGCATTCAGGTATTGGCTGAACTCGGTGATCAGTCGGTCGAACTCCGCAGCAAAGTATGTGGCCCCTGCTCCGCCACCGCCCACCGAAGAGATCAGGGCACCGGCGACATAGTCCAACCCGCCGATGACCGCCTCCGCGACAGCATTGAAGTTGGCCCAGTTGAACGCGAAGAAACCGATCAAGATGAGCTTGACGAGATACCAGAAGAAGCTCGCGCCATCCATGCTTCGAAACTGGAAGGCCATGTTGATGCAGACGCCGATCAAAGAGAGCGTGACCATCAACAGAATGATCGTGCCGGTGTTGCTCGCCACCGCCCCAAACTGAGACTGCGCGGCGTCTGCGAGAAACCCGTCAGCCGTACCGACCATCCAGCTGACGATGCTCATCACCAGTTGCCTTGAGCTTCACAGATATCCTGCACGGCCCGAGCGATCTCGGCCTGGTTTCGGCGCAATACGAGCTGAGACTGCGTGTGTTCAGCCTGCGTGTTGGATTCGAAACGTTCGGCATACTCGGCCGAGGCCGCATCCCATGAGGGGAAACGCGTGTCGCATTCGCACTGTCCTGATGCCCTGATTTCCTCCCAAGCCCGGAGCTCATAAAGCCGCATCAAGGTCAGCACCTTATAGGCCTCCCTCGGATGCACCTCGTCCATCCAGGCCGGTCGGACCGGCCGATCATTGCAGATCCGGTACTGCTGCCGGTCCATGGTGACCGTGAGATCGGTCGTCATCTGGGGCGCGGTTTGCGCCTCAAGAGACGTGGCCACCAATGTCGCAAACGCCGCCATCATGATCTTCCGCATCGGATCTTCCTTCTTCTTCATTGTGTCGCGCTGGCGAGTGCCCGCCTGCCCCGCCCGTCCAATCTGTCTTGGCTTTGCTGCCCTCCCTGCCCCGGCAGGAAGAACTCGGTGATGCCTCTGGCGCCGTCCTGTCGGCCGGTCTGGATGATCACGTCGATCGACCCCTCGATGTAGTCGAGCATGTCTGTGTAGGTCATCGGCAACTGGGATTTCAGGGCCGCGATGGCGAGGCGGCGGACGGCGAGCTGCGGGGTTTCGGCATGCAGGGTGGTGAGCGAACCGCCGTGGCCCGTGTTGATCGCCTCGAGGAAGGTCATGGCCTCCGTGCCCCGAACCTCGCCCAAGACGATCCGGTCAGGTCGCATGCGCAGGGTCGCCGCGAGGAGAGTATTCGCGGATCGGGCCTCCGTGTCGCGATCTGCGATCAAGGTCACCACATTCGGCTGCTCAGGCCTCAGTTCGGCCGCCTCCTCGATGGTGACGATCCGCTCCTCTGCCGGGATGAGCGACAAGATCTTCCGTGCGGCGACCGTCTTGCCGGTCGAGGTGCCGCCCGAAACGATCATGTTGAGCTTGTTCTCGACACAGAAGGACAGGGCGGCGCCGATGTCACCTGATGCCGCGACCTCGCGCAGGGCAATGTTTCGCTCTTGGCGCAGGCCTTCGAGGCTGCGCTCCTTGCCGTAGAGAAACTCGAGCGTGATGGTGTCGAGCGGCAGCGAAGAGAAGAACCGCAGCGCGATGCAGAAGCCGCCTTCGACGACCGGCGGCTGGATCACCTGCGCGCGGATCGGCCGGCTATGGTGCAATATCGACACCGAGACGATCGGCTTCTTGGTGCTGAGGGTTGTCGAGGCGGCCGAGGCGATCTGATTGCCGAGATCGCGGATTTGCGTCTGTGTGAGTGGCGCGCCGAGCGGCCGCAAGACGCAGTCGCCTTGAAACTCTCCCCAGACCTGACCGTCCGGGTTGATGCAGATCTCGATGACGTCGTCGCGGCGCACGGCCTCGCCCAGACGGTCGAGCGAGGCCTCCAAGTAGCTCGCTGCCATCTCAGAAGTATCCGTTATGATCAAGCACGGGCTTCAGCCCAGGTGCGGTCGTCGCGCACGAGCGCGTTGGCGAGGATGACGAGCTTGCGCATCACCGCGGTGATCGAGACCTTCCATGGCTTTCCGGCGCCAATGAGGGATTCGTGGACCTGACGCAAAGGCGCATTGAACCTGGTCGCGATCAGGGCAGGCATGAACAGCATCGTGCGGATCGTCTGGCGACCACCGCTGATCCGGGCCTTGCCTTTCCAAAGGCCGGACTGACGGGTGATCGGCGCGAGTCCCGCGAGGCTGGCGACTTCCTTGGCGTTCATGCTGCCCAGTTCAGGCATCTCGACGATCAGCGCGATGGCTGCGACCTGGCCGATCCCGGGAATGGAGAGAAGGATTTCGTAGCGGCGCGCGAGCTCCGGATCGGCTTTGACATAGCGCACCAGTTCGGCGTCGATCTGGGCGATCTGCGCCTTGATCTGGCGATAGCGCGCGTTCAGCTGCGAGACGATCACCTTGCATCGAGCCGTCCCGAGCCGGTTCCGGCACGCTGTCCGATCCTTGATCAGGCCGACGCGAGCGACGTGCAGCTCCTTGATTTCCATGAGGGCCTCCGACCGGGCCGGGCTGGCTTCAAGGTTGAGCACCGCGCCCATCCTCGCCAGAAGCTCGGCATCGACGCGGTCGGTCTTTGCTGTCTGGCCAGTCGCCTGCGCGAAACGCCGTGCCCGCGTGGGGTTTACCTTCACAAGGCCATGGCTTGTGGCGGTGAGGGCTTGTTCGAGGTCCCGATGGTAGGGACCCGTCGGCTCGTAAATCACCCGGACAGGTGTTTTCCCAAGCCACGTCCTCAGCTTCTTGAGACCGGCGGCATCGTTGGAAAACTGCTCTCGCCGCCCGTCCGACAACCGGAATACGTCGAGTGTTGCCTTTGATATGTCGATCCCCACTGTGTCGTTCAACTTCGTCTTCCTTATCTTGTTATGCGAGGCAAGGTGCTGCGACCTTCCTCCGGTATCCGTTCAGGACATGCGAAACTGCGGGGGCGATCCCACTTCTGATCGGCCCAATTCGACCATCTCCAGATCGATCCGTCCCCCGCTGCCGTCCGGGGTGATCTGCCCGGCCGGTAACCCCCGCAAACTGTGTGAGAGGTGGGAGCATCCTAAAACAAAATCTCCAGATCGCGGTCGACCATGACGGTGATCCGGCTGCCTTGCGCCACGCGGATCACCGGGCGGATGGCGAGATAATCCTGCATGACGCTTTGGGTGCTGTCGCGCAGATCCGAACCGATATCGCTGGTGGCATCGGCCACCGCGTCATCCTCGATCTGCCCGGCTGCCGCGGCCGGCAGCGCACCGATCAGCGAGATGAGGGCGGCCGAGCCGAAGCGTTGCGCAAAGCGGGTATCGACGTCGCCTGTGGTGCCCGTTCGCCCGAGCGCGTCGCCGCCGTGGGCGCTGATCTCGACGCTCTGGTTGTCGGGCAAGAGGATCCGGTCCCAGGCGACCATGACCCGGGACTGGGCCAGCGCCACGTCAGACCGATAGCGCCCGATCAAGCGCGCGCCGCGCGGGATCAGGACGCGACCGCCATCGAAGGAATGCACGTCTTCGGAGACGATTGCCCGGATGGCTCCGGGCAGGGTGCTGTCGAGGGCCGTCTCGGTCACAGCCTGAATAAGGGTGCCTTGGACCACGGTGTTGCGCGGATTGGCGATCACCTCCGCACGGGTGACTCGCGAAGGCCGAGCCCCGCTGCGAACGAAGGCCTCGTCGGCATTGAGCCGCGCCTCATCAAGCGCGCTTCCGCGCTCGCTGCCTGCCTCGGCACCAGCAACGGCTATCATCGGTGAGGCGATGCGCTCGGCACGGGCTTCCATGTCGGCAATGCGGCGGCGCTCGAGTTCTGCGAGCCGCATGTCTTCCTCTGACCGGTTGGCGGGTCCCATGTCGGATGGTGCCAGCCGCGCAAGTTCGAGGTCCATGCGGAGTTGTTCAAGCTCTCGCTCGCGTTCGACCAGCTGACGCTGGAGGGCTTGCTGCCCCTCGGTTGACGCGGCCTGCAGATCCGCGATCTGTGCCGTGAGATCAGCGATGGCCTGATCCGCGCTGCTGTCGGGTGTCTCGGTCGGGCGGGAGCGAAGCGCGTCGAGTTCTGCTCTGAGCGTGGAGAGGCTTTCCCGCAGAGCCAATTCAGAGGCTGAGGGGCCGGCCGGCTCCGCAGGCGCCGGTTCCGGCGTCGGTTGAGACGCCGGTCCCAGATCGCCAAACCCGGATCCCACCGCCTGAAACTCCTCAGGCGACGCCGTCGCCAACTGAATTTGCGGCGTTGGTTGCAGGACGACCCAGACAAGACCACCCACGGCCGCGATACCTACAACGCCGAGAAGGGCCATGACAGGCGAAGGCTTGGTCTTGGCGCGCTTGCCTTGGGTCACGCCCTCGAGCGCCGCAAGGCGTTTGGCGAGATCGTCGGTGTCCTGCGTCATGAGGCGGGCGCTCCCATGTCCTGGATACACACCACCTCGTCGCCAAGCCGCAGCACCCATTGCCGATTAACACCCGAGACGCGGATCACGCCATCGGCTAGGGCGCCGCTGTTGACCGAGCGCTCCCGGCCCTCGGCATAGCGGAAGATCGCCGGCACCGGCGCATTCCGCGCGAAGCGGAAATAGGTGAAGGTGCCATCGTCCCAGACGGCGGCGGGCGTGAACTCGGTCTCACTGCTTGCGGCATAGTTGGTGTTCGGGGCTTGCGCCGCGACGGTTCGAACCGGCTCCGCATGGCTTCCCGGATAGCGGAACTGCACGACATAATGCGGCGTCTCTCGCGCCTCGACGACGTGGAAATAGTAGGAGCGGCGGTTCGTGTAGACTGTGATGTTGGTCGCGACGCCGGTTGCCGCCGGTTTGATGGCGAATGCGCGGCCGCCGGGCACGGCATCGAACTGGAAGCCGACAGTGTCGCCGGCGATGATCGACCGGATCGTCTCCCCTTCGCCAAACTCGACGGTGGTCACGCGCGTGAGCGTCGTGATGAGGCGGTAGACCTGACCCTCGGTCCAGGTCGCGACACGTACCCTCGTGTCATGCGTGCCAGGCCGGGGCGTTGTCTCGGCACGGGCGCATTGTGCGGAGAGGGTCAAAGCGATCAGGGTCGCAGTCGCGAGCCCGAAGGGGCGACGCAAGGAGGAACGAGATATCATTCTGCGCGGTCCGATCGGATGGCGTAATTCGTGACGGTGAAACCGAAGGGGTTCTGCCAGACCTCGTCGATCGCGCGGGCGCGCTCGGGCTGGAAGGCGAACATCAGCGTGGCGGTGAAGGCCCCCGTCTGCGCGCCCTGCGGACTGGTGAGACGCTTCCTCAATCGAACCTGGGCACGGTTCTCGCCGATGAGCGTGATCGAGGCGATCTCCACCGCCATCTCTGCCGCGGGTCCATAGCGCGTGGGAGGGTAGCTTTCCTGGCCGGAGGTCCACATCGCGCGCATGCTGGCTTCGGCTGCACCCGTCGATTGGGCAAGAACCCGGCGCACGCGAAGGTCATTGTCGAGCTGGTTGTAGGCCTCGCGGTCGAGGATGTAGCGGTAGATCTGTGCTTCAACGATGGCTGGTCGCTCCGCGAGCGAGACTGCCTCCACCGTCGCGTTGGGCAAAGCGAGGCCGGTTTGCGGATCATAGGGCACAACGACCGGCGGCGGGGTTTTAACCATGAGCGCGACGGCAGCGGCAGCGAGGCACCCCAGCACGCCGAAGGCGGCCCCGCCGAGACCAATCGCGCGCCAAAGCTGCTCGCGGCGCAGAGCACCGTGGATCAGCTCTTCCTCGACCAGATCGCGTGTGCTCACGCCCGAGAGCACGCTCATGGCGCTAGATCCGGCAAGGTGAAATCCATGTAGCGGCGCTCTTCTGCAATGGTGGCCGCATCGACCACGCCTGACGTGCCCACACCGAGCGTCTGGATGGCCTCGAGCTCCCACATGCGGGTCAGCGCGATCGCCAGCTCGGCGGTCACGCGGGTGTTGTGATCCATCGAGGCTTTGAGATCTTCCATGTCCGGGATCATCGAGACGAGTTCCTCGACCCGTTCCAGTGATTGTGCGGCCTCGGCATGGCTGTTCTGGGCTGCAGCGGAGAGAACTGCGCCGGTCGTGGCGCGCGTCGCCACGCCCGCAGCACCGGGATTGCCGCTCGTCGCGATCTCGCTCAGCGTGTCTTCGTCAAACCCGGCGCGGGCCAAGGCCTGTTCCATCTGCGTGCGCATCGGACCTGCATTGGGGCCGATGAGCGCACTCCAGTCTCCGGCTTGAATGCCACGGACGAGGCCCGGAAGGTCGCTGAAGTTTGCGGCGAGCAGCCCATCGAGATCTCCACCCATGGCAAAGCCCAGAATGCTGCGCGGCCCGGTCAGCGAGGCATACATGTCTTCGAGCTGATCGAATTGCTGCTGCAGGAGGTTCAACTGCGCGAGCGCATTCTCCAGAAGATCGCTCTGGATGCCGAAATCCTGCAGCATCTGCTGCAACTGCCGCAATTCCTGGGCGATGTTCTGGGTGTCCACGGTCGGAACGCCTTGCGCCTTTGCAAGGCCGGCTGGCTGGCCTGCAAGGAAGATCGCGGCGAGGGTTGCGCCAAGGGCGCGGCCCGGTCTCAAGGTCATCGCAAGCTCTCCATCGTGAAATCCATGTAGGCGCGCTCTTGAGCCTGGGCTGCGGCGAAGGCGATCTGATCGGCGCTGAGCGGCTCGGCTTGCGCGGCCCGAATGCGGGTGCGGATCGCCACGAGCCGCGCGAGTTCGGCGCGGGCATAGGTGTTGAGCGCGATGGTCTCGTGCAGATCGTCGGTCTCGCCGATGCGCGTGATGATGTCCTGCACCCGCAGGGCTGCGGCCTGCACGGAGACGAGGGAATAGTCGCCATAGACGCCGGCGCCGTGGGCGGTGAGGCTCAGGCTCGCGTTGGCGAGGAGCACCGGGTCGATGCTGCCGAGCGCATCGATGCCGCCGATAGCGGCGAGATAGGCGTTGTATTGCTGCGGGATCACCAGGACGTAGTGCTGCGTCTCCGCAAAGGGAGGGACGCCGCCGTGGCGCTGCACATTGCCGGGGCCCGCGTTATAGGCGGCGAGCGCATGGATGACGTTGCCGTCGAACATCGCCAGCATCTGCGCGAGATAACGCGCACCCCCGACCACTTGCAGGTACGGGTCGTCGTAATAGGCGGGATAGATGCCGAGATCGCCCGCGGTCGCGGGCATGATCTGGGTGAGGCCGTAGGCGCCGACCGGAGAGCGTGCACCAATCTGGAACCGGCTCTCCTGCCAGATCAGGGCCTGGAGGAGGCAGCGCCATTGCACCAGGGAGAGGCCGGCGTCGCCCACGCCCGCGAGGCCATGGGTGTCGCGGGCTGCGCGGATGATGAGCTCTTCGATCCCCTCGCGGGCATCCCCGAACATGCGCAGCGCCGCCGGATTGGAATCCTGAGGCGCATAGAGACTGGTCGCGGCCGTGTCGATGCCGGCCGGCGCGTTCGAATTGCTGCCCGACCCGGCTTCGAGTCTGACGATTGTCGCGCCAACATCGCCCCCGCGCGACGACATCGCGTCCATCAATCCTTCGAGCGATGCGAGCTGACGCCGTTCTATCTCGGCAATCCGCTCCTCACGGCTCAACCGCTCCCCTTGCAGGGCAAGGTCTTGATCCGTTTGCTCGAGGATCGACTGGCGTGCCGCAAAGAGGCGGGCATCGAAGGTTGGGACGCCCTGCCCCAGGACGGCTCCCGGGAGGGATACGCCCATGGCAAGCGCGAGCGCCGAGGTGGAGAACCGAGCCGTCATCCTCAGCTGCCCATCCCGAGCCGAACGAACTCACAGCCAGTGTCGCGGCGGGTGACCTCGACAGTCTCAGAGGCGACTGTCGCGGCCCGGATGGCCGACCTTGCCGGTGCGTCGCGGAAGTTGAAGCAATTGGCGCGGGGCGCCTCTGAGGCACCGCAAGCGCTCAGCGCCCCGACAAAGCAGAGCAATCCACCTATGCGAACAAGGCTACGGACGATCATGAAACTCTCCAGAAATCGGGGCGGTCCCGGTAATCGGCGCCGACGAGGGCTTCGCCCTTCTCCATGCCGCCAAGAATGGTCACGAGAGAGCCAAGGGCGCTGAGATCGGCATCGATCACCACGGATCCACGATCATCGCGCACGAGCGCCAGCCGCGAGGCGGAGCCCACGCCGAGAAGCACATCGAGCTCCTTCTCGCTGAGCCCCAGCATGGCATAGTCCGCCGCCGAGGCGCGGATGTTAGGGAGCAGCACCTGTGTCGGCACCGCCTCAATGATGGTCTTGCCGGTCCGGGTGCGTTCGAGCTGGCTCGCGTATTGCGTCATCATCACGACGACCGCGTTCTGCTTGCGGGCGGTTACCAGCCAGTTGCTCAGGCGCTCGGCGAAATAGGCATTGTCGAGGGCCTTCCAGGCTTCATCGATGACGATGATCGTAGGCTTGCGATCCTCGATCACGCGCTCGATGCGGCGAAACAGATAGGAGAGCACGGCCATCCGCTCGCGTTCGCTCTCGGAGTCGAGAATGCCGGTGAGATCGAAGCCGGAGACGCCCGAGCCGCCATCGGCACCGATCTGGAACGTGTCCTCGGTATTGGCGCCGAAGATCCAGCCATAGCGCCCGTCCGTTGTCCATTCCTGCAGCCGCTCATAGAGGTCACCCTCGTCATCGGTCGACACCAGCAGCGATGCGAAATCCGACCAGTTCCGAAGGCCTGCATTCCCAGCGCTGGCATTCTGGCGCACGACCTCTTGCAAACGGTTGGTCTGGACCGGGCTCAAGGGCCTTCCCGGCTGTTCAAGGAGCGTCGCGAGCCAATCGGCGAGCCAGGCTTGGCCGCGATCATCGATCTCGGTCTGCAACGGGTTCAGCCCCGTGGGGCGCCCTGCGCGGACCGTTGCATAGCTGCCGCTGAGCGCGCGCACGGCCATTTCCATGCCGGCGCGGTAATCGAACACGAAAAGCCGCGCCCCTGCCCTCTTCGCCATGGTCATGAGGAACCCTGCGAGGACGGACTTGCCCGAACCCGGGCGCCCGAGAATGAGGGTGTGCCCGCTTGTGGGTTCGCGGTCGGGGCGGCCCTGTTCGTGGAAGTTGAACCGAAACCCGCTGCGTTCGGGCGTCGGGAAGAGGGCAATCGGCACGCCCCAGGGCACCTGCTCCCCGGACTTGCCCAAGGGCGAGCGGTGGAAGGTCGCGAGGTCTGCGAAGTTGTGGTTGGTGATCGCGGCTTTGCGGCTGCGCGCTGCCGTATTGCCCGGATGCTGCGCCATGAAATGCGCCCGGGCGCCGAAGGCTTCCGAGATCAGGTTGATGCCGGAGGTCGCGGATATGTTGCGGATCTCGGCCGAGATGTCGTCGAGCGCGGATTGGCTCCGCGCGTAGACGGCGACGGTCATGTGGTGTTCGCCGAAGATCAGGCGCTTTGATTCCAGATCGTCCTGCGCCAGTTCCAGCTCTTGAGCGAGGCTGACGGCACCGTCATTGGCGGCCTGCATGAGGCGAATCTGACGCTTGATCCGGCCGGCCATGATGTTGGCGTTGATCGGAACGAAGGAATGGGTGACGACCATGTCGACGGGCAGGTTCAGCTCGTCGAGGATCAGGGTGTCGGTCTTGGCCGGATAGTTCTTGACGGCAAAGATCTCGCCGAACTTCTCGCCCACAGGGCCATCGGAGAGCGCGATCGCTTTGCCGCGGAAGGTCACCCGCGTATTGGCGACGTCCTCGGCGATGACACCGAGCCGGGAGCGGGGAAACAGCGGATGTTCCTCACCGGTGTTGAGCGCCCCGAGGAAGCCCAGAAGCTCGCCGTTGCCTGCTTCGAGAAGCCGCGGGTTCAGCTCATCGAAGGCCGAGAGCAGGAAACCCACGACTTCATCAAGCTTGCGCAGTCGCCTCGTGGTGTCGGCCATAAGACGGGTGCGGGAGGCGGCTAGGCCAAAGGGCAACCGGCTGCCGGCCTCGGGCCGCTTCAAGACTGTCAAGGTCAGGGTCTTGTCCCGCAGACCGGCTGACGCGAGATGAGCGCTCCAGCGTTGATCAACTGCGGCGGCAAAAACTTTGCTTGCAATTGGGGGAAGCGAGACGTCGACGGCCTTCGAGACCTTATGCAGGTAGAAAGAAAAGCCGGTCCCGACCTGCGCGACGATGCCCGCGAGGAGACCGCCGACCTTGTCGAGATAGGTGTCTTCTGCGGTCGTGCTGTTCACACCATTGAGCCGGATGCATTGCATAAGCTCATTGCCGCGCGTGCGGATCGTCCGGTCGGTGACAAGACTAACATAGGGCAGCATCGAGGACAGCCGCGTCTCGCCCTTGACCCATTGGGGTAGCGCGGTCAGCGGATCGAGGGCGGCAGCATCTGTGGCAAAGCTCTGGTCACGGGGCATAGCTGTCTCCGCCGTGATGCTTGCGGTTCCGCGTGGGCGGCGTCTCTTGAAGCGTGATGACGAGGACGTCGAGGAAGTTCGGGTCCCAATCGGCGGCCTTCCAGAGCGCAGGCCAGCTAAGCGCCGCGATCAAGGCGACCACCCAGCTCTGCACCCAGAGGAAGAGGAGCACCGAGCCGAAGAGCCAGACCATGGCGTACATGATCGGCAGGCCCAGCAGCTTCGGTGGCCGTAAGAGGCCGATGAACACACGCGACGTCTCAGCCATGGCCCGGCCTCAGGTGGTCCAGATGGCGGCAACGATGGTCGGGGCGGCAGCGATGCCTGCGATCGCCACAACCACCCAGAGCGCTTGCCGGAAATCCAGGATCCCGAAAAGCCAGGAGAGGAAGACGCCGATCAGTGCGAGCGTGCCGATCACGATGCCCAAGGGGCCGGTGATCGCATCGACGATGCCCTGCAGGAGCGTCTGCACCGGCGAGAGGTCGATGCTTTGCGCGACAGCCGGTCCGGCCAGCACGACAACAGCTACAAGGGCGAGAGTGACAGCGGGCGCCACGCCACCGGCGGTGGACTTGATCTTCGGGCTCATGACAAATCTCCTCTGAGCCGCTCGAACACGGCCGTCACGCGGGCCACATGCCCTTGGGTCTCTGGAAACGGGGGAATGCCGCCATGGCGCGTTACTGCCTCGGGGCCTGCGTTGTAGGCCGCAAGCGCCAGGCGCGGATCGCCGAACTCGGCGAGCATCATCAGGAGGTAGCGCGCGGAGCCGTCGAGGTTCTGCGCCATGTCGTGAGGGTCGACACGAAGGGCGCGCGCCGTCGCCGGCATCAGCTGCCCGAGCCCGATCGCTCCAACGGGGCTCAGAGCTGCCGGGTTGTAGGCGCTCTCGACTTCGATATTGGCGCGGTAGAACAGCGCCCAATCCGACACCGTGAGCCCGGCAGATCGCAGGGAGGCATGCCCTGCGTAACGCAGGGCCGTTGATTGGATCGCGTCGAGGATGTCGGGAGAGGCGATAATGGCTGGCGGAACCGCGCCGGTGCCGGCTGCCCCATCTTCCAAGCCGAAACCTGAGGAAGCTCCCCTTGCCGGGGAGAACAGGAACAAGCTGTTCGTCTCACCTGCGAGATCCGGATCGAATGCGGCAAGCGACGTCTCCGCCGCATCAGGATCCATCAAACGACCATCGGGGCCGATGGAGAAAATGAACCCTTCGGCAAGGGCTGCGGGCGCGATCAGGGCGCCCGGAGCCAAGGTGAGTGCAACGAGCGCGCCACGAAGGGCTGCCCGATCGGACTTACGGCTCGGCGCGGTCGCCAGCCATGAGACCCGTGCCGGTGTTGAGCTCGCGTCCTCCTTCAAGGAGCGGGATACGCGCAGCAGGGCATCCCATCTCGGAGAGGAAGCTGACAACGCCGACGATCGTCTTGAACTCGCGCACCTTGAGATAGCTGCGGCTGGTGACCAGCATCTTCTCGGCTCGCCCATTGTCGGAGACGGCGCGCACGACCCAGATGCCGTACCAGCTGTTGTGGCGCTTCTCGCCCGCTTCCTTGCAGACCACCTCGATGGCGTAGCCTTCAGCCATGAGGCTTCGCAGTCCGTCTTCTGTAACCACATTCGGGGCTTCTTCTATCATGGCCTCCCGCTTGGTCCTTTCAGCATAGGTGCAGCATCAGGCTCGCGGGATCGATACACCGCAGCTGATACGAGACAACATTAATGATAGCAAGACAATAATAGTGACTTGACGAAAATCGTCCTGCTCTGATACCAGAGCTACAGGACGACAATACAACATTAAAGGCGCAAAAGGAGTTTTGCCCTGCACATCTCCTGTGCACGCGAAGCCCTGAGAGCGCTGGTGATCTCGGCGTTGCTCCCCACGACCGCTTGGGCCAATCCCTGCATCGCGCCGGAGCGCCCCTTCGTCCCGCAGGCCCCAGACGACATCCGGGCTTATACGGAACTCCTCGGCCAAGACTTCGAGCGGTACTTCGCGGATGTGCAGGCCTACTTTCGATGTCTGGATCTGGAGCGCGCACGCGCCTTGGCCGAGGCCCGCGCGGTCAGCGAGGATTATGCGCGGTTCCTGAGGAGCCGGGACCAGTAGTGCACCGGCAGCCGTGGGTCCTTACCTCTTTGAAATCCGACCTCAATCGGCGATTCGGCGCTTGGCGTTGTGCTATCCATGCCTCTGAAGCTCACGCGCATCCTCGAAATGGAGCAACCGGCTGAGCACAGATGGGGAACAGGGTCTGGACGACAGATCCCAATATGGGACCCGCGAGATGATTGACCTCCCGTCGCAATGCCACCGGTGGGCGACGCGGCGCGTCATCAATCAAATCTCCTTGCCATCATAAATGGTGTTTCGTATCGATGCACCACTTAGAGTGGAGTGACGTGATGAAACGAGTTCTCCGGGCAGGCGCCACTGTCGCCGCCTTGAGCATCGCCGGAGGTGTGATCCCGGCGACTCCTGCCAAAGCCTATCAAGTGGATTGCGCTACAGGACCAGGAACTGGCCGGCCTACAGTAAGCCGGTGAGGCACCACTGGTTCGAGCCCACCGGCGCACGCGCTCAAGCGCCGTGGCTCGCTGACGATCTGGTTCGACCCCGAGATGAGCTGGGATGCCGTGCCGACAGGCAGGCGTGGCCGTCAGCAGAGCTACATCGATGCCGCTATTCAGACGTGCCTTACGATGAAGGTGCTATTCGGTATGGCGCTCCGGCAGACAACCGGGTTTGTCGAAAGTCTGCTGCGACTGGTTGGCCTCGATTGGGCGGTGCCCGACTTCAGCACGCTGTCGCGCCGTCAGAAGTCCTTGGCTGTCAACATCCCGTTTCGTGGTTCCAAGGGGCCGCTGCACCTGCTGATCCCTCTCGTGACATCACTGCGTGATGCACTGCCGGGCAGCGGACAGCACCGGGATCAAGGTCGAAGGTGAAGGCGAATGGCACGCAAGCAAGCATGGCGGCGCAAAACGGCGGGTCTGGCGGAAGATCCACCTTGGGATCGATGAGGAAACGCTGGAGATCCGAGCGGTCGAGATCACCGGAAGTCACGTCGGCCCCTCTCGGCAGCATGCTGCGCATGCGCCTGCCGGGCAATGGATGCGCCGATCTTTCCTGACCTCCTCGACCAAATCCCAAAGAGCCAAGAGCTCGCCAGCGTCACGGCAGACGGCGCCTACGACACGCGCAAGTGCCACGATGCGATCGCAGATCGCGGTGCCCATGCCGTCATTCCACCCCGCAAGAACGCGAAGCCCTGGAAGACTATCACGGCTGGAGGCGCACCACTTCATCATGCGGCAGCGGGTGGGCGACGACCTCGGCGCGGGCGTACTTACATATGAGACTCGTGCAGTGATTCTACTTACCGATACACGCAAAAAAGTCGGTGTTAGGCTCGCGCCTTGCGAGCGATATCGACGAACTTTCTCGTCTGATCGAGGGCCGAGCCATGCGTCGCTTCGCCCTGCCGGTCAGTGATCCGGTCCATGGCGGCGGCGATGCCCCGGGCGGTTCGCTCGGCCGGGGGCAGCCAGGCGCCCTCGGTCTCGGCGATATGGGTGACGGCAAAGACCCCTGCCCCGGCGCCCAGGATCACCCGCGACGGCGCGTCCTCATGCGTGAGGTAAAGCACCCCGGGCGTCACCGTGTCTGGTGCCAGGAGCGCGGCTTCCTCGGCGGTGATCAGCCCCTCCGTCATGCCGGTCGCGGCGGTCGGGGCCAGGGTGTTGACACGGATGTTGTATTTCGCGCCCTCGAGATGGAGCACGTTCATCAGCCCGATCATCGCCGCCTTGGCCGCGCCATAGTTCGACTGGCCGAAGTTGCCGTAGATCCCCGAGGCCGAGGAGGTCAGCACGATCCGCCCGTAGCCCTGGGCACGCATGATCTCCCAGACAGCCTTGGTGCAATGGAAGCTGCCGGTCAAATGCACCGCCAGAACCTGGGCGAAATCGGCCGGGGTGAGCTTGGCGAAGGTCTTGTCGCGCAGGATCCCCGCGTTATTAACCAGCACATCGACGCGGCCCCAGGCCTCCGTCACCTGGGCCACGCCGCGCTCGACCGCCGCCATGTTGGCCACGTCGCAGGCGATGGCCAGCGCCTCGCCACCGGCGGCGCGGATCTCTTCGGCGACGGATTGCGGCGCGGTCAGGTCGAACAGGGCGACCCGCGCCCCTTCGGCCGCCAGACCCAGCGCATGGCTGCGCCCCAGACCGGCGCCCGCGCCGGTGACGATAACCACGCGGCCCGCGAAATCCTTGTTCATGCGTTCTCTCCGAAATTCAGCATGACCAGCCAGTCGGCGACCAGCGCCGGGCGCTCGGCGTCCTCGACCTCTACCGCGACGGCAAGGCGCAGCAGCTGGCGGTTGCCGGGCTTGTCCTCTACCGCGTTCAAGGTGAAGACCGCGCGGATCCGTGCGCCCGAGGGGACGGGGCTGAGAAAACGGATCTTGTCGAAGCCGTAATTCAGGCTTTCACGAACCTCGCTCAGCACCGGCAGCGCCTGTTCCGCCAGACGGCTCAGCATCGAGAGGGTGAGAAAGCCGTGGGCGATGGTACCGCGGAAGGGGCTGGCGGCGGCGCGGACCGGGTCCACATGGATCGGCTGGTGATCCTCGGTCACCGTGGCGAAGGCGTCGATCCGCGTCTGATCCAGCAGCACCCAGTCCGAAGGGCCCCACATCGTACCGACCCGGTCGGCCAGGGCGCGGCCAAAGCCATAGGTTGACACAGGCTGTCTCATGCCTCGTCCTCGCGGAACATGTGCAGCGGCGCGCGGGCCGAGATGCCGCCATCGAGCGGCACGATCGCGCCCGAGACATAGGCCCCGCCGCGCCCGGTCAGGAACAGCACGGTGCCGGCAAGATCATCCTCGCACCCGATGCGGCCCATCGGCACCACAGCCGAGGCCGCAGATTTGCCCGCGTCGTCGCCCAGCGAGTACCGGGTCATCCTGGTTTCGAACGGTCCGGGGGCGATGGCGTTGGTGGTGACGTGACGGCCCGAGAACTCGTTCGCCAGGATGCGCGTCAGGTGATGCACGGCGGCCTTCGACGCAGCATAGGAATAGGCGCCGTCGGCGATGGGCATCGTCCCCATGACCGAGCCGATGTTGACGATCCGCGCCGGGTCATCCGCGGTGCCTGCCACCATCAGCATCGGCATCAGCCGCTGCGTCAGGGCAAAGAGGCCCGTCACATTGACCGACAGCACGCGCTCGAAGGCCTTGAACCCGTGGCTGCCGAAGGGCTCGCCCCAAGTCGCCCCGGCGTTGTTGATCAGGATGTCCAGCCGGTCGGTGCGGGCGGCGACCTCGGCGGCCAGCGCCTCTACCCCCGCTTCGGTGCCGACATCGCCCGCGAAGCCCTCGCAGGGGCCGAGCGCTGACAATTCCCGGGCCACGGCGACGCAGGCATCTCCCTTGCGCGAAGCGATGAGGACACGCGCCCCAGCGGCCAGCAGCGCCTCGGCGGCGGTGCGGCCGAGACCGGTGGCGCCGCCGGTCACAAGGGCGGTCTTGCCGGTCAGGTCGAACAGGCGGGCGGGGTCGATCATGGGGCGTCTCCGGTGAAGTCGAGCAGGGGAACGGGGCTGCGCAGGGCAAGGTCGAAGCCGCGATGCGCGCGCGGCAGCTCCGAGGCGACGAAGAATTGCGCGAGGATGCGGCGCTCGTCACTGCCCGCGACCAGCGCCTGATCCAGCAGCATCCAGGCAGCCAGCGTCGTCCCGAAACCGTCCAGCACCTCGATCGCGACGCCCATCCAATGGACGCGGGGCAGAGTCGGCAGCGCCTCGCGCACGGCAAGGAACTTGTCCCAGGCGGCAGAGAGCGCCAGCGCTTCCCCGGCCAGTCCCTGCCCTTTCGCCCGCTCGAGGGTCCGCGCGACGCGCTCGGCCAGCATCTCCAGCCCGGCGCCGCCTTCCTTCAGCAGTTTGCGGCCGACGAAATCGAGACCCTGGATGCCCGTCGTGCCCTCGTGGATCGGGTTCAGCCGCTGGTCGCGGTAGAGCTGTTCGACATCGAAATCGCGGGTATAGCCGTAGCCGCCGTGGATCTGGATGGCGATGCTGTTGACCTCCAGCCCCCATTCGGAGGTCCAGGTCTTCGCCGCCGGGGTCAGCAGGCCAAGCAGCCGGTCCGCCTGGGCGCGGGCCTCGGGCGTCTCAGCGGTGTCGCGGTCATCGACCAGCCGGGCGCAGAACAGGATGATCGACAGCGCGGCCTCGGCAATCGCCCTCTGCCGGGTCAGCATCCGCGCCACATCGGCATGCGCGGCGATGGCGACCGGGGCGCCTGCGGGATCGGTCCGGCCCTGCAAGCGGGTGCGGGCATACTCGACGGACAGCGTCTGCGCCCGCATCGCGATCGCGGCCGCGCCCATGCCGACACCCAGCCGGGCCTCGTTCATCATGTGGAACATGATCGCCAGCCCCTGCCCCGGCTTGCCCACCAGCCAGCCGACCGCCCCCGCCTGCCCGCCCGGACGGAACCGCGTGCCCTCGCCGAAGTTCAGCAGGCAGTTCGAAGTCCCGCGATAGCCCATCTTGTGGTTCAGCCCAGCCACGGCGATGTCGTTGCGCTCGCCATCCGGCAGATGCTTCGGCACCAAGAACAGCGACAGGCCCCGCGTGCCCTCGGGCAGGGTTCCGTCTGCATCCGGGATCTTGGCCAGCACCAGATGGTGGATCGTCGCCGAGATGTTCTGATCCCCGCCCGAGATCCACATCTTGTTGCCGGTCAGCCGGTAGCGTGCGCCGAGCTCATCGTGCCCCTCGGACACCGCGCGGGTGCGCACATCGGCCAGCGATGAGCCCGCCTGCGGTTCGGACAGGCACATCGTGCCGAAGGCGCTGCCGTCCAGCTGTTTGGGCACGAAGGCCTCGATCTGCGCGGGGCTGGCGTTGTGGACCAGAAGCCGGGCGTTGCCGACAGTGAGCATCGCATAGCCCGCCGTTGCCACATTGGCGGCAAAGAAGCTGCCGGTCGCGGCCATGTGCACCAGTTCGGGCAGGCCCAGCCCGCCATGCTCGGCAGCGAAGGGCGCGGCCATGAACCCGGCCTCGGCATAGGCGCGGAGCGCCTCGCCCGCCTGCGGCAGGACCTCGACATCCCCCTCGGCGGTCAGGTGCGGTTCGACCTGATCGGCGGCCTTGTAATGCGGCAGGAATTCCTCGCGCGCGATGCGGTCCGCCAGACCCAGCAACGCGCTCACCGATTCGCGATCATGATCGGCGAATTGCGGGCGGGACAGAAGGCTTTCCAGCTCCAGCCAGTCGAACAGCAGGAAATCGACCAGATCGGCGGGCAGAAGGGTGTCGGTCACGGTGCATCCTCGGTCATGGATAAGACTTGCCCGGCGAATGCGGGGTCAGTGGCTGCCACCATAGCTCGCCTTCAGCTCGCGGATGATATCCGCTGCGGGCTGGCGCCGCGACGATGCCCCGACACCGTGCCCTGCGGACCACAGGTCGCGCCAACGCTTGGTGTTGCCCTCGATCTTGCTCAGATCGAAGGGGCGCCCGGACACCAGCGTATCGGGATCGATCCCGGCGCGAAGCAGGCTCGGCCGCAACTTGTTTGCCAGGGCACCGGTGATGGCGTCGGTGGCGATGATGTCGTCATAATTGGAGGCCACGACCATGTCCTTGAAATCGTCGACCGCCAGACTTTCGTCCGCGGCCAGAAAGCGGGTCCCGAGCGACGCCATGTCTCCGCCGATCTGACGCACGGCGCGGATGGCGCCGCCAGTGCTGATGCCGCCCGCCACGACCAGCGGACCGTCGAAAAAGCGGCGCACCTCGTCGACGAAGGCAAAAGGCGAGACCAGCCCGGTGTGCCCACCGGCCCCGTTGCAGACCAGGATTAGCCCGTCGGCGCCGGCCTCGACTGCCTTGCGCGCCAGCTTGGGCGAGTTCACATCGGCAAAGACCAAGGCGCCCCAGCCATGCGCCGCTTCTAGTGTTGGGGCGGGACTGCCTAGCGCGGTGATGATCAGCGGCACCCGCGCATCGGCGCAAGCCTCGAGGTCGGCGGCAAAGCGGGGGTTAGTGCGATGGGTGACCAGATTGACCGCATAGGCCGCCCGCCCGGGCGCCCCGGCGCGAGCGCTGAGCTGGGCCAGCCAATCGCGCAGCTCGTCCGTGGTACGGGCATTGAGCGAGGGGAAGGCGCCAACCATCCCACTGTCGCAGACCGCAGAGACCAGCGCCACACCCGAGACCAGGAACATCGGCGCCGCCATAGCGGGGATCGTCGCCCCCAACCGGTCCAGGAGGGCTGTACGCAGGTCAGAAGAGCCAAAGCGTTCTGTCATGCCGAGATCCTTTCTCAAAGCAGTCCAGGCCCGCGATGCCAGGCCAATACACTACACTTAAAGAACATATAGAAGGGAGAGGGTCAACCGCGAATCCCCGCCTCCTGCCACCTTCCGGGCATTGTGTCATGGAGATTGGCTGAGGATTCGCCCGGCGCTCAGGCGTGGTGGTCGAGGAACTCGACCTCGGTGCGGCTGACGCGTTCGCCGCAGACTGAGCAACGGTAGACCGGGGAATACTGATGGCCGCAGTTGCGGTGATGAAACACCAGCGGTACGCCGGTTCCATCGTCACACCAGCGGTCGCCCCATTTCGCTAACATCGAGATATAAGGGAACAATTCCAGACCCGTACGGGTCAGATGAAAGGCCTCGTACCGCTCGCTGTCCTCTATCGACCGGCGGGTGAGTACGCCGATGGCCAGCAATTCCTTCAGCCGCATCGACAGCACGAGTGGCGGGATCTGTAGGTAGGTCACCAAGTCATTGAACCGACGGACACCGCGGAAAGCGCTGGCGACTATTGCTGGCGCCCACATATCACCAAACAGCGCCAAGGCTTCCGGCGAGCCCAAGGCCTCGGGGCCGTGCCGGACGGCGGAATTGGCGCGGCGGCGTGAATGCGGCTCGACCCGTTGCTCGTAGCCCTGCCCTGGTCCCGGTTCAGCAAATGTATTAAAAGGACTCAGTGGCTGGGCACAGGCATCGCAGCTGAGGATCAGGTCACAGGCATGACCGCAGCGCGTGTGACGAAACAGCGGGACAGAGCGGTTCTCGGGATTCTGCCAGCTCCGCGACCAGCGGACAATGGCTGCGAGGGGTTCCCACAGCTCCAGACCGGCTTCATCGAGGACATATTCCATCCGCTTGCCGCCCTCATGGGCCGGGGTCTTGCGGAACACGCGGGCCTCGACCAAGCGGTCCAGACGGTTGGCCAGAACGGCCTTGGGGATGCCCAGGTTGCTCTGCCAGTCCGAGAACCGGCGCGTCCCCTCCAGCGCCGAGCGCAGGATCAACAGCGTCCAGGCATCACCGAGAATGGCGAGGGCACGCACCACCGAGTATTTCGCCACCAAGGCGGGCGCACCGGGGGCTTCCTCCTGCTCGCGGCTCATGCGCTTCCTTTCTCGCGGGGATTGGCGAAGTTCACGAGAAATACCCATCCTTGTCAAGCAACTGGCCCGGGAACCGGCCGCAATCAGCGCGGCAGATCCAGAAGCGTCGGCAGCCACAGCACCAGCGTCGGGAACAGGATCACCAGCGTCAGCCGGATCAGATCCGACACCAGGAAGGGCACGATCCCGACGTAGATGTCGCGCAAACTACTCTGTGGCAACATCGACTTCATGATCAGGGCATTGATCCCGATGGGCGGCGTCACCATGCCGATCTCGATGACCATGACCATGACGATACCCCACCAGATCGGGTCCATCCCCATGTTCAGGATCAGCGGATAGACGAAGGGCATTGTCAGCACCATCGCCGAGACGGTGTCGAACAGCGCCCCGAGGATGATGTAGATGACCATCAGCCCGGCGACGATCATCAGCGGCGGCACGTCCAGATTGCCGACGATGGCGACCATGTTGGACGGCAGCCGCGACAGGGTTAGCGCATAGCTGAACACGCTGGCGCCAATCAGGATCACATAGAGCATCGCGCTGGTCGCGGCGGTGCTGTAGAGATTTTGCCAGAACACGGCCCAGCTGGTTTTGCCGCGCGCGACGGCGATCACCACGGCCAGGATGGCGCCGATCGACGCGGATTCGGTGACGGTGAACAGGCCCGAATAGATGCCGCCCGCGACCACCGCGGCCAGGAGGATGGTCGCCCAGCTTTCGCGCACGGCCTGCGCCCTTTCGCGCCAGCTCGATTTCTCGCCCGCCGGTCCCGCGTCGGGGTTGAGCGAGACCACGACCCAGATCGACAGCATGTATCCGACGACCGCCAGCACCGCCGGAACCAGCGCTGCGGTGAAGAGCGTCAGGATGAATTGCTCGGATAGGACGGCATAGAGCACGATGATGACCGAGGGGGGCACCAGGATGCCCAATGTTCCGCCCGCGGCGATGCTGCCCGTCGACAGGGTCGGGGCATAGCCGCGCTGGCGCATTTCGCCATAAGAGACCTGGGTCATGGTTGAGACCGTCGCAATGGACGAGCCGCAGACCGCGCCGAAACCCGCGCAGCCGCCGATCGTCGCCATCGCCAGCCCGCCGCGGTAATGGCCGAGAAAGGCGTAGGCGAGGCGATAGATGTCGCGCCCCATGCCACCCGAGGCGGCAAAGCTGCCCATGATCAGGAACAGCGGAATGATTGCCAGTTCCAGACTGGCAAAGACCGTCGAGGCCTCGGTTCCGACGATGGCGAAAGCCGCTGACCAGTTGCGCAGAAGACCAAAGGTCAGCACGCCCGAAACGCCCATCGCAATTCCGATGGGCACATGCGTCAGGATCATAAGGAACAGGGCGGCGACACCCAGAAGACCGATGGTTTCGGGGCTCATACGTGATCTCCATCCGCAACGGGAGCGGCCTTGCCGGTGATGATCAAAAGCGTGACGAGACCCTGCATCGGCACCGAGACCCAGACGATGACCGCCGCCAGCCACCACAGCGGGCCGGTGGGAATACGGGCGACAACGGTGCTGGCGTGGCCCGCCGTCTCCTGGCCGGCGATGACCGTCATCTGCCAGGCCAGAACCGCGAGCGCGGCACTCGTGACCAGCGCCCCGAAAGCGGTCAGCCAGCGATGCGCACGGGATCCCAGCGCGCCGCCCAGGAATTCGATGGCGACATGCTTGCGCAACATGACACCCGTCGGAAAGCAGGTGGCGACAATGATGATGATCAGGAGGCTGGACGCGTCATGCGCCCAGATCAACGGATAGTTGAAGACCGCCCGCGCCACCACCGAAGCCACGGTGATGAGCGCGATCAGCATCAAGCCAAGGATGCCGATCAGCGCGGTCGGCCTGCTCAGCCCGATGCTGAGCCTCTCCAGCCGGTCGTATTTCATGTCCAGCCCCCTTTTGTGCTCAGCGCGTGCCGCTGCGGTAGTCGGTGAGCGCCTGCTCATAGGCCGCCATCACGCCGTCGCCTGCGGCACCAGCGACCTGCTCGCGCAGCGCCGCCGTCGCCTCGATGACATCGGCGATCTGCGCCTCGGTCGGGGTGTGGATCACATGACCCCGGGCCGTATAAGTATCGAGGATGCGGGCCCGCTCGCGGCCGTAATAAGCGACCAGCAGGCGCTGCCATTCCTCGCCCGCCTCGGCCATGACCGCCTGTCCCTCGGCCGACAATTCGCCGTAGCTGTCCGGGTTCATCACCAGCGCCATCGCCAAGACGCCCAGCGGGATCTCGTAGCTGTAATGCGCGACCTCGCCCAGACGGAAGATGTCGAAGACCGACCAATCCGCCAGTGCGCCATCCAGCGTGCCGCGGCTGATCGCCTCGGGCGTTTCGGTAATGCTGACACCCTGCGGAACGCCCCCCATGGCCAGCACGGATTCGGTCTGCGTCTGGCCGAGGACCCGCACCCGCAGGCCCTGAACGTCGGCCGGGCTCTCGATCGGGGTCGAGGTGTGGAAGATATAGGGGTCCGTCGTCCAGGCGGCGACCATGTGCAGTTCGTCGCCGGTGCGCAGCGTACCCTCGTTGTGCATCCGCCAAACGGCAAAGCTGCCCTCTTCGGCCGAGCGCGCCAGCCCGGGCAGCTCGAACACGCCCCAATCGGGATAGGTCCCGGCGTTGCGCCCCGGGACGATGACAGCCAGGTCAGCGATCCCCGAGGAGACGATGCGATCCTGCTGTCCGGGATCGCGGCCCAGCGTGCCGCCGGCAAAGACCTCGAGCGAGAACTCGCCGTTCGCGCGTTCGTTGATCCAGGCCGCCAGCGGTTCGAGCAGATCGGTGACGAAGGCCGAATTGGCCGGCAGATAGGTCGCGAGGGTCATTTCCCGGGCCAGCGCCGGCAGCGCGGCAACGCCGATCGCGCCGGTCAAGGCCGTGCCCAGCAGCAGGGTTTTCAGTGATGTCATGGTGTCCTCCCATTCGATTGAGCTGTCCCGAGGTGACGGGTGGGCGCTGTCGATTCGCCCCATTCTCAGTGCATTCAGATCATATAAATGAACCTAACTTGTCAATGAAATTTACATGGAGAATGTCGGCTTTAGCGCGGGAACACTGCATTTGAGAGCTAAATTTCTAGGTATAGATGGGTATTTTCGGATCCAAGTTGGCTTGTGAAATCATTATATAGTCTTTTTATTACACTTTGCGGCAGGCCATCCAGCGGGACAGCCTCAGGCGTTGCTCAGAAGACAGGGGAACCGGGCGGCGCTGTGCGCTGTCGATCAGAACCTGCGTGCAGCGACCCCGGGCGATCAGCGCGCCGTCGCGGCTGATCTCCTGTTCGATGTCAAAGCTGCTCGTCCCCAGCCGCCCGACGCCCAGGCCGATCTCGACCGTCCCGGGCCAGTGCATCTCGCGCAGAAAGTCGATGGTCATCGTCGCCAGCACGACGGTCTGGCCTGCCGCCTCACGAAACCCGCCGGGCTGGCTTTGGAATTCGACGCGGTTTTGCTCGAACAGGGTCGCATAGATCGAGTTGTTCACATGGCCCAGCGGGTCCATGTCGCGAAACCGCAGGGCTTCGCATGTGCGAAACGGAAGTTGCGCGGGGGCGGGGCCGTCAGGCACGGGTTGCCTCGAGCCCCAGCACCGCCGCGGCCGCGGGAATGCGCCGCGTCAGGAAATCCAGGATTTCGCGGTTGAAACCGTCCGGGTCCTCGGCCCAGCCGAAATGACCGACATGCTCCATGCAGCGATATTCCCCTTGGGCAATCTTGGTCGCCAGCTTCTCCATCACCTTGGGCGGCGCGGCCGACAGATCGTGCCCTCCGGCGATGCACAGCGTCGGCACGGTAATACGCGGCAGCACCTCGCGCGCATCGAAGCGCGAGACCGCTTCGATCGCCGCGCGGAAGGTTTCCGGCCTCATCTGCGACACGATGCGGATCACCAGCTCTGTCGCCGGATGATCGGCGCCCGGCGCGAACATCTTGCGCAGCATCCCCGGCGCGAAATCTGCCAGCGATTGCCCCCGGTCCAGCGGCGCCACCCGGTCGCGCACGAAGGCGCGCTGCCATTCGCCCTCGGGCCGGCCGAAGGCGGCGCTGGTGGCCGAGAGGATCAGCCCGTGGATCGCGTCGGGCATCATACCATAGGTGCGGATCGCCACCATGCCGCCCATCGAATGCCCCAGCAGCAGATTGGTCCGGGTCCGTTCACGGGTGATCAGATGGGTCAGCGCCTCGGCCGCACGCTCGACCGAGAAATCCTCGGGCAGGGGGCTCACACCATAGCCCGGGGCATCCCAGGCGACGATGCGCAGACCGCGCGCACTGAAATAGCGCAGCTGATTGCGCCAGTATTCCTTGGCTCCGAAGGCCCCGTGCAACAGGAACAGGGTAACGGACCCCTCGCCGGTCACGCTATAATCGGGAAGAATGCGGGTCATGGTTTTTCCTTTATGGGGCCGCTGCCGGCGCGCGGATCGCTCGCGAAGAGCGCCCGAATGGCCTGAAGATCGGTCTTGCCGCTGGGCATCGTTGGCAGGGCGTCGAGGAGGCGCAGATGCTCGGGCAGCTTGTAGACCGCCACCTTGCACTCGCTTCGCAGATGGGCGCAGAGCTCCGGCAACCGCAGCACGGCGCCCGGACGCAGCACCACCGCCAGCCCGACCTGCTCGCCCAGCCTGGCGTCGGGCACCGGCACGGCGACAGCCTCGGCCACCGCCGGATGGGTAATGGCCAGGCCCTGAATCTCCTCGGCCGAGATATTCAGCCCGCCGCGGACGATGATGTTTTTCAACCTGCCGGTGAAGGACAGATATTGCCCCTGCTCGCCGGCGATCTCGAACAAGTCGCCGGTGCGAAACCAGCCCCCCTCGTCGAACGAGGCCTGCGTCAGTTCCGGATCATCCCAATAACGGCGCAGAATCGCGGGGCTTTTCAGCCTCAGTTCGCCGATCGTGCCCGGGTTGGTAATCTCTACCTCGGTTGCGGGGTCGACCAGGCGCGTCCGCGTACCCTCCAGAACCGGCAGGCGCGAGCCCGCCTGCCCCTCGGCGTGGCGCAGGAAACAGCGCGCGCGGATTTCCTCGTGGGCGATATCCTTGTCCGAGGCGATCAACATCGCCCCTTCGCTTGACCCATAGATATTGACCAGCGTGATCCCGAAACGCTCGCGAAACGCGCTCATCAGCCGCGGGTCGAGCTGCGCGGAGCCTGAGGTGATGTGGTGCAGCGCCCCCATGTCGAGCGCCTCGCCCGCCTCGATCCGACGTAGGATCATATTCAGGATCGCCGGCGGGCAGCTGGTGACTTCGGGGCGCTCCTCGGCGATCTGACGCAGGAACACGTCCAGATCGAAGGGGTGGTGCAACACCATCCGCGCAGCCGAATACAGCCAGGCAGCCAGGCCGTTGGCCAGCGAGCCGATCGTGTTCAGCATCCGCGGCGACAGGAAGCAGCCGCCGACCGGCAGTTCCGCGACATCCTCAAGAAAGCGTCGGACGGCCAGGATATCGGCATGGCTGCGCGGCACCGCCTTGGGTCGCGCCGAGGTGCCCGAGGTGAAGACGATGAAGGCCAGATCGTCAGGCACAACCGCGGCTGCGGAGCGAAACCCATCCAGCGCCATCCGTTCGGCCCCGTTCAGCGGAGCGTCGAGATCGAGCCCGCGGACGCCTTCGGGCAAGCCCTCGCCGAAGCCGAAGACCATCGGCGCCCGGGGCGACCTGCGCGCCGCCCCGGCCAGCATCGCCGCATTCGCATGCGAGCCCAGCCGGACATGGCCGATCAGCGCGCGCGGCGACAGGCGCTCGATCAGCGCATCGACCTCGCCTTCGCGGTACTGAACGGGTATCGAGGCGACCACCACCCCGAGCTCGAGGCAGGCAAGCTGCGCGGCCAGCGTCTCGTGCAGGGTCGGCGCGACCAGAAGCACGATATCGCCCTTGCCCAGGCCGGCCTGAGCGAGGGTCAGCGCCAGCCGGTCGATCCGCTCGCCGAGCGCGCGCCAGGTCAGCCGCCGGGCGGCGCCCTCAGCCACCCGCGCCCGGTCGATCGGGTCGATGAGGCACAATTGATCGCCATGCAGGCGACGATTAAGGCCCAGCAAATCCTGCAAGACTCTGATCTCGGTGCTGTCCCGCAACGCGCGCGCCTCCCTGCATCCCCGGATTTGGTGGCATTCTATTACATTAAAGAGACTTACTTGCAATACGCATTCTGCACAGCGCCGTCGACGAGCGGAGCCCGATACGCCGAAGCAAAAGGAACGAATGCCCGCGCTACTCGGCGGGAAGTCCAGCTATTTCGTGATCCTGGCTCACAGAAATCCATCAGCACGTCGCGGTCAGGTGAAGCTCAATCGCAGGTCACCGCTCTTTCTCCATTGAAATTAGGTTCGTTATATGTATCATGATTTTTGGGTTGAGAGAGGGAGATAGGTGATCCATGGATGCATTTGTCGTTGATGCTATTCGCACGCCACGGGGGCGCGGTAAGCCTGGGGGTGCACTGAGCAATCTTAGGGCGGCCGAGCTTCTGGGGGGCCTGTTCACCGAAGTCGCGCGGCGCTTCCCGGGGGTGGACAGCTATGCCGACGACACGATGATCGGCTGCGCCACCCAGGTGGCCGACCAAGGTGCCAATATCGGCAAGACCGCTTCGTTGCTGGCCGGCTGGTCGGTGTCGGCACCTGCGGCGACGATGAACCGTTTCTGCGCCTCGGGCCTGTCGGCGACCTCCTTGATGGCCGAACGCGCCGCAGTGCAGGATGCGGTCACTATCGCGGGCGGCGTCGAAATGATGTCGCGTACGCCGATGCTGGCCGACAAGGGAGCGATGTTCTTGGATCCGCAGATCGCCGCAAGGCTGGGAGCGCTGCAGCCCGGCGTTGCCGCTGATCTTGTCGCAACCCAGTTCGGCTTCAGCCGCGCGGAATGCGACGCATATGCCGTGCTGTCGCAAGAGCGCGCCGCCGCCGCCCAGGATACCGGCCGCTTCCGCTCTATCGTGCCGGTGCGCGACGCGGCCGGGGCGCTGGTTCTTGACCGGGACGAGACGATCCGGCGCACCAACACCCTAGAGTCGCTGGCCGCGCTGCAACCCGCCTTTACCGAAGCCGCCGCCGGGCGCGACGGCGAGATCCTGCGCGGGCTCTTCCCCGACCTGCCTCCGTTGAACGCGGTTCATCACGCTGGGAATTCTCCGGCTATGGCCGATGGCGCGGCGCTGGTGGTGTTGGCCTCGGCCGCGGCAGCGCGGCGGCATGGGCTGCGGCCCCGCGCGCGCATCCTCGCCACCGCCGAGGCCAGCGTATCGCTCACCCAGATCGGGGCGGTCGATGCCACCCGCAAGGCGCTGGCCCGGGCCGGCCTCAGCGCCGCCGATGTCGACTTGTGGGAGGTGCGCGACAGTTTCGCCGCCGTGACCCTGCACTACCTGCGCGAATTGGCGGTGCCGCTGGAGCGGTTCAACGTCAACGGCAGTTCGATTGCCCTTGGACACCCGATGGGAGCGACCGGGGCAATGCTGGTCGGAACGTTGCTGGACGAGATGGAGCTTCGCGGCGTCGATCGCGGCGTCGTCGCAATCACCGGCGCGGCAGGCGTTGCCAGCGCCGCTATTCTGGAGCGCGTCGCCTGACCGGCGCCGCAAGTGGAGGACAAGACATGCCTGAGATCTTTTCGCACGGTCATTCGACCCTGAAATACCCCAACGACAATCCCTATCTTAACGGCGCCCACAAGCCGATCGACCTGGAATACACCGCCCGCGGCCCGGATCTGACGATCATCGGCGAGGTGCCGAAGGATCTTCAGGGCATGTATGTGCGCAACGGCCACAACCAGGTGCACGAGCCCATCGGCAAGTACCATCCCTTTGACGGCGACGGCATGCTGCATGCCGTCTGGTTCAACGAAGGCAAGGTAGAATACCGCAACCGCTTCACCCAGACGACCGGCTATCTGGCCGAGAAGGCGGCCGGCAAATCGCTCTGGCCAGGGATCATCGAGCCCAAGCGCAAGACGCGCCGCGGCTGGGGCAGCATCGGCGCGATGAAGGACAACACCGGCACCGATGTGGTGGTGCATGCCGGCAAGATAATTGTCGCGATGTCGCAATGCTCCGAACCCTACCGGCTGGACACGCAGACGCTGGACACTCTGGGCCCCGACGAGAACTGGGCCGCCGCCCTGGGCGACCGAGGCATCTGCTCGCATTTCAAGGTCGATGAACACACCGGCCACATGATGTTTTTCAACTTCTCGGAAAAGCCGCCCTACATGAATTACGGGGTAATCGATGCCGGAAACAATTTGGTGCATTACGCGCCAATCGAGCTGCCCGGTCCGCGCTGGCCGCACGATCTGGGGATGACCGAGCATTATTCCATCGTGCACGACCTGCCGATGTTCTTCGACCCCGAGAGCCTGAAGAAGGGCGGCCACCGGCTGAAGTTCTGGCGCGATATCCCGGCCCGCTTCGGGGTGATCCCGCGCTTCGGCACCAACGAGGATGTCCGCTGGTTCGAGGCCGAGCCCTGCTACATCCTTCACCTGTCGAACAGCTATGAACAGGGTGACGAGGTGGTGATGGAGGGCTGCATCATGACCGATCCCGTCCCCGACATGCACAACATCTCGGCGGAAGGCTACGAGCGCCTGTGCAAGATGCTGGATCTCCACACGACCGAGACCCGGATGCATCGCTGGTATTTCAACATGAAGACCGGCGAGACGCGCGAAGAGCGGCTGGACGACGAAATCACCGAATTCCCGATGGTCAACGGCCTCTATAACGGGCGCAAGACGCGCTACAGTTACAATGCCGTCCCGCAGCGCGGCGAATGGATGCTGGAAGGGCTCAAGAAATTCGATTTTGAAACCGGCAAGACCGACCGCTTCATCATGCCTGCGGGCGAATTCGTCAGCGAGGCGCCCTTCGCCCCCCGCCTCAACGCGAAATCCGAGGATGACGGCTATCTGGTCACCTTCGTGACCAACACCAACACCGGCAAGGGCGAATGCGTGTTGTTCGATGCGCAGAACATCGGCGCCGGGCCGATCTGTCGGGTGATCATGCCCTATCACATTCCCACCGGCGCTCATGCCTTCTGGGCCGGGCCGCACATGCTTTACGAAAACGGCGTCAGTCTGGCGGATTGAACGGACACACCATGAACGAGATGACATCTTCGGTCATCCGTGCGCGCAATCCGCGCACGGGTCATGTGGATTACACCTGCCCTGCCTTCCCCGCCTCCGGGCTTGACGCATTGATCGCGGGGCTGCGCGCAGCGCAGCCGAACTGGGAGACCGCGGGCATCGACGGCCGCGCCACGGCGCTGCGCGCCTTTTGCACCGCACTGGCCGCGCGCCGCGAGGACCTGCTCGACGCGCTTCTGGCCGATACCGGGCGGCTGCACGAAAGCCGGATCGAGGCCGATGCCGCCGGGGTCTGGGTCGACCGCTGGCTCGAGGTCGCGCCGCGCTCGCTCGATACACTGCCCAGGGACACGGGTCTGGCCGGGATCACCGGCACGGCGGGGTTCCGCCCTTATCCCGTGGTTGGCGTGATCGGGCCCTGGAACTTCCCGCTGGCTCTGGGGCTGATGGATGCGATCCCGGCGCTGGTCGCGGGATGCGCGGTGATCCTGAAACCCTCGGAGGTGGCGCCGCGCTTCGTTGACGTGCTCCAGGCCGCACTGGACGAGGTTCCGGCCCTGGCCGCGATCTTCCGGGTAGTGCGGGGGGATGGCGCACTGGGTGCAGCGATCGTCGATCAGGTGGACATGGTCTGCTTCACCGGCTCCACCCGCACCGGGCGGCTCGTCGCCCGCCGCGCGGCCGAACGGTTCATCCCCTGTTTCACCGAACTCGGCGGCAAGGATCCGGCTCTGGTGCTGGAAGGGGCCGATATCGACCGCGCAACCTCGGCCCTGGCGACGGGGGCGACCCTGGGAGCGGGCCAGCAATGCTATTCGATCGAGCGCATCTACGTGCCTCGCTCGCTGCACGACGGCTTCGTCGCCCAGCTGGCTGCGAAGGTCGCGCGGCTACGGCCCAATTGGCCTGATCCCGCACAAGGGCATATTGGCCCGATCACCTTCCTGCCGCAGGCCGAGATCCTGCGGCGCCATCTGGACGATGCCATCGAGCGCGGCGCTCGCATCGTCACCGGCGGGGCGATCGAGACCCACGGCGGCGGCCTCTGGTGCCAGCCGACGGTGCTGACCGATGTCGATCATTCCATGCTGATTATGCGCGAGGAAAGCTTCGGTCCGTTCCTGCCGGTGATGGCCTATGACAGCCTCGACGAGGCGGTGGCGCTGGCCAATGACAGCCACTACGGCCTGTCGGCGGCGGTCTTCGGCCCTGAAGAGGCCGCGCAGGCGGTGGCGCGGCGACTCGACGCGGGCGGGGTCTCGATCAATGACGCAGGGCTGGCCCCGCTCTTCATCGGAAGCCCCCTGGTGCCCGAGAAGACCGCCTTCAACCATTCGGGCCTCGGTGGATCACGCACCGGCGCGGATTCCATCCGCCGCTTCGTGCGCAAGCAGGCCATCCTCTCCAACCCCGCCACAGGGCCATCGCCCTGGTGGTTCAGCCTCTGAACGGAAGATCAATGTTGAATTTCAAGAACAGCGTCGTCTGGGTCACGGGCAGCAGCACCGGCATCGGTCGCGCCGCCGCCCGCAAGTTCGCCAGTCTCGGCGCGGATCTGGTGATCCATGGCCTCAACCAGCAGGATCTGACGGCTGAACTGGCCACCGAACTCACCGCCCTGGGTCGGCGGGTGCTGGTGCTCGACGGCGATCTGACCGACGAGGCCGTGGTCGAGGGGTTTGCCAGCCAGATCGACGAAACCTTCGGCCGCCTCTCGGTGCTGGTCAATTGCGTCGGCGCCTCGCCTGCCAAGTCGCGGCTCGACGACATGCCGATCGAGACCTTCGACCGGGTGCTGGCGATCAACATCCGCACGCAGGTTCTGGCGACGCAAAAGGCTCTGCCGCTGCTGCGCCGCGCGGACGATCCCGCCATCGTCAACATCAGCTCCTCGGTGACGCGGGTCGGCGGGGTGCCGGGCGGCATCGCCTATACCACGGCCAAAGGCGGGATCGACAGCTTCACCCGGGCACTCGCGCGAGAACTGGCGCCCGAGATCCGGGTCAATGCCGTGGCCCCCGGGCTGGTCACATCCCCCTTCCACGATGAAGATCCCGAACAGAAATACCCGTGGGTGATCAACGCAGTACCGATGAAGCGCGTAGGAAAACCCGAGGACATGGCCGGGGCCATCGCCTTCCTCGCGTCGCCCGAGGCCCGCTACATCACCGGGGAGACCCTAGAAGTCACCGGCGGGATGCGCCTCAGTTTCTGATCGGCGCCCCCCGCCGGCGGTCGTCGGAGGTCCTTTTGGGTTCTGCCTCCCCCGCCCGGGGCCAATCCGCCAGCTGGCGCCGACCCGTGCCTTGGCAACCTCGAGTGATCCGGCATGGGGATGTGGCTCCGCTTGTCAGAGGCCCCTCTCATCCTGCGTCGTGCTAAGGATAGGCAGCGCTTGGGGCACCGACAGAACCAGGGCCACCAGTTCAGCCTGCCTCTGCACGCCGGTCTTGTAGAAGATGTTTCGCAGATGGAACGCAACGGTCGTCCCCGAGATCGCCAGGTGGTCCGCAATCTGGTTGCGGCGCAAACCTTCGGCCAACAGACAGGCAACCTGGGCCTCCATCGGGGTCAGATCAAACAATTGGCTCAGCGTCGCACTGTCGAGCGGGGGCTGGTCATCCGCACCGCTGAGGATCAGCATGGCGACCGCTTCGTCATGGTGCGTCCGCGCCGGAAGCGACATCCCGACCACCATCAGATGCCCGCCACCACTCAACCGCAGACCGGTCGGAGACATACCTTCATCGGTGTTCAACGCCCCGAGCAGTGCGGACAGCTTCCGGCCATCCTCGCCGCTGGTGGAGATGCGTCCGCTGAGCAGGATGCCCGCTTCGTCTGCCAGGCGCCGGGCCAGCGGATTGGCATGAACTACGGCGCCCTTGGCGTCGATCAGCACCACGCCAAGGGCCAAGCGATCCAGCGCGGCTAAGCCGGAACGGTCGCCCGGCATCTCCCGCAACCGCTTCATTCGAGCCAAGCGCGAGTCAACAGTTGCCCGCAGCAGGTCGTAGTCGATAGGCTTCGTCAGGTAATCGTCGGCACCCGCGATGCGCCCGTCTATGACCTGCTGGCGCGAGGAAAGGGCAGTCAGGAAGACGAAGGGTACATCGTCGAGATCGGGCCGCGTTTGGCGCAGTTGAGACATGAAACTCCTGCCGTCCATGCCGGGCAATAGGATATCGCATAGGATTAGATCTGGGCGGCGGCTTTCGAGAAATGCCAACGCCTTGCTCGCGTCCGCGACCGCAACAACTGCATACCCGGCTTCATGAAGTTCGAACGCGATATCGTCGCGCAGGGACGGCTCGTCTTCGACGCAGAGGATCATCGGCGTGGTCATACAGAAACCTCCCGCGGTAGGGACAGCGCGGCTGTCAGGCCCCCTCCGGAACGCGGCACCAGTGTCACCTCGCCTCCCTGCATCCGGGCCAACTGACGCGCCAGGGTGAGCCCCAAGCCGGAACCGGGCAACGTTTCGTGTCCGCTGCCGCGGTGAAACCTATCAAATGCGCATACCATCTCGTCGGGAGACATGCCGCTTCCTCGGTCCTCAATCCGACAAATGATATGTGACTGCGATTGCGAAACCTCGACATCGACGAAGCCATCCAACGGGGAATATAACAGCGCATTGCAGAGTAGGTTGGACAAGATCTCGCCAGTCAGCGCCGGGTCGCAAAGCGCAACCATCGGCACCGACGGCAATGATTGCCGGATTCGGGAAGGGTCGCGGTCCTTTGCCGCCACCACCTGTTCGTCGATGGCAAAGACAACTAGCTCCCGCAGGTCATGGGCGCTCAGATGCGCGAGAACCCCGCCCCGTTCCAGCCGGGACATCATCATTGCGGTGTCCGTCAGTTTCACAAGCCGGGCAACCGCCTCGCGCGAGACGGCCGCCTTCTCCGAGATCAGTTCGGCCGTAACTGGACCACCGCCTCGCCGTGTCAGGCGGTGCATGGCGCTGTCGATCACGGCCAGAGGCGTACGCAGTTGATGGGCGATCAGATCAGCAAACCGCCGGTGGTTCTCCGAGATTTCGCGTTCTCGCTCCAGATCACTGGCCAGCTTCTCGGCTCGCAGCCGGTCCAGCCGCCCCCACATCAACCTCCGCTCACGATCTATCAGGATGACGGCCAGTCCCAGGCCCGCCAGGGCAGATCCCAGAACCGAAACCAGCGCCAGCCGGTGCAGATGCCCCAACCGGTCCAGCCGCGCCGCCTGTATCTGCCATTCCTCCGACATCACCTGGCTGGCCCTGCTGCGTAGCGCTGAGACCAGCGCCGTTACATGGGCCTGCAGCGCTTCTGGATCGCCGCCGCGCGCGGGATCAAGAGCTAGAAGTCCGTTCCGCCAGCCCGACAGCGCCCCCGAAAGCCCCGCCCCCTCAAGAAATCGGCGCTGGGGGCCCTCCTCCAGCAATGTCAGCCGGGAAACCAAGACGTCGAAACGCGTCAACACCTGTTGCGGCGCGGCGCCCTCGGATAGCGCCAGCGCAAGGTTCAACGCCTCGATCTGCGTCTGACTGAACACCCAGATCATGTTCTCCGTGGCGCTGATCCGCATCTGGCGTTCCAGCTGGACCAGCTGGACCAGCTGCCACGCCGCCAGCCCCAGAAAACTCAGGCAGATCATCACCAGACCGCCTAGCCCCAGATAACGTATCCACTCTCGCGGGCCCGTCATTGCACATGGAGCGCAACAAGCTGCCAGACCCACCGCATGTCATAGCGGATATCGGCCAGGATGGCGTGATCGTCGCGCGGATAGACGATCCAGACCGGGCCCTTGTCGCGCGGCGTCAGGGGCACGCCATCCATGGACAGCGCGAGTAGCACATCGAAGCGGTGAAAATCCTCGATCGGGATCTCGACGACATAATCGTTCAAAGCGGTAGCGCGCACGCTGGTGCCTTCGGCCCCGGCCTCGGCCAGGATGTCGCGCATTAGAACGCCGCGGAACTCAGGCCGGTGACTGGTAACGCTGGTCGATGTGGCGAATTGGTGCCAGTCCATCGCCTCCAGGTCAGCACGTGTCAGTTCCACCCGGCCATCGCGGACCGCCCCGGTCAGGGTCAGTAAGACGCCCTCGGCCGCCGCAGGCCCGGCCGTGGCCAACAGCGCGGCCAACAGCGCGGCCCGCAGGGCGCCATGTCGCAAATTCATCCCCAGAATCCACCCTGATACCCTGGTCCGCCCCCACCTTAGCACAAGAGACCGTCGGTTCCCCGTTCAAACGAACGGGGCAGCCCATCCTGCCGGAAGTTACCCTGGGACCAACCTGCAAGAGGAGTTCTCCTTGACCCTTCTTTTGACCCTGCGATGGACGAGCACCACTCTAGCCTGTCTTCTGGCGCTGCCGGCGCTGGCCGAACAGCCGGGCGGGCTGATCACCGGCAATCTCGGCGACCAGCCGCTGGAGCTGACCGTCGTTCCCGAAATGTCGGGGGCGACTATCCTTGGCAATTACGTCGATGCCTCGATCATGGCGGTCCGGATGGACGGCGATCAGAGCCCGGTCAATCTGGTTCTGATGCTCAACGGCGAGTTGCCTGCGCCGGGCGAGGTGGCGCTGACAATAGCTTTCGCGCGCGAGATGGGGCGCAACTGGAACGGCGACCAGGACAGCCTGACGCTGACGCTGGAGGACCTCGCTCCGCGAGACGGGATCGTCACCCTGACGGGCACGATCACCGGACAGATCAGCGGCGGACCCGGAGCCGAGACCCTACCCGTCACCTTCAGCTTCGACGCTAGACTGGAAGAGCATGACTGAGCTTGCTCGCGCCAACTCTACCCGACCGACCGCCCTGCCGATCGCCTCGGCCCGCTGGCGGATCGGCTGGCGACGGTGCGACAGCCCGCCAGGGGACCGGCCATGACACCCGCCGGCTTCCTGGCTGGCCCGTTGCGCGTGACTCAAGAATCCGACGCCGTGCTGGAAGTCGAGAACCGCCCGACCCGGCGCGTGGCGATTGCCGCGGCGCTGATCGTGCTGGCGACGGCGGCGGGCCTCGCGGCGATCGCTGATGGTGCCAGCGGAACCGGGGTCCTCGTGCTGGCCTTGGCGGGGCTGATCGGCTGGCTCTATCTGCGCGCGGCGGTGCAGGTCACGCAATTGCGTCTGGACCGGACGGCCGGGTTGGCACGGCTGCGCGTAACCACTTTCCGCGGGCAACATGAAGAGACGTACGCCCTCGCCGAGTTGCACAAGCTCGACAGCGTCACGCAATACGGAACGGCCGCAGGCAACGATGAGACCCGGCTGGTCCTGATCTGCGGATCGGGACCGGAGCGGCGCGAAATCCTCCTGCCGACGTTCCAGCCTGACCCCGAGGAAGTGGTGCGTCTGACCGGCCTCGTCAATCGCTGGCTATCCCGCCTTAGGGGGGAAGACCCGTCATGAGCGTCGCCACAAACACACCCGATCTGCTGGAACTGGAGCTGGGGATTCCCCGCTTCATCTTGTGGTTCGTCATGCTCCCCGTCCTGCCGGTCTCGCTGATCGGGCTGGCCAATCTGATCGGCGGCGCGTTGCTGACCGCGCTGGTGCTGCTGGTTGGGCTGAATGGGGCCTTTGTCGGGGGATACATCGCCCTGTCCGAGCGCACACGGCTGAGGCTCGATGCCGGATCGGGGAGGGTCTGCATCACCCGGACGTCGCGGCTGGGGACGCGCCGGCGGGACTATCCGCTGGCGGCACTGGACAGCGCCGAACTCGACCGCACCAACACCGGGCAGGAAAGCCGCGCGACCTCGAAGGTGGTGCTGGTGTTTCGCGACACCCGCCCGGCGACCCGGATCGCCCTGTCGCGATGGAGCGTGTCAGGCGACGGGCCCGCGCAAATCGCCAATGAGATCAATGCCTGGCTCCGACACCATTTCGGGGAGGCGGCCGACGCCTCCGCCCCTCACCTTTCATTCTGATCGTTTTCCAAAAGGAACCTTGACCGTGTGGGATTTCAAGATCGGGCACGCATTCAGCCTGCTAATGCGAACGCTGCCTTTCGTCCTCTTGCGGGCGGTGGTCTATTTCGGGATCACCCTGGCTTATATCCTCGCCACAGGCACCGGCGCCGGGATCGGCTGGGGCGTCGGCGCTTTCGGCGATGCCGATTTCCGCGCGGCATCGGTGGTCTGGGGTGGCATCGGCGGCTTCGGCTTGGCCGGTGCGGTGATCTATTGGCTGCGCGAGTACATCCTCTACATCGTCAAGGCGGGCCACGTGGCGGTTATGGTCGAGCTGGCCGACGGCAAAGCCTTGCCGCAGGGGCGCGGCCAGATCGCCCATGCCACACTGGTGGTGAAAGAGCGCTTCGGCCAGGCCTCGCTGCTCTTCGCGCTGGATCAGCTGGTGAAGGGCGTCATTCGCGCCGTCACCGGCCTGGTCCGGGGCGTGCTCACGATCCTTCCGATACCTTATGTCCGGCAGTTGATGGGTATCGTACAGGCCTTTCTACGCATGGCGGTGGGTTTCATCGACGAGGTGATCCTCGCCCATGCGATCCACACTCGATCGACGGACGCCTGGGGATCGGCACAGGAGGCGCTGGTGCTCTATGGCCAAAACTGGAAGGTGATGCTGCGCAACGCCGCCTGGCTTACGCTGTTCACCTATGGCCTGGCCTTTCTGGTCTTCCTGGTGACGCTCTCCCCGGCAGCTGCGCTGGTTCATGCCATGCCCGGCGCCTGGTCGGCGGGCGGCTTCGTATTCGCGCTTCTGCTGGCCTGGAGCGTCAAGGCCGCCTTTTTGGACCCCTTTGCCGTCGCCTGCCTGATGCAGGTCTATTTCAAGACGACCGAAGGTCAGCAGCCCGACCCGGAATGGGAGGCGCGGCTGGATCAGATGTCCTCGCATTTTCGCAAGCTGAAGGGGCGCGCAGGCGCCCGTTTCGCAACGCTGCCCAACGGAGAAGCGCCATGAAATCGCTCATCGCCACGGGGCTTGCGGCCCTGACCTTCGCCCTCGCCCCGCCGACGCTCGCCCAAGAACGTCAAAACACAATCCTTGTCCTCGATGCATCGGGATCGATGTGGGGCCAAATCGACGGGGTCAACAAAATTACCATCGCCCGCGAGGTCGTGGCCGACATTCTGGCGGAATTCCCTGCAGACCAGAATCTGGGTTTCGTCGCCTTCGGCCACCGCGAGCGCGGGCAATGCTCGGATATCCAGACGCTGGTGCCGCCTGCGCCGGGATCCGCGGACCAGATCATCGGCATCGTCGAGGCCCTGAACCCCCGTGGCATGACGCCGATGACCGATGCCGTGATCGCGGCGGCCCAAGCGCTGCGCCACACTGAACAGGCGGCCACAGTGATCCTCGTGTCGGACGGGATCGAGACCTGCAACCCTGATCCCTGTGCCGCCGCTCGGGCACTTGAGGCTGCGGGGGTGGATTTCACCGCCCATGTCATCGGCTTCGACGTCAGCGGTGAGGCCGAGGCACTGATGCAAATGCAATGCATCGCCGAAGAGACCGGCGGCCGCTTCCTGACCGCCGACAATGCGCAGGAGCTGTCGCATGCGCTACGCGAAGTCACCGCCACGCTGATGCCGGTCCCCTTCACCTTCACCGCCCATCTCGGCACGGGAACCGGCGGCGAACCGGTTTGGGAGCGGCATTCGACACCACCCGATCTCTCCCTGCTGCCCGGCGAGGTAGTCTGGGAAATCTCGGACAGCGCCTTCAACATCCTCCAGACCGGCAACGCCAATCCCTTCACCGCCGAGCTGCCTTTCGGCGATTATATCGTAACGGTGCATTGGACGGTGCGGGAAACCTTCTCCCAGGCCGACCTTAGCCTGACAGCGGAGACTGGGCGCGATGTTCACGTGTTCTTCCCTGCACCCGCCCCGCGGGAACCGCCGGCGCAGGTCTTCGCGCCGACACAGGTCGTGGTCGGCTCGGCGATCCCCGTCACATGGCAAGCCGAGGGCCTGCATCCGCGCGATTACGTCACCATCGTCCCCGCCGAGGCGCCCGATGGCACCTATGGGCGCTATGACCGGATCGAGGGTCAGACCCAGGGCGAGTTGCGCGCCCCCTCAGAACCCGGCCTCTACGAGGTCCGCTTGCAGCTCGATGTCGGCGACCGGGTACTGGCCCGTACGCCCATCGAGGTGATCGACGCGCAGGTCTCCGTCTCTGCCCCAGCCCAGGCCGTGGTCGGATCCGCCTTTTCCGTCACCTGGCAAGCCGAGGGCCTGCATCCGCGCGATTACGTCACCATCGTCCCCGCCGAGGCGCCCGATGGCACCTATGGGCGCTATGACCGGATCGAGGGTCAG
>JAIUPD010000013.1 GCA_020161615.1 Pseudomonadota bacterium | reverse complement strand
CGGCCTGATGCTCTTTCAGAATGCCAATGATCTGTTCTGCGCTGAAACGGCTTCTCTTCATCATCTGTCTCCTCAGTTGGAGAACAGGCTAACCAAAATTTCAGGACATTTCAGGGGAGCAGGTCAGTGGCAGGCATTAACGGCGGCGAGGCGCGCCTCCTTCTGACGCCGCGAGCGCGCCGTAGGGTGGGGTTTCACCCCCCCTGTTGGTCTCATCAGACATAGCGTGGCGCCGCATCAGGCAGGCACCGGCCTGTGGGATGGAGCCGCGACGGTTGGTCGGGCAAGGCCTTCGGACGATTGTTCAGTGTGTGGGGGGTTCAAAGCGCCAGCCCGCCGGGACGGGCCGGGTGTAGGGTGCGCATTCATTGCGCACCTTTAACCATTGCGGTCGGTGCGCAATGAATGCGCACCCTAGGGATTGTTTGAGTTGCTCGCACCACCAAGCTGATAGGTTAGTTCTCCGGGCCTTCCTCAGAGAAATAGTAATGGAAACCGCGTTTCGGATCAAGGAGCGCACGAACAAAATTCCAAGCCAAATCAAGGACATAAACGACAACCAACAGCGATGTCACCGTGATCAATGCCGTTAGCAGAACTAACGACACATCGTTGCCAAGTTCGCTCAACGTATCGAACATCTGTTTGTCCTCCTGAAACCGTCAACAGATTCAAGCACGTCGCTTGTATACCCACGCACGCAATACAGTTCCGACGAGCAACGGCGAAGCGATACCCGAAGACATGGTATCCCACCAATTGTTTAGCATACCGTTTAGAGCGCCGTAACTGTTATGTCCGTTCTGCCCCGAGAAGACGAGTAGAGCGTCCTTGAGGCCTACTTTTTCCATATAAAAGTCGAAGAAGAACATGCCACAGAGCGCTAGTAAAAAGAGCGCGAACGCTCTTACAACTCGGAAGTCCGCGTTGTCCCCGGCAGGGTTCTCCATGAGAGGCTTCGACAATGCAGCTACAAAATTCGTGTTCTCCGCCCACCGGATCACAGCCTCCGCTGCTACGCTCAACCAAAACACCGTTACCAAGTCAGTGGCCTTAGTGGTCAAGTCAAAGAACCACGTACTAGCAAAAAATACAAAGAGCCAAACGATTGTCCAAACAGTTGAGAGGAAGAGCGCTGCGAACCAAGTCGAGACAGCAGGAGCCTTGCGAAGAGTCCGCGCCAATAGATCGAGTAATCGACCGAAATAGTTACCCAGCATCAACTTGCTCAATCAATAGTTGCTCGCAGGATACTTGAACAACTTGATAAACACGTCAACCTGCCTCACACATCCACATCCTCAACGAACCGCGCATTCTCGCTGATATACTGGAACCGCAGCTCCGGTTTCTTCCCCATCAGCCGCTCGACCAGATCGCCGGTCTCGCCCGGGATATCCTCGTCGATACTCACCCGGATCAGCTTGCGCGAGGAGGCGTCCATTGTCGTGTCCTTCAGATCCTTGGCATCCATCTCGCCCAGCCCCTTGAAGCGCGAGACGTCGATCTTTCCCTTGCCGCCCAGACCCTTGGCCAGCCACATTTCCTTCTCGGCCTCGTCCAGGCAATAGACCCGCTTCGCGCCCTGCGTCAGGCGGAAGAGCGGCGGGCAGGCCAGATAGAGATGCCCATGGTCGATCATCGGCCGCATCTGGGTGAAGAAGAAGGTCATCAAGAGCGAGGCGATATGCGCGCCGTCGACATCGGCGTCGGTCATGATGATGATCTTGTCATAGCGCATGTCGTCGAGCCGGAATTTCGAGCCCATCTGCACGCCGAGCGCCTGGCAGAGATCGTTGATCTCCTGGTTCTGGCCCAGCTTGCCCGAGGCCGCGCCCAGCACGTTCAGGATCTTGCCCTTGAGGGGCAGCAGCGCCTGGGTACGGCGGTCGCGGGCCATCTTGGCCGACCCCCCGGCCGAGTCGCCCTCGACAATGAACAGCTCGGTCCCTTCGCGGTTCGAGGCCGAGCAATCGACCAGTTTCCCCGGCAGGCGCAGCTTCTTGGTGGCGGTCTTGCGCTGGGTCTCCTTCTCCTGGCGGCGGCGCAGGCGTTCCTCGGCCCTGAGGATCAGGAAATCGAGGATCGCCCCCGCGGCCTTGGGATCGCCCGCCAGCCAATTGTCGAAATGGTCGCGCACCGCGCCTTCAACGAGGCGCGCGGCCTCGGTCGTGGCAAGGCGGTCCTTGGTCTGGCCCACGAATTCCGGCTCTCGGATGAAACAGGATACCAGCGCGCAGCCCCCCGTCAGCATGTCGTCGCGGGTGATCTGCTCGGCCTTGCGGTTCTTGGTCAGCTCGCCATAGGCGCGGATGCCCTTGAGGATCGCCGCCCAGAACCCCGCCTCATGCGTGCCGCCCTCGGGCGTGGGCACGGTGTTGCAATAGCTCTGCACGAAGCCGTCGCGCATCGGCGTCCAGTTGATCGCCCATTCGACCGAGCCGGGGACGCCGAATTTCTCCTGGAACTGGACCTTCCCGGCGAAGGGCTTGTCGGCATAGGTCGAATCCTTGCCCAGCTGTTCGTTCAGGTAATCGGCAAGGCCGCCGGGGAAGTGGAACACGGCCTCTTGCGGGGTGTCGCCGTCGGGGATGGCCGATTTCCAGCGGATCTCGACGCCCGAGAAGAGATAGGCCTTCGAACGCACCATCTTGAACAGCCGCGCCGGGCGGAAACGGTGGCTGCCGAAGATCTGCTCGTCGGCGTGGAAGGTGGTCGTCGTGCCGCGCCGGTTCGGGGCGGCGCCGATCTCGATCACCGGGCCCAGCGGCACGCCGCGGGAAAAGCGCTGCTCGACCAGCTTGCGGTCGCGCGCCACCTGCACGACCATGCTGTCGCTGAGCGCGTTGACCACCGAGGCGCCGACCCCGTGCAACCCGCCCGAGGTCTCATAGGCCTTGCCCGAGAACTTGCCGCCGGCGTGCAGCGTGCAGAGGATCACCTCCAGCGCCGATTTGCCGGGGAATTTCGGATGCGGGTCGAAAGGCATGCCGCGGCCGTTGTCGCGGATCGTCACCGAATAATCGGCCAGCAGTTCCACCTCGATCCGGTTGGCGTGGCCCGCCACGGCCTCGTCCATCGAATTGTCGAGGATCTCGGCCACCAGATGGTGCAGCGCCCGTTCGTCGGTGCCGCCGATATACATGCCGGGGCGTTTGCGGACGGGTTCCAGCCCTTCGAGCACCTCGATGGAGGAAGCGTCATAGGTTTCGGGCTGGCCGGCGAGGAAATCGGTCATGCTGCTCTGCGACTCTGGGTTCTTGATTGGCGCCTAATAGACCACCGGGACGTGTCAGGCGCAAGGATTGGGGGATGGCGAGGCACGGATCGCCAGATAGCGTGGCGGGAATGCACGAAAGACAGGCGGAAGCCGGGCGCCCGGGGGCGGCGGGGCCGTACCGGAAAGGGGGGGGATGACGGGGATGGTGGGGGGAAACCCACCCCGCAGGCGATGCGCGCTTTATGCCGGTTCGGCGTTGCGCTCGGCCATCATCTGCTGAAAGGCTGGACGGGCCTGGCAGCGGGCGATCCAGTCGCGCACCTTCGGATAGGCGGCCAGCGCCGGGGCATGGGGCTGCACGTAGCGCACGCATTCGGCCATCAGGATATCGGCCACGGTGAAACGCCCGCCCATCAGCCAGTCCGCCCCTTGAAGATGCGCCTCGATCCGGCCCAGCGGTCGGGCCAGCACCGCTGTCTTCTCGGCCAGCTTCGCCTGCCCCTCGGGTGTCTCCTGCCCCTTGGCGGCATAGGTATAGAGGATGTCGAGCGCCGGCCCCTCGATCCCGGTGATGGCGGCAAAGCCCCATTGCATCGCCTCGCCCTCTTCCGCCAGCGTGGCGGGCGCCAGCGGTCCGCCGACCTTGCGCGCGAGGTAGAGCGAGATTGCCATGGATTCCGTCAGAACCAGATCGCCGTCCACCATGACCGGGATCTGGCTGGCCGGGTTCAGGGCCAGGAAATCGGCCGAGGCCGTGTTGAAGGGCGCATCCGCCGCCCCGGGGTCAGGCAGGCGGTAGGCCTGGATCACCGGCACATGCCGGAACTCCACCCCCATCTCGCGCAGCAGCCAGAAAGGGCGGGTGGCCCGCGACCTCAGAACGCCGTAAAGGGTGATCATGTCCTGCTCCCTGCCCCGTTGCCGCGTCACTCTAGCGGGCCGGATCGGGCAGGCAAGGGCTTCCGCAATCGTCGCCGCCGATGGACCCTGCTCCTGCGTGGCTGTTCGACACGCTGTACCACCACGGAAAGCGATGACCCCGCGCGCGCCAGAGGCTGCCTGTTGTCAGAGCGGCCCATCCTGCCCGGGCTTTCCACCGGGATGGACCCTCCCGCGTTCGACGCGGCGGGAGTGATCCTGCCGGGCCGGGCGACAGGCGTACTCACCTCCTTGCCGGTGCCGCCCTGCCCCTCATCGCTGCACCGTCCCGAACACCTCGTCCCCGCGACGCCAGAGGGACAGCAGATCGGCGATGCTGTCGCCCCCTGCCCCGCCCTTCAGCAGCAGCACATCCGTGCCGATCAGCGCCGCCACCCGCCAGGCGTCGAGCGCGGCGATGCGGGCGGCCGGGGCCGCGCCCAGCATCTCCTCGATGGCGGCGGCGGCCAGGGTGAAGGGCAAGGCCAGCGCCAGCGCCGGCAGATCGGGACGCTCCACGGCAAGACGCGCGGCAAGCTCCATCGCCACCGCGCGCGCCTCTGCCGCCTCGACCAGGAGCCGTGTCATCACGGTCTCGGTCAAGCTGTCGATTGCTTCCGCCTCCCACACTCTTGGGGATCCCAGATCAGCCGGCCCCCGAGCATGGGGCCGCCCCCGTCATAGCGCAACGAGACCGGCTCGGATACGCCTGCCGCCCGGGCTCAAGCGGTTTTGTCCGGGGCGCCGGGCTCGACGGGATGCATGTCGCGCACGCCCTTGGCCGGGCCGTCGGCGGTGAAGCTGGCCCAGCCCGAGGCATCGCGCGGTTCGGGCAGGGTCTCGGGCTTCTCGCGCAGATGGATATGCACCTTGGCGATGAAGAGGGCGGTGATGGGCGAGGTGATCACCAGGAACAGGGTGATCAGCAGCTCGTGCATCGACACGCGCCCCTCGGACGCGAAGATGTAGATCATCGAGGCGATCAGCGCGCCCCCGACCCCCACCGTCGTGGCCTTGGTCGGCGCGTGCAGCCGGGTCATCGGGTCGGGCAGTTTCAGCAGCCCGTAGGAACCGACGAGGCCGAAAAGCCCCCCCAGCACCAGGAAGACGGTGACGGCGATCTCGGCCCAGAGCGGCAGGTCAGCGATTGGCATGGATCGGGGTCCTCACTCGATGATGTCGCCGCGCAGCAGGAAGCGGCAATAGCTGACGGTGGAGACGAAGCCGACCAGGGCGAAGAGCATCGCCACCTCGAAGAAGATCGGCGAGGCGAGGGAAAAACCCAGCAGGATCAGCAGCGCGATGGCGTTCACCGTCATCGTGTCCAGGGCCAGGATCCGGTCCGAGATGCGTGGCCCCTTGACCACGCGCCAGAGGTTCAGAAGCAGCCCCAGCGCGAAGCTGCCGATGCAGAAGATCAGGGCATAGGTGATCATTCGAAGATCTCCTTCAGGCGGCGCTCGTAGCGGGTCTTGATGTCGTCGCGGATGGCGTCGGGATCGGGCGCGTGCAGCGCATGCACCAGGATCGCCCGCCCATCGGCCGATAGGTCGCAAGACACGGTGCCCGGCGTCAGGGTGATGGTGCTGGCCAGCGCCGTGATCGCCTCGGGCGAGCGCACGTCGAGCGGCACGCAGATCCAGGCCGGACGGATGTCGCGCACCGGTTTGAACACGACGATCAGCGCCACGTCGATATTGGCCTTCACGATGTCATAGAGCACGACGAAGGCGTATTCGATGGCGCGAAGCGGGCTGCGCAGGCGCGGCATGTCGGGCCAATAGGCCCGGGTCAGCATCGGGATCACCAGCCCCAGGATCACCGCGAAGACGATCGAGTTCAGCTTCAGCGAATTGACCAGCAGAAGCCAGGTCGCGACCAGGGTCAGCGACAGCAGCGGATGGGGCAAAAAGCGCGACAGCATGTCAGTGGCCCTCCGGGGTGGCGGGGAGGTCGCTGTGCGCGGGCGCCCCGTGATCGGCGCCGTGCAATGTGTCGGCGCGGGCTTCCTCGGCCGCGAGGCGCGCTGCGCGCTCCTCGGGCGTGCCGAGCACGGCATAGATATAGGCCTGGGGCGCGTAGAGCTGCGCGGCGGTGGCCCTTGTGTAGCTGGTGACGGGTCCGGCGGCGATGGTCAGCGCGGCGATCAGCGCCAGAAGCGCGCCCAGCGCCGCCATGCCCCAGCCCGAGAGCGTGCCGGCGGCGATCTGGAACTCGTCGCTGGCGGCGGGCGTGTTGTTGTCATGGGGCCGCCAGAAGAGGACCGAGCCCGAACGCGCGAAGCCCAGCACGGCGATGAGCGAGGTGACCAGGATGAAGGCCCAGCCCCAGACCCACCAATCGGCCTGACGGATCGCCTGCAGCACCATCAGCTTTCCGAGGAAACCGGAGAGGGGCGGCATCCCGGCCATGGCGATGGCCGCGGCGAAGAAGAAGGCGGCGACCAGGCCCGAGCGGACCAGCGGCGCCTGCGGCACCAGCGCCGAATTGCCCCGCCTTGCGCGGACCTGATCGACGACCAGGAACAGCGCCGCCGTGGCCAGCGTGGAGTGGATTAGGTAATAGAGCGCCGCATCCGTGGCCAGTTCGCTGAAGGTGCCGATGGCCAGGAACAGCGTCCCCATCGAGCCGATGGCGGCGAAGGAGACGGTCCGCGCCAGCGTCCCGCCCCCCAGCACGCCGATCATGCCGATGGCCAGCGTGACCAGCGCCGCGGGCACCACCACATCGGCGACAAGGCCGCCCATGGGGGCCAGCGTCACCGGGAAGATCAGGGTGAAGACCCGGATCACCGAATAGGCGCCAACCTTGGTCATCACGGCAAAGAGCGCGGCGACCGGCGCGGGCGCCAGCGCATAGGTGTTGGGCAGCCAGAAATGCATCGGCAGCAGCGCGCCCTTCAGGACGAAGACCAAGAGCAGCAGCACCGCGGTCACGCGCAGAAGCGCCCCGTCGCCCGCCGGCAGCGCCGCCGCGCGCTCGGCCAGATCCGCCATGTTGAGCGTGCCGAAGACCGCATAGAGCGTGCCCAGCGCGAACAGGAACAGCGTCGAGCCCGCGAGGTTGTAGATGACGTATTGCACGCCCCCCCTCAGCCGCATCCGCCCGCCGCCGTGGGTCATCAGACCATAGGAGGCGATCAGCAGGATCTCGAAGAAGACGAAGAGGTTGAAGATGTCGCCGGTCAGCATGGCGCCGAACAGGCCCATCAGCTGGAACTGGTAAAGCGCGTGGAAATTGCGTCCTCGCTGGTCCCAGTTGGTGGCGATGGCATAGGCCAGAACGATGAGGCCCAGCACCGCGGTCAGCGTCACCATCAGGGCGCTCAGCCGGTCCAGCACCAGCACGATGCCGAAGGGCGCGGGCCAGGAACCCAGCTCGTAGCTTTCGACATTGCCGCCCGCGGCCGAGGCCAGCAGCGCGCCGGTCAGCCCGACCAGCAGCACGGCCGAAACCAGCGAGGCGACCCGTTGCAGGGTCACGTCATGGCGCATGGCCAGCGTGATGAAGGGGCCCATGACGGCGGGCAGGATGATCGGGGCGATGATCCAGTGTTGCATGATCAGGGCCTCAGTTGCCGGTTTCGGGCTGCTCGCCCGGCCGCTCGATGTCGATCTGGTCGGTCCCGGCGTTGAGGTAGGACCCCAGTGCCAGAATGACCGTGAGCGCCGTCATCCCGAACGAGATGACGATGGCGGTCAGCACCAGCGCCTGCGGCAGCGGGTCGGTCATGGTGGGTGCCGCGCCGAGGATCGGCGGCGCCCCGGCCACGAGCCGACCCGAGGCGAAGATGAAGACGTTCACCGCATAGGTGAGCATCGACAGGCCCAGCACGACCGGAAAGGTCCGCAGACGCAGCATCAGATAGACCCCGGATGCGGTCATCGCGCCGATGGCGATGGCGACAAGCGCTTCCATGTCAGCTTTCCTCCGGGTTGATGGTTCGGCTGTCGGCCTGTGGATTGACATCCATGGGGGTGAGGTTGATGCCTTCGCCCGCGCGCACGCCGATCCGGCTGAGGCTGGCCAGCGCCAGCATCACCGCGCCGACCACGGTCAGGAACACGCCCAGGTCGAACGAGGCGGCGCTTGCCAGGTGGATGCGGTCGAGCGGCCAGATCTGCACGTATTCGCTGGTCGAGGTGAGAAAGTTCCATCCCAGGATCACGCTGGCGATGCCGGTGAAGACGGCGATCAGCACGCCCGCCGAGATCACCCCGTGATAGGCCACCTTCTGCCGCGCCTGGGTCCAGGCGAAGCCCGAGGCCATGTATTGCATGAGCAGCGCGATGGCCACGACCAGACCGGCGATGAAACCCCCGCCCGGCTCGTTATGGCCGCGCAGGAAGATGTAGACGCCGACGGTCAGGGCGATGGGCAGCGCAAGCCGCGTGGCCACGACCATCATCAGCGGATGGCGGTCGCGGGCCTGGGCCATGTCGGGCACCCAGTTCTGCAACCGGCGCGACGCGGGGCCGTGCAGCATCACCTCGACCAGCGCATAGATCACCAGGCCGGCGATGCCCAGCACCGCAATCTCGCCCATCGTATCGAAGCCGCGGAAGTCCACCAGGATGACGTTGACCACGTTGTTGCCGCCGCCGCCGGTATAGGAATTGGCGACGTGGTAATCGGAGATGGTCGGCAGCGACATGTCGCGGGTCAGGATGGCGAAGGCCAGCGCCCCCACCCCGCCGCCGGCGGCCAGAGCGATGATCCCGTCGCGCAGGCGCCGGGCCGGGCGGGATTCGACTGGCGTCTCCTTCGGCAGGTAATTCAGCGCCAGCAGCAGCAGGATGACGGTGACGACCTCGACCGTGAGCTGCGTGAGCGCCAGGTCAGGGGCCGAGAATTGCACGAAGGTCATTGACACCACGAGGCCGCAGATCGAGATGACGATCAGCGAGATGAAGCGCATGCGGTGCACCAGCGTCACCCCCGCCACGGCGACCATGAGGATGGCGAAGAAGACCACTTCCACCGGCCCGACCGGCAGCATCTCGCGCGTGCCGGGCGTGAACTCGCCGCCCCAGAAGGCCCAGCCGGCGTAGGCCACGATCACCGCCGTCAGGATGCCGAGATAGCGCGAGATCGCCCCGTCATGCAGCGCATCGGTCAGGCTGATGGCACCTTTGGCCGCGTTGTTGACGATGGCGTCGAAGATCGCCTTGGCCTCGAGGCGCGGGGCGCGGTCCCAGATCGGCGCCAGGCCGCGCTGGAAGGACAGCAGCACGATGCCCACCGCCACGGCGATGCCCGACATGATCAGCGCGGGCGTGACGCCGTGCCAGAGCGCCAGATGCACATGCACATCGGTCCCGGTCACGGCGCTGGCCACGGTATCGACGAAATGGCCCACCGTTTGGTCGGGGAAGAGCCCGATCGCCAGCACCAGCACGCAGAGAAGGGCGGGCGAAACCCACATGCCGAAACCCGGGTCATGCGGATGATGCGGATAATCGTTCCGCACCGGCCCCATGAAGGTGTGGAAGATGAAGCGGAAGGAATAGGCGACCGAGAAGATGGCGCCGATGGTGGCGATGACGCCGAACCAGGTGCCCGCGTCATGCGTGGCCTCCAGCATCATCTCTTTCGACAGGAAACCGTTGAAGAAGGGGATCCCGGCCATCGACAGCGCGGCGATGGTGCCGATGGTGAAGGTCACCGGCATCAGCTTCCTCAGGCCGCCCAAGAGGCGGATGTTGCGGGTATGCGCCTCGTGATCGACAATCCCCGCGGTCATGAAGAGCGCGGCCTTGAAGGTGGCGTGGTTGATGATGTGGAAGACGGCGGCGGCGGCGGCGTAATCGGTGCCGAGGCCCAGCAGCAGGGTGATCAGCCCCAGATGCGAGACGGTCGAGAAGGCCAGCAGCGCCTTCAGATCGTCCTTGAAGAGCGCGATCACCGCGCCCAGCACCATGGTGATGAGCCCCGCCCCGCCGACGATCCAGAACCATTCGGGCGTCCCCGACAGCACCGGCCAGAGCCGCGCCATCAGGAAGAGCCCCGCTTTCACCATCGTCGCCGAATGCAGATAGGCCGAGACGGGCGTGGGCGCGGCCATGGCATGCGGCAGCCAGAAATGGAACGGGAATTGCGCCGATTTGGTGAAGGCGCCCAGCAGGATCAGCAGAAGGGCGGGCAGGTAATACTCGGAGGACTGGATCGCGTCCTTCTGCTCCAGAATCACGTGCAGGTCATAGCTGCCGGCGATCTGGCCCAGGATCAGCATGCCCCCGATCATGGCCAGCCCGCCCATGCCCGTCACCGTCAGCGCCATGCGCGCGCCCTGGCGCCCCTCGGGCAAATGCTTCCAATAGCCGATCAGCAGGAACGAGCTGAGCGAGGTCAGCTCCCAGAAGATCAACAGAAGCAGGATGTTGTCCGACAGGACAATCCCCACCATCGCGCCCTGGAACAGCAGCAGATAGGTGTAGAAATTCCCCATCGGGTCATTCTTCGACAGGTAGAACCGCGCATACAGGATGATCAGCAGGCCGATGCCCAGGATCATCGTCGCGAACAGGAATCCCAGCCCGTCGAGCATGAAATTCACGTTGAGGCCGAGTTGCGGCAGCCATTCGTAGCCCTCGGTCACCACCCCTCCGGCGCCGATGACGGCGGGGGCGTGCAGCAGAAGGCCGATGAAGGCCAGGCCCGTGGTGGCGAAGGTCACGCTGGCGCAGGTATTGCGCCCCGAGCGGATCAGGAGGCCGGGCAGAAGCGCGCCGAGGAAAGGCAGCGCCGCGATCAGGGCAAGGGACATGTCGGTTCCTTTGTCCGAGGGCGGCCCGCCCGGGATCGGACGGAAGGGCCGGTGTGCGAAACGGGCCCTTCGGCCCGCGGCCCTAAAATTGAAAATGGGGCCGTGAAGTCAAGCGAAACCGGACGCGGAATGACCGGATTCGACAGCCGCAACGAAAACGGGCGACCCCTGGGTCGCCCGTCCGAATTTCACTGTGGCAAAACGCCTCAGGCCAGCGCGAGGTTCGAGGCCGACTCACGGCCGTCGCGGCTGGTTTGCAGGTCGAAGGTGACCTTCTGGCCGTCCTTCAGGCTCTGCAGGCCCGAACGCTCGACGGCGCTGATGTGAACGAAAACGTCCTTGGAACCACCGTCGGGCTGGATGAAGCCGTAGCCCTTGGTGGCGTTGAACCATTTCACGGTGCCGGTAGCCATCGTGAACACTCCTGTCGTAGCGCTGCCCACACTATGCGGCAGCCCGGCTCAGTCAAATCGGGATCGAGCGCAGAATGCCTTTGCGGGCCGAACAGGTCGATAGAGATAACGTCGCGTTGTTTTTCATGCCTGATTCCAAATCGTCGCGCAAGACGGTTGAAGGGCCGGAATTCGGGCTTTTGCTGAGGTTTCGGCGCATGGGGGCGCTATCGGCGCGGGGATGACCCGGATCAGCGTCAACGCTTCGTCAACCTTGTGCGCGCTAGGCTCGGCCGTCCTTTCCGGTGGAACCGGCTGCCCGCGATGAAGAAGTCTCGCCCCCTCCTGCCCCCGGCCTTTCTGGCCCTCGCGCTCATCGCCGCGCCCGCCTCGGCGCGGCCGGAGCTTTGCGAAGCCGCCGCCGTCACCGCCGCGCGGGAGGCGGGCATGCCGGTCGATGTGCTGCTGGCCATCGCCCTGACCGAAACGGGGCGCAGCCGGGACGGCACCAGCCGCCCCTGGCCCTGGACCGCCAATGCCGAGGGGCGCGGCCATTGGTTCGACACGCGGGAAGAGGCGGCGCGCTTCGCCCGTTCCCTGCTGGCCCGGGGGCAGGATCTCTTCGACCTCGGCTGTTTCCAGATCAACTGGCATTGGCACGGCCAGCATTTCCGCCAGCCCGAGGATCTGCTGGATCCGTTGACCGCCGCCCGCTACGCCGCGCGTCTGCTGGTCTCGCTCCACGCCGAATTCGGCTCGTGGGAGGGGGCGGCGGGTGCCTATCACTCGCGCAACCCCGCCCATGCCGACCGCTACCGCGCCCGTTTCCGCAGCCTCCGCGCGGGCCTCGACGCGGCGCCCCCGCCCGCCCCGGAACCGCAGCGGGTCAATACCTTTCCCCTCCTGGCCGGCGCGCCCTCGGGCGCCTCGCTGGTGCCGCTCTCCCTGCCCTCCGCCCGACCGCTGTTCGAGGCCCTGCCGTGAAACTGACCGCCTCCCGCATCTTCCAGCCCACCGTCCTGCTGGCCATGGCCCTGATGGCGGTCATCGTGATGATGATCCTGCCGATGCCGTCGTGGATGCTGGACATCGGCCTCGCCGCTTCCTTCGCGCTGGCGATCCTGATGTTCACCATCACGCTTTTCATCGAGCGGCCGCTGGATTTCTCTATCTTCCCCACCGTGCTGCTGGCCTCGCTCATGCTGCGGCTCTCGCTCAACGTCTCCTCCACCCGGCTGATCATCGGCGAGGGGCATACGGGGCCGCAGGCGGCGGGCGCCGTCATTCAGGGCTTCGCCAGCTTCATCATGGGCGGCAGCGTGTTCCTGGGCGTCGTGGTCTTCTGCGTCCTTCTGATCGTCAATTTCATCGTCATCACCAAGGGCGCGGGCCGCATGGCCGAGGTCGGCGCGCGCTTCGCCCTCGACGGCATGCCCGGCAAGCAGATGGCCATCGACGCCGACATGTCGGCGGGCGCGATCAGCCACGCCGAAGCCAAGGCGCGGCGCGAGCGGGAACAGGCGGAGACTACCTTCTTCGGCTCGCTCGACGGGGCGTCGAAATTCGTGAAGGGCGACGCGGTGGCAGGGCTCCTGATCACGCTTCTGAACATCGTCGTCGGCCTGCTCATGGGAACGCTGGTGCACGGGCTCTCGATGGGCGAGGCCTTCGAGACCTATGCGATCCTGACCGTGGGTGACGGGCTGGTCAGCCAGATCCCCGCCGTCATCATCTCCATCGCCGCGGCGCTGCTGCTGGCGCGGGGCGGTGCCAAGGGCGCGACCGACAGCGCGCTGATGGCGCAGCTGGGCCGCTATCCGGCGGCGCTGGCCACGGTGGCGGCGCTGATGCTGGTCTTTGCGCTGGTGCCGGGCCTGCCCTTCCTGCCCTTCGTCGCGGGGGCCGGCCTGCTGGCCGGGGCATCGTGGTTCGCCGTCCGGGCGGCCAAAGCCCGCGACAAGGCCGCGACCCCCGCGCCCGAGGCGGTGAAGCCCACCTCGCTGGGTGATGTCCTCGACCTTGACGAGGTGCATGTGACCTTCGCCCCGGATCTGGTGCCGATGGTGCTTGACCCCGCGACCGGGCTCGATGCGCGGATCATGAACATGCGCAACCATGTCGCCCGCAACTGGGGCCTGATCCTGCCCGAGATCCGGCTCACCGACGATCCGGCGCTGAACCCCGGCGAATACGCGATCCTCATCCAGGGCGTCGAACAGGGCCGCGACCGGCTGCGGCCCGACCGGCGGCTGGCGCTGCTGCCCGACGGGGCCGGCGCGGGCGCCCCCTCGGGCATCGACGTGAAGGAGCCGGTCTATGCCGCCCCCGCCCGCTGGATCGCGCCCGAGGACGAGGAGGAGGCGGCGCTGGGCGGGCTCACCGTCGTGGGCCCGGCCGAGGTTCTGGCCACGCATCTGCTGGAGGTGCTGAAGGCCAATTTCGCCCGCCTGCTGACGCTGCGGGGCCTGCGCCGGATGCTGGACGAGATGACCAACCTCTCGGACCCCCGCCGGGCCGAGGCGAACCGCCGCCTGATTGACGAGCTGATCCCCGACAAGGTGCCGGTCGATACGCTGCTAGCCGTGCTGCGGCTTCTGCTGGACGAAAGGGTCTCGATCCGCAACCTGCCGATGATCCTGGAGGCCATCGCCGAACTGCGCGTCCAGCATTTCTCGCCCGAGGCGATTTGCGAACACGTGCGCCAGCGGATGGGCTTCCAATTGGTCGCCGGGCTGAAGCGCCAGGACGGCACGCTGCCGCTGGTGCAGCTGGCGCCGGAATGGGAGGATGTCTTCACCCGCTACCAGATCGAGGGCGAGAGGGGCGGCACCGACATCGCCCTGCCCCCCGCCGATTTCGGCAAGCTGGCCAATGCCTTGGCGCAGACCTTCTCCTCGCTCTCGGAACACGGCACGCAGGCGGCGCTGGTCTCGCCCGCTCGCCGCCGCCGCTTCCTGCGCACGGTGATGGCGGCGCGGGACGTGCCCGCCCCGGTCCTGTCCTTCGAGGAAATCGGCATGGAGGCCCGGCCCGCGCTGGTCGGCCAGATCGCCGCATGACGCCCGAGATGATCGCCGCGCTGACCGCCCTCGCGGCCCAGGTGCAGGCCTGGATGGCGGGCGGCGGGCTGGTCTTCGCCCGGATCGGCTCGGTCTTCGCCCTGGTCCCGGTGCTGGGGGAGCGCAGCGTGCCCGCCCGCATCCGGCTGGTGGCGGCGCTGGCGATGACGCTGGTCGTGGCCCCGGCGGTCGCGCCCCGCATCCCGCTGCCCGCGCCCGATCCCTTGGGGCTGGTGCTGTTTCTGGGCGGGGAAACGCTGGTCGGGCTGATCCTGGGCCTGAGCCTCAGGCTGATGATCCTGGCGCTGATGATGGCCGGGACCAAGGCCGCGCAAGCCACCTCGCTCGCCCAGGCCTTCGGCGGCGCGGGGGTCGATCCGCAACCGGCGATGGCGCAGCTTCTGGTCATGGCCGGGCTCTGCGTGGCGGCGATGAGCGGCATCCCCGAACGTCTGGCGCAGCTCCTGGTCCTCTCCTACGACCTGTTCCCGGCCGGGATCTGGCCCTCGCCCGAGGCGGTCGCGCAATGGGGGGTCGATCGGGTCTCGCGTGCCTTCGCCCTCAGCTTCTCGCTGGCCGCGCCCTTCGTCATCGGCGCCGGGCTCTATAACCTCGCGCTCGGCGCGATCAACCGGGCCATGCCGCAGCTGATGGTGGCCTTTGTCGGGGCCCCGGCCCTGACGCTGGGCGGCCTTGTCCTGCTGATGCTGTCCGCACCGGTGATGCTCGCCATCTGGGCGCCCGCGTTCCTGTCGGTCCTCGACAACCCGGTTGCACCATGAGCGGCGGCGGTCAGGACGACGGCGCTGACCGCCCGCACGAGGCCACACCGCGCAAGCTGGACGAGGCGCGCAAGAAGGGCGACCTGCCGCGCAGCGCCGATGTCACGGCGGCGGCGGCAACGGCGGGCTTTCTGGCGCTGGCGCTTTTCCCGGGCGGCTGGGTGCCGCCCCGGCTGGGCGAACTGGGCAGGACGCTGCTGGACCGAGCCGAGGATCTAGGCCCCGAGATGCTGGGCGGCGGCACGGCGATGACCGGGGCGCTGCTGCAGGGCGTGGTCCTGGCCATGGCCCCGGCGCTGGCCATCCCCGGCCTCTTGGCGCTGGCGGTGCTGATCGCGCTGCGTGGCATCGTCTTCGCGCCCGAGAAACTGGCGCCGAAGCTCTCGCGCCTCTCGCCCATCTCGAACGCCAGGAACAAGTTCGGCCTCTCGGGCCTGGTGGAATTCGCCAAATCGGCACTGAAACTCACGCTCTATGCAGGCTTGCTCTGGGTCTATCTGTTGTCGCGCCTGCCCGACCTCATGGACACGATCGGCCAAAGCCCCGGCCAGGCGACGCTGGCGCTTCTGCATCTGACGGTCGAATTCATGGCCATCGTCGTCCTGATCATGGCGGTGCTGGGGGGGCTCGATTACCTCTGGCAGATCTTCGACCACCGGCGGCGCCAGCGCATGAGCCATCAGGAACTGCGCGAGGATCACAAACAGGCCGAGGGCGACCCGCATCTGAAAAGCGCCCGCCGCGCCCGGGCGCAGTCTTATGCCACCAGCCAGATGATGGCGGATGTGCCGAAGGCGGCGGTGGTGATCGTCAACCCCACCCATTACGCCGTGGCGCTGAAATGGGCGCCCGGCGTCGAGGGGGCGCCGGTCTGCGTCGCCAAGGGCGTGGACGAGGTGGCGGCCCGGATCCGCGAGGCCGCGGTGGAGGCCGGCGTGCCGATCCATTCGGATCCGCCGACCGCCCGGGCCCTTTATGCGACCGTCAAGCTGGGCGCCCAGATCGCGCCCGAGCATTACGCCCCCGTCGCCGCCGCCATCCGCTTCGCCGAGGCGATGCGGCTCAAGGCCCTGCGACGCGGGGCGCCGCCGAAGGGGAGGCCTTGATGGACCGCAAGCGGGCCGAGGCGCTGGCGCGGCTGGCGGCCCTGGCGGCGCTGAAGCGCGAGGCGGAGCTGGCCAAACTCGCCGCCGTGGCGCAATCGCGCGCCCGCTTGCAGGGCGCGTTGCAGGCGCTGAAGGCGGTCGAGGCGCCGCTTGACCCCGGCGAGGCCGTCAGCGACCCGGCGCTGGTTGGCGCGAGACTCGCGCATCGGCGCTGGTCCGAGGCGCAGAGCCGGCGGCTGAACCAGCAGCTCGCCATGGTGACGGCCGACTGGATGCGGCAGAAACCGGCGGCGGCGAAGGCCTTCGGGCGCGCAGCGGTGTTGGAGGGATTGGCGGGGAAGGCCGAGGCGGCGCTGAGGGCCGAGGCGACAAAGCGGGAGTGAGCGGGTGCGGGGGGCCAGCCCCCCGGCCCCCCGCTCAAGGGGACCCTCGGGTCCCCTTGAGAAACCCCTGCCCCGCCCTAGCCTGCCTGGCCGAGCTTGCCGGGGTTCAGGATGCCCTTGGGATCCATCGCCCTCTTCAGCGTCTTCATCAGCTCGACCGCCGCATCGCCGTGTTCGGCCCTCAGGAACTTCAGTTTCGCCAGCCCGATCCCGTGCTCGCCGCTGGCGGTGCCGCCGACCTGCAGGGCCCGCTCGACCAGCCGTTCGGCCAACCGCGCCGCCTCGGCCATCTCCTCGGGGCTGTCGCGCATCACCAGGTAGCCGGCGTGGTAATTGCCGTCGCCGACATGGCCGATGATCTGCCCCTCCAGGAAACTCGCCTCGATATCGGCGCGCGCCGCCTCGATCTGGCCCGCCAGTTCCGAGATCGGCACGCAGATGTCGCCGGTATAAAGCTCGCACCCCGGGCGCCGCGCCTTGGTCGCCCAATAGAGGTCATGGCGTGCCTGCCAGAGGCGCCCGCGCTCCTCGGCATCCGCGGTCCAGACGAAATCGGCGCCGCCATGGCCCTCCGCCAGGCTTTCGACGATCTGCGCCTGTTCGGCGGCCCAGGCCTCGGTCCCGTGGAATTCAAACAGCAGCGTCGGCGCGACCCTGAGCGTGAGCCCGGAATAGGAATTGACGTTCGACACCGCCACCTCGTCCAGGAACTCGACCCGCGCCATCGGCAGGCCGTATTGCACCGCCTCGATCACGCAGGCCACGGCGCTTTGCGCATCGGGGAAGGCGCAGATGGCCGAGGACACGGCCTCGGGGATCGGATGCAGCCGCACGGTGAGTTCCGTGATGACGCCCAGCGTCCCCTCGGCGCCCACGAAGAGATGCGTCAGGTCGTAGCCGGTCGAGGATTTCCGCGCCCGGCTGCCGGTCTTCACCACCTGCCCGTCCGCCGTCACCACCCTGAGCGCCAGCACATTGTCACGCATCGTGCCATAGCGATAAGCCATGGTGCCCGAGCCCCGTGTCGAGGCCATGCCGCCGAGCGAGGCATCCGCGCCGGGATCGACGGAGAACATGAGACCGGTGGCCCTGAGTTCGGTGTTGAGCTGCTTGCGGGTGACGCCCGCCTGCACCACGGCGAGGCCATCCTCGGGCCGGATCTCCAGCACCTTGTTCATGTCGCGCAGGTCGATGGTGACTCCGCCCCGGGTGGGGATCGTGTGCCCCTCCATCGACGAGCCCGCGCCGAAGGGGATGACCGCCACGTCATGCTCGGCGCAGAGGCGGACGATTGCCTGCACCTCGGCCTCGGTCCGGGGGAAGGCCACGGCATCGGGCAGCGCCGCCGGGTGCCAAGAACTGTCGTGGCTGTGGTGGTCGCGCACCGCGTTCGAGGTGGCGAGGCGGTCGCCCAGAAGGGACCGCAGGCCGGAGATGACGCTCTCGACGCTCACGGGTAGAGGTTCCCCGAGCCGCGCGGATATTTGGAGGATTCGATCTCCTGACAGGTGATGAATTCCAAAAGCGCGGGTTGCCCCGCCTCGGTCGCGGCGATGCCGCGCTTGATGGCGGGGATGATTTCCGAGACTTCGGTGATCCGCTCGCCATAGCCGCCCATCGCCTTGGCGAAGGCCGCGTAATCGCCGCCGATGTCGGTCGATCGGTATTTCTCGGTCGAGACGGGCATGATCGGCAATTCCATGGCCATGGAATGGTTGTTCAGCAGGATCGACAGGATCGGGATGCGTTCCCGCACCGCGGTCTCGAAATCCATGCCGGTGAAGCCGATCGCCGCATCGCCCCAGACATTGATGCACAGCTTGTCCGGGCAGGCGAGCTTGGCGCCCATGGCGAGGCCAAGGCCATAGCCTAGCTGCGTGGACTTGCCCCAGCCGATGTAGCTGAGCGGCGTGGTCGAGACCCAGAAGGGCGAGAGCTGGTCGCGGGGCGAGCCCGCATCATGGGTGATGATGGTGTTCGCCACATCGACCGTCTGCTGCAGGTCCCAGAGCACGCGGTAGGGCCGGAACGGCGCCTCGTCCGAGCGCAGCTTGACCATCCATTTCTTCATCCATTGCGCGCGGATGCGCTGGATTTCATCGGCCACGGATTGCGGATCGGGCCGGGCCAAGCGTCGGCCCTCGATCTCGGCCAGAACCGCGTCCAGCGTCAGTGCGGCGTCGCCGATCAGCGCCACCTCGGCCTCAAGGTCCTTGTTGACGTGATCAGGGTCCAGCGTGGCGTGGATGACGCGCTTGCCCAGCGGCATCTCCACCCCGAAGGCGGTTTCGGTGAAGGAGCAGCCGATGCCGAAGATGACGTCGGCGTTGTCGAGGAAATGCCGCACCGTCAGCGGCAGCGCCGCGCCACCCGAGCCCAGCGCCAGCTTGTGATCCTCGGGGAAGGCGCTTTTGCCTTCCAGCGAGGTGCAGACCGGGATCGAGAGCCGCTCGGCCAGCGCCTTCAGCTGCGGCCAGGCCTTGGCGTAATGCACGCCCTGACCCGCGTAGATCACCGGCCGCTTGGCCCCGGCCAGCAGCGAGACGGCCTCGACCACGGCCGCCGGATCGGGGCCGAATTTGGAGCGCAGGACGGGCTTGTAATTCAGGGGCTCGGGCACCTCGTCGCCCCAGATGTCATTGGGGATCTCGACCAGCACCGGGCCGCCGCGGCCGTTCTTCAGGCGGGAAAAGGCGCGGCGCATGATGGCCGGGATCTCGCGCGCATCGTTGATCGGCTCGGCCGATTTGGTGATGTCGCGCATGGAAATGGTGGAATTGTAGTTCGGCGAGACATGGGCAAGCCGCCGGTGATAGCCGCCCGGCATGACCAAGAGCGGCACCGATTCCGAATAGGCCTGGGCGATGGCGCCATAGGTGTTTTCCGCCCCGGGACCCGATTGCATGACGAAGACGCCGATCTTCTCGCCGCTGGTCAGGCGGCTGATGGCGTCGGCCATATGGGCGCCGGTGCGCTCCTGCCGGACGATGATCGGCCGGATATTGGCGATGGCGGCATATTCCAGCACATGGTTGACCGGGTAACCGATCACCATCTCGACGCCTTCGCGCCGCAGGATCTCGGCGATTGCATCCCCGACTTTCATGGCCACCCCTCCCTGGATGTATACATTGATTGCGAGACTGCCCGACCCTTCCGTGCAGCGCAACGGGCGAGTGCGACACTGCGGGGCCTTCGCGGCGGAAATCGGGCGCAAAGGCGGCATGTTCGGCACCCTGAGATGAAACCGGCCTCGGTCCCCCGGGAAATCCCGGACGGAATTAGCCTTGAAATCGTGCCAAAATAACAGGCAATACCGGGCGATTCGGCGACTATCGGGGCGAGTCGGCGCCCAACCGGCGCCCAGCGAACGATGCCGCGGCGCGGCAGGGGCGAGCGGGGCTGCGCCGCCGAATCTGATTTGACGATCCAGAAATTGCTTGTCCGAATCCCCTTGGCATGTACACATAATCGCAGAAGCCCTGCCCCTGCGGAAGCCGCGGCGGCAGTCAGGACTTCACAGGGAGGAGAAGAATGACCGTCAGAACCATGGCAGCCGCCACGGCCGTCGCCCTGTGCCTTGGCGCCGCCGCCAACGCGCAGGAATACAACCTCAGCCTCGCCCATTGGGTGCCCGCCACGCATCCGCTGCAGGTCCTGGGCATGGAGCCCTGGATGCAGTCGATCACCGAGGAATCGGGCGGGCGCATCACCTTCACCGTCTATCCCGCCCAGCAGCTGGGCGCGGCGGCCGACCATTACGACATGGCCCGCGACGGGATCGCCGATATCGCCTTCATCAACCCGGGCTATCAGCCGGGCCGCTTCCCGATCCTGGCCGCCGCGGAACTGCCGTTCCTCTTTGCCAATGCCACCGGCGCCGTGCGTGGCCTGACCGAATGGTATCAGCAGGGCGGCTATGACGACATCGAGATGAGCGATGTCTATTTCTGCATGGCGCTGACCCATGACCCGGGCACGATGCACGGCAAGGAGCCGATCCTGGTGCCCGAGGATGTGCGCGGCCGCACCGTGCGCCCGGCCAACGCCACCGAAGCCCGCTTCGTGAACCTTCTGGGCGGGGCCTCGGTGCAGGTGCCGGCCCCGGCGATGCGCGAGGTGCTGTCGAACGGCACCGCCGACATCACGCAATCGCCCTGGCAGTCGCTCTATATCTTCGGCGCGGATACGCTGGTCACGCATCACCTCGATATGCCCTTCTATGCCTCGATCAACGGTTTCGTCATGAACCGGGCGATGATCGACGGCATGCCCGAGGATCTGCGGACCATCATGATGAACCACTGCACGCCCGAGGCCGCCGAAGAGATGTCGACCGGCTGGGCCGGGGCCGAGGCCGCCGGACGCGCCTCGATTGCCGCCGATCCCGCGCATACGCTGCACACGCCCAACGCCGAACAGGTGGCGCTGTGGCAGGCCGCGGCCGAGCCGCTGACCGCCGAATGGCTGGCGCTGATGGAATCGCAAGGCCGTGACGGCGAGGCGATGCTGCAGGGGCTGCGCGACGCGCTGGCCCGTTATGACGGGCTCTACGGGCAGTGACCTGACCCGCTTCCGGCACCGGGCGGCTGGACCGCCCGGGCCTTCCTTCTGACAGACGGACCCTCGCCTTGGTCAAGATCCTGGAACGTTTCTGCCGGGTCGTGGAAATGCTGGCCGGGCTGCTGCTCGGCCTGTGCACGATCCTCATCGTCGTCTCGGCCATCGGCCGCTATGCGCTGACCACCCCCGTCCCCGACAGTTTCGATGTCTCGCGCCTGCTGATCGGCGCCTGCATCATGTGGGGCTTCGCCTCGGTCGGCTATCGCGGCGGTCATATCACCGTCGACCTTTTCGTCGAGATGATGCCCGACCGCGCCCGCCGCTGGGTCGAGTTCCTGGCCTGGGCGGTGCTCTTGCTCTTCGTCGTGCTGCTGGCCTGGAAGATGTTCGGCCGCGTCGACAGCGCCATGCGCTCGAACGAGGCGACCTTCGACCTGCGCCTGCCGGTCTGGCCCCTGATGGCGCTGATCTGGGCCGGAACCGCCATCAGCATCCTGACCGTGACCGTGCGCCTGTTCCTGCTGGCCACCGGCAAGGCGAATCCCGAATTCGAGCGCGAAGCCGCGCAGAAGCTGGACTGACATGACGACCCCTGACCTTATCGCCCTCGTCGGTTTCCTCGCGCTCTTTGGCATGATGGCGCTGCGGGTGCCGATCGGCATCGCCATGGGCCTGGTCGGCGTCTTCGGCTTCGCCGCGATCCGCGGCATCGGCCCGGCGCTGAACCTGCTGGCCTCCTCGCCCATCCGGGTGATCACGGACTTCAACCTGACGCTGGTCAGTTTCTTCATCCTGATGGGGATTTTCGCCACCAATTCCGGCATCAGCAAGGAATTGTTCAGGGCGGGCAACGCCTGGCTCGGCCCGTTCAGGGGCGGGCTGGGGCTGTCGACCATCGCCGCTTGCGGCGGGTTCGCCGCGATCTGCGGCTCGTCGGTGGCGACCGCCGCGACGATGACCAAGATCGCGCTGCCCGAGATGCGCCGCTACGGCTACCGCGAGGATGCGGCGACCGGCGTCATCGCCGCGGGCGGCACGCTGGGGATCCTGATCCCGCCCTCGGTCGTGATGGTGGTCTATGCCTACATCACCGAAACCGATGTCGGCAAACTCTTCATCGCCGGGATCGTGCCGGGGCTTCTGGCCATCGCCATGTACATGGCCGCGCTGCTGATCGGGCACCGCAAGTCCCTGCCCGCCGGCACGCCCTTCAGCCTTGTCGAGGCCATGCGCTCGCTGGCCGGGATCTGGGCGGTGGTGCTGCTTTTCGTCATGGTGATCGGCTCGATCTACTGGGGCGTCGCCACGCCCACCGAGGCCTCGGCCATCGGCGCCACGCTGACCATGGTGGTGGGGATCGTTCGCGGGCGGCTCAACTTCCGCCAGATCGTCGACAGCCTGACCGAGGCGCTTCGGACCTCGGTCTCGGTCTATACCGTCCTGATCGGGGCCATGCTGTTCGGGTATTTCCTGGCCATCACCCAATCGCCGCAGAAACTGACCTCGTGGCTCGTGGCGCTCGACTTCGGGCCCATGGGCACGCTGGCGCTGATCCTTCTGGTCTTCATCATCGCCGGCTGCATCCTCGATTCCATGGCGATGATCATCCTCATGGTGCCGATCGTCTATCCGGTGATCGTGCATCTGGGCTTCGACCCGATCTGGTTCGGCATCATCATCGTCATGACCGCCGAACTGGGGTTGATCACGCCGCCCGTCGGGATAAACGTCTATGTGATCAACATGATCGCCAAGGAAGTGAAACTGCCGGTGATCTTCCGCGGCGTGCTGCCCTTCATCGCGGCGGATGTGTTGCGGCTGGCCATTCTGGTGGCCTTCCCGGCCATCGTGCTCTGGCTGCCAAGGACCATGGGATGAAATTTGCCACACCGGAACTGCGCCAGGTCTGTCACATCCGGGCCGAGCTGGCGGCGCCTTTGGAAAAGGGGGCGGCTGACGGGTTGACCTGGCGGATCATCCCGATCATCGGCGGGACGGTAACCGGGCGGATCGAGGGACGGGTCCTGAACCTGGGCGCCGATTGGCAGACGCTCTACCCGGGACACGCCGAGCTTGACACCCGTTACGCCATCGAGACGCATGACGGCGCGCTGATCGACATCCGCAACTTCGGTTACCGGCATGGCCCGGCCGAGGTCCTGGCCCGGGTGGCGAAGGGCGAGGCGGTGGATCCGGCGGAATATTACATGCGCACCCAGCCGCGCCTCCACACCGGCGATCCGCGCTACGAATGGGTGAACCGCACGGTCTTTGTCGGCACCGGCGCACGCTTTGCCAGCGCCGTCGAGATCGGGATCTGGGAAGTGGTCTGACCCCTTGCCCCGCTTCGCCACGGCAAAACGGCCCGGGTGAGCCCCGGGCCGTTCCGCCTTCCGCTCCCAACCCGCGGATTACCCCATGTGGATGGACTTGGTTTCGAGGTAATTCTCCAACCCCTCGATCCCGCCCTCGCGCCCCTGCCCCGATTGCTTGAAACCGCCGAAAGGCATGGTGATGTCCACGATCATCGAATTGACCGACATATTGCCTGCCCGCACCCGCCGGGCAAAGGCATAGGCCTTTTCCGGGTCCTGCGAGAAGACGGCACCCGCGAGCCCATAGACCGAGTCATTGGCCTTGCGCGCCGCGTCCTCCTCGTCGCGGTAGCCGATCACCGAAACGACCGGGCCGAAAATCTCTTCCTGGAAGATCTTCATGCCGGGGGTGACATCGGTGAAGACCGTGGGCTCGATGAAGAAGCCCTTCTCCATCCCCGCGGGACGCTTGCCGCCGCAAAGGACCCGCGCGCCGCCTTCGATCCCGGCCTTGATATAGCCCTCGACCCGCTCGCGCTGGCGGGCCATGGTGAGGGGGCCCATCTGGGTCGAGGGATCGGAGGGATCGCCCAGTTTCAGCGATTGCACCGCCGGGACGAACAGATCCAGGAATTCCTGCTTGCGCGTCTCGGGCACCAGGATGCGGGTCAGCGAGAAACAGACCTGCCCGGTGATCGGCATGGAATAGATCAAGAGCGGCATCAATGCCTTCTGGAAATCGGCATCGGGCAGCAGGACGGCGGCGGATTTGCCGCCCAGTTCCAGCGAGACCCGCGCCAGCCGCTCCGAACAGACCGCGGCGATATGCTTGCCCGCGGCGGTCGAGCCGGTGAAGGCAACCTTGTCGATGTCCGGGCGGCGGATCAGGTAATCACCCACATCGCGCCCGGCGGGCACCAGGTTGAAGACGCCCGCGGGCAGGCCTGCCTTCTCGATGCATTCGGCCATGACATAGGCCTCAAGCGGGGTTTCAGGCGAGGGTTTGGCGACGAAGGTGCAACCCGCCGCCAGCCCCGCCGCGATCTTGTAGGTCAGCAGCACCATCGGCGCGTTCCAGGGCGAAATGGCGGCGGTCACGCCCACCGGTTCTTTCACCACCCGCGTCGTGCCGCCATCGGCACGCTTGCGGGCGTCGATGAACGGGTAACTCTCGATCATGTCGGCGTAGAAGTCGAAAAGCTGCGCGTTCTGCGGCGCCAGCTTCTTGGCCAGCATCACCGGCACGCCGACCTGCGCCACCCAGGCCTGAACGATATCCTCCATCCGGTCTTCGATGTTGCGGGCGATCTTGCGCAGGTAACGCGCACGCTCGGTGGGCGAGAGGCGCGGCCACGGGCCCTCGTCAAAGGCATGGCGCGCGGCGGCGACAGCGCGGTCGATATCGGCGGTCCCGGCCTCGGGATAGCGCAGGATCACTTCCTCGGTCATCGGCGAGACGACCTCGAGGCTGGCACGCGACAGGGGCTCGACCCATTGGCCGTTGATGAAGAATTTCTCGGGCGCCTTCAGGCGGCCCGCGCTGGGGGTCGGGACCGCCGGAGCGGCGCTGGTCATCACGTTCATGGGCTCTTCCTCCCGTTGAGCTGTCTCGGTCTCGGGCTGCGGCCCGATCATCACTTCCAGAAGGCGCGGACCCTTCCGCGCCAGCATCTCGCGGATCGCGCCGGGCAGCACGGCCGGATCGGCGCAGCGTTCGGCCGGCACGCCCTGCGCCCGGGCGATCTGCACGAAATCGAGGTGGTTGATCGTGACCCCGGCCACGTCGCGGGCCTGCGTCTTCTCGGCGATGCCCTTCAGCGCGCCGTAGCCGCCGTTGTTCAGGACCAGGATGCAGAGGTCGGCGTCATGTTCCGCCGCCGACCAGAGCGCCTGAATGGAATAGAGGCTCGATCCATCGCCCATGATCGCCACCACCGGCCGCTCCTGCCCGGTCAGGGCCGCGCCGACCGCCGCCGGCAGGCCATAACCCAGCCCGCCCGAGGCGGTGGCAAAGAAGCCGCCGGGCCGGTCGATGGGGAAGTAATCGTGCAGCGCGTCGCGGGCGCTGGGGGCTTCCTCGACCACGATGCTGTCGGGGTCGCGCAGGTCGCTGAGCACCTGCATGAACCATTCGTTGGTGATCGTCTCGGGTTGCGGCACGCCCGGGATGTCGCGCATCGGGCGCTCGGGCGCCGGGCGGGCGGTGCAGCGCCCGGTCAGGAAGGCCGCCGCCGTGCCGCAATCGGCGACCAGCGACAGGCCGATTGCCGCCCCCGCCGCCTGCGCCGGGTCATCGGTGATCTGGTAGAGGCTGGTGCCGGGGCGCAGATGCTCGGGCAGGCCCGGGAAATGATAGGTGAAGACCGGCGCGCCAAGGACCAGCACGGCATCGGCGGGCGCAAGCCGGTCCGAGATGCCGGGCTGCACGGCGGGCAGGAAACCGGCAAACAGCGGATGCGTCTCGGGGAAAGAACAGCGCGACGACATCGGGCTGACCCAGACCGGCGCCGCCAGCCTTTCGGCCAGCGCCACGACCGCATCCCAGGCGCCGTCCCGGTCGACGCCGGGACCGACGACGATGGCCACCTGACGCGCCGCCTCCAGCCCCTCGGCCACCCGCTCCAGCGCCTCGGTATCGGCGCCGAGCCTGAGCGACACCTCGCGCGGTTCAATGGGTGCGGCGGGGCGGGACCAATCGTCCAAGGGTACCGAGACCAGCACCGGACCCCGCGGCGCCTGCATCGCCCGCCAATAGGCCTGTTCCAGCGCGCGCGGCACATCCTCGGCCCGGGCCGGCTGGATCGCCCATTTGACGCAAGGGCCGGGCATCGTCTCGGGCGCCTCGTTGCCCAGAAACGGCTCGCCCGGCAGCAGGGCGCGGGTCTGCTGGCCGGTGGTCACGATCAGCGGCGTGCGGTTCTTCATCGCCGTGTAGAGGTTGCCCATCGCGTGCCCCAGCCCCGCGGCGGAATGCAGGTTCACGAAGGCGGCGTTGCCGGTGATCTGGGCATGGGCATCGGCCATGCCGACCGCGACGGATTCCTGCAGGCCCAGCACATAGGTGAAATCCTCGGGCAGATTCACGAACATCGGCAGTTCGGTCGAGCCGGGATTGCCGAAGATCTTGTCGATCCCGTGCCGCCGGAGCAGCGCAAAGCTGGCCTCGGCCACGGTTTCGACAGCGCTGCGGACGCCCTGCGGCGCCGGACGCGATTGGTCGTTCATCAAAGCCTCCCTCGCGGATCCGGGAACCGCGGAAAGGTCAATCTGGCACGATTCGCCCCTGCGAAAGAATTGCCATGTTTGTTCGAAAGTCATACTTGTTGGTTATGACTTTCGATGTTCGCGACGCCCGTATCCTGCTTGCCTGCGCGCAAAGCCGCTCCATCGGCCGGGCGGCGAAGGCGCTGAACATGGCGCAACCCGCCGTGACACGGGCGCTGAACCGGCTGGAGGCGCAACTCGACGCGCCCCTCTTCGAGCGCACGACGCGGGGGGTGGAGCCCACGCCCTATGGCGCGGCGCTGTTGCCCTATGCGGAACTCATGGTCTCGGAATCCGGCCAGGCCGAGGAGCTGATCCGCCAGATGCGCGGCGCCGGGCGCGGGTTGGTCAGGATCGGTGGCGTCGGCTCGGTCGCGGGCGGGCTTCTGGTCGAGGCGCTAACGCTGCTGCGCGAAAGCCACCCCGAGGTCGCCTTCAGCGTCACCGAGGAATTGGAGGATCGGCTGGTCGAGGGGTTGAAAACCGGCGCCGTGGATCTGGCCGTGCTGCCGGATTCAGCCCTGGATGACGAGATCCGGCTGGCGGCGGAAGAGAGTTTTCACGACGAGGTGCGGGTCTATGTCCGCGCCGGGCATCCGGCGGCCGGGCGTGCGCTGACGCTGGCCGAGGCCGCGCGCCTCGACTGGGCCATGCCGCCGCAGGCCACGCCCATCACCCGCGAATGGATGCGGCGCTTTCACGATCAGCGGATCGAACCGGGCCTGCCGGTGCTGCAATCACGCTCGACAGCGGTAATCCGGGCGGCGGTGCTGGCGGGGGATCTGGCCTGCTGGATGCCCGAGCCGGTGCTGCTGGGCGATCTGGCGCAGGGGCAGGTTGTGGCGCTGAGGGTGCCGCACCTCGACTGGCGGCGCAGCTTCAAGATCTATCGCCGCCGCCGGGGCCTGTTGCCGCCCAGCGCCGACCTGCTGCTGGCGGCGCTGAGGCAGCTGGCGGGGTAGCGGTTACGCGTCGTCCTCGTCCGTGGCCCGTTCCTCGGGCGCGCCGCGATAGCCCAGGGCGACCACGTATTTCTCCGAGGAATCCGAGCGGCTGGCTGGCGGTTTCACGTTGTGGACCTTGGTGAAGCGCTGCTTCAGCAGGCCCTGCAACTCGCCCTCCGCGCCGCCCGCCAGCACCTTGGCGACGAAGGTTCCCCCCGGCGCCAATACGTCGAAAGCAAACCAGGCCGCGTGTTCGCAGAGCGCCATGATCCTCAGGTGATCGGTCTGCTTGTGGCCGGACGAGGCGGCTGCCATGTCCGACATGACCACATCCGCCTGGCCGCCCAGCCAGGCCTTCACCTGATCGTCGGCGCCATCGGCCATGAAATCGAGGACATAGGCCTCGGCCCCGACCAGCGGCTCCACCTCTTGCAGGTCGACGCCCAGAACCGTGCCCTGGCGCTTGCCGGATTTCGCGCCCAGCGCATTCACCCGGTCCACCGCCACCTGCAACCAGCCGCCCGGCGCGCAGCCCAGGTCCACCACCCGCGCGCCCGGCACCAGGAAGCGGAACTTGTCGTCCAGTTCCACGATCTTGAAGGCCGCGCGGCCCCGGAACCCCTCGCGCCGCGCGCGGGCGACATAGGGGTCGTTGAGCTGCCGCTCCAGCCAGCGCGTGGACGAGAGTTTCCGCCCCTTGGCCGTCTTGACCTTGACCTTGAGCTCGCGCTGACCGCGGCCCGAGGTGTTCTTGCCGCCCTCGTTCGCCATGTTGAAACCTTTCAGAGAAGCCCGTTACAATCCGGCCAGTACGCCGTCATGGGTCATCTGCGCATAGAGCAGCCCCTCGCGCAACCCGCGGTCGGCCACCGACATCACGTCCGTCGGCCAGACCCGCATCAGGGCTTGCAGGATCGCCGCACCCGACATGATCAGGCCGTGCCGCTCGCGCCCGATGCGGGGATCGGTGCGCCGCCCCTCGGGCCCCAGCGCCAGGTAATCGCGGATCACCTTGTCGATCTGGGCCGAGGTCATGGTCAGCCCGTCGACCTTGTTGCGGTCATAGCGCTTGAGCCCGAGATACGAGGCCGCGACCGTGGTCACGGTGCCCGAGGTGCCGATGATCTGGAACCCGTCGCGGGGTGCCGGGTTCTGGTAGGGAGAGAAATCGTGGAGCTGTTCCTCGAAATGCCAGGACATCAGCGCGAAACGGGCGGCGTCATCCTCGACATCGTTGAATTGCTCGCGCAGCGTGGCGACGCCCAGCGGCACGCTGATCCAGTCCACCACCCGCGCCTGCCCCGGCAGCACCGGCGCCTGGGTCTGGCTGCGCAGCCCCAGCTTGACGGCCAGGATGGCGCGGCGCCGTTCCTCGGGCGTAACGGCGGCGAGGTCGATCCAGACGAGTTCCGTGGATCCCCCGCCGATGTCGATCACCAGCAATTGCTCGGTCTCGGGCGCGACCAGCGGCGCGCAGGAGATCATAGCGAGCCGCGCCTCTTCCTCGGCCGGGATGATTTCCAGCCTGAGGCCGGTCTCGCGCTGGATCTTGCGGATGAACTCGGCCGAATTGCGGGCGCGGCGGCAGGCCTCGGTCGCCACCAGCCGCATGCGGATCACCGCGTGATCGTCCAGCTTGCGGCGGCAGATCCTGAGCGCCTGCACGGTGCGCGCCATCGGCACATGGCCCAGCCGGCCGGTGCTTTCCAGCCCGGTCCCCAGCTCAACGGCGCGGGAGAAACTGTCAATGACTTCGAATTGCGCGCCGTTCGGACGCGCAATCAGCATGCGACAGGAATTCGTCCCCAGATCGAGGGCAGCATAAAGCCCCCCGTCCTCGGGACCTGACTGGCGCTTGGGCTCTTTTCCGGCCGGAGTCCGACCCCGCTTGGGTGGCCTCGACGATTTCGGAAAGGGATGCGCCGCCGCGCCAGCGGGACGCTCGGGCGTCATGGCCGCCCTCCATTTCGTGTTGGCCTTTACCCTAAAGATCACCCGCTTCCCGCGCAAGCGCGTTCCGTCCGGCGCGCACCGGACGGAACGGACGGACGCGGGACAGACCTCGCGGAAATCCGCCGGTCTTGCTGCGGTCGCGAAAAAAGCGCGCGCTTGTGAATTGAACCTCCCCACCGGAAGCCCAAAATAGAGGCAGACCACGATGGCGGCCCCTTCGGCCCCCTTGCGGAGCGGGCGCAACAGGCCCGAAGACTGGAGACGACGATGAACAGATCTGGCATTGCCGCGCTTGCCGCGGCGCTCGCCCTGACCGGTTCGGCGGCCCTTGCCACGGGGCCTGTCGCGCCTCAGGGCAATATTCCGACGGGCAGCGTGATCGCGCCCTACAGCACTTACAACTGGACTGGCGGCTATGCCGGCATCCGACTGGGCACGCCCTTGGGCGACAACAACTGGGCCGAGCGGGGCGTCGGCGCCGAATCGACGCCCGGCAGTTGGGAAGGCACCACCTGGGGCCTGACCGGCGGCTATGACGTGCAGAGCGGCGCCCTCGTCTACGGCGGGGCGCTGGATTACACCGGCGGCGAGATCATGGCGAGTTCGCCGCAGAGTCTGGGCTTCGGCTGCCCGGGCGGCAGCTGCGAAACCTATGTCGAGAACGCGATGGCGCTGCGCGGCCGCGTCGGCTGGGCCATGGACCGGACGCTGTTCTACGCCACCGCCGGCCTCGCCACTGCCGAGGCACGGGCCAATTTCGTCGGGGGTGCCACCCTTGGCGCGGACCGCCTGAACGGCTGGACAGCGGGTCTGGGTGTCGAACATGCGGTGACCGACTCGTTCTCGCTCAGCGCTGAATACCTGTTCACCGACCTCGGCCGGCTCGAAATTCCCGCCAGTTGCGGGACCGATTGCTTTACCGATGTATCCTATGGCCGGATCCGCCTGGGGGCGAATTTCCGGTTCTGAGTACCCCCGTGAGGACAGCCCCGATGCATCCCTCGACGCCGAGGGCGGGTGAAACTTTTCCTGTCCGTACCCGTTTCTTGATCGAGCGTGCCCAAGCGAACAGGCGCTCGTCAGGGAAATGTCCGAGGTTCCGGCGGAACCTTTCGCGGTCTCGGACGTTGACAAGCAGCATCCCGGCTCAAGTCGGGACAAACAGTGGAAACGACTTCGTGGAGACCACAATGAAAACCATTCTCGCCGCCGCCGCCCTTGGCTTCGCCGCGACCAGCGCCCTTGCCTCGGGTCCCGTCGCCCCGCCGCCCTATGTGCCGCCGGTCACCGTGCCGACCGCATCGGCCTATGACTGGAGCGGTGCCTATGCCGGTCTGGGGGTTACCTATGGCCGCATGCAGTTCGACACGAACGGCGCCATCCCGTCCTACCCCGATGCGGACGGCTGGGGCCTGAGCGGGATCGCCGGTTACAACTGGCAGAGCGGCAACCTCGTCTTCGGTGGCGAAGTCGTCGCCGACTTCTCGAACCGGGAAGGCTCGAACAACTGCGGCGTGCCGGGCAATGTCTGCGACAGCATCGTCGAAAACCAGGCCTCGATCCGCGGCCGCGTCGGCTATGCCATGGACCGCTCGCTGATGTTCATGACCGTGGGTTACGGTCGTGACGAGCGCGCTGTTGCCGGCACTCTGGGCGGCGGTTCGGCCGTCTATTCGGGTCCGATGCTGGGCGTCGGTTACGAGCAGGCCCTCGGCAGCGGCGCCTGGACCATGCGCGGCGATCTGGAGCATTACTTCTACGGCGACGAGCCCATCGGCGGCGTTGCGACCAACGGCGACACCTCGATCCTGCGCCTCTCGGTCATCCGTCGCTTCTGATCCGGTCCCTCGCAACCTCTGAAACCCGCCCCCTCATCGGGGCGGGTTTTTCGTTGCGCCTCACCATGTTGGTGAGGATTTTTCATGTCCGGGCGGCTGGCCGTGCCCCGGCGGCGCCTGTTATCAAGGCCGCGTCGCATCCTGGCGCGGCGCGGTCGGAAACGGCACGGCGACAGATCGGGATAGCGGCAAGGAATGAGGGGTTCAGCCCCGAGGAGCCCCCATGACCGACCTGTCCGACGCGACCCCGCACCCCGTCACCATCGTCTTCTGGCGCGACATCCCGGCCCAGGTCATCGTCGGCAAGGGCCGCCGCGGCGCCAAGGTGCAATTGCCTGAACGCTTCGAGCAGGCCATCGACCGTTGCGCCATGAAGATCGGCGCCCGGGACACGGATTCCTATCTTGCCGAATGGCGCAAAGCCGACCCCTATGATGTCGCTGGCGAACAGGAACAGGTCGCCCGCGCCGAGGCCCAGCGCCTGGAAGCGGAATACGACACCGACAGGATCAAGGCGCTGATCGCCAATGACGGTTGGGACCGGCGCGCATAGGGAGATTTCCATGGCCCTCTTCCCCTTCGCCCGCAACAAGACCGGCAGCACCGGCTCGGCCGCGGTCGCCGCGTTCCTCGATGGGTTCTCCATCGAGGTGATGCCCCGCACCGCCGAGAAGATCGAGGATTTCCGCACCCTCCTGCCCCAGGGCACCCGGGTCTATATCGCCCATATCGACGGCACGCCGATCGAGGACATGGTGGCCACCGCCAGGCGCCTGCGCGCCGAGGGCTATGAGCCGATGCCGCATTTCCCGGCCCGGATCATCGCCGACAAGGCAATGCTGACGGATTGGGTCGCGCGTTACAAGGGTGAGGCTGGCGTGAAGCAGGGCCTCATTCTGGCCGGCAACCCGCAGGAACAGAAGGGCGATTTCCACTCGTCCATGCAATTGCTGGAATCGGGCGCCTTCGACGGGTTCGAGCGGCTGCATGTCGCGGGCCACCCCGAGGGCAACAAGGACATCGACCCCGATGGCTCGGACCGGATGGTGATGGAGGCCGCGCGCTGGAAACAGGCGTTCTCCGAGCGCACCGATGCCAAGATGGCCATGGCCACGCAATTCTGTTTCGAGGCGAAGCCGGTCATCGACTGGGTGAACAACCTCAAGGCCAATGGCATCGACCTGCCGGTGCATATTGGTGTTGCCGGACCCGCCAAGCTGCAGACGCTGATCAAATTCGCCATCGCCTGCGGCGTCGGCCCCTCGCTCAAGGTGCTGCAGAAACGCGCCATGGATGTGACCAAGCTGCTGCTGCCCTACGAGCCCGACGAGTTCGTCACCGAACTGGCCGAGCACAAGGCCGCCAATCCCGATTTCGGCATCGAATCGGTGCATTTCTTCCCGCTCGGCGGAATCAAGACCAATGCCGAGTGGACCCAGCGCCACGGCCAGCGCCCGGCGCAGGCGGCCTGAGGTCATGCGGCGCATCGCGGAACACGATCTGTCGAAGGCCGGGGGCAGCGGCGGTTGCGCTGTCGTCCTCGCCCGTCCGACCCGGGCGTGTCGCGATGCGGTCGACCAGGGCAAGGTCCGGCCGGCCCCGGGGGGACGCGCATGAGCCCTTCCCCCCGTGCCGCGCTGCTGTTCGATCTGGACGGCACGATGCTGCACACCGACCCGATCCATTTCGCCATCTACCGCGACCTGATGGCGGCCCGCGGGATCGCCATCGACCAGGCCTTCTATGACCGGCATGTGCTGGGGCGGCTGAACAGCGATGTGTTCCGCGAATTCCTGCCCGACGAGACAGACCCGCATGGCCTTTCCGACATCAAGGAAGCCGAGTTCCGCCGCCGCCTGCCCCGCCCCTTCCCGCCGACGCCGGGGCTGGTTGCGCTGCTGAACCGGGCCCAGCGCGCCGGGCTGGGACTGGCGGTGGTAACCAACGCCAATCCCCTCAACGCCGAGGCGATGCTGGCCGCCATCGGCCTGCGGGATCGCTTCGCGGTGGTGATCAGCGGCGAGACCTGCGCCCGGGGCAAGCCCTTTCCCGATCCTTACCTGACCGCCATGGCCCGTCTGGGCCTCGCGCCCGAGGCCTGCATCGCCTTCGAGGACAGCCCCTCGGGCATCCGTTCCGCCGTCTCGGCCGGGGCTTTCGTCATCGGCCTGCGCTCGACGCTGGACGATGCCGGGCTTCGCGCTGCGGGCGCCCGCCTCACCCTTGCCGATTTCACCGATCCCGCGCTCGAGGAATCCCTCACGCGCCTAGAAGGAGTTCCCTCATGACCCGTACCGTCCTCGAATCCGCCACCAAGACCGTGATCATCGGCTTTGACGAGCCCTTCTGCGTGATCGGCGAGCGCATCAACCCGACCGGCCGCAAGAAACTGGCGGCCGAGCTGGAGGCGGGCGATTTCTCGACCGTCGAAAAGGACGCGCTGGAGCAGGTGATCTGCGGCGCCACGGTGCTGGACGTGAACTCGGGTGCCGTCTTCACCAACAAGATGGCCGAAGACCCGCGCTATGCCGACAACAACTTCGTCGAACCGCCGCTGATGAAGGCGCTGATCGAACGCATTCAGGCGATCACCGACGTGCCGCTCTGCATCGACAGCTCCGTTCCCGGCGCGCTGGAAGAGGGGCTGAAGGCCGCGCAGGGCCGCCCGCTGCTGAACTCGGTGACGGGCGAGGAAGAGCGGCTGGAACTGGTCCTGCCGCTGGTCAAGAAATACAATGTGCCGGTGGTGGCGATCTCGAACGACGATACCGGCATCTCGCCCGATCCCGATGTCCGTTTCGAGGTGGCCAAGAAGATCGTCCAGCGCGCCGCCGATTTCGGCATCCCCGCGCATGACATCGTCGTCGATCCGCTGGTGATGCCCGTGGGCGCCATGGCCTCGGCCGGGCGGCAGGTGTTCGCGCTGGTCAAGCGCCTGCGCGAGGAACTGGGCGTCAACACCACCTGCGGCGCTTCGAACATCTCATTCGGGCTGCCCAACCGCCACGGCATCAACGGCGCCTTCCTGCCCATGGCCATCGGCGCGGGCATGACCTCGGCCATCATGAACCCGGTCCGTCATCAGGAGATGGAGGCGATCCGCGCCGCCAACATGCTGATGGACCACGATCCGAACGGCGGCGAATGGATCCGCCTGGCCAAGGTTCTGGAAGCGATGCAGGCGGGCGCCACCTTTGCCGAGGCCTCGGCCGCGGCTTCGGCCGCCTCCTCGGGCCGTCGCGGCGGGCGCCGCGCCCGCGCCTGACGCGCAGCAGACCATCAGCAGAAGGGCGGCCCGCGACGGCCGCCCTTTTTCATGGCAGGATCGGACAGCCTTCACCATCGGGTGCCCCCATGTCCCCTTCCCTGAAGATCTGGCTTGTCGTCCTTGTCGTGATCCTCGCCGTCCTGGCGCTGGCCTATGTCAGCCCCGAGGTCGCGCGGCTGTTGGGACAGATCCTGCGGCTGATCGGTCTTGTCGGCCGCGCCTTCGGCTGAAACCGCGCGCGCTAGTCCAAGGGCAGCGCGATCCGCTCGACCAGGGCGTCGTCGGCGACCTCGACGTGATCGTGAAACCAGGTCCAGGGGATCTGCTCGCAATCGGCGGAATAGAGCGGCGCTGCCAGCGTCTGCCCGGTGCCCAGGTCGATGATCGCGTTGCGCACCATCGTCACCAGCGCCGAAGTCCCCGGATCGCCCGAGAAATACTGCAGCAACGCGACCCGGCCGCCGTAACTCTCCAACCGCACGAAATCGAGCACCTCGGGGATGACCGGCGCGTCCATGGTCAGATCGACCGTCAAGCCGGGAAAGGCCGGATTCCGGGCGGTGAAGGCGAAATCCTCGCCCTCAATCACCTGCCAGCCCGCGGCAGGGGCGCTGGGCTCGGGCAGGTCGCATTCCGCCAGCGCCGCCCCGTCGATTCCCGCGCCGATGATGGCCACCGCGATCAGTCGCATCGGCGATTCCCCTCTGGTCCCAGTCAGGGCCACCATAGAAAGGGCTCGCCCGGCCGATCAACCGCGGCCGCACGGAATCGGCGGTATCACGCCTTGGCGGCAATCGCCGCCGCCGCGCCGCCCATCACCAGGGCACTCAGCCGATGAGACAGGCGGATCGCGCGCGGCGTCCTGAGCAGCCGTCGCGCGTGCTGGGCCAGCAGGATCCAGCCCAGATCCGCCACCGCCAGCACCGCGAGCGTGACCGCCACCAGCAGCGCCACCGCCTGCGCGCCAAGCCCCTGCGTATCCAGAAGGGACGGCAACAGGGCCAGATAGAAGAGCATGATCTTGGGATTGCCCAGGGTCACCGCCATCCCCGCCCCGAACATCGACCAGGCCGAGCCCCGGCGCGGCAGCTCCGCCGGCCCCGCATCCGCGGGCGCCCGCCACATCGACCAGGCCATCCAAGCCAGATAGGCCACGCCTACCCATTTCAGCACGGCAAAGAGCCAGTGAAAGGCCGCCGCCAGCGCCGCGAAGCCGGCCAGGGCCGCCAACAGCCAGATCACCTCGCCCAGCCACATGGCCAGCACGAAGGGCATCACCTCGCGCCAGCCGCGCGCCAGCACCCGTGCCACCAGCGCCGCGATCGAGGGGCCGGGCGTCCCCGCCGCCAGGAAAAGCGCCAACGCGAAGACCGAAACCGAGAGACCGTCCATCTGCCCCACCCCGCCAAGCCGCGTGACTTCCACCGCGGCGCTTGTATCCTGCCCTTTCAACCCGGAGGTGTCATGTCCCGAAATCTAGCCGCGCTTGTCGCCCTCGCCGCCCTCGCCGGGCTGGTCCTGCAGTTCATCGTCAGCGGTGCGAACCCGGCGCTGGCCGATCCGCTGGCCCGCCTCTGGGTGCTGGCGCGGTTCTTCACCATCCTGACCAATGCGCTGGTCTTGCTCAGCTTCGGCCTGCTGGCCCTGGGCCGCGCGCCGAGCGACGCCTGGATGGCGGGCGTTGTCCTCTCCATCGCCATGGTCGGGATCGTCTTCCACCTGCTGCTGGCGCCCGAGGTGCCGCTGACCGGCATGACTTTCTGGGCCGACCTCTGGCTTCACACGCTGACCCCGCTTCTCGCCGCGCTCTGGTGGCTGGGCTGGGGCGGACGGGCGCTCAGCCTCACCGATGTGCCGAAATGGCTGATCTGGCCCGCGGGCTATTGCCTCTACGCGCTGCTGAGGGGGCAGACCGACGGGATCTATCCCTATTTCTTCATCGACGTCGGCCAGTTCGGCTGGCCCCGGGTTGCGCTGAACATCGCCGGGCTCTGCCTCGGCTTCGCGCTGGCCGGGTTGGTGCTGTTGGGGATCGCCCGCGCCCTCGCCCGGGGCGGCCGGCTGGCAAGACCTTGACGCAGATCATGTCCGGGGGCGATCCTTCGCCCTATCTTCACCCTACGCGAACTGGAGAAGAGACCATGTACAAACACATCATCGTCGCCGTCGACCTCAGCCACGGCGAAGCGGGCAAGGCCCTGATCGAGAAAGCCGTTCAACTGCTGGATGCGGGCGGCGTCATCCGCCTGCTGCATGTTCTCGAAGACGTGCCCAGCTATATCGCCGCCGAATTGCCGCGCGACCTGAACGACCGCCGCCAGGCCGAGGCAAGGGTCGAACTGGGCCTCCTGGCCGATGGCGTCAGCGCCGAGGTTCAGTCCGAGATCCGCACCGGCGCCCCCGCCAGCCAGATCCTGCAATGCGCCGACGATACCGGCGCCGACCTGATCATGATCGCCTCGCACCGCCCGGGGCTCAGCGATTACTTCATCGGCTCGACCGCCGCCCGCGTGGTGCGCCACGCGCAATGCTCGGTGCTGATCTCGCGCTGAGCCTCAGCGGAAATGGATGTTGAACCGGCTGCGGATCGCAAGGTCCGTGGCCGGGTCTATCTGGCAGGGCGCCTTTGCCAGGATATCCGCCACCCGCTTCTGCGCCCCGTCCAGCAGCAGGGGCCGCCCCGCCTCGTTCCATTCCTTGGGGCTCATCCGGTTGCCCAGCGCCGGGTAGACGTATTCGGTCTGCATCAGCTTCAGCGTCTGATCGGAACCGAGGTAATGGCCCGGGCCGCCCAGACAGACCTCCTTCATCACCTCGAGGCTGACGGAATCCTCGGTCACGTCGATGCCCCGCACGCAGCGCAGGGCCTGCCCCAGCAGATCGTCGCCCAGGACCAGCGATTCAAAGCTGAACCCCAGCAGCGAGGCATGCATGCCGACCGCCTCGTAGCACAGGTTCAGGCCCGAAAGCCCGGCCAGGACGTTGGTGATCCCCTGTTCCCAGCCGGCCTGCATGTCGGGCAGCTTGCTGTCCGAAATGCCGCTCGCCGCGCCCCCCGGCAGCCCGTAGAACCGGTGCATCTGCGCGCAGCCCGCGGTCAGCAGGGCCTGTTCGGCGCTGCCGCCCGACATGGCGCCGGTGCGAAGGTCGCTGACGAAGGGCCAGGTGCCGAAGATCGCCGGATGCCCCGGCGCGATGGCATTGACGTAAACTACCCCCGCCAGACATTCCGCCACCGCCTGCACGATGGTGGCGGCGATCGGCGCGGGGCTGGTGGCCCCCGCCTGTCCGGCCGATAGCAGCAGCACCGGCATCCCGGCGCGGATGCAGGCCTCCATGGTGATACAGCTCTCCTCGGCGAATTTCATCGGCGGCACGACGAAACAATTGGAATTGCTGACGAAGGGTCGCGCCCGCCATTCCGCCTCACCCCCCGCCACCAGATGCAACAGGTCGAAACACCCCGGCACATGGGACGGATCGCTGAACGAGGTGCCGACATGCTTGGTCGTCCCCGCCAGCGCCCCATAGAGCGTGTTGATATCCATTTCGAAATTGTCGGTGACATCGCGACAGACGCAGATCCGCTGGAAGAAATGGACGTTATCCAGATGCTGCACGATCCGGGCCGCGTCATGCAGGTCCTGCGCCGTCGACTCACGGTAATCGAGGGTCGCCAGATCCACCACATGCACCGCCGCCCCCGCCGTCCCGTAATGGACCCGCGTCCCCTCCAGGTGCAGATCGTGCTTCGGGTCGCGCCCGTGCAGCGTGATCCCCCGCGCCGCCTTGGCCAGCATGTCCTCGACCAGCGCCCGCGGATACCTCAGCCGCCCGTCGTCCCCCAGCACCGCCCCCGCCTTGGTCATCACCTCGACGCCAGAAGCGGGCGCGTTGGCCAGCCCCACCACTTCCAGCGCCTCCAGCGCCGCCTGATGGATGCGCAGCACGGCCGCCTCGCTCAGGGGGGAATACTGCCCACCCGGCAGGCCCGCCCGCACCGGCCGTTTGCCCTCTTCCAGCGGCGCCGAGCGCAGGGCGACCCGTGCCCCCCGCCCCCCGCTCCGCCGCGCCTTCACCGGAGCACAGACATCCTCGTCCATCTTTGTTCTCCAAATATCCACGGGGGGTATCCAAAGGGGGGAGCGTGCTCCCCCCTTTGGCGAGGGGGTGCGGGGGGGCGAGCAGCCCCCCCCCCCCGCTTTCGTCACATCCGAACGCGCAAGGCCTTCGGGTCATACATCGGGCTCAGCGAGGCCTTGGCCGGCACCCGCCGCCCGGCAATGTCGATCTCGAACTCGCCATCAAAACCGCCCTCGACCGGCACGTAGCCCATCGCCACCGAACCGCCGAGGGTATGGCCGTAATTGCCCGAGGTGACGGTGCCGACGATCGCGCCATCCCGCCAGATCGGCTCGTTGTGATACGCCATGGCGTCGGGGTCCTGCAGCAGGAACTGGACCATCCGCCGCTCCAGCCCCGCCTCCTGCTTGCGCAGCACGGCATCGCAGCCGATGAAATCGCCCTTGCCGATCTTCACCGCAAAGCCAAGGCCCGCTTCCAGCACATGATCCTCGTCGGTGATGTCATGGCCCCAATGGCGGAAGGCCTTCTCGATGCGGCAGGAATCGAGGGTATGCAGACCACAGAGGGTGATCTCCGGCGCGGCCGCCATCAGGCTCTCGAAGACATGCGCGGCCTGATCGGTTGGCACATAGAGCTCCCAGCCGAGTTCGCCCACATAGCTCACCCGATGCGCCCGGCCCAGGCCCATGCCCAGCTCGATCTCCTGCGCCGTGCCATAGGGGAAGGCGTCGTTATCGAGCGCCGCCGGGGTCACGCGGGCCAGCACGTCCCGCGCCTGCGGCCCCATGAGGCAGAGCACCGCCTCGCCCGCCGTGACATCGGTAATGACGGCAAAGGCATCCCCCACATGGCGCCGGAGCCAGGCGAGGTCCCGCTGCAGCGTGGCGCCCGGCACGACCAGCAGGAAGGCAGTCTCGGACAGTCGTGTAACCGTCAGATCGCTCTCGATCCCGCCCCGCGCGTTCAGCATCTGCGTATAGACGATCCGCCCCGGTTCCACGTCCATCTCGTTGGCGCAAAGGCGCCGCAGGAAGGCGCAGGCATCCCGCCCCTCGACCCGGATCTTGCCGAACGAGGTCATGTCGAAGAGGCCCACGGCGTTCCTGACCGCCAGATGCTCGGCCTTCTGATTCCCGAACCAGTTCTGCCGCCCCCAAGCAAAGCGGTATTCCCGCTCTTGCCCCGGCCGCGCGAACCAATTGGCGCGTTCCCAGCCCGCGACCTCGCCGAACACCGCCCCCCGCGCCTTCAGATGTTCATGCAGGGGCGAGCGGCGGACGCCCCGCGCGGTGACCACCTGCCGGAAGGGGAAATGGTCGGCATAGAGCAGGCCCAGCGTTTCCGTCACCCGCTCCTTCAGGTAACGGCGGTTCTTCTGGAAAGGCTGGGCGCGGCGGATGTCGACCTCCCAGAGGTCGAAGGGCGCCTCGCCCTCGGTCATCCAGCTGGCCAGCGCCATCCCGGCGCCGCCCGAGGACACGATCCCCACCGAATTATACCCCGCCGCGACCCAGTAATTCCGCAGCTCCGGCGCGGGGCCGAGGTAATAGCGGTCGTCGGGCGTGAAACTCTCGGGCCCGTTGAAGAAGGTGTGGATGCCCGCCTTCTGGAACAGCGGCATCCGGTTCATCGCCTGCGCCAGGATCGGCTCGAAATGCTCGAAATCCTCGGGCAGGCTGTCGAAGCAGAAATCCTCGGGGATGCCGGCCATGCCCCAAGGCTTGGCCACGGGCTCGAAGGCGCCGAGCATCATCTTGCCGGCGTCTTCCTTGTAATAGGCGCATTCGTCGGGCACGCGCAGGACGGGCAGCCGGCCCAGCCCCTCGATGGGCTCGGTGATCAGGTAGAAATGCTCGGCCGCGTGCAGGGGCAGCGCGACGCCCGATTGCGCGGCCAGATCCCGGCCCCACATGCCGCCGCAATTCACCACATGCTCGCAGGCGAGGGTGCCGGGCCCCTCGGGCCCCTCATAGGCGACACCCGTGACCTTGGCGCCGTCATCCAGCACCCGCGTGACCTTGACGCCCTCATGGATCTGGGCCCCACGCATCCTTGCGCCCTTGGCCAGCGCCATGGCGATATTGGCCGGGTCGCATTGCCCGTCGAGCGGCAGATGCACCGCCCCCACCACGTCACCCACGTTGAGATGCGGATACATCGCCTTGACCTCGGCAGGGCTGATCTCGGTCACGTCCACGTCGAAGGCCCGGGCCAGCGCCGCCTGGCGATAGAGTTCCTCGCGCCGCGCCTCGGTCAGCGCCACCGAGATGGAGCCGGTCTGCCGCATCCCCGTGGCGATCCCCGTCTCGGCCTCCAGTTTCACGTAAAGATCCGCCGAATAGCGCGCGAGCCGCGTCATGTTCCGCGACCCGCGCAATTGCCCGATCAGCCCCGCCGCGTGCCAGGTCGTGCCCGAGGTCAGCTGCTTGCGCTCCAAGAGCACGATGTCGGTCCATCCGGCCTTCGCAAGATGATAGGCGACGGAACAGCCGGAGACCCCGCCCCCGATGATGACAACGCGCGCGTGGCTGGGCAGCATCCTGGACCTCAGCGGATGGAGTGACCGGCCGCCCGCAGGCGGCGGGCGAGTTCGGCGATATGGGCCGGCCCCGTCTCGCAGCAGCCGCCGACCAGCGTCGCCCCCTGCGCGACCCAGCCCATGGCGAAATCGGCATAGCGTTCGGGGGTCAGTTCCGGGCGGTTGCTCAGCGCGTCGACCGTGGCATTGTCCTTGAGGAAATCCGAGGTGATCTGCTGGAAGCCGTTGGCATAGGCGCCGAAGGGCTTGCCGAAGGATTTCAGGACCGGCATCGCCTGATCCATCGCCTCGGGCGCCGAGCAATTGGCCAGCACCGCCTCCACACCGTCCAGAAGCGGCGCGAGATCGGCGAGCTTCTCGCCCGAGCGCAGAAGCGTGCCGTCGCGATCCTCGACCGTGACCGACAGCCACAGCGGCTTGCCCGGCGCGCCCTGCTGCGCGCCCTCGACCAGCGCCCTGGCATGGGCGAGGGAGGCCACCGTCTCGCCGATCAAGAGGTCCACACGGGGGGCCATGATGGCCGCGACCTCGGCGTATTTCGCCACCGCCTCGGGGTGCGGCGGCAGGGTTTCCGGCCGGTAGGAGGCGACGAGCGGTCCCATCGAGCCCGCGAGCAGCCCCCGCCCGTGCTTGGCGCGCGCCGCTTCGGCCTCGGACAGCGCGGCCTCGTAGAAGTCGAGGAAACGGTGGTCGAGGCCGAAATTGATGAAGCGGTCGTGGTGCAGGGCGTAGGTGTTGGTCGTCGCCAGGCTGGCACCGGCGGCGAAATAATCGTCATGCACCGCCTGAACCATGCCGGGATGGTCGATCATCACCCGCGTGGCCCAGAGGGGCGTCGGCCGGTCGCCGGCGCGGTGGATCAGTTCCTGGCCCATGCCGCCGTCAAGGAGGGTGATGGACGAAGGCGGGGGGGCTGCTCGCCCCGAGTCATCGGAGGACGGGGGGCCTGCTCGCCCCCCCGGGCCCCCCTCGCCAAAGGGGGAGTACACTCCCCCTTTGGAAACCCCCGTGCGTATTTGGAGCAAAGTGATCATGCGCGGAGCCTTTCATTCGATGCGTCCCAGAGCGGACCGGCCCCTTCTACCCGCGCCCTGTGGCGGCTGCCGTAGATTTCGACCTCCAGCGCCGTGCCGGGGGCGCAATGCTCGGTGGCGATCGTGGCCAGCGCCACACAGCCCCCGGTCCGGTAGCCCCAGGCGGCCGAGGTGACCTCGCCGACGATACTTTCCCCGGCCCAGACATTGGCCATATAGGGCGGGTCGAAATCGGGGGCGTCGACGGTCAGGATCGTGAAGCTCTTGGCGGTGCCCCGCTGGCGTTCGCTTTCGAGCGCGGCCTTGCCGGGGAAGTCCTTCGACCAGTCGATAAAGCGGCCGAGCCCGCCCTCCAGCAGCGAGTAATCGGTCGAAAGATCGCCCTTCCAGGCGCGGTAGCCCTTCTCGATCCGCAGCGAATTCAAGGCCTTCATGCCGAAGGGGACGGCGCCCTGCGCGAGGATCGCGTCATAGATCGCGGGCGCATCGGCGCGGTCGCAATGCACCTCCCACCCCAGTTCGCCAGCGAAGGAGACGCGGATCAGCGCCACATCCTTGCCCGCGACCCTGGCCTGATACTGGACCGAGAGCCAGGGCAGCGTCAGGTCCCCCTCGGTGATCGGGGCGAGGATCTCGCGGGATTTCGGGCCGGTGACGATGAAACAATGGATCAGGTCCGAGAAATCCTCGAGCACCACGGCCTCGGGCAAGCCCCGGCGCAGCAGGTCGGCGTCGTGGCTTTGGGCGACGGCGGCGGTGATCACGCCGATATCCTCATCGCTGAAGGGCAGCACACTCATCTCGGTGACGATCCGCCCGCGATCATCGGCGAAGTAAAGGAGCCCGGTGCGCCCCGGCGCCGGGATGCGCGAGGCGGTCAGGCTGTCAAGATGCGCACGCGCGCCGGGACCCGCGAGCCGAAGGCGCGTGAAGCCCGGCAGGTCGAGCACGCCGCAGCCGTCGCGCACCGCCTCGCATTCGGCACGGATCCGGGGTTCCCAGGGGCCGCTGCGGCGGAAGGTCTGGGTGGCCTCCCACGACGTGTCATCGCCCGGCTGCGCGAAATATTCCGCTCGTTCCCAGCCGTTATAGGGCGCGAATTGCGCGCCCAGCGCTTTCAGCCGCTCATGGACGGGCGAGAGTTTGCGGTCAGGCGCGGCGGGCCAGCGCGCCATCGGGAAATGGATGGCGTATTCGTGGCCATAGACCTCCATCCCCTTGGCGACGCAATACCCGGGATCTTCCCAGCCGGTGAAGCGGCGCGGGTCGCAGGACCACATGTCCCATTCCGTGCCGCCTTCCGTGACCCATTCGGCCAGCACCTTGCCCGCGCCGCCCGCCTGACAGATGCCGAAGGTAAAGACGCAAGCCTCGAAGGCGTTGGGCACGCCCGGCATCGGGCCGATGAGCGGATTGCCGTCCGGCGTATAAGGGATCGGGCCGTTGATCACCTTTTGCAGCCTGGCTTTCTCCAGCAGCGGCACCCGGGCCATGGCGTCGGCGATATGCCATTCCAGCCGCTCCAGATCGTCGGGATAGAGCTGGAAGCTGAAATCCTCGGGCATCGGGTCGTCGGGCGCGGCCCAATGGGCGCGGCAAGGATTCTCGTAGGGGCCGAGGTTGAAGCCCATCTTCTCTTGCCGGAGGTAATAGGAACTGTCGACATCGCGCAGGAGCGGCAGCTTGTGGCCGGTGTCGCGGGTCCAGGCTTCCAGCTCCGGGATCGTGTCGAACAGCAGATACTGGTGGCTCATCACCATCATCGGCACGCGGCGGCCGAACATCGCGCCCACGCGCCCGGCGTAATAGCCCCCCGCGTTGACCACGTATTCGCAGCGGATCTCGCCCTTCGGCGTCTCGATCACCCATTCGCCGTTCTCGCGCCGGACGCCGGTGACGGAGCGGAACCGCTCGATCCGGGCACCCAGCTGGCGGGCGCCCGCCGCCAGCGCCTGGGTCAGCTGCGCCGGGTCGATGTCGCCGTCATAGGGATCGTAGAGCGCGCCCTTCAGGTCATGGGTCTCCAGGAACGGATATTTCGCGCGGATCTCGCCGGGCGAGAGCGTCTCCAGCGCCATCCCCTGATAGCGGCCCATGCCGACCACTTTCTGAAACTCGCGCATCCGCTCGTCGCTGTGGCCCAGCCGCACCGAGCCCGTGACATGGTAATTCATCGGATAATCGACCGCCGCGCCGAGGCCGCGGTAGAGGCCCGCCGAATAGCGCTGCATGTTCATGATCGACCACGAGGACGAGAAGGTCGGCACGTTCCCCGCCGCGTGCCAGGTGCTGCCGGCGGTCAATTCGTTGCGTTCGAGCAGCAGGCAATCCGTCCAGCCCTTTAGCGCTAGATGGTAAAGCGCCGAGGCCCCGACCGCCCCGCCCCCGATGATGACCACACGCGCTGTCTCGACCATGACCTGCCTCCGGCTGGCCCCCATTTGAGCGCAGCCGGGGCCTCAGGGCAATTCGCTTTCCTCGTCCGAATTGATCGGATTTGCCGATCAGAAGCGGCGGTGCCCAGAAGATTTGTAGATATTGACACGGAATGTAGCCATGGCTACATAGTGCAGGCAAACAACGGAGCCCCCCATGCACGCAGGTCTTGCTTCCCTCACCCTTGCCCTTGGCCTTGCCGCCCCCGCGGCGGCGCAACCGGTGCTGCTGGCGACGATCGGCATGATCGGCGACCCGGCGCAGCGGATGGCCGGAGACTGCGTGAGCGTCGAGGTGCTGATCGGCCCCGGCCTCGACCCGCATCTCTATCAGGCCCGCCCCTCCGACATCGCCCGGCTGCGCGACGCCGACAGGATCGTGTCCCTCGGACTGGGGCTGGAAGGACGGCTCGGTTCGGTGCTGGAACGGGTGGGCGCGGCGGTTCTGGGCGCGCATGTCCCGGCAGACGCGCTTCTCACCCATGGCGAGGCGCCCGATCCGCATATCTGGATGGACCCGGCGCTCTGGTCCACGACCTTCCCGGCGCTGGCCGAGGTGCTGACCGAAATGGCGCCCGACTGCGCGGACGGCATCGCCCGCGGCCGCGACGCCGAGATGGCGCGGGCGATGGCCCTCGATGCCTGGGCCGCCGAAGCGCTGGACTCGATCCCCCCGGCACAGCGGATCCTGCTGACCGCCCATGACGCGTTCCAGTATTTCTCGCACCGCTACGGGCTTGAAAACGCAGCGATCCAGGGGATTTCGACCGAAAGCGAACCCTCCATCGCCGATATCGACGCCACCGCCCGGATCGCCACAGAGCGGGGCGTGCCCGCTGCCTTCGTCGAAACGACGCTGAACCCCCGCGCCGTCCGCGCCCTGGTCGAGGCGGCAGCGGCACGGGGCCACGCGCTGGAGATCGGCGGCTCGCTCTATTCCGACGCCTTGGGCGAGGCGGGATCGGGGGCCGAGACTTGGCCGGGAATGATCGTCGCCAATGTGACGACCATCACCCGGGCGTTGGGGGGGACGGTGCCGCCCGTGCCGGGCGAGGTATTGCCGTAGGCCGAACCGGCGGGTGAGGCGCGAAAAGGCAATCGTCCAGTGGACGATTGCCCGCGCCGCAAGGTCACCCGCCCCCCCGCCCAAAGGGGGGCACGCCCCCCTTTGGAAACCCCGTGGATATTTGCAGCGCAAAGATGCCGCTTCTTTGCGCCCTAAACATCCTCGGGGGGCGGGCTCGGCACGAGCCCGGCGGGGGGCAGACAGCCCCCCGCGCGGCGCGGGGGCCCTCAATGGGGCCCCGCGCCGCGGGTTCCGTCAGCCGATCACCTCGAACCGGTCGACATCGACCAGGCCGAAATCGGTGATCTTCAGATGCGGGATCACCGGCAAAGCGACGAAGGCAAGTTGCAGGAAGGGTTCTTCCAGCTCGACCCCCAGCGACCGTGCGGCCTGGCGCAGGTCCACCAGCCGGTCGCGGACATGCTCGAAGGGGTCGAGCGACATCAGCCCCGCCACGGGCAGCGCCAGTTCCGCCAGCACCTTGCCGCCCTCGACCACCACGAAGCCGCCCTCGATCTGGCCCAGCCGCTCGGCCGCCAGCTTCATGTCGGCGTAATCGACCCCCACCACGGCGATGTTGTGGTGGTCGTGGCAGACGGTCGAGGCGATGGCGCCCCGTTTCAGCGCAAACCCCCGGACGAAGCCATTGGCGATATTGCCGTTCTTGCCGTGCCGCTCGATCACCGTGATCCGGGCGAGGTCCTGCGCCGGGTCGGGGCGCTTGTCGCCATCCGTCGCCGGCACCGTCAGCCGCAGGTGTTCGGTCAGGATCTTGCCGGGCCAGATGCCGATCACCGGCGTCTCAGGGTTGTTGCTGGCGTAGCGGAAGCTCTCGGCACTCAGCGGCGGCACATGGACCGAGCCGCGGGCGACCGGCTCGATCACCTCGCGGGCGGCGAAGGCCTCGTCCGAAGCCAGAACGCCGCCGCAGAAGACCATCTCGGCGTGGCATTGGGCAGGGTCGTCCAGCACCACGATATCGGCCCGTTTGCCCGGGGCGATCTGACCGCGGTCCTTGAGCCCGAAAGCCTCGGCGGCCGAGAGCGACGCCGCGCGGTAGACGCTGAGCGGATCGCGGCCCTTTTCGATCAGGCGGCGGATCATGTAGTCGAGATGGCCGTGTTCGGCGATATCCAGCGGGTTCCGGTCGTCGGTGCAGAGGCACAGGTAGGCCGAGGTCACCGGCGTCAGGACCTCGGCCAGTGCCTCCAGATCCTTCGACACCGACCCCTCGCGGATCAGCACCCGCATGCCCTTTTGCAGCTTCTCGGTCGCTTCCGCCGCCGAGGTGCTCTCATGCTCGGTGCGGATGCCGGCCGAGATATAGGCATTCAGATCCTTGCCGCGCAGCAAGGGTGAATGACCGTCGATATGCCGACCCTCGAAGCCCTTGAGCTTCGCCATGCAGCCCGGGTCGCGATGGATCACGCCCGGGTAATTCATGAACTCGGCCAGTCCGATCACCCGGGGATGGTCGGCCAGGGGAAGCAGATCCTCGGCCTCCAGCCGGGCGCCCGCGGTCTCCATATGCGTCGACGGCACGCAGGAGGACAGGTTCACGCGGATATCCATCACCGTGCGGGCCGAGGCCTCGAGGAAATACCGGATACCGGTCAGGCCGCAGACATTGGCGATCTCATGCGGGTCGCAGATCGCCGTGGTCACGCCCCGGGGCAAGACGCAACGGTCGAATTCATAGGGGGTGATGCAGGAGCTTTCGATATGCAGATGGGTGTCGATGAAGCCCGGGACCAGCAGCTTGCCGGTCACGTCCACCTCCTGCTTGCCCTGATACGCGGCGCCGATGCCGACGATGCGGTCGCCGCAGATCGCCACGTCGCCGGGGATCTTGGCGCCCGTTACCATGTCCCAGACCACGCCGCCCTTCAGCACCAGATCGGCGGGTTCATCCCCCCTGCCCTGGGCGATGCGGGTTTCCAGCGTCACGAGAGCCTCCGCAGACGCTCGATCAGCGAGGAGGTATCCCAGCGCCCGCCACCCATCTGTTGCACATCCTTGTAGAACTGGTCGATCAACGCGGTGACAGGCAGCGGCGCGCCGATCTCATCGGCGGTCTGCAGGCAGATGCCCAGATCCTTGCGCATCCAGTCGACGGCGAAACCATAGTCGAACTTGCCGTCCAGCATGGTCGCATGGCGGTTGTTCATCTGCCAGGAACCGGCCGCGCCGCCCGAAATGACCTCGACCACCGCCTTGCCGTCCATGCCGGCCTTCTCGCCGAAGCGCAAAGCCTCGGACAGGCCCTGCACCAGACCGGCGATGCAGATCTGGTTCATCATCTTGGCGATCTGCCCTGCGCCCGACTCGCCGATGCGCTTCACGATACGGCCGTAGGCCTGCATCACCGGCTCGGCAGCCGCGAAATCGGCCTCGGTTCCGCCGCACATGATCGACAGCACGCCATTCTCGGCCCCCGCCTGCCCGCCCGAGACCGGGGCGTCGACAAAGCCCAGTCCCCGCTCGGCGGCTTCACCGGACAGCGCCCGGGTGATGCCCGAGGAGACGGTCGTGTGATCGACGAAGATCGCCCCCTTGCCCATACCGACAAAGGCGCCGTCATCGCCCCGGCAAACCATCGCCAGATCCCCGTCATTGCCGACGCAGGCCATGACGAAATCCTGCCCCTCGGCCGCCTCGCGCGGGGTTTTGGCCGCCCGCCCGCCATGGCTGGCGACCCAGGCCTCGGCCTTGGCGAAAGTTCGGTTGTAGACGGTTACCTCGTGCCCCGCCTTGACCAGATGCCCCGCCATCGGGGCACCCATGACCCCCAAGCCCAGAAATGCCACCTTGGCCATGTCGTCCCCTCGCTGCCGCTGGTTTGAATTGCGCTCTCGCGCCCGAGGTCATAGGAAACGAACCTGCATCCGAGGTCAACACGACGAGGCTCCCCACCATGCTCACCCTCTTCCGCTGGCTTCTGCGCATCGCCACGGCGCTGGTGGTCCTGTCGGTCGTGGTGGTCGTCGGGGTCTATTATTTCCTGTCGCGCTCGCTGCCCGATTACGACGCCACCTGGCAGGTGCGCGGCGTCTCGGGCACGGTCGAGATCGCGCGCAACACCTGGGCGGTGCCGCATGTCTTCGGCCCGACAGATGCGGATGTGTTCTTCGGTCTGGGCTTTGCCCATGCCCAGGACCGGCTCTGGCAGATGACGATCCTCAGGCGCACCGTGCAGGGGCGCCTCAGCGAGGTTTTCGGCGAGCGGACGGTCAGGACGGACGAGCTGATGCGGCGCCTCGACCTCTATACGCTGGCGCAGGAATCGGTGGGGGTGCAGGACAATGACACGCTGAGCGCGCTCGACGCCTATGCGCGGGGCGTGAATGCCTGGATCAACCTGGTGAACGAGCGCGCCCTGGGCCGGGGCGCGCCGGAATACTTCATGTTTCCCGGTGAAATCGGCCTCTGGCAGCCCGCCGATTCCATCGCCATCGTCAAGCTGATGGCGGTGCAGCTCTCGGGCCATCTGGAAAACGAGGTGCGGCGCGCGCGCCTGTCGGCGCTGATCGGCGAGGAACGGACGGTCGATCTGATGCCGGGCGATCCTTCCGCCGGCATGGCGGCTTTGCCCGATTTCGCCAGCCTCTTCCCGGGCCTCACGGATTCGCAACTCGCCATGGCGCCCTCGGTCCCCGGACAGGCGCCGGGTGAAGAGCTTTCGCCCTTCCGCTCGATCGAGATGGCGGGCGCGTCGAATGCCTGGGCCGCGGGGGTGCTGCGGTCGGCGAATGGCGGTACGCTGCTGGCGAACGATCCGCACCTGCCCTTCGCCGCGCCCTCGATCTGGTATCTGGCGCGGCTGGACCTGAGCAGCGGCGCCGTCACCGGCGGCACGATCCCCGGCATCCCGGCGGTGCTGGTCGGCAGGTCCGAGGCCCTGGGCTGGGGCCTGACCACCGCCTATCTGGACGATCAGGACCTGTTCCTCGAGGAATTGAACCCCGAGAACCCGCAGGAATACCGCACGCCCGACGGCTGGAGCGCGTTCGAGACGCGGCGGTCGATCATCACCGTCGCCGACAGCGATCCGGTGACCATCACGCTGCGCTGGTCGGACAATGGGCCCATCCTGCCCGGCACGCATTACTCGCTGGCCGCCGTCACGCCGCCCGGCCATGTCGCGGCGCTGTCGTGGACGGCGCTGGCGGGTGACGACACCTCGATGAGCGCGGCGATCGGCATGATGCGCGCGCAAAGCGTGGACGAGGCCATCGCCACCATGGAACAATACGTGGCCCCGGCCCAGAACCTGACGCTGATCGACCGCGAGCATATCGCCATGCAATTGATCGGCCGCATGCCCCGGCGCGACGCGGCCAGCCCCACACGCGGCATGCTGCCCGCCCCGGGCGCCGATGCGGCGGCCCGCTGGCAGGGCTTCTTCCCCTACGAATCCAACCCGCGCTTCGTCGATCCCGAGACCGGGCTTCTGGGCAATACCAACAACAAGCCGCTGGACCGGCCCTTCCCGCTGCATGTCAGCTTCAACTGGGGCGACACGGTGCGCATCCAGCGCTGGGTGCGGCTGATGCGCCAGCGCTCGGTCCATACCCGCGAAAGCTTCATCGAGGCACAGCTCGACACGGTGAGCCAGGCCGCGCGCCTGCTGCTGCCGCTGGTTGGCGCCGAACTCTGGTTCCAGGGCGACCCCGCCCAGCCCGGCACGCCCGAGGCGCAGCGGCAACTGGCGCTACAGCTCCTCGCCGATTGGAACGGCGAAATGTCGGAACATCTGCCGGAACCGCTGATCTATGCCGCCTGGATGCGCGAGCTGCAATTCCGGCTCATCCGCGACGAACTCGGCCCCTCGGTCGATATGTTCACGCATATGGAGCCCGAATTCCTGGAACGCGTGTTCCGCAACACCGATGGTGCCGGGGTCTGGTGCGACGTGGTGCAATCGGCGGTGGTGGAAACCTGCGTGGACATCGCCCGCACCGCGCTGGACGCGGCGCTGCTGGAGCTGACGCGGACCTATGGTTCCGCCATCGAAAGCTGGCGCTGGGGCGACGCGCATCAGGCGACGCATGACCACCCGGTTCTGGGCGGCGTGCCGATCCTGCGGCATTTCGTGAACATCCGCCAATCGACCTCGGGCGGGGATCACACGCTGATGCGGGGCCGAACCGCCGGCGGGCCGCCCGGCACGCGCGAGCCCTTCCTCAACGTCCATGGCGCGGGCTATCGCGGCGTCTATGACATGGCCGACCCCGAGGCGAGCGTGTTCATCATCTCGACGGGCGAGAGCGGGCACCCGCTGAGCCGCCATTACGACGACCTCGGCGTCCTCTGGCGGCGGGGCGAATATATCCCGATGACGCTGGACCCGGATCTTGCCCGCGCCGGCGGCGTCGGGATCACCCGCCTTGAACCCCGGCAATGACAGAGGCATATAGAGGCCCATGGCCGCCCAGAATGCCCCGATGATCTACGAAACCCGCGCCGAATGGATGGACGCCGCCCGCAAACGCGTGCTGCTCTTCGGCATGTCCGGCCTGGGCAAGACGCGGATCTCCTCGATCCTCAGGGACGGTGGCTGGTTCCATTACTCGATCGATTACCGCATCGGCACCCGCTACATGGGCGAGGCCATCGCCGACAATTTCAAGCGCGAGGCGATGAAGGTTCCGCTTCTGCGGGAACTTCTGCTGTCGGATTCGGTGCGGATCGCGTCGAACATCACCTTCGACAACCTCGCGCCGCTCAGCACGTATCTGGGCAAGCCGGGCGATCCTTCGCTGGGGGGGCTGCCCTTCGACGAATACCGCCACCGCCAGAGCCAGCACCGCGAGGCCGAGATCGCCTCGCTGCTGGACACGCCGCATTTCATCGACCGCGCGCATGATCTTTACGGCTACGACAATTTCGTCTGCGATTCCGGCGGTTCGATCTGCGAGGTCGTGAACCCCGAAAGCCGCACCGACCCGGTGCTGAGCGTCCTCTCGCGCCACGCCCTGCTGGTCTGGATCGAAGGGTCGGAGGCGCATACCGCCGACCTGATCCGCCGCTTCGACAAGGCGCCGAAGCCCATGTATTACCGGCCGGAATTCCTGCTCGACTGCTGGCAGGCCTATCTGGCCGAGACGGGCCGAATGCCCGGGGCGGTGGACCCGGACGCCTTCGTGCGCTGGACCTACGCCCGGGCGCTGGCCCATCGCCAGCCCCGCTACGCGGCGATGGCAGCCAATTGGGGGCTCAGGGTCGCCGCCGACGAGATCGCCCGCGTCCAGTCGCCCGAGGATTTCCGGGAGCTGATCGGCGCGGCGCTGGACAAGCGCGCCTCGCGGGCGGCCTGACCGGGAAGCTCCGGGCCGCCTTTCTGCTGAAAATTCGACGGATTTTTCCGATGCCCATCACCCTGCCCGCCAACCTGCCCGCCTATGACGTCCTCTCGCGCGAAGGGGTCATGGTCATGTCGGACACCCGCGCCGCCCGCCAGGACATCCGCCAGATCAAGATCGGCCTGCTGAACCTGATGCCGAAGAAGATCCAGACCGAGAACCAGTTCGCCCGGCTCATTGGCGCCACGCCCCTGCAGATCGACTTCCGCCTGATCCGCATGTCCGAGCATCAGACCAAGAACACCGCCGCCGAGCATATGGAAGAGTTCTACAAACCCTTCCAGGAGGTGAAGGACGAGAAGTTCGACGGTCTGATCATCACCGGCGCGCCCATCGAGCACCTGCCTTTCGAGGAGGTGACCTATTGGGACGAACTCTGCGAGGTCTTCGACTGGACCCAGACCAACGTCCATTCCACCTTCGGCGTCTGCTGGGGGGGGATGGCGATGATCAACCATTTCCACGGCGTGCCGAAGCATATCCTCGACCACAAGGCCTTCGGCTGCATCCGGCATTCGAACTGCGCCCCGGCCTCGCCCTATCTGCGCGGTTTCTCGGACGATCTGGTAATGCCGGTGAGCCGCTGGACGGAACTGCGGCGCGACGAGATCAAGGCGAAGCCCGGGCTGGAGATCCTGCTGGACAGCGCCGAGACGGGGCCGGCGCTGGTCGAGGATGCGGGCCATCGCGCGCTCTATATCTTCAACCATTTCGAGTATGACTCGGGCACGCTCAAGGAAGAATACGACCGCGATGTCGAGGCCGGGAAGACCATCAACGTGCCGGTGAACTATTACCCCGAGGACGACCCGACGCGCCCGCCGACCAACCGCTGGCGCAGCCATGCGCATCTGCTCTACGGCAATTGGATCAACGAGATCTACCAGACCACGCCTTACGACATGGCCGAGATCGGCAAGGCCTGAAGGGCGAAGGGTTTCGCCCTCCTCCCCCGCTGGCGCGGGCCTGTCGGGCGACCGGCGGCGCGGCTTCGCCGCGCCGCTGGCAGGGGGCCAGTCCCCCGCCAAAGGGGATGGAAAACCCCCTTTGGGAACCCCCGAGGATATTTCTAGAACAAAGATGGGAAAGGCCGGGTTGCGGCCGGGGCGCGGCTCGGTAGACTGCGGCCCCTTGTCTGCGCATAGCAAAAGCGCATGACGAACCTCTGGGAGGGAGCATGGATCATCGGGTCAGGCTGCGCCATCTGCGGCATTTTCTGGAGATCGCCCGCACCAAGTCGATGACGCGGGCGGCCGAGGCGCTGCATACCGTGCAGCCCGCCCTCTCGCGCAGCCTGAGCGAACTGGAGGCGGATCTGGGCAAGCCGCTGTTCCACCGCACGCCGCAAGGGATGATGCTGACGTCTGCGGGGCTCGATTTCTATCAAAGCGTGGCCGGCCCGATGTCGATGATCGACGAGGGCATCGCCCGGGCCCGCGGTGTGCCCGAGCGGCAGGTGGTGCGGGTGGCGATGGCCCCCGCCATCACCCGGCTCTTGGGCGTGCAGGCGGTGCTCGCCTTTCTGGAGGCCTATCCCGAGGTGCATGTGGTGACCGAGGCGCGCTCGTATTCCGAAGCCGTCGGGCGGCTGCACGAGGGCGAGATCGACTTCGCCGTCGGGCGGCTGCTGGATCCCAAGGCCCTGGGCGGGCTGTCCTACGAGCAGCTCTTTTCCGAACCGATCATCTTCAGCGCCCGGGCCGGGCATCCGCTGGCCGGGCGGCGAGAGCTGACGCTGGATGATCTCGACGAGTACCTGGTGATCGGCCCCGAGGCCAATGCGACGATCTGGGCCGAGATCGACAAATTCCTGGTCAAGCATGGACGGCCGCGGTTCCGGCGCCTGCTCGAGTCCTCGTCCTACGAATTCTCGCGCTCAATGGTGCGGCTGACCGATGGCATCGCCTGCCTGTCGTTGAGCATCGTGCGGCCCGAGCTGGAGAGCGGCGAATTCGTGCGGCTCGACCTCAATGTCGACGACATGATCGGCTCGGTCGGGGTGACCTATCGGTCGGGCACGCGGCATTCGCCGATGGTGCGGGCGCTGTTCGACCTGTTCCGCCAGAAGGCGCGCGAACTTTACCCATAACGATTCCGATATGATGAGGCGGGAATTTCTATTTCCCAAACCCTGCCCCGCGCCGCAGTCTTGGCCCCGGGAGAGAGGGGGATCGCGGCGCGCGAGGCGGGCGGCGGCCTCGGTGTCGGGAGGCCTTGCCGATGGCGAAAGCCAAGAACGTTCTGTTCATCATGTTCGATCAGCTGAGGCGGGATTACCTGTCCTGCTATGGCCATCCGCATCTGAAGACCCCGCATATCGACCGGCTGGCCAGCCGGGGCGTGCGTTTCGACCGGGCCTATATCCAGGCGCCGATCTGTGGCGCCTCGCGCATGTCGACCTATACCGGGCGCTACGTGAACAGCCATGGCGCGGGCTGGAACAACATCCCGCTCAGGGTGGGCGAGCCGACGATGGGCGATCACCTGCGCAAGGCGGGGATGAGCTGCTGGCTGGTCGGCAAGACGCATATGGCCGCCGATACCGAGGGGATGGAGCGGCTGGGCCTGTCCCGCGGCACCACCATCGGCGAGCGGGTGGCGGAATGCGGCTTCGATGTCTGGGAACGCGACGACGGCATGCGCCCCGAGGGGCCGGACGGGCTTTACGATCCGAACGGAGCGCAGGCCTATAACGCCTATCTGCGCGCCAAGGGCTACGGCGCCGACAACCCCTGGCATGACCACGCCAATTCGGCGATCGACGCCGAGGGCAATGTCCTGTCGGGCTGGTTCATGGAAAACAGCCCCCGCCCCGCCAATATCGCCGAAGAAGACAGCGAGACGCCCTACATGATGCGCCGCGGCATGGAATTCATGGCACAGGCCCAGGGCCCCTGGTGCTGTCATCTGAGCCTGATCAAGCCGCATTGGCCCTATATCGCCCCCGAACCCTATGCGGGCATGTACGGGCCGCAGGATTTCCTGCCGGTGAACCGGACCCAGGCCGAATACGACCAGGCCCATCCGGTGCTGAAGGCGGCGATGACCAATCCGGTGAGCCAGACCTTCGCCCGGACCGAGGCGCGCGAGGCGGTGCTGAGCGCCTATATGGGCCTCGTCAAGCAGATCGACGACCAGATCGGGGTGCTCCTTGACTGGCTGGAGCGGACCGGGCGGATGGCGGACACGATGATCGTGCTGACCTCGGACCATGGCGATTTCCTGGGCGATCACTGGCTGGGCGAGAAGAGCTTCTTCTTCGATCCCTCGACCCGGGTGCCGCTGATCGTCTATGACCCCTCGCCCGAGGCCGACGGCACGCGCGGCAGTGTCTCGGACGCGCTGGTCGAACAGATCGACGTGGTGCCGACCTTCTATGCCGTGGCCGGGGGGGACCCCGAGGAGATCGGCCATATCGTCGAGGGCCATTCGCTGCTGCCCATCCTGCATGGCGAAAGGACCGAGCAGCCGCGCCAGATCGCGATCTGCGAATACGATTTCTCGGCCACGCCTCTCCGGGGCCGCCTGGGCGTGTCGGTCGAGGATGCGCGCTGCTTCATGGCGGCTTCCAAGCGCTGGAAACTGATGCATTTCGAGGGCGGCTTCCGGCCCATGCTCTTCGATCTGGCAACCGACCCCGAGGAGCAGCACGATCTGGGGGAAAGCCCCGAGCATGCCGGTATCCGCGAAGAGATGTACCGCCACCTCAACGCCTGGTTCCGGCGCTGCGACCAGCGGATCACCAAGTCGCGCCGCGATCTGGTCGAAATCAGCACCCGGATCGGTCGGCGGGGCGTGGCGACCGGCATCTACGCCGAATCCGAGGCCGATCCCGAGAGGGTCGTCAAATACCGGGGCCGCAAGGCGCGGCCCTGGCAGGAGATCGTGAAGAACCAAAGCACTACCTGATCGCACGACCCCACCGTCGCGCCTGAGGAGGGGTGCGGCGGCGGTTACCAACAAGGGAGAGAGACGATGATTCATTCGTTCCTGAAATCGACGGCGCTGGCGCTGATCGCCTGCGCGGCGGCGGGCGCCGCCAGCGCGCAGGTCAACCTGACCATGGCCACCGCCAGCCCCGGCAGCATGGTGCATGTCACCACCCATCACCTGGCCCGGGTCGCGGGCCAGCGCGGCATCGCGTCGCTGCAGGTGGCCGATGGCCAGACACTGACCAACACCGTGCTCGACGTGGCCGAAGGGCGCATGGACATCTCGGAATCGCCGATGATCCTGCCCTTCATGCTGTCGCGCGGCATGGGCCCCTATTCCTCGGTCGAGAACGGGGCCGAGGTCGCCTCGCGGCTGCGCGCGCTCTATCCGTTCAATGCGGGCGCCTTCAACGTCTACACATTGACCAGCAGCGGCATCGAAAGCTGGGAGGATCTGCGCGGACAGACGGTCTTCAACGGCCCACCCAGGGGCGCGGCGCTGACCAATGCCCGCCAGGCGGTGACGCTGGCGACCGGCATGGAGGACGGGGTCGATTACACCGGCTTTCAGGCCAATTGGGGCCAGATCAATGCCATGATGACCGACGGTTCGGTCGATGCCTTCGTCTTCCCGACCAACCACCCGTCGGACCGGATCATCCTGATGCAGGCGGCGGGGGATGTGAACGTCATCTCGGTCCCCCAGGACGTGTTCGAAAGCGAGGCTTTCCAGCGCATTTTCCAGGTGCCGGGCAATATCCCGATCGAATGGAATTTCGCCGATTTCGGCTATGACGAGCATGTGCATCTGCTGGGTTCGGAGGACGGGATCCTGCGCGGCATGGGCACGGCCTTTGCCACCGTGGTGAATGCCGCCATGGACGAACAGCTCGCCTATGACCTGACCTCGGCGCATATCGAGACGCTGGACGAGTTGCGGGCCGCCGCGCCGCAGGCGCCAAGCTCGAACCATGGCGATCTGGATCCGGTGCGCTCGGGCTTTTGCGGCAACAACCAGCTGCGTTACCATCCCGGCGCGGTCCGCGCCTGGGAAGATCACGGCTATACCGTTCCCGACTGCGCGCGTCCCGAGTAAGCGCGCGCCCGTGCCTGCCCTGCCCCGGCGGTGCCTGAGGCCGCCGGGGAGCCTCCCATCTGCTTGAGGATCGCGCGATGGCCGACCCGACCGACGAAACCGCCGCCCCGCCCCGCGACCTGGGGATGCGGCTGGCCCTGATCCTGGGCTTCCTGCTGGTGTGCCTCGGGATGCTCAACAGCATGCCCGCCATCCCCGGGCTGCAGGATCTGGTCAATGCTGTCACCGGGATCGAGGGCCTGCCGGTCCGGCGGTTCAGCTACGAATACCTGTTCCCGCTGGCCTTCATCGTCATGATGATCATCGTCGCCTGCCGCCATTCGCAATGGCGCCATTACCGCAACCGCGGCGCGGGGCTCAAGGCCTTCGGCCTCTTCATGGACGCGGCGCTGCTGATCATGGCGGTCACCGTCGCCATCTCCTACCTGATCGAGATCGACTCGGTCTGCCTCATCGACCAGATCACGGGTGAACGCGCCCGCCTCATCGCCCGGGCTCTGGAGCGCGAGGTCGAATTCGCCACCATGATGGGCTTGCCCGTGCCCACCTCGGTCGAGGACCCCGAATGCGTGCGAAACCTGGGGGTCTGGATCTTCCTGGTGGTGGGCCTCGGCGTCAGCACCTTCCTGGCCTATAACATCCGGGTCTGGGGCCTGCCGCTGGTCGCCGTCGCCATCGCCGTCACCGCCTATACGATGATCACCATCGCGGTCTGGTATTTCTCGGGCCCCGATCACAACCGCTATCTGGTCACCCTGCTGGGGGGCGAGCCGCGGACGCTCTGGGACGGGCGGCCCAACGTCAAGGACGTGCTGGTCAACAACGCCCAGGGGCTTCTGGGCCAGTTCATGAACATCCTGCTGAACACGGTCTTTCCCTATATCGTGCTGGGCAACCTGTTCGGCGTCTCGGCCGGGGGGCAGGCGCTGATCAAGCTCGCCTTCCTGGCAACGCGGCGCCTGCGGGGCGGGCCCGCGCATGCCGCCATCGTCTCCTCCGCGCTCTTCGGCACGATCTCGGGCGGGCCGGTGGTCAATGTGCTCTCGACCGGGGTGCTGACCATCCCGATGATGCTGCGCCGGGGCTTCAGCCGGATCTTCGCCGGAGGCGTCGAGGCCGCGGCCTCGTCCGGTGGGCAGATCATGCCGCCGGTGATGGGCGTCGCTGCCTTCGTGCTGGCGACGATGACCGCCGTTCCCTATTCGCAAGTGATCATCGCCGCGGTGATCCCGGCCGTGGCCTATTTTGGTGCGCTCTTCATCAGCGTCGTGTTCCAGGCCCGCAAGCAGGGCATCCAGGCCCAGGGCGAGGTCACCGAGGACATGCGCCTGACGCGCCGCGACTACGCCAATCTGGTGATGATCTTCGCCCCGGTCGGGCTGATCCTGTTCCTGCTGGTCACGCCCAAGGACGCCATCGGCTGCGGCCCGATCACCGCCCTCTTCGGCACCATTTCGACCTGGAGCGGCAACACCTGCCGCATCGAGCATCTGCCCTGGTTCTTCGAACTGGTGCGCAACTCGGCCGGTGACGCGGGGTCGGCAGGATGGTGGGCGGCGGCGCTGCTCATGGTCCTGTTCTTCATCGACCCCGAAATCCGCCGCCAGCCGCAGAAACTGGTCACCGCGCTTTCCGAGGCCGGGGTGCTGGTGGCAACGCTTTACCTCATGTTCCTTGCCGTTTCGGTCATCGACTTCTGCCTGAACCTCACCGGCCTCTCCAGCTACATCGCCCGGGACGCGACCTATCTTCTGGCCGATTTCGGCGGCAGCATCGGTCATAATTGGGTGTTCCTGTTCGCGGCGCTGCTGGTGACGATGCTGCTGGCGATCCTGCTGGGCATGGGGATGCCAACGGTGCCCGCCTATCTGAACGTGGCGCTTCTGATGGGGCCGCTGCTGGCGGGGCTCGGCATCGCCAAGTTCACGGCGCATATGTTCATCTTCTACTTCGCCGTCGCCTCGGCCATCACCCCGCCGGTGGCCATCGCCGCCTTCGCCGCGGCCTCGATCACCAAGGCCGATCCGATGATGACCGGGATCTCGGCGGTGCGTTCGGGAATCGTGATGTTCGTGATCCCCTTCGTCTTTGCCTTCTACCCCGAATTGTTGCTGATCCAGCCCGCGCTGATCGACCCGAACTCGGCCACCGGGGCGATGCTGCCGGGCTATGACGGCGGGATCCACATGCCGAGCCTGGCCTGGCTCTGCGCCCGGATCGCGCTGGCGCTCTATCTGCTGGGCAGCGTGCTGGCGCAATTCGACCGCCGGGCGCTGTCCCTGCCCGAGATGGCGCTGCGGCTGCTGCTGGCGGTGCTGATCGTCACCAGCTGGCCGATGGTCGCCCTGCCCGCGATCGGCGCGACCGCGGTGCTGCTCTGGTGGCACGGGCGCGCGGCGCCGGCGCTCGCCTGAGGCCTCAGGCGGCGGCGCCTTCGGGGGCCGCCGCCATGCGCTGCGCGATCAGCGCGCAGGTGACCAGCTGGATCAGGTGATACAGCATCAGCGGCAAGAGGATCGCGGCCACATCCTGCCCGACGAACAGAATCCCCGCCATCGGCAGGCCGGTGGCCAGCGATTTGGTCGAGCCGCAGAAAAGCAGCGTCGCCCGGTCGGCCCGGTCGAGCCCCGCACCCCGCCCCAGCAGGATCGTCGCGCCGAAGGCCAGCGCCAGCAGCAGCGCCATGACGCCGGCCAGCGCCGCCAGCACCCAGGGCCCGGCACTGGCAAAAGTCCCGCCGCTGACACCGGCGCTGAAGGCAACATAGACGATCAGCAGGATCACCCCCCGATCATAAAGTGTGACCGAGGATTTGTAGCGGTCGAGCAGGCCGATCAACAGCGGCCGCGCCAGTTGGCCGATGAAGAAGGGCAGCAGGATCTGCTGTGCGATCTTCCAGACCGCATCGGGGTTGATGCTGACCGGGCCCTCGGTCGTCATCAGGAACGAGACCAGCAGCGGCGCCAGAACCACACCGATCAGGTTCGAGATCGAAGCGGCGCAAACCGCCCCGGCCACATTCCCGCGCGCCAGCGCCGTGAAAGCCACGGCGCTCTGGATCGTCGACGGAAGGCAGCCGACATAGATCAGCCCCGCCGCGAAGGCCGCGCCCAGCAGCGGCGCCGTCAGCGCCGCCATGCCGATCCCCAGCAGTGGGAAGACCAGAAAGGTCGTGGCCAGGACCCCCAGTTGCAGCCGCCAGTTGGTCACCCCGGCGATGATCGAGGCGGTCGACAGCTTGGCGCCATAGAGGAAAAAGAGCAGCGCCACCGCCCAATAGGACACGCCGTCCAGCACCTCGGCCACGCTGTCATGCGCGGGCAGCAGCGCCGCTGCCAGCACCGTCGCGAACAAAAGCATGAGATAGGGGTCAATCCCGAAGCGTTTCAGGCGGGACATCAGGGACATGGGCGGGCCTTTCGGGGGCGGAACGAGTCGCGCGGCACACTAGGCGCGTCCGGCCCCGGCTCCAACCCCTGAAGGAAGGCTCACGCCGGGGCTGTCCCCCGGCGCGAGGCCAGCCGGTTCATCGCCAGCAGCACGACGATCACCGCCGCCCCCACCGCCTCGATGGTCACCGAGGGCCAGAAGACGCCGACGATGGCCGGGACCAGCGCCAGCCGCATCCAGATCGGCATCGGCCCCCAGAGGAACCCCTCCAGCACCGCGGCGAAGGCCACCAGCGCGATGATGACGATGAGCCCGTTCCATAGCACCAGCGGGATCGGGCCGCCCATGATGATCGGCTCGTTGTAGACCATGAAGAGCGGAATCAGATAGAGGCCCTTGGCGAATTTCCAGGCCTGCAGGCTGGTCTCCATCGGTTTCGACCCGGCGATGGCGGCGCCGGCGAAACCTGCCAGCGCCACCGGGGGCGTCACGTTCGAATCCTGCGAATACCAGAAGACGACGAGGTGGGCGATCAGCAGCGGCACGCCGAATTCGTTGTGCAGCGCCGGGCCGACCAGGATGATCAGCACGATATAGGCCGCCGTCACCGGCAGCCCCATGCCCAGGATCAGGCTGGCGATGATCACGAGGAACAGCGCGATCAGCAGGTTCCCCTGGCTCAGCGCCAGCATCATGGCGCTGAACTTGAGGCCGAGGCCGGTCAGGCCCACCACCCCCACGATGATACCCGCCACCGCACAGGCGACGGAAACCGTCACCGCATTGCGCGCGCCCAGTTCCAGCGCCTGAATGGTCTGCATGAGGCCGGACCAGAGCAACCGCTTCATCTCGGCCCAGGTCGGGCCGTTCGCCACATAGGTCCAGAGCGCCCGGGCGATGGCGGCGGCGGCAATCGAGAGCGTGGCGTAGAAGCCGACCCGCATCGGCGAATAGCCCGCGACCAGCAGCGCCACCAGCGCCACAAGTGGCAAGAGGAAATGCCACCCCTCGGCCAGGACGGTGCGGACCCGGGGCAATTCGCTGGCCGGCATGCCCTGCATGCCCAGCTTCACAGCGGCAATATGCACCAGGAGGTAGATCGCCCCGAAATAGAGCAACGCCGGGAAGATCGAGACCATGACGATCTCGATATAGGGGACCTGGGTGAACTCGCTCATCAGAAACGCGCCCGCCCCCATCAGGGGCGGCATGATCTGCCCGCCGGTCGAGGCCGCGGCCTCGATGCCCCCCGCCTGCGCCGGGCGGTAGCCCAAGCGCTTCATCAGCGGAATGGTGAAGGCGCCCGTCGTCACGACATTGGCGATGGCCGAGCCCGAGATCGAGCCCATGCCCGCGGAGGCCACGACCGCCGCCTTGGCCGGGCCGCCCCGCTGGCGGCCGGTGGTGGCATAGGCGAGGTCGATGAAGAACTTGCCCGCGCCGGTCACTTCCAGCACCGCGCCGAACAGGACGAAGACGAAGATGAAGGTCGCGGCCACGCCCAGCGGCAGGCCGAAGATGCCCTCGGCGCCCAGCGTCATCTGGCTCGCCACCCGGTCGAAGGAATAGCCGCGGTGGTTCAGGATCCCCGGCAACCAGTCGCCCGCCCAGGGCAGCGCGCCCCGCCGCCCGGCAAAGGCATAGGCCAGGAAGACCGCGGCGATCACCGTCATGCCCAGCCCCACGGCGCGCCGCGCGGCTTCCAGCACCAGAAGCACGGTGATCACCCCGACCGTCACGTCGATGGAGCGCGGGAAGATGGCGTTGGCGATGGTGTCGATGTTCATCGGCACCCAGAAGCCGACCAGCACGCCCCCGGCAATGAGCGGCGCGTCGATGGCCCAGCCCAGCACGCCGCGCGGCCGGTAGGGGCCGAAGACCGGATGGATCAGGAAACACAGGACCAGGATGAAGCCCAGATGGATCGGCCGCTGGAAGAACAACCCCAAAGGCTGCACCCCCGCCGCCCAAAGCTGGAACAGCGACAGCGCCACGCCGATCACGGTGATCAGGCGCAAGATCGAGGGGCGCTGCGGCAGCGCCGGGCGGGTGAACTCTTCCAGCGTATCGGCCATGGTCCGGCTCCGGCTTGTCAGGGGTCGGGGATAAGGGCGATGCGGACCCGCCGGTGTTCGGCGAGCGCGGTCAGCGAGATTTCGTCATCCCCGGTGCGCAGGCGGTGGTTCACCGCCGCCCGCCCGGGGCGCAGGATATAGGCATTGCCGGGCACCGGCTCGTCGATATCCTCGATCCAATAGCCGCCCGCCCCGTCCGAGGTCTGGCGCCCGCGGCCCGGGATATGCCCCAGCCCCGCGCCGAAATCCGGCAGATGCGAGCGCACCAGCAGCATGGTGCCGTCGCGATCCTCGTAGACATCCTCGACCTCGTAGCCATCGACGGAATGGTGCCAGAGCACGCTCCAGCGCCGGTTTTCGGCGAGTGGCAGGCGGGCCAGAACCTCGCCCGTATCGGCGAGGCTGATGCGCAGTTCCGAAGCCGCGACACTGACCGGACCAAGGCAGAGAAGAAGGGCGGCCACGATGGGCCGCCCCGGGAACGCACGGCTCACGGACGCAGGCGGTCCGGGATCGTGGCGCCGATTTCCTCGAAATAGCGGATCGCGCCGGGGTGCAGCGGCACCGGCGTCGCGCTCAGCGTGAACTCGACCGTGGTCTCGTTCGCGGCCGGGTGCACGGCCTGCAGATCGGCGATGTTCTCGAACATGGCCTTGGTGATCGCATAGGCCAGGTCGTCGTCCATCTCGGCGGACACCACCAGCACGTTGGGCACGCCCACCACCGCGACGGCTTCGTCCACGCCGGTATAGGTGCCGCCCGCCAGCTGCGTGCGCGCGAAGACCGGGTTGGCGCCGATGGCCGCGGTCATTTCCTCTTCGGTCAGCGGGATCACATGGATAGACTGCGTCGTCGCCAGGTTCAGGATCGACGAGGTGGGCGCACCGACCGACCAGAAGCCCACATCGATATCGCCATTGGCCAGCGCATCGGCGGTCTCGTTGAAGTTCAGGCGCTGTTCGTCGATGTCGTCATAGCTGATGCCATTGGCGCTGAGGATCTGCTCGGCGTTCACTTCGGTGCCCGAGCCCGGCGCACCAACCGATACCCGGCGCCCGCGCAGATCGGCGAGCGAGGTCACGCCGGAACTTTCCAGCGCCACGATCTGCACCATGTTGGCATACATCGAGGCCAAGCCCCGCACCATCGGCAGTTGCTGGCCCTCGAAGCGGCCGGTGCCGGAATAGGCCTGCTCGACCGTATCGGCGAGGGCGATGGCCAGATCCGCATCGCCGGTGGCGATGAGGCCCATATTTTCGACCGAGGCGCCCGTCACCTCGGCGGTGGCCGAATAGCCGTCGATACGGTTGTTGATGATCTCGGCTAGGCCGCCTCCCATCGGGTAATAGACGCCGCCCGTCCCGCCCGTGGCGATGGAAAGCTGCATCTGTGCCATGGCCGGGACGGCGCTCCCCAGGGCAATGGCGAACATGGCGGCCGAAAGCCGGTACGAATGGAACATTATAGGACCTCCCTTTTTTATGGACCCATCCTTGACCGAACCGGCCAAAGAGGCAACCTTGAAACAAGGTCGTCCAGGCGACTTGTCAAGAAACCCCGGGTCTCGCCGCGCGCCAGCGACGCCCCGAGTCCCCCGCGCCGCCCTGTCCGGCGGCGCCCGATGTCAGAGGCTTGCCGTGATCAAGGTCTTTCTGCCCGAACGCCCGGCTTTCCTGGGCGACCTTCTGGATGCGATGAGCGAACGCGGCCGGGCGCTGATGGGACGGCGCAATCCCGAGGGGCCGGTCAGCGCGCCCGATCTCGTGCAATTGGCCGATCTGCTGCTCTCGCGGCGGGGCGAGGCCTCGGGCGTGGCCCTGGCCCGCTCGCTGGTCCGTGCCTATGGCGCAGCTCCCATTGCCGAGCGCCGCGCGTTTCTGGTGCTTCTGGCCGAACGCTATGGCCCCGATTCCGAGGCCGTGGCCCGCGCCGTCTCGGCGTTGCAGGCAGCGGAACCCGGCGCGCTGGACACCCTGCACGCCGCTGCCGAGCCCCGGCGGCAAGAGCTGTTCCGCCGCATCAACCTCGCCCCCGGCGGCACCGCGGCGCTGGTCGGCATGCGCGAGGATCTGCTGGCCGCCCTGCCCGAGTCCCCGGCTCTGCGCCCGGTGGACGAGGATTTCGCCCATCTCTTCGGGTCGTGGTTCAACCGCGGCTTCCTGACTCTGCGCCAGATCGACTGGAACACCCCGGCCAGCATTCTGGAAAAGATCATCCGCTACGAGGCCGTGCACCAGATCCAGAACTGGGACGACCTCAGGAACCGCCTGCAACCGACTGACCGGCGCTGCTTCGCCTTCTTCCATCCGCAGCTGGTGGATGAACCCCTGATCTTCGTCGAGGTGGCGCTGACCCGCGAGATCCCGGGCGCCGTCGGCCCGCTCTTGGACCTTTCCCGCCAGCCGATCCCGGCCGAGGAGGCGACGACCGCGGTCTTCTATTCGATCTCGAACACTCAACGGGGTCTGGCGGGCGTGTCTTTCGGCAATTTCCTCATCAAGCAGGTCGTAGAGCTGCTGCGCGAGGCCCTGCCGGGGATCCGCAGTTTCGTCACCCTCTCGCCCGTGCCGGGCTTCGCGCGCTGGCTGGCGGGCGAGCGCGAAGCCGGGGACGAGGGGATGCTGGCCGCGCCGCTGCGCGAGGCGTTGGCGGTGCTGGACCAGCCCCGCTGGCACCAGGACCCCGAGGCCGCGGCCCGGGCCAAGGCCGCCCTGATCCCCGCTGCCGCGCTCTATTTCCTCAAGGCGCGCGACCGGCGCGGGCGCCCGGTCGATCCGGTGGCGCGTTTCCATCTGGGCAATGGCGCGCGGCTGGAACGGCTGAACCCGCTGGGGGATCTGTCGGCGAACGGCCTCAGGCAATCCCATGGGCTGATGGTCAACTACCTCTATGCCCCGAACGAAATCGAGCGCAATCACGAGGCTTTCGCCGAATCCGGGACCGTCGCCGCCTCGGACGCGCTGCGCAAGGCGCTGCCGGGCTAACCGTTCAGGTCCTTCAGCAGGCGCCCATGCTTGCGGACCTCGGCCACCACCTGACCGAAGGTCTCGAGCCCCCGCGCCTTCAGCATCGGCACCAGCTTGAGGAAGGCATCCGCGGTGGCGATGGTATCGCCGATGGCGGTGTGACGCGCTTCCTCCGGGATGGTGATGCCCAGCCGCGCGGTCAGCGCGTCGAGCGAATGCTGCTCGAGCTGGCCATAGACCACCGCCGACAGCAGCACCGTGTCCAGGATCGGATGGTCGAAGACCTTCCCGATCGCCCCCTCCTGCCGGCGCAGGAATTCCATGTCGAAGGGCGCATTATGCGCGACCAGCACCGCGCCTTCGGCGAATTTGTGGAACCGCCGCCCGGCCTCGGCGATATCCGGGGCGCCGACCACCATGGAATCGGTGATCCCGTGCACATCGGTCGAGGACGGCGGGATCGGACGGCCGGGGTCGACCAGCGTGTCGAAGACCTCGCTTTCCACCCGCTTGCCGTTGACCAGCCGCACCGCCGCGATCTGCACCACCGCATCGGACGAGGGGCTGAGGCCGGTGGTCTCGGTGTCGAAGACAACCAGCGTCAGGTCTTCGAGCCTTGTGTCGGCCACGGCGGCGTTGCGGGCCTTCGACAGCAGGTCGAAATCATAGACCACCTTGCGGCTGAGGGGCGGCGGACGGCGCCCGGCGCGGCGGACCGAGCGGATCGGCATCACCACCGCGTTGCAGCCCTCACCCGCCTCGGGCCAGGCCTCGGTTCCATGGGTCTGCAACACCGCCCGCGCCGTCAGCTCGCCGGTGTCGCGGCCCATGGCGCCGGGCAACCAGCCGTCCAGCCGCCCCACCGACAGTGGCTCCCCCTGCCAGCAAAGCCGCATGACGGCGCCCGGCCCGTCCTCTTCCTCGATGACGATGCGGAAGGCGCGCGCCAGCCCCTCGGCGGCGATCTTGCCCGCCAGCCAGGCCCAGAAGGCGACGATCTCGAACCCGTCGACCTGCAGGATCAGGTCCAGGCTTTCCGTCTCCAGGCCCAGGCCATCCGCCTGAAACCGCCCTTTCAACCCGTCCAGCAGGTCACCCGAACGGGTGTTGACCAGGGGCCGCCAGTCGGACTGGATCGCGTCATACCGCGCGCCAAGCTCGGTAATCGCCAGCGTCAGCGCCTCGATCTCGGCCCGCATCGCAGCGGAAAGATCGGGCGCGTCCTCGGCCCCCTCCAGTTCCGACAGCACGCCGATCACCGTCTGCAGATTGGCCGCCGGACGGCGCACGCGGTCGAAGACCTCGGACAAGAGCGCGTCGCGGCTGGTATGGGCGGCGATATCGGCGGTCACGTCGCGCAGGGTCAGCACATAGCCCGGCGCCACGCCCTCCTCCCGCCGTCTGAGCACCCGCATCCGGCCCGCCAGCAGCCGCGCCCCGGTGACCGTGGCGCAGAGAAGGTCCGAGGCCGCATCGGGATCCCCTGCCCCCGCCAGCCGGTCATAGGCATGGCGGATCGGCCCTTCGCGCAGGTAGTCCAAGAGGTTGCGGTCCAGCCCCGGCGCGGTGCCGCCGCCCAGGATATCGACCGCCTGCCCGTTGTAGAATGCGAGCTGATGCTCGGCGGAACAGAGAAGCACCGCCACCGGCACATCCGCCAGCAAGGTCTCCAGCCGCGATTTCTCGGCGGCGAGCCGCGTGGTTTCCCGCGCGACGCTTTCCGCCAGCGCGCTGCGCGTCTCGATCAGCGAGCGGGTCACGGCCTCGGCCGCCGGGGCCAGATCGCCCAGATAGCGCGCGGCCTTTGCCTCGGCCGCCAGATCGCGCTCGATCCCGGCATGGGCCCGGGCGCGGATCGCCGCGGCCAGCGTGTCGATGGCCCGGGCCACGTTATGGTCGAACAGGAACCAGACCCAGACCACCAGCCCCAGGATGGCAAAGCCCGCGACCAGCGCGCCCTGCACCGCCTCGGGCGGAAGCCCCCCGTGGCGCCCGGCGACGGCAAGACCCGCCGCCACCGCCAGCACCGCGCCCCCCGCGAGCAGCGCGAAGAACAGCAGGATCCGAAGCCTCAGCCCCAGCCGGTCAAGCATGGCGCGCCTCGCCCGGCGCGCGGCTGGTGTCGGGGCTGTCATCGGCCGGTTCCCCGGCCAGGATCCGGCGAACTTCGGCCCGCAAGGCCTTCAGTTCAAAGGGTTTCGAGATGAAGCCATCGGCGCCCATCGCCAGCCCCTTGCGCCGCTCCATCGCCGAGCCGCGGGCGGTCATCATCAGGATCTTCACATCGTTCAGCGCAGGATCGAGCCGCACATTCTGGCAGATCTCGTAGCCCGAGACCTCGGGCAGCATGACATCCAGCAGCACCAGATCCGGCCGCGTCTCGCGGATCAGCTCGACCGCGCCCGCGCCGGTGGCGATCCGCTGCTGGCTGTATCCCTCGCGCGTCATCAGGTAATCCAGCGCGACGGCGATGTTGTCCTCGTCCTCGACGACCAGGATGCGCTTAGGCTCCGCTGGCTGGTTCATCGCTCCCCTCCTCCTGGGCCGCGCAGGCGGTGGTCAGCACCGCGTCATCGGCCTCGACCGGCACCCAGGTCGCCCCCTCCAGCGTGCCGTCGGCATTGAGGCTCACCCCCTCGACCAGATCGGCCCGGGCGGGCGCCCGGCAATCATAGACCACGGTTACGGCGCGAATGGGTTCCCAGCGGCCGATCAGCACGATACGGGTCATGACCAGACCGGGCTGCTCGGGATGGGTGCGGGTCTGCGACCTGTCGACGGCAATCATCCGCGTGGTGCGCGGGAAGACATAGCTCCAGGGCCGATAGAAGGCGGGTGTGCCGCTTTCGCGCGCCAGTTCCAGCTGCGGCATGGCGGCGATGGTGCGGTCGGCCCAGGTGTATTCGGCCCAGATCGTATAGCTGACCATGCCCAGCGCCACCGTCGCCGGATAGATCCAGCGCCCGAAACGACCACGCAGCAACACCCGGTTGACCAGCAGCACCAGCCCCAGAAGGCCAAACCCGGCGGCCAGCGCCCCGATCAGATCAAGCAGCATCGCGCGCCCCTTCCCGTGTCATCCCAGAACCCCGCTGCGCTGCCCCAGCGCCGATTGCATGGTGCGGATCACCACGAAGGCGTCCCGCAGGTGGCTGCGCTCGAAATCCGACAGATCCGAGGGCGCGAGGAAATTGTCGGGCTTGCGCCCCGCCTTGACCAGCGCCGCCTGGTTCTCCAGCCGAAGCCGCGCGATCAGGTCATAAGCCTCGATCAGGTCCCGCGCGCCCGAGACCGAGACGACGCCCACCGCCTCGGCTGCCTCGATCCGGGCGCGGGTGTTGACCTCGGTCAGTTCCCCCCGCAACGCATAGACCCGGGCGATGTCGGTCACCGGCACGACGCCGTTGTGCTTCATGTCGATATGGTTCTTGTGCTCGCCCGAGCGGATCGTGGCGAAGCCCCTCAACAGGCCCAGTGGCGGCTGATGCTTCAGCGAGTTGGAGATCATATGCGCCACGAAGATCGAGTTCTTCGAGGCCAGATGCAGCGTCTCTTCCTGCAGGTCGCGGAAGAGGGCGACGGTGCCGCCGATCGGCCGCAGGTCGAACATGACCGAGGCCAGCATCTGCGCCTCGGGGCTGGGCGTGTCGATCCAGCCACGGAAATAGCGCCGCCAGACCGCCTTGGGCTGGCACCAGCGCTCGGCCGTGGCCATCATGTCGCCGGGACAATAGACATAGCCCGCCAGGTTCAGCCCGTCCGAGACATAGCGCGCGAGCGCGCGGAAATAGGCCATGTCGCCCGCGGTCACGGCATCGTCCAGGATCAGGCAATTGTCCTGATCCGAAACGCCGGTCTGCTCCTGCCGCCCCTGACTGCCACAGGCGAGCCAGACATAGGGCACCGGCGGCGGGCCCAGTTCGGCCTCGGCCAGTTTCAGCAGCCTGCGGGTCACCGTATCCGCCACATCGGTAATCAGCCGCGTCACCACCTCATGCGCGCTGTTGGCCGCGACCAGTTGCACCAGCAATTGCGGGATGCGGGCGGTGACGGTGGCCATCTCCTCCGGCGTCTCGCCCGTTGCGGCATCGCGCACCAATTGGGCGGAACTGACCGCCTGGAACCGCGTGAGGTCGGTCTGGGTGACCATGCCCTTGAGCTTGCCATCCTGCACCACCGGCAGATGACCGATCCGGCGCTCCAGCATCGTGTGCAGAATGTCCGAGCCCAGCGCATCGGGGCTGAGCGACAGGGGATCGGGCGTCATCACCGCGCTGAGCGGCGTGGCGCCGGGCAATTCGTCGGCCAGCACCTTTTCCGCGAGGTCCCGCGTTGTGACGAGGCCCAGCAGCATCTCATCGCGCGTCACGGCAACCGAACTCACATGGCGCTCGCGCATCAGCCGCGCGGCATCGGTCACGCTGGCCTCGGGCGGCAGCGTGACCGGTGCGCGGGCCATGAGATCGGCGACCTTCAGCGTGGACAGGTCATTGCCCCGCGTCTCGGCCGAGCGGTTGCGGCTGAAGAAACGCTCGAAGGCGGGGACCGTGGCGATGAGCTGGCGCCAGACGACCTCGGGCAGGACCAGCACGACCGAGGGCTCGACCGCCGTGGCCGTGGTCACCGCGAGCCCGTCGCGCAGAAGGCCGCGCTCGCCGAAGGAATTGCGCGGACCCAGGATCGAGACGGTGACGCCGTTGCGGTCCGTCACCTCGACCGAGCCGCGCTTGATCAGGTAAAGGCCCTTGAGCGGTTCGCCGGCGGCATAGATCTCGTCACCGGGCAGGTATTCCCTGCGGCCGAAGGAGGTGGCGACCCGCACCATCTCGTCCCGCGGCAGGCTGTCGTAGGGATGCACGGTTTCGAGGAAGGCGAGGATCGGCTCGATCTGCGTTTCCATCGGCATCTCCCGAAATCGGAGGGGGATGGAGGGGCGCGCATGGCGCCCCTCCGGGTGATCGGTCAGGCGAGGGCTCAGTGCGACTGGGCCGCACCGGCACCGCGCGGCACGCGGATCGATTCCACCAGCTCCTGGATTTCCTTCGGCGCGGGCTTGGTCATGGCGAGCACGACATAGGCGACGATGAAGTTCAGGACCGCGGCGACCACACCGAACGAGGCCGGCTGGATCCCGAAGAGCCAGTTGTCGGCGGTGTTCGGCAGGGTATTGGTGCCGGGGATGAAGAACCAGCCGAGGTAGGTGAAGATGTAGACCATCTCGACCACCAGACCGGTCAGCATGCCCGCGACGGCGCCCGTCGAGTTCATGGTCTTCGAGAAGATGCCCATCATGATGGTCGGGAACAGCGAGGCTGCGGCCAGACCGAAGGCGATGGCGACCACCTGGGCGGCAAAGCCCGGGGGATTCAGACCCAGCAGCGTGGCGATCAGGATGGCGACGGCCATCGAGATCCGCGCGGCCAGCATCTCGCCTTTTTCCGAGATACCCGGGTTCATCACCGACTTGATGAGGTCATGCGACACGGCCGAGGAGATGGCCAGCAGCAGACCCGCCGCGGTCGAGAGGGCGGCGGCCAGACCGCCCGCGGCGATCAGGGCGACGACCCAGCCCGGCAGGTTGGCGATTTCCGGGTTGGCCAGCACCAGGATGTCGCGGTTGAAGTTGGTCAGCTCGTTACCGGCCCAGCCCCGCTCCGCCGCGATCGCCGGGGCGTTCGCGTCGTTGTAGTACTGGATCATGCCGTCGCCGTTCTTGTCCTCGAAACCGAGAAGACCGGTGTTGATCCAGTTGGTCATCCACTGCGGCTGATCGGCATAGGCCAGCGAGGTCTCACCCGCGACACCGTTCGGGTAAATGGTGTTGATGATGTTCAGGCGCGCCATGGCACCGACGGCCGGGGCCACGGTGTAGAGGAGCGCGATGAACACCAGCGCCCAGCCGGCCGAGGCGCGGGCATCGGACACTTTCGGCACGGTGAAGAAGCGGATGATAACGTGGGGCAGACCCGCGGTGCCGATCATCAGCGCCATGGTGAAGAGCACCATGTCGAGCGTGTTGGCGTGATGCTCGGTATAGGTGCGGAAGCCCAGATCCGTCAGCAGCCCGTCAAGATGGGCGAGCAGCGGCGTGCCCGAGCTGTCGGCGCTGAACAGGCCGATTTGCGGCAGGAAGCTGCCGGTCAGCTGCAGCGAGATGAAGATCGCCGGAATCGTGTAGGCGACGATCAGCACGCAATACTGGGCGACCTGGGTATAGGTGATGCCCTTCATGCCGCCGAGAACGGCGTAGCAGAACACGACGCCCGAGGCGATCCACAGACCCGTCGAGCTCGACACTTCGAGGAAGCGCGAGAAGGCGACGCCGGCGCCAGCCATCTGGCCGATCACATAGGTGATCGAGATGACGAGCAGCGCGATCACGGCCACGATCCGGGCCGTCTGGCTGTAGAAGCGGTCACCGATGAAATCCGGCACGGTGAAGCGGCCGAATTTGCGCAGATAGGGCGCAAGCAGCAGCGCCAGCAGCACATAGCCGCCGGTCCAGCCCATCAGATAGGTCGAGTTGTCGTAGCCGACGAAGGCGATGATGCCGGCCATCGAGATAAAGGACGCAGCCGACATCCAGTCGGCGGCGGTGGCCATGCCGTTCAGCACGGGATGCACGCCGCGGTTGGCGGCGTAGAATTCCGACGTGGACCCGGCACGGGCCCAGATCGCGATCCCGATGTAGAGGGCGAACGAGGCGCCGACCACAAGCAGGTTAAGGGTAAATTGATCCATCTGTCCCCTGGCTCCCGGTTATTCGTTCACGCCGAAGTCGCGGTCGATGGCATTCATCCGCGCGGCATAGAAGAAGATCAGCACGATGAAGGTCAGGATCGAGCCTTGCTGGGCGAACCAGAAGCCGAGATCCGTACCGCCGATGGCGATGCCCGAGAGCAGCGGGCGAAGCAGAATGCCGAAGCCGAAGGAGACGAGGGCCCAGATCACCAGGCAAATGGTGATGAGCCGGATATTCGCCGCCCAGTAGGCACTGGCCGATTTGTCAGACATGATTGTCCTCCCGGTTTTTCCTCCTGCGGGCGCCCCGGCGCGGGATGCCCGCCTTTCATGCCCTCATCCGCCCCTCCGTCCTGCGGGGCGGCAAAGGTCAGGCCGTCACCTGCTCGACGATGGCGCCCAGCTCGGCCGCGATCGCGTCGATGGCACCCATGCCATCGACCGTCCGCAGCACGCCGCGCGTCTCGTAGTAAGCGATGAGCGGCGCCGTCGAGGCGTGGTAGGCCGTCAGCCTGGCCCCCACCGTCTCGGCGTTGTCGTCGGCGCGGCGCTTGAACGCCGTGCCGCCGCATTTGTCGCAGCAGCCGGCAACCGCCGGTTGCTTGAAGCTGTCGTGATATCCCTCGCCGCACTGGGCGCAGGTGTAGCGGCCCGACACCCGCGCCACCATGGCCGCGTCGTCAACCTCCATCGAGATCGCGGCCGAGATGGCGAGCCCCTGCTCGGCCAGCAGCGCATCGAGCGCCTCGGCCTGACCGGGGGTGCGGGGGAACCCGTCGAGGATCACGCCCCGCGTGGTGTCGGGCTCGGCCATGCGGTCCTTCAGGATGGCCAGCACGATCTCGTCGGACACGAGGCCGCCCGCCTCCATCACCGATTTCGCCGCCAGCCCCGCCTCGGTCCCCGCCGCGACCGCGGCGCGCAGAAGGTCCCCGGTGGAGAGTTGCACCAGCCCGAATGTCTCTTCCAGCATGCGGGCCTGCGTCCCCTTGCCCGCGCCGGGCGGGCCCAGCAGGATCAGGACCGCCGCCTTGGTCAGCGTGTCGTTCATCGCCGCCCCCGTCATGCGCGGTTCATCCGGTTCTCGATCAGCTCGTCCACGACCGAGGGATCGGCCAGCGTCGAGGTATCGCCCAGCGCGCCGTAATCGTTCTCGGCAATCTTGCGCAGGATGCGGCGCATGATCTTGCCCGAGCGGGTCTTGGGCAGGCCCGGGGCCCATTGGATCAGGTCGGGGCTGGCGATCGGGCCGATCTCGGTGCGGACCCAGGCGACCAGCTCCTTGCGGAGCGCGTCCGAGGGCTCGATACCGTTCATCAGCGTGACATAGGCATAGATGCCCTGCCCCTTGATCGCGTGCGGGTAGCCCACGACCGCGGCCTCGGCGACCTTCTCATGCGCGACCAGCGCGCTTTCGACCTCGGCGGTGCCCATCCGGTGGCCCGAAACGTTGATCACGTCATCGACACGGCCGGTGATCCAGTAATAGCCATCCTCGTCCCGGCGGCAGCCGTCGCCTGTGAAGTAATAGCCGCGGTACTGGGCGAAATAGGCCTCCTGGAAGCGCTCGTGATCGCCCCAGAGGGTGCGCATCTGGCCGGGCCACGAGTCGGCGATGCAGAGCACGCCGTCGGTCGCCGTCTCGGTCTTGATCTCGGCCGTTGCGGGGTCCAGCACCACCGGCTGCACGCCGAAGAAGGGCTTGGTGGCCGAGCCGGGCTTGGTCGGGATCGCGCCCGGCAGCGGCGTCAGCATGTGGCCGCCGGTCTCGGTCTGCCAGAAGGTGTCGACGATGGGGCATTTGCCCTTGCCGACATGGGTGTTGTACCAGTTCCAGGCCTCGGGGTTGATCGGCTCGCCGACCGAGCCCAGCAGCTTCAGGGACGACAGGTCGTATTTCTCGACCCATTCCGGCCCCTGCCCCATCAGCGCGCGGATGGCGGTCGGCGCGGTGTAGAACTGGTTGACCTTGTGCTTTTCGCAGACGGCCCAGAAGCGGCCGGCATCGGGGTAGGTCGGCACACCCTCGAACATCACCGTGGTCGCGCCATTGGCCAGCGGGCCATAGATGATATAGCTGTGGCCCGTCACCCAGCCCACATCCGCCGTGCACCAGAAGACATCGCCGTCGTGGTAATCGAAGGTGATCTGCTGGGTCATCGAGGCATAGACCAGATACCCGCCCGAGGTATGCACCACGCCCTTCGGACGCCCGGTCGAGCCCGAGGTATAGAGGATGAACAGCGGATCCTCCGCGTTCATCTCGGCATAGGGGCAATAGGGGCTGGCCACGGCCATCTCGGCCTTCAGGTCGATGTCACGGTCGGCGATCCAGGTGGTCTGGTCGCCGGTGTGCTTGACGACGAAACACTTCACCTTTTCCGAGCAGTCGAACAGCGCCTTGTCGGTGTTCGACTTCAAGGGCGTCTTGCGCCCGCCACGGGGGGCGAAATCGGCGGTGATGACGGCTTTCGCCTCGGAATCGTTGATCCGGTTGGCCAGCGCATCGGGCGAGAAGCCGGCGAAGACCACGGAATGAATGGCGCCGATCCGGGCGCAGGCCAGCATGGCATAGGCCGCCTCGGGGATCATCGGCAGATAGAGGACCACCCGGTCGCCCTTGCCGATGCCATTGGCCTTCAGCACATTGGCCATCCGGCTGGTTTCCTGAAGGAGCTGCGCATAGGTGATGTACTGCGCCTTGTGCGACAGCGGATCGTCGGGCTCGAAGATGATCGCCACCTGGCTGCCGCGCGCCGCGACATGCCGGTCGATGCAGTTCGCCGAAACGTTCAGCGTGCCATCCTCGAACCACTTGATGTCCACCTTGCCGTAGTCGAAGGTGGTGTTCTTCACCTTGGTATAGGGGCGGATCCAGTCGATACGCTTGCCATGTTCGGCCCAGAACGCCTCGGGGTTCTGGATCGAGGCGGCATACATCTCGTCATAGGCCTTGGCGTCCACATGCGCCTTGGCGACGAACTCCGCCGACGCTGGGTACACCCCGGTTTGAGCCAGATCCGACATACGCAATCCTCCTGCCATGAGGCATCCCCGACCGCGATGCGCGTTGTCGGGGAATGCACCTCCTCCATCCAGGGACAGCATACTCCACGGGTCAATTTTTGTGTAACTCTTTTTTTATCAACGAGTTTTCTGTAAATATATTCACCGCATATGAGGGCAATCTGTAAACGTCCGCGAAGGGAGCCACAATTCAGCCATGTTTATCAGCCGCCTGTGGGTCACGGAAAAGTCAACGCCCTGACGCTGGGTCACGCCCCCGGCCCGCCCCCTGCCGCCGGGGGTCACGAGCCCGGCCGGAACCGCCGCAAAGCGGCATCGCGCGCCGCCGCGATGCGGCAAAACCGTGAGCGCTCGCAGGCCGGGTGATTCGTTCGGGACAGGAAAGACCCGGTAGCGCCAACGCAAGACGCCGGCATCCTGGGGATGCCGGCGCCTGCCGCGCAGGGCTCTCGACCGGGATCAGAGCGGGTTGTCGACCCTGATCGTCACCACCGCCCGCCCCCGCGTCGCGCTGGGCCAGGTCAGGCGCACCTCGTTCTTGTTGGTGCCCTGCTGGATCATCGCATAGGGCATCGCCGTGCGAACCTCGTTGGTGGCGGAATTGGGCTGCCCCTCCATCACCAGCGCGCTGACGGTGCGCGCCCAGCCGTCGAAGGGCAGCCGCCCCTCGGTGCCGATGGTCCAGTTGGTCGCCGCCGTGCTCTGGTTGTAGCGCAGGGTCATCGGGCTTTCGGGCTGGATGGTGATCCCGTTATAGGTGTTGTCCTGCCAGATCACGTTGCGGAAGCGCGAGTAGTCGAGGTCGGCGATGGAGGTATTGACCGCATCGGGCCGCGTGGGCGCAGCATTGACCGCGCGGAAGACATTGCCGGTCACCACCTGCCCCGACAGGAAATGTCCGGTGCCATAGGGCTTCACGACGATGAACCGGAAGCTCGAGATCACGTTCGACACCAGAAACACGTTCGAGGTGATGGTCAGCCCGCCGAAACTGAATTCGCCGCTCCAGTCCGGGGTGGAATCATATTCGTTGGTATGCTCGATGAAGGTGTTGTCGACGTAGTTGCCGGTGAAGGTCGAGACGGTGTTCGGCGCGGCGAAGACCAGCCCCGACTGGCGCACCGCGTTCGATTCATTGTCGCCGTGGTAGAAGTGATTGCCTTCGATCAGGTGATAGCTGCCGCCCATGACCGCGAATTTGGCGAAGCGCTGCACCAGGTTCGAGCGCAGCTTCACGTCATTGGCGTTGACGTTCAGCGCAATCGAGCTCCGGTCCTGCGAGCGGTCGGGCGATTCCGCCGACAGGAAGATGCAATTGTCCACCAGCATCCCCTGGCAGCCGCGGTCGATCGAGGTGATCGCCTTGTCCTTGGGCCGGTTGAAGGTGCAGTGCCGCAGCGTGAAGATCGGCCCGTCGGTGGAAAGATTCAGGGTGGAACAGATGCCCTTGCACTGGAACTCGACCGAGTCGATCTCGAACCGTTCGAGCGTGCCGAAGCCCGACATGTCCAGCATGTACTGGAAGCGGCGGAAGGTGAAGGTCTGGGTCCCCACCGCGTCATAGAGCGGCTGGCTGAGCTGCAATGTCTGGGCCGAGACATTGCGCGAGCGCACATAAACCTCGCGCCCGACGCCCGCGCCTTCGACCCGCGAACCCACCGGAATATTGGCGACATTGCTCACGCCGGTCAGCACATAGGATTGGCTGGTCGAATAGGTCGCCTGCGAGGTCACGGTCACCGTATTCCAGGCCGGGGTTTCATTGGCCTCGATCAGCCCGTTCTTCAACACCCGCCGGATGGCGTAGGAGGTGAGGCCGGTCGTCTCGGCCAGGTCGATGGGCGCGTCCAGCAGGATCCGCCGCCCCTTCAGGTCGAAGGTGTCGTGGTCGGTGTACCAGAACAGCGCCTCCAGCCCCTTGCGCAGGCCCAACCCCTCGGAATTGAAGGCCGCGGCATAGGTCGGAAAGTCGAAGCTCTTGGACAGCTGCAGCCGCGCGCCGTTCGGCATGCTCAGATGGCCCTGAAAGCGCACCGGCGCCTCGATGGTCAGGGTCTGACCGATGTAATAGGTCCCGTCCGAAACCAGCAGCGACCGGCCCGAGGCGACGGCCGCATTGGCGGCGGCGACGAAGGCCGCGTAATCGTCGGCCACGCCGTTGCCGACCGCCCCGTAATCGCGCACATCGACCCAATCCATCATGTCGCGCAGCCAGTAGCTGGTCACATCCTCGACGCGGATGTCGTCGATGCGGACCACGCCGCCGTTGGCCCCGGTCAGGTCCAGGCCGACATGCCCGTGATGCGCCCCCGCCCAGTTCATGTCGACGCCGGTGCGGCTGGCGGTGGCGATGATCGCGCTGACCTCGACCACCTGGCCATAGGTGGTGAGCGTGGTGCTGGAGCCGCTGACCACCGCTCCCGGCACCGGCGCATCGCCCGCCGTCGCGGCAAAGCCCGCGATCCGCACCGAGGGCAGCGCCCCCGACATCGCCTTCACCCGCGCCGTGACCCGCAGATAGAGGCCGTTGATCACCGGCGTGTTGCCCTTCCAGCGCAGTTTCTGCGTGCTCGAGGTCTTCAGCAGTTCCAGGCAGCCTTCGAAATCGGGGTCCGAAGGCACATAGGCCGCGTTGGGCGCCCCGTCATACGAGGCCGAGCCCGGAGTGCCGTCGCCGCTCGACCAGACGCTCAACCCGTCGGCGAAGGGCGGCGGCATCAGGATCAGCCCCTCGGTCACTGCCTTGTTCATGTCAGACCCCTGTCTTGAAACCTCGACGCGCGGGCCGCAAGGGACGCGGCCTGTCGGTCACAGGGGGTAACAAGCGGGGCTTAAGGCGCCTTGAGGCGAGCGCGCGTTGCGGGGGCCGGATCAGGCGTCAGACGCCGGTTCCTGTTTCCGGCAAGAGCCGCACGCCGGCGATGCGCCGCGTCGGCCCCTCGCCGATGAACAGGTATTCGAGCAGGAAGACCGCCCCGGCCCGGTCCTGGATCAGCACGTTCTGCACCTCGTATCCGGCGCGTTCGCCATGATCTAGGTAGCGCACCTCGGCCGGGTCCAGCACCATCGGATAGCCGCGCTCGATCATCCGGCCGAAATTGGCGGGGGTGCGGAAGATCTCGTGCAGGGCGGGCGCGGCGAAGGTGAAGGCGGTCTCGTAATCGCCCTGGCGCAGGGCCTCGAGCTGGGCGTCGATGACCTCGGTCGCGGATTGCCCGAAGGCGGGTCCGGCAAGGCTCAGGAACAAGGGCAGAAGCAACGTTCGGCGCATGGCAAACTCCTGGCTGTGGGTCGGATACGCAGCCCCCAGCCTATCAGATCACCCGCCCCCGCGTATCGCCCGAGACAGGCGCGCCCCGGGCATGGCAGGATGGGCCGATGCTGCTGCGCGTGACCCTCCTGGTGGCGCTCGCCTTCGCCGCCGTCCCGGCCCGCGCCTGTCGCCTGGCGCTGGCGCTGGGTTTCGATGTCTCGCGCTCGGTCGATGCCCGGGATTACCGGCTGCAGATCGACGGAATCGTTGCCGCGCTGTTCGACGCCGAGGTCCGCGCGCTGATCCTGGAGGGCAGCGAACCCGTCGCGATGGCGGTCTTCGAATGGGCGGGCGCGCGCGAGCATCTGCTGGTCGCCGACTGGGCGATCCTCGACAGCCCCGCAGCCATCGACCGTCTGGCGCAACAGGTTCTGCTGCATCAGCGACAGGCACAGGGGCTGACCGCCGTTGGCAGCGCCCTAAGCTATGGCCGGGCGCTGCTGAGCCGCGCGCCGACCTGCGGCTGGCAGACGCTGGACATGGCGGGCGACGGGCAGAACAACCAGGGCGACGAGCCCCGGCGCGTCTATGCCGACGAGGATTTCAGCGACATCACGGTCAACGGCCTGGCCATCGGCGCCCATGAGGCCGGGATCCTGCGCTGGTTTCAGGCCAATCTGCTGCACGGGCCGGGCGCCTTTGCCGAATTCGCCCCGACGCACGAGGCCTTTGCCGAGACCTTCCGCCGCAAGCTGATCCGCGAATTGTCGGAGCAAGTCATCGGCGCGCTGCCCGGCCGGTCGCCCTCAGGCTAGCCAGCGAAAGGCGCGCGTGAGTTCGGCCACGCCATTCTCGGGATACCAGCGCCCGTGCGCCAGGATCACCCGCTCGGGGCCCCAATCGATCACTTGGGCGATGGCCTGCCGCGCCGCCTTGCGCCCCTTGCGGAATGTCCGGCGCATGTCGACCGGCGCCTTGCCGTCGGGGTCGAGGTTGCCGGCCATGAACAGCAGCGGCACCATCCAGGCAGACACAGCCCGGCGTTCGAAATTCTCGATCAGGTCGGTCAGGATCAGCGTGGCCGTCGGCCGGTGGAAAAACACCGCCTCACGATGGGCGGAACTGCCGGGGATCACCCGCTGGTCGATGACCCCGGCCCATTCCGCTGGAGCTTCATCGGTCAGCTCGGCATCAATGCGGATCGCCACCTCGCGCGAGGCGGCGCGGTCGCGGACCCCGGGCGCTGCGTGGCACCGAGCATCCGGGTAACGCTCCTGCCAGGCGCCGACAAAGGCGTAGTGGATCCAGTTCGGCGCGATCAGAAAGGCGACCGGGCCCAGCGCCTCGACCTCGGCCATCAGCCCGGGATCGGGGGCGATGGGCGAATGCACCCAGAGCCCGCCACCCGGCAGGCGGATGATCGTCATGCGGGTGGTGAAGGGCAGGCCGTAGAAGCGGATCGGCGGGCCGTCGACGATCCAGACCTCCTCGGCCACCCGTTTCAGCACATTGAGCGGGGCATAAGGCGGCGGCGGGGCTGGCGCGGGATCGGGGCTCATGCCTCTTGCTAGCGCAAAAGGAGAGGAAGGTCTCCCCTCTCTCGCCCTTTTCCTGTCAGCGTCCTCAGGCCGCCAGCGCGCCCGAAAGGCCCTTCTCGATCAGCGCCACCGTCTCGGCCACGCCGTAAAGCGCGATGAAGCCGCCGAAGCGCGGCCCCTCGGACGCGCCGAGCAGCACTTCATAGAGCGCCTTGAACCAGTCGCGCAGGTTCTCGAACCCGTGGTCCTTGCCGACCGCGAAGACCATGGTTTGCAGGGCTTCGGCATCGAGGCCCCCGTCCCAGACCTTGAGCCTTGCGGTCAGATCCTCCATCGCCGCGCGCTCCTGATCCGTGGGCAGGCGGAACACCCGCTTCGGCGCCACGAAATCGGCGAAGTAGCGCACCGCGAACCCGGCCGCCTGATCGAGCTGCGGATTGGCCTCGGGCGAGGCCTCGGGCGCATAGCGCTTGATGAAGCCCCAGAGCCCCGCCGCATCCTTGGCCCCCGCCACCGAGGCGAGATTGAGCAGCATCGAGAACGGCACCACCATATCCGAGGCCGGCGGCTGGCCACCGTGGATGTGCCAGACCGGATTGGCCAATTGCTGCTCGACCGACTGGCCGGGATAGGCGCGCAATTGCTGGTGATACTCGTCCACCGCCTTGGGGATCACATCGAAATGCATCCGCTTGGCGGTCTTGGGCTTGAGGAACATGAAATACGACAGGCTCTCGGTCGAGGCATAGGTCAGCCATTCGTCGATGGTCAGCCCGTTGCCCTTCGATTTCGAGATCTTCTCGCCGTTCTCGTCTAGGAACAGCTCATAGGTGAAATGCTCGGGCTTCCTGCCCCCGAGGATCTCGCAGATCTTGTCGTAGATCGGCGTGTTGGTCGAATGATCCTTGCCGTACATCTCGAAATCCACGTCCAGCGCCGCCCAGCGCGCGCCGAAATCGGGCTTCCATTGCAGTTTCACCTGCCCGCCCGTCACCGGCAGGGTCCATTCGCGCCCGTCCTCGTCGTCGAAGGTGATGGTGCCGTCCTTGGCGTTCACCTCCTTCATCGGGACATAGAGCACCCGCCCGGTCTCGGGATGGATCGGCAGGAAGCAGGAATAGCTCTGCTGACGCTCCTCGCGCAGACTGGCCAGCATCACCTCCATGATCGCGTCATAACGCTCGGCTGCGCGCAACAGCACCGCGTCGAACTGGCCCGATTTGTAGAATTCGGTCGCCGAATAGAATTCGTATTCGAAGCCGAACGTATCGAGGAACCGCCGCAGCATGGCGTTGTTATGCCCGCCGAAACTGTCGAATTGCCCGAAGGGATCGGGAACCGAGGTCAGCGGCTTCTGGATATTGGCGCGCAGCATCTCCTGGTTCGGCACGTTTTCCGGCACCTTGCGCATGCCGTCCATGTCGTCCGAGAAACAGATCAGCCGTGTGGGGATGTCCGAGATCACCTCGAAGGCCCGCCGGATCATCGTGGTGCGCGCCACCTCGCCAAAGGTGCCGATATGCGGCAGGCCCGAGGGGCCATAGCCCGTCTCGAACAGCACATAACCCTTCTCGGGTGCCTTCTTCTCGTAGCGTTTCAGCAGGCGGCGGGCCTCTTCGAAGGGCCAGGCCTTGGAGGTCATCGCGGCGTCGCGCAGAGAAGTCATGATCACGATCCTGTGGCGGGGGGGATCCCCGTTAGACCCCGGCTTCCTATTGCCGCCCCCCGCCCCAGTCAATATTCTGTCGCCCATGACCGAAACAGGACCCAAGATGAACGAAGCCGCCCCCCCGATGTCGCCGCAGGATTCGCTCGTGGCGGTGATGCTCACGGTTTCCGTGGCCGATTCGGCCATCCGCACCGAGGAATTGCTGGCCATCGAACAGGTGGTCAACCAATTGCCGGTCTTCGCGGGCTATGATGCCGACCGCATCAAGATCGTCTCGCAGACGGTTTTCGACCTGATCGAGGAGGAAGACGGGCTCGACGCCCTCTTCGGCCTGATCCGCGAGGCCCTGCCCGAACGGCTGTACGAGACCGCCTATGCGCTGGCCTGCGATGTGGCGGCCTCGGACGGGATGCTCAGGCAGACCGAACTGAGGATGCTCGAGGAGATGCGGCACGAGTTGAACCTCGACCGGCTGCACGCCGCCGCCATCGAGCGCGGCGCGCGCGCCCGCTTCGCCCATCCCTGAGAAGGGGCCGGGCGGCGCATCAGCGCCGCCGGTGCCGCGCGAAGGCGGTGGCCTGCGCCCTCAGCCGTGCAACCCGGCCCAGCGCTCGATCAGATCCTGCTGCAGGGTCCGCGCCCGGCCGGTCCAGGCCCGCGCCCCGGCCGGACGCTCACTCTCGTCGCCGCGCGTGGCCTCCCGGCGCGGCAGATCGGCGCTGACGATGGCAAAGGCGATCGGGCGCCCGCCCCGGGGCTCGGCATAGCCCGCAAGCGCCGAGACGAAATCCAGCGTCCCGGTCTTGGCGCGTACCTCGACCGGATGATTGGTTTGCGGCCGCCCGTTGCTGTCGCGCATCGGATGGTCCCGCAGCAGGCCCGGCAGGATCCCCTCGCGCCGCGCCGCCACCAGATAGGCCGCCATGGACCGCACCGACACGCGCGACGCCTCGGCCAGGCCCGAATGATCCTGCAAGGCCAGCCCCGGCGCGCCATAGCGCTCGCCCACCCAGGCGTTCAGCCGCGCGGCCGAGGGCGCCAGCCCCTGCACCGACCGCCCCTGCCGCAGCGTCGCCGCCAGCCCCACGCATTCGGCGGTGATATTGGTCGAATAGCGCAGCATGTCGCGCAGCACGCCCGGCAGCGTTTCCGAGCGATGCTCGGCCAGGATCTGCCCGGGCGGCACCGATTGCAGCCGGGGCTCCGGCAGTTGACACCCGCGCGCCGCCAGCAGCATGCGGAACACGTCGCCCGCATAGGCCGCGGGCCTGCGCACCGGCAACCAGCGCGAGCCCGATTGGTTCAGCGCCGAGGCCGCGACCGTCCAGCGCTCGCGCCCGCCTCGGCTGGCATAGGTATAGACCGGCAGGTTGCGCGCCACCGCCTCGATCCCGATGACCGAAACCGGCGGCACCTCGCGGTCCGAGCGCGCATCCATGGATAGCTGGGCCCGGCCGTTGGCCACTTCCCAGCCGAAATAGACCCGGTTGAAATTCAGGTTGAGCCCGCCGATCCCGGGGTTGTAGCCCGCCGCCACCGGCTGTTCGGGATCGATCTGCTCGATGCCCGGCAGCGCCCGGTCGTCGACGATGAACCGCCCCTCGATCCGCCGCAGCCCGCGTTCCACCAGCTCGGCCGCCAGCCGCGCCAGATGGTCGGTCTGCAGCGTCGGATCGCCCCCGCCCCTGAGCACCAGATCACCCCGGAGCGTGCCATTCTCGATCCGCGCGCCCGCCCCCGTTTCGACCCGCGTGATGAAGCGGTATTCGCTGCCCAGCGTCTGCAGGGCATACATCGTGGTCAGCGCCTTGGCCGTGCTGGCGGGGGGCACGCGCAGATCGGCGCGATGCTCCTCGATCACCGCGCCGGTCTCGGCATCGACGGCAATCACCGTGGTGTCGCCGGTCAGCCCCGCGCGCTCCAGCACCGCACTCAGGGCGCCGGTCGGCAGGCTGCGGGGCGCCGCCTCGGGCGCGAGGGCCGCAATCTGAGCCGCGGCGGGCCGTGCCGGAGGCCGCGGCGAGCGCAGCGGCGCAGTGGCCAGAACGGGGGTCGCGGCACCGGCCAGCAGGCCTGCCAGAACGTATCTACGGCTCAATGCCGATCGGTCGCGAAACATCTGTAATACCTTGACGTCAACCAATGCGTACGGGTCCGCAACGGACCGCTTGCATCTATCTTACATGAAATTTCGTCGCGCAAATCGGTTAATCTGGGGCGCAAAGCAGGCGGTCAGGGGGCATTTCGCCGCGCCCGCCGGATCGCGGTCGAGGATTCGGGCCGCATCGGCATGTCGAGATAGAGCCAGACCGGCGGCGCGATCCGTCCCAGCCTTTCGGCGTCGCGGGCGGGCAGCCGTTCTTGCCGGAACCGCTGCGCGGCGGGCGAATGCAGCGCCCGCATGCGCTGCCCGGGACGCGCCAGCACGGCGACCGGCACGCGCGCCATGATCTCGGGCCAGCGGTCCCAGGTGTGGAAGCCGGCCAGATTGTCCGCGCCCATCAGCCAGACGAAGCGCACCAGCGGATAGGCGTGCTGCAGCGCCTTCAGCGTATCGGCCGTGGCCCGCGTGCCGAAGCCCGCCTCCAGGTCGGTGACTTTGACCTTGGGGTGTCGCATGATCGCCAGCGCCGCCGCCATTCGTTCGGCCAGGGGCGCGGGTGGGTTCGGCTTCAACGGGTTGCCCGGGCTTACCAGCCACCAGACCTGATCCAGCCGCAGCCGCTTCAGCGCTTCCCGCGTCAGATGCACATGCCCGGCATGGGGCGGATCGAAGGATCCCCCCAGCAAGCCCACAACCTGACCCGATGCCGCCCAGGGTTTACCCATGCCATACTCCCGCCTCTGCGGCGAAGATGGCCCGGATCGGGGGCGGCGCCAAGGGCCACCGCCGCGAAACCGTCACGAAAACGTCAATACCATTGGTCCGCAACGGCCTGTTTTCGCTGCCGAACGAAGTCCTTCAGCGCCTCGTCCAACCCCTCGTCCAGCGGGGGTGCCTCGTAGGTGGCGAGCTTGCGCTTCCACAGGCTGTTGGCCCGGCTCGCCGCATCCGTCTGCCCCGCCGCCTCCCATTTCTCGAAGGGCTCGTTGTCGGACAGCTCGCTGTCCCAATAGGCCGTCTCGTAATGCCTGAGCGTGTGCTGCGTGCCGAAAAAATGCATCCCCGGCCCGGTCTCCTCGAAGGCGTCCATCGCCAGATCCTCGTCCCCCACCGGCACGCCCTTCAGATAGGCATGCATCGCCCCGCAGAGATCGCAGTCCAGCACGAATTTCTCATAGGACATGGAGAGGAGGCCATCCAGGAATCCGGCCGAATGCAGCACGTAATTGGCCCCGCATTGCACCGCGGCCAGCATCGACATGGTGCCCTCCATCATCGCCTGCGCATCCGGCAGTTTCGCGTTCGAGAAATTGCCCGAGCACCGCAGCGGCAGGTTCAGCCGCCGCGCCAATTGCCCCACGACCATGGAGCCGATGGCGGGTTCGGGCGTGCCAAAGGTGGGCGAGCCTGACCTGAGCGCCGTGGACGACAGAAAATTCCCGAAGATCACCGGCGCGCCCGGCCGCTCCAGTTGCGCCAGCGCGCAGCCCGCCATGGTCTCGGCCAGGGATTGCGCGATGGCGCCGGCGTTGGTCACCGGCCCCATGGCGCCGCCCAGGATGAAGGGCACGATCACCACGCCCTGATTGGCCCGCGCATAGGCGCGCAGGCCCCGGGTCATCGTCCCGTCCCAGACCAGCGGCGAATTAACGTTGAAATTGCCCATGATGACGCAGTTCTGATCCGCGAAATCGCGCCCGAACAGGATCCGCGCCATCTCGATACTGTCCTCGGCCCGTTCCTCGGCGGTCACGGACCCCAGAAACGCCCGATCCGAGTACTTGATATGCGCATAGACCATATCGAGATGCCGCTTGTTCACCGCGATGTCCGTCGGCTCGCAGATCGTGCCGCCGGAATGGTGCAGCCAGGGGCTCGATTGCGCCAGCTTCACGAAATTCTCGAAATCCTGCAGCGTGCCGAAGCGCCGCCCCTTGTCCAGATCCATGACGAAGGGACTGCCATAGGCGGGGGCGAAGACCACGTTCTTCCCCCCGATCCGCACGTTGTTGGCGGGGTTGCGGGCGTGCTGGGTGAACTCGGCCGGGGCAGTCTTCAGCACCTCGCGCAGCAGGCCCTTCGGGAAGCGCACCCTCAGCCCGTCAACCTCGGCCCCCGTCCGGCGCCAATGGTCCAGCGCCACCGGATCGTCGCGGAAGTCGATGCCGATCTCGGCCAGGATCCGGTCGGCGATGGCCTCGATCCTCAGCAGCGCTTCCTCGCCCAGAATGTCATAAGTCGGGATCCCCCGCACGACATAGGGCGCGCGCAGCACCGAGGGCGCGGCGCGTTCGGCCCGGCGCGCGGCGCGGCCGGAACGGGGTCGGGGGGCTTCGGTCACGGTCATGGCGGCACCTTCGGCAAGGGAATGGCTCAGGCTAGGCCCGACCGCCGCGGCTGTGACGCGCAGAAATGCGGCGGCCTTGAATGACCTGGGCTTATGCCTGCGCCGCCTCGAAGGCCCCGACCAGCCAGTCGGTAAAGACCTGCGCCTGACGGGACGCCCGCCGCTGGACCGGCACCAGCAGCATGTCGGCCTCCTCCGGCACCACCTCGGCCTGACCCAGCCGCACCAGCCGCCCCTCGGCCAGATGGCCGCCGACCAGCGCCTGCCAGCCCAGCGCCACGCCTTCGCCCCCGATCGCGGCATAGATCGCATCGGAGTACTGTGTGAAGCGCAGCGCGCTGGGGCGGGTGATCGGCGGCAGGCCTGCCAGTTGCGCCCAGCGCCGCCAGCCCAGCCATGAAGGCTCGACCCATTCGCAGGCGATGAGGGGCAGCGATTCCAGGGGCTTGCCCGCCAGCGCCGGCGCGCAGACCGGAAACACCCGCTCGGGCAGCGCGGCGAGGCAGCGCGCGCCCTCGACCGGCGGTTTGCCGTAATGGATCAGCACATCCACCGCGTCGCGCCTGAGGTCGAAGCCCGTGTCCTGCGACACCAGCCTGAGCTGCACCTCGGGATGCGCGGCGCGGAAGGCGGGCAGCCGGGGCAGCAGCCAGAAATGGGTGAAGGCCAGCGTCGCCGCCACCGTCACCACCTTGCCCGCCACCGGGCGGCGGATGGTTTCCAGCGCCTCGGCCACCTGGTCGAAGGCGCCGGTCAATGCCCGCGACAATACCAACCCGGCGGGCGTCAGTTCCACCCGCCGGTGGCCCCGCACGAAAAGCGCCATGTTCAACTCGGCCTCCAGCAGCTTGATCTGGCGCGAGACCGCGGCCTGGGTCACGCCCAGTTCCTCGGCCGCGCGGGTGAAGCCCATGAGCCGCGCCGCCGCCTCGAAGGTGGCCAGCGCCCCCAAGGAGGAGACCTCGCGCCGAAATCCCGCCATCTGCCGCCCCTCGCATAAGCCCCGCTCATGGCAGTCTGGCGCGGATTTCGGCTTGAGGGAAGGCCCGGCGCGCGCCAGTCTGGCGGCAGACCAGCAAGGAAGCCTCATGTCCGCCGCCGATCCCCTGCTCCAGCCCTTTCAGCTCAAGCATCTGACGCTCAGGAACCGCGTCTTCATCTCCGCCCATGAACCGGCCTATGCCGAGGACGGCCTGCCCAAGGGCCGCTACCGCGCCTATCACGCCGAGCGGGCCAAGGGGGGCGTGGCGCTGACCATGACCGCGGGCTCGGCCAGCGTCTCGCGCGACAGCCCGCCGGTCTTCAACAACATCCTCGCCTGGAAGGACGAGGTCGTGCCCTATGTCCGCGACCTGACCGATGCGGTGCATGAACACGGCGCGGCGGTGATGATCCAGATCTCGCACCTCGGCCGCCGCACCCGCTGGGACAAGGGCGACTGGCTGCCGGTCCTCAGCCCCAGCCACGAACGCGAGCCCGCCCACCGCGCCTTTACCAAGCAGATGGAGGATTGGGACATCGAGCGGGTGATCCGCGACTATGCCGATGCCTGCGAGCGGATGAAGGCCGGCGGCATGGATGGCGTCGAGTTCGAATGCTACGGCCATTTGATGGACCAGTTCATCTCGCCGCTCACGAACCACCTGCCCCCGCCCTGGGGCGGCGATCTGGACAACCGCATGACCTTCCCGCTGGCCGTGCTTCAGGCCTGCCGCGACCGCGTCGGCCCCGATTTCATCCTGGGCGTGCGTTATGTCGCCGACGAGCGCCTGCCCGGCGGCGTCGATGCCGCCGAAGGGATCGAGGTCGGCCGCCGCTTCAAGCAATCGGGCCTCGTCGATTTCCTGAACGTCATCCGTGGCCATATCGACACCGACCCGGGCCTCACCGATGTGATCCCGATCCAGGGCATGCCCTCGGCCCCGCATCTCGATTTCGCGGGCGAGGTGCGTCAGGCGGTCGAGGTGCCGATCTTCCACGCCGCGCGAGTCCCGGATGTGGCCACCGCGCGCCATGCCATTGCCTCGGGCAAGGTCGACATGATCGGCATGACCCGGGCACATCTGACCGAGCCGCATCTGCTGCGCAAGATCCGCGAGAAGCAGGAAGACCGCATCCGCCCCTGCGTCGGCGCCAATTACTGCCTGGACCGGATCTATCAGGGGGGCCTCGCCCTGTGCATCCACAACGCCGCCTCGGGCCGGGAAGAAACCCTGCCGCAGGACATCCCCCCCGCGCCTGAGCGGAAAAAGGTGGTCATCGTCGGCGCCGGGCCGGGCGGGCTGGAAGCCGCCCGGGTCGCCGCCGCCCGCGGCCATGACGTCACGCTGTTCGAGGCCGCCGACCGACCCGGCGGCCAGATCCGGCTGACCGCCCAGAGCCACCGCAAGAGGGAAATGATCGGCATCATCGACTGGCGCATGGCCGAATGTTCCGCCGCGGGGGTTAATTTCCGGTTCAACACCTATGCCGAAGCCGAGACCGTTCTGGCCGAAACCCCGGATATCGTGATCATCGCCACCGGCGGCCTGCCCAATACCGAGATCCTGAGCGCCGGCAACGAACTGGTGGTCAGCGCCTGGGACATCCTCTCGGGCGATGCCAAACCCGGGCGCAACGTGCTGGTCTATGACGACGCCGGCGATCACGCCGGGATGCAGGCCGCGGAAATGATTGCCGAATCGGGCGCCCGGGTCGAGATCATGACCCCCGACCGCAGCTTCGCGCCCGAGGTGATGGGCATGAACCTGGTGCCCTATATGCGCGCCCTGCAGACCCGGGACGCGACCTTCACCGTGACCTGGCGCGTCACCGCCGTGGAACGCGCCGGCAACCAGCTCCGCGCGATCATCGGCAGCGATTACGGGCCGATGCGGCAGGAGCGGCTGGTCGATCAGGTGGTGGTCAACCACGGGACCCTGCCGCTGGACGACCTCTATCTGGCCCTGAAGCCGCTGTCCTCGAACCTCGGCGCGCTGGATCATGAGGCGCTGCTGGCGAACCGTCCGCAGACCCGGATCGACAACCCCGCGGGGCGCTTCCGGCTCTGGCGCATCGGCGATGCCGTGGCCTCGCGCAACACCCATGCGGCGATCCTCGACGCGCTGCGGCTGATGGCGGTACATTGAGGCGGCCGGGCAAAGGGGGGCCTTCTGCCCCCCTCGCCCTGCGGGCTCACCCCCGAGGATATTTGAGGCGCAAAGAAGCGGGTTAAGGCAAGGTTGACGCTGGTACCCCGGGTCCCGCGCTTGCCTTTCACCCGCCAGAGACTAAGGTCCGGGGCAAAGGATATTCCATGCGCATGCTGACCCTCGGCCGCGACGGCCCCGCCATCCCCGACGTCTGCTTCGGCACCATGACCTTCGGCCGCCAGACGCCGGAGGACGAGGCCTGTCGCCAGCTCGATCTGGCGCGCGAACGCGGCCTCATCTTCCTCGACACGGCCGAAATGTACCCGGTCAACCCGGTCGAGGCCGAAACCCGCGGCCTGACCGAAGAGATCCTTGGCCGCTGGATGGCCGCGCGCGGCGGGCGCGGCGGGCTGGTCCTCGCCACCAAGGTGAGCGGCGAGGGCAGCGCGGTGATCGAGGGAGGCTCGCCGATGATCGGCCGGGCGCGGCTGCGAAGCGCGGTCGAGGCCTCGCTCACCCGGCTGGGCACCGATCACATCGACCTGTTCCAGCTGCATTGGCCGAACCGGGGCTCGTATCACTTCCGCAAGCATTGGTCCTATCGGCCGGGCACCGATGCGGCCGGATTGCGCGCCCATGTCGAGGAGATCCTGGCCGAGGCGCAGGCGCTGATCGCCGAGGGCAAGATCGGGCGGCTGGGGCTGTCCAACGAGACCGCCTGGGGCCTGGCGCAATGGATCCGCGCGGCCGAAGAGCGCGGCCTGCCGCGCGTCGCCTCGATCCAGAACGAATATTCGCTGTTGTGCCGGCTCTTCGACACCGATCTGGCCGAGGCCAGCGTGATGGAGGATGTGCCGCTGATGGGCTTCTCGCCGCTCGCCACCGGGCTTCTGACCGGAAAATACGCGGGCGATGTCACGCCCGAGGGCTCGCGCCGGGCGCGCAACCCCGACCTTGGCGGGCGGATCACGCCGAGGGTCTTCGAGGCGGTCGCGGCCTATCGCGGGCTGGCGCTGGACTGGGGGATGGATCCGGTCGTCATGGCGCTGGCCTGGTTCCGCACGCGCCCTTTCACGGCCATCCCGATCCTGGGGGCGACGACCCTGGCGCAGCTGGAGCAGCAATTGCCCGCGCTGGAGACGACATTGCCCGAGGCGCTGGTCGCGGCCATCGACCAGGTCTACCGCGCCCATCCCCTGCCCTATTGAGTGGCCGATGCGGGGGGTTGTCATCGCGGGGCTGATGGTGGCGGTTCTGGCGGGATGCCGGATCGCCGGACCGGAGGCAGAGGCCCCCCCTGCGGCGGGCGCGATCACCGAACAGGCGCTGCCGTCCCCGGCCGAGCCCTCGGCACCACCCGAGACCCTGGCCGAGTCCCCGGCCGAGCCCCCGGCCGAGCCAGAGCCGGAACCCGCCCTTCTGGCCGAACAGCGGCGTCTGTGCGAGGCTGGCGGCGGGCAATTGGCGCCCCGGGGCGGCGGCGTCGTGGCCTGCGTGCGACCGACCCGCGACGGGGGCCAGCGCTGCGAGGCGGCTGCGGAATGCGAGGGCCTTTGCCTCGCGCGGTCGGGGACCTGCGCGCCCATCGCGCCGCTCTTCGGCTGCCAGGAAGTCTTCACCGCCCGCGGCCTGCGCGAGAGGCTCTGCAGGGAGTGATTGACGCGCCGCGGGCCGGGGCGTAGGACGACCCCTGCGCGGATGGCCGGACGGCCGCGGGCCGCAAGGTTCGAGGAAAGTCCGGACTCCATGAGGCAACGGTGCCGGGTAACGCCCGGCCGGGGCAACCCGAGGGAAAGCGCCACAGAGAAGAGACCGCCCAAGCCGCAAGGCGCGGGTAAGGGTGAAACGGTGGGGTAAGAGCCCACCGCGGGACGGGCAACCGGACCGGCAAGGCAAGCCCCACCGGGAGCAATGCCGAATAGGGGCCTCGCGCGGGCATGATCGGCTCAGGCCGATATCGCCGCAGGGACGTCTCAGCCCAGAGGCCCGGGTTGGCAGCTCGACCCCGCCGGTAACGGACGGGGCAGATGAATGGCCGTCGAAGGGGGCGACCCCGGAACAGAATCCGGCTTACAGGCCATCCGCGCAGACCGCCTTTCCCGTCGAATTCCAGTCAATTGCCACATTTGTGCCCGATGGGCTGCTTAGCGTTTGACCGATCAACGGGCTGGCCACGATTCGGCACGGCCCGACCCCGCCATCGCAGAAGGGGCCATCGCAGGGTAGAAGGTGAGTTCATGACCGAAACCGCATCGCGCAAGCGCCTCTTTACCGAAGCCCACCGCCGCCGGCCCTGGACCGGCGCGGCGCGGCCCCGCCTTCTGGGCGGGCAGGCGCAGGCGGCGGCGCAACGGCTGAGCCGGGCCTCGATGAAGCCGCGGGTGCTGGGCTATCTGCAATTCTGCGCCGATGTGCTGACCGTGGGCCTGGCCGGGCTTCTGGCCTTCCCGCTGGTCGAGGAGACGCTCTTTTCCGACCTGCAACGGCAGGAGATCGTCTGGCTGGGGGCGCTCTGCGTGGCGCTCGTCGGACGCATCGCCGGGGCCTACGGCTTTCGCTGCATGCGCAGCCTCTGGCGGGCGGCGGCGACGGCGCTGGCCTCGCTGGTCATCGGGCTGTCGCTGCTGGCGGGGTTGCTGGTGCTGGCGGGTCTGCCCCGCGCCATGGTCGAGGCCTGGACATTGTTCTGGTTCCTGGCGGCTGCCGGTTTCCTGCTGACCACCCGCGTGGCGATGGAGCTGCGCATCGCTCATCTGGTGCGGACCGGGCGGCTGGAACATCGCATCGTGCTGGTCGGCGGCGGCGAGGCGCTGGAACCCCTGGTGCGCGAGATCGACCGCGAGCGCCGGCGCGGACGGCGCCTCTGCGCCTTTTTCGACGAACGCATGGGCGACCGCTCGCCCGCCATGATCGCCGGTCATCACAAGGCCGGGGATGTCGACGACCTGGTGGAATTCGCCCGCCTCGCCAAGATCGACACGGTGATCATCGCCATTCCCGGCGCCTCGCAGCAACGCATCCGCGAACTGCTGGCCCGGCTCTTCGTCCTGCCCGTCGATATCCGGGTGCTCGACGGCGCCGAGATCCCCGAATTCTCGCGCAAGCGGCGCTCACGCATCGGCCCTTTCAAGCTGATCGAGATCTACAAGCGCCCCATCGGCGGGTTCGCCGCGGTCCAGAAACGCGCCTTCGACATCGTGCTGTCGCTGATCGCCATCGCCCTCTTCGCGCCGCTGATGCTGGCCGTGGGCCTTGCCGTCCGACTGGAGACGCCCGGCCCCGCGCTGTTCCGGCAAAAGCGGCACGGCTACAACAACAAACCCATCGAGGTGCTGAAATTCCGCTCGATGTACACCGACAAATGCGACCCGACCGCGGTCAAGGCCGTGCGCCGGGGCGATTCCCGGGTCACCCGGGTCGGCCGCTTCATCCGGCGCACCTCGATCGACGAATTGCCGCAGTTCTTCAATGTGCTGAAAGGCGATCTGTCGATGGTCGGCCCCCGGCCGCACGCCCTGACCGCGCGGACCGGCGACATCGTCTATGACCAGATCACCGAGGCCTATTCCGCCCGCCACAAGGTCAAGCCCGGCGTCACCGGCTGGGCCCAGATCAGCGGCTGGCGGGGCGAGATGAACTCGCCCGAGAAGATCCGCGCCCGCATCGAGCATGACCTCTATTACATCGAGAACTGGTCGCTCTGGCTGGATCTGAAGATCGTCCTGCTCACGCCCTGGAGCCTGGTCACCACGAAAAACGCCTATTGAGCGAAAACCCCCTGCCGGGGCCCCATTCGCCCGTTGACTCTGGCGCTTCCATGCGTAAAAGGCGGGCTTCATAGGAATTCATCGGCAGCTGTTCGACTGCCGTGCGCAGGAGATACCGATGGCGAAGCCGACGACGATCAAGATCCGTCTGAATTCGACGGCGGGCACTGGCCACTTCTACGTGACCAAGAAAAACGCCCGGACGATGACTGAAAAGATGACCATCCGCAAATTCGACCCGGTGGTCCGTCAGCACGTGGAATACAAGGAAGGCAAGATCAAGTAAGATCTGCCTCCACTTCCGACTGGGGCTGTCCCTCTGGGGCGGCCCTTTTCGTTTGCCCGCCCTTTCCGTTTGCCCACGGGGCGGGCGCGCGTTTCGCCTGCCGTCAGGCCGTCAAGGCCAGGTCGAAAAGGCTGCGAATCTCGGCAATCGCGGTGCCGGCCACGCTGCGGCCCAGTTCTTGCTCGCCTTTCAGGGCGATGATCGTGGACCGGCGCGGCACCGCCAGACGCCGCGCCAGATCGCCGGTGCCGAAGCGGTCCCAATCGACGTGAATCAGCGTGAGATCGCGGTCATAGGCGGGATTCTCGGCTCTCAGCGCCTCCATGACCCGCTGCTGGCGGGCGCAGGTCGTGCACCAGGTCGCGTAGAAATCGAGGATGATGCGGTCGCCCCGCGCCATCGCCTCTTCGGCCAGACCCGGCGTGTAATCCACGAAATCGGCGCGCGCCGTGAGCGGCGCCAGCGACACCGCGGCGGTCAGGATCAGGAAGTCGCGTCTCTGCATCGGTTTCTCCGTCAGATGAGGATGGACAGGTCGTTGAACCAGGGGGGCAGCGTTTCCAGCGCCCAGATTTCGAGCCGGTGGTGCAGGCCGAACCACAGGGCCAGCCCGACCAGCAGAAAGGTCGCGCCCATCAGCGGCTTGGCCCCGGGCAGCAGGCGGCGCAGCCGCGCCCCGCGCCGGTCCAGCGCCGCGCGCGCGCCGTAGGCCAGCATCAGCATCACGGTCGAGACGCCTGTCGCGAAGGCCAGCATGATGAGGGCCGCCCGCCCCAGCCCCTCGCCCGAGGCAGCGAGCGCGATGGCGCCCCCCAGCGTCGGCCCGATGCAGGGCGACCAGACCGCGCCCAGCAGCACACCGCCCAGCACCATGCCCCCCGCCCCGCGCCGTTCGACCCGGGCGAAACCCCGGTCGGCCTGGGCCGCGATCCCCGCCGTGGCGGTGGCAAAGCGCGCGGTCAGGCCGGGCACCAGCAACACCAGACCGAACGCCGCCATGACCAACGCCGCGGCGGCCGAGACCGTGTCCGGCGTGACGCCCAGCGCCGGGCCAAGCCGCGACAACAGCAGGCCCAGCGCCACGAAACTGGCGCTCATCCCCGCCATCAGATACACCGGCCCGCGCCGGTCCTCGCTGCCGGCCGAGGCCAGAACCACCGGCAGGACCGGCAGCACGCAGGGATTGATCAGCGTCAACACCCCGGCCAGATAGCCCAGAACGATCTCCATCGCGCCCCTCTCCGTCTTGTTTGCGGTACGGTTCGGCGCAGCGTTTCGTCACCGGGCATGCGATGACATTTCCGTGAGCCCCCGACCGCCGGAACCCCGGCGGCGCGTTGCGCGTTCTTCCCCTATCGCAACCACTCTCAGGGAGAGAGACGATGCCGACCGAAGCCAAACCCGGATCTCAGACCAAGAAACCTGCCGAGGGCCAGCCCAAGGGCAAGGCCAAGATCATCTCGGAAGAGAACAAGGAAACCGGCAAGGGCAAGAGCGCCCAGCGCTGAGCCCCCTTCCGGTTCAGGGGCGGCGACGGGCCTTCCGCCGCCGCCTCCGACGGGCTATGATGGGCCATGCATCCCCGGCGGGAGAATGGTGACGAAATCGGAACGGCACAGACCAAGCCCTTGAATTCGCTCAACCCGCCACGCTGTCCCATGCATGGGACACTTCTTTCCGGCAGCCGATGCACAGCAGTTTCACCCTCCAGACCCAAGGCCCCGGCCTTTACGACCTCACCCCCCAGATCGCCGCCTGGGTCGGCCGTGCCAAGCCCGACGAGGCGCTTCTCACGCTCTTCATCCGCCATACCTCGGCCAGCCTCCTGATCCAGGAGAATGCGGACGCCGACGTCCAGCGCGACCTCAAGACTTGGCTGAACCGGCTGGTCCCGCCCTCGAACGATCCGTCGATGCGCTGGATCACCCATACACTGGAAGGCCCCGACGACATGCCCGCCCATATCAAGGCGGCGCATCTGCCGGTCAGCCTGCAGATCCCGGTCATTTCGGGCGAGATGGCGCTGGGAAGCTGGCAGGGGATCTTTCTGGTCGAACACCGCATGAAACCCCACAAGCGGCAGGTCGTCGCCCTCTTGCGGTGAGCCTCGCCCTGCCCGCCCCTCAGCTGGCGCCCCTCCTGCTGGGCGCCAGCCTGTCCGTCCGAGGCTGCACCGGCCGCATCGTCGAGACCGAAGCCTATACCCCGGACGACCCGGCGTCCCATTCCTTTCCCGGCCCAACGAGGCGCAACGCCGCCATGTTCGGCCCGCCTGGCCATGCCTATGTCTACCGGATCTACGGGCTGCACTGGTGCCTGAACGTGGTGGGCCTGCCCGGCCACGCGGTGCTGATCCGGGCGCTGGAGCCGCTGTCCGGGCTGGAGGCGATGCAGGCCCGCCGCGGCCCTGGAAAACCGCTCTGCAAGGGTCCCGGCATGCTGGCCGAGGCTTTGGGGATCACCGGCGACGACGACGGGCGGCTCTTCGGCAGCGCCGAGTTCAGCCTGACCCTGGACCCGCCCGAAACCTACCTGACCGGCCCCCGCATCGGCATCACCAAGGCCGCCGATTGGCCGATGCGCTTCGGTCTCGCGGGCTCGCGCCACCTGTCGCGGAGTTTCTGAGCCCTCTTGCCTTCCGTGCCAAATCGTAATACTTGAAGTTACATGAATCGCGACAGCCGCCTCTCCAACGTCCTGCACGCGCTCCTCCATATGGCGGAATACAAGGGTCCGATGACCTCGGAAACCCTGGCCGAATGCATGCGCACCAACCCGGTGGTCGTGCGCCGGACCATGGGGCTTTTGCGCGACAAGGGCATCGTGGCTTCGGCCCGGGGCAAGGCGGGCGGCTGGACCATAGCCGCGGATCTAGCGCAGGTCAGCCTGCGCGACCTCTACGACGCGTTGGGCGAACCGGCGATCTTCGCCATCGGCCACCGCAGCGACAACCCCGATTGCCTGGTCGAACAGGCAGTCAACGCGGCCCTGGGCGACGCCTTCGCCCAGGCCGAGACGCAATTGATGACGCGGTTCGGCGCCGTCTCTCTGGCTGATCTGGCCGAGGATTTTGCCCGGCGCCACCGACAGGTCCGACAACACAAGGATTGAGCGATGTACGACGTGATCGTGGTGGGCGGCAGCTATGCCGGGATGGCGGCTGCGCTGCAATTGCTGCGCGCCAGACGCCGGGTGCTGGTGATCGACGCCGGCCAGCGGCGCAACCGCTTTGCCAGCCATTCGCACGGTTTCCTGACGCAGGACGGCGAAGATCCGGCGGTCATCGCCGCCACCGCCCGCGCGCAGTTGGACCGCTATCCCACGCTGTCCTGGCGCCAGGGCGCCGTGGCCAGTGTCGGCGGCGCCAAGGACGGGTTCGAGGTCACGACAGAAGACGGCGAGCGCCTGAAAGCCCGCCGCGTGATCCTGGCCACCGGCCTTGCCGATACGCTGCCCCGGATCCCGGGGCTGGCCGAGCGTTGGGGAAAATCGGTCTTTCACTGCCCCTATTGCCACGGCTATGAGCTGGATTTCGGCCGCATCGGGCTGATCGCGAACGGGCCGGAGGCGATCCATCATGCCCCACTCTTCACCGAGTTCGGCCAGGCAACGCTGCTGACCAACGCCCTGTTTCCGCTGGAGCCCGAGACCTGCCGCACCCTCGCCGACCGGGGCCTGACACTCGAGGGTCGCGCGATCCTCGAGGTCGCCGGTCCGCTGGAGGGGCCAGTCGAGGTGCGGTTCCAAAGTGGCGAGCCCCTCAGCTTTGCGGGCCTCTTCGTCGCGACCAAGACCCGCCCCGCCAGCCTGCCCGCCGAGGCCCTGGGCGTGGCGCTGGAGGAGACGCCGATGGGCACGCAATACCGCACCGACGGGTTCAAGGAGACCTCGATCCCCGGCCTCTATGCCTGTGGTGACGTCGCGCGCGTGCCGCATTCGGTCTCGCTGGCGGTGGGGGACGGGGCCTGGGCGGGGGCGATGGTACACCGCTCGCTGGTCTTCGATTCCCCGGCCTGAGGCCCGAACCGGCCTGATCCGACGCGGTTTTCCGCCGCTGGCGCAGATTTTTCCGGTTGTGGGCGCTAACGCGCCCGCGCCACCATTGCCGCGTCACACAGGCCCGCGTATCCAAGGCGCCAGCAGTCAACCAAAGGGGACCCGCCATGCGCGCCACCAAAACCGTTCAGCGAATCCTGGCCAATTACGAGGGGGAAACCCCCGGCGTGAAGGCCAATCTGGCCCGCATGCTGATGGAGGGCAAGCTGGGCGGCACCGGCAAGATGATCATCCTGCCGGTGGACCAGGGCTTCGAGCATGGCCCGGCCCGCAGCTTTGCCCCGAACGCCGCGGGCTATGATCCCCATTACCATTACCAGCTGGCCATCGACGCGGGCCTCTCGGCCTATGCCGCGCCGCTGGGGCCGCTGGAAGCCGGCGCCGATACCTTCGCCGGTCAGATCCCGACCATCCTGAAGGTCAACTCGGCCAATTCGCTGATGTCGGACACCGCGGGCAAGAACCAGGCGATCACGGCCTCGGTCGATGACGCGCTGCGCATCGGCGCCTCGGCCATCGGCTTTACCATCTACCCGGGTTCGGATTGCGCGCTCGACATGTTCGAAGAAATCGTCGAGATGCGCAAGGAAGCCGCCGCCAAAGGCATCGCCACCGTGATCTGGTCCTATCCGCGCGGCGAAGGCATCTCGAAAGAGGGCGAGACGGCGATCGACGTTGCCGCCTATGCCGCCCATATCGCGGCGCTGCTGGGCGCGCATATCATCAAGATCAAGCTCTCAACCGACCACATCATGCAGCCCGAGGCCAGGAAGGTCTACGATAAGGAGCAGATCGACATCTCGACGCTCGCGGCGCGGGTGAAGCATTGCGTCCAGTCGTCCTTCAACGGCCGCCGCATCATCGTCTTCTCGGGTGGCGCGGCGAAGGGCACGGATGCGGTCTTTGACGACGCCCGCGCGATCCGCGACGGCGGCGGCAACGGCTCGATCATCGGGCGGAACTCGTTCCAGCGCTCGCGCGAGGATGCGCTGGCGATGCTGGGCAAGCTGGTGGACATCTACAAGGGCAAGGCCTGAGCCTTTCCCGGACCATACAAAAGGGGGCCGCGAGGCCCCCTTTTTCATGCCGTTGCGGTGGCAATCAGCCGTCGTTGCCCTCGGCCGGCGCTTCCGGCGCGGGCGCCGTGTCGGGCTCGACCAGCACGCCCTGATCCCAGCGGCCCGAGACGACCTGCCCCGCGGCATAGGTCAGGCGGCCCTGTCCCACGCGCTGGCCATCGACGAACTGGCCGACATAGACGTCGCCCGTGGGATAGGTGGCGGTGCCCTGCCCCTCGATCCGGCCGCCGCGCCATTCGCCGGTATAGGTGAAGCCATCGGCCAGGGTGATCGTGCCCTGTCCCTCGCGCTCGCCCGCGATGAAACCGCCCTCATAGCGGGTGCCGTCCGGGTAGGTCATGACGCCCTGCCCCTCGCGCAGACCGGCCTCGAAGGCGCCGACATAGACGCGGCCATCGGGGTATTCCATGCGGCCCTGACCCTGCGGCTGACCGGCGCGGAAATTGCCTTCGTAGATCAGCCCCTCGGCCATGCGGGCGCGGCCTGCGCCCTCGATCCGGCCCTCGGACCAGGCACCGGTGTAGCCGGTGCCATCGGCATAGGTGATCGTGCCCTCGCCATCGGGAACGCCATCGCGGAAGCGGCCGTCATAGCGCGCGCCATCGGGGGCGGTCATCACGCCGGTGCCGGTGATCCGGTCGGCGACCCATTCGCCGGAATAGACATAGCCATCCGCCGTGGTCAGCCGTCCCCGGCCCTGGCGCAGATCGTCGACGAAATCGCCCTCGTAGATCGCGCCATCGGCCATGATCAGGCGGCCCACGCCCTGCAGCATGCCCTGCACGAAACTGCCCTCGCGCCGGTCGCCGCCCGGCAGCGTCAGGACGCCCGCGCCGTTCAGCATCCCCTCGGACCATTCGCCGTCATAGATCGTGCCATCGGGACGCGTCAGCCGCCCCTCGCCATGGCGCTGGTCGTTCAGCATGCCGCCGGTATAGACCGAGCCGTCCGGGTAGGTGATGGTCCCCTGCCCCTCGCGCAAGCCATGCTGCCATTCGCCCTCGTAGCGCAGGCCGCCCGGGCGCTCCATCACGCCACGCCCATGCGGCTGGCTGTCGTCGAAGGTGCCGGTATAGACCACGCCGGTGACATAGCGGCGCGTGCCCTCGCCCATGATGCGGCCCGCGTCCCAGTTCCCCTCGTAGGACGACCCGTCGGCAAAGACCATGCGGCCCTGACCATGCGGGCGGCCGTCCTCGAACAGGCCCTCGTAGACCGAGCCATTGGGATAGCGGGCGGTGCCGGTGCCGGTGATCTGGCCGTTTTCCCACGAACCCGTGTATTCGAAGCCATTGGGCAGCCGGTAGGTCCCCTGTCCGTGCTGCAGCCCGTCGAGGAACGTGCCCTCGTAGATCCCGCCATCGGCGTATTGTCGGGTGATGACCTCGGACAGATCCTGCGCCGCGACAGGGAAGGCCATCGGCAGGGCGAGGGAGAGCATCAGGGCAGTGACGAAGGGTGCGTGCATGGTCCTTGCCATCGTGGCGCCCGGGAGGCTCCCCGCGGCGTCTCAAACCTAGTGTAAAGGTTGATGAAAAGACAAGCGGGGAGGCCGCGATTCGCGCCCGCGCCGTCAGGAACCCGCCGGGAAGCCGGGGAAACGGGCGCGTAATGGCGCAAGGGCCGGAGGGGCCGCGCGCCCCCGAGCGGCCTCGCGGCGGCGCTTCACTCTTGCGTGACGGGGCCGAAACGGCACCGGCCGCGCCGCTGGCGGAGGCGCGGCCGGCGATCGGAGTCAGGACAGGCGGCTCAGCCCGCGTGAACGCTCGGCGCTTCCAGCGCCCCGAAGCCGTAATGCCTCAGCCAGCGCAAGTCGCTTTCGAAGAAGGCGCGCAGGTCGGGGATGCCGTATTTCAGCATCGCCATCCGGTCGATACCCATACCGAAGGCGAAGCCCTGCCATTGGTCGGGGTCGATGCCCCCGGCGCGCAGCACCTTCGGATGCATCATGCCGGACCCCAGCACCTCCAGCCAGCCGTCGCCCTCGCCCACGCGCAACTGCCCGTTGACCCAGGAGCATTGGATATCCACCTCGGCCGAGGGCTCGGTGAAGGGGAAATGCGAGGCGCGGAAGCGGGTCTTCACCTTGGTACCGAAATAGGCGGTGAAGAATTCCTCCAGCACCCATTTCAGGTTGGCCATCGAGATGTCCCGGTCGATGGCCATGCCCTCGATCTGGTGGAACATCGGCGCATGGGTCTGGTCCATGTCCATGCGGTAGACGCGGCCCGGGGCGATCACCCGGATCGGCGCGCCCTGTTCCTGCATGGCACGGATCTGCACCGGCGAAGTATGGGTGCGCAACACATGCGGCGGCCGGTTGTCGCCCGGCGCACGGTGCATGAAGAACGTGTCATGCTCCTGCCGGGCGGGATGCTCGGGCGCGATGTTCAGCGCGTCGAAATTGTACCAGTCAGTCTCGATCTGCGGCCCTTCGGCCACGGCGAAACCCATGTCGGCGAAGATCGCCGTGCATTCCTCGGTCACCTGGCTGACCGGATGGATCGTGCCGCGCGGACGGTGGCGGGCGGGCAGCGTCACGTCCAGCCATTCGGCCTTGAGCCGCTCATCGAGCGCGGCATCTTCCATCGCCGCCTTGCGCGCGCGCAGGGCCGCGTCCAGCTCGTCCTTCAGGACATTGAGCGCCTTGCCGTAGGTCTGGCGCTCCTCGGGCGACATCTGGCCCAACTCGCGCATTTTCAGGCTGATCTCGCCTTTCTTGCCCAGTGCGGCGAGGCGCACCTCCTCCAGCTGGGCGGCGTCGGCGGCCCCGGCGATCCGGGCGAGATAGGTGTTGCGCAGGTCTTCCATCCGAGCCTCCTGAACTCCGCGCCCCTGCTATCCGTGACGTGGCGTGATTGCAAGCGCACAGCCTTGTTGCCGCGGGGACGGCGGGCAAGAATGGCGCGGTTCGGGCAGGAGGATCCCATGACGCACCAATCCAAGGACCCGGCCAATCCCTGGCTGGTGCTGCTGGGCCTGTCGCTGGGCGTGCTGGTGACCAACGGCTTCGGCCGCTTCGCCTATGGGCTGATCCTGCCCGCGATGCGCGCCGATCTCGACTGGACCTATGCCCAGGCGGGCTGGCTGAACACCGCCAATGCGCTGGGCTATATCGTCGGCGCCGTGGGCACCATGCTGGCGCTGCGCCGCCGCGGCCCGGCCGGGCTTTTCGCGCTGGGGCTGGCGGTTACGGCGGTGGCGCTGGTCGCGACCAGCGCCCTGCCCGCGCTCTGGTGGCAGAGCCTGTGGCGCTTTCTGACCGGGCTCTTCGGGGCGCTGTCCTTTTCCACCGCCGGGGCGCTGGCGGCGCGGCTCTGGGCCGACAACCCGCGGCTCAACGCGCTAGGGATCGCCATCCTCTTCGGCTCGGGCGGGGGCTCGGCCATCGTGCTCTGCGGCGCGACCCTGCCGCCGATGCTGGCCGCCTGGGGCGACGGGTCCTGGCGCTGGGCCTGGGTGATCGTCGGCGGCCTGAGCCTGGCCCTGGCGCCGCTGGGCCTGTGGGCGGCGCGTCGCGCCCCGGTCCCGCCCAGGCGCGAGGTCAGCGCGCCGCCTCTGCCCTCCGGGCGGATGCTGGCGGAATACGCGGGCTACGCGGGCTTCGGCCTCGGCTATATCGTCTATCTCACCTTCCTCTCGGCCTGGATGAAGGAACAGGCCGCCTCGCCCCTGCAGGTGGCGCTGGTCTGGGTGCTGCTGGGCGGCTGCATCACCGTCTCGCCCCTTCTCTGGCGCGGGGTCTTCGCCCGCCATGCCTCCGGGCGACCGCTGGCGCTGGTGCTGAGCGGCATCGCGCTGGGGTCGGCCCTGCCGGTCCTCTGGCCCTCGCTCCCCGGGCTGGTGGTTTCCGCCGTGATCTTCGGAAGCTGCGTCTTCATGGCCCCCTCGGCAGTGACCAATTTCTCCCGCAAGAACCTGCCGCCCGAAAGCTGGGGCAGCGCCATCTCGCTCTTCACCGTGGTTTTCGCCGTGGCCCAGACCATCGGCCCCTATGCCGCGGGTGCACTGGGCGACCTGACCGGCAGCATCGGCAGCAGCCTGCTCGCGGCCTCTGCGATCCTGCTCGTGGGCGCGGCCGTGGCGGCGCTGCAAAGGCCGCTCGGCGCCGAGGCCCGCTGAGCCCGTTCACGCCATCTTAACGGGCCCCATGCTTCGATGATCCCCCGAACCCTGGGGGTCCGCCTGTGCCGTTTCGTGTGAGTGATCTTCTGCTGCGCCTCGCGCCCCTGGTGACCCTCGGGGTGGTCGCAGCGGGGCTGATCGCCAACCTGGCCGGCGGACCCCGGCCCGACCAGCCGGCGCTGGCGCTGCCGACGGCGCTGGCCTATGGGCTGCTCGCGCTTCTGTGGCGCCACGACCAGACCAGGCCCGATCATCGCCGCCATTCCCGCCTGAGCCTGATCCTCGGCCTTGCCATCGCCGCCGGCTGCCTTCTGACCCTCGCCGATCGCTGGACCGGTCTCTTCGGCGGCCGGCTCGATACCGCGCTCAGACTCGCTGAACTGGGCCAGCTCGGCCTCAACGGCCATGTCTCCAGCAAATCGCTGCTCTTCATCGCCACCTGCGCCCTGGCACTGCTGTCGACGCGCCGCAACCGGCTTCTGTCCAGCCTCTTCGTGCTCGCCCTGCTGGGCATCTGCAACGTGGCGGTCGTCGATCTGGCGATGTCCGGCGCGCTCTGGGACCGCGAACTCTCGGTGTGGTCGACGCTTGCCGCCTTCACGCTGACCCTCGCCGCCGCGCTGCGCCTGCGTGAGCGCAGCCTCTTCTCCGCCCTCTTCCTGCCCGGCATCGCCGGGATGGCGCTGCGGCTGATGGCGGGGCTGGCACTGATCCTGCCGATGCTGGCAGGCTGGGTCTATGCCGTCGTCATGGCCCCCAAGCCGCAGGAGGCCGATCTCATCGCCCAACTCTTCGGCGGCCTGGGGTGGGTGATGTTCCAGATGACTTTCCTGCTGGGGCTGATCATCGCCCAGGAATTGCGCCAATCCGAAGCCTCGGCGCAGCAGGACAGTGTGACCGGACTCCTGAACCGGGCCGGTATCGCCGCGGCGGTCCGGGCGATCAAGGCGGATGTCGCGGGCGTCCTGATGGCCGAGATCGACGGTTTCGCCCCCCTGACCGAGGCCTTGGGCAATCCCGGCGGCGACGCGCTCTTGCGCCAGGTCTCGGCCGCGATCCTGCGCGTGGTGCCCGAGGAGGACGCGATCATCGGCCGGCTTTGGGACGACGAATTCCTGATCCTCGTGCCGAACCTGACGCAACCCCAGCTGGAACAGCGGGCCGAGGCCTTGCGGCAGGCCGTCGCCCTCCTGCCGCCCCTGGCGACCCCGGCAGGGCCGCATCCCCCCCGCCTCACGGTCGGCTGCGCAACCTTCATTCCCGCCCGCATGACGCTCGACGGGCTGCTGAACGACGCAACCAGCGCGCTGCACTGGGTCACGACCGCCCGCCGAGACTGGTTCGCCGGCGCCGATACCGACATTCAGGCGCAGGCCCCGCCCGATCCCCCCCCGGAAAAGGCAGGGACAGGCAGGACGCCCGTAGACCGCGCAGGCTGAGGAAGGCCCTTGGGCTCCGGCCCCGTTGGCTCGCAGGATGGGAGTGTTGGGGGAGGGAGAGAGTCGGGGGGAACCCTGGCCTAACGGACGGTGCACGATGAATGCGCAGCCTGCGGTTGGCTAGAGCACAATGGGCGGTGGGCGGTCGTGCAAGCTCTTAAAGACCAAACTCGTTTCGGCGAGCGGCGGCCATGTCAGTTCTTCGCTTCTTCTGCCTTACGGCCGCCTTTATTGCTACTGGTGCCTTGGTTCGATACTTTTTGACCTTTGGCGATACTCTCTTTGCGACAGCCGCCCGCACGATTTGGGTCGATTCAGATGCTTCATCATGTGCGTCGTCCCAGATTGCAAGTGCTCCAACCCGAGCACCTTTGCTCGACTTTCCAAAACCAATTGGGTGCCGCCTCACAATCTGTGAACCGCCGAGGTAGCTGACAAATCTTCCCATCGGATTCCTCCCGCCTAACAGGCGCGAAGCGTGTGCATCTTAGGTTCTGAAGCATCTACTGCGCCGGCGGAGGTCGCGAGAACTCGCGCTTAGGTCAGTCGAGCCGCTTAATAGCGAGGGCAAGTGCCTCCAATGCAACTTTAGCTTCTTCGGATGAGTCGCCGACCGCGGCTATTAATTCGGAAGCATCAGAAAGGATTTCGCGTATCTCCTGCACAGATTTCGCGCCGACGTATGGTCCTGGCGGAGGAAGGTTCTCAGCCGAGGCTGGAGGAGCACCAGGGTAATCACATTTTCCGGTCGCAACCTCCGCAATTCTACCGCCGTTCACCCCGAAATAAGCGGCTATGTCGTGCTGCTTGTCGCCGCGCTCAAGCATACCTTTGACAATTTGAGTTTCACGATACGTAAGCGACATGACAACACCCCTGTGTCTGTCCAAAGACAAATGCCATAGGGTGATTCAGTCAATTGATTTCTTGGAATTTGAAAGGCGGCTACCGCCGCCTTTCATTCTCACTGATCCAGGAAAGACCGCAACTTCCTCGACCGGCTCGGATGTTTCAGCTTCCGCAAGGCCTTGGCCTCGATCTGCCGGATCCGCTCGCGGGTGACGCTGAACTGTTGGCCGACCTCTTCCAGCGTATGATCCGTGTTCATGCCGATGCCGAACCGCATGCGCAGCACGCGTTCCTCGCGGGGGGTCAGCGAGGCCAGCACGCGGGTCGTCGTCTCGCGCAGGTTCTCCTGAATGGCCGAATCCAGCGGCAGGACGGCATTCTTGTCCTCGATGAAATCGCCGAGCTGGCTGTCTTCCTCGTCCCCGATGGGGGTTTCCAGAGAAATCGGCTCCTTGGCGATCTTCAGGACCTTGCGGACCTTGTCGAGCGGCATCTGCAGCTTTTCAGCCAGTTCCTCGGGCGAGGGCTCGCGGCCGATCTCGTGCAGGATCTGGCGCGAGGTCCGCACCAGCTTGTTCATCGTCTCGATCATATGCACCGGAATGCGGATGGTCCGCGCCTGGTCGGCGATCGAGCGGGTGATGGCCTGACGGATCCACCAGGTCGCATAGGTCGAGAATTTATAGCCGCGGCGGTATTCGAATTTATCGACGGCCTTCATCAGGCCGATGTTGCCCTCCTGGATCAGGTCCAGGAACTGCAGGCCGCGGTTGGTGTATTTCTTGGCAATCGAGATCACCAGACGCAGGTTGGCCTCGACCATTTCCTTCTTGGCCTGACGCGCTTCCTTCTCGCCCTTCTGCACCTGGCTGACGATGCGGCGGAATTCGCTGATGTCTACGCCGACATAGCGCCCGACTTCGGCCATGTCCTCGCGCAGCTCGACCACCTTGTCGCCGTGCCGCTCGAACAGCGTGGCCCAGCCGCGGCCCTTGGCCTTGGCCATCCGGTCGCACCAGGTCGGGTCCAGCTCATAACCGCGGTATTCGTCGATGAATTCGCGCCGGTTGATCCGCGCGGCATCGGCGATCTTCACCATCGCCGAATCGATGGTCATGATCTTCTTGTTGATGCCATAGAGCTGGTCGATCAGCGCCTCGATCCGGTTGTTGTGCAGGTGAAGCGAATTCACCAGCTCGACGATTTCCGAGCGCAGCTTCTGATAGGCGGTTTCCTCGGCGGCCGAGAAGCGGGCCTTTTCCTGCAGCGTCGCCTGCATCCGCTGATGCTGCATCTCTTCCAGCATGTCGTAGTCGCGGGCGATCTGGTCCAGCGTCTCCAACACGCGCGGCTTGAGCGAGCTTTCCATCGCCGCGAGCGACATGTTCGACTGATCGAAATCGTCGTCGTCGTCGTCCGAGCTGGAGATCGGGTTGCCGTCGGCGTCGAGTTCGGGCTCGGACCGGCGGGCCGCGCGCGGCTGGCCGTCGCTGTCGGTGCCGCCGACGCCATCGACCACCGGGCCTTCGTCGTCATCGTCGAGCGCATTGCCGAAGGTCGCCTCGAGGTCGATGACCTCACGCAGGAGCACGTCCTCGGACAGCAGTTCGTCGCGCCAGATGATGATGGCCTGGAAGGTCAGCGGGCTTTCGCAAAGCCCGGCGATCATCGTGTTGCGCCCGGCCTCGATCCGCTTGGCGATGGCGATCTCGCCCTCGCGGCTCAGCAGCTCGACCGAGCCCATCTCGCGCAGATACATGCGCACCGGGTCGTCGGTGCGGTCCAGCGTCTCGCTGCCACCCGAGGCCACGACCAGTTCGGTCGAGCCCGACGCCGCCGCCTCCGGCGCGTCGGGGGTTTCCCCCTCTTCGGCTTCTTCTTCCTCGACGACGTTGATGCCCATCTCCGAGAGCATGGACATGACGTCCTCGATCTGCTCGGACGAGACCTGATCCGGCGGCATCACCTGGTTCAATTGCTCATAGGTGATGAACCCCCGCTCGCGCGCGGCGGCGATCATGCGCCGGACCGAAGCCTGGCTCATGTCGAGGGTAAATTCGCTGTCCTGATCTTCGGGCTTCGCGTCGTCGGTGTCTTTGGCGACCATGGTTCCTCCGGGCAGGGGACGAGGCGTGATTCGGCTTTTTCACAGAGATAGCCCTTGGACGGGCCGAATCACAGGGGGCGTGGCAAGATTCACTGATTCGGAGGCCGCCGACTCACGGCGGCCCGGGTCGTCGCTTCTTTTTCACCCAGACCTGGGCGTCGATAAGGGACTGAAGTTGCGCCGCAAGCTCGGCGCGGTCCTCGCCCAGATCGGTGGTTGATTCGTTGCTGACCCCGCGCCCGGCACGGTCGAGTGCGGCGGCGGTCTGGCCCAGCCGCCAGGTCAGCGTGTCGTCGGGAATATCCTCGATCTCGGCCGCCAGCTCGTTCAACTCGCGCCTGAGGGCGCGACGCGACAGCAACACCTGGAAGTCCTCGGTCAGGCAATTGCGCACGAAATCCGGCGCGACCTCGGGGCGGAGCATCGGCGCGATGGCGACATGGGGCAGCGAATGCAGCGCCACCAGCGCCTCGCCTGCCCGCTCGGCCATCACCTCGCGCGTGGGCGCCGGGTCCTCATGCGCGGCGGCCAGCAGCACGGCCTGAAGGCGCCGGTGGTCATCGCGCCGGGGCTCCAGATCGACCAGCGGGCCGTCGAAATCGGCAATGAGCGCGGGATGGGCAAAGAGCGTCGCCAGGATCAGCGCCTCGCGCAGATCCTCGTCGGCGCCCTCGGCCCCGGCCGCCAGTAGCGAGCCGCGGGTGCCGGGCAAGGGGGCCGAGGAGCCCCCGCCCTTCTTGTCCCAGCCCTTCTTGTCCCAGCCCTTCTTGTCCCAGCCGCCCTTGCGGCCGGCCCGGAACCCGCCGCCCGTGTCGCCGGAAAAGAGCGCCCGGCGCTGCTGGCGGAATTCCTCGGCATAATGCTCGCGCAGGTTGGGGTCGGTGATGCGGTTCAGCATCTCGCGCAGCCGCCGGTCCAGCGCCGCGCGCCGTTCCGGGCTGTCGAAGACCTGTCCCTGGATCTCGCGGTCCCACAAGAGCCGCGCCATGGGAACCGCGCGGTCGAGCACCACCTTCATCGCCCCCGCGCCCTGCGCCTTGATCAGGTCGTCCGGGTCCTGCCCGCCGGGCAGCAGCGCGAAGCGCAGCCCCTGCCCCGCCGTCACCAGCGGCAGCGCCAGATCCGCGACCCTGAGCCCGGCCCGCAGCCCCGCCGCGTCCCCGTCAAGCGCGATCACCGGCTCCTCATGGAGGCGCCACATCAGGCGCAGCTGATCCTCGGTTACCGCGGTGCCCAGGGGCGCCACCGCCCCCTCGAAACCCGCGTTGACCAAGGCGATCACGTCCATATAGCCCTCGGCCACGATCAGCGAATGACCCTTGCCTGTCGCATTGCGCGCAGGCGCGAGGTTGAACAGCGCGTTGCCCTTGTGAAAAAGCGGCGTCTCGGGCGAGTTCAGATATTTGGCCCGGGCGTTCGGATCCATCGAGCGCCCACCGAAGGCGATGCAGCGCTCGCGCCCGTCGCGGATCGGGAACATGATACGGCCGCGGAACCGGTCATAGGGGGCCCCGCCGCCATCCGGTGTGGCGCAGAGACCGGCCTCGATGATCAGCTCCGCCGCGATCCCCGCCTGCGTGAGGTGCTGGAACAGCGCCTGCCGCTGGTCGGGGGCAAAGCCGATTTCCCAACGCTCGCGCTGCTGGGGGCTGAGGCCCCGCCGGTCGAGATAGGCCCGTGCCTCGGCCGCCTGGGCGCCGTTCAGCTGCATGCGATAGAAGCGGACCGCCTTTTCCATCACTTCGACCAGCGTGGTGCGCCGGTCGTCGCGCTGACGCTGGCCGGGGTCGCGGGCGGGCATGGTCATCCCCGCTTCGCGCGCCAGGGTCTCGACCGCTTCCATGAAGCCGAGGTTCTGGGTTTCCTGGATGAATTTCAGCGCATCGCCCTTCGCCTGGCAGCCGAAGCAATAGTAATAGCCCTTGCGGTCATCGACGTGAAACGAGGCGGTCTTTTCATGGTGAAAGGGGCACGGCGCCCAGAAATCGCCCTTGCCCTGGTTCGATTTGCGCAGATCCCAGGTCACGGCACGGCCGACCACCTGCGCGATGGACACGCGCGAGCGCAGTTCCTCCAGGAATCCGGGCGGCAGCGACATGAGTTCCGGCTCTCGGGGTTGTTGGACCCATCATATAGGACGCGGCGGGCCGCCGCGCCACCAGTACGCGATCACGCTTTCCGCGTCCCCCGGCTTTCGGACCGGCAGGAGCGCCCGAAACGAACGGGGACCCGAAGGTCCCCGCAGCGTCCCGTTCCGCTCATTCCGCCGCCGCGTCGGGGGCGGGCTCGGTCGGAGCCTTGGGCTTGCGGCTGCGCGGCGCGCGCGGTTTTTTCGGCGCGGGCGCTTCGGTGGCCGGGGCCTCACTGGCCGGGGCCTCGGGCGCGGGCGCCTCGGCAGGCGCTGCGGCGGGGGTGGTCACCTCGGGCTGGTCGTTGCGCCGCGATTCGGGCGTCTCGACCAGCATCGACTCGGGTTCGGCGGGGGAATCATCCCGCGGATCGCCCGATTCGCGCTGCTGGCGGCGCTCTTCGAAGCGGCGGTTGCGCTCCTGCTTCCAGGACGGGCGCTGATCGCCGTCGCTCTCGCCCCCCTCACCGCGCTGATCCCGCTGGTCGTTCCGGCGGTTCTGCTGGTTGTTGTGGCCCTGGTTGCCGCCGTTGTTCTGGCCGCCGTTGTTCTGATTGTTGTGGTTCTGGCCGTTTCCGCCCTGACCACCGCCATTCTGGCCATTGTTCTGACCGGGGTTCTGGCCGCCCTGGAATTGCTGGTCGCGCCGCTGTTCGGCTTCGCGCGCCAGTTCGGCCTGGGCCTCGTTCAGCATGCGGGTGTAATGTTCCGCATGCTGGAGGAAATTCTCTGCCGCGACCCGGTCGCCCGAGAGCTGGGCATCCCGCGCGAGCACCGAATATTTGTCGATGATCTGCTGCGGGGTGCCACGCACCTTGCCCTCCGGGCCCGACGAATCGAATACCCGGTTGACGATGTTGCCCAGCGAGCGCGGACGGTTCTGTTTGGAGCGCGAACGTTTGTTCGATGGTCTCATGAAATCGAGTTCCGGCCTTGGTCGGGTCGCTTGACCCCAAGGCTTCGCCCGAAGGGGCGCGTCAGGGTCAGTCAGTCTGGATTAGCGTGCTCTGGGGCGGAGCAATGAGCGATGCGTCCACTCCCGGCACATCCCGGACTAACCACGCGCCCGGCATCGAGACAAGCCCGAAAGTGGAAAAAACCTGTGAACATCGGCGTCTTTTCGCACAAACGTGGCGGAAAAGGCGCAGAAGCGGGCTAGAGGGGCCAATGCGCCGAAACCACGCGGTCCCGGCCGTCCAGATCCGGGCGACAGGCGATTCCCTGCAACCCGGCCCCCGCCATCAGGCCTGCGACGGCGGCGCCCTGGGTCGGCCCGATCTCGACCATCAGCCGCCCGCCGGGGGTCAGATGCGCCCCGGCCCCCCGGACGATGGCGCGATAGGCATCGAGCCCGTCGCCCCCCGGGGTCAGCGCCATCCGCGGCTCGCGCAGCACTTCGGGCGAAAGCCCCGCCATCTCGGCCTCGGCGATATAGGGCGGGTTCGAGACGATCAGGTCGAACCGCCCCGTGACCGGCCCGAACCAATCTCCCCGGGCGAAATCAGCGCGCGGCTCAAGCCCCAGCGCCGCGGCATTCCCCCGCGCCACGGCCAGCGCCCTGTCCGAGAGATCCGTCCCCAGCCCCCGCGCGGCGGGACGCTCGGCCAGCAGCGTGAGCAGGATCGCCCCCGACCCGGTGCCGAGGTCGAGCACCCGGTCGAAAGGTCCGCCCAGCGCCTCGGCGATCAGCGTCTCGGTCTCGGGGCGCGGGTCCAGCACATCGGCGGTCACGTGGAACGCGCGCCCCCAGAAGAGCCTGCGCCCGGTGATATGGCTGACCGGCTCGCGCGCCGCCCTGCGGGCGATGGCCTCCCTGAACGCCGCCTGTTCCGCCCCGGCCGGATCGCGCAGCACCAGCGTCAGGCGGTCGGGCGCGATACCCAGCGCATGGGCCAGCAGCAGCCGCGCATCGCGGGGCGCATCGGGGATGCCGGCGGCGTCGAGCCGCTGGATGGCCTGCGCCAGCGCCTCGCGCAGGATCATCGCGACGGCCCCGGACAACCGGCGGCGCTCATGCCTCCAGCTCCGCCAGCCGCTCGGCCTGGTTCTGAGCGATCAGCGGCTCGACCACGCCATCCAGATCGCCGCCCAGGATCTGCGGCAGCGCATAGAGCGTCAGGTTGATCCGATGGTCTGTGAGCCGGCCCTGCGGGAAATTGTAAGTGCGGATGCGCTCGGACCGGTCGCCGGTACCGACCTGGGACTTGCGGTCGGCGGCCCTGGCGTCCGCCTGCTTGCGGCGCTCCAGGTCGAAGAGCCGCGCGCGCAGCACCTCCATCGCCAGCCGCCGGTTCTGGTGCTGCGATTTCTCGGCCGAGGTGACGACAATGCCGCTGGGCAGGTGGGTGATTCGTACGGCCGAATCGGTGGTGTTGACGTGCTGGCCGCCCGCGCCCGAGGCCCGCATCGTGTCGATGCGGATATCGCTGTCGGGGATCTGCAGATCGACGTCGGTCGCCTCCGGCAGGACGGCGACGGTCGCGGCCGAGGTATGGATCCGCCCGCCCGATTCGGTGACCGGCACGCGTTGCACCCGGTGGACACCCGATTCGAACTTGAGCCGGGCGAAGACCCCCTCGCCCACCACCCGCATCACCGCCTCGCGCAGGCCGCCAAGCTCGGTCGCGGTCTCGGAAATCATTTCGCAGCGCCAGCCCTTGAGGTCGGCATAGCGCTGGTACATCCGCAGCAGATCGGCGGCGAAAAGCGCGGCTTCCTCGCCCCCGGTGCCCGGCCGGATCTCCAGGATCGCCGGCCGCTCGTCGGCGATGTCGCGGGGCAGCAGGGCGATGCGCAGCTCCGCCTCCAGGGCCGGGATCGTCTCGTCCAGCGCCGCCAGTTCCTCCTGCGCCAGCGCCTTCATCTCGGGATCCGCCAGAAGCGCCCGCGCCTCCTCGCGCTGCGCCACGGCCGCGCGCCAGGCCGCAATCGCCCCGACCACCGGCTTCAGCCCCTGATATTCGCGCCCGATCTCGGCCAGCGCCGCGGGGTCGGCCCCGGCGGCGAGCTGCGCTTCGAGATACTCGAAGCGCCGGGTGATCTGGTCAAGCGTGTCACGGGGCAGCATGGGCCGGGTTTGCCGCCCAAGCCCCGGCGCGTCAAGGGGCCTACCTGCCGCCTTCTTTGTTCCCTAAATATCCTCGGGGGTTTCTCAAGGGGGTGGAAAACCCCCTTGAGCGGGGGGTGCGGGGGGCTGGCCCCCCGCTACCGATCGCCCGAGACGCCCGCGGCAGCGGGGGCCGAGGGCGAAACCGCTCGGCGCCGCCTCAGATCCCCACCAGCGCCCGCAGCGCGCCCCAGATCTGGCTCGATTGCACCGTGACTTCGGCTCCGGTGCCGACCGACGCGGTCAGCGGGCGCTCGGGGCGGATCTCGACCCGGGCATAGCGGCCGGCGGCGAAAACGTTGTCATCGAGCCCGGCATAGCCCGGCCAATGCGGATCGGCGCTCACCCGCTCGACGGTTCCGGCCAGCGCAGTGCCATCAGCCAGACGGATCCGCGCATGGTTACCGACCGCGACATCGCGCGCCTCGTTGCCCAGCAGCAGCGCATGCACCACCGCCACCTCGCCCGCGGTCAGAACGGCCAGCGGCATGTCCGGTTCGACCCAATCGCCGTTGTGGTGGTTGAGCGTCAGCACCGTGCAATCGCAGGGCGACAAGATCGGCGCGCCGGGCTGCCCTTCGCCGGGCGGAACCGGCATGGCGGCCAGCTCGGCGGCGATGACGCTGAGGCGCAGATCCGCGGCATCAAGCGCGCGCGCGTTCTCCTGCGCCTCCCCCTCGGTTTCGCCCAGCGCGGCCTGTACCGCACGCTCGCGCAGGGTCTCCCGCTCGGCGCTCAGCCTGGCCTGTTCGGCCAGCAGCGCCTGGCGGCGGCGGCCGGTCTCGGTCTGCGAGAAGTCGATATCGGTTTGCCGGATGGTACCCAGCACCTCGCCCAGCGCCACCGCGCGGCCCTCCGTCACGCTCAGATCGGTGACGAAGCCCGCCTCGGGCGCCGTCAGCTCGGTGGCGGCCACGGTCACCGCGCCAAAGCGCGAGGCGATCGAGGATTGGGCATTCCAATAGACCCCGCCCGCGACCAGCGCGGCCAGGGCCAGCGACAGCCTGAGGCCGATTGCAAAGCCGTTCCTGGGTTTGCGGGGAGCGGCTTTCGGCGCCTCGGCCAGAGGGGCGGTGGGGGCGGTCTGGCTTTTCGGTTTCGGCTGCAGGATCGGCGAGGGATAGGGCCAGGCCTCGCCCTCTTGGGCTGTGGGCGCCGCTTGGGCGGCAGCGGACGGCGCGGCATAATGCGGCCGGACGGGCGGCAGCGGTGCCGGGGGCGCCAGCACGGCATCGGTTTCCTCGAACATCTCGGCCAGCGCGCGGGCTTGGTTGGCCAGCGCATGTTCGGCGATGCGGCGCAGGACTTCGGCCTGCCCCGGTTCGAGGTCGATGAAGGCATAGCGCGCCGGGCGCACGCCGGGATCGGTCTCGGCCGCGATCTGCACCTGCAGGGCAAGCCGGGTCACCCCCCGCGCGATCATCAGCGTCACCTCGGAGATCGGCGCCTCCTCGGCCCCCGGCAAGGGGGCGGCGAGGGTGAAGCCATAGACGCTCCAGGTCTGGGTCGCGTATTCGATGCCGCGGAAGGCGACCGCCATCGGTTCGCGCACCAGACCGGGACCGCGCTGCGGGGCGGGACGGCGCGGGGCGGCGGGCTGGCGGGACGCGCCGCGCGCCTCGGCCGCATCGTTTTCCCAATCCTGAAGCGAGGCGCCGCGCGGGGCCGCGGGCGGGACGGCATAGCGGAACGCCGCCTGCTCGGCATGGCTCGGCTCGGACATGGCGCCGGGATAGGCGGCCTCCTGCTCCGGCTCGAAACCCGGCTCGGGCAGGGAGGCCTGGAAGCGCGTCTCGAGCGCTGCGGGCTGGGCGGCGACGGCCTGGGCGCCTCCCGGACGGCGGTAAACCGGGCCGGCGATGGCATGGTCGTATCCGGTATCAAGCCCCGCCGCGATGGCAGCGGCCTGGCGCTGGAAACCATAGCCGGGGATGTAATGCTCGACCGGCGCGCGCGGGGCCTCGGCCTGGGGCTGGTTCGCCAAGGGTCGAACCGCGGGGCGGATGGCCGAGAGCGGTTGCAGCACCGGATCGGGCGCCGTCAGGCGCGCGGCGATTCCCTCCTCGGCGCTTTCGGTGCTGCGGGGCGCTTCGGGCGCGCGGGCTTCGGGCACCCGCGGTTCGGCAGCGCGGAGAGGGGGCGCAGCCCGCTCGGGCGCGGTGACGCGGGGCGCCGCGGCGGGCTGACGGCGCGGATAGACCGGGGGCTGAACGATGGGCGGCAGCTCGCGCGCGGCGCGCTCGGGCTTGGCCGTCCCCAGATTGAGGAAATCCTCGGGATCGAAGGGATCATGCCCCATGGCAGCCTCCGTTCGCGCGGGGAGCGAGGGGGCGCGGCCCCGACAGGCAGGGGCCGGCCATGCGCCGCCCGGTCGGGCGCGCGCCCCGGCGGAGGTGATGGATCGAAAGCGCGGCCATGCCCGAACTCGCCTCAAAGATGCGGAAACGCGGGCGACTCACCCGAAATCGCTTCCCTGTTCATCTTGTTCTCGTCACCAATCGGGGCGAAATTGAGACACAGTATCGAAAAATGCGTGAACGATCCCGCAGGCATGGCCGATGTGACCGGAGGACCGAGCCCCGGAGGAGCGCGGTCAGCCTGCCCCCAGCCGCGCCAGGACCCGCTGGCGGCCCAGCGCGCTGTCATGGTCCGAAATGGCCAGCAGCGGTGCCAGGCGGCGCAGCAGCGCGTCTTCGTCGGGGTCGCGGTCGTGGTCGACCAGAACGATCTCCCACAGCGCCTCCATCAGCCGGATGCGCTCGTCTTCCTCCAGGGCGAATTTCACCACCCGGGTAAAGCGCACGATATCGGCGGCCGCGGCCTGCGCCGCCTCGCCCTTTTCGCACAGCAACTCGGCCTCGGGATGTTCCAGCCCGAACATCTGCGCCAGCAGCGCCACGACGGCGCGGCGCTCCTCGGGCTTGTATTGGTCGTCGGCGCGGGCGGCATCGACCAGCAGCGCGGCCACGGCGACATCGGCGGAAACCTCGGACCGCGGGGCGGCGTCGGGACGGAACAGGCTGCGAAGGGCGTCAATCATGTCCCCAAGATGCGCGTTCCCGCCGCCGGGGACAAGCGCCGACGCCGACACGCCAGCGTGAGGCCCCCGCCCCGTCAGCCGGAGCCGGACGGCAGCGTTTCTTGCAGCGAGCGCAGCTTGCCCTCCAGATGCACCGCCAGAAGCTGCGCCAGCCGCTCGGCATCACGGGCGGTGAGTGCCGCCAGGATCTCGCGATGCTCCTCGATCGCGTGCTGCCAGCGGGTACGGGACATGTTGGCCATGAAGCGCGCGCGCCGCACCCGGCCCGAGAGCGAGCGATGCGTGGCCACCAGCGCCTCGTTGCCGCTGCCCTGCAGGATCGCCTCGTGAATCGCCTGATTGGTGCGGAAATAGGCGCTGATGTCGCCCGCCTCGTATTCGGCCTCCATCTGCGCCTGCAGCGTGGCGACGGCGGTGATCCCGGCCTCGGTCATCCGCGCCGCGGCCCGGCGCCCGGCCAGCGATTCCAGGGCCATCAGCACCTCGAAGACCTCGGCCAGCCCCTCGGCGCTGATCTCGGCCATGCGGACGCCGCGGTTGGGCGTCCAGGTCAGCAGACCTTCCGAGGCCAGCACCTTCAACGCCTCGCGCAGCGGCGTGCGCGAGACGCCATAGGCGCTGGCGAGCGCCTGTTCGTTCACCTTCTCGCCCGGCTTCAACGGGCCTTCGGTGAAATAGCTGCGCAACTGCTCGACCAGCTGGTCATGAAGCGAAGGGCGGTGGATCGGCTGGAGCAAGGTCATCGGGTCCGCTGGGGCTGCGATCATTGTTTCCCGCATTTCTGGGCAAGACAAGGGGAGCCCGTCGCGCAGTGAATGCTTGATTCTGTATTTTGAATACAATATGCACGATTCTCAGGGAAGACAAGACGACCCGGCCCGTTGCGGGCCGGAGGGAGAGCCAGACCATGACCGGACGCCATCACCTGTTCATTCCGGGGCCCAGCGCCCTGCCCGACGAGGTGATGCGCGCCATGGACCGGCCGACCATCGACCACCGCGGCCCCGCCTTTCAGGCGCTGGCGCGGGATGTGCAGGATGGATTGCGCTGGATCTTCGGCTGCGCGGGGCCCGTGGTGACCTACCCGGCGTCCGGCAGCGGCGCCTGGGAGGCGGCTCTGGTCAACACACTGTCGCCTGGCGATCAGGTGCTGATGTATGAAAGCGGGCAATTCGCCAGCCTCTGGGCCGAGATCGCCGGGCGCCTCTCGCTCAAGGCCGAGGTTCTGCCGGGCGACTGGCGCCGGGGCGCCGAGGCCCAGCGCATCGAGGACCGGCTGCGCGCAGACCCCGAACACAGGATCCGGGCCGTCTGCGTCGTCCATAACGAGACCTCGACCGGCTGCACCACCGACATTCCGGCGATCCGCGCCGCCATTGATGCGGCCGGCCATCCGGCCCTGCTGATGGTCGATACGATCTCGTCGCTGGGGTCGATCCCCTACCGCGCCGATGACTGGGGCGTGGACGTGACCGTCGGCGGCTCGCAGAAAGGGCTGATGCTGCCGCCCGGCATCTCGTTCAACGCGCTGGGGCCGAAGGCACTGGAGGCGGCGAAGACCGCCACCCTGCCCCGCTCGTACTGGGCCTGGGAGCCGGTGATCCGCCTGAATGCGGACGGCTTCTTCCCCTACACGCCCGCGACCAACACGCTGTTCGGCCTGCGTGCCGCCATCGCCCTGATGCGGGCCGAGGGCCTGGAGGCGATCTTTGCCCGCCACGACCGGCTGGCCCGCGCGACCCGCGCCGCCGCAACCGCCTGGGGGCTGGAGCTGCAATGCGCGGTGCCGGCGGAATATTCCGCGGCCCTGACGGCGCTTCGGGTGCCCGAGGGCGCTTCGGCCGACCGGCTGCGCCAGGTGGCGCTGGCCTCGTTCGATCTTTCCTTGGGTAACGGGTTGGGAAAACTGGCTGATCGCGTGTTCCGCATCGGCCACCTGGGGCACCTCAACGATCTGTCGCTGATCTCGGCGCTGGCGGGGGTGGAAATGAGCCTCGGCCTTGCCGGCATCGCCCATCAGCGCGGCGGCGTAGCGGCGGCGATGGGCGTCATGGCCGAGGCGCAACGGCAGGGAGAACCGGCATGAAGACGCATCGACTGGTCCGCGAGATCCCCGTCGAAAGCCGCTACGACATCCTGGTGGCGGGGGGCGGCCCGGCGGGCACGGCCGCGGCGATCTCGGCCGCGCGGCTGGGCGCCAAGGTGCTGCTGGCCGAGGCGCAGGGCTGCATGGGCGGCATGGGCACCTCGTCCTATGTCACCACCTTCGGCCCGATGGGCGACGGCGAGAAGGCGCTGGTCGGCGGCTTCTGCCGCGAGCTGGTGGAATCGATGCACCAGCGCGGCTACCTCGGCCCCGGGGTCACGCCCGATTTCTGGCACAAGCATTACAACCGCTGGATCCCCTTCCACCCTGAAGGGCTGAAGCGCCTCCTGGACGAGAAGGCCGCCGAGGCGGGCGTCGATGTGCGCTATTTCACCCGGGTCATCGATTGCGAGACGGACGGCAGCCGCATCACCGGCGCCGTGCTGAGCAATGTCGAGGGCTATAGCTTCGTCGAGGCCGGCGCCTTCATCGATTGCACCGGCGACGCCGCGCTCTCGGCGCTGGCAGGTGCCGAATGCAAGGTGGCGGGCATCGACTGGCCCGATACCGCGCCCGGCACGCTCTGTTCGCTGGTCGGCAACATCGACTGGAACGACCCGGCCTATGAGGGCGGGGTCGAGGCGATGGATGCGGTGAAGCTGCGGGTCCGCAAGGAGATCCTGCCGCAGGCGGTCGCGGACGGCCACTTTTCTGAGCATTTCCGCTTCATCCCCGGCATGAACAAGCTGGGTGAGAGCATCGCCAACATCAACGCGGGCCATGTCTATGGGCTGAACGGGCTGGACAGCAAAAGCCTGTCCGAGGGCATGATGCGCGGCCGCGTCGTGGCCCAGGAATTCGTGGATTTCTACCGCAAATACGTGCCGGGCTGTCAGGACATCGAACTCGTCTCGACCGCGCCGGTGATGGGCGTGCGCGACACGCGGCGGATCGTCGGCGAATTCACCCTGACCATCGAGGATTACCAGGCTCGACGCCAGTTCCCCGATCAGGTCTGCGTTTACAACCGCCCGCCGGACAACCACCCGACGAATACCTCGGAAGCCGAATTCGAGCGCTTCAAGCGCGATTTCGAAGGCAATGGCAAGCTGGACCGCGGGGCCTCGGTCGGGATCCCCTATTCCATTCTGGTGCCGAAGGGATGGGAGAATCTCTGGGTCGCCGGGCGCTGCCATTCCAGCGGCCATGCTGTCCATGGCTCGATCCGGGCGCAATCGGCGGCCTATATGATGGGCCAGGCGGCGGCCACGGCGGCCAAGCAATCCCTCGAAACCGGGCAACCGGGCTGCGACCTCGACACCGAGGCGCTGGTGATGCGCCTCAGGGCGCAGGGCTGCTACCTGCCGCAGACCGAGTTGAGCAAGACCATGACGCGCTGAAGGCAAGGATCACCCGCAAGGGTGAGGCATTAGGGGAGGAGACCATATGCCGAGAACTACCGTACTGGCCGGTCTGGCCGCGCTGGCGCTGGGGATCGCTCCGGCCCAGGCCGAGGACCGCTATGAGGGCGAGACAATCCGCATCGTCATCAACCTCGGTGCCGGGGGCTCGACCGGGGTGATGGCGCAGCTCTTCGCCAATCACTGGGCCGAGCATATCCCCGGCAATCCCGACTTCATCGTCCAGCCGGTCACCGGCGGGGCGCAGATGGCGGGCATCATCGAGGCAAGAAACGCCAGGCCGGACGGTCTGACGCTGGCCTGGGTCAGTTGGTCCGGTCCGACCCGCGCCATCGGCCCGGCCTCGCAGAACGTCGACTGGTCAGAGTTCGAGGTGATCGCCGGCATGGGCGTGCCGACCATGACCTATATGCGCAACGACGTGGGCGGCGCCACGGTGACCGGCCCCGCCGACCTGCCGGGTCTCTCCGGGCTGCAACTGGGCGGCTACCGGCCGGGCTCGTATCTCGACCTCATCGGGCGGATGTCGCTGGACCTGCTGGGCGTCGAGTATGGCTACACCACCGGCTTCGGCGACGGGTCGAGCATCGTGGCAGCGCTGCAGCGCGACGAGGTGAATTTCCATGTCACGCCCGCGGGGAATTACTTCGGCGGGATCGAGGACAATGTGGTCAATGCCGGGATCGGCCTGCCGCTGTGGTATTACGAGCTGGCGGGGCCGGATGGCCAGCCGGTCGGGCTGGAGGGGTTCGGCGACCTGCCGAGCTTCCGCAGCGTGGTCGAAGAACTGACCGGCGCCCCGCCCTCGGGTCCGCTCTACGATGCCATCGAATGGCTGAACCAGGGCATGGCCGGCACCACTTGGCTGATCGCCGTGCCGCGCGGTGTCGATCCCGAGACGCTGGCGCTGCTGCGCGAGAGCTTCGCCGCGACCGTCGAGGACCCCGCCTTCCGCGAAGCGGCGACAGCGACCGCGGGCTCGGTCCCCGTCTTCACCGGCCCGGCGCAGATGGAAACCATGATCGAGGGGCTGCGGGCGGTCGATCCGGCGATTGCCGAGACGGTCACCTCCTACATCGCGTCCGGCACGCAATAAGCGGGCCCCCGTTGCGGCGCCCTCGCACGGGACCGGGCGTGCCGTCATGGTGGGGATGAAATCCCACCGTGGCGGTCACCGCCACGGCCCCTCACCGGGGCTACCAGGAATTTCACGACGGGCAGCGGAGGCCCTGACCATGATCGACGCATTCCTCGGCGGACTGGGGCTGGTCTTCACCTGGCCGACGCCGCTGTATCTGGCGTTGGGGGTGCTGTTCGGCCTCTGGCTGGGCGCGGTGCCGGGTCTGGGCGGGATCACCGGCGTGGTGATCATCCTGCCCTTCACCTTCGGCATGGACACAGTGCCCGCGCTGGCGCTGATCCTCGGCGTTTTTGCCGTGACCGCCACCTCGGACACCATCGCCTCGGTCATGCTGGGCATCCCCGGCACCGCGGCCTCGCAGGCGACGGTGATGGACGGCTATCCGATGGCGCAGAAGGGTCAGGCGGCGCGGGCCTTCGGCGCGGCCTTCACCGCCTCGGCCATCGGGGGCGTGCTGGGCGGGCTGGCCATGGCGGCCTCACTGCCGCTGATCCGGCCGCTGATCCTGTCCTTCGGGACGCCAGAATTCTTCCTGCTGGGCGCGCTGGGCCTGACCATGGTCGCCACCGTCTCGGGCGGGGCGGTATCCAAGGGTCTCGCCGCCGCCGCCGCCGGGCTGCTGCTCAGCCAGGTCGGTTTTCCGGTAGCCAGCGAAGAGCCGCGCTACTGGTTCGAGATCATGTATCTGATCGACGGCTTCCCGCTGATCCCGGTGGTGCTGGGTCTCTTCGCCCTGCCCGAGATGCTGGACCTCGCCGTGCGCAATGCCTCCATCTCGCGCGTGGAGCGGGACGAGACGGAATCCCTGACCGCCGGCATCCGTGACGCGCTGAGGAATTGGTGGCTGGTGATCCGCTGCTCGTGGATCGGCATCTATATCGGCATGCTGCCGGGCCTTGGCGGAATGATTGCCGATTGGGTCGCCTATGGCCATGTCGCGCAGAGCAAACGCGCGCCCGGCGAGCCGGAATACGGCACCGGCAATGTCCGCGGCGTCATCGCGCCGGAATCGGCCAATAACGCCGTCCTGGGCGGCGCGCTGATCCCCACGGTGGGGCTGGGCATTCCCGGCTCGGCCTCGATGGCGATCCTGCTTGGCGCCTTCACCATCCTCGGCCTCGCGCCGGGGCGGGCGATGCTGAGCACGCAGCTCGAAATCACCTTCTCGCTGGTCTGGATGCTGATCGTCGCCAATATCTTCGGCGCGGGGCTTCTGATGCTGGTCAGCCGGCAGATGGCGCGGCTTTCCTTCGTCAGCGGTCATCTGATCGTGCCGGGCGTCATCCTCTTCGTGTTCATGGGCGCCTGGCTCGACACGCCCAGCATCGCCAGCTGGATCACCGTGCTGGGCTTCGGCGCGCTGGGATACCTGATGAAACGCGGCGGCTGGCCCCGGCCCGCGCTGGTTCTGGGCTTTGTGCTGGGACCGGTGATGGAAAGTTCGCTGGTGCTGTCCTGGCAGAGCTTCGGGCCCGCCGACCTGCTGGCCCGCCCCCTGTCGATCGCCCTGGCCGTGCTCCTGATCGTGGCGCTGGTCTTCGCCATCCGCTCGACGCTCAGGGCGCGCGACGTATCCTCGCTGCGCGCCGCCAGCCGGGCGATGGGCGGGCATCCGGCCTCGATCTTCCTGGGCCTCGCGCTGAGCGCCACCTTCCTCGCCGCCATCGCCCCGGCGCTGGACTGGCCGCCCTCGGCCCGCCGCTTCCCGCTGGTCATCGCGCCGCTGGGGGCCCTCTTTGCCGCGATCGCCCTGGTCACCGACCTGCGCGCCCGGGCCGGGCGCCCGACCCGCGCGAACCCCGGCTCCGATCCCGAGACGGTGAAGAGCGCGGGCTTCCTTCTGGCGGTCGCCGCCATGATCGCCGTCGCCTGGGCGTTCGGCCAGCCCGTCGCGCTGGTCGGATTCGTGGCGCTCTACCTCGGCCTCGCGGCGCGCTACCGGATCGGCTGGACGCTGCTCTACGCGACCGGGGCGGCACTGGCGCTCTACGTCGTCTACGAACGCGTGCTGCATGTCCGCTGGCTGGAACCCGCGCTGTCCTTCTGGGATTGAGGCAGGCGCGGAAATCAACGGCATTCGAGCCAATTGCCTCGCATTTCCCGGTAAAGTGTTGAGACTTCGTAAATCACGACCGGCGATAAGGCAGGTCACGGTCCGCACGGCCAGGCTCGAAGGCCCCCCGCATCCCGCGCGACGACCGGATCCTGCTTCCTCCAGATCCTGCCAAGTCCATGACGAGTACCGACCCCCTCGCCCGCGCCGCCCTGGCGGCCAGCCGTTTCGGGCTGGGCGCCCGTCCCACCACCCTGCAGGACATCGCCTCGGACCCCCGCGGCGCGCTGGTCGAGGAATTGACCACAGGCTGGATACGGCGGCTGCGCGGCGCTGATCTGGTCGACCCGGCGCAGGCTGCCGCGACCGGCGTGTCGGGCAGCTTCACCGATTACGAGGGTATCAACCGGGCCGAGACGGTCGCCGCCTTCAACAAGCGGGTCTATGCCCCGGTCGGCTTCTTCGAGCGGCTGGTGATGTTCTGGTCCAACCATTTCAACCTGTCGGTCGAAAAGGCCTCGCTGGTGCGGGCAATGCGCGGGGTGATCGAACGCTGCGTGATCCGCGGCCTGGCGACGGGTCGCTTCGACCGCCTGCTGATCGCCCTCCTGACGCAACCGGCGATGCTGTGTTACCTCGACAACCAGGAATCCATCGGCCCCAACAGCCTGATCGGGCTGCGCCGCGGCGCGGGCGTCAACGTCAATCTGGCGCGCGAGATTCTGGAACTCCACACGCTGGGGTATGGCGCCGGCTATTCCGAGGGCGACATCCTGCAGATGGCCTATGTCCTCAGCGGCCACAGCTATGTCCGGGGATGGGAGGCCGACCGCAATCTCAACGGAGGCAGCGATGCGACCCGCGGCCAGTACATCTTTCGCAGCGACTGGCATGAGGCCGGGCCGCGCCGTGTTCTGGGGCGGCGCTACACCGGGCGGGAAGGTCAGCTCACGGCGGTGCTGACCGATCTGGCCCGCCACCCGGCCACCGCGCAGCACCTCGCCTTCAAGCTGGTGCAGCATTTTCTCACCGATGCCCCGACGCCCGCGATGGTCGACCCGATCGCCCGAGCCTATCTCGACAGCGAGGGGGACCTGATGCAGGCGGCGCTGGCCCTGATCGACCTGCCGCAGGCCTGGACGCTGCCGCAGACCAAGCTGCGCACCCCCTATGAGCTGCTGGTGGCGCAGGCCCGCGCGCTGAACCGCACCTGGCACGATGACGACCTCTGGCTGTTGCTGCAGATCCTCGACGCCCTGGGTCACCGGCCGGGCTATTGGGAAACGCCGGATGGCTATCCCGACGACACCGCGCATTGGCTTTCGCCCAACGGGTTGCGGGTGCGGGGCGACGGGTTGCAGAAAGCCACGCAGATCCTGCTGGCCCGCGCGCCCCTGACCCTGCCGCCGCGGCGGCTGGCCGCCCGGGTGCTGGGTCCGGCGCAGAGCGCCGAAACGGCGGCCGCGGTGCGCAGCGCGGCCGATCCCGTGCAGGCGCTGACCCTCCTTTTCATGGCCCCGGAGTTTCAACGCCGATGACCCGCCCCCTGCCGGCCCGCCCCCTGCCCTCGTCCACCCCTGCCCGCCATGATTGCGCCGACAATCGCCTGACGTTGACCCGGCGCGGCCTGATGGGGCTGTCGGTCGGCCTCTTCTCCTCGACCTTTCTCAGCGAGCGGGCGCGCGCCAACACGCTGAGCGACGCGCGGCTGCTGATCGTGGTGCTGAGGGGCGGCATGGACGGGCTTTCGCTGCTGGTCCCGGCCTTTGACCCGGCCTATTACACCGCCCGCGGGCCGCTGGCCGTCCCGCCTGAGCAGGCGCTGGCCCTGTCGGGCGGGTTCCTGCTGCATCCCGCGATGCGCGAGGTGCACGCGCTCTATGCCGCGGGCGAGACCGCCTTCGTCCCCTCGGCTGGCCTGCCCCTGCAGACCCGGTCGCATTTCGAATGTCAGGAGGTGCTGGAGAACGGCCTTGCGGGGTCGCGCCCCGGGGCCTCGGGCTGGGTCAACCGCCTGCTCTCGGTCCTGCCCCGGGGCGAGCCGCTGCGCGACGGCAGGATGCTGGCCATCAACAGCAACCCGCTGATCGTGCGCGGCAGTGAGCCGGTTCTCAACTGGTCCAGCACCTGGTTTCCCCGCCTCAGGTCGTCAGCGGTGGCGCCCCTGCACCAGATCTACGCCGCCCGCGATCCCGAGCTTCTGGCGATGCATCGCCTGGGGCTGGAGGTCGATGCCATGGCCGGGACCGACGGCCTCCAGAACGATCCCGATCTGCCGCCCGTGGTCAATGGCTTCCGCGGCGCGGCGCGGCTGCTGATGACGGCGGGCGGGCCGCGCGTGGCGGTGCTGGCCATCGACGGCTGGGACACACATGCCGAACAGGGAGTGCTCGACGGACAATTCGCCGAACGGCTCTCGGTGCTGGACCGCGCGCTGGGGGTCCTGCGGCGCGATCTGGCCGGGGTCTGGGACAGTACGGCGGTGGTGGTGACAACCGAATTCGGCCGCACGGTTCCCGCCAACGGCACGCGCGGAACCGACCATGGGATCGGCATGCCGGTGCTGCTGGCCGGCGGTGCCGTGCGGGGCGGCATCCATGGCGACTGGCCGGGCTGCGCGCCGGGCGCCTTGCTGGATGGCTATGACCTGCGGCCGACCCTGGACCTGCGGTCGGTCTTCAAGGGCGTCCTCAGTGGTCATCTGGGTGTGGACCCGGCGCAACTCGATACCGTGGTCTTTCCCGACAGCGCCCGGGCGGCCCCCCTGCTGCAGGGTCTGATCGTCGAAACCACATCGCGCCGCCCGCGCGCCGCCTCTGACCCCGCGCCCCTCACCGAGGCGCAACTGTCCGTCCCCACCCCGATCCTGGCCTATCGGCAACGACATGGAGCCTTCGTCCCCTGAGGCACGGCGGCGCCCGGAAAATCCGGTCAGTTGGCGCTGATCGTCACCCCGCGCGCCAGAAAGACCTGACCGATATCGACGAAGCGGCAATGGTAGCCGACAAGGAAACGGGGGCTCGAAGTAAACCCCGGAATCGCGCGCTCTTCATTGACGATGAACTGAATGCCGGGGGGCTGGGCTCCGTCGGCCGGGTCGGCGAAGGCATGCCCGGCCACGGTACGGACGAAGACATCGACCTGTTCCCTGTCCAATCGGATGCGGCGGAAACTCGGACTGAAAAGGCCATCCTGCGACGACATCGCGGGCGCGACCACACCGATCACCGACCAGAGGGGGCTTGCCTGCACGACCATCTGTTCCTGCAAGGCGTCGAGGCAGCGGCTGACGAGCGCGTGCCGCTCGGCCTCGGTGGCATGGATCAGGGCCAGACGCCGCCGCTGTTCCTCGGCCCGCTGTTGCGTCCTGAAATCCTCGGCTTGCGGTGCAGCCCCGTCGCGGGCCGGACGATCGGCCGCGTCATGCGGGCCGGAAACCCAAAGCAGAATCGCGGAAAGAATAGCGAGACCGACAAGAGAAACCTTCACTGTTCACCCAAACACCCGATACAAGCACAAGAGGAGCTAACCGCATCCCCGCTATCGGAACAAGACATATTTGCCACGGACGAGCGCCCCCGCTCCGTGGCCCCCGCTCCGTGTCGGAAGAAGCGGCCCAGCCAGACCCCGGCCCGGCGATGAGCGGCAAGATGACACCGGGCCGTTCCCACGTCACCAACCCGAACCCGCTGCATCCAGAACAAACGACCCCGAACCGCCGGACCGACGTCGACGGATTCCAAGCGGGAAATTTTCTGGAAATACTGGTCGGAGTGAGAGGATTCGAACCTCCGGCCCCTGCCTCCCGAAGACATGGACAAGCCCTTTGTTCCCGTTTTGATCATTCTTTCCACCTGCTTTCGTTCACCCTATCGCTCGCCATTTTCCGCTGAAACTGTGCGGCCTCACAGTTTCCGACCCCGGGCTTCAAGGGCTCGCACTGTCGTTTGCTGATGGTCGGGATGATGGTGCGCATAGGTGCGCATCATCGTCTCGATGCTGACGCCAAAGAAACCCGCTGTCTCCCAGATGTCCGCCCCGGCTTGCATCGCCCAGGTGATCGCGGTGTGCCGCAGCGTGTGCGGCGTGACGCCGGTTTCGCCGAGCCCCGCCGCCTCGACCGCCGTCGCCCAGGCGGTCTTGATGCTGGCGACACCATGTCCCTCATAGTCTACCACCCACCGCGCGCCACGCTTCTTCCAGCGCCCAGCGTGCGCGACTATCTGGCGTGGAAGGCGAACAGGAGGTTGCTTCTTCGCTGTCTCGGCCTGTCCTTGCCCGCGCCGGTAAAGCTTCCCCTGGTCAACATCGATCCAGCCGCCCGAAGTATTCGGCATGTAGCGCAGACGCAGAACTGCCGTCTTGCGGGTGCCTGTGTAGAGCGACACCAGGATGAAGCGTGCGAGGTGCTTCGCATCAGGATTGCGCCAAGAGGCCCAGATGAGCGCAGCCGCCTCCTCGCGGGTTAGCCAGCGGTCTTTGGGGTCTGGCTTGGCAGGTAGGTGCACCTTCGGCGGGTTCAGCAACTGCCCCTCGCCCATGCAGAAATTCAACGCCGCCGCCAGGGTGCCCAGCTCACGGCGGGTGGTACCCTCCGCCACCGGCAACCATTCCAGAACCTCGCCGGTGTCGGGGTGGCGCTTGCCGGGCTTCCTGCGGCCCCTGACATAGGCGCGGCACGTCTCTTTCGTGATGGCTGAGACCGGACGCTCGCCCCACCAGCGCACCAGCGCTGCAATGGCGTGGCCGATCCTCACCGGGTCTTTCGTCTCGCCCGCATGCCCCTCACCATAGAGAGTTAGGGCCTCGGCCACCGTCATTTCACCCGGCTGAGCGGGACCACCGGGGCGCTTGTCGCGGTCCGAGAGGTAGAGCGCGAGCGCCCTTTCAGCTTCGCGGCGATCCCGAGTGCCTGTTGAACGGTCCCCGCGTCCGGTGTCGCGGATGACCCAAAGGCCGGTGTCCTTGCGCCGGTAGAGGCGCGGTCCTTTCGCTCGCTGCGGCATGAGTTCATGATCTCCGGAAGGTCGTTTGGATCGATGCGTTTGCGATTGCCAGCCATGATGAGCAACCCCAGGTCGCGCGCCACCCGCTCTGTCGTGGCGATCGGGAACGCCAGCCTTTCGGCTGCTTCCCGAACGGTGATGGTAAGCGGGGCGGTCATGACAATTAGTCCGTTTCGTTCTCTTCAACCCAGTCGAATATGGGCCGAGGCAGTCTTTCAGCGAGAGCCCATCCCGCGAACCCAAACCCCATCGTTACATAGGGACCCCAGAGTTTCCTTTCCCTCGGCAACTTGCTGCCAGGCGCCGCAATGAATTTCGGACTGATTTCGAAGTCACCGTTTGCCCACACAATAAGCCCTTGCATGATAGAGGGCGGCTCGTATTGAAACGGGAGGAGACCGATCAAATCACGATGAACACCAACCACGCGGCCACCGAGTCCCATTCCTGGATAACGACTTCGCGCTGCCCACGACCATGCCTCTGGCTGTCGGATCAAAGTCCTCGCAATCGCGTTGCCCGCTTCGTCCGCAAAGCGAACCGAACTGGCCGGTCCAATGCCGAGCTCCGCGAAACTCTGGATCACATAGTTCCGAGCCACGCCGATCAGGTCAAAGCGCGCATGCCCATGATGCCGTGGCGCATAGCCAGACCGGCGGTCATTTCGCTGATTGACCACCGTGCGCCCTGTGGCGATGGCGACCTCAGCAGGAGTATAAGGGGTAATGCGGATCGGCATGGGACAGTCCTATCGTGTATGAAAGCACATTCCTTCACATCCCGACCCGCGGTCAATGACACGCGTATCAATACACGGTTAATGTCTTTGACGTGCGCACCGTGCTCAGAACAGCTGGTCGGGATGCCTCAAGTCCCAAAAGCCTAGGCCCCGGGTCACGTACAGTCCGCCGCGCCGAAGCCCAGCATCCACCTGCCATTCATCGCGCTCGAAACTACCCTGCACGCTCCAATCGCCCGGAGCCCCGAGCGGGGCCGACCTGACATGCACGGCGACTCTGTTCGCGTCGTCAGGCCCATGACGCCGCACCAGGTCATGCAGAGCGCGGGCGTGATACTCGATCAGCTCGGCCGCGCTTGCTTGGCCAAAGGCAGCAAGCGGTGGCAACGCCAGCGACAGGGCCGCCGCCCCTCTCAGAAGGTCACGCCGGTTCATGCGAGATCCCAGGCCAGCTGGTGCCAGCCTGCCCGGTCCTCCTGGTGAACGGTCTTCACCCAGCCGACGACCTCGGGGTCAAGGGATTGGTTGGGGATATCGACCCATTCCTGCCCGTCGCCCATGTTCACCCTTGTGGTGCCGAACTTCTCACCCCGGATAAGACGCCCGTCGCGCAGGGCGTATTGATTGCCGTGGCTGATCCGGTCGCAGGGATAGCAGAAGGCATAGGTGCCGGGACGGCCACGAACTTCGATCACGAACGGAATCGTGGGGCGCGTGTGCCGCTCGATTAGTTCGCCGGTGGCGGCCCAGGCGCCGCCGGGGACCAGGACCGCCCCACCAGCGGCGACGAGTGCGCCGGAGCGCAGGAAGTCTCTGCGTTTCATGCTCCGTCCCCCATCAGCTTGACCGTGTGCCGCAGGGCGGTGCGCATGTAGCTGCGCGCCTCGCGGATCGGTTGAGGGTAGCCCCTGTGGCTTTCCGTGGCATCCAGGGCCAAGGCGAGCATATCGTGGATTTCGTGCAGGCTTGCGGCAGGCAAGCCCTGTCCGCTATGGCTGGTGATAGCCATTCGCTGTTCCTCCAATGAACAGAGTTTCGGTTAGGGCTGGCGAGGTGTTGGTAGCACCTTGTCAGCCCGCGTCGTTTTCGACATCATCAACCTAAGTCAGAGGATCTTAGGTTGTCAACATCAAAAACCCCTGCAAACAAAGGCGGCCGTCCGCGCGTTGACGCGACGCCTATCACTCTTCGGCTGCGCCCCGACCTTCTTGCTTGGGTCGACACCGAACGCGCCAAGCTCGACCCCGAGCCTACCCGCCCGGAATTCATCCGCCAGTTAATTGAAAAGAATAGGACATAGTAAAATGGCGACGAAACTGAAGATTAGTAAGATGCCCCAAGTTGAAATTCTTAATAGAGACATGGTTATTGACGTGGAGGTCGATGGCGACAAGCTCGGCGAATTCCGCCTGAGCAAGGGATCTGTCGACTTCTACAAGAAAGGCGCAAAGACGAAGCACCATCGCCTCTCCTGGACTGAGCTGGCCGATCTAATGGTTGAGAAAGGGCACGAAAGATAGCGAGAGAAGGCGCGGTCGTGTAGGGGGCGGCAGGGAGTGGATGGATCGCCGCCGCCCCGCGCACCTTCGCCTCAGGTCCCGCACCGCCCCCGAAAATTGCTCTTCCAGTGGTTCCACGACGCGCTGGGGCGAACAGACCTGATCTAGCCCCCTCCTGACTTCTCGCGGCGCGGCGCGATGATCAGAGAAGAGGGGCGTTAGTAATGCAGAGCTGACCTAGTACCCCGAAAAGGAAGGCAGCACTCGAGACAGCCATCTTTGCCCAAATCCCACCTTGGGGCCATGACATGATCCTCTACAAGACGATCACTCTGCAGTATGGACGCTATCTCTCAACGGGGAAGCCCGGGGTTACGCATGATTTCGTGGGGCGCATGTTTCCGACAGAGGAAACACGCATGCAGCGACAGGGTATTCTTCGTGACCTCGCAGCGGCACGTATCTATCTGCTCGACCATCGCGCTGCGAACTATCTCGATAGCCTACGAATGGACGTCCAGGGTATGCCATGGGAAAATACCGAGGAATCCCAAATCAAGGATTATCTGCGCGATATAGATTTCCCACGGGATTGCGTCTGGATTGAATACGATAGCCGACAACTCTGGAAAGACCGCATAACGCGCGGACTGTCGACCATGAGCGAAGAGGATCTGAACGATCATCATCAGCGAGCTTTCCTAATCGACAATCGATCTCCAGACGAAATGACCATACGGCTCTTTGATGCCCTTACGGACTTTGCCTTCTTGGACTCGCCCCTCACGCTAGTCCTGGATAAGTCGCAAGACGGCCGTCCTGATCTTGACGGTGGCAACTGGCATTTACAGCAGAACGTGGTCACGACTCGTCTGCAGCTCACATCAGGCGACCAGCAGAGCAAAGTTGCGGATTACCTAGACACGCACAAAGGTCACCTCTCCTACGAAATGGTGATCGGATTCATGCTCTTTGCGGCCCTCGCCGCGCGCGAGGATGACTTGCTATGTCAAGATACTCCCAGCCTCTCGGCCGCGGAAGAGCGGACAGCACGAAAGTTCGGTAAGTCTTGGATGATCGAAACCCTTCGGTCGCACGTCACGATCCGGATCGGACCCGCTGGTGAACGTCACCTCACCGAGCGCATGGCACGGCGGCACTTCGAAGAGGCGCGGGCTTCAGGCCGCGCGACGCCGACAGAGCACTGGGTTGCCGAGCACGAAAGGCGCTACGCGAATGGCAAGGTAGTGCGAGTCCGGGCGCATCAGCGCGGCAAACTGGAGCTCACGAGTTACCCGTCCGGGTGGTGGGGCCCCGGATAGAGTACTGAACGGGCCGTCGACTCACGTGCATTGGCCAAAGCCTGAGATAACGGGCCGTAACACGAATCAGGCAACCACGGCAGTTCGGACCAGTCCCGCTGCGTGACCGCACCCGACCCTTAGCCGCCGCTCGCGCCGAGCAGATGCTGCGCTGCCGAATCCTTGGAAGCTGGCGTTCATCTTCTCTCGCAGCGTAAGCACGGTAACCGGCCGGTTGCTACCGCGGCGATTGGGCCTTGATGCGGGCGACGAGTTCTGCGTCGTGGACGAAGTCGTCGAGGAACTCATGCCAAGTGTCGGGGGTCATGCGTGCGGCCCGGAGCATGTCT
>JAIUPD010000012.1 GCA_020161615.1 Pseudomonadota bacterium | reverse complement strand
CATGGCGCGACGACTACAACCACCACCGCCCGCATTCGAGCCTCGACGGCCTCACCCCGCGGGAGTATCACCAACGGTCACAAGAGGACCAAACTCTGAACAGAGCTAACCTATAAACGCGGACTCCAAGGGGAGCAGGTCAGTGCGGCGCGAGGGCGTTGGCGGCGGCGATGGCCGCCGGGCCGCTGGCCGCGTCCACGATGGCGGCGTGCAGGCCGGAGGCGTTGCGGAGGTGTTCAGCGCCCTTGGGGCGGGTCACGAGGAAGAGGGCCATTGAATCACTCCTTGTTGCTGTTCAGGGCGAGCTTCACCCGGTCGAGCGGGCGGACCTTCCCGGCCTCCCACTCCCTGTTTCGGTTGATGGCGCGCTGCGCCGCGAGCTTCACGGCGGTGATGGCGTCCTGCACCTTCCGCGTCTCCTCGCCCACCAGCTTGTCCGCGAGGTCCTGCGCGCTGACCGGGCGGGACCGGGCGGGCATCCGGTCGATGATGCTGACGAGGGCGGCCCCGAGGACCTTGTTGCCGGTCGCCACCGCGAGGAGCGCCGCGTTCTTCAGCTCCACGATGCCCGAGCCGTCAAGCTGCTGCTGGTACGCGCTGCGCTCAGGGGTCCCGAGCCCGGCGCGGGCGAGGACGGTCACGGGGCTGGCCCAGAGCTGCGCCGTGGTGGCGAGGCTGTCGGCGGCGGCGTTAAGCTCGCGCAGGTGCGCCCACCGGGTGTCGGAGGAGTTGGCGACAACCTCGCGGCGGAGGGTGGCGGCGGCCTTGTCGGCGCCGGCCAGCTGTCGGGACGCGCAAGGTCCAGCGCCACCCCCTGGCAGCCCAGCCGCCCCGCCGCCGCCGCGGCCTTGCCCGCATCGCGCCCGGCAATCGTCACCGACCGGCCCGCGGCGATCAGACGCCGGGCAATCTTTTGGCCGACATGGCCATAGCCGCCGATGATGAGTATCCTGTTCATGTCGCATTCCTTGCGCTACCGGACCTGAAGCAGGTCCCCCGCGCGCTGAAATCACAGCGACTCAGGACTAACCAAATGGGAAGCCCGATGCCCGAAACGACCGTCTGCCGACCTGACGAATGCCTGGCCGAGGATTGGCTGGGCTTTCTGGGCCACCGCTGGAACGCCCTCCTGCTCTGGCATCTCTCGGGCGGGCCAAAGCGCTATTCGGAACTGCAGGCGCTGCTGCCGCGCATCTCGCCCAAGGTCCTGACCGAGCGGCTGGCGGGCATGACCGGGCGCGACCTGGTGCGGCGGGTCGAAAGCAATGTCTACCCGCGCGAGGTCAGCTATGTCCTCAGCCCCCGGGGCGAGGGGCTGCGCGGGATCCTCTCGGACCTTTACGACTGGGCCGAGGCCGGGGATATGGCCAAAAGCTGAGGCGGACCTGCGGCCGGGACGCCCGCCAGCCAAGAGCGCCGGCGCCTCGGCCCCGGCGTTTGTCGGTCAACCCTTCGGCCGGCAGGGAGGGGTCCCCTTCAGCGCAGGGCCGAAAGCCCCCTCAGCCGCATTTGGAATGACCGCAGGCGCGGCAGGTCATGCAGCCTTCGATCATCACCAGCTCATAGGCCCCGCACGAGGGGCAAGCCGCCGGGCGCCCCCCCGCCACCGCTGCTGCCTTGGGATCGGACTTCAGCCCCAGCCCCGCGCCCTCGATAAAGCCGATGGCGACCAGATGCTCCTCGATCACGCCGCCGATCGCCGCCAGGATCGAGGGCACGTAGCGCCCGCCCATCCAGGCGCCGCCGCGCGGGTCGAAGACCGCTTTCAGTTCCTCGACCACGAAACTCACATCGCCACCCCGCCGGAACACCGCCGAGATCATCCGCGTCAGCGCCACGGTCCAGGCGTAATGCTCCATGTTCTTCGAATTGATGAACACCTCGAAGGGGCGCCGGCGCCCGCCGACGACAATATCGTTCACCGTGATGTAGATCGCGTGCTCGCTGACCGGCCATTTCAGCTTGTAGGTCTGACCCTCCAGCGCCTCGGGCCGGTCCAGCGGCTCGGCGAGGTAGATCACGTCACCGTGCGGATGGTCGGGTTCGCCGCCCCCCCGAACGATGGTTTCGCGGGTGCCCGATGCGCCGCCGACCAACTCGGAAAAAGTGACACCAAGGGCCTCGGCAATCTTGTTCAGAGAACTAAGAGTCGGTGACTTGCCCTCTGCCTTTATCGAGTGCACGTAGCCTGCACCGAGGCCAGCTTTCAGCGAAAGGGCCCTGTCACTGAGATTCTGCTTGTCCGCGACCGCGCGAATTTGCCGATAGACTGTCTCGGCATCGCTCGAACTGCCGGTCACACTCAGCACCGAGCCCGTCACCGCATTGGGCCGGTAGGTGGTGCAGCCCTTGCAGCCCATGTCCCAGGCCGCCAGATAGACGTCCTTGAACGCCTCGAAGCCGATATCCTCGGGGCAGTTGATGGTCTTGGAAATGGAGCTGTCGATCCATTTCTGCGCCGCCGCCTGCATCTTCACATGATCCATCGGCGCCAGCGTCTGCGCGCTGACGAAATGCTCGGGCAAGGGCGTGTCGCCGAATTTCTCGCGCCAGAGGGAGACGGCGTAATCCACGACCTCTTCCTCGGTGCGCGAGCCGTCGGGTTGCAACACCTTGCGGCGATAGGCGTAGGCGAAGACCGGCTCGATGCCCGAGGACACGTTGCCCGCGTAAAGGCTGATGGTCCCGGTCGGCGCGATCGAGGTCAGCAGCGCGTTGCGGATGCCGTGGTCGCGCACCGCCTCGCGTACATCCGCATCCATCGCCTGCATCGTGCCCGAAGCGAGATATTTTTCGGCGTCGAAGAGGGGAAAGGCCCCCTTCTCGCGCGCCAGATCGACCGAGGCGAGATAGGCGGCGCGGGCGATGGCATGCATCCAGGCCTCGGTCTGCGCCACCGCCTCGTCCGAGCCATAGCGCAGTCCCATCATCAGAAGCGCATCGGCCAGCCCGGTGACCCCCAGCCCGATGCGGCGCTTGGCGGCAGCCTCGGCCGCCTGCTGCGGCAGCGGGAATTTCGAGGCATCGACCACGTTGTCCATCATCCGCACCGCGGTCCGCACCAGCTCGTCCAGCTCGGCCGTGTCGATCCCCGCGCCCGCCTCGAAGGGCGCCTTGACCAGCCGCGCCAGGTTGATCGAGCCCAGCAGGCAGGCGCCATAGGGCGGCAGCGGCTGCTCGCCGCAGGGGTTGGTGGCGGCGATGGTCTCGGCATAGCGCAGGTTGTTGGCGGCGTTGATGCGGTCGATGAAGATCACCCCCGGCTCGGCGTAATCATAGGTCGCGCGCATGATCCGGTTCCACAGATCGCGCGCAGCCAGCGTGCGATAGACCCTTCCGTCGAACACCAGATCCCAGTTGCCGTCCGCTTTCACCGCCTCCATGAACGGGTCGGTCACCAGCACCGACAGGTTGAACATCCGCAGCCGGGCCGAATCCTGCTTGGCGGCGATGAAATCCTCGATATCCGGGTGATCGCAGCGCATGGTCGCCATCATCGCCCCGCGGCGCGAGCCCGCCGACATGATCGTCCGGCACATCGCATCCCAGACATCCATGAAGCTGAGCGGCCCCGAGGCATCGGCGGCCACCCCATGCACCGCCGCGCCCTTGGGCCGGATGGTGCTGAAATCATAGCCGATGCCGCCGCCCTGCTGCATCGTCAGCGCCGCCTCCTTCAGCATCTCGAAGATACCGCCCATGCTGTCGGGGATAGTCCCCATGACGAAACAGTTGAACAAGGTCACCTGCCGCCCGGTCCCGGCCCCGGCCAGGATCCGCCCGGCGGGCAGGAAGCGGAAATCCTCGAGCGCGGCATAGAATCGCTCTTCCCAGACCTCGGGCGCGGCCTCGACCGAGGCCAGATCGCGCGCCACCCGGCGCCACGAATCCTCGAGCGTGGCGTCCAGCGCCCGGCCCGAGGCGTCTTTCAGCCGGTATTTCATGTCCCAGATCTGCTCGGCGATGGGGGCGGAAAAGCGGCTCATGGGAGGGTCCTGTCGGGCTCGGAAGGGGATGGAAAGGGCAAGGGCGCGGCATGAACAAAGCATGACCGCGCCCTCAGGCAACATAGTCCGCGATACCCCTATCGTCAACGCCGCCCGGGGCCTTGCGGCGGCGCCCGGCCAGAGGGATAAGGGGGCATGGCCCTGCATATTCTCAAACTCTGCGTCGGCTGCGACTCGGTCGAGGACCTCGCCCTATGGCAGCGCCAGCGCGCCGCCGAACTGCCGGGCGGCCTGCCCCGGCATGTCACCCGCATGTGGCCCAAGCGCGGCGACGAGGTGCTGGACGGCGGCTCGATCTATTGGATCATCAAGGGGAATGTGCTGGTCCGCCAACGCATTCTGCGCCTTGAACCGGTCGAGGGCGCCGATGGCATCAGCCGATGCGCGCTGGTCTTCGACCCGGCGCTGATCCGCACCGAACCGGCCCCGCGCCGCCCTTTCCAGGGCTGGCGCTATCTCCAGCCCGAGGATGCGCCGCGGGACCTGCCCGAGGCACGTCCGGGCGAAGAGACGCTGCCGCCCGAACTGGCCGAGGCGCTGGCGGAATTCGGCTGGCGCTGACCCGGGGGACAGCGCCAGCCGGCGGTCAAACGCCCCTCAGCACCAGCCGGGGGAATCGCACAGCGTGCCCAGGTTGTTCGAGGCAAAGCGCGGGCCGTTGAACACGGTGCCGAAATCGCCGGTACAGCTGACGCTGTCATAGCCGCTGACCACCGAATTGACCAAGTTGCCATTGCGATAGGAGATGATCCAGGGCCCGCCGCTGGAACCATAGGTCATCGAGCAGCCCATGTTCAGGACGTTGTTGCGCTCGCACCCCTGGGGCGGACGGCTGCCGGTAGCGGTGCAGACTTCCTGGAACTGTCCGCCGCCTATATTGCCCGGATAGCCCACGGCATGCATGTTCTGGTAATAATCGAAGTTCTCCGCGGTCCCCAGCCAGCCGGTATAGAAGCTGACCTGATTGCCCCCGGCATCGGGGGCCAGACGGATCAGGCACAGGTCGTTCGACCGGCCGGGATTGTTGCGATAGGCGCCAAGGATCCGCGCCCGGATGCCCGAAAAGGCCCCCACCGGCGCCGCCCCGTCACGATAGGCGGGCACGAAGGTGAAGTTGCTGTTGTTCTCCTCGGCATCGTGGTCGTAGCAGCAATGCGCCGCCGTCACGATGGTATTGTTGCCGATCACCGAGGCCGAGCAACTGGCGCTGCCGCCGCTGGCGATGTCGAAGAACAGCGCCCCGATGGCGATCTGCGGGTAGTTCACGTTCTGCGCGTCGCAATTCTCGCAATACTGGGTGAAGACGCCGGTCGTTCCCGCGAAATTGCTGCGGTTGGAGCCGGCGCCAGGCGCGACCAGGAAATCGACCCCGCCGTCGGGCGCCGCCTGATCGCCGGCGGGCGGGCGGACGCCCTCGCGCGTCGGGCGCGAGCCCAGAAGGGCCCATTGATCGGGATAGAGCGCTTGCGCCCGCTCGGTCGAACCCGCCACCGGCGGCCGGCCGGGCGTGACGCTTGGCGCGCCGGTATCGCTGCGCATCCGGTTCGGGCTGCTGTCACCGAACACGGCGAAGGGCAAGGGCTGCACCGCACGCCGCCCCTCGACCGTCGAGAAATCGCTGTGCGAGAACGTCCGCGGCGTGACATCGAACTCGACAACCCGCTGCCCGAGCGCCGGGCCCGCAGCGAGGGTCAACGCGATGCCAAGCATCGCCCTTCTGGAATGGTTCATCGAAATACCCTCTGGATAGGGCGTCCAAGCGCCCTGTCTGGCAATGGATAGGCGCCATGGTTAACGGCAGCGGCACATGCTACGGGCGCACCTACCCGCCGGTCAAGGGCGTAAGGGCTTGAAAACTGGCCCGAACCCCTATTCGCCCGCTTTCAGCAGCAGCGGCATCAGGGCCTGCACCAGCGCCATGGCCCCGCCCGCCTGATAGTCCCAGCCCAGCCAGCCGCGTTTCTCGGCCGCCTCGACATGGCCGGGCGTGTCGTCGATGATCAGGATCTCGTGCGGCGCCATGTCCAGCGCCGCCTCGACCGCCGCATAGGCCTCGGCCGCGGGTTTCATCGCCCCGATCTCGCCCGAGGCAAAGATCGCATCGACCCGCTCTGCCCAGCCCGCGTCCTGGGCGATCCAGCGGGCCCGGCGGGCTTCGTTGTTGGTCAGGATCACCTGCACCACGCCCGCCTCGGCCAGCAGGCCCAGCACGCGGTCCAGTTCGGGATCGGGGTCGTGGTCGGCCTCGAACCAGATCTCCAGCACATCCTCCGGGTCCAGATCGACGCCCGCCCCCCGCGCCCAGTCGGCGATACGGTCCAGCACATCGTCCTTGCCGGTGATCAAGGCGGCCTTGTCGCGCCGAAAGACCGCCTGCGCCATCGCCGCCGCGTCGATTCCCAAATCCCCGGCAACCTTGGCCTGCCAGGGGAAAATCCCTGCCTTGTCGGGCCGCCCGGCGCGGTTGAGAACGCCGTCGAAATCCCAGACCACGGCGCGGACACCCTCGATCCCGTCGATCGCCCCGCTCATGCCAGCCGCGCCTTCAACGCCGCCAGCGCCGCCGCCTCGGCCGCATCGCAAGGCGCCACGCGCGAGGCGAAGAGCGTCGCCTGCGAGCGCAAGATCGGCTCGCCATCGAGGATTTTCAAATGGTTGGCGCGCAGGGTCTCCCCGGTCGAGGTGATATCCGCCACCGCCTCGGCCGTGCCGTTGCGGATCGTGCCCTCGGTCGCGCCCTGGCTGTCGACCAGCTGGTAATCGGCGACGCCATGGGCACGCAGGTAATCCCGCACCAGCCGGTGGTACTTGGTCGCGATCCGCAGGCGGAAGCCATGGTCCGCCCGGAATGCCGCCGCCGCCGCGTCCAGATCGTCCAGCGTCTCGACATCGACCCAGCAGTCGGGGACGGCGATGATCAGGTCGGCATGGCCGAATCCCATGGGCGCAAGATCGTCCACCAAGTCCTTGCCATTGCCCAGCTTTTCATGAACGAGGTCGGTCCCGGTCACGCCCAGATGGATGCGCCCCGCGGCCAGTTCGCGCGGGATCTCCGAGGCGCTGAGCAGCACCAGATCGACGCCCTCGATCCCCTCGACCGCGCCGGAATATTCCCGCTCGGCCCCGGTCCGCTTCATGGCGATGCCCCGCGCCGCGAACCAGTCGAAGGTCTTCTCCATCAGCCGCCCCTTGGACGGCACGCCGATCTTCACGCTCACGTCCGGCCCTCCAGTTCCACGACCAGCGCCGGGCGGATCACGCCGCCCACCGCGGGGATCGAGCGGCCACCGTTCTGATCGGCGCCCAGCACCGCGGTCAGCGCGTCATAGCGCCCGCCGGTGGCGACGGGCGGCAGGTCCGGCCGCGCCTCGGCGTAGAAGCCGAAGACGAACCCGTCGTAATATTCCAGCGTCGTGCGGCCGTAGGAGGCCTCGAAATCGAGCGAGGCGACGTCCACCCCATGCGCGGCCAGCACCGCGAGCCGTTCCTCGAACAGGTCCAGCGATGGCGCGATCCAGGGCAGGACCGATGCGATTTTCCGCATGTCTTCCAGGGCCTTGCGGGACTTTTCCGAGAGTTGGATCAACGCCTCCAACGCGTCGACCACATCGCCCGGAATGGGCGCGGTCGCCGCATCCTCGGCCAGTTTCGCCATCCGCGCCTCGATCTCGGCCCGGGTCCTGAGGCCGATCTGCGGCGCCTCGCTGGCCACCGGATCGCCCCCGGCCAGCCGCGCCAGCAGTTCGGCCCGCCCCTTGGGCAGCGGCGCCCGCCCCGCGAAACGCTCCAGCAGCGCCCGGAAGCGCTGCGGCCGCCAGAGGTGCCGCATCAGCGCCGCCTTGCGGGTGTCGCTGGTCGGCAGGCCCTTCACCGCGGCAATGAGAATGCCGATATCGCCGGTCGCGGCGCGCAGGCCCTTGCCCGCCAACATGCGGGAAAACAACGCGAAAACCTCCGCATCCGCGCGCAGCGGTTGGTCGCGGTCAAAAACCTCGTACCCCACTTGCAGGTATTCCGAGGCGCGCGCGCCCCCGTCCTCCTGCTTGCGGAACACCTCGCCCAGATAGCAATAGCGCGCGGGCTCGGCGCCCACCGCCATATGCGCCTGCACCACCGGCACGGTAAAATCCGGCCGCAGCATCATCTCGCCCTGCACCGGGTCCTGCGTGACATAGGCCCGGGCGCGGATATCCTCGCCATAAAGGTCCAACAGCGTCTCGGCCGGTTGCAGCACCGCCGCCTCGACCGGCACCGCGCCCCAGGTCTGGAACGCCCCGAAGAGCCGTTGCCCCTCGGCCCGGGCCGCAGGCGTGACGATGCTCATCCCCGCGAATCCTTGGCCAGCATGTCCCTGACCGTGGCGACCAGATCGGCCACCGGCACCTCAACCTGCGCCGGCCGGTCCTTCCATTCCTCGAGCGTCGCACTCTCGGCGATCCTGGCACCCAAGACCAGATCCTTGACCTGCACCACGCCCCGCGCCGCCTCGTCCGAACCCTGGATGATCGCGACCGGCGAGCCGCGTTTATCCGCGTATTTCAACTGGTTGCCGAAGTTCTTGGGGTTGCCCAGGTAGACCTCGGCACGAATGCCCGCCCGGCGCAGCTCGCCGACCATCTTCTGATAGTCAGACATTCGCGACCGATCCATCACCGTGACGACGACCGGCCCCGTGGTATCCGCCACGACCCGCCCCTTGGCGTTCAGCGCCGCCAGCAGCCGGTCCACGCCGATGGAAATCCCCGTCGCCGGCACCGCCTGCCCGGTGAAGCGCTTGACCAGATCGTCATAGCGCCCGCCCCCGGCGACCGAGCCGAACTGCCGCTTGCGGCCCTTCTCGTCGAGGATCTCGAAGGTCAACTCCGCCTCGAACACCGGGCCGGTGTAATAGCCGAGGCCCCGCACGACCGAGGGGTCGATGACCACCCGGTCGGACCCATAGCCCTGCGCTGACAGCAAATCGACCATCTCGACTAATTCGTCGATTCCCTCACTACCAGACTTAGTCTCACCTACCAAGTCGTGGAGCACGGCGACTGCGGCGACGTTCCGATAGAACTTTTCGATGTGTTCTTCTGTCGCACTTGGTCTGACGAGAACGCGCAGTAGCTTCGGATATAGTTGTTCAAACTTTTCAGCAATTGTGTCTCCGACAGACACCTGTTTCGAATTGATCCGATCCGTTAGGTCATCAATTCGGGACGAAATCCTAACAAACTCTAACAACTTGGCAACTTGCCGCGCACTGAGCCCCGCCCCCTTGGTGAAATCGCCCGACTCGTCCTTGCGCCCCTCGCCCAAGAGCGCGCGCACCCCGTCCTCGCCCAGCCGGTCCAGCTTGTCGATCGCCCGCAGGACGATCCCCCGCTCGGCCTCGAATTTCGACGGATCGGCCGGGTCCAGAACCCCCGCCGCCTCCATCACCCCGTTCAGCACCTTGCGGTTGTTGATGCGCACGACGAAATCGCCGCCGAGGCCCAGATCCTCGAACACATCCGCCAGCATGGCGCAGATCTCGGCATCGGCGGCCACGGTCGAGGCACCGACCGTATCCGCATCGCATTGATAGAACTGGCGGAACCGGCCCGGGCCGGGCTTCTCGTTGCGCCAGACCGGCCCCATGGCATAGCGCCGGTAGGGGCTGGGCAGATCGTTGCGATACTGCGCCGCGACCCGGGCCAGGGGGGCGGTCAGGTCATAGCGCAGCGCCAGCCAGTCGCCCGCCTTGCCTTCCGCGCCGCCGTCTTCCTGCCAGGCGAAAACCCCCTCGTTCGGGCGGTCCACATCGGGCAGGAACTTGCCCAGCGCCTCGACCGTCTCCACCGCCGAGGTCTCCAGCGGATCGAAGCCATAGCGATGATAGACCCGGGCGATGCGGTCCAGCATCTCCTTGCGGGCCGTCACCTCGGCACCGAAATAATCGCGGAACCCCTTGGGCGTCTCGGCCTTGGGACGGCGTTGCTTGGTCTGGCTCATGGATATTACCCGGATCTGTCCGCGCGTGGTCTAGCCGAAGGGGGCCGCGGCGGCAAGAACCGCCGATCCCCGGGCGCCCGTGGGCCCTGCGGCCCCGCTTTACCCCGGTTCCGCCCCATTCCTGCCACAAACACGCCTATAGGTTTAGAAGTCATTAACCATTCCCGCGCCGGCAGAGAATCTCGCCCGCGCCCGGTAAAAGGTAAGGAGTACCCCATGACCCAGAGCGTTTCGCAAACCCCCGATGATCATCTGTTGTTCTGGCGCATGGTCGAGGCGCTGGACATCCCGCTGGCCGAGGCGATCCGCGGCGACGAGCTTACGCCCGGCGGTGTCTCCTCCATGCTGTCGAAATGCGCCCATTGCCGCGCACCGCATTACTGCGCGCTCTACCTTGCCAGCCGCGACGGCAAGGTGGCCAGGCCGCCGAGCTTTTGCAGGAACCGGGCCCGGCTGGACGGGCTGCGCGCGCTGCACCCGGCCGATTGACCGCGGCCGCGGGGCGGCGCATCATGGGGGCATGGCCCGGATCGAAGACCTCGAAGAACGCATCGCCCACCTGACCCGCGCGGTCGAGGATCTGTCGGATATCGTCCGCGCCCAGGGTCAGCAACTCGACCGGCTGACCTATCGCACGGGCATGCTGATGGAACGCGAGGCCGAGCGCGAGGCCGAGGCGGGAACGCAGATCCCCCTCGCCGACCAGCGCCCCCCGCATTGGTGAGATGCTGACCCAGGTCACCCGCGAAGGCGCCGCGTCGCTGGTCCTGACCCGGCGGCTGGACGCGGCGCCTGGCCGCGTCTGGTCCGCGCTGACCCGGGCGGACCTTCTCACCCGCTGGATGCTGGGCCCGCCGGGCTGGCCCATGGTCCGCTGCCAGCTCGCGGCCCGGGCGGGCGGACTGATGCAGATCGAATGGTCCGACCGGATGGGGCGCACGCTCGCGCTGACCGGCGAGGTGATCGAGGCCGAGCCTCCCTGGCGGATGCTGCACATCGAGCGCCTGCACCTGCCCGATCCCTCGCCCGAGAATGTTGTGGAGACGCTGCTGGCGCCGGACGGAGCGGGAACGCGGCTGATGCTGCACATGACCTTCCCCGACCCGGCGGCCCGCGACGAGATGCTGGCGGGCGGGCTGGCCGAAGGGATGGAAGAGAGCTTCGTGCGGCTGGAGACGCTGCTGACGGAAGACGGCTGAGGCGAAGGATGTCGCCCTCGCACCTCGGGCGAGCGGAAGCGGGGCGTGAGCGGCGTCTCGGAAATGGGCCCATGGCGCGCTCCAGCGGAGAACGCCGTGCGCGTGGCGCGGCCGGGAGCCCGCCCCACGAGAATACGGAAGGCGGGGGGCTGCCGCCCCCCGCCCCCCTGCTTCAAGGAGGGTTTTCCACCCTCCTTGAAAATCCACCCGAGGATAGTTGAAGAACGAAGATGAAGGGGCGCCCGCCTGTCGGCACGCTCCGCCTTTCTCATCACTTTGCCCAAAATACGCCGGGGGGTCCGGGGGGGGGGCTGGCCCCCCGGGGTCGCCACAAGCGCCGCCCTCTCCGCGGCGGGAGGCGCGCGGGGTGGGCGGGTGGGAGCGCGCCTCCCGCCGCCTTGCGCGCGATTGACAGCGCCCGGCGTCGCGGATCACTCTCGGCCCGACCAGCCCGGAGGATCCGCCCTGCGCCCGAAAGCCCCCGTCCGGCCGCGCCGCGATGCGTGACCTGCCCCGCCGCTGGCTGGCCGGGGCGACGGCGGGCGCGCTCTGCCTGGTCGCCGCCGCCCTGTTGCTGGTGCCTCCCCCGGCGCTCAAGCGCTGGCAGGAGCGCGCGCTCGACAGCCTCATCGTTCTGGCCCCGGCGCCGGTCGCGGCCGCCGCGCCCGACCTGCCGCGGGTTCTGGTGGTCGACATCCCCCGCCTCGACGACCGCGGCGATCCCTGGTCGCGTGCCTCGTCCGCCCGGCTGGCCGCCCGGCTCGCCGCGCTCGATCCGGCGCTGGTCGGCTGGGACATGGTGTTTGCCGGCGGCTGCGGGCCCGAGACCGCCAATATCGCCCTCGCCGCCGCGCTGTCGCGCGGGCCCGCTGTCCTGGGCTTCCTGCTGGCCTCAAGGCCCGAGCCCCTGCCCGGTCCCGCGCCGGCGCTGGCCCTGGCCGAGAACGCCGCCCCTGCCCTCTGGGCCGCGCCGGGGGCCGAGGGGCCCTGCCCCGGGTTTCTCGCCCCCGGGGTCAGCCTCGCCTCGCTCTCCTTGCCCGGCGATGCCGAGGCGCGGGTGCGGCGCGTGCCCGCCGCGGTCACCGTGGCCGGGCTGGGCTATCCTTCGCTGCCCGTGGAACTGGTGCGCCGGTTCCGCGACCTGCCGGCGCCGCTGATCGCGGGCGACGGCGCCGCAAGCCTGCATCTCGGCGCAAGCGAGGTGCCGCTCGACCGGGCGGGCACGCTGCGCCTCAGGCCCCGGCCGGCGCTGGCCCGCGAGGGCCGCACCCTCGATGCCCGCGTCCTGCTGCACGAGGCGCTGTCGGCCGAGAGCCTCGCCCTCGCCTTCCGGGGCAGCCTGGTGATCGTCGGTTCCTCGGTGCCGCAGCGGGGCGGGCTCAGGCCCACCGCGGCCGATCCCCTTTACCCCTCGGTCCAGATCGCCGCCGATCTCACCACCGACCTGCTGTCGGGCACCCTGCCCTGGCGCCCGGCCGCGGCGCCGCTGACCGAAGCGCTGGCGCTCGTCCTCGCCGGGCTTATCCTGGCGCTGGCCCTGCCGCATCTGGCGCCGCTCTGGGGCCTTGCCGCCGCGGCCGCGCTGGCCTTTGCCCTCGGCGGCGCCTCGCTTGCCGCCTATCTGGCCGACAACCGGCTTTACGATCCGCTCCTGCCGGGGACGGGCCTGCTGCTGGCCGCCAGCGCCGCGATCCTGCTGCAGGCCGCGCTCACCGCCCGGGCCGAGCGGGCGCTGCGTCAGCGCATGGGGCAGCTCCTGCCGCCGGTGGTCGTCGCGCGCCTCGCCTCGAACCCGCGGCTGCTGCGGCTGACTGGTGAGCGGCGCGAGGTCACCGCGCTTTTCACCGATCTGGAGGGCTTCACCGCCGCCACCCAGCGGCTTGAGCCCGAGGCGCTGATCGCCACGCTCGACCGCTATTTTGCCACCGTCTCGGCGGCGATCCTGCGCCACGGCGGGATGATCGACAAGATCGTCGGCGACGCGGTGCACGCGCTTTTCAACGCGCCGCTCGACCAGCCGGACCATGCCGATGCGGCGCTGAGGGCCGCGGCCGAGATCCTGCGCGAGACCGAGGCGCTGCGCGCCGCGCTGGGGATCGGCCGCACCAGGATCGGCATCGAGACGGGCGAGGCGATCCTGGGCGATGTCGGCTCGGGCGCGCGAATCGATTATACCGCGCATGGCCCCTGCGTGAATCTGGCGGCGCGGCTGGAACAGGCGGGCAAGAGCCTCGGCCCCGCCCTGATCATCGGCCCCGGCACGGCGGCGCGGACCAGCCTGGCGCTGCGTTCCCTTGGCCCCCAGGACCTGCGCAGCTTCGGCACGGTCGAGGTCTTCACCCTCGCCGACGACAGCCAGACCTGAGACGCCCCTGTTCCCCCGGGAACTGAGCACGCCGCGCCCCGGCCCTAGGGTGGGTTCATCGGCAATGACGCCGCCAACCCCGAAAGGACCGACCCCATGCTCCGCAATGCCCTGATCGCCGCCACCCTCGCCCTGATCCCCGCCGCCGCTTCGGCCGCCGATTCCTGGACCACCGCCGGGGTCAATTTCCGCTCTGGCCCCTCGGCCTATTACCCGGTCATCGCCACCCTGCCCCATTGCGCCTCCATCACCACCTACGAATGGCAGGACGGCTGGGTGCGCGCCGAATGGCAGGGCAGCTACGGCTGGCTCTCGGGCCGCTATGTCTCGGATTCGAACGCCCATTGCTCGTATGGCGGCAGCTACGGCCACCAGCCCGCCCCGGCGCCGAGCTATCCGCGGTACTGATCCCGCCACTGCCACACCCAGGAACGGGCCCCTTCGGGGGCCCGTTTCGCGTTCTGCGGCCCGGACGGCGGGGTCGGCGCTTGCGCCGGAAAAGACCCGCCTCGTCGCCCCCCTGTTTCCCAGGGAACTGAGCGCCCGGGCGGAATCACCCAAGATGGTCTCATCGAAACGCGGCACTGACCCGCAGAACCCCGAAAGGAAATCGCCATGATCCGCCCCCTGATCCTCGCCTCCCTGCTCCTCGCTCCCGTCGCCGCCGAGGCCCGCGCCGTCTTCCTGACCCGCGATGCGGTGGTCTTTGCCGAACCCTCGCAGGGCGCCCGTCGGCTGGGCGAAATCGCCGCCTGCACCCCGGTCACCACCCGCGACAGCGCGCCGGGCTGGCTGGCGGTCGAGACCAATCTCGGCACCGCCTTTATTCGCGCCATCGAGGTGCAGGCGACCACCGCCCGCTGCGGCAACCTGGCCAGCGACGGCCCCGGCGACTGGGCGGCCCCGACCCCGCCCGCCGCGGCGCCCGCCACCGAAGCGCCCGCCACCGAAGGCCCGACCGAAGCCTGAGCCCTGTTCCCCGGGGAACCGCGCCGCGGCCGCCCCGGGGTTAGAACCAAGACATCACCCCCCTTCAGGAGAACCGCCATGACCCGCTTCCTCACCGCCACCCTGCTCGCCACCGCCGCCAATCTGGCCATCGGCACCGCCTCGGCCCTGCCCCTCGCCGCGATCACCACCGCGCCGCATCTGACCGCCCCGGCCTGCGCCCCGGTGACCGTGCTGGAACGCCGCGGCGAGTGGTCCCGGGTGACGCTGGGCGAGACCTATGGCTGGGTGCGCAGCGAAGACCTCGCCGCCGCCCGCTGCGCCGAGGATCCCGAGATCGCGCTCGACGCCCGCTATGTCCCGCGGGAAGAGGCGACGACCGCCTACGCCTGACCCTTTCCGACCCGACCGGCCCCACAGGGGCGCGCGACCCACGCGCGCCCCTGTCGCCTGCATCCCGATGGCGCGATCAGGCCACATGATCTGGATCAAGGACGCCCGCGGCGCCTTCCCCTAGGAAACCCGCCATCGCGCCACAGGTTTGCGCACCCGCTGAAAGACGCTGCCCAGCCCGGCCGCTGGTCCGCCATTGCAAAGGATCGACCGATGCGCCTGACCCTGAGGACCAATCTGGCCATGCGCACCCTGATGCACTGCGCCAGCCGCGCCCCGGACACGCTGCGCACCGCCGATGTGGCCCAGGCCTGCAACGCCTCGTTTCATCACGTGGCACAGGTGGTCAACCAGCTCGAAAGCAACGGCTTCCTGAACACCACCCGCGGCCGTGGCGGCGGCATCGCGCTGGCCAGGGAACCGGACCAGATCGGCGTCGGCACGGTTGTGCGCCTGTTCGAAGCCGATCTGCCCTTCGCCGAATGCCTGGACGGGGCGCGCAACACCTGCCCGCTGAGCGCCGCCTGCCGCCTGCGGGGCATGCTGTGCGAGGCGCTCGGCGCCTTCTACGCCACGCTCGACCGCTACACGGTCGAGGATCTGATCCGGGACAACGACCCGCTCGCCCGCATCTTCATCCCCGCCGGCTCGACGGCCGAAAACGCCGACGTTTTCTGATACCGTCGCAGAAATTTCACACATTAAGGACTTCGACGCCTTGCCGAAACCGGGGTCGAGGCCCTATGTGTGGGGCCGCTGCGCCCGATTTGCGGGCCTCCCCGGTTTCTTCAGACGAGATTTCGCATGACTTCCCCCGTTTCGGGCCCCGTTCCCGGCACCCCGGCGGATTCCGCGGCGCATCGCCCGCCCGAACCGCCCGCGCATGAATACAATGTCGGCCTGGTGATCGGCTCGGTCGCCACGTTGCTGCTGCTGGCCGCCCTTGACCAGACCATCGTCTCGACGGCGTTGCCGACCATTGTCTCGGAACTCGGCGGGCTCGAGCATCTGAGCTGGGTGGTCACCGCCTATATCCTCGCCTCGACCGTCGCGGCGCCGCTCTATGGCAAGCTCGGCGACCTCTATGGCCGCCGGCTGATGGTCTTTGTCTCGGTCGGCCTCTTCCTGCTCGGCTCGCTTCTGTGCGGCATCTCGCAGGACATGGTGACGCTGATCGTCGCCCGCGCGGTGCAGGGGCTGGGCGGCGGCGGGCTTTTCGTGCTGGCGCTCTCGGTGGTCGGCGATGTCATCCCGCCCAAGGAACGCGGCAAGATCCAGGGCATGTTCGCGGCGGTCTTCTCGATCTCGTCGATGATCGGCCCGCTGCTGGGCGGCTGGATCGTCGAGCAATTCAGCTGGCACTGGATCTTCCTGGTCAACGTGCCGCTGGGCATCCTCGCCGTGCTGGGCTTCGCCGTCAGCTTCCCGGCCCATACCGCGACCCACAAGCACAAGATCGACTGGTCGGGCGCCGCCGCGCTCTCGGTCGCGCTGGCCTCGATCACGCTGTTCACGGCGCTGGGCGGGCACAGCTTCCCCTGGATCTCGGAACAAAGCGCCGCCTTGCTCGCCCTCTTCGTGGCCTCGGTTTTCGCCTTCATCGTCATCGAGCGCCAGGCGGCCGAGCCGATCCTGCCGCTCGACCTGTTCCAGGGCAACGTGTTCCGCAACACCTCGCTTCTCAGCTTCCTTACCGGGGCGGCGATGCTGGGCGCGGTCACCTTCCTGCCGCTCTACCTGCAGGTCGCGCGGGGGGTCACCCCGATGATGTCGGGCCTGCTGCTGGCGCCGATGACCATCGGCATCATCGCCGCCACCACCGTCGCCGGCCGCTACATGCGGGCAACCGGGCGCTACCGCATCCTGCCGCTGGCGGGCATGGGGCTGCTGGTGGCCGCGGCGCTGCTGCTGACGCGGATCGCCGTCGATACCTCGACCCTGGTCTTCTCGGCGATGCTGGTGCTGTTCGGCTTCGCGCTGGGGCTCTGCTTCCCGGTGCTGACCACCGCGGCGCAGAACGCCGTGCCGCGGCGCGTCCTGGGCACCGCCACCGCCGCGGGCGTCATGTTCCGCCAGATCGGCGGCTCCATCGCCGTCGCGCTCTTCGGCGCGTTGATGACGGCACGGTTGGCGTCCAGCTTCGGCGGGCTCACGGTCAACCCCGAGATGGGGCCGCAGCAATTGGCCCAATTGCCACCCGAAGCCCGGGCCGCCATCGCCACCCATGTCGTCGACGCCATCGCGCCGATCTACTGGATCGTGGCCGGGCTGGCGCTGGTCGGCGTCCTGTTCGCGCTGGCGCTGAAAGAGGTGCCGCTGGGCCGCAACGACGCGCCCCCGGCGCCGGTCGAGTAACCTCAGGCGTAAGGACAGCGCCCCGGCTTGATGTCGAGAAGGGGCGTGCCGTCCAGCGCCTCCAGCCCCGCGACCCTCAGCCGCGCACCCTCCCGCGCGATCAGCCGCACATTTGTCACCGCAATCGGATTCGGTCGCACCGGGCTGCGCAGGGAGAAGACCCCGCGCGGCCCGTCCGCATGATGGGGGGCGATGAGCAGCAGATCCCGCCGTGCCTTGTGGAACCAGAGGTAGAGTTCCAGCCACTCGAACCCCTCTACCCCCGCCAGCGCCCGGTCCCAGGGCGCGCTGACCACCACCAGACTCTCGGGCCCCTCGGGATCGGCGCGCTTGGGGCAGTCCGAGAGCCGCTTCCAGGGCGTCTCCACATGGCCGATGAAGCCGAGCGTGGCATCCGCGCCCAGCGGCGTGTCCGTCATTTCCTCGCCGGGTTTCAGAGGCTTGTGGCTCATGTCTCGTCCGCGATGTAATCGGGCAGGATGCCGGTCGCCTCGATGAACGGGTCGGGATCGACACCCTTGAAGAATCCGTGCCCGGCGACCAGCACCGTGCCGCACCCCGCCATCCGCCCGCCCAGCACATCCGTATGCAGCGTGTCGCCCACCATCGCCACGCGGCTGGGCGGCAGGTCCAGCGCCCTGAGCGCCGCCTGGAACGCGCCCGGATAGGGCTTGCCGTGGAACTCGACCGGCACGGGCAGGGCATGGGCGTAATGCCCCGGCTCCCAGGTGAACCCGCCCTCACGCGGCGCCACCATGTCGGGATTGGCGCAGATCACCGGTCGGGGCCGGGCCTGCAGGGCCGCGACCAGCGCCGCCTGTTTGTCGTCATTCCAGCCCTGCGAGCCGAGGAAGAGGAAGCCGTCCGCCTCCGTCAGCAGGCGCTCATCCAAGGGGCGCACATCGCCCGGCAGGTCGTCGAATCCCGCCCCCTCGGGCGCGATCCCGGCCCAGACACCGCCCCGCCCGGCCAGTGCCGCCCCGGCCAGGTCACGGCTGGCGATCACCTCGGATTCGGTGAAATCGAACCCCCATTTGCGGTACTTGGCCAGAGCTTCGGCCCGGGGCGAGGCGGCGCCATTGGTCAGCACCACCAGTTTCTTGCCCAGCGCCCGCATCTGCGCCACCCGCTCCACCGCCTGCGGCAAGACGCCCTCGCCCACGTTCAGGATTCCGAAAGCGTCGAGGATGAAGCCATCATAGCGCTTCAGCACATACTGAAGATCCAGCACCCGGTAGGTGCGCTTCGGCCAGTCCCCCGGCTGGGGCAGGCGATGCGCCACGGCGCGGTAACGGGCAAAGGCCCAGCGGGCATTGGGGTGCATCGGGATTCCGGCGGCAGATCACGCGTCGGCGCCATGCTGGCAAATCCCGGGCGCGGGCGAAAGCGGCATTTCGCGCCACCCTTGCCGCCGATGCAGGCAGCAAGGCGCCGCCTCGCTTTGCATTCCGCCCATTTTTTTATCGTTCCGCCCATTCGGCAGGCATCTACCACATGCCTCTCCCGGTCCGACGCCAGCGATACGCCCGCCCGCTTGAACCCCGGCCCCCGCCCCGGTTTCGGTGGGATGAACGGAGTCCCCATGAACGCCCTCGCCCCGATCCCGCACCAACGCACGCGCGGCACCGCCGAGGTGACGCTCGCCGCCGGGCGTTTGCAGCGGCTCTATACCGAAGGGTCGGCCAAGGCGATCGTGCTTCATGACCAGCGGCCCGAAGTCGTGTTCCTCAACACCTCGGGCGGGCTGACCGGGGGCGACCGGCTGCGCTTTGCCCTGACCACCGACCGCGACATCACCGCCACCACCCAGACCGCCGAACGCGCCTATCGCGCAGGCGGCGGGCAGGCCCGGCTGGAGGTGGATCTGACGATAACCGAGGGTCGCCTCGACTGGCTGCCGCAAGAGACGATCCTCTTTGACCGCTCGGCGCTGCACCGCCGCACCCGCATCGCGCTGGGGCCCGAGGCCGAATGCCTGCTGCTGGAGGCCGTGGTCCTCGGCCGTGCCGCGATGGGCGAGACGGTGCGCGACCTCACCTTCCACGACCGGCGCGAAGTGAGCCGTGGGGGCCGCCCGGTGCTGGTCGAACCCGTGGCGCTTGGCACCGACGCGTTGCATGGCCCCGCCACGCTCGATGGCGCCCGTGCCTTCGCCTCGATGGCGCTGATCGCCCGCGGCGCGGCGGATGCGCTGGGCCCGGTTCGCGGCGCACTCACCGAACCGGGCGTGCGCGGCGCGGCCTCGGCCCCGGACGGCAAGCTGACAATCCGATTGATGGCGGCGGATGGCTGGCCGCTCAGGCGGCAGATCGCCCGGCTGGTAGCGGTCCTGCGCCCCGGCCCCCTGCCGCGCGTCTGGTAGATCTAGGAGAGAGCGATGAACCTCACCCCCCGCGAGAAGGACAAGCTGCTGATCAGCCTTGCCGCCATGGTCGCGCGCAACCGGCTGGCCCGCGGCGTCAAGCTGAATCACCCGGAAGCCATTGCGCTGATTACCGATTTCGTCGTCGAAGGGGCGCGCGACGGCCGTTCTGTCGCCGATCTGATGGAAGCCGGCGCGCATGTGATCACCGCCGGGCAATGCATGGCCGGCATCCCCGAGATGATCCATTCCGTGCAGGTCGAGGCCACCTTCCCCGACGGCACCAAACTCGTCACCGTTCACCATCCGATCCGCTGAAAGGCCCCCCATGCGCATCCTTCCCCTCGCCCTGATGATCCTTCTGGTGCCCTCGCTCGCGCTGGCCCATCCCGGCCACGACAGCGGGACGTTCCTGGCGGGCGCCGGCCACCCGCTGGGTGGGCTCGACCATGTGCTGGCCATGATCGCGGTCGGGCTGCTGGCGGCACAGGCCGGGGGCCGGACGCTCTGGGCGCTGCCCGCAGCCTTCGTCGGCGCGATGCTAGCGGGCGGCATGCTGGGCTTTGCCGGCGTGGCGCTGCCGGCGGTCGAGCCCGCGATCCTCGCCTCGATCATCGTGCTCGGCGCGCTGGTGGCGCTGGCCGCCCGGCTGCCGCTCACCGCCCTCGTGCCGATGGTCGCGCTTTTCGGGCTCGCCCATGGCTGGGCCCATGGCGCCGAAGGCCCGGCCGAGGGGCTGGCCCTCTATGCCCTGGGCTTCGCGCTGGCCACCGCCGCGCTGCACGGGGCTGGCATCGCGCTGGGCCGGACGCTGAGCGGGCTCGCGCTCCGCGGCCTTGGCGGCGCGGCCGCGCTCGGCGGCCTCGCCCTGACCCTGGCCTGAGGCGCGCGCCATGATCCCCGGAGAGATCTTCGCCGCCCAGGGCGACATCATCCTGAACGCGGAATCCCCCGTCACCACGCTGCTGGTCGCCAATACCGGCGACCGGCCAGTCCAGGTCGGCTCGCATTACCATTTCGCCGAAACCAATCCCGGCCTCGCCTTCGACCGTCAGGCCGCGCGGGGCCTGCGGCTGGACATCCCCGCCGGCACCGCGGTGCGGTTCGAACCGGGCCAGACCCGCGAGGTGCGGCTGATCCCCTTCCAGGGCGCGCGAAAAGTCTTCGGTTTCAACGGAAAGGTCATGGGGGCGTTGTGATGCAGCCCCCCGCCTCGCCCCCCGGCCGCCGAAATAGCCTTCGACCAAGGACGGAAGAGACCCGGCCCGGCAAATGGTGTAGGGTCGCGCCCCTGGCCCTGGTTCCGGCCCGCTCCCCGGCGGTGCCTCGTGCCGAGGTCCGCCTTGCAAGGATGCGCGCCCATGGTCTTCCCGTTCTCCGCCGATCTCTTCCGCCTGTCGCTGGAGACAAGCCTCATGACGCTGCAGGCGCAGCAGGTTGTCGCCATGCGCACGCTGGGACTGATGGGCGCCTGGCGCACCCGCGATGGCGAGGCCGCGCGGATGATGACCGAAAAGCTGGACGCGCTGGGCGAGGCGACGCTGGGGATGGGCAAGGCGCTGGCGCTGGCGCAATCGCCGCTGCATGTGGCCGAAGCCGCGCTCGCGCCCTATGCCAGGCGCACCTCGGCCAACCACCGCACGCTGTCGCGCCGGGGACCCGGCCGCCCGGCCTGAATCACGTCTTACCCTGCCCCACCACGCTCTCCGGTCCCGCGACCGGGGCGATCCCGCGCGGCCTCCGGGACGCCTGAAAGGAACCGCCATGCCCTATGCCATCCCCCGCGCCCAATACGCCGACATGTTCGGGCCGACCACCGGCGACCGCCTGCGGCTGGGCGATACCGAGATCGTCATCGAGGTGGAGAAAGACCTCACGATCTATGGCGACGAGGTGAAATTCGGCGGCGGCAAGGTGATCCGCGACGGCATGGGCCAGTCACAGGTCACCAGGGCCGGGGGCGCCATGGATACGGTCATCACCAACGCGCTGATCCTGGACCATACCGGCATCTACAAGGCCGATGTCGGGCTCAGGGACGGGCGCATCGCGAAGATCGGCAAGGCGGGCAACCCCGACACCCAGCCCGGCGTCACCGTGATCATCGGGCCGGGGACCGAGATCATCGCCGGCGAGGGCAAGATCCTGACCGCGGGCGGCATGGACGCGCATATCCATTTCATCGCCCCGCAGCAGGTCGAGGATGCGCTTCATTCCGGCATCACCTGCATGCTGGGCGGCGGCACCGGCCCCGCGCATGGCACGCTCGCCACCACCTGCACCCCCGGCCCCTGGCATATCGCCCGGATGCTGCAGGCGGTCGACGGGCTGCCGATGAACATCGGGCTCGCGGGCAAGGGCAATGCCTCGCAGCCCGAGGCACTGGAGGAAATGATCCGCGCCGGGGCCTGCGCGATGAAGCTGCACGAGGATTGGGGCACGACCCCCGCCGCCATCGATTGCTGCCTCACGGTTGCCGACCGGATGGACGTGCAGGTCATGATCCACACCGACACGCTGAACGAATCCGGCTTTGTCGAGAACACCCTGGCCGCCATCGCCGGCCGCACCATCCACGCCTTTCATACCGAGGGCGCCGGCGGCGGCCATGCGCCCGATATCATCAAGGTGGTCTCGTCGCAGAACGTGATCCCGTCGTCGACGAACCCGACGATGCCCTATACCGTCAACACGATCGAGGAGCACCTCGACATGCTGATGGTCTGCCATCACCTCAGCCGCAAGGTGCCCGAGGACGTGGCCTTCGCCGAAAGCCGCATCCGGCGCGAGACCATCGCCGCCGAGGACATCCTGCACGATCTGGGCGCCTTCTCGATCATTTCGAGCGACAGCCAGGCCATGGGCCGGGTGGGCGAGGTCATCACCCGCACCTGGCAGACCGCCTCGAAGATGAAAACGCAGCGCGGCCGGCTGCCCGAGGAAAAAGGCGAGAACGACAATTTCCGCGCCCGCCGCTATGTGGCGAAATACACGATCAACCCGGCCATCGTGCATGGGATGGCCGAGGAAATCGGCTCGGTCGAGGAGGGCAAGCGCGCTGATCTGGTGCTCTGGTCCCCCGCCTTCTTCGGCGCGAAGCCCGAGATGGTGCTGATCGGCGGCTCCATCGCCGTGGCGCAGATGGGCGATCCCAATGCCTCGATCCCGACGCCGCAGCCGGTCTACACAAGGCCGATGTTCGGCGCCCTGGGGCGGGCGGTCGAACGCTCGGCCGTCACCTTCGTCAGCCAGGCCGCGGTCGAGTCGGGCGTCGGCGCCAGCCTCGGCCTCGCCAAATCGCTGGTGGCGGTGCGGAACTGTCGCGGTATCGGCAAGGCCGACATGCGGCTGAACGACGCCACGCCCGAGATCGAGGTCGATCCCGAGACCTATGAAGTGCGGGCGGACGGCCTGCTGCTGACCTGCGAACCGGCGCATGAACTGCCGCTGGCCCAGCGCTATTTCCTGTTCTGAGGCTCCGTGCCCCCCGCCCGCGGCGCCCACACGAAACAGAAAGGGGGGCCGTCTGCCCCCCTCTTGGCCTGACGGCCAATTCACCCCCCGAGGATAGTTGCAGAACGAAGATGAAGGTTAAGAAAGTGCTAAGCCGCATCTTTGTTCCCCCAATATCCTCTGGGGTGAATGCCCGAAGTGCAGAGGGGGCAGACAGCCCCCTCACCCGGCCCCTGCCCGCGCGCCGTGCGCCAGGACGCGCCTCGACAGCCATGCCATCGCTGCAACGCAGCATTGCCGAGTTGGGTCTGGTTCGGCCGACCGGCATGACCTACCTTGCTCGCAGGGGGGAAACACTCATTCTTCGAGGTTTCCGACAATGGCCTTCACCAGTACCACCGACTTCTCGCCGCGCATGCGCGCGCAGATCGACCGTTTCTTCGCCTCGCTCGGTCAGGGGTTCAATGCCTATCTCGAGGCCCGCACCCGGCGCGACCAGATCGAGCGGCTGCAGATGCTCTCGGATGCGCAGCTGGCCGAGATGGGGATCAGCCGCGACCGCATCGTGCATCACGTCTTCCGCGACCGCCTCGCGCTCTGAACCGCGGCCTGGCTCAGAGCCAGGCCGCCCCACCGATCAGATTGGCATCCGCCGCCCCCATCAGCGGGGCGGCGATCTCGGCCCGGCGCATGGCGATCGGGACCCGTGCATCGTCCCGCAAGCGGCAGCGCACCTCCATCCTGCGGCGCTCGACCCAGAAGGCCGGATCCTCCTGCACGCCCTTGGGCAGCAGCCGGTGATCGAAGACCCGGACCCGTCGTTCGACCAGTTCGGCCTGGGTCCATTGCCCCGTTCTTCCCAGCAGATCCGCCTGTTCCAGCTCGGCGCAGAGCATCGCCTCGCGCGTCCTCAGCGCCGTGATACGCGACCGAACCATGGCCAACTCGTCCGACAAACCAACCGCTTGCATGCGTCCCTCCGTTGCTTGCGCGGGTCATCCTGCCCTGCAACGGTGAAGACCGCGTTTACGAGGATTCGCCGATGACCGATCTGCCCCCCGCGACCCGTCTTCTGACCGCCGCGCCCGACCGGACCTATGATCTGGTCGTGCTCGATTACGACGCCCGTCTGATGCGCCGCAAACGGCTGGTGACGGTGCATGACGAGGGGTTCATGGTCGACCTGCCCGCCGTCACCAACCTCGATTCCTATTGGGGGTTCGAGCTGGAGGACGGGCGCGCGATCCAGATCGTTCCCGCCGAGGAAAACGTCCTGCTGATCACCGGCGATCTGGCCCGGCTCGCCTGGCATATCGGCAACCGCCATACCCCCTGCGAGATCCACGACACCTATCTGCTGATCCGCGAGGATCATGTGCTGGAGGGGATGCTCAAGGGCCTTGGCGCCCGGATCACCCGCGTCTCGCGCCCCTTCGCGCCGGAATCGGGCGCCTATGGCACCGGGCGGACCATGGGGCATGACCACGGGCACAGCCACGCCCACAGCCACGCGCCCGGCACGCCCTTTCACACCCATGACCACCACAGCCACGACGGCCATATTCACCACCACGGCGCCCATTTCCACGGCGGCGACGAGGCTGACTAAGCCCTGCCGATGACCGATCCCGCCGCGCTCCTCACCCTCACGCAATGGCTGTCCCCGGCCTTTCCGACCGGGGCCTTCGCCTATTCGCATGGGCTGGAGCGGGTGGTGGCCGAGGGGAAGGTCACGGATGCCGCGACGCTTCAGGCCTGGCTTGAGGGCATCCTCAGGCACGGCGCGGGCTGGCAGGACGCGGTGCTGGTGGCCGTGGGGCTGCGCGACGGCGCGGATCTGGCGGCGCTCGACGTCCTCGCCCGCGCCCTGGCCCCTTCGGCCGAGCGTCTGCGAGAGACGCTGGACCAGGGCCAGGCCTTCGCCCGCACGGTCAGCGCGCTGACCGGACGCCCGCAGCCGCCCCGCGCCCTGCCCGTTGCCCTGGCCGAGGCGGCGGGCAGCGCCGCCCTTACCCTGCCCCCGGCCACGATCATCGCCCTTTATCTTCAGGGCTTTGCCGGCAACCTCGTCACCATCGCCGTGCGCCATGTGCCGCTGGGTCAGACCGAGGGGCAGCGGGTTCTCGCCCGCCTCGCTCCCTTGCTGGCGGATCTGGCGGGACGGGCCGGTGCTGCCACGCTCGACGATCTCGGCGGGGCGGCTTTCGCGGCCGAACTCGCCGCTTTCGAACACGAAACCCAGGACATCAGGATCTTCAGGACATGAGCGCGAACGGCCCCCTCAGGGTGGGAATCGGCGGCCCCGTGGGCTGCGGCAAGACCTCGCTGACCGAACAACTGGCCCGGGCACTGGCCGGGCGCTGTTCCATGGCGGTGATCACCAACGACATCTACACGCGCGAGGATGCCGATTACCTCGTCCGCGCCCAGGTCCTGCCCGAGGCGCGGATCAAGGGCGTGGAAACCGGCGGCTGCCCGCATACCGCAATCCGCGAGGATGCCTCGATCAACCTGGCGGCGGTGGACCAACTCAACACCGAAATCCCGGGGCTGGACCTGATCCTGATCGAATCGGGAGGCGACAACCTGGCCGCCACCTTCTCGCCCGAACTGGCGGATCTGACCATCTATGTCATCGACACCGCCGCCGGGCAGGATATTCCGCGAAAACGCGGGCCGGGGGTCACGAAATCCGACCTGCTGGTGGTCAACAAGACCGATCTGGCGCCCTATGTCGGCGTTGATGTGGCGCTTCTGGAGGCGGATACGAAACGCGCCCGCGGCGCCCGGCCCTATGTGCTGGCCCAGGTGCGCAACGGCGTGGGCATCGCCGAGGTGGTGGCCTTCCTGCAGCGCGAGGGCGGGCTGGACCTGGCCTGACGGCGGCGTGGAAGGGATGCCTAACGCCCGGACGACAGCGCGTCGGTCGAGACGCCGGTTCCGGCCGGGGACCCCGGCTTGGCCGTTTCCGGGTTCCGGGTTCCGGTTCCCGGCGCTTCCGAGGCTCCGGCACCGGGGTGCTTGGGCGGGTCCTGGTCTGCGGGCTTCGGCGCAGCCGTGATCGGTGGGGCAGCCTTCGCCGCATCATCGGGCGTCCCGCCTGCGATTGTCGGCGCCTCGGCCTGATCCGCCGGAAGGGACGGCGCCGGGACGCGACGGCCCCTCTTGCGGTTGCCCGCCTGACGCGCCGCGGCCTCGGCGTTGCGGAGGGCCGCGGCATGAACCGCCTCACGGCGCGCGCGGCGGTCGGCGGGCGTCAAGGCCTCATGGGGGCGCGGCTTGGACGGGGGCTCGGCAGGCGTCTCGACGGGGGCAAGGGTGGAGGCCGCCGTGACCGGCGCAGGCATCGGCGCGGCGGGAACCGGCTGACGGCGGCTCACGAAGGTTCCCGCCGGGGCGGCCTGCGCCACCGGCAACCGCTTGACCCGGCGCCTGAACCCCCGGCTTCCGCGCCGCCACAAGCCGGGCAGGCGCGCGGTCGAGGCCAGGATGACCAGCGCCAGACCGACGAAGGCCAGCATCGGCAGCCGTTCGCCCCGGAAGATCATGCCGAAGACCACGCTGAAGGCGGGCATCAGGAACATCGCCAGCGCCGCGCGATTGGCCCCGGCCCGCTGCACCAGCGCGTAATTCAGCAGGTTCGGCGCGATGGTCGCCAGCACCACCAGCGCCGCCAGCGTGCCGATCACGGCGACGGACGGCTCAACCGCGACGCGCCCGTCGATCAGCAGCGCCATCGGCCAGACGGTCAGCGCCCCCACCGCGAACATGCCCGCCGACAGAACCAGCGGTGCCATCTTGCGGCGGCGTCGGAACCAGACATTGCCGGCGGCATAGCTCAGGGGCGAGATCAGCACCATCAGCGTGCCGAAGCCAGCCTCGGCGAAGCCCCCGGCCCGGATCGCCGGGATCGAGATCATCGCCACGCCAATCAGCCCGGTGCCGATGCGGATCGCCTGCCCGAGGCTCGCCGGCTCGTCGGCCAGAAAGAGGGCGGCAAGCGCCAGGGTGAAGAGCGGCATCGTCGCATAGAGCATGCCCCCCATGCCCGAGGGGATGTATTGCATCCCCGCCGCCATGCTGACGAACGGAATGGTCACCACCAGCGTGCCGCCCACCAGCGCCGTCAGCAGGTCGTAGCGGCTGGGCCTGCGCTGCGGACCCAGCGCCCCCGCCGCCAGCAACAGCAGCGGCAGGCCCAGCGCGGCGCGCAGCGCGGCCAGCGTCCAGGGCGGGAAATACGCCACGGCCTCGGCGATCAGAAGCGGCGAGGCGCCGAATCCGGCGGCGGTGAGGATCAGCAGCAAGGAAGTCGGCATCGGTTCCGGCGTCGGCCATCGGGGCACGGCCCATTCCCGTACCGCCCCCGCGCCAGCGCGTCAACAGCCGCCCCCCCGCCTGTCCGGCTCAGGCACGTTCTGGCCAAATCCCCATCGCGTCACGCAAATTTCGCGGCCGCGCTGGTCAGCGCCGGTTCAGCGCCTCTTTTGCAGATGCACGTAAGTCTCCGCGAAGCGCTGTTGCAGATGCTCAACCGCAAGGATTACTTGGCCCGAGCCGGGGGGCGCCACATTGGTCCCCGGATCGGGGTTGAAAAAGAGCGGCACCGAAATCCGCTCCTCGCCCGTCCCCACCACCCGATGCGGCGTCGCGCGAACCCGCCCGCTGGTCCAGATCTCGAGCATTTCGCCAAAATTGATGACAAAGGATCCCGGCGGCGCCAGCACCGGCACCCAATCCCCGGCCCGCGTCAGCACCTCCAGCCCCGGCACGCCGTCGCTGGCCAGAAGCGTCAGGCAACCGTAATCGGTATGCGCGGCGATGCCGAAATCCTTCTCGCCCGCCCAGTCCGGCCGCGGCGGGTAGTAATTGCCGCGCAACAGCGCCATAGGCTGGGCGAATTTGTCGGCAAAGAAACCGGGATCCTCGCCGATTGCCTCGGCCACGGCGCCCAGCAGCCGCAGGGCGAGCGTCCTCGCCTCGGCGTAATAGTCTTCAAGCGTCGCCCGGAACCCCTCGGGACGCAGGGGCCAGAGGTTCGGCGCATGCACCGGCAGGGATGAGCCCGGCACCTCGAAGCCGATGTCGAAGACCTCCTTGTAATCGGGGTTCGCCGCCGGATCGACCTGTTCGGAACGCGGCCCGCCCCAGCCCCGGTTGGACCCGGTGGCAGCCATGTCCACCTGCCGCTTCTCGGCTTCGGGCAGCGCGAAGAAGGCCCGATAGGCGGCGATGACCGAGGTCACGCGCGCCGGGGGCAGCGGCCCGCCCGTCACCACCAGAAAGCCGACCTCGGCCGCGCCACGCCGCACCTCGGCCGCCTGCGCCGGGTCGCCGGCAAAAAGCGCATCCAGATCGATGCGCGGGATGGCGGTGTCATTCATGGCCGAAGGCCTCCCAGAGGGTGCGGTCGAGTGCGCTCAGCTGATCGTAATCGGGACAGGAATCCATCGCCACCGCCACGCTCCAGCCCTCGCGCATGACCAGCGCATAGCTGGTCGCCTCGATGATGCCGGGCATGCAGAGCGCGCCCAGATGCCACCAGATCCAGCCCTCGCCCGAGGGGCGTCCATACATCCCCAACCCATAAACCACGTCGCCGCCCAGTTCCGCCACCGGTCCCTCGGGCGCGCGGTTGCCCCAGAGCAGCGACTGGAAGACGGCGTAATCGCCCAGGCTGGCCTGCCAGCCACCGAGCGGCCCATAGACCGCCGTGCCCGGTGCCATGGTCGAGCCCGGCAGCACCCCGTCGCAGGCCGTTTGATAGGCCTGCCCGGTGACGCGTTCGATCACCGTGCCAAGCAGCGCATAATTCTCGTTGTTATAGGCAAAGTCGGCCGGGCCGGGGCGCAGGCCCCACCCCGCCACCAGACGCCAGTCGCCGCCCCCCGCGTGCCAGAGGGGCATCGCCTCCTGCGTGCGGTCGTCGCGCAGCCCGGCCGATTGAGTAACGAGGGAGGCGACGGTGATGTCGGCGCCGGGTCCGGTCCAGCCCAGCACCTGCCCGAGGGTCGAGTCCCAGCGCAGACGCCGCGCCTCGACCAGCCCCGCCACGCATTGCGCGGTCACCGACTTTCCCAGCGAGGCGAGGACCCGCGGCGCCCCCGGCAGCCCCTCGGCCGCGCGTGCGAGAACCCGGTCACCGTTGCGCGCAATGGCGATTTCGGCACCCGGCGCCCCGGCGGCCTCGGCCCAGGCCAGAAAGGCGGTGGCCAACCGCTCTGCACGCTCCTGCGGCGCCGGCTGCTGTGCCCCGACCTGCAGCGGCGCGGCGAAGAGCAGGACGGCCAACAGCAAGGCCACCAGAGAGGCGAGGATGCGGACAGGCATGCGGAGTGCGCTCACGGCAGGGGTTTCGCCCGATCTATAGCCGCGGCCGGGTGGCCTGTCACCGCGGCCCGCCGGGTCAAATCGCCGCCCGGGCGCCTCCTCGCGCATTCGTGCACTGCCCCCGGGCCTCCCCGGGTGGCAGCCACAGGCCCCCGGTCAGGCGATGGCGACCACGCCGAAAAGCAGAAGCAGGAACATGATCAGCGCCACCACGATCAGGACCTTGGCCCCGGTCAGCGCCACGCCCGAGATCCGGCCGAATCCCAGCAGACCGGCGATGGCGGCAACGGCAAGCAGGATGAGAATCCACTTCAGCATGACTATGACCTTTCATTCCGGCAGACGCCTCCCGCCTGCTCCCTCGACCCCAACGCCCGAGGGACGCTTCCGGTTCCGCCCCGCCCCGATGTCCGCGCCCCTGGCCACCCCCGGGGGGCCGTCTGCCCCCGGACCCTCGAGGATATTTGTAGAACAAAGAAAGCGGGTTAAGGAGAGCTTACCCAGGGCATTGCGTTCAAGGGCAGGTGCGGCTGCTGGGGGTACGACCGTGGCGCGGTCTCGATCCGGGGCGAGGCCGGGCCCCGCCCCGGCAAGTGGTGCGCTGTCGCGGGATGATCGGCCTGCGGGTTGCCGGGGGGGTTGACGGGCGATACCAGCATGAAGCGTTAGACTGGCGCCCTGGTTCCGCGAAGGCGGGACCCGGCACCGGCAAACCGCGGGCACCGGGGCGGCCCCACGGCTCATTCCGGCGAGCCCCACCGCAAGAACCGCGCGGCCCTGCGCCCGTCAGCGCCAGGCGCCCTGCCCCACCTCCCCGACCAAGGCGCACACCCCGCCCCCCTGATCGCCGAGGCACCTTCTGGACCTGAAGCCCCCTCCCGGGGCCGCCGCCTCCCGCATTAACCTTAATTCGCCCTTCGCGCGCGCCCCCAATCGAGGCCAAAGCTCAAGAAAAAGGGCGGTGAGTCCCGCCCTTCTTTGCGCCTCAAATATCCTCCGGGGGGTCCGGGGGGTGGAAAACCCCCCGGCGCTCGCCAGAAGTACCCAGCTCAGCGATGGGCCGCGTAGATCTCCACCAGCCGCGCCACCGCCGCTTCGGGCGCCAGCTCCTCGCTTTCGCCGGTCCGGCGCGAGGTGAGTTCCACCACGCCCTTCTCCAGCCCGCGCGGCCCGACGGTGATCCGCCAGGGCAGCCCGATCAGATCCATCGTCGCGAATTTGGCCCCCGCCCGCTCGTTGCGGTCGTCGTATAGCGGGTCCAGCCCCGCCCCGACCAGCGCCTTGTAAAGCGCGTCGCAAGCCGCATCCGCCGCCCCGTCGCCCTGCTTGAGGTTGACGATCCCCGCATGGAACGGCGTCACCCCCTCGGGCCAGATGATCCCCTTGTCGTCATGCGAGGCCTCGATGATCGCGCCCAGAAGACGCGAGACACCGATCCCGTGCGAGCCCATCTGCACCGGCACCCGCTCGCCCTTGTCGTTGACCACCACCGCGCCCATCGGCTCTGAATATTTGGTGCCGAAGAAGAAGATCTGCCCCACCTCGATGCCGCGGCCGACCTTGCGGTGCTCCTCGGGGATCTCGGCGAATTTGGCCTCGTCATGGGTCTCGTCGGTGCGGGCATAGAGCGTGGTGAATTCCTTGCAGACCCCGGCCACCTCGTCCCAATTGTCGTAATCGACCTGCCGGTCGCCCAGCTTCAGCTGCGTCACCCGGTCGTCGTAGAAGACCTCGGATTCGCCCGTCTGTGCCAGCACCAGGAATTCATGCGTGTCGTCGCCGCCAATCGGGCCGCTGTCCGCCCGCATCGGGATCGCCGTCAGCCCCATCCGCTCGTAGGTCCGCAGATACGAAACCATATGCCGGTTATAGGCATGCAGCGCCGAGGGCTTGTCGATGTCGAAATTGTAGCCGTCCTTCATCAGGAACTCGCGCCCGCGCATCACGCCGAAGCGCGGCCGCACCTCGTCGCGAAATTTCCACTGGATGTGATACAGCGTCAGCGGCAGATCCTTGTAGCTGCCGACATGGCTGCGGAAGATGTCGGTGATCATCTCCTCGTTCGTCGGTCCATAGAGCATGTCGCGCTCATGCCGGTCCTTGATGCGAAGCATCTCGGCGCCGTAGGCGTCATAGCGCCCGGATTCGCGCCACAGATCCGCCGGCTGCAGCGTCGGCATCAGCAGCGGGATGTGGCCGGCGCGCACCTGCTCTTCATGCACGATCTGCTCGATGCGTTTCAGCACCTTGTAGCCCAGGGGTAGCCAGGAATAGATCCCCGCCGCCTGCTGGCGGATCATGCCCGCGCGCAGCATCAGCCGGTGGCTGACGATCTGCGCCTCCGAGGGGTTTTCCTTGAGGACGGGCAGGAAATAGCGGCTGAGGCGCATGGCTCACCTTTGCGAGAAAACGTCGCGACGTGTCTAGGCCAATCCCGGGAGACGAGCAAGCCGCCGCCAATCGGGCGGTCGGCCCCTTTTGCCCCGGTTTCCAACCCGGTCACCGCATAAGCTACCCACCCGCAGCGCCCCGCAGGACGCGCGCTCGCCCAGACCACGCCAGCCCCTCCCCCGTAGGGTGGGTTTCCAACCCACCACCCCCAGGACCCCGCCCCGTCGGATGCCTGTTCGCCCGCACCACCCCCTTCCCAACCGCCCCCCGAACCGCCATCCTTCCCCGGTCCCTTGCGCGTGAAAGACCCGATGACCGACACCGCCTCTGACGTTCTGACGCCCATCACTCTACCGCTCTGGTCGCTCCTCATTGTGGCGTTCCTTTTGATCTGCGCGACGCTTTGGGCCGCCTTGCCGATCCTGATGAAACGGACCCCGACGACCTTTCCTTTCCCGAGCGCAGGCCTGAACGCCTTTGCGATCGTTCTGATCCTCCTCGGCGCGCTTCTGTTCCTTGTGGCCATCATCGCTGCCTTCGCCACGCTGCGCCACACGATCATCAATGCAATGGAAAACCGGACGGAAGGCATCAGCCTCGGCGCCGGTTCACTCATCGCCGCCCTCCTTGGCGCCCCGTTCCTGATCTGGGGCACGATCCTGAAGCACCAGACCGTCCGCTGGCAGAAAGAGGGCCACATGACCGACCGCATCTCGAAAGCGGTCGAGCAGCTGGGGGCGGAGAAGAAAGTGGACCGGATCGGGCGTCCTGTCGTGATCCGTTACACACCGCCCGGCGATCCGCTCTTTGATGATCGAGACATCGGCCCGCCGGAGGACCGTACCGAGATCGAATGGCGCGACGAAAGCATCCATCTGGCCCCAAATGAACTGGTAATCGACAAGGGAGACTGGCAGGCCTTCTCCGAAACCGTCCCCAACCTCGAAGTCCGCATCGGCGCCATCCTCTCCCTCGAACGCATCGCGCAGGACAGCACCACCCATGACAAAGGCCGCGACCATGTGCGAGTCATGGAAATCCTTTGCGCCTATATCCGCGAGAACGCCCCTGCCCGCACGGCGAAGGATCACCCCTTCGGCGACTGGGAACCACTCAAGGACGACCCGACCGAGGAAGAGCGCTGGTGGCATCTCCGACGCCGTGAGCAGCGTCTGAAGGATTTCTTCTTTGACTCGCCCCTCTACCAATGGGCTCAGTCGCTCAAACCGCCCCGCGAGGACATAGCCTTGGCCTTGAAGGTCATCGGCCGCCGCACCCCGGCCCAGATCCGGGTCGAGGCAGCCTGGCCTGACCCGCCCGATGCGCGGGCCAGCCATCCTACCGACACCCCCTGCCCCGCGCTGCCCGACGTACCCGGCGACGCACCGCTGTCTTTCCGTGAACTGGAGGCATTCAGAGCCGACCTGGAGGACTGGACAGAGGCCGTCCGCGCCTACGCCGGATATCGGCTGGACCTGCGCAAGACCAATCTCCAACGCGCAGACCTCACCGAGGGCAGCCTTTCGTTCTCCCGTTTCGATGGTGCGCGGATGGAGGGCGCGATCTTCACGCGGGCGCGGTTGGAGGGCGCTATCCTCTGGCAGGCGCGGATGCAAAGCGCATCCCTGGGGGAGGCCTGGATGCAGGGCACAATCGTCACAGGCGCAAGGATGGAAGGGTCGAACCTCTCGCAGGCGCGGATGGAGGGGGCGAACCTCGTGGAAGCGCGGATGGAGGGGGCGGAACTCGGACACGCGCGGATTGAAGGGGCGGACCTCACGCGGGCGCAGCTGGAGGGGGCGACCCTCTGGGGGGCGCACATGGAGGGGGCGAACCTCACCCACGCGCGGCTGGAGAACACCGACTTCGCCTTCGCGCGGATGCGGTGGGCAAACCTCGAAAGGAGCCGTCTGGACGGCGCGAACCTTTGCGACGCCCGGCTCGAGGGCACGTCCTTCTGGCGGGCGCGATTAGCGGGCGTGTATCTTAGCGAGGCGCGGATGAGCGACCGTACCAACCTGAAACATGCGATCTTTCAGGGGGTGGGGCTCCAGTCGGTCGATTGGTCAAGCGTCAAGATTTCCCAGGAACAGGTCGACGCCAGTTTCGGCGACCGCAGCGTCATCCTTCCCGACACGCTGACCCGCCCCCGGCATTGGCCGGACTGGGCGCTGCCGCAGCAAGCCAAGGACGGTGGCCCCACCTACGACTCCGAACTCGCCAAATGGCGCGCCGACCCCGCCAGCTACACCCCTCCGCCACCCCCATGACCCCTGGGACACTCCTACCAAACCCTTAACACCCCCCGCTAACCCCCTGTAATCCCTCACCCCCCCAAAACGTCCCACGCATGGGACACCCCCGCCGGGGCCGTGTCCGAAACCCGAGGTTTCCCCCGCCGCCGTTCCGCGCTATAGAGCCGCGAGCCCTTGCAAGACCGGCCCGTCATGACCGCCTCCCCCGATCCGATCCCTGCCGAGCCGCCCCGCAGCCGCGCGCATGACCGCCGGCTGGCCCGCTGGTTCTGGGCCAACCATGTTCGGCGCTGGATGCCCCTCATGTCCGTGGCCATCCTCTGCATGGCGATCGACGGCGCCATGGCCGGGGCGCTCTCGGCGCTGCTGAAGCCGATGTTCGACCAGGTGCTGGTCGCCGGCCGCGGCGATCTGGTGAAATGGATCGCGCTGGGTTTCGGCGCCACTTTCGTGCTGCGCGCCACCACCTCGCTCGTCTACCGCACGATCATGGCCCATGTGGCCGAGAAGGTCGGCGCGGGCCTGCAGCGTCAGTTGACCCTGCATCTGATGGGCCTCGACCAATCCTTCCACCACACCCATCCGCCGGGCCATCTGATCGACCGGGTCCGCGGCGACACGGCCGAGCTCAACGCGGTCTTCGAGCGGATCCTGCCCGGTGTCGCCCGCGATGCGGTGTCGATCGTGGCGCTCCTCGGCGTGGCGCTCTGGACCGACTGGGTCTGGACGCTGGTGGCGCTGGTCGGCGTGCCGCTTCTGGTGCTTCCGGCGGGCTTCCTGCAGCGGGTGGTGCGCGACATGGGGGTGCGGGCGCGCGACGCCTCGGCTGCGGCCTCGACCCGGCTCGACGAGATCTTCCACGGCGTCCAGACCATCCAGCGCACCGGCATCGAGACCAGCGAGGGCGACCGGCTGTCGCGCGTCCTGTCGCGCTTCGTCAAGGCCCGGGTGCGGGTCGCGGCGGGTCAGGCGGCGATGGGCTCGATGTCGGATCTGGTGGCGGCGCTGGGCTTCACGCTGGTCCTGACCTTCGCCGGGGCGCAGATCGTCGCCGGGGACCGCACGGTCGGCGAATTCATGACCTTCGTTGCCGCCATCGCCCTTCTGTTCGAGCCGCTGCGCCGCCTCGGCACCATGTCGGGCGCCTGGCAGAATGTGCTGGCCTCGCTCGACCGCATCCACCGCCTTCTGGACGAAAAGCCCCGCATCGCCCAGCCGCAGGGCCCGCTCGCCCCCCTGCCCGTCCGGGGAACCGAGACCATCCGTTTCGAGGGCGTGACCTTCGCCTATGACGGCGATCCGGTGCTGCGCGCCCTCTCCTTCACCGCCGAAGCCGGCAAGACCACCGCGCTGGTCGGCCCCTCGGGCGCCGGGAAATCGACGGTCTTCACCCTGCTGACGCGCCTTGCCGATCCGCAATCGGGCCAGGTGCTGATCGGCGGCGAGGATATAGCCCGCATGGATCTGCGCGGGTTGCGCGACCTCTTCAGCGTCGTGGCCCAGGACAGCGCCCTTTTTGACGAGACGCTCAGGGACAACGTGCTGATGGGCGCACCGGCAGGGGCCGAGGCCCGCCTGCCGCAGGCCGTCGCCGCGGCGCATGTGGACGAATTCCTGCCCTCGCTGACCGAGGGGCTCGACACCCGTGTCGGACCGCGCGGCTCGGCGCTGTCGGGCGGGCAGCGGCAGCGGGTGGCCATCGCCCGGGCGCTGCTCAGGGAATCGCCGATCCTCCTGCTGGACGAAGCGACCTCGGCGCTGGACGCGCGGTCCGAGGCGCTGGTGCAGGAGGCGCTGGACAGGCTCAGCGCCGGGCGGACGACGCTGGTCATCGCCCACCGGCTTTCCACCATCCGCCACGCCGACAAGATCGTGGTGATGGAGGCGGGCCAAGTCGTCGAGGAGGGCGATCACGAAACGCTGCTGGCCCGCGACGGGGCCTATGCCAGGTTGCATGCGCTGCAGTTCAAGGCCTGACAGGGAGGCGCCGCAGGGCGCCGTTCCTCGTCATCGTCGCAGCACAGCCCTCAGCCGATCCGACCCAGCGCCGGGAAGACCTCGAGCAGCCAGAACGAGAAATCGGCCATCCAGCCGGTAATCAGCGCCACGCCGACCACGACCAGCAGCACGCCCATCGCCTTTTCGATCCAGCCCATCCAGGGCTTCAGCCGGTTCATCAGCCGCATCGACCGGGTGATGAACACCGCCGCCAGCAGGAAGGGCAGCCCCAGCCCCACGGCATAGGCGGCGAGCAGCGCCGTACCCTGGGCCACGGAATCCTCGGCCGCGGCGAGGGTGATGATCGTGCCCAGGATCGGCCCGATGCAGGGGGTCCAGCCGAAGGCAAAGGCCAGCCCCAGCACATAGGCGCCGAAGGCCGAGCCGCCCTTGCCGCCGTCGAACCGGGCCTCGCGCATCAGGAAGCCCAGCCGGAACAGGCCCAGGAAATGCAGGCCCATGACGATCACGACGACGCCCGCCGCCATGGCGAATTCTTCGCGGTAGGCCAGAAAGAGGCGCCCCAGAGACGACGCGGTGAAGCCTAGGAACAGGAAAACCGTGCTCAGCCCCATGACGAAGAAAAGCGCGGGCACCGTGGCGGGGCTGAGGCCCCGGCTCTCGGTCAGTTCTCGCATCGAGATGCCAGACATATAGGCCAGATAGGGCGGCACGATGGGCAACACGCAGGGGCTGAGGAACGAGAGCAACCCCGCCAGCAGCGCCACGAACAAGGACGGCATCAGGGCAGCGTCGAAGAGGTCGATCCCGAACATCGGCAGGCTCCTTTGGTCGGTCCCTGATAGCGACGCGCCCCCCGTTCGTCACGGGGGGCGCGGCTCACGTTTCCTTCACTGCGACACCGGGGCGCAGGCGCCGGCGTCCCGAGGGGTCAGCCTTTGCGCGACCACCAGCCCGAACGGCGCGGACGCGATGGACCGGCGTTGGCCTCGGGCGCAGCCTGGGCGGCCGGCGCCTCTGCGGTCTGCACGCCGGTTTCGGCGGGAACCGAGGACTGGCTCGGCGTTTCAGCAGGAACCTCGACAGGGGTTTCGGCCGGGGTCTCGGCGGGCGCCTCGACCGGGGCTTCCACCGGGGTCTCGACCGGGGTTTCGTCAGGCGTCGGCACCGGGGCCTCGACAGGCGTTTCTGCCGGCGTCTCGACCGGTGCCTCTGCCGGAACCTCGACCGGAGGCTCGGCGGCGGCCGCGGCGGCGAGTTCGGCCTTGGTCTTGCGCCGGGCGCGGGTGCGCTTGGGCTTGGCGGGTGCTTCCTCAGGCTGACCCTCCGAGGCCTGGACCTCGGCAGCGGGAGCTTCGGCAGGCGCTTCCGCGCCTTCCTCATCAGCCTTGGGCTTGCGGCTGCGGCTGCGGCGCTTGCGGGCGGGCTTTTCCTCGGCCGCGGGCTCTGCCGCATCCTCGGTCACGACGTCGGCGGCGGCTTCCGCCGGTGCCTCGGCCGGGGTTTCGACGGTTTCGACCGCGGTCACCGATTCTTCGGCCTCGCCCTCGTCGCTGTCGTCGCCCTCGTCGCCGTCATTGTCCGCGGCATCGCCCCGCGACTCGCCGTCCTTGCCACCCCGACGACGCCGGCGCCGACGGCGCTTGCGCTTGCCGCCCTCGCCATTCTCGCCCTTGGGTTCGGCCGCCGCTTCCGGCGCCTCGGCCTCGGCTTCCGCCTCGACCTCGGTTTCGTCCTCGAACTCGTCGGCCAGATCGTCATCCACGTCATGCATGGTCTGCGCGTCGAGCGAGATCACCGGCGTGGCCGGGATCTGCACGATCCTGGTCGCGGTCTTGAACTTCTCGATCACGTAATCGGGCGAGATCAGCGACGGGTCGGCCTCCAGCCGGATCGCCATGCCATAACGCTGCTCAATCTGGGCCAGATGTTCGCGCTTCGAGTTGAAGAGGTAGTTGACGATCCCGATGGGCGCCTTGACCAGCACTTCTTTCGAGCGGTTGCGCGTGCCCTCTTCCTCCAGCGCGCGCAGGATCTGCAGCGCCAGCGAGTTGTCCGAGCGGATCAGGCCGGTGCCGTGGCAATGCGGGCAGGGCTGCGTCGTCGCCTCGATCATGCCCGGGCGCAGGCGCTGGCGCGACATCTCCATCAGGCCGAAGCCCGAGATGCGGCCGACCTGGATGCGGGCACGGTCGTTGCGCAGGGCTTCCTTGAGCCGCTTCTCGACGGAGGCGTTGTTCTTGCGCTCTTCCATGTCGATGAAGTCGATGACGATCAGACCGGCCAAGTCGCGCAGGCGCAGCTGGCGGGCGATCTCGTCGGCGGCCTCGAGGTTGGTCTTGAGCGCCGTGTCCTCGATGGAGCCTTCGCGCGTCGACTTGCCCGAGTTCACGTCGATGGCGACCAGCGCCTCGGTCACGCCGATGACGATGTAACCGCCCGATTTCAGCTGCACGGTCGGGTTGAACATCGAGCCCAGGTAGCTTTCCACCTGGAAGCGCGCAAAGAGCGGCATCTGCTCGGTGTAGAGCTGCACGTTGCGGGCGTGGGACGGCATGATCATCTTCATGAAGTCCTTGGCGGTGCGGTAGCCGCCCTCGCCCTCGACCAAAACCTCGTCGATGTCCTTGTTGTAAAGGTCGCGGATCGAGCGCTTGATGAGGTTGCCCTCTTCATAGATCGGCGCGGGCGCGATGCTCTTCAGCGTCAGGTCGCGGATCTGCTCCCACAGGCGGAACAGATATTCGTAGTCGCGCTTGATTTCGGGCTTGGTGCGGTTGGCACCGGCCGTGCGGATGATCAGGCCAGCCCCATCGGGCACGTCGAACTCGGCGGCGATGTCCTTCAGCTTCTTGCGGTCCGCGGCGTTGGTGATCTTGCGCGAGATGCCGCCGCCCCGGGCGGTGTTCGGCATCAGCACGCAATAGCGGCCGGCGAGCGACAGATAGGTGGTCAACGCGGCGCCCTTGTTGCCACGCTCTTCCTTGACGACCTGGACCAGCATGATCTGCCGGACCTTGATCACTTCCTGAATCTTGTAGCGGCGGGCGCGGGTCCGGCGCGGCGGGCGCACCTCGTCCGAGACATCCTCGTCGGCGACCGATTCAATCTCGCTGTCGATGTCCGAGGCGTGGTCACGGGCGCTGTAGGGTTCTTCTTCCTCGTCGGCGCGGACCGCGGCGACTTCCGGGCCATCGGCGGTCTCGTCCTCGCCCAGCTCGACGATATCCATCGCGCCATAGGTGCGATGCTCCATCCCCTCGGCCTGGGCCGCCTGGGGGGCAGGCGCTTCTGTCGCCGCGGTTTCCGCAGCGGCGTCATCCTCGGCGGCGGCGCGTTTGCGGCGGCCGCGCGGCGCGTCCTCGGCGGCGGGCGCTTCGACCACGCCCTCGGCATCCATGCCGTTGACCGGCTCGATGCTGGCGGTGTCGGCGCTGGCGGCATCGGCGGCGGCGGTCGCCTCGTCGCTACCCTGCTCTTCGCTTGCCTGCTCCTCGGCCGCGGGGGCCTGGTCGCGGCGCTTGCGGGCCCGGCGATTGCCTTCTTCCTCCTGGTCGCGGGCGAGAGCGCGCTCTTCCTCGATCAGGGCGCGGCGGTCAGCGACGGGGATCTGATAATAATCGGGGTGGATCTCGGCGAAAGCCAGAAAACCGTGGCGGTTGCCGCCGTAATCGACGAAGGCCGCCTGCAGCGACGGTTCGACGCGGGTTACCTTGGCGAGGTAGATGTTGCCGGCAAGCTGGCGCTTGTGGATGGTCTCGAAATCGAATTCCTCGACCTTGTTGCCGTCCAGGACCACGACGCGGGTTTCCTCCGCATGCGTGGCATCAATGAGTAGTTTCTTTCCCATGGTATCTTTCTCGCCCCCAGAGGCGGTGCGCCCGGTCCCGAAGGGCCGCGCGGCACGGAAGCTGGGGGGAATGTGTGGGCGAGCCCGGGCGCAGGCGGACGGCGGGAGGCGCCTTCGCGCGTCCCGGTCTCGATCCTAACTGATGCGCCCCATGGCATCGCGGTTACAGGCTCCGACGCGCGCGCCGGGGCGCCGCGTCCATGACAGACCCGATCGGCTTGAACCAGACCAGGCGTTCCTACGGCTTTGAGGGCCGATCCCGCCCGCTTCTCACCGTGAGAGGGAGACCCGGGCCGTGAATGTCGTGCAACGGCATGCAAACACCGTGCCCGGTAAACATAGGGGGTGAGGCCCCTCCTGTTCAATGGGAAAATGCGCGGGTGAAGCAATGCGGCCGAAAGCGACAGCCTGCACCCTGCCCCATTTCCGCTGGAAACCCGCCGCGCGGCGGGGGCGCGGCCACTGTCAGACAAAAGAAAACGGGGGGCACCTGGCCCCCCGTTTCGCGGTTCGCAGATCCGACAGATCACTCGACCATCGGCAGAAGCTGGTCGATGGACTTCTTGGCGTCGCCGTAGAACATCCGCGTATTCTCCTTGTAGAACAGCGGGTTCTCGATCCCGGAATAGCCGGTGCCCTGCCCGCGCTTGGACACGAAGACCTGTTTCGCCTTCCACACTTCCAGCACCGGCATCCCGGCGATGGGCGAGTTCGGGTCTTCCTGCGCCGCGGGGTTCACGATGTCATTCGAGCCGATGACGATGACCACATCCGTTTCCGGGAAGTCCTCGTTGATCTCGTCCATTTCCAGCACGATGTCATAGGGCACCTTGGCCTCGGCCAGCAGCACGTTCATGTGCCCGGGCAGACGGCCCGCCACCGGATGGATGGCGAAACGGACGTTCTTGCCCTTGGCGCGCAGCTTGCGGGTCAGTTCGCTGACCGATTGCTGCGCCTGCGCCACCGCCATGCCGTAGCCGGGGACGATGACGACCGAGTCGGCCTCGTTCAGCGCCGCCGCCACGCCGTCGGCGTCGATGGCGATCTGCTCGCCGGTGATCTCCATCGCCGGGCCGGTGGTGCCGCCGAAGCCGCCCAGGATGACCGAGATGAAGCTGCGGTTCATGGCCTTGCACATGATGTAGGACAGGATCGCACCGGACGAACCGACCAGCGCGCCCACCACGATCAGCAGGTCGTTCGACAGCGAGAAGCCGATCGCCGCCGCCGCCCAGCCGGAATAGCTGTTCAGCATCGAGACCACGACCGGCATGTCGGCGCCGCCGATGCCCATGATCAGGTGATAGCCGATGAAGAAGGCGGCCAGCGTCATCAGAAGCAACGCCCAGGTGCCCGCACCCTGGAAGTAGAGCACCAGCAGAATGAGCGAGATCAGCGCCGCGCCCGCGTTCAGCATGTGACCGCCGGGCAGTTTCTTGGCCTTGCCGTCGACCTTGCCGGCCAGCTTGCCATAGGCGATGACCGAACCGGTAAAGGTCACGGCCCCGATGAAGACGCCGAGGAAGACCTCGATCTTCAGCACCGCGATTTCGGCCGCGGTCTTGTGGGCGACGGTGGCGGCGAAGCCCGAAAGCGCCGCCAGCGCCGCCGGGTCGTCGTGCAGGCCGGCGACGCGCACCATCTCGATATGGCCGTTGTAGCCGATGAAGACGGCCGCGAGGCCGACCAGCGAGTGCATCGCCGCGACGAGCTGCGGCATCTCGGTCATCTGCACGCGCTGCGCGACGACCCAGCCCCCGGCACCGCCGATGGCGATCATGACCAGCGAGACGACCCAGTTACCGGCGCCCGGCCCCATGAGGGTGGCGACGACGGCCAGCGCCATGCCGACGATGCCGTACCAGACGGCGCGCTTGGCGCTTTCCTGGCCCGAGAGCCCGCCCAGCGACTGGATGAAGAGAACGGCCGCGACGACGTAAGCGGCGGTCGTGAAACCATAAGCCATTGTGAACCGCTCCTTACGACTTCTGGAACATGGCGAGCATGCGCCGCGTGACCATGAAGCCACCGAAAATGTTGACGCCGGCCATCAGGACCGAAAGCGCCGCGAGGATCATCACCAGCCAGCTGCCCGAGCCGATCTGCATCAGCGCGCCGAGGATGATGATCGAGGAGATGGCGTTGGTAATCGCCATGAGCGGGGTGTGCAGCGAATGACTGACATTCCAGATGACCTGGAAGCCGACATAGACCGACAGCACGAAGACGATGAAATGGGCCATGAAGCTGGCGGGCGCGAAGGCCCCTGCCAGCAGCAACAGCCCCCCGCCCACGGCCAGCAGCGTGACCTGTTGCCGGGTCTGCGCCTTGAAGGCCGCGACTTCCTGGGCGCGCTTCTCCTCGGGCGTCAGCTCTTTCGGCTTCTCGCGCTTGACGGCGGCGATGGCCTGGATCTTCGGCGGCGGCGGCGGGAAGGTGATGGCGCCGTCCTTGGCGACCGTCGCGCCGCGGATCACATCATCCTCCATGTTATGGTTGATGACGCCATCCTTGCCCGGCGTAAGATCGGTCAGCATATGCCGGATGTTGTTGGCATAAAGCGTCGAGGCCTGGGTGCCCATCCGGCTGGGGAAATCGGTGTAGCCGACGATGGTCACGCCGTTCGGCGTCACAATCTTCTGGTCCTTGACGGTCAGGTCGCAGTTCCCGCCCCGCTCGGCCGCGAGGTCGACGATGACCGAGCCGCGCTTCATCATCGCCACCATATCCTCGGTCCAGAGCTTGGGCGCCGGACGGCCGGGGATCAGGGCGGTGGTGATGACGATATCGACGTCCGGCGCCAGCTCGCGGAATTTCTTCAGCTGGGCTTCGCGGAATTCGGGGCTGGAGGGCGCGGCATAGCCGCCGGTCGCGGCGCCGTCCTGCTGCGCCTCGGCGAAATCGAGATAGACGAACTCGGCGCCCATCGATTCGATCTGCTCGGCCACCTCCGGGCGCACGTCGAAGGCCAGCGTGATGGCGCCCAGCGAGGTCGAGGTGCCGATCGCGGCCAGACCCGCCACACCGGCGCCGACCACCAGCACCTTCGCCGGGGGCACCTTGCCCGCCGCCGTCACCTGGCCGGTGAAGAAGCGGCCGAAATTGTTGCCGGCCTCGATCACCGCGCGGTAGCCGGCGATATTGGCCATCGAGGACAGCGCGTCCATCTTCTGGGCGCGGCTGATGCGCGGCACCATGTCCATGGCGACGACGGTCGCGCCCTTTTCCTTGGCCAGTTCCAGCATCTCGGCGTTCTGGGCGGGCCAGAAGAAGGCGATCAGCGTCTGGTCGGGGCGCAGGCGGCCCATCTCTTCGGCGGTCGCCTCGCGCACCTTCACCACCACATCGGCGGCGGCGAACAGCGCCTCGGCCGAGGGGACGATTTCCACGCCGGCGGCGGCATAGGCGGCATCCTCGAAGCCCGAAGCGGCACCCGCCCCGGTCTCGATCACGCAGCTATGGCCAAGCTTTTGCAATTGCAGCGCCGAGTCCGGCGTCATGGCGACCCGGTTTTCACCCGGGAATATCTCTTTCGGTGCCCCGATCTTCACGTTGGTCCTCCGTTGCAAGGGCCGGGCGAGGCGCCGCCCGTCTGGTCGTCGGGCGCTGAATAACCCGCGCAAGATTATTTCACAAGAACGTGCGCGCGCTAACACCTTCGGCATGGGGGATGCCGGCAACGGTGGCGATCTTTACGGCGGCCGGTCCCGCGCCGCCTCAGCGCACCAGCCAAGGGTTCGGCGAGGGACAGGACAGGTCCAGGAGTTCCAGTTCGGCCCGCGCCAGCTCGAGGCCCAGAAGGTCCAGCAACACCCCCTCCCCCGCCTCCAGCAGCGCGGTCTGCTGCCCCAGCAGCGAGCCCCCCAGCGGCAGGCGCGGCAGGTCGCGGCCATAGACCCCCAACGTCAGGCTGCCCAGCACCGACAGCAGATTGGCGACGACGCCATCGGTGGGCGAAAAGGTCGCTCTCGGCTCGGTCTCGTAGCGGGCGCGGGTAAAGGCGAAACCGGTGCGCCTGTCGTCGCGCATCCCGTCGGCGCTGACCGACAAGGGCACCAGCGCCCCGCCGAGCCCGGTCAGCCGCATCGACAGGTCGATATCGACCAGCCGCGCGTCGATGGGCTGGAAATCGGCGACCACCGCCAGGGGCTCGGTGGCGCAGGCATCGCCCTGGTCGCTGAGCACCGCCTCGGCGCTGGCCACGCGCAGGCTGACGTTCAGGTCGATCACGCCCAGCAGACGGATCGGGTTCAGATCGACGCGGATCTGCGCGGTTGTGGCCCGGGCTTCGGGGCTGCCGGGGATCGCGTTGATCACCATCTGCCGCGAATCGCCCACCCGCACCACCGCGCCGACCTGTTGCCCGCCCAGTTGCAGCCCGACATCGAGCGAGGCCACGCGCTCGGCCATCAGTTCGGCGATGGCGAAGACCAGATCGGCCTTCTGGATCGAGGCCGCGCCGATGGGCGCGCCGATATGCAGCCTTCGGATCGAGTCAGGCAGCCGCAGCGCCTGCCCCAGCTGCACGCTGGGGCCAAGACCCAGCTGCCGGGGCAAGCCGGTGACCACGGCCAGCAACGCGCCCGACGACAGCTCGGCGTCGAGGACATCGCCATAGGTGAAAGGCTCGCCCGTGGGCGTGAGCAGCGAGGCGCTGGCCTCCAGCACGCCGGGAAGCGAAACCAGCGTATCGACCCCGCGCCCGCTGCAAAGCACATCGGTCTCGACCCCCAGATAGGGCCGCAGCAGGGATCCGAGCAGCGAGAGTTCGGCCAGGCAATTGCCCAGCGAAAAGCTGACGCGCGGCCGCTCGATCGCCGCGACGGCCTCGCGCCGGACGACCCGGTCGTCGAGCGTCAGAAAGAGATCCAGCAGAAACATCTGCGCCGGGGCCTCGACCACGACGCGGACGGCATCGGCGCCCCGGGTGGTCGTCTGATCGGCGGCCGGGATGAAATCGGACCCGCTCAGCACGCCGAAAACGATGTCCGAATCGGCAAGGGGCGAGGCTTCGAACACGCGGTTGCTGGCGACGGTCTGCCGGGCGGCCTGCCGGGCCCCGGCGGCTCCGGCCATGTGACGCGCCGCCGCCAGGGCGGCCAGATCGGCCTGCGCCTGCACATAGCGGCGCTCGGCATTGAGGGCCATCACGTCGATGGCCAAGCCCCCGGCCAGCAGCAGAACCGGCAGAAGGATCATGAACAAGACGGACACCGCCCCCGTTTCCGAACAGGCGGTCAGGCGAGGTCGCATTCTTCACCACCTGATGAAAGAACTGCGCCGGAACGAGTGGAACTCCAAGCCGACCAACCCTCCCAGGATCGCCGCCAAGGTGCCGCGCGTATCGTAGCTGACGGTCACCTGCAGGAGATCGCTGTCGGGGTCCTGCAGGCAGGTCACCGCCAGCACGCGGTCTGCCTCGAGCATCGGCAGATTGGCGGCCAGCCGGGGCACCCAGCGCGCGCCGAGATCGTCGCATTCCGCGTCGGTGTCGGTTGCCTGCGCCTCGGGAAGCGAGGCGCGGGCCAGTTCGTACGAGAGTTGCTGCACATCGCTGGACAGCGCCAGGTGCAGGCTGGCCGAGGCGATCAGGCCCAGCAGCCCGATCATGAACGGCAGCAGGATCACGAATTCCACGGTGGAGGCGCCGCTTTCGTCACCTTTCCAGGCGCGGAAATCCGATTTGAGTGAGGCCGAAAAACACATGATGCTCACCATATCGATTGTCACATGACATAAGGCTGCGCCTCGATCACTCAACTGGCAAGAGAACTCTCGCCGCTGGGTTCGCCGGTCAGGATCCTGGCCTTCGCGATGTCTTGGTTTACATCGACGATGCCGGATCGAATTTTCAGAGAATATTAAGGATTTCATATTTCTCTTTTAGTTCCAGTGCATTGCCGCCATTTTCTCGCCACATTTCGACCAAGAAAAAGCTGCTGATCACATTTTCGTGAAGACCGTGCCGCGCCCCTTCAATACGCGGCTTCCCCCCTCGACCACGCCGAATCAAGAGGCATCGCCGGTCTTGCGCGAAATCAAGGCCCCGGAAACCCGGTCGTGCTATGCTTCCCCTGAAACGCCCCCTTGGAGCCCCGCATGGACGATCTCGCCACCCCGACGCCCGCTCCCGAAACCGCGCCGTCCTCCGCCGAGGCGCCCCAAACCGCCGCCTCCTCTGCGGCCCCGCTGACCGGAGCGGCGCTGCAGGCGGCCTTTGAAAGCGCGCATTATCCCTATCCGCACCGGCTGGCCCGCCGTCCCTATGAGCTGGAAAAAGCCAAGCTCCAGGCCGAATTGCTGAAGGTTCAGCTCTGGGCGCAGGAGACCGGGCAGAAGTTCGTCATCCTCTTCGAGGGGCGCGATGCCGCCGGCAAGGGCGGCACGATCAAGCGCTTCACCGAACATCTGAACCCGCGGTTTGCCCGGGTCGTGGCGCTGAACAAACCGTCGGAAGCCGAGCGCGGGCAATGGTATTTCCAGCGCTACATCGCGCATCTGCCGACGGCGGGCGAAATGGTGTTCTATGACCGCTCCTGGTACAACCGCGCAGGCGTCGAACGGGTCATGGGTTTCTGCACGCCCGAGGAATACCTCGAATTCATGCGCCAGGCGCCGGATCTGGAGCGGATGCTGGTCCGGTCGGGCATCAGGCTGTACAAATACTGGTTCTCGGTGACGCCGGACGAACAGCGCCGCCGGTTCCAGGAACGCGAGACCGATCCGCTGAAGCGCTGGAAACTCTCGCCCATCGACAAGGCCTCGCTTGGCCTGTGGGATGAATACACCGCCGCCAAGGAGGCGATGTTCTTCTACACCGACACGGCCGATGCGCCCTGGACCATCGTCAAGTCCAAGGACAAGAAGCGCGCCCGGCTGAATTGCATGAAGCATTTCCTGGCCTCGCTGGACTATCCCGGCAAGGATCCCGAGGTCGTGGGCCAGCCCGATCCCCTGATCGTCGGCCGTGCCCGGCACGTGATGAAACACACCGAGTTCTGACACGCGAACGGCCCCCGAGGTGACGGGGGCCACTGTCGTGGCACCGAGGATCAGGCGGCGAGCTGGTCCCAGACCGCCAGCGCGCGGCCCGCGTTCATGACCACCGGGCCGCCGCCCATCTGCAGGCACATGCCCAGAACCTCGGCGAATTCCTCGCGGCTGGCGCCGAGCTTCTGCAGCACCTCGATATGGAACGCCACGCAATCGTCGCAGCCCTGCACCACGGCGATGCCGATGGCCACGAATTCCTTTTCCTTGGTCGACAGCGCGCCCGGCTCTTTCACCGCGGCGCTGAGCTGGCCGAAGCCCTTCATCGGCGCGTTGACCGCCTTGATCAGCGCCCGCGAGCGGTCCTTGATGGCGACGAGATCGGCTTTGGCATCCATGACATTCCCTTTCGTGCATGCGAAAGACCGGGATGCCATGGGCCGAAATCCCCCTCCTTGATTCAGGTCAAGGGGACGGCTGTTCCCCGAGCGGCTCGGCCATCGCGTCGAGCACGTCCTGCACGCGGCCGGGGGGCGTTACCGCCAGATCGAGCCGCGCCAGCGCGGCGATGCGCTGCGCCAGATCGTCGTGCAGGGCCGCAAGGGTCTGGTCGTGGGCAAGCCGCCAGGCGGCGCGATGCGGCGCACCGCTCCAATCCGGCGCGCGCGAGGCCGCGCGGTCGCCCAGCGTGACCACGATGTCGAAGGGCGGCGCCCCGTCGCCCAGCCAGGTGCCCAGGGGCTTGGCCCAGAGGGGGCCGGTGTCGTGCCCGCGACCGGCGAGGAAGGCGATGAGCGACTCGTCAACCGATGCCGCGGGGGCGAGGCCCGCGGAAAACGCCTCGACCGCCTCGCCCGCCGCGGCGCGCAGCAGCGCCTCGGCAATCAGCGAGGGACCGGCGTTGCCCTGCCCCAGAAACAGCACGTTGCGCACCCGCTTGCCCGGCGCCCCCGCCCCCGGCCAGCCGCGCCCGCCGCAAAGCGCGCCGATCCAGCCCTCGTTCAGCGCCGTCGCCCCCTCGACCGAAGCGGCGTAGAGGAGCGAGGTCGCCCGACGCTCCTGTGTAACCAGCCCCGCCTCCTGAAGCTGCGCCAGATAGCCCGAGAGGGTCGAGGGCTTCAGCCGCAGCACCGCCCCGATCTCGCCCGCCGCCACCCGGCGCGGATAATGCCGCATCAGAAGCCGCAGCACGGCCAGGCGCTGCGGATGGGCGAGCGCGGCGAAAGCGGCGACGAGATCGGCGTCATGTTCCATGATCTCCGAATTACTGCACTGCAGCATTTGCCACAAGCCGCGGGCGCAAAGACGCCCGAAACGGCCAGGCGGCGGTTGCCCGTTTGCCACGCCATGCTAGCTTGGCCCGAACAGAGGAGGACCCCATGAGCCGCATTGCAACCCGCACCATCGGCGAGGCCGCCGTCACCGTCCTGACCGACGGCAGCACCGATTTCGGCGCCGCGCTGTTCCCGGCCACCCGGCCCGAGCATATCGACACGCTGCTGGAGCGACAGGGCATCGAGAAAATCGCCACTAATTTCAATGCGGTGCTCATTCGCAACGGCGGCCGGACCGTGCTGTGCGACGCGGGCCCGCGCGACCTGTTCGGGCCGACCTGCGGCTTCCTGCCCCAGGCCATGGCCGAGGCGGGGGTCGCCCCCGGGGAGGTGGACGTGCTCTTCGCCACCCATCTGCACCCCGACCATATCGCGGGCATGATCACGCCCGGGGGCCAGGCGGTCTTTCCCGGCGCCGAGCTGGTCGTGACCCGCGCCGAGCAGGCCTTCTGGTCGGACGAAAGCCGGACTGCCGCCATGCCCGACCCGATCCCCGGCTGGGCGCAGCTCGCCCGGGCGGTGCTGGCGGCCTATGGCGACCGGCTGCGGTTGATCGGCCCCGAGGACGAGATCGCGCCGGGCCTGACCGCCATGCCGCTGGCCGGGCACACGCCCGGACACGGCGGCTGGCGGTTGTCGAGCGGAGGGGCGCAACTCATTCACGGCGGCGACATCATCCACGCGCCCGCCCTGCAGGCCATCGACCCCGAGATCGGCATCGCCTTCGACATGGACATGGACACCGCCCGGGAGACGCGGAAGCGGCTGCTGGACGAGTTGGCCACGGATGGGGCGCTGTTTACCGGCGGGCATTACCTGCGCCCGGCCTTCCATGTCGCGGTGCGGGATGGCAGCGGCTATCGGCTGGAGCGGCCGTAGAGGAGAAAGCGGGGGGCCAGCCCCCCGCACCCCCCGCTCAGGGGGAGCAGGCTCCCCCTGAGAACCCCCCTGCGTATTTTTCGCAGAATGAAATCAGCCGCGGATCGCGTCGATCATCCGTTGCACGTTGTCGGGATTGGCATCGGGCGTGATGCCGTGGCCGAGATTGAAGATATGCGGGCCATTGGAGAAAGCCTTGACGATGCGCTTCGTCTCGGCGGTCAGCGCCGCGCCGCCCTCGACCATGTGATGCGGCGCGAGATTGCCCTGCACGCAGCCGTCCTTCTGCACATGCTCGGCCGCCCAATCGGCGCTGACCGAATTGTCGAGCGCCACGCAATCGGCCCCGGTGGCCCGGGCGAAGCCGACGTAGCGCTCGCCCGCCTCGCGCGGGAAGGCGATGACCGGCAGGCCCGGGTGGCGGGCTTTCAGGGCGGCGATGATGCGCGCGGCGGGTTTCAGGGCGAAATCGTCGAAATCCTGCCCCTTGAGGCTGCCCGCCCAGCTGTCGAAGAGCTTGACCACCTCGGCCCCGGCCTCGACCTGAGCCGAGAGATATTCGACCGTCGCCGCCTCCAGCACCGAGATCAGCGCGGCGAAACCGGCGCGATCGCGGGCGATGAAGTCATGCGCCGGGCCCTGGTCCTTGGTGCCGCGCCCGGCGACCAGATAGGTGGCGACAGTCCAGGGGGCGCCGGCGAAGCCGATGAGCGTCGTTTCGCGCGGCAGTTCCCGGGTCAGGATCTTCAAGGTTTCGTAGATCGGCGCCAGCGTCTCGTGCACCTCGGCCGCAGGGCGCAGGGCGGCGACGCCCGCGCCATCGGTCACCGTCTCCATCCGCGGGCCCTCGCCCTCGGCGAACCAGAGTTTCACCCCCAGCGCTTGGCCGATCAGCAGGATATCGGCAAAGAGGATCGCCGCGTCGAAGCCGTAACGGCGGATCGGTTGCAAGGTCACCTCGGCGGCGAGTTCGGAATTGTAACACAGCGACAGGAAATCCCCTGCCTGGGCCCGGGTCGCGCGGTATTCCGGCAGATAGCGCCCGGCCTGGCGCATCATCCAGACGGGCGGGACGGCCTGGGTCTCGCCCTTCAGCGCGCGCAGGATCGTCTTGGTCGGGGCGGATGCGTCGGTCACGGGCGTTCCTCCTGGGTTTCGGCCGGGATGGGGCGCGGGCGGCGCGATGTCAAGAAGCGGCACGGTCGCAGCCCGGCCGCGCAAAGATCCGCGAGGCAGCGCGGCAGGCGCCCGCGCTTTGTGGACCTCGCCGCCGGGCTCGGCTATGCTTCCCGTCAAATCAAGACCGGTGATTGAGTGACGACTCCCCCCGCCTGGCGCCTTTCCGTTGCGCCCATGCTCGACTGGACCGATTCCGCCTGCCGCCAGTTCCACCGGCGGCTGTCGCGGCATGCGCTGCTCTATACCGAAATGGTCACCTCGGCCGCGCTGATCCGGGGCGGCGCGCTGCACCTTCTGCGGTTCGACCCCGCCGAGCAGCCCGTGGCGCTGCAACTGGGCGGCTCGGACCCCGCGGAACTGGCCGAGGCCGCGCGGCTGGGGGCCGAGGCGGGCTATGCAGAGATCAACCTCAATGTGGGCTGCCCCTCGGACCGGGTGCAATCGGGCTGTTTCGGCGCCGTGCTGATGAAGACGCCCGGGCTGGTGGGCGAATGTCTGGCGGCGATGCGCGGGGCGAGCGCGGTCGAGGTCACCGTCAAATGCCGCATCGGCGTGGATGACCAGAACCCGGAGGAGGCGCTGCCGGCCCTTCTGCAGGCGGCGCGGGACGCGGGCATCCGGCGCGTCACCGTGCATGCGCGGAAAGCCTGGCTGCAGGGACTTTCGCCCAAGGAAAACCGCGAAGTGCCGCCCCTCGACTACGATCTGGTGGCGCGGATGATCCCGGCCTTCCCGGAGCTTGAGATCTGTGTCAATGGCGGGATCGGCACGCTGGACGAGGCCGAGACGCTGCTGGCGCGGGGCGTCGCGGGCGTCATGATCGGGCGCGCCGCCTATCACCGGCCGGCCGAGATCCTGGGCGCGGCGGATCGCCTGATCTTCAGGGACCGCGCGCCTGAGGCTGATCCGCTGGACATCGCCGCCGGGATGGAAGACGTCATCGCCGCGCATCTGGCGCGCGGCGGGCGGCTGATCGGCGTCACGCGGCATCTGCTGGGACTTTTCGCCGGGCAACCCGGCGCGCGGCACTGGCGGCGTGCGCTGAGCGAGATGCCGAACGGAACCCTCGGCGATTACCGGGCGTTGGTCGCCGGACTTATGGAAAGGCAGGCGGCATGAAGGCCCCGCTCATCGCCCTCGCCGGGATGGCCCTAACCGCTTGCGTTCCGACGACCGAGGTCGCGCGGCTGGAATCGAACCTGGGCGCCGCGCAGCCCCTGGCGATCTATCGCCCCGGCGCCATCGATCCCCTGCCGCCCGGACGCTCGAACCAGGAGATGGTGGCCGATTTCCTCGAACTCGGCTTCGCGATGGAGAGCGGGCGCGCGATCCCGGCCTTTTCGCGCTTCGATGGGCCGGTCACCGTGGTGACCCGCGGCGCCCTGCCCGCCACCGCGGTGGCCGACCTCGACCGGCTGATCGGGCGGCTTCACACCGAGGCCGCCATCGACATCGCCCGGGCCGGCACGGCGCCCGAGGGGGCGAACACGATCACCGTCGAATTCCTGCCGCGCCGCCAGATGCAGGCCGTGGTCCCCGCGGCCGCCTGTTTCGTGGTGCCGAATGTCACCAACTGGCAGGAATTCGTGGCCAACCGCCGGAGCCTGTCGATCGACTGGACCCGCGTGGTGCAGCGCACCAGTGCCGCGGTCTTCATCCCCGATGACACCACCCCGCAAGAAATCCGCGACTGCCTGCACGAGGAGATCGGGCAGGCGCTGGGGCCGCTTAATGACCTGTTCCGGCTGGCGGATTCGATCTTCAACGACGACAATTTCCAGACCACGCTGACCGGCTTCGACATGCTGATCCTCAGGGTCTGGAACGCGCCGGAACTCACGCCCGGCATGACGCGCGAGCAGGTGGCGGCGCGGCTGCCGACGCTCTTCAACCGGATGAACCCGGACGGCCGTGGCCGCGGCGGCACGCCCGCGGGCGAGACGCCGCGCGCCTGGCAGCTGGCCATCGAGCAGGCGCTCTCTTCGGACGGCGGGCTGATGCAGCGCCGGGAGGGGGCCGAGACAGCGCTGGCCATGGCCCGGGCGCAGGGCTGGACCGACACGCGGCTGGCGCTGAGCCTGATGCTGAACGCCCGCCTCGCGCCCCGCGACCGCGGGGAATCGGCGCTGGACCAGTTGCTGACCGCGGCCGAGATCTATCGTCGCACCCCGGGGGGCGAGGTTCACGCGGCGCATATCGACATGCATCTGGCGGTGCAGGCTTTGGCCACCGGCCAGACGCAGATGGCGCTGGATCTGACCGAACAGGCCCGCCCCTTCGCCGAGCGGACCGAGAACGCGGCCTTCCTCGCCTCGCTGGGTTTCATCCGCTCCGAGGCCGAGACGCAGCTCGGCAACACAGCCGAAGGCGACCGGCTGAGGCTCGACTCGATGCCCGCCGCGCGCTATGGCTTCGGCTCCGAGGCTGCAGCGCAGGCCCGGTACGAGGAAATCGCCCGGATCGGCAACGCGGCCCAGCGTCTGGCCCGGTTGTAAGGGCGCCGGAACAGGGGCAATCATGGTCATCATCGCGGGTTTCGTCATCGGCGCGCTCTGGGGCGGGCTCTCGGCCCGCCGTCACGGCGGCTCGGGCTTCGACATCGCGCAATACGCGGCGGTCTGGGGCATCATCGGCGCGCTGATCGCCACCGCGCTCGCCGTGGGGATCGACTGGATCGCCTGATGTTTCGCCCCTTCCTCGATCAGCTTCGCCAGCATGCCGTTCCCGTGACCCTGCGGGAATATCTGGGGTTTCTGGAGGCGCTGAAGGCGGGGCTGGCGCAGTTCGACCCTGAGGGCTTCTACTACCTCGCCCGCACCACCATGGTGAAGGACGAGAAGCACATCGACCGTTTCGACCGCGCCTTCGCCGCCGCCTTCAAGGGGCTGGAGGCGCTGACGCCCGAGGCGGTGCTGGACGCCATCGACCTGCCGGACGACTGGCTGACCAAGATGGCCGAGAAGCACCTGACCGAGGAAGAGCGCGCGCAGATCGAGGCGCTCGGCGGGTTCGACAAGCTGATGGAGACGCTGCGCCAGCGGCTTGAGGAACAGAAGGGCCGCCACCAGGGCGGCAACAAATGGATCGGCACGGCCGGGACCTCGCCCTTCGGCGCCTATGGCTACAACCCCGAAGGGGTGCGCGTCGGCCAGAAAGAGGGCCGCAACGGCCGCGCGGTCAAGGTCTGGGACAAGCGCGAATTCCGCAACCTCGACGATTCCGTCGAACTCGGCACCCGCAACATCAAGGTGGCGCTGAAGCGGCTCAGGAACTGGGCCCGCGACGGGGCCGAGCAGGAGCTGGATCTGGACGGCACGATCCGCGCCACGGCCGAACAGGGCTGGCTGGATGTGAAAACCCGGCCTGAGCGGCGCAACGCGGTGAAAGTGCTGCTGTTTCTGGACGTAGGCGGGTCGATGGACCCCTATGTGAAGGTGGTCGAGGAGCTGTTCAGCGCGGCCCGGGCCGAGTTCAAGCACCTCAAACATTTCTACTTCCACAATTGCCTGTACGAATTCGTCTGGAAGGACAACCACCGCCGTTGGGACGCCCGCACCCCCACTTGGGAGGTGCTGCGCACCTATGGTCCCGATTACAAATGCATCTTCGTCGGCGACGCCAATATGTCGCCCTATGAGGTGATGCATGCGGGCGGCGCCAACGAGCATTGGAACGACGAATCCGGCGCCACCTGGCTGAACCGGGCGCGCGAGCATTGGGCGCATCACCTCTGGATCAACCCGACGCCGAAACACTACTGGACCCATTCGCATTCCATCCGCCTGATCAACGAGATCTTCGAGGAACAGATGGTGCCGATGACGCTGGAAGGCCTGACCGAGGGCATGCGGATGCTGGGCCGCTAGGCAGCGCGCCGCTTTTCCCACCACGCCCGGGCGACAAGTCGCCGCGACGCCGCATGCGACGCTTTTGCGGTTGCAGAATCTTTCCCGGAGGGCGACATGGGCGCAAGGGCCATTGCGGTCCGATTCCCGTGAACCCTCAAGGAAAACAAGATCATGAAAACCGGATACCGGCTTCCCGAGGTGACCTTCCACACCCGCGTCCGCGACGACAGCATCGGCGGTCCGAACCCGTTCCGCTGGCAGGACATGACCACCAGCGACTATTTCGCCGGCAAGCGCGTCGTCCTCTTCTCGCTGCCCGGGGCTTTCACGCCGACCTGCTCGACCTACCAGCTGCCCGGCTTCGAGAACGGCTTCGCCGATTTCGCCGCGCAGGGGATCGACACGATCTATTGCATGTCGGTGAACGACAGCTTCGTCATGAACCAATGGGCCAAGGCCCAGGGCCTGCAGAACGTTCAGGTCATCCCCGATGGTTCGGGCGAATTCACCCGCCGCATGGGCATGCTGGTGCGCAAGGACAACCTGGGTTTCGGCCTGCGCTCCTGGCGCTATGCCGCCGTGGTCAATGACGGCGTGGTCGAGGCCTGGTTCGAAGAGCCGGGGCTCTGCGACAACCACGGCGAGGATCCCTATGGCGTCTCCTCGCCCGAGACGGTGCTGAACTGGCTGGTCGAGGCCAACCGCGAACAGGCCGCCTGACCTCGGTACGACGCGCAGCAAGGGGCCGGTCCGCGCGACCGGCCCTTTTGCGTGCTGCCATGCAAGCCGCGCATGGCGGCACGGCAGCGGCTTTGTTGCTTTCCGGCGGGAATTTGCCTAGATAAATCCCAGCCATCCGCCAGGGGAGGACCCGATGCGCGACCTCAAGCTGCCCGACCAGCGTCACCCCGAAAAGGCGCATCGCCCGGATAACGCGCAGCCGAAGAAACCCGCCTGGATCCGCGTCAAGGCCCCGGGCGGCGCCGGCTACAACCAGACGCGCGAGATCATCCGCGAGAACCGCCTGTCCACCGTCTGCGAAGAGGCCGGCTGCCCCAATGTCGGCGAATGCTGGTCGCAGGGCCACGCCACGATGATGATCATGGGCGAGATCTGCACCCGCGGCTGCACCTTCTGCAACGTGGCGACCGGCAAGCCGCAGGCGCTGGACGCCTTCGAACCCGGGCGCGTCGCGCATGCCGTGGCGACGCTGGGGCTGAAGCATGTGGTCATCACCTCGGTCGACCGCGATGACGTGGCCGATGGCGGGGCCGAGCATTTTGCCCAGACGATCCGCGCCGTGCGCCACCGCGCGCCCGAGACGACGATCGAGATCCTGACCCCCGATTTCCTGCGTTGCGATGCTTCCGCGCTGGAGGTGGTGGTCGCGGCCCGCCCCGATGTCTTCAACCATAACCTCGAAACCGTGCCCGGTCTCTACCCGACCGTCCGGCCCGGCGCGCGCTATTTCCACTCGCTGCGCCTCTTGCAGCGGGTGAAGGAGCTGGATCCGTCGATCTTCACCAAGTCGGGGATCATGGTGGGTCTGGGCGAGGACCGGCAGGGCGTCCTGCAGGTCATGGACGACATGCGCTCGGCCGATGTCGATTTCCTGACCATCGGCCAGTATCTGCAACCGACGCCGAAGCACCACGCGGTGGAGCGGTTCGTCACGCCCGAGGAATTCGCCAGCTACGAGAAATCGGCCTATGGCAAGGGCTTCCTCATGGTCTCGGCCACCCCCCTGACCCGCTCCAGCTACCACGCCGGCGACGATTTCGCCCGCCTGCGGGACGCCCGGATGGCGAAACTGGGGTGAGCCCTTGGCCCCTACACCCCGCTCGCGGGGCCACGAGTCGCCGATAGTCGCACGGAGCCCCTGCTTCAGGGGTGTCGTTCAATGGGCGCTCGCTTTATGACCTGTCCCGGCGTTACGGCAAGGGTCTCACAAGTCTTCTGGTCGCGGCGCTGACCGGGCTGATCCAGAAGAACCAGCCCGGCGCCATTCAATAGATATAGCGGATCTGGTCGGTCCAGTAGCGCTCCATCCGTTTGAGCGAATTGTTGATGCCGTCCAGTTCCTCCAGCCCGACGATGCCCTTGCCCTCCATCCCCTCGGCATGGCGGGCAAAGAGGTCGGCCACGACATCGCGCACCTCCTGCCCTTTCGGCGTCAGGCGGACCCGGACCGAGCGGCGGTCGATCTCGCATCGGGCGTGGTGCATATAGCCGTTCTCGACCAGTTTCTTCAGATTGTACGAGACATTCGAGCCCTGGTAATAGCCGCGCGACTTCAGCTCGCCCGCCGTCACCTCGTTGTCGCCGACGTTGAACAGCAACAGCGCCTGCACGGCATTGATGTCGAGGATACCCAGCCGCTCGAATTCGTCCTTGATGACATCGAGCAGCAGCCGGTGGAGCCTTTCCACCAGCGACAGCGAATCGAGATAGCGCGGCAGCAGTTCGGCACTGCCTTCGGCACCGTCGTCGGACGGTCCCCTGACCTGGCTGTGAAAACTCATGCGCGTCTCCGGCCTTGTGACTTTCGTTCGGTTCGATTGACAGAGAATGCACCACAAATTGCAAACAAGGCGTTAAGCCCGCGGATTTTTCTGCCTCGCCGCGCGACCGGCAGCGATTGACCCGTCCCGAACCCCATGATCTTGTGCCCGTAACCCTGTCAGGAGCCCTGCATGACCCTCCCCTCCCTCCCCGTCGCCCTTGCCCTTCTGGCGCTCGCCGTTCCGGCCGCAGCCCAAGCCTGCCCCAGCTACGAGACGCCCGGCGCGGCGCTCAGCTACACCGCCGAAACCGCCTATGTCCCCCAGGCGACCCCGGTCATCGCCGGCGGCACCATCGACCTCGCCACCTGCCCCGAAACGCAGGGCGCGGGCTATGTGATCGAATCGCCCGATTTCACCATGGCGTACGAGGCCCTGGGCATGGGCCGGGCGCTGGAAATCCGCGTGCGGGCCGCCTGCGACGCGGTGCTTCTGGTCAATGCCAGCAACGGCCAATGGCTTTTCAACGACGATGCCAACGGCACCGATCCCGCGCTGAGGATCGACAACGCACCGAGCGGCCGCTTCGACATCTGGGTCGGCACCTATGGCATGGAAAGCTGCGAGGCCGAACTGCAGATCGAGACCTTCTGACGCCCCCGGCCGCCGTCCTGCCAAGGGACCAGGCCCGAGGGGCAAGAAAAGCCGACATTCCTTTGAACGCTGCCGCCCCTCAGGCCGACCAACCGTCGAACTGCCACGAATTGTTGCAGGATTCTCACCAAGTGCTGAAACCCCGGGGATCGGGATGTGCCTTGACTGAGTCCGAAATCGGTTCCAGGCTTCGCCCCGCAACGCCTACTTTTTCAGGAGCAACCATGTCGATTTACACCCGTTTCAAGCAAGGATTTCTGATCGCCGCCGCGGGCGGCGCGGTCAGCGTCGGTCTGGCCGGCGCCGCCGCCGCGCAGCAATGCCCGGACTGGCAGCTGGGGGGCATCCCGATTTCGACCGATGCCGAAACCGCCTGGACGGCGCAGCAATACCCGCTCTTCGCCGGTGGCGGCCTGAACCTCGCCAATTGCGGCAGCGTTCAGGGCGTGGGCTATATTACCCCGGCGCCGAACTTCACCCTCCAGTACGACGCCCGCAACATGGGCCGCGACCTGGAATTCCGCGTGCAGACCGATTGCGACACCACGCTCCTGGTCAACGATTTCTCGGGCCAGTGGCATTTCAACGATGACGAGGACGGGACCCTGCAGCCGCGCCTGCGGCTGCCGAACGCGGCCTCGGGTCAATACGACATCTGGATCGGCAGCTACAACCAGCAGGCCTGCCAGGCGACACTGATCGCCGAGACCTTCCCCCCGGCGGGTTCGACCGGCGGCACCACCCCGCCCCAGCAACCCCAGCAGCCCGCACAACCCACCTGCCCCGACTGGTCGCTGGGCGGCGCCGAAGTGCGCCTGACCACCGGGGCCGGCGGTGACAGCCGTCAGGTCGTGGCCGGGGGCGGCGTCGACCTCTTCGACAACCAATGCGGCATTCAGGCGCATGGCTATGTCGCCCAGGCGCCCGATTTCTCGCTCTACCTCGACACCCAGGGCCAGGTGACCACGCTCGACATCGCCGTGCAGGGCAGCTGCGACACGACGCTGCTGGTCAACGACCCGAATACCTCGTGGGTCTTCAACGACGATGCCACCGACCTGCAGCCGGCCATCCAGATCGGCGATGCGGTCGAGGGGCGCTATGACATCTGGGTCGGCACCTTCGGCCAGTCGACCTGCGACGCCTCGATCACCTTCTCGGCCAGCGGCCCCGCCGTGCAGCAGCCGCAGGCGCCCGCGGGCAAGTGATCGCCGCCTGACACAGGAAAAGGCCGGGTCCCGGGACCCGGCCTTTTTCATGGCGCGCGCGGCCCGTGACGGCCGCCCGCATTACGCCTTCAGACGCCCGGCGGCATGGGTGGCGATCGACCCCAGCAACCCGTCATAGGTCTGCGGCCCCAAAGGCTGCGCCCCGGGCTGGCCGATCCGCGCCGTCACCCATTGGTAAAGGTCGTGGTCATTCTCGCCCAGAAGCGCCTCATAGGTATCGAGCGCGCCCGCGTCGAGCGTCGCCACACGCTCGTCCGCCCAAGGCCCCAGGATCAGGTCCATCTCCTTGATCCCCCGCCGCCAGGACCGCATCCTCAGCCGTTTCAGCCGGTTCTCAAGATCCGTTTCGATCACCTGTTGTCCCCGTTGCCCGCCGCCTGCAGGCGGAGCGTCTTTTCCAGCCGTCCCATCCGCTCGCCCATCGCCAGCAGCTCGGCCCTGAGGCTGCGCACCTCGCCCAGCGCGGCCTTCAGCGCCGGATCGGTCGTGCGCGGCTCTTCCTCGGGGGGCGTGACATCGCTGCCCTCGCCCGTCAAGAGCCAGCGCAGCGAGACGCCCAGCAGCGCTGCCAGCATCTGCAGGCGGTTCGCCCGTGGCTCGGACACATCGTTTTCCCAATCGCGCAGGGTCTTTGCCCGCACCCCCAGCCGCTGCGCCAGCTGCGCCTGGGTCATCTCGGCCGCCTCGCGCCCGGCCGCCAGGCGATCGCCCAGCGTGGCCCGGTCATCGGTGTACCAGCTTTCCATTCTCTGTCTCCTCGGTTGTCGGCGCTGCGGTGCGGCATGGCCCACCTTGGCCCTTGAACGGGATCGGTCGGCACCATAGAAGATGGCTCCGGAAAACACAAACCGGAGGCCCCGATGCCGTTCCTTTCCGACACCATCGCCCGGGTGAAGCCCTCGCCCACCATCGCCGTGACGGTGATGGCGGCCGAGCTGAAAGCCGCCGGCAAGGACGTGATCGGCCTGGGCGCCGGCGAGCCCGATTTCGACACGCCCCAGCACATCAAGGACGCGGCCAAGGCCGCGATTGACGCGGGTCGGACCAAATACACCGCCGTCGACGGCATCCCCGAGCTGAAAAAGGCCATCTGCGCCAAGTTCCAGCGCGAAAACGGCCTCAGCTACCAGCCGAACCAGGTGACGGTCGGCACCGGCGGCAAGCAGATCCTCTACAACGCCCTGATGGTGACGCTGAACCCGGGCGATGAGGTGATCATCCCCGCGCCCTATTGGGTCAGCTACCCGGATATGGTGCTGCTGGCGGGCGGCACGCCCGTCACCGTCGCCGCCGGGATCGAGACCAATTTCAAGCTGACGCCCGAGGCGCTGGAAGCCGCGATCACGCCGAAGACCAAGTGGTTCATCTTCAACTCGCCCTCGAACCCGACTGGCGCGGGCTATACCCGGGATGAGCTGAAAGGCCTGACCGAGGTGCTGATGCGTCACCCGCATGTCTGGGTGATGTCGGATGACATGTACGAACATCTGGTGTTCGACGATTTCGAATTCACCAGCCCGGCGCAGATCGAGCCCGGCCTCTATGACCGCACGCTGACCTGCAACGGCGTGTCCAAGGCCTATGCGATGACCGGCTGGCGCATCGGCTACGCGGCGGGACCGGTGGCGCTGATCAAGGCCATGGCGACGATCCAGTCGCAATCGACCTCGAACCCCTGTTCGGTCTCGCAATACGCCGCGCTCGAGGCGCTGACCGGGCCGCAGGATTTCCTGGTCCCGTTCCGCGAGGCCTTCCAGCGCCGCCGCAATCTGGTCGTGGACGGGCTGAACGCCGCGCCCGGCATCACCTGCCCCAAGCCCGAAGGCGCCTTCTACGTCTATCCCGACATCTCGGGCTGCATGGGCAAGACTTCGGCCGGCGGCACGCTGATCGAGAATGACGAGATCTTCGCCAAGGCGCTGCTGCAGGAAACCGGCGTCGCCGTGGTCTTCGGCGCGGCTTTCGGGCTCAGCCCCAACTTCCGCGTCAGCTACGCGACCTCGGATTCGGTGCTGGAGGAGGCCTGCGCCCGTATCCAGAGCTTCTGCAAGGGCCTGAAGTAAGCGCCTGCCCCCGTGGAAGGGCGGACCCCGCCCTTCTTTGCGCCTTAAATATCCTCAGGGGGGCGCGGGGGGGAAGAATGCCCCCCGCGCCCCCCGTCTCGTTTCTTGGGGCCTCGGCGCCGGAGGCGTCGCAGCCTATCGCGAAACCCCTTCCCCCAGGTCCAGATAGCCCCGCACGAGCCGCATCGCGCGCCGGAAAAGCGCCGCGCGGTCCGTCTCGCCCGCCAGCCCGGCCGCGTCGATCATGCCCCTCAGCGCCGCCACCAGATCGCGGGCGCTCTCGTCGGGCCGTGCGACGCCGCCCCGCGCCAGAAACCCCGCCACCCGCTCCAGGATCGCCGCTTTCAGGGCCTGCGTCTCGGCTTCCAACGGCAACAGGCTGTCGAGATACTCCAGCGATCGCGCCAGAGTCGGCTGCCCGAGCTGATGGGCGATCGCCGCCTCGACCAAGCGCGAGAGCCGCGCCTCGAAGCCCTCTCCCGTCCCCTCGGCGGTCGCGGCCCGGATATCCTCCAGAAGCTGCTGCCGCTTGTCCCGCAGGATCTCGGCCAGGATCGCCTCCTTGGTCGGGAAATACTGATAGAGCGTGCCGATGCTGACCCCCGCCACCTCGGCCACGCGGTTGGTGGTCAGCCGCTCCAGCCCTTCGGCCACCAGAATGCGAGCCGCGGCTTCCAGAATCGCGGTCACGGTGGCGCGGGCACGAGCCTGACGCGGGTTTTTTCGGGGATGTAGCGGCGCGGTCATCGCCCCTCCGGGATGCGAGTTGAGAAACCTGAGCGATTGCTCATTCTTTCCCCATCGCATCCCCCAAGGCAACCCGAGGGCACATGAGATGATCTGGACCATCTTCGTGCATCTGCGCGCAACCCCCGGCTGGCTGCGCCTCGCGCCCGCCGAGCGCGACGCCATCGCCGCCGAAAGCCTGGCCCGGGCGCTGGCCGACGAGCGCGTGACGATGCGTTTTTACGACGCCGAAGCCTTTAGCGGCGGCGCCTCGGATATCGCGGTGTTCGAGACCTCGGACATGCTGGCCTATTATTTCACCATGGAGCGGCTGCGGAACACGCCGCTGATCTCGGCCCCCTATTTCGACGTCGTGTCGATCACCCCCGCGCTGGAGAACGGCTTTCGCGCCTTCCAACAGGCGGAGGCAGGGGCATGAGCCTGTCGCTAAACGGCAGAACCGCGCTGGTGACCGGCGGCGCGCGGGGTATCGGGCTTGAATTGACCCGGCAATTGCTGGCGCGCGGTTGCCGGGTCATTGTCGTCGGGCAGAACCAGACCCGTCTTGCCACACTGGAACGGGACTTCCCGGGCGCGGTCATTAGCCGGCGCGCGGATCTGTCCTCGCCCGCTGAGGTCGATGCCCTGGTCGTCGATCTGGTTCGCGACCATCCCGCCATCGACATCCTGATCAACAATGCGGGCGTGCAGAGGGAAATGGACCTCTTCGCGCTGCCGCCCACCCAGGCCACCGCCTTCGCCCGGCAGGAGATCGCCACCAACCTCGACGCTATCGTCGCCCTGACCCTGGGCCTGCTGCCGGTCCTTGCCCGCCATGAGCGGGCGGCGATCGTCACCATCACCTCGGGCCTGGCCATCGCGCCCAAGGCCGCCTCGCCGGTCTATGGCGCGACCAAGGCGGCGGCGCGCTCCTTCACCCGGGCGCTGCGCTACCAATGCAGCCGCGCCGCGCCGCAGGTCCGGGTGAGCGAGGCGATCATGTCTCTCGTCGCCACCGACATGACCGCGGGGCGCGGGTCGGGCAAGATCACCCCGGCGCAGGCGGCCGCCGCGGTGCTGGCCGGGCTCGAGCGTGGCCAGGCCGAGATCTGGGTCGGCAAGGCCAAGCTGTTGCGCCTCGTCAACCGGCTGTCGCCGGCGTTCGCCGCGCGCCTGCTGCGCTAGAGGGACGGCCCCTGCCGCTCTGGACAAGCGCCAGAGCGCATCCTAGCCTCGCCTCCGCAACGGAGGATGCGATGGCCCCAGAGCTGATGCGCGTGGCCGAGACCGCGGCCGACGACCCGCAGGCGGAAGCAACGCTGGCGCGGTCGCTGGGGCCCGGCCCCTTCGCGCTGGTCGTGGTCTTCGTCTCGCCCCAGGCGCCAGAGCGCGAGCGGCTGGTGCGCGCCCTTTCCCGCGCGCTGGCCCCGGCGCCGGTGATCGGCTGCACCACCGCGGGCGAGATCGCCTCGGCCGGCTATGCCGAGGGCCAGATCGTCGCCACCGCCTTTCCCGCCGCCCATTTCGCCGCCGAACCGCTGCTGATCCCGGACCTGTCGTCCCTCGACGCGCAGGCGGTCATCGGCGATCTGATCCGGGCGCGGGGCGCCCTGGCGCGCAGCCACCCCGATTGGGAGCATGAATTCGTCTACCTGCTGGTCGACGGCCTTTCGGCCAAGGAGGACGAGCTGGCCTCGCTCCTCTCCCCCGGCCTCGGCGCCACGCCCCTGTTCGGCGGCTCCGCCGCCGATGGCACCCGGTTTCTGGAAACCTTCGTCTTCCACGGCGGCAAGGCGCTGCGGAACGCGGCCGTCGTGACCATCCTGCGCACTGATTGCCCGGTCAAGGTCTTCAAATTCGACCATTTCCGCCCGACCGACACCCGCATGGTGGTGACCCGCGCCGATCCCGCCCGTCGCACCGTGCAGGCGATCAACGCCGAACCCGCCGCCCGCGAATATGCCCGGCTGCTGGGCAAGGACCCGGGGCAGCTGACCCCCTTCACCTTCGCCGCCCATCCGGTCGTCGTGCGCGTCGGCGGGCGCCACCATGTCCGCTCGATCCGGCAGGTGGACGAGAACGGCGACCTGATCTTCTATTCCGCCATTGACGAGGGGCTGGTGCTGACGCTGGCCGAACCCCTGGACATGGCCGAGCATCTGGCCGAGGCGCTGGCGGGGCTGACCGGCGCCCAGCGCCCCGCCGCGATCCTGGCCTGCGATTGCGTCCTGCGCCGGATGGAGGCGCAGGAAAAGCAGCTGACCGGCCGCATCTCGACCCTGCTGCGCGACCATGGCGTCACCGGGTTTTCCACCTATGGCGAACAACTCAACGCCATGCATGTCAACCAGACCCTGACCGGCGTCGCCCTCTATCCCCCCGGGGGCCGCCCGTGAGCGCGCGCAGCCTTCTCAACCCCGAGGACAGCCCCGCCCGCCAGACCGACAAGCTCCTGCAGATCGTCGAGGTGCTGATGCGCCGGGTCGAGCAGGGCACCGACCTGTCCGGCGCCGCCTATGCCCAATTCGAACGCGCGGCGATGCTGGAGGAACAGGTCCGCGCCCGCACGCGCGAGCTGGAGGCGGCGCTGGACCTCTTGAACCAGTCCAACGCCCGCCTCGCCGCCGCCAACCGCGAGACCGAGGCCGCGCGCCGCAACCTCGCCGATGCCATCGAGACGGTGCAGGAGGGGTTCGGCCTTTTCGGACCCGACGACGTGCTGGTCATGTGCAATTCGCGCTTCGGCCTGCAGTTGAGCGACATCCAGCCCGCGCTGGTCCCGGGCCTCAGCTTCGCCCGCTATGTCGAACTGGTCAGCGGCTCGGGCCAGCTCTCGTTGCCCGAGGGGGTCAGCGCCCAGGATTGGGCCGTGCTGCGCCTCAGGCGGCACCGCGACCGGTCCACCAACTTCACCGTGGCGCTGAAAGGCGACCGCTGGCTGCAGGTCAGCGAGCACCGCACCGGCGATGGCGGCACGGTGATCCTGCAGACCGATGTCACCGACATCATCCGTGCGGAACGCGAGGCCCGCGGGCGCCTCCTAGACGATCAGGCGCGGATCGTGCGGGCGACGCTGGATCATATCAGCCAGGGCGTCTGCATTTTCGATGCCGAGGCGCGGATGATCGGCTGGAACGAACGCGCCGCCGAATTGCTGGCCGTGAACCGCACCCGCTTCCGCCCCGGCCTCGCCTTCGACGATCTGGCCGGGCGCCTCTCGCCCGGGTCGCTGCGCTTCGAGGGCTTGCGCGCCTGGGTCGCGGGACCGACGCCGCGCCAGCCGCTGCGCTTCGAGGTCACGCGCGAAGGGGGCGTGGTGCTCGACGCCTTCGCGCAGGAGATGCCGGACGGCGGCTTCGTCATCTCCTTCACCGATGTCACCGCCGAACGCCGCGCCATCGCCGGGCTGTCCCGCGCCAACGAGACGCTGGAGGCCCGCGTCGCCGCCCGCACACTGGAGCTGGGCGAGGCGCTGGCCCATGCCGAGCGCGCCAATGCCACCCGCTCGCGCTTCGTCGCCGCCGCCAGCCACGACCTGCTGCAGCCGCTCTCGGCCGCGAAACTGTTCCTCGCCTCGATGGAGGATGAGGACCTGAACCCCCGCGCGCTGGATGCCTTGGGCAAGACCCGCTCGGCGTTGCACTCGGTCGAGACGATCCTCGACGCGCTCCTCGACATTTCGCGCCTAGAAAGCGGGCGTCTGTCGGTGCATCCGCAGCCGGTGCCCCTGGGCCCGCTGCTGGCCCGTCTGGCCGAGGAATTCGCCCCCATGGCGGCCGAAAAGGGCCTCAGCCTGCGCCTGCGCCCGACCGGGGCCGTGGTCGTCTCGGACCCGACCTGGCTGCGCCGGATCCTGCAGAACCTGATCGGCAACGCCCTGCGCTACACCGACCGGGGCGGCGTGCTGGTCGGCGTGCGCCATGCCCAGGCCGGGATCCGGGCCGAGGTCACCGACACCGGCCCCGGCATCCCCGACTCTGACCGCGAGGCGATCTTTCGCGAATTCCACCGCCTCAACGCCCGCGCCTCGGCGTCAGAGGGGATGGGCCTGGGCCTCGCCATCGTCGAGCGCGCCTCGGCGCTGCTGGGCCATGCGGTGACGCTCGATTCCCGCCTGGGCCGCGGTTCGCGCTTCGTGCTGCACCTCGGCCCCCCGGCCGAGGCCCCGGCCGCCGCCCCGCCCGCGCCGCCGGTCCCCCGGCCCGACCTGCCGCGCGACCTGATCGGGCTTCTGGTGGCCGAAGACAGCGACATGCGCCGCGCGCTGACGCATCTGCTGGACGGCTGGGGGGTGAATATCCTCGACGTGCCGGACCCGGCCGAGGCGCTGGCGCTGATCGAGGAAATCGGCCTGCCGCCCGATTTCGTGCTGATCGACGCCCGCGCCGGCGACGAGGAGGCCGGCCTGGCCCTGATGCAGGACCTCGCCCGCCGTCACGGCGCCCTGCCCGCGCGCCTGCTGACCGCGACCCGGGCCGAACCGCTGCGGCTGCGCGCGCTCCGCGCCGGGGTGCCGCTGCTCTACAAGCCCCTCGACACCGGGCTCTTGCAACGCTTCGTGGCCAGCGCCGCGCGCCGCGACTGAGCGACCTGTCCATTGGTCGCAAGTCCCCGCTCGGCGCTTGTAACGCGCCCGGCCCACCCCCAGTATGGCCCGGTGTTCAGGGAGGATCCGGCGTGAGCCATCGCGACATCGCCAGCATCGACGCCGTTCAGGCGCTGCTGGCCGGCCAGAACTACATCTGCGGGCGCTCGCTCGCCACCGTCACCTTCCTCGCCCTGAAACTCGGCCGCCCGCTGTTTCTAGAAGGCGAGGCCGGGACCGGCAAGACCGAGATCGCCAAGGCCATCGCCGCCGCGCTGGGCCGCCGCCTGATCCGCCTGCAATGCTACGAGGGGCTGGATGCGGCCTCGGCCGTCTATGAGTGGAACTTCGCCGCGCAGATGGTGGCGATCCGCGCCGCCGAGGCTTCGGGCACCGGGGCCGAGACGCTGCGCGCCGACCTCTTCGGCCCCGAGTATCTGATCGAGCGCCCGCTCCTGCAGGCCATGCGCCCGCAGGACGGTGGCCCGCCGGTGCTGCTGATCGACGAGATCGACCGCACCGACGAACCGTTCGAGGCCTTCCTGCTGGAAGCGCTCGGCGATTTTCAGGTGACGATCCCCGAACTCGGCACCGTCAAGGCGCCCGAGCCGCCCATCGTCATCCTCACCTCGAACCGCACGCGCGAGGTGCATGACGCGCTCAAGCGCCGCTGCCTTTACCATTGGGTCGATTACCCGACTTTCGCCCGCGAGACCGAGATCCTGCAGGCCCGCGTCCCCGAGGCCGCCGCCGACCTCAGCCGCGAGGTGGTGGCCTTCGTCCAGCGCCTGCGCGGCGAGGACCTGTTCAAGCGCCCGGGTGTCGCGGAAACCATCGACTGGGCCAAATGCCTGCTCGCCCTCGACGTGATCGCGCTCAGCCCCGAAGTCATCGCCGACACTTTGGGCGCGATCCTCAAATACCAGGACGACATCGCCCGCCTGCAGGGCTCGGAAGCCAAGCGTCTGCTGGACGACGCCAAGAAAGCCCTCGAAACCGCGTGATCTTTGCGCCCCACATATCCCACGGGGGTCCGGGGGTGTGAGACCCCCGGGCGCCGCCAAAAGCGAGACGCAAGATTGGCCGAGCCCACGCTCCCCCTGCCCGACGACCCCAAGCTCACGGCGAATCTGACGCATTTCGCCCGGGCGCTGAGGAAAGCCGGGCTGCCGGTCGGCCCCGGCCGGGTGCTGACCGCCATCGAGGCGGTGCAGGCCGCAGGTTTTACCCGCCGCGAGGATTTCTACTGGACGCTGCACGCGGTCTTCGTCTCGCGGCCCGAGGAACGGCAGGTCTTCCACCAGGTCTTTCGCCTCTTCTGGCGCGATCCCCGCTATATGGAGCACATGATGGCGCTGCTCCTGCCCGCCGTACGCGGGGTGCAGGAGGAAGAGCGCGCGGCCTCCGCCGCCAAGCGCGCCGCCGAGGCGCTGCTCGACGGGGCCGAAGCCCCCGCCCCGCCCCAGCGCGAGGAGGAAAAGGATGAAGACGCGCTGATCGAGATCGACGCGAGTTTCACCGCCTCGGCCGAGGAGAAACTGCGCGCGCTCGATTTCGAACAGATGACGGCCGACGAGGCGGCGCAGGCCCGGCGCATGCTGGCCCGTCTCTCGCTGCCGGTAAAACCCCTGAAGACCCGCCGCCTGCGCGCCGATCCACTCGGCCTGCGCCCCGACTGGCGCCGAACGCTGCGGGGGGCCATGCGCACCGGGGGCGAGGTGCTGACGCTGGCCCGCCGCAAGCCCGCGACGCGCTGGCCAGCGCTGGTGGTGCTGTGCGACATCTCGGGCTCGATGGCGTCCTATTCGCGGATGGTGCTGCATTTCGTCCATGCGGTCGCCAACCGGCAGGGCCAGGGATGGGCGCGGGTCCATGCCTTCACCTTCGGGACGCGGCTGACCAATATCTCACGCCACCTGAGGACCCGCGACGTGGACGCCGCGCTGAACGCCGCCGGGCACGAGGCGCGGGATTGGCAGGGCGGCACGCGGATCGGCGCCTGCCTGCACGACTTCAACCGCGACTGGTCGCGCCGGGTGTTGGGTCAGGGCGCCGTGGTCCTCTTGATCACCGACGGGCTCGACCGCGACGATCCGGCGCTGCTGGCCAAGGAGATGGAGCGCCTGCAGCTTTCGGCCCGGCGGCTCATCTGGCTGAACCCGCTTTTGCGCTGGGACGGGTTCGCGCCGCGCGCGCAGGGGGTGCGGGTCATGCTGCCGCATGTCGACACGCTCAGGGCCGGGCATTCCATCGCCTCGCTTGAAGCCCTGGCCGAGGCGCTGTCAGACCCCCGCGACCGGGGCGAGAAGGCGCGGCTGATGGCGATGCTGAATGGCTGAGGCAGGCGGGGTGCCCAGGTCGATCACAGAAATATCAACACCTTGCATCCCAATGATTTATCGCTCCTGCAGGATTGCGACCGAAGGTCGCGGTTCCACCCCCTTGGCTTTTCGCTCCGCCCGCCCCATCTGACTTGCAACGGCCGCACGCTCCCTCCCAGCGGCCAGGCGGCCCCGTCAGCCCATGGGGTCACACCTGCCGCCGCGCCTTCCTCCCGGGCGCGGCGGTCTTGGTTTCCAGCCCTCTCCATCAGCGACCGCCCGCCCCTGCCGCCGCGTCTTTCGGAACAAGGCGGCGATCCGGGCGTTTACCGGCAACTGGAACGCTCAGAGGAGTTGCCATGCGACGCCCCCTTCAGACGACGACCGCCCTGGTGACCAGCTTCGCGCTGGCCGTCCCCGTGACCTTCCCGGCCATGGCCCAGCAGGGCCGAAGCCCCGAGGAACTCAGGGCCGAGCTTTGCACCGACAGCATGACGCCGGACGAGTGCAACGTCGCCGTGGCCGAGGCCCTGCAGGGCGACGAGGGCGGTGGCGCCGGGGATGTCACCCAGCCGCAGGCCGAGGCCGAGGCCGGGGCCGCCGCGGAAGGCAGCGCCGAGGGGGGTGCCGCGCCCTCGCTCGAGAGCTTGACCGAACAGCTGGGCGGTGCCATCCGGGGTGAGGCCGAGGGTCAGGCAGAAACCGAGGTTCAGCCCGAGGTTCAGCCCGAAGCCGCGCCGGAGGCTCAGGCCTCCGAGGGTCAGGCGCCCGAGGTTCAGGCCGATGCGCCGGCCGAGACCCAGCCCGAGCCCGAAGCGCCTGCCGGCCAGGCTGAGGCGCCGGCAGAAACCGTGCCCGCAGAAACCCTGCCCGCCCCTGAGGCTGAAGCCGAGGCTCAGGCGGAAGCGCCTGTCGAAACCCCCGCCCCCCCGCAGGCCGAAGCCCAGCCCGAGGCTCAACCCGAGGCTCAGGCCGAAGTCCAGCCCGAGGCTCAGGCCGAAACCTCGGTCGATCCGCAGCCCGAGGCCGAAACGGCTGCTGAGGAAGACCCTTCCGTGCTGGACCGTCTGGTCAACGCGCTCGGCGGCGGCTCGGACGAGGACGCGGCGGCCGAGGGCGAGGCCCAGACCGAAGCGACCACCGAAGCGACCCCGGAAGAAGCCACGACCGAGGCCGAAGCCGCGCCCGACGCGACATCCGAGACCGAAACGGCGGCCGAGGAAGAACCCTCGACCCTCGACCGGATCGTGAACGCGCTGGGCGGCGGCTCGGACAGCGAGGCCGAGGCCGAAGGCGGCGCCGACATCATCGCCACCGAACCTTCGGACGCCGCGACCGAGGCCGCCACCGGCGAGGCCGAAGCGCCGCTCGCCGCCACCGAAGCCGGCGAAGTGGTCGAGGAAAGCACCGAGACGGTGACCGAAGACAACGCCCGCCTCTCGTCCGAGGATTACGCCCGCACCGACACCACTGCCGCCCCCGAAGGCGAGGCCGCTGCGCCGCAGCAGGCCCAAGCCCAAGGCCAACAGGAAGACGACAATTTCAACCGCTTCCTGCAGGGCGCGCTGGTCGGCGCAGCCGGGGCGCTGGTCGTCGGCGCGCTGCTGAACGACAACCGCGAGGTGGTGGGCACCGCGCCCGACCGTGTGGTGGTTCGCGACCGCAACGGCCATCTGCAAGTCCTGCGCGACGATGACGCGATCCTGCGCCAGCCCGGCAGCGAAGTGACGACCCGCCGCTATTCGGACGGCTCGTCGGAAACCGTGGTCCAGCAGCGCGACGGCAGCCAGGTTGTCACGGTCCGCAACGCCGAGGCCCGGGTGGTCAAGCGTGTGGTGATCCATCCCGACGGCTCGCGCACCGTCCTTTTCGACGATACGCAGACTTATGAGCCCGTGGTGATCGCCGATCTGCCCGAGCCCAACCGTCAGGCCCCGCGCCAGGTGGATCCGCAGGACGAACAGGCGCTGCGCGTGGCCCTGGAAAGCCAGGCCCCGGTCGATCGTGCCTTCTCGCTCAACCAGATCCGGCAGATCGACCGCGTGCGGTATCTGGCCCCGGCGGCGCAGGTGCAGAACATCACTTTCGACACTGGCTCGGCCGCGATCTCGCCCAATGAGGCGCGCAACCTGCTGGCGCTGGGCGAGCTGATGACCAGCATGATCGCCGAGAACCCGAACGAGGTGTTCCTGATCGAGGGCCACACCGACGCCGTGGGCAGCGACGTGATGAACCTGACGCTTTCCGACCGCCGCGCGGAATCGGTGGCGCGGGCGCTGACGGAATATTTCGGGGTCTCGCCCGCCAACATGGTGCTGCAGGGTTATGGCGAAAGCGACCTGCGCATCCGCACCGAGGCCGCGGAACGCGAGAACCGCCGCGTGGTGGTGCGCCGCATCACGCCGCTGCTGCAGGTCGCCTCGAACTGATTGGCCGCTTCGTGACCCTCGCCCTCGGCGCCCCTCGGTGCCGGGGGCTTTTGCCTGCCCGGCCCCTGGTGGCCCCTGCCCCAAAGGTCGCGCTGGCCATCCGGCGAAACCGACCGCATAGTATGCTGCAGGAGGATCCCCCATGAACCCCGAGTCCCTGCAGCACGACCGCATCCCCGAAATCGCCCTCGACTGGCACCGCTCCGGCAAGGGCGCGGCACTGGCCACGGTGATCGAGACCTGGGGCTCAGCGCCCCGCCAGCCCGGCTCGCAACTGGCGATTTCCGGTGAGGGCGAGATCATGGGCTCGGTCTCGGGCGGCTGCGTCGAGGGCGCCGTGGTGGTCGAGGCGCTGGAGGCGCTGCAGGATGGCAAGGCCCGCGTCCTGACCTTCGGCGTGACGGACGAGACGGCGTTTTCGGTGGGGCTGGCCTGCGGCGGCACGATCCGGGTGCTGGTCGAACCCATCGGCAAGGGCATGCCCGAAGCGATGCTGGAGGCCGTGGTCGAGGCCCGGGCGGCGCGCAAGCCCCTGGCCTATGGCGTGACCATCGAGGGCTGGGAGCGGCGGCTTCTGGGGCCTGCAGACCTGCCCGACCGCTTCCGCGCCGACCGCTCGGGGATGGAGGAAACGGGCGAGTTCATCGCCCTCTTCAATCCGCCCCTGCGGATGCTGATCGTCGGCGCCGTGCATATCGCGCAGGCGCTGGTGCCGATGGCGAAGCTCGCGGGCTATGACCCGGTGCTGATCGACCCGCGCGACGCCTTCGCCAGCGAGGGCCGTTTCCCCGAGACGTCGATCCGCCACGACTGGCCGGACGAGGGGCTGCTGGCCGAGGGGCTGGATGCGCGGACCGCCGTGGTCACCTTGACCCATGACACCAAGCTGGACGATCCGGCGATCCTCGCCGCGCTGCGTTCGGACGTGTTCTATCTGGGCTGTCTGGGGTCCACCCGCACCCATACCAAACGGCTGGAACGGCTGCGGGCCGCCGGGATCACCGAGGAACAGATCGCCCGGATCCACGCCCCCGTGGGCCTCGACATCGGCGCCAAGACCCCGGCCGAGATCGCCATCTCGGTTCTGGCTCAGGTGACGCAGGTGTTGAGGCAGGCGTGATGGATTTCGGGCCCGTCGACCTTGAGGACGCGCTGGGGGCGGTGCTGGCGCATTCGGTGCCACTGCCGGGCGGGCGGCTGAAGAAGGGCAAGGTGCTCGACGCCGGGGATATCGAGGCGCTGCGCGGCGCCGGTCGCGCGCAGGTGATCGCCGCGCGGCTGGGGCCCGGGGACATGGGCGAGGATGCGGCGGCGCTGGCGCTGGCGGAAGCGCTGGTGGCGGGCTCGCAGGGGCTGGAGTTGCAGGCCGTGGGCACCGGCCGGGTCAATGTCATGGCCAAGGGGCCGGGGATCGCCCGGATCGACCCGGGCCGGGTCGCGGCTGTGAACAACACCGATCCCGCGATCACGCTGGCGACGGTGCCCGAATGGCACCGGATGGAGCCGCGCGGCATGGTCGCCACCGTGAAGATCATCGCCTATGGGCTTGAGAAAGCCTCGGTTCTCGCCGCTTGCGAGGCCGGACGCGGGGCGCTGGACCTGGCGCGGCCGGTTCTGAAGGACGCGGTGATGATCGAGACCGTGGTTGGCGAGGGGCTGGGCGACAAGGGGCATCGCGTCACGCAGGAACGGCTGGGCCGCCTGGAGGCGACGCTCGGCCCGGAAGTGCTTGTCCCGCATGAGGAAACCGCGCTGGCCGCGGCGCTTTCCCAGGCCAGGGGCGCGTTGATCCTGATCCTCACCGCCTCGGCCACCTCGGACGCGCGGGACGTGGCCCCTTCCGCGCTGAGGCGCGCGGGCGGCACGGTCGAGCATTTCGGCATGCCGGTCGATCCCGGGAACCTGCTGTTCATCGGATCGCTGAATGGTGTGCCGGTGGTGGGCCTGCCGGGTTGCGCCCGCTCGCCCGCCCTGAACGGCGCCGATTGGGTGCTGGAGCGGCTGATCTGCGGCGTGCCGGTCACCGGCGCCGACATCCGGGGCATGGGCGTGGGGGGCTTGCTCAAGGACATCCCGACCCGCCCCCGACCACGCGACCGAAAGGGTTAAGGCAGCAGCAACGAGGCGTCGCCGTAGGAGAAGAAGCGGTAGCGTTCGGCCACCGCGTGGTCATAGATCGCGCGGATGCGATCCGCCCCCATCAACGCCGAGACCAGCATCAGCAGCGTCGATTTCGGCAGGTGGAAATTGGTGATCAACCCATCCGTGGCGTGGAAGGTGAAGCCGGGGTAGATAAAGATATCCGTCTCGCCCCGCCAGGGTTCGACCCGGCCCGAGCGCGCCGCGCTTTCGATCAGCCTGAGCGCCGTGGTGCCGACCGGGATGACCCGCCCGCCCGCGGCTTTCGTCGCGTTGATCTGCGCTGCGGCCTCGGGCGTGACCTCGCCCCATTCGGCGTGCATGCGGTGGGTGGTCACGTCCTCCACCTTGACCGGCAGGAAGGTCCCGGCGCCGACATGCAGCGTCACCTCGGTGAAATCGACGCCCAGGCGACGGAGTTGGTCCAGCAGCGGCTGATCGAAATGCAGGCTGGCGGTGGGCGCCGCCACCGCGCCGCGCTCGCGAGCGAAAACCGGCTGGTAATCCTCGCGGTCCTGCGCATCGGCGGGGCGGCGGCTTTCGATATAGGGCGGCAACGGCATGCGGCCCGCTTCCTCCAGCGCGGCGTCGAAGGTGGGGCCGGTCAGGTCGAAGGCCAGTACCGCCTCGGTCTCGTCCTTGCGGGCGACCGTGGCGGTCAGCCCCGCGCCGAAATCCACCCGGTCGCCCGGCGCGAGTTTTCGCAGCGGCCGCGCCAGCACCCGCCAGCCGCCCGAGGGCTCAGGATTCAGAAGCGTCACCTCGACCTTGGCGCGGCCCGAGCCGTCCTTCGTGTCCCGCAACCGCTCGCCGAACAGGCGCGCGGGGATGACGCGGGTGTTGTTCAGAACCAGCCGGTCGCCCGGGCGCAGGATCTGTGGCAGGTCCCGGACATGCCGGTCGGTGATGGCGTCGCCCTCGGCCAGCAGCAGACGGGCGGCGGGGCGCGGTTTCATCGGCCGGGTGGCGATCAGATCCTCGGGCAGGTGATAATCGAAATCGCTGAGCTTCACGCGGCTGATCCTTCACTTTTCCGCCCCGCCCCCTTTAACCTCGCGTCGGGCCGACTACAACTTCAGGCAACCAGAGGAGAGCACCATGGATATCGGCGACAAGGCCCCCGACTTCACCGCCCCCGATCAGGACGGCAACGATGTCACACTCAGCACGCTGCGCGGACAGCCGGTGGTCCTTTACTTCTACCCCAAGGACGACACCCCGGGCTGCACGCAGGAGGCCAAGGATTTCACCGAACTGGGCCATGCTTTCGAGGCGGCGGGCGCGGTGGTGATCGGCATCAGCAAGGACAGCGTGAAAAAGCACGAGAAATTCCGGCTCAAGCACGATCTGGGCGTCATCCTCGTGTCCGATGAAGAGGGCGACATCTGCGAGCGCTATGGTGTCTGGGGCGAGAAATCCATGTATGGCAAGACCTTCATGGGCATCACCCGGGCGACCTTCCTGATCGACGGCCAGGGCGAGATCGCCCGGATCTGGCCCAAGGTCAGCGTCAAGGGCCATGCCGAAGAGGTGCTGGCCGCGGTCGAAGCGATGGTCCGACCCGCCTGACCCGCCGCCGCCGGGGCCCGTGGCCCCTGCCCCGGCCCGCCCTTGCCTGAGGGGGCCGGACCTTATATCAGACCGACCAGGCAGGGGGCCGGTGCGGCCCCCTCTCGCTATGCTGAACAGGTGATCCGATGCGCGCAGAAACCCAGAACACGGTCGAGGCGATCCAGAAGTCGCTGCACCTGCTTGCGCAACGGATGGATTGGGAAACGGCCAAGCACCGGCTCGAGGAATTCGACGCGATGATCGAGGACCCGAACCTGTGGAACGACCCGGCCCGCGCCCAGAAGCTGATGCGCGAACGTCAGCAGCTGATGGAGGCGGTTTCGACCTATGAATCGATCAGCCGCGACCTGAACGACAATGTCGAGCTGATCGAACTGGGCGAGATGGAGGACGACAAGGACGTCGTGGCCGAAGCCGAAGCCGCGCTGAAGGCGCTGGGCGAGAAGGCGGCGGCGAAGGAGCTGGAGGCGCTGCTGGACGGCGAGGCCGATGGCAACGACACCTTCCTGGAGATCAACGCCGGCGCTGGCGGGACCGAGGCCTGCGACTGGGCCGAGATGCTGCAGCGGATGTATGTCCGCTGGGCCGAAAAGCGCGGCTACAAAGTCGAACTGCAATCCGAGGAAGCGGGCGCCGAGGCGGGGATCAAATCGGCCTCGTACCGGATCAGCGGGCCCAATGCCTATGGCTGGCTCAAGTCGGAATCGGGCGTGCACCGGCTGGTGCGCATCTCGCCCTTCGGCAAGGGCACGCGCGAGACCTCCTTCGCCTCGATCTGGGTCTATCCGGTGGTCGACGACAATATCGAGATCGAGGTTCCGGCCAACGAGATCCGCATCGACACCTACCGCTCGTCCGGTGCGGGCGGCCAGCACGTCAACACCACCGACTCGGCGGTGCGGATCACCCACATCCCGACCGGGATCGTGGTCACCAGCTCGATGAAATCCCAGCACCAGAACCGCGAGGCGGCGATGAATGCGCTGAAGGCGCGGCTCTATCAGATGGAGCTGGACAAGCGGAACGCAGCGATCACTGCCGCGCATGAGAACAAGGGCGATGCCGGCTGGGGCAACCAGATCCGCAGCTATGTGCTGCAGCCCTATCAGATGGTGAAGGACCTGCGCACCCAGTACGAGACCTCGGACACGCAGGGCGTTCTGGACGGCGATCTGGACGGTTTCATGGCCGCCACGCTGGCCCAGCAGGTCGCAGGCAAGAGCCGCGCCGACGCGCAGGGCGAGTGAGTCACGGGTCGAGCAAGGGCTCGTAACGGGCATCCGTCAGGGTCCGCAGAAAGGCGACCAGCGCGTCGATCCGCTGGTCGTTCAGCGCCGGTCCATGCGTCAGTTCCTCCATCGCCAGCGTCTCGGGCACCGGGGGCGGGTCGAAGGGGGCGCCCGTTTCGGGGTTGATATGCCGCTGGGGATTGCGGGTGTTATTGCTGTTGTAGAACAAGATCACCGTCCGCAGCTCCCGGAAGACGCCGTTGTGCATATAGGGGCCGGTCACCGCCACATTGCGCAGCGTCGGGACCCGGAACTGGCCGCGCGTCGACGGATCGCCCGCAACGGCCGGGTTCTGCTGCAAGCCCGCGTCAAGGCCGCTGGCCCCGTTCACCGCCCGCAGGTCTGTGTTCTCGGGCGTGCCGATGTTGAAATAGCGGTGGTTGGTGAAGGTCTCGGCCGGGTCCATGGCCCGTGTGCCGAACTGATGGCAGAGCGCGCAATTGGTGAATTGCTGCGAGAAGAAGAGGACGCGACCCAGCTCCTCCTCCGCGGTTAGCTCGATCTCGCCGCGCAGGAACCTGTCATAGCGCGAGTCGAAGGGCGCGAGTTCGGGCGTCCGCTCATAGGCGGCGATGGCGCGGGTCAGGGCGGCGTAGCCCGTATCGGGATCGTCCAGCACCCCCGCGCCGAAGAGCGCCGGGAAAGCGGCGGCGTATTCAGGGTTCGCGCGCAGGCGGGCGACGACCGCGGCGCGATCGGGCATGCCCATCTCGATCGGATTCAAGGGTGGTCCGGCGGCCTGATCTTCCAGCGTGGCGGCGCGGCCATCGTGGAATTGCCCGCCGGCCCAGTGGCCCTCGGTATCACGGCCGAAGGGCGGGATCAGCGCGGCATAGAGGGCGGTAGGGGCGTTGCGGTCGCCCAGCGAGATCCCGTCATCGCCCGTCGAAGCGGCGCCGCGCGGATCGCTGAAGGCGTGGTCCGGGTCATGACACGAGGCGCAGGATTGCGTCCGGTTCAGGGACAGATCGGGATCGAAGAACAGCGCGCGGCCCAGAGCCTCGGGACTCGACAGGATGGTGGTCTGGGTGGGGGCCGCACCGGGAACGGCAAGGGCCGCCAGCAGGATCAGGGTCGGCAGGACGGGTCGCATGGGCTCTCGCGGGTTTTTCCGAGTCATACACTCGGATAACTCACGCGCGCCTTGATGTCGGTCAAGTGCGCCGGTCAGCGCCGGGACGTCCTTGCCCGGGCGGCTGCCCGGCGTGGCGTCAGATCACAGCTTCAGGCCGGGGACGAATTTCGCCAGCAGGCTGAAGTCCTTGACTTTCGGGGCATTGTGCCGACGGCTGGCGCTGAGCGTGGCATCGAGGCGCGAAATCGCCATCAGATCGTCGTAGAGGTCGAACGAGGCGCGCGGGGCAGGAATGCGGGTCATGGCAGGTACTCCGGTTTCTCGGGGCGCGCCATCAGGGCGCGGTTACAGATAAGACGCCCGAGCCCGGCAAAAGGTTCAAAGTTACCCTACGTTTTTTCGCGTTTCGGGCTCAGACGCCCATCTGCGCCCTGATCCAGGGCAAAAGCGCCGCCGCGGCCAGCCCCACGGCCACGCCCAGCCCGATGCGCAGCGCTTTCGAACGGATGCCGCCCGCGCCGTATCCCAGCGCGGCGCAGACGGCGGCGTAATAGCTCATCGTCACCGGATCCATGGCGGGTACCTCCCTGCCCCCATGCTGCCACCGGGCGGCGCCGTTGCCTAGCCGGTGCCTGCGCTTGACGATTGATCGCCCGCCCGCCTGTGCTAGCCTTGCAGGGCGCCGGCGCGGTCCGTCTCGCGGCGCCGAGGGAGGAGCCTTTGACCGACACACAACCCGAACCGGCGGGGCGGCTGGCGGCCGAACCCTCGACCATCCCGCCCCCCGCCGCGATCACTCCGGCCACCCTGCGCGAGGTTCTGGCACTGGGCTGGCGGGATTTCCGCCGCGCGCCCTTCTACGGGATCGTCTTCAGCGCCGTCTATGTCCTGGGCGGGCTGATCATGTACGCGATCTTCGCCGCCTCTGCCGCGGAATACTGGTTCATCCCCATCGCCGTGGGTTTCCCGATCCTCGCCCCCTTCGCCGCGACCGGGCTCTACGAGGTCAGCCGGCGTCTGGAGGCGGGCCAGCCCCTTGGCCTGCGCTCGGTCTTCGCCATCGTCTTCGCGCAGAAGGACCGGCAGGTGCCGTCGATGGCGATGTTCGTCATGCTGGTCTTCATGTTCTGGGTCTTCATCGCCCATACGATCTTTGCGCTCTTCTTCGGCCTGGCGCCGATCACCGGCTCGACCTGGGCGATGCTGCTGTCCGGGAACGGGCTGATGATGCTGCTGGTCGGCTCGGTCATCGGCGGGGTGATGGCGACGCTCTTCTATGCGCTGACCGTCGTCAGCCTGCCGCTGATCCTGGATCGCGAGGTCGATTTCATCAGCGCCATGATCGCCAGCTTCGGCTGCGTCACCGCCAATCCGGTGACCATGGCCCTCTGGGCCGCGATCATCGCCGGGGCGCTGTTCCTGGGGATGCTGCCGTTGTTCCTGGGGCTCTTCGTGGTGCTGCCGGTCTTCGGGCATGCAAGCTGGCACCTCTACCGACGCCTTCTGCCACCCGAAGGCTGAGCGCAAAGGCAAAACGGGGGGCCAGCGACCCCCCGTTTCAAATCTCTGGATCGCCCAGGGCTTATTGCGAGGCCTTGCTGTCCATCGGCGCCTTGGGCGCGGCGGGGCGCGAGGCTTCGGCGGGCATCGAGGGCCGTGCCGCCGGGGCGGGCGCGGCCGCCGGTTGCGGCGCAGCCGCGGCCGGACGGGGCGCCGACGAGGCGGTGGCAGCGGCCGAGGCCGACTGGCCAGAAGCCGCCAGCGGATCGTCCTGACGCTGCACGGACCCCTCGAAATGGGCGCCCGATTCGATGGCGATGGTCTTGTGGATGATGTCGCCTTCGACGCGCGCGGTCGAGGTCAGACGGACCTTGAGACCGCGCACCCGGCCGATGACGCGGCCGTTGATCACGATATCATCGGCGATGATCTCGCCGCGGATGGTGGCGCTTTCGCCCACGGTCAACAGATGCGCGCGGATGTCGCCATCAACGACGCCCTCGATCACCACATCGCCGGAGGTGCGGATATTGCCCGAGATCTGCAGATCGGCGGACAGGACCGAGGCCGCGGGCTTCGGTTTCGGCGCGGAACCCGCCCCCATGCTGTTGCCGCCCAGATCGAGCGAGGGCCGCGAGACCGGCGCCGAGACCGGCGCGGACGCTGCCGATTCGGACGCGCGCGCAGCTTCCGCGCGGCCGGCGGTTTCGTTGATCCTGCTCTTAGAAAACATTCTGTGCTGCCCTTATGTAGGTCATGGGGTTGATGGGGTTGCCACCGACACGGATCTCGTAGTGCAGATGCGTGCCCGTCGAGCGGCCAGTCGAGCCCATACCACCGATCCGGTCCCCGCGCGAGACCCTTTGGCCCTCTCTCACGCCGATGCTACTGAGATGGGCGTAGCGGGTCTCGAAGCCGAAGTCGTGCTGGATGATCACCAGATTGCCGTAACCGCTTTGCCGGCCAGCGAAACTGACGGTTCCATCGGCCGTGGCATGGATCGCCGTGCCCCGGGCGCCGCCGAAATCCTGACCGGCATGAAGCCGCCGACCGCCCGTGATCGGGTCGCGGCGATAGCCGAAGGGCGAGTTGACGCGCACGCTGGTAACAGGCAGCGCGAAGGGGGTGCGTTGCAGCGCGATGCGGTAGGCGTCGATTTCCTCGAGCGCGGCGAGCACCGAATTGGCGCGCACCTCGTCGGAATTGGGATCGATGGTGCCCGAGGTCGAGATCGAAATGGGTTGCAGCGAGGCCGAGCGCGTCTGATAGCCCGCCCGCACCTGCCGCAGCAGGGTCTCGGATGACAGGCCGGCGGCACTGAACATCCGCTCCAGCGGCTGGATCGAGCTTTCGACCGCCTGTTCCAGCTGGGTAAAGATGCGCGTGTTGCGGTCCTGGATCAGCCGGTATTCCAGCGCCAGATGCTCGGCCTGACGGGCGGCGCCATCGGCCACGGCGCGGATCTGTTCACGCTCCTGCGCGGTCCGGTCCAGCGCGGTCAGCACAAAATCGAGGGTCTGTTCGACCTCATCGAGGTCCTCGGTCGCCTGGGCCAACTGGGAATTGGCGTCCAGCGCTTCCAGTTCGGCAAGCTGCGCCTCGGCCTGGTCGCGGGCGGCGGCGGTGCTGTGCAGTGTGGCCTGCAGGGCGTCGATGCCGCGGGTCAGTTCGGCGTTGCGCTGCTCGCCCTCCATCAGCGCGGTCTGCATGTTGGCCACGCGGTCCATCGCCTCGCCATACCGGCGGTACGAAGCCTGAACTTCGGCCAGCGCGTTGTCACGCTGCACGGCCATCTCGTTCAGGCGGGTCTCGAAATAGCTTTGCTCGCGTCGCGCGCTTTCGCGCAGGTCGTTCGAGCCGATCACCTCGAAGAACAGGATCGAGGTGGCGATCAGGCTCCAGGCCATATACCCCGAGGCGATGGCCAGGATAGAGGCTTGCGCGACGGGGCGCAGACGGACGAACCGGGTGCTGGTCTCGGAACGCAGGAACAGGCGTTTCTCGGGCAGAAAGCGCTCGAGCTTGGTATTCAGGTGGTCGATCCAGGCCCTCACAGGTCCCCCTCGCGATTGAACGGCGCAGGTTACCCTCCGCTGACCACGGCCGCGGAGGTTGGAGAAACTGTTAACGAGCGCTTTTCAGGCAGGCAACCGTTTTGGCCGGGCGGTTCCCCTTGCATCGGCAACGTTCCGCCGGATCGGCGAAAAACCGCCGAAATCGAATCGCTTACGGCTTTGTGTTGAGGCTGTTCCCCGCCGGTGACACCTGATCGGCCAGCGGCCAGTAGAAATCAGGGGGAATCCCGGCCTCGGCCCGCTTTTCTTCATTGAAGGGTGGCTTCAGCGCGCCGTGGAAATAGCGCCGCACCAGATCGTGGAAGGCCTCCTTGGGGTCGATGTCAGCCCGACCGCAGAGGAAGAGGAACCATTTGGAGCCATAGGCGACATGGCCGACCTCTTCGGCATAGATTGTTTCCAAGGCGGAAACGGCACCCGGCAGGTCGGCTTTTTGGAAGAGGCCGATCATCGACGGGGTGACATCGAGTCCCCGAGCCTCGAGCACCATCGGCACCACGGCAAGGCGCCCCAGCAGGTCGTCGCGGGTGTCCGAGGCCGCGCGCCACATGAAGGCATGGGCCGGCAAGGCGCCGTAATGCGAGCCCAGACTCTCAAGCACGTCGCAGACCAGGTTGAAATGCTTCGATTCCTCGGCCGCGGCCTTCACCCAGTCGTCGTAGAAACCCATCGGCATCTTCGTCGCGGTGAACCGGGCGATGATGTCCCAATGCAGATCGACCGCGTTCAGCTCGATATGCGCCACCGCATGCAGCAGCGCCAGCCGCCCCGCGGCGCTGCCGGGCCGGCGGCGCGGCATGTCGCGGGGATTCAGGAGTTCGGGCTTTTCCGGCCGCGCCGGATTGTCGGGGGGGTTGCCGGTGCCCAGGGGCATGGGATTGCCCGCCGCCCGGCCCGCGAACCACGCCTCGGCACAGCGCTTCGACAGGGCGGTCTTGGCGCGGCCGTCGGCGGTGGTCAGCACCGCATCGGCGCAGGCGGCAAGGGTGGCGGGCAGGTCGGTCATGGGTCTTCCGTCATTCGTCTTCCAGCGCGATCAGGGCGGCACCCGCCTCGACCTGCTGGCCCGCGCCGGCCAGCACTTCCGCGACGATGCCGTCGCGACCGGCGGTCAGGGTGTGTTCCATCTTCATCGCCTCCAGTACCGCAAGACGGGCGCCCTTGGCCACCGCCTCGCCCTTGGTGACGAAGACCGCCTTCACCAGCCCCGGCATCGGCGCCAGCACGACGCCCGCGGCGGCACCGGCATCCGCCTCGCGCGCCAGGGGATCGGGGAGGGTGAAATGCACGATGCGCGCCCCGAAGACCGAAACCTTGCCACCCCCGACCACCGCCGCCTCGGGCGCGCGGATGCCGTCGATCCACCATTGACCGGCGCGGCGCTCGGCCTCCAGCTCTCGCGCGCCGATCCGCAGCGTCCAATTGGGTGCGGTGCGGGTCAGAACGACATTCCAGCGCTGCTCGCCCAGTTCCAGGGCGACCGTCTGGCGCAGCGGCGTCCAAAGGGCGAAGCCCTCCAGCGCCCCGCCTTGCCCTGCCCCGGCCGCGGTCAGCGCGGCCAGCGCCACAATCGCATCCTCGACCGGCGGCTCGGCGGTGAGGCTGGCGATGTCGCGGCCGATGAGGCCGGTATCGACCTCGCCCCGCGCGAACCCCTCGTGCCGGGTCAGCGCGCCAAGGAAGGCGAGGTTCGTGACCGACCCCGCCACCTGCGTGCCCTCCAGCGCGGCGCGCAGCCGGGTCAGGGCCACGGCGCGGGTCGGGCCATGGGTGATGACCTTGGCGATCATCGGGTCGTACCAGGGGCTGATCGTGTCACCCGGCCGCACGCCCGAATCGATGCGCGCGCCCTCGGGGAAGACCAGATGCGTGAGGGTGCCGGTCGCGGGCAGGAAGCCCGCCGGGACATCCTCGGCATAGAGCCGCGCCTCGAAAGCATGACCTTGGATCGCCAGATCCTCCTGCCGCGCGGGCAGATCCTCACCCGAGGCCACGCGCAACTGCCATTCCACCAGATCGACGCCGGTGATCAGCTCCGTCACCGGATGTTCGACCTGAAGCCGGGTATTCATCTCCATGAACCAGAACCCGTCCGGCCTGAGGCCGCGCGAGCCGTCGACGATGAACTCGACCGTGCCGGCCCCCTTGTAGCCGATCGCCTCGGCCGCCCGGACGGCGGCCTGACCCATGGCGGCGCGCATCGCGTCGGTCATGCCGGGCGCGGGCGCTTCCTCGATCACCTTCTGATGGCGGCGTTGCAGCGAGCAATCGCGCTCGAAGAGATGGACGGCGCGGGTGCCGTCGCCGAAGACCTGCACCTCGATATGGCGCGGCTGCTGGATGTATTTCTCGATCAGGACTGCGGCATTGCCGAAGGCGGTGGCGGCCTCGCCCTGCGCACTTTCCAGCGCGGCGCGGAAATCCTGCGGCCGCTCGACCAGCCGCATGCCCTTGCCGCCGCCGCCCGCCACGGCCTTGATCAGCACCGGATAGCCCACGCCATCGGCCGCGCCTGCCAGATGCTCGGGGTCTTGGTTGGCGCCCATGTAGCCCGGCACCACCGGCACGCCCGCCTCCTGCATCAAGGCCTTGGCCGCATCCTTCAGCCCCATGGCGCGGATCGCGCGGGCCGAGGGGCCGATGAAGGTCAGGCCCGCGGCCTCGACCGCCTCGACGAAATCGGGGTTTTCCGACAGGAAGCCGTAGCCCGGATGAATGGCCTTGGCCCCGGTGGCCAGCGCTGCGGCGATGATCCGGTCGCCGCGCAGATAGCTGTCGGCCGGGCGCGGCCCGCCGATATGCACCGCCTGGTCGGCCAGCGCCACATGGGCGGCGCCCGCATCGGCGTCGGAATAGACCGCGATGGTGCGCACGCCCAGGGCACGGGCCGAGCGGATCACGCGGCAGGCGATCTCGCCGCGGTTGGCGATCAGGATGCAGTCGAACATGGGCGGACCTCCGGTCGGACGGCGCCCGGCGCGGCGCCTTGGGCACCGGCCAGGTCATGGGGGGAAAGGGGAAATGCCGAAAGAGCCGCGCGGTCTGGACCGGCGGCGGTGCAGATCGGCGTCTCGGGACAGCAGGCGCGGGGCGCGGCCAGCCCGCGCGTCAGGCGCAGGGATCGGGGGGCGGCCGCGGAACCAGGCGCTGGATCGGAATGCCATCGGCCAGCATCAGCACCAGATGCCCGCGAGGCTCCTCGACGAAGCTCAGCGCGTTGGCCCGCCAGACCTGCGCCCTGAGCGCGATCTGCGCCCTGAGGCCCCACCAGGCCTCGGACAGGCAGCGCGCGCCCAGCACCGGCGGCGAGGACAGGCCCATGACATGGTGATGACGCGCCGGGCCGCCCGGGCAAGCCAGGTCGACCGTATTGCCATTCACGACCGAGACAAGTCGGCAGCCCGTGGTCGCGACGACGGCGCCGCTGCTGCTGCCGCCCGCGATGGCCCCCGCGACGGGTGCCAGAACCAGCATCGCCAGCGCCACGAGGATCATCCGCGAGGTCGACCATCGCCGCCGCCGCTGCCGCCCTTCCCGGGCCATGCTGGACCGCAGCCCACGCAAGTCGCCGGGCGACGGGATGCGTCGGACAGAGGGAGGGCTTCTGAGCGGGGCTACGCGGGGCATGATCGGCAAAATCCCTGCGCATTGCGGCGGAAATTGGGCCGTTTCCTGCAGTTTTCACGCCGTTCCATGCAAATGTTGGCGCCAACATACCTTGTCGCGCGACCACGGAGGCGGGATCGCAATCCTGCGAGGCATGCCGGGCCGCCTCGCAACCTTTGCGCGAATCAACCGTCAAATCCCGCAACCCTACCGCGAAATCCCGGAAGCCGCCCGCCAACGACCCTGAGGTCTTGACCCCGCTCACATGCGGAACACGCCGAAGCGCGTCTCCCCGATCGGGGCGTTGAGCGCGGCCGACAACGACAGCGCCAGCACCTCGCGCGTGCGGCGGGGGTCGATGATCCCGTCGTCCCAGAGCCGCGCCGAGGCATAGAGCGGGTGCGACTGGCGCTCGAACATCTCGATGGTCGGGCGCTTGAACTCGGCCTCGTCCTCGGCCGACCATTGTCCGCCCTGCCGCTCGATCCCCTCGCGCCGCACGGTGGCCAGCACGCCCGCCGCCTGTTCGCCGCCCATGACGGAAATCCGCGAATTGGGCCAGGTCCACAGGAATCGCGGCTGATAGGCCCGCCCCGCCATGCCGTAATTCCCAGCCCCGAACGAGCCGCCGACCAGCATGGTGACTTTGGGAACCGAGGTCGTGGCCACCGCCGTCACCAGTTTGGCGCCATGCCGGGCGATCCCCTCGTTTTCGTATTTCCGGCCGACCATGAAGCCGGTGATGTTCTGCAGGAAAACCAGCGGGATCTTGCGCTGGCTGCACAATTCGACGAAATGCGCGCCCTTGATCGCGGCCTCGCTGAACAACACCCCGTTGTTGGCGACGATCCCCACCGGGCACCCCCTGAGATGGGCAAACCCCGTCACCAGCGTCTCGCCATAGCGCGGCTTGAACTCGTCGAAGCGCGAGCCGTCGACGATCCGGGCGATGACCTCCCGGATGTCGTAGGGCGTGCGCAGATCGGCCGGCACGGCGCCCAGGATCTCGTCGGGGTCATAGGCCGGCTCTTCGGAGGCCTGCATCAGCACCGTTTCGGGCTTGCGGCGGTTGAGCTGCGCCACGGCGCGCCGGGCCAGCGCCAGCGCATGCGCATCATCCTCGGCCAGATAATCGGCCACGCCCGAGAGGCGGGTATGCACATCGCCGCCGCCCAGATCCTCGGCGCTGACCACCTCGCCGGTCGCGGCCTTGACCAGGGGCGGGCCGGCCAGAAAGATCGTGCCCTGATTGCGGACGATGATGGTGACGTCCGACATGGCCGGCACATAGGCGCCGCCCGCGGTGCAGGAGCCCATCACCACGGCGATCTGCGGAATACCCCGCGCCGACATATTGGCCTGGTTGTAGAAGATGCGGCCGAAATGGTCGCGGTCGGGGAAAACCTCGTCCTGGTTGGGCAGGTTGGCGCCGCCCGAGTCGACCAGATAGACGCAGGGCAGCATGTTCTCGGCCGCGATCTCCTGCGCGCGGAGGTGTTTCTTCACGGTCATCGGGTAATAGGTGCCGCCCTTCACGGTGGCGTCGTTGCAGACGACCATCACCTCCTGCCCGTGGACAAGGCCGATCCCGGCGATGATCCCTGCCGCGGGCGCCGCGCCGTCATAGAGCCCATGCGCGGCGGTGGCGCCGATTTCCAGGAAGGGCGAGCCCGGGTCGAGCAGATTCGCCACCCGCTCGCGCGGCGGCATCTTGCCCCGCTCGATATGCCGCGCCCGGGCCTTGGCCCCGCCCCCCTCGGCCGCCTGCGCCGCGGCCTCGGCCACGATCTCCAGCGCTTGCAGATGGGCGGCACGGTTGGCCTTGAAGGCGTCCGAGCCGGTGAGGATGTGGGAAGTCAGGCGCATGAGCGAGGCTCCTTGACGATATCAGATTGTGATACTAAATTCTCGGGGTCGGGCTGACATGGCCCGCCCCGGGAAGCACGGAACAGGAAACACGGACCAGGCACGCAGGAAACAGGACTCAGGAACATCGCGTCGCTCCCGAGCACATCAGGCACCCCTTTTCCGAGGCCCCTTGCATGAATGCGTCCAAATCAGTCCGCACCCTGGCGGCGATCTTCGAAAAGCCGGTCCGGTCCAACATCCGCTGGTCCGACATCGAGACCCTTCTGCGCGCCCGAGGCGCGGTCATCACCGAGGGCGCCGGATCGCGCGTTCGGATCGAGTTGAACGGGGTGCGTGCGGTTTTCCACCGCCCGCATCCAAGACCGGAAACCGACAAGGGGGCCATCGTCGCCCTTCGCCGGTTCCTTGAGGAGGCAGGCTTAACGCCATGAAACCCTACAAAGGCTATAGCGCGACGATCACGCTGGATACCGACGACCGGCTGTTTCACGGCACGGTCGAGGGGATCCGCGACGTCATCCATTTCTCGGGCGCCTCGATCGATGAATTGGAGGCGGCGTTTCACGGCTCGGTCGAGGATTACCTCGCCTTCTGCGCCGAGGACGGGGTCGAGCCGCAGCGCCCCTATTCCGGCAGGCTGGCGTTCCGCACCACTTCCGACCATCATCGGATGATCGCCGAAGCGGCCAGCAGCCGCGCGCAATCCATCAACCAATGGATGGACGAGACGCTGACGGAAGCCGCCGCGCGCGTGCTGGACGAGGGGCGGCGGAAGATCGCGATGAACTGAGGTCACGGGGTCTCCTCCCGCGCCTGTCGTTTCAATTCCTTGCGGATGATCTTGCCGGTCACGGTCATCGGCAGCCCGGTCGCGAAGCGGACTTCGCGGGGGACCAGATGCGCCGAGAGGCGGGTGCGGATGTGGGCTTGCAACGCGGGTTCGTCGGCCTCGGCGCCTGGCTTCAGCACGACATAGGCGCGGATCCGTTCGGTGCGTTCGGGGTCGGGGACGCCGATCACGGCGGCCAGCGCGACGGCGGGGTGCCTGAGCAGGCAATCCTCGATCTCGGCCGGGCCGATCCGGTAGCCGGCCGAGGTGATCACGTCATCCTCGCGCCCGACGAAGCGCAGATAGCCGTCCTCCCACAGCCCCCGGTCGCCGGTCAGCATCCAGACGCCGCGGAATTTCTCGGCCGTCGCCTCGGGCCGCTGCCAATAGCCCAGCATCATCGAGGCCGAGCCGCGCTTCACCGCGATATCGCCCTCGATCCCCTCGCCCAGCGGCCCCTCCGGCCCCAGCACGGCTAGGTCATGCCCCGGGACCGGCTTGCCGATGCAGCCCGGTCGCGCCGGGAACAGCGAGCCCGCCGAGGAGGCGATCATGTTGCATTCGGTCTGGCCGTAGAATTCGTTGATGGTCAGCCCAAAGGCCCGGCGGCCCCAGTCCAGCATCTCGGCCCCCAAGGGCTCGCCGCCGGACGCCACCGAGCGCAGGCCGGGGATCGCCCTGTCCGCGGCCTTCAGCATCTTCAGCGCGGTCGGCGGAAAGAAGACGTTGCGGGTGCCGGTCTCGCCGATGACCCGGGCCGCGTCCTCGGGCGTGAATTTCGGCAGGCGCGCGGCGACCACCGGCACGCCCAGCGCCAGCCCCGGCATCAGCACGTCGAAGAGCCCGCCGATCCAGGCCCAGTCGGCCGGGGTCCAGAGCACATCGCCCGGCTGGCCCAGTCGGTCGTGGCTCATCTCCACCCCCGGCAGATGGCCGGTCAGCACGCGGTGAGCATGCAGCGCGCCCTTGGGGGCGCCGGTGGTGCCCGAGGTGTAGATCAGCACCGCCGGATCCTCGGAAGCGGTGTCGGCCGGGTCGGGTCCGGCCGCGGGCAGGGTCAGGGCCTCGGGGACATGGGGAGTGACGCCCAGCGCGATCAGCCGTGCCGCGCCTTCGGCATCGGTCACGGCATGGCGGGCATCCGAGTCCGTCAGGCGGCTGGCCAGCGCCTCGGGCCCGAAGAGGGTGAAGAGCGGCAGGCTGATGGCGCCCAGCGTCCAGATCGCCAGATGCGCGGCCGCCGTCCAGGGGTCCTGCGCGCGCAGCACCGCCACCCGGTCGCCGGGCCGGACCCCCTGTCCCGCCAGATGCGCGGCCAGCCCCCCGGTCATGGCGGCGAGCCGGCCATAGGTCACGTCGCGCCGCGTGCCGGTGGACAGGTCGAGGATCGCCGGACGGTCAGGCTCGGCCCCGGCCCGGTCGAAACAGGCCTGCCGCGCCATGTTCAGCCGCGCCGGGATCTGCCAGCGGAAGTCGCGGGTGAGGCTGGCGTGATCGCCGGTCGCGGGCAACAGAGGTCGTAGGGTCATGACGGGCCCCCCAGGACGCCTTTCGAGGCGCCTTTGCTGCGGGCCGTGGAGCGAACGCTAGTCACCGAGCATCCCCTCCAGCAGCAGCGCATGACGGGCGGTCAGGCGCATCAGGCAATCCTGCTGCTCATAGCCCGCATGGATCCCGTCCCAGGCGGCAGCGCGCCAGTCGCAGGCGGCGCGGCGATAGGCGTCGAACCCCTGCGCGACGGCTTCAAGCGAGGGAATCGGCTCGGGCCAGCCGAGCCGCCGGGCGCGGGCCTGCACCGGCCCTTCGCCCGCTTGTAGCCGGGCGGCGGCGGCCTCGGCGCGGCGCTGCCAATAGGCCGTCTCGGCCCCGCGGCAGAGGCCCTGGCTGCCCGGCCCCTCGGCCGTCTCGCAAACCCCTGCCCAGAGGCCGATACAGGTCTCGGCCAGACCCGTGGCGAGGCATTGCTCGATCACCAGCGGATTGAGCGGCGCGGGATCGGCCAGATCCTCGGCCAGGGCAGGCGCAGACAGCAGCGCCAGAGAGATCAGCGCACGGATCACAGCAGGGCCAGCCCAGTGCGAGGATGCGCCTGCCCTCGGATCGCGCTCCCCCCGCCGTTCAGGCCGATCCGCCCCCCTTCGTTGCGGAACCAGCCCTTCCGCCCCGCGCCTTGACAGCGGGCATCGCCGGGCGCTGCCAGGTCCCTGCCCCGCTGGTCCGGCGCGGCGCCGATTCCGCCTGTGGGTTCGGCCCGCACCGGGGCCGCCTGCAGCAGGGAAAGGGCCGCGCGCCGCATCCTCAGCCCCCCAACTGCTGGCGGTACGAGCGCAACTCCAGCATCCGCTCGGCGGTCATGCGCATCTGGCAATCCGCACCCGCGATCTGCCGCATCGACCCCGCCCCCCAGAGCCCGTATTCCATGGCGCAATTGGCGTCGCGATAGGCGATCCAGGCGCGCTGGGCATCGCGCAATTGCTCGACCCGACGGGCAAATTCCGGGAAATCCTCGCGCTCGGCATCGTCGGCGGCGCGGGCGGCGTCACGGACCAGCCCGTATTCCTCGTTCAGCAATCGGTCCCAGGCGTCGCGCTCGGCCAGGGCACAGAACATCATCCCGGTGGTGGTCTGACCATCCGGCGCCCCGTCGAAACAGGCACCGGCGCCGGAACCAATGCAGGCGCGCCCCGCCTCGGCCCCGTCGGCGGCGGCGACGCAATCGGCAATACCGGCCGAGAAGCCGTCATAGGGCTGCTCGGCCAGCGCGGGGGTGGCAAGCAGGGCCAGGAGAGCGAGAAGTCGGGTCATGAAAAATCCTCGTCCGAAACGCGGGGGAAACGTCCTGCCTTGGCTGCCCGAGCGCAATCGCGGGCGGCGCCCCACGGGGTTGGCGCCGACTTGATTTTGTCGGGCCGCTGCCGGGGCGGGTGACGGCGCGATGCCTTGTTCGGCGGCGTCACACCGTTCTGGACCGGGCCGCAGCAGAGGGTTCGAGCGTGAAGCCGGGGGAGGCTGGACGCGGCCATGGCGTCAGCCCATCGCGGACATCAGCTCGCGCCCGACCAGCATGCGGCGGATTTCCGAGGTGCCGGCGCCGATCTCCATCAGCTTGGCATCGCGGAACAGGCGGCTGGCGACGGAATCGTTCATGAACCCGGCCCCGCCCATCGCCTGCACCGCCTGATGCGCCTGCACCATGGCCTGTTCGCTGGCGTAAAGGCAGCAGGCGGCGGCATCGGCGCGAGTGACCTCGCCCCGGTCGCAGGCCTTGGCAACCTCGTAGACATAGGCGCGGGCCGAGTTCAGCGCGGTGTACATGTCGGCGATCTTGCCCTGCATCAGCTGGAACGACCCGATCGGCTGGCCGAACTGCTTGCGGTCACGCAGATAAGGCATGATCTCGTCAAGGCAGGCGGCCATGATGCCGGGGCCGATGGCGGCCAGCACCACCCGCTCGTAATCGAGGCCGGACATCAGGACGCGGACGCCCTTGCCCTCTTCGCCGAGGATATTCTCGTAGGGGACTTCGACGTTCTCGAAGACGAGTTCCGCCGTGTTTGATCCGCGCATCCCCAGCTTGTCGAAATGCGGGCTGGTCGAGAAACCGGCCATGGTCTTTTCGATCAGGAAGGCGGTAATGCCCTTCGAGCCCGCCGAGGGATCGGTCTTGGCATAGACGACCAGCGTGTCGGCGTCCGGCCCGTTGGTGATCCAGTATTTCGTGCCGTTCAACACGAAACGGTCGTTCTTCTTCTCGGCGCGCAGCGACATCGACACCACATCCGACCCCGCCCCTGCCTCGGACATCGCCAGCGCGCCGATCTTGCGGCCGCTGACCAGGCCGGGAAGGTATTTCTCCTTCTGCTCGGCCGAGCCGTTCAGCTTGATCTGGTTGACGCAGAGGTTGGAATGGGCGCCGTAGGACAGGCTGATCGAGGCCGAGGCGCGCGCGATCTCCTCGACCGCGACGGCATGGGCCAGATAGCCCATCCCGGCGCCGCCGTATTCCTCGGGGACGGTGATGCCCAGGAGGCCCAGGTCGCCCATCTCGGGCCAGAGCTGATTGGGGAAGGCGTTGGTCTTGTCGACCTCGGCCGCCAGCGGCTTGACGCGATCCTGCGCCCAGCGATGCACCGTCTCGCGCAGCGCGTTGACGTCCTCGCCCAGGTCGAACTTCATGGATGCGGTGAACATGGCCCCTCCCTCCCCCGAATTGAACGGATGTTCAATTCCTACGCAAGGGGCCGGATTCGGTCAAACGAAATCCGGTCCCTGATCCTCGTGACGCCACGGCCTGTGCTGCGCGCGGCCCCTGCCCCGCCGCTCCTCGACAGGGTTGGCGTCGAGCCAGGCGCGTTCGCGGTCGCGTTCCGCGCGGCGCTCGGCGGCGTTGTCGGTGCCCCAGTGGCGCGGCCGGATCTTCAGCCCCTCGGGCCGCTCGGCCGCGTCCTCGGGCGTCCGGGCCAGCACCTGCTTGTCCAGCCGCCGGGTCTGCCGGTTGCCCAGCGCCTTGATCCGCGGCGCATGCTTGCGCGCCGCCTTGTCCGAGGAAATGGCGGCGATCTTGCGCTGGCGTTTCAGGTCGCGGGCCTTGTCGGCCTGGGGATCACGCTCTGTCATGGCCGCATTGGGCCATGCGCCGCGCGCCCGCGCAACGCAAACTTGCGTCAGCGGAAGATCAGGAGCGTGGTGAAAGCCAGCAGCACCGCCATGAACCGCAGAAAGATCTTCCAGGCCAGCGGCGCCGACAGCAGCGCAGTCAGCAGCGACCCCGCGGCGGTCCAGAACAGGCAGACCAGCAGGTTCAGCGAGGAAAAGGCCAGCGCCAGCCGCGCCGCCTCGATCCCCGCGGGCAGCCCGGCGGAATACCCGGCCGAGGCGGCAAAGGCCACGGCCCAGACCTTGGGGTTGATCCACTGGAAAAGGACGGCGCCAAAGAAGCTGAGCGGTTTCTCGTCGGGGTCCGCGGCCTTGCGCGGCTTGGCGGAGGCTTTCCACAGCCCCCAGGCCATCCACAGGATGAACCCGGCGGCGCCCAGCCTCAGCACCAGGTTCAGCGTGGGCGAGGCCTGCACCGCGGCGCCCACGCCCAGGGCGGTGACACCCGCGGTGATGCCCACGCCGACCACCACCCCGAATAGATGCGGCAGCGTCCGAAGGAAGCCGAAGCGCACGCCCGAAGCGGTCAGCATGATGACATTGGGCCCCGGGGTGAAAAGCCCGAGGAAGACGAAGCTGTAGAGCAGCGGATCGAAGATCATGGAGCCTCGGGAAAGAACGGGCGGCGGATTGTCCGCCGCCCGAGGATCCCTCTATCCGCCCAGCGCCCAGCTTGGAAGCCAGAGCACGATCCAGGGGAAGAGAACGCAGAGCACAAGGCCAAAGACCTGCAGCGCCACGAAGGGAATGATGCCCTTGTAGATCATCTGGATCTTCACCTCGGGCGGCGCCACGCCCTTGAGGTAGAACAGCGCAAAGCCGAAGGGCGGCGTCAGGAAACTGGTCTGCAGGTTCACCGCCACCAGGATCAGGAACCAGATGACGATCGGGTTGGAAATGCCCGCCCACTCGCCGACATGGCCGCCGAAATCCAGCAGCGCGACGATGGGCGCGAAGATCGGCAGAACGATCAGAGTGATCTCGATCCAGTCGAAGAAGAAGCCCAGCGCGAAGACCATGGCCATCAGCACGAAGAGGATCGACCAGGGTCCGGCGCTGGAATTCTGGATGAACTCGACGATCAGATGCTCGCCGCCGATGGATTTGAAGACGAAGCTGAAGGCGGTGGCGCCGACGAAGATGCCGAACAGCATGGCGCCGGTCAGGGCCGAGCGGTAGCAGACGTCCTTGAACGTCTCCCAGCTCAGACGGCGATTGAACCACGCCAGCAGGACCGAGCCCGCGGCGCCGACGCCCGAGGCCTCGGTCGGCGTGGCGAGACCGGCGAAGATCGAGCCCAGCACGGCCAGGATCAGAAAGATCGGCGGCAGGAAACTGCGGAAGATCATCCGCCAGAACTCGGCCCGCGTCGACGGGCCGATATCATCGGCCATCGGCGGCGCCAGATGCGGTTTCCAGCGGCAGAGGAAGAAGATGTAGAAGGTATAGAGCAGGGCCAGCAACAGCCCCGGCACGATGGCGGCGATGAAGACGGTGCCGACCGGGACGGACAGCAGGTCCGACATGATGACCAGCATGATCGAGGGCGGGATCAGGATCCCCAGCGTGCCGGACGCCGCGATGGTGCCGGTGGCCAGCGGGATCGAGTAATTCGCCTTCATCATCACGGGCAGCGCCATCAGCGTCATCATCACGACCGAGGCGCCGATGATGCCCGTGGTCGCGGCCATGATCGTGCCCATCAGCGTGACGGACAGCGCCAGGCCCCCCGGAACCTTGCGCAGGAGCACCTGCAAGGCCTCCAGCAGGTCCGAGGCGACGCCGGATTTCTCCAGCATCGTGCCCATGAAGGTGAACATCGGGATCGCCACCAGCACGAGGCTGGCCATGGTGCCGCCGTAGATCCTGAGCGGGACCAGCTGGATCTGGTCCAGACGGAAGACCCCGGCCCAATCGCCCAGGACAGCGAACAGCAGCGCGACCCCGCCAAGGATGAAGGCGACCGGATAGCCGGTGAAGAGCACGACGGCGAGCACGCCGAACATGATCAGCGGCAGGAAATAGATGAGGGATTCCATGCGGGGCTCCGGTCAGGCGTCGGCAGGTTGCGTGGAGGGATGCACGTCCGCGTATTGGCCCGAGGCCGCGCGCAGGCTGGACGGCCCGAAGAGGTAGACCAGGCATTTCAGCGCCGCCGACAGCCCCGCCAGCGCCACGAAGACGAAGCCCACCGGCAGCATGCCCTTGATGATGAACCGATGCGGCAGCCCGGTCAGGGCGTCCGACCCCTCGCCGATGTTGAAGGCTCTGAGCGCGTTCTCCGTGCCGTATTCGATGACCACGTAGCAATAGGGTACCATGAAGAGGAGCGCCCCGAACAGCTCGACCCAGGCCCGCGCGCGGGGCCGCAGCGTGTCGCGCACCAATTCGATGCGGACATGCGCGTCCTTGACGTAGCCATAGCCCAGCGTCAGCAGGAAGAGCGTGGCATGCAGGTGCCATTCCATTTCCTGCAGCCGGGTCGAGGTGAAGGTCTTGTACCAGTCCGTATTGGTGAAATCGGGGTTGTAACCCAGGTATTTCCGCTGAAACACGTCATAAAGGATGATCAGCATCATCGGCACGAAGAGGAAGGCCGCGATCTTGCCCACGACGATGCAGGCATTCGCCAATTGCTCGGCGGCCTCCAGCATATAGGCCGAGGCGCCTTGCCGCGCCCCGCGCAGCGCCAGCACGCCCAGCGCGACGAAAAAGACGGTCACCACGATCAGCAGGGGCGTCGCATAGGGAACCAGCGGCGCGAAGAAATCGAGCGTCGCCTGCGCCGCTTCCCAGCCGTCGCGCTGGCGCCGCACGATCCGCTCCAGCCCGTTGAGCTGCGATTGCGTCAGGGCCAGCGGCGTCGCGATCATGACCGAGGACCAGCCGAGCAGGCTGGCCGCCGCGAACCAGCCGGGGGCCGCGCGCAGGACCCAGGCCAGCGCATGCGAGACCAGGATCACCCACAGCGCATAGAATACCCACATCGATGTGGGATCCACCACCACGATGACCGCCGAGGCCGCGATGGTGATCAGTGACATGAGCGTGCCCATGGTCGGCCTGCCCCCTTCCGTTCACATGCAGAGCGGGGCATCCCGGCCGGGATGCCCCTGATGAGTGGATCAGCCGCGCAGGCTCAGCGCAGGTAACCGATCTCGCGCCAGCGGGCGTAGTTCTGCCGGAAGGTGGTATAGCTCTCGTAGACGCGGGCGAAATCCTCGTCCTCGGCCGAGAGTTCGGCGGCAACCTCCTGCCAGGCGGCTTCCAGCGCCGCCAGATCCTCGTCCGACCACTGGCGGATCTGCACGCCATGCTCTTCTTCCAGCTCGCGGAGCGCGTCGAATTGCAGCGCCTCGCCCTCGGCGAGGCCATAGGCGATGTTGGCGTCGCAAACCGTCTGGATCTGGAACTGGGTCTGTTCGTCCAGGCTTTCCCACAGATCGAGGTTGATCATCAGGTCGAAGAAGGTCGATTGCTGGTGCCAGCCGGGGAAGTAGTAATAGCTGGCGACCTGATAGAAGCCGAGGTTGAGGTCGATGGCCGGCATCGAGAATTCGGTCGCGTCGATGGTGCCCAGCTCAAGCGCCGGGAAGATGTCGCCCCCGGCCAGAAGCTGGGTCGAGACGCCCATCCGCTCCATCACCTTGGCGCCCAGGCCGAAGAAGCGCATGCTGAGGCCGCGCAGATCCTCGACCGAATTGATCTCGTTGCGGAACCAGCCCGAGGCCTCGGGCGCGATCACGGCGCAGATGATCGACTTGATGTTGTGCGGCTCGTAAAGCTCGTCCAGGAATTCCTGCCCGCCGCCGAACTTCAGCCAGGCCAGGTATTCGCCCGCCTGCGGCCCGAAGGGCACCGCCGCCAGCAATTGCAGCGCCGGAACCCGGCCCGCCCAATAGCCCGGCGTGGACCAGCCCGCCTCGACCGCGCCCGAGCCTACGGCGTCAAAGACTTCCAGCGCGGGCACGACCCCGCCGGGGTTCTGGAAGGTCACCTCGATCTCGCCGCCGGTGATGCGGGTGATCTGCTCGCCGATGCGGATCCCCAGCGTACCCAGCTGAACCAGCGACCCGGGATAGGTCGATTGCAGGTTCCAGTGCTGCTGGGCCTGGGCGGCACCCGCCGTCAGCCCGGCGACAAGCGCCGAGGTGGTAAGAATTTTTTTCATGTTTCTCTCCCTGGTGTGCGGTTCTTGGCCGGGACGGAGGCTCCCCTTTCCGTCGCCAGCGGCCGCGCGTTTAGCCGAACATGAAGAAAGCGTTGCGTCAAGCCTCGTGCTGGTCGCGTTGAGGGCAATTCGGCAGGCGCCTCCTCCATGGCTCAAGTGGTAAAATGATTTGACCAACCTGTCCAAGGAAAAATGTACCCGCCTGCGCGGGGGGCGGCCTAGGACCGGCGGGTCAGACGCAGCCAGATCCCCTCGGCCGCGCGCACCGTCAACTGCGCCTGCGGCACCGGCACCCGGCCCTCGACCGGGGCCAACCGCAGATCCCGGGCGATCATCGCCAGGATCAGCGGCCCCTCGACCATGGCCAGCCCCGCCCCGGTGCAGACCCGCGGTCCGGCCGAGAAGGGGATGAACCCGTCCCGCGCCGCAGCCCTGCCCTCGGGCGACTGCCAGCGAGCGGGGCAAAACGCATCGGGATCCTCCCAGATCGCCTGATGTCGCCCCAGGTGCCAGGGGCTGATCACCACTTGCGCGCCCGCCTCGACCTTGCGGCCGCGAAATTCGGCCGGACAGGCGGCCTCGCGCACCATCATCGGCACCGGCGGATAAAGCCGCAGCGCCTCGCGGAACACGTCGCGCGCCAGTTTCAGGCGGCTGACGCTGCTGAAATCGGGGGTTAATTCCCGCGCCGCCTCCTCGGCCAGCCGGTCCTGCAGATCGGGGTCCAGCGCCAGGAGGTAGAGCGCCCAGCCCAGCGCCGAGGCCGAGGTCTCGTGCCCGGCCAGGAAAAACACCGCCACCTGGTCGACCATCTCGGCATCGTCGAAGGGGCGGCCGTCCAGCGGGTCGGCCATGGTCATGATCTTGGTCGCCAGGTCATCGGGCGCGCGGCCATCGGCGATGGCCAGCCGCCGCGCCGCCACCAGATCGCCGATCAGCCCCCGGATGCGCCGCGCCGCCCTGAGCGTGGCGCGACGATGAAACCGCGGCATCCAGCGCGGCAGCGGCAGAAAGGCCGCCAGGTTGATCAGGGGCTGCGTGCCCTGATAGGCGCGGAACGTCTGGAAAACGGCACTGGCGGTCCGGTCCTCGATCGGCACGGAAAACAGCGTGCGGAAGATCACATCGGCCGTGGAATGGCTCATCTCGGCCTCGACCTCGACCGGCTCCGCCCCGGCCAGCGCTTGCAGCCGCGCCACCGTCGCCTCGCCCGCCGCCCAGATGGCGGGGAAGGTGTCGCGCAGCCGCCCGCCCTCGAAGGCGGGGTCGATGATGCGCCGCTGCCGCGCCCAGAGCGCGCCATTGGTCAGGAAGACCCCCTGCCCCAGCAAGGGTTCCAACCCCGCCGCCATCCGGGGCGATTTGGGAAAATCCTGCGGCACCTCGGTCAGCACCCGCTTCCAGAGGGCCGGTTCGTTGACCAGGAAGGTATGCAGGAAAGGGATGCGGAACTCGGCCATCTTGGCCCGATAAAGACGTTCGGGATTGGCGCTGAGAATGTCGCGCCGGAAATTTCGCAGATACCGGAAGAAGGCGAAGCGCCCCTGCCGCGATGGGGGCTTGGGCGGAAGGATCACGGCAAGCTCCGGTGCGGGGAAAAGACCCGCCGCTCGACCTGCGGCGAGGGCGCGCGGCCCCGGTAACGGTCGGCCAGGGTCACGGGACCGGCGGTGATCTGGAAATAATCGTAATCGCGCGGCCGCTCGAAGGCGGCAAGATACTGGATGTGCAGGCGAAAGAACTGCCGCCGGATGCGGCGCCAGGTTTCGGGCGCCAGCGTCTCGGAAAAGGCGGCCGAGAAGACCAGCGGCTGGCGCTGATTCTCGGGCGCGACGCCGCAGACCGCGGGCGGATCGGTCAGCCAGAAACAGACCCCGTCGCCCCGGGCGCTGACATCGACCCAGGTGACGGCCGGGCTGGCCGAGAGCTGGCGCAGGTCGGCGCGCAGTTGCCGCGCCTCGGGCAGGAAGGCCTGCATCGGGATCGCCTGGCCCAGCGTCAGCAGCGCCAGCCGCCCGCCGCCCTCGGGCAGCTCCCGCCGCTCGACTGCCGCGACGATCGCCACCGCCAGCGCCGCGCCCGAGGAATGGCCGACGACCAGCACCTCGTCATTGCCCTCGACCAGCGCCGCCGCCACCTCGGCGGCGAAACCGTCGAGCCGTTCCTGCAGCGCGGCGCCGAAAGCGCCCCGGTGCTGCGCCACCTGGGCGAAATCGTAAAGCATGTAATAGGCGAAGAGTTTGGTATCGAGCTTGCGCAGTCCCTGCATGACGCCCGCCAACGTCAGCGCGCCGAGGCCCACCCCGGCCAGATGCCCGGGCACCCCACCGATCAGCGCCACCGCCGCCCACCAGACCAATGTCATCGCCAGGAGCCCCAGCAGCAATTGCCCGGTCAGCATCCCCACCGGCCAGGCGCCGGTCAGCATCGGCCCGGGCCGCAGCCGGATCATCGCCCCAAGCGCCCCGGTGGAAAAGAAGATCCAGAGCGTACGCACCAGCAGGAGATAGGTCGCAACCACGCCCCGCCGCATGGATTGCTGCACCAGATCGGCCCAGACCAGCACCTGCACCCGCGCCTCGGCCGGCTGACCGCCGATCCGCGTCTCGACCCGCCAGACATAGGCCCCGCTGCCGGTCTCGGCCTTCATGGCGAAATCGTAGCCGCTGATCTCGGCCTGGGCCGCGCCCTCCTTGCGGTAGAACTCGCGGTAGCGGCGGGGCGGGAAAGGATCATAGCCCGGCACGTAGAAGACCCGCCGCCTGAACCCCGTCCCGCTCGCCCCGTCCATGCCTGCCTCACGCCGTTTTCCGAAAGCTACGCGAATCCAAGAGCGCTGGAAACCCGGAGCGACGAAGGAGGGGGGCCGTCTGCCCCCCTCTTGGCCTGCGGCCAATTCACCCCCCCGAGGATATTTGCAGCGCAAAGAAGGCGGCCTAACGCCCTCTTAATTTTAATCTTTGCGCTAGAAATATCCTCGGGGGTTTCTCAAGGGGGTGGAAAACCCCCTTGAGCGGGGGTGCGGGGGTGAGCGGCGTCTCGGAAACGCGCCGGTGGCGCGCCTCTCGCCGCGAACGCCGCGCCCGTGGCGCGGCCGGACCAGGCCCCCCCGCCCTTTACAATCTCCAAGGGCAGGCCCCCGCCTCCTGCGGCAGAGGCGCGCGACCCCTTTCCGTCCCCTGGCGGCGGGCTATGTTGCCCCCGACAGCAGCGGAGGCGAGATGGTCAGGGTTCTGTGGATGGCGGCGGGCGGGCTGGCGCTGCTTCTGGGTGTGGTGGGAATCGCCCTGCCGCTCCTGCCGACCACGCCCTTCCTGCTGCTCGCGGCCTTCTGCTTCGCCCGCTCCTCGCCGCGGCTGGAGCGCTGGCTGATCGAGCATCCCCGCCTCGGCCCCCCGATCCGCGACTGGCGGGCCGAGGGCGCCATCGCCCCGCGGGCCAAGGCGCTGGCCATGCTCGCCGTCGCCGCGACCTTCGGCCTGAGCCTGGCGCTGCACCTCCCGCCGCGGGTCCTCTGGATCCAGGCCGCGACGCTGGGCGCCGTCTCGTTCTTCATCCTCAGCCGTCCCAACCCCCGCCGGGGCTCGGGTCCTTGACAGCGGCTCCGGGGCAGCGTTTCGTGGCAGCCTGACTGCGGCGGGGGCCCTCTTGATCCAGCAATTCCTGAGACTTGCGCGTCTGCTCGACCGGCTGACCCTGGCGCTGGCGATCCTCGCCGGCTCGGTGCTGGTGCTCATGGTGCTGCTGAATGTCGTCCTGCGCTATGGTTTCGGCACCGGCTCTATCAAGATGCAGGACCTCGCCTCCTATGCCTTCGCGGTCTTTCTGATCCTCGCCGTGCCGCTCTGCCATGCGCGGGGCGGCCATGTCCGGGTCGAGGTCCTGTCCGAGCGCCTGCCGCCCGCCTATCTGCGCCGCGCCGATGCGCTGGCCTGGGCGCTGTTCCTGACCCCGGTCTTCGGCCTGATCCTCTGGGCGGGCTGGGGCGATATCGCCTTTTCCTGGTCGATCGGCGAGGGCTCGACCACGCCCGGGGGCCTGGGCGGTCTCTATCTGGTCAAATCCGCCCTGCCCCTGGCCGCGGTCCTGATGATCGTGCAGGGCCTCGCCGCCCTGCTGGAAGGACGCGCGGCATGAGCGGGCAGGAAATCATGCTGCTGGTCCTCTTCGCCGGGCTCTTCGCCGGGATCCTCTCGGGCATCCCGGCGATGCTGGCGATTGCCGGCGTGCCCTTCGTCCTGGCAGTGGGCGCGGCGCAAGTCGGGCTCTTCAACCTCGATTTCCTGGCCAATTTCCCGGCGCGCGTGCAGGGGATCATGGCCAATACGCTGCTGATGGCGGTGCCCCTTTTCGTTCTGATGGGCGTCTTTCTGGAGCGCGCCAATCTTGCCGAGCGGATGCTGCGGGTGCTGGCGCGGCTTCTCGGTGGCTCGCCCCTCGGCATGGCGCTGTCGGTGCTGGCCTTCAGCACCATCATCGCCGCCTCGACCGGCATCATCGGTGCCACCATCGTCATGCTGGTGATGATCGCGCTGACGCCGATGCTGGAGTCTGGGGTGCCGAAGCGGCAGGCGGCGGGGCTGATCTGCGCCTCGGGGACGCTGGGGCAGATCATACCGCCCTCGATCCTGCTGGTGCTGCTGGGCGACCAGATCGGCAATACCTATCTGGAGGCGCAGCAAAGGCGCGGCAATTTCGCGCCCGAGCCGGTGTCGGTCGCCGACCTCTTTGCCGGGGCACTGGTGCCGGGGCTCCTGCTGGTCGGGCTCTACGCGCTGTGGCTGCTGATCACGCTGCGCCCGGGCCGGGCCAAGCGGGTCGGCGAACGCCAGCCGGTCGCGGCCGCGGAAGTCGTCTTCACCTTCCTGCCGCCGCTGCTGCTGATCCTCGCCGTGCTGGGCTCGATCCTGGGCGGCATCGCCACGGCGACCGAGGCCGCCGGGCTCGGCGCGGTCGGCGCGGGGCTGATGGCCGCCTTCTCGACCACAACGCAGCGCTGGGAGCGCGCGGTGATCGGCATCGCCGGCCTTGCCGCCTTCGCGCTGGTGGCGCTGAAAGTGGCGGGCGTGGGCCGCGGCGGGCTGGGCGAGGCGGCGTCTGTCGCCGCGGCGCTGCTGCTCGCACTCGGTGTGCTGGTCGCCATCGGCCGGCTGATCCGCGGGCGGATGCTTGGCGGCGCGATGGTCGAAACGATCAAGATCTCGGGCATGGTCTTCGGCATCGTCATCGCCGCCTCCATGCTGTCCCTGGTGTTCCGCGGCTTCGGCGGCGAACGCGCGGTCGAGCATCTGACGCGCGAATTCCCGGGGGGCGAGATGGGGGCGCTGCTGGCCGTCATGGTCATCGTCTTCCTCTTGGGCTTCATCCTCGAGGCGATCGAGATCATCTACATCGTCGTGCCGCTGCTGGGTCCGGCGGTGCTGGCCGGCGACATCTCGCCCGTCTGGTTCGCGGTGCTGATGGCGATGAACCTGCAGACCTCGTTCCTGACCCCGCCCTTCGGCTTCGCGCTCTTCTATTTCCGATCCGTGGCGCCGCCGCAGATCACGACGCTGGACATCTATCGCGGCGTGGTGCCCTTTGTTCTGATTCAGATCCTGGCGCTGGCCATGGTCTACCTGTTCCCGGGGCTGGCCACCTGGCTGCCCCACCAGATGTTCAACTGAGGAGGATTTCCATGGAACGCAGAACCTTCCTGAAAGGCGGCGCGGGTCTCGCCGCTGCGGGCGGCCTCGCCACCCCTGCCCTGGCGCAGGAGCGGATCGAATGGGCCATGCCCTCGTCCTTCCCGAAACCGGCGCCGGGCGTCGGCACCAATGCCACCCGCTTCGCCGAGCTGGTGCAGACCCTCTCGGCCGGGCGGATCGTGATCGAGGTCTTCGGCGCGGGCGAACTGGTGCCGCCCTTCGCGGTCGAGGATGCGGTGCAGGCGGGGAACGCGCCCATCGGCCACGGCACGCCCTATTACGCGGCCTCGAAGACGGCGGCCGCGCATTGGTTCACCGGCGTCCCCTTCGGCCTGACGGCGAACGAGCATTACGCCTGGCTGAAATGGGGCGGCGGGCAGCAGATCTGGGACGAGATCTATGCCGAGCGCAACCTCAAGCCCTTCTATTCGGGGAATTCCGGCACCCAGGCCGGGGGCTGGTTCAAGCACCGCATCGAATCGCTGGCGGATCTTCAGGGCCTCAACATGCGGATCGCGGGCCTGGGCGGCGAGATGATGCGCAAGCTCGGCGTCAACGCCATCCTGATGCCCGCGACCGAGATCTTCCAGTCGTTGCAGTCGGGCGCCATCGACGCGGCCGAATGGGTCGGGCCGCTGCTGGACCAGGCCTTTGGCCTGCAGCGCATCACCAATCTCTGCTACACCCCCGCCTTCGCCGAGCCGGGCGCGGCGCTGCAGGTGGTGGTCAATACCGAGGTCTGGGCCGGTCTCGCCGATGACCTGAAGGCGATTGTCGAGGCGGCGGCCATGCAGGCCTCGATGGAGACGCTGGGCCAGTTCGACTATTACAACGTCGGCGCCATGCAGCAGCTGACCGAGGCGGGCGTGGAATTCCTCGCCTTCCCCGACGAGGTGGTGGCGGCGATGAAGACCGCCTGGGCCGAGGTGGTGGAAGAACAACGCGCGGCCTCGGCCGATGCGGCGCGGGTGCTGGAAAGCTATGAGGCCTTCGCGGCCGGCGCGGTTCCCTATGCCAACGCCTTTGTCGGGCGCTACATGGCGGCGCGCTGAACCGGAAAAAGAAGGAGGGGGGCCGTCTGCCCCCCTCTTGGCCTGCGGCCAATTCACCCCCCGAGGATATTTGGAGCGCAAAGAAGGCGGCTTAACGCCGTCCTGATTTACATCTTTGCGCGTCAAATATCCTCGGGGGTTTCTCAAGGGGGTGGAAAACCCCCTTGAGCGCGGGGCGCGTGGGGCTGGCCCCCCGCTCTCCTTACTGACCCGCGAGCTGGTCGATCATCCCGCGGAACTGCGCCAGCTGGTAGCCGTATTTCCCCGCCGCCGCGATCAGGTCATCCGTCGGCACCCGCCCCGCATGGGCCAGTGCCCAGACGATGGACGAGCGGTTGCCCGAGGCGCAATAGGCCAAGACCGGGCCCGGAGCGGTGTCGATCGTATCGCGCTGGATCTCGACATTCTCCATCGTCAGCTGGCCCGGGAAGACCGGGTTCAACACGAAGCGCAGCCCCGCCGCCTCGACGGCGGCGCGCATCGTCTCGGCGTGCAGATCCTCGGGGATCTCGGGATCGGGGCGGTTGCAGATCACCGTCCGATAGCCCGCCGCCTTGATCGCGGCGAGGTCATCGGGGGTGATCTGCGGGGTGACGCTGTAGCTGTCGGTCAGGGGGCGGATATCCATGGGGCGCTTCCTGCTGTGTCGGGTCTGGGTCAGCCGAGGGCCTAGGCCATGGCGTTGAAGCGCAGGCGGAAGGCCGGGGCCACATACATACCGGCAAACATCGACACGAGGAAGACCGCGCCGCCGACCCCGCCCCAGCTGATCGAGGCCACGGCCGGGCCGGGGCAGAGGCCGACCAGCCCCCAGCCCGCGCCGAACATCAGCGAGCCGATCATCAGGTTGCGGTCAATCTCGGTCCCCGGCTTGCCCGGCAGGTCCGAGCCCAGCAGCGACCGGGCGCGGCGCGCGGCCACGGCCCAGGCCAGCATCATCGGCAGGATGGCGCCGCCCAGCACGAAGGCGAGCGTCGGATCCCAGGCGCCGAAGATGTCGAGCCAGCCCTGCACCTTGGTGGTGTCGGTCATGCCCGAGACGAGGAGGCCCGCGCCGAACAGGCCGCCGGCGATGAGCGAGGTGATGTTGCGCAGCATGTCAGATCGACCCGAAGAGATGGCGGAAGACGATGACGGCCAGTCCGCCGGCGAACAGGTAAAAGATGGTGGCGGCGATGCCGCGCGCCGAGAAGCGCGAGATGCCGCAGACGCCGTGCCCCGAGGTGCAGCCATTGGCCAGCCGGGTGCCGACGCCGACCAGGAGGCCGGCCAGCACCACGGCCGGCATGTTGTCGGTGATATGGGTGTCCACCGGCGCGGTGAGGAACGGTTTCATCAGCGCGGGGATCAGGGCGAGCCCCGCGACGAAGGACAGCCGCTCGGCCCAGGTGCCCCAGCCGGTGCGGTCGACAAGGCCGCCCACGATGCCAGAGGCGCCCATGATGCGGCCGTTCACCAGAAGATAGAAAGCCGCGGCAGTGCCGATCATGAGGCCCCCGACGAGGCCCCAAATCCAGTCGATTTGCATGGTGTTTTCCCGTTTCCGTGCCCGTTTTGTCGGGGCATCTGGTGGTTTGAAGACTCTATCCGGCGAAAGCGCCCGGAGGGCGGCGGGCCCGAGGCGCTGACGCGCCCGGCCCCGCCCGGCCGTCAGATCCCGTTGACCGGCACTTTCAGGTAGCTGATGCCGTTGTCCTCAGGCGGCGGCATCTGGCCCGCGCGCATGTTCACCTGCAGGGACGGGATGATCAGGCGCGGCATGGCCAGCGTTGAATCCCGCTGGGTGCGCATGGAGACGAATTCCTCGGCCGGTTTGCCCGCGCCGACATGGATGTTGAACGCCTTCTGCTCGGCGACGGTGGTTTCCCAAGCGTATTCGTCGCGTCCCGGGGCCTTGTAATCGTGGCCGACGAAGATGCGGGTCGCCTCGGGCAGGGCCAGGATCTTCTGGATCGACTGGTAGAGCGTCTCGGCCGAGCCGCCCGGAAAGTCGCAGCGCGCGGTGCCGAAATCGGGCATGAAGAGCGTGTCGCCGACGAAGGCCGCATCGCCCACCACATAGGTCAGGCAGGCAGGCGTGTGGCCCGGCGTGTGCAGCACGTCGCCCCGCAGCTGGCCGATGTGGAAGCTGTCGCCCTCCCTGAAAAGGCGGTCGAATTGCGAGCCGTCGCGCTGGAACTCGGTCCCCTCGTTGAAGACCTTCCCGAAGGTGTTCTGGACCACGGTGATATTCTCGCCGATGCCGATCTTGCCGCCGAGTTTCTCCTGGATATAGGGCGCGGCGGACAGATGGTCGGCGTGGACATGGCTCTCCAGCAGCCATTCGACCTCGAACCCCTTGTCCTTGACGAACTTGATCACCGCATCGGCCGAACGGGTATCGGTCCGCCCCGAGGCATAGTCGAAATCCAGCACCGAATCGACGATGGCGCACTTGCTGCTGGACGGGTCGCGCACAACATAGGTGATGGTGAAAGTCGCTTCGTCGAAGAAGCCATAGACTTCGGGTTGCATGGGGCTCTCCACATTCTTTTTGCTGCATTTAATATACAGGGCGGGATTCACATTACAAGATTTGAATGTGAATATTTGACATGGATCATGCAGGATTCTGCGCTTCATGCCAGTCTAGCGTCGCAAGCACAGAGGAGAAGACCGATGTCCGAGTTCACGGCCCAGGAATTGTCGCATCACAAGGGGCGTCTGGTCGCCCGTCTGGCCGAGCTCGATTCGCGCCTGCAGGGGATCGAGGACGAGCTGATGTCGCACCAGTCCCGCGACTGGGAGGAACTGGCGACCGAGCGCGAGCAGGATGAGGTGCTGACCTCGCTGGGCGAGGAGGGCAAGCAGGAGCTGCGCGCCATCTTCGCCGCGCTGACCAGGCTGAGCGAGGGCGAGTACGGCTATTGCGTCACCTGTGGCGCCCGGATCTCGGACGAGCGGTTGGCAATCCTGCCGGCCACGCCCTTCTGCCGCGACTGCGCGCCCTGAAACCCGGCCGCGAGGGGCGGAAAATGACCACGAGGTGTTGCGGTAGGGGCTGACCTTTCGTCTAATGACGAAAACCCGTCAGGAGACGCCGTGAACCGCCAGAATGCCCCGCTCGCCACCGCGAGCCTCGTGCAGCGCCGCGATCGCGACGCGGTGGCGGTGCTGCGCCTGCAGGGGCCGGACGGCAACAGGATGAGCCCGGCGCTGGTCGGCGCCCTGGCGGCGGCGCTCGACCGCGCGCTGGCCGATCCCGCCGTCACCGGTGTGGTGCTGACCGGCGGCGCGCAGGGCTTTTGCGCCGGCGCCTTCGCCGATCTGCCGCTGCCCGGCCCCGACCCGCACTCCCTGCCCCCGGTCATGGCGGCGCTGGCCGATCTCTGCGACCGGATCGAGGGCGCGGCAAAACCCGTGGTCGCGGCGCTGGGCGGTCGCGTCGCCTCGGGCGGGCTGGCGCTGGCGCTGGCGGCCGAGGCGCGGATCGCGGCGCCCGGGACCGCCTTTCTCAGCCCCGAGGCGCGGCTCGGCCGCCTGCCTCCCGCCGGCGCCGCCGTGCGGCTGGCCTGGCGGATTGGCGCGGATGCGGCGTTGGCGCTGATCGGTGGCCGGGCCATGGCCGCCCCGGCAGCGCTGGCCGCGGGCCTGGTCGAGGCGCTGGTGGACGACCCGGTTTCCGCCGCCATCGAGCGGGTGCAGGACCTCGCCCCGGCGCCCCGCACCCGCACGCGCCCCGGGCTCGACGATCCTGCCGGTTTCGCCGGGGCGCTGGCGGTGGCCCGCGCCGCCCTGCCCAGCCCCCTGCCCCCGCACCGCCTGCCCGACCTCTGGCAGCTGGAGGCGCTGGAGGCCGCGCAGCTTCTGCCGCCCGAGCAGGCGCTGGCCTTCGACCGGGCCCGGGCCGAGGATGCGGCGCTGCGGCCCGAGGCGCGGATGCTGGCGCATGTCGCCCTTGCCGCCCGCCGCGCGCAGGAGCCGGGGCCGCCTTCGCTCGACGGACCGGTCTGCCTGGCGCTGGAGGCGGCGACCGCCGCGCGGCTGGTGCCGATCCTCCTGCGCGAGGGGGCAACGGTGCTGGTCATGGGGCGAAACCGCGAGACGCTGGCCGCGACGCTGGAACGGGTGGCCGAGGCGCAATTCGCGCAGGTCCGCGCCGGGCGCCTGACCCAGGCCGAGGCCGAAGAGGATTGGACCCGTGTCGCCGGGCGCCTGCGGCTCGATCCCGACCAGCCGCCGGGCGTGGCACTGGCCGACGGGGCGCATCTGGCCTGGCTGGAAGCCGCGCTGCCCGCCGAAGTGCCGCTCGCCGCCTGGGAGCCGCCGGCCGGGTGGCTGGAGGCGCTCGCCCATCCCGGGCGGGCGCTCGCGCTCCTGCCCGCGCCGACCCGGCCGGTGCGGCTGTGCGAACTGGTCGAGCGGGGGGCGGCGACGGCCCTAGCGCGCGCGCCCCTAACCGCGCTGGCCCTGCAAATGCGGATGACCGCGCTCAGGGTGCAGGAAGGGCCGGTGCTGACGCCCCTGATCCGCGCCGCGGCCCGCGCCGCCGCTCGCCTGCGGGCCCTGGGCGCCAGCCCGGCCTCGCTGGCCGCGGTCGAGATCCTGCCGCAGGGTCTGGCCGAGGGTCAGGCGGCCGGGACCGGCACGCCGCTGCCACTGTCCCTCGACCGGCTGATCTTGCTGGCCGTGGTCAACGAGGGGATGCGGCTCTTGGCGGCGGGTCGGGCACTCGGGCCCTCGGATCTGGACCTGGCGCTGGTGATGGGCGCGGGCTGGCCGCATTGGCGCGGCGGCCCGATGGCCGAGGCGGATGCGCTGGGGCCGATGGTGCTGCGCCACGAATTGCGCGCGGCCGCGGCGCTGGACCCCGATCTCTGGACGCCCGAGCCGATCCTCGACGAGATGATCCGCCGCGGCTGGCGTTTCGCGGATCTGAACGAGACGTCAGCGGGGTGAGGGGGGCCGTCGCTAGGTGGGATGAAATCCCACCCTACACCCGCCCGTAGGGTGGGATTTCATCCCACCGCGCGCACCCTCATTCCTGGTGTTTTTCATCCTGTCCCCCGCCGCGACTCTCGGCCTCTATCGAGCCGGTGTCGGCGGGTCCTGTGGTTCGGCAGCGCCGCGATCTGTTCCGGCACCGGTGCATGCTCGCACGCACCCTTCCCACGCCCTACTTCGGGTGCTTCGCCTTGCACTCCCATCGGCCCGAGTCCCGGCTCCAATATTCCGCCGCAACCCCCGCCCCGGTCAGCGCCCGCCATTGATCCCGCGCCCGGGCCACCGCCGCCTCATCCATCCCGTCGAAAACGATGCAGAGCCGGTCGACCGCCTGCGCCTCGCCCGGCGCGACCTCGGCCCCGTCGAGCGTGACCAGGCAGCCCGGCCGGTTCGGCAGGGCCTCGGCCGCGTCCGGTGTCCAGACCAGCAGGCAGGGCTGATCCGCGTCATGCGGCCCCCCCGCCAGCCCGTGCGGCAGGAACCCCTCGCCCAGCCACAACAGCCGGTCCAGCGCCTCCATCCGCCCGCGGTCGGTGCCCCGCAGCGCCACCTTGAGCCCGATCTCCTGCGCCTTGCCGATCAGCATCGGCAACAGCGCCTCCACCGGGTCGCGCGTCAGGTGATAGAAGCGGGCGACCGCCATCCTCAGCCCTCGAACTTTGCCCGGACCAGCGCGTCGAGGGTCCTGACGCCCCAGCCCGAAGCCCCTTTCGGCGCAAAATCCGTCTCGCCCGAGGTATAGGCCACGCCCGCGATGTCGAGATGCACCCAGGGCTGGCCTTTCTTCACGAAGCGCTGCAGGAATTGCGCCGCGGTGATCGCCCCGCCATAGCGTCCGCCGGTGTTCTTCATGTCGGCCATGCTGCTCTTGATCAGCTTGTCGTAGCCCGGCCCCAGCGGCAGCCGCCAGGCGCCCTCGCCCTGATCGGCGCCCGCTTTCAGAAGCGCCTCGCAGAGCGCGTCGTCGTTCGAGAAGACTCCGGCATTCTCGGCCCCCAGGGCCACGACGCAGGCGCCGGTCAGGGTGGCGAGGTCGATCAGCGCCGCGGGCTGGAAACGCTCCTGCGCGTACCAGAGCACATCGGCCAGCACCAGGCGCCCCTCGGCATCGGTGTTGATGATCTCGATCGTGTCGCCCTTCATCGAGGTAACCACATCGCCCGGCCGTTGCGCCTTGCCATCGGGCATGTTCTCGACGAGGCCCACCAGACCCACGACATGCGCGCGGGCCTTCCTCGCGGCCAGCGCCCGCATGGTCCCCGCGACGACCGCCGCGCCGCCCATATCGGCGATCATCTCCTCCATGCCGCCCGCGGGCTTGATCGAAATGCCGCCGGTGTCGAAGACCACGCCCTTGCCGATCAGGGCCAGCGGCGCCCCCTCGGCGCCCCGCCATTCCATCACCACCACCTTGGACGGGCTCTCGGACCCCTGCCCCACGCCCAGCAGCGCCCGCATGCCGAGTTCCTCGAGCTGCGGCTCGTCCAGAACCTCGACCTTGAGGCCGAAGTCGCGCATCGCCTCGAGCCGGGCGGCGAATTCGCTGGTGGTCAGGATATTGGCCGGATCATTGACCAGATCGCGGGTGAAATGCACGGCTTCGGCAAGGCTCAGCGCGCTGGCGCAGGAGGCTTCGGCCGCCTCGGGGTCCGCGACCTGAAATTCGAGCGGCCCGGGGGATTTCGGCGCTTCCGCCCGGCGGGCATAGGCATAGGCCCTGAGCGCCGCCCCCTCGACCAGCGGCGCGAGGCTGCGCTGCGCGCGCGCCAGCACAAGCGCGCCCGCCGGTTTCAATGCCTTGCCGATCGTGGCACCCGCCTTGCGCAGGACGGCGGCAGCGGGCTTTTTCGGCAGCTTGACCAGCAGGACCGAGGCAGCCTTGAGCCCGGCGGGAAAGGCCAAGGACAGCCCCTGGCCCGGTGTCAGGCTTTCCCAGCCCTCGGCCGCGACCGCCCGCGCGAGCGCCCCCCGCATGAGCCGGTCGAGCCGCCGCGCTTCGGCGTCGAGGGCGAGATCGGCGAAGGCGACGATCAGCCCTTCATGCGCGGCAAGGGCGGCAGGATCGGCGGCGGAAAAGCGGATCGCGGGCGGGGCCATGGGTCTCTCCTCGGGCTCGGTCGGGGAACCCTAGGCGCGCGGGCCGGGGAAGCCAAGGGGGCGGCGCCCGGGGCGAGAGGGGGAACCGGGGGCCAGCCCCCGGACCCCCGGGATATTTGGAGAACAAAGATGGAAGGGTCGAAAGCGCATGATGGGATGAGCGCTCGGCGCCGGCGGTCCTTGCCGCTTCAGGGGCGATGTTGGATTGTGATCATGACGACCGCTCTGGTCCTGGGTCAGGGGCAGAGCGGCCTGCACTAACCCTAATGCCTTGCAAACTGGCGGGCGGCAGCGCCCTGCAGGTGGCTTGCTTTTGTTGCAAGGTTTATCCTTCCTGTGCGGGTGGTTGGATCGCGTCGTCGTGGTGGAACCGATCAAGGTTCCGGTCCACGGAGGCATAACCGCCGCCCCTCTGAGGGCGTCCGATCCGTCCGGCGCTGCCGCCTGTCGCGCCTCGTGGTGCCGCTTTCGCAGCTGGCGCAGTCCGGTTGCGACGCGCCGGATGGCGGTTGCGCCGAAGAAGACAGCCGAGAGATCTGGATCTTCGCGCTCGTCAGGGCATGGGGTCTTGCCTTGGCCGTCCCCAAACGGCATGGCATCCCACCGCGTGCCGAACGGTCGCGCCAGCGCCCTCCCCTTGACCGCATCTGAACGTTGCCGAGGCCGCCCCGCCGGGCGTCCGCTCCGCGCGCCGCGAGACCTCTGCTCGCCCCACCCAACAACTCGGCACTGTTCGATGCCTCCCCGCGAAGAGGCCGGAACCCAAAGCCACCCAGCGCCGCACCCTCCTGGAGCGACCTCTTCAAGCGCGCCCGGCTCCGAGGATTGTCCGTCCCCTGGGCCGCAGGACCCTCCCGGCGCCCCATGAAGACCAGTCCCCGCCGCCCCCAGCCCCTTCTTTGCGCCTCAAATATCCCGGGGGGTCCGGGGGGCTGGCCCCCCCCCGTTCCTTCGCCGCTGCCCGCGCGACGCCCCCATCCCGCCGCCCCCCGGAAATCGCGGTTCCCCCGGCACGGGAAAGCGTCTAGATTGCCGCGACTTGGAGCTTTGGAAGGGGCGCGCGTGACGCGGCTGGATCGCTATATTCTGGCGCAACTCCTGTGGGTGTTCGGCTTTTTCTCGCTGGTGCTGGTCTCGGTCTACTGGGTCAACCGGGCCGTGCGGCTGTTCGATCAGCTGATCTCGGACGGCCAGCCGATGTCGGTGTTCCTGGAATTCACCGCCCTCAGCCTGCCCATGCTGATCCGCACCGTCCTGCCGATCTCGGCCTTCGTCGCCGCGACCTATGTGACGCTGGGCCTGCTCCGCAACAGCGAGATGTCGGTGCTGCAGGCGGCCGGGATCTCGCCCTTCCGCATCGCCCGGCCGGTGGTGGTCTTCGGGCTGATCGTCACCGCCTTCCTCACCCTGCTCATGCATTTCCTGATCCCCGAGGCGCGGGCGGAACTCGCCCGCCGCCAGGTCGAGGTGGCGCAGAACCTGACCGCGAGCCTGTTGCAGGACGGCGTGTTCCAGCATCCGGCCGAGGGAATCACCTTCTTCATCAACGAGATCACCGAGGACGGCACGATGCGCGGCATCTATCTGTCCGACGCCCGCAGCACCCTGCAGCGCATCGATTACACCGCGCGCACGGCGCTTATCGTCCCCGAGGCGACGGGGCCGAAGCTGGTGATGATCGACGGCCAGGCCCAGGTCCATGACCAGCGCAGCGGGCGCCTATCGGTGACGGGTTTTGGCGATTTCACCTATGATCTCAGCTCGATGACCGGACCCGCCGGGCGCGGCCGCTCGGTGCAGGAGCTGACCTCCTCGGAACTCATGACGCCCACCCCGGCCCTGCTGGCCGAGACACGGGCCAGCCCGGCGCAGTTCCGCTTCGAGCTGGTCTCGCGCTTCGTCGATGGATTCGCGGCGGTGGCGGCGGCGCTGATCGGCTATTCGGCGCTGGTCGCGGGCGGGTTCAGCCGGCTCGGCTTCTGGAAGGAGATCGTGCTGGCGGTGGTGCTGATGGCCCTTGTGCAATCCTTGACCAATGCGCTGGCCGGTCCGGCGATGCGGCAGGTGAGCCTGGCCTGGCTGGGGGCGATCCCGCTGGCCCTGGCCGTGGCGGCGGCCATGGGCCTGATCGGCTGGGCGACGCGGCGGCGACGGGTGAAGCCGTGACGCTGGGCCTTTACCTCGTCCGCCGCCTCGCGCTGAGTTTCGCCCTGATCGGCGCGGTCTTCTTCGGCATGCTCCTGCTTTTCGAAGTGGTGGAGATGATGCGGCGCTTCGGCGGCAGCGAGACGCCGATGCGCGAGATCGTCTGGCTGTCGGTGCTGCGCGTGCCCGCCACCTTCTACCAGATCTTGCCGCTGCTGGTGATCCTGTCCTCGATGGCCCTTTTCCTGGGCCTCGCCCGGTCCTCGGAACTGGTGGTGATCCGTTCGGCCGGGCGCAGCGCCATGCGGATGCTGCGCGAGCCCTTTCTGGCGACGCTTCTTTTCGGGGCGCTGACGGTGGCGGCGCTGAACCCGCTGGCGGCGGCGGCGACGCGGGCCTATCAGGCGCGGCTTGCCGCCCTGCAAAGCCCTGACCAGCAGGCGCAGATCAGCCTCGAGGGTTCGGCGCTCTGGATGCGGCAGGGCGATGAGCGCGGCCAGACCGTGATCCGCGCGCAATCGGTCGAGCCTGACGGGCTGGGCTTTCGCGATGTCTCGTTCCTGCTGTTCGAGCGCGACACCGGCGTGCCCCTGATCCGCATCGAAGCCGAGAGCGCGCGGCTGGTGCCGGGGCGCTGGCTGCTGACGGATGCCAAGCGCTGGGATCTCTCGGCCGAGAACCCCGAGCGCGACGCGCAGAGCTATCTCTCGCTAGAGATGGAAAGCGACCTGACGGGCGAGCGGATCCGCGAGAGTTTCTCGCGCGCCGGAACGCTCAGCGTCTGGGACCTGCCGGGCTTCATCCGGGCGCTGGATCGCGCGGGGCTGTCGTCGCGACCGCACCGGGCGCAATTCCAGGCGGAACTCGCGCTGCCGATGCTGATGGCGGCGATGCTGATGGTCGGGGCGGTGCTGTGTTTCAGGCACACGCGCGCGGGCGGGGCGGGCTTGCGCATCCTGCTGACCGTTCTGGCCGGTTTTGCCCTGTTCTTTCTGCGGAATTTCGCGCAGGTTCTGGGGGAGAACGGCCAAATACCGTTGTCCTTGGCCATTTGGACACCACCGATAGCTTCCATGCTGCTTGCGCTTGGGGTATTGCTTCATCTGGAGGACGGATAGGGACCGGCATGGCGCAGATCAGGCAAGCCCTGAGCAGGATCGCGGAGGCGACCCGGTCGCATCTGACCGCGGCCGGCCTTGGCTTGCTCGTTACCCTCCCCCTGCCGGCGCTGGCGCAGACGCAGCCCGCCACGCTGATGGCCGATCAGGTCTTCGTCGACAGCGCCGGGCGGCTGGTGGCCCAGGGCGCGGTCGAGATCTGGCACGGCTCGATTCGCCTGACCGCGCAGCGCGTCTCGTTCGACCAGCGGCAGGACTGGCTGGAAATCGCGGGGCCGATCACCCTCAGCAACGGGCCGGACCAGGTGATCCTGGCCGATGCCGCGGAACTCGCGCCGTCGCTCAGGGCCGGGATCATCACCGGCGCCCGGGTGGTGCTGGAACAGCAGATGCAAATCTCGGCCGCCCGGATCGAGCGCGGCACCAATGGCGTCAGCCAGATGGATGCTGTCATCGCCTCGAGCTGCCCGGTTTGCGCCTCGAACCCGACGCCCTTGTGGGAAATCCGCGCCCAGCGCGTGCGCCATGACGAGGCTAACGGCCGGCTGGAATTCGAACGCGCACAATTCCGCTTCGCCGGGGTGCCGGTGTTCTATGCGCCGCGTCTCAACCTGCCCGCGCCGGGCGTGACCCGGGCGCCCGGCCTGCTGCGGCCCGAGATCAGCCTCGACAGCGACCTCGGCCTGTCCATCGGCCTGCCCTATTTCATCCCGCTGGGCGAAAGCCAGGACCTGACGCTGACACCCCGCGCCTCGACCAACGGCATGGTCTCGCTGGGCTTCCGCTGGCGCATGGCGCGGCAGAACGGCGGGATCGAGCTGGGCGGGCAGCTGTCGCACGATAACCTCGTGACCGACGAGCTGCGGGGGTATGGCTATGTCCGGGCGCTGTTCGCGCTGGGCAACCACTGGACGCTGACCGCCGATCTGCTGGCCGCCTCCGACCGCACCTATCTGGAAACCTACAACATCTCGGACGATTCGCGGCTGCATGGCCATGCGACGCTAGAGCGGATCACCCGCGATCAGGCGGCGCGGCTGCGGCTGCTCGGCTTTTACTCGCTGCGGCCCACCGACGTGAACGACCGGCTGCCCAATGCAGTGACCGAGGCGTCGCTGGAACAGCATCACGGGATCGGCGGCGGGGATCTGACGGTCTATCTGGGAGCGCGGGCCTTCTGGCGGCAATCCTCGCTGGACGGCATCGCCGGCCGCGACGTGGCGCGGGCGCATCTGGCGCTGGGCTGGCGGCGCAGCGCGATTCTGGCGGGTGGCATCGTCGCCACCGGTGCGCTTCAGGGCCGCATCGACCATGTGCGCGTTTCCGACGATACGACCTATCCCGACCCGGTGAACCGCCGCGTGCTGCAAGGGATGGTCGAGCTTCGCTGGCCGCTGGCCCGCGTCTCGGACGGCGGCGTCAGGCATGTGGTCGAGCCCGTCGTGCAGGTGATCGGCGCCCAACGCCGGGGCGGCGCCCTGCCCAACGACGACCATACGATGCCGGAACTCGATGCCGGAAACCTCTTCGCGCTGACCCGCTATGTGGGCGAGGACGCGCCCGACGACGGCAGCCGCGTCAACGCGGGGCTGCGCTGGGCCCGCCACGATCCCAGCGGCTGGACCTCGGAAACACTGGTCGGGCGCATCTGGCGCCGCGTCCCGCTCGGCGGATTCGATCCGCTGCATGAACAGCCGCTCGGCGGTTCCAGTTCGGACTGGCTGCTGGCCGGACGGCTGAGCAACAGCGACGGACTCAGCCTGACCGCGCGCCTGCTGCTCGATCCCGAGGACACCGCCCTGCGCCGGGCCGAGACCAATCTCGCCTGGCACTGGGATCGCACGCGGCTGTCGACGACCTACCTGTTCCTGCCCGCCAGCACCTTCGAGGACCGCGCCGTCGATCTGGCCGAATGGTCGGTCGACGTGACCCGCCAGTTCGAGAGCGGCTGGGCCACCACCCTGGGCTGGGACTACGATTTCGGCCAGAACATCTTTGCCGCCGCCCGCACCGGCTTTACCTTCAGCAACGAATGTCTGTCCCTCGACATGACGCTCGCGCGGCATTTCGTGACCGCGACGAACCCCTCGGCCTCGACCCGCTTCGACCTTCGGATCGAGCTTCTGGGCATCGGCGGACGCGCGCCCAGCACGGGCGGCCGCACCTGCCGGACCTGAGCCGCCCCTTTTCATCCGCCTTCCGACCCGCTAGGCCGGAGGCACGGCACGACGAACAGAAAGACCTCTGCGATGCGAGCTTCGCTTTTCCGCCCTGCCCTTCTTGCCGCGGCCCTGGTGCTGGGCTCGGCCCTGATCGCGCCCCTGACGGCGGCACCGGCCCGGGCGCAATCGCCCTTCGCGGCGGCGCTCTATGTCAACGACGACCCGATCACCAATTACGACATCACCCAGAAGATGCGCTTTCTGGAGTTCATCGGCGCGCCGGGCGACAACCCGCGTGAGCGCGCCATCGAGCGGCTGATCGAGGACCGTCTGCAATTGCAGGAGGCAACCCGGCTGGGGGGCCGCCTCACGCCTGATCAGGTGACGGCCGGGATGAACGAATTCGCCGCCCGCGCCAATCTCACCGCCGACGAGATGATCGAGCGGATGGCCCAGGCCGGGATCGACCGCGAGACCTTCGAGAGCTTCATCCGCGCCGGTGTCCTCTGGCGCGAACTTGTGGTCGCGGTCTATGGCCAGACGATCACCATCTCTGACGCGCAGGTCGACCAGGCGTTGTCCGTCGAAGGGGTCCAGCCCTCGACCGAGGTGCTGATTTCCGAGATTTTCCTGCCCACCGATCCGCAATTCGCAGAACAGGTACAGCGGATCATTCCTCAGGTGCAGCGCATCCGCACCGAGACCGAATTCGCCAATGCCGCGCGCCAGGTCTCGGCCGCGCCCTCGGCCACCACGGGCGGCCGGGTCGACCGCTGGATCGATCTTGGCGGGCTGCCGGCCGAACTGGCCAATGTCTTTGCCAATGCGGCGCCCGGCACGGTGATCGGTCCCCTGGACATGCCCGGCGCCTATGCCTTTTTCCAGCTGCGCGCGCGCCGTGATTCCCGCGCCGTCTCGGCCGAAGCGACCGAACTCGATTACCGCATGGCCCTGCTCCCGGGCGGCCGCAGCGAGACGAACCTCGCCCGCGTCGCCCGCATCCGCGAGGGCACCGACAGCTGCGTCGATTTCGACGCCCGGGTCCTGCGCGAGGCGCCCGAACTGCCGACCGATGCCGTCCAGCACCTGACCCAGCCGCTGACCAGCCTTAGCAGTGCCATCCGCACCGAGCTCGAGCGGCTGAACCCCGGCCAGATCAGCGCCAATCTGGTGCAGGACAACGCGCTGATGGTGCTGATGCTCTGCGCCCGCACCATCGCGGGCGAGGGCGTCCCCCCCCGGGCGCAGGTGCGCGAGGGCCTGATCAACCGGGCGCTCGAAGGGCAGGCGATGGTCTATCTGCAGCGGCTCAGGGCCGAGGCCGATATCCGGTATCCGTGATGCCCGCGCCCCTCGCCGTGACCTCGGGCGATCCCTCGGGGATCGGACCGGAACTGGCGGCCCGCATCGCCCGGGACGGGGCGCCCGCGCCGATGGTCTGGATCGGCGACCCGCGCCACCTGCCTGAGGGCACGCGCTGGCAAGCGGTCGCGACCCCGGCCGAGCCGGTGCCGCCCGGCGTTCTGGCGGTTCTGCCCCTGCCCGTCGCCGCCCCCGCCCTGCCCGGCCGCCCCGATCCCACCAATGCCGCGGGCACCATCGCGGCCATCGAGCGGGCGGTGGCCCTGGTGCAAGCGGGCGAATGTTCGGCCGTGGTCACCGCGCCCATCAACAAGAAGGCCTTGAAGGACGGGGCCGGTTTCGCCTTCCCCGGCCATACCGAGTTCCTCGCCCATCTGGCGGGCGGGGCCGAGGTGGTGATGATGCTCGCCTGCCCCGCGCTGCGGGTGGTGCCGGTCACGATCCATATACCGCTGGCCGAGGTTCCCCAGGCCCTCACACCCGCGCTGCTGTCGCGCAGCATCGAGATCACCCATGCCGCGCTCAGGCGCGATTTCGGGCTGTCTGAACCGCGCCTCGCCCTTGCCGGCCTGAATCCCCATGCCGGTGAAGGCGGCGCCATGGGGCGCGAGGAGCTGGATTTCATCGCCCCGCTGATCCGGCGCTATCGCGAGGCCGGTATGCAGATCGTGGGCCCCCTGCCCGCCGACACGATGTTTCACCCGGCCGCCAGGGCGCGCTATGACGCGGCGCTCTGCATGTATCACGATCAGGCGCTGATCCCGATAAAGACCATCGACTTCGCGGGTGGGGTCAATGTGACGCTGGGCCTGCCCTTCGTGCGCACCTCGCCCGATCACGGCACGGCCTATGACATCGCGGGCCAGGGGCTGGCCGATCCGGCCTCGATGCGGGCAGCGATGGTCATGGCCTGGGAGATGGCCGAGGCGCGCGGCTGAGGTCAGGTCTGGCCGAAATCCCCGGGCGACAGCCGCCCCGTTCGCAGCAGGTGTTGCAGCGTATAGGTCACGGCCAGCGCATCCCCCAGCCCGTCATGCGCCTGCACCGGCGGATGCTCGATCCCGAAATGCGCGGGCAGCGTGTTGCTGCGCAGGCCTTGCACCGTCTCCAGCGTCTCGCCCGCCGCCAGCAGCAGGTCGCAGGCGTTGCGGAAGCGCGACGGCGGCAGCGGTGGGGCGATCCCCTCGATCCAGCAGCTGACGCCCACGAGGTTCAGCTCATCCTTGCCCCAGGACCAGAGCGTCGATCCCTCGCTGAAGGCGTCGAGCCTGGCCAGCGCCTCGGCCAGCGGCAGGCCTTCGGCATCGAGCCTCGCTTCGGTGATGCCGGTCAGCCGGATGAACAGCGGGTCGAGCGCCACCCGCGCCCCGTCCCGCCCGCGCGGCAGCACATGCAGGCGCACCTGGTCGAGGATCGGGCAATCCCCCTCGAGTCCCAGCTTCACCGCGCCGATCTGGGCGATCAGCGGGTCGGGATCGCGGGGACCGTTCCAGAAGCGCATCGGCGCACCGGGCGCGGTCAGGAATTCGCAATCGTAGAGCAGAACATGGGTCATCGGGCTCCCTTTCGCGGCCAACCTAGGCCGGGCGCCCGCGCCCACCAAGCAGAACCCTTGCCTTGGCGCGGGTTTTCGCCGATGGAAACGGCATGGCCCAGATCGACAGTCTTCCCCCCCTGCGCGAGGTGATCGCGGCGCATGGCCTCGACGCCCGCAAGGCGCTGGGGCAGAACTTCCTGCTGGATCTGAACCTGACCTCGCGCATCGCCCGGGCGGCGGGCGATCTGAGCGGCTCGGACGTGCTGGAGGTGGGGCCGGGCCCCGGGGGGCTGACCCGCGGCCTGCTGGCCGAGGGCGCGCGCCGGGTCCTCGCCATCGAAAAGGACGCCCGCTGCCTGCCCGCGCTGGCCGAGATCGCCGCCGCCTATCCGGGCCGGCTGGAGGTGATCGGCGGCGACGCGCTGGAGGTCGATCCGCTGCAGCACCTGACCCCGCCGATCAAGGTGGTGGCGAACCTGCCCTACAATGTCGGCACCGAATTGCTGGTGCGCTGGCTGACGCCGCCGGCCTGGCCGCCCGTCTGGTCGACGCTCACGCTGATGTTCCAAAAGGAAGTTGCCGAGCGCATCGTGGCGAAGCCCGGCAGCAAGGCCTATGGCCGCCTCGCCCTGCTGGCGCAATGGCGGACCGAGGCACGGATCGTCCTGACCCTGCCGCCCAGCGCCTTCACCCCGCCCCCCAAGATCGACTCGGCGGTGGTGCATCTGACAGCCCTGCCCGAGCCGCGCTATCCCGCCCCGGCCCGGACGCTGGAAAGGGTCGTGGCTGCCGCCTTCAACCAGCGGCGCAAGATGCTCAGGGCGGCGCTCAAGGGGCTCGATCCGCAGATCGAGGCGCGGCTCGAACGGCTGGGAATCGCCCCGACCGCCCGCGCCGAAGAGATCGACCTCGCGGCCTTCTGCGCGCTGGCCCGGGATTTCGGCTAGATAGCCTAAAAATTTAAGCAAATTCAGGCGGTCACCGGAACGACCCTCGTTATTGCCCCGGGGATCGGAGACGGTTTGTTTTCAATTTGGCGCAGATTGCCCGCAGATCTGCCCTCCCGGCGCCACATTCGGCCCCCCGGGCGCCGCATTTCAGCCATCGCGTCGCGCTACCACGACCTGTGATCGAAGCCGCGTCAGCGCGGCGATTAAGGGGTGGAAGGATGAACGCCATGACGGGACTGCAACGGCAAGCGCCGCAAGCCCGCTCGCCGCGCCGGATTCTGCAGCGGGGGTGTCAGCGTTTTGCCCGGGCCGAAGATGGCACGATGGCGGTTTTCAGCCTCTTTGTTTTCGTCGCCATGATCCTTCTGGGCGGGCTGGCCGTCGACATGATGCGCTACGAGAATGAGCGGATCCGCATGCAGGGCACCGCCGACCGTGCCGTGCTGGCGGCGACCATGTTGCGCCAGAACGTCTCCGGCGCGACGCCCACGCAGATCCTGCAGGCCTATTTCGCGGCCGAAGGGCTGTCGGATCAGCTGGGCAGCAATTTCCGCATCGAGGACGATCCCGAGCAGGGCCGCGTCGTCACCGTCTTTCCCGCCGCGACGGTCCCCTCGCTCTTCATGCGCCTGACGGGTGTCGACAATATCGGCATGGTCACCCCGGCCCGCGCCGCCGAAGCCTTCCAGGGCGGGCCGGATGTGGAACTGGTCATGGTGCTGGACGTCTCGGGCTCGATGAACGGCCAGGGCAAGATCGACGCCATGCGCGATGCCGCGGTCGAACTGACCACCAGCCTGCTGAACGATGCCGAGGAAGTCGGCGATGTGGGGATCACGCTGGTGCCCTATGACACCTGGGTGCTGCCGCCTGCGGGTTTCCTCAACCATTTCTCGAACGCGGCGGGAAGCGGCGCCTGCAACGACTGGCTGTTGTGGTCACAGATCGTGGGCTCGCTGAACCTGCTGACCAACCGCGTCAATTGCAACACCGCAAGCTGGCGCACGGTCCGGCCCTATGTCAGCGACCCCGATCTGGCAACGACCTATATCAACGACCTGCGGGCCTCGGGTACCACGTCCATCGACCTGGGAATCCGCTATGGCGCGCTGTTCTTCGACCCGACGATCCGCCCCGCGATCAGCGAGTTGATCGCCAACAACGAGATCGACCCGGCCTTCGAAGGGCGCCCCTATGACTGGGACGAGCCCGGGGTGGTGCGCGCGCTGATCCTGCTGACCGACGGCCAGAACTGCTGTGGCGAGCGGTATCCCGAACTGCTGCAGGATCTGAACGCCGAAAGCGTCTGCGATTCGCTGAAGGACCAGGGCGTGCTGATCTACGCCATCGCCTACCAGGCGCCGTCCAGCGGTGCCGCGCTGATGCAAGATTGCGCCTCGTCGCCCAGCCATTACTTCAACACCACCGCCGACGGCATCATCGATGTGTTCCGCGGCATCACTTCCTCGATCCAGACCCAGGCGCTGAGGTTGACGCTGTGAACCCGCTTCGCCCCCTCCTGCGGCGCTTTGCCCGCAGCCAGATCGGCAGCGCCTCGGTCGAGTTCGTGATTGCCGTGCCGCTGGTGCTGATGTTCCTGTTCTCGGCCATCGATTTCGGCGCGGTCATGCTGCGCCAGGTCTTCCTGGACCGCTCGGTCGACATCGCCGTGCGCCAGGTCCGGCTGGGCAATATCACCGGCGCGCAGTTCAGCCGGTTCCGGGACATGATCTGCGACAATTCCTTCCTGATCCGCGATTGCCGGAACGCCATCGCCATCGAATTGCGCCCGGTGGACACGCAGAACTGGTCCGGCCTCGACAACCCCGCGCAATGCGTCAACCGCGAGCTGGAACTCTCGCCCGTTCTCAGCTTCGTGCCGTCGGCCGGGCTGCAACAGCTCATGCTGATCCGGGTCTGCGCCGTGGTCGATCCGTTCCTGGACATCACCGGCCTGATCCTGGGCATGCCCGAGGACAGTTCCGGCGGCTTCCATCTCGTCTCGCACGCCGCTTTCGCCAATGAACCCGCGTGAGGTCCCCATGAGCGTCTTCGATGCCTTCTCTCGCGCCCTGGCGATGCCGCGCGCCCTGGCGCGGCACCTGGCGGCCCGGGGCCGCGCCTTTGGCGGGGCGACCCAGGGCTCTGTCTCGGTCGAGCTGATCATCACCCTGCCGCTGCTCCTCTGGGCGCTGGCGGCGACGGTGGTGTTCTATGACGGCTACAAGACGCGCTATCACGCGCAGATGGCCGCGCAGACGGTCGCCGACATCATGTCGCGCGAGACCGATCTCTTTACCGCCAATTACATCGAAGGGCTGAACGACGTCTTCGATTTCCTGATCGACTCGCGCTTCCCGACCCGGCTGCGTGTCTCGTCGGTGATCTGGGACAGCGCCAACGAACGCAACCGGCTGCAATGGTCCTATGCCACGCGCGACCTCTCTGCCCTGCCCGAGGACACGTTCGAGCTGCTGCAGGCGGGCGATCTGGAAACCCTGATGGCCGAGTTTGGCGAAGACGGCAGCTTCACCTTCGCCGGGGCCAACGCGCAGATGCCGGTCTCGGACCTGTCCGATCGCATCCCGCCGGTCCTGCCGGGCGAAGCGCTGCTGCTGGTCGAGGCTTTCGCGCTGTGGGAACCCTTCGCGCAGGTGGGCCTGGGGCAGTTGCGCTTCACCCCCGTGGTCGTGGTGCGGCCGCGCTTCGCGCCCTGGATCAATTTCGAGGGGCGCGACCCCATCTACCCCGAAGCCGATTACGAGGTCGCCTGGACCGGCAGCGGCAACGAGGGCCTGCCCGACCCGACCGATCCGCCGCCGACCCCGACCGAGCCCCCTTCGGCCAACCGCAGCTATTCCTTCGACGATGGTGTGACCACCGGCCTGTCGCGGACCACTGTCACCGGCGGCGGTCCCTCGGGCTCGTATCTCGGCCCCTTCGGGAACGAGACCTGGGCCACGCCCGTCACCGTCGCGGTCGACCTGCAAGCCGATCACGCCACGGCCAATATCGCCTTCGACCTGCTGATCCTGGATACCTGGGACGGGTATGCCAACCAGTATATCCTGCCGCGCGGTGACACGTTCACCATCCTGATGGACGGGGTGCCGCTGTCGGTCGATCCCTTCATCAACTGGTCGCAGGCCCCCTATGACAACAGCCGGGTCAGCGCCGGCTATCTCGGCAATGCGACCTATCGGCTGTCGATGGCGCAGACCCGTACCGGCAGCAACTTTGCCGGCGGCGGCTCGAACGACCAGCTTTGGCGCGTCACCTTGACCATCGACAACGCCCCCCGGACCTTCTCGCTGGGGCTTTCGGGCGGGATCGACAGCCCCTCGAGCGACGAGGGCTGGGGGATCGACAATTTGTCGATCACCGCCTCGAACCTCGGCACGGGCACGGCAGCGCCTTTTGTCGCCAATGCCGCGAACCTGCTCGGCGCCGATCCGCACAATCGTTTCAACCGCTATTCAGGCTGCCCGGAATATCGCATCGCCGCCCCCTGGCTGACGATGACCCGCGCGGATCTGGCCACGGGCATCACCATGCAGCGCCAGGCCAGCGGCGGCACCTCGCTATCGGGCTGCCCGAATACGGGCGGCTGGGGTTATGCCAATGCCTCGCCCTCGCTGGTGCTGAACTACGACAACCAGAACGTCACTTCGACCCGCAACGGCCTGCAGATCAGCCTGAACGACGGCAACAACGGCTATACCTGCGATACCACGCTGATCATCCGCGACCCGAACGGGCAATGGTTCTTCAACGACGATTACAGCGGCTGGAACGCGGGCGTGCGGATGACCAACCCGCCCAGCGGCCAATACGTGATCTTCATCGGCACCTACAACCGGGGCAGCTGCACCACCAACCTGACCATCGACCGCTGGACCCGCTGACGACGCCCGGACCGTCCCCTCAGCGGGGCAGGCCGCCTGCGCCCGCGGCCTTGAGCACCATATCGACGTAGATATCCTCGACCCGCGGCAGGCTCAGCCGGCCGCCTTCGCGGAACCAGGTGTTCACGCCCGTCAGCATGGCGATCAGCGCCATGGCCGCCAGCTTGGTATCGGGCACCGCGAAACATCCCTCGGCCTGCCCGTCCCGCAGGATCTGCTCCAGCTCGGTCTCGTAGCGACGCCTCAGCGCCTCGATACGGGCGAAATTCTCGGGCGTGAGGTTGCGCAGCTCCATATAGGCAATGAAGACCGCATCGGCGCGGGCCGCGTGAAACCGGATGTGGAAGCGCGCGAAATGGTCGAGGCGGGCGCGCGCGTCGCCCCTCGGGGCCTCGGCCGCCCAGGCGGCCAGCAGCGCCTCCAGATGATCGGCCATCAGATCGGCCAGAAGGCTCTGCTTGTCAGCGGTATAGAGGTAGAGCGCCCCCGCCTGCACCCCCACTTCGGCCGCGATCTGGCGCATCGACACCGCCGCATAGCCGTCGCGGGCGAAAAGCCGCAAGGCCGCCTCGCGCAGGCGCGGACCGGTGATTTCTGAGCGGGAGCCGGGTTTGCGGGCCATGCGCCATTGTCACTGAACGCCCGTTCAGTTCAACCCCGGATCGCCCTCCCCTTGCGGCCGCATTGCGCCTTCACAGCGACCGGCCCGCTTGCTAGGTTGGCCCGACCCAAGGCCGAGGCCCCGATGCTCCGTTTCGCCCCCGTTGCCCTTTCCGCGCTGCTGCTCTCGGGCTGCGGCACCGTCGCGCCCGAGGCGCCGGCGCTGCTGCCCCTGGACGAGATCGCGGCCCGGACCGACGGCGCGGCCGATTCCACCCGGGGCGAGGCCGCCTCGCGCGAGCTGGCCTGGCGAGCCTCGGCATTGCAGGCGCGGGCCGCGGCGCTGCGGCGGGGTGGCGTCGGCGGGGCCGAACGCGCCGAACTCCTGCGGCGCGCCGAAGACCTCAAGCGCGACGAGCGCTGAGCGCGCGCATCCGCGCATTGCGCCCGGCCCCCCGGCAGGCTAATTCAGCAGCGATACCGCCCGGCGCCGGGCGGCAGGATCATGTCGGAGCGCTGTATGTCCACCCCTCTTCGTCTTGGCATCGCCGGTCTCGGCACGGTTGGCATTGGCGTCGTCAAGATTGTCCAGACCCATGGGGCGCTGCTTGCCCGCCGCTCTGGCCGCCCGGTCGAGATCGTGGCGGTCAGCGCCAACTCGCGGTCGAAGAACCGGGGCGCGGATATCTCGGCCTATGGCTGGGAAGATGATCCCGTCCAGCTGGCGCGACGCGAGGATGTCGATGTCGTGGTCGAATTGATTGGCGGCGAGAATGGTGTGGCCAAGGCCCTGGTCGAGACGGCGCTGAAGAACGGCAAGGACGTGGTGACCGCCAACAAGGCGCTCTTGGCCAAGCATGGCACCGCCCTGGCCCGGCTAGCCGAGGACAAGGGCCGCTCGCTGCGGTTCGAGGCCGCGGTGGCGGGCGGGATCCCGGTGATCAAGGCCCTGACCGAGGGGCTGGCGGGCAACCAGATCAAGCGCGTCATGGGGGTGATGAACGGCACCTGCAACTACATCCTGACGCGGATGGAATCGGCCGGCCTGCCCTATGACGAGGTGTTCGAGGAAGCCCGCAAGCTGGGCTATCTGGAGGCCGACCCCAATCTCGACGTCGGCGGCATCGACGCGGGCCACAAGCTGAGCCTTCTGTCCGCCATCGCCTTCGGCACCGAGGTGGATTTCGACAATGTGGTTCTGCAGGGCATCGGCTCGGTCTCGATCGCCGATATCCGGCTGGCGCGGGACATGGGCTATGCCATCAAGCTGCTGGGCGTGGCGCAGATGACCGGCCGCGGGCTGGAACAGCGCATGACGCCCTGCCTGGTCCCGGAAACGCATCCGCTGGGGCAATTGCAGGGCGGCACCAACATGGTGGTGATCGAGGGCGACATGGTCGGCCAGATCGTCTTGCGCGGCGCGGGTGCGGGCGAAGGCCCGACGGCGAGCGCGGTGATGGGCGACGTGATCGACATCGCCCGCGGCTTCCGCCTGCCGGTCTTCGGCCAGCCGGCCGCGGATCTGGTCGCCGCCCCCCCTGCTGCGGTCAGCGCGGGCGCGCCCTGGTATCTGCGCATGACGCTTCTGGACAAGCCCGGCGCGCTGGCCAAGATCGCCACCGTTCTGGGCGAGAGCGGTATCTCCATCGCCCGCATGCGCCAGTATTCGCATGAGGGGACCGATGCGCCGGTGCTGATCGTCACCCACAAGGCCTCGTCCGACGACATCGCCCACGCCCTGACCCGCTTCGCCGATACCGGGGTGCTGGTGGGCGAGCCGGTGGCGCTAAGGATCGAGGAAGTCTGAGCGGCCTTTCGTGGGTGGGATGAAATCCCACCCTACACACTCGCTACACGGTGGGATGAAATCCCACCCTACGCCGACTCTCCCGGCCCAGCGTCAAGCCCACGTACCGCGCCCCGTAGGGTGGGATTTCATCCCACCTGCCCCGGCCTCTGCCCGCGATCACGTCGCAACAATGTCACCCGACGCCCGGATACCCCCCAAGCGGGGCCGCGCATGCGCCGGCCAGGGCGTTAGCGGCACCAACGTTGTTTCCGCCCCCCTCGCGCGCTATGCAGTCCCCAGAGCAGCCCGATTTCAACCAAGGAATGATCATGCCCGAATCCCCCCTTTTCCATGACCGCATGCTGTCGCTGGGCCTGGCCCGCGTGTCCGAGGCCGCGGCGCTGGAATCCGCCGCCTGGATCGGGCGCGGCGACGAGAAGGCCGCCGACCATGCCGCCGTCGAGGCGATGCGCACCCAGCTCAACCTGCTGGATATCGAGGGCGTCGTGGTCATCGGCGAGGGCGAGCGGGACGAGGCGCCGATGCTCTACATCGGTGAAGAGGTCGGCACCGGCAACGGCCCGGCGGTGGATATCGCACTCGACCCGCTGGAGGGAACGACGCTGACCGCCAAGGACATGCCGAACGCGCTGACCGTGATCGCCATGGCGCCGCGCGGCACACTGCTGCACGCGCCCGATGTCTATATGGAAAAACTCGCCATCGGCCCGGGCTATGCCCCCGGCACCGTGACGCTGGAGATGGAGCCAGCCGAACGGGTCCGCGCGCTCGCCGCCGCCAAGGGCTGCGAGATGACGGACATCACCTGCTGCATCCTCGAACGCCCCCGGCACGAGGATCTGATCCGCGAAGTCCGCTCGACCGGCGCCGCGATCCGCCTCATCACCGATGGCGACGTGGCGGGCGTGATCCATTGCGCCGAGCCGGAGCTGACCGGCATCGACATGTACATGGGTTCGGGCGGCGCGCCCGAGGGCGTGCTGGCCGCCGCCGCGCTGAAATGCATGGGCGGGCAGATCTATGGCAAGCTGCTGTTCCGCAACGATGACGAACGCGGCCGGGCGGCCAAGGCCGGGATCACCGACCTGAACCGCATCTATACCCGTGACGAGCTGGTGACAGCGGATGTCATCTTCTCGGCCACCGGGGTGACCAATGGCTCCATCGTCTCGGGCCTCAAGCGCGAGCCGGGCTGGGTCACCACCGAAACCCTGCTGATGCGCTCGAAAACCGGCTCGGTGCGGCGGATGATCTATCGCACGCCGGTGGCATGAGTGCCTATCTCGGCGTCGAAAGCTCGCTGACCGGACGGCGCTGGGTCGGACCCGGCGCCCTGCGCGAGCGGCAGGCCGAGGCGCTGGCCCAGGCCACCCGCCTGCCCGCCGCGCTCTGCGCCGTGCTGGCCGCACGCGAAGTGCCGGCCGAGGGGGTCGAGGCCTATCTCGCCCCCTCGCTGCGCGCGCTGCTGCCCGATCCCCGCCGCCTGCGTGACATGGAACGCGCGGCCGAACGGCTGCTGGCGGCGCTGACATCGCGCGAAAAAATCGCCGTCTTCGCCGATTACGACGTGGACGGCGGCGCCTCGGCGGCGCTGCTCCTGGTCTGGCTGCGGGCGATGGGCCATGACGCGACGCTCTATATTCCCGACCGCATCGACGAGGGCTATGGCCCCAACGAACCGGCCATGGCGGCGCTGGCGCAGGACCATCGCCTGATCCTTTGCGTCGATTGCGGCACGCTCTCGCACGGGCCGATCGCCGCGGCCCAGGGCGCCGATGTGCTGGTCATTGACCACCACCTGGCGTCCGAGACGCTGCCGCCCGCCTATGCCGTGGTAAATCCCAACCGGCAGGACGAGCCTGGCGATCTGGGCCATCTTTGCGCGGCGGGGGTGGTGTTCCTTCTGCTGGTCGAGGCCAACCGCCAATTGCGCCAGAACGGCCTGCAAGGCCCTGACCTGATGGGTTTTCTCGACCTCGTGGCGCTGGCCACGGTGGCCGACGTGGCGCCGCTGATCGGCATCAACCGCGCCTTCGTGCGCCAGGGGCTGAAGGTCATGGCCCAGCGCGGGCGCCCCGGTCTGGTGGCGCTGTCCGATGTGGGCCGCATCGATTCGGCGCCGACGCCCTATCATCTGGGCTTCGTGCTGGGCCCGCGCGTCAACGCCGGTGGCCGGATCGGCGCGGCCGATCTGGGCGCGCGGCTGCTGGCCACCTCCAACCCGCACGAGGCGCAGCAATTGGCGCAGCGCCTTGACCAGCTGAACGACGACCGCCGCGCCATCGAGGCCGCCGTGCGCGAGGAGGCGCTGGCCCAGGCCGAACGCCGGGGCCTCGACGGCCCGCTGGTCTGGGCCGCGGCCGAGGGCTGGCACCCGGGCGTCATCGGCATCGTCGCCGCCCGGCTCAAAGAGGCTACCAACCGCCCGGCCGTGGTCATCGCGCTGGACGGGGCCGAGGGCAAGGGGTCGGCCCGGTCGGTCGCCGGTGTGGATCTCGGCGCCTCGGTGCAACGGCTGGCGGCCGAGGGGCTGTTGCTCAAGGGCGGCGGGCACCGGATGGCCGCGGGGCTGACCGTCGCGCGCGACCGTCTTGAGGCGGCGATGGCGCGGCTGGGCGAGCTGCTGGCCCGGCAGGGGGCGGGCACCGGCGGCGCGGGCGACCTGCGCCTCGACGGGTTGCTGATGCCCGGGGCGGCGACGGTCGAACTGGTCACCGCGCTGGAGCAGGCCGGGCCCTTCGGCCAGGCCGCCCCTGCCCCACGATTCGCCTTCCCCTCGCAGGCCGTGCTCGATGTGCGGCGGATCGGCACCAACCACCTGCGGCTGCGCTTCGGCGACCGCGGCGGCGCGGCGCTGGAGGCGGTGGCCTTCGGCGCCTTTGACGGCCCGCTGGGCCCGGCGCTGGAGCGCCGTGCGCCCGGGCTCTGGCATTTCGCGGGCAAGATCGAGGTCAATTCCTGGGGCGGCCGCAACCGCGTCCAGCTGCGTCTGGACGATGCAGCACCGGCCTGAAACCCCGCCGCAAAAAGTTGTCACGAAGCCGAAAAATCCCCCTTGCACCCGCCGCGGCGCTGGCCTAAACACCGCCTCACGCCGACGGGGAAACGCCCCGCACGCTGAAAGTGGCCCGTTCGTCTATCGGTTAGGACGTCAGGTTTTCAACCTGAAAAGAGGGGTTCGACTCCCCTACGGGCTGCCACTTCCTCCGCAAGCACTTGATTTTCTGAGGGCACAGCACGCCCTCCGATCATCGCGCCTGCATTCCCTTCCGATCACAGCCCCTGACATCGACACGCGGTCCTTCGCGCCGTGGTGACCAGCAGGGGCCGCCCTGACGGGGCCGCGCTTTGGCGCCGGCGCGGACTGCGGGGCGTCAGTCGGATGCTTGCCCAAGCTCGCACGCGGGCAGAGCCTGCAATTGCCCGGAATCGACCGCCACAAGGGCCAGCCCGGAGCGCGGGGACACTCCCGGCGGTGTCATCTCCCGCAAGCCACACTCGCCCCCTCGGTTGGGCGCAAGCGGTCGCAGGGCCTTGACGCCGGGGGCCCGGGCGCGTTTTGGTCTAGCGCAAACGCTTATCCGGAAGGCCCAAGCCCATGTTCCACCGCAGCCTCGCTTTTGGCGCCGCGCTCCTGCTCTCGGCCTGTGTGTCCAACACCCCGCCCGAGAATGCCTCACCCTTCCTCGAGGAATTGCCCGAAGGCCTGGCCGAGGCCGCCGATCCCAGCCAGAACCTCAGCGAGGTGCTGATCCTGCCCGAGGATAATTGCTATTGGTATCAACATGAAAACGCCGTCGAGCAGACTTATCTGCCGCTCCTGACCCGGGACGGGCGGCCGATCTGTTCGCAGCCGCGCGGCTGAGTCCGACGCGCGAAAACGAGATCCCGAAAACGAGATGGGGCGCCCCTTGGGCGCCCCGTTTGTCTGCCGGATCCACGCACCGGGCCGCCGGCGGCCCTCAGCCGGTGTATTGCCGCTGTTCGGCCGGATAGAGATGCACGGTCGCGCCGACCTGCACATTCTCGTAAAGGTCCATGATGTGCCGCATCACCATCCGCACACAGCCCGACGACGCGCGATAGCCCACCGACCAGGGCTGCGGGGTGCCGTGGATGCGCAGATAGGTGTCGCGGTTTCCGGCGTAGAGGTAGAGCGCGCGCGCGCCCAGCGGATTCTCGGGTCCGCCCGGCATGCCGCCCGCCCATTCGGCGTAGTGAGGGTCGCGCTCGATCATCGAGGCGGTGGGGGTCCATTGCGGCCATTGTGCCTTGCGGCCCACGGTGAACACGCCGGGCTGGTAAAGGTCGTCGCGGCCGATGGCGACGCCGTAGCGCATCGCCGTGCCGCCTTCCTCGATGTGATAGAGGTAGCGGGCCACGGCATCGACATGGATGTCGCCCGGGCGCAGATCGGGGTTCGCCTGCACGCGATGCGGCAGGAAGCGCGGATGCAGGTTCCACGGGTTCGAGGTTTCGGGAATATAGGGCACCGGCGTAACCTGCCGGTCCCAGGCCTCCCAGTTCTCCATCTGCGCCTGGGCGCGACGGGGCAGGATGGACGGCGCGGACAGCGCGGCGATGGCAGCGGCGCTGGTGGCGAGGAAGTGGCGTCTAGAGGTCACGAGTCGGATTCCTTCGGCTACGGCGGCGTTCACATACTGTGATTATGGGCCCTGCGGCAACTGCGGCAACGCCGCGATTGCAGAATCGCGCTCACGTCAGCGTCAAACGCCCCGCCTGGCACGGTCGCTACCCCCTTCCCCGCCGCCGTCAATGCGCCGAGGGGCGGTCCATGGCGCGGCTGAGCAGGATGACCGGGATGATTCCCAGCGCCACGATGACCAGCGCAGAGGTCGACGCCTCGTCCAGCCGCCCGTCCGACGCCAGCCGATAGGTGCGAATCGCCAGCGTATCCAGGTTGAAGGGCCGTACGATCAACGTGGCGGGCAGTTCCTTCATGACATCGGCGAAGATGAAGATCGCCGCGCTCAGCAGCCCGCCGCGGAGCAGCGGGAAATGCACGCTGAGCAGCGTCCGCGCCGGGCCCGATCCCAGCCCCCGCGCCGCATCGTCCAGCGACGGCGGGATACGCTGGAGCGAGGCCTCGATGGTGTTGAGGCTGATCGACAGAAAACGCACGGCATAGGCGAAGATGAGGCCGATGTAGCTGCCGGTCAGCAGAAGCCCGGTCGAGATGCCGAAACTGGCCCGCATCCAGGCGTCGAGCGTCTGGTCGGCCCAGCTGAGCGGCAGAAGCACCCCCACGGCGATGACCGCGCCCGGCATGGCATAGCCGATCCCGGCGACGCCCAGCGCCGCCTTGACCAGCGGGCCGCCGTCCATCCGCCTGGCGTAGCCCAGGAACAGGCCCAGGCTCAGCAGCACCAGCGCGGCCAGCCCCGCCAGCATCAGCGAATTGCCGGCAAAGGCATAGAACCGCGCGCCCCACATCGGGTCGCCCACCAGAATCGCCCGGCGGACAAGATCGGCCACCGGGATCACGAACCCCACCAGGATCGGGATCGCGCAGAGCGCCATCACGACGGCCTGCCGCCAGCCGCCCAGCCGGTGCCGCGCCGCGGCGCTGGCGCCGCGCCCGCCCGGGTCGCCGACATAGCGCCGGGTGCCGCGCAGGATCCGCTCCAGCACCAGCGCCAGCGCCACGAAGCCGATGAGCAAGGCTGCCAGCTGCGCCGCCGCCACCGGCTGTCCCCGCCCGAACCAGGTGCGGAAAATCCCGGTGGTCAGGGTCTGCACGCCCAGATGCGAAACGGTGCCGAAATCGGCCAGCGTCTCCATCGCGACGAAGGCCGCGCCCGCGACGATGGCGGGCCGCGCCATCGGCAGCGCCACGCGGAAGAAGGCGCCGCGCGGCGATTGGCCCAGCGCCCGCGCGGCCTCCATCAGATGCAGGGATTGGGTGGCGAAGGCGGCGCGCGCCAGCAGATAGATGTAGGGATAGAGGACTGCCGACAGCATCAGCGCCGCGCCGGGCAGCGAGGCGATCTGCGGGAACCAGTAATCGTGCCGTCCCCAGCCGAAGACGGCGCGCAGCGTGCTTTGCACCGGCCCGGCATAGGCGAGCTGTTCGTAATAGACATAGGCGATGACATAGCCCGGCATGGTCATCGGCAGCATCAGCGCCCATTGCAGCACGCCCCGGCCCCGGAACTCGAACCCCGCGATCAGCCAGCCCGCGCCCACCCCCACCAGCGAGGCCATGGTGACGCTCAGCAAGACCAGCATCAGCGAATTGCCCAGATAGAGGGGAAGCACGGTCGCGGCCAGATGCGCCCAGGCACCCTCGGTCGGGCGGAGGACCTGCGCGACCACGGCCACGATGGGCAGGGCGATCAGCGCCGCGACGGCCAGCGCGCCCAGACTCCAGGCGCTGATCCGGCGGCGACGGCGGCGCAGGTCGGGGCTGGAGGCGATGCTGGCCATCGGCGTTCCTTGAAGTCTTGCCCTGCCCTAGCCCATCCCGGGCAGGCTGTCCAGTTTCCCGATTCTTATTGTCAGAAAAGCCCCGTTCCGGTAGAGATGCGCCGTCAATGCCAACCCCCGCCGCGCTTGCGTGGCCCAGGCAGGCCACTATCCAACGGAGGTTACCATGTTCCGATCCTTCACCGCGCTCGGCCTGATCGCCGTGCTCGCCAGCCCGGCGCTGGCCCAGGAAATCAACCTGTATTCGTCCCGTCACTATGACACCGACCTCAGGCTCTATGAGAATTTCACCGCCGCGACGGGGATCCGCATCAACCTCATCGAGGGTGAGGGCGAGCAGCTGATGGAGCGCATCCGCACCGAGGGCGAGAACTCCCCGGCCGATATCTTCGTCACCGTCGACGGCGGGCGCCTGCACCGCGCGGTCGAGGCCGGGATCTTCCAGCCGATCGAGAGCGCCGTGCTGGAAGAGCGCGTGCCGGCCAATTTCCAGCACCCCGACAACCTCTGGTTCGGCCTGTCCTCCCGCGCCCGGGTGATCTTTACCCGCACGGGTGAGCGCCCCGACTGGCTGGACGATTACGAGGATCTGGCCGATCCGCGCCTGGCGGGCGAGATCTGCATCCGCTCCTCCAGCAATGTCTACAACGTGTCGCTCATGGCCGAGCTGATCGAGGTTCTGGGCGCCGAGGCGGCCGAGGAATGGGCGGCCGGCGTCAACGCCAACCTCGCCCGCGCCCCGCAGGGCGGCGACCGCGACCAGCTGCGCGCCCTGGCGGCGGGCGAATGCTCGGTGGCGGTGTCGAACACCTATTACTGGGGGGCGCTGGCCGCCTCCGACAATCCCGACGACCGCGCGGTGGCCGAAGCGGTGGAATTCTTCTATCCCAACCAGGGCACCGAGGCCGAGCCGGGCCGTGGCGCGCATGTCAACATTTCGGGCGCCGGTGTCGTCGCCGGTGCGCCCAACCGCGAGAATGCGATCCGCTTCCTGGAATACCTGGTGTCGGACGAGGCGCAGGCCATCTTCGCCGATTCGAACAATGAATTCCCGATCGTCCCGGGTGTCGAGATCCACGGCCCCGTCGCGCCCTTCACCGAGTTCCGCAACTCGGGCGTGAACGTCTCGGTCTATGGCCTCAACGCTGCCGAGGCCACGGACATCTTCGACCGCGTGGGCTTCCCGTAAGTTTCGCCCTCGGCTGTCGCCTGCGGGCGACCGGAAGCGGGGGGCTGCTCGCCCCCCGCGCCCCCTCGCCAAAGGGGACCCTCGGGCCCCCTTTGGAAACCCCCGAGGATATTTCCGGCGCAAAGATGCCCGCCCCGGGGTTGACCTTTTGCTTCATGGGTTCAGGTTCGACTGACCGACAGCAAGAGGATCCATGATGACCAGTGCGCCCTATATTCCCCCGAAAGTCTGGACCTGGGACAAGGAGAGCGGCGGGCGTTTCGCCTCGATCAACCGTCCCGTGTCTGGCGCCACCCATGACAAGGACCTGCCGGTCGGCGCGCATCCCTTCCAGCTCTATTCCCTGGGCACCCCCAATGGCGTCAAGGTGACGATCATGCTGGAGGAACTGCTGGCCAAGGGCCACCGGGGCGCCGAATACGACGCCTGGCTGATCGACATCGGCGAGGGCGACCAGTTCGGCTCGGGCTTCGTCGCGGTGAACCCCAATTCCAAGATCCCGGCCATGGTCGACCGCTCGGGCGCTGAGCCCGTGCGGGTCTTCGAAAGCGCCTCGATCCTCTTCCATCTGGCCGAGAAATTCGGCGAGTTCCTGCCCGCCTCGGGCCCCGCCCGGACCGAGGTGATGAACTGGGTCTTCTGGCAGATGGGGGCCGCGCCCTATCTGGGCGGCGGTTTCGGCCATTTCTACGCCTATGCGCCTGAGAAATGGGAATATCCGATCAACCGCTTCGCCATGGAGGTGAAGCGCCAGCTCGACGTGCTGGACAAGGCGCTTGCCGCCCGGCCCTTCATCGCCGGCGAGGCCTATTCCATCGCCGATATCGCCATCTACCCTTGGTACGGGCGCCTGGTCGAAGGCGGGGCCTATAACGCGGGCGAGTTCCTGGCGGTGCACGAATACGAAAACGTCATCCGCTGGGCCAAGGAAATCGCGGCGCGCCCGGCGGTGATCCGGGGCAAGCGCGTCAACAAGCCGGGCGACGCGCCCGACGCGGTGAAGAACCGCCATTCGGCCGCCGACCTCGACTGAGGCGCCCTGCCCTTCTTTGCGCCTCAAATATCCCACGGGGGTCCGGGGGTGTGAAACCCCCGGGCTCACCACGAGCGCTGCCCTCTCCGCGGCGGGAGGCGCGCGGGGTGGGCGGGCGGGAGCGCGCCTCCCGCCGCTTTGCCCAAACCAAAGGGCCGGGGTTTCCCCCGGCCCTTTCGCATTCCTGGTGCCCGTGGCTCAGCTACAACCGCTGGTCGATCCGCAGGTGTTGCACTTCATGCAGGTGCCGTTGCGGACCAGCGTGTAATTGCCGCATTCGCCGCAGGGATCGCCCTCGTAGCCCTGCATCTTGGCCTTGGTGCGGGCGTCCATGCCCAAGGCCACGGCCTCGACCGAGGTCTCGACCCGCGCTGCCACGGCGACGCCGCCCAGCGGCGGGATCGCCATCGGCACGGTGCCGTCCGCCGTCCGCGCCACATGGGCCGAGCCGCCTTGCAGCACCACCAGTTCCTGCGGCAGGCGCTTGCGCAGATACCCGGTCGAGGAGATCTGCCGCAGCACTTCCAGCCCGCGCGAGGCGGCGTCGTCCGACACCGGGCTCACGTTCTTCTGCCCCTCGCGCTCGCCGCCGCCCAGATCGTCGAACGAGGCGCCGGTCGGCTTCACATGCGCCAGATCGGTGCGGTCGAGATACGAGATCGCCAGTTCCCGGAAGATATAGTCCAAGATCGAGGTCGCGTTCTTGATCGCCTCGTTGCCCTGCACCATGCCCGCGGGCTCAAACCGGGTGAAGGTGAAGGCGTCGACGAATTCCTCCAGCGGCACGCCGTATTGCAGGCCCACGGACACGGCGATGGCGAAATTGTTCATCATCGCCCGGAAGCCCGCGCCTTCCTTGTGCATGTCGATGAAGATCTCGCCCAGGCGCCCGTCGCCGTATTCGCCGGTCCTGAGATAGACCTTGTGACCACCGACGATCGCCTTCTGGGTATAGCCCTTGCGACGCTCGGGCAGCTTCTCGCGGCCGCGGGCGATTTCCTTGACGATGATCTTCTCGACGATCTTCTCGGCGATCACCGCGGCTTTCTCTTGGTTCGAGCCGGTGGCGAGGATTTCCTCGGCCTCCTCGTCGTCCTCGATCAGCGCCGAGGCCAGCGGCTGCGACAGTTTCGAGCCGTCGCGGTAAAGCGCGTTGGCCTTGATGCCCAGCGACCAGCTGAGTTCATAGGCCGCCAGCGTTTCCTCGATCGTCGCCGTGTTCGGCATGTTGATCGTCTTGGAAATCGCGCCCGAGATGAAGCTCTGCGCGGCGGCCATCATGCGGATGTGGCTGTCGACCGACAGATAGCGCGTGCCCTTCTTGCCGCAGGCATTGGCGCAGTCGAAGACCGCGTAATGCTCGGGCTTCAGATGCGGTGCGCCTTCCAGCGTCATCGTGCCCAGCACGTGATCGTTGGCGGCCTCGACCTGCTGCTTGGTGAAGCCGAGGTGCTTCAGCAGGTCGAAGGACGGATCATTGAGCTTGGCCTGGGGAATGCCCAGGGTCTCGCGGCAGAATTCTTCGCCCAGCGTCCACTGGTTGAAGACGAAGCGGATGTCGAAGGCGGTGGCGAGCGCGGCCTCGACCTTCTTGATCTCGGCCGGGCCGAAACCGTGGCCGATCAGCGCGGTGTGGTTGATGCCGGGCGCCTGGCCGATGGTGCCATGGCCCACGGCATAGGCCACGATTTCCTCGATCTGGCTGGGCTTGTAGCCCAGTTTCGCCAGCGCGGCGGGGACCGATTGGTTGATGATCTTGAAATAGCCGCCACCGGCCAGTTTCTTGAACTTCACCAGCGCGAAATCGGGCTCGATGCCGGTCGTGTCGCAATCCATGACCAGACCGATGGTGCCGGTCGGCGCGATGACGGTGGCCTGCGCGTTGCGGTAGCCATGCGCCTCGCCCAGCGCCAGCGCCTCGTCCCAGGCGTTGCGGGCCAGCGCGACCAGCGTCGCGTCGGGGCAATTGGCGGCGTCCAGCAGCACCGGGTTGACGTTCACGCCCTCGAAATCGGTCAGGCCCTGCGCGGCGCGGCGGTGGTTGCGGATCACGCGCAGCATGTGCTCGCGGTTGCGGGCATAGCCCGGGAAGGCGCCGAGTTCGGCGGCCATCTCGGCCGAGGTGGCATAGGAGATGCCGGTCATCAGCGCGGTCAGGGCGCCCGCCATGGCACGGCCCTGGTCGCTGTCATAGCCCAGGCCCATGTTCATCAGCAGGCCGCCGATGTTGGCATAGCCGAGGCCCAGCGTGCGGTAATCGTAGCTGCGCTGCGCGATTTCCTTGGACGGGAACTGCGCCATCATCACGCTGATTTCCAGCGTCAGGGTCCACAGCCGCGTGGCGTGGATATAGCCCTCGGCGTCGAATTTGCCGTTCTCGAAGAATTTCAGCAGGTTCATCGAGGCCAGGTTGCAGGCCGTGTCATCGAGGAACATGTATTCCGAGCACGGGTTCGAGCCACGGATCGGGCCGTCCGCCGGGCAGGTGTGCCAGGCGTTGACGGTGTCGTGGAACTGGATCCCCGGGTCGGCGCAGGCCCAGGCGGCGTGGCCGACCTGATCCCAGAGCTCGCGGGCCGAAACGGTCTTGGCGACCTTGCCATCGGTGCGCCGCACCAGCTCCCACGGCGCGTCTTCCTTGACGGCCTTGAGGAAGGCGTCGGTTACGCGGACCGAGTTGTTCGAATTCTGGCCCGAGACCGAGACATAGGCTTCCGAATCCCAATCGGTGTCATAGGTCGGGAATTCGATCGAGGTATAGCCCTGCTTGGCGTATTGCAGCACGCGGTTGGTGTAGGTGTCCGGGATCATCGCCTTCTTGGCCGAGCGGATCGCGGCCTTCAGCGCGGGGTTCTTCGACGGGTCAACCGCATCTTCCGACGAGCCGTCCCATTGGCGGATGGCGTCGAAGATCTCGTTCAGGCGGGCTTCATGCGCCTTGGAGCCGGCGACCAGCGAGGCGACTTTCTGCTCCTCGATGACCTTCCAGTTGATGAAATCCTCGATATCGGGGTGATCCATGTCGATGATCACCATCTTCGCCGCGCGGCGCGTGGTGCCGCCCGACTTGATCGCGCCGGCCGCGCGGTCGCCGATCTTCAGGAAGCCCATCAGACCCGAGGATTTGCCGCCGCCCGAGAGCTTCTCGCCTTCCGCGCGCAAGCTGGAGAAGTTGGTGCCGGTGCCCGAGCCGTATTTGAAGAGCCGCGCCTCGCGGACCCAGAGGTCCATGATCCCGCCCTCGTTCACCAGATCATCGCTGACCGACTGGATGAAGCAGGCGTGGGGCTGCGGATGCTCGTAGGAGGATTTCGACTTCACCAGCTTGTGGGTGAAGGGGTCGACGTAGAAATGCCCCTGCGACGGGCCGTCGATGCCATAGGCCCAATGCAGGCCGGTGTTGAACCATTGCGGTGAGTTGGGCGCGGCCATTTGGCGGGCCAGCATCACGCGCATTTCGTCGTAATAGGCGCGGGCATCCGTGGCGTCGGTGAAATAGCCGCCCTTCCAGCCCCAATAGGCCCAGGCACCGGCCAGACGGTCGAAGACCTGCTTGGCCGAGGTCTCGCCGCTGAAACGCTCGGATTCCGGCAGATCGGCCAGCGCCTTTTCGTCGGGAACCGAGCGCCACAGGAATTCCGGCATGCCCTTCTCGGCGACTTTCTTCAGGCGGGCGGGGACACCGGCCTTGCGGAAATACTTCTGGGCGATCACGTCCGAGGCGACCTGCGACCAGCCCTCGGGGACCTCCACCTGATCGTTGCGGAAGACGATCTTGCCGTCGGGATTGCGAATCTCGGACACCGTGGTGGTGAACGAAAGCGCCGCATAGGCGTCCTGCCCGTCGGTGGTGAATTTCCGCTCGATCTTCATGGACCTGTCCCCTTTGTCCTGTATGCGTCAAAGACAACGAGGGCGTGCATTACATCACGCGGTCGCTTGGCCGGAACTCCCGCAGAGTCTGTCGCGACGCGCCTGCCGCGCGTCCGTCACCCCTGTGTCGTGGGGGGTGCCTGTGATTCTGCTCGTCTGTCCCTGCCTCGTCGAGCCTTACTATATCTAGTGGCCCTGTTGTCGGCCCACACAATCTGACGTATTTCGCGGGGTCTGGTCAATGGCAATCTTCACGGCTTCCACAGGATTTTGTGCTTGACCCTGCGGGTGCCTACCAGGGATGCACCGACTCATTCACCGATGCTCAGGGAATGTCAGGAATCCGGCCCACTTGGCCGAGGCTGTTGAGATGTCAGATGAAAAGACCGGGCCCTGAGGGGGGCCCGGCCAGTGTGTCCGTAAGGTGACAGCAGGCGGTTCGCCGCCGCTTATTCCATCGACGCGGCTTCGGTCACCACATGGGTGAAGGCCCCTTCCGGTGCCCGGGTGATAACCGGGTCCGAGCCGCCGCCCAGGAGCGTGTCGACCGTGCGCTGATAGGCCGCCTCGTCCAGAACGCCGGTAGACCCCTCGGTCAGCGCCGCCATCTCGCGCACCATGCGGACCTGATGCTCCAGCGTCTGCGCGCCGGTCTCGTCATTGTCGAGCACAATCTCGGCCGCGGCCTCGGGGTTGGCCAGCGCCCATTCCCAGCCGCGCATCGAGGCGCGGACGAATCGGGCCATCCGGTCGACGAAGGCCGGATCCGAGAGATTCTCCTCGTTCACCCAGAGCCCGTCCTCCAGCGTGGCGACGCCATAATCTTCATAGCGGAAGACGACGATCTGCTCGGGCGTGACGCCCGCGTCGATGACCTGCCAATATTCGTTGTAGGTCATCGCGGTAACGCAATCGGCCTGGCGCTGCAGCAGCGGGTCGACGTTGAAGCCGATACGCAGGATCTCGGCCCCGTCCTCGCCGCCGGTGGTGGGAATGCCCAGCTGCGACAGCCAGTTCAGCAGCGGGATCTCGTTGCCGAAGAACCAGGTACCGATCTTGTGGCCGCGGAAATCCTCGGGCGTGGTGATGCCCGCATCGGCCCAGCAGACCAGCATCAGGCCCGAGCGAACGACGGGCTGGGCGATGTTGACCACCGGCGCCCCCTGCTCGCGCGCGGCGAGGGCCGAGGGCATCCAGTCGACCATCACATCGGCGCCGCCGCCCATCAGCACCTGGACGGGCGCGATGTCCGGCCCGCCGGGGCGGATCGTTACATCGAGGCCTTCCTCTTCGTAATAGCCGTTGTCGAGGGCAACGTAATAGCCCGCGAACTGGCCCTGGGTGACCCATTTCAGCTGCAGCGTCACCGCATCCTGGGCCGAGGCCATGCCGGCCGTCATGCCCAGCGCCGCGGCCATCCCGGCCCATGCAAATTTCGTCATTCGTTCAACCTCCTTGTTGGCCGGCCCTTCCCGGGGCCGGATTTATCTGCCGCGCTGCGACGGGTGCCAGAAGGTCACCTGCCGTTCGAGCAGAGCCCAGACGCCGTAGAATGCCGACCCCAGGGCCGCAGCCACGGCGATTTCTGCCCAGACCATGTCCAGCGACAAGCGCCCGACCTCGGTCGAAATGCGAAAGCCCATGCCATAGGTGGGCGAACCGAAGAACTCGGCCACGATGGCCCCGATCAGCGCCAGCGTTGCACAGATTTTCAGCCCGTTGAAGATGAAGGGCATGGCCGCGGGCAGGCGCAGGCGCAGCAGCGTCTGTCCCCAGCTTGCCGAATAGGTGCGCATGAGGTCGCGTTGCATCGCCTCGGTCGCGGCCAGCCCCTGCACGGTGTTCACCAGCATCGGGAAAAAGACCATGGCCACCACCACCGCCGCCTTCGACGGCCAGTCGAAGCCGAACCACATGACGAAGATTGGCGCCGTGCCGATGATCGGCAGCGCGGCCAGGAAATTGCCCACGGGCAGGAGGCCGCGCTTGAGGAAGGGATAGCGATCCACCACCAGCGCGAACAGGAAGGCCGAGCCGCAGCCGATGGCGAAGCCCGCCAGCGCCCCTCTGCCAAAGGTCTGCACCAGGTCGATCCAGAGCGTATCGGTGGAACTGGCAAGCCGGGCGGCGATTTCCGAGGGCGCGGGCAGGATCACCCTTGGCACGTCCAGCGCCCGCACGACGCTTTCCCAGGCCCAGAGGATCGTGGCACCGAAGATCAGGGGCGCGATCAGCCCCCAGGGGCCGCGTCGCCAGGGCAACTCTGCCACCAACGCGACCAGCAGCCAGGCCCCCAGCCAGACGGCAATCGCCGCCGCCCAGAACCCCCCGGCCTCGGCCCCGCCTTGCTGGAAGGCCAGCGGCCCCCCGGCGAGCGACAGGGCCAGGCCCATCGCCAGCAGCGCCACGGCCCTGCCCGCCTGCCCCAAGCCCGGCGCGAGAATCGAGAGCGCCAGCGCCGCGGTCAGCGCGACCAGCGTAAGGTCCCCGGGCTGGGCCCCGGCGGCGCGGGGCCACCAGCAGGCGGCCAGCACCGCGACGGCAAGACCCAGACGGATCCAGGCACCCCGGCCCTGCATCAGCCCGCTCATCGCTTCATCCCCATCCGCGCCAGAACCCGCCGCTCGATCAGCCCGACGATGCCGACCAGCGCCGCCGCCAGGATGGCCGCGGCAAAGAGCGCGGCCCAGATCTGGATGGTCTGCCCGTAATAGCTGCCCGACAGCAGCCTCACGCCCAGCCCACCCTGCTGGATCGGCAATTCACCGACGATGGTGCCGACCAGCGCCGCCGCGATGCCGATCTTCAACGAGGCGAAGAGATAGGGCATCGACATCGGCAGCCTGAGCCGCGCAAAGACCTGCCCGCCAGTCGCCGACCAGGTCTTCATCTGGTCCATCTGCATCGCATCGGGGGACCTGAGCCCTTTCACCATGCCCACGACCACCGGAAAAAAGCTCAGATAGGCGGCAATGATCGCCTTGGGCACCAGCCCCGAGATCCCCACCGAGTTCAAGACGACGATGATCATCGGCGCCAGCGCGATGATCGGGATCGTCTGGCTGGCGATGGCCCAGGGCATGACCGAGGCATCCATCGCCCGGTTGTAGACGATGCCGATCGCCAGCAGGATCCCGCCCCCGGTGCCGATCAGGAAGCCCAGCATCGTCGCGCTGAGCGTGACCCCGGCGTGATAGATAAGGCTGCGGTTCGAGGTGAAGGCCGCCGCGACCCGCTGCCCGAAGCCCTGCACCGTCAGGGGCGTCGTCTCGCGGCACATCCGCCGTCCCACCGCATCGCAGCCCACCGTCTGCTCATAAAGGCCGATCACCACCTGATGCGGGGCGGGCAGCACCGGGCGCTCCTGCGCCATGGTGCGCGCGACCATCTCGGCGAAGGGCAGTTCGGACCCCGCCCGCCGCGCCTGATCGTATTCCCAGGTCGCGTTCATCGGGATGACCGCCAGATACCACAGCGCGATCAGGACGGCGGTGACGGTCAGGACGGGAAGCGAGCGACTCATGCGCGCGCCCTCCCCGACCCGGCCTTCGGTTGGGGTCGGCCTCGTGTCACTCGGCCCCCCGGTCGATTGTCGTGGCCACGGCCAGGGGCACGCTGGCGCCCGTTACCTCGTCCACCACCTCGGCGGTGACGATCAGCTGCCGCCCCGCCAGCGCGCCCGGCACGGCGAAATCGAACCCCAGCAGCAGATACGCATCGCGCGGCGAGGCCTCGAAGGCGCCGCTCGCGCAGGGCGCGTCCGAGACCTGCTGGCGCCAGCCGTCCGGCGTGGCCAGCGTCACCCGGCAATGCATGTCGACCGCCCCGTCCCTGAGCGAGAACCCCGCCGCGAAAAGGCCGAAGAACAGCGTCTCGCCCGGGGCCGTGCCGTCGAGCGGCGCGATCCGGGCGCCGCCGGCGGCCTGGGCTTCGGTGAATTCATCCTCGGTCATCGGCAAGAGCGTCGCCATGGCGATCAGCTCGCCCGAGCGCCCGCCCTGCGTCGCCCCGGGCGGGACCAGGGCCCCGGCCCCTGCCGCGGTCAGAGCCATGGCTCCTGACAGAACAAGGGCTTGCGTAACAGTCTTCATGATAGGTCCCTCGCTTTTCTTTATTGTCAGTCTTTTATGCCGGTCGTTTTCCGATGCCGGTCAGTTGTCGTCGTATCCCGCCCTGAGCCCCTCGCGCACCCGATGCGCGATGGCGATGAACTCGGGACTGTCGCGGATCTCCAGCGGGCGCCCGGCCGGCAGGGTCGAGTCGATCACATCGGTGATCCGCCCCGGCCGGGGCGACATGACGACGATCTTGGTCGAGAGATACACCGCCTCGGGGATCGAATGGGTCACGAAACCGATGGTCTTGCCGGTCCGCGCCCAGAGCTTCAGCAATTCCTCGTTCAGCCGGTCGCGCACGATCTCGTCCAGCGCGCCAAAGGGCTCGTCCATCAGCAGGATATCGGCGTCGAAGGCCAGCGCCCGGGCGATCGAGGCCCGCTGCTGCATGCCGCCCGACAACTGCCAGGGGAATTTCCGCTCGAACCCGCTCAGCTCAACCAATTCCAGCACCTTGCGGGCGCGTTCGGCCTGTTCGGCGCGGCTGTACCCCATGATCTGCAGGGGTAGCCGGACGTTGCCCTCGATGGTGCGCCAAGGGTAAAGCCCCGCCGCCTGGAACACATAGCCATAGGCACGGGCCTTGCGCGCCGCCTCGGGGCTCATGCCGTTGACGGTCAGACTGCCCCCCGTGGGATGCTCCAGATCCGCAATCGCCCTGAGCAGCGTGGTCTTGCCGCAGCCGGAGGGGCCGATGAAGCTGACAAATTCGCCCTTGCGGATCGTCAGGTCGACATCCTTCAGCGCATGCACCGGCCCGTCGTTCGTGTGGAACGTCAGGTTGAGGCCCCGCGCCTCGATCACCGCCGCCTCTGCCGTTACGTCCAGCATTCGCTCTCCTGCCCTCGCATGCCGTCCCTTCCTACATCCAGGCCCGCCAGGCCCACCAGACCAGCGCCGCCACCAGCGCCACCGCGCCCAGGATTGCCCCCCAACCGAGCGCGAAAAGCCCCAGTTGCAGCAAAACGGGCAGCGCGAAGGCACTGGCGATTCCCAGCGCCACGCCACCCGCCACGGCCGCCCAGACCCCGCCCCAGAGATACCCCAGCGCCAGCCCGATTCCGCCGCCCAGCGCCGCGCACCATGAGCGTAGTTCCGTCCGGTAGCGCTTGTCACCCTGCCCGACGGCCGCAACCATACGCTCGGCAAAGGGCTTGCGGCGCGCCATCACGCCCCCTCCGTCGCCCAGAGTTTGGGCTCGGCGAACTCGACCGAATTTCCCGCAGGATCGCGCACATAGACCGAGCGCGCGCCGTTGGGCCAGCGGAAATCGGCCTCGATGGCGACGCCCGCCACGGCCAGAACCTCGGCCCAGCGGTCCAGATCCGGCCCCGAGGCGGCGAAGCACAGATGCCCCGGCCCCTCCGCCCCATGCGGCGGCACCGGCAGGGCATTGTCCGCGGCCGGCGCCTCGCGCGTTGCCTCGGCCCGGAAGGCGAGGACGATGGTCGAACCGGCGCGGAAAAAGACATGCCGTCCCGCTTGGCGCAGCACCACCGGCAACCCGAGCAGCCCGCCGTAAAAGGCCTCGGCCGCGTCGAGATCATCGACATAGATCGCTGCCTCGAGAACGCCGTCCAGCGACGGCGCCGCCTGGGTCGCCGCCATCACACCCCCGTCGCCGGGATGCCCGACCGCGCCACCGGCCGGGGCGCGGTCAGGTCCTTCCAGCTCGACAGCGCGCGGTTGACCGCGCCATTGGCCTCGCGCTTCACGAATTTGCCATGCCCCTCCTCGGTGCGGATCTCGCCGTCATGCACGGCGACCTTGCCCCGGGTCAGGGTGAAACGCGGCAGGCCCTTCACCCTCTGGCCCTCGAAGACATTGTAATCAATGGCCGATTGCTGCGTCCCCGCGCTGATCGTCTTCTCCTTGGCCGGATCCCAGACCACCAGATCCGCATCCGCGCCGACCAGAACCGCGCCCTTCTTCGGATACATGTTCATGATCTTGGCGATATTGGTCGATGTCACGGCCACGAATTCGTTCATCGTCAGCCGCCCGGTCCCGACGCCATGGGTCCAGAGCATCGGCATCCGGTCCTCAAGCCCCCCGGTCCCGTTCGGGATCTTCGAGAAATCGCCCAGGCCATAGCGTTTCTGCTCGGTGGTGAAGGCACAATGGTCGGTGGCCACCACCGACAGCGTGCCGGCCTGCAACCCGGCCCAGAGGCTGTCCTGATGCTTCTTGTTGCGGAAAGGCGGCGACATGACCCGCCGCGCCGCATGGTCCCAATCGGGGTTGAAATACTCGCTCTCATCCAGCGTCAGATGCTGGATCAAGGGCTCGCCCCAGACCCTTTTGCCGTTCTGCTTGGCCCGCCGGATCGCCTCATGCGCCTCCTCGCAGGAGGTATGCACCACATAGAGCGGCACACCCGCCATGTCGGCGATCATGATGGCGCGGTTGGTCGCCTCGCCTTCGACCTGGCTGGGCCGCGAATAGGCATGCGCCTCGGGCCCGGTGTTGCCCGCGGCCAGCAGCTTGGCCGTCATCTCGGCGACGATATCGCCGTTCTCGGCATGGACCATGGCGATCCCGCCGAGTTCCGCCAGCCGCTGGAACGAGGCATACATCTCGTCATCGTTCACCATCAAGGCGCCCTTGTAGGCCATGAAATGCTTGAAGGTGTTGATGCCGCGTTCCTCGATCACGGTCTTCATCTCGTTGAAAACCTGCTCGCCCCACCAGGTCACCGCCATGTGGAAGCTGTAGTCGCAATTGGCCCGGGTCGATTTGTTGTCCCACATCTGCAGCGCGTCGAGCAGCCCCTGCCCCGGGCTCGGCAGCGCGAAATCGACGACCATCGTGGTGCCGCCCGCCAGCGCCGCCCGTGTCCCGCTCTCGAAATCATCGCTGGAATAGGTGCCCATGAAGGGCATCTCCAGATGGGTATGCGGGTCGATCCCGCCCGGCATGACGTAGCAGCCGGTCGCGTCCAGCTCCCTGTCGCCCTTCAGCCCCGTCCCGATGGCGGTGATCACCCCGCCCTCCACCAGCACATCGGCCTTGTAGGTCAGATCCGCGGTGACGATGGTGCCGTTCTTGATGACGGTGCTCATGCTATTTTTGACCCCTCGTTGATTGAAATATTGCACGCATCTTCCAAGGAACCAGCTTGATAGCCGAATCTAGATGCAGCGAGTCTTCTTGTAAGTGACGGATGACTTTCTGATTCCGGCCCCATACCCAAAAGCTCGTAAGTTCGCTGGATGCTTTCGAAGGGAATGCTCATCATTTTCATCGCGAAGCCCATAAACGCATCGGCCTCGAGTTCGGCTTGATGAGACCCGATCCCGCTTCTGGTTGAAAGATGGCCGCAATGATGATGCCCCATTTCGTGCGCAATTACGACCTGAGCACCATCGTATCCAATGGTTGGGCTGAACCGCCGCTCGTATACGATGATCCGCTCGCCAAATTCCCCACGATAAGCGATGGCGTTGTGTATTTCACCGTTCATAGCGATGAAGTCGCAATCAATACCGACAGCGGAACAGATATCCGAGACCATGAACAAGTAATCTTCAAACGCTGGAAAGATGGGGATCCTGCCGACCGAAGGCAGCGGGTGCATTGTTCGCGTTACGTCGCCGAGATCTATCTCGATTGATTGGTCTGACAATCTACTCGTTCCCGCCAGAAATAGTATGCCACCCAGGACAGCATTGTTTGTCGCATTGATGCAAGGCCTGCTCCCCATCACAAATTTCAAACCGACGCGAAGCAATCGAGCGCCCGCCCGTGCACGCCGATATCCAAGGGCCCGAAATCGCTGTCCACACACAGCGCGAAGCATTCCGCGCGGGGGACATAGAGGACCGAATAACACCCGTCCGACCGGCAGACGGTCCAGCAGGTCTGGGTGATCCCGCCCGAGAAATTCACCGTCACCGCCCGATGCCGCCTGACCCGCCGCGCCTGGAAATCCTGCAAGGTCATCGCCCCCGCGCGCGAGGAGGCATCGAAGCCCGCGATTTCGGCCTCGACCAGCGCCCCGATCCGCGCCGCCATATCCTCGTCCCTTTGCCCCATCTTTGTTCCAGAAATATCCTCGGGGGTTTCTCAAGGGGGTGGAAAACCCCCTTGAGCGGGGGGTGCGGGGGGCTGGCCCCCCGCCCCTTTGCGTTCTCTGGGGGCTGGCCCCCGCTAGCTCACGACCTCGGCCGTCTCCAAGACCGCGTGCAGCAGCACATCGGTCCCGGCCGCGGCCCAGTCCTTCGAAATCTCCTCGGCCTCGTTATGGCTGAGCCCGTCCACGCAGGGGCACATGATCATCGCCGTCGGCGCCAGATCGTTGATCCAGCAGGCGTCATGCCCGGCGCCCGAGATGATGTCCCTGTGACTGTACCCCAGCCGCTCGGCCGCGGCCCGCACCCGGCCCACACACTCCACATCGAAGGCCGGGGGCTCGAACTGGCCGACGATCTGCGACTCGAAACCGACACCGATCCCCTCGCAGATCCCGGGCGCGCGGGCGTTGAACTCGTCCACCATCCCGTGCAGCACCTCCGGCAGATGCGAGCGGAAATCGACGGTGAAAACAACCTTGCCGGGAATGACGTTGCGCGAATTGGGATAGACGTCGATATGCCCGATTGCCCCCACCGCGCCCGGCTGGTGCTTCATGGCGATCTCGTGCACCAGCTCGGTCAGCAGCGCGAGGCCGCGGCCCGCGTTCTTCCGCATCGGCATGGGGGTCGAGCCGGTGTGGCTGTCCTTGCCGGTCACGGTGCATTCGATCCACCTGAGCCCCTGCCCATGGGTCACGACGCCGATATCCTTGCCCTCGGCCTCCAGGATCGGACCCTGCTCGATATGCAGCTCGAAAAGCGCATGGATCTTGCGCGCGCCGACCTCCTCATCGCCCTTCCAGCCGATCCGCTCCAGCTCGTCGCCAAAGCGCTTGCCCTTGGCATCCACCCGGTCCAGCGCCCAATCGAGGGTATGCCGCCCGGCGAAGACGCCCGAGGCCAGCATGGCCGGGGCAAAGCGCGTGCCCTCCTCGTTGGTCCAGTTGACCACGACGATGGGATGCCTGGTCTTGATGCCGAGGTCGTTCATCGTGCGCACGGCCTCCAGCGCGCCCAGAACCCCCAGCACCCCGTCGTATTTGCCCCCCGTCGGCTGGGTATCCAGATGCGAGCCCATGTAGACCGGCGCAGCCTCCGGGTCAGTCCCCGGGCGGGTCGCGAACATGTTGCCGATCTGATCGACACCCATGGTCATCCCCGCCGCCTCGCACCAGCGCTTGAACAGATGGCGGCCCTCGCCATCCTCGTCGGTCAGGGTCTGGCGGTTGTTGCCGCCCGCCACACCGGGGCCGATCTGCGCCATCTCCATCAGGCTGTCCCACAGCCGGTCCGGGTTGATGCGGAGGTTTTCGCCGGGTGCGCTCATTATCTGGTCCTTCTAACGCTCCGCCGCTGGCGCCGTCTGCCCGGCACGTGCGGCAGGGGCCCGGTCCTTGGGGCCGGTCGCGGGGTCATGGTTAAGGAATGGCCAGGGAGTGGCAGGGCTTCGGGGGCGGCGCCCCGCAGGGGCCAGGTCGCCCAAGATCAGCTCGCCTATGATCGCCGCCGCCGCCACCTTTGCCCCGCGTCCCCGGTTCAGTCCAGCGTGTCCAGCACGTCCTTGATGGTGCCGATCAGCTGGTCGATATGCTCTTTCTCGATGATCAGGGGCGGCGACATGGCGATGATGTCGCCGGTCGTGCGGATCAGGATCCCCTTCTCATAGGCCTTGAGGAAGGCGGTGAAGGCCCGTTTGGTCGGCTCGCCCGCGATCGGTTCCAGCTCGATGGCGCCAATGAGGCCGAGGTTGCGGATGTCGATGACATGCCGCGTGCCCTTCAGCGAATGCAGCGCCTCTTCCCAATAGGGCGCGATATCGGCGCAGCGCTGGAAGAGGCCCTCTTCGCGGTAGAGCTCCTGCGTGGCGATCCCGGCGGCGCAGGCGATGGGCGACCCGGAATAGGTATAGCCGTGGAAGAGTTCGATCATATGCTCGGGCCCGGTCATGAACGTGTCATGCACTGCGCCCGTCACGAAGACTGCGCCCATCGGCACGGTGCCCGAGGTCAGGCCCTTGGCAGTGGTCATCATGTCCGGCATCACGCCGAAATAATCGGCGGCGAAGGGCGCGCCGAGGCGCCCGAAGCCGGTGATGACCTCATCGAAGATCAGCAGGATGCCGTGTTTCTTGGTGATGGCCCGTAGCTTTTCCAGATAGCCCTTGGGCGGCAGGATCACGCCGGCCGAGCCCGCCACCGGCTCGACGATCACCGCCGCGATGGTGTCGGCGCCATGCAGCGCGACCATGCGCTCCAGCTCGTCGGCCAGGTTCGCGCCATGTTCCGGCTGACCCTTGGCCCAGCGGTTCTGGTCGGGCAGATAGGTGTGGCTCAGATGATCCGTGCCGTTCAGCAGCGTGCCGAAGACCCGGCGGTTGTTCACCAGGCCGCCGACCGAGATCCCGCCGAAACCGACGCCGTGATAGCCCTTCTCACGCCCGATCAGCCGGGTCCGCGACCCTTCGCCCCGCGCCCGGTGATAGGCCAGCGCGATTTTCAACGCGGTATCGACGGATTCGGACCCCGAGTTGGTGAAGAAGACATGATCGAAGCCCGCGGGCGCCATATCCACGAGGCGGCTGGCCAGTTCGAAGGCCATCGGATGGCCCATCTGGAAGGCCGGTGCATAATCCAGCTCGGCCGCGGATTTCTGGATCGCCTCGACGATCTTCGGCCGGCAATGACCGGCGTTGCAGCACCACAGACCCGCCGTCCCGTCCAGGATCTGGCGACCGTCGTGGCTGGTGTAATGCATGTCCTGCGAGGCCACCAGCATGCGCGGCGCCTGCTTGAACTGGCGGTTCGCCGTGAACGGCATCCAGAAGGCGCTGAGGTCGTTGGGGGTCTTGGGATGATCGAGGCTCATCTGTCTCTCCGATGGCGGGCGGGCCGGGTTGTCACGGCGCTGGCGCGGGCCTATTCTCGCTGGAACCCGGCCACGAAAGGCGGGGGTCAGAAACGACGCTAGCAGACCTGACCAACCAGTCAAGGTCTCTTGGGGGCGGGTTCAGGACGGGGGACGGGGCGCGCATGGCCCAGACCGAGAGCGCTGAAAAATCGGGCACTCGCGCCGAAATGCGCGAGGAGACCGAACGCGCGATCCTCGACGCGGCCGAAGTGGTCTTCGCCGAAGCGGGCTTCGGCGGCGCGACGATGCAGGCCATCGCCGATGCCTGCGGCCTGCCCAAGGCCAACCTGCATTACTACTTCGCCTCGAAGGAGAAACTCTATCGCCGGGTGGTCGAGCGGATCTTCATGATCTGGCTGGAAGCGGCCGACAGTTTCGACACCGAGGCGGAACCCGAGATCGCGCTGCGCCGCTACATCGCCCGCAAGATGCTGCTCTCGCGCGACTACCGTTCGGGCTCGAAGGTTTGGGCCAACGAGGTGATGCACGGGGCGCCGATCATCCAGGATTACCTGGAAACCACGCTGCAGACCTGGACCGAGACCAGGGTCGCGGTGATCCGCCGCTGGATCGCCGAGGGGCGGATCGCCGCCATCGAGCCGAAGTGGCTGCTCTACATGATCTGGGCCACGACCCAGCATTACGCCGATTTCGCCCATCAGGTCGAAACGCTGAACCACGGCCCCCTGTCCGACGCGCAATGGCAGGACGCCACCGAGACGGTCTGCGGCATCGTGTTGCGCGGCATCGGCCTCGACCCGGGCACGCCGCGATGACCACGCGCATCCAGCGACGCAACCGCCGCAAGATCCTCGACGCGGCGCTCGATGTGTTTTCGGCCCAGGGCTTCCGGGGGGCGACCCTCGACCAGATCGCCGCGGTGGCCGGCCTCTCGAAACCGAACCTGCTCTATTATTTCGACAGCAAGGAGGCGATGCACCGCGCGCTCCTGGACGATCTGCTCGATGTCTGGCTGGAACCGCTCCGGGCGATGAACCCCGAGGGCAACGGCAAGGCAGAAATCCTGGCCTATATGCGCCGCAAACTGCAGATGTCGCGCGAATTTCCCCGTGAAAGCCGGCTCTTCGCCAATGAGGTGCTGCAAGGCGCGCCCCGCCTCGCCGACGAGATCGGCGGCGATCTGAAGAAACTCGTCGACGAAAGCGCGGCCCTGATCCGGCGCTGGATCGCCGCCGGGCAATTGGCGCCGGTCGATCCCTATCATCTGATCTTCTCGATCTGGGCCCTGACCCAGCATTACGCCGATTTCGACGCCCAGATCCGCATGATCCGCGACGGCGCCGACCCGCTGGAGGGGGCGGATGCCTTTCTGGAAATGCTGTTCGAGCGGCTACTGAAACCCTGAGGGCGGAACGGGTGAAAGCGGGGGGCCAGCCCCCCGCACCCCCCGCTCAAGGGGGTTTTCCACCCCCTTGAGAAACCCTCGAGGATATTTGAAGCGCAAATAAGGCGGGGTAACGCCCTCTTAACCTTCATCTTTGCGCTTCAAATATCCTCGGGGGGTGAATTGGCCCTTGGGCCAAGAGGGGGGCAGACGGCCCCCCTTTCTTCGGCGCGGCAATGCCGCGCCGCTGGTCGCCCGAGGCGCTCGTGCCGAAGGCGCGGGCAACGAGGGCGAAACCCCTCCCCCCTCAGGGCTGGCTGAGCGTGCCGCCCCCCACGGGTGCCGCCACCCCGGTCGTGCCCGGGGCCGAGGTCGGCAGGCCCCTCGCCACCCGCGCGGCGAGATAGGCGAAGGCCTGTGCTTCGATCATGTCGCCATCGAGGCCCGCGGCCTCGACCGGCTCGACCGGGCAGTCGCAGCCCGCGGCCACCATCGCCATCAGCGTCGCATTGTGCCGCCCGCCGCCGCAGACCAGGACGCGCGCGGGGGCCTCAGGGAAATGCTCGAAAGCGAGCGCCACGCCCGCGGCGACCCCCGCCGCCAGCGTCGCCAGCGCATCTTCGGGCGACAGCCCCGCGACATCGGGCACCGGCGCCGCGCGGTCCAGCGACTTGGGCGGGATGCGGCGGAAGAAGGGATGGGCGACGAAGGCCTCGAGCCGGGCTTCGTCGGCGACGCCCCGCCCGGCCTTCTCGCCGTTCTCGTCCCGGGATACTCCCAGCCGAGCCGCGCAGAAATCGTCCATCGGCGCGTTGCCAGGCCCGCAATCGAAGGCCAGGCAGGCATGTTCCGGCGCCGGGATGCGCGGATCGCACCAGGTCACATTGGCCACGCCGCCGATGTTGAGGAACACCACCGGCGCCGTGAGGCCCAGATAGCGGGCCAGCGCGTGGTGGTAGAAGGGTGCAAGCGGCGCGCCCTGCCCGCCCAGCCGCACATCGGTCGAACGGAAATCCCAGACCACCGGCCAACCCAGCGCCTCGGCCAGGATCTGCCCCGATCCCGCCTGATGCGTGCCCCGACCGCCCGGCTCATGCGCCAGGGTCTGCCCGTGGTAGCCCACCAGATCCACGGCATCGAAACCAGCCAGCAATTCGGCGTGGGCGAGATCGACCACCTCGGCGGCGGCCTCGGCCCGCGGCTCGCCCGGCCAGGCCCCCAGCGCCGCCCTGAGCACGGCGCGTTCCTCGGGACTGTAGGGCCGATAGGCGCTGTCGCCAAAGCCCAGGATCTGATGCCCGTCGGTTACCAGGACGGCCGCATCGACCCCATCCAGCGAGGTTCCCGACATCGTGCCCAAGACCCGCATCACGCCGCCCTTCAACATGGCTTTCCCTTTGCCCGGCCTTCGGTCTATAGACAGCCCGACCGTCCAAAGGACAAGCGAAATGACGTTCCAACCGAAATCCGACTTCCTGCGCATCATCATCGAGCGCGGCTTCCTCGCCGATTGCACCGACCTGCAAGGGCTGGACGAGGCGCTGCTGAAGGGCGTGGTTCCGGCCTATATCGGCTATGACGCGACGGCGAAATCGCTGCATGTCGGGCATCTCTTGAACATCATGCTGCTGCGCTGGTTCCAGAAGACCGGGCACAAGCCGATCACCCTGATGGGCGGCGGCACGACCAAGGTGGGCGATCCCTCGTTCCGCTCGGAAGAGCGCCCGCTGCTGACGCCCGAGGCCATCGACGGCAATATCGAGAGCATGAAGCAGGTCTTCGCCAAATACCTCACCTATGGCGAGGGCGCGGGCGATGCGATCATGCGCAACAATGCCGAATGGCTGGACAGTCTGAACTACCTGGAATTCCTGCGCGACATCGGGCGGCATTTCAGCGTCAACCGCATGCTGTCGTTCGAGAGCGTCAAGTCGCGCATCGACCGCGAGCAATCGCTGAGCTTCCTCGAATTCAACTACATGATCCTGCAGGCCTATGACTTCCTTGAGCTTCGGCGCCGCTATGGCTGTCTGTTGCAGATGGGCGGCTCGGATCAATGGGGCAACATCGTCAACGGCATCGACCTGACACGCCGGGTAATCGACGAGCAGATCTTCGGCCTGACCACGCCGCTGCTGACCACCTCGGACGGCCGCAAGATGGGCAAGAGCCAGGGCGGCGCGGTCTGGCTGAACGGCGACATGCTCAGCCCCTACGAATTCTGGCAGTTCTGGCGCAACACCACCGACGCCGATGTCGGCCGCTTCCTGAAGCTCTATACCGAACTGCCGGTCGAGGAATGCAACCGGCTGGGCGCGCTGGAAGGGTCCGAGATCAATGCGGCCAAGGTGATCCTCGCCAATGAGGTGACGACGCTCTGCCATGGCGCGGAAGCGGCAGCTGCGGCCGAGGCGACGGCGCGCGCGGTCTTCGAGCAGGGCGGTCTGGGCGAGGATCTGCCGCGCCTGGTGCTTGACGCGGCCGAGGCCGCCGAGGGTGTCTCCATCGTGCAGCTGTTCGTCCGGGCGGGGCTGGCGAAATCGGGCAAGGATGCCAAGCGGCTGATCGCCGAAGGCGGCGCGCGGCTGAACGACGAGGCGCTCAGCGATTCCGGGATGGTGATCACGGCCGCGGACCTGTCCTCGCCGCTGAAACTGACCGCCGGGCGCAAGCGCCATGCCCTGGTGGCGCTGGATTGAATGTCAGGCATTTTAACGTCTGACTATATGAGCCACTCGCAAACTGATGATGTTTCTTGACTAAAGGCCGATCCGTCCGCGGACCGGCCTACTTATCCTCAGACCCCTGATCTGAAAGCGCGCGAGGGGCGCCGTTGACGCCGCACCGCAGCGCAAGCCGCGCGGACCGCGCCGCAGCCATTGAACTGACATTCACCCCGCCATCTTCCCACCCCGCAGGACCCTCGGTGCCTGCCCGAACCGGCGGCGGAAGGCACGCGAGAAGCTCGACCGGTCGGCAAAGCCGCAGCGGAGCGCGATCTCCTGGATCGGATGGGCGGTATCGGCCATCATCCGCCGCGCCGCCTGCAATCTCAGCTCCAGATAGGCCGCCCCCGGCCCCTGCCCGAGCCCTTCGCGGAACAGCTGTTCCAGGCGCCGGAGCCCGATGCCCTGCGCCCCCGCCACGCGCGCCAGATCCAGCGGATCGTCGAGGTTCTGGCTCATCAGCGTCAGCGCCGCCGAGAGCCGGGGATCGCGGGCGCCGGGCAGAAGTCCCGGACGCTGCGGTCGCGCGCCATCGGTCCGCGTCTCATAGAGGAAGGAATCGGCCACCCGCCCTGCCACGCCCGCCCCGCAGCGAGCCCCGATCAGATGCAGCATCAGATCCGCCGCCGGCACCGCCCCCCCGGCGGTGAAGCGGTTGCGCGACAGGACGAAGCGGTCGGGCACCACGTCGATGGCCGGGAAAGCGGCGGCGAAATCCTCCAGATCCTCCCAATGCACCGTCGCCCGGTGCCCGTCCAGCAGCCCGGCGCGGGCCAGCACCCAGGGCCCGGCATCGACGCCGCCGATGGCGCGGAACCGCCCCGCCATGCGGCGCAGACCGGCCAGCAGCGACCGCGTCGCCACCTCCGCCTGCGAATAGCCCGCGACCGTGATCAGCACCTCTGCCCCCTCGGCCGCAGCCAGCCCGCCCGAGGACGGCAGCTCGATCCCGCAGGTCAGCGGCACCGGCCCGCCCTCGGGCGAGACGATCCTCCAGCGAAAGCCGCTGCGCCCCAGATGCCGGTTTGCCGCGCGCAAGGGATCGAGCACCGAGGCGACCTCCAGGATCGAGGCGCGGGGCAGCACCAGCACGGCGATGTCGAGGGGCTGCGACGAGGGAGCAAAGATGCTTTCGGATACGGTCATGTTTCTTTCGTAATCCGCCAACTTTGGCGCCACAAGCCTGCTAGGCTGGACCCAGAACGGGAGAGAACAATGCCTTTGACCATGAATCGTGAGGTCTTCATCACCTGCGCCGTAACCGGCTCGGGCGGGACCCAGGACCGCAGCCCGCATGTGCCGCGCAGCCCCGCGCAGATCGCCGCCAGCGCCATCGACGCCGCCAAGGCCGGCGCCGCCGTGGTGCATTGTCACGTCCGCGACCCCGAAACCGGCGCCCCCGCCCGCGACCCGGCGCTTTACCGCGAAGTCACGGAACGCATTCGCGATTCGGGGACCGATGTGGTGCTGAACCTGACGGCCGGGATGGGGGGCGACCTCCTGTTCGACGGGACCGAGGCGATGAACCGCATGTCGCAGAAATCCGACATGGCGGGCGCGGCCGAACGCGTCGCGCATGTCGTCGAGTGCCGGCCCGAGATCTGCACCCTCGATTGCGGCACGATGAACTTCGCCGAGGCCGATTACGTCATGGTCAACACGCCCGGCATGCTGCGCGACATGGCGCAGCGCATGACCGAAAGCGGCGTCCAGATCGAGATCGAGGCTTTCGACACCGGCCATCTGTGGTTCGCCAAACAGCTGGTAGCCGAGGGGATCATCAAGGACCCGGTGCTGGTGCAGCTTTGCATGGGCGTGCCCTGGGGCGCGCCGGACGACCTCAACACCTTCCTCGCCATGGTGAACAACGTTCCCGCCGATTGGCATTGGTCGGCCTTCGCGCTGGGGCGGCACCAGATGCCCTATGTCGCGGCCTCGGTCCTGGCGGGCGGCAATGTCCGCGTCGGACTGGAGGACAATCTCTGGCTGGACAAGGGCGTGCTGGCCACCAATGCGCAACTGGTTGAAAAAGCCGTCGGAATCATCGAGGGGCTGGGCGCGCGGGTCATCACCCCGGCCGAGGTCCGCACCCGGCTGAAGCTGGAAAAGCGGGCGCCCCTGTGAAACGCGCCCTCGCCCTGGTGCTGTTGCTGGCGGCCTGCACGCCCTCGGACGATGCCTCGCCCAGTCCCGAGAGGCTGGACGCGGCGGCCCGAAGCCAATGCGAGGCGGCCGGTGGCATGGTGATGATCGCCGGGCTCTCGGGCGCCGAATTCTGCGCCACACGCTCGCCGCAAGCCGGTCAACGCTGCGAACGGGCCTCGGATTGTTCGTCACGATGCAACGCCGATACACGCACCTGCGAGACCTACAACAGCGCCTTTGGCTGCCATTCCTTCCTTAACCAAGACGGCGAACGGGTCGACATCTGCGTCGACTGAGCCGGGAGTTGATCCATGACCACGAATCGCAAGGCCGCCATCATCGGCGGGGGTGTCATCGGCGGCGGCTGGGCCGCGCGCTTCCTGCTCTCGGGCTGGGATGTGGCGGTCTATGACCCCGACCCCGAGGCCCCCCGCAAAGTCGGCGAGGTGCTGGCCAATGCCCGCGCCGCACTGCCCGCGCTGGCCGATGTGCCGATGCCGGCCGAGGGACGTCTGACCTTTGCCGACAGCGTGCATGATGCCGTGGAAGGCGTTGAGTATATTCAGGAATCCGTGTCCGAACGGCTAGATCTGAAGCACCGGGTCTATGCCCAGATCCAGCAATCGGCGCCGGACACGCTGCTCGGGTCCTCCACCTCGGGCTTCAAACCCTCGGAATTGCAGCAGAATGCGGCGAATCCAGCGGCGATCTTCGTGGCGCATCCGTTCAACCCGGTCTATCTGCTGCCCCTGGCCGAGGTCGTACCGTCGCCGAAGAACGACCCTGAGGCGATTGAAAAAGCAAAGGAAATCTTGCGTGAGATCGGGATGTTCCCGCTGCATGTGAGAAAGGAGATCGACGCCCATATTGCCGACCGGTTCCTGGAAGCGGTCTGGCGCGAGGCCCTCTGGCTGGTCAAGGACGGCATCGCCACGACCGAAGAGATCGACGAGGCGATCCGCATGGGCTTCGGCCTGCGCTGGGGACAGATGGGGCTGTTCGAGACCTACCGCATCGCCGGGGGCGAAGCAGGCATGAAGCATTTCATGGCGCAATTCGGCCCCTGCCTGGCCTGGCCCTGGACCAAACTGATGGACGTGCCTGAGTTCAATGACGAGCTTGTGGACCTGATCGCCGGTCAGTCCGACGCGCAATCCGGGGCCTATTCGATCCGCGAGTTGGAACGAATCCGCGATCGCAACCTGATCGGCTTTCTGCGCGTCCTGAAGGAGCGCAATTGGGGCGCGGGCAAGGTACTTCTGGATCACGACGCGCGGCGCAGGATGGGCAATATTGCCCATCCTGCCAGCTCCGACGCGCCGCTGGTGCTGTCGCATCTGCAGGTCCTGCCGGGGTGGATCGACTACAACGGCCACATGACCGAAAGCCGCTATCTCTTTGCCTCGTCAGAGACTTGCGACGCATTCCTGCGCCACATCGGGGCCGGGATGGACTATGTGGCGGGCGGTCACAGCTATTACACGGCCGAGAGCCACATCATGCACGCGGGCGAGGCCAAGCTCGGCGAAAGGCTGACCGGCTCGGTGCAGGTGCTGGGCGCCGACGAGAAACGGCTGCATCTCTTCATCCGCATCGAACGCGACGAGACACTGGTCGCCTCGGTCGAGCAAATGCTGCTGCATGTCGACATGAAGGCCGGCAAGTCCTGCCCCGCCGCGCCCGAGATTCTGGAGCGTCTGCGCCCCATCGCCGAGGCGCACAAGTCGCTGCCGCGCCCCGATACCGCCGGTCGCCACGTCGGACAGAGGAAATCCTGATGCATTTCGGATTGTCAGACGAACAGCGGATGATCGTCGAGACCACCCGCGCCTTTGTCGAGGCCGAGCTTTACCCGCATGAAGCCCTGGTCGAACGCACCGGCCATCTGCCGATGGAGCTGATCCGAGAGTTGCAGAAAAAGGCCATGGACGCAGGGCTTTACGCGGCGAACATGCCCGAGGAGCTGGGCGGCGCGGGCCTCGATACCCTGTCCTGGCTGCTCTATGAGCGCGAACTCGGCCGGGCCAATTACGCGCTGCACTGGACCTGCGTGGCGCGGCCCTCGAACATCCTGCTGGCCGGGACGCCTGCGCAGCGCGAGAAATATCTCATGCCCTGCATCCGGGGCGAGACCTGGGATTGCCTCGCCATGACCGAGCCCGGCGCGGGGTCGGACCTGCGCGGGATGAGTGCCTCGGCCCGGCCGGAGGGCGGCGACTGGATCCTGAACGGCACCAAGCATTTCATCAGCCATGCCGATGTCGCGGGCTTCACCATCGCGTTCATGGCGACGGGCGAGGAAGAAACGCCGCGCGGCCGAAAGAAGCGGATCACCGCCTTCTTCGTCGACAAGGGCACCAAGGGTTTCACCGTGCGCGACGGCTATCGCAATGTCTCGCACCGGGGCTACACCAATTCGGTGCTGGAATTCGACGATTGCCGGGTGCCGGCCGAGAATATCCTGGGCGAGGTGCATCGGGGCTTCGAGGTGGCGAACGACTGGCTGGGCGCGACGCGGCTGCAGGTGGCCGCGACCTCGATCGGCCGGGCCCATCGCGCGCTGGAGCACGCGCTGGCCTATGCCGCTGAGCGCAAGCAATTCGGCCAGCAGATCGGCAAGTTCCAGGGCGTGTCCTTCAAACTGGCCGATATGGCGCTGGAGCTGAAGGCGGCGGAGCTTCTGACCTTCGAGGCCGCGTGGAAATTCGACGAAGGCACGGTCACCGACGCCGACATGGCCATGGCCAAGCTGAAGGCGACCGAGGCGCTGGCGATGATCGCCGACGAGGCGATCCAGATCCATGGCGGCATGGGGCTGATGGACGAGCTGCCGCTGGAACGCATCTGGCGCGACGCGCGGGTCGAACGGATCTGGGAGGGGACCTCGGAAATCCAGCGACATATCATCAGCCGGGAATTGCTGCGCTCGGTCGGCGGATGACGCAAGCCGGGGGGCTTCTCGCCCCCCGCACCCCCTCGCCAAAGGGGGCACGCCCCCTTTGGAAACCCGTGGATATTTGGAGAACAAAGATGGGCAGCGCGCCCGCGACCCTCTCGCCCGACTCGCGCCTGTCGCGCCTGCTCCGCCCCCGGTCCATCGCGGTGCTGGGCGCCGGTTGGGCGCAGAATGTGATCGAGCAATGCCGCAAGATGGGCTTTGACGGGCCGGTCTGGCCGGTCCATCCGACCCGCGACGAAATCGCCGGGGTGCCCTGCCGGCGGTCCCTGGCCGACCTGCCGGATGCGCCGGATGCCGTCTTCATCGGCGTGAACCGCTTCGCGACCGTCGAGGTGGTGCGCGAACTCGCAGCCATGGGCGCGGGCGGGGCGATCTGCTTCGCCTCGGGCTGGGAGGAGGCGGGAGAGGCCGGGCTGCAGGCCGAGCTGGTCGCCGCGGCCGGGACCATGCCCATCCTCGGACCCAACTGCTACGGGGTGATCAACTACCTCGACGGCGCGCTCCTTTGGCCCGATCAGCACGGCGGGCGGCGGGTCGAGCGGGGGGTGGCGCTGATCAGCCAATCCTCGAACATCGTGATCAATCTGACCATGCAGGCGCGCGGCCTGCCGGTCGCCTATGTCGCCTGTCTGGGCAATGCGGCGCAGGTGGGGCTGGCCGACCTGGCCTCTGCCGTGCTGGCCGACGAACGGGTCACGGCGCTGGGCCTATATATCGAGGGGATCGACGATGCCCCCGCCTTCGCCGCGCTGGCGGAAGCCGCGCGCGCCGCGGGCAAGGGCATCGCCGTGGTGAAATCGGGCAAGACCGAGGCCTCCCGCGCCGCTGCGGCCTCGCATACTGCCGCCCTGGCCGGCGGCGGGGCCGCATCGAGCGCCTTCCTGCGGCAGGCGGGCGTGGCCGAGGTCGATACGCTGGGTGCGCTGATCGAGACGCTGAAGATCCTCCATGTCCACGGGCCGGGGATCGGCGCGCGGCTCTGCTCGCTGTCCTGTTCGGGCGGCGAAGCGGGGCTGGTGGCGGATCTGGGCGCCAGGGCGGGCGTGGTCTTCGAGCCGCCGACCGCCAGGCAGAAAGAGCGACTTGGCGCCGTACTGGGACCGCTGGTGGCCTTGGCCAACCCCCTGGATTACCACACTTTCATCTGGGGAGACGGGCCCAGGACCGAAGCGGTCTTCACCGCCATGCTCGAAGGCTATGACGCCGGGATCTACATCATCGACCCGCCGCGTCCCGACCGCTGCGATCCGGCCAGTTTCGAACCCGCCATCGCCGCCATCGAGGCGGCGCAGGCGGCGACCGGCAAGCCCGCTTTCCCGGTCGCCTCGCTGCCCGAGAATTTCGACGAAGCCCGCGCCATCGCCATGATTGCCCGCGGCGTGGTGCCGCTGATGGGGCTGGAGACGGCGCTGGAGGCGCTGGTCGCGGCGCAGCGGCCCCCCGGGCGGCAGGGCTGGCGGCCCTGGGCGGTGAGCGCCACGGGCGCGGCGGCGCTGATCGACGAGGCACAGGCGAAGGCAACCTTGGCCCAAGCGGGAATCGCCGTGCCCCGGGGCGTGACGGCCGAAAGCCTGTCCGCGCTGGATGCGCGCGGCCTGACCGCGCCCTTCGCGCTGAAGGGCCTGGGCTTCGCCCATAAGACCGAGGCCCGCGCCGTGCGTCTGGGCGTCACCGATCCCGCCGCCGAAGCCGAGATGCCGGGCGCGCAGGGCTATCTCTGCGAAGAGATGGTCAGGGACGGGGTGGCCGAAATCCTCATCGGCCTCCGCCGCGATCCGGTCTATGGCGCGACGCTGACCCTCGGTCTGGGCGGGGTGACGGCCGAGCTTCTGGCCGATACGGTCACCCTGGTCGCGCCGGTGACGGGGCCCGAGATCGCGGCGGCGCTGCGCCGCCTCAGGCTCTGGCCGCTGCTCGACGGCTGGCGGGGCCGCCCCCGGGCCGACACCGGCGCCGCGGTCGAGGCCGCACTGACCCTGCAGGCGATGATGGCGGGCGATCCCGCGCTCGTCGAGATCGAGATCAACCCGCTGATCCTGCGCGAGAACGGCGCGGTGGCGGTGGATGCAATACTCTGGAGGCAGACATGAACAACCTGACCGAGGGCCCGATCAAGACCCGCCGCGAGGGCGGTATCCTGGAGGTGACGCTGGACCGGCCCAGGGCCAATGCCATCGACCTCGCCACCAGCCGGATCATGGGCGACGTCTTCAAGGCCTTCCGGGACGACGACGGGCTGAGGGTGGCGATCCTGCGCGCCGAGGGCGAGAAATTCTTCTGCCCCGGCTGGGATCTGAAAGCCGCCGCCGGGGGCGATGCGGTCGACGGGGATTACGGGGTTGGCGGCTTCGGGGGCTTGCAGGAACTGCCGAACCTCAACAAGCCGGTGATCGCCGCCGTCAACGGCATCTGCTGCGGCGGCGGGCTGGAACTGGCCCTGAGCTGCGACCTGATCCTCGCCTCGGAAACCGCCAGCTTCGCCCTGCCCGAGATCCGCTCGGGCACGGTGGCCGATGCGGCCTCGATCAAGCTGCCCAAGCGCATCCCCTATCACGTCGCCATGGACCTGCTGCTGACCGGCCGCTGGTTCGACGTGGAGGAGGCGAAGCACTGGGGCCTGATCAAGGAGATCTGCGCGCCGGACGAACTCCGCCCCCGCGCCTGGGACCTCGCCCGGCTCCTCGAATCCGGGCCGCCGCTGGTTTTCGCCGCCATCAAGGAGGTGGTGCGCGAGGCCGAGGCGATGCGCTTTCAGGACGCGCTGAACCGGATCACGAAGCGCCAGTTCGCCACCGTCGACCGGCTCTACGGCTCGGAAGACCTGCATGAGGGCCAGCGCGCCTTTGCCGAGAAACGCGATCCGGTATGGAAGGGCCGCTAAGCCTGTCCCACCCCGGGGCCGTCCGGCGCCATCCTGCGGGACCAGGCGCCTGACTGCGGCCCCTGTCAGGACCGCCCCTTCTTTGCGCCCCAAATATCCCGGGGGGTCCGGGGGGCAGCGCCCCCCGGCTGGTCGCCCGAGCCGCCCGTGCGCCAGCACGGGGGACGAGGGCGAAACCCCTCGCCCTTGCGCCAGACCCTGCCCGCGGCTATCCCCGCCGGGAAAGGATCCCCCATGCCGCTCCTCCTGCGCTTCTATCTCGCCCTCGCCGCGGTCTCGGCGCCGTTCTGGCGTCTGGTGCTGTGGATCCGGCAGCGCCAGGGGCGTGAGGATCCGGTCCGGGGGCGCGAGAAGCTGGGCTATCCGTCCGCCCCCCGCCCGCCCGGGCCGCTTCTGTGGTTCCACGCCGTCTCGGTGGGCGAGGCGCAGGCGCTGGTCACCCTCCTCGACCGGCTGACCGCCGCGCATGCCGACCTGCAGATCCTGCTGACCACCCATACCCTTGCCTCGGCCGAGGCGCTCGGCCGGCGCGGTCTGCCGCCGCGGGTGCGCCACCAATTCGCCCCCGCCGATTACCCCGGCGCGCTCGACCGCTTCATGGCCCATTGGCGCCCCGATGCCCTGATCGTCGCCGAGGCCGATCTCTGGCCGCTGATGCTGCACCGGGCCCATCGCGCGGGGTTGCCGATGGTGCTGATCAACACCCATGTCACCGAGCGCCGCTATCGCCGCCGCCGCAAGATGGTGGCGACGAATGGCGCGCTGATGCGGATGTTCGACCGCATCCTGGTACAGGATGCGGATTCGATGGCGCGCTACCGCGATCTGGGGGCCCCCGCCGAGAAAATGGCGGTGATGGGGGTGCTGAAGGCCGCCGCGGATCCCCTGCCCGACCGCCCCGAGGCCCGCGCCGCGCTGGAGGCGCAGATCGCCGGGCGGCCCGTCTGGCTCGCGGCCTCGACCAAGGCCGCGGAGGAGCCGCAGTTGATGGAGGCGCAGGCGCTGGCCTTGGACAGCCTGCCCGGACTCCTTCTGCTCATCGCGCCGCGCAAGCCCGGCGAGGCCGACAGCACCGAGGCGGCGGCGCGCGCGCATTTTCCCGCCGATGCCATCGCCCGACGCTCGCGCGGCGAGGGGATCACCGCGCGAACCCAAGTCTATATCGCCGACACGATCGGCGAGATGGGCCTGTGGTATCGCCTGGCGCCCGTCGCCTATACCGGCAATTCGCTGCGCGTGCCGGGCGCGACCCTCACGGGCAAGAACCCGTTCGAGGCCGTGGCCCTGGGCGCAATGGTCCTGCACGGCCCCGATACCGGCAATTTCGCCGATGCCTATGCCCGGCTCAAGGCGGCGGGCGGGGCGCTGGAGGTGGCGAATGCGGCAGAGATGGCCCGTGCCGTCGTCGCGGCCCAGGACCCCGCCTTCCGCGCCCCCTATCTGGCCGGCGCCGCCCGGGTCCAGGCCGAGAACCAGCACCCGCTGGAGGTATCGCTCAAGGCGATGGAGGCGCTGCTTTCTCAGTCCCGTCCGGGCGGGGCGTAAAGCCGGTCGAGCACCGGGTCGCCCAGATCGGCCACGATGCGGTAGCCACGGGCGAGCAGCCAGTCATGCGCGGCGGTTCGCGGGCCTCCTTCGGCGAGGTGACGGTCCTTCATCTCCATCATGACATAGGCCCGTCCACGGGCGAGGCTCTGCTCCGCGCCCTGCAGGGCCCTAAGCTCGTGCCCCTCGACGTCGAGCTTGAGAAACAGCAGGTCCGTCAGCCCCAGGCTGTCGAGCGCCACCGCGCGGATGCTGCCCTCACCCTTCACCTCGCGCGAGATCGAGCGGCGGAACCAGCCACCGCCGCCCATGCCGACCAGGCCCTCGCTGTCCGAGATCGCTTCGGCATGGGGAATGAGGCGGCCGCCGAGCCCCCAATCGGCCACGTTCCGCGCCAGACAGGCGGCGGTATCGGGCGCGGGTTCGAAGGCATGTACCTCGCGGAAGCTCGCCGCCATCCGGCGGGCGAAGGCGCCGATATTGGCGCCGCCGTCGATGGCCGAGGATTGTTCGAGCGTCCCCTCGGGCAGATACGCGCGCAGATGGGCAAGCGCCGCATCGAGGTGGTGGATCTGGCTGCCATGACGTCCCTCGCCGTAATTCCTGAGTGTCTTCCGGCGATTGCGGAACGGACGCATGTCGATGTCGGGCACCCAGTATTCACCCACTTTCTTCATAGATCCCCCTGAGCCCGGCGCCCTTGCCGGTATAGATGCAAGTTATTAAGGTGCGGCGATTCCATGGGATACAGGACATGGCGGGCGCTGAAAAGGAACAGACTGGGCTGGCGCTTCTGGGCCGGAACCTTGCCGGGCTGGCGCGGGCACCGCGGGCGCTGACGGCGGTCAGGGCGCGCTATGGCCATGGCGTGGCGCGCAAGGCGGCGCTGCGGCGACTGGCCTTCTATCCGCGCCTGGGGCTGGCCTTCAACCGCGTGAAGAAGAACGCGAATTCGGCCCTGGTGCTGGTCTTGCACGAACTTGAAACCGGCGAGAGCGGTCAGGCGGCGCGCATCAAGGATGCGGCACCGAACCTGTTCGACCTGCCCGCCGCCGAAATCGCACGGCTGAACGATTATGCGGTTTTCGTCAGCGTGCGAAATCCCTATTCGCGGGTGTTGTCCGCCTTCCTCGACAAGTTCCGCTTCGCGGAATACCGGCGCCAGTATGGCGATTTCCCCCTGACGCCCGAGGGTTTCGGCGTGTTTCTGGACTGGCTCGAGCAGGGCGGCCTGGCGCGCGATGCGCATTGGGACCGGCAGGTCAAGCTGATGGCGCTGCCGCTTGACAGCTACGACGGGGTGCTGCGGTTCGAAACCCTGCAATCGGACGCGCGAACCTTCTTCGCCAGCCGTGGCCTCGCCCTGCCCGACGGCGCGCTGGGATCGGAGCATCGCGGCGACAGCGGCAAGGAGACGGGCGCCGACCGGCAGCTTGCCGCCTATTACACAGCCGGGCGCGCGGCGCTGGTGGCGCGGCTCTATGCCGAAGATTTCGGCGCGCTGGGCTACGATCCGGCGCAGGCCCCCGGGGACCGGCCATGAGCAAGGAACGTATCCCCGTTCATCGACGGATCGGCCGCTATGGGATGTACCTGCTGCATCTTCCCTTCGTCATTCGGGCGCTGAGACCCCGCTTCGGCGAGGGGCTGACGGTGGCGGCGATCCATCGCGTCGCCCTCTACCCCGAGCTGGGGCTGGCCTATAATCGCGTGAAGAAGAATGCCAACACGACCTTGACCATCCTGTTGCGCGAACTGGCCGGTGGCGAGGCGGTGCATCGCGACATCGCAAAATGGGAAGCGGCGACGCCGCTTGATCTGCCGCTGTCGCAGTTGAGCAGGCTCTCGGCCCTTCGCTGGATCGTCGTGGTACGCAACCCCTATTCCCGGGTGCTGTCGGCCTTCCTCGACAAGTTCCGCGAGGAAAAATATCAGCGCAGCCACGGGAAGTTCCCGGTGACGCCCGAGGGTTTCGCCGATTTCGTCGGCTGGCTGGAACAGGGCGGCCTGTCGCGGGACGGTCATTGGGACCTGCAAAGCAAGCTGATTGTCGGCCCGCCGCAGAGCTTCGACGCGGTGATCCGCTTCGAAGCGCTGGGCGCCGATCTCGAGGCCGCGCTTCTGGCAAGCGGTGTGCCGTTTGATGCCGCCCGGCTCAGGGCGGCCTATCCCTCGGACGAGGGCAAGCGGACCGGCGCTTCTGACCGCATGGACAGCTATTATACCAGAGATCTCGCGGACCGGATCGCGCGCCTTTATGCCAAGGATTTCGAGGCATGGGGATACGATACCGCCTATCCCGGCAGCTTGACCCGGTAACCAATGTGCACCGCGGCCGATTTGGCGGCCTTCGCGCGCCCTCTGTGCGATCATTCACAGAATATGTGCGATTGAAGCGGGCCGATCACGCATTCGCGACATGGGCGCCGGACAATGCGTGCCTATCCTGTCTCTGGATCGACAACAGGGAGACCTCGATGCCTCGCCTTCTGACTGCGCTCGCCACCGCCGCAGCCCTCGCGCTGCCGACGCTCGCCACCGCCCAGGACATGAACCCGAACGTCGCTGCCCGCCATGCGGTGATGGACGTTCTGGCCTATAACCTGGGGCAGATCGGCGGCATGGCTCAGGGCCGCATGCCCTATGACGCGGCCGTCGCCTCGGCGGCTGCCAACAATATCTATCACCTGTCGATGCTGGACATCGCGCCGATGTTCGCCGAGGGCACCGACAATGCCTCGGCCCAGGGCTCGCGCGCGCTGCCGGCGATCTGGACCGACATGGACGGGTTCAACGCCCGCTGGGCCGCGCTGCAGACCGCGGCCGAGGCGATGAAGGACGCCGCCGGAACCGACCTCGCCTCGCTGCAGGGTGCGATGGGCGGACTTGGCGGCGCTTGCGGCGCCTGCCACCAGACCTATCGCCAGCCGCAGTAACCCCGCATGCTGGCGCGCCTGGGTACACTCGCACTGGTCCTCGCCGCTGTCGGCGGGGGCGCCTTCTGGGTGCTGACCCGGCCCGCCCGTCTGTCGGCCGACACGCTGGCGGCGCTGCAGGCGCACAGCGCCGACCCGCAGAACGGCGAACAGGTCTTCTGGACCGCCGGCTGCGCCTCGTGCCACACCGCGCCATCGGTCGATGCCACGGCCTCGACCGAAGAGCGGATGGTCCTGGCCGGGGGGCGGGCCTTTGCCACGCCCTTCGGCACCTTCCGCGCGCCCAACATCTCGTCCGACGCCGAAGCCGGGATCGGTGGCTGGACGCTGGAGCAATTCGCGACCGCCGTGATGCTGGGCGTCTCGCCCGAGGGGGCGCATTACTACCCTGCCTTCCCCTACACGACCTATACCCATGCCACGCCCGGGGATATCGCCGACCTCTGGGCCTATTGGCAAATGCTGCCGGCCGACCCCACACCGTCCGAGGCGCATGAGGTGGGCTTCCCCTTCTCGATGCGGCGCGGGCTGGGCCTGTGGAAACTGCTGAATTTCGACCCGGCTTTCGCCACGCCCGTGCCCGAGGATCCCGAGGCCGCACGCGGTCACTATCTGGTCGAGGCGCTGGGCCATTGCGCCGAATGCCACACGCCGCGCGACGGGTTGGGCGGGCTGGATCGGTCTCAATGGCTGGCGGGGGCGCCCAATCCGGTGGGCGAGGGGCGGATCCCTTCCCTGCCGCCGCAGGGGTGGACCGCCTTCGATATCGCCGCCTATCTGGAAACGGGCTTCACGCCGGAATTCGATACGGCAGGCGGCGAGATGGCCGATGTCGTCGCCAACATCAGCCGGATAGCCGCCCCGGACAGGGCGGCCATCGCGGCCTATCTCGTGGCGCTCAGAGCATCGCCCAATCCGTGAAACGGTGGGTCGGTGCCGGCTTCCGGGGGGCCGGTTTCTGGCTGCTCTTGCGCGTTTGGGTCGACATTGTCCTTGCCTTTGTGTCTGCACGATCCGTTTCGAATCGCGTCCGTTACATCACTCTGTCGCAGAGCCTCCGCAAGAGGTTCAAACAGAAACGTGTCCAATTTGAGGCAACTTATCCACAGCCTGAGCGGAACCCCGCGCGGCGCCTTTTCGCCCTTGACTTGGCAGGGTCCTGCCCCCCAAACCTGCGCCATGACTTCCGCGCGCCTGACCATCGATCTCGACGCCCTCGCCGCCAATTGGCAGCGGCTTTCCCGCCTGTCGCATGCCGAGACCGGCGCCACGGTCAAGGCCGATGCCTATGGGCTGGGCGCGGGGCCCGTGGTGAAGAAACTGGCCGCCGCGGGCGCCCGAACCTTCTTCGTGGCGCTGGCCGAAGAAGGCGCGGCGATCCGCCAGGCTTTGGGCGCGGGGCCGCGGATCTTCGTCTTTTCAGGCCATATGGCCGGGGATGCGCCGAGCCTGCGCAACCTCGATCTGATCCCGCTGCTGAATTCCGCCGATCAGCTGGCCCGGCATGCGGAATCGCTGCCCGGCCGTCCTTTCGGCATCCAGCTCGACACCGGGATGAACCGGCTGGGGATGGAGCCCGCCGAATGGGCCGCGGTCCGCGCCGTCGGCCTGCCCGGAACGCCGCAGCTGGTGATGTCGCACCTCGCCTGCGCCGACGAACCGCAGCATCTGATGAACCCGGGGCAACTTGGCGTCTTCCACGAGATGACCGAGGGGCTGTCGGTGCCCCGTTCGCTGGCCGCGACCGGCGGGATGCTGCTGGGGCCGGATTACCATTTCGACCTCTGCCGCCCCGGGATCGGCCTTTATGGCGGCGCCCCTTTCGAGCAGGCGCAGCCGGTCGCCACGCTGTCGCTGCCGGTGGTGCAGGTCCGCGATGTCGAGCCGCATGAAGCGGTAGGCTATGCCTGTGCCTGGGTCGCGCCCCGCCCCTCGCGCATCGCCACCGTCGCCGCGGGCTATGCCGACGGGCTGCTGCGCTCGCTCTCGGGCACGGCGATCCTCTGGGCGGGCGAGATCCCCTGCCCCGTGGTCGGCCGCGTGTCGATGGACCTGATCACCGTCGATGTGACCGAGCTGGACAGCGACCCGGTGGCGCTCGACATCCTTGGGCCGCGGCAGGATGTGGACGATCTGGCCGAACTGGCCGGGACCATCGGCTACGAGATCCTGACCTCGCTCGGCAACCGTTATCGCCGGCGCTATGTCGGGGCGCCCTCGTGAACCCGGTCGCAACGCTGGGCGCGACCGGCCGCGGTATGGCCGGGGCGCTGGGGGCGCTGGGCCGTTTCGTGGGCTTCACCGGGCAGGCGCTGGGCTGGATGCTGCGCCCGCCCTTCCACCTGCGCGAGGTGGCGGCACAGCTGGTGCAGATCGGCTGGCTGTCGCTGCCGGTGGTCGGCATGACCGCGCTTTTCACCGGCGCGGCGCTGGCGCTGCAGATCTTCGCGGGCTCCGCCCGCTACGGCGCCGAATTCGCCGTGCCCTCGATCACCGCCATCGGCATGGTGCGGGAACTGGGGCCGGTGCTGGGCGGGTTGATGGTGGCGGCGCGCGTCGCCTCCTCCATCGCGGCCGAGATCGGCACGATGAAGGTCTCCGAACAGCTCGACGCGCTGAAGACGCTGGCGGTGGAGCCGATGCAGTTCCTGACCGTGCCCCGGCTGGTGGCGGCGACGCTGGCCATGCCGGTGCTGGTGGCGGTGGGCGATTCCATCGGCATCCTCGGCGGCTATGCGGTGGGCGTCACGCGTCTGGGCTTCGACGGCCCGACCTATCTGCGCAACACGCTGGATTTCCTTGAATTCTGGGACATCGCCTCGGGCCTGGTCAAAGGCGCGGTCTTCGGCTTCCTGGTGGCGCTGTCGGGCTGCTATTTCGGCATGCACTCGGGCCGCGGGGCGCAGGGCGTGGGCGAGGCCACCAAATCGGCGGTGGTGCTGGCCTCGGTCCTGATCCTGGCGGCCAATTACCTGCTGACCGAGGCGTTCTTCTCCGCATGATCCGGGCCGAGGGATTGCATAAAGCCTTCGGGCCGAAACAGGTGCTGCGCGGGGTCTCGTTCGAGGTGCCGAAGGGCCAGAGCCTGGTGGTGATCGGGGGATCGGGCACCGGCAAATCGGTGCTCTTGAAATGCCTCTTGGGGCTGGAACGCGCCGATCGCGGGACCGTCGACCTGGCCGGGCTGACCAATCCCACGCCGCATGCCGTCGCGCCCCATGTCGGGATGCTGTTCCAGGGCGCCGCGCTCTTCGATTCGCTGCCTGTCTGGCAGAACGTCGCCTTCCGCCTGATGCGCGGCACCGGCCGCATGGGCCGGGTCGAGGCGAAGGCCCTGGCGGTCGAGAAACTGGCCCGCGTGGGGCTGGGGCCCGAAGTCGCGGAGCTTTTCCCGGCCGAGCTTTCGGGCGGGATGCAGAAACGGGTGGGACTGGCCCGGGCCATCGCCGGCGACCCGCCGATCCTGTTCTTCGACGAGCCGACCGCCGGGCTGGACCCGATCATGTCGGCGGTGATCAACGCGCTGATCCGGGGCATCGTCACCGAATTGGGGGCGACCGCGCTGACCATCACCCATGACATGCGCACGGTACGCGATGTGGCCGACCGGGTGGCGATGCTGCATGAGGGGGTCTTCCACTGGCAGGGCCCCGCCGCCGAGGCCTTCGGCAGCCACGACCCGGTGCTGCGCCAATTCACCGAAGGCCGCACCGAGGGCCCGATCCCGACGCTGCGCTGAGAGTTTCGCCCTCGTGCCTCTGGCGACCAAGGCGGGGGGCCAGGTCCGGCCGCGCCACGGGCGCGGCGTTCGCGGCGAGAGGCGCGCCACTGGCGCGTTTCCGAGACGCCGCTCACCCCCGCCCCCCCCCCGCCAAAGGAGGTTTCCACCCTTTTTGGAAACCCCCGAGGATATTTGGAGAAGGGTCTATTCCAGCTGAGTTTGCCTGAGGGGTTGTTTTCTACAGGAGGCGAGGAGGATCTTGTAGAGGTCCTGATCTCGCGAGTTGAAGCGGAATTCGGTCTCCTTGAGGAAAGTCGGGAAGGCGGTCTTGCGCAATCCGTTGAACTTCTGAAGCCGGCGCTTGGTGTAGGACCAGAAGCTTTCGATGCCGTTGATGTGGACGCCGCCCTGCGAGAAGACCGGCTTGCCGCGGTCGGGATATTTGGTGATGCGATGGTGGCGGGCGAAGCCGGCCTCGACCAGGCCGTCATAGCCGCGCCAGCCGTCGGAAGTGACGGTTGCCGAAGCCGCGACGCGGCCTTGCATGATGGCCTGAAGCGTCGGTTTGGAACAATTGCGGACGATCTGGCAATGCACCCGTCCGCCGCGCTCGAGGATGCCGAAGACCGGGGTCTTGCGGCTCGCGCCTCGCCCCGGCTGGCCGCGCGTCCGGGTCGGGCCGACGTAGCTTTCGTCGACCTCGACGACGCCCTGGAAGGGGCATTCGGCGCGAGCGAGCTCGGCCATTCGCAGGCGCAGGAGGGTGTACAGAGACGCCGCCGTCTTGTGGTTCAGACCGACCAGCAGCGCGGCGCGATCAGCGGTGATGTCGAGCGCAAACAGCCGCAGCAGATCGCGAAACTTGCGCTCGGAAATTCTCCCCCGAAACAGATAGCGGTTTTGCTGAGACATGAGAGATCCTTAGCATACTCTCAGGCAAGCTCAGCTGGAATAGACCCTTGGAGAACAAAGATGAGCGCGCCTGGAAGGGAGCGCTCTTCGTCGCGTCGCCAGGTGGCGCGAGACGCCCGCGGCATGTCCTCTCCCGCATCACCCGAGCGGGCGCCTGCCCATCACTCTGCCGAAAATACGCCCTTTTCCTCCCTGCCCCATCGCAAGCGCCATACATCGAAATGAGGCAGCGGGCCGCAGGCGGGGTGGGCTCTGACCTGCTCCCCTCGGAGTCCGCGTTTATAGGTTAGCTCTGTTCAGAGTTTGGTCCTCTTGTGACCGTTGGTGATACTCCCGCGGGGTGAGGCCGTCGAGGCTCGAATGCGGGCGGTGGTGGTT
>JAIUPD010000011.1 GCA_020161615.1 Pseudomonadota bacterium | reverse complement strand
CATGGCGCGACGACTACAACCACCACCGCCCGCATTCGAGCCTCGACGGCCTCACCCCGCGGGAGTATCACCAACGGTCACAAGAGGACCAAACTCTGAACAGAGCTAACCTATAAACGCGGACTCCAAGGGGAGCAGGTCAGGGGGCACCCACGCCTTCCATCGAAACGCCGAAGCAAGCCTTGAGGCGCGCTTTCATCGCGCAGCAATCCCATCGGTGGTGGACGGGATGCGGCCGCAGGAATTGTAGCTCAGGACGCTTTGGACCTTAAAAGGTTGCGTTATGGGCTGTATTCCGTCAGCCTGTTCGCATTCCGTAGTGTCTTTGTCCAAGGAGTTCGCCATGCGCATTGCTCGTCGGGACTTCCGCGCCCTGCTCGTTGCCTTTTTCACCCTGGCCCTGTCCTCGCTCGCCTCCGCGCAGATCCCCGGCCCCCTGGCGGGCACGATGTTCGGCTCGGGACAACGGGCCTTGGTCGTCGTCCTGCACGGGGACCTCTCGAATGGCCGCGACGCCACCTATCACCGGAGTTTCGCCGAAGACATCGCGCGGCGGAACAGCGGCGTGGTCGCCGTGGCCCTGGTCCGGCCGGGCTATTCCGGCGGTCGCGGCCTGCAAAGCGCGGGCAGCAACAACAACCGGCGCGACCATTACACCCGGCGCAACAACGATCTGGTGGCCGAGAGCATTCGCGCGCTGCAACGGGCGACCGGCGCGCGCCGGGTGATCGTGGTGGGGCATTCGGGCGGTGCTGCGCAAGTCGGCGCGATCATCGGGCGTTTTCCCCAGTTGGTGGACAGCGCGGTGCTGGTGTCCTGCCCCTGCGACATCGGCCGCTGGCGCAGCATGCGCGGGCGGGGCGCCTGGCAGAACAGCGAATCCCCCAGTCAGTTCGCTTCGCGCGTGCCGCGGTCGACGCGGGTGATCGCGGTCGTCGGGTCCAACGATTCCAACACCGCGCCGGTTCTGTCGCAGGAGTATATTGCGGGCCTTCAGGCGCGCGGGGTTCCGGCGGGGGTCACGGTCGTCCGCGGCGCGTCGCACGACTTCAACGGCTCGCTGCGCAGCACGGCGCTGGCCGCGGTCGAGGGCGAGATCCCGAGATAGCGGGAAGGGGGGTGAGCGCCCCCCTGCGGCGGTCCGCCCCGCACCCCGCCGCACCGCAGGGTTCCTAAAGCAGGGCGGGCGCACGATTTCTTAATCCCGGCGCTGCAGCATGGGGTCCTGATCCCTTTCATGCGCCCCACAGATCATGCGCCTTGTCCTTGCCCTGCTGCTTGCCGCTTTCCCCGCCTTCGCCGCCGACCCCTGCGAGGATCATTTCCGTGCCGGGCTGAGCGCCTATCGTCTGGTCGATACCCGGCTCGATGACATCGAGGTGAGCCTCTACGCCGGCCTCGGCTGGGTCACCCGGCGGGGCGTGCTGGCCCGGCTGGAGGAGCGATCGGCCCATACCACCGCCTGTCAGGAGGTGGCGCTGGTACAGGAACGCCTGGCCCGCGTCGGCCGCGATCTGGGCGAGGCGCAGCGCCGGTTCCAGCTGGCGGCGGCGCTGTGCTATGGCGTCAACCGCACGCGGGCCGAGGGCAATGTCGACCGCCTGACCGACAGCGCGGCGATGCTGGATGATCTGGAAAACTACCTCCGCTCCTTGGCCCGGATCTGTCGGGGGCCTTGAGGGAAGCGCCGCGGCAGGTCGTCGGGGCGGTGCCGTCGAAGCCCCCTGACACCCGGCCCCGGTCCGGGGGCCGGGTGTGGCCGTCAGCGCGGCACCAGCGTCCGCCCCACCGGCCAGAGCGCGAAGCCCGCGAGTTTGAGGTGCGCCCAGGCGAAGGGCAGGCCGATGATCGTCACCGCGTTCAGCACCGCCGCCATCAGATGGCCCAGCGCCAGCCACCAGCCCGCCAGCACCAGCCACAGCAGGTTCCCCAACGTCCCCAGGGCGCCGGTGCCGATGTCGGGCCCGGTGACCTCCTCGCGGTCCGCCGCGCGCATCCCGAAAGGCAAGAGCGTGTAGCCCGCCATCACCACCGCCGAGCGCGCCCAGGGCAGGCCCACGATGCTCAGCGCCATGAGCAGCGCCGCCAGCAGCCAGCCCGCCGCCATCCAGGCGCCGCCCAGCACAATCCACAAGACGTTCAGGATCAGGTTCATCGCAGCTCCATATGTTAATGATATTTACATGGCGTGGCGGGGCGCTGTTTCAAGACCCGCGATGCGCGAACCCTTGACCGCATCGAGGCGCCGGGATAGCCCGCCGCCATGGCGCCCGCACCCCTTCTCCAGCTTTCCGGCATTTCGCTCACCTATGGCGGCAACCCGCTGTTCGACGGGCTCGACCTCGTGATCCAGCCCGGCGACCGGCTGGCGCTGGTCGGGCGCAACGGCTCGGGCAAATCAACGCTGATGAAGATCATGGCCGGGCTGGTCGATCCCGATCAGGGCGGGCGCGTGCTGACCCCGGGGACCACGGTTGGCTACATGGAGCAGGAGCCCGATTTCAAGGGTTTCGCCACGCTGGGCGATTACGCGCTGTCGCGGCTCGACCCGTCCGAGGGCTACCGGGTCGAGATCGCGGCCGAAGGGCTGGGGTTCGACCCCTCTGTCGCCGTCGAGACGGCGAGCGGCGGCGAGAGGCGCCGGGCGGCGCTGGCGAAACTGCTGGCCGAGGCGCCGGAGCTGATGCTGCTCGATGAGCCCACGAACCACCTCGATATCCAGGCCATCGGCTGGCTGGAGGAACGCCTGCGCGAGACGCGGGCGGGCTTCGTGATGATCAGCCACGACCGGGCCTTCCTGAACGCGCTGAGCCGGGCGATGCTCTGGGTCGACCGGGGGCAGGTGCGCCGTCTGGACCAGAGCTTCGCCGCCTTCGAGGATTGGCGCGACCGGACCTGGGCCGAAGAGGACGAGGCCCGCCACAAGCTGGATCGCAAGATCAAGCACGAGGCGAAATGGGCCGTCGAAGGCATCAGCGCCCGGCGCAAGCGCAACCAGGGCCGGGTCCGCGCCTTGCAGGCCTTGCGGGACGAGCGATCCTCGCAGATCCGGCGGCAGGGCACGGCGGCGATGGCACTGGAGGCCGGGCCGCAATCGGGCAAGCTGGTGGCCGAGGCGGTCGGGATCAGCAAGTCCTTCGAGGGCGTGCCGATCGTGCGCGACCTGTCGCTCAAGGTCCTTCGCGGCGACCGGGTGGCGTTGGTCGGCCCCAATGGCGCGGGCAAGACGACGCTGCTGAAACTGCTGACCGGTGAGATCCAGCCCGACAGCGGTACGATCCGGCTGGGCACCAATCTGGAGATGGCGGTTTTCGACCAGACCCGCGCCCGGCTCGATCCCGAGGCGACGCTGTGGGAGAACCTGACCGGCGATCCCTTGATGCGGGTCAGCGGTCAGGCAGATCAGGTCATGGTGCGGGGCGTGCCGAAGCATGTGGTCGCCTATCTGAAGGACTTCCTCTTCGACGAGCAGCAGGCCCGGGCCCCGGTGCGCAGCCTTTCGGGCGGGGAACGCGCGCGGCTTCTGCTGGCGCGGATCATGGCGCGGGAATCGAACCTGCTGGTGCTGGACGAACCGACCAACGACCTGGACGTGGAAACGCTCGACCTGTTGCAGGACCTCTTGGGCGAATACCCGGGAACCGTATTGCTGGTCAGCCACGACCGGGATTTCATCGACCGGGTGGCGACGACGACGCTGGCCTTCGAGGGGCAGGGCAAGATCATCGCCTATGCCGGCGGCTGGTCGGATTACCGGGCGCAGAAGGCGCTGTCGGAAGAGCCCGGGCGCCCGGTGGCGGTAAAGGCCGAGGCGCCGAAGCCCGGCTCCAAGGCTGCCGCCAAGGCGGCGATCAAGGCCGCCACGCTGACCTTCACCGAGAAAAAGCGCCTCGCCGCGCTGCCGGCCGAGATCGCCCGGCTGGAGGCCGAGATCGGCAAACTGTCCGAGCTGTTGTCCGACGCCGACCTCTACACCCGCGAGCCGGTCAAGGCCGCCAAGGCGACCGAGATGCTGGGCCAGCGGCAGGCGGCGCTGGCCGCGGCCGAGGAGGAATGGCTGGAGCTGGCCGAGCGCGACGAGAGCTAGGCCGCGGGCCTGCGGTGGGTACGCTTCCACAGAAGCCATCCCAGCCCCAGCGTCAGCGCCAGCGAGGCCAGCAGGCCCAGCGCATTGCCCAGGATGTCGCTCGCCTGGGCGATCTGGCCGCCGGCCAGATACCCAAGGCCGATATAGGCCGCGACCCAGACAATCTCGCCCAGGATCCCCATCGCCGTGAAGGTGAGCCAGTTCATGCCCGCGCCCCCCGCCAGCAGGTTGACATAGGGGCCGAGCACGCTGAACAGCCAGCGCGACAGGAAGACGGCAATGCCGCCGCCCGTTTGCACCGAATGCCGGGCACGCTGCAGCACCGCGGCGCGGCTGCGCGAGCGCAGAAGCCAGCCCTCGGCCTGCCGGTATCCCAGCCGCCCCAGCTGATAGCCCGCCTGATCGCCCAGCACCGCGCCCCCCAGCGCCGCCGCCGCCGCGGGGCCCAGTGCCAGATCGCCCGAGGCGGCAAAGGCCCCGGCCGTCAGCATCATCATCGACGAGGGCACCGGCAGGGCTAGGCAGGACAGAAAGGTCACGATGGCCAGCGCCAGCGCCCCCCAATCCGCGACCTGGGCCAGCATCCACTCAGTCATGCGGACGCTCGCGCCACTGCGCGATGCCGCTCTGGATCCGCTCGATCAGAACGGGCAGGGGAATGTTTTCGTCCCGGGCGATCATCTCCAGGCTGCGGCGCGGGCGGCCATCGGGGGTGATGCCGGCGATCTCCATCATCACCTCGCGCGGGACGTTCCACGAGCGGCCGACATAGCCCAGCGGCATCCAGCCCTCGATCACCTGGTCCCGATGCGCGGGGTCGGACCAATAGAAAGCGCCCATGGCCACCCGGATGCCGAAATAGAGCGTGCCAACGAGCGCCAGCGCGAAACCGGCGCGCAACAGCCAGCGGATCTTCGGGGAGGTCGGATGCATCGGCGCCTCGGGCAGGTCACGGGCTGGCAGCTTACCCCGGTGCGGGAGGCGGGCAAGGGCCATCACGTCGCGGGGCGGGGCATGCGGGTGTCAGCAAATTGTTTCAATCCTTAACAAAGGCCTGAACAAATAGAATGAAACTGGACAGTTGGCGGATTTGCGGGCAGCATTCCGCCTGATCCGGGGGGCAATGCCAGGCCGCTATTCATCGCCGCCAAGCCCAAAGCCTCCCGGTCGCGGATTTGAGATACCCATGGAGACTACGATGCGGAAATTTATCAAACTGGCCTTTGCCGCGGCCCTGGCCGTGACCTCGCTCGCCGCTGTCGGCACCCGTCCGGCCGAGGCGCAGAACTACAACCTCCGGCCGTCCTATGGCTCGTTCAACCTGGTCGCGGGCTTCACCCCGGATCCGCAATGGCTGCAGGGCCGGGCCGGTGGAGATGTCCACTTCAACCCGGTCAACGGCTGCCCCGGTGGCGGCTGGGTCGCCAACGCGCCCGACTTCCGCGTGCATTATCAGGCCAGCAGCTGGCCGCTGACTTTCTATGTCCGCGCCCCGGGCGACACGATCCTGCTGATCAACGATCCGAGCGGCAACTGGTATTGCAACGATGACACCGACGGGCTGGACCCGGCGATCCGCTTCGGCAGCCCGCGCTCGGGCCAGTACGACATCTGGATCGCCACCTACAACCGTTCGCGCGTGCCCAATACCCGGCTCTACGTGACCGAGCTGCGCTGAGCCCTTCAGCCGATGAGGCCGAGCAACCGCTTGGCCTCATCGGCGCAGGGGGTCAGCAGCGAGGCATCCTCACCCGGGAAGAAGCGGCCGCGCGTGGCGGTCGGCATCGGCGCGGGCGTGTCGATCAGAATGCGCGGCGCGCGGGTCGGACCCAGCGCCGCGTTTTCAGCCTGCCAGGCGCGGGCCAGCGCGATCTGCCCGGCTTTTGCCGCGCCATAGGCACCGAAGAATTTGGCGGTGCCCGCGCCGTCATGCCAGGCGGCATCGTCGAAGAAGAGCGCGGTTCCCTGACCGCTGGCCCGCAGCAGCGGCTCGATCATCGGGATCAGCGCGCCCGTGGCGCGCAGGGTGATCGAGATGGTCTTGTCCCAATCCTTGGCGGCGATATGCCCGGCCGGGGCCAGCGGCGGCACATGCACGGCCGGATGCGCCCAGAGGTCGACCTTGCCCCAGCGTTGGTGGATCGACAGGCAGATCTGCCGCATCGCATCGTCATTGGTGATGTCCACCGGCACCAGCGTGGCGCTGCCGCCCTTGGCCTGGATACGGTCATCCAGTTCCTCGAGCGCGCCGGTGGTCCGGGCGAGGGCGATGATATGCCAGCCCTCGGCGCCCAGAGCCTCGGCCAGCGCAGCGCCAAGGCCGCGCGAGGCGCCGGTGATCAGGGCGAGTCGGGGGGCGGGTGATTCGGGGGTGCGGAGGCTCTCGGTCATGGCTGGCTCATGCCATCGGGCATGGCGCAAGGCAAGGCGGCGTTGGGCCGCGGCTGCGGGGCCGGGTTTTCGCGGCGTCGGGCGGCTGTAAACTCCAGGCGTTTGCAAAGACCTCGGTTTGCAAAGTCATTCGCCCGAAATTCGCCCCGCGCCCGCACGGACGCTTGACCGCCTGCGCGCGGCGCTGGATAAACGCTGCAACTCGGACCAAGGATCAGGGAGATACTCGTGGCCCAGCAAACCCTTCTTCAGGCGTCGTTCGGGACGTCCTCGCTCGTCAAGAAAGCCCTCATCGTGCTGGGCGGCTCAGCCCTGATCGCGGTGGGTGCCCAGGTCAGCGTGCCCATGCTGCCCGTGCCGATGACCCTGCAAACCCTGGCGATCCTGCTGGTCGGCTTCACCGCCGGCTCGCGTCTGGGCGCCGCGGCGGTCGTGGCCTACCTGCTCGAAGGGGCGGCGGGTCTGCCGGTCTTCGCCGGTGGCGGCGCGGGTGCGGCCTATCTGATGGGCCCGACCGGCGGCTTCCTCTTGGGCTTCGTGGCGATGGCCTGGGCCGCGGGCCTGCTGGCCGAGCGGGGCCTGGCCCGGGGTTTCGTCGGCACCGCGCTCAGCGCTCTGCTGGTGTCGGCCGCGCTCTATGTGCCGGGCCTGGCCTGGCTGACCGCCGTGACGCCCTTGGACCTGTCGGGTGCTGCCACGGTCGGTGCGCTGCCCTTCCTGCCGGGTGATGCGGTCAAGGCCGTCGCGGCCGCGCTGATCGTCAGCGGCGCCTGGACCGCGCTGACCGCCCGCCGCGGCTGATCCTGTCGGGATCACGGAAAGCAAGACCCCCGGCGGCATCACCGCCGGGGGTTTTTCGTTGCCGGGTCAGCCGAAAATGTCGGCGCAGATCCCCTCGTACCAGCCGATGCTTTCCTCGTAGGTGCGCCGCCGCAGGTCGGCATCCTCGCCCACCTGGCTGACGAAGCTGGAGACGCTTTCGATCTGATCGGCGCCCGGCTCGTAGCTGGCGCCGACCTTGACGCCGTCCTCGGGCGCGATCAGCGACCAGCAGGTGTTGGAATAGCGCGCCGGGAACAGGCGGCTGCCGGTCAGGTCGGCGCGCACGGCATTGGCCACGACCTTTGCCTGGCTGTTGGCCGAGAAGCCCGATTTCGGCATCGCCCCCTGGGCCGAGGCATCGCCCAGCACGAAACAGGCCTCGTCAAGGCGCGAGCGCATGTCGGTCGGCGTCACCGGCGCCCAATTGCCATCCGTCAGCCCGGCGAGTTCGGCGATGCGCCCGGCCTTCTGCGCCGGGATCACGTTGCAGACATCGACCGCCTGCACCTCGCCATCGACGACAATCTCCATGCTGTCGGGCCGCACCTCGACGGCATCGCCGCCGAAATCGGGACCGATCCGCTCGATCATGCCGCTGTAATGGCGCGCCCAGCCTTCTTCGAAGAGGCCTTGTTTCGAGAAGCTCTCCTTGGGGTCGAGGACCAGGATCTTCGCCGTTGGGTTCCGTTGGCTGAGGACATGGGCGACCATCGAGACCCGCTCATAGGGGCCGGGCGGGCAGCGATAGGGGTTGGGCGGCGCGACCATGGCGAAGGTGCCGCCCTCGCGCATGCTCTCGACCTGATGCTTCAGCAATTGGGTCTGGCTGCCGGCCTTGTAGGCATGGGGCATCACGTCCTGGGCGCTGACATCCCAGCCGGGGACCGAGCCCTCGATGAAGTCGATGCCGGGGGCGACGATCAGCCGGTCGTAGGGCAGGGTATGGCCGCCCGCGGTGCTGACGGTCTTGGCGTCGCGATCCACGCCCACCGCCCAGTCGTGCAGGACGTTGATCCCGTACTCGGCCGCCAGCGTGCCGTAGGAATGGCCAAGGTTCTCATACTCCCAGAACCCGCCCAGATAGAGGTTCGAGAAGAAGCAGGTGTAATACTGCCGCGTCGGCTCGATCAGCGTGACGTCGATGGCCCCGTCGCTGTCCTTGGCGATATAGCGCGCGGCGGTGGCCCCGCCCGCGCCGCCGCCGATCACGATCACCCGCGGGCGGGCCTGACCCAGCACGGCGGGCGCGGCCAGCGTGGCGGTCACAGCCGTGGCGCTGGCAAGAAATAGGCGTCGGTTCAGTGTCATACGTTCCTCCCTGATATCAGCACAAAGGCCGCCTCATCCCCCCAACCCCATCCGGCGCGGCCGGTGCGGTCTCCTCCTCGGGGGCGGGGCGCGGCGGCGGGCGCGCCCCGGTCGTTCGCGTCATTCGCCCAGCGTCGCGAAGTAAGCGGCGAGCGCGGCAATCTGCTCGTCGTCGAGCCGCCCGGCCATCATCTGCATCACCGGATGCGGGCGCAACCCCTGCTTGTAGGCGTGCATGGCGACGACGAAATCCTGCGGCGGCCAGCCGACGATGGCCGGGATCCCGGCATCGGCGCCGCTGCGCTGGTGGCAGGTGGTGCATTCGGCGGCCAGGTACTCGCCGTATTCCTCGTCTCCCTCCAGCGCCAGCACCTCGGCCGAGAGATCGGGCTGGCGGGGCAGGGCGGTCGGCGCGGATTCGGGGATGTTCTGCGGCTGGTCGGAATTGGCCCGCAAGAAGGCGATCAGGTCGTGGCGCCCCTGCTCGTCCCGCAGGCCCCGATAGGACATGCGGGTGCCCGAGACCAGCGCGCGGGGATTGGCCAGATAGGCGTCGAGTGTCTCGTAAGTCCAGGTCAGCCCGTCATCGCCCATCCGGGCAAGGCCCGCGGAATAGCGGAAATCCTCCAGCGCCCCGGCGCCGCGGTCGAAGATCCGGTTCAGATGGGGGCCGACGGCGTTCTGCGCCTCCTCGCCGATCTGGTGGCAGAAGGCGCAGTCGCGGCGGTACAGCGCAAGGCCCCGGGCGGGATCGCCCAGGGCCTCGGCACGGTCAGCGGCTTGCGGCAGGGCCGGGGCCGCGAAGGCCCCGGCAAGGAGGGTGGCAAGGGCGAGGACGCGCGGTGCCTGGATCATGATGTCAGCCGGGATGGGCTTGCAGATAGGCGATGATCGCCGCCCGGTCGGCCGCGTCGCGGATCCCGCGGAAGCTCATCCGCGTGCCGCGCATATAGGCGCGGGGGTCGGCGAGGAACTGGTCCAGCTCCTCGACGGTCCAGATCAGGCCTGCTTCGCCCGCTTCCTGCATGGGCGGCGAGTAGCGGAAGCCTTCGACGGCCCCGGCATGGCGGCCAACGACGCCGTTGAGCTGCGGGCCTGTGCCGTTGCGGGCATTGTCGCCGACCGTGTGGCAGCTGCGGCACTGACGCCAGAGCCCCTCGCCTTGGGCCACCAGCGCCGGGTCCGGCCCGGCGGCGGGTTCGGGTTCGGGCTCGGCGGCCGCTTCCTGGACCGGCGCGGGCGCGGCCCCTTCGCCGCCCTCGGGCGCCCCGGCCCCATCGGCCACGCCATTGGGGCGGTCCGGCGCGAAGACCGTCACCGCGCCTTCGGGCGTCGACTGCAGGTCGGTGGCGCGGCGGGTGACATGCACCGCCGGGCCGCAATCCGCCATGCAGGCTTCAGCCGTGAACAGCGGGAATTCCGTCTCCACCCGGTCGTCGGCGTAGAAACCCTCGGCATTGGGCATCGGCACCTCGGTGAAATTCTCGTTCGACAGCACGAAATCGTCGTCAACGATACCGTTCGAATAGAGAATATAGGCTGTGATCGCGTATGTCTCGTCATCCGTCAGGATCTGCGCGTTGCCGAAGGGCATTGAGCGGTGGATGTAATCCCAGACGGTCGAGAGATAGGGCCAATAGCTGCCCACCGTCTTCACCGGGCGGCGGTCGCGCAGGGTGCCGTCGCCGCCGGCGATCACCGGATAGGCCCCGGCCCCCTCGCCGAAATCGCCGTGGCACATGGCGCAATTCTCGACCCAGAGGTCCTCGCCGGTCAGCACATCGCCCGATCCGACCGGCAGGCCGGTTCCATCAGGCTCGACCGCCACGTCCCAGGCGGCGATTTCCTCGGGCAGCGCGGTGCGGCCCAGGTTGTAGGTCTGCGCGCTTGCCGGAAGCGCCAGGATGATCGCGGTGGCCGCGAGGAGGTTACGAGCCGACTTCGACATTTTCCACCGCTCCGTTTTCGTAGACAGCCCAGGTCTGGATGCCGTTGTTGTGGTAGACCGAGTTGAGGCCGCGGATCTCGCGCAGCGCGTCCTTGGTGGGCTGGACATAGCCCGTCTCGTCGGTCGCGCGCGATTGCAGCAGCAGGGGCGAGCCGTCCCAGTCGATGTCCAGGTAGAAGCGCGACAGGGCGTATTTGCCACCTTGCGTGCCGATGCGCGCCTCCTGCCAGTTCACGCCGCCATCGAGCGAAACATCGACCCGGGTGACCGCGCCCCGGCCCGACCAGGCGAGGCCGGTGATGACCAGCGGCCCGGTGCCATGGGTGATGGGTTTCTGCGGCGAGGGCGAGGTGATGACCGATTTTGCGTCCATGGCCCAGGTCCATTTCCGGGCCCGGCCATCGGGCATGAGGTCGGTGTATTTCGAGGTCTCCTCGCGCGCCTCGACCGCCGAATGGGTGACGCCGATGCGGCGCAGCCATTTGACCCACATATTGCCTTCCCAGCCCGGCACGACCAGCCGCACGGGATAGCCATGCTCCTTGCGCAGCGCCTCGCCGTTGGCGGTGAGCGCCACCAGCACGTCGTCCATCGCCTTCTCGATCGGCATCGAGCGGCCGTTGGACGAGGCATCGGCGCCCTCGACATAGATCCACTGGCCCTCGGGTTGGACGCCCGCTTCCTCCAGCAGCACACGCAGCGGGATGCCTGAATATTCCATGTTGTGAATCATGCCATGGGTGAATTGCGCGCCGTTCAGCTGTGCGCCGCCCCATTCCATGCCCGAGTTCGCCGCGCATTCGCAGAAATAGACATGGTTTTCGCGGGGGAAGCGTTGCAGGTCGTCCCAGGTGAAGACCAGCGGCCGGTCCACCAGCCCGGTGATCATCAGCCGGTAGTCGTCCTTGGAAAGCTCGATGGCGCCGGAATGGTGCCGCTCGAAGGCGCAGCCGGCGGGGGTGATCGTGCCGTCCAGCGCGTGGATCGGCGTGAAGTTGATCGAACTGATCGGATCGGCGGTCAGCCAGGACACGGTGCGGCGCACTACATCGCCCTCGAAGCGGATCGGCAGGCCATAGGGCGTGGCGTCCACACCCTCGCCGGTGGCCGAGGCCCATTCCTGCACTTCAGTGATCAGCGGATCGGGGGTTTCCTGCGCGGCAGCGGCCCCGCCCAGCGCGGCCCCGCCGGCGGCGAGGGTGGCGGTGCGCAGGAAGCCGCGGCGGCTGACGTCGATTGCGGCGCCGTCAAGCGCGTCGTCGTCGGTCCTGTCGGTCATGACGCTTGCTCCTTCGTTCGGATTATTGGCCGGTGACCGTGACCGACCCGTTGGGTTCGGCGCTGACGGTCCCGAGTTTGCGGATATGGGCTTCCACCAGGTCCCAGATCATCGGCCCTTCGGTGCCCTCGTTGACCGAGGCCCAGCCGCCGACCGTGTAGCTGCGCGCGGGGTCCAGCGCCTCGCCGGTCCTCAGCAGCGTGAGGCCGGTGATCCGCTCACCGATGGGCTTGGAGATGTCGATGGCATAGCCAAGGCCGCCCAGCCGCACCATGTCGCCGCCCTGCTGGTAATAGGGGTCGGTGTTGAACAGGTTGTCGGCCACGTCTTCCAGGATCGTGTGGATGAGTTCCCCGGTCATTTCCGTGCGATAAACCTGTCCGTAGGTCATCGAGGTGACGTTGTGGATATCCTCGCGGGTGATGTCCTGGCCCGGCATGATGCTGGCGCCCCAGCGCACGCCCGGGGACATGGCGATCTCCACGTCGCGCTCGCTCATCACCGCGTCGCAGATCAGGTTGTCCCAGGTTCCGGCGAAATTGCCGCGGCGGTAGAGCAGGCTGTCGGAGGTGCCGACAACTTCTTCCATCTGGTCCTTGTAGGGCGCGCGCTCGGCTTCGATGGCGGCAGCCATCTCGGCATCGGGCGCGATCACGTCCGAGAAGATCGGGATCAGCTTGTGGCGGAAACCCATCATCCGACCGTCGCGCACGTCCAGATCCAGACGGGTTACGAACTTGCCGTGGCTGCCCGAGGCGATCAGCAGCGTCTCGCCCACCAGCACCGGCTCGGGCAGGGCGTCATGGGTATGGCCCGTCAGGATCACGTCGATGCCATTGACCCGGCCCGCCATCTTGCGGTCCACGTCGAAGCCGTTGTGCGACAGCACGACCACCACATCGGCCCCGTCGCCGCGGACCTCGTCCACCATCTCCTGCATGCGCTCGTCGCGGATGCCGAAGCTGAATTCGGGGAACATCCAGCGCGGGTTGGCGATGGGGGTATAGGGGAAGGCCTGACCGATCACGGCGACCTTGACGCCGCCCCGGTCGAAGAAGGTGTACGAGGGGATATCCTCGTAGGGTTCGTCCCATTCGGCGTCAAAGATGTTCTGGCCGAGGAAGGGGAAGTTGAGCTGTTCCATCAGCTCCATCACCCGGTCCGTGCCGAAGGTCCATTCCCAATGCGAGGTCATCGCCTCGGTCCCGAGCAGGTTCATCAGGTTCACCATGTCCTGCCCCCGGCTGAGATACGAGGACATCGAACCATGCCAGGTGTCGCCGCCATCGAGCAGGATCGCATCCGAACGGTCGGCGCGGATCGCCTTGACCACGGTCGCGATGCGGTCGAGGCCGCCCATCTTGCCGTATTCGCGCCCCAATGCCACGAAATCCTGATAGGTCAGGGCATAGGCCTCCCGCGAGCCGGGCGTCAGGTTGTAGAGGTTCAGGAAATCCTGGCCCGTGACATGCGGCGGCAGGCCCCGGACGTCGCCGACGCCGAAGTTGAACTCGGGCTCTCGGAACCAGATCGGCTTGAGCTGTGCATGAATGTCGGTGACATGGATCAGCGACACATTCCCGAACGTGTCGAAGCGCAGCAGGTCGTCCTGGGTCAGGGATTGCTGCGCGGCGACTTTCGACCAATTGCCGAAACCGGATGCGCCGTAAAGGGCGGACGCAGCCACCGAGGCTTGCAGGAACTCGCGCCGGGAAATCATAGGGATGCTCCTTGGAAGCGGTCGGAGAAGGGGCATGCCGGGAGGGACGCATGCCAACCTTCATAGAGGTGAATATAGTTGCGCGGCCGGAACTCCGGGCGCTCAACCGGCAGGGAGGAGGGCAGGGGACGCGGCGGCCGCGTCCCCCGGCATGGTTCACGGACGGACCGAGACACCTTCGATGCCCAGACCCATGCCGCGCGAGGCGACATAGAGTTCGAGCGCGCGGAACTCGTCCGAGCCTTCGGCGAAGGTCTCGGCGCGGGTGTCGCGGATGCAGCCCCGGAAACGGTTGTGGATCGAGACGATGCCCGCATTCTTCAGCCGGTAGGTCGGGAAGCCCGAGATCTGCCCCTGGCTGAGGTGGTCGGCGCGGATCATCTGGCCCGTGCTGTCCTCGTGGCAATTGGCGCAGCTCAGTTCCAACTGGCCGTAACGGGTGTAGTACATCTCGCGGCCCTGCTCCCAATAGGGGGCGGCGGGACCGTCGATCTGCACCGCAACCGGCATGCCGCGCGATTGCAGCGAGAGGAACGAGGTCATCGAGGTCATCTCGTCACCCGACCAGCGCCAGGCTTCGGCGCCCATGCGTTCAGTCCGGCAATTGTTGACGTAGTTCTCCATCGACCACAGCACGCCGTCCTCGTTGACGTGGGGCATCATCGCCCGGACGCCGCGCATCGACTCCTCGGCGTCGCCGTGGCAATCCTGACAGGACTGACCGGCCGAGCCGTCCACGGTGGTCCAGAGCTCGGCGCCCGCCTCGGCGGCGATCATCGCCGGGTTCTCGAAGTCGTCCATCTGCATCGCCCTGGTGTCTTCGCTGCGGAACAGCCAGCCCGAGTAGCGCTCGGGCAGATAGGGCGTGATGGTGTCGTCGCTCGGGGCGCGGGTCACGATGTGCAATTCGCCGTCAATGACCAGATCCGCCGAAAGGTCGGGGTCGGCCAGGGCCGCGCCGCTCCACAGCGCGGCCACGCAGGCCGAAGCCAGCGCCAGCGATCTTGCAGGCTTCAGGTGCTGCATAATGTCTCCTCCCAGACTTCTGTTGCGCCGAATGCTCAGCTCACTTCAAAGGCTTCGGTCGCGGTGTAGACTTCGCCGTTATCGTCGTACCAGGTGAAGACGAACTCGCCGGATTCGGGCACCACGGCCTCGAATTCCATATAGGGGTTCGCCGAAATGGCGGGCTCCAGCGCCACGTCGATCACCATCACGCCGTTGTATTCACAGGTGAACCGGTTGATGATCTGGCGCGGGATGGTTTCGCCGGCCGAGTTGCGGCGCTGGCCGGTTTCCATGTCGTGGTTGATCAGCGTTTTCACCACGATGGAATCCCCGGCCGAGGCCGAGCGGGGAAGGCGGATGCGGGGTCTGACGTCGGTCATGATGTGCTCCTGAAAGGGTCGGTGGGGCGGATCCTGACGGGATCAGCCGCCGCAGCCGCCAATGGTGACCTTCACTTCGACGCGGGTCGTCTTGAAGGTGCCGTCCGCCATCTTGGCGATCGCGACCACGTCCTGGGTGCGGCCCAGACGGATGCGCGTGGCGATCATCGGGGCGCCCGAGCCGGGGCCGAAGGTGAAGCGGCCCAGACCGGGGGTCGGGTTGCCGGTGGCCACCAGCACGATCTCGGTCGCGCCCTCGGCCGAGACCGAGACGGGCACGGTGTTGCCGTTTTCGGCGATCTCGGGGGCGGTGATGGTCACGCCGCCGTCTTCCATGGCCGCGCCGCCGGTATAGGCGGCGATCCAGTCGTCAACGGCATCGGCGAAGGCGGTGGCCGGCAGCAGGGCCACGGCCGAGGCGCCCAGACCGATCGCGAAAGTGTCGCGTCTTGTCAGCATGGGGATACTCCTTTTCGAAAGGGGGGACGGTGCCGGCCGGATCACTCGGTCAGCGTCATGAGATAGGCGAGCGTATCCTCGATCTGCTGCGCGCTCAGCAGCGGACCGAAGGTCGCGGGATCGGCGGCGCGGCCGGTGAAGGCATCGCCCGGGCGGATGAAGCCATCGACCCGGTAAAAGGACGGCATGCGGGTGTCGGGGAACATATGCTTGGCGTCGACGATGATGCCGCGCAGTTCGGCCTCGGTCCAGCGGCTGCCCACGCCGTCCAGCGCCGGGCCGATGTTGCCCTGGAATTGCACGTCGGGCAGGGCGGCGAATTCGTGGCAGGCCACGCAATTGCCCTGCGCGCGGCTCGAGACGACGGCAACGCCGGCCTCGGCATTGCCGGGGGCGCCGGTCAGCGATTCGGGGATCTGCACGTCGTCGACCCAGACCACATCCGCCGGCGCGGTCTCGGCGTAGGCAGTTCCGGCCAGCACGAGGGCGGCGACGAGCCCGGTCACAGCGTTCAGCTTCATGGATGTCCTCCCTGACATTCAGCAGATGGCGTTGCGCTCTCCCAAACGCATCACGGTGCATCGTAGACGATGGCGTACCGGAAGGGCAACAGGAAATTCATTTATCTGCATATAGACAAAAATTATCGAATTCGCCCCTCGCGCCCTTGCGAAGGTCGCGCGCCAAGGCGTTGGCGCGCCAGGGTTTTCCGTTTCTGCGGTGCAGCGTCTCAGTTGCTGCTCAGGTTGCGGGCCACGTAATGCTGGAAATGCTCGTCGCCCTCATAGCCCTTCTCCAGCACCCAGCGCAGCATGAGCCGCGTCGTTCCCCGCTCGAAGGCGCCGGGCATCACCATGACCGCATTCTGCGCCGCCGTGCCCGATTCGGGAACGGTATCGGGCATGAAGAGCATCGTGGGGGTGAAGACCACGCCCCAGCGCACCATCATGTCGCGTTCGTCCATCTCGGTGCCGTCGAAATCGGTGACCGGGATATTGCCGAAGAGATTCATCTGCACGACGAAGAAATCCTCGCGCAGCATCCGGGCGATCTCGTCGTCGGTATAGACCGTCTCGTGCATGCGGGTGCAATAGATGCAGCCCCGCTGCTCGACCATGACCAGCATGCGCTTGCCCAGCGCATTGGCCTCGGCCAGGTCGTCGCGCATGTCGCGGAAGGTTTCGACCAGCCAGTCGGGCTTGTGCAGCCCGTCCTCGCCCAGGGGGGCGACCGGCTGGTCGGCGCGCGCGGCATGCGGGCGCAGCAGGGCGGGGGCGGCCAGGCCCAAAGCGAGGCCGGTGGTGATCAGGCGGCGTCTTGTGGTCATGCGTTCCTCCCTCGGGTCATCCGATCGTGGCGAGCCAGGGCATCGTCTCGATCATCCATTGCGCGATATAGTTCAGGCTGTTGGTGGAGATCAGGATGGCGAAGACGATGAGCATGACGCCCATCACCTTCTCCACATATTGCAGCTTGTCGCGGTGGCGGCCGACCCAGCCCAGGAACGGCCGGGCGAAAAGCGCGGCGATGACGAAGGGCAGCGTCATGGCGAGGCCATAGACCGCCAGCAGCAGCGTGCCCCGCACCAGATCCCCCATGCCCGAGGCGATCATCAGGATCGCCGCCAGCGCCGGGCCCACGCAGGGCGTCCAGCCGAAGCCGAAGGCCAGCCCCATGACGTAGCTGCCCAGGATGGATTGCGGCGAGCCTGCGGATTCGATCCGCGCCTGGCGATAGAGGAAGCCGATCTTGACCACGCCCAGGAAATGCAGGCCGAAGACCAGCAGCACCGCCGCCGCGACCCAGCGCAGCGTGTCCTTCCACTGGATGAAGGCCTGCCCCAGCGCCGTGGCCCCCAGCCCCAGCAGCATGAAGATCGAGGTCACGCCGAGTGCGAAGGCGATGGAGGACAGCACCAGCCGCCGCTGCGCCCCGGGGGCCAGCCCCTGATCCGAGCGCAGTTCGGCCATCGAGAGACCGGCCATGTAGCACAGGTAGAAGGGCACCATCGGCAGGATGCAGGGCGACAGGAACGACAGGATACCGGCCAGCGCCGCCCCACCGAAGGAGATATCGAACATGAAGGGCGCCCCTCCCAAGGCGCCGCCGGTGGCGGCGCAGAAGCGGTATGCGCTGGGCCTTGTTCCGGCGGTCTGAAAACATTACAATGTTCATATGTATTTTGAGACCCGTCAACCGGATTCGTGCACGCGTGCAGTTTCTCTGGTAGGATGAGATCGCCTTGGGGGCGAGGAGGATGCCATGGTCAGGACCCTATCGATTCGTCTGCGCTCGGCCGCTGCTGCGGTGGCGCTGGCCGGTGTCGCGCTGGTCTCGGCCGGGGCGGCCTCGGCGCAGGAGCTCAGGCTTCTGATGATCGAACAGGTCGGCTGCTACATCTGCGCGGCCTTCAACCGTGACATTGCCCCCGCTTACGAGGCCTCGCCCGAGGGGCAGGCGGCACCGCTGATCCATGCCGATCTGCGCGGCCCGCTGCCCGAGGGGGTGACGCTGGCCTCGCGGCCCTTCGTCACGCCTACCTTCATCCTGCTTGGCCCCGATGGGGCCGAGGTGGACCGGCTGATCGGCTTTCCGGGCGAGGATTTCTTCTGGCCCTATGTCAACGAGATGATCGACCGCGCCCGTACCCGGCCCAACGGCTGAGGGCCTCGCCGGAAGGTCGCATTCCCGCCTTCGCGCGCTCGATTCCCCTGTCGCGGCATGCTAGGGTCGCCGGAATGACGGACGAGGGCTGTCGCCGCCAGCGGCGGGGCAGGGTGGGACCATATGGCGCCAGACGGGCGAAACGCCGATCACGAGGAGGCCGCGCCTGCCGAGCGCGCGGCGATGGCGCGTCCGGTCGATCGCAGCTGCGCCCCCGCCGCCTCGCCCGAGGCGCTGGCGCTGGAGGCCCGGCAGGCCGCCGATTTCCTCAAGGCGATGGGGCATGAGGGGCGGCTTCTGATGCTCTATCACCTCTGCGAGCGCGACCACACCGTGACCGAACTGGAACAGCTGATCATGTCGCGGCAGGCCGCCGTCAGCCAGCAGCTTGCGCGTCTCAGGCATGAGAAGCTGGTGACGACACGGCGCGATGGCAATCAGATCATCTATTCCCTGGCCGATGCCCGTGTGCGCGAGATGGTCATGGTGATCCAGCGGCTGTTCCGCCTGCCCTGAGGGGCGCGGGGCCTGATCCAGATCAAGGCCGGTATTCCGATATTGCGATATTTGCCAGGCGTCCCGGGACCGGAGGAACGCGCATGGAGAGTGTCATCGCCTTTGTCGAATGGATCGGCGAGGACCGCGCCGGGGCCGTGTTCGGGCTGCTCACGGGGATGGTCTTCGGCATCGCCGCGCAACGCTCGTCCTTCTGCCTGCGCGCGGCGACGGTGGAATTCGCGCGCGGCATCCTGGGCGGCAAGGTCGGCGTGTGGCTGCTGACCTTCTCGACCGCGATGGTCTGGGTGCAGGGCGCGCAATGGCTGGGCCTCTTCGACGCGCGCGATTCGCGGATGATGGGCGTTGCGGGCTCGTGGTCGGGCGCGGTGATCGGCGGACTGATGTTCGGCGCGGGCATGGTTCTGGCGCGGGGCTGTTCGGGGCGGCTGCTGGTTCTGGCCGCGACCGGCAACCTGCGCAGCGTGGTCTCGGGGCTGATATTTGCCGTGGTCGCGCAGATGAGCCTGCACGGCTGGCTCGCGCCCCTGCGCAGTTGGCTCGCCGGGCTCTGGACCACGCCGAACGGGCAGAACCTGAACCTGCTGACGCTGGTCGGCCTGCCGGACGAGGCGGGGCTGGTGCTGGGGCTGATCCTTGCGCTGGTGGCTATCGGCGTGGCGATCCGGGCGAAGATGCCCGTCGGCACGCTCATCTTCGCCTCGGGCGTGGGCTTCGCCGTGGCGATGGGCTGGGTGCTGACCTGGACCCTGGCCGAGGTCGCCTGGGAGCCGGTCAACGTGACCTCGGCCACCTTCACCGGCCCCTCGGCCAATACGCTCATGTTCTTACTCGAACCCTCGCCCGCGCTGGACTTCGACATCGGGCTGGTGCCGGGGGTGTTCCTGGGTGCCTTCCTGATGTCGCTGATCCGCCGCGAGTTCCGCTTTCAGGGCTTCGAAGGCGAGGCCAATATGCGCCGCTCGATGTTCGGCGCGGTGCTGATGGGCTTCGGCGGGATGCTGGCCGGCGGCTGCGCCATCGGCGCCGGCGTCACCGGCGGCTCGATCTTTGCCGCGACCGCCTGGCTCGCGCTGTTCTGCTTCTGGATCGGGGCGATGGCGACGGATCTGCTGGTCGATCAACGGGGGGCGCGGCTGGCGGCGGCGTGAGGCCAGGGCGCTCCCATGGGGCGAGACGCGCGTTGCGGCCGTGCGCGGAGGCGGGGGGCTGCCGCCCCCAGAGATCGCAAAGGGCGGGGGGCTGCCGCCCCCCGCACCCCCTCCTTCAAGGAGGGTTTTCCACCCTCCTTGAAAATCCTCCCGAGGATATTTCCAGCGCAAAGAAGGGCGGGTCAGGCGGGCAGGAACCGGTAGCCGCCCTCGGCATGGGCCTCGACCCGGCCGAGGCCGCCGGGCAGGTGGAAGCCCGCGATCGGCATCTGGGCGCTCGCCAACTGGTCGAAGAGCGCCACGCGGGTCGCGGCAGCGGTGGCGGGGTCCTGGTCCGAGCCCGATTCCCATTGCGGGCGCTCGAAGGCGACGTGGTGATTGCCGATGGCATCGCCCAGCACCATCAGGCTTTCCGACCCGTCGCGCAGTTCGAAAGACATGTGGCCCGGCGTATGGCCCGGGGTCAGGCGGGCGGCGACACCCGGCAGGATCTCGGCCCCGTCCTCGAAGAAGGTCACCAGATCCGCCACTGCCTCGAGCCGCCGCTGGGCGCCGATGGCAAAGGCCTGCCGGGCGGCCCCGATGCTGTCGAGCGTGCCGGGATCCATCCAGTAGTCGAATTCGGCCTGTCCCATCAGGATCTGCGCCTGGGGCAGGAAGGGCTCGTCGAAATCGTCCAGCAGCCCCCAGATATGGTCGGGATGGCCATGGGTGATGACCAGATGGGTGATGTCCTCGGGCGCGAGGCCGAGGCTGTCGAGCGTCTCGGGCAGGAGGCCCGCCGAGGGTTGGAAATCGGAGCCCGAGCCCACATCGAAGAGGATCACGCGGTCCTCGTGGCGCAGGAGCGTGATGTTGCAGGGCGGCGTCAGCGCCTCGCCCGTCACCCCGTTGCGGGTGAGGATCGCGGCGACCTCGTCGGCGGGCATCGGCCCCGTGATGAAATCGCGGGGCAGCACCAGATTGCCGTCCGAGACCATGTCGATCTGCATGGCGCCCAGCTGCGCCGAGGCGCGGGCGGGCCGGACAAGGCCCTGGCCCAGGGCGAGACCGCCGAGCATGAGCCCGCCGGAGGTGAAAGCGCGTCGCGTGATCTGCATGATGACTCCCATGGGTAAGGCCCGCCGGAAGGGCGGGCGTGATGCCGTGCGGTGCGGATGGGAGAAAACGCCCGTCACCCCAGTCTAGGCGCGCGGGGCGCAAAGGCAAGCCCCCTTTGCCGGGCAATCGCGGGAGGGTACGGCGTGAGGGCTTGCATTCCGGGGGGTGAATCGGGATTCTGGCGGGGTATCGCGGGGCCCGCCATCGGGCGGCGGCCCGTCAGGGAACCGGAGGCGGGGATGGACGGCATTTCCTATGGTGTGATGGCCGCCCTTGTCGGGCTGGTGTCGGGGGTCGTGCTGGGCCTGTCGGCGCGGCTGGGGAATTTCTGCACGCTGGGGGCGCTGGAGATGGCGGTCTATGGCGGCGACCAGCGGCGGCTCAGGCTCTGGGGGATCGTGCTGGCGGTGGCAATCACCGGCACTTTCCTGGGCGTCGAGCTGGGCTTCCTGCGGCTGGGCGAGACCTTCTATCACCAGATCGCCTGGAACCCGCTGGCCTCGATCGCGGGCGGGCTGCTCTTTGGCTATGGCATGGCGCTGGCGGGCAATTGCGGCTTCGGCGCGTTGGTGCGGTTCGGGGGCGGCGACTTGCGGTCGCTGGTCGTGGTGGTGGTGATGGGGGTCTTCGGCTTCATCACCCTGTCGGGCCCCCTCGCGCCCCTGCGCGTCATGCTGTTCCCGCAGGATCCGGCGACGGGCGAGCAGGGGATCACCGCGGCGCTTCAGGGACTGGCGGGCGTGCCGCCGCTGGTGACCGCGCTGGTCGTCGCCGCGGCCCTGCTGATCTGGGCGCTGGCCTATGGACCGCTGCGGGGGCGCCCCGGCGAAATGGCCTGGGGGGCCGTCGCCGGGGGGGCGGTGGTGCTGGCCTTCTGGGGCACCGGCTGGATCAGCCACGAGAGTTTCGGCGAGATCGGGGTCGAGGGGCTGTCCTTCACCGCGCCGGTGGGGCGGACGATCCTGTACCTCATGACCTCGACCGCCGGCGGGATCAATTTCTCCGTCGGTGCGGTGCTGGGGGTGATGGCGGGGGCGCTGGCAGGCTCGCTCTGGCGCGGCATGTTCCGCTGGGAGGCCTGCGAGGATCCGCGCGAACTCGGCCGCCAGGTGGGGGGGGCTGCGCTGATGGGCGTGGGCGGAGTCATCGCCATGGGCTGTTCGGTGGGGCAGGGCGTGAGCGCCTTCGCCACGCTGGCCTGGTCCGGGCCGGTGACGCTGGCCGCCATCGCCGCGGGGGCGGTTTTCGGGCTCAGGCGCCTGATCGGGGTGGCGGCGGAATAGGCGGCGGCGCTGGTGGGGGCTGCGGAAACGGGGCGTTTCCACCCCCCGGACCCCGCAAGGATATTTTTAGCGCAAAGAAAGGCGGGGCCGGGAGGCTTTGGGCGGCCGAGAGGCCTTCATCCGTCGCAGGCGCAGCCCGGGGGCTGGTGGCAGCAGCGGGTGCGGCTGATGCAGGAATTGCCGCAGGCTTGGCCTTGATGGCAGACCCGGCAGCAGGAGGCGGGCGCCGGGTGGGGGATCTGGCTGAGGATCTGTAGCCAGAGGCCGCCCGCAGGCGGCGTTTCCGCAGCGGTGGCGCACGCCGACAAGAGGCCGGAAAAGGAGCCGATCAAGGCCTGTCGACTGCGTCTTCCCCCTTGCCCGTTCCTCCTGCGTTGATCCTATGCCCGGCCAGGGTCCCCCGGCAAGGGGTCCGCCCGGGCAAAGTCGAAGGGTCCACGGGCTCAGGCGGCGAGGAAGGCCTCGACATCCGCCAGCGTGGGCGCGAGGGCCGCGCGAATCGCCGTGCCCTGGCGCAGGTCCGTGAGGATGCCTTCCACCTTGTCCTGGATGAAGCCCTCGGTATCGTCCCAGAGCATCGGCCGCGCGGGATCAGGGGCACCCAGCGCAACCGTCCGGGCGGCGCGGTAGAGGACGGCGTTGCGGTGGGACAAAAGGTCCGAGGCGTCATAGCCCGGGCGGACAGAATGCGCCCGCAGTTCCACCGCCTGCACCGCAAAGACCAGCGCCGCGGCGAGGAAATGCTCGGACGCCTCGACCGCCTCGCGCGCCAGATTGGCCGCGTTCATCGCCTGCGAATTGATGTTCTGGTTGAACTGCTCGGCGTGAGACGGGTAGAGGTCCACCATCGAACGGCCGTAGAACTGCACCAGCGGCGCCACCGAGTTGCAGGTCAGCTGCAAGGATTTCAGCCCCATGTTCAGCCCGTGCCCGGTGTTGCCGACCAGCGACGGCGGCAGGCCGTTGTTGAACTCAGGCGTCACCAGCATGGCGATCTGCACGTCGAGGTGTTTCAGCAGCATCCCCAGTTGCGCCCGCAGGGTGTCGCAGGCGACCCCGGTATATTGCGCCAGGAAATTGCCGGTGTGATAGACCTCGCCGGTGTCGGGATCAACCAGCGGGTTGTCATTCGCCGAATTGGCCTCGGTGGTGATCTGACGGGCGGCGACGGCCAGCATATCGGCGATGGGGGCGGTGTATTGCGGCAGGCAGCGCAGCGAATAGCGGTCCTGGATCAGCTTGCCCTGACGATGGCCGCGGGCGCCTGCCGCCTCGGAACGGATGAGCTGCGAGCCCTCCAGCAGGTCGCGGAACAGGGAACCCACGAAGATCTGCCCGGGATGCGGCTTGACCGCCTGGATGGTCGGGTGGAAGCTCTGGTTGGTGGCCAGCAATGCCTCGGCCAGCATCGCCTGCACCGCCATCGACAGCGCGAAGATGGTGACGCCCCGGCCCATCGCATTGGCCGCCACACCGGTCGAGGCGGTGGTGCCGTTGTTCATCGCCAACCCCTCCTTGGGGCGCAGCGTCAGCGGCGCCAGCCCCAGCCGGGAGAGCGCCGTGTGGCAATCGAGCGTCTCGCCGTTCCAATCGACCAGAAACGCCGGGTCGAGGCCGATGACCGAGGCGCCGATATAGCTGAGCGGGACAAGATCGCCCGAGGCGCCGATGGAGCCGCGCTGATAGGCATGGGGCGTCACACCCGCGTTGAGGAAGGTGACGTAGCGCTGGATCAGCTCCAGCCGGACACCGGAATAGCCCTTCATCAGCGAATTTACGCGCAGCAGCATGGCCGCCCGCACATCCGCCTCGGGCAGGCGGGGGCCGGTGGCCGTCTTGTGGTGCCACAGCGCGATATGCTGCAACTCGACCATCCGCTCGACGGGCACGTATTGGTCGGCCATGCCGCCATAAAGCGTGGTCACGCCGTAGACCTGCTCGCCCGCCGCCACGGCGGCCTCGATCCGGCCCTGGCTGGCTTCGATCCGGCCAAGGACGGCGGGGTCCTGCGACAGCCGAACCTCGGCGCCCTGCGATACGGCCACGATATCCGCGAGGGTCAGGCCCTCGCCGCTGATGGTGATCATGATGTCCTCCCGTTTGACCGGCAGGCTATCAGGCGGCGCGAAGCCGTAAATGGATATTTTCCGCGGATACGAAAAAGGGCGCCCCGACCGGGACGCCGATCGGAAACGCCGTTTCGCGGATCAGGGAATGATGCGCTGATAGCGCACGCCGGCCAGCGAGGCCCCGGCGATGAGACCGGCCTGCCCGAAGACCACGGCGATCACGGGCGAGAACATGGTCGTGGTCTGCACCCCGGCCGAGCCGCCCATCTCGGGCGTGGCATAGCGCAGGTCGGCCGAGGCTGCCCAACCCTCGCCGGCACGGAAATCCTGCAGCGCTTGGGGCGTCATGAAGAAGAGGACATGCGCATATTGCTGGGCGCCGATCTGCAGCCCCGCGCTCAACCGCGTCGCGGAATAATAATCGACGGTGGCATCGTTGATCCGCAGCGCACCCTGTCCGAACGAGCCGCCGACGAAGAACCCGGCCTCGGTCACCAGCGGCATGTAAAGGATGCCCTGGGCGTTGGCGAAGAGGTTGCTCAACTCGGGGTGGTTCTGGCGCAGATAGTCGCGGGTGGCATCGACGCGCGCGTCCAGGCGTTCAGCGTTGAAATTGCCCACCGGATTGCCGCAGGCGGCCAGAAGCGAGGTGGCGGCGCCGCCAACCAGCAGGCTGCGACGCGAAAGCGGGCGCGAAAGGCGCAAGGTCTGGGTCATGCTCATCCTCAAAGGTTTGGCGCGGGATCTGTCGCCCCTGTCACCGGAAAATGCCTGTGGCGGAAGTATACGGCGCCATCACGCGCTTGTCACGCGCGCGGCGATTCGCTGGGCGAATCGCCGCTGATATAGGTCAGACCTTCAGCGCTTTCGCCGCCGCCGGGGCGAAATAGGTCAGCACCCCGTCGCAGCCCGCGCGCTTGAAGGCCAGAAGGCTCTCCAGCATCACCGCCTCGCCCAGCCAGCCGCGCTCCATCGCGCCAGCCAACATCGCGTATTCGCCGCTGACCTGATAGGCGAAGGTCGGCACGCCGAACTCGTCCTTCACCGACCGGCAGATGTCGAGATAGGGCATGCCGGGCTTGACCATCACCATATCGGCGCCCTCGTCCAGATCGCGGGCGACGCAGCGCAGGGCCTCCAGCCGGTTGGCCGGATTCACCTGATAGGTCTTCTTGTCGCCGACCAGCCGCCCCGAGGCGCCGACCGCATCGCGGAACGGGCCGTAGAAGGCGCTGGCGAATTTCGCGGCGTAACTCAGGATCGCGACCTTCTGGAACCCGGCGCCCTCGGTCGCCGTGCGGATCGCGCCGATGCGGCCGTCCATCATGTCCGAGGGGCCGAGGATATCGGCCCCCGCCTCGCATTGCGCCAGCGCCATCTTGACCAGCGCCTCGACCGTCTCGTCGTTCAGGATCTGGCCGTCCACAACGAAGCCGTCATGGCCGTTGATGTTGTAGGGGTCGAGCGCGATATCGGTCATCACCGCCATCTCAGGCAGCTCGGCCTTCAGCAGCCGGATGGCACGGTTTGTCAGGTTCTCGGGGTTCCAGGCCTCGGCGCAATCCTCGGTGCGGAGTTCGGCGGCGGTATAGGGGAAAAGGCAGATCGCCCCCACGCCGTCCCTGTGCGCGGCCTCGGCTTTGCGCAGCATGACGTCCAGCGACAGCCGGTTCACCCCGGGCATCGACGGGATCTTTTCCTCGACCCCTTCGCCCTCGCGGATGAAAACCGGCCAGATCAGATCGGCGGCGGTCACGGCATTCTCGGCCACCAGATCGCGCAGCGCGCCGGTACGGCGCAGGCGGCGGAGGCGGGCGGCGGGATAGGGGGCGGGGGTGTGGACGGGCATGAAGTCTCTCCGGTCTGCGGCGCTTTGGTGCCATGCGCGGGCGGCAAGCTCAAGCCCGGCCGGGTTTCCCGGCTTGGCCCCGGCGTGAAAGGCGACTAATCAGAGGGCATCAGGCAAGGGGCTCCGGGTGAATCTGACGGACTCGCTTTTTTCTACCATCGACCTCAGGTCCTTTTCGAACCTGTGGTTCTGGCTGGTGCTGGCGGTGGCGTGGTCGAACGTCACCCATTTCGTCATGGGCGTTCCCTTCGACCTGGTGCAGCGTGCCCGCCGACGCGGCGGCGCGGTGATGGAGGATCTGAATACCCTGGCCCTGATCCAGGCCCGGCGGCGGATGACGATCCTGCGCAGTTCGGGTGCCCTGCTGTTGGGGTTCTGGCTGACGGTGCTGAGTTCGCTGGCGGTGCTGGGCTTCTGGTATGGCTACGAATTGTCCCAGGCGCTGTTCCTGCTTCTGGGGCCGCTGACGCTCGGCGCCTGGCTCGGCCTCAGATTGGCCGCGCGGGTCGAGGCGCAGGCGCTTCAGGGCGAGGCGCTGGTCAAGGCGATCTTCTGGACCCGCGTGCTGATCCAGTCGATCGGCCTGGTGGCGATCTTTGTCACCACGATGTGGGGCATGTGGCATAACCTGACGGCCCGGATGCTGTGACCGATGGCTGAGCGGATCCTATTGGGCGGCGCCCCGGAGGGCTTTGACGCCGAACTCCTGCGCCGCGAGGTCGCGAAGCGCGGCGCGCCCTTGATCCATGTGGCGCGCGACGACAAGCGGCTGGAGGCGATGCGCCGGGCGCTGGCCTTCTTCGCCCCCGATCTGGTGGTGCTGACGCTGCCGGCCTGGGACTGCCTGCCCTATGATCGGGTGTCCCCCAATCCCGAGATCGTCGCCCGGCGCATGGCGACCCTGGCCGCGCTGGCGCAGGGCGTGCCCGGGCCTTTCGTGTTGCTCACCACGCTCAACGCGGCGATGCAGAAGCTGCCCGCGCGCGAGACGGTCGCCGCGTCCAGTTTCATTGCCGAGGTGGGGCGCCGCGTCGATGAAGGGGCGCTGCGTAACTATCTGGCGCGCATGGGCTATTCCCCCAGCCCCACGGTGACCGAGCCCGGCGATTTCGCCGTCCGGGGCGGGATCGTCGACATCTATCCGCCCGGCGATGCCGAACCGGTGCGGCTGGACCTGTTCGGCGATACGCTGGACGGGCTCAGGCATTTCGATCCGGCGACGCAGCGCACCACCGGCAAGCTCGACCGGCTGGAACTGGCGCCCGCGTCCGAGGTGATCCTGGATGAGCCCTCCATCGCCCGCTTCCGCCAGACCTATCGCGTGGAATTCGGCGCAGCCGGCACCGACGATCCCCTGTACGAGGCGGTCAGCGCCGGGCGCAAGCATCAGGGGATGGAGCATTGGCTGGGCTATTTCCACGCCCGGCTGGAGACGATCTTCGACTATCTCCCCGGTGCCAGCGTCCTGCTGGACGACCAGTCGGATGCGGTGCGCGCCGCCAGGTGGGAGACGATCGCCGATCAGTACCAGAACCGGCAGGAGGCGCTGAGCCACAAGGCGCGCGTCGATACCGTCTACAAACCCGCCGCGCCCGACACGCTCTATCTCGACGATGCCGCCTGGGACGCGGCGCTGGCGCCGCTCAGGGTGGTACAGCTCTCGCCGCTGCCGCAGCCGCCCGGGCCCGGGGTGCTGGATGCCCAAGGCCGTGCCGGGCGTAATTTCTCGCTGGAGAGGCAACAGGATAACGTCAATATCTTCAAGGCCCTGCGCGACCATGTTCAGAAAGAGCGCGAGGCCCGCGCGGTGGTCATCGCGTCGTGGTCCGAGGGGGCGCGCGACCGGCTGCAGGGGCTTCTGGCCGAACACAAGCTGAAGGACGCCAAGCTCGTCACCGACGCCCGCGGGATCGGGGGCAAGGGTCAGGTCTCGCTGGTGGTCTGGCCGCTGGAGGCCGGCTTCGTGACGCCGGATCTGGCGGTGATCTCGGAACAGGACGTGCTGGGCGAGCGGCTGGTGCGCGGTCCCCGGCGCAAGAAGGCCGAGAATTTCCTGTCCGAGGCGCAAAGCCTCTCGCCCGGCGATCTGGTGGTGCATGTGGAGCACGGGGTCGGCCGCTATCTGGGGCTCGAGACCATCACCGCGATGAAGGCGCCGCATGAATGCCTGGCGCTGGAATATGCGGGGGGCGACAAGCTCTATCTGCCCGTTGAAAACATTGAACTCCTCAGCCGCTATGGCCATGAGGAAGGGCTGCTCGACAAGCTGGGTGGCGGCGCCTGGCAGGCCAAGAAGGCCCGCCTCAAGCAGCGCATCCGCGAGGTCGCCGACAAATTGATCCGCATCGCCGCCGAGCGGGAATTGCGCAAGGCGCCCGTCCTGAATCCGCCCGAAGGCATGTGGGAAGCCTTCGCCGCCCGCTTCCCCTATGCCGAGACCGAGGATCAGCTCAAAGCCATCGAGGACGTGATCGAGGATTTCGACCGTGGCCGGCCGATGGACCGGCTGGTGGTGGGCGACGTGGGCTTCGGCAAGACCGAGGTGGCGATGCGCGCGGCCTTCATCGCCGCCATGTCGGGCCTGCAAGTGGCCGTCATCTGCCCGACGACGCTTCTGGCCCGCCAGCATTTCCACAGCTTTTCCGAGCGGTTCCGCGGCTTTCCTCTTGTTGTCAGACAATTGTCGCGCTTCGTCTCGGCCAAGGAAGCCGCGGCCACCCGTGCGGGGATTTCCGACGGGACGGTCGATATCGTCGTCGGCACCCATGCGCTGCTGGCCAAGGCGGTCAAGTTCCGCAACCTGGGCCTGATGGTCATCGACGAGGAGCAGCATTTCGGCGTGACGCACAAGGAACGGCTGAAGGAAATGAGGTCTGACATTCACGTCCTGACCCTCACCGCCACGCCAATCCCCCGCACGCTGCAATTGTCGCTGACCGGGGTTCGGGACCTGTCGCTGATCTCGACCCCGCCCATCGACCGGCTGGCGATCCGCACCTATGTCAGCGAGTTCGACACGGTGACGATCCGCGAGGCGCTGCTGCGCGAGCGGTATCGCGGCGGGCAGAGCTTCTATGTCGTGCCCCGCATCAAGGACTTGCCGGATATCGAGGATTTCCTGAAAACCCAGGTGCCCGAGGTTTCGGTTCTGGTCGCCCATGGCCAGATGGCCGCGGGCGAGCTGGACGAGCGGATGAACGCCTTCTACGACGGCAAGTATGACGTGCTTCTGGCCACGACGATTGTCGAATCCGGCCTCGACATTCCCCGGGCCAACACGATGATCGTGCACCGTGCCGATATGTTCGGCCTGTCGCAGCTCTATCAGATCCGGGGCCGGGTGGGGCGTTCGAAGACCCGCGCTTATTGCTATCTGACGACGAAACCCCGCACGCCCTTGACCCCGCAGGCCGAGCGGCGGCTGAAGGTTCTGGGCTCCATCGACAGCCTGGGCGCCGGGTTTACCATCGCCTCGCAGGACATGGATCTGAGGGGCGCGGGCAACATCCTGGGCGAGGAACAATCGGGCCATATCAACGAGGTAGGCTACGAACTCTACCAGCAGATGCTGGAAGAGACGATCTCGAAACTCCGCTCGGGCGAGTTGCAGGACCTGACCGATGGCGCCTGGGCGCCGCAGATCAACCTCGGCGTGCCGGTGCTGATTCCCGATACCTATGTCACCGATCTGGACGTGCGGCTGGGGCTTTACCGGCGCCTCGCCACGCTGGAGAAGAAGGTCGAGTTCGAGGGCTTCGCCGCCGAGCTCATCGACCGCTTCGGCGACCTCCCGCGCGAGGTCAACACGCTTCTGGCCGTGGTCCGCATCAAGGCGCTGTGCAAGAAGGCGCAGATCGCGCGGCTGGACGCGGGGCCGAAGGGCGCCACGGTGCAATTCCACCTCGACAAATTCCCCAATCCCAAGGGTTTGGTCGAGTTTCTTCATACGCACCCGGGCGCGAAGATCCGCGACAATAAGCTGGTCCTGCCGCAAGACTGGACCACCGAGAAGGATCGCCTGCGCGGCGCTTTCGCCATCGCCCGGGACCTTGCCGAGAAAGCCGCCGTCTGAGCGCTTGCGCCGCGTCTGGGTGCTTGCGCTCCTGGCGGCCCCGGCCCATCATTCCCCCGAAAGGAGCCTGACATGGCCCGAAACGGAACCCCGATCCTGGCCGTCCTGGTGGACGCCGACAATTCCTCGCCCAAATGGGCGGAGTCGATCTTTGAAGAGATCGCCAGCTTGGGCGAAGCCTCGGTGCGGCGCATCTATGGCGATTTCTCGCGCCAGCAGATGTCCGGCTGGCAGGAGAGATTGCCGGCGCTGGCGCTGGTGCCGCATCATCAACCCGCGAATACCGTGGGGAAAAATTCGTCTGACATTGCCCTGGTGATCGATGCGATGGATCTGCTGCACTCCGGCCGATTCGACGGCTTCGTGCTCGTCTCCTCGGACAGCGACTTCACCCGCCTGGCCAGCCGGATCCGCGAGCAGGGGCTCGATGTCTATGGTATCGGCCAGCAGAAGACGCCCGAGGCCTTCCGCAAGGCCTGCAAGCGCTTCATCTTCGTGGAGAACCTGATCAAGGAGCCTGAACCGCAGGTGCCGCTGCCCTCGAAGGCCGCGCCGCGCGACGCCGTGCCCCTGATCAACGCGGCGATGAATGCGCTGGACCCGGAGGGCGAATGGTTCCCGCTGGGGCTGATCGGGCAGACCATCCAGTCGACGCATCCCGATTTCGACAGCCGGTCCTTCGGCTGTGGGAAACTGTCCGATCTGGTGGAAAAGGCGGGGCGCTATCAGATGCGGCGCGTCGGCGCGCAGGTCGAGGTCCGGCGCAAGGATTGACGGGAAACCCCCGCCGGGCGGACCGGCGGGGGCGGGCGCTCAGGCGGCGCGGTCCTTCAGCAGGTCGCGGATCTCGGCCAGCAGCGACTCGGTCGAGGGGGGCGGGGGCGCGGCGGGTTCCTCGGCGGCGGGGGCCTGGACCTTCTCGGCGCGCATGGCCGAATCCTTGATCTTGTTCACGCCCTTGACCAGCATGAACACGACCCAGGCGATGATCACGAAGTTGATCACCGCGGTGATGAAGGACCCATAGGCAAAGACAGCCGCGCCCGCTTCGCGCGCGGTGTCGAGGCCCGCATTGGCGGGCACGTCGCCCGACATCACCCAATACATGTTCTTGAAGTCGATGCCGCCGATGATCAGGCCGATGATCGGGTTGATCAGATCGGCGACCATGGAGCTGACGATGGCGGTGAAGGCCGCCCCGACGATGATACCCACGGCCATGTCCATGACATTGCCCCGGGCGATGAAGTCCCTGAATTCCTTGAGCATAGATTGTCCCCTCTGCGTTTCTTCCGTGTGACGCTTGAACCGGGTTCACCGGCTGTTTACCTCGTCCCGGGCGATGATGCGCGCGGCGCAGGCCAATTCCAAGGCCCATTCGCCGCCTTACCCGGAGTTCCCATGACCCGTTCCACCGTGACCCGCCTGACCGATCACCCGATCACCCGCCGCTGGCCCGCCGCCAATCCTGAGGTCCTGCAGCTGTATTCCCTGCCCACGCCCAATGGCATCAAGGTGGGCGTGATGCTGGAGGAAACCGGCATCCCCTACGAGGGGCATCGCATCAGTTTCGGCGACAACGACCAGATGACGCCCGAATTCCTGTCCCTCAATCCCAACAACAAGATCCCGGCGATCCTGGACCCGAACGGGCCGGGGGGTGCGCCGCTCGCGCTGTTCGAATCCGGGGCAATCCTGATGTATCTGGCCGAGAAATCGGGGAAATTCCTGCCCGAGGATCCCGCGCTGCGCTGGCAGGCGGTGCAATGGCTGATGTGGCAGATGGGCGGCGTCGGGCCGATGTTCGGGCAGCTGGGCTTCTTCCACAAGTTCGCCGGTAAGGACATTGAGGACAAGCGGCCCTTCGAACGCTACCGCGCCGAATCCGAGCGCCTGCTCAAGGTGCTGGACGGTCAGCTCGAGGGCCGCGACTGGATCGTGGGCGAGTATTCCGTGGCCGATATTGCCGTCGCGCCCTGGGTCCGGTCGCTGACCGGGTTCTACGAGGCGGGACCCCTGGTCGGCTGGGACAGGCTGAGGAACGTGCCCGCCTGGATGGAGCGATTCCTGGCGCGGCCCGCGGTCCAGCGCGGCCTCGACGTTCCGGTCGCGGGCTGAGCGGGGCAGGGCGCGGCCTCTTCGTTCAGTCGCGGCTGAACATTCTGCTTGCGCCCGGCCTTTCCGCGTGTCACGAAGCCACAGTCCACCGGGTGCTTGACCCCGCCCCGGGGGGCGGCATTGCCAAGCGCGCGGCCCCTGTGGCAAGAGGGGCTGACAGACCCAGACGGAGCCCGTGCCATGCCCGCTTTCGCCGCCCGCCGTACCGTGATGGTCGACACTCAGGTTCGCCCTTCGGACGTGACCAAGCTGCCGATCATCCAGGCGATGCTCACCATCCCGCGCGAGCGTTTCGTGCCCGGGCCGATGGTCGAGGCCGCCTATGTCGGCGAGAATGTCTCGCTGGGGGGCGGGCGCGTGCTGCTGGAGCCTCGGACGCTGGCCAAGATGCTGGATACGCTGGATATCAAGCCGACGGACCTGGTGCTCGACCTGGCCCCGGCCACCGGCTATTCCACCGCCGTCATCGCCCATATGGCGCAGGCGGTCGTCGCCGTCGAAGCCGATGAGAGCCTTGCCGCCGAAGCGGAGGCCGCGCTCGAAGCGATCGGCGTGACCAATGTCGCGCTGGAGACGGGCACACCGACCGCGGGCGCGCCGGAGCATGGCCCCTATGATGCGATCATCGTCGAAGGCGGAATCGAGGTCTTTCCGGCCGCGCTGGAATCGCAGTTGAAAGAGGGCGGCCGCGTCGTCGCCATCTTCATGCAGGGCGCGCTCGGCACTGTTCGGCTGGGCGTACGTCACGGCGACGGAATCCGCTGGCGTGATGCGTTCAATGCGGCGGCGCCGGTGCTTGACGGCTTCGTCGCCGAGAGGGGCTTCGCCCTCTGACACAGGCATAACATTGACGCGCGCCCGCTCGGGCGCGGGCCGGAACCAAAGCACGGAGGGCGCGATGAGCGTTCGCAAACGGATACGCGCTGCCCTCAGTGCGAGCGCGCTGGCTCTGGCGCTGGCCGCCCCCGCGTCGGCCGATTCGCTGGCGGATGCGCTGGTTGCGGCCTATCGCAACTCGAACCTGCTGGAGCAGAACCGCGCCCTCTTGCGCGCCGCAGACGAGGATGTGCAGCAGGCGATCTCGGCCCTTTATCCGGTGGTGAATTTCGCCACCACCGCCCTCAGCACCGCCTCCGGCACGCCGGATTACCGGCTGAGCTTCGGCATCACCGCCTCGATCCCGGTTTATGATTTCGGCCGCAACCGCCGCGCCGTCGACATGACGCATGAGATGGTGCTCTCGACCCGTTCGGCGCTGGTGGTGGTCGAACAGAACGTGCTGCTGAACGCCGTTTCCTCGTATATGGGGCTCTATACCGATCTCCAGACCCTGCAATTGCAGCGCAACAACGTGGGCGTGATCAGCGAACAGCTGCGCGCCGCGCGCGAGCGGTTCGAGCTGGGCGATTCCACCCGCACCGATGTGGCGTTGGCCGAGGCCCGCCTTGCCGCCTCGCGCTCGGCGCTGGCCGCAGCCCAGGGCGATGTCGCCATCTCGCGCGAGCAATACAACCTCGCCGTCGGCCAGTATCCCAGCGAGCTGGCCGCGCCGCCCCGGCTGCCGCGCCTGCCCTCGTCGCTCGAGGAAGCGCAGGACATCGCCCGGCGCAATCATCCGGCCATCACCCAGGCCCAGCATGAGGTCACCGCCGCCGATATCTCGACCGAGATCGCCGGTCTGCAACGCCGCGGCACGGTCACGGGCTCGGTCGGGCTGAGCGCCGATATCACCCGCGCCCGTCCGCTGCCGGAAACCCGGGACAGCGACCTCAGTGCCTCGGTCACCTATCAGGTGCCCCTCTACACGGCCGGGCGCCTGCGCTCGGTCGAGCGTCAGGGCGTCGCCCGCGCGCAGTCACGCCGCGCCGCCCTGCATCAGACCGTGGCCATCGTCCAGCAATCGGTCGCGGCCAGCTGGGCCCAGCTGCAGATCGCCCGCGCCACGCTCAGCGCCGGGGATCTGCAGATTTCCGCCGCGCAATCGGCCTATGATGCGGTCCGCGCCGAGGCCGAGCTGGGCTCGCGCACCACGCTCGACGTGCTCGATGCCGAGCAGGAGCTGCTGGATGCCCGCTCTTCGCGCATCCTGGCGGCGGCGAATGTGCAGCTTGCGGCCTACAGCCTGCTCGAATCGATGGGTCAACTGACGGTCTCGGCGCTCAATCTCGGGATCCCGACCTATGACGTCGAGGCCTATTCCGCGACCCTGCCGCATGCGACCCCGGGCAGCACGCCCTCGGCGCAGGGCGCGGCGCTGGACCGGATCATGGGGCGCTACCGCAACTCGGCCCCCTGAGCGTCACGCCACGGCCGATCCGCCATTGTTTCGAGGGCCTTCCCGCGCTATCCTCGTCTCAAAACGAGCAGAGGCCCCCCATGTCTGACGCCATGACCAATCGCGAGATTGAGGACGTTCTCACGTCGATCCGTCGCCTGGTCGCGCAGGAAGGCGGGCGGGGTGCCGAAGCCGGGCGGCTGATCCTGACCGAAGCCCAGCGCGTCAACGCGGCGCCCGAGGACGAGTCCGCGGCGGACGAGGCGCAGGTCGCCATCCCGGCCCCCGATTTCGGCAAGCTCGAGGCGACGATCGCCGAGCTGGAAGCGGCCTTCGCCACCAGCGAGTTCGAGGGCGACAACGCCGCCGACAGCGAGGCGCCGCGCGCCTCGAACGTGACCGAACTCTACGGCCGGCTCAGCTTTGCCCATCGCGGCAAGGAGGTCGAGGTCGCCAATCAGGCCGCCCCGGCCGAGCTTCCTGGTGGGGAGGCGCCCGTGGCCGACATCCCCGCCGCCGAGCCTGCGTCAGAGCCCGGCGCGGAAATCGCCGCTGAACCGGCGGTCGAACCCGCCGCGGATGTCGCCGATTACCTCCATGCCGCGCCGAATGACGATGCGGCACTGACGGGCGAGGAAGACACGGTTCTGGACGAGGAAACCCTGCGCCTCCTGGTCGCCCAGATCGTCCGCGAAGAGCTGAAGGGCCAACTGGGCGAACGCATCACCCAGCAAGTCCGCAAGCTGGTCCGGGCCGAGATCGCCAAGGCCCTGGACGAGCGCTCCTACCTCTGAGCGGCCCTCAGCGCCGCCCAGCCCAGGATCAGAAAACTCAGCGTGAAGCCGATGATGGCAAGCGACAGCGCCTGCCAGCCATAGCGCGTGACCAGCCCGCCGATCAGCGGCGGGCCGAGGAAGGCGCCGATGCTGCCCAGTTGCGCGATCAGGCCATTGGTCGGCCCGACCTCGGCCGCCGAGGGGGCAAGGCGCGGCACGGCGGCGAAGGTGAAGCCCGTCAGCACGCCCGACCCATAGACCGCGATGACCGCCGCCGTCATGGCCGCGCCCAGCCCCAGCCGCGGATCGAAGGCAGGCAGGGCGCAGAGCAGCAGCAGCGCCCCCGCCAGCCCGATCAGCAGTCCGGGCCGGATCCGGCTGCCGATCAGCCCATAGGACAGGCTGCCGGCAATCGCCGCCAGCGCCACCAGGCCGGTGGCCCGCCCGGCCTCGGCCTGGGTGAAGCCGCGCATCTCGATCAGGAAACTCGGCATCATGCTCATCAGCGCCAGCGTGACCAGCGTCATGCCCAGGAACGCCGCCCCCAGCAGCCAGGCGGCGGCCCCCAGGCGGCCGCGTTCCGGCGCCGCCCCGGGCGCGAGCTGCACGGGTTCCGGCGCGCGAGGCAGGGCACGGAGCGCCAGCAGCGCCGCGCCAGCCACCAGCAGCGCATTGGCGGCAAACCAGCCGCGCCAGCCCCAGGCGACCGACAGCCCGCCCCCTGCCATGGCCGCCAGGCTCAGCCCGAAGGTGAAGAAGGTGCCCCAAAGCGCCAGCGCCGCCTGCTGGTCGCGGCCCTGCGCCTGTTCGGCCATCAGCGTGGGGGCCGCGACGACGATGGCCAGATAGCCGATCCCCTCGACCCCGCGCAGCAGAGTCAGCAGCAGCGCATTCGGCGCCGCGCTCGCCGCCAGCGCCGCCACGGCCAGCAGCCCGGCGCCCAGAAGCAGCGCCTGGCGGGCGCCCCGCCGCCTGACCCAGAGCCCGGCCGCCACCCCCAGCAAGGCCGAGGGCAGGGTGATGGTCGAGATCGCCCAGCCCAGGCTTGCCAGGCTCATCGACAGCCCGTCGCGCAATTCCTCGGTGGCCGGCGCCAGCCGCCCCACCTGCACTGCGCCGATCACGCCGATCGCATAGGCCAGCACCACCGCCCGCCAGTTCGTGCCCGCCATGCCCTTGCCCCCGGAGTCTTGTTTCGGCGCAGGCTACAGGCGGGCTTCTGGGCAAGCAACCCACGCGCGGCAAAGGAAAAAGGGCGCCGGTGACATCGGCGCCCCTTCATCTTTGTTCCGGAAATATCCTGCGGGTGGGCCCGGGAGGGTGCAAAACCCTCCCGGCGGGGGGTGCGGGGGGCTGGCCCCCCGCGGGCCCCGTCAGAGGGTCAGCGCCGGGATGATCTGCTTCTTGCGGCTCATCACGCCCGGCAGCACCACGGTATCGCCGGTGACGGTGACGCCGAAGCTCTTCTCGGCCATCTCCTTGACCAGCGCGTTGGGCACCAGCAGCGTCGCTTCCTCGCGGATGATGTCGACGACAAACAACAGCACCTGATCGGCGCCGTCTTCCTTGGCGACGCCCACCATCGAGTCCATCAGGCTCGCCTTGCGGTCCAGTACCACCTTGGGCGCGGTGGTTTCCAGCACCGAGACGCGCAGCTCCTTCCCGGCGACGGTGTATTCCTTCGAATCCATCCGCAGCAGTTCCGCGTCCGAAAAGGCCGAGACGTCGGATTTCGCCTCGAACATCGCCGCGGCCAGCGCATGCAGATCGACGCCCAGATCCTTGGCCAGCGCCTCGGCCACGGCCCTGTCATGCGGCGTGGTTGTGGGCGAGCGGAATTCGAGCGTGTCCGAGACGATGCAGGACAGCATCGCCCCCTTCACGCCGCGTGGCGCGGCGACGAGGTCGTCGCCCATCAGGTCGGCCATGATGGTGGCGGTGCAGGCCAGCGGGCGGACGGTGATGTCGATCGGCCCCTTGGTTTCCAGCCCGCCCACCAGCTTGTGGTGGTCGATGATGGCGCGGATATCGGCCTTGTTGATGTCGGCGGGCAGTTCGGCCGGGTTGTTGGTGTCGACGATGACGACCGGCGCCCCGGCCTCGACGCCCTGGATGATCTCGGGCTTGTCCAGCCCCCAGTGTTTCAGCACGAAAGCGGCTTCGGTGTTCGGCTCGCCCAGCAGCACGGGTTTGGCGGGCGTCCCCTTGTGCGTCAGATACCAGGCCCAGGCGATGGGCGAGCCGGTCGAGTCGGTGTCGGGCGATTTGTGGCCGAAAACTTGGATCGTCATGAGGGTTTTCCCGTGAATGCGCAGGCTGGGGCGATTTGGCGCGCGTTTTATAGGCGCGGGGGCAGGGCTTGTCACTAGCCGCCGGGGTCGCAGGTTCAGCCCCCCAGTTGCCCCAGCCCCTGCGCCGCCACCAGACCCAGCGCCACTGCGAATCCGGTGGCATAGCGGTCCTGATCATAGGCCTTGGGAAAGACCTCGATGGCGAGCGAGGCCGCGACGACCCCGGCGGCAAAGACGCGGATCGTCGCCAGCGCCGGCGCCGCCACGCCCGCCAGTGCCAGGTTGCCCAGAAGCGCAGCCCCGACCAGCAGCACCGCGGTCGCGGCCCAGATGGCGAAGACCTTGGCCTTCGAATAGCCGTCCTCCAGCATTCCCTTGGCACCGCCCGCGGCCTCGGGCAGGTTCGACAGGAAGATCGAGCCCGCCAGCGCCGCCACCTCCAGCCCCGAGGCGCCGATCAGCGCGACGCCCAGCGCCAGGTTCTCGGGAATGCCGTCCAGCGTGACCGAAACCAGCAGCCCGCCGCCCGATTCCGCGCCGAGCTTGCGCTTGATGAATTTGTCCAGGGCCACGAAGGTGCAGGCGCCGGCTATCAGGCTGCCCGCCAGCACCAGCCAGGGGATCTGGGGCGCGGCACGTTCCACCAATTCCGACATGATCGACACGATCAGCGCGCCACCCGCCATCGCGATGAGAAACCCCTCCAGCTTTTCGGGCAGCGGCGCCCAAAGGCCCCAGGCCGCCCCGATCAGGAGCGCTGCGGCAACCAGGGCAAGGACGATCAGCGCGGTCAGCATGAAGGCACAACGCCGGGGCTTTCCCTGCGGTTCCGGCCCGGGTTATCTGAGGTCATGTCCGTGATGCGCGAAGCCGATCTCTACCCGCCCCTCAAGGCGCATTTCGAAGGCCGGGGCCTGTCGGTCAAGGGCGAGATCGGAGCGGCGGATCTGGTGGCGATGGGGGGCGCCGATCCGGTCATCGTCGAGATGAAGCTCAAGTTCTCGCTGGCGCTTTACCACCAGGGCATCGCCCGGCTGGCGCTGTCGCCGCAGGTCTATCTGGCGGTGCTGCGCCCCGAGGGGCGGCAGGCGCGGCGGATGCTGGTCGAGAATACGGCGCTCTGCCGCAGGCTGGGGATGGGGTTGATCACCGTGCGGGCGCGCGACGGGTTCGTTGAGGTTCTGGCCGAGCCCGGGCCCTATGCGCCGCGCGGCTCGAAGGTGAAGCGGGCGCGGCTGGAAAAGGAATTCACCCGCCGGCAAGGCGATCCGAACGCCGGCGGCGCGACTCGGCACGGGCTGGTGACGGGCTACCGGCAGGATGCGCTCAGATGCGCGGCCTATCTGGCGGAATACGGTGCGGCGAAAGGGGCGGCGGTGGCGCGGGATACCGGCGTGCCGGGGGCCACGCGGATCATGGCGGACAATCATTACGGCTGGTTCGCGCGGGTTGCGACCGGGGTCTACGGGCTGACCGAGGCGGGTCGGAAGGGGCTTGCCGATTGGGACGGGGCGCTGCCGGACTGAGTTGTCCCACGCATGGGACAGGGGGTCTGGATCAGCAATTCCAAGGCTTTGGGTTGCGCGATTAACCTTTTGGCAGGAGTCCCACGGCTGCCAAGGGGGGCTCAGCCCTGCGCCCAGCGTTCCTGTGCCTCGGTCTCGACCGCGCCGGGACGGGCCGCGCGCAGCCGCCGCAGGGCCGCGTCCGGCGCTTCGCCCGCCTCGATCATCAGCCTCAGTGCCACCATGCCCGAGCGCCCCAGCCCGCCCCGGCAATGCACCAGAACGCGGCCGCCGTCCTTCAGCACAGCCGTCGCCGGGGCGCTGATCGCCGCCCAGTCGGCCCCCTCGGGCGGGGTCTGGAAATCCTCGACCGGGAAGGCGAGGCGGGGGATCCCCACCGCCGCGCACCAATCCGGCAGGTCGGCGGCGTGGAGCCGGGCGAGTTCGTCCTCGGGCGTCAGCGACAGGATCAGCGCGGGAGCGAAATCCAGAACGGCCGCCCGGGACTCGGCCGAGGCGGGCAGGGCGCAGAGCGCCAGCGTGCCGCGATGGAGGGGCAGGAGAGAGATCACGAACGACATGCCGATGGCGTAGCCCTGCGCGCCGTTCCGGGCAAGTGACACAGATCATGGCGGCGCCTCACGGGATGCGCCAGAATGGGCTGTCTGCACAGGAGAGGCACATGGACGACGTGGTGAAACTGCTCAAGGGCACCGTGGACGAGCTGGAAAAGCTGCTCAACGCCAAGAACGTGCTGGGCGATCCCATCGACCGCGACGGCGCGACGGTGATTCCCATCGTCAGCTACGGCTTCGGTTTCGGCGCGGGCGGGGGCACCGGCGGGGTCGCGGGCCAGACCGGCAACGGCATGGGGACGGCGGCGGGCGGCGGCATCCGTCCGGTCGGCGCCATCATCATCGACGCGGGCGGCGCAAGGGTCGAGCCGGTGCGCGGCGACATGGCGACGATGGCCGAGGCCGTGGGCTCGACCGTTGCCAAGGTGATGAAGGCCAAGGGCAAGCCCGAGGCATGATGCTTTGGGCGCTGGCCGGGGTGTTCCTGCTGGTGGCGGCGCTGTTGCTGGCGCCGCTGCGGTTGCAGGCCGTGGCTGGCAGCGATCCGCCGCGGTATCGGGTGGAGCTTGGCCTTCTGGGCGGCTTGGTGCCCGTGGCGCTGCTGGACAGCGCGCGGGCGCGCAAGCCGACGGGGCCAAAGCCCGACGCCGCGAAACCGGCCGCGAAGAAGCGCCGCCCCTCGGCCAAGATGCTGCGCGCGGGCGCCCGAGCGGGGCTCGAGGCGCTGGGATGCGTGCGCATCGACCGGCTCAGGGGCGAGGTACGGATTGGCCTGGGCGATCCGGCCCTGACCGGCGAATTCTGGGGCAAGGCCAGCGGGATCCTGCAGGCGCTGCCCTGGCGCGGGTTTCGTCTGCTGCCGCTCTTTGATAGGCAGACGCTGGAAGGCGAGGGCGAGATCGTGCTTTCGGTCGTCCCGGCGCGCCTGCTGCCGGTGCTGCTGCGCTTCGTCTGGAGGCTGCGATGAGCCCTGTGGTGATGGAAAGCCCGGTGGAGGCGCAGGGCAGGATGGTCGCGGCGCTGAGCCGGTCTTCGGTCGGCGTCGAGGGGCTGAAATCCCGCCTGCTGGGCTGGGGCCGGAAAGAGCCGGTGGCGCTGCTGCTGGCCGATGGGGCCGGAATCCGGGCCTTCGATCCGGGCGGCGGGGCGCTGTCGGAGGCCGAGATCGAGGCGCTGTGCCCCGGTGCCTGGGCGGCGTTTCACGCTGCGTCGCAGCATCTTCGGGGCTGAGCCCCGACTGCGAAAAAATCCTCGGTTTCAAGTGTTGACAGGCGGAAAACCTCTGCCTACCTAGGGCGTCGTTAGCACTCGCCTTGAGTGAGTGCTAAGATCCATTCGCACTGAACCCTAGGGAGTGTTCACAGATGGCTTTCAAACCCCTCCATGACCGCGTGACGGTCCGCCGCGTCGCCAGCGACGAAAAGACCAAGGGCGGTCTGATCATCCCCGATTCCGCCAAGGAAAAGCCCGCCGAGGGCGAGATCGTTGCGGTCGGCGAAGGCGCGCGCAAGGATTCGGGCGAGCTGATCCCGATGTCGGTGAAAGCCGGCGACCGCATCCTGTTCGGCAAATGGTCGGGCACCGAGGTCACCATCAACGGCGAAGAGCTGCTGATCATGAAGGAAAGCGACATCCTCGGCATCCTCGCCTGAGCCTGTCCCCCTTCCCTCAACGAAATTCCTAAGGAGCACCCAACATGGCTGCCAAAGAAGTCAAATTCTCGACCGATGCCCGCGACCGGATCCTGAAGGGCGTCAACATCCTGGCCGATGCCGTCAAGACCACGCTGGGCCCCAAAGGCCGCAACGTCGTCATCGACAAATCCTTCGGCGCCCCGCGCATCACCAAGGACGGCGTTACCGTCGCCAAGGAAATCGAGCTTTCGGACAAGTTCGAGAACATGGGCGCGCAGATGGTGAAGGAAGTCGCTTCCCGCACCAACGACGAAGCGGGTGACGGCACCACCACCGCCACCGTTCTGGCGCAGGCCATCGTGCGTGAAGGCATGAAGGCCGTCGCCGCCGGCATGAACCCGATGGATCTGAAGCGCGGGATCGACCTGGCCACCGCCAAGGTCGTCGAGACCATCAAGGGCGCTGCCCGCCCGGTCGCCGACTCGGACGAAGTGGCGCAGGTCGGCACCATCTCGGCCAACGGTGAGGCCCAGATCGGCCGCTTCATCGCTGACGCGATGCAGAAGGTCGGCAACGAGGGTGTGATCACCGTCGAAGAGAACAAGGGCATGGAGACGGAAGTCGAAGTGGTCGAGGGCATGCAGTTCGACCGCGGCTACCTCAGCCCCTATTTCGTCACCAACCCCGACAAGATGATCGCCGATCTGGAAGATTGCTACATCCTGCTGCACGAGAAGAAACTCTCGTCGCTGCAGCCGATGGTGCCGCTGCTCGAGGCCGTGATCCAGTCGCAAAAGCCGCTGCTGATCATCGCCGAGGACGTCGAAGGCGAAGCGCTGGCCACCCTCGTGGTCAACAAGCTGCGTGGCGGCCTGAAGATCGCTGCCGTAAAGGCCCCGGGCTTCGGCGATCGCCGCAAGGCCATGCTGCAGGACATCGCGATCCTGACCGGCGGCCAGGTGATCTCGGAAGATCTGGGCATGAAGCTGGAGAATGTCGGCATCGACATGCTGGGCGTTGCCAAGAAGATCTCGATCAACAAGGACAACACCACCATCGTCGACGGCGCCGGTGAGAAGGCCGAGATCGAAGCCCGCGTGGCCCAGATCCGTCAGCAGATCGAGGAAACCACCTCGGACTACGACCGTGAGAAACTGCAAGAGCGTCTGGCGAAACTCGCCGGTGGCGTTGCCGTCATCCGCGTCGGCGGCATGACCGAGATCGAAGTGAAAGAGCGCAAGGACCGCGTGGACGACGCCCTGAACGCGACCCGTGCGGCCGTGCAGGAAGGCGTGATCGTCGGCGGCGGCGTGGCGCTGGTTCAGGCCGGCAAGGCGCTGGAAGGCATGACCGGCGCGAACAGCGACCAGAACGCGGGTATCGCCATCGTGCGCCGCGCCCTGGAAGCCCCGCTGCGCCAGATCGCCGACAACGCCGGCGTCGACGGCGCCGTGGTGGCCGGCAAGGTGCGCGAATCCTCGGACGTGAACTTCGGCTTCAACGCTCAGACCGAAGAATATGGCGACATGTTCAAGTTCGGCGTGATCGACCCGGCCAAAGTGACCCGGACCGCTCTGGAAGACGCGGCCTCGATCGCCGGTCTTCTGATCACCACCGAAGCCATGATCGCCGAAAAGCCCGAGCCCAAGGGCGCGGCCCCGGCGATGCCCGACATGGGCGGCATGGGCGGCATGATGTAATCTGCGGTTCACCGCGGGATACGGGACGGGGCGGCCTTCGGGCCGCCCCTTTCCTTTGGCACGAGGAATGGCGCCGCAGGGCGCAGGCGTCCGGCGGTAACGCTTTGATGTGGCCTGATCTCCTGGCGCTCTTGCCGGGTGTGGGACTCAGGAAAATGGCCAAGCGCCGGGCCATCAGACTCCTGCGCGAGAGCCCTGATACCGAGGTCCCTGAACGAGACCGAGCGATGGCTGGGCCCCTCACGCCAAGTTCAGCGACCCTTCCAACGTTAGCTGTTGCATGGTCTTCCTGAAAATTTGCATATCCCCCTTGTTTGCTCATGCAGCATTTGCTACCGCTCGAATTCGAACGATATGGCGGTGGTTGCTTCCGCCACCCTCGCACACAGCCAGGCGATTTGGGGGCCGTCCGCGTGCGGTAGCGTGAGGAAGTTCCTGAATGACCAGCAAGCGCATCAAACTACAAGAAGATACGCATTTTCGCGTTCTGCGACTCTTGCGAGAAAACTCCGAGATGTCTCAGAGGGAGCTTGCAGAGGCCGTCGGCGTCAGTGTTGGTGGTATTCATTATGTATTGAATGCTCTGATTGAAAAAGGGCTGGTGAAGTTAGGCAACTTCACCGCGGCCGAAGACAAGCGGCGCTACGCGTATATCCTGACGCCCAAGGGAGTTGCCAGGAAAGCCGCGCTGACCCATGCGTTCCTGAGACGAAAGATAGAGGAATATGAGGCGCTGAGAGAAGAGATAGAGGTCCTGAAAAAGGAGATCGAGCCTCCGGATGATGCCAATTCCCTGAGGCTGTTGGCCAAATGACTCCGTTGCAGGAACTCTTTCTGCGCTTGCGGCCAGAAAGGTCGACATCTTGCCTTGGCGGGCCTGACCAAGCGCCGCAAGGGGGAACGATGACCTGCAGATCAATCGACATGATTGTTGAAGCCAGCGGCGGGCCTAGCACCGAGTGCTACGATGCGACAGGCGCCTTGCTTCGTCTGCTGACAGTCGTGCCGAGAGCCGGGGACGGCGGCGATGAGACCGGAAGCATCCCGCCCCACGACTGTCTGCCCATGGGCGAGCGGATCCTCGCTCATAGGGTCGGAGCGACTTCTGGCAAGGAAGTACCTGTTGGGCAGCGGAACACGCCTAACTGCCCATGGCCTTTGGCCGCAAGGGGGCGCGTTTGGCATCGGCGAGCAAGGATACCGGCGCTGTCACTGGTTCGAGACCCTGTTCGCTCAATAGAAGGGCTGATACAGGAAGCTGGCCGTCATCGCAGGTGCCTCAAGACCTTCCTCTTCACCGTCTCCACCGTTACAAGTGTCACCTTCTTGCTGTACCGGAGAATGAGCCTCAACCCTGGTCCATCGGATCGCAATCTATCTGACCTCTCGATACCCGTTCTTTGATTGCTGCAAGCATGCGTGTGCCTTCCATCTTTGATCTAATCAGGATTGTCTTTGATCGTAGCTATGAATTTCTTGTACACCGAAAGGCCCGACGCCCCCTTCGTACTCCTGATCCATAATCACCTCACGAAAAGCTGAACCGAAAGAGAACAATGACAAAACGTGCACTCATTACAGGCATCACGGGACAAGATGGCTCGTACCTTGCTGAGTTTCTGCTCGATAAAGGCTATGAAGTTCATGGCATCAAGCGGCGCGCCTCGCTCTTTAATACCCAGCGGATCGACCACATCTATCAGGATCCGCATACACCAAACCCGAAGCTCAAGCTGCATTACGGCGATCTGAGCGATACCTCAAACCTGACGCGGATCATTCGCGAAGTCGAACCTTGCGAGATTTACAACCTCGGCGCCCAGAGCCACGTGGCTGTCAGCTTCGAAAGCCCCGAATATACCGCTGACGTCGATGCTCTCGGCACGCTTCGGCTGCTGGAAGCGATTCGCTTCCTCGGCCTGGATCAAAAGACCCGGTTCTATCAGGCGTCGACCTCCGAGTTGTTCGGCTTGGTTCAGGAAATGCCGCAGCGAGAAACCACGCCTTTCTATCCGCGTAGCCCCTATGCGGTGGCCAAGCTCTATTCCTATTGGATCACGGTAAACTACCGGGAGGCGTATGGCATGTATGCCTGCAACGGCATTCTGTTCAACCACGAGAGCCCGCGTCGCGGCGAGACATTTGTGACGCGCAAGATCACACGCGGTTTGGCTAATATTGCACAAGGCCTGGAAGATTGCTTGTTCATGGGCAATATCGACGCCAAGCGCGATTGGGGCCATGCGAAGGATTACGTCCGAATGCAATGGCTGATGCTGCAACAGGAGCAGCCGGAGGATTACGTGATCGCGACCGGTGTCCAGTATTCGGTGCGCGAGTTCATTAATTGGTCAGCCGAAGAGCTGGGGATTACCCTGCGGTTCGCGGGCGAAGGCATTGATGAGGTCGGTATCGTTGAAGCGGTTTCCGGGGACAAAGCGCCCGAGGTGAAGCCCGGCGATGTGATCGTGCGGATCGATCCGCGGTATTTCCGCCCGGCAGAGGTTGAGACCTTGCTGGGCGATCCGGCCAAAGCGAAGAAGCAACTCGACTGGGAGCCGCACATCACCGCGCGTGAAATGTGCGCGGAGATGGTATCCGAAGACCTGAAATCCGCTAAGCGGCATGCACTTCTGAAAGCGCACGGGTTGGAGTTGCCGGTTTCGATCGACAATTAAGGGATTCGCGATGAGGACGTATGTTGCAGGTCACCGCGGAATGGTCGGTGGTGCCATTTTGCAGAAGCTCAAGGATCGAGGACAGGAAACCCTGACCCGAACGCATGCCGAGCTCGACCTTATCGATCAGGCGGCAGTGCGCGATTTCATGCAAAGCGAAAGGCCAGATCGGGTGATCATCGCTGCGGCCAAGGTGGGTGGCATTCATGCCAACAACGCCTATCCGGCCGAGTTCATCTATGATAACCTGATGATGGAAGCGAACATTATCCACCAAGCCTACGAAGCTGGGGTTCAGAAGCTTCTATTCCTGGGCTCTTCCTGCATTTACCCGCGTCTGGCGCCCCAGCCGATGCGGGAGGATGCTTTGCTGACAGGGTTGCTGGAAAGCACCAACGAGCCCTATGCCATCGCCAAGATTGCGGGCATCAAGCTTTGCGAGAGCTACAACCGGCAGTATGGAACCGACTACCGCTCTGTGATGCCAACCAACCTTTACGGTCCGGGTGACAATTTCCACCCGGAGAACTCGCACGTCTTGCCCGCGCTCATCCGCCGGTTTCACGAAGCGGCGCGCGCCGGGATTGACGAGGTGGTGGTCTGGGGGTCCGGTACGCCGATGCGGGAATTCCTGCATGTGGATGATATGGCTGACGCTTGTCTCTTCGTGCTCGATCTCAACCGCGAGATTCTTGCGCGCGAGGTTCAGCCTATGTTGAGCCATATCAATGTGGGCACCGGCACCGATGTGACCATCCGCGAGCTTGCTGAAACCGTTGCCCGCGTGACCGGCTTCAAAGGGCGTCTCACCTTTGACGCGACCAAGCCAGATGGCACCCCCAGGAAACTGATGGATGTCAGTCGACTGTCCCGTCTCGGCTGGGAGGCGACGATCGCGCTGGAGACGGGGATCGAGAGCACCTATGCATGGTTCCTCGATCAGGGCGAAGTCGGCCTGCGGATGAAATAGGCGGCCTGTCTGCAGAAACGTGTCCTGACACTTACATTTCGATTACCAAGGAATTGACATGATCACTCCTGTTCTGCTCTCCGGCGGCTCCGGCACGCGGTTGTGGCCCTTGTCACGAAAGTCATACCCGAAGCAGTTCGTTCCGCTGGTCGGGGAGGAAACCCTCTTCAAAGCCTCGGCGCGGCGATTGAGCGGGCCAGGCTATGCGCCGCCGCTTGTTCTGACGAATGCCGATTTCCGCTTTATCGTCACCGAGCAACTGGCCGAGGTCGGCATCAGGCCGGGCGCGATCCTGATCGAACCCGAGATGCGCAACACCGGGCCCGCAATCCTCGCGGCGGCATTGTGGCTTGAACGGCAGGATCCGGATGCCCTGATGCTGGTGGCGCCGTCGGACCATGTGGTGCCCGACGCCGCAGCCTTCCGTGCGGCGGTCGAGACGGGTGTCCAGGCGGCGCAGGCCGGTAAGATCGTGACGTTCGGGATTACTCCTACTCATGCAGAAACGGGCTATGGCTACCTTGAGCTTGCCGATGCCCCCGGCGACGGTGGGCGGGCAATCGAACTTGTCCGCTTCGTCGAGAAGCCGGATACCACCCGGGCGGAGGAGATGATCGCGTCGGGGCGGCACTTGTGGAATGCGGGCATTTTCCTTTTCTCCGTGGCGACGATGAAGGCCGCGTTCGCTGCCCATGCACCTGACCTCATGAAGCCTGTGGAGCAGGCGCTGGCAGATGCTACCCTCGACCTCGGCTTCCTGCGTCTTGAGCCGGAAGCTTGGAGCGCGGCCGAGAATGTCTCGATCGACTACGCAGTCATGGAACGGGCGGACAATCTTGTCGTGGTGCCCTTCTCTGCGGGCTGGTCCGACCTGGGCGGCTGGGACGCCGTTTGGCGGGAAAGTGGACCGGACGCGGCGGGCGTTTCCACCGCCGGGCATGTCGTCGCCATCGACTGCCGGAACACCCTTCTGCGCTCTGAAGACGATAGGGTGGAACTGGTGGGGCTGGGCCTCGAAAACATCATCGCCGTGGCCATGCCTGACGCCGTGCTGGTGGCCGACGCCTCTCGAGCGCAGGAGGTGAAGAAGGCGGTGGCGGCGCTGAAGGCAAAAAGCGCGCGGCAGGCCGAGAGCTTTCCCGTCGATCACCGTCCCTGGGGTTGGTTCGAAAGCCTGGTCATCGGCGACCGTTTTCAGGTGAAACGCATTCACGTCCACCCTGGGGCGGCCCTCAGCCTGCAAAGTCACCATCATCGGGCTGAACACTGGATTGTGGTCTCCGGTACCGCCGAGATTACAATCGGCGACGAAGTGAAGCTCGTGAGCGAGAACCAGTCGGTTTACATTCCGCTCGGTGAAAAGCACCGGATGAAGAATCCAGGGAAGGTTCCCATGGTGCTGATCGAAGTGCAGACGGGGTCCTATCTCGGAGAAGACGACATCATCCGGTACGAGGACGTCTATGCACGCGGTCAGGGAGCGAAGGGATGACATCGCTGACCTGCTTCAAGGCCTATGACATTCGCGGCCGTCTTGGCGTCGATCTTGACGAGGGCATCGCGCGGCGAATTGGCGCTGGCTTTGCCGTGGCCCTTGGCGCCCAGCGGGTTGTTCTGGGGCGCGATGTGCGAGCTTCGTCGGAGAGCTTGGCCGCCGCAGTGGCCGAAGGGCTCACGTCTCAAGGGGTCGCAGTGCTTGACCTTGGCCTGTCCGGCACCGAAGAAATGTATTTCGCAACCAGCCATCTTGGGGCTGATGGCGGCATCTGCGTGACTGCCTCGCACAACCCGATAGACTACAACGGGATGAAGATGGTGAAGGCCGGTTCGGCTCCGCTGGATCCCGCAACGGATCTAGCCCGTGTCAGGGAACTCGCCGAAGCCAATACGTTTGACGCCGCGCTGCAACCTGGAAAGATTGTGCCCTCCGAAGGGGTGCGATCGGCTTATGTGGACTGCGTGCTGTCATTCATCGACGTGGACGCCTTGCGCCCGCTGAAATTGCTCGTCAACGCTGGAAATGGCGCGGCAGGCCCGACCTTTGATGCCTTGCTGGCTGAGTTACGATCTCGCGGCGCGGCCCTCGAAGTCGTTCGGATGCATCACGAACCCGATGGACGCTTCCCCAACGGCATTCCGAACCCGCTGCTGGAGGAAAATCAGCCCGTTACGGCAACGGCCGTACGCTCCAATGGTGCTGATATCGGTATTGCGTGGGATGGTGATTTCGATCGGTGTTTCCTGTTCGATGGTGCTGGTCGGTTCATTCCCGGCGAATATGTTGTCGGCCTGCTCGCGGAGGCGTTTCTGGCTCGCGAACCCGGTGCGAAAATCGTGCACGATCCGCGCATCGTCTGGAACACGCAGGAAATCGTCACCCGCCTTGGCGGCCAGCCCGTGCAATCGCGCACCGGCCACGCCTTCGTGAAGCAGGTGATGCGAGAGACCGGCGCAGTCTACGGCGGCGAAATGTCGGCGCACCACTATTTCCGCGATTTCATGGCTTGCGATTCGGGAATGATTCCGTGGCTTCTTGTGCTCGATCTGATGAGCCGCCGCGGGGCCAAGCTGGCCGACCTGGTCGATGCTCGCCGCGCCGCCTTCCCGTCATCGGGCGAGATCAACTTCCGTGTCGCCGACATGCCTGCATCAATCGCCCGTGTCGAGACCGCACTTGCCCCGAAATCCGTCGCCCGTGACGACACCGATGGGCTTTCGCTGTCGTTCGACCGCTGGCGTTTCAACCTGCGTGGGTCGAATACCGAACCGTTGCTTCGGCTCAACGTCGAAACGCGCGGCGATGCGACTCTGCTCGCTGAAAAAATCGGGGACCTGCGAACACTCCTGGATGCCGATGACTGATCGAAACCCCTCAACCGGTGACAACGACACAGGAAAGCCGCGGAAGCTGCTGTTTGTCAGTTGTGTTTCTCCAGAGCGCTCGCATCCCAGCGGTGAGCTTGCCGCCCGCTATCGCGACAGCGGCGCGGAAGTTAAGGTGCTGTTCGAGAACGCTCGGAGCCTGCGGCAGACGCTGCAGGACGCCCGCACACTTGGCAAACTGCTGGCGAAGGGAACCTTCGACCGGGGCTTGTTGAATTTAAACGGGTCCCTGTCGCAGTTGTTCGCCATCGCGACTTTTGCGCGCCATCGCATCCCTTGCGATTTGTGGATCATGGACAGTTATCCCGGTTGCTTGAAGTACGTCACCCGGAACTGGTGGTTCTGGTGGCTGCCGTTCTATCTGGCGTCGTGGATCGTCAAGCGGTCCGTCGGCAATATCTTCGTAATTGATGAAGCTTTCGCCGACCACGCTCCGTCAAGCCGGGCTATCAGAGCCCGAACCCATTATGTGCCGTTGCCGATCAAGGGCCGAGAGCAACCTACGAAGCTTTCGCGATCAAGCACTCATACCATTGGCATCATCGGCAATATCGAGAGCCAGTGGATGCGGGATGGCTTTCCACATTTCTTCGAACAGGCAAAGGAGCGTGGTGTTCGCGTCTTGATTGCAACCTCGCGGGATATAGACCTGCCCGACCCGGATTTGCCGGACCTCGAGGTCGTGTTCCCTTGGCGGAACGAAGATACTGACCGGATCTTTTCAAAGTGTGAATCCGTACTATTGCCGATCTCGACTGCGCGGCTGATCTACAGTTCGCCATCGAAGATCATCGAGAGCTACGCGCGCGGCATTCAGCCCGTGGTGATGACGGATCCCACGCAATGGGCACGACAGAAGTCGCGGAAGGTGTATCAGATGTGCCTGCATATCGATGAGGTCTTCGGTGGACACCCGGCTCATAGTCCTGAGGCGCTGCATGCCTTTTCGACGCATTGGGCCGATACGTGGCAACTGGTGATGGCACGCACGGTCAAAGCTGCAGCAGAGCCACCAGGAAAAGAAGAAGTCGGACTCTGAGCGCCGATCAAAGACAGACAGGTGGTTGGTTGCCAACCTTATCCGCGCTGCTCCCCGGGGGTGAGGTCAAGTGCCACGCGGCGGAGCGACAGTGAGGTGTCGCCTCGTCGGTGAAGGCTCGATTGCCGTTCCGTCTCAGGCCGCCGCCGCTGTCCTCGAAGTCAACAGCTTCGCGTTGATTTAGAGATTAATGATTCAAAGGCTCGCGAAGGCTAAACCTTGGTCCGCCAAGTCAATAGTTCCGGAGAGTGTCGGCCCTGAGGTACTGCTTCCGAGGCTCTTGGCACCGGGACCGCTCAACAATACGTCCCGCATAACACTCGAAAACAAGGGGAAAATCCGCTCGTAGCCAGATCGAGAGAACGCTTTCGCGAGGGTAAATGGCGGACAGTGAGGGATTCGAACCCTCGAGACGGTTCCCCGCCTACACACTTTCCAGGCGTGCGCCTTCGACCACTCGGCCAACTGTCCGTGGGCGCAGCAATAACCAAGCGCGGGGGGCGGCGCAAGGGGGCAGGAGCGGGTCCGGGATTGCACAAAGGACGCCGCGGTGTGTATACGGATAGCCTCAACCCGGGGTGCATTTCATGGCCAGCCAGACGGAAACCATCCTGCGGACGCTGCATGACTGGATCGACACAGGCCGCCTCAACCCCGGCGACGAGATCGAGGAAGCGGCGCTGGTCCAGCATTTCGGCGTCTCGCGCACCCCGGTGCGCGAGGCCTTGATGCAGATCGAGGCGACCGGGCTGGTGCGCCGCCTGCCGCGCAAGGGCGCGGTCGTGTTCAAGCCGACGCTGACCGAATTCCTGGCGATCCTCGAGGTTCATGCCAAGCTCGAGGGGCAGGCGGCGGGGCTGGCGGCGCGGCGGCTTTCGGCGTCGGGGGCCGCGGCGCTGGAGGAGGCGACGGCGGCCTGCGAGGCGCATTTCGCCACCCGGGGCGAGGCCGAGCCCGATGCCTATTACCAGTTGAACCTGCGCTTCCATGCCGCGGTGGCGGAGAGCGCGGGCAATCCGTTCCTGCTGGACATGATCAAGACCAACGCGCGGAAATTGATGGCCTATTACCGGGCGCGCTATCGCTATGCGGGATCGATCGAGGCCTCGGCCCGCGATCACCGGGCGATTGCCGGGCTGATCGTCGCGCGCGATTCCGAGGCCGCCGAGGCGGCAATGCGCCAGCATGTGCAGTTCGATCAGGTCACGGCCATGGATCTGCTGGCGGCGCTGGGCTAGGGGCGCTGCCCGCGTTCCTGTTGTGAGGGGGCGGTCCGCCGCCGGACGGGCGCGGCGATCCGTGTCGGCGCGGCCCCCCAGGCGACATCCCCTTGCGCTCTCGGCAACAGGTGGCGGGATCGGCCCTTGCGCTTTCGCGCGCGGGCCGTGCTTCACGTCGACGCTTGGCCCGCCTCAGCCCCGCGCCTGGTGGAAGAAAGCGGCGATCCAACGCGCCATCCGGGCGTCGTCCACGGGGGCGGCGAGCGATTCCCGCGCGGTGCGGGCGATGGCGGCATCGAGGCCCGGGGTCATTTCGCCCACCAGATCCAGCATGAAATCCCGCGTCAGTTCCGGGTGGTACTGGGTGGTGAAGACCCGCGCGCCATAGGCCAGGTGGCCATAGGGCGTGGCGTCCGTCCCGCCCAGAACCCGGGCGGTCGGGGGCAGGGTCAGCACTTGTTCGTTATGCGCGGCATGCAGGGCGATCCGGGGCCCGGCGCCCGCCATCCAGGGGGCGGGGTCGTGGATCCGGCTTTCGACACGGCCCAGCACCCAGCCCTGTGGATTGCGCCCGACCCGGCCGCCCAGCGCCTTGGCCACCGCCTGATGGCCGAGGCAGGCGCCGAAGACGGGCACGCCCTGCGCGACCGCCTCGCGGATCACCGCCTCCAGCCGCGCCATCCAGGGCGTCGGATCGTTGACCGAGGCCGGGCTGCCCGAGATCATCACCCCGTCGAACCCTGCCAGCGCCGCGGGAAAATGCCCTTCGGTCACGCGAAAATCGGCATAGGTCCAGCCGGGGGCCGCCGGTCCCATCAGGGTGCGGAACTTGTCCACCTCGCCGGGATGGCGGGCGGCCAGCGCGGATCGGTCGATGTTGGTGTCCAGAAAGGCGATATGCATGAATTTTCCATTTGCATACGTTGCAAGTCCAATAATATACATATTGGGCGGGGCATTCAAGGAGAGTCGCATGACCATCTGGACACCGACCGACGACGGACACGCCGATCTGACCTCGCACGACACCTTCACGGACGGCCCGCCGCACAACACATTTGCCCGCCTCCGGCGCGAGGATCCTCTGTCCTGGACGGAGTGGGACGGCGGGCAGGGCTTCTGGTCGGTCACCCGCAACGAGGATATCCTGGCGCTGAACCGGCAGGCGGATCTGATGTCCTCGGCCCGGGGGATCCGCATGGAGGATCAGAGCTACGAGGAATATCTGGCCCGGCGTACCTTTCAGGAAACCGACCCGCCCGAGCATTCGATGACCCGGGTCAAGGTCGCCAAGGCCTTTTCCAAGCCGGTTGTCGCCGGGTTCGAGGGCCAGATCCGCGACCTCTGCGACGAGATCCTGGACGAGGCGCTGGAGCAGGGCACGTTCGACGCCACCAAGGCCATCGCCCGGCAATTGCCGATGCGCATGCTGGGCCGGATCATCGGCACGCCGGATGCGGATCTGCCCTGGCTGGTGGAAAAGGGCGATGCGCTCATCGCCAATACCGACCCCGATTTCACCGATCACGTGCTGGACCGCATGACGACCGATGCCTATCGGCTCATGCCCTTCAACTCGCCCGCCGGTGCGGAACTCTATGACTACGCAAAGCAATTGATGGCCGACAAGGCGGCGCGCGGCGATACCGAGGGCGTGCTGCATCTGATCTTGCAACCGGGTCCCGATGGCAGCACCATCTCGGAAACCGAATTCCGCAACTTCTTCTGCCTGCTGGTCGCGGCCGGGAACGACACCACGCGCTATTCCATCGCCGCCGGCATCCAGGCGATGGCGCATCAGCCGGAACTGCTGGGCCAGATGCAGGAGGGCGCGATCTGGGACACGGCGCCCGACGAGATCATCCGCTGGGCCACGCCCGCGCTCTATTTCCGCCGCACCGCCACGCGGGACCATGAGATGCATGACAAGACGATCCGGGCGGGCGACAAGGTGCTTTACTGGTTCATCAGCGGCAACCGGGACGAGGCGGTCTTCGAGGATCCGTTCCGCGTCAATCTGGCACGGACCCCGAACCGGCATCTGAGCTTCGGGCAGGGGGGGCCGCATCTGTGCCTGGGCATGCATCTGGCGCGGCTGGAGGTGCGGGTACTGTTTCAGGAACTGGCCCGGCGGATCAGGGGGATCGAGCCGGCGGGACCGCAGAAATTCCTGCGCTCGAATTTCGTGGGCGGGATCAAGGAATTGCCGGTCCATGTGACCCGCGCCTGAAAGACAAAGATCCACGAAACGCGCGCCCGGGGCGTAACGAACCCCGGAGCCGCGACGATAAGACAAACAGGGAGTTAACGATATGCGCGACCGCCTTCGCCCCGTCTGGTGCGATCACCTCTCGATCCTGCGGGGCAAGTACCTGCCGCAGGAAAAGATCGGCGCGGGGGCGACCCGTTTCGCCCAGCCCTGTTTTGCCGTCCATTACGACAAGGACCTGATCGTCGATGCGCCCGGCACCGCCTGTCTGGAGGGGCTGCCCGACATGGAATTGCGCTGGGACGCCCCCGACATCCGCCCGGGCTGGGAGCCGGGCGTGCATATGGTCACGGGCGACCTCTATGACCGCCACGACCGGCTGATCCCGATCGCCGGCCGCGCCACGCTGAAAGCGGCGATCGCCGGCTGGAAGAAGCACGGGCTGACCCCCAAGGTCGGGCTGGAACTGGAGGCCTTCGCCTTCACCCGGGCCGAGGATGGCAGCCTCACGCCCTATGACGTGCCGGGCGGGCATGTCTATGGCGGCGGGCCTTTCAACGATCCCCTGGGCTTCACCGATGCCATCTGGGAAACGGCCGAGGCCGCGGGCTTCCGGCTGGAACTGGTCACCACCGAATACGACACGCCGCAATACGAATTCACCCTCGCCTTCGAGGAGGCGCTGGATGCGGTGGACGAGATGGTGATGTTCCGCCAACTCGCCCGCGAGGTCGCCTATCGCAAGGGGGTCATCCTGACCTTCCTGCCGAAACCCTTCTTTGACCGCGGCGGCTCGGGCATGCATATCAACCTCAGCTTCGCCGACAAGGCGGGCAACAACGCCTTCGCCACTGGCGAGACAGGCGGGATCGCGGCGATGAACGACCTGATGCGGGGCTGCGTTGCGGGCTGGATGAAGCACCACAAGGGGCTGGCCGGGCTGATCGCGCCGTCGGTCAATTCCTACGCCCGGCTGCAGCCCGCCACCATGTCCGGCTTCTGGTGCAACTGGGGCGAGGATCACCGCGGCGTCACCACCCGCGTCTCGGGCGAGGGCGGCAAGAAGGCGCGGCTGGAACACCGGATGGCCGATGCCTCGGCCAATCCCTACGCGGCCGTCGCCGCTGTCCTGCAGGCGGCACTTCTGGGCTACGAACAGGGCTATCCGCTGCCGCCGGCCGAGACCGGCGATTGCTTCACGGGCCAGAGCGCGGAATACGGCGTGGCCGAAACGCTGACTGGGGCGCTGGACGACCTGGAGGCGGATGGCGCGCTGGTCGCGGCGATGGGGGCCGAGTATTGCGCCCACCACATCCATATGAAGCGGGTCGAGGTCGACAAGACCAGGGACATGACGCCCGAGGGCGCCCGCGATTTCGCCATCTGGTTCGTTTGAGGGGGACGCGATGAAAGCCACCTGGATCCTGCCCGACGGGCGCGAGATCGCGCTGGAGGTCAAGCCCGGCCTGTCGCTGATGGAAGCGGCGGTTGCCGGCAATGTGCCCGGGATCATCGGCGAATGCGGCGGCACGATGAGCTGCGCCACCTGCCATGTCTATGTCGAGGAGGGCTGGCAGGACGCGGCCGGCACCCCCTCGGATTTCGAGGAGGCGATGCTCGACGCGACCGACGCCCCGCGGCTGGGTTGCTCGCGGCTCTCCTGCCAGCTGGAAATGGCGCCGCAGATCGACGGGATCGTGGTCAGGGTGCCGGCGGTCTGAAGGGGCGGCGCGGCTCGGACCCCCCGCAAGGGGGGCCACTCGCCGCGCCGGCGGGGGCAAGCCCCGCGGTCCCTTGTCCCGGCCATGGCGCGTGGGACGGGTTGCCAAAAGGTTAAACGCACCCACCAAGCCCTTGATAAGTCTCAGGGCAGGGTGCTGTCCCATGCATGGGACAGCTTTCCCGGTCTCAGGTGATCACATCCGGCCCGCTGCGACCGGTCCGCTTGCCGATCCCGGCCAGCGCCTCGGTCGCGGCGATCACCGGGGCGAGCGCCGCCTGCGGATCCTGGCCGAAATCGTTGTCGTCGAAGCGCTCCAGATAGACCCGCAGCGTCGCGCCCTCGGTTCCGGTCCCCGAAAGCCGCAGCACCACCCGCGCGCCGCCCCGGAAGCGGATCTGCAATCCCTGATGGGCCGAAACCGAGCCATCCACCGGATCGGTATAGGCGAAGTCCTCGGCTTCCTCGATCACCAGCCCCTCATGCGTCCAGCCGGTCAGCCCGCCCAGGTCGGCGCGCAGATCCTCGACCAGCCGGTTGGCGGTCTCGGTGTCGATGGCCTCGTAATCGTGGCGCGAATAATAGGTGCGGCCGAATTCGGCCCAATGGTCCTCCATCACCTGCGCCACCGATTTTCCGGTCACGGCCAGGATGTTGAGCCACAGGAGTACCGCCCAGAGCCCGTCCTTTTCCCGTACATGGTCGCTGCCGGTCCCGGCCGATTCCTCGCCGCAGAGCGTGGCCATCCCGGCGTCGAGCAGATTGCCGAAGAATTTCCAGCCGGTCGGCGTGGCGAAGCAGGGCAGGCCCATGCCCGCCGCCACCCGGTCCACCGCGCCCGAGGTCGGCATCGAGCGCGCGACGCCCTTCAGCCCGCCGGCATAGCCCGGCGCCAGATGGGCGTTCGCCGCCAGCACCGCCAGCGAATCCGAGGGCGTCACATAGGCCCCCTTGCCGACGATCATGTTGCGGTCGCCGTCCCCGTCCGAGGCGGCGCCGAAATCGGGCGCGTCGGGGGCGTACATCGCCTCCATCAGGTCCTTGGCCCAGACCGGGTTCGGATCAGGATGCCCGCCGCCGAAATCGGGGGACGGCACGGCGTTCACCACCGAGCCCGGCGCGGCGCCGAGGCGCTTTTCCAGAATCTCGACCGCATAGGGGCCGGTGATCGCGTGCATGGCGTCGAAGCGCAGGCGGAACCCGCCCGCCAGCAGGGTCCTGATCGCCGGGAAGTCGAAGAGCTTTTCCATCAGCGTGGCGTATTCGGCGACCGGGTCCACGACCTCGACCGTCATCTCACCCAGCGAGGCGGTGCCGATGGCGGACAGGTCCAGGTCGCCCGCCTCGAGGATATCGTAGTGCCCGATCGCCTCGGTCGCGGCGAAGATGGCGGCGGTGACGCTTTCGGGCGCGGGGCCGCCATTCGCCGTGTTGTACTTGATGCCGAAATCCTCGTCCGGCCCGCCCGGATTGTGGCTGGCAGACAGGATTACCCCGCCATCCGCCCCCCGCACCCGGATCAGGTGCGAGGCGGCAGGGGTCGACAGGAACCCGTTCTGGCCGACGATGACCTTGGCCGCGCCCGAGGCGGCGGCCATCTTCAGGATCGTCTGAATAGCGCGGTCGTTGAAAAAGCGCCCGTCGCCGCCGACGACAAGCGTCTGCCCCTCGATGCCGCCGATCCCGTCCCAGATCGACTGCACGAAATTCTCCAGATAGCCGGGCTGCATGAAGATGCGGGTCTTCTTGCGCAGGCCCGAGGTGCCGGGCTTCTGGCCGGCGATGGGCTGGGTGGCGATGCGGGTGATCGTGGTCATTCGTCAGGTCCTTCCGGCTTCGGCCATGATGGCGCCGGTCTGGTCGAGGCTCGGGGCGGAAATGAGGCCCGACAGCGGCAAAGGCAGGCGGCGACACCAATTCGGGTGTTCGTAGATCGTACCGGGCAAGTTAGCCTGCTCGACGGCGCCCGCCAGATCCTCGCCCTGGACGGCGACCAGATGGCTCGCGGTGCGGGCGAGGTGGCGGTGCATGGCCGAAAGGTCCGACCCGCCCGAAAGCGCGTCGAAGGCCGCGACCTCGGCGGCGCGGGCCGCGCGCGCGGCGGGTTCGTCGGGGACCTCGCCCAGTTGCGCGCGCCAGTCGATGTCGCGGCCCTGGCGCCAGCCGGCCCAGGTCGGCAGGTCATGCGTCGCCCAGGAGGCCAGCGCGGTCGGCGTATAAGCCTCGGGCGGCAGGAAATCGCGGGTGCCCTCCCAATCCCGTTCGAACATCGCCACCCGGCAGCCCATCACGCCCGAGGCGTCGAGCGCGGCCCTGAGCCCCTCGGGGATGGTGCCCAGATCCTCGCCGATGACCGAGGCCCCGGCGCGCGTCGCCTCGATCCTGAGGACGGCCAGCAGCTCCTCACGCGGCATGGTGACATAGAGGCCGGGCAAGCCGTCGGGCAGCCAGAAACTGCGTTCGAGGCCGAGGATATGGTCGATCCTGAGCAGCCCGCAGAATTTGAGCTGGGCGCGGAGTGTCTGGGCAAAGGCCGCGTAGCCGGTGGCGCGCAGCACATCGGGGCGCAGCGGTGCCAGGCCCCAGCGCTGGCCGGAGGGACCCAGCAGATCGGGCGGTGCGCCGAGGCTGACGCCCTGTGCGAAGGAGCCGCGCTCGGCCCAGGTCTCGGCCCCATGGGGATGGGTGCCCACGGCGATATCCAGATAGAGCCCGAAGTTCATCCCGGCCGAGCGGGCGCGGATCTGTGCGTCGTGCAGCTGCATCTCGGCCTGCCATTGAGCCCAGGCGTGGAACCGCAGCCGCTGCCAGCGCTCGCGCGCGAAGGTCTGAACCTCGGCGCTGCGGGGGTCCTGATAGGCCAGCGGCCAGCCGCCCCAATAGGCGCCGTGCACCTCGCTCAGCGCCTGATGGGTGACGAATTCCTCCAGCGCCGCGCCGCCCTCGCCGCGCCAGGCCTCGAAATCGGGATCGCCGTGGAACTCGGCAAAGGCCTCTTCCAGCGCCGCGCGCTGGGCGCGGATGGCGCGGGCGTAATCGATCAGCGCGCCGCTTTCGGGCAGTTTCAGCCCGGTTTCCACATGCATCGTGTTCAGGCGGCGGCGGTGCGAGGGGGCGTAGGGCGAGTAATTGCCGGGATCGGCGGGAAAGCCCGCATGGATCGGATTGATGCCGAGGAAGGCGGCACCGTGGCCCGCCAGCCCTTCGGCCAGCGCGCCGAGTTGCGGATAGGTGCCCATCCCGGCCTCGGCCCCCTCCCACAGCGCAAAGAGCGGCAGGGTCACGCCCCATCGGCGGGGCGGCATCGGCAGGCGCGGGGGTTCGGCCAGCAGGTGCACGGTCCAGCCCTGATGCAGGATGCGGTGATAGCCCATCGGCAGGGCGGGCAGCGGACCTTCGCCCCGGATCTCGCCACCGTCCTCGGTCAGGATCACCCAGGGGCCCGGCCCCCAATCGGTCGGCGCGCCCGCCGGAATGGCCCGCGAGGTCGAGCGTTGCAGCGCCACGGGCAGCGCGGCTTCGGCATTGCCCTGGCCCAGCGCCGCCAGCACGGCGCGGCGGCTTTCCTCGGGCGCCTCCTGCATCCGGCCAGCGCCATCGCGGTAGACCCAGATCAGGCCAAGGGCGCGGCAGGCATCGTCCAGGTCGCTCATCGCAGGTTTTCCAGAACCAGGGCCGAGACGGAATGCGCGGGCACCACCAGCTTGCCCGAGAGGATCCGCTCATGCGGGGCGGTCGGGGCATAGGTGTTGATGCGCCGCGACCAGGCCTTGCCATCGGGGGCGGGGGTGAGGGTCACGTCAAGCTGCCCGCCCGCGTTGAAGACGAGGAAGATCGCATCTTCCAGATCGGCATAGGCGGGCGTGCCCGAAGCGGTGCGCAATTCGACGCAGACATGGCTGAGCGCCGGGTCCTCCCAATCGGCGGGCGTCATGCGCCGCCCCTCGGGGTGCCACCAGAGGACATCCGCCTTGCCGTCCGAGGAGCGCGCCTTCGAATGCAGGAACAGCTTCTGGCGCAGGATCGGGTGGTTCTTGCGGAACTGGATCAGGCGGCGGGTGAAGGCCAGCATGTCGGCATCCATCTTGCCCCAATCCAGCCAGGAGATCGGGCTGTCCTGGCAATAGGCGTTGTTGTTGCCCTGCTGGCTGTGGCCCATCTCGTCACCGGCCAGGATCATCGGCGTGCCCTGGCTGAGGAGCAGCGTGGCCATCAGGTTGCGCCGCCTCAGCGCCCTCGCCTGCAGGATCTGCGGATCGTCGGTCGGCCCCTCGTGCCCCATGTTGTCCGAGTAATTCTCGGAATGGCCGTCGCGGTTGTCCTCGCCATTGGCGATGTTGTTCTTCTGGTTGTAGCTGACCAGATCCATCAGGTTGAAGCCGTCATGCGCGGTCAGGAAGTTGATCGAGCTGGTTGCGCCGCGGCCGGAATGGTCGAACTGGATGGCGGAGCCGGTGATCCGGGCGGCGAGTTCCGGCGCCGGGCGCGCATCGCGGCGCCAGAAGCGGCGCACGCCATCGCGAAACTTGTCGTTCCATTCGTGGAACGGATGCGGGAAGGCGCCCAGCTGATAGCCGCCGGGGCCGATGTCCCAGGGCTCGGCGATCAGCTTCACGCGGTTCAGCACCGGGTCCTGCCGGATCGCCGCGAAGAAGGCCGAGTTCGGCTGGAACCCCGCATCGTCGCGGGCCAGCGTGGACGCGAGGTCGAAGCGGAAGCCGTCCACATGCATCACCTCGACCCAATAGCGCAGGCTGTCCATGACCATCCTCAGCACCATGGGATGATCGAGGTTCAGCGTGTTCCCGCAACCGGTGTCGTTGATGTAATGCCGCGGATAGGGGGCGAGGCGGTAATAGCTGCGGTTGTCGATGCCGCGGAAGCTGAGCGTCGGGCCCAGTTCCGAGCCTTCGCAGGTGTGGTTGTAGACCACATCGAGGATCACCTCGATCCCGGCGGCATGGAGGCGCGCGACCATGTGCTGGAATTCGTTGATCTGGCCATTGACCAGATAGCGCGGGTCGGGGGCGAAGAAGCCCAGCGTCTGATAGCCCCAGTAATTCGTCAGCTTCTTCTCGATCAGCCAGCGGTCGTTGAGGAAGCTCTGCACCGGCAGCAGTTCGATCGCGGTCACGCCCAGATCGACCAGATGGTCGATGATCCGGTCCGAGGCCACACCCAGGAACTTGCCCGCATTGACCACGCCGGAAAGCTGGGTCAGCCCCTTCACATGCGCCTCGTAGATGATCGTCTCGTTGGCAGGCTTGGCGGGCGGGCGGTCGTTGCCCCAATAGAAGCTGGGATCCTCGACCACGCATTTCGGCATGAAGCGGGCAGAATCGCGGGTCGAGAAGGTCAGATCCTGCGTCTTGGCGCCGGGGTTGTAGCCGAAGACCGCATCCGACCAGCGCGGATGCCCGGTCAGGCGCTTGGCATAGGGGTCGAGCAGCAGCTTGTTGGCGTTGAAGCGGTGCCCTTCCTCGGGCGCGTAGGGGCCGTGCACGCGGTAGCCGTATTGCTGCCCGGGAAACAGGCCCGAGACGCGGCCGTGCCAGACATAACCCGTGCGTTCGGGCAGACGCAGGCGGTGCGTCTCGCGCATGCCGTCGGGCGAGAAGAGGCACAGGTCCACGGCGGTGGCATGTTCCGAGAAGAGGGCGAAATTCACGCCGTCGCCGTCGAAAGTGGCGCCGATGCGGTCGTGGCGGCCGCGCTCGATGGTCAGGGTCATGCGGGCTCCTGCGGGAGGGCGGCGAGGCGGGCGTAGAGCGCGGCATAAAGCGGCGCGCTGGCTTCCCAGCCGACCGGGTGTTTCATGGCGTTCTTCTGGATCTTGCGAAAGACGGCGCGGTCGGCCCAGAGCGCGCAGAGCTGGCGCAGGGCCTGGGCCAGGGCCTCGGCGCTGTGGGGGTCGTGGACGATGCCGGTGGCGCAGCCCGCGGCCAGCGCCGCGGCATTGGCGTGAATCACCGTGTCGGCCAGCCCGCCGGTCCGTGCCACCACCGGCACCGCGCCATAGCGCAGCCCGTACATCTGCGTCAGTCCGCAGGGCTCGAACCGCGAGGGCACCAGCACCGCATCGGCGCCGGCATAGATCCGGTGCGACAGCGCCTCGTCATAGCCCACGCGGACAGCCACCTTGCCGGGATGGGCGGCGGCGGCGGCGAGCCAGGCGTTTTCCAGCCGCCGGTCGCCCGAGCCAAGCATCGCCAGTTGCCCGCCATTCTCGACCAGCGCGGGCAGGGCAGTCAGCAGCAGGTCCAGCCCCTTCTGGTCCGACAGCCGCGAGACGACCACGGCCAGCGGCCCCTCGGCGGGGGCGAGGCCGAATTCGGCCCTGAGCGCGCGGGTATTGGCCGCCTTGGCGGCGGGGGTCGCGAAGGGGGAAATGAGCGGGTCGCTGGTCGGGTCCCAGCTCCGGGTGTCGATGCCGTTCAGGATCCCCGACATATCGGCGGCACGGGCCCGGATCAGCCCCTCCAGCCCCATGCCGAATTCGGGTGTGCAGAGTTCCTGCGCATAGGTCGGGCTGACGGTATTGATCGCCGTCGCCCCGGTCAACCCCGCCTTCAGCGCCGAGAGATGGCCGTAGAACTCGGCCACGTCGAGGGTGAAGGCCTCGTCCGGCAGTTTCAGCGCGGTCAGGCGATGGGCGCCGGTCAGCCCGTGGAAGGCGATGTTGTGGATCGTCATCAGCGAAGGTTGGGTCGCGCCCAGAAGCCGCTGATAGACCGGGGCGAAACCCGCCTGCCAATCGTGCAGATGCAGAAGTTCGGGCCGCCAGCCGGCGATCCCCCCGGCCGCGATCAGCGCTGCCGCCTTGCCCAGCGCGGCGAAACGCAGGTCGTTGTCGGTCCAGTCATGGCCTGCCGCGTCGAGATAGGGCGAACCCTCGCGGTCATAGAGCGCGGGCGCGTCGAGGATCAGCAGGTCCAGCCCCGCCACCGGCGCCGCCAGCACCCGCGCCGGCACGCCCAGCAGGTCGGGCAGGACCATCACCGCCTTGGGCTTTTTCAGGGCGGCCATGACGCGGGGATAGCCAGGGATCAGGGTGCGGATGGCCCAGCCTTCGGCCGCCAGCGCCTGGGGCAGCGCGCCCACGACATCGGCAAGGCCCCCGGTCTTGACCAGGGGCGCGCATTCCGAGGCGACGGCGAGGACCGGGCGAGCCGTGGTCACGCTCATGCCTTGCCCGCGCGGCGGTCCAGCATCGCCTGGGTGATGAGCGTGACGCCGCCGGGGCTGACGCGGAACCATCTGGCGTCCTCGACCGGGTCCTCGCCCACGATCAGCCCCTCGGGGATCACCACGCCGCGGTCGATCACCACCCGGGTCAGCCGGGCGTGGCGGCTCACCGTCACATAGGGCAGCACCACTGCCTGATCGAGCGAGGACCAGGAATTGGAATGCACCCCGGTGAAGAGGAGCGAGTTGCGCACCTCGGTCCCCGAGATGATGCAGCCGCCCGAGATCAGAGAGCTCAGCGCCACGCCGCGGCGGTTCTCCTCGTTATGGATGAATTTCGCGGGCGGCACGGCCTCGGAATAGGTCCAGATCGGCCAGTCATGGTCCCAGAGGTCGAGTTCCGGGTCGAAGTCGGTCAGGTCGATATTGGCCTTCCAGAACGCGTCGATCGTGCCCACGTCGCGCCAATAGGCGGTCGCCTCGGGCTTGTGGCGCACGCAGCTTTCCTCGAACCGATGCGCCATCGCCTTGCCGTTGCGCACCACGTTGGGGATGATGTCGCCGCCGAAATCGCGCTTCGAATTCGGGTCATGGGCATCGTCCATCAGCAGCTGGCGCAGGAATTTCCAGCGGAAGACATAGATCCCCATCGAGGCCAGTGAGCGTTCGGGATCGCCGGGCAGGCTGGGCGGGTCCTTCGGTTTTTCCACGAAATCGGTGATGCGGCCCGAGTGATCCACGGCCATGACGCCGAAGGCCGAGGCATCGGCGCGGGGCACGGTCAGGCAGCCCACGGTGACGTCGGCGCCCGAATCCACATGCTCGCGGACCATCACCTCGTAATCCATCTTGTAGATATGGTCGCCCGCCAGAATGATCACGTAATCAATGTCATAGCTGTCGACGATATCAATATTCTGATACACCGCGTCGGCCGTCCCCTCGTACCAATGCGTCTCGTCCACCCGCTGCGAGGCGGGCAGGATGTCGAGGTATTCGTTGCGTTCGGCGCGAAAGAAGTTCCAGCCGCGCTGGCAATGGCGGATCAGCGAATGGGCCTTGTATTGCGTGGCGATGGCCATCTTGCGGATGCCCGAGTTCAGCGCGTTCGACAGCGCGAAATCGATGATCCGCGTCTTGCCGCCGAAATAGACCGCGGGCTTGGCGCGGTTGTCGGTCAATTCGTGCAGGCGCGAGCCGCGCCCCCCGGCGAGGATGAAGGCCATGGTCCGGCTGGACAGTCGCTGCGGGGCACTGGGCATCACGATTCCTCCGGAATCAGGAACAGGGTGGAGAGCGGCGGCAGCGTGACCTCCGCGCTGAAAGGTTGGCCGGCATGGGCCGGACCATCGGCGAGGACGGCGCCAAGGTTCCCCCGGTTGCCGCCGCCATAGAGCCCGGCATCGGTGTTCAATGCCTCGCGCCAGCGACCGGGGCGGGGCAGGCCAAGGCGCCAGCGGCGCTCCACCGGGGTGAAATTGGCGATGATGGCGACGGGGGGCTGGCCGTCATGGCCGAGCCGCAGCCAGGAGAACAGCGATTCCGCCCGCGCCTCGCGGTCGATCCAGACGAAGCCGCCGGGGTCGGCGTCGCGGGCATGGAGCGCGGGCTCGGCGCGATAAAGTGTGTTGAGGTCGCGCACCAGCCGTTGCAGGCCCGCGTGCCCCTCGATCCCCAGTACGCCCCAGTCCAGCGCCTGATCGTGGTTCCATTCGTGCCCCTGGCCGAATTCGCAGCCCATGAACAGCAGTTTCTTGCCGGGATGGCCCCACATGAAGCCGTAATAGGCCCTGAGGTTGGCCAGCTTCGCCGCCGGATCGCCCGGCATCTTCTGCAGCATCGAGCCCTTGCCGTGCACCACCTCGTCATGGCTGATCGGCAGGACGTAGTTTTCAGAGAACCCGTAGACGAGGCCGAAGGTCATCAGGTCGTGGTGGTGGCGGCGGTGGACGGGGTCGTGTTCGACAAACCGGAGCGTGTCGTTCATCCAGCCCATGTTCCATTTGAAGCCAAAGCCCAGCCCCCCGGTATGGGCGGGCTGGGTGACGCCGGGCCAGGCGGTCGATTCCTCGGCCACGGTCATCAGACCGGCAGGGCCCTCGCCGTAAGCCAGCGTGTTCATCTCGCGCAGGAAGGCGATGGATTCGTAATTCTCGCGGCCCCCGTCCTTGTTGGGGATCCAGGCGCCGGGCCCGCGGGAATAATCGCGGTAGAGCATCGAGGCGACGGCATCGACCCTCAGCCCGTCGAGGTGGAAATCCTCCAGCCAATAGAGGGCGTTGGCGGTGAGGAAGTTGCGCACCTCGTTGCGGCCGAGGTTGTAGATATGGGTGTTCCAGTCGGGGTGGAACCCTTCGCGCGGGTCGGCGTGTTCGTAAAGCGCGGTGCCGTCGAAATGCGCGACGCCATGGGCATCGTTAGGGAAATGCGCGGGCACCCAATCCATCAGCACGCCCAGCCCCTTGGCATGCGCGGCCTCGACCAGGGCGCGGAAATCGTCGGGGCTGCCGTAGCGGCTGGTGGGCGCGTACATCCCGGTCGGCTGATAGCCCCAGGAGCCGCCGAAGGGGTATTCGGCGATGGGCATCAGCTCCAGATGGGTGAAGCCCATGTCGTGGACATACTCGACCAACTCGACCGCGGCTTCCCGATAGGTCAACGCGCGGCCGTCGCGGTGGCGCCAGCTGCCCAGATGAACCTCATAGATGCTGATCGGCGCCTCGCGGTTGTTGCGGGCGGCGCGGGTCTGCATCCACGCCGCGTCCTGCCAGGGCCGGGGTGCGGGATCGGGGATGCGCGAGGCGGTGGCGGGGGGCAGCTCTGTGCTGCGGGCCAGCGGATCGGCCTTGAGGAACGGCGCGCCCTCGGGCGGCGCGATCTCGTATTTGTAGGATTCGCCCGGTTGCAGGCCGGGCAGGAAGATTTCCCACACGCCCGCACCGCGCCGCCGCATCGGATGGCGCCTGCCATCCCAGCCGTTGAAGCCGCCGACGACCGAGACCCGGCGCGCATTGGGCGCCCAGACGGCGAAATGCACGCCCGGCGTCCCCTCATGGCTTATCGGATGCGCCCCCAGCGCCTGCCAGAGCCGTCGATGCGTGCCCTCGGCGATCAGATGCAGGTCCAGATCGCCCAGCACCGGGCCGAAGCGATAGGCGTCGTCATACTCCCAGTGGCGCGACCCGTCCGTGGCCGCCAGCCGGTACTTGCGCCGGCGTCCGATGTCTCCGGCGAAGACGCCATGCCCCTGCGGTGCGAGCGGCACGGCGCCCGAAGGGGTGACCGCCTCCATGCTCACCGCATGCGGATCGAAGGCCACCAGCAGCCCGGCCCGGCCCCGGTGACGGGGGCCGAAAACGGTGAAGGGATCGATGACGCGACCCTCGGCGATAGCGGTCACATCGTCGGAAGAAATACCGCGAAACAGGGGGGAGGACGCTCGAACCATGCGCGATTCTTTGCGCTTCTGCGGGGGAATGGCAATGGATTTGTTAACATTTGCCCCGGGTCGCGCGGGGCGCCCGGGGCATTGTTGACGGATTGACGACAGGCTGCCCCGTCAGATCATCGGCGTGATGTTCCAGATGTCATTCATGTAACCCTTGATGGTCCGGTCGGACGAGAACCAGCCCGAGCGCGCGGTGTTCAGCGCCGCCATCCGGGTCCAGTGGTCGCGGTCGAACCAGGCCTGATCGACGCGGCGCTGGGCTTCCCAGTAGCTGTCGAAATCGGCGCAGACGGTGAAGTAATCATGCGCCCGCAGGTTCTGGGTGATCATCCGGTACATGCCGCGGTCGCCGTCCGAGAAGGTGCCGGCCTCGATGGCGTCGATGGCCCCGCTGAGGCGCGGGCTGGCGGCGATGGCGCTGGAGGCATGGTCGGGATGGCGGCGGCGCTCGACGACCTCCTCGGCGGTCATGCCGAAGAGGAAGAAGTTCTCGGGCCCCACCAGGTCGCGGATTTCCACATTGGCGCCGTCCAGCGTGCCGATGGTCAGCGCGCCGTTGAGGCTGAACTTCATGTTGCCGGTGCCCGAAGCCTCCTTGCCCGCGGTCGAGATTTGTTCCGACAGGTCCGAGGCCGGGATCAGCCGTTCGGCCATGGTGACGTTGTAGTTGGCCGGATAGACCACGGTCAGCAGATCGCGGGTCAAGGGATCGGCGTTGACCACCCGGGCCACGTTGTTGATGAGGTGGATGATCTCCTTGGCCATGACATAGCCCGGGGCCGCCTTGCCGCCGAAGATCTTGACCCGAGGCGCCCAGTCGGCGGTCGGGTTCTGGCGGATCTCCTGCCAGAGGGCGATGGTCTCCAGGATGTTCAGATGCTGGCGCTTGTATTCGTGGAAGCGCTTGATCTGCACGTCGAACATGGCGTCGGGGTTGAGGGCGATGCCCATCTCGCCCTTGACCCATTGCGCCAGATGCGCCTTGTTCTTCGCCTTCACCGCGGCAAAGCTGTCGCGGAAGGCGCGGTCCGCGATGGCCGGCTCCAGCTCGACCAAACGCTCCAGATCGTCCTCCCAGCCCTCGCCGATGGTCTCGGTGATGAGGGTCGCGAGGCCCGGGTTCGAGCCCTTCAGCCAGCGCCGCGGGGTGACCCCGTTGGTTTCGTTGACGATGCGCTCGGGGTGCAGGGCGTGCAGGTCGGCGAAGACGGTGGATTTCACCAGCTCGGTATGCAGCGCCGAGACGCCGTTCACCCGGTGCGCCATGATGAAGCTCAGATCGCCCATCTTCACCTCGCCATTCTCGAGGATCGAGGATTTGCGGGTCGGGTTCTGGCGGGCGTGCAGATCGTCGATCCGCTCGATGATCTGCATGTGGCGCGGGAGGACGGCACCCATCAGGCTTTCCGACCAGCGTTCCAGCGCCTCGGGCAACAGCGTGTGGTTGGTGTAGCCAAGGCAGGCGCGGGCGGTGTCGACGGCCGTTTCGAACTCCATCCCGCGTTCGTCGGTCAGCAGGCGCACCAGTTCCGGGCCGGCGATGGCCGGGTGGGTGTCGTTCATCTGGATGGCAACGCGCGAGGGCAGGGCGGAGAGGTCGCTGTTCTCGGCCGAGAAGCGGCGCAGGATGTCGCGCAGCGAGGCGGCGGTGAAGAAGAATTCCTGCTTCAGCCGCAGTTCCTTGCCCTGCGCGGTGGTGTCGTCGGGATAGAGGACGCGGCTGATGGTGCGGGCCAGCGCCTCGGGCGCGGCGGCGGCGGTGAAATCACCGGCGTTGAAGGCGGCGAGGTCGAAGGCGCGCAGCGGTTCCGCGCTCCACAGGCGCAGGGTATTGGCCCATTTCGCCTGCCAGCCCACGACCGGCGTATCGAAAGCCTTGGCCATAACCGCCGATTCCGGCGTCCAGACGGCGCTGCGGCCGCTTTCGGCGACAGTCCCGCCAAAGCCGATGCGGAAGCTCGCCTCGGGGCGTTCGAATTCCCAGCCATGCGACTGGCGCAGCCATTCCTCGGCATCCTCGACCTGGCGGCCATCGGGGCCGAAGCTCTGGCGGAAGAGGCCGTGTTCGTAGCGGATGCCGTAGCCATAGGCCGGGCAGCCGAGCGTCGACAGCGAATCGAGGAAACAGGCGGCGAGACGCCCGAGCCCGCCATTGCCCAGCGCGGCGTCCGGCTCATCGTCCAGCACGGCGCGGAAATCGAAGCCGAGGCCGGTGACCGCTTCCTGCGCCATCTCGGTCAGCCCGAGGTTCATCACCGCGTCTTCCAGCAGGCGGCCGATCAGGAATTCCATCGACAGGTAATAGACGCGCTTCGACTGGGCGGCATAGGTGGCGCGGGTGGCGCGGAACCAGGGCTCGATCACCCGGTCGCGGATCGCCAGTGTCAGCGCCATGCGCATGTCATAGGTGCTGGAATGCGCCAGATCCTTGCCTTGCGAGAATTCCAGATGCCGCAGGATGGCTTCGCGCAGTTCATTGGCATTCATCGGCGAGGTGTCCTTGCTGATCAACGTCGGGTGCCAGCCGCTCAGGCTGTTGGTGCCCTTGTCGAAAGTCATCGATCGGTTCGTCCGCATTCCCTGCTCCTGTTTCGCATGCCCTGTCCATGGCGCCCTGTTCCCGGGCCGCCTCAGGATCGGATATCAGGGGCGAAGAGGGCCAAAACCGGGCAGTCATGGCATGGTTTGGCGACAAAAGCAGGGTTTTTTGCAGCCGCAGCGGGGCACCTTGCCGCAATTGCGACACGCCCCGCCGCCCTGGGGTCAGCGCGAGGCCTCGGAGAGGCGGCGTTTGACATAGGCTTTCACGGTGTCGAGCATCGGGTTCATATGCGCCTCTTCATCGCGGAAGAAGTGGTCGGCGCCTTCGATCTGCTCGTGCGTGATGGTGATTCCCTTCTGCTCGTGCAGCTTGTTCACCAGGCCCGTCACATCCTTGGGCGGCGCCACGCGGTCGGCGGTGCCGTTGATGATCAGGCCCGAGGCCGGGCAGGGCGCGAGGAAGCTGAAGTCATAGAGATTGGCGGGCGGCGCCACCGAGACGAAGCCGGTGATGTCGGGCCGGCGCATCAAGAGCTGCATGCCGATCCAGGCCCCGAAGGAGAAACCGCAGACCCAGCAATGCCGCGTGTTCTGGTTCATCGACTGCAGGTAATCCAGCGCCGAGGCGGCATCCGACAACTCGCCGATGCCCTGGTCGTATTCGCCCTGGCTGCGGCCCACGCCGCGGAAGTTGAACCGCAGCACCGAGAAGCCCAGCGAATGGAACGCATAATGCAGGTTGTAAACAACCTTGTTGTTCATCGTCCCGCCGAACTGCGGATGCGGATGCAGCACGATGGCGATCGGCGCGTCGCGGTTCGGTTGCGGATGGTAACGTCCTTCGAGGCGGCCATCGGGACCGGCAAAAATCACTTCAGGCATAAACGGACCTTCTGCTGCCTCACGGGTTCCAGCGGGCGTTCCTTTGTTGACAAAAGAAGTCGCCTAATCTAGAACGTTTCTAAGTTGCGCTCCCGGCTCTTTCGGAGTCGGGTTGGGCGGGATAGCAGTTAAGCAAGGCGGCCCGGCCCGTCAATCTTTTTGCGCGTTTCGCCGCGGGCCAGGGGCATTCACCGAGGGGTTGCACGATGAAACTGTCGACCAAGGGCCGCTATGCAACGGTGGCGATGGTGGATCTGGCGCTGTTGCAGCGCCGGCCGGGGGTGCGCCATGTCTCGCTGGCCGAGATTGCGCGCCGCCAGGACGTGAGCCAGCCGTATCTTGAGCAGCTTTTCGTCAAGCTGCGCCGCGCGGGGCTGGTCGAATCCGTCCGCGGTCCGGGCGGCGGCTATCGTCTGGCGCGCGAGCCCGAAGAGATTCGCGTGGCCGAAGTGCTGGAAGCGGTCGAGGAGACGGTGAGCGCGCTGGAGCTTGGGGCAGGGGCCTCGGGCGGGGTGTCGGGCAGCCAGGCGCAATCCATGACCAACCGGCTGTGGGAATCGCTCTCGGCCCAGGTCTATGTCTTCCTGCACCAGACGACGCTGGCCGATGTGGCGGCAAACGGGCTGAAGCCTTGCCCGGCGGTGCCGACGCTCTTTCAGGTCACGGTATGAGCGCAAGGCTCTACCTCGACTGGAACGCCACGGCGCCGCTCAGGCCCGAGGCGCGCGCCGCAATGATCGCGGCGATGGATCTGGTGGGCAACGCCAGTTCCATCCATGCCGAGGGGCGGGCGGTGCGCGGGCTGATCGAACGGGCGCGGGCGCAGGTCGCGGCGGCGCTGGGCGCGGATGGCGCGGATATCGTCTTCACCTCGGGCGCGACCGAGGCGGCGGCGCTGGCCCATGCGGGCCGGGATCTGACCTGCGCCGGGGTTGAGCATGACGCGGTTGCGGCCTGGTGTCGCAGCGTTTTGCCGGTGGCGCGCGACGGGTCGGTTTCGGTGCCGGACCCGGCCGGGGCCAGCCTGCAACTGGCCAATTCCGAGACTGGCATCATGCAGGACCTGCCCGAGGGGCTGGCGGTCAGCGACCTGACCCAGGCTTTCGGCAAGATCCCGCTGGCCTTCAACTGGCTGGGCTGCGCCATGGGGCTGGTCAGCGCGCACAAGCTGGGCGGGCCCAAGGGCGTGGGCGCGCTGGCGCTGCGCCGGGGGCTGGACGTGGCGGCGCAGATCAGGGGCGGCGGGCAGGAAATGGGCCGCCGGGCCGGGACCGAGAATGTCATCGGCATCGCCGGTTTCGGCGCCGCGGCCGAGGCTGCGGCCCTTGACCTTGCCAATGGGGTCTGGGACGAGGTCGCCGAGATTAGAAATCTTCTAGAATTGGCTCTGGAAGACGCCTGTGACGGGATTATGTTGGTGGCCAAGGGCCTCCCACGCCTGCCCAACACGCTGAGCCTGATCGCGCCCGGCTGGAAGGGCGAGACGCAGGTCATGGCCATGGACCTTCAGGGCTTCGCGGTTTCGGCCGGGTCCGCCTGTTCCTCGGGCAAGGTCACGTCCAGCCGCGTGCTGCGCGCGATGGGCTATTCCGAGGCCGAGGCGGGCGCGGCCCTCAGGGTCTCGATCGGCCCGGGGGTGACGAAGGAAGACGCGCTGCGCTTTGCCGCAGCCTATGGCCGGGCCTTCAAACGGGCCGGTGAACGCATGAAACAGGCAGGCGCAGACCTGCCGCGATAACGGGAAGACGACGATATGGCGGCTTTGGACAATACGGCGGAGGTGCGCGACGGCGTGGACCGCGAGACGGTGGAAACCGTTCAGTCGATGGCCGGCAAGTACAAGTACGGCTGGGAAACCGAGATCGAGATGGACTTCGCCCCCAAGGGGCTGAACGAGGACATCGTGCGTCTCATCTCGGCCAAGAACGGCGAGCCGGAATGGATGACCGACTGGCGCCTGCAGGCCTTCCGCCGCTGGCAGCAGATGGAAGAACCCGATTGGGCGATGCTGGAGATCCCGGCGATCGACTATCAGGACGTCTATTATTACGCCAAACCCAAGAGCATGATGGAAAAGCCGAAGTCGCTGGACGAGGTGGATCCGAAGCTGCTGGCGACCTATGAGAAGCTGGGCATCCCGCTGAAGGAACAGATGGTTCTGGCCGGGGTCGAGGGCGCCGAGGGCGAGGTCGCGCCGCCGCGCAAGGTCGCGGTCGATGCGGTCTTCGATTCCGTCAGCGTCGGCACGACCTTCAAGGAAGAGCTGAAGAAGGCCGGCGTCATCTTCTGCTCGATCTCGGAAGCGATCCGCGAATACCCCGAGCTGGTGAAGCAATACTTGGGCTCGGTCGTGCCGGTCTCGGACAATTTCTTCGCCACGCTGAACAGCGCCGTCTTCTCGGACGGGTCCTTCGTCTATGTGCCGCCGGGGGTGAAATGCCCGATGGAGTTGAGCACCTATTTCCGCATCAACGCGGAGAATACCGGCCAGTTCGAGCGCACGCTCATTATTGCCGATAAAGGTGCATATGTAAGTTACCTTGAGGGCTGCACCGCGCCCAAGCGCGACACCAACCAGCTGCACGCGGCGGTGGTGGAAATCGTCATCCTCGAGGATGCCGAGGTCAAGTATTCGACCGTCCAGAACTGGTATCCGGGCGACGAGGACGGCAAGGGCGGCATCTACAACTTCGTCACCAAGCGCGCCGATTGCCGCGAGGATCGGGCGAAGGTGATGTGGACCCAGGTCGAGACCGGCTCGGCCATCACCTGGAAATATCCCTCCTGCATCCTGCGCGGTGACGATACCTCGGGCGAGTTCTATTCCATCGCCATCACCAACAACTGGCAACAGGCCGATACCGGCACCAAGATGATCCATCTGGGCAAGAATTCGCGCTCGCGGATCGTGTCGAAGGGGATCTCGGCGGGGCATGCGCAGAATACCTATCGGGGGCTGGTCAGCATGCACCCGAAGGCCATCAATTCGCGCAACTACACGCAATGCGACAGCCTGCTGATCGGCGATCAATGCGGCGCGCATACGGTGCCCTATATCGAGGTGAAGAACGCCTCGAGCCGGGTCGAGCACGAGGCTACCACCTCGAAAGTCGATGACGACCAGCTCTTCTATTGCCGCCAGCGCGGCATGGACGAGGAAGAGGCCGTGGCGCTGGTGGTCAATGGCTTCTGCCGCGAGGTGCTGCAGGCCCTGCCGATGGAATTCGCCATGGAAGCGCAGGCGCTGGTGGCGATTTCGCTGGAGGGCTCGGTGGGATGACCCAGGGGCGCGGTGGCGAACCCCTCGTCCAGGCCGCTCTGCCGGCGTCGATGCGTCGCGTTGCGGGGCTCACGCTGGCGGCTATCCTGCTGAGCGCCCTCGCCGCCGCCCTCTGGACTGTCTTGCGCGTCAACGGAGCCTTGTCATGATCGTCACCACCACCCCCAATGTCGAAGGCCGGCCGATCCGCACCTACCACGGTATCGTGGTGGGAGAGGCGATCATGGGCGCCAATGTGGTGCGCGATTTCTTCGCCTCGGTGACGGATGTGATCGGCGGGCGTTCGGGCGCCTACGAATCGAAGCTGCAGGACGCGCGCGAGGTCGCGCTGAGGGAAATGCAGGACCGCGCGGCGCGGATGGGCGCCAATGCGGTGGTCGGCGTGGACCTCGATTACGAGGTTGTCGGAAATTCCATGCTGATGGTCTCGGCCTCGGGCACCGCGGTGAGCCTGGGCTGACGGGGCGGCGCGCGATGAACCAGCCCCGACGCATCGTTCCCGAGGTCGAGCCGCTGCCCCCGGCGGCGCGGCTGATCCTGGAGCGGCTACCGCGCGCGCGGCGGCTGCGCGTGGTCGATGTGGGGGCCAATCCGCTGTATCCCCCGCCCTATGCCGCGCTGCTGGCGGGGGGCGCCTGCGATCTGGTCGGCTTCGAGCCCGACCCCGAGGCCTATGAAAAACTCATGGCCGACCCCGCCCCCGGCGAGACCTATCATCCGGCCGCGATTGGCGACGGGCAGGTGCAGCGGCTGAGGCTCTACGAGCACTCCGGTTTCAACTCGATCTTCGACCCCTATCTGGCCGGGCTGCCCTTCCACGGGCTGAGCGGCTGGGAGGGGCTGCGCGGGACGCTGGAGGTCAAGACCCTGCGGCTGGACGAGGTGCCGGGGCTGGCGCCGGTCGATCTGCTGAAGATCGACATCCAAGGCGCCGAACTCGACGCGCTGAAGGGGGGCGAGGCCACGCTGGCGAAAACCGGCGCGGTGATTATCGAACAGCGTTTCTTCCCGCTCTATCAGGGCGAGCCGCTGTTCGCCGAGGTGGATCTTGAACTGCGGCGGCAGGGCTTCCGGCTGCACAGGTTCCTGCAACCAACCGCGCGGCCCGTCGCCTCGTCCCAGAGCCACCGCTTCCGGCGCCGTCAGGTGCGCGACCAGTTGATCGACGGCGATTGCGTCTATCTGCGCGACCTGTCGCGGCCCGACCTGATCGGGACCGAGGAACTGGCGCAGATGTGCCTGCTTGCGGCGAGCGTGTTTTACAGTCATTCGGTGGTGGCGCATCTGCTGGACCGCCTGGTCGAACGCAGCGCCGCGCCCGCCGATCTGGCCGAGGCCTATGTCGATGCGCTGCCGGCCGATCTGCGGGAGAGCCGGAAGGGCCGCGCGCGCCGCCGGCCTGGAGAAACGGAGCTGAGGACATGAATGTGAAATGGCTGCTCTCGGCCGGGGAACCCCGCCCGCGCTATGTGCTTCTGGTGAGCATCGGCGTGGTCCTGATGATGTCGCTGACCTATCCGATCTGGTACCCGGGCGGCCGGGGCATGGCAGCTTTCGCGGCGGTGATCGCCGTGATCCTGAGCCACCTGTCGGCGAAATTCGTGATGCGTCGCTGAGGCGGCGGACAAGCTCGGCCCGACGGCCGGAATGAGGAAAGAATGCTGGAAATCAACAACCTGCACGTCAAGCTTCAAGACGAGGACAAGGCCATCCTGAAGGGGCTGAGCCTGTCGGTCGAGGCGGGCTCGGTGCATGCGATCATGGGGCCGAACGGCTCGGGCAAATCGACGCTGAGCTATGTTCTGGCCGGGCGCGACGGCTACGAGGTCACGGACGGCACCGCCACGCTGGACGGCGAGAGCCTTCTGGACATGGAGCCCGAGGAACGCGCGGCGCATGGCCTGTTCCTGGCCTTCCAATACCCGGTCGAGATCCCGGGCGTCGGCAACATGACCTTCCTGCGCACCGCCGTGAACGCGCAGCGCAAGGCGCGGGGCGAGGCCGAACTCAGCTCGGGCGAGTTCCTCAAGGTGATCCGCGCCAAGGCCAAGGATCTGAAGATCGACGCCGAGATGCTGAAGCGGCCGGTCAACGTGGGCTTCTCGGGCGGTGAGAAGAAGCGCAACGAGATCCTGCAGATGGCCATGCTGGAGCCCCGCATGTGCATCCTGGACGAGACCGATTCGGGCCTCGACGTGGATGCGATGAAGCTGGTGGCCGAGGGGGTGAACGCGCTGCGGTCCGAAGGCCGCGCCTTCCTGGTCATCACCCATTACCAGCGGCTTCTGGACCATATCAAACCGGATGTGGTGCACATCATGGCCAATGGCCGGATCGTCAAGACCGGCGGGCCGGAACTGGCGCTCGAGGTCGAAGAGAACGGCTATGCCGATATCCTGGCCGAGGTGCAGGCATGAGCGCAGTGGCAAGCCCAAGGGCGGCCCGGCGTGCGGCGCGCCAGCAGGCCACGGCCGAGCGGCTGGCCACGCTGACCCTGCCCGCCGCCCCCGCCTGGCTGAAGCCCGCGCGTGAGGCGGCGATGGCCCGTGTGGCCGAGCTGACGCTGCCCGACCGGCGCGACGAATACTGGTCCTACACCAACCCCGAGAAGCTGATCTCGGCCGAGGTGCGCCCGGCCGAGGTGTTCAAGATCACCGACGAGCCGCCGATGTATCAGGGCATCGACCGGCTGAAGATCGTCTTCGTGGATGGCGTCTTCTCGGCCGCGGACAGCGATCCGCTGGCGGGCGAGGGGCTGGAGATCACCCGGCTGGCCGACTCGGCCGATATCCATTGGGCGAAGGACCTCTACGGCACGCTCGAGGCCGCGGGCCAGAGCCCGGTGCCGCGCCCGCTGGCGGCGCTGAACAGCGCGCTCGCGACCGATGGCGTGCTGATCCGCGCAACCGGCAAGGTGAAGCGCCCGGTCTCGCTGATTTATCGCCGCGCGGGCCGCGATAGCGCCGTCACGCTGCACCATGTGGTGAAGCTGGAGAAGGGCGCCGAACTCACGCTTCTGGAAAACGGTCCTGTGGCCGCCCGCGCCTCGATGGTCATCGAGGCCGAGGTGGGCGAGGGCGCGGCGCTGCACCATGTCCGCACCATGGGCCGGGACCACGAGCGCAAGGCGGTGACGCATGTCTTCGCCCGGGTGGCCGAGAAGGCGACGCTCAAGTCCTTCTCGCTGTCGATGAACGGTCGCCTGATGCGCAACGAGGTGATGGTCTGGCTCGCGGGCAAGGACGGCACCGCCCATGTCGCCGGTGCGGCGCTGGGCGAAGGGGTCTTCCATCACGACGATACCGTTTTCGTGGCCCATCAGGCGCCCGGCTGCGAAAGCCGCCAGGTGTTCAAGAAGGTGCTGCGCGACGGCGCGGTCGGCGTCTTTCAGGGCAAGATCCTGGTCGAACAGCCCGCCCAGCTCACCGATGGCTACCAGCTCAGCCAGTCGCTTCTGATGGACGAGCGCTGCCAGTTCCTGGCCAAGCCCGAGCTGGAGATCTATGCCGATGACGTGAAATGCTCGCATGGCTCGACCTCGGGCGAGATCAGCGCCGATCACCTCTTCTACCTGCGCGCCCGCGGCGTGCCCGAGGAAGAGGCGAAGCTGCTTCTGGTTCTGGCCTTCCTGGCCGAGGCGCTGGACGAGATCGACGACGAGGACATCGCCAACGACATGCGGCTGAGGCTGCGCCGCTGGCTGGAGAGGCATTCGCACTAGGCCATGGCGCTGACCACCGACATCCTCGCCAGCTATCGCCGTCCCCGGTCGGTGCTGCGCCGCCTGCTGGGCGACCGGCGTGAGGCGCGCATCCTGGTCTATCTGATGCTGGGCTGCGGGCTGATCTTCATCGCCCAATGGCCGCGTCTGGCGCGTGAGGCGCATCTGGACGACAGCGTGCCGCTGGATGCGCTGCTGGCGGGGGCGCTGTTCGCCTGGGTCTTCATCGCGCCCCTGGCGTTCTATGCCCTCGGGGGGATCCTGTCGCTGGTCTTGCGGCTGGCGGGGCCTGTCGATGCTTTCGCGCTGCGGCTCGGCCTCTTTTGGGCGGTGCTGGCGGCGGCGCCGCTGTTCCTGCTCTACGGGCTGGCCGCGGGCTTCATCGGGCCGGGGGTGCAAAGCCTCGTGCTGGGTTTGCCGGCGCTGGCCGTCTTCATCTCGATCCTCGTCGCGGCCCTCAGGGTCGCGCTCGAGCCCGGCTCGCAGCCGGCCTAAGGAACCCACCATGACCGAGGTTTTTCCGCTGATCCGCCTCTCGCTCGCCGATCCGGTCGAGGGCGGGCGGCGCATCATCGCCCTCAATCCCCCGCCGGTCATCCGCTGGATGCTGCTGGGGGCGGCGGTGCTGGTCTCGGTCGTGCTGCTTTATGTGCTGCCGGTCCTGATGGGCGAACACACCCTGCTGCCCGCGCCCTTCGCCTTTGCCGCGACGCAGGGTGTGATGAACCTAATCGTCATTGCCGTGGTCACCTTCGTCGGCCGTGCTTTCGGCGGGACGGGCAATTTCCTCGATGCGGTCTGGCTGATCGGCTGGATGCAGATGGTGACGGCGGCGCTGCTGCTGGTGCAGGTCGTGGCGCTTCTGGTGCTGCCCTTCCTCAACATCCCGATCGGTGTGGCCTCGGTCGCGCTGTCGATCTGGGTGCTGGTCGGCTATGTCTGCGCCCTGCACGGGTTCCAGTCGCGCGTCACCGTGCTGGTCGGCGGTTTCATGACGCTGGTCGTGCTCAGCTTCCTGCTGTCGATGGTCTTGCTGTTCCTGGGCTTCGCCCCGCCGGAGATTTCCAATGTATGACGTTCAGGCGATCCGCCGCGACTTTCCGATCCTGTCGCGGCAGGTGAACGGCAAGCCGCTGGTCTATCTCGACAACGGCGCCTCGGCCCAGAAGCCGCAGGTGGTGATTGATGCCATCGCGCAGGCCTATTCGATGGAATATGCCAATGTCCATCGCGGGTTGCATTACCTTTCGAACCTGGCCACCGACAAATACGAGGCGGTGCGCGGTATTGTCAGACGTTTTCTGAACGCCGGGCATGAGGACGAGATCCTGTTCAACTCGGGCACCACCGAAGGGATCAACCTGGTCTCCTATGGCTGGGCCGCGCCCCGGATGCAGGCGGGGGACGAGATCGTCCTGTCGGTCCTGGAGCATCACGCCAATATCGTGCCCTGGCATTTCCTGCGCGAGCGGCAGGGGGTGAAACTGGTCTGGGTCGAGCCCGAGGCCGATGGCTCGCTCGATCCCGCTCGGGTGCTGGCGGCGATCACGCCCCGCACGAAGCTGGTGGCGGTCACGCATATGTCGAACGTGCTGGGCACGGTGGTCGATATCAAGACCATCGCCGCCGGGTGCCGGGCGCGGGGCGTGCCGATCCTGGCGGACGGCTCGCAGGCGGCCGTTCACATGCCGGTCGATGTGCGGGATCTGGGTGTCGATTTCTATCCGATCACCGGACACAAGCTCTACGGGCCTTCGGGCTCGGGCGCGATCTATGTCACCCGCGAGCGTCAGGCCGAGATGCGGCCCTTCATCGGCGGCGGCGACATGATCAAGGAGGTCACGCGCGACGACGTGATCTATAACGACCCGCCCCATAAGTTCGAGGCGGGAACCCCCGGAATCGTTCAGCAAATCGGTCTGGGGGTGGCGCTGGACTACATGATGGGTCTGGGCATGGAGAATATCGCCGCGCATGAGCGCGCGCTCGCCTCCTATGCCCGCGAGCGGCTGAAAGGGTTGAACTGGCTGAACCTGCAAGGCGACGCGCCGGGCAAGGGCGGCATCTTCAGCTTCACCATGAACAACGGCGCGCATGCCCATGATATCTCGACGGTTCTGGACAAGAAGGGCGTCGCGGTCCGGGCCGGGCAGCATTGCACCGGCCCGCTGATGGAGCATCTGGGCATCAACGCCTCCTGCCGCGCTTCCTTCGCGCTTTACAACACCGAGGCCGAGGTCGATGCGCTGGTCGAGGCGCTGGAATTCTGCCACGACCTCTTCGGCTGAGGGCATCCCGGCGTCCCGGCCCTGAACCGGGACACCATCGCCGCCCAAGGCCATTTCCCCCGTTGCAGCCCCGCCATGCCGGCGCTATACGGGGCGCAGGAAGCACCCATAGCTCAGCTGGATAGAGCGTTGCCCTCCGAAGGCAAAGGTCGCACGTTCGAATCGTGCTGGGTGCGCCACTTCTCCCTCAACCATCCCGCCAGGCGTCCTTCCTTTTTCAGCTCTGGAAGCGCATCAGGACCATGACGCCCGCCCAGGCGGAGAAGCCGGTGAGCACCGCGCCCCAGAGGGTATCGGTGGCGACCATGCTCCAGGACCAGTTCCGCATGATCGACATCGAGGTGAATTCATACGTGCCATAGGCCATGGCCCCGATCATCGCCCCGTGCAGCGCCGCCCGCTCGGGTGCCGCGTCGCGCAGCGCAGGTGCCGAGACCAGGAACACAAGACCGGCCACATAGGCCAGGTAGAACAGACTAGCGGGGGCAAGCATCAGGCTGTCTCGCATCTGATCGCCGATGTGGCGGGTGAAGAGGGGCTTCATCACGAAGGTCAGCATGACCGCGTCGATCAGCAGGAACAGGACCACAGTCACGGCGTAGAGTATCATTCGGGCCTCCCGGTTTCGGTTCGGAGGATCAGGTAGAGCGAAAGATCCGCTTGCCTATGGGGGCCGGTTGCCCGACCTGATCACGGATCGGGCGCAGGCTTCCCGCGCCGGTGCAAGCCGGATAACCGGGCGCGAAAACCCGATCCCTGCCTAGCTGCCCAGCCCCGCGACCATCAGATACAGCGGCAGGCCCAGGGCCACGTTGAACGGGAAGGTTACCCCCAGCGACAGGGTGAGGTAGATCCCCGGCTCGGCCCGGGGCAGGGCGATGCGCATCGCGGCGGGCACGGCGATATACGAGGCCGAGGCGGCAAGCACCATCAGCAGGAACAGGCTTCCCATGCCCAGACCGATGGCCTGGCCCAATCCGAAGGCGATGAGCGCGGCGAGGAGCGGCATCACCAGCCCGAAGCCCAGCAGGCCGAGGCTCAGCATGTGCCGGTTCCGCAACAGGCTGCGCCCCGCGTTCAGACCCATGTCCAGCAGGAACAGGCACAGGATGCCTGTGAAGGGGGTTACGACGAAGGGCGCGACCATCTGCATGCCCCGCTCCTGCGTCAGGGCGCCGATGACGAAGGCGCCGGTGAGCAGGACAATCGACCCGTTGGCAAAAAGCTCGCGCGTCGAGACATGGCCTGCCCCAGCGGCCGCCGCCCCGGGCGCCCGCGACGCGATCCACAGGGCCGACAGGATCGCGGGCACCTCCATCGCGGCGGCGACGGCGACCATGTAGCCGTCATGCGCGGTGCCCGTCAGGTCCAGCAGGCTGACGGCGGCCACGAAGGTGACGATCGAGATCGAGCCATAATGCCCGGCGACGGCCGCCGCGTTCGTGCGGTCGAGCCCGGTCATCGCGCGCAAGAGGGCGAAGGCCAGGAACGGCAGGCCGAAGGACAGCACCAGCCCGGCCCCGATGGCCAGGAACAGGTCGGCGCCGAGGCCATGCGCGGCGAGGCTGTGCCCACCTTTGAAGCCGATGGACAGGAGGAGATAGAGCGAGAGGAACTTGGCGGCCCCGTCGGGGATGGTGAGGTCGCTGCGGACCAGCGCGGCGATCAGGCCGAGCACGAAGAACAGGATCGTCGGCACCATGAGGTTGCCGATCAGCGGGTCGAGGAAGGCGGGCATGGCGGACTCCGGATGGAACGAGCCGCGGATTGCCACATCCCTTCCGATAGTTTTAATACAAAGAATATCATTGACCCATAGTCTGGAGCTATGAATGAGGCCGACCCTGCGGCAACTCGAATACATCGTGACGATCCACCAACTCGGCAGCTTCGGCCTGGCGGCGGAGCGTCTCCATGTCAGCCAGCCCAGCCTCTCCGCCCAGGTGGCGACGGTCGAGGCCGAACTGGACATCCGGCTGTTCACCCGCGGGCGGAACGGCGCCAGCACGACGGCCAAGGGGCTGGAATTCGTCAGCCGGGCGCGCAGGATCCTGTCCGAGGTCGAAAACCTGCGCAGCGCCATGACCGCATCGCTTCCCTTCGACGGCCGGCTGCGGCTGGGCGTGCTGCCCTCGATCGGGCCCTATCTGCTGCCGCAGGTGATGCGCGAGCTGCATCGCACGCTGCCCGCGCTGAGGGTCATCGTGCGCGAGGAGAACACGCTGAGCCTGGACGAGGGTCTGCGCAACGGGCGCTTCGATGCCATCCTCTCCACGCCCGAGGATCACCCCAACACCTGGCAGCGGCCGCTGTTCGTCGAACGGCTCTGGGTGGCCGTGGCGACGGATCATCCGCTGCGGCAGCGCGAGGTGGTCGAGGCGGCGGATCTGTCGACCCTGCGCCTGTTGACGCTCGATACAGGGCACCGGCTGTCGCGCATCGTCTACGCCCTGGCGGGCGAGGCGGGGGCCATCGTGTCGACCGACTACGAGGGCACAAGCCTCGATTCCATCCTGCTCATGGCCGCGACCGGGGCCGGGGTGGCGGTGATCCCGGATCTGTTCGCGCGCCGTCAGGCCGTGCACCGCGAGGAGGTGGTGCTGCGGCCGCTGCGCATGCCCGATGCCCACCGGACCATTGCCCTCCTGTTCCCGGGAAGCGAGCAGTCCACGGCCAGCTTCGATCTCCTCACCCAAACGCTGCGGCTGGCAGCAAGGACGCTCGGACTGGAAGGCGTTGAGTGATCGGAGGCTCTACCGCGCCGCGGTTGGCGGCGTTGACCGCTGCAGGCGGGTGACCGGATGGGAACCGGAACGGCGGCGCTGCCCCGGGGGCAGATCGTTCGGGCGTTGGCTATCCCCGCCCGAAGCGTTCCGGGCTGCGCCTATTCCGCCGCGACCCAGGGGCGGGCCTGCGCGGGGGCGATGTGCATCCCGAGCCGCGCCAGCAGGTCCTGATCCTTCCAGGCCGCCGGGTTGCCGGTGGTCAGGAGTGTGTCGCCGACGAAGATCGAATTCGCCCCGGCAAGGAAGCACAGCGCCTGCAGCTCGTCGCTCATCCAAGTGCGCCCCGCCGACAGCCGCACGACCGAGGCTGGCATCAGGATGCGGGCCAGCGCCACGATGCGCACCAGCGCGAAGGGATCGACGGCCTGGGCGCGCGCCTGCACCGGCACGCCCTCGATCTCGTTCCACAGATTCACCGGCACGCTGTCGGGATGCGCGGGGAGCGTCGCCAGCGTCACCAGCATGGCGATGCGGTCCTCCTCGGCCTCGCCCATGCCCAAGATGCCGCCGCAGCAGACCTTGATGCCGCCCTTGCGGACCTGTTCGACCGTGTCGAGGCGGTCCTCCATCGTCCGGGTGGTGGCGATCTGGGCGTAGTACTCGGGCGAGGTGTCGATGTTGTGATTGTAGAAATCCAAACCCGCCGCCTTCAGCCGCGCGACCTGTTCGGGCGACAGCATCCCCAGCGTCATGCAGGTTTCCAGCCCCAGTTCGGCCACGCCCCGCACCATGTCGCAGAGCTTGTCCATGTCGCGATCCTTGGGGCTGCGCCAGGCGGCCCCCATGCAAAAGCGCTGCGCGCCGGAGGCCTTGGCGCGCTGTGCGGCGGCCAGAACCTCCTCGGTTCCCATGAGCTTGGTGGCCTTCACGCCGGTCTCGTGATGGGCCGATTGCGAGCAATAGCCGCAATCTTCGGGGCAGCCGCCGGTTTTGATGCTCAGAAGGCTCGCGGTTTCGATCGCGTTGGGGTCGAAATGCGCGCGGTGGAGCGTCTGGGCGCGATGCATGAGGTCGGCGAAGGGCAGGGCGTGGATCGCCCTGGCCTCCTCCATGGTCCAGTCGCTGCGGATCATGCCGCGCGGGTCCTGAGGCGGGCGATGGCCGCGATGAGGCCCGAGGCCAGCGCCAGCTTGACCAGATCGCCGAGCAGGAAGGGCGTGAGACCCGCGGCCAGCAGCCCCGGCGCCGGGACATAGAGCGCCAGCCAGGCGAGGCCGAGGGCATAGACCACGGCGAGGCCCGCCAGCATCGCCAGGAAGCGCCCGATCAACCCGCGCCCTTGCGCCAGCCAGCCGGTCAGGCCCGCGCCCAGCAGGTAGCCCGCAAGATATCCGCCGGTCGGCCCGGCCATATAAGCCAGCCCGATTCCGCGTTCCGGCGTGCCCGAGAAGACCGGCATCCCCAGAGAGCCCGCCGCCAGATAGGCCGCCATTGCCGCGAAGCCGAGCCTCGGCCCCAACATGGCCGCGAGGAAGAAGACCGCCAGCGTGTGCAGCGTCATCGGCACCGGCCAGAATGGGATCTGGATCTTGGCGCCCAGCGTGATCAGCGCCGCGCCACCGAGCGCCAGCGCAAGGCCGCGCCCGAGCGTTGCGGGACGGGTTTGCGCGAGGGTGAGAAATGCCATGGGTCTGTCCTCCGAAGATAGGCATCGAATCTATCTATAATTACGAAGACTATCTGACCGGTCGGCAATATATATTATAGATAATCAGCCGGGAATCTCGTAAGTCTCTCTGGAGTCGGCATTTTTCACGGCGGACTTGCGCTTGCCGATCCAGCCGACGTGCCGCGCCAGCGTGGCGCAGGCGAGCTCGGTCTGCCCCTTGCGCAGCGCGTCGAGAATAGCGCGGTGATCGTGATCGGTCCGTGCCTCCCAGTCGCGCCGCCAGGCAGCGAAGAGGAAGCGGGCGCTGGCGGCCTGCAGGTCGTCGATGGTTCGCAGGAGGCGCGGCATCCGGCAGGGGGACAGGATGAGCCGATGAAAATGCCGGTTCGCGGCCTCCCAGTCACGCACCGTGCTGGCACTGTCGCCGTGGCGCGTAACCTCTTCGGCTTCCTGCAGAATGGCGCGTGTCATGTTGGGGGCGGCGTGGCGCAGGGCGAGGCTTTCGAGGCTCGCGCGCATCTCGGCCACCTCGCGCAATTCGGCCACGTCGAATTCGGTGACGCGAAAGCCGCGCCTTGGTTCGCTCTCGGTCAGGCCCTGGGTTTGCAACTCACGAAAGGCCTCGCGCACCGGGACGTGGCTGGCGCCGAACTCGGCGGCGATATGGTCCTGCCGGAGCCGCGCGCCGGGCGGAATCTCGCCCGAGATGATGCGGTCGGCAAGGACGCGGGCGATGCGGGCGGATTGGGTTTCGTCAGGGGCGTGCTTCATGAATTATAGATAATTCACCCTCAGGCCTCTGTCGATCCCCTCGCGGCCCGAAGCATCACGGCGACGGCAGACGTTCCGCGCGCGGTCTTACGCCCCAGAATTGCAGCGCCGCAGCGGCCATGCCGACCGCGATCAGCGCCAGCCAGCCGGCCGTATAGCTGCCGCTCATCTGATAGGCGAGCCCGCCCAGCCAGGCGCCCAGGAAGGCCCCGACTTGATGGCTGAGGAACATCACCCCAAAGAGCGTGCCGAAATTCGCCGGGCCGAAAAGGCCGTTGATCATGCCGCTCACCGGGGGCACCACGCTGAGCCACAGGAAACCCATCGCCGCGGCGAAGATCAGCGTCGATTCGACGCTGACGGGCAGGGTGAAGAACAGCGCGATGGCCAGCGTCCGCAGCAGATAGATCAGCGCCAGCACCGGCTCGTTCCCCCACCGCTGGCAGAGGTAGCCTGCCAACAGCGTGCCCAGCGCATTGCACAGGCCAATGAGCGCCAGCGCCGTGGCGCCGACCGAGGGCGGCAGGCCGCACAGGGCTATGAAATTGGGCAGATGGGTGGCGATGAAGATCAACTGGAAGCCGCAGGCGAAGAAGGCGAGCGTGGCGATGACGAAGGGGCGGCTTCTCAGGGCCGTGACGATGGCGCCGCGGGCATCGGGGCGGAGGGTGCTGTCCGCGGCCCCGGGCGCGGCCCGACGAAAGAGCAGGGCCATGCCGGTCATCAGCAGGGCAAGCAAGGCGAGGCCCGCGAGCGCGCCCTGCCAGCTCCAACGCTCGATCATGCCTTGGGTCGCGGGGGCGACGGCGAAGGTGCCGAGCGAGCCGACCGCGGCGAGGATCGAGACGGCGCTGGCCCGGACGCTGGGGGAGGCCAGGCGCGAGACGATGCCGACCAGCACGCCATGCGAGGTGGCCGCGACCGCCAGCCCGATCAGCAGCCCCCCGCCGAGGTAGAGGCCCAGCGCCCCGCCGCTGGCCATCGACGCCAGCCCCGCACCATAGAGGATCGCGGCCACGGCCACCACCAGCCGCCCGCCGAACCGGTCGCAGATCGCGCCCATGAAAGGCTGTCCGATCCCCCAGGCGAGGTTCTGCAGCGCCATGGCGAAGCCGAAGGCCGCCGCGCTCACCGCACCCGCCCGCGCCAACGGCTCCATGAACAGCCCGAGGCTTTGCCGCAGCCCCATGGACAGCGACAGGATGGTGCCCGCGGCGACAAGGGCGGTCAGAAGGGCGGGGGTCCAGGCCCCCTTGGCCGGTGTCGACATCGTGCTTTCCCGTTCAGTGGCGGAGCGAGCCTAGCCATCTAACGGGCGGGGGCCATTCACTCCTCGGTATACTCCGGCGCGCTTCGGTGCCGAGGGTGCCCGGCCGCGCGGTCCGCGATCACCAGCGTCACGGCCGCTTCGCCGGCCGACCGTGCATAGCCGGTGTCGCCGTGGATCAGCATGCGGGCAATCGCCCCCTCGATCAGCAGGGCGACATGCGCGGCAAGGCGCGCGGGGTCGCTGGCCCCGGCGCTGCGGCATTCCTGTTCCAGCCAGCGCAGGAAGCGTGTCTTGTGCTGCGCGGCCATCCGCACCGCCGGATGGCCCGGCTGACCGGCCAACTCGACCGCCGCCCGGGTGAAGCCGCAGCCGCGCCAGCGGGGATGGGCGGCGTGATCGGCCAGGGCGGCGAACAGGCGGGTGACGCGCTCGGTCAGGGGCAGGGCCGGATCGCCCAGCCAGCTGCGATACCGCTCGACCGTCGCGCTGTCCCGGACCTGCAGCGACGCGGCGATCAGCGCGTCCTTGCTGTCGAAATGGTTGTAGAGCGTGCGTTTCGTGACGCCGGCGCGCTCGGCGATTGCCTCGACCCCGACGCTGCGCAGGCCGTGTTCGTAAAACAGCGCCTCGGCGGCGGCGAGGATCCTGCTTGCTGTGGTGTCCATCCTGTCGGTCTGCCTGTTCTGGAGCTGCGGGGCTGGGCGCAGAGTGGCGCGTCCAGGCCGGTCTTTTCAACCCGCGCGGGTTGTCCTGCGGCTTTCGCTGGTCCTATCATGGCAGCGCACAGATCTCTTGAGGGGAGGGGCTCGTCCATGTCCATCGCGGAATCGCTGTCGCTGTTCCTTGCCATGGTCGCGCTGGCGGCCTTGCCCAGTTCCAGCGTGGCGTTGGTTGTCGTCCGCTCGGCGACCCAGGGGATGCGGCACGGGATCGCCGCGGCGCTGGGGATCGCGGCGGGCGATCTGATCTTCGTGGCGCTGGCCCTGGCCGGGCTCGCGGCGATGGCCGAGGTTCTGGGGACCTTCTTTACCCTGCTGCGCTATGCGGCGGCCGCCTATCTGGTCTGGTTCGGCTTCAGCCTGATCCGCAGCGCGGGCGGGGCCGTGCAGGACGCGCGCGCCGGGCGGGGCGGGCTGTGGATCAGCTTCGCCGCCGGGGTCGGGCTGACCCTGGGCGACGTCAAGGCGATCCTCTTCTATGCCGCGCTGTTCCCGGTCTTCGTCGATCCGCTCGCGGTGACGGCGGGCGATGTCGCGATGATCGCCATGATCACCCTGGGGGCAGTGGCGGGGGTGAAGATCGCCTATGCCATCGCCGCCCGGCGGATCGCCGCGGCCTCGGCGGGCTGGCGCTATCGGCGGGCGGCGCGGCGCACGGCCGGCGGTGCGATGATCGTGGCGGGGGGCGCGCTGGCGCTCAAGGCCTGAGGCGCGGCTCTCAGACCGGATGCTGCAGGCGCGAGCTGACGGCGATCCGGTTCCAGAGATTGATCGTGCCGATGGCAACGGTCAGCCGGGCGACCTCGGCCTCGGTGAAGACCGCGCGCGCCTGTGCGTGGACAGCATCGGGAACGCCGGTGGCGGCGAGCAGCGTGACGCTTTCGGTCCAGTCCAGCGCCGCCCGGTCGCGGGCGTCGAACAAGGGCGATTCACGCCAGACCGAGACGAGGTGCAAAAGCTGCGGGTCCAGACCGTCGGCAAGGGCCTCTTTCACATGCAGGTCAACGCAATAGGCGCAGCCGTTGATCTGCGAGGCACGCAGTTTCACCAGATGCAGCAGGCGGCTGTCGAGCCCGGATTGCGTCACGGCCGCGTCCAGCGCGCTGACCGCCCTGTACAGATCGGGGGCCAGGCGGGGAATGTTCATCCGGGCTGACATGCGGTTTCTCCTCGGGTTGTCTCGAATCATGGATAATATATATCCATGATTGGCACCAGCAAGGAGAGACGGATGCGCAGGATGAGCGACGGGGTCGAGGCGGCGCTGCATTCGGCGCTGGTGCTGGCCTCATTGCCCGAGGCGAGGGTGCTGACCGGCCGCAGCCTGGCCACGCTGCATGGTGTCTCGGAATCCTATCTGCTGAAGCATCTGCGGGCGCTGGCGGTGGCGGGCGTGATCGAGGCCGTCCCGGGTCCGCGCGGGGGCTACCGGCTGGCGCGGCCGGCGGCGCGGATCACCCTCCTGGATATCGTCGAGGCGATCGACGGCACCGAACCCGCGTTCCTGTGTCGCGAGATCCGCCGCCGCGGGCCCTGCAAGGCGCAGGATCCTTACGTCTACAAGACAGATTGCTTCATCAAGACCCGGATGCTGGCCGCCGAACAGGCCTGGCGCGCGGCGTTGAGGGCGCAGAGCCTTGCCGATCTGGTTGCCGATGGCGAGCGGCTGATCGACCCCGGCAACAGGGAGGCGGTGGCGCGGTTCATCGCCGAAGAACAGCGCTGAACGGCGATCGCCTCAGCCCAGCAGGGCCTTGCCCAGCGGTTTGGCGGGTTCCGAACGCAGCACGAGCGAGGTTGTCACCGCGCCGAAGCGGGCGATGGTGTCGACGATGCTTTCCAACTGCCCCGGGCTGGGCACCAGCACCTTGAGCAGGAAGCAATCCTCACCGGTGAGGCGGTGAACCTCGATCACCGGCGGCATCTGCGCGAAGGCGCGCAGGGCGGGCTGGATATGCTCATGCGTCGTTTTCACGCGGATGATTGCCATCATGCCAAGCCCCAGCGCGGCCGGGTCCAGCCGCGCCACATATCCCGCGATGATGCCGCGCTCCTCCAGCCGTTTCACCCGCTCCGAGATCGCCGGTTGCGACAGGCCAATGCGCCGCCCGATTTCGGAAAGCGGGGTGCGGGCGTTGTCCTGCAACGCTTCCAGAATGGCGATGTCCAGGCGGTCGAGGTCAGGGGCTGGCATGGGGAGCACTAAGTTCCGTTAAATCATCGGCAGATTGGCGCAAATTCCGATGAGTCGCCATTCCCAGCCTTTGCTCGGGCAACGACACTCGGGGCAGGCGGTGGTCAGGAGCGACTCATGAAGCAGTGTTTCGTCATGGTGCCGGGGATCGGCAATTCGGGACCCGATCATTGGCAAAGCCAATGGCAGCGGCTCTGGCCGTCGGTCTGCCGTACCGCGCCGGATTCCTGGGATCGGCCGGACCTCGGCGACTGGATCGCGGCCCTGGAGCGGGCGGTGGCCGCCGCGCCCCGGCCGCCGGTCCTGCTCTGTCATTCGCTGGGCTGCCTGCTCTTCGCCCAGTGGCGTGCCGCCTCGGCGCTGCCCGTCGCGGCGGCCTTTCTGGTGGCGGTGCCCGATCCCGAGGGTCCCGCCTTTCCGGCCGCGGCGCGGGCCTTTGGCTTGCTGCCCGGGGCGGGGTTCGGCGCGCAGCCGGTTCTGGCGGTCGCCAGCGACGACGATCCCTATGACCCGGGGGGCAAGGCGATAGGCTGGGCCGAGGCGCAGGGCGCCCGGGCGCTGCGTCTCGGGGCGCGCGGTCATCTGAACGGCGCCGCGAAGCTGGGCGAGTGGCCCGAGGGGCAGGCGATCCTCGCGGCATTCCTGCAGGAGATCGGAGCGTAAGACATGGACATCACCACGGCATTGCTGGGCTTTTCGCTGGCGGCGGCGTTGCTGACCGTCACCCCGGGGCTGGACACCGCGCTGGTCCTGCGCACGGCGGCGGTCGAGGGGCCGCGCCGGGCGATGCTGGCCGGGGCGGGGGTGGTCACCGGCGTTCTGGCCTGGGGGCTGATCGCGGCGCTGGGTCTGGGGGCGGTGCTGGCCGTGTCCGACCTCGCCTACCGGCTGCTGCAACTGGCAGGCGCGGCCTATCTGATCTGGCTGGGGCTGGGCATGCTGCGTGCGGCGGCACGGCCCCAGGCACCGGGCCTGCCGCAGGTCGCGGCCCCGGCGGCGCCCAATTGGTTCCTGCGGGGCGTGATGACCAATCTGCTCAACCCCAAGGTCGGGGTCTTCTACCTCAGCTTCCTGCCGCAGTTCCTGCCGGCCGGTGTGCCGGTGGTGCCGTTCAGCGTGCTGCTGGCGGGGATCCATGCGGCAATGGGCCTCGTGTTCTTCGCCGCCATCACCGCGGCGACGATCCCGTTCCAGCGGGCGCTGGGCGGGCCTCGCCTGCCGCGGATCCTGGACGGGGTGACCGGCAGCGTGCTGATCGCCTTCGCCCTGCGGCTGGTGTTGGAGCGGCGGGCGGGATGACCTCAGCCGCCGATGCGGCGCTGCAGCTGGCCGGGTGTGATGCCATGGGCGGCGTGGAAGGCGGCGACGAAGCCGCTGGCGGTGGCATAGCCCGCGGCATGGGCGGCACTCTGGACGCTTTGGCCGGCCATCAGCGGCGCCAGCCCCCGGGCGAGCCGCAGCGCGCGTGTCCAGCCGGCCCAGTTCTGCCCCGTCTCGCGGGTGACCAGACGTTGCAGGCTGCGGCGCGACAGGCCGAGCGTCCCGGCCCAGCGGTCCAGCGCGGTGTCGTCGCCATCGAGATGCGCCAGCGCGATGCGTCGCAGCCGGGGGTCGGCGGGCAGGGGCAGCGAGGGGGTCGCGGACGGGTGGTCGAGCCGGTCCCACAGCACCGCGACCAACCGCGCGAAAGCGGGCTCGCGCCGGTCGGCGCGGGAGGCTTCGGCGAGGGCCAGAACCAGCTCGCGCTCCAGCGCCGCCAACAGGAAAGGCGCGGGTTCGGCGGGCAGAGGCGCCGCGCCCGGCTGCGTATAGAGGTTCACGGACTGCCGCGCGCCGGCGGCCCGGATCCGGTGCGGATGACCGGGCGGCAGCCAGATCGCTGTCCCGGGCGCGACGAGATGCAGCGCGGCCCCCGTCTCTACCGTCACCGGCCGGTCGGGGCACCAGGCCAGCTGGCCGCGCCGGTGGGCATGGGTTTCGGGCATGGTGGCGGGCGTAAAGCCGGTGACGACGCCGATGACCGGGCTGTCCTCTTCGACAAAGCCGCCGATTGCGTCCTGTTGCATGCTGGCACCTCCGCGACATCACCCGACACCGGCGCGATACATTTTTCCAGCCCCTGTGTCAGATTTCCGGGGCCCGGTGGTGGAGGATTTCATGCAGATCACAGAAATGGCCCTGCTGGCGGGGGCGGGGTTGCTGGGCGGGCTTTGCAACGCGGTGGCGGGCGGGGGCACGTTCTTTACCTTTCCGGCACTGCTGGCGGTGGGTCTGCCGCCGGTCGCGGCCGGCGCGACCAGCGCCCTGGCGATCTGGCCCGGCCATGCGGCCAGCCTGATCGGCGAAGGCGCGCTGCTGCGGCAGGAACTGGGCGCGCGGCCGTGGCGGGTGGCGGTCTTCACCCTCGCATCCGCGCTGGGGGCGGGGCTGCTGCTGGTCTCGGGCGATGCGGTGTTCCGCCGGCTGATCCCCTGGCTCCTGCTCTTTGCGACGTTGCTGTTCGCCGTGGGGCCCCTGGTCAACCGCTGGCTGGCCCGCCGGCAGGCGCGGATCGCGCCCGGCGCCGCCGCGATCGCCGAGGGCGCGGTGGCGCTCTATGGCGGCTATTTCGGCGCGGGGCTGGGGGTCTTGTTGCTGGCCTTGCTGGTGGTGACCGGGGATGCCGATCTGCGGCGGCAGAATGTGGTGAAAAACGCCCTGGCGACGCTCGCCACCAGCATCGCGGTGCTGATCTTCGCGCTGGGCGGCGCGGTGGCCTGGGGACCGGCCGCGCTGGTCTTTCTGGGCGCGGCGCTGGGTGGCGTCCTGGGCGGCAGGCTGGCGCGGCGGGTGAAGCCGCAGGTCCTGCGGGTCGTCGTGGTCTGTCTGGGACTGGTGCTGGTCTGGCATTACGCCTGAGCCCGGGTCGAGGCGTCGAAGGCCTGGCGCAGCGCGGCAGTGACCGGTCCCGGTTGCCAGCTGCGGCGCTGGCCGGGCCGGTCGAGCGACAGGACCGGGCAGAGCTCGACCAGCGTGCCGGTGACGAAGACCTCCTCCGCCGCGTCGAGATCGGCGAGGGTGACCGTCCCCTCCCGCACCGGCAGGCCAAGGGTCCGGGCCAGGGCGAAGACATGCCGTTTTGTCAGGCTGTCCAGAAAGCAGCCGGGCTCGGGCGAGAGAAGCGCGCCGCCCCGGACCAGCACGATATTGGCGGCGGTGGTCCCTGCCACCCGGCCCGCGCCGTCCAGCATCAGCGCGTCGTCATGGCCACTGCGGGTGGCGGCGGCTCGCGCCAGGCTGCCGGTCAGGTCGAGCCCCGCGCATTTCGCCGCCGTGGGGGCCGTGTCGGGCGCGGGGCGACGCCAGTCCGAGAGGACAAGGCGCAGCCCCGTGCCACGCGGCGGATCTGCCCAGGCCGTGATGGCGGCGTGCACCGGGCCCCTCCGGCCCGCCGGCACCAGGCCTTCGCCGCCCCGCCAGACGAGAGGGCGCAGATAGGCGTCGCGCAGACCCCCGGCCCAGAGGACCGCGGCCGCCGCGGCCAGCAGTTCATCGACCCGCCAGGGCAGCGTGTAGCCAAGGCGCCGGGCCGAACGGCCCAGCCGGCGGAAATGCTCGTGTCCCAGAAAGAGCCGGGTGCCATAGGCGCGGATCCCCTCGTAAACGGCATCGCCGTGTTGCAGGGAATGGCTGAGCAGGGGCAGCCGGGCCTCGTCCGCGGCGATCAGCGATCCGTCGATCCAGACCGGGCCACAGGCTGCGGCCCGGGGGGCGGTTGCGGCGTCGATGGGCATGCGGGCGCGTCCTCGGTTGCGGGTCGGCCCCAGTCTCGGGGCTGGGGCGGGCGCTGGCGAGTGAGCCTTTTTCACGCGGGGATGAGAAAGCCCCGTTCGCTTCGCGTCCCGGATCGGCGATAGTGCCGGGTGCGAGGATGCATGGATAGAAACGGACCCCATCGACTGACCGTCCCCTTGAACGCGCTGCGCGCCTTCGAGGCTGCGGCGCGTCATCTTTCGATCAAGGAGGCGGCGCTGGAACTGGGGGTGACGCCCTCGGCCGTCAGCCACCAGCTGCGCGGGCTCGAGGATGCGCTGGGCCTGACGCTGATGCGGCGGGTCGGCCCGGCGCTGGAACTGACCGAGGCGGGCGCGCGGCTTGCCCCGGATCTGAGTGACGGTTTCGCCCGGATCATCGAGGCGGTCGGCGGCCTCAGGCAGGATCGCAACACCGGGCCGCTCAGACTGTCGATGCTGCCCACCTTCGCCGCGCATTGGTTCTCGCCCCGGCTCACCCGCTATCCCTTCGAGAGGAACGGCTTCGATCTGCTGATTTCCACCACGCAGGAGGCGGTGGACCTGGCCGCCGGGGTGGCCGATGCGGCCGTCCGGCATGGTCAGGGGCAATGGGAGGGGCTGCGCGCGGATCTGCTCTTCTGCGAAACCGTGGGCCTTTTCGGGGCGCCCGGCTTGAGCGGGCTCGATCCGGGGGCAATGCGCGCGCGCATCGGCGGCATGACGCTGTTCCTGTCCGTCCATCGCAAGGAGAATTATGCCCGCTGGAACGCCACCCTGCCGGGCGGCCCGATCCAGCCCGCGGCGGTGATGATGGTCGACAGCGCGGGGCTGGCCCTGCGCGCGGCGATGGACGGGGCAGGCGTGGCGCTGGCCGGGGTCGAGATCGCCGCCTTCGACGTGGGCGCGGGCCGGCTAACGCCGCTGTTCGCGCATCGGGTCGATACCGGGGGCGGCTATTACCTCGTCTACCCCGAGGCACTGGCCCGCGATCGGCGGGTGCGCAACCTGAGCCGCTGGATGGTCGAGGCCTCGGCCGGGGAACGGGCGAGGGTCGGGCTGACGACAGGAGAGGGCTGAATGGACGGTGAGGCAATCGAGATCGGGCGCCTTGCGGCCGCGGATCGCGCCGATTGGGAGGTCCTCTGGCACGAGAATCTCCGGCATTTCCGGGCGCCCGATGTCGCCTTTGCCGATCTGCCGGTGATCTGGCAGCGGCTTCTGGACCCGGCGGAGCCGCTGCTGGGCTGGCTGGTCCGGGTCGAGGGGCGGCCCGCGGGCCTTGCCCATGTGGTGCTGCGCCAGCACACGTTCAGCGCGCGCCCCGTGGCGATCCTGGAGGACCTCTGGATCGCGCCCTTCGCCCGGCGCCGGGGTCTGGGCGAGCGGCTGATCGCGCATCTGGCCGAGGGGGGCCGGGCCGCGGGCTGGCGCCGGATCGAATGGGAAACCGAGGCCCACAACCACGCCGCGCAGCGGCTCTACGACCGGATCGCGGCACCCGACGCCGCGCGGCGCTACCGGCTGGCGCTGGGGTGATCGGGTGCAGAAGGTGCCTGCCAGGGGGGCCATGGCGGACGGGTACTTGTGAAGGAAACGTTGCAGGGGGCGGGCCGATGGGCGGAGGCGGGGACCTACACCGGGGCTTGACGCCCATATCGGGTTGCTGGTGCTGTCGCAACGGCGGCTGGCCGAGGGCACGGCGGGCGAGGGGATGCAGCGCAAGCAGCAGGTCGAGGCGCTGGCCCTGGCTTCCGCGAGCACGGCGCTTTTGACCTGTGGCGACGGGCTTCTGTAGGGTGTCGGCCGGCCGCGGCTGTCGGTGGTCATGGTCTGGCCGGTCAGGCCGACGCTGCGGGTCGCGGGCCTGCTGGTCGGCCGCCTCCGCATCCGATGAAGAACCGCATCACCGAGCGGGGGCAGGGGCGGGGCTGGTCGCAATCCGAACTGACCCGGCGGCCCGATGTCTCGCGCCGGACGGTCAACGCACTGGAACGCGGGCGCGATGATCCGAGCTTTTCCTTGGCCTTCCGGCTGGCCGGGCTTCTTGGCCTGCCGATTGAGCCGATCTTTCAGCCGGACGAGGCCCCGGGCCGATCCCGCAGGACGAGGCGGAAACTGTCCCAGGGCGCGGGTTCGGCGATGGTCTGATAGAGCCGTCTGGCGCGCAGATTGCTCCGGGGCACCAGCCAGCGAAGGTGGCTCCAGCCCCGCGCCCAGCCGATCCCGGCGAGTTCCGCGATCAGGGCGCGGGCCAGGCCCTTGCCCCGTGCCTCGGGTGCGACAAAAAGGTCGTCGAGTTGCCCGGCGCGGCCCCCGGCGATGATCTCGGGCAGGTCGAAGGCGAGGGCGAAGGCGCAGAGCGTGCCCTGGACTTCCGCGCCGAGCAGCAGCCGGTCGTTCCCGGCCCCGAGGATCAGCGCGCGGGCGTCGTCCGCCGTCACCGGCCGGTCCGTGCCGTCCTCCATCGCCGCGCGATAGGCGCTCATCAGCCGGGCCAGCGCCGGGGCATCCCTCGCCGTGAGGGTCCGAACGGTGGCTACCATCCGCCGCGCCGCCCCCAATCCTCCAGCATCGCCATGCGGTCCCAGCCCCAGAACGGTTCCCCGTCGAGGACGAAGAAAGGCGAGCCAAAGATGCCGCGTGCCACCGCCTCCTCGCCGATCCGCCGCACGCGGTCCTTCAATCCGGGGGCGGCGATTCCCGCCAGCAGGGCCTCGGCCTCAAGGCCGAAGTCCGGCGCCAGCGCGGCGACGGCCTCGGGCGAGGCCGTGTCGAGCCCCGCGCCGTAATAGGCAGCAAAGACGCGGCGGGCAAAGGCGGGGGCACGGTCTGGGCACTGGCCCTCGATCCAGTAGAAGGCGCGGGTGGCCGGCAGGGCGATACGGGGATGGTCGGCGGGCAGGGTGAAGCCAAGGCCTTGCTGCCGGGCGATCCGTGCCCAGTCGCGCCGGGCATAGTCGCGCTTCAGGGGCGTGGCGGAAAGCCCGCGCGCGCCCGTGACCTTGTAGGCTGAGCCCAGCAGAAAGGGCCGCCACAGCAGCGGACGCCCCAGCCGCGCGGCCAGCCCCTCGACCTCCTGCGCGGCGAAGAAAGCGTAGCCCGAGGAGAAGTCGAACCAGAATTCAAGGGCGCTCACGCCTCCTCTCCCTCCCAGTAATCCACCGCATCGCCGGCGCGGAACGAGGCCGCCACCCGGCGCCGCGCCTTGTCGCCCCCGGGCGCGGCCCCGGCGAAGACGGTGATCTTGCCGCTGTCAGGGTATTCCATCACATCGGGTTCGCGCATGGTGCTGATGGCGAGATAGCGCAGGGGCTCCGCCGGGCCGGCGATCAGCTGATGCGCTGTCTCCGCCCCGCCTGCGGGACAGATCGCCACCATCCCGGGGCCGACCGCATGGCGCCCGGCGCCGAAGCGCAACTCACCGCTGCCCGAGAGGATGACGAACATCTCGTCATTCGCATGATGGGCGTGGAAGGGCCAGGCGGCCTTGCCCGGCGGCACCTCGACCAGCCTGGCGCCCAGATGCGTGGCGCCAAGGGGGGCGGCGATGGAAGCCATGGCGGCGACAAAGCGGCGGCCGTGGGTCTGGGGCGAGAGCGGCAGATCGTTCAGCCGGACGATGGGGGCGGGGATTTTCGGCGCTTGGGTCATGGGGCCTCCTGATCCGCAGAAAGCGCCCAAGCGACCCGCCCTGCAATTGAATTGCCCTCAGCCGTCTCTTAGAAAAGGTCACTTGGCCGCCCCGCCGATCTGCGCGACGTTCCGGGGGACGTGTCGGAACCGAAGGCCCATGCAGACAGCAGAACACGAGACACGGCCGATGATCGCGGAAGAGCGGTTCGAGGTTCCGGCGCAGGATGGCTATCCGATCCGCGGCGGGATCTGGCAGGGCAATGGCGGGCCGGTGGTGGTGATCCATGCGGCGACCGCGGTGCGCGCGCGCTATTACGCCCGGTTCGCGGCTTGGCTGGCGGGGCAGGGCGCGACGGTCCTGACCTTCGATTACCGCGGCATCGGCGAGTCGCGCTCGATCCCCTTGCGGCACTTGCCGGCTGGCTGGATCGACTGGGGGATCCTCGATGCCGAGGCGGTGCTGGCCTATGCCGCCGGGCGCTGGCCGGACCGGGCGCTCTGCGCGGTGGGGCATTCCATCGGCGGCTTTGCCCTGGGGCTGGCGGAAAGTGCCGCGCGGCTGGAAAGGGTGGTCACGGTGGGCGCGCAATTCGCCTATTGGCGCGATTTCGCGGCGGACCAGCGGCGCGGGATGTATCTGAAATGGCACCTCTTCATGCCCGCTGTCACCCGGGTTCTGGGCTATTTCCCCGGCGCCCGGCTGGGCTGGCTGGAGGATGTGCCGCGTGGAGTGGTTCGTGACTGGAGCGGGATGGGTCCTCGGTTCGAGCATAGCGTCGCCTCGGCGCTGGACCCGGCGGCGCTGGCGCTTCGGCATGGGGCGACGCGGGCGCGGCTTCTGGCTATCGGCCTCACCGACGATCCCTTCTGCACCGAGGCCGCGGCCGAGCGTCTGCTGGGTTATTACTCCGAGGCCGAGCGGACCCATTGGCGCATCGCCCCCGCCGATATCGGCGTGCCCGAGATCGGCCATTTCGCCTTTTTCCATAACCGGTTCGAGGGCAATCTCTGGCCGCTGGCCGCCGACTGGCTGCTCAAGGGCCGGCTGGCCGAGGACGCGCCGGGCCGGATCGTCCCGCGTCCCGCCCATCCCTGACAGGAACCCCATGACCCAAGGGCTTTTCGTTCTCACCGGCGGACCCGGTTCCGGCAAGACGACGCTTCTGGCGGCGCTGGCCGAGGCGGGGCTCGCGACCATGCCCGAGGCCGGGCGGGCCCTTATCCGCGACCAGATCCGCATCGGGGGACCGGGCTGGCACGGGCAGGACCGGCGGCTTTTTGCGGAACTGATGCTGGGCTGGGAAATGCGGTCCTGGCACGCGGCGCAGGAGGTCGAGGGACCGGTGTTCTTCGACCGCGGCATTCCCGATGTGATCGGCTATCTGAGCCTTTACCAGGGGGCTGTCCCCGCCCATGTTCACCGCGCGGCGCAGGTCTTCCGCTATCATCCGACGGTGCTGCTGGCCCCGCCCTGGGCCGCGATCTTCGATCAGGACGAGGATCGCGGTCAGGATTTCGACGAGGCCGTGGCCACGGCGCAGGCGATGGAGCAGGCCTATGCCGGGGCGGGCTACGACCTGTTGTTGCTGCCCTTGGCGCCGGTCGCGGATCGGGTCGATTTCGTGCTGGATTTCCTCGACCGCTCCGTCTGACCGGATCGCCTGCCTGTCACGGCAGCGCCTCGGCCACCGGATGCCGGTCGCCGATGGTATCGGGGGCCGAGACCAGCAGGATCCGCAGATCCTGCGGCCCGGCGTTGCGGACCAGATGGGGCAGGCCGGGCGGGATTTCCAACGCCTCCCCGGGACCGGCGCGCAGCAGCGTGCCGGGCACGGCGATGCTCAGCTCGCCCGCCAGCACGTAGAAGATCTGCCGCGCCACCCGGTGAACATGCGGCGCCTCGGCCGCGCCCGGCGGCAGCCGCTCCTCGCGCAGCGACAGCGCGCCGTTCTCGACCAGCCGCCAGCCGTCGCAGCCATCGCCCCAGGGGTAATGGTTCGCCGGGCTGGCGCGCCGGACAGCGGGGGGCTGGTCGGGGGTGGTCATGGGCAGGGCTTCCTTGGCCGGTCGCGTCGAGGTGTCGCCCGGGTTTTGCCCGCGTCGCATGGTCCTGCACAATTGAGGAATCCTCCTGCGGAACTGAGGATTTCACCCGCCCCGGTGGCCCGAGGATTTCTCAGCGCCCGCTGAAGGATCGGAAATTCGCCCGCGCCTCGGGCCGGGGCATGCTGGCCCGGACAACAGCGGAGGCGGCGATGCAGCGGCAAGACAGGGCAAGCGATGAGGCGCGCAGGGCAGGGGCGCGGCACCCCTCCCGCCGGCCGCCCCGCTACCGTGCCTTCTATCGGCGGGACGATGCCACACTCCGGGCGCTGGGCCTCGACCGCCAGACCCTGCCGGTCTTCACCCCGGTGCCACCCCTGCGCCGCGAGGATCTTTTCTAACCGGCCGCAGGGCTGTCCGGCGTGTCCCGCAGGCAGATCAGACTCTGCAATCCTGTGGCGACATGCCGCCGCCGTGCCCCCTCGACCCCCCAGACATCGAGCTGGCAGATGGTCAGCGTGCGCCCGTGGCGGATCACCCGACCGGTCGCCTCCAGGAAAGCGCCTTGCGCCGGGCTGAGCAGGTTCAGCTTGAACTCGACGGTCAGGACGGAACTGCCGCCGGGGAACAGCGTGAACCCGGCATAGCCCCCGGCGCTGTCGGCGATGGCCGAGGTGCCGCCCGCGTGGAAATAGCCGTGCTGCTGGGTCAGTTCCGGCCGGAACGGCAGCCGCAGGTTAACCAGCCCGGCGCGGATCTCGGTCATCTCGGCGCCCAGATGCGCCATCAGACCCTGGCGGGCGAAACTCTCGCGGGCCCGGCTGGCGATGTCCTCCGATACGGCATCTCCGATCTGCATGTCATTCCTCCTTGATGCATCGGCGCATCATGACGCCGGGGCGGTCCCGGGCGGCGTGAGAATTTCTCAGGCGCAGATGAGGGAAGGCGTCAGAAATCGGTCGGCGCGCCGCCCTCTTCCTTGCGGCGGGCGACGAAATCCGCCAGTTCCTCGCGGATCGCAGGATCCATCGGCGGGGCCTCGAAACTGTCGATCAGGCCACGGGCAATGCGATGCGCGCGTTCGGGGCTTTCGACGGCGCCGTCCTGGGCCCAAGCCTCGTAATTGCGCCAGTCGCTGGCGATGGGGTTGTAGAAGGCCGTCTGATAGCGCGCCTGGGTATGGGCGCAGCCGAAGTAATGCCCGCCCGCGCCCACTTCGCGCACCGCGTCGAAGGCGATGGCATCGGGATCGGTGGCGAAGGTCTCGGGCTCCATGTAGCGCTGGATCATCTGTAGGACTTCGCAATCCATGACGAATTTTTCGGGGCTTGCGATCAGCCCGCCCTCCAGCCAGCCCGCCGCGTGATAGACCATGTTGGTCCCGGACTGGACCGCGGCCCAGAGGGAATTCGACGTCTCCCACATTGCCTGCCCGTCCGGCACATTGGCGGTGCAGACGCCGGAAGATCGCAGCGGCAAGCCGTAAAACCGCGCCAGCTGCCCGGTGATCTGCGTCGCGCGCATGTATTCGGGCGTGCCGAAAGCGGGCGCCCCGGTGCGCATGTCCACATTCGAGGTGAAGGTGCCGATGGCAACCGGGCAACCCGGCGCCACGTATTGCAGAAGCGCGACGGCGGCGAGCCCCTCGGCGATCGACAGCGCCACCGCGCCCGCCATGGTCACGGGCGCCATGGCCCCGGCCAGGGTAAAGGGCGTCACGACCACCGGCTGACCCCGGCGCGCGAGCCTCAGCGCGCCGTCGATCATTGGGAAATCGTGTTTCAGCGGGCTGACGGAGTTGATGTTGGTGTACATCCCGGGCCTGGCGTCGAACTCGGCATGGCTGAGCCCGCCGGCGATGCGCACCATCTCCATCACATCCTCGACCCGCTCACGCCCCAGCGAATAGGCGTGGCAGACCTTGTCGGTGAGGGTGAGCTTTTCAAACAGGCAATCGAGATGGCGGACCGAGGGGTGGATGTCGATCGGCTCCACCGGATAGCCGCCGGCGATATGGATGCAGTTGAAGACCTGGGTCAGCTTCATGAAGTCGCGGAAGGTCTCGAAATCGCCGGGCCGCTTGCCGCGCACCAGATCCCAGGAATTGGGCGGGCTGGAGACATTGACGAAGACCATATGCCCGTCGCCGATCACCACCTGACGGTCGGGATTGCGGGGGGTGATGGTGAAGGAGGGGGGCGCCCGGCGCACCATCTCCAGCACGAAATCCTCACCCATCCGCACATTCTGCCCCTCGACCCGGCAACCGGCCTGACGGAAGATCGCCAGAGCCTCGTCGTTCAGGAACTCGATGCCGATCTCGGACAGGATGCGCATCGCACCCTTGTGGATCGCCAGGACCCCTTCGGGATCGATGGGTTCGGTCGGCCGGTCGGGGTTCTTCGGGATCCGCCAGGGCATCTGCTCGAGGTGAAAGCCGCTCACCCTGCGCGCATTGCCCTCGCGCCCGCCGCCCCGCCGCCTGCGCCCCGCGCTCTCGTCGCCCATGATGCACTCCGCCATGATCCGGCCCGAGCCTAGAGCCGCCGCCGCGGGCCCGGCAAGCGCAGTCTTGTCAGCGGGGCTGTGGTGTTCGGTCGCTCAGGGCGCTGCGGCGCGCCGGTGGCAAGGCCGGGGGGTTTTGCACCCCCCGGACCCCCCGCAGGATATTTGGGGCGCAAAGATGCAGGTTAAGAAAGCCCTAATGCCCCTCTTCGTTCTGCAAATATCCTCGGGGGGTGAATTGGCCGCAGGCCAAGAGGGGGGCAGACGGCCCCCCTCGTTAACGCTCAACTCACGCGCAACGACCGGACATAGGCGGCGGCCTCGTGGGCGTGGATCGCGGCGTGGCGGATATGGGCGTCGAAGCCCTGCGCCAGGTCGCGGATCAGCGCCTTGGCGCGGATCAGCAGATAGGTCTCGCCCGTGTAGACCGCGGCGCGCTGGTAGCCGAAGATGGTCATCGGCGGGGCGAAGCGTTTGCGGCCGTCAAAAAGATACATGCGGAAGGCGGGATAGAGTTCCTCGACCGTCGCCGCGATATGGGCCAGCTGCTCGTGCCGGGCCTGGGCCGCGAGCCCGCGCCAATTGCCCGCGCCTTCGGCGAAGATCTCCAGGGATTGCAGGGGCATGCACAACTCGATATCCGATTCCGGCATGCGCGAGACATGCAGCCGCCGGTCGGTCTGACGTTGCAGGCGGCGGCGTTCCTGCTCGCTGGCGGCGGCCTGCCAGGCGATCACCGCCGGGGTCCGCATCAGGTCGGGCAGCCAGGCCGGGACGTAGCGCACCTTCTGGCCCGTCGCCTCATGGTGCCAGCGTTCCATCGCTGTGCGGTTTTCCTCGTCGAGCGCCTGTTCGGTCTCGACGGCGTTCAGGACCTGTGTCGTCAGCCCGCGATCCTCGGTCAGGCCCAGCAGCCAGTCGGCCGAAACGTTGAACCGCGCGGCCAGGGCGATCAGCGTTTCGGCCCGCGGCAGGCGCGGGTTCTGGCCCGAGGTCAGCTGCGACAGCGCCGAGCGGTCGATGCCGATCACCTGGGCGAAAGCCGATTGGGTGAGCCCCGATCCCGCCTGCAATTGCTGCAGCCGGATGCGGAACAGCGAAGCGGTTTCGCGTTTGCCCATTCTCTGGCTCCCCTCTTGTTGACTTCAGTAAACAGATGGGGGCAAAGGCGTCAATCCGATACCATCGTGCCGTGCAAACGCGCCTTGCTGCGGCGCCGCTTTCAACGACAATGCAGGGGAATGGCGGCATGATCGGGGAAGATGATGCGTCTCGAATGGCCCACCCTGGGATTGATCATCCTGTGCTACGGACTCTGGGCCGTGGCGGGTTTCGCGCTGTATCCCGTGCTGCCGGTCCTGGCGCTGACGCTCATGGCGGTGATGGCGGCGCTGCATTCCTCGCTGGTGCATGAATGCCTGCACGGCCATCCGACCCGCCGTCGCCTGATCAACGAGGCGCTGGTCACCCTGCCGCTGTCGCTGGCCTATCCCTATCGCCGCTACAAGGCCACGCATCTGGCGCATCACCATGACGAGCGGCTGACCGATCCTTTCGACGACCCGGAATCCTATTACCGGGCGCGCTGGCAATACGACCGCCTGCCGGGCCTGCTGAAGCGGCTGCTGGCGGTGAACAACACCCTGCTGGGGCGGATGGTCCTGGGGCCCTGGCTGGTGGCGGGCGCGTTCCTGCTGGACGAGGCGCGGCTGCTGCGCTGCGATGCGCCGGGGGTCCGCCGCGCCTGGGCGATCCATCTGCCCGCGATGGCGCTGGTGCTGGCGCTGGTCTGGGCGATGGGCATTCCGCTCTGGCTCTACGTACTGGCCGTCTGCTGGCCGGGCCTCGCGCTGATCGCCATCCGCACCTTCGCCGAACACCAGTGGCACGAGACGCCCGAGGGGCGCACGATCATCGTCGAACGCAGCCCGCTGGCCTGGCTCTTCCTCAACAACAACCTGCATATCGTGCATCACAAGACCCCCTCGGCCCCCTGGTACGCGCTGCCGCGCCTCTATCGTGAGCGGCGCGAGGAATGGCAGGCGATGAACGGCGGCTATGTCTTCCCCAACTACCTGGCGCTGTGGCGGCGCTGGGGGCTCTGGGCGAAGGAGCCGGTCGTGCATCCGGTCCTGCACCGCGAGGCGCCTCTGCCATGACTGCGCCGCATGCCAGTCTGCCGATGTATGACTGGCCCGAGACAAGCGATGAGACGCAGGCCGATTGGCGGGCGATCCGCGACGGCGCCCGCGCCCGGGGCGTGCCGATGCCCGAGGCGCTATCCCACCCCGATTGGGCCAATATCGACGCCTATTGGCGCGACCCGGCGCTGATCTTCTCGCAAACCTGCTGGGGTCCCCTGTCGCTGGGCTTGATCGACGTTCTGCGGCCCCTGGCCCAGCCCGATTATTCGCGCTTCCTGGGCGGGCGCGGGCCCTTCTACCGCTCGGCGCTGATCGCCCGGGCAGAGACGGCGGCGCAGATGGGGCTGGCGGGGCCGGTCGCGGTGCCGACGGGGCCGGAGCCGGCGCTGGCCGAGGGGCTGATGGCGGAGCGGCGCTTTGGGCTGAACGGGCGCGATTCGCTCTCGGGCTACCTCTCCTTGAAGCACGATCTGGGCGCCGATCCCTGTGCGCTGGCCGCCGAATGCGTGGTGACTGGCGGGCATCGCGCGTCGGTCATCGCCGTGGCCGAGGGGCGCGCCGATCTGGCGGCGATCGACTGCCGGTCCTGGGATCTGGCCCTGCGGGTCGAGCCTGCGGCGGCGGGGCTTGTGGTCATCGGCTGGACCGCCGAGCGCCCGGGCCTGCCCTATATCACCAGCCGGGCGACAGCGCCTGAACTGGCCGCTAGACTGAAAGAACAACTGACAGGCATGGGCTGCCATCCGGTGGCCGCAGGGAGAGAGTGATGACGCGGAGTTACAGGGCGGTGGTGATCGGCGGCGGCGTGGTGGGGGCCTCGGTCCTGTTCCACCTGGCGCGGGCTGGCTGGAAGGACATCCTGCTGATCGAGCGGTCGGAACTGACCTCGGGCTCCAGCTGGCATGCGGCAGGCGGCTTTCACACGCTGAACGGCGACCCGAACGTGGCGCGGCTGCAGGCCTATACCGTCTCGCTCTATGAGGAGTTGGAGAAGATCAGCGGCCAGTCTTGCGGCCTGCATCTGACCGGCGGCGTGATGATGGCCGACAGCCCGGAACGGATGAACTTCCTGCGCATGACCCATGCGCGGGGTCGCGCGCTGGGCATGGAGACGGAACTCATCACCCCCTCCGAGGCCAAGGCGATGTTCCCGCTGATGGACGAGAGTCATTTCGTCGGCGCCCTCTGGGATCCGGTGGAGGGGCATCTGGACCCCTCGGGCACCACGCATGCCTATGCCAAGGCGGCGCGCGTGCTGGGGGCGGAGATCGAGCTGCGCAATCCGGTCAAGGACATCACCCAGGCGCCGGACGGCACCTGGACGCTGCACACCCAGAACGGGACGATCACCTGCGAGCATGTGGTGAACGCGGGCGGCCTCTGGGCGCGCGAGGTTGGGCGGATGGTCGGGCTGGAACTGCCGGTTCTGGCCATGGAGCATATGTATCTGCTGACCGATGCCATGCCCGAGGTGATCGAGTTCAACCAGTCGACGGGCCGCGAACTGGTCGGCGTCATCGACTTCAAGGGCGAGATCTACACGCGGCAGGAACGGCAGGGCATCCTGCTGGGCACCTACGAGAAGGCCTGCAAACCCTGGTCGCCAGTGCAGACGCCCTGGGATTTCGGCCATGAACTGCTGGCGCCGGATCTCGACCGCATCGCGCCCTCGCTGGAAGTGGGCTTCCGCCACTTCCCGGCGGTGGAACGGGCGGGCATCAAGCAGGTCATCAACGGCCCCTTCACCTTCGCCCCCGATGGCAACCCGCTGGTCGGGCCGGTGCCGGGGCTGACCAATTTCTGGTCGGCCTGCGCGGTGATGGCGGGCTTTTCGCAGGGCGGCGGCGTCGGCCTCGTGCTGGCCAACTGGATGACCGAGGGCGATCCCGGCCACGACGTCTTTGGCATGGATGTCTCGCGCTACGGCGAATGGGCGACGCTGCGCTACACCAATGCCAAGGTGCGCGAGAATTACTCGCGCCGCTTCTCGATCCGCTTCCCGAACGAGGAACTGCCCGCCGCCCGCCCGGCCGAGACCACGCCGCTTTACGACCTGATGGTCGCGCAGAACGCGGTGATGGGCGACACCTGGGGGCTGGAGACTCCGCTGTGGTTCGCCCCCTCGGCGGCAGAGGCGCATGACGTCCCCTCCTTCCACCGATCCAACGATTTCAAACATGTGGCGCGCGAGGTGAAGGCCACGCGGGAGGGCGTCGGCGTCACCGAGATCGCCAATTTCGCGAAATACGAAGTCACCGGCCCGGGCGCCGAGGCCTGGCTCGACCATCTGATGACCAACGCCATGCCCAAGACCGGGCGGCTGGTGCTGACGCCGATGCTGAACGACAACGGCAAGCTGATCGGCGATTTCACCATCGCCAAGGCGGCGGAAGGTCGGTTCCTGATCTGGGGGTCGCTCGGCGCCTCGAAATACCACATGCGCTGGTTCGAAAGCCATTTGCCGAAGGACGGATCGGTCCGGGTGCACCGCTTCCACATGGACCTCGTGGGTCTGTCGATCTGCGGGCCGAAATCGCGCGCGGTGCTGGCGAAGCTGGTCGATGCGGATGTCTCGAACGAGGCCTTCCGCTTCATGGATTTCCGGGAAATGGACGTGGCGGGCGCGCCCTGCCTGATCAACCGGATCACCTATTCCGGCGATCTGGGCTATGAGATCTGGATGAAACCCGCGGCCCAGCGGCGGGTCTATGCCGCGATCAAGGAGGCGGGCGCCGAGTTCGGCATCGTCGATTTCGGGATGCGGGCACTTTTGTCGATGCGGCTGGAAAAGAACTTCCCGACCTGGTTTGCCGAACTCAGGCCGATCTATGGGCCCTATGAGGGCGCCATGGACCGGTTCATCAAGCTGCAAAAGCCCGATTTCATCGGCCGCGCCGCGGCGGTGAAGGAGCGCGACGAGGGGCCGAAGCTGCGCCGCGTCTCGCTGGTGATCGACGCAGGCACGGCGGATGTGATGGGGGACGAGCCGATCTGGGCCAAGGTGGGCGACACCGATTACGGCACTATCGGCGCCCCCCACGGTTATGGCGCGCCACGCTTCGATGCGGCAGGGGCGGAGGTCGCGAAACCCGATCCCTCGCGCGATGGCGCGTGGCGGGTGGTCGGTTGGGTCACCTCGGGCGGGTATGCGCATTACGTCGAGAAGTCGATGGCGCAAGGCTATGTGCCGGCGGCGCTGGCAAGCCAGGGCGGCGCGGGGATGTTCGAGGTCGAGATCATGGGCGAACGCCGCCCGGCCACGATCGCGCTGGAGCCGCCCTTTGACCCCGAAGGCGCGCGCATGCGCATGTAACCGGGTCTTGCGCCCGGCGGCGGCCTGCGCCACCGTCGGGCCGGATCTTGCCGGAGGAACCCATGCCCGAAACCTTGCGCTACGCGGTCCTGATGCTGGCGGCCGGGGTCGGCATCCCGATCCTTGCCGCGCTCAACGCCCAGCTTGGCGCCCGCATCGCCTCGCCCACCGTGGCGGCGGTGGTGCTGTTCTGCGTGGCGCTCCTTGGCGCGCTGGCGGTGATGCTGCTGACCCAGGGACCGGCGGGGTTCGCACGGCTGCCCGGCCAGCCCTGGCACCTGTTCCTCGGCGGCTGCCTGGTCTGCTTCTACGTGCTGTCGGTGACCTTCATCGCGCCGCGCTTCGGCGTCGGCAATGCGGTCTTCTTCGTGCTGATGGGCCAGATGCTCAGCGCGGCGGCCATCGACCAGTTCGGCCTCTTCGGGGCCATCGTCCGGCCGATCACCCTGATGCGGGGCGCAGGCATCGGCTGCATGGCCTTCGGGCTCTATCTGATCCAGCGCGCCTGACTCGGCGACACAAGGGCACGCTCGGCGCTTGACCTCCCGGCCCCGGCCCGCGTAGGAGCGCGCCCATGACCGACAGCCCCAAGCCCGACCTGCCGCCGCATCCCGCGCTCGCCGCGCTGAGGACGCATCGCAATTTCTATGGCCGCGTCCATGGCAAGACCCTTCGCCCGAACCAGCGCGCCTATCTGTCCGAGCTGCTGCCCAAACTGCGGCTGAGGAACGTCTCGATCGACGAGAACCCGGACCGGGTGCCGCTGGACCTGGACGCGGCGCTGCCCGGGCAGGGGCCCTGGTGGCTGGAAGTGGGTTTCGGCGGCGGCGAGCATATGGCGGGGATGGCGCGGGCCTATCCCGATCAGCGGATCATCGGCTGCGAGCCCTTCGTCAACGGCGTGGCCATGGCGCTGGGCCTGCTGGCCGAGGCGCCCTGTCCGAACCTGCTGCTGCATCCGGGCGACGTTCGCGACCTGTTCGACGTGCTGCCGGACGGCAGCTTCTCGAAGGTCTTCCTGAACTACCCCGATCCCTGGCCCAAATCCCGCCATCACCGGCGCCGCTTCGTCACGCAGGAGCATCTGGTGCCGCTTTTCGCCGCCTGCGCGCCGGGTGCCGAGTTCCGGGTGGCGACCGACATTCCCGATTACGCCCGCCAGACCCGGGAAGAGGTGCCGCAGGCTGGTTTCGTGCCGGTGTCTGACAGTGCCGAACCCTGGTCGGACTGGATCTCGACCCGCTACGAGAAGAAGGCCCTGCGAGAAGGGCGCGAGCCCCGGTATCTGACCTATCGCAAGCCGTGAGCGGGCTTGCGTATTTAAGGCAGAATGATGGGGCTCAGGGCAGGGGCGTGCGGCTGGCCGGGGCGCCGCCCTCGGGCCGGTAGAGCAGGATTTCGCCCGCTTCCGTCACCACCACCAGCCAGTCGCGGGCGAAGGTGACGGCGGCCGGGGTGGCGCCCTCGGGCAGTTCGATTGTTTCGGGCAGCGCGGGCAGGGGGGCCGGTGTGCCCAGCCGCGTGACAAGCAGGCCGACGATCGCTAGAAGCCCCAGGATCATCACCGCGGTCAGCGTGGTGACCAGGACTTTCAGAAAACGCAGATCGGCGGGGAGTTGCGGCGTGTCGTCATCGGAAGACTTGTCGGGGGAAGACATGGACGGCGAGGCCCTCGAACTCGTGGTGGTGATCGGCGCGAACCCGCCCGATCGCCTTGATAAGGCCTTGGCGCGCGATGTGCCAGAAGAAGCGTCCCTCTCGCGCTCGCGCTTGATGAAACTGATCGCCGAAGGGGCGGTCAGCCGCCAGGGCGAGGTGCTGACCGACACCAAGGCGAAGGTCGCCGAGGGCGACGAAATCGTGGTGCAGATCGAGGCCGCGGTCGAGCTGGAGGCGCGGCCCGAGGCTATCCCGCTCTCGGTGGTCTATGAGGATGACGAGCTGATCGTCATCGACAAGCCCGCCGGCATGGTCGTGCATCCCGCCCCCGGCACGCCGCGCGGCACGCTGGTCAATGCGCTCTTGCATCATTGCGGCGACACGCTGTCGGGGATCGGCGGGGCCAAGCGGCCCGGTATCGTGCATCGGATCGACAAGGAGACCTCGGGCCTCTTGGTCGTCGCCAAGACCGACCGCGCGCATCACGGCCTCGCCGCGCAATTCGAGGCGCATTCGGTCGAGCGGCTCTATCTGGCGCTGGTCAACGGCGTGCCGGATGCGGGCGATCCGCGGCTCAAGGGCATCAAGGGCGTGAATTTCGAACAGGGCGGCGTGGTCAAGATCACCACGCGGCTGGACCGGCACCGGCACGAACGGCAGAAACAGGCGGTGTTCTTCGACCGAGGGCGCCATGCGGTGACCCGGGCAAGGGTGCTGGAGGCGATCGGCACGCCGCCGCAGGTCTCGCTGGTGGAATGCCGGCTGGAGACGGGGCGCACGCATCAGATCCGCGTCCATATGGCGCATGTCGGGCATGGGCTGGTGGGCGATCCCATCTATGGCGGGCGGCGCAGGGTCTCGGCCAATGCCCTGCCGCCGGGCGGGGCCGAGGCGGTGGCGCGCTTTCCGCGGCAGGCGCTGCACGCGGCGACGCTGGGCTTCACCCATCCCAAAAGCGAAGAGCGGCTGACTTTCGTCTCGCCGCTCCCGCAGGATTTCCAGGATCTGCTGGCGGCGCTGGGCGCGCCGCGTCAGGATTGAACCCTCAGCAATGGCGGCCGCGGCCAACCGGGTCGGTGTAATAGGGGCCGACGTCGCTGTCGGTGCAGGCGCGGCGCCCGCGGCCGTTGCCGACCGGGTCCGAGGGGTCGCGGTCGGTAATGCCAGTGCGCTGCACGACCACCACCCGGCTGCCACCGCGGCCATTGCCGACCGGGTCCGACGGATCGGCATCGGTCACGCCGGTGGTGACGCAGCCGGCCAGGGCAGTCGTGCCCCCGAAGGTGCCGAGCAAGAAGGCGCGGCGGCCGAAGCCTCGGCTGGTGGAGATGTCAGCTTCGGTGAGCGTGGCTTTTCCCGGCTTGGATCCGGGCTTGGCTGCGTCCGACATGGGAGTCACTTTCCAAATATGATGAGTATATCCGCCAAGTTTGACGGCAAAAACGTTACCGGTCAAGCAGTTCGCAACGGGTGCGTGGGGTTGGGCGAGGCCGCGCCCGGGGCTGGCGCGGCGCGGCCTCGCCTGTCTCAGCGGTGCGGGCTCAGCGGCGCGGGCCGCGGCCGTAACCGGCCTGATCGGCGGTCGCGCCCGCATCGGCATCGGTCATGCCGGTCCGGCTGCCGCCCCGGCCCCGGCCGTTGCCGCCCGGATCGGCCATGCCGCCCGAATCCTGGTCGGTGAGGCCCGAGACGCCGCCGCCACGGCCATTGCCTGCCGGATCGGCATTGGCGCCGCTGTCGGAATCGGTGAGCCCGGTGCGGCCGCCGCCGCGGCCATTGCCGGCGGGATCGGCGCTGGCGCCGCTATCCGAGTCGGTCAGGCCCGAACGGGCGCCGCGGCCGTTGCCCGCCGGATCGGCGCTGGAGCCGCTGTCGGAATCGGTCAGGCCCGAGCGCGGCCCGCGGCCGTTGCCGGCGGGGTCGGCGTTGGCGCCACTGTCGGAATCGGTCAGCCCGGTCTGGGCCCCGGCGCCCTTGCTCTGCGCCAGGGCCGCGACACCGGCTGCAGCGCCCAGCAGCAGCGACCGGCGGCCGATCCCGGAACGGGTGGAAATCTCGGATTCTGTCAGTGTCTTCTTCTTGGGATCGTCGGCGTTCGCCATGATGCTCTCGTGGTAAGGGGGTAGAAGTGCTGTCGTCCGGTCTGGGCCGCATGGCGGCCAAGGGTCGTCGTAGGGCCGTCGCGCTGAGGGCGGCGGGCTGTATCAGGGAAAGGCGGCCGGCCCGTGCAGGGCCGCCCGCCTCTGGATCAAGGGGCCGGGTGCGTCAGCGCCAGCGTTTGCTGGGGCGCTGCGGCAGGCCCGGTTGCATCGGTGCGCCGCCCCCGGTGCGAGAGCCCGGCGGATCCGAAATCACGGAATCCTGGTCGGACGCGCCGACGCCCGGCACCTTGCCGCCGCTGGGCGGCGGGCGTCCGCTGCTGCCACGGCCATTGCCAACCGGATCGGCCGAGGGGCCGGTGTCCTGATCGGTCAAGCCCGTGCCGCGCCCGGCCGTTCCACGCCCGTTGCCCACCGGATCCGCCCCGGGGCCGCTGTCCGAGTCCGTCAGGCCCGTGCGACCACCGCCGCCACGCCCATTCCCTGCGGGATCCGCCCCGGGACCACTATCCGAGTCGGTGAGGCCCGTACGACCACCGCCGCCGCGCCCGTTCCCTGCGGGATCCGCGCCGGGGCCACTATCCGAATCGGTGAGGCCCGTACGGCCACCGCCGCCACGACCGTTCCCTGCGGGATCCGCGCCGGGGCCGCTGTCCGAGTCGGTGAGGCCCGTACGGCCACCGCCGCCGCGCCCGTTCCCTGCGGGGTCGGCTCCGGGGCCACTATCCGAATCGGTGAGGCCCGTGCGACCACCGCCGCCGCGCCCGTTGCCTGCGGGATCCGCGCCGGGGCCGCTGTCCGAGTCGGTGAGGCCCGTACGACCGCCACCACCACGACCGTTCCCTGCGGGGTCGGCTCCGGGGCCGCTGTCGGAATCGGTGAGGCCCGTGCGACCGCCGCCGCCGCGGCCGTTCCCTGCAGGATCCGCGCCGGGCCCGCTGTCCGAATCGGTGAGGCCCGTACGGCCACCACCGCCACGCCCATTCCCTGCGGGATCCGCGCCGGGGCCGCTGTCCGAGTCGGTGAGGCCCGTACGACCACCGCCGCCGCGCCCGTTCCCTGCGGGGTCGGCTCCGGGGCCACTATCCGAGTCGGTGAGGCCCGTCTGGGCGCCGGCGACCTTGGTCTGGGCCAGGGTCGCGACGCCAGCCGCGGCACCCAGCAGCACGGAGCGCCGTCCAAGGGCGCTTCTGCTTCGAATCTCGTCGTCACTTAATGTCTTGCGGGGTCTTTTCGACTCGTCGGCCATTGCACACGACCTCCCGTTCGTGACTAATTGGCAGAGCGTAGGGGCAGGTTTCGTTTCGGGTCAAGAATACCCTGAAGGCCGCCCCCAAAAAAGGGAGTTTTTCGTGAAAGACAATCAGGATTCACCCGCTCCGGTTGATTTTGAGAGCGTCATTGCGCCCCTGACTTCACAAAGTTTTTTTGTCGACTATTTCGAAAAGAAGCACCTCGTTATTCGGCGCGATAATCCCGATTATTTCTCTAGCCTTTTGTCCGTGGCGGAAATTGACCGGGTGCTGACGCAGCAAATGATTCCGGGCGAGGAAATGCAGATGGTGCGCTCTGGCAAGGGGATCCCGGCCGAGGAGTTCCAGACACCGTCGGGCTTCATCGACCCGGTACGCGCGGCGCGGCTCTTCGACGAGGGGGCGACCATCGTGCTGCCGGGCCTGCAGAAGCGGGTGGCGGCGCTGGCGGCCTATTGCCGCTCGATGGAGACGGTGTTCAACGTCGATCTGCAGACCAACATCTACTTCACGCCCGAAGGCTCGCAGGGGTTCAAGACCCATTACGACAGCCACGATGTCTTTGTCCTGCAGGTGGCGGGCTCGAAGGAATGGAACATCTACGAAAGTTCGGACCTGGAACTGCCGCTGCGCAGCCAGGCCTTCCAGCCCGAGGGGTTCAAGGCCGGCGCGCTGATCGACACCTTCACGCTGCATCCCGGTGACATGTGCTATGTGCCGCGCGGCGTCGTGCATGACGCGCGCGCGACCGAGGAATTGTCGCTGCACATCACCACCGGCCTGCTGACCCCGCGCTGGATCGACCTGATCGTCGATGCGGTCAACCAGCTGGCGCTGGTCGATCCCGCCTTCCGCAAGGCGATCCCGCCGGGGCATGCCGTGGACGGTTTCGACCGGACCGAGGCGCGGCAGATCTTCCGCGACCTTCTGGCCCGCGCGGCCGAGCGGATCGAGCCGGACCGGACCCTCGATTTCTATGCCCATGATTTCCGCAGCCGCCGGGTGCCGGTGGTGCCCGGGCAATTGTTCCAGACCTTCGACGCGGGCGCCGTGCAGCCTGGCGTGGTGCTGGAGCGCCGGCCCGACCTGATCTATGCCATCGGTGTGGTGGGCGAGGAGGTGGTGCTGGGCATCTATGGCACCGAGATCGCTTTCCCTGCCCATGTGGAAGAAAGCCTGCGCGACGCGATGCGGCAGGATCGGGTCACGGTGGGCGAGTTGGCGGGCGACCTCGACGAGGCGGGGCAGGCGGTGATGCTGCGCCGTCTGGTGCGCGAGGGCGTCTTCGCCCTGGTCTGAGGCCGGGCGGGTCGATGGAGACGGGCGTTTGGGTCGGCGTCGCGCTGTCCCTGCATTATGCCTTGCAGATCGCGGTCCTGATCCGGGCGCTGAGCCGGCCTGACCGCGAGCCCGCCTCGCGCGTGGCCTGGGTGCTGGTGATCCTGGGCCTGCCGGCGGTGGGGATCGTCCTCTATCTGGCGCTGGGCGAGGTGAGCCCGGGCCGCAGGCAGGTGGCGCGGATGCGCGCTGTGCGGCAGGCCTTGCCGGTCAAGGTGCCGGGGCAGGAGCCGGCGGCCCTGCCCGCGCCCGCCCGCGCTGCCTTCGGCCGGGGCGCGTCGGTCAACGGCTTTGCCCCGGTCGGCGGCAACCGGGCGCGGCTTGCGGCCGATGCCGATCAGGCGATGGCCGGGATCGTCGCCGACATCGATGCCGCGCGGGAAAGCGTGCATATCCTGGTCTATATCTGGCTCGACGATACCAACGGCCGGGCGCTGATGGCGGCGCTGGCGCGCGCAGCGGCCCGGGGCGTGCCCTGTCGGGCGATGGTGGACGGCCTGGGCTCGCGCCAGGTGCTGAAAAGCGCGGGCTGGGCGGCGATGAAGGCGGCGGGCGTGAAGACCGGCATCGCCTTCGACACCAGCTGGGCGGCGGCGCGGCTGCTTCTGGGCCGGATCGACATCCGCAACCACCGCAAGATCTTCGTCATCGACGGGCGCATCGCCTGGTGTGGCAGCCAGAATTGCGCCGATCCGGCCTTCCTGCCCAAAGCCCGTTTCGCGCCCTGGGTCGACATCATGCTGCGGATCGAAGGGCCGGTCGCCTGGCAGACCCAGGCCCTTTTCGCCGCCGACTGGATGGGGCAGGGCGGCGACGACATCGCCCCCCTGCTGACGGGCGCGCCCGAGGCCGTGCCCGGGGGCTTTCCGGCGCTGGCGGTCGGGACCGGCCCGGACCTGTCGGCCAATGCGGTCCCGGACATGGTGGCGCTGCTTCTGGCGGCGGCCCAGCGCGAGGTGGTGATCTCCACCCCCTATTTCGTGCCGACGCAGGGGCTGGACGAGGCGATCCGCGCCACCGCCCTGCGGGGCGTGGCGGTCACCCTGATCCTGCCTGCGCGCAACGATTCGCGGATGGTGGCCTGGGCCAGCCGCTCGACCTATGGCGGGCTGCTGAAGGCCGGCGTCGCCCTCCATGAGTTCCAGCCGGGCCTGCTGCATGCCAAGACCCTGACGGTGGACGGGGGACTCGCCCTGATCGGCTCTGCCAACCTCGACCGGCGCAGTTTCGAGCTGAATTTCGAGAATGTGATGCTGATCGCCGACGCGCCGACCGCCGGCCTGATCCGCGAGCGTCAGGCGGATTATCTGGCGCAGAGCAGGCCGGTCACCGCTGCCGAGGTGACGGGATGGCGCCTGCCGAAACGATTGCTTCACAATGCCGCGGCTATCGTCAGCCCGATCCTGTGACCGGTCCCGAGGGGGAACCACGGCGCTTGAATCGCCGTTGACCTGTGCCTAGATCGACAAAACGACGGAAAGCCGTCGCTGCTGCGTGAGACCTTCGTAGCACCTGAAAGGAGAGAACACCCGGTGAGCGATTACGCCAGTCTTCCCGCCCCCAGCCCCGAACAGGGCCTGAACCGGTATCTGCAAGAGATCCGGCGCTTCCCGATGCTGGAGCCCGAGGAGGAATACATGCTGGCCAAGCGCTGGGTGGACCATCAGGACACCGGCGCCGCGCACAAGCTGGTCACCAGCCACCTGCGGCTGGCGGCGAAGATCGCCATGGGCTACCGTGGCTATGGCCTGCCGCAGGCCGAGGTGATCTCGGAGGCGAATGTGGGCCTGATGCAGGCGGTCAAACGCTTCGACCCCGAAAAGGGGTTCCGCCTGGCGACCTATGCCATGTGGTGGATCCGCGCCTCGATCCAGGAATACATCCTGCGGTCCTGGTCGATGGTGAAACTGGGCACGACCTCGGCGCAGAAGAAGCTGTTCTTCAACCTGAGGAAGGCCAAGGCCCGGATCGGCGCCATCGAGGAGGGCGATCTGCGCCCCGAGAATGTCAAACGCCTGGCCGAGGATCTATCGGTCTCCGAAGACGAGGTGGTGGACATGAACCGCCGTCTGGCGGGTTCGGATGCCTCGCTCAATGTGACGGTCGGCGGCGAAGAGGGCTCGTCCTCGTGGCAGGACTGGCTGGAAGACGAGGATGCCGACCAGGCGGGAGCCTATGCCGAGCGCGACGAGTTCGAGGCGCGGCAGGCCATGCTGATGGAAGCGATGGACGTGCTGAACGAGCGCGAGCGCGATGTGCTGACCGAGCGTCGGCTGGCCGAGCCGCCGGTCACGCTGGAGGATCTGAGCTCGAAATACGGCGTCTCGCGCGAGCGGATCCGCCAGATCGAGGTCCGCGCTTTCGAGAAACTGCAGGCCCGGATGACCGAGATCGCCCGGGCCAAGGGCATGATCCCGGCCTGACGGCCCGTAGGATGGGCAATAGTGCCCGTCCTACCCGTCACCGCGCGTGCGCAGCATTTTGCAATAGGTCAGCCCGGAATCAAGCCGCAGGCGCCGGGCAAGCGCCGGCCCGTCCCGCGGGCTGGCGCTTTGGGTGCCGCCCGCTCCGAACGCCCGTTCCCCGGATGCGGCACGATAAAGCGCCCCCGCCAGCCGTTGCGGCGCCACCCCCCGGACCGGCGCTTGCCCGGCATGCGGGGCACTCTTACCCGAACAACACCGGATAAAGCGTCGCCACCAGCGTCAGCGCCATCACCGTGTTGAAGATCCGCAGCCGCCGCCGCTCGGCCAGGAAGCGTCGCAGCCCGCGTCCCATCACCGTCCAGACCAGCACCGAGGGGACCGAGACCAGCAGGAACGCCCCCGCCACCATCAGAACCGAGGGCAGATCCGCCCCCGGCGCATAGAGCGCATTCGCCGTCAGCGCCGCGGTCCAGCCCTTCGGATTGACCCATTGGAACCCCGCCGCCTGCAGGAAGGTCAGCGGCCTCGCACCCGCCTTCACGCCCTCGGCGGGCGGGGCGGCGGTGGCGATCTTCCAGGCAAGCCACAGCAGGTAGCCGACCGAGATCACGGTCAGCACCAGCCGCGCCTCGGGCCAGGCGGTGAAGAGCCCGGCCACCCCGAAGCCCACCAGGGCGATCATCAGCGCAAAGCCCAGCGTCACCCCGGCCATATGCGGCACCGTTCGCGCCACGCCGAAATTCACGCCCGAACTCAGCAGCATGACGTTGTTCGGCCCCGGCGTCGCCGAGGCCACGAAGGCGAAGAGCAGCAGGGCGAGGAACGTCTCGGCGGTCATGGGGCGATCCTACCCGATTGCGCGCCGGTGGCGAGGGGGCTCATCCCCGGATCACCGGCCAGAGCGTCGCCACCAGCAGCACCGCCATCGCGCCGTTGAACAGCCTCAGCCGCCGGGGGTCCGCCAGCCAGCCGCGCAACAGGCTTCCCATCGCTGCCCAGCTCGAGACACAGGGCAGGTTGATGGCGCCGAAGACCAGCGCCACGGCAAGGATGGCGGCGTTGCCCCCCGCGGGCGGCAGATAGAGCGTGCTTGCGGTCAGGGCCATGCTCCAGGCCTTGGGATTGACCCATTGGAAGCCTGCCGCCTGCCAGAAGCCGAAGGGCCGACCGGACGCCGCGCCCGGCGCGGGCGGCGCGGCATGGGCGATCTTCCAGGCCAGCCACAGCAGATAGGCGACCGAGGCGACCGTCAGCACCCCGTGCAGCGGCGGCCAGAGGGCGAAGAGCCCCGCCAGCCCCCAGCCGGTCAGTGCCACCATCAGCGTGAAGCCGGCACCGATCCCCAGCATATGCGGCAGCGTCCGGCGGAAGCCGAAATTTACCCCGGACGCCAGCAGCATCAGGTTGTTCGGCCCCGGCGTGATCGAGGAAACGAAGGCGTAGAGGATCAGGGCGAAGAGAAGATCGGCGGGCAGGGGCATCGGTGTCGTTCCGTGGCATGGAGCGCAATCCTATGCGGCGCGTTGCCGAATTGAATTGCGAAGAGGCGCGCAGAGGCGGTATTTCTGCAATCCATGACCGACCATGACCCGGTAAACGAAAAAATATTGCGCGAATTGTCGCGCGACGGCCGCCTGTCCAATCTGCTGCTGGCCGAGCGGGTGGGCCTGTCGCCCTCGGCCTGTCTGCGCCGGGTGCAGGAGCTGGAGCGGCGCGGCGTGATCCGCGGCTACCGCGCCGTGCTCGACCCCGCCCAGACCGGGCGCGGTTTCGTCGCCTATATCGCCGTCGGCCTCAGCCAGCACACCAAGGCGAGCCAAAGCGACTTCGAGCGGGCCATCGCCCGGGCGCCGCAGGTGCGCGAGTGCCATAATGTGACCGGCACCATCGAATATCTGCTCAGGGTCGAGGTCGCCGACCTTGCCGCCTACAAGCATTTCCACACCGAAATCCTCGGAACCCTGCCGCAGGTCAACTCGATCAGCACCTATGTCGTGATGGAGTCCGCCAAGGATGAGCGTGCCTGATCGAAGCCTTGGGGGCGCGACCGGGGGGAAGCGCCGCCGAGCCTCTGGCGCCGGCCTCGGGGGCGGCTCTGGCCGATATGACGCGGGATCGCGCGGGACTGGCGTGAGGGGCGGGGCTGCGCTATCACCCGGCGGAAGTCCAGCGCCCGAGGTTCCGATGTCCGCCCATGCCACGCCGATCCCGATGATTGCCCGCCGCTCGCCGCCCCTGACGGGCGAGGCCCAGATCCCGGGGGACAAGTCGATCAGCCATCGGGCGCTGATCCTGGGCGCCCTGTCAGTGGGCGAGACGCGGATTACCGGGCTGCTGGAGGGGCAGGACGTGCTGGACACGGCCGAGGCGATGCGGGCCTTTGGCGCGACCGTCACGCGGCTGGGCGAGGGTGAATGGACCGTGCAGGGCGTGGGCGTGGGCGGCTTCGCCGAACCCGCTCAGGTGATTGACTGCGGCAATTCGGGCACCGGCGTGCGGCTGATCATGGGGGCGATGGCGACGACGCCGATCACCGCCACCTTCACCGGCGACGCCAGCCTCAACAAGCGGCCGATGGGCCGGATCACCGACCCGCTGGCGCTGTTCGGCGCGCGCGCCGTCGGGCGGCGGGGGGGCAAGCTGCCGATGACGCTGGTCGGCGCGGCCGAGCCGGTGCCGGTGCGCTACAGGCTGCCGATGCCCTCGGCGCAGGTGAAATCCGCGGTGCTGCTGGCCGGTCTGAACACCCCGGGCGAGACGGTGGTGATCGAACCCGAGGCGACGCGCGACCATACCGAGCGCATGCTGCGCGGCTTTGGCGCCGAGGTCCGGGTCGAGGAAAGTGCCGAGGGCCGGGTCATCACGCTGAAAGGCCAGCCGGAACTGACCGGCCAGTCGGTTGCCGTGCCGCGCGATCCCTCCTCTGCCGCCTTCCCGGTCTGCGCCGCGCTGCTGGTCCCGGGCTCCGAGATCCTGGTGCCCGGCGTCTCGCGCAACCCGACGCGCGACGGGCTTTACGTCACGCTCCTGGAAATGGGCGCGGACATCACCTTCGAGAACCCGCGCGAGGAGGGCGGCGAGCCGGTCGCCGACCTGCGCGTGCGCCATTCGCCGGGGTTGAAGGGTGTGACCACACCCGAGGACCGCGCGGCCTCGATGATCGACGAATTCCCGGTGCTGTCGGTTGTGGCGGCGATGGCCCAGGGCACCACGGTGATGCGGGGCGTCAAGGAGCTGCGGGTCAAGGAAAGCGACCGGATCGACGCCATGGCCCGGGGGCTCGAGGCCTGCGGGGTGCGCATCGAGGAGGACAAGGACACGCTCATTGTCCACGGCACCGGCCACGTGCCGGGCGGGGCGACCTGCGAGACGCGGCTCGACCACCGGATCGCCATGAGTTTCCTGGTCTTGGGTCTGGTGTCCGAGCAGCCGGTCGCGGTCGATGACGGCGGGCCGATTGCCACATCCTTTCCGGCTTTCGAGCCGCTGATGGCGGCGCTGGGCGCGAAACTCGACCGGAGCTGAGCCGATGCAGCGCGCGATCACCTGGCTTCTGCCGCTCGCGACCCTCGCGTCCTATCTCTATCTCGTGCTCTGGCTGGGGCGTCCGCTGCAGGTCGAGGCCCAGGGCCTGCCGCCCTTCGACCTGCGGGTGCTGGGCTATGACCTGGGCGAGGTCCGCGCGTATCTCAGGGCGCTGAGCCCCGCGGGCTATGCGCTCTATCAGGGGCCGATCCGGCTGGCCGATACGCTGTTTCCGGCACTGATGGGGCTGACGTTCCTGTGGTGGATGCGGCCCCTGCGCGGCGCCTTCGGCATGGTCTGCGCCACGGCGGCGCTGGCCTATACCGCGCTCGACTGGGGCGAAAACCTGTTCATCCAGCGGCTGCTGGAAAGCGGGCCGGATTACGTGGCGCTGGCCGATGTGCAGGGGGCGAGCGCCTTCACCCTGGCAAAATTCGTGGCTTTTGCGCTGGCCACGCTGCTGGCTGCGCGGGCGAGCTGGCGGCGCGGCCGGGGGTAGCACCGGCGCGAGGAACCCGGCGCAAGGAACCCGGCGCAAGAAACCCGGCGCTCGGGGGCATCGAGCCCCCCTCGCGCCGGCGCGGGTTCCCCGCGCAGGGGGCGTTCCGCCCCCTCGGCCTGACGGCCTCACCCCCTGAGGATATTTGCAGAACGAAGAGGTCAGAGGGGCGGGATCGCCCAGCTGTCGGCCGGAGCGAGGGCGCGGAAGCGTCCGGCCGGGATGGCATGGGTTTGCAGGGCCCGGGCCAGTTCCTGGGGTGGGGCTTCGCGCCCCTCGTCGGTCAGCTGGAAGGTGCCCCAATGGTGGCCGATCCCGTAAGCCGCGCCCGAGAGGCGGAAGCCCTGCAGCGCCTCATCCGGGTCCTGGTGCTGCGGGCTCATGAACCAGCGCGGTTCATAGGCGCCGATCGGCAGGATGCCGAGGCGCAGGGGGCCGTGGCGGGCGGGCAGGTCGCGGTAGGGGCGGCCCTGGTCGAAGCCGGTATCGCCGATATGCAGGATCTTGCCGGCCGGCCCCTCGATCACGAAAGCGGCCCAGAGCGCCATGGAGCGGTCGCGGATGCCGCGCGCCGACCAATGGTGGCAGGGTTCCAGATGGAAGGTCAGCGGGCCGAGGCGGCGGCTCTCGCCCCAATCGGCGGTTTCGACCCTGAGCCCGGTGCCCCGCAACAATGCATCGTTGCCGAGGGGGGTGATGACGAGGGGATCCTGCGCCTTCAGCCGTCCGAGTGTGGCGAGGTCGAGATGGTCGTAATGGTTGTGGCTCAGCAGGACCGCGTCGATCTTCGGCAGGTCCTCGAACCGGATACCCGGCTGCGCCACCCGCCGCGGCCCCGCCAGCCGCGAGGGCGAGGCGCGCTCGGACCAGACCGGATCGGTCAGCAGGTTCAGCCCCGCCGTCTGGATCAGCAGCGTGGCATGGCCGACCATGGTGACGCTGAGGTCATCGACCACGGGCGCCGGCACCACCGGCGTCACCGTCACCTGCGCGGGCCAGCGGACCCGCTTCCCCTCGCGCTGCCAGCGCCAGACGTCGCGCAACCCGCGCGGCGCCTCGCCCCCGGGGTTGAAAAAGCGCGTCCCGTCGAAATGGTCGCTGACCGGGCCGCGGTAATAGGGGGTGCGGGGCATGAGGATCTCCTTTCTGGCGATATTGGCGCCGGGACGGGGGTTTCAAGGGGGCGGGCGCTGCGCTAGGCAGGGCCAAACGGAGGCAGGCATGATCTTCACGGTGGCAGTGGACGGGCCCGCGGCGGCGGGCAAGGGAACCATCAGCCGGGCGCTGGCAGAGCGTTTCGGCTTCGCGCATCTGGACACCGGGCTCCTCTACCGGGCGGTGGGCGCCAGGGGCGGCGACCCGGTGGCGGCAGCGCGGGGGCTCACGCCCGCCGACCTCGCCCGCGACGATCTGCGGACGCTGGCTGCCGGGCAGGCGGCGAGCCGCGTCGCCGCGATCCCCGAGGTGCGGGCCGCGCTCACCGCCTTCCAGCAGGATTTCGCCCGGCGCGAGGGCGGCGCAGTGTTGGACGGGCGCGACATCGGCACGGTGATCTGCCCGGGCGCCGAGGTGAAGCTCTTCGTCACCGCCCGCCCCGAGATCCGCGCCCATCGCCGCTGGCTGGAGCTGGGCGGGGACGCGGCGCAGGTCCTGGCCGAGGTCATCGCCCGCGACGACCGCGACATGAACCGGGCCGATGCGCCATTGAAGCCCGCCGCCGATGCGGTGCTGGTCGACACGTCGGACCTGAGTATCGAGGCCGCCATCGCCCGCGCCGCCGAACTGGTCGCGGCCCGCCTGCCGCGCGCCTGACCCTTTCATCTTTGTTCTGGAAATATCCTCTGAGGTTTCCAAAGGGGGCCCGAGGGTCCCCTTTGGCGAGGGGGCGCGGGGGTGAGCGGCGTCTCGGAAACGCGGCAGTGGCGCGCCTCTCGCCGCGAGCGCCGCGCCCGTGGCGCGGCCGGACCTTGCCTCCCGCTTCCGGTCGCCCGAGGAACCGAGGGCGAATTCCCTCTCCCCTTTGCCTCGGGTCCTGATCGGGCTAGAACCTGAACCATCATCTTCAGGAGCCCCGATGCCCGATCCCGCGCACGATTCGATTCTCGCCGCCGTCATCAAGCCGGTCCACCGCGAGGGCTATCCCTTCATCGGCATCTTCGCCGCGGTGACGCTGGTCCTGTTCCTGATCTGGCAGCCGCTGGGCTGGGTCGGCGTGGTGCTGACCGTCTGGTGCTATTACTTCTTCCGCGATCCCGACCGCTACACGCCGCAGCGCGAGGGGCTGATCATCAGCCCCGCCGATGGCGTCGTCTCGCTGATCGAGCCCGCCGCGCCGCCGGTCGAACTGGGCATGGGGACCGAGCCGATGACCCGGGTCAGCGTCTTCATGAATGTCTTCAACTGCCATGTGAACCGCCTGCCCATCGCCGGCACCATCACCGCGGTCAGCTACCGGCCGGGCAAGTTCCTCAATGCCTCGCTCGACAAGGCCTCGGTCGATAACGAGCGCAATTCGGTGGCGGTGCAGATGGCGGACGGGCGCAAGCTCGCCGTGGTGCAGATCGCGGGGCTGGTGGCGCGGCGCATCGTCTGCGACGTGAAGCCGGGGGCGGTGCTGGAAACCGGCGAGCGCTTCGGGATGATCCGCTTCGGCTCGCGGCTGGATGTCTATCTGCCGGACGGCGTGCAGCCGCTCGTGTCGCTCGGCCAGACCATGGTCGCGGGCGAGACGGTGCTGGCCGATCTTACCCTGGCCGAGCCCGCGCGCTTGGCCGAGGTGCGCTGAGCATGGACCGCGACCCCGCCTGTGAGGACGACAGCGAGCCCGCCGACCGCCGCAGCCTGCCGCTGGTTCAGTTGATCCCCAATCTGGTGACGCTGCTGGGGCTTTGCGCGGGGCTGACGGCGATCCGTTACGGCGTCGCGGGATCCTGGCAGGTGGCGGCGGGGCTGATCGTGCTGGCGGCGCTGATCGACGGCATGGACGGGCTGCTGGCCCGCAAGCTGAACGCGGCCAGCCATTTCGGCGCCGAACTCGATTCGCTGTCGGATTTCGTTTGTTTCGGCGTGGCGCCGGGGATCGTCATCTATTCGGCGCTGCTGCAGGGCTGGCCGGGCCTGGGCTGGGCGCTGGTGCTGATCTATGTGCTGGGGGCCTGCCTCAGGCTGGCCCGGTTCAATGTGAACCGCAACGCGCCGCCGCCGCCCGGGCGGGTGCATTTCGTCGGCGTGCCGGCGCCGGCCGGGGCCATGCTGGGGCTCTTGCCGCTTTACCTGACGCTGGCAGGCTGGGTCGACATGCGGGAATGGCCGGCGCTGGCGGGGCTTTACATGGCTTTCGTCGGGCTTCTGATGATTTCGCGCCTGCCGACCCCCTCGCCCAAGAGCTGGCGGGTGCCGCGGAAGCGGGCGGCGCTGGTTCTGGTGGGCGTCGCGGTCTATGCCGGGGCGCTGGTATCGCAGCCCTGGGTGGTGCTGGTCCTGTCGGATCTGGCCTATCTGGCGGTGCTGGCCTGGGGAAGCTGGCGCGACCGTCGGAAACTTGCGTGAAGGCGCTTGACCTTGCCGGACGGGGCGGCTAATCACCCCCCCATCGCGCGGTTGTAGCTCAGTTGGTTAGAGTACCGGCCTGTCACGCCGGGGGTCGCGGGTTCGAGCCCCGTCAACCGCGCCATCAGCTTCCTCAGGGCCCCTCGCGGGGCCTTTCTTTTTGCCCGGCCGGGCCGGCGTCCCACGCATGGGACACCCTGGCAGGGTAAGGAAGATCAAGGGCTTGGCGGCCTGCGTTAACCTTTCGGCAAGATCGTCCCGCGCCCGACAGAGGCTTGGTCAGAGCTGGGCCTCGATGGCGGCCTGGTCGATCACCGACCAGACCTGGGCGATGCGGCCCGCCCGATATTCGTAGAAGACATTCTCGGTGAACCGAACCCTGCGGCCGTTCACGGGCAAGCCGAAAAGCCCTCCCACCGGCGTGCAATCGAAGACCAGCCGCGCGGCGAGGAGCGGCGGATCGCAGGCCAGATGCGAAGGGAGGAAGGCCAGATCCGGGATCGCCCGGACATCCCCCTCCAGCAGCGCGCGGTAGCCCGAAAGCCCGAGTCGTACCCCGTTGCGGGTCACGTCCTCGGCCACGAAACGGGGCAGGGACTCCCAGTCCCGGGCGTTCAGGCAGGCGAGATAGTCCTGATAGGCTTTGAGGATCTGATCGCGGCTCTGGAACATGGCGCCCGCTTGCCTCAGGCCTCGGGCAGGCCCGAGGCGATCAGCGCTTCGAAATAGCCCTTGTGCATGCCGGTGATCGTCGGTCCGACCGAATGCAGAAGCCTTGCGACGGTGAGGCCGGGATAGGCCTTCTGCAAGCGGGCGACGGCTGCCTTGGCCTCGTCCAGGCGGCCCAGGTGATAGAGCACCACGGCCATGGTCCGATGCGCCCATTCCGAGCCCGGCGACAGCGCGACGCCGCGTTCCAACTGCGCCAACGCCAGGTCGAACCGATCCTCGCGCAGGTAGGACCCGGCGCGGCCGAAGGCGATGTTGAAGAGGAAGGGATCGAGCGGGCTCAGCGCCTCGGCCCGGTCGAAGCAGCGCCGCGCCTCTTCGGTGCGGCCGGCGTAGTTGCGGCTCCAGCCGCGCCTCAGCCAGCCCCAGGCGTTGTTCGGGTCGATGGCCAGCGCCCGGTCGATATAGGAATCGGCCAGCCGGATCTCGGGCGAGACCAGCGAGACCGCCGCCCCCAGAGCCACCAGCGAGGGCGCGTGATCGCCGACCCGGCCAGCGGCGCGGCGGGTGAGGTCCAGCGCCTCGGCCCGGTCGCGGGTCGGATCGTCGGACCAGACATAGCTCGCCTGCTGCGCCAGCACCCAGGCCTTGTAGGCCAGCGCCGGGCCATAGTCAGGATCGGCGGCCAGCGCCTGATCGAGGATCGCCAGCGCGCCGGCATTGTCGCGCCGCGTATGGGCCCAGACATGCGGCAGGGCACTGAGCACCAGCGCATAGGCATTGCGGTCCCCGGGCGGGATCGAGGCGATGCGGTCGATCTCGGCGTGTCTCAGGCGCGGGGCGATCTGGCCCGCCACCCGCGCGGCGATGCGATCCTGCAGGTCAAAGAGGTCATCGAGCCGGTCGTCGAAACGTTCCGACCAGAGGGTGCGTCCATCCGGCCCGTTCACCAGTTGCACGGCGATTCGCACCCGTTCGCCCGCGCGGCGGATCGAGCCCTCGACGATGTAATCGGCGCCGAGACGGTGGGCGGCCTCGGGCACCGGCAGCGGATGGGGCAGGGCGAAGGCCGACTGCCGGGCGATGACGTGGAAATCGTGGACCCGGCTCAGGGCGCCGGTGATTTCCTCGACCACGCCATCGGCGAACATATCACCGCCCCCGCCCAGTTCCTCGAAGGGCAGGACGGCGAGCGAGGGTTGGGCGCGGGGCGGGGCGGGCAGGGGGGCGGCAGATGGCGCCTCGGCCAGGCTGCGGCGCTCGCGCAGCCAATCCTCGAACCCTTCGGAGGGCAGGTCGAACCCTTCCAGGAACGGGCCCTGCGCAGCCAGCACGGTGAAGCGCCCCGGCGCGAGCCAGAGCGATTGCCGGTTGGCGCCCAACAGGTCGGCGGGCAGCGCCTTGCGCAGCACGGACAACTCCTGCCGAAGCGAGGCGCGCGCCTGTTCCTCGCCCCGGTCAGACCAGAGGAGATCGGCCATCAGCCCGCGCTCGATCCGCCCGTCCGGCTGGCAGGCCAGGATCGCCAGCAGCGCCTGCGCCCGGCGCGACAGGCCCGCGATCTCTGCCCCGTCGGGGCCGCGGGCGCTGAAGGGGCCATTGAGGCGCAGGCTGAGGAGGGTCGGGTCCGGCATCGCGCCCATCTTGCAAGTGCGATGTCGATTTTACGGAATTCTTGCGCAGCTTACAGGGGCAATCCGCCCGGCTTTTGCGCAAGGATTGCGCGGGGATGCGAGAAAGGGTCATCGAGACACACAAGAAGACGGAGCCTGCCATGCAGAGCCTGACCCAGACCCGCCCGTTCCTTGCCGCCCCGGCCCGCCCGCTGCTGCTGCGCCTGATGGACCGGATCGCCGCCGCCGATGCCGCCTATCGCCAGAAAGTGGCGCTGCGCGGCATGGGCGCCGAGCGGCTGGCCGACATGGGCCTGACCGAGGCCGATGTCGAGGCCGCGTTCCGCCGCTGAACCGGGGTGTCACAATCGGTGAGGGGCGGTGCGTTTTCCCGCTTGACGCCCCCCGCCGCACCCCCTAGATGACCCCCTACGCGCGGTTGTAGCTCAGTTGGTTAGAGTACCGGCCTGTCACGCCGGGGGTCGCGGGTTCGAGCCCCGTCAACCGCGCCATTTCCCCCTTCTACGATGCTCGACCCGGGTGTGATCACGCCCGGGATGCCTTCCGTTCGGCGAGGCGGCGCGCTAGGTTGCGGCGCAATCTGGCGGGGGTTTCGGATGATCGCGGTCGAGGGATACCAAGGGCTCAAGGTGGGCGTTCTGGGGCTGGGGCGCTCGGGTCTGGCGACCTGTGCGGCGCTGAAGGCCGGGGGCGCCGAGGTCTGCGCCTGGGACGACAGCCCCGAAGGGCGGGCCAAGGCCGAGGCCGCGGGTTTCGCGCCGGTTGATCTGACGAAACAGGGCGCGGTCGAGGGGTTGGCGGCGCTGATCACCTCGCCCGGGATCCCGCATCTTTATCCTGCCCCCCATCCGGTGATCGCGGCCTGTCTGGCGGCGGGCGTGCCGGTCGATAACGACATTTCGCTGTTCTTCCAGGTCCTTGCCGGGATAGACGAGCCGCCGAAAGTGGTCTGCGTCACCGGATCCAACGGCAAATCCACCACCACGGCGCTGATCGCGCATCTTCTGGCCGAGGCCGGGCGGGACGTGCGGATGGCGGGGAACATCGGCACCGGGGTCCTGTCCATCGACCTGCCGGGTGAGGACGGGGTCGTGGTGCTGGAACTCTCCAGCTATCAGACCGACCTTGCGCGCCGGCTGGCGCCGGATGTCGCGGTCTTCACCAATCTCAGCCCCGACCATCTGGACCGCCACGGCGGGATGGGTGGCTATTTCGCGGCCAAGCGGCGGCTCTTCACCGAGGGTGCGCCGGCGCGGGCGGTGATCGGGGTGGATGAGGCGGAGGGGCGCTATCTGGCGATGCAACTGGCCGAGGGGGCCGAGGATCTGCGGGTGATCCGCGTGTCCTCGGGGCAGAAGCTGCAAGGCACAGGCTGGTCGGTCTTTGCCCGCAAGGGTTTTCTGGCCGAATGGCGGGGCGGGCGGCAGGTGGCTTCGATCGACCTGCGGCCCATCGGGGGCTTGCCCGGCGCGCATAACCACCAGAACGCCTGCGCCGCCTATGCGGCGGTGCGCGCCCTGGGTCTGGCGCCGCGGCAGATCGAGGCGGGGCTGGCCAGCTTCCAGGGCCTGCCGCATCGCAGCCAACTCATCGGCGAGCGCAACGGCGTGCGATTTGTCAACGATTCCAAGGCGACGAATGTCGATTCGGCGGCCAAGGCCCTGCAAGCCTTCCCGAAAATCCGCTGGATCGCCGGGGGGCTGGGCAAGGAGGGGGGCATCGCCGGGCTGGTGCCGTTCCTCGGCTCGGTCAGCAAGGCCTATATGATCGGCCATTCGGCGCGCGACTTCGCCCTGCAACTGGGCACCACCCCGCACGAGATCTGCGAGACGATGGAGCGCGCCGTGGCCCGCGCCGCCGAAGAGGCCGAGCCGGGCGAGGTGATCCTGCTGGCACCGGCCGCGGCCTCGTTCGACCAATACCCGAATTTCGAGAAACGCGGCGAGCATTTTGCTGCACTTGTGCAGGACCTGCTGAACCCGTAAGCCGGGCGCATGAGGCGGCCGGGGAAGGGGGCGCTGCCCCCCGCGCATACTGCGCGCCCCCGGGATATTGGGAGCGCAAAAATGAGCACGACCCGGGCAGACGATTCCGTGGCCTCCGAGGGGGACAGCCTGCAGGGGTTCCTTCTGGCGCTGGCGGCTTACGGGATCTGGGGCGCCATGCCGCTCTATCTGCATCAGCTGAGCCATATCGGCATGGTCGAGGTGCTGGCGCATCGCGTGGTCTGGTCGGTGCCGGTCGCGCTGGCGGTTCTGGTAGCGCTAGGTCGCACGGCGGACCTCAGGCGCGCGCTGGGCTCGCCGCGGCTTCTGGCGATGGGGGCGCTGACCGCGGCGCTGGTGTCGTTCAACTGGGGGATCTATGTTTACACGATCAACTCCGGTCAGGCGATCAGCGCGGCGCTCGGCTATTACATCAACCCGCTCTTCTCGATCCTGCTGGGCGCCGTGGTGCTGCGCGAGCGGCTGACGCCCCTGCAATGGGCGGCGGTGGCCTTGGCGGGGGCGGCCGTGGGCGTCCTGACCTGGGAAGCGGGACGGCTGCCGCTGCTGTCCCTGTCCCTGACGGTGAGCTGGGGGCTCTATGCCTTGGCCAAGCGCGCGCTGCCCATCGGGCCGAACCAGGGTTTCACGCTGGAGGTGCTGATCCTCTTCCCGGTCGCGGCGGGTTGCCTGCTGTGGCTGGCGTCGCGCGGCGATCTGGCCTTCGGGCAGACGGGTGCCCGGGACACGCTGTTCATGCTGGGCTGCGGGGTGATCACGGCGGTGCCGCTGATGCTCTATGCCAATGGCGCGAAGAAGCTGAAACTGACCACCATCGCCCTGATGCAATACATCGCCCCCAGTTGCATCTTCCTGACCGCGGTCTTCATCTTCCGCGAGCCCTTCGGGCAGGAGAAGCTGATCGCCTTCGCGATGATCTGGGCGGCGCTCGCGCTTTATTCAGCCGATCTGTGGTGGCGGCGGCGTTAAGCCTCTGGCCAGAGTCGGGGTGATTCGCTATCCTGTCCGGCAATGACCCGGGCGATACCGGGCACCGCAGGCAGAGCGAGCAGCAAGATGACGGAAATGGTGCATGGCAGCATGCCCGCCCATGTGGGCGAGCCTGTGCTGTCGCGCTGGTGGCGCACGGTCGACCGCTGGACGATCTCCAGCGTGCTGTTGCTGGTGGGGATCGGGCTGTTGCTGGCCCTGGCCTCGTCGCCGCCGCTGGCGGCGCGCAACCATCAGGCCCCGTTCCATTATTTCGAGCGTCACGCGATCTTTGCGGCGATGAGCGTGGCGATCATGCTCTTCATCTCCATGCGCAGCCCCGAGACGGTGCGCCGCTGGGCGGTGCTGGGGTTCGGCGTGGGGATCCTGACGCTGATGGCGCTGCCCTTCATCGGTTCGGATTTCGGCAAGGGCGCGACGCGCTGGCTGAGCCTCGGCTTCACCTCGATCCAGCCCTCGGAATTCGTGAAACCCTGCCTTGCGGTGACCGCCGCCTGGCTGCTGGCCGCGGGGCAGGATCTGAACGGGCCGCCCGGGCGGCTGCTGTCGCTGGCGATCACGCTTGCGACAGTGGGTCTGCTGGTGATCCAGCCGGATTTCGGCCAGTCGGTGCTGGTGCTCTTCGGCTGGGGGGCGATGTATTTCGTCTCGGGCGCCTCGATCGTGGTGATCCTGGGCCTGGCGGGCGCGGCGGTGACGGGCGGTTTCGTGGCCTACAACACCTCGGAACATTTCGCGCGGCGGATCGACGCCTTCCTGTCCTCGGAACTCGATGCCCGCTCGCAGCTGGGCTATGCCACCTCGGCCATCCAGGAGGGCGGGCTTTGGGGCATGGGCGTGGGCGAGGGGCAGGTGAAATGGCAACTGCCTGACGCGCATACCGATTTCGTCATCGCCGTGGCGGCCGAGGAATACGGCTTCCTGCTGGTGGGGTTCATCATCACCCTCTATGCGGTGATCTGTCTGCGTGCGCTGACCCGGCTGACGCGCGAGCGCGATCCCTTCATCCGGCTGGCGGGGACGGGCCTTGTGGCCATGGTCTCGGCACAGGCGATGATCAACATGGGCGTGGCCGTGCGGCTTCTGCCCGCCAAGGGCATGACCCTGCCTTTCATCAGCCAGGGCGGTTCGTCCCTGCTGGCGATGGGGCTGATGGTGGGCATGCTGCTGGCCTTGACGCGCACCCGCCCGCAGGGTGAGATCGGGGACTTGTTGCAGACGCGAGGACGCTGATGGCCCAGGGATCGGGATCGAAGCGCCCGCTGGCGGTGATTGCGGCCGGTGGGACCGGCGGGCATATGTTCCCCGCCCAGGCGCTGGCCGAGGAATTGCTGGCCCGGGGCTGGCGGGTGGTGCTGTCCACGGATGCGCGCGGCGCGCGTTATGCCGGGGGTTTCCCCCAGGCGGTCGAGCGGCGCGTCGTGGGCTCGGCCACCTTCGCCCGGGGCGGTGCGCTGGCCAAGCTGCTGGTGCCGTTCCGCATCGCCGGCGGCGTGGCGCGGGCGGTGCTGTCGCAGCTCATCGACCGGCCCTCGGTCGTGGCGGGGTTCGGCGGTTATCCCTCGATCCCGGCCCTGACCGCGGCCTGGGTGCTGCGCCTGCCGCGGCTGATCCATGAGCAGAACGGCGTCCTGGGGCGGGTGAACGAGGTCTTCGCCAAGCGCGTCTCGGTCGTCGCCTGCGGCACCTGGCCCACCGCCCTGCCGCAGGGCGTCGAGGGGGTGCATACCGGCAATCCGGTGCGCGCCACGGTGCGCGAGCGCGCGGCCTCGCCCTATATCGAGCCCGGGGATTACCCGATGTCGGTGGTGGTGATCGGCGGCTCGCAGGGCGCCCGGGTACTGTCCGATGTGGTGCCGGCCGCGCTGGCGCTGCTGTCCGAGGGCTTGCGCCAGCATCTGCGGGTGGCGCAGCAGGCCCGGCCGGAGGATCTGGAACGGGTGGTCGCGGCCTATGACGCGGCGGGCATCCCGGCCGAGGTCGAGGCCTTCTTCGACGACATCCCGCGCCGCTTTTCCGAGGCGCAGCTGGTGATCGCGCGCTCTGGCGCCTCGACGGTGGCGGATCTGACGGTGATCGGGCGGCCCTCGGTGCTGGTGCCCTATGCGGCGGCGATCCGGGGCGAGCAGGAGGCCAATGCCAAGGGTCTGGTCGAGGCCGAGGCCGCCGTGCTGATCCATGAGCCCGCCTTCACGCCCGAGGCGCTGGCGGCGACCATCCATTCCATTCTGACCCAGCCCCAGGCTGCCAGCCGCATGGCGCGGGCGGCGACGGCGCTGGGCATTCCCGATGCGGCCGGGCGGCTGGCGGATCTCGCCGAGCATCTGGCCGGTCCCCCTTCCTGAGACGATCCTCATGACGCGCACGCTGCTTCCCCGGGGCCTGGGCCCCGTCCATTTCATCGGCATCGGCGGGATCGGCATGTCCGGCATCGCCGAGATCCTGCTGGGCGAGGGCTATGCCGTGCAGGGCTCGGACGCCAAGGGCTCGGCCATCACCGAGCGGCTGGCCCGCCTGGGTGCGGTGATCCATGTGGGCCACGAAGCGGCGCATGTGGCGGGGGCGGCGGTTGTCGTGGCCTCGACCGCGATCAAGCCCACGAACCCCGAATATGCCGAAGCCCGGCGCCTGGGCCTGCCGGTGGTGCGCCGGGCCGAGATGCTGGCCGAGCTGATGCGCCTGCGCCGCACGGTGTCGATCGCCGGGACGCATGGCAAGACCACCACCACGACGATGATGGCCGCGATGCTGGAGGCCGGGGGCTTCGACCCCGGCGTGGTCAATGGCGGGATCATCCATGCCTATGGCTCGAACGCCAAGGCGGGGGCGGGCGAGTGGATGCTGGTGGAGGCCGACGAAAGCGACGGCTCGTTCAACATCATGCCGACGCATGTGGCGGTGGTGACCAACATCGACCCCGAACACATGGACCATTGGAAGGATTTCGACACGTTGCGCGACGGGTTCCGCCGTTTCGTGCAGGGGATCCCGTTCTATGGGCTGGCGGTCCTCTGCACCGATCACCCCGAGGTCGCGGCCTTGGCCGGGCGGATCGAGAACCGGCAGATCGTCACCTTCGGCTTCAACGAGGGCGCCGACCTGCGCGCGCTGAACCTGCGGTTCGAGAAGGGCGTCGCGCATTTCGACATCGGGCTGAAGACCGAGGGCAGGGTGATCGAGGGTGTGACCCTGCCGATGCCGGGCGACCACAACGTCTCGAACGCCCTCTCCGCCGTGGCGGTGGGGCTGCATCTGGGCATGAAGGACGACCGGATCCGCGCGGCGCTGGCGGGCTTCGCCGGGGTCGGGCGGCGTTTCACCCGGGTGGGTGAGGTCAACGGCGTCACGGTGATCGACGATTACGGGCACCACCCGGTCGAGATCGCGGCGGTGATCAAGGCGGCGCGGCAGTCGCTGGGCGGTTCGGGCCGGGTGATCGCCGTGCATCAGCCGCATCGGTTTACGCGGCTCTCCTCGCTCTTCCCGGATTTCGCCGCCTGTTTCGACGGCGCCGATGTCGTCGCCATCGCCGAGGTTTATTCGGCGGGCGAAGAGCCGATCCCGGGCGCGGACCGCGATCATCTGGTGGCGGCGATCCGGGGCCGGGGGCATCCCTCCGCCCATGCGCTGACGCAGGAGGCCGATCTGGAGGCGTTGGTCCGGGCCGAGGCGAAGCCGGGCGACATGGTGGTCTGCCTCGGCGCCGGGACGATCAGCGCCTGGGCGCAGGCGCTGCCCGGGCATCTGTCGCGAAACGACTGACGCGCCTTCGCGGTTGACGGGCGGCGGACGGCAGGGCCAAATCCCGGCATGGAATCGGAATTTGTCATCGTGGTGCTGGCGGCCTTTGCCGTGGGCGCCTTGCCGGGCTTCATTCTGGGCTGGCTGGCCGGGGGTATCGCCGCGCTGGTACTGTTCCTGTTGCTGGCGGGGGGCGCCGGCGTGCTGATCCTGCTGGGGCAGGGCGCGCAGGGCTGGGACGGGCTGGCCTATGTCGTCGGCGCCGTCCTGCTGCTGGCGCCTGCCGCGTTGGGCGCCGCGCTGGCCGGGTGGCTGGGCGCGCGCCTCAGGTGGCGCAAACGCCCGACATCGAAAGCCGGACAGGGCGCCGGGCAAGGCGCGCGCTGAGGTTCAGGCCGTCGCCGGTTGCTGGTCCAGCGCGGGCGGGTAGGCCACGGGGCGCGAGGGATCGACGGCCCGCTGCGCGGCCTCGGGGTCATAGGCGGCTCCCTCGGGGCGGGGCAGCGGCGGCTGGGCCCGCATCCGGCGGGCAATGTAGATACCCAGCGGCACACCGGTCACCAGGCCCAGGGCACCGGCCAGCACGAACAGCCGCCAGTCGTACCAGCCGACCGCGAGGCCCGCGATGACCACGGCACCAGCGATGCAGGACACGGCCAGCGTGGCCATGGTTGAACGCAGAGGGGCGGCGGGGATCATCATGGCTTTCTCCTTCCGTGAGGGTTCCGTGAGGGACAAGAACCAACGCGGCCGGCGGCGCCGGGGTTCCGGGCCGGTTACTCGGCCGGGACCACGCGGGCCGGTTCAGGCCGGCGGGAAGTGCGAAAGGGCAGGCGCATCCCGGCGGGCAGGGGCGGCAAGTGCGGCAGCGGCGCGCCCCGGCGCAGCCAGAAGGCCGTCGCCTCGAAGGGCAGCAGCACCGCGAGGCCGAGCGCCACGGCATAGCCGAAAAGCTGGGTGTCGCGGTTGCCAGCGGCAAGCATCAGGATGACGTAGAGACCGGCGAGGACCCCGGCCGCGAGTGTCGGCAGCGCGGGGCGGAGGGTGGCTTTCAGGGCGGCGATGAGGGCAGGGGGCAGGGCGAGGGGCAGCTTGCGCATGTCGGGTCCTGGTCTTGGTCGGTCGTTACCGGGCTAACGCCCCAGGGCCCGGCGGGTTCCCGCCGATGGGGCGCTTGCGAGGGAAGGGCGGCGCGGCTATCCCTTGGCCATGACCCAGACGCTTCCCGAGATTTCCTACACCCCGCGCGGCACCCTGACCCGGGACCGCGCCCTGGCCGATCTGACCTGGCTGCGCGTCGGCGGGCCGGCCGACTGGCTGTTCCAGCCCGCCGACGAGGAGGATCTGGCGGCCTTCCTCGCCGCCCTGCCGGCAGCGGTGGCGGTGTTTCCCATGGGCGTGGGCTCGAACCTCATCGTCCGGGACGGCGGACTGCGCGCCGTGGTGATCCGGCTGGGGCGGGGCTTCAACGGGATCAGCGTCGAGGGGGCGCGGGTGACGGCCGGGGCCGCGGCGCTCGATGCGCATGTGGCGCGCAAGGCGGCTGAGGCGGGGCGCGACCTGACATTCCTGCGCACCATCCCCGGCTCGATCGGTGGGGCGGTGCGGATGAACGCGGGCTGCTACGGGCAATATGTGGCGGACCGGCTGGTTGGCGTGCGGGTGGTGACGCGGGCGGGCGAGATCCGCGAGATCCCGGCGGCCGAACTGGGCCTGGCCTATCGCCAGAGCGCGCTGCCCGAGGGCTGGGTCATCACAAGCGCGGTATTCGAGGCGCCCGAAGGCGAGCCCGCGGCGTTGCAGGCCCGGATGGCAGAGCAACTCGCCAAGCGCGACGCGACGCAGCCGGTCAAGGACCGGACCGCCGGCTCCACCTTCCGCAATCCTGCCGGGTTTTCCTCTACCGGTAGGGCCGATGACGTTCATGACCTCAAGGCCTGGTCCCTGATCGACGGCGCGGGCATGCGCGGCGCCACGCGCGGCGGGGCGCAGATGTCGCCGTTGCACGCCAATTTCCTGATCAACACCGGCGGGGCGACGGCCGCCGATCTGGAAGGCCTGGGCGAGGAAGTCCGAAAAAGGGTGTTGGAAAACAGCGGGATTTCGCTAGAATGGGAGATCATGCGCGTCGGCGAACCGGCGGGCGGTAACGGTTAGTCGGGCATCAGACCCGATCTGTAAAAGAACCGGACGGGCGGCGTAACGGCGCCGCCGCACAAGAAGGGGCGCAAAGCCCCGCGAGAGGCAGAGTTGGTGGGCATGTCGAGCAGGGCAGCCCCCACAGTGGCGGTTTTGATGGGCGGAATCTCGGCTGAGCGCGAGGTTTCGCTGTCGACGGGGCGCATGTGCGCGGCCGCGCTGCGGGAGGCGGGATTCCATACCGTCGAGGTCGATGCCGGCCGCGATCTGGCCGAGCGTCTGGTGGCGCTGGCGCCGGATGTGGCGTTCAACGCGCTCCATGGGCGCTGGGGCGAGGACGGCTGCGTCCAGGGCCTGCTGGAATGGCTGGCCATTCCCTACACGCATTCGGGCGTCCTGGCCTCGGCGCTGGCCATGGACAAGGAGCGCACCAAGAAGGCCTATGCGGCGGCCGGTCTGCCCATCGTGCCCTCGGTCCTCGCCACCCGCGACGAGGTTCGCGCGCGCCATGTCATGCCGGCCCCCTATGTGGTGAAGCCCTACAACGAGGGCTCGTCCGTCGGCGTCTGGCTGGTGGCCGAGGAGAACAACGGCCCGCCGCAGCTGGATGACCGGATGCCCGAGGTGGTGATGGTCGAGGCCTATGTGCCGGGGCGCGAGATGACCTGTTCGGTCCTGGGCGACCGGGCGTTGACGGTCACCGATATCATCACCGAAGGCTGGTACGATTACGACGCCAAATACAAGGCGGGCGGCTCGCGCCATGTGGTCCCGGCCGAGGTTCCGGCCGAAATCTTCGATGCCTGCATGGATTATGCGCTAAAGGCGCATCAGGTGCTGGGCTGCCGGGGCCTCAGCCGGACGGATTTCCGCTGGGACGAGGCGAAGGGCCTTGCCGGGCTGGTGCTGCTGGAAACCAACACCCAGCCCGGAATGACGCCCACCTCGCTCAGCCCCGAACAGGCGGCGCATTGCGGGATCTCGTTCCCGGAACTCTGCCGCTGGCTGGTGGAGGATGCGTCGTGTCAGCGCTGAAGAGCCGCGATCCGATGAATTCGGCGCGCGCCCAGCCACAGGGCGGGGCCTGGCTCTGGCCCGACCCGCAGGAGGTGACGGCGCCCGCCGTCCGCGCGGGGCGGCCCGTGCGCGGCGGCCAATTGCCGGGCAATGCGCAATGGCCGAGCGATCCGCCCGGCCCCTTCTGGCCGCCCGGCGCCGACGGCGAGCGTGCTGCGCCCCGGCCGGTGCGCGCCGTCGAGAGTCCGGCGCCCGCGGTGTTCGAGGAATACGATGCGCTGAGCCTGCCCGAGCCGCCGATCCGCGGTAGCTTCGGCTTTCAGGCAAGTCCGGGCTACGACGCCGCGCCGGGCCAAGCGCTGCATGCACCGATGCCGGGCGCGACCGCCGCGGCCCTGGGCGCGGCTCAGGCCGGCCGGGCCGATCCGGTGCCCGCGGGTCCTGCGCCGTCGCCGGGCTTCGATCCCTCGCCCAGCCGCCTTGCCTATCGGCTGAACCGGCTGTGGCTGACACCCTTCGTGCGCAATTTCCTGCGCCTGGGCCTGCCGTTGCTGATGGTGGCGGCCTTTGCCGGGGGCTGGCTGTCCAAGCCCGAGAACCGCGAGATGGTGACCGGTCAGGTCGCGGCGGCGGTCGATTGGGTGCAGAACCAGCCGATGTTCACCGTGACCGGCATCGAGGTCGAAGCCCGCTCGCCCGAAGTGGCGCTGGGGGTCGAACAGCTCATGGGCCTCAGCTTTCCGCTGTCGTCCTGGGATCTGGACCTGACCGACCTGCGCGCCCGGGCGGAATCGCTCGACGCGGTGGAGCGCGCCTGGCTGCAGATCCGTTCGGGCGGGGTGCTGGAGGTGCGCATCGCCGAGCGCGTCCCGGCGATGATCTGGCGCAATGGCGACGTGCTGGATCTGGTCGATGGCGAGGGACATCGCGTCGCCCGTCTGGCCACCCGTGCCGCCCGCGCCGATCTGCCGCTGATCGCCGGGGCCGGTGCGCCCGAGGCGATCGCCGAGGCGCAGGCGCTCTGGACCGCGGCGGCGCCGATCCAGGGGCGCATCCGGGGCCTCGTGCGCGTGGGCGAACGCCGCTGGGATGTGGTCCTGGACCGCAACCAGCGGATCCTCCTGCCCGAGACCGGCGCGCTGGAGGCGCTGGAGCGTGTCGTCGCCATGTCCGAGGGCGCGCAGCAATTGCTGTCACGCGACGTGACCATTGTCGACATGCGCCAGGCGGTGCGCCCGACCCTGCGCCTGACCGCCGAGGCGATGACCGAACTGACCCGCAACCGAACCGAAACCAGAGGAGCCCCCCGCCGATGACCGACCTCTACGAATCGCAGCGCGCGATGCGCAACCTTCGCCGTCAGGCGATGCAGCGGGGGGTGATCGCGGTGATGGACATCGGCACCCACAAGGTGGCCTGCCTGATCCTGAAATTCGGAGCCTCGGACGGACCGCAGGAAGGATTCGGCGTGGGCAACATGGCGGGGCAGGCGGCCTTCCGGGTGATCGGCGCGGGTACCACCTGTTCGCGCGGCATCCGTTTCGGCGAGATCGCGGCAATGCGCGAGACCGAGCGGGCGGTGCGAACGGCGCTTCAGAACGCGCAGAAGATGGCGCAGACGCGGGTCGATCACGCGATCCTGACCTTCTCGGGCGGGGATATCCGCAGCTATGGCCTGGAGGGCAATGTCGAGATCGAGGGCGATCGCGTCAGCGAGAATGATATCGCCCGGGTGCTGGATGCCTGCGACACGCCCGACATCGGCCACGGGCGCGAGGTGCTGCACGCGCAGCCGGTGAATTTCGTGCTGGACCACCGTTCGGGCCTGTCGGATCCGCGGGGGCAGGCCGGGCGCAACCTCGGCTGCGACATGCATCTGCTCAGCGTGGGTACCGATGTGGTGCAGAACCTGGTCCATTGCCTCAAGCGCTGCGACGTCGAGGTCGCCGGGCTGGCGGCGGCGCCCTATGTCTCGGGCCGGGCGGCGCTGGTCGAGGACGAACAGGAGCTGGGGGCGGCGGCCATCGACATGGGCGGCGGCACGACCTCGCTGTCGATCTTCATCAAGGGCCACATGATCTATGCCGATACGGTCAAGCTGGGCGGCGATCACATCACAGGCGATATCGCCAAGGTGCTGACCATCCCCTATTCGACGGCCGAGCGGATCAAGACCCTGCATGGCGGCCTCTTCGCCACCGGTCAGGACGACCGGCAGCGAATCGAGATCGGCGGCAATTCCGGCGATTGGGACAAGGACCGGCGGACGATCACCCGCACGGAACTCATCGGCATCATGCGCCCCCGGATGGGCGAGATCCTGGAGGAGCTGCGGGCGCGGCTCGACATCGCCGGGTTCGACCATCTGCCCAGCCAGCAGGTGGTGCTGACCGGCGGCGGCAGCCAGGTGCCGGGGCTGCTGGAGATGGCGGCGCGGGTGCTGGGAACGCAGGTGCGGCTGGGCCGGCCGATCCGCGTGCCGGGCTTGCCGCAGGCGGCGACAGCGCCGGGTTATTCGGCCATCGTGGGCCTGTGCCAATATGCCGCCCATCCGCAGGACGAATGGTGGGATTTCGACATTCCCGCCCAGATGTTCGCCGCCCGGCCGCTCAAGCGCGCGATGAAGTGGTTCCGCGACAATTGGTGAGTACCGCGGGCCGCATGATGTCTGACATTTGACGGCAACCTAATCTCAACATCCTCCTGAAAACCCCTGATGCGGCATGAAAAAACGCCGTTCAGGGGTTTCGCCTTTGTGGCCCCGGAAGGCAAATTTCCGCGGGAAACTAAGCCATTGCGCTGTTTTGGTTCGTTTTTTTGATGACGCCGATTCAGGGTCGCGCTAAGATCGCTTCAAATCTGGCAAATCACCGAAATGACCAGATCACGAACGAGCAACTGAGACCGGGAATACCCGGCTCCCAATAAGGCGGACAGGCATGACTCTGACTTTTCTCGCAACCGAGACCAAGGACTTGACTCCGCGCATCACCGTTTTCGGTGTGGGCGGCGCGGGCGGCAATGCCGTCAACAACATGATCGACCAGAACCTCGAAGGGGTCGATTTCGTCGTCGCGAACACCGATGCGCAGGCGCTTCAGCAGTCCAAGGCCCCGACCCGGATCCAGCTGGGCGTGCAGGCGACCGAAGGTCTGGGGGCGGGCGCCCGTCCCGAGGTCGGCGCCAATGCCGCGGCCGAGACGCTGGAAGAGATCATGGATCACCTGTCCGGCGCGCATATGTGCTTCATCACCGCGGGCATGGGCGGCGGCACGGGCACCGGTGCGGCGCCGATCATCGCCCAGGCCGCGCGCGAGATGGGGATCCTGACCGTCGGCGTGGTGACCAAGCCCTTCGCCTTCGAAGGCGGCAAGCGGATGCGGCAGGCCGAGGCTGGTGTCGAGGAACTGCAGAAGGTCGTCGATACCCTCATCATCATCCCCAACCAGAACCTGTTCCGTCTGGCCAATGAGCGCACCACCTTCACCGAGGCCTTCGCGCTGGCCGATGACGTGCTCTATCAGGGCGTCAAGGGCGTGACCGACCTGATGGTCCGTCCGGGCATGATCAACCTTGACTTCGCCGACGTCCGCGCGGTGATGGACGAGATGGGCAAGGCCATGATGGGCACGGGCGAGGCCACCGGCGAGGACCGGGCGCGTCAGGCGGCCGAGAAGGCGATCGCCAACCCGCTGCTCGACGAGATCAGCCTCAACGGCGCCAAGGGCGTGCTGATCAACATCACCGGCGGCAACGACCTCACGCTGTTCGAACTGGACGAGGCCGCGAACCTCATCCGCAACAAGGTTGACCCGGAAGCCAATATCATCGTCGGCTCGACCCTGGACCCCGAGATGGAAGGCGCGATCCGCGTCTCGGTCGTCGCCACCGGCATCGAGGCCCAGCCGGTCACCGCCGAGGTGCCGCGCCGCCGCATGGCCGAGCCGCTGGTCACCGAGGCCCCCGCCGTGGTCGAAGAGCCCGCGCCCGCCCCCGTTGCCGAAGAGGCGCGGTTCGAGGTGCCGGCCTATGAGGAACCCGCCTTCGAGGAAGCTGCCTACACCCCGCCGATGTTCGAATCGCGGGCCGTGGAGCGTCACGCCGAGCGGCAGATGGAGCGTCACGCCGAGCCCCGTTACGAGGCCCCGGCTCATGCCGCCTATCACGAGGCCCCCGCAGCCGAGCCGGTGCAGGAGGACTTCTTCCTGGAGGACGTGCTGCGCAACGAGGCTCCGGCCCCGCAACCGCAGGTCCGTCGCCCTGCGATGGCCGAGCCCGTCCGCGCGCCGCAGCCGCAGCAATACCAGCCGCAGCCGCAGCAGTATCAGCCGCAGCACCAGCCGGAAGCGGCCTTCACCGCCCCGCGCCCGGGCCGTAACCCCGGTCAGCCGAGCCCTGAGACCCTGGCCCGCCTGCGCGCCGCGGTCGAGAAGCAGCCCGAGGCGCCCGTGCGCCGTCCGGTTGCGCAGCACCAGCCGCAGCCGGTGGCCCCGGCCCCCGCGTCGCAGCCCGAAGCGCGCCGTGGTCTGGGTATCGGCAGCCTGATCCACCGCATGGCCGGTCACGCCGCCCCCGCTGCCTCGGCCGCGGCCGAGCAGCCCGCCCGTCACGCCCGCCCGCAGCCGCAGGTCCAGGCCTACGAGGACGACCACCAGCACCGCGCGGCCGACCAGTTCGAAATCCCGGCCTTCCTGCGTCGTCAGGCGAACTGAGCTGAAAAGCGCGATCAAATCCTGCCCCGAGGGGCCTGTGGAGAACCGGCGAAAGCCGGTTCTTTTCGTTTTTATTTCAAGGGCTTGCGTCAGCACTTGTTGACGTGCGCGGAAACTCGCGCATGCGTGAGGACAGTGTTACATCGTGTTACAAAGCGTGACTTGAGCATTAACGCACGGATTCATAAAGAAACTGTGAGACGAGCAGCAATTCAGGCCGAGGGTCAACTCGTGCAGACAACCTTGAAATCTTCCGTGCGTTTCGACGGCACCGCGCTTCATTCGGGGCAGGCGGTGGTCATGCACGTTCGTCCCGCGCCGGCGGGGCAGGGGATTGTGTTCGAGCGTCTCGACCTCGACCTGCCGGTGGCGCATCGCCGCATCGCCGTCACGCCCTCGGCCTTGATCGAGGCGAATCTCTGCACCAAGATCGGCAATGAGCATGGCGTTTCCGTGGCAACCATCGAACATCTGATGGCGGCGCTGGCCGGGTGCGGCATTCACAACGCCCGGGTCACGCTGGACGGGCCGGAAGTGCCGATCCTCGACGGTTCGGCCCGGCCCTTCGTTGCGGCCTTCGTCGCCGCCGGCACCCGGGTGCAGGCGGCCTCGCTGCGCGCGATCCGCGTGCTCAAGCCCGTCGAGGTCCGCATGGGCGACGCCTGGGCCCGGCTGGAACCGGCCGCGGCGCTGTCCATCGCCTTCGAGATCGATTTCCCCGATGCCGCCATCGGCCACCAGACCTGCGAGCTGGAACTGGCCAACGGAACCTTCGTGCGCGAACTCAGCGATTGCCGCACCTTCTGCCGTCAGGCGGATGTGGATTTCATGCGTGCCAACGGTCTGGCGCTGGGGGGCACCTACGAGAATGCGGTGGTGGTGCAGGGGGCCGATATCCTCAGCCCCGGCGGCCTGCGCCGCATCGACGAGCCGGTGCGCCACAAGATGCTGGACGCGATGGGCGACCTCGCCGTGGCCGGGGCGCCCATTCTGGGCCGCTACATCGGCCATCGCGCCGGCCATACGCTGACCGGCCGTCTGGTGCGGGCGCTGCTGGACGATGCCAGCGCCTGGGAGCATGTCACGGTCGAGGGCGATCAGGCCCACCGGATGCCCGGCGCCGGGGTCTGCGCCGAGGATCTGCTGGCCACGGTTGCCGCCACCGCCGCCTGAGCCGCCGCCGTGAGCGGCTTTCGGCGTCTTGGCCAGCCTGCTGAACACGGGGATGTTTTTCTGCTGAATGGCGTTTTGCGTGCGCCCGGCAAACGTGCTAGGACACGCCGGGACGCGCCCCCGGCGAGCCCGGGATTCGCCCGGGAGGTTGGCTGCGGCGCCCTTCGGTAAGACAAGAATGAGGATCGGCATGGTCGGCACCCTTGGCAAATCCGCCCGGCGCAGGCTGTCGTCGCTGGCGCTGAGCGGCGTTCTGGTGCTGGCGCTGGCCGCCTGCGGGAACGAGGTCGGCACCGACGAGCCGCTGGACGGCTATTCGGCCGAGGAAATCTTCACGCGCGGCGAATACGTGCTGGAGAGCAACCGCCGGATCGAACCGGCGATGCGCTATTTCCGCGAGGTCGAGCGGCTTTATCCCTATACCGACTGGGCCCGGCGTTCGGTGGTGATGCAGGCCTATGCGCTGCACCGCGACGGCCAGTATGACGAGGCCCGCGCCACGGCGCAGCGCTTCCTGGATCAATACCCGGGGGACCCGGATGCCGCCTGGGCCGCCTATATCGTGGCGTTGACCTATTACGATCAGATCGAGGATGTGGGCCGCGACCAGGGGCTGACCTTCCAGGCGCTGAACCATCTGCGCTACGTGATCGAGCAATACCCGAACACCGAATACGCCCGCTCGGCGGTGCTGAAATTCGATCTGGCCTTCGACCGTCTGGCGGCGAAGGAGATGGAGATCGGCCGCTTCTATCTGGCGCGCGGCAATTATCAGGCGGGGATCAACCGCTTCCGCGCCGTGGTCGAGCAATACCAAACCACCACCCAGACGCCCGAGGCGCTGCACCGGCTGGTGGAAAGTTATCTGGCCCTCGGCCTGCGGGACGAGGCGCAGACGGCGGGCGCGATCCTGGGCCACAACTTCCGCTCGTCGCCCTTCTACGAGGACAGTTTCCGTCTGCTGACCGCGGCGGGGCTGAGCGATCAGGCGCAGGGCAGCAGCTGGCTTAACGACGTTTACCGCCGGACCATCCGCGGCGAATGGCTCTGACCCCGGGGGGCGCGCGCGGGAATGCTACGGGCGCTCTCGATTCGGGACATGCTGCTGATCGAGCGGCTTGAGCTGGATTTCCATCCCGGCCTCAATGTTCTGACCGGCGAGACCGGTGCGGGCAAATCGATCCTGCTGGACAGTCTGGGGTTCGTGCTGGGCTGGCGCGGCCGGGCCGATCTGGTGCGGCAAGGCGCCCAGCAGGGCGAGGTGGAGGCGGTTTTCGACCTCGCGCCGGGCCATCCCGGCCGTGCCGTGCTGGACGAAGCCGGGATTCCGCTGGAAGACGAGCTGGTCCTGCGCCGCGTCAACACCGCCGAGGGGCGCAAGACCGCCTGGATCAACGACCGCCGCGCCTCGGGCGAGGTGCTCAGGGCGCTGTCGGATACCCTTGTGGAGCTGCACGGTCAGCATGACGATCGCGGGCTGCTGAACCCGCGCGGGCACCGGCAATTGCTCGACGCCTATGCCGGGGCCGATACCGGGGCGGTGCGGGCCGCCTGGCGGGCGCTGGCCGAGGCGCGCAAGGCGCGCGAGGCCGCCGCCGCCCGGCTGCAGGGATTGCGCGCCGAGGAGGAATACCTGCGCCACGCGGTCAAGGAGCTGGATCAACTGGACCCGCAGCCCGGCGAGGAAGCGGAACTCGATACCCGTCGCCGCCTGATGCAGGCGGCGACGCGGCTGGTGGGCGATGTGGCCCGCGCCCGGCAGGCCCTGGGCGAGGACGGGGCGGAACGGCTGGCGCTCGACGCTTTGCGCTGGCTGGAGGATGCGGCAGAGGGCGTCGAAGGGCGGCTCGATGCGGCCATCGACGCGCTCGGCCGGGCGCTGGCGGAACTGGGCGAGGCCACGGGCGAGATCGAGGCCTGCCTCGACCAGATGCAGGCCGATCCGGTGGAGCTGGAACGGGTCGAGGAGCGGCTTTTCGCCCTGCGGGGTCTCGCGCGCAAGCATTCGGTGCTGCCCGACGATCTGGGCGCCCATGCGGCGGGGCTGCGCGAGCGCCTGGAGGCGCTGGATTCGGGCGACAGGGGCATGGCGGCGCTGGCCCAAGCCGAGGCCGCGGCGCAGAAGGCCTTCGACGCCGCCTGCGCGGCGCTGACGGCAGAGCGGAAAGCCGCGGCCGCCTCGCTCGACCGGGCGATGGCGGCCGAGCTCGCGCCCCTGAAGATGGAGCGCGCGGTGTTCCAGACAGTGATCGAGCCCAGTGAACCGGGGCCGGAGGGGGCGGATGCCGTGACCTTCGAGGTGGCGACCAACCCGGGCGCGCCGGCTGGGGCGCTGAACAAGATCGCCTCGGGCGGGGAACTCTCGCGCTTTCTGCTGGCGCTGAAAGTCTGCCTCAGCCGGGGGCAATCGGGCGTGACGATGATCTTCGACGAGATCGACCGCGGGGTCGGGGGGGCGACGGCGGATGCCGTCGGTCGCCGGCTGCGGGCCCTGGCCGAGGGCGCGCAGGTGCTGGTCGTCACCCATTCGCCGCAGGTGGCGGCCCTGGGCGCGCATCACTGGCGGGTCGAGAAGCGGGTCGCGGGCGGCGCCACTCTCAGCCATGTGACGCCACTTTCCGCCGAGGAACGGGTGGACGAGATTGCCCGCATGCTGTCGGGTGATACCATTACCGAGGCGGCGCGCGGCGCGGCCCGCGCCCTGATCGGCGCGTGACGGACAACCGGGGCGGGGCCAACCCGTTCCCCAGACGGAGGCCGGGCATGACACGGGCAATCTGGATCACGGCGGCACTGGCCGCGGCAACGACCCTCGCGGGCTGCGGGGAGATCCCGGACATGCGCTTCGGGCAGGGCGGGGGACGGCCGGTCTATGGCGGCACCCCGGTGGTGCCGTCGGAGCCTGTGGTGTCCGGACCCTCGGCCAGCCAGGCGGAGGGCGCCTGCATGAGCGCCGGGCGCGAGGCCGGGTTCGATGTGCAGGGCGTGGTCGGCACCCGCGAACAGGGCGCCTCGCGCGATGTGATGCTGCGGGTGCAGCGCGGCGGCCAGACGGTTGAAGTGCGCTGCAGCTACGCCTATGACACGGGCCTGGCCCGGATCATGACGCTGTAAGCGCGTCGCGGCGGGAGGCACGCTCCCGCCCGCCCACCCCGCGCGCCTCCCGCCGCCGCGGAGAGATTGGCGCCGGGGCGTTCGGGCGCGGGCTTTTATCGTGACCAGGCGGGCCGGGATCGGTCCGGGCCGTCCGCTGCGCCAGAGCCTCCGGCATTCTTGTGAAGATCGCCAAGATGGCGGAGAAGCGAGAAGGCGCCGCTTTTCTGGCGCCTTGTCGTGCTCCATTCGGCAATGGGCTGGTCCACCAGGCAAGAGGTTTCGATGCTGGTGTTGCGGAGACCAGCTTCGACGCCCGGCCTCGGGTGGCACGCAGGCCTCGCTTTTGAGCGATCGACCTTCCACGGAGGGGCCGTGCGGTCGCGACCCTCCTGGCAAGGGGTGCGGGGACCGGCCCCCCGCAAGGGAGAGGTATCCCCGCCGAGGGTGAAGGGCGCCCTCGGGTGGGGCGGAGGTGAGTAATTTTGGCACGATGACGCCCTAGGCCTGCGCGGTTTCCTCACGGGGAGCAAGAGCCCGGCAAGGCGGCTTCTGGTGCAGGAGGCTCGAGGCGAGGCGGTACCGGGCGCGCAGGGGCAGCACTCATCGCGCGGCTTCGGGCGCCAAGTGGGGCCTCGTCCTGTCGGTGAGTGGCGCCTCGGCGCGAGACTCAGCCGGCTCATGGGCGAAGGCCCTTGGGCGGGGCTGTGGAGATCGCGTCGCGGGGCGGAGGATCAGGGGCCGGGCGGCAGAAGACCTCTCCTGCCGCCCGGTATTGCTCAGCCTGCGGCGGTGACCGCGCGGCGGGTCATGACGGCGCAGAGATGGGCGCGGTAGGCGGGGGTGCCGTGCAGGTCGCCCATCATGCCCTCGGCGGGCAGCGACAGGCCGTTCAGCGCCTCGGCGGTGAAGGAGCGGTTCAGCGCCTCTTCGGCCTCGGTCCAGCGGAACACGCCGCCCTCGGAGGCGCCGGTGATCGCCACCCGCACGCCGTCCTGGTATTTCGCGACATAGGCCCCGGTCAGCGCGAAGCGCGAGGCCGGTTGCTGGAACTTCAGGTAGGCGGCTTTCTCCGGCACCGGGAACTTGACCGCGGTGATGATTTCGCCCTGTTCCAGCGCTGTCTCGAACATGCCGGTAAAGAAGTCATCGGCCGCGATCTCGCGCGTGTTCGTCACGATGGTCGCGCCCGAGCCCAGCGCCGCCGCCGGATAGCAGGCCGAGGGGTCGTTGTTGGCGAGCGAGCCGCCGATGGTGCCGCGGTTGCGGACAGCCGGATCGCCGATCCCGCCGGCCAGCGCTGCCAGCGCCGGATAGACCGAGGCGGCCTCTGTCGCCACCACCGCATGCGGGGTGGCGGCGCCGATCACCAGCGTGCGGCCTTCCAGTTTCACGCCCTTCAGCGCGGCGATCCCGGTCAGCGAGATCAGCACCCCCGGCGCGTTCAGGCGCTGTTTCATCGAGGGCAGCAGGGTCTGCCCGCCCGACAGCGGTTGCGCATCCTCGCCCCCCAGCGCGGCGACGGCCTCGTCCAGGGTGGCGGGTTTCACGAAGTCGAAATTGTACATCGGAACCTCCCTCAGTGCTTTTGCATCGCCGCCCAGACCCGGGCGGGCGAGACGGGCATGTCGATATGCGTCACATGGTCATAGCCGCCCCGGTGCAGCGCGTCGATGACCGCGTTGACCACGGCGGGCGGCGAGCCGATGGCCCCGGCCTCGCCGCAGCCCTTCACGCCCAGGGGATTGTGCGTGCAGGGCGTCTGGCAGGAATAATCCACGTTGTAGAAGGGCACGTCATCCGCCCGCGGCATGGCGTAATCCATGAAGGAGGCCGAGGTGAGCTGCCCGTTCTCGTCATAACTCGTGTTCTCGCACAAAGCCTGACCGATACCCTGGCCGACGCCGCCATGAACCTGACCCTCGACGATCAGGGGGTTCATGATGTTGCCGAAATCGTCGGCACAGTGGAAGGCCACGACCTGCACCTTGCCGGTGTCGGGATCGACCTCGACCTCGCACAGATAGGCGCCCGCCGGATAGGTGAAGTTGCCGGGATCGTAGAAGGCGGTTTCCTCCAGCCCCGGTTCCAGCGTTTCCAGCGGGTAGTTGTGGGGGACATAGGCCGAGAAGGCGATTTCGCCGAAGGTCTTGGCCTTGTCGGTGCCCGCGACCGAGAAGGTGCCGTCCTTGAACTCGATATCGCCCTCGGCGGCTTCGAGCATATGGGCGGCGATCTTCTTGCCCTTGGCGATGATCTTGCCCATGGCGCGGTCGATGGCCGAGCCGCAGACCGCCAGCGAGCGCGAGCCGTAGGAGCCCATGCCGAAGGGGATCTTGGCGGTGTCGCCGTGGACGATCTCGACCGAATTGGCATCGACGCCGAGTTTCTCGGCAACGATCTGGGCGAAGACGGTTTCATGGCCCTGACCGTGGCTGTGGGCGCCGGTCATGACCGAGATATTGCCGGTGGCGTTCACCCGTACCGTCGCCGCGTCATAGAGGCCGACGCGAGAGCCCAGCACCCCCACGAGGTTCGAGGGCGCGATGCCGCAAGCCTCGATCCAGGTGCTGAGGCCGAGGCCGCGCAGCTTGCCGCGAGACTTGGCTTCCGCCGCGCGGGCTTCGAACCCGGCGAGGTCGGTCATTTCCAGCGCCTTGTCGAGCGTGGCGTGGTAATTGCCGGTGTCGTAGACCAGCCCGACCGGGGTGGTGTAGGGGTACATGTCCGGCGTGATGAAGTTCTTGCGGCGCACCTCGAACTGGTCGAGGCCAAGCTCGCGGCACATCTTGTCGATCACGCGCTCAAGGCTGAAGGTCGCCTCGGGCCGGCCGGCGCCGCGATAGGCATCGACGGGCGCGGTGTTGGTGAAGACGGTCTTCACGTTGACATAGACCTTCGGCACCTTGTAGGGGCCGGCCATCAGCGTGCCGTGCAGGAAGGTCGGCGTCGCGGTCGAGAAGTTCGACAGATAGGCGCCGACATTGGCCAGCGTCTCGGTGCGGAAGGCGAGGAAGGTGCCGTCCTTTTCGCAGGCCAGTTCGATCTTGGTCACATGGTCGCGGCCATGGGCGTCGGACAGGAAGCTCTCCGAGCGTTCCGCCGTCCAGCGCACCGGGCGCTTCAGTTTCTTGGCGGCGGCCAGCACCACGGCTTCCTCGCCGTAATGATAGATCTTCGAGCCGAAGCCGCCGCCCACATCGGGCGCGACGACTTGCAGCTTGTTCTCCGGGATGCCCATGACGAAGGCGGCGATCAGCAGCCGGGTCAGGTGCGGGTTCTGGGACGTGGTGGTCAGCTTGTAGTCGCCGGTGCCGGGGAAATACTCGCCGATCGAGGCGCGGGGCTCCATGGCGTTGGGCACGAGGCGGTTGTTGACCAGTTCCAGCGTGGTGACATGGGGGGCGGACTTGAAGACCTCGTCCACCGCGGCGCGGTTATCCTCGATCCAGCCCCAGTCGAAGCAGAGGTTGTCGGGGATCTCGTCATGCACGCGGTTCGAGGGATCGGCCACGGCGGCCTTCATGTCGACGATGGCAGGCAGCTCGTCGATCACCGTATCGGCGGCGAGTTGTTCGGCCGCGTCCTTGGCTTGGGCATAGGTTTCGGCCACCACGGCGGCATAGGCGTCGCCGACATGGCGGACCTTGCCATGCGCCAGCACCGGGCGCTTGGGTTCGCGCATCGGCGTGCCGTCGCGGCTGTTGATCAGCCAGCCGGCGGGGTTGCCGCCCACGTCCTTGAAATCCTCGCCGGTGAAGACCGCCAGCACGCCGGGCATGGCCTCGGTCGCGCTTGTGTCGATGGACACGATCTTGCCGTGCGCCACGGTCGAGCGGCAGAAGACCGCGAAGGTCTGGCCGTGCAGGTTGAGGTCGTCGGTATAGACGCCGCGTCCGGTGAGGAAGCGGATGTCTTCGCGCCGCTTGGTGCTGGCGCCGATGCCACCGTCTTTGGGCATGGAATCCTCCCTGAATATGTCGGGCCGGGACGGGCGGATCGCCCCTCCTGTGCGGCCGGGTTCGGCAGGATGGGCGATCCGCCCATCATCCGGCATGTGTTTCTTATTCGGCCGCGACGCCCAGCGCCGAGACATCCTGTCCCGAGGCCGCCAGCACCGCCTTGACGATGTTGTGGTAGCCCGTGCAGCGGCAGATGTTGCCTTCGAGGTAATGGCGGATCTCGGCCTCGGTGGGCTTGGGGTTCTCGGCCAGAAGCGCGGCCGAGGACATCACCATGCCCGGCGTGCAGAAGCCGCATTGCAGCCCGTGATGGTCCTGGAACGCCTGCTGGACCACGCCCAGCGAGCCGTCCTCGTTGGCCATCCCCTCGATCGTCGTGACGCTGGCGCCGTTCACGTCCTGCGCCAGAACCGTGCAGCTTTTCACCGCCTTGCCGTCCACATGCACGACGCAGGCGCCGCATTGGCTGGTATCGCAGCCTACGTGGGTACCGGTCAGACCCAGCTCTTCGCGCAGGAACGACACCAGAAGCGTCCTCCCCTCGGCCTCGCCCGACATGGACCGGCCGTTGACGGTCAGTGTAACCTTGGTCATGTATCCCTCCCTTCGGATGGCGGCATGTAAGCACGGGCCGCCGGACCGCGATATGCCACCTTAGGACTAATTCCCCGGTCTTGGACAGGGGCGCGCGGCGCGGGCAGGCGCGGGGGCGGGTTTTCCCTTTTCTTGGCCGCGGCAACGCAGTATGGCAGGCCCATCCCAGCCCCCACAGGAGACGCCGCATGAAGGCCGCCGTCATTACCTTCCCGGGTTCCAATTGCGACCGCGACCTGGCCGTGGCCTTCGAGGCCGCCGGCGCCGAGGTGACCCGCGTCTGGCACAAGGACGCAGCCCTGCCGCCCGGCACCGATGTGGTCGGCATCCCCGGCGGCTTCAGCTTCGGCGATTACCTGCGCTGCGGCGCCATCGCCGCCCGCTCGCCCATCGCCGCGGCGGTCGTGGCCCATGCCCAGAAGGGCGGTTATGTGCTGGGGGTCTGCAACGGCTTCCAGGTGCTGGTGGAAACGGGCCTGCTGCCGGGCGTCCTGATGCGCAACGCCGGGCTCAAGTTCATCTGCAAGCCCGTCGCGCTGGAAGTGGCCACCGCCGACAGCGCCTTTACCCAGGGTTATGCCAAGGGCGCCCGGGCGATCATCCCGATTGCCCATCACGACGGCAATTACCAGGCCGATGCCGAGACGCTGGCGCTGCTGGAAGGCGAGGATCGCGTGGCCTTCCGCTATGTCGACAACCCCAACGGCTCGCAGCATTCGATCGCCGGGATCCTGTCGGAGAACCGCCGGGTCCTCGGCATGATGCCGCATCCCGAGCGCGCGGTCAGCGCGCAGCATGGCGGCACCGATGGTTCGGCGCTGTTCCAGGGGGTTATGGGCGCCCTGGCGCTCACCTGAGGGGCCGGCGCGCCGCGGCGCCTTGAGGCGCCGCACGCGCCCCCCTAGTATGCACGCATGAGCGATGTCACCCCGACCCCCGCCTCGGCGGCGCCCTTGCGGCTTGGCCTGCCCCCGTGGGGCAAGGCCATCGTCGGGCTGCTGATGGTCGTGGCGGTCGCCGTGGTCTGGGTGATGGACGATTGGCTGAGCGAAAGCTTCACCGTCGACACCCGCAACCGGGCCCAGCTGCGGCTTGTCCTCTATGCCGGGAACATCGAGGCCGAGTTGCAGCGCACCCAGGTGGTGCCGATCCTGCTGTCGCGCGATCCGGTGCTGCGCGAGGCGCTGCGCTCGGGCAATTACACCACGATCTCGCAGATCTTCATCTCGCTGCAGCAGGAGGTCGGCGCGGCCTCGATCGAGCTTCTGGATACCGCCGGGCGGGTCGTCGCGGCCACCGACCGCAACCGCCTGGGTACCCAGCGCGGCAACGAGGCGCTGTTCGTCGATTCGCGCCGTCTGGTCGATGGCAGCGGCAACAACGAGACGCTATTTGCCGTGCAGGCGCGCGATTCCGGCGGCTATGGCTTTGCCTTTGCCCGGGCGATCCGCGAGGGCGGGCAGATCCTGGGCGTGATCACCGTCGAGGTGGATCTTGCGAAATTCGAACGCTCCTGGTCCGGTCTCCTCGATGCTGTGGCGCTGGTGGACAGCGAGGGGCGGATCATCCTCTCGACGCAGCCTCGCTGGCGTGGCCGGACCGAGGCCGAGGCGCTGTCGATGCGCGACGCCCCCACCGCCATCGAGCGCGCGCTGCGCTACACGGCCGATCTGGCGGGCAGGGGGCCCGATGCGTTCCTCTCGAACGAGGCGGTTCTGCGGTCGGAAACCCGGGTCCAGCATCGGGGCTGGCGGCTGATCAGCTACACGACCTATGACGGCGTGCGGGAAAAGGTGAACGGCGTGCTGGCGCTGGTCATCATGGGTTTCGCGATCCTGCTGGCGATGGTCTTTTACCTCTTCTCGCGCCGGGCCTGGTCGCAATCAGCCCGGCTGGAGCAGGAATCCCTGGAGCTGAGGCAGCTGAACCTGCGCCTGCAGCGCGAGATCGCGGCGCGCGAGAAGGTGCAGAAAGAGTTGAACGTCGCGGAACAGACCCTGGCGCAATCCTCGAAACTGGCCGTGCTAGGCGAGATGTCGGCCGCGGTCAGCCACGAGCTGAACCAGCCGCTGGCGGCGATGAAGACCTATCTGGCCGGCGCGCGGCTTCTGATGACCAGGCGGCGGGGCGAGGAGGCGCTGGTCAGCTTCCAGCGCATCGACGATCTCATCGACCGGATGGGCGCCATCACCCGCCAGTTGAAAAGCTTCGCCCGCAAGGGCGGCGACGCCTTCGAGCCGCTCGACCTGCGCGATTGCGTGACCGAGGCGCTGACGATGATGGAACCCCGGCTGCGCGAGCGCCGGGTGCTGGTGGTGCGGACCCTCCCCAAGGAACCGGTCACGGTGATGGGCGACCGCCTGAGGCTGGAACAGGTCATCATCAATCTGATGCGCAACGCGGTCGATGCGACCCGCGCCGTCAACGCGCCGCAGATCGACCTGATCCTGACCCAGGGCGATACGGTCACGCTGACCATCAAGGACAACGGGACCGGCATCGCCGATATCGGCAAGGTGTTCGAGCCCTTCTATACCTCGAAGAAGGCGGGCGAGGGCGTGGGCCTGGGCCTTGCCATCTCCTCGGGGATCGTCGCCGACCACGGCGGACGGCTGACCGCGCGGAACCTGCCCGAGGGCGGCGCCGCGTTCGATATTGCGTTACCGGTACTGGCCAAGGCCGGACAATCGGCGGCATAACCTCTATATTGGCTCGGCGGGTCGCGGACCCGCCGCCGCATGACGATCAGGAGAGATTGCATGAGCGCTCCGGAAAGCGCCCCCAAGCTGGACCCCGCCACCGCGCCGCTCGCCGGCCGCACGCCAACCCGCGTTGCGGTCATCGACGACGAACAGGACATGCGGGCCTCGATCAGCCAATGGCTGTCGCTCTCGGGCTTCCAGCCCGAAACCTTCGGCAGCGCCGAAGAGGCCCTGGCGATGCTGAGCGCCGATTTCCCCGGCATCGTCGTCTCGGACATTCGTATGCCGGGCATGGACGGGATGGCGCTGCTGAAGCGGCTGATGGGGATGGACGCGGGCCTGCCGGTGATCCTGATCACCGGCCATGGCGACGTGCCGATGGCGGTGGAGGCGATGCGCCTCGGCGCCTATGATTTCCTGGAAAAACCCTTCGATCCCGAGCGGATGGCGGATCTAGCCCGCGGCGCGCTGAAGGCCCGGGGCCTGGCGCTGGAAAACCGGGCGCTGCGGCACGAGCTGTCGGATGGCGGCACGATCATGCGGCGCCTCGTGGGCCAGTCGCCCGAGATGGTGCGCCTGCGCGAGGATATCCTCGATTACGGCCAGGCCGACGGCCATGTGCTGATCGACGGCGAGACGGGGACCGGCAAGACGCTGGTGGCCCACGCGCTGCATGCCGTGGGTCCCCGCGCCGGGCGCAAGTTCGTCGCCGTCTCCTGCGCCGGGATCGAGGACGAGGCGCTGGCCGCCAAGCTCTTTGGCCCGGTCGAGGCCGGTGGCCTGCCGCTGGTCGAGGAGGCGCGCGGCGGCACGCTTTGCCTCGAGGATGTCGAATCGCTGAGCGCCGCGCTGCAGGGCCGCTTGCTCACCTTCATCAATGACCAGCCCGCGCCCCCCGCCACGCGGATCGTTGCCATCTGCAACGACCACAAGCCGGGGCGGACGCTGGAGGATGTGCTGCGGCCCGACCTTTATTACCGGCTGGCGGCGATGAAGCTGACCCTGCCGCCGCTGCGGACCCGGGGCGAGGATATCCTGGCGCTCTTCAAGAGCTATGCCGGGGATTACGCCGAGGAATACGGCTGCCCGGCGCCCGATCTCTCGGCCCAGGACGCGGCCTATCTGTTGCAGGCGCCCTGGCCCGGCAACATCCGGCAGCTGGTGTCCATCGCCGAACAGAGCGTGCTGCAAAGCCGCCGCGGCACCGGTTCGGTCGTGTCGCTGGTGATGGCCGAGAACGAGGCCTCGGGCAGCGCGCTGACCACCGAGGGCAAGCCGCTCAAGGATTACGTCGAGGCCTTCGAGCGCACGCTCATCGACAACACGATGCGCCGCCACAAGGGCTCGATCGTCGCGGTGATGGAGGAACTCTGCCTGCCGCGCCGGACGCTGAACGAGAAGATGGCGAAATACGGCCTCAGCCGCGCCGATTACGTCTGAGCCACGGCAGCGGCCGCGGAACGACCAAGGGGCAGGGGAAAACCTGCCCCTTCTTTGTTCTCCAAATATCCTCGGGGGTTTCCAAAGGGGGCCCGAGGGTCCCCTTTGGCGGGAGGTGCAGGGGGCTGGCCCCCCGCCTTTCCCTCACCGCCCCCGGATCCGCGGATCCAGCGCGTCCCGCAACCCATCGCCGATGTAGTTCACGCTCAAGACTGTCAGCGAGATGAAGACGCCCGGCAGCATGGCCCGCGAGGGGTATTGCTGCAGATAGTCGATCCCGTCATAGACCAGACGGCCCCAGGTCGGGAAATCCGGCGGGAAGCCCATGCCGAGGAAGCTCAGCGCGCTTTCGGTGATGATGGCGGTGGCGATCATCAGCGTGGCCGAGACCATGACCGGCGACAGGACATTGGGCAGGATATGCCGCAGGATCAGCCGCCGGGGCGGCGTGCCGATCGACCGCGCCGCCAGCACGTATTCGCGTTCCTTCAGTGCCAGCACATCGCCGCGCACGACCCGCGCCGTGCGCATCCAGGACGTGATGCCGATGGCGGTGACGATCAGCAGGAACATCCCCATTTCGACCCCGAAGACCGCGGACAGCGGCTGGCGGAAGAGCATCGACATGACCAGCAGCAGGGGCAGCAGGGGCAGGGCCAGGAACAGGTCGGTCATCCGCATCAGCAGCCCGTCGATGCGGCGGAAATAGCCCGAGACGACGCCGATCAGCGTGCCGATCAGGATCGACAGCAGCATGGCGACGATGCCCACCGCCAGCGACACCTGTCCGCCCGCCATCATCCTTGCCATGATGTCCCGGCCCAGCTGGTCGGTCCCGAAAGGATGCGCCAGGCTCATGCCCTGATTGCGCGAGCGGATGTCGATGAAGGTTGCGTCATAGGGCCAGAGCCAGGGGCCGATGAAGCAGAAGAGCACGATGAGCCCGAACACCAGCGAGCCGGCCAGCGCGCCCTTGTGAACCTTGAACTGGTCCCAGACGTCCCACCATTGGTTGCGCGGCGGGCGGAAGGCGGCGACGTCCAGCGATTTCTGCGGCGCGGTCTCACTCATAGCGGATCCTCGGGTCGAAGACCGCGTAGAGCAGGTCGGCGATCAGGTTGAAGAGGACGATCAGGATGGCGAAGACGACCGAAAGCGTCAGCACCATCGGAATGTCCGAGGCATAGATGGCGGTGATCAGCAGTGCCCCCAGCCCGTTCACGCGGAAGATCTGCTCGGTGATGATGGCGCCGGTGAAGATGGTGGGGATGCCCAGGGCGATGACGGTGATCACCGGGATCATCGAATTCCTCAGCACATGGACCAGCACCACGATGCGTTCCGTCATGCCTTTCGAGCGGGCGGTGCGGACGTAATCCTGGGTCAGGTTGTCCAGCATCGAGGCGCGCATGAAGCGGGTGATCTGCGCCGCGTTGTAAAGGGTCAGCACGAAGACCGGCATGGCCATCTGCCGCAGTTGCAGGCCGAAATCGTACCAGCTGTCGACGACCAGCGTCGTGTCGTAGATGATCGGGAACCAGCCCAGCCAGATCGAGAAGATCAGCATCAGCAGGGGGCCGGTGAAGAAGGTGGGCAGCGAGAAGCCCACCATCGAGATGAAGGTGCCCGCCTGGTCGAACCAGGAATATTGCCGATAGGCCGAATAGATGCCGATCGGCACCGCCACCATGATCCCGAAGATATAGCTGAGGCCCACCACCCACAGCGTCTGCGGCAGGCGTTGGGCGATGATGTCGCCCACTGGCGAGCGGGTCTGGAACGAAATGATCCGCTGCCCCTCGATCGCCAGCCAGTCGAGGCCGGTCATATTGGCCAGCACATGGCTCGGCTCCACGACCGAGAAGAGGTAGAGCCACTTGAAGAAGCGGATGTACCAGGCCTCGCCCAGGCCCAGGGCCAGGCGCATCTGCTCGCGCACCTCGGGGGGAATGGTCAGGGGCATGTCGGCCATCGGGTCGCCCGGAGACAGCTCCAGCAGCAGGAAAATGGCCAATGCGATGAACAAAAGCGTCGGGATTGCCAGCAGCAATCGTCTCAGCGTGTAGTTGAACATGGGGTTCGGCGCCTTGGTTCAGCGTTCCGTGAGGAAAGGACCCGCCCCGTGGCGGGGCGGGTCCGGGGCTCAGATCACTCGGTCCGGTGCCAGTCGGCAACGTTCCACAGTTCGGAATCCCAGGTGTTCAGCAGCACGCCGCCCAGGGTCACCGAATGGGCCGAGACCCGGCCGCGATCGACCAGCGGGACGATGACGTAGTTCTGCATCAGGATGTCGTTGAGCTCGCGCCCGATGCGGCCGCGTTCCTCGATGCTGGCGGTCTGGGCGAGTTGCAGGTGCAGCTCGTCATAGGCCGGGTCGCAGAAGCGGTTGATGTTCTCGCCCTGCCACTGGGTTTCCGGCCGGGGCTCGTAGCCGCAGCGATAGGCGCCCAGATAGGCCTCGGGGTCGGTGCCGTTGAAGTTGTTGGCGTACATTTCCACGTCCGCATAGAACTTCTGGAACGTGTCGGGCGAGCCGGGGTCGCCGCCGAAGAACACCGACGAGTTGATGTTGCGCAGGTTGGCTTCGACGCCGATCTCGCGCCACCATTGCTGGATCAGGGCCTGGAAGTCCTGACGCACGGCGTTGGTCGAGGTCTGATAGTCGATGACCAGGCGGCGGCCGTCGGCGTTGGTGCGGATGCCGTCGCCGCCGACCGTCCAGCCGGCTTCTTCCAGCAGCGCGCGGGCGCCGTCGAGGTCCTGCACGAGGCAGGCGTCATTGGCGGTCGAGGCGAAGATCGGCGGGGCCGGGACCAGGTTACAGGTCGGGCGACCCGCCTGGCCATAGCCGATTTCCACCAGCAATTCGCGGTCGATGGCCATGCTCAGCGCCTGACGGACGCGGATATCCGACAGGATCGGATGCGGATGCGCGCGGGTCGAGCGCGTTTCCGGTGGCAGATCCGGCGAGGGATCGGTCAGGTTCATCTCGATCCGTTCGACCAGCGTGCCGAAGGCCGAGACCGGCACGCCGCGGCCGCCCTGGGCCATGGTGGCGATGACATCGGGCGCCAGCTGCAGGTTCCAGGCGTAGTCCATCTCGCCGGTTTCCATCACCGCGCGCCCGGCCGAGGCCGCATCGCCGCCGCCCTTGAGGGTCAGCGTGGCGAAATGGGGCAGGGCGGGATCGCGGTAATTGGGGTTGGCTTCCATCTGGATCACGTCATTGGGACGGAAATCCACGACGCGGAAGGCGCCGGTGCCGATGGGATAGAAGTTCGCTTCGGTGCATTCGGGCGCACGGGCGCCCAGGCAATCGGCGAATTGGGCGGCCTGGATGATCGGCGACTGGGCCGAGACGAAGGCGCCATAGGGCACAGGCTTGGGCACCGAGAAATGCACGGTCACGGTGCGCTCGTCGATGATCTCGACGTTTTCCACGTCCTGATAGCGCGCCGCCTGGGCGCAGCCGCCCTCGGGATGCATGCAATACTGGGCGGTGAAGGCGATGTCGGCCGAGGTGACGGGGGTGCCGTCGGACCACAGCAGGCCTTCGCGCAGCGTCCAGGTGATCGAGGTCAGATCCTCGGCCACGCCGCCGTTCTCGACCGTCGGGATCTCTTCGGCCAGCCAGGCGACCAGTTCGCCGTTCTGGTTGTAGCGGGCGAGGGGTTCGAGCACCAGCGACGACGATTCGACGTCCTTGGTCCCGCCCGACAGGTACGGGTTCAGGATCGACGGCGCCTGCCAGTAGATGATGTTCAGGTGTCCGTCCTCGCCACGGTCGGCCCAAGCCGCCATGGGCGCGAGCGCCAGTGCGGCAGCCGCCCCGTACAGGGCACTTCTGCGTTTCATGCAACCTCTCCTTGTTGGGTTTTCATTTGGTTGTGCTCGGCCTCGGTGCCGCCGGTTCGTCCGGCGGTCTGTGGATGCGAAATCAGATGGCAGGCGACGAAATGCCCGGGCACGGCTTCGACCGTCTCGGGTTCCTGTTCGCGGCAGATGTCCATGACCTTGGGGCAGCGGGTGCAGAAATTGCAGCCCTTGGGCGGGTTGGCGGGCGAGGGCACGTCGCCCTTCAGCACGATCCGGTCCTTGCGCCGTTCCAGCGAGGGGTCGGGTTCGGGCACGGCCGAGAGCAGCGCCTCGGTATAGGGGTGCAGCGGATGGTCGTAGAGGCGGCTGACCGGCGCCAGTTCGACGATCTTGCCCAGATACATGACCGCCACCCGGTCGGCGATGTGGCGCACCATCGACAGGTCATGGCTGATGAACATGTAGGTCAGGCCGAACTGGTCCTGCAGCTCTTCCAGCAGGTTCACCACCTGCGCCTGGATCGACACGTCGAGCGCGGCGATGGGCTCGTCGCAGACGATGAAGCGCGGGTTCAGCGCCAGCGCCCGGGCGATGCCGATCCGCTGCCGCTGCCCGCCCGAGAAGGCATGCGGATAGCGGTTGGCGAAATCGCGGTTGAGGCCCACGGCATCCATCAGCTCGTAGATCCGGGCGAGCTTTTTCTTGCGGTCCCAGTTGGTGTGCTCGTCCAAGGGTTCGCCGATGATGCCCGCCACCGTCATGCGGGGGTTGAGGCTGGCCTGCGGATCCTGGAAGACCATCTGCATCGCCGGGCGCTTCTTGCGCAGCACCTCGGCCGGCAGCGTGGCGATATCCTCGCCGTCGATGCGGATCGAGCCCGCCGTCGCCTCGTAGAGCCTGAGAACCGCGCGCCCGGCCGTGGATTTGCCGCAGCCCGATTCGCCGACCACGCCCAGCGTCTCGCCCTCGAAGATGTCGAACGAGATCCCGTCGACCGCCTTCACCGCCCCGACCTGCCGCCGCAGGATGCCACCCAGAATGGGGAAGTGCATCTTGAGGTCGCGAACCTCGACCAGCTTGCGGCGGTCGGTCATCGGGGTTTCGGTCATGCAGAGGCCTCGGCGGCGGTCAGGGGGGCGGCGGTGGTGTGGTCCCAGTGGCAGGCCACGTCATGGGCATGGCCGATGTCGCGCCGGGCAGGATTCTCGCGGCCGCAGCGGTCGAAGGCATGGGCGCAGCGGGCCATGAAGGGGCAGGCGGTGGGGTGGCGGGTCAGCATCGGCGGCTGACCCTCGATCACCCTGAGTTTCGCGTCCCGCGCCCCGTGCATCTTGGGCATGGTCTGCAACAGCGCCCGCGTATAGGGATGCGCCGGATTGGCGAAGACCTCGCGCACCGGGCCGTGTTCCGCGACCTGTCCACCGTACATGACCATCACCCGGTCGGCGATGCCCGCGATCACGCCCAGGTCGTGGGTGATCCAGATGATCGCCATGCCGAGCTTCTGGCGCAGCTCCTTGACCAGTTCCAGGATCTGCGCCTGGATGGTCACGTCCAGCGCCGTGGTGGGTTCGTCCGCGATCAGCACCTTGGGATCGCAGGCCAGCGCGATGGCGATCATCACCCGCTGCCGCATGCCCCCCGAGAATTGGTGCGGGTAATCCCCCAGCCGGCGCCTGGCATCGGGGATGCCGACCAGTTCCAGCAGTTCGACCGCGCGGTTCCTCGCCTGCGCCTTGGACATGCCCAGATGCTTGCGCAGCGGCTCGCACAGCTGGAAGCCCACGGTAAAGACCGGGTTGAGCGAGGTCATCGGGTCCTGAAAGACGAAGCCGACCTCGCGTCCCCGGACATTGCGCAATTCCTCGGCGCCGATCTTCAGGATGTCACGTCCGCCCAGCATGACCGTGCCGGAGCGGACCTCGGCCGGGGGCGAGGGCAGGAGGCCCAGCAGCGACATCATCGTCACGGACTTGCCCGAGCCCGATTCCCCCACCACACCGAGCAATTCGCCGGGCCGGAGGTCGAAGCTGACGGAATTGACGGCATGCACCTCGCCCGAGCGCGTGGCAAAAACCGTCTTCAGGTTCTTGACATCAAGAACCGGCGTCGCCCCGTCGGGCATGCGCATCTCCCTGTTTGTTTTTATCCCGGTCATTTGTGACTCGGGTTGTTATCCGGTGAGATTGGCAACATTCATCTGGTACGGCAAGATGAAATCCACGCTGTTATACGCTTGTAGAACGGGCGGATTTGCTCATCTATTGGGCGTAACGCGAAGCCGAGGGCGCAAAACTGCCTGCCGTTACGTCACAAGATTGCGCCTTCTGCGCGCTTGACCTCTTGATCCGGGCGGCGCGAGGATGCGTGTCATCACGACCCCGGCCCGGGGGCGCAAGCCCGGACCCAGACCCGAACGAGAAGCGGAGATTCCCATGACCAGCCCCGGCGACCGACCCCTCGGGCCGCGCGAGATCCTTGAACGGCTGGTGGCCTTTCCCACCGTCAGCCGCGACACCAACCTGCCGCTGGTCGACTGGTTGCAGGGCTATCTGGCGGGCCACGGGATCGACAGCCACCGGGTGATGTCGCCCTGCGGGACCAAGGCGCATCTTTACGCGCAGGTGGGACCCGATGCACCGGGCGGCGTGATCCTGTCGGGGCATACCGATGTGGTGCCGGTGGACGGACAGGCCTGGACCTCGGACCCCTGGCAGGTGGTCGAGAAGGACGGCAAGCTCTATGGCCGCGGCACGTGCGACATGAAGGGCTTCGACGCGCTGGCGATCTGGGCGCTGGTCGAGGCCTCGAAAGCGCCGCTGACCCGGCCCCTGCAACTGGCGCTGAGCTATGACGAGGAAGTCGGCTGCATGGCGGTGGCGGATCTGGTCGAGGCGATGATCGCCTCGGACCTGCCGCGGGCGGAATCGGTGATCGTGGGCGAGCCGTCGATGATGAAGGTGGTGACGGGGCACAAGGGCGGCGTGGGCATCAAGGTCCATGTCCGCGGCTACGAGGTGCATTCCTCGCTGCAACCCTATGGCGTCAGCGCCATCATGGAGGCGGCGCGGCTGATCGACTGGTGCAACGACCGCAACGCCGAGAATGCGGCGGCCACACCCTCGGAACTGGCGGCGGTTTTCGATCCGCCGTTTTCCACCCTGCATGTCGGCGTGATCAATGGCGGCACGGCGCATAACATCACGGCCAAGGATTGCGATTTCCTGATCTCGGTCCGGCAGGTGCCGGGCGACATCGGCTGGGGCGAGAAGATCGTCGAGGCCGCGCGCGCGATCGAGGCCGGGATGCAGGCGATCCGGCCTGAAACGGGGATGGACCTGAGTTCCGTCTTCGGCGTGCCGCCGCTGACCCCCGAACAGGGCGGCCCGGCCGAGGAACTGGCCCGGCGCCTGACCGGCGACAACGGCCAGCATGTCGTCAGCTATGGCACCGAGGGCGGGCAGTTCCAGGTGCGCGGCTATTCGGCGGTGGTCTGCGGGCCGGGCGACATCGCCCAGGCGCATCAGCCCGACGAATTCCTGACGCTGGAGCAATTCGCCGCCGGTCAGACCTTCATGGAAAAGCTGGTCGACGATCTCTGCCAATGAGCCGTATCCTGCTGATCGAACACGGCTATGACGGGCCGATGCCCGACCGTGTGCGGCTGTTCCTCGACCGGGCGGGCCGCCCCTATGAGGTGCTGCGTCCCTATCGGGGCGAGGCGCTGCCGGAGACGATGGAAGGCATCGGCGCGGCGGTGATCTATGGCGGCGGGCAGGAGATCTATCAGACTGACCTCTATCCGTATCTGGCCGGGGAACATGCCTTCGCCCGCCGGGCGGTGGCGGCCGATGTCCCGCTGCTGGGGCTGTGTCTGGGCGCGCAATGCATCGCCTATGCTCATGGGGCCGAGGTCGCGCATCGCCCCGACGGCGCCTATGAATTCGGCTATTACGAACTGACCCCGACCGAGGCCGGGCGCGACCTGTTCCCGGCCCCGCCGGTCATGCCGCAATGGCATTGGCACGGATCTGGCGTGCCGGACGGGGCCGAGGTTCTGGCCGCCTCGCCGCTCTTTCCCAATCAGGCGTTCCGGCTGGGCTCGGCCTGGGGCTTCCAGTTCCACCCTGAAGTGACGCCGGATCTCATGCGCCATTGGCAGGGGCTGGAGGCGGCGCCCTGGGGCAAGCCCGGCGCGCAGACGCGGGCCGAACAGGATGCGCTCATGGTCTGCCACGATGCCGACATAGACCGTTGGTTCAACGCCTTCCTCGCCCGGTTCTTCGCGTGATGGATTTCCCCTTTCACAACGGCCGCCCCCCTGAGCATCAGGCACCGATTCCCCCGGCCTGCGACGTGGTGGTGATCGGCGGCGGCATCGCCGGGATCAGCACCGCCTGGGAACTGGCGGGCAAGGGCTTGCAGGTGGTCCTGTGCGAAAAGGGCCGTGTGGGGGCCGAGCAATCGGGCCGCAACTGGGGCTGGATCCGGGTTCAGGGCCGCCACCCCGCCGAGATCCCGCTGGTGGTCGAGGCCAAGCGCCTCTGGTCCCGCTGGGCCGAGCGGCTGGGTCCGGAGCTGGGCCACCGCACCGTGGGCGTCACCTATCTGGCCGAGAATGACCGCGACCTGGCCGAGCATGAGGCCTTCATGACCCATGCACGGGCGCATGACCTCGACACCCGCCGCCTTAGCGCCGCCGAGACGCAGGCGCTGATCCCCGGCGCCACCGAGGGCCGCTGGCGGGGCGCGCTGCACACGCCGTCCGACGCGCGGGCCGAGCCTTGGGTGGCGGTGCCGATGATGGCCCGGGCGCTGGCGCAGGCGGGCGTCGCCATCCGCGAAAATTGCGCGGTCAGGGCGCTGGATATCGAGGGCGGGCGGCTTGCGGGCGTCATCACCGAGGCAGGCCGGATCCGCGCCGATGCCGTGGTGCTGGCCGGGGGCGCCTGGTCCTCGCTGCTGCTGCGCCTGCACGGGCTGACGATCCCGCAACTGTCGGTCCTGGCCTCGGTCGGCGCGACGGAGCCGTTGCCGCTGATCCATGACGGCAATGCCTCGGATAATGCGGTGGGGTTCCGCCGCCGCGCCGATGGCGGCTATTCGCTGGCCGCGCCCAATTCCCACGTCATGCCGGTGGGGCCGGATGCCTTCCGCCATTTCGGCGCCTATCTGTCGATCCTGAGGAAGGAATGGCGCGAGACGCGGCTCAGGCCCGCCGCCCCCCGCGGCTGGCCCGATGCCTGGACCACGCGCCGGCGCTGGGGCACCGACGAGCGCAGCCCGTTCGAGGCCACGCGCATCCTCGACCCCGGCCCCGATGGCAAGGCGCTGGCCAGCGCCGCCAAGGCCTTTTCCGCCGCCTTTCCGCAGCTGGGACCGATCCGCTACCGCGCCACCTGGGGCGGGTTGATCGACACGATGCCGGATGTCGTGCCGATCCTCGATCAGGTGCCGGGGCTGCCGGGGCTGGTGCTGGGCACCGGGCTGTCGGGTCATGGGTTCGGGATCGGGCCTGCGGTCGGCCGGGTCCTAGCGGAACTGGCGACCGGGGGCGATCCGGGGCATGATCTGTCAGCCTTCCGCTATGGCCGGTTCTGAGCCGGGGCGCGCAGAGCGGCCTTGCGATACGGCCCGATCCGCGCCACGTTAACATGTGAAGAAACCGAAGGAGACGCCATGCCCGTCCGCAACCGCCTTGCCGAACTTCACCCCGAGATCACCGCCTGGCGCCACGATCTGCACGAGCATCCCGAACTCATGTACGATCTGCCGCGCACCTCGGGCGTGGTGGCGGCGAAGCTGACGGAATTCGGCTGCGACGAGGTGGTGACGGGGATCGGCGTGTCGGGCGTGGTCGGCGTCATCCGGGGTCGCAAGACGGACTCGGGCAAGGTGATCGGTTTCCGGGCCGACATGGACGCGCTGCCAATCACCGAGGCGACGGGGCTCGACTATGCCTCGAAGACCCCGGGCAAGATGCATGCCTGCGGCCATGACGGGCATACGGCGATCCTGCTGGGTGCGGCCAAGTATCTGGCCGAGACGCGGAATTTCGACGGCACCGTGGTGCTGGCCTTCCAGCCCGCCGAAGAGGGCGGGGCAGGCGGCAAGGCCATGGTCGACGACGGGCTGATGGACCGCTGGAACGTGCAGGAGATCTATGGCCTGCACAACATGCCGGGCCTGCCCGCGGGCCAGTTCGCAATCCGCCCCGGCGCGCTGCTGGCCTCGGCCGATGAATTCGAGATCAAGGTGACGGGCAAGGGCGGCCATGCCGCGATGCCCCATGCCGCGGTCGATACCACGCTGGCGGCCAGCCACATCGTCGTGGCGCTGCAATCCATCGTCGCGCGCAACATCGATCCCCTGGGCTCGGTCGTTGTCACCATCGGCAGCTTCCACACCGATTCGGTCGTCTCGAATGTCATCGCCCATGAGGTGACGTTGAAGGGCACGATCCGCACGCTGGACCCCGAGCTGCGCAAGCTGACGGCCGAGCGGCTGCAGGCGCTGGTCCCGGCCACCGCGCAGGCCTTTGGCGCGACGGCCGAGGTCAGCCTCAGCTGGGGCTATCCGGTGACCATGAACCACCCCGAGCAGACCGATTTCGCCGCCGATTGCGCCGAGATCGTCGCGGGCTCGGTGATCCGCGACGTCAAACCGGTGATGCCGGCCGAAGACTTCGCCTTCATGCTCGAGGCCCGGCCCGGTGCCTATATCTTCCTCGGCAACGGCGACACCCCGATGTGCCACCATCCCGCCTATCGTTTCGAGGATGAGTCGATCCCGGCGGGTTGCTCGTGGTTCGTCACCCTCGCCGAACGCCGGATGCCCCTGGAGTAACGCCCATGCCCGTCAAGAACCGTTTCGCCGAATGGCTTCCTGAGATCGCCGCCTGGCGGCAGGATTTTCACGCCCATCCCGAACTGAGGTTCGACCTGCCCCGAACCTCGGGCCGCGTGGCCGAATTGCTGCGCAGTTTCGGGGTGGATGAGATCACCGAGGGCGTCGGGCAATCCGGCGTCGTGGCGGTCATCAAGGGCCGGCAGACCGGCTCGGGCAAGGTGCTGGGCTTCCGCGCCGATATGGACGCGCTGCCCATCCACGAGGCGACGGGCCTGCCCCATGCCTCGACCGAGGCGGGCAAGATGCACGCCTGCGGCCATGACGGCCACACCGCGATCCTGTTGGGCGCGGCGAAATATCTGGCCGAGACGCGGAATTTCGACGGCACCGTGGTGCTGGCCTTCCAGCCGGCCGAGGAAATGGGCGGCGGCGCCAAGGCCATGGTCGAGGATGGCTTGATGGAGCGGTGGGGGATTCAGGAGGTTTACGGCCTGCACAACCGGCCGAACCAGCCGCTCGGCTCCTTCGCGGTGAAGCCGGGCCCGGTGCTGGCCGCGGCCGATTTCTTCGAGATCGCCGTGCGCGGCAAGGGCGGGCACGGGGCGATGCCGCATCTGGCTGCGGATACCACGCTGGCCGCGGCGGCCGTGGTCATGGCGCTGCAACAGGTCGTGTCGCGGAACGTGCCCGCGCTGCAACCGGCGGTGCTGTCGGTCACCGGCATGGCCACGGATACGATGGCGCATAACGTGATCCCCGATGCGGTGCGGCTGACCGGCACTGTGCGGACCTTCGATGTGCCGACCAAGGCGCTGATCAAGGAGCGGATCGAACGCATCGCTCGCGCCACCGCCGAGGCCTATGGCGCCAGCGCGACGCTGACCTATCAGGACGGCGTTCTGCCCACGATCAATTCGGGGCCCGAGGCCGAGGTGGCGCTGGCTGCCGCGCGAGCCGTCTCGGCCGAGATCGACACCGCTTTCGAGCCCTCGATGGGCGGCGAGGATTTCGCCGACATGCTGGCCGTGCGCCCCGGCGCCTTCGTCTTTCTCGGCATCGGCCCCTCGGCCGACCTGCACCACCCGCTCTATGAATTCAACGACGAGGCGATCCCGGCAGGCTGTTCCTGGTTCGCCACGCTTGCCGAACAGCGCATGCCGCTGTCGGCCTGAAAGGAGACAGAGATGCCCGTCAAGAACCGTTTCGCCGAATTGCTGCCCGAGATCACCGCCTGGCGCCGCGATTTCCACGAGAATCCCGAACTGCTGTTCGACACCCACCGCACCGCCGGCATCGTCGCCGCAAAGCTGCGCGAGTTCGGCTGCGACGAGGTGACCGAAGGCATCGGCCGCACCGGCGTGGTGGGCGTCATCAAGGGCAAGGCCCAGGGCTCGGGCAAGGTGATCGGCCTCCGCGCCGACATGGACGCGCTGCCGATCTTTGAGGCGACGGGGGCCGAGCACGCCTCGAAAACCCCGGGCAAAATGCATGCCTGCGGCCATGACGGGCATACGGCGATGCTGCTGGGCGCGGCCAAGTACCTGGCCGAGACGCGGAATTTCGACGGCACGGTGGTGGTGATCTTCCAGCCCGCCGAAGAGGGGGGCGGCGGCGGCAAGGTCATGTGCGACGATGGGCTGATGACCCGCTGGGGCATCCGGGAGGTCTATGGCATGCACAACATGCCCGGCCTGCCGCTGGGCAGTTTCGCGATCCGCGAGGGCGCCTTCTTCGCCGCGACCGACACGTTCCGCATCGAGGTCGAGGGGCTGGGCGGCCATGCGGCAAAACCGCAGGAGACGGTGGATACGACGGTCGTCGCGGCGCAGATCGTCACCGCGCTGCAAACCGTCGCCAGCCGCAACCACGACCCGGTGAAGAACCTCGTGGTCTCCGTCACCTCGTTCCGCACCGAATCCGAGGCTTTCAACGTCATTCCCCAGCATGTCGAGCTGAAGGGGACGGTCCGCACCATGGATGCCGAGACCCGGGCCATGGCCGAGAAACGCATCACCGCGCTTTGCACCGGCGTGGCCGCGGCCTTCGGCGCCGAGGCGCGGGTGGAATACATCAAGGGTTATCCGGTGATGGTGAACAGCCCCGAACAGACCGAGTTCGCGGCCCGGGTGGCCGAGAAGGTCTCGGGCGGCTGCGCCCCCGCGCCGCTGATCATGGGCGGCGAGGATTTCGCCTTCATGCTGGAGGAACGGCCCGGCGCCTATATCCTGGTCGGCAACGGCGACACGGCGATGGTGCACCATCCGAAATACGATTTCGACGACAATGCCATCCCGGCGGGTTGCTCGTGGTGGGCAGAGATCGTCGAGCAGCGCATGCCGGCCTGAGGCCGCGGGAGGGACGGGGAGAGGCAGCGAGGGGCCAGCCCCCCGCACCCCCCGCCAAAGGGGGTTTTCCACCCCCTTTGGAAATCCCCGAGAATATTTTCAGAACAAAGATGAAGGGTAAGAGGGTGCTAAGTCGGCCTCTTTGTTCCAAAAATATCCTCGGGGGTGAGGGTCACCCGGACGAGGCGCTGGTGGCGCGCGCTCACGCCCGAACACCCGGCGCGTAGGCGCAGGGCCGGACCGCGCGGCCGGCCAAGAGGGGGCAGACGGCCCCCTCGTTACTCCGTGTCACCGTCCGACGAACTCGAACGAGAACTGGCGTTGCGCGCCTTCGGGGGGCGCGGGGAAGGGGGCGGCGCGGCGGATATGGTCGAGGGCGGCCTGATCCAGCACGGCGCTGCCCGAGGCGCGGACGATCTGCACCCCAGCGAGCCCCCCGCCCGCGGCGATGGTGAAAGCCACCACAGCCGTGCCGCGGGCGTTCACCCGGGCGCGGCGGACGCGCTGGATGCGCTGCATCACCTGTCCGGGATAATTCGAGGCCGCGGCATTGCCGGGGGCGGCGGCCGCCGCCTGGCGGGGGGCGGCGCGGGCCGCCGTGGCCTCTGGCTGGCCCTGGTCCGAGCCGCGCCTTGCGTCGCGGTCGGAATCGCCCGCGGCCTGGGCGGCGCTGGCCTGTTGCGGCGGGCGCCGCGTTTCGGGCTCGGGGCGGCGCTGCGTCTCGGGGTCGGGGCGGCGCTGCGGACGGGGCGTGTCGGCAGCGGCGGTCCGCACCTCGACCTCGGGCGCGGGGGCGGTGGTCGGGGGGGTAACCGGCGCCGCGGCGGCGAGGGGCGTGGCCTGGGGGGTGATGGGCGCGGCGGCGGGCGCGCTTGCCACCGGTGCCGTGGCGGGGGCCGCATTCACCGTCGGGGTCTCGCTGGCCGCCGGCGCCGCCTGCGGGGCCGTTTCGGTCGGCGTCTCGGGCGCGGCACGGGGGGGGGGCGCCGGGGCTTCGGCCGTTTCGGGCCGGGTGGCGGGCGCGTCGGTGGCGGTGACGGGCGGCGCGGCCGGGGGCGGTGTCGGCGCGGCCTCGGTCGGCGGCGGTGTCATGGAGGCCTCGGTCGGGGTCTCCGGTACGGCTTCGGCGGCCTGCGAGGGCAGGGCGCCCCGGGTGAAATCGCGGAAATCGTTGCCGAGGGCGGCAATCTCGGCCACGCCGCCGCCTTCGATCATCAGCGTCTCGCCGCGTCCGGCAAAGCCCGCCAGCACGGCGGCATGGGCGGCGAGCGACAGCGCTCCGGCGACGACCAGCGCGGGCCAGGCGGGTTCGGTGCGGGCAAAGCTCATTCGACAGCCCTTTCTCCCAACAAGACGACCCGTTCCGCCCCGGCGCCGCGCAGCCTTTCGGCGAGGGAAACAACCAGCGCGGCGGGGGTAGCCCGGTCGACCAGAAGGCGGGCGACGCGCGGCTCGGGCAGGGTTTCCAGATAGGCCAGCGCACCGTCCTCCGGCGTGCCCGGCCAGTCGATGCCGTCGATCCGCAGCCCGCCCTCGGCGGTGATGACCAGCGCCTCGGGCGGGGCGCGGGTTTCGAGTTCGGCGATGCTGACCAGCGTCACCGACGGGTCGGGCGAGGGGGCGATGGTTCCGGCGATCAGGAAGAAGATCAGCATCAGGAAGACGATGTTGATCAGGCCGATGGTCGGTTCGCCCTTGCTGCGGTTAGGGGTGACGCTGGCCCTCATCCCAGCACCCGCACGGCGAAAGGCGCGCCCCGCAACGCGGCCAGCACATCGACGAGGCGCTGCGCCTCGACGCCCTCGCCGAGCGCGATCAGCGCGGTGCCCTCGGGGCCGGCGAGGTCGGTCAGCGCGGCGCGAAGCTCTTCGAGCGGGATCTCCTGCGCGTTGAGCCGCAGCGTGTCCGGGCCGAGCTGCACGAAGGCGGGCGGCGTCTCGGCGCTGCCCGCGCCCTGCGGCGCGGCGGTCAGTTCCAGTTCGCCCAGCCGGGTGAAGGTCGAGGTCAGCATGAAGAACAACAGAAGCAGAAAGATCACGTCGATCAGCGAGGTGAGCGACAGGCCGCGCCGCCTTGGCGCGGGCCGCAGGCGGCTGTCAGCCATGGCCGAGGCCGGCGCAGAGGGCGGTGTCGATGATGCGCTCGGACATTGCCGCCTCGCGCGCGATGCGGGCGTCGAACCAGGCCAGGACCAGCGAGGCGGGCATGGCGACGGCAAGACCCACGGCGGTGGTCAGCAGCGCCACCCAGATGCCGCCCGCCAGCGCCGAGGGATCGACAGCGGCGCCCGCCGATTGCAGGCCCTGGAAGGCCTCGATCATGCCCAGAACCGTGCCGAAGAGGCCCAGCAGCGGCGCCACCTGCGCCACGGAATCGAGCAGCCTGAGCCCGGCGGAGAGCCGCGCGAGCCGGGCCGCGGCCTCGCCCGTCAGGCGCGCCCGCAGCGCGGCCTCGTCGTGCTGGCTGTCGCCTGCGGCATCGAGGGCCAGCAGGGTCACGGGGCCCAGATGGCTGGGGGCGGTGCGGGCGGCCTGCCGCGCCTCGTCGGCAGCGCCGCGGTCCCAGGCGGTCAGCGCCCGGTCCAGCGCGCCATGACGCCCGACGCCCAGCCGCAGGAATTGCCAGATCTTGGCCAGGATCAGGGCCAGCGCCACCAGCGACATGGCCAGCAGCACCATGACCACCGGGCCGCCCAGCTCGGCGACATTGGCGACGGCCTCCCAGAGCGCGGTCATTGCAGGACCTCGATCGGGGTTGCCGAGCGGGCCTCGATCGCCGTGCCGCAGCCCTCGGGCTCGCAGGCGCTGACGCCGTTGATCAGCAACCGCGACACGCCCTCGCAGGTGACCCCGCCGATTTCGAAGCTGCGGACGCGGAGGCGGCCGGCCGGCAGATCCTGCAGGTCCAACAGCGTCATCGTCGCGACCCGCCCGTCGGTGTCGAAGAGCACCGCCTCGAGCACAAGGCGGTCGATATCGGTCTCGGTGCCGTTCTGGCCGACCAGCACGAACTGGCAGGCGCCGTCACGGGGATGGATGGCGTTCAACTCGACACTGACCGAGGGCGCGGCCGCGGGCGCCTCGGCGGGCGGGGTGGATTGGGCAAGGGCGCCTTGCGCGACGAGCATCAGCGCGCCGCAAAGGGCGGGGAATCGGACAGCCATGGCAACCTCGGCTTGCAGGAAAAAGAACTGGCTCGCCCGAAGGCTGGCGGGGTCCGCGGAAGTGATTTTCCGCTTGCATGTTTCGGCTAGGATACCTAACAGATTTTGTCAAGTAACTGCGCCCTTAACGGCGCGACCGCGCAATCCAGCCTTTCGCCAGACGCGCCTGCCTCCGCTGCCTTGGTCATGAAAGGGATTGCCATGTCCAGCCTTACCACCGATTCACCCGTCCTCGACCGGTCGCCGCGAGGGCTGCGCGATGCCCGCGCCGAGAATCCGAAGAGCCGTATCCGCGATCTGGCCGAGCAGCTGGGCGTGAGCGAGGCGCATCTGGTGGCCGCGACCGTCGACGGGAAGACCGTGGTGCGGCTGACCTGTGACATCGACCGGCTGTTCCCCGCCCTGGGCACCCTGGGGCCGGTCATGGCGCTGACCCGCAACGAGCATTGCGTGCACGAAAAGGACGGCGAATATCTGGATTACCACCCCGGGCCGCACGCGGCGATGGTGCTGGGTCCCGATATCGACCTGCGGCTTTTCCCGCGCCATTGGGTTCATGCTTTCGCGTTGAGCGAGGGCGACAAGCGCTCGATCCAGATCTTCGACGCGGCGGGGGATGCGGTGCACAAGGTGCATCTGCGTCCGGCCTCGAACGTGGCGGCCTTCGAGGCGCTGGTGGCGGCGCTCAGGGCCGAGGATCAATCGGACGGGATCGAGACCCAGCCCCGGGCCCCGGTCGAGGCGGCGAAATCGAATCCCGAGAAGCGCGACATCCTGCTGAAGGAATGGGATGCGCTGACCGACACGCATCAGTTCCTGCGCCTGACCTCGAAGCTGAAGATGAACCGCCTGGGCGCCTATCGCATCGCCGGCGCCCCCTATGCCGTGGCGTTGAAGCCCGAGGCGGTCGATGCCGCGCTGCGCGGCGCGGCCGAAGGCGGGATCCCGGTGATGATCTTCGTCGGCAACATGGGCTGCATCCAGATCCACGGCGGCAAGGTCCACCGGATCGAACAGATGGGGCCGTGGCTGAACGTGCTGGACCCGGGCTTCAACCTGCACCTGCGCTCGGACAAGATCGCCGAGGTCTGGCTGGTGCGGAAGCCCACGAAGCATGGGTTGGCGGTGTCGATCGAGTTCTTCGACAAGGATGGCATGGTCATCGCCCAGATCTTCGGCCAGCGCGCCCCGGGCAATGAACGCTCGGAACCCGCGCCCGAGGACAATGCCGGTCCGCTGCCGGGGACTGAGGCCTGGGTCACGCTGACCGAGGCGCTGGCCACCAGCCACGGGGCCTGAGTCATGCGCGGATTGTTGGTTGTGGCGGCGCTGGCCGCCGCGCCGGCCCTGGCGCAGGAGCGCGTCGTGGTGGCCGGTTCGGCTTTGTGCGAAGTGGTCGCGGCGCTGGGGCAGGTGGATCGGGTGGTCGGCCGGGATACGACCTGCCTGTACCCCGAGGTCTTCGCGGCGCTGCCGGACGTGGGTTATCTGCGGGCCCTCTCGCCCGAGGGGCTCTTGTCGCTGGACCCCGATCTGATCCTGGCCGATGTCGATGCGGGGCCGCCCGCGACGCTGGACCTAGTCTCGGCCAGTGCGGTGCCGGTGGTGCGGATCGCGGCGGATTTCACCGAAGCGGGCGTCATCGCCCGCATCGAGGGCGTGGCCGAGGCGCTGGGCGTCGATCCGGCGCCGCTGGTCGGATCGGTCACCGAGGGTTTCGCCTCGCTGGCCGAGGCCCGCTCGAATGCCGCCAGCCCCCGGGTGCTGTTCGTCCTGTCGGCCGCGGGCGGCCGGGTGATGGCGGCGGGGCAGGGCACCGCGGCGCAGGGCATCCTGACGCTGGCGGGGGCCCAGAACGCCATCGACGGGTTCGAGGGGTATCGCCCGCTGACCGACGAAGCCATCGCCGCCGCCGCCCCCGACGCGATCCTGATGATGGACCGCTCAGGCGATCATGCGCTGGACGATGCCGCGATCCTGGCCCATCCGGCGCTGGGGCTGACGCCGGCGGCGCAGAACGGGCGGATCGTGCGGATGGACGGCGGCTTCCTCCTCGGCTTCGGTCCGCGGACGCCCGAAGCGGCGCGGGCGCTCATGCAGGCGCTGGAGGGCTGAGCCGATGGTGGCGCTGACCCCTCCGGCCCTGTCCGGCGACCGTGCGCCCCGGGCGCAGAAGGTGACGCTGGCGCTGCTGGCGCTGCTTCTGGCCGTGGGCGTCGTCTCGCTGGCGGTGGGCGCGGCGGGGGTTTCGCCCTGGGCGGTACTGCAGGACTGGCTGGCGGGCGAGGCCATCGGGCTGCGCGAGCGGGTGATCCTGCTGGACATCCGCTTGCCGCGGCTGGCGACGGGCGCGCTGGTCGGCGCCTCGCTGGCGGTGGCGGGGGCGGTGATGCAGGGCCTTTTCCGCAACCCGCTGGCCGATCCCGGCATCGTCGGCGTCAGCGCCGGGGCTAGCCTCGGCGCGGCCATGGTGATCGTTCTGGGCGGCTTGCTGCCCGCCGCGGTGCTGGCCTCGGTCGGCTCGCATCTGCTGCCGCTCGGGGCCTTCCTGGGCGGCTGGAGCGTGACGATGCTGCTGTACCGGATCAGCACCCGCGCCGGCCGGACCTCGGTGGCGACCATGCTGCTGGCCGGGATCGCGCTGACCGCGCTGGCGATGGCCGTGATGGGGTTGCTGATCTTCATCGCCAACGACGCCCAGTTGCGGGACCTGACCTTCTGGAACATGGGTTCGCTGGCGGGATCGAGCTGGACGCGGCTTGCGGCCGCCGCGCCGGTGATGGTCGCGGGTCTGATGGCCGCGCCCTTCCTGGCCCGGGCGCTGAACGCGCTGGCGCTGGGCGAGGCCACGGCGCTGCATCTGGGCATCCGGGTCGAACGGGCCAAGCGCCTCGCCATCCTCGCCGTCGCGGCGCTGACCGGCGCGGCGGTGGCTGTCTCGGGCGGGATCGGCTTTGTCGGCATCGTCGTGCCGCATCTTCTGCGCCTTGCCATGGGGCCGGATCACCGTTTCCTGTTGCCCGCCGCCGGTCTGCTGGGCGCGGCGCTGCTGATCGGCGCCGATATGGTGGCGCGGACCATCGCGGCCCCCGCCGAATTGCCGATCGGCATTGTCACCGCGCTGGCGGGCGGGCCCTTCTTCCTGTGGATCCTGCTGCGTAAGCGCGGGCTCGTGGACCTCTGACATGCTGGATGCCGAATCCCTTTCCGTCACGCTGGGCCGCAAGCCGATCCTGAAGGGCGTCGACCTTCAGGCCACGCCCGGGACGCTGACCTGCATCGTCGGGCCGAACGGCTCGGGCAAGACCACGCTCCTCAGGGCGCTGACGGGCGAGGTCGCCTCGACCGGGCGCCTCAGCCTCGACGGTCAGGACCTGCGCGCGCTGCGGCCCGAGGCGCTGGCGCTGCGCCGGGCCGTGCTGCCACAATCGGTGCCGCTGGCCTTCCCCTTCACCGTGCTGGAAATCGTGCGGCTGGGGCTGACCGGCGTGCCCGGCGCCGATGCCCGCAGCCTGCCCGCGCAGGCCCTGCACCGGGTGGGGCTGGGGGGCTACGAGGGGCGGCTGTTCCAGGAACTCTCGGGTGGCGAGCAGCAGCGGGTGCATCTGGCCCGTGTGCTTCTGCAGGTCTGGCAACCGGTGGTCCACGGCGTCCCGCGCTGGCTTTTCCTCGACGAGCCCGTGGCCGCGCTGGACATCGGGCACCAGTTGCAGGTCATGCGGATCGCCCGCGATTTCGCCGAGGCGGGCGGCGGGGTGATCGCCGTCATGCACGACCTGAACCTGACCGCCATGGTCGCCGATCAGGTCTGGCTGATGACCGCAGGGCGGATCGCCGCCCGTGGCCGCCCGGCCGAGGTCTTCACCGATGCCATTCTCGCCGCTGCCTATGGCTGCGCCATCCGCGTTTCGACCCCGCCGTCCGACGGCACCCCCTTCATCCTGCCGCAGGCCGCGGCCTGATCCAACCTTCTGCCAGCCCCTCGCCAGCACCAACAACAACCGAACGAGGGACCCATGTCACCCAATATCCGCCGCTTCGGTGCGGTCTCGACGCTGGCGCTTGCCACCGCGCTTTCCACGCCCGCCGCGGCGCAAACCGCCGGCGAGGGCGTCTTCACGCTGCTGGGCCGGATCATCCTGTCCGCGGGCCGCGCCCGCGTCGCCATCGACACGCCCCAGGCCGTGACGGCGCTGGAGCAGGAGGATCTGGACCGCGAACAGGCGACCACGCCCGGTGAATTGCTGCGTGCCGTGCCCGGCGTGCAGGCTTTCGGCGGCGAGGCGATGACCGGCCAGTTCCTGAACATCCGCGGCGTCGGCACGCAATCGGCCTCGGACGAGAACCGCATCGTCGTCACCGTCGACGGCGTGCAGAAATATTTCGAGCAATATCGCGTCGGCTCGCATTTCGGCGAGCCGGACCTCTACCGCCGGGTCGAGGTGCTGCGCGGTCCGGGCGCGTCGCTGCTCTATGGTTCGGGTGCCATCGGCGGCGTCGTCGCCTTCGAGACGCGCGAGGCTTCGGATTTCCTGACCGGCGACGACAATACCGCGCTGCGCTTCCGGCTTTCGGGCCAGTCGAACGCCGGCTATTCCGGCTCGGTCATCCTGGCACATCGTTTCAACGAACGGTTCGAGTTCCTCGCCGCGCTGACCGGGCGGCAGGAAGAGAATTATGAGGCGGGCGGCGGCGTTCCGGTTTCGGGCACCAATCTGTCCAGCCAGTCGGCGCTGATCAACGCCACCTGGCGGCCCTTCGACGAGAGTGAGCAGAGTTTCCGGTTCACGCTGTCGCGCTGGACCAATTCGGGCGTGCAGGTGCCCTATTCGGCCTATGGCAATTTCACCGTCTTCGGTTTCGTCGACCGGGTGGTGACCGATGACACGGCGCAGATCACCTGGGAGAATCCGGCCTCGGACAATCCCTGGATCGACGCGCGGGTTCAGCTGAGCTTCTCGCGCTCCGAGGTCGACCAGTCGAACGCCACCGGCTATCCGGGCTGGCCCTTCGCGCCGCCCTATTCGATCTTCCAGGATTCGGTCTATGCCTACGAGACGCTCTCGCTGAGCGCGCGCAACACGATCACCATGGAAGGCGCCAACTGGCAGAACTATCTGACCTTCGGCGCCGAGGCGGCGCAGCGCGAGCGGGTGCAGGTCTCGGGCGCCTCTACGCTGACCTCGCATCCGGCCGGGCAGAGCGATACCTGGGGCGTCTTCGTGCAGAACGAATTCGTGCTGAACCAGGATTTCACCCTGCTGGCGGCGCTGCGGCATGACCACTCGCGGATGGTGGCGACGGCCGGCGTGGACCCGGCGTTCCTGAACGTTCCGGTCACCCATTCGGGCACCGCAGCCTCGCTCTCGGCCCAGTACCGGATCAACGAGGCCTGGTCGGTCTTCGGCACGCTGGCCGAAACGACGCGGCTGCCGTCCCTGGACGAGGTCTTCGACAGCGGCACGTCGGGCGGCGTCTCGTCCATGGGGCTGCGGCCGGAACACGCGCGCACTGTCGAGCTGGGCGTCGCCTGGCAGGGGCGGAACCTCTTTGCCGAGGGCGACGGGCTTGACCTGAAGCTCACCGCTTTCAACAACCAGTTCCGCGACCGGATCGAGCGCGTCGGCATCGCCGGCATGCCCAGCTTCCAGAACATCGGCCGGGCCCGCATCCGCGGGATCGAGCTGGAAGCGTCGTATCAATCCGACCTCTGGTTCGGCCGCAGCTCCGCCAGCTGGATCGAGGGGATCGACCAGACCACCGGCGACCGCCTGGCCTCGACCCCGGCGCCGGAGCTGATGCTGGAAATCGGCCGCCGCCTGCCGCAGCAGAACCTGGAAATCGGCTGGCGCGGGACCTTCGCGGCGCCGGTGACCCTGGCCGGGGGCGATCGTTTCCCGGGCTATGCGGTGCATGACCTGTTCCTGACCTGGCGCCCGCAAACCGGGGCGCTGCGCGGGATCGACGTGCAGTTCGCGGTCAACAACGTCTTCGACCTGAACTATTTCAACGCGCTCGACGGCTCCTATGCGACCTCGCTGCCGCGCCGGGGCCGGGATTTCCGCCTGACGCTGGGTCGGACGATCACCTTCTGAGATCCGGTCGATTTTCGGGACCGGAGAGAGCCGGGCGCATCCTTGCGCCCGGCTTTTCCGTCTTGCGGCTGAAAGCACTGACTTTTTGCCAAATGTATACATTGCGAGGCTTGCTGTGAACGCGCCGCTTTGGGCCTGAGCTAGTCACTGGATGCAAGGCTGCGCGCTAGGCACCTGAAAAAAATATAGGCTTCGCTCGGGGAAGGGCGGTTTCTTGCTGCCTTGCAGCATCAAAAAACCGGCGGTGCGGACCTCAATTCTCTTGAAATGTATCCGGTGCAATGCATCATGACCTTGCCTTGTCGTCTGGGGAGGTTGGGCAGACAGGGTCCGTTGCGCGGGACCGGCATCCAAGCGGATGACCGGCTTTCCTCGGGGAGGCCGGCGGGGGGCCGGGTCGGAGCGAACGGCGGCCAGCGAGCCGACAACATGACAAAGGGGAGATGTCACATGTATCGCAGAACCGTCATGCAGCTTGCCGCTGCTGCCGTCGCGTTGGCGGCCGGGGCCGGGATGGCCCTGGCGCAGGATACCATTCGCCTGGGCGCCGCCGCGCCGCAGACCGGCCCGCTGGCCGGGGGCGCCACCGTCACCCATTGGCCCGCCGTGCGGCTTTGGGTGCATCAGACGAACGAGGCCGGCGGGTTGCAGGTCGGCGACCGCCGCATGACCATCGAACTGGTTGAATACGACGACCAGACCAACCCGCAGCAGGCGATTCAGGCCGCGCAGCGCCTGGCGACGCAGGACCAGGTGGATTTCATGGTCGCGCCCTATTCGACCGGGATGAACCTGGCCGCCGCGCCGATCTTCGCGCAGCTGGGCTATCCGATGATCACCGGCACCGCAGTCACCGACCAGCAGCCAGCGCTGGCGCAGCAATTCCCGAACATGTTCTTCGTGCTGGGCCGGACCTCGGTCATGGCCGAGGATACGGCGAATGTCCTCGTCGGCATGCGTGACCGGGGCGAGATCGGCAACCGTGTGGCGCTGGTGAACGTGGCCGACGCCTTCGGGATCGAGATGGCCGGCATCTCGCGCGGGGTGCTGGAATCGAACGGGTTCGAGATCGTCTATGAAAGCTCGTATCCGCTGGGCACGCAGGATCTGGCGCCGGTGATCGACGGGGCCAAGGCGGCGCACCCCGACGCATTCATCGCCTGGTCCTATCCCGGCGACACTTTCGCGCTGACCGATCAGGCCATCGTACAGAACTTCGCGCCGCAGGTCTTCTTCACCGCCGTCGCCACCGCCTTCCCGGGCTATGCCGCCCGCTTCGGCGATCAGATCGAGGGCGTGATGGGCATGGGCGGCGTCAACGCCGATGACCCGGCCTTCCAGGCCTTCGCCCAGGCGCATATGGAATTCGCCGGGCAGGCGCCCGATTACTGGGCCTCGGCTGCGACCTATGCCACGCTCGAGATCCTGGGTCAGGCGATCGAGGCCACGGGCTCGATCGACCGCGCGACGGTGCTGGCCTATCTGCAGGACCGCTCGCATGAGTACGAGACGATCCTCGGCCCGGTGAACTTCAACGAGAACAACGACAACGAGCGCTACTGGACCGTCGGCCAATGGCAGGACGGCGTGTTCCGCGGCGTGGCCGCCCGGGGTCGTGACGGCGCGGTTGCCGCCGAGCTTTTCGACGGCTGGAACTGATCCCGGCGGGCGGCGCGTGTCCTTGCGCGCCGCCCCCTCCGGCAAGACGGCGGATCTGACCCGATGTTCATCCTGATAACCGGCCTGCTGCTGGGGGGGACCTATGCGCTGATCGCGCTGGGTCTCAACCTGCAATACGGCGTCGCGCGGATCATGAACCTGGCGAATGGCGAGATGCTGGTCGCGGGCGGGTTCGCCGCTTTCTGGCTTTATACCGCGGGGCAGGTCAATCCGGTGGCGGCGCTGATCGTCATCGCGCCGGTGGCCTTCGTCGCCAATTGGCTGATCTACCGCTTCATGCTGCAACCCCTTGTGAAACGCGCGAAAAGCCGCGGCGCGCTGGAGGTCGATTCGATCCTGGCGACCTTCGGCATGTCCTTCGCCTTTGTCGGCATCATGACCTGGGCCTTCGGCGGCGGGTATTTCAACTACGCTTTCCTGGCCCAACCCTTGGAGATGTTCGGCAGTTCCTACGCCCAGAACCGCGTCGTGGCCTTCGTGCTGGCGGTGGTGATCGGCGGGGCGCTGTGGCTGTGGCTGACCTATTCCCGCGTGGGCCTGAACCTGCGCGCGGTGGCGGTGAACCCGGCCTCGGCCTCCTTGGTCGGCGTCGACGTGCGCCGCGCCTCGGCGCTGGCTTTCGCTCTGGGCGGGGCCGTGACGGCCACGGGCGGCGCGCTGGTGTCGATGTTCTTCACGCTCGATGCCTCGGTCGGCGTCCTCTTCACCATGAAGGCGCTGATCATCATCATCATGGGCGGCGTGGGCGACATCCGGGGCACCATCGTCGCGGCGGTGATCCTCGGCATCGCCGAGACGGCGGTCGCGCGGCTCATCGACCCCGGCCTGACGCTGGCCGCGGCCTATCTGCTCTTCCTGCTGGTGCTGCTGTTCAGGCCCGCGGGACTTTTCGGAAAGGCCCGGGGATGAGCGGCACCGACTGGCGCAATCTGGCCATCTCGGCCGCCCTGCTGGGGCTGGCGGCGCTGCTGCCGGTCTATGGCAGCCCCTATTGGCTGACCATGGGCACGACCATGGCGATGTTTGTGGTGCTGGCGACCAGCTGGGCGCTGTTTTCCGGCCCCACGCATTACATCTCGCTGGCCACCGCCGCCTTCTTCGGCATCGGCACCTTCGTTACCGGGCTGGGCTTCCAGAGCCTGCCGTTCTGGGTGCTGCCGCCCCTGGCAGCAATCATCGGCGCGGGGCTGGCGGCGCTGGTCGGGCTGGTGACGCTGCGCCTGTCGGGCGTCTATTTCGTGATCTTCACCCTGGGCCTGGCCGAGATGGTGCGGCAGGTCGTGACCTGGGTGCAGAACCAGACCGGGCACCGGGGCATGTATGTCCTGACCTCGATCACCGAGCGCGAGATCTACTGGATGCTGGTGGGTCTGGGGGCGCTGGTGTTCCTCGCGGGTTGGCTGATCGGCCGTTCGCGGCTGGGCTTTGCGCTGCGCATCATCGGCAATGACGAGACGGTCGCCAAACACGCCGGCATCGACACGGCGCTGGCCAAGGTCGCGCTTTTCATGGTGCCGGGGGCCGTCGCCGCCGCCACGGGGGCGATCCTCGCCCCGCGCTACATCTATATCGAGCCCGCCACCGCCTTCGCGCCCTTGCTGTCCTTTCAGGTCGTCATCATGGCGCTGCTGGGGGGCACCGGGCGCCTCTGGGGTCCGATTGCGGGGGTGATCCCCTTCAGCCTGCTGTGGGAGGCCATCACGCGGCAGGCGCCGAACCAGACGCTGCTGCTCTTGGGCATCGCCTTTCTGGTCATCGTTTACCTGCTGCCCGGCGGTTTCGTCGGCCTCTGGGACCGGCTCCGCCGCCGTTTCGGAGGCCATTCATGAGCCGGACGGTCCTGCAAGTGCGGAACGTGACCAAGCGCTTCGGCGGGCTTGTCGCGGTCAATGACGTGAGTTTCGACGTGACCGAGCATTCGGTCATGGGGCTGATCGGGCCCAATGGCTCGGGCAAGTCCACGATGATCAACATGATCTCGGGCAGTTTCGCGCCGACATCCGGCTCGATCCGGCTGGAGGGGCACGAACTGGCGGGCAAACCCGCGCATAAAGTGGCGCGGCTGGGGGTGGGGCGAACCTTCCAGCTGGTGCGGCTGCTGCCGGAACTGAGCGTTCTGGACAACGTCATCGCCGGCGCCGCCTTCGGCCATCGCCGCCGCTGGGGGGCCGAGGCGAAGGCTCACGCCCTGACGCTGATCGAGCGGCTGGGGCTGAGCGCCGTCATGGGCATGCCCGTCTCGGCGCTGACCTATATCGACACCAAGCGCGTCGAACTGGCCCGGGCGCTGGCGGGCGAGCCGGAGGTGCTGCTGCTCGACGAATGGCTGGCAGGGCTTAACCCGACCGAACTGGGCACCGGGATCGCGCTGATCCGATCCTTGCGCGACGAGGGGCGGACGATCATTCTGGTGGAACACGTCATGGACGCGATCCGCAGCCTCTGCGACCGCTGCGTGGTCATGTCCTCGGGCGCCAAGATCGCCGAGGGGAGTCCGGCCGAGGTTCTGTCCGACCCCGAAGTGATCCGCGCCTATCTGGGGGATGACGATGCTTGAGGTGCAGGAACTCTCGGTCCGCTACGGCAAGCATATCGCGCTGGCCGGGCCGTCGCTGAAGGTGAGCCCCGGCGAGATCGTGGTCATTCTGGGGGCCAACGGCGCCGGGAAATCGACGCTGCTGAAGGCCATTGCCGGGGTTTGTGAGGGGCAGGTCTCGGGCGCGGTCAGCGTCAGCGGCGAGCCGGTGATGGGCCTGCCGCCCCACAAGGTAGTGGAACGCGGGATCGCGCTGGTGCCCGAGGGGCGGGGGATCTTCGGCGAGCTGACGGTGCGCGAGAACCTGATGCTGGGCGCCAATCCGCAGCGGGCCCGCGAGGAGGTCGAGGCGCGGTTCGAGCAATTGACCCGGCTTTTCCCCAAGCTCAGCGACCGGGCCCGGCAGGTGGTGCGCACCATGTCGGGCGGCGAACAGCAGATGGTCGCCATCGGCCGGGCGATGATGTCGAATCCGGAAATCCTGATGCTGGACGAGCCGAGCCTCGGCCTGTCGCCCCTGCTGGCCAAGGAGCTTTTCCAGACGCTGAAGAAGGTGCGCGAGACGGGGCTGGGGATCCTGGTGGTCGAGCAGAACGCCAAGCTGAGCCTCGGCATCGCGGATCGCGGCTATCTGCTAGAAAACGGGCGCATCCTGCGGGAAGACAAGGCCTCGGTCCTGCTGCACGACCCGGCGGTGCAGGCGGCCTATCTGGGCGGCGCCTCGGGCCACGCGACAGGGCCCGCGACGGCCCCGGCCAAGCCCGTCCTGCAAACCAGCGTCGCCGCGCCGCCGACGCCGCAGGTCCGGGCGAAGCCGCTGCGCTCGGTTCCGTCCTCGGAAATCTCGGGCCTCGACATCGACGCGATTGTCGCCGGCGCTGCGCGCAAGGCGACCGGGGTGTCGGTGCCCCGGACCCTCAGCCCCGGGGCGATGCAGGCGGCGGTGAGCCAGCGCTCGGACGCGCTGAAAGCCTCGCTCGACGCCATCGAGGCGGCCGCCCGGCAGGCCCGCTCACGTCCCGTCGCCAGTTCCCTGCCGCCCCTGCGCCCCACTGCGCGGCCCGCAAATCCGGCCCCGACCGCCCCAATCGCCGCCCCGGCAGCGGCCCCCGAGGCCCCGCCGATCCCGTCCTCGGGAGCCCGGGTCGAGGTCTATACGCGGCGCCCCGGCACCGCCCAATTCAGCAAAACCGAGGTCTGACATGCTCGATTCCCCCGTCACCAAGACGATCCGCGGCCAGTACATCAACGGCCAATGGGTCCGCGCCGCGCGCACTTTCCCCGATCTCAACCCCTCGACCGGCGGGCTGTTCGCCGAGGCTCCGGACGGCAGCCGCACCGATGCCGCTGCCGCCATCGAGGCCGCGCATGCCGCCTTCCCGGGCTGGGCGGGGATGAAATTCACCGAACGCGCGCATCTGATGCACAAGATCAGCGAAATCTGGGAGCGCCGCGCGCCCGAGTTCATCGCCGCGGTGCAGGCCGAGGGTGGCGGCTGGTTCGGCAAGGGCGCCTTCGAGGCGCATTACGTCACCGAGGTGTTCCGCTCGGCCGCCGCGATCTGCTACCAGCCTTTGGGTGAGATCATGCCGTCCGAATACGGCAAGATGTCCACCGCCGTGCGCTCGCCGATGGGCGTGATTTCGGTCATCAGCCCGTGGAACTTCCCCGGCATCCTGACCGCGCGGGGCTTTGCCTTCGCCATGGCGGCGGGCAACACCATCGTGCTGAAACCGTCCGAGGATACGCCCTATATCGGCGGGCTCTATTTCGCCGAGATCATGGAAGAGGCGGGCGTGCCGGCGGGGGTCTTCAACGTCATCACCTGCTCGCGCGAGAACGTGGCCGGGATGGGTGATGAGATGATCGAGCATCCCTTCGTCAAGGGCATCTCGTTCACTGGATCCACCCCGGTCGGCCGGGCCATCGCCGCCAAGGCAGGCGCGCATCTGAAAAAGGCCTGCGTCGAACTTGGCGGCAAGGACAGCCTGATCATCCTCGAAGACGCCGAGATGGAGCGCGCCACGCAGGCGGCCAATTTCGGCAGCTTCATGCATCAGGGCCAGATCTGCATGTCGGTCGAGAAGGTGCTGGTGCACGAGAGGATCTATGCCGAGTTCCTGTCCAAATTCGCGGCCCGCGCGGCGAAGCTGAAGGTCGGGGATACCGCCGACAAGTCGAACGTGATCGGGCCCCTGATCAACGACCGGCAGGTGGCGCGGGTGAAGGCGCAGCTGGAGGATGCCATCGCCAAGGGCGCCAAGGTGGTCGTCGGCGGCGGCATCAACGGGCGCTTCGTGGAGCCGACGATCCTGACCGGCGTCACCCCCGACATGCTGATCTACCGCGACGAGACCTTCGGCCCGGTGGTGCCGGTGATCCCCTTCCGCACCGACGAGGAAGCCATCGCCATCAACAACGACACCGAATACGGGCTGTCGGCGGGGGTCTTTACCAGGGATGAGGCGCGCGCGCTTTCCATTGCCAAGAAGCTGGAAACCGGCATGTGCCACGTCAATTGCTCGTCGGTGAATGACGAGCCGCACGTGCCCTTCGGCGGCTCCAAGGCCTCGGGTCTGGGGCGCCACGGCGGGCGCTGGTCGATCGAGACCTTCACCGAGACGCGCTGGATCACGCTGGATCGCGGCGGCCGGCCCTTCCCGCCGGTGTTCTGATCATGGCGCTGCCCCTCCTTGCCGGCAAGCGGATCGCGGTTCTGGGCTCGGCCTCTGGCCTGGGGCTGGCCGTGGCCGCCGCGGCCGAGGCCGCCGGGGCCGAGGTGCTGGGCATCGACGGGGCGGCGCGGTTCGACCATCTGAGCGCGCTCTACCGGATCGAGCCGGGCGAGGCGGGCGCGGCCGAAGCCGTCGCCGCCGCGCTGCCCGAGGGGCTGGACGGCCTCGCGCTGCTGCCCGCGCTGCCGGAGGGGCCGCCCGCACGGCAATTGGCCGAGGCGCTTGCCTTGCCGCGCATGCTGGGCGACCTGCTGGGGCCGCGGATGGCGCCCGGCGGGGCGATCCTTGTGCGGGGCGCCGCCGAAGACGGCCAGCGCGCTGCCGCGCTGGGGGCGATCCGGGCGGGCGTCAGCCTCAGGCCGGGGCACGGGGCTGCGTTCGCTGCCCGCTGGGGGCTGGATACCGAGCCCGGGACCACGCCGCGCCTGATCGGCTGGGCGATGCAGGCCTGGGCGATGGGCCGTGCCACCCGCTGGCCGCGCATCCGCGTCAACACCCTGACCACCGCCGCCGCCGATGGTCGCCTGCCGACCGCGCAGGCCGCAGCGGTGGGGCTCGATCCTTCGGCCGGGCCGGCGCTTGCCGCCCGTGCCGCCGTTTTTCTTCTGTCGGACCTCGCCGCGGGTCTGACGGGGGCCACGCTTGCCGCCGATGGCGGGGCCGAGGCCCAGCTTAAAACCAGCCTCGAAGGGCTTTGAGGCATCCCGAAAGGACCCACGGATGAGCACCATCTTCTGGATCATCGCCTTGCTGGTCGTCCTCGCCGCGCTGATCGCGCTGGCGGCGGCCTTTTATCAGCGCGCGACCAACGCGGTCAGCCTGGTGCGGACCGGCATCGGCGGGCGCAAGGTCGTCATCGACGGCGGCGCGCTGGCCTTGCCCTGGTTCCACGAGGTGAGCCGGGTCAATATGCAGACCATCCGGCTGGAGGTGCACCGCAACGCCGAACGCGCGCTCATCACCCGCGACCGGCTCAGGGTCGATGTGGGGGCGGAGTTCTATCTCTCGGTCCCGCCGACCGAGGCCAGCGTGGCCCGCGCCGCGCAGGCCCTGGGGCGGCGCAGTTTCCAGCCGGACGAATTGCGGGCGCTGATCGAGGGGATGCTGGTCGATGCCCTGCGCTCGGTCGCGGCGCGGCACACCATGGATGAGCTGCACGAGGGGCGGGCGGAATTCGTGGCCGCGGTGAAGGCAGCGCTGGCGGAACCGATTGCCCGCTATGGTCTGCAACTCGACGCGGTGTCGCTGTCGGCCCTGGACCAGACCCATTTCACCGCGCTGGACGAGAACAACGCCTTCAACGCCGTGGGTCTGCGCAAGTTGGCCGAGGTGGTGGCGCAGTCGAAGAAGGAGCGGGCCGAGATCGAGTCGGATACGCAAGTGTCGGTGCGTCGTGCCGCGATGGAAGCCGCCCGCCGCAAGATGGAGATCGACCTTGAGGAACGCCGGGCCGAAATCTCGCAGGCCCAGCAGATCGAGGCGCTGATGGCCACGCAGTTGGCCGAAGTCGCCCGCGCCAAGGCCGAGGCCGAGCAATCCGCCGCCGCCGCCCGCATCCGCATGGAGCAGCAGATCCAGGCCGCTGATATTGCCCGCGAACAGACGATCCGCGAGGCCGAGATCCTGCGCGCCCGGGCGCTGGAGATCGCCGAGCAGGAGCGCGCGGTGCAGGTTCTCGCGAAAAGCCAGGAGGAAAGCCGCGCCCAGGCCGAGGCGGATCTGGCCCGTGCCGAAGCGGTGCGCGCGCACGAGGCCATCGAGACCGCCCGCGCCGGGGCCGAAGCCGAGCGGCGCCGCGATCTGGGGCTGATCGCCGCCGAGGCCGAGGCCATCGCCGCCGGTCGCCGGGCCGAGATCGCCGCCGAAACGGCGCGCAAGGTGGCGGGCGAGAAGCTGGAACAGGCGAAGCTCGACGCCGAGGCGGGGCTGGCGATGCGCAAAGCCGAGGCCGAGGCGTTGACCGCGCGGATCGCGGCCGAAAACACCCGCTCGGGCGCCGTTCTGGCGCATGAGGCAGAGCTGGCGCGGCTGGAGGCGATGCCCAAGATCATGGGCGAGATGATGAAGCCCGTCGAAAAGATCAAGGAAATCAACATCAATCAGGTCGGCACGGTCGAGGGCTCGCGCGGCGCGATCCTGCAGGCGCTGGAATCGGTGCTGGACCAGGCGGTGCAGGCGCCCAACCTGCACAAGGTGCTGGACCGGCTGACCGACGACATCCGCGACGGCGATCTGGACCGCAAGCGCCGCCGTGACCGGCGCGAGGATTGAAGGGCAGACCATGACCCAGCCCCTCAAGGCCCCCGACAGTTTCTTCATCAACGGCGAATGGGTCCGGCCCCGGCGTGGGCCGATGCTGGAGGTCGTCTCGCCGGTGACGGAGGAGGTGATCGTCCGCTATCCCGAGGCGCAGCCAGACGATATGGACCGCGCCGTCGCCGCCGCGCGCGCGGCTTTCGACCACGGGCCCTGGCCGCGCATGGCGCCCTCGGAACGCGCGTCCTATCTGCGCCGGGTGGCCAGCCTGATCGAGGTACGGCTTGAGGAAATCGCCTGGGCCTGGACCCGGCAGGTCGGGGCGCCGATCAGCCTGACGCGCAAGCTGGTGCCGCAGAACGCGACGCTGTTCCGCTATTACGCCGAGCTGATCGAGAGCTATCCCTTCCGCGATGACCGCAAGCGCGACGATGGCGGGGCGGTGCGGGTCTTGCGCGAACCGGTGGGGGTCTGCGCGGCGATTTCGCCCTGGAACGCGCCGATGGTTCTGCTGACCTACAAGATCGCGGCGGGACTGGCGGCGGGCTGCACGATGGTCGCCAAACCCTCGCCCGAGACGCCCTTGGAGGCCTATATTCTCGCCGAATGCATCGAGGCGGCGGGCCTGCCGCGCGGGGTGTTCAATCTGGTCCCGGCGGGGCGCGAGGCGGGGGACCATCTGATCCGCCACAGGGACGTGGACAAGGTGGCTTTCACCGGCTCTACGGCTGTGGGCAAGCATATCATGAAGGTCTGTTCCGACCGGCTGGCGCGGGTCTCGCTGGAACTGGGCGGCAAATCGGCGGCGGTGCTGTTGCCGGATGCGGATTTCCAGAAGGCGCTGCCCTCGCTCATGGTCTATTCCATGCCGATCTCGGGTCAGGTCTGTTTCTCGCTGACCCGCCTGCTGGTGCCGAACAGCCGGAAGGACGAATTCCTGGACCTGTTCCTGCCCGCCGTGAAGGCGCTGAAGGTGGGCGACCCGGGCGATCCCGCGACGCAGATGGGGCCGCTTGCCATGGCCCGCCAGCGCGAGCGGGTCGAGGGCTATATCGCCGCCGGGCGGGCCGGGGGCGCAACGCTGGCCTGCGGCGGGCGCCGGCCGCCGGGGCTGGACAAGGGGTTCTACGTCGAGCCCACGGTTTTCAGCGACGTGACGCCCGACATGAAGATCTTTCAGGAGGAAATCTTCGGCCCTGTCGTCTCGGTCATCGGCTATGCCGATGAAGAGGACGCGGTGCAGAAGGCCAATGCCACGCGCTATGGCCTCAATGGCGCGGTCTATTCCCGGGACGTGGAGCGCGCCTATCGCTTCGCCCGGCGGATGCGGACCGGGGGGCTGACCATCAATGGCCTGATCGTCGATCCCAAACATCCCTTCGGCGGCTACCGCGAAAGCGGGATGGGGCGCGAGGGCGGGCCGGAGGGGCTGGAGAATTACCTCGAGGTCAAGACGATCCACATCGCCTGAGCCGAGATTGCCGCGACGCAGGGCCCGGGCCATAGTGAGGCGGAGGTCAGAGGGGACGGCATGACGGGGTTATACGCGGAATGGGGCGGGCAGGGGGCGCGGCTGATCGTGCTTCTGCATGGGTTGGGGGCGACCGGGGCCGTCTGGCACGGGCTTTGCGAAGGGATCGAGGCGCAGGGCCACCGCTGGATCGCGCCGGACTTTCGGGGGCACGGGCGGTCCCCGGCCGAGGGGCCGTTCGGCTTCGGCGTGCATGCCGCCGATCTGGCACGGCTGCTGGCGGAGGAGGATCCGGCGCAGGTCACGGTGCTGGGACATTCCTTTGGCGGGGTGGTCGGCGCGCTCTGGGCCGGGGGGCTTTTCGGGCCGGTTCCCGCGCGGCTGGTGACGCTGGGGGTCAAGCAGGTCTGGAGCACCGAGGAGATCGCCGGGGCGCAGGCCATGGCGGCGCGTCCCGGCAAGATCTTCGCCACCGAGGCCGAGGCCTGGGAGCGCTATGCCAAGGTTTCGGGGCTGCATGGCCTTGTCCCGCCCGGCGCTCCGGCGCTGGCACGGGGGGTGCGGGCCGTCAAGGGCGGCTTCGCGCTGGCCATGGCGCCCGGGGTCTTCGGCGCGGTCGGCCCCTCCATCGAGGCGATCCTGCGCGGTGTGACGGTGCCCCTGCGGATGGCCGCGGGTTCGGGCGATCCGATGGTGACGCTGGCGCAGATGCGGGCCATCGACGCCGGGGCGATGCTGCTTGACGGCTTGCCCCATAACGCGCATGTGGCGGCGCCGGAACGGGTGCTGGCGCTTCTGGACTGACCGTCAGGATTCCATCGGCGGGCGGATATGGCCGTCCTCGGGCCGGGCCTCGACCGCCGGGTCGCGCACCAGATGGTAATGCAGGCGCAGGGGCAGAGAGGGGTCGATCAGCGCGCGCAGGCGCTCGCTCATCTGCGCCTCCGAGACCGAGCGACGCAGATGCATGCGCTGCATGTCGAGCCAGGTCGCGGTCTTGAAGCGCTCGGTCCAGAGCTCGGGATCCAGCAGGTCGCGCGACAGCGTCCAGCGCCGGGCGCCGCGCCTCAGCCGCGCCTGCCGCCGCTCGGCCATCGCGGCCAGGAAGGCGGCTTCGTTGGCGACGGGCACGCGGTATTGCGTCTCGCACAGGATCGGGCCGCTTTTGGGCAGGATGTCGAGACGGGTCTCGGGCGCGGTCCAGGGCGCGTGGATATCCACCGTGGCCGCGTCGAAATCCCGCAGTTTCAGGACCAGCCCCGCGACCGCCCCCAGCGCCATGACGGCGGCCGAGACGGTCAGGCTGAGCCTGAGCGATCCGTGGTCGGCGATCAGGCCCCAGAGCAGCCCCCCCGCCGCGCTGCCGCCGAAGATCGAGGTCTGGTACAGCGCCAGGCAGCGGCTGACGATCCAGCGCGGCGCCGACATCTGCACCGCGGTGTTGAACGTCGACAGCGTGACCAGCCAGCAGGCCCCGGTCAGCATCGCCGACAGGATGGAGAGCCAGAGCCACGGGCTTTCGCCCAGCGCGAAGGTGCCGAGTGCGAAGAGCGCGAAACCCAGCCGCACGCGCCATTCGGGGCTGAGACGCCGCGACAGGCGGTTGGCGGCGAAGGCACCGCCCACGGCGCCGAGGCCGAAGGCGCCCAGAAGCAGGCCATAGGTCCGCGAATCCCCGCCCAGCAGGTCGCGGGCGACCAGCGGCATCAGCGCCATGACCGAGATCCCGGCGAAGTTGAAGATCGCGCCGCGCGCCATCACCACCAGCATGTTGGGGGACAGCGCGACGAAGCGCAGCCCGGCCAGGATCGCGGCGCCCACCGGTTCGGGCGGCAGACCCGCCTTGCGTTCGCCCGCGGGCCAGCCACGGGCGACGAAGACCACCCAGAGGTTGGCCACGGCATTGACGGCAAAGGCGGCAAAGGCGCCGACCGTCGCCACCAGTACGCCGCCCAGCGCCGGGCCCATGGTCCGCGCCAGGTTGAAGCCCACGGAATTGAGGGCGATGGCCTGGGGCAATTGCCCGCGCTCGACGATTTCGGAGACCATGCTCTGCCAGCCGGGGTGGCTCATCGCCTTGGCGCTGCCGATCAGGAAGGTGAAAGCCAGGAGCGACCAGGGCGACAGCAGGCCGAGATAGGCGGCGACCGCCAGAACCGCCGAGACGAGGAACAGCGCAAGCTGGGCCCAGATGATGATGGTGCGCTTGCCGAAAGCGTCGGCAACGGCGCCCGCAGGCAGCGCGAACAGCATCATCGGCACCGCGATCGAGGTCTGGACCAGCCCGACCATCGACGGGCTTCCGCCGATCAGGGCCATCAGCCAGGCGGCGCCGACGCTCTGGATCAGCCAGCCGAAGTTTCCGGCCAGCCCGGTCAGCCAATAGGCGCGATAACGGCGGTTGGCGAAGGGGGCGAAGGCGGAGGTCGGCGCCTCGGGACGCGGTGTGTCGGGCATGGTGAGTCGTTGCAGATCGTCCTTCGGCCGCGTCGCGCGCGGTCGGGCGCAGTCGATCACTTCGGGGCGGGGGATGCAATCGGCCCTGTGGTGGATTGCCGCAGGTCGGTCGCGTTGCGGGGGTCAGGTCGGGGCGATCTCGACGGTCAGGCGCTGGCGGTAGGGGCGGTCCGGGCCGCAGAGGATGCTGGGAAAACCCGGACGATTCGGGGCGTTGGGATAGCCCGAAGGCTCGAGGCATAGCCCGGCCGCGGGGCCCAGCGGACGGCCGGGCAGGCCGCCTTCGGCCGGGCCCATGCCATGCCCGGTATAGAGTTGCGCGCCGGGCTGATCCGACCACATCCTCAGCCGCAAGCCATTGGCGGCGCTGAGTTCTGCGACCGGAAGCGCCGGGTCGAGCGCCGGGTCGAAGAGCAGGAAATCGTCGGCCGGGGCCGCGTGGGGGTCGAGCGGGCGACCGGCGCGGTAGTCGAGCGGGCCGCCGTCGACCTCGCGGATCGTGCCGGTCATGATCCCCGCCGGGTCGCGATCCAGCACCCGGCCGGCATGGATCCGCAGGGACTGCCCGGCGATCCCGCCGCCCGAGAGCGCGTAGTAATTGTGCTGGGCCAGCGAGATCGGCGTTTCCGCCTCGGCCCTTGCCTGCATGTCCCAGGTGACGGCATGGCCCCTGAGGATGACGGTAACGCTGAAGGTGACGGCGCCGGGGAAGCCCATGGTGCCGTCGGGCGAGCGATGGGTGAAGCGGGCACTGCGGCTGTCGAGCCGCTCAACTTCCCAGTCCACCGCCCAGAGCCCGCCCGCGCCGCCATGCAGCAGATGCGGGCCGTCATTGGCCTGCAAATGCTGGCGGCCACCGTTCCGCGGGTAGCTGGCGCCGCCGATCCGGTTCGCCACCCGGCCGACAATCGCGCCCATGAACCAGCGGTTGCGGGCATAGGCGGCAGGATCGGCATAGCCCAGGATCACCGGCTCGGGCCGCCCGTTCAACGGCACCCGCCAGTCCTGCATGGCGGCGCCCCGGCTCAGCAGCGCCACGCTGACCCCGCCGTCCCTGAGCACCACCCGTGACATCTGCCCCTCGGCCATGCCTGCCTCCGTCTCTGCGGCCGGATTCTAGTGCAGGGGCGTGGCGGGCTCCAGCCCGGCTAGGTGTTTGATCCCACGGTTTGATGGTGCGATCCTTTCTCAGGAATGGAAGGAAGCCCTATGGGACAAGTTCGTCACGGGAGCGCCACGACAACGCACGCCGTCAGAGCAGCAATACAGCGATCGCAAGCTTCGCTGGCGCAGCTGAGCCGGGAACTGGGCATCAACCCCAAAACAGTTGCGAAGTGGCGCAAGCGTGCGACGGTCGAGGATATGAAAACCGGGCCGACGGAGCCGCGCTCAACGGTGCTGACGGAAGCCGAGGAGGCGATGGTCGTCGCGTTCCGGCGCCACACGCTGCTGCCGCTGGACGACTGCCTCTATGCCCTGCAACCGTCGATACCGCATCTGACGCGGTCTGCGCTGCACCGTTGCCTTCAGCGTCATGGGATCTCACGATTGCCGGACGTGGAAGGTGACAAGCCCAAGCGCCAGAAGTTCAAGCGCTACCCCATAGGCTTCATCCACATCGATATTGCTGAGGTGCAGACCGCCGAAGGCCAGCTCTACCTGTTCGTCGGCATCGACCGGACGTCCAAGTTCGCCGTCACTCAACTCGTTGCTACAGCTGACAGAAAGACGGCTTGGGAGTTCCTGCAGCATATGCTCGAGGCCGTGCCCTATCAGGTCCATACGATTCTGACGGACAACGGCATTCAGTTCGCCGATCAGCTGCGGAACCGCAACACCATCACCTCCCGGCCGATGCGCTTCGACATGATCTGCGAGGCCAATGGGATCGAGCACAGGCTCACCAAGCCCAACCATCCTTGGACCAACGGCCAGGTCGAGCGGATGAACCGCACGATCAAGGACGCGACCGTCAAGCGCTTCCACTATGACAGCCACGACCAGCTCCGCACCCACCTTGCGGACTTCATGGCAGCTTACAACTTCGCCCGCAGACTCAAGACACTGCACGGGCTCACGCCCTACGAATACATCTGCAAAATCTGGACATCAGAGCCTCATCGATTCATCCTAGACCCGATCCACCAGATGCCGGGACTGAACAACTAGGCAGGGGGACGCAAAGCGGCCATGCTGGCGGCGATGTGCGTGACAGGGAGGGTACCATGACCGAAGCAGAGCCAGCGTGCCCCGGCAAGCGCGAGACCGGACCCAAGACCATCGTGCTGCTCTTCGACGGCACGGCGAATTCGCTGGCCGAAAATCCCAGCCATATCCTGCGCCTCTATGGCTGCCTGCAGAAAAGCGACCGGCAACTCGTCTGGTACGCGCCCGGCGTCGGCACGCTGGGCGGCCAGGGCCTGTGGTCGCGCGCGGCCCAGCGGTTCCTGGAGGTCTGGGGCATGATCACGGGCTTCGGCGTCGATCAGAACGTCAAGGCCGCTTACCGCTTCCTGGCCGAAACCTATGACAACGGCAAGCGCGAGGAGGGAGAGGACCGGCCGCGCGACCGGATCGTCATCATGGGGTTTTCGCGCGGCGCCTATTCGGCACGGATGCTGGCCGGGTTCCTGCATACGATCGGGCTGATCCCGCCGCGGACCCTGAATCTGCTGGACCATGCCTGGCGGGCCTACAAGCGGATCGGCGAGCGTGCGGACGAGGGCGCCGATGCCGCCCAGCGTTTCGCCGAGGTGGGTCTCTATGAAAAGTATCTGAACCCCGACCGCCCGCCGATCCATCTGCTCGGGCTGTTCGACACCGTGTCCTCGGTGATCGAGCCGGGACCCTGGGGCAAGCCGGTCATCCGGCGGCACCATGCCTCGACCCTGCGCAATCCGTCGGTCGCGCATGTCCGGCATGCTGTGGCGGTGCACGAGCGGCGCCGGCTCTACCGCGCGGTGCTGTGGCCTCAGGACCAGGATTTCCGGCGTCGCCGCTTCCGGGAGGAAAGCGCGGTGCCGCAGGATCTGCGCGAGGTCTGGTTTGCGGGTAGCCACCGCGATGTGGGGGGCGGCCTGCCCCCGGCGGAGTCGGCTCTGGGCCGGATCGCGCTGCGCTGGATGATCGAGGAAACGGCGGCGCTGGGCCTGGTCTATTCGCCCGCCTCGCTGCGCACGCATCTGGAGGCCTTGCCGCCCGGTCCCGGCATGCCCGACGACGCGCGGGCGCCGGTCCACCCGTCGATGACTTTCTGGTGGCGGCTGGTCGAATTCATCCCGCCACCGACCTTCGGGCGCGGTCGCACGATTCCCGAAGGGGCGGAACTGCATCCCTCGGTCCGGGAGCGGCCGGATCAGCCGGTTTGAGCACCCCGCCGCAGGGGCCGCAGGAATGCCTGGATATCGGCCGCCAGCGCCTCGGGGGTTTCCATCGCCGCGAAATGGCCGCCGCGGGGCATCGCCGTCCAGTGGCGGAGGTCGGGATAGAGCCGCTCGACCAGCGAGCGCGGCGGGCGGATGATCTCATGCGGGAAGGCGGCGACGCCGGTGGGTACGGTGATGGGCCGGGGCATCGGAAAGGGCCGCTGGCGGCGGGTGACATAGGGGTGGAACGAGGACCCGATGCAGCCGGTGAACCAGTAGAGCGAGATCAGGCCCAGCATCCGGTCCAAGGACAGCACGCTTTCCACATCGCCGCCGCAATCGGTCCAGCTTCGGAATTTCTCGAATATCCAGGCAGCGAGGCCCGCTGGGGAATCGCTGAGGCCATAGGCGAGGGTCTGGGGCCTGGTGCCCTGGATCCATTGATAGCCCGTCTCCTGCGCGGCGAAGACCTTCATCTCGGCGGCATAGCGGGCCTCCTCCGGCGTGGGAGTCTCGATGCTGGCGGGATTGATCGGCAACGCCGTCATGTTGAGGTGAATGCCGATCAGCCGCTCGGGCGCGTCATGGGCCATGCGGGCGGTGACGAACGAGCCCCAGTCGCCGCCCTGCGCGGCAAAGCGGTCGTAGCCCAGCGCCGTCATCAGCCGCAGGAACAGGGGCGAGATTTCTTCGATCCCGTAGCGCGGCCCGTTTGCCGCGAAGGACAGCGTGTAGCCGGGCAGGGACGGGACAACCAGTGTCACCGCATCCGCCGGATCGCCCCCGAAGCGGGCGGGATCGGTCAGCCGGGGGATGAGGTCGAGAAATTCCAGCACCGACCCCGGCCAGCCATGCGACAGCAGCAGCGGCAGCGGGTCCGGCCCCTTGCCCGGCACATGCAGGAAATGCAGGTCCAGCCCGTCGATGGCCAGGCGGTAATTCGGCAATGCGTTCAGCGCGGCTTCGGTCTGGCGCCAGTCGAAGCGCTCGCGCCAATGGGTCATGGCACGGGTCATGAACGCGAGGTCGGTGCCATAGGTCCAGCCGGTGCCCGGCGCCTGATCGGGAAACCGGGTGCGGGCCAGGCGGGCCTTGAGGTCGCGGATCGCGTCCTCGGGGATGTGGAGGGCAAAGGGGGCAGGGGTCATCCGGGTCTCCTTCGGGTCAGAGACCCAGCGCCTCGCACTCGGCCATCGCGGCGAGGCCGCCGTCAAGGGCCAAGGCCTCGCCCTTGATCCAGCCGCTCTCGGGCGAGAGCAGGAAGGCCGCGACCGGGGCGATATCCGCGACCCGACCCATGCGGGCGGTCCGGGCGGCGTTGCGGGCGATGGAATCGGCGCTTTGCAGCCGGGCGAAATCGTCCAGCAGCGGGGTTTCCACCGCCGCGGGGCACAGGGCGTTCATCCGCAGGTCGCGGGCGATCAGCGGCGCGGTCATCTGCCGGGTCCAGAGGATCAGCGCCTCTTTCGACAGCGCATAGGCGCGCAGCGCGTCGATCCCCTCGCGCGTGCAGAAACCCGCCACGTCGTCGCCCCAGCCAAGCCGCAGCACGGCCCTGGCCTGCGGCAGGTTTTCCCGCCAGGCATGTCCCGCGCGCGACGCGACGGTGAGGACCGCGCCGCCCGGCGTCAGGCGGTCCAGAACCGCTTCGGTCAGATGCCTGAGGCCGATCAGGTTGACGCGGAGGAGCAGCGCCTCATTGCCCGGCCGGGGCGGCAGGCCCGCCGAATTGACCAGCCCGTCCAGGGGTCCGGCGATGGCGGCGAGCGCCCGGTCGATGCTGGCCGGATCGCCCTGGTCCATCATGTGACATTCGGCTTCCGGCAGATCGACCGGCCGCAGATCCAGCGCGACGACCTGATGCCGGTCCGCCAGCAGCCGCTCGGCGATGGCCCGCCCGATCCCCGAGGCCGCGCCCGTGACGATGATCCGCATGATACCCCTCCCTGTTGTGCGTCGATCCTAGGACCGGCCGGGCGGTCCCGACACCGCCGCGCGCGGGCTTGCCGCCAGGCGGCAAGGCTGCGGCTTGGCGCTTCGGCGCCGCTTCGGTGCTGCTAGGCTGGCGGGATCACAGGGGAGGGCTTCATGCAGGTTCATTTCGTCGATACGACCTTTCGCGACGGCTCGCAGAGCCTTTGGGCCAGCGGCATGCGGTCGGGGATGATGGAGGCGGTGGCGGGTGACATGGACCGCGCCGGGTTCCGGGTGATCGAGGTTCCGGGCAACGCCATCTATTTCAAGAAGCTGGTGCGGGATCTGAAAGAGGATCCCTGGAAGCTGATGGCGCGTCTGGCAGCGCTGATGCCGAATACCACCAAGGCCTGCATGGCCAGCACGCTGAACCTCAACCTCTTCGGCGCGCCGACGCCCCTCGTGCTGGGCAAGCTCTTCTTCAAGCGGCTCTACGAGATGGGGGCGCTGCAGCGCGCCCAGCTGATGAGCAACACCCAGGACCAGATCGCCCGCGACTTCGCCGACCTCTTCGGCGCCTATCGCGAGATCGGGATCGAGGTGGTGCCCGGCATCTGCTATTCCCTCTCGCCGCGCCACAATGTCGAGCATTTCCGCCGCAAGACGCGGGAGGTGGCGGCCTGGAAGCCCGAGGTCATCTATATCAAGGACGCGGGCGGGCTTCTGACCGTCGACCGTCTGCGCGAGATCGCGCCCGCGATCCTGGAGGAGGCGGGGACGATCCCGGTCGAGCTGCATTCGCATTGCACCACGGGCGAAGCGCCGATGGTCTATGCCGCCGCGCTGGAGCTGGGCATCCCGACGCTGCACACCGGCATCCCGCCGCTGGCCGAGGGTTCCGCCCAGCCCTCGGTCCTGCGCACGGCGCGGAATGCGATCTCGGCGGGGCATTCGGTGGCGCTGGATCTGGATCTGGTGCAATCGGTGTCGGAGCGGCTGCACACCATCGCCCGGATCGACGGGATGCCGGTGGGTGCGCCCTCGGCCTATGACGCGGCGCAATATGTGCATCAGATCCCGGGCGGCGTGATCTCGAACCTGCGCCATCAGCTGGCCAGCATCGGCCTGCAGGACCGGCTGGAGGAGGTGATCGAGGAAACCGTGCGGGTTCGGGCCGACATGGGCTATCCGGTGATGATCACCCCCCATTCGCAATACGTCTGCACCCAGGCGGCGCTGAACGTGCAGGCGGGCGAGCGCTACAAGGTGGTACTGGATGAACTCCTGCTTTTCGCGCGGGGGCGCTACGGCGAGGATTCGGGCTATCAGGACATGGACGAGGGGTTGCGCGACCGGCTGCTGGAAAACCCGCGCGGCAAGGAGCTGGCGGCCAAGACCGACCCGACCCCCCAGCGCGAGATGTCGCTGGCCGAGGCGCGGGCGCTTTACGGCGGGGCCAATGTCTCGGACGAGGAGATGTTGCTCAGGGCGATGATGCAGGGGCAGACCGGCGATATCGAGGCGATGCGGGCGGCGGGGCCGTGGCGGCAATACGCCGGCGCCGATCCGGTGATCACCCGGGTGATCGAGCGGTTCGGGGCCTGCAAGAGCCTGCGGCATCTGGAGATCCGCCGGGGCGAGGATGGGCTGGTGTTGCAGCGGGGGTGAAGGGCGATGCGTGCCAGCACGCAGCCTACCGCTGCTTGCGGGGGACGCGCGGGGTGGAATGAGATCCCACCCTACGCCCCATTCGCAACGCGATCCGTCCACCCGTGGGATGGAATCCGGACCAACAAGGCGCATTCGTAGGGTGGGGTTTCACCCCACCATCGACCCATTCGCAACGCGATCCCACCCCCCGTGGGGTACGTGCCCGCACGCACCGCCGAGCCCCGCGCGGGGTGGGATGGACTCCCACCCTACAGGGTGCCTCCGGCTGATCGCCCCCCCTCAGGATGCCATCAACCGATCCACCAACACCGTGCTCACATCCCCCCGCGCAAACGCCTCGTCGCGGAGGATGCGCTGGACGAAGGGGATCGTCGTCTCGATCCCGCCGATCCCGAAGCCCGACAGCGCCCGGTCCATCAGGGCCAGCGCCTCGGACCGGTCGCGGCCGTGGACGATCAGCTTGGCGATCATCGAATCGTAGAAGATCGGCACCCGGTAGCCTTCGTAACAATGCGAATCCACGCGGATCCCCGGCCCCTCGGGCGGGGTCCACCCGGTGATCCGGCCCGGGGTCGGACGGAAGCCCTGCGCCGGGCTTTCGGCATTCACCCGGGCCTCGATGGCATGGCCCGAGAAGCGGATCTCCTCCTGCGAGAACGAGAGCCGCTCGCCATTCGCCACTCGGAACTGCTCCTGCACCAGATCGACGCCGGTGATCATCTCGGTCACCGGATGCTCGACCTGGATTCGGGTGTTGACCTCCAGGAAATAGAACCCCTCGCGCTCGGCATCGACCAGAAATTCCACGGTGCCCGCGCCGACATAACGGATCGTCCGGGCCAGCGCGACGGCGGCCTGCTGCAGCCCCTGCCGCAGCGCGTCGGAGAGTTGGGGTGCGGGCGCTTCCTCGACCATCTTCTGATGGCGCCGCTGCGAGGAGCAATCGCGCTCGCCCAGATGCAGCACGGTGCCGTGGCTGTCCGCCAGGATCTGCACCTCGACATGGCGGGCCTTGGCCACGTAGCGCTCGACATACATCGAGCCGTCGCCGAAGGCCGCCTTTGCCTCGGCCGAGGCGGCCTGGAAGGTCTCGGCCAGCTTGGCGAGGTCGTGGACGATCTTCATCCCGCGGCCGCCGCCGCCGGCCGCGGCTTTCAGCATGACCGGCACGCCGATCTCGCGCGCCTTCGTCAGCGCCTCGTCGGCCGAGGCGACCTTTTCGGACCCGGGCAGCACCGGGACGCCGGCGGCGATGGCCAGGCGCCGGGCCTCGATCTTGTTGCCCATGCGGGTGATGTTCTCGGGCGTGGGGCCGACGAAGATCAGCTTTTCCTCGGCGCAGCGGCGGGCGAAATCGGCGGATTCCGACAGGAATCCGTAGCCCGGATGCACCGCGTCGCAGCCCGTCACCTCGGCCGCCATCAGCAGCGTCTCGATCTGCAGATAGCTCTTGGCCGATTCCGCCGGGCCGATGCAGAGCGTCCGGTCGGCCAGCCGGGCGGCGAGGCTGTCGCGGTCGGCGTCCGAGACGACCTGCACCGTCTCGATGCCCAGCGCCCGACAGGCGCGGATGATGCGCACGGCGATTTCGCCGCGGTTGGCGATGAGGACGCGTTGGATGGCCATGGTTCAGGCCTTTTCGACGCGGAAGAGGGGCTGGCCGTATTCGACCACCGCCTCGTCCGCGACCAGGATTTCCACGATCCGCCCCGAGACCCCGGCCGGGACCGAGGTGAAGGTCTTCATCACCTCGATCAGGCAGATGGTGGTGTCCGGGGTCACGGTATCGCCGAGTGTGACGAAGGGGGCGGCGCCCTGTTCGGGCCGGGCATAGAAGCGGCCCATGAGGGGCGCGGCAATCACCTCGCCCGCGGCTGCGGGGGCCGGCGTTGGGGCAGGGGCCGCCGGGGCGGCCACCGCCGCAGGCGACGCGGGCGCGGCAGGGGTCGCGACAGGCGCCGAGACCGGGGCCGCCTGGGGCGCCGGCGGCGCCCCCTTGCCCAGCGTGAGCTGCAGCGCGCCGATATCGACCTTCATGTAATCGATGCCCGAGCGATCCAGCGCCTCCATCAGCCGTTCGATGCGCGTCAGATCCGCATCCGTCAGAAAATCCGCGGTGCCTGCCATGTCTTCCTCCCGTTTCGCGTGTCAGTGGCCGCACCAAGCGGCCGGGGTCAGTGACCTGACACGAAATCCTCTTTCGCCTTGCCCAGCAGGTGCCGGGTCAACTCGTCCTCGACCTCATGCGCGTCATAGACGCCCAGCAGGATGCCGCGCCGGCGGCTGCGGCCGCGCATGCCGGCGATATCCGCGGCGGAGCGGGTGACGCGCTGGTTCATCCTGAGCGCCCAGCGGTGCAGATGGGCGTAAAGCCGCGCGCGCTCGGCCTCATAAGCCGGGTCGCGGCCCAGATCGGTCAGTTCGTTCGGGTCGTTCACCAGATCGAAGAGCATGGCGCCATGGCCCGGCCCCTCGGAATGCATCAGCTTCCAGCGGCCGTCCGTGACCATGGTAAGCCGCGCGTCCTGATCCGCGACGCCCAGCGTCGCCCGCATCGGCGTCACCGCGTAATCGTATTCGCTGATCGCCACCTCGCGCCATTCCGCAGGCTGCTGCCCGTGCAGGAAGGGCAGCAGCGAGTGCCCCTCGACGATATGCGCGGGCACCTCGCCGCCCGCCATCTCGATGAAAGTCGCGGTCAGGTCGATCTGTTCGACCAGCGCGTCGCAGGTGGTGCCGCGGGTCGCGTCGGCCTCGGGGCTGGGATCGTAGATGATGAGCGGCACCTTGGCCGAGCAATCGTGGAACAGGTCCTTTTCACCCATCCAGTGATCGCCCAGATAATCGCCATGGTCCGAGGTGATGACGATCACCGTGTCCTTCATGCGGCCAGTTTCCTCCAGCCAGGCGAAAAGGCGGCCCATCTGGTCGTCGCATTGCTTGATGAGGCCCATATAGGCCGGAATCGCCTTGTCGCGGACTTCCTGGCGGTGGAAGGCGCGGCCGATCAGGTTGCTGTGGAAGGCCTTGTAGACGGGATGAGGATCCACGCGTTCGCTGTCGGCGCGGTTGACCGGTTGCACGTCGTCCGGCCCGTACATCGCGTGATAGGGGGCCGGGACGATATAGGGCCAATGCGGCTTGATGTAGCTGACATGGGCGCACCAGGGGGTGTCGGGCGCCACATTCTCGATGAAATTCATGGTTTCCGTGGTCAGCCAAGCCGTCTCGCTGTCTTCCTCGCGGATATTGGCGGGCTTGTCGGCGTGGCGCATGAACCAGCCCGAGGCGATGTTGCCGTCCTCATCCCGCCCGGCGTTGGCATTCATGTTCCAGGGGTTGTCCTCGGCATAGCCCCTGGATTTCAGATAGGCATTGTAGGGTGAGGGCTTGGGGTCATAGAATCCGTCCGGCCCGTTGGGCCAGAGGCCATCGTCGCGGATATGGGCGTCGAACCCGCATTCCGCCTGCCGGCGGCCGATCTTGCTGTCGGGGTCGATGCCGAGCCGTGCCATCCCCTCCAGATCCGCCTTCATGTGGGTCTTGCCCAGCAGGAAGCAGTCCATCCCGTTGGCCCGCAGATGGTCACCCAGCGTCATCTCGCCCACGCGCAGCGGATAGCCGTTCCATTGCGCGCCGTGGCTGCTGGAATAGCGGCCGGTATAGGTGCTCATGCGGCTGGCGCCGCAGACCGGGGACTGCACGTAGCATTTGGTGAATCGCACCCCCTGCGCGGCCAGCCGGTCGATATGCGGCGTCTGCAGCGTCTTGTGTCCGGCGCAGCTGAGGTAATCCCAGCGCAGCTGATCGAACATGATGAACAGGATGTTCTTGTGGCCCAATGTCTTCCCCTCTCAGGCTTCTCGGATCCCCTCGCCGGGGGAAGCGGCCCTTGCTGGCCATCTTCCCGTCCGACCGGGGACAGGCAACGCGATTTGACAGGCTTTCCGCAGAGCGGTAAACACCCGACGCGCTGAAACCTGCGGGAGGGCGGGCGATGTCCGACGCGGAGCAGAACAGATCGCTCGACCGGGGCCTCACGGTGCTGGAATGCCTGTCGCGTTTCGGCCCGCGCACGCTGAGCGAGGTGGCGCGCGACGCCGATCTGCCGATCACCACCACCCGCCGCCTGCTGACCACGCTGGTCGAGCGCAATTTCGTCCGCCGCTCGATGGCGGACGGACGCTACCGGGTCAATATCCTGGCCCGCACCGCGCTGGTCGATGCGCTTTCTCTGGAAGATCAACGCTTTGTAGATCAGTTGATGGTCCGGCTGGCGGCGCTGACTCGGCGCCTGAAATGGCCTTGCGACCTGCATGTGATGGATGACCTCTGCATGCGTTTCGTCGATACGACGCGGCCGCTGAGCCCGCATTTCATGGTGCCGGGGGTGGTCGACCGGCGCTTCAACGTCTTCGGCGCGGCCTCGGGTCAGGCCTGTCTGGCACTCTGCCCGCCGTCGATGGTCGAGCATCTGATCGAGCGGACGCGGGGCGATGCGATCTTCGGGCTCGAGCGGTTCAACATGACCCGGGCGCGGCTTTACGAAGAGATCGAGGCGACCCGCGCCCGGGGCTATGGCAAGCGGCTTTACCCCTATCTGGGCGAGACGGTGGCGGCCGACAATCTGTCGGCCGTGGCCGTGGCGGTGCGGTCACCCAACGGGACGCTGTTCGGCATCCCGCTGGTCTTCACCGGCGGGTTGATGTCGCCCGAGGCCTTTGCCGAGGCGCATGTGGATGCGCTGCGGCAGGCGGCGCTGGGCTAGAGGTCCAGCACCAGCGTCTTGGTCTTCGAGCGCGAGCAGCAGACGGTGATCGTGCGGTTCGCGGCCTTCTCCAGATCGGTCTGCACCAGATCGCGGTGATCGGGCATCCCCTCGAGCACCCGCGTCACGCAGGTGCCGCAGACGCCCGACTGGCACGAGACCTGAACCTCGATCCCGTTCTCCGCCAGCTTCTGGGCAATGGTTTCGCCCGGCGCCACCTCGAAGCTCTTGCCCGAGCGCTGGGCGATGACCGTGAAGGGGGCGCCGTCGGTGTTCACCTCGGCCCCGAAGCGTTCGAGATGGACCTGCGCCTTGTCCCAGCCCTGCGCCGCCGCCGATTCGGTGACGAAATCCATGAAGCCGTTGGGGCCGCAGACATAGAGGTGCCGCCCGGCCTCGGGCCCGGCCAGAACGCGGGCGATGTCGAGCTTTTGCGCGTCCGGCCCGCTGTCCACATGCCGCTGCACGCTGTCGCCGAAGGCTGCCAGCTCCTCGGCAAAGGCCAGCCGGTCGGGCGTCCGGCCGCAATAATGCAGCTCCCACGAGGCGCCCTGAGCCTCCAGCGCATGGGCCATGCCCAGCATGGGCGTGATGCCGATCCCGCCGGCGAAGAGGATCGTGTGGTCGGCCTTCTGCAAGGGGAAGTGGTTGCGCGGGCGGCCGATGCGGATCTGCTGCCCCTCGGCAAAGCGGGCGTGGATCGCCGAGGATCCCCCCCGCGAGGCCGGGTCCAGCAGGATCCCCAGCCGGTAGCGGCTGCGGTCGGCCGGGTCGCCGGTCAGCGAATATTGCCGGATCAGGCCGGATTGCACATAGACATCGACATGCGCCCCGGCCTCGTAGGCGGGCAGGGGGCTGCCATCGGCCGAGACCAGCTCCAGCGCGATGATGTCGGTGGCGGCCGGGCGGCGGCTGGCGATTGTCACGTCCAGCCAGGGATTCTCGACCGCCCGTGCCGCGGGCCGGGCCAGGACCTCGGCCGCCAGCGTCACCCGCACCGGCATCGACCGATAGCCGCTGATCGTGTTGTTCAGGGCCATGACCGGCGGCTCGGTCAGGGTGAAGCCCTCGACCCGGCGGCGCAGCGCGTGGACCAGGCTCTGCATCTCAAGCCGGGCCAGATGCATGCCCATGCACATATGCACGCCCTGACCGAAGCCCACATGATCGTGGACGTCGCGCGTCACGTCGAAGCGGGCCGGGTCGGGGTATTTCACCGGGTCGCGGTTGGCGGCGGCGAACATCACCAGCACGCGCGAGCCCCGGGGCAGGACATGCCCGGCCAGTTCCGCGTCCTGCGCCACATAGCGGGTCCAGCCGCGCACCGGGGCGGCGATGCGCACCGCCTCCTCAATGGCGTTGTTCACCAGATCGGGGTTGGCGCGGACCTTGGCCCATTCGGCGGGATTCTCGGCGAAAAGCTTGATCAACTGGCCGGAGGTGGAGATCGTCGTATCCAGCGAGGGGTTGATGTAATCGCGCATCAGCTGGGCGCAGGTCTCGTAGGAAATGCCGCGCTCGGGTCCGACCTCGAAAATCCGCTTGGCCCAGCCGCCCTCTTTCAGCTGCTCGGGCCGGCCGTATTCGCGCAGGAAATCGCGCAGGTCCTTGAGGTGTTCATAGGCCTCGATGGTGCGGGCGTTCTCGTCCCCGAACAGGTTGAAGGTGGCCGAGGCCCATTTCAGCATCTGCTCGCTATCGACGGCGGGCGGAAGGCCCACGAGTTCGGCGACAATGGTCACCGGCAGGTAGCGGGCGAAATCCTTCACGGCGTCGAACTCGCCCCGCTGGCAGAGCGTGTCGATCAGCCCGTCGGCCGCCTCGCGGATCCGGCCCTCGACCACGCCCAGCGCGCCGGGCAGCAGGGGCTCGGCGGTGATGGCGCGGGTCCGGTCATGGGACGGCGGGTCCGAATTCAGGGTGGACCCCACCAGAATGTCGTTGACCTTCTGCAAGGGCGAGACACCGCGCGCGTTCGAGAAGAACTCGGGATGGCGCAGGACATGGCTGACCTCGGCATAATTCGGAACCGCGTAGAGGTCGTGCTGCGCCAGATAGACCAGAGGGCCCAGGGCGCGGATTTCCTCGTAGACCGGATAGGGGTCGCGGATCGCGTCATCGCCATAGTAATCGAGGGTCGAGACGGGGATCCCGGCCGGAACGGCTGCGCGCGTGTTCATGGCGTGATCGCCTCCTTGGGCAGGGTCAGGCCGGTCAGGTCCAGCCGGTCGGACAGGTTGAACGCGCCCATGCCGCCGTCGATGGCGATATCGGCGCCCTTGATCCAGCCCGAGGCGGGCGAGAGCAGGAAGGCCGCGGCCTCGGCCACCTCGCGGGGCGTGCCGGGGCGACCGGCGCGGGCGATGTTGCGACCTACCACCTCGCCGAAAGCCTTCTGGAAATCGCCGAAGATGCCGGTGGCAATGGCGCCGGGGCTGAGCGAGTTCATGCGCATCCCGCGGGCGATCATTGCCTCGGTCTCGGCGATGGTCCACAGGATCACCGCCTCCTTCGACAGGTTGTAGCAACGCGTCGCGTCGATGCCTTCCAGCGCGATGAAGCGGGCGATGTCGTCGCGGCGGCGGATCTCGCTCAGACGGCGGACCTGTTCGACCCCCTCGCGCCAGCCCTGGCCCGCGCGGCTGGCCATGTTGACGACCGAAGCGCCGGGCCGGAACCAGCGCATCAAGGCGCCGGTAAAGGCCCGCGTGCCCAGGTAATTGACCTGCAGGATGGTCTCCTCCAGCCCCAGCCGCGGCGGCAGGCCGGCGTTGTTGCACAGCCCGTCCAGCGGTTCGCCGACGATCCGCACCGCATGGGCGATGCTGGCCGGATCGTTGAGGTCGAGCGGGATGAACCGGTCGATATTGGCCGTGGTCTCGCGGATGTCGAAGCCCAGAACCCGGTGGCCCTGCGCCTTGAGGACCTGCGCCAGTTCCGCGCCGATCCCGCTTGCAACCCCCGTGACCGCATAGGTCAGCGTTGCCATGGTCCTCCCCCTCTTGACGGGTGCAACCTAGGGGGGGCGGGCAATCGCGAATAGTATTGCAGTTCCACTACCAATAATGTTCGCTTATCACCATGCGTGTCCAACATATCCAGACCCTCGTCGCCATCGCCGAACACGGCAGCCTGCGCGCTGCCGCCAAGGCGCTCGGCCGGTCGCAACCCGGCCTGACCCAGGCCCTCCGCCAGGCCGAGAGCGAACTCGGCCTGTCGCTGTTCGTCCGTACCTCGCGCGGGGTGCGGCTGACCGAAGTGGGCGAGCGGATCCTGGCCCGCGCCCGCACCATCAGCTCGGAAATCGAGCGGATGGAGGATGAGGTCGCACAGCTGCGGGGCGAGCAGAAGGGCGCGGTGCATGTCTGCCTCTCGCCGCTGGCGGCGGTCAGGATCATCCCCCGGGCGCTGACCTTCTTTCGCAAGTCCTATCCCGATATCGACGTGCGCTTCACCTCGGGCCTGTTTCCCGGCGCGCTGAAACCGCTGCGCGAGGGGCGGACCGATATTGTCATCGGCCCGGCGCCGCCCGCCGGGATGGCTCGGGAAATCAACGTCGAGCATCTGCTTTATTCTCCGATCATCGTCGTCACCTCGGCCGATTCGCCCTATCGCCACGCCCGCTCGATCGGCGAACTGGTCGATGCGCAATGGGTGATGCTGGGCGTGCCGACCGGCCCGGGCGACGTGTTCCGCAAGCCCTTCATCGAGAACGGCTTCGTCCCGCCCCATGCCACGACAACCTCGGAAAGCTATTTCGGGGCGATCTCGCTGGTCGAGAGTCTGGGGGCGATCATGACCTATCCGGGGCTGTTGCTCGATGATCTGAAGAAATCCTGGAACATCGCCCAGATCCCGATCCGCGAACATATCGAGCCCTTGTCCATCTGCCTGATGACAAGGGCCGGCCACCCGCTGACCCCGGCCGCCGACACCTTCGCGCAATGCATCCGGCGCCGCGTCGCTTCGATGATCAGCGATAAGGAAGCGGTATCGCGATAGCGGCTGTGTAATTGATTCCCTAGCACGCTTGGGTTTACGCCAAGGGCCAGGCAGGTCTGCCGGTGTAAGGGAGGACACGATGACCATTCGCACGCCCGTTCTCGGGGCGCTCATTTCCGTCGCGGCGCTGATCGCGCCCGTTTCGGCCCAAGCCGTGACCGAGCTGACCTTTTCCAGCCTGTTCCCGCCGAACCATTTCAGCTGGCCGGTGTTCCGCGCCTGGTCGGACGACATCGCCGCCGCCACCAATGGCGAGGTGCGCATCGTCTTCACCCCGCAATCCGTCTCGCCGCCGCCGGGCGTGGTCGATGCCGTGCGCAACGGCGTGGCCGATGCGGGCTTCATCTTCAACGGCTTTCTGGGACAGAACCACCCCGGCGTGATGCTGACGCAGATGCCGTTCCTCGATCTCGGCGATACCGCCGCCACCTCGCGCGTGTTCTGGGAGAATTACCAGGAGCATTTCGCCCCGGTCGAGCGGATCCGGGGGGTCGAGGTCGTCTCGGCCTTCCATCTGGGGCCGAACATCCTGTGTTCGACCACCGACACGCCGCTCTCGACGCTGGAGGATCTGCAGGGTCGCCGGGTCTGGGTGCTGCCCGGCACCATTTCCGAGACCATGGCCAACATGGGCCTGGCGATCACCGCCTCGCCCGCAGTGCAGGTGCAGGAACTGGTCTCGCGCAACACGGTGGATGCGATCTTCGGCCTGACGCAGGAGACGGTCGTCTCGTTCGGCGCGGCGCCCTATGTCAAATCCTGCGTCGACATGTCGCCGGCGCTGCAATCGGCCAGCTTCCTCGTGTTCTTCAACCAGCGCGCCTGGGACCGCCTGTCCGATGACCAGCGGGCGGCGGTGATGGAATATTCGGGCTCGGCCTTTGCCGAACGGATGGGCGCCGCCGCGGCCGAGGCCGATACGGTGACGCGCGCGCAGCTCGAAGCCTCGGGCGTGACCTATGCGCCGGTCGATCCCGGTATCCTCGAGGCCATGCACGGCGCCTCGGACGCGGTGCTGACGCAATGGGCGGCGGCGGTGCAGAGCGCCTATGGCCTCGACGGCCGCGCCCTGGTCGAGGAAGTCCGCGCCGAGATCGAGGCGGCTTCGGCTGAGTGATCCCCGGCCCCTGAAACCTGAGGGGCGCCCAACCGGCGCCCTTCGTCGGCCGGAGGAGGAAAGCCGATGATCCGCAAGGTGACGGTCGTACTCGGGGCGCTGTGCCTCGTGGCGATGATCCTGGTGACCTGCGCCGAGGTGGTGATGCGCTATTTCTTCGCGCATCCGATCTTCGGCTCGGCCGAGATGACGCAATTGCTGTTCGGCGTGCTGGCCTTTTGCGGCTTCTTCGCCGTGGGCCGTGACCGCGGCCATGTGAATGTCTCGCTGTTCGAGCCCTTCTTGCTGAAGCATTTCAACCGCGGCTATCGCGCCATCTTCGACGTCATGTCGCTGATCGGCTCGGGCGCCATCGTCGGCATTCTGGGCTGGCGGCTGTGGGACCTGACCAAATACCCCGAAACCACCGTGGTGCTGCGCGTGCCGATGATCTGGATCGTCACCATCATGGCGCTGCTGGCCCTTCTGGGTGTCATCGGTGTCCTGGCCTCGATGCGGGACGAGCGGCGGGTGCCGCCGCCCCATTCCCCCCAAAGTTTTGAATGACAGGCTGACCCGGCATGATCCTGGCACTGACGGGCTTCGCGCTCCTGCTTCTTCTGGCCTTTATCGGCGTGCCGCTGGCTTTCGCCACGCTGGCCGTGGGCTTCTTCGGCCTGACCTATCTGCGCGGCTTCGACGCGGCGCTGGCCGTGTCGTCGCAATGGATGGTCGACACCGCGACCAATTACAACCTGACCATCATCCCGCTTTTCGTGCTGATGGGCGCCTTCATCCACCGCTCGGGCATCAGCCGCGACCTGTTCGCCGCCTCCTACGCCTGGATGGGGCGCTTCCGGGGTGGGCTCGCCCTGTCGGGCATCCTGTCCTGCGCAGGCTTCGCCGCGGTCTGCGGCTCGTCGCTCGCCACCGCTGCGACCATGACCCGCGTCGCGGTGCCGACCATGCGCGAGTTCAAGTACAGTGACGGCTTTTCCGCCGGGACCATCGCCGCGGGGGGCACGCTGGGGATCATGATCCCGCCCTCGGTGCCGCTGGCGATCTATGGCATCGTCGCGGGCGAGGATATCGCCCAGCTCTTCATCGCCGGGATCCTGCCCGGGCTGATGCTGGTCGGGCTGTTCATGCTGGCGGTGGTGATCATGACCTGGCTGCGGCCCGGCATCGGCCCCCGGGGCGAGGCGATGGGCCTGCGAGAAACGCTGCGCGCCTCCTATTCCACCTGGCCGGTGATCATCCTGTTCGGCGTGATCCTCGGCGGCATCTATGGCGGGATTTTCACGCCGACCGAGGCCGCGGGCGTCGGCTGCGCCGGGGCGTTCCTGTTCGGCGTGGCGCGGGGGCATTTTCTGGACCGCGCCAGCCTCTGGGCGGTCTTCGCCGAGACGGTCTCCACCACGGCGATGATCTTCGCCATCGTCTTTTCGGCGCTGATCCTGGCGCAGTTCATCAACCTCACCGGCATGCCCTATGCGTTGCAATCGGCGGTGACGGCCTGGGGGCTGGGGCCGGTCGGGCTGGTCCTGCTGATCTGCGCGATCTGCGTGCTCCTGGGGATGGTCTTCGAATCCATCGGTATCCTGCTCCTGATCATCCCGGTCTTCCTGCCGGCACTGTCGGCGCTGGGGGTGGACCTGATCTGGTTCGGGATCCTGGTGATCATCGGTAAGCGGGAAGGGAACCCCGTGGGTTAAGAGCGCGTCCGGTGTGGAGTAGGCTTCTTGCGTTGCTCTGATCGCCGAGGTTCCATGTCTAGAACTAGTTCTACGCCTATGCCTACGACTGGTAGCTT
>JAIUPD010000010.1 GCA_020161615.1 Pseudomonadota bacterium | reverse complement strand
CTGGAACCTGTCGCCGCCCAACCTCTGGACCCTGCGACTCTGGCTGCTGATGGGGGCCCTGCTGATCGTGATCCCCAGCCTGACGATGGGGCGGCTGCTGGACGAGCGGGCGCGAAACGTCGGGCGGCTGCAACAGGCGCTGCGTCGTCAGGGCGAGACGAACAGCCGCTACCAGAGCGTCTCGCGGATCAGCCGCAGTTTCGTCTGGGAGCAGGACGCCGAAAGAAAGCTGACCTATCTCTCGTCAAGCTATCAGGACATCACCGGATTGCCGCGGCAGCAGTTGATCGGCCAGAGCTTGCGCAACCTTGGCAGTGGCGATGCCAAGGACCGGCAATCGGCGGATTGGGATTCGCTGGACGAGGCCATCGCCGACCATCAGACGTTCAAGGATTTCGTCTTTCCCCTGAACACGCAGGGCCATGGCGAGATCTGGTTGCAGTTGTCGGGAACGCCCGTGTTCGACGACGAGGGGAAGCTGCGCGGCTATCGCGGCGCGGGCATGGACGTGACGAGCGTGCAGCGTGCGCGCCAGGCCGCCGACGATTCCAGCCGGGCCAAGTCGATCTTTCTGGCAAATATGAGTCACGAGATCCGCACCCCGCTGAACGGCGTTCTGGGGATGGCGCAGGTGTTGGAAAGCCTGATGAACGACCCTGACAAGCGCGCCATGGTCACCACGATCCGAGAGAGCGGGCAGAGCCTGAACAACATTCTCAACGATATTCTCGACCTGTCGAAGATCGAGGCAAACAAGCTCGAACTGGAAGAGAACCCTTTCCAGCCCGAGGAGACGCTGCAGCGCATCGTCGCCCTGCACCAACTGCGGGCCGAGGAAAAGGGTCTGGACCTGAGCCTCTCGGGGCAGACGCCGCAGGGTCCGGCGCGCACTGGCGATGTGCATCGTTTCGGTCAGATCCTGCACAATCTGATTTCCAACGCCATCAAGTTCACCGAGAAGGGTTCCGTCGCGGTCGAGGTGTCGAATCTCGCCGGTCGCGATCTGCGCCTCCGTATCACCGATACCGGCCCCGGCATGTCGCCAGAGCAACTAGAAACGTTGTTCGAGGCCTTCGTGCAGGGTGACGGGTCGGTCGCGCGGCGCTATGGGGGCACCGGTCTCGGCATGTCGATCGTGCGCCATCTGGTCGCGATGATGAACGGCCAGATCGACGTTCAGTCTGTTCTGGGCGAGGGGACGTCAATCACCGTTCTGCTGTCCTTGCCCGACGAGAAGATGGTCCAATCGACCAGTTCCGAGGGCCAATCCGCGCAGGATCTGGCCGGGCTGCGCCTGTTGGCGGCGGACGACAATGCCACGAACCGGCGGGTTCTGGAGGCCATGCTGCGCGGTACGGGTGTGGTCCTGACACTGGTCAACAACGGCCAGGAGGTTGTCGAGGCCTGGCGCCGCGATGAGTATGACGTGATGCTGCTGGATATTTCGATGCCGGTCCTCGGCGGGATGGCGGCGCGCAGCCAGATCGCCAGCGAGGCCAGCGGCAGCGGCCGTTCCTGCCCGCCGACCATCGCTTTCACCGCCAATGTGATGGCGCATCAGGTGCGGGAATATCTTGACGAGGGCTTCGTCGGCTGCGTGGCGAAACCGTTGAACCGGGCGCTGTTGCTGGATGCGCTGCACGCGGCCGCAGAGCGTCAACGCCTGGCCTCGTGACGCATCGGGCGTGAACGGCTGGTCCCGTGACAGGTGTCAGCCGTCCTTCCAGCGTTCCATCATCATCGCATAGAACCGTTCTGCCGAGGGCGAGAGCGTACTTCCGACCCGCCGCACCAGGCCGACGGTGCGGGTGACGACCGGATCGACCAGGGGACGGCTGGCGATGGTCGGATGGTCCGGGCCGGGCAGCGACATGCGGGGCAGGGCGGCGATGCCGAGGCCCGCCTCGACCAGACCCAGCGAGGTCGAGAGGTGCTGCACCTCGTAGAACCATTTCGACCGGATCCCCGCCCGGCCCAGCCCCAGATCGACGATCAGCCGGTTTCCGCTGGACCGACCGACGGTGATGAACCGATGTTCGGCCAGATCGGCCCAGGAGATCGCGCCTCGCTGCGCCAGTTCGTGATCCTTGCGGCAGGCCAGCATGAAGGGTTCTTCGACCAGCGGGGCGAAGAGGACATCGGGATCGTCGGCGCCCAGAAGCGTGATGCCGAAATCGACCTCGCGGTTCAGGACGCTCTGCAGCACCTCATTGGCGCCGCTGTCGACAATCCGGATGCGGATGGCGGGATAGGCGGTGTTGAAGGCCCGGACCACGTCGGGAAGAAAGTAATAGGCCGCAGTCGGGATACAGGCGATGCTGACGAGGCCCGAGCGCCGCTCGGCGATTTCCCGCACCGAAAGCAGCGAGGTCTCGAAATCGTCCAGCAAGCGCCGCGCCCGGCCCAGAAAGTCACGCCCCACCGCCGTCAGTTCGACCCGCCGCGTGGTGCGGTCCAGCAGAGTCACCCCCAGCACGGATTCGAGTTTCTGGATGCGCCGGGTCAGCGCCGGCTGCGACAGATGGATGCTGTCCGCCGCCGCGCCGAAGTTGCGCATCTCGGCCGTGGCGACGAAGGCGCGGAGGTCGTCGAGATCGATATTCATGTGTCAAACGCATTTAAGAGTGTAAAAAATGCATTTCACACAAAAGACTGCGAATGGCAAGTATCGCCTCGAGTTCGGACAGGGTCCGAGGGAGCGGGAGCGAGCCGATGCAGACAATACCTTGCGTTCTGATGCGTGGCGGCACGTCGCGGGGTCCGGTATTCCTGTCCACCGATCTGCCGGCCGACCGCGCCGCGCGCGATGCCGCGCTGATCTCGGCGCTGGGTTCGGGCCATCCCCTGCAGATCGACGGGGTAGGGGGGGGCAATCCGCTGACCAGCAAGGTGGCCATCGTCGGTCCGGCCAGCGTGCCGGGGGCGGATGTCGATTACCTGTTCGCCCAGGTCAATGTGGAGAAGCCGCTGGTCGATACCGCGCCCAATTGCGGGAACATGCTGGCCGCCGTCGGCCCCTTCGCCATCGAGCAGGGGTTGGTGCCTGCGACGCCGGGGCTGACGCGCCTTGTCATCCACAACGTCAACACCGGCAAGCTGATCGAATCGACCGTGGAAACGCCGGGCGGCCGCGTGACCTATGACGGCGCAACGGCCATCGCCGGGGTTCCCGGCACCGCGGCACCGATCCGGCTGGCCTTTCTCGACGCGGCCGGGTCCAAGACGGGAAAGTTCCTGCCCACCGGGCAGACCCGCGACCGGCTCGCTGGGCGCGAGGTGAGCCTGATCGACATGGCGGTCGCGGCGATGATGGCCGATGCCCAAGTCTTCGGAAAGACAGGTGGCGAAAGCCCCGCCGCGCTGGACGCCGACCGCGCCTTCATGGCCGAACTGGAGGCCGCACGCCTTCTGGCAGGGCAGGCGATGGGTCTGGGTGACGTCTCGCAACTGGTGATCCCCAAGCCGATCCTGGTCTCGGCGCCCGCGGCGGGGGGAACGATCCGCGCGCGGTATTTCATGCCGCATTCCTGTCACACCGCCGTGGCCGTGACCGGCGCCGTCTGCATCGCCGCCGCCTGCTGCACGCCCGGCACCGTGGCCCATGACCTGGCCCGGCTGCCCGCGCCCGACGCTCAAGGGCGGCGCCTGCTGCAGATCGAGCATCCCTCGGGCAGTACGCCGATCGAGATCGAGCAGAACCCCGAGACGCAAGAAGTGACGCGGGTTTCGGTCATCCGAACCGCGCGGCGTATTCTCGAAGGCGTTGTCCACGTCCGCGACACCGCCGCCTGACTGCCATAACCTGAGGAGGAGACGACATGACCAACCTGAAATCCCTGACCCTGCGCGGCCTGCTCGCGTCGGCCATCGCCCTTGCCCCGCTGACGACCACCGCCATCGCCCAGGATTTCGCGGGCGAGAACATCGAATGGACCATTCCCTTCGGTGTGGGCGGCGGCACGGATGTCTGGGCGCGCTTCTTCGCGCCGCAATTCAGCGAGCACCTGCCGGGAAATCCCAACGTGGTGGTGCTGAACGTGCCGGGTGGCGGTTCGATCACCGGGGCCAACCAATTCGCCATGCGGGCGGAGTCCGACGGGTTGGAAATTCTGGGCACCTCGGCCTCAACCCAGTTCCCGGCGATCCTGGGCGATCCCCGCGTGCGCTACGATTATGCCGACTGGACCGCGGTTCTGGCCTCGCCCGTCGGCGGTGTCGTCTATATCGCGCCCAGCTACGGCGTGAGCGGCCCTGCGGATATCGAGGCCCTGCGCGGTGCCGAGATCCGCTTTGCGGCTCAAAGTGCGACGGGTCTGGAAATGCCGGTTCTGCTGGCCTTCGCGATGCTCGACCTCAACATCCGCCCGGTCTTTGGTATGGAAAGCCGGGGCGCTGGCCGCCTCGCCTTTGAACGGGGCGAGTCGGGCATCGATTTCCAGACGACGCCCGCTTATCTGAGCAGCGTTGTGCCCCTGGTCGAAGCGGGCAATGCCGTGCCGCTCTTCGCCCTGGGCGTGGTCAACGCGGATGGCAGTGTCTCGCGCGATCCCTCCTTCCCCGACCTGCCGACCTTTGTCGAGTTCTTCGAACAGGCGACCGGCGCCGCGCCGGAAGGCGAGGCCTTCGACGCCTGGCGTTCGCTCATGCTGGCCGGTTTCTCGCTGCAGAAGATGGTGGTCCTGCCGCGGGATGTCCCCGCCGAGATCATCGCCGCCTATACCGCCGCCGCGCAGGCCATCGTCGATGCCCCGGACTTCCGGGAACGCGCGGGCGAGGAGCTGGGGGCCTATACTCAGTTGGTTGGCGCCGAAGCGGATGCGGCCCTGACCGAGGCGCTGCAGATCGACCCCGCCGTCCGGGATTACCTGGTGACCTGGCTGCGCGACGCGTTCAACGTCAGCTTCTGACCCTGCGCCGGCGGCACCCGGGAGTGTGCCGCCGGCCTTTCAACACTTGGGAGGGTGAACCATGCTCGACGCAGCGCTTCTTGCCTTGGGTCAGGTCTTTACCGGCGCACACCTTGGATTTCTGGTCATCGGTGTCTTCGTGGGCCTGGCCGTCGGCATCATGCCGGGACTGGGCGGCATTGCGGGCATGTCGATCCTGTTGCCGTTCCTCTACGGGATGGATCCGACCTCGGCGCTCGGCATGTTGATCGGCATGGTCGCCGTCATTCCGACCGGCGACACCTTCACCTCCGTCATGATGGGGATACCGGGATCGAGCGCCAGTCAGGCCACGGTGCTGGACGGCTTCCCCCTCGCCAAAAGGGGCGAGGCCGCCCGCGCCCTCTCGGCCGCCTTCGCCAGCTCGCTTTTCGGCGGCGTGATCGGCGCGCTGGTCCTGTCTGTGGCCATCGTCATGGCGCGGCCGCTGGTTCTGTCCTTCTCGTCGGCGGAATTGTTCATGCTGACGCTCTTCGGCCTGTCGATGGTCGCGGTCCTGTCGGGGCGCAGCCTCGCCAAGGGGATCGCCGCCGCGGGCCTCGGCCTGATCGTCGGCGTGATCGGGACGGCACCCGCCACCGGCGAGCCCCGTCTGACGCTGGGCATCGACTATCTCTATGACGGTATCCCGCTGGTCGTCGTCGCCATGGGCCTTTTCGCCATCCCCGAGATCATCGACCTGCTGAAACGCGGCAACGCCATTTCCGAGACCACGGGCCTCGGCGGCGGCTGGGGCAGGGGGCTGCGCGACGTGTTGCGCCATCCCTGGTTGGTAACCCGCTGCGCCGGTCTCGGCTGCGTCATCGGCGCGCTGCCGGGCCTTGGCGGGGCGGTCGTGGACTGGATCGCCTATAGCCATGCGGTGCAGACCAGTCGCGACAAGTCGCAATACGGCAAGGGCGACATTCGCGGTGTCATCGCCCCGGAATCGGCCAACAACGCCTGTCAGGGCGGCGCGCTGGTGCCGACGCTGCTGTTCGGCGTGCCGGGCTCGGGCTCGATGGCCGTGTTCCTGGGCGGCATGGTGCTTTTGGGGATCCAGCCCGGCATCACGCTGGTGCAGACGCGGCTTGACCTGACCTATACGATCATCTGGTCGCTGGCGCTGGCCAATATCGTCGGCGCGGGGCTCTGCGTGCTGCTCGCGCGCTATGTCGCCAGGCTGACGCAGATCCGCTTCGTCTATCTCGCGCCCTTCATGATCATGATCACCATGTTCGCGGCCTTTCAGGCCACGCGCTCGATCGCCGATCTGGTGGCGCTGGTGGTGATGGGGGCGGTCGGCCTCTACATGCGCCGCTTCGGCTGGCCCCGCCCGGCGCTGCTGATCGGCTTCGTGCTGGCCCCGGGGGCCGAGGGTTACCTTTATCAGGCCGTCCAGTTCTATGACTGGGACTGGATCTGGCGGCCGGGCGTGCTGATCATCGCCGCGATCACCGTGGCCTCGGTCGTCCTGGGCCTGCGCTATGGCGCCGATATCTCCAGCGAGGGCGAGACCGATCCCGCCGCCGCCGCCACCCGTCCCCGGCAGATGGCCTTCACCGCGCTGTTCCTCGGTGCCGCGCTGGCCTGCGTCGTCTCCGCGCTGGGGCTGAGTTTCCTCGGTCAGGTCTTCCCGCTGACCGTCGGACTGCTGGCGGGCGGGGGTGCGGTCTGGGTGCTGGCCCATCTGGCGCTCGGCCGCGCCTCGGCGCTGCACGACGACGACGCGGCGCTGGCAATCGCCGGTCGCTGGTCGGGGCGCGAGCTGTATCTGGCGCTCTTCGTCGGCGTGGTCGCGGCGATCTGGCTGATCGGCTTCCTGCCGGCGATGGCGCTGTTCTTCCCGCTGTTCCTGATCCTGATCGGCAAGGCCCCGGTGATCCGGGCGCTGATCCTGACCGCCTCGGCACTGGCCTTCATCTATGGCATCACCACGGCCATGTCGCTGCGGCTGCCGGAGGGGCTGATCCTCGCCACCCTCACCTGAGAAACCGAAACGGCGCGCGGAGGATTGTCCGCGCGCCGTTCTCCTGGCAAGCGCTCAGGACGGGGCCCGACGGCCCCGTTTCGCGTCAGAGGAAGGGGATGTCGACCAGCTTGCCCGCCGTGGGCCCGGTGTTGCGGCTGACCAGCACCTCGGTGCCCAGCGGGACCGCTGAATCAACCAGCACATAGCCGATATTGGCCTTCATCCGGTAGGACCAGACGCAATTGGTCAGCATCCCGATCCGGCGACCGTCTAGCATCACATCCTCGGGCCGCATGCCCAGGGGCGCGGGCTCGTCCCCCTCCAGCACGATGCCCAGCTGATGGCGCTTGACGCCTTCCGCCTTGATCCGCCGCAGCGCCGTCACGCCGATGGTGTCGTCGGGCACGTCCAGATCGACATAGCGCTCCAGCCGGACCTCGAACGGGTTCGTATCGTCATCGGTGTCGCCGCCGACGGACACGAGCCCGCTTTCCACACGTTCAGGCGACGAGGGCGCGCCGGGGCCGATGTCCCAGGGCCGGCCCGCTTCCTTGAAGATGTTCCACAGTTCCGTTCCCCGGCTGCCGTCCTTCAGATAGATCTCGAACCCGCCCTGTTTGGACCAGCCCGAGCGCTGGACGGCCACGGGAATGCCCTGGATCTCGGTTTCGCGGAACCAGAAGTATTTCAGGCCGCGGACCCAATCGCCCAGCACATGCGCGACCACATCCTCGGCCTTCGGCCCCTGCAGGGCCATGGGCGAAACATCCGGTTCGCAGATCTCGACATCGAGCCCGCGTTCGGCGGCGATGGCCTTTGCCCAGCGTTCGACGTCGCTGTCGGCGATGGACAGCCAGAACAGGTCATCGGCCAGTTTCAGCAGGATCGGATCGTTGAAGATCGTCCCGCGATGATCGCAGAGCCCCACGTATTTTCCCTGCCCGACCTTGCACGTGGACAGGTCCCGCACCGCCAGAATCTGCGCCAGCCGCGCGGCATCACGGCCTTTCAACTGCACCTGCCGCTCGACGCCCACATCCCATTGGGACACGCCGTTCAGCAGCCTCCAATACTCGCCCTCAGGGTCGCCGTAGGAGGTCGGCATGATCATGCGGTTATAGACATTCGCCTTGGTCATCCCCTCGGCAACGGCGGATTCGAAGAAGGGGGAGGGGCGGATACGGGTGTTGGGCTGGAAGGAGAACATGGGGACCTCGTGATTTTCGGGCGGAGAGTGCGGTCCCGGCCCCGGCTTGACAAACGACGTATTCGCGGCCTGAGACTGCATAAAAGGTTATGAATGGGTTTGGCTGCTGATGTACCGCGATCTTCCGCCCCTAACCTGGCTGCGGGCCTTCGAGGTCTCGGCCCGCCTCCTCAGCTTCACCGCCGCCGCGCAGGAGTTGCACCTGACGCAGGCCGCGGTCTCAAAGCACGTGAAATCGCTGGAGCAACGGCTGCAACGGCCGCTCTTCGTGCGCCATCCGCGCAGCCTGGAGCTGACCCGCTGGGGCGATGCCTATCTGCCCAAGGTGCAGGACGCGCTGGAACGGCTGGCACATGGTACGCGGGAGGTCTTTGGCCGGCGGCAGGACGATCTGCTGACCATCCGGTGTTCGGTCTCCTTCGCGGTCAACTGGCTGTCCCCACGGCTGCCCCGCTTCCTGGCTGAGGCGCCGGAGAGCCGGTTGCGGATCCTGTGCAGCGTCTGGGCCGACCCTTTCGACGCCGAGGCACTCGACCTCGATATCCAATACGGCACCGGCGATTTTCCCGGCGCTGTCAGCTACCGCCTGACGCAAGAGGTCCTGACACCGCTCTGCGCGCCCGCGCTGGCCGCCTCGCTGCGCCACCCCGACGACCTGGCCGCGCAATGCCTGCTGCATGTTCAGGGCTATCACGAGGGCTGGGGCACCTGGCTGGCCGCCGCCGGGGCGGCCAGCGTCGATCCAGGGCAGGGGATCCAGACCGATACCTCGCTGGTTTCCTATGACCTGGCCGCGCGGGGGGCGGGCGTGGCGCTGGGTCGCAGTTCGCTGGCTGCGCCCTACCGCGAGAGCGGCCGGCTCGTCGCACCCTTCGGTCTGGGCGTGCCCTCCCGCGAGGGGTTCTTCCTGCTGACAGCCCGCGCGCCGGAGCCCCGGCACAAGGTCGGCCCTTTCGTCGATTGGCTGATCCGGGAGGCGGCACCGGCCCGCTGATCGGGCGGGAATATCCTGACAAAACGACTCTTGAAATCGCGCCGGAATGGGACTAGCGCTTCCCGACAAGAATACTCAACAATGCGAGATCAGCGATGTCGATTCCGTCCCTTCTGGCCCTTGCGACCGCTGCGCTGGCCCTGACCGGCGCTGCCGCAGCGGCCCAGACCCGCACGACCTATCCGCTGACGATCGAGAATTGCGGTCAATCGGTCACCTTCACCCGGGCGCCGCAGAACGCCGTGGCGCTGGGTCAGAACAGCGCCGAGATCATGCTGCTGCTGGGACTTCAGGACCGGATGGCGGCCAGCGCCTTCTGGCCCAACTCGGTGCTGCCTGAGCTGGCCGAAGCGAATGCCCAGGTCGAGGTTCTGACCGTGGAATTCCCGACGCTGGAAGCCGTGCTTTCGCGCCAGCCCGATTTCGTGGCGGCGATGCTGACCACGCTGATGGGCCCGGACAGCACCGTCGCCAACCGGTCGGATTTCGAGGAGCTGGGCATTCCGACCTATCTGGCGCCGAGTGCCTGCGCCACGACGCTCGATGCCGGCGATGCCTATGGTTCGCGCAGCGAATTGTGGGGCATGGACCTGCTCTACAAAGAGATCGAGGATCTGGCCCGGATCTTCGACGTGGCCGACCGTGGCGAGGCGCTGATCGCGGATTTCCGGGCGCGTGAGGCGGCCCTGCGCGAGCAATTCTCGGACAACGAGGACCTGACCTTCCTCTTCTGGTTCTCCAGCCCCTCGCCCGCCGATGACGCCTATCTCGGCGGTGGCAACGGGCCTTCGGGCTATATCGCCGATCTGCTGGGCGGGTCGAACGCCATCCGGACCGAGGCGGATTGGCCCGCGCTTGGCTGGGAAGGAATCATGGCCGCCGATCCGACGGTGATTGTCGCGGCGCAGGTCGACCGCAACCGCTGGGATCTGGACACCGCCGCGAACAAGATCGAGTTCCTGACCTCGGACCCCACCATCAGCCAGATGGAGGCGGTCCGCAACGGCCGCATCGTGGTGATGAGCGGGGCGGCGATGAATCCCAGCATCCGCACGCTCTATGGGGCCGAGCAGGTGGCCGAGCAGCTGCAAGCGCTCGACCTGCGGTGATGTCTTCCGATACGTCGGGGGACGGGGCCGCGCGCCTCGTCCTCTTCCTCGGCCTGTCGCTCGTGACCCTGATCCTCGCCGTCGCCGCCGCGACGGCGATTGGCGATTACAACATCGCCCTGCGCACCGTCTTCCTGTCGGTGACCAACGAGCTCGGCCTGACCGGCGCCGAGATCGCCCCCATCGAGCAGAGCGTCATCTGGAACCTGCGCCTGAGCCGCGCGCTGGTGGCGGCGCTCGCCGGGGCGGGGCTGGCGATCTGCGGGGCGATCCTGCAGGCGCTGTTGCGCAACGCACTGGCCGAACCCTTCGTGCTGGGCGTCTCGGCGGGGGCCTCGACCGGGGCGGTCTGCGTGATCGTGCTGGGGATCGGCGCGGGCAGCCTGTCCTTGTCGCTGGGCGCCTTCGCCGGGGCCTTCGCCGCCTTCGCGCTGGTGGCCCTGCTGTCGAACGGTGCGACCAGCGGGCCCAACCACACCATTCTGGCGGGGGTCGCCGCCTCGCAGCTCTTCAACGCGCTGACGTCCTATATCGTCACCACCTCGGGCAATGCGCAGCAGGCGCGGGACGTGATGTTCTGGCTGCTGGGCAGCTTCGGCGGCGTGCGTTGGCCCGATTTCCAGCTTCTGCTGGGCGTCGTGCTCGTCAGCCTTGCGATCTGCATCCTGATGGCGCGTTCGCTCGACGCCTTCACCTTCGGGGATGAGGATGCGGCGGCCCTCGGCGTGCCGGTGGTGCGCATTCGTCTGGTGCTGTTCGGCGTGACCGCGCTGTTGACCGCGACCATCGTCAGCATGGTCGGCGCCATCGGCTTCGTCGGTCTGGTGGTGCCCCATGCCGCGCGCTACGTCGTGGGTCCCATGCATATGCGGCTGCTGCCTGCCTGCGCCATGGTCGGCGCGGTCTTCATGGTCATTGCCGATATCGCCTCGCGCATGATCGCCACGCAGCAGACCGTGCCGATCGGCGTGGTCACGGCGCTGGTCGGCGTGCCCTTTTTCGCCATCATCCTGTACCGGGCGAGGCCGCAGGCATGAGCATCGTCGCGGAAAACCTGACCTGGGGTGTGAAGCGCCGCATGATCGTGCAGGACGTCTCGCTCAGCGTCGCCCCGGGCGAGACGCTGGGGCTGATCGGGCCGAACGGTTCAGGCAAATCCTCGCTGCTGCGGCTTCTGGCCGGGCTGCGGCGGCCGGCCTCGGGCCGGGTCGAGATCAATGGCCAGAACATCGCGCAGGTCTCGCGCAAGGCGCTGTCGCGGCAGGTGGCCTTCGTGCAGCAGAGCGCCGCCACCGACACCAACGTCACCGTGGCCGATGTGGTGCGGCTGGGTCGGACGCCGCACCGCTCGGCGCTCGCGGGCTGGTCCGAGGCCGATGAGGCAGCGGTGACGCAAGCGCTTGGCCGCGTCGAAATGGCGTCACGCCGCAAGCAGGCCTGGCAGACCCTTTCGGGTGGCGAGCGGCAGCGGGTGCATATCGCCCGGGCGCTGGCGCAGGCACCGCAGGTCATGTTCCTGGACGAGCCGACCAATCACCTCGACATCCACCACCAGATCGAGATCCTGCGCATGGTGCGCGAACTCGATCTGACCAGCGTCATCGCGTTGCACGACCTGAACCTCGCGGCCATGTTCTGCGACCGGATCGTGGTGCTGGAGGGCGGCGCGGTGCGCGCTTGCGGCACGCCGGGGGCCGTGCTGACGCCCGAGCTTCTGCGTCAGGTTTTCCGGGTCACGGCCCATGTCAGCTGGTCGCCGGACTCCGACCGGCCGCATATCCGGTTCAGCGGAGAGAAAGCGCAGGCGCCGGGATGACCCCGCCGATAGCCCCCCTGCGCCCGGCCTCGACCGAGGGGCTGGGGATCACCCTGCGCATCCTGTCGACGCTGGCCTTTGCGGCGATGGGGCTCTGCGTCAAGGCGCTTGGCGACACAGTGCCGCTGGGGCAGGTGGTGTTCTTCCGCTCGGCCGGGGCGCTGTTGCCGCTGGTCCTGTTCCTCTGGTGGCGCGGCGAATGGCCCCGGGGGCTGGCGACCTCGCGCCCCTTCGGTCATGTCGCGCGCTGCGTCATGGGGGCCACGGCCATGTTCACCTCCTTCGCCGCGATCCGGCTGCTGCCCCTGGCCGAGGCGACCATGCTCTCTTACCTCGCGCCCATCATGCTGGTGCTGCTGGCCTGGGCGCTGCTGGGCGAGCGGCCGAATGCCCGGCGGATCGGGGGCGTGGCGCTTGGCCTGGCCGGGGCGGCGGTCTTCTGCCTGCCCGCCTTTGCCGGCGTCCTGCCGGATGCGGGCGGGCTGGGCGTGTTCTTCGGCCTGGTGACGGCCGTGCTGACGGCCGGGGCGTTGGTCCAGGTGCGGCGTCTGACCCTTTTGGGCGAGGGTGCCGGGGCCATCGCCTTCTGGTTCGCCATGGTTTCGGCGCTGGGGGGCCTTCTGACCCTGCCCTGGGGATGGGTCTGGCCCGGGGCTGCGGGCATGGCGCTGCTGATCGCGACGGGGCTTGCGGGTGGGCTCGCGCATATCCTGATGACGCTCTCGTTCAGTCATGCCGATGCCTCGGCGCTTGCGCCCTTCGAATATCTCTCGGTCCTCTGGGCTGTCGCGCTCGGCTTTGCGTTCTTTGCCGAAGTGCCCGGTCTCGCCTTCCTTCTGGCCGGGCCGCTGATCCTGCTGGGCGCCTTCGTCGCCCGGCCCGGCAGGCGGCCCTAGGACGGCAGGCGCCGTCCGACCAAAGTCCCCCCTCGTTCCGGGGCCGCGCAATGCTAGGCTTGCACGCGGGAGGAGTGCTGGATGGTCGAGCGTCATCACGTCGAGGAGATCGCCCAGGTTCTGGAGGGTCAGGCAACCGGCCGCGACAGCTATGTCGATGCCTCCTGGCGGCGCTGTGTCGAGGTTTATGGCATGGACCCGACCCGCAACGAGCCGGCGCATATCGTCACGGAATCGGAATTTCGCACCCATCGCGAGCAGGCGGACTGGATGATCGGCGCGGCCCGGGCCAGCCTGCAAAGCCTCTTCCGGCAGGTGGCGGGGCAGAATTACGTTTTGCTGCTGACCGATGCCAAGGGCGTTTGCGTCGATTTCTTCGGCGACGACCGTTTCGTCGACGATCTGCGGGGCGCCGGGCTCTATCTGGGGTCCAACTGGTCGGAAGACCTGGCCGGGACCTGCGGCGTCGGCGCCTGCCTCTATACCGGCGAGCCGGTCACGGTCCATCAGGACGACCATTTCGGCAATGCCCATACCGGGCTCTCCTGCACCTCGGCGCCGATCTACGACAGCCTCGGGCAATTGGCGGCGGTGCTGGATATCTCGCTCCTGCGCTCGCCCTCGCCGAAAAGCAGTCAGGGGCTGGCCATGTCGCTGGTGACCGCAGCGGCGCGGCGGGTCGAGATGGCCAATCTGATGGCCGCCAGCCGCCGCGAATGGGTGTTGCGCTTTTCCTCGAGCCCCGAGTTCCTGGATGTGGACCCCGAGGCCGCGGTTGCGCTCGACGGATCGGGGCGGGTGATCGGCGCCACCCATGCGGCGACGCGGATGCTGGCGCGCGGCAGGGGGCTGATCGGCGAGCGGATCGACAGCCTGCTGGGGCTCAGCGTCGATGACCTGCCCGATCTGATGCGCGACCGCCCGACCGAGGACAGGATCGTCTCGCTCAGCGATGGTGGCGCGGTCTTTGGCCATGCGATCGCACCGCAGACCCCGCGCCGGGCACCATCCGACCGCCGGATGCCGCAGCCGCGCGCCTCGGGCGGGGGCCTCGCCATGCTGGCCGGGGGCGATCCCGCGATGACCCGTCTGCTGACACAGGCCGAGCGGCTTGCCAGCACGCCGGTGCCGCTGCTGATCTGCGGCGAAAGCGGCACCGGCAAGACCAAGCTCGCCCGCACGCTGCACATGGCCTCGCGCCGGCGGGGTTTCGTGGCGCTGGATTGCGCCGGGGCCGGGCCCGGGCAGATCGAGGCGGCGATGGTGGCGCAACAGGTGCCGGGCAGCCTGCTCCTGCGGGGTGTGGAGGACCTGCCGCCCGAGGCAGCCCGCGCCCTTCCCGCGCTTCTGGACGCCCATCCCCATCTGCGCGCCCTGGTCACCAGCCGCCATCCGCCCGGCACCCTGCTGTCCACCGGGACGCTGCCCGCCGCGCTCTATCACCGGCTGGCCGGCGCGGTGCTGGACCTGCCGCCGCTGCGCGAGCGGCAGGATCTGGGCTGGCTGATCGAGCGGCTGCTGGCCCGGCGCTGCGGCGGGGAGATGCGGCTTACCCCCTCGGCAAGGGCCGAGCTGATGGCGCGGGATTGGCCGGGGAACCTGCGCGAGCTTGGTCATGTGCTGGATGTCGCCTGCGCCCTCGCCGAGGGCTCGGTCATCGACCTGCCGGACCTGCCCGCGGCGCCCCGTCCCCGCGCGGAAACGCAGGATCTGGAGGCGGTGCTCGACGCCTGCGACTGGAACATGGCCCGCGCCGCGCGGCGTCTGGGCGTCAACCGCTCGACCATCCTGCGCCGGATCCGCAAGGAGGGGCTGCGCGCGCCCGTGTGAGATGTTGCGCGGCGTTGCGCGCGCAACATGCTGCGTCGCCGCAAGCGCCGGACGGCCCCTCTCGACCAGATTTTCGTGGAGCAGGGGCGCCCGTCATCGCCACTCTTCCCCATCACATTGCTGAGGAGGAGGAACCGCAATGCTCGATCACACACCCACCGCGCAGGTGCAGGAAACGCTCGACCGCCTGAACGCCGCCCTTGAGGAAGGCGACGCCAAGGCCGCCGCCGCGCTCTTTGCCACCGACAGCTATTGGCGCGACCTGATCGCCGTGACCTGGAACCTGAAGACGGTCGAGGGGCCGTCGGGGGTGGAGTCCATGCTCAGCGCGCAGCTTCCCCACACCCGCCCGGGCCATTTCGCCCTTCAGGAGGGCGAGATGCCGGCCGAGGAGGGCGGCGTCACCACCGCCTGGATCACCTTCGAGACCGGCGCGGGCCGCGGCTGGGGGCTGATGCGGCTGAGGGACGGTCGCATCTGGACCCTGCTCACCGCGCTTCAAGAACTCAAGGGATTCGAGGAACCGAAGGGCAAACGCCGACCGATGGGCGCCGAACACGGCGCCGCGCGCAATCGCCTGTCCTGGAAGGAAAAGCGCGAGGCCGAGGCGGCCGAGCTGGGCACCACCACCCAGCCCTATACGGTCATCATCGGCGGCGGGCAGGGCGGTATCGCCTTGGGCGCCCGGCTGCGGCAACTGGGCGTGCCGACCATCATCCTCGACAAGCACGACCGCCCCGGCGACCAGTGGCGCAGCCGCTACAAGTCGCTCTGCCTGCATGACCCGATCTGGTACGACCACCTGCCCTATATCAAATTCCCCGACAACTGGCCGGTCTTCACCCCCAAGGACAAGGTGGGCGACTGGCTGGAAATGTACACCAAGGTGATGGAGCTGAATTACTGGACCCGCTCCGAAGTCCAGAAAGCCCGTTTCGACGAGGCCAGCGGCACCTGGGAGGTGACGGTCAACCGCGACGGCCAGCCGGTGACGCTGCGCCCGACGCAGCTGGTGCTGGCGACCGGCATGTCGGGCAAGGCCAACATGCCCGCCTTCCCGGGGATGGAGAGCTTCAAGGGCACGATCCAGCATTCCTCGCAGCACGAGGGGCCGGATGCCTGGAGCGGCAAGAAGGTCGTGGTCATCGGCTCCAACAACTCGGCCCATGACATCTGTGCCGCGCTCTGGGAGGCGGATGCCGACGTGACGATGGTGCAGCGCTCCTCGACCCATATCGTGCGCTCGGACAGCCTGATGGAGATCGGGCTCGGCGCGCTTTATTCCGAGGAAGCCGTGGCCGCGGGCATGACCACGGAAAAGGCCGACATGATCTTCGCCTCGCTGCCCTACCGGATCATGCACGAATTCCAGATCCCGCTTTACGACCAGATGCGCGAGCGGGACACCGAATTCTACGCGGGCCTCGAAAAGGCCGGGTTCGATCTGGATTGGGGCGATGACGGCTCGGGCCTCTTCATGAAATACCTGCGCCGCGGGTCGGGCTATTATATCGACGTCGGCGCCAGCCAGCTGATCATCGACGGCGAGATCAAGCTGGTGAAGGGCCAGCCCGAGCGCTTCGACGAAACCGGCGTGGTGCTGGCGGATGGGCGGCACCTGGACGCGGATCTGGTGGTCATGGCCACCGGCTATGGCTCGATGAACGGCTGGGCTGCCGATCTGATCAGCCAGGAGGTCGCGGACAAGGTGGGCAAGGTCTGGGGCCTCGGTTCCGACACCACCAAGGACCCCGGCCCTTGGGAAGGCGAGCAGCGCAACATGTGGAAGCCGACCCAACAGGAAAACCTGTGGTTCCACGGCGGCAACCTGCACCAGTCGCGGCATTACTCGCTGTATCTGGCCCTGCAACTGAAGGCCCGGATGGAGGGGCTGGATACCCCCGTCTACGGCCTGCAAGAGGTCCATCACCTGTCGTGATGCCCTGACCGGGTGCCGCCTTGGGGGCGGCACCCAAGCGCCCGGCCGACCCTCCCGCCGGGCGCATTTCGTTTACTGTCATCGGAGAAGACCCATGAAAGCAGCGCGTTGGCATGGCGTGAAGGATATTCGCGTCGAAGACATCCCTGACCCGAAGCCCGGCAAGGGCGAGGTGAAGATCAAGGTCGCCTGGACCGGCATCTGCGGCAGCGACTTGCATGAATACCTGGCCGGGCCGATCTTCGTCCCGGTCGGCGAGGAGCACCCGCTTAGCCATGACAAGGCGCCGATCACCATGGGCCACGAATATTGCGGCACCGTCACCGAGCTGGGCGAGGGCGTGACGGGCCTGTCCATCGGCGAGCGCGTGGCCATCGAGCCGATCTTCGCCTGCGGCACCTGCCCCGCCTGTCTGGAGGGGACCTATAACCTCTGCGACAGCCTCGGTTTCGTCGGCCTCTCGGGCGGGCACGGCGGGTTTGCGGCGCATAGCGTGGTGCCCGCGCGGATGGTCCACAAGATGCCCGATGCGCTGTCGATGGAACAGGGCGCGCTGGTCGAACCCGCCGCCGTCGCCCTGCACGCGGTGCGGCTGTCGAAGATCAAGGCCGGGGACAAGGCCGCGGTGTTCGGCGCGGGGCCCATCGGGTTGCTGGTGGTCGAGGCGTTGCGCGTCGCAGGGGCCTCGGAAATCCATGTCGTCGAACCCTCGGACGTACGCCGCCGCAAGGCGCTGGAACTGGGCGCGACCGCTGCCATCGACCCCACGGCGACGGATGCGGTGGCGGCGATCCGCGCGGCCACCGGCGGGGTCAACGTGGCCTTCGAGGTGACGGGCGTGCCGCAGGTCCTGCCGCAATGCATCGAGGCCACGCGGCACGAGGGGCAGGTTCTGGTCGTCTCGATCTGGGAGAAGGAAGCGTCGTTCCAGCCCAACACCATCGTCCTGAAGGAACGGCAATTGCAGGGCACCATCGCCTACCGCAACGTCTATCCTGCGGTCATGGCGTTGATGACGCAGGGCTACTTCAGCGCCGACCGGCTGGTGACGAAGCGCATCGCGCTGGAGGATATCGTGGCCGAGGGGTTCGAGGCGCTGGTGGCCGAGAAATCCCACGTCAAGATCCTGGTCGAGGCGCCCGAGTAAGCCGGACCCGGCACGGTTTCGGCGGTCAGCGTGCCTGTTCGCCGAAGCCGTGCATTTCCTTGGCCCATTGGATCGCGACCATCAGCCCCTTCATCCGGGGCAAAAGCGCCAGCGACATCACCGTGGCCAAGGTACAGAGGATCAGCGCCAGTTGCAGCGGGTCGTCCTGATAATGGCCGACCATGCTGTGCAGCGAAATGCCGATCACATGCACGACGATCAGGATCGTCAGATAGGCCGGGCCATCGTCGGCGCGCTGGTGGTGCAGTTCCTCACCGCAGGCGGGGCAGCTGTGATTGACCTTCAGGTAGCGGCCGAAAAGCTTGCCCTCGCCACAGGCCGGGCACCGAAGCATGAGCCCGCGCCGCACGGCGCGCTTGGTATCACGGGGGGTGGAGGAGGTCATGGGCAAGCTCGCTTTCGGTCGACTCATGAGGGGAATATAGCGCAAATCGGGGAATATTGAATGGGCCAGTGATGAATCAATATGCGACATTGTGGCGTCATCGTATGGAACAACGAAGGTTAGGAATTATTGTAGTTCGCCAGGTAATCCAACTGACCTGCTGGCCTCCCGTCCGGCCTCTTGTCAGGATCACGATACATACAATTTCCCTTCAATCTTGCGCGGCCATCCTGTAATCTGCTCCTGATCAGGAGTTGCCTCGATGATGGATTGGATCCCCCAGCTGCAAGGTGGCGGCAAGCCGCGCTATCTGGCGATTGCCGATGCCATCGCGCAGGACATCCAGCAGGGTCGGCTGGGCAGCGGCGACCGGCTCCCGCCGCAGCGCCGCCTCGCCGCGAGTCTCGGTATTGATTTCACCACCGTTTCGCGCGCCTATGCCGAGGCGCAGGCGCGCGGCCTGGTGGATAGCCATGTGGGTCGCGGTACCTTCGTCAGGCCCCGGACCCCGGCCGCGGATCCCGAGCGCAGGCGCGCGGGCGATCTGTCGATGAACATGCCGCCCGAGCCCACCGATCCCGCGCTGATCGCCCGAATGCAGGCGGGGCTGGGCACCGTCTCGGCCAATCTGATCGACCTGCTGCGCTATCAATCGCCGGTCGGGGCCGAACGCGACCGGCTTGCGGCCGCCCGTTGGCTCAGCCTGCGCGGCATGGCCCCGTCGATGGAGCGGATCGCCGTCACCCCGGGCGCCCATGCCACGATGGCGGCCATCCTGTCGATCATCGCCACCCCCGGTGACCGGATCCTCTGCGAGCGTGTCACCTATCCCGGCATCCGCAACATCGCGGCGCGCTTTGGCGTAACGCTGGTCGGGTTGGGGATGGATGCGCAGGGCGTGACGCCCGAGGCGTTGCGCACGGCGATTGCCGTACACAAGCCCAGGGCATTGTACCTGAACCCGACGCTGCAGAACCCCACGACGCTGACTATCCCGGTCGAGCGGCGGCTTGCGTTGGCCGAGGTGCTGAACGCCACCGGCCTCACACTGATCGAGGATGACGCCTATGGCTTCATACCCGCCACCTCGCCTGCGCCGTTCGCTTCCCTGGCGCCCGATCTGACCTGGCATATCGGCGGCCTCGCAAAATGCCTTGGCGCGGGGTTGCGGCTGGCCTTTACCATCGCGCCCTCTCCGCGCTGCGCGATCCGGCTGTCGCAGGCGATCCGGGCGCTGTCGGTGATGCCCTCGCCCCTCGCCTGCGCGCTCGCCACTCAATGGATCGAGGACGGAACCGCCGACAGCATCCGCCGGTTCCTGCGCGCCGAAAGCGCCGCGCGACAGGCCATCGCCCGCGAGGCGCTGGAGGGATTGGCGTTCGAGGCTTCGGAAAATGCCTTCAACCTCTGGCTGACCCTGCCCGAAGGGGTGGGCCGGGCCGATGTCATGGTGAAGATGGCCGGGCGGTCACTGGGCCTCATTCCTTCGGACGCCTTCACGGTCGAGGGCCCGCCGCAGGAAAGGCTGCGCGTCTGCCTTGGCGGCAGGATCAGCCGCGAGGACCTGCGCGAGAACGTGCTCTTCCTGCATCAGGCGCTGTCGCCCAGCGAGTTCATGGGCTGAGCGCGCGATCTAGGATTCCCGCCGGTCGGCCAGCCATGCCCGCATCGCCAGCGGCTCACGCCCCGCCCGGGTGCTCCACAGGCCGACCAGACCCGGCTCGCCCAGCCGCGCCATGGCATAGGCGACGAGGCCCGCATAGCCCTCCAGCAGCACATAGTTGCCCTGCCGCGTGAGCTTGTCGATTCATTGCGCCGGGTCGATCAGCCGGGCCAGCGCCAGCAGGAATAGCTGCCTGCGGGCAGCAGGATCAGGCGCCGGTCGGCACCCGGCATCGGCAACAGGCGTTCAGTCATTCTCATGTCCTGTCCGGCGCCGCGCCGCCCAGGGCGGTGAATTGCCGGCGGGTCAGGGCGCCGGGGGTCTGGGTCGTCATGGTCACTCCTCCCAGAGTTTGTGCGGGCCTTCGGGCCCGTTTTCGGATCAGGTTCTCAGATGTCCGCGCAGAAACGCCCCGGCGCGGTCGATCGAGGCCATCCCCTCCTCCAGTAACGGCGCGAAAAGCTGGTGGTTGTGGCACATGCCCTCCCAGAGGGTCAGCTCGGCCTCGCCGCCGGCAGCCTTCAGGCGCTGGACCAGCGTCACGCTGTCGTCGCGCAGGAATTCCCAGCTGCCCACCTGCACCTGCGTGGGCGGAAGGCCGGACAGATCGCCCTGAAGCGGCGCTACGCCGGGATCGCGGCGGTCGCCGTCGCCCAGATACATCGCGGTGAACATCTCGGCGAAGGGGCGGTTGACCAGCGGCGCATCGGCCATTTCGGTATGCGAGGCGCCGTCATGCGCGAAATCCAGCGCCGGGGACAGCAGCACCAGCGCTGCAGGCAGCGGCAGGCCCGCGTCCCGCGCCCGCACGGCGGTGCCGAGCGCGAGATTGCCGCCCGCGGAATCGCCGCACAGCGCGACCGAGCCCGCGGCATGGCCCTGCTCCAGCACCCATTGGTAGACGGCAAAGGCATCGTCATGCGCGGCGGGATAGGGGTTTTCCGGCGCCATGCGGTATTGCGCCGAGAGCACGGTGATGCCGCTGGCCCGCGCCAGATTCGAGGCGATCACCCGATGCGAGCGGGGCGAGCCGAAGATGAAGCCGCCGCCGTGGAAATAGACGATGAGTTTCCCGTGGGGAGCGCCGGCGGGGCGCACGAATTCGCAGCCATGGCCGGCGATGGTCACGGGCGTGATGGCGATCCCCTCGGCCACCGGCGTCGGTTCCATCATTGCCTCGAACCAGCCGCGCATCGCGACCGGGCCCTCCATCACCGGCGGCGGGTTCTGCGCGCCCATTTCCAGGATGGCGTAGAGCTGTTCCTTTGACATCGCCCGGCCCCCTCAGACATACATGGCGTCGATGCCGCCATCGACCGGCAGGTTGATCCCCACCACCCAGCGGGCAGCGTCGGAACACAGGAAGACCACGGGCGGCGCGATCTCGTCTGGGATGGCGGGGCGCTTGATTCTGGCGGCGTCCGAGGCGACGCGTTCCTCGCCCAGCATCTGCACGAATTCGCCCAGGATCGGGGTCATCACCGGGCCGGGGGCGACCGAGTTCATGCGGATGTCGTGCTGCATGAACAGCTCGTAGCCGCGGGTCTTGGTCCAGACGATCAGCGCTTCCTTGAAATACTGGTAGCAGGTCTCCTGCGGCACCGGATGCGCCTTCAGCCAGGCGGCACCCTCGGCAAAGCCGGCGGTGGCGGCGAGGGCCTTGTGCGCGTCGAGCCGCTTTGGCCACTCGGCGCCCAGGATCGAGGCGATGTTGACCACCGCGCCGCCCTTGAGATTGGCAGCCAGCGCCTCGGTCAGATGCCGGAGGCCCAGGTAATTGATCCGCGCCACCAGATCGGGATCGGCCATGCCCGAGACCCCGGCGCAATTGACCAGGGCGTCGATGCGGCTGGGCAGGGCGTCGATGGCGGCGTCGATCGAGGCAGGGTCGGCCATGTCGACCCGCACGAAACCGGCCAGAGACACCATCGGATCGTTGCGGTCCATGCCGATCACCCGCGCGCCGTGGAACCGCGCCAGCCGGGCGACTTCCGAGCCGATGCCCGAGGAGGCGCCGGTCACCACAAGGGTCTTGCCTTGCAAATTCATCGTCTTGTCCTTTGTTCAGGGCAGCCGGGGTCCCCCGCCCCGCTGGGGGGCGGCCGCCGGTCTGGAATGGTGCGGTGTCAGAACGGGTAGTTGCGCGCCTCGGGCAGGGTGGTGACCCAGACCCATTGGGTGAATTCCTCCCAGATCGCCGGGCCCGAGATCCGCGTCCCGTTGCCCGAGCGCCCGCGTCCGCCGAAGGGGGCGAAGGGGCTGGCGGTCACCGTCTGGTCGTTGATGTGCAGATGGCCCACCTTCAGCCGGTCACCCAGCGCGCGGGCGCGGCCCAGATCCTTGCCGATGATCCCGGCGGCGAGGCCGAAGTCGGACAGATTGGCCAGCCGCACGGCATCCTCCTCGCCGTCATAGGCGGCGACCACGGCGACCGGGCCGAAGATCTCTTCCTCGAAGGCGCGCATGCCGGGGGTGACATCGGCCAGCACCGTGGCGGGGAACATCGTGCCGTTCGCCGTGCCCCCGGCCAGCAGCCGCGCGCCCTTGTTCACCGCATCCTGCACGATGCCCTCGATTCGGCTGGCCTCCTGCCCCGAGATCAGCGGCCCCAGCGCCACCTGGTCGGTGGCCGGGTTGCCCACCGGCAGATACTGGGCCTTGACCGCCAGTGTCTCGGCCAGTTTCCCGGCGATGGCTTTCGGCGCGAGGATCAGGCCCGTCGCCATGCAGATCTGGCCCTGATGCAGCCAGGTGCCCCAGGCCGCGTTCGAGGCCGCCTGATCGAAATCGGCATCCTCCATGATCACCAGCGCATTCTTGCCGCCCAGTTCCAGCTGCACCCGCTTGAGGTTGCGCCCGCAGGCCTCGCCGACCTTGGAGCCGACCTCCGGCGAGCCGGTGAAACTGACCATGGCGATGTTCGGATCCTCGCACATCGCCGCGCCCACATCGCCGCCGCCCGGCGCAATATGCAGGCAATTGGCGGGCAGGCCGGCCTCCTCGAAGATGCGGGCGATGATGACGCCGCCGGTGATCGGCGTGCGCGGATCGGGCTTGTGCACGACCGTGTTGCCGGTGGCCAAAGCGGCGGCGATGGCGCGCACCGACAGGATCAGCGGGAAGTTGAAGGGCGAGATGACGCCGACGACGCCATGCGGCACACGCAGGGCCTCTTCGTGCCGGCCGTCCTGGCTGGGCAGGATGCGCCCGGCGGGTTCGACAGCGGCCATGGCGGCGGCGCGCAGGAAACCTGCGCTGTGTTCAATCTCGATCCCGGCCTTGGGCGGGATGGAACCTGTCTCGCGGATGATCCAGGGCATCAGCTCGGGGCCGTTCGCCTCCAGGATGTCGGCGGCGGCGTTGAGGATCTTGGCGCGCAAAGGCGGCGGGGTCCTGGCCCAGCCGGGTTGCGCGGCCGCGGCGGAGGCAGCGGCGCGGGCCAGATCGGCGGGACCGGCCTTGCCGATATGCCCGACGAGGCTGCCGTCGGCTGGCGCCGAGATTTCAGTTCTGGCGCCGGTATCGGCCCAACCGCCCGAATAGATGCGCCCGCTCCACTGGCTTTCGTCCAGGAAAGCCCTTGTTGTCCCGTCCATATCCGTTCCTCCCTTGGCAGCGCCTCCTTTGGCGCCGCGATGCGGGGAGTTGGGCGATCTGGTGAAGTCTCGCTCAAGGAAAAAGTCTCCATGGAAATGAAAATCATGCAAAGATCTGTTTTTAATCGTCTATTTTCAGTTCATTGCACGCGCAGAAATTTCATGATTTGGTGAAGCCCGTCTTCATCATGCATCAATTGCGCAATGGCCAAGAGAATCTCGCTCACCGAAGCCTCGCGCCGGGCGCCGCGCTTGTTGTCGCGGGGCGATTCAAAGCTGCTGGACGAGGGCGCGCCACCAACCCTGTCTGACCTCGCGGGCGCGTTGCAATTCGCGCTTGGCGACGGGCGGATCTGGCTGAACGAGGACCGGATGGTCCTGCTGCAGACCTCTTCGCTGGGTCAGTTGCGCCGGGAAATGATCGAGGCGATGGGCATCGACCAGACCCGCCGCATCTTTCGCTGCGTGGGCTGGTATCAGGGCATCCATCTGGCCGATGTCATCGCCAAGCGCTTCCAGCAGCAGGACCTGACCGCCGCTTTGGCCGCAGGGCCGCGCATCCACACGATGGAGGGTTTCGTCAAGGTCACGACGCGGCGCTTCGAATTCGACGTCTCGCGCAACCATTACCATGGCGAATTCTACTGGCATGACAGCACCGAAGCGGTCGAGCATCTGACGCATTTCGGGGTGTGCGACTGCCCGGTCTGCTGGATGCTGATCGGCGTGCCCTCGGGCTATACCACGCGGCTTTTCGGCTATCCGGTGATCTTCCGCGAGATGGAATGCACTGGCATGGGGGCCGAGCGCTGCGTGATCATCGGGCGCAATGCCGAGGCCTGGGGCGACGACGTGCCCGAACTGGAGGAATTCGGCCTGACCGAGCCACGGGTGAAGGGCAAGCCCTGGACACCGCCGGTCGAGCTGCCGAAACCGGTCGAGGACGGGGTGTCGATGATCCAGGGGCGCTCGGCCGCGATCATGCGGGCGCGGCGGCTGATCGAGCGGGTCAGTGGCTCGGACGAGCCGGTGATGTTGCTGGGCGAGCCGGGCACAGGCAAGGAGCTGTTTGCCCGCCGCCTGCACGAGATCGGGCGGCATCCGGGCGGGCCCTTCATCGCGGTCAATTGCTCGATGTTCGACAATGACGACGCGCCGGCGGCCATCGCCCGGCTCGATGCGCAGATCGACCGTGCCGCGGGCGGGACGCTGTTTCTCAATGACGTGCTTTCGCTCTCGCGCCCGCTGCAGGGGCATCTGGCGCTGCGTCTGCAGGCGCGCGAGGGGGCACGGGCTGGTTTCCGCATCGTCTCGGCCTGTTCGGGCCAGCCGCGCGAGGCGGTGAAGTCGGGCGCCTTCCGCGCCGATCTCTTCTACCGTCTCTCGCTCTTGCCCGTCGCCCTGCCGCCCCTGCGCGAGCGGCGCGACGATCTGCCCATGCTGATCGAGCATTTCCTACAGCGCCACGCCCGCCGCCACGGCCGCCCCCTGCGCAAGATCAGCGGGGCCGCGATGGACCTGCTGCTGCGCTACGATTATCCCGGCAATGTTCGGGAATTGTCGAACATGCTGGAACGCGGGGTAATCTTTGCCGAGCCGGCGGGCGAGCTGGAAATCTCGCATCTGTTTTCCGGGCTGGAAGAACTGCCCGAGTTCATCGAGCGCGCGCATGCCAGCGGCAGCATCGTGCGCAGCACGTCGGACGGCAAGGTCGAGGGGCGCACCCTGCAGCAGATGGAGATCGACGCCTATACCAGCGCGCTGGCGGCGGCCAAGGGCAATGTCTCGGCCGCGGCGCGCGATCTCGGTCTCAGCAGGGCGCAGCTTGATTACCGGTTGCGCAAGCTGGGCCTTAAGACCGGCACCGAAGCGCGCCCGGACGCAATCCGGGCGTGATGTCGGCTGCTCCTTGCGAAGGGGCAGGGCGCCGCCTCGCACTTATCCTCTGGGGCGTGAGGCCGGTCAGAACGCGACCTGGTCGCCGCCCTTCAGCGCCAGGATCTCGCGTGTCTCGGCGGGGGTGGCGACCGCGTTGCCCAGATCCTCGATGATCCGCCGCACCTTCGCCACCTGCTGCGCGTTCGACTCGGCCAGTTCGCCCCGGCTGATGAACAGGCTGTCCTCCAGCCCGACCCGCACATGCCCGCCCATCTGGCTGGCCGTCACCGCCATCGGGATCTGGGCCGCCCCGGCGGCCAGCACCGACCAGCGGTATTGATCGCCGAAGAGCTTGTCGGCGGTGCGCTTCATGAACACGAGGTTCTCCACATCCGCGCCGATCCCGCCCAGGATCCCCAGCACGAATTGCAGGAAGATCGGCGCCTGGAACTGGCCCTGATCCAGCATGAATTTCAGATTGTAGAGGTGGCCTACATCATAGATCTCGTGCTCGAACTTGATCCGGTGCGGGGCCAGCGTCTCGGCCGCTTCCTTGATGTCCTTGAAGGTATTGCGGAAAATGTTGCCCTCGGAGCCTGCGACATACTCCTTCTCCCAGTCGAATTTCCAGTCCTTGTAGCGGCCTGCGAGCCCGTGGAAGCTGAAGTTCAGCGACCCCATGTTCATCGAGCACATCTCCGGCGAGAAGGTCTTGGCCGGCGCGATGCGCTGCTGGATCGAGGCGGTCAGCGAGCCGCCGGTCGAAATGTTCACCACCGCATCCGTCGCCTGCTTGATGCGCTGCAGGAAAGGCGCGAAATCGTCCGGGTTGATCGAGGGCGCGCCGGTTTCGGGGTTCCTGGCATGCAGATGCAGGATCGAGGCCCCGGCCTCGGCCGCCGCGATCGCCTGCTCGGCGATCTGGTCATAGGTCCAGGGCAGCGCCTCTGACATGGTGGGCGTGTGGATCGCCCCGGTGACGGCGCAGGTGATGATGGTCTTGGGCTTGCGGGCCAATTCAGGCCTCCTTCTTGGCAAGGCCGCTCACCCGACGGCTGAGCGGGAAGAGTTCAAGGCCCCAGCGGTCGCGCAGGAACCCCCAGAGGCCGCGCGGGGCGAAGAGCATGATGATAATGGCAACCGCGCCGAGCGCGATCAGGTAAAATGTGCCGAGGTCGGCCAGCGTCTCGCGCAGGGCGAAGAACACCAGCGTTCCCAGGATCGGGCCCTCCAGCGTGCCGATCCCGCCGATCACGACGATGAAGATGACGAAAGCGGTCCAGTCATTGGCGCTGAAGGCCGCATCGGGCGAGATGCGCAGCTTCTGCAGGAAGATCAGCGCGCCGATCAGCGCCGTCAGGCCCGAGACCACGACATAGACGGTGAACTTGGTGCGCCAGATGTCTATGCCGAGGGACCGCGCCGCCAGCTCGTTGTCACGGATCGCCGTCAAAGCCACGCCCTGCCGGGACCGCAGCAGCCAGACGACCGCGCCGATCACCAGCGCCGCTGCGCCAAGCGCCAGCCACCAGGCCACGGCCTCGCGCGCGTCGCGGCCATCGGCCAGCGAGCGGACGATATCGGGCGACAGCGAGGTGCCCGAGCCGCCGCCTAGGCTGGAGATCTGGGCGAAGGACAGCCGGAAGACCTCGGCCACGACCCAGGTGCCGATGGCGAAATAGGCACCGCGCAGGCGGAAGATCAGCACCGCGACCGGGGCCGAGATGACGGCGCCCGCCAGCACCACCAGGGGCAGCGCGGCATAGGGATGCAGGCCCGCCAGCATGGTCAGAGCAAAGAACAGGTAGCCGCCGAAGCCGACATAGGCCTGCTGGCCGACCGACACGAGGCCGGCATAGCCCGCAAGCAGGTTCCACAGCACGGCGAGCGACATGTAGAGCGCGATCTCGCCCATCAGCCGCAGGTCGGCCCTGCCCGCCCACCAGGGCGCGGCGATCAGCAGAAGCACGATCGGCACCAGCAGGATCAGCCAGGCGGTCGAGAGGCGGGTGCGGCGTGTGACGGTCAGGGTCATCCGTCGATCCTCGGGAACAGGCCGCGCGGACGCAGGGCCAGAATGATCAGGAAGACGATGTGACCGGCGAGGATCTGATAGCCCGGGTCGATCTTGGCGCCCAGGGTCTGGGCGACGCCGAGGATCACCCCGCCCGCCAATGTGCCCCATAGGTTGCCGAGGCCGCCGATGATCACCGCCTCGAAGCCGAAGATCAGCCGCGCCCCGCCCGCCGCCGGGTCAAAGGCCGTGCGGATGCCGAGGAAAACCCCGGCCAGCGCGGTGACCGCCAGCGACAGGGCCATCGCCAGCCCGAAGACATGCGCCCGGTTGAGGCCCATCAGTTGCGCCACGTCCTGACGGTCCGAGGTCGCCCGGAAGGCGCGGCCCAAGGCAGTGTGGTAGAACATCCATTGCAGCGCGGCGATCACCCCGATTGCGGTAACAAAGACCATGACCGGCATCACCCCCACCGCCAATGGGCCCAGGTTGACCGAAGCCGTCTCGATGGCCCCGGCCTGCAGGTTCTGCGGATCGGCGGAATAGCCCATGAGCAGGGCGTTCTGCAGGATCACCGACAGCCCGAATGTCACCAGGAGCGGCGGCAGGATGTCCTCACCCATTGTCCGGTTCAGGATCAGCCGCTGCAGGGCATAGCCGATCAGCGCCATGGTCGGCACCACCAGCAGCAGCGCGGCCAGGGGGTTCAGGCCAAGACTGACGCCGAAACTGAGGGCGATATAGGCCGAGAGCACGATCAGGTCGCCATGGGCGATGTTGACCAGCCGCATCACCCCGAAGATCAGCGACAATCCGGCCGCGAAGAGGGCATAGAGCCCGCCCAGCAGCGTCCCCTGGAGCAAGGCATTGAGCCAATCCATGCGTCAGACTCCGAAATAGGCGCGAGTGATCTCCTCGCGCGGGACGGTTTGCGATTGGCCTTCCAGCGAGACCCGGCCCTCCTGCAGGCAATAGACACGCTGCGAGACCGAGAGCGCCTTGGCGATGTCCTGCTCGACGATCACCGCCGTCAGCCCTTCGCCCACGATGCCGGGCAGGGCCTCGTAGATCTGGCGGATAATCACGGGGGCGAGGCCGAGGCTGATCTCGTCCATCAGCACCAGCTCCGGGTTCGCCATCAGTGCGCGGCCGATGGCGACCATCTGCTGCTGGCCCCCGGAGAGCGAGGTTGATTGCTGATTGCGGCGTTCCTTGAGGATCGGGAACAGGTCGTAGACGCGCTGCAGCGACCACGGCCCCTTGCGGCCAAGCTGCCCGCCGATGACGAGGTTCTCTTCGACGCTGAGCGAGGGGAACAGAAGCCGCCCCTCGGGCACCAGCGCGATCCCGAGGGCCGCGACCTGATCGGCCCGCAGCGCGCCGATGGGCTGGCCCTTCCAGCGGATCGCCTCGGGGGCGTTGCGCAACAGCCCGGCGATAGAGCGCAACATGGTGGTCTTCCCCGCGCCATTCGCGCCGATCACCGCCACGACCTCGCCGGGTTCGACCGTCAGGTTGACGCCATAGAGCGCCTGAAAATCCCCGTAGTGTGCGTTCAGCGCCTGAAGGCTCATAAGGGCGTCAGGCATCGGCTTCGATCCCCAGATAGATTTCCTTCACCTCGCGCGATTGCATGATCGCCTGGGGCTCGCCCTCGGCGATCTTGCGGCCGAAATCGATGACCATCAGCCGGCTGACCACGGCCAGAAGCGCGTGGACGACATGCTCGATCCAGACGATCGACACGCCGGTCGCATGCACGTCGCGGATGGTCTGGATCAGCGACTGGCATTCGTGTTCCGTGAGGCCGCCGGCGATTTCATCGAGCAGGATCACGCGCGGTTTTGCGCAGAGCGCACGGCTCAGCTCCAGCCGCTTGCGTTCCAGAAGCGTCAGCCCGCCCGCCTGCGCGTTCGACTTGGCGACGAGCCCGGTGCGATCGAGTACATCGAGGCACAGGGCCTCGGCGGCGCGACCGGAAAGACTCGCGCCCTGCGTCGCGGCGACATAGGCGTTCTCGAACACCGTCATATGCGCGAAGGGCTGCGGCACCTGAAAGCTGCGGGCGATCCCAGCGCGGCACCGCTTCGCCGCCGACCAGCCGGTGATGTCCTGCCCGTCCAGACGGATGGACCCCGCATCCGCCGACAAGGTGCCGGTCACGAGGTTGAACATCGAGGTCTTGCCGGCGCCGTTCGGACCCAGCACCCCCAACGCCTCGCCGGGGGCAAGCGACCACGTTTGGTCGTCCGCCACCACGACGGCGCCGAAAGCCTTCTTCACGCCCTGAAGTTCAAGGATCGGAGGCATGGTCTCTCCCGCAGGTTCGGGGCCGTCGCCAGTCGACGGCCCCCCTCACGTTCATGCTAGCAGCATCAGCTCGCCGGTCGTGGGGATATTCGGCGCGGTGGCGTTGGCGACGATCTTCAGGTCGATGCCGTCGCCCTCGCGCTGCCACTGGCCGGCGACCAAAGGGGTCTTGGTGACATTCGGCACCGGCCCGTTCGCCCAGTTCACCGGGCCGACGATGGTGTTCATGTTGGTGGCGGCGATGGCGGCGATGATCGCCTCGCTGTCCTCCAGATCCTCGGCGCGGCCGATGACATCGGCTACCACCTCGAACAGCGCATGCTTGAAGCCGATGGGCTGGGTCCAGGGACGGCCGGTCGCCTGCGTGTATCCGCCCGCCAGATCGCCCGCCGAGGCGCCGGTCAGCGACGACGAAAACGGATGGGACGGTGACCACCAGACCTCGGACGAGAGCCCGATGCCGCGGTCGCCAAGCCCCTGGATGACCGAGGGGAACAAGAGCGCCTTGCCGATGGTGACGATCTTCGGGTTGAAGCCCTGCTGTGCGGCCTGGCTCCAGAAGGTGCCGAAATCGGGCGGGATCATGTTGCCGGTGACGATCTCGCAACCCGCTTCCTTGAAGGCGTTGATGTAGTTCGAGAAATCGTCGGTCATCGGCTGATAGTGTCCGGGATCGACCAGATCGTATCCCGCGGCGGCCAAGGGCGTCGGCAGGCCCCGCTGGGGATCGCCCCAGGCGTTGCCGTCGGCGTCGTTCGGGAAGAGGCCGCCAACTTTCTTCGCGACGCCCGAGCCATCCCACATGGCGAGGAAGGCGCCGATCACGTCCTCGAGGCCCCAGAAGAAATGGTAGGTGCTGGCGAAACCCTGCGCCGGATTGCCGCCGCGACCGAAGAAATACGGCTGCCACGGGCAGTCGGTGGTGATGCAGGGCACCTCGTTGATCTCGGCCTGATCCGAGACCGGGTTGACCGTGTCGGGGGTCGAGGCGGCGACGATGATGTCGACCTCGTCGGACAGGATCAGCTCGCTGGCGACTTCCGCCGCGCGGTTCGGGTTCGACTGGCTGTCCTTCGAGATGACCTCGATCTGCCAGGCGCGCCCGTTGTTGTCGATGCCAGCCCCAAAACGCTGGGTGATCGCCTGCAGGATATAATCATCGGCTTCCGCGAAACCGGCGAGCGGGCCGGTGCGGGGGCTCACATGCCCCACCTTGATCGTGGGCGTCTGCGCATGGGCGCGGGTCGCCCGCAGGATCGCGGGGGCCGCCAGCAGCGCCGAGGTTCCGGTCAGGAAATGGCGTCTGTTCAGGGTCTTCATCGTCTCGTCCTCCCCAGTTCGAGAATGTTCAGAAGCTCGCGTCCTGCGTGACCTGCCGGTACAGAACCGGCAGGAGATCGGCCAGATAGCCCATTTCTTCGATGGCATGGCGGTGCAGCCGGGTGCAGAAATCATCGGTCAGCGCCTCGCGGCGGATCCCCTGCACCACCTCGTCGGGCAACTTGGTCGCCAGGTCCTGATGGTGCACATCGCCCAGCCAGAACCTTGTGCGCATCTCGCAACCATAATCGGTGTTGCGCACGAAATGCGTCATGTGCCCCAGGTTGATCGGACGCTCCAGGCTGCCCGGACGGGCGCAGATCGCATGGCCGTCGACCTGATCGTAGCGGGCGGCGTCGAATACCTCGTGCGGGTCGCGGAAATGGATGCGGAGCTTGTGCACCGCGCCACCGCCGCCCAGCGTCTCATGGACCAGATGCTTCGCGCCGTAATAATTGCCGGCGTTGCCCCGGTCTTCCCAGTCGCTGAAAATATGGTCGACGGGGTGCCACAGCTTGTACTGGTCGGTGCCACCCAGCCAGCCGAACCACCAATGCACCATCTTGGCGCGGCAATGCGGCATCCGGGTCAGGGCCGCGATGGTCACCGAGCCGTCGTCATAGCGGATGATGCCCGATTCCAGCGGCAGATAGCCGGGTTTGAGCATCTCGTTACGGTCTTCAAAGCGCATCGGCGATCTCCCTCACATCGCTTCCATCGGACGGGTGACAGGCACCGGCAAATCGGTCGGGTTGGCGGCGATGTCGATGGTCCAGCCGTCAGGGCCAAGGTGCCACTGGCCGCCCATCATTGCCGACTTGGCGACATTGGCAATCGGCGACGCGCTCCAGTCCGCGACACCCAGTGTGGTCTCGCACTGCGTCTCGCGGATCGCGGCGAGGATACTGTCAGCATCCTCGGGGTCCGACGCGCGTTTCAGCACATCGACGGCGAGATCCAGCAACGCATGTTTCAGCCCCAGCGTCTGCACCCAGGGCCGGCCGGTCGCCGCCTGACAGGCCTCGGCGATCTGCGCCGCACTCTGCCCGGTCGAGGCCGAGGTGAAGGGGAAGGCTGGATGCCAGCCCAATTCGCACGACAGCCCCTCGCCGCTGGCACCGGCGGCTTCCAGGACATTGGGCAGGAGCAGGCTCTTGCCGATGGTCGTGACCTTGGGCTGCAGCCCCTGCTGGTGAGATTGCGTCCAGTAGGTCAGGAATTCGGGCGGGATCATTGTGCCCATCACGATATCGACGCCGGCCGATTGGAACTGGCCGATGATCGCGCTGAAATCGTCGCTCATCGGGGTGTAGCGGCCGGGATCGACGACCTCGTAGCCCGCTTGGGCCAGCGCCGGCGGGAAGCCGAATTGCGCGTCGCCCCAGGCGTTGCCGTCGGCGTCATTGGCCAAGAGCAGCCCGACCTTGCGGTTCGTCTCGACCCCTTCCCAGAGCTTCAGATAGGCGCCGATCACGTCCTCAAGCCCGAAGGCGAAGAGGTAGGTCATCTCGAAACCCTGCGCCGGATTGGACCCGCGCCCCATCACGAAGGGCTGCCACGGGCAGGCGGTGGACAGGCTCGGCACGCCATTGAGTTCGCATTGATCGGCCACCGGGTTCACGGTGTCCGGTCCGCCAGCCGACAGGATCAGCGCAACTTCGTCGCGCAGGATCAGCTCGGACGCCACCTCGGCCGCGCGGTTGGCCGAGGATTGGCTGTCCTTGACGATGATCTCGATCGGGCGGCCGTTCGCGCCCTGTGCCAGCACCTCGGCGAATTGCGCCAGCACGAAGTCGTCGGGCGCGGCGAAGAAGGCAAGCGGCCCGGTCGTGGGCGTCACCAGCCCGACGCGGATCGGGCCTTCGGCGGCCTTCAACCCGCGCGGCAACAGGGCCGGAACAGCCAGCGCCGCGCCGGTGGTTCCCAGGAATCTTCGGCGGTTCAGTCTCTTCACGTCTCGTCCTCCCCATGCGAGTTGTCGAAAGCCTCAGTCGTCCAGAATCGTGTCCAGTTTCCTCAGATGCGTGGTGACCCGATTGCGGACCTTGGCGGCCTCTTCCGCAGTCCAGGTGCGGAACCCCGCGCCCGCCTTCATGCCGAGCTTGCCGTCGGCGACCAGTTGCTGAAGATAAGGCGAGGGGCCCGGGCGGTTCTCGAGGTCGGCAATGACCGTCTCATGGATGGCGAGCGTGAGGTCGGTGCCCACCAGATCGGCGTTTTCCAAAGGACCCAGCACCGACAGCCGGCGCCCGAAGCAGGATTTCACCACGGTATCCACGGATTCCGCGTCGCAGATCCCGCGCTCGACCAGACTGATCGCCTCGCGCCAGAGCGCATGTTGCAAGCGGTTGCCGATGAAGCCCGGCACGTCCTTGTCGACGCGGACGGGCGTCTTCCCGGCCTCGGCCAGCAGCGCCATCATCGCGGCCACCGCGGGCTCGGCGGTCCATTGGGTGCGGATGACCTCGACCAGCGGAATCATGTGCGGCGGGTTCCACCAATGGGTCCCCAGCGCGCGATCCTTGTGTGTAAGCCCCTGCATAATCTCGGTGATCGGCATGACCGAAGTGTTCGAGGCAAGGATGCAGTCGTGCGGTGCGGCGGCCTCGATCTCGGCGAAGATCGCCTGTTTCAGCGCCATCTTCTCGGGCGCGGCCTCGAAGACCGCATGCGCTTGCGCGACGGTCGCGGCCAGCGTCTCATGCACCGCGATCCGCGACAGGGTGGCGGCAATGGCGGCGTCATCGTGGCCCATGAGGACCATCGACTCGCGCACGCGGGCGGGCAGAGCGGCCCGCGCCTCGGCCATGGGATCGGTGATGGCGACGCGCAGCCCGGCGCGCGCCATGACCAGGGCGATGCCGTGACCCATGAGCCCCGCGCCGATCACCCCGATGAGACGGTCCTGCGTCATGGATCAGCCCGCCGTGTAGCCGCCGTCGGCATAGAGGATATGCCCGGTATAGAAATCCGACGCCTTCGACGACAGGAACAGCAGCGGCCCCGCCAGATCCTCGGGTTCGCCCAACCGGCCCTTCGGCACCCGGGCGAGGAACCCGCCGCGAACGGCCTTGGCGTTGTCGTCGTCCCCGAACATCCAAGCGGTGAGGGGCGAGCGGAAGACGGTGGGCGCGATGGCATTCACCGTAATCCCGGTCGGGCCCAGCTCGCAGCCCAGAGCCTTGGTGATCCCGTCGACTGCCGCTTTCGAGGCGCAATAGGCGGTGTACCCCGCCGGATGGCCCAGAAGCCCCCGGGCGGAAGACACCAGCACGATCTTGCCGCCCGTGCCCTGCGCTTTCATCTGCTTCGTGGCGGCGCGGGCCATCAGCCAGCTTTGCGTGACATTGGCGTCCATCACCGACAGGAAGGTGTCGGGCGCCATTTCGTCGATCTTGGCGACCTTGTTCATGCCCGAGGCGACGACGAGGATGTCGCAGGACCCGAAGGCCTCAACCGCCGAGGCGATAAGCCCCTCGCAGGCCGCTTCGGTATCCGGGCGGACATTCGCCTCATGCACCGCGGCGCCGCCGGCGCGGCATTCCCCGGCGATCTCGGTCAGCGCGCGCGCATTGCCCGCCGCCAGCACCAGCCGGCAGCCGGCGCCCGCCAGCACGCGCGCCGCGACCATGCCGAAGGCGCCCGAGGCGCCGGTGATCACCGCGACCTTGCCCTTCACGTCGAACATCGACAGGGGATTCATCAGGCTCATGGCCTCACTCGCTTTTCGGCTTGGGCGGATAGGGGATGACGACCAGCATCTTGCAGACATGGTTCGAGCGGTTCTCGATGCGCCGATCCTGTCCCGGGGGGATGGTGCAGCTGTCCAAGGGGCCGAGGACGGCGGTGTTGCCGTCCCATTCCAGCGTCATTTCCCCGGCCAGCACGACATAGACCTTCTCGAAGGGCGTCGAATCCGGCCCCGCGCCCCCCCCCGGCAGGAACTGGCTGTAGCCGATCCACTGGTTTGTCGGCCCGCCCTCCTCGAAGCCCTGCAGGCGCAGGCCCGAGACGCCCCAATGGTTGGGCGCCTCATAGGGCCGGGCCTCCTGAAAACGCTTGATCAACATCGGCCAGACCTCCCCTTCCGGCTGTGTTTCATTCTGCGGAAAATACGCCGCAGGGGGTCCGGGGGGCGCGAAGCCCCCGGTTCCCGGATCAGATCGCGTCGCCGCGCTCGATGCGGAAGTTCTGGCTCTTGTCGATCATCGCCACGAGGCGGACGATGCAGCCGTCACCGCGATCCCAGTTCCACGGGAAGAAGGCGAAGGTGCAGCGTTTGCCGGTCACGGCATCCAGATCGCCGCCGACATTCTCGATGCCCATGATCCCGTTCCTGAACAGGATGTTGTGCACCGGCTCCCATTCCGGGAAGGCGTCTTTCCAGTCCACGCCGCCGGACCATTCCTTGTATTCCTCGGCGAGGTGCGGCAGCAGCGGGCCATTGCGCTGCGGCCCGATCGCGGTCGCCAGCGGGTGGTCGTTGGCCTGCGTGTCATGGCCCACCACCTTCACCCCTTTCTCGACCATCCATTCGCCGGCCGATTTCACGAAGCCCGGGCAATAGGCGAAATAATCGCCGTCCTCGTAGCGCTTGTGCCAGCCGGTGTTGATGATCAGCACGTCGCCCTTGCGGATCGACTTGCCGCAGGCGGCCTCCAGATCGTCATAGGTGATCGGCTCCCATTTCTTCTTCGGCATCGACACGACGATGCCCGAGCCGAAGAAATGCGGCAGAGGCACTTCGTCGATGAAGGGCGTGCCCTGCACCACATGCGCCGGCGCGTCGATATGGGTGGTGGCGTGCATCGTCGTGGTGATGCGCTGCGACAGCACGCCCGACTTCGCCATGTAATGGATACGCTCGATCTTCGTATCCTCGAAATACGGCCAGTTCGGGTTCTGGAAACCGAAGCGGTGGCTCAGGTTGTAGAATTCCAGACCCATGCTGTTGTCGAGGTTCCCCTCGAACTCGATGCCGCGAACCTTGACCATCTCGGCTCCTCCCTCCCGATGCGTGTCGCCGATGCTGCACCGCAATATGGTGCGTTCGGTTCGAATTACGGTACACATGCGAGTCGCGCCGCGTCAACAAGATTCTGGGACACTTGTATCGCATTGCAGATCATCTAGTTTCTGCTGTATTGCTGGGCGGGCAGAGACGAGGGGATGGGCATGGTGGACAAGGACGAGGGGCGCTCGGGCATTCAGGTGATCGCGCGCGCGGCTGCCATCCTGCGCGTCCTGCGCGACAATACCGAGGGGATGAGCCTCGGCCAGATTGCCGAACGCGTTGACCTGCCCCGCTCGACGGTCCAGCGCATCGTGGGCGCCCTTCAGGCCGAGCGGCTGGTCATTGCCACCTCGTCCGGTGGATCCATCCGCCTTGGCCCCGAGATCACGGCGCTTTCCGAGGCCACGCGCTACAACGTGGTCGAGGAATGCCGTCTGCATCTGTCGGAACTGTCCCGGCGCCTGGGCGAGACGGCGGATCTGTCAGTGCTGCGCGGGGCAGGGATGATCTTCCTCGATCAGGTCCCGGGAACGCACCGGCTCAGGACCGTCTCGGCCGTGGGCGATGTCTTTCCCCTGACCACCAGCGCGAATGGCCGCGCCGCGCTGGCACTTCTGCCAGAAGCCGAGGCCCGCGCCCTGGTCGAGGCAGAGTGGAAACGGGCGCGCCAGCCCGGCGACTGGTCCGCCTTCGCCGCGATGCTGGGCAAGGTGCGCGAGCGAGGCATCGCCGAGGATGCCAACGAGCACACGAACGGCATTTCGGCCCTTGGCGGGGCCTTCCGCGACCGGAACGGCGAGATCCACGCGATTTCCGTTCCCGTGCCGACGCCCCGCTTCCTGCAGATGCGCGATACTGTCGAGGCCGAATTGCGCCAGACCCTGGAACAGGTCCGTCGCGTAACGGCGCTCTGATTTCCGGTTGGCGCCATGTGCCCGGTGCCTCGGTTTGGTCTGCCGCCGTCCCGACTATTGGCGATCCGCGAGGATCAGGTCGGCCGCGCGTGCGCCGAAGGCCATCGCGGGGCCATTGGTATTCCCCGAGACGGTCGTCGGCATGGCGGAACAATCCACGACGCGCAGGCCCGTCACCCCGTGCACCCGGCAGCGCCCATCGGTAACCGAGGTCGCGGGATCGGTGCCCATGGCGCAGGTGCCGGTGCCGTGCAAGCCGGGGCTCATCATCCACGTCAGCTCGTCGATGATGGCCGCGTCGGTCTGCACGCCGGAACCCGGAATCCGCTCGTTCCCGACGTAGCGGGACAGCGCCGGGGCAGCGGCGAAGCGGCGCAGCAGCCGGACCAGTTCGACCGCCTTCCGCCGGTCGAATTCGTCGCGCCACCAACCGGCATCAACCTCGGGCATCGCCATCGGATCGGCCGAGGCGATGGCCACAGAGCCCCGGCTGCGCGGCCGCAGGTGAAAGCCCGCAAACATGATCCCTGGATCGGCGGTGATCGGGCCGCGCCCCGGCTCCAGCTTGCGTTCGCGGGTCGAGCGCATGGCGAACGGCCCGATCCCCAGCTGCATGTCGGGCCAGTCGCTTTCGCCGTCCGAGGATTGTAGGACGGTCAGCGGCACCCCGACCCGCGCCAGCAAACCTTGCTGTCCGGCAAAGTAGGTCAGCGCGTTCCGATAGAGGCGCCAGCCGGTGTATTCGCGGTTGAGGCCGGGGTCGTTCTTCAGATCATAGGTCAGCGCGACCATCTGGTGATCGCTCAGGTTCTGGCCGACGGCGGGCAGATCGCGACGCACTTCGATACCGTGGCGGGTCAGCAGCGCGGCGGGGCCGATCCCCGAAAGCTGCAAGAGCTTCGGCGACTGATAGACGCCGGCCGACAGGATCACCTCGCCCCGCGCAGAGATCGTCTCGCGGCCCTGCGGCGTGACGATTTCGACGCTCGTCGCCCGGCCGTCGCGCATCAGGATGCGGGCAACCGGCGCGCCGGTGCGCACCACCAGGTTGGGACGCCTGAGTGGCTTGATGAAGGCAGCGTGGGCCGAGGCCCGGCGACCCTTGCGGTCAATCGTGTGTTGGGTCCAGCCGATGCCCTCGGCGTTCGGGGTATTGATGTCCTCAAGCTCGGGCAGGCCCAGGTCCCTGGCGGCCTCGATGGTGGCGGCCGTGACCGGTGAGCGATAGCGTGAGCGCGTGATCTGCAAGGGGCCCGTGCGTCCCCGGCTCGGGTCCGCCCCGGGTTCGAGGTAGCTTTCCATCCAGGTGAAATGGGGGGCCATGCTGGCCCAGCTCCATTCCGCAAGCCCCATCGCCTGCCAGCCATCGTAGTCGCGCGGCATCCCCCGAAGATACCACATGCCGTTCACCGCGCTGGACCCGCCAAGGCCGCGTCCATAGGTCCACGTCTCGGGCCCGCGGTCGAGCTGGTCGCGAACCGGGAACTTCCAGTAATAGCGCGGATCGCCGGCGAGCTTCATGAAACCTGCCGGCATGGCGATGAACGGGTGCCGGTTTGCCCCGCCCGCTTCCAGCAGAAGCACACGCAGGCGGGGATCCTCGCTCAATCTGTTGGCCAGAACGCAGCCCGATGAGCCTGCGCCGACGATGATGTAGTCGAATTCGGTCATGTCAGACCTCTGCCTTGCGGGCCGGGGGGTTCAAAAGAGTAGCAAGGTATCGTTGCTGTGCCTCGACCATCGCAAACCCGTCCCCGCGGGAGGTCACATGCCCCTCCCATTCGCTGGACAGGTCGCCCTGCCATCCTGCCGCCAGGAAGGGCGCCAGATTGGCCGCGGTATCGATGGCCGGATCGGACCCGTCTTGCGGATCGCAGTCGTAGAATTTCGCATGCAGGTGGAAGACCTGCGGCATGATCTCGGACCAGCGGGCGGGATCGCCGCGGCCGATGATGCCGAAGATCAAGGCGATCTCGTCCCGAAAGCGGTCGTCGATGCCCTCGGCGGCGCAGAACGCGGCGAAGTCGGTCAACCGGTCGAGCGGCTGCAAGTTGTCGTCATGCCACAGGAAAAGGGCCCGATCGACGGCGCGTGAGGGCGCGCCCAATACGTCGCGGAAATAGGCGGTCTGAACCTCGGGCACCGCACGGGCCGCGGCACCGAAATCGGGGATGAACCCCAGCAACGGGCTGCCGACGGCCTCGAACATCTCGCGGTAGGCCAGGATCACCGGATGGTCGAGGAACAGCGGCGCATGCACTTCCAGTCCCATCCGAAGCTCCAACGATTCAGCCAGCGGCACCAGCGCGCGGATGACGGCCGGGGTCGCGGCATGTTGAAAGCGGACAAGTGGAAAGCCCAGCCGGTGGGCCGAACGCATCTGCCGGGCGTGGAACTCGATCAGCTCGGAATCCGCAATCGCTTGCCCCGGCTGAAGGAAGCGATCGGCCGTGATCCCCAGACAGGTCGGCCGCAGCCCGGCTTCGGCCAGGGCATCGCGAAAGGCGCCGGCCTCGGCCTCGGTGACATCGGGGAAACTGCGAAAGCTCTGGAACCCCACGGCCTCGACCCCCGGCCCCAGACCGCGCGCTGCGGTTTCGCGCAGCAGGGCCGGCAGGTCGTGGCTGCGGCCAAGAAATTCGTTGGTGAAGCTGTAGAGCGAGACGCCCAGCCGGATGGCGTGCCCCCCGCTCATCGGGCGCGCATCCTCAGCGCGCCGACATTGTCGCGGCGCAGCGTTTCGGCATAGGGCGGAAACAGCTGAAGGCGCAGGCGGCACAGATAGTCGGTGCCCCGCCTTGGCCCGGAGAGCGGCAGATGCAGGTGCAGGGTATCCGTCACGAACCAGTATTCGCCCGTCAGACCGGGCATCACGGTCAGGGGGCGTGTCTGGCCGTTCAGCGTGAAGGACAGCCCGGCCGGCGAGAGTGGGGTGCCATCAACAGCGACCTCGCTGAGTCGCACCGTCGACAGCGGGAGGGATTGGTACCACGGCAGGCGGAGGCCCAGGGAGAGCCCGGTGGTCGTGGCCACAAGCGAGTCTGGCTCGATCAGCAGGTCCGACAACATGAGGCACAATTCCCTGGCAGCGGCGAGGGATGCGACGCATCCCCTGAGCAAAGTTCAATATTTTCCATGCTGCCGCCTGTCAACGGTCATAAATGAGCATGCTCATTTAATGTGACGCTGGAGGGCAGGCGGTCTACAACATATATTTCTGGCCTTTCTTCATGATTGACAGAAAGATTGGAATGTCTCTAGCATGGAATCACAAAAAATGAGTACGCTCATATATGAACAGAGAGGTTCCTCCATGCGTTCCGACAGCCTTGCCCTGCGCCTTTCCGGCGCGGCCCTTCTGATCGCCTCGACAGCGCTGCCCGCCCTCGCGCAGGATGTGACCCTGCGGCTTGTGGCGCCCGCCAGCGCCGTGGGCGACGCACTGGAACAGCTGGCCCAGACCTATGCCGCCGAAACCGGAGGCGTGACCTTCACGGTGCAGAAATTCCCCTCGGGCGACAGCTATGGGCAGGCGGTGGTCACGCAGATCCAGTCCGGCGCGGCCCCCGACCTGATCTATACCAACGCGGGTTACGGACGGCTGGAATCGCTGATGCCGCTGGCGCAGGCGGGGCATCTTGCCGACCTGTCCGCCGGTGCCTGGGTGGCCGACTTCCCCGAGAGCGCGCGCGACGTCTATTATGACGGCGAAGCGCTCTATGGCTTGCCGCTGTCGCTGACCTCGGTCGGGCTGATCCACAACACCGCGATGATGGAACGGCTGGGCATCGCCTATCCCGAAACCGAAGAGGACTTCTTCGCCGCCTGCGCCACTGCGGCCGGGCAGGGCGTCAGCTTCTCGTCGGCCTCGGGGGCCTTCCCCTATTACATCGTTGAGACCATCGCCGCCGCGAAGGTCTATGCCGAGACGCCGGACTGGAACGCCCGCCGCCGCGCAGGCGAGGTCAGTTTCGCCACGACCCCGGGCTGGGCCGAGACCTTCGCCACCTTTGCCCGCATGGCCGAGGAGGGCTGCTTCCAGCGCGGTTTCGAAGCGGCCAGCGTGCCCGACCTTTTCGCCGCGATGGCCGGTGAACAGGGGGCGACCAACGTGGGTCCGGTCACGCTCGCCGGTGCCGTGCTGCGGATGAACCCGACCCTGTCGCTGGCCGTCGGCCCCTGGCCCTCGGGCGAGAACACCGTGGCGCTGGGGTTCTACAATGACGCCCTGTCGGTCGCGGCGGGATCGCCCAATCTCGACGCGGCGCTCGGCTTTATCGACTGGCTGGCCGAGCCCGAGCAGCAGCGCGCCTTCACCGCCATCGCCGGCGGAACCGCGCGGGCCGATGTCGCCGAGGGCACCTTTCCCGCGATGATCGAGCGCCTTGCGCCCTATTACAGCGCGGGCGAAATCGTCGGACTGCCCCACACCGGGTGGACGCGGCTGGAAGTCCTGGATACCCTCAGCCGCGGCGCCACCCAGATCGTCACCGGGCAGGCCACGATCGACGAGGTTCTGGCGGCGCTCGATGCCGCCTGGGACGCCGGGGAATGATCCTGCGCGGCGCTCGCCCCGGCCCCGGCCTGGGACCGGTCCGGTGGGCGCCGCGCCCTGTCGGCAGCCGAAAGATCCGCTGATGTACTCTCCGACCGCGGCCCGTGCGCCGCTCGCCTGGGCGGCCCCCGCCATCGTCATCATGCTGCTGTTCCATTACGGGGCTTTCGTCGCCGGAGGCTGGTACGCCTTCACCGATTGGGACGGGCTGAGCACGCCGAATTTCGTGGGGCTGGCCAATTTCCGGCAGGTGCTGACCAGTGCCGAGGCCCGGGCCGCGCTGACCAACACGCTGCTGCTGACCTTCTTCTATGTCACCCTGTCCAATCTGATCGGTCTTGGCCTGGCACTGATGCTGAATGGCGCGCTGCGGGCCCAGAACATCCTGCGCATGGTCTTTTTCGCGCCGGTGGTGATGAGCCCGCTTGCCGTCTCGTATGTCTGGAAGTTCATCTTCTCGGTGAACGGTCCGCTGAATGCCGGGCTCGAGGCCTTGGGGCTCGAGGGCGCGACCCGGGTCTGGCTGGGCGATCCCGACACCGCCCTGTGGTCGGTCCTGGTGGTCATGGTCTGGCAATTCTCGGGGCTGTGCATGGCCTTCTACCTTGCCGGGCTGCAGGGTATCCCCACCGACCTGATCGAGGCTGCCGAGATCGACGGGGCCTCGCCCTGGCGGCGTTTTCGCAAGATCACCTTCCCGTTGCTGGCGCCCGCCGCGACGGTGTCCATCGCCCTGCCGACGATCTTCGGCTTGCGCACCTTCGATCAGGTGATCGCCCTGACCTTCGGCGGTCCCGGCTACGCGACCGAAACCCTGGCCACGCAGATCTTCAAACAGACCTTCGCCTTTGGCCGCTTCGGTTATGGCGCCGCCTTCGCGCTGGTGCTGACCGCGCTGGTGCTGGTCGTCTCGGTGATCCAGCTGCTTGTCCTGCGTGCCCGGGAGGACCGGATATGAACCGCCCCTCCGCCCTGAACACGTTCGGCCGCGAACTCGGCGCCCTCGCTCTGGCGCTGCTGTGGTGTGTACCCTTCTATTACCTCGCCATCGTCTCGCTGAAGCCCATGTCCGAGATCTTTGCCGATCCCGTGGGCTTTCCCGACCAATTGGCCTTTGCCAATTATGCCGAGGCTTGGCGCGGCACGATGGGGGTGAGCCTGGGCCAGGCCATGCTCAACAGCCTGATCGTGACCATAGGGTCGGTCGTGGCGGTGATCGCCCTCGGCTCGGCCAGCGCCTATGTGATCGCCCGCAACGGCCGGCGCATGGGGACGCTTCTGTTCTTCTTCTTCGTCATCGGCATCATCCTGCCCCACCAGCTGTCGGTCGTGCCGCTCTATTCGGTGATGCGGCAGATCGGCCTTGTCGGAAATCAACTGGGCCTGATCGTCCTTTATTCGGGGCTGATGACGCCGATGTCGGTGTTTCTGTACTCCGGCTTCGTGCGCACCCTGCCTGCCGATTACGAGGAAGCCGCCGAAGTCGACGGCGCCAGCCGGGGCCGGATCTTCCTCAAGGTGATCTTCCCGTTGCTGGCCCCGGTCACCGGCACCGTTGCCGTCATGGTCGGCATGGTCGTGTGGAACGATTTCTTCATCCAGCTGATCTTTCTGTCCGGTAGCCCGGCCCAGACCTTGCCCGTCGCCGTCTATGGCTTCGTCGGCGAATTCTCGGCCCGCTGGAACCTCGTCTTCGCGGCGGTCTTCGTCTCTGTCGTGCCGATCCTTGCCTTCTATCTCCTCGCCCAGAAACAGCTCATCAAGGGCTTCACGGGCGGCATCAAGTAAAGCGACCAGAACCATGTCCACCATTCAGTTCGACGGCGTCGGCAAACGCTATGGTAACGGCGCTTACGCCGTGCGCGACCTCAGTTTCACCATCGAGGATGGCGAGTTCATGGTCGTCGTCGGCCCCTCGGGCTGCGGCAAGAGCACGGCGCTGCGCATGACCGCCGGTCTGGAGCCGATCACCGAGGGGGAATTGCGTATCGGCGGCAAGGTCGTCAATGGCCTCTCTGCCCGTGACCGCGACGTGGCGATGGTGTTCCAGAACTATGCGCTCTATCCGCATATGACCGTAGCCGAGAACATCGCCTTCCCCCTCGCCAGCCGCGGCGCCTCGAAGGACGAGATCGCGCGGCGTGTCGCCGCGGCCGCGCAGACCCTGGGGCTGACGGAATATCTGGATCGCCGGCCCAAGGCGCTGTCCGGCGGGCAGCGGCAGCGGGTGGCCATGGGCCGGGCGCTGGTCCGCGATCCGCAGATCTTCCTGATGGACGAACCGCTGTCGAACCTCGACGCCAAGCTGCGCAACCAGATGCGGGCCGAAATCATTGGCCTGCAGAAGCAGCAGGGCGTGACCACGCTCTATGTCACCCACGATCAGACCGAGGCGATGACGATGGGGCATCGCATCGCCATCCTTCGCGGCGGGTTGCTGCAGCAGGTCGGCACACCGCGCGAGCTTTACGAACAGCCGACCAACCTGTTCGTTGCGGCCTTCGTCGGCTCGCCGGCGATGAACCTGTTCCGCGCCGAGTTCCGGCTTACCGAGACCGGGCCCGAGTTGCTGACCGATGGCGCCGTCCTGCGGCTCGATCCCGGCGCCCCGCTTCCCGCCGCCCTTCGGGCGGAGTCCGGCCACCGCATCGTGGTCGGGATCCGGCCCGAGCACCTGTCCTTCGCGCCGCCCGGCACGCCCGGCCTGGCGGCAGAGATGCGCATGATCGAAGAACTGCCGCCCGAGAAACTGGTCCACATGACCATCGGCGCCGACACGCCAATGACCGGCGGCGGGCAGCCGGTGGATGCGGATTTCCTGACCGACCTCGGCATGGTGGCGGCCGCCCATCGCGCGCCCCTGATCGCCCGGCTGGGCATCGATACCGCGGTGCCCGACGGCCCCGGTGTGGCGCTGCATCTCGATCCCCGCCGCCTGCATTTTTTCAGGGCATCCGATGGTGCCGCCCTGCGCTGAGAACCGACGCTATTCCGTTGTCGGGTGAATTCGCTTAGATCATCCTGACGACTTCAAGACGGATGACGCCGTGAGCAAGACGCCCCGCAATCGTTCCTCGTCGCGGTCCGCCGCCGAACCCGCGCGTCCGGGAAAGGCCAAGCTGGATCGCCAGCGTCGCATCCGCGAGGCCTCGCGCGCGCTCTTCATGTCCAAGGGGTTCGAGGAAACCACCGTACGCGAGATCGCCCATATGGCCGATGTCGCCCAAGGCACGCTGTTCCTGTTCGCCAATTCGAAGCGGGACCTGCTGTTCATGCTGTTCAACGACGTGTTGGAGGACGCGACCCGCGACGTGCAGGAACTGGCCGAGGCCGATATCTCGATCATGGAGTATCTGATGAACATCGCGCTGGACCATCTGGTCCGGCTGACCGATGACCTCGTGATCGCGCGCGCGGCCTTGGGCCATCTGAACAATTATGACCGATCCGAGCAATCGACCCGGTTCCGCGAGATCTATTCCGGGACAACGGGCGCGATCGCGCAGCGCTTCAGGCAAGCAGGCGAGACGGGCGAGCTGCGGGCAAGTTTCGACCCGGAGTCGATGGCGTCGATGGCGCAGGCGTTGATCATCGAATCCTATCGCAACTACATCTGGGCTGACATTCCCGACATCCGGGGCGCCATGCGGCGTCTGTTTGCGCAGATCGAAGTCATGCTGCGCGGGTTGGAGCCGTCGGACAAGGCACTCTCCATCGCCTCGCCCGCCCTGCTGGACTGGAAATCCTAGCGCGGGCCACGCCGGACGACGCGGCGCGGCCCGCAGCCCGGGTCAGGACCGGTCCTGGTCCTGTCGGGCCTGGCTCGGAAAGGTTCGGGCCAACCAGCCGAGGACCAGCGCCTTGTAGGCCTCGGGCCGTTCGGCGAAGCCGTAATGCCCGACCCCCGGCAGGATCTCGAACTCGCTATGCGGCGCGGCCTCGTGCATCAGGCGCATCCCCTCGGCCGGACAGGCCGGGTCATGCTCGCCGGCGATCATCAGCGTGGGTTTGGTCAGGGCTTCCAGCGCCGCCCGCCCGTCATAGAGGGTCAGCGCGTTCAGCGAGGTGCGGAAGGTCTCGGTCCGCATCGACAGCACCACCTCGAACACCCGCTCGACCAGCGGGCCGCTGGCCCCGGGTGCCATCATGTGGGTGATCAGCGGCCGCGCGTAATCCTGCACGCTCATGCCGCGCTCAAGCGGCGTCAGGCGTTCTTCCAGGAACCGGGCCCGGTCCTCGGGCGAGCGGTTGGGAATGCCCATCGAGCCGGCCGAGAGGATCAGGCCGTTCACCCGATCCTCCATGTTGGTCAGCCGCGGGCCGATCAGCGCGCCCATGGAATGACCCAGAACAACGTTGGTTGCGCTGGCTTCCGCGCGGATCATCGCTTGCGCCGCATCGGCGAAGGCCTCGATGGTGGCGGGCTCGACCCGCGGGCTGTCGCCGTAGCCGGGCGCGTCCCAATCGACGACGCGATAGCCCGCCACCGCAAGGCTGTTGGCGAGATCGTCAAAATAGCGTCCGTCGCCATAGGCGCCGTGCAGCAGGAAAACCGTGGTGGGGCCGGACCCGCGGGTCCGGTAGACGGGAAGGCTGGTCATGGGGTTTCCTTTCGTTCGGAGCTCAGGCTTCCATCGTCGCCGGTCCGGGGACCGAGCCGGTTTCCCCCTGGATGCGATGCCCCTCGACCCAGCAGGCATGGGTGCCCTGGCAGATGCGCTCGGGCATCTCGATGGCGGCAATCGGCCCGGCGGCGATATCGGCGGCGTCGAAGATCAGGGTTTCCGACATGTTGCGGATCATGTCGGTGACGATGGTGATGATATAGCCGTCATCCTCGGCCTTGGCGTTGGGCCTGAGCGCGACATGCGGCTCGCTGCCATAGCGTTCGGGCCCGTATTCGAAGCGGGTCTGGGTGCCGGTCAGCAGGTCGTATTTCTTGATCCCGGTGAACAGCCAGTCGCCCGGCTTGAACAGCGTGCCATAGCTGTAGCGATAGGGATAGCCGCAGACCGAATTGGCGAAGAAGGGGAATTCCGTCACCTCGTCGTCCAGGAATTCCTCGCGCGTTTCGCCGGTCTTCAGATTGAATTTCCAGCGATGCAGCCGGGTCTTGGTGCGGTGCTTGTCCAGATGGTCGAGGATCTTGTCATAGACATTGTCGATCTTGCCGATCGGCGGCTTGGCCGGATCGACCGAGATGCAGCCGTCCATGATGACCCAGTCGCCCTCTTCGTAGCAGTTCGACAGATGCAGGATGTAGCAGGGCGTGGCCTCAAACCATTTCACGTCCGCATTCGTGCCATGCCGGGGGATCACGCCGAAGCGCGCGGGCACGTCGCGATGGAAGGTCAGCTTGCGCTCGCCGCGCTTCAGGGCTTCCTTGTCGAAGAAGAACGGCAGGTCGTGCAGGATCGAGTAATTCTGCGTGACCCCCAGGTCGTGCGGCCAGCGCGGGCCGTCCAGCTCGATGGGGGTGTAATGGATGAGCTTGTTCTCGGCGTTCACCACGCCGTAGCTCATGTAAGGATACTGGTTCGAGAAGTTGAAGAACATCATCTCGCCCGTGTAGACATCGACCTTGTAATGGGCCGAGACGCCGATCGGCATCACCTCATGTGCCCAGGCCGCGTCCGGCCCTAGGTTTTCCAGCGTGACGGGATCCAGCCGCCAGGGCTCGGAGCCCTGGCTCATCACTGCGATCAGCTTGCCGGCGTGGCAATGCACATCGGTGCCGGCATTGTCCTTCATCGCGCCGATGGCCCCCCAGCCCCGGCGCGTGTATTTCTGCGGCGTCAGGATCCCCGGCCACAGCGACTTGCCCGCCGCCTGTTCTGCCCACCAGCCGGTGGTCTCGATGAAGCGGTTGCGGTAGCGCGCCTTGCCATCCTGGAAATGCACCGCATGCAGCATCCCGTCGCCGTCGAACGGGTGATAGATGCCGATGGAATCGTGCACCTGGTTATGGGTGTTGCGCACATAGATGCCGTGCAGGTCCCTGGGGATCTCGCCCCGCACTTTCAGCGTTCCGGTATCGGCGTTGTATTCGTTGATATTGGGCGCGAAGGGGCCTTTCAGGAACGGGTTGTCCGTATCCGCGGGAACCGTGCTGCGCACGCTGCGAACGATCTCTTTCATCTCGGGTCCTTGCTTTGGAAGTTCTGTCAGGGTTCGTCAGGGGGGTCGGCCAGCAGGCCGAGAACGGTCTCGCACCAGCGCATTTCCTCACGACACAGGGCGAGGCGGCGCATGACCAGGATCCGGCGCGAGAATTCCCAGCAATCGGGATCGGCCAGCCGGTCGGGCGCCGCATCCGCCAGCGCGTCGCGCATCGCCTCGAAATAGGCGATCTCGCCCTTGAGCCAGTCCATCCGCTCGGCCATCAGGGCGCGGCGCTGCCCGGCCGGGGCGTGCCAGAGCGAATAGACCTTGCGCACGAATTCGTCGTTCTTGGCGGGGTGGTGGGTCGGCCTCTCGATCCAGCCGTTCAGGATCACGGCGCCCCGGGGAAGGATCCGGTGCAGACGCTTGTTCGGCTTGCCCTGCTGCGTCACCTCGTTGACCTCGACCAACCCGGCGGCCTCCATGATCGAGAGCGCCTGATAGACCTGGCTCAGCTTGACCGGGCGGAAGCGGTGCAGCGCCTTGACGATGTCGTAGCCGGTCGTCGGATCGCGGGCGATGAGGCCGAGGATCTGATAGGCCAGCGGGTTCAGCTTGAGCCCGGCATCGGTCGGCTGGGGGTTATCCTGCATCCCTCAGGCCTCGTGTCTGGCGGGGGGGCGACGGCGCAGGGCTTTCAGCACCGTGTAGCCCAGCATGGCTGCGACGACGGCCACCAGCACGGCCGAGATCGGCCGGGTCACGAAGACAGTGTAATCGTCGCCCGAGATCAGCAGGGCTCGGCGGAAGCTGACCTCGATGATCGGCGACAGCACGAAGGCCAGCACGAATCCCGCGACGGAATAATCCAGCCGCCGCATCAGATAGGCCCCGGCCCCGATGGCCAGCGCCAGCCACAGGTCGAAGATCTGCGCGCGCGAGGTATAGACCCCGACGATGGACAGGATCAGCACACCGGGGACCAGCACGAAATTCGGCGTCACCAGCGCCCGGGCAAAGCCGCGGCTGAGGAACTTGCCCATCAGGAACATGCCGAAGGTGGTGACGATGAAGCCCACAAAGATCCCGTTGATCAGGTCGGGATGGTCGCGGATCATCTGCGGGCCCGGCGTGATGCCGTGGATGATGAAGGCCCCGGCGATGATCGCTATGCCAGCGGTCCCGGGAATGCCCAGCGTCAGGAAGGGCAGCAGCGCGCCCCCGACCACGGCGTTGTTGGCGCTGTCGGGCGCGGCGATCCCCTCGCCGCTGCCCCTGCCGAATTTCTCGGGATGGCGCGACGCCGATTTCGCCGCCGAATAGGACAGCCAACCGGCCACGGTGGACCCGACCCCGGGCAGGATGCCCAGCAGCGTGCCGATCACACCCCCGATCATCCCCGCCTTCAGGCCGCCCAGCATCTCGCGCAGGGTCAGGGTGATCTTCATCTGTCGGGCATCGAACATGAAGCGGTGCCGCATGTTGCCGGCCATCATGAAGAAGGCTTCGGAAAAGGCGAACAGGCCCACCACCAGGGCGATCAGGTTCAGCCCCTCATAGAGTTGCGGCACATCGAAGGTCAGCCGCGGCATGCCGGTGAAGACATCAAGGCCGATGGTCCCGGCGATCATGCCGAAGCAGATCGAGATCGCCACCTTGATCGGATCACGCTCGGCAAAGGCGGTCACGGCAACCAGTCCCATCAGCCCGAGGAGGAAGAATTCCGCATCGCCGAGGCGCAGCGCGAACCGCGCCAGCGGCTGCGCGAAGAGGATCAGCACCAGCCCTCCGACCAGACCGCCCAGCGTCGAGCCATAGAGCGAGAAGCCGAGCGCTCGGCCTGGCGAGCTTTCCTGCGCCATGGCCCGGCCGTCCTTGACGATGGGGGCGGCCATCACCGTGCCCGGAATGCCCAGGGCGATGGCCGAGATCGAGCCGCCGTATTCCGCGGCCTGATAGACCGCCAGCAGCATCAGGATCGCGTTCAGCGGCTCCATCGTATAGGTGAGCGGCAAGAGCAGCGTGATGGCGATCGTCAGCCCGAGCCCGGGCAACGCGCCGAACAGCATCCCGACGAAAAGCCCCAGCACGATGCTGCCGGCGGCCGACAGCAGCATCGCCAGATCGAGGTGAGCAAGCAGATCCATCACACGCGACCCTCAGAAGCGAACGAAAAGAACGTAGGTGAAGAAGGCCTTGATCAGCCCGATCACCACGGCGGAACCGGCCAGGTTCAGGGCCACAAGCCGCCAGCTCAGCCGCTCGTCCGCGGCATAGAAGCACAGCAGCCCGGCCAGAAAGACGAAGGCCAGCAGGAAGAAATGTCCGATGGCCTGCCACAGGCCGAAAAGCAGGATCATCGCCCCCAGCGTCACGGCGCCTTTTGCCGCGCCGGGAAACTCGAGCTTGGGACCGGCCGCGGCCCGCAGGGTGCGCAGGGCTCCGATGGCACAGAGCAGGATGGCGAGCCCGGCCATCAGCGTGGGGAAACCGCCCGAGCCGATGGTGCCTCCGAAGGGATTGGGCAGGGCGTGGGTCTGCCAGATGACGATCCCGGCCAGCGCGGCCAGCACCGCGTACATGAGCAGGTCAGCGGTTTTCGAAGGCATGGTCCGAGGCCTTTCCTTTCGTCGGGAGAAGGGCGGCGCCGGCCGTTCCCGCAGCGGGGCGCGGGAACGGCCGTCACCGGCTCACTGGCTGATGAGGCCCATGCGAAGCAGCTCGGCCCGATTCGAGGCGACGGTCTCGGTCAGGATCTGGCCGAAGGCCTCGGGACCGGCATAGGAGATCGGGTAATTGGCGTTTTCGAACAGGTCCTGCACGCCCGGATCCTCCAGCGCCGTTGCGATGGCGGTGCTCAGGACCTCCAGCCGGTCGGCAGGCGTTCCTGCCGGGGCCAGGAAAGCGGTGAAGAAATTCGCCACCGCCGGGATGCCCAGCTCGGTCGAGGTGGGGATATCGGCATAGACCGGATCGCTGGGCCGCATCGGTGTCAGGAAGACGATGGGCCGAACCTCGCCGCCGGTATGCATGTCCGGCATCTGCATCGTGCCCATGACCTGCCCGCCCATCAGGGCCGCGGTCAGCGGGGCGGTGCCCTCGAAGGGGATGTGGCGCATCTGGATTCCCAGTGCCGCTGCGAATTGCTCGGAAACGATATGGGTTCCGCTGCCGTTGCCGCCGGTCGAGGCATAGGTGAAGGCGCCGGGATTCGCCGTCGCCCAGGCCACGAGGTCATCGACGCTGCGGATGTCGGAATCCATATGCACGTTGAACGCGGCGGGGATCACGCTGACCTGGGCCAGGGGAGCGAAATCCTCGACCGTGAACGGGGTGCGGCCATAGAGCGGCTGAAGCGCGATGGGCGAGCTGGTGGTGAAGACGATGGTATAGCCGTCGGCCTCGGCATTGGCGACCTGCGTCAGCCCGATGGTCCCGGCGCCGCCCGGGGCGTTCACCACCACCACATCGGGCGTGTTCGGAAGGGCGGCGCTCATGGCCCGCGCCAGGCTCCGCGCGAAGACATCGGTGGCGCCGCCCGCCGCATAGGGCACGACAATCTCGATCGCGTGTTCGGGAAAGCTGTCGGCGATGGCGCTGGTGCCGCTCAGCGCCAGCAGCGCCGACGCCCAGGAAAGGGCCTTGGATGAGTTCATGATTTCCTCCTGATATGAACGCATTGACGGAAAAGGGGATCAGCGCACCCGCATGCCGCCGCTGGCCTCGATCACCTCGCCGGTCATGTAGCCGGCATGGTCCGAGGCCAGGAACAGGATCGGACCGGCAAGATCCTCGGGCTGGCCGATGCGCCCCAGCGGGATGCGGTTGACGAGATCCTTGTAAAGGACGGTGGCGTCCTGGTCGTGGAAGGGCGAGTTCACCAGGCCGGGGGAGGCCGCGTTGACCCGGATGCCATGCGGCGCCATTTCCTTGGCCAGCGCCCGGGTGAAGGCGTTCACCCCTCCCTTGGCCGCGGTATAGGCGGACGAGCCGACGATGCCGCCGCTGCGCTCGGTCATCGACGAGACATTGACGATGCGGCCCTTGCCGCTGGCCTTGAGCATCGCGAAACAGGCGCGCTGGGTGCGAAAGACGCTGCCCAGATTTCGGTCGAGCGTGGCCAGCCAGGTAGTGTCGTCCAGCTCCCAGATCGGCGCCCGCAGGGTCGGGGCGCCACCGGCGCAATTGACCAGCACGCTCAGCCCGCCCATCTGCGCGGCGATGTCGGCCGCCATGGCGTCGACGCTCTCGGTTGAGGTCAGGTCGCCGTCCACCACCTGCACGCGCCGCCCCATCGCCGCGATGCTGTCGGCCACCTGCCGCGAGGCATTGCGCTGGTTCAGCCCATGCACCACGACATCCGCGCCATGCTCGGCGAACAGCAGCGCGGTTGCCCGTCCGATGCCCGAGGCGCTGCCCGTGACCCAGACGATATCTCCCGTGAAATCAAACATCGTACCACCATGCTGAGGGTTCGTTCGTCACGTTGGTGACGATCATCTTGTGCCGGACGAACCGCAGGATCGAATCCGGCCCGGTGCGCGAGCCGCCCAGACCACTGGCGCCGAAGGGTTCCTTCGGCGTGACGGAGGGGTCGCCGATGAAGAAGGGCGTGGCCCCCGCGTCGTTGACGTTGATGCCGCCGGCATTGAGCTGCCGGGCGACCGCCATCGCCCTTTCCTGCGGGCCGAAGACCGCGGCCGAGAGCCCGTAGCTCGACTCATTGGCCAGCCGGACGGCCTCGTCTTCTGAGTCGAAGGCCATGACCGGCATCAGCGGCCCGAAGGTCTCGTCTCGCATCACATCCATGGCGTGCGTCACCTGCGACAGCACGGTCGGTGCCACCCAGAGCCCGCCACCATGCTGTTCGATCTCGCCACCGCAATGGACGACGGCACCCTTGTCCCGGGCGTCTTGCAGATGGGCGGCGATGATCTGCGCCTGCGGGGCAAAGATCAGCGGGCCGATCTGGCCGTCGGTCGGCTGCGGAAAGGCCAGTTTCAGCTTGCGCGCCTTCTCGGTCAGCAGCGCCAGGAAAGCGTCGTGCAGGGGCCGCGCGACATAGATGCGTTCGATGGAATAGCATTGCTGACCGGTCCCCAACGTCGCTCCGGTGACGATGGCGCGCGCCGCCCGCTCCAGATCGGCGCCTTCCAGCACGATGGCGGGATCCTTGCCACCCAGTTCGACAAAGCAGGGGATCAGCCACGCCCCGGCCCGTGCGGCGACTTTGCGGCCGGTGGCGGTGGAGCCGGTGAAGCAGATGCCGTCGACATGCTCGATCAGCGCGGCGCCCAGATCCCCGGCACCGCGAATATAGGTCAGGACACCCTCCAACTCGGGGATCCGGGCGATGCTGCGCTCCAACGGCGCGATGAAATGCGGGGTAACTTCGCTGGGCTTGATGATGACCGCACAGCCCGCCAACAGGGCCGGGATCGCATCCATCAGCGACAGCGACATCGGAAAGTTCCAGGGGCTGATCACCCCCAGCACCGGGATCGCGGCGGTTTCCGAGGCACAGGTGAAGCTGGGGATCGAGGTCGGGCCCCCGCCCGGCGCCAGCGCCTTGGGGGCGATGGCTGACCAGCGGTCGATCCATTTTCCGATATTCGCCGCCTCGCGGCGCGATTCCAGCACGCGGCCGGTGTCCTGCGACACGGCTTCGACCAGCGAATCCTGGATCGCCTCGATGACATCCCGCCAGCGGGCGAGGACGGCGATGCGGCCTTCGACGCCCCGGGCTGCCCATGCCTTCTGCGCGGCGCGGGCTCGGGCGACGATGCCCTCCAGCTGGGCCAGCGGCGTTGCCGGGATGGGGGCGGAAGGCTGGCCATCGCGAGGATTGCGGGCACGAAATGCGTCCGTCTGGGGCGCCGTTAGGGTCAAGTTGCTCTCCTGTCGCGGGCGGGATCGGATGGTGGCCGATTCGTGTGACGAGAAGATTCATATGACATAAATTATATATGTCAAAGAGTATCATGCTAGGCGCGCGTGCCGCGCGGATGCCGCCGCGACACCGCGGCGGCAAAGGCTTTGGCTTTTCAGAAAGATAGCACGGGCAACGGCGGCCAAGAAAAAACGCAGGGTCGTCGCCCTGCGTGCCGATATGTCAATTCTTGGGCTCTTTGCAGCGGGTGGGGGCGGGATGAATGCCCTCGGGGAGTCAATCGTCGATGGGGGCGCCCGACAATTGATAGAGCAGGCTCAGGCACCAGACCCGCTCGGCCTGTGCCAGCATCAGGCGGCGGCTTTGCAGGCTGTGACGGTAGAAACGCCAGCGGCTGGGGTCGCGCATCTCGACCGGATGGTCCGCGATCAGCCGCGCAAGGTCGGATTGCACCTGCGCCACCTGGCGGTCGATACGCTCGATCCGGGCCTCGACCATGCGCCGGGTGTCCGCGGGATCTTTCAGCCAGGCCGAATAGATCATGGTCAGGAAATCATCGCGGGAATAGGGAATTTCGGGTTCCGTGCCGATCCAGTCGGTGAGGGCTTGCCGGCCCTCGGGCGTCGCCGAATAGACTTTCTTGTTGGGGCGCCCTTCCTGTTCGACATCCTCGGCGACGACCAGACCGGCCGCTTCGAGTTTGGACAGCGTGGGGTAAACCTGCGAGGTCTTGGCCGGACGGAAATGTTCCAGCTGCTTCACGATATCATAGCCCGATCGCGGCACCCGCGTCACGACACCCAGAATCTGGTAGCCCAGATTGTTGAGCGCCTCATGCCGGGCAGGGTCTTTCATGGCCAGAAGCTCCGTGTTGCATAAGTTACCTGATGCGCGGCGGCGTCAGAAGGTCGGCTCGGCGGCAGGATAGTATCCGGCCTCTGCCATGTCACGGCATGTCGGGTTCGGGCGCGGGAAAATCCGGTGGTCCCCCGGCCTGGGCTGTCCGCAGGGGCCCTGCGCTTGTCCGTCAGCCGGGAATGTGTAACTAGTTATCTAATGACACGCGCGTTCCCTTCTCCAGCGACCGAGGCCGCCATGACCCTCCTTCTCATCCCCGGCATCAACAACACCCCGGCGACCTTTGCCCCGATGATCGCCGCGATGCCCGAGGGCGTTGCCTGCCTTGCGCTGGAGTGTCCCGCGCTGCCCGATGTCGACGCGATTGCGCGCAGCATCCTGGCTCAGGCCCCGCCGCGCTTCGTGGTCGCGGGGCATTCCTTCGGCGGGTATGTGGCGCTGGCCGTGCTGGCCCAGGCGGCCGAGCGTGTCGATGGCGTGATCCTGATCAACTCTGCCACCGGTGCCGACAGCCCGGCCGCGGCCGCCGCCCGTGAAGACCGCGCCCGGCAGGCCGAAGCGGGGGGGTATGCCGCCCTGGTCGAGGCAGCCTCGGCGCGGGCCTATCACCCCCGAAACGCCGCCAATCCCGCCTTGCAGGCTGAGCGCGCGCAATCCGTGCGGGACTATGGCCCGGCGCGCTTTGCCGCCCACAGCCGCGCGTGCGCCCAGCGGCCCGACCGCACCGCATTGCTGCGGGACAGCGGAAAACCGGTGCTGGTGGTTGCTGCGGATCAGGATGCGGTGATCGCGACCGAGGCGCAGGCGGGGATGGCCGAACGTTTGGGCGCCCGCTTCTGCGTCATCCCCGAGGCGGGGCATATGCTGCCCGCCGAACAGCCGCAGGCCCTGGCCAGGGTGATTGCCGATTGGCTTGGTTCCGGGGCGGTCGGTGGTCGCTGAGGCGCGCGGTCAGTTTGCATCCCAGGGGCGCGCAACATCCGGCAGAGGGCGGCCGGGGATCGGGGGCAGGGTGCTGGACAGCAGCAGCCTGGAATAGGCGTGCTGCGGCCCGGCGAAGAAGGTACGTCCCTCTCCGTCCTCGACGATCTGGCCGCGGTACATCACGCCCACCCGGTCGGCGATCCGTTCGATGACCGCCAGGTTGTGGCTGATGAAGAGGCAGGTCAGGCCGAAGTCCCGCCGCAGCTCGTCAAAAAGCTGAAGGATCTGCGCCTGGACCGAGACATCCAGCGCCGAGGTCGGCTCGTCGCAGATCAGCAGCCGCGGGCGCACCATCAGCGCCCGGGCAATGGCCACGCGCTGCCGCTGCCCGCCCGAAAGCTGCGCCGGATAGCTGTGCAGCAGGCGCTGCGGCAGGCCCACGCGGTCCAGCATCGCGCGCACGCGGGTGCGGCGCTCCTCGGCGACGAAATCGCCCGCCAGCACCAGCGGCATCTCGAGGATCTGGGCCAGCGTCCGCTTGGGATTGAGCGAGGAATAGGGGTCCTGGAAGACCGGCTGAACGGCGGCGGCAAAGGCACGCGGCGACAGATCCCGATGGTCCTGCCCGTCGATCAGCACCGCGCCGCTGTCAGCCTTGAGCAGCCGCAGCACCAGCCGCGCCAGCGTCGATTTTCCCGAGCCGGATTCGCCCACGATCCCCAGTACCTGCCCGGTCTCGAGACGGAGCGACACGTCGCGCAGCACCGGCACCGCGGTGCCCCGCCCGAAGAGGCCGCGGCGGGTCGGGAAAGAGAGGTTGGCGTTGCGGACCTCCAGCAGCGGGTTCATGCTGGAACCTCGTCCCGCAGGCAGCGATAGCCTTGTCCCGCCCGCTCGCGCCAGGGAATGCTGCCCGCACAATCCTCTCCGGCCAGTGCGCAGCGGTTGCGGAAGGCACAGCCCTCAAGCGGTCCGAAGAGGGCAGGCACCACACCCGGGATCGGCACCAGCGGCCGGTCGCGGGTGGCTTGGACCGGCAGGCAGCGCAGCAGCGCGGCGGTATAGGGATGGGCGGGCTGCGTCACGACCTGCGCGACTGGGCCGGTCTCGACCACCTCGCCCGCGTACATCACCGCCATCCGTTCGGCCACATGGGCCACGACGCCAAGATCATGGGTGATGAGCAGCAGCGCCATCCCGGTATCGCGCTGCAATTCCTGCAGCAGGCGCAGGATCTCGACCTGGGTCGTGACGTCCAGCGCGGTCGTGGGCTCGTCGGCGATCATCAGCCGTGGGCGGCACATGAGGGCCATGGCGATCATCACCCGTTGGCGCAGACCGCCGGACATCTGGTGCGGGTATTGGGCAAGGCGCCGCCCGACCGGCAGCACACCCACCCGCTCCAGCAGTTCCGAGGCCCGCCTCCTCGCCTCGGTTTCCGAGCCGAGCCCATGCTGGACATAGGCCTCGGTCATCTGCCGGCCGATGGTCAGTACGGGGTTCAGGGCGGTCATCGGCTCTTGAAAAATGGCGGCCACCTGCGTCGCGCGCAGGGCGTTCCAGCGTCGCTGCGAAAACCGGGTCAGATCCTGCCCGTCCAGCGCGAGCCGGCCGGCCCGCATCCGCGCCGCGCGCGGCAGAAGGCCCAGGGCCGCCATCGCGGTCAGCGACTTGCCGCAGCCGGATTCGCCGACCAACGCGAAGGTCTCGCCCTCGTTCACCGTCAGCGACACGCCGCGCAGGGCCCGCAGCACCCCGGCCGCGCCGGGAATGTCGACATGCAGATCCTCGATCCGGAGCAGAGGGTTCATCGCCGCCCCTCGGGTTGCGAGACATCGCGCAGGCCATCGCCCAGCAGGTTGATCGCCAGCACCAGCGCGAAGATGGCAAGGCCCGGCATCCAGACCAGATATGGCTTGGCGAAGAGGAAACTGCGCGCCTCGGCGATCATGATGCCCCAGGAGGGCGTTGGCGGCTGGATGCCGAGGCCGAGGAAGCTGAGCGAGGCCTCGCTCAGGATCGCCATGGCCATTTCCAGCGTCGCGACGACCAGGATCTGCGGCATGACATTGGGCCGGACCTCGTGCCAGAGAATCCAGCGGTGCGAGGCCCCGGCCACCCTGGCCGCGGTCACGAAATCCGCCTGGCGCAGTTGCCGCACGGCGGTACGGGTGACGACGGCATAGCGGTCCCAGAACAGCAGGCTCAGCACGGTGATCATGGTAACAAGCGACCCGCCCAGCAGCGACATGACAGCCAGCGCCACCAGCAGCCCGGGCATGCTGAGGCGTACGGTGATGACATACATCACCAGATCGTCGATCCGGCCGCCGAAATACCCGCCCAGGAACCCCAGCGTCGCGCCGATCAGGCCGGACAGAACCATCACCGACAGCCCCACCGCCAGCGACACCCGCGCGCCGAAGATCAGCCGGCTGAGGTAATCGCGGCCCAGGTGGTCGGTGCCCAGCAGATAGGCGGGATTTCCCCCCTCCTGCCACGCCGGCGGTATCAGCCGCAGGGTGAGGTTCTGGGCGGCGGGGTCATGCGGCGCGATCAGCGGCGCGAAGACGGCCAGCAGGACCACCGCCGCCACCACGGCAAGCCCGGCGATCAGGCCACCGTGGCGCAGCGCGCGGCGCAGGGCGGCGCGGCGGGGATCGGGGAGGGCGATGTCGCTCATGCCTCGCGCAGCCTTGGGTCGAGCCAAGCGTTGAGCAGATCGGCCAGCAGCGTCAGCGCGACATAGCAGACCGAGACGAAGACCAGCATCGCCTGCACCACCGGGAAATCGTTGCGCTGGATCGAGCGATAGGTCAGCAGGCCGATCCCCTCGATGGCGAAGACCGTCTCGACGATGACCGACCCGCCGAGCAAGGCCCCAAGCTGCACCGCCGAGAGCGAGACGACCGGCAGGAGTGCGTTGCGCATGGCATGGCGCAGCATGATCAGCGTGACGGGCAGGCCCTTGGAGCGCGCGGTGCGGATGTAATCCTGTTCCAGCACGTCCAGCATGCCCGAGCGCATCAGCCGGGTCAGCGCCGGCACCGCGCCAAGCGCCAGCACCGCCACCGGCAGGACGAAATGCGCGGGGGTGGAGGAGCCCGAGATCGGCAGCCAGCGCAGGGTAACGCCGAAGAACGAGATCAGCATCAGCCCCAGCCAGAAGCCCGGCATCGCCTGCCCGCTGAGGGCCAAGGCGCTGATCGCCCGGTCGATCCAGGTATTGGGACGCAGCGCCGCGATGACCCCCAGCGGCAGGCTGAGCGCCAGCGCCACGACAAGCGCCAGCCCCGCCATCGTCGCCGTGACGCCGATCCGGTCGAGGAACAGCCGGCTGACCGGCTCATGCGTGAAGAACGAGGCTCCGAGATCGCCCCGCAGCGCATCGGCCAGCCAGGCGCCGTATTGCACGATCAGGCTGCGGTCGAGGCCCAGCGAATGCCGGAGCGCCGCGATCTCCTCCAGCGAGGCATTCTCGCCGGCGAGGCTCGCGGCCAGATCCCCCGACAGGCGCAACAGCGCGAAGCCGATCAGCGACACCGTCAGCAACACCAGCACCGAGAGCGCCAGCTTGTCGCGCAGGTAGATCAGCATCGTGCCGTCGATCCCTTCACTCGGCCCAGCGGACCAGCGACAGGTCGGGGAAGTCCATGACCGGCACCGGGAAATCCACGTCCTCCGAGGTCACATAGGTCGCCACGACACCATAGAGCGGCACTACATAGGCCTCTTCGTTGATGCGGGTATAGACTTGGCGGTAAAGCTCGGTCCGGCGAGCGGGGTCCATGCTCTGACGTGCCTCGGCGGTCCAGGCGATCAGGTCGGGGTCCTGCACGTAATCCGTGGACGAGCCGTTGAAGAAGATCCCCAGCGTGTTCGACACATCGGCCGAGGTCACGCCCGAGCCCCAGCCGACGATGCTCATCTGCGATTCGCCGTTGATATAGGCGGTGCGCCAGGCGGGCAGGGGCATGGTGTCGATCGCCAGCCGGATGCCGATCTGCGACAGGTAGCCCTGGATCGCCTCGGCCACCGGACGCAGGCTCGCCTCGGCCATCAGGCGCAGGTCCAGCCCCTCGGCATGGCCCGCCTCGGCCAGCGCGGCGCGCGCGGCTTCCAGGTCATAGCCGTTGGCGGGCTCGATGTCGGTCAGGCAGAAATTCTGCGCCGGGTTGCACTGGCTGGTCAGCGCGGGGGCGCTGGGGCTGATCAGGGCCGCGGTCATTTCGGGCCGGTTGATGGCCCAGGTGATCGCCTGCCGCACCCGGCGGTCGGCCAGCGGGTTCTCGCCCTCGCCCGCCGCATCCATCGAGAGGAAATACATCCGCGTCGCCGGCCCGTATTGCACGCTGACGCCGGGCATCCCCTCCAGCATCTGCGCATCGCCCGGCGAGAAGCTGAGCGCGAGGTCCAGCTGGCCCGCCATCACCTCGGCGATCTGGGTCTGGATCTCGGGGATCACGCGGACTTCGATATGGCCGATGGTCGGCGCCGGGCGGGCGTGGGCGGCATAGTCGGCATTGGCGCTCAGCGTGTAGACGCTGCCGGCCTGCAGCGAGTCCAGCCGGTAGGGTCCGGTGCCGACCGGGGCGGTGGCGTGGATCATGTGGCCGTTCGCGCTGGTATAGTCGTCCGGCCAGATGGCGATGCGCGAGGCCAGCAGGTTCTCGAAGGTCGGTTGCGGCTGGGACAGGCGCACGCGGACGGTCCAATCGTCCACTTTCGTGACCTCGGCGATATTGCCGAAATCCTGCTGTTGCTGGCGGAAGCCGTTGTTCATGTCCATCAGCAGGCCGAAGGTATAGACCACGTCATCGGCGTTGAAGGCCTCGCCATTGTGGAAGGTGATCCCTTCGCGCAGGCGGAATTCGACGGTGGTGTCGTCCAGCCAGCTCCAGCTTTCCGCCAGCGCCGGTTTGAACTCTCGCGTGGCGCGGTCAACGTAGATCAGCGTGTCGTACAGGATCGTCGCGAACAGGTCGCCATCCGCGCTGGAGGTGTGGATCGGGTCGATGAAATCCGTCTCACGCGCCACGGCCACATGCAGCGTATCGTCCGAGGCATCGGCCCATGCCCCCATCGGCAGGCCCGTGCAGAGTGCCAGGACCGAGAGGTTCTTTAGAATCTGGTTCATGGATTTTCCCCTGTGGACGTGTTTGCTGCGGATGTCCGCGGAACAGTTGTCCGAAATGGTGTTTCCTGTATCCAGAATATCAGTGAAAAGGAGTGCGGCAACATGAACATCGGGGCGTTCGGCTCGTCTTATATCGAATGCAGGCGTAAGATTGTAGATTCTGGCTCGGCGGCTTTGGCGCATCACCGGGCTATTCCCCACCCTCTGCCGGGACCCGCGGGAGAGCCGCTTTTCTGCGATGTCCTGACCCTGGGCGACCCGGGGGCCGAGGCGGTTCTGGTCGTGGAATCGGGCCTGCACGGGGCCGAGGGGCCGGCCGGTTCGGCGGTTCAGGTGGCCGCTTTGCAGATTCTGACGCCGCCGCCCGGCGTGGCTTTGGTGATCGTGCATGCGATCAATCCCTGGGGTTTTGCCTGGAACCGGCGCTTCAACGAGGACAACATCGACCTCAACCGCCATTTCGTCGATTGGGACGCGCCGGGCGACCTGTCGAACGAGGGCTATGATGCGATTGCCGATGCCGTGATTCCCGAGGGTCCCGATGCCGCGTCGATGGCGCGCTCGAACGCCGTGCTTGACGCATTCCGCGCCGAGAAGGGCGAGGCGGCACTGAAAAGCGCGCTGAAGCTCGGCCAGTATCGCCACCCCGACGGGCTCTATTTCGGCGGCGCCGGGCCGTCCTGGTCCTCGCGTCTGGTCGAGACGCTGGCGCGCGAGCATCTGGGCCAGGCCAGACGGGCCGGGCTGATCGACATCCACACCGGCCTCGGGCCCTATGGCTTCGGCGAATGCCTGAGCGGCGAGACGCCCACCAGCGATGAGGGCCGCCGCGCCGCCGCCTGGTACGGCGCGGTCGCCCATACCAAGGCGCCCGAGACGGGCTATGCCGGGTCCAAGGCCTCGATCCTCGACGGCTGGCGCCGTGCGGCGCCGTGGCTGACGCTTACCCCGATCGGGCTGGAATTCGGCACGCTCGATCCCGACGCGGTGCGCGATGCGGTCCGTGTCGACGGCTGGCTGCATGCGAACGGCGGGCGCGACAATTCGGCTTGGGATCAGGTCAAGGCGGGGATGAGCGCGGCCTACAATCCCGCCGATCCCGCCTGGCAGCAGGCGGTGGTCACGCGCGGGCTTGAGGTGGTGCGTCAGGGTCTGGCCGGTCTGTCGGCCTGAACAGCGCCCCGCCCCGCTGCCGCGCCGCGCGCGGGGTGATGCCGTGATAGGCCTGGAAGGCCACGGTAAAGCTGGCATGGGCGCTGTAGCCGACCATGCCGGCCACCACCGAAGCGGGCAATTGCTCGGTGGCCAGCAATTCCATGGCCCGCTCCATCCGGCATTGCCGGCGGTAGCCTGAGGCGGTGATGCCATAGACCGCCCTGAGCCCGGCCTTGAGCTTGGTCTGGTTGGTGCCCAGCCGTCGGGCGATATCGCCCAGGGACAGGTTCTCGGCCAGATCCTCGGCCAGGGCCTGGCGGGTGTTTTCCAGCAGGCTCAGGTCCTTCAGGCTGTAGCTGCCGGCGCTGGTCTCTTCCGCATCCCCGACCAGCGTTTCCACGGCCAGCCCGACGATCCTGAGCAGCAACCCGACCGAGGCGGCCAATGACCCGGGGCGCCCGACATGCTCGGCCAGCAGGGCCTCCAGCAGCGCGCGGCAGCTATCGAGCATCACCGCCTCGACAATCGACACCGTGCCCGGCTCGGGTGCCATCAGGCGGCTGGCCACGCGCGAGGCGCGCGGGTCGAGCCCGAAGCTCTGCACCAGCACCTCGGGCGCGACGCAGAGCGTCAGCATCCGGGCCACACCCGCCGGCTGGAAGACCGCAAACCGCACCCCCGGCGCCTGATGCGAGGCCAGCATGGTCACCGGCGGCAAGGCCTTTGCGCCCGGGCCGGTGCCGGTCAGTTCCACCGGGCCATCAAGCAGGAAGTGAAGGCCGACCATGCCCTCGGGCGGGACGGAACCAGAGCGCGGCGCGGCATAGACGCATTCCGTCACGATGGCCTGCATCGAGGGACCCAGCCGGATCAGCCGCCAGCCGCCCTCGCCCTCGTCCTCGGGCAGGGGGACCCACCATTGGGCCGCGTTCAGGAAGGCATCGTCCTGCCGCAGGAACGGCGAGCCCGGGCGGCTCAGCGTCTCGAAGACCTGCACGAGCGAGCCTTCGGCGCCGCCCAGCACATTCCGGCAGATCCCTTTCAGTGTCGATGTTGCCATCTTCGCTTTCGTCCGGGGGTCGTGGCGACCGCATGGCGCCAAGGTTGCAGACGGCGGCGGCAATGGGAAGGGCTTCGGTCCGGCCTCGGGTCCCGGGGCCTCGGCCGCGCGTCAGAAGAAGCCGGCAATCGCCTGGACGACCGGCCGCAGATCCGGGCTTTCCCCGCGCAGGCCGGACCAGAACAGAAACAGGTCCGCGGCGGCGCTGGGGGAGGAAATGGGCCGCGTGACCAGCGCCCCGCCATCATAGCTGATACTGCCGGGCGGATTGGAATAGCTGATGCCGATGCCCATGCCATGCGCTGCGAAGGACCGCATCAGCTCCAGCGACGAGGCCCGATGCGCGATGCGCGGCACGAGGCCCAGGGCTTCGAACAGCGACTGGATGTAGTCGACCGAAAGCCCCTCGCTGGACAGGATGAGCGGATGTCCGGCGATCTGCTCCAACGTCAGCGACGGTTGACCGGCGAGCGGATGCGCCTGGGGCAGGAAGGCCACCGGCGCCACGGTCCGCAGCTTGTGCCGCTCGAACCCGGCATCGAAGCCGATATCGTAGCAGAGGGCGACATCGACCTTTCCCTCGGCCAGGTCGCGGGCCAGGCTGGCGAAGCGTCCTTCCTGCCCTTGGAACCTCTGTGCCGGAACCTGCCGCTGCAAAAGCTCGAGGATGGGCGCAAGATACCATGGCGCGATATCCTCGAAACAGCCGATGACCACGGGACGGGCGGCTTCGGCGATGGTCTCGATCTCGCGCGCCATGTCGAGCAGATGCCGGGCCCGCTCCACCAGACGATGCCCGAAGGGGGTGACGACGATCACGGACCCCTTGCGGCGCAGGAAGATCCGTTCGCCCAGAATCTCCTCGACCCGGGTGATCGCCACCGACAGCGAGGGCTGCGAGACATGCAGCCGCGCGGCGGCGGCGGTGACACTGCGTTCCTCGGCGACGGCCACGACATATTCGTATTGGCGCAGGGTAATGGATAGCATGGAACTATTTATTCTATGAAAATATATGATTGGAAACTAAATTATGACGCGTCTACCTTGCCCTGACAAAGGAGACACGCGATGCATGACCTGGTGACCAAAGCGGATATCGACGCCTTCCAGCGCGACGGGGTCGTTCTGATCAAGGGGCTGTTCAAGGACCATGTGGAGCAGATCCGCGAGGGGATCGAGCGCAACATGGCCGAGCCCGGCCCCTATGCGGCCGAGAACCTGAAGGCGGGCGAGGGCGGGCGGTTTTTCGACGATTACTGCAACTGGACCCGCATCCCCGAGTTCGAACACGCCATCCGCCACTCGCCCGCCGCCGAGGTTGCCGCGGATCTCATGCAATCGCAGCAGGTCCAGATGTTCCACGATCATGTGCTGGTGAAGGAGCCCGGCACCTCGAAACCGACGCCCTGGCACCAGGACGGCCCTTATTATTTCGTCGAGGGCAAGCAGACCGTCAGCTTCTGGTCGCCGATGGATCCGGTGCGCGAGGCGAGCCTGCGCTGCGTGGCGGGAAGCCATGCCTGGCCGAAGCCGGTCCTGCCGACGCGCTGGCTGGCCGAGACCAGTTTCTACCCCGAGGACGACGCCTATATGCCGGTGCCCGATCCCGATGCCGAGGGGATGGACATCCGCGAATGGGAGATGGAGCCGGGCGATGCCGTGGCCTTCAACTATGGCATCCTGCATGGCGCGCGCGGCAACACCACGCAAAGCCGCCGGCGGGCCTTCTCGCTGCGGCTGGTGGGCGATGACGCGCGCTATGTCGAGCGTCCGGGCCGGACCTCGCCCCCCTATCCCGGGCATGACATGAAGCCCGGCCAGAGGCTGCGCGAGGATTGGTTCCCGGTCCTCTATCGCCGATAGGGTCAGAGGACGAAGAAGGCGATGGTCATCGCCGCGCCGACCAGGGTGATGAACCAGCGCAGAAGGTCCGTTCGCACGATCCGGCGGCTCAGCCGTGCCCCGGCATAGCCGCCCGCCGTCGCGCTGACCGCCAGGATCACGGCCTGCTCCCAGGCGATCAGCCCGGCCCAGACAAAGGCCCCGGCCGAGATCAGCGACAGGACGGCCGACAGCAGGTTCTTCAGCCCGTTCATGCCGTGCAGGTCGGTGTGGCCCAGCAGGCTGAAGGCCGCGAGCAGCATGATCCCGAGCCCGCCGTTGAAATACCCGCCATAGATCGACACGGCGAGGATCGCGGTGGCCGAGACGACCGGCCCCGCCGCGCCGCCCCCGCGTTGGCGCAGGGCTTTCAGCAGAAACGGACCGCAGGCGAAGAGCAGGGTCGCCAGCAGCAGCAGCCAGGGCACGATCCACAGGAAGGTCTCGCCCGGCGTCACGATCAGCAGAAGCGCCCCTAGGATGCTGCCGAGCGCCGCAAGGCCGAGGATGGCGCGCAGCCCCAGCGCGCCTTCGGTCTTCATGTCGCCCCGGAACGCCCAGGCGCTGCTCAGATAACCGGGCAGCGCGCTCAGCGTCGCCGTGGCATTCGCCGCGACCGGCGGCACGCCCACGTAGATCAGCGCCGGCAGGCTCAGGAAAGTGCCGCCGCCCGCCACGGCGTTGAGCAGGCCCGCCGCACCCCCGGCAAGGCAAAGCAGAAGCAGGTCGGTCAATGTTTCCTCCATCTCCGGCAAGGTTCCGCCCCCTCCTTGCGCCGTCGGCAATTGGTCTGCAAATTGGTCTGCAAAGGAGGCGCCCATGCCCAGACGATCCGCAACGGACATCCAGCCCGATATGCTGGCCCTGCTGGCGGTGCTGACGCCGGGCGAGCGCCTGCCGTCCGAGCGCGAGCTGGCAGAACGTTTCGGCTGTTCGCGCCAGACGCTGAGGGCGTGCCTGTCGAGACTGGAGCAGGACGGCAGGATCTGGCGCCATGTCGGCCAGGGGACATTCAGCGGCTCGCGGCCGCGCCATCTGCCGGTTCGCGACACGCTGTTGATCGAGGGCGCAACGCCGCCCGATGTGATGCAGGCCCGTCTGTTGCTGGAGCCGATGGTCGCGGTCACGGCGGCGCGGCTGGCGGACGCCGAGGATGTGGCGCTGTTGCGGGGAAGGGTCGCGGCGGGGCGCAAGGCGCGCGACCGGGCTGCCTGCGAACAGGCCGATGACGCCTTTCACCGGGCGCTTGGGCAGATCTCCGGCAATCCGATCCTGTCAGGCTTTCTGGGCTATCTGTCGGGGATCCGGCGCCGCATCGCCTGGCAACGGGAATGGGAGCGGACCTATCGCCGGATCGGCACCCAGGCCTTCCAGACGCTGCACAGCGATCAGCACGCGCGGATCGTCGATGCCGTCGAGTCCGGCGACCCCGAGGCCGCCGCCGCCTGCATGACAGCGCATCTGGAAACCATCCGCGCCGATATGCTGGGCAGCGGCTGAGAGGCCGGCCCGGCGGTGGAAAACCCCCGGGGCCGGCGGGCCGCCTCAGTCCTCCGCCTCTGGCGGCGCGACGCTGAGGACGGTCAGCATTCGCCGCTCGTTCTCGCGCGTGTCCCAATAGAAGCTCGCGCCTTCGGCAAGGCCCAGCAGAGCGACCCCGATCGGGGTCGTCACTGAAACCCGCATCCGGGCGATGTCGGCCTCTTCGGGATAGACCAGCGTCACGGTCTTTTCCTGCCCTGTATTCTCGTCGCGGAAGACCACCGTGCTGCCCATGCCCACCACATTCGGCGGCATCTTGTCGGCGGCAACGATGCGCGCGCGGCCAAGCTCTTCATAAAGACGGTCGGCCAGCGCCGGGTGGCGGCGCAGCATGCCGTCGGCCAGCCCCTCCAGATGGGCGAGGCTCTCTTCGCTGATCACGATGCGGGGGTTCTTCTTGGTCGGGTTCTTCACGGCCTGGGCGGTGGTGGACATGGTAATCTTCCTTGTGTTCACGGGTAATGGCGGGGGACGGCGCGGCAGCCCGCTTACGCCGGTGACGCAAAGCCTGCCGATGCGGCCATCCTCAAAAAGCAGCGGCGCCCTGCGTCCGGCGCGCAGGCCGATCAGCGTGGCCCCCAGAAGCGAGGCGACGGGGATTGCATCCGCCGGCGGCTCGTCGCCCGGATGATGCAGCAGCAGGCCGGATCGGGGGGCGCTGCCGTCGATGGTGAAACTGACCCGTACCCCGCCGACCACCAGATCGGTGTCATGCACGTCATCCGCAGGGCGGGTGTTCATCAGCTTGCTTGCCAGCACATAGGCCAGCAGTTTCGAGCCGGTGCCCTGTCCGCCCTCGCAGGCCTGCAGATGCTCCAGCAGGGCCCGGTAATCCGCCGACGGCAGGTTGACCGGGATATGCCGCAACTCGCGGCGCGGGGTTCGGGGCGCCGCCGCCGACAGGGGGGAATGAGTGACGCTGACCATAAGTCCTCCTCGGGCGCCAGGCGCCGCGGTGCATTTTCATGACGGAGAGGAGACCCCGGGAGGTATGGCAGGCGCGAACGCGCCTAGACCGCCCGGGGCAGCGGGCGGTTCAGCAAACGAAATCGGAAATGATCTGCGTGCCTGGCCATGGAAGACAGGTAGGGATTGTCCCCCTGCGGGTCAATGCCGACCGGCCGGAATCGGCAGGATCAGCCTGTTCCAAGGGGGATCGCCGGCGAGGAGCGGCAAATCCGGTGTCATCCGCCACCCCGGCGCGCGCTCACCCTGTGGAAGAAAATTTTCACAGGACGGGTATTCCGTCCCCGTCCCCCGTTCCACTTGCTGAAATTGTCCGCTAAGCGGGCAAAAAGCAGGCATCCCGAAAACCGACCCGGAAGGCAGCATTGTGACCACCATCGACGAGAAACTCCACCCGATCCTTGCCGACGTCATCCGACGCAACGCGGGGGAGCCGGAATTTCACCAAGCCGTCCACGAGGTTCTGGAAAGCCTTGGCCGGGTGGTCGCGAAGCATCCGCATTACCTCGATCAGGCACTGATCGAACGGATCTGCGAGCCTGAACGGCAGATCATCTTTCGTATCCCATGGGTCGATGACCGGGGGCAGGTGCAGATCAACCGGGGCTTCCGCGTGCAGTTCAATTCGGCGCTCGGCCCCTACAAGGGCGGGATGCGTTTCCATCCGTCGGTCAATGTCGGGATCATCAAGTTCCTGGGCTTCGAGCAGACCTTCAAGAACGCGCTAACCGGCATGCCGATCGGCGGCGGCAAGGGCGGATCGGACTTCGATCCCAAGGGTCGGTCGGATGCCGAGATCATGCGCTTCTGCCAGTCGCTGATGACCGAATTGCACCGCCATCTGGGCGAACAGACCGATGTTCCGGCGGGCGATATCGGCGTCGGCGGGCGCGAGATCGGCTATATGTTCGGCCAATACAAGCGCCTGAACAACCGGTTTGAGGCCGGGGTCTTTACCGGCAAGGCCCTGGCTTATGGCGGCTCTTGCGCGCGGACCGAAGCGACGGGCTACGGCAACACCTATTTCGTGCAGGCGATGCTGCAGACGAAGGGCACCGACTTCGACGGCAAGAAAGTCGTGGTTTCGGGTTCGGGCAATGTGGCGATCTATACCATCGAGAAGGTGCAATCCTTCGGTGGCAAGGTCATCGCCTGTTCCGACAGTTCGGGCTATGTGATCGACGAGGCGGGTATCGACCTGGCGTTGCTGAAGGACATCAAGAACGTCCGGCGCGGGCGGATCTCGGATTACGCCCGGCGCCGGGGTCCGGCCGCGCATTTCGTGGCGGCGGGGAAGGGCTCGATCTGGGATATCCCCTGCGATGTGGCGATGCCCTCGGCGACGCAGAACGAGTTGTCGGGCAAGGACGCCGCCAGCCTGATCCGTAACGGCGTGATGGTCGTGAGCGAAGGCGCGAACATGCCCTCGACGCCGGAGGCAATTGCGGCATTCCAGAAAGCCGGCGTCATGTTCGCTCCCGGCAAGGCCGCGAATGCGGGCGGGGTGGCCACCTCGGCGCTGGAAATGCAGCAGAACGCCAGCCGCGACAGCTGGAGTTTCGAACAGACCGAGGCACGGCTGGCGACGATCATGCGCGGCATTCACGACACCTGCCATCAGACGGCCGAGGAATATGGCGCGCCGGGCAATTACGTGCTGGGCGCCAATATCGCGGGCTTCGTCCGGGTGGCGGAAGCCATGCGCATGCTGGGCGTGATCTGAGCGATGGGCGGGCAACGCCCTCGGCGCGGGGAAACGGCACTGCTTGCCCGGCTGCGCCCCTTCGGGCCGGTCATCGGCCCGACCGGGCCGCGCGAGGTGGCGGCGGCAGCACTCGGGGCCGGGTTGGCATTGCTGGTCTGTGCCGCCCTGCTGCTGGGCGCCCGGGTCGATGTCGCCACGGGCGCCTTCCTGATCGCGCCGATGGGCGCCAGCGCGGTGATCCTGTTTGCCTTGCCGAACAGCCCGCTCGCCCAGCCCTGGTCCGCGATTGTCGGCAACAGCCTCTCGGGGCTGGCGGCGCTCGGGGTTCATCGCTTGGCTCTGGATCCGGCGCTGGCGATCGGGGCCTCGGCCGGTCTGGCCCTTCTGGTGATGTTCCTGACCCGGTCCCTGCATCCGCCCGGAGGCGCGGTCGCGCTGACCGCGGCCATGAATCCCGCGATGCTGGAGGCGATGGGCCTGCGGTTTGTCCTGATGCCGGTCCTGTTGGGAACCGTCTCGCTGGTGATCATGGCGATGGCCTGGCACCGGCTGACCGGACGAATCTATCCGTTCCGCCAACCGCATGAGGCCGGGCCGCATGCCACCGCCGACAAGGCGGCAGAGCAGCGGCTGGGTCTTGCCCCCGAAGAGCTGGCGCGGATCCTCGCCGACTACCGCCAATCGGCCAACCTGGGCGTCGAGGATCTGTCGCGCCTGATCGCCGCGGCCGAACAGGTCGCGGCGGGTCATGCCCTGGGGGCGATGACCTGCGATGACATCATGTCACGCGACCTGGTGACGGTGCGCCCCGAGGCGCGCAGCGCCACCGTCGCGGATCTGTTTCGCCAGCATGGGTTCACCTCGATCCCGGTGGTGGACGGGAAGGGTGCGATGCTGGGCGTGATCTTTCAATTGGACCTGATCCGCCGGGCGAGGCGCGATGCGCTGCGCAAACGGCGCCGTTTCAGCGGGGCGATGGCGGCCCTCGGAGGCGATCCTTCGCCCGGCACCCTGCGGGCTGCCGAGGTCATGACCACCGCTCTGCCGACGGTGACGCGAGGCACGCTTGTCGCCTCGGTCCTGCCGTTGCTGTCCGATGGCGGCGCCGAGGCCGTCCCGGTGATGGAGGAAGATCGGATCGTCGGCATCGTCACCAGAACGGACATGCTGTCGGCCCTGGCTCGGTCGACGGCGCGGAACAGGCAGCGATAGCCAGGGTCGTGCCCCCTGTGGGCCCGTCACGATCCGGCGATGGGGCAGAGACGCGCGGCGCGCCGCTACGCCACGTCAGCGGTAGGTATAACCGAAGGACAGCCCGAAGGCGCGGTCATCGACGGGCATGTTTCCCTGCCGCGCCGCGCGCAGCCAGAGGCGGCCGTGGACCTGCGTGTCCGAGAAGTCCGCTTCGGCAGGAAAGTCCGCCGCCTGCGCCCAGAGCCCGCCAAGGAACTCGGATCCCGCAAGGCTGAGGCCCGCAGCGAAGCGCGTCTCGGCGAGGTCGAGATTGCCGTAACAGGTGAGGCGGCTCAGGTCGGCCGCGCCGTCGAAACGGCAGGCACGGAAGGTGGCGGTGCCGCGAAACTCGGCGCCCGACAGGTTCACCGACTCGAAGCGGGCGGTGTCGAAACGGGCGTCATTGGCGAAGAGGGCGCCCGACAGGTCCACCGGTCCCTCGAAATGCGCATCGTGGAACCAGCTGAGGCCGTCAAAGCGCGCGCCGCGCGCGCTGAGCCCGCCCTGGAAGGTCGCGCCCCGGAAATCCACGCCGCAAAGCGCAAGGTCCGTCAGGTCAAGCAACCCGTCGACGGTGACCCCGGCCAGATCCTCGGCCTCGCCATGGCGCCAGGGCCGCGTCAGTCGCGCGCGGATCTCGGCGGGGGTCATGCGTCGACCGTCGACAGGATCGCGTCGATCCAGGGCAGGGCCAGGTCGTCGGCCATATCCCCGCCCGAGGCGTCATGCGTGACGCGCTCGCCGACCCGCTCGGCACCGGCGCCGGTGAGGATTTCCTCCAGCCGCTTGCCGCCGAAATTGAACGTCTCGGGGTATTCGCTGTCGCCCATGCCGAAGATCGCGAAGCGCACGCCGGACAGGTTCGGCCGGGCCTTGTCCATCGCCGCGGCGAAGGGCTGGGCCGAGGCCGGCAGCTCGCCGTCGCCATAGGTCGAGGTGACGACGATGTAGAAGGTCTCGCGGTCGAAAGCGGCCGGGTCGAAATCCGACAGGTTGGTGACGCTGGTGTCGTGGTCCGACAGGTGGCTGGCAATGTCTTCGGCCAACATCTCGGCATTGCCGGTTTCGGTGCCATAAAGGACGGCGATCTGCATCAGCTCTCTCCGGTCTGCTGCGCGATGGCCAGCATCCGCGCTTTCGTTGCGATCTTCTGGCGGACGCGCCCCTCGGGGCAATCCGCGCGTTCGGCGGCGTCAATGTTCTGCCATTGGGCGTAGTGCACGGCCTGCGGCACGAGGTCCAGCAGGCCGTCGCGTCCGGGTTTCCCGGCTGGGACGGTCGCAAGATCGGCGGCGATGCGGGCCGCGACCGCCTGCGCGTCGGCACGGTTTTCCGGGATCGTGCCGCGCGGACCGCGTTTCAGCCAGCCCGTCGCATAGAGGCCGGGGCCGATATTGCCTTCGGCATCGGCGCCGGGCGTCGTGCCCTCGAAACCGATGGCGGTCAGCACCGTGTCGCAGGGCAGTACCAGCCGCGCATCGCCCTGCCGGAAGCGGGCGGCGGTGACATGCGCCTGACCCTCGATCTCCTCGGGCGTCCAGCCGAAGTGGAAATGGATTTCGCGCGTGGCGCCGTCGGGGGCGTGGCCTTGCAGATGCTCCAGTGCCTCGACCACCTTGCCCTCGCCGCTCAGGCCGTGGACATGGATGGCCGCCTGCTCCAGCCGCCCCAGCTCGCGGATCATCACCGGGTCGAACTTGGCCTGATCCGAGGGCGAGCGGCCCACCACGTCGATCCGCCGCACCCTGCCGCATTGGCCGGCCGCGGCCTCGGACAGGTCCGAACCGTGGAATTCCCCCGCGCCCTTGGCCAGAAGCCGCACGAGATCGACCGCGACATTGCCATTGCCGACGATCACCACCTGTTCCCCTATCGAAACCGGCGCCGTGTCGGGGTAATCGTTGAAGGCCCGCGTCACCGCGCCCGAGCCCAGCACCCCGGGCAGATCGTCGCCTTTCACGCCGAGCCGGCGGTCGGCCGAAAGCCCCGTCGCCAGTACCACCGCGTCATAGAGGCCCTGCAGCGCGTCCAGCGTCACCGTCTCGCCCAGCCGCACATCGCCGAAAAAGCCCACGCCCTGCCGTTCAAACAGGCGCTCGAACTGCCGGATCACCGTCTTGGTGCCCTGATGATCGGGGGCCACGCCATAGCGGATCAGGCCGTAGGGTACGGGCAGCGCGTCCAAAATGTCGATCCGCGCCTCGGGCAAGAGCTTGGCCAGCGCCTGGGCGGTGAAGCAGCCAGAGGGGCCGGCGCCGACGATCGCGATCTGGGGCATGTCAGGCCTCCTGCAAACGGGCCCAGGGATGGGGGCGTCCGGTGAGATCGACGTAGAGCGATTTTTGCGCCTGATAGGCGCGGATGCCCTGGCGGCCCTTTTCGCGACCGGTGCCCGCATCCTTCTCGCCGCCGAAGGGGGTGGAGATGGAGAATTGCTTGTAGGTGTTGATCCAGACCGTGCCGGTGGTGATCGCCCGGCCCACGCGCCAGGCGCGCGGGAAATCGCGGGTCCAGATCCCGCAGGCGAGGCCATAATCGTTGTCGTTGCCCAGGGCGATCACCTCCTCTTCGGTGTCGAAGGGCATGACCACCAGCACCGGACCGAAGACTTCCTCGCGGCAGATGCGGTCGGAATTGCGCACATCCGACAGGATCGTCGGCAGGTAATAGAAGCCGCTGTCAAAGATCCCGCCCTCGGGCGCAGCGCCGCCGCAGAGCACCGTCGCGCCATCGGCCACCGCGCGCGAGACATGCCCGGCGACGGCGGCGCGGTGGTCGGGATGCACCAGCGGCGCGACCTGCGTGTCCGGGTCCATCGGATCGCCGACGACGAGCGCCTTCGTCGCGGCGACGAGACGGGGGACAAACTGGTCGTAGATCGCGCGTTCGACAAACAGCCGAGACCCCGCGATGCAGCTCTGGCCCGAGGACGAGAACATGCCGAACAGGATCCCGGCAATGGCCAGATCCTGATCGGTATCCTTGAAGACGATGGTGGGCGACTTGCCGCCCAGTTCCAGCGAGACGGGCATCAGCTTTTCCGCCGCCTGTTTCGCCAGCGTCCGGCCGGTCGAGGTGCCGCCGGTGAAGCTGACGCGCTTGATGGCGGGATGCTCGACCAGCAGGTTGCCGATCTCGCGCCCGGCGCCGGGCAGGACGGAGAACAGACCCTTCGGCAGGCCCGCTTCCTCCACGATCCGCGCCAGTTCCAAGGACACCAGCGGCGACCAGCTGGCCGGTTTCAGCAGCACCGCATTGCCGGCGGCCAAGGCGGGCGCGACCTTCTGCGCATCGGAGGCGATGGGCGAATTCCAGGGCGTGATCGCGGCAACCAGCCCCAGCGGTTCGTGCACCGAAAGCGTCAGGTAATCACCGCGCTGGGTGGTCATCTCGTCGTCGAGCGTTTCCAGCGCGGCGGCGAAGTAGCGGAAGGTCGCAGCGGCCGAGGCGACCAGCGCGCCGGTTTCCCGTAGGGTCTTGCCAGTGTCGCGGGTCTGGATGAAGGCGATGCGCGCCGCATTCGCCTCGATCCCGTCGGCGATGCGGGCGAGGTAGCGCGCGCGTTCATGCGGCTTCAGCCCCCGCCACGCCGGATCGGCCTGCGCCTTCAGCGCGCGGGCGATGGCCCGCTCTCCATCCGCGCGGCTCGCGCCCTTGAGCACGCGGTTGATGGAACCGTCGGCCGGATAGATCGAGGTGATCTCGGCGCCGGTGCCCGGTTCCCATTCGCCACCGATGAACAGGCGCCCGTCAGGCAAATCATGGATCATATCGCCACCTCGGTCATGCGGTTCATCACCTCGCGGGCCACCGAATAGACTGTGGCGAGCGAGGTCTTGGGGTTATCGGGCGAGGGCTTGCCCTCGATGCGCATGGCGTAATCCGCAGCGCCCGAGGTGACCCGGTATTCGTGGATGTTCTGGCTGACGCCGGGGTCGGCGACCATCTCGACCCGGGTGGCCTCGAAACCCAGCCCCGCCAGCGCCAGCGTCGCCGCGACATTGGCATTCTTGGGATAGGCCAAAGCCGCCTCGCGGGCATTGCCGGTGAAGAAGGTCGTGGGTTCGGTCAGCGCGGGCAGGTCCAGCAGCGCCTCCGCCGGGGTGCCGCGCCACGCCAGCGGCGGCTTGCGCGAGACATAGGTGACGGCCTCGATCCCCGAGGGTTTCAGCGCGGCCAGCAAATCGACCCCGCCGATGGCGCCCGCAGGCAGGACCACGCGGCTACCGCCCTTCTTAGCGGCAGCAGTGACGTCGGCATGCAGTGCGGCATCGGCCAGCGCGCCGATGGAGACGACGACGCATTCGATCCCCGCCCCCAGTGCCGGAACCACTGCCTCGGCCACCGCCGAATGGCCAGCGCATTCGACGATCAGGTCCGGCCCGGCGGCCATCAGCGCAGTCGCTTCGGTCACCACCGAGGCCCCCGATTCCGCCGCAGCCCCGGCCTGCGAGGGGCGCACCAGCAGGGTCACGCGAGCGGGCATCTTCCCCTCGCGGGCCAGCACGCCCAGCAGCGCCCGGGTGATGTTGCCGTAACCGATCACGCCCAGATGCATGGCGTCAGACCTTGTTGCCGGCGGCACCGGCAGGCGGGCCCGAGAAGGTCTCGCCGAAGGGGCCGATGGCGATCATGTCAACCTCGATCAGGCGGGGACCCTCCGCGGCCAGGGCTTCGTCCAGCGTGGCGCCGAAGGCCTCCACATCGTCGACCCGCACATGCGGCAGGCCGATGGAAGCGCAATGCGCGGCGAAATCGGGGGTTTGCAGCGCCGAGTAATGATAGCGGCTGTCGTATTGCGCGGTCTGGATGTTCTTGATCACGCCATAGGCCTTGTCGTTCATCAGCACATAGACGAGGGGCGCGCGCTCCTGCACCGCGGTGATCATCTCGGCGATGCCGAGCTGCGTGCCGCCGTCGCCGATCAGCGTGATCGCCTTCGGCCCTTCCGAGGCCAGCGCGGCGCCCACGCCCATCGCCACACCCTGACCGATGCCGCCTCCCAGCGCGTGCACGCCGTGGCGGGGATCGGCGAAGGTGACGTAGCGGTTGCCGAAGGTCGAGTTCGAGATCGTCACGTCGCGCACCCAAGGATGTCCCCCCGCCGCGACCCGCTCGACCAGCGCGTCGGCCAGCACCTGATACGGGCCCATCTGCGCCCGGAGCCGTCCTTCGGCGGTCGCCCGCGCGGTGGCCACCTCAAAGGTCAGTTGCGGATCGACATCCAGTTTCTCGGGCAGCAGGGCCAGCAGGCGGCGCAGCGTGTCGGCGGCATCGCCGTGCACGAACAATTCCACCGGATAGTTGCGGCCGCCCTGGCTGGCCTCGGCGTCGATCTGGGCCAGCGGCCGGGGCAGGCGCATGGCGTTGTTCAGCGTCTCGTTGCCGCGCAGGCGCGAGCCCACCACCAGCATGAAATCGCAACTGGCATAGAGCGCCTGTGCCTCGGGCACCATGTTATAGGCGCCGAGGTTGGCCGGGTTGTCCTCGCTGACCACTGCCCGGCCGTTGGTCGAGGTGACGACCGCGACGCCCCGCTTCACCAGCTCGGCAGCCTCGGCCTGCGCGCCGCGCGCGCCGCCGCCCAGCCAGAGCATCGGGCGCTTTGCCTCGCGCAGCATCTCGGCCAGCGCCTCGATGGCATGGTCCGAGGCGCGGGGCTTCTGCGCCTCGGGCGTGATGATGCGGGTCGGGACCACAGTGGCCGAACGCTGCACGTCCACCGGGATCTCCAGCGCCACGGGGCCGGTGGGCGCGCTGATCGCGGCCGAGACGGCGGCGGTCAGGGTGCCGATGGCCGATTCCGCGCTCCAGAGGCGGAAATAGGCCTTGGAGATGCCTTTCAGCATCTCGGGCTGGCGCGGCACGTCGTGGATTGGCGCGCGGTCGCGGTCGGCAAAGCCCAGATCCACTGTCGAGGTGATGTGCAGAAGCGGCGTGCCGGCGGTCAGCGCCTCGACCTGCGCACCGGCGGCATTGCCGGCTGCGGTTCCCGTCGAGGTCAGCACGACCCCCATCTGGCCGGAGACGCGTGCCCAGGCATCCGCCATGTTCATCGCCCCGGCCTCGCCCCGCGCGGGCACGAAGCGGATGCGGCCTTGGCGCGCCACGGCATCGAGGATCGGCATGTTGTGGATCGAGATCACGCCGAAGATCGTGGTGACGCCGATTTCGGCCAGATAGCGGGCGATGAACTCGCCAACGGTTTCGGTCTGGGCGATGGGATCGTGTTTCATGGCGGACACCTCAGATATGGCGGGACAGGCCGCCCGAGACGTCGAGCTGGGCACCGGTGATATAGCTGGCGGCCCGAGAGCCGAGGAAAGCGATGGCGGCGGCGGCCTCGGCCGCGTCGCCCAGGCGGCCCAGCGGGATGCCCTTCTCGCGGGCGAGGTTGGCGTACCAGGTCTCGCGGCTGACCGACTGGTCGGGGCGTTCGGCGAAGCGCCGGCTCCACTGGCCCGAGCCGATGAGGCCCAGCAGCACGGAATTGACCCGCACCGCCGGTGCCAGTTCGATGCTGAGCGATTTCAGCAGGTTCTGCACCCCGGCGCGGGCCGAGGCGGTGCAGACCATGTGCTTTTCCGGCTGATAGGCCAGCAGCGAATTGACCGCGACAATGGCGCCTTTCGAGGCCATCAGCATCGGCTGGAAGGCACGGATTGGATGGATCTGGCTGAAAAGCTTCAGCTCGTATTCCGCGCGCCAATCCGCGTCCGAGGTATTGGCGAAGGTGCTGACCCGGCCTTGGCCCGCGTTGTTCACCAGCAGATCGACCTTGCCGAAGCGCGCCTCGACCTCGGCCGCGAAGGCGTTGACCGCCTCGGGTTCCAGCACCGAGAAGGCCTTCCACAGGATCCGGCTTGCGCCGAAGTCGCGGGCCAGCACGGCGGCGACATCGTTCAGCCGGCTTTCGCCCCTTGCGCAGAAGGCGACCGAGGCGCCCTGTTCCAGCAGCAGCCGCACGGTGGCCAGGCCGATGCCGGACGAGCCGCCGGTGACGACCGCGACCTGTTTGTCATAGGGAAGGCTCATCTCACTTCTCCCTCAGCTCGGGGAAACCGGGATCGGGGCGGCCCTGCATGACCGCGCGTTGGGCGGCGGTGGGCGCTCCGGCGGTCATCCATTGGTCCATCTTCTCGGGATCGTCGCGGGGCCAGACCTGGGCTTCATGCGTGGCCTCGTCGATCTGCTGGATCTCGGCGGTGAACTCGATCACGAAACCCGAGGGCGAGACGTAATAGGCGAAGGGATTGTCGCCCGGCCCGTGCCGCCCCGGACCCCAGGTCGGCACCACGCCCACCTGTTTCATCCGCCCGATCGAGCGCATGAATTCGTTGATCGAGGGCAGCTCGAAGGCGACGTGATTGACGGAGGGGTAATGCCCGCGCACCAGCGCGATGGAATGGTGGTCCGAGGCGCAGCGCAGGAAGATCATCTGGTCGGCGGAATAATCCGAGACGCGGAAGCCCAGCGTCTTGCAATACCAATCCGCGACGCCCTCCATATCGCCCGAATTGAGCACCACATGGCTGACCTTGCGCGGCTTGGCGAACTGATCGAGCGGTTCCTGCTTCAGCCCACCTGCGCGGAAACGCAGGCGGCGATTATCGGGGTCGAGCATTTCGAACCCGTAGCCGCCGACGAAATCCTCGAACTCGGCGGGCGCACCGAGGACGGCCTCGTCCCGGACGACAAGCCATTCGTGAAGCGCATCGGTCGATTCGCGGTCGGGCATGGCGAAATGGACATATTCGATGCCATAGACCGGGCCGTCCTTCAGCCCGTAGATGAAGGCCTCGGACCCGGTGCCCCGGAGATAGACCTCACCCTCGCCTTCATGCGCCAGCGTCAGGCCCCAATTGTCGAGGTAGAAATTCTTGGTGGCGGTGATGCCGGGGGCGCGCATCACGAGGCCGCGCAGGCTGCCGACGCGAACGGAATCGGTCATGGTGTCACTCCTTTGGCGGCGTGGGACTCGAGGGCGGCGGCAAGGGCCTGGGGCGCCTGCTGGTGCAGGGCATGGCCCGCGCCGGGGATGAGGGTCAGCGCGCCGCGATGGGCGACGGGAATGGCGGCATGGACGGCCTGCGACTGGGCAGGGGGCGTCACGACATCCTCGGCCCCGACAACGACGGCGGTGGGGATTTTGAGCGCGGCGCAATCGGCGGCCAGGTCGCCCGAGGCGAGCATGCGCACCGCCTGCGCGTAGCCGGGCAGCCGGATCTTCGCCATGCCGGCGGTGACATTCGCCACCAGATCCGGGTGGGTTTCGGGCTGGAACACCAGCCGGGGGGCGCGGGTGCGGGCGAATTCGGGCGCGCCGAGGCGCTGAAGGTCGCCCAGCCGCGCGGCCTGTTTCTCGGGCAGGTGACCGGGCGCCGCACCGCCGCCCTGCGCGCAGGAGGCCAGCGTCAGGCTCTCGACCCGCTCAGGGCAGGCCTTGGCGAAGGCAGCGCCGATCAGCGTGCCCAGCGAATGCCCGAGCAGATGGACGCGGGTCAGGCCGCGGGCATCGAGGAAGGCTTGCAGCACCACCGCGTAATCCGCAGCCGAGGGCCACTCGACCGCCAGCGCCTCGCTGGGACCATAGCCGGGCGCCTCCCAAGCCAGCACATGCCAGCCGGGCAGCGCGGCGGCCAGCGCGTCGAAGGCGCGCGCCTCGGAACCGATGCCGTGCAGCGCCACCAGCACCGGGCCGTCCCCGGCATGCTCGCGCCAGCCGATCCCGGCGGCGATATGGTCCTGCGCGCTCATGTGACGAAGACGTAGCCGTTGTTCACCGGCAGGGTCTGGCCGGTGAGGGTGAGGGCGGCGTCGGACAAAAGGAACGCGACGGCGCCGGTGACTTCCTCGGCCGATTGCGGGCCGGGCACCGCGCGACCGTCGCCATAGAGCGCATGGCGCGCGGCGGGGACGTATTCGGTGCTCTCGGTCGTCAGGATGCCCGGCGCGATGCAGGTCACGCCCACCCGGTCCGGCCCCATTTCGCGGGCCAGCGAGCGCGTCATCGCCATCACCGCGCCCTTGGACGCCGTATAGGCAAGAAGGCGCGGCGCGCCCCAGAGGGCGGTGTCCGAGGCCACGTTCACCACCCGGCCCGAGCCCGAGGCCCTGAGCATCGCCGAGCAGGCCCGCGTCATCAGCCAGGTGCCGCGCACATTCACGCGCTGCACACGGTCCCACAGCTCCAGCTCGATATCCTCGAAACCCATGCCGCCGACATTGGTGGCGACGGCGCCGTTGTTGCACAGCCCGTGGAGTTCGCCCTCATGCGCGGCGATATCCTCGGCCAGAGCGGCAATGCTGGCGGGCTCGCCCAGATCCACCGTGACCGCGCGCGCATCCAGGTCAGCCGCCGCAGCCTCGACGCCTTTGCTGTCGATATCGGCCAGCACCAGCCGCGCGCCCTGCGCGGCGCAGGCCCCGGCGATGGCGCGACCGAGGCCGCGCGCTGCGCCGGTGACAAGGATCGTGCGCCCCGTCAGCATCACTCGGCCGCCACGGCCAGTTCGGCCTCGATCTGTTCCTTGGCCGCGCGGGTCAGGATCTGGCGGATGCGCGACACGCCGAGGTCGTGCTGATACAGCATCTCGCGCTTGCGGGCGTCATCGGGCATGCCTTCCAGCATCACGCGGTCCTGCTCCAGCACGTTCCAGTGCCGTTCTTCCAGCTGCGCGCGGTAGAGGAAGCGCCACGAGTCGCGGGCGATGCCCTCGACCTTGCGCAGGCGCCAGAAGAAGACCTTGCAGGTCGTCTCGTCCACCGGCGTGGTGAAGCCGACGATCCGCATATTGCCGCCGGGCCCTGCGGCGGGCGGATAGGGGATATCGAGGAAGCAGTACATGTTGCCGGGGAAGACGGCGAATTCGGCCCAGTCGAAATTGTCGCCGACCTGGCCCACGCGGGTGACGTGGAAGCCGTTCTCGGTCTTATCCAGCTTCATCAGGTCCTGCTTCGAACCATAGGCCAGCGTGAAGCTTTCGGAATGCAGGTAGCAGCCGTGCATCGGGTCGGCGAGGTTATCGAGCGCGTAGCGATAGTTGGTTTCCCAGACCGAGGTGCAAAGGAACCCGGTCCATTCATCGCCCACCAGTTCCGGCGGCATCACCAGCTCGGGCGGTTCGGGCTGGGTGAGCGAGGGGATATAGACGAAGACCGCATCCGAATGCTCGGTGACATGGAAGTTATTCAGCGCCTTACGGCCTTCCATGGCGCATTCGGGCATGGCGGGGACGCGGACCACGACGCCCTCGCCGTTGACGATCACCCCGTGATAGCGGCAGCCGATATTGCCCTCATGGATCTCGCCGTAGGACAGCGGCGCGCCGCGGTGGGGGCAGAAATCCTCGACGCAATTGATCGAGCCGTCGGGCTTGCGCCACAGGACCAGCTTCTGGCCCAGCAGCTTCACGCCATGGGGCTTGGTGGTCTTGACCTCGACGGATTTGGCGACCGGGTACCACTGGCCCAGCAGGCCGGTGTTCACGCGTTCCTCGATCAGGGCTTTCTTGTCGATGCTCATGGCGGGCTCCTGGGCGGATTCCTGGGGAGGGGGAGGTGGGGCCGATGCCCCACCCCGGCGTCGGTTCAGCCGGCGGCCTTGGCGCCCTTGGCGGGACGCGGGATCTTGGCGACCGGGTGCTCGGGCGGATAGGTCGGCGTCACCGGCTTGGGGTTGCCGATCAGCACGCACATCAGCGCCTCTTCGATGCCTTCGTTGCGCAGCCCGCGATAGACGCCCGGCGGGCACGAGATCAGGTCGCGCTCGGTCAGCACCGTCTCGACCATCTCGCCCTTGTGCTCGATGAAGAAGCGGATCTTGTGGCCCTTGAGGATGAAGAAGATCTCCTCGGCGTCGCGGTGGATATGCAGCGGGCCTTCGCAGCCGGCGGGCAGCACCATGGTCGAGAAGGTGAAATTCTCGGCCGGCACGACGTTTTCATCCGCATCCACCCCGGTCGCGCCGGTGCCGACATAGCGCATCTGCGCGCGGCGATAGATCGGGTCGTAATCGGCCTGGAATTTCAGCGCGTCCCAGTCCAGCGTGCGGGTCGCATAGGTGGCGGTGCGGCTGGTGATCCAGCTTTCCAGCGTCATGCCCTCGGGGATGACAACGTCATCGGGTTCGATCGAGGGGAATTTCTTCGGAGCGGTGCTCATGGAGGTCTCCTGTTGCTTCTATGGAGAGGGACGGCGGGCGAAGGGGGCTGGCCGTGGGTTAGTGTTCTTTCTTCGGCAGGTAATGCAGCAGCCGCTCTTCCGCACAGACGAGGACCGAATAGAGCAGGATGCCGATCACGGTCAGCAGCACGATGGCGTTGAAGACCATCGCCGCATTGGCCTGCCCGCCGCCATAGCTGATCAGGAAGCCAAGCCCGGTATTGCCGCCGACCAGCTCGCCCACCGTCACGCCGATCACGGCCAGCGTCGAGGCGATGCGCAGGCCCGCCATCAGGTTCGGCAGGGTCGAGGGGAACTCGACCTTCTTGAAGATCTGCCAGCGGGTCATCGAATAGGCACGGGCCAGGTTCACCATGTCACGGTCGACGGTCTTCATGGCGGCCAGCACATTGACCAGCACCGGGAAGAAGACGATCAGCACGGTGACCAGCAGTTTCGGCGTGGCGTTGTAGCCGAACCACATGATGAAGAGCGGCGCGAAGGCGACCTTGGGCGCGATCTGCAGGGCGAGGATATAGGGCGAGAGCACGCGCTCCCAGAATTCCGACAGGCCCAGCAGGTAGCCGATGGCGGCACCGAGGGCCGAGCCGATGGCAAAGCCCAGAAGCGTGTACCAGGCGGTGGACAGCGTGTTCGCGATCAGATCCTCGCGGCGATACATCCGGCCCAGCTCGCCGATCATGTCGGTGACGGTGGGGATGATGAATTTCGGCACGCCAAGGGCGGGCGGCAGGAACTGCCAGACCAGCAGCACAAGGGCCAGGATCGTCAGCGCGACGAGCTTTTGCGTGGTGGCTTGCGACATGTGGGCCTCGGCTGGCTGGGTGTTGGGGCAAGTCTCTCCCCGCCGCCGCCTTTGGGGCGACGCTTGCGTGGCGGGGAGAGAGAGGAGTGCTTACTCGGAGACGAAATCGTTGGTGTAGACTTCAGAGATCGGCACGGCGGTCGCGATGATCTCGTTCTCCATGTAGAAGTCCTGGATTTCCTGCAGCTGCGCTTCGTCGAAGGCGCCGAGCGGACGGCCTTCGGCCGGGGCGTAGACGCTCTCGACGTAGAAGCGCATGATGCGTTCGATCTGCTCGACATTCTCGGCATGGCGATCAACGATCTGGACATAATCCGCCGCCGCCTGATGCGGGTCGGCGATGATGTCCTCGATGGCGCGGATGGTGGCCTGCACGAAGCCGCGCACGGCCTCGGGGTTTTCGGCGATCATCGCGTCCGAGGCCAGAATGGCCTGCGCCTGCGCCGGGAAGACGTCCCGCGCCGGCATGACGGTGAGCGGAACGCCCGCATCCTCGACCGCGACGATCCATTCCGGCACGCCCGACATGACCGAGACCGAACCGGCGATCATGTTCTGGATCAGGCCGCCCGAGCCGAGGCCCTGGATATCGGCATCCGAGCGGCTCATGCCATTCGCGGCCAGCACGGCGAGCAGGTTGTAATAGGCGGTGTCCTGGAAGCCGATCACGCCGATCGACTGGCCGCCGAAATCGGCCGGGCCGGTGATGCCGCTGTCGTTGCGCCAGGCGATATGGGTAAGGCCCTGGCCGCCCAGCACGGCGACGCCCTGGATCGGCAGGCCGTTCGCCCGCACGATCATCGAGGTATCGCCCATGCCGCCGCCGAGATCGGCGTTGCCCACGGCCACCTGTGCGGCCACATCGGCGCCGCCCTGACCGATGCGGAAGGTCACGTCGAGACCGGCTTCCTCATAATACCCCTTGCCGAGCGCCAGCTGGAACGGCGCGAAGGCGGGCAGGAAGTCGGGGGCAGGGAAGAGATAGGTCACCGCGGTCTGGGCCGAAGCGGCGGCACCCGAAACCGCGAGAGCGGCGGCGAGGCCGAAGCCGAGGAAGGTATTCTTCATGGGTCGTTCTCCTGTTGGGTCTTGTCTTTGTCGGTCAGGCGGCGCGCCGGTCGAGCTTCAGCAGGGTGAAGATCTCGTTGGCGTAATCGTGGATTTCCTTCATCTGCCGGCGGGCCAGCGGATGCTCGCGGTTGGGAAGGCCGATTTCGATCTCGCGCTGGACGGTGCCGGGACGTTCGGACAGGACCAGCACGCGGTCGGACATGATCACCGATTCGGCCAGATCATGGGTGATCAGCAGCGTGGTGATGCCGGCCTCCTTGATCGTCTCGGCAAAGCTGTCCTGGATCAGGAGCTTGGTCTGCGCGTCCAGCGCCGAGAAGGGCTCGTCCAGCAGGATGATGTCGGGGTCGATGGCCAGCGTCCGGGCCAGCGCCGCCCGCTGCCGCATCCCGCCCGACAGCTGATAGGGATAGTGGTTCTCGAATCCCTTCAGATGGCAGCGTTCCAGCTCGGCCATGGCACGGTCGCGGCGTTCGTTCTTCGACACGCCCCGCGATTCCAGTCCGAATTCGACATTCTTGATGATGGTCCGCCAGGGCAGCAGCAGGTCCTTCTGCAGCATGAAGCCGACATGCGGGTTGGGTTTCGTCACCACCTCGCCCGAGACCCGGACGATGCCGCTGGTCGGCTGGTAGAGGCCCGCGGTCATCGACAGGATCGTCGATTTGCCGCAACCCGAAGGCCCCACGACCGCGACGAATTCTCCCTTTTCGACCTTGAAGTTGATGTCGCTGACGGCGGTCAGCTCCTGCCCGGTGGGCAGGGCGAAGGTCTTGGTGACGTGATCGAACTCAAGCGCCATAGCCATTTTCCGCATAGGCCGCGTCCAGATCGGCGTTGATCGCCTTCAACTCGCTCTCCAGCAGCGCCAGATCCCAGTCGGTCCGGCCCGAGACCGGCGCGGTCACGCCCTTGGCCTTCAGCCCGGCGGCGACGGCGGCGAAGTCATGCTGGCGAGTGCCCATGATCTCCATCAGCGCGGCGGCAAGGGTCTGTTCGGCCTCGGTCAGCGGGCGGCCCAGCGACTGATGCGCCAGCGCAGGGCGCGAGGTGTCGCGGGCGCGCTGCGAGAGTCGATCCTTGAAAGCGTCCATCGGCGTCTCCTGTGCTGGCTTCCGTTCCGCCTTGCCGTCGCGATCTTTTTGGCCTTGCGAAATCGTTCATATTAGAACATGCTGTTCATTATTGGAGCAGACAAAGATTCGGTCAAGAAGAATCTTGCCTCACCCCCTGCGAGAGCCGTTTGCGCCCCCTGATCGGGCAGGGGGCCCGCGAAAGCAGCAGGGCGTGATTGCGGCACGAGGGCGCGGACCGTATGCACAGGGAGAATTCGGAGGATGCGCGCGTGAGTGACGAAACCGATACCGAGGGAACCAGCTATTCCGTCCCGCCCGTGCACCGGGCCTTTCGCCTTCTGCGCCATATCGCAGGCGGCGCGCGCTGTTCCAATGCCAGCGCCACCGCGCGCGAACTGGGCATCAATCGCACGACCCTCATCCGCCTGCTGCACACGCTGGAGGCCGAGCGCATGATCGAGACGCAGGACGAGGGCCTGAGCTGGCAGCTTGGCCCCGGCATGATCGCGCTCGCCGCCGATGCGCTGAAATCGCGGGATGTGGTGCGGGTGGCGCAGCCGGTGATGGCGCGGCTGGTGACGCAGCTGGGCCTCTCCGCGCATATGGGCATCCTCGAGGGGACCGAGATCATCTATCTCCTGCGCGAGACGCCGAATTCGCATCTGGTGAGCAATGTCCGCGAGGGCTCGCGCCTGCCTGCCCATGCCACGACGATTGGCCGCATCCTGCTGGGTGCCCTGCCTGCGGGAGAGCTGGAACGCCGCTACGGCGGGTCGGATCTGTCCACCTTCACCGACAAGACGGCGACCTCGCTGGACGCGCTGACGGCGCAGATCGCCGCCGACGCGGCGCGGGGCGTCGCCTGGAGTTCGGGTAATTTCGAGCGCGGCATCGGCTCCTGCGCGGCGGCGATCTATGATCACCAGGGGCGGGCGGTGGCGGGTCTGAACGTGACGGGCCCCGAGGGCCAGTTCCAGCCCGAGACGCCTCTGGCCGCCCAGATCGAGGCGGCGGTGCGCAAGGCCGCGGCCGAGGTCTCGACCGCGCTGGGATACAGCGGCTGACGCCGACCATCTGGCGGCCGGCCGGCCCGTCACGGGCCGGCCTGTCCTGCGCGGGCGGGGGTCAGACAGGGGTCGCCCAGGCCTGATAGCCATAGACCCAATCGGCATTGCCCTGGGTCTTCAACCATTCATTCGCGAGGGACGAGCGCTGGATTTCGGCGGTGCGCGGGATACGCGCTTCCCCGTAGCGGGTCAGGGCTTCGGCGGCCGTTCCGGGCGTGGCCCCTTCCAGCGCGCGGGCCAGCACCACGGCATCCTCGATCGCCATGCAGGCGCCCTGCGCCATGAAGGGCACCATCGGATGCGCGGCATCGCCCAGCAGCGTGATCCGCCCCTGTGACCAATGCGCCATCGGTTCGCGCACATGCAGCGCCGAACGCGTGACCGTCTCGCAGGCATCGAGCAGCGCACGGGCATGGGGGTGGAAATCGGCGTAATGGCCGCGCAGTTCCGTGATGTCGCCGGGCAGGGTCCAGCCTTCCTCGGCCCAACCCTCCTGCTTGTGGGTGGCGAAGACGAAGACCTCTTCCCCCCGGGTCAGCGGGAAGGTGACGATCTGCCGGTCGGCCGTGGGTCCCCACCATTTGGTGAAGGCGTCGAGGTCGGGCAGGGCGCCGCCCTTTTCCCGGGGAAAGACCGCGCGCCACGAGACCAGGCCGGTGAAGTGCGGATGGTCCGGGCCGAAGACGGCCTCGCGCACGGGCGAATGGATGCCATCGGCGCCGATCACCACATCGGCGCGGATCGTCTCGCCGTCGGACAGCTCGGCCCAGGCGCCCGTGTCGTCCTGGCCGACCGTTTTCACCGTGGCGCCGAAGCGCAGCGTTCCCTCGGGCAGCAGGGCCTCCAGCGCCGCCAGCAGATCGGCGCGGTGAACAGTGAGCTGCGGGGCGCCATAGCGGGCTTCGGCGGCCTCGGACATCGGCAGGCGCGAGGTTTCCTCGCCGCTGTCCCAGGTCCGGCTGATGCGATGGGTCGGGCGCGCGGCGTTCCGGCGCAAGTCCTCGCTGGCGCCGAGGCGGTCCAGCGCATGCACGGCGTTCGGCGTCAGGTTGATATCCGCGCCGACCCGCCCGAATTGTCGGGCCTGTTCGTAGACGGTGACGGTATGACCCATGCTGCGCAGGGCGATAGCGGCACAAAGCCCGCCCACACCCCCGCCACAGATCGCGATATCCAGCATCGGCCTTCTCCCATTTGTGCAATAATGAACAGTTTATTCAATTATGCGCAAATGTCCGGCTTCGGTCAAGCCTGATGTCCTGGCCTGTCCGGGGCCGCCCGCGACAGGCGGCGGCTGCGCAGGCGGTCAGGAAGCGGGAAGGGCGCAACGCTCCTTTCCCGGGCCCAAGCGGCGCGCCACAAAGTTGGGGCGAGGGTCAACGCGATGGCGGGGCAGAGGTCAGCGGCAACAAGCCCGCTGCCATACCGTCTGCCGCGACCGCGCCGGTTTCGATGTCAGCGGCTGAGGGCGCCATGGCGCCCGACTTCCGAGAGGATCATCTCGATCGTCATGCCAAGGCGCAGCAGATCGCGATCCGAGCCGACGTGCCCGTCCATCTCCAGGCCGACCGGCAAGCCATCGCGGGTAAAGCCGACCGGCAAGCTCAGGCCGGGCAATCCGGCGTTTGCCCCGGGATCCGTGTTGCGGATGAGTGTCTCGAAAACCGCGTGATCGCGACCATTGATGCTTACCCGGCCGAAGGCATCGGCAGGCTGGACCTGGGGTGCCGGAACGGGGACGGTGGGAAAGATCAGCGCCGCAAGGCCGTGTTCGCGGAAGGCGGCCGCATAGATCCGGCACAATTCGGGGCGGTGAGTCTCTATCGCCGGGCGGTAGCTGCCTGCGGTGCTTTCTGACATGACCACGCCGAAAGCCGCGCGCACATCGGGGTTGGCGATCCGGTCGACGATCGCGGAAAGCGTGATATCGGCCCGCCCGTTCGCCGCAAGCCAGGCAGGAATATCCTCGCGCGGCTCATTCAGGACGACCGGGGCCGAGACCTGCCGCCAGGCCTCGCGAAGGCCGGGCAGACTGAGCGGAATCAACTCTGCCCCCGCCTGGGTCAGGTGCTCGCACGCCGCCCGGCAAAGGCGCGCAACCTCGTCGTCGATATCGACCCAGAAGCATGCGGGCAGGCCAAGGCGCACCCCTTTCAGGGGGGCGGGGGTGACAGGGTCCTCTCTGGTCAGCACCGCGTCGAGCAGGGCCAGATCCGCGACCGAGACCGCCATCGGCCCGACCGTATCGTTGGTATGGCTGATCGGCAGCACTCCTGCCGTGAGGTATCTGCGTCCGGCCCCCCTGGTTCCGACCGATGGCCGCAAACCGGCAATGCCGCACAGCGCCGCCGGGATCCGGATCGAACCCGAGGTATCGGTGCCCAGCCCGGCGCCGACGATCCCCGCGGCAATCGCGGCGGCCGTCCCGCCGGACGAGCCGCCGGTGATCCGGCCCGGATCATGCGGATTCCGCGCCATCGGGATCGGCGCGAAATTCGTATTCGTGACGCCGAAGGCCAGTTCGTGCAGATTGGTCTTTCCCAACACAATCGCCCCGGCATCCAGCAGACGCTGTGCGACGGGCCCGGTCTGCCTTGCGCGTAGCTGCGCCAGAGCGGGCGTGGCCCCTGACGTAATCCAGCCCGCGATGTCGATATTGTCTTTCACAGCGACCGGCAGTCCGGCCAGCATCGGCAAGGCCGCGCCGCGTCTTCGGGCCAGATCGACCAAACGCGCCTGTTCCAGCGCCTTTTCCGGTTCCAGGCACAGGAACGCGTTGAGATGACCGAGGTCTTCAGCCCTTCGGATCGCCCGGGACATCAGGGCTTCGGCACTCGTCTCGCCGCTGCGCAACTGGCGTAGCTGCTCTGTCATCGTCATAAGCGTCGGTTCGGACATCACCTCGCTCCTTCGGTGCCGGCCGGTTTCGCAAGCCGCCGGGAAATGTCCTGGAATAGCCCTGTCAGGCCCCGGGGCATCAGCACGACACAGGCAACCAGCAGCAAGCCCATCCCGATGTCGCGGAAGTCGCCGAGTTCGCGCATGGCTTCATCCGCCAGCATCAGCACGGCCGCCCCGATCACCGGTCCCCAGACCGTGCCGACCCCGCCGATCACGATCATCGACAGCAGGAAGAGCAGATGCTGGAAGGAAAACACCACCGGGCCGACCACCCCGGTATTGACCGCATAGAAGGCGCCTGAAAGGCCGGTGAAGAAGGCCGACAGGCCGAAGATCCACAGCTGATAGCGGAAGCGGTCGACGCCCCGGGCGGCGGCGTAGACCGGGTTGTCGCGCAGGGCCCGGAAGGCCAGCCCCATAGGGCTATGGATGATCACGATCGAGAACAGGATCGCGGCGGTCAGCAGCAAGAGCCCGACATAGTAATTGCCGATGTAGAAACCCGCGCCAAGCCAGTCGCGGAATCCCAGATCGCCGAAGCGCGAGAAGCCGCGCACCCCGCCCATCAGCGGCATGCAGCCGGACGGGGGATTGGTGAAGCAATCGGTGTCATTCACGATGAGCACATAGAGAACCTGCGACACGCAGATCGTCAGCAGGGCGACATAAGGTCCGTAAAGCCTGAGGCAGGCGATGCCCAGGATCAGGCTTGCCGCCACCGCCGCCACCGCGCCCGCCGGCATGGCCAGCAGCATCGAGGTGCCGAGGTAATAGCCCAGCATCGCGGTCACATAGGCGCCGATGGCGAAGATCGCGACTTGGGCCAGCGAGAAGATCCCGCCGATGCCGAAGACCAGGTTCCACTGCACCACCACCGTCGCCCAGATGAAGAAGAAGGTGGTCTGGGTGACGGAATAGCGCATGTCCGAGATCATGGGCCAGACCAGGGCGGCACAGGCGAAGAGGCCGCAGAGAAGAAGATCACGACGCATGGCAGTCATAGACGAACCCCCTGATGGCGCCCGAACACGCCCTGAGGCTTCCAGATCAGCACCACAATGACGAGAAGAAGCAGCGAGGCGAAGCTGAAGCGCACCCCGACGGTGTATTGGACCACCGCCTCGAAGAGGCCGATGAACAGGGCGGCAATCACGCTGCCCGGCACACGGCCCAGCCCGGCGACGACGCAGATGATGAAGGCTTTCAGCATCGGATCACCCCCCATGTTCGGCAGCAGGCTGGACAGCGAAGACACGGTGATCCCGGAAACCGCCGCGAGCCCGCCCGAGATCGCCAGCACCAGCGCATAGACCATGCCGACCCGCACGCCCATCAGCCTTGCGGCATCTCGGTTCTGCGCCGTTGCCCGAATCGCGCGGCCGATGCGGCTCTTTTGCAAGAGCAGCGCCAGCGCGGCCATGAGCATCATCGCCAGCACCAGGATCAGCAGGTTCTGAACCGGCAGATGCACTTCGGCAACGGAAAGCCCGCCCTGCACCGCCAGCGGCTGCGGCTTCGGCTGCGGCCCGAAAGCCATCAGGATCACGCTTTCCAGCATGGCACCGAAGCCGATGGTCGCGATGAAGACGCGGGTCTCGAACCCTTCCGAATGCAGCATGGGTCCGGCGATCAGCAGATAGATCATGACGCCCACGCCGGCACAGACCAGCACGGCGACCAGCATTCCCGCAACCGGCGGCAGGCCGAGGCCGGTCATGGTGAACCAGGCCATGTATCCGCCCAGTGCCATGAGCGCGCCATGGCTCATGTTGAGCATGTTCATCGCGCCGAAAACCAGCGCCAGCCCGACGGTGGAAATCGCATAGACCGCGCCCAGCGTCAGGCCCGAGGCGAGGATCTGGAAGAAGACATCCATCGCTCATACCCCCAGATAGGTTTCAAGAAGCTCGGGGCGGCCCGAAAGCTCCGCGCCGGTGCCGCTCCAGGCGAGGGTGCCGTGGTCCAGCAGATGCACCTGATCGGCGATTGCGGCGGCCCGCATGGCGTTTTCCTCGACCAACAGGATGCTGCGCCCGGCGCGGCGCAAGCCCGCGATCACCTCATAGATCTGTTCGATCACGATGGGCGCCAGACCCAGCGATGGCTCATCGAGCATCAGTACCCGGCCCGAGGCCATCAGCCCGCGACCGATGCCGACCATCCGCCGCTCGCCCCCCGACAAGGTGCGCGCGATCTGGTTTTCGCGGTCCCGCAGTTTGGGCAAGAGGGTATAGACCTCCTCCAGCACGGTCCTTTCCTGCCGCGCGGCGGCGGGAAGGAAGGCCCCCATGCGCAGGTTCTCCAGCACGGTCATGTCGGGAAACAGCAGATCCCCCTGCGGCACATGGACAATCCCGCGCGCCACGACGGCTTCGGCAGGAAGCCCGGAAATCCGTTCCGCCCCCAGCCGGATTTCGCCCGTCCTGGCTGCGATGAGCCCAGAGATCGCCCGTAGCAGCGTGGTCTTGCCATGACCGTTCGGCCCGATGATCGCGGTGAGCCTGCCGGCCTCTGCCCGCAGTGTCAGATCGTGCAGAACGGACTGATGACCGTAACCGGCCGCAAGATCCGAGATCACGAGGTCATCCGACATGGCGCACCTCCGCCCGATCCGCGGCCATGCGCGCGACCTCTTTCCCCGCTCCGTGGCCGAGATAGACCTCGACCACATCGCGGTCCCGGGAAAGGCCGGTCGCATCACCCTCATAGAGTTTCTTGCCGTGGTGCAGGATCATCACCCGGTTCGACAATTGCACCAGAAAGCGCATGACGTGCTCGATCAGGACAACCGTCACCCCGTCAGCCGCGACCTGACCGACGACCTCGGCCACCTGGTCGATTTCCCTTTGCGTCAGCCCGCCGACGGGTTCGTCCAGCAACAGCAGTTTCGGGGACATCGCCAGCGCACCGGCGATCATCAATAGCTTGCGGTCGATGACCGGCAGCGTTGCCGCCGGACGCTCGGCGCGGGCCTCAAGCCCGACCCGGCGCAGCGCGTCCTGCACCTGATCGTCGACCCCGGAGGGGACGCGAAGGCCCGGCATCCGCCGCGGGGCCCGCCCGTAATAGGCCGCGACCAGCACATTTTCGCGCACGGTCAGGCTGTCGAATCCGGTGTTCAGCTGAAAGACACGGGCAAGCCCCGCATGGCAGCGCCCGACCGGCGAGAGCGTCGTGATATCCCGCCCTTCCAGCGTGATCGTCCCGGATGTGAGGCCCGTCTGTCCCGAGATCATTTCAAAGAGCGTGGTCTTTCCGGCGCCGTTCGGTCCGCCGATACCGAGGACCTCACCTGCGGCAAGCTCGAAGCTCAGGTCGCTGACAGCCGTCAGCGACCCGAACGTCTTCGTGACATTGCGGCAGGACAGGAGAGGGGTTTCCCGTGCCTGAGCCATCGGTCAGTCCGCGATCCACGGCGGGGTGACAAACTCGGCCTTGGCATAGGGCCACGGGGCGATCAGGACCGGCTCGGCCTCGTGATCCTGGATTTGCAGAAACTGGTGCGGCATGCCGAGCGAGGGGTCGTCGGTGCCCCCGGGATAGGAGGCCGCAGCCTGTTCCCCGGCGATGAAGCGGGTGGTCCCGTTCGGGCCGCGGTGGATCATCGCCCGGATCCGCTCGGCCACCTTGCGGTTCTGCGCCTCCTCGCCCGGGCCGCCCGAGCCTCCGGCCAACGCCGCCGCCGTCGCCCAGATCCAGGCCGCGTTATAGGATTGGACCCCGGAATTATGACCCGCGTCCTCGCCGAAGCGCGCCTTGTAGCGGGTTTCGAAATCGAGGCCGATCTCGTCCTGCAGCGCGCCGATGACGGTCGAGAAGACGACGCCAGCCGCCGCCGGGCCGGCGATGTCGCGGAAGGATTTCACCGAGGGGCCGTATTGCATGTAGATCAGGCTCGGCGTCGGATTGGTCATGAACTGAACCATGAACTGCGCCAGATCAGCCGGGAAGTAATGCGTCACCACGATCACCCCGGGCGGGTCCTGCCGCAGCTTCGAGAGGGTCGGACCCCATTCCGAGATCGGCACGTTGACGGTCTCGTAGAGGCTGACCTCCCAGCCCAGCGTGGCGGCGCCCTCGCGGACCACATTGGCGATGTTCGAGGAATAGGTTCCCGCCGACAGAATGATCGCCAGCCGGCGATTGGCGGGGGTGAAAGCGCCGCCCTCGGTCAGCGAGGACAGGAATTTCAGCAGGCCCGACCCATACCAGGTTTCCGAAGGGTCGGTCTGGAAAGAACCGAAGTAGCGGTCCGGGTCCGAGCCGATCAGCACGCCATGCCCGCTGGACGTGTCGTTATGCAGGTAGATGATGCCGGCATCGGCAATCGCGTCCTGCACGGCCGAACCCGAGCCCGTGTTGTAGCCGTTGATGACCGCATGAACGCCATAGCGGTCGATCAGGCGTTGCACCGCCTGCACGTTGGTCGCGTCGCCCATCTGCCGCGTATCGACGAAATGCGGCTCCAGCGGGCGGCCGAGGATGCCGCCGAGGGCGTTGATTTCATCACAGGCCATGATCAGCCCGTTGCGGAACTCCACCCCGTCAGCGGCGGCGAAATCGGTCAGCGGTGCGGCCTGACCGACGGGGATCGGCTCGCCGGATGCCTCTGCCCGGGCGCCGTTCGCGCCCGACAGCACAGCCGACGTCCCGGCCAGCCAGGCCGACCCTTTGAGCATGCTTCTCCGATGGATGCGATGACCCATGTCGTAACTCCCTGTTGTGGTTGGTTGTGGTCTAGAACTTGCGCCCGGGCATCACCCAGGGGTTCGCCGTTTCAAGTTGGGCCGCAAGGTTGAGGATTGTGGCTTCGTCGTTCAGTCTCGCGGTGAGCTGGATGCCCACCGGCAGCCCCTCTGCCGTCACGGTCATCGGAACGCTGGCCGACGGCAGGCCGGTGACATTGGCGGGCGCGGTGAACATGAAGGAATCGAGCACACGGCTCCAGGCCGTGTCACATCCCACAGCCGCCGCGTCGAAATAGCCGAGCCGGGGCGGGGCGAAAGGCAGCACCGGTGAAAGCCAGATGTCTTGCGTGGCGAAGAACTGCCCCATCGCCCGCGCCATGCCCTGGAAGAACACCAGATCGCGGAGGTAATCCACCGCCCGGCGCGAGATGCCCAGGGCAAAGAGATGCTGGTTGAAGGGCTCAAGCTCGCGCACCAGAACCTCGGGATCGGCGCCCCGGGCCGCCGCAATCGCGCTCAGCCCACGGGTGACCGTCATCGGCCAGAAGGTGGCAAGCGCCGCCCGAAAGGCCGCTCCGTCGAAGGGAAGCGCGATCTCCTCGACCTGATGGCCAAGACCACGCAGGATTTCGACCGCCTGCGAGACCGCCGCACGACATTCCGGCGCCGCTTTCGTGCCGTCCGGCGCGTCAAAGGTCACCCCGATCCGCAACCCCCGGCGAGGCGCGGCGATCGACGAGAGGAAGCTCTCCGCCGGTTCGGGCGCGACGTAAGGGTCTCCCGGCAGCGACCCGGCGGTGGCATCGAGCACCGCCGCGCTGTCACGCACGGATCGTGACACGACATGTTCCGCCGTGATGCCGCCGATGGCCTCGCCGACATCGGGCCCCAGCGTGATCCGCGCCCGTGACGGTTTCAGCCCGAAGAGCCCGCAGCATGAGGCCGGAATGCGGATCGAGCCTGCGCCGTCATTGGCATGGGCCACCGCGACATAGCCCGCCGCAACCGCCGCTGCCGCGCCGCCCGACGAGCCGCCGGGTGTATGGCCGGTATTCCAGGGGTTGCGGGTGGGACCGCGCCAGACCGGCTCGGTCGTGCCCATCGTGACCATTTCCGGTACGTTGGTCTTGCCCAGGGTGACGAACCCGGCTTGGCGATACCGCGCCATGAGCGCGCTGTCATGGTCGATCACGTTCTGGGCCAACAGGCGGGCGCTGCCCGTCGTGGGGGTGCCCGCCATGTGGCAATAGAAGTCCTTCACCAGGAAGGGCACGCCGCGGAACGGCCCCGCCGGCAGGTCGGCCGCCGCCTGTGTCAGAGCCTCGGCGAAGAAGCGCTGCGTCACGGCGTTCAGGGCGGGCTCGCCAGCCTCGATCCGGGCGATGGCGGCCTGCGTCAGTTCGGTCGCGCTGACCTCGCCTTTGGCCACGGCCTCGGCTTGCGCGATTGCATCGCGGTCAAGGATATCCTCGATCATGCCGTTTTCTCCTGCGGGATTGCGGCCAGCGTATCGGACAGGGCGTCAAGTGCCTGCCGCAGGCGGGTGAACAGCAGGTCCAGCTCGGCTGGCGCAATGACCAGAGGCGGGCAGATGGCGATCGTGTCCCCGAGGTTGCGCAGGATCAGGCCTTGGTCCAGCGCCAAAGCGATGAGTTTGGCCCCCACGCCATCGGAAGCGGCAAAGGGCCGACGGGTGGCGCGATCCGCGACCAGCTCCAACGCGCCGATCAGCCCGACAGCGCGGGCGTCACCCACCAGCGGATGAGCGGCCAGCGCGCCGACATGCGCGCGAAAGAGCGGCGCCAGTTCCCTGACCCGGGCCAGCAGGTCCATCTCCTCGTAGATCTTCAGCGTCTCGAGCGCGACGGCGCTGGTTACCGGGTGTCCGGCATAGGTGAAACCATGGCCCAGGACGCCCAGGCGGCTGGCCTCGGCCCGGACCACCGCGTGAACCTCGGCGCTGAGCAGGGTTGCGCCGATCGGCTGGTAGCCCGAGGACAACGCCTTGGCGACGCTCATCATGTCGGGTCGGAAGCCGAAGGTCTGGCAGCCGAACCATTCGCCGGTGCGGCCGAATCCGCAGATCACCTCATCACTGAGCAGCAGGATACCGTGGTGTCGCAGCAGATCGGCCAGCTTCGGGAAATAGCTGGCGGGTGGAATGATGACGCCGCCGGCGCCCATCACCGGTTCGGCGATCATCGCCGCAATGCTCTCCGCCCCCTCGGTCTCGATCATCGCCGCGATGTCGCCGACAAGCCGGTCCGCAAATTCCTCTTCGCTTTCGCCCGGCTTGCTGCCGGTGGAGAAATGCGGGGCCTCGGCAAAAAGGACACCGGGATCCGGCCAGGCAAAGGCCCCCCGCATCGAGGCAATACCGCTGAGCGTCGCGCCCAGGACCGTGCTGCCGTGATAGGCGCGACGGCGGCTGATGATCTTGCGCCGGGCGGGCGCGCCCTGGCCAGCGTGGTAAAGCCAGGCCAGCTTGATCATCGTATCGACCGCTTCCGAGCCGGAATTGGCGAAGATTGCCTTGCCATCCGGCATCGGCGACAGGGCCAGAAGCCGCTCTGCCAGTTCGATTACCGCCGGATTCGAGCGCCGGTTGAAGGTATGATAGGTGCCAAGGCGGGCGATCTGTTCCGCCGCGGCGCGGGCCAGTCGCGGCTCGTTGAAGCCGAGGGCTGCGCACCACAGGCTTGACATGCCCTCCAGATAGCTGCGCCCGCTGCTGTCGGTGACAAAGACGCCGTTCCCGCGGTCCAGGATCAGCGGCCCTTCGGCCTCGAGCAGGGCGGGGTCGGTCTGGGGATGCAGGACAAAGGCCAGATCCGTCTGGGCAAGGGAATTGCGCATCATGCCGCCCCGATCCTTGCCGCGATGCATTCGATTTCCAGCTTCCACTCGGGCCGACCCAGCGCCTTGACCAGAACCAGCGAGGCAGCGGGAAAGGGTGCGGCAATCAGGGTGTCGCGTACCGCGCGGATCGCGGGAAGGTCTTCGGCTGCGACGACGAAATAGGTCATCTTGACGATATCCGTGAAAGCGAAGCCCCGGCTTTCCAGGATGATCCTGAAATTCTCGAAGATGATCCGGGTCTGTTCGCCGGCATCGTCGGGGATCGAGCCATCGGGCCGCACACCGACCTGCCCGGCCAGATGGAGCGTCGTTGCGCCCGGAGGAATGACCACCCCATGTGAATAATTCCCGAAGGCGGCGGCGACATCCGTGCAGTCAAAAAGCGTGACGGTCATGATTTCTGTCCCTCAGTTGTGCTGAACCAGCGCGGCCAGTTTTTGCTGATAGGTTTCACGGAAGGCGTGAAACCGCTCGGACGGCGCGGACAAGGCCAGGGCATAGGGGGCGGTGCCTGCTTCCAGCGGCATCGCCATGCAGGAAATGCCGGGGGCAAATTCCTCGTTGTCATAGCCGATACCCTCGGCCCGGATCCGGGCAAACTCGGCCTGCAGGGATTTGAAATCGGTGATCGTTTTCTCGGTCAGCTTGGCGAGGGGCTGATGGTTGAGCAGGTATTCCGCCATCCGCGCCGTGGCGGCATAGGCCAGCAGCACCTTGCCCGCCGCCCGGGCATGGGCGTGTTCATACTGGCCATGCGGCATTTCGGCCGCGCGGATCGCATTGGCACCGGCGGCAACCTCGATGATCACGATCTCGCCGCGCCACCAACCGACGACATAGCAGGTCTCTCCGGTCTCCTTCGCCAGGCCGCGCACCAGGGGCAGCATGTAATCCGGGGCAGAGAACTGCCGGCCAAAGGCCTCGGCCAGCGCGCCGACCCGTAGGCCCAAGCGGTAATTGCGCTGATCGTCGCGGGCAATGAAACCCGTGTCCTCAAGCGTATGGACCAGATGATAGGCCGTCTGCCGCTCGACCCCGATCGCCTCGGCGATCTCGCGCACGGTCAGCCCCTGATCGCTGCGCGCGATGGCGGTCAGGATATTGACGCCGCGCACCACGGAATTGATCTGAAGGCGTCCGCTCTTCTCTTTGCTTCCGGTCATCAGACATATTCCTCGCTTCGGGGTTGGGCGTTTGACAGCAACAATTCGCGCGCCGCCTCGACGATCTTTGCCGCATCCGGCAAGAGCGCCGCTTGCAGGACCGGAGAGGCCGGCATCCGGACATCCGGCGTGGCGACCCTGCGGAAGGACAGCGCTGCAGGTCCCAGCCGCTCTGCCAGCCCGGTCACGATTTCCGCTCCGAACCCGCCGGTCAGATTGGCTTCATGGACCACGACGACCCGGCCGCCGGTCGCAGCAACCGTGGCACACACCCGGTCCCAATCCACGGGTGATAGCCAGCGCAGGTCCAGGACCGATACATCCGTGCCCTCCTCGTCCAGCGCCTCGGCGGCCGCCTCCACGGCGGGCATGACCGCACCCCAGCCGAGCAACGTCAGGCTCGACCCGCTGCGGCGCAGGGCTGCCCCGGCAGTGACCTGCCGCGCCGCATCGGGCCAGACGGGGCCAGGGCGCTGATAAAGCGCGCGGGATTCGATGATCACCGTCGGATCGTCGCCATGCATCGCCGCGCGCAGCATGTGATAGGCATCATCGGCGGTCGAGGGGAGACCCACCCGCAGCCCCGGCACATGGGCCAGCATTGCCTCCAGAGATTGCGAGTGCTGCGCGGTCGAGCCGGGCGTCGCCCCCTGCTGGACGCGAACGACCATCGGCGCCGTGCGGGTGCCGCGCGTCAGATAGCGGATATTCGCCGCCTGGTTGATGATCTGATCCATCGCCACCAGCAGGAAATCGGCCCACATGATCTCGACCACCGGGCGTTTGCCTTCCAGCGCCAGACCGACCGCCGAGCCCAGAATGGCGGCTTCGGCAATCGGGGTGTCGAAGACCCTGTCGGCGCCGAAATCCCTTTGCAGATAGCGGGTTGCTCCAAAGATGCCGCCCGCGTGACCGACATCCTCGCCGAAGATCAGCACCTCGGGCCGCTCTGCCAGCTCGCGCTTCAGCGCCTCGTTCACCGCCTGGATGTAGGTGATCTCCTTCCCCGCGCCCTGTGGGTTGTCCTGGGCCTTCGCGGCCGGAATCGGGGCAACAACATGCTCCGCGGCGGTATCGGGATCAGGGAGAGGCATGGCGCGCACGGCATCAAGAACGGCGCTCCAGTCTCGGTCAAGACGGTTCCGCAGGATGGCGAGCTCATCCGCGCTGCTTACCCCGAGCGTGCAGAGCCGGGCCTCCATCAAGGCCAGCGGGTCGCGGGCCAGGCTTTCCTGACGGTCGGATTTCGGCCGGTAATGTTCGATGTCGCGGTTGTAATGCCCCCAAAGCCGGGGGACACGGCACTCGATCAGGGCAGGCCCCTTGCCGGCAAGCACCGCAGCGCGCGCCAGGGCAAAAGTGTCCCTGACCGCCAGCGGATCGGTACCGTCGATCGTGGCGGATTGCATGCCGTAGCCATTCGCGCGCCGGGCCAGGCGCTCCAGGCCGGTGATCGACGGCGTGGGGGTCATCTCTGACCAGCCATTGTTCTCGCACACGAAGATCACCGGCAGCTTATAGGCTGCGGCAAAGACAAAGGCCTCGTGCAGGGCGCCCTGGCTGGTGGCTCCATCGCCGAATGTCACGACGCAGATCCTGTCTGCCCCCTCCATTCTGGCCGCCAGGGCGATGCCGCAGGCAATCGGTCCCCCTGCGCCGACGATGGAGTTTTCACCGACAAACCGCGCATTCGGCGCCGTGATCAGGGCAGAGCCGCTCCGCCCCCCGTTCACGCCCGGCCGGCGGTGGCAGAGTTCGGCGAAGAATTCCTGCGCCGGAACGCCCGTTTCTAGGGCCCAGCCATGGCCACGATAGGTGGCAATCACGCGATCTTCGGGGCCCAACGCAGCCATGGCGCCGACCGGGACCGCCTCCTGACCGGCGCAGAGATGCACGGATCCGGCGATCAGGGCTTCCTTGCTGGTGCTGTGATCGAGTGCGGACTGCTCGAACTGACGAATGCGGTACATCCGCTCGTAAGAATGAAGCAGGAAATCAATGTCGGTATCGGTGAGAGAGGCGGGCAATTCTTTTCCCCCTGCGCCTTGCATCGTGTCAGGGGGACGTTAGGAAGCCGAGCCGATTTGGTCAATATATTTATGTAGTTATAACTATGTTATAAAATTAGTTGTAGGCGCTCTTATGCCTTTAGTCCCACGAGGGCGATACCTGGACGTTACCGCGCCGCAGGTGCCTCGTCCGAAGCGAAGGCGACCGTCTCGGGCGTCGACATCCGGGCCATGGGCGCGGCCTGGAACACGGTTTTCAGGGATGGCGCGATGGAGGACCGCTGGCGCAGCCGCCAGAGCGTGAAGAGGATCACGCTCAGATGGCAGAGCCCGGTGACGAGGAACATGGCCGAGGGGTCGAAAGCCCCCATCGCCAGCCCGGCGATTGTCGGCCCGATCACCGATCCGATGCCCGAGATCAGCAAGAGCCCGCCACTGACCTGGATGAAGGTGCCGGGCGCGGCGTGGTCATTGGCATGGGCGACGATCACGGGATACATCACGAAAACCGTCGCACCGAAGCAGGCCGAAAGCCCCAGCAGGAACGCGGGGTCCACGCTGCCGGAGACGATGAAGGCCAGATCGGTCGCCAGCGCCAGCACCGAAATGCCCAGCAACACCAGCCGCCGGTCGAACCGGTCCGAGGCCGCGCCGACCGGGATCTGCGACAGCGCCCCGGCCAGAATCGGGATACTGGCGAAAAGCGCGATGTCGGTCAGCGAGAATCCGGCCCAATCGGCATAGACCGCGGCGAGCGTGCCGAAAGCCGAATTGGAGATGCCGACCATCAGCACGGCAAAGACCGCCACCGGCGAATTGCGCCAGAGCGCCGGCACGTCCAGCTTCACCACTGTCAGCGGCGTCGGGCTGGTGGTGGCGCCGACCGCGGTCGGCAGCAGGGCCAGGCAATAAACGATGGCCGCCAGCACGAAGAAGAAGATCCCCGAGGCCTCGCCCAAGGTCAGGATCATCTGCCCGGCCGTGGTCGCGGCCAGGTTGACCATGGTGTAAATACCGAAGATCCGCCCGCGCGAGCCCGCGTCGGCCTTCTCGTTCAGCCAGCTCTCGGCGATCATGGCCGAGCCCGCGAAACAAAAGCCCGAGAGCGCCCGCACCGGGATCCAGACCGTGGGCGAGATGATCAGCAGCGAGACGAGGATGGCGACCGCGGCCAGCGCGCACATGGCGCCAAAGGACCGGATATGCCCGACCCGCGCCACCAGCCAGGGCGTAAGCAGGCAGCCGGCGATATAGCCCACGGCCCAGCCGGTTCCCAGAAGTCCCAGAGAGGTGGCGCTGAAGCCTTCGGCGGTGCCGCGCACCGGCAGGATCAACCCGTTGATACCTCCCGCAAAAAGCAGGAGGGCGGTGCCCGCGAAAAGGGCGGTGAGGGGGAGGATGTTCCGTGACACGTAGGGCTTCGTCTAGGGCTGGGTCGCGCGATCCGCGACCATAATTTCGGACCTGGGTTCAAAGCGGCGGGGCGCCTGTCCGCTTCGGGTCAACGGCCGGGGGCGGGATTGGTTCCCTCCCGAATCCCGACCCTTCCTGTCAGGGCGCCGCCTGACCCCGCTCGCTGGCCTCCAGCGCCCCCAGCAGCGCCCAGCCCTCCAGCCGCTCGCCCAGCGTCGCGGCCTCATCGAGGTCCATGCGCTGCATCGCCGCGACATGGCGGGCCCGCGCCCCGGCACCGCCCCTGATTCCCTGCCAGATCAGCCCGGCAAGCGCCCTTTTGTCGGCCTGCGCCTGTGACAGCAGGTCCAGCGCCGGCAGCAGCCGCTGCTCGACCGGGGTGAAATCCGTGCCGAAGGGGAAATCCGGCAGCGCCTTGGGGCGCATCCAGCCGTCCAGCGCCTCGGGCGTGTTACGCCGCCACTCCGGGGGCAGGGTGAAATCGCGCGCCAGTTTTCCGGCCTTCTGCGCCTTGGCCACCAGGCCGGGCTGGAACCGGCTGTCGGCGATCCGCAACATGGCTTTCACCACGTCCTCGTCCCGCTTGCCGCGCAGATCGGCCACGCCGTATTCGGTGACGACCAGATCGCGATAGGCGCGCGGCACGCTTTCATGCGGATGCTCCCAAAGGATGTTTGAGTGCAGCTCGCCCTTGCTCTGCCGCGTCGCGGGCAGGGTGATGATGGCGCGGGCGCCCTCCAGCGCGAAGGCCTGTTCGATGAAGTTGAATTGCCCGCCAATGCCGCTGACTTCCTGCCCCCCGGCCGTGGCATCGCTGACGATCCCGCCCAGCAACGTGGCTTTCATCGCCGAATTGACGAACCGCGCGTCGCGCCGGGCCGCGCGCTTGGCGGCCTCGTCGCCATAGAGCTGGTTGGTGAAGGAGACGGGCACCATCTGGATGCGGGCGCGCTGCTCAGGGGGCAGGGCGCGGAGTCTTTCGTAGAAATTTCGACAATCCACGAAAAATCCCGCGTGGATTGCGGCGCCCTCGACCTCACGCGTGATGATCCCGGCCTCGAAGAGGTGGAGGAGCCCGTCGACCAGCATTTCGGTCGCGCAATAGAGGCCTTGCCGGAACGGCCCGTCGCTGACCAGATCGCGGGGCAGGGGGGCGGCGAAGGGGCGATCCTGCTGCAGTGCGGCAAGGCGCCCCTCGTGCCGGGCGATCAGCGCATGGGCCACCGCGTCGCCGATGGCGCCGATGCCGATCTGCAGCGTCCCGCCGTCGCGGATCATCCCGGCGACCTGCAGGGCGATGGCATGTTCGACCGCACCGACCGGGCGCTTCACGACCGAGAAGAGGTCGAAATCCGGGGGATCCTGCAGCAGGAAGGCCAGCGCCTCGCGCGGCAGGCTGGCGTCGGGCCCGGGCAGGGCGGGGAGGCGGCTGTTCGTCTCGCCCGCCATCAGGAAGTCGAGCCGCCCCGCCTGCCTGTCGCGCAACAGGTCTGCGGTGATGTCGGTGTTGCAGGACAGGGTGAGCCTGCCCTCCGCATCCTGCCCCAGCAGCTGCAACACCAGATTGGGCCGCCAGCGCCGCACCACATCCAGCGCATGCGTGTAGTTCGCGGCGATGTAGTGGCGTTGGGCGGCCTCGACTCCCAGCCAGCGCCCGGCGAGCATGAAGAACTCCGCCACCTCGATATTCGCGGGCAGGCTGCCGTCGCGCAGCCGTTTCGCATACTCGGGCACCGGATAGGCGCCGAACAGCCGCTCGCGCGCCGGGCCGAGGAAGCGCTTGGCCATGCCGCTGTCGGCCTCGGGCGGCTCCAGCGTCAGCGCGGTCAGGATCGAGAGCCGCACGTCGGGCCGCCGGGCCACGGCGCGGGTCAGCGCGTCCAGCAGCGTGACCGGCTTGCCCAGACCCAGCGGCAGGGCGAGCCGTATCTCTGGCCCGCATCGGGCAATGAGGGCTTCGGCGATCTCCTCGGCCGGGGCGATGGTCGGCGCCGCTTCAGCCAAGGCTGTCCCACCCGGCGTCGGGGGCGAAGCGAGGACCCAGCTGCTGTTCCAGCGCGCGCAGCCGCTCGGGCACGTTACCCCGGACCTTGGCATAGTGCATCGGCCCGCCCCGGAACGGCGCCCAGCCCGCCCCGAAGATCAACGCCGCGTCCAGCGTGTCGGCATCCTTCACGACGCCCTGACGCAGGCATTCCATCCCGGCGTTGCACATCGGCAGGATCAGCCGGTCGACGATCGCCGGATCCTCGTCATCCTCGCCGGCCGTCTCGGGCGGCGATTCCCTGGCGTGGTCATAGAGTCCCTTGCCGGCCTTCTTGCCGGTCTCGCCTTTTTCGACCTTCTCCAACAGCCAGGCGGGCGGCTCGGGCAAGGGCTGCGCCACGCCCGAGGCGAGCGAGCGCACCACTTCGAGGCAGATGTCGAGCCCGACCTGATCGGCCAGCGTCACCGGTCCCATCGGCATGCCGAAGGCCAGCGCGGCGCGGTCGATGCGGGCCTTGTCCAGCCCTTCGTCGAGCATCAGCATGGCTTCCAGCATATAGGGTGCGAGGACCCGGTTCACGACGAAGCCGGGATAATCGCGCACCCGCACCGGCAGGCGATCCAGCTCGCCGGCAAAGGCGCAAAGGCTGTCGAGAACCTCGGGCGCCACCGCCTCATGCGCCACTACCTCGATCAGCAGCATGCGCGAGACGGGGTTGAAGAAATGCAGCCCGGCGAAGCGCGCGGGATCTGGGGCGGCATCGACCAGATCCGTCAGGCGCAGGCTGGAGGTGTTGCTGGCCAGGATCGCGCCCGGTTTCAGCACATCGACCAGCCCGGCATAGATCTTTTCCTTGAGGTCGGGACGCTCCGGCGCCGCCTCGATCACCAGATCGGCGCGGGCGCGGCCCAGCCCCTCGGGGTCGGGCATCAACCGGTCGAGGGCATCGCGCGCCTCGATCCCCGAGAGGTGGCGGCGCTCGTAGAGCGTCGCGGCGCGGCTAACGGCCTTGCCCAGCGGCGGCAACGCCACGTCTTCCAGCGTCACGCGCTTGGCGCGCAGCGCGGCCCAGGCGGCGATCTCGGCCCCCATGGTACCGGCGCCGATCACATGGACATGGGCGATGCCCGAGGCGCCCTTCGCCCCCGCCTTCAGCTGCTGGCGCAGAAAGAAGACGCGGATCAGGGCCTGCGCCGTGGCGCTTTCCAGAAGCGTCGCGAAGGAGGCGATCTCGGCCTTCTGCATCGCCTCCGGGTCGCCGCCGTGGTCGTGCCAGAGGTCGATCAGCGCATAGGGCGCGGGGTAATGGCGGCGGGGCGCGGATTTCTCGGCTTCCTGCCGCATGCGGGTCGCGGCGAGGCTGCGGGCGGGGGCCAGCCGCAGCGCGCCCGCCTTCAGGCCCGTGTCATGGGGTTTCAGCCTGCCCGCCACCGCTGCCTCGATAGCCGCCTCGACATGGCGTCCGGGGACCAGCGCATCCAGCAGGCCCAGCCGCTTGGCCTTGCGGTCGTGGATCGTCTTGCCGGTCAGCATGGCCTGCATCGCCTCGATGGGGTCGATCAGTTGCGTCAGGCGGAACGTGCCGCCGAGGCCGGGATGGAGGCCCAGCTGAACCTCGGGGAAGCCCGCCTTCACACCGTCGAGGCCGATGCGCCGGTCGCAGGCCAGCGCCAGTTCCAGCCCGCCGCCCAGCGTATGGCCATGGATCACTGCGACGGTCGGGAGCTCCAGCGCCGCCAGCCGGTCCAGCACCGCATGCCCCTGGTGCAGCAGGCTCAGCGCCGCGTCGCGGTCGAGGCCTGCGAAACCGTCGATGTCCGCGCCAGCCGCGAAGCCCGAGGGCTTGGCCGAGCGGATCACCAGCGCCCTGGCGTCCGCCAGATCGCCCAGCAAGGCGTCCAGCTCCCGCAGCACGGTTTCCGAAATGACATTGGTGCCGGTCCCCGGGCAATCGAGCCAGAGGGTCACGACGTCCACAGAATCGCTCCGCCGCCAGCAGGTCAGACCGGCGGCACGCGGGGCATCGGCGCCCGCCTCGGCGGGGGGATCGGCGGTCAGAGTGTCGATGGGATCGGTCATGCGGCCTCCAGCAGCATCGCGCCGCCCAGCCCACCGCCGATGCATTCGGTGGCGATGCCGCGGCGCAGGTTGCGGGCCTTCAGGGCCTTGGCGAGGTGCAGCACGATGCGGTTGCCGCTGGTGCCGACCGGATGGCCAAGGCTGATCGCCCCGCCATCGACATTGAGCCTGTCGCGGTCAATCCGCCCGAAGGCGGCGTCATAGCCCAGCACCTCGCGGCAGAACTCGTCATCCTGCCAAGCGGCGAGGCAGGAGAGGACCTGCGCGGCGAAGGCCTCGTTCAATTCCCAAAGGTCGATGTCGCCCACCGCCAGCCCGTGCCGCTGCGCCAGCGGCGTCGAGGCCAGGACCGGCCCCAGCCCCATGATCGCGGGATCGAGTGCGGCCCATTCGCTGTCCACGATCCGGGCCAGCGGCGTCAGTCCATGCGCCTCGATAGCCGTTTCCGAGGCCAGCAGCACCCAGGAGGCGCCGTCGGTGATCTGGCTGGAATTGCCCGCCGTCACCTTGCCAAAGGGCGGCTCGAAGACCGGCGAGAGCTTGGCGAGCTTGGCGAGCGAGCTGTCGGGCCGGACGCCATCATCGGCCTCATGCACCCCGCCCTCGCGGTCGAAAGCGGGCATGACCTCGCCCTTCAAGGCGCCGCTGGCCTGCGCGGCGGCCAGCCGCTTGTGGCTGTCGACGGCATAGGCATCGGCGCTGGCCCGGTCGATGTGGAAGCGATGCGCCAGAACCTCGGCCGTCTGGCCCATGTTGAGGGCGGTAATCGGATCGGTCAGCCCGCGTTCCAGCCCGATGACGGGCGAGAAGAAATTGGGCCGCACCTCGCTCAGCGCCTTCATCTTGGCGACCGGCGACTTGGCCCGGGCCAGTTCGCCGAACCATTCCGTCGCTTCTTGGCGATAGACCAGCGGCGCGTGGCTCAGCGCCTCGGCCCCGCCGGCCAGGATCATCTGATGGCTGCCGTCGCGGATGTAGCGATAGGCGGTGTCGATGCTTTGCATGCCCGAACCGCAGTTGATCTGCACGGTGAAGGCCACGGTCTGCTCGCCCAATCCAAGGCGCAACGCGGCGACGCGGGCCGGGTTCATCTCGTCCTGGATGACATTGACGCAGCCCAGGATCACCAGCTCGATGGCCTCGGGGACGAAGGGCTGGCGCGCCAGCAACGGGCGGCCGCATTGCACGGCCAGATCCACCGGCGTGAAGGGCCCGGGCCTGCCGCGGGCCTTCAGAAAGGGGGTTCGGGCGCCGTCGACGATATAGACCGGGCGGCTCATTCCGCGGCCTCGCGATGCTGCGGGGTGGTGCGGTCAGGGTAAAGCCTCGCCAGCGCTTCGGGCGAGAAATCGTCCACCGCGACGACGCGGCGCACCGCCTCGTCGGCCTCGGCCAGGCGGGCGAGGTCGGCATCGGACAGCACCCCGGCATTGCGCGCGGCATCGGGGGTTTTCTTCAGGTCGCGCAGGCGCTTGCGCAGCGGCTCCGTATCCAGCACCAGCCGATAGGCGTGCTCCAGCAGGCCCAGCCCGCTACCGGCCGCGCCGGGATGCAGCCGGCCGACCAGCCGGTCGCGGGTTTCGGACGGGTGATAGACCAGCATCGCCACCTTCTCGATCAGCGCATGCGAGGGGCCGCGCGCATGGGCCCGGGGCTGGGTGACGATCCGCAACAGCCAGCGCGCCCAGGTGGCGGGGAAATTCGCGATGACCGCATCCAGCGCCTCGCCGATGGCCTGAAACGAGCTCTCGGCCACATGGCGGACCAGCGGCAGATCGGCCTCGGGGCGGCCATCGTCCTCCCAGCGCTTCAGCGCCGCGGCGACGAGGAACATCTGGGACAGCGCGTCGCCCAGCCGGGCCGAGATCATTTCCTTGCGCTTCAACGCACCGCCCAGCGTGAGGAAAGCCAGATCGGCGGTGAGGGCGAAGGCGGCCGACCAGCGCGACAGGCGGCCGTACAGGTCGCGCGCCTTGCCCGCCTCGCGCGGGGCCGGACCCCTGCCGGTCAGCGAGCGGCCAAAGGCACGGAACGCCGTTTTCGTGGAATGCCCGGCATGGGCCCAGAAGAGCCGGTCGAAATCGTCGAGCGCCTTCTCGCGGTCGGGATCCTGCAAGGCGGTCATCTCGTCCAGCAGATAGGGATGGGCGCGGATTGCCCCCTGGCCGAAGATGATCAAGTTGCGGGTGACGATATTGGCGCCCTCGACCGTGATGCCGATGGGAATGGCGCGATAGGCGGGCTGCAGGTAGTTCAGCGGCCCGTCGATCACCGCCTTGCCGGAATGCACGTCCATCGCATCGTTCACGCTGGTGCGCATGCGCTCGGTCGCGTGGTATTTCATGATCGCCGAGATCACCGCCAGCTTCTTGCCCTGGTCGAGGATCGCAGTGGTCAGCCGGCGCCCCGAGTCGATGGCATAAGCGTTCGAGGCGATGCGCGCCAAAGGCTCCTGCACGCCGCCGAACAGGCCGATGGGCAGGTTGAACTGGGTGCGGATGCGGGCATAGGCGCCGGTCGTATGGGCCGAAAGCGCGGTGGCGGCCGCAGACAGCGAGGGCAGCGAGATGCCCCGCCCCGCCGCGAGCGCGCTCATCAGCATCATCCAGCCGCGCCCGGCATAGTCGGGGCCGCCGATGATGTTTTCCAGCGGGATGAAGACGTCGTGCCCTTCCGTCGGGCCGTTCATGAACATGGTCCCCGAGGCCAGGTGCCGCCGCCCCGTCTCGACCCCCGGCAGGTCGGTGGGGACCAGCGCGCAGGTGATGCCGGGTTCGGGATCATCGCCCAGCAGCCCCTCGGGATCGCGCAGCTTGAAGGCGAGGCCCAGAACGGTGCAGACCGGCGCCAGGGTGATGTAGCGTTTGGCCCAGGTCAGGCGGATGCCCAGCACCTCCTCCCCCTGCCACGGACCACGGCAGACCACGCCCTCATCGACCATGGCCGAGGCGTCCGAGCCCGCCTGTTCGCTGGTCAGGCCGAAGGCGGGCAGCTCTTCGCCCTTCGCCAGCCGGGGCAGCCAGTGGGTCTTCTGCGCCTCGGTGCCGAATTGCAGGATCAGTTCGCCCGGGCCAAGCGAATTGGGCACCATTACCGTGACCGCGCCGACGACCGAATGGCTGGAAATGTAGCGCACGACCTCGGAATGGGCATAGGCCGAGAAGCCGAGGCCGCCGTGTTCCTTGGGAATGATCATTCCGAAGAAGCCGTGCCGACGCAGGAAATCCCAGGCCTCGGGCGGCAGGTCCGCGTCGATCCGGTCGATTTGCCAGGTGTCGATGAGGTTGCAGAACTGCCGGCAGGGGCCGTCGATAAAGGCCTGTTCCTCGGGCGTAAGCCGGGGCGCGGGGACGCTGCGCAGCACCGACCAATCGGGATTGCCGGTGAAAAGCTCGGCCTCGAAATGCACCTCACCCGCCGCAATGGCCTCGGATTCGGTCTTGGACAGGCTGGGAAGCGCGGTCTGCGCCCAGTCAAAGATGCGTCGGCTGAGATGGTCGCGGCGAAAGCTCATGCGGAAGTCCTCCCGCTAAGGGAACCCGACCGTTTCCGTATGGTTCCACGCCACCCGGCCGGAAGTCGCCGCCCGGCGCCGGTCGGAAGGGGCTCACCGGCACTGATGTTGCCGATTGGACCGCCCGATCCGACGGCTGAGGTCCGCGCCCGGCGCCAGGGCCTGACCGCCGCCCGGATCGAGGCCCAGAAACCGCCGGCATCGCAGCCATGTCCTCGACGGCGCCCGGAATGCCTCGGATCGGGCGGGGGCGCCGGGGGGCCTGATGCTGGCCGCGGCCCGGTCTTGTCGTGAACGTTCATGATGGCCAAGGCTCGAAATTTCCTGATATTCGTGGCCCGACGCTGCCCGTAGTGCAGCGATGCCAAGGACCGACCGGGCCAAACCAGACCTGACCGGCGACTTGACGACGCCGTCCGCAGGTGGCTCTTCGTCGGGGGGTGAATTAGGCCTGGAAATCGGCGGAGTTCTGAGCCCTTAAGGGCGTTCAGTCACAGGCCGACGCACGAGCCCTCTCGATCCGGCGCAAGTCGGCGGTTATCATCCGGAAACGACAAAGACGAGCTTGTTCACGATGGGGTCTGATCGAACACCGACGATGAAGGACGTTGCGCGGCGCGCCAATGTCTCGCTCGGCACCGTCTCGCGCATCGTCAACAGCAATGCCACCGTCGCGCCCGAGCTGCGCCGCCATGTCGAGGCGGTGATCCGCGAGCTGGGCTATCGCCCCAATGTCTCGGCCCGGACCATGCGCACGCGGCGCACCCATGCGATCGGCATCATCGTCACCGACCTCCGCCAGCCTGTCGCCGCCACGCTGGTGGCCCAGGCCTCCGAAATCGCCCGCCGCCATGGCTTCGCGCCCATCGTCGGGGATTTCCAGAACGACGCCGCGGCCGAGGATCGTCTGCTGAGCTTCATGGCGGAGCGCAGCGTGGACGGACTCGTGCTGACCATCAGCTCGGACGAGGATGCCGCGCTGCTCGACCGGCTCGAAGCGATGGGGATTCCCGTGGTGCTGTGGGAGCGTGACACCGGCGGGCGTTTCCCCTCGGTGCGCACCGATCATCGTGCCGGCGCGCGGATGGCGGCCGAGGCGTTGCGGCGGCGCGGGCGGGACCGGGTGCTGCTGATTGCGGGACACGAACACACCTGGACCGGGCGCGAGCAAGTGGCCGGAATGCGGGAAGGCCTCGGATCCGGGGCGAGGCTTGAGGTGGTGCATACCGGCCGCTTCGACCCCGCCGCCTTCCGCGCCGCGCTGCAGGACAAGGATCCCGTCGATGCGGTCGTGGCCAATGTCCATGACATTCCCGCGGTGTTGGGTGCGGTGGAGGAAGTCGGTCTTGCCTGCCCGGGGGATCTTTCGGTGATCTCCATCGGCGACGATCCGTTCCTGTCCATATGCCGGCCGGCCGTTTCGGCGGTGGTGCTGCCGAGCCGGCGCGTCGCGTCCGAAGCCGCCGAGCTTTTGCTGCAACGCCTTGATCCCAAAGCCCGTTCCGCCCCGGCCTCGGCGGTCCCGCTGGCGCCCGGGTTCATTGATCGCAAATCCGTGTAAGAAAACACTAGACGACTGATGAATCGTTTCATTAGTGTTGATGAAACGATTCATCAGGTGATTCCAATATGAGAGACGCGGGCGACAGGATAGGCGAGGGGACAGGGCCGACACGGCGTGCGATGATTGCCGGCGCCCTGTCGTTGGGCTTCTTTCAGAGCCTGCCCCAAAGCGCGCGCAGCCAGCCCACCGAGGAGAGTTCCATGCCGATCGACCCCCGCCGTAGCGCGCTTGTCCTGCTGCACTACCAGACCGACATCCTCGCCCTCTTCGCCGAGGCCGGTATCGACGCCTATGTCCAGCGCATGGCTCGGCTCGCGGGGACTGCGCGGGGGGCCGGGGTGCCGGTCTACCTGGTGCGGATCGGTTTCAGCGCGGATTACCGCGAGATCAGCGCGAACAACCAGAATGGCCAGATGATCCGCAGTTTCGGTCTGTTTACCAATGACGCGATCCCGGATGTCCTCCGAGGGAGCGGCGATACCGAGATCACCGCCCATCGCGTCAGCGCCTTCAAGGGCACCGATCTGGACCTCTCGCTGCGGGCGCGGGGCATCGACACGCTGATGATGGCCGGGATCACCACCTCGGGTGTGGTGGTCTCGACCCTGGCTGAGGCCAGCGACCTCGACTACCGCATCCTGTTGATCGCCGACGGCTGTTTCGAGCCGGACGCCGCGGCGCAGGAAGCCCTGCTGCGCGTGCCTTTTGCCACGCGGGCCGAGATTACCACTACCGACGCTCTGCTTGCCCAGCTCTGACACCTTCGTCCGAAAGGAAACTGCCATGCTGTCCCGCCGACATTTCCTCGCTACTGCCGCCAGCCTGACCGCCAGCCTCGCCGGGGGCTTCGCCACCCGCGTCGACGCGCAGGGGCGCAAGGTGCTGGTCGCGACGATCCCGTCGAACCCCTCGACACTGGATCCGCTGAACCAGAGCAACCATGACGCAATGGCGGTCAGCCAGCTGATCTACCAGAATCTTCTGGAGGTGGATGTGGACGGCAATCTGGTGCCGCAGCTGGCTGTCGACCTGCCCGAGATCTCCGAGGATCGACTGACCTATACCTTCCGTCTGCGTGAGGGGGTGCGGTTCCACAACGGTGCGCCCTTCACCGCGGCGGATGTGAAATATTCCTATGATTACATGCTCGATCCGGCCAACGAGGCGCTGCGCCGGTCCTATTGGACGGCGATCGAGCGCGTCGAGGTTCTTTCCGACTACGAGGTTCGCTTCCACCTTTCGCGGCCCTACCGCCCGCTTCTCTCGTCGATGACCAAATACATGGGCATCTTCCCCCAGGGCTCGCGCGAGGAGGCGGCAGACGCGTTTCAGAGCGCGCCCGCGGGTCTGGGCACCGGGCCTGCGATCTTCTCCGAGGCACAGACCGGCGCTTATGTCGAACTGGTGCGCAATCCCGATTACTGGGGTGAGGCGCCCGATTGGGATGTCGTCCGCTTCGAGATCGCGGGCGAGGCGAACGCCCGTCTCGCCGCGCTGATGAGCGGCACGGCAGATGTGGTCGGCGGACCCGCGGCGCGCGATTTCCTGCGCCTGACGGCCGAGGGCGGCGGCTTTTCGGGTGCGTCGAAGCCGGCGCTTGGGGCGGCGATGATGCTCATGCATAACTGCGCCAAGGCCCCGTTCGACGACCGGAATTTCCGCGTCGCCGTGGCCCGCGCCTTCGACCGCGCCGCGATTGCCGAGCGGATCTATGGCGGATTGCTCGAGGAGACCTCGGTCCTGGTGCCGACGGCTTCGGCGCTGCATTCCGCCGAGGCCGATGCGCGGCTGTCGATGGATCTGGAGGCAGCCCGCGCCGCGCTCGCCGACAGTGCCTATGCCGGGAACGCCGCCTTCGAACTGACCTATCCGACCGACGCCTATCTGCTCGATGTGCGCGACACCGCGCTCTATATCCAGGCGGCCCTGGCCGAGGTGGGGATCACGGTCACGTTGAAGCCGCTGGAGACCGGGCAGATGTTCGGGGACATCTTCGGCGGCAACCACCAGTCTGTTCTCTGGGCCGTGGTGGGGACGACCGATCCGACCTTCATCATGAACGCCCTGTTCATGCCGGGCCAGTCGCTCAATGTCGGCACCGGCTTCAGCTCGGAGGCGCTGACCGCGGCCATCGAAGAGAGTTTCGCGGCCCGCGACGAGGACCTTGCCCCGATCCTGGCCCGTGCGCAGGCAATCCTGGCCGACGAGGCACCGGCCGCCTTCATCGGCACGCCCAAGGCCTTCAATCTCTGGGGCGCCGACGTGACCGAGATGCCGGTGAACACCGGGATCACCCTGCGGCTTCGCGACGTGAAGCTCGCGGCCTGAGATGCAGGTTCTGACCCGCCTCGCCAGCGCCCTGATGGTGCTTTTCGTGGTCAGCGCGATGATCTTCGCGCTGACCCGGCTGGGCGGCGTTTCGCCCGCGCGGCTGGTGCTGGGCGCCGACGCGCCTGCCGAAAGCATCGCCGCCTTCGAGGCCGAGCACGGCCTGGACCGGCCCATCGCCGTGCAATACCTGGCCTGGCTGCGCGCGCTGCCGGCAGAGGGCTTTGCCCGCTCGTATGTCACCGGCCAATCGGTGAACCAGCGGCTGGCCGAGACTCTGCCGCTGACGCTGGAACTGGTGACGTTGGCCTTCGTGCTGGCGGTGGTCGGGTCGATCGCGCTGGGATCGGCCTCGGCCTATGGCGAGAACCGCTGGCCCGATCATGCCGTGCGCATCCTCGCCATGGCGGCGCTATCGGTGCCGGGGTTCTGGCTGGGCCTCCTGCTGATGTGGCTGGTGGGCGTGCAACTGGGCTGGCTGCCACCGGTGGGCGTGATCCCCTGGGCGCGCGGGGTCTGGCCGCATCTGTCCTCGCTCCTGCTGCCGGCGCTGGCGATTGCGATCTATTACATCGGCGCCATGTCTCGGCTGATGCGCGCCAGCCTGATCGACGTGCTGGGGCAGGATTACACCCGTACCGGCGTGGCGCTGGGGCTGTCGGCGCGCACCCGCTATGCCTATACGCTGCGCGACGCTCTGCCGCCCTTCGTCTCGATGGCTGCCATGTCCTATGGCTACATGTTCGGCTGGGCCGTCATTGTCGAGATGGTGTTCAATCTGCCCGGACTTGCCAATGCGCTGCTGACCGCGATCTTCCAGCGCGATTATCCGATGATACAGGCCATCGTGCTGCTGATCACCCTGGTGTTCGTGCTGGCCTCGACCGCTGCCGACCTGATCCAGCGCGCGCTGAATCCGCGCCTCGCGACCTGAGGAGGGATCATGTTCGCGCTCGCCCGCTCTCCCGTCGCCCTTCTGGGCCTGGCGCTGGTCCTGGCCATGGGGCTGATCGCGCTGCTGGCTCCGGTTCTGCCGCTGCCCTCGCCGACCGCTACCAGCATCCTCGATACCTATCTGCCGCCCTCGGCCGACCATTGGTTCGGCACCGATGCGTTGGGGCGCGACGTGCTGGCGCGCACTCTCTGGGGCGCGCGCTCGTCCCTGGCGATCGGCCTGGGGATCGTGGTCATCGGCATGATGCTGGGCGTTTCGCTGGGCCTTGCCGCCGCCGAGGCCGCCGGTAGCCTGTTCGAGGAGCTGGCCATGCGCCTTGTCGACATCTTCGCCGCGATCCCGGTGCTGATCTGGGCCATCGCCGTGGTCGGCATCGTCGGCACCGGCGCCACGCAGATCGGCCCGGTGAGCCTGTCGAACGAGGCGAAGCTGGTGCTGCTGGTCGGCATCCTGTTCTTCCCCGGCATCGCGCGCATCACCTATGGCCTGGCGCTGGCCGAACTGAAGCAGGAATATGTCGACGCCCGCCGCCTGCAGGGCACCGGCAGCGCGGCGATCCTGTTCGGGGATGTGCTGCCCAATATCCTGTCGCCACTTCTGGTGCAGGCCAGCGTGCTGGTGGGCATCGGCATCATCATCGAGGCCTCATTGTCCTTCGTCGGGCTGGGCGTGCAGCCGCCGATGCCCAGCTGGGGCTCGATGCTGGCGGATAGCAAGCAGACGGTCTTCAGCGGCGAATACTGGCTGTCGCTGTTCCCGGGGCTGGCGATCTTCCTGTCGGTGATCGGCTTCAACCTCTTGGGCGACGGCCTGCGTGACCTTTTCGACCCGCGCCGCCGGACCCGCCTGCCGAAGGAAACCGCCTGATGGATGCGCTGTTGCAGATCGAGGACCTGGATGTCCGCTTCGGCACCTTTCACGCGGTGCGCGGGGTTTCGCTGCATCTGGCGCGGGGCGAGAAGCTGGCGATCATCGGCGAAAGCGGCTCGGGCAAGAGCGTGACCGCCCTGTCGGTGATGCGGCTGCTGGACGGCGCGGCGCGGACCGCGGGGCGGGTCCTGCTGCAGGGCGAGGACGTGCTCTCGCTGTCCGCCTCGGCGCTGCGACAGATGCGCGGGCGGCGGGTGGCGATGGTCTTCCAGGACCCGATGACCTCGCTCAACCCGGTGTTTCCGGTCGGGCGGCAGCTCGGCGATGTGCTGGCCGCGCATACCGACCTGCCCCGCGCCGCGCGCCGCGCCCGGGCGGTGGAACTGCTGACGCAGGTCGGCATCCGCGAGGCCGAGCGTTGCCTCACCCTCTATCCGCATGAATTGTCCGGGGGGATGCGGCAGCGGGTGATGATCGCGCTGGCGATCGCCTGCGATCCCGCCTTGCTTATCGCGGACGAGCCGACCACGGCGCTGGATGTGACCGTGCAGGAGCAGATCACGCGTTTGCTGGTCGATCTGTGCCGGGCGCGGGGCATCGGGCTGCTGTTCATCTCGCACAACCTTGATCTGGTCGGGGAGTTCGCCGACCGCATCGCGGTGATGCACGAGGGCCGGATTGTCGAGATGGGCGAGGCGGCGCAGGTCATGGGTGCGCCGCGGGCCGAGTATACGAGGAAGCTCTTGGCGGCGATCCCCCGCATCGGCCTGCCGGGCGCGGGCCGGATACCCGACACGCCCGTGGTGCTCGAGACCCGCGCGGTCAGTCGCGCCTATCCGCGTGCGCGCTCGGCCGTGGCAAGGCTCTGGGATCGGCGGCAGGTGCAGGCGCTCAGCCCGTCGGATCTGCGGGTCCATGCCGGGCAGGTGCTGGGCATCGTCGGTGAGAGCGGCTCGGGCAAGTCGACACTGGCGCGGCTGCTGATCGGGCTCGACCAGCCAACCAGCGGCAGCGTGCTGTTGCAGGGCGTCCCGCTGAAGCCCCGCGACCGTGACGAGCGCCGCGCGCTGTCGCGCCGGATCCAACTGGTGTTTCAGGGCAGTCAGGCCTCGCTCAACCCGCGCAAGACCATCCGGCGGGCTCTGTCCGAGGCAATGCAGGCGCTGCCTCGCGCCGAACGCCGCAGCCCCGGGGCGCTGATGGAGCTTGTGCGCCTCGATCCCGCGTTGCTGGATCGCTATCCTCACCAATTGTCGGGCGGTCAGCGTCAGCGCGTCGGCATCGCCCGGGCGCTGGCGACCAGCCCCGACATCCTGATCGCCGACGAGCCGACCTCGGCGCTCGACGTTTCGGTGCAGAAGGAGATCATCGACCTCCTGCAAGCGCTGCAGCGCGATCTCGGCATGACGCTGATCGTCATCAGCCACGACCTCGGGCTGATCGGCACGATCTGCGACCGGGTTCTCGTGATGCGCGCCGGCGCCGTTGTCGAGACCGGCGAGGCCCGGCAGGTCCTGACCCATCCGGCCACCGACTATACCCGCGCGCTGCTGGCTTCCCTGCCCAAGGGGCTGGCCGGCCGCGCCCGTTTCGCCAGCCCCGCCTGAACCACAGGAGAGAGACGTGACCACCACCTACCGACTGGGTGCCGACATCGGCGGCACCTTCACCGATGTTGTTCTGCGCGGTGACGATGAAACGATTCATCAATGCAAGGTCTCGTCCACGCCGGCGGATTATTCGCTGGGCATCCTGAACGGTGCGCAGGAATTGCTGACCCGCGTGGGTGCCGATCCGGCGCAGGTGTCCGAGATCATCCATGCGACGACCGTCGCCACCAACACCGTGCTGGAAGGCAAGGGCGCGAAAACGGCGCTGGTGACGACGCGCGGCTTTCGCGATGTGGTCGAGATCGGGCGGCTGCGCGTGCCGCAACTTTATGACCTGAACTATGTCAAGCCGGTGCCGCTGGCCCGTCGACGTCACCGCTATGAGGTCAGCGAGCGTATGCTTGCCGATGGCTCGGTCCTGGTGCCGCTGGCCGAGGCGGAGCTGACGACAATCGCCGCCGAGATCCGCGCCGCCGGGATCGAGGCGGTGGCGATCAGTTTCCTGCATTCCTATGCCAACCCCGATCACGAAGCCCGCGCCTTCGCCCTTTTGGCCGAGGCGCTGGGGCCGGACATCTACCTCACTCGCTCGACCGAAGTCCTGCCCGAGATCCGCGAATACGAACGCACCAGCACCGTGGTGGTTAACGCCTATCTGGGACCGGTGGTGAAACGCTACCTGCTTTCGCTGGAACGCCGTCTGGCCGGTGCGGGGTTGGGGGCGCCCCTGTCCATCGTCCAATCCTCGGGCGGGGCGATGAGCGCGCGTGCTGCGGCCGAGATTCCGGCGGCGATCATCGAAAGCGGGCCGGCGGCAGGGGTGATCGCGGCGGCGAATCTCGGCCGCGCGGCGGGTTATGGCGAGATCATCACCTTCGACATGGGCGGCACCACGGCCAAGGCGGCGATGATCGAAGGCGGCGAGCCCACGCGCACCACCGAATACGAGGTGGGGGCGGGGATCAACCTCAGCTCCAAACTGGTCAAGGGTGGCGGGCATTCGGTCAAGATGCCTTTCATCGACGTGTCCGAGATCGGCGCGGGCGGGGGCTCGATCGTGCGGCTCGACGCGGGCGGGGCGCTGCGGGTGGGCCCGGACAGTGCCGGATCCTCTCCGGGGCCCGCCTGCTATGACCTCGGCGGCGAAGATCCGACCTTCACCGACGCCGCGGTGGTGCTGGGGTATCTGAACCCTGAGCATCTGGCAGGCGGTGCCGTGGCGCTGAACGCCGCGAAGGCGCGCGACGCCTTGCAGGCGCGTGTGGCGGGTCCGGCCGGGCTGACGCTCGATCAGGCTGCGAGCGGCGTCTATGCCATTGCTGCGGCGACGATGATGCGGGCGGTCAAGGCGGTCTCGACCTATCGCGGCCGCGACCCGCGCGACTTTGCGCTCTTTGCCTTTGGGGGAAACGGCCCGCTGGTCGCGGTACAGGTGGCGGACCTGCTGGACATGGGCCGCGTGGTGGTGCCGCCCAGCCCGGGCGTGTTTTCGGCCCTGGGCCTCCTGCATTCGCAGACCAGGCGCGAGCTGACGCGCACCGTCTATCGCCCCTTGGCCGCGCTGACGCCCGAGGCGCTTCAGCACAGCCTCGACGCCCTGCGCGCGGGTGTCGCGCGAGCGCTGGCTGACGAGGGCTGCGCGCCCGAAGCCATGCTGTTCCAGATCGAGGCCGACCTGCGCTATGTCGGTCAGGCCTACGAACTGACGGTTCCTGTCACCGCCGAGGTGCCTGAGAGGATCCTGGATGCCCTCGGTACGGCTTTCCACGACGAACACGCCCGCACCTATGGCCATGCCTCGGAAGAGGATGCGGTCGAACTGGTGAACCTGCGACTGATCGGCCTGCGCGCCGACAGCGGCGACCGGGCCTTCCGCGCCCCGCCGCTGGGCACGCCCGCGCGCGGCACGCATCATCGCAAGGTCCATTTCGCGGCGCTCGATGCCCGCGTCGCCACGCCGATCCTGACCCGCGCCGATCTGGCCGGCGGCCGCCGTGTCGGGCCGCTCATCGTCGAGGAATACGACAGTACCACCGTCGTGCCGCCCGGCTGGGGCGCCGAACTCGACGCCTTTACCAATATCGTCATCACCAAGGATGCCTGAGATGTCGCTCGCCCCCCGACCCGAGATCACCGCCACGCGTTCGGACCCCGTGACCCTGGAAATCCTGAAGAACGCGCTGGAATCGCTGGCCGACGAGATGGCGCTGATCATCCTGCGCTCGGCCTACAGCCCGATCGTGCGCGACTCGATGGATTACTCCACCGCGATCTTCGATGCCGAGGGGCGGCTGGTGGCGCAGGGGCTGACGAACCCGATTCACCTGGGGTCCTTCCCGCGCGTGATGACGCGGCTGCTGGAAACCTTCGGCGAGACGATTGCCGAGGGCGACGGCTTCCTCGTCAACGATCCCTATGCCGCCGGGGGGATGCATCTGCCGGACATCTTCTTCATCCGCCCGGTGTTCGACGCCGGTCGGCGGGTCGGTTTCACATCCTCGCTGGTGCACCATACCGATATCGGCGGCCTCGCCCCCGGCTCGATGGCGCTGAACGCCGAGGAAATCCATCAGGAGGGTCTGCGCATCCCGCTGGTGCGGCTGTTCGAGGCCGGGCGGCCCAATGCCGCGGTGTTCGACATGCTGCGCGCCAATTCCCGGATGCCGGGCGAGGTGATGGGCGATCTGCGCGCGCAGATCTCGGCCTGCGATACCGTCGCGCGGTCCTTCGCGGCGCTGGCGGCCAAGCACGGCGCGGCCTTCCCGATGCTGATCGACGAGTTGCACGATTACGCCGAGCGGCTGGTGCGCCAGCGCATTGCCGAGATCCCGGATGGGGTGATGCGCGCGGTCGACTACATCGACGGGCTTGGCGAATCCGGCGCGCGGATCGAGTTTCATGTCGCGATCACGGTCAAGGGCAGCGAGATCATCTTCGACTGGGAAGGGACCTCGGGTCAGGTTGCCGGCGCGATCAACTGTCCGATCACGACCACCTGGTCGCTGGCCTATGCCGCCTTGCGCAATGCCCTGGGACCGGGGATTCCGAATTGCGAGGGCTACATGCGGCCGATCCATCTGCGTGCCCCCGAGGGCTCGATCGTCAACCCGCGCGACGGAGCGGCCTGCGCTGCGCGCGGTGTGATCGCCTATCGGATGCTCGACACCTGTTTCGCCGCCTTCGGCCCGTTGATGCCGGGGCTGGTGCCCGCCGGCGGCGAGGGCGGACCGACGGCAATCACCTTCTCGGGGCGGCAGGGCCCGCGTCAGGTGCAATGGCTGGTCACGGACGGTATTCTCGGCAGTTGGGGCGGCCGGCGCGACCATGACGGGGTCGAGGGCATCTCCAGCCCCGGCGCCAACCTCTCGAACCAACCGATCGAGTTGATGGAGGCCCGCCTGCCGCTGCGCGTGGAAAGCTATGGCTTCGCGCCGAATTCCGGGGGGGCCGGGCGCCGGCGCGGCGGGCTGGCGATGCAGCGCACCTATGTGATCGAGGCCGAGACTGCCTCCATGACCCTGCGTTCGGATCGACGGCGCAATCTGCCGCTGGCGATGGATGGCGGATTGCCGGGTTCGCCCTCGGTGACGACGCTGCAACATGCCGATGGCCAGCGCAGCCTGCTGCCGACCATGAACATGGGACCGCGGCAGCTGCAACGGGGCGACCGCGTGATGCATATCGCCGCGGGCGGCGCCGGTTATGGCGACCCCCTTACCCGTCTACCCGAGGCCGTCGCCGAGGATTGCCGCGATGGCCTTCTGGATGCCGAGCACGCCCGCACGGTCTATGGCGTTGTGCTGGCTGCCGATGGGGCGCCGGATCCGGTTGCGACCGACGCCCTGCGTCGCGAGTTATCGCGGCTGGAAGCGGGAGAACTCGCGGTCAGGCAGCAGGCCCATTTCCTGACCACGATCGGAGCCGGTCCGGGGATCGGCAACCGCCCATGATCGCGCGCCCCAATCGTGTCGAGCTAGACCCCGACGCGCTGCGCCACAACCTCGCGCTGCTGCGCGGGATGCTGCCCGGCGATCCGGTGATCTGGCAGGTCTGCAAGGGCGACGGCTACGGGCTGGGCACGGTCCGCGCCGCGCGGATGGGAGCGGCCTGCGGGCTCGGCCACTTCTGCGTCGGAACGCCCGACGAGGCGCTGGCGTTGCGCGCCGCCTTGCCTGACGCCCAGATCCTGATGTTCCCCTCGGCTTTGTCGGCCGATCTGCCAGCCCTGGCCGCGGCAGGGATCCTGGTGTCTGTGCATAATCGGGCCAGTCTGGAGGCGATCCTGATGGACGCCCCTGAGGCGCGCTTCTGGCTGAAGCTCGATTGCGGCCTGCACCGCTATGGCTTTACCGAGCCCGACCTGGCGCCCGTCCTGTCTGCGCTCGACACGGGGCACCTCCGCGGTATCGCCGGGGTCTATACCCATTTCAGTCAATCCTCGGCGCGCGGTGCGACCGAGGCCGCGCTGGCTGCCTTTGACCGGCAAGTGACCTCGATCCGCGCGGCCTGCAGGCGGGCGATCCCAAGCATGTTCGCGGCCAGCCCCCTGCTGCTGGCACGGCCCGATCTGCGCCATGAACAGGTCGATCCCGGCCGGGCGCTCTATGGCATGATGCAGCCGCCGGGCAGCGCCGCTTTCAGGCCCGTGGTCCGTTCGATCCGGTCCGTGCTCCTCGACAGCCGCGCCGTTCGGCAGGCGGGCGCGCTCGGCTATGGGGCCGCGGCAGGCCCCGCGCCATCGCGGGTCGGAACCATTCCCATCGGCCATTTCGACGGGCTCCCGGCTCGACCGCCGTTCGGACAGGTGCTGATCCGGGGGCAAGCGGCGCCGGTTGTCGCGCGAACGCTCTTGGCATCAATGGTCGATCTCAGCGACATCGCCGAGGCCAGGGACGGCGATCCCGTCACGCTCGTCGGTCTGGACGGCGGGACGGAGATCACGATGCAGGACCTCGCCGACGCGCTTGGCCTGTCGGTCACCGACCTGCATTTCGGTCTGGTCAGAGCCCTGAGGAAGGAGTGATATCGGCCCTTGCGAGACAGGTCGGCCGCTCTCTCACTGCCGAAGCTGTTCCCTGAGCATCGGATCGAGCGGGGGGCGGAACCGGCCGCTTCTGGGGACCGACGCGTCCGCATGAATGTATTAGGCGGCGACCAGTCCCGCAGCACCGAACCATGCCATGAGCGCATGAAGGCGCACCACGGAATGATCGGCTGATTGGTCCGGCACCCGGCCGATGAGAGCAGAGTCAGTGGACGATCTGTTCCAGAAACTCGCGGGTGCGCGCATGGTGCGGATTGCCGAAGAAATCCTCGGGCGAGGCCTGTTCCATGATCTGCCCGGCGTCCATGAAGATCACGCGATCCGCCACCCGGCGCGCAAAGCCCATCTCATGCGTGACGACGATCATGGTCATCCCGTCATCGGCGAGTGCGATCATCGTTTCCAGCACTTCCTTGATCATCTCGGGATCCAGCGCGCTGGTCGGCTCGTCAAACAGCATCACCCTGGGCTCCATGCACAGGGCGCGGGCGATGGCCACGCGCTGCTGCTGCCCACCCGAAAGCTGGCCGGGGAACTTGGCCGATTGCTCGGGGATGCGGACCCGTTCCAGATAGCGGCGCGCGCGGGCTTCGGCCTCGGCCCGGCGGGTGCCGCGCGCCAGGATCTGCGGCAGGGCGCAATTCTCCAGCACGGTCAGATGCGGGAACAGGTTGAAATGCTGGAACACCATCCCCACCTCGCGCCGCACGGCGCTGAGGTTCTTCAGGTCGTCGGTCAGTGGGGTGCCGTTCACCACGATGCTGCCCGACTGATGGCCTTCCAGCCGGTTGAGGCAGCGGATCAGCGTCGACTTGCCGGAACCCGAGGGGCCGCAGACCACGATCCGCTCGCCGGGCGCGACCGTCAGGTCGATGTCGCGCAACGCGTGATAGCTGCCATACCATTTGTTCAGGCCCGAGACGGCAATGGCGGTCATGAGTGACTCCGGTTCTTGACGGTCTGTTCCAGCCAGCGCGAATAGAGCGAGATCGCGATGCAGATGAGGAAATACATCAGGGCGACGAACAGATAGGTTTCGGTATAGGGCGCTGGCCAGGCGGGATCGGCGGCCGCCGCGCGGCCAGCCCCCAGCATGTCGAAGACGCCGACGATCATTACCAGCGAGGTGTTCTTGACCATGATGATCGCGGTATTGGTCAGGGGCGGGATCACCTTCTGGATCGCCTGCGGCAGGATGATGTGCCAGATCGTCTTCCAGAACGGGATGCCCAGGGCCTGCGCCGCCTCGCCCTGTCCCTTGTCCACGCCCTGCAGGCCGCCGCGGATCACCTCGGCCAGATAGGCGGCGGCGAAGACGGTCAGCGCGGCCAGCGTCCGGCCCAGCTTGTCGATGGTCCAGCCCTCGGGCAACAGCAGCGGCAGCAGGATCGAGGCCACGAAGAGCACGCCGACCAGGGGCAGCCCCCGCACCAGCTCGATCAGGCCGACCGAGACCAGCCGCGGCACCGGCAGGGCCGAGCGCCGCCCCAGCGCCAGCGCGACCGCGAAGGGAAAGCCGATCCCCAGCGACAGCACCGCGAGCAGCAGGGTGACGGGCAACCCGCCCCATTGCGAGGTCGGCACCAGCGGCAGACCCAGGAAGCCGCCCCGCATCAGCCCCAGCATGGCCAGCAGCGACAGGCCCCAGATCGCCAGCAGGCGCGCGCCCCACAGCCGGGGCGACAGCGAGGCCAGCACCATGGCCAGGATCAGCCCGATCACCAACAGAGGACGCCAATGCTGCTCGGGCGGATAGATGCCGAACAGGATCAGCCGCGCCTTGTCCTGGACATAGGCCCAACAGGCGCCGCCCTGACGGCAGGTATCGGGATCCTCGGTGCTCCAGACGGCATCCAGAACCGCCCAGTTCAACGCCGGCAGCAGGGCAAGGATCAGGCCGAGGGCCAGCAGGGTCAGCAGGGCCGACAGGACGTCGCCGAACAGCAGCCGGACCAGCGGGGTCCGGGCCTTTGCCGGCGGGGTCCGGGCGGCAAGCGGGGGGTGTTCGGTCACGCTCATCACCGCACCACCAGCGCCACGCGGGCGTTGTACCAGTTCATGAACAGCGACACCGAGACCGAGATCGACAGGAAGACAGCCAGCATGATGAGAATGCTCTCGATGGCCTGACCGCTCTGGTTGATGACCGTGCCCACCACCAGCCCAAGTTCGGGATAGCCGACGGCCAGCGCCAGCGTGGTGTTCTTGACGGTCGAGAGATATTGCGAGGTCAGGGGCGGGATGATGATGCGCAGCGCCTGCGGCACGATGATATGGCGAAGGATCTGGCGCCGGGTCAGGCCCAGGGCGCGCCCGGCTTCCCACTGACCTCGGGCGATCGCCTCGATCCCGCCGCGGATGATCTCGCTGATGAAGGCCGCGGTATAGAGGACCAGACCGATCATCAGCGCGGCGAATTCCGGCGTCAGATGCAGCCCGCCGCGGAAGTTCAGCCCGACCAGCAGCGGCATGTCCAGCTCGGGCGCCGATCCGCGCAGCAGGATCAGGAGCAATCCGGCGGCCAGCGCCGCACCCAGGGGCCAGAGCAGCCCGCCGCGACCCAGAAACCGGCGCCGACCCAGGGCCGCCGCGACCCCGGCCGCCAGCGCGATCAGGACCAGAACCGCCGTCCCCTCGAAGGCCAGCGCCGGCAGATGGATGCCGCGCTGCGAGAGATAGACGCCGGGCAGGGGATTCAACGCCTGCCGTGCCGGCGGAAAGGCCGTGGTGGCCAGCGCGTACCAGAACAGCAATTGCACGATCAGCGGCATGTTGCGCATCAGCGTGACATAGGCCCCCGCCAGCGCCGACAGCAGTGGATTGCCCATGCCCCGGGCCAGCGCCACCGCGAACCCCAGCAGGCTGGCCAGGAGGATGGTCAGCGCCGAGACAAAGACCGTGTTGCCGATCCCGACGGCAAAGGCCCAGCCGTAGGTATCCGCCGAATCATAGGCCAGCACGCTTTCCGAGATCGGGAACCGGGCCGGGCGGCTGAGGAATTCGAACCCGGTACGGATGCCCCGCGCCGCCAGATTGGTGAGCGTGTTGCCGACGATCCAGGCGACCAGCGCCGCCAGACCGCCCAGAAGGGCGATCTGGAACAGCCAGTTCCTGACCCGGGTGCTGTACCAGAGGGTGCGGAGCATCCGGTCCATGCCTCACTGGAACGCCAGCGGGAACATCAATCCGCCATCGCTGTAAAGCCGGTTCGATCCCCGCTCCAGCCGCAGCGGGCTGTCCATGCCCAGATTGCGCTCGAACATCTCGCCATAATTGCCCATCGCCCGGATGATCTGATAGGCGAAGTCCTCGCCCAGCCCCAGGGCCTGCCCGTTACCGGGATCGAGGCCCAGGAAACGGCGGATCCGCGGGTCGGTGGTCTCGGCGAAACTGTCGATATTGTCCTGGGTGATGCCGAATTGCTCGGCGGCGATCAGCGCCTGGATCGACCAGGTGACGATATCCAGCCATTGATCGTCCCCATGCCGCACCGCCGGGGTCAGCGCATCCATGTGTCGCGTGGCGGGGAAGATCACGTAATCGTCTGGGTTCGGCGCCTCGGTGGCGCGGATCGAGGCCAGCCCGGCGGCATCGGTGATCAGCGCATCGCAGCGCCCCGAGAAGAAGGCCTGCCGCGTCGCCGCCGTGTTGTCGAAGACCACCACGTTCAGGCCCAGGTCGTGCTCGGTCGACACGTCGGTGACCACGACTTCGGTGGTCGAGCCGGTCTGCACGCAGACCGAGGCGCCGGCCATGTCCTCGACCCGCTCGATGCCCAGTGCGCGCGGCATCATGAAGCCGGTGTATTCGTAGTAATTGGGCGTGGTGAAATTGAGGCCGTTGCCATCGCGCTGCAGCGTCCAGGTCAGCGTGCGCGGCAGGATGTCGATCTCACCGGTCTGCAGCGCGGGGATGCGCTGCTGGCCGGTCAGCGGCACGAATTCCACGGCGTCACGGTCGCCCAGCACCGCCACGGCGACCGCCCGGCACGTCTCGACATCCAGGCCGCGCCAGTAGCCGTTGCTGTCAGGTGCGCCGAAGCCGACCGCGCCCCGGCTGGAGCCGCAGATCAGCCGCCCCCGTTCGCGCACGGTTTCCAGCGTGGATTGCGCCTGTCCGGCGACCGGCAGCAGCGTCAGGGCCGCCGCGACAAGGGGGAGGGAACGAAGTCCGAAATGCATGTCTTATCCTTCCTGTTCTACCGCTTGGGGATGGGGCTGAAGCGCTGCGAACAACGTTTCAAGGTCGGCCCACAGATCGGCCGGGTCTTCGAGCCCGATACAGATCCGCAGGATGGTCCGGTCGTTCCGGGGATGGGGGAAGATCCGGTTCGACTTCACGCTCATCGGCGCGATCAGGCTGCGCGTGCCACCCCAGCTCGACCCGATGCGAAAGGTCTTCAGCCGGTTCAGCGCCGTCTCCAGAAGGGGCTCGGCCGCTTCGTCCAGAACCACGCTGAACAATCCGCTGGCGCCCTTGAAATCACGCTGCCACAGGGCATGGCCGGGCGCGCCGGGCAGGGCCGGGTGCAGGATTTCGCCGGTGCCGGGCATTCCCTGCAGCCGTCGCGCAAAATCCAGCCCGACCCTGCCCACATGCGCCAGACGCACCGCCATCGTCTCCAACCCACGCAGCGCCAGCGCCGCGTCGTCGGGCGAAACCCCCAGGCCGAGCATCCGCATCGTGTCGCGCAGGCGGCGGCGCAGCTCCAGATCCGACACGGTGATCGAACCGAGAAGCAGGTCGGAATGCCCGCCGACATATTTGCTCAACGCCTGCATCGAGAAATCGACGCCGTGTTCCAGCGGCTTGAACAGCAGCGGCGTGGCCCAGGTATTGTCGATGCCGGTCAGCACGCCATGCCGCCGCGCCAGCGCCACGATGGCGGGCACGTCCTGCACCTCCATCGTGGTCGAGCCGGGGCTCTCCATCCAGATCAGCTTCACCGAGGCGTCGATCATCGCCTCAAGACCCGCGCCATCGGCCGGATAGATCCGCCAGGCCACGCCGCGCGGTTCAAGGTAGTGGCGGCACAGCCCGGTCAGCGGCGGATAGGCGGTGTCGGGGATCAGCACGCAATCGCCGGGCATCAGCACTGTCAGCAGCACCATCGCCAGCGCCGCCTGACCCGAGGGCACCAGAACCGTGCGCAGCCCGCCCTCCAGCGCGGTCAGCTGCGCCTCAAGCGTGCGGGTGGTGGGTGTGCCGTGCAGGCCATAGGAATAGCCGTCCAGATCGCGCTGGGTGCGGGCGGCATAGGCGGCCGCATCCTTGAAGAGGATGGTCGAGGCCCGATGCACCGGGACCGCGAGACTGTCGAAACCCTCGGTCGAGACCGCGGGGTGGATGATGCATCGCGTGGCGTCTTTCATGGGATGTCCTGTTCTGAATGGCTTGATCAAAGCGCGTTCAGGCTAGTAATACTACTGATTGGACTGCATAGCTCTATGCGGAAACCTTATAGGATGGGCGATGAACTTCCGGCAGCTGGAGGCCTTCCGCTCGGTGATGATCTCGGGCTCGACGGTGCGCGCGGCGGAATTGCTGCAGGTCACCCAGCCGGCGGTCAGCCGCACCATCGCCGAGCTGGAGGCGTCGCTGGGCTTTGCCCTGTTCGACCGGGTGCGCGGGCGGCTGGTGCCGACGCCCGAGGGGCAGCTCTTTTTTCGCGAGGTGACCGAAAGCTACAAGGGGCTGGACCGGCTGAGGTCCGCGGCGGCCTCGATCCGCGAATATGGCTCGGGCCTTTTGCGTGTCGCCAGCCTGTCGGTTCTGGGGCCGACGCTGGTAGCGCGCGCGATCCAGCATTTCCGCATGGATCACCCCAAGATCCGCATCCTGCTGCAGGTCACCTCGTCAGCCCAGGTGCGCAATCTGGTGGCGGATGGCCAGATCGATGTCGGGCTGGCCGCGGACGAGATCGACCAGTCCGGCGTCGACACCCAATCCTTCCTCAGCGTGGCCGGGGTGATCGCGATGGCGCCGGATCATCCCCTGGCGCGCAAGGAGGTGGTGACCCCCGCGGATCTGGTGGCCTGGCCGCTGATCGGCCTGTCGCCCGAGGACCGAGCCCGCCACCGGCTGGATGCCGCGCTGAGGGAGGCGGGCCACCGGGCCGATTACATCCTCGAGACGCCGTCATCGGCGACGATCTGCGCGCTGGCCCTGTCCGGGGATGCAGTAGGATTCGTGAATCCGATCTCGGCCGAGGGCTACAGCGAGCGCGGCCTCGTGCTCAGACCCTTCGCACCCAAGGTGACCTTCCGCTCGCTTCTGGTTTTCCGCCCCGACACCCAGCGCGCCGGGTTGGTGCGGGATTTTACCGCTATCCTGTTCCGGCTGCGCAATCAGATGCAGCTACCCCGCTGACGGGCTCCAGGGTGCGGACCAGTTCGCGGGCATGCCCACCCATCGGCGGGCGTCGCCGTCCGAGGCCTCAGTGCTTCGGCGGCGGGGTCGACGACGGCGCACCGATCGAGGCGGCAATGGCCGTCCCGCCATAGCTTTCAATCATCGCGTCCTGATCGGCGAAGGCCTGGGCATCGACCGCTTCGGGATCGCAGATCGCGCGCAGGGCGGCCTGCATCGCGGCCAGCGCCTCGGCGCAGGTGGGATCGGTGGCGCGGTTCACCGCTTCCTCGGGATCAGCCGCAAGGTCGAAAAGCTCGGGCGGGAAGCCGACGTAATGGATCAGCTTCCAACGGCCCTGGCGCAGCATGAAGGCGCCCGAGACCGCGCCGACTGCGTGATATTCGCTGAAGACGGCGCGCTCTGCGTCGACCGGCGCGGCGGCGAGGTCATAGAGCGACTGTCCCGGCCGCTCGCCCTCCAGTGGCGCCTTGAAATGGTCGAGGATCGTCTCGGACACATCAAGCAGGCTGGCAGGCGTCGCGCAACGCGCCGGGACCGAGGCCGCCAGCGACGGGGCGGGGGCGACGATCAGCGGGATCTTCGCGCTTTCCTCGTACATCGTCATCTTGCCCCAGAGGTTGCGGGTGCCGAGGCTCTCGCCATGGTCGCTGGAATAGATGATCGTCGTGTTCTCGAACTGGCCGCTCGCCTTCAAGGCGGCGACGATGCGGCCGACATTATGGTCCATGTAGCTGGTCAGCCCGTAATAGGCGGCGATCGCGACGCGGCGCTCTTCCTCGTCCTTCCAGCCTTCCTCGCCGACCATCGCGGCGGCGGTCTTGTCGATCCAGGGATGCCGGGGCAGGCCTCGCATCTTGTCGGCCGGCAGCTGGTCGGTCGGGTACATCTCGTAGAAGTCGGGCGGCGCGATCAGCGGGTGATGTGGCGCGACGAGGCCGACATAGAGGCACCAGGGCGCCTCGGCCCCCTCGGCCTCGGCCAGCCAGTCGCAGGTGCGTTGGGTCACCGCGGCGTCGTATATCGTGTAGCTGCTCTCGCCGGGGCCTACCTCGTCGCCCATCATCCGCACCTCGCGCTTGTAGACGCGCTGGTCTTCACGGCGGATCGAGCCCCAGACCATGCCCTTGCCGTCCACCACATGCATCGGGATGTGCTGCACGTCAAAGCCGGTATCGTCGCCGATCTGCCGGTAATGCAGTTTGCCGATGGATTCGACGCGGATGCCCCTGTCCTGCAGCGCGTGACCCCAGCCGCGCGGCTGGCCGGTATAGGGCATGGCGTTGTCCCAAAGCCGGAGCTGATGGACATAGCGGCCGGTGGCGAAGGCCGCGCGCGCGGGGACGCAGATCGGCGAGGGGGTATAGGCCTCGGTAAACCTCGTGCCGCGTTCGGCCAGCGCATCGAGGTTCGGCGTGCGGACGACGGGATGGCCGGCGCAGGACAGGGCCTGCGCCTGATGCTGGTCGGACAGGATCACCAGCAGGTTGGGGGTACGGCTCATGCGTTGTCTTCCTCGTCAGTGTCGAAATCGAGCCGCTGCGCGGCCTCGGCGAGGGCCTTGATGGCCTCGAACATCACGTCGCGCTGGCTGTCGGTCAGGGCGCCCATCAGATGCGCCTGCCGCGCATCCAGCGCGGGGGCGATGCGGGCATAGGCGGCGCGGCCCTTGTCGGTCATGGCAAGAAGCTGCTGGCGGCGATCCGCCTCATAGGGCGCGCTGGTGATATAGCCGTCGGCGATCAACTGGCTGATCTCCTTGGAGAACTGGCTCTTGTCGATGCCCATCAGCTTGCGCAGCGCCGTGCTGGTGTGCGCCACGTCGAGGCTGATCAGCCGCAGAACCCGCCATTGCGCGAGGCTCAGATCCCCGCGTTTCGAGATCAGCGCCCGCGCCTGCGCGTTGAGCAGGCTGTGCAACTGGAACACCAGCAACGGCAGCGGCAGGCGCAGTTCGATCGCTGAATCTATGTCACTCTTCGCCATGACAATTCCTCTTCCCCTATGTTGACCTTCCCGGATTAAGGTGGACAAGTCAACAATATTAAGTTGACTTTTCTACCTTCATTTCGGACGTTGGAGGCATCAGAGGAGGAGACTGATGATTCGTGCCATCCCGACCTGCGCGGCAGCCTTGCTGGCCGGCGCCTGCTTCACCCTTCCCGCCTTCGCCCAATCGACCGGCTGGACGCCGCCGGGTCCGATCACTCTGATGATCGGCTTTGCCGCCGGCGGCGGCGCGGATACCCAGGCGCGGCTCGTCGCGCAGGGGATCGAGGATGCGACCGGCTGGACCATCCTGCCGCAGCAGGTCACCGGCAACAGCGGCCTGACCCTGACGCAGCAACTGCGCGATGCGCCCGCCGATGGCAGCGTGATCGGCATGATCGTCTCGGAAACGCTGGCCTATAACGCGGTGCGCGTCGGCAACCCGGATCTGCAGGCATCGAATTTCACGCCGCTCGCCACCACCGCCGCCTTCCAGCTGGGCCTTGTCGCCATGGCGAACGGCGATTTCGCCAGCTGGGAGGCGGTCGAGGCCGCGCACGAGGCCGGCCGGCCGATCCGGCTCGGCGCCGCGACCGAGCGGCAGGCGGACATGGCCTATCACCTGAGCCTCGGCTCGGGCATCGACTTCAACATCGTGCAGGTACAGGGCGGGTCCGAGATCATGAACGGGCTGCGCGCGGGCGATCTGGATCTTGGCTGGGTGGCCGGGGCACAGGCCAGCGCCGTCGCGGGCGGCGAGATGGTCAACGTGGCCAGCGGCATCCCGACCCCGCTGGCCGAAAGCCCCGATGCGCCGACGATCCGCGACCTGGGCAGCAACTTCTATCTCGACGGCTACTTCATGTTCGTGGCGCCCGCCGGTATCCCCGACGAGGCCCGCGAGGCCCTGGCCGGGGCGATTGCCTCGGTTGTCCAGAACCCCGAGACCGAGGCCGGCGCGCTGATCGCGCGCAATTTCGGCGGCGCTTCGGTTCTGACGGGCGAGGCGCTTGACGCCTATCTGCAGGCGGCGGTCGAGGATTCCGTGCGGCTCATCGACACCGTGCGCTGACCGGCGCCCGGCGGCGAGGGAGGAAGACACCATGCCACGCCTGACCGCCGACCTTGTGCTGGGGCTCGCCGCCCTGGCCCTGGCGCTGGCCGCGCTCCTGCTCTGGCTGCCCGCCGATACCGGCAGCGGCATCGTCGAGCGGATCCGCGGGCAGTACCGGATCGGGGATGCCATGGGACCGGCCGTCGCCTTCGGCATCCTCATCCTGGCGGGTCTCGTGCTGGCCATCGAGGCCTGGCTCAAACCCGTCTCGGGGCAGAGGCCCAGCGGCTTGGGTCGTGCGCAGCTGGGCTTCCTCCTCCTCCTCTTCGTGATTTTCCTGATCAGCCTGCTGGCCATGCGCTGGACCGGTCCTGCCCTGGCATCGCTGCTGACCGAGGGCGGCTACCGGTCGCTCAGGGCGAGCCTGCCGTGGAAATACCTCGGCTATGTCACCGGCGGCACGATCCTGGTCGGCAGCCTGATCGCCCTGGCCGAACGTCGGCCGAGCGTCAGGGCCTTCGTCATCGGTTTTCTTGCCGCCCTGCTGCTGGCGATGTTCTACGACCTGCCGTTCAAGGACTTTCTGCTGCCGCCCAACGGAGACGTGTGATGGATTATGTCCTGATGGGCATCGGGGCGGTGTTCGGCGGGCCCGAGCTGTTCTCGCTGGCCGGCATCGGCATCCCCGCCGCCCCGGCCATGCTGTTCCTCGGCCTGTTGACCGGCATTGCCGTGGGCGCGACGCCCGGGCTGGCGGGGCCGATGGCCATGGCCGTGTCGCTGCCGATCCTGATCTCGATCTTCGGCGTGCGCCCGGATGCTCTGCTGCCGGTCTTCGGCTTCCTGATCGGCATCATGAAGGGCGCGACGGTGGGCGGCGCTGTGCCGGCCGTGCTGTTCAACATCCCCGGCACGCCCGACGCTTTCATGACCACGCTCGACGGCTATCCGATGACCCGCCGCGGCATGCCGCGCCGGGCGCTGAAGATCGCGCATCTGTCCTCGGTCACCGGCGACACGCTGTCCGACATCGCGCTCTTCGTCTGCGCGCCCTTTCTGGCCGTTCTGGTCGAGCGCTTTCTCGACCTGCCCGAGAAGACCGCGCTGATCCTGCTGTCGCTGACCTTCATCGCCGCGGTGATGGGCAGTTCGGTCGGCAAGGGACTGATCGCCATCGGCCTCGGGATGCTGGCGGCCATGGTGGCGACGGGCCAGGATTTCCATCCCCGGCTGACCTTGGGGATAGAGGCCCTGGGTCAGGGCTTTCCGATGGTCTCGGCTGTCCTGGGCATCCTGATCCTGGGCGAGATCTTCTGGACGCTTGACGACCATTGGCGCGGGCGGGTGAGCCGGGACACCGCCCAGACCGCCGACGCCGGCCCTGACGGGCTGCGCAAGGGCGACGTGAAGCGGATCCTGCCGCATGTCCTGCGCTCGTCGCTGATCGGCACCGTGATCGGCGCATTGCCGGGCGTGGGCTCCACGCTGGCCGCGACGCTGGGCTACACCTGGGGCCGCAAGGTCCATGGCCGCCGCAAGACGCCGGAGCAGGCCGATTTCGGTGAAGGCGCGCCCGAGGGCATCGCCGCGACCGAGGCCGCCAACAGCGCGGTCAGCGGCGCGAACCTGATTCCCGTGCTGTCGCTGGGCATTCCCGGCAATGCGGCGGCGGTGTTCCTGATCCTCGCCGCCGACAGCATCGGCGGCTTCAACCCCGGGCCCGGGGTCTTCACCTTCAGCCATCCGCAGATCAACCCGGAACTGGTGGTGGCCTTCGGCATCTTCACCCTGATGGCGCTGGGGAACCTGCTGAACTGGACCATCGGCGGGGCTTTCATGCGCGGCATGGGGATCATGTCACGCGTGCCGATCCGTTACCTGCTGCCGGTCGTGCTGCTGGTCACGCTGACCGCGATCTATGTGCAGGATCCGCGGTTGGGCGCGCTCTGGACCGCCTTCGGCTTCGGCGTCCTGGGCTATCTGTTCCGCTGCCTGCGCATCCCGCACCTGCCCTTCGTCATCGCCTTCATCCTCGCCGGCAGCCTCGAGAATGCCGCGCGGCAGGCGTTCTCGGCAACCGGCGGCGATCCGTTCTTCCTGTTCTCGTCCTGGGTCTCGACCGCCTTCATGCTGATGGCGATCGCCACGGTCTTCCTCGCCGGCCGTGCGCCGGGCGAGGGGCGCGGCTGACCCCCGATCCGGAGTTTTCCATGCATACGAGCTTCCTCGACGACCTGCGCCGCGCCCTCGGCCCCGAGGCGCTGCTGACCGATCCCGTGGATTGCGCGCGCTATCTTGCGGATTGGACCGGCCAATATTCCGGCACCGCCCTGGCCGTGGTCCGCCCCGCCTCGACCGAGGCCGTGGCGGCAGCCGTCAGGCTCTGCGCGGCGGCGGGCGTGGCGATCACGCCGCAAGGGGGCAATACCGGCGTGGCGGGCGGCGCCGTGCCGCTGGGCAACCGGCCGCATATCCTGCTCTCGCTCGACCGGATGAAGGCGATCCGCCGGATCGACCCCGCCGCGCGTTCGGTCACGGTCGAGGCCGGTTGCGTGCTGCAAAACCTGCAGGAGGCCATCGCGCCCGAGGGCCTGATCTTCCCGCTGATGTTCGGCGCGCGCGGCTCCTGCACCATCGGCGGGAACCTGTCGACCAATGCCGGCGGCTCGAACGTCCTGCGCTACGGCAATACCCGCGCGCTGTGTCTGGGGATCGAGGCGGTCATGGCCGACGGCAGCGTGGTCAGCGACCTGTCCGGCCTGCGCAAGGACAACACCGGCTATGACCTGCGCGACCTAATGATCGGCGCCGAAGGCAGCCTGGGTATCATCACGGCGGCCTGCCTGCGGCTCTTCCCCGCCCCGGTCATCCGCGCCACCGCCTTTCTGGCGCTGCCCGACGTGGCCTCGGCGCTGAGCGTGCTGAACCGGCTGCAGGATGCGTCGGGCGGGTTGGTCGAAGCGTTCGAATACATGCCGGCGTCGATGATGCGCCAGATCTGCGCCCATCACGGCAAGCGCCCGCCGATGGCCGAGCCGCCCGAAACCGGGATCCTGCTGGAAGTCGCCTCGACCCGGGGCGACGATGCCGCGCCCGATCCCGAAGGCACCCCGAGGCTGCAGGCGCTGGTGACCGAGGTGCTGGCCGGGCTGATGGAGGACGGTCTGGTCGCGGACGCGGTGATCTGCGCCTCGGAGGCGCAGCGCGACGCGCTCTGGCAACTGCGCGAGGGTGCCGCCGAGGCGATCTATGCGCTGAAGGGCAGCTATATGTTCGACCTCTCGCTGCCGCTGGCCACGGTGCCGGATTTCGTCGTCCAGACCGATGCCGAATCCCGCGCCCTGGGGTTCGAGGTCTATACCGTCGCGCATCTGGGCGACGGGAACCTGCATTACACGCTGGCGGCGGGGGCCGGCCGGGACTGGGCCGCACTGCCCCAGGCGGCGCAGATCGACCGCATCCTGGATCGCGTCGCCGCTCTCGGCGGGTCGTTCAGCGCAGAACACGGCATCGGCCAGGCGAAACTGCCCTACATGCCGCGCTACCGCAGCAAGGCGCGACTCGCGGCGATGCGGGCGATCAAAGGGGCGCTCGATCCTGACGATCTGTTCAACCCGGGCAAGACCATCCCCTGAAGCCGCGCTCAACGGCAAGCGTGGACGGCAGGGCCGCCGTCCAGCCCGGTGATGGCGGCAGGGTGGTCGTGGTCCGCGCCGCAACATGATCCTGGTGGGGGCGAAAGTCGATCCACCCCAGACCTGCCCCCGCCGGATTGCACAAATTTTCAGCACTCTGGTTTGGCCGCGTTTTCTGCGGTCATTGCCCCAGCACCCGGCATTGCGTTCCGTCCGCTTTATGCGACACGGAAGCCATGACCCGAGGAATCGATATTCTTGTCGTTGAGCCCGACCCGACGCGGGCGCGGGCGGTGGCGGATGCGCTCACCGCCGATGGCGGTTGCCGGGTGGTGATCCTGGCCGATGTCTCGTCACTCGCGCGGCGCATCGCCGAGATGAATCCCGATGTGGTCCTGATCGACATGGAAAACCCGTCGCGCGACGTGATCGAGGATCTGTCGCTGGCCGCCGGGCCAAAGGAACGGGCCGTTGCCCTGTTCGCCCCGGGCGGCGATACGGCGTTGATGCGCGCTGCCATCGAAGCGGGCGTGTCGGCCTATGTGGCCGAGGGGGTTCGCCCCGAGGTGCTGCGCCCGGTGATCGACCTCGCCATCGCCCAGTTTGGCCAGATGCAGCGCCTGCGGACCGAACTCGAGGCGACGCGACGCGCGCTTGAGGAGCGCAAGCTGATCGACCGCGCCAAGGGAATCCTGATGCGGGCGCGGGGCCTGTCCGAGGACGAGGCCTATGCACTCTTGCGCAAGACCGCGATGGATCAGAAGAAACGGCTGGCCGAGGTCGCGGCGGCGCTGGTCACCGCGGCGGGCCTTCTGGGATGAGCGGGCTTGCGATCCGCGCGGCCTATGTGCCGCTGGTCGATGCGGCACCGCTGATCGTCGCACGCGAACTGGGCTTCGCCGCCGACGAAGGGCTGGTGCTGGATCTGGCGCAGGCACGGTCCTGGGCCTCGTTGCGCGATCTGCTGGCGGCGGGCGCGGTCGATGCCGCGCATATGCTGGCGCCGATGGCGGTGGCCCGCGCCATGGGGCTGGGTCCGGCCTTGCCCCCGGTCGAGGTGCTGATGATCCTGTCGCAGGGCGGGCAGGCCGTGGGCGCGGCCGAGGCGCTGGCGCAGCGTGTGGCCGGCCTGACCGAGCCGGCGCCGCTGGCCCGCGCCATCCGTGCGGCCGGCCCTGCGCGCCTGCGCGTCGGCGTGCCCTTTCCGTTTTCGACCCATGCCCTGCTGATGACCCGCTGGCTGGGCGACGATATCGACATCCGCACCGTCCCGCCGCCCTTGATGGCGCAGGCCCTGGAGGCGGGGGAGATCGACCTGTTCTGCGTGGGTGAACCCTGGGGCTCGGTGGCCGAGCGGCAGGGCCTCGGCCGCATCCTGCTGCCGGGCCGGGCGATCTGGGCGGCGGCGGCGGAGAAGGTCCTGGCCGTCCGGTCGGGCTGGGCCGAATCCGCCCCGGATACGGCGCGCGCCTTGATGCGGGCGGTGTGGCGGGCGGGGCGCTGGCTGGATCTGCCCGCGAACCGCAGCATGGCGGCCGAGATCCTGGCCCGGCCGGAGTTCCTGTCCCTCCCGCCCGAGGTCATCGACCGCGCGCTGACCGGCGGCCTCGGCGGCGCCGGGCGCTTCGTCACCTTCCACGAGGGCGCGGCGACATTCCCGTGGAAAAGCCTCGGCGGGCTGATCGCCGCATTGCTCGCCCGCCGTCACGGCCTGCCCGAGGGCCCTGCGGTGATGGCCGGATCGGCGGTGTTCCGCACCGATCTCTATCGCCTTCACCTGCGCGAGGCGGGTGCCGATTTGCCGGGCGCCTCGCAGAAGATCGAAGGCACCCTGTCGCATCCCACCGCGGTCGCCTCGGAACGCGGGACCATGATTCTGGGGCCGGACCGGTTTTTCGACGGCTGGATTTTTGATCCCCTCGACGGCTGAGCCCTGATTTTCGCCTAAAATTTCGGCAGGAACCCGCCCCGGCCCGCGCAGTTGCAGCACGAAGTTGCGGCGCTGCGGCGATTGTGGTGACCTGACATCAGGCCTGCAACGGCGCAGCCCTCCGGCATCTCATTCGGATGCCACCCTCCGCGATGACGCGGACCCCCGACATTCGCAGGCGACACGCGGCCGGTATTGGCCTGCGTCTGCCGCCCCCCTGACGCCTTGCAGCCCGGAGCTTGCCATGGCCTCTGCCGCCGTTTCCCCCAATGCCACCCGCGCCCTCACCCTGTCGACCGGCGCTTTCACCGTCTGTTTCGCCGTCTGGACGATCTTTTCGATCATCGGCCTGCAGATCCGCGAAACGCTGTCGCTGACCGAGACCCAGTTCGGCCTGCTGGTCGGCATGCCGATCCTGACCGGATCGCTGGTCCGTGTCATCCTTGGCGTCTGGACCGACCGTCTGGGCGGCCGTCTGGTCTTTACCCTGACCATGCTGGCGGCCGCGCTCGCCACCTTCCTGCTGTCCTATGCCCAGACCTACGGGCAATTCCTGATTGCCGCCCTGGGCGTCGGCATCGCGGGCGGGTCGTTCGCCGTCGGCGTCGCCTATGTGTCGCGCTTCTATCCCGCCGACCGCCAGGGCACCGCGCTTGGCATCTTCGGCGTGGGCAACATCGGCTCGGCCGTGACCAAATTCGCGGCGCCGTTCCTGATGCTGGCCCTGGGCTGGCAGGGCGCCGCGCAGGCCTATGCCGCCGTGCTGGCCCTGACGGCGGTCGCCTTCTGGCTCCTGTCCGACGATGATCCGGTCATCGCCGCGCGCGGCAAGACCCCGGAGCGCAGCTTTGCGGCCGAGTTCGCACCCCTGGCCGATATCCGCGTGCTTCGCTTCTCGCTCTATTATTTCTTTGTCTTCGGCGCCTTCGTCGCGCTGGCCCTGTGGCTGCCGCGCTATCTGATCGGCGTCTACGGGTTCGAGGTCGCCGTGGCCGGGATGGTCGGTGCCGCCTATTCGATCCCAGGGTCGATCTTCCGGGCCTGGGGCGGGGCCTTGTCTGACAAATATGGCGCGCGGGCGGTGCTGTACTGGACCTTCGCCGTCTCGACCCTTGCCACCCTGCTCCTGGCACTGCCCTTTGGCATGCCGCCCGCCGGATTCATCGCCGTGGTCTTCGTGCTGGGTCTGTTCATGGCCATCGGCAAGGCCGCGGTATTCAAGCACATCCCCGTCTACTACCCGGAGAATGTCGGCGCGGTCGGCGGCATGGTCGGCATGATCGGCGGTCTCGGCGGGTTCGTCCTGCCCCTGGTCTTTGGCTGGCTGCGCGATGTCACCGGGCTTTGGTCGTCCTGCTTTGCGGCCCTCTTCGTGATCGCCGCGCTCTGCCTGATCTGGATGCATGCCGCCGTGCGCCGCCTGAACGGCGCCCCCACCGGACAACCCGCCTGAGATCGCGAGAGGACAGTTCCATGAAGAAACGACTCGTCATCGTCGGCGCCGGCATGGCCTCGGGCCGGTTGATCGAACACCTGCTGGATGCCGCCCCGGACCAATGGGATGTGACCCTGTTCAACGCCGAGCCGCGCGGCAATTACAACCGGCTGATGCTGTCGCCGGTCCTGTCGGGCGAAAAGGCCTATGAGGACATCATCACCCATGACGATGCCTTCTATGCCGACCGGGGCATTACCTGCCGCTTCGGCGAGCCGGTGGTCCGCATCGACCGCGCGGCCAAGGTCGTGGTCACGGCGCAGGGTGACACGCCCTATGACCGGCTGGTGATCGGCACGGGCTCGGCGCCCTTCATCATCCCGGTGGCAGGCAAGGCGCTGCCGGGTGTCGTCACCTATCGCGATCTTGAAGACACGAATGCGATGATCGCCGCCAGCCGCCCCGGTGCGAAAGCCGTCGTCATCGGCGGCGGACTGCTGGGGCTGGAAGCGGCGGCGGGGATGGCCGCGCGCGGCGCGGATGTGACCGTCATCCACCTGATGGGCCATCTGATGGAACGCCAGCTGGATCCGGCGGCGGGTTACCTGTTGCAGAAGGATCTGGAACGGCGCGGCATCCGTGTGCATTGCAAGGGCGCGACCAAGGCGATCCTTGGCGAGGACAAGGTCGAGGCCGTGCTGCTGGAGGATGGCACCGTCTACGGCGCCGATCTGGTCTGCATGGCCGTCGGCATCCGCCCCGAGACCCGCCTTGCCACCGATGCCCATCTGGAAGTGAACCGGGGTGTCGTCGTCGATGCGCAAATGCGCACGGCCGACCCGGATATCTTCGCCCTCGGCGAATGCGTCGAGTTCGACGGCCAGTTGTTCGGCCTGGTGGCGCCCCTCTACGATCAGGCAAGGGTGCTGGCCTCGGTCCTGAATGGTGGCGATGCCGCCTTTCGCCCCGTGCAGACCGCGACCAAGCTCAAGGTTACGGGCGTGGACCTGTTCAGCGCCGGCGATTTCGCCGACAAGCCCGGGCGTGAGGAAATCGTGTTCCGCGATCCCGGTCGCGGCATCTACAAGCGGCTCGTCCTCGAAGGTGATCGGCTGATCGGCGCGGTCATGTATGGCGATACCGCCGATGGAAACTGGTTCTTCCAGAAGATCAAGGATGGCGCCGACATCTCGGGCGAGCGCGAGACGCTGATCTTCGGCCCCGCCTTTGCCGGCGGTGTCGCCGCGGACCCTCTTGCAGCCGTTGCAGCCTTGCCGCCTGAGGCAGAGATCTGCGGATGCAACGGCGTATGCAAGGGCCAGATCGCCGCCGCCATCGAGGGGGGCGCCACCACCGTGCAACTGGTGCGGGCCAGGACCAAGGCCTCGGCCTCCTGCGGGACCTGCAGCGGCTTGGTTGAGCAGGTGCTGGCGCTCAGCCTCGGCGATGCCTTCCAGATGCCCACGGCCCAGCCGATGTGCGCTTGCACGGATCTGACCCATGAAGACGTCCGGCGCCTGATCAAGGCGCAAGAACTGAAATCGATGCCCGCCGTCATGCAGGAACTGGGCTGGCGCACCTCCTGCGGCTGCCCTTCCTGCCGCCCGGCGCTGAACTTCTATCTGCTGGCCGACTGGCCGCTGGACTATCGCGACGATGCGCAAAGCCGATTCGTCAACGAACGCCTGCACGCCAATATCCAGAAGGACGGGACGTTCAGCGTGGTGCCGCGCATGTGGGGGGGTGTGACCAACGCCCGCGAACTTCGCGCCATCGCCGATGCCGCCGACAAGTACAACGTGCCGATGGTCAAGGTTACGGGCGGGCAGCGCATCGATTTGCTGGGTGTCCGCAAGGATGACCTGCCGGCGATGTGGGCCGATCTGAACGCTGCCGGTCTGGTGTCGGGCCATGCCTATTCCAAGGGCCTGCGCACGGTGAAAACCTGTGTGGGGACCGAGTTCTGCCGGTTCGGCACCCAGGATTCGACGGGCCTGGGCATCAAGCTGGAACAAAGGCTCTGGGGATCGTGGACGCCGCACAAGGTCAAGCTGGCCGTGTCGGGCTGTCCGCGCAACTGCGCCGAGGCGACCTGCAAGGATGTCGGCATCGTCTGCGTCGACTCCGGATACCAGGTCGGCGTCGGCGGTGCCGCGGGGATGGACCTGCATGAAACCCAGCGCCTTGTCGTGGTCGAGACTGAGGCCGAGGCAATGGACGTCACGGTGGCCTTCGTTCAGCTTTACCGGGAACATGCCAAATACCTGGACCGGCCCTACAAATGGATCAGGAAGGTCGGGCTCGACTGGATCAAGTCGCAGGTGCTGGATGCCGAGATCCGCGCCGCCTTGATCGCGCGTTTTGATCTGAGCCAGTCCATCTACCAGAAAGATCCCTGGGCCGAACACGCCAAGCCCGATGCGGCGCGGCGGTTCCAGCCCCTTGCCGACCTGTCGCTGGAGGCCGCCGAATGACGCTCTGGATCGACATTGCCGCGCTGGACGACATCCCGCCGCGGGGCGCGCGCACGGTGAAGACAGCCCAAGGCTGCGTCGCGGTCTTCCGCACCTTCGACGACCGGGTGTTCGCGCTCGATGACCGCTGCCCGCACAAGGGCGGGCCGCTGTCGGACGGGATCGTGCACGGCCATGCCGTGACCTGCCCGCTGCATGCCTGGGTTTTCAGCCTCGAGACCGGGCTCGCGCTGGGAGAGGACGACGGGTCCGTTTCCACCTATCCCGCGCGGGTCGAACAGGGCCGCGTCCTGATCGACGCGACCCGGCTGCAAACCTGGCGCGTCGCATGACCCGGTCCACCTGTCCCTATTGCGGGGTCGGCTGCGGGGTGATCCTGACGCCGGTTGCGAACGGCATCAGGGTCAAGGGCGACCCCGACCACCCGGCGAACCACGGGCGGCTCTGTTCCAAGGGCACCGCTCTGGGCGAAACGGTCGGCCTGTCCGGCCGGCTGACCACGCCGCTGGTCAAGGGGGTCGAAACGAACTGGGATGCCGCGCTGGATCTGGTCGCCGCCCGGTTCCGCGACACGATTGCCCGGCATGGGCCGGACTCGGTCGCCTTCTATCTGTCCGGGCAGATGCTGACCGAGGATTATTACGTGGCGAACAAGCTGATGAAGGGCTTCATCGGAAGCGCCAATGTCGACACCAATTCGCGCCTGTGCATGGCCTCGACCGTCGCCGGCCACACCCGCGCCTTCGGTGCCGATACGGTGCCTAGCACCTACGAGGATCTGGACCAGGCCGATCTGGTGGTGCTGGTCGGATCGAACCTTGCCTGGTGCCATCCGGTGCTGTGGCAGAGGGTCGAGGCGGCAAGGACCACGCGCGGTACGAAGATTGTCGTCATCGACCCGCGCCGGTCCGTCACCGCCGATTCCGCCGACCTGCATCTGCCGCTGTCGCCGGGCGCCGATGTGGCGGTGTTCAACCGGCTGTTGGCGGCGATTGCCGACCGGGGCCTGACGGATGCCGGTTATCTCGCCCATGTCGAGGGTGCCGAGGCCGCCGTCGCCGCCGCCCGCGCCGATTTGGCAGATACCGGGGTTGCTGCCGCCCTTCTCGACCGGTTCATCGACCTCTGGTGCGCGACACCGCGGGTTGTCACGGTTTTCTCCCAAGGGGTAAACCAGTCGACCTCGGGCACCGACAAGGTCAATGCCATCCTCAACTGCCATCTGGCCACGGGCCGCATCGGCCTCCCCGGCATGGGGCCGTTTTCGGTCACCGGCCAGCCGAATGCGATGGGCGGGCGTGAGGTCGGCGGCCTGGCGAACCAGCTCGCCTGTCATCTGGCGCTGGAAAATCCCGATCACCGCCGGGCGGTGGGCCGGTTCTGGAACGCGACCCGCATGGCCGACCGCCCGGGGTTGAAGGCCGTCGACCTGTTCCGCGCCGTGGGTGATGGACGGATCAAGGCGCTGTGGATCATCCACACCAACCCCGCCGTGACCCTGCCCGAGGCCGACGCCGTGCGCGCCGCGATTGCCGGATGCGATTTCGTCGTGGTCAGCGACGTCGCCGGTGCCACCGATACCGCGCGGCTGGCGCATGTCCTGCTGCCAGCCGCCGCCTGGGCCGAAAAGTCCGGCACCGTCACCAATTCCGACCGCACGATCAGCCGCCAGCGGCAGGTGATCGCCGCTCCCGGTCAGGCCCGGCCCGATTGGTGGATGCTGGCGCAGGTCGCTCAGCGTATGGGATTTGCCGGCTTTGACTGGCCCGGCCCCGCCGCCATCTTCCGCGAACACGCTGCCCTTTCGGGCATCGCGGGGCGGTTCGGCCGCGATTTCGACATTTCGGGCAAAGCCCGGATCAGCGATGCCGCGTATGAGGTGATGGACCCCTTCCGCTGGCCCTTCACTGCCCAACGACAGGGGGGCCGGTTCTTTGCCGATGGGCTGTTCTTCACGCCCGACCGGCGCGGGCGGATGGTGGCCGTCACATCCCGCCCCCCGGCGGCCATGCCTTCGGAAAAGCGGCCCTTGCGGCTGAACACCGGGCGCATCCGCGACCAATGGCACACGATGACCCGCACCGAGCGCGCCGCCCGGCTGAATCGCCATCTGGGCGAGCCGTTCATCGACCTGCATCCCGCCGATGCGCTGCAGCTTGGCGTTGCGCCCTTCGGGCTGGCCGAGGTGACCTCGGACCATGGCCGCGCGGTTCTGCGCGTCGTCCTGACCGACCGGGTCGGTCGCGGGCAGGCCTTCGCGCCGATGCATTGGTCCGGCGAGACCGCGCCAACCGGCCGCGTGGATGCGCTGGTGCCCGGCGCGCTCGACCCGGTCTCGGGCCAGCCCGAGCTCAAGGCGGCGACGGTCTCGGTCGTGCCCTTCCCCGCCCGCTGGTTCGCTTTCGCCGCCTCAGCCCACGAGTTTACGCCCGGCAGTGCCTATTGGGCGCGGCGCGTCACCGAATCGGGTTATGCCGCCGAACTTGCAGACCTGACCGCCCCCCCGGATATCGAGGCCTTCGCGCGGCGCCTGTTCGACCTGCCCGATGCCCAGGTCATCCGGTCCGACGATCCCGCGCGCGGTTTGGCCACGCTTGCCCTTGTCGACCGGGGCCGGATCGGCGCGCTGCTGTTTTCGGGCCCCGCGCCGGTCGCGCTGGCCCGCGACGCGATCATCGCCCGGATCGGCGCACCGGTCCTGCCCGGCAGCCTTGCCCCCCGCGCGCGCGCTGACCAGCCCGACAACGGCCCCGTCGTCTGCGCCTGCACCGGAATCGGGCGCAACCGGATCACGGCCGCCGCGCAGGCCGGCGCCTGCGATGTCGCCGCCATCGCCCGGGCCACCGGTGCCGGCAGCAATTGCGGCGCCTGCCGCCCCGAGATCGCGGCGTTGGTGGCCGCCATTTCCAGCCCGACGCCCTCACCCGCCCTCGCCGCCGAATAGGACCGGATCATGCAAACCTTCCCGATGTTCCTGACCATGACCCAGCGCACCGTCATCATCGCCGGCGGCGGGGAACAGGCCGCGCAGAAAGCGCGGCTGATCGCCCGGACCACCGCCGGGATGGTGCTGGTCGCGCCGGTCCTTGACCCCGAACTGGCGGGCCTGGTCGGCGCCGGTCGCGCCCGGCACCTGACCGACCCCGCCGAGGCCGACTGGGCCGGCGCCAGCCTGGTCTTTGTCGCTACCGGCGATGCCGCGCGCGACAGGGCGTTGCACCGTCTGGCCAAGGCGCGGGGCGCGGCACTGGTGAATGTCGTCGACCGCCCGGCGCTGTGCGACGCCTTTACCCCGGCCATCGTCGACCGTGACCCGGTCGTGGTCGCCATCGGCACCGAGGGCACCGCCCCGGTGCTGGGCCGCAACATCCGGGCGCGGATCGAAACGCTGCTGGAGCCGCGACTGGGCGATCTGGCGGCCCTGGCCGGGCGCCTGCGCGGAGCGGTGGAAGCGGGGATCCCCCATGACCGGCGCCGGGCCTTCTGGAATTGGGTGTTTCGCGCGGTCAAGCCGACCGATGGCATCGACGCGGCGGCACAGCAGATCAAGACGGCCATCGCCGCCGGAGGCCCGCCGCCGCCCGCTGGCCGGATCAGCCTGATCGGCGCCGGACCGGGGGCGGCCGACCTGCTCACCTTGCGCGGATTGCGCCGTCTGCAGGAGGCGGATGTGATCTTCTATGACCGGCTGGTCGATCCGGCCGTCCTCGACCTGGCCCGGCGCGATGCCGAACGGATCAGCGTCGGAAAAGAGGTCGGCGGCAATGCCTGGCCGCAGGACCGCATCAATGGCGTGATCGTCGCTGCGGCCCGCGCCGGCAAGCTGGTGGTACGGTTGAAATCCGGCGATCCCGGCGTCTTTGGCCGCGCGACCGAGGAAATCGCTGCCGCCCGCGCCGCTGGTATCGCGGTCGAGATCGTGCCGGGCGTCACGGCCGCTGCTGGTGCCGCGGCCTCGTTGACGCGATCCCTCACCGAGCGGGGCGAGACCGATACGTTGGCGCTGACCACCGGCCGCTGCCGCCCCGGCGACCCGTCGCCGGATTGGGCCGCGCATGTTTCGCCGGGGACGACCACCTGCTTCTACATGGCGGTCGGCGCGGCGCCGCAGATTCGCGACCGGCTGCTGGCGGCCGGGACGCCGCAGGATCTTGAGGTGGATGTCATTGTCGCCGCGCAATCGGCCGAGGAACAGCATCTCAGCGGGCGGCTGGGCGGCTTGCCCGATCTGGTAGCAGACCTCGGCAGCGGGGCGATCATCCTGTTGCGCTGGCCAAAGGCGGTCGCGCGGCGCAGCCGGGTGGCACCCATCGCCGCGCGCAGCCAGGCTCTCGTCCAGCACCGGCATTACGCGACGTGAGACAGAAACGATGCGCCATCCAACGGAGGCGCATCGTTCGACGCAAGCGGTTCCCGACCGGAACGCGGCCGACTTTCAGCGGCCGGGACTGACCCGCGCGCGCAATCGGCTTACTGATCGGCGATCATGGCGTCGATGATCCGGCGCGTTTCCGCCAGTTGGTCGAACTGCGCGACCGAGGAGACCGACACGATGGTCGAACCCGCTTCTTCGATCTGCTGCAGCAGCGCGGCGCCGACGGTCGAGTTCGGATTGGCCAGCTGACCGATATGCTCCTCTTCCCCGATCATTTCGATGCCCCGGGTGGCGAACCAGGCGGCAAACAGGCGTGCGGCATTCGGGTGCGGCGCGAATTCCGGGACGAAGGTCTTCATGCCCAGAACCGGCGTGTAATCGGCGAAGGGACGGAAACGGATGGGCTCGCCGCGGGCGATGGCCAGGTCGGTGGCGTAGGACATGCCGGTTCCCACCGCCGCCTCACCGCCTGAGACGGCCGCGCCCACCGCACCGCTTCCCGGCTTCAGGATCGGGGAATTGGCCAGCAGCCCCTCGACGATCGCCACGGTCTCGTCCTCGCCGATGGCGTAGCTGAGGTAGTCGACCGGTGCGATATGGTAGGAATTGAGCGCCAGTCTGCCGGCCCATTCCGGCGCGGTCAGATCGGCCACGGTGACCGGCAGCTCGCTTTCCTCGACGAATTCAGGGTTCCAGATCAGCCCGTAAACGAGGTCGAACATCGAGAGGACCGTCCCCTCCATTTCCGGCGGCACGCCCGAGGCCGCGGCCTCGATGCCGGGAAGGTTTTCGCCAAAGATCCCGGCCCAATCGACCGAGGCGATATAGCCCCGCTGGACCGAGGGCCAAAGGTCGTCGACGCTGCCCTGCCCCACGTCCCCGCTGAAGACGCCCGAGGCGCTTTCGGCATTCAGCCGTGCCATCAGGGCGGTCGGATGCGTCGGTGCCCATTCGATGTTGATGTCCAGATCGTATTCCTCGAGGAACGCTTCGATCAGTCGGTTCCGGTTGGCGCTGTCGGTCGGGTGCAGCATCAGCACCACAAGCTCGCCCTCCTCCCGGGCGCCTGCCACCAGCTCTTCGACCGTCTGGGCGAGTGCCCCGGTTGCAAGAAACGTTGCCAAGGCTGCGGCCCCCGTCATACGGGCCATCGTCGAATGGAACGGCATGTCTTCCTCCCTTGTTGCGCATAGTGACAGTCTCAGCATGCGTCGACCCGAGGATGCAGCGCCCTAAACCGCGAGTCAACTAAATATTAGACCTTTAATCCGTATCGGCGCACTTTGGTGGAATTTCTCAAGAAATTTCTTGTGTTAACAGATAACTAAATGCGATACATAAATGACATATGATTGCCGATATGCGTGGCAGAATTGCCAAGGGTGGATGTTTAGTACCAACTGAGGTTTGCTATCGGTTGGCAAATGTACGACAACGGATGGAGGTCACATGGCGCAGCACCGGGAACAGATGGCAGCCTCGAAATCATCCGCCTCCAGCAGCCTCAAGCTCGGCCCGGTGAAGATCCCCCGGGCCGCGGAAGTCCTGGCAAACCAGCTGCGCGAAGAGATCGTCGGCGGCCGGTTGTCCGATGGCGACATGCTGCCCAATGAACGCGAATTGACCGAATCTTCGGGGTTGTCGCGATCGTCGGTGCGGGACGCCCTGCGCATGCTGGAGCTTGAGGGGCTTATCGCCACCAAGCAGGGGCGCAACGGGGGCTCGCGGGTCTGCAAGCCGGGACGCGACACCATCGTCAAGACCGTCAGCCTGTTCATTTCCAGTCGGCGGACCCGGCGCGTTTCGCTGGTCGAGGCCCGGGGCGCCATCGAACCGACCGCCGCGATGCTGGCCGCCAAGCACCGCACGGACGAGGATCTGGCCCGGATCCAGGAGAAACACTCGGCAATGGTCGCGGGCATCGATGATCTGGACAGGTTTCTGCGCGGCAACCTCGACTGGCACATGGCCATCGTTCACGCCAGCCACAATGACCTGCTGATCGCCTTCATGGAATCGATCTCGCACGCGGTCTATGACGTGACGAATGACGAGACCCTGAACCCGCCCGAGGTCCGCCAGCAGGTGGTCCGAATCCACGGGCGCATCACCGATGCCATCGAAAAGCAGGACCCGGCCGAGGCGAAGCGCCTCATGGAACGGCACGTCACCGCCTATGCCGAGTTTCTCGGCATGAGTTGAGACGGTCAGGCCGCTCGGGTGCCTTACGGAACGGCAGCGACCGGCAGCACCGCAAAGGACTTGGCGACGATCTTCCAGACGCCGCCGATGCACAGCAGGTGCAGCACATCGCTGAAACGGGTGCCGGGTTCCGCGGCCATCTCCAGTGCGACGGCCGCGCAATGGGGCCCGGCCATGTGGGCCGAGACCAGGCGATAATCCAGCGCCCGCCCTTGCGCTGCCTGCGAGGGGCGGCTCGCCACGAGGTCGATCCAGGCCCGGGCCTCGAAGCACCTGAGCGCATCGCCATCGACGAATTGCAGTTTGCACTCAGGCAGGAAGATCTCGCGCAGCCGGTCCGCGTCGCCCGCATGAAACGCGCGGGCATAGGCATCGGCCAGGGCAATCGGGGCGTCCATCGCGGTCATCGGGGCGTCCTTTCGGGGTGCGGCACGGCGAGCACCTGCTTCATCCAGCGTGCCCCGTTGTGAAAATTGGTGACCGCGCTTCCCGGCGGGACCAGATCGTCGAAGGCCTCCCGCAGCTCGGGCGGAAAGGGCAGGTCCAGAACGGGCAGCATATGCTCCAGTTGCTCGAGCGTCCGGGGGCCGAAAAGCGGTGCCGCCACCGCCGGCTGGTCGCGCACCCAGGCCATGGCGAGTTGCGCGGCGCTTGTGCCGACCTCTGCCGCCAGCCGGGCAACTTCCCGCCCGACAGCGATACCGGCGTCGTTCACCCGGTCCGAATACACACCGCCCCGCGTGACCGCCCGCGAATCCGCCGGAAGGTCGCCGGTCGACGCATAGCGCCCGGCCAGCACGCCCTGCGCCAGCGGCGCATAGGGCACCAGCGACAGGCCGTGGGCAAGGCAGAGCGGCACCAGTTCATTCTCGACCCGCCGGTCGAGCAGGTTATAGGGCGGCTGTTCGACGATCGGCCGCGCCCAACCCCGCCGGTCGGCCAAGGCGACGGCCTCCATCACCTTCCAGGCCGGAAAGGACGACGTGCCGATGTATCGAACCTTGCCCGCGGCCACCAGATCGTCGAGCGCCCGCAAGGTCTCGTCCGCGGGAATGGTGAAATCGGGCCGGTGCAGCTGCAGAAGGTCGATATGGTCGACCTTCATGCGGGCCAGGCTGCGGTCGCATTCGCGCAGGATATGATAGCGCGAATTGCCGCTGTCGTTGGGCCCCTGCCCCACCGGGAAATGCACCTTGGTCGCGATCACCACGTCGTCGCGCCGGCCCCATTCGGCGATGGCCTTGCCGACGAATTCCTCGCTGCGGCCCTCGTTGTAGGAATTGGCAACGTCGAACAGGTTGATCCCGGCGTCGAGCGCGCGAAGCATGATGCGGATCGACGTCTCCTCGTCTGTCGGCCCGCCGAAATTGAAGGTGCCAAGCGCGAGCGGCGCCACCATGAAGCCGCTGCGGCCAAGGGAACGATAGTTCATCGTGTAAATCCTCGCCTCATTCCGCCGGGGCCAAGGCGGGATCGTTGGCCCGCGACTTGCGGTGACGGCCGCTTTCCAGCCGCGCCGCATAAAGCTGAACCGGCACCACAACCGACAGCAATCCCATCACCAGGATGACGGCAAGCGCCGAAGCCGTCGGAATCTCGGGCGTGGTCCACAGCAGATAGAGCTGCGACGCGGCGACGACGTTGGACGAGGTGATCAGGAACAGCGGAAAGGTGATGTCGCGCGCGCTGTGCCCTGCGACCCAGAGCCAGCCGTTGAGGATGTGGGGCAGCAGCAGCGGGAAGATGATCCGCCGCAACATGGTGAACCACCCGGCGCCGCACACGAAGGAGGCGTTTTCCAGCTCGCTGTGGATCTGGAGCAGGGCCGCATTCATGGTGCGTGTGCCAAAGGCGATATAGGCGGTCACATGCGCGAGCACGATGATCCAGACCGTGCCGTAAAGCGGCGTCCGCAGGTAGATCAGCAGGACGGCGATGGCCAGGACCACCGGCGGGATGGCAATCGGCAGGAACGAGATGACCTCGAGCGCCTTGCCCAGCCGCCCCTTGGACCGGACGGAGATCCAGGCGATCATCACCGAAAGAACCATGACGATGGTAGCCGAGAACAGCACCAGGATGATCGTGTTCACCAGGGCGCGGATGATGAAGGACTGCCCGAACACATCGGCATAGTTCTGCAGGGTCATCCGCCCGAAAGCCTCGGCCGAGGGCACGGCGTAGAAGGGCTGGAAGCTGGTCCAGAGCAGCACCAGGAAGGGCAGCATCATGATGAGGAAATAGACGGCCACGAACCCGATGGCAGGCAGGCGCCATCCGCCGAGCGGGCGTTTGGACGGCCGGAAAGCCTTGCCCGAGACCACGCGGAACCGTTCGCTCATGCGCACGGTCCGGAAGTAGACCAGCATCAGGACGGCCGCCAACAGCAGAAAGAAGGTGCCGAAGGTGGCGGTCAGCGAATAATCGGGCCGCGAAATGTCGGAATTGGCCAGCAGGAAGATCTGCGTCGACAAGACCGGCGCCCGGGCGGTCAGGCCGATCACCAGCGGCAGATCGAAGGCCTGAACCATCGCCATGAACAGCAGGATACCCACGGACAGCAGGCCAGGAACCAGAAGCGGCAGGGTCACCGTTCGGAAGACGCCGAAGCCGCTTGCCCCATGCACCGAGCCGGCGCTTTCCAGATGGGGGTCCATGTTGCGCAGCAAGCCGGCAATCATGGTGAAGGCGGTCGGCACGATGGCCAGCCCGGTGATGATGATCATCGCCTTCATCGAATAGACCGTGATCACCGCCCCCCTGACGTCGAACAGCCAGCGCAGCAGGACATTGAAGATACCGTTGCCAGGATTGCCCAGCAGGATCCATCCGAAGGCCATGACCACCGGCGGCACCGCCATCCAGGAAAACATCATGGTGCGGATCAGTGCCTTGAACGGCAGATCCGTCCGCTCGACCAGCCAGGCGATTGTGAAGGCCACGCCGACCCCGATGCAGACCGTGCCGGCCGCGTATTTCAGCGTATTCGCGATCAGCGTGGGAAGGCGCGCGTTGTTCAGCGCGCTGCGATAATTCTCCAGCGTATAGACATCCGTGTTGAACGGAAGCTCTCCGGGCGGCGCCAGGCTGGTCCGAAACAGCAGGACCAGGGGCGCGACCACCAGAACAAGCAGCAGCGCCAGCAACAGGATCGAAACGATCGTCACGACCGGAACCGCGCGGATCCGCTGCAGCATGCCGGCGGGCTGACTCACAGGGTTTCTCATCTCTGGCTCCTATCCCTGCAGGACGACGCAAAGATCGACGGGCAGTTGCACCGTCACATCCTCGCCCGTGCGGTGGGTCTTGTAGGAATTGACGAAGACCCTCAGGATTTCGCCGCCGACCGCCACCTGCATGTCCAGAAACTCGCCGATGAAGCTGATCTGCCGTATCGTGCCGGCAAAGCAATTGGCCCCGTCCGGCTCGGCCGGATTGATCGCGATTCCATGCGGGCGGACCATCACCCCGACCGATTGCCCCTTTTCGACCGAGCCCGTCACCGGGCAGGTCACCATGCCAAAGGCAAGCTGGACGGTGCAGCGCTGCCCCGAGACATCGACGACCTGACCCTTGAGTATGTTCGAACTGCCGACGAATTCGGCGGCAAACGTCGTGCGCGGCGTGTTATAGATCTGGTCCGGCGTGCCGAGCTGCTCCAGACGGCCCTTGTTCAGAAGCGCGATGCGATCCGACATCGACAGCGCCTCGGTCTGGTCGTGGGTCACATAGATCGTCGTCGTACCGATGGATTTGACCAGGTCGCGCAGTTCCACCCGCATCGCGTCGCGCAGCTTGGCATCCAGATTCGAGAGCGGCTCGTCAAGAAGCATGATCGACGGCTCGTTCACCAGCGAGCGCGCCAATGCGACCCGCTGCTGCTGCCCGCCCGAGAGATACGGCGCCGGCCGGTCGGCAAAGTCATGAAGGCCCACCCGTTCGAGGGCGCCCATCACCTTCTGCCGCACTTCGCTTCGGGGGCAGCCGCCATGCCCGTGGACCAGCGGAAACGCCACGTTCTCGAAGACCGTCATGTGCGGCCAGATCGCATAGGACTGGAATACCATGCCGAGCTTGCGCTTGTTCGACGGCACGATGGTATTCGTCGCGCTGCAGAACACCGTGCGCCCGGCCATGGTGATCCGACCCCTGGTCGGATGTTCGAGCCCGGCGATGCTTTGCAGCGTGGTCGTCTTGCCGCATCCCGACGGGCCGAGCAGGGTGAAGAACTCCCCCTCTTTGATGCTGAGCGAGAAATCGGTCAACGCCGGTTCGGGCACGGCCCCCTGCGCCCGCCCTGACGTGGGTGGGTATGTCTTGTTCAAGTTTTCCAGTTCCAGCATCGCTCGCTCCCCGTCCTTGCCGCAACCCATCCGCGTCCTGCACGGATGCCCCCCTGACCGCAGGCACGCAGGTTACCCCGCGCGGTCCATGGCTCGATTCCAGTAAACATGGCGTCAGCGATGCGGTCAATATAAAAGGTCTAATGTTTTTGTATTTTGCTGCCTCCAGAGCGTTGATGATGACTTATCTATCTGTTATTAAATGACTAATTATCTTAATATCAGCACGGAAAATTTGCCCATTGATCTCAAACACCGTTGCTGTCAACATAACATCAACCTAATTTCCGTGATGGAGGGTCACGCCATGACCGGTTTCGGTACCACCCTGCGCGCCGCGCAGTTGGAGCGGCTTGGCGCTTCGATCACCCGAGATATCGACGAAGCGCTCTATGACGGGATGGCGGTCGGGATCCGGGTGGCGGGGCGCACGGTCTTTCAGGCCAGCTACGGCTTTGCCGACCGGCGCAGTGGGCGCAGGCTGGGCACGTCGGACGTGTTCGCGGTCCTGTCCTTCACCAAGGCCTTCACGGCGCTCGGTATCTTTCAGGCCATCGAGCGCGGCGCCCTCTCGCTTGGCACCCGGGTCGCCGAGATCCTGCCCGGGTTCGGCACCAACGGGAAGCAGAAGGTGACGATTGCACAGCTTCTGGCCCATACCGGCGGGATGCCCTTCACCCTGCCCGGGCTGTCGGCCGAGCAGCAGGGCAACCTGCGGGCGACCGTCGAGCTGGCCTGCCAGATCGCCCCGGTCAACCCGCCGGGCGAGGTTGTCTCCTACAGCGCGCAAGTCTCCTACGACGTGCTGGGGCGGGTAATCGAAGTGCTTGATCCGCAGGGGCGGCCCTATCGTCAGATCATTGCCGAGGACATTTTCCAGCCCCTCGGCATGGCCAACAGCGCCATCGGCGCCGCGCCGGGCCTTGCCTCGTTGCGCGTGCCCATCGTCGCCCGGAACGAGACGCCGATGAACCTGGGGCTGATGGCCCGCGACGCTGCCATGACCGAGGCCAGCGAATTGCCCGGCGGCGGCGGTTATGCCTCGCTCGACGACATGCTGCGTTTCGTGGCCATGCTGGAGGCCGGCGGCACCCTGGACGGGACGCATGTGGTCTCGCCCGCGGCGCTGGCCCTGGCGACGACAAACCACACCGGGCTCAGGCCCAACAACACCCTTGCGGCGCAGCGGGAAATGCGCGGCCTGGCGCCCTATCCCGCCTATCTGGGGCTGGGCTTCTTCCTGCGCGGAGAAGGGCTGTTCCCGATGCCTTTCGGCCATCTCGCCTCGGCCGCCACCTTCGGCTGCATCGGGGCCGGGTCGATGGTCTTCTGGTGCGATCCGAAACGCCGGCTGTCGGCGGTCTTTCTGTCGTCCGGGCTGATGGATCAGGTGGACAGCCACCTGCGCTTTCAGCGGCTTTCGGACATGGTGCATGCGGCGCTCTCGCCAAGCGGCGCGGTCGGGGAGGCCCCGTGATGGAGATCGATCCCAGCACCAACACGATGGCGGAAAACTACAAGATCATGACCGGCCTGGTCGTTCCGCGCCCTATCGCCTGGATCAGCACGCTGAACGAAGCCGGAGCGACCAATCTGTCGCCGTTTTCGGCCTTCACCTTCTGCTCGCACAAGCCGCCGATGGTGGCGGTGTCGATCGGCCGCAAGGCCGGATCGGTGCTGAAAGACAGCGGGCACAACATCCTGCGCACCGGCGAGTTCGTGGTGAACATCGTCAACAGCGCAGCGCTGTCGGCGATGCACCACAGTTCTGCGGTCGTGCCCCCGGATGTCAGCGAGGCCGAGGCCCTGAACCTGCAGCAATTGCCCAGCGTCACCATCGCGCCGCCGCGAATCGCCGCGGCACCGGCAAGCCTGGAATGCCGACTGCATCTGGCGATCCCGCTGGGTGAAGAGCGCAACATGCTGATCATCGGCGAGGTGCTGCGCTTTCACGTGCGCGACGAGCTGATCAACAACGGCAAGATCGAAACCGTCGCACTGGATCCTGTCGCCCGACTGGGCGGGCCGAATTATGCCGGGTTGGGACCGGTGGTCCGCATGCCTCAGGCAGCGTTGGACGCCAGCGGGCTCTGATCCGGCCATGCAGGCTGACTTCGTGATCGTGGGCGGCGGCAGTGCGGGCTGCGTTCTGGCGAACCGATTGTCCGAAGGCGGGCGGTATTCCGTGGTCCTCATCGAGGCCGGTCCCGGACGCCGCCCCCTGATGGCCCGTGTCCCGCTGGGGGTCGGGCGGTTGTGGAACGATCCGCGCTATGGCTGGGATTTCCGCTCGGCCCCCGAGCCCGGGCTTGACGGACGGCGGCTGACCTTGCCTCGGGGCCGTTTGCTGGGGGGCAGCGGCGCGGTCAACGCCATGAATTTCGTGCGGGGCGCCGCCGCCGATTTCGACGCCTGGCACGCCCTGGGGCTGCAGGGCTGGTCCGCGCAGGACATGGCCGAAGCCTTTCGGGCCGTTGAACGGGTCGAACCGGCCCTGGCCGGCGAGGCGCGGGGACGCTCCGGCCCGATGGGCGTGACCGAAACGCCGGTTCAGGATGCCCTGATCGACGACTGGAGCGCCGCGCTCGAAGCGCAGGGTCACCCTCGTCTTCCCGACTACAATGCCGCGCTTGGGCCGGGGATCGGCCGCGCCCAATTCAACATCGCGCACGGGCGACGCAGCGATCCGCGCGCCGCCTATCTGGATCCGGTTCTGGATCGTCGCAACCTGACCGTGCTGAGCGACCACCTGGTCGACTCTCTCTCGATCAGCGAGGGCCGGGCCCGCCATGTCGTCGCGCGCCACAAGGGCGGGGTGCGTCGCATCGCGGCGCGGTGCGAGATCATCCTCGCCGCCGGCGCCTTCGGCTCGCCGCATCTGCTTCAGGTCTCGGGCATCGGTCCCGGCGCGGTGCTGCAAGCCGCCGGGATCCCGCCCATCGTCCCGATGGAGGCAGTCGGCCGGAACCTGTGGGATCATCCCCGGGTCACCCTCGAATACCGCCGCCCCCCGTCCTACATGCACCGGCTGCTGCGCTGGGACCGGCTGGCGCTGCGCTTCGCTCAGGCGCTGATGCTACGCTCGGGTCCCGCGACCTGGCCCCTGGCGGCCGCGCATCTGTTCCTGTGCTCAGCGCCCGGCCGACGCGCTCCGGACTTTCAGGTGCTTTTGCGGCTGTTCGATCCGAGTTTGCAGCCCTGGCTGATGCGGGCGCCGGCAACCGATCGCTGGGGCATGGTCGTTTGCCTCGTCCAACCCGAAAGCCGGGGGCATGTGCGCGCCCTCTCGTCCGACATCCGCCGTGCGCCCGAAATCCTGACCGGCATCCTGAGTCAGGGCTCGGACATGGCGCGGATGGTCGCTACCTGCCAAGGGCTGCGACGCACCATGAGCGGCCCGGGGCTGACCGGCTGGACCAAGGACGAGCTGGCGCCCGGCCCCGGTATTCAGACGCCCGAGCAATGGGCGCAATTCGTGCGCGCGTCGGGCGATACGATCTTTCATCCCGGCGGCACCTGCGCCATGGGCGCCGTGGTGGATCAGGACCTGTCGGTGCACGGCGTGCGGGGCTTGCGCGTTGTCGACGCCTCGGTGATGCCCCTGCCGATTTCGGGGAACATTCACGCCGCCGTGCTGGCTGTCGCCGAAAAGGGGGCGGCGCTGATCAGGGCAGCGGCCGGTTAACCAGGCCTTCCGCTGCCCCGCCCGGCCCGCGTCCCCGTGTTCAGGGATCGAACCGCCAGTCTTCCGGCACATAGTCGAAGCCTCCGCCGGCGCGGCGACCGACATGGCCCAGGGCGGGAAACGGCAGATGCGTGGCCGACATGAGCCATTTCTCGGTGGCAATCATGTCGAGACCCCGCTTGCGGGAGGCAATCGCACCTTCGGGATCGACATCGAAGGCGAAGTTCTGATCCAGCAGGTGAAAGCTGTAGACCGGCGAATAGACCAGATCCGCAGCCAGAAAGAGCTGCTCGTTGCCGGATTCGATCATGAATCCCGAATGGCCCGGCGTATGGCCGGGCAGCGGGACCGCGGTGATGCCCGGCAGCACCGGTCCTTCGCGGTCGAAGCACCGCAGCCGGGGGTAATGCTGGGGCACGGTGCGCGCGCGCAGAAGCCAGGGACGGTTGCGGTCAGTGCTGCGCTGCATCGCCAGATCGCCCATGAAATAGTCCAACTCGGCCTGATGCAGGACGATCTCGGCGTTCGGAAACACCGCGCCGCCCTCGTCAAGCAACCCGCCGATGTGGTCGGCATGCATATGGGTGATGAGGATGGCGTCGATCGACTCGAGCTCGATCCCCGCCTGTTTCAGGTTGAACAGTAGGAAGCCCGACGTTGGCCCGAACAGCGGTCCGCATCCGGCATCGACCATCACCCGGCGTTTCCCGTCATCGACGACATAGACCACCGTTCCCATGCGGAAGGGTCCCCGGGGCAGGAAGGCTGCGTCCGTCAGCTGTCCCAACAGCGCCGCCCCGCCGGAAAAGAACGCCGGATCGGCCTCAAGATGGCCGTCCGAGAGGATCGTAACCATGAAGCTGCCGATGCGTCGGCGATAGATCGCGGGTGTCTGTCGCAGCGTCAATAAATTATCGACCATTTGTTTCCCTCCCAACCTTGATGCTTTCCCTGTGTTTATAGAGGCATTACCAAGGTCATGACAAGGGCATTGAGGAAAATCTCGATCTATTCAATAAAAGGTTTGATGTTTTGATGCTGCTGATGTCTACTGCGTCTGCGCGCCGAGTCGCGAGCAGTAATCCGGCGACGGCAAGGGAGGGAAACGACGTGTCCTACGATGGCGAGGAAATCGGGCTGCTGGGTTGGCAGATGCCGGAAGAGCTGCGCGCGATGCGCGACATGCTGCGCAAGTTCATGACCGGCCAGGTGCGCCCGGCTGAAGAGGCGCTGCCGAGCGATTCCTATGAGTTCCCGAAGGATGTCCTCGAGGGGCTGCGCAAGCAGGCGCGGGACTTGGGGATCTGGTGCGTGCAATCGCCCGTGGACCATGGCGGCGCGGGGCTCAGCCTGCTGGGCCAGGTCGTCGTCGCCGAAGAGGCCGCCAAATGCCGCATGGGTGCCTATGTCCCGGCCGGCGGCGCCTTCGGCTTCGATCCGCCCAACGTGATCTTCAAGGGGAACGCGGACCAGATCGCGCGCTATGCGGTCCCCTGCATCGCCAACGGCGACAAGACCTTCGTGGCGATCTCGGAACCCAGTGGCGGGTCGGATCCGGCCCGGGCGATCCGCACGCGCGCGGTCCGCGATGGCGACCATTATGTGCTCAACGGCACGAAGGTCTGGATCACCGGTGCGGGCCAGGCGACCTGGGGTGTCGTGTTTGCCCGAACGGGCGATCCGCAGGCGCGCGGCGGGATCACGAGCTTCATCGTCGACATCGGCACGCCGGGCCTGACGCTAGAGCCCATCGATGTGATCCGTTCCTATTCCCCCTACCAGCTGACCTTTGAAGACTGCCGGATTCCGGTGGCGAACCGGCTGGGCGAGGAAGGCCAAGGTTTCGCGCTGGCCGAGGATTGGCTGGTACACCAGCGCGTGCCCTATGCCGCAACGTGCATCGGAACCGCGCAGGCAGCGCTGGACATCGCGCTCGACTGGGCGCGTGATCGCGAGACCTTCGGCAAGAAGCTGGCCGAACATCAGGCGATCCAATGGATGCTGGCCGACAGCGAGGTCGATCTCAGGGCCGCGCGGCTGCTGGTCTACCAGGCCGCCTGGCGCGCCGAGCGGGGCGCGAACATCAAGCTGGAGGCATCGGTCGCCAAGCTTTTCGCCAGCGAAGCAGCAAACCGGGTCGTGGATCGCTGCGTGCAGATCCTGGGCGGGATGGGCGTGGCCAAGGAACTCCCGCTGGAACGCTGGTTCCGCGAGACGCGGATCAAGCGGATCGGCGAAGGCCCCTCCGAGGTGCACCGCATGGTGATCGCCCGCGATCTGATCCGCAACGGCAGCCGCGAGGTCGATTGATGTCGATCGACCTCGTCCGCGATGGCCCGGTGGCCCGGATCACCATCAACCGCCCCGAGAAGATGAACGCGCTGGATGCGGCGCATTACGCAGCGCTGACCGAGGCCTGGACCGCCGTTCGCGATGACGATGCGGTAAGGGCCGTGGTGATCGCCGGCGCGGGGGACCGGGCCTTCTGCGCCGGCGCGGACCTGCGGGATTTCGTCACCGCCGGCCCCCCTTTGTCGGACCTCTGGAACCCGCAGAACGGCATGCTGCTGAACCGGGGAATCGAGCTTTACAAGCCGGTCGTGGCGGCGATCAACGGCTATTGCCTGGGCGGGGGCATGACCCTGATGATGGCAACCGACATCCGGCTGGCCTCGACCGAGGCGAGCTTTGCGGTGACCGAGGTGCGGCGGGGCGTGATCGCGGCCAACGGCGGGACCCAGCGGATCCTCAAGCAATTGCCCCATGCCATCGGCATGGAGCTGCTGCTCACCGGGCGCCGCATGGAGGCCGAGGAGGCTTTGCGCTGGGGGTTGATCAATCGGATCGTGCCCCGCGATCGGCTGGAGGCCGCCGCGCTGGCCCTGGCCCAGGAACTTGCAGACAACGCGCCGCTGGCTGTCCGCGCCTCGAAGGAGCTGGCGCTGCGCAGTTATGACATGGACCTCCAGGCCGGACTCCGCGCCGAGCAGATGGCAAACAGGCTCTTGCAGACGACCGGCGACGTCGAGGAAGGCGCCCGCGCCTTCGCCCAGAAGCGCGCCCCCAGATTTGAAGGAAGATAGGGATGAACACCGGACCCTTGCATGGCGTGACGATCATCGACGTCGGCCAGATCTATAACGGACCCTATTGCACCTTCCTGCTGGCGATGGCGGGGGCGCGGGTGATCAAGATCGAACCCCCGCGCGGCGATCCGCTGCGGCGGCGTACCGTGGTCGGCGGCGCCGCCCTGCCCTTCGCGATGCTCAATTCAAACAAGGACATGGTCTCGCTGAACCTGAAGACCGAACAGGGCCGCGACCTTTTCCGCGCGATGGTGAAGCGCGCCGATGCGGTGGTCGAGAACTACGCGCCGGGCACGATGGACAAGCTTGGCGTGGGCTATGAGGATCTGAAGGCGATCAAGCCCGACCTCGTCTATGCCGCCGGATCGGGCTATGGCCGTTCCGGCCCCAAGGCGAAATACCCCGCGATGGACCTGACCGTGCAGGCCATGACGGCGGTGATGAGCACGACGGGCTTCCCCGACCGGCCGCCGGTCAAGGCCGGGCCCGCCATTGCCGACTTCTTCGGCGGCGTCCATCTTTACGCCGGCCTCGTGACGGCGCTCTATGACCGGGCGGTGACAGGCCGCGGTCGCCTGGTCGAAGTGGCGATGATGGAGGCGCTCTATCCCTCGCTCAGCTCGTCCCTGGGGCTCTATTACGGCAGTCATGGCGACATCCCGCCCCGGACGGGCAACCGCCATGCCGGCCTCGCCGAAGCGCCCTATAACGTCTATCCGACCAGCGACGGCCATATCGCCATCATCTGCGTTTCCGACCAGCACTGGATCCAGCTGACCGAGGCGATGCAGAGGCCCGACCTGGGCGAAGATCCGACGCTGGCGACCCTGAAGCAGCGGGTGGAGCGGATGGATGACGTCGATGCGATGGTCGCGGACTTCACCCGCCAGCACGCCAAGCAGCCGCTGTTCGACCTCCTCTCCGAGCACCGGGTGCCCTGCGCGCCGGTGCGGACGCTGGACGAGGTGATCAACGACGAGCATCTGCACGCGCGCGGCGCCCTGGAGTGGGTCGACCACCCGATGTATGGCCGCGTCGCCCTGCCCCGATCCGCCCTTCGGTTTCATGGGCAGGACACTGTGGACCTGCGTCCGTCCGGGGAACTGGGCCGCGACAACGCGGCGGTGTTCCAGGACTGGCTGGGCCTCTCACCCGAGACCTATGCCCGAATGCGCGATGAGGGCGTGATCTGATGCGCGGCGAAGTTGTCATCGCGGGAATCGGACAGACCGCTTTCGGCAAGCTGCCGGGTCGCTCGACCTATTCCCTGAACGCCGAGGCGGTGCGGCATGCGCTGGCCGATGCCGGCATCGCCAAGGACCGGGTTGACGGCTTGTTCGTCAAGTTCCCGACCTCGCGCTTCGAATTCATGTACGGTCAGAAACTGGCCGAGCATCTGGGAATCGTGCCGCGCATCGGCGGGGTCTGGGATCAGGGCGGGGCCGCCAATGCCTCGCTGGTCGGCTATGCGGCGATGGCCATTGCCGCCGGGCAATGCGAGGTTGCGGTGGTGACCTTTGCCGACAATCCGAAATCCGGCACGCGGCAGGCCTATGACAAGGCCTGGGGCAATGAAGAGATCTTCGGCTGGTTCGGCATCCCCGCCGGCTATGCGATGATCGCGCAGCGCCACATGGGCCAGTTCGGCACGACCCCGGAACAATTGGGGGCGATCTCGGTCGCCTGTCGGGCGAATGGCGCCACCAATCCGCGCGCGCAGCTGCGCAAGCCGCTGACTTTGGACGCCTATATGGACAGTCCCATGGTCGTGGAGCCCCTGCGCCGCGACGATTGCTGCCTGGTCTCGGACGGCGGTGCGGCGGTGGTGCTGACCAGCGCCGACTTCGCCCGGCGCGAGGGGATTTCGGCACCCGTTCCCATTCTCGGGTTCGGCCAGGGGCAGACATCGTGGGAAGTCGCGCTGCGCCCCGATCTGACGACCACGGCGGCGAAGGCCTCGGCGCAGACGGCCTTTGCCATGGCAGGCCTGACCCCGCGCGAGATCGACGTGGCCCAGATCTATGACTGCTTCACGATCACGGCGCTGATGTCGCTGGAGGATTACGGCTTTTGCCCGCGCGGGCAGGGGGGTGCCTTCTGCGCCTCGGGCGCGATCGCGCTGGACGGCGATCTGCCGATCAACACCGCAGGCGGGCTCTTGTCCGAGACGGGGATGCCGGGGCTGCAGCTGATCCTCGAAGGGGTTCGCCAGATGCGCGGTACGGCCGCCAACCAGATTTCAGGCGCGCGGACCTGCGCCATCTCGAACCAGGGCGGGGTGATGCATACCCATTCGACCCTGATCCTCGGACAATGAAGGAGCCTGCAGGATGAGCGCGGCCGCGTTTCCCCGCCCCGACATCGATGCCCTGAGTGCACCCTATTGGGAGGCGCTCGGCAAGGGCCATCTGCTCTATCAGCGCTGCGAATCCTGCGGGACGGCCTGGCTGCCGGCCCGCAGCCAGTGCCCCGGCTGCCTCGGCCCCGATATCCGCTGGGTTCCGGCCTCGGGGGGCGCCAGACTGATCAGCTGGGTGGTCTATCACCGCGCCTTCAATCCGGCTTTTGAGGACCGGGTGCCCTACAACGTCGCCGTGGTCGAACTGGACGAGGGGCCGCGGCTGATCTCGAACGTGGTGGGACTCGATCCCGAGCAAGAAATCGGTGCGCAATTGCGCCTCGACCAGCCGCTGAGGCTGGCGATCCGCCATGAACAGGGTGTGGCGATCCCGGCTTTCCTGAGGGCCCCCGAATGAGCACGAGCGACAAGATCATCATCACCTGTGCGATAACGGGCTCGATTCACACGCCGTCCATGTCGCCCCATCTCCCCATCACGCCCGAGGAAATCGTCGCCTCGGCCCTCGGCGCCGCCGAGGCGGGGGCGTCGGTGCTGCACCTGCATGCGCGCGATCCCCGGACCGGCCGCCCCGATCAGAGCGCCGAGGCCTTCGCCCCGATCCTGCAGGCGCTGTCGGACCGAACCGATGCCGTGCTGAACCTGACGACCGGCGGCGCGCCGACGATGAGCGTCGCCGAAAGGATCAAACCGGTGATCATGTTCGAGCCGGAATTGGCCTCGATGAACATGGGCAGCATGAATTTCGGGCTTTACCCGATGCTCGACCGCTACACCGAGTTCCGGCACGACTGGGAGCGCGACTATCTCGAAGGAAGCCGCGCGAACATCTTTCGCAATTCGCTTGCGGACATAGAGCAAGCGATGAAGGCCTGCGGCGCGGGGGGAACCCGGTTCGAGTTCGAATGCTATGACATCGGCCATCTTTACACCTTGGCCCATTTCGTCGGTCGTGGCCTGGTGACACCGCCGTTCTTCGTTCAAAGCGTCTTTGGCCTGCTGGGCGGCATCGGCAATCACCCGGAAGACATCGCCCATATGCGCCGGACCGCCGACCGCCTGTTCGGCGAGGATTACCGCTGGTCCGTCCTGGGCGCGGGCCGACACCAGATGCGCGTGGCCGCATCGGGCCTGGCCCTGGGCGGAAACATCCGCGTCGGGCTTGAAGACAATCTCTGGGCGGGCAAGGGGCGCCTCTCCGTCTCGAACCGGGCGCAGGTCGAAACGGCGCGCGCCCTGGTCGAAGGGATGGGTCTCTCCGTCGCCACGCCCGACGAGACACGCGAGATCCTGGGGCTCAAGGGCCGCGAGAACACCCGCTTTTCAGCCACGAGGAGGATGGCATGACCAACCTGTCGCAAAAGCCCGTCGCGATGATCACGGGCGGCAGCCAGGGGATCGGCCGCGAGACCGCCAGAACCCTGGCCGCCCGCGGCTATGCCCTGGCCGTGGCCGCGCTGGATACGCCGCATCTGTCCGACGCCGTGGCCGAGCTGGCGACGCTGACCGATGTGCTGGCGCTTCCCGCCGATCTGGCCGACGCCGCTGCCGCGCCCGATCTGGTCGGGCAGGTCGTCGCGCGGTTCGGGCGCCTCGATGCCCTGATCAACTGCGCCGGGGCGACCCGCCGCGGCACCCTGCTGGACTTGGCCGATGCCGACTGGCAGCACGGCTTCGCCGTCAAGTTCTTCGGCACCATCGCCCTGACGCGCGCTGCCTGGCCTCACCTCGCGGAAGCGAAAGGGGCGGTCATCACCATTGCCGGCGCGCTGGCGCATTCCCCTTCGGAAAGCTCGTTGATCGGCGGGACGATCTGCGCCGCCCTGCTGAACTTCAACAAGGGGCTGGCCGAAACCGGCCGCCGCGATGGGGTGCGGGTCAACGCGATCAACCCGGGCTGGATCGACACCGGGCGTCTGGACAGCCTGCTGCAACAGCGGGCCCGCGACGCCGGACACGGTGACCTGGACCGCGCAGGGCGTGAGATGATCGCGGATCTGAGGATCACCCGCTTTGGTCAGCCCGGCGATGTCGCCGGCCTGATCGCCTTTCTGCTCTCCGAGGCGGGCAGCTTCATCCATGGTGCCGCGATCGATATCGACGGCGGCATGACCAAGGGCCTGTAAGGGAAAGCAGCTGTCATGTTCGAACTGAGCGCATCGGATTTCACCTTTACCGGCAACGAGTTGAGCCGCCCCGAATGCATCGTCGCCGAACGGGACGGCTCGCTCTGGGTGTCGGACAACCGGGGCGCCATCACCTTCATCGCCGCGGATGGCCAGCAGCGGCTGATCGGTCGGATGGGTGGCAAACCCAACGGCATGACGATGGCAGAAGATGGCAGCTTCCTCATGGCGAATATCGCGCTGCGCCGCTTCTACAAGGTCGGTCGGGACGGCTCGGAACAGGTTTTCCTCGACAGGGTCGAGGGCGCTCCCGTGGGTGCGGCCAATTTCGTCGAGCGGGATCCGGCGGGGCGGCTCTGGCTTTCGGTTTCGTCGAGGCTCTCCAATCATCTGTTGGCTTTGGAGAGCGACGTCCCCGATGGCTACGTCATCCTGATGGATCACAAGGGGCCGCGGATCGTCACGGACGGGCTGCTTTTCACCAACGAGGTGCGTCTGGATGCCGCGATGAACTGGCTCTACATCGCGGAAACCCGGGGAGGCAGGGTGTCGCGCGCGCGACTGCGCCCCGACGGCAGCCTGGGCCCGCGCGAGGTTTTCGGGCCGGATCCGATCTTCGACGGTGCCCTGATCGACGGGATCCGCTTCGATGCCGCCGGAAACCTCTGGGTGACCGAGATCACGCGCAATCGTCTCTATGCAATCGCCCCGGACGGAACCGCACATCTGGTGTTCGAAGACCCGGACGGCGCCATTCTCGACCATCCCTCGAGCCTGACGTTCTGCGGGCCGGATCTGCGGACCGTGCATGTCGGCGGGCTGGGTCAGACCCGTCTGGCGACTTTTCAGGCGCCTGTAGCGGGCCTGCCGCCCGCCCATTGGCAATAAGCAAGGGTTCGGAACCATGGTGAAGCGTCATGTCGGGTTCGTGAACGGGGAATGGCAGGCCGGGCTTGCGGAATGGGTGGCTTTCGTCGATCCGGCCACCGGCGAAGAGCTCGGCTCGATCGCCCTTACCCCGCCGGAAGGCGTCGCCGGCATCCTGGACTGCGCTGAAAGGGGTTTCGCCCGTTGGCGGCAGGTCTCGCCTGCCGAGCGTGGCGAAATCCTGCGCCGCGCCGCGACGATCTTGCGGCGCGATGCCGAGGCCCATGCCCACGCCATCGTCTGCGAGCAGGGCAAACCGCTGGCCGAGGCCCGCCTGGAGGTGTCGGTCTCGGCCGAGATGATGGAATGGTCCGCGGCCGAGGGGCAGCGGCAATACGGGCGGCTGATCCCCCCGCGCGATCCGAGGTTTCATCAATATGTGCAGCGCGAGCCGGTCGGAATCTGCCTGCTGATCCCGTCCTGGAACGTGCCCCTGATGTTCGTCGCCCGCAAGTTCAGCGAGGCCCTCGCGGCGGGCTGCTCGGCGGTGCTGATCGGCAGCAAGCAGGTTCCTTCGGCCGCGACGGCGGTGGTCACGGCCTTGGCCGAAGCCGGTTTGCCGCCGGGGGTGGCCAACCTGGTTTTCGGCTCGAATGCCCTGCTCAGCACCGCTTTTCTGGAATCCGGGCGCATTGCCAAGCTGTCGTTCACCGGCAGCACCGAAGTGGGCAGGCAGCTGTCCCGAATTGCCGCGGACAAGGTGGTAAAGACGACCTTGGAGCTTGGCGGGCACGCGCCGACGATCATCGACCGCGATGTCGATATCGAGGCCACCGCGGCCACGCTTACAGCCAGCAAGTTCCGCAACTGCGGTCAGGTCTGCAATTCGCCGACCCGCATTTTCGTGCATGCCGATATCTACGACCGCTTCGCCTCGGCCTTCAGCCAGCGGGCGGCCGCGTTGCGGCTCGGTCACGGATTGGCGGCCGAGACCCAGATGGGCCCCCTGGCCTCGGCCCGCCAGCTTCGGCGCGTCGCGGCCATGGCCGAGGATGCGCGCGCCCGGGGGGGACGGGTGCTGACCGGCGGCGTGGCACCGAAAGGTCCCGGGAACTTCTTTGCCCCGACCGTGGTTGACCAGTTGCCCGCGGATGCGGCGATCCTGAACGACGAACCCTTCGGACCGATCGCCGCGCTGATCCGCTTCGACGATCTGGACGCGGCGATCACCCAGGCCAACGCCCTGCCCTACGGGCTTGCCGCCTATTGCTATACCCAGTCGATCCGCACCCAGCATCGCGTCGCCAACGGTTTGCGGGCGGGCATGATCGGCATCAACACGCCACAGATTTCCTTGCCCGAAACGCCCTTCGGCGGCGTCGGGCAAAGCGGCAATGGCTCGGAAGGCGGCAGCGAGGGTGTCGCAGGCTACATGACCACGAAATACGTGTCGCAATTCGTGGCCTAGAACAGGTCCTCACCCCAGCGTCGGGGCGGATCGCACCATGTCCACGAAGGCGCGGACGCGGGCGGTGTTGCGCAGATCGCGGTGGTAAAGCACCCAGATACCCTTGTCCGACGCGGCCGTGAAACCCGGGAGCCGCTCAAGCCCCGGTTCTGCATCGCCGATGAGCACCGGCAGTTCCACCACGCCCATGCCCTGCAGCGCGGCCCCGATCGCGGTGACCTTGTTGTCGCAATGACAAACCTGCCTTCCGGCGGGAAAGAACCGGCCCTGCCAGGTTCCGCGCGCCCCATCGTCCTCCTGCGCGATCCATTCCAGATCCTGCGCCGAAAGGGCGCTGGCAGCATCAAGCCCGCGACGCGCCAGCAGCGCAGGCGCGGCATAGAGCCCGGATACCGCATCGCAGATCCTGTAGCCGTGCAGCGTGTCCATCGGCGCAGCCGTCACCCTGATGGCGACATCGGCCTCGCGGTTGATCAGGTTGGAGATTTCGTCAGCACCCTGAAGATGCAAGGTGATGCCGGGGTAGCGCGCGGCGAACTGCGCCGCGATGGGCATCAGGACGTAGCGCAGCAGGACCAGCGGGGCGGTGACGCGCAACGGACCCTCCAGGCGCCGGTCCTGAGCCAGGGTCAAGCGCGCGATCCGCTTCGCGCCGGCTTCTATCTCTTCGGCAGCCGGAATCAGCGAGGCTGCCTCGGCGGTCGGAACGAAACCCGTCCGGCGCCGGTCAAAAAGCCTCGTATCCAGCGCAGCTTCAAGCGCCGAGATACGGCGCGATACCGTTGTATCATTCACGCGCAGCAGCTGAGCGGCGGCGGCAATGCTGCCTTCGCGTACGACGGCCAAAAAATACCGATAGTCATCCCAGTCTTCCATGCTGCAATTATGCAGCTTAAATCTGTCATTTACAAACTTTATTGCAGCCCTTGGGTGGCGCATACGGGAAGCGAACTCATGACATGGGAGATCTTCTCGATGACCTTCAATCGACGCACCTTTCTTCAGGGATCGGGCGCCGCCCTGTCCGGCACGGCGCTGATCACCGGCGTCCCGAAAATGGGGCGTGCCCAATCCCCCGGCCGGACACTCTCCATGAACGACAGCAAGACCTGGATGATCGGTGACATCCGATGCACCGCGCTGTTTGACGGTATCGTCCAGGTCGATGCCGCGATCTTTGACACGGCCGAGCCCGAGGCCCTTGCCAGGCTGATGGAGGAGACCCACCAACCCCAGGGGAAGATCAACCTGGACGTCAATGCCTATCTTCTTGAAATCGGAACGCAAAAACTGCTGATCGACACCGGCACACGGGATCTTTACGGCCCGACGCTGGGCAGGCTGCCCGACCAACTGGCAGCAATCGGCGTCTCGGCCGAACAAATCGACAAGGTCGTGCTCACCCATATGCACAACGACCACACCGGCGGGCTGACCAGTGCGACAGGATCGGCCGTCTTCACCAATGCCGAGTTGATCGTTCCCGCCGCCGAATGGGATTTCTGGACGAGCGAGGAGGTCTACACGAATGCCTCCGACGGGTTCAGATTCTCTTTCACCGGTGCCCGCGCGGCCGCGGCCGCCTATGCCGGGAAGGTGCGGGTGTTCGGCGCAGGGGACGAGGTTCTGTCCGGATTGTCGTCGATCTCGTTGCCCGGCCATTCGATCGGGCATACCGGGTATCGCCTCTCTGCGGGGAGCGAACAGATGATCATCTGGGGCGATTGCGTCGTTTCCCCGCAGGTACAGTTCGACCATCCCGAATGGGCCAGCACCTTCGACGCCGACGCCGCATCGTCCATCGCCTCGCGCCGGCGTATCTTCGATGAAACCGCCACCGACACTATCCTCGTGGCCGGGATGCATTTGCCGTTTCCCGGGGTCGGCTACCTTTCTCGCCGCGGCGAACGGTTCCGTTTCGAGCCGGCCACCTAGGCCGCGAACCCCAGCAGGCGGACCCGGGGCGCGCACCAACGCGACCCGGGTTTCAGCCCCCGTGGATCGGCCCGAGGGCGCCCTGCCCCCATTCTGCCCAGGAGCCATCGTAAAGCGCCGCCTGGACGCCTATCCGCTCGAGCCCCAGGGCAAGGACGCAGGCCGTCATGCCCGATCCGCAGGTGACGACGGGCCGGGCACCGACCGGACCGAAATGATCGCACAGCGCATCGGGACCCAGGAAGCGACCGTCCGCGCCGGTCAGGGCGCTGAAGGGGCGGCAGATCGCGCCCGGCATGTGGCCGGATTTCAGGCCCGGCCGCGGTTCGGGCGCGCGCCCCTCGAAGCGGTCGCGCGCGCGGGCGTCAAGGATGGTGCGGCCGCCCGCGGCAACGATCCGTGCCATCTCTCTGCCGTCGACGACACGCAGGGAATCGAACAGCAGACCGGGCGCCGCGGTCGGCGCTTCGTCCGCCGGGCCGCTTTCCACCGGCCGGCCCTCGCCCAGCCAACGCAGCAGCCCGCCGTCGAGGACGCGCACGTCCTCCAGCCCGAACAGGCGCAGCGTGAACCAGACGCGGGGGGCGCTGAAATGGTTGGGGCTGCGGTCGTAGACGATGACCGGCCGCGTGCCGTCGATCCCCAGCGCCGCGAGGGCCTGTGCCAGCACCGCCGCCTCGGGCAACATGTGCGGCAGCGATGCGACGGGGTCCGCGATCTCGTCGATCCGGAACAGCCGGGCGCCAGGAAGATGGGCCGCCCTGAAGTCGCTTTCGCAGCGCAGGGGGTCGGCCGGCATGACATAGGTCGCGTCCAGGATCGCGACCTCATCCAGAAGGCCGGACAGCTCCTCGGGCGTCACCAGGGGATCGACGGGGCGGGACTGTGTCATTCGGCGGCCTCGGTCGGATCGGGGAAGATCTTGCCAGGGTTCAGCAGACCCAGCGGGTCGAAAGCGTCCTTCAGGCTGCGCATCAGCAACAGCGCCTCGCCATGCTCCGCCTGCATGTACTTGCGCTTGCCCAGGCCCACGCCATGCTCGCCCGTGCAGGTACCATCGACGCTCAGCGCGGTCCTGACCAGCCGGTCGTTGATGCGGGCGGCCTCGGCCAGGTCCCCGGACGAGGCCGGATCGACCGAGAACACGACGTGGAAATTGCCGTCACCCACATGACCCATGATCGAAGCCGGGATGCGGGTCCCGGCCAGCAGGGCCTTCGCCTCGTCGATGCATCCGGGAAGGGCAGAAACCGGCACGCAGACATCGGTGGCCCAGCCGCGCGCGCCGGGGCGCTGGTTGACGGTGGCGTTGTAGGCGCTGTGCCGCGCCGCCCAGAGGCGCGAGCGCTCCTCCTCCCGCTCGGCCCAGCGAAAGGCCGTGCCACCGTTCCCTCCGGCAAGATCGGCGAAGATCTCTACCTGTTCAGCGACGCCCGCCTGGGTGCCGTGAAACTCGACGAACAGCGTGTCCGCTTCGGCCTCGGCCAGGTGCGAGAAGGCGTTGACCGCGCGGATACAGCCGGGATCGAGGTATTCGAGGCGCGCCAGCGGCAGGCCGATCTGGATGGCCTCGATCGCCGTCCGGGTGGCTGACGCGGCGTCGGGGAATGTGCAGACCGCGGCGCGGATGGTGTCGGGACGGCCATGCGGGCGCAGCGTCACCTCGGTGATGATGCCCAGCGTGCCTTCCGAACCGACGAAGACCCGCGTCAGATCGTAACCGGCCGAGGATTTGCGCGCCCTGCCGCCGGTGCGGATCACCCGGCCATCGGCGGTGACCACGGTCAGGCTCAGGACGTTCTCGCGCATCGTGCCGTAGCGGACGGCGTTGGTGCCCGAGGCCCGTGTGGCCGCCATGCCGCCCAGCGTGGCATTGGCGCCGGGGTCGATGGGGAAGAACAATCCGCTGTCGCGCAGGCCCGCGTTCAGCGCCTCACGCGTGACACCGGCCTCGACCGTGCAATCCAGATCCTCCGCTGAAACACGCAGGATGCGGTCCATCCGCGTCAGATCCAGCGACAGGCCGCCTTGAACGGCGCTGACATTGCCCTCCAGCGACGAGCCGGCGCCATGGGCCACCACCGGCACGCGCGCGGCATGGCACAACCGCAGGATCGCCACGACATCCTCGGTGGTGATCGGCCAGGCGACGGCATCGGGCGGGGCGGGCATGTGATGCGCCTCGGTCCCGGCATGGTGGTCGCGGTCGGCGGCGCGGTCCGAGAAACGGCCGCCGAGCAGCGACCGCAGGTCGGCGGTCAGGGTATCGGGCAGGGACATGTCAGCTTTCTTCGGCGGGCTTTGCAGGGTCGCGCCGCAGAACGCGGACCAGCGGCAGCACGATCTGCGCCAGCAGGATCGCGATGACGATCACGACCATGACAGCACTGATCGGGCGCTCGACGAAGGTGGTGAAGCTGCCATCGGACAACATCAGCGAGCGGCGGAAATTCTCTTCCATCAGCGGACCGAGGACGAGGCCCAGCACCAGCGGCGCGGTCGGGAAATGGAGGATGCGCAGCACGTAGCCCAGCAGGCCAAAGGCCAGCAGCTGCCAGACGTCGAACAGCGAATAGCGGACCGAATACGTGCCGATGACGATCAGAACCAGGATGGCGGGATAAAGCCAGCGATAGGGGATACGCAGCATCGCTACCCACAGGCCGATCATCGGGATATTGAAGACCAGCAGGATCAGGTTGCCCAGCCAGAAGCTGGCAACCAGGCCCCAGAAGATTTCGGGCGTGTTGGTCAGCATCTGCGGCCCCGGCGTCACCCCGTGGACGATCATCGCCCCCAGCAGCAGTGCCATCACCGCATCTCCGGGCACGCCGAGGGTCAGGGTCGGGATGAAGGCGGTCTGGGCCGCGGCGTTATTCGCCGCCTCGGGGCCGGACACGCCCTCGACCGCGCCTTGGCCCATCTGCGCCCGGTTGCGCGCCAACTTCTTCTCGGACGCGTAGGAAAAGAAACTGGCGATGGTCGAACCGGTGCCGGGCAGCGCGCCGAAGAACGAGCCGATGGCCGATCCGCGCAGCACGGCCGGGAGCGAGTCGCGGATGTCCCGCCGCGTCGGCATCATCGCGCGCAGGGTGATGCGCGCGGTGGGTGCGCCGCGCTCGCTTCGGCCGATGTTGGCGAGGATCTCGGACAGGCCGAACAGGCCCATCGCCGAGGCGACGAGGCTGACGCCGTCCATCAGCTCGAACTGGCCATAGACGAAGCGCATCGTGCCCGAGGTGAGGTCGAGCCCGACGAGGCCGAGCGCCACGCCAAGCACCACCATCGCCAGTCCGCGCACCGCCGACCCCTCGGACAGGGTCGAGGCTGCGACAAGCCCCAGGGCCATCAGCATGAAATATTCCTGACTGCCGAAGCGCAGCGCAAAGTCGGCCAGCGGTGCGGCCAGCGCCGCCATCAAAAGGATGCCGATGCTGCCGCCGATGAACGAAGCCGCGGCCGAGAGGAACAGCGCGGCCCCGGCGCGGCCGTTCTTCGTCATCTCGTAGCCGTCGAGGCAAACCACGGCTGATGACGCCGTGCCCGGCAGGCGCAACAGGATCGACGCGACCGATCCGCCGTATTGCGCGCCGTAATAGATGCCGGCCAGCATCACCAGCGCGTCGGTGGCACCGATGTAATAGGTCATCGGCAGCAGCATCGAGATCGCGGCCAGCGGCCCCACCCCGGGCAGCACGCCGATGAACATGCCGATGCTGACCCCGATGAAGCAGTAGAACAGCGTCGAGGCGGTCAAGGCCGTGTCGAAGCCGAGTATCAGGTTGTCGATCATGGCAGGAATACCGGCGGCAGCATGGCAAGTTGCAGGTCCAGGGCGACGACGAAGACCAGCCAGATCAGGGCGACGATCACGACGATCAGCGTCGCGATCTCGCGCAGGCTGCGGCCCCGTTCTGCCATCGCGGCAACCGCGACGAGCGCGGCAATGGCGATCGCGCCGCCCGCGATCCGCAGCAGCAGCGCGAAGACCACGATGCTGCCCAGGGCGACGGCCAGCGGCCCCAGCGGCCCGGGATCGATGCGTCGGCGGGGACGGCGCCAGGCCTCGACCAGCAGCAGGACGCCGAACAGACAGAACAGCGTGGCCAGGATGACCGGGAAGTATCCCGGCCCCATGGCCGCCGCGGTGCCCAGACGCAGGCCCGAGGCCTCGGAGAAAACGATGGCCGCCGCGACGAACATCAGGATCGCCCCGAGCCCGGCCTGTGACGTCAGGGCGGCCACAAGACGGCGGGTGCCTGTCACGCGTTGCATCCGAACCTCCTGGATTCGACCTGGGCGACGATCCGCGGCCTAGCGGCCGTGGAAAACGGGCTTGCGCTTCTCGCGGAACGCCTCGAGCGCGTCGCGCGCATCCTGGCTGTTCATCACGCGATCAACCCGCGCGTTGGTGTCATAGAACGACTGGATCGGCGTCCCGCCGATGGCGTCCAGACTCATCCGCTTCAGCATCTGCAGGACCAGCGGCGCATTCGCGGCCAAGGTTCCGGCCATCCGGCGGGCTTCCGCCCGGTGCTGACCGGCGGGAACGATGCGGTTGACCATCCCGGTATCAAAGGCGCGGCGAGCGGCAACCGGCTCTCCGGTCAGCATCATCTCCAGCGCGACGCGCAGGGGCGCCCGCTTGACAAGGGCCGTGACCGCGCCCTTGGCGACGCCCACCTTCGCCTCGGGATAGATCAGCTCGGCATCCTCGCCAACGACGACGAAATCGCACATCAGGGCCAGAACCAGGCCCGCGCCGATGGCTTTTCCGCCGATGGCGGCGATGATCGGCTTGTCGGTGGTGAAGCCGAACTCAGGCACCGCCCGCCAGAAATGCTCGGGCGGATCGGTCAGGTCGGCACCGGCGCTGAAGATCGTATCGTCGCCCGAGGCCAGGATCGCCACCTTTGCCTCGCCCTCTGCGAAGCGGTCGAAGCAGGCGCGCAAAGCCTCGAACATCGCGCCGTTCAGCGCATTGCGCCGTTCGGGGCGGCAGATGGTGATCTCGGCGATGCCGTCTGCCTCACTGTACTGGATGTGGTCGCTGATCATGGGAACCTGCAGGGTCATGGGGCCGCCGCAGCCGGGGCGGACGACCCCCGGAACATCAGTTGATGGAGATCGCGGCGGCATCGCGGATGCGGCCGAACGTCTCCAGATCCTGCTCGACCACAGCATCGACGGCGGCAGGGTCGCGGTAATTGGGCAACAGGCCCATCGACAAGACCTGTGCGCGGTAGCTGTCCGAGGCGACCAGTTCCTGCAACGGCGCGCTCATCGCCGCGATCAGGGCGGGATCGGTGCCGTCGGGCGCAAAGACCCCGAACCAGCCCGAGATGACGACATCGTGGCCGAGTTCGGTTGCCGTGGGAACGTCGGGCACGTTCGGATGCCGCTCGGGCGTCAGGGCGGCAATCACGTTGATCCTGCCAGAGCCTGCCTGCTGGGCCACGACCGGGTCCATCATGAAGGCGATCTCGCCCGACATCACCGCCGCTATGGCATCGTTGCTGCCCGGATAAGGAATATGCGTGGCCTCGGTGCCCGTCTCCATCAGGAACAGCTCGGCGGTGAACTGACCCATCGAGCCGACGCCGGCCGTGCCGTACATCGCCCGGTTGGCACCAAGCCAGGCGATGAATTCGTCCAGCGTTTCGATCCCGAGGTCGGCATTCACGCCGATGAACGACGCGGCATCGGCCGTCGTGGCGATTCCGTCGAAATCGGCCGCCGGATCGTATTGGACGGCGGGATTGATCAGCGGCTGGACGACGTTGGTCGCATTGTTGCCGAAGAAGATCGTGTAGCCGTCATTCGGCGCCTGCGCGGCAAGGCTGGCACCCACCACCCCACCCGCCCCCGGCTTGTTCTCGACAATGACAGGCTGGCCCACGGCCTGCGCGATCGCTTCAGCGGCGAGGCGGGCAAGGATGTCGGTCGTACCGCCCGGGTTGTAGGGAACGATCATCGTGATCGGCCTCGACGGCCAGTCCTGAGCCTGGGCGCCAGTTACGGACGCGGCCAGGCCAAACGCGATCAAGACGGTCTTCTTGATGTTCATGGGGTTCCTCCCTGTCGTGCACCGGGGCTTCGATGCGGCCTCCTCCAAGACAGGGAGACGCTAGCATGGAGGAATTTGTTGCGCAATGAATCATTGCGTTCTATTATATAGAACAGAAATCAGGGGGATGGATGATGGACACGACGCTGCTGAAAGGGCTGGACCTGCTGGAACGGATGGTCGCGGCGGGCGCTCCCCTGGGCGTCTCCGCCCTGGCGCAAGAACTCGGACTGCCGAAAAGCAATATTCACAGGACGCTCAACACGCTGCTTTCTGCCGGTTATCTGCTGTATGACCCCGAGGATCGGCACTATTACCCGTCGCTCAAGCTGGCGCATATGGGCCAGCGGGTGACAGCCACCTTCCCCTTCCGGACCGCGATGCTGCCCCATCTGCGCCGACTGAGCGACCTGACCGGCGAAAGCGCGCATTTCGTCGTGCTCGAGGGAGAGAGCGTCGTCTTCCTGTCCGGGACATTGCCGCGTGCGACCATCGCGTCGGTCATCCCCGACAACCTCGCGCTGGCCTGGAACGATTCGGCCTTCGGCGTGGCGTTGCGCCGCGCCGGAAACGAGGCGGACGCCATGCCGGACTCGGCCTTCCCGCCGGGCACCGAACTGCTCGACGGGGGTGTCGCCGCCCTTCGCGCCCATGGATCGCGGTCGATCTTTGAAATCGCGGCGCCGGTCCACAGCAACTGGGGCGCCGTGATCGGCGCCATCGGCATCACCGGTCCCGCCGAACGATTGGACGAGGCCCGCCTTGTGCGCCATACCGAGGTCGTGCGAACACTGGCCTCCGAATTATTCATGGAAACGGCGCGCCGTCGCGGACGGGGCGGGGCGATGCAGGAAGCGGAATGATCAAGTCCGTCGAGAAGGCGATGCGTGTGCTCGAGGCGCTGTCGCAGGGCAACGGCCCCATGCGGCTGCGCGACGTGGCCGCGGCCACCGACATGACCCGTACCAACGCCTTCCGGATGCTCCAGACCCTGCGCGAGCTTGGCTATGTCGATCAGACCGAGGACGGCGCGCAGTACAGTCTGACGCTGCGCCTGTTCGAGATCGGCGCTCGGCGGCGGGCATCGGACACGCTGGTCCAGGTCGCCCATCCGGTGTTGCAACGGCTGTCCGGCCTGGTGCCCGAAAACGTGATGCTGAGCATGCGAGAAGGCATGACCTCTGTCGTGGTGGACCGGATCGAAAGCCGTGCCTTCGTCCGCACCTTCGCCTATCTCGGCGCGCGGGCACCCCTCCACGCGGTATCCGGCGGCAAGTGCATCCTCGCCTTCGAAAGCGATGAGGTCATCGCCGAGGCCGAAAAGACCCTCACCCGGTTCACGGAGCGGACGATCACCGATCCCGCGCGCTTGCGCGAAGAACTCGCCCAGATCCGGGACCGCGGCTATGCCACCGCCTACCACGAAGTCAACGACGCGGCCCGCGGCGTGGCAGTGCCGATCCGGTCGCGCTTTGGCCGGGTGGCGGCGGCGATCAGCATCTCGGGACCGATGCCGGGCTACGGCCCCGATCTGGTCGAGGAATACGTCCGGCACCTGAAGACCCACGCCGCCATGATCGAGGAGGCATGGGTCGAGGGCTGGCGTCAGCCGGTGGCAAGCGTGCCGCGTCCGTCCAGCGCATAGGCGCCTTCGGCCGTCACGCGGAACGGATTCACCTCAAGGTCCACGAGCCGCGCGCCAAGGTCCGGTCCCAGCCAGGACAAGCGGGCGATGGCCTCGCAAGCCGCCGCGACATCCATGCGCCCCTGCCCGCGCGCCCCGTCGAGCAGCGGCCAGATCCGCAGCCGGCGCAGCATCTGCCCGACCTCCTCGGCCGTGACGGGCGCCCGCATCTGGGCCACGTCCTTCATCAGCTCGACATGGATGCCGCCGGCGCCGACAATGACCTGTGGCCCAAAGGCCGGATCGTTGGACAGCCCGACGATCAGTTCGACCCCCGGGCCGATCATCTGCTGCACGTCGATCCGCAAAGGCGCGCCGGGTGCGGCCTTGTCGATTGCCTGCGCCATCTCGGCAAAGACCGCGCGCAGGGCCTCGTCATCGCCGATGCCGACGCGGACCAGTCCAAGGTCGCTCTTGTGAACAACATCCGCGACGACGCCTTTCAACACCACCGGATAGCCGATCGATCCGGCCGCGCTCAGCGCCTCGTCCAGTGTGCCGCAAAGCTGCGCCGCGGGTACGGAAAGGCCATAATCGGCCAAGATGCGCTTGGCTTCAGGCTCGGTCAGGAAGCCTTTGGCCGCGACATGGACCTGCGGCAAATGCGCAGGCCGATGCGCCTCGTCCGCCCTCAACGCCGTCTCGGCGGCGTGATCGGCGCCCAGGACCTGAAGCGCGACGATCAGATCCTGCAGGCGCTGGACGAAGGGGATCCCCGCCTGAAGCGCTGCCTGCCGCAAGTCGTCGGCGAAACGCGAGGTATTCAGCACCAGAACCACGGGCTTTTCCCCCCGCTTCCAGGTATGGATCACATGCGCCAGTGTCTCGGGCATCATCGGCTGCGGCGTCATCACATAGACAAAGACGCCCGCGCCCGGATCGTCATGCACCGCGTCGATGGCCCGTTCGAAGATGCCGAATTCCAGCCCCCCGGTATGCCCGCCAAGGTCCAGCGGGTTGTTCTGGTGCGACGGCAGATAGTCCTGCGCCAGCTTCGCACGGGTGTCGGGCGCATAGGCGACGGCAGCGATGCCGCTCAGCGCCAGATGGTCGGCAAGGATCGCGCCACCGCCACCCGAAGCGCAGACGATTCCCACTTCGGACCCCCTGGCGCGGGGATTGCGGTCGAGGATTCCCGCGCAAAGGATCATCTGGTCGGGATCGTCCAGCAACAGAACGCCCGCCTCGCGGCACAGCGCCTCGAAGGCCGAGTAGGAACCGGCCAGGCTGGAGGTATGGGACTTGGCCATCGCCGTCCCCGCATCCGTGCGCCCGGCCTTGACCGCCAGCACCCGCTTGCCCGCCCGCCGCGCCCGCAGGCACAGCGCCCGGAACCGCTGCGGCGATTTCAGCCCCTCGATATAGAGACAGATAACCTCGGTGCCCTCATGGGCGACAAAGGCTTCGAGGAAGTCGCACAATTCCAGATCCGCCTGATTGCCGATGCTGACCATGCCCGAGAGGCCGACGCCGTGGTCATGGGCCTGAAGGAAAAGCGATCCCATCATCGCGCCGCTCTGGCTGACGAAGGCGACGCGGCCCTGCGGCAGCGCCTTGGCATAGCGAAGCGTCGGCGTCGACGACAGCGCCATCTTCGCCGCCGGGACGATCATGCCCATGCAGTTCGGTCCCACGATCCGCATGCTGTGGGCCTGCGCGATCTCGACGATCCGACGCTCAAGCGCCGCTCCTTCCTCGCTGAACTCGCCGAGTTGGGCGGTGACCACGATGCAGGCACCGACGCCGGCCTCGCCGCAGGAACGGATCGCGGCCTCGAGCGAGGAGGCCGGCAGGGCAACGATGGCGATGTCCGGCGCTTCGGGCACATCCGCGATCGACTTGAAGCAGGGATGGCCCAGGACCTCGGCCCGCTTGGGATTGATCGGGAAGATGCGGCCAGCATAGCCGTGATCGACCAGATGGTGAAGGATCCGCCCCCCGAATTTCGCATAATCCTCGGTGGCCCCGATCAACGCGATCGACTGCGGCTCGATGATCCGGCTTACGGGAATGGGGTGCTGACGCTGTACCAAGGGGCTCTCCTCCTCATGTGTTCTATATTTCAGAACACTATATCCTCAAGCGCAACGATCCGATGCGCGGGCGGTGGTGTCAAGCACAATGGAAGCCGTCCCCAGACCACCGCCTGCGATCTTCACGGCACCATGGCCCCCGACCGGCCCGCGCGGCGGCCGCGATCCCGGCCTTGCCCGCTCAGGCGCCGCATGCGTGGCCGTCCTGCGCCCTTCTGCGCGGAATGCTCCTTTTCTGCCGCTGCACAGCTCGCGCGGACGGATTTCAGGATTGACCTCGGCCGGCTCCGGCCTATGACTCGGGACAGCCAGTGGAAACCAGCGACACACAACCCGTTGCCGGATTTGCCCCGATGCTTCTTCCCACGATGAATGCTTTCGAACCGGACATCCTCGCCGGCGGCGACCAGGCTGCAGCGTCGATCCCGCTGGCCCGGGTCTGATACGGTGGTTCAGGCCTTCGCCCTGCCCTCAGCGCCTGATCCCTGCCCCTCGCCTCGTCGCCGCGGAGACGGGCGCCGCCGGGAAGCGGGAGGCAGGGCATGAGCTGGGATCTCAACCGCCTCTTTCGTCTGCACGCGCGCGAGATCACCGGAGCGCTGCGCCTGCGCGGCGCCAGCCGCGACCTGGCCGAAGACCTGATGCAGGACGCGTTCCTGCGCCTTCTCAGCGCCCCGCCGCGCCGGGCCGAGGGGCGCGACAATCCGCGCGGCTATCTGTTCCGCATCGCCCGCAACCTGCTGATCGACCGGGTGCGGCGCGAGGGGCGTCTGCCGGTGATCGGGCTCGACCTGACCGACCTAGGGCAACTGCCGGACATGGCACCCAATCCCGAGGCCGCACTCTATCAGCAGGAGCGTCTGGACCGCATCGCCGCCGCGCTGGCCGAGATGCCCGAACGGACCCGGCACGCCTTTGCGCTGCACCGACTGCACGGGGCGACGATGGCCGAGGTGGCGGCAGAGATGGGAATATCGACCAGCCGGGCCTGGGGGTTGATCCACGAGGCCTACCGCCATCTGCGCGCCTGCCTGCACGAGGGATGACGATGCCTGCACCCCCCGACCACGGCCACCCTGCCGACCGCGCCTTCGACCAGGCCATTGGCTTTATCATCCGTCTTCAGGCCGATCCGCTGGACCCCGATCTGCTGGCGGCGCTGTCTGCCTGGCGCGAGGCCGACCCGCTGCATGACGTGGCCTGGTGCGAGGCGGCCGAGATTCACGGCATGTCGGGCCGCGCCCTCGACCCCCGGCGCGGCGGCACCTCGCGCCGGGGGTTCATGGTCGGGGGGCTGGCGCTTGGTGGGGCGGCCGTCGCGGGGCTTGGGCCTGGCCTGGTGCGGATGGCGCGAGCCGATCACCGCACCGGCACCGGGCAGATCGCCGATTTCACCCTGCCGCAGGGGGCAGGCCTGACCCTCGGCCCGAAAAGCGCCGTGGCCGTCGACGACGACCCGGGCTTGCCGGGGATCCGGCTGCTGGACGGGCTGGCCATCTGCACCGTGAGCGGCAGCGAGGACGCCCCGTTCCGCCTGCGGGCCGGGACCCTCGACGTGACCGCCCGCGGCCCGGCCGTTCTGGGGTGCAGCCTCTCGGGCGGTGTCGCGCGGCTGACGGTCGAGGCGGGCCGGGTCGAGACGCCGCGGGACCCTGGCGGTCGGATGCTGGGCGCCGGGGATCTGCTCCGCGACGGCGGCGACGGCATCGAGCTGCGCCGCGCCGCGCTGGAGGCAGGAGAGGGCATCGCCTGGCGCGAGCAGCGCCTGGTGGTGGATGACGAGGCGGTGGCGGCCGTCGTCTCGGAGATCGCGCGCTGGATCCCGGGGCAGGTGATCCTGGCCGATCCCTGGCTGGGATCGGCACGGGTCGGCGGTGTCTTCGACCTTGCCCGCCCGCTTTCGGCAGTCAGCGCGGCGGTCCTGCCGCACGGGGGCCATGTGCGGGAAATCGCCCCCTATCTGACGCTCGTCACCCGCTTCTGAAAAAAGTTCGCCGGGCGGGTGAAAATCCGCGTCGCCCATTCGTATACCCCGCAGGGACAGCCAAGCGTGCGCGCAGAAGACGGCCAGAAGGCCGCAGCCATCCTCCAGACCGGACATCGGAGACACGCGATCATGAGCCTTATCCCCTTCCCTGCGCCCTCGGCGAGGGCCGCCCTCGTGGCCCTCGGCCTTGGAAGCACAGCGCTGGTGCCCCTGGGGGCGCTGCCGGGCATCGCCCAAGCGCAGAGCCAGGCCCGCAGCATCCAGATCCCTGCCGGCCCCCTCGGCCCGGCGCTGACCTCGCTCGGGCGCCAGGCGGGTGTGCAGCTTTCCTTCGCCCCGACGACGACGGCGGGCCGCATGACCGCGGGCTTCTCGGGCACGGCATCGGTCGAATCCGCGCTGGCCGCGATCCTGGCCGGAACCGGGCTCAGCTATCAGATCGGCCCCAACAACGTCATCGTGGTCACGGCGCCCCTCGGCGAGGAGATCGCGGCAGCGACGGGCGGCCTCTACCTGGGCTCGGTGGTGATCTACGGCGACCGCAGCGCGGCGACACTGGAAGACAGCCGCGCCAGCGTCGCGATCGTCTCGGGCCAGCCGGTCGACGCCCCGCCGGTGCAAACCCGGACCCAGAGCTTCACCCGCATGGCCAATGTGCAGGCGGGGGACTGGACAACCTCGGGCTTCGTCATCCGCGGCGTCAATTCCGAGGGGTTCGTGCCGGGCGGTGCCGGGGCGCCGCTGGCCTCGTTCTACCTCGACGGGGTGCAGCAGACCACCGAGGGGACGCGGCTGGGCCAGCGCGGGATGTTCGATGTCGAGCAGGTGGAAGTCTACCGCGGGCCGCAATCCACCATGTCGGGCCGCGCGGCGCTGGCGGGCGCGCTCTACATGCGCAGCGTGCGGCCCGATTTCACCCGCTCGGGCGCCGTGCAGGTGACGGTGGGGACGAACGGACGCCGCCAGATCGGCGTTGCCTTCGGCGACCGGCTGAGCGAGAGCCTCGCCTATCGCATCAGCGCCGAATATTCCGAGGTCCAGAGCGACCTGGATTTCAGCTCATACCAGCATCTGGCGCGCTACGACGATTTCGTCACCGGCGATTACAGCACTGTTCGCAGCCAGGTGCTGTGGCAACCCTTTGACAATGAGGGCACCGAGGTGCTGGTCACGCTGTCGCGCTCGACGGACAGCCCGACCTCGAACGACATTGCCGGGCCCGGCTGGTCCAGCACGGCACCCGGCTATGACGCGCGGCGGGGCGATATCTGGGGCGCGATTCTGCCCGATTATTACCGCGGCCTCGGCCTGACCGAGTTGCCCGCTTTTCAGGAATTGCGCGAAGGCGAGGTGTTCAACTTCGGCGTCGAGATCACGCATGACATCACCGATACTCTGCGCTTCACCTCGATGACCGGGTTGTCGCGGTCGGTGACCGACCGCGGCTCGATCAACCTGGGGACGCCGGGTGCCTTCCTCTACACGGACGGACAATTCACCTATGTCACCGGCTCGCAGGAGTTCCGCCTCAATTACGACGATGGCGATCTGCGATGGGTGGCGGGGCTCTATGCGTCGCGGCTGCACAACGAATCCTGGCGCGAGTCGATGCTGTTGAGCTTCGACCAGAGCGAAACCGCCATGGATCTGGAGAATTACGCCCTCTTCGGCGAGATCGGCTATCGCTTCGCTCTCGCCTGGACGATCATTGCCGGAGGACGCTTCGACTGGATCCGGCAATCGGAGACGTCGCATTACGCGGTCAACGGCGTGGCGACGACGACCTCCACCTCCTCTTACGCGGATGCGGTGTTCCTGCCCTCGCTGGCGCTGCAGTACGAGGTTTCGCCCGACCACACGATCTCGTTCGGCTATCAGCAGGGCTACCGGCCCGGTGGCTCTGGCGTGCGCTCGTCCGACGGGTTCCAGTTCACCTATGACCAGGAGACCGCGCATAACCTCGAATTCACCTGGCGCGGACGCCTGCTCAATGACCGGCTGCGGATCGGCGCCAGCCTGTTCCACCAGGATTGGCGCAATCAGCAAGTCGAGGTAGTGACCGATCCGACCCATCCAGTGCCGCGCTCGACCTCGATCATCGTCAACGCCGGGCGCTCGACCAGCTACGGCGCCGAGCTGGAAATGGCCTGGGCGGTCAACGACAGCCTGGATCTGGTCGGCTCGCTGGGCCTGCTGCACACGCGCTTCGACGATTTCGTCCTGGGCACCTGGAGCATTGATTACTCCGGCCTGCCCTTCCCCAACGCCCCCGAACGAACCCTGTCGCTGGGCTTCCGCTGGCAAGGCGACTCCGGCTGGCATGCGGCGGGGGCGATCAACCACGCCTCTTCCTCAATGTCCCGGCTGGAGCAGGGTGTCCCGATTCCGGTGACCTTGGACGGCTATACCACCGTCGATGCCGAGATCGGCTATACCTTCCGCGATGGGCCGACATTGACCGCCTATGCGACCAATCTCTTCGACACCGAGTTTTTCACCTACGAGGCCGGCCCCGGCGTGCTGGCGACACTGGGCGCGCGCCGCGAGGTGGGACTGAGGCTGGATTACCGGTTCTGAGGATGCGCACCATGATCCAACGCCGAGCCGCGCGCCTGCTGGCGCTCGTCCTCGCGCTGCTGACCCAGCCCGCCCTGGCCTGCGAAGGCCGCCTTTACGAGGCGGCGGATGTGCTGGCCGCACCGCTTTGCCTGCCCGACCGGATCCAGCGCATTGCCGTCCTCGACCCGGCGGTGTCGCTGGGCATGGCGCTTGAACTGGGCCTGCCGGTGGTCGCGGCACCCCTGACCGGGATGAGCGACACCATCCTGCACGAGGCGGCCGAAGCGGCGGGCGTGCAGAACCTCGGCTCAATGCTGGACCCCAGTCTGGAGGCGCTGGTCGCCGCCCGGCCCGACCTGATCCTCGGCGCGGCCTTCCGCGCCGAAACCTATCTGCCCCTCCTGTCCCAGATCGCGCCGACCGCGCTGATCGTGCCGACCGACTGGCGGGCTTATTTCCATGCCGTCGCCAGGCTGACCGGCACAGAGGCGCGGCTTGATGCGCTGATGGCCCCCTTCGAAACGCGTCTGGCCGAGGTCGCCGCCCGGGTGCCCGATACGCCGGTCTCGATCCTCCGCATCACGTCATGGGATTTCCAGGTCTATCTGGACCAGCCCGACGCCTATGCGCCCTTTGCGCTGCTCCATGAGCTGGGCGTGCGGCGCCCGCCCTACGAGACGGGGCCGGATCCGATGGGCATGCGGCGTCCGGATTGGGAGGATCTCGGCCAGCTCGACGGCGAGATCCTGCTCTACATCATCGGCGGCACCAATGCCTCGGCCACCGACGGGCGCTGGGAAGAGGTCACTGGCAACCCGCTCTGGCAATTGCTGCCCGCTGTCGCCGCCGGACGGGTCTATCCGATCCAGTCGGCTGTCTGGATGGAGTTCAGCGGCATCGGCTCGGCGCATCGCGTCCTCGACGATGTCGAGCGGCTGATCATCGGCGCGCCATGAGCCCGCCGCGACTGGCGCTCTGGCTTGCCGGACTGGCGGCGGCCTGCCTGCTGCTGGCGCTCTGGTCGCTGGGGGTTGGCAGCCTGTCGCTGTCACCCGCCCGCGTCTGGGCCGCGCTGGTTGCCGAGACGCCCAGCCGCGAGGCGCTGGTCATCACCACCGTGCGCGCGCCGCGCGTCATGGCCGCTCTGGCCGTGGGGGCGGCGCTGGCCAGCGCAGGGGCAATCATGCAGCGGATCCTGCGCAACCCGTTGGCCGAGCCCGGGCTTTTGGGCATCAACGCCGGCGCCGCGTTCGCGATGGTTCTCACCGCCGTGCTGACCGGCACCGCGCCCCGGGGCACGCTGATCCCCGCCGCCATGGCGGGCGCGGCAGCCGCCTCGGTCCTGGTCTGGGCGCTGGGATCGGCCGGACGGCGCGGGGCCACGCCGCTCAGGCTGGTGCTGGCGGGGGTGATCGTCGCCAGCTTCCTCGTCTCGCTGACCCAGGCGCTGTTGATCTTCAACCTGGCGGCGCTGGACGGCACCCGGCTCTGGACCGCCGGATCGCTGGCAGGCATCCAGCCGCAGGAACTGGCCAGCGTCCTGCCCTGGATCGCTGCCGGACTGCTGGCGGCGCTGGCGGCACTGCCAGGGCTCGAGATCATGGGGCTCGAGGATGACGCGGCCCGCGGCCTCGGCATCGACCCGGCCCGCTGGCGTCTGATCGCGGCGGCCATCGTCGTGCTGCTGACCGGCGGCGCGGTGGCGCTGGCCGGGCCGCTCGCCTTCCTCGGCCTGATCGTGCCCCATGCCATTCGCCTGGCGAGCGGCGCAGGATTCCGCGCGCTGCTGCCGCTCTGCGCCCTGGGTGGCGCCGCGCTGACCCTGGCCGCCGACACCCTGCCCCGCGCCTTGGCCGGGACCGATATCCCCGTCGGCATCACCCTTGCCCTGATCGGCGCCCCGATCTTCCTGTGGCTCGCCCGGCGCCAGGGTGTGCCGGGATGAAGCGCCTTTTGACCGGCCTTGCCTGCCTCGCGGTCGCGCTCTTCCTGGCCATCGCCCTGGGCGAGCAACCGATTCCGCCCCGGGCGGTGATGGCGGCGCTTCTTTACCCCGATGAGGCGCCGGTGCAGCATGTGTTCATCGTCCACACCCTGCGCCTGCCGCGGGCCGTGCTGGCCGCGCTGGTGGGGGCGGCCCTGGGCGTCGCCGGGACCATCACCCAGGCGGTAATGCGCAACCCGCTGGCCGAGCCGGGGCTGCTGGGCATCAACGGCGGCGCCGCGCTGGCCGCGTTGGCGATCATGCTCTGGCTGCCCGGCACCAGTGCAACGCTGGTCCCGGCGGCGGCGCTTGCGGGCGCGCTGGCCGCTGCAACCGCGATCTATGCGCTGTCTTGGCGCGGCGGCATCGGCCCGCAGCGGGTGATCCTCATCGGCCTCGGTTGCGGCGCGTTCATGGGGGCGGGGACCAGCTTCCTGTCGGCCTTTGGCGAGGTGACGGCGGTGCAGCGGGCGATGCTCTGGCTCTCGGGTTCGTTCAGCGGCAGCGGCTGGCGCGCGGTTCTTGGCGTGGCTTTGACCCTGGCGCCACTGCTGGCGCTGGCCTGGATCTTTGCCCGGGTACTGGACCTGCTGGCAATGGATGAGGCCGTGGCACGGGGGCTGGGGCTGCGGGTGCAGGCGGCGCGGGCGGCGATGGTGGCGATCGGCGCGCTGCTTTGCGGCGCCAGCGTCGCGGCGGCCGGGCCGGTCGGCTTCATCGGCCTGATGGCGCCGCATCTCGCCCGCCGGATCACCGGCCCCACCCACGCCGCGCTGATCCCGGCGGCGGCGCTGGCCGGGGCGCTGTTGCTGCTGCTGGCCGATGTGGCCGGCCAGAATGTGATCGCCCCGAACGCGATCCCCGCGGGGATCATGGCGGCGCTGATGGGCGCCCCCTTCTTTGCCTGGCTGATGTGGAAAGGTCGCCATGACGGATGACTGTGAAGGCTTGCAAGCCCGCCAGCTGATGCTGAGCTACGGCAGGCGGCGGGTGATCGAGGATGTCTCGTTAGCGGTCGAGCCCGGGCGCCTCACCATCATCCTCGGCCCGAACGGCTGTGGGAAATCGACCCTGCTGCGGGCTTTTGCCGGGCAGATCCGCCCTGACGCGGGCGCCGTCCTGTTGGCCGGGCGACCCTTGCGCCATACCGGTGCCCGGGCGCTTGCCCGGCAGGTTGGCTTCCTGCCGCAGGCCCCGCTGGCGCCCGAGGGCATCACGGTCTCGGCCCTGGTGCGGCTGGGGCGGCATCCGCACCGCGGTCCGCTCTCGGCCTGGAGCGCGGCCGACCGCGTTGCCTGCGACCGGGCGCTGGCGGCGACCGGCATGTCAGGGCTGTCCGCGGCACCGCTCGACGCGCTCTCGGGCGGGCAGCGACAGCGGGCATGGATCGCGATGAGCCTGGCGCAGGAGACACCGACCCTGCTGCTGGACGAGCCGACGACCTATCTGGACCTCGCCCATCAGATCGAGGTGCTGGAGACGCTGCAGGCGATGACCCGGCAGGGACGCACCGTGCTTGCCGTTCTGCACGACCTGCACCTTGCCGCCCGCTACGCCGACCGGTTGATCCTGCTGCACGAAGGGCGGCTCAAGGCCGAGGGCACGCCGGCCGAGGTGCTGACCGCCGCGCGGGTCGAGGACGTCTTCGGCCTGCCGGTGCGCATCCTCGACGACCCCGAGACCGGGCGCCCGCTGCCGATCCCCCGGCGGCGGGTGTGAAAAGCGCCGCCGCTCAGCGGGCCTGAGGGCGGGGCCGGGGCTTGCGCTGGCTCTCGGGCGGCACCCAACCCTGCGTCCAGTAGCTGGCAGCGCGGAATTCGTCGGGGCCGAGGCCCATGCCGGCCGCGATCTCGCGCGCGGCCATGGCCTCGGCCCGTTCGCCGGCAAGGAAGACCGAGCGCGGCCCCTCGGGCAGCGACAGCCGCCGCAGCAGCGCCAGCAGGTCCTGTCCCGCGCCGCGTTCCACCCAGGTCACTTCCACTCCTTCAGGGCAGGCAAGGGGCTGCGCATCGGCAAGGTCGGGGACCAGGATGAAGGCCTGCCCGCTGGTGCCGGGCTCGGCGGCCTGCAACGTCCGCAGGATCACCGGCAGCGCCGTCTCGTCGCCCACCAACCCCAGCCAGGGCGCCTGGCGCACCGCCTTTCCGCCCGGACCCGCGATCATCATCGCCTCGCCGGGCCGCGCGGTCTCGGTCCAGTCGGTAACGCGTCCGCCCTCGTGCAGGAAGACATCGGTCTCCAGCCAGCGGCCCCGCGGATCCAGCGCCGAGATCGTGTAGGGCGGACGGTGCCAGGCATCGACGCCCCCCGGCCATTCCACGCCATTCTCGCCCATGCGCGGCCAATCGGCGCCCTCGGGGCCGATGACGAAGCGGAAATGAAGACCCTTCCCGTCCAGGAAGGCCGAGAAATCCCCCTTCAACCGCACCCGCCGGAAATTCGGTGAGAGCGGCGTGATCGAGACCAGCTCGGTCATGGTCATTTTCGGCGGCTCAAGACCATTCCACTGCGGCGCGGCCTGGAAACGGGCGGTGCAGAAGCCGTTCAGCAGGTCGATCAGCTCGCCCACCAGCCCGGGTTCGGCGGCGGTAATGGTGATCTGCACGCCGCGCGGATGGGCGGTCGCGGTAACCTGGGCGGCGCTGGCCTGGATGGTCAGCGCGCCGTTGCGCTCTTCGACCCGGGCGTCGAGGCTGCGGGCCTGCGCGGCCAGAGGCGGCAGCACGTGGTCAGCCCCGAAGGGCAGCATTCCGATAGCGGTGGGCATGGGCGAGCCTCCTGTCCGTGATTGGAGTCGGTGCGGGACGGCGGGCTCGCGGCTGGCAGGTCGGGTGTAACGCCCAGCGGGCGCGCGGTCAAACGCCCTTGCCTTGCGAACGGGCGCAATTGGGCGCACAAACCGGACCGGAGCCAGCCCTCGGCCAGCTACACGCATTGTCGAAGAGGACCCGATGCTCGCCGAATTCTTCTCGTATTACCGCCCGCACATGCGCCTGTTCTGGCTGGATTTCGGCTGCGCCGTCCTGTCGGGGCTGCTGGAACTGGCCTTTCCGCTGGCCATCGCGGGCTTCATCGACCACCTGCTGCCGCGCGGGGAATTCGGCCTGACGATCTGGGCCGCCGTGGCGCTGGTCGTGGTCTATCTGGTGAATGCGGGACTGATGGCCGTGGTCATCTACTGGGGCCACAAGCTGGGGATCAACATCGAGACCGAGATGCGCGCCCGGGCTTTCGAGCATCTGACCCGACTCAACTGGGGCTGGTTCGACAAGGCCGAAACCGGCAAGCTGGTCGCCCGTGTGACCCGCGACCTGGAAGAAATCGGCGAGGTCGCGCATCACGGCCCCGAGGATCTGTTCATCGCCATCATGACCTTCGCGGGCGCCTTCGCGCTGATGTTGTGGCTGCATGTGCCGCTGGCGCTGATGACGGCGGTTATCGTGCCGGTGATGGTGCTGCTGCTGGCGGTCTATGGCGGGCGGATGACCCATGCCTGGCAGGCGATCTATGGCCGGGTCGGGCAGTTCAACGTCCGGCTGGAAGAGACGCTGGGCGGGATCCGTGTCGTTCAGGCCTTCACCAACGAGGCGCATGAGAACGCGCTCTTTGCCCGGGCGAACCAGGGCTACCGTGAGACCAAGCTCGACGCCTATCGCATCATGGCGGCGGCGACGACGCTGCATTACATGGGGCTCCGGCTGGTGCAGGTGGTGGTGATGGTGGCGGGTGCCGCCTTCGTCTTTGCCGGGTCGCTGTCGACGGGCAGCTTCGTGGCCTTCCTGCTGCTGGTCGGCGTCTTCTTCCGGCCGCTGGAAAAGATCGCGGCGGTGGTCGAGACCTATCCCCGCGGCATCGCCGGGTTCCAGCGTTTCCAGGCATTGCTGGCCGAGGAGCCCGGCATCGCCGACGCGCCGGATGCCCGCCTCGCCCCGGTGTTCCGCGGCAGGATCGAGTTCGACGCCGTGGAATTCGCCTATGACGGCGCGCGGGGCGTGCTGCACGGAGTCTCGCTGACGGTCGAGCCGGGCGAGACGGTGGCTCTGGTCGGTCCTTCGGGCGCGGGCAAGAGCACGCTGATGGCCCTGCTGCCGCGATTCTATGCGCCCACCGGCGGCGAGGTGCGGATCGACGGGATTTCGGTGGCGCGGATGACGCTGGACAGCCTGCGCCGGCAGGTGGGCCTGGTGTCGCAGGACGTGTTCCTGTTCGGCGGCACCCTGCGCGAGAACATCGCCTATGGCCGGCTCGACGCCACCGAGGCCGAGATTCTGCACGCGGTCGAAAGGGCACAACTGGGCGACATGGTCGCGCGCCTGCCCCAGGGGCTGGACACGATGGTCGGCGAGCGCGGCGTCATGCTCTCGGGCGGGCAGAAGCAGCGTGTGGCGATCGCCCGCGTCTTCCTGCGCAACCCGCCGATCCTGCTCCTGGACGAGGCGACCTCGGCCCTGGACCGGGGCACCGAGCGCAAGGTGCAGGCCGCACTCGACGCGCTGTCCGAAGGCCGCACCACGCTGGTGATCGCCCATCGCCTGCAGACCATCCGCCACGCGGACCGGATCGTCGTGCTGGACGAAGGGCGCATCGTCGAAAGCGGCCGCCATCAGGATCTGGTCGACCGCGGCGCCGCCTATTTCGCGATGATGGATTGAGACAGGCGGGCAGGCGCCCCAGGGGATCGGGTCCGCATCGGCCAAGCCGTTCGGGAATGCGCGAGCCGCGCCTGACGCCTGACGGAAAGCGACGCTGACAAGTCTGTGAGCCGGCGACTTTCCGGTTGTACCCGGTCGCCGGATCAGGATTTTGGCCATGAAACAGAACCGGATTCCGATGCGTTTCCTGACCCTTGCCCTTGCCATGCTGTTGCTGGTTGCCAATCTGGCGACGCCGGTCGCGCCGACGGCGGCCGATTCCGGCTGCGGGGGAGCCATCGCGGCGCTGGATCATTGCCCGATCCCGGGCGTCGATCCCGCCCGAGCGAACCCGGCGGAGCGCTTCACCGCGCCCTGTGCCACCTGCGTCCTGCCCGGGGCGACCGCGCTGCCGGATTTCGACCCCGGGGAGGGCGCGCTCACCTTTGCCGAAACCGCCCGGCTGGCGACGACGCGCGCCGAAGGGCCACCCCGTCGGCCACCCCGCCCGATCTCCTGACCCCGAGACTTACCGAAGGCTTCGGCCTCAGAACCGCATTCGGCGCGGCAATCTGTCTGCGCGCCACAGGAGACATGACATGGACACCAAGCACCTCACGACCGGCCGGCCGCTGGTCTTCCCCGCCCTCGAAACCCTTTACACCTGGCTCGCGCCGTTGGCCTTCACCTGGCTGCGCGTGATGTGCGGCCTTGCGCTGATGGTGCATGGCTGGCCCAAGATCACCAACCCGCTGGGGGCCGCCGACATGGTTGCCGGCATCGGCTTCCAGCCCGCTGCCTTCTGGTCGGTGGCCCTGGCGGTGACGGAATTCGGCGGGGGACTGCTGCTGGTACTGGGTCTTTTGACCCGGTTCGCGGCGGCAGGCTGCACGATCATCCTGCTGGTGACGGTCTATTTTCACTGGGTTCAGTTGGGTCAGGGATATGGCGGCGCCGAACTGTCGCTGATCTGGTCGGCGATCACGCTGTATTTCGTCGCGGTCGGTGGCGGGCGGATATCGCTTGACCGGATATTGCTGCCCCGCAACCTTTGACCGGACCGGACCGGACCGGACCGGAACCGAGCAGATCCTCTGGGATGATCCGCAGGGCGAGACGGTGATCCCCTCGCCCTGCGACCGATCACTGTCCGCAGGGTAAAACCGCCGCAGGAGACCTTCACGCAGCGTCGGATGGCGGATCTTGAAAGCCGCCCTCCATATGCATGCCCGCCAACGTGAGGCCGTCGCGCCGGGCCAAGGCCAGCAGGCGTCGGCGCGAATCGATGCCGATCGGGCCATCGACATCGAACCGGACCCAGGCCTCGGGGCGCGCCAGTTGCAGCGCCGGGGCATGGAACAGGTCGCCGGTGATCAGGACATCGCCAAGGCGGAACGCCGTATGACCCGGCGTGTGCCCGGGCGCGCCAAGCGCCTGCAGGCCGGGCAACACCTCGGCCCCCGGCTGGAACCGGTGCGCGGTCGACAGATAGGGGGCCACCTGCGCCCGCGATTCCTGGAAGTAGAGCGCCTGCTCACGCGGGGCGGCGCCCGCCATCGCCTCATCGTCGAACCAATAGGACAGTTCGGACCGGGCGACATGCAGGGTTGCGGCGGGAAACAGCGGTCGGCCCGTGGTGCGGTCGGTCAGGCCGCTGGAATGGTCGGGATGCATATGCGTCAGCACCACGTCATCAACCGCTTCGGGCCGCACGCCGAGTTGCGCCAGAGCGCGGGGAAGCAATCCTCCCGACGCGCCCATGGCAGAACCGCAGCCGGTGTCGAATAGCACGGTCCTTCCCCGGTCCCGCCAGAGAAAGACGTTGACCGGCAGGGTAATCCGCCACTCGGCCTCGTCCGAGGGAAGGGCCGCCTGCAACTCGGCCGAGGTCAGCGCCGGGAACAGATCCGCGCCGAAACTTACCGCGCCATCGCGCAGGCAGATCAGCTCGGCCGCGCCGATCTGGCGGCGTTCGGCCACGAGGTCTTCGGGATTCATCTCTGGCTCCACGATGCAAGAAGGCCCCGCCTTGGCGGGGCCCGGTCAGGCAATCAGCGCGATCAGAAGTCCGCCGGAATATGCGCGTAGACTTCGGTACGGAGCAATTCCTCGAAGGCCTCGGCCGTCTCGACGCCGCGCGTCAGGTCGTGCCAGCGCTGGTAGAGCGGCAGGAAGTTGTCGACGATTTCCTGCGCATTGGCGACGCCTGCGGCCTGCGCCACGGCAACAGCGCTGGCGATGTCCCGCTCGGCCTGGGCACGGATCGCCTCGGCCAGATCGGCATCCGGGGTCACCACGTTATAGCCCTCGGCCAGCACGCGCTCATCGGCCTCGATATAGGCGAAGGCGTTGTTGGCCACGGCGGTCGGTACGGTATCGAGGAAGACTTGACGGGTGGCCTCGTCCATCTCTTGCCAGAGGTCGCGACGGACATTGAACATCGAGGTCGTCACCACGGCGCCGGCATCGACGCGGACGATGTTGCGCACCACGTCGCCCAGCGAAAGGCTGTCGAGCCAGACGATCGAGCCGAAGGTGCAATCAGCCTGGTTCCGCTGCAGGGCCTCGAAGGTCTCGGTGATGGTCAGGTTGATCGGGGTCGCGCCGATTGCCTGCGCCAGCGTCACCATATGCCCCGAGGAACGGATCCGCAGCCCCTGCGCATCGGCGAGGCTTTGCACCGGCTCGCGGCAGAGGAGCGAATAGGACGGCATCGCCCAGGAGCCGAGCGTCTGGACGTTGTAGGCTTCCAGTTCGGCGCGGCATTCCGGGCAACCCAGCATCAGCGCTTCGGTCAGCGCGCCGGTCGAGGCGAGCGTATCGGTCATCTGCGCCCCGATGTTGACCAACAGCGACGAGACCGGCAGTTCCGAGGGCTGGTAGATCGCCGCAACCAGCGCGCCATCGACCAGGCCGTCGGTGAGGCTTTGCAGCGTGTTGCGGGCCGTCACCACCGCGCCCGCGCCGATATAGTCGGTCGTGATCGTGCCGTTCGAGGCTTCCTCGAGCGCCTGCAACCAGGGCTTCACCGAGCCTTCGGTCCGAGGCTCGGAGGGGCTGGCGAAGTCGCCATAGACATAGCTCGTCTGTGCAAGGGCCGGCACCGCGCCGACAGCGAGCAGCGCCACGGCCGAGGCGCTCGCCACGCGCGTGATGAGTGCGGATTTCATTCACATTCCTCCCAAAAGTGATCGAAGCGATTCGTGTCTCGATCCCTATAATATATAAACATAGCTTTTAGTCTATTGCTGATTCACCCCTGCGGGTACGAAAACGGCGCGCCATCGCGCGCCGTCTCGACAGGTCAATCCATCAGCGAAGGCAGGAACAGGATGATCGACGGGAAAGCCAGCATCAGGGCGACGACCACCGCCTCGACCGTCAGGAACCAGCTGGTGCCCTTGATGATCGTCCCCAACGAGACCTGCCCGCCCAGCGTGCTTTTCATGACAAAGCAATTCAGCCCCACCGGCGGCGTCAGCAGTCCCACCTCCAGCATCTTGACCAGGATCACGCCGGCCCAGATCGGGTCGATCCCGGCATTGTCGATGATCGGCAGGATGATCGGCAGGGTCAGCAGCATGACCCCCATCGGATCGAGGAAGCAGCCCAGGATCAGGTAGAGCAGACAGCAGATCAGCATGATGCCGACGGGATCCGCTGTGATCCCCATGATGGCGCCCGACAGCACCCGGGGCATTCCGGTGAAGGCCAGGAACTGAGTCATCATCGCCGCGCCGATGGCGATCAGGAAGATCGAGGCAGTCGTTACGGTCGTCTCGTAGATCGAGTCCCTGAGGCCACGCCAGCTCAACACCCGTTGCGCCATGACGATGATCAGCGTCAGCAGGACGCCGAAGCCGGCCGCTTCGGTCGAGGTGGCAATCCCGGCATAGATCGAACCCGTGATGCCCAGGCCCAGGATCAGCACCGGCAGGACATCGAGGAAGCCACGCAGATGCTCGCGCCGCTCGGCCTGCCGGCGGGCGATGACCGGTGCGAGCTCGGGGTTGATCAGGCAGCGGATCGCCACAAGGCTGGCATAGGCGATGGCGGTCAGGATGCCGGGAATGACCCCCGCGATAAGCATCTTCGAGGCGGACACCTCGGCAAAAGTGGCATAGATGACCATGATGATCGAGGGCGGGATCAGCGCGCCAATCGTGCCTACGGCGGTGGCAACGCCGGTGGCGAGGGCGGGCTGGTAGCCTTCCTTCAACATCTCGGGCACGGCGATGCGGCCCATCGCGGCCGTCGTCGCCAGGCTCGAGCCCGACATGGCCGCGAAACCGGCCCCGGCGAAGCTGGTGGCGATGGCGAGGCCGCCGGGCAACCAGCCCAGCCAGAGCTTCAGCGCCCGGAAAATCCGCCCCACCATCCCCGAATGCGAGGCGATGGCGCCGATCAGCACGAACATGGGCACCGCCGAGAGCGTCCAGTGGGCCACGAACTCGAAGGGCGTGGCCTTCAGCACCCCGAAGGCGGGATTGAAGCCGCGCAACAGGTAAAGGCCGACAAAGGCAACCGCGGTCAGCGCCAGACCGATCGGGACGCGCAGCACCAGCAGCACCATCAAGGCGCCGAGCGAATAGAAACCGAGGTCAGGATTCATCGGCTAAAGCTCCCCTGCGGCCGGGCCGCGAAACGAAGGGCATGGTCATCCGCGCGCTCCGGCTCCGGGCGGCGTGTCCTCGTCCGAGGCGACGCCGCGCGGCAACTGGACCAGTTGCGCCAGGAACAGCGCCGCCAACCCGATGACCAGCATCCAGCGTGACGGCCAGACCAGCACCGGCGCGCCCAGACCGGAAATCGCTTCATTCACACGGGTCTTGGCCAGCGCCTGTACCCAGCCCGCCCAGATCAGCATCCCGCAGGTTGCCAGCGACACCAGCCGGCCGAGGAAATCCGTAACCGGCCGGATCCGCGCCGGAACGATCTTGGCGAAGACATCGGTGGTGATCATCTGCCCCTGCAATTGCGCGCTGGCGAGCGGCAGGAAGGACGCGGCGACCATGTAATAATACGAAATGATCTCGATCGTGCCGAACAGGCTCTGACCCCAGACCAGCCGCGACAGCACCTCGGCCGAGATGTGCAGCGCCATCGCGGCAGTCGCGACGGCGCCCAGCGTGGTCGACAGCCGTGACGGCAGGATCGCAGCGGCAAGCAACTGTTTCATAGGTGGCCCCTCCCCTCGCCCGCCCTCTCAGGCGGTGCGTCCCCCGTCGACGGTGATGATGACCCCCGTGACCAGTCGCCCGAGGGACGAACCGAGGTAAAGCGCCGCACCGGCCACATCGTCGGGCTGGACGATCTCGCCCAGCGGGACCAGACGGGCGAAGGCCGCCTTGATCTCGGCCGGGTCGCCATCGGCGAAGCCCGTCAGCATCGGCGTTTCTACCGCGCCGGGGCTGATGCCGTTGACCCGGATCCCCTGCTCCGCCAGTTCCAGCGCCAGTGCCTTGGTGGTCGAGATCGCCGCAGCCTTCGAGGCGCCATAGGCCGCAAGGCCCGGCTTGGCCTGGGCGCCGACGGTCGAGCAGATGTTGATGACATTGCCCTTGCGCCGCGCCAGCGCGGGCAGGAAATGCTTGGTCATCACGAAGATCGAGCGCGCGTTGACCGCGAACAGCCGGTCCCATTCCGCCAGGCTCGCCTCGGCCAGCGCCACCGGCTTCTGCGGCATCCCCGCGCAATTGACCAGGATGTCGAGCCCCTCGTGCCGCGCGGCGAGGGCCTCGGCCAGCGCCTTGACCGAGGCCTCGTCCGCGACGTCGCAGCGGTGGGCATCGCCGGTCTCGCAGCGGGCGAACGTCCCGGGCGCGACCGAAAGATCGGCGACGATCACCGTCGCCCCGGCCTGAGCGAAGCTCCGCGCGATGGCGCGGCCGATGCCCGACAGCCCGCCCGTGACCAGCGCCACTTTCCCCGCAAGCAGCCCCTGCTGTTCCAGATCCTGCATCATTCAGGCCTTGTGAATGTTGATCGCGTGGATCTCGGTGAATTCATACAGGCCATATTCGGCATTCTCGGTGCCGATGCCGCTCTGCTTGATCCCGCCGAAAGGCATGTGCCGCCGGCCCAGCCGCGATTGCGCGTTCTTGTTGATGAAGGTCATACCGGCCTCGAGCCGGCGTGCCAGAGCCTTGCCGCGTCCCTCGTCTCTGGTCCAGATCGACGAGCCCAACCCGTATTCCGTCCGGTTCGCCTGCGCCACGACAGCATCGAGGTCGTGGTAGCGCAGCACGGGCAGAACAGGCCCGAACTGCTCGCAGGTCACCGCTTCCAACCCCGGCGCGGCATCGCGCACCAGAACCGGCTTCATGTAATTGCCCGTCTCCCATTGCGCGGGATCGACCGGCGTGCCCAGTTCGATCAGCTCCGCCCCCGCGGCGCGGCTGCGGGCGATCAGCCCTTGCAGGAAATCGAACTGGGCCTTGTTGTTGATCGGCCCGAAGGTCGTTGCCGGATCCAGCGGATGGCCGATCTTCTGCGCATCCAGGTAGGCCGCCATCGCATCGAACACGCGGTCATAGATCGCGTCCGGCACATAAAGCCGCTTGATGGCAAAGCAGAACTGCCCCGAGCGGTGGAAGGCCCCGGCCATCAGCATCGGGATCTGCGTCTCGATGTCGAAATCGTCCAGCACGATGGCCGCGTCATTGCCGCCCAGCTCGAACTGCACATTCTTCATCGTGTCGGCCGCCGTCGCCATGATCGCCCGCGCCGCGACACCGCCGCCGGTGAAGCTGACGAGCCGGACCAGCGGATGCGCGGACAACGCCGCCCCGACCTCGCCGAAGCCGTGCACGACATTGATGACCCCGGCCGGGAACAGCTCGGCCAGCCCGGCCAGCAATTTGGTGATGCCGATGGGCGCGGTCGGCGGGGTCTTCACCACCAGCGCGCAACCGGCCACCAGCGCCGGGGCGAATTTGCGGATCATCAGCACGATCGGCGCGTTCCACGGGACGATGGCCGCGACCACGCCGATGGGCCGACGCTCGATGCGCACGATGGAGCTTTCGTCCTCGATCACCTCGGGCTCCAGCGCCACCTGCGCGGCTTCGACATTGTCGCGCGCGGCAAAGGCGGCGCCGCGGAATTCCAGAGTGATCTCGCCGGGCAGCATGCCGGTCTCCAGCACGACCTCGCGCACGAGGCCATCGAGCCCCTTGTCGGCCTCGGCCTCGATCCGGTCGGCGGCGGCCAGCACCGCGGCGGCACGCTCGGCCACCGGCACGCAGGCCCAGAGCTTCTGTGCCTTGACGGCAGCACTCACCGCCTGATCGACCAGGGCCGCATCGGCGGGCACCACATGGGCGAGGATCGTGTCGCGGTGGCCGGGGTCGCGGACCTCGAACGGCGCGGCCTCGCCCAGCCATTGCCCGGCGACGAAATTGCGGAGGGTGGGAATGTCGCTCATGGCCGTCTCACTTGTGATAGTTCATCGCGTGCAGGGCGAAGTGTTCGCCCAGACCGACCGGTGAGCTTTCGCGCCCGATGCCGCTGCGCTTGACGCCGCCAAACGGCATGTAGCGTTGTCCCAGCCGCGAGGTGCCCGCGTTGTTGATGAAGGTCATCCCGGCCTCGATCCGCCGCGCCACGTCCAGCGCCGCGTCCAGATCCTCGCCCCAGACCGAGGAGCCGAGGCCCAGCTCGCCCGCGTTGATGCTGTCGATCACCGCGTCGAGATCGTCATAGACGACGATCGGCAGGATCGGGCCGAATTGCTCGGTGGTGACCAGCTCGTGCTCGGGGTCGATGTCGGTGACAAGCGCGGGCATCATGTAATAGCCCTTGTCCCAGAGCTGCGGATCGGCTTGCGTCCCGCCCTCGAGATAGGTCACGCCCGAGGCGCGGACCCGCTCGCGCAGGCCCAGCAGATAGTCGAACTGGCCCTTGTTGTTGATCGGCCCGACGGTGACGCCAGCGGTCAGCGGATGGCCGACGACGAATGTGTCGAGATCGGCCTTCATCCGCGCGATCAGCTCGGGCGCCAGCGCGCGGGGGACATAGACGCGCTTCACCGCGAAGCAGAACTGCCCGGCGCGGCGGAAGGCGCCGCCCATGATGCGCGGCACCGCCTTGTCGAGATCGGCGTCCGGCAACAGGATCGCCGGATCGTTGCCGCCGAGCTCGAAGCTCACGCGCTTCAGATCGGCGGCGGCCTGTTTCATGATGATCTGCGCGACCTTGAGGCCGCCGGTGAAGGAAACCCGCGCGACAAGCGGATGCGCGACAAGCGCCGAGCCGGTCTCGCCGCCGCCCTGCACCACGTTGATAACGCCGGCGGGGAAATGCGCGGCAAAGGCCTGCAGCAGGCGGGTCAGCCCGATGGGCGCGGTGGGCGCGGTCTTGACGACGACAGTGTTACCCACCGCCAGCGCCGGCGAGACCTTGCGCATGGCCAGGATCACCGGCGCATTCCATGGTACAATGGCGGCGATCACACCGACCGCAACCTTTTCAACCTCGACCGTGCTGTCGGCATCTTCGAAACAGGCGGGGGCAAGGCTCGTCTCGGCGTGATCGGCATTGTCGCGCACGATGGCGGCGGCCATGCCGATCTCGGCCTTGTTGGTGCCGGGCAGCATGCCCGATTCCCGCGCCATGACGGCAATGACCTCATCGGCGGCGGCAACCAGCGTATCCGCCGCGGCGCGCAGGCGCGCGCAGCGTTCGGCCAGCGGCGTATCGCGCCAGAGGGGAAAGGCGGCATGGGCCGAGCGCACGGCGCGGTCCACGGTCGCGGTGTCGGCTTGCGCAACCAGCGCCACCACTTCGTCGAGATTGCCGGGATCGCGCAGCTCGATACGCGGCCCGCCCTCGGCTGCGGCATTGTCGATCAGATGATCGAGGAGGATCGGTTCGGATGCCATGATCTTGGTCCTGTCAGTCGATCTTGCGTTCGATCTCGTAATCCGGCCGCTCGGTGAGGGCGGAAATCCGCGCCCGCTGCTCGGGCGTGAGCGAGATCTCGGTGGCGGCGACGTAGCCGGCGATCTGTTCGACCGTCTCGGCGCCGATGATGGGGGTGGTGACGGCGGGATGGCTCGCGCACCAGGCGACGGCCAGCGCAGCCGGGTCGACGCCCATCTCGTCGGCGATGACGCAGAAGTCGCGCGCCACCTCGAAATTGTGGCGGTCCTCGTAGCGCTTGAGGTACCGCGCCTCGGCCAGACGGCCCTGCCGGGGGCCGTCCGGGTCGGCATTGGCGCGGGTCAGAAGGCCGCTCGCCAGGGGCGAGAAGACCATGACGCCCAGCTTCTTCGCCTCGGCCAGCGGGAAGAGCTCATCCTCGGCCTGACGCTTCACAAGGTTGTACATCGGCTGCAGCACGTCGAAACCGACGATCCCCTCGCGCGCCGAGATCCCCAGGGCGTCCGCGACCCGCCAGGCGGCCCAGTTCGAAACGCCGGCATAGACGATCTTGCCCTGACGGCGCAGATCCTCGAAGGCGCGCAGCGTCTCCTCGGGGCGGGTGGCCGGGTCGTAGTGATGGGCGAAATAGACGTCGATGTAATCGGTGCGCAGGCGGCGCAGGCTGTTTTCGACCTCCAGCATGATGTGCCGTCGCGACAGGCCCGAGCCGTTCATGTCCGGCGACATCGGCCGGCAGACCTTGGTGGTGATCACAAGCTTCTGGCGGTCCAGATCGGACAGACACTCGCCGAGAATGGCCTCGGCCTTGCCCTGGCCAGCATAGGAATTGGCGCAATCGAAGAAGTTGATGCCCACATCGAGGCAGGCCGCCATCATCGCCTTTGCCGTCGAGGCGTCACTGTACGAACCGAAGGACATGGTGCCGAAGCACAGTTCGGACACCTTCAGACCGGTGCCGCCCAGCGATACAGATTTCATGCCATGCTCCTCGATCACGCGCGACGAACCTGCCAGCCGCGCGGATAAATGTCAATATTATGCTTTAATAGTTTTTTGACTAGAGCTTGAAGTCGATGCGAACCTGGTCGCCGCGATAGAAGCCATCGGCGAACAGCACCAGCTCGCCGGTTTCATCGACGGCCGAGCGTTCCACCCGGGCAATGGGATCGGTCAGGCTGATGTTCAGCATTTCGGCCACGACCATGTCGGGCATGCCGATGGTCAGGGTCTGATGCGCTTGGGCGATGGTCAGCTGCGCCACATCCGCCACCAGTCGCAGCGCTGTCTTGCGCGAGAAATCGGCCTCGGCAATCAGGGGCATGATCCGTTCCGAGATATAGACATCGGCAAGAAGGAAAGCCTTGCCGTCACGGGTATGGCGGCGGCGCAGGTGGCGATAGCTCTCGGCGCTGCGGCCGATGTCGCTGTGACGCATCGGCAGCGAGGCGCCGGATTCGACCGACAAGACCTCGATCTTCGCGCCGTCGCGACCGATCAGCAGGCCCGAGAAATCGGTCTGCACCTGGCACCACAGATCCTGTTTCGGGCGCTCCTTGACGAAGGTGCCCTTGGCCCGAAAACGCTCGATCAGACCTTCCTGCTCAAGAATGTTCAGCGACTGCCGGATGGTCATCGTGGCGACGCCGCATTCCTTGGCCAGTTCCTCGACCGTCGGAATCTGCTGACCGGTTTTCCACTCGCCGCTGTCGATGCGGCGGCGGAACAGGCTGGAGAGCTGAAGATAGCGGGAAACCGCGCTTTTTTTCAGCGTGTTGGCGGCGTCATTCATGGCGGGCTCCAGGCTGGCAATCGCTTTGAAGCCTAAAGCTAGATTTTATGATCGAACGGATCAAGCGGGGATCTGACGGGGCGGCAGATCGGTGAAGCGATGCAGATCCTCCACCTCCAGCTCGGCGGTGGCGCCGTCGGGCAGCGGGATGCGATGGACATTGAGCGTCGCCGCGACCAGCGCGTAATAGCCGATGAGCGCGGTGAGCTCGACAACCCCCGCTTCCCCCCAGAGGGCAACCACGGCGGCATAGGTCGCGTCCCCGACATTACCGCCCGACAGAAGCTCGACGCTGTAATCGTAGATTGCGATCTCGTGCGGGTCCTGCAGCGGCGGCACCTGCCCGGTGCGGATCGCCTCGATCACCTCGGCCCGGATCCCGGCGCGTTCGGAATCGCGGCGGTGGATCGCCCATTCCAGCTGGCTGTTCCAGCGCCGCGCGGTCAACAGGACCGCCAGCTCGGAATGTTTGGGATCGAGCCGCGTGTCGAAACGCAGGGTCTCGCCCAGTTGGCTCCAGCGCTCGGCCAGCTGCGGGTTGTGCAAGGCTGCGCGCAGCGGCCCCACCAGCACGCCGCGGCGACCCCTGACGATCATGTCGAAGACCCGTCGCTGCGCCTCGTCCATCCCGTCGCGGTCGGGGAGCGAAATGCGCGAAGTCATCGGTGCCTCACCTTCCATGGTCACAGGCCAAGCTCGGCGAGGATCGCCTCGGTATCGGCACCCAGAAGCGGCGGGGCGCGGTCGAAGACCAGGGGCGCGGCGGCAAAGCGCATCGGGCTCACCACCTGCGGCACGGCTCCAGCGAGCGGATGCGGCAGCTCCTGCTTCATCGCGCGGACCCGCACCTGCGGCTCGTCGAAGACCATCGGCACGGTGTTGATGGGGCCGCAAGGCACCTTGGCCGCGGTCAGATGCTCCAGCCAATGGGCCAGCGGCGCGGTCTGCAGCCGCGCGCAGATCGCCGGATGCAGCGTCGAGAGATTCTCGACCCGCGCGGCGTTGGTGCGGTAACGCGGATCCTCGGCCCAGCCGGGCATGCCCAGCACAGTGGCGAACCGCTCGAATTGCTCGTCATTGCCGACGGCGACGACCATGTAGCCATCGGCGACCGGGAAAACGTCCTGCGGCTGGATGTTCGGATGGCGGTTGCCGCGGCGCGTGGGCGCCTTGCCCGAGACGAGGTAATTCATCGCCTGATTGGCCAGCATCGCCACCGAGACATCGAGCATGGCAATGTCGATCTGGTCGCCTTGGCCGGTCTTCTCGCGGTTTGCGAGCGCGGCGAGGCAGGCGATGCAGGTGTACATGCCGGTCATGATGTCGACGATCGGCACGCCGACCTTCTGCGGCCCGCCGCCCGGCTGGCCATCGGCCTCGCCGGTCACGCTCATCAGCCCGCCCATGGCCTGGATCATGAAATCATAGGCGGAATCGTTCCGCCGCGGACCGGTTGCACCGAAACCGGTGATCGAAGCGAAGATCAGGTCGGGCTTCACCGCCTTCAGGTCCGCATAGCCGAGGCCATAGCGTTCCAGCGTACCGGGGCGGAAATTCTCGACGATGATATCGGCGGTGGCAGCGATGCGGCGGACCACCTCCTGCCCCTCGGCCGAGGCGAGATCGACGGCAACCGACCGCTTGCCGCGGTTAACCGAAAGATAATAGCCGCTCTCGTCGGTATCGGCGCCGGATTCGTCCTTGAGCCAGGGCGGACCCCAGCGGCGGGTGTCGTCGCCGACGCCGTCGCGCTCGACCTTGATGACCTCGGCGCCGAGGTCGGCCAGCATCTGGGTACACCAGGGGCCGGCCATGATGCGGCTCAGGTCAAGGACTCGGATATGGGAAAGAGGTCCGGGCATGGGTCACTCGAAGGTAAGCTGAAGGTCGGGGCCGGAAACGCCCTGATCGTTGACGATGGCCGTCACCGCGACCGAGGGCCTGACGGCCGTGTCGGCGGCGAAGCGGGCGAGCGCGGGAAAGGCCGCGCGCCAGCCGCATGCGGGAAAGCGGAAATCGAGCTGCCCCAACGCGCAGGTCAGGGCGATCGGCCCGGGGCCGAAGGGCGCTTCGCGCAGCAGCGGAGCCTCTACCTCGAAGAGGGCCATGCCGGCGCGCACCTTGGCCTCGAAACTTTCGCGACGGGCGGCGTCGATGCCATGGGGGCCGGTCGCGGCGATGCGCCAGTCGAGCAGCACCTCGGTCAACTGGTCGGCCAGCGCCTGCCAGCGCAACTGCACCACCCGCGCCTCGCCCGAGGCAGGCAGCAGCGCCCGGCCGCCCGGCGTGATCTCGCACAGATAGTCGAGGATTTCGGCCGAGCCGATCAGCGCCGGACCTTCCTTGCGGATCAACGCCGGGATCTTGCCCAGCGGATTGACCGCCATGATCGCGGGATTGGGCAGACCGCGAGGCACCGCAACCTCGCGCCGCAGTTCCAGCGCCTCGGCGATGCCCAACTCATGCGCGAGGATCATCACCTTGCGCACGAAGGGGGATTTGGGTGACCACAGCAGGATCATCGCGGCGGGGCCTTTCTTGCAACGGGGTCAGCATAGCCTGCCGCCTTCGTATAAATCAATAGACTATCTTTTATGATTATAGAGTTTCGGCGAGCCGAGCGTTGAACGCCTCCGGCGCCTCGAAACAGGGCAGATGCCCGGCGCCGGGGATCAGCGCCAGCCGGGTGCCGGGCTTGCTGTCCGCAAGGGCTTGCATCCCCGGCACGATCCGCGCATCGGCCTCGCCTGCGATCAGCAAGACCGGCCCGGCGAAATCCTCGAAGGCCGCGCGGGCATCGTAACCGCGCAGGGCATGGGCGCAGGCGGCGAAGCCCTCCAGCGGGACCGAAGCGATCATCGTCGCCAGTTGCGGCCGCTTGCCCATGTCCGAGGGTAGCCAGCGTTCGGCGGTCTGCGCGGCCAGCGCCGCCATGCCGTTTTCGCGCGCGAAAGCGATCCGCTCGTCCCAGAACGCGGCGCCGGACGAGGCCGCGAGGCCGTCGACCAGCACCAACGCTGTGACCCGCCCGCCGAGCGCCGGCAGCGCCGCCAACCCGGTAGGCACGCCCATCGACAGGCCGACATAGGTCGCTTCGGTCACTTCGAGCGCCTCGCAAAGCGCGACCAGATCCGCACCGAGTGTGGGCATGTCCAGGGGACCGCCCGGCACGGCCGAGGCGCCATGCCCGCGCTGGTCCCAGGTCAGCACCCGGAACCGGGCCGAGAAAGCGGCGACCTGATCGGCCCAGATCGCCTGCGTCGTCATCAGCGAATTGCCGAGCACCAGCCAGGGCGCGCCCTCGGGACCGGTGACCGAATAGGCCAGCGCATGACCGTCCGGGAGCGTCAGCACCGGCATGTCAGCGGCCCCTCCAGACCGGTGCCCGTTTCTCGACCACGGCGCGGGTCGCCTCGCGCGCGTCCTCGGTCGCCATCAGCGCGGTCGAATAGCTCTGCTCCAGCTGATAGCCATCCTCGGTCTGCATGAACTCGACCTTGTTCAGCGCCTCCTTGGCCATGCGCAGCCCGATCGGCGCCTTGGCCGCGATCTCGCGCGCCAGCGCCATCGCCTCGGCATCGAGGTCCTCGAAGGGGACGATCTTCTGCACGAAGCCATAGGTTGCCGCCTCCTGCACGGACAGCGGGCGGGCGGTGAAATACATCTGGCGCAGCACACCCTGGGGCAGGTGGCGCATCAGATGCGAGGCCCCGCCGCAGCGACCGACATTGATTTCCGGTGTCGAGAAGCGGACGTGATCGGCGGCGATGCGGATATCAGCGCAGGAGGCCAGCACCGCCCCCGCCCCCAGAGCCGGGCCGCTGATCGCGCAGATCACCGGCACTGGGGCATGGCGGACGGCAGCAAAGCAATCGCGGACGATGCGGGCACGGCCCGGGTCCTGGTCGATGGTCGCCGCGAGGAATTCGTTCAGGTCGAGCCCGGCGCAGAAGGCCTTGCGGCCGGTCGCAGTGAACAGGATGACATTCACATCGCGCCAATCCTGCGCGGCGCGAAAGGCATCGCGGATGTCCGCGTAATCCTGCAGGGTGATGGCGTTGACCGGCGGGACGTCGATCTCTATTCGGGCGATGCCCTCGGCGCGGCTGATATTGATGGTCATGCGTTCCCCCGGATCGCCGCCTCGGTGCGGCAATTTGCATAAAAGATAGTTTTATGTATGTTAGGAGCCGAAACCGAGTCAACCACCTGCGAAGTCCCTCTGCCCATGCAAGAAATCCCGCCCGTGACCGAGACACCCGTCGTGCTGGACCTGGGCGAGCGCCAGCTTGGCTATCGCGCCGACGGCGCGGGGCCGCTGGTTGTGCTGATCGCCTCGACCGGCCGTTGCGGGGCCGAGATGGCGCCGCTCGCCGCCGGGCTGATGCAACAGGGCTTCCGCGTGTTGCGGCCCGAGCCGCGCGGCATCGCGCCCTCGGTGGGGCCGATGGAGGGGGTGACGTTCCACGAGCTCGCGGACGATCTGGCGGACATCATCCGGGCCGAGGGCGGCCGGGCCATCGTCGCCGGTCATGCCTATGGCGCCTGGATCGCGCGCTGCCTGGCGCAGGATCATGCCGACCTGGTATCCGGGGTTGTGTTCCTCGCCGCCGGGGCGAAGGCCTGGCCTGCCGAACTCAGCCGCGCGATTACCGAGATCAACGACCCCATGACGCCGGAAGCCGACCGGCTGGCCGCGCTGAAACTCGCCTTCTTCGCCGAGGGTAACGATCCGGCCGAGTGGCTGGCGGGCTGGCATCCCGCGGTGGTGGAGATGCAGCGCAAGGCCCGCGCCGCAACCCGGCCCGAGGATTGGCGCCCAGCCGGAACCGCGCCGATCCTCGATCTGCGCGGCGCGCAGGACCCGTTCCGCCCGGCCGGGACCGAGGCCGAGATCGCCGAGGAACTCGGCCCGCGCGTCACCGCCATGGCCATCGAGGGCGCGAGCCACGCCATGCCGGTCGAACGCCCGGCCGAAGCGGCAGCGGCGATGGGCGACTGGGCGCGGCGCATCGGGCTGCTTCAGGCGCCCATCGGCAGGAAACCGGGCAAGGCCTCGATCCGCGCGCACCAGCCGCGGATCGAAGGATAAGAAGCCAGCGACAGCCCCGCTTCCCCCGCCATCGAGACATAGGGATAGACCGCCGCCTCGGCGATGGTCGGACGCTCTCCGACCAGCCAGCCGTGCGCGGCAAGCCGCCCTTCGAGCAGCGTGAGCGTTCCCTCCGCCACCCGGGTCGCGGCTGGCACATCCAGCGGCCGGCCCATCACCCGGTGCAGGCGCAGCGCCTGCAGGCCGGTCGCCACCTCTTTGGCGGCGAAGGATAGCCATTGCGCCACCGCGGCGCGTTCAAAGGCATCGTCCCCGCCCCAGTCCGGCGCGTGGCGCGCGGCGAGGTAGACAAGGATCGCCTGACTGTCCCAAAGTACACCCTCAGGCACCGCCAGCACCGGCACTTGACCCCGCGGATTGAGGTCGAGGAAGGCGGTGCTACGGTTCTCGCCACCCGGCAGGTCCACGGGGCGGATCTCGCAGTCCTGCCCGATCAGCGACAGGAACAGGCGCACCTTCCAGCCATTGCCGGAAAACGGGTGGCTGTAGAGGATCATGTCATGCGCGCCACGGCTTTCACCGCGCGCCCTCCCTTGGCGGCGGCCAGTGCCGCGCCGATGTCGTCGAAGTCATAGCCGGTCACCAGCCGCTCGAAGGGAAACTGCCCTGCCGCCTGCAGCCGCAACAGATGCGGGATGAACACCGCAGGCTCGCTGTCGCCCTGCACCACGCCGCGGAGGCTCCGGCCATAGAGCAGCTTGTGCGGATCGAGCATCAGCGGCCCCTGCCCCGAGGCCGCGCCGCAGATCGCGGCCTTGCCCAGCATCGCCAGCGCGTCCAGGGCCAGCGCCGCCGTCGATGCGCTACCCGCGCATTCCACCGCATAGGCCGCGCCGCCGCCGGTGATCGCGCGGATCTGGCCCGGGATATCCTCTCTCGCGGCCAGAACGGTATGGGTGGCGCCGAAGTCGCGCGCCAGCTCCAGCCTCTCGGGCGAGCGGTCGACGGCGATGATCGGATCGGCGCCCGAGGCCTTGGCCGCCATCAGCGCCGCCATCCCCACCGCACCCAGACCGATGATGACAACCGAAGCGCCGACCTCGGGCTTCAGGACGTTCAGCACCGCCCCCGCGCCGGTCTGGAACCCGCATCCCAGCGCGCCGAGCATCCAGAGGTCGTCGCGCGCCGGCACCTCGACGAGATTTCGCAGCGAGACATTGGCGTGACGCGCCAGGCTTGACTGACCAAAGAAGCAGGCACCCAGCGGCTTCCCTTCGCGGTCGCGAAACGGGGTCGTACCATCCGGGCGGCGGCCCGAGAAGTTCAGCGCGCGCTTGTCGTCGCAATAGGGCGATTGCGCGGCGCGGCATCGCGGGCAGCTACCGCAACTGCGGAAGGACAGGATGACCGAGCGGCCGATCAGCGCGGAATCGCCACCGGGACCGACAGCTTCGACCACACCCGCCCCCTCGTGGCCCAGCACCGCCGGCAGCGGGAAGGGCAGCGCGCCGGAGGCGGCGAGGAAATCGGTATGGCACAGGCCACAGCCCGAAAGGCGGACCCTGACCTCGCCCCCCGCCGGATCATCCAGCGTAACCGGCTCGACAGAGACCGGGACGGTCGGATCACGGAACACCGCGGCAAAGGTCTGCATCGGGATCTCCTCAATAAGTCATTCTGCTATCTTATCAGATATTTTGGCCTGGGCCAGAGGTCGCCGTAACCCTTACACGGCGGCGGCAAAGTCGCCGATCGGCGCGGATCGCCAGTTCCGGTTGAACGACAGAGATCTGTCGCGCGCTGTCCGCGGCGAGGCGCCCTGCGCTTCCGTCCCACAACCGACGACCCGGCTCAGCCCCGCCGCCGCGATCGGGAAGTGGCTATGCCGCCACCCTGCCGGGCCACGCCGCAGGCGAGGCGGGGGTTCACCATCCATCGGACTGGGGAACCACGGATATCCCCCGGACGGCTGTTGCTCTCTCCGTACCTGTCGAGGGAAATCAAAATCATCAGTCAAATATTGAGCTTGACGCTCCATATCTGCAAAATCTGGCTATTTTGCGTCTTACCCAGGAGCCAATGATTGATGCCCCGATCCCGTCTGTAGAAAGCGCGGGTACCGTTTTGCGGCAGGGCTCTGTGATCTCGTTCAGCCCATGGAAACCAAGGGTTTTCTGCCGAACAGCACCACAGAGAGCGCCCTTGCATCGGTTTTCAATCGGTCGTTTACTCACGCTATATGACACTGAAAACGGCCCGTTTTGATGCCCCTGATCGGCTATGCCCGCGTCTCGACCGAGGATCAGACCCCCCTGCCCCAGTCGCAGGCCCTGAAATCCGCGGGCTGTGCCGAGATCCATGAAGAGCAGGCCTCGGGCGGAAACCGTGCGCGGCCCGTTCTGGCGCGCGTGTTGGAACGCATCTCCAAGGGCGATACGCTGGTCGTCGTGCGCATCGACCGGTTGGCGCGATCACTTTCGCACCTCCTTGAGGTGATCGAGCGGCTGGAGGCCCAGGGCGCCTTCTTCCGCTCGCTCACCGATCCGATCGACACGTCCTCGCCGCAGGGCAAGTTCACCCTGCAGGTCCTGGGCGCCGCAGCCGAGTTCGAGCGTGCCCTGATCCGCGAACGCACCAAGGCGGGGCTGGCCTCGGCGCGCAGCAAGGGGCGGATCGGCGGCAACCCGGGCTTGCGCGCCCGCGATCCGGCGGCGTTGCGCAAGGTGCGGCTGGCGCGGCAGGACGGCTACATGGAGCGCCTGAACGGGGCAGCGCAGGATTGGGTGCCCCATGTCCGCCGCCTGCGACCCGACATGGCCTGGGAGGATGTGCTGCGGATCATCAACGGCCCCCTGCCCCGCGAGCGTCAATGGACGCAAACCCGGCTGCTCCGCGCCGTGAACGCCTACGTCCGGCACGGCTTCCTGCCCGAAACCGTGCTGGGCCGCGCCGGGCGCCGCGAAACGGACGACCGCCTGCCCGCCATCGTGGCCGCCATCAAGGGCGCGGATCCCGGCATCACGCTGCAGGCGATCTGCGCCCGGCTGGAAGCGATGCGCGAGCGCACGCCGCGCGGGCGGACCAGCTGGCAGCCGTCGTCGGTGAAGATGCTGCTGGAACGGGCCGAGAGACTGGGATTGTTGAGCTGAGGCCATTTATCCTTGCAAATCTTCCACGAAATGGAATAAATGCAAGGTATGTACTCCCGAAACACCCTGAAGGCCGTCCTTTCCGCGTTGAACGTGCAGGCTGCCGCCGTCCTGCTGGGGCCGCGGCAGGTGGGCAAGACCACCCTGGCGCTGGAAATCGCCGCGCAACGCCCCTCGGTCTATCTGGACCTCGAACGCGAGGGGGATCGGCAGATCCTGACCGAACCCGATCTTTACCTGGACGAACAGACGGGCAAGCTGGTGATCCTGGACGAGGTGCAGCAATTGCCCGGCCTGTTCCAGACGCTGCGCGGCCAGATCGACCGGCGCCGGCGCGAGGGCGCCCGAACCGGCCAGTTCCTGCTGCTCGGTTCGGCCTCGAACGTGCTGCTGCAGCAATCGGCGGAATCACTCGCCGGGCGGGTCCGGTATATCGAAATGCCGCCCCTGCAACTGACCGAGGTCGGCGCCGACCATCTGACGCAACTCTGGCTGCGCGGCGGATTTCCCGACAGTTTTCAGGCGGACAACGATCGCGACAGCCTCGACTGGCGCGAGGATTTCCTGCGCACCTATCTGGAGCGCGATATTCCCGCGCTGGGACCGCGCGTTCCGGCGACGACGCTGCGCCGCTTCTGGACGATGCTGGCCCATGCCCAAGGCGGCCTTCTGAACGCGGCGGCGCTTGCCGAGGGGCTGGGCGTTTCGGGCCAGACCATCGGGCGCTATCTGGACCTGCTGGTCGACCTGATGCTGGTGCGCCGCCTGCCACCCTGGCACAGGAATGTGGGCAAGCGGCTGGTGAAATCGCCCAAGGTCTATGTTCGCGACAGCGGATTGGTGCATGCCTTGCTGGGGCTGGGCACGCTGGAAAGCCTGCTGGCTCATCCTGTCGTCGGCGGCAGCTGGGAGGGGTTCTGCCTGGAATCCCTGATCGCCGCGGCGCCGCCGGGCACCGAAGCCGCCTTCTATCGCACCGCGGCAGGGGCCGAGCTGGACCTCGTGCTGACCCTGCCGGGCGGCGCGGTCTGGGCGATCGAGATCAAGCGGACCACGACGCCCAAGGTCTCGCGCGGGTTCCACATCGGCGCCGAGGACATCGGCGCGACGCGGCGCCTGCTGATCTATGCCGGAACGCAGGAGGTGCCACTCGCGGAGGGTCTGCGCGCGCTGCCCCTGGCCTCGGCCCTGGCGCTGCTGGGCGGTCAGGGCTGAGCCGTCGAATCGCCGCTGACCTACCAGATCTTGTTCAGGGCCTGACCACGGCAGGCGTGAATCCAAGGGCTTATCCCGCCCCTCGAAGGTCGCTCACCACGATTTGTAGAATTTCCTTGCAGGAATCGGCCGATTGGCGCATTTCTTTGTAGCGCGATTGTCCGGGAATTTCGGCTTTTCGCGCTACGACCGAACCGGGCAGCCGGGCAGAACTCGGGAAAACCGGGTCTGCATGAGGAAGAATGAGGGCAGAATGACGGCAGAGCGAGTCTTCGCTGAGCTTCAAGGCGACGCATCCACGCTGCACGATTCGATTCGTCGGCATATGGAGCGCAATTTCGCCCCGGATGCCCGCAAGCATCTGCGCGCCTTCTCCTCGACCGAGGCTGCCGAATTCCTGGGGCTGGCCCCCGGCCATCTGCGCAAGCTGCATGCCGAAGACAAGATCCCGGACGTGACGCTCGATGAGCGCGGGCGCAAACTCTACACGGCCGAGGATCTGGCGAATGTCCGCCTGGCGCTCGCCCGTGCGACCCGCGACCCCTCGCTCTATCTGCGCGGCCGGGTCGGGCAGGAGCCGCTGCAGATCATTTCCTGCGTCTCGTTCAAGGGCGGCTCGGCCAAGACGACGACCACCGCCTATCTCAGCCAATGGTTCGCGCTGCACGGTTACCGGGTGCTGGTCATCGACATGGACCCGCAGGCCTCGCTGTCCTCGATGACCGGCCTGCGGCCCGAGATAGACTTTTCCAGCCAGGGCACGATCTACGACGCGATCCGCTACGAGGATCCGCTGCCGATGGAGCAGGTGATCCGCAAGACCTATTTCCGCGGGCTGGACATCGCGGCGGGCGGGCTGATCCTGTCGGAATACGAGACCGAGACGCCCTATGCGCTGCGCCGGGGGGCGGAACCCCCCTTCTACCTGCGCCTGCGCGAGGCGATCCTGTCGGTCGAGGCGAATTACGACCTGGTGTTCATCGACTGCCCGCCGCAGTTGGGGTTCCTCACGCTGTCGGCGCTGGTCGCCTCGTCCTCGATCATCATTCCGGTCGTGCCGAATTTCATCGATGTGGCCTCGCTGGCGCAGTTCCTGACCATGACGGCCTCGCTGCTGGACACGATCCGGGATGCCGGGATGACGCTCGATTACGCGTTTTTGCGCTACCTCATCGCCCGGTTCGAACCCTCGGACGGGCCACAGGCCCAGGTCGCCGGGCTGCTCAGGGCGAATTTCGGGAAACGGGTGATGACCCAGGCCTTCCTGAAGTCGACCGCCATTTCCGACGCCGGCCTGACCCATCAAACCCTGTTCGAGGTCGGCCGCGGCAGCATGATCCGCAATACCTATGACCGTGCGATGGAATCGGTGAACGCCGTGGCGCGCGAATTGGAACAGGAAGTTCACACCGCCTGGGGGAGGTCCTGACATGGCCCGCAAGAACATGTTCGAGGGGATCGCCCCCACCCGCAGCGAGGCCGATACGCCCAAGACGGTGCCCGGCGCCGCGTCCAGCATGCCCGAGGTGTTCCAGAGCTCGGGTCCGGTCGCGGCGATCCGCAACGATCTGCGCACCCTGGGCAGCCGGTCGGTGCAAGAGATCAACCCGGATCTGGTCGAAGACACCGGACTGAAGGACCGCCTGGCGCCGCTGGACGAGGATCTGGCGGCGCTGCGCGACAGCATCGACCGGCACGGCCAGCAGGTTCCGATCCTGCTGCGCCCCCATCCCCAGCTCAGCGGACGGTATCAGGTTGTCTACGGCCGCCGCCGCCTCGCCGCGCTCCGATCGCTTGGCAAGCCGGTCAAGGCGCTGATCCGCACGCTGTCCGATGAAGAGGCGGTTCTCGCCCAGGGGCAGGAAAACAACCTCCGCAAGGACCCGTCCTTCATCGAGAAGGCGCTTTTTGCCGGCGATCTTGAGGAGGCGGGCTATTCCGCCAAGGTCGTGCAGGACGCGCTGAACGTGAACCGCAGCCACACCTCGCATATGCGCAAGGTTCGAGAGGCCTTTCCGCGCGACGTGATCGAACGGATCGGCGCCGCGCCTTCGGTCGGCTGGAAGCGCTGGTATGACCTCGCCACCCGCGTTCTGGCGCAAGGGGTCGACGCGCGGGACATCCACCCAGCCCCGTTCGCCGCGGAGCTGTCCTCGGACCAGCGATTCGAGGCTTGGGCGAAGGCACTGCAAAGCCCATCGAAGCCCCGCACGCCTGCTGAGCCGCTGACAGTGCCGGCGCCGGATGGGTCGCCCCTCGGGACCGTCACGCTGCGCAAGGGCGCCGTGACGTTCCAGCCCGCCGCACCCGATAGCGCCTTTGCCGCTTGGCTGTCCCGCCATCCGACCGAAGCGCTGGCGCAGCTCTATCAGGGTTTTCTTGCCCGGACCGAGAGCGACGATTCACCCGCAACCACAAAGGAGCATTGACGGAAAAGGATAGGCCTCCCGAATGGAAACCACCCGGAAGGCCCGCGCAAACCACAGGGCGCCAACCCTGAGCATGCTCAACTTCTAGCACGAGCATTCTAGCGCAGGCCCGATTCGCACGCAACATCGCATCGCGATGGCCGGATTTTTTGTGCCTGCTTCCTGGGCTGATTTCCCCTCTTTCGACCTCTCGGGCCCTCGCCAAAGGGCTCTGTCGGACGGCCTGTGTCGGATCCGCCTGAAACGCTATGCAGCAAATCCTGTCGACGCCCGTGCTCCGGCACGTCCGGCGCCCTTTGGCGCATACCCCGACGACGACACCGGCCAGCGACCTGCGCTGGCATCTTCTGGACCTTGTGCGCCGCTGCCGACCCCGGCTGGCCCTGCGCGACCGGGACATCGCCGTATTGCGGGGACTCCTGTCACTGCTGCCCGATTCGGCATCGCAACGGATGGTCTTTGCCTCAAACCGGGTACTGATTGACCGCTGCGACGGGATCGACGAACGCACCCTGCGGCGGCGACTGGCCCATCTGGAAAGCAAAGGTCTGCTGGCGCGTCGCCACAGCCCCAATGGCAAGCGATACCGGGTTCGCGACGCGGAGAATGTCACGCAACTGGCCTATGGGCTGGACCTGGAACCGCTCTTCGCAATCCAGTCGCATCTCGAGGCGCTGGCCGAAGATTGCGCACGCGAAGGGCAGCGCATCGCCGTGCTGAAGGCACGGCTTCGCGACGCGCTCTATCACGCGGGCTCGGCCACGCCGCCGGACTTGGTCGAAGAATGCCGCCTGTCGCTGCGCCGTACCCTGACCAGCGAACGGCTGGAGGCGCTGCTTCACCGCCTGCTTGAAACCGCCGAAGCCCCTGCCCTGCCCTCTCCAACCCGTCCCGAAACGCCGATTCTGACCGCCAGCGACGGCCAGAATGACCGGCATATTCAGAGTTCGGATAAAGAATCCTTGAATAAGAAGCAGGCTGAGAAAGCTGCAGAGGATCACGACGACCTGACCGTCGCCGAATGCATGAACCTGGCGCCCTCGGCCCGGGCCATGGCCACCGAAGAACCGCGAAGCTGGCACGAGGTGATCCAGCTATCCGCCCTGCTGGGCCCCGCCATCGGCCTTGATCGCCCGATCTTGCAGGAAGCCAAGGCGCGATTGGGACCCCATGGCAGCGCCCTTGCCATCATCGGCCTGGTCGAAGCCTTCAACCGCATTCGCAATCCCGGCGCCTATCTGCGGGCACTTCTCAACACCGCGCGGGATCGGGGCCTGAACCTTTGCCGGATGTTCCGATCCCTGGCGAAGCCCCCAAGTGATCGCCGCCACAGGGGCGGGGCCTGTATACCCGGGTAACAGGGGCGGTTCATCCTGCATGTTTACCGGGGTAAACACGCAGCGCGATCATTGTCCCCGGCGCTGGTTGTCCCGAAGAACGCATAGACCCGAGCAGCCCCTTGCCATCGAGCGAGTGACTCGAGGGAGTCTGGCAAGGGTGGTGGGATTGCCCGGCAGAACGTGGTAAACCAAGCTCATGAGCGTCAGAACGGGCCGACACCGCCAGAACCTCGAACGAAACAGGGCGCAGGATCCTCATGAGATCAAGTGACTGCCAACTTGGAAGCATGGGATGCGCCGCATCGTCCGCATAACCAACCTGCCCGCCGCGATTTCGATCGTTGTCGTCTGCCTGGTCTGGATCTTTGCCGAGTCGCAGAACCGGGCGGTGTATCAGCAGGCCATGCGGCAGGAAGTCCTGGCCACGACCAGTGTGCTGCGCGCGCATATCGAAGGCACGCTCACCTCGAACATCCAGCTCATTCGCGGTCTGATCGCGACGCTCACCACCGAGCCTGACATGAGCCCGGAGCGCTTCGAGGAACTGGCCTCGGCACTGGCCGATCGCGATTCGCTGATCCGCAGCCTTGCCGTCGCCCCGGACATGGTGATCCGCTACGTCTATCCGATGGAAGGAAACGCGGCGGCCATCGGTCTGAATTATCTGGAGAACGAAACCCAACGGGAGGCCGCCACCCGGGCGCGTGACAGCGGCGAGCTGGTGCTGGCGGGTCCGGTGAATCTGGTGCAGGGCGGGGTCGGATTCATCAGCCGCTTTCCGGTATTCATCCCGGACGGCACCGACGGCGGCCGGTTCTGGGGTCTGGTCTCGGCGGTGATCGAGGCCGACCGCTTCTATGCCGCGACGGGCCTCGTCGATGACGCCCTGCCGATCCAGGTAGCCCTGCGGGGCGCAAACGCGACCGGGCCGCGTGGACAGGTCTTTTTCGGCGATCCGGCGATCCTGGAACAGAATCCGGTGCAGATGCCGATCACCCTGCCCTTCGGCACCTGGCAGATCTCGGCCATTCCGCGCAGCGGCTGGAACCTGTCGCCGCCCAACCTCTGGACCCTGCGACTCTGGCTGCTGATGGGGGCCCTGCTGATCGTGATCCCCAGCCTGACGATGGGGCGGCTGCTGGACGAGCGGGCGCGAAACGTCGGGCGG
>JAIUPD010000009.1 GCA_020161615.1 Pseudomonadota bacterium | reverse complement strand
CATGAGTAGCGACAAAGAGGGTGAGAGACCCTCTCGCCGAAAGTCCAAGGGTTCCTGCTTAAAGCTAATCTGAGCAGGGTAAGCCGGCCCCTAAGGCGAGGCCGAAAGGCGTAGTCGATGGGAACCAGGTTAATATTCCTGGGCCGTGAGGTGGTGACGGATCTCAGGTGTAGTTCAGGCTTATCGGATTGCCTGGGTTGCTGAGAGGTTCCTGGAAATAGCCCCTCTATAAGACCGTACCCGAAACCGACACAGGTGGACTGGTAGAGAATACCAAGGCGCTTGAGAGAACCACGTTTAAGGAACTCGGCAAAATACCTCCGTAAGTTCGCGAGAAGGAGGCCCGGTTCGTACGCAAGTATGGGCCGGGGGCACAAACCAGGGGGTGGCGACTGTTTACTAAAAACACAGGGCTGTGCGAAGCCGTAAGGCGACGTATACAGTCTGACGCCTGCCCGGTGCTGGAAGGTTAAAAGGAGGGGTGCAAGCTCCGAATTGAAGCCCCAGTAAACGGCGGCCGTAACTATAACGGTCCTAAGGTAGCGAAATTCCTTGTCGGGTAAGTTCCGACCTGCACGAATGGCGTAACGACTTCCCCGCTGTCTCAAACGTGGACTCAGCGAAATTGAACTGTGTGTCAAGATGCACACTACCCGCGGTTAGACGGAAAGACCCCATGCACCTTTACTCCAGCTTTGCACTGGCATCAGGATTGTGATGTGCAGGATAGGTGGTAGGCATCGAAGCAGGGACGCCAGTTCCTGTGGAGCCTCCCTTGAGATACCACCCTTCGCACTCTTGATGTCTAACCGCGGCCCGTCATCCGGGTCCGGGACCATGCATGGTGGGGAGTTTGACTGGGGCGGTCGCCTCCCAAACAGTAACGGAGGCGCGCGAAGGTTGGCTCAGAGCGGTCGGAAATCGCTCGTTGAGTGCAATGGCAGAAGCCAGCCTGACTGCAAGACTGACACGTCGAGCAGAGTCGAAAGACGGCCATAGTGATCCGGTGGTCCCACGTGGGTGGGCCATCGCTCAACGGATAAAAGGTACGCTGGGGATAACAGGCTGATGATGCCCAAGAGTCCATATCGACGGCATCGTTTGGCACCTCGATGTCGGCTCATCTCATCCTGGGGCTGAAGTCGGTCCCAAGGGTATGGCTGTTCGCCATTTAAAGAGGTACGTGAGCTGGGTTTAGAACGTCGTGAGACAGTTCGGTCCCTATCTGCCGTGGGTGTAGGAGACTTGAGAAGAGTTGCCCCTAGTACGAGAGGACCGGGGTGAACGCTCCACTGGTGGACCTGTTGTGGCGCCAGCCGCAGTGCAGGGTAGCTATGAGCGGACAGGATAAACGCTGAAGGCATCTAAGCGTGAAGCCCCCTTCAAAACAAGGTCTCCCTTGAGGGCCGTGGTAGACCACCACGTCGATAGGCCGGAGATGTAAGTGCAGCAATGCATTCAGTTGACCGGTACTAATGGCCCGATTGGCTTGATCTGATCCAGTAACAGCAAGACTGTTCCTGAAAATCAAAAAGCACCGACAAACGACAGCTGGGCAAAAGCCCAAGCCGATGTTCTGTTTCTCCTCCGGTCTGGTGGTCATAGCGACGGCTAAACTCCCGATCCCTTCTCGAACTCGGCCGATAAGGGCCGTCACGCCAATGGTACTGCGTCTCAAGACGTGGGAGAGTAGGTCACCGCCAGACCTGACGAGAAACAGAAACCTCTCTCTACCTCCGATACCTAACAACACCGAACAGACAACCCTGCCGCGGGGTGGAGCAGCCCGGTAGCTCGTCAGGCTCATAACCTGAAGGTCGTAGGTTCAAATCCTACCCCCGCAACCAAATCTACCCGCGTTTCCAAACGCTTGAACGCCGCCCCCAGGGCGGCGTTTGCGTTTGCAACACCAGGACCGAACCGGCCGCCCCCGACCGCAAGCCGTCGATCAGAAACCCCCGGCCTCACCCCACGAAGACGAAAGCCCCACCCCAAGCCGGGCTTTCTTTCGGTCACGACCCCGGAGAACCGCCGCTCACGTCGCCGCAGCCGCGCCCGTGCTCGCCATCACCAGGTCGAAGGTGCGGGTGATGTCGTCCTCGATCGCCCGCCGGACACCGGCTGCATCGCCCTTCTCCAGCGCCTCGATCGCCAGCCGGTGCATCATCGTGCCCCGCCCCTCAGCCCCGTCGAAACTCTCGGCACTCTGGCGAACCCAGGGGCCGATCTGCAGCCAAAGACTCTCGATCAGCGGCATCAGCGTCGGCGAGCCTGCCGCGCGGTAGAGCGTGAAATGAAACCGCATGTTCTGCTGTACGCTCGCCTCCACATCACCGGAATCGTCCGCCGCCGCCTCGGCCGCGCAATAAGACCGAAGCGCCATGACCTCGTCCGCAGTGATCCGCTCCGCCGCCAATTCCGCCGCAAGCCCCTCCAGCGCCATCCGCACCCGCTTGAGGTCGCGCAGCCGCTCGACCGTCAGATGCGGCACCCGGGCGCTGCGGTTCGGCATCGCCTCCAGCGCGCGCTCCGTCACCAGCTGGCGGATGCTTTCGCGCACCGGCTGGATCGAGGTGCCGAAGGCCTGGGCCAGCTCGAAGATCTTCAGCGCCTGGCCGGGCTGGAAGCGCCCCAGCATCAGCAGGTCGCGCAGCTGCGCATGCACCCGGCTCTGCATGGTCTCGGCCTTGATCATATGGACTTCGCCGATGGGCGAATGGGTGTCGGAAACGTCTTTGGTCACGGTCAGCTCCGGCGCAGGACAGGATGGTTTTACGGGAGACGGCGCAGGCGCACCATCGGTTATATCGGCGCAAGGTCCAGCGCCTGCAGCACGGCCTGCACATAGCGGTTCCGCGCCGAACCGGTGGCCAGATGGACCGAGAAATGATCGTCGCCCGCAAAGATCATCTCGGTCACCGGCTGCCCCCGCTCGCGCAGGATCCGGGCGAAATCGGCCCCGGCCTGGGGGAAGGGCGCCCGCTCGTCGCTGCCCCAGGCGAGGGTGAAGGCGGCACTGCTGGGCCCGGTGAATTCTGCTACCGCGTCCGGCACGCCCGGGGCGGGGCGCCGGGCCGGATCGGGATGGGTGTCCCCCCGGCGCGCGAGGTAGGAGCCGCTCATCGCCATCACGGCGCGGATCGCCTCGTCGGGGATCCCGGCCGCGCGCCGGGCCGGGGCGTCCAGCGCGACACGGGCGGCGATGTTGGCGCCCGCAGAATGCCCGCCGATGACCAGCCGCGAGGGATCGCCCCCGTAGTCGGCGATATTCTCCAGCACCCAGCGCAAGGCGGCGCGGGCGTCGTCATGCACCTCGGCGTTGCTGGCTTCGTCGAAGAGCCGGTAATTGGCCGACACGAAGATCGCCCCCGCCGCCAGCAGCGGCGGGGCCATGAAGCCACACCATTCCTTGTGGCCATGGGTATAGCCGCCGCCGTGCCAGAACAGAAAGACCGGGGCGCCCCCGGGTCTGTCGCCGGCCTCGGGCAGATAAAGGTCCAGCCGCTGCGCCGGCCGGGGCCCGAAAGCGATGTCCGGGATGCGGAAAATGGAGGCAGACCGCTCCAGGCAGGTCAGCGCATAGGCATCGGCGGCCGGGTTGATCGGGGTCTGAGGCGCAATATCGGCAGAAATCATCGGCATCCTTCATTTTCAGAACTATGATCAAAGATCACATATCTTAAAGCATTGACAGGCTCGGGCCCGATTGCCATGGTACTTTTGATCACAGATCAAATCAATGATCGACGCAAGGTCTTGCCTGGCGGCGAGACCGGGGCGGCTGACGGGCGCAGGAGGGGTGGATGATCCGGTTCTTGATACTACGCCTGCTGGCGGCCGTGCCGACGTTGTTCGTCATTTCGGTCGTCGTCTTCTGCCTGCAACTGCTGCTGCCGGGCGATGCGGCGCTGGTCATCGGCGGCGGCGAGGCGACGCAGGAAACCATCGAGCGGATCCGCGAGGAAACCGGCTATAACGATCCCTATGTCGTTCAATATGCCCGCTGGATCGGCGCGGCGCTGCAGGGCGATTTCGGCGTGTCGTACCGGACGCGGGACGCCATCGGCCCGATGCTGCTGCAGAAGATCCCGGTCACGCTGCATCTGGCGCTGGCAGCGCTGGTGCTGTCCCTGGCCATCGGCATCCCCGCAGGGATCGTCGCCGCCGTCTGGCGCGGGCGGGGCTGGGACATCGCGGTGACGGTGACGGCGCTTGCCGGGATCTCGATGCCCAATTTCTGGCTGGGGATCATGCTGATCCTGCTTTTCGCGGTCAATCTGGGCTGGCTGCCGGCCAGCGGCTATGTCAGCCCCTTCGTCGATCCTGTCGCCAGCCTTAAATCCATCCTCATGCCCGCCATCGTGCTTGGGCTGCCCCTGGCTGCGGCGATGATGCGCCATACCCGCAGCGCCATGCTCTCGGTGCTGCAGCAGGATTACATCCGCACCGCCCGGGCCAAGGGCCTGATCGAGGGGGTCGTGATCCGCAAGCACGCGTTGCGCAACGCGCTGGTGCCGATCATCACGCTGGCCACGCTGCAATTCGGCAACCTGATGGCCGGGGCGGTGCTGACCGAACAGATCTTCTCGGTCCCCGGGCTGGGCAAGATGATCGTCGATGCGGTGTTCAATCGGGAATATGCGGTGGTGCAGGCCGTGACCCTGCTGTCCGGCTTCACCTTCGTCCTGCTGAGCCTGCTGGCGGACGTTCTCTATTACTGGGCCAACCCGAAACTGCGGAGCAGGTCGCTATGATCACCGGTCAGATCCTGGCAGGGCCGCGGGGCGGCCTGCTGAACTCGCGCATCCTGCGGCGCTTTCTGCGCAACCGTCTGGCGCTGATCGGCGCGCTCATCGTCGCGGCCTTCGCCCTTCTGGCGATCCTCGCCCCGCTGATTGCGCCCTTCGATCCCAACCAGACCAGCTGGACCGCCGTCCGCCAGGCGCCAAGCGCGGCCCATTGGTTCGGCACGGACGAGCTGGGCCGCGACGTGCTGTCGCGCGTGATCTATGGCGCGCGGGCCTCGATGCTGGCGGGATTCGTCTCGGTGGCGATCGCCTTTGCCATCGGCGTGCCCGTCGGCATGGTGTCGGGCTATCTGGGCGGTGCGACGGATGCCGTGATCATGCGCGTCGTCGACGCCTTCCTCGCGATCCCCTTCCTGATCCTGGCGATTGCGCTTGCGGCCTTCCTCGGCCCCAGCCTGATGAACGCGATGATCGCCATCGGCGTCTCCACCGCCCCGGTCTTTGCCCGGATCGCCCGCGGGCAGGTGCTGGTCGTCAAGGTCGAGGAATATATCGAGGCGGCGCATTCCATCGGCACCGGCACGCTGTCGATCCTGCTGCGGCATATCTTCATCAACATCACCCCGCAGCTGGTGGTGCAGGCCACGCTGGCCATCGCCACCGCCATCATCGCCGAGGCCGCGCTGGCCTTCCTCGGCCTCGGCCAGCAACCGCCGGATGCGAGCTGGGGCTCGATGCTGAACTCGGCGCGGTCCTCGCTGTCGTTGGCGCCCTGGATCGCGATCTGGCCGGGGCTGGCGATCTTCCTCACCGTGCTGGGCTTCAACCTGCTGGGCGACGGGCTTCAGGACGCACTCGAAGTGAAAGGATGACCACCGTGGCGGAAACCGAATTCGAACTCTGGGACCTGAAGGTCGAGGTGGTCCGCAGCGGCCCCGGCAAGATCTACAGCGGCGCCCGGGAAGGGGATTACTTCGAGCTGCGCGGCGAGATGCTGCATCTGCCGCCGGGACAGGGGTTCTCGATCTACTCGCTGGCGGCCCTGTTGCCGCTTCTGGCCGCCAAGCAGCGCGACACCCATCCCGCCGACTGGATGACCACCGATGCGGAGATCGGCAATCCCGATCCCCATTGTCCGACCCGCTTCCGCATCACCCGGACCGCCCGGCGCCGGTTCGACCACGCAGAGACAACGAAAGTGCCGATGGACGGCCAGGAAGGCAACGCATGACCCTCGCATCAATCCCGGTCGACATGACCGACATCGCCCCCGGCTACCGGATCAGCCGGGTCCTGAAGGGTGGCTGGCATCTGGCCGGCGGACATGGCGCCGTCGACCGCGACCGGGCCATCGCCGAGATGCGGGATTACGTCGAAAGCGGCATCGTCACCTTCGATTGCGCCGACATCTATACGGGTGTCGAACAGATGATCGGCGATTTCCGCCGCAAGATGATCGCCGAGGGACGCGCCGACCTGCTGGCGCCGATCCGGGTGCATACCAAATGCGTCCCCGATCTGGCCGTGCTGGACAGCATCTCCCGCGCCGATCTGCAGGCCACCATCGACCGCTCGCGCGCGCGGCTGGGGCTGGACGCGCTGGATCTGGTGCAGTTCCACTGGTGGAATACCGCGGTCGAGCGCTATGTCGAGGTCGCGGGCTGGCTGACCGACTTCCAGAAGGAAGGCCGGATCACCCTGCTGGGCACCACGAATTTCAACGCCGCCTGCACGCAGCAACTGCTGGACGCCGGCTATCCGCTGGCCACCACGCAGGTGCAGTATTCGATCCTCGACAACCGCCCGGCGCACAAGCTGGTGCCCCTGCTGCAAAAGGCCGGGGCGAAGCTGCTGTGTTACGGCACGGTCGCGGGCGGGTTCCTCAGCGACAAATGGCTGGGCGTCGCTGACCCGGGCGAGGCGACGCGGCTCGAAAACCGCTCGCTGACCAAATACAAGCTGATCATCGACGACATGGGCGGCTGGGACCTGTTCCAGGAGATCCTCAAGACCCTGCGCCGCATCGCCGACCGTCACGGCGTCAATGTTGCCGATGTGGCGATGGGCGCGATGCTGGACCGGCCCGAGGTCACGGCGATCATCGTCGGCGTCCGCCACGGCGGCCATCTGGAAGCGCACCGCCGCCTGTTCGGCCTGACGCTGACCGATCAGGACCGCCGCGACCTGGCGGCGATCCTGGCGCAGCGGGTCGAGCTGGAGGGCGATGTCTACGATCTGGAACGCGACCGCCACGGGCGGCACGGCCGGATCATGCACTACAACCTGAACGGATAAGCCCATGCAGATCGATGCCGCTCTTCCTTCGGGACGGATCCGCGTTCTGGACGCCACGGACTCCGGCGGCATCCGCCTGTCGCTGCCGGCCGACGAGGGCACGCCCTTCCTGTGCTGGTACTGCTTCGAGGCGACGGGCCCGGCCAACCTCTTCCGCCGCTTCGTGATCGAGAATGCCTCTGATTCGCTCAGGGGCCGCCTGCCCAATCGCAACGGGGATTCCCATCAATGGAACGGCGCGGGGCCGGTGGCCAGCTATGACGGCATCGATTGGTTCCGGCTGGATCATGCCTTTGACGGCCGCGCCTTCAGCTTCTGGCACACCCCCCGGCAGGAACGGGTATTCTACGCCAAGTTCCCGCCCGTCTGGCCCGCGCACGAGGCTGCCCAGCGTGACCGGCTGGCTTCCCTGCCCGGCGCGCGGCACGATGTCTTGGGGCAGTCGGGGCAGGGGCGGACCATCGACCGCTTCCGTCTGGGCGAGGGACCCTTGCAGTTCTGGGTCATCGCCCGCCAGCACCCCAGCGAGACGCAGGGCGCCTATTTCCTCGACGGTCTGGCCGAGAGGCTTGCCCTGCCCGACGCCGACAGCCGCGCGCTGCTGGCCGCGGCGACGCTGCATATCGTGCCGAACGTGAACCCCGACGGCTGGACGGCAGGCCAGACCCGCGCCACCCCGGCCGGGGTCAACCTGAACCGCGAATGGAACAGCGCCGCCCCGGCGGCCGAGGTGGCCGCGGTGCGCGCGGCGATGGAGGCGTCGGGCGTGGATGTCAGCCTCGATTGCCACGCCGACAACGAGCTTCCCTTCCTCTTCATCTGGCCGTCCGAGAATGTCCCCTCGTGGACGGCGGACAGGCGGCGGCCTTTCGACCTGTTCGAGGCCACCTGGGCCGCCGCCAATCCCGATCTGATCCCGGGGCGGGCCTATCCTGGCGGCTGCCCGGCCCAGGCCGACCTGTCGATGGGCTGGAACTGGATCGGCGAGCGCTTCCCACAGGCGCTGTCCATCCTGCTGGAACAGACCTTCAAGGACGTGAGCGAACGCCCCGATCCGGTGACCGGCTGGTCCATCCCGCGCGCCCGCGCGCTGGGGCGCAGCGTCATTGCCCCATTGCTGGCCGAAGCCCGGCGGAGGGCCACGGCATGACCGACACCCCCGTCCTGTCGGTCAGGGACCTGACCACCGCGTTCCGCGGCGAATCCGGCTGGACCGAGGTGATCCGCAACGTCAGCTTCGACATCGCCCCGCGCGAGACGCTGGCGATCGTCGGCGAGTCCGGCTCGGGCAAGAGCGTGACCTCGCTGTCGGTGATGGGTCTGCTGCCGCGCGACAACGCGCGCGTCACGGGCTCCATCCGCTTCGACGGGCGCGAGCTGACGACGCTGACCCCCGATCAGATGCGGCAGGTGCGCGGCCGCGACATCGCCATGATCTTTCAGGAGCCGATGACCTCGCTCAACCCGGTCTTCACCGTGCGCGACCAGATCGGCGAGGCGATCCTGCGGCAGGATCCGGCGCTGTCGCCTGCGGCGCAGCAGGCCCGCGCGCTGGAGCTTCTGGAAAAGGTCCGAATCCCCTCGGCCCGCAGCCGTCTGGACCAGTATCCGCACCAACTCTCGGGCGGGATGCGGCAGCGGATGATGATCGCCATGGCGCTGGCCTCGCGCCCCCGGCTGCTGATCGCGGACGAGCCCACGACCGCGCTGGATGTGACGGTGCAGGGGCAGGTTCTGGAACTGATCAAGACCCTTCAGGATGAAGAGGGGATGTCGGTCCTCTTCATCACCCATGACATGGGTGTCGTCGCGCAGATGGCCGACCGGACCGTGGTGATGTACCGCGGCGACGTGGTTGAAAGCGGCCCCACGGCGCAGATCTTCCACCGCCCGGCGCGGCCCTATACCCGCGCCCTGCTGGCGGCGGTGCCGGTGCTGGGCTCGATGCGGGACAAGGCCCTGCCCACGCCCTTTCCGATCATCGACCCCGACAGCGGCCAGCCCCTGCCGACCGTCCCGGCGCAGGATACCGTGCGCCACGACCTGCCCCCGGTACTGAAGGTCACGGATCTGACGACGCGCTTCGGCACCGCCTCGGGCGGGTTCCTGCGTCGCTCGCGCTTTGCGGTGCACGCGGTCGAAAAGGTCACCTTCTCGCTCAGGCAGGGGGAGACATTGGCGTTGGTCGGGGAATCGGGTTGCGGCAAGTCCACCACCGGCCGCAGCATCCTGCGCCTGACCCAGCCGACCGACGGCGCCATCGCGCTGGACGGGCAGGATGTCCTGTCCCTGGGGCGCGAGGGGCTGCGGCGCCTCAGGGCCAGCGCGCAGATGGTGTTCCAGGACCCTTTCGCCAGCCTCAACCCGCGCCTGACCGTCGGCAGCGCCATCGCCGAGCCCTTGGTGGCGCATGGCGTCGGCAATGCCGGTGAGCGACGGGCGCGGGTGGCGGAACTGCTGCGGCGGGTGGGCCTGTCGCCCGAGGTGATGGGCCGTTTCCCGCACGAATTCTCGGGCGGACAGCGGCAAAGGATCTGCATTGCCCGGGCGCTCGCCCTGAATCCCAAGGTGATCATCGCCGATGAGGCGGTCTCGGCCCTCGATGTCTCGGTCAAGGCGCAGGTGGTCAATTTGATGATGGAGCTTCAGGCCAGCCTGGGCCTGGCCTATCTGTTCATCAGCCACGACATGTCGGTGGTCGAGCGGATCAGCCACCGTGTCGCGGTGATGTACATGGGCGAGATTGTCGAGATCGGGCCGCGCGCCGCCATCTTCGGCGACCCGCAGCATCCCTATACCCGCAAGCTCATCGACGCGGTGCCTGTCCCCGATCCGGCGCTGCGCCACGTCCGGCGGGCGCTGTCCACCGACGAGCTGCGCACGCCGCTCCATCCGGCGGGCTACGTGCCGCCCCGGCGCCGCTACGAGGCGGTGGGCGAGGACCATCTGGTGATGCGGGCCTGACCCGCTGTCACCGCCGCATCGACAGCAAGGTGCCGAACAGGATCACCGCCATGCCGATCCAGGATTGCGCGGTCGGCACCTCGCTGAACACCAGCCAGCCCAGCAGCCCGGCGAACAATGCCCGCGTGAAATCGATGGGCGCCAGCGCCGAGGCCTCGCCCTGACGCAGCGCCGCGATCATGCTCAGATTGCCGATCACGCTGAGCATGCCCATGCCCACCAGCGCCCCCAGATCGGCCAGCGATGGCGGGCTCCAGGTGGCGATGGCCAGGGGCGCCAGCACCAGCGTCCCGGTGAAGGTCTGGAACAGCAGCAGCGTCTCGCCGCTGTCGAGCTGCGACAGCCGCCGCGTCCAGATCGCGCCAAGCGCCGCAGTCGCGGCCGAGAGGACGCCCAGCGTGACGCCCAGGGTCGTGGTGCCATCGGCGCTGCCCTGCGCGGACAGGATCAGGATGCCGGAAAAGCCGATCAGCACCGCCAGCCAGCGCTGCAGTCCGACGATCTCTTTCAGGATCAGCCCGCCCATGACGGTGACGAACAGCGCCTTGGAGAAACTGATCGAGGTCGAGACCGCCAGCGGCAGCACCGACACCGCCCAGAAGCCCGAGAACATGCTGACGATCAGCACCCCCGCCCGGAACAGATGCGCCCGGCGGCGCGGATGCGAGCGGATCAGCGGCGGAATCCGCCGGAAGGCCGAGGCGCTGAGGAACACGAACTGTGTCGCGACCGAAACGAACATGATCAGGAACAGCGGGACGTCCCCGGCCACCGATTTGATGATCGCCGCCATCACCGAATAGATAAACGCGTTCAAGGTCATGAGGATCGCGGCAGAAGGGTAGCGGCCGTGCACCTTTTTTCACCCTCTCGCTGGACGAACCCGGGTGCGGCGCGGAGACCCGACCATACCTCTTGACATTAGATAGATGATCTTTGATCACAAGACAACCAACGGAGTTCCGCATGCGCCTGAACACCACCGATTTCGAGATCCTGCGCCACAAGAGCGTCGCCGCCGCCGAGGAAATGGGCCTGACCCTGCAACGCAGCGCCCGCTCGATCTATGTCAAGGAGGTCTCGGATTTCGGCACCGCCATTGCCGGGCTCGACGGCAAGGCCTTTGCCTATCCGGCGGCGCTGGGGCTTGCGGCCTTCGTCGATCTGGACCTCAACCCGACGCTCCAGGCCATCGGGCCCCTATCGCCCGGCGATGTCATCCTGTCGAACCTGCCCTATGCCAATGGCGGGCTGTCAACGCATCTGCCCGACCTGCAGCTGGTCCGGCCCTTCTTCGTCGATGGTCAGCTCGTCGCCTATGGCTGGACCATGGCGCATACCTCGGACATCGGTGGCGGCGTGCCCAGTTCGATCTCGCCCCGCTTCGCCGAAGTCTATGAGGAAGGGCTGCAGATCCCGCCCGTCCTGCTGGTCCGCGGGGGCGTCCCGGATGAGACGCTGCTCGCTATCTACCGGCTGAATTCCCGCGCGCCCAAGACCAACATGGGCGACCTGAACGCCATGCTGGCGGCGCTGGAGGTGGGCCAGAAGCGCATCGAATCGGTGGCCCGCGCACATGGCGTCGCGGCGCTGCTGCAGTTCCAGACCCAGATCGCCGACTATGCCGCCGAGAAGGCCCGCACGGTGCTGGACACGATCCCGGACGGCCGGTTCGAGTTCTGGGACTATCTGGACCACGATTTCAATTCCAACGTGCCGGTGCGGCTGTGCTGCGCGCTGACCAAGCGCGACGGTCATATCCATCTGGATTTCGCGGGCACGGACCCGCAGGTGCAATCGGCCTTCAACCTGCCGACCGCCAATTTGCGCAGCCCCTATCTGGCGCTGCGCCTGCTGCATCTGGTCACCAGCCGCGACCGGACCGCGCCGAACAACCACGGCCTCCTGAACCGGGTCAGCGCCGCGGCGCCCGAGGGCAGCATCCTCAACCCGGTCTATCCCGCCGCTTGCGGGGTGCGCCATGCGACCGTCATGCGGCTGCTGGATGCGGTTTCGGGCGCGCTGCACCAGGCCGATCCGGGGCTGGTGCCGGTCGCGGGCGGCGGCACCGTCCTGCCGGTGGTGCTTGTGTCGCCCGATCCGGTCACGGGCGAGACGCGGCCGATGGTCATTCAGTCGCTGGTCTGCGGCTCGGGCTCGCGGCAGGGATCGGACGGGATCGACGGGCGCGAGGCCGGTCTGTCCAACACCCGCAACTCGCCCATCGAACGGACCGAGGACGAGGCGCCCGTGCTGGTTGAACATTACGGCCTGCGGTGCGATTCCGCCGGACCCGGGCGCTGGCGCGGCGGCTGCGGGCTGATCTACCGGATCCGCATGCTGCGCGACGATCTGGCGGTGATGGCCCGCGGGCTGGAGCGCTTCCGCTTCACGCCCTGGGGCGGCGCTGGCGGGCGCCCTGCCGCACGCTGCCGGGTGGTGGTCAACATGGGGCGCCCCGACGAGCGCGAGGTCAGCCGGCTGGACTACCTGCCGCTGGCCAAGGGCGACACGATCACCTTCATGACCCCGGGCGGCGGCGGCTTCGGCGATCCCTTTACCCGTCCGGCGGAGGCGGTGTTGCAGGATGTGCTTTGCGGCTTTGTCTCGGTCCCCTCGGCGCGGGACGATTACGGCGTGGTCATCCAGGGCGAGGAGGTGGACGAAGCGGCGACCTCTGCCCTGCGATGCCAGCCCCGCGACACGGTGCCGACGCTTGACGCCGGGCCCTTCCGGCGCTCTTGGGACGAGGCCTTTCCCGACGATCTGGTGCGCCGCCTGATCGCGGCGCTGGCGCCCTTCACGCCGCGTATCCGCAGCCGCAAACGGCAGGCTCTTTATGAATCCGTCCTGCCCGCGCTGAAAGACGGCGGCCTGCCCCGGATCGAGGAGCCGGCCCAGACCCGCGACGCCTTCGCGCAGGCAATCGAGCAATTGGAACGGGAGGTGGCGGCATGAGCGGAGGCTGGCGTATCGGCATCGACGTGGGCGGCACGTTCAACGACCTGGTGGCGATCCGCGAGGCCGATGGCCGCCGCGTGGCCTTCAAGCAGCCCAGCGTCCCCTCGGATCCCTCCCGCGCGGTCGAAGAGGGGCTGCGCGGCCTGATGGATCGCGCCGGCATCGCGCCCGCGCAGGTCAGCCGCATCATGCACGGCACCACGCTGGGGCTGAACACCATCCTGCAGCGCCGCGGCGCCCGGCTGGCGCTGGTCGTGTCGCGCGGCAATGGCGACGTGCTGGAGATCGCGCGCTCGCGCATGGCCTCGGCCTTCGATTTCACGCTGAAACGCGAGGTGCCGCTGATCCCGCGTCAGCGCGTGTTCGAGATCGACGCTCGGGTAACGGCCGAGGGGGTGATCGACCGGCGGCCCGACGCGGCCGCGCTCGATGCCCTTGCCGCGTCGCTGTCGGCGGCCGGGGTCGATGCGGTGGCGCTGATGCTGGTCAATTCCTATCGCCATCCCGCTCTGGAAGCCGAGGTCGCCGGGGCCATCCGCAGCCGCCTGCCCGACCTGCCGATCAGCGAAAGCGCGAAACTCTGGCCCGAGATCCGCGAATACGAACGCGGAATGCTGGCCGCGCTCAACGCCTATGTGCAGCCCCTGATGGAGGGGTATTTCGACCGGCTGACCGACCGGCTGGCCGGGCTGGGCCTGACCATGCCGGTGTTCATCACCACGAACAACGGCGGCTCCGTCTCGCTGGCCTCGGCCCGCGCCCGGCCCATCGACGCGGCGCTGTCCGGCCCCTCGACGGGGGTGACGGCCGCGGTGCTCGAAAGCCCGGTGCGGTTGCGCGGGCGGCTGGTGACGCTGGACATGGGCGGCACCTCGACCGACATGGCCGTGGTGGTGGACGGCCAGCCGGAATACACGAACGAGGCCCGGATCGGCGAGTTCCCGATCATCCTGCCGGTCATCGCCGTCACCGCCATCGGCGCGGGCGGCGGGTCGCTTCTGACGGTAGACGCCCAGAAGGTGCTGAAGATCGGGCCGGAAAGCGCCGGATCGGACCCGGGGCCGGTCTGCTATGGCCGTGGCGCGCAGGTGCCCACCATCACCGATTGCTACCTGACCAGCGGGATCCTTGCGGCCGACAGCTTCCTCGGTGGCCGGATGCCCCTGCATCCCGCGCCCTCGGCCGCTGCGCTGGCCGCGCTGGGCGACACGCTGGGCCTGCCGCCCGGCGAAGACCGGGCGCAGCGGGCGGCGGATGCGGCCCTGCAGGTGGCGACGGCGATGATGTCGGTCGAGATGCTGAAGCTGCTGGCGCAGCGCGGGCTCGATCAGCGCGACTTCTCGCTGGTGGCGTTCGGCGGCGCCGGTGCAACCCATGCCTGCATGCTGGCCGAGGAGGCGGGCCTTGATCGCGTGATCATCCCGCGCACCCCCGGCACGCTTTGTGCGCTGGGCGCCGCGCTGGCCGACATCCGCCGTGATTACGGCCGCTCGCTCTCGGCGACGCTTCTGCCCGATGGCGCGGGGTTCGAGGCCGTGGCCGAGGCCGTCGCCGCGCTGGCCGCCGAGGGCACAGGCTGGATCCGGGGCGAGACGCCGGGCGCCGAAGCCCGGCCGCTGGCCTTCCGGCTGATGGCGGAAATGCGCTTCCCCGATCAGGCGCATGCGCTGGAGATCTTTGTTCCCGAAGCGCTGCGGGAAACACTCGACGGCGCGGCGCTGCTCGACCTCTTCCACCGCGAGCACGAACGGCTTTACGGCTTTTCCAGCCGGGACGAGCGGGTCCGCGTCTCGACCATCCGCCTCTCGGTTTCGCTACCGGAACCGGCACTCACCGACGCCGCCCTGCAGGCCAGTCCGCCCGCCCCCGGTGCGCGCCGTCACCGCCGCGTCTTCTCGCGCGGGGAATGGCACGAGGCGCTTTTCCGTCGCCGCGACAGCCTTGCCCCCGGCGACCGGCTGGAAGGGCCGCTGATCGTCGAACAGGATGACACGACGGTCTGGATTCTCCCCGGCTGGCAATGCCATGTCGAAGCGGACGGAAACCTGCTGTTGCACCGCATCAGCCGCAAGGAAGGCCAGGCATGATTTTTCACCACGTCAGCGATTTCACCGACGCCTACAGCAACGGCATCCATATTGCCCGGGGCGACCGCTGGCCCGAGGCCTGGGTCAAATCCGCCGCCGATTACCGGCAGACCATGCAGTCGGCGGGCCGCGCCCGGCTGGGGCAGAGCTATGGCCCCGGCGAACGCCACCGCTATGACCTGTTCCTGCCCATCGGCGCGCCGCGGGGCCTGGTTGTGTTCATCCACGGCGGCTACTGGATGTCCCTCGACAACAGCTATTGGTCGCATTTCGCGCAAGGCGCCGTGCAGCATGGCTATGCCGTGGCGATGCCTTCGTATGACCTTTGCCCGCAGGTGCGCATTGCCGGGATCGTCCGCCAGATCGGCGCCGCGATCACCGCCGCCGCGACCGAGGTGCCGGGCCCGATCGCCATCACCGGCCATTCGGCGGGCGGCCATCTGACCGCGCGCATGCTCAGCGAGGGCACGCCCCTGCCCGCCGAGGTCATCGCGCGGGTGTCGATCTGCCTGCCGATCTCGGGCCTGTTCGACCTGCGCCCGCTCATGCAATCGCGCCTGAACGAGACCCTGCAGATCGACGAGGCCGAGGCCCTTGCCGAAAGCCCGGCCCTGCTGCGTCCCGTCAAGCCGGTGCGGATGATGGCCTGGGTCGGCGGCGGCGAGCGCGAGGAATTCCGCCGCCAGAACGCGCTTCTGGCGAATGTCTGGACCGGCCTCGGCGCCCGGACGGCGGCCTGGGCCGAGCCCGACCGCCACCATTTCGACGTGCTGGATGGGCTGGCCGATCCGGCGCATCCGATGGTCCGGCTGCTGACCGCTGACTGACCGCTGACTGACCGCGGGGAGACGGGGCGCTACGGCGCCCCGGACATCGCCGCCTGCACCGCGGCCAGCCAGGCACCTCCGGGTGCGGTGCAGGACAGATGTACCTGGAAATGGTCCTGGCCGGGAATGACCAGCCGGGACACATCGGCGCCCGCGGCCTCCATCGCCTCGGCCATTGCCTGCCCGCCTTCGTGTACATAGGGCTTCTCTTCGCCGCCCCAGGCCAGCAGGAAGGGATGCCGCGCCGCGCCCGCGCGGTCCAGCGGGCTGTCCGGCGTGCCCTCGGGCTGTCGCAGCGCCGGGTCGGTTTCAAGAGCGCTGAGGCTGCGCCGGTAATTGCCGCTGATCGGAAAAACCCCGCGAAAGGCCTCGTCCCCCAGCCCGGCAGCGGCGCGGCGCTCATGGTCCAGGGCGATCTCGCAAACCATCTGCGCCCCGGCCGAATGTCCGCCCAGCCAGACCCGCCGAGGATCGCCGCCCCATTCGGCGATTCGGTCGGAGACCAGTTTCAGCGCTGCCAGCCCGTCGCCGATGATGGCGCGATAGGACGTCCCCGGCGCGTGACGGTAGCCCGCAGCAACCAGCAGCGCCGGGAAGGCGGTGATGGCGGGTGCCATGAAGGCGCACCATTCCTTGTAGCCATGGGTGAAATTGCCGCCATGGAAGAACACCAGGACCGGCAGGCCCGCAGGGGCGCCCGCCGGTTTCGGTGCCCAGATATCAAGGCGTTGCAGGGGGTCTGGTCCATAGGTGATATCGGGCAGATAGCGGCAGTCGCCCCTCTCCACCGCCAGCGCCGCCCGGCGCAGGCATTCGTCGGAATAGGCCTGCGCCTCGGCGTTGACCTGCGGCGCGGGCGAAAGTGTCTCGATTGCCATCATCGTTCCTCGGGAAATGCCTGCGTTGCGGGCAGAAATCGCGAAATGGGAGCGGTCCCCATCTTCCATGTTGACAGGGGCGCCCGGCATCCCTCAGTGTCTCAGATATGTGATCAAAGATCAACAGAGAGGGGTACTTCATGCGATTCTCCAGACTTGGTGCCAGCGCGCTGGCGCTGGCGGGCGCACTCATGGCAGGCACGGCCGGGGCCCAGACGCTGCGCATTGCCCTGGCCGACGATCCCGACGCGCTGGACCCGGTGACCACCGCGGCACAGACCGCGGTGACCGTCCTCTACACGATGTGCGAGCGGCTGCTGTCCACGGACACCGACCTCAACATCCTTCCCGGTCTGGTCGAAAGCTGGGAATGGTCGGACAGCGGCACCGAACTGACCCTGCATCTGGTCGAGGGGCAGAATTTCCAGGATGGCACCCCTTTCAACGCCCAGGCGGTGCAGGCCGGGATCAACCGTGCCCGCGCGCCCGGGTCGCAGCGGGCCAATGACATCAGCTCGATCACCGATGTTTCGGTCGTCGATCCCTATACCGTCCTCATCACCGTGGCGGAGCCCGCGGCCCAGCTGCTGAGCAAGCTGGCCGGTCCGACCGGCGTGATCTTCTCGCCCGCGCAGGTCGCGGCGATGGGCGCCGATATCGGGCGCGAGCCGGTCTGCATCGGACCCTATCGCTTTGTTAACCGCGTGGCGCAGGACAGCATCACGCTGGAACGCGATCCCGACTATCGCTTCGCCGCGGATTATGCTTTCGACAGCATCGTTTTCCGTATCATCCCTGACGATTCCGTGCGCCTGGCCAACCTGCAATCGGGCGATGTCGACCTGATCGAGAAGCTGGATCCGTCGAATGCGGGCTCGGTCGCCGATCCGGCGCAATACACCATCATGCAGAACCTCTCGCCCAACAACCAGGCGCTGATGTTCAACCTCAACCGCCCCGGCCCGATGCAGGACCCGCGCGTGCGCCGCGCCTTCGAGCTGAGCCTCGACCGGCAGGCGATTGTCGATGTGGCCTTCGCCGGCCAGTATATCGCGGCGAACCAGTTCGCGGCGCCCGGCACCGTGTTCTACGACACCGGGCATCCGATGCCCGCCCGCGACCCCGAGGCGGCGCGCGCGCTGCTGGAGGAAGCCGGCGTCACCCTGCCCGTGCCCTTCACCATTCTGGTGCCGAACCGCCCGCTTGCGGTGCGCGTGGGCGAGATGATCCAGGCCATGTCCAACGAAGCCGGGTTCGACACGCGCCTCGATGTCGTCGATTTCGCCACCACACTGCAATTGACCAACGAGGGCAATTTCGAAGCCTGGGGACCCATCGGCCCGCAATACGCCAATGACATGGACACGCTGATCTATCAGGTTCTGCATTCCACCGGCGGGCGCAACGTCGGCCGCTATGCCAGCGCCGAGATGGACGATCTGCTGGATCGCACCCGCTCGGCCACCGATCCCGAAGACCGCCGCGCCTTGTTCATCGAGGCCGCCGGGGTCGCCGCGACCGACATTCCGGTGATCTATCTGTATCACCAGGCCCCGCTCTACGTCATGCGCGCGGATCTGACCGGGGTGTTCCAGACCGGCGACGGCTTCCTGCAATTGCGCGGCGCCACGCTGAACTGATCGAAGCCAGGGGCGGGCGCGCCGTGCGTCCGCCCCTTTTCCCTTCAGAGACGCAGGAAACGGCCATGCTTCAGACCCTTGTTCACGACGGCCGGGATCTTGCCCACGGGCTGCATGTGGTCATCACCGGCTCGGGCTCGGCCTTGTGCGACCCCGACCGCGGCGGCGCTTCGGCGGCGGTGCTGGTCGACGGGCAGGTCCTGCAATTCGACTGCGGGCGGCTGGTGATGGAGAACCTGATCCGCGCCGGGATCAACCCGGTGGATGTGGATGCGCTGTTCCTGACCCATCTGCATTTCGATCACATCGCCAGTTTCGGCTATTTCATCGTCTCCAGCTGGGTGGCCAGCCGGCAGGCCGACCTGCCGGTGCGCGGACCTGCGGGGACCAGCCGGATGGCCCGGGCGATGGTGTTCGACGGCCATTACACCGATGTGGAATTTGCCCGGAACCTGGCCGCGACCTGGCCCGAGGACATGCCCGGCCGTCCCCGGGCCGAGCCGCCCTTCACCGTCAGCGACCATGGGGCCGGGTTGATCGTGGAAACCGATGCCTACCGCGTCACCGCCGTCGAGGTGCCGCATTTCCAGAAGTTCGGGGTGCAGAGCCTGGCCTATCGCATCGACTGCGCGCATGGCTCGGTCGTGGTGACGGGCGATTGCCATCCGACCCCGGCCTTGCAGGAACTGGCGCGCGGGGCGGATATTGTCGTCAACGAATGCGCCAAGCCGGATGGCGGCATGGTCACGGGGGGCAAGCTGGCGCGGTCGACCACGCTGGCCGCGGCCGCGGGCGAACACACCCATCCCCATACGACGCCCAGTTGGCTGGGCGAAAGCGCGCAGAAGATGCAGGCGCGCCATGTGGTGGCGACGCATCTGGCGCCCTTGCGCGCGATGCCGGCGGCGCGGGCCATGTCGCAGGTCTATTACGGCCAGTCCGAGGTCGCGGCGGATATCTTCGACCAGTACAAGGCCCGGATCGCCGCCAGCTTCACCGGGCGCATCGACATCGCCGAGGATGGCCTGATCCTGTCGGTATGACGCCCCCGCCGTTGCCGGCAGGGGCGCGTCCTTTGCCTTCTCAGATGACGGCGCGCAGTTTTTCCTGGGCAACCTTGGAATAGGGCGCCTCGCAGACCCGGGCGCGGATCTGCGTCTGCTCATGCCGCTCGACATGCGGCTTGCGCGAGCCTCCGTTCACCTCGCCCCAGGTCAGTAGCACCTCGGTGCCGGGCGTGGCCTGTTCCTCGTCGATGCCGCAGAGCGACAGCATGGTCCGCTCGTTGATGTTGTAGCCGCAATATTGCGACATGCCGACGCGGGTGCCGTCCCGGGTCATGATCTCGTCCGCCTGCGGCCAGCCCCAATAGGCGGTCGGCATCTCGATGGATTTGTAAAGCGGCCCGTCCTCGAATTGCGAGCGCAGGACGCGCATCACATCCTCGCGGTTCCATTCCAGCACCCGCTTGACGCGCCTGGGCCCTTTCAGCCCTTCGGCGATGGCCTCCCTGCCGATGAAATCATGGTCGAACTTCACCAGCTTCTCGTAGCCCAAGGCCGAGGGCGTCCAGTAATAATCCTCGATATTCTTGGAATAGAGGCTGCCGCCGAGCTGCATGTTGGCCTCCCAACTGTCGGCGGGTAGCCATTCGCGATAGGCGCGGTTTTCCTCGCCGGTATAGATGCCAGGCAGCGGATAGGGGATCCAGGCGTTTTCCAGGGGCGTCGAGTAATAGGTACGGGTGCCCGAGCGCAGGATGCCGTATTTCTCGCCCGCTTCCAGGATCGCGTCCCGCACGCGGTCCATGTCGGCATAGGGCCCGCTGATCTCGGCCCCCGCGTGGCCCGCCATGCCGTGCCGCAGCACATGCACGCGGCACCCGGCGATGGTGACGTAATCGGTGTGGAAGAACTTGATTTCGGGGAAGCCCCCTTCGCAGACCTCATCGAGGATCGCGCGGGCGTTCGGCCCCTCCAGCTCGAAGCGGTATTTCTGGCGCTTGCCGTCCTTGGTGTAAGGCGTCGTCGGCTCGAAGCCGATCTCCACGTCATAGCCGCCGGTCTCGCCATGGAAGCGGATCCAGTTCAGCACCGGCATGCCCGAGATCAGTTCGAACCCGTCCTTCTCGCCGTAATAATGCAGCACGCAATCGCCGACGTGATGGCCGCGCTCGGTATAAGCGATGTACTGCTTGCCGCGGTTGGTGGCGAGGTTCGAGAAAGTGCAGGGCGACAGGTATTCCAGCAACTTCTTCGCATCCGGCCCCTTCACCGTCAGCACCGGCATATGGTGCGACTGGTCGAACAGCACCGCGCTTTCGCGCCAGGCGCGCTGTTCGTCCTTCCAGTTGGTATATTCCGGCGCGATCAGCGTGGCGAAGAGCCCGGTGCGCGACTTGTGATATTGCGAAATCGTGTCGTTATAGAGGTAATCGACGAAATCCGGCTTGGAATCCATCAGGTCCTGAAGCGATTTCATGAGGGTCTTCTCCTTGGTTTTGAAGGGGGTTCAGCGGAACTGGTCCGGCAGGAAGGTGACGATCCCGGGGACCACCACCATCACCAGCATTCCGATCAGCGTGAGGCCGACGAACAGCCACGAGGCGCGGAAGATGTCGCGCATGGCGACCTGCGGCGCGGCGGCCTTCAGCGCGAACATGACGTAGCCGAAGGGCGGCGTGATGGCGCCCAGGGTGATGTTGATCAGGAACAGCACCCAGAACCACACCGGGTCGAAATCATAGACGCCCAGGATCGGCACGTAGATCGGGATCAGGATCAGCATGAGGCCCAGCTGGTCGATGAACATGCACAGCACGAAGGGCAGCAGCATCAGCAGGAACAGCATGACCCAGGCGTTGACCTCCAGCGCCGTGACCAGCCGGGTCAGCCCGCCGATGGCACCGGTAAAGGCCAGAAGCTGCGTGAACATCACCGCGCTGACCAGGATCAGCAGGATGACCGAGGCCAGCTTCGCCGCTTCCGCAAAACTGTCGAACAGCATGCGCAGGCTCAGCTTGCGATACCAGGCGGCGGTGACGATGCCGCCCAGAACGCCGGTCGCCGCGGATTCCGAGGGCGTGGCGATACCCAGCATGATCAGGCCGATGACCATGAAGATGATCAGCGTGAAGGGCAGAAGGCCGGCCAGCGCCCTGAGCTTTTCACGCGCGGTGATGGTGACGGGTTCCTCGTCCGGGGCCAGCGCCGGGTTCATCTTCACCCGGATCAGGCAGGCCGCGACGAAGAGCACGGCCAGGAACAGGCCCGGCCCGACGCCGCCCAGCAGCAGCGAGGATATCGACACATTGGCCAGCGTGCCGATGATGATGGCCAGCAGGCTGGGCGGGATCACCGGGGCCAGACACGACCCGCCAAGGATCGTGCCGATCGACAATTTGGTGTCGTAGCCCTTGGCCTGCATCACCGGCAGCAGCGAACGGCCCATCATCGCGCCGACCGCCATGGCCGAACCCGAGAGCGCGCCCAACACCGTCGAAAGCGAGATGGACAGCACATATTGCCGCCCGCGCATCCGGCCCACGAGCTTGTCGATGCTGTCCATCAATACCTGCACGCAGCCCGAGCGGAACAGGATCTCGCCCAGCAGGATGAACAGCGGGATCGTGCCCAGGGACGCCGTGGTGCCGGTGTCGTACATCGAGTTGATGACCATGCCGAAACCGGCCGGTCCCATCAGCCAGAACACGCCCGAGACGATCACCACCAGGAAGCCCAGGAAGATCGGCATGCCGGTCATGAACAGCGCCACCAGCGCCACCAGGCCGATGGAGAGGGGGATATACCAGTCCAGCATGGCTCAGACGCTCCCGCCGGCAGGGGGCGTCACATCGCCCGGGCGCACGAAGGACACGGGGTGGAGTGACGGATGCCCGATCAGCGCGCGCAGGAAATAGAGGGCGGATCCGGCAAAGGCCCAGGTGATCCAGGAGGACATCCACCAGACCGGCACCGGGTGGTTCTGCTCGGTCAGGATGCCCATCGCGTATTGGCGAAGGTTCTCGGACCAGGCCATCCAGGCGACGAAGCCGCAGATCACCGTCCCCGCCAGCGCGCCCAGCCTGGCCAGCGGCCGTCGGGTCGCGGGAATCAGTTCGGGGATGAGATTGATCTCGATATGCGCCATGGCGCGGGTCGCATGCGGGACCATCGCGAAAAGCGAGACGCAGAGGATATTGGCAAACGTGTCATTCGCCCAATCCAGCGGACGGCCGAGGAAATAGCGGGCGACGACCTCGGCGCAATAGATCGTCACCATGAGGAACAGGCCAAGCGTGCCGATCAGGAAGCCGGCATCGGTCAGACCGTCGTGCAGACGGCCCAGTCGGGCGGGAATCGTCATGTCTGTTGTCCGGTTGGGGGCCCGGCCCGTGACCGTCTGGTCGGGGGGCCGGGCCTTTGGGCGGTTACTCGGCGTCGCCGTGCTGACGGGCCATGGCGCGCAATGCCTCGACCCGCTCGGCCGATTGCGCGTTGCCATCTAGCGCCGTCTGCCACGAGCCCGCGGCCAGATCGGCGTTGACCCGGGCCGCGATGGCCTCGGGCAGCGCGGTCTCCTGCATGCCCAGTTCCAGAAGCGCGGCGATGGTTTCCTCGGACAGGCGCGAGAGTTCGGCGGTGCTGCTGCCTTCGATCCGATGCCCGCACTCCAGGATCACCTGCTGATCCTCGGCCGAAAGCCCGTCGAACCGCGCCTCGTTCATGGTGATCAGGAAGGGCGAATTGCCGAAGCGCGGCCGCAGCATGTAGCCCGTGACCTCATTTATGCCCAGCCGCTGCATCCCGGCAATCGGATAGGCTGCGCCGTCGACCACGCCGCGCTCCAGCGCTGAATAGATCTCGCCGCCCGGGACATTGACCAGCGATCCGCCCAGCGGTACCACCAGCGGCGCGTAATAGTTGTTGCCGCGGATCTTCAGCCCGTCGAGCGGCCTGTCGCCCTCGACCACGGGCTGACGCATGACGATCTGATAGAAATCGCTGTCGCCGGTCCCGGCGGTGAAGGCCACCAGCCGCTGACCGAAGCGCTGCATTTCCTCATCGGCGAAGGCCCAATAGCCGCGCTCGCGCCACAGTTCGCTGTCCGGGGGCAGGGCGAAGAAGGCCGAGGGCACGCCGGTCGTACCGAGGAAATAGATCGGCGTGGTGAAGCCAAGGTCGAAAATCCCGCGCGACACCGGGTCGAACTGCTGGTTCGGCGGAATCACCTCAGGCCCCGATTGGGTGACGGCGATTCGTCCTGCCGATTGCTCGGCCACGCAGGCGCCGAAGGCCGTGGCGATGGCGACGGTGCCGTCGAACCGGTCGTCCCAGCCGCTGATCATGCGCAGGTTGACCTCCTGCGCCGCGGCGGCCCCGGCCATCATCCCCAGCGCGACAGCCGCCACGCCCTGTTTCAATGTCTTGATACGCATTGCAATTCCTCCCTCTCATGGCGCCGCGACGGACCGCGGCAATGCTGCGCCCTGCGCCCGGAGGACCGGACGGGACAAAACGGTGTCATGTCGCGGAGCCAGCCCTTGCCGCCGCCCGCCGGTTTCCACGGCGGGGTGGAATCCCTGCCGGATCCCCTGCTGCGATTCGCTGGCGAACGCCTCCCTGACAGGAAACCTAACGGCTTCCTGCCCCCATTGCAACTTACAAGGAGTCCTGCTGGTAAGTTTGCGTCACCCGGTCAGTGCGGCGTTCAGCGCGGCGGGCGCGATGCGGCGCCAATCCTCGATCACGCGCTGACGGTCCAGGTCATAGGGCAGCCAGGTATCGACCATGAACATGCCCCGCATCAGGTGCAGCGACAGTTCGATGAAGCGCCGCGCGGCCTCGCGGCTATGGCCGCTTTCGGTCAGGATCTGCGTCCAGATCTCGTCAAGCTTGCGCCGCGCATCGGCGATGATCGGGAAGACCAGCCGCGCCAGTTCGGGATCGGCCCGCACGGCGATCAGGATCTCGATCTGCGCGGCATAGGCGGGGTTGAAGAAGAATTGTTCCGAGGCCGCCAGGAAAGTACTGACCGGATCTTCCTGCCGCTCGGGCCCTGCGGCAAAGCGGCGGGTCTCGTCCACGGCCTGATCCATCGCGTGCTGGCAGGTCGCGGCAACCAGCTCCAGCCGCCGGGGAAAGTAATGCTCCAGCGCCCCCCGCGACAGACCCGCCTGCGCGGCGACGCGGCTCGAACTGAAATTCGCATAGCCCTCGCGCGCCAAAATCTCGGTCGCGACGTCGAGGATCGCACCCAGCGAGCGTTCGCGCCGCTCGGCCTGGGTGCGCCGTCTGGGCGGATTGGATGAGGGCATCGCAGCACGTCCTTTCCCCGCGGGTTCTCCGTCGGGCCGACTTTCTAGACCGGATGAGGCAAGGATGCGATCTATAGAAGACGCCGGTCCCTGGTAAACCGGGAATCCGGAAGGCAGCGGCAAAATCCGCGTCGCCGTTCTCCGCAGAGGCGATCACCGAAGCACCGGGCGTCATTTGCCAATCGCGCGGCGGGCGACAGAAAGGGCGCCTTTGTCTGACGCCGCGGATGCTGCACCTGCGCAATAATCGAAACTTGAGGAGCCGAAAATAAACGCAGCGTTTTCAGGATGTTCCGGGTGCGGGCGTTCTGAAACCCCGCAGCCGCCCCGGGGCAGTTTCCGAACGGCGGCGCTGCCGTTGCGGCATGTGCCGACAAAAGCGGCTGCGGGGCGGTGCAGCAGAATTGACTCGTTGATAAAATCTGTGTCTCTTCCCCTGATTGTCTGAAAGTCGCAGACACTTCACCATCAAGGAGACGACCATGACCAAGCTCGCTCGCGCACTGAGCCTTTCGGCTTCGGCTGCCGCGCTGGCCCTGGCCGCCGGGGCCGCACAGGCCGAAACCGTCCGCTGGGCCCGCGTCGCCGATGCGCTGACCCTCGATCCGCACAGCCAGAACGAAGGGCCGACCCTGGCGCTGCTGCGCCATGTCTACGGCACCCTGGTGTCGCGTGCCGTCGATGGCTCGCTGACGCCCGATCTGGCCACCAGCTGGGAAATCCACCCCGAGGACCCGACGATCTGGGTGCTGCACCTGCGCGAAGGCGTGACCTTCCACGACGGCTCGGCCTTCACCGCCGAAGACGTCGTGTTCTCGTATGAGCGCGTGCTGCACGAAAGCTCGGGCTTCCGCGCCATCCACGCCGATGTCGTCGGCGCCGAGGCGGTGGACGAGTACACCGTGCATGTGCAGATGAGCGGCCCGTCGCCCCTCTATCCGAACAACCTCACCAACTTCTTCATCGTCGACAAGACCTGGGCCGAGGCGAATGACGTCGTCGCCCCCCAGAACTATGCCGCCGGCGAGGAGAATTTCGCGGTTCGCAACACCAACGGCACCGGCCCCTATCAGCTGGTCTCGCGCGATCCCGAAGTGCGCACCGTGCTCTCGGTCTTCGACGGGTATTACGGCGATGCGCCGCAGGTGACCGAGGTGATCTACCAACCGATCCCCGAAGCCGCGACCCGTATCGCCGCACTTCTGTCGGGCGAGGTCGATTTCGTCCAGGACGTGCCGGTGCAGGACATCGCCCGTCTGGAACAGACCGACGGGATCGAGATCACCACCGGCCCCGAGAACCGCAACATCTTCTTCGCCTATAACGCGACTTCGCCGACCCTGCGGTCGACCAATGTGGCGGACAACCCCTTCTCGCATCCCGAGATCCGCGAAGCCATGGCGCTGGCCCTGGACCGCGACGCGATCCGCCAGGTGGTGATGCGCGGTCAGTCGCAGCCCTCGGCCGCGCCGCTGCCGCCCTTCGTCAACGGCTGGACGGAAGAGATGAACGCCTATGGCGCGCCGGATTACGAACGGGCCGCCGAACTGGTGCGTTCGGTCTACCCGGACGGGTTCTCGGTGCAGCTCGATTGCCCGAACGACCGCTACCTGAACGACGAGGCGATCTGCCAGGCGACCGTCGGCATGCTGGGCCGCATCGGCATCAACGTCTCGCTGAACTCGCAATCGCGCTCGCTGCATTTCCCGCTGATCGAAAATCTGGAAACCGATTTCTATCTGCTGGGCTGGGGCGTGCCGACCTTCGATTCGGCCTATGTCTTCAACTTCCTGGTTCACACCCGCGAAGGGTCCTACGGCGCCTATAACGGCGGCCAGTATTCGAACCCGGAAGTCGATGCGATGATCGAATCGATCGCCACGATGACCGATCTGGACGAACGCAACGCCGTCATCGCGCAGATCTGGGAACAGGTGATGGAAGATCGCGTCTTCCTGAACGTGCATAACCAGCTGCTGGCCTATGCCGTGCGCGAAGGCCTGAACATCGACGTTCACCCCGAAAACTCGCCGACCCTCTGGACCGTCACGATCGACTGATCCTTTCGGTCGCGGCGCCCGGGCCAATCCTGCCCGGGCGCCGCTTCGGCCCCGGACATCAGCCATGCTGATTTCCCCGCGCTCGCCCCATGCCGGGACCCGCCCATGATTGCCTTCATCCTCCGCCGCCTGCTGCAATCGGTCATCGTCATGATTGCCGTCGCCGCGGTTTCCTTCACGCTGTTTCGCTTCGTCGGTGACCCGATCAATTCGATGGTCGGGCAAGAGGCCTCGATCGCCGACCGCCAGGCGCTGCGCGACAGTCTCGGGTTGAACGACCCGATCATCCTGCAATTCGGCCGCTTTCTGGGGAACGCCCTGCAAGGCGAATTCGGGATCTCGTACCGCTTGCAGATGCCGGTGACCGAGCTGATCCTGCAACGCCTGCCCGCCACCATCGAACTGGCGCTGGTCTCGGGACTGCTGGCCTTCGTCGTCGGCCTGGCCCTGGGGGTCTATACCGCGCTGCGGCGCCGGGGCGTCCTGTCGAATGTCATCATGACCGCCTCGCTGATCGGCGTCTCGCTGCCGACCTTCCTGATCGGCGTGCTGCTGATCTGGGTCTTCGCGGTCGAACTGCGCTGGCTGCCCTCGAACGGGCGGGGCGAGGTGGTGGCGCTGGGCGATTGGTGGTCCACCGGCTTTCTCACCCATTCCGGCCGCCTGGCGCTGATCCTGCCCGCCGTGACGCTGGGCCTCTATCAGATGACACTCATCATGCGCCTGGTCCGGGCCGAGATGCTGGAAGTCCTGCGCACCGATTACATCAAGTTCGCCCGCGCCCGGGGCCTTTCCGCCCGCGCGGTGAACTTCGGCCATGCGCTGAAGAACACGCTGGTGCCGGTGATCACCATCACCGGCCTGCAATTGGGCTCGATCATCGCCTTCTCGATCATCACCGAGACGGTGTTCAACTGGCCTGGCGTCGGCGCGCTGTTCATCAATTCGGTGCGTTTCGTCGATGTGCCGGTGATGGCCGCCTATCTGATGATGATCGCGCTGATCTTCGTGGTGATCAACCTGATCGTCGACCTTCTCTATTACGCCGTCGACCCCCGCCTGCGCGTGGACCGCGCCGGCAAGGCCCATTGACGGGAGCCCCGCCATGACCTCGAAAACCCCCGGCCGCCTCTATCGCCTCTGGGACAGCGATCTTGCCTATGCCTTCCGCACGGCACCCGTGGCCATCGTCGCCACGCTGGTGGCGCTGACCATCATCTTCTGCGCCGTCTTCGCACCCTGGCTTGCGCCGATGAACCCCTACAATCCGGCCGGCCTGAACCTGATGAACGGCTTCACCCCGCCGATGGAGCCCAACGCCTTCACCGGCGAGACCTTCCTGATGGGCGCCGACAACCAGGGCCGGGACATGCTGTCCACCATCATGTACGGCACTCGCACCTCGCTCTTCGTCGGCGCCATGGCGGTGCTTTTCGCCATGGTCCTGGGTATCTCCGTCGGGCTCTACGCCGGCTGGCGCGGCGGCTGGGTCGATGGCGCGCTGATGCGCGTCGCCGACGTGCAGCTGGCTTTCCCGGCGATCCTGATCGCGCTGTTGATCTTCGGCATCGCCCGGGGCTTCATCCCCGACAATCTGCGCGACCAGTTGGCGATCTGGGTGCTGATCGTGGCCATCGGCCTGTCGGACTGGGTGCAATTCGCCCGCGTCGTGCGCGGTGCGACGATGGTCGAGAAGAACAAGGAATACGTCCAGGCCGCCCGGGTGATCGGCGCGCATCCCGCCAAGATCATGTTCCGCCACATCCTGCCAAACGTGATGGGGCCGGTACTGGTCATCGCCACGATCAGCCTGGCGCTGGCCATCATCGCCGAGGCGACGCTTTCGTTCCTCGGCGTCGGTGTGCCGCCGACCCAGCCCAGCCTCGGGACGCTGATCCGCATCGGTCAGGGCTTCCTTATTTCGGGCGAGTGGTGGATCCTGCTTTTCCCGTCCCTCACCCTTCTGGCGCTGGCGCTGTCCGTGAACCTGCTTGGTGACTGGCTGCGCGACGCGCTGAACCCCCGTCTTCGTTAAGGGAGCCCGCCATGGCTGACCCCCTTCTGTCCGTCCGCGACCTGGTGGTGGAATTCCCCACCCGCCGCGGCACCCTGCGCGCGCTGGACCGCGTGAGCTTCGACATCATGCCCGGCGAGGTGCTGGGCATGGTCGGTGAATCCGGTGCCGGCAAATCCATCACCGGTGCCGCGATCATCGGCCTGATCGAGCCCCCGGGCCGCATCGCCGCCGGCGAGATCCGGCTCAAGGGCGAGAGGATCGACAACCTCCGCCCCGAGGCCCTGCGCAAGATCCGCGGCAAGCGGATCGGCATGGTGTTCCAGGACCCGCTGACCTCGCTCAACCCGCTCTATACGGTGGCGCAGCAGCTGATCGAGACGATCCGCACCCATATCGATTGTTCGGAAGCCGAGGCCCGCAAGCGCGCCGTGGCGCTGCTGGACCGCGTGGGCATTCCCGCCGCCGCCCGCCGGATCGACGATTACCCGCATCATTTCTCGGGCGGGATGCGGCAGCGGGTGGTGATCGCGCTGGCCCTTTGCGCCGAGCCTGAGCTGGTTATCGCCGATGAGCCGACGACGGCGCTGGATGTGTCCGTGCAGTCGCAGATCATCGAGGTGCTGAAGGACATCTGCGCCGAACGCGGCGCTGCGGTCATGTTGATCACCCACGACATGGGCGTCATCGCCGAGACCGCCGACCGCGTGGCCGTGCTCTATGCCGGGCGCGTGGCCGAGATCGGGCCGGTGCGCGAGGTCATCACCGAGGCGCTGCATCCCTATACCCGCGGCCTCATGGGCTCGATCCCGACGCTGACCCAGGAAAGCGACCGGCTGGTGCAGATCCCCGGCGCCATGCCGCGTCTCAACGCCATTCCGCAGGGCTGTGCCTTCAACCCCCGCTGCGAACGCGCCTTCGCCCCCTGTTTCACCGAACGGCCCGAGCTTCTGGCGCTGGACGGGGGCCGCCGGGTGGCCTGCTGGCTGCACGACACCGCCAAAGCATCGGAGGTGCCCCATGGCTGAGCCCCTGCTGAAGATCGAGGGCCTGACCCGCCGCTTCGACGTGTCCAAACCCTGGCTGAACCGGGTGATCGAGCGGGACGAGAAGCAATTCCTCACCGCCAATGCCGATGTGAGCTTCGAGATCGCCAAGGGCGAGACCTTCGCGCTGGTCGGCGAAAGCGGGTCCGGCAAATCGACCATCGCCAAGATGGTCGTGGGCCTGCTGCCGCCCTCCGCGGGCACGATCACCTTCGCCGGGCAGACGATCGACACCGCCGCGGGCATCCCCCGCAGCCTGCGCCGCCGCTTCCAGATGATCTTTCAGGACCCTTTCGCCAGTCTCAACCCCCGCTGGCGGGTGGGCGAGATCATCGCCGAGCCGATCCGCACCTTCGGCTTGATGAACCCGACCGACGCCCGCAAGGAGGCCGCACGGCTCTTGGAGGTGGTGGGCCTCTCTGCCAATGACGTGACCAAGTTCCCGCACGAATTCAGCGGGGGGCAGCGCCAGCGCATCGCTATCGCGCGGGCCCTGTCCTCGAAACCCGAATTCATCGTCTGCGACGAGCCGACCTCGGCGCTGGACGTGTCCGTACAGGCGCAGATCCTGAACCTGATGCGCGATCTGCAGGATGAATTCGGGCTGACCTATCTGCTTATCAGCCACGACCTTTCGGTCGTGCGGCACATGTCCACCCGGATCGGCGTGCTCTACCTCGGCCGTCTGGTCGAGATCGCGCAGGCCAAGAAGCTCTTCACCGAGCCGCAGCATCCCTATACGCGGATGCTGCTGGATGCGGTGCCGGATCTGGCGCTGTCGGGCCGTCGCCGCCGCGCGGTCGAGGGCGAGATTCCGAACCCGATCTCGCCGCCGCCCGGCTGCGCCTTCCACCCCCGCTGCCCGCTGGTCCATGACCGCTGCAAGCGCGAGGTGCCGCTGCCCCGGCCGACTCCAATCGGGCAGGCCGCCTGTCACGCGCTCGACGCCGTGGCGACGGCCTGACACCGCCCTATCGGCAAAGTTGCGCGGATCGGTCACCCCCGGGGCGATTTCGTCTCGATCCGGGGGCGCGGCTGCGCTATCCGGAAACGAACGGGCCACGCCTTGTTTTCGGTCCGAAGGTGTGGCGCCACCGTCACACTTGGTGAGCAAAATCGGTTGAGTTCGGGAATCACCATGCTAGGTGACGTGAAGATTTGCGCGGTATGGATGGCTGTGACATTGATACGGAAGCATCGCGCGCCATTGGAATTGTGAGAAGATGATGACGACGCACGAGATGGGACCAGTGGACCGGGGTACGAGTATGCTGAGCAGGGTCCATCGGGCCGTTTCGAAGGGCGTCGGCGCCCTGGCGCTGGCCCTGACGTTGGCGGCCTGTTCCGACGGCTACGTCCGCTTTCCGGTGACCGAACAGGCGCAGCGCTCGCTGGGTCCGGATATCGAGGTCATCGTGCTGGACGTGACCAACATCGACGGCTTCACCCGCCCCGTGCGCGGCTTCGCGGGCACCGACCTGCCGACCGGGCGCAACTGGACCTATATGGTCGGCGCGGGCGACATCCTCTCGGTGATCGTGTTCAACCACCCGGAACTGACGCTTCCGGCCGGTGAATCGCGCAGCGCCTCGGAAAGCGGCTTCCAGGTCGGCGCCGACGGCACTTTCAACTATCCCTATATCGGCCAGGTCCAGGCCGCCGGGCGCCCGGTCGACCAGATCCGCAGCGACATCACCCAGCGCCTGCGCGAGTTCATTCCCGACCCGCAGGTCGATGTCCGCATCGCCGATTACAACGCCCAGGCCATCGTCGTCTCGGGCGAAGTGCGCGATCCGAACCGCCAGCCCCTCACCGCGGTGCCGCTGACGCTGATCGAGGCGGTGAACGCCGCCGGCGGCTTCACCGACGACGCCGACCTGCGCGCGGTCTCGGTGCAGCGTTCGGGTCGGGTGCATACGGTCGATGTGCAGGGCTTCCTGTCCGCCGGCATGCGCCAGAACAACCCGGTGCTGCGCAACGGCGATATCGTCAGCGTGCCGCGCCGCCGGGCCGAGGAAGCCTATCTGCTGGGCGAGATCGCCCGGCCGGATGTCATGGACCTGTCGGTCGAACCCATCACGCTGACCCAGGCGGTGACCCGGCGCGGTGGCCTGCAGCAAGGCCGGGCCGATGCCCGCGGTGTGCTGGTGTTCCGCCGTCAGCAGGCGCTGGAAGGCGGCGTCACGCGCGTCTGGACCCGGGTCTTCCAGCTGGACGTGTCGAATCCCGCAGGCCTGCTGCTCGGCACCCGTTTCGTGCTGGAGCCGGGCGATGTGGTCTATGTCCTGCGCTCGCCGCTGCAGCGCTGGAACGACACGATCAGCCGGCTGCTGCCCAGCGCCCAGGCCCTGAACCTGGCGCAGGACCTCCAGACGGAATAAGCCCGGGCGCCGAGGCCCCGGTCAGCAGGAACGGCGCCCCCCGGGGCGCCGTTTCTCGTGGCGGTTCAGGGCGATGGATACCGGCCTCGGCGGAACGGCGCGCAATCGGCCCCGGGCGGCGCGAAGGGCGTTCACAACTGCCGTAACAGGATTGAGGGATTCTGCGAATTCAACTATAGTTTGCGCCGTTCAAGTGGCGTTCGGGTCGGTGTTGTTTGACCTTCGGACACCTGGCGCCGCGTCGAGGAGACGCCCACAAGCGTGACAGGGGTATGATTGCGAGACTGTTGATCCAGGCACAAGATCCCCTCTGACCGACAACGGAATGCAGGAATTCTCCCTGCGGGCACGCCCCGGTTCATCCGGCTATTCTTTGAGGTATTTTTCTCATGTTTACTCCTTTCGTCGATGGCGAGGCAGTGGCGGCCCTGCTGGTCGCGGCGGCCGTTTGCGCCGTCCTCGTGATCAAGACCCGCAGCACCTGGTCGCGGCTGATGCGCGTGGGCGACCTCGGCGCCGTCCAGGCCGCCCATTCCACCCCCACCCCGCGCCTGGGCGGCATCGCGGTCTTCGTCGCCGTCGTGGCGGCCGCATTGCTGGCGCTGCCGGGCTGGGAATCGCTCTGGGTCCTGCTGCTGACCGCTGCGGTGCCGCTGTTCCTTTCCGGCGCGGCCGAGGACCTCGGCTTTCCCGTCGCTCCGGCCGGTCGGCTGGCGGCGGCGCTGGCGTCTTCGGCCTTGGTCGTCTGGTTCAGCGGGACCTGGATCTCCCACACGGGCGTGCCGGTTCTGGACCTGCTTCTGGCCTGGTCGCCGCTCGCGATCGTGATCTCGGTGGTGGCGGCCGCAGCCGTCGCCCATGCCTTCAACCTGATCGACGGGCTGAATGGCCTGGCGGGATCGGCCGCCCTGATCGGCGCGCTGAGCCTGCTGGGCACGGCCCTGTCAGTCAACGACATGGAGGTCGCCGTCATCGCCTCGGTTCTGGCGGCGGCGGTGCTGGGCTTCCTGCTGTTCAACTTTCCCTTCGGCACCATCTTCTTCGGCGATGCCGGGGCCTATACCGTGGGCTTTCTTCTGGCCTGGATGGGGATCCTGCTGGCCGGCCGGCACGCGGATGTGACCCCCTTCGCGATGCTGCTGGCCCTGTTCTGGCCGTTGGCTGACCTGACCCTCGCGATCGTCCGTCGCTATCAGCGCAAGTCGCCCTTGTCGGCGCCGGACCGGCTGCATTTCCACCATCTGGTGCTGCGCAGCCTCGAGATTGCGGCTTTCGGCCGCAGCCGTCGCAGCATCGCCAATCCCGTGGCCACGGCGGTGATGCTGCCGCTGATCGCGGCACCTGCGCTTGCCGGGTTCCTGCTGCACGACCGACCGGCCGAGGCCATGGCGGCGCTGGCCATCTTCTTCGTGCTCTATTTCGCGCTCTATCTGGCCGGCATGCGCTTTGCCGTCAACGGCTTGCGAAATGCCCCCGTCGTGGGGCGGCGCGACGGCTCCAAGGGCCTGCCCGCGGCCGAATGACCGACTTGCACCGCCCTGGCGCCGTCAGGCGGCAGGCTTGCGGGCGACGATCTTCTGATAGGTGATCGGGCCGAGCCTGATATCGGGCGCAGTCCGGTCGCCGAAGCAGACGTGATAGCCGACCAGCCCGGCCACCGCATTGCGGGCGAAATAGCGCGGCATCACCTTCAGCGCGAGGCGCCACTTGCGCTGGGTAAAGGCTTTCGTGGCCCGGCTGTGCAATTGCGTCAGGCCCGCCAGCGTCTGTTCGGTGACATCCTCGGCCGCCGTTACCTCCAGCCCGGCCGCCGCAAAGGCCTGCTGCCAGCGCCCCTCGTCATGAAAGCCGCGGGCCACGGCGGTGGTGATCTCGTAAAGCTTGGTCGCAGTGACCAGATCCGTGGGGAACCCCTCGAATCCAGGCTTGCGATGGGCATCGAACAGGATCACATGCCCGCCCGGGCGCAGATGCCGGGCGATCAGCCGGGCCACCGGGCCGGGATCATTGGCATAGCACAGCGTCTCGATGCCGAAGATCGCGTCGAACTGGCCCAGTTCCTCGGGCAGATCCTCGAAGCTGGCCTGCCGGAAGCTCAGATTCGGCAGGGCGCGGCCCTTGGCACTGGCGCGCTGGACATGCTGGTCCATCAGATCGGTGCCGACGAACGACACATGCGGGAGCCGTCCCGCCAGATGCAGCGAATTGGCCCCCAGCCCGCACCCCAGCTCCAGCACCCGCTGGCCGGGACGGTCGTGCAGATGCCGCGCGACCTCGGACGCCTGGGCGAAAAACGCCTCGCTTTCGCTCAGCGTGCCGTCGTGCAGCGGCAGATGCATGCATTGCCAGGGGTTGTAGAGCCGTGAATAGCCCGGCAGCGACTGCCGGTAATAGGAATCGACGAATTCATCCCCGCTATCGGCGATGATCCGGTCGATCCCGAACGAGCGGTCGATCAGCGCCAGCGAATGGTTCAGGGAAAAGATAAGCGGCGCCTCGCTGATGATCCGCGGGACAGGGGGCTCATTGTTGGCCGCAGCCTTCATGTCGAGATTCGTCACGGAAAGAACTTTCGAGGATCAAGAAGGGTAGGTCGCGCGGCAAAGTCGCGGCGTCTGTATCAAAGTCGGCACAACAAGGTCCAGACCGGGTTTGCCGCCGCGCTGGCTGCGGCACGCCCGGTAGCGCGAAAGCGCGGGAACACGCCACAAGGGCCGCTGACTGACGCACCGGGGCAGTATAGAGCCGGGCGCGCCCGGCGACGACAGGGCACCGCCACCGCAGGGGCCGCGCAGCGCCCCCTCAATCGGTCCGCTGCTTGTAATCGTAGCGATAGCCATAGGCATAGCCGTAGCGACTGCTGCTGCGCGCCTTCCGCGGGTCGAACCCGTTCAGCACGGCGCCGTTGAAGCGCATCCCGGCCGCGGCATAGATCTTCATCGAGGCGTCGATCTCTTTGGGATGGGTCAGGTCGTGGCGGGCGATGAACAGCGTCGCCCCGGCCTCGCGCGAGACGATGACCGGATCGGTCACGGCCAGCGTCGGCGGGCAGTCCAGGATCGTCAGGTCGAAGTTCTCGCTGCACCAGTCCAGCAACTCGCGCATCTGCGCGCGCAGCAGCAGTTCGGAGGGATTCGGCGGGTATTTCCCGGTGGGGATGATGTAGAAATCGGGCACCGGCCCCACCAGAATGACATCTTCGACCTTGCGCGCACCGGACAGGATCTCGGCCAGGCCCGGCTGGTTGCGGGGCAGGTTGAAAAAGCGGCGTAGTTGCCCGCGGCGCATGTCGGCGTCGATCAGGCAGACGCGCTGTCCCGCTTGCGCGGCGACGATCGCCAGGTTGGTTGCCACGAAGCTCTTGCCTGCCGCGGGATGCGCCGAGGTAACGGCCAGCGTCGGGGATTGAGCATCGAGCATGCCGAAATGCAGGCTGGTGCGCAGCGAGCGGAAGGCCTCGATCGCCAGGTCGTCCGGCCGTTCCAGGGCAAGGATCGGTTGCTGATCCTTGCGCTTGCCCAGCGTGTCGGTTTGCGCGCTGTAATTGATGGTGGCGAACATCGGCAGCCCCAGCTGCTCGATCTCCGAGGCATCCTGGATCCCCTTGCGCAGCGCGTCACGCACGATCACGAAGCCCAGCCCGGCGATCAGACCCAGCATCAGGCCGATCATCAGCACTTGCACGCGGCGGGGCGAGATCGGGTTGAGCGTGGCGGCGGCGGTGTCGACGATGCGCACATTGCCGATGGTGCTGGCGCGCAGCACCTCGACCTGTTGCGCGCGGGTCAGCAACTCGGTGTAAAGCCGCTGCGCCAGTTCCACGTCGCGGGTCAGGTTGACGATCTGGCGCTGGGTCTCGGGCAGTTCGCCCACCTGCGAACGCAGCTCTGCCAGCCGGGCCTCCAGCCGCGTGCGCTCTTCGATCAGCAGCCGGTAGGTGGGATGCGAGGGCGTGTAGCGTTGCGACAGCTCGTCCTCACGCTGGCGCAGCTCCGCGATCTGCCCTTCGATATTGGTGACCGAGGTCAGCAGCGTCTGGGTTTCCAGCGTCAGATCGACCGAGACTTGCTGCTGGCGGAAGGCATTCAGCGCATCCTCGGCGTCGCGCAGCGTCTGTTCGGCCTGCGGGATCTGCTGGCGGATGAAATCGAGGCTGCCCTCGGCCTGCGCCGCGCTGCGCGAGACATTCTGGCCGCGATAGGCGTTGAGCACCGCATTCAGCGCGCGCACGTTTTCGTTGGAATCAGGGCCGGTGATCCGCAGGTCCAGGATACCCGAACTGCGGCCCCGCTCGCTGACGCTGAGGCGGTTGCGAAGCGAGGTGATCGCGGCGCTTTCATTGACCTGCATCAGCGTATAGGCCCGGCCCGCCGGCGCGTCGATGTCGCCCACGGTCAGGAAGAAGCCGATATCGGGCAGGGCGAGCGGCTCGCCGACGCGGCCCTCGCGGGTCTCGCCATCCGGGGTGGCCAGGGTGAAGGTCCCGGCTTCGCCCACCGTCAACTCAAGGGGCGTGTCCAGCCACGACGGCGGGACGGTCAGCTGCTGCAGGGTCAGGCCTTCGCCCGGGCGGGCGAAGCGCTCGGGCAGAAAGGCCCCGATCAGGGGCACATTGTAGCGGGCCAGCATCGTGCCGAAGCCGGGCGCCAGCGCCGGTTCGACGCGCCAGTCCAGGTTCAGGCTGGCCACCGCCTGGCCGACCACCAGCCGCGAGCGGATGATCTCGATCTCGGTGACGCTGCGCGGGTCGTTCGCGCCCAGCAGGTCGCTCATCTCGCTGGGCAGCGCCAAGGCGTTGCTGTTCTCTTCCAGCTGCAGGAGCGCGTCGGCCTGATAGATCGGCTGGGTGTTCAGGAGGATCACGAAGGACAGCACCAGCGCGATGCCCATCGCCAGCATCACCTGGAATTTGCCCTTCCAGACCTTGAACAGGATTTCGACGATATCGATTTCGCTTTCGTCCCGGGACGAGCGGTTGTCCTGCGCCGGCGGTGCGGTGCCCTGGCTCCGGCGAGCGCTGGCATTCTGGTCTTCCAGCATTCTACCGACCCTTTCGCGGTGCCAGCTTGCTCGACCACCCGTCGGCGGCCTTGGCAATGAGATCATACACGGTTTCGTGGAAAGCGCGCGGGTGACGATAGGGGTCGGGGATGCCCTTGCCGCCGATCCAATGGTCGAACTGCATGACGCGGCCCGACAGGTCCGGGGCACGGCGGGTGATCTCGTGCCGGTGGCCCGGCTCCATCACCAGGATCAGGTCGGCCTGCTGCCCCAGCTCGCGGGTGAACTGGCGCGCGGAATGGCCGTCCAGGCTGAGTCCACGTTCGGCGGCGACCTCGGCCGCGGTCTCGTCGGCGGCATGGCCGACCAGCGCGCCGATGCCGGCCGAACTCACCACGGTGTCAAGGCCGCTCTCGGCCAGGCTCCGGGCCAGCAGCCGTTCGCCGACGGGCGAGCGGCAGATATTGCCGACGCAGACCACCAGGATGTGATTGACCTTCATGTCACGATCTCAGCTTTTCGGAAGGGGGGCCGCCCCGGGTGCGAGCGCATAGACGGGCTGGCGCCCCCTTGGCAAGGCGCAAACAACCCGGCCGCAGCACAGATCCCGCGACCCGCGCCCGTGGCGCATGGGGAATATCGGGGGCCCGCACAGGAGGATTCGTACAAGACGCTGTTTATCAATGAAAACGGGCCAAAAGCGATTGAACTTGCCCGCTTCTAGCACAAATCGGGCCCCAAGAGAAAGGCTTGTGTTGCAACCGCAGCATAGCTCGGGCAATCCGCCGCAATCCCTGCAATCCTTTCAGATCGCAGGGAAAATACCGATCCCGGCTACCGGTTTCCTAGTGTCTGACTGACACGTGAACGGGGCCGGTCCGCGCCGGACCGGCCCGGCGATCACAGGCTGGTGCGCAAAGCCCAGAGTTCAGGGAAGAGCTGCACCTCCAGCATGCGGCGCAGATAGGTCACGCCGCCGGTGCCGCCGGTGCCGCGCTTGAAGCCGATCACCCGCTCCACCGTGGTGACGTGGTTAAAGCGCCAGCGGCGGAAATAATCCTCGAAATCAACCAGTTTCTCGGCCAGTTCGTAGAGTTCCCAATAGCGGTGCGGCTCGGCGTAGACCGCGCGCCAGGCCTCCTGCACCGGCTCGGACAGCTGCCAGGGCCGCCGCAGGTCGCGCTCCAGCACCTCGGCGGGAATCGCGAATCCCGCCTGGGCCAGCGCCCGCACCGCCACGTCGTATAGCGAGGGCTTGGCCAGTTCGGCCTCCAGCGCGGCGGTCAGGTCCGGGCGATGGGCATGCGGCTTCAGAAGCGCAGTGTTGCGGTTGCCGACGCTGTATTCGATCAGCCGGTATTGCCAGGATTGAAAGCCCGAGCTTTCGCCCAGCGCGCCGCGAAACGTGGTGTATTCGCTGGGGGTCATGGTCCTGAGCACGTCCCAGGCGCTGTTCAGCTGCTCGAAGATCCGCGCCACGCGGCTCAGCATCTTGAAGGCGGGGCGCGTCTGCCCCTCGGCCAGCACCGCCCGCGCCGCGCCGATCTCGTGCAGGGCCAGCCGCATCCACAGCTCGCTGGTCTGGTGCTGGATGATGAACAGCATCTCGTCATGCGCGTCGGATCGTGGGTGCTGCGCGCTCAGGATCGCGTCGAGGCCGAGGTAATCGGTATAGGACATGCGGCCGTCAAAGGCCATTTGCGCGCCCTCGCGCGCGGGATCGTAGGCATCGGTCATTTTGGACTCCGGGTCGGTTCGGGAAGGGAAAGGCGGATCTCAGCCCGTCCGCCCCGCATCCCGCGCCCCGACCATGGCCAGCCGCCGCCAGATCGAAATCCAGCCCGCCGCGCGGCAGACCGGCGGCAGGTCGCCCCGCGCCCTCATGCCGCCGCCCCCTCGGTCAGGTCCAGCGCCATATGGAACCGCTCGAACGGCGCGCCATTGGGCAGGCTCATCGGCTCCACCCGCTCGACCTGCCAGCCGCGCCGGCCCAGGAACCGGCTGGAATACGCGTTGGCATGGACGGTCAGCCGCGCCAGCCCCAGCGCCTGAGCCCGCGCCAGCAGCCGATCATAGAGCGCTGCGGCATGGCCCTGGCCCATGACCTCGGGCAGAACGAAGGCCGTGTCCAGATGCCCGTCCGGCATCAGCGACATGAAACCCGTCAGCGTGCCGTTGACCTCGCTGACCCAGCATTCCTGATCCAGCAACTTGTCGCGCGTGGTCAGGTCGGGCGTGGCGCGCGGCGCCCAGCCGTCGCGCATCGCCTGATCGTAGCGAACCGCCCCCTCATGCACAGCGCGGCGGAAGACGTGGAAACACGCCTCGCGGTCGCTGGGCCGGTAGGAGCGGATGCGGATCATGTCACCTTCGCACGGGTCTTGAACTCGGGTCGGTCCCAGGCGTTGGTCGCCAGGATCTCGGCCAGGATCCTCACCGCACCTTCGACCTCCTCCAGGCCGATGTAAAGCGGCGTGAAGCCGAAGCGCAGGATGTCGGGCGCCCGGAAATCGCCGATGACACCGCGGGCGATCAGCGCCTGCATCACGGCATAGCCCTCAGGGTGGCGGAAACTCACCTGACTGCCGCGCAGCGCCGGATCGCGGGGTGTGGCCAGTTCCAGACCCGGGCAGGCGACTTCGACCCCCTGGATGAACGCTTCGCACAGCTCGATCGAGCGGGCGCGCAGATCGGCGATCTCGACCCCCTCCCAGACATCGAGCGCGGCGTCCAGCGCCACCATCTGCAGGACCGGCGGCGTGCCGACGCGCATCCGTTCGATCCCGGCGCCGGGGCGATAGTTCAGGTCGAAGGCAAAAGGCGCCTCGTGCCCCAGCCAGCCAGACAGGGCCGGGCGCGCGACCTCGGCATGGCGGGGGGCGACATAGATGAAGGCCGGGCCGCCGGGGCCGGAATTGAGGTATTTATAGGTGCAGCCGACCGCGAAATCGGCCCCGCCCTCGGCCACTTTCACATCCGTCGCCCCGGCCGAATGCGCCAGATCCCAGACCGCCAGCGCGCCGGCCGCATGGGCCTTGGCGGTCAGTGCCGCCATGTCATGCCGCCGCCCGGTGCGGTAATCGACCTCGGTAATCATCAGGACCGCAACGCTGTCGTCGATGGCGTCCAGCACCTCTTCCGGCGCGACCGTCTTCAGCGTGTAATCGGGTCCCAGCGTCCGGCACAGCCCCTCGGCCATGTACAGGTCCGAGGGGAAATTCCCGGTATCGGACAGGATCACCCGCCGCTTGGGGTTCATCTCCAGCGACGAGGCCAGCGCCTGATAGACCTTGATCGACAGCGTATCGCCCAGCACCACATGCCCGGGCTCGGCCCCGATCAGCCGGGCGATCCGGTCGCCCAGCCGGGTCGGCAGATCCATCCATCCGGCCTTGTTCCAGCCGGTGATCAGCATCTGGCCCCATTCGTCCACGACGGCTTTCTGCAACCGGGCGGGGACCGCACGGGGCAGCGGCCCCAGCGAATTGCCGTCCAGATAGATCACCCCCTCGGGCAGGTCGAACAGGGCGCGGGTGGCGGAGAAATCAGTCGGCACGGGACAATCCTCTGACGCGTTTCGGGGGAGGCTAGACCCTCCCCGGCATAGTTTCAAGTTTAAAATAATGGCGGTTCCAGGCGGATCGGCGATTGACAGACAGGGGGATGGTCTGGCATCCCTGACGCAACAATGAATAATGAATAATGAGTAATACGCAAGCTCAACCAGCGAAGGAACGGCAAGAATGAGCGACATCCGCATCGGTATCGACGTGGGCGGCACCTTCACCGATTTCGCCCTCGCCACGCCGCAGGGCCTCGGCACGCTGAAACTGCCGACCACGCCCCATGCGCCCGAGCGCGCGATTCTCGACGGCGTGCAACAGATCCTGCGCGAGGCTGGCATCGACCCCACCGCCGTGACCGGCATCGTCCACGGCACCACGCTGGCGACGAACGCCATCATCTCGCGGCAAGGCGCCCGCACCGCGCTGGTCACGACGCAGGGCTTCCGCGATGTGCTTGCCATGGGGGACGAGGGGCGTTTCGACCAATACGACATCACCATCGTCAAGCCCGAGCCGCTGATCCCCCGCTGGTGGCGCTATGGCGTGCCCGAACGTCTGGCCGCCGATGGCGAGGTCCTGCTGCCCCTCGACGAGGCCGCGCTGCACGCCCTCGCCCGGACGCTGCGCGACGAGCGGATCGAAAGCGTCGCGCTTTGCTTCCTGCATGCCCACGTGAACCCCGCCCATGAACGCCGCGCGCTGGAGGTGCTGCAACCGCTGCTGCCGGGCGTCCTTTTCAGCCTCTCGTCCGAGGTCTCGCCAGAGATCGGCGAATACGCCCGCTTTTCCACCACCGCCGCCAATGCCTTCGTCCAGCCGCAGGTCGCGACCTATCTTGACCGGCTGGAAAGCGGGCTGGCGGCGCTGGGCCTGACCGCGCCGGTTTTCATGTTCCTGTCGAACGGCGGGCTCTGCACGCTGGACCTCGCCCGCCGCTTCCCGATCCGGCTGGTGGAATCGGGTCCGGCGGGCGGCGCGGTCTTTGCCGCCCAACTGGCCCGCGAGTTGGGCGAGGAGGCGATCCTTGCCTTCGATATGGGCGGCACCACGGCCAAGGTCTGCCTGATCGACAAGGGCATGCCCCGCCGCAGCCCGTCCTTCGAGATGGCGCGCGAGCATATGCACCGGCAGGGCAGCGGCCTACCCGCCCGCATCCCGGTCATTGATCTGGTGGAGATCGGCGCGGGCGGCGGTTCGCTGGCCCGCGTCGACGGCCAGCGCCGGTTGCAGGTCGGGCCCGAGAGCGCGGGCTCGGACCCCGGCCCGGCCTGCTATGCCCGGGGTGGCACGCATCCCGCCGTGACCGATGCCAACCTGCAGCTCGGCCGCCTGTCGCCGGGGGATTTCGACGGCTCGGGGATCGAGATCGACCCGACGCTCGCCACGCAGGCGCTGGAGGCGGGGGTGGGCCAGCCCCTCGGCCTCGACCCGCTGGGCGCCGCCGCCGCGCTGGCCGAGGTGGTGGAGGAGCAGATGGCCGGCGCCGCCCGCGAACACGCGCGCGAAAAGGGCGTCGACCTGCGCCCCCGGCCGATCATCGCCTTCGGCGGCGGTGGCGGCATCCACGCCGCCCGCATCGCCCGCAAGCTGGGCGCCACAAGGGTGATCGTGCCGCTGGGCGCGGGCATCGGCTCGGCCATCGGTTTCCTGCAGGCGCAGGCGGTCTATGAACTCTCGCGCAGCCTGGCCATGCCGCTCGGCCGCTTCGACGCCACGCTCTATAACCGCCTTTATGCCGAGATGGCGGCCGAGGCTGCGGCCTTTGTCGAAGCCGCCGCCCCCGGGGCAGGGCAGGTGGCGCAACGCACGCTGTTCCTGCGCTACAAGGGGCAAGGCCAGACGCTGCAGATCCCGGTCGAGGATACGGACCTCACCGATCAGGACGCCCCTCGTCTGCAGGCCCTGTTCCAACGCCATTATGCCGCCCTCTACAAACGCGCGCTGGACCGCATCCCGGTCGAGATCGTCGCCCTCAGCCTGCGCGTCGCCGCCGAAGGCACCGCCCCCACCCCCGCCGTCACCGACCGGCTGGAGCGTTCCCTGCCCGACACCGCGCCGCTTTACGACCTGACAACCGGCGCCATGACCCCCGCCCGCCAGATCCTGCGCGCCGACCTCGGGCCGCAGCCGCTGCACGGCCCCGCGCTGATCAAGGACAAGGGCACCACGATTCACGTCCCGCGCGGTTTCGACGCGCGCACCATCTCCGGCGGCCACGTGCTGCTGACCTACACCGGGCAGGAGGGCTGACATGAACCCCGCACAGGACGAAATCCGCTTTCAGGTGATCTGGTCCAACCTCATCGCCATTGTCGAGGAACAGGCCCGCACCCTGATGCGCACCGCCTTCTCGCCGGTCGTGCGCGATTCGGGCGACCTGAGCGCCGCACTCTTCGACCGCTCGGGCAACATGCTGGCCCAGGCCCAGACCGGCACCCCCGGCCACGTCAACTCGACCGTCGCCGCCGTGCCACAGATGCTGGCCGTGCATCCCGCCGATACGCTGGAAGAAGGCGATCACCTGATCACCAACGACCCCTGGATTGCCTCGGGGCATGTCCACGACATCACCGTCACCTCACCGGTCTTCAAGGATGGGCAGGTCATCGGCTTTTTCGCCTGCACCTGCCACCAGCTCGACATCGGCGGGCGGGGGCAGGGGCCGGACGGCGCCTCGGTCTTTGAGGAGGGGCTGGCGATTCCGGTGATGAAGCTGATGAAGAAGGGCGTGGTGAATGACGACCTGATGGCGATGATCCGCGCCAATGTCCGCACGCCGGATGAGGTGGAGGCCGACATCCTCTCCTACGTCGCCGCCAACGAGGCCAGCGCACAGGTTCTTGTGGACGCCGTGGCGCAGCTGGGGCTGGAGGATCTGGAGGAGGTCGGCGCCGAGATCCTCGCCCGTTCCCGCGCCGCCATGATCGAGGAGATCCGCAAACTGCCGAAAACCTCGGCCACCAATACCATCACCCTGGACGCTTTCGGCACGCCGATCACCATCACCTGCACGCTGACCATCGGCGAGGATGAGGTGCTGCTCGATTTCGCCGGCACCAGCCCCTCGCACCCCAAGGGGATCAACCTCGTCTACAATTACACCAACGCCTATGCTTCGTTCGGGGCGCGCTGCATCATCGGCGCCGCGGTCCCCAACAACAGCGGCTCGCTGTCGACCGTCCGCGTCGTGGCGCCTGAGGGTTCGATCCTCAACGTCACCCGCCCCAACCCGGTCAGCGCCCGCCACATCATCGGCCAGTTCCTGCCCGAGGCCGTGCTGGGCTGCCTGGCGCATATTCTGCCCGACCGCGTCCCGGCCGAGGGTTCCGCGGGCCTCTGGGGCATCCAGCTGCGCGGCGGGCCGGAAGTCGCCCGGCATTTCCCCGGCGACTGGCAGGGCCCGGCCTGGGAGACGCTGTTCTTCAACGCGGGCGGCGGCGGGGCGCGGCCGATGGCGGATGGGCTGTCCACCACCGCCTTTCCCTCGGGCGTGCGCGCCATGCCGGTGGAGGTTGTCGAAAGCCACGCGCCCATCGTGCTGTGGAAAAAGGAACTGCGCCCGGGATCGGCGGGCGATGGCACCTTTCGCGGCGGCTACGGGCAGAGCATCGAACTCGCCACCCGCGATGGCAGTCCGGTCGCGCTCTTCGCCATGTTCGACCGCACCACGGTACAGGCGCAGGGCCGTCAGGGCGGCACCCCCGGGGCGATGGGCGCGCTGGGCCTCGCCTCGGGCGCCACGCTGCAGCCGAAGGGCTTCCAGATCGTCGGTCCCGGCGAAAGGCTGCGGTTCGAGGTTCCGGGCGGCGCCGGTTTCGGCGATCCGGCCGGGCGCGACCCCGAGGCCCGCGCGCGCGACCGGCGGTCGGGCCTCGAACCGGGCTGAGGGGAATTGTCGCGCCCCCGCCCGCCCTCTATCCTGCGCCCCCGATCCCCGACTGGACGCGCCATGCCCCCGACCCAAGACAAACCCCGCGTCCTGCGCCGCGAGCGGCTCAGCGATCAGGTCTTTGACTGGGTGCTGGACTCGATCCGCTCGGGCGATTACGGGCCCGATGACCTGATCACCGAACCGGTGTTGGCGGTGCAGTTGGAAACCTCGCGCACGCCGATCCGCGAGGCTCTGTTCCGCCTCGTCGGCAATGGCATCCTGACCGAACGCGGGCGCGGCTATTGCCTGCCGCTGCTCAGCCCCGGGGAGGTCGCGCATATGTTCCACACAAGGCTGCTGGTCGAGGCCGATATCCTGCGCCAGATCCCCGACCGGCCGGACGTGACCGCGCTGACCGCCGCCTCCGAGGCCGAGAAGGCCGCGATCCGCGCCGATGCGCCCCGCGATTTCATCGCCGCCAACACGGCCTTTCGCCGCGCGCTGTTCGACCTCTGCCCGAACCGCTTCCTCACCGAGATCGCCGACCATTGCAACGACCGCTTGCAGGCCTATCGCAGCGTGACCCTGGCCGAAGCCGCGAACCGCGCCGCCGTGGCCGAGGATCATGTCGCCGTGGTCGCGGCGCTGGCCCGGGGCGACCGCGAAGGGGCTGCCGCGCGCTACCTCGATACGCTGGGCCGGGCGCAGGCGGCCTATGCGGCGGTTGCGGGCGCGGCCTGACCCTCTGGCGGCCGCGCGCGATTGGCGATAGACCGCCGCCTCCGCAAAAAGGGGAGGGCCCGACCATGACCGAAGATACGACCGGCTGGGAAGCCTCGGCCGCCGCCTGGATCGCCGATATGGGCGAGACGGGGGATTACTCGCGCCAGCATATCCTCGATGCGCCGATGCTGGACCGCGCCCGGCTCAGCGGCGCACGGACCGCGCTGGACGTGGGCTGCGGCGAAGGGCGCTTCTGCCGGATGCTGCGGGCCGAGGGGATCGAGGCGACCGGAATCGACCCCACGCCCAGCCTGCTGGCCCGGGCCCGCGCCCGCGACCCGCAAGGTCGCTACGAGCCAGCCAGGGCCGAAGCACTGCCCTTCGCCGATGCCAGCTTCGGTCTGGTCGTCAGCTACCTGACCCTGATCGACATCGCCGATATCGACAGCGCGATTGCCGAGATGGCCCGCGTTCTTGAACCCGGCGGCGCGTTGCTGGTGGCCAATCTCAACCCCTTCACCACCGCCGGCGGCTGGGTCGAGGATGCCGCGGGCGAAAGACGCATGCAGATCCGCGACTACCTCTCGACCCGCGCCGACCGCGTGGGCTGGCGCGGGATCGAGATCGTGAACTGGCACCGGCCGATGCACCGCTACATGCAGGCTTTCCTCGCCCAGGGGCTGCGGCTGGTGCATTTCGACGAACCCGCGCCCCGGGGCGGCGACCCCGACCGCGCCCGGCGCTATCACGATTGTCCCTATTTCCACCTCATGGAATGGCGCAAGGGCTGAGGTCCCCCACCCCGGCCTGCGGATTTCCGGCGAATGTTTTTCGATATCGGAAGCATCGCCCCGCCCCCGTCTTTCCGCCGCCCGCCGCTGCCCTCATGCTGCGGCTAACGCGCTGAAAACCCATGACGGAGAGCTGCCCCGATGAGCCGTGCAATCGACGTGACGAACCCCCGGACCGGGATCGTCGACACCAGGATCGAGGCCCTGGACCTGCCCGCCCTCCAGGCCAAGGCCAGCCGTCTGCGCGCAGGCCAGCAGAAATGGACAGAGATCGGGCTCGAGGGGCGCAAGGCCGCCATGCTGGCGCTGTGCGACGCCGTTGACCGCCATTACGACGCCATCGTCGACGCGCTTTCGGTCGATACCGGCCGTCACGCCATGTCGGTGGCCGAGGTCGAGGGGCTGAAAGGCATCACCCGCATGCGCGTCGCGACCGCCGAGGCCGCGCTGGCGGCCGCGACCGGTGCCTCGGGCGACGGCACGCTCCGCTTCCGCCAGCAATACGTCCCGCAGCAACTGGTCGGCATCATCTCGCCCTGGAACTATCCGCTGATCCTGTCGATGATCGACGCGATCACCGCGCTTCTGGCAGGCTCGGCCGTTCTGGCGAAACCCTCCGAGGTGACGCCGCGCTTCATCGCGCCGTTCATGGCCGCCGTGGCCGAGGTCGAGCATCTGCGCGACGTCCTGGATTACGTGGCGGGCGACGGCGAGACTGGCGGCTGGGTGATCGACGTCACCGACATGGTGGTCTTCACCGGCTCGGTCCCCACCGGCCGCAAGGTGCATGAACGCGCCGCCTCGCAGTTCAAGACGGCGTTTCTGGAACTGGGCGGCAACGACCCGGCGGTGGTGCTGGACAGCGCCGATGCCGACGAGGCCGCCGAGATCGTCGTGCGCGGCGCGATGGAAAACTCCGGCCAGCTTTGCTGTTCGATCGAGCGGGTCTATGCCGGGCGCGACATCTATCCGACCTTCGTGGATCGCGTGGTGGCCCGTACCCGGGCCCTGACGCTGAACACCGAAGGTCTGCAATCGGGCGAACTGGGCCCGGTCATCTTCCGCCGTCAGGCGCAGATCCTGCAGGCGCAGCTTGACGATGCCGTGGCCAAGGGCGCCCGCATCCTGACCGGCGGCAAGCTGATCGAGAAGGACGGCGGGATCTGGTGCGAACCGACCGTGCTGGTCGACGTGACGCAGGACATGGAGATCATGCAGGCCGAGACTTTCGGCCCGATCATCCCCATTGCCCGTTTCGATGAACCGGAGGAGGCGATCCGTCTGGCCAATGACACGGTTTTCGGCCTCTCCGCCACGGTGATCGGCGACGAGGACGAGGCGGTCGCCGTGGGCGAGCGTATCAACGCGGGCGGCGTCTGGATCAACGATTTCGACACGATGGGCGGCGTCGGCGACCGGGCCGAGAAGACCGCCTTCGGCGCCTCGGGCCTGGGCGGCACCCGCTATGGCCACGGCGGTTTCCACCGCTTCCTGCGCAAGAAGGCGCTGATCATCCGCAAGTCCGAGGAAGGCTGAGCCCATGACCGCCACTATCATGAAAGACCGCATCTTTTCCGGCTCGCCCGCCGAGGATTTCGCCGGTTTCGCCAAGGCGGTGATCGACGGCCCGGTGATCCATGTCTCGGGCAGCCTCGGCCCCGATGCCGACGGGACCTTCCCCGAAAGCGTCGAGGCCCAGCTGGAGAATGCGCTGGCCTCGGTCGCCAGGGCGCTGGCGCAGGCCGGTGCCAGCCTCGCCGATGTGAAGACCGTCCGCGTCTACATCACCGAGCCCGGTTTTGCCAAAGGCGTGGCCATGGTGCTGAAGAAGCACTTCGATGCCGTGCGCCCGACCAACACGCTGCTGGTTTGCCAGCTTCCCGCCCCGGGCGCCAAGGTCGAGATTGAGGTCTCGGCCTCGCGCCGGTAAACTCGGCCACGGCATCGCCAGCACGGGAGGGATCCGCCCGCCATGACCGGCCAGCGCGACAGTCATTCCGCCGTGAAAAGCCTCTGGCGGCGCGAGTTCGGCGACGACAGCGGCACGCTGGCGGGGGTGTTCCGCAGCCTCGCCGCGCAGCCCGACCGGTACGAGACGCTGGCCGACCGCGCGCAGGCGCTCTTCACCGCCCGGGTCGATCTGGCGGCCGATGCCGGGACCGGCTTCTACCGGTTCCTCTCGGTCCGCGACCAGATCTTCTGCGGCATCACCGATTGCACCACCCTGGACGAACGGCATGAGGATGTCCGCGACGAGGGTCTGATCGAGCTGCATTTCCAGATCGAAGGCCCGGTGCGCCTGAGCTGGGACGTGGAAGAGGGCAGCCCGCCCCCCGCGCAGGGCAACGACCATCCGGTGCATGAGGCGACGATGGTGGCGCTGCGCTGCCCGCCCGACCTCAGCTATACCGTCCGTTTTCCGGCGGGCAGCTACCGGCTGCTGGGCATCTACGTCTCCCCCAGCCTGCTGCGCGACAGTTTCGGACTCGACTCGAAAGCGGTCGAACGCCTCTTCGCGCCCTTGCCCGGGGAAATCCCGCTGGTCGAGCGCAAGATCAACAGCGCCTTCGTCCGGGCGCTGCAGGCGCTGTGGGACATCCCCTTCGAGGGGCCGCGCGATCTGATGCTGGCCTCGGCCAAGCTGACCGAGATCATCTGTCTGGTGGCCGACGCGCTGGACGATGGCTCGGACGAAGGCGCGCAGAGCTTTTCTCAACGCGACTTTGCCATGTTCGAGCGCGCGCGCGAGATGCTGGCGACGGATTTCTCCAAGAACTACTCGGCCACCAATCTTGCCAAGGAACTCGGCACCAATGCCACCAAGCTGAAGGCCGGGTTCAAATTCTTCTACGGCACGACGATTTTCGAGTACCGCAAGAAGTACCGGATGGATTACGCCCTGACCCTGCTGGAACAGGGCGATCTGTCCATCGCCGAGATCGCGCAGACGGCCGGCTACAAGCGGCAGGCCAGCTTCACCTCGGCCTTCAAGCTGCATTTCGGCGTGCTGCCGTCGAGCGCCAAACAGGCCGCGGCCCCGGTGAAAGGCCGCGACGCCTCAGACTGAGGCGAGGATCTGCGCCGCCGCCCGTTCGCCACTGGCCGCCGCCCCGGTCAACAGCGATTGCGCCAGGTAATCGCCGCAGAAGGCCAGCCCGCCCCGCTGCCGCGCCCGGAACTCGGCCACCTTGCGGGCATAGCCGGGGTAGAAGGTCGGCAGTTTCCGCTCGATCCATTGTTCCACCCGATCCTCGCAATCCGCGTGAAGCGTCGGATAAAGCTGCAACAGCCGCTCCTCGATGATCGCATGCAGATCGCCGGTGCGCCCTTCGGCTTTGGCAAGCGCATTCGCCTCGGGCGAGAGCTGCGCGTAAAGCTGCGCGGCCTGCCCCTTGGTCGGATTGGCGGCCGTCTGCTGATAGGTGGCGATCGTGCCCGCCACGTCGCGCGCGAAGAAATTCATTCGCGGCGCCACATCGCCCTTCAACCGGTAATGCACGATGCCCAGCGAATTGTACCGCACGCCGGCGAAGAACGCCCGATCCTCGGCCCCCAGATCCGGCATCAGCCCGGCGACCAGCGAGCCCTCGACGGCCATCACCACCCGGTCGGCGCGCAGCGTCTCGCTCTCCGTCTCCACCGCATAGCCGTCACCGGCCTGCGTCACCGCCACCACCCGCGTGTTGCACCGCAGATCCAGCCCCCGGGCCAGCGCATTGGGCAAGGTCGCCATGCCCTGCCGGAAGACATAGACCATGTCCTGCCCGATCAGATGCGGCGTGGTCGAGGCGAAGAAGGCGCCGGAAATCTCCTCGGCATTCCAGGACCGCGTGCCCCGGAACACCGGATCGACCATCCGCGCCAGCACATTGGCGCCGGTCTTCTGCCTTGTGTAATCGGCCAGGGTCATCGCATCCGCCGCCAGCGCGCTCGCTGCGTCGTCGGGATCGGTCCGCCCCCTCGCCAGCAGCATCCCGGCGCCGAACGCGATGAAGCGCAGCCGCTCGGCCAGCGACAGGCCGGGGGTCAGCAGGCTGGCCGGTCCCGGCATCAGTTCGATGGTCCAATCCTCGCCCGCGCCGAGGCATTGGGCCGAGAGTTTGCGCACCGGCACCAGGTCATCCCGCAGGCCCAAGTCATCGAGCATCCGGTTGAAGGGTTTGGAGAACGGATAGACCAGCCGCGCCCCGGCGTTGTAACGGATCCCCCGCGTCTCGCGGTCGCCGACCCGCCCGCCCGGCACCGCGCCCGCCTCCAGCACGGTGACGGCATGGCCCGCCTTATGCAGCCGATAGGCGGCGGTCAGCCCGGCGATCCCGGCGCCGATGACGATGATGTCGCTCATGGTTTCAGGGCCTCTTCGCCGGTGATCAGTTCAATGAGGGTCGGCCCGTCCTCGGCCAGTGCCGCTGCCAGGGCCGGGGCGAAGGCGTCGGTCGTCGTGACCTTCCAGCCCTTCACGCCCATCGCCCCCGCCAGCGCGGTGAAATCGACGGGCGCCAGCGCCGTGCCGCTGCGCCGCCCGAACATCCGGCTTTGCGAGGCGGCGATGGCCCCATAGAGGCTGTTATTCACCACGATGGTCAGGACCGGCAGGCCATAGAGCGCCGCTGTCGCCAGCTCCTCGCCCTGCATCAGGAAACAGCCGTCGCCCGCCACCGCCACCACCCGCCGCCCGGGCTGCGCCGCCTGCACGCCGATGGCGGCGGGCAGGCCATAGCCCATGGCACCGCTCTTCGGCCCCAGCTGCGTGCCGAAGACCTCATGCGCGACATAGCGCTGCGGCCAATGGGCATAGGCCCCGGCGCCGACCGTCAGCATGGCGTCGTGGGGCAGCGCCGCGCGCAGGGCCTTGAACACCGCGTTCAGGTCCAACGGCCCGGGGCAGGGCTTGCCGGTGGTGAACGCCTCGCGCGCCGCGCGCAGGTCGCGTTGCCACTCGCCGATCTCGCGCCGCTTCGGCCCCCGGGCCCGCAACGCCGCCACCACATCGCCCGGATGCGCCAGCAGGGCGGTCGTGGTGCGATAGACCGTGTTCAACTCGGCCGGGTCGGGGTGGATATGGTGAACGGCCTGCGCGGGCACCGGGGCCTCGATCAGCCGGTAGCCCTCGAAGACATTGGCGCCGAAGGTGTTGATCTCGCCCAGCCGCATCCCCAGCACCAGCAGGCAATCGGCCTCGGCCACCCGCCGCGCCAGCGCCGGGTCCGCGCCGATCCCCAGTTCCCCCACCATCAACGGATGGCTGGCCGGCATCAGGTCGCGGCGGCGATAGGCAGTCGCCACCGGAATGCCGCTTTCCTCGGCGAATTGCGCAAGGCAGCGGGTTTCCTCGACCCGCCAGCCGGTGCCGCCAGCGATGATCAAAGGGCGCTGGGCGGCGGCCAAGGCATCGGCCAGCCGGTCCAGTTCCTCCCCCGGGGCCTGTGGGCGCGGCGGCATCGGCGGCGTGGCGGGCAGACTGGCGGCGGGGATTTCCTCGTGCCAGACCTCCTCGTGCAGGGCCAAGACCACCGGCCCGTGACGACCGCCCATCGCCTCGGCCCAGGCGCGCGACAGCATCTCCACCAGTCGAGACGCGCTGTCACACGATCCCACCCATTTGGCCGACGCCGCGAAGGTCTGCGCGAAATCCGCGTTGGCCAGATAGGGCTCGCGCCCCGCAATTGCGCGCGAGGGCTGGCCCAGAATCAGGATCATCGGCGCCCCGTCGGTGCGCGCCGTGTGCAGGGCCAGCGCCGCGTTCAGCGCCCCCGGTGCCCGGCCGACCAGACAGATCCCCGGCCGCCCGGTCACCTGCCCGACCGCCTGCGCCGCCACCGCCGCGCCCGCCTCGTGCCGGCACGAGATCAGCGGCACGCCCGCGCCCTCCAGCGCGTCCAGCAATTCCAGAATCCCCTCGCCCGGCACATGGAAGGCCGGACCCCCCGCCCAGTCGCGGATCAGAAGGGCCAGCGCCCCGGCGCCCGTCAGGTGATCCATCTCGCGTTTCCCGTTTGTTGATTTCGCACAGGTTTTCACCCGGGCCCGGGCACTTGCAACGGGCTTCACCCCCTGATTGCGGGCCAATCCGGTGAAATGACCGATAACAGAAAAATCAGAACTGGAATCTGAAACCCCCCTACTGGCGAGAACGGGGGCACGCCGGAATACTCAAGGAACCGCGACACCGGCGCCGAAGACAGAGCGACAGCTCGCCCGGCGCCCTACCGGGGCAACCGGGCCATTCGACCCGCGCAACAGGGAAATGACATGACCAAGACACCGACCTCCCCGACCTTCGCCATGAGCCGCCGCGCCCTGCTGCTGGCCACGGGTGCCGGCCTCGCCGCCAGCGTCCTGCCCTTCGGCCCGCTGAAAGCCCAGCAATCGGGCACCCTGGCCATGTGCGTGACGCCCGAACCCAACGCCATGTGCGCCGCCTTCAACACCGCTTCGCCCGTCACCGTCGTCTCGGGCAAGATGCTCGAAGGCCTGCTGAACTACGATTTCAACGTCTCGCCCACCCCGGCGCTCGCCACCGCCTGGGAGGTGGCCGAGGACGGCCTGTCGATCACCTTCACCCTGCGCGAGGGCGTGATGTGGCATGACGGCCAGCCCTTCACCTCGGCCGATGTGCAATACACGATCATGGAGATCCTGAAGCAGCACCACCCGCGCGGCCGCTCGACGCTGGCCAGCGTCACCGCCGTTGAAACGCCCGATGAGCACACCGCCATTCTGCGCCTCAGCCAGCCCGCCCCGGCGCTGATGTATGCCCTCGCCGGCTGGGAATCGCCCATGCTGCCGAAGCATGTCTACGAGGGCACCGATGTCCTCCAGAACCCCGCCAACAATGCCCCCGTCGGCACTGGCCCCTTCGTCTTCCAGACCTGGGAGCGCGGCTCGCATATCATCATGACCGCCAACCCGAATTACTGGGGCGAGGGCGAGCCGAAGCTGGAACGCCTCGTGATCCGCATCATCACCGACCCCTCGGCCCGCGCCGCGGCGCTCGATGCGGGCGAGCTGCATCTGGCCGGTGACGGCCCGATCCCGGTCAACCAGGTCCAGCGCTTCATGGACAGCCCGGATTTCCAGGTCGATACCCGCGGGACCGAGATGAACAACTCGCTCGACATGATCCACACCAACCTGCGCAACGAGCACCTCGCCAAGCTGGAGGTCCGCCAGGCCCTCATGCACGCGATGAACCGCGAGGCGATGCTGGGCGTGGTCTATTACGGTCTGGCCGAGATGCTGACCGGCCCGATCCCGGAAACCCTGCCGAACTTCTACACCGCCGATGTGCCAAGCTACGATTACGATCCGGCCCGCGCCAATGAACTGCTCGATGCCGCCGGTTACGCCCGGGGCGCCGACGGCATGCGCTTCAGCCTGCGGCTGATCGCGCCGACGGTCGGCGACACCTATGAACGGATGGGCCAGTTCCTGAAACAGAACTTCCGCGACGTGGGCGTCGACCTGGAGCTGATCAGCGCCGATATCCCGACCTTCATCCGCTCGGTCTTTGGCGAATACGATTACGACCTGACCCTCTATCCGGGCTCTGTCACCGCCGATCCGACCATCGGCTCGCAGCGCTTCTGGTGGTCCAAGGCCGCCTCGCAGGGGACACCCTTCGTCAACTCGACCGGCTATGAAAGCGCCGAGATGGATCAGATCCTCGAAGACGCCTCGGTCGAACCCGACCCCGAGGCCCGCCGCGCCCTCTTCGTGCGCTTCCAGCAACTTGCCATGACCGACCTGCCGATCCTGCCGGTCGCGCGGCCGATCTACGTCACCATCGCCGCCGCCAATGTCGAGAATTTCGTTCCCGGCCCGGACGGCATCCGCGCGCCCTACGGCTCGCTCGCCTTCACCGGATGAGCGATCCCGTGCAGAATCTGCCGCCTGTCGGCGTCATGTTGCTGGACACACGCTTCGCGCGGCCGCCCGGCGACATCGGCAATGCAAGCACCTTCGGCGGCAGGGTCCTGTACGAAACCGTGGGCGGGGCCGGCATCACCCGGATCCTGCGGGGCGACCCGCAGGATCCGGCGCTGGCCCAGGGGTTCCGCGCCGCGCGCGACCGGCTGGTGGCGCGGGGTGCGGAACTCCTCACCACCTCCTGCGGGCTTCTGGTCTTCCAGCAGGAAAATCTGGCTTGGGGATGCCCGGTGCCCTTCACCGCCTCTGCGCTGTTCCAGATCCCGCTCCGGCAGCGCCAGCACGGCAAGGTCGCGGTGATGGGGTTGCTGGAAGGCTCGATTACCCCGGCGCACCTGCTTGCCGCCGGGGTTGACCCGGACCTGCCGGTCGGCGCGCTGCCCGATGATGCGCATCTGCTGAACGTGCTGCGCGCCAACGATCCCGACCGCCCCATCGACGCCCAGCGGGCCACGGATGAACTGATCGCCGCCGCCCGCGCCCTGCTGGCCCGCGCGCCCGATACCCGGGCGCTGGTCCTCGAATGCACCAACCTGCCGCCCTATCAGGCGGCGCTGGCCGAAGCGCTGGACCTGCCGGTCTATGGCTTCTACGACTGGCTTCTGGCCATCCATCACGGGCAGGCCCGGCCCGATGGCCGCCTGCCGGATGCACGTCCCACGGAAATCCCCGCATGAAACCGATCCGACGCCGTTTCCCCTGGGCCTTTCTGGCCAAGCGGGTGGCCTATGGTGCGCTGGCGATGCTGGTCATTGCCATCATCAACTTCTTCCTGCTGAAACTCGCCCCCGGCGACGCGGCCGAGGCTCTGGCCGGGCAGGCAGGCACCGCCGATCCTGCCTATATCGCGCAACTCAGGGCCCAATTCGGGCTGGACCAGCCGCTGCTCAGCCAGCTCTGGGCCTTCCTCGTGCGGCTGGCGACCTTGGACCTCGGCTATAGCTATGTGTTCAACGAGCGGGTCTCGGTCCTGATCTTCAGCCGGATGCCCGCCACGCTGATGCTGATGGGCGCGGCGATCGTCATCGCCGTCATCGGCGGCATCGTTTTCGGAGTCACCGCCGCGCGCTATGCCAACCGCTGGCCGGATCGGGTGATTTCCTTCGTGGCGCTGCTGCTCTATGGCACACCGCCCTATTGGATCGGTCTGATGATGATCCTGATCTTCGCCGTGACGCTGGGCTGGACGCCGACCTCCGGCATGGAGAACGTGCTGGCGTTCAACACCGGCTGGGACCGGGTGGTGGACATCGCCCATCACTTGATCCTGCCGGCGCTGGCGCAATCCATCTTTTACCTCGCCATTTACATCCGACTGGTGCGGGCCGGGATGCTCGAGGTGCTGTCCCTCGACTTCATCCGCGTGGCCCGCGCCAAGGGGATTTCCGAGCGTCGGCTGTCCTACCGCCACGCCTTGCGCAACGCCGTGCTGCCGCTGGTCACGGTCGTCGGCACCAACGTGGGCAATTTCCTCGGCGGGGCGGTGCTGACCGAGACGGTGTTTTCCTGGCCCGGGGTTGGCAGGCTGATGTTCGACGCCATGTTCCAGCGCGACCTGAACCTTCTGCTCAGCATCCTGGTCCTCAGCTCGTTCTTCGTGATCGTCGCCAACCTGGTCGTGGACCTGCTCTATGCCATCATCAACCCGACCGTGGAGCTGAAGTGATGGACCGCGTGAAATCCCTTGCCTCCGCCATCCTGCGCGACTGGATGATGCTGCTGGGCCTCTTGCTGCTGGCGACGGTCTTCTTCATGGCCGCCACCGCGCCCTTCTTCTTCCCGCAGCCCCCCGACACGATGATGGGCCCGCCGCTGCAATGGCCCGGCCAATACCCCGGCGCGCCCTTGGGCACCGATGGCCTTGGCCGCAACATCCTGGCCGGGCTCTTCTACGGCGCGCAGATCTCGCTGCTGGTGGGTTTCGCCTCGGTCACCGTCGCCATGGTCTTCGGCATCCTCGTCGGCGCCTTCGCCGGCTATTACGGCGGCTGGATCGACAACCTGCTGATGCGGGTGACCGAACTCTTCCAGACCATCCCGCAATTCATGCTGGCCATCGTCGTCGTCGCCGTCCTCGGCCCCTCGATTCAGGTCATCATCTTCTCGCTCGCCGTGGTCAGCTGGCCCGCCATCGCCCGCCTCGTGCGCGGCGAGTTCATGGTCCTGCGCGAGAAGGCCTATGTGCAGGGCTGCATCGTCGTCGGCATGAGCGACCGGCGCATCATCTTCACCCAGATCCTGCCCAATGCCATGTCCGGCGTCACCGTCATGTCCACCATCATGATCGCCACCGCGATCCTGATGGAAAGCGCGCTCAGCTTCCTCGGCTTCGGCGATCCCAATGTCACCACCTGGGGCACGATGATCGGCATGGGCAAGAACAACCTGCGCGACGCTTGGTACATCATGACCATCCCCGGCATCGCGCTTCTGCTCACCGCGCTGGCCCTCAACCTCGTCGGCGACGGGCTGAACGATTACCTCAACCCGCGGCTCCGCAGCCAGAGGGGGCAGTGATGGCCAACCCCATCCTTCAGGTCGAGAACCTGCAGATCTGCGTCCGCAAGAAGCCCGGCGTCCTGATCCTGCGCGGCGTTTCGTTCCATGTGAACGCGGGTGAGACGCTGGCCATCGTCGGCGAATCCGGCTGCGGCAAGTCGATGACCTCGCTGGCCATCATGGGCCTGTTGCCGGACGCCGTGGAAAAGCTCAGCGGCACCATCCGCTTCAAGGGCCGCGAACTGCCGATCACCGACAACCGCGCCATGCGCAAGGTCCGCGCGGCCGAAATCGGCATGGTCTTTCAGGAACCGATGGCCGCGCTCGACCCGCTTTATCCGGTCGGCAAACAGGTGCTTGAGGTCATCGAGGAGCACGAGAAGCTCCCGCGCGAGATGGCCTGGGCAAGGGTCATCGACCTGCTCACCAAGGTGGACCTGCCGAACCCCGAAACCCTCGCCTGGTCCTATCCGCACAAGCTGTCGGGCGGGCAATTGCAGCGCGTGGTCATCGCCATGGCGCTGGCCTGCAACCCCGATGTGCTGATCGCCGACGAACCGACGACGGCGCTGGACGTGACCGTTCAGGCGCAGATCATGCGGCTGCTGAAACGCCTGCAACGCGATACCGGGGTGGCGATTGTCCTTATCACCCACAACCTCGGGCTGGTTGCCCATACCGCCGACCGGGTGATGGTCATGTATGCCGGCAACAAGGCCGAGGAGGCGCCGACGCGCGACCTGTTCCTCAACCCCCGCCACCCCTATACGCGCGGCCTGCTGGACGCGACGCCGAACCCTGAGCGCGCCTCGGCGCAGGGCGGCGTGTTGCGCGAGATCCCCGGCACCGTCCCTTCCATCGCCGACCCGATGCCGGGCTGTCGCTTCGCCCCCCGCTGCGCCAATGCCAGCGAACTTTGCCGCGCGCGCTTCCCCGAGCCGACATTCGAGGGCGCGCATGGCTACGCCTGCCACCACCCCGTCACCGACGCGAGGGTCTGACATGACCAATCCCCTCCTGCGCATCGACGACCTGCACGTCAGCTTCCGCGTCGGCAAGACGACGATTCACCCGGTGCGCGGCATCTCGCTGCATCTGAACCGGGGCGAGACGCTGGCGCTGGTCGGCGAATCCGGCTGCGGCAAGACCACGCTCGCCCGCACCATTCTCGGCCTGCAAGCGCCCTCCTCGGGCGTGATCGAATACGACGGCAATGACATCGCGGGCCTCGACCGCTTCCGGCTGAAACGCTTCCGGCCGCATATCCAATGCGTGTTCCAGGACCCGTTTTCCTCGCTGAATCCCCGAAAGCGCGTGGAGCAATTGATCCGCGAGCCGCTGGACATCCACCAGATCGGCGAGAAATCGACCCGCCTGAAACGCGCGCATGAAATGATGGAGCGCGTGGGCCTGCCGACCGATTGGGGTCGCCGCTTCCCCCACGAGTTTTCCGGCGGGCAGCGCCAGAGGATCGGGATCGCCCGGGCGCTCGTGATGAAGCCGGACCTGCTGATCTGCGACGAACCCGTCTCGGCGCTGGACGTCTCCATTCAGGCGCAGATCATCAATCTGCTGTGGGAACTGAAGCGCGACATGGGGCTGAGCTACCTGTTCATCAGCCACGACCTGATGCTGGTCGAAACCTTCGCCGACCGCGTGGCGATGATGTACAAGGGCGAGATTGTCGAGACTGGCCCCGCGCGGCAGGTCTGGTCCAACCCCCAGCACGAGTTTACCCGCCGCATGATCGACGCCATTCCGGTTCCTGACGTGACCCGTCCCACGCCGCCCGCCTTCCGCATCGACGCGGAATGAACGGCGAAAACGCGCTGTGGGCGGCGATCACCGCCGCCTATGCCCGCCCGGGCATCGCCCCCCTCTGCCTGCGCTTGCAGGATCAGGGGGGCATCGACGTGATGGTCCTTCTGGGCCTGTGCTACGCCGCCCGGGCGCTGGGCGCGCCGCTGTCCCCGGCCGAGGTTCAGGCGCTGCGCGCCGCCTCCGAACCCTGGCGGGCCGCCGCCGTGCGCCCGGCCCGGGCGCTGCGCATCGCCTTGCGGGCGCCGGTTGCCGGGGTGGGGGACGAGACGCGCGAAGGGTTCCGCGACCGGCTGAAAGCGGTGGAACTGGCGGCCGAGCGGGTTCAGGCCGGGATCATCGCCGATTGGCTGATGGCGCGCGTCGCCCGGGGTGCCGACCCCCTGCCGGGCCTGCGCTATTTCCTCGGCGGCGCCCCGGTGACCGAGGGCGAGATCGCGCAGCTTCTCGACGCCTTCGGCCCGGGTCAGGGCGCATCCAGATAGATTCGCACCGCGTCTTGCACATGGCGGAAGCGGTCGCCGCCCAGATGTTTGCCGCCGTACCAGCGCGTCACCACGACGATATGATCCGTCACGCCCTCGCGCTCCAGCATGCGCAGGATGACCATTCCTGCGCCCGCCTCGCCATCGTCGTTCTTCAGGGGCCCGTCCGCGGTCAGAAGGCCCCAGGAATGATGCGTGGCCTTGGCGAATTTCTTCTTGCGGCAGAGTTCCTTGACGAAGGCCTTCGCTTCGTCCTCGCTGCGGCAGGGCCCGCCCGAGACGGCATATTTCGACCCGCGGTCGCTGATGACGTTTTCAAGGATGCGCATCGGTCGGGGATAGCCGCCACCGGACCCCCGGGCAAGGGGCCGTGGTGTGGGACTCTCTTGCCCAAAGGTTAATAGGGCCTGCCAAGTCCTTGGAATTGCTGGGGGCTGAGGGCTGTCCCACGCGTGGGACGCCCCGTCACTCCTTCCAGCGGCGGACCAGATCCGTGTCGATCCCGAACAGGTCCAGCACCCGGCCGAGGCTGTGATCGACGATATCATCGAGGCTGCCGGGCCGGTTGTAGAAGGCGGGCACCGGCGGGGCGATGATCGCCCCCATCTCGGCCAGCTGAGTCATCGTCCTGAGGTGCCCCAGATGCAGCGGCGTCTCCCGCACCATCAGCACCAGCTTCCGCCGTTCCTTCAGCACCACATCCGCGGCCCGCGTCAGCAGGCCCGAGGTGACGCCGGTCGCGATCTCCGACATCGACCGCACCGAACAGGGCGCGACCACCATCCCCAGCGTGCGGAACGACCCGCTGGAGATACCGGCCGCGATATCCTTCGCCGCGTGAACCCGGTCGGCCAGATCGTGGACCTGCGCCACCTTCAGATCGGTCTCGTGCGCCAGCGTGATCTCGGCCGCCGGGGTCATCACCAGATGCGTCTCGATCGGCGTGTCGCGCAGGATTTCCAGCAGCCGCACGCCGTAGCGCACGCCGGACGCGCCCGAGATGCCGACGATCAGCCGATCCGGCGCGGGGCTCATGCCAGCCAGTCCCTGAGGTCGATCTCGTCCTGACCGGGGATCGACTTGCGCGCGAATTCCGTCTCGCGCCCCCAAGGCATCGTCGCGTCGATGCACAGCCGCCCCCAGTGATCCTTCTTCGGATCGCGGTAGAAGCCCGGAATGTCGTTCAGGATCATCGCCCGCGTGTCCGCCCGGCCCCGTGTCAGATAGGCCCACATGACATCATCGAGGTCGTGGATGTCCACATCCTCGTCCACCACGATCACCACCTTGTTGTAATCGAGATGCGAGGCCAGCGCCGCCAGGAACACATGCTGCGCGTGGCCCTCGTAGGCCTTTTTGATCTTGATGATCGAGATCATCACATTCGGCCGGCAACTCACGTCGATCACCCCCGGCACCGCTGCGCTGACCGCGCGGTACACCCGCGCCGCCGTTACCGCCTCCAGGGGTCGCAGATCCTCGGGCGAGCCGCAGAGGAGGCCGTGCAGCACCGCCTCCTTGCGGTAGCTGACATGCGTGACCTCAAAGACGTGGTTCGGGCCGATTTCGACGTAATTTCCCATGAATTCGCCGAAGGGCCCCTCGGGGCGGCGTTCATGCGGCAGGAAGCGGCCCTCGACGACGATATCGGCGCTGGCGGGCACCTCCAGGTCGATGGTCGCGCAGCGCCGCATCGCCAGCGGCTCGCCCCGGATCTGCGCCGCCATGGCCAGTTCCGACGCCTCATAGGGTAGCGAGGCGCAGGCCGACAGGAAGATCTCGGGCGGGGCGGACAGGATCAGCGCCGCTTCCAGCGCCTCGCCCTTTTCCTCGGCGGCGCGCTGATAGCGGGCGAGGTCATGGGTGCTGCCCAGCCGGACGCGCAACTCCTGATCGGAAATCTGCTGCGAACGGTGGAAGGACAGGTTCGCTACCCCCGTCTCGGGATCGTTGGCGAGGAAGATCGCGCTGGTGAAATAGGGGCCGCCGTCGCGCCCGTGCCAAGTGATCGCCGGCAGATCGGACAGTTTGCCGCTGACGAAACCGCTCGCTTCGGCCTCGGTCGCGGGGCGGGTAAAGCTGCCGGGTGCGGCGGCGATGCAGGCCTCGGTCAGGGCGATCCAGCGCTGGCAGAAGGTCTGATCGCCGGTGCCGATCATGTCGCACAGCCGCTGATGGCTGCCGAAGATGTTGGAGACGACAGGCATCGCGCTGCCCTGCACGCTCTCGAACAGCACCGCCTCGCCGCCCGCGCGCTGCACGGCACGGGTCACGGCGGCCAGCTGGTGCTGCGGGTCCACGGGCTTGGTGACGCGGCGCAACTCGCCCCGGGCTTCGAGCGTTTTCAGCAGGCTGTGCATGGATCGGGTGCTCCGGTTCGACATCTCAACTGTGCCGATTAGACGCGAAAGCGGCCGGGTGGGGCCAGCGCCAGGGCTTTACCGATCGGACATTTCCTTTTCGATAGCGGGCAAATCTGCCGCCCTCAGCCCTGCGCGCTGGCTTTCTGCAAGATCGCCCGCAGCGCATCCAGATCCGCGGCATCGAGCCCGGCGAAAAGGCCGTTCACCTCGCGCTCATGCGCGGCCGCCATCGCCTCGAAGACCCGCATCCCCTCGTCGGTCAGCGTGGCCCGCACCGTGCGCCGGTCATTGGCGACCGGCGTGCGGATCACCAGCCCATCGCGCTCCAGCCGGTCGACCACCGCCGTAGCGTTCCCGTTCGAGACCAGCAAAGCCCGGCTCAGGTCCGACATGCTCAGCCCGTCCCGCCGGCGCCAGAGGGCGGCCATCACGTCGAAGCGTGGCAGCGTGGTGTCGTGGTTCACCCGCAGGAATTCCCGCAACTGGTTCTCGGCCTGCCGTGTCACGTTCAGCAGCCTTATCCAGGCCTTGAGGCGGCGCTTGCTCAGCGGGTCCAGGGCCGGTTCGGGGGTGGCGTCCAGCAGAGGGCTCTCGGTCATGCGGCAGCTCCGGGCAGGGGTCGCGGGGCGGGTGAGGGGGCTTCCGCGCGGTTATTTCAAGTCTGAAAGTTTAGGCAAGCGCGCGCGCGGATCAAGCCTTGTCGTGGTCGCGGGATGCCGCCACGGGAAAAGTTTCAAGTTTAAAACTTTAATGTTGAAACGTGCCCCGAATGGTGCTTTCCTGAGTCCCGAAGCGGAGGGTCGTTCCGGTCCTCTGCCGGGGCCCGGCCCCGCCATGTCCGCGTTGAGCGAGGGACGATCCATGCGTGTAGCTTGTCTTGGCGGCGGTCCCGCCGGCCTTTATTTCGGAATTTCGATGAAGCTGCGCGATCCCGCGCATGAGGTGGTGGTGATCGAGCGCAACCGCGCCAACGATACCTTCGGCTGGGGGGTGGTGCTGTCCGACGACGCGCTGTCCAACCTGGCGCAGAATGACCCCATCAGTGCCGAGGCGATCCGCTCGCATTTCGCCTATTGGGACGATATCGCCGTGGTGCATGACGGCGTGCGCACCGTCTCGGGCGGGCATGGTTTCGCGGGCATCGGCCGCAAGCAGATGCTGATCCTGCTGCAGCAGCGTGCGCGTGAGCTGGGGGTCGAACTGCGCTTCGAGACCGAGTTCAAATCGGCCGAGGAATACCGCAAGGATTACGACCTCGTGGTCGGCGCCGATGGCATCAATTCGCGCGTCCGCCAGGAATATGCCGAGGTCTTCAAGCCGGACATCGAACTGCGCGCCTGCAAGTTCATCTGGTTGGGCACGCATCAGAAATTCGACGACGCCTTCACCTTCATCTTCGAAAAGACCGAGCACGGCTGGATCTGGGCCCACGTTTACCAATTCGACGCTGACACCGCGACCTTCATCGTCGAATGCGCGCAGGACACCTGGGAGAATTTCGGCTTCGAGGGCATGACGAAGGAAGAAATCGTCGAGAAATGCCGCGAGGTCTTTGCCGCGCATCTGGGCGGCCATGACCTGATGTCCAACGCCAACCATCTGCGCGGCTCGGCCGTCTGGATGAACTTCCCCCGCGTGCTCTGCGAGAAATGGCACCACGAGAATGTGGTGCTGCTGGGCGATGCCTCGGCCACGGCGCATTTCTCGATCGGCTCGGGCTCGCGTCTGGCCTTCGATTCCGCCATCGCGCTGGCCGATTACCTGCATTCCGAACCGACCATGGAAGCGGCTTTCGAGCGCTATCAGGCCGAGCGTCGGCTGGAAGTGCTGCGCCTGCAATCGGCGGCGCGCAACTCGCTGGAATGGTTCGAGGAAGTCGAGCGCTATCTCGACCTTGACCCGGTGCAGTTCAACTATTCGCTGCTGACCCGCTCGCAGCGGATCAGCCATGAGAACCTGCGCCTGCGCGACCCCGAATGGCTGGAAAGTGCCGAGCGCTGGTTCCAGAACACCGCCGGCGCCGCACCCGATGCGCCGCTGCGCGCGCCGATGTTCGCGCCTTTCCGGCTGCGCGACATGACGTTGAAGAACCGCATCGTCGTCTCGCCCATGGCGCAGTACAAGGCCGTCGACGGCTGCCCGACCGACTGGCACCTGATCCATTACGGCGAGCGGGCCAAGGGCGGCGCCGGGCTGGTCTATACCGAGATGACCTGCGTTTCGCCCGAGGGGCGCATCACCCCCGGCTGCCCCGGCCTCTATGCGCCGGAGCATGAGGCCGCGTGGAAGCGCCTGACCGATTTCGTCCATGCCGAGACGGATGCCAAGATCTGCTGTCAGATCGGCCATTCGGGGCGCAAGGGCTCCACGAACCTTGGCTGGGAGGGCATCGACCTGCCGCTCGGCAGCGGGAACTGGGATCTGGTCAGCGCCTCGGCCCTGCCCTGGTCCAAGCGCAATGCGACCCCGCGCGAGATCACCAAGGCCGAGATGGATCTGGTGAAGGCCGAATTCGTGGCCTCCACCGAAATGGCGGTCCGCGCGGGCTTCGACATGATCGAGCTGCACGCGGCGCATGGTTACCTCGTGTCATCCTTCATCTCGCCGACCTCGAACCAGCGGAAAGACGAATACGGCGGCTCGCTGGAAAACCGCATGCGCTGGCCGCTGGAGGTCTTCGCCGCGATGCGCGCCGTGGTGCCGGAAGGCACGCCGATGTCGGTGCGTATCTCGGCCAACGACTGGGTGGGCGATGCGGGGGTGACCCCCTCGGAAGCCGTGGAAATCGCGCGGATGTTCACCGCAGCGGGCGCCGATCTGATCGACGTCTCGGCCGGTCAGACCACCATCGAGGCCCGCCCGGTCTATGGCCGGATGTTCCAGACCCCGTTCTCGGACCGGATCCGCAACGAGGCCGGGATCCGCACCATGGCCGTCGGCAATATTTCCGAGGCCGACCACGCCAATTCGATCCTGATGGCGGGCCGCGCCGATTTGGTCGCCGTGGGCCGTCCGCATCTGAACGACCCCTATTGGACCCTGCACGAGGCGACCCGCATCGGCGACCGCGCCGCGCCCGACTGGCCGATGCCCTATCTCAACGGGCGCGATCAGGCCTGGCGGCTGGCCGACCGCGAAGCCGAGACGTTGCGCGCATGAGGAAGGTTCTGGTCACCGGCGGCGGGTCAGGGATCGGCCGCGCCATCGCCCGCGCCTTTGCCGAAGCGGGAGATGCCGTGACGATCTGCGGCCGCCGTCTGGATGCGTTGCAGGAAACTGCGGACGGGTTCGCCATGACCCTGCGGCAGGCCGATGTGACGGATGAGGCGCAGGTCGCGGCCCTGTTCGACCAGCCCTATGACGTGGTGATCGCCAATGCCGGCGGCGGCCCCGCCGCCAAGCTTCGCGACACCACGCTTGCGCAATGGAACGACACGCTGGCGGTGACGCTGACCGGCACCTTCCTGACCTTCCGCGCGGCGCTGAACGGGATGCAGCCCGGTGGGCGGCTCATTGCCATCGCCTCGACCGCCAGCCTCAAGGGGGGGGCGGCGATTGCCGCCTATGCCTCGGCCAAGCATGGGGTGCTGGGGCTGGTGCGTTCGGTCGCGCAGGAAGTGGCGAAACAGGGCATCACCTGCAACGCCATCTGCCCGGGCTTCGTCGATACCCCGCTTGCCCAGACCGCGATCAGCGGCCTGATGGAGAAAAAGGGCCTCGACCGCGCCAAGGCCGAGGCCATGGTCGCCAGCGGCAATCCCATCGGCGGGCTGATCCGCCCCGACGAGGTGGCCAGCGCCGCCCTCTACCTCGCCTCGCCCGAGGCGCGCATGATCAACGGACACGCGCTGAGCCTTTCGGGCGGCGAAATCTGACAGGAGCACCCATGCCCCAGCACTTTCTTCTCAGCATCGAGAACGGCATCGCCACCGTCTCGCTCGACCGGCCTGAACGCAAGAACCCGCTGACCTTCGACAGCTATGCGGAACTGCGCGACTGGTTCCGGGGGCTGGTCTATGACGACAGCATCAAGGCGGTGATCTTTGCGCCGAACGGCGGGAATTTCAGCTCGGGCGGCGATGTGCATGACATCATCGGCCCGCTGACCCGGATGAATATGAAGGAATTGCTGGCCTTCACCCGCATGACCGGCGATCTGGTGAAAGCCATGATCGGCTGCGGCAAGCCGATCATCGCCGCGGTGGACGGGGTCTGCGCCGGTGCGGGCGCGATCATCGCCATGGCCTCGGACCTGCGGGTGGCGACGCCCTCCGCGAAGACCGCCTTCCTGTTCAACCGCGTGGGCCTCGCCGGTTGCGACATGGGCGCCTGCGCGATCCTGCCGCGGATCATCGGTCAGGGACGGGCGGCGGAGTTGCTGTACCTCGGCCGGTCGATGTCGGCCGAGGAGGGCTACGCCTGGGGCTTCTTCAACCGCGTGGTCGAGGCCGATCAGCTGATGGCGACGGCGGGCGAGTTCGCGGCGCGCATCGCCGAGGGGCCCGGGTTTGCCAACATGATGACCAAGACCATGCTGGCGCAGGAATGGTCGATGGGGCTGGAACAGGCCATCGAGGCCGAGGCCCAGGCGCAGGCGATCTGCATGCAGGGACAGGATTTCACCCGGGCCTACGAGGCCTTCGTGAAGAAGGAAAAGCCGGTGTTCCAAGGGGATTGAGAAAGCGGGGGGCGGCTGTCCCCCGCACCCCCCGCCCAAAGGGGGGCACGCCCCCCTTTGGAAACCCCGTGCGTATTGGGAGCAGACTGAAATGGCGGATCGCAGCTTTCTGGACTGGCCGTTCTTCGAGGACCGGCATCGCGCGCTGGCAGCGGAGGTCGAGGATTTTGCCGCAGGGCTCGATATCGACCATGCGGATACCGATGCGGCCTGCCGGGCGCTTGTGACGGCGATGGGCGCGGCCGGGATCGCCGCGCATTCGGGGGCGCCGGACGGGCGGCTCGACGTGCGCAGCCTGTGTCTGATCCGCGAGACGCTGGCGCGGCACGACGGGCTCGCGGATTTCGCCTTTGCCATGCAGGGGCTGGGGACGGGGGCGATCTCGCTCTTCGGGACCGAGGAACAGCGCGCCGACTGGCTGCCGCTGACCCGGGGCGGCGAGGCGATCTCGGCCTTCGCGCTGACCGAGCCGCAATCGGGCTCGGACGTGGCCAATTCCACGATGACCGCCACGCGGGACGGCAATGACTACGTTCTGAACGGCGAAAAGACCTGGATCTCGAACGGCGGCATCGCCGATGTCTATACGCTTTTCGCCCGCACCGGCGAGGCGCCGGGCGCCAAGGGGCTGTCCTGCTTCATCGTCACGCCGGACCTGCCGGGTTTCGAGGTGGTCGAGCGGCTGAGCACGATCGCGCCTCATCCCCTCGCCCGGCTGCGCTTCAGCGATTGCCGGGTGCCGGCCCGCGCCATGATCGGCGGGCCGGGGCAGGGGTTCCGCATCGCCATGTCGGTGCTGGATGTGTTCCGCTCCTCGGTCGCCGCTGCCGCGCTGGGCTTTGCCCGCCGGGCGCTGGACGAGGCTTTGGACCGGGTGACGAGCCGTCAGGTGCAGGGCGCGCCGCTGTTCGAGTTGCAGATGGTGCAGGGGCATATCGCCGATATGGCGGTCGATGTCGACGCTTCGGCGCTGCTGGTCTACCGCGCTGCCTGGACCAAGGATTCGGGCGCGCCCCGCGTCACGCGCGAGGCCGCCATGGCCAAGCTTTTCGCCACCGACCAGGCGCAGCAGGTCATCGACCGGGCGCTGCAATTGCATGGCGGGGATGGCGTGCGCCATGGCCAGATGATCGAAAGCCTCTACCGCGAGATCCGCGCGCTCAGGATCTACGAGGGCGCGTCCGACGTGCAGCGGGTGGTGATCGCCCGGCAGACGCTCGCCGCCCACCAGAAATGACCGGGCAAGACCGGCGAGACCAACAGGAGATGTGAGATGCTGAGACCCTCCGCCCATGTCGACAGCTTCACGCGCGACAACCTGCCCCCGTTCGACGCCTGGCCCGAACTGAGGCTCGACGGGTTCGACTATCCCGACCGGCTGAACGCGGGGGTCGAGATGACCGATGCCATGGTCGCCAAGGGTTTCGGCGACCGCACGGCGCTGATCGGTAACGGGCGGCGGCGCACTTACAAGGAACTGGCCGACTGGACCAACCGGCTGGCCCGGGCGCTGGTCGAGGATCTGGGTGTGAAGCCCGGCAACCGGGTGCTGATCCGCTCGGCCAACAACCCGGCGATGGTGGCCTGCTGGCTGGCGGCGACCAAGGCGGGGGCAGTGGTCATCAACACCATGCCGATGCTGCGGGCGGGGGAATTGGCGAAATATGTCGAGGCGGCGCAGATCACCCATGCGCTGTGTGACACGCGGCTGATGGATGAGCTGACCGCCTGTGCCAAGGACAGCCCCTGGCTGAAGACGGTGGTGGGGTTCGACGGCACCTCGAATCATGACGCGGAACTGGACCGGCTGGCGCTGGAAAAGCCCGTGACGTTCGAGGCCGTGCCGACCTCGCAGGACGATGTGGCGCTCATTGGTTTCACCTCGGGCTCGACCGGGAAACCCAAGGCCACGATGCATTTCCACCGCGATCTGCTGATCATTGCCGACGGCTATGCGCGGGAAGTGCTGGGCGTGGTGCCCGAGGATATCTTCGTGGGCTCTCCACCGCTGGCCTTCACCTTCGGGCTCGGTGGCCTCGCCATTTTCCCGCTGCGCTTCGGGGCCGCCGCGACGCTTCTGGAAAACGCGACGCCCCCCAACATGATCGAGATCATCCAGAAATACCGGGCGACCGTCTGTTTCACCGCGCCGACCGCCTATCGGGCGATGATGCGGGCGATGGATGAGGGGGCGGACCTCAGTTCGCTGCGCGCCGCCGTCTCGGCCGGGGAAACGCTGCCGGGGCCGGTCTATGACGAATGGATGGCCAAGACCGGCAAGCCGATGCTGGACGGCATCGGTGCGACCGAGATGCTGCATATCTTCGTCACCAACCGCTTCACCGATCACCGCCCGGCCTGCACCGGCAAGCCCGTCACCGGCTACGAGGCCCGGGTGATCGGCCCCGATGGCGCGGAACTGCCGCCGGGCGAGCCGGGGCGTCTGGCGGTCAAGGGACCGACCGGCTGCCGCTATCTCTATGGCGATCGGCAGGGCGAATACGTGCAGAACGGCTGGAACATCACCGGCGACACTTTCGTCATGGACCAGGACGGCTATTTCCACTTTGCCGCGCGCAACGACGATATGATCGTCTCGGCCGGCTACAACATCGCCGGGCCCGAAGTGGAGGCGGCGCTCCTCGCCCACCCGGCCGTTGCCGAATGCGCGGTGATCGGCGTGCCGGACGAGGCGCGCGGCACCATCGTGCAGGCGCATATCGTGCTGGGCGCGGGCGAGACGCCTTCCGACGCGCTGGCCAAGCTCTTGCAAGAGCACGTCAAGGCGACCATCGCGCCCTACAAATATCCCCGTTCCATCATCTTCACGCGCGCCTTGCCCAAGACCGAGACGGGCAAGATCCAGCGTTTCCGCCTGCGTCAGTCGGGCTGAGCAAGTCAACCGGAGTACCGCCATGAAACCGACCGTCATTCACCCCGAGGGCTGGGCCCCGGCGCTGGGCTATGCCAACGGCATGCTGATGCCGGACGGCACGCTGCATATCGGCGGCCAGATCGGCTGGAATGCCGACAAGGTCTTTGTCGCCAAGGATTTCATCGGCCAGATGGAGCAGGTGCTGGAGAATATCCTGGCCGTGGTCAAGGCTGCGGGTGGTGAGGCCAGCGACATCGGGCGGCTGACCTGGTTCGTCAAGGACAAGGCCACCTATCTCGCCCACCAGCGCGAGATCGGGCAGGCCTATCGCCGCGTTCTGGGCAAGCATTTCCCGGCCATGTCGCTGGTCGTGGTCAAGGATCTGGTCGAGGACGAGGCGCTCTTGGAGATCGAGGCCACGGCCTATATCGCCAAGGGCTGAGCCCTCGCGCCCCGATCCCATCACCTCTGTGTCATCCGCGCGGAGGCACGGCTGGCCTTAAGGTTGGTGTAAGGAAGACGGGCGAAGCCGGCGGCATGAGATCCCTTGCCGTCCACAACCCCGTCACCCCTCGGCCCGCCCCCGTCCCGGAGGACGGCGGATGAGCGCCGTGCAGATCGGTCCGCTGGTCTTCGACATCGCCCGTTTTGCCGCCATCCTCGCCGCGCTGGTGCTGGTGGTCATGGGCGGGCTGGTCGAGGCTCTGGCCCGCCGTCAGGGCCGTCCGCTGCACCTGCCGCTGGTCGGCGCGATGCTGGCCTGGGTGCTGGGCGCGCGGGCGCTGCATGTCTTTGAGAACCGCGCCGTCTTTGCCGGGGAGCCCCTGAGCGTGCTGGCCTTCTGGCAGGGCGGGTTTTCCGTGCTTGGCGGTTTCGCCGGGCTGGGGCTGGTGCTGCTGGTGGTGCTGCTGCGGCGGCCCGCCACGGGGTTGGCGCTGGCCGGGGTGTTGACCCTTTCGGCAGGCACCGGCCTTGCGGTGCTGGCCTTCGCCGGGGCGCCCGCCCTCGCGCTGCCTGAGCGGGCCTTTGCCGCGCTCACCGGCCCGCCCGTGGTGCTGAGCCAACGCGAAGGGCGGCCCCTGGTCCTGAACCTCTGGGCCAGCTGGTGCCCGCCCTGCCGGCGCGAGATGCCGATGATGATGGAACTGGCCGCCGCCCATCCCGGGGTCGATGTGATCTTCGCCAATCAGGGCGAGGATCGCGGCCGGATCGAGGATTTCCTCGACCTTGAGGGATTGGCGGGCGCAGGCATCGTCCTCGACTCCGACAGCGCCCTGATGCGCGAGCTTGGCGCCATCGGCTTGCCGACGACGCTGTTTTTCGACGCCGAAGGCCGGGTGAGCGCCCGGGTGACCGGCGAACTATCCCGCGCGGCCATGCTGTCCGGCATGCGCGCCGCCGGAGGAGATGTGGAATGATCCGACCGATCCTATTGCTGACTCTCGCCCTGATACTGGGCGCCTGCGCCGCGGCGCCCTATTCCGAGCCCCCGGTGGCCGAGGTCCCAGCCGAGCCGCCGCTGCCGCCCGAGGTTCTGGCCCGCTACCGCGCGCTGCAGGACGGGGACGAGATCATCCCCGCCGTCCCGCCCGAGAACCTGAGCGCCCGCAACGTCCGGCAAGAGGTTGACTACTGGACCGACCACCCGCCGGGGACGATCATCGTCGACCCCCACGACCGCTTCCTTTATCTGGTGCAGCCCGGCAACCGCGCGCTGCGCTATGGCGTCGCCGTGGGCGAGGCCGGGTTCCAGTTCACCGGCGAGGCCCGGATCCCCTATCAGCGCGACTGGCCGCGCTGGACGCCGACCCAGAACATGATCGCCAGCAACCCCGATTACGCCGAATACGCGGGCGGGGTGCCCGGGGGCATCGACAACCCGCTGGGCGCCCGCGCGCTCTATCTGCACCGGGGCGGGCGCGACACGCTCTATCGCATCCATGGCACGCCCCAGCCCTGGACCGTGGGGCAGGCGGTGTCCTCGGGTTGCATCCGGCTTTTCAATCAGGACATCATCGACCTCGCCGCGCGGGTGCGCAGCGGCACCCGTGTGGTCGTGCTCGGCCCCGGGGAGCGCGGGCAGGGCACCGTCCCGCCCGAGGCGACCCGCAACACCGGAGGCTCCGAATGATGCTGACCCGCCGCCACCTTCTGCTGACCGCCGGCGCCACGGTGATCCTGCCCGGGACGCCCGCCGCGCAAGTGGCGCCGAGCCTTGAGGAGGTCCATTTCGATCCCGACGCGCCTGTTCTGGGCAACCCCGAGGGGGATGTGACGCTGGTCGAATATTTCGACTATCAATGCCCCTATTGCAAAGCCCTGCACCCGGTCCTGACCGATGTCGTGGCGCGGGACGGCAATGTCCGGCTGATCCTGAAGGACTGGCCGGTCTTCGGCGCGCCCTCGGTCTTTGCCGCGCAGCTGGCCTTGGGCTCGGTGGCGCTGGGCGTCTACGAGGCGGTCAGCGATGCGCTGATGGAGACCCGCGGCGCCCTGGATTTCGAGGCGGTGATGGCGGTCGTCGGCGAGGTGGTGAATCCCGAGGAGGCGCTCGCTTCCTACGATGCCGATGGGCCGAAATGGGACGCGCTGTTGCGGCGGACCCATGCCCAGGCCGAGGGTTTCGGCTTCATCGGCACCCCGTCCTTCGTGATCGGCACGCAGATCTTCCCCGGCGTGGTGGAACGGGCGGGGCTGGAACAGGCGATCCGCGACGCCCGCGCCTAGACTAACCCGGGCGTGGCAACACCAGCCGCACCACCTGCCCGCCCTCCGGCCCGCAGGGCGGAAAGTCGAGCCCGGCGCCCAGCCGTTCGGCCGCTGCGGCGGCGATGGCGAGGCCGAGGCCGCTGCCGCCGACGGGCGCGCCCGGGCCGCGCAGGAAGCGCTCGGTGACGCGGGCGCGGATCGCCTCCGGGATGCCGGGGCCCTGGTCCCTCACTTCGATCACGCAGCACCCGGGCGCGCAGCGGGCCGCCAGCCGCACGGCGCTGCCCGCGGGGCTGGCGAGGATCGCGTTCTCCGCCACGTTGCGCAACAGCGTGTAGAGCAGGACGCGCGGCAGGGGCAGCCTTGCCGCTTCGCCCCCGGCAACGGCCAGAGCCACGCCCTGTTTCGCGGCCAGTGGCGCCAGATCGTGTTGCACCTCGCCCAGAATCGCCTCCAGCGCGACGGCCTGCGGTGCGGCCTCGCCCGATTCCAGCGCGCTCAGGTCCAGCAATTGCCGCACCAGCCGGTCCGACCGCGCGACCGAGGCCTCGATCTCGGCCAGCGCCGCCTGCCGTGTCGCCTCGTCCGGGGCGCGGCGGGCGATCTGCGCCTGGGTCTTCAGCCCGGCAAGCGGCGTCTTCAACTCATGCGCGGCGAAGGCGGTGAAATCGCGCTCATGGGCGCGGGCCTGCCGGACCCGGGCGAAGAGCCCGTCCAGTGCCTGATGCACCGGCCTGAGTTCCGGCGGCGCGGGTGCCAGCGGCAGGGGCGACATGTCCAGCGGCGAGCGCAGGCGCAGCGCCTCGGTCAGCCGGTCGAGCGGGCGCAGCCCCCGCGACACGCCGATCCAGAGCGCAACAACCAGAAGCGGCAGGATCACTGCCGCAGGCAGGAGCAAGCCGCAGATCACGTCGAAGACCAGCCCCTCGCGCACGGCGATGCTGTCGCCGACCATGATGCGCAGGCCGAGGTCGGCGTTCACCACGGTGAAGACCCGCCAATCCTCACCCTCGATCACCGAGGTGGAATAGCCCTCGACCGGGACCTCGGTCAGCGGGCCCTCGGGCGCGCCGCTGGACTGGCCGACCAGCACACCGGCTTCGGACCAGATCTGGCAGGACAAGTGCCTCAGGTAGCCGTCATGCTCGTCGGCGGGGATCAGCGCGCCAGGGTAGGTCAGGGCGATGCGGTGATCGGACAGCAGCGACGAGACCATCCGCGCCGCCTCGGCCAGCCGCGAATCCAGCACCTGTTCGACCTGGGCGCGGGTCGAATGCTCGATCCAGACCACGGCCGACAGCCAGACGGCGAGCGTGGCCAGCGTCAGCGTCAGGATCAGCCGCAGGCGGATCGACATCAGCCCGCGCCCCCGACCGTGCTCTCGGCTGCCAGCCGGTAGCCCATGCCGCGCACCGTTTCGATGAACGCCGCGCCCAGCTTGGCGCGCAGCTTGTGGACATGCACCTCGACCGTGTTGCTTTCGACCTCTTCATTCCAGCCATAGAGCCGTTCTTCCAGTTCGGCCTTCGACCGGATCGCGCCCGGGCGTTCCATCAGATGGTGCAGCAGCGCGAATTCACGGGGCGAGAACTTCACCGGCGTGCCGCGATACTCGCCGGTCATCGTGTCCAGCCGGGCGATCAGCCCGTTCCATTCGAGGAATGGCCGCGCCCGCCCTTCGTTGCGGCGCAGGAGGGCGCGCAGGCGGGCGGCGAGTTCGTCCAGATCGAAGGGTTTGCCCAGGTAATCGTCGGCCCCGAGGTCGAGCCCGGCGATCCGGTCCGCCACCCGGTCGCGGGCGCTGAGCAGCAGGACCGGCCGCCGGTCGCCCGCGTCACGCATCTGCGCCAGCAGCGCGGTTCCTTCGCCATCCGGCAGGCCGATGTCCAGCACCACGGCGCCGAAGGTCCCGTCATCTGCGGCCAGCGCCGCCCGGGCATCGGCCAGACAGCCGAGTGCCTCGGGCGAGAACCCCGCGAGCCTGAGCCCGACGCTGAGGCCATTGGCCAGGACCGGGTCGTCTTCGATGACCAGAATGCGCATGGGCAACCTCCGGCACCGGTCTGGACCCGGCACCTTGCGCCCGTCTTAAGGCCCCCCGCCCGACGAGGGGAGGGGCGGCCCCTGACGATGGCGTGAGGGGTTTATTCCTCGGCCACGCAATCGGCGAAGTAATGCATCCTGCCGTCCTGCCCGACCTCTTGCACCAGACCGTGGATATCCGTCTCGAACCCCGGGCATTCGCGGGCGAATTCGCGGTTGAAACGCAGGTAATCGACGATCTTGCCGTTGAACACCTCGCCCGGGATCAGCAGCGGGATGCCCGGCGGATAGGGGGTCACCAGGCTGGTGGTGATCCGCCCTTCCAGCTCGTCGATCGGAACGCGCTGGGTCTTGCGCCGGGCGATGCAGGAAAACGCCTCGGTCGGCGTCATCGCGGGGTGGTGGTCGGTCAGGTAGATCTCGGTCGAAAGCCGCGCCACGTCGTATTTCGCATAAAGCGTATGGACGTGCTGGCTGAGGTCGCGCAGGCCCATCTGTTCATAGCGCGGCTGCTTGGCGCTGAACTCGGGCATCACGCGCCACAGCGGCTGGTTGCGGTCGTAATCGTCCTTGAACTGCTGGAGCGCGGCCAGAAGCGTGTTCCAGCGGCCCTTGGTGATGCCGATGGTGAACATGATGAAGAAGGAATAGAGCCCGGTCTTCTCGACCACCACGCCGTGCTCGGCGAGGTACTTCGAGACGATGGAGGCCGGGATCCCCGTGTCCTCGAACCGGCCGTCGATGCCCAGACCGGGGGTGATGATCGTCGCCTTGATCGGGTCCAGCATGTTGAAGCCGGGGGCCATGGCGCCGAAGCCGTGCCAGCTGTCCTCGCCATCCGCCAGCTGCACGCCGTCCTCATCGGTGCGGCGCAGGACCCAATCCTTGTTGCGGCCGATCCCTTCCTCTTCCAGCGCGTCGGGGCCCCAGACCTGGAACCACCAATCGTTGCCGAACTCGCCGTCGACCTTGCGCATCGCCCGGCGGAAATCGAGCGATTCCAGAATCGATTCCTCGACCAGCGCGGTCCCGCCCGGGGGCTCCATCATCGCCGCCGCCACGTCGCAGGAGGCGATGATCGAATATTGCGGGCTGGTCGAGGTGTGCATCAGATAGGATTCGTTGAAGAGGTGACGGTCCAGCTTCACCTCCTGGCTGTCCTGCACCAGCACATGGCTGGCCTGCGAAATCCCGGCCAGCAGCTTGTGGATGGATTGCGTCGAATAGGTCACCGAATGCTTGGTGCGTTCGCGCTTGCGACCCATGGCGTGATAGGTGCCATAGAACGGGTGGAAGGCCGCATGCGGCAGCCAGGCCTCGTCGAAATGCAGATTGTCGACATAGCCGTCCAGCGCCTGTTTGATGACCTCGGTATTGTACAGAACCCCGTCATAGGTCGATTGCGTCAGGGTCATGATGCGCGGCTTGACGGTTTCGGGATCAACCCCTTCCAGCAGCGGATTGGCGCGGATCTTGGCCTTGATCGCCTCGGGCTCGAACTCGCTGCGCGGGATGGGGCCGATGATGCCGTAATGGTTGCGGGTCGGGCGCATGAAGACCGGAATGGCGCCGGTCATGATGATCGAATGCAGGATCGACTTGTGGCAATTGCGGTCCACCACGACCACATCCCCCGGCGCGACCGTATGGTGCCAGACCATCTTGTTCGAGGTCGAGGTGCCGTTCGTCACAAAGAAGCAATGGTCGGAATTGAAGATCCGCGCCGCGTTTCTTTCCGATGCCCCGATGGCGCCGTTATGGTCCAGCAATTGGCCCAGTTCCTCGACCGCGTTGCAGACATCGGCGCGCAGCATGTTTTCACCGTAGAACTGGTGATACATCTGCCCGATGGGTGATTTCAGGAAGGCCACGCCGCCGGAATGGCCGGGGCAATGCCAGGAATAGGAGCCGTCCTCGGCATAATCCAGAAGCGCCTTGAAGAAGGGCGGCTGGATCCCTTCCAGATAGGATTTCGCCTCGCGGATGATGTGCTTGGCGACGAAATCCGGCGTATCCTCGAACATATGGATGAAGCCGTGCAATTCGCGCAGGATGTCGTTGGGCAGGTGGCGCGAGGTCTTGGTCTCGCCGTGCAGGAAGATCGGCACATCGGCGTTCTTCCAGCGCACCTCCTCGATGAAGTCGCGCAGTTTCTGCACCACCGGGTCCAGTTCCGGGCCCGGGGTGAATTCCTCGTCGTCGATGGACAGCACGAAGGCCGAGGCGCGGCTTTGCTGCTGCGCGAACTGGCTCAGATCGCCGTAGCTGGTGACGCCCAGCACTTCGAAACCTTCGGCCTCTATGGCGTGGGCCAGCGCCCGGATGCCCAGGCCCGAGGTGTTCTCCGAACGGAAATCCTCGTCGATGATGATGATGGGGAACCGGAATTTCATCGATCTTCCTTTCGATCGGAATCGCCTTTGCCGCTTAGTCTAGTGCAGGGGCCTCCCCGTCAAGGCCGCGCTTGGAAGGGGCTGCGCCGCCCGACCTGCCACAACGGCAAAACGGCCGGGTTTCCCCGGCCGCTCTCGGTCTTGCGTGGTGGCGAGCGGTCAGTTGCGGGTCAACGCCAGAACGACCGTCGCCTCGCAATAGGGCATCCAGTTGAAGCCGCGCACCCGCAGGCGGATCAGCAGATCCTCGGCCTCGGCCGGGGTGGCGCCGCCGATCACAAAGACGTTGCGGATGCGCACGCGGGGCCGGGGATCCCAGCCGCCCGGCTCGTCCCAGACCGCGCCGCCCCAGATCCGCCGCCAGGTTCCTCCGGGCGCCAGCGGGTCGGGGATGGTCAGCGTCACCGTGCCGTCGGTCAGAAACAGCGACAGCGCGTTCATGCCGTTGCTGGCCGTCGCGGCCAGCCGCATTCGGGCACGGATCATCTGCGGGCCGCTCCAGCCCTGCTCCTCGCAATTGGTGAATTCCGAGATGGAGCCGCCGCCACGGAAATCCTGCGCCAGGGCGGCAGGGGCAAGCGACAGGCTGGCTGCGGCGATAAGCCCGGCAATCATCAGGCGGGTCCTGGAAAAGAGCGTCATGGGTTTCCCTCCGATCCGGGTCATTGCACAGCCAGCGCGACACGACCGCGGGCGTTGCACCCTGGCGTACCGTCGAAATTCTGCAGTTCAAAGGCCACGAAAAGTGTCGTGGCACCGCCCGCGATCTGCTCGATCGGCGAGGTCTCAAGGATCCTTACCTGAACGTCCGGGGGATTGCCGGCCCCTGCGAAGACCGTTGTCGCAAATACCGAGAACCATTCGCCGATTTCGGGATACTCACCAGGCTGGAACTCAAAAGCGTAATTCAGCGCCCCGCTGTTGACGAACAGACTGACGCGGCTGATCGTGGCGTGGTTTTCCGGCAATCCTGCGGGTCGCCACCGCGACGTGATTGGTACATTGCCGGCCCATCCCGCGCTTTCGCAGCCGACAAAATCCGTGAGGAACCCGCCACCGCGCAAATCCGTGGCCGCGAGGGCCGGTGAAGCAAGCCCCAGCAACAAGGCCCCAGCCGACAGCAATTTTGTGATTTCTCGCATCAAATCGCACTCCCTGAATAGACCGGCAAAGCCTAGGGAGCGACAATCGTGATCACAATAATTTATGGTCTTGTCCGCGGGAATTTCGGCCTATCGTCGGTCGAACAATAGATCATCCCGATTTCCCGCCCAAATTTCATCGAATTTGTCTATATTGCACGCGATCTCGCCCGCGGGCTTTGGTCGTCCACGGCCGCCGGATTGCAGCCCCGAATCGGACCGGTGGCGCGGGACGATCCCCGGCCCGCGCCTGCCGTCGCGATCCGCCAGCCCTCAGCCCGCTTGATCGAGGTACTCGCCGTAGCCTTCGGCTTCCATCTGGTCCTTGGGGATGAACCGCAGCGAGGCCGAGTTGATGCAATAGCGCAGGCCCCCCTGATCGCGCGGCCCATCAGGGAAGACATGGCCCAGATGGCTGTCGCCATGGGCCGAGCGGACCTCGGTGCGGATCATGCCATGTGTGAGGTCGCGTTTCTCGATCACATGGGCGGGGACGATGGGCTTGGTGAAGGCAGGCCAGCCGCAGCCGGAATTATACTTGGCGGACGAGCCGAAGAGCGGCTCGCCGGACACAACGTCGACGTAGATCCCCGGCTCGAAATGCTCGTCGAACTCGTTCGAATAGGGCCGTTCGGTGCCGTTCTGCTGGGTGACGCGGTATTGTTCCGGGGTCAGGCGGTCGATGGCGTCTTTGGTCTTGGAATAGGTCATGGGCTCCTCCGTTCGGGGATGACTGGCCAGATATGGGGTGCTGCGCGGCGCTTTCCAGCGCTCACGGCTGATCGAGGGCTGCCGTCCATTCCGCCAGGAAGCGATCCCGCGTCATGGAATCGAGCGTCGACAGCAGCCCCGGGTCCAGCCGGATCGGCATCAGCCAGGGCTGGCTGGCGAAACTTTCGGGGCGCATGACGCTGCCGCCGGTGACCTGGGCCTGAATGTCCTGCCCGGCGTCCGACAGGATGAAGCGCAACAGCGCCGCGCCGCCTTCGGGGTCGGGGGCGTTGACCGGGATCAGGGCGGTGCGCTGCAGGGTGATGGTGAAATCCTCCATCGGCACGACCAGCACGCCCGAACCCTCGGGCAGATTGGCGGCGGCATAGCTGCCCAGCACGTTGTAGCCAACCACCAGATCGCCCGAAATCAGCCCCGCAATCACCTCGCCCGAGCAGCAATAGAGCCGCGCGTCGAGCCGTCCCATCACCTCGGCTAGGCGCCAGATGGAATCGGACATCCGCGCGTCCTGGGTCAGGAACAGATAGCCCGCGCCCGAGATCCTGGGATCATAGGTGCCGATGCGCCCGGCAAAGGTCTCGGGGTGATCGCGCAGCAGCGCGATCAGGTCGCGGCGCGAGCGGGGCGGGGGCTGGCCGTTCAGCGCGGCCTCGGCGATCAGCAGAACCACCGGTTCCAGCGCGATCGACACCAGCCGGTCGCGCCAGCGCGCCCAGCCCGGCAGACGCTGCACGATATCGGGCGGCAGGGCGCCGGCGAAACCGTCATTGGCCAGCTTCATCTGCAGGTCCATCGCGGTGGAGATCACCAGATCGAAGGCCGCGCCCTCGGCATCGACCGCCTGGCTGACCGATTGGCTCGAGGCCTGCAGGTACTGGATGCCGAGGCCCGGATTCTCGGCCAGAAAGGCCTCGGCCACGGGGGCGAAAAAGGCGATGTCGGTCGTCGCCAGCACGCGGATCTGCGGTGCGCCCTCGGGGCCGAAATGACGCTCGGCCTCGGTCTCGAACCCCCAGGCCTGCGCGACCGACAGGATCAGCGCGAGCGCGGAAACCAGAGCGTAGCGCATGTGCCGCCCTCCTCTCTCTCGGCCAGGGCGAAGCGGCCCCCCATGGCGGTTGCCGTCTCGCTGACGATGGTCAGGCCCAGCCCCGACCCGACAACGCCGCCCACATTCGGCCCGCGGCGGAAGCGCTGGGCCAGCGCCGCCTGCGTCTCGCCGCCCAGGCCCCGGCCGCGGTCGGTCACCTCGATCCGGGCGTATCCCAGGTCGTCAACAAGGCTGATCTCCACCGTGGAATCGGCGGGCGAGTATTTCAGCGCATTGTCGATGAGGTTTCGCAAAGCGGCCTCGATCAGCACCGCATCGCCCGAGGTTTCCAGCCTCTCCTCGGGCAGCGAAAGGCGGATCTCCATATCCTTCAGGTCCGCCGTGGGCCGGAACCGGTCGGCCAGCGCCCGGGCCATGGCGCCCAGATCCACGCGGTCCTGCGCCTTCTGGTCGGCGCGGAACAGGACCGTGGCATGGTCCAGCAGCTGATTGGCCGAGCGCGCCGATTCCTCGGTGGCCCGGATCATGCCGCGCAGGCGGGTGCGGGTCGGCTCGTCGCCCGCCTGCCTCAGCGCCATCTCGGCCTCGGACCTCAGCGTCGCCAGCGGCGTGCGGATGTGATGCGCGGCCTCGGCGATGAAGGTTTCCGTCTGGGCGAGTGTCTGGCGCAGCCTTGCGATGAAGGCGTTGAGCTGATCGACCAAGGGCGCCAGTTCGGCAGGCGCGGGGTGGCGCACCGGGCGGAGATCATGGCCGCCGCGACGGCCCACGGCCTCGGCCAGCCGGCCGATGGGGCGCAAGAGGGTGCGCGCCGACAGCAGGCTGAACGGGATGGCGAAAAGGAAAACCGCCAGCCCCAGCGCCGCCGCCCGGTTCGCCAGCCCCAGCGCGATGGCCCGCTGCCCCTCGCGCGTCTGGCCCACGATCACCAGCACCGGCGCCGCGCGGTTCTCGATCATCAGGCTGCGGGCGACGGCCACCAGCCTGAGATCGGCATCGCGGTATTCGGCATCGTAGAAGACGGGTTGCAGCGCGGTCGGCGCGCGGGGCGGCAGCGGCAGGTCGGCATAGCCGGTGACGGGCAGGCCGTTGATGTCGATGCGGTGAAAGATCCGCTCCTCGCCCATCGCCGCCAGCATCGAGAAGGTGCCGGGCGAAAGATCCAGCTCGGCCCCGCCTTCCACGCTGCGCAATTCCTCGGCAATGGTCGAGGTGGCGGCACCGAGGATCCCGTCAAGCGTCGCCTCCGACGCTCGTTCCGCCCCCAGCCGAACCGCGACATAGAGCGCGATGGCCAGCCCCGCCGACAGGACGATCAGCTGCCCCACCAGCCGGCGCCGGAGCGACGGAGCCCTCATCCCCCGGTCAGCCGGTAGCCGAGGCCGCGCACCGTCTCGATCCGCGCGGTCGAGCCCTCCAGCTTTTTGCGCAGCCGGGCGATATAGACCTCGATCGCGTTGTCGGAGACCGGTTCGGACAGGGAAAACAGCCGGTCGCAGAGCTGGTCCTTGGACAGGATCCGCCCGGGGGCCGACAGCAGCACCTCCAGCAGCCGCAATTCCCGGTTCCTCAGATCGCGGTTTTCGCCCGCCACGCTGACGAAACCGCCCATGGGGTCGAAAACCAGATCGGCGTAGCTTTGCAGATTGGTCACGGTGCCGCCCCGGCGGCGCAGCACGGCGCGGCAGCGGGCCTCCAGTTCGGCGAAATCGAAGGGTTTGGTCAGGTAATCGTCGGCGCCCAGATCCAGCGTATCCACCCGGTCCGACACCGCCGAGCGGGCGGTCAGGACGATCACCGGCGTATCGGCCTTCCTGGCGCGCTGGCGTTGCAGAAAGGCGCGGCCGTCGCCATCGGGCAGGGTGATGTCCAGAAGGATCAGGTCATAGGGCGCGACGGCCAGATGGTCATCGGCCTCGGACAGCGTGGCGGCGTGATCGACGGCATGGCCGTCCATCTCCAGCCGCTCGTGAACCGAGCGGGCCAGATCTGCATTGTCTTCGATCAGAAGAAACCGCATGGCGCCTCTTTTTCTTGCGACCTGACAAGTTCGTGACAGGTCTGTGCAAGGTTTCCAGCGAATCCTGCCCGGCGCAAGGGGGAGGACGCGGAGCGCCGCGCGATGCCCCGGCACCAACTGGGAGGAACTCCATGACCCGTCTTTCGCTGCCCGCGCTGTCGCTGGGCGCCCTGCTGGCCGTCGCCACGCCGGCGCTGGCCACCGAATGCATCGCCCCCGCCAACCCCGGCGGCGGCTGGGACTTCACCTGCCGCCAGATCGGCCGCATCCTGTATGAAATCGGCGCCGTCCCCTCGCCGGTGCAGGTCACCAACATGGCCGGTGCCGGTGGTGGCGTGGCCTATACCGCCGTGGTCAGCGACCGCAGCGACGACGCCGACCTGATCGTCGCGGCCTCCTCGGCGACCACGACGCGGCTGGCGCAGAACGCCTTTGCCGGCATGACCGCCGATCAGGTCCGTTGGCTGGGCACCATTGCCGGCGATCCGGGCGTCATCGTCGTGGCTGCGGACAGCCCCTATCAGACGCTGGGCGATCTGGTCGCGGCCGTCACCGCCGACCCCTCGTCGGTGGCTTTCGCCGGCGGTTCGGCCGTGGGCGGCTATGACCATCTGAAAGTGCTGATGCTCATGTCGCGCACCGGCTTCGAGGATGCGCGCGCCATCCGCTACATCGGCCTCGATGGCGGCGCCGATGCGATCACCCAGACGGTCGGCGGCTTTACCCAGGCGATGACCGGCGACATCTCGGAAATCGGCGGCTTCATCTCGTCGGGCGAAGTGCGCGCGCTGGCAGTCCTCTCGCCCGAGCGGATCGAGGGCTACGACATCCCCACCGCGCGTGAGCAGGGGATCGACCTGGTGGCGATGAACTGGCGCGGCCTCTACGTCCCGCAGGACATCACCGACGAGCAGTTCGAGATCTGGGCCGAGCGCCTGCAGCAGGTCGCCGAAAGCGAGCAATGGCAGCAGGTGATGGCCGACAACGGCCTGGCCCCCTATACGCTGGTGGGTGACGAGTTCGAGGCCTTCGTCGATGCCAATATCGCCGAAATCCAGGAAATCTCGCGCGAGATCGGGATCCTGCAATGATCAAGGCTGACCGGATCTTCGGTCTGGTCATGATGCTGGTGGCGCTGGGGTATCTCTTCAGCGCCACCCACATCCAGACCAGCTTTCTGTCCGACCCCGTAGGCCCGCGGATCTTTCCCTATCTGATCGGCGGCGGCGTGATCCTGTGTTCGCTGGTCCTGGTGATCCGCCCGGATGCCAATGCCGAGTGGCCGGGCCTGGGCACGGTCCTGCAACTGGTCATCGCGCTGGCGGTGCTCATCGGATACGCCTCGGCGGTGCGGCCCCTGGGCTTCATCATCCCGACGGCGGTCGCCGCGGGCGTGCTCAGCTACCAGATCAATCCCAAACCCGTCAGCGCGCTGCTGACCGGCGTGGGCCTGTCGGTCGGGCTTTTCGTTCTTTTCAAGATGATCCTCGGCCTCGGGCTGGTGGGATTTCCGCGCCACTGGTTCTGAGCGCGACGTGACACGGGCCGCCTGACGGCCGCGCCCTGGGGGAAAACCATGGATATCCTGTCTAACCTGGCGATGGGCTTTGGCGTCGCGCTGTCGCCCTGGACCCTGATGCTGGCCGTGATCGGCTGCTTCATCGGCACCATCGTCGGCGCCCTGCCGGGGCTTGGCCCGTCGAACGGCGTGGCGCTGCTGATCCCGATCTCGTTCTCGATGGGGCTTGATGCCATCTCGGCGCTGGTCCTGCTGACCTCGGTTTATTACGGGGCGATGTACGGCGGGCGCATCAGCTCGATCCTGCTGAACATCCCCGGCGACGAGCCGGCGATGATGACCACATTGGACGGCTACCCCATGGCCCGGCAGGGCCGCGCGGGCGATGCGCTGGTCGTCTCGGGCGTGGCCTCGTTCGTCGGCGCCTTCCTGGCTACTGTCGGCCTGATGCTGCTGGCCCCGATGCTGAGCCGCGTGGCCTATCACTTCGGCCCGGCCGAGTATTTCGCCCTCTACCTGCTGGCTTTCTGCACGCTGGGCGGCGTGGGGTCGAACAACCAGGCGAAATCGGCGCTGGCGGCACTGATCGGCCTGGGCATCGCCATGATCGGGCTGGACAAGACCACCGGCATGCCGCGCTTCACCTTCGGCGAGCTGCATCTGATGGACGGGATCGACTTCCTGGTGGCCATCGTCGGCCTCTTTGCCGTGTCCGAAGTCTTCTTCTTCATCGAGAGCCACGGCAAGAATTCGGCCATCGGCGTGGTGCTGGACAAGGTGCGCATTCCGTGGAACGACCTCAAACGCTCGACCGGCGCCATGCTGCGCGGCACGGGCGTGGGCTTTCTGGCGGGGATCCTGCCGGGTGCCGGGGCCTCGCTGGGCTCGTTCCTGGCCTATATCCTGGAAAAGGGCGTGGCCCGGAATCCGCAGGATTTCGGCAAGGGCGAGGTCCGTGGCGTCGCCGCGCCCGAGGCGGGCAACAACGCCGCTGCGGGCGGCGCGCTGATCCCGATGCTGACGCTGGGCGTGCCGGGGTCGGGCACCACCGCCGTGCTGCTGGCGCTGCTGCTCACCCTCAACATCACCCCCGGCCCGCTGCTGTTTACCGAACGGCCCGAGGTCGTCTGGGGCCTGATCGCCTCGCTCCTGATCGCCAATATCGTGCTGTTGATCATGAACGTGCCGATGGTGAAGGTCTTCGTGAAGGTGCTGACCGTTCCCTCGCATATCCTGCTGCCGGGCGTGACGATGGTGGCCTTCGTGGGCATCTATTCGCTGACCGGCTCCAGCTATGACATGCAACTCATGGTCGCCTTCGGGATCCTGGGTTACATCTGCCGCAAGCTGGATATCCCGACCGTGCCGATCATCCTGGGCATCCTTCTGGGCAATGCGATGGAGGACAACCTGCGCCGCGCCATGGTGCTGTCGGATGGCGACTGGACCTATCTCTTCTCGTCCGGCGTCTCCATCGGGCTCTGGGTCGCGGCGATCATCGGCTTCATGGCGCCGCTGTTCCTGCGGCGCTTCCTGAAACGGCCCGCCATCCCCGAGGCCAACGAGGACTGACATGACCACACGCGTTCTGGTGCCTTCGGGCGTGCTGGGACTGGGCTTCGACCGCGCGGCTTTGTCGCGCGGCGTTGCCATGAAACCCGACATCATCGCCATCGACGGCGGATCGACCGACAGCGGCCCCTGGTCGCTTGGCGCCGGGCAGTCGAAATATTCCCGCGCCGCCACCAAGGCCGAATGGCGCCACCTGATGCAGGCCCGCGCCGAGGCCGGCGTGCCGCTGGTCATCGGCACCTCGGGCACCTGCGGGGCCGATGCGACGGTCGACTGGATGTATGCCATCACCGCCGAACTGGCCGCCGAACTGGGCCAGAAGCTGACCGTGGCGCGGCTCTATTCCCAGCAGCCCGCCCGCCGCGTCGTTCAGGCGCTGGAGGAAGGCCGCGTCACCCCCCTGACCCCCGCGCCCGGGATCGACGCCGACGGCCTGCGCGCCATGGCTAATATCGTCGCGCTGGGCGGGGTCGAGCAGGTGCAGGCGGCCATCGCCACCGGCGCCGACATCATCCTCTGCGGCCGGGTGACCGACACCGCGACCATCGCCGCCCTGCCGATCGCGCGGGGCGAGACCGTGGGCGGCGCCTGGCACGGCGCCAAAATCGCCGAATGCGGGGCCCTGTGTTCGACCAACCCGACCTCGGGCGTGATCCTGGTGGAGTTCGACGAGACGGGTTTTACGGTCGAGGCGATGGCCCAAACCGCGCTCTGCACCCCGCATTCCGTCTCGGCCCATATGCTGTACGAGAATTCGGACCCGTTCCAGCTCTATGAGCCGGGCGGCTATCTCGACGTGCGCGGCGCAACCTATACCGCGCTCGATGCGCGGCGGGTGCGGGTCGAGGGCTCGGAATGGGTGCCCGGCCCCTATACCGTGAAGCTGGAAGGCGCGCGGGCGGCGGGTTACCAGACCACGATTCTGGCGGTGCTGCGCCAGCAGCATTACGTCACCCATGCCCAGGAATGGGCCGACAAGCTGCACGCTTTCCTCACCGCCCAGATCACCGAGCGGATGGGCCTGACGCCCCCCGATTACACGCTGGAATTCCGCATGATCGGGGTGAACGGCGCACTCGGCGCGCTGGAGAACCGGCAGGGCCAGCCGGCCGAGGTAGGGGTGCTGGGCATCGTCACCGCCGCCACGCAGGAGATCGCCGCCGAGATCGGCAAGCTGATCAACCCCTGGGTCCTGCACTACCCGCTGACCGAGGACGAGGAATTGCCGACCTTCGCCTTCCCCTATTCGCCCGCCACCACCGACCGCGGCCCGCTTTACGAGTTCGCGCTCAATCACGTCATGGCGCTGGAGGACCCGATGTCGGCCTTCCGCCTCACGGTTTCGGAGGTCGGCTGATGCGTCTGGGAGACAAAGTTCTGAAGGTCCGGTCCAAGAACGCGGGGCCGTTCTGGATCACCATCGACATCTTCTGCGGCACGCCCGAGGCCTTCGCGGAGGTTTCGGAAAAGCTCGAAACGCAGCGGGTGGCGGATCTGACCGGCACGCCGCTGCAACTCGTGAAGCGCTTCGACATCGAGGATCTGCGGGTGGTTAAGCTGTCGATCCCGCGCCCCGTGGTGCAGGGCAGCCGCGACGACCGCGACATGCACGGCGCCGCGCTGGCGGTGTTGATCGAGGAGATGGAGTTGTAACGGGTTCCCGGGGCGCCGGAAGGTGCGTGCGGGCACGCACCCTACCCGCCCTGTAGGCTGCGTGCTTGCACGCACCTTTGCGACGGCCATGGTGGGATGAAATCCCACCCTACAGGGCCCCTGCTGGATGGGGTTCCATTCCGCCATGCGCCAACGATCCCGTAGGGTGGGGTTTCACCCCACCAAGCGCAGAGGGCCGCCTGTAGGGTGGGATTTCATCCCACCCAACCCCCCTCACACCCCCAACCGCGCCCTGAGCGGCGCCAGATCCCCGGCGGAAATCCCCGTCTCGCCGGGGATGAACAGCCCGCGGGTCTCGGTCCCCGTCGCGGTGACGTGACCCTCCAGCATCACCGTGTAATCCAGCACCAACGCCTTGCGGCCCCAGTCGCGCGCGGTCACGGCGATCTCGATCCGGTCGTTGGGCCGCATCGGGCGGCGGAACACCGCCTCGGCCGCCATCAGCCCCATGCCCACCGCGCCCAGTTCCTGACACAGCGCCTGATGCCCGCCGAAACCGGCCAGCCAATCGTGGAAGCAGCGGTCGAACCAGCCGTAGATATTGGGATAGAAGACGATCCCCGCCGGGTCGCATTCGCCGAAGGTCACCCGATGCTGGATGCTGTGCAGCGCGCTCATGCCTGATCCTGTCTTTGGAGTGTTTCAGGCTTAAAGCACCGCGCCCGCCCGGGATGCAAGCCTGCTCAGAGCGAGCGCATCAGCCCGCCATCCACGCGGATCTTCTGCCCGGTGATATAGGCCGCCCCGTCCGAGAGCAGGAAGGCGACCGTCTCGGCGATTTCCTCGGCGGTGCCGTAGCGCTGCATCGGCACCGATTGCCGCCGCGCCTCCTGTTCCGGCAGGCTGTCGATCCAGCCGGGCAGCACGCTGTTGATGCGGATCCCCTTTGGCGCATAGGTATCGGCGTAAAGCTTGGTGAAGGCCTGCAGCCCTGCCCGCGCCGCGGCCGAGGTCGGGAACATGGGCGAGGGTTCGTCGATCCAGGCGGTGGTGATATTGACGATGGCACCGCCGCCCTGGGCCTCGAAGATCGGCGTCACCAGCCGGGCCATGCGGACCATGGGCAGGAAATAGACCTCCATCCCCTCCAGCCATTGTGCGTCGGTGATCTCCAAGAGCGGGCCTTTCGGCCCGTGCCCGGCCGAGTTCACCACCGCGTCGATGCGCCCCCATTGGTCCATCGCCGCCTCGACCAGTGCGCGCAACACGGCTTCCTCCTGGTTCGAGCCGGTCACGCCGATCCCGCCCAGCTCCTCGGCCAGCGCCGCGCCCTTGCCCGAGCGCGAGTTGACGGCGACCTTCCAGCCCTGCGCGGCGAGTTTGCGGGCGGTGGCGGCGCCCATGCCGGAACCGGCGGCGGTGATCAGGGCGACTTTCTCGGTCATGCGGGTCTCCATTCGCTGAACGCCTGCTCGACCCGGCCCCAGTCGCCGCCGTCGGGCAGGCCCAGTCTGAGCCAAGTCCGCGAATAGGGGAAGCGCCGTGTCCAGATCGCCCGCCGGGCGAGATGAGTCTGCGCGGCCTCGGCATCGGGCGTGGCATAGGTGCGGAACAGGGGCGTGCCGCCGACCAGCGCCCAGCCCGCCCGCGCCGCCAGCCGGTCGAGCCGTTCGGCATCCTCGGCGAGCCGGCGCGCGGTCTCCTGCTGCCAGTCCCGGTCGCGGAGTGCCCGGGTGCCGATTTCCAGCGCCGGGCCGCTGACCGACCAGGGCCCTGCCATCTCGCGCAGCCGGTCCAGCAGCGCGGGCGCGGCCAGCACGAAGCCCAGCCGCGCGCCCGCCAGCCCGTAAAACTTGCCGAACGAACGCAGGACGATCAGCCGCTCGCTGACCGAGGCCGCGACCGACAGCTCGGGCTGCGGATCGGCGAAACTCTCGTCCACGACCATCAGGCCGACTTTCTTCGCCAGCCCTTCCAGCGCTTCGGGCGTCCAGCAGCGGCCGTCGGGGTTGTTGGGGTTGACCACCACGGCGAGGTCGGCGCCGGCCAGCCCGCGCAGCCCCTCGACCGGCTCCACTGGCCAGCCCTGCGCCTGAAGCGAGGCCGCGTGTTCGTTGTAGGTCGGGCATAGCACCCGCGCCACGCCTGGCGACAGCAACCGGGGATAAAGCTGGATCGCCGCCTGCGCCCCGGCCAGCGGCAGGACGCAGTCCGCCGCCACGCCGTAGGCTTCGGCCGCCGCCTCGACCAACGCGCGCCGGGCGCTGTCAGTGGGCAGCGCCGTCCAGGCCTCGGCCGGGATTGCCGGCAGCGGCCAGGCGCGGCGGTTGATGCCGGTCGAGAGGTCGATCCAGTCCGACCCGCCGTATTCCGCCCGCGCGGCATCCAGATTGCCGCCGTGATCCCGTGTCACCATCCCGTCACCGCCAAGATTGCAAGCGGCAGCGCCAGCACCAGCATCGCCCGCCGATAGAGCCCCAGACCCCGCGCCAGATCCTGCGCATCCGGGTCCGGAGCACCGGCATTGACCCATGGTTCCTGCGCCACCCTGTCGCCGTAAACGCGCGGACCCGACAAACGGATCCCCAGCGCGCCCGCCATCGCGGCCTCGGGCCAGCCGGCATTGGGCGAGCGGTGATGGCGCGCGTTCTTGGCCATGGTGCGAAAGGCGGCACCGGGACGCGCCGAGCACAGCGCGAAAAGCGCGCCGGTCAGCCGGGCGGGGGCGAGGTTAACCAGATCGTCGATCCGGGCCGAGGCCCAGCCGAACAGCTCATAGCGCGCATTGCGGTGGCCGATCATGCTGTCGAGCGTGTTGATCGCCTTGTAGGCGGCGATACCGGGCAGCCCTGCGACGGCACCCCAGAACAGGGGGGCGACGATCCCGTCCGAGGTATTCTCGGCCAGGCTTTCGACAGCGGCGCGCGCCACCCCGGCTTCATCCAGTTTCGAGGGATCGCGGCCGACGATCATGGACACCGCATGCCGCGCGCCCGCCAGATCGCCCGCCGCCAGCGGCCGGGCCACTGCCGCGACATGCTGGTGCATCGAGCGGATGGCGACCAGCGGCCAGGCCAGCACCCCCGCCACCAGAGTCCCGATCCAGCCCCCGGGCAGCAGCGCCAGCACCAGCGCGGCAAGGCCGCCGGTCAGGCCGATCACCAGCAGCGCGGTCAGCATGCCCTTGGCGCGGCGGGCGGCGCCGTGGTTCAGGCGCGCCTCCAGTGCCGTGATCAGCGCGCCGATCCAGGTGACGGGATGGCCGATCCGGCGATAGAGCGCGTCGGGCCAGCCGATGGCCGCGTCGATCGCCATGGCGATGAGCATGGAGGCCGCGAAACTCATGCGCCACCTCCGGCAAAGCGCAGGACCTGGGTGAAGCCCGCCGCGCGCAAGTCGGCCTCTGCCCCGGGGGGCAGCCGCCCCGGGGCGAAGATCAGCCCGCGGGCGCTGCCGGTATGGGCGATCATCCAGCCCGCCGCGCCCAGCGTTTCGGCCAGCACTGCCGTCGGATCACCCGCCGGACCGCGCAGGGCCAGGGTGCGGGCCGCGCTCTCGCTGGCCAGCGCCGCCATGGCGGGCAGGTCGGGACCGAGGCGCCAGCGGGCCACCAGATCGGCGATGTCGGGGAAATCCTGATCCTCGGCCCTTGTGCGCTGGCCCGCGCCGAGGAACCCGCCCAGAACCTCGAACCGGGGCAGGGGCGGCAGCGCCTCGATCACCCGGCCCTCGCGGGGCGCGAAGAGCAGCCGCTCGGGCCGGGGCAGCATCAGCGGATCGCTTGCGCCCTCGGCCAGGACGCAGGCGCGGGCCAGCACCTCGGGCGGGCCGTCGAAGCCCAGCCAGCGGGCCAGCGCCACCAGCGCCGCAGTCGAGGACCCCGCCCCACCGCCCGGCGGCATCGTCGCCGAGAGCGCGGGCAACGTCCGCGGCACCGCCAGCCCCAGCGCCGTGCAGAGCGCCTGCACCCGGCGGGGGCCCAGCAGCCCGGCGTCCTGCCCGCCCACCGAAACCGACAAGGCGGGGCAGGGCAGCGAGATCAGCGCCAGCGGCCCGTCCGGTCCCAGCCGTCCCTGCATCAGCTCGCCGAAATGCCCGGCCACCCGCAGCGGGGCGGTTGGCGCAGGCGAAAGGGGGGGCAAGGCGGCCTCGGACATCACGCTGACTTACTGCGGCCTTTCAGGGCCCGGGGCAAGGGTCGCGCAAGGGCGTCAGTTGCCCAGCGAGTCGACGGTTTGCGACCCGGCCCGCAGCATCGCCATGGCTTGCGCGAACATGGGCAGCGCCGATTCCGTCGCCAGTACCACATCGCCGGATTCGATCTGGAACCCTTCGGCGGCGAAAAGCCCGTCGGCGGTGGTCAGATCGAAGGTGAAGATGACCTCCTGCTGGCGCGGATAGGGGCCGTCCGCCCGCACGGCACCGGCCGGGTATTGCCGCAGGATCATCACCCCCTCCAGGTTCGCCCGGTTCGAGACCAGCCCGCCCATGCTGGAAATCCCGTCCAGAACGCTGATCCGCTCGCGCTCGAAATAGACGACCTCCTGCCGGCCGGCGGCGCCAAGCGCCACGAAATTGCGGTGATCCTCTTCGACCATGACCCGGTCGCCGCCGCGCATCTGGATATCATTGGCGGGATCCGCGAAAAGCTCGCGCGCCGGGATCGCCATGGCCGCGCCCGCCCGGTTCACCCGCACCAGGGGGTTGCGCAGGTTGGGCGCGATGCCGCCCGCTTCGGCCAGAACGCTCAGGATCGTCGGGCTGATTTCCGGCAATTGCACGCGGCCGGGGCGGGCAACGCCCGTCACCACGTCGATCGTGTTCCCGGCGCCGGGCGCCACCGCCAATTGCACCTGCCCATCGGGCACGATGGGGCTGATCCGGTCCTGAATCTCGCGTCGGGCCTGTTCGGTGGTCAGACCCGCGATCCGCACCTCGCCGACATAGGGCACGAAGACCTGACCCGAGGCCGAGACGGCGACATCGTTCATCGTGACGACCCGCTGCTCGGCCGTGGTCAGCAACGAATCCGGCTGGCTGTCCCAGACCGAGATGCTCATCAGATCGCCGGCACGGATGGTGCGCGCGGCGGGCGAGGCGCCGGTCGAGCGCCAGTTGTGGCGCAGTTCGGGATGGGCGGCGGGCCAGCGCAAGAGCTCGTCCAGCGAGGCGCGGGTCACCGGCATCACCTGCACGCCGCTCAGCGGATCCTCCGTGCTGCGCAGGATCTCGGATTGCAGCGCGGCGCTGCGCGGCATGGCGCAACCGGCGGCGACGAGGGGCAGCGAAAGCGCGACGACCAGCCCGCGCAGCAGGCGCGCGGCGGCGATCATCGCTGGTGTCATCGTTCCGGCCACTGTCACTCACTCGTTCCGTTCTGCGCCGCATGCCGGTCTCTGCCGCATGTCGGTGCCGCCCCGCAACGAGGCCGCGGCGCGAGGCTACTGTGCTTCGCCCGGTGCGACAAGCGGCGCGCGACGAATCTTGGCCAAACGGCGCGACCGCGCAACAGCCCGACGCCGCGCGATTTCCCCTGCGCGAGGCGCTGGCCAGCCGCGGTCGCGCGCCCTAGTCTGGGGGCGCAATCGAGGGGGGCAGCATGGCAGAGGCATTGCGCTATCAGGCCGATGTGGCCGTGGTCGGCGGCGGTCTGGCTGGACTGGTCGCCGCCTGCGAGGCGGCGGCGCGCGGCAAACGGGTTCTGTTGCTGGATCAGGAGGGCGAGCAGAACCTCGGCGGTCAGGCCTTCTGGTCGCTGGGCGGGCTTTTCATGGTCGACACGCCCGAACAGCGACGGATGCGGATCCGCGACAGCGCGGCGCTGGCGCTGTCGGACTGGCTGGGCTCGGCCGCTTTCGACGGGCCGCAGGACCATTGGCCCCGGAAGGTCGCCGAGGCCTATGTTGCCTTCGCTGCGGGCGGCATGCGCGACTGGCTGGCCGGGATCGGCATGCGCTGGTTTCCCGTGGTCGGCTGGGCGGAACGGGGTGGGGCGCTGGGCCATGGCCATGGCAATTCCGTGCCGCGCTTTCACGTCACCTGGGGTACCGGGCCCGGCGTGCTGGCGCCGTTCGAGCGGATGGCGCGCGAGCATGCCGCCGCCGGGCGCCTGCGCTTCGCCTTCCGCCACCGGGTCACCGCGATCACCCGCGCCGACGGCCGCATCACCGGGCTGGCGGGCGAGGTGCTGGAATCTACGGAGGTTTTGCGCGGGCAGAAATCCCCGCGCGCGGTGGTCGGTGATTTCGAGGTCGAGGCCGGCGCAGTGATCGTCACCTCGGGCGGGATCGGCGGCAATTTCGACCGGGTGCGCGCCGTCTGGCCAGTGGCGCGGCTGGGCCCGCCGCCCGCGCGGATGGTGGCAGGCGTGCCCGCGCATGTCGACGGCGACATGATCGACGTGGCGGCAGCGGCGGGGGCCGGGCTGATCAACACCGGGCGGATGTGGCATTACTGCGAAGGCATCCGCAACTGGGACCCGATCTGGCCCGAACACGGGATCCGCATCCTGCCCGGCCCTTCGTCCCTGTGGTTTGACGCGCTGGGCCAGCGGATGGAGCCACCCTATCTGCCCGGGTTCGACACGCTGGGGACGCTCAGGCGCATCCTCTCGACCGGGCATGCGCATAGCTGGTTCATCCTGACGCAGGGGATCATCAAGAAGGAATTCGCGCTCTCGGGCAGCGAGCAGAACCCGGATCTGAGTTCTGGCCGCTGGGCCGAGGTGCTGAAGGCGCGGCTGGGTTCGGGCGGCAAGGCCCCGGCCCCGGTCGAGGCCTTCAAGGACAAGGGTGCCGATTTCGCCGTGGCCTCGACGCTGGAGGAACTGGTCGCCGGCATGAACCGGATCGGTGCGACGATGGGCGACCCGCCGCTGACGGTGGAGGACCTCCGGCCGCAGATCGAGGCCCGCGATGCCCAGATCGCCAATCCCTTCGCCAAGGATGCGCAGATCAACGCCATCCGCCAGGCGCGGCATTACCTGGGCGACAAGCTGATCCGCACCGCGAAACCGCACCGGATCCTCGACCCGGCGCAAGGGCCGCTGATCGGCGTGCGCCTGTCGGTGCTGACCCGCAAGACGCTGGGCGGCATCCATACCGACCTCGATGGCGCGGTTCTGGACGCGGCGGGAGAGCGGATCGAGGGCCTGTTCGCCGCTGGGGAATGCGCGGGTTTCGGCGGTGGCGGTTATCATGGGTATAACGCGCTGGAGGGGACTTTCCTGGGCGGATGCCTCTTCTCGGGGCGGGCCGCAGGGCGGGCTGCGGGGTAAGAGGGGCCTTCTGTTCCCTGTTGCGGGGCGGACCGTCCGGGCCGCGGAGCTGGCGCTGCCGGGACAGGCACGGTGCGGCCGAAACTTGCCCCTTGGAACGCGGCCCCGCTGGTCGCATATAGGGGACAACGCCGGATTAGAGAGGATGCCATGCTGGGCAATATCGACGCCGCGCCCGCCAAGGGGCAATGGATCAAGGACACGAGCGAGGCCAGTTTCATGGCCGATGTGGTGGACGCCAGCCAGGAGGTCCCCGTCATCGTCGATTTCTGGGCGCCCTGGTGTGGCCCTTGCAAGACGCTGGGCCCCGCCCTGGAAGCCGCCGTCACCGCCGCCAAGGGCAAGGTGCGGATGGTCAAGATCAACGTGGACGAGAATCAGCAGATCGCCGCGCAGCTGCGCATCCAGTCGATCCCCACCGTCTATGCCTTCTTCCAAGGGCGCCCGGTTGATGCCTTCCAGGGTGCCCTGCCGCCGTCGGAGCTGAAGAAATTCGTCGACAAGCTGGTGGCCCTGGTCGGCGAGGACGAGGGGCTCACGGCCGCGCTGGACGAGGCTGAGGCGATGCTGGCCGAGGGGGCGGCGCTGGATGCGACCGAGGTCTTCGCCGCCGTCCTGGCCGAGGAGCCCGAGAATGCGCGCGCCCTGGGCGGGCTGGCCCGGGCGCAGATCGCGGCGGGCGGACTGGATCAGGCCGAGGCGCTGTTGAACAACGCCCCCGCCGGGATCGCCAAGGCGCAGGAGATCGAGGCGGCACGCGCCCAGCTGGCGCTGGCGCGGCAGGCGGCGAATGCCGGGCCGGTCGAGGATCTTCGCGCGGTTCTGGCGGGCAATCCCGCCGATCACCAGGCGCGGTTCGACCTGGCGCAGGCGCTCCACGCCAAGGGCGATGTGGCGGGCGCCATCGACGAATTGCTGGAGCTTTTCCGCCGCGACCGCGAGTGGAACGAGGGCGCGGCCAAGACCCAGCTCTTCACCATCTTCGAGGCACTGAAACCCAATGATCCGCTGGCCGTGAAGGGCCGCCGCCGCCTGTCGTCGATGATCTTTGCCTGACGGGTTTGGCGCACTATGTCAGGACCATGCTGAAAGCGACCGACCTTCCTGACGCCATTGCGCTGTTTCCCCTGCCGGGGGCGCTGCTGCTGCCCCGGGCCAAGCTGCCGCTGCATATCTTCGAGCCGCGCTATCTGGCGATGCTGGAAGATTGCATGGCCACCCGGCTGCGGCTGATCGGCATGATTCAGCCGCGCCCCACCCCGGCCGGGGGCGGTGATCGTCTGCACGCCATCGGTTGTGCCGGACGGTTGACCGCGCTGTCCGAGACCGACGACGGGCGCTACATGATCACCCTGACCGGCGTCAGCCGCTTCCGGCTGGGCGAGGAGATGGTATCGGGCGCCTTCCCCTATCGCCGGGCAAAGGTCCGATGGGACGGTTTCGAGCGCGATCTGGGGCCGGCGGAAAGCGATCCGCTGCTGGACCGCGCGGCCTTCATGGACCTGCTCGCCCGCTATTTCGCCGCCGTCTCGCTGTCGACGGAATGGTCGAGCCTGAAGGGCGCGGACGACGAATTGCTGGTCAATGCGCTGTCGATGCTCTGCCCCTTCCAGCCCGAGGAACGGCAGGCGCTGCTCGAGGCGCCCTCGCTGACCACCCGGCGCGAAACGCTGGTCACCTTGATGGAATTCGCCCTGCGCGCCAGCGGCGAGAATGGGGAGAGGATGCAATGAGCGACGGGGAACGCGCCGAGCGGCATATGCTGGAGGCCTTGGTCTGCCCGGTGACACAGGGCCGTCTGACCTATGATGCGGCGGCGCAGGAACTGATCTCGCAGACCGCGCATCTGGCCTTTCCGATCCGCAACGGCATTCCGATCATGCTGGCGGGCGAAGCGCGCGAAGTGGAATAACCCAACGGCCCACAGGAGGACGGGATGCACAGATTTTTGCTGATCGCCGGCGCCATGGCGGTGCTGGCCGGATGTTCGCCCCTGCAGACATGCCTGATCGAGGCCGATCAGGACCAGCGCGCCATCGCCCGCGAGCTGGAGACGCGGCGCCTGAACCTGCAGCGCGGCTTCGCGGTTGAGTTGGTCTCGGCACCGGAATTCGGGCCGGGCTTCTGCCCCGGTGTCGCCGGTCCCCGGCCCTGCATGCGCTGGGACGACGGCCCGCAGGAGGTTCGACACCGCATCAACCCTGCCTTCGAACGCGAACGCATCGCGCTGCTGGAGAGGCAGCTTGCGCAGGCCGAGGCGCAATCCCGGGCCGCCCGCGCACAGTGCCAGGCCACCTATCCGTCCTGACGGCCCCCGGTGCCCGGTCCGCGCCGGCTGCAAGACGCTAGGCAGGCGGCGGGCGATCAGCTATGCGTGGATTTGATCAGATTATCCCGGTCCCCATGGCAGCGAGCGACATTCCCGGCGATCCCGTCTTCGCCCCCGGTTCGGCCCCGGGCAAGATGCCCGAGCACGAGGCGACCTACCGGCGCCTGCGCGACATGGTGATGTTCGGCCAGCTGGAACCGGGGCAGAAGGTCACGATTCAGGGCATCACCGCCGCGCTGGGCGCGGGCATGACCCCGGTGCGCGAGGCGATCCGCCGCCTGACCGCCGAGGGCGCGCTGGTCCTGCACGAGAACCGCCGCGTCTCGGTCCCGCGCCTTGGCGCCTCGCAGGCCGAGGAACTGGCCTTCGCCCGTCTGGCGCTTGAGCCGCGGCTGGCGGCGCTGGCCCTGCCCCGGCTGGGGCCTGCCACCATCGACCGGCTCGAGGCGCTGGACCGCGTGATCGACCGCGCCCTCGCCGAGGGGGATGTGCCGGGCTATCTGGCCGGGAATTACCGCTTCCATTTCGCGCTTTACGAAGCGGCCGGGGCACCGATCCTGACCGCGCTCACCCAATCGCTGTGGCTGCGTTTCGCGCCTTCGCTGCGCGTGGTGATGACCGCCGAGGGCGAGATCGGCCCCGACCGCCACAAGGAGGCAGTGGCGGCGATGCGGGCGGGCGATGCGGCGGCGCTGACCGCGGCGATCGAGGCCGATATTCGGCAGGGGATCGAGCGGGTGCAGGCGGATCTCCTCGGCTCGTGACGCGGCGCCCGCGGTGGCGCCGGGGGGCCAGCCCCCCGGACCCCCCGGGATATTTTCAGCGCAAAGAAGCAGATTAGTGATTCGTTAACCTTCATCTTCGTTCTGAAAATATCCTTCGGGGGCGCGGCGGTCGGGCGGCCGCTTCAGGGGGTCAATAATTTGATCAAATCGCGTTGCGGCCCGCGGCCCGGTTGCGTATCCTGCGGCGAATCCCCGGGTTGCCCGGGCCGAAGGAGGGTCCTGCCATGCGTCCGATCACCAATCATCTGCCCACCGCCGAGCTGCAGGCGCTCGATGCCGCGCATCACATGCATCCCTTCACCACCAACGACAAGCTGGCCAAGAAGGGCGCGCGGATCATCACCCAGGCCAAGGGCGTCTGGCTGAAGGACAGCGAGGGCGAGGAAATCATCGACGGCATGGCCGGACTCTGGTGCGTCAACATCGGTTATGCGCGCGAGGAAATCGCCGAGGCCGCCGCCCGCCAGATCCGCGAGCTTCCCTATTACAACACCTTCTTCCAGACCTCGCATGTCCCGGCCATCGCGCTGGCCGCGCGGATCGCCGAACTGGCGCCGGGCGATCTGAACCATGTGTTCTTCGCGGGCTCGGGGTCCGAGGCGAATGACACCAACATCCGTCTGGTTCGCCATTACTGGACGTTGAAGGAGCAGCCCCAGCGGCAGGTCATCATCGCCCGCAAGAACGGCTACCATGGCTCGACCATGGGCGGCGCCAGCCTCGGCGGCATGGTCTCGATGCACGAGCAGGGGATGCTGCCCATTCCCGGCATCGTCCATATCGACCAGCCCTATTGGTATCTGGAGGGCGGCGCGATGACGGCCGAGGAATTCGGGCTCGCCCGGGCCCGGGCGCTGGAGGACAAGATCCTGGAGATCGGACCCGAGAAGGTCGCGGCCTTCATCGCCGAACCCATCCAGGGCGCGGGGGGCGTGATCGTGCCGCCCTCGACCTATTGGCCCGAGATCCAGCGCATCGTCGACAAATACGGGATCCTGCTCATCGCCGATGAGGTCATCACCGGTTTCGGCCGCACCGGCAATTGGTTCGGCAGCCAGACCTTCGGCATCAAGCCGCATATCATGACCATCGCCAAGGGGCTGTCGTCGGGCTATGCGCCGATCGGCGGCTCCATCGTCTGCGACGAGGTGGCGGCCACCATCGCCGCCGACGAATTCAACCACGGCTATACCTATTCCGGCCATCCGGTCGCCGCCGCCATCGCGCTGGAGAACCTGCGCATCATGGAGGAGGAGGCCGTCGTGGATCATGTTCGCGACGTGGCCCATCCGCATCTGGCCGAGCGCTGGCATGCGCTGGGCGAGCATCCGCTGGTCGGCGAGACCAGCCTCGTCGGCCTCATGGGTTCGCTGGCGTTGACGCCGGTCAAGGGCGAGCGGGTACGCTTTGCTTCGGAACCCGGGACGGCCGGGTTCATCACCCGCGAGCGCTGTTTCGCCAACAACGTCATCATGCGCCATGTCTATGACCGGATGATCATCGCCCCGCCGCTGGTCATCACCCCCGCCGAGATCGACATCCTGATCGACCGCGCCACCAAGGCGCTGGACGAGGCCTATGCCCAGCTGAAGGCCGAGGGGCTGCTGCAAAAGGCCGTCTGATGGACCTGCTGACCGCCAACGACCGGCCCGGCGCCTATCCCGCCAGCTGGTATGCCCAGACCGCGACGCCGCTGCCGCCCTTCCCGGCGGCGGAGGGGGCGCTTTCGTGCGACGTCTGCGTGGTGGGGGGCGGGTTCACCGGCCTCTCCACCGCGCTGCATCTGGCGGAACGCGGCTATGACGTCATCCTGCTGGAGGCGCAGCGGGTCGGTTTCGGCGCCTCGGGGCGGAACGGCGGGCAGGTGGGGACCGGGCAGCGGCTGGATCAGGGCGCGCTGGAGGGCATGGTCGGCAAGGGGCCGGCGCGGGCCCTCTGGGATCTGTCGCTGGAATCGGTGGCGCTGACCCGGGCGCTGGCCGAGAAACACGCGCCCGAGGCGGGCTATGCCCCGGGCATCATCCATGCCGCGCATCGCGCCCGCTACGTGGCCGAGTTCCACGCCTATGCCGAAAAGCTGGCGCGTGACTACGATTACCACCAGATCCGGCCGCTGGATCGGGCGCAATTGCAGGGGCTGGTGGCCTCGCCCGTCTATCATGGCGGCGATATCGACATGGGCGGCGGGCATCTGCATCCCTTGCGCTACGCGCTGGGACTGGCGCGGGCCTGCGCGGCGGCGGGGGTGCGGATCCATGAGGGTTCGCGCGTGACAGCATTGACCAAGGGCGATCCGGCCCGGGTGATGACCGAACGCGCGACGATCACCGCGCGCTATGTCGCGCTGGGGCTCAACGGTTATGCCGGGCGGCTGGAGCCCGAGATTTCTTCACGCGTGATGCCGATCAACAATTTCATCGCTGCGACGCGGCCGATGAGTCCGGCGGAACGCGCCGCGGTGATGAGCGCCGATCACGCGGTGGCAGATTCGAAATTCGTCATCAACTACTTCCGCTTCTCAGACGACAACCGGCTGCTGTTCGGCGGCGGCGAGAGCTACGGCTACCGCTTCCCGGCCGATATCGCCGCCAAGGTCAGGAAGCCGATGGAGGAGATCTTTCCCCAGCTCAAGGGGATCGAGATCACCCATGCCTGGGGCGGCACGCTGGGCATCGCCTTCAACCGGATGCCCAGTTTCGCGCGGCTTTCGGGCAATGTGCTCAGCGCGGCGGGATTCTCGGGGCATGGCGTGGCGATGGCGACGCTGGCGGGCAAGCTGATGGCCGAGGCGCTGGCCGGGCAGGCGGAGCGGTTCGACGTCATGGCCAGCGTGCCCAGCCCGCAATTCCCCGGCGGCGCCAGCCTGCGCTGGCCGCTTATGGTAGCGGCGATGCTGTGGTTTTCCCTGCGCGACAAGATCTGAACCCGGGGTGATTCGCCCCTCCCGGCGCCGGATCGCTCTCCCTTGGGTCGAGTCTCGCCCATCGGCGAAGGCCCGCCGATCGTTTGCCAGTGGCCTTGCCGCAACAGGACTCAGGGTGCCGGCGCTCCGAATCTCCATAACTTGTGGTTTTCCTGCCTCATTCCACAAGAGACGGGCGAAGCCGGGCAGGATTCGACTTTTCCACATGCTGTTGAAAGACATAGGAGTCGAGTCAGCTGCCAACACAACTGTCGGGGGACAGTGTGACCAAAATCAACCGCCGGACGCTGATGTCCGGAGCCGGTGCGCTTGCCCTTGCCGGGGTCGCGCAAGCCGGTTTCGTTTCGCATGCCGCCGCGCAAAGCGTGCCGGCCGTTCCGACCAGGCCCATGCCGGCGCTGGCGCGGACCCATGATACGGTGTCCTTGACTGCCGTGCAGACCAGCCGTCCGCGGGTGGCGCTGACCTTCGACGACGGGCCGCATCCGCAGAACACGCCTTGGCTGCTGGACATCCTGGCGCAATACCGCGCCAAGGCGACCTTCTATGTCATCGGCCAGAACGCCCGGCGCTATCCCGAGATCATGCGCCGCATCGTCGCCGAGGGGCACGAGATCGGCAACCACACTTTCACCCATCCGGTGCTGTCGCAACTGGGCGACGGCAATGTCCTGCGCGAGGTCGACCGTACCCAGCAGATCGTCTGGGACACGGTCGGCGCGGTGCCGGTGACGATGCGTCCGCCCTATGGCTCGTTCAGCCACCGGCAGATGCGCATGCTCTTCGACCAGCGCAACCTCACCTCGGTGGTCTGGTCGGTCGATCCGCAGGACTGGCGGCGGCCCGGGGTGTCCGTCGTGGCCGAGCGGATGGTGCGGGGCGCGCGGCCCGGCGCGGTGATCCTGGCGCATGACATCCACGGCCCGACGATTCGCGCCGTTCCCGCCGCGCTGGACGGGATCCTGGCGCAGGGGCTGCAGCCGGTTACCCTGTCCGACCTGCTGGCCTGGCCGCATTGGGGACCGCGCGGGCTGCGCTATGTCGCCGGGCCCGCGGGTCACTATCAGGGCTGAAGGCTCCGGAATTCCTGACAAAGGCGCGGCCCCCGGGGGACCGCGCCTTTTGGTTTGGCCTCGGCCGGTCCTGCGCGCGAACGGCGAAAATTTTTCGCGTTCTGACATGAACTCTTCACAAACGAATAATATCGCAGCAAAGTGCTGAAATTCGCGCCCGCGGAGCCGTGGGGAGCAGTTTCGCAGCCTTGCGCGTAACCAGACCAATCAATGGGGGGATCCCTGATGTTCAGACAAAGCCTGATGGCCGCGACGGCCCTGGCCCTTGTGGCGCCTGCCGCCGCCATGGCCCAGACCGAAATCCAGTGGTGGCACGCCATGAGCGGCCGCCTGGGTGAACTGGTCGGCGAGACGGCGGCGACCTTCAACGCCTCGCAATCCGATTATGTGATCGTGCCCAGCTACCGCGGCACCTATTCCGAGGCGATGAACGCCGCCATCGCTGCCTTCCGCGCCGGAGAACAGCCGCATATCCTGCAGGTCTTCGAAGTGGGCACCGGCACGATGATGGCCGCCGAAGGCGCCATCGTCCCGATCTACGAACTCATGGCCGCCCATGACGTTCATTTCGACCCGCAGGAATACATTTCCACCGTGGTCGGCTATTACACCGACCCGGATGGCAACATGCTGTCCTTCCCGTTCAACTCGTCGACCCCGATCCTGTACTACAACAAGGACGTGTTCCAGGCCGCCGGCCTCGACCCTGAGGTCGCGCCGACCACCTGGGCCGAAGTCGAGCAATTCTCGCAGCAGATCATCGATTCGGGCGCCGCGCCCTGCGGCTTCACCACCCGCTGGCCGTCCTGGGTCCAGATGGAGAACTTCCTGGCGCTGCACAACCTGCCGCTGGGCACCGAGCAGAACGGCTTTGCCGGCTTCGACGCGGAACTGGTGCTGAACCAGCAGGCCCCGCTGGTCCGCCATTGGGAGAACCTGGCCCGCTGGCAGGCGAATGGCGTCTTCAAATGGGCCGGCGGCAATGACGGCCCGGATGCGGGCCCGACCTTCTATTCCGGCGAATGCGCCATGATGATGGAAAGCTCGGCCGGGCGCGCCGGCGTCATGGCCAACGCCAACTTCCAGGTCGGCTATGCGATGCTGCCCTATTACGACGATGTCGAGGGCGCGCCGCAGAACTCGATCATCGGCGGGGCGACGCTGTGGACCCTCTCGGGCCATGACGAAGGCGATTACGAAGGCGTCGCGCGCTTCTTCGAGTTCCTCTCGACCCCGGAACAGCAGGCCTGGTGGCACCAGTCGACCGGCTATCTGCCGATCACCCAGGCCGCCTATGAACTGTCGCAGGAGCAGGGCTATTACGACGCCAACCCGGGCGCCGATGTCTCGATCCGGCAGATGAACCTGAACCCGCCGACCGAGAATTCGCGCGGCCTGCGCTTCGGCAACTACCTGCAGATCCGCGATGTCGTCTCGGAAGAGATGGAAGCGATGCTGATGGGCACGATCACCGCCCAACAGGCCGCGGACAACGTTGTCCGCCGTGGCAACGAACTGCTGCGCGAGTTCGAATCCTCGCTTCAGTGACCTGATCCAGACCGACCTGCAGGATGGGCACTATTGCCCATCCTGCGCCTTTCGGAGGCCAGCGGTGCAAACCAAACGCATGACCTTTTCCAGCCGCTGGCTGCCCTACGCGCTGCTCGCGCCGCAGGTGCTGATCACGCTGGTCTTCTTCATCTGGCCCGCCAGCCAGGCGCTCTGGCAATCCATGCTGCGTCAGGACCCGTTCGGCCTGCGCACTACATTCGTGTGGTTCCGCAATTTCGAGCGGCTCTTCGACAACCCGCTCTACCTTGCGTCGATGAAGACCACGGCGATCTTTTCGGTCGCGACGACGCTGCTGGCGATGTCGCTGTCCCTGCTCTTTGCCGTCATGGTCAACCGCATGCTGCGTTCGCGCGAGTGGTACACGACCTTCCTCGTCTGGCCCTATGCCGTCGCCCCCGCCATCGCGGGGGTGCTGTGGTGGTTCATGTTCAACACCTCGGTCGGCATCGTGCCCTACATGCTGCAGGGCTTCGGCTATGACTGGAACCACCGGCTCGATGGCACCGACGCCATGATCCTGGTGGTCCTCGCCGCCGCCTGGAAGCAGATCAGCTACAATTTCCTGTTCTTCCTGGCCGGGCTGCAATCGATCCCGCAAAGCCTGATCGAGGCCGCGGCCATCGACGGCGCCAGCCGCACCAAGCGTTTCTGGACCATCGTCTTCCCGCTGCTGTCGCCCACCACCTTCTTCCTGATGGTGGTGAACGTGGTCTATGCCATGTTCGACACGTTCGGCGTGATCCATGCCACGACCGAGGGCGGGCCGGCGCAGGCCACCAACATCCTTGTCTACAACGTCTTCCGCGACGGGTTCGTCAACGGCAACCTCGGTGCCTCGGCGGCGCAATCGGTGGTGCTGATGGGCATCGTCGTGGTGCTGACCGTGGTCCAGTTCCGCTGGATCGAGCGGCGCGTGAATTACTGAGGGGCATGCCATGGTAGAGAACGACCGTTTTGGCAGCCTGCTGGCCCATCTGATCCTGATTCTCGGCGTCGCCGCCGTGGTCTTCCCGGTCTATGTGGCGGTGATTGCCTCGACCCATGCGCCGGGGACCTTCCTGCAGGGCGTCATGCCGCTGCTGCCCGGCTCGCACGCGATCGAGAATTACCGCACCGTGATTTTCGAGGGCCGCGCCCAGGCCGGCGCCCCGCCCATCGGCCTCATGCTGTGGAACAGCTTTGTCATGGCGATGATGGTCGCGGTCGGCAAGATCGCCATCTCGCTGCTCTCGGCCTTCGCCATCGTCTATTTCCGTTTCCGTTTCCGCATCTTCTTCTTCTGGGTCATCTTCCTGACCCTGATGCTGCCGGTCGAGGTGCGGATCGTGCCGACCTATGCGGTCGTGGCCAATCTGGGCCTTCTGAACAGCTATGCGGGCCTGTCGATCCCGCTGATCGCCTCGGCCACCGCGACCTTCCTCTTCCGGCAATTCTTCATGACCGTGCCCGAGGAGATGCTCGAGGCCGCCCGCGTCGATGGCGCCGGGCCGATGAAGTTCTTCAAGGACATCCTGCTGCCGCTCAGCATCACCAATATCGCGGCGATGTTCGTCATCATGTTCATCTATGGCTGGAACCAATACCTTTGGCCGCTCTTGGTGACCAATGACGAGCGGTATTACACCGTGGTCATGGGTATCCAGCGGATGGTGACGGGCGCCGACAGCGAACCCCTCTGGCATCTGGTGATGGCGACCGTGGTCCTGGCCGCGCTGCCGCCGATCCTGGTCATTCTTTTCATGCAACGGCTCTTCGTGAAGGGCCTGGTCGAGACGGAGAAATAACGATGGCCCGCATCGTGATGGACGACCTGCACAAGGTCTATCCCGGCGGCGTCAAGGCCGTCACCGGCATCAGCCTGGACATCGCCGATGGCGAGATGATCGTGCTGGTCGGCCCCTCGGGCTGCGGCAAGTCCACGCTTCTGCGGATGGTGGCGGGGCTGGAGACGATCACCGGCGGCACGCTGAAGATCGGCGACCGGGTGGTGAATCAGCTTGAACCCGCCGACCGCGACATCGCCATGGTGTTTCAGAACTACGCGCTCTACCCGCATATGACAGTCTACAACAACCTCGCCTACGGCCTTCGCAACAAGGGCGTACCCAAGGCCGAGATCGAGCGCCGCGTGCAGGAAGCCGCCGGCATGTTGCAGATCGCCGATTACCTCGACCGCAAGCCGCGCGCCCTGTCCGGGGGGCAGCGGCAGCGGGTGGCGATGGGCCGGGCGCTGGTGCGCGAACCGGCGGCCTTCCTGTTTGACGAGCCGCTCTCGAACCTCGACGCCAAGCTGCGCGTGCAGATGCGGGTCGAGATCCGGCAATTGCAGAAGCGGCTGGGCACGACCTCGCTCTACGTGACCCATGACCAGCTGGAGGCGCTGACGCTGGCCGACCGGCTGGTGGTGCTGAACGCGGGCCAGATCGAGCAGGTCGGCACGCCGATGGAGCTGTACCGCAGGCCGGCGACGGTGTTTGTCGCGGGCTTCATCGGCTCGCCCGCCATGAACATGATCGACATGGCCTATCTGCGCGACCGGGGCGCGGCGCCGTCCGCGCTGCCCGGCGGCACCGATCTGGTGGGCATCCGGCCCGACGATCTGTCGCTGACCCCGCCCCCGGGTCCGGCGATGGTGTTGCAGGGCAGGGTGGCCCTGCTCGAACCCGCGGGGGCGGAGAGCCATATCTACGTCACCCTCGACGCCAATGCGCAGCCGATCACCGTGCGCGTGCCGGGCCTGCCCGAGGTGACCGAGGGTGCGGTGGTGACGCTGCATGCGCCGCTGGAGGCGCTGCATCCCTTCAACAGCGCCAGCGGCAAACGGACGGATTGAGCAGGGGTCAGCCTTTGGCCGGGCGTCGGGGCTGCTGTGGCTGGGCCTCGGCGGCGAAGGTCTCGTAGAACGAGTCCAGGCTCCGGCCATAGACCTCGGCGAAAGCCTCGGGGAAGGGCTGTCCCTCGCCCATCAGCGAGAAAAGCCGCCCCGCGCCGGAAAAGCCCGCCCGTTCGATCAGGAGCGAGGCCGCCCACATCCCCACCTGATACACGTCGTCCCGCCGCGACAGCAGGTCTCCGCGCGTCTGCAACTGGGTCAGCCGGGGCACCGCCCGCCCGGTATAGCGCCGCGCCCCCAGTTCGCGGATTTCCAGGGGCTCCAGCCGGTCGCCGAGTGCGTGGCCGACCACATCGGCCAGCCCTTCCAGCAGCCACATCGGCCCTTCGAACCGCACCCGCCCCTCGGGCGCGGTGCCGGAGTCGGGCAGGCCGGTCAGCTGGAACTGCACCAGATGCGTCGCTTCATGGGTCAGCACGAAAACCAGGGTGCTATAGGCCAGGTCAGTCAGAAGCCGGGTGTCGGGGCGCAGGCAGATCACCATCACGCCCGGCGTGGCGAAAGCCCCGATCCGGCCGTTGGGGTTGCAGTGATCCTCGAGCACGGCGTCCAGATTGCCGATCGGCCGGTGCCGGGTGTCACGCGTGATCATGGCGCGCAACTCGTCGATCCCGGCGCCGACAAACACCCGGTCGGTGCCCGAAAGCTCGACGCCCAGCAGCGCCGCGACCTCATGATGCAATTCGGGCAGGCGCACGCGAATCAGCCGCGCCAGCACCGGATCGACCCCGGGGCCGGTCTGCACCACCACCGCATTGTCACCCGATGGCCAGAAGGCCCTGAGCGCGGGATCGGCCTCGCCCAGCCTCCGGCACCAGGTCGTAGCCGTGTCCGGCGTCAGGTCATGCCCGCCGGCGACCCCGGCCCGGGCCGCGTGCTCGCGCAGGGCCGCCAGCGTGCGTGGTCCGACGATCCCGTCGGCGGGCCCGGCGTCCTGCCCGGCCTGCGCCAGCTGCTGCTGCACGCAGCGCACGTCATCGGTCCAGGCCGCGGCGGGCGCGGCGGCGAGAAGGATCAGGAACAGGATCAGACGGTCCAGCATGACGGTATTTTTCAACGCGGCGCGCGGGCTGTCTACAGGTTCGGCGCGGGCTCACCGATTATTGCGTGAGATGCCTGAGCCCCTGCGTGACATCAGTGCGAATCGCCAGCCGGAGCCCGGGCTCGTCGCCCGCCTTCAGCGCGGCGAGGATCATGCGGTGATGCGGCGGCGGGGTGTTGCGCCGGAGGCGGCCATACAGCGCCCGCATGGTCGGGCCGAGTTGCAGCCAGATCGTCTCGACCATGGCCAGCATCGCCGGCGATTGCGCGCGCAGATAGAGCGTGCGGTGGAATTCCAGATTGGTGCGCACATAGGTCACCGCGTCGCCCCTGAGCACCGCGTCGGTATTGGCGGCATTGATCGCCTCCATCCGGTCGATCAGCGCCGAATGCGCCCGGGGCAGGGCGCGCGAGCCCAGCTCCGGCTCCAGCAGTGCCCGGATCGAGGCCAGTTCCTCGATCCGCTCGTTGCCCAGTTCCGGCGTCTGCACCCGGCCCGAGGCCGACATGGTCAGCGCCCCTTCCGCCACCAGCCGCTGGATCGATTCGCGCGCGGGCGTCATCGAGACGCCGAATTCCCGGGCGATGCCGCGCAGGGTCAGGGCATGGCCGGGCGGCAACTCGCCATGCATGACCTGCGTGCGCAGGGTCCGGTAGACGCGATCATGCGCCGACAGGGTCGAAGGGTCCGGCAGGGGGCGCGTGGTAGTCATGCCGCAGCGTGATCACAAAAGCGCCGGGGACTCAAGCCGGGCCGAAGCGATAGCGGTGCAGCGCCGCGCCTTCGGCCTTCAACCAGCGCCGCGCCTCGCGATGGGCGGGGAAAAGCCGCGCGACCTCGGCCCAGAAGGCGGGCGAATGGTTCATCTGCGCCAGATGCGCCACCTCATGCGCCGCGACGTAATCGAGGATCGGCGGCGGCGCCAGAATCAGGCGCCAGTTGAACATCAGATCGCCCGAGGCGGTGCAGGACCCCCAGCGCGAGCGCGTGTCGCGCAGCGTGAGCTTGCCCGCCGCGCGCCCCAGCGCCGTGCTGTGCCGCGCCACCCGCTGCGCCAGCCGGTCCCGTGCGCGGAGCTTGAGGAAGGCCAATGCCGCCGCGGCGGGGCGCGCCGCGGGAACCAGCAGCGCCGCGCCCTCGATCCGGGCGGCGCGGACCGGGGCGGCGGTCAGGGTCAGCGCCTGCCCCTCGACCGGCAGCAGAAGGCCCGGCGCCACCGCCAGCGGCCCCTCCAGCCCCGCCACCGCCGCCGAGAGCCAGTCGCGCCGTTCCTCCAGGAACTCGAGCGCGCCGCGCAGGGGCGCGCGGGCGGGCAGGGTCAGCGTCACCGCGCCATCCAGCCGCGAGACCTTGAGCGAGACGCGCCGCGCCCGCGCCGAGCGGTGCAGCCGGACGGCAAGGGGCGGATCGCCGGGCAGGGGGCCGGGCAGGGTGATCGTCTCGGGGTCTTTTGTCATCGGCGGGCCTCGGCGGGGTCGGCGACACCAAACAGGAAAGGCTTTGACAAGGCAATCCAACTATGGCAACGGGCGTCGATCCAAGCATGGGAAGGACCGTCTATGCCCAAGGAAGAATGGGGTGTGAAGCGCCTGTGCCCGACGACCGGCAAGCGTTTTTACGACCTGAACAAGACCCCGGTGATCAGCCCCTACACCGGCGAGGTCGTGCCGATCGACCTGCCCGGCCGCAAGGGTTCGGTCTCCATGGCCGCCGAAACGGCCAAGGCGAAGGTCAGCGCCGCCGCCGATCTGGACACGGATGACGTGCTTCTGGACGATGACGATGATGTCGCGGTGGATGCGGACGACGAACTGCTCGAGGACGAGGACGACGATACCGTGTCGTTCGACGAACTGGGCGACGTCGCCGGCGAAGGCGACGACGAAAGCTGAGATTCCCGGCCCCGCAACGGGTCGGTCGGGGCGGGCACCTTGGGTGCCCGCCCTTTCCCATGGCCGCGGGCGGGGCGGGCGCAGCCGTGTTTGCCGCCTTTCGCCAGCGCGTGTATTTTTCCCCTTGATCTCTCTCTCGGCAGGCCCTAAACCCCGCCTCGCAGCCGGGAACGGCGGCACCTCGGTGGGGCCATAGCTCAGTTGGGAGAGCGCTTGAATGGCATTCAAGAGGTCAGGGGTTCGACTCCCCTTGGCTCCACCAATAGAATTCAAGGGCTTGGCGAGAGATCGTCGAGCCCGTTTTCTTTTCTGTCCCTGACATGGCCGCCCCGCCCTTCGCGCCCTCCGGTCCTCGAGGTGTTTTAGGCTTGAAATAATGCTTGCGGAACGCGCTTTGACCGGTAGTCTCGGTCTATCGGGCCGCGCAGAACGGCCGCCAACACACAGGGAGTTGTCGATATGATGTTTCGCAAGAATGCGCTGGCCTGCGCGTCGGCGCTGGCACTGACCGCGGGCGTGGCCCAGGCCGACCCGGTTACCGTGGGCCTGATCACCACGCTGTCGGGCGGCGGTGCCGGGCTGGGCGTCGATGTGCGCGACGCTTTCGAGCTGGCGCTGCAGATGAACGGGTCGGATGCGATTCGCCTGGTGGTCGAGGATGACGGCCAGCGCCCCGAGGCGGCGGTGCAGATCGCCGACCGCATGATCCAGTCCGAGGGTGCGCAGATCCTGACCGGGATCATCTGGTCGAACCTTGCCATGGCGGTGGTTCCCGCCGTCACCGCGCAGGACGTGATCTATGTCTCGCCCAACGCAGGGCCCTCGGCCCTGGCCGGCGCGGGCTGCACGCCCAATTATTTCAACGCCGCCTATCAGAACGACACGATGCACGAGGCGGCCGGCCAATACGCCAATACGCTGGGCTATCAGAACGCCTTCATCATGGCGCCGAACTACCCGGCCGGGGTCGATGCGCTGACCGGCTTCAAGCGTTATTTCCAGGGTACGCTGGCGGGTGAGGTCTATACCCAGCTGGGCCAGACCGATTTCGCGGCCGAGATCGCCCAGATCCGCGCCTCGGGCGCCGATTCGATCTTCATCTTCGAGCCGGGTGGCATGGGCATCAGCTTCATGCGCCAATATGCGCAATCGGGCGTCGATCTGCCGATCATCTCGGCCGCCTTCACCTTCAGCCAGGACGTTCTGCCGGCGGTGGGCGATGCGGCGCTGGGCGTGATCAACACCGCCGAATGGTCGCCCGACATGGATAACGACGCGAACGTGGCCTTCGTCGCCGCCTTCCAGGAAGCCTATGGCCGCCTGCCCTCGGTCTATGCGGCGCAGAGCTTCGACACGGCCAACCTGATCCTCTCGGCCCTGGCCGCGGCGGATATCTCGGATCTGGACGCCTTCCGTGCCGCCATGCGCGCGGCCGATTTCGACTCGGTCCGCGGCAGCTTCCGCTTCGGCAATAACCAGCATCCGATCCAGAACTATTATGCCCGCGAGGTCGTCTCGGTCGATGGCGTGCTGACCAACCGCATCGTCGGCACCGCCTTCGAGGATCATCAGGACGTCTACGCCGCCGATTGCGCGATGGAATGACCCCCGCGAGGGGCGCGCGGCCCGGGCCCGCGCCCCTCCCCTCCAAACGGCCCGTCCGGGGGGTAACGTGACAGCCGCTCTTCTTTTCGAACAATTCCTGAACGGCCTGCAATTCGGGCTGATGCTGTTCCTCATGTCCGCGGGCCTGACGCTGGTCTTCGGAGTGATGGGGCTGATCAACCTGGCGCATGGCTCGCTCTTCATGATCGGCGCCTTCTTCTGTGCCGCCGCCGCCGGGCTGACCGGCAATTTCTGGCTGGGCCTCGCCGCCGGGATGGCCGCCGCCGCCGCCGCGGGCGCGCTGATCGAGGTGACGGTGATGCGCCGTCTCTATACACGCGATCACCTCGACCAGGTGCTGGCGACCTTCGCGCTGATCCTGATCCTGTCCGAAGGGACCAAGATCCTGTTCGGCCCCTTCCCGCTGTACCTGGACGTGCCGCCCCTGCTGACCGGCACGGTGAACCTGGGCCTCACGCCCTATCCGCTCTACCGGCTGGCGCTGATCGTGGCGGGGCTTGGCGTGGCGCTGGGGCTGTGGCTGCTGATCGGGCGCACCAGGCTCGGCATCCGCATCCGCGCGGGCGAGAACGACCGCGAGATGATCGCCGCCCTCGGCGTCAACATCCGCGCCCTCTATACCTTCGTCTTCGCGCTGGGCGCGGCGCTGGCGGGGCTGGCGGGGGCGCTGGTCGGCGCGGTGCAATCGGTGCAGGTCGGCATGGGCGAACCCGTGCTGATCCTGGCGTTCGTCGTCATCGTCATCGGCGGGATCGGGTCCATCCGGGGCGCCATGGTCGGCGCGCTGCTGGTGGGCGTCATCGACACGATGGGCCGCTTCCTGCTGCCGCAGGTCTTCGCCCTGTTCCTCGACCCCAGCAAGGCCTCGGGCGCGGGTGCCGCGCTGGCCTCGATGCTCGTCTATCTGCTGATGGCCCTCATTCTGGTCATCCGGCCCAAGGGATTGTTCCCCGTCCATGCCTGACAATCGCCGAGAATATGCGCTCAATGCCGTGCTGGCGCTCGGGCTGCTGCTGGTGCCGCTCTGGGCCTATTGGGCGGGCTCGCCCTTCACCATCACCGTCTTCACCCGCATCGCCATCTTCGCCCTGGCCGCGGTCGGGCTGAACATCGCGCTGGGGCTGGGCGGCATGGTCTCCTTCGGGCATGCGGTCTATTTCGGGGTCGGCGGCTATGTCGCCGGGATCGCCGCGCAGCACGCCTTCAATGGCGAGACCTTTCTGGGCATCGCCGGCGCCAACCAGATGCTGATCATCTGGCCCATCGCCATGATCGCGGCGGGGCTGCTGGCCGCGGTGATCGGGGCTTTCAGCCTGCGCACCTCGGGCATTTTCTTCATCATGATCACGCTCGCCTTCGCGCAGATGGTCTATTACTTCGCCATCTCCTGGCCGACCTATGGCGGCGAGGACGGCTTGCCGATCTATGTCAGGAACACCTTCCCCGGCCTCAACACCATGCGGCCCTGGAACCTGTTCATCCTGTGCTGGTGCCTCTTGATGCTGGCAATCGGAGCCTTCGCGCTGATCCGCGCCTCGCGCTTCGGGGCGGCGCTGATGGCGATCCGGCAGAACCCGGACCGGGTGGCGGCGGTCGGCATCTCGCCCTTCGGGATCAAGCTGGCGGCCTTCGTCATCTCGGCGATGATCACCGGGCTTGCCGGGGCGCTGATGGCGGATCTGTCGCGCTTCGCCAGCCCGGCGGCGATGGCCTGGACCATGTCCGGTGAACTCATCGTCATCATCATCCTCGGCGGCACCGGGCGGCTTTTCGGGCCGGTCGCGGGCGCGGCGGTGCTGGTCGGATTCGAGGTGATCTTCGGCGGCATGACCGAGCATTGGCGCCTCTGGCTGGGCCTCGTCCTGCTGCTGACCGTGCTCTTCGCGCGCGGCGGTATCGTCACCCTGATCGCGGGGAGGGAGCGCCTTGGCTGACCCGGTTCTGAGCCTTTCGCACCTGTCCAAGAGCTTCGGCGCGCTGAAAGCCACCGACGACGTGTCGCTGACCCTGATGCCGGGTGAGATCCACGCGCTGATCGGGCCGAACGGGGCGGGGAAATCCACGCTGATCGGCCAGATCTCCGGCCGGATCGCGCCCGATGCCGGGACGATCACCTTCAAGGGCCGCGACATCACCGGCCTCAGCGTCGCGCAGCGGGCGCGGCTGGGGCTGGGGCGCAGTTTCCAGATTTCCTCGCTGATCCCGGAATATTCGGCCCGGCGCAACGTCATGCTGGGTTTGCAGGCGCGGCAGGGCCATTCCTTTCGCTTCCTCAAGCCGGTGATGCGCGACCGTCGCCTGAAGGAAGAGGCCGGCGCGATCCTGTCCAAGGTGGGCCTCGCCGGGCGCGCCAGCGTGCCCTCGGCCGAACTCAGCCATGGCGAGCGGCGGCTTCTGGAAATCGCCGTGGCGCTGGCGCTGGAACCGGCCTGCTTCCTGCTCGATGAGCCGATGGCGGGCATGGGGGCCGAGGGCGTCGGTGCCCTGGTCGACTTCTTGCGCGGGCTCAAGGCGCAGGCGCCGATCCTGCTGATCGAACACGACATGGACGCGGTTTTCGCGCTGGCCGACCGGCTGAGCGTGCTGGTCTATGGCCGCATCATCGCCTCGGGCTCGGTCGAGGAGATCCGCAACGATCCCGCCGTGCGCGAGGCCTATCTGGGGGATTCCGAATGACCGCGCTGGCCGAGGTCGAGGGGATCGAGGTGTTTTATGGCGCCTCGCAGGCGCTGTTTGGGATGGATCTGACGATCCAGCCCGGCGAGGCCGTGGCCCTGATGGGCCGCAACGGCATGGGCAAATCAACGACGATCCGCGCGCTGTGCCGGATGCAGCCGGTCGCCAAGGGCCGGGTGCGCTTCGACGGCCGCGACATCACCGCGCTGCCGTCCTTCCAGGCGGCCCGGCTGGGGATCGGCCTGGTGCCCGAGGGGCGGCGCTGTTTCGCCACGCTGACCGTGACCGAGAACCTGATCGCCGCCGCCCGCCCGGGCCAATGGACGCTGGACACGGTGCGCGCCTTTTTCCCGCGGCTGGCCGAACGCTCGGCGCAGCAGGCCTCGACCCTCTCGGGCGGCGAGCAGCAGATGCTGGCCATCGGCCGGGCGCTGATGACCAACCCGCGGCTTTTGATCCTCGACGAGGCGACCGAGGGGCTGGCGCCGGTGATCCGGGCCGAGATCTGGGCCGCCATCGCCCGGCTGAAGGCGCAGGGCCAGTCCATCCTGATCGTCGACAAGACGGTGAAGGAACTGAAGCCGATCGCGGACCGCTGCGTGGTGCTGGAACGGGGCCGCGCCGTCTGGACCGGCGCCACGGCTGCCATCACGCCCGAGGTCGAGCAACGCTATCTGGGGATCTGAGCCCGGCCCCGGGGCGGCTTGCCCCGCTTGCCGGCGGGGGGGTAGGGTGCGGCCGACCCAAGGATGCCTCTGCCCATGTCCCGCCCGCCGATCTTGCTGATCACCCGCCCGCTGCCGCAGGCCCGCCGCTTCGCCGCCGAGGCCGCGGCTGCCTGCCCGCCGCATGAGGCGCTGATCGCGCCCCTGTCCGAGGTGGTGGGCCTGCCCTTCGACCCCGCGGTGTTCGAGGGCGCGGCGGGGCTGGTTCTCACCTCGGCCAATGCCATCCCCTTCCTGCCGCCGCTTCCGCCCCTGCCCGCCTGGTGCGTCGGACCCGCCACGGCGCGGGCGGCGGCGCGGGCCGGGTTCCTGCCGCACGAGGCCGGGGGCGATGCCGTGGCGCTGCTGGCGCTGCTGGAGGCTGAGCGCCCGGCGGGGCGGCTGGTCCATGCCCATGGCCGGCATCTGGCGCGTCAGGTCGCGGGCGCCGTGCCGGGGGTCGAGGTGGCGGGCGTCGCGCTCTACGAGGCGCGGGCGCTGTCCCTGCCCGAGGGATTGCTGCCCCCCGACCGACGGATCTTGGCGCCGCTCTTCTCGCCTCGCGCGGCGGCGGCTTTGGGGCGTCAGCCGGGGATTCTGGCGCTGCCCGACCTGTTGCCGGTGGTCATCAGCCGGGCGGCGCGGGATGCCTTGCCCGATCTGCTCGCCGCCCGCGCGCGTGTCGCCGCGGCCCCGGACGGCGGCGCCATGTTGCGCGCCGTTACGGATGCGTTGTCGCAGAATGCCCCGGCGGGTTGAGACCGGGCAGGGGGCGAGCTAAGTAACAGGGAAGCGCCCGAATTTCCGGGCGGCTCTGACGTTTGGACCGGTGACGGGGAGGTTCCGATGGCCCGAAAGACCAGCAACCGCACCAGGACGGGCAAGGACGCCAGCAAGGCGTCGCCGATCGACGAGGCCGACATCGCCGCCGAAGGCCAGACGGCGCCGGAGCCCGATGTGCCGGGCGCGGACAGGCTGGCGGCCGATACGGGCGCCGACGCTCCGCCGATCCGCCCTGATCCCGGGCTCGTCGCGGACCCCGAGCCGCCGGTGGCCGATCCCGCGGCGGAACCGCCCGCCCCGGGCACCGATCCCGAAACCGCCAATCCCGCGCCGGTCGATGGCGCGCCGCCCGTCGCCGATCCTGAACCCGCCGCGCCGCTGGCCGAGGATCCGCAGCCCGCCCCGGCCGAACCCGAAGCGGCCGTGCCCGCTGCCGAGCCGGTGACGCCGCCCCCGGAACCGCAGCCCGCCCCGCCACCGGGCAGCAACGCCATGCCCCTCGTCTTCGGCGGCTTTGCGGCGGCGGTGTTGGGCGCGCTGGTCGTGCTGATCTTCCTGCCGAACGGCTGGCAGGGCGGCGTCGCCGATCCCGAGCTGCTGCGGCGCGTGCAGGCGCTCGAATCCGCCGGCGGCGGCGGCGACAACGAGGCCATCGCGCGCCTCGAATCGCGCATCGCCGCGCTCGAGGATGCAGGCGACGGCGGGCTCGATGACCGGGTAACCGCGCTCGAGGCCCGGCCAGTGGCCGTGACCGACCTTGCGCCGCTGGAGGCACGCATCGCCGCGCTGGAAGGCGCGACCCCGGCCGAAGCCTCGGTCGAGGCGCTCGGCGCCCGGATCGACACGCTGGAATCGGGGATCGACACCCGCATCATGGGCTCGGTCGCCGCCGCCATGGCCGAGGCCCGCGCCGCGATCGAGGCCCGGGCCGATTCGCTCGACGCCCGTGAAGAGGATGTCGCCGCCGCGCAGGACCGCATCGCCCGCCGCGCGGCGCTTGCCGAGCTGGTCGCAGCCGCCGAATCGGGTGCGCCCTCGCCCGGGGCGCTGGAGACGCTGGGCGCGGTGCCCGAGGCGCTGCGCCCGATGGCCGAGGGGCTGCCGACGCTGGCCGAGATCCAGACCAGCTTCGCCCCCAACGCCCGGCGCGCGCTGGCCGCCGATCCGGTGGCGCCCGGCGCCTCGCTCGGCGAACGGGTCACGGATTTCCTGCGCGCGCAGACCGGCGCACGGTCGCTGGCCCCGCGTGAGGGCGACGACACCGACGCCATCCTGTCGCGTGCCGAGGCGCGGGTGCGCGCCGGCGATCTGCCGGGCGCGCTGACCGAGCTTGATGCGCTGAGCGCGGATCCGGCGGCGGAAATGGCCGCCTGGCGCGGCTCGGTCGATGCGCGGCTGGCGGCGCTGGCGGCCTTGGCCGAGCTTCAGGCACAGATGGAAAACGGGGAGTAAGCGGCGATGTTCTGGACCATACTGAAGATCGTCCTGTTCCTGGCGGTGGTGGCGGGCCTCGTCTGGGGTGCCGAGGCGCTGATGACGCAGGAGGCAGGCCTCCGGCTGGCCGTCGGCACCACCGAATTCACGCTGGGCCCGGTGCAGATGGCCATCGCCGCGCTGCTGCTGCTGGCGGGGCTCTGGCTGCTGATGAAGCTGGCGGGGCTGACCGTGGCCGTCCTGCGCTTCATCAACGGCGACGAGACCGCGATCAGCCGCCATTTCGAACGCAACCGCCGCCGCCGCGGGCTCGAGGCGTTGACCGACGGTTTCCTCGCGCTGGCCGCGGGCGAGGGCGAAAAGGCCCTGACCAAGGGCCGCAAGGCCGAGAAGCTGCTGGAAGATCAGGCGCTGACCACGCTGCTGATCGCGCAGGCCGCCCAGGCCAAGGGCAACACCGCCCTGGCCGAGGATTACTACAAGCGCCTTCTGGAGGATGACCGCTCGCGCTTTGTCGGCGTGCAGGGGCTGCTGGCCCAGCAGGTCGAGGCCGGCAATGCCACCAAGGCCCGCAAGCTGGCCGAAACCGCGCTGACGCTGCGCCCCGGCCATGCGCCGACCCAGGACCGGCTGCTGATGTTGCAGAACAAGGCCGGCGACTGGTCTGGCGCGCGCCGCACTCTGCTGGAGACGACGCGCTCGGGCCGCCTGCCGAAGCCCGTGTTCAAGCGCCGCGATGCCGTCCTGACCCTGCAACAGGCCGAGGCCGAGGAAGCAGCAGGCAATACCGCGCTGGCGCAGGATCTGGCCATCGAAGCCAACCGCGAATCGCCCGAACTGGTGCCCGCCGCGGTGATGGCCGCAAGGGCGCTGGTGGCGCGCGGCAAGGGTCAGGCCGCCGCCAAACTCATCAAGCGGGCGTGGAAGACCCAACCCCACCCGGAACTGGCGCAGGCCTTCGCGGCCATCGCCCCCGAGGAGGCGCCCGCCACCCGCCTCAAGCGCTTCGAGCCGCTGCTCGTCCTGACCCCGGGGCCTGAGGCGCAGATGACCCGCGCCGAACTGCTGATCGCGGCCGAGGATTTCCCCGCCGCCCGCCGCGCCATGGCCGACCTGCACGAAACCCACCCGACGCAGCGCGTGATGACCATCATGGCCGCCATCGAGCGTGGCGAGGGCTCGCCCGATCAGGTGGTGCGCGGCTGGCTGGCCCGCGCGCTGATCGCGCCCAAGGGGCCGCAATGGGTCTGCGAGAATTGCCACCACGTTCACGCGGGCTGGCACGCGCTCTGCGCCAATTGCGGGGCCTTCGACACGCTGGCCTGGACCGACACGCCGGACAGCTCCGGCCCCAGCGCGACGGGGACCGAGATGCTGCCGCTGATCGTCGGCGCCCTGCCCGCGGCGGATCTGCCCGAGGCCGTCGAGCCAGAGCCCGAGCCAGAGCCGGAACCCGAGGCGCCCGCGCCCGCGCCCGAAAAGGACGATCCCGCCATCGAGGCCGAGGTGATCGACCTGAACCAGACCCGGCGCATGGGCCTCTGATCCCCCGATGCTGCGGGCGAAAAAAGGGGCTGGATACGGCCCCGGCCCGATGCTAAGACCCAGCCACCAGAACGGGACCCTTGGCGGCCCCGTGGCACCGGGCCGGTGTAGCTCAGCTGGTAGAGCAACGCATTCGTAATGCGTGGGTCGGGGGTTCGAGTCCCTTCACCGGCACCATTCCTTCCCGAAGATCGCCTGCACTTACCTTGAACGGGGCGGATTTCGACCGCGTTTCGTGCTAGGCTCGGCGCCGGTCAGGGGTACGGGTGCGGTCATGTCGAACAATTACGCGGGTCTGAAAGCGCGGCTCAGGGGTGAGAGGGGCGCGGCCGAACGGTGCGCCGAGCGCTTGCTGGCGATCCGCAAACGGCTGGAGCCGATCCGCAAGCGCAAGAGCGAGTCCACGCTGCTTCTGGCCACCTGGAACATCCGCGATTTCGATTCCGGCAAGTTCGGCTGGGGCAAGCGCCGTCCTGAAACGCTGTATTACATCGCCGAGATGATCGCCTGTTTCGATCTGGTCGCCGTGCAGGAAGTGGCGCGCGACCTCGGCCCCTTGGAGGAGGTGATGCGCATCCTCGGCCGCGAATGGGATTACATCGCCACCGACACGACCGAAGGCACCGGCGGCAATGGCGAGCGCATGGCCTTCCTCTACAACACCGAGAAGGTCTGGTTCCGCAAGGTGGCGGGCGAGATCGTGCTGCCGGACGGCCAGCTCATCGTCTCGAAGAAGAAGGTCGCGGCGCGGGACAATCAGCCCGATGTGGCGCCGACCACCGTGGAGATGAAGCAGCAATTCGCCCGCAGCCCGTTCCTGGTGGCCTTTCAGTCGGGCTGGTTCCGCTTCAGCCTCTGCACGGTGCATATCTATTTCGGTGACGATTCCGGCGAAAAGCTCAAGCGCCGCATCGCCGAGATCGAGGCACTGGTGAAATTCTTCGCCGACCGTCAGGACAGCGAAACCCGGGCCGAGCGCGACAGCCGTGGCGCGGTCGAGAATTACATCCTGCTGGGCGATTTCAACGTGGTCAGCCCCGAGCACAAGACCATGGCGGCGCTGAAAGGGCAGGGCTTCGCCGTCCCGCCGCAGATCGACGGCCGGCAGGTGCGAAAGCTGGGCGACCATTTCTATGACCAGATCGCCGTCCGGGTGAAGGATCCGCGTTTCGAGGTGCTGCGCGGCGGGCTGATCGACCTCTTCGAGGATGTGTTTCGCGACACGCCCGAGGATCGGGCGATCTATGCCGCCCACGTGCCGCAGGGCGACGGTCCGAGCGACGGTGACGGTGACCGCTATCTGACATGGCGGACCTGGCAGATGTCGGACCATGCGCCGCTCTGGGTCGAGATCCGCACCGATTTCGCCGATGCCTATCTGGCGGGGATCGCCGGTCTGCCGCCGGGCTGAGACCCGCCCGGAACTGTCATCAAAACTTCACTGGCGCCGGGCTTACGTTTCCACTAATCAGGAAATATGGAAACGACAGACGCCGCCCTCGCCTTCTCGACCCTCGGTCATCCCGACCGGCTGGCGGTGTTCCGCCTGTTGATGCGCTTTGCCCCCCGCGGCGTGCGCCCGACCGAGATTGCCCAGGCGCTGGGGCTGAAGGCCAACACGCTCTCGCATCACCTGGCCGATCTGGCCGCCGCGGATCTCGTCGTCGTCGAACGGCAGGGGCGCAGCCTCTATTACTCGGTCGCAATGGACACGACCGAAGCCCTCATCGGCTATCTCGCGCTCGATGTCGGGCGGGGGCGGCCACAGTTCACCACCCCCGCGCGGGGCCCGCAGGAGGACCGGACGATGCCGGACAAGACCTATGACGTGCTTTTCATCTGCTCGGGCAATTCGGCGCGCTCGATCTTCGCCGAGGCGCTGCTGCGCGATCTGGGCGGGTCGCGGTTCCGCGCCCATTCGGCGGGAACCCATCCCAACAGCGCGCTGAACCCCTTCGCGTTGCAGGTGCTGGCGCGCAACGACCATGCGATCGGCGAATTGCGCTCGAAACACATCTCGGAATTCCAGCAACCCGGTGCCCCGGTGATGGATTTCGTCTTTACCGTTTGCGACACCGCCGCGGCCGAGGAATGCCCGCCCTGGCCCGGTCAGCCGATCACCGGCCATTGGGGCGTGCCGGACCCGGTCAAGGCCACCGGGACCGAGGCCGAGAAGGGGATTGTCTTCGCCCGTACCTATGGTGCGCTCCGCCGCCGCATCGCCACCTTTGTGGAACTGCCGGTCGAGACGCTGGACCGCCTGGCGCTGCAGGCCAGCGTCGACGCCCTTTCCCTGACCCGGCCCCAGGACTGAGACATGCCTCGTATCGCCCTCAACGGCCTCGGCCGGATCGGAAAACTCGTGCTGCGCGACCTGATCGAGCAGGGAATCGCCGGTGACATCGTGCTTCTGAACGACTCGGCGGGTGACCCCGACCAGCACGCGCTGCTCCTGGAATTCGACAGCGTGCACGGCCGCTGGCCTGTCCGGATCGCTGCCGAACCCGGCGCGCTGCGGATCAACGACCAGCGCATCGCGCTCAGTCAGGAAAAGACGCTGGACGCGCTGCCGCTCTCGGACATCGACATGGTCATCGACTGCACCGGCGTCTTCAAGACCAAGGCGAAGATCGCCCCCTATTTCGCCGCAGGGGTGAAGAAGGTGCTGGTTTCCGCCCCGGTCAAGGACGAGGGCGCGCTGAACCTAGTCTATGGCATCAACCACGGCCGCTACGATCCTTCCCGCCACGACCTGATCACCGCGGCTTCCTGCACCACCAATTGCCTGGCCCCGGTGGTCAAGGTGATCCACGAGGGGCTCGGCATCCGCCATGGCTCGATCACCACGATCCATGATGTCACCAATACCCAGACCATCGTCGACCGCCCGGCCAAGGACATGCGCCGCGCCCGCTCGGCCCTGACCAACCTGATCCCCACGACCACCGGCTCGGCCACCGCCATCACCGTGATCTATCCCGAGTTGAAGGGCCGCCTGAACGGCCATGCCGTGCGGGTGCCGCTGCTGAACGCCTCGCTCACCGATTGCGTGTTCGAGGTGGAGCGGCCGACTACGGCCGATGAGGTCAACGCCCTCTTCCAGATCGCCGCCGATGGGCCGCTCAAGGGCATTCTCGGCTTCGAATCCCGCCCGCTGGTCTCGTCGGATTTCACCAACGATCCGCGCTCGGCAATCATCGACGGCCCCTCGACCATGGTCATCAACGGCACGCAGGTGAAGATCTACGCCTGGTACGACAACGAATGGGGCTATGCCTGCCGTCTGGCCGATATCGCCCGGATGATCGCCGCCAGCCTCTGACCCCCTCTTTGCGCCTTAAATATCCCGGGGGGTCCGGGGGGCTGGCCCCCCGGTTCCCCGGCCCCAGCGGACACCGCCGATGAATCCCTTGCGCGCCTATGCCGCCGTCACCGCCGCCTATTGGGCCTTCATGCTGTCCGACGGTGCGCTCAGGATGCTGGTCCTGCTGCAATTCAACGGGCTCGGTTTCAGCCCGATTCAGCTGGCCTGGCTCTTCCTGCTCTACGAGGTTGCCGGGATCGTCACCAACCTTTATGCGGGCTTCCTCGCCCAGCGCTTCGGCCTCGCCGCCACGCTCTACGCCGGGCTCACGTTGCAGATCGCGGCGCTGCTGGCGCTGACGCAGCTGGGGCCGGAATGGTCGGTCGCGGCCTCGGTGGTCTTCGTCATGGCGGTGCAGGGGGTCTCGGGCGTGGCCAAGGATCTGGCCAAGATGTCGTCCAAATCCGCCGTCAAGCTCCTGGCGCCCGAGGGCGGACTCTTTCGCTGGGTGGCGCTGCTGACCGGCTCGAAGAACGCGGTCAAGGGCGCGGGCTTCTTCTTGGGCGCGGCGCTGTTGGCCTTGGCCGGGTTCCAGCCCGCGCTCTATGCCATGGCCGGGGTGCTGGCGCTGATCCTGATCGCCGTCGCGCTCTTTTTGCCCAAGGGCCTGCCCGCCCCCGACAAGGGCGCAAAATTCGCCGGCTGGCGCTCGCCCGACCCCAGGGTAAACCGGCTGTCGCTGGCCCGCCTGTTCCTGTTCGGCGCGCGGGATGTCTGGTTCGTGGTCGGGGTGCCGGTCTATTTCCAGTCCGTGCTCTCGGACGGCACGGACGAGGGGCGGCGCTGGGCCTTCTTCGCTATTGGCGGCTTCCTGGCGGTCTGGATTATCGCCTATGGCGGGGTGCAGGCGCTGGCGCCGCGTCTTCTGCAAGGGGGCGAGCCACAGGCCAAGGCCCGGCGCTGGGCCGCGCTGCTGGTGCCGATCCCCTTCGCACTGGCGCTGGCCGCGCTCCTTGCGGGCGGGCCGCAGAACTGGCTGACGGCGGTGCTGGTCCTGGGGCTGCTGGCTTTCGGCTTCGTTTTCGCCGTCAATTCCTCGGTCCATTCCTACCTGATCCTGGCTTTCGGACAGGCCAGCCGGATCACCCGGGACGTCGGCTTCTACTACATGGCCAACGCCGCCGGGCGGCTTCTGGGGACGCTGCTGTCGGGTGTCAGCTATCAGCTTGGTGGTCTGCCCCTGTGCCTGGCCACGGCCGGGCTGCTGGCGGCGGGCGCTTGGGCGGTCACGCGCCGGCTTTGACCACCCGCTGGTCGATGGCACCGAAGAGGGGCGTGCCGTCCCGGGCTGTCGCCTCCATCCGCACGCGGTCGCCGAAGGCCATATAGGCCGTGCGCGGCGCGCCGTGATCGACCATCTCCATCCCGCGCCGTTCGGCGATGCAGGAGGATCCGACCTCGCGGTAATTCCGGTTGGCCACGGTGCCCGAGCCGATCACCGTTCCCGCCACCAGCTGGCGGGAATAGGCGGCGTGCGCCACCAGATCGTCGAAGCCGCAGCCCATTTCCGCGCCATTGGCCGCGCCGAACCGCGCGCCGTTCCAGTCGATGTGCAGCGGCAGGCCGACCCGCGCCTTGTCCCAGGCGTGGCCCAGCTCGTCCGGCGTCACCGCGACCGGCGCCATGGAGGAGGCGGGCTTGGCATGGATCCAGCCAAAGCCCGTCTTCATCTCGACGGGTGCGATCCGGCGCAGCGACCAATCGTTGATCTGCACCACCAGACGGATATGGCGCCGCGCCTGTTCGGCCGTTACCCCCATTGGCACCGCATCGGTGATCACCCCGAATTCGCCTTCGAAATCGATCCAATCGTCTTCGGAGGGCAGCGGCACATTCGCGGCACCGGCCAGGAATTCATGCGACATGCCCTGATACATCAGGGGCTTGCCCTGGCTGTCGATGGGATCGGCCTTGAAGGCCTGCATCATCAGCTCGGCATGGGCGGCAAAGGCCGAGCCGTCCAGCCATTGCCAGGCCCGGGGCAGGGGGGCGAGCGTCCCGGTCGGGTCGAAACCCGCGCCCCCGCCCGCGTTCAGCGCCTGATACTCGGCCTCCAGCGCCGGGGCGAGGGCCTCCCATTCCTCCAGCGCCGCTTGCAGCGTGGTGCAGGCCTTGGCGGGCGCGCAGCGGCTGTGATCGCGGCTGACCAGATGCAGGCGGCCGTCCTTGCTGCCGTCCGGCAGGGTGGCGAATTTCATGATGGTTCCTCCCTCTCGTCCCGGGCGGCACTGTCGCGGGCTTTCGTCCCCGGATGCAAGGGGGTCAGGTGCCGAGGATGAGCCGCCGAACCGCCTCCATCTTGGCGACGACCGGCGGTGTCAGCACGAAGGGATAGAAGGTCTCGTGCCCCATGGCCTGATTGACGGCGTTGAGCGCCACGGACAGCGCCGCCCAGACCTCGGCCAGCCGCGCCATCGGCAGCGCGGCCAGATCCGGCAGGTCGAGCGGCAGATCCCCCGGCACCAGCCCGAAGGCCCGGGCCGTCTCCAACCCTTCGAGCAGATGCATGACATGCGCCCAGGTCTCGGCGAAATCCTCCCAGGGATGGGCCGAGGCATAGGCCGAAATGAAATGCGAGGCCCAATCGGCGGGCGGCCCGTCGCGGTAATGCGCCTCAAGCGCGGCAGCGTAATCCTGCCGCTCGTCACCGAAGACCGCGCGCAGGGAGTCGAGCTGCGCCGGATTCCCCTCGGCCAGCACCTGCCAGTAATGATGCGCGACCTCGTGGCGGAAATGGCCGGTCAGGGTGCGATAGGGCTCGCCCAGCGACTCCCGCAGCGCCGCGCGTTCGGCATCGTCGGCCTCGGCAATGTTCAGCGTGATCGTTCCATTGTCGTGCCCGGTCATCACCTTCGGCGCCCCCGCCCCCAGCGGATCGCCCTTCAGCTTGAAAACCGGGGCGGGCTGGCCCTGGGCATCGGCCAGCGGCAGGCGCAGGTGATGCAGCGCGCGGATCACCGGGCGCTTGGCCGCTTCCAGCCGCGCCCAGCGTTCGGCATTGCCCGGGACAGTCAGGTCGGGCACGACCTGCGTATGCTGGCAGGACAGGCATAACCCTTCGGCGCTTTCGGCGGCCCAGTTGCAGCCGATCGCCGCGCGGTTGGCGCAGAACCCGTCGCCATCGGTCGAGGGCAGGAACCCCCGCCCCGGCGCATAAACCAGCGCCGTGCCGCAGTTCAGGCAGGCAGTATTGGCGAAAAACACCTCGTGGCCACACGAGGGACAGTCGAAACGACGCATGACAAGCCCTTGAGAGATCGGGTTAGGGTGCCAGTTAACCCGTGAGGGGGCGAGAGGTTTCGCTTGACCCCGGGGATGTGATGCCGATGCCAGCCGATGCCACCCGCCTGCTGACCCTGCGACCCGAGGGGCTCTATTGTCCAGAGGGCGATTTCTTCATCGATCCCGTGCGCCCGGTCGCCCGGGCGCTGATCACGCACGGCCATTCCGACCACGCGCGGGCGGGGCATGGCGCGGTGCTGGCTTCGGCGCAGACGCTGGACATCATGGCGATCCGCTACGGCGAGGGTTTCGCCGGCTCGCGGCAGGCGGCCGAGGGGCCGCTCACGCTGGGCGGGGTCGAGGTCCGGTTCCATCCCGCCGGGCATGTGCTGGGCTCGTGTCAGGTCGAGGTGCGCGCGGGCGGCGTCAAGGCGGTCGTTTCGGGCGATTATTCGCGCGTGCCGAATCCGGCCTGCGCACCGTTCGAGCCCGTGCGCTGCGACCTCTTCGTGACCGAAGCCACCTTCGCCCTGCCGGTCTTTCATCACCCGCCGCCGGGGGACGAGATCGCCCGCCTGCTGGCCTCGGTCGCGGCCTTTCCCGAGCGCGCGCATCTCATTGGCGCCTATGCCCTGGGCAAGGCGCAGCGGGTGATCATGCTGCTGCGCGCGGCGGGCCATGACGCGCCGATCTATATCCACGGCGCGCTGGAAAGGCTCTGTGACTATCACCTGGCGCAGGGCGTTCCGCTGGGCGACCTGCGCCCCGCGACGATGGACAAGGCCGAGGCGCGGGCGCTCAGGGGCGCCGTGGTCATCGCGCCGCCCTCGGCCTTCGCCAGCCCCTGGGTGCAGCGCTTCGCCGATCCGGTGATCGCCTTCGCCTCGGGCTGGATGCAGATCCGGGCGCGTGCCCGCCAGCGCGGGGTGGAGCTGCCGCTGGTCATCTCGGACCATGTGGATTGGCCCGACCTGACGCGCACGCTGCGCGAGCTGAACCCCGGGGAGTTCTGGATCACCCACGGCCGCGACGATGCGCTGATGCGCTGGGCCGAACTGGAACAGCGCCGCGCCCGGCCGCTGCATCTGCTGGGCTACGAGGACGAGGCCGAATGAAAGCCTTCGCCGACCTGTTGGAACGCCTCGCCTTCACCCCCGGGCGAAACGCCAAGCTGGCGCTGCTTGAGCGCTTCTTCCGCGAGGTGCCGGACCCCGACCGCGGTTATGCCCTGGCCGTGCTGACCGGCGGGCTTGAGACGGGGCAGGCGAAACCGGCGCTGTTGCGGGCACTGGTGGCGGAGCGGGTGGATGCCGAGCTGTTCGCGATGTCCTACGATTTCGTGGGCGATCTGGCCGAGACGATTGCGCTGATCTGGCCCGCCCGGGGCCCCGCGCGCGACGTGCCCCTGGCGGAAGTCGTCGAGGGACTGGCGCGGGCCGGCAAGGCCGAGGTGCCCGGCCTGATGGCGCGTTGGCTCGATGCGCTGGGCCCCTCCGAACGGCTGGCGCTGATCAAGCTGGTCACGGGCGGTTTGCGGGTGGGGATTTCGGCCAGGTTGGCGCTGACCGGGCTGGCCCGTATCGGCACCGTGCCGGTCGAGGAGATCGGCGAGCTTTGGGCCGGCTTCACGCCCCCCTACCGGCCGCTCTTCGGCTGGCTGGACGGCGGCCCCCGGCCCGAGGTTACCGCCCGCGCCCCCTTCCGACCGGTCATGCTGTCCACCCCCCTGACCGAGCCCGACCTCGCCGGGCTCGACCCGGCCGAGTTCGCGGCGGAATGGAAATGGGACGGGATCCGCGTGCAGGCGGTGGCCGAGGGCGGCACCGCGCGGCTCTATACCCGCACGGGCGAGGATATTTCGGCCGCCTTCCCCGAGATCACCGCCGGGCTGCGGTTCGAGGGCGCGCTTGACGGCGAATTGCTGGTCCGGCGGGGCGAGGAGGTGGCGCCGTTCGCCGACCTGCAAAAGCGGCTGGGGCGCAAGGCGCCGGGCAAGGCCATGCTCGCCTCGCATCCCGCTGCGCTCAGGCTCTACGACATCCTGATCTGGCAGGGCGAGGATCTGCGCCCGCTGCCCTGGTCGGACCGCCGCCAGCGGCTTGAGGTCGCCGTTGCCACCCTCGACCCCGCCCGCTTCGACGCCTCGCCGCGGCTCCCTTTCTCCGATTGGGAAGAACTGGCCGCGCTGCGGGCCGACCCGCCCGCCGCCGTGATCGAAGGGGTGATGCTGAAGCGGCTCGACTCGGCCTATGTTGCCGGGCGGCCCCGGGGCCCCTGGTTCAAATGGAAGCGCGAGCCGATGGTGGTGGATGCGGTCATCCTCTATGCCCAGCGGGGCCATGGCAAACGCTCGGGCTTCTATTCCGATTTCACCTTCGGCCTCTGGGACGGGGATCGGCTGGTGCCGGTGGGCAAGGCCTATTCCGGCTTCACGGATGAGGAACTGGGCAAGCTCGACCGCTTCGTCCGGGCCAACACCATCGACCGGTTCGGCCCGGTCCGGTCGCTGAAACCGGCACTGGTGGTCGAGGTCGCGTTCGAGGGGCTTAACCGCTCGACGCGCCACAAATCCGGCGTCGCCATGCGCTTCCCCCGCATCAGCCGCATCCGCTGGGACAAACCGGCCGACGAGGCGGACAAGCTGACCGCGCTGACCGACATTCTGGACGAGGCCGGCGCATGATCCTGCCGGACAAGTTCCGCGACTGGTTCGCCGCGCGCGGCTGGGCGCCCCATCCGCACCAGCTGGCGCTGCTGGAGGCTCAGGGCGACACGCTGCTCATCGCCCCCACCGGCGGCGGCAAGACGCTGGCCGGGTTCCTGCCTTCGCTGGTCGATCTGGCAGGCGGCGGCACCGGGCTGCACACGCTCTATATTTCGCCCCTGAAGGCGCTGACCGCCGATATCGCCCGCAACCTCGCCGCGCCGGTGGGCGAGATGGGCCTGCCCATCCGGATCGAGGACCGGACAGGCGACACCTCCAGCACCAAGCGCGCCCGCCAGCGGGTCGATCCTCCGAACATCCTGCTGACCACGCCGGAATCGCTGGCGCTGCTGACCTCGTACCCCGAGGCGCCGAAGATCTTCAAAGACCTGAAGCGCGTGGTGGTGGACGAGATTCACGCGCTGGCGGAATCGAAGCGTGGCGACCAGACGATGCTGGGCATCGCCCGGCTGCGGTCGCTGGCACCGGGGCTGACGGTGACCGGCCTCTCCGCCACCGTCGCCGACCCCGCGGGCCTTGGCGCCTTCATGGGCGGCGCCACCGTGCTGCGCGCCGACCCCGGCCCCGCGGCGGACATCGCCCTGCTGCCGACCAGCGCCCCCGCGCCCTGGGCCGGGGGTAACGCGCATTATGCGGTGCCCGATGTGATGGCGGCCGTCGAGAAGGCGCGGATGACGCTGATCTTCGTCAATACCCGGGCGCAGGCGGAACTCTTCTTCCAGCAACTCTGGGAGCATAACCCGCAGAACCTGCCGATCGGCCTGCACCACGGCTCGCTGGCGCGCGAGGCCCGGCAACGGGTCGAGCAGGCGATGGCAGCGGGCGCGCTCAGGGCGGTGGTCTGCACCGGGTCCCTCGATCTGGGCATCGACTGGGGCGACGTGGATCTGGTCCTGCAGATCGGCGCGCCGAAGCTGGTCACGCGGCTGGTGCAGCGGATCGGGCGGTCGAACCACCGCTACGACGCGCCCTCCCGCGCGCGCCTCGTGCCGGCCAACCGCTTCGAGGTGATCGAGAGCGTGGTGGCACTGGAAGCCGTGAACAAGGGCGATCTGGACGGGGAAAAGCGAGGTCCCGGTCCGCTCGATGTATTGTGCCAGCACATCCTGCTCACCGCCTGCGCCGGTCCCTTCGATGCCGAGGCGCTCTACGCCGAGTTTCGCAGCGCCGGCCCCTACCGCACCCTGACCCGCGAGGATTTCGACGCCTGCCTCGATTTCTGCGCCACCGGCGGCTACGCGCTGAAGGCCTATGACCGCTGGCAACGGCTGATGCTGCGCGGCGGCCTGTGGTACTTGCGCGACCCCCGCGTCGCGAAGCTCATTCGCCTCAACATCGGCACCATCATCGACCCCGAGCATCTGAACGTCCGCATGGCGCGCTCGCGCGGCGGCGCCCCGCTGGGCACGGTCGAGGAGAGTTTCGCGGCCTCGCTGGAACCCGGCGACACCTTCCTGATCGGCGGCAAGGTCGTCGCCTTCGAGCGCCTGCGCGAGATGGTCGTCGAGGTCGGCCATGCCCCCCACAAACAACCCCGCATCGCCGTCTTCAGCGGGGTGAAGATGGCGAGTTCGCTGCAGGTCTCGCATCGCATTCAGGCGCTGATCGGCGATCCGGGGCGCTGGGACGTGCTGCCCTCCGACCTGCGCGACTGGCTGGAAACCCAGCGGCGTCTGTCCGTCCTGCCCCGTCCCGGTGTGCTGGCCTGCGAGACATTCCCGCGCGGCGACCGGTGGCATTTCACCCTGTACGGTTTCGCGGGGCGGAATGCGCATCAGACCCTCGGCCTGCTCCTGACCCGGCAGATGGAGGCGCTGGGCCTCGGCCCCCTGGGTTTTGTGCCCAGCGATCATGCGCTGATGATCTGGTCGGTCGATCCGCTGACAGATCCCGCCCGGCTGCTGAACGCCGACACCCTGCGCGCGGGACTGGACGGCTGGCTGTCGGGCAATTCGCTGATCAAGCGGACCTTCCGCAATGTCGCCACCATCGCCGGCCTCATGCAGCGCAACCTGCCGGGGCAGCGGCGGTCGGGCAAGCAGGCGACCTTTTCCTCGGACATCATCCATGACACCCTGCGGCGCCATGACCCCGACCATCTGCTCTTGCGGATCACCCGTGACGAGGCGCGCCGGGGGCTGGTGGATTTCGACCGGATCGAGGATATGCTGCGCTCCAACCCCTTGATAGATCACGCGCTTGCGCCGCATCTGACGCCGCTGTCGGCCCCCTTGGTCCTGGAGATCGGCAGGGTCTCGGTCGAGGGCGAGGGCCGCGAACGGCTGATGGCGCGCGAGGCCGAGCGGCTGATGCAGGAGGCGGGGCTGGCATGACCTATCCGCTGAGTTTCGCGGGCCAGGATTTCGAGGCACGGCCCGCCGGCACCCTCTGGTGGCCGGCGCGGCGCACGCTGATCGTCGCCGACCTGCATCTGGGCAAATCCGCGACCATGGCGGCGCGCGGCGGTGCGCTGCTGCCCCCGCACGAGGATGCCGACACGCTCGCCCGGCTGGAGGGGGAGCTGGCAGCGCTGCCGGTGGCCCGGGTCCTGTCCCTGGGCGACGCCTTCGAGGATGACCGCGCGCCCGAGGCGCTGAGCCCGGCGAACCGGGCGCGGCTGGGGGCCATGGCGCAAGGGCTCGTTTGGATCTGGATCAGCGGCAACCACGACGACGGGGCACTGCCGGGGCTGGGCGAGACACTTTCGGAAATCCACGAAGAAGGCATCGCCCTTCGCCATATCGCAGGCAAGGGGCCGGACATCAGCGGCCATTACCACCCCAAGGCGCGGCTGGCGGGGCGGAGCCGCCCGGCCTTCCTCTGGGGGCAAAGCCACCTGATCCTGCCCGCTTTCGGCACCTATACCGGCGGCCTCGATTGCGAGGCGCCGCCACTGGCCGATCTGGTCGGGCCCGGGCTGGCGCTGCTGACCGGCCCGCGGGTCATGGCGCGGCCGCTGACCCCGGGCACGAGGCGGCGGGCATGAGCGGAAGCTGGCTGCAAGCCCTGCCGCGGCTGGCGATGCGCGTCGCCGTGCGGATGTACCAGGAGGTCATCAGCGACCAGATCGGCCTTCTGGCTGCGGGCATCGCCTTTTATGCGCTGCTGGCGATCTTTCCGGCCATGGCCTCGGTTCTGGCGATCCTGGGCATCTTCTTTTCCGCCTCCGAGATCACCGGCCCGGTCGAAACCGCGACCGCCGCCATCCCGCCCAGCGCCGCCAGCCTGATCCGCGAGCAGGCTTCCAGCATCGTCGCCGCCGATCACAGCGCGCTGGGCGTCACCGCGGTGGTGGGCCTGATCGCCGCGCTCTATGCCACGGCGCGGGGCATGCGGCACCTGATCCAGGGCCTGAACGTGGCCTTCAACGAGACCGAGTCCCGTGGCCTGATCATGCGCTGGCTGGCGATCATCCTGCTGGCGGTCTTTGTCATCTGCGGCGCGCTGATGGGGATGGCAGCCATTGCCGTGATCCCGATCCTGCTGGCGCTTTTCCCTGATGAGGCGCAGGCGCAGAGCATCGTCTCGGTGATCCGCTGGGTAGCGCTCTTCTCGATCAGCACGGCCGGCATTGCGGTGATCTATCGCTTCGGCCCTGACCGGCGGCACCGCAGCTGGCACTGGACGCTGCCGGGTGCGGTGGTGGCCTGCCTGCTCTGGGTGATCGCCTCGGCCGGGTTTTCGCTCTACGCCGAGAATTTCGCCAGCTACCAGCGCAGTTTCGGCGCGCTGACCGGGGTGATCGTGCTGCTGACCTGGCTGTGGCTCTCGACCTATGTGCTGCTGCTGGGCGCGGAACTGAACGCCGCCCTTGAGGCGGTCTTTCACGGCGAGCGCAAACGCAGGGCGGCCGCGCCCGAAGGCGCGACCGCCGAGTCGCTGCCCAGGGATTGACGGTCAGAAGGTCAGGATCCGGTGAACGCCCAGATCCGGCGTCTCGTCCTTCGACAGATTGGCCTTCAGCACCTCGAAGCCGAATTTCACCGGATTGCCGGTGCTGCCCCAAAGCGCGGCATCGACCAGATCGAGGCGCAGCATGGTCAGCATCGGATCCTCCTTGCCGCCCTTGAACCAGGCGGCGGCGACAGGGGACCAGTATTCGTCCAGCTTGGCGCGGTTCAGCTCCTCGGTCAGCGACCCGGCGAGGCAGGCGTCAAAACCGTGCTTTTCATCCATGATGCAGAAATGCGCCCGGGCGCCCGGCGTCAGGCTGCGCACCAGGTCGGTGTCCTTCGAGGTCAGGAACCACAGGCGGTTCTGCGGCCAGTCGGGGAAATGGGTCATCGGCTGCATGTGCTGGCCCGAGCCCTGGACCCCCAGCATCCCGGCGCGGACCTTTTCCAGCCCTTTCTCCAGAGCGTGGCGCGGGTCTTCTGTGATGGCGGCATAGGCGTTCATCGGATCGTCCTTTCGGTTGGCGTGGTGTCCGTTGCCAGGAAAACGCGCCAGCCCGCCGCCTGTTCCCTGCTTCAGGCCCCGTCGCGCGCCGCCTCGATCCGTTGGCGGTCGCTTTCGGTGTCCTGGGGCGAGGGCGGTGTCCACCCGCGCTCGTGCCGCTCGCGGAAGGCGCCCAGCGCGGCGCCCGGTTCCATCACTTCGTTCATCTCGCGCACCTTCTGGACATAGGCGGGGTTTTGCGTTTCGGGGATCTCGGGGTCCCAGACCTGCGCCAGCTCGTACAGTGCGTGGCGGTCGGCCTTGACGAAGGATCGCGCCAGACGCTCGGCCTCGAACGGGTGCATGCCCAGCGCCTCGTAGGCGGAACGCCCCGCCCGGACCGAGCTGTCGAAGGTCTCGCGGATCACGTCGCGGCAGCCGGCGTTGTAAAGCTGGTAGACATGGTGCCGGTCGCGCGCCCGGGCGATGATATGCACATGCGGGTGGTTCTGGGTGACGTGATGCACGATCGCCACCGCCTGCGCCGGGTCGTCGATGGCCACGACTAGCAGCTTCGCCTCCTCGATCCCCGCCGCATGCAGCAGGTCGGGGCGCGAGGCATCGCCGTAATAGACGTTGAAGCCGAAGACCCTGAGCATGTCGAGCTGCGCCGCCGAATGGTCCAGCACCGTCGTCTTGTAGCCCGCCGCCAGCAGCATCCGGTTGACAATCCCGCCGAAGCGCCCGTGCCCGGCGATGATCGCGGTGCCCTTTTCGGTGATCTCGTCATCCTCGCGCTCGACCGGGCGGTCAAAGGCAGGGCGGATCACCCGCTCGTAAAGGATGAACAGCCCCGGGGTCAGCATCATTGACAGGGTGATGATCAGGTTCAGGCGCGGCGCCATATCCTCGGGCAGAACCAGGTTGGACACCGCGAAGGAGGTCAGGACGAAGCCGAACTCGCCCGCCTGCGCCAGCCCGAGGCCGAAGAGGAATTTCTCCGATCCCCGCAGCGCGAAGACGCGCGCGAGCACCAGCAGCACCAGTGCCTTTGCCCCGATCACCGCCAACGTCAGCCCCAGGATCGGGAACAGATCGTCCCAGAGCATCTGGAAGTCGATCGCGGCGCCGACGGTCATGAAGAAGAGGCCCAGAAGCAGCCCACGGAACGGGTCGATGTCCGATTCCAGCTCGTGCCGGTATTCGCTGTTGGCCAGCACCACGCCCGCCAGGAAGGTGCCCAGCGCCGGCGACAGGCCGACCAGCGTCATCAGCAGCGCGATGCCGACCACGAACATCAGCGCGGTCGCCACGAAGATCTCGCGCAGGCGGGCCTTGGCGATGTAGCGAAACAGCGGCCGGGTCAGGAACATGCCCCCGGCGATGACCACGGCGATGGCCCCCGCCGTGACCAGGGCCGCCTGCCAGCCCGCCAGATCGGCGACCAGCGACATGCCGGCGCCGTGCCCGTCCTCGGCCCCGGCATGATGCGCGCCGGGGATCGCCAGCAGCGGCACCAGCGCCAGGATCGGGATCACGGCGATGTCCTGAAACAGCAGGACCGAGAAACTGGCCTGCCCGCCGTCGCCCCTGAGCAATCCCTTCTCGGCCAGCGTCTGCAGAACGATGGCGGTCGAGGACATGGCAAGGATCAGCCCCACCGCCACGGCGATCCGCCAATCCATCTGAAAGGCGATCAGCACGCCCGCGATCAGCGCGGCGGTCAGCCCTACCTGCAACCCGCCCAGTCCCAGGAGGCGGTTGCGCATCTCCCACAGGCGTTTCGGCTCCAGTTCCAGCCCGACGAGGAACAGCATCATGACCACGCCGAATTCGGCGAAATGCTGGATCGAGACGACATCCACCTCCAGCAGCAGCAGGATCGGGCTCAGCGCGATGCCGGCGATCAGGTAGCCCAGCACCGAACCCAGCCCAAGCGCCGTGGCAATCGGCACCGCGGCGACCCCGGCGATCAGGAACAGGAAGGCGAGCAGCAGGAAATCGGACATCAGTTGATCCCCATCAGCGGCAGCGTGTCATGGGTGAGGATATCGGCGCTCTCCGCCGCGCGCAGGTCCAGCCGTTCGTCCCTGAGCGCGGTCATCAGCCTGAGGAAGCCCAGTGCATGCGCCTCGGGCTCGGTCTTGAGGGCGCCGTGCAGGACATAGGGCGCAAGGAAGCGCATCTGGGCCAGCCGGGCTGCCTGTTCGAAGGGCGTGAGGAAGGTCCTCAGTTCGTAATGCTGGTATCCCTCGGCGCCATAGGCTTCCTGCGGGCCGCCGGTGGTGACGGCCAGCATGAGCAGCTTGCCTTTCAGCCGGTCGCCGCCCTGCCCATAGGCAAAGCCATGCTCCCAGACCAGATCCAGCCATTCCTTGACCAGCGCCGGGCAGGAATACCAGAACAGCGGGAATTGCAGGACGATCACGTCATGGGCCAGAAGCCGCTGCTGCTCGTCCTCGATATCAATGTCGTAGCGGGGATATTCTGCATAGAGGTCGAGCGACGTGATCCCCTCAAGCCCCCGGATCCGGGACAGCATGGCGCTGTTTGCCGTCGAAGTGCGGGGGCTGGGATGGGCGGCATAATGCAGCAGACGGGCCATGGCGGTTCCTTGCGGGGAATGGCCTTAATCTGAGGCGGAAAACCGGCGGCGGCAATGGCGTGCTTTCGAGAGGATTGTGCAAGAAAGTGCATCGCTAGAACAAACATCTTGCATCGTCGCCCCATCTTTGCACTATATCGCACAGCGGCGGCGCGAGTCTGCGCCCGGCCCGGGAGGGGGCCGTGCCCGCGCGGGAGGATTTTCATGAACGAAAACGCAGCCGTCTATTTCGTAGACCGCCACGTGACCGAGGGACGCGCCGCCAAGACCGCCTTTCGCGAGGCCGATGGCGCAAGACGCAGCCTGAGCTACGGCGATCTGGCCGCACAATCCGCCATCTTCGCGGGTGCGCTGGGCCGCCATGGTGTGCGGCGCGAAGAGCGGATCGCGATGATCGTCCGCGACCAGATCGAATTTCCGGTGGTCTTCTGGGGCGCGCTGAAGGCCGGCGCCATCCCGGTGCCCCTGAACACGCTGCTGTCGGCTTCGGTCTACGAGGCGATCCTGAACGACAGCCGCGCCTCGATCCTCGTGGTCTCGGAACAGCTGTGGGAGACGGTGAAGCCCGCCATCGACGGCAATCGCTTCCTGCGCGCCGTGGTGGTGATCGGCGACAAGCAGGAATGCGGCACCGAATGCATCAGCTACGCCGATTTCGTCGCCGGGGCCGAGCCGGTCAATACGGTCGAAACCCATGGCGACGAGCTGGCCTTCTGGCTCTATTCCTCGGGCTCGACCGGCGTGCCGAAGGGCGTGCGCCACATCCATTCCAGCCTGAAGGCCACGGTCGACACCTTCGGGACGCAGGTTCTGGGCATCCGCGAGGATGATACGGTGTTCAGCGCGGCGAAGATGTTCTTCGCCTATGGGCTGGGCAATGCCATGTCCTTCCCGATGGCGGCGGGCGCCACCGCGGTGATCTTCGCCGGACGTCCCACGCCGGATGCGGTGTTCGACATCCTGGCGCAGGAAAAGCCCACGATCTTCTGCGGCGTGCCGACGCTTTACGCTGCGCTGGTGGCCGAGCAGGAGAAGAAGGGCACGGCGCCGGTCCATTCCCTGCGGCTCTGCACCTCGGCCGGCGAGGCGCTGCCGCGCGATATCGGCGAGCGCTGGGAAAAGCTCTGGGCGGCCGAGATTGTCGATGGCGTGGGCTCGACCGAGATGCTGCACATCTTCCTCTCGAACCGCCCGGGCGATATCGTTTATGGCACCTCGGGCGTGGCGGTGCCGGGCTATGAGGTGCGGCTGGTTGACGAACATGACGAAGACGTGCCCGAGGGCGAAGTGGGCGAATTGCTGGTTCGCGGCCCGTCCAGCGCCGAGGGGTACTGGAACCGCCGGTCCAAGAGCCTGAGCACCTTTCAGGGCCACTGGACCCGCACCGGCGACAAATACGAGCGCACCAAGGACGGCCGCTTCGTCTATTGCGGGCGCACGGATGACATGTTCAAGGTCTCGGGCATCTGGGTCAGCCCGTTCGAGGTGGAACAGGCGCTGGTGGAATATCCGGGCATTCTGGAGGCCGCCGTCGTCGCCCGCGCCGATGACAAGGACCTCATCAAGCCCGCCGCCTTCGTCGTGCTGAAAGAGGGCGCCACGCTCGATACCGAGACGCTCAAGGATCATATCAAGGGAAAGATCGGCATGTGGAAATATCCCCGTTGGGTCACCGTGGTCGAGGAATTGCCCAAGACCGCCACCGGCAAGATCCAGCGCTTCAAGCTGCGCGAGCCGGGGGCGGCGGCATGATCGACTGGCGCGCGGGCAAGGGCTGGCTGACGGCGGGCGGCAAGCGGCTGGAATGGGCGTCCTGGGGTGAGCGCGACGCGGGCCCGGTGATCGTGCTGCTGCACGAGGGGCTGGGCTGTCTGGCGCTGTGGCGCGACTTCCCCGAGCGGTTGGCCAAGGCGACGGGCCGTGGCGTCTTCGCCTTTTCGCGCGCCAATTACGGCCAGTCCGATGCGGGCGATCTGCCCTTCCCCATCGACTACATGACCCGGCAGGCCAGGGACGTCCTGCCCGAGGTTCTGGACCAGATCGGCGCCGCGCATTTCGTCCTGATGGGCCATTCGGACGGGGCCACCATCGCCGCCGAATACGCCGGCCGGGTCGAGGATTTCCGCGTGCGGGGCATCGTGCTGATGGCGCCGCATGTCTTCACCGAGCCGATGGGCCTGGCCGAGATCCGCCGCGCGGCCGAGGCTTTCGGGCCGGAGATGGCCGGCAGGATGGGCAAGTACCACCGCGACCCCGAAACCACCTTCCGGGGCTGGGCCGATGCCTGGCTGAACCCAGATTTCGCCAAATGGGACGTGAGCGAGGTGATCGATTACCTGCGCGTCCCGGCCCTGGTCATTCAGGGCGTCGATGACCAATACGGCACGATGAAGCAGGTCGCGGAATTCGAGACCCGCTCCTATGCGCCGGTCGATGTGCTGGCGCTGGAGGATTGTCGCCATTCGCCGCAGTTCGACCAGCCCGAGGCGGTGCTGGAGGCGGTGCGCTTCTTCACCGCCCGCCTGATGGCGCATGAGGCTGCACAGCCCGAGGGCGTGTGACCCCGCTGCCCCCCGCGCCGCATCTGCCGGGCCGTAATCCGCGCCCGGACCCAGCGCTGTTCGCCCCGGCGCTGTCGGGGCTTGAGGGGCTGACCGCCCAGGAACTTGCCGCCAGCCCCGCCTTTGCTGGGGGTCTGGCGGCGTTTCGCGCGGGGTTTTATTGGGAAGCGCATGAATTCTGGGAAGGCGTCTGGTCCGCCCTGCCGCAAGCTTCGGCCGAGCGGGAACTCATGCGCGGCCTGATCCAGCTGGCCAATGCCGGGTTGAAGCGCCGCATGGGCCGCGAGGCAGCCGCTGTCCGCATCCTGCCGCTGTCCGAGGCCGCCCTGCGCGAGGGGTTCCGGCGCGGCGGTGAGTCGGTGATGGGGCTGGATCAGCGGCAGGTTGCCGAGCTCCGGGCTCGCGTCGAGGCAGAAAATGCACTATAATGCAAAAATCTGCCCCAGATTGGTGGAAATATTTTGCACTTCTGCCGGTCTTTCGGCAAAATAGGTATTTACCGCTTACCATGTCGGCATTATTGTGCATCGCAACCAAGGCTGCCGACGGACCCCAGGGAGGATTCCAGTGACCAAGCGCATCAACTTCCAGACCGACCCGTCCCAGTACCGCCATTGGCGCGTGGACTACGACGGCGCCGTCGCCAATCTGACGATGGATGTGGACGAGAATGGCGGGCTTTTCGACGGCTACCAGTTGAAGCTGAACAGCTACGATCTGGGCGTCGACATCGAGCTGGCCGATATCGTGCAACGCATGCGCTTCGAGCATCCCGAGGTGAAGGTCGTGGTCATGCGCTCGGGCAAGGACAAGGTGTTCTGCGCCGGCGCCAATATCCGCATGCTGGGCGGCGCGACCCATGCCCACAAGGTCAACTTCTGCAAATTCACCAACGAGACCCGGAACACCTTCGAGGCCGCCGAGGCGGATTCGGGCCAGAAATACCTCGCGGCCGTGAAGGGCGCCTGCGCGGGCGGCGGCTATGAGCTGGCGCTGGCCTGCAACCATATCATGCTGGTCGATGACAGCGCTTCCTCGGTGTCGCTGCCGGAAGTGCCGCTTCTGGCCGTGCTGCCCGGCACCGGCGGCCTGACCCGCGTCACCGACAAGCGCAAGGTGCGCCGGGACCTGGCCGATATCTTCTGCTCGCTGGAAGAAGGCATCAAGGGCAAGCGCGCCAAGGATTGGCGGCTGGTGGACGAGGTTGTCGCGACCTCGAAATTCGATGAAACCGTCGCGCAGCGCGCCCGGGAATTCGCCGAAGCCTCGGACAAGGCCACGGGCGAGGGGATCAGGCTGAACCCGCTCAAGAAGACCGTGGATGAGAATGGCTCGATCCATTACTCGCTGGTCGAGGTCGATGTGGACCGCGAGGGACGCAAGGCGACGATCACGCTGAACGGTCCCGACCGGGATGTTCCCGCCTCGGCCGAGGCATTGGTGGCCGAGGGTGACCAATCCTGGATGCTGCGCCTCGCCCGCGAATTCGACGACGCGATCCTGGAACTGCGCCTGAACGAGATGGAGTTGGGCCTCGTGGTGTTCCGCACCCAGGGCGACCCTGAGGCCGTGCTGGCGCATGAGGCCTTCCTACTGGAAAACAAGGATCACTGGCTGGCCCGCGAGATCCTGCAATACTGGAAGCGGGTGCTGAAACGGGTCGACGTGACCTCGCGCTCGCTGGTGGCGCTGGTCGAGAATGGCTCGTGCTACGCGGGCTTCCTGGCGGAACTGCTCTGGGCCTCCGACCGCAGCTACATGATGGAGGGCGAGTTCGAGGGCGACAATCGCCCGGTCGCCACCGTCACCCTGTCCGAGGGCAATTTCGGTCCCTTCCCGATGGGCAACGACCTGACCCGTCTGGAAACCCGCTTTCTCGGCGAGCCCGAGGCGGTCACTTCGCTGAAAGGCAAGATCGGCGAGGCGATGGAATCGGACGACGCGATGGAGATGGGCCTGGTCACCGAAGCCTTCGACGACATCGACTGGGAAGACGAGATCCGCATCTTCATGGAAGAGCGCGCCTCGTTCAGCCCGGATGCGATGACCGGCATGGAAGCCAACCTGCGCTTCGCCGGCCCCGAGACGATGGAGACCCGGATCTTCGGTCGCCTGACCGCCTGGCAGAACTGGATCTTCAATCGCCCCAACGCCACCGGCAAGGATGGCGCGCTGCAGCGCTACGGCACCGGCGTGCGCGGCGATTACAACATGCAGCGCGTGTGACGAATGACAGGGGTGCGCAATGAATGCGCACCCTACAGACCCAAGCCGTACGGTGCGCATTCACTGCGCACCATCTTGTGGAGGAACCCATGATCGACCTCATCAACGTCAGCTACGACACGCAGATCCCCAACAACGTGGGTCTCTCGAACGACAAGCGCGTCTTGAAGGCGCTGGAGAAATGGCACCCCGGATACATCAACTGGTGGAATGACCTGATCCCGCAGAACTTCCAGAAATCCATGGTCTACCTGCGCACCGCCGTTTCGGTCGACCCCAAGGGCTGGGCCAAGTTCGACTATGTGAAGATGCCGGAATACCGCTGGGGCATCCTGCTGGCCCCGCAGGTCGAGGGTCGCGTCATCCCCTGTGGCGAGCACGCGGGCCAACCCGCCTGGCAGGAAGTCCCCGGCGAATACCGCAACATGCTCAAGCGCCTGATTGTCATCCAGGGCGATACCGAGCCCGGCTCGGTCGAGCAGCAGCGCTTCCTCGGCCTGACGGCGCCCTCGCTCTACGACATGCGCAACCTGTTCCAGGTCAACGTGGAGGAGGGCCGTCACCTGTGGGCCATGGTCTACCTGCTACAGAAATACTTCGGCAAGGATGGCCGCGAAGAGGCTGATGACCTGCTGGTCCGCTCCTCGGGTTCGGAAGAAGCGCCGCGGATGCTGGGGGCCTTCAACGAAGAGACGCCGGACTGGCTGTCCTTCTTCATGTTCACCTATTTCACCGACCGCGACGGCAAAATGCAGCTGGAATCGCTCGCCCAATCGGGCTTCGACCCGCTGTCGCGCACCTGCCGCTTCATGCTGACCGAGGAAGCGCACCACATGTTCGTGGGCGAGACCGGCGTCGGCCGGGTGATCGAGCGCACCTGTCAGGTGATGGCCGAGAACGGCATCGACGATCCCTTTGAGATCGACCGCATCCGCGCCCTGGGCGTGATCGACCTGCCGACGATCCAGAAGAAGCTGAACCTGCATTACACGTTGTCCTTGGACCTCTTCGGTCAGGAAGTCTCGACCAACGCCGCCAACGCCTTCAATGCCGGCATCAAGGGCCGCTACATGGAGCACCGGCTGACCGACGACCACCAGCTGAAGGGCGACACCTATCCGGTCTGGGATTTCGTTGACGGCAAGCTGATCCGCCACGAGGTTCCGGCGCTGACCGCGATCAACATGCGCCTGCGCGACGATTACACCCGCGACGCGGCGGGTGGCGTCGGCCGCTGGAACAAGATCATCGAGAAATCGGGGATCCAGTTCGAGCTGAAGCTGCCGCATGAGAGCTTCCACCGCCAGATCGGTGTCTTCAAGGGCAAGGCCTTCGACCCGGAAGGGAACCTGCTGTCGGGCGCCGACTACGACGCGCAGCGCGACAACTGGCTGCCGACCCGCGCGGATGGCGATTTCATCCAGTCGCTGATGAAGCCGGTCTACGAGCCCGGGAAATTCGCGGGCTGGATCGCGCCGCCGAAAGTGGGCATCGACAACAAGCCCGGCGACTTCGAATATGTGAAGCTGCACATGGCGTGAGGCAGGCCGCGGGCGGCGGTGGGGTGAAACCCCACCCTACGCCTGACGCACGGCCAGCCCATGATGACGAAGGGCGGGGCCCCCTGGCCCCGGCCTGCCAGCCCGGCAAACGGAAGGGAGGTCCCGATGCCCGTTGAACGTTCTGCCCTGCAAGCCTCTGGAAAGCCCCTTGGCAATGGCGCCTGCCTCGGCTGCGTCGATTGCGCGGGCCTGTGCTGGAGCCTGCTCGAACTGAGCCGTCTGCCCGAGACGGTGCTGCACCCCCGGACAAACCGCGCATGAACAAGCCCCTCAAACAGCATCTGATCGACCCGGAAATCTGCATCCGCTGCTACACCTGCGAGATGACCTGCCCGGTCGAGGCGATCACCCATGACGACAACAACGTCGTGGTCGATGCCGAGAAATGCGATTTCTGCATGGATTGCATTCCGGTCTGCCCGACCGGCTCCATCGACGAATGGCGCGTGGTCGAGACGCCCTATTCGCTGGACGAGCAATTCGAGTGGCAGGAACTGCCGGCGCAGGCCGATATCGGCGAATCCTCGGGGGTCGAGGCGCTGGATGACGCCATGGCCGCCCTGCTGGCCGAGGCCCATGCCGGGGCCGGGGGCAAGTCGAAGGCGCCCGCCAGTGCCGCGAAACCCTCGGTGAACCTCTATAACCTGGGCAAGCCCGCCACCGCCCGGGTGACCGGCAATTTCCGCCTGACATCCGGGGAATCGGGGTCGGACGTGCGGCACATCATCCTCGATTTCGGGGCCCAGCCTTTCCCGGTGCTCGAGGGGCAGTCGATCGGCATCATCCCCCCCGGCACCGACAAGGACGGCAAGGCCCATCTGCCGCGCCTCTATTCCGTGTCCAGCCCGCGCGACGGGGAGCGGCCGAATTTCAACAACCTCTCGCTGACCGTGAAGCGCGAGGAACAGGGCCTGTGCTCGAACTATGTCTGCGACCTGAAGATCGGCGACGAGATCAAGGTGACCGGCCCCTTCGGCGCCACCTTCCTGATGCCCGAGGATCCCTCGGCGCGCCTGCTGATGGTCTGCACCGGCACCGGCTCGGCCCCGTTTCGCGCCTTCACCATGCGCCGCCAGCGCAGCAAGGCGGGCGGCAGTGGCGACCTGACCATGTTCTTCGGCGCCCGCACCCCGGATTCGCTGCCCTATTTCGGTCCCCTGGGCAAAGTGCCCGAGAAGCTGCTGAAAAAGCACCTCGTGTTCAGCCGCCAGCCCGGGCAGCCCAAGGAATACGTCCAGCACCGGATGATGGCCGAACAGGATGCGGTGGCGGATCTGCTGGCCGATCCCAGGACGCATATCTACATCTGCGGCCTTCGGGGCATGGAGCAGGGCGTCGAAGAGGCCTTCCGCTCGATCAGCGAAAGCACCGGGCAGGCCTGGGAGGCGACCCGCGACGCGATGCGCGACGAAGGCCGCTACCACGTCGAGACCTATTGATGCCCTACCGGCACGAGATCCGCATCGCCTGGGGCGATTGCGACCCGGCGAAGATCGTCTATACGGCGCGGATTCCGGCCTTCGCCCTCGATGCGATCAATGGCTGGTGGGAGCATCACCTGGGCGGCGGCTGGTTCCAGATGGATCTGGACCGTGACCTGGGCACGCCCTTCGTGCATATGGCGCTGGATTTCCTGGCGCCGATGACGCCGCGCCACCGGCTGATCTGCGAGGTGGCGCCGACAAGGCTGGGCGAGACCTCGATCGACTGGCGGGTGGGCGGCTATCAGGACGGGGTGCATTGCTTCGAAGGGCGCTTCACCTGCGTCTTCGTCAAGGCCAGCGCCTTTGCCAAGGAACCACCCCCGGTCGAGATCCGCGCGCTGGTCCTGGGGCAGATCGAAGCCCCGGCAGGATAATGCACTGACCGGCGGTGCGCGCCGGATGCCTATTGTTTGGGCCTCCGGCATCGCCTAGGGTTGTGCACTATTGTTCCGAAATGATCGCCGATCCCGAAATGTCCGAGATCACCAATTTCCGCGGCGAGACGCTCGCCCCCGACCCGGACAGCCGCGGCGAAGCGGCCGTGCGGGCGCTGATCCTGCGCGTCGGCGAACGGGTGCGCAAGGCGCGTGAGCTGAAGGGCATTCCCCGCCGCGTCCTGTCCGAGGTTTCGGGCGTCTCGCCGCGCTATCTCGCGCTGCTGGAGGCCGGCGAGGGCAATATCTCCATTGGCCTCTTGCAGCGGGTGGCGGATGCGCTGGACCACCGCATCGAATGGCTGGTGGGCGAGGACGATCCCTGGACCTCGGAAGCGCTCAGGGTCGCCGAACTCTACCGCGCCGCCCCGGCCGAAGTGCGCGCGCAGGTTCTGGACCATCTGCTGCCGCAGCCCGAGGCGACGGCGCGCCGCCACCGGATCGCGCTGATCGGCCTGCGCGGAGCGGGGAAATCGACCTTGGGTGCCATGGCCGGGGCCGCGCTGGGCCTGCCCTTTGTCGAGCTGAACCGCGAGATCGAGGAACAGGCCGGCATGCCGGTGAACGAGGTCATGGCCTTCTACGGGCAGGAAGGCTACCGCCGTCTGGAAGCGCAGGCGCTGGGCCGCGTCATCGCCACGCATGAGGCGATGATCCTAGCCGTCGCCGGTGGCATCGTTTCCGAGCCCGAGACCTTCAAGACCCTGCTGTCGAGTTTTCACACCATCTGGGTCAAGGCCGCGCCCGCCGAGCACATGAACCGGGTCCGCGCCCAGGGCGACATGCGCCCCATGGCCGGCAACCCCGAGGCGATGGACCAGCTCAAGTTCATCCTCACCAGCCGCGAGACGCTTTATGATCAGGCCCGCGCCAAGCTCGACACCACCGGCCGCAGCGTCGAGGAATCGCTCGCCGATCTGCTGGCCCTGATCCGCGAGCGCGGTTTCCTTTCGTGACGCCAGAGGCGCATCTGGCAAAGCTGCGCGCCCGCCTGTCGCAGGGGGCGCCGCTGGCCGTGACCCGTGCTGCTGTGGCCGGTGGCAGCCCGCAGGCGCTGGGTCTGGCCGTGGCGCTGATAGACACCGGCGCCGCCGTGACGCTGATCGAGGCCGACGAGTGGGACGCCGCCCGCGCCCGGGACGCCCTGAAGCGCAGCGGGCGGGGCGCCGGGATCCGGCTGGTCACCGACATGGCCGAGGCCGAGGGCGCGGACCTGCTGGTCGAGGCTTCGGGCGGCGGGGCGGCGGAACGGCGCAGCCTCCTGCGCGGGCTGATGGCGGCGGCGCCGGGGGCGTTGGCGGTCAGCCTCGGCCCCGGGGTGACGCTGGGCGCGCTGCGCGAAGGCCTGGGCGCGCCGGTGGCGCTGGTCGACACCGATGCGCCGCCGCCCGCCATCGGTCTGATGGAGATCGTCAAGGGTTCGGATACCCGCGCGCTGGGACTGGCCTGGCGGCTGGGGGCGCTGCCGGTGGTGGTGCCCGGCTTCAAGGGCGCGCGGCTGGTGGCGGCGCTGGAGGACGAGGCCGAAGCGCTGGTCTTTCAGGGCTCGACCCCCTGGGAGGTCGACGCCGCCGCCGAAGGCTTCGGCTTCACCCTCGGTCCCTGCGCGGCGCAGGATCTGCGCGGGCTGGACCGGGCTTTCGCCCGCCACCGGGCGCAGGGCCACACGCTGCCCCTGCTCGCCCGGATGGTGCCTGAGGGGCGTCTGGGACGGAAGGGCGGCGTCGGCTGGTATCGCTACCCCGGCGGCGGCGGGCGGGTCATCGACCCGCTGATCGAGGATCTGGCCCGCGAGGAAGCCCACTTCGCCGGCGTCACACCGCGGCCGATCCCCGAGGCCGAGATCGTCGACCGGCTGCTGCGCGCGCTGGTGCGGACGGCGCTTTCGTTGGGGATCGAGGCCGGGATCGTCGATCTGATCTCGGTCATGGCCTGCGGGTTTCCCGAGGAGAAGGGCGGGGTGTTGTTCCATCACCACGCACTCAACGGGTGAACCGCTTGCGCCCGGGCGGTGGGGTGAAACCCCACCCTACGGCGCACCTGACCCGGCGATCCATTCCATCCCCGCGCCACCCCCTGAAACATGCCGGACAAGGCCCTGCGCGATGACACCTCCGTAGGGTGGGATTTCATCCCACCACCCCCGGCCCACCCCCCCGGCATAACCCGAACAACGCCCCGCGCGAGGCGATGCCCAGCTTGTGATAGGCGCGGCGTCGGTAGGTGATCACCGTCTCGGGCGAGAGGCCCATCCCGCCCGCGATCGCTTCGGTCTTCTGCCCGGCCAGGATGCCCAGACAGACCGCCCGCTCGCGCTCGCTCAGCGCCGACAGGGCGGGGGGATAGGGCGCCTCGCCCGCCGCCTCGGCCTGCATCAGGATCAGCTGGCCCACCAGCTCGGCCAGCGCCGCATCGACCGGCGCGCCGGCTTCGTAAAGGTTCACCATCAGCCGTTGCCGCCGTCCGGCCAGCAGGACCGAGGTCTTGCCGCTCAACCCCGGCCGGGTGAAGAAAAGCTCGCGATAGGTACTCTCCATCCCCTCGGCTGTGACCCGTACCAGCTTGCGCTGCCCGGGCTGCAGCCGCCGCAGCGCCGGGCGCAGCGGATCCCGCAGGTGCCAGCCGTCGAGGTAATCGCCAGCCAGCGCCTCGCCCAACCCCGCCCGTGCATAGTTCCGCGACAGCAGGCAGCGCGCGCTCTCCGGCCCCAGGTCGAAGACCATCACCTGCCGCGCCCCGGTCCGCTCGGCCAGATCCAGCAGCCTGAGCGGGAAACCCGGCTGGCCGAGGGCGTCGAGGCAGGCGCCGATCTGCCGGAAGGCTTCTGTCATGCGCTCCCCCTGAAACTTGCGTCCCCTGAAAAAGGGGACATATCGAAAGCCGGGACCCGGGTAAACGAAGGCCCGACCCCGGACGGAGCATCGCATGAGACCCCATGGCCGCGGCGAGCATGACTCGCTCTATTTCACCTATCCGCATTTCGATGCCCCGCCGCCCGGACTGGACCGCACCAGCCCGGTGCCTGTGGCTATCGTCGGCGCCGGTCCCGTGGGCATGGTCGCGGCGCTGGAACTGGCGCGGCACGGCCAGCGGTCGGTCCTGATCGAGGCCCGGGACACGTTCAACGACGGCAGCCGCGCCATCTGCCTGTCGCGCTCGAGTTTCCAGATCCTCGACCGGATCGGCGCGCTGCCGCCCTTTCTGGCCAAGGCGCTGCCCTGGACCACCGGGCGCAGCTTCTTCCGCGGCCAGCAGATCCTTGAATTCACCATGCCGGACAGCGCCGACGAGCGTTTCCGGCCGATGTACAACCTGCAACAGCAATATATCGAGCAATTCCTGTGGCAGGCCATCCAGGCCCAGCCGCTGATCGAGACCCGCTGGCAGACCCGCCTGACCGGCATCGACGCCGGGGCCGGGGGCGCGGTGTTGCATCTGACCGACCCCGCCGGCGCCTACGACCTGCCCGCCCGCTGGGTGCTGGCCGCCGATGGCGCGCGGTCCTCGATCCGGCAGGCGATGGGCCTGCGCCTCAAGGGCGAGAATTTCGAGGGGCGCTACGTCATCGCCGACATCCGCCTGAAGCATGATTATCCGACCATCCGCCGCGCCCTCTTCGATCCCGCCTGCCGCCCCGGCGGCACCGTGCTGATCCACCGCCAGCCCGACGACATCTGGCGCATCGACTACCAGTTGCGCGACGGAGAAAGCGCTGACGAGGCGACGCGGGAAGAGAATGTGCGCGCGGGTGTCCAGGGCGTGCTGGACGAAATCGGCGAGAGCGGCGACTGGCAGCTGGAATGGTGGTCGGTCTATTCCGCCAACACGCTGGCGCTGGACGAGTACCGCCACGGCCCCGTGTTCTTCATCGGTGACAGCGCCCATATCGTGCCGATCTTCGGCGTCCGGGGGCTGAACAACGGGATGGCCGACGCGCAGAACATCGGCTGGAAACTGGCGCTGGTCCTGTCCGGCCACGCGGGCGAGGGGGTGCTGGACAGCTACACGCCCGAACGCCGGGGCGCCACGCTCGATGTCTTCGCCAATGCCTCGAAAAGCGCGCGCTTCATGACGCCGCCCAGCTTCGGCACAAGGCTGATGCGCGACGCCGCCCTGTCGCTGGCGCTGCGCTTTCCCTGGGCGGGCGAGTTGGCGAACCCCCGCCAGATGGCGCCCTATACCTATGCCGACAGCCCGCTGACCCTGGTGGGCGAGCCCGGCCCCGGCCCGGTTCCGGGCGCCCTGATCCCCGACACCAATCTTGGCGACCTGTTCCTGACGCAGAAGATGGGGCCGGATTTCACCCTGCTGACCCTCGGCCCCGCGCCCAAGGTCAGCCACCCGCTGCTCACGACCCTCTCCCTGCCCGCCCTCTGGGGCGCGCCCGAGGGCAGCGCCTTTCTGATCCGCCCGGATTTGCATGTCGCTGCCCGCTGGACCTCGGCCGATGCGCGGGTCATCCTGTCCACCCTGACCGCGATGCTGGAGCGCCCATGAACCCCGCCGAACCCCTCTACGAGGCCCTCGCCGCCCATCTCGACCGACTGGGCGAGGCGCAGGCACCGCTGTTCCTGGCCAAGGCGGCGCTGGCCCTGGCCGAGGCGCTGGGTGACGGCGACCGCGCATTGGACATCCTTCGGGAATGCGCGAAGGATCTGTGATGCGCCTGACCAACGCCGATATCGCCGAACTCACCGCCTTCCGTCAGGCGCTGCACCGCCAGCCCGAGGTCTCGGGGCAGGAACGCGAAACAGCTGCGGCCATCGCCCGGGCACTGCCCGCCCCGGATGCGCTGGTGACGGGGCTCGGCGGGCATGGGGTGGCGGCGGTCTATGACAGCGGCCAGCCCGGCCCGACGGTGATGATCCGCAGCGAACTCGACGCGCTGCCGATTCTGGAACTGACCGGCCTGCCGCATGCCAGCCAGATCTCTGGCAAGGGCCATCTCTGCGGTCATGACGGGCATTCGACGATCCTGCTGGGGCTGGCTCGGCTGCTGTCGCGCCAACGCCCTGCCCGGGGCCGCGCCCTGCTGCTGTTCCAGCCCGCCGAGGAGGATGGCTCGGGCGCCGCCGCCGTGCTGGCCGATCCCCGCTTCGCCGATCTGCAGCCCGACTGGGCGCTGTCCTTGCACAACATGCCCGGCGTGCCGCTCGGCCGCGCCTGGCTGGCGCCCGGTCCTGCCAATTGCGCCTCGCTGGGGTTGAAGGTCACGCTGACCGGCGGCACCGCCCATGCAGCAACGCCCGAGACCGGCCGCGCCCCCACCCCGGCACTGGCCCGGCTGATCGACGGGCTGCGCGCCCTCGGCCCCGGCGGACCGCTGGAACCGGGTTTCCGGCTGGCCACGATCACCCACATCAGGATGGGCGAACCGGCCTTCGGCATCGCCCCCGGCGCGGCGGAACTCTGGGTCACGCTGCGGGGCCTCACCGACGAGGATCTGGCGACGCTCCTGACCCGCGCCCGGGCGCTGGTCGAGAGCGAAGCCGCCGCCGCCGGGTTGGATGTGCTGTGCGAGGTCCACGATGCCTTCGGCGCCTGCGCCAACGACCCCGAGGCGACCGCGGTCCTCGCCCGCGCGCTGGACGCCCAGGGGATCCTGCATGACCCGGGCGACCTGCCGATGCGCGCCTCCGAGGATTTCGGCCGCTTCGGGGCAGGGGCGAAAAGCGCCATGCTGTTCCTCGGCGCCGGATCCGAGCACCCGGCGCTGCATGACCAGCTCTACGATTTTCCCGATGCGCTGATCGCCCCCGGCGTCGGCATCTTCGCCCATGCCCTGAGGGAACTCCTGGGTTAGGGGACGGAACCGGGGGGCCAGCCCCCCCGGGCCCCCCGGGATATTTGTAGAACAAAGATCAAGGTTAAGGGCGCGTTAAGCCGCCTTCTTTGTGCCTCAAATATCCTCGGGGGTGAATTGGCTGCAAGCCAAGAGGGGGCAGAAGGCCCCCTGCCTTCCTTGCCAGCCCGCGCCGCCGATGCTACCCCGCTGGGAATGGCCGCAGCCCCCTGGAACCCATGAGTCTCACCGTCCTCGGCATCGAATCGAGCTGCGATGACACCGGCGCCGCGCTGGTCAGGGCGGGCGAGGGCGCGCCCGAGGTGCTGGCCCCCGAGATTCTGGCCAATGTCGTCGCCGGCCAGACCGAGCTGCACGCGGCCTTCGGCGGCGTCGTCCCCGAAATCGCCGCCCGCGCCCATGCCGAGAAGCTGGATCTGGTGGTGGAGGAGGCGCTAGCCCGTGCCGGCATGTCGCTGCGGGACCTCGACGCCATCGCCGTGACGGCGGGCCCGGGGCTGATCGGCGGGGTGCTCTCGGGCGTGATGCTGGCCAAGGGGCTCTGCGCCGCGACCGGCCTGCCGCTGATCGGCGTCAACCATCTGGCCGGCCATGCGCTGACCCCGCGGCTGACCGATGGGCTGGCCTTCCCCTATCTCATGCTCCTCGTCTCGGGCGGGCATTGCCAGTTCCTGCGGGTCGAGGGGCCGGAGGCTTTCACCCGTCTCGGCGGCACCATCGACGACGCCCCGGGCGAGGCTTTCGACAAATGCGCCAAGCTTCTGGGCCTGCCGCAGCCCGGCGGCCCCGCGGTCGAGGCCGAGGCGAAAGCAGGCGATCCGAAGCGTTTTGCCTTTCCGCGGCCGCTGCTGGACCGGCCCGGCTGCGACCTCAGCTTTTCAGGCCTCAAGACCGCGCTGATGCGGGCCCGTGACGGCGTGGTGGCAGAGAAGGGCGGGTTGACCCGGCAGGACCGCGCCGATCTCTGTGCCGGGTTCCAGGCTGCCATCGCCGACACGCTGGCCGAGAAATCGCGCCGGGCGCTGGCGGCCAGCCGCGGCGTCACCGCCTTTGCCGTGGCCGGGGGCGTGGCCGCCAATGCCACGCTGCGCGCCCGCCTGACCGAGGTGGCGGGCGATCTGCCCTTCGCCGCGCCGCCCCTGTCGCTGTGCACCGACAATGCGGCGATGATCGCCTGGGCCGGGATCGAGCGTCTGCGCCTGGGCCACACCGACGACCTCACGCTCAGCGCCCGGCCCCGCTGGCCGCTCGACCCCTCGGCCGTGCCCCTGATCGGATCGGGCAAGCGCGGCGCCAAAGCCTGACCCCTGACTGCCAGAAACCCCGGAGGAACCATGCCCCTTTTCGCCCTCATCTGCACCGACAAGGCCGAATGCGAACCGCTGCGCAAGGCCAACCGCGAGGCGCATCTGGCCTATCTCAACACCTCGGGCGTCACGCTGATGGCGGGGCCCTTCCTGGAAGGCGGCGCCATGACCGGCTCGCTGGTGGTGATCGACGTGGCCGACCGCGCCGCGGCCGAGGCCTGGGCCAAGGATGACCCCTATGCCAAGGCCGGGCTCTTCGCCAAGGTCCGCATCGAGGAATGGAAGAAGGTGATCGGCTGATGGCCTACTGGCTGATGAAATCCGAGCCCGACGTCTTTTCCTGGGACGACCTGGTCGCCATGGGTGCCAAGGGCGAGGAGTGGAACGGGGTCCGCAATTACCTCGCCCGCAACAACATGCGGGCCATGCAATTGGGCGAGAAGGTTTTTTTCTACCATTCCAACATCGGGCTGGAGATCGTCGGCATTGCCGAGGTCTGCGCGCTGTCGCATCCCGACAGCACGACCGAGGATCCGCGCTGGGATTGCGTCGATATCCGCGCGGTTCAGAAACTGCCGCGACCCGTCACGCTGAAAGAGGTCAAGGCCACGCCCGAACTGGCCGAGATGTCGCTGGTGACCTCGATGCGGCTGTCGGTCCAGCCAGTGACCGAGGCGGAATGGGATCTGGTCTGCCGCATGGGCGGCCTCTGATCCGCGCCTTGGCCCGGAGGCGGAAAATCCGCCCCGGACTTACCGCTTCCCAGCGGCAGAATGTCGCGCTAGCCTGCCGGAAAATGCGGCAAGGGAGCGCAACCTATGGATTTTCTGGCGGTCTTTGTGACGGCGGCGGTGGGTTTTGGCATCGGCGCCCTGTGGTATGGCGTGTTCTCGCGTCCCTGGGTCGCGGCCTCGGGTGTGCCGACGGATGAGAAGGGCGCGCCGCGCGACGGCGGCAATCCGGTGACCTATGCCCTCGCCTATCTCTGCATCCTGCTGGTCGCGGGCATGATGCGGCATGTCTTCGCCATGTCGGCCATCACCACGGTCAACATGGGGGTGATGGGGGGGCTGGGCATCGGGCTGTTCCTGATCGCGCCCTGGATCGCGCTGAACATCCTCTTTTCCCAGCGGCCGAAGGTCCTGATCCTGATCGACGGCGGCTATGCCGCGATCGCCTGCGCCATCATGGGCGGGGTGCTGATGCTGTTCTGACGGCCTCCGGGGAAGCCGTCAGGACCCGGGGGCTTCAGGCGCCCTTGCGCCGCTGGCGCCGCCCGCGGACCAGCATCACCACGAAAGCCAGGACGCCCAGCAGTGCCAGACCCAGGACCGGCAGGTTCAGGGGATCGGCGTTGCGGACCGCTACGCCGATCAGGGCCCAGATCAGCGCGAGGCCCAGCCCCGGTGCGCGCAGCACCTTGGATTGCACCGTCAGACCGAGGACCAGCGCCAGCGCCAGCGCCACCAGCGCGGCGGGCGTTGCCTCCAGCACGCCCCAACCCGCCAGGATCAGGCCGACCGAGACCGAGGAGGCGGCGAGCAGCCAGCCGGCATAGGTGGCGATGGGGGCCTGGAACCACCAGCGGTCATGACGCCGGGTGCGGAAGAGCGCGACCAGCGCCAGGGCCAGCATGGCCCAGATCAGCACTGTGGCGCCGATCACGCTGCGTTCGGCCACCGGCAGCCAGAAGATGCCGAGGCCGAGGCTGGCCAGCAGCCAGGGGCGGGCGGGTTGCCAGGCCGGATCCTCGGCCCGTTTGAAAAGGCCGAAGGCCGAAGAAACGATCAGCCAGGTATAGAGCAGGCCCCAGATGGCGAAGGTATAGCCCGCGGGCTGCACCGGCGGGTTGTCCTGCGGCACCGGGAAGAGCGCCGGGTTGAAGCCCGCGAAATTGGTGACGAAGAAGGGGGAGGCGGCGAAGAGGATCGCCGCGAGCAGCAGAAGGGCGGGTATCAATCGGGTCATCGGGATTCTCCCTGGGGTCGCAAGGGGCGGGTGCCCCGGCATGATCATGGTGGCGATGGGCCAACCCGCGCGTGCCGCGCGGAACGGCCCATCCTACGGGGTGCCCGGGCGCTCGGGCGCGACGGCGATGGTGCCCTGCGCGGCGGCAACCAGCTTCTCGACGCCCCCGTCCACGGCGACGATATCGCAGCGGCACACGGCTTGCGAGCGTCCCGCGCCGATCGCCTCGGCCCGGGCGATCAGGCGCTCGCCCAGACCCGGGCGCAGGTAATTGATCTTCATCTCCAGCGTCAGGATCCGCCCTTCCAGCATCGTGCCACCGGCGAAAGTCAGCGCGTTATCCGCCAGATAGGCCAGCACCCCGCCATGGGCGAAACCGTATTGCTGGCGCAGATCCTCGCGCAGGGTCAGCGCCAGCTCGGCCCGCCCGGGTGACAGCGCGACCAGTTCGGTCCCCAGCAAGCGGCTGAAAGGCTGCGCCTCAAGAATGCGGCGGCCCCGGTCCAGGTGTTCGCTCATCGCCCCCTCCTTCGGTTGCCGGGAAATACTGCCTCGCAACGCCCGCGGATCAACCCTGCCGTAGCGGCAGAAGCCTAACCAGAGCTTAACGCCCCCCCAGTCCCAGCGCCGCCATGGTCTGATCCAGTGCCACGCCGCCGGGTGCGATCCTCTCGCGCAGCATCCGGGCCGCCAGATCCATCATCGCGTCGTTCAGGGGAGTCGGCACGCCGTTCAGCCGCCCCAGCAGGCAGATTTCGCCGTTCAGGTAATCCGTCTCGATCCCGCCGCCGCGTTGCAGGCTTTGCAGGGTCGAATTGCTCATCGGCGGCTGGCCCGGGACAGGCTTGATGTTGACATAGAGCGGGCGGCGGGGATCGGCCTGGCTCACATCGGCGAAGGGGATGCCGGCAGCGGCGAGCACCGTTTCGGCCTCGGCCTGCAGGGCCTGGCGCAGCGCCTTGTCATCGGTCCGCGCGCCATGTGCCGCGCCCGAGATATTGCCGAGGTTCAGCAGGAGCTTGCCGTGTTTCGAGCGCATGACCTCCCGGTCGGCGAAGGCGGCGAACCCGGCCGCATTCAGCAGCGCCGCCAGTTCCTCGTCCGCCTGATCGGCACCCTGCGGATAGCGCCCGATATCGAACATGCCGAGTTTCGGCGAGCAATAGGAGATCACCTCGCCCGGGGTCAGATAGGTCGCGGGCAGCATCACCGTGATGCCATGGACATTGGGCAGGACCCGCAGCGCCATCCGCTCGTTGGCGACCGAGTTCTGCATGCAGAAGACCGGCTGGTCGCGGACGCCTGCCAGCCGCAGCGCCTCCAGCGCGAGGAGCGTGTCCTGGGTCTTCATGCACAGGAGGATCGCGTCGTCCGGGCGGAAAGCGATCTCGTCGGGGGCGCCGACCACCGGCACCGGGACGGTCACGTCCACATCCGGGCTGATCAGCCTGAGTCCCTTTTCGCGCACCGCCTCCAGCATCCGGCCGCGGGCGATGCCGATCACCTCGGCCCCCGAATGTGCCAATGCCGCGGCGACGATCCCGCCGATTGCGCCCATCCCGTAGACGATCACCCGCATATCAGTCTCCCTGTCGTGTCGCGCGGATCAGACCCGATAGCGCGGCGGGATTCAACCGCCGTTTCAACCGGATAGGGGCAAACGCAAACGGGGGCCCGAAGGCCCCCGTTTCGGTCCCTGTACCGGCCGGGTCAATAGCGGTAGTGGTCAGACTTGAAGGGCCCTTCAACCGTCACGCCGATATACTCGGCCTGTTCGGGCTTCAGTTCCGTCAGCTTCACGCCGATCCGCGCCAGGTGCAGGCGGGCAACCTTCTCGTCCAGATGCTTGGGCAGGATATAGACGCCGGGCGCGTATTCACCCTGCTTGGCGTAAAGCTCGATCTGGGCCAGCACCTGGTTGGTGAAGCTGGCCGACATGACGAACGACGGGTGCCCGGTCGCGTTGCCCAGATTCAGAAGCCGCCCTTCGGACAGCAGGATGATGCGGTTGCCCGAGGGCATCTCGATCATGTCCACCTGGTCCTTGATGTTGGTCCATTTGTGGTTCTTCAGCTGGGCGACCTGGATCTCGTTGTCGAAATGCCCGATGTTGCCGACGATCGCCATGTCCTTCATCGCGCGCATATGCTCGATGCGGATCACGTCCTTGTTGCCGGTGGTGGTGATGAAGATGTCGGCAGACGAGGCCACGTCTTCCAGCGTCACCACCTCATAGCCGTCCATGGCCGCCTGCAGCGCGCAGATCGGGTCGATCTCGGTCACTTTCACCCGGGCCCCTGCGCCCCGCAGCGAGGCGGCCGAGCCCTTGCCCACGTCGCCATAGCCGCAGACCACGGCGACCTTGCCGGCCATCATCGTATCGGTGGCGCGGCGGATGCCGTCCACGAGCGATTCCTTGCAGCCGTATTTGTTGTCGAATTTCGACTTGGTGACGGAGTCGTTCACGTTGATCGCCGGGAAGGGCAGCAGGCCCTTCTTGTGCAGGTCATAGAGGCGGTGAACGCCGGTGGTGGTTTCCTCGCTGACGCCCTTGATCTCGGCCCGCTGCTTGGTGAACCAGCCGGGCGAGGCGGCAAGGCGCTTTTTGATCTGGGCGAACAGTGCCTCTTCCTCTTCCGAGGTGGGCACGGCGATCAGGTCGGTTTCCCCGGCTTCGACCCGGGCGCCCATCAGGATGTAGAGCGTCGCATCCCCCCCGTCGTCGAGGATCATGTTGCAGGTGCCGCCCTCGCCGCCGAACTGGAAGATGCGGTCGGTATAATCCCAGTAATCCACCAGCGTCTCGCCCTTGATGGCGAAGACGGGCGTGCCGCTGGCGGCGATGGCGGCGGCGGCGTGGTCCTGGGTCGAGAAGATGTTGCAGGACGCCCAGCGCACATCGGCACCCAGCGCCTTCAGCGTCTCGATCAGCACCGCGGTCTGGATCGTCATGTGCAGCGAACCCGCAATCTTCGCGCCCTTCAGCGGCTGCGAGGCGCCGAATTCCTCGCGGCAGGCCATCAGGCCCGGCATTTCGGTTTCGGCGATATCCAGCTCCTTGCGGCCGAAATCGGCGAGCTTGATGTCCTTGACGATGTAATCCGCGGCCATGCCCGGCTCCTGTTCATACCCTGAATTTGCTGCGGAGATAGCACTCGGGCCAATCCGCGGCAATGCCGGCCCGGGGACAGGGTTTGCAGGGGGAAAACAGGGGCCGGGCAAGGCTGGGGCAGCAGGGTCAGAACCTGTCAGTCCAGCTTTCACCCGGCCTGAGCCCGGTGCGCGGGTTGCGCGGCGTTTCGTCGAACCAGGGCAGCAGCGGGCGGTTGGCCCTTTTGACCGGGGGCTTCTCTGCATCCGGCCAGGAATCAGAGCGGGTGGCGACGCGGAAGGTGGCGTTGAGGATGCCGAACATGGGAATCTCCTTTCGGTTTCTGGCATCCAATCTGCCAGAAATGCCGCGCGGACCGAAGTTCGGATGGTTTTTCAGCTGTTACCCGTGCTAACATTTGGGGATGGATTGGAAAGAGATCCCCTCGCTGGCCGCGTTGCGCGCGTTCGAGGCGCTGGCGCGTCACGGCAGCCTTTCGGCCGCCGCGCGGGAGCTGAACGTCACCCATGCCGCGGTCTCGCAGCATCTGCGCCAGCTGGAGGCGGATTTCGGCGAACCGCTGGCCCTGCGCGAGGGGCAGGGCATGGCGCTGACCGAGGCCGGGCACGAACTGGCCGCCGCGCTGGGCGAGGGGTTTGCGATGATCGCCGAGGGCGTGGCGCGGATGCGCGCGCGGCGCGGACAGCGGCCGGTGGTGGTGGCGCTGACCCCCTCCTTCGCCGAGAGCTGGCTGATGCCCCGCATGGGCGGTTTCTGGGCCGCGCATCCCGAGGTCGAGGTGCGCCTCGTGCCCGGCATCGCGCTGTCGGATCTGCGCCGCGACGGCATCGACATCGCCATCCGCTTCGGCGGCGGCTCCTGGCCGGGGCTCGAGTCCGAGATGCTGACCGCCAACCGCTTCGCCGTGGTGGCGGCGCCCGGCTATACCAAGGCGCGCTCGCTCGAGGATCTGGGCAAGCTCACCGCGCATGACTGGTTCTTCTCGACCGGCGCCAGCGAGCAGCGGCTCTGGGGCGCGGTGGTCGGCGTCGATTTCCAGACAGTCGGCGCGCGCGAGATGGCCAGCAACGGCATGGTGGTCAGCGCCGTTCGCGCGGGGCTGGGCCTGTCGATCCAGGCGCTGGCGCTGATCGAACCCGATCTGCAATCGGGCCAGCTGATTGCCCTGCACGAGGGCGACGCGGCCGGGCTGGGCTATTACATCGTCACCCGTCCCGAGCCCCTGTCGCCCGGCGCCCAGACCTTCCGCCGCTGGCTCAGACGCGCGGCGGCCTAGGATCCAGAGCCATGAACCGGCGCGCGGCGGCGTCGCGGCGCAGGCGGATGAGCGCGGCCGGGCACGATCACATCCCTTCCCAAAGCTGCAATTCTGTGCGTCGTTCGGTGGTTACGGCACTCTGCAGTCAGCGCAAACATGGCGAGCGCCTCGGAATATGCTCACGCATTTGCGCAACGACGCCCCCGTCAAGAAGGCGACAACAAGAAACGGCCGCCCGTCACCGAGCGCCGCCTCTGCAGCGTTCCGGTCGCGGGTTCATGGATCCGCAGCCTGCGCCATTCCCTTCTCAATGCACCACCGGCTTGGCCGGCGCGGGCTTGGGCTTGGTCTCGACCGGGGGGCGGGGCGGCTTCTTGCTGGGGGTGGTCCGGGGGGCCGGTGTCTCGGATGCGAGGGCCAGGACCGGGCGGGCGGCAGGCTTCGTCTCGTTCGGTTTCGGCGCTGATCTGGCGGTCTTCGGCGTGGCGGGCTTGGCCCGGGATGGCGTGGTGCGGACCACGGGTTTCAGCGCTTCGGCCTCGGCCGAGAGTTGCGCAGCGCTGTCGCGCGGCAGGAACTGAGCCCAATAGCCCCACAGACGAAAGCTCTGTTCGAGCTGCGATTGCCAGATATGACACCAGAAGCTGATCTGCGGGCCGAAGCCGCCGGTGGACCGAGACTCGTTGGACATTTGTTTCCTCCTCGCCAGAACGAAAGCGCCAGAACGGTGCTGCGCCGATTCCTGACCCGGGCGCCCCTCCTCACCATGATCGGGCGCAAGTTGCGCTCAAAATCCTGCGCGCTGCGACACCCGGTCGCGCGGTGCATCGCCCGGAATCTGGCCGGTTTCGATGACAGTTGCGCAAAACCGGGGCGCTCCGCGGTGACGGAGCCCCGGCCGAGGGTCAGGACCCGCCCCGGGCCGCCGACTCAGATCCGGTGTTCGGTGACCGGCGGCTTCGAGCGCAGGAAGGCCAGACTGTCCGACAGATAACCCGGCGGCAGATCGCGTCCAATCACGACAATGCGCGTGGTCCGGTCGCCCTCGGGCCAATGCGACAGCGGCACCGGCGGGTGGAAGATATGCTGCACGCCATGCAGGGCGAAGGGATGCTTCATCCCCTCGACATGCACCACGCCCTTGAGGCGCAGGATGTCGGCGGCGGCCGAGTTCATCAGGCTTTCGAGCCAGAGGTCAAAGACGATCGGCGAAATGGGCTCGCTGATCTCGATGGATTGCGAGGTGACGCGGCCGTCATGGCTGGGACGCGCGGCAGAGCCGCTGGCCCCGCTGGCGAAAAGCCCGTGCGAGGTGCCGGCCGGAACCGTCTGCTTCAGCCCGGACAGGGGCGGCAGGCTGGCTTTCTTCGGCGCGGCCGCGACCCAGGCCAGCGCCTGCTGGGCGCTGCTCTCCTGCGTGGGCGACAGGCCGAACAGCAGCGCGGGGTCGATCCGCCCCTGATCGGCCTTGTGCCGGGGGGCGCCGGGGTTGATGGCGGCCAGCCGCTGCTCGAACGTGGCCAGCTGCGTTGCCGTTACCAGATCGGTCTTGGTCAGGATCAGCCGGTCGGCCATGGCCACCTGCTGCACCGCCTCGAAATTCTGGTCCAGCGTGCGCGCCCCGGTCGCCGCATCCGCTGTCACCAGCACGCCATCCAGCGCGAAATCGTAGGAGAGGTCGCCATCCATCACCAGCGTCTGCACGATGGGCGCCGGGTCGGCGATGCCCGTCGTCTCGATCACCACGCGATCGAAGGCGATTTCGCCCGCCTCCTTGCGCTCGCGCAGGTCGTTCAGCGTCTCGGCCAGATCGCCCCGGACGGTACAGCACAGGCACCCTGAGGCCATCAGCACCATCGTCTCGGTCGAGCTTTCGATCAGGTCGTGATCGAGGCCGATCTCGCCGAATTCGTTGATCACCACCGCGGCCCGGTCCATGCCCGGATCCTTGAGCAGCGCGTTCAGAAGCGTGGTCTTGCCCGAGCCGAGGAAGCCGGTCAGCAGGGTCACGGGGATGGGGGCGGGCATGGCGGATCTCCGGTTTGACGCCCCTCACCTAGGGTCTGGTGCGCCGCTTGGCAATGCGCTCAGGCGCCTATGAACTCGGCCAGCAGGGGGTTGAAGGTCGCGGGCGTCTGCCGGAAGGGCGCATGGCCCGCGCCGTCGATCCGCAGCATTCCGTGACGCCACAGCGTCGGCGCTTCCAGCCCGTCGAAATAATCGTGTTGCAGAAAGACATCCTCGGCCCCGTTCGCCACCGCGAGGGGCACGTCCAACCCGGCGACGACGGCGCGTTCGTCGATGAACCCTTTGGTCATCGCCGAGGTGAACATGATCTCCCGCGCCCGCCCGTCGGTGCGCCGGACCATGGCCAGCAGATGCGGGTCCACCTCGCCGCCGATGCCGCCCGTGTGCAGCGCATAGGCCAGCGCGTCTTCCTCGGTGAAATCGCGCTTGGCGGTCAGGTTTTCGGCCGCGGGGTCGATGTTGAAGGCCGACATGAAGCTTTCGACCGAAGGCGCGACCGGCGGCGTGCCCGAGATCATCAGCCCCGCCACCGGCGTGCCCCGGCCGATCATCTCCAGCGCCGCATGGCCGCCCAGCGACCAGCCGAAGACCCAGGGTGCGCGGATCCCCAGGGCTGCCTGCACCGCCTCCAGCATCGCCGCATAGCCGGCGAAGGTATAGGCGGCCTCGGGTACCGGCGCGTCGGTCGAATGGCCATGGCCGGGCAGATCCGGCGCGACCAGCCGCAGGCCCTTCAGGTCCGGCGCGGCGAATTGCGGCGCAAAGACCTCCTTGCAGGCGGAATTGCCGTGCACCAGCAGCAGGACGGGACCGTCGCCCTCGTTGTCCTGCACGGCGATGGTGCCGAAATCGGTCTCGATGGCGTGGGTTTTCATGGCGCGCGCTCCTTGGGTTTGGCGCAGCCTAACCCGCAGCGATGCGGCGCGGAAGCCTCAGCGGATCACCAGACGCAGCACGCCCTTCAGCGCCAGCCGCCCCATTCCCCGTCCCAGCCGCGCGACAAGTGGCGCCAGCAGCGCCAGGGCCGAGGTCATCAGCGAGAAGATTCCGAAGATCGCCGCCAGCACCTCGTCCGAGAACCGCATGCCCAGGCGCAGGAACCGCGACTTGCCCAGCATCTCCCAGGCGCCCAGCGTGCGCGGTCCCAGCGCCTCCGAGGCCCGGGCGACCCGTGCGGCATCGGCGGGGGTGTCCAGCGCGCCCATCAGATGCAGCGCCTGCCGCGTACCGAGCCGGGCGTTCAGCCGCCCCAGATCCTGCGCCACCTCGACCGCCGGGCGGATCACCGCCGGTCGCGCCAGCCCGGCCAGGTCCTCGGCCGAGCGCACGGCGGGCAGCCGCGCCCAATCGACGCCGAAGGCCACGGCGCGGCGGAAGGGCGCGATCAGATCGGGCGCCAGCCGCCCCATGCGATGCGCGACGCGCAAGAGGCCCGAGCCGACCTTCACCGCATAGGAGGTGCCGCCGGTGAAGACCACGAGCCCGGTCGCGGCGATGCCGACAAAGGCGATGCCGACATCGACCTGATCGACCGGCTCGCCGGCGGCGTAATGCGCCCCCTCGCGGGTCAGGGCCACCAGATCGCCCAGCACGGTGACATTGACGGCGATGCCGCAGGCCAGCGCGCCCGACAGCGTGCAATCGCGCAGGTCCCAGCTGCAGGCCAGGCAATCGATCCCGCTGGCAATCCAGCCGTTGTCCTCGGCATCGAGCGCCGCGCGCCGGTCCAGCAGCGGCTCGGGCAGGACGATGCCTTGCGCCCCGGCCAGCTCGACCAGCGCCTCGATCACCACCCAGTCGCGCGGATCCTCACCCAGCCGCGCCTCCAGCCGGGCGATCAGCGCCTCGGGCGTCGCCTCGCGGGTCAGCGCCCGGTCATAGGCCGCGGCCAACTGCGATTCGGTCCGCGCGACGAGCGGCTCGAAGACCGGCATCGCCGCCAGATCCCGCAGCCACCAGCCCGTCCAGAGCAGCGAGCAAAGCGCCACCAGCGCCAATATCCCGCGCTCCACCCGCCGTCGCCGACGCGCGCGCAGATCCAGCGGAGGCTTTCGGAACAGCGCCATGACCGGCCCAATGTGGGCAAGCCGCCGCCCGCGCTCAACCCGCTCCGATCATCTTTGCGCTGAAAATATCCTCGGGGGTTTCCAAAGGGGGTGGAAAACCCCCTTTGGCGAGGGGGTGCGGGGGGCGAGCAGCCCCCCGCCCGGGTCGCCCGAGGGAACCGAGGGCGAAACCCCTCAATTCCCGTGGCTGTGTCCCATGCCGCCCATGGACCCGCCGCCCATGGCGCCAGGCATCCGCTCGTTGTCCACCGGCAGCTCGGCCGAGGCCTCGCTGCCGTCCTCGAAGACGAAGGTCACCGACACGCTCTGCCCCTGGGTCAGCGGCGCGGTCAGGCCCATCAGCATCAGATGGTCGGCGCCGCGTTCCAGCGCATGGGTGCCGCCCGCCGGGATGGCAAAGCCTTCCTCGACCTCGATCATGCGGGCCACACCATTGGCGTCGATCTGGTGGGTGTGCAGCTCGGCGCGGGCCGCGGCCTCGGTGCGGGCGCCGACCAGGCGGCAATCGCTGTCGCCGTTGTTCACCAGAAGCATGAACCCCGCGCCCGAGGTCGACATCGCGGTCGAGCTGCGGACATAGCCGTCCTCGACGGAAAAGCCGTCGCAGGCCAGGGCGGGCAGCGAGAGAAGGGCCGCCGGGGCGGCAAGAAGCAGAATGCGGAACATGATCTGTCCTGTTTTTGGGTGTCTGAAAGGGAAAGGGCTTCAGGCCGGGACAGGGGGGCCGCGGGTCAGGCTGTGGACCGGCGCCGGGGGGGCGGGGGTCGGCACATGCGGCAGGGCGTAGCGCACCGGGCTCAGGCGGCCCGGGGCCTCGGGCAAGTGGCTCCCGGTCTCGGTCAGGGCGGCCAGCGCGGGCAGGCAATCGGGGCAGAGGATCACCTCGCCGCTGACCGGATCGCCATTCTCGTCGATCGAGATCGTGGTGAGGCCATAGCCCGTGCAGATCACCACCTCGCCCACCGCCCGCGCCTGATGGCGGGCCGAGGCCATGGTCACCGAACCTGAGATCAGGGTCGCGACCAGGCAGGTCAGGAAGAGGGCGCGCAGGATCCGCATGAGGCCAATCTAGGGGCCGGGCGGCCAGAAGGCTAGTGCGACCAAGTGCGCGGGATCAGCGTCTTGATCCGCCCGGCGTGGCCCGCGGGCGCGGCGCAGGCATCGGCAGTCAGCGCTTCTGCCGCCTGCAGCAGCGCCTCGGGCTCGACCAGCCGGTCGACGACACCCCAGGCCAGGGCCTCGGCCGCCTCGATCCGGGCGCCACCCATCAGGATCATCCGTGCCCGGCCCGGCCCGACCAGGGCCGCCAGCCGTGCCGGGTCGGAGGGTTGCGGCAGGAAACCCAGCTTCATCACCGGGTAGAAGAACTTGGCGCCCGGCACCGCCAGCCGGATGTCGCAGGCCAAGGCCATGCCGAAAGCGCCACCCGCCAGCGTGCCGTTCAGCGCGGCGATGGTCAGGCAGGGCAGGGCGGCCAGCGTGCCCGACAGCTCTTCCCAGATTCCATCGGTGGCCAGGCCCGCCCGCGCCTCGTCCAGATCGGCGCCCGCGGAAAAGACCTTGCCCGCGCCGGTCAGGATCACCGCCTGCTGGCGCGCGCCCGCGTCCCTGAGCTCGGCCAGCAGTTGTTCCATCATCGCCCGGGTCAGCGAATTGGCCTTGTCGGCCCGGTCCAGCATCAGGAGGGTCAGCGCGCCCTCGTCCCGCCGCCGGATCATCGCGCAAGCCTCAGCCGGGCGCGGATCCCCTCGTCGCGCAGCGAAACCTCCGCCCCGCGGTATTCGTCTGCGTCAGCGCTGCACATCCAGAGCAGGGCTTCGGCCGGCCATTCGGGCGGCACATGCGCCGCCCAGTCCAGCGTACTGACCGCGTTGATGCCCGAGTTCTTGATCGCCCGCTGCATGTCCGTCGCCACCGTCCCGGGCGAGAGCGACAGCACCCGGACCCGCGAACCCGCTTCCAGATGCGCCGCCCTGGTCAGCATGATTGCCCCGGCTTTCGACGCGCAATAGCCCGACCAACCCTCGAGCGCGTTATAGGCCGCGCCCGAGCCCACGGTCAGGATCGTGCCCGCGCCCTGTTTCAGCATCACCGGCAGCGCGGCGCGCAGGCCGTGAAAGACGCCCTTGAGATTGACGTCGATCTGCCGCCCCCAGGCTTCGGGATCGGCGGCCGAGATCAGCGCGATCGGCTCGATCACGCCAGCGTTGTTGATCAGCACGTCCAGCCGCCCGTTCAGCGCCACCATCCGCGCCACCGCGGCCTCGACCTGGGCCGCATCGGCCACATCGCAGGGGAGGAGCGTGGCGCCCGTTTCCTCGGCGACCGCGGCCAGCGCGTCCGAGGGGCGACCGGCCAGTCCCAGCCTTGCCCCGGCCGCGGCGAAACGGCGCGCGGCGGCGGCGCCGATGCCGCGGCTGGCGCCGGTGATGAGGACCGAACGACCCCGGACCGCGGCCTCGCGCTCTGTGCTGTCCTGCATGGGTGTCCCTCCGTTTGCGGCCCTTGGTAACGCGCAGATTCGTGCCTGACCATCCCTGTACACCGGCTTTTCACTTGACGCCCCGGGGGCACACGCCAGAATCCGCGCCTGTTATGCCGCAAGGCTGAAAAGGAGTTCACCCGAAATGTCGTTCATCTCCCTTCGACCCTCCGCCAGGGGCGCCGCCCCCCGGTTTCTGGCGCCCGCGACGGCGATGGCGCTGTGCCTGTCCGTGATCCAGCCCGGCGCGGCCTTTGCGTTGACCGCCCCCGAAGCCTGGGCCAATCTGCAAAGCATGGCCGCGGGCGCCGGGCTCACCATGACCAGCACCGGCATGACCGGCACCGATGCCTCGGTGACGGTGAGCGGCTTGCGGATCTTCCCGACGGCGAGCCCCAATGACCTGATCGTCAGCATGGACACGCTCAGGGTCGAACCGCAGGGCGAGATGATCACGCTGGCGCCCTCGGCGCAGGTGGATCTGGCGATCCTGTTCGCGGGCGGGCTGACGCGGCATTTCACCGTCACCCATGACGGCACGATCACCGGCAACCTGACCGAGGCCAATGCCGCGCTGGACCTGGATTTCCCGCATCTGTCGCTGGTGCAGGTTCCCGGCGGCGCGCCCCGGTCCGGCGGCAAGGGCGGGGCGACGACCGATCCGCTGAACGTCTCGGTCCAGTTCGAGGCGCTGGATGCCAGCCTGCGCGCGGCGCGCGAAGGGGCGGCGGAAATCACCCTGCAGGCGGCCAATGTCAGCTATGACGTGACCTATCCCGACCCGGCGACCGATGGTGCCACCGTCAGCCAGGCGGGCTCGCTGGCGGCGCCGTCGGTGCGCTTCACCGGCACCGAGCTGGACATGCTCTCGGATGAGGAGGGCGCGATCCGCCGGGCCTTCGACAGCGGTTTCTCGGCCCGGCTCGAGTTCACCTCGGGCTCTTCGGCCCAGACCTCGCGCCAGATGATCGAGGGCGTCGAAGTCGCCATGCAGACCCAGGGCGGCGACAGCCAGATGCTGATCGAGGCGGTGGACGGCCGCGTCGACATCAGCGGCAGCGCCGAAGCGCTGTCGATGAGCGGCAGCTACGGCCCGATCCCGGGTTCGGTCACGCTGAGCGGCATGGACATGGCCTTCGGCTTCCCGCTGGTGGTGACGCCCGATGACCAGCCGCTGCGCTACATGATCTCGTTCCGCGACCTCGCGCCCTCGGCCGAGCTGCTGGCGATGGTCGGCGCGGGCCAGTTCGCAGGCGAAGCCGCGACCGTGACCGTGGATCTGGGCGCGCAGGGCCGCCTCACGCGCGAGATCGGCCCCGATTTCGGCGAGGGCGACACGCCGCCCGTCGATGTGTCCAGCGTGTCGCTGAACGACCTGCGTCTGCAGGTCGGCGATTCGGCCCTGACCGGCGCGGGCGCGGTGACGCTGATCGGCGGGCTGATGGGCCAGATCGGCCAGGCGCGGCCCAATGCCGACGGGCGGTTCCTGTTCGACCTGGTGGGCGGCGAGCGGCTGCTGACCCGGCTGCAGGGCATGGGGCTGGTGCCGCAGGACCAGCTGTTCTTCGTCCGCATGATGATGAACGGGCTGAGCCGTCCGGTGGGTGAGGATCACCTGCAATCCGAGGTGGTTCTGCAGCCCGGCGGCGGCGTCACCGTCAACGGCGCGCCGCTGCCGTTCTGAGCGGGATCCCGCAGGATGGGCAATCTTGCCCATCCTGCATGCCCTCCGCCTCCGGCGCGGATGCCCCTTGATTTGCGGCGCGGCCGGTGCTACCTGCCGCGCCATGTTCTTCGCATCGACCCTCAAGCGCACTATGAAAACCACCGCTCCGGCGGGGGTCCTTCGGGTGTGCGCGGTCGGTCGGCCGAACTGAACCCCGAAAGCCCCGCCGGAAACCGGACGGGGCGCGACACGGAAAACGGTCCCCGTCCTCTCTTGGAGAAGACGATGTCGATCGAAGTCCTTGATGCCCCCGCCCCCGTTCTGAACCGCCGCCTGCCGGCCCACCCCGTCGTCGCCATCGTCGGCGCGACCGGCGCGGTGGGCGTTGAACTCCTCGAAAGCCTGACCAGCCGCGATTTCCCCGTGGCCGAGCTTCGCCTCCTCGCCTCGGCCCGCTCGGCCGGGACGCGCCTGTCGTTTCGCGGCCGCGATCACGTGGTGCAGGAGTTGACCGAGGACAGTTTCCGGGGCGTGGACCTCGCCCTGTTCTCGGCGGGCGCCTCGATCTCGCGCAAATACGGGCCAATTGCCGTGGCGGCCGGGGCCATCGTCGTCGACAATTCCTCGGCCTTCCGCATGGCGCCCGAGGTGCCGCTGGTGGTGCCCGAGGTGAACGCCGCTGCCATGGCCGCGCATGGCGGGATCATCGCCAATCCCAATTGCGTCGCCGCTATCCTGACCGTGGCGCTGGCGCCGCTGGCGCAGGAAGCCCGCATCCGGCGCCTGAATGTCGCGACCTATCAGGCCGCCTCGGGCGCGGGCGCCGCGGCGATGGAGGAATTGCGCCAGGCGACCGCCGCCTATCTCGAGGGTCAGGCCTTCACGCCCAAGGTCCTGCCGCATCCCTATGCCTTCAACTTCTTCTCGCATAACGCGGCGGTCGATCCCGACAGCGGCTACAACGGCGAGGAAGAGAAAGTCGTGGCCGAAACCCGGCGCATCCTCGGCCGCCCCGATCTGCCTTTCGGCATCACCTGCATCCGCGTCCCGGTCCTGCGCGCGCATGGCATGGCGGTGACCGTCGAATTCGACGCCCCCATTTCCGTCGAGCGCGCCCGCCAGCTTCTGGGCGTGGCCCCGGGGCTGCGGCTGGTCGATGATCGGGTGGGCAACCATTTCCCGATGCCGGTCGAGGCCTCGGGCCAGGAAGCCGTCCTCGTCGGCCGCATCCGCGAGGATCTGGGCGATCCCTCGGGCAATTCGCTGGCGCTCTTCGTGGTGGGGGATCAGCTGCTGAAGGGTGCGGCGCTCAACGCGGTGCAGATCGCCGAAGCGCTGCTCTGACGGGCTGGATCCGTAGGGTGGGATTACATCCCACCCGACCGGACCCGGTGCGTGCAAGCACGCACCCTACCGCTGGCAGGAGGCCGCCTTTCCGGTGACAAGGCGCAGTTCTGGCAAGCAGAACCTGCGCCCGTAGGGTGCGTGCTTGCACGCACCGCCCGCCAGAACGCGAAGGATCCGAGGGCACAGCCGCCTCCAGGGCTCAGAGCTCGGTTTCTGCCCGGATGATGTCGATCAGCGGTTTGAAGCCGTAGATCGCCGGCCGTCGCCCCGCCCCGGGCTGGATCTGCGACAGGATCCCGACCTCACGCAGCTTTCGGGTCATGCTTGCCGCGACATGGGCGGGTATCCGGTCATGCGCCGTGAACTTGCTGTTCTTGAAGCTGGGATTGGTAAACATGAAATCGAGCGCCTCGATCGACCATTCGCTTTTGAGCTCTTCCCGGAACCGCAGCTTCATCTCTTCGTAAAGTGCGGAGATGCGGCTGGCTACGACGATGTTGTGCTCGGCCTGCTCCTTGAGTCCCAACAGGAAGAACCGGCACCATCCGGTCCAGTCGTCCTCGGCCGACACGCGGCGCATGGCGTCGATGTAGTCGTCGCGGTAACGCTCAAAATAGGCGCTGACATAGAAATGCGGTTGGCGGATGAGGCCCGAGGTCCAGAGCATCAGCGTGATGAGCATCCGGCCGATCCGACCGTTCCCGTCCTTGAACGGATGCAATGCCTCGAATTCGACATGGGCCAGTGCAGTTTTCAGCAGGGGATTCATCGGGCTTCCCTGGATGAAGGCCATGAGCATCTGCATCCCGGCGGGCAGGGCCTCGGGGCTGATCGGAACGAAGTTCACCGACTGGCGGCGCCTTTCGCCGATGTAATTCTGTTCGGTCTTGTAGGCGCCTGGGGCGAGATTGGCGCCGCGGCCGAAGGAGAGCAGGATCTGATGCGCCTGCCGGATCAGGAACTCAGAGAGGGGGCGGCCCGTCTCTATTTCGCGCTGGATCCGTTGCAGGGCGCGCGCATAGAGGAAGGTTTCGACGGCCTCGCTGCGCGCTTGCAGGAAGGCTGCGTCGGAATCGTCCGTGACCTCGGCTTCGATCCGCAACACCTCGTCCAGGGTCGAGATCGTGCCCTCCATGCGGGATGACGCGACCGCTTCCTGGTTGCGAAGCGGTGCCAAAAGGATCTCGCTGTTATGCATCGCGGCCAGCATCTGATCGTAGCGCGAGAGGGCATTGCCGGTTTCGAATACCGGATCGAGCAAGACCTCATAGGACAGGCTTCGCGGCGGGAACTTACCGTAGTGATAGGACACCGCGTCTTGCAGGGGGTTCGACATGGTTTGTTGTGCTCGGATGGGGCGAAAGTCTACAACAAAGACGGTTGTAATCCTTCGATCGACGCCAAGCAAGTTTGTTGGAGCTATTGGTGGGGTAAACCTCTGACAAAGTGTTTTGTCGTTTTCATGCGTCCGCCAAACGCCGTTGTCGTAGTCAAGCCCGCTCACCGAATACGACAAGGCCCCGGCATCGCTGCCGGGGCCCCGTATCTCTCAAACAGAACCGATTACTCGGCCTGTTCTTCCTTCTTCTCGACGATCTCTTCGCCGGTTTCCTGGTCGACCATCTTCATCGCCAGGCGGACCTTGCCGCGGTCGTCGAAGCCCAGAAGCTTGACCTTCACCTCCTGGCCTTCCTTCAGCAGGTCGGACGGATGGTTCAGGCGCTTGTTGGCGATCTGGGAGACGTGGACCAGACCGTCGCGCTTGCCGAAGAAGTTCACGAAGGCGCCGAAATCGACGATCTTCACCACGGTGCCGGTGTAGATCTGGCCGACTTCCGGCTCTGCCACGATCGAATAGATCATGTCATAGGCCTTCTTGATCGCCGCCTGGTCGTTCGAGGCGATCTTGATCGTGCCGTCGTCGTTGATGTCGACCTTGGCGCCCGAGACTTCGACGATCTCGCGGATCACCTTGCCGCCCGAGCCGATCACTTCGCGGATCTTGTCGGTCGGAATGGTCATCGTCTCGATCTTCGGCGCGTATTGGCTGAAGGCATTGGCCGAGGTCAGCGATTTGGCCATCTCGCCCAGGATGTGCATCCGGCCGTCCTTGGCTTGCGCCAGGGCCTGCTCCATGATCTCGAAGGTGATCCCCGAAACCTTGATGTCCATCTGCAGCGAGGTGATGCCGTTCTCGGTGCCCGCGACCTTGAAGTCCATGTCGCCGAGGTGATCCTCGTCGCCCAGGATGTCGGTCAGCACAGCAAAGCGGCCGTCGTCCTCCAGGATCAGCCCCATGGCCACACCCGCGACCGGGGCTTTCAGCGGAACGCCCGCGTCCATCATCGACAGCGAGCCGCCGCAGACGGTGGCCATCGAGCTGGAGCCGTTCGATTCCGTGATCTCCGAGACCATGCGGATCGTGTAGGGGAAGTCGGTGGCGGCGGGCAGGACGGCCTGCAGCGCGCGCCAGGCGAGTTTCCCGTGACCGATCTCACGACGGCCCGGGCTGCCCATGCGACCCACTTCGCCGACCGAATAGGGCGGGAAGTTGTAGTGCAGCAGGAAGTTGGCCTTGTAGGTGCCGGTCAGCGCATCGACGAATTGCTCGTCATCGCCGGTGCCGAGCGTCGCCACGCACAGCGATTGCGTCTCGCCACGGGTGAACAGCGCCGAACCATGCGTCCGCGGCAGAACCGAGGTTTCGCAGGTGATCGGGCGGATGTCCGTGGTCGAGCGGCCGTCGATGCGGGGCGCGCCGTTGATCACGTCGCCGCGCAGGATCGAGGCTTCCAGCTTCTTCATCGCGGTGTCGAGCTGCGGGTCGGCCAGCTCTTCTTCCGACAGCTGCGCCTTGATGGCGGCGCGGGCTTCCGAGATCGCGTTGACGCGGTCCTGCTTGTCCTTGATGCCGAAGGCGGCGCGCATCTGCGTCTCGCCCAGCGCCTTGATCCGCGACAGGATCGCCGAGTAATCCGGCGCGTCGAAGTCGAAGGGCTCTTTCGCGCATTCCTCGGCGAAGTCGATGATCAGGCCGATGACCGGCTGGATCGACTCGTGGGCGAATTTCACAGCGCCCAGCATCTCGGCTTCCGACAGCTCATAGGCTTCGGATTCCACCATCATCACCGCGTCGGCGGTGCCGGCGACCACCAGGTCCAGACGCTGTTCAGGGTTGTCCCGCAGCTTGACCATGTCGTCGCAATCGGGGTTCAGCACGTATTCGCCATTGGCGAAACCGACGCGCGCGGCGGCGATCGGGCCCATGAAGGGCACGCCCGAGATGGTCAGCGCGGCCGAGGCGGCGATCATCGCGACGATATCGGGCTCGTTGACCAGATCGTGCGACAGCACGGTGCAGACAACCAGAACCTCGTTGCGGAAGCCTTCGACGAAGAGCGGGCGGATCGGGCGGTCGATCAGGCGCGAGGTCAGCGTCTCTTTTTCCGAGGGACGGCCTTCACGCTTGAAGAACCCGCCGGGGATCTTGCCCGCGGCATAGGTGCGTTCCTGATAATGAACGGTCAGCGGGAAAAAGTCCTGACCGGGCTTCGCCGCCTTGGCGAAGGTCACGTTGGCCATGACCGAGGTCTCGCCCAAAGTGGCGATGACCGAGCCGTCGGCCTGACGGGCAACGCGGCCCGTCTCCAGCGTGAGCGTCTCGTTGCCCCACTGGATCGATTTCTTGGTGATGTTGAACATACAGTTTCCTCTGGGAGCGCTCCCGGCCCCTGCCGGGTCTCCCGTGTCTATGGCGGCCCCATTGCCGCCGACCCCTATCCTTCGCATCACGCCGGGGTCACAGCGTCACGTCACAGATGCTGCGGGGCCATACAGGAAAAAACGCCGCGGGGGAAGGGGGAGGCCGCGGCACCCCGCCGCGCGAGCGGCAGCCCGCGCAGCGCAGCGCCCCTTCCCCGCTGGTGTCGGGCGGATTGCGCCCGGCGATCTATTCCGGGTAGCGGCGGCGCGCCGTGGCCGTGCCCAGCACCTGCCGCCCCTGACGGGCGGTCGCCGTCCATTCATAGGTATGGACGCCATTGGGCGGGCAGGGGCTGCGGTAGGTGAAGATCCCGGGCGGCAGGGTGCCGGACTGGCTCAGCCGCAGGGTTGCACCGCCGTGATTGTATTGAGGAACGTCGAGGTCGACGAGCCGCAGCTCGACCGTATCGGTTCCCGCCGGCAGGTTGCGGATCGTGAACTGGGGGTTCGGAACGGTGTTGGGATTGCCCGAGGTGCAGCGGGGAATATTGCCCCATTGAAAGCCGAGACTGAATTGGGCCTGGGCTGCGGTCGCGCCGGCCAGAAAGGCGGCGGCGGCGAAAAACGTAGTCCGGATCATGTCATGCTCCCACACATTTTACACTGAAAGGCGCCGTCGTCTGGTCTTTCTGCTGGCGCTTGGGGAGTGTGCGGGCCCCTGCCCGAGGGGTCAAGGAAAGATCGGGGTGCCCGCAGGGGCCCCGCCTCAATGCGCCAGCGCGCTCAGCGGGATGGTGATCACGTGGCGCAGCGTGGTCGCGTCGTGGCACGTCTCGACCCTGCCGCCGAGCTGGCCCTGCAGGGTCAGCCCGATCAGCTGCGTGCCGAAGCCCCCCGGATGCGCGGCGCCGGAAGCGGCCGCGACCCCGCATTCGGCCCAGGTCAGGCGCAACTCCTCCTCGCCGATCACCCAGTCGATGGTCAGCCTGGCGCCGGGCGTCTCGCCCGAAAGGGCCCCGTATTTCGCGGCATTGGTGGCCAGTTCGTGAAAGGCCAGCGTCAGCGCGGTGGTGGCGCGGGCGCCGACCGTCAGATCCCCGCCCTGAAGCTGCCACATCGCGCTCTCGGCATCCCAAGGGGCCATCAGCGTGCCCAGCAGGGCGCGCAAGGTGGTCCCGGCCTCGGCCGGCTGGTTGGCGTGGATGGCGGGGGCGATCAGCGCATGGGCGCGCGACAATGCCTGCAGGCGGTCTGACAGGGCCCCGGCGCTTTCGCCGGTCGCGCGGCTCATGCGGACGATCCCGCCCACCACCGAGAACAGGTTCTTCACCCGGTGGTTCAGTTCCTGGATCAGCAATTGCCGCTCGACCACCACGCGGCGCAGGGCGATCTCGGTCTCGACGATGGTGGCGAGGTCGGTCAGATCGGCCAGATCCCCCTCGCTCCAGTCGCGCGGCTTGTGGTCGATGGCGCAGAGCGAGCCCAGCACCTGCCCCTCGCCATCGCGAACCGGCACGCCCAGATAGGCGATGACCTGAAGGTCGGACACGGCGCCGTTGGTCGACAGCAGCGGATGGACGCGGGCGTCGCTGACCGCCAGAGGCCTGCCTTGGCTCACGACATATTGACAGAAGGAATGGCTCAGCGGGGTGCCGGTCAGCCCCTCGTCCAGTCCGATCGAGGATTTGAAGAACTGCCGTTCGGCATCGACCAGCGACAGCAGCGCCACCGGTGTTCCCAGAATGCGCGAGGCCAGCCGCGACGCCCGGTCGAAGACGACTTCGGCCCCCGAATCCATCAGATGGCTTCGGGTCAGCGCGTCGAGACGCTCTCTCCCGACAAGCCGTTCGGCATGGTCGGCGGGCTCAGCATTCGGAAACGGCTCTGGGGCCGGGCGGACAAGGTCGTCGATGGCAGCTCTCGGGACTGGGCGCGCCCCATACGCGCCGATCCGATGAATATAGCCCGCTGAAGCCGCAGGGAAAGAGCGCCGCGTCAGCCTAGGTGAATTGTCGCCTGCGGATAGCGGATGCGCGGGGTGGTGCGGGTGGCCAGGAAGAAGCCCAGTGTCAGCGGCCCGACGCGGCCCAGGAACATGATCGCGACGATCACCGCCCGCCCGACCTCGTTCAGCTCGCCGGTGATGCCGCGGCTCAGGCCGACGGTGCCGAAGGCCGAGGCGACCTCGAAGGCGATGTCCATGAACTGGCCGTCATGGGCCACGGTCAGGATGAAGACGCCGATGAAGACGATCAGAACCGAGATCGCGGTCAGCGCCATGACCTTCAGCACCTGCTCCAGCCCGATCGAGCGGCCGAAGGCATGCAGCTGCGTCTGGCGGCGGAAGAAGGCGACGGTGGCCAGCAGCATGACGACGAAGGTCGTGACCTTGATGCCGCCCGCGGTCGAGGCCGGGCCGCCGCCGATCAGCATCAGCGAGATGAACATGACCGAGGTGTCGTCATGCAACTGGCCGATGTCGACGGTGTTGAAACCCGCGGTCCGCGTGGTGACGCCCTGAAACCAGCTGACCACCAGCCGGGCGATGGTGCTGTCGTACTGGCCCAGCGTGCCGGGGTTGTTCCATTCCAGCGCCGCGAAGCCCAGCACCGACCAGGGGATCAGGATGCCGGTGCCCAGCAGCATGATCTTGGTGTGTAGCGTCCAGGCCTGCGGCGGGCGGCCGCCCATCACGTCCTGCATCACCACATAGCCGATGCCGCCGATGATGAAGAGCGCGGGGATCACGCTGTTGACGACCGGATCCGTGGCATAGCCGATCAGCCCGTCCGAGAAGGTGGAAAACCCCGCGTTGTTGAAGGCCGAAATGGAGTGGAAGATCGCGGCCCATATCCCCTCGGCCAGGCCCAGCCGTGGCACGAAGGTCAGCGCCAGCAGCAGCGCCCCCGCCACCTCGCAGACCAGCACCACCCGCAGCACGGTGCCCGCCAGCCCCAGCAGCCGGTGCATGGAATGATGGTTCAGATCCTCACGCAGGAAGACCTGTCCGGTGATGCCCAGCGGCATGCCCAGCGCCGCCAGGATCAGCACCGCGAAGGTCATCAGCCCCAGTCCGCCCAGCTGGATCAGGAAGGCCACGACGAATTCGCCGAACCAGGTCAGCTGCGCGCCCACGTCGAAAACCACGAGCCCCGTCACCGTCACTGCCGAGGTAGCGGTGAAGATCGCATCCGACCAGGTTAGAGGTCCCGTATGCGCAAGCGGCAGCTTCAGCGCCATCGCACCCAGAGCGATGAGCACCGCGTAGAGCAGCGCCAGGATGGCCGGCGGGGGGATGGCGCGCAGCCGGCCGCCCAGCTTCCTCAGCCGGCGGCGTAGTCTCACAGCGAATCCCCGAAGCTGCGCAACTCGCCGCGCTTGCCCAGAAGGATCAGCTTGTCATCCGTCTCCAGCAGCGTGTCTTCGGTGGAATGCCGGAACTCGGTCCCCCGCATCACCCCCAGCAGCCGCAGGTCATAGACCGATCCCAGCCCCAGCGAACTGAGCTCGCGCCCCATCAGCCGCTCGGGCACGACGATATTGACCACGCTGTAGCCGTTGCCGAGGCTGACGTAATCCTGCAGCACCGGGTTGTTCAGCATCTGGGCGATGTGGCGGCCCATCTCCTGCTCGGGCTGGATCACCCGGTCGACCCCCAGCTTGGCCAGGATCCGGTGATGCGTGCGGCTCGACGCCTTCACCCAGATCGTCTCGATCCCGATCAGCTTCAGCGTCATCGCCGTCAGGATGCTGGCCTCGAGGTTCGAGCCGATGGCGACCAGTGCCACGTCGTAATTGTCGATCCCCGCCTCGCGCAGGGCCGCCTCGTCGGTGGCGTCCATGATCAGCGCGCTGGTCAGGGTCGAGGTCAGAAGCGAGACGCGGCGTTCATCGATGTCGATGCCGACGACGCGGTTGCCGAAGCGGGCCAGTTCGGTGGCGACGGTGCTGCCGAAAGCGCCGAGGCCGACCACCGCGAAACTGCGGTTTCTCTTTGCCATGGGGTCCCCCCAAGTCGAAACCCGCGCACGCTGCGCCGCAGAAGCCGGGAAGTCAAGGGAGGCCCGCGTACCAAGCAAAACGCCGGCTCGATGAGCCGGCGTTCGGTCGTCTGCGCGGGGCGCGGCTGCTCAGCGACGGATGCCGAGGCGGCCGATCAGCGCGGTGTAGCGGGCCTCTTCCTTGCCCTTCAGGTAGTCCAGCAGCTTGCGGCGCTGGGCGACCAGCATCAGAAGGCCACGACGGCTGTGGTTGTCCTTCTTGTGGGTCTTGAAGTGCTCGGTCAGGGTGTTGATGCGCGAGGTCAGGATGGCAACCTGCACTTCGGGCGAGCCGGTGTCGCCTTCCTTGGTGCCGAATTCCTTGATCAGACGCTGCTTTTCTTCGACGGTGATCGACATCGGGGTCTCCTGTGGTCAAAGGGTGAAGGCACCGGCCGGGATGTCGTCCAGCACGGGCCCATGGAGGGTCCTGACCCCATGACGGGGCGAGGATGCGCGCGTATAGGCGATCGGCGGTCAAAGGGCAAACGGATTCGCGCGGGGCAGGATCGCGGGGGCAGGGGCCGGTGCGCGCGGCCCGCAGTTAACCACCCGCGCAGATTCTGGCTTTGCCGGCGGAAATGGTCCCTGTTTGTTCGGCATTTCGGGTGTATTCTGGGCGCTGTAACGGTGTGCCGCCTGCGGGCGGCAGGGGGTTTGCATGTGGTTTCTGCTCGGCCTGCTCGGAATCGCGGTCGCCGCGGGGGTGGGCGATAGCTTCGTCCGGGGCACGGCCGAGGATGCGGTCGATGATCCCGATTCCGCGGGTCCGGCCGAGGACCCCGGGACCGATTCCGCCAGCGCGGGCGAGTTGATCGACGCTGCGGGCGAAGAGTCCGGGCCCCCGCCCGACGAAAGCCTGCCCGCCGAAGCCCTGCCCGCCGATACGACCGCGGCCCCCGCCGCTCCGCTCCCCTCCGGTCTGGTCGACGACACGCCCGCCGACCAGACCGCCGGCAGCGACTACCCGCCCGAACTGCCCGCCAACCGCTATCTCGTGGGCACCGAGGGCGCCGACAATCTGGCTGCCGACGCGGGCTCGGACACAATCCTGGGCGGCGGCGGCGGCGATTGGATCGAGGGGTTGGGCGGGCGCGACTGGCTGGACGGCGGGTCCGGTTCCGACACGCTGGACGGCGGCACGGGCAATGACACGCTGACCGGCGGCGACGATGCCGACCGCCTCCTGGGCGCCAGCGGCGAGGATATCCTCGACGGCGGCGCGGGCGCGGATTGGCTGGCGGGCGGTTCGGGTTCCGACACGCTGAACGGGGGCGAGGGCGACGACACGCTCGAGGGCGGTTTCGACGACGATTCGCTCGACGGCGGCGAGGGGCGCGACCTGCTGATGGGCGGCGGCGGCAACGACCGGCTCGACGGCGGCAACGACCGGGGCGAGGCCGATACGCTGAACGGCGGCGCGGGCGAGGACACCTTGCATCTGGGCGGCAACGATCTGGCCCATGGCGGCGACGGCGCCGACACTTTCCTGCTGGACGGCTGGATCGACGCCGACAACCCGGCGGTCGTCGCCGATTTCGAGCCCGGCATCGACCATCTGACCATCGGCTGGGGCGGCCAGGGCCCCGAGCCCGCGGTTACCACCCTCTACGACGCCGAAGCGGGCGGGCTGCGGATCTTGATCGACGGCGAGCCGGTCGCGCTGTTGCAAGGCGTCACCGCCCTCGGCGCCACCGACCTCGCGCTGGTGGCGATGCCGGGGGGCTGAGCCCGGGTCGTCGGGACCGGCGTTGACGGGCGCCCGGCTTCTGCGCGGCGGCTCGCGCAGCCTCGCGCTGAGGCGACAGCTGACGCGGCGGACGGACGCGCGGCAGTCGGGCGCCGAGGCTTTGCCGTTTCCCGGCGTCTGCGCCCGCTGCAGCGGTCTGGCCGCCCTTCCTGCTCCCGGTCGCGGCGTCGCAAAGGACGATCCCTCGCCGCCGCCATCGGATGACAGCGCCGTCAGGGCTCATGTTCTCTTGGAGCGAGCGCGCTGAGCGCCCAAGGTCGCAAAGGCACGGGCAACGTCTAGCTCCGCGCCCCCGGGGAGGGGGCGACCTGATCCGCAACTGGCACCGCAGCAGGCTGGACGGGTTTCGATCCGCGCCCCCGGGGAGGGGGCGACGGCGCGGGCGGTTTGACGCTCAACCTCTTCGGCCAGTTTCGATCCGCGCCCCCGGGGAGGGGGCGACCCGCAGGCGCTGGCCGACCACGTGCTTCTGACAGGCGTTTCGATCCGCGCCCCCGGGGAGGGGGCGACGAGAGGACCCGCACGCCCGTTGCGTCGAAGATGTCGTTTCGATCCGCGCCCCCGGGGAGGGGGCGACCACCGGCAGCGTCTCGGTCTCCCGGCCGTTCCAGTTTCGATCCGCGCCCCCGGGGAGGGGGCGACGTCCACTCGAAAGCCGGTAGTTCAGACCACCAGCCGTTTCGATCCGCGCCCCCGGGGAGGGGGCGACCGCTTAAGCTCGCGTCGGTCGATAGCCATTCAGAAGTTTCGATCCGCGCCCCCGGGGAGGGGGCGACAGCCCATCCACCATGATCTTGCGCAGGGTCATGGGTTTCGATCCGCGCCCCCGGGGAGGGGGCGACGCCAAGCGCTAAGGAGGCGCTGCCATGAAACACGCGTTTCGATCCGCGCCCCCGGGGCGGTGGCGACCGGAAGGCGAGGCGGAAATCACAATCGAGAGCGTGTTTCGATCCGCGCCCCCGGGGAGGGGGCGACGTTGGAGCGGACGGCATGGTCGAGATCAAGTGCCCGTTTCGATCCGCGCCCCCGGGGAGGGGGCGACGCTTGGTCGCCATCCGGCCGCCCAGGTCGGCGGGTTTCGATCCGCGCCCCCGGGGAGGGGGCGACCACCCGCACCGCGTCCGGCCGGTCGGCTTCGACCGTTTCGATCCGCGCCCCCGGGGAGGGGGCGACCGGCTGCCACAGATACTGACCGGTCGAATCCTTGTTTCGATCCGCGCCCCCGGGGAGGGGGCGACCGCTCACCTGGGCTTTGGTGGGTACTTCGTGTTTGTTTCGATCCGCGCCCCCGGGGAGGGGGCGACACCCGCGTCTGATGCCCCGCACTGCGCCGAGAGCGGTTTCGATCCGCGCCCCCGGGGAGGGGGCGACGCGAGGTCGCGAAACACGCCCTCCTGCCCGACCAGGTTTCGATCCGCGCCCCCGGGGAGGGGGCGACCGCCCCGGTATTCGTCCCCGCCCACACGATGCCGTTTCGATCCGCGCCCCCGGGGAGGGGGCGACCATCGGCAGCCCGCTTCATCGCGTTGCCGCTCTGGTTTCGATCCGCGCCCCCGGGGAGGGGGCGACCCACCTGGCGGGCGCGGGCCTCGTGCGCGGGGGTGTTTCGATCCGCGCCCCCGGGGAGGGGGCGACCGATGGACGCGCGGCAGCTTCACCGCGTGATCCCGTTTCGATCCGCGCCCCCGGGGAGGGGGCGACCCTCGATCTCGATCACATGCGCGCCGGCCGTCAGCGTTTCGATCCGCGCCCCCGGGGAGGGGGCGACGGACGGCCATTAGGAGCCGATTCGCATGTCCGCGTTTCGATCCGCGCCCCCGGGGAGGGGGCGACATCAAGAGTGACGGTGATCTGGACGGCCATCTCAGTTTCGATCCGCGCCCCCGGGGAGGGGGCGACAACCGGCCGCACAGCGGCGCTTTGCGCCCCAGACGTTTCGATCCGCGCCCCCGGGGAGGGGGCGACATTTATGCTCCTTTCTCAGGTCACCATGGCCACCGTTTCGATCCGCGCCCCCGGGGAGGGGGCGACCGCGATGTCGAGGTTCGCCGTCTCGCGCTCAACATGTTTCGATCCGCGCCCCCGGGGAGGGGGCGACTGCTGCAAGAGGCGAGGATCGAGAGCGCTCGCACCGGTTTCGATCCGCGCCCCCGGGGAGGGGGCGACCAAGCGGCTTGCAAAGGCGGCGGAAGCGTGGGGTGGTTTCGATCCGCGCCCCCGGGGAGGGGGCGACACGACCGCCTTCATCCTGCGGCGCCTTCTCCGCGAGTTTCGATCCGCGCCCCCGGGGAGGGGGCGACGGCGCCGCGCGAGGCCACGGTTCGGGCCGTCCATGTTTCGATCCGCGCCCCCGGGGAGGGGGCGACTCCCTGTCCTTTGTACCCGGGGTGGGCATGGGGCGGTTTCGATCCGCGCCCCCGGGGAGGGGGCGACCGGGGTCGGTCATGGCGGCGGCGCCCCGACCGATGTTTCGATCCGCGCCCCCGGGGAGGGGGCGACCGCTGATCCGGTCATCGACCCGCCCCCGGATCCTGTTTCGATCCGCGCCCCCGGGGAGGGGGCGACTCAACGTCGCATTCGAGGGCTTCTGCCAGGGCCGGTTTCGATCCGCGCCCCCGGGGAGGGGGCGACCTCGCTCCTCGCGGGTCAGCTCCGGGTCTGGATAGTTTCGATCCGCGCCCCCGGGGAGGGGGCGACCGAGGGCGAGTCGGCCATTCTGTCGCAGGCCGAGGTTTCGATCCGCGCCCCCGGGGAGGGGGCGACGACCTGAGGTATTGCCGGTGACCATCCCCCCGCGCCGTTTCGATCCGCGCCCCCGGGGAGGGGGCGACCGACCAGCACGACAAGGACGGCCGGAAAATCCACGTTTCGATCCGCGCCCCCGGGGAGGGGGCGACGGCGCTCGTGTGCGTCGGTGAGCGGTGGGGGCTCGATGTTTCGATCCGCGCCCCCGGGGAGGGGGCGACGGAGACCACGGATTCGCGCGGGCAACGGCAGCAGGTTTCGATCCGCGCCCCCGGGGAGGGGGCGACGACCGCGTCCGGCCCCTTCTCCTGCGGGGCGCGGTTTCGATCCGCGCCCCCGGGGAGGGGGCGACAACTCCGCCTCGCGGCGGCGGGTCAGGCCGGGCAGTTTCGATCCGCGCCCCCGGGGAGGGGGCGACGCCGTTCTTCCGGGGCACCAGAAGCAGCGCCCTGCGGTTTCGATCCGCGCCCCCGGGGAGGGGGCGACCTGCATGTCGCGCGAACCGCAACGATGCTTGCCGAGTTTCGATCCGCGCCCCCGGGGAGGGGGCGACTCGACATTCCGCTCGTCCCCGGCGTGGTGGACGCGATGTTTCGATCCGCGCCCCCGGGGAGGGGGCGACCAGCGCGACCAAGCCGAGGCCGCCAAAACTGCCGCAGTTTCGATCCGCGCCCCCGGGGAGGGGGCGACGGTACATCGCCGGTCTTCTTGGCGTGTCCGTCAGGTTTCGATCCGCGCCCCCGGGGAGGGGGCGACGATCTGGAAAAGGGCACCTTCTACGACCACAGCGAGTTTCGATCCGCGCCCCCGGGGAGGGGGCGACCACCGCGCCGACCGCTACGTCCGCGACGAGCTGGCGTTTCGATCCGCGCCCCCGGGGAGGGGGCGACATCGTGGGCATCCTCAAGGCAGAGCGGGGAAGGCAGTTTCGATCCGCGCCCCCGGGGAGGGGGCGACAGTTCGAGGAGATCGCGGACCTGCACGATATCATCGTTTCGATCCGCGCCCCCGGGGAGGGGGCGACCTGCGGGGTCGATATCCGCACGATCTTGGCTTCCTCGTTTCGATCCGCGCCCCCGGGGAGGGGGCGACGCTATGTGATCCCCGACCTCGACGGGCTGATTGCTGTTTCGATCCGCGCCCCCGGGGAGGGGGCGACTTGCTGGCGTCGTAGCCCCGCGCCTTCAATTCCGTGTTTCGATCCGCGCCCCCGGGGAGGGGGCGACCCGGGACATGACCGGGACATCGGCCATGTCCCTATTGTTTCGATCCGCGCCCCCGGGGAGGGGGCGACCGGACCCCCAACGTCTGCGCCATGCGCGCGGCCGCGTTTCGATCCGCGCCCCCGGGGAGGGGGCGACCGTCGGGCCAATCCACAAAGACCAGCACGACGGGATGTTTCGATCCGCGCCCCCGGGGAGGGGGCGACCCGGACAGCGCCAGTGCGATTGCGGCGATTGTGGCGTTTCGATCCGCGCCCCCGGGGAGGGGGCGACTTGCGTGTCGGTGTGACCGCGCACATGGCGGCCAGAGTTTCGATCCGCGCCCCCGGGGAGGGGGCGACCGCTGCCTTGTCGATCTTCGGCGGCTGCGGCTTCCAGTTTCGATCCGCGCCCCCGGGGAGGGGGCGACTCGACATCTCGTCGCTGGAGTCGAACGAGCTGAAGTTTCGATCCGCGCCCCCGGGGAGGGGGCGACACGGAAGCCCGATGTACTGAGTTTCCCATGTCATGCGTTTCGATCCGCGCCCCCGGGGAGGGGGCGACTTCGTCACCGCCTCGATCGTCTGGCCGGTGATGTTGTTTCGATCCGCGCCCCCGGGGAGGGGGCGACGGCGTTTCCGCCAGCCCCGGCAGCTTTGGTCACGCGTTTCGATCCGCGCCCCCGGGGAGGGGGCGACGCGGTCGGCGACCTTGATGGTGTTGACGTAGGGCGCGTTTCGATCCGCGCCCCCGGGGAGGGGGCGACGTTCCCCTCCCTGCCAACCTTTCTCTGTCGCCGGAGTTTCGATCCGCGCCCCCGGGGAGGGGGCGACGCGACGGCGGAAAGCGGCGAGCTGCCCTTCGGCGGGTTTCGATCCGCGCCCCCGGGGAGGGGGCGACCTGATCGCGGGCGCCGCCCTCTACGCCTACGGCCCGTTTCGATCCGCGCCCCCGGGGAGGGGGCGACGCCAGCATGGCCCCGGCCTCGCGCGCGCCGGTTCCGTTTCGATCCGCGCCCCCGGGGAGGGGGCGACCCATCCGGCCGTCAGCACCGGCCTGCACCTGCTTGGTTTCGATCCGCGCCCCCGGGGAGGGGGCGACACCACGCCGTGCCCCGTGATCCCGTCCGGGTCCATGTTTCGATCCGCGCCCCCGGGGAGGGGGCGACGGCCGAGGCCGGGCATCCTGCCCGCGGAACAGCCATGTTTCGATCCGCGCCCCCGGGGAGGGGGCGACGATGAGGCGCAGGACCCGGACGACCCGGCGACATGGTTTCGATCCGCGCCCCCGGGGAGGGGGCGACATCATGGGGTTGACGACTGCATCGGCGGCGCGGGCGTTTCGATCCGCGCCCCCGGGGAGGGGGCGACTAGGCCGGGTGGTCGGTCGGCATGGCGATGGCGCGGTTTCGATCCGCGCCCCCGGGGAGGGGGCGACTCGGTCGGGCGCAGCAGGCTGACGGTCAGCAAGGTTTCGATCCGCGCCCCCGGGGAGGGGGCGACGGCCTTTTCGGCTGTGAGATCGCCCAGACTTTCCGCTGGTTTCGATCCGCGCCCCCGGGGAGGGGGCGACAACGGCCTTCGGCAAGGACCCCGCAGGCATGGCCGTTTCGATCCGCGCCCCCGGGGAGGGGGCGACGGATCGTCCAGAGCGTGCGCCAGTTCATCGACAGCGTTTCGATCCGCGCCCCCGGGGAGGGGGCGACGAAGATCGCGGATGTGCTGATGGCCTATATCGAGGTTTCGATCCGCGCCCCCGGGGAGGGGGCGACCATGGCCTCGATTGCCGCGAAGGCCCGTATCGAAGTTTCGATCCGCGCCCCCGGGGAGGGGGCGACGACGGATCCGCGGACCGGCCTGACCCTGCCCTTGCGTTTCGATCCGCGCCCCCGGGGAGGGGGCGACCTTTCGCAATATGTCGGCATCCGCGACACGGCGAAGTTTCGATCCGCGCCCCCGGGGAGGGGGCGACAGGGACACATGACCAAGGCAAAGACCGCAGGCCAGTTTCGATCCGCGCCCCCGGGGAGGGGGCGACGACCGGCCAGCAGCATAGCGATGCGGCCCGTCCCGTTTCGATCCGCGCCCCCGGGGAGGGGGCGACCGCGATGCCCTGACCCTCAGCGGCACCTTTGCCGCCGTTTCGATCCGCGCCCCCGGGGAGGGGGCGACGGCACGGGCCGGGATCGGCGCATTCAGGCAGGCGGTGTTTCGATCCGCGCCCCCGGGGAGGGGGCGACTCGCTACTGGACGCTTCCGGCGCGGTTGTCGAAAGGTTTCGATCCGCGCCCCCGGGGAGGGGGCGACGGTCCGGTCCTGATGCTCTATCTCCTCGGGCCTCTGTTTCGATCCGCGCCCCCGGGGAGGGGGCGACTCTTGGTGCAGACGGGTCACTTCGTTCAGCCGCAGGTTTCGATCCGCGCCCCCGGGGAGGGGGCGACGGCATCGCAGATGGCGCAGATATTTCCGACATGCTTGTTTCGATCCGCGCCCCCGGGGAGGGGGCGACGGCGGAAGCTACAAGCACTTGATCTACCTGCGGCCGTTTCGATCCGCGCCCCCGGGGAGGGGGCGACATCTCGCGCAGGATGGCCTTGACCATCGGCGCGGAGTTTCGATCCGCGCCCCCGGGGAGGGGGCGACGGCGCTTTTCCTATATTTCCAATCGCAATGCTAGGTTTCGATCCGCGCCCCCGGGGAGGGGGCGACATCCCGTCCCCGGAAGCCATTTCGCCCTTGACGCCGTTTCGATCCGCGCCCCCGGGGAGGGGGCGACGCAGCGTCACGCGGTCGCTGGCCATAGGGCGCGGTTTCGATCCGCGCCCCCGGGGAGGGGGCGACACTCGCCGCGCCGGTGCGTCTGGATGAATTCGAGGTTTCGATCCGCGCCCCCGGGGAGGGGGCGACTCGACCGCAAGCGGGGGATCGCGGCATGACAGAGTTTCGATCCGCGCCCCCGGGGAGGGGGCGACGTGCGGTCTGGTCAGCCATGGTTTGGGCCGCCGAGTTTCGATCCGCGCCCCCGGGGAGGGGGCGACCTCCGCGCCTTGCCCCCCTATTCGCCGGACCGAAGTTTCGATCCGCGCCCCCGGGGAGGGGGCGACGGCTTGGGCTTGGTGGCCAGGAACAGACTTTTAGCCGTTTCGATCCGCGCCCCCGGGGAGGGGGCGACGTTTGTCTGGGACACCAACCGTCCGCCCATGGGGCCGTTTCGATCCGCGCCCCCGGGGAGGGGGCGACCGCCCCTGCGCGGCGGTGCCTCGGCGCTCGCATGGGTTTCGATCCGCGCCCCCGGGGAGGGGGCGACGGTGCTGTTCCGGCTGGCTGACAGCTTCGCGGCAGTTTCGATCCGCGCCCCCGGGGAGGGGGCGACCTCCTCCATCGCCGGGGCGGCACCCAGCACATCGTGTTTCGATCCGCGCCCCCGGGGAGGGGGCGACCTCGGCAAGAAAGCCGCCGGACGCCAGTTGGACGGGTTTCGATCCGCGCCCCCGGGGAGGGGGCGACAAGGGCGCCAGAACCTAAATCTCGCGAATATGCAGTTTCGATCCGCGCCCCCGGGGAGGGGGCGACAGGCCCGCCGTTGGGGTGAGCTTCGCCTCATGGAGTTTCGATCCGCGCCCCCGGGGAGGGGGCGACCGACCGGCATCCCGTTCCTGGACTTATGCTTGTGGTTTCGATCCGCGCCCCCGGGGAGGGGGCGACGGTGGGGGGTATAGCGCGTTGTGGGGGTTGTGAAAATCCGCTCTTGCCTGCGGACAGGCCTGGGAAGGCTTGCCCCGGCGGCGGGCGGGACAAGGGGTGGCGAAAATTCTTGCACGATTTCAAAGAGCTGGCCGGGTTGCGAACCTTCCCGGGTTTGGCGGCACGCTCAGGGTCCGCATCTGCGCTGGCCGACCTATGTCAGATGATGAGAGGGCCGTTCAGGTCCGTCGCCGGTTTGGCCCCCACATGCTCGACCTTGCGGGTCCAGTTCGACCCCAGATAATAGTACCGCAGACTGTCATGCTGGGGCAGGATTATGCCCTCCAGCCGCGCCTTCAGCTTGGTCCATTGGGCCGGGTCAAGCTCGATCTCGAAGACGGAGAACTGCACCCGCTGGCCCCAATCCTCGCAGGCACGGGCGACCCGGCGCAGGCGCTTCTTTCCGCCCTCTTCCAGCGTGTTGACGTCATAGGTGACCAGAACCAGCATGTCAGCTCCAGAACCAGGGGGGATAGGCGTCGATGTCGCCGCGCAGATGGCGGGCCAGAAGCTGCGCTTGAAGATGGGGGACCAGACCGAAAGGCGCCTTCTCGGCCAGGAAAGGGTGCAGACGCTCTTCCTTCTTGCGCTCCTGCCAGGCGGTCAGGACCAGTTTGCGGGCCTCGTCGGACAACAGCACCGCGCCGCCCTCCATCCGGCGGAAATCACCGGCCCGCAGCTGCCGGCGATTGACCAGCGACAGCGCCAGCCGGTCGGCCAGCGGCGCGCGCAATTCCTCCATCAGGTCCAGGGCCAGGCTCGGGCGGCCCGGCCGGTCGCGATGCAGGAAGCCGACGGCGGGGTCGAGGCCCACCGCCTCGCAGGCGGCGCGGCAGTCGTGGGTCAGCAGGGTATAGAGGAAGGACAGCAGCGCATTCATCGGATCCAGGGGCGGACGACGCGACCGCTGGGTCCAGCGCAACTCGGGGTCGGGGCTGCGGATCAGGGCGTCGAAGACGGAGAAATAGAGATTGGCCGCCTCTCCCTCGGACCCGCGAAGAGCATCGGTGCCGCTGTCGGCCGCCTGCACCCGGCGCAGGATCATCGCCATCCGGTCGCTGGCCGTGTCAAGCGCGTCGCGGGCCGGAGGCGCCATCTCGGACCCGTAGTCGCGCAGCGCCCGGCGGATCACCGCGCGCTGGTTGGCGATCTTGCCCAGGACAATCGAGCGCACGATGTCCTCGCCGCCGTCGGCCACCCGGTACTGGGCGCGCCGCAGCAGAACATTGCCGGAAACCGGCCCCTCGATTCGCGCCTGAAACCGGCCGGCACGGTCCATCAAGGCCAGGGTGATGCCGCGTTCGGCGCAGATGCCGATCAGGGCAGGCGAGATCAGGATCGGGCCGAAGGCCACGACCGAGGCCAGCATATGCAGGGGAACGCGCGCCCGTTCGATGCCGTCGACCTCGGCCACCAGGGCCTCGCCGTCCTTCTTCAGCGCGGCCCCTTCCGTGGTGACATAGACGGTGTTCAGCAGTTTTTTCATCTCTCCTCCAAAGCCTTGGAGAGCATCCGGTCGCGCCATTGCCGAACCGGACGGGCGAAGGTCTCGGGTCGGCAAAGCTCTTGCAGAGAACAGGCGCGGCAGCGGGATTTGTGTGGCGTGGGGGGCGGCGTCTGGCTGCTCGAGAACACGGCCGCCAGATCGGTCGCGGTGGCCTCGGTCAAGGCGCGCAGATCGGGGTCGAAGGGGACAACCACGCGCCGTTTGGTCTGGGCATAGAATAACGCGCCTTGGGGTACCGGCTGGCCCGTCATTTCCTCAAGACACAGGGCCTGCGCGCAGAGCTGGACCTCATCGGCACGGTGCAGCTTGGGCTTGCCGCGCTTGTATTCCACCGGAAACGGGGTGTCGCCGTGAAACTCGACCAGATCCGCGGTGCCGATCAAGTTCAGCCGCTCGCTGGACAGCGGCAGGGACAGCACCCGCCGGACGCCTCGGGCCTTGCGGTTGCCGCCCTTGTCGGCCACGGCGTGCAGGACATCGCCCTCGGCGGTGAACCGATTCTCGGCCCAGAGCCGTTCCAGATGGATCAGCGCCGCCTGCCGGAGGCAATAGACAGCGTGCTGCAGGGCCGAGAGGGGGATGGGTTCCATCTCGGCCGGCATGGGTCAAAGGCCGCAGGGGAAAATCATGCTAACCCCGGCCGGCAGGTCGTTCTGGTCGATCGAAACGGTGTAATCGTCGATGCTGCGCGGGACTTTCACGTCGGGATTCAGCGTGGTTTTCACCCGGCGGAAGAGCGATTGGGCAGGCGCGTTCCCAAGGGCGTTCTCATGGCGGAAAACCACGAGTTTCTGGGCGTTCATCTCCATTCGCGCCGCGGAACGGTCGTGCTCGAACATGTTGCAGAGGGCTTCAAACAGCAGATCGAGATCCTCTTGCGAAAAGCCGGTGCCCTTGGTTGCGTCGCCCGCAAGGCTGGCCGAGACGAAGCCGTGGCAACGATAAAGTCCGTAGGGGACGATGTATTTCCGACCCATGGTCCGCTCTTTGGAGGCATCCTTCTCGTTAGTGACCGACGACCGGGTGATGGTGATCTCCTGCGGCAGGATGGGGTCAACCGATTCCGAAAAGCTCAGTTGCACCGGGCCGCGGACCTGACCTGCGTTGACCTCGGTCGTCATGACGGCGCCGAAGGTCCGGATGTCGTAGAAGTTGTCGCACATCCAGCGGGTAATCCGGCGCCCCTCTTCTTCTTTCGGCAGCTTCTTGGCATCCGACTTGATGCCCAGGGCCGTGTAGGCTTCGGCGTGGATCGTATTCAGTACCGCTTTCTCGCGCATGTAGATTCCGTGGGGCGGGCGGCCGCCATGCTTCAGATCGACGTAGTTGCGGATCTTGCGCTTGAGGGCGACGTCGGTGACCAGCCCGTGCTGCGTGTCGTTGTCGATCCGCGGCATGTTGCCGTTATCGGGATCGCCGTTCGGGTTGCCATTCCTGATGTCGAAGAGAAAGACGAAATCATGGCGGTTTTGGATCGGGCTCATCAACTCACTCCTCACTCTCGTGTTCTTCCGGGCTGGCGGCGGCGTCCGCCGCTGACTCGTCCCGTTTGACAAAGCGTTCCTGGTAATAGCCCACCAGAAAGAGTCCCTGCTCTTCCAAGCTGTGCTGCGCCGGCGCGCCCCTCTCTAGACTGGCCCAGAGCTCGCCGATGTCGCGGTTCAGTCCGGCGCCGACAGCGCGGGCATGGGCGGCATCCTTGATCCAGTCGGCATCCGAATGGCCGTTGCGCAGCCGCTTCAGATGGTGGTTCTCGGCATTCATCAGCAAGCTGGGAAAGACGCGGCCGGGTGTCGCTGCGGCGGGGCCGAGGAATTTGTCCTTCACCGTCGCGTTGATGCCGTCCCCCAGTGCCGCGAGCTGCGCCCGTTCAATCAAGGCGAAAAGGCGACCGAGACGGCGGGCGACATTCGGGTCTTCGGGATCGGGGCGCATGAGGTAGGTCTCCATCGGTGTGCCGTCAGGGCGCGAGGGCAAGCGCTGCTCAAGCCGCATGTCGCGGACGATCAGCCCCTTGATTAGGGAAATGCGGATGCGATCCAGCACGTGGTCGCTGCGCACGCGCATCAGCAGCAATCCAAGCAAAGCGCGCGGGAACCGGGCGCCGGTCAGGATGGCCCGGGTCAATTCCCCGGCCAGCAGAGGGGAAACGCGGTCGCCATCATATTTAAGCACATTGTTGCGGAACTCTGCCGGGGCGCTACGCAACGCCGCGGCCCTGATCGAGAAGACCGGGCGCTCGGGTGCGGGTTCCATGGCAACATCGCGCAGATAGGCGGCGTAATTCTGCGCCAGGGTGCCGAAACTGTCGGTCCAGTAATATCGGACGGACAGCCGTGCGGCGTTTGGCGCCAGACCCAGCAGATGCATCCTCACGCCCGTGCTGAGATGCGGGGCGATCTGCTGCAACGGTTTGCCGTCGCGCATCTGAAGAAGGTTGCTGCGTATCCTGGCCTCGAGGAGCTTTTCTTCTGGACCGGCCTTCGCGTTGCCGCCCAGCATCAGGGCCGCCCAGGCGTCCGCTTCCTGCGCCACGGTCGCATCTTCGCAATCCGCCCAGAACACGGTCGAGGTATCGCCGATCTGGATACGGTGGCCGCTGTCCTTCTCCAGAAATCGGTTGAGCGCGGTGGTATAGGCGAAGGCGGCGGCTTCCGAGATCGGGGCGTTGTCGCCCTGTTCGTGTCCGTAAGAGGTGAAGGCGTCGAGGTTGAACGAGATCAGGCTCGCGCCCGAGGATTGCGCGCCCCAGACACCCTTGATCGAGGGATGCAGGCGCGCGACCGGGCCCGGCGTACCGCTGACAAGGCAAATCTGCGGATCGGAGGCATTGGCGGCGCCGATCGCTCGCCACAGGGTGCGGGCGGCGGGGCGGTCGTGCAGATACTCGTATTCACCCGACAGGCGGAAGACGATGTTCTGGTCGCGCAGATCCTCGGGCCAGAGGGGCGGGGCGAAGGCCTCGGCGGTCCAGCCCTCCAGGAAGCGGTGCAGCGCCAGCAGCCCTGCGTCACCGGTCTGATCCAGCCATTCCAGATGTTGCTCACGGAACTTCGCGTGTTCCTCGGCGGTGCGCTTGCCCTCGCCCGCCGTCACCCCCAGCACATAGGCCGATTTGTCCCACAGGAAGTTCGGCGCGATGCCGACCGTGCGCTTCACCGCTTGCGGCACCAGAAGCAGGCGCGGGCTGCGTTTCTTGTCATCGCCGCGCAGATCGGCGGTTTCGGCCACCGACCCGTCGGGGTTCAGCACCACGCAGAAGCCGATTTTCTCGGTCGAATAGCCATAGGGCGGCGCGTCGGGCAGGCGATCATAGGCGCGGGCCAGCGCGGCGAGCAGGCTCATCGCTTCACCTCGGGGCTGCCGGGCGGCGGCACCTCCATCACACCGTCGCGCAGCGTGGCGCGGAACAGCAGCGAGGGGCGGCCGGGCGCGGCATGGTCGATATCCCACAGCATGTAGCCCAGGTCGCGCGGGGCGCCGAAGCCCAGATCCGCGGTTTCTGCCTCGGGGTTGCGGGCGGGCAGGGGCGCGTCCGGGGCGATCAGCTCGAAATGCGCGGCGAATTCGCGGGTGCCGAGGCAGGGCTGGTGAAAGCATTGCCCGCGCGCGGCGCGGCGGTTGAAGATGTCCAGATGCTTGCCCTCGCTGTCGCTCGCATCGGCGCGCGGGGTCAGGATGAAATGCGCCTCGATCACGTAGCGCGGGGCCACCAGCACGGTCGAGGCGCGTTGCTGGCGGTCCTCATCCACCAAAAGCTGAACCCCGCCGAGATCGCCCCGCTTCATGGCGCTTTTTATCGTGCCCGCCGGCGCCTTGTGCCCGACCTCGTTACGGCGGATCGACTGAAAGCGGATCGGCTCCAACACATGAATTCGGTCGATGACCCAGCGGATCGAGGGTTTCCAGTGAATGGCTTCCAGAATACCGCGCGCGGCCGAGGGGGTCATCACGTCATAGCTGACGCGTTCGACCTTCAATTCCGGGCGTGTAAAAAGGGCGTGCTGACCCCAGACTAGTAAGCGAACACCATAGGCCATGAACTCTCTCCCGGTTGCAAGATTATCGGCTTGTCTACGTCTAGCAAGAAAAAAGCTGCGCCAGGTTTGAGGTGGTACGACCGCTCCCGCTCTGGTGCGTGGTTGGCAACTCTATCTTCATTCTATGTGTAGCGTTAAATCTTGTGGACTAGTCGAGGGGTTGCGCGTATGCTTGCCAGCATCACTTGAAAGGAGTCCTTGATGAAGAGAAGGCGGTACTCGCTGCGGTTGAAGGTCGGGTCGTTCTCGATGTCCCTTGAGTTGGATATCGAACCCCCATAGTGCAACCGGGTCGTGGCTTTGCCGCGCGGATCGAAACATTCTCTGTGTAGCGTTGCGTTCTCATTGCGCGCGCCCGGCGTCCCACGCCGGGCGCCATCCTATTCAAATCAAGCTCTGATCCGCGCTTAAATACTCGGCATCCTCCCACCGCAATCCGCTGTCCTCGTGATAAAGCGTCAGGTCCTGCAACACGCAGAACTGGTCCCCGCGCAAATGGGGCGCTTCAAACCGCGCATGGCCGTTCTGGAGCAGCAGGGCCCGCGCCCTGTCCGGGATCTGCACGGTAAAGGCCTGCAAGGCCCGCGCGAGATTGCCTGAATGGACATCGGGCACGTTCAGCCGGGCGATGGCCGCCCGGGCGTCGTCGTCGCGGCCGATGATCACCGGGACCATGAGGGTGTCGATCATCCGGTAGGCCTCAGCGGTCGAACGATAGGGAAAGTTGGTATGGCCCCCGCCCAAGTCCCGACCCGAGAAGACAAAGGCATCCACCATCGGTTGGCCCATCCTCTCCACCCCCCGGGTCCAATAGACCTGGTCGAACCAGTCCCGGATCGCCGCCGGCGCCAGCAGGTCGTCATGCCGGCCCGCCGTACTGCGCATGGCGTCGATCAGCGGCTTCAGGCTGGCGGGCACCGGCTGGCCCGGCGCCTCGAAGACGGTGAGTGTGCTGTCCTCCCGCGGGCGCCGCCCCTCGCGGTTCACCCGGCCCGCGCTTTGGACAATGCTGTCCAGCCCCGCCTCGGCCCGCCAGCCCTTGGGGAAATCGACATCGACCCCGGCCTCGATCAGGCTGGTCGCGATCAGGCGACAGGGGGCCTTGGCCTCCAATCGCGCCCGCACCTCCGCTAGGATGCGGCGGCGGTGGGCCGGATATTGGCGGGTGGTCAGATGCACCAGCCCTTCCAGCCCCTCGGCCTGCGCCGCCCGGAACAGGTCCAGCGCATGCTTGCGGCTGTTGACGATCACCATCCCCTGCGGCGTCGCCCGCAGCGCGTCGATCAGCGCGGCGTCCTCCATGACGCCGCCCCGCACGATCCGCGCCCGGCGCAGGCGGCTGGCCAGCCCGACCGGATCGGGCGCCAACTCGCGCCCCTCCAGCGCAAGGCCTTGTTTCAATTGGCGACTGTCGAAGGCCGGCTGCGTGGCGGTACACAGCACCACCGAGCAGCCATACTGCGTGGCCAGCGTGTCGATCATCCGCAGCGTCGGCATCAGAAGGGGGCGCGGCAGGCTCTGCGCTTCGTCCAGCACGATGACGGAACCGGCGATGTTATGCAGCTTGCGGCAGCGCGAGGGGCGCGCGGCAAACAGGCTCTCGAAGAGCTGCACATTGGTGGTCACCACCACGGGCGCGGCCCAATCCTCCATGGCGAGGCGGGCCTTGTCGCGCCCCTCGATGCCGCCCGGGCCCCGCGCCTCGATGTCGATCGCGGAATGATGCTCCAGCACGATATCGCCGAGCAGTTCGCGGAACGTGGCCGCCGTCTGGTCGATGATCGAGGTATAGGGGATGGCGTAGAGGATCCGCCGGTGACCGTAGCGCGCCGCATGGTCCAGCGCGAAGCCCAGGCTGGCCAGGGTCTTGCCGCCCCCGGTCGGCACGGTCAGCGTGAAGAGGCCAGGCGGCATCGCGGCGCCCTCGCGGATATGGGCCAGTACCTCGGCGCGCAGGCGGTTCAGGTCCGTCTCGGCCGTGAAGCCGGCCATATGCGCGTCGAACCTCGCGCGCAGGTCGGGCAGAATCGCCGTGAGCGAGGGCCAATCCCGATCGCGGTTGCGGTTCTCCAGCCGGTCGTAGAAGGCCTCGGTGTCGCGAAAGTCGGCATCGACCAGGCAGGAGAATACCATCCGCCCCAGGACCGACAGGTCAAAGCCCGCCAGCCCCCCGGGGCGGATCTTCGCGCTGATTTCGGGCAGCAGCGGCGCCAGATCGACCGCCGCCGCCGAGGTGACGGAGCCCGGGATCCCGTCGCGGAACTGCTCCAGCCGCCGGGTCATCGCGGCATCCGATCCGTCCTTGTCGGGCAGTCCCGCGTGGTGGCCGAGGATCGCATAGGCCAGCACTTCCGTCGCCATTTTCTCGGCGCCGTGCGCACGCTTCATCAGCAAAGCGGCCCCTGCGGTGGAATGGTCGACGCGGATTTCCTCGCCGGAAAGCCGCCGCTGAAAGAGAGGATCGTGCTTGCCAAAATCATGCACCGACGCGGCCAGGCCGGCGCTGCGGTCAAGACCGATTGACTGCCCCCGTCGGGACGCCAGATTTCCGGCCTCTCGATGATGGTCCTCCAATGTCTGCCAATCGGATTGGTCGGCGAGCAGGCCAGAATGCGCAAATGGACCATTTCCCATGATTGACTCCGCTCTCCAATCGGAAGTGTCGTTTCAGAAAGTTCCCGGTCTGCTTTTTCCTAAAATCCGAATTCAGGGGAAAAGGGGGTTGCCGACTTGGGCGATTGCCACTCGGGTCCCAAATTACGGCGAAAGGGTCCTGGCCAGTCAAGCGTTTCAAGCCCCTTTCAGCCTTCATTTTGGCCAGTCGAGGAAGTCGAAGTCCCTGACCTCAGCAATTTCTCATCGCAACGCGCCTGATTGGCGGGCCCGATCGGCGATGATCGGCCCCACGCCCGGCAATTCCGCGATCCGGGCCGCCCGCCGGCACTCGCCGCGCTGACCTGCGGTTGTGTCCCGTCGCCTCGGCGCGCCCGACGATCATGCGCTTGGTCTCTGTCCAGGTCTCGCCCGGCACCTGCGTCACGCGACAGGCCTGCTAGAGACGCGCGGCGCTGTCTTGGCTCAACGAACCCGAGGGCGAACCCGAAAGCGCGGCGCAGATGCTGGGTTTTTTGGTGACCCCGGCAGGATTCGAACCTGCAACCTGCCCCTTAGGAGGGATTCATTCATTTTCCTAATCCTTCTTTGTTTTCTTGTGCTTGGCCGGTTGGGGTTCTGTCTGTTGTACATACTTTGTACGAAACCGCGCCCTGACCTCGGCCTCATCCGCCTCTGCATGGGCATAGATACGCATCGGCAACGTGGCATCTGACCACCGCCCTGCCTTGGCCGCCGTGACCGGATCGACCCCCTGCCGCACCACCAGTTCGGTATAGAACCCATGCCGCCCAGCACGGTGCGCGGACAGGTATGGGATGCCCGCCTGTTTGCAGATCGTCTTCCAGCGGTTGTTATAGCCGGTCGGGCTACCGTAGCCGAAGACGCGCGGTGGCAGGATCGCCCCCGTCTTGCGGTTCTTCGGCCGCTTGGGCTTCAGCGCAATCAGTTCGGCCATCATCTGGGGGGAGACGGTGATCCAGCCTTCCGGGTGGCCCTTCTGCGCCTTGATCCGCACTTCGCATGTGCGCGGCCTCAGATCATCTGGTTCGATGGACACTGCCTGATCAATGCGGGCTGCGGTCTCGAACATGAACCGGGCCATGGCCGCGTTGTAAGGGTCGGCGGCGGCACAGAACGCCTCGATCCAGTCCCGCGTCGCAGGGATCCGCTCGATCCGGCTGGTCTTGCGGCGCCGCTCGTCCTGGGCGATCCGCTCGAACTTGTCGTACCGCTTGACCCTGAGGAGCGGGGTTCCCTTCAGCTCATGCGCGTTGTTGATGACCGCCCGCGCCGGCGTCACAATCTCGCGCCACCAGGTATCCGTGCAAGCCTTCGGCTTCAGCTTGGGGCCGAGTCTTTTCAACAGTGCACCGGTGATCGCGCCCAGCGGCATATCTCCGATCTCATCAAGGATTGGGAGAAGCTGCTTCGCTGCCTTGGCTGATGGGTGGTAGAAATTTACCGCGTCCGCAAACCGCAGGCTGTGCTCCTCGCCGACCAGGTGCCTGCGGATCTGAAGCTGCGTTTCGTCGTTTATCCAGTCCCGCGCGCCAGCTTCAGTAGTCGCTCGCGTGCTTTGGCGGTATGGACCGGCGATCGGTCGGCCATTGTATTCGACCCAGCCCTTGACCCAGAAGACGGAGCCACGCTTGTAGATTTCGAGCGGCATGCCTGTCCTTCCTCGAAGATGGTGTCAATCTGCGCGGGCGTGATCAGCATCGTGCGCCCCAGCCGGAAGAACGCGCCGGTGTCGTTGGCCTTCTCGCGCAGCGTGCGCTCGGAAATCTCGATCCCGTGGCCGGCCATGATCTCGACCCACTGGGCGGGTGTCTTGCCGATGGTGAGTATCTGGGACTGTTCCGCGTGTTCGGTGCTCATCATCGCCTCACCCTTTCCGGCCGCTGCGAGCGGTCTTAGGGGCAGCCGTGACGGTGAACTGCGAGACATATTTCTCCCAGGCCCCGCTCGGGATCTTCGGGTTGCGTTTGCCGGGGGCCGTGTAGATGTGATCCAGCATGTCTTCGCGGATCAGATAGCGGATGTTGGTCACAGGCAGCCCCAGACGATCCGCCAGTTCCTTGGGTGTTTCGAGAAGTTTGGTCATGCGTCACCTCGTCTGCGATGTGCTCACAAATCGATGCGAAGAATTCCGTTTTGCATTCAGAACGAAACAAAAGTACGCTGGATTCGGACAGAACGAGCGCATCGCCACGATTTATGGTTCTCACGAGCACATATAACCAAGATTGTGGTCAATGCAACCAGTAAGAAGGTTGATAATGACCGTCACAGGCTTAGGGAGTCGTCTTGCGGCGGTGCGCAGCATGGCGAACCTCTCTCAAGAGGCGATGGCGCAGCGGCTAGACATCAGCCGAAGCGCCTATCAGTACTACGAACGCGGGGAGCGAGACATCACCGGCACGCTGCTGCTGCGGGTTTTTCAGGAGTTCGACGTCGATCCGCTCTGGGTCCTGGAGGGTGACACCGAGCATGGAAAAAGTCGGCGGCACGACGAGATCACCCAAGCCTACCGCAAGATCGGGCTGGCGGTCGAACACCGCATTTCGGAGCGCGGCCTGAGCGTCACGGCTGAAAAGAAGTGGGATGCCATCGACTTTCTCTTCGCCGAATTTCTCAACGCCGATGCCCTGGGCGGCGCAGACCATGCGCCAGACACAAGGCGCATCGACAGCGTTCTGGGGCTGGTCGCCTAGTGTCTGACAATACCTATTCCTTTCCCGCCGAAGTCCACGTTCTGAAGCCCCGGAAGGTTTCCGTATCCCGCAGAGTTGACGATTTCCTCGAACGGGAGGGATTGTTCCCGACGGACGAGGCACGGTCAGCGGCGGAGGAGCCTTCGCGTCAGACTGAGGTTCGGCCTAACGCCGCGAACATCAATGCGATCTGTTGCGCAGCTTGCGGGCAGATCGAGTACCTGTCTCGCGAATACTGCCGATGCGGCCACTTCCTGCGCGGCCAGCTGGAAGACGAGTACCTGGCATGGGAGCGCGATCTTCATGCCAACCATGCAGCGCTGGCGGAAACCCTCGAGCGCAAGATGAGGCCACTTCGCCGTCTCTATCTTGTGGCAATCCCCTTCCTGCTCGTCCCGGCGCTGCAGGTCCTGTTTTGGCCCGACAGTGTCGGTGTCCGTTCAATGGCTTGGTTCGCTCCTGCAGCGGTGATTGCCGGGACAGCTGCGGCCCTCGAGGCGATACTAGGGCGCCCGCTTGCGTCCAGCGCATCGATCCTCGAGAGCTACACCTTTGAGGCCTTTCTGGAAGACAGAACAGCAAATCACCTGCGCTGATCTAGCGGCGATTCCCTTTTCGGTGAGTACAGGAGTGCCTTCACGCTTTCGGCTGTGCTGTAAGCGATCTATTGACACGTGTAAGCAGATAGACTACATATAGCAATGATAAAGACGTTCACGAATAAGCAGCTGAAGGCCCTCTGGGAAACTGGCAAGTCCAAGATCGATGCGCGGTTCCACAAGCGCATCCTGCGGCGGCTCGACGCCCTGGATGCCGCCACCGCGCCCGAGGACATGAACCTTCCCGGTTTCGACTTTCATACGCTGCGAGGTCACAACCCGACGCGCTACACGGTCCATGTGAACGGGCCATGGTGCATCACGTTCGAGTTCAGAGATGGCGACGCCTATGTGCTGGACTTCGAGCAATACCACTAGGAGGCTTATATGAGCCGGAACCCCGACCGCTGCCCGACGCATCCGGGCGAATTGCTCCGCGAAGATGTGGTCCCGGAGACGGGCAAGTCCAAGGCCGAGATCGCGCGGATGCTGGGTATCTCCCGTCAGCATCTGCATGACGTTCTGGCAGAGCGCAAACCGGTCAGCCCAGAGGTCGCCGTGCGCCTGGCAAAGCTGTTCGGGAACGAACCGCTGTTCTGGATCAGGATGCAGGGTGCCTATGATGCTTGGCACGCCTCTCGGGAAGTGGATGTATCCGGAGTGCCCACGTTGTTTGCTGCGGAGTAACTGGGGTCAGCCGACTGGCTTTAGCAGTTCACATTTGGCGCGATAGGCCCCTTGCGGACGGTCGGTTCCCAAGACTCTTCAATTAACTCTCCCCAAAAGATGACGCAAGAATGTAGCCGACGCGTTCCTCCACCCTTATGCTGAGCAAAATTCACCACTCGTCTTGCAGTAGGGGCTTGTTTTTTGGAATTCCTGAGTAATGCTTGCTGTTGTGTCCAGGAGAACCATTCATGTCTGTACTAGATATCCCCCTCCGAAAGGCGCTTCAGTTATTTTACGCCTCACCGAAACTACGGCGCAAGATTCTAAAAGAAGATATTCGCTTGGATGTTCGAAAGGAGAGCGGCGGCAACAGGAGTCAGGGTGGCGATTTCTATCAGCCTTTTTGGACAGATGTAAAGATCCATATGTCTGGAGCAGGAGATATTTCAGATTTAACGGATAAAAGAATCAACTCAAACAAGCGGTATGCTCGTCTATATCCGGCATTAAAGGACGGCATTCTTGTTCTGATAAATGAGAAGTTGCGATGGTCAAACGAGCGCTTGGAAATACTTCCACAGAGCGCTCACGGTGTCCTATGTTTCGAAGGCCTTGGTGGCGTGATTCGAATAAAGAATGCCTTCTACGCGCGCGTGAGGGGGGAATATACCCGTGTGGTTTACTCCTACTTTAGCGAAGAGCCGGTTCTGCCAGAGGAGGGTGGTAGATTGGGCTTGTGGGCGATGCAGACGGCGCTAAAGGATTTTGATCCAAATGATATGCGCTTGATTGACCCGCTGCGGAGAACATTTTTTTCTCCACGCTTAACGCCTTTGCGGGGGGATGAAGAGGCCGTATTTCGCAAGTATTACGGCTCATTGATTGATGAGAGAGAGCGGATAAAGCGTGAGTGAGGCAATTGTGCTGTCGAAGCTTTCCCTGAGTTGCCAGTCAAGTGGAATGCTGCACGTTCACGCATCGGCATTGATAGTTTGGCGCACCCCTCACACTCCTTATCGGCACCCACTTGGCTATTGCCGGCCGCAGAGGATTGACTGACTATCATGGCAATTGCGCTGACACCTGTCCGAGAAGGAAATCTATGGGCTGGGTCTACCTGGACGATCGAAGACGAAAATGCGTTGGCCGAGCTGCTTGCTCGCGTGGCCGTCGGCCAAGTCCGCGGTGCCGAACCCATTCTAGAGGAGGACGGTCTGGTTTACGTCGGCTACCCGAAGGGAAGCTACGAAGGTGCACGCGGCCTCCTCAAGGTCGGCCCTAGTGGTGACCCGTCGCATCGTGATGGATGTTCCAAGTCATCTCGTGGATTGCAGCTCACCGTGCCGATAGACTGGCCCTGATCCGGTCGCCACATATGCGACACGCGGACAAGGGCGTGGATGGCCTCATGGTGGAGTTCAACGACACGAAGATCGCGCGTGTCGTGATCTCCGAGGAGAAGGGAACGGGGAACGCTCGAACGATGGTCCGGGATCGGGTTTGGCCCGTGGCTGGCGGCAAGGCCGCCGCCATCGCATACACCCTGATCGAAACGGCTAAGCTCAACGCCGCCGATCTCCATGCCTATCTGGCCGACACCCTGGCCTGTATCCCGGACTACAAGATCACAAAGGTCGATGACCTGCTGCCTTGGAAATGGTGCGGGTAGCGGTCAGGCCGGACGCTTACCCTAATCTGCAAGCATACGCTCATCCTGCACGACCAACAGCGTCAGAACCTCATCATCATAGATGCGCACGGTCTGTTCCTTGATTGGTATCTCGTCCGCCCATGGCTTGTCGAACCAGGCGTCCGCCCCGCTCGCGCGCAGCATCCTATCCTCGGGTCCACCTTTGAACAGGACATCAAACGCGAGGCTGTCCTTGTCCAGGTGTTCCATCGGAAACCATCGCTGGTCCACTTTGGGGGATCTCGCGAACCACTTTCGTCCCTTCAAGGTGTGACAGACGAGGAGGCTCGGCTGCGTATTGCGCTCGACAAGCCTGATCGCCGCTGCCGTCAGGCTCATGTCGAAGTCCTCGGCCATCGCCCTGATCGTTCCCATGTCAAACCGGTTGTTGTAGCCACGAAGGCTCTCACGGATCAGGAACTCGGGCATTAGGAGCCGCGCGGCGAAGCGGTCGGCGGTACGCTCAGGAAGTTTCCCGATCATGCTGCCCGTCTCGATATCGTCAGACTTACAGATCAGGGTCTGACCCCGATGGCACTGCCAATGGCCGATCTCATGTGCCAGCGAGAAACGCCTCCGACGAGGGTTCCCATCCGGCTTCAGGGAGATCTTCGCACGGTTCCCCGCACCAATGATCCGCGCCTCGCACCCGTGCAGGTGGCGGTATTGAACACGCGCGTTCTGCGTCCAGGCGATGGCCTCCAAGTCGATCTGGTCGGGGCGCGAGACGCCGAATTCCCTTAGCAACTCCTCTGGATCACGGATGATGCGCATCACTCATCGTCATCCCAATCGTCACCCGTGAGCTCCTGCAGGTCCGCAAGGACCCCCTCCAGATCGCCTTCATGCTCCTTCTCGAAGTTGCGGGCGGCCATCGTAAGGTCAGGGTTGCCGGCGATGATCGCGGCGATCTGCGCGCGAAGCTCGTCCTGGGACTTTTGCTGCGCTTTCCGCTTCTGGCGTTCATGATGCAGGTCGACCGCCTTGCGAGCGTCCTGCAGGCGCCGTTGCCCACCCTCTGCGAGGGCGGACGCAAAGAGATCGTCCATTTCCTTGTCGAACGTGTCGATATCGACGCCCCCTTCCCGAAGCTCTGCCTCGATCTCAGCGTCGGTCATCGCAAAGACATCTTCCACCAGCTCGTCTTCGAGACGGGTCACTCCAGGGTCTTTCTTTTTCGTCATCGGTTATCACCCTGGGCCCGGTACTTCTCAATTTTCCGATTCATTCTTCTCCGGACCGTTTCATATGAGGTCTTGCTACCGAAGAGCTCAACCAGCTCTTCCGGCATGCTGTTGTTGAGCAGACCTTCTACGAGAAGTTGCACTTCCCAATCGTCACCGCACAGTTCGATGGCCTTGGCATGTTGCTCCTGACGATACTCATGGGTTTCGATGGCGGCCTCGGTTGATGGTTCCTCACCCCGCCATTCGACTCGAGCCAATAGCTCGTCGCGATTGTCGGCGGCGACCTTTCTGCGCTTCGCGGCATTGGACATGATGCTCTGCATCGCCTTGTCCAGATGGCGCACGATATCAACGGAACTGTTCCATCGTCTCCTCCCCTCTGCTGTGCTTGCGATGGCCTCATGAAGCAGGCCTTTGTGGTCGCCTGTGAACCAGGCGCGCCTTTTGGCCGCCGCCTCAAGCCTTCGCTTCTGTTCGGCTGACAGGTTTCGAATTGCCTCGGTGGCGTCTTCAGGGGTGTAGAACCTGTCTACGTCTTTGTCGTCTTTCATGAGTCGCTCGATTGCCTGTCACTCGTATATGCTCCCGAAAAGACGCCTGTCGGACATCTTCTTGGGAATTTTTCCGAGGGCTTCGTTCTCCTGGAGCGCCGACGGAGAGCACACCATAACAAGCTGTGTGCAAAAATTCATCAACAATATCTGGTAGAAGTGACGACCTCACTGTGCTGCCATAGGACCGGCGACAGGCGGCGCGAAACTTTTTTGCGAATTTTCTGGCGGCAGCGTCCGATGGGCCGCGTCTCGGGAGCATAGGGGGCACAAGGCGCCTTCTGCGGGCGTCGAGCAGACAAGAAAAGGATTTGCTGCCATGTCTACCGAACCGCTCGAAATCGAAGATATCCAGGCCGCGTTGAAGGCCGGCCGCAAGCTTCGCGACCACGGACCCTACAAGGTCAAGGTCGGCGATCAAGACCTGAAGTTTACCGACGCCGTCATCGATGACCCGACGCCCACTGGCCGCCAGATCATCGAGGGGGCCGGCTTCCGGAAGGCCGAGGAACACCTCGTGTTCAAGGTGCTGCGCAACGGTGAACTCGAGGAACTGCGCCTCGAGGAAACCACGGATCTGCGCCCCGGCCAGGTCGAACGCTTCTTGGTCTTCCTAAGCGCGGACTCCTACCGCTTCGACATCGATGGCAAGCGCCTCGAGTGGGGCCACAAGGTCATCAGCGGGCGCGTGCTCAAGAAGCTGGCCGGGGTGGATCCCGCCAAGTTCGCCGTCTGGCAGGTGATCCCCGGAAAGGATGACATCCTGGTCGGCGACACCGATCTGATCTGCCTCGCTGATGCTGGCCTGGAGCACTTCTTCACCGGCGTGCCCCAGACCACGGAAGGGGGTGCGGCATGAGCTTCCTCCCCCGTCAGGATCGGCGCTACCTCGAGGGGCGCGGCATCACCGTTCGAGAGGTCATCGAAGGCGGGAAGAAGGGCGTGATCCTCACCGGGATCACGCTGCCGGAAGGCAAGTATCAGGTCGCCCAGGCGGATATCCTGATTCTGCTGCCGCCCTCATATCCCGAGGTCGCACCCGACATGTTCTACGCCGTGCCGCATCTAAAGCTCCTTGCCGACCAGCGTGAGCCCCGCTGCACGCAGGTGCGGGAGACTCATGCTGGCCAGACGTGGCAGCGCTGGTCTCGCCACAACAACCAGTGGCGTCCCGGCACCGATGGCATCTGGACCATGCTGAAGCGGGTCGAAGAGGCCCTGGAGGTGGCGGCATGAAACGCAGCGACATCACTCTCCATGCCCGTCACCGCGACAAGCTGCAGGCGCTGCTCGCTAACCCCCGGGGGTACGAAGGTGCCGCATACATGCTGCTCGGCAAAAGCGAGATCTCTCAGGACCCTTGGGACCTCCAGCCACGGAGCCGTTACACCTCCTACGAGGTTATCGCGATCCCCGAGGAGGACCGCGTCGATGCCAGCGACAAGCATGTCACCTGGAACACCAACTCCTTCGCTCAACTCTGTCGCCGGGCCAAGGAGGAAGGCCTGGTGCCAGCGATCGTTCATAGTCACCCGGGAGGCTTCGATGGTTTCTCCGGCCAAGACGATCGCAACGAGCGCGATCTCTTCACCATGGCCCGAAACCGGAACGGCGAGGGGACGCTCCTGGTGAGCGTAGTGCAGGTCGGTGACAGCATCTACCGGGCGCGGGTCTGGAAAGACGACAAGACACCTCTGCCCTGTCATCGCGTGACTATCATCGGCACCCGGATCAAGATCCAGTCGACCGAAGTGCCGCCCCCGTCGGAAATTCTGTCCCGGCAGGCATTGGCCTTCGGGCCGGAGGTCAATGGCCTCCTCAAGCAACTCTCGGTTGCCGTGGTCGGCTGCGGTGGCACCGGCAGCCCGGTGGTCCAGCTCCTCGCTCGCCTCGGCGTGGGGCGCATCGTGGTCATCGACGATGACGTGGTCGAGCACTCCAACCTGAACCGTCTGCACGGCGCCACCCGGAAGGACGCCGACGACGCGGTGCCCAAGGCCGACGTCCTAGCTCGCGAGGTGGCAAGGATGGGTCTCGACGTCGAGATCCGGTCGATGAACGGCTGGGTGGATGCACCGCATATCCGTGACGCGCTGAAATCCTGCGACGTCATCTTCGGATGCACGGACGATCACACCGGGCGCCTCTACCTGAACCGCGTAGCGCACTTCTACCTGATCCCGGTCATCGATGTCGGGCTGGTCCTGATGCCCCGTGACGATGGTGAGCCCGGCCTCCTCGAGATGGCCGCGCGGGTCAGCGTGCTGTTTCCCACGTCGGCGTGCCAGGGCTGCCGCGGCACAGTCGATCGCGTCAGGGCTCGCGAGGAGGACCTCCAGCGATTGGACCCCGCCGAATATGAACGGCAGAAGACCGAAGCCTACGTCCGCGGAGGGGGCAATCCAGCGCCGGCCGTGGTCACTTTCACCTCTGAGGCGGCCACCATGGCGGTGAACGAACTCCTTGCCGGTCTCGTCGATTACCGCGGAACCGGTGGATGGACATGGCAACGCTATCGCAAGCTCGACAAGGGACTCGAGCGCTCACAGGCGGCGCAGCCTCGGTCAGATTGCCCGGTCTGCGGCAGCGAGGAATACTGGGGTCTCGGCGACGTCGACCCGTTTCTGGATCGCATCGGGTGATTGGCATGATAATCGACATTCTTCGGAGGAGCCTGCAGCTCTTCCGTCTCATTCCACAAAGTGATCTGGTCGCCAGGGTAACACCCATACACCCGACGCCGGATCAGATCGTGCCGGGGGAGATGACTATCGTGCGCGATGGCGTCGACAAATGGGCCTGCTTCCATTGCCCTGGTGGGTGCGGCGAGACTATCAAGCTATCCCTCAGCAGGAACCGTAGGCCCAGGTGGACAGCGATTTCTGACTGGTTGGCGCGCCCGACGATCTCGCCTTCGGTCCGGCAGACGAACGAGTGCCGGTGTCACTTCTGGATCAGGCAAGGGCGGATCGATTGGTGCCGCGACAGCGGTTCCCGATCAAAATGACTGCGCAGCTTTCGTGCCAGATGGCCAACTGACTTCATAGCCAGCGGCGCTCTCGTTGCGGACATTCGTTAGTGCCGCAGCGAACGCCCGCTTCCCGCCCAAAGCGACCATGGTCGCTCGCGGCCCATCGCGGACATTGAAGTTATCCACTGGCGCAGCAGTACGACGCGTCGAAGCGGTCGTTCGCTTCAGGCCATTGCCCATCCTGATCTGGGGACACGGTAGGATGAAGAGCGATTGCTCATTGCTACTGAAAAAATACAGGGGACGCCCAGTCAAAGATGTCATCAGTTGCGTTGAAGTTCTGAAGTCGTTCAATGATTTCGCCATCGAACTGATCACGAAGCGTCATTACGCGTTGTCCCCAAGGTTCCCGGACTTTTCTTAGGGTTTCCGAGAACGCACCGAAATGACCATTTTTCCCGGAGACTAGCTCAGAGCAGATAGCCAATCCAAAGGCCGAAGCCACTCGGGGCTCGACAGGCCAAAGGTGCGATACCGTCGCTTGTGAAGGTGAAGCCAATGACGGTGCGAGTCCTAATTTTTGTATCCCACCTAAGCCATCTGAAACACCGCCATCACATATGTTTAAGCAAAGAAGCCGTCTCCCCTCGTAGTCTTGATGGGCACCGATAAGGTCATCCACAGCAACGATCTCACTCTGGTTAACTAGGATTTTTGAAGATCCGAGCTCCCAGTGATCGAAAACTCCGTGCCCCACTACGTGGATGAAGTCATAGGCTGGATCACAGTACATTGCCAAGAAGTCATCCCGACCAAGTTCGAGCCCAAGATAGACATGTGTTTCGACTCCTTGCTTTCGCAGAAACTGCGACGCGGATTTCGCCTCCATTTCTGAATACCAATCATCACACGAAGCCCAGATAGCCGCCTTCCGAACCGGACGATCTGGAAGAGGAGGTTGCAGGCTTGAACTCAGCGGCCAACAGTCGTCCGCTTCCCGGGACAGCAACGCCTGCAGTGGATGGATGTAGTGAGGAAAACACGTAAACGAGGAAGATCCCTTCAGTTTCTCAGCTAAAATTGGAATATTGTAAAAGCCAGTCAATGCATTTTCGAATGCATCCGCAAAGTCACGGTTTGGCTGTCCGGGACGTCCAGGAGCTTGATCGAGCTCGGGACCGGCTTGTACAGTGCGCGTTGTTCCCAATGCGCTGTTGGTAACCGTATTCATCGCTTCCACTACCTTGGTCGCTTCGGAAAAATCGTTCCGAAAAGGGACCATTCCAACTTCACTCCCAAGAAATCCAATCCCGGAAATGGCAGTCGGCAAAATGACACTGCATTCAGCAGAGCCCTTTTCAATTTCACCATTGTACCATGCGGCGAGAATTTTCGCGAAGTCTGACGCACGATCGTTGTCCAGCGCGAATTTTGCCGCCGGGCTCAACAAATTGGTCCGCTGATCGAGGGCAATCAACCAATCTGTATAGGCCGCGAAACTTTTTCGAACTCCACTTGAGTATTCCTGCGCATCTTCAATTAAGCGATCTACATTTTCATCCCAATCCCCCACTTTTTCGATGGAAGCAAAGCGGTACTGAAAGGACTCATGTTGATGCAGTAGGTCTGCGTAGTCTTGCACTACAATCTTTGCCCACCTGTGGTGAGCCTCTCCGATCAAGTCGCAGCACTGCGTAGTAAATGCCTTAGCAATCTCTGCTTTAATGTCTCTCGGTACTGCATCGATATCGTAGAGACTTCTTAGCTTGGATGCGACGTTAACCGCGCTTCGATGCCCCACACTTCTCCCCCAAAACATCAAGCTTGCCGAAGCTTTTACCGCTAAGGTAATATTGGCCGGCAACTCGAAAACCGAGGCTTCTAAGAGGTCAGCAAGCTTATCTGCTGGGGCATGCAATGCTGACTGGTGGCGGCAATAGTAGAAGAAACCGTCAGCCCATTCCAAAAAAGAATTTGGAAAAATGTCAGGCAACATGTCCACGAAAACGCCAATGAAACGAAATGGTCGTTCAAGGAAGAACTCTCGTTCGGCACTGGAAGATACACTATCACTCAGACCATTGTGTATCCAGTCGAAAGCATAATCAAAACGACCTCTCCTAATCGAAGCCATAATAGGCGCAATAGATACTTCGAACTGAAGGTATTCAAGCAAGAGGCGCTCGATGTTTTCTGTTGCGCTTGCTTGCGCCTGAATGATCTCCGCAGCAATCAAGGAGCTGACTTTGTGGAGCTCGTCAAACGATTCTGCCTGAGCAGTAGCTTGCAGATTGCTCAATGCAGCGAGAAGTCCCGGCACCTGCAGGGCCGACATTGGATGGTCTATGTCCGGAAGAATACAGCCGTAGCCTATTGAAAGTTCTCGCCATTTTTGAAATTCGTACATTTGATGTCCAACAAAAACTTCGGGTCGGGAAGAGGGCAGCTTGAAGAAGTGCGTATATCTGCGCACATGCTGAACAACCATTACGGAATGTCGCCGCAGGGTGTAAAGGGAGTGCCTTACATTAGCCTACCCCACTGGACCTAATCGCGTGGCCTGACAGAGGAAGGGACTGGATTTCCGGCCCAATGTCCGCTTTCCCAATGCGTTAGTGCTGCCGCTGTGGCCGCGGCGAAGGTCCGCTTTCCACCCTTTGTGGCGTCCGCATCTCAGCGTATCGCAGGATGGTTCATAAATCGAGGGCGCGAGCCCTCGCCGAGGCGGCTATAGCTCAAGGGCTATTCGATCAGATAATAGCCGTTGAGCTATATTGACACGGAATCGCCGCGAAGCTATGAAGGCGCCATGGCACAGACGCCCGCATACCCCATCCGAAGCCTGCGACAAGCCGGGGCAGTACTGCGTGCGCGGCGGGCTGCGCAGAAGATCAGCCAGAAGCAGCTGGGGGAAATGACTGGCACCGCGCAGTCGACCATTTCCGACATCGAGAACGGCGTGGTTTCGGTGAGCCTCGATGTCTATCTGCGTCTCCTCGAAGCGCTTGGTGCTGAACTGTCGGCGACAGACCGTCTGGCTGACCGGGACACGATCTAAGATGGCGCGCGTTGCCCGTGTTGGTCGCCGCACACGCCAAAGCACGACCGCTGTCTGGTGTGAAACAGCTAAGGTCGGCACCCTGACGCGGGCGACGGATGGCGCAATCAGCTTCACATACGAACCTGCCTGGCTCGTGTCCGACGCCGCCTTTCCGGTAGCCAGTGCCCTGCCGCTGTCCAAGGCCAGCTGGCAGGGCGATCCCGTCGTCGCGGCCTTCGACAACCTGCTGCCGGATGCGGAGGGCGAGCTGCGCGAGAGGATCGCTGCGCGAGTCGGGGCACAGGGCAAGGATGTGTTCTCGCTGCTTTCGGCCTTGGGGCGCGATTGCGTCGGGGCACTTCAGTTTCTGCCGATGGATGAAGTGCCAGCGGGGCAGGACATGCAGTATCGCATCATTTCGGAAGAGGAGATGGTCGCTGATCTAAAGAACCTCGCCGCAGCGCCGCTCGCCCTGGGCGAAGACGATGATTTCAGAATCTCTATCGCAGGTGCGCAGGAGAAGACGGCCTATCTGCGGATCGATGGACAGTGGGCCAAGCCGCGCGGCATCACGCCGACCAGCCATATCTTCAAGACGCCCATGGGCATCCTGCCCGGCCCGGATCAGATCGACCTCAGCGATAGTGTCGAGAACGAATTGTTCTGCATGACTCTCGCCCGCGAAATCGGGCTGACTGCTGCGCATGTCGAAAAGATCACCCTTTCCGGGCAGGTCGTCCTGTCAGTCGAGAGGTTCGACCGGGTTTGGCAGGGCGAAACGCTCAAGCGCATAGCGCAAGAGGATATTTGCCAGTCGTTGGGCTACCCCTCCGCGATGAAGTACCAGAAGCTCGGCGGGCCGGACATTACCCAGATCATGGAGCTTCTGCGGGAATCCGACACGCCGATTGAGGATCGGGAGACCTTCTTCCGCGCGCAGATCTTCTTCTTCCTGATCGGCGCTTCGGACGGGCACGCGAAGAACTTCAGCCTGCGTATGGGGCGTCGGGGACGGTTCAGGCTTGCACCGCTCTACGACATCCTGAGCATCGCCCCAGTCGTGAGCGCCGGACGGTTGCAGCGCAAGCGCTATCGGCTCGCGATGTCGGTCGATGGCCATTACGGTATCGACGAGATCGTGCCTCGCCACTTTGAAGCTGAGGGGCGCGCTGCAGGTCTGCCAAAGGGCCGCGCTCTGGAGCTGTTGCGGGATATGACGGATCGGCTGAGTCCCGCGCTGGATCGGGCGCAGTTGGCGGTGGGCGACCAAGTGCCAGAGGCGGTCAGCGCGCCGATAGCTACCGATGCGATACAGCGGGCGGCGCAGATGAAAGAGCTGCTTTAGGGATCAGGCCCCATTGTTGCCAACCCTGCCAACGCCTTGTCGACCTGGCGCGTCGTCTCGGCCAGCTGTGCCTGCCACAGGATGCGGAACCCCTCGGCGAATTCGACCAGGCCCCCGGCGAAGGTGCGGATCGTGGTCATGTCGTAATCGGTGAACGGGATCGGGCGGCCGCGCAACTTGGCCTCGTTGAGCTTGCGGGCGATATCGTTGACGGCGGCGCCTTCGTTGGCGACCTGCGCGCCCCAGGCTTGCAGATGGTCGAGCACGACCGGGTCGGCCGGGCGCAGCAGGATGTCGGCCGCCCCCAGCAGACGGCGCAGGGCGGCAGGTTGGTCGGCGATGCCGCGGCGCTCGAGCGCAGCCTGGAACCCGGCAAGTTGGCGCGCGCTCAGGCGGGTGCTGATCGTCGTGGTGGGGCGAGGGCGCACGCCTTTGGCCCGGCTCAGCGTGTTGTGGATCGTCCGGGTCGAGACGCCGAAGCGGTGGGCTAGAACGGCGGCAGGGGTGCCCCCGGCGCGGGCCTCGAGGATCTGACGGCGTTCGTCGTCGGTCAGTTTGCGATGGTGGCGCATGTGAAGTTTACGTTCCTATTTCTTGCCAACTTCCTCCAAGCCCCCGCTTCCCAGCGTCAGCGGAGGCGGGTCAGGGGCTTGGAGTCCGTTTTGGTGGGTTTGCGGGGCAGGACGGGGTGCAGGGGGCGTGGTGCGGGAAACGCGATGCGCAGCGCCCGAAGCGCGAAACGGGGTGCAAAGGACGCGATGCGCGATGCGGAAGGCGCGGCGCAGAGCACGGGACGCGATGCGCGATGCTGCCTGCAAAGAACGCACGGCTCATGCCGCCAGCCCCGCTGCGCGCAGTTGGCCGTCGCTGACCAGCCCTGACGCCAACAGCGCTGTCACCTGCGGGGCGGTGATGTGTTTGCACATCGGGCTGCGGTCGCGAATCCACGCGGCCAGCCGGGCGTGGTGATCGGCTGCGAGAGCGGTCTGCGCCTGCTGCTCCTCGGCCATATCCTCAAGGAACCGCTTCCAGCGACGGTCAGCGAACCAATTGTCTGAGAAACAGACCTTGGACCTCGTGAAGCCCGCGCTCTCGGTCGCATAGGCCTTCACGGCGCGCAGCAGGTCGGAGGGGTCAATCCCCTCTTTCACGGCCTCGGCTATCCGGGCCAGGCACGCCGCCTTTCCGCGCCGGCGGTCCTGCGGGTAGGTGGCCCAGATCTTCTCGAACCGTTCATCCTCCACCGCCGCCGCCTCCGCGCGCTTGCGCGTAGGTGGTTTAGGGATGGTTTTAGGGTGGTTTGGGGTCCACCGTGGACCCCGTACCCCGTCCATGGTGGACCCCGTACCGGGTTCAGGCTGGACGGGGTCCACTGTGGACCCCGTCCCCTCGTCGGGTTCGGCCATCGATTCCAGCGCCATCACGCGGGCCAGCACGATGCGGTAGATGACGGTGAAACCGTTCTTGCAGGGGCGGCGCCCGGTCTCGATCAGGATGCCCTCGCGCAGGAAATCGCTGATCGTCCGCTTCACGGTGCTTTCGCCCAGCTCGGTGTGGCGCTGGATCGTGCCCTTGGAGCACCAGATGCCCGAGCCGTCATCGCTCGCCTTATCGGCCAGGAACATGATGATCTGCTTGCGGGCGGCGCTGCCGAACCGGCGGTCGGCGCATTCGTTCGCGACGCGCCAGCTCATCGCAGGGCCTCAGAGGGGCGGAATCGCGTCCGAACTTGTACAGGTTTTGTACAGAAATCCCGCTTTCGGCGCCCGATTTCGCGGGAAATCAAACGGGCGTTTTTGCAGCGCCCCTCGCAAGGCCCTGACAAAACGCCATATTTTATTGGGTTTCTTGGTGGCCCCGACAGGATTCGAACCTGTAACCTGCCCCTTAGGAGGGGGCTGCTCTATCCAGTTGAGCCACGGGGCCGCCGCCCCCTCTATCGCGGCAAGCGCGGCGCAAGGCAAGCCCGGACCGCGCGGCAGGGGTCGATGATTGCGGTATCATCCTTGCTTTGACACTGGCCTAAGCCGCGGTCTAGAAAGACTCATTCGCCGTAACGATCAGGGGCGCGGAGGGGGGCGTCATGCCGGTCCTCCGCACGAAGGAGGCCCGCCGCATGTCGCAACCCCGCCAACCCGAGATCCGCCGCCCCCTGACGCTGCGGGACGTGTCCGAGGCCTGCGGGGTCAGCGAGATGACGGTCAGCCGGGTGCTCAGGAACCGCGAGGATGTCTCGCCCGCCACGCGCGAGAAGGTGCTCGCCGCCGCCCGCGCCCTGGGCTATGTGCCGAACAAGATCGCCGGGGGGCTGGCCTCGCAGCAGGTCAATCTGGTGGCGGTGATCGTGCCGTCGCTGTCCAACATGGTCTTCCCCGAGGTGCTGAGCGGCATTTCCGCCGCGCTGGAGGACAGCGGGCTGCAGCCCGTCTTCGGCGTGACCAATTACTCGGCCGAGAAGGAAGAGGAAGTCCTCTACGAAATGCTGTCCTGGCGGCCCTCGGGCGTGATCATCGCCGGGCTCGAACATACCGAGGCCGCGCGCGCCATGCTGGAAAACGCCGGCATCCCGATCGTCGAGATCATGGATTCCGACGGCGAGCCGATCGACAGCGTGGTCGGCATCTCGCACCGTGCCGCCGGACGGCAGATGGCCGAGGCCATCGTCGGCGCGGGCTATCGCAGGATCGGGTTCCTCGGCACCAAGATGGCCGACGACCACCGCGCGCGCAAACGCATGGAGGGGCTGGTCGAGGGACTGGCCGAGCACGGGCTGGAACTGGCCGCGACCGAGCTCTATTCCGGGGGATCCGCGCTGAAAAAGGGGCGCGAGTTGACCGAGGCCATCCTCACCCGCAATCCCGACATCGATTTCCTTTATTATTCCAATGACATGATCGGGGCGGGCGGGCTGCTCTACTGCCTCGACAAGGGCTATGACATTCCCGGCAAGCTGGGCCTCGCCGGGTTCAACGGCACCGATTTTCTGGACGGGCTGCCGATGCAGCTGGCCACCATCGATGCCTGCCGGCGCGAGATTGGCGAGAAGGCAGCGGCGATCATCGCCGGCAAGGGCTTCGGCGATGGGGTGATGGGTGGCCACAAGATCCAGCTCACCCCGCGGCTGGAACCGGGCGATACGATCCGCCGGGGCTGAGATCCGGGCACGGCCCAGCGCCGCCCCCCTCCCTCTTCGTTCTGCAAATATCCCACGGGGGGTCCGGGGGGTGTGAAACCCCCCGGCTGGTCGCCCGAAGGCGCGAGGCTGAAAGCCTTGCGGCCGAGGACGAAACCCCTCTGCCTCCCTCCCCACGCCGAAACGAAAGAACCCGGGCGCGTGCGCCCGGGTCCAGGATCCCGTCGGAGAGAGAGCGGGATCAGTGGTTATAGGCCGATTCGCCGTGGCTGGTGAGGTCCAGGCCCTGACGCTCGTCATCGGTGGAGACCCGCAGGCCCATCACCATGTCGACGACTTTCAGCAGGATGAAGGACACGACGCCCGACCAGACGATGGTGATCGCCACCGCCTGGATCTGGATCCAGGTCTGGGCGGCCGCGGTATCGGCCAGGGTGCCGACGCCGCCGAAGGCGGTCGAGGACAGGAAGCCGGTGCCGATGGCGCCGACGATGCCACCGATGCCGTGGATGCCGAACACGTCGAGGCTGTCGTCATAGCCCATCTTGGTCTTCACGACCGCCACGAAGAAGTAGCAGATCACCGACGCCGCGGCGCCCAGGACGATGGCGCCCATCGGGCCGATGGTGCCGCAGGCCGGGGTGATGGCCACGAGGCCCGCGATCATGCCCGAGGCGGCGCCCAGCATCGAGGAATGCTTGCGGGTGATCTTTTCGACGATGTTCCAGGCCAGGATGGCGGCGGCGGTGGCGATGAAGGTGTTGATCATCGCCAGGCCGGCGCCCCCGTTGGCCTCGAGGTTGGAGCCGGCGTTGAAGCCGAACCAGCCGACCCAGAGCATGCCGGCGCCAACCAGCGTCAGGGTCATCGAATGCGGGGCCATGTTGTCCTTCTTGAAGCCCACGCGCGGGCCGATGACCAGCGCCGCGACCAGCGCCGCGATCCCGGCGTTGATGTGGACCACGGTGCCGCCGGCGAAGTCGATGGCGCCGGTGCCGCCGCCCAGGTTGAAGATCAGGCCCGAACCGTCCCAGACCATATGGGCGATGGGGAAATAGACCAGCGTTACCCACAGCGCCATGAACAGCATCATCGAGCCGAACTTGATGCGCTCGGCGAAGGCGCCGACGATCAGGGCCGGGGTGATGGCGGCAAAGGTCATCTGGAAGGCGATGAAGATGAATTCGGGGATCACCACGCCATCGGTGAAGGTCGCGGCCATCGAGTCAGCCGTGACACCGCCCAGGAACAGCTTGCCCAGGCCGCCCCAATAGGGCGAGGTGCTGCCGCCGAAGGCAAAGGAATAGCCCCAGAGCACCCAGATCACCATGACCATGGCGGCGATCGAGGTACATTGCATCAGCACCGACAGCATGTTCTTCGAGCGCACGAGGCCGCCGTAGAACAGCGCCAGGCCGGGGACGATCATGAACAGCACCAGCACGGTCGCGGTCATCATCCAGGCGACATCGCCCTTGTCCATGATTTCGGTCGCCACCTCGGCGGCGGCTTCGGTCGCCTCCTGGGCGAGGGCCGCCAGCGGCAGCATCGCGGCCACGGCAGCAGAGGGAAGGAGTTTCTTGAGTTGCATGTGTGTCGGTCCCTTTGTCCCGTGGTCGCTCAGAGCGCTTCGTCGCCGGCTTCGCCGGTCCGCACGCGGGTTGCCTGTTCCAGATCCAGAACGAAGATCTTGCCGTCGCCGATCTTGCCGGTGCGTGCGGTCCGCGACAGCGTCTCGACGACCTGATCCGCGAGGCCATCGGGCACGGCGATTTCCAGTTTCACTTTCGGAACGAAGTTCACGGCGTATTCGGCGCCGCGATAGATTTCGGTGTGACCCGATTGCGTTCCGAAGCCCTTGATCTCGGTGACCATCAGGCCGCGCACGCCGATGGTGGTCAGCGCCTCGCGGACCTCCTCCAGCTTGAACGGCTTGATTGCTGCGATGATGTACTTCACGTGTGCCCCCTTCTTGCGGTCCCAGGGGCGCCCTTCGACGGGCGCGTCCTGCGCCAATAGCGCTGCCCAAAGCGGCAAAGCGCAACGCTGGGACGGGCCGGAAACGGCCCCGAAACCGGCAGATTGCCCAAAAAATGAACAATTAGGCAGAGCCGATTAAAATTCGGGCATATCACGAAGGCGAATCGCCGTGAGAGGGGGCCTCCACAAGCAGGCGGTGCGCGGGTATTGTACGCCAAAGACACGAAACGGTACGGCAGCGGGCAGAACAGCGTATGGCATCGAACGGAACCCGGCGTCCTCCTCTTGTGGCGGACCGGCGCGCCTCGGCGCCTCGGTCTCAGGCTGGCAACGGGTCCGGTGGCGGGTCTCGCGGCGGTTCCGGCGGCGGGCGCAGACCCCCGCGGCGGACGCCGCCCAAGCGGTCGGGCAATCCGGTCCTGCGCTTTATCGGCGGCGTCTTCCGGCTGGTGTTCCGCATCCTCTGGGGCTTTTTCTGGCGCGTGTCGCTGATGGCGGCCCTGGTGATGGCGGCGGCGACCTTCTATTTCTACACCACGCTGCCCGGCAACGTGACCGACCTGCTCGACGGTCGCGCGCGCGGCTCGGTGACGATGGCCGATGCCGATGGCGCGGTCTTTGCCTGGCGGGGCGAATCCTTCGGCGGATCCACCCTGGCCGGGGATGTGTCCGAACATCTGCGCCATGCCGTCGTCGCCTCCGAGGACCGGCGCTTTTACTGGCATTTCGGCGTCAGCCCGCGCGGGATCGCCGGGGCCATCGCTTCGAACATCGCCTCGGGGCGGGGGGCGTTCCGCGGTGCCGGCGGCTCGACCATCACGCAGCAGGTGGCGAAGCTGCTGTGCCTGGGGCGTGAGTTCGACCCGGAGGTCTGGCAGAACGAGGCCGCCTACGAGGCCGATTGCCGCGAAGGCACGATCTGGCGCAAGATCCAGGAACTGCCCTATGCCTTCGCGCTGGAGCTGCATTATTCCAAGGACGAGATCCTCTCGATCTATCTGAACCGCGCCTTTCTCGGCGCCAGCTCGCGCGGGTTCGAGGCCGCCTCGGAACGCTATTTCGGCATCTCGGCGCGTGAGCTGAACGCGCAGCAGGCGGCCATGCTGGCGGGGCTTCTGCCCGCGCCCAGCTATTACGCGCCGACCCGCAACCTGCAACGCGCCCAGGAACGGGCCGCCGTGGTGCTGGGGCTGATGCATGACCAGGGCTATCTGAGCGACGCCGAATACCAGCAGGCCCGGGCCAATCCGGCGACCCTGCACGAGGCGGCGGACAGCACCACCGGCGGCTATTTCGCCGATTGGGTGATGCAGAGCGGCCCGGCCTACCTCACACGTGAGACGACCGAGGATGTGATGATCCAGACCACGCTGGATCAGCGCATCCAGCGCGCCGCCGAAGAGGCCGTGCGTCAGGTCTTCGCCGACCGGGTGCGCGAAGGGTCCGAAGCCGAGGCGGCGGTGGTCGTCATGTCGGCGGATGGCGCCGTGCGCGGCATGGTCGGCGGGCGGCATTACGTGACCGGCGGCTTCAACCGCGCCACCCAGGCGCAGCGGCAGACGGGCTCGGCCTTCAAGCCCTTTGTCTATGCCTTGGCGATGGAGGACGGCTATCAGCCCTTCGATCTGGTCGAGGATTCCCCCCTGACCATCAACGTCCCCGGCTCGGGCCCCTGGACGCCGCGCAATTACACCAACGATTTCCTGGGCTACATGACCCTGGCCGAGGCGCTGGCCCGGTCGCAGAACATCCCCGCCGTGCGGATTTCCGAGGCGATGGGACGCGAGCGCGTGCGCCAGGCAGCCAATGCCTTCGGCCTGCATTCGGAACTGGCCGAGGGGCCCTCGCTGGCGCTGGGGTCTTCCGAGGCGACGCTGCTGGACATGACGGCCGCTTTCGCGGGGATCCTGAACGGCGGCTCGTCGGTGCGGCCCTATGGTTTCACCTCGCTGTCGCTGGCGGGGGAACGGACGCCCCTCATGACCATCGGCTCTGGCATCGGCGAGCGGGTGATCAGCGCCGAGGCGTCCGAGCGGCTGATCTGGATGATGACGCAGGTGATCGACGCGCCCTATGGCACCGGGCGGCGCGCGCGGCTGCCCGACGGGCGGCAGGCGGCGGGCAAGACCGGCACCACGACCAGCGCGCGGGACGCCTGGTTCGTCGGCTTCACCGCCGATTACGTGGTCGGCGTCTGGATGGGCAACGACGACAACTCGCCCTTGACCGGGGTTTCCGGCGGGGGGCTTCCGGCCGAGATCTGGCGCGAGGTCATGGTCCGCGTGCATGAGGGGATGCCGCTGCATCCGCTGCCGATGATCGTGCCCTCGCAGCCCAACACCGACCTGCAGCCGCCGACCACCCGCGGCGCGCCGGGCAGCACCCAGGGGGCACCCGGCGACAGCCTGGGCGACGCGGTGATGGGGATCCTGAACGGCCTGCTGGGCGGCCGCTGAACGCGAAAGGCCGGCGCGGGGCTGGCCTTCTCCTTGCACCTCGCCCCTCGGCGGGGGCTATTTCCCTGGCGCCGCAGCGGGGGCCTCGGCGGGGCAGGCGTTCAGAAGCTGGGCAAAGCCATCCTGAAGCTGCAGAAGCTGCCCGTCGTCGGTCCGCATCAGCAGGAGGCGATGGTGCCAGGTCTCGCCCTCGCCCGCGCAATCGGCGTCGTAGAGCGTGGCCTCCATGCCACGCACGGGGACCGGGTTGGACAGCCGGCACAGGGATTCGTAATACCGGATCTCGGGCAGGGTGACGCGAACCACCGCATCCGATCCCGGCCGGCAGCTGGCGGCGTCGAGAAAGGTCCAGGTCCCGTCATAGAGGCTTTGCGCCCCGGCGCCGCCCGCCGTGACGGCCAGGCTCAGGGCCAGCGCGGCCCTCATCCGGCCTGCCGGAGGTCCTGGATCATCCGGTCCAGGTTCCCGCCGCGGCGTTCCAGCATGGTGCCGATCTCCTGCCGCTCGGCGGCCAGGACATTCACCCCGTCGATGATCAGGTTGAAGAACAGGATCTGCCCCGACCGGTCCGAGACATGCCAGCGCACCTCGAACGGGGCTTCGCCCCGCATCGTCATGGTCGAGATCACTTCCCAGAAGCTCTGAACCTCCCGGGCGCCGGTCACCTGCGCCGTGGCGCCGATGAAGCGGCGGAACTGGCGGCCGTATTTGCGCGCCAGATAGCCGCGGAAGGCTTCGGTAAAGGCCGACAATTGCGCCGCGCTCGCGCCGCGCGCCGGCGGGCCGAGGGCCGAGCGCGCGATGGTCGGCACATCGGCGTAGCGGCTGAAAAGCTGCTCGAAGCGGCCGATCATCTGCGCTTCCGATCCGCCCGAATTGATGATGCCCTGCACGTCGGCCATCACCCGCCCGATCAGCTCGCTCGACTGCGCCTGGGTCAGCGCGGTGGCAGGCCCGCCCAGCATGGGCGCGGCGGCGGCGGCGGCCATGCTGGCCAGCAACAGGCGGCGGGTGGGTCTAGAAATCGGCATAAGGGTCAATGATCTCTTCCTCGACTTCGACGCCCAGATGATAGCGCCTGGTCTGCAGATAAAGAAGGCGCGCCTGGGCATAAGGGTCCGCGGTATTGATCACATTCGCGTCGAGCAGGTCCGAATATTCCGCCGCATCGGCCAGTCTTCCGGCGAAACGGACGGCGTTGCTGTAGCCATATTCGGGCGCGGGCAGCGCGAAACGCAGCGGGTCGATCAGCATGTCGACCACCAGCCCCGCGGTGTCGCGTTCGGTCGACGGGCCATAGAGCGGCAGCACCACATAGGCGCCTTCGCCGACGCCCCAGCGGTGCAGCGTCTCGCCGAAATCCGAGCGGCGGCCATGGAAACCCATCGCCCCGGCCGGATCGAAAAGCCCGCCCAGGCCGACCGTCGTGTTGATCACCAGCCGCACCGTATTCTCGGCCGCGCGGGAGGGGCGGAATTGCAGCAAGTCGTTGAGAATGCTCGACGGCAGGCCCAGGTTGCCGCCGACATTGCTCAGCGCGTGGCGAAAGGGGCTGCGGCGCGGCGCGCCCCCGGCGTCGGCCTCATCGGCCACCGCGTCGTCACTGCCGGTGATGGCCGAACTCAGCCGCAGATTGCTGTCGAACCAGGCGCGGTTGGTCGATTCATAGGGATCGTTGACCCCCGGCGCGGGCGCGCGTGCGCAACCCGCGATCAGCGCGATGGCGAAAAATGCTGCCAGCCAGCGATGTCTCACGCGTGCCTCCTCTGCGCCGGTTTACCGAATACTAGCACCTCGGTCCTAAGGGTGGTGTAAAAGGGGAATGTGACAAGGGCAACCGCACATCCCCGTGTGTCGGGGTGCGCATGCCGAACAGGATCACGGCCGGAATCTGGATGTCGAAGACGCATCGCCTGTGGGTGGCGGCGCTTGTCTTCGGCGCGGTTTCCAACCTGTTGGTCCTGACCGGCCCGATCTTCATGCTGCAGGTCTATGACCGGGTGCTGACCGGCCGGTCCACCGCCACGCTCGTCGTCCTTTTCGCGCTGGTGGCCTTTCTCTACGCGATGATGGCGGGGATCGACACGGCCCGGGCGCAGATCCTGCTCAGGATCGGGGCCCGGGCCCGGCATGAGCTGGAAACGCGCGTGTTCGAGGCGAGCCTGCGCGCCCGGCTGCGCGATCCGCCCGATCCGCGCGCGGCGCTGGCCATGCATGACCTCGATACGGTGCAGCGCCTACTGGGCTCTCAGATCGCCCAGGCCTTGCTGGACCTGCCCTGGACCCTCGCCTTCCTCGCGCTCCTCTATGTCGTGCATCCCTATCTGGGCTGGCTGGCGGTCTGGGGCGGTGCCGTGCTGGCGCTGATGGCGCTCTCGGGGCACATGCAGCAGCGGCGGCTGCTGGGCAACGCGCATCGGCAGGATTCGGCGGCCGACGGGCTTCAGGTCGCGATCGAGAATGAGGGCGGCGACCGCGTTGCCAGTCTCACGCCCGATGTGGTCGCCCGCTGGCGCACCTACCGGCGCGAGGCGCTGGCGGCGCTTCTGGCCACGACCGACCGCTCGGTGCGCTCGTCGGCGCTGGCGCGGACCTTCCGGCTGTTCCTGCAATCGGCGACGCTGGCGCTGGGCGCCTGGCTGGTGCTGGACAACCAGCTCTCGCCGGGCCTGATGGTCGGCACCTCGATCCTGCTGGGCCGGGCCCTGGCCCCGGTCGAGCAGCTGGCGGCGCATTGGGGGCGGCTGCATGTGGCGCTGGCGGGCTGGCGGCGGCTCGATGGCTTCCTGAGTGCGACCGCCGCCGCGGTTGAGCCGGTCAGCGGTCCCATCGGCGGTGCGCTCAGCGTGCGCGGCCTCGTCGTCGTGCCGCAGGGCCGGCGCGAGGCGGTGCTGCGGCTGAACGGTTTCACCGTGCGGCCCGGCACGGCGCTGGGGGTGATCGGGCCCGGCGGCTCGGGCAAGAGCCTGTTTTCGCGGGTTCTGGCCGGGGCGATGCCGCCCTCGGCCGGGGTGCTTCGGCTGGGCGAGGTGCCGCTGTCCAAGGTGCCGGTCACCCGCATCGGTTACCTGCCGCAGCGCTTCGCGCTGCTGCCGGGCACGCTGGGCGAGGCCATCGCCCGCCACGACCCGCAGGCCGATCCCGCCCGGATCGAGGCTGCGGCGCGGCTGGCGGGGGTGCACGCCGCGATCACCGCGCTGCCCGACGGCTACGATACCTCGACCGAACCCGAAGTGGCGCATCTGGCCGGCGGGCTTGTGCAGCGTGTCGGGCTGGCGCGGGCCTTTTACAACGATCCGGCGCTGGTCATCCTGGACGAACCCTCGGCGCATCTCGACGCCGACGGCACCTCGGCCTTCAACGCCGCGGTCCGGACGCTGAAGGCGCGCGGCGCGGTGGTGGTGGTGACGGCGCTGCGCCCCACCTCGATCGCCGAATGCGACGACCTGCTGGTGCTGGACGGCGGCGTGCAGACCGGTTTCGGCCCGCGCGACATCATCCTGCGCGAGATGGTGCGCAATCACATGGCGGTGGTGGGCAGCGGCGGCGGGGGGCGCGATCGCGATGGATGAGATCCCCGAACTCAGGGCCGGCGCACCGATCCTGCTGGGCGTCACCACCTGCGTGATCCTGCTGACCGGGCTCATCGGCTGGGCGGCCAGCGCCGCCATCGTCTCGGCCGTGGTGGCGGCGGGCGAGGTCGATGTCGCCCCCTATCGCCATCCGGTCCAGCACCCCGACGGCGGCGTGGTCGCGCAATTGCTGGTCCACGAGGGGCAGACGGTCGAGGCGGGCGCGCTGCTGATCGCGCTCGACAATGCCGCCCCGCGCACCGAACTCGACTTCATCGAGGCGCAGATTGTCGAGGCCGAGGCGCGGCTCATGCGGCTCAGGGCAGAACGCGACGGGCTCGATTTCCCGGTCGTGCCGGTCTCGGCCATGGAGGACCGGGTGCGGATGCGGGCGCTCAGGGCGCAGCTGCGCCTCTACGATGCCAGGCGCGAGACCTTCGAACGGCAGGAAGCGCAGCTCCTGCAGCGCCGCCGCCAGGCCGAGGCCGAGCTGCAGGGGCTGATCGGTCAGCGCCAGGAACTGGAGGCCGAGGCGCAGATCCTGCACCAGGAACTCGACGCCCAGCAGATTCTGCGCGACCGCGGTCTTGCCCCCGGGACCCGGCTCAGCGAACTGGCCCGTGCCAATGCCCGGCTGGCCGGATCGCGCGCCGCGCTGGCCGCCCGGGACGGCGAGCTCCGCGGCCAGATCACCGAAATCGCCATGCAGGCCGCGTCGCTGGGCGCCGCGCGGCGCGAGGAGGCGGAACTGCAATTCGCCGAGACCGGGCGCCAGCTGATCGAATTGAATGCGCGGCGCGCGGCCCTGGTCAGCCGCCTCGCCGCGCTGGAGATCCGGGCACCGGCGGCGGGCGTGGTGCATGACCTCACGCTGGCCGCCGCCGGCACCGTCCTGCGCCCGGCCGCGGAGGTGATGCAGATCCTCGCGGCGCCGCCAAAGCCGGTGCTGACCCTGCGCGTCAGCCCGGACGAGATCGACCATATCCGCCTCGGCCAGCTGGCGATGCTGCGCTTTCCCGGCCTGACGGGGCGCGCGCTGCCGGATTTGCCGGGGCGCGTGACGGCGATTTCCGCCGCGACCTTCGCCGACGAGCGGACCGGCACGCGGCATTTCCGGGTCGAGATCGTGCCGACGGCCGAGACGCTGAGCGCGGTCGGCGAGGATGCGCTGGTGCCGGGGATGAGCGTGCAGGCCTTCATCGCCACCGGTGTCCGCACGCCCCTGGCCTATCTGATCGACCCGGTGCGCGACCATTTCGCCCGGGCCCTGCGCGAACCGTGAGGAGGGGGCCGTCCCTGAAGCGGGGGAGGGGTTTCGCCCCCGTCGCGCGCGCAAGCGCGCGCTCCTTGGGCGACCAAGCAGGGGGCGCCGCCCCCCGCACAAGGGGGTTTTCCACCCCCTTGAGAAACCCCCGAGGATATTTTCGGAACGTAGATGACCGAGGGCGGCTTCGGGATGGGCCCGGGTGCGTCCTTCGGGGCGGGGGAGGGGGCGGTGACGCCCGCCCAGGGGCAGGAACCCGGCCGCGCCCTGGGTCCCGCGGGGCCGGCCCGGCGCTGGCGGGGCGCGCTGATGCGGGCCTCCCGCCGCCGGGTGCCTCAGCGGCGCGAGCGGATCATGCCGACGATGTCGTAGGTCTTTTCCAGGATCGGCCGGGCGATGGCATCGGCCTTGTCGGCGCCCTGGCCCAGGATCCGGTCGATCTCGGCCGGATCCTGCATCAGCCGCGACATCTCGGTCGAGATGGGCGCGAGCGAAGCGACCGCCAGATCGGCGAGCTTCGGCTTGAAGGCGCCGAAGCCCTGGCCCGCGAAGTCGGCCAGGACCGCCTCCTTGGTCATCCCGGCCAGCGCCGCGTAGATATTGACCAGATTCTTTGCCTCGGGCCGGTCGGCGAGCGCCTCGAAACTCTCGGGAAGCGGCTCGGCGTCGGTCTTGGCCTTCTTGATCTTCTTCGAGATCGCGTCGGCGTCGTCGGTCAGGTTGATCCGCGCCGCATCCGAAGGGTCCGATTTCGACATCTTCTTGGTGCCGTCGCGCAGGCTCATCACCCGCGTCGCCGCGCCCTCGATCACCGGGTTGGTCATCGGGAAGAAATCGACCTTGAAATCATGGTTGAACTTCGCCGCGATGTCGCGCGTCAGCTCGACATGCTGCTTCTGGTCTTCGCCCACCGGCACATGGGTCGCGTGATAGACCAGAATGTCCGCCGCCATCAGCGAGGGATAGGCGAAAAGCCCCAGCGAGGCCTTCTCGGCATCCTTGCCCGAGGTCTTGTCCTTCCACTGCGTCATGCGGTTCATCCAGCCCATCCGGGCCACGCAGTTGAAGATCCAGCCCAATTCGGCATGGGCCGAGACCTGGCTCTGGTTGAAGAGGATGGATTTCGTGGGATCGAGGCCCGCGGCCAGATAGCCCGCGGCCAGTTCCCGCGTCTGGCGGCGCAACGCCTCGGGATCCTGCCAGACGGTGATCGCATGCATGTCGACCATGCAATAGATCGTCTCGACGCCCTGGCCCTGCATCTCCACGAAGCGCTTGATGGCGCCGAGGTAATTGCCCAGCGTCAGCCCGCCCGAGGGCTGGATCCCGGAAAACACCCGCGGCGTGAAGCCGGGGTTCGCATCGGCGGTGGCGGTCGGGGCCTTGGCGTCGGTCATGGACGACACTCCATGGTGGAAAAACGGCTCCGCCTCGCTTATCGCTGGCGCGGCGGGGCGTCAACCGACCCCTTGCCGACCCGATGCGGACCCTGCCGGAGCCCCGATGAGCGACCCCGACGACGAGCGCCTGCTGCGCGACCTCAACTCCTCGCCGATCAACAAGCTGCCCGGAGCGGTCTGGCTGCTGATCCTGGCCATCCTGGCGGTGGAGATCACGCTCAGCCTGGCCGGGCAGGGGGTGATTGGCGGCCAGCAGGGGGTCGGCTGGCGGGTCCGGGCGATCGAGCGCTTCGCCTTTTCCAGCGGCATCCAGCAATGGATGCTGGACAATGCCCGTTTTCCGCCGATGCATCTGGTCCGGTACGTCACCTATGGCTTTGTCCATGCCAGCCTGATGCATGCTGTCTTCGCCGTGGTCCTGCTGGCGGCGCTCGGCAAGATGGTTGGCGAGAGTTTCGGGGCGATCCGCTTTCTGGTCCTGGCGCTGGCCGTGCCGGTGGGGGCGGCGTTCCTGTTCGGCCTCGTCACGTCGCAGGATCAGCTGGGCTGGCTGCTGGGCGGGATGCCGATGGCCTTTGCCCTGGTCGGCGCCGTCACCTGGCTGCGCTGGCGCGATGCCCACGGCGACCGGGGAAAGCAGCGCCGGGCCTTCGCCCTGATCGGCGTGCTGATCGGCGCGCGGCTGGCCTTTGCGCTTCTGGCCGAAACGGGGCCCGCCTGGATGGCGGAACTGACCGCTTTCGCGCTGGGTTTCGCGGCCTCGGCGCTGGTCCTCGGGCCCGGAAGCTGGCAGCGGCTCAGGTCGCGGATTCGCGGCTGAGGCGTCTTGTCGGCCGGGCGCGACTTCCTACATGAAGGGGATTACGGAGGGAGTGTGCAATGGGGATCATCGGTTCCATCATCATCGGCGGTCTGGCGGGCTGGTTCGCCTCGATGTTCATGAAATCCGACACCGGGGTGATCGTGAACATCATCCTCGGCATCGTCGGCGCGGCGGTGGCGGGCTTCATCTTCGGCCTGGTCGGCGTCAGCTTCTCGGGCATCCTGGGCTATCTGATCGCGGGCTTCGTGGGCGCCGTGATCCTGATCGCCGTGGGCCGCAAGGTCTTCTAGCGGCCGCGCCTCATCGCCCCGGTGAAATCTGACAGCCGGAAGGCGCCGATCGCGGCACCGGCGCCGAAATAGATCACGGCACCGCCCAGTACCAGCGCCAGCAGCGCCAGATAGCGCCAGCCGGCGAGAGCGAAGAGCGGTCCCATCAGCCAGATCAGCCCGGCCAGCCCTAGCCCCATGATCAGCGCGGCGGCGACAATCCGGGGCGCCCGGCTGCGCAGCCTTGCGTCGAGGTGCACCGCCGCGCCCATGCTGCGGCTGCCGGACCAGAGCTGCCAGACCATCGCCCAGCCCGCCAGGCTGGTGGCCACGGCGGCGGCGATATAGCCGATGACCGGCGCAAGGCCCACCGCCAACACCGCGTTCACCACCATGGCGATCAGCGCGTAATTGAAGGGCCGGCGCGTGTCTTCGCGGGCGAAGAACAGCGGCTGCAGCACCTTCTGCAAAACGAAGGCGGGCAGGCCCAGGCCATAGACGGCGACGGCCAGGGCGGTGGCGCGCGTATCCTCGGGGCCGAAGAGCCCGCGCTCGAACAGGACCGAGGTCAGCGGCACGGCGGCCACCACCAGCGCCACGGCCGAGGGCAGGGTCAGCGCCAGCGCGAATTCGGTGGCGCGGCTCATCGAGTGGCGCGAGCCCTCGATATCCTCGGCCTTCAGGCGGCGCGACAGATCCGGCAGCAGCACCACGCCGATGGCGATGGCCACCACGCCCAGGGGCAGCTGATAGAGCCGGTCGGCGTTATAGAGCCAGGCGACGGCATCGCCGTAATAGCTGGCGACCTGACGGCCGACCAGCAGGTTGACCTGCACCACCCCCCCGGCCAGCATGGCGGGCGCGGCGATGCGCGCCAGTCGCTTCATCTCGGGCGTCAGGCGGGGGATCCGCGGCAGCAGGCGGATGCCCGCGCGTTTCGCGGCGATCCAGACCAGGGCGAGTTGGGCGAAGCCGGCCACCGGCACCGCCCAGGTGATGGTCAGCCCCGGATCCCAGCCCAGGACAGGCAGCAGCCAGAAGGTGCCGATGAAGATGATGTTCAAGAGCACCGGCGCGGCGGCGGCGGCGGCGAAGCGGCCCGTCGCGTTCAGCACGCCCGAGGCCAGCGCCGCCAGCGAGATGAACAGGATATAGGGGAAGGCGATGCGCCCGTAGGTCACCGCCAGGTCAAAGCGTTCGTCCCCCTGAAAGCCCGAGGCCATGGCCAGCACCAGCCAGGGCATCGCCACCTGGGCGATCAGGGTCAGCACGATCACCACCGAGGCGAGCCCCGACAGCGCGTCGCGGGCGAAGCCTTCGGCATCCTCGCCCGCTTCGTATTTCTTCGAGAACATCGGCACGAAGGCGGTGTTGAAGGCCCCCTCGGCAAAGAAGCGGCGGAACATGTTCGGCAGCGAGAAGGCGACGATGAAGGCCTGCGCGGCGGGGCCGGTGCCCAGTACGGCGGCGATCCAGGCATCGCGCACGAAGCCCAGAACGCGGCTGGCCAGCGTCCAGCCGCCAACGGTGGCAAACCCCTTGACCAGGCGAATCGGCGTCATTTTCTCGGTGTCCAGTCCATGCCCATGTAACCCTGCCCGGCCTTGAGTTCAGCCAGCATCGAGGCCAGCCGCCGGTCGCGGGTGTCGGGCAGTTTCGCGCGGGCGATCCAGCCCAGCCAATCGTTGCGCTGATAGGGCGGGCGCGCGTCATAGACTTGCCTGAGCCCGGCCTCGTCCAGCGCCGAAGCCACCCAATCGGGCATCGGGTTCAGCGCCCGTTTCACCCCTGCGCCGCCCGCTGCGCCCCCGCCTCGATGGCGGCGCGCAGCTTCTTCTCCAGCGATTCCTGCTTGGTCTTCGCGTGCAGTTTCAGCCCGAACATATCCTTGACATAGAAGCTGTCGACCACCTGCACGCCATAGGTCGCGATCACCGCGCTCGCGATGTAGATGTTGTTCGCGGCCAGTGTCCGCGTCAGGTCGTACAGCAGACCGGGCCGGTCGCGGGTATCCACCTCGATGATCGTGTAGATATCCGACCCGTCATTGTCGAAAACGATCTTGGTCGGCACCCGGAAGGCGCGTTCGCGTTTCTTGACCTTGTCGCGGTCCTTCAGCGCCTGGGTCGCCACCACCTCGCCGGCGAAGGTCTTTTCGATCATCTTGCGCAGGCGGGGCAGGCGGGCTTCCTCATAGGGCTTGCCCTCGGCGTCCTGGATCCAGAATTCGGCCGTCGCATAGCCGTCCTTGGTCGTATAGGTCCGCGCGTCGACGATGTTGGCCCCGACCAGCGCCAGCGCCCCCGCCAGGCGCGAGAAGATGCCGGGATGGTCGGCCAGCGCGAAACAGGCGCGGGTCGCGTCGCGGTCGTCGACCAGTTTCAGGTCGATGCGGATCTCGTTGGTCGGCAGGTCGCGCAGAAGCCGGGCGAAGACGACATGCGTCTCGGGCGTGAGGCCCTGCCAATAGGGGCCGTAATGGCGCGCCGTCTCGGCTGCCAGATCGGCGCGCGGCCAGTCGGCCAGCGCCCGGCGCAGGGCGCGTTTGGCTTCATCCTCGCGGTTCGAGCGGTTGAGTGCCTCGGCCCCGTCCTGAAGCGCCGCCGCGGTATCGGCATGCAGCGCCCGGAGCAGCATGGCCTTCCAGTTGTTCCAGGTGCCGGGCCCGACGCCGCGGATGTCGCAGACGGTCAGCACGGTCAGCAGGTCGAGCCGCTTCTTGGTCTTCACCAGCTTGGCGAAATCGCGGATCGTGCGGGGATCGGCGATGTCGCGCTTCTGCGCCATGTCGGACATGAGCAGGTGATGGCGCACCAGCCATTCCACCGTTTCGCATTCCTCGGGGTTCAGGCCCAGCCGCGGCGCCACCCGCCGGGCGATCTGCGCGCCCAGGATCGAGTGATCCTCGGGCCGGCCCTTGCCGATGTCGTGCAGCAGCAGCGCGACATAGAGGACCTTGCGGTTCACCCCCGCGTCGAGGATCGCGGAAGAGAGAGGCAGCTCTTCCTTCAGCTCCTTGCGCTCGATCTGGGCCAGGGCGCTGACGCATTGGATCGTGTGCTCGTCCACCGTGTAATGGTGATAGACGTTGAACTGCATCATCGCCACGATCGGCTCGAATTCCGGGATGAAGGCGCTGAGCACGCCCAGTTCGTTCATCCGCCTGAGCGGCCGCTCGGGGTTGCCGTGCTTGAGCAGCATGTCGAGGAAGATACGCGCGGCCTCGGGGTTTTCGCGCATGTCGGCGTCGATCAGGTCGAGGTTGGCGGCAACGAGGCGCATCGCATCGGGGTGCAGCAACATGCCGGTGCGCAGCCCCTCCTCGAAGATCCTCAGCAGGTTCAGGGGATCGGCGAGGAAGGTCTTCGGATCCTCGATATCCAGCCGGTTCAGCTCGACGCTATAGCCCGGCTTGACCTTCTTGCGCCGCCTGAGCAGGCCCAGAAGCTTGGGCGCGCGCTTGACGTGGCGCTCCTCCAGCGCGGTGAGGAAGACGCGGGTCAATTCCCCCACGCGGGTGGCGTGGCGGAAGTAATCCTGCATGAAATGCTCGACCGCGCGGCGCCCGCCGTGGTCCAGATAGCCCATGCGCTGCGCCACCTCGGGCTGCAGGTCAAAACTCAGCGTATCGGTGGCCCGCCCGGTCAGGATGTGCAGATGGCAGCGCACCGCCCAGAGGAAGGTCTCGGCGGCGCGGAAATTCTCGTATTCCGGCTTGGTGTAGAAGCCCAGACCCACCAGCTCGGCCGCCTTCTGGGCGCGGTGCATGTATTTGGCGATCCAGTAAAGGGTCTGCAGGTCGCGAAGCCCGCCCTTGCCCTCCTTGACGTTGGGCTCCAGCACATAGCGCTGGCCGCCCTGCTTCTGGTGCCGGTCGGCCCGTTCGGCCAGCTTCGCCTCGATGAAATCGGACTGGGTATTGGCAAAAAGCTCGGACCAGAGCCGGTCGCGCAATTCCCTGGCCAGCGTCGCGTTGCCGGTCAGGAAGCGGGTTTCCAGCAGCGCGGTGCGGATCGTGTAATCCTCGCGCCCCAGGCGCAGGCAATCATCGACCGTGCGGCTGGAATGGCCGATCTTCAGCTTCAGGTCCCACAGGATGTAGAGGGTCGATTCGATGACGCTTTCGGCCCAGCCGCTCAGCTTGGTGGGGGCGAGGAACAGCAGGTCCACGTCGGAAAAGGGCGCCATCTCGGCCCGGCCATAACCGCCGACCGCCATGACGGCGATGCGCTGGCCCTTGGTCGGCGCGCCGTTGGGGTGCAGGTTCAGCTGCGCCACCCGCAACGCAGCGATGACCACGGTATCCGTCAGCCAGCTCTGCGCCCGCACATAGCTGCGCGAATCGCGGGGCGAGCGGGCCAGCGCCGCATGCAGCACCGCGTTGCCCTGCCGCAAAGCCTCGCTCAGCACCTTGACCGTCAGTGCCCGGATCTCGCGCGCGTCGTCCTGTCCGGCCAGCCCTTCGCGCAGCGCGGTCTCCAGCGCGTCGAGGTCGCAGATCCGCCCCGCCTCGACGATCAGGGACTCGTCGGGGCCGGGGGCGGGGGGCAGGGCATAGAGCCGCTCGGCAAGGGCCAAAGGGGCGGCGGCTTTGTCCATGAACGGATCCTACGCGCCGGGGCCGGCGAAGCTGCGCGGCGCCGGGTCCAGGATGACCAGCGCGTTGTTCCGGATCGTCGCCACGGCGAGGCCGCGCTCGTTGGTGCCGTCCGAGAGGAAGCGGAAGACGCCGTTCACACCGACGAAGCCCGATTGCTGGCGCAGCGCGCTGTGCGACAGGGCCTCGGGCGAGCCGGTGCGCAGCAAGGCGCCGATGGCCGCGATCCCGTCATAGGCCAAACCCGCGATCGGATGTGGGGTCGCGCCATAGGCGGCGGCATAGCGCGATTCGAATTGCTGGGTGACGGTCGGGTCGGGCAGGGTGAACCAGCCGTCCTGCAGCCCGCGCAATTGCAGCGTGGCAGGCGGGATGTTCCACTGCGTCACGCCCATGAACTGAAATTGCGGATAGGCGATGCGGTTGTCGGGCAGAAGCTGCGCCAGCACCGGCAGGGCCCCCGCGCTGTCGGCGGTGAAGAGGATCGACTGCGCGCCCGAAGACCGCGCCGAGGAGGCCATCTGCGGCAGCGCCGCGACGATCCCCTGCTGCGAGAAATCATAGGTCTCGGTCGCGACGATCTGCGCGCCGGTCTCGGCCGCGGCCCGGTTGACCGAGGCCATCATCAATTCGCCCGCAGTGGTCCGCTCGCCGATGATCATCACCCGGCCGCGGTCGTTGGCCATGGCATAGGACAAGACGCGGCGCGCGGCATTGTCCGGGGTCAGGCCCAGCACGAAGACGTTGTTGCCCGCGATCGCCGGGTTGTTCGAGAAGGACAGCACGTTGATGCCCAGCGCAGCCACGGCGGTGCCCACCGCCGACGCCTCGGCCCCATGGACCGGACCCAGCAGGATGCGCGCGCCCTCGTCGATGGCCTGACGCGCGACCTGCGCGGCGACGGCGGGATCGCCCTGGGTGGCATAGACGCGCAGGTCGATCTGAACGCCCTCCAGATCGCCGATGGCCAGCCGCGCGGCGTTTTCCAGGTTCGCGGCCAGGATGTCGTTGCCCGGGGTCGCGGAGCCGGCCGGCACCAGCAGGCCCACGGCCACCGGTTCGGCGGTGTTGACCGGCGCGTCGCGGGACCCGCCCAGCGCGATCGGTCCGCAGGCGGCCAGCGACAGAAGGCCGAGCAGCGCGCCGCGGCGGGTGGGAGCAGAGAGAGCCGTCGACGACAGGATGGAAAGGGGCTGGCGGTCTTGGCGCTTGCGTGCGGGGGCTTCGCTATCCATCGACTTCCTCACGGATCAGGTCTTGCAGGGCGGGTTGCGGTGGCGTTCGCCGCGGGCGACACTATGGCACAAGTATTGAACGCCGGGGGTGAAGTAAACGTGTCTGTGGAACGAGCATGAGCGAGACGCAAGGGTCCGGGGACGAGGACGCGCGGCATTCCGCCGGGATCGAGGCCCATTCGGCGCGGCCGGGGCGGGTGCCGCCGGGGCTGCATCTGGTCTCGACGCCGATTGGTGCGGCGCGCGACATCACGCTGCGGGCGCTCGACCTCTTCGCCGGCGCGGATGTTCTGGCGGCCGAGGATACCCGCAGCCTGCGCCGCCTGATGGAGATCCATGGCGTGCCCCTGAAGGGCCGCCCGCTGATCGCCTATCACGACCATAACGGCGCCCAGGTCCGGCCGCGGATCATGGGCCTTCTGGCCGAAGGCAAGTCGGTCGCCTATGCCAGCGAGGCGGGGACGCCCCTGGTCGCCGACCCCGGTTTTCAGCTCGCCCGGGCCGCGATTGCCGAAGGGCATCCGGTCCTGGCCGCGCCCGGCGCCTCGGCCGTGCTGACCGCGCTGGCGGTGGGGGGCCTGCCGACCGACCGCTTCTGCTTTCTGGGCTTTCCCCCGGCGCAGGGCGGCGCCCGCAAGAGCTGGCTGGCCGAGGTGACCGGCATCCCCGCGACGCTGGTGATGTACGAAAGCCCCAAGCGCATTCACCGATTGTTAGATGAATTGGGGGAATATGGGGAACGCGAGGTCGCCCTGTGCCGCGAACTCACCAAACGGTTCGAGGAGGTGATTCGAGGCTCGCTTGCCGAGGTGACGGCAGTGATTGCCGGGCGGGATCTGAAAGGCGAGATCGTGCTGCTGCTGGGCCAGGCGGCGGCGCGGGATGCAGCGCCCGATCTGGACGGGATGCTGCGGGCGGCGATGGCGGGCGCCTCGCTGCGGGAGGCGGTGGATGCTGTGGCGGGCGCGACCGACCTGCCGCGGCGGCAGGTCTATCAGCGGGCGCTCGCGCTCGGGAAAGGGGACGAATGAGCGGATCGGTTTCCTATCATGCGGGACTTTCGGCCGAGGGGCAGGTGGCGCGCGACTATCAGCGACGGGGTTTCCCGCTGGTCCGGCATCGCTGGCGCGGCAAGGGCGGCGAGATCGACCTTGTGCTGCAGGACGGCGACGGGTTCGTCTTCGTCGAGGTCAAGAAAAGCCGCAGCCATGCGCGGGCGGCCGAACGGTTGTCGGCCCGTCAGATCCAGCGCCTCTATGACGCGGCGTCGGAATTCCTGGGCACCTGCCCCGCGGGGCTGAACACGCCCGCGCGTTTCGACGTGGCGCTGATCGATCGACTGGGCCGGATCGAGATCCTGGAGAACGCGCTTTGCGCCTGACGCCTGTGTGAAGACCGTGCGGAAGCGGCCGAAGCGATTGAAACTCCGGCGCGTCTGAGCCATCTATCCGCAGGGGATGCCGGATCGGCGATCCCTTCGCGGATCGGCAGGAGGTGTCATGGCGCTGCGTATCGCTTTCCAGATGGACCCGATCGAGGGCGTCAATATCAACGCGGATTCGTCCTTCCGCCTGGCGGAAGAGGCCCAGGCGCGGGGGCATCAGCTGTGGGTCTATACGCCCGACAAGCTGACCTTCGACGAGGGGCGCGTCGTGGCCCGGGCCCGGCCCTTCACCGTCAAGCGGGTGCAGGGCGATCATGTGGCCTTCGGACCGGAGGAGCGGCTGGACCTCTCGACCATGGATGTGGTCTGGCTGCGCCAGGACCCGCCCTTCGACATGGCCTATATCACCACGACCCATCTGCTGGACCTGATCCGCGACAAGGTGGTGGTGGCAAACGACCCGTTCTGGGTGCGCAATTACCCGGAAAAGCTGCTGGTCCTGACCTTCCCGCAGCTGACGCCGCCGACGATGATCGCCAGATCCCTGAACGAGATCAAGGACTTCAAGCATCGCCATGGCGATGTGATCCTGAAGCCCCTCTACGGCAACGGGGGGGCCGGGGTCTTTCGCCTCGACGCCAACGACCGCAACCTCTCGTCCTTGTACGAGCTCTTCACCGGCTTCTCGCGCGAGCCGCTCATCGTGCAGAAATACCTGCCGGCCGTGACCAAGGGCGACAAGCGCGTGATCCTCGTCGATGGCGAGCCGGTCGGCGCCATCAACCGCGTCCCGGCCGAGGGCGAGACTCGGTCGAACATGCATGTCGGCGGCCGTCCCGAGAAGGTCGAACTGACCGCCCGCGACCGCGAGATCTGCGCCGCCATCGGCCCCCTCCTGCGCGAAAAGGGCCAGGTTTTCGTTGGCATCGACGTGATCGGCGACTGGCTGACCGAGATCAACGTGACCTCGCCCACCGGCATTCAGGAGCTGGAGCGCTTTGATGGCATCAACGTGGCCGCCCGCATCTGGGAGGCGCTGGAAGCCCGGCGCGCGGCCAAATGAGCTGGCAGGCCCGGGTCGCCCGCTTCGTCGGGCTGAACCTGACGCGCCCGTCGCTGGCGCGTCAGCGCGATCCGCGCGCCGCGCGGGCGCATTTCGAACGGATGGCGCGGCGTTTCTGCCGCCTGCCGCCGCGCAGCCTGATCCTGGAGGCCGAGGAGGGCGGGGTGCCGGGCCTGTGGATCTCGAACCAGCCGCAGGACAGCGGCGTGATCCTTTATTTTCACGGTGGCGCCTATCTCATGGGCAGCCCCCGCACCCATGCCGCTCTGGCCGCCGCGCTGGCGCAGCGCACCGGCGCCCGGGTATTCGTGGCCCAGTACCGCCTGGCGCCCGAACACCCCTTTCCCGCCGCCTTCGAGGATGCGCTGGCCGCCTATGACGGGCTGATCCGGCGCGGGCACCGGCCCGAGAGCATCGTTCTGGGCGGCGATTCGGCCGGCGGCGGGCTGGCGCTGGCGCTGCTCGGCCATCTTTGTCGGGCGGGGCGGGTCCCGGCGGGGCTTTTCGCCTTCTCGCCCTGGACCGACCTCACCTTTTCCGGTGCCTCGCTGGTCACGAATGCTTCGCGCGATCAGGTGCTGCCCGCGCATCGCCTGACCGAGACGCGGGCGCAGATCCTGGGCGGCGCCCGTCCCGCCGATGCCGACGATCCGCGCCTCTCGCCTCTCTATGCCACATTCCCCGCGCCGCCGCCGGTGCTGATCCATGCCGCCGAGACCGAGATCCTGCGCGACGACGCCCAGCGCATGCGCGGCCGCCTGCCCGGCGCCGAGATCCGCATCGCCGGGGATCTGCCGCATGTCTGGCCGATGCTGCACGGCTGGCTACCCGAGGCCGACGAGACCCTCGATCACACGGCGCGCTTCATCCTGTCCTGTCTGCGACCAGCAGCCGAAAGCTGATCGCCTCGGCGACATGCGGGGCGCGCACGCGGTCCGAGCCGTCCAGATCGGCGATCGTCCGCGCCACCCGCAGCACCCGGTGATAGCCCCGCGCCGTCAGGCCGAAGCGTTCGGCCACCAGGGCGAGGGTCTTCTTTCCCTCGCGGTCCGGTTCGGCGATCTCTTCCAGCAGCGCGCCCTCGGCATCGGCATTGACCCGGAGCCCCGGCATCCCCTCGAACCGCACCTCCTGCACGGCTCGCGCCCGGGCCACGCGGGCGGCGATGGTGGCCGAAGGCTCGCCGGTGGGCGGCAGGTCGAGGTCGGACCAGGCCACCGGGGGTACTTCCAGCCGCAGGTCGAAACGGTCCATCAGGGGGCCCGAGATGCGGCCGATATAATCCTCGCCGCAATGGGGCGCGCGGTTGCAGGCCCTACCCGGTTCGGCCAGATAGCCGCAGCGGCAGGGATTGGCGGCGGCGACCAGCAGGAAGCGGCAGGGATAGCGGGTATGGGCATTGGCCCGGGCCACCACCACCTCGCCCGTTTCGATGGGCTGGCGCAGGGTTTCCAGCACGGTGCGGGGAAATTCCGGCAATTCGTCCAGGAACAGGACGCCGTTATGGGCCAGGCTGATCTCGCCGGGCTTCGCGCCTTTGCCGCCCCCGACGATGGCGGCGACCGAGGCGGTGTGATGGGGTTCGCGAAAGGGGCGGGTGCGCGAGATGCCGCCTTCGTCGAGAAGCCCGGCGAGCGAATGGATCATCGAGGTTTCAAGCGCTTCCATGGCGGATAGCGGCGGCAACAGCCCGGGCAGCCGCGCCGCCAGCATGGATTTCCCCGAGCCGGGCGAGCCGACCATGATCAGGTGATGGCGCCCGGCGGCGGCGATTTCCAACGCGCGCTTGGCGCGTTCCTGGCCCTTGACGTCGCGCAGGTCGCGGGCCGGGGCGGCGGGCGTGACCTCGCCCGGGCGGGCGGCAGGCAGAGGGGCGCGGCCGGTGAAATGGGCAATGGCATCCTGCAGGCTGGCCGGGGCCAGCACCCGGGCGGCACCGACCCAGGCGGCCTCGGCCCCGCAGGCCCGCGGGCAGATCAGCGTGCAGGATTCCTCGGCCGCGGTCATGGCGGCGGGCAGGGCGCCCAGCACCGGCACCAGCGCCCCGTCGAGCGAGAGTTCGCCAAGCGACACGGTTTCGGCCAGCGCGTCGACCGGGATGATCCCCAGCGCGGCGAGCAGCGACAGGGCGATGGGCAGGTCGAAATGCGAACCCTCCTTGGGCAGATCGGCGGGCGAGAGGTTGACGGTGATCCGCTTCGGCGGCAGGGCGATGGCCAACGAGGCGAGCGCGGCGCGCACCCGTTCGCGCGCCTCGCTCACCGCCTTGTCGGGCAGGCCGACGACATGGAAGGCGGGCAGGCCGGGGCTGAGGACGCATTGCGCCTCGACCAGACGGGCCTCCAGCCCGTCAAAGGCCACCGTGCGCGCGCAGGCCAGCATGAACACCCCCGTTTCTGCCCCAGGGGACGAGGATTCCCGTTAACCTTTTAGGAATGGTTAACGCGGTCTTGCCTCAGGCGCCGCGCGGCCCCCAGAGGATCGCCGCCGCGCCCAGGAGGCAGAGGAGGGCGCCGGTCAGGTCCCACAGGTCCGGCCGCCGCCCTTCGGCCAGCCAGAGCCAGAGGAGCGAGGCGGTGATGTAGATCCCGCCATAGGCGGCGAAGGCACGGCCGGCCTGGGACGCGGCAACCTGCGCCAGCAGCCAGGCGAAAAGCGCCAGCGCCGCCAGACCGGGCAGCAGCCAGAAGGCCCCGGCGCCGAGCCGCCACCAGGCCCAGACGGCATAGCAGCCGGCGATTTCGGCCAGGGCGGCCGCGGCATAGAGGGCGATGGTGGTCATGACGGGGGTCCGGGGAGGGAAAGCAGAAAGGCGCGCTGGTTTCCCGGCGCGCCCTCGGTTCTTTTCGGCAGGAGGGGCAATATTGCCCCTCCTGCGGGATCTCATCACGTCAGGATCTTCGAGGCGACGCCGGCGCCGCCCCGAGCCTCCGAGATCACTTCAGGATTTTGGAGACGACGCCGGCGCCGACGGTGCGGCCGCCTTCACGGATGGCGAAGCGGAGCTTCTCTTCCATGGCGATCGGCGCGATCAGCGAGACTTCGAACTTCAGGTT
>JAIUPD010000008.1 GCA_020161615.1 Pseudomonadota bacterium | reverse complement strand
CTCCCGTAGGAGTCTGGGCCGTGTCTCAGTCCCAGTGTGGCTGATCATCCTCTCAAACCAGCTATGGATCGTCGGCTTGGTAGGCCATTACCCCACCAACTACCTAATCCAACGCGGGCCGATCCTTTGGCGATAAATCTTTAGTCCGAAGACACCATACGGTATTACTCCCAGTTTCCCGGGGCTATTCCGTACCAAAGGGTACGTTCCCACGCGTTACTCACCCGTCCGCCGCTAAGTCCGAAGACTTCGCTCGACTTGCATGTGTTAGGCCTGCCGCCAGCGTTCGTTCTGAGCCAGGATCAAACTCTCAAGTTGAAAGGCCGTTACCAGCCTATCCTTGACGAGCGAACCTCTGCACATCACAGGTCAGCCTAAGCTGACCGTTCATTTCTTCCGTTTTGTGCTCAAGTCCCATTCGGAACCGGAGCCGCAAAACAGTGAAGCTGACACCCCTATCATCGCGTTACCGCTAAGAGGCCGATATCCAGACGTCCGATCCATCGAAATGAACCAAACCGCCCACATATCCCTTCATTCACCAAAATGTCAAAAAGCAGAGGACAAAAATTCCAGCGGCGCTTCCGAAGTTTTCCGACAGCGCTGCCGTTTTCCTATCCTTTTCCGTGTCTTCCGGGTCTGTTTCCAGCGTCCCTTCCGGCGCGTCCCTCAGCGTCTCCGCTTCGGTGAGGCGGTATCTAGGGGTATCCGCCGGGAGCCGCAAGAGGAAAAAACACGGGCCGACAAAAATTCGTCACAGGAGACGGCGATTTTCATCTATCCTATTGGAAAGGCTCGATACTTTCTCGGAAAGGCAAGCTTTGCCGACCTTTTCACAGCCTGTTGTGGTCGCAGACCGGGCCACCACGAGATCCTGAGGCAGGGGCGATTCTGCCTGTTCTACAGGCCGGAATCGCCCCCGTCGCTCAGCCCTTCGCGGCCCGACCGGCGATCTCCAGGCAGAGTCGCATCGCCACTTCCATGTCCTGGACCGAGATCCACTCCAGCGGACCATGGATGTTCTGCATCCCGGTGAAGAGATTCGGGCAGGGAATCCCCATCTCGGTCAGTCGCGATCCATCCGTCCCGCCCCGAATCGGCACCGAAACCGGATCGAGCCCCAGGGCCCGCGCCGACTCACGGGCCAGCTCCACGGGCGTCATGTCCGATTCGAGCCAGTAGCGCATGTTGCGGTATTGGGGGGTGATGGTGCAGGTGATCTCGGCGCGGGGTTCGGTCGCCGCCACCGCCGCGCAGACCTGCCGCAGCAGCGCGCCCTTCTCCTCCAGCCCGTCCCGTTCGAAATCGCGCAGGATGAACTTGATCCGCATCTCGGAGGAGCCGCCGTCCATATCCGTGGCATGAATGAAGCCCTCGCGCCCTTCGGTCGTTTCGGGCGTCAGCGTCACCTGGGGCAGGGTCTGGATGATCTTCGACGCCAGATGGATCGCGTTGACCAGCTTGCCGGTGGCATAGCCGGGGTGGATCGACACCCCCTTCACCGTGACCACCGCGCCATCGGCCGAGAAGGTCTCGTATTCGATCTCGCCCACTTTCCCGCCGTCGAAAGTATAGGCGAAATCGGCGCCCAGATCCCGGGGCAGGCGGGGATCGACGCCGCGGCCGATCTCCTCATCCGGGGTGAACGCCAGCCTGAGCCGGGGCCGGGGCAGCGCGGGATCGGCCAGCAGGCGCTGAGCCGCCGTCATCAGGATCGCCACGCCCGCCTTGTCATCCGCCCCGAGCAACGTCAGGCCTGAAGCCGTGACGATATCGTGGCCCAGCTTCTCGGCCAGATAGGGAAAGGCCTGGGGCGTCAGGCTGAGGCTGGGATCATCGGGATAGGTGATCGCGCCGCCGTTGTAGCCCCTGATGATCCGCGGCTTCACGCCGCTGGCGTTGAACTGCGGCGCGGTATCGACATGGGCCAGGAAACCGACGGTCGGCCCCTCACGCGTGCCGGGGATCGTGGCGAGCACGGCGCCATACTCGGTCAGCGTCACATCCTCGGCCCCCATCGCCGTGAGTTCGGCCACCAGCAGGCGTTGCATGTCCAGCTGGATGGCGGTCGAGGGCGAACTGGGGCTGTCCGCATCCGACTGGCTGTCGATGGCGCAATAGCGGGTCAGCCGGTCGGCGAGGTCGTCGGTCAAGTCGGTCATGGAGGCCTCCGTTTGCGGGGATGAGGCCCGGGGGATGAGGCGAAGTCAAGCGAGGGTGGGCGCGCTGCCCCTACCCGCGCCGCGCCCGCCGCATCAGCGACCGCACGATCAGCCGATGCGCGGGCGCCACGGGCAGCATATAGAGCCGCCCGAACAGGTTGTGCGTCACGACAGACGAGGTGATGGCAAGCCGCTGCCCCTCGACCGTGACCGCGGTCATCACGTCGAGGTGCCGGTCCCGCTCGGTCAGCACCATCAGCCCGGGCGCCACCTCCTCGACCAGGAAGAACTCCAGCCGGTCGCCGGGGGCGACGCTTTCGGGCGGACGGCCGCGGAACCCGCCCAGCCGCTTTACCCCGAAGAGGCCCGATATGGCGTCGCGGATGCGGAAGGCCAGGGCAAAACCGGGCAGCGGGCGGGCGTTCAGATACTGCCAAGCCTGCAGCGGACTCATCTCTCGCGGCAACAACATCGACTGGATGTCGAGGAAGGCCAGATCGGCCAGGGGTGCGACAAGGCGCAGCGCGGCAGGGGCATCGGCGGGCAGGGTTCGGCTCATGACCCCACAAGACGCCGCCACAGGCGCCCCGTCAACGCCCCGCCGCGCGACATCTCCGCACGCCCCCTTTTCATCTTTGTTCCAGAAATATCCTCGGGGGTTTCTCAAGGGGGGTGGAAAACCCCCTTGAGCGGGGGGGCTGGCCCCCCGCCCTGGTCGTCCGAGGAATCGAGGGCGAAACCCCTCCTTTACGCGTCCCAGGCGACCGGCATCCGCAGCGGTCCGCGGAAGGCCCAGCCGCCGAAGGGCACCTCGCCCGCCAGCCGCAGCCCCGGCAAGCGCTCGAAAATCATCGGCATCGCCACCTCGGCGATCAGGCAGCGCGAGGCCCAGGCGCCAGCGCAGAAATGCGGCCCGGCGCCGAAGGTCACGGCGGGCCCCGAATCCTGCGTCAGGTCGAAGACATCGGGCCGGGCGAAGACGCTCTCGTCGCGGTTGCCGGACGAGAACATCAGGAACACCCGGTCCCCCGGCTCCAGCGTCACGCCATGAAGGACGTGCCGTGCGGCCACCCGGCGGGGCGACATGGCCACGGGGGCGATCCAGCGGCCATATTCCTCGAAGGCCTGAAGCCAACTCGCCCGCCCGTCCCGCACCATCGCCAGTTGCCCGGGATGGGTCAGCAGCGCCCAGGCCAGCCCGGCGATCACGTCGCGCGGCTCGTTCTGCCCGCCCGAGATCGCCAGCTTCACATTGGCGCGGATCGCGGCCTCGGGCAGCCCGGCCTGCATCTGCACCGACAGCAGCGAGGCATCGGGGCTTTCGCGCAGCGCCGGCATCCGTTCGTCGATATAGCGGTCGATGGCGGCGGTGGCGGCGTGGCAACGGGCCTCGACCGCCTTGTCCCCCGCGTAATTGGCGATCCCGTCCATCATGCCTTGCGAGACGCGGTCCATCTCGGCCCAGGTGATCTGCGTCAGCCCGGTGATGCATTTCAGCGCCTCACCCGAGATCCGCATGGCGATGTCGCGCAGCATGTCGGCCTGACCATCGGGTCGCAGCTCATCGAGGATTTCCGCCGTGAAGGCCTGGAACTGCGCCTTCCAGGTATCGCGGACGGTCTTGGGCGAGACGGTCGGGAAGATCGCCTTGCGCTCGGCCTGATGCGCGGCGCCGTCCTTGCGCATCATGTTCTGGCCCATCAGCACATTCATCAGCCCGCCCGGCTGGTCCGAGGAAAACACCTCGATCTTCTTCTCGTTGATAAAGATGTCGTCCCGCCGGGTCAGCAGCGTCGCGCCCAGCTGCGGGACAAAAGCCACCGGCGCCTCGGCCCGCAGGCGTTTGAGCGTGGGATAGGGATCGGCCCAGAAGGCGGACAGGTCGATCTCGACGACGGGGGCATCGGACATGGGCTTTCCTCCGGGTGGGAGTTGAGCCCGGGCGGGTTGTCCTGTCAACGGGAGTGGGCGGCGCGGTAGCAGCAGCGGGGCGGTACTGGAACGTGACGGGTTTCAGATGCTCATGCGGGGCGCCTGCTCGCCCGTACCCCCCCAAACGAAAAACGCGCGCCCCGAAGGACGCGCGTTTCTTGTGTCTCAGACGCTCGCTCAGGCCAGCGAGGGGTCGATGGCCTTGCAGGCCTCGACGAGGCCTTTCACCGCGTTCACCGACTTGTCGAACATTTCCTGTTCGGCCGGGTTCAGCTTGATGTCGACGATGCGCTCGATGCCGCCGGCACCGATGATCGTCGGCACGCCGACATACATGCCGTTCAAGCCCAGCGCGCCGTCCACATAGGCGGCGCAGGGCAGCAGGCGCTTCTGGTCCTTCAGATAGGCTTCCGCCATCTCGATGGCCGAAGTCGCCGGGGCGTAGAAGGCCGAGCCGGTCTTCAGCAGGCCGACGATCTCGGCGCCGCCGTCGCGGGTGCGCTGGATGATGGCGTCCAGACGCTCCTGCGTGGTCCAGCCCATCTCGACCAGATCCGGCAGCGGGATGCCGGCAACGGTCGAATAGCGCGACAGCGGCACCATCGTGTCGCCGTGGCCGCCCAGCACGAAGGCGGTGACGTCGCGCATCGAGACGTTGAACTCGGTCGCCAGGAAGTGCCGGAAGCGGGCCGAATCGAGCACGCCCGCCATGCCCACCACCTTCTCGGCCGGCAGGCCCGAGAATTGCTGCAGCGCCCAGACCATGGCGTCCAGCGGGTTGGTGATGCAGATGACGAAAGCGTCGGGCGCATGGGCCTTGATGCCCTCGCCCACCGATTTCATGACCTTGAGGTTGATGCCCAGAAGGTCGTCGCGCGACATGCCGGGCTTCCTCGGCACACCGGCAGTGACGATGCAGACATCGGCGCCCGCGATGTCCTCGTAGGAATTGGTGCCCTTGAAGATCCCGTCGAAGCCCTCGGACGGGCCCGACTCGGCGATGTCGAGCGCCTTGCCCTGCGGCGTGCCCTCGGCGATGTCGAACAGCACGACGTCGCCAAGTTCCTTGATCGCGGCGAGATGGGCGAGGGTGCCGCCGATCTGGCCCGCGCCGATCAGCGCGATTTTGGGTCTGGCCATGGGTATCTCCGGTCAGGTTGTGAATTCGCGCCCTGACTAGAGAATCGGCTGCCCTCGCGCAAGCCTCGCGGCAGCGCGGCGCGACAGAATGCGGCGCCGTTATCGCTGTCAGCGACATTTTCTGACCCGGGGCTGCGGCCTTTGTTGCGCGGGATTGCCGCGGGCCGGTTGCAGACCGCCAGTGGCGGTGAATTTCTCACCATTGGCCAGCAGGCAGGTCCGCCCGTCGGGCAGGTTCAGCAGCAGCGTCCAGGACCCCGAGTCGCTGGCGTAAAGCTCGACCGAGGCACCGCGCGAGGCCTCGCCCGTGGCCAGCCGCGTCTCGCCCCGTTCGTCGATGACGAAGGCCAGAACCCGCTCGCGCGGGGCGCAGGGCAGGGTCTGGGCGTGCAGGGAAACGGGCAGCAGGGCGAGGGCGGCGGCGAGGAAGCGCATGGCGTGACCTTTCGGTTGGTGCGATGCCTCAGGCTGCGCCAACGGGGTCAAGGCGGGCTGAAAGCACCGGCCTCTCTGCGGTGCAGAAATTTAACGCTTGCGCTTTGTGTCCTGATTTGGTGCTTTGCGCGCAAGATTGTTTCACGGAAGAGAATCATGGACAGCCGCCCGTACCGTTCCGTCCTCTATATCCCCGGCTCGAAAGAGCGCGCGCTGGAGAAGGCGCAGAGCCTCGCCGCGGATGCGATCATCTTCGATCTAGAGGATGCCGTCGCCCCCGACGAGAAGGCCAATGCGCGCGAGTTGCTGGCGGCGACGCTGGCCCGGGCCGATTACGGGCCGCGCGGCAAGCTGGTCAGGATCAACGGTTTTGACACGGAATGGGGCGAGAAGGATCTGGACGTGATCGCGCTGGCCCGACCCGAGGCGATCCTGCTGCCCAAGGTCAACAGCGCCGCCGATATCGAGGCACTGGCCCGCAAGCTGGACGCAAGCGCCGAGACGGCGGAAACCACGATCTGGGCGATGATGGAGACGCCGCTGGGGATCCTCAACGCCCAGGCCATCGCCGCGGCGCCGCGGATGGCGGGCCTCGTCATGGGCACCAACGATCTGGCGAAAGAACTGAACTGCCGCTTCCGCGCCGACCGGCTGCCGATGCAGATGGCCTTGCAGACCTGCCTGATGGCCGCCCGCGCCGCCGGAATCGTGGCGGTGGACGGCGTCTACAACGCCTTCAAGGACGATGAGGGCCTGCGCGCCGAATGCGAACAGGGCCGCGATCTGGGCTTTGACGGCAAGACGCTGATCCATCCCGCCCAGCTGGACATCGCCAATCAGGTCTTCGCCCCGGATGCGGCGGCGCTGGACCTCGCCCGCCGCCAGATCGCCGCTTTCGACGCGGCGCTTGCCGAGGGGCAGGCCGTGGCTGTGGTGGATGGCAAGATCGTCGAGAACCTGCATATTGTGACGGCCCGGAGCGTGCTGGCGCGCGCCGAGGCGATCGAACATTTGCAGAAAGCGATGAGCTGATGGGATACGCGCTACTCATTCTGGGCCTTCTGGTCTGGTCAGGCAGCCATCTGTGGAAGCGACTGGCCCCCGCCAGCCGCCAGCGGTTTGGCGATCGCGGCAAGGGGATCGTGGCGATCCTGTCGCTGATCGCGATCGTCCTGATGGTTCTGGGCTACCGCTGGGCGCCCTATACGCAGGTCTGGCCCGAATCGCGGTCTATGGTCCACCTCAACAACCTGCTGATGCTGCTGAGCTTCTACCTGTTCGCAGCCTCAGGGATGAAGACCGCAGCGACCAGGATCGTGCGGCATCCGCAGCTCTGGGGCGTGCGGCTCTGGGCGCTGGCGCATCTGATGGTGAACGGCGACCTCGCCAGCCTGATCCTGTTCGGCGGGCTGTTCGTCTGGGCCCAGGTCTCGGTCGCATTGTACAACCGCGACAACCCGATCTGGGAGAAATCCACCGTGCCGGTGGTCATGGGCAAGGAAATCGGTGCCGTGGTCGGTGCGATGCTGCTGGTGGGTGTGGTCGGCTATATCCACATCTGGTTCGGGCTGATGCCCTGGGGGTGAGATGAAACTCTATCGTTTGCTGACCGAGGACGACACCTCGGCCTTCTGCCACAAGGTAACGGCGGCGCTGAACAAGGGCTGGGAGCTGCATGGCTCGCCCGCCTATGCCTTCGATGCGGCCAAGGGCGTGATGCGCTGTGCGCAGGCGGTGGTGAAGGACGCGCCGGGAACCTACACGCCCGAGACCAAGCTGGGCGAGCAATAACGGGTCCGGGAACCGGGGGGCCAGCCCCCCGGGCCCCCCGGCGTATTTGAAGCAGAATGAAAGGGCGCGGGCGGTGAAGACCAATCCGGGGCGGTTTTTCGAGGATTATCGGATCGGCGAGGTGATCCGGCATGCGGTGCCGCGGACGCTGTCGGGCGGGGAGCGGGCGCTTTATCATGCGCTCTATCCGGCGCGCGGCGCGCTCTATTCCTCGGATGAATTCGCGCGGGCCTGCGGGCTCAGCGCCAGTCCGATGGACGATCTGATCGTCTTCCATACGGTCTTCGGCAAGACGGTGCCGGATATCAGCCTCAACGCGGTGGCGAACCTCGGCTATGCCGAGGGGCGGTTCCTGGCGCCGGTCTGGCCCGGGGACACGCTGTCGTCATCCTCGGAAGTCATCGGGCTGAAGCAGAATTCCAACGGCAAGTCGGGCGTGGTCTATGTGCGGACCACCGGGCGCAACCAGCGGGGCGAGGCCGTGCTGGAATATGTGCGCTGGGTGATGGTGCGCAAGAACCGGCTGGAGGCGCCGGAGCCCGAGGCGGTGGTGCCGGACCTGGCCAAGGTGGTGCCGGCCTCGGATCTGGTGGTGCCGGCGGGGCTGACCTTCGACGGCTACGATTTCGAAGCGGCGGGCGAGCCCTACCGGCTGGGCGACTACGCGGTGGGCGAGGTGATCGAGCATGTCGACGGCGTTACCGTCGAAGAGGCCGAGCACATGCTGGCGACCCGGCTCTGGCAGAACACCGCCAAGGTGCATTTCGACGCGACCTTCCGCCCCGATGGGCAGCGGCTGATCTATGGCGGGCATGTCATCAGCCTGGCGCGGGCGCTATCGTTCAATGGCCTGGCCAATGCGCAGATGATCGTGGCGATCAACGGCGGGGCGCATGCCAACCCCTGTTTCAGCGGCACCACGGTACGCGCCTGGTCCGAAGTGCTGGACAAGGCCGAGACTGGCGTGCCGGGCGTCGGCGCGATCCGGCTGCGGCTGGTGGCGAGTTCCGGCAGCGGCACGGCGCTGAAAGGGCCGGACGGCAAATACGCGCCCGAGGTGTTGCTGGACCTCGATTACTGGGCGCTGATGCCGCTCTGACGCGGGGCCAGGTCCGAAGCGCGCGCCCCGACCGGGTGACCCAAGGGGTGCCCGCTCGGGGAACGATCCTCAATAGCCAGGGCCCGATCCGTTTTCGCCGGTCACGGTGAAGACGATTGTGCCGCCGGGGGTGATGTCGAAGGTAAAGAATGTGGTGGGCCCGCCGGGGGTCGGCGTGACACTCGGAACCACGGCGGTGCCCGGCGCGGTGGGCGAGGGCGAACCGGGGCCGCTGGCCGCAAGGGCGGTGCCGGCGGCGGTCAGCACCAGCGCGGCGCTCAACAGAAAAGTCTTCATGGCGAAACCTCGTATCCTGACACTGGGGTCGATGCCGCGCGGGCGGCGCTGAAAAAGGGCCGGGGGCGCAGGGTATCATGAAAACCCGGCCCGGGGCGAATGGCATGCATCGATGCGCGGGGCCGCGCCTCAGCGCATGAGGGCGAAGGCGCGGCCGATGTCGACGGCGAAGGTCGCGTTGCCCGATTCCTCGAGATTGCGGACCGAGAAGGCCACGGAGGTTCCGCCCAGCGCGGGCGGATTCCAGACGGCGCCGACCACCGATTCCTGGCCGACATAGCCGAGGCTCGCCGCCCATTGCTCGTTCAGGCCCAGCCCGAAACCGACGGCGCCGCGCACGGTGCGGTCATTGCCGCGCTGGCCCCAGCCGGTGCCGACCCCGACCGAGACCATGGCCATGCGCGGGCCGATGCCGCCCAGATAGGTGCCGGTCAGCGAATAGGCCGGGCGATAGGCGTTGATGTCGCCCCAGGGCGAGACATAGGCAGCGCGCAGCGCGGCCGAGAAGACGCCCGGACCCGCCTGCCACAGGCGGTGCAGCCCGAAGGACAGGTGGCCCGACTGGCCGAAACGGCGGAACGAGGTGAGGTTGATGCCGAATTCGATCCCGAGCCCGGTGACCGGATTGCCGAAACCGAAATTCGCCACCGTTGCGGCGTCGCCATGAGTCCGGGTAGGACCGGCACCGCGCGCCCGCTGGCTGTAGGTGGCGGAGAAGCCGATCTGCGCCACGCCGCCCGCGGCGCCGAAGCCGGTGGGCACGCCGGCGATGCCGATGGTCTGGGCCGAAGCCATGCCTGCACCGATCGCCAAAGCGGCGACCGCGCCAATCAGGGATTTTTTCATCTGCTCGATTTCCTGCAAACTCTCGATACGGAACACGGGCGATCTGAAGAAGCGCCTCTTCTTTTCCCACGACTTTGTTGGTTGACCGACCGTCAAGTCAACACATTCACCCGATTCGGGGCCTCTGCCCGCGTGCAAAGCGGTCTGGTGCGGCAGCGGTGCAACATCGCGGCAGCGCTTTGCGCTTTTCCGCCACCGTCCGTGCCGGCACGCGCCCGGCGCCGGGAGGGAGCGCTGCCCAAAATCCGGCCTGCGCCCCGCGCCTGCGGGCGCTTCTGCCCGTTCTTCGCGCAGCGCAGAAATGCCTGTGTTGCCGCGCAGCAATACTTGTCACGGCTTCGTCGTGTTTCGTGCGGGTTGCGCTTGGAAACGCCCCGGACGTGGCGGATGATGACAGCGCAAACCCGCCCGGCTCACTTCCCGGGCCTGCGAGGCGGGACTGGAGCATGGGACAATGAAAGCCATCAAACTTGCACTCGCGGCCTGCGCCGTCGCCGCCACCACGGTTCCCGCCGCGGCGTTCGAGCTTTCCTACGGGGTCACGGTTACCTCGGATTATATCTCGCGCGGCGCGACGCAGACCATGAACCGCGCGGCGATCCAGCCCTGGATCGAAGCCAGCTCGGGCGGGTTCTACGGCGGGCTCTGGGCGTCCAACGTGGACCTGGGCCCCGATGATTTCGAGCTCGACGTCTACGGCGGCTATCGCTGGTCGGTCGAGAACACCAGCTTCGACGTGGGCTATGTCCGCTATTTCTACAACAACACCGGCGATGCGAGCGGTGAGATCTACATGCTGGGCGAAGTGGCCCTGGGTGAGACGGCCACCCTGTCGGGTGGGGTCTATCTGGGTCATGCCGGCGGCCTGACGCTGAACGACGGGCATATCGGCTTCAGCACCCAGCTGGCCAACAACCTGACCGGCTCGTTCACCCTGGGCGTCACCACCGGCTCGAACGCCTATGGCAACGCCGGGCTGACCTACGACTTCAACAACAACATCTCGATTGACGGCCGCTTCCACACCATCACCGGCGGGTCGAACCGCGTGGTTCTGTCGGTCGCCGCCAGCTTCTGAGATCGCTTCATCCGACCCCGAAGGGCGGGCGCATCGCGTCCGCCCTTTTGCATGACCGGCACCGCCAAGAGTGTGATCACACGAGATTATTTGTGATCACAGGCGCCGATTTTTTTGCCCGGCTCGGCCAGAATCGGCCGTATTCGCGGAAATGCCCACGTGACTTGACGCGAAAACCCGCTATCAGGAGGCCCAGACAGTATGGGGCGCCAAGAGAGAGGGACGAACATGGCTGACGTGAACCGGGGCAACCGGCCGCTTTCCCCGCATTTGCAGGTCTACCGCCTGCCGCTGGTGGCCAAGATCTCCATCATGACGCGCATCACCGGGGTCGCGCTGGGCGCCCCCGCCCTGCTGATCGTCTGGTGGTTCGTCGCGGGTGCCTATTCGCCCGACTACTTCGCCGCGGCCGACGGACTGCTGAGCAGCCTGCCGGGCAAGATCGTGCTGATTGCCGGGCTTTGGGCGTTGTGGTTCCATTTCGCCAACGGCATCCGTCACTTCGCCTTCGACCTTGGCCGTGGCTTGGACCTGCCGACCGTGGCAAAGACGAACTGGGTGGTGATCGGCGCCTCGGTGGTGCTGACCGTGCTGACCCTTCTGCTGGTCTGAAGGAGCATCCGATGAGCTACAAGACCGATTACAACCGCGTTGCGGGCCTGGGCCGGGCAGGCGAGGGCGTGCATCATTTCTGGGTGCAGCGCGTGACCTCGATCGCGCTGGTGCCGCTGACCATCCTGTTCCTGATCCCCTTCGGCCGCGCGCTCGGCGGCGGGTACGAGGTGCTGGTCGCCACCTATTCCTCCTTTGGCAATGCGCTGACCGCCGCGCTGTTCCTGTTCGTCGCCGCCTGGCATTTCGCCATCGGCATGCAAGTGGTGATCGAGGATTACACCGAGGGCGGCACCCGTCTGGTGCTGCTCATCCTGAACAAACTTGTCAGCTTCGCGCTGGGGGCGGCGGGCGTTCTCGCCATCGCCACGATCCTGTTCAGCGCCTGAGGACGGAAGAATGACCGCATATCCGATCGAACAACATACCTATGACGTGGTGGTCGTGGGCGCCGGTGGCGCCGGGCTTCGCGCCACGCTGGGCATGGCCGAACAAGGCTTGAAAACCGCCTGCATCACCAAGGTTTTTCCCACCCGCTCGCATACCGTTGCCGCCCAGGGCGGCATCGCCGCCAGCCTGGGCAACATGGGCCCGGACAGCTGGCAATGGCATATGTACGACACCGTGAAAGGGTCGGACTGGCTGGGCGATACCGATGCGATGGAATACCTCGCCCGCTCCGCCCCCGCCGCGGTCTATGAGCTGGAACATTACGGTGTTCCGTTCAGCCGCACCGAAGAGGGCAAGATCTATCAACGTCCCTTCGGCGGCCACACCACCGAATTCGGCGAAGGCCCGCCCGTGCAGCGCACCTGCGCGGCGGCCGACCGGACCGGCCATGCCATCCTGCACACGCTCTATGGCCGCTCGCTGAAGGAAAAGGCGCAGTTCTACATCGAGTATTTTGCCATCGACCTGTTGATGTCGGATGACGGCGAATGCACCGGCGTGCTGGCTTGGAAACTCGACGACGGCACGCTGCACCAGTTCAACGCCAAGATGGTCGTTCTGGCCACCGGCGGCTATGGCCGGGCCTATTTCAGCGCGACCTCGGCCCATACCTGCACCGGCGACGGCAACGGGATGATCGCCCGCGCCGGCCTGCCGCTGCAGGACATGGAATTCGTGCAGTTCCACCCGACCGGGATCTATGGCGCCGGCTGCCTCATCACCGAGGGCGCGCGCGGCGAGGGCGGGTATCTGACCAACTCGGAAGGTGAGCGGTTCATGGAACGCTACGCGCCGACCTACAAGGACCTCGCCTCGCGCGATGTGGTGTCGCGCTGCATGACGATGGAGATCCGCGAAGGCCGGGGCGTCGGTCCGAACAAGGACCATATCCATCTGCACCTGAACCACCTGCCGCCGGAAACGCTGCACCTGCGCCTGCCCGGTATCTCGGAATCCGCGCGCATTTTCGCCGGTGTCAACGTCAACAAGGAGCCGATCCCGGTTCTGCCGACGGTCCATTACAACATGGGCGGTATTCCGACGAATTACTGGGGTGAGGTGCTGAACGCCGATGCCGAGAACCCGACCCGTACCGCGCCCGGCCTGATGGCCGTGGGCGAGGCTGGCTGCGCCTCGGTCCATGGGGCGAACCGTCTGGGGTCGAACTCGCTCATCGACCTCGTGGTCTTCGGCCGCGCCGCCGCTATTCGCGCCGGTGAGATCGTCGATCCGGCCGCCGCCAACCGCGACACCTCGAAAGCCGCCGTGGACAAGGCGCTGGAGCGCTTCGACCGGCTGCGCAACGCCAATGGCGCGATTCCGACCGCCGAGTTGCGGCTGGAGATGCAGAAGACCATGCAGGCCGATGCGGCCGTCTTCCGCACCGACAAGACGCTGGCGGAAGGCGTCGAAAAGATGAAAGCCGTCGCGGCCAAGATGCCGGATGTGAAGGTCACGGACCGCTCGCTGGTCTGGAACTCGGACCTGATGGAGACGCTGGAGCTGGAAAACCTGATGCCCTGCGCGCTGGCGACGATCGTCGGCGCCGAGGCCCGCAAGGAATCGCGCGGCGCCCATGCGCATGAGGATTACCCGAACCGCGACGATGTGAACTGGCGCAAGCACACGCTGGCCTGGGTCGAGGGCAATTCGGTGAAGCTGGACTACCGTCCGGTGGTGCTGGACCCGCTGACCACGGAAGCGGAAGGCGGGATCGCGCTGAAGAAGATCGCGCCCAAGGCGCGCGTCTACTGAGGCCTGCCATGGCTGCGGCCCCCTTCTCTGCCTCGTCGCGGCGCTGCCGCGATGCCGGCTTGACCGGGGGGGTCGCCCATGTCTGACCAACGAGGTCCCGCGCGGCTGGTGCTGCACATCGGCCTGCAGAAGACCGCGACCACGGCGGCGCAGCAATTCCTGCAGGCCAATGCCGCGGCGCTGAAGCCCTGGCTCACGCTGTTCACCCCGCGCAAAGGCACCCCGGCGCAGCAGCTGGGGCGCAAGGCCTTCGATTATACCCAGGCACCCTCGGCCGACAGCGAGGCGGCGTTTGTCGCCGCGATCCGCGCCATGAAGGCCGTGCTTGATCAGACCAGTGGCACGGTGCTGATCAGCCACGAGAATCTGGTCGGCGCGCCACCCGGCGCCTTCGGCGAAACGCAGCTTTATCCGTTCATCGGCCGGATCGTGGCGCTGCTGGATGCGCATTTCGCACCCTATCGGCCGGAATTCGTGTATTATTCCCGCGACATGGCCTCCTGGAAACGCAGCCTGCACAACCAGATCGTCAAGACCGACGGCTATACCGGCACCTGGGACACGTTCCAGGCCATGGCCGCCCCGATTGCCGATTGGGAGGGGTTTCATGCCCGGCTCTGCGCCGCCGCGGGGGCAGAGCGGGTGACAGCCTTCCGGCTGGAAAACCAGGTCTCGCGCGATCGTCCCGGCCAGCAATTGCTGCGCCATCTGGGCGTGCCGGACAGGCTGCTCGCCCGGCTGGCGCCGATCTCGGGCCTGCGCAACGAAAGCCTGAACGCCGGGGCGCTGGAATTCATGCGCCGGGCGAATGCGGCGGGGTTCAGCCCCCATACCCTCACCCGACTGGGGACGCTGGTTGCGGCCTCCCAGTCCCTGTTCTCCCCCTCGGTCGTCCTGACCCAAGAGTGATACGGCAAGGAAGCTAGAGATGGTTCAACTGACTCTCCCCAAGAACTCGACGATCCGGACCGGCAAGACCTGGCCGAAGCCCGCCGGCGCCACGAATCTGCGCACCTTCCGCATCTACCGCTGGTCGCCCGATGACGGCGAAAACCCGCGGGTCGACACCTATTTCGTCGACATGGACAGCTGCGGGCCGATGGTTCTGGACGCGCTGATCAAGATCAAGAACGAGATCGACCCGACGCTGACCTTCCGCCGGTCCTGCCGCGAGGGGATCTGCGGCTCCTGCGCGATGAACATCGACGGGCGCAACACCTTGGCCTGCATCTTCGGCATGGACGAGATCAAGGGCGACGTGAAGATCTATCCGCTGCCGCATATGCCGGTGGTGAAGGATCTGATCCCGGACCTGACGCATTTCTACGCCCAGCATGAATCGATCATGCCCTGGCTGGAAACCAAGTCGAACACGCCGGCCAAGGAATGGAAGCAGTCGATCGAGGATCGCGAAAAGCTCGACGGGCTTTATGAATGCGTGATGTGCGCCTGCTGCTCGACCTCGTGCCCCAGCTATTGGTGGAACGGCGACCGCTATCTGGGTCCGGCCTCGCTGCTGCATGCCTATCGCTGGATCATCGATTCGCGCGACGAGATGACGGGCGAACGGCTGGACCAGCTGCACGATCCGTTCAAGCTGTACCGTTGCCACACGATCATGAACTGCACCTCGACCTGCCCCAAGGGCCTGAATCCGGCCAAGGCCATCGCCGAGATCAAGAAGATGATGGTCGAACGCGTGGTCTGAACGGCTCGCCTGGCGCCGGGCCGGACCGGGATTCCCAAGGGGGCCGCGATGAATCGCGGCCCCCTTTGCCTTGCGCCCCGGGGCGAGCGATTCGCTTTGCCGGCCTGGTGGCCGGCAAGGGGGATTCGGTTGCTGGCGCGGATCGTGGCGTGGCGCTGGAAGAAGGGCGCTATGCGCCAGGCTCGGCTTATGGCTTTCGGTCAGGGCCATATCCGGGGTGGGCGCCGCAGAATCGTCCGCGGGGGGCCACAGGCCGCCCGACGTCCAGGGCGCAATCCGACACCGGGTGACGCGCAGAAATGGACCCGAGGCGCGGCCATGGCAGTGACACGCTCTGCCCCGCAGAATATCGGCCGTTGCCGGGGTGACGGTGAGTCCTGGCGCCCCCGGGCAGGCGCAATGTACCTGCCGGGGATCGGGCCATTCGGTCCGCGTCGACACCGGCCGCGGGTCCCGGCGATCAGCGGCCGAGGATGCCGCGCAGCGAGGCCTGACCGTTCTGCAACAGGGTCAGGGCGCCGCCGCCGACCCCGGCATTGTCCTGAATCGCCTGCACCTGACCGGCGAGGAAATAGCGGCGAATCAGGGTATCGATGGCTTCCGGATCCCTGAACTGGCTGATCGTGTCCGAGCCGGTCAGCTGCGCCATCCGTCCTTGCAGGATCTCGACCTGCCGCTCGAGATCGAGCGCGCCGAAGCCGCTCGGCAACAGGAAGGCTGTCTCGAACACCGCGCGCAGGCTGCCGGTGCCGAGGATTGTGTACCAGCGGGTCAGTTCGCTGCTGTCCTGGGCCGCGAGATCCGCCAGATCGCGCTGCAGGTTGAGCGCCAGCCGCATCGATTCGTTCTGAGTACCGACCGCGACTTCGAAGCTGCGGTCGCGATAGGCCGCGATCATGCGGTCGGCAAAGGAATCGTCGATCTGGTTCCACGAAACATAGGTATCGCCGAAGCCAAAGGCCGCGTTCAGCTGCTTGTACCGCCGGTCGGCGAGGCGGCTGACAAAGCTGCCCTCCTCCTTCGCCGGGCTTTCCAGAACTTTCTGGATATAGGCGCGGTTCGGCAAATCGTCCTGCAGGCCGAAGGCGGTCAGCGCCACCGAGAGAAGCCGGCGGTCCGCGACCAGCGCCTCGGCGCTGGTGATCGAGGCGATCTTCTCGCGGAAATAGGCCTCGTCGCGTTGCTGCTGCGGGGCGGCGCTGGCCGCCGCCTGCTGCCTGTCCAGCGTCTTTTGCAGGAAGCGCCAGCCGACATAGCCATCGAGAGGCAGGATCGGCTGGAAACTCATTGGCGCGGCACGGCCGCGAAGAGCCGCTCCTCCCGGGGCAGGAGCGCCCGCAGATGGCGCATCGCGGGATAGAATTCGCCGTCCAGCACCGCCTGGCCGGCACGACCCAGCAACGACCGGCTGTCGGGGTCGGTCAGCACCTGGCTGAGCTGCTCGATCCCGCGCAGCAATTGTGGGGTCGCCTCCTCGGCCACGGCGTCCCCCGAGAGCACGAGCTGCGCGATATAGGCGACGCGGCGCACCGGCGTCGAAACTTCGCCCGGGTGGATCGCATCCCTCAGCCGCAGGATATTGGCATTGGGCGTGACGATGGACAGGCGCGAGCGCCGCTCGCCATTCTCGATCACCGCGCCGTTGATCAGCACACGCTCATGCGGAGCGAGCTTGAGAATCAGGCCGCTCATGGCCGTGCCCCCCCGTTCGGCCGCAGCCCGCGCATCACCGCGGTGTTGATCTCGGCCAGGACATCGGCGCGCGCCCGGCCGGTCAGCACCTGGGTGGTATGCTTGAGCGTGAACTCGGCCAGCGAGAAGAGCCGGGCCCGCAGATCGGCCGGGAAGCCATTCTCGGGATTGGCGAGATCGGTGGCGAAAGTGGCCCAGAGGCGACGGTTTTCGTTCAGGGCCATGGTCAGGGCAAGGCTGATCCTGCCAGGCTGATGCGGAAGTTCCGACTGGATGCGGCCGGTGATCCGGGCCAGCACCTCGTATTCGATATCACGCGGGGTTTTCAGCGCACGGGCGTGATGGCCGTAACTGGTACGCGCATGGACGGCAACACTCATCTCAAGGCCTCATGGTGCGAAGACATGGAGGGGATGGGCCGGGGCTGATGCCCCGGCCCGAGGCCTTAGCGGAAGAGTGCCAGGATGTTCTGCGGCGCCTGGTTGGCGATCGACAGAGCCTGGATGCCCAGCTGCTGCTGCACCTGAAGCGCCTGCAGGCGCGCCGAGGTTTCTTCCATATTGGCATCGACCAGCGAACCGATCCCCGATTTGAGCGAATCCATCAGGTTGGAGACATATTCGCTCTGGATCTCGATCCGCCCCTGGACCGAACCGAAGTTGGCCGCAGCCTCGATCGCGGTCTGGGTCAGGCCCTCGATGGCGTTCAGGGCGGCCTCGGCGCCCTGCGCGGTCGAGACGTCGATGCTGGACAGGATCTCCAGCCCGCCGCCCGCCGTGCCGCCGGTGTTCAACGTCATGGCGGTGGTGATCCCCGCCGAGGTGCCGTTGGTGATGGTGATCGCCGCCCCCGACACCGTGGACGAGATGGCGATCCCCGATTTCGAGGCCTGGAAGTTCAGCATGTCGTTCAGGGCGCTGGCGATGTCGTTCACCGTATCGCCGTCACGGGCGACGTAGCGAACGGCACCGGAGACGCCGGTCAGACCGCCGATCGTATAGGAATCGCCCGCCAGCACGCGGTTGCCGCCCCGCGCCGCGGTGGCGGTATCGCCGACGATGGTCAGCGTGCCGGTGGCCGCCGCCGCGATGGCGCCTGCACCGGTCACCGCACCGGCCGCCAGATCCGTTCCCGCCCCCTGGACCGAAGCCTGGGTGCCCAGGTCGGCCTTGGTGGCGGTGATGGACGAGGCCGAGACGGACCCGGTGCTGCTGCGGTCGAGCGACGACAGGATGCTGACGCTGCCCGAACCGAGGATGCCGGCACCGGTGCCGGTGTTGCCGACGATGTTGGCTACGGTGGCACCGCTCTGACGGTTGGACAGCAGATTCAGACCGTTGAACTGTGCCGCACCGACGATCGAGGAGATCTGGCTGCGCAGCGCCGACAGGTCGGTCTGGATCTTGTCGCGATCAACGTTGTCTTCCTGGGCGGCGACGATCTTGCCCTTGATCTCCGTCAGAAGGTCGGTGATCTGCTCCGAGGCCGAGCGCGCGGTGGCGACGGTCGAGGAGCCCAGAGCGAGCGAATCGGCGATTCCCTTGAAGCCCTTGACGTCCGATTCCATGGTCTTGGAGATCGCCCAGACGGCCGAGTTCTGGCGGGCGGTCGCAACCGATTTGCCCGTCGAGATCTCGTTCTGGGTTTTCCCCATGTTGGCGTTGATCGACTTGAGGGTCTGCAACGCCACCATGGCGGTGTTGTTGGTCAGAATGGAGGACATGGATTTTCCCTTGTCACATGGCGTGTTTCACGCCGGTTTCGTGCCGTTCGAGAACGGCGGCCAAGCCCATTCTGGACCTGCGGCTGTCCGGTTTTCGGATGACGCGCCACCTGGTCGGTGCTCAGCCAGACTCGGGGCGAAGTGCTAACAACGGCTTAAACCCCGCCCTCCGGCCCATCGCAATTTCCGTCAAATTCAACGCGACGGCGCAGGTCTCAGGCCCGCCGGTACAGCTGTCCGGCGGCGGGTTCGAGCGCGGCACGCGTGCCGTTGCGGCCATAGGTCTGGCCGCGTCCGCGGTCGCGCGCCCGCAACAGCAGCGCGCGCGCCTCGCGAATCCCGGCGATCGCCGCCTCGAACAGCGGGGCGTTGCGGGTCGCGGCGGCGCGGATCTCGGCCGCCAGGGCCCGATTGCCGGGGGTTGGGGACAGGGGTTCGGCCGCCTCAAGCCAGTCCAGCAGCTGGATCTTGCGCCGCGCCAGCGCCTCGAGACGCGCGTAATCGCCGCGGATCAGCGCCGCGCGCTCTTGCCGCAAGAGCGCCGCAAGGCGCCCGAGGTCCCCCCGGGACGGAGACGGCGCACTCACGACGCCCGCCCGGCGGCGCGCAGCCTCAGCGCGTGCTCGATCGAATCGGCCAGGCCGATGCCGCCGCGCGCGACCATGGCACGGGCCTGTTCGTCGGCCAGGAACGAGGCGAACTGCGCCTCGCCCTCGCCGCCCGAACCGGGCCCCTCGGTTGGCCGGAAGGCACCGGCGCTTTTCAGCATCTCGGCCAGAAAGGCGGCTTCCAGCGCCTCGGCACTGCGGCGCAGGGCATCCGGCGGCGGGGTGGGCAGGGCAAGGGGTTGGATCATCGGAACCTCCTGATACGGAGGCCAAATCCTCGCAGGGGGCGGTAAAGAAGCAGTAACCAGCGGCTGCTAGGGTTCGGAAATCCAGAACGGAGGTCCGGCATGATGCCCCTGGTCACCGCCGAGAATACGCCCCTGCCCCGGGGGGTGACACATCCGCCGGCCGCGCCGCCGGAGGCTGCGGATTTCGCCGCGATCCTCGGTCGGCTCAGGGCGATGATGGCGCCGGGCCAGCCGGACGCGGCGGCGGGGGCGACGGCCGAGATTCCCCCGCAGGGGGAGGACGCGCCGAGACCCGCCGGGGCGCCGGCCGATGGTTCGCCGGAGGATGATGGGTCCGGCCCGGACGGCGTGGTCGGCGCCTTTCCCGACCTGCCGGAGGGGGACGCAGGTGCGGCCTTGCCCGCCCAGCCGCCGATCGGCGCCGCGGCGCCGGATCCCGCGCCTCAGGGGCGCGAGGAAGGCCGCGAATCACTGCTGCGCGCCCGTTTGGCCCTGGCGCAGGAGGGGGCGGGCCCTGTGCCGGCTGCCGGTCGCGCCGGGGGCACCGGACCCGCCAGCGCGCTGGCTGCAGCCGCTCCGCTTTCGGCCGACGACAGCGCACCGGTGCGCGAGCCCTTTCCCGCCACCGGCATGCCGGAGACGGCGATCCCTTCCCCGACTCCGCGCCTCCAGTCTGCCTTACCATCGTCCCGGGTCGCACCACCCCCGGCGGAGGCGCCGCACATCCCGATGCCCGATGTCCCGCAGGCGCCCGTAACCCGGGCCTCCGGGCCGGAGGCAGCGGCCGGGGCACCGGCCGCCAGCGCCCTGCCCCCCGCGCCGACCCAGGCCTCCGCCGCGCAGACCGTGCAAGCGACCCGGGCGCCCATGCCGCGCCCGGTGGTCCAGGCCGACGCCCCGGGGACCATGCCGGCGGCCGCCTCGGCGCCGCACCGCTCCACCGGGCCGTCGGTGCCGGTCGATCAGCCGGAATTGTCCAGGTTGCAGCACGGTGAGTCCCGGCCCGATCAGAGGATTCTATCGCTGGCTCAGACGGCTGAGACGGGGCCTGCGCAGCGGCCCCTCGGACTGTCGTCTCGCCAGCACGCGCAAGTCCCCTGGACGGACCAAAATCCAGTGCACGCCGGACCGGCACAGCCAGGACAGGCTATGCCCGGACCCGCCTTGCTCAATCAGGCTGGGCCCGGGCAGGCCGCCCCCAGCCAGGCGCCCGCCGGAGCAGGCGCCCCCCCGGCGACGGCCGCGGCGCTGGTTCGGCCGCCCTTCCCTGCGGCCCGGCCGGCATTGCCGCAGACCGCCGGGTTCGTTCCGAACCTCCCCTCTGCCCCGACACCACCCGATGTGATCACAGACAAACCCCCGGTCACATCCGAAGGGCAACCGACGGGGGTGTCGCCGCCCAGCCGAACCGTGGCCATCAGCGCCCTGCTGGCAGCGCCCGCCGGGCGCGGCGACACCGGATCGTCCCCAACGCCCACGAACGCCCTTCTCTTCCCGTCACCGGCCGAGATTCTCCGCCCCCTGACCCCCGAGGCCCGACCGGCGACCCCCATTCAGGCGCAGAGGGCCGTCGCCCCGACCATGGTATCGCCCCAGATGCCCGCGCCACTTGCCGCCCTTGCGACGGGTTCCGCCCCCACCGACCGCCGGCCAACACCGGCCGCAACGGCATCGAAGCCGGCGGTCGACACCGCACCGGCACCGCTGCGAACCCCAACGGTCACCACAAGGCAGCCCGGCACACCAGTTCAGGCCTCGCTTCCCACACAGCAGCTTGCGCCCAGCGCGCCTCCCGCAGTCGCCACCCTCATCGATGCCGCGATAGGCCTGCCCGAGTCCCCGCGACGTACCCCGGCAATCACCGCAATCCAGCCTAGCACCCCAGATCCGGCATCGCTCGCCACACGGCAGCTTGCACCCCACTCGCCCCCTGCAATCACCACCGTCACCGATGCCGCGATGGGCCTGCCCGTGTCCCCGCGACGTACCCCGGCAATCACCGCAATCCAGCCTAGCACCCCAGATCCGGCATCGCTCGCCACACGGCAGCTTGCACCCAACCCGCCCCCTGCAGTCGCCACCGTCACCGATGCCGCGACGGGCCTGCCCGAGTTCCCGCGACGTACCCCGGCAATCACCGCAATCCAGCCTAGCACCCCAGATCCGGCATCGCTCGCCACACGGCAGCTTGCACCCCACTCGCCCCCTGCAATCACCACCGTCACCAATGCCGCGACGGGTCTGCCCGGGTCCCCGCAACGCACCCCGGCAATCACCGCAACCGAGCCCGGCATGCCGGTTCAGCCCCCCATGCGACAGCTCGCGCCCGGTGCGCTGGCTCCGGTCCCGGCGGTTGACAAGGCCGCGCCCGTTCCGCCCGGGTCGCCGGCCCGGATCCACGCCGCGCCGGGCGCCGGTCCGCGCGATCCCTATGGTGCCGCGCGCGCGGTCTTCGCCGCCAAACCAGCCCGGGCGGCGGGCCCAAGCCCCCTGCCCCTGCCGGCCATGCCTCTCGGGTCCGGCGCAGCGCTGCCCGCCGCGCGCCTTTCGCCCGACAGAATCCGCGCCGAACCGGTCCATCCGGCGCCAGACACCGCTTCTGCTGCACCCGCCGCCCAGGCCGTCCTGCCGCCGGGCGCCGCCCTCGTCCCGCCCCCCGTCCCCATCGACCAGACGCCCCCCGGCGGCGATCAGCCGGTCGATCTGATCCATCGCCTCGACGCGCCACCCCGGGCCGAGGCGATGGCGGAGCCGCGCGCGGGAACCACGCCCGCCCTCGACACCGCCCAAAGGATCGCCCAGCAGATCGCTGCCCGGCTCGACGTACCCGGTCCCGGCACCTTCGACCTAGCCCTCCAACCCGAGGAACTGGGCCAGGTGCGCCTGAAACTGGTCAGCCATGACGCCGGATCGCTGCTGATCGTGCAGGCGGAACGGCCCGAAACGCTCGACCTGATGCGCCGCCATATCGGCGTGCTGGAGCAGGATCTGCGGGCGCTGGGCCATGACCAGCTCTCGCTGCGCTTCTCGGGCGGCCATGCCGGGGACGCGGGGCAGCGCGCGGCGCAGCACGCCGCGCCACAGGCCGCCAGCGAGGGGACACCCGCCGCCGATCCCCGGCCCTCGACCCAGACTGCGCCCGCGCCCCCCCGCGCGCGCGACCACCTCGACCTTCGCCTCTGAGAGGAAGCCATGGAAATCGCCTCGACTTTCGGATCCTTCGGGTCCTCCGCCTCTGCCACCGGCGCGCCCGAGCAATCGGATTTCGTCACCTTCCTGCGCATGCTGACGACCCAGATGCAGAATCAGGACCCCCTGAACCCGCAATCGGCCTCGGATTTCGCCGTACAGCTCGCCACTTTCGCCGGGGTCGAGCAGCAGACCTTCACCAACCAGCTTCTGTCCTCGATGCTGGGGCAGACTGGGCTGGCCGAGCTTGGCGGCTGGGTCGGGATGGAGGCCCGGATCTATGGCGGCGTGCATTTCGACGGGACGCCGATCGCGCTGACCCCGGACCCGGCCCTCGGGGCAGAAGCGGTCACGCTGATCGTGCGGGACGCGGAGGGGCGCATCGTCGACAGCCGCCCCCTCGACCCCGAGACGCAGAGCTACCGCTGGGACGGGCGCGACAGCGAGGGGGCGCAGCTGCCCCCCGGCCGCTATTCTTTCGAGATCGACTCGACGGTCGAAGGCGAGACGCTGGACACCCAGCCGGTCGCCGCCTATGTGCCGATCCTCGAGGCGCGCTATGAGAACGGGATGACGCTGCTGGTGCTGCCCGGCGGGCTCTATGTCGACAGCGCGCAGGTGACCGGTCTGCGGCGGCCGGACAGCCTGCCTGCGGCCTGATCGCCACCGGAGGCGCCCGGGACTTTCCCGCCGCAGCCGTCAGACAGGCCCCGCGCGCCGGGCGGCACGTCCGGCGCGCCCGGTCGCCCGAGGGCTGAGCGCCGGAGGCGTTCCGGCCGAGGGCGAAACCCCTCGTTCACCCGCAGCCCCGCATCCAGGGATGGGCCCGGGCTTCCCCCGCCGAACCCGCAGGCCCGACGCACGGGGACCTTCCGGTGTTGGACTGCCCGCGACCCCCTGACCCGCGCCGAACGAGGCTGCCCTGGCGCGAGGGATCGGACGGGCCGGCTGACCCCGCGCCGAGACCGCACCGCAAGCGATTCCCCGCGAGAGGCTTGCCCTGAACCGTCGCGCTGCTGTCCGCGCGTCGGCAAGGCGTCGCGACCCCTCGGGCGAGGGCCGTTCGTTTCGCCGGAGCCTCGTTGCCGCGTCCCGCGCCGCCACGCCGATACTTCGGCGCCCTGTCCACCCGGCATGTGCCGGGACCTTGCCGCCCGGTCTTCAGGCCGCAAGCCAGGTCGCGAAGACCGCCCAAGTTACCGCAGCACCGGCGATGAACCAGGCGAAAGGGGCCAGCGAGCGGCGGGGCGGCAGGGGGTCGGCGGGGGTCCGCAGGCGGATCAGCGCGCCCTCGACCGCGCCCGGCAGATGCGGGCCGAAGCGGGCCATCACCGTCAGCGCCCGCCCCAGATCGCGGGCCAGCGCGGCGGGTCCGAGGTTGGTGCGGATATAGTCCTCGACCACCGGCTGCGCGACATGCCAGATGTTGATCGACGGGTTGAGCGAGCGCGCCACCCCTTCGACCACCACCATCGTGCGTTGCAGCAGGATCAGCTCGGTCCGGGTCTGCATGCCGAAGCGTTCCGTCACCTCGAACAGGTAGTTCAGCAGCCGCGCCATGGAGATCCGGCTCGCGTCCATGCCGAAGATCGGCTCGCCGACCGAGCGCAGGGCCCGGGCGAATTCCTCGACATCGCGGTCGGCGGGGACATAGCCCGCCTCGAAATGCACCTCGGCGACGCGGCGGTAATCCTTGCGGATGAAGCCGAACAGGATCTCGGCATAGACCCGGCGGGTGTATTCATCCAGCACGCCCATGATGCCGAAATCATAGGCAATGAGGTCGCCGTTCGCCGCCACCTTCAGGTTGCCCTGATGCATGTCGGCGTGGAAATACCCGTCCCGCAGCGCGTGTTTGAGGAAGAGTTGCAGCACCCGCTCGCCCAGCTCCATCCGATCGACGCCCAGCGCGTCGATGGAGGCGTTGTCGCCGAGCGGCGCGCCCTCGGCCCAGCCCAGGGTCATCACCTGCCGGCCGGACAGATGCCAGACCGGCTGCGGCACGCGGAAGCCCTTGTCGCCCGCGGTATTGGCGGCAAATTCGGCGGCGGCGGCGGTTTCGAGGCGCAGATCCAGCTCGCCCATTACCACGCCCTCGAAATGCGCGATCACATCCTTGGGGCGCAGGCGTCGGGTCGAGGGGAGCAGCCGCTCGATCATCCCGGCCGCGAAATAGAAGGCGTCGATGTCGCGGCGGAAGGCCTTCACGATGCCGGGCCGCAGCACCTTCACCGCGACTTCCTCGCCCGTCTCGGCCACCCGCGCGTGATGGACCTGCGCGATGGAGGCGGCGGCGACGGGCTCGGAAAATTCGGAAAACAGCGCCTCGACCGGGCGCTCCAGCTCGGCCTCGATCAGGGTGCGGGCCTGGGCGGTGGGGAAGGCGGGCAGCTTGTCCTGCAGGTAACGCAGCTGGTTGGCCAGATCGAGCCCGACGATATCGGGCCGGGTCGAGAGGATCTGCCCGAACTTGATATAGGCCGGACCCAGCGCGGTCAGCGCCCGCGTCACCGGCGGCAGGGCCGGATCGCCCTTGAGCCCCAGCCAGGCGAAGGGCCAGCCCATGACACGCGCCACGAAGCGCAGGCGCGGCGGGACATTCATCGCCTCCAGCACGACGCGCATGGCGCCGGTACGCTCGAACGTGGCACCGGTGCGGATCAGCCGCCAGAGGTTGTGGGGACCCTTCACGTCAGATCTTCCACCCCGAATGCAGCGCGGCGATGCCCATCGACAGGTTGCGGTATTTCACCTGCTGGAACCCGGCCGTACGGATCATCGTGGCGAAGGTCTCCTGATCGGGGAATTTGCGGATCGATTCAACCAGATATTGATAGCTGTCGCGATCGCCCGCCACCGCCTGCCCCATGCGGGGAATGACGTTGAAGGAATAGAGGTCGTAGAGTTTCTGCAGCCCCTCGTTGGGGATCTGGCTGAATTCCAGCACCATCAGCCGCCCGCCGGGGCGCAGCACGCGGTGGGCTTCCTTCAGCGCGTCGGGGATGCGGGTCACGTTCCGGATGCCGAAGCTGATCGTGTAGACGTCGAAGGTATTGTCGGGGAAGGGCAGCGCCATGGCGTCCCCGCAGACCCAATCGAGGCGTTCGCCCAGCTTCTCGGCCTCGGCCCGCTTGCGGCCTTCCTCCAGCATCGGCGCGGTCATGTCGCAGACCGTGGCCCGCGCGGTCTCACCCGCCCGGCTGAGGAAGCGGAAGGCCACGTCGCCGGTACCGCCCGCCACATCCAGCAGGTGCTGGCCAGCGCGGGGGGCGAGCCAGTCCATCATCGCGTCTTTCCAGACGCGGTGGATGCCCAGGCTCATCAGATCGTTCATCACGTCGTATTTCGAGGCGACCGAGGAAAAGACCCCGTGCACCATGCCGGCCTTCTGGTCCTCGTCCACGGTCTGAAAGCCGAAATGGGTGGTGCGGTTATCCGGGCTCATGGCTTTCCCCTGATCCTGCGCGGTGATCTTGTGTTGCGCCCTTCCTTAGCCGAGGATGGCCTCCCTCACAATGCGACCCCTTCTCGCCGGAGCCTGCCCTTGCCCGAATTGCCCGAGGTCGAAACCGTGCGCCGCGGGCTGGTCCCGGCGATGGAGGGAAAGCGCATCGCCCGGGCCGAGGTCCGCCGCCCCGACCTGCGCTGGCCCTTTCCCGAACGGATGGCCGAGCGGCTGGCCGGCGCCGGGATCGACCGGTTGCGGCGACGGTCCAAATACATCCTCGCCGACCTCAGCACCGGCGAGACGCTGCTGGTGCATCTGGGCATGACCGGGCGGATGACCGTTTCCGGTATCGCCGCACCCTATGTGCCGGGACAGTTCCACCACGCCCATCCCCTGACCGAGAAACACGATCACGTGGTCTTCGACATGGAGGACGGGGCGCGCGTCACCTTCAACGATGCGCGGCGGTTCGGGGCCATGGACCTGATGCCGACCGACCGGGCCGAGGCGCATCCCCTGCTGGCAGCGCTGGGGCCCGAGCCCCTGGGCAACGATTTCCACGCCGAGGGGCTGGCGGCCCGGCTGAAGGGGCGCAAGGGGCCGGTGAAAGTCTTGCTGCTGGATCAGCGGATCGTGGCGGGGCTGGGGAACATCTACGTTTCCGAGGCGTTGCACCGGGCCGGTATCCATCCCGAACGCGCGGGCGGCAGTATCCCGCGCGACGGGCTGGAGCGGCTGGTCGGCGATATCCGCGCCGTGCTGGCCGAGGCGATCGAGGCGGGGGGATCCTCGCTCAGGGATTACCGGCAGGCGGATGGCGAGCTGGGCTATTTCCAGCATTCCTTCCGCGTCTATGACCGGGCGGGCGCGCCCTGCCCTACCCCCGGTTGCACCGGCTCGGTGCAGCGCATCGTGCAGGGCGGGCGGTCCAGCTATTACTGCGCGACCTGCCAGCGATAGCGCGGCGAGAGATGCCTTGATCCCGGGGCCGGGGCTGCTAGACACGGGCGAGTGAACGACCACAGGGAAAACCTCATGGCGTATGAAACCATCCTCGTCGAGATCGACCATTACGTGGCCACGATCCGGCTGAACCGGCCCGAGGCGCTGAACGCGCTGAACTCGAAACTGCTGGGCGAACTGTCCGATGCGCTGAAGGCGGCCGACCGCAACGATAAGGTGCGCGCGATCATCATCACCGGCTCGGAAAAGGCCTTTGCAGCGGGGGCCGATATCTCGGAAATGGCCGAGAAGAGCTTTGTCGACATGTTCGAGAGCGATTTCTTCACGCCCGAGACCGAGACGCTGGTCGCCGTGCGCAAGCCGGTCATCGCCGCGGTGGCGGGCTATGCCCTGGGCGGCGGCTGCGAACTGGCGATGATGTGCGACTTCATCATCTGCGCCGAGAATGCCAAATTCGGCCAGCCCGAAATCAACCTCGGCGTGGTCGCGGGCATCGGCGGCACCCAGCGCCTGACCCGCTTCGTCGGCAAGTCCAAGGCCATGGACATGCATCTGACCGGCCGCTTCATGGATGCCGAAGAGGCCGAACGCTCGGGCCTCGTCAGCCGGGTGGTGCCCACCAAGAAGCTGATGGAAGAGGCGATGGCGGCGGCACAGAAGATCGCGTCGAAATCGGGCATCGCCACCAAGGTGGTCAAGGAGGCCGTCAACCGCAGCTATGAGACGACGCTGCGCGAGGGGATCCTGTTCGAGCGGCGCATCTTCCACGCGCTGTTCAGCACCGAGGACCAGAAAGAGGGCATGGGCGCCTTCCTGGAAAAGCGCGAGGCGCAGTTCCGCGACAAGTGAGGGGGGATTTCCCCCCTTTTCTTTTTCCGGCGGTTGGCTTATGGACCGCCCCACATGCGCGTGGGCCCGCTTAGGCGAGAATCGACCTGATCCAGACGGAACCTGTTCCGGCGGATCGGAGGGTCTGGGTGCAACGATATTGTAACAGACCCTGAAAGAGCCCAGACCATGGCCAATACGCCCCAGTCCAAAAAGCGCGCCCGTCAGAACGAGGCCCGCTTTGAAGTGAACAAAGCCCGCCGTTCGCGCATCCGCACCTACCTGCGCAAGGTCGAAGAAGCGATCGCCTCGGGCGATGCCGAAGCCGCGAAAACCGCCCTGCTCGCCGCCCAGCCGGAACTGGCCCGCGGCGTGTCGAAAGGCGTGCTGCACAAGAACACCGTCGCGCGCAAGATGTCGCGTCTGAGCTCGCGCGTGAAGGCCCTGAACGCCTGACCTGATAAGGTTAACGCTTTATAAAGAAATGGAAAAGCGCACCTCGGGTGCGCTTTTTTCGTGGCCGTTCGCAGGGGGTCTGCGGGCCGAGTGTGGCACGAAACCCACGCCAATGCCGATTCCTTCGGCGCCCCTTCCTGTCAAGAACGTTGTTCGGTTGAAGCCATCGCCGAGGGCTTGATAGCCTTGCCGTGCGATTCACGAAGCCCTGGGGGGGACATTCCTGAACCGCGACGATTCGCTGCCCTTGCTGCCGCTCTGGGAACCGGGTTGTTGTTGTTTGTCCGTTCGGGCCCTGCCGCCTGGACGGGTCGTTCCCCTCTTGTCTGTCGCCGCCTCTGGCGGCCGGTCTGGCGATGTGCCGCGCCACGCGATCCGGGTCTACCGGACGAAAGAACGAGAACAGAATACCGCGCCATCCGGACGCGGCCATGGGTTGGGACAGAATGACAAACGGCGTGTGGGGCGATGTCCGCAAGAAACTTCGGGACGTTGTCGGGGAAAGCAATTTCATCACCTGGATCGCGCCGCTGGAGCTGACCGGATTCCGGGGCGGCGTCGCGCAGCTGGCCGCGCCGACCAATTTCATCGCCAATTGGGTGAACCGCAACTTCGCCGACCAGATCCTGCGCGCGCTGAACGCCGCCGGGGCCGAGGTCCATCGCCTGGACCTGGCGGTGCAGGTGCGCGTCCCCGGCGCCCGGTCCGAGGCCGAGGATTCGCCTGCCCCCGCCGCCCCGCGCGCCGCTGCCATGGCCGCGCCGCAGGGCGAGGATCTGCCGGGCGCGCCGCTCGACGCGCGCTATACATTCGACAATTTCGTGGTGGGCAAGCCGAACGCGCTGGCCCATGCCGCCGCCCGCCGGGTGGCCGAGGGCGCGGCCGTCACCTTCAACCCGCTTTTCCTGTATGGCGGCGTCGGGCTGGGCAAGACCCATCTGATGCACGCCATCGCCTGGGAGCTTCAGGCGCGCAACCCGGAAGCGCGTGTCCTCTACCTCAGCGCCGAGCAGTTCATGTACCGCTTCGTGCAGGCGCTGCGCGAAAAGCAGATCATGGACTTCAAGTCGCTGTTCCGCTCGGTCGACATCCTGATGGTCGACGACGTGCAGTTCATCGCCGGCAAGGATTCGACGCAGGAAGAATTCTTCCACACCTTCAACGCGCTGATCGACCAGAACAAGCAGATCGTGATTTCCGCCGACCGCGCGCCGGGCGAGATCAAGGATCTTGAGGAACGCATCAAGTCGCGCCTGCAATCGGGGCTGGTGGTCGACCTGCACCCCACCGATTACGAGCTGCGGCTGGGCATCCTGCAACAGAAGGTCGACCAGAACCGCGCCAATTACGGCAATGTCTCGATCGCGCCGGATGTGCTGGAATTCCTCGCCCACCGGATCACCACCAACGTCCGCGTGCTGGAAGGCGCGCTGACCCGCCTCTTCGCGCTGGCCTCGCTTCTGGGGCGTGAGATCACGCTCGACATGACGCAGGACACGCTGGCCGACATCCTGCGCTCGTCCGAGCGCAAGGTCACGGTCGAGGAGATCCAGCGCAAGGTCGCCGAACATTACAACGTGCGCCTCAGCGACCTGATCGGCCCCAAGCGCCTGCGCACCATCGCCCGGCCGCGGCAGGTGGCGATGTATCTGGCCAAGCACATGACCACGCGCTCGCTGCCCGAGATCGGCCGCCGCTTTGGCGGGCGCGATCACACCACCATCCTGCACGGCGTGCGCAAGGTCGAGGAGCTGCGCGCCCAGGACAGCCAGCTGTCCGAGGATCTGGATCTGCTGCGCCGGTTGCTGGAAAGCTGAGCCCAGGGCCCAGAACAAGGCGCCGGAACGCCCGGTGAACCTTGACGGCGGGCCCAAAGGGCCGCAAACAAACAGGAACCAGAAAAGACGGGCCGGGCCGGCGTGATGCCAGCACCGGCCTGATGTGTCGGAGGGAAGGCGATGAAGCTCAGCATCGAACGCGCAACGCTGTTGAAGGCCGTGGCGCAGGCTCAATCGGTGGTCGAGCGGCGCAACACCATCCCGATCCTGGCCAATGTCCTGATCGAGGCCGAAGGCGCCACCGTCAGCTTCCGCGCCACCGACCTCGATATCGAGGTGGTGGACAAGGCCGCCGCCATGGTCGAACGCGCCGGCGCCACCACGGTTTCCGCGGTGATGCTGCACGAGATCGTCCGCAAACTGCCCGACGGCGCGCTGGTCTCGTTGACCGACGATCCCCGCACCGGGCGGCTGACGGTCGAGGCCGGACGCTCGACCTTCGCGCTGGCGACGCTCCCGCGTGAGGATTTTCCGGTCATGGCGTCGTCGGAATACCAGACGAATTTCACCGCCAGGGCGGGCGACCTGAAACGGCTGTTCGAGAAATCCAAGTTCGCGATTTCCACCGAAGAAACCCGCTACTACCTGAACGGCGTCTACATGCATGTGGCCGAGGGCGAGGACGGGCGCGTCCTGCGCTGCGTCGCGACCGATGGCCACCGGCTGGCCCGGATCGACAGCCCGGTGCCCCCGGGCGCCGAGGCGATGCCGGGCGTGATCGTGCCGCGCAAGACGGTGAACGAGCTGAAGAAGCTGCTCGATGACGACGCGGCGGACATCGCCATCTCGGTCAGCGAGACCAAGGTGCGCTTCGCCACGGCAGAAATCGCGCTGACCTCGAAAGTGATCGACGGGACCTTCCCGGATTATTCGCGCGTCATCCCGATGGGCAACCAGAAGCGGCTGGAAGTCGACGCCAGTGAATTCGCCAAGGCGGTGGACCGGGTGGCAACGGTATCCTCGGAACGTTCGCGCGCGGTGAAGCTGATCCTGGACGAGGACAAGCTGACCCTCTCGGTCAACGCGCCGGACAGCGGCATGGCGCAGGAAGAGCTGGTCGTGGCTTACGGCGACGATCATCTGGAGATCGGGTTCAACGCCAAGTACCTGCTGGAAATCGCCAGCCAGATCGACCGCGAGAACGCGGTCTTCCTGTTCAATTCCTCGGGCGAACCGGCGCTGGTGCGCGAAGGTACCGATTCCTCGGCGGTCTATGTCGTGATGCCGATGCGGGTCTGAAACCCGGACGGCGCGCAGGGCGACACCGGGTCAGGGGGGCTTTCTGCCCCCCTCTTGGCCTGTGGCCAATTCACCCCCCGAGGATATTTGCAGCGCAAAGACGGCGCGGCCTTTTGGCGGGGATGTGACCGGGGCACCATGCGGAACGCTTGGCCGCTGGGCCGGTTTCTTGCTAGGTTGCGGCACCATTCCACAGGAGATTTCATGCGCCTCGTTCTTGCCGCCGCGATTTCGGCCCTTTGCCTGTCCCCCCTTGCCGCCGGCGCCCAGTCGGCGCCCTGCGGCGGAAGCTGGTCCAGCTTCATCGCCGGCCTGGAACAGGAGGCGGTCCAGAACGGGATCCCCGCCGATGTCGCGGACCGCTTCTTCGGCCGCTTGCAGCAAAGCCAGACGGTGCTGAGCCGCGACCGCGGGCAGGGATTCTTTCAGCGGCCCTTCATCGATTTCTCGCGCTCGCTGATTAGCCAGAATCGGCTGGACCGGGCGCGGCGCCTGTTGCAGCAGCAGCCGCAGCTGTTCCAGCGCCTGCAGCGTGACTACGGGATCAACCCGGGCGTGATGCTGGCCTTCCTGGCCTTTGAGACCGATTTCGGTCAGGTGCAGGGCGACATCAACACCGCCAATGCGCTGGCCACGCTGGCGCATGATTGCCGACGCCCGGGATTGTTCCGCCCGCAACTGATCGCCATGGCCGAGCTTTATCGCCGGGGCGATCTGGATCCGGCGACCACGCAAGGCGCCTGGGCCGGTGAGATCGGCATGGTGCAGATGCTGCCGCGCGACATCCTGGCGCTGGGGGTCGATGCCGACGGGAACGGGCATGTCGACGTGCGGGGCTCCTTGCCGGATGCGGTGCTGACCGGGGCCGCGCTGCTGCGTCACCATGGCTGGCGGCCGAACGAGCCCTGGCTGGTCGAGGTGCAGATCCCCTCGAATCTGGACCTGACGCGCACCGGGCTTCGCACGCAGATGAGCGTCAGCGACTGGGCGCGTCTGGGGGTTCAGGCGCGGGGCGTGCCGATGCCCTCGGGCGGGTTGCGCGCCTCGGTCATCCTGCCGCAGGGGCATCGCGGCCCGGCCTTCATGATCTTCGACAATTTCCGCGTGCTCTTCGAGTGGAACCAGTCCTTCACCTATGTCGTGACCGCCGCCTATTTCGCCACCCGCATCGAGGGCGCGCCGGTCTATGAGGCGGGCAACCCGCAGGAGGGGCTGGGCCGCGAGCAGATGATGGAGTTGCAGCGCCGCCTGGCCGCGCGCGGCTTCGACGTGGGCGAGGTGGACGGCATCCTGGGCGCGGGCACCCGCGCCGCGGTGCAGGATGTGCAGGCGCAGCTGGGCCTGCCGGCCGATGGCTGGCCCACGCCCGAGCTGCTGCGCCGGCTCTGAGCGCCAATTGCCTGCCCCGCCGCGGTTTATGCTTGCGGCGGGGACCAAGCGGTTCGTATGGTTTCCGCCGAAGAAGGCACATTCTCAGGGAGACAACGAACGATGGGACGCCGCGACGATCTGATCGCCAAATACGCCGATGACCTGCGCAACAAATGCGGGATGGAACCGGATATGGCGCTGCTGACGAAAGTGACGATCGGCTGCGGCCCGTCGATCTATGACGCCGACTCGGCGACCGTGGCAGCGAGCCAGCCGAGCGAGATCGCCACCGTCAAGGAAAAGTACCTGATCAAGAAGCTGGGCCTGACCGATGGGCCGAAGCTGGACGAAGCGATCGACGCGGTGATCGCCACCTATGGCAAGTCCGAGCGCAACAAGTATCGCGCCGTGGTCTATTACATGCTGTGCAAGCATTTCGGCAAAGAGGCGGTCTACGCCTGAGGATCGGCTGCGCGGCATTCGCGACAAATGCCGCGCGTAATCCTTTTGCCTGAACGCCCCTCACGTGGCAGGCTGTGTTCGTGGGCCAGGATGGTCCGGGACATATCCGTTTCTACGTGTGGTGCGAAGGGCACGTGGGAAGATGGGGGGTTCCGGGAAACCGTGAGCCCCCCATCTCGTTTTCCTCACAGATCGTCGAAGCCGAACCTGTCGTAGTCGCGCCCATAGGCCGCGCGGCAGAGCCTTTGCATTTCGTCATCGAGAATCGCGCCAAGGCCGGTATCGGGCTCTGGCTGCGGGGCCGGGGGCGCGGCATGCCCCTGGCGGCGGGCCAAGGCCGGCAGGTCCTGGGCCAGATCCTCGTCCCGCAGTATCAGGTCGGGCTGGATCACCGCGCCGTATCCCTGCAACTGCGCGGCCTGCGTCGCCCAGAGGGGCCAGGGTTGCAACCCGGTCTGCCCCTGGATCGAGGCCCGGCAGAAGTTCAGATAGGCCTTGAAGGCGGTCGCGGGATCGGGCGAGGCCACCAGATCGACGCCGTAAAGCCGCGCCAGATGCTCGCGCACCGGGGTGAAGTCGCCGCTGTCGCGCACCCGGGCAAAGGCCGCATGGGCGCGGCGCAGCGGGTGGCGGAGCACGGTGAAGGACCGGAAGCCCGGATGCGCCTGCCGCCAGCGGTCGAGCCGCCCCTCGTCGAACCCGCTTTCAGGCGCGGCGCCATCCAGCGCGCGCAGCCAGTCGATGACGCTGGCCTCGGGCGCGGCCCTGAGCGGCAGGAAGAGCAGCGGTGTCCGTGCCCCGGCCTGGATCGCGGGCAGCAGCGGGCCGCGCCGGGTCTCGAAATTCGGGGTCCGGCCCAGATCGAAGCGGTCGATGCGCGCCAGGGCCTTGGCGACCTCGGCCGGGTTGGTGAGCTTCTGCTCCAGCGGTTCGGGGTTCTGCTTTTTCAGCGCCCGGGGCAGATCGGCGATGCGCGCGGGCACCCCCAGCCAACGCGCGAGGCCGTTCAGCACATCCAGATCGTTGGCATCGTCATAGCCGATGTAGAAGGCCGTCTGGCCGCTGCGTTGCAAGGTGTTCAGGATCTCGATCTGGGTGGCCTGCAGGCGCGACAGATGCTCCTCGAACTCGGCGGCGACGAAGGGGACCTGCACCTGCCGGCGGTTCTTTACATCGCCCAGCTTCCACTGGTTCGTGGCGGCGGCGATCTTGCGCGAGACATAGCTGTCCAGCGGGTTGCGGGTCAGGATGACCTTGGCGCAGGCGGTATCGGCCAGCACATGGTCCCAGATCCGGCGGTCATGGTCGTGGAACAGGCGAAACCCCGGCATCCGCACCCCCTGCCGCACCGCCATCATCAGGCGCCAGGGATCGGCCTCGCGCTCGGCAAAGGTGATGCCCTTGTAGCTTTCGGTGCCCGGCGTGTTGATGAACCCGGGGTTGAAGATCTCGCCATGGCATTCGATCCCCTCGAAGGCGTTCAGGTTCGATTCCAGGAGGTTCGAGCCCGTGCGCATCTCGGCCAGAACCACGAAATAGTCGAAAGCCATCACTTCATCCGGTGCGAGGGATCGGGGGGCAGGGGCGTGGTCGGGAAGTCGCCCATCAGCACCGGCTGCATGCCCTGATTGCGCAGTTCCTGCAGGAACGAGCCGAAGCCGGTCAGGTCCACCAGATCGGGCAGGCGCATCAGGCGGGCGGCGGAATGGGGGGCGATCTCGTCAAAGAGGGTATGCAGCGGCTCGGCCGGGTTCTCCAGAAACTCGGCCATGGTCCAGATGCGGATCCGGGCCCGGGTCTGCGGCGCGTGAAGGATCTCGATCATCTCGGATTCGATGCGCTGCAGCCGCGCGGCCTCACGCCTCAACTGGGCGAAATCCCCGCCCGAGCGGTAGAGCGGCACCGCCCAGGCGCCGGAAATGACCGAAATCTGGGCGTTGGAATCGGTGGCCATGAACCACAGAAGGTCGAACTTGCGGCCCTGCGTGTCGCCGGGGCCGAACTGGAAGCACTGCCGTTCACCCCTCGTGGCCCAGAGGAGGTTGGTGAGAAACGCGCGCGGGTTGTAGTCGCGCAGCGTCGCGCTGTCGCTGAGCCCACCCGCGAAATGGCGCTCGCGCCCGGCGAACTGGGCCTTCTGCGGCGCAAACAGGTGGCCGTGCACCCGGCAATTGGCCACGGCGGAAAGCCAGCCCTCGAAATCCTGAAAGACTTCGGTGAAGCCCTGGAACACCGAATAGGGCTCGGCCGTCTTGCCATTCTCGCGGTTGGCGACGGGAAAACGGCTGGCCATGTAGAGGCCCGGACGCCCCCGCACCCGCTGTTCGGTGGCGCGGGCGAAATGGCGGTCGATGCGGCTGGGCTGGGGCTCGGCATCGGAGGCAGCCTCGCGCGGGGCCAGGAAATGCTGATAGAGCCGGTCGGCCCCGCGCCAGATCTTGCGGGCCATGAAGCAGTCGGAGCGGCGCAGCAGCGTCAGATGGTCGTCGTAGAAGACATGCGGCTTGCCTTGGTGGTCGAACTTGCCCAGCGTCAGCGAGCGGCTTTCAATCCGCCGCGCATGCAGCCGCACGAGGGTCTGGAAATAGCTCTCGTCCGGGATCCAGACCTGCCTGAAATAGCGGTCATAGACCGGGCGCATCGGGTCCTTGAGGATCGCCTCCAGCGTTTCCCGGGTAAGGCACCACCATTGACTGCCCATATGCGGGACAATCCCGTCGGGGATGTCCCGTTTCACGTGAAGCAGGCGCTGGGCGTCGACCAGCCGGTCGAAGACCCATTTCCGGCGTTTGAATCCGACCGGGAACCAGAGGGTGAAGCGTTCCTCGTTCAACCCGCCCTTGGTCCAGTTCACATCCGCCACATTGACCGATTCGATGAAATCGGCGTCGGGGTGGCGGTCCAGCCAGGCCTGAAGCTCGGCCACCGGCCTGAGCGGCAGGCAGGCCCCGGACATGGCATAGACCCGTTCAACCCCCGGAAAATCCCTGAGCAGCAGTTCCGAGGCCGATTGCATCGCGGCGACCAGCGACCAGGTGCCCCAATCGCAGCGATGCCGCTTGCAGAACCGCACCTGCGGCAAATGGGCCAGCGCCTGCAGCAGCCCCTCGCGCTGGGCGGGTGGGGTCGAGGCATCGACATGGATCACCACGGGGCTGCCGGTCGCGGCGACAAAACGCACGACGTCGGCGGCGCGGTCCAGCGCCGTATGCACCAGCATGATGAAGCCCAGCCGCGCGCTCACGCCCAGTTTCCTTTCGACATCAGCCCCATGATTTCCAACTGCCGCCAGTTGATGAAGCGTTCGGACCATTTGGTCCAGAGGTCGGTGCGATCGGCGATCCCGCTGGCATAGGCCTGATATTCGCGGCTTTCGGCATAATGCTGGCCGCGCGCCATCTCCTCGCGCACCTTGTCACTGAGCGTGGCCAGGAATTTCGCGTGCAGCAGGCAGCCCGAGGCCTTTTCGCCCCCCAGCGTGTCATAGGTCAGGTTCAGGCCGCGCGGCAGCAGCATGTGGGTGGAGCTGACATAGACGAAGCTGCGGTGCCATTTGACCAGGGGCACCTTGTTCAGCGCAGGCGCGGCCCGGGGCTGATCGGCGAAATAGCCCCGCGCCCGGGGGCCGCCCTGGATCCAGAGGTTGCGGAAGCGGTGGTTGCGGGTAATCGTGTAATTACCGCTATCGAACCAGCTGGCGATTTCCAGCGGATTCTGCCCCTCGAGACAGGGCTGATCGCCGACCGGCCCCTTGGGATAGACATCGAGCAGCAGCGTGCCGAAGCTGCGCAGCCCGGCGTCGTCCAGCCAATCGGTCAGCGCCCGGAGCGGGCGGGTGTCGCAATGGGGATAGAGGAAGAACTCGTCCACATCGACGGTCAGCGCCCAATGCCCGTGCCCGTAGCGCCGGAGCAGCCCGTTCATCCAGTCCATGCCAAAGCGCGAGGCCTTGTAGCTCGCCTCGGCCCGCCAGACGGAGGCATCGGGCTGACCGGCGAGGTATTCGGCCGAGCCATCCTCCGAGCCGTTGTCGACAAAGAGAAAATGCTCCACGCCCAGCGCGCGGTAATACTGCAGGAACCAGGCAAGGCGCGGCTTCTCGTTCCTGAGCGTGGCGAAGAGCAGGATGGCGTTCTTGCCGATCTGGCCGGTGCGCTCGGCCAAGGGCTGCAACTCACGCCCTTTCAGCCGCGCGCGGATTTTCCAGCGCCGGCGCATCAGCCGCAGCCGATATGAGGTGAGGATGCCCAAACTGCCCGTCCCTAAGGGATTTCCCCCGAAAATACCGGAGAGCGAATCAGGATCAAACCGAAAACTTTCAGTCCGGGTGCCCGGCGGGCCGCGCAGGGGCCATCGGCAGGCGGGCCGGAACGACCGGCGCGCCTGCTCGACCTGTGGCCGGTCTCAGAACCGCACGCGTGCGCCCAGGAAGGCCGTCACGACCTGCATGTCCTGGAACTGCATGGTGAACGGGTTTGTCCCATCCCCCGAGAAACCTGCGCCCCAGGGGCGGAGGTCATACCGCACGCCAAGCTGGGCCGAGAACCGCTCGTTGAAACGCGCCTCGAGCGAGGCCTGCAACGAGGCATAGGCTCCGTAGCCCGAAATGTCGAAGGTGTTGCTCGATGGCGGGACGACCGCCAGCGTGCCGTAATTCTCCAGCTGGGCGAACCCGTCGCCCGCGATGCGCGCGACGCCGAATTCCCCGGCATAGCGCAGCGCAACGTCCCAGGAATCGTTGCTGCGCAACGGCACCGCGCCCGAAAAGCCGGCATGGATGCCGACAGCACGGGTTTCCGTGTGGAACTGATACTGGAACCCCGATCCGGCCCCGTATCCCGGAATGTCGCCGCCGAATCGTTCCCGCTGGTCGAGGTCGCTGTAGCGCAGACCGACGTGGAAGTCCGGGGTATAGAGGTTGTCATCCGTCGCGAAACCGAGGTTCAGGTCGACCTGCCCCCAGCGGATCTCGACCCGGTGCTCGGCATCGACCACGGTGTTCTGCGGATTGACCGGCAGGAAGATCCCGCTGGCACCGCCGTTGATGCCCGGGATGCCCAGGCCATGCCCCGCGCCCGGGTCGATGGTCGGGAAAAAGGTATTGGCGCTGCCCTCGGACCACATCAGGCTGCCAAAGATCCGCCAGACCTCGCCGCCGAAGGGCAGGGACGAACTGGACGACAGACCGAAGGGCGAGAAGCCGTCGCTCGAATACTCCAGCCCATAGGTGTTGGTCCGCACATGGCTGCCGGGCCTGGCGATACCGAGTTCCAGCACGTTGGTCCCCAGATTCTCGCGCGCCAGAAACGCGCGGGGTCCCAGCGTGTACTGGCTGGTGCCGAGCGATAGCCCGAAGGATTGCCGATCTTCTTCGCGGCGCAGCGCCTCGGTGCAGGATTGGTCCAGCACCTCACCCCTCGCCTGAGCATCGCGGCAGACCTCCAGGTAATCCGCGCGGGCGGTGCCGGTGCCCGCCAGGAAAAACGCGGCCGCCCCCGCCGCCGCCGCACAGGAATGAATGGGCCTCCACCGATCGCAGGTTCCGTTTTTCATGGCTATCCCCCCCAGGATTTGCTCTGACGAGCGCGCGGGATGGTGGTGCAAGCGATGCAGACCCCGCCGCTCATCAAAAATCGTCCCGGAACTGCCGGAAGCGATCAACCGGAATTGACCCCGCAGCGTCTCTTCGGCGGAGATTCAGGTTGACGTTGCGTGAACTTGTCACGAACAGGCGCGTTCGGGGTGCTGTCGCCGTCAGGGCGCGCGACCGGATTGCGGGCAATTCAGTTGCCCTTTCCATCCCGGGTTGCGCGGGCCGCGATGGCGAATCACACGGTCCGGCGCCCGAAAGCAGCCTTGCCCCGGACATCTGCGCCGGCATCCACCCCTGTCAGCAGCGCGGCAGGGCCGGCTTTCATCCCCAGCGGCCGCGCGACATCAGCCCCTCGGCCTCGAGCGCACGCCAGCCGCGATAGGGGGTGGAATGCGGCGTCCAGAGGTCGGGCGCGGCAATCAGCGCGTCGTAATAGGGATCGAACACCCCGGGATCGCCGAAATGCTGGCGGCGGGTCTTTTCCTCGGCCGATCTGGCCCCGATGCCGGGCAGGAATTTCGTGTGCAGCAGCACGCCGGACAATTTCTCGCCCCCGTCCGTGTCATAGACGCCGTTCAGCGTCCGGGGCAAAAGCACATGCGTCGAATTGAGATAGACATAGCGCCAATGCCATTTCACCAGCGGGATCTTGGCCAGCGTCGGCCCGCGTTCCGGTTGATCGGCGAAGAAGGCCCGCGACCGGGGCCCACCCTGAATCCACAGCGCCTTGGTATCGGGCTTGCGGGTGATCGTGTAATTGGCGCGGTCGTACCAGCCCAGAACCTCGACCGGGTCCTGACCGGGGCGATAGGCGACCTGATCGAGCGGCCCCTTGGGATAGAGGTCCAGCATCAGCGCGCCGAAGGCCACCTCGCCCTCGCTATCGAGGAAATCGCACAGCGCGGGCAGCGGGCGGGTGTCGTGATGGGGATAGACCAGCAATTCGTCGGCATCGACGCTGAGGCACCAATGGCCCCGGCCATGGCGCGCCAGAAGCCCTTGCATCCAGTCGACCCCGAAGCGCGCGGCGCGGTAGCTGGCGCCGGTGTGCCAGAGCGAGACGTCCGGCTGATCGGCCAGGAAATCGCGGCTGCCGTCGTCGCTGTCGTTGTCGACGATCAGGAAATGCCGCACGCCCAGCGCCCGATAGTGGGTCAGGAAATGCGGCAGGCGCTGGATCTCGTTGCGAAGCGTGGTGAAGGCCAGCACGTCGCCTTTGGCAATCGCCTCGGTCCGGTCCACCAGCGCGGTCAGCTCACGCCGCTTGCGCAGGGCCCGGGCCAGCCGGAGCTGGCGCTTGCGGCGCCAAAGGTAATCGAGCCACCATTTCCGTGTCCGGCGCATCCCGCCCCTGCCCTGCCGCTGCCCTCAGCCTAGGCCAGGTGCCCCTCGGCGTCGAGCGGCCAGAACGGGTTATGCGCCAGCTCCCAGACATGCCCGTCAGGATCGGCATAATAGCCGGAATACCCGCCCCAGAAGACCGCCTCGGGCGCCTTCAGCACCGTGGCGCCAGCGGCCAGCGCCTGGGCGAAAGCCGCGTCCACCGCCTCGCGGCTGTCGAAATTCTGCGCCAGCGTCATCGCCCCGGTGCCCAGCGCGGCACCCTTCCTGCCCTGATCTTCGGCCAGCGGGTCGAGGCCGAAGAGGCCCATCTTCATCCCGCCGAGGTCGTAGAAGATCACCCCGGGATTGGTTTCCTGCGGCTCCCAGCCCAGCGCGGCATAGAAGGCGCGGGCGCGTTCCAGATCGGCCACGCCCAGCGTGACCAGGGTGATGCGTTGCGATTTCATAGCTCAGTCTCCGTCAGGTGGGTTTCCCCGGCGGTTTCGCCCAGCCGGAAGGCCTGCGCCCGCGCGCCGAGGGGGGTGAAGAGTTCAGGCCCGGTGCCGGTCAGGAAGGCCTGCACCCCCATGGCGCAGAGCGCGTCATACAGTGCCGTGCGCCGTCCGTCGTCGAGATGCGCCGCCACCTCGTCCAGCAGCAGGAAGGGCGCATGGCCCCGGTCGGCGTGCAGCGCCCTGGCATGGGCCAGCAAAGTGGAAATCAGGAGCGCCTTCTGCTCGCCGGTCGAACATTGCGCCGCCACCCGCCCCCGCGCCGCCCAGAGCGCGGCGAGGTCGGCGCGATGCGGCCCGACCAGCGTGCGCCCGGCCGAAAGATCCCGGCGCCGGTTCTCGGCCAGCGCGGTGGCCAGATCCTCGGGACTGTCGTCCGCCAGCGTCAGGTCGGGCTGAGGGAAAGGGCTGTCCGGGTCCTGCGCCGCGGCGAGACGGTCGAGCGTCGCCAGCCGCGCTTCGGTCACGCGGGCGCCCGCATCGGCCATCTGCGCCTCCAGCGCGGCGTACCAGCGGGCATCGGTCACGCCCTCGCGCAGCAGGCGGTTTCGTTCGCGCATCGCCTTGTCATAGGCAAGCGAGGCCTCGGCATGGTCGGGCTGGAAGCCCAGCACCAGCCGGTCGAGAAAGCGCCGCCGCCCCTCGGCCCCCTCGATCCAGAGCCGGTCCATGGCGGGCGTGAGCCACAGCATCGGCGCCAGACGCCCCAGCGCCGATTGCGCCGCCGCCTTGCCGTCGATCCGCACGCTGCGCGGCTGGCCGGGGGCGGCGGCGGTCTCGATCTCATGCCCGGTGCCCCGATGGTCGATCTCGGCCCCGATCTTCCAGCCCAGGCCCGCGGGCTGGGCGCCCAATTCCTCGGGCGCGGCCCGGCGCAGGCCGCGGCCGGGCGACAACAGCGAGATGGCCTCCAGCAGGTTGGTCTTGCCCGCGCCGTTGTCGCCGTACAGCACCACAACCCGCCCGTCGAAGGCCAGATCGGCCCGCGGATGCGAGCGAAAGCGCGAGAGGGTGAGGCGGACAAGGCTGAGCGACATGAGGCAGGGTTACGGAACAACGCGCCCCGCCGCAACGCCGAAGCCGGCCGCAGCCCGTCACCACCCGGCCCGCCCAGTCGGCCGCCACCTGCGCGGCGCTTGCGGCGGGACAGGCCGCGCCGCGCCGATTTTTGCGGAAGAGTCGCCGATTGGGGAAAAATTGCTGTCTGGATGGGTGTTGAGCGCTTGCTATAAAGGCCCGATTCCCGGCACAGCCCCCTGATTCGAGGCCCCATGTATCCGTTCGCCTATTCGGTCGCCCGCCGCTTTCTTGTTCTTCTGTTCATCGTCATCGCGTCTTCCCAGAGCGCCGCAGCCGACGGGCTTTTCCTGGGCACGGCGCCCCAGCGCTCTGCCGCGGCGGATACCGCCCCGCCGTTTCTGGCGACCAGCCGCGCGCGCGACGTGATCCTCGATCAGGCCTATCTGGCCGATACCATCGCCCCGCTCGGCATGGACCGGCAGCCCGGGCGGCTGAGCGCGGTGCCGCAGCCGACCAGCGTGCGGATCGAGTTGTTCCCCGGGATCGTGGTGGATTTCCAGCGCACCTCGATCTCCGAGGCTTTCGGCGGCGGCTATGTCTGGACCGGCGCCGCGCAGAGCCCGGTCGAGGCGCTGGCCAATCTGGTGATCCGCGACGGGACCGTCACCGGCCATGTGGAGATCGGCGGCGCCGAGCCCCGCAGCTATCGGATCGACCCCATCGCCCAGGGCGGCATCCATCGCATCACCGAGCTGGACAGCGCGGGTTTCCCCAGCGAGGGCCATCCGCCGCATGACGACCACGGCGACCACGATGACCACGGGGCACTGCAGGACGCCCTGCCCTTCGACCGGGTGCAGTCGGATACCGTGACGACGATCGACGTGCTGGTCGCCTATACCTCGGCGGCGGCCTCGGGCATCGAAAGCGCGGCCAATCTTGCGGTCTCGCTGGCCAATACCGGCTTCACCAACAGCAATGTGCTGATTCAGTACCGGCTTGTGGGCCTGGTCCAGGTGCAGAATTACGCCGAGACCGACATGGAGACCATGCTGGAAGACCTGCGGCTGGCAACGATCCCCGGCTTCCAGACCGTTCATACCGAACGCGATGCCCGCGGGGCCGATCTGGTGGCCCTGCTGGTTTCCGCCTCGAGCCAATATTGCGGCATCGGCTATCTGCCGGACGTGCCCGGGCCGGCAACGGCGCATCTGGCCTATTCGGTCACGGCGGTCAATTGCATCTCGAACCACACTTTCGTGCATGAGCTGGGGCATAACGCCGGGGTCAACCATGACCGCTACGTGGTCAGCCCGACGCCGCCGGATACGGCGGACCAATACGGCTATGTTGACGTGCCCTCGCGGTTCCGCACGATCATGGCCTATGCCAACCGGTGCTCGGATCAGGGTGTCAGCTGCACCCGGATCAACCATTTCTCGAACCCCGAGGTCAGCTACAACGGCCAGACCACCGGCATTCTGGCGGGCAACCCGGGCGCAGCCAATGCCGCGCGCTGGCTCAACGCCGTGCGCGAGGCGGTCGCCGCCTATCGGCCCGAGGTCGGCGCCGGCGGCGCCCCGATCAACGACAATTTCGCCAACCGCGTGCTGATCGCGGCGCCGGGCACCCTGGCCGGCACCAATGTCAACGCGACGGCCGAGGCCGGCCAGCCGACGCTCGCGGCCGGCGCGACCAATACCGTCTGGTGGCGCTATATCCCCACGGTCAACGGGCAGCTGACGGTCAGCACCTGCGGCAGCGACTTCGATTCGGTGGTGGCGGTGTTCACGGGCGCGGCGGTCAATACGCTGACACCGGTGGCCGAGAATGACGATTTCTGCGGACTCAATGCCAGCGTCACCTTTCAGGCACTGGCCGGAACCGAATACCAGATCGCGGTCGCGGGCAAGCTCGACGCCAGCGGCACCATTGCCCTGAATCTCTCGATGAACCCGGCGGCGCCCGCCACGACCACGACCATGCTGGTCTCGCCCGGCAATGGCGCCCAGGCGACCGAGGGCGATTCGGTGCTCTTCCAGGCCTCGGTCAGCGCCGCGCAGGGGGTCGTCAACGGCATGGTCAGCTTCCGGCGCGACGGAACCGAGATCGGCCAGGGCGCGCTCGATGCGCAGGGGCAGGCCCGCCTCAGCGTCGCCACGCTGCCGGTCGGCACCTATCAGATCACCGCGCATTTTCTGGGCAGCGCCGGGTTCACCGCCTCGGCCTCGGCCGCGCGGACCCTGACCATCGTGCCGCGCGTGGTGGTCCGTCCGGCGAATGACGACTTCGCCAACCGCATCACCATCGCCGCCCCGGGAACCGTCACCGGCACCACGATCGACGCCACCGCCGAAGCCGGACAGCCGGTGATCGAGGGCTTCAGCGACGCCAATGCGGTCTGGTGGCGCTTCACCCCGGCGACGGACGGAACGCTGACCATCAACACCTGCGGCAGCGATCTCGACACCATTCTGGCGGTCTTTACCGGGGTTGCGGTCAACGCGCTGTCTCTGGTGGGCGAGGATGACGACACCTGCCTCTACCAGTCGGAGGTCGCGTTCGTTGCTACGGCCGGGGTCGAGTACCAGATCGCCGTCGCAGGCTACAGCGGCGAGGAGGGCGACATCACCCTCACCGTCATCCTGGAGACCACGCAGGTCGCGACCACCACCACACTGACCGTGCCCTCGCTGGGCTATTTCCAGGAGCCGACGAATGTCACCGCCGTGGTCAGCGGCCCGGGCGGTACGCCGACCGGCAGCGTCAGCTTCCGCAGCGACGGGGTGGAAGTCGCCACCGGCGCGCTGGACATCACCGGGCGCGCCAGCGTCGATGTCACCACCTTGCCGATGGGGAGCAGCGCCATCACCGCGGTCTATGGCGGCGACGGCATCTTCGCCGGTTCGACCTCGGCCGCGCAGCCGCTGACGATCATCAGCCGACCGCAGATCGTGGCAGGCGGCAGCCACAGCTGCGCGCGCACCACCGACAGGGCGCTCTTTTGCTGGGGCGACAACATCAACGGCCAGGTCGGCAATGCCTCGAACGACGATCAGCTGAACCCGCAGCCGATCCCGGTCTATTCGCGCGACATCGCGCTGGGGGATTTCCACACCTGCGCCCTGCGCGAGAATGGACGCCCCTATTGCTGGGGTCGCAACAATGCGGGACAGGTCGGCGACGGCACCACGCAGGGCCGCTGGCGGCCGGTCTCGGTCCCCGGACTGCGGCGGGTGACGCAGGTGGTGGCCGGGGCCGAGCATAGTTGCGCGCTGCACAGCAACGGCACCGTGTCGTGCTGGGGGGCCAATGGCGCGGGGCAGCTGGGCGACCGGACCTTCATCGACCGGCTGACGCCGGTCAGCGTGATCGGCCTGCGCCGGGTCGTGGCGCTGACCGCGGGCGGCAACCATACCTGCGCCCTGCGCGACACGGGGATGGTGTTGTGCTGGGGGGCCAATGACGCAGGCCAGCTGGGCGACGGCACCACCACCAACCGCAACCAGCCGACCAACGTGATTCCCTTCGGCCGGGTGCGCCAGATCACGGCCGGAAGCCGTCACACCTGCGCCGTGCACAATTTCAACAACGTCTTCTGCTGGGGATCGAACAGCTCGGGCCAGGTGGGCGACGGGTCGTTCACCGACCGCCCGCAGGCGGTGCGCGTGCTGAGGCTGCCGGTGCAGAGCATCGTCCAGGTCAGCGCCGGGGGCCTGCATACCTGCGCCCTGGCCATGGACGGCAGCGCCTATTGCTGGGGCAACAACACGGCAGGGCAGTTGGGCGACGGCACGATGAGCAACCGCTGGCGGCCGGTGATGGTCGCAGCCTCGGAAACGCCGATGGACCAGTTGACGACCGGAGGCCTGCACAGCTGCGGCATCATCAACAGCACGGGCAATGCGCTGTGCTGGGGGGCCAATGACTCGGGGCAGCTGGGCAACGGCACGACCGAGGCGAATCCGATCCCCGGCTATGTCTATGCCGCGCCGAACTGAGTGGCCGGCCTGAGACGCGAAAACCCGTGACGCTGGGGCGTCACGGGTTTTTTCAATCGCTGCGGCGGCGTCGGTTCAGCCGTTTTCGCGCAGGATCGCCCCGGCAAGATAGAGCGAGCCGCAGATCAGCACCCGGGCCTGAGGCACCTCGGCGATGATCGCTCCCAGCGCCGCCTGAACCGACTCGGCGGTCTGCGCGGTCAGTCCGGCGGCGCTGGCAGCCTCGGCCGTGGCCTCGGCAGCAAGCGTATTGGCCTCGCCCGGGATCGACACGGCATAGAGCCCCTCGGCATGGCCCGCCAGCGGGCGCATGAAGCCCCTCACGTCCTTGGTGTTGAGCATGCCGCAGATGATCCGCGTCGGCCGGGGCGGCAGCCGGTCCAGCGTCGCCGCGATGGCCTCGCCCGCCGCCGGGTTATGCCCGCCGTCCAGCCAAAGCTCGACCTCGGGTGCCTGTTCGACCAGCGGACCCTGGCGCAGGCGCTGCATGCGGGCGGGCCAATAAGCCTCGGTCACCGCCGCCTCGCAGGCATCGGCATCGAAGCCCAGGTGACGCAGGGCGGCCAGGGCGGCGCCGGCGTTCTCGATCTGGTGCGGGCCGGGCAGGTTGGGCAGCGGCAGGTCCAGAAGTCCGTTCTCGTCCTGGAAGACCAGCCGCCCGGCATCCTCGAAGGCGAACCAATGCTGACCGGCGACAATCAGCGGCGCGGAAAGGCGCTCGGCCTTGGCCTCGATCACCGCCAGCGCGTCATCGGCCTGCGGGCCCACGACGCAGGGCACGCCGCGCTTGAGGATCCCGGCCTTTTCGCCCGCGATCTCGGCCAGCGTCTCGCCCAGATACTGCTGATGGTCGATCGACACCGGGGTGATGATGGTCAGCGCCGGTTTCGCCACCACATTCGTGGCATCGAGCCGCCCGCCGAGGCCCACTTCCAGCAGCAGATAATCCGCTGGCGTGCGGGCGAAAGCCAGGATCGCGGCGCAGGTGGTGATCTCGAAGAAGGTGATCGGCGTGCCACCATTCACCGCCTCGCATTCATCGAGCAGCGCGGCGAGGTCGGGTTCGGTGATCAGCTCGCCTGCCACGCGGATCCGCTCGTGAAACCGCGCCAGATGCGGCGAGGTATAGGCGTGCACCGTCTTGCCTGCGGCTTCCAGCCCGGCGCGGATCATCGCCTGGGTCGAGCCTTTGCCGTTGGTGCCCGCGACATGGATCACCGGCGGCAGGTCGTTCTGGGGATTGCCCAGCTTTTCCAGCAGCGCCCAGACGCGATCCAGCGTCAGGTCTATGATCTTCGGATGCAGCGCCATCAGGCGTTGCAGGATGACGTCCGAGGTGGCAGCGGTCACGATCAGGGCTCACCCGTTTCCGCGGCCGAGGGGGCGGCGGGGATGGAATCGGCGCCCTCGGCCGGGGCGGGAAGTTCGCCGACCACGGCGGGCGGCAAGCCGGTCAGCATGCGCAGGATGGCGATCAACTCGCCGCGCATCTCCTTGCGGTGGGTCACGCGGTCCAGCATGCCGTGGTCCAGCAGGTATTCGGCGCGCTGGAAACCCTCGGGCAATTTCTCGCGGATGGTCTGTTCGATGACCCGGGGGCCGGCGAAACAGATCAGGGCGTTGGGCTCGGCGATCTGGATGTCGCCCAGCATCGCGTAGCTGGCCGTCACGCCGCCCGTCGTCGGATGGGTCAGCACGCAGATATAGGGCAGGCCCGCTTCCTTCAGCATCTGAATCGCCACCGTGGTGCGGGGCATCTGCATCAGGGACAGGATCCCCTCTTGCATACGCGCGCCCCCGGCAGCGGCAAAGACCACCAGCGGCGCGCGGCGCTCGACCGCGCGTTCGCAGGCGGCGATCAGGGCGTTGCCGACATACATGCCCATGGACCCGGCCATGAAGCTGAAGTCCTGCGCCGCGGCGACAACCAGCTGGCGGCCGATCTCGCCCTCGGCGACCAGCATCGCCTCCTTCTCGCCGGTGGCCTTCTGGGCGGCCTTCATCCGGTCGGGATATTTCTTTTGGTCGCGGAATTGCAGCGGGTCGGCGACCGGCTCGGGCACCGCCACCTCACCGAAGACGCCGCCGTCGAACAGCGCCTTGAACCGGTCGCGCGGGCTGATCGGCAGATGGTGCTGGCAGGAGGGGTTGGTGCAGACCTGAAGATTGTCGGTCAGCTCACGGTGGAAGAGCATGGTTCCGCATTCGGGGCATTTGGTCCACAGATTCTCGGGCACCTCGCGGCGCGAGAAGAGCGAGTTGATCGTCGGGCGGACGTAGTTGGTGATCCAGTTCATCGGGTCTCCCCCTGCTGTTGGGTCCAGATAGGCCGGGACCTCAGGGAATGCAACATCAGCGGCGTCTGAGCCAGAGGCGGCACACCGCCCAGACCGCCACGGTGACCAGCATGTCGGCGATGAGCAGGGGCCGCGCCATCTCGGGCGCGAGTTCTCCCGCCTCGAACAGCGCGAGTCCGTTCAGCGCGCCGGTCACGCTGAGCACCAGCATGGCCAGGACGTTGTTGGCGAAATGCAGGCCCCAGGCCATCCCGAGGTTGCCGGTCCTCTGCGTGACATCGGCGGCGATCAGCCCGAACAGCGCGGTCGAGCCGACCACCAGCCAGGCGTCGGCGCCCATTTCCTCGGCGTTGTAATGGGCAAGTCCGAACAGAATGGCGGGCAGGGTCAGGTAAATGAGGGGCCGCGCGAAACGGGCAGCGAGCTGGCTTTGCAGATAGCCGCGGAACAGCACTTCCTCGGCCCCGGTCTGGACCAGCACCCCCAGAAGCGCGAGCGGCAGGAAGGTCAGCCAGACCGAGACATCCGGCCGCAGCGTGAGCGGCGGCAGCATCGGCATCATCACCAGCGTGAGACCGCCGCCGATCAGCGCCAGGATCACCATGCCGGTGACGAAATCCCTGAGCACGGCGGGCGCCCGACCCAGCAGGCTGCCCAGCCGCCGCCGGTGCAGCAGATGGATTGCCACCCAGACGCCGATCCAGCCCCCCAGGAACCCGCCCAGCAGCAGGATCATCGCCCAGGGATCGGCCCCGGTGGCCACGCGATAGAGGAGCCGGTCGAAGGGCACGTCCTGATACCAGGCCGCCAGCATCGCCAGCCCCACCATCCAGCCGAAATAGACCGCGCCGGTGATCGCCAGCCCCAGCAGCGTGCGCCAGATCTGGCGGCGCGGGCGGGCCGGGGCGACCAGCGGCTCGTAGCTGAGCGGGATCCCGGGCAGGCTCACGCCGCGGGTCTTTCGAAAGCGGCGCGGGCGGCGACCGATTTGGCGTGATGGCTGCATTCCGGCAGGTGGTCGTTCACCACCCCGGCGGCCTGCATGAAGGCGTAGATCGTCGTCGGTCCCACGAATTTCCAGCCGCGTTTCTTCAGATCCTTGGACATGGCCAGCGATTCGGGCGTGGTCGAGGCCCCGACAGGGCCCGGCTCGCGCGGCTCGAAGGACCACAGATAGGCGGCAAAGCTGGTGCCCGAGGCCTGCAGGTCAAGAAGCCGCCGGGCATTGTTGATCGTGGCCTCGATCTTGCCGCGGTGGCGAACGATGCCCTTGTCCTGCAACAGACGCTCGACATCGGCCTCGGTAAATGCCGCGACCTGCGCCGCGTCGAAACCGGCAAAGGCGGCGCGGAAGCCGTCGCGCTTTTCCAGGATGGTGCGCCAGCTCAGGCCGGACTGGAAGGCCTCCAGCGTCAGCTTCTCAAAGAGACGGCGGTCATCGGCGACGGGATAGCCCCAATCGTCGTCGTGATAGGCGACGTAATCGGGGGTCGACAGGCACCACCAGCAGCGGGGCTGGCCATCGGGGCCGGGTTCGGTTCGCATGGCACTCTCCGGTTGCGTTGGCTGGCATTGTCGGGGAAATCGGGGCAGGGTCAATCACCGCAGACGGGGGATGGTATGGACGGCTGGGGGAATTTCGCGCTGGCGATGGCGGTGTTCATCGGCTCGCATGCGCTGACCGCGCGGCCGGGGCTGAAGGCGCCGCTGGTGGCCCGGCTGGGGCATGCCGGATTTGGCCTCGCTTATTCGGCGCTGTCGATCCTGCTGCTGGTCTGGGTGATCGTCGCCGCCGGGCGGGCGCCCTATGTCGCGCTCTGGGATCCGGCGCCCTGGCAGATCTGGGTGGCGGGGGCGCTGATGCTGGCCGCGTGCCTCTTGGTCGCGGGGGCGCTGGCCGGCACCAATCCCCTCAGCTTCGGCTCGCACGCGGCGCCCTTCGATCCGACGCGGCCCGGCATCGCCGGGGTCACGCGGCATCCGGTCCTCTGGGCGCTGGCGCTCTGGGCCTTTGCCCATGCCATCGCCAATGGCGACCTTGCGCATCTGTTGCTCTTCGGCCCGATGGGCCTGTTCGCGCTGGCCGGGATGGCCGCCATCGACCGGCGCAAGCGGCGCGTGCTGCCCGAGTGGGAGAGGCTCGCGCAGCACACCTCGATCGTGCCGCTTGCGGGCTTGCTGACGGGTCGATGGCGGCCCGGCCCCCCGCCGCTGGTGCCGATGCTGGCGGGGGTGGCCGTCTGGGCGCTGCTGATCTGGCTGCACCCGCTGGTGATCGGGGTCGATCCGCTGGCGGGACTTTAGTCCGAACCCAGCATCCGCTTGAACCAGCCCTTTTTCGGCGCCTCGCCCTCGGCCGCGGGGGCCTCGGCTTCCGCTTCAGGCTCGTCCTTCGGCCCTTCGACGGCATCGGCGAAGCGGCCGAAGAATTCGTCGGCCATCTTGCGGGCGAAACCGTCGATGATCCGGCTGCCCAGCTGCGCCAGCTTGCCGCCGACCTTGGCGTCGACCGTATAGGTCAGCTTGGTGCCCGCACTCCCGTCTTCCAGGGTCGCGGGTTCCAGCGCCACCTTGGCCTCGCCCTTGGCAAAGCCCGCGGCGCCGCCCTTGCCCTCGCCCAGCAGCGTCAGGCTCTCGCCTTCCACAATATCGGCAAAGGTCACGAGGCCGGTGAAGCGGGCCTTCACCGGGCCCACTTTCTGCACCACCGCGGCCTCATAGCCCTCGGCCACGCTGCCGGTCAGCTCCTCGCAGCCCGGCACCGCGGCTTTCAGCACCTCCGGGTTCAGAAGCGCGGCCCAGACCACGGCGGGCGAAGCGGCGATCAGGCGGCTGTCGTTCATCTGCATGGTGGTTCCCTCCCCAAATCGCGGGCACCATAAGACAGCGGGACAGGCAGCGAAAGCAGGCTTTCGTCTGTCAGACCTTGGTCGCATGGGGGCTGGCAGCGGGGGACTTTCGTGGCGGTTCCGGGCTGCCGGCCGGGCTGCTATCCTGAGGGCCGGTTAGCCGGAGTCAGCCATGCCGCCCCTCGACACCTTTGCCCGCGCCCTGATCGTCGATGACCACCCGCTGTTCTGCGACGCGCTGGCGCTGACCCTGCGCGGGATCGCCGGGGTGGTCGAGGTCGATGCCGCCCATTCCCTCAGCGCCGCGCTGGAGCGGCTGGAGGCTCCGCCCCACCCCGAGCTAGTGTTGCTGGATCTGGACCTGCCGGATGTCGAGGGGCTGGACGGGCTGATCCGGCTCCGCACCACGCATCCCGAGATCCCGGTGCTGGTCGTATCCTCCATGGCCGAACCGCGGCTGATCCGCGCCGGTCTGGCGGCAGGCGCCGCGGGCTTCGTGCCGAAACACGCCGGGCGCGAGAGTTTCCGCGCGGCGCTGGAGGCGCTGGGTCGGGGCGAGGCCTGGCTGCCCGAGGGCGTGGCCGACGAGGCCGACGACGGCGCGGCCGAGGCGGTCGGACGGCTGGCGCAGCTGACCCGGCAGCAGGCGAAGATCCTGGAATTGCTGTGCCAGGGGCGGCTGAACAAGCAGATCGCCTTCGAGCTGTCGATCGCCGAGACGACGGTGAAAGCCCATGTCACGGCGATCATGCGCAAGCTGGGGGTGCAGAGTCGGACGCAGGCGGTGCTGATCGCCCAGCAGGCCCGCTTCGCCCATTTCGTGCCAGAAGGCTAAAGCCGGGTTCCCGGCTCCCAACCCAGGCCGCGCAGCAATTCCTCGGCCTCCATCGGCCGCTTGCCCTCGCGCTGGGCGCGGGTGATGGCGACAGCGCCCTCGCCACAGGCCACGGTCAGGCCGTGCAGGATGGTGCCGGGGGGGCCCTGTTCGCCCGTTGCCGTAGCGTTCAGCAGTTTCAGCCGCCCTACAGGCGTGTCACACCAGGCGCCTGGGAAGGGCGAGAGGCCGTTAATCTGGCGCGCGATTTCGGGGGCCGGGGCGGTCCAGTCCACCCGCGCTTCAGCCTTGTCGATCTTGGCGGCATAGGTGACGCCTTCCTCGGGCTGGGGCTCCGGCGTGAGGCCCGGCAGCCTGTCCAGCGCCTCGATGATCAGCCGCGCGCCCAGCGCCGACAGGCGGTCGTGCAGCTCGGCCGTGGTTTCGGTGGGGCCGATGGCCAGCGCCTCGCGCAGCAGGACGGGGCCGGTGTCCAGCCCCGCCTCCATCTGCATGATGCAGATTCCGGTCTGGGCATCTCCCGCCATGATCGCCCGATGAATGGGTGCCGCCCCCCGCCACCGTGGCAGCAGCGAGGCATGGATGTTGAGGCAGCCGTGTTTCGGCGCGTCCAGAACCGGCTGCGGCAGGATCAGCCCATAGGCCACGACCACCGCGACATCGGCCTTGAGCGCGGCGAACTCCGCCTGATCGTTGGGATCCTTCAGCCGCGCGGGGTGGCGGACGGGCAGGCCCAGTTCCAGCGCCCTGGCATGCACGGGCGTCGGGCGTTCCTGCTTGCCGCGGCCGGCGGGACGGGGCGGCTGGCAATAGACACAGACCACGTCATGCGCCTGATGCAGCGCTTCCAGCACCGGCACGGAAAACTCCGGCGTGCCCATGAAAATGACCTTCATCGCGTGCCTCCCGTAGGGTGGGGTTTCACCCCGCCTTCTTTGCCTTGCGCAGCAGCATGTCGCGCTTCACCTTTCCCAGCCGGTCGAAATACATGCGCCCGTTCAGGTGGTCGATCTGGTGCTGGACACTGGTCGCCCAGAGGCCGACGAAATCCTTCTCCTCGACCTCCCCGGCCTCGTTCAGAAACCGCACCGTCACCGCCCGGGGCCGCTCGATCACCGCCGAGACGCCGGGCAGGTTGGGCGAGGCTTCCTCATGCGGGCGCAGTTGCACCGAGGCGTGCAGCACCTCGGGATTGGCCATGCGCACCGCCTGACCGCGGGTGTCCGAGGCATCGACCACCGCAAGCCGCAGCATCACGCCGATCTGCGGCGCGGCCAGACCCACGCCGGGCATCGCCTCCATCGTGTCGATCATGTCGGTCCAGATGGCGCGGATCTCATCCGTGATCGCCTCGACCGGGGCGGCGGGCGTGCGCAAGCGGGCGTCGGGCCAGGGCAGGCAACGGCGGATCATGGCAGGGCTCCCATCGCGGCGAGGGCGGGCGAGGCGGCGGCGCGGCTTTCCTCATCCATCAGGTCGATGCAGAGGCGGCCGTTCAGGTGGTCCAGTTCGTGCTGGGCGGCGACGGCCTCGAAGCCGGTCAGGCGTTCGGTCCGCTCCTGCCCCTCCAGATCGGTGTAGCGCAAGACGATCCAGTCGGGGCGCGAGACCAGCGCCGGGATGCCGGGGATCGAGAGGCACCCTTCGGTATTCTCGGCCAGCGTGTCCGAGGCCTCAAGGATCACCGGATTGATACAGGTGCGGGGGCTGGGTTCGCCTTCCTTCCAGGTCACATCCATGACGAACAGCCTCAGCGCCACCCCCACCTGCGGCCCGGCAAGGCCCCTTCCGGGCGCGGCATACATGGTTTCCAGCATGTCAGCGGCCAGTTGGCGGAGGGTCGCGTCAATCGCCACCACCGGCGTGCAGGGCCGGCGCAGCATCGGATCGGGGAAAAGGACGATGGGCAGGATGGACATGAGGCCCGGTTACCACCCGCCCTCGCCCTCGTCCATCGCCCAGACAGGCGGAACGGGGCGGCCGTCGTGATAGGGCTCACCGCCCAGGGGCGGCACGATCAGGCCTGCGGCGATGGCGGCCATGACCCGCGGCATCGGCGGGACCCGGCCCAGAGGCGCGACGATCCGGTCGCGGAACCAGGCCACGGCGCGGCTGTCGGACTGGTATTGCGGGGTGAGGAATCGGCTCGCGGTCTGGAACACCGCGACATGGCCACGGCGGATCTTCGCATAGAGGGCGGGCGCGTCCTCCGGTCCCGCCTGATCCAGCGCCCGGGCCAGCGCCAGCGCGTCGAGCAGCGCCATGTTCGCCCCCTGCCCCAGCTGCGGGCTGGCGCGGTGGAAAGCGTCGCCCAGATGGACGATCCGGTCGCCATGGGGACGGTAGAGCGTGCCATGGGCGTAGCGGGCGAAGACCATCTGCGCGGGATCGGTGATCTGGGCGAGGAAGGGCGAGAGCGCAGGCCAGATCGACAGGATCTCGGTTTTCCAGGGGATCAGGCCCTGCGCCTGCCAATCGGCGTAATCGCTGCCCCTCAGCGACCAGAAGAAGGCGGCGAGGGGTTGGGAGTCGTCAGGCATCCGGCCGATGGGCAACACGCCCACCATCCGATGCGCCGCGACATAGCGTTGGGTGAGGCGATCGTCGGGCAGATCAGTGGCCGGCCAGCGCAGCGTGGTCCAGAGCGCGCCATAGGGCAGGATCCGCGACCGCAAGGGCGTCAGCGGCGAATGCGCGCCCAAAGCATCGACGATCAGGTCGAACGGACCAAGGCGACGGCCATCGGCCAGGACCAGCGACTGACCCTCGCGGCCCGTCACCTCGGCCGAGGGCAGGACCGTAACGCCCAGCGAGACGAGCCTTTCGTGCAAGACGTGAAACAGGCTGGCCCGGTGCATGCCCAGCCCGTGCAGGCCCGCGCCCGCCCGGTCGTAGCGCACGTTCAGCGTGCCAGCTCCGGTCCTCGCCTCGACCCCGTGCAACACCTGAACCGGCGCGCCCAGCGCGCGGGCGGCCGTGAGGCAACCCAGATAGGACAGCACCCGCTGGCCCACCGGCTGCAGCACCAGCCCCGAGCCCAGCGGGCGCGGCGCCTTGAACCGGTCGCAGAGGGTGACCCGGTGGCCGGCCAGCGTCAGCGCGATCCCGGCGGCCAGCCCGCCCATGCCCGCCCCGGCAATGCCGATCCTCAGCCCGCCGTGTCTCGGGCTCATCGGCTCACCCCCGCGCGCGTTCGCGTTTGAACTTTTCCATGCGCCGCGTGATCAGCTGGCGCTTGATCGGGCCAAGGTAATCAATGAACAGCTTGCCGTTCAGATGGTCGAACTCGTGCTGGGCGCAGGTCGCCCAGAGGCCGTCGAATTCTTCCTCGTGCCGCTGGTTGTCGAGGCCGGTCCAGGCCATCCGCACCCGGGCCGGGCGCGTCACCTCGGCGAATTGCTCGGGGATCGACAGGCAGCCTTCCTCATAGGTGCTGCGCTCCTCCGAGGTCCAGGTGATCTCGGGGTTGATCAGCACCATGGGCTTCGGCGCCACGTCCTGCTCCTTGACGCAATCCATGACGAAGAGGCGCTGCATGACGCCGACCTGCGGCGCGGCCAGGCCGATGCCGGGCGCGTCGTACATGGTTTGCAGCATGTCCTCGGCCAGCTTGCCCAGCTCAGGGGTCACGCCCTCGACAGGGGCGCAGAGCTTCTTCAGGCGTGGATCGGGGTGCAGGATGATGGGTTTCAGCGTCATGCGCCTGATGTAGGCGATCCGGCTGCGCCGCGCAACGGGACGGCGGCACGGACGCGTTTCACTCTTGCGCCCGTCGCCCCAGCGGGCATTCTGCTGCACAGGTTCAGGAGATTGGCATGAATTTCGACGAGATCATTGACCGCCGCGGCACCCATTCGGCCAAGTGGGACATGATGGAATCCCTCTATGGCGTATCGCCGGACGAGGGGATTTCGATGTGGGTGGCGGATATGGACTTCCGCCCGCCCGCCTGCGTGACGGCCGAATTGCAGGCGATGATCGACCACGGGGTCTTCGGCTATTTCGGCGATGACAAGGCCTACAAGGAGTCGATCGACTGGTGGATGCGGACGCGGCACGGCTGGACGGTCGATCCCGACTGGATCTTCACGGCGCATGGGCTGGTGAACGGCACGGCGCTGTGCGTCCATACCTGGTCCCGACCCGGCGAGGGGGTGGTGCTGTTCACCCCGGTCTACCACGCCTTTGCCAAGATCATCAAAGCGGCGGGGCGGACGGTCACCGAATGCCCGCTGGCGCTGGTCGATGGCCGCTATGAGATGGATTTCGAGGATGCGGCGCGGCGCCTGACCGGGAACGAGAAGCTGGTGGTGATCTCGTCCCCCCACAACCCCGGCGGCCGCTGCTGGACCGAGGGCGAACTCCGCGCGCTGGGCGAGTTCTGCAAGGCGCATGACCTGATCCTGGTGTCGGACGAGATCCATTGCGACCTGCTGTTTCCCGGCCAGACGCATGTTCCGGCCATCAAGGCCCTGCCCGACATGCTGGACCGGCTGGTGATGATGACCGCGCCGACCAAGACCTTCAACATCGCCGGCGCCCACAACGGGAATGTCATCATCCCCGATGCGACGTTGCGCGCGGCCTTTGGGGCGACGATGCTGGGCTTGGGCATCTCGCCCAGTTCCTTCGGCCTGAGGATGGAGACCGCCGCCTATTCGCCCGAGGGCGCGGCCTGGGTCGACGCGCTGATGGCCTATCTGGACGGGAACCGCCGGATCTTCGACACGGGCGTGAACGCCATTCCCGGGGTCAAGTCGATGGATCTGGAATCGACCTATCTGGCCTGGGTCGATTTCTCGGGCACCGGGATGGAGCCCGACGAGGTGATCCGCCGCATTCAGGCGGAAGCCAGGATCGCGGTCAACCATGGCGCGACCTTCGGTCTGGGCGGCGACAGCTACATGCGTTTCAACCTCGCCACGCCCCGGGTACGGATCGAGGAGGCCGTGAAACGTCTGCAAGAGGCCTTCGCCGATCTGCAATGACAAAGGGGGCCGCGGCCCCCTTTTCTTCTTCGCGTTTTTCCGAAACAGGCCTCAGATCGGGCTGGGCAGGAAGCCGCCATGCTCGGGCCGTTCGTCGGCATAGTCGCGGATCGGCGCCGAATGGACGACGGTTTCGCGCTTGAATTCATAGCTGCGCTCGCCGTCCTGATCCTCGACCCCGATGACCAGCGCCTGCAGGATGTGGCGGGGGCCATTGTAGATATCGACAAAGCCGCGCAGCGGCGGGACGCGGCCGGATTCGACGACAAAGCCGGATTCGGACAGGCGCAGGATCGGATAGGCCGCATCGCCCATATGCACGCTCAGCCGCGAGCTTTTGCGCTGGGCGCGTGTCTGGGCGGCCTGCAGGCCACGGCGGATGTCTTCCGGCAGAAATTCGAACATGGGCGCCTCCCGATTCCCGTGGCTTCATGGTTGACGCCGATCCTGGCGAAAACAAGTTAGCCATTTGTCGCGACCGCGATTTTTTGGCCAGCCTGCGCAAACGCACAACGCCTGCGCGGGGTTCCCCGGGCGGGGTTTCTTGACCGCCGGGGCCTGGGGTCCAGCTAAGGGGCAAAGGAGTTTCTCATGGGACGATTGATCGACGGCACCTGGCACGACCAATGGTACGACACCAAATCCACCGGCGGCGCCTTCAAGCGCAGCGAGGCGAGCTGGCGCAACTGGGTGACGGCGGATGGCGCCGCCGGCCCCTCGGGCGAGGGCGGGTTCAAGGCCGAAAGCGGGCGCTATCACCTCTATGTTTCCTATGCCTGCCCCTGGGCGCATCGCACGTTGATCTTCTGCGTTCTCAAAGGGTTGGAAGAGCACATCGACATCTCGGTCGTGCATCCCGACATGCTGGAACAGGGTTGGGAATTCCGCGAGGATTTTCCCGGTGCGACTGGCGACCGGCTGCATGGTGCGAATGCGATGCATCAGATCTATACCCGCGCCGATCCCGGGATGACCGGGCGGGCGACAGTGCCGGTTCTGTGGGACAAGCAGCGCGGGACCATCGTCTCGAACGAATCGTCCGAGATCATCCGCATGTTCAATTCGGCTTTTGACGAAATAACCGGCAACGATCTGGACCTCTGGCCCCAGGATCTGCGCGCGGCGCTGGAGCCGGTGAATGCGCGGATCTATGACACGGTGAACAACGGCGTCTACAAGGCCGGTTTCGCCACGACCCAATCCGCCTATGACGAGGCGGTCGGTCCCCTGTTCGAGTCGCTCGACTGGCTGGAAGACCGCCTCAGTACCGCGCGCTATCTGATGGGCGACCGGATGACCGAGGGCGATTGGCGGCTCTTCACCACGCTGCTGCGGTTCGACGCGGTTTATCACGGCCACTTCAAGTGCAACCGGCGCAAGCTGATCGAGTACCCGAACCTCTGGGCCTATACCCGTGACCTGTACCAGGTGCCGGGCGTCGCCGGGACGGTCTTCATGGACCATATCACGCGGCACTACCATTACAGCCACGACACCATCAATCCGAACCGGATCGTCCCTATCGGGCCCCGGCCGGACTTCACCCAGCCGCACGGCCGCGAGGCCCTTGGCGCCTGAGGGCTATCCAAGAGTTTCCAGCCAGCGACCGGATGCCGCCTGCGGATCGGCAACCGGCCGCCGATCCATGCACTTTCCCTGTCTGACGGCGCGATTCCCGGCAATGGCGCCTTGACGCTGCCACAATCAAACACAACTAATAGGCGAGTAACCATTTCGCACATGAATCACCCTAAAGGCGAGTGAGTTGGGAATGTGCGTGTACGGGTGTGTTGTTGCCAGTGCCAAACCGTTGACCGAGGCAAGCAGAACCGTAGAGACCGCCGTTGTCCATGCATTTCATCAACCGCCCCGCCGCCGCTGTCTGGACGATTGCTCCGAAGATGGGAATCGACCTGAGCGCCGCGATCAAGACCGAGGCGCTGACCCCTCAGGGCCTGTCGGATATGCTGAGCAATTGTGCGCTGTGCTGGCACAGCCGGAAATGCGCGCGCTGGGAGCGTGAGCTTTCCGGCAGAGATGCCGCCACCGAAGCGCCCACCTTTTGCGCCAGCCGCGAGAGGCTCAACGCCCTCGCCGCCAGCGTCAAGGCCGACCCAGCGCCTTAAGCGTCCAGGTTCTCCACGCTCAGCGCGTTGCGCTGGATGAAGTCGCGGCGGGGTTCCACCACGTCGCCCATGAGTTTCGAGAAGATGTCATCCGCCTCGGCGACGTCCTCAATGCGCACCTGCAGCAGCGTGCGCGCCTCGGGGTCCAGCGTGGTTTCCCACAGCTGTTCGGGGTTCATTTCGCCCAGACCCTTGTAGCGCTGCAGCGACAGGCCGCGCTCGCCTTCCTCCAGCATCGCGCGCAGCAGATCCATCGGCCCGTGGATGGTCTGGAAACGCTCGCGCCGCACCAGTTTCGACGGATCCGCATAGACGTCGCGCCGCTGCTGCGAGACCTGCGCCAAGCGCCGCGCCTCGCCCGAGCGCAGGACAGCACCGTCCAGCGTGCGGATCTCCTCGACCCCGCGCAGGATGCGCGACAGCTTGATGCCGTGGTCCTGGGTGATGCGGCCCGACCAGCCGCGTTCGTATTCCTTGGCCACCATGTCCAGCCGCTGGGCGACGGTATCGGCCACCGCTTGCAGGTCGGCGTCGGCCTTGCCCGGATCGAAGGCCCCGGCGACGGCGGCCTGTTCCAGGATATTGCGCGGGTAATGCGTGGGGAAGGCGTCGAGCACGCGCTTGAAGCTGCGCGCCGCCTCGACCACGCGGTAAAGGTCGGCTCCGGCGATCTCCTCGCCGTTGGTCAGCTTCAGGACGGCGCCTTCGATGCCCTGCTGGATCAGGTAATCCTCCAGCGCGGGCTGGTCCTTCAGATAGACCTCGGACTTGCCGCGGGCCACTTTGTAAAGCGGCGGCTGGGCGATGTAGAGATAGCCGCCCTCGATCAGCTGCGGCATCTGGCGGAAGAAGAAGGTCAGCAGCAGCGTGCGGATATGCGCACCATCCACGTCGGCGTCGGTCATGATGACGATCTTGTGGTAGCGCAGCTTCGAGATGTCGAACTCGTCCCGCCCGATGCCCGTGCCCATGGCGGTGATCAGCGTGCCGATCTCCTGGCTGGAGAGCATCCGGTCGAACCGCGCCCGTTCCACGTTCAGGATCTTGCCGCGCAAGGGCAGCACGGCCTGATTGTGGCGCGAGCGGCCCTGCTTGGCCGAACCGCCGGCCGAGTCACCCTCGACCAGGAAGAGTTCGGATTTCGAGGGGTCGCGCTCCTGGCAATCGGCCAGTTTGCCGGGCAGCGAGGCCACGTCGAGCGCGGTCTTGCGCCGCGTCAGGTCGCGGGCCTTGCGCGCGGCTTCCCGCGCCAGCGCGGCCTCGACGATCTTGCCGACGATCTGCTTGGCGGGACCGGGGTTTTCCTCGAACCATTCGCCGAGCTTTTCGTTCACCAGGTTTTCGACCGCCGGGCGCACCTCGGAGCTGACCAGCTTGTCCTTGGTCTGCGAGCTGAACTTCGGATCGGGCACCTTGACCGAGAGCACGCAGGTCAGCCCCTCGCGCGCGTCATCGCCGGTGAAGGCGACTTTCTCTTTCTTGGCGATCCCGCTTTCCTGGGCGTATTTGGTGATCGTCCGGGTCAGCGCACCCCGGAAACCCGCCATATGGGTGCCGCCGTCGCGCTGGGGGATGTTGTTGGTGAAGGGCAGCACATTCTCATGGTAGCTGTCGTTCCACCACATCGCCACTTCGACGCCGATCCCGTCCTTCTCGCCGGAAATGAAGATCGGCTCGGGCATCACCGGGTTCTTGGAGCGATCGAGGTAGCGCACGAATTCCCGCACGCCGCCCTCATAGAGGAATTCGGTCCGCAGGGGCTCGGCCGGGCGCTCGTCTTCGATGACGATATGAACGCCCGAGTTGAGGAACGCGAGTTCCCGCAGCCGGTTCTCCAGCGTCTTGAAGACGTAATCGAGGTTCGAGAAGGTGCCGTCCGGCCGGTTGGTCTTGGACGACGCCATGAAGCGCACTTCGGTGCCCTTCTGGCCGGGTTCGGCGGGACCTTCCTCGCGCAGGTGGATCTTGGTGTCGCCGTTCTCGAACCGTGCGTACCATTCCTTGCCGCCGCGCCAGATCCTGAGTTCCAGCCAGTCCGACAGCGCGTTCACCACCGAAACGCCGACCCCGTGCAGACCGCCCGAGACCTTGTAGCTATTCTGGTCGAACTTACCCCCGGCGTGCAGCTGGGTCATGATGACCTCGGCCGCCGAAACGCCCTCTTCGGCGTGAATATCGGTCGGGATCCCGCGTCCGTTGTCGCGCACCGAGACGCTGCTGTCGGCATGAATCTTGACGGAAACCGAGGTCGCGTGCCCGGCCAGCGCCTCGTCGATGCCGTTGTCCACCACCTCGTAGACCATATGGTGCAGGCCCGAGCCGTCGTCGGTATCCCCGATATACATGCCGGGGCGCTTGCGCACCGCGTCCAAGCCCTTGAGGACCTTGATGGAATCCGCGCCGTATTCCTCGCGCGGGGCGGGTTGAGCCGTCATGACGTCCGTCCGTGATTGTTCCCCTCCGCTGATAGCGGATTCCCCGGGGGATGTCACGCTCCGGGCACAATATTTGGGGTATTAGCGGGGGGTGTCCGCCTAGCGCCGGTCCAGCGCCGCGGTGGCGATGACCGCGCCGGCCGGATCGGTCCAGGTGACACGCAATCCGCCCTTGGCATCGGCGTTCAACCGGATGCCGGATTGGTCGATGCACAGGTCGTAACCCGCGGCCAGATGTTCCACCCCGCTGACCTGATCGGCGCGCTGCTCGGTGAACTCCCACCAGGCGGCGCAACCGATGTCGGGGAAATCGACAACGGCACCATCGGCATGCAGATGCAGAAGGATGTCCCAGACATCGCCGCCGACCTGCTGCCCCTCGCCCACCCAATCGCCGGACAGGCTGGCGGCCAAGCTCTGACCCCAAGCGGGCGCGGCGACAAGGGACAGGATCAGGGCGAGAACACGCATGGCAACCTCCGGCGGAACCGCGTCACCCTCGGCCCGGAAGGGGCGTTACGTCAAGGGGTTAGACGCGCCAGAGGCGGACAGGGGATTTTGGAGCGCGGGCCAGGATGCCCTTGGCCTCCAGGTCCAGCTGGACGCATTTCATCCACCAGCCGACCTTTTCGCCGCCGGGAAACAGATCCTGCGGCAGATGCGGGACCATGGCCTTCTGCGCCTCGGCCGGGGTCATGCCCGGCGCCTCGGAGGGCAGAACCGCCATCAAGGCGGCGCGCGCGGCCTCGTATTTCGCCCGGTCCACGCGGGTGGTGCGGCCGGGGCTGGTGACGTTCTGCACCTCGATCTTGTCGCTCATCGGGAATCCTCCAACGGGGGCATGGGGGCCAGTTTGAAGAAACGAAAGCCGGTGCCCGCCCAGGCGCCCACCAGTTTCATCATGAATCCCAGGGATTGCCGCCGCGCCCCCGGGATGCCGTCATCGGGAATACTGCCCGGCAGGGCGTCCATCAGCATGGTGCGCATCTGCGTCGGCGGCGGGGGATTGAAGCGGGCGGCATAGAAGGACTGCCAATGCCCGCCGGGGAATTCCAGATACATCGGCGCGTTGCAGCAGGTGGCGACGGCCCGGCGGCTGCCCTTGGTGCTGAGCTTGTGCTCTTTCAGGAACTCACCGCCCTGCGTCAGCGCCACCCGGTCCTTGCGCCAAAGCACATAGGGCGTCCCGCCATTTGCATCCGTCACCGGCAGGGCCCCCGGCAGCGCCGCCAATTCGGCGGCGGCCCTGCGGCACGAGGTGCAATGACAGGTGGCGGCGAGGATCGGCGGGCCGGTCAGTTCCAGCGCGGTCCGGCCGCAGGGACAGGTGATCCGGGTCATGAGCGGCCTTTCCCGAACAGCAATTCGATATAGCGCCTGAGGTGATCCAGCGCTTCCTGCCCGGCCTCCACCCCGCCACCCGCCTTGGCCAGCACGAAGGCGCCCTGCAACACCGCCTGGGTGTGGCGGGCAAGACTGGCCGCGCTGGGCTCGGTAATGCCGTGCTGGGCCATGGCGAGGGCGATATCGGCCTCCAGCGTGGCGGCATGGCCGAAGATCGCCTCGCCACAGGCGCGGGCGATCCCGGGGTGGGTCTGGTGCACCTCTTCAGCCATGGTGCCGACCAGGCAGGTCCATTCCCAGGTCTCGCCGCCCATCAGCAGGCCGCGGAAATCGAGATAGGCCAACACCCTCTCCAGCGGATCGGCGGGCGCGTGATAGGGGGCGCCGGCGAAAAGCGCGCCGGTGGAACTGCCCCAGAACTCGGCCGCGGCGACGCCCAACGCCTCCTTGCTGGCGAAGTGGTGGAAGAAGGCGCCTTTCGTGACCCCGGCCGCGGCGCAAAGTTCGTCCACGCTGGTGGCGGCGAAACCCTTGGCGCGGATCATGTCGCGGGCCGCCTCCAGCAGGCGCTGGCGGGCGCTGCCGCGTTCGGGGGTTTGCTTGGTGGGCCTTGGCATGCGAAACCGTACCACTCGGTCGGTATCATCACAAGCCCGCAACGCGAAAGGGGCCCCGAAGGGCCCCGATAGCGGGTCCGGCGGCGGTTTATTGCGCGGCGTGGCGCATCGCCATCATGTCGAAGAGGAATTCCTCCAGTTCGTCGCGCAGATCGGCACGCGCCAGGCCGAAGGCGACGGTGGCCTGAAGGAACCCGGCTTTCGAACCGCAATCGTAGCGCTGCCCCTGGAAGCGGTAGCCATAGACGTTGTTCTTCGTCTCGATCTGCTTGGCGATGGCATCGGTCAGCTGGATCTCACCCCCGGCACCGGTCTGCTTCTTGTCCAGTTCCAGCATCACCTCGGGCGAGAGGATATAGCGGCCGATCACCGCCATGTTCGAGGGCTGGGTGCCCTTGGCAGGCTTTTCGACCATGCCGCTGACCGGCATCACCGCGCTCATCGAGGCGGGTACGTCAAGCACGCCATAGGACGAGGCCTTGTCCTCGGGCACTTCCATCGCCGCGACCATGTTGCCGCCGGTTTCGGCATAGGCTTCGACCATCTGCTTGAGGCACGGCTTGTCGGCGGCGATCACATCATCGGGCAGCAGCACCGCGAAGGGCTCGTTGCCGATCAGATGGCGGGCGCACCACACGGCGTGGCCCAAGCCCAGCGCCTGGTTCTGACGGACATAGGCGATGGAGCCCGAGTCCATGCAGGTCTGGTTGTAGATGTCCAGCAGGTCGGTCTTGTTCTTCGCCTTGAGCGACATTTCCAATTCGGGGGCGCGGTCGAAGTAATCCTCCAGCGCCGATTTCCCGCGCGAGGTCACGAAGATGAATTCGGTGATCCCGGCTTCGCGCGCCTCGTCGATCGCGTATTGGATCAGCGGGCGGTCGACCAGCGTCAGAACCTCCTTCGGAACAGCCTTGGTGGCCGGGAGGAAACGCGTGCCCAGGCCGGCAACGGGGAAAACGGCTTTCGTGACTTTATTGCGCATCGGAGGGTCCACCTTGCTGTCGATGACTGACGGTTTGTTCCGTCTACAAGGGGGTTAATGACTGTTAATCGAGGCGCGATTGTGTCTTGAAATCGAGCATTTGTTGATGTTTTCGGGAAAACCCCGGGGCAATTGCCGCATTGCAGCGTATCCTGCCCCGGGCTTCGGTGCGTTAAGTCCCTGACGAGTCAGCGCAAGGTGACACCCGGCGCCAGGACCAGGAAGAAGGGGTTCTCGTAGCCCGGTTTGCCATAGGACAGCGGGCTGTGGTCGTCGAAGCGCAGCACCTGCCCGCCCGCGCCCAGGACGACGGCATGCCCGGCGGCGGTGTCCCATTCCATCGTGCGGCCAAGGCGCGGATAGAAATCCGCCTCGCCCGTCGCCACCAGACAGAACTTCAGCGAGGAGCCGGCGCTTTTCGCATCCTTCACGGCGTAACGGTTGATGTATTCATCCGTCGCCGCATCGCGGTGCGATTTCGAGGCCACGACCAGCAGCGCCGCGTTGTCGGGCTGCGAGACCCGGATCGGCGTCAGCTCGCCGGCCTCGTCGCCGAAGGGTCCCTGCTCCTCGACCGAGGTCCCATCGGCGCGGGTATAGAACAGCCGCTCTTTCGCCGGGGCATAGACCACGCCCCGCACCGGCACGCCGTTTTCCACCAGCGCGATATTGACGGTGAAATCGCCGCGGCGCTGGACGAATTCCTTGGTGCCGTCCAGCGGGTCGACGATGATGAACCGATCCGCCTGAATGGAATGGCTGTCCGAGAGTTCCTCGGTCACCACCGGCATGTCGGGAAAGACCCTGGCCAGTTCGGCGCGGATCAGGGCATCCGCGGCCTCGTCGGCCTCGGTCACCGGAGAATTGTCGGATTTGGCGCGGGCCTCGAAATCCGGGCGGGCATAGACCTGCATGATCACCGCTCCAGCCTGAAGCGCGATGCGCCGGAAGGCGGTTTCGACAAGGCTTTCGAAAGTATCGGTCATCAGGATGGTCCTTCGGGGCGGCGAGTTGAATGGAAACAGCTTTCGCCTTATCCTTGCCCCGACCCGGAAGGCAAGGTCAGGGCCCCGACGGCGGGCCAGCGGCAGGGACTAGCGCGGATGCTCAATAACCGCAGACAGGAAGCGTGGGTTGCCTCGGCCTTCACGATTCTGGAGCTGATCTATCATTCCGGCGTCCGGTCGGTCCGCAACGCGCATGGCAATGCGCTGATCGGCCTGATGCTGAACATTGCCCAGACCCTGATGCTGGTGGGCGTCTTTTACCTGCTCTACGCCTTCGGCGGTTGGCGCCCGACCGGAATCCGGGGCGACTTCATGCTCTATCTGATGACCGGCGTCTTCCTGTATATGTGCCACGTCAAGGCCATTGGCGCCGTCTTCGGGGCCGAGGGGCCGACCTCGGCGATGATGAAACACGCGCCGATGAACACGATCGTCGCCATCGGCGCCGCCGCCCTGGGCGAGTTGTATATCCAGATCCTGTCGGTCGCGGTGGTGCTGTTCCTCTATCACGCCGCCTGGCAGCCGCTGGTCATCCATGATCCGCTGGGCTGCATCCTGATGCTGCTGCTGGCCTGGTTCTCGGGCGTGGCGGTGGGAACGATCTTTCTGGCGGCCAAGCCCTGGGCCCCGAAATTCGTGGGGCTGATCCAGCAGATCTATACGCGGGTGAACATGTTCGCCTCGGGCAAGATGTTCGTGGCCAATGCCTTGCCCGGATTCATGCTGCCCTATTTCGCCTGGAATCCGCTGTTTCACATCATCGACCAGGCGCGCGGTTTTGCCTTTCTCAATTACACGCCGCATTACACCAGCCTGCTTTACCCGGTCGCCATTACCGCGGCCTGTCTGCTGCTGGGTCTGATGGCCGAATTCTACACGCGACGCCGGGCCTCGCTCAGCTGGGGCGCAAAGACCTGATGCGCGCCTGACAAATCGGTGTAGGCCCATCCCGGGCCTGAGATTCCGTGCTAGGATCGGCGCGGGGATGCCCTTTTGCCCCGCCGATTTTTCAAACGAGGTCCTTTCATGCTCCGCCTTGCCGCCCTGCTCCTCGCCCTGGTCTTCGCCCAGACCGCCGCCGCCCAGGATTTTCCGGCCCTGTTCCGGGTCGTCAACGTCTCGGCCGGAGACGTGCTGAACATCCGCGCCGAACCCAACGCCCGGGCCGCCATCGTCGGCCGGTTCGAGCGTACGCAGGTCGGGATCGAGGTGGTGGGCCTGTCCGAGGATCGCCGCTGGGGCCTGGTGCGGACCGACGAGGGGATCGGCTGGACCTCGATGCGCTATCTGCAGGCCGAACGTAGCGACAGCTGGCGCGACGGTCAGCAGACGTTGACCTGCCTGGGGACCGAGCCCTTCTGGACCTTCCGCTTTTTCCTGCCCGGCAACCGCGCCGAATACGTCGCGCCCGACACCTCGTTCGAGGTGCGTACCGATGCCCCTCGCCTGCCCGGCACGCAATTCCCGCCCACCCTGACCTTGCCCTTCCAGGGCGCGCGCGAAGGGTTTGCCGTGATCCGCAACGGCGTCTGCTCGGACGGGATGAGCGACCGGCTCTACGGGCTGGAGGGGCAGGTCTATTGGCGCGGCCAGGCGCAAGGTCTGTCAGGCTGCTGCATGCTGGGGCACTGAGCTTGCAATAATGGCGGCCGGTCGTCATAGATGCACCTGTTAAGAAACAGGTGCCCATGCCCAGTCTTTATATCGACGCCGACGCCTGCCCCGTGCGCGAGGAATCGCTGCGCGTGGCGTTGAGGCACAAGGTGCCGGTGGTCATCGTCTCGAACGGCGGGATCCGGCCGGTCGATCACCCGCTGGTGCGGATGGTCTATGTCGATCGGGGCGCCGACGAGGCCGACAAATGGATCGCCGCCGCCTGCCGGCCGGGCGATGTGGCGGTGACTGCCGACATGCCGCTGGCCGCGCGCTGCATCGACGCCGGGGCCGAGGTGATCAAGCCCGACGGCTCGGTACTGACCGCCACCAACATCGGTCAGGCGCTGGCCATGCGGGACCTTGCCGCCGATCTGCGCGCGGCCGATCCGTTCCGTCAGGGCTCGGGCAAGGCCTTCGGCCCGCGGGACCGGTCGCGCTTCACCCAGGCGCTGGAACGCCTGCTGGCCCGCGTGCGATGAGGGCCGCGCTGTCGATCCCGGCACAGGGCGCGCTTTGCGCCGTCGGGGCGTCGATGGCTTTCACGCTCAACGACATGTCGGTGAAGGCCCTCTCGGGCGGCTATCCGCTGCACGAGGTCATCCTGATCCGCTCGCTGGTGGCGTTGGCCGTGCTGCTGGCGGTGATCGTGCCGCTGTCGGGGGGTTATGCGCTGTTGCGCACGCGGCAGCCGGGGAAACACCTGATCCGCGGCGCCTTCGTGGTCTTTTCCAACATGTGCTTCTTCGTGGCGCTGGCCGCGATGCCGATCGCCGATGCCACGGCGATCTTCTTCGTCAGCCCGCTGGTCATCGCGCTTTTCTCGGTCCTCTTTCTGGGCGAGACGGTCGGACCCCGGCGCTGGACGGCGATTGCCGCGGGATTGCTAGGCGTCGTGGTGGTGATCCGGCCGGGATCGGAGTCCTTCTCGATGGTGGCGCTGCTGCCCTTGCTGGCGGCGACCGGCTATGCCGGCCTGCAGATCATGACCCGCAGCCTTGGCACGGGCGAACGTGCGCCGACCATGGCGTTCTATATCCAGATCACCTTTCTGCTGTTCAGCGTGGTTTTCGGCCTGAGTTTCGGGTCGGGTCGCTGGGCGGGCGAAGGGGCGGCGATGGAATTCCTGCTGCGTGCCTGGATCTGGCCCCGGTCCGAAGACCTGCCCTTTTTCCTGCTGGCGGGCTTGGGAACCGCGCTGGGCGGCCTGCTGATTTCGCAGGCCTACCGCCTGTGCGAAGCCGCCCTGGTCGCGCCGCTGGAATATGCCGCGATGCCGATGGCGATCTTCTGGGGTTTGCTGGTCTTCGGTGAATGGCCCGATCCCGTGGCCTGGATCGGCATTAGCCTGATCCTGGGCGCCGGCATTTACATGATATGGCGGGAAACGCGTAACTCAACTTCCTGATGTATTGCATATTGCAATTGACGCGCCAAAGAAAAACGTGCAAATGAACCTCACTTGAAGCAAACCCCGTGAGGATTGAAGCGAATGATCGAACTCGAAAGCCTTTCGCTTAAAGAGTTGAAGCAGTTGCAAAAGGACGTCGACGCCGCGATTACCGAATTCAAGGATCGCGAGCGCCGCAAGGCCCTGGCCGAGGTCGAGGCCTTTGCCCGCGAACGTGGCCTGACTGCCGCCGATCTGAGCGAGCTTTCCTCGAAACGGACGCGGAAATCCGCCGCACCGAAATATGCCAACCCCGCCGATCCGTCGCAGACCTGGACCGGCCGCGGCCGTCGTCCGCGCTGGGTCGAGGCGGCGTTTGCCGAGGGCAAGACGCTGGAAGACATGGCGATCTGAGCGCCAATTGCCGCGCCGGACTTTGCGCGCGGCCGGATTTTCCGGCAATCGGGAATTGAAATGGCGGCCTCTCGGCCGCCTTTTTTCAACTGCAGGGATTACTCAGACCCCGATCATTCAGGCCCAGGTCGAATGAAACTTTCCGCCGGGCGAAAGCGTGAAGATTTCGCAACCCCCGGCTGTCACGCCCACCGAATGTTCGAATTGCGCCGAAAGCGACTTGTCGCGGGTCACAGCCGTCCATTCGTCGGCGAGCACCTTGGTTTCGGGGCGGCCCAGATTGACCATCGGTTCGATGGTGAAGAACATGCCTTCCTCCAGCACCGCCTCACGCCCCGGACGGCCGTAATGCAGCACGTTCGGCGGGGCGTGGAACACCCGGCCCAGGCCATGGCCGCAGAAATCGCGCACCACGGACATGCGCTGCGCCTCGACATAGCTCTGAATCGCGTAGCCGATATCCCCGAAGGTATTGCCGGGTTTCACCGCCTCGATCCCCAGCATCAGCGCGTCATGCGTCACCTGGATCAGCCGCTCGGCCTTGCGGCCCAATTCGCCCGCCACATACATGCGCGAGGTGTCGCCAAACCAGCCGTCCACGATGACGGTGACGTCGATGTTCAGGATATCGCCATTCTTCAGCAGCTTGTCGCCGGGAATGCCGTGGCAGACCACGTGGTTCACGCTGATACAGCTGGCGTGCTGATAGCCACGGTAGCCGATGGTCGCGGATTTGGCGCCATGGGCATGGACCATTTCCTCGATCAGGCGGTCGATCTCGCCGGTGGTCTGGCCGGGAAAGACATGCGGCGCGATGTCGTCCAGGATCTGCGCCGCAACCTGCCCGGCCTTCAGCATGCCAGCGAAATCCGCCGGTTCGTGGATACGGATGCCCTCGCGGGTGACGGTACCTTTCTTGTCGTACACGGGCTGACCTCTTTGTTTCACGCCGTAAATAGGCGCGAATCGCTTGTTTGGCCAGCCCGCCGCGCCCCGGGACCGCGACCGAGCGCGACCTTGCTGCAACATCGGGGTGCCGATTGGCCGCGAAAGCCCCCGACCGGCCCTTTTCGTCTTTTCCGCGGGCCGTCCCTGCGGCAGTGTCGGCACCAAAGCCAGCCAGAGCAGATCGAGGTCCCCGCCGTGCCGCATGTCAGACGCCGCCTGTCCACCGTCGCGCTGGTCCTGACCGCTGGCCTGGGGCTGGGCAGCGCCGCCGGGGCCCAGGGCTTCGACATCGAAACCGGCCTGGAAGCGATCGACAACCCGGCGACGCTGATCGAGGGGCTGCACCGCCTCTACATCGGCCGCCGCATTTCGCCCAATGTCAGCGTCGGCGGCTCGGTCTATTCCGCGGCGCTGGGCGACGCGGGCGGGGCCTTCTTCTGGGGCTTCGAGGGCGTGGCGCGGGTGCCGCTGGGCGAGCGCTTCGGCCTCTCCTTCGCGGGCTTCGTGGGCGGCGGCGGCGGGGCCTCGCAGGTGGTGGGCGACGGGCTGATGCTGCGCGCCGCGGCCTCGCTCGATTACCGGCTCTCGGCGGCCTGGGACCTTCAGGCCAGCGCCTCGTGGATCCGCATCGACGGTGCGCCCATCGACGGGCCGGCCTATGGCCTGGGGCTGCGCTACCGCATCGGCGGCGGCAGCGTGGCCGGCGCGGGCGTGCCCGAATTCGACGCCATCGGCGCGGTCGTGACGCATATGGTCTCGCCCAATGGCACGCTGAACCGCTCGGCCGGGGCGCAGGCGGATGTCAGCATCGCCGGGGCGCGGGTGTTCTTCGACCTCGGCCCCAACACGCAATTCACCTTCGGCAGCGCGGGCGCCGCACGCGGCGCCCAGGGCTATATGGAAATCACCGGCGGCCTGCGTCAGCGGCTGTCGGTCGGTCGGCTGTCCTTCTTTGCCGAGGGCTCGGCCGGGTTCGCGGGCGGCGGGCTGGTCGATACCGGCGCAGGCCTGATCCTGCGCGGCGCGCTGGGCGTGGCGGTGCCGGTCACGCGCACCCTCGATGTCGAACTGGCCGCGGTCGCCACCGGCGCGGTCAACGGCGACTATCGCTCGGCCGGGCTGTCGCTGGGGCTGACGCATCACCTGAACCGGCAGGGACCGGGCGGCGCCGGACAGCGCTGGGCCTATACCGGCGGGATCGAGCTGCAGCGCACCGGTCCGGGCTATTTCATCGCCCCGGGCAACACCGCCGCCTATACCGCCATGCAATATTCGAGCTTCGATTACTTCGTCGGCCAGCGCGTCTATGTCACCGGCACGGCGGCCACGGCGGTGGGCGGCGGCGTGGCCGGTTTCGCGGTCGGCATGTTCGGCCTGGGCTACGAGATCCCGATCGGCGAGCGCTGGCATCTTTCGTTGGAAGGGCAGCTGGGCGCGGCGGGCGGCGGCGGGGTAAACACCGCGGGCGGTCTGGTCGCGGGCCTGCGGGCCGAGGTCGATTACCGCGTCGGCCAGAACTGGCGCCTGTCGGCCGGGCTGGGACAGCTCCGCGCCGTCAGCTCGGGCGGGTTCTCGCCGCTGACGCTGACGCTGGGCGTCAAGATCCCCTTCGTCACCCACCGCTGAGCCCCGCCCAAGGCGCATTGGAAAGCCCGTCGAACGGCGCTAACGTCCGCTCAGAAGAGAGAGGACACCATGGGCAACCCTACCGCCGCCATGCTCGTCATCGGGGACGAGATCCTGTCGGGCCGCACCCGCGACACCAACACCAACCATCTGGCCACGCAATTGACCGGCCGCGGCATCCGCCTGTGCGAGGCCCGCGTGGTGGCCGACGATCACGCCGCCATCGTCGCCGCCTTGAACGCGCTGCGCGGGGCCTATGACCACGTTTTCACCTCGGGCGGGATCGGGCCGACGCATGACGACATCACCGCCGATGCGGTGGCGGCGGCCTTCGGCGTCGGCATCGACGTGCGGGAGGATGCGCATGAGATCCTCAAGGCGCATTACCAGCGCACCGGGCTGGAGCTGAACGCGATGCGGCTGAGGATGGCGCGGATCCCCGAGGGTGCCACGCTGATCGACAACCCGATTTCCGCCGCGCCCGGGTTCACGCTGGGCAATGTGCATGTCATGGCTGGCGTCCCCGCGATCTTCGAAGCGATGGTGGCCAGCGTCCTGCCCGGCCTGACCGGCGGCGATCCGCTGCTGAGCCAGATGATCGACGTGCCGCGCGGCGAGGGCGAGATCGCCCAGGCGCTTAAGGATCTGGCGGGGAAATATCCGACGCTCAGTTTCGGCTCCTATCCCTATCAGCGCAACGGCGCCTATGGCACGCAGCTGGTGGTGCGGGGCACCGATGCCGGGCTTCTGGCCGCGGCCATGGTCGAACTGGCGGCGCTGGCGGGAACGGCATGAGCGGGACCGACGCGCTTTTCGACGCGCTCGAGGCCTCCTGGCCCCCGGCGTCCAGCCAGACCCGCGGCCCCTTCCGGCTGCGCGACGGGGCAGGCGGCGGCAAGCGGGTCAGCGCCGCGCTGCTGAAGGGCCCGTTTGACGAGGCCGCGCTCGATGCCCTCGACGCGCCGCTGTTCCAGCTGCGCCCGGGGCAGGAGGATCTGGACCGCGCGCTTCACGCCCGGGGCTACCGGATCGTCGATCCGACGGTGCTGATGGAAGCCCCGGTCGAGGCGCTGGCGGTCAAGCCCAAGGCGGTGTCGCTGCCGACGATCTGGCCGCCTCTGGCGATCCAGCGGCGGATCTGGGCCGAGGGGCATGTCGGCCCCGAGCGTCTGGCCGTGATGGCGCGTGCGGTCGATCCGAAGATGAGCTTCATCGCCCGGATCCGCGACAAGCCCGCGGGCGTCGGGTTCCTCGCGATCCATGAGGGCATCGCCATGGTCCATGCCGTGCATGTCGAGCCCGCCTTCCGGCGTCAGGGCGTCGGCGCGGGGATGATGCGCGGCATGGCCTATTGGGCGCAGCAGAACGGCGCCCATACCCTGGCCCTGGCCGTGACCGAGGCGAACGCCGGCGCGCGCGCCCTTTACCGCGGCCTCGGCATGACCGAGACATCCGCCTATCACTACCGGGAGAGAGCCTCATGAATAAGCCCGTCACCGCCCTGAACCTGCCGCCGGTCGATCCGCTGCCCGAGGCAACCCAGCGCTATTTCGACATCTGCCAGGAAAAGCTGGGCATGGTCCCCAATGTGCTGCGGGCCTACACCTTCGACATCAACAAGCTGAACGCCTTCACGGTCATGTACAACGACCTGATGCTGGGCGAATCGGGTCTGTCGAAGCTGGAGCGCGAGATGATCGCGGTGGTCGTCAGCTCGATCAACCGCTGCTGGTATTGCCAGGTCGCCCATGGCGCCGCGGTCCGGGCGCTGGGCAGCCCGGCGCTGGGCGAGGCGATGGTGATGAACTGGCGGTTCGCGCATCTGGACGCGCGGCAGACCGCCATGCTGACCTTCGTGGAAAAGATCACCAAGACCAGTTCCGAGGTGGTCGAGGCCGACCGCCAGGCGCTGCGCGACGCGGGCTTCAGCGACCGCGACATCTTCGACATCGCCGCGGTGGCCGGATTCTATGCCATGTCGAACCGTGTCGCATCAGCAATCGGCATGGAACCCAACGCGGAATATCATGCGCAGGCCCGTTGAATTGGCCTTGACGCTCACGGGTTCTTGAACAGGTTAAGCGGGCTCATACCCGCTTGACCCGAGGGACCCGATGTCGACCGCCCGTAGCGCCCCGCTGTTCACGCCCGTCCTGATCGGCGGCTCGATCATCATCCTCCTGGGCTTCGCGATCCGCGCCTCGTTCGGCGTGTTCCAGATCCCGATTGCCGAGGAATTCGGCTGGCCACGGGCCGATTTCTCGCTGGCCATCGCCATCCAGAACCTGGCCTGGGGCATCGGCCAGCCGATGTTCAGCGCCGTCGCGGAACGCTTCGGCGACCGCAAGGCGATCATCCTTGGCGCGCTGTTCTATTCGGCGGGTCTGCTGCTGACCGCTTTCGCCATGACCCCGGGCTCCATGCAGCTGCTGGAAATCCTGGTGGGCTTCGGCGTTGCCGGCACCGGCTTCGGCGTGATCCTGGCCGTGGTCGGCCGCGCGGCGTCGGACGAGAACCGCTCGCTGGCTTTGGGCGTTGCCACCGCCGCGGGCTCGGCGGGGCAGGTGATCGGTGCGCCCATTGCCGAGATCCTGCTGGGCTATTACCCGTGGCAGACCGTGTTCATCATCTTCGCCGTGGCCATCCTGGCCGTGCTGCTGGTGCTGCCGATGATGCGCTCGCCCGCCATGGCGACCAAGGCCGAGCTGCAGCAATCGCTGGGCCAGGCGCTGACCCAGGCCTTCAAGGATCCGTCCTTCTCGCTGATCTTCCTCGGCTTTTTCTCCTGCGGCTATCAGCTCGCCTTCATCACCGCCCATTTCCCGGCGATGGTGACCGAGATGTGCGGCGCCATCGCGCCCGACAGTTTCCTGGCCGGGATCGGCATCACCACCACCTCGGCCCTGGGGGCGCTGGCCATCGCCGTGATCGGCCTCGCCAATATCGGCGGCACGCTGGCCGCAGCCTGGGCGGGCAAGCGCTGGACCAAGAAATACCTGCTGGCCGGGATCTATCTGGCCCGCACCGTGATCGCGGGTCTGTTCATCGCGCTGCCGATCACGCCCGGGTCGGTGCTGATCTTCTCACTCCTGATGGGCGCGTTGTGGCTGGCCACGGTGCCGCTGACCTCGGGCCTGGTCGCGCATATCTACGGGCTGCGCTACATGGGCACGCTTTATGGCTTCGTCTTCCTCAGCCACCAGATCGGCGGCTTCCTCGGCGTCTGGCTGGGCGGCGCGCTGTATGACCTTTATGGCGATTACACCCTGGTCTGGTGGGTCGGCGTCGGCGTCGGGGCCTTTTCGGCTATCGTGCATCTGCCGATCCGCGAGCGGCCGCTGAACGCGGTTCCGGCATGAGAATCGTCTTCGACCTGGACGGCACGCTGATCGACAGCGCCGCAGACATCCACCACGCTGCCTCGGCCACCGTCCGGGCCGAGGGCCTGCCCGAGGTCACGCTGGAGCAGACCCGCAGCTTCGTCGGCAACGGCGCGCGGGTCTTCGTCGAACGGCTGGAGCGCGCGACGGCGGGTTCCAACATCCCCGAGCGGACCGAGCGCATGCGCGCCGTCTTCGCCGAGGAATACCGCAAGGCGCATGACCTGACCCAGGTCTATCCCGGCGTGGCCGAGGCGCTGGACGCGCTGAAGGCGCAGGGCTGGCGCATTGGCCTCTGCACCAACAAGCCGATGGTGCCGACCCGCGCCGTGCTGAAGCATTTCGGCTGGGACGACCTCTTCGAGACGGTTTTCGCGGGCGACAGCCTGACCCGGATGAAACCCGATCCCGAGCCGCTGGAAGCCGCGCTGGAGGAATTGGGCGAGGGCATTTGCCTGTTCGTCGGCGACAGCGAGGTCGATGCGGCGACGGCCAAGGCGGCGGGCGTGCCCTTCGCGCTTTTCACCGAAGGCTATCGCAAGAATCCCATCGAGGCACTGCCGCATAGCGAGGCGTTCAGCGACTGGGCCGAGCTGCCCGCCATCGCCGCGCGGATCGCGAGGTAGCGCCCAGGGGTGGGATGAAATCCCACCCTACGGGGGTCACTCCACCCCGGCGATGGTCCGCAGGTCATTCATCCGCCGGGCAAAGACCTGCTCGAAGGCATTGGCCCGGGCGAAGTCCACCGCCTTGCGCGAGGCCTCGATGATCGCCACCCGGTCGCGGTCCAACGCGGCGATCTGGCGCACCAGCCCCTGCACGCTGCCCCGACGCACCACCCAGCCCGCGCCCGATTCCGCCTGCATCCGCCGCCACATCCGGTTGCCGTAGCCCAGGATCGGCAAGCCGCAGCCCAAAGCCTCAACATAGGCGCTCTGAGGCGAGGACAGGCTGAGAGGCGCCAGGAACAGATCGGCCGAGCGGCGCAGATGCGGCACCAGCACCGGGTCAAACGGACCAGGCTCGTTCAGCGAAACCTGATCGCCCAGACCCAGCCCGTCGATCCCGTCCTGGATCCGCGACGCCAGCGGGCCGGTGCCGAACATCTCAAGCCGGAAGGGGATTCCCCGCTGGCGCAGCAGGAAGGCCATCGGCAGCAGATCCCCGACCCCCGATATCGCGTCGACCGGCCCGAACCAGGCCAGGCGCAGCGGCTCGCCCCGGTGCAGATGCGCGGCGCGCTCGGATTGTTCGGCCGGGCGGGCGATCATCGGCGTGCGCATCCGGTTGTCGAGGTAGCGCAGCGAGCGGGGATTGAGCCGGTGGTAACGGTCATGCGCCGGGTAGCCGTCGCAATGCACGCCGTCTGCAGCCCTGAGCGCGGCTTTCAGCCCGCCTTCGCGCCTGAGGTTCCACCAGGTCCCGCCCAGCTTGCGCCGGATCGAGGGGCTGGCGGCCAGCGCATGGGCGATGCGCCCGCCCAGCGGCTCCTCGATCGTGTAGACCAGCTTGCCGAGCCGCCCCTCCATCGCCTTGGGCAGGTGGAGGTATTTCATGTCATCGGCGGCAACATAAACCAGCGTGGCGCTGTCCAGCAGCAGGTCCGGCACCGGGGCATCGGCGCCCAGCACGATCAGGTCGAACCCCAGCTGCGCCACCGAATAGCGCATCGGCGCGTCGATCTGGTGCGGACCGCGGCGCATGACGCAGCGCACGGCCCCGGGCCAGAGTTGGCAATGCAGTTTCATGCCCTCGACGAATTTCACGTCGAGGACGACTTCGCCCCCCGGCAATTCGACGACCGGGGCGGGCGAGAGCATGACCAGCGATGCCATTCCGGCGCGTCTATCCCTTTTTCCCTGCGATGGAGAAAACGCTGGAATCTCGGGAAAAGTCCATCCTAAATTGGCCCTTGGCCGCCAAAGGGATCCCAAGCCATGCCGTTTTCGCCCCTGCGCGCCCTGTGCCGCGCGCTGATCCTGCTTCTGGCCCTGGCGCTGCCCGCCGCGGCCCAGATCGACACCGCCCCGCGCGAGGGGCGGCGCGCGCTGGGCCTGAACCTGGCCGAGGTCGCGGGCTGGTCGACCGAGCTGCCCTTCCTCGACGTGATGCGCAGCGCCAGCCGCTGGACCGGCCACACCGGCGAGGGCTGGGGCGGCATGGACGAACCGGCGCTCTTCGCGGCGGGCGCGCTGGATGCGGACGGCTGGGTCGTGGCCTTTCCCCGTGGGCTGCGCCGCATCTCGACCTTCGTGCTGAACGAGCTGCCGGCCGAGATGACCTCGGCCGCCGGCACCTGGCACGCCAGCTGGGAGGGCAACGCCAACCTCGGCTTCGACGGCGCCGCGCGCAATGTGCGCTATGGCGAGAACAGCGCGACCTTCGACTATACACCGGGGCAGGGGGGCGTGCTGATCCAGTTCAACCGCGGCACCCTGCGCAATCTGCGGATCGTGCATGAGCGCAACCTCGAGCCTGCGGCGCGGGGCGAGGTCTTCAACCCCGACTGGCTGGCGCTGGTGGGCGATATGGAGATCCTGCGCTTCATGGACTGGATGCTGACCAACCATTCCACGCTGAGCCGCTGGCAGGACCGGCCGCAGGTCAGCGATTACTCCTGGTCGCGCCGGGGGGTGCCGCTGGAGATCATGCTGCAACTCGCCAACCAGACCGGCGCCGAACCCTGGTTCACCCTGCCGCATTTGGCTGATGACGATTTCGTCGGCCAGTTCGCGCAGATGGTGCATGACGGCCTCCGCCCCGATCTGCGCGCCTGGTACGAATTCTCGAACGAGATCTGGAACTGGCAGTTCGATCAGGCGCATTGGGCCGACCAGACAGGACGCGGGCGCTGGAACGTCGATTCCGCCTGGGTCCAGTATGGCGCCGTCCGGGCGGCCGAGGTCATGCGGCTGATCGACGGTATCTATCAGGGCGACGAGGCGCGGCGGGTCCGGGTGCTGGGCCTGTTCACTGCCTGGCTCGGGCTGGAGGGCGTGATGCTGGACGCCCCCGATTTCATGGCCGAGGATCCCGCCAATCATCGCCCGCCGCATGAATTCTTCGATGTGCTGGCCGTCACCGGTTATTTCAGCGGCGAGTTGCAGGCGGAATCCAAATCCGATCTGGTGGGGCGCTGGCTGGCCGACAGCCGCGCCGCCGCCGAGGCGCAGGGCCGGGCGCAGGGCCTCGGCGCAAGGGCGCTGGCCGAGTATGTCGAGGCCCATCGCTTCGACCGCGCCATCGACTGGGCGGCGCAGGAATTGCGGGATGGCTCGGTCTCGGGCCGGCCGGACAATTCGGTGCGCGACCTTCTGGACCGCACGCTTGTCCATCACGCGCAGGTGGCAGCCGATCACGGCATGGCGCTGGTCATGTACGAGGGCGGCACGCATGTGGTGACGCATCCCCGCGACCATCAGGACGACGAGCGGATCGCCTTCTTCGAGGCGCTGAACTATTCGCCGCAGATGGGCGACCTTTACCGCGAGTTGATCCGCGGCTGGCAGGCCCTGACCCCCGCGCCCTTCGTCGCCTTCAACGATGTCTCGCGGCCCAGCGTCTGGGGCTCCTGGGGTCATCTGCGCCACCTCGACGATTCCACGCCGCGCTGGGATGCGCTGATGGAGGCTTCGGCCCGGTGAGCCTGTCCATCGTCATCCCCGCCTGCAACGAGGCCGGCTATATCGATGCCTGCCTCTCTGCGCTGCTGGCCTCGACAGGGCCGGAGCGCGCGCAGGTCATCGTCGCCGCCAATGGCTGCACCGACGACACCGTGTCCCGGGCGCTGTCGCATGCCACGGCCTTCGCCGCGCGGGGCTGGAGCCTGTCGGTGATGGACTTGCCGGCGCTGGGCAAGATGGGGGCGCTGGACGCGGGCGAGGCGATGGCGGATTTTCCGGCGCGGGTCTACCTGGACGCCGATGTCCTGGTCTCGCCGCCCCTCATGGGCCAGATCGCCGAGGCGCTGGCGGGCGAGGGGGCGCGCTATGCCTCGGGCACACCGGTGGTGACGGCGGAAAGCTGGGTCACGCGCGCCTTCGCCCGGTTCTGGACCCGGCTGCCCTTCGTGGCCGAGGGCGTGCCGGGCTTCGGCCTTTACGCGGTGAACGGGGCAGGGCGGGCGCGCTGGGGGACCTTTCCCCGCATCATCAGCGACGACACCTATATCCGCGTGCTGTTCACGCCCGCTGAACGGGTGAAGGTTCCCGCCACCTATCGCTGGCCACTGGTCGAGGGTTTCGACCGGCTGGTCAGGGTCCGCCGGCGGCAGGATCAGGGGGTCAGCGAATTGATGGCGCTGGAACCCGCGCTGATGGCGAACGAGGGCAAGGATGCCCCCGGCAAGGGCTGGCTGATCCGCCGGGCGCTGGCCGATCCCGTGGCCTTCGGCGTCTATGCCGCGGTGAAGATCGCGGTGCGCGCGGGCTGGGGCAATCAGACCGGCTGGGTGCGCGGTCGCTGACAGAAATGCGCGGCCAGTTTGGCGGCCTCGGTATCGATGTTGTGGCGCACCATGACCCGGGCCCGGGCAGTGGTGCCCATGCGGCGCAGCTTGTCGTCGGGGCTGGTGGCCAATTGGGTGATCGCCTCGGCCAGCGCCTGCGCATCGCCCGCAGGCACCATCCAGCCGGTGCGGCCGTCCTGCACCAGTTCCGGCACGCCGGCGATCCAGGTGGCAATGACCGGCCGGGCCGAGACCATTGCCTCCATCACCACCATCGGCAGCCCCTCGGCGAAGGAGGACAGTACGAGCGCATGCGAATTGTCGATCTGGCGCCGGACACCGGCCTCATCCAGCCAGCCGGTGATCTCGACCCGGTGACCCAGGCCCGACTGGGCGATGGCGCGTTCGATCGGGCGGCGCATCGGGCCGTCGCCGACCAGCACCAGCTTCACATCGACGCCGCGGCGCGTGACCTCGGCCAGGGCCTCGATCAGGATGAGCTGGCCCTTCTGTTCGACGAAGCGGCCGATGTTTACCATGGTCATCGGCCGTGTCACCGGCATCGGGCGGGCGGCGTCGTAATGCTGCGGCTCGATCCCGCAATGCACGACCTTGATGCGCGGCCAGACCCGGTAATCGACCAGCCGGCATAATTGGCTGCGCCCGAAGGACGAGATGGCCACCGCAAATTCCGCCTTCTGCAGCTTCAGCGGCAGGGCAATGGCGGCGGGCTTGTCGAATTCCTCGGGTCCATGGACGGTGAAGGAGAAGGGCTTGCCGCTGATCTCGGCCGCCAGCATGGCCACGGTCGCCGAATTGGTGCCGAAATGTGCGTGCAGGCGGTCGATCTGCAACTCACCCAAACGGCGGGCAACATAGGCCGCTTCCAGGAAATAGATCAGATGCTTGACCAGCCCCGCCTCGGACCCGCGACTGGCCTTCAGTGCCAGGAACAGCGCCTTGTAGATCCGCAAGGGCGCCTGCAAACCCATCACGAACACCGCCCAGAGCAGCACCGGCAGACCGCGGGCCAGCACGTATTCGGTCGCCTTCTTTTCATCCCGGTCGGCGGGATCGGGTAGATCGCCGTCGAAGGGCCGCATCGCGAAACGCTGCACGGCCACCCCCCGACGCTCCAGCGCGCGCATCTCGCGGCGGATGAAGCTCTGTGAGGGCGAGGGGTAAGTGTTAAGGATGTAGCCGATCTTCACGCCGTCACCTTGGCTGTCTGGTTGGCCCCCGGGCTAGGCGTCAATTCAGGCAAATTCAAGAAATGCTGAGGGAATTGACGCGGCGATGGCGCGCCGGGGCGCTTGCCTCATTTTCGCCGCAATTCAGGAGACCGCGCCACACTGCCGCCCTAATTAACCTTCATTGCGTTGAATGTTAGAGGCCCTCCTTGAAGCGGCGACCTGAAAGTACCCACTTTTTCGGAGTGTAGACGTGTCCCATGCTGCCGCGATGATGATCGAAAAGCCCCGGAACAGCCTGACCAGCCGCATCATGCGGTCGTCGATGTTTACCATCATGGGCTTCGGTCTGCAGCAGGCGATCCGCTTCGGCTCGAACCTGGTGCTGGCGCGGCTGCTGTTCCCCGAGGCCTTCGGGACCATGGCGCTGGTCACGGTGCTGCTGGTCGGTCTGACCATGTTGTCGGACCTTGGCATCCAGCCCGCGATCCAATCGTCCAGGCGCGGCGACGATCCGGCGTTCCTGAACACCGCCTGGACGCTGAACATGATCCGCGCCGGGATCCTGTTCGCCGCCGCCTGCGCCCTGGCCTGGCCGGTGGCGTGGTTCTACGAGGAACCGATCCTGTCGCAGCTGATCCCGGTCGCCGCGCTGAGCCTGCCGCTGCTGGCGCTGGAGCCGACCCGGGCCGAGACCGCCTCGCGCCATATGCTGCTGGGTCGTCTGACCCTGCTGGAGGTGACGGCGCAGGTCATCAGCATCACCGCCATGCTGATCCTGGCCTGGGCCACGCAATCCATCTGGGCGCTGGTCATCGGCAACCTGGTCGCCGCCGCCGCCCGCGCGGGCCTGGCCTGGGTCATTCTGCCCGGCATCGTGAACCGGATCCAGCTGGACCGCGACTGCGCGCGTGAACTCATCCATTACGGGCGCTGGATCTTCTTTTCCACCGTGGCGGGCTTTCTGGTCCTGCAATCGGACAAGCTGATCCTTGGCGGTTTCCTGTCGATGGAGCAGCTGGGCCTTTACAACATCGGCTTCTTCCTGGCCGGCTTCCCGCTGATGCTGGGGCAATTGCTGGTGCAGCGGCTGATGATCCCGATCTACCGCTCGTCGCCGCCCTCCGAATCGCGCGAGAATTTCCTGCATCTGCGCCGCATCCGCTTCATGCTGTCCGGTCTGTTGATCGCGGGGGTCGCACCCCTGGCCCTGGGCGGGGTCTATATCGTCGATCTGCTCTATGATTCGCGCTATGCCGCCTCGGGCGCGGTGACGGTCATGGTGTCCATGGCGCTGCTGCCGCAGATGCTGGGGCTGACCTATGACCAGGTGACGCTGGCCTCGGGCGATTCGCGCGGTTTCTTCACGCTGAACGCCACGCGGGCCGCGCTTCTGGTGACGCTGCTCTTGATCCTGGTGCCGATGCTGGGCATCCCCGGCGCGCCGATCGCCATGGCCTCGACCGCGCTGCTCAGCTACCCGCTGCAGGTGCGGCTGGCGCGCAAATACGGCGCCTGGGACGCGCTGCATGACGCGGTGATGGCCGCCGTGGCGCTGGTGTTGCTGACCGTGGTGCTGTCGGTCCATGGCGACCAGCTGTCGGTCATCTTCGGCCTCTGACTCGCGCCGGTTTCATCGACAATGACCATGCTTCTGCCCTATTTGTGACAGGCTTTCCCGTCAACAGAGGGTTAAATGGCGGGGCGCGGACGCTCCGCAGGCCGTCGCGAAGGGTCGGTTATGGTCAATACGCGTATACTTGAACAACGGTTGGGCTGGCGCTCGGCAGAGGAGGGCGAGGCGCCAACCCCGCCCTCGCGCCGGATCGCCCATCAGCCGATCCTGCAGGGCCGGGTCGATGCCGCCGCCCAGGAACCGGGACGTCGCAACGCGCCGGTTCGGACGCATCGCCGCCCGGAGATCGAGGAGACCTGGGAGGCCATCGCGGTCATTCGGGAGGATGTGAACCGCCTGAAAGTGACCGGCCGCGCGCCGTCGATCGCCCGCGATACGCCCGCCGGGGCGGCGATGGACCAACTGCGCAGCCAGCTGCTGCGCATCACCGCCGAAAAGGGCTGGCGCCGGATCGGCGTCACCTCGGCCACGCGCGGCGCCGGACGCAGCTTCATCGCCGCGGGCCTCGCCGCCAGCATCGCCCGGCTGGAGACGCTGCGCGTCCTGTTGCTGGACAGCGACCTGGACGCGCCGGGCCTGGCCGATCTGCTGGGCCTCGACGCCCCCGGCCCGCTGGAGATGGTGCTGGACGGCATGACCCCGCCCGAGGCGCATCTGCGCCGTGTGGGCGGCTGCCTGGCGCTGGCCCTGAACGATTCGCGCCTGCCGCAGGCCGCCGAGCGGATGATGGCGCCCGAGGCCGTGCAGGCCCTGCGCGGCCTGATCGATTGCATCGGCCCCGATGTGGTGATCCACGATCTGCCGCCGGTCCTGAAGGACCCGGTCCTGCCCGCACTGCTGCCGCAGCTCGACGCGGTGATCCTGGTGGCCGACGGGCTGCGCACCACGGCGCAGGATGTGCTGGAATGCGAGCGCGTGCTGGAAGGTCAGGTGCCGCTTCTGGGCGTGATCCTGAACAAGTCCGAAGACCGCGACCCGCGTGCGGTACGGCGCAAGGGCTGAGGGGGGGCGACCATGGGACCGATCCAGAACCTGCACGAGATCCTCAGCTGGCTGCGCCGGCGCTGGCGCCTGATGGCGCTGACGACCCTGCTGGGCGCGCTGGCCGGCGTGATCCTGGCCATGAACACCGACCGCGTCTATACCGCCAGCGCCGTGATCCAGGTCATCAACCCGGTGATCGTCGCCGCCAGCGAGGATGGAACCGGCGCTGCCAGCACCGACGTCACCCGCCGTGTGCAGGTTATCGAACAGCAACTCATGTCGCGCGACGCGCTTCTGGCCCTGGCCCAGCGCCATCGCCTGTTCGAAGGAATGCCCCTGAACCCGTCCGAGCAGGTCGCGCAAATGCGCCGCAGTTTCACCATCACCTCGATTGCCGCCGCGCAGCAGGGCTTTTCCCGCGACGGTTCGCTGTCGGCGCTGGTGGTCTCGGCCGATGCCGACAACCCGCAGACCGCGGCCGATATCGCCAATGAACTGGCCGGGCAGCTTGTCCAGCGCTCGGTCGATGCGCGGCAGTCGAACGCCCAGCAGGCGCTGGATTTCTTCCGCGCCGAGGAGGCCCGGCTCGAAGAGAGCATCGCCACTCTGGAACAGGACATCGCCGATTTCCGCTCGCAGAACGAGGCCTTCCTGTCCGATTCGGTCGCCCTGCGGCGGGCCGAGCGGGCGCGGCTGATCGACGGTCTGCGCGATCTTCAGGCCGATCTCAGCGCCCGGCAGAGCGAGCTGGACACGCTGGACGAGACCTCGACCCGGACTGTCGTGCAGCGGCAGGTGGCGTCGCTGCGCGACACGGTCGATCAGCTGACCCAGCAGGAAAGCGAGATGCGCGCCCGCATCGCCGAGATCCAGGACATCCTCACCCGCTCGCCCGGATACGAGCAGCAGGTTCTGGCGATGAACCGGCGGATGGAACAGCTTCAGGCACAGCTGACCGCCGCCGCCGACCGCCGCCGCGAGGCCGAGTTGAGCGCCCGGATCGAGGATGACCAGCAGGCCGAACGCTTCGAACTTCTGGAACGCGCCCTGGTGCCGGAATACCCGGTGTCGCGCAGCCGCAAGGTGGTTGCCGCCATGGGCGTCGTCGCCGGGCTGATGCTGGGGCTGATGCTGGCCTATGGGCTGGAATGGATGCAGCCGGTGATGCGTACCGCCGCCCGGATGGAGCGCGATCTGCAACTCAGGCCGGTGATCTCCATCCCCTTCACGATGAGCGTGCGGGAAAGACGGCGGCGGGTGTTGATCTGGGGCCTGGGCGGATTGGTGCTGATCGCACTGGCGCTGGCTGCGGCCCTGCAACTCGGGTTCATCTGACCCTTTCCCCTTTGCCCTGCTTGGCGCTAGAAGCGCGCAAACGATGGGGGTCAGCATGGCGCAGGATATTCCCGCCTGGATCGACGGCGCCTTGCGGCCGATGGACAAGCTGGAGGTACACCGCCGCGGGCTCAGGCACCCGGCGGTGTCGGTCTTCGTGGTGGCCGGGGGGAAGCTGCTGATCCAGCAGCGGGCGCTGGCGAAGTATCACACGCCGGGTCTCTGGGCGAATACCTGCTGCACGCATCCCCATTGGGGCGAGTCGCCCTTGGCCTGCGCCGAGCGGCGGCTGGCGCAGGAGCTGGGGATCCGGGGTGTCGCGCTGGAGCATCGGGGCGTGGTCGAATACCGCGCCGAGGTGGGCGGCGGGATGATCGAGCACGAGGTGGTCGATCTGTTTCTCGGTGTCTGCAACGTGCCTCCCGTGGTCACCCCCGACCCCGAGGAAGTCGCCGCGATCCGCTGGGTCGACACCGAGGCCCTGCACGCCGAGATCGCGACGAGGCCGGAGGCGTTCACGCCCTGGCTGCGGGTCTATCTGGCCGACCATGCGGATCTGGTGCTGGCGGGGTTCTGATCCGGGGACGGTGCGCGCGAGCACGCACCCTGCGGGAAAATGCCGCTCCGTTCCTCCGGCGGCTAAATGGGGTGGGGTGGAACCCCACCCTACCGATCTCTCCGATCCTGCGCTTGCGCCGCCGTGCCGGACCCGTGGTCACCTGATGAGGTGACATTCGCGCCCCTCCTTCCGCGAAGGCGCCCGGTGGGGTGAAACCCCACCCTACGGGATGGCCGGTTCCCGTTGTTCGCAGGGTGCCAGCGCCCGGGCACCCATCGCCGAGCGGTAGGGTGGGGTTTCACCCCACCTTCCCCGGCTCCGCCACCACCAGCAACTCCGCCGTGATGCAAACGCCATTCTCCCCGCGCTCCAGCACCCCCCGGTGGCGGCTGCCCTGCAGGGTCACCACCTCGACCCCCAGCCGAGCGCGGCCGCGGCGGATCACACCCTCGGTCAACAGCAGTTCCGTCGCATAACTGTCGATCCGGGGCTGACCCTCCAGCTTCGGCCGCACCACCGACCCCAGGCCGAAGACCTGGGCATCCGTGATCCCCGCCTCGGCCAGGGCGGCCTCCAGCGCCTCGGTCAGGTCCTGATTGGGCCGCAGCGTCACCAGCGCCGCGTTCCCCCCGCCGCCCAGCGCCACCGGATGGAACAGCGGGAAATGCGTCTCGGTATCGGGCGTCACCTCCAGCCGCGCGCCGCGCAGCCCCCAGCCGCGGGCCCGCACCGGCTGCGCCAGACGGCTCTCGACCGGCAGGATATGGCCGAAATCCGGCCCCTCCCACCCGGGCGCCGCGAAGCTGCCATGGCCATGCAGCCAGGCGCCACCCTGCTTCCGCCCTGCATGCAGGCCCAGATGCACGATCCGCCCCGCGCCCATCCGATAGGGGCCGGCGTACCAGGCGGCATGGGCGCCGGTCGGATCTTCGCCCGGGATGACGAAATCGAGGGCGGCGAGCGGCGCTTCCTCGATGACCAGCCAACCGCCGTCATAATCCGCAAGACCCAGCGCCACCGACTCCGCCAACCGCTCCGCCACCGGCAGAACCAGCTCGACCGGCTCGGCATGGCACGAGGCAATCGCCCAGCGCCGGGAAGGGGCTGGGCCGGGATGAACCAGCCGCTCGATCATGCAGGCGGCACCTCGCCCCGGCGCTCCAATTCCTCGCGGATCATCTTCTTGGTGATCTTGCCATAGGCCGATTTCGGCATCTCGTCCCAGAAGACCACATGCTGCGGCAGCTTGTAGCGGGCCAGCTTGTCGCCCAGCCAGGCCAGCAGCTCGGCCCCCGTGACCCCGGCCCCCGCCACGCACACGGCCATCCCCACCTCGCCCCATTTCGCACTGGGCACGCCCAGAACCGCGACCTCGGAAATGGCGGGATGCAGCAGGATCTTCTCCTCGATCTCGCGCGGATAGATGTTCGACCCGCCGGAGATGTACATGTCGGACGAGCGCCCCGTCAGATAGACGAAGCCCTCCGCATCCTTGTGGCCCAGATCGCCGGTGCGGAACCAGCCGTCGCGGAAGGATTTCGCATTGGCCTCGGGGTTGTTGAAATAACCGGCAAAGACGGCGGGGCCGGTGGCGCAGATCTCGCCCGTTTCCAGCGGCGCGCATTCGCTGCCATCCTCGCGCTGGACCATGACCTGCATGCCGGTCCGCGCGAAGCCGCAGGTGCCCAACTTCATCTCGCTGGCGGAATGATGCACCGGGGGCAGGACGGTGATGTTGCCCGTGACCTCGCCCAGCCCGAAATACTGCACCAGCACCGGGCCGAGTTTCTCCAGCGCGGTGATCTGGTCGGCGCGGTACATCGGCGCCCCCGCATAGATCACATAGCGCAGACTGGAATGGTCGTGCTGGTCCACCGCCGGATGCTCCACCAGCAGCTTCACGATGGTCGGCACGGTGAACATGTTCGTCACGCGGTGGCGTTCGACCAGCGACCAGACTTCGGCCGGGTCCAGCTTCGCGCCCGTGGTCAGGATCGTCGGCACGGCATGGGCCACCTGCGCCAATTGGTGAATGCCGGCACCATGGCTGAGCGGCGCCACCACCAGCGAGGCATCCTGCCCGCCCCAATCCGGCCCGGTTCCCGGCATCAGGTCGCAGAGGTGATTGGTCACCACGAAACCCATCTGCCCATGGGTCAGGACCGCCGCCTTGGGCCGCCCCGTAGTGCCCGAGGTGAAGAAGAACCAGCAGGGATCGTCGCGCTGGACAGCGACGGCCGGGCGCGACCGGCCCAGATAGGGGGCGATCACCGCCTCGTAATCCTCGGCGAACGTGCTTTCGCCGATGGCGATGGTGAAATCGACATGCGGGGCGCAGGCGGCGGCATGGGCAGCGAACTCGGCCCCGACCAGCAGACCCTTGGCCTGGGCGGAGGCGGCAAGCCAGGCGACATCCTCGGGCGTCTGGCGGAAGTTCGCGGGCACCCAAATGGCCCCCACCCGCCAGCAGCCGAACATCGCCTCGAACATCTGGTTGTTGTTGGCGGATTGCACCAAGATGCGGTCGCCCTTCTGCACGCCGAAACGCTCGACCAGCACCTCGGCAAAGGCGGCAGAGCGTGCCTCCATCTCGGCCCAGCGCCACGATCTTTCGCCCCACAGGAACCCCGGCGCCTGCGGATGCCGCCGCGCCGCCTCGGTCAGCAAGGTCGCCAGATTCATCACCCGGGTGGAAACCGGGGCGATCCCCGCCGACAAATCCAGTCTCATTTCACCCGCTCGAGGATCGAGCAGTAATTGGCCACCGCCACGCCGCCCATGTTGAAGACCCCGGCGATGCGTGGATCCCGGACCGCCATCTCGCCCGCTTCCCCGGCCAACTGCATCGCGGCCATCACGTGCATGGAAACCCCGGTGGCGCCGATCGGATGGCCCTTCGATTTCAGCCCGCCCGAGGGGTTGACCGGCAGCCGCCCGTCCTTGCGCGTCACCCCCTCGCGGATCACCCGGTGGCCCTGCCCGCGTTCGGCCAGACCCATCGCCTCGTATTCCAGCATCTCGGCCACGGTAAAGCAATCATGGGTCTCGACGAAGGACAGGTCCTCCAGCCCCATCCCCGCCTGATCCAGCGCCCCCGCCCAGGCCTTGCGCGCGCCCGCCATCTCCAGCACGTCGCGCTTCGACATCGGCAGGAAATCATTGGCCTGAACCCGGGCGCGGAAGGCGATGGCGCGGTTCAGCGACTTCGCCGTCTCCTCATCCGCCAGCACCAGGATCGCCGCCCCGTCGCTGACCAGCGAGCAATCGGTACGCCGCAAGGGCCCGGCCACGTGCGGATTCTTCTCGGTCACCGTGTTGCAGAAGTCGAAACCGAAATCCTTGCGCATATGGGCATAGGGGTTCAGCACCCCGTTCGCATGGTTCTTGGCCGCGATCATCGCCAGCGCGTCGGACTGATCGCCATAGCGCTGGAAATAATTCTGGGTGATCTGGCCGAAAAGGCCCGCGAAACCGGCCGGCACTTCCGCCTCCTCCTTCACATAGGAGGCGCCGAGCAGGATATCCCCCACCTCGGCCGTGGGCGTCGCCGTCATCTTTTCGGCGCCGACCACCAGCGCGATCCGCCCCCGGCCCGATTCGATGAAATCCATGCCGCCGTAAAGCGCCGCCGAGCCGGTGGCACAGGCATTCTCGTAACGGATCGCCGGGACATGGCGAAGCCTGTCATCGGCCAGCGCCACCAGCGCCGCCTGGAAATCCTGCCGGCTGAAACCCGCGTTGAAAACGCCGACGAAGATGCCGTCCACATCCTCGGCCCCGATCCCGGCATGGGCCAGCGCGGGCGCCAGGATCCCGGCAATCAGGCTCTCGGTATCGGGCTCCTCGGCCTTCCCGAACTGCGAATGGCTCCAGCCGACGATCTGCGCGCGGGGCATGGTCTTTCCTCCTCTGGTTAGGCAGGAATGCAACACATCGCGGTGCCTTTGCCCAGAAAAACCTGCACGCTGGACAGGACCCGGCCCGCCCCCATAATCCCGGCAGCGGGGGTGAAAGATGGCGCGGGCGAAACGGGGGCCGACAGTCGATGCGGTGGTGATCGGACGCAACGAAGGCGCCCGGCTGATCGCCTGCCTCGAGTCGCTGGAAGGCCAGGTGCGCCGCGTGATCTATGTCGATTCGGGCTCGACCGACGGCTCGGTGGCCGAGGCGCGGGCGATGGGCGCCACGGTGATCGACCTCGACCTGACGCGCCCCTTTACCGCCGCAAGGGCCCGCAACGCCGGGCTGAAGGCGCTGAAAGCCGACCCGCCCGATTACGTCCAGTTCATCGACGGCGATTGCGTGTTGCGCGAGGGCTGGATGCCGCGGGCGGTGAAGTTCCTGTCGGACAACCTGCGCGCCGCGGTGGTCTGCGGCCGCCGCCGCGAGCGCCACCCCGAGGCCAGCGTCTACAACACCCTCATCGACCACGAATGGGACACCCCGGTGGGCGAGGCGCGGGCCTGCGGCGGCGATGCGCTGATGCGCTATCAGGCGGTGAGCGCGGTGAACGGCTACCGCGAGGATCTGATCGCCGGCGAGGAGCCCGAGCTTTGCCTCCGGCTCCGCGCCCGCGGCTGGACTATCTGGCGGATCGAGGCCGAGATGACCTGGCATGACGCCGGTATCACCCGCTTCGGCCAGTGGTGGAAACGCAGCGAACGCGCCGGCCATGCCTTCGCCGAGGGGGCGGCGCGCTTTTCCACGCCCCAGACGCCGCATTGGCGGGCCGAGGTGCGGCGGATCTGGCTCTGGGGCGTGGCGATCCCGCTTCTGGCGCTCCTCGGCTCGCTGATCCACCCGGCGGCGCTGCTTCTGGTGCTGGTCTACCCGCTGCAGGTGCTGCGCCTCAAACCCCGGCTGGGCTGGGCCGGCGCCTTCTTCAACACGCTCGGCAAATTCCCCGAGGCTGTCGGCGCGCTGCGCTACCACGCCCGCCGCCTGACCCGGTCGCAATCCCGGCTCATCGAATACAAATAGGGGCCGAAGCCCCTGTCATCTTTGCGCGTCAAATATCCTCGGGGGTATCCAAAGGGGGTGGAAAACCCCCTTTGGCGGGGGGTGCGGGGGGCTGGCCCCCCGCCTTGGTCGCCCGAGGAACGAGGGCGAAACCCCTCAGCCCAGATGCCGGGCGTGCCAGTCGAGGTGGTCGCTCAGGAAACTCGAGATGAAGTAATAGGAATGGTCGTAGCCTTCGTGCAGCCCGTATTCGAGCGGCTGCCCGGCGGCCTCGCAGGCGGCGAGCAGGCGCTCGGGCATCAGTTGCCCGTCCAGGAACCCGTCCGCCGCGCCCTGATCGACCTTCAGCGCCGGCACCCGCGCGCCGCCCTCGATCAGCCGCACCGCGTCGTATTCGGCCCAGCCCGCCGTATCCGGCCCCAGATAGCCCCCCAGCGCCTTCTGCCCCCAGGGGCAGGACGAGGGCGCGACGATCGGCGCGAAGGCGGAAACCGAGCGAAACCGCCCCGGATTGCGCAGCGCCAGCGTCAGCGCGCCGTGGCCGCCCATCGAATGGCCGGTGATCGACTGCCGGGCCAGATCGACCGAGAAATGCCCGGCCAGCAGCGCGGGCAGTTCCTTTTCCAGGTAGCTGCGCATCCGGTAGTTCCGGGCGAAGGGCTCCTCGGTCGCATCGACGTAGAACCCGGCGCCAAGACCGAAATCATAGGCGCCCTGGGCATCGTCCGGCACGCCCTCGCCGCGGGGCGAGGTATCGGGGGCGACGAAGATCAGCCCGTGACGCGCGCAGGCCGTGCGAAACTCGCCCTTTTCGGTCACATTGGCCCAAGAGCAGGTCAGGCCGGACAGATACCAGACAACCGGCATCGGCCCTTCCCCATCCGGCAGGAAGATCGAGAATTCCATCGGCGTTCCCGTCTCGGCGCTGTCGTGGCGCCAGACTTCCTGCCAGCCGCCGTGCGAGCGCCAGCGGTTGATCCTCTCCATCAGAACACCACGACCGAGCGGATCGACTTGCCCTCATGCATGAGGTCGAAGCCCTTGTTGATCTCGTCCAGCGTCAGCGTGTGGGTGATCATCGGGTCGATCTCGATCTTGCCGTTCATGTACCAGTCGACGATCTTCGGCACATCGGTCCGCCCGCGCGCCCCGCCGAAGGCCGAGCCCTTCCAGACCCGCCCGGTGACCAGCTGGAAGGGGCGCGTCGAGATTTCCTTGCCCGCCTCGGCCACGCCGATCACGGTGGAAACGCCCCAGCCACGGTGGCAGGCTTCCAGCGCCTGACGCATGACCATGGTGTTGCCGGTGCAGTCGAAGGTGTAATCGGCGCCGCCGTCGGTCATCTCGACCAGCTTGGCCACGATATCGCCGTCGATCTTCCTGGGGTTCACGAAGTCGGTCATGCCGAACATCTTGCCCCATTGCGCCTTGTCGTCGTTGATGTCGACGCCGATGATCTTGTCCGCGCCGACCATGCGCGCGCCCTGGATCACGTTCAGGCCGATCCCGCCCAGACCGAAGACCACCACATTCGAGCCGGGCGTCACCTTGGCCGAGTTGATCACCGCGCCGACGCCCGTGGTCACGCCGCAGCCGATGTAGCAGGCCTTGTCGAAGGGCGCATCCGCGCGGATCTTTGCGACCGCGATTTCCGGCAGGACGGTGAAGTTCGAGAAGGTCGAGCAGCCCATGTAATGATAGACCGGCTGGCCCTTGTAGCTGAAGCGCGTGGTGCCGTCGGGCATCAGCCCCTTGCCCTGCGTGGCGCGGATCGCCGTACACAGGTTGGTTTTGCCGGAAAGGCAGCTTTTGCACTGGCGGCATTCGGGGGTGTAGAGCGGGATCACATGGTCGCCCGGTTTCACCGAGGTCACGCCCGCGCCCACTTCGCGCACGATGCCCGCGCCTTCATGGCCCAGGATCGAGGGGAAGATGCCTTCGCTGTCGAAGCCGTCCAGCGTATAGGCGTCGGTATGGCAGATGCCGGTCGCCATGATCTCGACCAGCACTTCACCGGCTTTGGGGCCTTCGAGGTCCAGCTCGACAATCTCGAGCGGTTTCTTGGCTTCGAAGGCGACGGCGGCACGGGTTTTCATCATTTCCTCCCGGTTGAAAAAGTTGCGTCACCATGCCCGGCGAGGGGCGCGGATGCAATCTCAAACGGGGGGAAGCCTGCGGGTCAGGACCCGCGCAGCCGCCAGGCCTTGATCGCCTCGCCGGGCAGGATCAGCGCGCAATCGAGATAGCGCTTGGCCAACCGCCTGGGGTTCGACAGCATCCGCCAGGCCCATTCCATGGCGATGGCCCGCACCCATTCCGGCGCCCGCTGCTGCCGTCCGGCCAGGAAATCCAGCCCCGCCCCGATCGAGGCAAAGCCCATATGCGGCGTCACCTCGCGGCCGAAGGCGGCGAACATCTCCTGCTTGGGGGCGCCCAGCGCGATGAAGGTAAGCCGCGCGCCCGAGGCGGCGATGTCCAGCAGGATCCGCCGGGCCTCGGCCCCCGTCGGGTCGAATCCCATGGGCGGGGCAATCTGTGCCGCGACGCGCAACCCGGGGACCCGGGTCTTCAACGCCTCGGCCGCCTCGGCCAGCGCCTCGGCGGTGGAGCCCATCAGCGCAACCGGCGCCCCTTCGCGCGCGGCGAGGCTCGCCAGCGGCACCACCATGTCCGAGCCCGGCACCAACGAGACGGGCCTGCGGGCCAGTTTCGACAGCCAGACAATCGGATTGCCATCGGCGCAGACCAGATCCTGCGCGGCATAGACCGGGCGAAAGGACGGGTCCCGGGCCAGTTTCACCAGATGGTCGAGGTTGATGGTCGCCAGCGCGAAACCCTCGCCCGCCCGCAATCGGGTCTTCACCTCGGACAGAAGCGCGCCGGCATCCGGCATGGTCACCGCGACGGTGCAGGGCGGAAAGGAAAACTCCACGAAACCCCCATAGTCTGGACGCATTTCACCGCCAGATTACCCGGGTTCGGGCAGACAGGGCGGCCTGTCGCGGGTATATTCACCACGACGCCGCCGGAATAGCCCCGCAAGAGGGCAAGAATGGGGCGGTACTCGGGGCAGATGATGGTGGGAAGAACGCGGCGGAAACGCCTGACGGGTGACCGGGCATGTTGATCCAGATCGGCAATATCGTTGCGTTGCTGGCGCTGCTGGGCTGGCCGGTGGTGATCGTCTGGTTCTTCCGCGTCATGCCGCAGACCCGGGCGCTGATCTGGTCGATCCTGGGCGCCTATATGCTGCTGCCGCAGATCAGCGCCATCGACCTGCCGCTGATCCCGCCCCTGAACAAGGAGAGCATCCCCAACCTGATGGCCTTTGCCGTCTGCCTTTCCTACTGGGGCAAGATGCCGAACCCGTTGCCCCGGGCCTGGATCGGCCGGGTGCTGCTGGTCATGTTCCTGATCAGCCCGGTCGTCACCGTGGTCACGAATACCGATCCCATCCGCTTTGGCATCGATACCTTCGGAACCATGCGGCTGGTCGATCCCAACGCGCTGGAGATCTGGGGCCTGCCGGGACTCAGGATCTACGATTCCGCCTCGGTGCTGGTGCAGCAGATCTTCTTCGCGCTGCCCTTCTTCCTGGCGCGCGAGGTGCTGAAGACCGACGAGGGCCTACGCGAGATCCTGCTGGCACTGGTCATCGCCGGGGCGATCTATACCCTGCCGATGCTCTACGAGGTGCGGATGTCGCCGCAACTGCACACCAGGCTCTACGGCTTTTTCCAGCACGATTTCAACCAGGCGATCCGACAGGGGGGCTACCGGCCCTTCGTCTTCATGCCGCACGGGCTCTGGGTCGCGTTCTTCGCCTTCATGGTCACCATGGCCGCCGCCGCCCGGCTGCGCGCCGCGCGGGGGGCCGACAGCCGGTCGGGCCTGAAACTGCTGCTGGTGCTGGCCGGTTTCGGCCTGGTGATTCTGACCAAATCCATGGGGCCGCTGCTTTACACGCTTATCTTCGTGCCGCTGGTGCTGATCGTGAAGCCGCGCCTGCATCTGGCGATCTCCAGCCTGATCGTGCTTCTGGTGATCACCTATCCGCTGCTGCGGGGCGCGGGTCTGGTGCCGACGCGGGCGATCCTGGACCAGGTATCCACGATCAGCGAGGAGCGGCGGGAATCGCTGGAATACCGCTTCACCAACGAACAGCGGATCCTCGACCATGTGGCGGAGAAGCCGCTCTTCGGCTGGGGCGGCTGGGGCCGGTTCGCGGTCTACGACCCGGCGACCGGCGAAAGTCAGAGCGTGGTGGACGGCCAGTGGATCATCACCATCGGCCATTACGGCTGGCTGGGGTATCTGGCGCTGTTCGGGCTGATGGCGCTGCCGGTCCTGTCCCTGACCTGGCAGGCGCGACGAAAAGGCGCCGCGCCCCTGCCCGTCGAAGCCAGTACGCTGACGCTGATCCTGGCGGTGAACATGCTGGACATGCTGCCCAACGCCACGCTGATCCCTTTCACCTGGCTCATCGCCGGGGCGCTTCTGGGTTATGCCGAAGCGATGAAACGCGCCACTGACGCCGTGCAGCGCGACTCGTTGCGGCGGGCGCATGGCGGGGTCGTGCTGGGCCTGCGCCCGGCCGAGGCCCCGCCGCGCGGTCCGAGCGGAGCCCGCGGACCGCGGACGCTGCTGTGACCCCCGCCACCGTTTGGCCCGATTGGCGGGCCACTCTCGCCCCAAAGAAACGCCAGTGTTTCGTGGTAAATATCCCTGCGCAGGCCTGCCATGTCCGTTGAAATTTCTGATACCGATATCGCCATCACCGGCATGGCCGCGCATCTTCCGGGGGCAGAATCGGTCCGCGACTATTGGGCGATGCTGCGGGGCGGCCTGCGCGCGATCCGCCGTCTGTCCGAGGACGAGCTTCTGGCCGCGGGCGAAGACCCTGCCGTCATGCGCCTGCCGAATTACGTGCCCTTCGCCGCGCCGCTGAAGGATTTCGCCAGTTTCGACGCCGATTTCTTCGGTTTCTCGCCGAAAGAGGCCGCGATCCTCGACCCCCAGCACCGGCAATTCCTTGAGGTCGCCTGGGAGGCGCTGGAGGATTCCGGCACGGTGCCCGAGGATTTCGAGGGCAATATCGGTGTTTATGCGGGCTGCGGGCAGGGGACCTATTACTGGGTCAACATCAACTCGAACCGCGATCTGGTGCGGGACGTGGGCGCCTTCCTGTTGCGCCACACCGGCAATGACAAGGATTTCCTGTCAACCCGCGTCAGCCACATCTTCGACCTGCGCGGCCCCTCGGTGAATGTGCAGACCGCCTGCTCCACCTCGCTGGTGGCGCTGCATTACGCGGCGCAGGCCCTGCTGAGCGGCGAATGCGACATGGCGCTGGCCGGTGGCGTGACCATCGAGCTGCCGCAGATGCGCGGCTATCTCTACAAGGAAAACGAGATCCTCAGCCCGGACGGCGAATGCCACGCCTTCGACCACCGCGCGCAGGGGACCGTCTTCGGCTCCGGCGCCGGTTGCGTGGTGCTGAAGCGGCTGGCCGATGCGGTCAGGGACGGCGACCACATCTGGGCTGTGCTGAAGGGCTCGGCCATCAACAACGACGGGGCGCAGAAGGCAGGCTATCTGGCGCCCTCGGTCGAAGGGCAGGCGCGCTGCGTGGCCGAGGCGCAGGCGGTGGCGGATGTCCCGGCCGAGACCATCGACTACATCGAATGCCACGGCACCGGCACCTATCTGGGCGATCCCATCGAGGTCGCGGCCATGACGCAAGCCTTCCGCGACCAGACCGACGCCGTGCAATTCTGCAAGATCGGCTCGGTCAAGACCAACATCGGGCATCTGGACACCGCCGCCGGGGTCGCCAGCCTGATCAAAGTGGCGCTGTCGCTGCATCACCGCGAGATTCCGCCCTCCCTGGGCTATGAGGCGCCGAACCCGACGATTGATTTCGCCACCTCCCCCTTCGCCGTCAACGCGGCGCTCACGCCTTGGGAACAGCGCGGCCATGCCCGCCGCGCCGGCATCAACTCGCTGGGCGTCGGCGGCACCAATGCCCATGCAATCCTGGAGGAAGCGCCCGCCCGCGCCCCCTCCGAGGACTCCGACTGGCCCTTCCAGCTGTTCACCCTCTCCGCCCGCTCGAAATCCGCGCTCGACGCGCAGGCCAAGGGGCTGGCGGCCCATCTACGCGCCAACCCGGGGATCGACCTGGCTGATACCGCCTGGACCCTGCACAAGGGCCGCCGCGCCTTTGACAAGCGCCGGGTGGTGGTGGCGGAAACGGCCGAGGAAGCCGCGGACCTTCTGGAGACCGACAACCCGCGCCGGGTCTTTACCCATACCGCGCTGGACAATCCCGATGTGGTGTTCCTGTTCCCCGGGGGCGGCGCGCAATACGCCGGTATGTCGCGCGACCTCTACGAGACAGAGCCGGTCTTCGCCGAATGGATGGACCGGGGGCTGGAGATCCTGCAACCGCGCCTCTCCTACGACATCCGCGCGCTGTGGCTGCCCGAAAAGGGGGCCGAGGCTGCGGCCGACGAGACGCTGAAACAGCCGTCCGTCCAGTTGCCGCTGATCATGATCACCGAATACGCGCTGGCGCAGATGCTGATGGCATGGGGTGTCCAGCCCGCCGCGCTGGTCGGCCATTCCATGGGCGAGAATACCGCCGCCTGTCTGGCCGGGGTGCTGTCATTTGAGGATTGCATCGCGCTGGTGCATCTGCGGGGCTCGCTCTTCGACACGGTGCCTGCGGGCGGGATGCTGTCGGTGCCGCTGTCGGTCGCGGCGCTCACGCCTTATCTGGGCGATCTGGACATCGCGTCCGTGAACGCGCCGGAGCTGACGGTCGTCTCCGGCCCCGATGCGGCGCTGGTCGATCTGGCTGCGCGGCTCTCGGCGGATGGGATCGACACCCAGCGCATCGCCATCGACATCGCCGCGCATTCCCGGATGCTGGAGCCGATCCTCGGCCAGTTCCGCGCCTTCCTCGCCTCCATCCCGCTGCAGGCGCCGCGCCTGCCGATCATCTCGAACCGCACCGGCCAGCCCTTGACCGCCGAGCAGGCGACCAGCCCGGACTATTGGACGCAGCACCTGCGCAACACGGTACTGTTTGCCGAATGCGTCTCTCACCTTGCCGAAAACCCCAATCGCATCTGGATCGAGGTGGGGCCGGGCAAGGCGCTCTCCTCGCTCACTCGGATGCACGGCGCGGTCCCCGGTCAGCAGGTTCTCGCCGTCCTGCGCCACCCTGAGGAAGCGATCGCCGACGACCTTTACCACATGGGCCTCTTGGGCCGGATCTGGGCGCTGGGCGGGACCTTCGACTGGAGCCAGATCTGGGGTGAGGCGCGGCGGGTGAAACTGCCGCTGCCGACCTATCCCTTCGAGCGCCGCGACTACTTCATCGCCCCCGCCAAACCCGTCGCGGAGACCGCCGTCGCGCTGCCCGCCCGGATCGAGGACGTCACGCAGATGGGCACAAGGCTCGCCTGGGTCGCCCGCTCGGCCGAGGTGGAGGCGGATCTGGATGCCGCGCTGGCCTCGATGGCCGAAACCTGGCTCATCTTCGCCGATCAGGACGGCATCGCCGCCCCGGTCATCGCCCGGTTGCGCGCCGGGGGTCAGAAGGTGATCGAGGTTCAGGCCGGCGACACCTTCCGCCGCCGGGGCGACAGTGCCTATAGCCTGCCGCCCGAACGCGGGCGCGAGGGCTATGACCAGCTGATGCAGGATCTGGTGCATCGCGGCACGGTCCCCACAAGGATTGCCCATTTCTGGCTGGCGAGCGGTGAGGAACATTTCCGCCCGGGGTCGAGCGCGTTCCAGGCCCATGTTGAACAGGGGTTCTATTCGCTGCTGTTCCTCGGCCAGGCCATCGCCGCCGAAGGGCTGGCGGGTCCGATCCATACCACTGTGATCACAGCCGGCGCGGCGCAGGTCCGAGACGAGGTTTTGCGCTGGCCGGAAAAGGCGCTGATCGCCGGTCCCGCCCGGGTCATGCCGCATGAAATGCCGGGGATCACCGTTTCCACGCTGGATATCGAGCCCCGGACTCGCAAGCGCGGCCCGGATCAGAGCGCGGGGTTGCTGGAAGAATTGCTGGCGACGCCCTCGGTCGCTGTTGCAGCACAGAGGGACGGCAAGCGCTACGAACAGCGGCTGCGCCCGCAGCCGCTGGACGCCCTTCCCGATCTGCCGCAGGGTGGGGTCTGGGTCATCACCGGCGGCTTCGGCGGGATCGGGCAGACGGTGGCCGAGGCACTGATCCAGCGCTCGCGAGCCAAGATCGTGCTGCTGGCCCGCACCGCCCTGCCGCCCCGTTCGGCATGGGAGGCGGTGAAGGCCCAGGGCGGTCCCGCCTTGCGCCGGATTCTGCAGGTGGAGAGACTGGAATCGCTCGGCGCCGAGGTGATGACCGCCGCGGCCGATGTCTGCAACATCGATGACATGCGCCGCGCGCTGGAGGCGGCGAAGGCCCGCTTCGGGGCGATCCACGGAATCATCCACGCCGCCGGGGCCATCGACGACGCCCCGCTCGCCGCCAAGACGGTCGGCAGCGTGGAATCGGTCTTCGCGCCCAAGGTCCACGGCACGCGGGTGCTGGACACGTTGCTGCCCGATGGCGCAGTGGAGCGGATCGTGGTCTTCTCCTCGACCTCGACCCTCACCGCCCCGGCCGGGCAGGTCGATTACGTCGCCGCCAACGAATACCTGAACGCCTGGGCCAAGGCCCGCAGCGGGAAGACGAAAGTCACCGCCATCGATTGGGGGATCTGGGCTGAGGTCGGCATGGCGGCCGAGGCGATGGCGGCCCGCAGCGGCAAGGCGCCCGCCTTGCCCGACGCGCCCGCAACGGTGCCGTTGCTGGACCGCGTGGGTTTCGACGCGGCGATGAACCGGCGCTTCACCGCGACCTATTCGACCGACATGTGGCTGCTGGACGAACACCGGACCAGGGACGGCAAGGCGCTGGTCCCCGGCACCGGCATGCTGGAAATCGCCGTGCAATCGCTGCACGGGCAGGGCGAGGTCGAGCCTTTCGAGATTGCCGACCTGACCTTCTTCCGCGCGGTGGAGGTGGATCAGCCGAAAGCGGTGGAGGTGGTGCTGACCCGCTCCGACGCCGGCTACGATTTCGCGCTGCGATCCGAGGTCAGCCTGCGCGGCCGGAAGGGCTTTGTCCTGAACGCCTCGGCCCGGGTGACCATGGGGGCGATTCCTGCGGCCGGGACGCTGGACGTGGCCGCGCTTGAAGCGCGCTGCCTGACCGGCATTCGCGAGGATGCAGGCGGCATCGCCACGGGGCAGGAGCATCACCTGAATTTCGGCCCCCGCTGGCGGGTGCTGAACCGCGTGGCCTATGGCCAGGGCGAGGGGATCGCCCGGCTGTCGCTGCCGGAGGCCTTCCGCGCCGATCTGGAGCAGGGTTATGTCCTGCATCCGGCGCTGATGGATTTGGCGACCGGTTGGGCGATGGAGCTGATCCCCGGTTATCAGGGCCGCGCGCTCTGGGTGCCGGTCAGTTATGGCAATGTGAGGGTCTATTCCGCGCTGCCCGCGCAGATCGTCAGCCATATCCGCATCGCCCCCGCCGAGCCCGGTTTCGCCAGTTTCGACGTGACGCTGGCCACGCCCGAGGGGCAGGTCTGCGCCGAGATCCGGCGCTTTACCATCAAGCGGCTGGAAGGCGGCTTCGGCACGCCCGCGCCGCTGTTGCCCTCCGAGGTCGCGTTCAGCGACGCGGGCGATGACCGCGCGCTCAGCCCGGGCGAGGCGCGTCTGGCCCGTAATCTGGCGCAGGGGATCACGCCCGCCGAGGGGGGCGAGGCCTTCCTCCGGGCGCTGGGCACCGGCCGGTCGCAAGTGGTGATTTCATCTCTGACGCTGCCGGAATTGATCGCCGAGGCCGCGCAACCGCTGGAGGCCGAGACCGGCGACGGGCAGAAGTTCGAGCGTCCGAACCTCGACAGCGCCTATGTCGCGCCGCGCAACGATGTGGAGCGGATGCTGGTGGCGATGTGGGAGGAATTGCTGGGGGTCGAGGGCGTCGGCGTCGAAGACAGTTTCTTCGATCTGGGCGGCCATTCGCTGATCGCCGTGCGCCTCTTTGCCCGGGTCAAGAAGACGTGGAGCGTGGATTTCCCGATCTCGGTCCTGTTCGAGGCGCCGACGGTGGAAAAGATCGCCGCCCGCGTCGCCGAAATCGCCGGGATCAGCGAGACGGGCGAGGCGCCTGCCGTCGCCGCCCCGGTCAAGCGCTACGAATTCCTGGTGCCGATGCACGAGGGCGAGGGCGGGACGAAAACCCCGTTCTTCCTGGTGGCGGGCATGTTCGGCAACGTGCTGAACCTGCGGCATCTGGCGCAATTGCTGGGCAAGGACCGGCCCTTCTACGGACTACAGGCCCGGGGTCTGCTGGGCGGCGCCGAACCGCACCGGCGGCTGGATGAAGCCGCGCGCGACTACTTGGCCGAGGTCCGGCAGGTGCAACCCCATGGCCCCTATCTGCTGGGCGGCTTCTCGGGCGGGGGTCTGACCGCGCTGGAAATGGCCAGGCAACTCAGGGCCGAAGGCGAGGACGTCCGGCTGCTCACGCTGCTGGACACGCCGCTGCCGGAACGGCCCTGGCTCAGCCGCGCCGACAAGGCGATGATCAAGCTGGCCGAATTCCGCCGCAAGGGCCCGGCCTATCTGGGCGAATGGCTGGCCGAGCGGAGGCGCTGGCAGCGGGAGCAGGCGCGCATGGCCTATGAAGCGGCGGGCGAGGCCGACAGCGGTTTCCACAACCGCGCCATCGAGGCCGCGTTCCGCGAGGCGCTGCCCTTTGTCGCGCTGGAAACCTACGACGCGCCGGTCGCCCTGTTCCGCCCGCCGCTGGACCGGCACTGGAAGGTGACCGGCGGGCGCTGGGTCAGCCGGGCCAAGGAATACGTCTATGATGACAACGACTGGTCGCGCTTCATGCCGAAACTCTCGGTCCATGAGGTGCCGGGCGACCATGACAGCATGGTGCTGGAGCCGAATGTGCGGGTGATGGCGGCAAAACTGAAAGCCCTGATCGCGGAGGCCGAGGCATGAAAAGCGTGCTCTGCGTGATCCTGAACTGGCGGACGGCGGAGATGACGCTGAAAGCCACCGAAGCTGCCTTGATCGCCATGGAGGGGATCCCGGGCGCCATCACCATCGTCGACAACGACAGCCAGGACGGCAGTTTCGAGGCGATGAGCGAGGCGGCGCGCGACTGGCTCCGGGTGCGGGTGATCCAGTCAGGGCGCAACGGCGGCTATGGCGCGGGCAACAATGTCGGGATCAAGGCCGGGCTGCCGGACGGGTCTAAACCCGATTACGTCTATATCCTGAACTCGGACGCCTTCCCGGCGCCCGATGCGATCCGCGCCTTGGTGGCGTATCTGGACAGCCACCCCAAGGTCGGTTTTGCCGGCAGCCATATCCATGGCGAGGATGGCGCGCCACATACCACGGCCTTCCGCTTCCCCTCGATCGCCAGCGAGTTGGAGGGGGCGGCGAAGACCGGTCCGGTGTCGAAACTGCTGAAAAACGCCATCGTCGCGCCGCCGCTGCCGACGCAGACGACCCGGGTGGACTGGCTGGCGGGGGCGTCGGTCCTGATGCGGCAAAAGGTCCTGGATCAGATTGGCCTCTTTGATGAGACATTCTTCCTCTACTTCGAGGAAACCGACCTCTGCCGCCGGGCGGCGATGGCGGGCTGGCCCACGGTCTATGTGGTGGAAAGCCGGGTCATGCATCTGGGCTCGGTGTCCACGGGGATGAAGGAATGGCGGCGGGTGCCCGAGTATTGGTTCCGCTCACGCCGGTACTATTTTGAAAAGAACCACGGGCGGCTCTATGCGATGGCGGCGACGCTGGCGCATGTGGCGGGGCTGGGGATCTATGGCGCCCGGGTCCTCGTGCAACGCAAACCCAAGGTTAATCCGCCATATTTTCTCCGCGATCTTCTGAAACACAGCTTCGGATCGCGCCCCGCGAAAAGGCTTGTGCAGGAGAGTTGAGATGACGCCGTTTTCATGTGTCCTGGTGGGCAACGAATCCCTGTTGGTGCAATGCGCCAAGGTTCTGACCGGCCGCGGACACCGGATCGTCACGGTGGCCAGCCGCAACCCTGAGGTCATCGCCTGGGCCACCGGCGCGGGCATCCCGGTCGTCGCCCCCGGCAAGGGGATCGAGGATCGGGTGACGGCCGGGTTCGACTGGCTGCTGTCCATCGCCAACCTCTCGGTCCTGCCCGAGGCGCTGCTTTCCCGCGCGGCCAAGGGCGCGGTCAATTTCCACGACGGCCCGCTGCCGCGCTATGCCGGGCTCAATGCTCCGGTCTGGGCGCTGATGGCAGGCGAGGCGCGGCACGGGATTACCTGGCATCTGATCGAGGGCGGCGTGGATGAGGGCGATATCGTCGAACAGGCGCTGTTCGACATCGCGCCGGACGACACTGCCATTTCGCTGAACGCCCGGTGCTATGCCGCCGCGATCGAGAGTTTCCCCTTCGTCGTCGGCGCGCTGGAGGCCGGGATCCCCGGCCGTCGCGCGCAGGATCTGAGCCAGCGTACGCTTTGCAAGCGCGACGACCGGCCGGCCCTGGCCGCGCGGCTCGATTTCTCGCGACCGGCGGCTGAGGTTGCGCTGCTGGTGCGCGCGCTGGATCACGGCGGCTATTGGAACCCGCTGGCCCTGCCGAAGATCGAGACCGCGAAGGGCGTTTTCGCCGTGGGTCTGGCCGAGGCGGTGGAGGGTCAGGGTGCGCCGGGTCTGGTGTTGGAGGCCGGTGACGAGCCGGTCATCGCCTGCGGCACCGGTGCGGTCCGTCTGGGCGGGATCACCTGTCTGGGCGGCTTGCCCGAACGCGAGGTCGTGGCGCTGGGCGAGGTTCTGCCCCTGCCCGCGCCGACGCTGACCGAGGCCTTGGCGCGGCTCGCACCCGGCGAGGCACGGTGGCGCAAGGCCCTGACCGGCTTCGCGCCCTCGGAACTGGCCGCCAAGGCGCAGGGACAGGGGATCGCCACCCGCGCCCTGACGGAGGTTTCGGCGGCGCGGGCGGCGGCGGTGATCGCCGCCTATGTGCCGGGCGGCTGGGCCTATCGCGGCCGGGCCACGGCTGAAGCGCAGGCCCAGGCCCCCGCCTATATCGCCGGCTGGCTGCCGATGATGCCCGAGGGTGAGAGCCTGGGCGCGCTGGAGACCTCGGTCCTGGATCTCATGGCCGTGGCGGTGACGCATCCCGCCTATGCCCGCGACCTGATCGGCCGCGACCCGGCGCTGGCGCCACTGGCCCTCCCGGCACTGGGCCTGTCGGAGACCGGCGAGCGGATCGAGGGCACGGCGCTGTGCCTGGTCGCGGGACCCGAGGGGTTGGTCCTGTCGGCCGATCTGGGCCGCATGGACGAAGCGACGCTGGACCTATTCGCCGCGCGGATCGCGCATCTGGCCGGGACGGAGGCCCCGCTGGCCGCGCTCGACCTGATTGGCGCGCCGGAACGGACGGTCATGGATCGCCTGAACGCCACCGCCCGCGATTTCGACAGCCAGACCCTCAGCCGCCTGTTCGAAGCGCAGGCCGCCCGCACGCCGGATGCCGTGGCGCTGGTGTTTGAAGGGATCAGCCTGACCTATGCCCAGCTCAACGCCCGCGCCAACAAGGTCGCGCATGTGCTGCAGGGCCTCGGCATCGCGCCCGATACGCCGGTCGCCCTCTGCACCCGCCGCTCGCCCGAGCTGCTGATCGGCGCGCTGGGCATCCTCAAGGCGGGCGGCGCCTATGTGCCGATGGATCCCGCCTATCCCGCCGACCGCTTGCAGCATTTCCTGACCGACAGCGGCGCGCCGGTGATCGTCACGCAATCGGGGCTGATCGACGCCCTGCCCGCGCATGCCGCCGAATTGCTGGTACTGGACACCGACACCCGGCTGGCCACGGCCCCGGAGGCGAACCCGGCAACCGGCGCCGCGCCCGAAAACCTCGCCTATCTGATCTATACGTCCGGCTCGACCGGCCTGCCCAAGGGCGTGATGGTCGAACACCGCAATGTGGCGAATTTCTTCGCCGGGATGGATGACCGAATCCAGCATCAGCCTCCGGGCGTCTGGCTGGCCGTCACCTCGCTCAGCTTCGACATTTCGGTGCTGGAACTGTTCTGGACCCTCTCGCGCGGCTTCAAGCTGGTGCTGACCTCGGACGAGGACCGGATGATGGTCTCGGGCGGTTCGCTGCCGATCCTCGACCAGAAGATGGATTTCAGCCTGTTCTACTGGGGCAATGACGACGGCCCCGGGCCGCAGAAATACGAATTGCTGCTGGAAGGCGCGAAATTCGCCGATACGCACGGCTTCCGCGCCGTCTGGACGCCGGAACGCCATTTCCACGCCTTCGGCGGGCCTTATCCGAACCCCTCGGTGACCGGAGCGGCGGTGGCGGCGGTGACGAAGAACATCGACGTCCGCTCGGGCTCCTGCGTGGCGCCGCTGCATCATCCGCTGAGGATCGCCGAGGAATGGGCGGTGATCGACAACCTGACCAATGGCCGCGCGGGGCTGGGCATGGCCTCGGGCTGGCATCCGGTCGATTTCGTGCTGAGGCCCGAGAACTCGGTTCCGAACAACAAGGCGGCGATGTTCGACACGATCGACAAGCTGCGCAAGCTCTGGCGCGGCGAGGCGGTGGAATTCGACCACAACGGCACGATGCGCGCCGTGCAATCGCTGCCGCGCCCGGTGTCGAAGGAACTGCCGCTGTGGCTGACCATCGCCGGCAACCCCGATACATGGCGCGAGGCGGGCGAGATCGGCGCCAATGTGCTGACCCATCTGCTGGGCCAGACCATCGACGAGGTGGCGGGCAAGATCCGGATCTATCACGAGGCCCTGCGCAAGGCGGGGCATGATCCCAAGGATTTCACCGTCACCCTGATGCTGCACACCTATGTGGCGCGGACGCGGGAGCTGGCGCGGGAAACCGCGCGCGGACCGATGAAGAGCTACCTTCTGTCCGCCGCCGGGCTGGTCAAGCAATACGCCTGGGCCTTCCCCGCGTTCAAGAAGCCGCAGGGCGTCAGCAACCCGATGGACATCGACCTCGGCTCGCTCAGCCAGGACGAGGTGGACGGGATCCTGGAGTATGCGTTCAACCGCTATTTCGAAGACAGCGGCCTGTTCGGCACGGTCGAGGATTGCCTGCGCCGGGTCGAGCAGCTGAAGAAGATCGGCGTGGGCGAGATCGGCTGCCTGATCGATTACGGCATCCCCACGTCGCAGGTGCTGGAAGGGCTCTGGCCGCTGGCCGAGGTCCTGAAGCGCTCGAACGCGCCGGCACAGCTGGCGGCGGACGATTTCTCGCTGGCCGCGCAGATCCAGCGCCATGGCGTGACGCATCTGCAGTGCACCCCGTCGATGGCGCGCATGCTGGCCAGCAATGACGAGGCCCGCGCCACGCTGTCGCACGTGAAACATCTGATGGTGGGCGGCGAGGCGCTGCCGGGCGCGCTGGCGGCCGATCTGGCCGGGATTGTCGACGGGCCGGTGCAGAACATGTACGGCCCGACTGAGACGACGATCTGGTCCACGACCGCGCTGTCGAAGGGTGGCGAGGGGGTGGTCGGCATCGGCACGCCCATCGCCAATACCACGCTGCATGTGCTGGATCAGGACCAACGCCCCGTACCGCTCGGGCAGGAAGGGGAGCTCTGGATCGGCGGCGCCGGGGTCACGCGCGGCTATTGGCGGCGCGAGGCGCTGACGGCGGAACGCTTCGTGGAGATCGGCGGCGAGCGGCTTTATCGCACCGGCGATCTGGTGCGGCTCAGGGCCGATGGCGGGGTCGATTTCCTCGGCCGGGCCGATCATCAGGTGAAGATCCGCGGCTACCGGATCGAGCTAGGCGAGATCGAGACGCAGCTCGATGCCCTGCCCGGGGTCACGCAATCGGTGGTCATGGCGCGCGAGGATCAGCCGGGCGACGTGCGGCTGGTGGCCTATGTGCTGGGTCATGCCGATCCCGTCGGGCTGAAGGCGCAGCTGGCCGGGGTGCTGCCGGCGCATATGGTCCCCTCGGCCGTGGTGCGGCTGGAGAGCTTCCCGCTGACGCCGAACAAGAAGATTGACCGCAAGGCGCTGCCCGCGCCCGGGCTGGTGCGCCCGGCGGTGATCGCCGCGCCCGTCGCGGCCAATGCCGGGGACACGCAGGCCCGGATCGCGGCGATCTGGCAGCGGGTGCTGGGCGTGGCCGAGGTGAAGCCATCGGACAATTTCTTCCAGCTGGGCGGCCATTCGCTGCTGGCGGTGCAGGCGCATCGCGAGATCCGTGAGGGCCTGTCGCTGCCCGGCCTGTCGATCACCGATGTCTTCCGCTTCCCGGTCCTCTCGGCGCTGGCCGGGCATATCGACGGCAAGCTGAAGCCGGTGGCCGCCCCGGCCGCAGCACCCGAACCGGCGGTCGAGGCCGAGGCCGCGCGCGGGCGGCTGGACGCGATGTCCAAGCGCCGGGCGATGCGGGCGGAACGGCTGAGCAAGCTGGGGTGAGCGCGCCCGGCGATCCTTTCCTGCGCCGCCAGCTCCTCGGGCTGGCGGCGTCGGTGTTTCCGGGGGTGCCCCTGGGGATCGCGCCGGTCGATGGTGTTTCCTTGAAACCTGAAGAAGAGGCCGCGCTGGCCGGGGCGGTCCCCGCGCGGCGGGCCGAATTCTCGGCCGGGCGGGCAGCGGCGCGAATGGCTTTGAGCCGCGATGTGGCGCTGCCAATGGGGCCGGACCGGGCGCCGGTCTGGCCCGAGGGCGTGCGGGGGTCAATCACGCATGCGGGCGGCTGGGCCTTGGCCGTGACCGGGCCGGGGCTGGTCGGGGTAGATCTGGAGCTGGATGAGGATCTGCCGGAGGAGGTCCGAGAAACGGTGCTGTTGCCCGACAAACTCGGCGTAGAGGGACGGACAGCGCGGCTGATCTTCAGCGCCAAGGAATGCGCCTACAAGGCACAATACCCTGTCACGAAACAGCTTTTCGGCTTCGAGACTTTCGCCATCGAGCTGGGCGATGGCGTGTTCCGGGCGGTCTGGCAGCGCGATGTCGGCCCCTTCCGCGCCGGTCAGGCCTTGGAAGGGCGCTTCGCCATCGGCGCGGGCTTCATCCTGACCGGGATTGGATGAACCGCGCCGCAGCGTTGCCCGCCCAGCGCCCGGTCGCGAGGCAGGCGGTGAGCAGATAGCCGCCCGTGGGCGCCTCCCAATCCAGCATCTCGCCCGCCGCGAACCAGCCGGGCACGCGTGTCAGCATCAGGTCTTCGGTCAGCTCCGACCGGGGAATGCCGCCGGCGGTCGAGATCGCCTCATCCATCGGCCGCGGCCCTTGCAGGGGCACCGGCAGGGCTTTCAGCAGCGCCGCACGCTCCTCGGGCCCCGAAGGCAGGGGCCGGGCACATTCTTGCACCAGCGCCAGCCGGGCATCGGACAGGCCGAGCTTGCGCAGGGTATTGGCCGCCGTCTCACCCTTCGGCCGCTTCGCCAAGCGCTCCACCAGCGCCGCCGCGTCGAGGTCGGGCAAGAGGTCGATCCTGAGCGCCGCCCCCTCACGCAGGGCGCGGCTCACGGCATAGATCCCGCCGCCCTCCAGCCCCTTGGCCGAGATCACCGCCTCGCCCCGCACCCGTTGGGCGCCGGCGATCAGGGCGATGTTCTTCAGCGGCTGGCCGAAATGCCGGGCCATATGCGCCGACCATGCGACCCGGAACCCCATATTCGCTGGCTGGAACGGCGCCAGCGCGACGCCGCGCACGGCCAGAACCGGCGCCCAGCCCCCGTCGGACCCCAGCCGCGCCCAGCTGGCGCCCCCCAGCGCGAGCACGGTGGCCTTGGCCGTCACGCGGACCGGCCCCTCCGGCGTGTCGAAGCCCGCCCCGGTCCAGCGCCAGCGCGCCCGCAGGTCGAGGCCGCGCCCCGACAGATCCCCGAGCCAGGCGCGCAACAGGGGCGAGGCCTTCATCGCCTTGGGGAACACCCGGCCTGACGAGCCGGTGAACACCGCCTGCCCATGGCCGCGCATCCAGTCCTGAACCTCGGCCGGGCCGAAAGCCGCCAGCATCGGGCGCAGCCAGTCGGCGGCCTCGGCATAGGCGGCGAGGAACGCCTCAAATCCCTCGTCCTTGGTGATGTTGAGGCCGGACTTCCCCGCCATCAGCAGCTTTCGCGCGGGGGAGGGCTTGGCCTCGGCCAGCAGCACGGAGCATCCGGCGGCCAGCAGGCGATCGGCGGCCATCAGCCCGGCGGGACCGGCGCCGATGACCAGCGCGTCAGCTTTCATACCGCTTCCAGATCGCCGCCTCGCCCATCCCGGCAACGAAGGCGGCATGGGCGGCGGCCTCGGCCTCGGTCAACCGCGGGGGCAGGGGGGTCGGCCGCGGCCGGGCCCGCCAGGCGGTATCCACCGGCCCCGCATTGCGCCCGCCGCCGCTGGTGGCCAAGCCGAAATCGGGCTGACGGCCGCCCATCAGTTCCAGATAGACCTCGGCCAGGATCTGCGAGTCGAGAAGCGCGCCGTGCAGCGTCCGGGCCGAATTGTCGATGCCGAAGCGCCGGCAGAGCGCGTCGAGCGAGGCGGGAGAACCCGGATATTTGCGCCGGGCGATGGCCAGCGTATCGACCACCTCGACCTTCAGACGCGGAAAACCGGCCCGCTCCAATTCGAAATTCAGGAATTTCATGTCGAAGGCGGCGTTGTGGATCACCAGCTTGGCGCCGTCCACGAAGTCGAGGAACGCGCGCCCCACCTCGGCGAATTTCGGCTGCGGGCGCAGGAATTCCTCGGAGAGCCCATGCACGTTGAAGGCTTCCTCCGGCATGTCGCGCTCGGGGTTGATGTATTGGTGGTAATGCTGCCCGGTCGGCATGTGGTTGAAGAGTTCGACCGCCCCGATCTCGACCAGACGGTGGCCTTCGGAGGGCTCGAAGCCGGTGGTTTCGGTGTCGAGGACGATTTCACGCATCGCTTCTGCCTCCGGTCAGCTCGGCAATCAGACCTTGCACCGCCGCGCGGGTCTGGTCGAGGGTCAGCGTCTCGATGACATGATCGGCGCGGGCGCGTTTCTCGGCATCGGGCATCTGCTTGGACAGGATCGTCTGCAAATGCGCCTCGGTCATGCCGGGCCGGGCCAGGACCCGGGCGCGCTGCACCTCGGGCGGGGCGCTGACGACGAGGGTGCGGTCGACATATCGCTCGCCGCCCGTCTCGAACAGCAGCGGCACATCGACCACGACGAGGGGCTTGTCCGCATGCGCGGCGATGAAATCGGCGCGGGACTGGCCGACGAGCGGGTGAACCACGCCCTCGATCCGTTTCAGCGCACTGGCATCGGCGGCGATCCAGTCGCGCAGCGCGGCACGGTCGATGGCGCCGTCCCTGACCGCGGCGGCGTGCAGCGCGGCAATCGGCGCGACGGCAGCGCCGCCCTTTGCGTAGAGCGCATGCACCTCGGCATCGGCATCCCAGACCGGCACGCCAGCCTCGCGGAAAAAGCCGGCGGTGGTGGATTTGCCCATGCCGATGGAGCCAGTGAGGCCGAGGACCAGGCTCATCCCAGAACCGCCCGGCGTAGCGTGGCGTCCACCTCGGGCCGGACGCCGAACCAGCGTTCGAACCCGGGCGCGGCCTGATGCAGCAGCATGCCCAGCCCGTCGACGCAGGGATTGCCCCGGGCGCGGGCGGCGGCCAGCAGCGGCGTTTCCAGCGGCGCATAGACCAGATCGGTGACGATGGCGGCCTGCGGCAAGGCGTCGAGCGGCAGGTCCAGCGGCGGGTTGCCGGTCATCCCCATGGCGGTGCCGTTGATCAGCGTGTCGCAGCCGTCCAGCATGGCGGCGCGCTGGTCCCAGGGCACAATCTTGACCGCCGCGCCGAAATCGCCGGTCAGCTCCTCGGCCCGGGCCTGGGTGCGGTTGGTGAGCCGGATCTCGGTCGCGCCCTGATCCAGCAGCGCCACGATCACCGCGCGCGAGGCCCCGCCCGCGCCGACCAGCGCCACCGTACGGGGCGCCCAGCCCGGCTGCGCGTCGAGGATATTCTGGGTGAAGCCATAGGCGTCGGTATTGTCGGCCTCGATCCCATTCTCGGTGAAAAGGAGCGTGTTCGCCGCGCCGATCCGGTCGGCCAGCGGCGTGACCCGGTCGGCCAGCGCCAGGGCGTCATGCTTGTGCGGGATGGTGACGTTGAGGCCGACGAAACCCAGCTTCGGCAAGAGGCGCAGCGTGTCGCGCAGATCCTCCGGCCGGACATGCAGCGGGACGTAATGCCCCTCGATCCCGTAGCGGGCCAGCCAATGGCCGTGCAGGCGGGGCGAGCGGCTGTGGGCGACGGGATCGCCGATCACCCCGGCCAGGCGGAGAGCAGTCTTCATCCGTCGATGTCCTTGCGCTGGGTGAGGATGGTGAGCAGTTCCAGCAGCGGCAGACCCTGCACGCTGAACAGATCGCCCTCGATCCGCTGGAACAGCCGCACGCCCGCGCCCTCGATCTGATAGCAGCCGACGCAATGGCGGATCTCGTCCCAATGCCGGGCGACATAGGCATCGCGGTAGGCGTCGGAGAAATCGCGCATGGTCATCCGGGGGGTCGCGACATGGCGCCAGACGGGCTCGCCCTTGGCATAGAGGACGGCGGCGGTGTGCAGGCGATGGGTCTTGCCCCGCAGGCGGGTCAGCTGGGCGATAGCATCCTCGGGCGAGGCGGGCTTGGCATAGAGCTGCCCCTCGCATTCGAGGATCTGGTCGCAGCCCAGGACTAGCGCGCCGGGGTCGCGGGCGGCGATCTTCAGTGCCTTATGCTCGGCCAGGGCATCGGCCAGATCATGCGGCGTCGCCCCCTCGGCCAGAAGCGACTCGCGCAGATTTTCCTCATCGATTCGGGCCGGACGGACCTCAACCTCCAGCCCCGCGTTGCGCAAGAGCGTGGCGCGGATCGTCGAAGCGGACGCAAGGGTGAGGATAGACATGGGGATAAGTCTGTGCGGCGGCCGGGGGCGGAACGGGGGTAAGGCGGGCTTTGGCCGTGTGATCGCCGGTTACCCCCGTCCGTGTCAAGGCGCCGAACCGGGTTCTCCACACGGGAGAAGTCCGGTGCACAGGGTGTGAACGCTTTGTGACGCGGGGCAGGGCAGCAGGCCGGAATCCCTGTTTTTCTCCATTGAATCAAGGGATTGCCACTGTTACAACGAACTCCGGCAACGCCATCCGCCTGTGGATGGTTTGGGGGGAAAAGCCGGAATTCACCTTGTCCCCAGCCCTTACTACATCATCAACCTTTCCTTATTCTTTTCTTATTTTAGAGGGCCTGACGAACCCGACCGAAGGGGCCCGACCCCCCGTGATTGACTTGACCCGGAAATTCGCCTAGATCCGGGGGCGAAGCGGGACCGTCCGGTACCCGTGTTTCCCGATGACATTTGCGATGAATGGATGCCGAGCCCGGATGCGGGGGGCCTCCTGGAGGGCTGACCATGGCCGAAGACCGTTTGAACCTGTCCGATCTGAAGGCGCAGACCCCCGCCGCGCTGCTCGCGCTGGCCGAGGAGCTGGAGATCGAGAACGCCCCCTCGATGCGCAAGGGCGAGATGATGTTCTCGATCCTGAAAGAGCGCGCCGAAGATGGCTGGGAAATCGGTGGCGACGGCGTGCTGGAGGTGCTGCAGGACGGCTTCGGCTTCCTGCGCTCGACCGAGGCCAACTATCTGCCCGGTCCCGATGACATCTATGTCTCGCCCGAGATGATCCGCCAGTTTTCGCTGCGCACCGGCGACACGATCGAGGGCGTGATCGTCGCCCCGGGCGAGAACGAGAAATATTTCGCTCTGACCCGGGTCACGCGGATCAACTTCGACGATCCCGAAAAGGCCCGCCACAAGGTCCATTTCGACAACCTGACGCCGCTTTATCCCGACGAGCGGCTGAAAATGGAAATCGAGGATCCGACGATCAAGGACCGCTCGGCGCGGATCATCGACATCGTGGCGCCGCTGGGCAAGGGTCAGCGGGCCCTGATCGTGGCGCCGCCGCGCACGGGTAAGACCGTGCTGATGCAGAACATCGCCCATTCCATCGCCTCGAACCATCCCGAGTGCTATCTGATCGTTCTGCTCATCGACGAACGGCCGGAGGAAGTCACCGACATGCAACGCTCGGTGAAGGGCGAGGTCGTGTCCTCGACCTTCGACGAACCGGCGACGCGACACGTCGCCGTGGCCGAGATGGTGATCGAGAAGGCCAAGCGGCTGGTCGAGCACAAGCGCGACGTGGTGATCCTGCTCGATTCGATCACCCGTCTGGGCCGGGCTTTCAACACCGTGGTGCCGAGTTCTGGCAAGGTTCTGACCGGCGGTGTGGATGCTAATGCGCTGCAGCGGCCGAAGCGCTTCTTCGGGGCGGCGCGGAACATCGAGGAGGGCGGCTCGCTGACCATCATCGCCACCGCGCTGATCGACACCGGCTCGCGCATGGACGAGGTGATCTTCGAGGAGTTCAAGGGCACGGGTAACAGCGAGATCGTGCTGGACCGCAAGGTTGCCGACAAGCGGGTTTTCCCGGCGATGGACATTCTCAAGTCCGGGACCCGGAAGGAAGAGCTGCTGGTCGATCGCAACAACCTGCAAAAGACCTTCGTGCTGCGCCGCATCCTGAACCCGATGGGAACCACGGATGCCATCGAGTTCCTGATTTCCAAGCTGAAACAGACCAAGACCAATGGCGAATTCTTCGAATCGATGAATTCGTAAGGCGGGGCGATGGACACGATCGTTGCCCTCGCCTCGGCGCAGGGCCGCGCCGGTGTCGCCATCATCCGCGTCTCGGGTCCTGCAGCCTGGACAGTCTGCGAGGCACTGGCCGGTTTCATCCCGCCGGCGCGCGAGGCGCGTCTGGCCCGGCTGCGCGACGCCAAGGGGGGGCTGATCGACAGCGGGCTGGTGCTGTGCTTTGCCGAGGGCGCCAGTTTCACAGGCGAGAAGGTCTGCGAGTTTCAGGTCCATGGCAGCATCGCCGTGGTGGGGGCGCTGCTGCGCGCCTGTCTGGCCTGCGAAGGGGTGCGGGCGGCCGAGGCCGGAGAGTTCACCCGGCGGGCCTTTCTGGGCGGGCGGATGGACCTGACCGAGGTCGAGGCGCTGGCTGATCTGATCGACGCGGAAACCGAGGTGCAGCGAAGCCAGGCGCTGAGCGTGATGGAGGGTTCGGCGGCGCGGGTGATCGAAGGCTGGCGCGAGGATCTGCTGCAATCGCTGGCGATGCTGGAGGCCGCGCTCGATTTTGCCGACGAGGAGTTGCCGGCCGATCTGACCGCGCATGTGATGGCGCCCCTGTTGCGGGTGCGCGACACGCTGGGCGCGCAGATCGCCGGGCGCAAGGCTTCGGAAGCGGTGCGCAGCGGGTTCGAGGTGGCGCTCATCGGCCCGGTCAATGCCGGAAAATCCACCCTTCTCAATGCCTTGGCGGGACGGGAGGCGGCGATCACCTCATCCCGGGCGGGCACCACCCGCGATGTGATCGAGGTTCGGATGGAGATTGCCGGACTCGCCGTGACGCTGATCGATACGGCAGGGTTGCGCGAGGCCGAGGACGAGATCGAGCGACTGGGGATCGAACGGGGACGCGCCCGGGCGGCGGCGGCCGACCTGCGGGTTTATCTGCTGGGTGCACCAGACGAGGTGGCGGAGGGGGTCGGGCCCGAGGATATTGTCGTGCTGTCGAAGGCGGATTTCTGGGGGCAGCCCGGGATCTCGGCCATGACTGGAGAGGGGATCGGCGCGCTGATCGAGCGGATTGCCGGCGTCTTGCAGCAGCGCGTGGCGCATTCGTCGGTCTTCACCCGCGAGCGGCATTTCGACAAGCTCGCGCGGGCGGCGGATTCCGTTGAGGCCGCGTTGTCGGGTCTGTCCGGCGGCCATGGGTGGGACCTGGTCGGGGAAGATGTGAAGGCCGCGATCCGTGCCCTGGATGGCATCATCGGCCGGGTCGATGTAGAAGAGGTGCTCGGGCGAATCTTTTCGTCCTTCTGCATCGGGAAATGAGGCTCGTTTCACGTGAAACATTTCGACGTCATCGTGGTGGGCGGCGGTCACGCCGGTATCGAGGCAGCGTTGGCCGCGGCCCGGCGGGGTGCGCAGACTGCCTTGGTGACGTTCCGGGCGGGCGATCTGGGCATCATGTCCTGTAATCCCGCGATTGGCGGGATCGGTAAGGGGCATCTGGTGCGGGAGATCGACGCGCTGGACGGGATGATGGGACTGGCCGCGGATCACGCCGGGATCCAGTACCGCCTGCTGAACAGGTCGCGTGGACCAGCCGTGCAGGGACCAAGGGTTCAGGCGGACCGCCGGCGCTACGCGGCGTTCGCGCAGCGCTATGTGGCGGGGCAGGAGCGGCTGAGCGTGCTGGAAGGCGAAGTCGTCGATTTCCGGATCGAGGCGGGGCGGATTGCCGGCGTGGTATTGGCGAATGAGGTGACGCTGTCGGCGCGGGCCGTGGTCCTGACCACCGGCACATTTCTGCGCGGCGAAATCCATATCGGTACCGAGCGTCAGTCGGCCGGCCGCCGCGGGGCCGCCGCGGCCGATCGTCTGGGGGCGCGGCTGCGGGAGATGGCAACCGGAATCGGGCGACTGAAGACCGGAACGCCGGCGCGGCTGGATGGGCGGACCATCGACTGGGATCGGGTGGGTCGGCAAGAGGGCGATGCCGAGCCGGTGATGATGTCTTTCCTGAATCATAAGCCCGAGGCAGCGCAGATCGCTTGCGGCGTGACCGAGACCAATCCCCGAACCCATGAGATCATCGAGCGGAACCTGCATCTTTCGGCGATGCGGTCGGGGAATATCACCGGGGTCGGGCCGCGCTATTGCCCCTCGGTCGAGGATAAGGTGACCCGTTTTGCCGACAAGACCTCGCATAACGTGTTTCTGGAGCCTGAGGGCCTCGATGACGACACGATTTATCCGAACGGCATCTCGACCTCGCTGCCGCGTGAGGTGCAGGAAGCGTTCCTTAAGTCCATCGCTGGGCTCGAACAGGTCGGGATCCTGCATTATGGCTATGCCATCGAATACGATTATCTGGATCCTCGCGGCTTGACGCCGCGCCTGGAAGTTCAGGCCATGCCCGGCCTGTTCCTGGCGGGTCAGATCAACGGGACGACCGGGTATGAAGAAGCCGGGGCCCAGGGCCTGCTTGCCGGAGCGAATGCTGCCGCAGCGGCGCTGGGGATGGAGCCCCTCACGCTGTCGCGTTTCGACAGCTATATCGGCGTCATGATTGACGATCTGGTGACGCGCGGGGTCAGCGAGCCTTACCGGATGTTCACCTCGCGGGCGGAATATCGCCTGACGTTGCGGGCCGACAACGCCGATCAGCGCCTGACGCCGATCGGTGCCGCGCTTGATCTGGTTTCGGACAAGCGGAGGGCGGCTTTCGAAGAAAAGCAGGAGCGTATGGAGATCGCATCCCAAGCGCTCGACGCGCGGTCGGCGTCTGCCTCGGAGCTGGATGCGCTCGGCATCGCCGTGCCGAAGGATGGCCAGCGTCGGAGCTGGCGCTTTGTGGCCGGCCACCTGCTCGGGCTGCAGGGCGATGTCGGGGGCGTGGTATCTTACTTTCCTGACCTGCGGGTCGATGACCTGACCCAGGTTGCGCGGGAGACCTTCTACGAGCCCTATGTGGCGCGGCAGGCACGAGAGGCGGACCAGCTTCGGCGGGAAGGCGGCGTGACGATTCCCGTGGATCTCGATTTCTCCAGGATATCGTCTCTTTCCAATGAGTTGCGGCTCAAGCTCGCGGCAAGTCGCCCCACGACTTTGGGCGAAGCCGGCCGTATCGAAGGGATGACTCCGGCAGCCTTGACGGCCATTCTCGCCCATATCCGATTGCTGCAGCAGGCCTCGCGTGTCGCGAACGGCTGATCTTGAGCATGTGCTCGGCCGGAGTGTTTCACGTGAAACACTCGAGAGGCTGGAGGCCTTTGACGCGGCTTTGCTGAAATGGTCCTCGGCGATCAACCTGATCGCCAAGGCTACCCGGTCGGAGAGCTGGTCGCGCCATATTCTCGATTCAGCGCAGCTTTATCCCTTGGCCCCAACCGATTTCCGGCATTGGTGCGATCTCGGGGCCGGGGGCGGGCTTCCTGGTCTGGTCATCGCCTGCCTGACCACCGAGGCTAACCCCGGCGCCCGGATCACGCTTGTCGAATCCGATGCGCGCAAGGCTGCCTTTCTTGCGACGGCAGCGCGGCAACTGGATCTCGCCGTCACGGTCCTGCGCGACCGGATCGAGAAGGTGGCGCCGCAGCGTGCCGATATCCTGTCGGCACGCGCTCTGGCCGCTTTGCCCCTGCTTCTGGACTACGCGCATCGGCATCTTGACCCACAGGGCATGGCGCTGCTGCCCAAGGGTCGAAATGCCGCGCAGGAGGTTGAAGACGCCCGGCAATCGTGGCACTTCGATCTGGAGATAACGCCCAGCCGTGCCGATCCGGAAGGCGCGATCCTGGTGCTTCGAAACCTGCGGCCCTTGGACGGAACCCGATGAAAACCATCGCCATTGCCAACCAGAAGGGTGGCGTCGCCAAGACGACGACGGCCATCAACCTTGCCGCCAGCCTTGCGGAGTTGGGCCGCAAGGTGCTGGTTGTCGACATGGACCCCCAGGGCAATGCGTCGACCGGTTTCGGTGTCGGGCTCGATCAGCGGCGGCTGACCATCTATGACCTGCTGCTGGGCGATGCCGATCCGCGCGCCGTGGTGATGGAAACGGGGACCGAGAACGTCCGCCTGATTCCGTCGACAACCGAGCTCTCCTCGTCCGACGTGCAGCTCTATAATGTCAACAAACGCAGCTTCCTGTTGCGAGATGCCCTGGCAAGTCCGTCCCTGGCCGATCTGGGGCTCGATTACGTGTTGATCGACTGCCCGCCGTCGCTGAACCTGCTGACGGTCAATGCATTGGTCGCCGCGCATTCGGTGCTGATCCCGCTGCAGAGCGAGTTCTTCGCACTCGAAGGCCTGTCGCAATTGATGCTGACGATACGGGAGATCCGGCAGACCGCCAATCCGGCGCTCAGGGTCGAAGGCGTGTTGTTGACGATGCACGATCAGCGCAACAACCTGTCGCAACAGGTGGAGCGGGACGCGCGCGAGACCCTCGGCGCGCTGGTTTACCAGACCGTCATTCCGCGCAACGTTCGCCTCAGCGAGGCGCCGTCCTTCGCGGTCCCGGTTCTGGCCTATGATCCGACCTCGAAAGGATCGCAGGCCTATCGCGCCTTCTCGCGAGAGTTTCTGAAGAACAACAACGACCTGCGTGAGGAGGCCTGAGATGAGCGAACGAAAGCCCGAACGGCGTGGTCTGGGCCGCGGCCTGTCTGCCTTGATGGCCGATATTGGCGTCGATGCCGGTGTTAACGATCCCATCGCTGCGCCGGACTCGCGCCGCAGCGGACTCGAAATCCTGCCGATCGAGACGATTCGCGCCAACCCAGATCAGCCCCGTCGCAAATTCGATGAGCGCGCGCTGAACGAACTGGCGGAATCGATCCGCACCAAGGGCATCGTCCAGCCGCTGGTTGTGCGCCCGCTGGCCGAGGCCGGGACCTATGAGATCGTGGCTGGCGAGCGGCGGTGGCGGGCGGCACAGCTGGCGCAGCTGTCCAGCGTGCCGGTTCTGGTCCGGGATTTCGACGATCAGGAAGTTCTTGAAGTCGCGATCATCGAGAACATTCAGCGCGAGGGCCTCAATGCCATCGAAGAGGCCGCAGGCTATCGGCAATTGATCGATCGTTTCGGCCATACGCAAGAGAAGGTCGCCGAAGCCCTGGGCAAGAGCCGCAGCCATATCGCCAATCTGCTCCGGCTGCTGAACCTGCCTCAGGACGTGCAGAACATGGTCGTCGCCGGCACCATCAGCGCGGGCCACGCCCGGGCGCTGGTCACCGCCGAAGATCCCGTGGCGCTGGCGCTGAAGGTCGCCGGCGAAGGGCTTTCGGTGCGCGAGACCGAGGACCTGGCGCGCCGCGTCTCGACCAAGCCGCTGCCGGGCGCGGCGAGGGCGGCCCGGCAGAAGGATGCCGACACACGGGCGCTGGAAGAGGACCTCTCGGCCAATCTGGGCATGAGCGTTGTCATCGACCACCGGGCTGGCGGCGAAGGGCAGGTGACGATCCGTTATCAATCGCTCGACCAGCTGGATCAGCTTTGCCAGTTGCTGTCTTCTGTCCGGTAGGCGTCAGAGCAGGGTGCGCAACACGCTGTTGAGCAAGGGGCGACCGGCGTCGGTGGTACCGATTCGACCCTCGGCTTGCCAGATCAGCCCCAGATCCAGCAGATCCCGCAGCGCGGCCTCGGGCAACGGGCTACCGGCGAGCGAGGTGTAGCGCGCCAGATCGATGCCTTCCCGCAGTCGCATCCCCATCATCAGCATCTCGGCCGATGCTTCGGGGCCGGTCAGCGCCTCCTCGGTGACCGCGGGGGCGTTGCGGCTGATCGACTCAAGCCACGGGGCAGGGGCCCGCATGGCTTCGGTCGCCCGTCTGACACCGGATTCGGTGACGCGACCATGGGCGCCGGGACCGATTCCGACATAATCGCCATAGCGCCAATAGACCTGGTTATGGCGTGATTCCATGCCTGTTTCGGCGTGGTTAGAGACTTCATAGGCGGGAAGCCCGGCGGTTTCGCAGAGCTCCTGCGTCAAGGACCACAAGTCGGCGCCACGATCCTCGCTCGGCAGGCCGGGCAGCTTGCCCAACGAATAGCGGTCGCCAAAGGCGGTGCCTTCTTCGATGGTGAGTTGGTAGAGCGACAGATGCTTCGGGCCCAGGGACAGCGCCCGTGTCAGCTCCTGCCACCATTGCTCCTGGGTCTGGAACTGCCGGGCGTAGATCAGGTCCAGGCTGGTCCGCGCGAAGACAGCATTCGCCACATCCCAGGCTTTCATCGCCTCCGCCGCGCTGTGGCGCCGACCCAACAGCCGCAGCGCCTCATCGTCCAGCGCCTGGACGCCCAGCGAGACACGGTTGACGCCGGCATCGGCAAAGGCCTGGAACTTGGCGCGTTCGACAGAGGTCGGATTGGCCTCCAGCGTGATCTCGATGTCGTTGGACGGCAGCCAGACGCTCCGCGCCGTGTCGATCACCGCCGCCACAGTTTCGGGATCCATCAGCGACGGGGTGCCGCCGCCGAAGAAGATCGACGTGAGCACGCGCCCCGGGGTCCGGTCACCCCAGCGCCGAATCTCCGCCAGATAGGCCTGGCGCCAGTCTTCGTGCGAAATGCGCTGCGACACATGGCTGTTGAAGTCGCAATAGGGGCATTTCGAGGCGCAGAACGGCCAATGCACGTAAAGTGCAAAGCCGCCGTTCCGCCAATCCTCGGGGCCGGAATGTTTCACGTGAAACGCGCCTTGAGGAGCGCCGCCAGCGCCCGGGCCCGGTGCGACAGCGCGTTCTTCTCCGCCGCCGTCATTTCGGCGAAGGTCCGCGTCTCGCCGTCCGGCACGAACATCGGATCGTAGCCATGCCCCAGCGCGCCGCGGATGGGCCAGACCAGGTGCCCGCGCACGGCGCCCTCATAGACCTCATCCCGTCCATCCGGCCAGGCGAGAACGAGGGTCGAGCGGAACTCTGCCCGCCAAGGTTCTGGCGCGTTGCCCAGGGCGGTGCGGGTCCGTTCCATGGCGCGCAGGAAATCCCGGCCGCCGGGCCCTTCGGCCCAATCGGCGGTCCGAACACCCGGGTCGCCGTCCAGAGCATCGACACACAGGCCGGAATCGTCAGCCAAAGCCACAAGTCCCGTCGCCCGGGCGGCGGCATGGGCCTTGATCCGGGCATTGCCGACGAAAGTGTCTTCGGTTTCCTCGGGCTCGGGCAGGTCCCGATCACGGGCCGAGATCACGCGCACCCCGTAAGGCGCCAGCATCTGCTGCATCTCCTCCACCTTGCCCGCGTTATGCGTGGCAAAGAGCAGCACCTCGCCCAGCTCGGTCACAGCGCCGCCTTTTGCGCCGCGACCAGCGCGCTCACGCCCTTCTCGGCCAGGGTCAGCAGCTGATCCATCTGCGAGCGGGCAAAGACCGCCCCCTCACCCGACATCTGCACTTCGATCAGCCGCCCGTCGCCCAGCATGACGAAATTGCCGTCCACACCGGCGGCGCTGTCCTCATCGTAATCGAGGTCCAGCACCGGCTGTCCGGCATAGATCCCGCAGGAGACGGCCGCGACATGGCCGATCATCGGATCCGAGACGATCTGCCCGGCCTTCATCAGCTTGTCCACCGCCAGGCGCAGCGCCACCCAGGCGCCGGTAATCGAGGCGCAGCGCGTGCCGCCGTCGGCCTGGATCACGTCGCAATCGATGACGATCTGCCGCTCGCCCAGCGCGGATCGATCAACGCCTGCACGCAGCGCCCTCCCGATAAGGCGTTGAATTTCAACAGTTCTTCCGCCCTGCTTGCCGGTCGCGGCCTCGCGCCGGTTGCGGGTGTTGGTGGCGCGGGGCAGCATGCCGTATTCGGCGGTGACCCAGCCCAGCCCGGTGTTCTTCAGGAAAGGCGGCGTCCGATCCTCGACCGAGGCGGTGCAGAGCACATGCGTGTTGCCCACCTTGATCAGGCACGAGCCCTCGGCATGCCGCATCACGCCGGTTTCGATTGAAACCAGCCGCATTTCATCTAGTTTCCTACCCGATGGGCGCATGACATGATCCTTTCCTGCTGCGGCTCTCAGATACGGGCGGGCGACCCGCCTTGCAACCGGATTGACGGGCCGCCGCGCCCCTGGACCTGCCGAATTCTGACCGACATGAGTGCTGAAAACAAAGCCTTCAACGATCTGAACGACCGCGCGCGCGAGGTCTTCCGGCGTGTTGTCGACAGCTATCTGCAGACCGGCGCCCCGGTCGGCTCGCGCACCATCACCCGCGATTTCCACGAACGCCTGTCGCCGGCGACGATCCGCAACGTCATGCAGGATCTGGAATACATGGGCCTTCTGGAGAGTCCCCATGTCTCGGCCGGGCGGGTGCCGACCCAGCAAGGTCTGCGGCTTTTCGTCGATGCCCTGCTCGAGGTCGATCCGGTCACCGCCACCGACCGCGAGCGGCTGGAGGCCACGCGCCAGTCGAATGACCGCGACGTCACGGCGATGCTGGACCGGGTGGGCAACGCGCTGTCGGGCATCACGCGCGGCGCCTCGCTGGTGCTGGCGCCCAAGCATGAAGCGGCGATCAAGCATATCGAATTCGTCCCCATCGCCAATGACCGGGCGCTTGTGGTGCTGGTCTTCGCCGATGGCCATGTCGAGAATCGCGTGTTCACCCCGCCACCCGGCCTGATGCCTTCGGCCCTGCGCGAGGCGGTGAATTTCATCAACGCCTTCGCCGCCGGCCTCACCCTTACCGGGCTTCGCGGCCGCCTCAGGACCGAGATCACCGCCCGGCGGCAGGAAATCGATTCGCTCGCCACCGACCTCATCACCCGCGGCATGGCGCTGTGGGAAAACGAGGGCGAGCGGCATGAGCGGCTGATTGTGCGGGGCAGGGCGAACCTGCTGGATCAGGCCGATGCCGACAGCCTGCAGCGGATCCGCGAATTGTTCGACGACCTCGAACGCAAGCGCGACATCGCCGAGGTGCTGGAACACACCGAACGCGGCGAAGGGGTGCGCATTTTCATCGGCGCGGAAAACAAACTCTTTTCTTTGACGGGTTCCACTCTGGTGGTTTCTCCATATATGAACGCCGACAGCAAGATCGTCGGTGCGGTCGGGGTGATTGGCCCGACCCGGCTCAACTACGGCCGCATCGTCCCGATCGTGGATTACACCGCCCAGCTCGTCGGCCGCATGCTGACCGATCTGGGTTCCGATTGAGACGAGGATTCTATGGCTGAACCCCAGGAAAAGCCGGTCGACGAAACGACCGCCGCCCCGAACGAGCAGGGCGACCCCACCCCCGATCTGGACGCGATCCACGCGGCCTTCGAGGTCGAGCGTGCCGAGATGCGCGACCGGCTGATGCGTTCGCTGGCGGATCTGGAGAATATTCGCAAACGGGCCGAGAAAGATCGGCGCGAGGCGGCGATCTATGGCGGGCAGAAGCTCGCCCGGGACATGCTCTCGGTTTATGACAACCTGAACCGGGCGCTGGCGCTGATGGACGACAGTCTGCGCGAGCAGCAGAAGGGCCTCGCCGAGGGGCTGGACCTGACCCTGCGCGATCTGGGCAACATCTTCCAGCGGCACGGGATCGAGCTGGTCGCGCCGCAGGTCGGCGAGCAATTCGACCCGCATTTCCACGAGGCGATGTTCGAGGCCCCGGTGCCGGGCACCAAGGCCGGGCAGATCATCCAGGTCATCTCGGAAGGGTTCCGCCTGCACGAGCATCTGCTGCGCCCGGCGCAGGTGGGTGTAAGCTCGACCCCCGGCTGAGAGCGCGGGGTGGGATGAAATCCCACCCTACGGCCCCCTCACGCGCGACACCGGTAGGGTGGGATTTCATCCCACCCTTTTTTCACGCCCTCGCCCCCACCGCCCGTAGGGTGGGTGCTCGCACGGGCCGTGCCAGGTCAGGGCTCCAACATATCCCGCAACTCATAGAGCAGCGCCAGCGCCTCGCGCGGGGTCAGGGCGTCGGGATGCACGCCGCGCACCCGCTCCTCCACCGCGGACACTTTCGGCGCCTCGGGCTTGCGCGTCGGGGCAGGGGGCGCCATGGCGAAGAGCGGCAGATCGTCGATCAGCGCCCTGGCGCCCTTCTGCCCGCTCTCGCCCTGCTCCAAGAGGCCCAGCACCTCGCGCGCCCGGGCGATCACTGCCTCCGGCAGGCCCGCCAGCCGCGCCACCTGCACGCCATAGGAGCGGTCGGCAGCGCCCTTGATCACCTCGTGCAGGAAGACGACCTCGCCCTCCCATTCGCGCACGGCGACGGTGGCGTTCTCCACCCCCTCCAGCTTGTCGGCCAGGCCCACCATTTCGTGGTAATGCGTGGCAAAGAGCGCCCGGCAGCGGTTCACGCTGTGCAGATGCTCCAGCACGGCCCAGGCGATCGAGAGCCCGTCATAGGTCGCCGTCCCGCGCCCGATCTCATCCAGAATGACGAAGGCGCGCGGCCCCGCCTGGTTAACGATGGCGGCGGTTTCCACCATCTCGACCATGAAGGTCGACCGCCCCCGCGCCAGATCGTCCGAGGCCCCGACCCGGCTGAACACCTGTTCCACCAGCCCGATCCGGGCCGAGCGTGCCGGGACATAGCCCCCCGCCTGCGCCAGGATGGCAATCAGCGCGTTCTGCCGCAGGAAGGTCGATTTACCGGCCATGTTCGGCCCGGTGACCAGCCAGATCGCTGCGCCCTTGTCGCCCGGCTCCAGATCCAGCGAATTGGCGACGAAGGGTTGGCCCGCCTTGGCCAGCGCTGCCTCCACCACCGGATGCCGCCCGGCCTCGACCTCGAAAGCGCGGCTGTCGTCGACCACGGGCCGCGCCCAGTCGCGCACCCGGGCCAGTTCGGCGAAACCGGCGGTCACATCGACCTCGGCCAGCGCCCGCGCCGCGCCATGGATCGCGGCGGCGGACTCCAGCACCGCGGCCCTCAGCTCGCCGAAAATCCGCAGTTCGATCTCCAGCGCCCGGGCACCCGCGTTCAGGATCTTGGTCTCCATCTCGGACAGGGGGACGGTGGTGAACCGCACCTGATTGGCCGTCGTCTGCCGGTGCTTGAACACCTCGTTCAGCGGTGCGGACAGCATCTTCTCGGCATGGGTCGCCGTCGTCTCGATGAAATAGCCAAGCACGTTGTTATGCTTGATCTTCAACGAGCTGATGCCGGTCTCGGCGATATACTCGGCCTGCATCCGGGCGATGACGCTGCGCCCCTCGTCGCGCAGCTCGCGCGCCGCGTCCAGATCGGGATCGACGCCCTTGGCGATGAAACCCCCGTCCCGGGCCAGCAAGGGCGGCTCCTCGACCAGCGTGCCGCTGAGCAGCCCGGCGATCTCGTCATGGCCGACCAGAGCCCGGCGGGCTGTCACCAGCGCCTCGGGCAGGTCGTCGGCCAGAAGCCCGGCCAGAAGCCCGGCCTGTGCCAGCCCCGCCCGCAGCATGGCCAGATCGCGCGGCCCGCCCCGGTCCAGCGCCAGCCGTGACAGCGCCCGGTCGATGTCCGGCACCACCCGCAAGGCCGCCCGCAGGTCGCCGCGCAGCAGGTCATCGCCGACCAGCGCCGCCACCGCCTCCAGCCGCGCCCGGATCACCGCCAGATCGCAGGAGGGCGCCGCGATCCGCCGCTCCAGCAGCCGCGCGCCGCCTGAGGTTACGCTCATGTCGATCGCGGCCAGCAGCGAACCCTCGCGCCCGCCCGCCAGCGCTGCCGTCAGTTCCAGATTGCGCCGGGTCGCCCCGTCGATCTGCATCGCCGCGCCCGCATTCTCGCGCACCGGGGGGCGCAGCAGGGGCATGCGGCCCTTCTGCGTCAGGTCGAGGTAATCGACCAGCGCGCCCAGCGCGGAAATCTCGGCCCGGCCGAAAGTGCCGAACCCGTCCAGCGTCTGCACGCCGAAGAGCGCGCACAGCCGTTTGCCCCCGGCGGCGCTGTCGAAGGATCCCCGGCCGCGTTCGGCCAGCGCCAGCCCCATGTCGGCGGCCAGATCCCTCAGCCCTTCGGCCAGATCCTCGGGCACCACCATCTCGCGCGCGCCCAGCCGCGACAGTTCGGGCGCCAGCCGGGCGCCGGTGCAGGGCATGACCCTCAGTTCACCGGTCGAGATGTCCGCCCAGGCCAGCGCCGCCTCGCCGCGGATATCGGCCCAACAGGCCAGGTAATTGTGCCGCCGCGGTTCCAGCAGCGCGTCCTCGGTCAGCGTGCCGGGGGTGACCAGCCGCACCACGTCGCGCTTCACCACCGATTTCGAGCCGCGCTTCTTCGCCTCGGCCGGGTCCTCCATCTGTTCGGCGATGGCGACGCGGAAACCCTTGCGGATCAGCGTCAGCAGATAGCCCTCGGCGGCATGGACCGGGACGCCGCACATCGGGATTTCCTCGCCCAGATGCAGGCCCCGCTTGGTCAGCGCGATATCCAGCGCCGCCGCGGCCGCCACGGCGTCGTCAAAGAACATTTCGTAGAAATCGCCCATCCGGTAGAACAGCAGCGCATCGGCATGCCGGCCCTTGATCTCCAGATATTGCGCCATCATCGGCGTGACGCCGGCAGCCGCCTCGCTCACATCCTGCTCCCTGATTTTCGCGCGACCCTACAAAACCGCTTACCCCGGGAAAACCCCGATTCCCGCGTTGTTCGGCGCCATCCGAGGCGCTACAGAAGTCGGAACCGAGGAGGCCCCATGTCCCGCAAGTCCCGTACCACGCCCGAAGAGGCGTTGCGCTATCACTTTGAGCCCGTGCCGGGCAAATACGAGATCCAGGCATCGAAGCCCATGGCCACCCAGCGCGACCTGTCGCTGGCCTATTCGCCGGGCGTCGCGGTCCCGGTCGAGGCGATCGCGCGGGATCCGGGGCTGGCCTATGACTATACCGTCAAGGGCAATATGGTGGCGGTGATTTCCAACGGCACGGCCATTCTGGGGCTGGGGAACCTGGGCGCGCTGGCCTCGAAGCCCGTGATGGAGGGCAAGGCGGTGCTGTTCAAGCGCTTCGCCGATGTCAACGCCATCGACATCGAACTGGCGACCGAGGATGCGGACGAGATCATCAAGGCCGTGCATCTGATGTCGCCCACCTTCGGCGGCATCAACCTCGAGGACATCAAGGCGCCCGAATGCTTCATCATCGAGAGCCGCCTCAAGGAACTCTGCGATATTCCGGTGTTCCATGACGACCAGCACGGGACGGCAGTGATCTGCGCCGCGGGGCTGATCAACGCGCTGGAGATCAGCGGCAAGAAGATCGAGGATTGCAAGGTCGTGCTGAACGGCGCCGGGGCCGCCGGGATCGCCTGTCTGGAACTCATCAAGTCGATGGGCGCCAGGCACGACAATTGCATCATGTGCGACACCAAGGGCGTGATCTGGCAGGGCCGCACCGAGGGCATGAACCAGTGGAAATCGGCGCATGCCGTGGTCACCGAGGCCCGCACGCTTGAGGAGGCGATGGTCGGCGCCGATGTGTTCCTGGGCGTTTCCGCCAAGGGCGCCGTGACGGCCGAGATGGTCGCCAGCATGGCCGATAACCCGGTCATCTTCGCCATGGCCAACCCCGACCCCGAGATCACGCCGGAAGAGGCGCAGGCCGTCCGTGCCGATGCCATCGTGGCGACCGGCCGCTCGGACTATCCCAACCAGGTCAACAACGTCCTGGGCTTCCCGTATCTGTTCCGCGGTGCCCTGGACATCCACGCCCGGGCCATCAACGACGAGATGAAGATCGCCTGCGCCCGCGCCCTGGCCGAACTGGCGCGCGAGGATGTGCCGGACGAGGTTGCCATGGCCTATGGCCGCAAGCTCAGCTTCGGGCGCGATTACATCATCCCCACGCCCTTCGATCCGCGGCTGATCTACACGATCCCGCCGGCGGTGGCCAAGGCGGGCATGGACACCGGCGTCGCCCGGCGGCCGATCATCGACATGGAGGGCTACAAGCACAACCTCCGCTCGCGGATGGATCCGACCGCCTCGATCCAGCAGAGCCTCTTTGCCCGCGCCCGGCAAGCCCAAAGCCGCGTGATCTTTGCCGAGGGCGATGATGAGCGCGTCCTGCGCGCCGCCGTGGCCTATCAGCGCGCCGGGTTGGGCAAGTCGCTGGTCGTGGGCACCGACGAGGACGTGAAACGCCGGTTGGAGGCCGCGGGCCTGGGCGATGCGGTGCGCGAGCTGACGGTCGTCAACGCGGCCAATACCCGCCACCTCGATGCCTACAAGAATTTCCTGTACCAGCGGCTGCAGCGCAAGGGCTTCGACCAGCGCGATGTGCACCGCATGGCGACCCGCGACCGGCATATCTTTTCGGCGCTGATGCTGCAGCATGGCCATGGCGACGCGCTGGTCACCGGGGCCACGCGAAAATCGGCGCTGGTCATGGACATGATCAACCATGTCTTCGACGCAAGGGCGCAGGACGGGGCGGTCGGCGTCACCGCACTCTTGCACAAGGGCAAGATCGTGCTGATCGCCGATACCCTGGTCCATGAATGGCCCGAGGAAGAAGACCTCGCCGATATCGCCGTCCGGGCGGCGGGTGTGGCCAGGGCCCTGGGGATGGAGCCCCGCGTCGCCTTCGTCAGCTTCTCGACCTTCGGCTATCCGATCTCGGAACGCGCGCACAAGATGCACCTCGCCCCCGATGTGCTGGAGGCCCGCGGCGTCGATTTCGAATACGAGGGCGAGATGACCGTAGATGTCGCCCTGAACCCCAAGGCGGCCGAGGCCTATCCCTTCTCGCGCCTGTCGAAACCGGCGAATATCCTGGTGGTGCCGGCGCGGCATTCGGCCTCGATCTCGGTCAAGCTGATGCAGGAAATGGCGGGCGCCACGGTGATCGGCCCGATCCTGACCGGTGTGCCGAAGCCCATTCAGATCCTGTCCACCGGCGCGACCGTCAACGACATCATGAACATGGCGGTGATGGCGGCCTGCCGGGTGGGGATCGCCGGGAAATGACCGTCTTCTGCCTGGGCTCGATCAACATCGATCACGTCTATCGGCTGGCGGAGTTGCCGCTGGCCGGTGAGACGCTGTCGGCGCGCGACTATCGGCCGGGGCTGGGCGGCAAGGGCATCAACCAGAGCATCGCGGCAAAGAGGGCCGGCGCGACGGTGGTGCATATCGGGGCCGTGGGCGAGGATGATCTGTGGATCACCGAGGCATTGTCCCGGCACGGAATCGGCATGGGATGCATCACAACGGTCCCGGTGCCGACCGGACATGCGATCGTCGCGGTCGACGATCGGGGCGAGAACCAGATCATCATCTATTCCGGTGCCAATCTGGCGCAGGATCCGGCCCTGATCGCGGCGGCGCTGGCGCAGGGGCAGGCGGGCGACATCCTGCTTCTGCAAAACGAAACCTCGCATCAGGTCGAGGCAGCGACGCTCGCGCGCAAGCGGGGCATGAAGGTCTTCTATTCCGCCGCCCCCTTCGCGCTGGAGCCGCTGCTGGCGGTGCTGCCGCAAGTGACGCATCTGCTGGTCAACGCGGGCGAGGGGAAGGCTTTGGTCGAGGCCACCGGCACGGCGCTGGACGCGCTGCCGGTCGAGGCGGTGATCGTCACGCATGGGGCCTCGGGCGCCGAATGGATCGTTCCCGGCGGGACGCCATCCGATTTTCAACCGGCGTTCAGCGTCACGCCGGTGGATACGACCGGCGCGGGCGATTGTTTTGCCGGGTCGCTGGCCGCCGCGCTGGACCGGGGCGAGACGACCCGCGACGCCCTGCGCTATGCCGCTGCCGCCGCTGCTTTGCAGGTCACGCGGCCCGGCGCGGCTCCGGCGATGCCAGAGCGGGCCGAGGTCGAGGCGCTGCTCGCCCGCTGACCCCTCCCGGAATCGCCCCGAGACCGCCACATTTTCGCCCCCGTTAAGGGTTCCTTCATGGATCAGGATCATTCTGGGTCCATTCGGAAGGATTTGGCGATGAACACACGGGCAGAAACCGATATTGCGCTCCTGGCATCCCCCCCGCGCTCTGGCGCGTTGCCCGCGGGCGCCGGTATCGTGCTTGCCGTGATCCTGGGCGGCCTCATGTGGGTCGGCCTCTTCGCCCTTCTGACCTGACGACCTCGTAAGCAGCACTCCAAAGCGAACGGGCCGCCCCAAGGGACGGCCCGTTCTTGTTTCGCCGCCGCTTGATCGAGATGTTGTAGGGCACCCAACCTTATACCTACAGGTGGTTATTTCGGCGAGATGTGGTGTTATCCACAGACTCTCCCACTGAATGTTCTTCGTTCGGACTCGACTCATTGTTCCTTTTCTGGAATCAATAAGGGCGCCTGCACGGCAATGCAGGCGCCCTAACTGCCACGTGGGCAGCGTGTCGAATAAACACACCGCAAGAATCGCGGATAGGCCCGCTCCCGTCAAGCACGTGGTTAGACGACAGCTCATTTCCGCCGGAAGTGGGCAAGATCAACACATGCTCATGAAAGGAGAAAACCATGTTCTATGAGCTTTACAAAGACACGGCCTCTCAATGGCGTTGGCGATTGAAGGCCGCGAACTACAGGACGATCGCGAACTCGGGTGAAGGTTACTACAACAAGTCCGACGCGTTGGCAGCGATACAGCTGGTGAAGTCCTCGGGGCCTGCCCCGATCCACGAGGTCTGATCTGGAGAAAAAGGACGGGCCGCCCCAAGGGACGGCCCGTTTCGTTTTTCGATTGTGAAGGCGGGGATTACTTCCCCGCCACCCGTGCATTCCGCGTCGCGATCAGTTTCAGGCGCAGCGCGTTCAGGCGGATGAAGCCGGCGGCGTCCTTCTGGTCGTAGGCGCCCGCGTCTTCCTCGAAGGTGACGTGCTTCTCGGAATAGAGCGAATGGTCCGACCAGCGGGCCACGGTCCGCGCCACGCCCTTGTAGAGCTTCAGCTTCACCGTGCCGGTGACATGCTCCTGCGTCTTGTCGATCAGGGCTTGCAGCGCCTCGCGCTCGGGCGAGAACCAGAAGCCGTTGTAGATCAGCTCGGCGTAGCGGGGCATCACCGAATCCTTCAGGTGCCCGGCGCCCGCATCCAGGGTGATCTGCTCGATGCCGCGATGGGCCTCCAGCAGGATCGTGCCGCCGGGGGTCTCGTAGACGCCGCGCGATTTCATGCCGACGAAGCGGTTTTCCACGAAGTCCAGCATGCCGATGCCGTGCTTGGCGCCATATTCGTTCAGCTTGGTCAGGATCGTGGCGGGCGACATCGCCTCGCCGTTGATGGCCACGGCGTCGCCCTGCTCGAAGGTCACTTCGATGAATTCGGGCGTATCGGGCGCATCCTCGACGGCGACGATGCGCTGGGCGACGTAATCGGGGGCCTCGACACCCGGATCCTCCAGCACGGTGCCCTCGGACGAGGTGTGCAGCAGGTTCGCATCGACCGAGAAGGGCGCTTCGCCGCGCTTGTTCTTGGCGATCGGGATCTGGTTCTGTTCGGCGAATTCCAGCAGTTTCGTGCGGCTGGTCAGATCCCAGATCCGCCAGGGCGCGATCACCTGGATCGAGGGGTCGAGCGCCAGCGCCGACAGCTCGAACCGCACCTGATCGTTGCCCTTGCCGGTGGCGCCATGGGCCACGGCATCGGCGCCGTGTTTGTGCGCCAGCTCGACGAGGTGCTTGGAGATCAGCGGCCGGGCGATCGAGGTGCCCAGCAGGTAGAGGCCTTCATAGACCGCGTTGGCGCGGAACATCGGGAAGACGAAATCCTTCACGAATTCTTCGCGCACGTCGACGATATGGATGTTCTCTTCCTTGATCCCCAGCATCAGCGCCTTTTCGCGCGCCGGCTCAAGCTCTTCCCCCTGGCCGAGGTCGGCGGTGAAGGTCACCACCTCGCAGCCGTATTCGGTTTGCAGCCATTTCAGGATGATCGAGGTATCGAGCCCGCCGGAATAGGCCAGCACGACTTTCTTGGGCGCGGACATGAGCATTCTCCCACGGGATGGACCGCGCCTTCGCTACAGGCTTTGCCGGATGGGCGCAACACCCGCCGCACGGCCAAGGACCGAGATTGACACGCCGGGACAGGGCGGGAACACTGGCCGCGAACGGAAGGGGGGCCGATGCAGGGATTGGCGATCTTCATCCATGCGGTGCGCATGGTTATCGGAAACTTCGGCCAGACCCTGCGCATTGGCGGCGTGGCGCTGGCGGTGATGGTGGCGCTGACCCTCAGCCAGGAGGTCGGGTCTCGCGCGGATGGCACGCTGTCGGCCGCCGCGTTCCTCCTGTCACTCGCGTTGATGATCGTCGGTCTCTGGGTGGCAGTCGCCTGGCATCGCTTCATCCTGATCGAGGAAACGCCGGGCACAATGCTGCCCGCCTGGAACGGCGCGGCGATCTGGGCGTATTTCAGGGCAAGTTTCAAACTGGGGCTGGTCCTGGCCCTGCTGATCATTCCGTTGATGCTGATCGTGGCGCTGGCGATCTTTCCGATGATGGGCGCCCGGGCCGATGCAGCCTCGCCCGGGCTGGCGGTCGGAATGCTGGCCTTCGTCGTGACGCTGCTGCCGGCGGCCTATGTCTTCTACCGCCTGTCGCCGGTGCTGCCGGGTGCCGCCACCGACCGGCCGATGACCCTGCGCGAGGCCTGGTATCAGACCGCCACCGGCGGCTGGACCTTTGTCACGCTGGCGCTGACCACGCTTGTGGCCGGCTGGGCGCTCGATGCGCCGGTTCTGGCGCTGGCGCAGATCAGCCTGCCTCTGGCGCTGATCTGGTCGGCGGTAGCGCAATGGCTGGCCTTTCTGGTCGGTGCCAGCATCCTGACCACCCTCTACGGCCATTACATCGAAAAACGAGAGCTGAATGCCTGACGGACGACCGGAACTTCTGCGCGGCGTGGTGCATCCCTGGCACCACGACATCTTCGGCCACATGAATGTGCGCCATTACGCGCCCTTCTTCGACGATGCCTCGTTCTTCCTGTACACCGCGCTGGGCATTCCGATCTCCTGGATGCTGGAGGAACATGGCGTCCATATCGTTTCAGCCAAGGCGGAAACCAATTTCATCAAGGAGTTGAAGGCGGGGGACGGCTTCGTCATCGACGGCGCGGTCAAGCGGCTGGGCGGTCGGTCGATGACCTTCCACCTGCGGATGATCCATGCCGAGACCGGCGCGCTGCACGCGACCTATGACCTGACCGAGGTGTTCTTCGACCCCAAGACCCGCGGCTCGGCGCCCATGCCCGAGGCGGTGCGCCTGCGGCTCGCGCCGTTCCTCGCCGAATAGCGCTTACCGCCCGTCAATCAGCCGCAGGATCTCGGCGTGGCGGGCGATGTAATCGGCGCGGACCTCGGCCGGGGGGCGGGGGTGGATGCTCAGCCCGGCGACCTCGGGCGAGGGGCGGCCGAAGTATTTGTCCGCCTCGGCCCGGGTGAAGCCGGCGATCTGCGTCGCCTCCAGCCAGGCGCTCAGCGTATCGGCGCGCTTGATCAGCCGTTTCACGCTTTTCGGGATCTCGGCCGGCAGGCCGAAGCGCAGGTGGATCGCCGCCGTGAGCCGCGCGTCCAGCGTGCCGTAGCCCGGGCCGACCGCCGCCTTCACCGGCGAGATCATGTCGCCGATCACATATTCCGGCGCGTCATGCAGCAGTGCCGCCAGCCGCCAGCGCGGCGGGAAACCCGGGTCCAGCCGCGTGACCAACGTTTCCACCAGCAGCGAATGCTCGGCCACGGAATAGGGCCAGTCGCCGGTGGTCTGCCCGTTCCAGCGCGCCACGAAGGCGAGCCCATGGGCGATATCCTCCAGCTCGATATCCAGCGGTGTCGGATCCAGCAGGTCCAGCCTGCGCCCCGAAAGCATCCGTTGCCAGGCGCGCGCCTGTTTCATCCCGATCCCCGCTTCGCTCCGGTTCCGTCGATAGCGAAACCGCGGGGCGGGCTCAAGTCGTGTGCAGGACCCCGGTGGCGGGCAGAATGACCAGAACGGTCAGCGCGATCAGCACCCCCAGGGCGACGATCCAGAGGCCGCGTCGGCGCAGGGACGAAGCCCCCTGCGTGCCGGGCGGCTCGGCGGCGTCGCGAAAGGCCTGACCCAGGGCATCCTGATCCTCGACCGGGTTGTCCTGATCGTCGATCCAGGCCGCGGGGGTCAGGATCGCCGGCTTGGCGGGCGCCTGTGCGGCTGCCTCGGGTTCCGGCCCATCGGCGCGGATCGAGGCGGCAAAGGGCGTGCGGACCGGCGCTGCGGTGCCGATCCCCTCGACCGAGGCCATGAGTTCCGTGAGGTCGATGGCCTGCACGCGCCCCTCGGCGTCCCGACGGACGGGCAGGGGGCCGCGTGTCCCTTCCGCCACCGGCACCAGCCAGGCGACGACGGATTGCGCGGCCTCTGCCACCGCGCTGTCACGGGGGCGGCGCGAGCTGCGCAGCTTGGGCCAGCGGCCCATCAGTGCCGCGCGGCGGGCAGGCGGGCGCGGCGGCGATTTCGGATTGCGCAGGATGCCCACCCGCGCCTGACGTTCAAGCCGCTGCTGCCGGTTGCGGTGGATCCGCTCGGCGGCGTCGATCGGGGGAAGCCCGGCCTCGGGGTTGATCGTGTCGGAATGGTCCTGCATCGGGGCGCGTCCTCGGTTTCGCGACCACCCTGCGAGACAAAGGTTAAGAAACCCTGAAACGGCAACGGCCGGACCCGCAGGCCCGGCCGTATTCGTATGGCTCACGCCGGCTCAGGCCTGTGGTGCGGCGGCCGGTTGGCGCATCAGCTGCTGGCGGTACATGCCCATGAAGTCGATCATGTCCAGGTTCAGGGGCGGGAAGCCGCCGTCGCGGGTCACATCGGCGATGATGCGGCGCGCGAAGGGGAAGACGATGCGCGGGCATTCGATCAGCAGGAAAGGATGCATCTGATCCTGCGGCAGGCCCTCGATCAGGAAGATGCCGCCGTATTCCAGCTCGACCAGATAGAGCGTCTGGCCGGTGTCCTTGATCTTGGACTCGACCTTGTATTTCGAGATCACCTCATAATGCCCGTCGGTCTCGCGCTTTTTAGCGTCGAGGCTGACCTGCACCTGGATGTCGGGCTGGCCCTGCGGCATCACGCCCGCCCCGCGGACCACCGCGTTCTCGAAGGACAGGTCGCGGACGAACTGCGCCAGAACCTGGAATTTCACCTGCGGCTGCGTGCCCGGGGCGGCAGCCCCCTGCGGATCGGCGCCGTTGCCAGTAGCGGCCATTAGACTCTCCTGCTTGACCTGTGGTTTGTCGGGGTTCTAGCAGCAGAGTCCGGTCGCCTCAATGCCGCGCATCGTCCAGACGGCGCTCGGGTCCCAGCGGATCGGGCTCCCGCACGGTATAGTCGCCTTCGACCACGTCGTCCTGCCGCCAGGTCCGCACCGAGACGACACCGGCCCGCGCGCCGATGCCGCGGACGATGGCGCGCTGCAGGGGCGGGATCAGCAGGGCAAGGCCGATGGCATCGGTCAGGAAGCCCGGAAGGATCAGCAGAATGCCCGACAAGGTGCGAAACGCGCCCTCGGCCAGGAAGGTGCCGGGCTGAACCCTGAGGCCGCCCTGCATCATCGCCAGGGCCCGCGTCTGCTGGCCGCGCAGGATGGCGACACCGGCCAGCGTCGACAGCACGATCAGCGCCAGCGTCGCGGCGACGCCGATCTGCCCGCCGACCGCGATGAAGAGCGCGATCTCGATCAGCGGCATCAGGATGAAAAGCAGCAAGACAGGCACGCGGATGTTCCCTTTCTGTGACCCGGGCCCCTTTCTGTGACCAAGGCATCATGCGGCGTCCGGTGCGGTAGACACGGGGGCCGGCGCACCCTACATAAGCAACGAACGTATGAAACCAAGGCCGCACGCCCCCGAGGACATGATGGATTCCGCTGTGATACAACTTCTGGTTCTCGCCGGCATCGCCGTTTTCCTGATCCTGAAGCTGCGCAACGTGCTGGGAACGCGCGAAGGCTATGAACGCCCGCCCGAGCCGATGCCCGGCCCGGCTGCGCCCGGTCCCCGGGCGAAACGCGGCTTCGAGGTGATCGAGGGCGGCGAGGATCACGACATCACCGATCACGTTCCCGCCAACTCGCCGGCCGCCGAGGCCCTGGCCGGGATGAAACGGGCCGAGCCCTCGTTCAATCTGACGGAATTCCTGGGCGGCGCGCGGGGTGCCTATGAGATGATCCTCATGGGCTTCGAGCGCGGTGAGCTGGACGATCTGGTGCCGCTGCTGTCGCGCGATGTGTTCGAAAGCTTCGACGAGGTGGTGCAGCACCGCGAGCGCGAGGGCCTGAGGGTCGAGGCCAGCTTCGTCGGCCTGCGCGAGATCGCCGTGGCGGATGCCCGCTTCGACCCGGCCACGCGCGAAGCCGAGGTCAGCGTGCGCTTCGTGGGCGAGATCACCTCGGTCGTGCGCGACCGCGAGGGCAATATCGTCGAGGGTGATCCGAACCGCGTGAAGCAGGAGCGTGACCTCTGGACCTTTGCCCGCACCATGGGCTCGGACAATCCCAACTGGCGGCTTGTCGCCACCGGCGACTGATCCCGGGTCCGCGCCGTGCCGCGCCGCCGCCTCACCGACGACGAGCGCGCGCTCTGGCAGCGTGTGGCGCGCAGCGCCCGGCGGCTCAGCCTGTCAGGCGAGCCGCCCGAGGAAACCGCCCCCCCAGCCACGGCGCCTGATCCCAGGGCGCCGTTTTCCGATCCGCCGGCCCCGCCCGCAAAGGGCAAGGCCCCGCCGCGCGCCCTGCCGATCCCGCCTTCCGCGATGGCCAGCCGCGCCAGCCCGCCGCCCGTGCGGCTGGATCTGGCCGAAAGCGTCAGCGACCGTCTTGCGCGCGAGCCGGTGCGGATGGACCGCAACCTGCACCGCACCATGACCCGTGGCAAGCTGGAGCCCGAATCCCGCATCGACCTGCACGGCATGACGGTGGCCGAGGCGCATTCGGCGCTGAACGGCTTTCTCATCTCGGCCCATGCCCGCGGCCTCAGGCTGGTGCTGGTCATCACCGGCAAGGGGCGGAAGTCCGGCCCCGACCATTTCGCGCCGATGCCTGCCCGCGCCGGGATCCTCAAGCACGAGGTGCCGCACTGGCTGCGCCTGCCGCCCCTCAACGCGCTGGTGATGGAGGTGCGCGAGGCCCACCGCAGTCACGGCGGGACCGGCGCCTATTACATCTATCTGCGCAAGCGCCGTTAGCGGGCGGTATCCTGCACGACGCGGCCCCCGGCCACGAAATTGCGCAGCCACCAGGGCATGACCGCCCGCGGGTTGCGGTTGTTGCCGGTGACCTCGCCCGAAATCTCGGTGAAGGGGGTCAGGATCACCTCGGTCGTGCTTTGCAGCGTCAGGATCGTGGCCGGCAGCAGCGGCACCGAACCCGCATTCTCTGACCCGAGCGCCACGTTCAGCGCGTTCATCTGATCCAGAAGCCCGATCAGCGCGGGCGAGGAGCCGGCGGTGAAATGCCCCGCCCCCTGACCGAAGGCGCTGACATCGACCAGCGTGACGCCCAGCCCCTCGACCGCGGTGGCGTCGGGCAGGTTGCCCAGGCGCGACCGCTCGCCCGTCAGGCTGGCGGACAGCGCCAGGATCCGGTCGCGCTGCGAGGTGATGATCAGGAAGGGTTCGGGCAGGGTGCCGATGGTGCGGACCTGCTGGCGGAAGAGTTCGACATCGACATCGGGCGAGATCAGGATCACCCCGCCGATCTGCCGCAGCGTCGGATCGTGGGTCAGCGCCATCTGGCGCAGGGTCTCCATCAGCAGATGCGAGCCCATGGAATGCGCCATCAGGATGATGCGCCGCGGCCCTGCCTGCCGGATCTGGTGCAGCATGTCGATCAACCCGTCGCGGGCGAAGAGCGCGCTGTCGCGGTCATGGGCATAGGCCAGCGGCGCCCCCAGCGAGGGCCAGGAATAATGCAGCATCACACCCGGGATGCGCAGGTCGTAATCCAGCTGCGCCGTGCGATAGACCCCCTCGATGAAGGCGGTGTTGAAGCCATGGATGAAGACCACGGCCTCGTGCTGGTTGCTGGGCTGCTCGGCCAGCTCCGCCCGCAGCGCTGCCACGAATTCCGAGGGTGTCTCCTGCACCGATTCTGCCAGCATGAAATGACGCTCGGGATCGGCCACCTGCCGCGGCCGCTGGCGCGGGATGGTGCCGATCTCGCGGTCCGGCGGGATCGAGACGACATAGCGGCCATAGGTGACCTGCGGGCTGCGGTCCCATCCGGGAACCGGCTGATTCGGGTCGGCGCCCCGCGTTGTGCCCACCAGCACCGGCCGCAAGGCATTGCCCTCGCCCGGGGCTTGCAGGAAATCGACCTGCTCTCGTACCTGACAGGCAGCAAGCAGCAGCAGAAGGACAGGCAGGAAACGGCGCATCGGGTCGTCCAGAGAGAAGCGTCACGCCTTGATACACGAGCCCGCGCATCGCGTCATCGGGCGCGGTTCACTTCTCGCTTGGCCGTGGCACGGGTTGCACAGTAAGGGGGGACATGCGCGATATCCTCACCTCTGCCCGCACCGCCGCCGACCAGTTGCGCCAGCTCTTCGAGCCGACGCCCCTGCAGCGCAACGACCATCTGTCCAACCGCTTCGGGGCCGAGATCTGGCTCAAGCGCGAGGATCTGACGCCGGTGCGCAGCTACAAGATCCGCGGCGCCTTCAACGCCATGCGCCGGGTGCTGGACGACACCCCGGAGCAGGAGGTCTTCGTCTGTGCCTCGGCCGGGAACCATGCGCAGGGTGTGGCCTATGCCTGCCGCCATTTCGGCCGCAAGGGCGTGATCTTCATGCCGGTGACGACGCCCCGGCAGAAGATCGACAAGACCCGCATCTTCGGCGGCGATCAGGTCGAGATCCGGCTGACCGGCGATTATTTCGACCAGTCGCTCGCCGCCGCGCAGGCCTTCTGCGCCGAGGTGGGGGCGCATTTCCTGTCGCCCTTCGATGACGATGACGTGATCGAGGGTCAGGCCAGCATCGGCGTCGAGATCATGGAGCAGCTGGGCCGGGTGCCCGACATGATGGTGCTGCCGGTGGGCGGCGGCGGACTCGCCGCCGGGGTGAAGCGCTATTTCGAGGCGCTGGGCGCCCCGCCGGCCTTCCGCTATGTCGAGCCGCTGGGCGGCGCCAGCCTGACTGCCGCGCTCAAGGCCGGTGAACCGGTGACGCTGCCCCGCGTTGACAGTTTCGTCGATGGCGCGGCGGTGGCGCGGATCGGCGCGCGGCCCTTCGCCACGCTCGAGGACGCCGATCCCGCGCAGGTGCTGCTCGCGCCCGAGGACCGGATCTGCGTCACCATGCTGGACATGCTGAATGTCGAAGGGATCGTGCTGGAACCGGCGGGCGCGCTGTCGATCGACGCGCTGCCCGATCTTCAGGACCAGATCGCGGGCAAGACGGTGGTCTGCCTGACCTCGGGCGGGAATTTCGATTTCGAGCGTCTGCCCGAAGTCAAGGAGCGCGCCATGCGCTTCGCCGGCACGAAGAAATACTTCATCCTGCGCCTGCCGCAGCGGCCCGGCGCGCTCAGGGATTTCCTGGAAATCCTCGGCCCCGAGGATGACATCGCCCGTTTCGAATACCTCAAGAAATCGGCGCGCAACTTCGGCACCGTCCTGATCGGCATCGAAACCACCCGGGCCGAGAACATCCGCAGCCTTTTTGCGCGGATGGAAACAGCCGGTTTCGATTTCCGCGATGTGACGATCGACGAGACGCTGGCCAATTTCCTGCTTTAGGCCGGATTGGTGCGTGCTGGCGAACGACTCAGGCGGCGCGGCGGGCCAGCCCTGTCAGGAAAGCGTCCCGCGACTCGCGGTAGCTGGCATTGACGCGCGCCAGATTGACCTGCTCTGCCCGGCCGCCGTTCGCCAGATCCTCGCCTTCCGCACAGAGCGCGGCGAAGCTGGTGAAACCCAGGTTCAGCGCGGCCCCTTTCAGGAAATGAAGATCGGCGGCCATGGCTGGCCCCACCTCCTGCTGGCTCAGGCGCAACAAGGCGTCATCGACTTCCTGCAGGAAAACCTCGACGACCTCGCCAAAAGCGTCGCCCATGTCGGAACGCAACTCATCAACCTGATTCCAATCGATCATGGCCTGTCTCCATTCGATCGTCTGAGTGTGGGTAACAACCCTTGAGGGAAATCCTAACGCTGAAAAGGGTGGAAAAACAACTGACGGTTTAATAGTTGTTAATCAATTTGCGGCTCAACTGGCGCAACGGCTACCCAAGGTGCTCTGTGTCTTCCATTGCGTTCCCCCCGGCCGAGGCCCCGACAACGCGCATGGCGTCGTCAGAGCGGGCTATTCGGCATGTTCTGATCGTCGATGATTCGCGCGCCCAGCGCATGATCGTCGAGGCCGGTCTCCGTGGCCATGGGTTCATCGTGCATCACGCGGATTGCGGGGCCGCGGCGCTGGACCTCTGCAGCCGCCAGACCATCGACCTGGTGCTGTCGGACTGGATGATGCCGGGCATGACCGGGATCGAATTCTGCCGCGCCTTGCGCGCCCTGCCCAGCGACCGCTACGTCTATTTCATCCTGCTCACCTCGAAATCCGACAAGGGCGCCGTGGCCGAGGGGCTGGATGTCGGCGCCGACGACTTCCTGACCAAGCCTCTCGACCAGGGGGAATTGCGGGCGCGGATCAACGCCGGGGAACGGGTGCTGGCCATGGAACGCGCGCTGCGCGGCAATAACGCGCTGCTGAGCGAAACGCTGGACCGGCTGCGCACCCTCTATGCCGCGCTGGACCGCGATCTGGTCGAGGCGCGGAACCTTCAGCAATCGCTGCTGCGCGAACGCCACCACCGCTATGACGAGGGTGAGGTCAGCCTGATCCTGCGGTCCTCGGGTCATGTCGGCGGCGATATGGTCGGTTTCTTCGAGGTCTCGCCGGGCGTGACCGGGCTTTACGGCATCGACGTCTCGGGCCATGGCGTGACCTCGGCTCTGCTGACCGCCCGGCTTTACGGCCTGCTCTCGGGCGCCACGCCCGACCAGAACATCGCGGTGACCATGGGCCCCGATGGCCCCATGGGCCGCCCCCCGGCCGAGGTGGCGGCGGCCATGAATCGGCTCATGCTTTCCGAAATCCAGACCGAACGCTACGCCACCCTCGCCTATGCCGAGATCAACCGCACCAACGGCCATATCCGCATGGTGCAGGCGGGTCATCCCTATCCGGTCGTCCAGCATCGTGACGGGTCGATCAGCCTGCTGGGCGAGGGCGGCCTGCCCGTGGGTCTGCTGGACGAGGCGACCTATAGCGGCTTCGAAACCCGGCTCGAACCCGGCGAAAGGCTGCTGATCCTGTCCGATGGCATCACCGAATGCCCGAACCCCGAGGGGATCGAACTGGGGCAGGAGGGGCTGGCGGAGATCCTGCGCAACCTTGCGGATCTGAAAGGCACGCGGCTGCTCGACGCCCTGATGTGGGAACTCTCGCGCTGGCACGGGTCCGAGGATTTCCCGGACGACATGAGCTGCGCGGTCTATGAGTACAACGCCGGCGCCTGACGCTGGCCGTTACTCGCCGCGCTCCAGCCGGGCCTCGATGGCCCGCAGCCGCGTCAGCACCTCGTCGCGGTATTCGTCGGTCCGGGCGTCGCTTTCCTCGTTATGCGCGTCCTGCATCGAATTGACGATCAGGCCGACCAGCAGGTTCACCACCGCGAAGGTGGTGACCAGGATGAACGGCACGAAGAAGGCCCAGGCATAGGGATAGACCTCCATCACCGGGCGGACGATGCCCATCGACCAGCTTTCCAGCGTCATGATCTGGAACAGCGAATAGGTCGAGGCGCCGAGATCGCCGAACCATTCCGGGAAGCCCGCGCCAAAGAGCTGCGTCGCCAGCACCGCCGAGATGTAGAAGATCATCCCCATCAGCAGGATGACCGAGCCCATGCCGGGGATCGCCCGCACGAAGCCCTCAACCACCCGGCGCAGCGCCGGCGCGACCGAGATCACGCGCAAGAGCCTGAGCACCCTCAGCGCGCGCAAGACGCTGAAATTCCCCGCCCCCGGCACGATGGCGATGCCAACGATGACGAAATCGAACAGGTTCCAGCCCGACCGGAAGAAGGACAGCCTGAGCGCCACCAGCTTCAGCCCCAGCTCGACCACGAAGACCGCGAGGCACGCGGCGTCGATCGCCACGATCAGCGGGCCGAAGGAGGCCATGAGGCTGTCCGATGTCTCCATTCCCAGCACAACCGCGTTCAGCAGGATCACCGCGATGATGCCGTTGCGCACGGCAGGACGGTCGAGAAAGGACAGGATGCGTTCGTTCAAGGACATGATAACCCCATGGTTTTCACGCCATATGGGGCTGCGAGAACCGCGCCGCCAGTTCCACATGCGCGGACCAGCGGAATTGATCCACCACCTGCACCCAATCCAGCCGATAGCCCGCCCCGATCAGCACCTTCGCGTCCCGGGCAAAGGTCACCGGGTTGCAGGACACATGGGCGATGACCGGCACTCTGGCCTGTGCCAACTCGGCCACCTGCGCCTCGGCGCCGGCCCGCGGCGGGTCGATGACCACGGCGTCGAAGCGTTTCAGCTCGTCGGGCATCAGCGGCCGGCGGAAGAGGTCGCGCGCCTCGGTCGTGACCCGCTTCAGCCCCGGCGCGTTGCGCCAGCCGAGGTCCAGCGCCGCCAGCATCGGCGCCGAGCCCTCAACGGCGTGCACCTCGGCGGATTCCGCCAGCGGCAGGGCGAAGGTGCCGCAGCCCGCGAACAGGTCCGCCACCTGTTTCGCGCCGCCCACCGCCTCGATCACCGCGGCTTTCAGCGCCGCCTCGCCCTGCGGCGTGGCCTGCAGGAAGGCGCCGGGCGGGGGCGAGACGCGGGCCCGGCCCATCGGCATGCTCGGCGGTGCCTCCTGCAACAGCGCCTCGCCGTTCCAGACCAGCCGCGCGAGGCGATGCGCCCCGGCGATCTGCGGCAAGGCCAGCCTGAGCGCCCGGTCGAGCGGTTTGCCCTCTTCGACCGAGACCTCGACCCCCTCGGCATAGCGCGTGACCGTCAGCCGCACCTCGCCCTTGCGCGAGCCGCCCTCGGCGACCAGTGCCTCCAGCGCCGGGATCACCGCCACCAGTGCCGGGTCCAGCAGCTTGCATTCCGGGATCGCCGTCACCGTGTCGCTGGCCCGCCCGTGGAACCCCACCAGCGCGCCGGACTTCAACCGCCGCCCGGCCAGCGTTGCCCGCCTGCGCGACCCGGCGGGCGAGGTCAGCGTCTGGCGAAACGGCGCCTCCAGCCCCTGACCCATCAGCGCCTGCCGCACGACGCCGGTCTTCCACTCCTGAACGAAGGCATCCGAGGCATGTTGCAAGGCGCAACCGCCGCAGGCCTTGTAATGCCGGCAGGGCGCCGCCACCCGGTCGGGTGATGGCGTCAGGATCTTCGGCTGCGCGATGCGGCCATCCACGGCCTCGCCGCCCACCGTCTCGCCCGGCAGCGCGCGCGCCACCACCAGCCCGGGCGCCACGCCCTCGCCCCGCAGGTTCAGCCGCTCGATCACGCTCATGAAGGCAACGCCGGGCTGAAGGCATAGCCCTCGGGCGACAGGATCGTCGCCTCACGCAGCCCGTGCGGCTTGTCAGCCGGCGCCTCGATCACCATCCCGCCATGGGCCTCTGCGCGGGAAACGGCCGCGTCAGGGTCGAGTCCGAACAGATAGATCTGCGCGCCCGCGCCCCGCGGCGGATTCTCGGGCAACAGGTCATGGACCGGATGCCGGGCAAAGGTCCCGTCCGAATGCAGTTGGATCAGCACCGCCCCGTGGCGGGCCAGCGCAAAATCGTCGGACAGCCGATGGATCCCCAGCCCGAAGACTCCCTCAAGAAACCGCGCCATGCCACGCACGTCACGGCACAGCAGGTTCAGCCCCAGTCCCGTCAGGCTGCGCCCGAAGTCAGCCGGGCCGACCGTTTCCAGATCCATTCACGCCTCTTCATCCTCGTCGACGCCCAGAAAGCCGCCCGATTGCCGCGCCCAATAGCGCGCGTAGCGACCTTCGCGCGCCAAAAGCTCCGCATGCGTGCCTTCCTCGACGATGCGCCCTTCGTCAAGGACGATGATCCGGTCCATGCGGGCGATGGTGCTGAGGCGGTGGGCGATGGCCAGCACCGTCTTGCCCGCCATGACCTCGGCCAGCGTCCCTTGGATCGAGGCTTCGACCTCCGAGTCCAGCGCCGAGGTGGCCTCGTCCAGCACCAGGATCGGCGCGTCCTTGAGGAAGGCGCGCGCCAGCGCGATCCGCTGCCGCTGCCCGCCCGAGAGCCGCACACCGCGCTCGCCCAGCTGCGCGTCATAGCCCTTGCGCCCGGCGTTATCGGTCAGCGCCAGGATGAAGTCATGCGCCTCGGCGGCGCGGGCGGCGGCCTCGACCTCGGCTTCCGAGGCATCGGGCCGTCCGTAGCGGATGTTGTCGCGGGCCGAGCGGTTGAACATCGCCGTGTCTTGCGTGACCATGCCGATCTGGCGGCGCAGACTCTCCTGCGTGACGCTGCGCACATCCACGCCGTCGATCTTCACCGCGCCCTTCTCGGTGTCGTAGAGCCTGAGCAACAGCGAAACCAGGGTCGATTTCCCGGCCCCCGAATGGCCGACGATGCCGATCCGTTCTCCCGGCGCGATCTTCAGATCCAGCTTCTCCACCCCGCCCGAGCGGCGGCCATAGGCAAAGCTCACCCCGTCGAAATGCACCTCGCCCAGGACGGGGGGCAGTTCGGCGGCGTCGGGCGCGTCAACCAGCGCATGCGGCACGGCGAGCGTCCGCATCCCGTCCTCGACCTCGCCGATATTGGCGTAGATGCCCATCAGCGTGAAGCTGACCCAGCCGGTCATCTGTGCCAGCCGGATCGCCACCGTGCCCGCCGCGACGATGGCCCCGGTCGAGGCCTCGCCCGCCGACCACAGCGCCAGCGTCCCGCCGACCAGCGCCACCGGCAAGAGCCCCGCCACCAGCATCAGGCAGATGCGGAAGGTTGCGGAAACGCGCCCGTAGGCCATCACCCGCTCGCGATACCGGCCCATGGCGTCCAGCGCGTTGCGGTCCTCGAACCGGGCGTGGGCGAACAGCTTCACCGTGCGGATATTGGTGATCGTGTCGACCACCTGCCCGGTGACCATGGCCCGCGCGCCCGCCCGCGCCCCGGCGCGGCTGCGGATATAGGGCATGAAAAGGCGGATCAGCAGCAGATAGCCCACCGCCCAGACCAGCAGCCCCACCCCCAGCCGCCAGTCTATCGCCGCCATCAGCGCCACCGAGCCGATGACCGACGACAGCGCGAAGGCGACCGTGTTGATGCTTTCGCTCACCACCTCGGTCAGGGCGCGCGCCGTCTGGATCTGCTTCTGCGCGATCCGCCCGGCGAAATCATTGTCGAAATAGACGATGTCCTGCCCCATGGTCCAACGGTTCAGCCGCGACAGGACCAGAGGGTCGATATTGGGCGCGATCAGCAGGAAGTTGGCGGCGCTGTTCAGGCCGAAGGCCAGCGGCCTCAGCAACAGGAAGAAGGCCGCGAAGAAAACCAGCATCGGCCAGTTCTGCGATACGAAATCGGTGGCATTGCCCGACGCGGCCGCATCGACCACCCGACCCAGAACCCAGGCCGAGATCACCTCGGTCACGCCCCCCGCCGCCGAGATCACGGTCGCCAGCCAGATCCCCGGCCAGGCGCCCTTCAGCGCCCAGCGGCAAAAGGCCCACAGGTTGCGGGGCGGCTCGCCCTCGGCGGGGGTGAAGGGCCGGATCAGTGTCGAAAATGCCATTCAAATTGCGCGGAAATCCCGCGCCCTCATCTTTGTTCTTCAAATATCCCGGGGGGTTCGGGGGGCTGGCCCCCCGATACCCGGTCTCATTCCGCGGCATCCTCGGTGCCGATGAACCCGCCCGACTGCCGCTCCCAGAACCGCGCGTAAAGCCCGCCCTCGGCCAGCAACTCGGCATGCGTGCCCTCTTCGGCGATCTTGCCATCGTCCAGCACCACGATCCGGTCCATGCGGGCGATGGTGGACAGCCGGTGCGCGATGGCGATCACCGTCTTGCCCTCCATCATCCCGTAGAGCGTCTCCTGGATCGAGGCCTCGACCTCCGAATCCAGCGCGCTCGTCGCCTCGTCCAGCACCAGGATCGGCGCGTCCTTCAGGATGACCCGGGCGATGGCGATGCGTTGCCGCTGCCCGCCCGACAGTTTCACCCCCCGCTCGCCCACCCGCGCGTCATAGCCCTGTCGCCCCTCGGCATCGGCCAGGCCGCCAATGAACTCCTCCGCCTCGGCCCGGCGTGCGGCGTCCAGCATCCGTGCCTCATCGGCGCCGCTGCGGCCATAGAGGATGTTCTCCCGAACCGAGCGGTGCAGCAGCGCCGTATCCTGCTGGACCATGCCGATCTGCGCCCGCAAACTGTCCTGCGTGACCTGCGTCACATCCTGACCGTCGATCAGGATACGCCCGTGCTCGGCGTCGTAGAACCGCAACAGCAGCTTGACGAGGGTCGATTTGCCCGAGCCGGAGCGCCCGACCAGCCCCAGCTTCTCGCCCGGGCGGATGGTCAGGTCGATGCGGTCCAGCCCGCCCGAGCCCCGGCCGTAATGGTGGCTGACGCCCTCGAACACGATCTCGCCGGTGCGGAAATCGAGGGGCCTGGCGCCCGGCGCGTCGGTCAGGGTGATGGGCTGGGCGATGGTATCCATCCCCTCGGCCACCACGCCCAGGTTGCGGAAGAAGGAACTGACCGCCCACATGATCCAGCCGGTCATGGCGTTGAGCCTGAGCACCAGCGCCGAGGCGGCGGCGACGATGCCGACACTGGCCGTCCCCACCGACCAGAGCCAGATCGCCCAGCCGACCACGGCGACGATCAGGAAGCCGTTCAGCGTGACCAGCCAGAAATCCATCGTGGTGAAGATCCGCATCTCCACCTGCATCGTCTTGCGGGCCTTTTCGATCGCCTCCTTGGCATAGGCGGTCTCGTGGTCGTTCTGGGCGAACAACTTCACGGAATGGATATTGGCATAGGCATCGACCACGCGGCCGGTGATGGCGCTGCGCGCATCCGAGGCGGCCTCGGACGCCGGGCCGACCCGGGTGATCGTCCAGCGCAGCAGCGTGCCATAGAGCACCAGCCAGATCAGCAGCGGAATCACCAGCTGCGGATCGGCGCCCGCCAGCAGCACGCCCGCGCCGACAATATAGGCCACCGAATAGCTGAGCGCGTCGAAGATCTGGAACACGGCCTCGCCTGCGGCCGGCGGGGTCTGCATGATCCGGTTGGCGATGCGGCCGGCGAAATCGTTCTCGAACCAGCCGACCGATTGGCGCAGCACGTGACGATGCGCGCGCCAGCGGATCAGCGTGCCGAAATTGGGAATGATCGTGTTGTTCAGCAGCGCCACGCTGACCACCTGCAACAGCGGCCGCAGGAACAGCAGGAACAGCGCCGCCAGGATCATCTCGGTCCCGTGCTCGGCCCAGAACTCGGCCGGGCCCGCCTGATCGAAGAGGTCGACGAGGCGGCCGAGATACCACAGCAGCCCGATCTCCATCGCCGCGACGACGATGGAAAAGAGGCCGGTTACGGCAAAAACCCTGCGGAACGGGCGCATGTAGACGCCCAGGAACGACCACAGGCGGCGCGGCGGCGTGTCGTTCTCGGCATAGGCGGCATAGGGATCCACCAGGTTTTCAAAGAATCTGAACAATCCGCCTATCCTTCACGTGTGAAGGCAATCTAGGTCGGTGGCGGCGATCAGGCCAGCCCCAGCCGCGCAAGAAGCTGTGCACGACCGGGTTTCAGGTCCTGGGCCAGCCAATGCTCCTGCGCCTGGGCCAGCGCATGGCCCAGCGCCGGACCCATGAGCGAGGGCATCAGATCCTTCGGCTTCAGCGGGAAATCGGCTTGAGCGCCGCGCATCACCTCGGCCTGCCAGCCCGGGGCAGGGGGAGTCTCCAGCAGGGCCGCCCGGCCCAGAAGCGCGTCGCAGCCCAACCGGCAGCCCAGCCGCCAGCCCAGCGCGGCGGGGGTGTCGATACCGGAAAAAGCGTCTCTCACCTTGCCGAAATCCCGGGCTTCCGCCTTGGACAGCCGCAGTGTTTCCACCTCGCCGGTCAGGACCGCCAGCCGCCGCAGCCAACCCCCCGGCTTGCCCGCTTCCAGATGCACCAGCACCGGCAGCGCCTGCGGCTGCGCGCCGGGCAGGACGGCGGCCAGAACCCCGGCCTGCGCCATGGCGGCGACGGCGGGGGCGGGGTCGGTGGCGTCGAGGAGTTTCTTCAGCTCGGCCGTCACCCTTTCGCGCGAAAGCGTCTCTAACATGGCCGAATGTTCGGCGCAGGCGGCCAGCGCCTCGGGGTCCAGCCCCTGCGCCGGGTCGCCGTATTGGGCGTGGAAGCGGAAGAAGCGCAGGATGCGCAGGTAATCCTCGGTGATCCGCGCCTGGGGATCGCCGACGAAGCGCAGGCGCCGCGCCTGCAGGTCGGGCAACCCGCCCAAAGGGTCGATCAGCGTGCCGTCCGCCTGGGCATAGAGCGCGTTCATGGTGAAATCGCGCCGCGCCGCATCCTGCTGCAGCGAGGCGCCGAAGGACACCCGGGCATGGCGGCCGAAGCTCTCCTCGTCATGACGGAAAGTCGTGACCTCATAGCCCTCGCCGCCCGAAACCACGGTCACGGTGCCATGGGCGATGCCAGTGGGCACCGCTTTCAATCCGGCCTTTTCGGCAAGCGCAGAGACGGTTTCGGGCAGGGCGTCGGTCGCGATATCCACATCCGCGACCGGAACCCCCAGCAGCGCGTTCCGCACGCAGCCCCCCACGGCCAGCGCATGATGCCCGGCGCCGGTCAGCATGCCCATCACCGCCTGCGTGCCGGGATTGTCGAGCCAGGCGCCGGAAACCTTCATGCGACCCTCGCCGCCAGAGCCCTGAGCATCCGCGCCGTCGCGCCCCAGATATAATAGGGACCCCAGGGGACGGTGTAATAGCTGCGCCATTGGCCCAGCCAGCGGCGGCGCTGCACGGAATAGGCACCGACATCCAGCAGATGCGCCAGCGGGACAAAGAAGGCTTCCTCGACCTCGCCCGCCTCGGGCACCGGGGTGAAATCGCCGTCGATGACGCCGACGAAGGGCGTCACGCGGAAACCCGTCACCGTCTCGTGCACCGGCATCGCGCCCAGCACCGTCACCCGGGCGGGATCCAGACCCACCTCTTCATGGGCTTCGCGCAGGGCGGCGGCCTCGGGGCTCGCATCGCCGGGATCGACCTTGCCGCCGGGAAAGGCGATCTGCCCCGGGTGATGCTTCAGCGTCGAGGCGCGTTTTGTGAGGATGACGTGCCAACCGCCCGGCTTTTCGGCCAGGGCGATCAGCACCGCGGCGGGCCGCAGCTTCAAGCCGGTGGGCCGAAACTGCGGATTCAGGTCGAAATCCGAGGATTGCGGGCCGTCGCGGTTCAGCGCGTCCCGCAATTGCGCGATGATCCCGGTCCCTGCCGCCTCAGTCCTTGCCGCCATTTTTTTCCGCCTCGAACCCCACCGTCTTCGGGTCGAGAACGTAATGCGCCCCGCAGAATTGGCAATCGGCGGTGACCGTGCCCTCGGGCGTGGTCATGTAGCGGATGTCCTTGGCCGAATAGATCGACAGCGACTGACGCACCTTGTCCTCGGAGCACGAGCAGCCGAACTCGATGCGCTGGGCATCGTAGACCCGCGGCTCTTCCTCGTTGAAAAGGCGCAGCAGCAGGTCGGTCGGCTGCACGCTGGGACCGATCAGTTCCAGGTCCTCGACAGTGTCGAGCAGGATGTTCACTCGGCTCCAGTTCTCGGCATCGTCGCCCGAGACCAGATCGCGCGCATGCAACAGGCCCTTGTCGCCGGTCGCCCCGCCCTGGGCATAGGGGCTGGCCTTGGGCATATGTTGCAGCATCACGCCGCCCGCGCGCCAATGTTCGGCCTGCCCGGCCATCTGGTTACGGCCATGGGATGTCGAGAACCGGGTCGGCAGTTGCTCGGATTGCGCGAAATAGGCCTCGGCGCAGTCGCTGAGCGACTGGCCGGCGATCGGCGTGATCCCCTGATAGGGCTGCATGCCCTCGCCCTGGTCGATGATGATCGCCAGATAGCCCTCGCCGATCTGATCGAACCCGCGGTCCGTCAGGCTCAACCGCTCGCTGTCGAAGCTGGCCCAGGCGCGGATCCGCGCCGGCGCGCCCTCGGCCGCGGGGGCGTAGTAATCGGTCGCGATCAACCGCGCCGCGCCCTTGCCGCGCACCTGCAGCGAGAGGCGCCAGCGCAGTTTCAGCGTCTGGCCGATCATGGCGGTCAACAGCACGGCCTCGGCCACCAGATCCTCGATCGGGGCCGGGTAGCGGTGCTGCGAGAGCACCGTGTCGAGGACACCGTCGACGCGGGCGACGCGGCCGCGCACGTCGGCCTTGTCCAGCTGAAACGGCAGGACGGTATCGTCCCAGGCGATTTGCGCACCGAGAGTCATCAGGAAACCTTCACATCATGGGGCTTGGTTTTAAGGCCGTCATATAGGAATCCTTTTGTCAGGGCCAAGGGGCAAAGCGATTCGCCCCGAAACCGGCCAGAGGCGCCGGGCAGACAACAAGGAGACGGGCATGATCCCGCGATACGGCGAGCCCCGCGAAAGCGGGCGGCGCTACCGGCTTCGGCCGGGGGCCTATGCGGTGCTCTGGCGCGACGGGCGGGTGCTGCTGACCCATCAGCAAGACCCCTGGCCCGAGTTCCAGCTGCCGGGCGGCGGCATCGACCCGGGCGAAACACCCGTGCAGGCCCTGCACCGCGAAGTCTACGAGGAAACCGGCTGGCGCATCGGGGCGCCCCGGCGGCTGGGCGCGTTCCGGCGCTTCACCTTCATGCCGGAATACGACCTCTGGGCGGAAAAGCTCTGTCATATCTTCCTGGCCCGGCCGGTCCGGCGCCTGGGCCCGCCGACCGAACCCGGCCACAGCGCGCAATGGATGGCGCCGGAACGTGCGGCCGATCTGGTGGGCAATGCGGGCGACGCCGCCTATCTGCGGCGTGTGATGCGGGGGCTGCCATGATCCCGCGCCGGACCTTCCTGCTGCTGGCCTTGGCGGCCTGTGCCCGCGGCCCGCAGTTTCGCGCGTATGACGGCCCCGAAGTGACCGAGGTGCGGGTCTTCAAATCCGAGCGTCGGATGGAGCTCTGGTCGCAGGCCACGCGGCTTCGGACCTACGACATCGCGCTGGGCGCCAATCCGCTGGGCCACAAGCAGCAACAGGGCGATTCCCGCACGCCCGAGGGGGAATACCGCATCGACCGGCGCAACCCCGCCAGCGCCTTTCACCTGTCGCTGGGAATAGATTACCCCAATGCGGCGGATCTGGCGCGGGCGCAGGCGGCGGGGGTGGATCCCGGCGGCGACATCTTCATCCATGGCACCGGCAGCCGCAGCCGCTTCAGCCGCTACCGGCGGGGCGACTGGACGGACGGCTGCATCGCCGTGACGAATCGCCAGATCGAAGAGATCTACGCCATGGTCCGCGACGGCACGCGGATCGTCCTGACCGCCTAGGAGCGGTTGGGCCGCGTATCGGCAACCGGCGCCTGCTGGGCGATCTGCTGCGAGACACCGGCCGGAACCTCGGGCGTACCGGTGGTCAGGCACCACCAGATCTTGCCGCTCGCCTCCTGATACCAGGCAAAGCCCAGATCGCGGGCCCGGACATCCAGCAGGATGCCGCGCGTATCCTCTTGCGAGAGCCAGGCGGTCAGTGTCTCGATCTCGGTCTCATAGGTCTCGGACACCGCCTCGCCCAGGAAATAGCCGGTGTAGCCGACGCGCCGCACCCGGTCGATGGGCGAGGACCCGTCCGACCCGAAATGCCAGGGCCGCACCTGCACCGACATGTCGCGGGCATGGGTGGCGGCGGCGGTGGTCAGGTCCTGGTTGAACTCGACGCCCGGCAGGCCCTGCTGCTGGCGCACCGTGTTCAGCGCGTCGCGCATCCGCGCCTGCACCTGCGTCGCGTCACCGGGGGCGATGCGGTAGACCACCGGCATCGGTCGCCCGTCGGTGCCCAGCCGCATCGCCGTTTCGGGCGGGGCAGAGGAACAGGCGGCCAGCGTGGCCGCCGCCGAAAAGGCGGCGAGAAGGGAAAGGTCGAGTTCGGACATTTTTGTCTCTGACTGCTTCGATCTCCCAGCCATAGCGAAATTCTGCCAAAAACTCAACGGCACAGGCCGGGGCGGCCCCCGCTCTGCGTTGCGAGAACGCGGTTTTTCGCGTAGCATGGTGAAAAATAAGAACACCAAGCAGTCGAGCAGTCTTCATGCCCAGCGATCTTTTCCCGCGGTTCAGCCGCCGGGGTTTCCTTGCGACATCCGCGGCTTTCGGCGGGGCGCTCGCCGCGCCCGCGGTCATGGCGCAATCCGCGCCGCCGCCCAGCGCGCTGCAGAACTCCACCCAGATGGAAGAGGACGTGCGCGAGACGACGCGGCGCAACGCCTCCAGCTTCCGCACCATGGAATGGCGCGACCATTTCGACAGCCTGCGCAAGGGCGCGATCCTGGCCGATACGATCAGCCGCTGCGTGCATTTCTGGTCCGAGGACGGGCGGACCTATCGCCTCTATCCCTCCTCGGTGCCGATGACGGACGAGCTGACCCGCCGCGGCCGGACCGAGGTGGTGCAGAAGGTCCTCGGCCCCGACTGGCGGCCGACGGCCGACATGCTGGCCCGCTATCCCGACTGGCCGCGCTATGTCGGCCCGGGCCCGGACAACCCGCTCGGCACCCATGCGCTCTACCTCGGCTGGCCAGCCTATCGGGTGCATGGAACCCATGACACGCGCAAGATCGGGCGGCGGTCCTCCAGCGGCTGCATCGGCCTCTACAATGAACATATTGCACAGCTTTATTCGCTTGCGCAGGTCGGAACGCAGGTGTTGCTAATTTGACGACATCGGGGCCAAGAAGCGCGAAAAGCCACACGTGCCCCGTTGCAATTCAGCCCGCAAACTGCTTTCAGATCAGGTACGAGGTATCGTCTTGGGTGCATGTTCCTGTCCTCAAAACAAAACAGGGGCATGCGAATACTGGAGGTTGACATGAAGAAACTCGCTCTCGCTGGCCTGCTGGCCGTCGTCGGCACCGGCGCCATGGCTTCGGGCTACGTTGCCCCGCCGATGGTCGAGCCGGAAGTGGTTGTGGCTCACTCGTCGTCGTCGGTCGGCGGCATCGTGATCCCGCTGCTGCTGCTGGTTCTGGTCGCCGCTCTGGCGAACTGATCCGCACACGCGATCAAACGAAGGGGTCAGGCTTGCCTGGCCCCTTTCGTTTTGCCCAAGGCAAGGGCCCGGCGGGAAACCTGCCGGGCCCTTGCTTGTTCCGCACCGCAGAAAATTACTCCAGCCAACCGGCCAGGTTGCGCCGGGCAATGGCGGTCAGCGCGTCGATATGGGCCGAATCATCGTTCAGGCAGGGGATATAGGTAAAGCTCTCGCCGCCCGCATGCTCGAAGGCCTCGCGAATCTCGCCCTGGATTTCCTCCAGCGTCTCGATGCAATCGGCGCTGAAGGCGGGGGCGATCACGGCGATGTTACGGACGCCTGATTCGGCCAGTTTCGCCACATGCTCAACGGTATAGGGCCTGAGCCATTCCTCACGCCCAAAGACCGACTGGAACGAAGTGTCGATCGTCCCCGCCTCCCAGCCCAGCCGCTCACGCAGCAGCCGCGTCGTCTTCTGGCACTGGCAATGATAGGGATCGCCCTCGCGCAGGTAGCGCTGCGGCATGCCGTGATAGCTGGCGACCAGCCGGTCCGGCCGTTGCGGCAGCGCGGCATAAGCCCGCTCGACCGAGGCGGCGAGCGCCTCGATATAGAGCGGATCGTCGAAATAGGCGGGCACGGTGCGGGCGGCGGGCTGCCATTTCTGACCCATCAGCGCGCGGAAGAACTGGTCGTTCGCGGTGGCGGTCGTGGCGCCCGCGTATTGCGGGTAAAGCGGGAAGAACAGGATCTTCTCGCACCCGGCCTTGACCATCGTCTCGACCACGCTGGCGGTCGAGGGATTGCCGTAGCGCATGCAGAACTCCACCTGCACCGCCTCGCCATAGGTCTCGCGCAGGCGCTGGGCCATGGCCTCGGTCTGGGCGCGGGTGATGGTCATCAGCGGGCTTTCGTCCCGCTCCTTGTTCCAGATCAGACGGTAATTCGCGCCCGAGGTGAAGGGCCGTTTGGACAGGATGATCAGCTGCAGCAGCGGCTGCCATTTCCAGGGCGCGATGTCGATCACCCGCCGGTCGGACAGGAACTCGTTCAGATAGCGCCGCATCGACCAATAGTCGGTTGCATCCGGGGTGCCCAGATTGGCCAGCAGGACGCCGACCTTGGCCCGGGGCAGGGCGGGGTGGTCGGCGGGGGCATGGGCCGGTCGGTGCAGGTCGGTCATCGGCTTCCTCTCTGGTGGCGACCCAGACCTAGCGGGCCACTCCGTCCCGTCAATCCTTGGGCCTGGGGGCTGCGGCAAAAGGCGCGGGCTCAAGGCCGGTTTCCGTGGTCCCCAGCGCCGCCGCCAGCCTCTGTGCGGCCGATCCCGGGCGCAGGGGCTTCTGCTGGCCCTCGGCCGGGGCCCAGCCAGTCAGGAACAGCGTCTCGACCGTGGCTTGCAGGCGTCCCTCGGGATCGGCGAAGCTCTCGGCGTAAAGCCGGGCCGCTCGGGCCAGCACCGCGCGCCTCAGCGGTGCCTTGTGGCGACCGGCCAGCGCATTGACCTCGCCCATGGCGCGCAGGTCCCGCACCAGATGCAGCAGGTCGCGGTAGAGGACCGTCCGGGTGAACCCGTCCGCCACCGGCAGCGCCAGCCCGGCGCGCTGCAACAGCGCCCCCAGATCGCGGATCTCGCCCATCGGCACCACGCGGGGCGACAGACCCCCGGCCACGTCGCTTTCCGCCTGCGCCAACACGGCGCGGAGTTCGTGCAGGCTTTGCCCGCCGAACAGCACGCCGATGAACAGCCCGTCCGGTTGCAGCGCGCGCGTGCTCTGGATGATCTGACCCAGCGGATCGTCGGCCCAATGCAGGGCCAGCGCGTGCACCACCAGATCATGCGCACCGGGCTCCAGATCCAGCACCTCGGTATCCGGGATCAGCCGCGCGCCGGGCAGGCGGCCCTCCCAGACCTCAGGGAAGGGCGTCACGACGGCGGGCGCCGTAAACGTTCTGTTAACCTCGGCGAGTCTCTCCTGAACCTCGTCCGCCGCCTCCTCGTGCAGGAAGAAGGCGGGCGCACGGCGGGCGCGGGTGCGGAAACGCTCCAGCGCGGGGCGGTCGGTCAGGGCAGGGGGGCGTTGGGCACTCATGGCAGGTGTGTTTGGCCTTGCGGACGGTGAAGTCAAGGCCGGGCTTCGGCGCGCAGGCCGGCTTGTGCTGGACACGCTCTATCCGCCGCATTGCCTGGCCTGCGACGCGGCGGTGCTGGAACCCGGCACGCTCTGCGGTTCCTGCTGGGCCGGGGCCGCGTTCCAGACCGGCCTTGCCTGCGACAAATGCGCAGTTCCCCTGCCCGGCGATCCGGCCGAGGCGCCGGTGCTTTGCGACGATTGCCTGCATGTCGCCCGCCCCTGGAGCCATGGCCGCGCCGCGCTACTCTATGGCGGGACCGGGCGGCAACTGGTGCTGGCGCTGAAATACGGCGACCGGCACGACATCGCCCGTCCGGCGGGGCGCTGGCTGGCCCGTCACGCCGCCCCCCTGTGCCGCGCCGATACACTGGTCGCGCCGGTGCCGCTGCATCGTTTGCGCCTGTTCCGCCGCCGCTACAACCAGTCGGCGCTGCTGGCCGGTGCCCTGGCCCGCGAACTGGGCCGCCCGGCGCTGCCCGACCTGCTGGTCCGCACCCGCCGCACCGGCATCCAGGACGGGCTGAGTCGCGCCGCCCGGTTCGAGAACCAGCAGGGCGCCATCGCCGCCGGCCCCGGCCGCGCCGCCCGGATCGAGGGGCGGCATGTCCTGCTGGTCGATGATGTCATGACCTCGGGCGCGACGCTGGCGGCGGCGACCGAGGCCTGCTTTGCCGCGGGTGCCGACGATGTTGATGTCATCGTTCTGGCCCGCGTTCTGCGCGAGGAATGACCCTCGGGCCGTAATCACGGTTCACAAGCCCCCTTCGGCGCACTACATCCGATGCAATCGTGAAAGGATGTGCCATGGCCAACGTGGAAATCTACACCTCGCCCTTCTGCGGCTATTGCCACGCCGCCAAGCGGCTGCTGAAGCAGAAGGGCGTGACCTTCACCGAGATCGACGTGCTGGACCACCCCGACCGCAAGGCCGAGATGGTGAACCGCGCCCAGGGCGGCCGCACCGTGCCGCAGATCTTCATCGACGGGAAGCACATCGGCGGGTCGGACGACCTGCACGCGCTGGACCGGCGGGGCGGGCTCGACCCGCTGCTGGCGGGATGATGCGCGCCGGTCTCTGCCAGCTGAGCGTCGGCGACCTGCCGGCCGAGAATGTGGCGCTTGTACGCGAGGCTGTGCGGGCGGCGGTGGCGGGCGGTGCGGGTTTCGTGCTGACGCCGGAATGCACCAATTGCATCTCGGCCGATCGCAAGCATCAGCAGAGTGTTCTGACCGTCGAGGGCGAGGACCCGGTGCTGGCGATGCTGCGGGACGAGGCGGCGCGGGCCGGCATCTGGCTGCTGGCGGGCTCCCTGATCCTGAAGACCGCCGACCCCGAGGACACGCGCTTCGCCAACCGTTCGATCCTGATCGGTCCCGATGGCGGGATCGCCGCGCGTTACGACAAGATCCACCTCTTCGACGTGCAGGTGACGGAGACCGAGACCTACCGCGAATCAGCCGGGATCCGCCCCGGGGACCGCGCCGTGCTGGCGCAGACCCCTTTTGCCGCGCTCGGCATGACGATCTGCTACGACGTGCGCTTCCCGCATCTCTACCGCGCGCTGGCGCAGGCCGGGGCGCAGGTGCTGACCGTGCCCGCCGCCTTCAGTCCCGTCACCGGCGCCGCGCATTGGGAGACGCTGCTGCGTGCCCGGGCCATCGAGACGGGTTGCTACGTGCTGGCCCCCGCCCAGACGGGCCGGCATCCGCAGACCACTGGCCGCCAGCGCGCCACCCATGGTCATGCGCTGGCCATCGCCCCCTGGGGCGAGATCCTGGCCGATGCGGGCACCGAGCCGGGGCTGATCTTCGCCGACCTCGACCTCGGCGCGGTTCAGCATGCCCGGGCCCGCGTGCCCTCGCTGGACCACGACCGTCCCTTCGCGCCGCCGGAGCGTCTGACGTGAAGAACCTCGACGACCTCGCCATCCCGCTCTTTGCCGAGCTGTTCATGGCCGATCAGCTGGCCCGGGCCCGGCTGACCAAGGTGTTGCCCCGCGGGATGGAGTTGTCGCATTTCAGCGTGTTGAACCTGCTCGCCCGCAAGCAGGAGGAACGCACGCCCGCGCAACTGGCCAAGGCGTTCCACGTGACCCGGGGCGCCATGACCAACACGCTGGGCAAGCTGGAGGTCGCGGGTCATATCCACATCCGCCCCGACTGGGACGATGCCCGGCGCAAATTCGTCTCGATCTCGCCCGCCGGCCGGCAAGCCCGCGATGCGGCGCTGCATGCCATCGCCCCGGTGATCGGCGCGCTGGCCACCAAGATCGGCACCGACCGGGTGCGGGCCATCCTGCCGGTCCTGCGCGAACTGCGCTCGGAACTGGAGAACGAGGATTAGAGTGCCGGGCGCAGGCTGGCCAGTTTCAGCCCGAAGCCGATGAAGACCACGCCGGTGATCGCCTTCAGCCAGCGCTGGACGCGGGCGCCTCGGGTCGCGGCGCCGAGCCTTGCCAGCAGCAGGACCACGGCGGAAAACCAGATCACATTGATCATCGAATGGATGAACACGAGTTCAAAGGCCGTCGCCACCGGATGCGCGCCGACCGGAATGAATTGCGGAAAAACCGCCAGATAGAACATCGAGACCTTGGGATTGAGCCCGTTGGTCAGCAGCCCCTCCAGATAGGCCCGCCGCAGGGTCCGCGCCCGCCTCGCCGGCGGCACCTCGGCCAGCGGCGCCGTGCCGCGCCAGGCGGCAAGCAGGGATTTCACGCCGATCCACAGCAGGTAAGCGGCGCCGGCCAGCTTCACCAGCGTGAAGGCCGTCGCCGATTGCATCAGCAGGATCGAAATGCCGAGGATCGACAGCGTTCCGTGGATGTAGAAGGCGGTGAAGAACCCGGCGATGGCAGCGAACCCCGCCGCGCGGCCTGAGGTGGGGACCAGTCGCGCGATCAGCACGCCGTTCGGGCCGGGCGAGGTGACAAGGAGCGTGGTCGCGACCACGAAGGCGAGGAGCTGGGCCGAGGACATGGGACACCGGGGCAGGGGGAACGGCTGTGACGCTAGCGCCTCGCCCCCGGCGCCGGCAAGGGCCGACCCGTTGCAATCGCCGCGCCGATCCCCCATCTTGGCCGTGCGCCCCCGGCTGACCGGCGGGCGCGGCTCATGGAGAGTGGATGTCAGAGCTTGTGTGACTAGGTCCCCGTCGCCGGGGACCGCGTGATCCGGAACCAGCCGGGCGGCGTGATGCCGCCGGGTGATCTGACACGTCTGTCATACGAGACATCCATGAATATTTCCCGACCGGAACAACGGACGTTGCACGTCCTGGCCCTGGGGGGCCGAATCCAGCATGAGCGCGGCGAGGGCCGCAAGATCATCGAGACCACCTGCTATACCCGCGAGGGGATGGTGCTGGCCGATTGCGACCTGCGCGTCTTCCAGAAGCTGAAGCGCAAGAAGCTGATCGAATCGCGGGGCGGCGACGCTTACCGCATCTCGCACCGCGGCCGGCTGAGCGTGCGCGCGCAGTTGGACAATCAGGGGGGCTGAGAGGATCTTTCAGACCAGGGGCGGACCGCAGCACGCAGTGTCGCTCCGCTCCGCCCCCGACCGCGGGCGTTGTGTTTGTTGAATTGGCGGCTTTTCCGCCCTATATTGAGCGTAGCCATAAAGAGCATTTCGAGTCGGCTTCGCCTATCGATTGGCCCGCTCGCTTTGGATGGTGGACTGGATAGGCAGTCCATTCGCAGGACACTACGGGTGGTCTCTGACCCCAAGAGCTAAAGAGACGCTGCTACTGCGAGCTACCAGAACGCACGGTTCCCACCCGGGTGCCGTGCGTTTTTGTTCCTGCGAACGCGGTCACAACGGACCAGATATGGCCGTCACGGCGATCGCGGGATTCTAGGATCGCCGTTCCTGTCCGGCTTCGGACGACTGCGAGCCGGGTGTTTCGGGTGCCCGGCCCCTCGAAAAAGACAGGCGTTCCGGCGCACACAATCAGCGCGACGAACTTCGCCACATCCTCGAACTGGTCCCACCCCCGCGCAGCGATCTCCCTCTGATGCTCATGCCAGATATGGCGGGCGCCCCAACCGCGGTTGGGGCCGAAATGCTCACCCATCAACAGCAGGACCGGCCCAGCGGGCAAACGAAAAGCACCGCTGCGCATATCGTCCAGCAGTCCGAAATGGTCGGCGCCTGATGGATGCTGCAGCTGATGGTTACGCGACATGGATGCCCGCACGAAAAACGCCCGGGCTGGTGAAAGCCCGGGCGTTCGATCTTGGGTGACAGGCGGTACGAAAACAACCGCCGGATCGTCAGGCCAGCGTGCGTTCCACGGTCTGACGCTCGAAGATCTCGATGACGTCGTTGTCGCGGATATCGTCGTAATTCTCGAAGGCCATGCCGCATTCCTGGCCCGAGATAACTTCCTTCACCTCGTCCTTGAAGCGCTTCAGGGTCTTCAGCGTGCCCTCGTGGATCACCACGTTGTCGCGCAGCAGGCGGACGCCGGCCGAACGGCGGGCCACGCCCTCAGTCACCAGGCACCCGGCAACCTTGCCGACGCCCGAGACCTTGAAGACCTGCATGATCTTCGCATAGCCGATGAAGTTCTCGCGAACCTCGTCCTTCAGAAGCCCCGAGGCCGCCGCCTTGATGTCGTCGATCAGGTCGTAGATGATCGAGTAATAGCGGATCTCGACGCCCTTCTGGGACGCGGAATTGCGCGCGGTCGCATTGGCGCGGACGTTGAAGCCGATGATCGGCGCGCCCGAGGCTTCCGCCAGGCCCACGTCCGAATCGGTGATCGCGCCGACGCCGTAGTGCAGCACGCGGACGCGAACCTCGTCGTTGCCGACCTTCTCCAGCGCCTGGACGATGGCCTCGGCAGAGCCCTGCACATCGGCCTTCACCAGCACCGGCAGCTCGGCCACATCCTGGTCGGCCTTGGCTTTCGCCATCAGCTGTTCCAGCGTGGTCGCGGCACCGGCGGCGGCGCGCTTGTCCTTGGCGGCCTGTTCCCGATAGGCGGCGATCTCGCGCGCCTGGGCTTCGGTTTCCACCACGTTCAGCACGTCACCGGCTTCCGGCGTGCCGTTCAGGCCCAGAACCTCGACCGGGACCGAGGGACCGGCTTCGTCCACCCGCTCGCCCTTGTCGTCGATCAGCGCCCGGACCTTGCCGTATTGCTCGCCCACGACGAAGATGTCGCCCTTGCGCAGCGTCCCGTGCTGAACCAGCACGGTCGCCACGGGACCGCGGCCCACGTCGAGCTTGGCCTCGATGACCGCGCCCTGCGCCGAACGGTTCGGGTTGGCCTTGAGTTCCAGGATCTCGGCCTGCAGCGCGATGGCTTCGAGCAGGCTGTCCAGCCCCTTGCCGGTCAGCGCCGAAACCTCGACATCCTGGACGTCGCCGCCCATTTCCTCGACCACGACCTCATGCTGCAGCAGCTGCGTGCGGACGCGGTTGGCATCGGCCGAAGGCTTGTCGCATTTGTTGATCGCCACGATCATCGGCACATTGGCCGCTTTCGCGTGGTTGATCGCCTCGATCGTCTGCGGCATGACCGAATCGTCGGCCGCCACCACCAGAACCACGATATCCGTGACCTGCGCACCGCGGGCCCGCATCGAGGTGAAGGCCGCGTGGCCGGGCGTGTCCAGGAAGGACAGCACCGCCCCCGACTCGGTCGTCACCTGATAGGCGCCGATGTGCTGGGTGATGCCACCGGCCTCGCCCGCGACGACATTCGCCTTGCGGATCGCGTCCAGCAGCGAGGTCTTGCCGTGGTCGACGTGGCCCATGATGGTGATGATCGGCGGACGGGTGACGAGATCCTCGTCCTTGTCCCGCACGGTGTCGATCACCTGTTCCACATCGGCGTCCGAAACGCGAATCGCCTTGTGACCGAATTCCTCGATCACCAGCTCGGCGGTGTCGGCGTCGATGGTCTGGTTCATCGCCACCATCATGCCCATCTTCATCAGGGACTTGACCACATCGGCGGCGCGTTCCGCCATCCGGTTGGCCAGTTCCTGCACGACGATGGTTTCCGGCAGACGCACTTCACGCGACTGCTTTTCGGCCTTATGGCCCATGCCCAGCGCCTTGGCGCGGGCCTTTTCCTGCTTGCGCTTCATGGCGGCCAGCGAGCGCTGGCGCCCGCCCTCGCCACCGTCCAGCGCGGCGGTCAGCGTCAGCTTGCCCGCGCGGCGGCCGGCGTCATCGCCCTTCTTGCCACGCGAATCGCGGTCCTCGCGCTCGCGCTCGGACTTGCGGGGTGCACCCACGGGGCCACCGGCCGGACGCGGCGGCGTGCTGCGTTCAGCGGCCGGCGCATTGGCCGGGCTCGGCGCGGCGGGGGCGCGGTCTGCACCGCGGCCCGGGCGTTCGGCCTTCTCGGCCTCGGCGGCAGCGGCCTTTTCAGCCACGGCGGCCGCGGCTTCGGCGACCTTGCGGGCCTCTTCCTCTTCCTTGGCCTTGCGGGCCTCTTCGCGCTCACGCTCCTCGCGCTCGCGGGCCTCGATCTCGGCCCGGCGACGCTCGCGGTCTTCCTCGCGCTGACGCTCTTCCTCGGCGCGTTGGGCGGCGTCTTCGGCCTCGCGGGCCTTGGCGGCGCGAACCGCGGCGAGGCGGCGCTCCATCTCGGCGTCGGAAATGCCTGCGGGACGGCGCGAGCCCAGAGTGCCCGCCGCCGGTTTGTTCGCCGATCCGTCCGACGCACCGCCCGCGGCGCCGGGCTTGGGCACCACAACGCGCTTGCGTTTGGTTTCCACCACAACCGCCTTGGTCCGCCCGTGGCTGAAGCTCTGCTTCACTTGCCCGGGGGTCGAGCCGCTGCGCAGCCCAAGGGGTTTCTTGCCGTCAGTATCGCTCATGCGTCTCGTCAATCCTCTCGGGTGGCGCCACAATGGCCACCGTCCTGCCCGCGCAACCGCGCGAGTTTCGCCGCTTCCTCTACTACACGTGCAGACAGACCGCCAGCGGCAAGCGCGGCATGTATCACATGTTCCCGGCCGAAAGCCAAACCGATTTCCCCGGCCAGCAGACAGCCGATAAAACTGTCCTCGCCCGGCGGGGCCTTCAGCTTCGTCTTGCCCCGTTCAGAGCCGTCGGCGGCCTGGATCAGCACCACCGCTTCCTCTGACCGAAGCCAGTCCTTCACCTTCTCGTAGCCCGCCACCGCCTGACCCGCCTTGCGGGCCAGCGCCAGCAGGCCGATCACACGCCGCGTCTGCAGATCGTGGACAAGCGCGTCCAGATCCGCAGGCAAGGTGACCGGCTCCCGGGCCGCGCGGGCGAAGAGCTTTTTCTTCGCCGCCTGCGCGATCAGCGCCCGGTCGGCCGAGACATAGATCCCGCGACCGGGCAGCTTGCCCTCGATATCCGGCACCAGCGTGGCACCGGGCCCCACCACGAAGCGGATCAGCCCCCCTTTGGGCTGAACCTCGCCCGAGACGATGCAGCGCCGTTCCGGCCCGTCCTGGTCCTTGACGCGCCCGCCCCTGGTCATGGGTCGGACTCCTTACGCGTCGTCTTCGTCGTCAGCGGGCTCTTCCTCGGCCTCGGCCTCCAGCTCGGCGGGATCGACCCAGCCCAGCAGGATGCGCGCGGTCATGATCATCGTCTGCGCCTCTTCGAGGCTCATCTCGAAGGGCTCGAGGATGCCGTCGTCCTTGACACGCTGACCGTTGACCGACGTCCAGCCACCGGCCAGTTCCCAGTCCGCACAGGTGGCGAAGTCTTCCAGCGTCTTGATGCCGTCTTTCGCCAGTGCCTCGATCATCTGGGGCGTCAGACCCTCAAAGTCAATGAGGCTGTCCTCGACACCCAGCGCACGGGCGTTGTCCAGCGCCGCCTGATTGGCCGCTTCGATCTTGTCGCGGGCCCGGGCTTGCAGCTCGGTCGCGGTCCCTTCGTCGAAGCCGTCGATCGACAGAAGCTCGTCGATCTCGACATAAGCGACTTCTTCCAGGTTGGTGAAGCCTTCGGCGACCAGAAGCTGCGCCATCATCTCGTCGATGTCGAGCGCTTCCATGAACAGGTTGGTCCGCTCGGCGAATTCCGCCTGACGACGGGCCGATTCGTCCGACTCGGTCATGATGTCGATGTCGAGGCCGGTCAGCTGGCTGGCCAGACGCACGTTCTGACCGCGGCGGCCGATGGCGAGCGAGAGCTGCTCGTCGGGAACCACGACCTCGATGCGGGCCGCGTCCTCGTCGATCACCACTTTCGACACTTCGGCCGGTTGCAGCGCGTTCACCAGGAACGTCGCCTGATCCTCGTTCCACGGGATGATGTCGATCTTCTCGCCCTGCAGTTCGTTCACCACGGCCTGCACGCGGCTGCCGCGCATACCGACGCAGGCGCCGACCGGGTCGATCGAGTTGTCATAGGAAATCACCGCGATCTTCGCGCGCGAACCCGGGTCACGGGCCACGGCCTTGATCTCGATGATGCCGTCGTAGATTTCCGGCACTTCCATCTTGAACAGCGCCGCCATGAAATCGGGCGCGGTGCGCGACAGGAAGACCTGCGGGCCCCGGGCCTCACGCCGCACATCCTTGATGAAGCAGCGGATGCGGTCGTTCGGGCGATAGCTCTCGCGGCCGATCTTCTCGTTGCGGCGCAGGATGCCTTCGCCCCGGCCGATATCGACGATGATATTGCCGTATTCCTCGCGCTTGACCTGACCGTTGATGATCGTGCCGACGCGATCCTTGAACTCGTCGTACTGGCGATCCCGCTCGGCTTCGCGGACTTTCTGCAGGATGACCTGCTTGGCGGATTGCGCGGCGATGCGGCCCAATTCGACCGGGGGCACATCGTCCTTCAGCTCGTCGCCGATCTGCGGGTCGGCCATGTATTGCTTGGCCTGGGCCACGGTCATTTGCGCGTGGTGGTTTTCGAATTCCTCGTCCGCGACCACGGTCCGCACCCGGGTGAACTGGGCGCGGCCTGTCTTGCGGTCGATGTGGACGCGGATGTCCATGTCCGCGCCATAGCGCGACTTCGCGGCCCGGGCGAGGCTGTCTTCCATCGCCTGAACGACCAGCTCGGGGTCGATCAGTTTCTCCCGCGCGACGGCCTCGGCAGTCTGCAAGAGTTCAAGCTGGTTGGCGCTGGTGATGGCCATTCGTCACTCCTCCTCGGAAGCGGGTTCGGATTCGATGGAATCGAAGTCGGATTCGTTGATGGCGCCGGCGTCTTTGCGGGCGCGCAGCGTCTGGGCGATCAGTTCGTCGGTAAGCACCAGCTTGGCGTCCGACAACCACTCGAAGCGCAGGCCGATGATCACCGGCTCGCCCTTTTCCTCGATCTCGACCAGCACTTCGCCCTCTTCGGTCCCCTGCAGGATCCCCTTGAAGCGGCGGCGGCCGTCGATCAATTCGCTGGTCTCGAGGCGCGCCTCGTGCCCCGACCAGGTGTCGAAATCCTTGAGCCGGGTCAGCGGCCGGTCGATCCCGGGGCTGGAGACTTCCAGCACATAGGCGTCTTCCAGCGGATCCTCGACGTCCAGAACCGCGCCGACCATGGTGGTGATCTCGCCCAGTTCGTCGATCTCGATCCCGCCCTCGGGGCGGTCGGCCATGATCTGCAGCGTGCGGGTCTTGCCCGACATCAGGCGGATGCGCACCAGTTCGAAACCGGCGGCCTCGACGGCGGGTTTGACGATCTCGGCCAGGCGCCGGTCGATGGCAGTACGGGCCACCAGGTCTTCGGACCGGCCGTCGGGCAGGTCTTGGTCGTGGTCGGTCATGGGCGACCTCCAGAAATGAAAAAACGGGCCGAAGCGGCCCGCGACACTCTTCGGTGGGCTACAGGTTTGGACCCTGTAGCGCCGCTGTTGAGGGGCATATACGCCCAAGCGTTGCCCGTTTCAAGCGCAATGTCGTGAGGCGGGATTCCGGTTGACACAATCCCCCTGTAGGGTGCCGCCATGCCCCTGACCCGACGCCTGTTCCTGACCCTCGCCGCCGCCAGCGCGCTGCCGCTCGGCCGCCCGGCCGGCGCCATCGTCGCCCGTGCCGATTCGCTTTACCACTGGATCGGGGGCGGGCCGTTCTTCGGCGGCTTCTCGGGGCTGCATCTGAGCGACGACCGCAGCCGCGCCCTGGTGATCAGCGACCGCGGCTTCGCGCTGCAGGTGCGGCTGCTGCGCGACGCGCAAGGCCGGCTGCAGGGGGTCGAGAAGCTGGGCCACTGGATTCTGCGCGACGCCGAAGGGCAGGAGATGGCCGCCCATCGCGCCGATGCCGAGGGGGTCGATATCGGGCCCGACGGCACGATCTACATCTCGTTCGAGGGGGCGCAGAGCCGGGTCCACGCCTATCGCCGGATCGACGGGCGGGCCCGGCTGCTGCCGGTCGCCCTGGACTGGCGGCGGCTGCCGAACAACGCCAGCCTCGAATCGCTGGCGGTCGATGCGGCGGGCGTGGTGCATGTCCTGCCCGAGGGGGTGCTGGACGGCGGCCACCCGCTCTACCGCCTGCGCGACGGGTGGCAGGTCGCGGGGATCATTCCTTCGCGCGGCGGGTTCCGGCCGGTCGGGATGGATTTCGGCCCCGATGGCAACCTCTATCTGCTGGAACGCAAGTTCCGCCTCGCCTTCTTCGCCAGCCGCATCAGCCGCCTGCGCCCCGGCGCCTGGGACCGGCCGGAAACGCTGGTCGAGACCTCGCTCGGCCAGCTTGACAACCACGAGGGGATCTCGGTCACCCGCGACAGGGCCGGGCAACTCTGGGCCACGACCATCTCGGACGACAACCAGATCCGCCTGCAACGCACCGAAATCGCGGAGTTCCGGCTGCCCGAGGGCTGATCAGGCACTGAGCAGGCCCGCGTTGCGCAGGCTGTCCATGACGCCGACCAGCTCGGCGGTGATGCCGGGTTCCGAAAGGGCGTGACCGGCCATCGGCACCATGCGCAGGGTGCTTCCCGACCAGGCGCGGTGCAATTGCCAGGCCATGACGGGCGGGCAGATCATGTCCAGCTGACCCTGCACGATCGTTCCCCGGACCCCGGCCATCTTCCACAGATCCGCGAGCAGCTGGCCGTCACGCTCCAGGAAACACTCGTTCGAGAAATAGTGATTCTCCAGCCGCGCGAAGGCCCTGGCGTAATCGACCGGCGTGTCGTGGAACACCCGCGTCTCGACCGTGGCCAGCGCGTTCTCCCAATCGGACCAGAGCCGCGCATAGCGCGATTCCTGGGCGAAGACGCCCGAGAAGAGCCGCTGCCGATAGGCGCCGATCAGATCGCCCCGTTCCTCGGGCGGGATCGCCTCGACGAAGCGCGACCAGAGCTCGGGATAGAACCGCCCGGCGCCGCCGCCATAGAACCAGTCGAGCTCGGCCCGCGTGCCCAGAAAGACGCCCCTCAGCACCAGCCAGCCGGCCCGGTCGGGATGGGTCTGAGCATAGGCAAGCGCCAGCGTGGCGCCCCAGCTGCCGCCGAAGACGATCCAGCGGCCGATGCCCAGCGTCCGGCGGATCGCCTCGATATCGCGGATCAGGTGCTGGGTGGTGTTGGCCTCGACACTGGCATGGGGGCGCGAGCGGCCGCAGCCGCGCTGGTCAAACAGGACGATCCGGTAATGCGCGGGATCGAAGAAACGCCGCATCATCGGGCTGGAACCGCCGCCGGGCCCGCCGTGCAGAACCACGACGGGCACGCCGGCCGGATTGCCGCATTCCTCGACATAAAGGCTGTGCCCGTCGCCCACGTCCAGCATCCGCCGCTCGTAGGGTTCGATCGGGGGATAGAGGAAGGCGGCTGCGCTCTTTTGCTCGTGGGACTTGTCCATCATCCGGTCTATATACCGCCCAATCGCCGCATTCCACGGGAAGCGGGCGGAAAAGGCAAGCCGGAGCGCAGGATGAGCACCAGTATCGACCCCGCCGAAGTCGCCAAATTCGAGGCCATGGCCGCGGATTGGTGGGATCCGCATGGCAAGTTCAAGCCCTTGCATATGCTGAATCCGTGCCGGCTGGATTACATTACCAGCCAGATCGCCGCCGAATTCGACCGCGACCTGACCGGGCCGAGGCCGTTCGAGGGGTTGAGGCTGCTGGATATCGGCTGCGGCGGGGGGCTGCTGTCGGAACCGATGGCGCGGCTGGGGGCCGAGGTGGTGGGCGCCGACGCGGCCGAGCGGAACATCCCGGTGGCGCAGGTCCATGCGCAGCAATCGGGGCTGGAAATCGACTATCGCCACACCACCGCCGAGGCGCTGGCCGAGGCCGGCGAGCGTTTCGACGTGGTGCTGAACATGGAGGTGATCGAGCATGTCGCCGATCCCCAGCAGTTTCTGGTGGCCTGCCACGATCTGCTGAAACCCGGCGGGCTGATGATCTGCTCGACCCTGAACCGCAACCCCAAGAGCTATGCCATGGCCATCGTCGGGGCCGAGGTGGTGATGCGCTGGCTGCCGAAGGGGACGCATGACTGGGCGAAATTCATCACGCCGGACGAGCTTTATGCGCTGATCCGGGGGGCCGGGCTGGACCCCGTGGACCGCAAGGGGATGGTGTTCAACCCGCTCCTCTGGCGCTGGTCGCTGTCGGAGCGGGATCTGTCGGTGAATTACGTGACCGCCTCGGTCCGGCGGGGCTGAGGGGTTTCGCCCTCGTTCCCCGCTGACGCGGGCGCCTCGGGCGACGGAAGCGGGGGGCGCTGCCCCCCGCACCCTCCGCCCAAGGGGGTTTTCCACCCCCTTGGGGAACCCCCGAGGATATTTGAGGCGCAAAGATGGGATCAGGCGCCGAGGATCAGGGCGGCGGCCTTTTCGGCGATCATCAGGGTGGGCGAATTGGTGTTGCCCGAGGGGATGGTGGGCATGATCGAGGCATCGGCGACGCGCAGGCCCCGGACCCCGTTGACCCTGAGATCGGGGCCGGTGACGGCGCGCGGGTCTGTGCCCATGCGGCAGGTGCCGACCGGGTGGAAGATGGTCGTGCCGATGGCCCCGGCGGCGCGGATCAGTTCTGCCTCGGACTGCGCCTCGGGGCCCGGCTTGAACTCCTCGGGCCGGTATTTGGCCAGCGCCGGCGCCGCCATGATCCGCCGGGTCAGGCGGATGGCATTGGCGGCGGTCAGGCGGTCGGTCTCGGCGCTGAGGTAATTGGGCTGGATCACCGGGGGCGTCAGCGGCTCGGCGCTGGCGATGCGGATATGGCCGCGGCTGTCGGGGCGCAGATGGCAGACCGAGGCGGTGATCGCCGGGAAGGGATGCGGTTTCTGCCCGAAGGCTTCGAGGCTGAGGGGCTGGACGTGGTATTCCAGATCGGCCCGGTCCACATCGGCGCTGGAGCGGGCGAAGGCGCCCAGCTGCGACGGGGCCATGGACATCGGGCCACTGCGGCGGAGGGCGTATTCGGCGCCGATCATCGCCCGGCCGAACAGGGAATTCGCCATCGTGTTCAGCGACTTGCCGCCGGTGATCCGGTAGGCGAGGCGCAATTGCAGATGGTCCTGCAGATTCTCGCCCGCGTCGCAATCGTGGAGCGGCGCGATGCCGAGGGCGCGCAGTCGGTCGGCGGGGCCGATGCCGGCCAGTTGCAGCAGCTGGGTGGAGCCTACGGAGCCCGCGCAGAGGATCACCTCGGCCCGTGCCCGGGCCTCGGCCGGGTGGCCGTCGCGCAGGTAGCGCACGCCGGTGCAGCGGGTGCCGTCGATGATCAGCCCGGTGGCCTGGGCATGGGTGTGAATCTCCAGATTGCCCGAGCGGCGGGCCGGGCGCAGGAAGGCCTTGGCCGCGTTCCAGCGCCAGCCCGCGCGCTGGTTGACCTTGAAATAGGCCACGCCCTCGTTGTCGCCGGTGTTGAAATCCTTCGTCGCGGGGATGCCGACCTCCTGCGCGGCCTTGGCCCAATCGTCCAGCACCTGCCAGCGCAGGCGCTGATTCTCCACCCGCCACTCGCCGCCGGTGCCGTGCATCTCGCCGGCCTCGCCTGCCGCGTAATCCTCATGCTGTTTGAAGAGGGGCAACACATCGTCCCAGCCCCAGCCGGTATTCCCCATCTGCCGCCATTGGTCGTAGTCGGCGGCCTGGCCGCGCAGATAGAGCATGCCGTTGATGGATGAACAGCCGCCCAGCATCTTGCCCCGGGGATAGAGCAGCGCGCGGCCGTTCAGCCCCGGTTCGGGCGCAGTCCTGAGCCGCCAGTCGGCGCGGGGATTGTCGATGCAATAGAGATAGCCGACCGGGACATGCACCCAGATGTAATTGTCCGATCCCCCGGCTTCGAGCAGCAGGACCTTGTGCCTGCGGCTGAGGCGGTTGGCCAGCAGCGACCCGGCGCTGCCCGCGCCGACGATGATGTAATCCCAAGCGTCCATCGCAGCCCTCCTGTCCCCGGGGCGAGGATAGGCAAGGGGCGAATCGGCGGCAAGGCGCGCGTTGCCGATCTTGCGGCGGGGATTGGTGCCGATACTAGGGGTAGATATTGCCGACAGCCGCGATTTTTGCTAAGAATAACGAATGCTTATAACGCTTTGTTAAGACGGCCGGAAAGGCCGCGTCGACCTGGACAGAGGCAAGAATGAAACAACTCCTGACAGCTTCCGTGCTGGCGCTGGCGACCCTGGTCCCGGTGGCGGCCCTCGCCGGCCCGATCGAGGCCGCCTGCAACAGCTCGGACCGGCCCGGCGCCTCGCGCCAGCTCTGCCGCTGCATCGACGCGGCGGCGGACCATACGCTGACCCGCTCGGAGCAGCGCCGCGCCGCGCGCTTCTTCACCAACCCGGACGAGGCGCAATCGGTGCGCATGTCGCCGACCCGCGCTGACAACGAATTCTGGGCGCGCTACCGGAACTTCGGCGCGCTGGCCGAACAGATGTGCGCCACCGGTTGAGCTAACGCCTAGCCGCGCTGCGCGGCGATCCGGGCGCGCCACAGGGTAAACAGCCCCGCGCAAACCACGATCGCCGCGCCGACCGCCACATTGGGGCGCAGCGTCTCGCCGAAGATGCTGATGCCGATCATGCTGGCGAAGACCAGTTGCAGATAGGCGAAGGGCTGGATCGCATTCGCCTCGGCCACCTCATAGGCCTTGATCAGCAGGAAATGGCTGGTGGCCGAGGTGATGCACAAGAGCGCCATCCAGCCCCAATCCCCCGTGCTCATCGGCTCCCAGAACCAGACGCCGACCGCCGTGGTGACCACGGCGCCGGTGACGCCGGTCCAGAAGAAGCTGACGGCGGCGGAATCGTAGCGTGCGACATAGCGGGTCAACAGCCCGTACAGCGCGAACATGAAGGCGGCGAGGACGGACATCAGCGCCTCGGGCCGGAAGACGCCGAAGCCGGGCTCCAGGATCACCAGCACGCCGACAAAGCCGATGCCGATGGCGACCCAGCGCCGCCAGCCGACTTTCTCGCCCAGCACGGGACCGGACAGCGCCGCGATCAGCAGGGGATAGGTTGCGAAAACCGCATGCGCCTCGACCAGACCCAGCAGCACGAAGCTCATGATGGCGACGAAGATTTCCAGCGACAGCAGCGCGCCGCGGAAGACCTGCATCTTGATCGTGCCCGACCGGGCGGCGTTCTTCAGCCCCCCGGCCATGCGGCTGGCCAGGACGATGACGAACGTGGCGAAGAACCAGTAGCGGATCATCACCACCATGAAGACGTTGTATTCCCCGGCCAGATGGCGCGAAATCCCGTCCTGCATGGCGAAGACGAAGGTCACGGCGATCATCAGCCAGACGCCGAGGGTGGTGTTCTGACGGGCGCTCATGCGGGTTTCCTGCCGTGCGTCATGTGTTTCTTGCGGCCAAAGCCGGATTGGCGGGTGACGGTGAAACCGGCGGCTTCCAGCGCCCGGCGGACATGGCCGGCGGCGGTATAGGTGGCACAGCTGCCCAAGGGGGCGGTGTGGCGCCCAACTTCGGCCATCAACGCCTCGGACCACAATTCGGGGTTCCGCGCCGGGGCAAAACCGTCGAGGAACCAGGCATCGGCGGCGCCCCGCCAGGCGGGCAGGGTCTCGCGCGCGTCGCCGATGATCACCTGCGCCTCGATCCCATTGAGCGTGAGGTGCCGCACCGGGCCTTCGGCCGCGGCCCATTGCGTGACCAGCGCCCCGGTCTGCGGCAGGGCGAAGGGTCTCAGCGCGCGCTCCATATCCCCGGCGGCCATCGGAAAAGCCTCGAACGAGGTGAAGCGCAGGGTGCCGGGGCCGTCCCAGAGCTGCGCCAGCGCCAGCAGGTTCAGCCCGGTGCCGAAGCCCAGCTCGGCCACCTGGAACCCGTCCTTCAGCCGCGCGGGCAGATCGTTGCCGGACAAGAACACATGGCGCGTTTCCTCCAGCCCTCCGGTGAAGTAGGGATCGTCGAACGCCGTGGCGACCGGCGTGTCGCTGTCGGTCCAAGTGAGGTCGGGCTGGTTCATTCGCGTGTGAAGGGCTGCGTCTGGCCCTGCATGACGTGCGGGCAGGGGAAAGGCAATGGTTGACATCACGGTCATGGGGGCGGGGATCTTCGGCCTCGGCGCTGCCTGGGCACTGACCCGGCGGGGCGCAAGCGTGCGGGTGATCGAGGCCTCGCGCGTCGGTGCCGGATCCTCGGGCGGGATCGTCGGCGCGCTGGCCCCGCATGTGCCCGAGAACTGGAACACCAAGAAGGCCTTCCAGCTGGACAGCCTGTTGATGGCCGAAGGCTTCTGGGCCGAGGTGGCGCAGGTGGGCGGGCGCGACCCGGGCTATGCCCGGCTGGGCCGGGTGCAGCCCTTGGCGGACGAGGCTGCCGTAGTTCGAGCGCGCGAGCGGGGCGAGAAGGCGCGCGACCTCTGGCAGGGGCGGGCCGAGTGGCGCGTCGTGCCGGTGGATCAGGTGCCGGGGATGCGGCTGGCCAGTCCGACCGGCTTGGTGGTCCACGACACATTGACCGCGCGGATGCGGCCCCGGGGCGCGGCGGAGGCTTTGGTGGCCGCGCTGGCGGCCAAGGGCGTGAGGGTGGAGATCGGCGGCGCGCCCTCGGGTCAGGTCCTCTGGGCCACCGGGGTGCAGGGGCTCCGCGATCTGGGGATCGGGGCCGGGGTGAAGGGGCAGGCGGCGCTCTTCCGCGCCGATTTTCGCGCGGCGCCCCAGCTTTTCGCCGAGTCCCTGCATGTGGTGCCGCATGCCGACGGAACCGTCGCCGTGGGATCGACCAGCGAGCGCGATTACGAGAGCCCCGACCGCACGGATGCGCAGTTAGAGAGCCTGATTGACCGCGCACGCGCCCTCTGCCCCGATCTGGCCGAGGCCCCGGTGATCGAGCGCTGGGCGGGCGTCCGCCCCCGGGCCCCGTCTCGCGCGCCGATGCTGGGACCCTGGCCTGACCGGCCCGGGCATTTCGTGCTGAACGGCGGCTTCAAGATCGGCTTCGGCATGGCGCCGAAACTGGCAGAACTGGCCGCCGATCTGCTGCTGGAAGGCCGGGACCAAGTGCCGCAGGGCTTCCGGGTCAGCGACAATCTCGCCCGCCGCTAGGGCTTAACCCGGCAGCGCTTCGGCTGAATATTGCGCGGCGTAGTCGGCGCTGGGGGCAATCGGGGTGATCACGTCGATCAGCACGCCGTTCGGGTCGGCGGTGATGAAATGGCGCTGCCCGAAATCCTCGTCCTTCAGCGGCAGCAGGATCGGCAGGCCCGCCGCGCTCAGCGCCGCGTGCACGGCATCGACATCCGCGACCTCGAAATTCAGCAGCATCCCCGTGACCTTGCCCCGAGCCACCGCCGGGATCGTCTCATGTGTCCCATCAAGGATCGCCAGATTCACCGGCACCGGGCCAGGCATCGTCAGATGGACATACCAGTCGCTTTCGAACGCGGGTTCAAAACCGAAATGGCATTTGTAGAAGGCGGCAGTGGCGGCGACATCCGCCACCATCAGCACGGGATAGAATTGGGTGATCTGCATGGGGTTGCTCCGGCAGTGAAAAACATTCAGGCTGTATGGAAGTAAATAACATACAGGCTGTATGTATGCAAGAGAGACGTAGCAACGCCGACCGCCGCCAGGAAACACGCGCCGCCCTGCTACAGGCCGCCCGCGCCCTGTTCACCGAAACCGGCTATGCCGAGACCGGGACGCCCGAGATCGTCGCCCGCGCCGGCGTGACGCGCGGCGCGCTGTACCACCATTTCGCCGACAAACGCGCCCTGTTCCTGGCGCTGATCGAGGCCGAGGCCCAGGCGATTGCGGCCGCCATCGACGGGGGCAGCCTCGATGCCGGGGATCCCCTGACCGCGCTCAGGCAGGGCGCGCGGGCCTATTTCGCGGCGATGCAGGCGCCGGGGCGGGTGCGGCTGATGCTGATCGACGGTCCGGCGGTGCTGGGCGCCGACGAGATGCGCCGCATCGACGCCGACACCGGCGGGGCCACGCTGCGCGAGGGGCTGGCGGCGCTGCCGGGCGTCACGGCGCGGGGCGCGGAGCTGGAGGCGCTGGCCGATCTGTTCTCGGCAATGTTCGACCGGGCAGCGCTGGCCACCGCGACCGGCGCTGACCCCGCCCCCTATGCGGCGATGATCGACACCATGCTGGCGCGGCTTGCCTGAAACGAAAAGGCCCCGCCGAAGCGGGGCCCTTCTGGTGCATCGGGGAGGCGCTCAATGCAGGCGCTGTTCCACCGTCGCGATCGAATCCTCGATCATCTTGTTGGCGTCCTCGGCCGTCAGGTTCTTGGCGATCAGGTCGCCCGCCGCCGCGACCGACACCGCGATCGCCCGGTTGCGGACTTCCCGAACCGCCGCCGCTTCGGCCGCCGCGATCTGATCCTCGGCCGCGCGCAGACGGCGGGCAATCGAGGTTTCGAGATCGGCCTTGGCCTGGGCCGCCGCCACCTCCGCATCGGCTTTCGCCTTGGCGACGATGCGCTCGGCCTGGTCCTTGACCTCGGCCTTCTTGCGCTCGAACGAGGCGCGCAGCTCTTGCGCTTCCTCCCGCAGCTTGCGGGCTTCTTCCAGCTCGGCGCGGATCGTCGCCGCGCGCTTGTCCAGAAGACCGCCGATCAGCCCGGGTACCTTGAAGTACAGGAGCACCGCAAGGAACAGCAGGAAGGCCAGCAGCACCACGAAGTCGGTGTTGCGCAGCGAGAAGAACGGACCCGAGGCCGCCATCGCCGGCGAGGCGGCAACGGCGAGCATCAGGGCGAGAAGCCGGGTCATGCGGCACCCCCTTTCAGGCGGGCGGTCACCGACGAGGTCACCGAGCGGGCGTCAGCCTTGACCCCGAACACGCCCAGGATCTCCTTGGTCGTGTCCTTGGCGACCGTGGTCACCGCCTCGGCCGCGCTGTCACGGATCTCGCCGATCCGGGCCTCGGATTCCGCGGTGCGCGCGGCAATCTCGGCATCGGCCTTGGCAATCGCCACGTCGAGTTCCTTCTGGATCTCGGCGCGCGATTCCTCGACCACCTTGGCGGCAGCGGCGCGCGCGTCGTCCAGCGCCTTGTGATAGGCGGCCTCGGCCTCGGCGGCCTGTTGCTTATAGGTCTCGGCGGCGGCGATATCGTTGGTGATGGTGCCGGTCCGTTCGGCCAGAACCGATCCGATCCGCGGCAGCGCCACGCGCGAGAGAATGAAGTAGAGCACGACCAGCGCCACCACCAGCCAGAAGATCTGGTTGGGGAAGGTCGCGAAATCGAGTTGCGGCATGCCACCCGACGAGGCCGCTTCGGCGCCATGCGCAGCGGCGGCGCCGTGCTCGGCTGCGGTTTCTGCAGACATGGGCGTCCTCCTGATTGACCGTATCCGCCGGGCAGGTCGTCAGACCCACCCGGCCGCAAGGATCACGGAATGGTCAGGATCAGACGGCGAACATCAGCAGCAGCGCGACGAGGAACGAGAAGATCCCCAGCGCTTCGGCGAAGGCGATGCCGATGAACAGCGTCGCGGTCTGACCGGCGGCCGCCGACGGGTTGCGCAGCGCGCCCGACAGGAAGTTGCCGGCGACGTTGCCCACGCCGACCGCAGCCCCGCCCATGCCCATGCAGGCCAGGCCAGCGCCGATGTACGCACCCATTTGAACGATGGAACCTTCCATGATCTTTCTCCTTGAGGCTGGAATAGGTTGAGTGAGGGGTCGAGAGCCCGCGTCAGTGATGCGGATGCAGCGCATCCTTGAGGTAGACGCAGGTCAGGATGGTGAACACGTAGGCCTGGATGAAGGCCACGAGGATTTCGAGCCCGTACATCGCGGTGATGGCGACGATGGACAGCGGCGTCACGGCGATCCCGATGGTCGAGATCAGCACCAGCGGCGCGAAGGCGGCGAACACCTTGATCACGGCGTGGCCGGCCATCATGTTGCCGGCAAGACGAATGGAATGGCTGACCGGGCGCACGAAATACGAGATGATCTCGATCAGCGCCAGGATCGGGCGCAGCGGCAGCGGCGCTGAGGACACCCAGAACAGCGACAGGAACCCCGCGCCGTTCTTGGCGAAACCGACGATGGTCACCGTCAGGAACACGCCGATGGCCAGCACCGCCGTGACCGCGATATGCGAGGTGGGCGTGAAGGCCATGGGCAGGAGGCCCAGGAAGTTCGAGAAGACGATGAACAGGAACACGGTGAAGATATAGGGGAAGAAGGTCAGCGCTTCCTTGCCCGCCACATCCTCGACCATCTTGTGGATGAAGCCATAGGCCAGTTCCGCGATCGACTGCACACGGGTCGGGATGATGGCCCGGCCGCGGGTGCCGACGATGAACAGAAGCGCGATGGCCAGGACGCTCAGCGCCATCCACAGCGTGGCGTTGGTGATCGTGAAGACCCCCACATCGCCCTCGCCGAACAGCGGGCGCACGATGAATTGGTCCATCGGGTGGAAGGCCAGGCCTTCGCCATGCTCTTCTGCGGCCACGTCTCAGTCCCCTTCGTTCTTGGCGGGCAGTGCCGCCTGCGTGCTCTTGCGCTGGGCGTCCTGCGCGGTCCGCATCATCACGCGGATACCGGCCACAAGACCCAGCAAAATGAACAGCACCAGGAACAGCGGCATGGTGTCGAACACCGTATCCAGCCCGTACCCGATGCCGAAACCGATCAGCAGACCGGCAACCAACTCGGTGACCATGCGCCAGGCGAAATGCGCCATCTCATGACCCTGTGCCACGCCGTTGACGGTCGGTTCCTGCGCCTTCTTCAGGCTCCGCAGCCGTTCGTCGAGCGCTTTCAGGCGCTCCAGATCGCTCGGGTCGGACATCGGGAACCCCCTGGGGAGTGACGGGCGGAACCTAGAAGCGGGGGGGCACAGAGTCAAGGAAGAATAACGGCCGTCAAGCCGCTGAAAATGCTTTGTAATTTTCGGGTGCCTCACGGGATCGTGGGGTTTTGGGCGCTAACGATGCCGCATCTGCACATTCAACGGATCGGTTGAATATCTTGACCGGGGCGCGGGGGGTGGATAGGCCCTTCGGCATGGCAACCCCCGATCCCCTCGACGCGATCTTCATGGCGCTGGCCGATCCGACGCGCCGGGCGATCCTGGGCATGCTGCTGGAAGACGACATGGCCGTCACCGATGTGGCGGAACCCTTCGCCATCTCGCTCGCCGCCGTCTCCAAGCATCTGGCGCTGCTGGCCGAGGCCGGGCTCATCAGCCAGGAGAAACGCGGCCGGGTGAAATGGTGCAAGCTCGAGCCCGACGCGATGCGCGCGGCTTCGGTCTTCATGCAGGCTTTTGGCCAGTTCGAGCCCCTGAACCTGGAGGCTTTCGAGCGGTTCCTGGAAACCGAACTCGCCCCCCTGCCACCGGACGAATAGGCCTGCCCGCACGGGTTTGCGTTGACCGGCGAGCGCGGCGGTGTTTCCCTGGTCGTGGTGATATTTCCCACCCGTATTTGCATGAGGCATTGCCATGACCCGTTACCTTCTGGCCGCTGCTGCGGCCCTGCTGCCCTTCGCCCCCCTCGCCGCCCGGGCCGAGATCGACCCCGCCAAGGCCCATGCCGTGATCGGCATGCTGCGCGCCTATGGCTGCACGCTGAACGAAGCGCAGACATCGCTCTTCATGGAAGACATGGGCACCACGCCCGAGGAATATCAGGAGATCCTGGCCGATGCCGTCGCGCGGGGCTTTGCCACGGGCGATGCCTCGGTCATGGGGGGCGTTACGCTGGACGCCGATTTCTGCACCCTGCGTCATGCAGAAAGCGGCGACGCGCTGCTGGTCGAGGTGATGCGCTACAACGGCTGCCGGATCGAACTCAGCGAGATCCCGACGCTGCTTCTCCCCCTCGGCTACATGCAGGACACGCTCAGCCCCGCGGTTCAGGCCGGGATCGCCGACGGCCGCATCGTGCCGGAATCGGCGCAGGTCCTCACCCTGTCCGAGGCCGCCTGCCATCCGGCGATGTAGGGCGACCCCGGCAGCGCAGGGTCAGGGCCGGATGTAGGACCAGCCCTGCTCTTGCAGCGTAACCAGCTGCACCACGCCCGAGGGGACGATGTTCGCCTCGGACAGCAGGGCAATGTCGTGCCCGGCCTGCCGCTGCATCCCCTGCAGGGTGTTGTTGCAGGCCTGGAAGGTGATGTTCTCATGCTCCAGCGCCATCTGGGCGATACGCGGGGCCACGGGCGAGGTATCGGCGCGCAGCATGTGCAGGCCGGGGCCGTAGGTCACGACCTGAACCTCCACCTCGTCGCCCTGTTCGGCGTAATAGGCGATGAGGTTGTTCACGTTGTTCAGCGTCATGGTCATGACCTGCGGGTCATTCTCGTCGACGTGAAAGGCGACGCGGTGCGTTTCGGCCAGCGCGGCCAGCGGCGCCAGGGCCAGCGCGACGGCCAGTCCGCTCGCGCGCAGGGCGGTCTTGATCATGACATTCCTCCCGTTGATGACGCGCATCCTCCCAAACGCGCGGGGCCGGCGTCGGCCCGGGGTCAGGATAGGCACGTCTTCACATATCGCGCAATAAGAGGATACGCATATACGAATGCAGAAAGGGCGGCCCAGGGGGGCCGCCCTTGCGCGTGGCAGGATCGCGATTACTCGGCAGGAACCGCGACGACGGGGCGCGGCGTACCGAAATGGCGGCGGTTCAAGGTGAAGACCAGCGCCACCATGGCCGCCTGCACCACCAGCGCCACCGCGATCAGCACCCAGTAGACGGCCGAGAATTTGTCGACCAGATGCACCGCGACCAGCCCCTTGTGGACGAAGAACTGCCACAGCACGGTGAAGCCGACGCCCGGGCAGACCAGCGCATAGCTCATGACCGAGGTTTCGCGGCCCCAGATGAAGCGCTTGCCGTATTGGTGGCGCGACAGGATCAGCCAGCCGAAGAGGGCAAAGACCAGCTGCACCGAGACGACCTTGGCCAGGAAGAGAAAGGTCTGGGCATCCGAGGTATGCGCCTCGAACTGGGTGCCAAGTCCGTGGTTCTGCCGCATCATCAGGATCGCCAGGATGGTCATCAGCGGGATCAGGATCATCAGCGTCGGCGCGGTTTCGGCATTGGTGCCATGGTCCAGCATCGAGCGGATGCCGAGGATCAGCGCGATCCCGGCGATCAGCGCCGCGGTCACCAGCAGAAAGGTCGAGGCGGCGATCGACACGCCGACCACGGCGGCACTGGTGCTCATCGCCGCGGGCGCGGCCATGCCGACGCCGATCATGGCAAAGGCAAAGGCGGGCAGGATCTGGCCGAAGCTGTTGTTGGCCGCATGGTTGAACCCGCCCTCGACCTTGATACGGGCGATGAAGGCGCCATAGGTGCGGAAGGCCAGGACGGCGATCAGCACGAAGGCCGCCAGCGCCAGCGGGAACAGGTATTCAACCACCGTCCACAGCCCCGGCACGAAAACCAGGCCGGCGATGAACAGGCCGTTCACCGACATGGCCAGCGCCAGCGGCAGCGCCATCAGCTGGCTTTGCGCATTGGTCCTGGCGAATTTCTGATAGGCTTCGGTCCGTTTCCATTGGGCGAAATGCGTCAGGTTCCAGACCAGCGATTTCAGGTTCAGCACGACGAACAGCGCGATTCCGGCCATGGCGGCGATGATCATCGCCTGTTTCAGCGGCGCGCCGGTCTGAAAGGCCGCGGCGATATCCTCGAAGATCGGGACGGTGCGGCCGGGGTGCGGCAGCCAGAACATCAGCCACATGAAGAAGCTGACCGACAGACCCCCGGCGCCAAGCGAGGCCAGGAAGTACATGGGCGAATAGGTGTCCGAGGGACGGGTGGGCGACATGGCGGGACCTCACATATTCCATTTGTGGAATACTTAGTAACATTCCGAATTTGGAATGTGAAGCGCCCGATTGTCGCAGGTGCAACGGGTTCAGACGTCGCGCCGATAGGTGATCGAGGTCGGCCGGTCGTAGCCCGCATGCGCCGTCCGCTCGACCTCGCGGAACCCAAGCCGCTGGAAGGTCGCCTGATTGCCGGTCAGCTCCACCCGGGTCTGCAGCGTCACATGCCCCAGACCCAGCGCCCGGGCCCGTGCCACCGCATGTTCGATCATCCGCCGCGCCAGCCCGGCACCCCTCAGCCGGTCGTCCACCGCCAGCTTGCCCAGATAGAGCGTGTCGCCCTTGACGGTCAGGATCATGCAGGCGGCCGGGCCGGGTTCCAGCACCCAAAGCTCATTCTCGGCCGCCTCGCGGGCCAGATCCTTCGGCGTCATCCGGGTCAGCGACGAAGGCGGGTCGATCACGCCGCCCATATAGCCGAAGGCCCCGATCAGCAGCGCATGCACCGGCGCCATATCCTCCTCCGGCCCCAGGCGCCGCGGGGCGGGGGTGTCGAGCACCCGCTCCATGAAGACCGAAGCCGGAACCTCCGCGTAATCCCCGAACGGCCCGCAGACCCGGAACCCGTGCCGCGCGTAAAGCGCCAGCGCCTCGGTGTTGAGCGGCCCGGTTTCCAGCTTCAGCGCGGGCAGGCCGCGCAACGCCCCCTCGCCGATCAGCCGCGACAGCAGCGCCCCGGCCGCGCCCTGACCCCGCGCCGCGGGATCCACGAACATCGACTTCACCTCGCCATAGCCCCCGCGCAGGGCCAGCGCCGCGGTGCCGATGACCCGCCCGTCCTGCCGCGCGGTGAAGAACAGGATGTCCGGCGTGCAGAGTTCGTCGATGGACAGGAAATGGTTGTCCTCAGGATCATAGAGGCTTTGCAGATAGGCGTGCGAGGCCTGCAACAGCGCCGTCGCGCCGGGGTCGCGGGGGGAATCGGGGCGGACGGAAACAGCCATGGCGAACCTCGTTTTCGGGCAGGCTAGGCCGCCGGAACTGTGGCCGCAATGCCCCAATATCTTGTGGATAACCCCCGGCTTCGCCGCCATATCCGGCGTCATCCTTGACTCCTCGCGCCTGCGCGGAAAAACTGCCCGCGAACGCCCCAACCGGATGCTTCCGTGCACTTCACCCGCCTGCGCCTCAACGGTTTCAAAAGCTTCGTGGATCCCACCGAACTGGTGATCCGCGAGGGGCTGACCGGCGTGGTCGGGCCGAACGGCTGCGGCAAGTCCAACCTGCTGGAGGCGCTGCGCTGGGTCATGGGCGAGAATCGCCCGACCGCCATGCGCGGCTCGGGCATGGAGGATGTGGTCTTCGCCGGCACCAAGTCGCGCGGCGCCCGGGCCTTTGCCGAGGTGGCGCTGACCGTCGACAACGGCGACCGGGTGGCGCCCGCGGGCTTCAACGACGCCGATTTCCTGGAGGTCACGCGCCGCATCACCCGCGACGCCGGTTCGGCCTATCGCGTCAACGGCAAGGAGGTCCGCGCCCGCGATGTGCAGATGCTCTTTGCCGATGCCTCGACCGGCGCGCATTCCCCGGCGCTGGTGCGGCAGGGGCAGATTTCGGAACTCATCAACGCCAAGCCCAAGGCGCGCCGGCGGGTCCTCGAAGAGGCCGCCGGCATCTCGGGCCTGTACCAGCGGCGGCACGAGGCCGAGTTGCGCCTCAACGCCACCGAGGCCAACCTCGCTCGGGTCGGCGACACCGTGGACGCGCTGGCGCAGCAGCTTGCCGTCCTCGCCCGGCAGGCGCGGCAGGCGGCGCGCTACCGTGAGATCGCGGTGGAGCTGCGCAAGAACGAGGGGATGATCCTTTATCGCCGCTGGCGCGAGGCGGCGCAGGCGCGGGCCGAGGTTCAGGCGGCGCTGACCCAGGCGATCACCGCGGCCGCCACCGCCGAACGCGCCGCGCGCGAGGCCAAGACGCAGCGCGAGAGCCGCGAGGACGCCTTGCCGCCCCTGCGCGAGGAGGAGGCCATCGCCGGGGCCATCCTGCAACGCCTGCAGGTTCAGCGCGACACGCTGACCGACGCCGAGGCCCGCGCGCGCGAGGCGGTGCAGACCCTCATGGCCAGAATCGAGCAGCTGCGCCGCGACGCGCAGCGCGAATCGGGGCTGGCGGCGGATGCGGATGAGACCATCGAACGGCTGCAATGGGAGGAAGAGCAACTCGCCCGCGCCGCCGAAGGGCATGACGAGAAGCTGGCCGAGGCGGTGGAAGCCGCGCGCGAGGCCTCCGACGTGCTGGCCGATATCGAATCGCATCTGACCGAGGCGACCGAGGATATGGCCCGCCTCGCCGCCCGCCACCAGTCCCTGACCCGTCAGGCGGCCGAGGCAAGGGCCGAGGGCGCCAAGGCCGCCGCCGGGGCGCAGCGCGCCGCCGATGAGGCCGCGCAGGCCGCCGCCGCCTTGGAGGCCGCCGAGCAGGGGCAAGAACAGGCGGCCGAGGCGCGGGATGCCGCGCAGGATTTGCTGGAATCGGCAGAGGAAACGCTGATCGAGACCGAAGCGGCCCGCGCCGATGCTCAGGCCGCCGAGGTCGAGGCCCGCGCGGCAAGGGCCGGGGCGGAAGGCGAGGCGACGGCGCTGTCGGCGGAACTCACGGCGCTGGAACGGCTGCTGGCGCGGGATAAGGATCTGGCGGGCGGGCTCTTGGATCAGGTCCGCGTGGCGCCCGGTCTGGAACACGCCTTGGGCGCGGCGCTGGGCGATGACCTCAGGATCGCGGCGGCGGCGACCGGTTCGGGCTGGCGGGCCTTGGCGCCCTATGAGGCCGCCGCCGACCTGCCCGCCGGGGTCGAGCCGCTGGCGAAAAGCGTCTCTGCACCTGCCGAATTGACCCGTCGCCTGTCGCAGATCGGGCTTGTCGAAGACGATCACGCCGAGGCCCTGCATGCCAGCCTGAAACCCGGTCAACGGCTGGTGACGAAGGGCGGCGACCTCTGGCGTTGGGACGGGTTGATGCAGCGGGGCGAGGATGCGCCCTCGGCCGCCGCCATCCGCCTGACGCAGCGCAACCGGCTGGACCAACTCCGCGCCGATCTGGACGAGGCCGAGGAACGGCAGGAGGCCGCGCGCGAGGCGCATCAGGCCCGCCAGTCGCGTCTGGCCCAGCTGACCGAGGCTGACCGCATGGCCCGCGACGCCCGCCGTCAGGCCGAGATGCGGCTGACCGAAGCCTCCCGCGCCGCGTCAAAGGCCGAGGCCGACGCGAGCCTCGCCCGGTCCAAGCGCGAGACGGCGGAACTGGCGCTGGAGCGGATGCAGGCCGAGGCCGAAGCGGCGGAATCGCGGCTGGCCGAGGCCGAGGAGGCACTGGCCGAGATCGACGATCTGGACGGCGCCCGCGCCCGGCTGGAAACCATCCGCACCCAGGTCGAGGCCGCGCGCATGGCGATGATGTCGCGCCGCGCCGCGCAGGAGGAAATCCGCCGCGAGGGCGCCGCCCGCCGGACCCGCTCGCAGGAGGTGGCGCGCGACATCCAGAGTTGGACCGCGCGCAAGACCACCGCCGCCGACCGCATCGCCGAGCTGGAACGCCGGGCCGACGACGCGCAGGAGGAACTCTCGGAAGCCAATGCCGCGCCCGAGGAAATCCTCGCCCGCCGCGCCGAACTGGCCGAGGCGATTTCCGAGGCCGAAACCCGCCGCACCGCCGCCGTCGAGGCGCTGCTGTCCGCTGAAAGCGCCCTCCGCGCCGCGGGTGAAGCCGAACGTGCCGCCGAACGCACCGCGGGGGAGGCGCGCGAGGCCCGCGCCCGGGCCGAGGCGCGGGTGGACGCAGCTGGCGAGGCCGTGGCGCTGGCCGCGAACCGCATCGCCGACGAGCTGGACGCGACCCCGCAGGGGCTGCTGAACCAGCTGGGCGTCGGGGCGGATGAAATGCCGGATTCGGCAACGCTGGAGACGGAAATCGCCCGCCTGCGCCGGGCCCGCGACGCGCTGGGCGCGGTCAACCTGCGGGCCGAGGAAGACGCGCGGCAGGTCGAAGAGGAACACGGCACGCTGGTCCGCGAAAAGGCCGATCTGGAGGCTGCGGTCGCCAAGCTGCGGGGCGGCATCGCTGCCCTGAACCGCGAGGGGCGCGAGCGTCTGCTGGCCGCTTTCGATCAGGTGAACAGCAATTTCATGACGCTCTTCACCCATCTCTTCAACGGCGGCGAGGCGCGTCTGGTGCTGGTCGAATCCGACGACCCGCTGGAAGCGGGGCTGGAGATCCTCTGCCAGCCGCCAGGCAAGAAACTCAGCTCGCTGAGCCTGCTGTCGGGGGGTGAACAGACCCTGACCGCGCTGGCGCTGATTTTCGGTGTGTTCCTGGCCAACCCCGCGCCGATCTGCGTGCTGGACGAGGTGGACGCGCCGCTGGACGATGCCAACGTCGTGCGCTTCTGCGACCTCTTGGACGAGATGACCCGGCGGACCGAGACCCGCTTCCTGATCATCACCCATAACGCGCTGACCATGGCGCGGATGGACCGACTGTTCGGCGTGACCATGGCCGAACAGGGCGTCAGCCAGCTGGTCAGCGTCGATCTGAAGGGAGCGGAATCGCTGGTGGCGTGATCAGCGCGGGCTGCGCTTGGCCAGGATCCGTTGCAGCGTCCGCCGGTGCATGCTGAGGCGCCGCGCCGTCTCGCTGACGTTGCGGTCGCATTGTTCATAGACCCGCTGGATATGCTCCCAGCGCACGCGGTCGGCGGACATCGGGTTTTCCGGCGGTTCGGGCAGGACGGCGCCCTCGCGTTGCAGCAGGGCGTTGACCACCTCATCGGCATCGGCGGGCTTGGACAGGTAATCGGTCGCGCCGATCTTCACCGCGGCCACGGCGGTGGCAATCGCGCCGTAGCCGGTCAGCACGACGATCCGCGCATCGGGCCGCTTGGTGCGCAGGGCCTCGACCACATCCAGGCCGTTGCCGTCGTCGAGCCTGAGGTCGATCACCGCATAGGCCGGCGGCCGGGCCACGGCCAGCGCCTTGCCCGCGGCGACCGATCCGGCGGTTTCGACAGCGAAACCGCGACGCTCCATGGCGCGGGCCAGCCGCTTGAGAAAGACCTCATCGTCATCGACCAGCAGCAGCGACGGGTCGGGGCCGAGGTCAAGCGGGCTGTCGTCGGTCATGCGGGGCTCCTCGGAGTGTCTCTGTCCGATCTAGTCGCCCCGGGTGCGAAAATCAAACATGGATACGGGATTGCCAATATGCCTGCGCCAATGCGCCGCTGTCAGGCGCGCGACAGATAGCATTGGGCAATCTCGGCGACCTCTTCGGCAGGCATGTCGTGGCGGAAGATCTCGACCGTGCCGTGACCCGGGATCACCAGATAGCTGAAGGTCGAATGGTCGACGAGGTAATATTGATCGTCGCCGTCTTGCCGCGAGAAATAGGTGCGATAGGCGCGCGAGGCGGCGCGCACCTGTTCGTCGCTGCCAGTGAGGCCGATCATCCGCGGATGGAAGATCGAGGCGAACTCGCCCACCACTTCCGGCGTGTCGCGCTCGGGATCGACCGAGATGAAGACCGGCTGAACGATCTGGCCCTCGGCCTCCAGCAATTCGGTCGCCAGCGCGTTGCGGGCGCTGTCCAGCGGGCAGACATCGGGGCAGAAAGTATAGCCGAAATAGAGGATCGACGGCATGGTGATCACATCCTGATCCGTCACCGTCTGTCCCTGAGCATTGACCAGCGTGAAGGGCCCGCCGATCTGGTCGAGCCCCCCCATCACCGCGCCCGACCGGCAGGGATCGAAGGGATCGTCGCTCATCCCCAGCATCGTGCGCAGGAAGGGCGGCTGATAGGCAAAGAGCGCCAGCCCCGCCAGCATCACCGCGACCAGCGTCGCCGCTCCGATTGCATAGGCCTTGGTCATCCGTCTCTCCGTCACTTGCCGGTTTGCGCCGCTTGATGCCTCAAGCCGCGGGGCGTAACAAGGCGCAAACCCGTGACCGCGACAACAGGACGCCGATGGACAGCACCGCCCAGGGCCTCATGAACCGCGACGTGCAGGGCCATTGGGTCCGGCTGGAGACGCTGACGCGGGTGCGCTGGCTGGCGGCCTCGGGCCAGGTGGTGGCGCTGCTTGTCACGCATTTCCTGTTCGGCCTGGATTTCCCGCTGGCGCTGTGCCTGTCGGTCGTCGGCGTCTCGGCCGCGTCGAACCTGCTGTCCGCCTATGTCTTCCCCCGCACCAAGCGGTTGTCGGAAACCGAGGCGCTGCTCACCCTTCTTTTCGACACGACGCAGCTCGCATTGCTGCTGTTCCTGACCGGAGGGCTCAACAACCCTTTCGGCCTGTTGCTGATCGCCCCCGTCACCATCGCGGCCACGGCGCTGACCCTGCGGTCGGTCCTGATCCTGGGCGGGGCGGCGGTGCTTCTGGCCTCGCTTCTGGCCTTCGTCTTCGAACCCCTGCGGACCGAGGCGGGCGATCCCGTGCTGATGCCCGACCTCTTCCGCTTCGGCTTCTGGATCGCGCTGGTCATCGGTATCGGCTTCATCGGGCTCTATTCCCGCTCGGTCGCAGCCGAGAAACACGCCCTGACCGAGGCGCTGCTCGCCACCTCGCTGGCCCTGGCCCGTGAACAGAAGCTGACCGATCTGGGCGGCGTGGTCGCGGCGGCAGCGCATGAGCTGGGCACGCCGCTGGCCACCATCAAGCTGGTCTCCTCGGAACTGATCGACGCGCTGGACGATCCCGACCTGGCCGAGGATGCGCGCCTCATCCGCGAACAGGCCGACCGCTGCCGGGCGATCCTGCGCTCGATGGGGCAGGCGGGAAAGGACGACCTGCATCTGCGCCACGCCCCCCTCGAAGCCGTGGTGCAGGAGGCCGCCGCACCCCATACCGACCGTGGCAAGGCGATCAGCTTCGACGCCGGCGCCGCGGACGGCCGCATGCCCGAAATCTTCCGCCGTCCCGAGATCGTGCACGGGCTGCGCAACCTGATTCAGAATGCCGTCGATTTCGCCAGCTCGCAGGTCTGGATCGAGGCGCATTGGACCGCGACAGAGGTCTCGCTCCGGGTCATCGACGACGGCCCGGGCTATCCGCCGCATCTGCTAGCCCGGCTGGGCGAGCCCTATCTGAAAAACCGCCGCTGGGATGAGCCGCGCGACGATTCCCGCCCGGAATACGAGGGGATGGGACTGGGCCTGTTCATCGCCAAGACGCTGCTGGAACGGACCGGCGCCAGCGTGCGTTTCGGCAATTGCACCGACCGCCTGCGCCCGCGCCAGGCCCCTGGCCAACGCTGCGGCGCCCTGGCCGAGGTCCGCTGGCCGCGCCGCGCGATCGAGGCCGACCCAAGGCGCGCGCTGGGCGAGAATGTCCCGAACGCCGGCACGGCAGCGCAACCGCCCGTCTGAAGTTTTTCTGCCAAGCGCGCCATATTAAGGTTATTAATCGTTCTTAACGCAGCCTTAACCAATAGCCCCGATCCTGACCCGGCCCCGACTCGGTCAGCCCGCGCCCGCCCCGAACCGGAGACAGGAGCCGCCCATGCAGACGACTTTTGCCTTTGCCCTCGTCCTCGTCGGAACCTCGGTGCTGACGGTGCTCGCCAGCCTGCTGATCTTCGGCGCGTTGCGGGGCCCGGGAAAACGCAGCGCGCCGCCCCTGGGCATCGGCAGCGATGCGGCTTTCCTGTTCGACGGGCAGACCCTCATCGACACCAACGCCCGTGGCGCCGCGCTGCTCGAATCGCTGCGCAAGGACGGGACCGAGGGCGGCGATGAATGGAGCCGGCTGACCTATTTCCTGGCGCAGGATTTTCCCGATCTGGCGACGGCGCTGGCGGATCTGCCGCTGACCCGTCGCGCCCGCCTTGTCGCGGGCGACGACCGGCGCACCGAACTGGTGATGGACTGGCTTGATGGCGCGCTCCGATTCACCGTGATCGACGCCCTGGCCGAGGATGGCGCGGTGGTCCTGGACCGGCTCAGCTATCGGGCCCTGCAAGAGGAACTCGCGCTTTTGCGGCAGATCACCGAAGCCGCGCCACTGCTTCTGTGGCGTGAGGGGGCGCAGGGGCAGGTGACCTGGGCCAATGACGCCTATCTCAAGCGCGTGACCGAGGCGGGCGAGGGCACGACGATGACCTGGCCGTTGCCCGCGCTCTTTCCCCGGGCCGAGGCCGGACCCGCCCGCCGCACCGGCCTGCCGGTGCCGACCGGGGCGCGGGGCGGGGCGGCGCAGGCAGGGGGACAATCCTGGTTCGATGTCACCCGCGTCAGGGGCGAGGACGGGATGCTGGTCTATGCCCTCCCCGCGGACGAGGCCCATCAGGCCGAACGCACCAAGCGCGCCTTCATCCAGACCCTGACCAAGACCTTCGCCACCCTGCCCATCGGCCTTGCCGTCTTCGACAGGACGCGGCGGCTGCAGATGTTCAACCCGGCGCTGACTGACCTGACCGGGCTGGAGCCCGAATTCCTGCTGTCCCGACCGGGGATCGAGGGGTTCCTCAACCGCATGCGCGACAAGCGCGTCCTGCCCGAGCCGCGCGATTATCGCAGCTGGGCGCGGCGCCTGCTGGATATCGAGGCCTCGGGCCCCGGCGGCGAGTTCGAGGAAACCTGGACGCTGGGCAGCGGCCAGACCTTCCGCGTCAGCGCCAATCCGCATCCCGATGGCGCGCTGGCCTTCTTGATCGAGGATATCACCTCGGAAACCCATCTCACCCGCAATGTCCGGGCCGAGATGGAAACCAGCCAGGCGGTGCTGAATCAGCTGGACGACGCGATCGCGGTCTTCGCCTCGAATGGCGAATTGCTGCTGACCAACAGCGCCTTCACCCAGCTCTGGACGCTCGAGGGCGAGGAATCGCTGGGCGCCGTCACCCTGCCCGAGGCGCTGGCCAATTGGCGCGAGGCCGGCGGCGAGCCGGCCTTCTGGGCGCAGGTCGCGGCCCTGGCCCGGCCCGGCAGCGGCGATGGCGCACCGCTCGCGGGCAGCATGACGCTTGCGGATGGCGAGGTCCTGCGGGTCACCGCCCGGCGCACCTCGACCGGGGCGGTGATGATCTCCTTCGCCACGACCAATCCCCCGGCACAGCAAAGCCCCCGCGCCCAGGTGCTGCGCGCCAGCGCCTGAGGACCGGGCTGCCATGAAAAACGCCGGACCCAGGGGGCCCGGCGGTGTCGCAACCCGGTAGCTGGCTCAGATCGAGGCGTCGATCCAGCTTTGCAGCGCCGCCTTGGGCGCGGCGCCGACCTTGTTGGCGACGATCTTGCCGTCCTTCACCACGAACAGCGCCGGGATCCCGCGGATGCCCATGGCGGCGGTGACTTGCGGGTTCTCGTCCACGTTGACCTTGGCGATCTTTACCCGGCCTTCGTATTGTTCCGACAGCTCCTCCAGCGCCGGGCCGATCTGCCGGCAGGGACCGCACCATTCGGCCCAGAAGTCGATCACGACCGGCAGGTCGCTGTTGCGCACTTCGGCGTCGAAGGTGGCGTCGGTCACGGGAAAGGTAGCCATGGGAATCTCCTGCGGATCCGGGAAAGGGGGGAAGCGTCTGTGGTCTGTCCTTACCTAGGAAGGTCGCCGATCCGGGTCAAGGGCGGCGCGGTCCAGGGCTGCGGCGGTGGCTGCGGCGGGCAGCCGCATCAGCGCCCCGGTCGCGGTCCACAGAAGCGCCGTCTCGACCCTCCGCCCGGGATAGAGCGCGGCCAGCAGATGCGCATAGGCCCCCATCTGCCGCAACAGCCCCTCAGGCACGTTATCGGGGCCGGTCGGCACCACCCGGTTGGATTTGAAATCGACCGCCAGAACCGCGTCCTCGGTGACGATCAGCCGGTCGATCACGCCCCACATCGCCCGGCCGTTCCACGCGCCCGACAGACCCACTTCGACCAGCGCGCCCTCGCCCAGCACAGGGGCCAGCACCGGGTTGCCCAAGACCGCCAGCGCCTCGGCCAGCGCCGCCTCGCCGCCCGGCAGGCTCGCGGCCAGCGTGGTGCCGCGGGGCTTGCGGTCGGCCTCGGGCAGGTCGGCCAGTTCCTCCAGCAGCAGGTGGATCAGCCGGCCCCGGGCCAAGGCCAGTTCCGTTTCCGCCCCCTCGCCGGGCAACGCCTTGGCGCCCCCCAGATCCGAGGGGGTGAGCACCCGCGGCACCCCTGCCGCTGGTGGCAGATCAGCCAATTCCACAGGTCTAGAGCCGCTTTCGGCCCTGTCGCGCGCCATCACCATGGGCTCTGGCCAATCGCCATGCGCGTGCCGCAACCCCGTGCCGGTGGGCGCCGCCAGCGGCACAGGGGCCAGCCCGGTCAGCGCCGTCTCGATGCGCTCATACCAGCTGCCCTCGCCGGTATCGCCCGCGCCGCAGACGATCAGCCAGCGTTCGGCCCGGGTCAGCGCGACATAGAGCAGCCGGTCGCCCTCGTCGCTGCGCAGGGCCTCGCTCAGCCCGTCGGCCTCGCGCTGGGCTTCGGTCGCCAGATCCTTGACCGCGCGCAGGATCGGCACGCCCCCAGCATCGGCCAGCGTCGCCCGCTCCTGCGGGCGGCGCTTGGCGGTGTCGGGCAGGATCACGATCGGCGCCTCCAGCCCCTTGGAGCCATGCACCGTCATCACCCGGATCGCCTGCCCCGCCCCCTCGGACCGGCGCTGCACCTCGGCGTCCGAGGCCGCCAGCCAGCCCAGGAACCCGTCCAGCGAGGGGACATGCCCCTGCTCATAACCCAGCGCCAGATCGACGAAGGCCTCCAGCGCATCCTCGGCCTCGGGGCCAAAGCGCGCGCGGATCCGGCGGCGGCCATCGTGGCGCGTCAGCACCCGTTCGATCAGCTCATAAGGCCGGAGGAAATCGACCTGCCCGCGCAGATCGTCCAGCACCGCGCGGACCTCGGCCAGCGCGGGGTCGGCGCGCAGCCTTTCCCACAGGAAGCCGGGCCGGTCCCAGGCCAGCCGGAACAGCTGATCCTCGGTCAGCCCGAACAGGGGCGAGCGCAGGGCCACCGCCAGCGACAGATCGTCCTCCGGCAGGGCCAGGAATTTCAGCAGCGCGATCAGGTCCTGCACCGCCAGAACCTCGCCCAGCGCCAGCCGGTCGGCCCCGGCGATCTCCAGCCCCTCGGCCTTGCAGGCGCGGATCAGCGCGTGGAACAGCAACCGCCGGCGCTGCACCAACACCAGGAAATCGCCCTCATGGACCGCGCGGGGGCCGTCCTTCCCCTCGATCCGCTCGCCCCGGTCGATCATCGCCCGGATCTCGCGCGCGATGGTCCGGGCCAGCTGGAGCTCGGCATGATCGGCCGAGGGGCGGTCCAGCGGGCTTTCCCAGGGCGTATCCTCGGGCTTGTCGGGCTTGGGGATCGCGGGCCAGAGGTCGACGCGCCCGGCCATCGCCGGATGGAAGGCCAGATGCTCGGGCGCGCCCCCCAGACCCGAGCCGCTCTGCGCGAAACACTGGTCGACCAGCCGCAGCACCGCATCGGACGAGCGGAAGGAATGCTTCAGTTCCTGACGGCTGAGCCCCTGTCCGGCCGCGGCCAGCCGTTCCGAAAACAGGCTCTGCGATTGCTCGAATCCCTGAAGATCGGCGCCCTGGAAGGAATAGATCGACTGTTTGCGGTCCCCCACCACGAAGATGGTGCGCAGCACCGCGCGCGCGCCCTCACCGGCGGTGAATTCCTGGGTCAGAAGGTCGATGACCCGCCATTGCCCGGGCGAGGTATCCTGCGCCTCGTCCACCAGGATATGGTCGATCCCGCCGTCGAGCTTGAAAAGCACCCATTGCGCCACGTCCGAGCGCGACAGCAGATCCCGCGCCAGGCGAATGAGGTCGTCGAAATCCAGCCAGCCGCGCGCCGCCTTGGCCCGGTCGAGCGCCGGCAGCCAGAGCCGCGCGAAACCGTGCAGCGCCTCGGCCATGCGCTTCGCTTCCAGCCCCAGCCGCAGGGGCCGGGCCTCGGCCACCCGCTCGCCCAGCTCGTCCAGCGCTTGGAGATCGTCGGGTCCGACCAGCGCTTGCGTTGCCTTGGTGATGTGCTTGCCGGTCTTCGCCTGCCCGGCATTGGCGCCCGTCTGCGTCAACAGCGCGCCCTCCAGATCGGCCAGCGCCGCCATCCCTGGCGCCCCGATCCGCGCCAGCTTCGCCGCCAGCTTGTTGTCGTTCGAACCGCCCTTCAGCAGCCTGGGCACCAGCCGGGCGCAGAGATCGCCCTCGTCCCCGTCAAAGACCTGCGCCAGCAGAGCCTCCTCGGTCAGCCCCTTCGGCAGGCCGAAGAGCGCGTCGAAATCGGGCAGCTCACCGTCAAAAGCGTCTCTGTGCTTGCCCAGATCGCCCAGAAGCCGGGCGAAACCATCCTCGCTGAGACGCCCCAGCAACGCCACCATCGCCCCGGCCTCGGGGCCCCGGGCGAAGCGGTCCAGCAGTTCCATGCGCAGCTGTTGCAGGCTGCGTTCCTCGACCTCGGTGAAGTCGGGCGCTACGGCCGCTTCCAGCGGGAAGCGCCGCAGCAGCGAGGAACAGAAGGCGTGGATCGTCTGGATCTTCAGCCCGCCCGGCGTCTCGATAGCGCGGGCAAAGAGGCGGCGCGCGCGGGGTAAAAGGTCCGGGTCCTGCACCGCCTCGCCCATCCTGGCCAGTTCTGCCACCAGCGCGGCGTCATCCAGCATCGCCCATTCGCCCAGCCGCTTGAACAGCCGGTTCTGCATCTCGCCCGCCGCGGCCTTGGTATAGGTCAGGCACAGGATGCGCTGCGGCGGCGTGCCCCCCAGCAGCAGCCGCGCCACTCGGTCGATCAGCACCTTGGTCTTGCCCGATCCCGCGTTGGCCGACAGCCAGGTCGATTGCCCGGGCTCGGCGGCGCGGACCTGATTGAGCGTCGCCTCATCCATCGTCGCCGACCCTGTGCAACACCGGTTCATCCGTCGTTTCCCATTCGCCCCGCCGCGACAGCGCGTCGTAATCGCCGGCGCGGTCCTCCTGTTCCACGGCGCGCATGGCGGTGAAGCCCTGGTCGGGGCTGGCATAGGATTTCAGCAGCGTCACCAGCTTGGCGTGGTGATCGGCGATCTCGGCGGGTTCGACCGGGACCGGGCGGGTGTCGAACCTGCTGCCCAGGCCCACGAACAGGGCTTCCGCCACGCTGCCGGGGCCCAGGCCAAAGGCATCGTCCCGCGCCATCACCGCCAGAAGGCTCAACTGCTTGTTGTAAAAGGCGATCTGCTTGGGGCTGGGCAGCGTGCCGGTCTTGTAATCATAGAGCCTGAGCCGCCCGTCCGGGTCGCGGTCGATCCGGTCAGGCTGGCCCGTCAGGGTGAAGGGCGGATCGGCAAGCGTCAGCGCGCCCTTCTTTTCCAGCAACACGGGCGCCCCCTCGAGGCCCGCGTTCCAGCGGACGAAATCGGCGGCGGTCCGGTCCAGCCGCGCCCGCCAATGCAAACGGGTCGCGGGCCAGGGGCATTCCTGGGCCAGAATCGTCTCTGCGATGGCCAGAAACGCGTCCAGATCGCCGGGCGTGCCTGGCGGGAAATCGCGGACATAAAGGTCCGGCACCCGGTGCAGAACCGTGCCCCTCAGCCGCGCATCGGCCTCGGGCGCGAGCGGATCGAGGGGGCGCAGCTTCAGGATCCGTTCGGCATAGACCGCGTAGGGGTCGCGGATCAGCGTCTCGATCCGCGTCACCGGCAGGTCCGCTAGCCGGGCGCGCGCGGGCGGGGCCGGGGCGGGCCGGGGGTTACGCCGGGCGCTGGCCTCGGGCACGGCGGAAAGGTCTGCCTCCAGAGCCTCGGCGAGCGCCAGCCAGTGGTTGCCACGCTCCCGCATCGCCGCCAGGGCCGCCTCGCCCCCTTGTGCGCGCAGCCCGCCGATCAGGTTGACCAGCCGGTTCAGCCAGCGGGACGGCACCGTCTCGGCCTCGGCATCCCGCCGGGCGCGGGACAGGATCACCCGGGGCGCACCGACCGCCTGCTGAAAGTCATGCGCCGAGAGGCCGATCTGGCGTTCCGGCAGCAACAGACCCACATTGAGCCGCATCTGGCGGTTGAACCAGGGATCGGGCTTCGGCGCGGCGGGCCAGGTGCCCTCGGTCAGCCCGCCCAGGATCACCAGATCGGCGCCCTGCGCGCGGGCTTCCAGCGTACCCCAGATCATCACATCGGGGCGCGATTCCAGCACCTCGCGGACCTCGCGCCCGGCAAAAAGCGTCTCTAACAAGGCCGAATAGTCCCGCGCGGCGATAATCCCGCCATGCCCGGCCTCGGCGCGCAGTTCCTCGACCAGTGCGCGGGCTTCGGCGCCCGCCTCGGCCAGCCACAGCTCGCCCGAGCCTTCGCCGGTCCCGGCGGCCAGCGCCAGTGCGACGCGCTCATGCGCCGCCAGCCAATCGGCCAGTGGTTGCTCGCCCTCGCCCGGCAGCAGGGCCAGCGCCTGCACCAGCCAGTCGGTCCAGGGCTTCCGGTCGGGCGCGCGGTCGGCGAAATCGGCCAGCGCGGCGGCATCGGGGAAGGGCACGGCACGGCGGCGCAGATGCAGTTCCAGATCCCGCAGATGGCGCAGATGGTCGCCGCGGCCCTCGGCCGAATGGACAATCGGATGCTTCAACAGCGCGATCAGGGCCTCGGCGGTGACCGATCCGGTCAGCAGTTCGGCGCTCTGGCGCAGGAAGCGGCCCGGCGCGGACAGGCCCAGCGGCCGCCCGGCGCTGTCGTCGGGGCGCAGGTGCCAACGGTCCAGCGCCGCCGTCACCCGCCGCGCGAGCGTCCGATCCGGCGTGATCAGAGCCGCTTTCTGCCCCTGCACCGCCGCCTCGCGCAGGGCCAGCGCGATGGCCAGCGCCTCGGCCCGCGGGCTCGGCGCTTCGATCAGCGACAGGTTCGTGGTGATTCCGGGCAGGTCCTTCAGCGAAGGACCGTCGCGCAGCCATTGATCGGTCACCGGCGCGGGCCGCAGCGCCAGCGAGACCAGCCTTGCGCGGGCCGGATCCGGCGTCTCGCCCCCACCCCAGCGCTGCACCGCCTCGGGCCCCGCGCCCAGCAGATCCAAGAGATGCGCATAGCGGAATTGCGGGTGATCCTCGGAATGCAGCGGGTTATCGAGGCTGCCCCAGACCGGCCCCGGCAGGTCGAAATCGAAACCGGGCAGCACCAGCGCTCCCTGCGGCAGACGCGCCACCGCCTGCATCAGCAGCGCCGTCGGCCCGCGCGACCCGGTCGAGCCCGCCACGATCACCGGATGCGCCGGCGGTGCCTCGGCCCAGTCCGTGGCCAGCCTCAGCGCCGCCTGCCGCAGCCGCGCCTGCCCGCCCGAGGTGGGCCCCAGAAACCCCGCGATGAGCCGGATGAAGCGCAGCGAGCGCTCCCAATGCAGCGAATGTTGCGAGACGTCGAGGGCGTGCAGCGCCTCCAGCGTCACGCCCTCGCCCTGCATCTCGTCCAGCAGGCGAAACAGGCTCTCGGCCAGCGAAAAAGCGGCGGAAGGCGGGCCGAGATCGGGCTCTGCCAGCAGCAATTGCCGGATCAGCTGCGCCAGTTCCAGCCGCGCGCGCAGGGGTGCCTCGGCCCCCGGCGGGGCGATGTCGGTAATCAGCCGGATCCGCGGCAGGAAGCCGGGGCCGAGCGAGACCAGCGCCTCGCGCAGCCGGTTGCGCATCCGCGCGGTGTTGACCAGCACCTCGGCGCGGGCGATGGCCTCAGGCGGCTGGGCGGCGAAACGCTCGCGCAGGCCACGCGCCAGATGCAGCGGAAAATCGGCGCCGGGCGGCACGCCAAAGACGCGCGGGCCGGGGCAGGGCTCAAAGATCGGCAAGCCGCGCCTCCCATGCCGGGGCACCGAGGAACGTCACCTCGCGCCCCTCTCCGACCACCGAAAACTGCAATGTCAGAGCCTGTTCCGGCCGATCCGCCCCCAGCTTCCCGGGCCATTCGACCAGGCAAAGCGCGGTTTCGAAAGCCTCGGTCAGGCCCAGTTCGACCGCCTCGTCGGGATGGGACAGGCGATAGAGGTCGGCGTGCCAGATTTCCACCCCCGCCTCATAGGTCTGAACCAGGGTGAAGGTGGGCGAGGGTACGTCCTCCGCCACCCCCAAGGCCTGGATCAGCGCCCGGGCGAAGGCAGTCTTGCCGGCGCCGATCTGCCCCTCCAGCAGCAGCACGTCGCCGGCCCCCAGCAGAGGGGCGAAACGGCGGGCCAAGGCCACGGTGGCTTCGGGGTCGGGCAGGGTGACGGGGGGATGAACGGGCTGCATCCGGCCAGCTTAACGGCGCCTGGGAGGACCCGCCAGAGGCCAGCCGCCTTGCGAGGGCCGGGGGCGGGCGCCATATAGGGCGGCAGACAGCGAAAGGGTTTTCCCCATGGCAGAAGACAAATTTCCCGGCTGGCACGGCACGACGATCCTGGCCGTGCGCCGCGGCGGCGAGGTGGTGGTCGCGGGCGACGGGCAGGTGAGCCTGGGCCAGACGGTCATCAAGGGCTCGGCCCGCAAGGTCCGCCGCATCGGCCCGCCGGGGCGCGAGATCGTGGTGGGTTTCGCGGGCTCGACCGCCGACGCCTTCACCCTGCTGGACCGGCTGGAGAAAAAGCTGGAGGCGATGCCCGGCCAGCTGGCCCGCGCCTGCGTCGAACTGGCCAAGGACTGGCGCACCGACAAATACCTGCGGAACCTGGAGGCGATGCTGATCGTCACCGATGGCGCCGAATTGCTGGTGGTGACCGGCGCCGGGGACGTGCTGGAGCCCGAGCATGACATCGCCGCCATCGGCTCGGGCGGCAATTTCGCCGCCGCCGCCGCGCGCGGGCTGATGGAGACGGATTGGGAGGGCGAAAGGATCGCCCGCAAGGCGATGGAGATCGCCGCCTCGATCTGCGTCTACACCAACGGCAATCTCACGGTGGAGACAATCCGCAAGTGATCAGCGCTTCTGCGCCTCCATATAGGCGCGGAGCACGGCGTTGATGCGGGTCTGATAGCCGCGCCCCTCGGCCTTGAAGAAGGCGAGGATATCAGGGTCGAGCCGGAGCGAGATCATCTGCTTCGGCTCGGGGATGACCCAGCGGGCCGAGGTCCAGTCGACCTCGAACTCGTCCTCATCGGGTTCGAGCTCGATCCCGGCCTCGTCATTGCGCCGAACCCGGTCCCAGTCAGTGAGGCTTTTCATCGCCCGGATTTGTTCCAGGGTGTAGCGTTTGATAGTACTCTCGCTCACGGCGTCTGGCCTTTCTCACGGTGATCAGGCGAAAATTCTCGAACCTTCTGGTAAACACGACGGCAACCAGGTCCTTGCCCAGTGGCCCAATGGCAATCTGCCGAATTTCCTGTTCGCTTCGGGTCTCCAGCAGAACATGAGGTGCAATAAGCACCTCAGTTGCCTCGACAAAGTCGAAACCATGCTTCTCGATCGTCGCTTGCCGTTTGGCCTCGTCCCATTCGAACATCGCATCCCGCGTCCCGTGACGGATGCAGCATGCGCGACCCTGGTTTCCGAATGCCTAACGGCGCTCATTGTCCATACAAACTGTATATACAATCGCTCCTCTCTCGGACAAGCCCCTTCAAACCGGCCCTTCCGATGCGTATCTGACCCTCGCAGCCGACCAAGGACGCCCCATGACCGACCTCACCCCCCGCGAAATCGTCTCGGAACTCGACCGTTTCATCATCGGCCAGGCCGAGGCCAAGCGCGCCGTCGCCGTGGCGCTCAGGAACCGCTGGCGCCGGAAGCAGCTGAGCGCCGATCTGAGGGATGAGGTCTACCCGAAGAACATCCTGATGATCGGCCCGACCGGCGTCGGCAAGACCGAGATCAGCCGCCGTCTGGCCAAGCTCGCCAAGGCGCCGTTCCTGAAGGTCGAGGCGACCAAATTCACCGAAGTGGGCTATGTCGGCCGGGACGTCGAACAGATCATCCGCGATCTGGTCGATGCGGCGATGATCATGACCCGCGAGGCGATGCGCGAGGATGTCCGCGCCCGGGCCCAGCAGAATGCCGAGGAACGGGTGCTCGACGCCATCGCCGGGACCGAGTCCCGCGCGGGCACGCGGGACCTGTTTCGCAAGAAGCTGCGCGCGGGCGAGCTTGACGACACGATGATCGAGCTGGAACTGGCCGAGGCCGCGCCCTCGATGCCGATGCTGGAACTGCCGGGGATGCCGGCGCAGGGGATGAACTTGGGCGACCTCTTCGGCAAGGCCTTTGGTGGACGCAAGGTCAAGAAGCGGATGAGCGTGGCGGAAAGCCACGACATCCTGCTGAGCGAGGAAGCCGACAAGCTGCTGGACGAGGAAGCGGTCAAGGCCGCGGCACTGGAGGCGGTCGAACAGAACGGAATCGTCTTCCTCGACGAGATCGACAAGGTCTGCGCCCGGGCCGAAACCCGCGGCGCCGATGTCAGCCGCGAAGGCGTGCAGCGCGACCTGCTGCCGCTGATCGAGGGCACGACGGTTTCCACCAAGCACGGCCCGGTCAAGACCGACCATATCCTCTTCATCGCCTCGGGCGCCTTCCATGTGGCGAAACCCTCGGATCTGCTGCCCGAACTGCAGGGCCGCCTGCCGATCCGGGTGGAGCTCAGGGCGCTGACCGAGGACGATTTCGTCCGCATCCTGACCGAGACGGACAACGCGCTGACCCGCCAATACGCGGCGCTGATGCAGACCGAGGAGGTGGGCGTCAGCTTCACCGAAGACGGGATCCGCGCGCTCGCCGCCATCGCCGCCGAAGTGAATCGCTCGGTCGAGAACATCGGCGCGCGCCGGCTCTATACGGTGATGGAGCGGGTGTTCGAGGAACTCTCCTTCGCCGCCCCGGACCGCGGCGGGCAGGCGGTGGTGGTCGATGCCGCTTATGTCGAGGCGAATATCGGCGAATTGTCCCGCTCGGCGGATCTGAGCCGCTACGTTCTCTGATCGGGGCGTCCTTGACGAAAAAGGGAGGGGGGCCTTCTGCCCCCCTCTTGGCCTGTCGGCCAATTCACCCCCCGAGGATATTTGCAGCGCAAAGATGCGCGATTTTGATTAAAATTGTCCGCGTCGCACCCGCCCTTTCATTCTGCCTCAAATACGCCCTTCTGGCGCCACCCCGCCGCGCTTGAACCGGGTACGGCGCGGGGATAGCCTCGCGCCATGAGCACCCTCTTCTTCACCGATCCCGCCTGCCTGTCGCACATCACGCCCCCCGGCCACCCCGAGCGGGTGGAGCGTCTCGGCGCGATCCTCGCCGCGTTGGATGCCGCCGACTTCGCCACGCTCGAGCGGCGGCAGGCGCCGCCTGCGCCGGTCTCGGAGTTGCTTCGCTGCCACCCCGAGGCCTATGTCGCGCGGATCAGGGCGAGCATTCCGGCCGAAGGCGCCCATCAGCTCGACCCCGACACCTGGGTCTCGCCGGGTTCCTGGGGGGCGGCGCTGGCCGGGGTCGGCGCGCTGAATGCGGCGCTCGATGCGGTGATGGCGGGCGAGGCCCGGAACGCCTTTGCCGCGATCCGCCCGCCCGGCCATCATGCCGAGACCGCGACGCCGATGGGTTTCTGCCTTTTCGGTACAATCGCCATCGCTGCCAAGCGGGCGCTCGACCATCACGGGCTGAGCCGTGTCGCGGTCCTCGATTTCGACGTCCACCACGGCAATGGCACGCAGGATCTGCTGCAGCGTGAGCCGCGCGCGCTGTTCGTCAGCTCGCATCAATTCCCGCTCTGGCCGGGGACGGGCCGGGCCGAGGAAACCGGCCCGCATGGCACGATCCTCAACCTGCCGCTGCCCCCCGGCACCGAGGGTCCCGCCTTTCGCGCCGCCTGGGAGGCGCAGGTCTTTCCCCGGGTCGAGGCCTTCAAGCCGGAGCTGATCCTCGTCTCGGCCGGGTTCGACGCGCATCGCGATGATCCGCTGGCCCAGCTCAACCTGACCGAGGCGGATTTCAGCTGGATCACCCACCGGATCTGCGATCTGGCCGATGCCCATGCCGGGGGCCGGGTGGTCAGCGTTCTGGAAGGGGGCTATAACCTCGACGCGCTGGCGGCCTCGACCGCGGCGCATGTCCGGGTGTTGATGGAGCGGGGCGCATGAAAGACGTGAGCGAAATGTCCTTCGAGGAGGCCCTGCGCGCCCTCGAACAGGTGGTGGGGCAGCTGGAAAGCGGCCAGGTCGATCTGGAGAAATCCATCGACCTCTATGATCATGGCGCCAAACTGAAGAAGCATTGCGAGGCCAAGCTCGCCCAGGCCCAGGCCCGGATCGAGCAGATCACCCTGGCCGAGAATGGCGAGCCCAACGGCACCGCGCCCTTCGACGCAAAATGAGCTTTCCTGCCGATCTGACCGCCGCCTCGCTGGCCGTGGCCGGGCGGCTGGCGCGGGCGCTGGAGGCCCTGCCCGAGAGCCGGGTGCAGGCGGCCATGGCCCATGCGCTGCACGGCGGCAAGGGGCTGAGGGGCTATCTGGTGCTCGAATCCTGCGGGTTGCACGGCATCGCGCGGGATGTCGCGCTGAACGCGGCCGCCGCCATCGAAGCGATGCACGCCTATTCGCTGGTGCATGACGATCTGCCGGCGATGGACGACGACGACCTGCGCCGTGGCCGCCCTACGGTGCATGTGGCCTTCGACGAGGCCACCGCGATCCTGGCCGGTGACGCCCTGCAATCCCTGGCCTTCCAGCTCTGCGCCGAGACGGGGCATGCGGGGCTGACCGCCGCGCTGGCCCGCGCTGCGGGGGCCGAGGGGATGGTGCTGGGTCAGGCGCTGGACATCGCGGCCGAGACCGCCGCCGCCCCCTTGACGCTGGAGCAGATCGTCCATCTGCAACAGGGCAAGACCGGCGCGCTCTTCGGCTGGTCCTGCCTGACCGGGCCGATCCTGGCCGGCGCCGATCCCGCGCCATTGGCCGCCTATGCCACAGCGCTGGGCCTTGCCTTTCAGATCGCCGACGACATCTTGGATACCGAGGGCGATGCCGCGACCGCCGGCAAGCGGCTGCAGAAGGACGCGGCGGCGGGCAAGGCGACCTTCGTTTCGCTGCTGGGGCTGGAACCGGCCCGCGCCCGTGCCCGGGAATTGATTTCCCAGGCGGGGGAGGCTCTGGCACCCTATGGCTCGCGGGCCGATTCCTTGCGCGAAGCGGCCCGTTTCGTTATCAGCCGCGACAAGTAACCCGGAGCGCCCATGAGTACCCGACCCGCCACGCCCCTCCTCGACCGCGTGCACGGCCCGGCCGATCTGAAGCGCCTGACGGATGCGCAGCTCAAACAGGTGGCGGATGAGCTGCGGGCCGAGACGATCAGCGCGGTTTCCGAAACCGGCGGGCATCTGGGGGCGGGGCTGGGGGTCGTCGAGCTGACGGTCGCGCTGCACGCGGTCTTCGACACGCCGCGCGACCGGCTGATCTGGGACGTCTCGCATCAAAGCTATCCGCACAAGATCCTGACCGGGCGCCGCGACCGCATCCGCACCCTGCGGATGAAGGACGGGTTGTCGGGTTTCACCAAGCGGGCGGAATCGCCCTATGATCCGTTCGGCGCCGCGCATAGCTCCACCTCGATTTCCGCCGCTTTGGGCTTCAAGGTCGCGCATGATCTGGGCGGCACGCCCGAGCCCGCGCTGGGCGATGCCATCGCGGTGATCGGCGACGGGTCGATGTCCGCCGGCATGGCCTTCGAGGCGATGAACAACGCCGGCCATCTGGGCAAGCGGATGTTCGTCATCCTCAACGACAACGAGATGTCGATCGCGCCGCCGACCGGGGCGCTGTCGTCCTATCTGTCGCGCCTCTATGCCGAGAAGCCCTTGCAGGACCTCAAGGCCGCCGCCAAGGGCGCGCTGGGCCTGCTGCCCCCGCCCCTGCAAGAGGGTGCGCGCCGGGCCAAGGACATGCTCAAGCACATGACCGTCGGCGGCACGATGTTCGAGGAGCTGGGCTTCCACTACGTCGGTCCCATCGACGGGCATGACATGGAGACGCTGCTTTCCGTCCTGCGCACGCTGCACGCCCGGGCCACCGGGCCCACGCTGATCCATGTGCTGACCAAGAAAGGCAAGGGCTATCGCCCGGCCGAGATGGCGGCGGACAAGGGTCATGCCACGGCCAGATTCGACGTGATCACCGGCAAGCAGCACAAGGCGCCCTCGAACGCGCCCAGCTACACCAAGGTCTTCGCGCAATCGCTGATCCGCGAGGGCGAGGCGGATGACAAGATCGTCGCCGTCACCGCCGCCATGCCCGACGGCACCGGCCTGAACCTGTTCGCCGAGCGATTCCCCAGCCGCACGTTCGACGTGGGGATTGCCGAACAGCATGGCGTGACCTTCTGCGCCGGTCTCGCCGCCGGGGGGCTGAAGCCCTTCTGCGCCATGTATTCCACCTTCCTGCAGCGCGGTTACGATCAGGTGGTGCATGACGTGGCGCTGCAGGGCCTGCCGGTGCGCTTCGCCATCGACCGCGCGGGGCTGGTCGGCGCCGATGGCGCCACGCATGCCGGGTCCTTCGACGTGGCCTATCTGGCCAACCTGCCCGGTTTCGTGGTCATGGCCGCCGCGGATGAGGCCGAACTGGTCCATATGGTCGCCACGGCCGCCGCGCATGACTCGGGCCCCATCGCCTTCCGCTTCCCGCGGGGCGAGGGCGTGGGGGTGGAGATGCCCGAACGCGGCATTCCGTTGGAGATCGGCCGCGGCCGCATGATCCGCGAGGGCAAGCGCGTGGCGATCCTGTCCTTCGGCACCCGTCTGGCCGAGGTGATGAAAGCCGCCGAGGCGCTCGATGCCCGGGGCATCTCGCCCACCGTCGCTGACGCCCGCTTCGCCAAACCGCTGGACCGCGACCTGATCCTGAAGCTCGCCGCCGGGCACGAGGCGCTGATCACCATCGAAGAGGGCGCCGTCGGCGGCTTCGGCAGCCATGTCGCGCAATTGCTGGCCGAGGAAGGCGTCTTCGACACCGGCCTCAAATACCGCTCGATGGTGCTGCCCGATATGTTCATCGACCAGGCCTCGCCCGACCAGATGTACGAGGCCGCGGGTCTGACCGCGGCGGATATCGAGGCCAAGGTGCTGGATGTGCTGGGCGTCGCGCGGATCGGGGTGAAAAGGGCCTGAACGCATCCGCCTCTTGAGAACGTGACGGACCGAGCGCATATTCTTGTCGATAGGGACACGCCGGATGCCGCTGAACATGAAATCCACCTCGCAGATCACCAAGGTCAAGGATGGCTGGATCAAGCGCGATGCCTCTTCCGGGCGGTTTGTCGAGGCTGGCTCCGCTGCTGGCATCAGCAAGCACAGTAAGCAATCGCAATCCGCGATTCAGGAGGTTTCCGCGCGTCGCAAGGATGCGCTGAAGCGGCTCGCCGATCGGTAGGCTGCATTAGCGAGTGACCTTGGCGGACGCGCTTCAGGCGCATGACGAGGCGTTGTCCTATGGCGGCCGGGATGGTGTCAGCAGTCTTCACCTGATCGACTCCGCGCTTGCCAGACCCTATTCGGGTATCACCGCGGACTTGACAGAAAATGCGCCGCTCTCCTCGAAAGCGTGGTCAGCAACCACGGCTTCATCGACGGTAACAAGCGTGCAGCCGGTTGCTCGTGGAAATCCTGATTGTCCGCAGCGGTTATTTTCTAGCCATCCCCGACGAAGAGCCGATTGACGATCTGGTGGTTGAGGTGGCGTCCGGCCGCATGGACTTCGAGGTGCTTCGCGTCTGGTTCCGCGAGAAACTACGCCCTATCCAATTGTGACGGAACACGTCACGCTCGAAGCGCAACGCTTGGCCAAGAAAGCCGAGTCTCGGTTGCTGGATCAGGTACGGATCCTCGCCTCGGGTTCAGTCCCACGGAGCCCCCATGACCCACCCCCTCGACACGATCTGGTTCTACGCCCAGACCGACCCCTACGCCGAATTCTCCAACTTCGCCCCCTATGGCGTGGCGATGGACGGCACCTATTGGCCGAGTGTCGAGCATTATTTCCAGGCGCAAAAGTTCCACGACGCAGCCTATCGCGAGCGGATCCGCAGGGCCTCGACCCCGAAACAGGCGAAGGGGCTGGGGATGACCCGTGACCTGCCGCTCAGGCCGGATTGGGAAGCGGTCAAGGACGGCCTCATGCTCGACGCGCTGCGCGTCAAGTTCGCCACCCACCAGACCCCGCGCGACCTGCTGCTCGGAACCGGCGAGCGGCTCATCGTCGAGAATGCGCCGGGCGATTTCTACTGGGGATGTGGGGCGGACGGGAGCGGGCTGAACCGGCTGGGTCAGTTGCTCATGCAGGTCCGCGCCGAACTCCGCCGCTCCCCCTGACAAGCAAACAGCCGCCCCGAAGGGCGGCTGCAAGACCGGAAGAGACCGGTTCAGAACTGATAGCCGATCCGCAGCGTGATCGTGTCAATGTCGTTCTCGACATTGGCACCGCCGATGGTAGCGCTCATGTTGCGCCGCGCCGCTTCCACGCCGACGAAGACGTTGCTGCGAACATGGAACTGCGCGCCGAGGCCGTAGCTGACGCCGTTCTGGCTGTTCCACACGCCCAGGCCGAAGAGTTCCGAGCGCGCGGCGCCGACGAAGCCGTAGAACATCACGTTGTTCACGGCATAGCCGGCACGGGCCCGCAGTTCCAGCGCGTTGCGCTGGCGTTCGGGGAAGCCAACATAGCCCGCCTCGAAATCGATGTAGCTCAGTTCCGGGCCGAAGACGAAATTGCCGCGCTGCCAGTTGTAGCCGGCGAAGGCGCCCCAGCCGTTCACGCTGTCCAGATCGGGCAGGGCGCCGGGGGATTGGGTGACCCGGCCGCTCACCGACGAATAGCTGAGACCGCCATAGGCACCCGCCCAGTCGAAAGCCGGTGCGGGCATCACATAATCAACAACCGGGGGCGGCGGGGCAACGGGGCCAGAGGCAAGCGCCGGAACGAGCGGCAGGGAACAGGCCAAGGCAATCGCGGAAACACGGGTAGCGAGGGTTGTGATCGAGGTCATGATGTCCACCAGTTCAGATCAGGAGTGCTGTCGGGACACGGAGTCTCGACAGGGTGCTGTGGGTGAGTCTACGCACTTTGGGCTTTGGTTCAATCGCACAGGGACCCGTGGTCGATTTTCATGTCCGACTGCGACCTCCTTGCATCGACCTTGTGCCAGCGCACAGGTCCTCGCGGCCTGGGCGGCCCCCGGCCATGTCGAGCAGGAGCGCCCTGACCCTCGACCAGCCACCCCGGCCTGATTGGAAGGCGACCTCATGCTGGACGCCCGCCGACAGACCCCCTGACAAGCAAACAGCCGCCCCGAAGGGCGGCTGCAAGACCGGAACAGACCGGTTCAGAACTGATAGCCGATCCGCAGCGTGATCGTGTCGATGTCGTTCTCGAGGTTGACGCCCCCGATGGTGGCGCTCATGTTGCGCCGCGCCGCTTCCACGCCGACGAAGACGTTGCTGCGAACGTGGAACTGCGCGCCGAGGCCGTAGCTGACGCCGTTCTCAGAGTTCCAGGCACCGCCGCCGAAGAATTCCGAGCGGGCGGCGCCGATGAAGCCGTAGAACATCACGTTATCGACGGCATAACCCGCGCGCGCCCGCAGTTCGAGCGCGTTGCGCTGGCGGTTGATGAACGGAGGATAGCCCGCCTCGAAATCGATATAGCTCAGTTCCGGGCCGAAGACGAAATTGCCGCGCTGCCAGTTGTAGCCGGCGAAGGCGCCCCAGCCGTTCACGCTTTCCATATCCGGGGTACCGCCCGGCGCCTGTGTGATCCGGCCGCTCACCGCCGAATAGCTCAGACCGCCATAGGCGCCTGCCCAGTCGAACGCCGGGGCGGGCATCACGTAATCAACGACTTGGGGCGGCGGGGCAACGGGGCCCGAGGCCAGCGCCGGAACAATCGGCAGCGCGCAGGCCAAGGCCAGCGCCGAAACACGGGTAACAAGGGATTTGGTCGAGGTCATGGTATCCACCACCTGAGGTTTTGAATGTCTTGACGGGATTCCGAAAGCGGACGTCTGAGGGTGAGTCTACGCGTTCTGTCATCCGGTTCAATCGGCGCGCTGCAGCAGCAGCATTTTCTTTCGTGAAGTGCGTCTTGTTTGCACCGCTGGGGTTCCGCGGTCGGGTCTTCCCTTCCTCGCGCCCCTCTGCCATCTTGGCGCATGGAACACCTTCCCCCTCTCCGTCGCCGTCACGGCCCCGCCGCATTCCCGCGGCAGGGAGGGGACGCAATTATCCGAGTATCCGCATGAAACCGACCCGAACTCTTCCGATCCTGATCGCCCCGGGCGCCGAGCCCGCCGCCTTCTCCGATGCCCGTCAGGCCGTTTCGCATCTGCAGGCGCTTTATGATCAGGCCACGGATTTCCTGGCCGACAGCTTCCGCACCGCCATCGCCGACGGCACGCCGCGCGCCCGTTACCGTGCCTTTTATCCCGAACTGCGGCTGACGACCTCGACCTATGACCAGCCCGACAGCCGCCTGGCCTTTGGCTATGTGCCCGAACCCGGCACCTATGCGACGACGATCACCCGGCCGGATCTGTTCCGCAATTACCTCGAACAGCAGATCGAACTTTTGCTGAAGAACCACAATCAACCGGTGATGGTGGGCTTTTCCGACACGCCGATCCCCCTGCATTTCGCCATGGCCGGGCGCGACGACGTGGCGATGGCGGGCGAGCTCAGCTTCACCCTGCGCGACATCTTCGACGTGCCGGACCTGTCGATCACCAATGACGACATCGTCAATGGCGAGGGGGTGCGGAACGCCGATGGCTCCGTCCCGCTCGCTCCCTTCACCGCGCAGCGCGTGGATTACTCGCTGGCCCGGCTGGCGCATTACACCGCGACGGATCCCGAGCATTTCCAGAACCACGTCCTCTTCACCAACTACCAATTCTACGTGGACGAGTTCGAGGCCTATGCCCGCCAGGTCCTCGCCGATCCCGACAGCGGCTATACCGCCTTCGTCGCGCCCGGCAATGCGGTGCTGACCGATCCGCAGGCGCAGATCCCGCATCTGTCGCGTCTGCCGCAGATGCCGACCTATCACCTGAAACGGCCGGGCGGGCAGGGGATCACGCTGGTCAATATCGGCGTCGGCCCCTCGAACGCGAAGACGGCGACCGACCATATCGCCGTGCTGCGCCCGCATGCCTGGCTGATGGTCGGCCATTGCGCCGGGCTGCGCAATTCCCAGTCGCTGGGGGATTTCGTTCTGGCCCACGCCTATCTGCGCGAGGACAACGTGTTGAACGAGGATCTGCCCGTCTGGGTCCCGATCCCGGCGCTGGCCGAGATCCAGATCGCCCTGCAGGAGGCGGTGGCCGAGATCACCCAGCTCAAGGATTACGAGCTCAAGCGCATCATGCGCACCGGCACCGTCGCCACCATCGACAACCGCAACTGGGAGTTGAGGGACCAGTCCGGCCCGGTGCAGCGCCTCAGCCAGTCGCGGGCCATCGCGCTGGACATGGAAAGCGCCACCATCGCCGCCAACGGCTTCCGCTTCCGGGTGCCCTATGGGACGCTGCTCTGCGTCTCCGACAAGCCCTTGCATGGCGAGCTGAAGCTGCCCGGCATGGCGTCCGCCTTCTACAAGACCCAGGTCGCCCGCCACCTGCAGATCGGCGTCCGCGCCATGGAACGGCTGCGCGACATGCCGCTCGACCGGATACACTCGCGCAAGTTGCGCAGCTTCGACGAGACGGCTTTCCTGTAACCGGGCCCCGGGAGGCCGGGTTTTCGGGGGTTTTCGGCGAAATCCCCCGCATGCCCGCCGCTTTCCGATTGCCTGAGGCCCGCGCAGCCGATAGATGCGCTGAACAACGCAGGCCTCGGCCTGCCCGCGTTTTGATAGACGGAGAGCACCGACATGAACAAGCCGATGACCAAGACCCAGCTCGTGGCCACCCTTGCCGAGCAGATGGGCGCTGACAAGAAGACCGCCGCCGCCGCGCTGGACGGCATCGCCTCGATCGTCGCCACCGAAGTCGCCGCCGGCGGTTCGGTCACCCTGCCGGGCATCGGCAAGGTCGCCTGCCGCGCCCGCCCTGAGCGTGAAGTCCGCAACCCGGCCACCGGCGAGACGCTGACCAAGCCCGCCGACCGCGCCGTGAAAGTGACCGTGGCGAAAGCGCTGAAAGACGCCGTCGCCTGAGACGTCGCTCGCCGACGCGACTGACCGCAAGGCCGCCCCTCCGGGCGGCCTCTTCGTTTTCCGTCAACCGAACCATGGCCTCCTGTCGCGAAACGGAGCCCGCCATGGACATCACCCTGATCCCCCTCACCGACATCGACCCCGAGGCCCTGCCGCGCGACCGCCAGACCATGGCGGAGGAGGCGCTCGACATCCTCTTGCAGTCGATCCTGCAAGACGGGCTGCGCCAGCCGATTGAGGTCTGGCCCATCGAGGGTCCGCGCCCCTGGGCCCTGATCTCGGGCGCGCGGCGCTACCGCTGTTTCATCCGCCTCGCCGCGCTGAACCCCGACCGCTGGTCGCAGATCCCCTGCCTGATCCGCCAACCGGCCGAGATCTCCGGCGCCCTCGCCCTCATGGTCTCGGAAAACGAGATCCGCACCCAGATCACCCCCTGGGAGAAGGGCGCGCTTCTGGGCGAGGTGGTCGAGCAGGGCTATTTCCCCAGCCTCGAGGCCGCCTCCGAGGCGCTGTACCCCACGCTGCCCCGCCGCGAACGCTCGCGTCTGCGCGGCTATGCGCTGGTGGTCGAGGCGCTGGACGGTTTCCTGACCGAGCCCCGTTCGCTGTCGGTCGCGCGCATGGACCGCCTGGCGGTGGCCCTGCGCGCGGGCCTTGCCGACCTGATGCGCGCCTCGCTCGCGCCCTTGTCCGGCGCCGCGCCCGCCCGGCAATGGGCGGCGCTGCAGCCGGCGATCACCGAGGCGATCCTGGAACCCGACGGCCCCGCGCCATCGGTCCCCACCCCCGGCCGCCCCCGCCGCGTGCTGCGCCTCAACTCAGGCATCACGCTGAGGCGCGAATGGACCCCCTCCGGCTGGAATATCCGCATCGACGCGCGCCACGCGGCCCATCCGGGGATCGTGGATGACATCCTGGAGTATGTGGAGAAATGGTTTCAGAAGGAGGGGTGAGGGGAGTGGCGCCAGTTCTGAAGTTCAGGTCGTGATTTCAAGCGATTCGTAGGGTGCGCATTCATTGCGCACCACTCACCGGGCCCAACCCACTCCCTTCGCCTAACCCATTCCCCGGTGCGCGATGAATGCGCACCCGACCCATCGCGCTCCCTCGGCCCACCGGACGCTCCCCACCCGGCGGGACGTTCGCGCCAAAGCCTTAACGCGGCCCGCAAACCCCCTTATCCTCACCGGGCGCAATCCTCTCACCGGGCGCAATCCGCTCCTCTCGCCCAACCCGCTCCCCGGTGCGCGATGAATGCGCACCCTACCCATCCACCCCGCCCTTGGCCTGCCGGACGCCCCCACCCCCTGGGACATTCCTGCCAAAACCTTAACGAAACCCCCTAACCCGTTGTAATCCCACGCCCCGCCCCCTGTCCCACGCGTGGGACACCCCTTTCCCTCCCCTGAAAACCCCGTTATCCCTGCCGAGGGGGCCCCGTCCGGCCCGGGGAGGATATCGTGGATTTCAAAGCCCTCCTCATGGGCCTCGCCTTCGCCTTCATGTGGTCCTCGGCCTTCACCTCGGCCCGCATGATCGTCCAGGACGCGCCGCCGCTCTACGCCCTCTCGTTCCGCTTCCTCATCTCCGGCCTTTTCGCCATCGTCCTCGCCCGGCTGATGGGCGAAAGCTGGCGCCTGACGCGGGGCCAGTGGCGGGCCACGATCATCTTCGGCCTCTGCCAGAACGCGGCCTACCTGGGCCTCAACTTCATCGCCATGCAATGGGTCGAGGCCTCGGCCGCCGCCATCATCGCCTCCACCCTGCCCTTGATGGTCGCCGCCGCCGGTTTCCTCTTCCTCGGCGACCGGCTGAAACCTGTGGCCGTCGCGGGCCTCGTCGCCGGGTTCGGCGGCGTCATCCTGATCATGGGCGCGCGCTTTGGCGGGGGGCTCGATCCGCTGGGCGTCCTTCTCTGCGTGATCGCCGCCATGGCGCTGACCGTGGCCACGCTGGCGCTGCGGGGCGCGTCCTCGGGCGGGAACGTGATGATGGTCGTCGGCCTGCAGATGCTGGTCGGTGCGGCGGCGCTGATCGGCCCGGCGGTGGCCTTCGAGACGCTGACCGTCACCTGGACGCCCCGCCTGATCCTCGCCTTCCTCTATACCACCCTGATCCCCGGCGTCGCCGCAACCTGGGTCTGGTTCAAGCTGGTGCAGCGGATCGGTGCCATCCGGGGCGCGACCTTCCATTTCCTCAACCCGTTCTTCGGCGTGGCCATCGCCGCCGCGCTGCTGGGCGAGACGCTGAACCTGACCGACGTGATCGGCGTCGCGATCATCATGGCCGGGATCCTGGCCGTCCAGCTTTCCAAGGCCCCGCCCGCGCGCTAGCTTCCGGGCATGAAACCGCCCCGCTACATCCGCCGCCGCCGCTCGCCCCCCGGGACCGCCCCGGGGACGCTGACCGCCGATCCCGGCGCGCATCCGCCGACGATCCACGCCTTCCGCTATTCGGCCGAGGGGGTGGAGGAAAGCGACCAGATCCTGACCTGCCAGCCCGGCACGGTGCTGTGGCTGAACGTGGACGGGCTGGCCGATACCGCACTGTTGCAGCGGATCGGCGAGACCTTCGGCCTGCATCCGCTGGCGCTGGAGGATGTGGTCAACGGCCATCAGCGCCCCAAGGCCGAGGAATACGAGGCGCATCAGTTCATCGCGCTCAGGATGCCGGACCGCCGGGCGGGGCTGGCCGCGACCGAGCAGGTGGCGATGTTCCTGGGTGACGGCTTCGTCATCACCTTTCAGGAGCGCTCGGGCGATGTCTTCGACCCGGTACGGGTGCGGCTGCGGAACCCGCAGGGCCAGATGCGCAAGCGCGGCGCCGATTACCTGTGCTACGCGCTGCTCGATGCGGTGATCGACGCTTTCTTTCCGGTGCTGGAGGCCCTGGGTGAGCAGCTCGAGGCGCTCGAAGATGAGGTCGTCTTCAAGGCCAGCGCCGCCGAGATGGGCGATATCCACGCCATCAAGCGCGACCTGATGACCGTGCGCAGCGCCGTCTGGCCCCTGCGCGATCTGGTCTCGGCCCTGCAGCGAGAAGAGACGCCGCGCTTCACCGAGACGACGCGGCTTTACCTGCGCGATTGCCAGGACCACGCGGTCCAGCTGATCGAGACCTTGCAGACCTATCGCGAGATCGCGACGGGGCTGGTCGATATCCTGCTCTCCAGCCAGTCGAACAAGATCAACGAGGTGATGCAGGTCCTGACGCTGATCGCCACGATCTTCATCCCGCTGACCTTCATCGTCGGCGTTTATGGAATGAATTTCGACGACATGCCGGAATTGCACTGGCGCTGGGGGTATCCGGTGGTGATGGGCATCATGGCGGTGATCGCGGGCGTGCTGGTCTGGTGGTTCTGGCGCAAGGGCTGGCTGGGGCGCAGGGGCTAGGGTTCCCCGGGGAACAGCGCGCCGGGCAGGGGCATGGGACAAGGGGGCAGATCGCAGACAGGAGCCCCGCCATGAACCGCACGCTGAAAACCTTCGCCAACTGGGGCCTTGCCGCCGGTGCCTTCGTCCTGGCCAAGGGCGTGGTGATGGGGGTGCTGGCCGCCTCGACCCCCTCGGTCACGGAACGGGTCGATGCGATCCTGGCGCAGAACCCGGTCGCGAGTTCGTACCAGGCGATGCGGCGTCATTTCCCGATAGAGGCCGTGCAGTTGCGCGGGTTGATGCTGGACGTCTACCGCAACGGTACGCCGAACGACGCGGCGCTGGTGGTCCTGTCGCGCGAAGCCGGGGCGATCCATGGTCGGCTGGCCGCGAACCTGCGGGCCGCGCAGGATGCCGAGATCGTGGCGATCATGGACGATTGGCTGACCTCCATCGCGCCCTTCGAGAGCGACATCGCCGCCTGTTCCGCCATTGCGGCGGGGGGCCTGACCGCGATCCCGGCCGGGGATCCGCGCCTTGATCCCGCCCATCTGGCCGAGGCGGCCGAGCGGCTCTATGCCACGATGGACCGCTACCGTTTCGCGGTTGACGGGCGGCAGGCCGCGGATGCCGATTTCGACGCTTTCGCCGCGGTCTTTGCCGCGGACGGGGGCACCGACGCCGATCTGGCAGCGGTCGAGCGCAGCGATCCGCAGGATCCGCAGCTTTGCGGCGCCTACCATCAGTTCCTGACCAGCCTGCGTCATGCCGAGAGTGCCGGCGCCGACCGGCTGCGGATGGAGATCGTCGTGTCGCTGTTCGGCGGTTGAGGGGCGGGGGCGATGATCGGTCTGGACACCTCGATGTTCGCCTTGCCAGGCGGGGGTGTGCTGGGTGCGCTCTGGGCTGGCTGGGGCTTGGCCAAGCAGGGGCTGGCCTATCATCGCCAGGCGGTGGCCGTGGTCGACGAGGCCCTGTCGGGCGAGCCCTCGCGCAGCCTGTGGCAGGCCATGGTGGCGCATTTTCCTGCCGAGGCCCGAGCGTCTGCGCCGGGCCTGGGTCGTCGCGCTGATCAACGGCTAGGCCGGTTCCCGGCGGAACAGCGGCGGCAATCCCCCTGCGCTAGACATTGGTCATCGTCATTCAGTGCCCCGGAGGTCCGCCATGATCCCGAAAGCCCCCCTCGCCGCCCTGCTGATCGCCGCCGCCCTGCCCGCAGCGGCCGAGATCGCCCCGGCCGAGATCGCCGAGCGCGTCGCGATGGTGCTGGCGTCGGAACCGGCGCGCAGCGCGATGCCGGGGCTTCTGGCCCATTTCCCGGAAGAGGCTCAGCACATGGTGGACAGGTTGCGGGCGGTCGTTTCCGAGCCGGACGGGTTCACGGCCGCCGGGTTCGAGCGGCTGAGCACGCTGAATGCGCAGACCATGGCGCCGATCATGGCACTGGTGGCGCAGGCGCCGGATGCCGATCTGGCGGCGCTGCTGGACACGCAGATCGGCCTCTTGCAGGGGATCGCCGACCAGCCGATGCTCTGCGCCCGATTCGTGGTGGAGGGGCCGGGGGCGCTGGGGCAGGGGCATGTCCTGCTGACCGGGGGCGTGTTGGAAGAGGCCTATCGCCAGCGCTTCGCCGTGGCCCATGCCCAACAGGGCGCCACCCCGCGGCGTGGCCCGGCGCATGATGCGGATTACGCCGCGATCAGCCAGCTTCTGGCCGATCAGGGCGCGGATGATGCCTGGTTCGACCGGATCGTGGCGATGAATCCGCAGGATCCCGGCCTCTGCCGGACCTATACCGAATATCTGACCGTGGCCCGCGATGCGGATTTCCCCGGGGCCGACCGCATCCGGGCGGATCTGGCGACCGGGGCGGGGCTTTACTGAGGCCTCAGCGCAGGCCGCGCGGCATCGGGTTGGTTCCGGCCCTGTAGGCCTCCCAATCCTCGATATCCGGGTAGAAATGCCGCCGCCAGGCGCGGACCCGGGGGTTCATGATCCGGCGCCAGAGCGGCGGGATCGCCGCCGCCGCCACCATCGTGGGATAGCCCAGCGGCAGTTGCGGCGCCTCGGCCTGATCATAGGTCTGCAATAGCGGGAAGCGGCGGTCGGGCTTGTAATGGTGATCGGAATGGCGCTGCAGGTTGATCAGCAGCCAGTTCGAGGCCCGATGCGAGGCGTTCCAGCTGTGATGCGGCCGCACGGGTTCATAGCGCCCCTCGCCCAGATGACGGCGGGTCAGGCCGTAATGCTCGATGTAATTGGTCAACTCCAGCAGCATGATCGCCATCAGCGCCTGATAGAGGAACAGCAGGAGCCCCAGCCAGCCGCCTGCCAGAACGGCCGCCAGCAGCGCCAGCGCCTGCAGCGCCGCATAGCGCCAGAAGGGATTGGCGCGGTCGAAGGGGCCCTTGCCCGCCCGGGCCAGCATCGCCACCTCGCTCCGCCAGGCGGAACTCGGGCAGCCGCGCAGCACCCGCAGGAAATAGCGCCAGAACCCCTCGTTATAGCGGGCGGTGACGTGATCGGCGGGGGTGCCGACCCAGAGGTGATGGACCCGCAGATGCTCGGACCGGAAATGCGAATAGAGCGTGGTCGCCATCAGCAGGTCGCCCAGCCAGCGCTCGGCCGCGGTTTTCTGGTGCATCAGCTCATGGGCATAGGTGATGCCGATCCCGCCGCTGACCACGCCCAGCGAATGGAACAGGATCAGGATTTCCCACCAGGCCAGCGTCGCGCGCTGGGTCACGTACCAGATCAGGCCGTAGATCAGGCAGGCCTGTACCGGGAACCAGATCAGCGTGATGGCGCGATACCAGCCCAACTCTTGCACCGGGGTCTCGGTATCGGCATTGGTGGTGTTGAGGCCGGTCACGGCATCCAGAAGCGAGAAGAGCCCGAAGGTATAAAGCGGCACCAGCGCCACGAACCAGCCGCCCTGCGTCGCGCCCAGCCAGATCAGCGGCACGAAGCCCAGCGATGCCCAGAAGGGCAGCGCCTGAATGACAGAACCGACGGGACGGGATGTGGACATGGGGGCCTCCGGTCCCCTGACTCTACGCCCCGGGGCGCGGCCCGAAAAGATCGCTTGATGCCGCGGACGCGTGGTCATGCACCTTGCGCATGACAGTCGGCAGGTCGGCGGGGTCGAAGCCCGGGCGGAAATCACCGGTCCCGGGGGCAGCGTCCATCGGCACATGCGCCATCAGGACCGTGAGTTCCAGGTGGAAATGGGTGAAGGTGTGTTTCACCAGCCCCGGCAGTTCCGCCCAGTCGGCGACCAGCGGCGGGCGCGGCGCGGGATCGTCTCCCCAGTCGCTGCCGGGCCAGCCGGGCATTCCGCCCAGCAGACCCTTGGGCGGCCTGGTCTCGAGCAAGGGCGCACCATCCGCGCGGACCGCCACATAGGCAAGGCCGCGCCTTGTGGGTTTCGGGGCCTTGGCGGCCTTCATCGGCAGATCGGCGGCGATGCCCTGATGTGTGGCGGCACAGAACCCTTCCAGCGGGCAGTCGGCGCAGCGCGGATTGCGGGGGGTGCAGACCGTTGCGCCCAGATCCATCATCGCCTGCGCGAAATCGCCGGGGCGTTCCTGCGGCGTGAGCCGCGCCGCCAGCTTCGCCAGTTGCGGCTTGGCCTTGGGCAGCGGCTCTGTCACCGCGAAAAGCCGGGCGACCACCCGCTCCACATTGCCGTCGACCACCGTTTCCGCCCGGTCGAAGGCAATGGCCGCGACCGAGGCCGCGGTATAGGCGCCGATCCCCGGCAGGGCGCGCAACCCGTCCAGCGTGTCAGGGAAACCGCCCCGCGCGGCCACGGCCCGGGCGCAGGCGATCAGGTTGCGGGCTCGGGCGTAATAGCCAAGCCCCGCCCATTCAGCCATGACCTCGGCATCCTCGGCCGCGGCAAGGGCCTGCACATCGGGCCAGCGGCGGGTGAAGCGGTCGAAATAGCCCTTCACCGTCGCCACGGTGGTCTGTTGCAGCATCACTTCGGACAGCCAGACGCGATAGGGATCGGGGATCTCGCCCGCCCGGCGCTCGGCCGGACCGACGCGCCAGGGCAGCACGCGCGCGGCCCGGTCGTACCAGCGCAGCAGGGCCGGGGCGACGGCGGCGCTGTCAGTTCCGTCACGCATTCTTGACGCTCCCTTCGCTGGACCCTCTGGCCAAGGTCTGCGAACTCACTAAGATATTCGCGACCGACAGGAAAGCCGCCCGCCCCGATGACCAGTCCCGCCGACAAACCCAGCCGAAGGGCACCCCGCCGGATGCGTGGGTTCGAGGCCGCGGCGGGCCTGTTGCGCGATCCGATCCGCAAGGCGGGCGAAAGCCGCGGCTTCGCCGTGACGCGCCTGCTGACCCATTGGCCCGAGGTTGCGGGCCCCGATCTGGCGCCGCTCTGCCGCCCGGTCAATGTGAGCTACGCCAAACAGGGGTTGGGGGCGACGCTGACGCTGCTGACCTCGGGGGCGGCGGCGCCTTTGGTGCAGATGCAGGCCGACAAGCTGCGCGAACGGGTCAACGCAATCTATGGCTATGCCGCGATTGCCCGGATCCGCGTGACCCAGACCTCGGCCCGGGGTACGATGACAGGCCTTGCCGAAGCCCAGCGCCCCTTTGAAGGGTCCAACATCACCCGCCCTTCGGCCCAGGCGCTGGCCCGCGCGCAAGGCGTGCTGGACGGGCTGACCGAGGGGGTGGCCGACAGCGGGCTGAAAAGCGCGCTGGAGCGGCTGGCCACCCAAGTTCTCTTGCGACAGGACCGGCTGGGGGCAAAGGGCCCCTCCGGCGACAGAAAGGAAGATCCATGAACCGACGCTCGCTTCTCCTCTCCGGGGGCGCCGCCGTGGTCGCCGCCGGCGCCTATGCCGGCCTGAACAGCCTGACCGGCGGCCGTGCGCCCTCGCTCTCGCAGACGCTGTTGCCGAATGCCGCCCATGCGCAGACCGGCGACGGCGCGGTCGATACCTCGCGCGTGATGGACCTGGTGCTGGGCGATCCCGATGCCGAGGTGACGATCATCGAATTCGCCTCCTACACCTGCCCGCATTGCGCGAACTTCCATGCCAATGTCTGGCCGACGCTGAAGGCGGAATACATCGACACCGGCAAGGTGCGCTTCGAATACCGCGAGGTCTATTTCGATGCCTATGGCCTCTGGGCCGCGCTGGTCGCCCGCTGCGGCGGCGAGATGCGCTATTTCGGCATCTCGGACATGCTCTATGACGAGCAGAGCCAATGGGCCCGCGGCGCCGATGGCAATGCCGTGGCCGACAACCTGCGCCGCATCGGCCGCCGCGCCGGCATGTCGGACGACGAGCTGAACCAATGCCTGACCGACCGCGAGCTCGCCACGGCGATGATGCAGGTCTATCAGGAGGGGATGACCGAATACGGCATCCAGGGCACGCCCAGCTTCGTGATCAACGGCACGACCTATTCCAACATGAGCATGGACGAGTTCCGTGCGATCCTCGATCCGCTGCTGAGCAACGGATGAGCGCGAAGCCGCTCGCGGGGCTGCGGGTCGTCGAACTGGCCCGCATCCTCGCCGGTCCCTGGGCCGGCCAGACGCTTGCCGACCTGGGCGCCGAGGTGATCAAGGTCGAGGCGCCCGAGGGCGACGACACCCGCCAATGGGGCCCGCCCTTCATCGACCGCGACGGCACCGCCGTCGCGGCCTATTTCCATTCCGCCAACCGCGGCAAACGCTCGATCACCGCCGATTTCCGCACGCCCGAAGGGCAGGCGAAGGTCAAGGCGCTGCTGGCCGATGCCGATATCCTGATCGAGAATTTCAAGGTGGGCGGGCTGGCGAAATACGGGCTGGATTACGCCAGCCTGAAAGCCAAATTTCCCCGCCTGATCTATTGCTCGATTACCGGCTTCGGGCAGGACGGGCCCTATGCCCATCGCGCGGGCTACGATTACATCATCCAGGGCATGTCCGGGCTGATGTCGATCACCGGCCCCGCCGAGGGCGAGCCGCATCGCGTGGGCGTGGCGGTGACGGATCTGTTCACCGGAATCTATGCCTCGACGGCGATCCTGGCGGCGGTCGTGGAACGCGACCGCACCGGGCAGGGTGCGCATATCGACATGGCACTGCTGGATTGCGCCGTCTCGGTCATGGCCAATCAGGCGATGAACTACCTCGCCTCGGGCCAGCCGCCGGGGCGGACCGGGAACTGGCATCCGAACCTGGTGCCCTATCAGGTGTTCGAGGTCTCGGACGGCCATATCATCATCGCCACCGGCAACGATGGGCAGTACCAGCGACTCTGCCGGGTGCTGGGGCTGGAGGGGCTGATCGAGGATCCCGCCTATCGGAAGAACGCCGACCGGGTGGCCAACCGCGCCACCCTGGTCGAGGCGCTGAGCGCCCGGACCCGGGGTTGGAGCAAGGCCGATCTGCTGGCCGCCTGCGAAGCGCAGGGCATCCCGGCCGGGCCGATCAACACGATGGACGAGGTCTTCGCCGATCCGCAGGTCGCGGCGCGGGGGATGCGGCTGTCGCTGGGCCCGCATGAGGGCGTGCGTTCTCCCTTCGTGATCGACGGCGAACGCTGCAGCGCGCCCTTGCCGGCGCCGGCGCTGGGCGAGGCGGACGGCACCTTGGGGGGCTAGCCCCCCAAAACCCCCCAGGATATTTGCAGAACAAAGATGAGTAGGGCGCGCTCCCGGAGCCGGGGGCGCGTTAACCTTGATGAATGGTAAACTGCGCATCTTTGCGCCTTAAATATCCCGGGGGGTCCGGGGGGCTGGCCCCCCGGTCCGACAGAAGCCACAGGCGGAGGCCTCAGCCCCAGGGGCCGGGATTCTGCCGCGACACCGGCCGCGCCGCCTGGCGGGGTGCGGGGCGGCCGCCCTGTCCGCGGGCCATGGCCTCCAGCGCGGCGATGCGGTTCTCGGTCGCCGGGTGGGTCGAGAAGAGGCGGTCCCGGGCATGCGCGTGCAGCGGGTTGATGATGAACATATGCGCGGTTGCCGGGTTCCGCTCGGCCGCGTCGTTGTCGATGCGGCTGGCGTAGCCCTGGATCTTGCGCAGCGCATCGGCCAGCCACAGCGGGTTGCCGACGATCTCGGCGCCGATCCGGTCGGCCTCGTATTCCCGCGACCGCGAGATGGCCATCTGCACCAGCGCCGCGGCCAGCGGCGCCAGGATCATCATCGCGATCATGGCGATGGGATTGGCGCGTTCGCGGTTGCCGCCGAAGAACATGGCGAAATTGGCCAGCATCGAGATCGCGCCGGCGAAGGTCGCGGTGATGGTCATCGTCAGCGTGTCGTAATTCTTGATATGCGCGAGTTCGTGGGCGACGACCGCCGCCACCTCTTCCCGCGTCATGCGATCCATCAGGCCGCGCGACACCGCCACCGCGGCGTTGTCGGGGTTGCGGCCGGTGGCGAAGGCGTTGGGCTGGTCGCTTTCGATCACATAGACCTTGGGCGTCGGCAGCCCGGCGTTGCGCGACAGATCCATGACGATCTGTTGCAGCTCGGGCGCCGTATGGGCATCGACGGGTCGCGCGTTATGCATGCGCAGCACCAGCGAATCCGAGTTCCAGTAGCTGAAGGCATTCATGCCCGCCGCCACCGCCAGCGCGATCAGCGCGCCGGTTCCCCCGCCGATGAGATAGCCCATGCCGAGGAACAGGGCGGTCATCGCCGCCATCAGGATCCCGGTCTTGACGTAGCCCATGATCGCCTCCGTTCTTACGGATCTGGATATGGGGTGCGCCGGGCTTGCTGCAAGATCAGAGCAGCCCTTCACCCTTGTAGAGCGCGAGCACATTCGCGCGGGGCCGGGCGCCGATATGGCCGATGACTTCGGCGGCGGCGATATTGCCCATGCGGCCGCAGGTCTCCATCGAATGGCCGGTGACCAGGCCATAGAGGAAGCCTGCCGCGAACTGGTCGCCCGCGCCCGTCGCATCCACCGGGACCACGGTGCGCACTGGGGCCGTGACGCGGTGGCCGTTCTGGATCAGCACCACCGGATCGCCCGAACGGGTGCAGACGACGATGCCGCAATCCTCGGCCGCCTGGGCCAGCGCCTCGTCCAGGTCGTTGGCCTGGTAGAGCGAGGTCCATTCCTTTTCGTTGCCGATGACGTAATCCATCTCGTTCGCGACCAGACGGCGGAAATCGGCGCGGTGCCGGTCGACGCAGAACGGGTCCGAGAGCGCGATGCCGACCCGGCCGCCACCCTTGTGGCAGGCGCGCGCGGCCTTGAGGAAGGCCTCTTTCCCCTTGTCCTTGTCGAAGAGATAACCCTCCAGGAACACCGCCTCGCTGTCGGCCATCACCGCCTCGTCCACGTCATCGGGGCCAACCTCGGCCGAGATGCCGAGATAGGTGTTCATCGAGCGCTCGCCATCCGGCGTCACGAAGATCATCGAGCGCGAGGTCGGCAGTTCCCCCCCGGCGACCGGCGGGTTGACGAAGGCGGTGCCGGTGCGTTCGGTGTCCTGGGCGAAGAAGCGGCCCAGGCTGTCGTCGCGCACCCGGCCGACCAGCGCCGTCTTCAGCCCCAGCGCGCCCACCCCGGCGATCGTGTTGCAGACCGAGCCGCCCGCGGCCTCCTGCCGGTCGCGCATGGCGCCGAACAGGGTTTCGGCGCGCTCACGCTCGATCAGCTGCATGATGCCCTTGTGGATCCCCATATGGTCGAGGAAATGGTCGTCCACGGTGGAAATCACATCGACGATGGCATTGCCGATACCGGCAACCTGGTACTTTTTCACAGGGATTTCTCCTCATAGGGGCAGAGGTCGCGGATCAGGCAGGCGGGGCAATTGGGTTTGCGCGCCTTGCAGACATAGCGGCCGTGCAGGATCAGCCAATGATGGGCGTGTTGCTGGTATTCGGCGGGGATATTGTCCTCGATGGCGCGTTCCACCTGTTCGACATCCTTGCCCGGGCAGATGCCGGTCCGGTTGCCGATGCGGAAGATATGCGTGTCGACGGCCTGCGCCGGGACGCCCCACCACATGTTGAGGACCACATTCGCGGTCTTGCGCCCGACGCCCGGCAAGGATTGCAGCGCGGCGCGGGACGAGGGCACCTCGCCGCCATAGCGCTCGACCAGGATCTGCGAGAGCCTGATCACGTTCTTGGCCTTGTTGCGGTAAAGGCCGATGGTCTTGATATGCTCGATCAGCCCGTCCTCGCCCAGCGCCAGCATTTTCTGCGGCGTGTCGGCGATGGGGAACAGGGCCTTCGTTGCCCGGTTCACGCCCACATCGGTCGCCTGCGCCGACAGCGCCACGGCCACCAGCAGCGTGAAGGCATTGGTGTGGTCGAGTTCGCCCTTGGGTTCGGCCTCTGCCGCCTGGAAACGGCGGAAGATCTCTTTCAGGGTGAGGTAATCGAGTTGCGCGGCCATGTCGGTTCCTTGCCCCGGCCGGGGCCGTGGCGCAAGGGCCTAGTCGTCGCGCCGCCGCAGCAAACGTCCGATCAGGAAGGATGTGCGCGGCGTGTAGACATAGGGCGTATGGGCGGGGGGCGTGCGGCCGACCTGCATGCGGTAAAGCCCGAAGACGATCAGCAGCACATGCGCCAGCGCGATGAAGATGAACATCGAGGCCGGTCCGAAGCCCGAGATCAGCGCCGAGGCGATGACCGGCGAGGCGATGGCGCCCACAGCATAGAGGAACATCTGCGCGGCGCTGAGTTCGACGCGTTCGTGCTGTTCGGCGAAATCATGGGCATGCGCGGTCGAGATCGAATAGATCGGGAAGGTGGTGAAGCCGAAAAAGGCGGCGGCCAGGAAGATGGTGATGACGTTGCCCTGCGCCCCGGCGATCATGGCCACGCAGCCCAGGATCGAGGCCACGGAAATGCCGATCAGCACCAGCCTCCGGTCGTATTTGTCGGCGATCCAGCCGACCGGGAATTGCGCGAAGGCGCCGCCGACGACATAGGCCGACAGGAACAGGGCGATGCGGTCAGCCTCCAGCCCCACGGCGATGCCGTAGAGGGGGCCGACCATGCGGAAGGCCGCGCCGGTGATGCCCGAGACCACGACCCCCACGGCGCCGAGCGGCGATTTGCTCCAGGCAAGTTTCGGCCTGAGCCGGGGCGCGGGGCCAGCCGAGGGGGCCTCGGCCCGGGTCAGCAGCAACGGGAAGATCGCGAAGCACATGAAGAGCGCCAGCAGGTTGTAGCTGACATAGGCCGCGGGTGGCAGGAAGGCGATCAGCACCTGCGCGCCCAGATTGCCCGAGACATCGACCATCCGGTAGACGCCCATCGCCCGGCCGCGCGTCTCGTTCGTGACCTTGGATTGCAGCCAGGCCTCGATGATCGTGTAGCAGCCGGCGACGGCGAGGCCCGAGAGCATGCGCATCCCGGCCCAGGCCCAGGGATCGAGCCACATCATATGGGCCAGGATCCCGGTGGTGCCCGCGGCGGTGAAGGCGGCAAAGGCGCGGGCGTGGCCCACTTCGCCCATCAGGCGGGGCGCCCACCAGCAGCCGACGAAGAAGCCCAGAAAATGCGCCGAGCCCATGGTGCCGATCTGCTCGGCCGTGAAGCCCAGCGCCGTCCCGGACAGCGCATCCAGCGGCACCACACCGCCCAGGCCCAGTTGCAGCAGGAAGACCGAAACGAAGAGCGCGGCAAAGGAAATCAGCAGGGTCATGCGCCTTGGTCCCGTCGGTCAGTCGGCGCCACCTTGGCGCGGGTCGCGGCCTGCGTCCAGAGGCTTTGACTTTGCCGGTTCGCCGCGCGTAGCGTCGGGGCATGAGCACGCCCGGCCACAACCTGCCGCCCGATCCGCTCGATGCCCCGGCGGGGATCGAGGTGACGGCGGATTTCGAACGCTTCCGCCAGCGTGACGACATCTTCACCCGCGCCTTCTGGGACCCCGCGGTGCGGTCGAAACAGACCGATGCCTTCTTCGCCAGCTACCGGATCGACGCGACGCCGCGCAAGGGCGAGGGGTTTCAGCAAAAGGATTTCGCGCTGCGGAACGCGGCCTGGCTGGTCAGCGACATCATTTCGAACCGCTCGGCCGGCGAGGGGGTTCGCGAGGGCTTTCAGGCGCCGATCCGGGCCGACACGCCGGTGGCGCCGGTGCAGGTGCCGGTCGAGGACGCGGGCCAGATGGCGGCCGAAATCAAGCGGGTGGCAAAGTTCTTCGGCGCCGATTTGTGCGGTATAACGGCGATGGACCCGCGGTGGATCTATGCCACGCAGGTCGATACCCGCGATTTTTCCGAGGCGCCGGTCGACCTGCCGCCGGGCCTCGGCTCGGTCATCGTGCTGGGGCATCAGATGGATGCGCCCTTGGTGCAGACCTATCCCTCGGCGCTGGCCGGGGCGGCGACGGGGCGGGAATACAGCCACGAGGCGGCGATTGTCATGCAACTCGCGGCCTTCATCCGCAACATGGGTTATCGGGCGGTGGCCTCGATGAACGACACCGGGCTGGTCATCCCCTTCGCGGTGAAGGCGGGGCTGGGGGAATACGCCCGCAACCAGCTGGTCATCACGCCCGAGTTCGGGCCGCGGCTGCGGTTCTCGAAGATCTTCACCGACCTACCCCTGGCCCATGACGCGCCGAAACCGCTGGGCGTGAAGGCGGTCTGCGACATCTGCACCCGCTGCGCCGAGGCCTGCCCGGTCAAGGCGCTGCCCTTCGGCGCGCCCTCGGCCGAGGTGACCGGCCGCAGCGCCATCCGGGGCGTGGTCAAATGGACCTCGGACGCCGAGAAATGCTTCGGCTATTGGGCGAAACTGGCGTCCGATTGCGCGATCTGCCTGCGCGTCTGTCCGTTCAACCGCGATTTCAGCAAGCGGTGGAACCGGCTCTGGCTGAAACTGGCGCTCTCGCCGCTGCGCAGGCTGGCTTTGTGGCTGGACGACCGGTCCGGCCGGGCGAAACGGTTGAAGCCGCGCGACTGGTGGGCGGGCTGAAAGCGCAGGTTCCGGGTCGAAGCCCGCGCGCCCGGGGGATAGGTTGGTGCGAAAGGGCGTATTTGAAGCAGAATGAAAGGGCGGGCCATGGACGGGGATCGGGACGAGCGGGCCTATCATTACGGGGTCATCGGCCGTGCCATCGCCGAGATCGACGCGGCGGGCGAGCGGGTTTCGCTGGACGAACTGGCCGGGCGTCTGGGGATGAGCGCGGCACATTTCCAGCGGGTCTTCACGCAATGGGTCGGCGTCTCGCCCAAGCGCTATCAGCAATATCTGGCGCTGGGCCATGCGCGGCGGCTGCTGGCCGAGCGGTTCACCGTGCTGGAGGCGGCGCATGCCAGCGGGCTGTCGGGCCCGGGGCGGCTGCATGACCTGTTCCTGCGGTGGGAGGCGATGACGCCGGGCGAGTATGCGCGGGGCGGCGCCGGACTGGTGATCCATTGGGGCTGGTTCGACAGCCCCTTCGGCCCGGCGCTGGTCATGGGGACCGAGAAGGGCCTCTGCGGCATGGGCTTCGCCGCCGAGATGGGGGCGGAGGCGGCCTTTGCCGATCTGACCGGGCGCTGGCCGAAGGCCCGCTTCGTCGAAGATCCGATGCGGCTGAAACCCTGGGTGGACACGGCCTTCGGCGCGCAGGGCGGGCTGGCCGAGACGCCGCTCTACCTGATCGGCGCGCCCTTCCAGATCAAGGTCTGGGAAGCGCTGCTGAGCATTCCCTCGGGCCAGGTGACCACCTATTCCGAGATCGCTCGGGCCATCGGCCAGCCGACAGCCAACCGGGCAGTCGGGGCGGCGGTCGGGCGCAACCCGATCTCCTGGCTGATCCCTTGCCACCGGGCGCTCGCCAAGTCGGGGGCGCTGACCGGCTACCATTGGGGCCTGCCGGTCAAGCGCGCCATGCTGGCCTGGGAGGCGGCGCGCGACGAGGCGGCCTGAGAGCCGGAGGCGCCGCTGGCAGCAACCCGCCGATCAAGCAATCTTGACGCAAGCCGGCTGCAGCGGGCTCTGTCGCCGGGAAACGGCTTTCGCTAGGGTTTCCGCCAAATCATTCCGAAGGAGTCTTTCCATGACGGCATCCAAGGCGTTCGCGGCACTTGCCGCGCTGTCGCTCACCGCGGCCTGCACCACCTCGACCGGCGAGCTGAACCGCACCCAGACCGGCGCCATGACCGGCGCGCTGGCGGGCGGTCTGCTGGGCCTTGCCACCGGCCAGGGCAACCGCACCCCCGAGGTGCTGGTCGGCGCGGGTCTGGGCGCGATCGCCGGCGGGGCCATCGGCGCGCATATGGACCGGCAGGCGGCGGAACTGCGCGCGCAGCTGGGTTCGAACGCGACGGTCGTGAACACCGGCCAGGAAATCACCGTGACCATGGCGCAGGACATCCTGTTCGCCACCGACAGCTATTCGGTGCGCCCGGATCTGGCACAGATGCTGCGCAGCGTGGCGCAGAACATCAATTCCTATCCGCTGAGCATCGTCTATGTGACGGGCCACACCGACTCGACCGGCTCGGAATCCTACAACCAGCAGCTCTCGCTGCGTCGGGCCGATGCGGTCGCGGGCGTGCTGATTGGCGCGGGCGTTCCCGCCAACCGTGTGCAGGCGCGCGGCATGGGTGAATCGCAGCCCATCGCCTCGAACGACACCGCCTCGGGCCGGGCGCAGAACCGCCGGGTGGTCATCACCATCCGCCCGAGCTGAGCGGCTGACCAGCGCACCGGGGGCCGGGCCATGCGCCCGGCCCCTTTTCATGCATAGCCCATTGCTTGACGTCGGCTGCGGTCATATCTCTTGACCAATCGAGGGAGTGCCATGCCGTTTCAACCGGTTCATCAGGAAAGACTGTCGCAGGGGGTGGTTCGCCAGATCGAGCTGCTGATCCTGCGCGGCCTGCTGCGCCCGGGCGAGCGCCTTCCGGCCGAGCGTGAACTGGCCGAGCGCATGGGCGTGAGCCGTCCGTCCCTGCGCGAAGCCATCGCCGATCTGCAGGCGCGGGGGCTGGTGGTCAGCCGCGCGGGCTCGGGCGTGTTCGTGGCCGACATGCTAGGCTCGGCCTTTTCCGGCGCGCTGACCCAGCTCTTCGCCAGCCATGACGAGGCGGTCTTCGACTACGTGAGCTTCCGCCGCGATCTGGAGGGCATGGCCGCCGACCGCGCGGCGCGCTTCGGATCCGAGACGGACCTCAAGGTCATCGACACGGTGTTCCGCAAGATGGAGGCAGCGCATCAGAAGCGCAATCCGGCGGACGAGGCCGAACTCGACGCGGAATTCCATCTGGCGATCATCGAGGCCAGCCACAACATCATCATGCTGCACATGATGCGGGCCATGTTCGACCTGTTGAAGGCGGGGGTCTTCTACAACCGCCAGCAGATGTTCCGGCAGCGCACGACGCGCGATATGCTGCTGGAACAGCACCGGGCGATCAACGATTCCATCCAGATGCGCGATCCCGCCGCCGCACGGGCTGCGGCCGAGCATCATATGAGCTATGTGGAGCAAACGCTGAGCGACCTGCGCAAGGCGGATCGCAACGAAGATGTCGCGCGGCTCAGGTATCAGCACGAGCTGGCGCGGGACTGAAAGGACAGAAGATGGCAGATTACAGCAAATCGGGCGGGCGCAGCGGCGCCGGCAAGCAACCGCGCAACAAGACCGTTGACGAGCATCCCAAGGGCAAGCTGGGCGGCGGACCCGACAAGGCGGCGCTCCTAGAGCGGATGAAGAAGGCGGCGGAGAAGGCGAAGAAAGACGCGTGACGCGCGCGGGCACACTGGGCCTGATCCTTGGGGTCTTTGTGACGAGTGCGGCGCCTGCGGGGGCGCTGGCTCTCGACACACAATGTCCTGCGGTCTGGGAGGACGTGATCGACTCCGTGCGTGAGGCAATTTGGGGTGTCGATCTGTCGGCGCCGCTCGTTTTCAGCGATCTGGAAGGGCGGGCCTATGACTGCCTGAACTACGGTGTGCCTTTTCAATGGCTGTATTCGGCAGGCATCACGCACCGTGATATCGTTGACATCATTGGCGGTTCTGCCGATCCTGAACTTGGGCCAGGCCATTGGCCGCCGGGTACGTGTTCGATTGCACGATACGGCAACCTCTGGTTCATAGGCTTGCCACGAGATCCCAGATTCTATGTCAACGGGCGCTGCCTGCAAGTGATTCTCAATAGCGTCAGCCACAGCAGTGTTCTTCTTCCGTCGCCCACGCGATAGCGGCAGAGCTAGCCGAGTCTCGGTCACTTCGACGTGCGCCCGCAGGCGTCCAGCGCCTCGAACCGGTGGCCGCCGACAATCGCGTGCGGGTCGGCGGCAAAATACGCGCGGAAGCTGGGCGTGATTCCCACCCGTCCCAACCCGTCCCCGGTGCATGCTGCCAGATACAACACCTCCTCGGCGGGCCAGCAGTTGATGGCGGCGAAATCCAGCGCGTCGATCGCCGTGTAGTACGCGGCCAAGGCGGCGGTACGGCGCCGATGGCGGGCGTCTTGGCGCCTTTCGGTCTTGACCGTACCGTGCCGGCGCTAAATCATCAAAAAAAAGCCCCCGGCCGAAGCCGGGGGGAAAGTGGCACCCCGTCTGGCGACAGGGTGCTGGCGGTAAACAGATGCGCGTCAGTCGCGGCCGATTTCGGACCGGATCTGCTGACGCAGGATGTCGATGGGGATCAGCTGGCCGTCCCGCTTGAACTGCCAGTAGGTCCAGCCATTGCAGGAGGGCGCGCCTTCGAGCGCGGCCCCGACCTGATGGATCGAGCCGCGGTGCGTTTCGGACACCAGCGACCCGTCCGCCCGCACCTTCGCCGGCTTTCCGCGCGGCGACAGCAGGACCTCGCCCGGCCTGAGCAACCCGCGTTCCACGAGCTGGCCGAAGGGAACGCGCGGTTCGGCGCGTTTCGAGGAGGTGGTTTCCAGCGCCGAGGCATCGAGGGCCCGCACCCGCGCCAGCCGCGCCGTGGCGGCCTTGCGGTAGCTTTCCTCGCGCTCGATGCCGATGAAATGGCGGCCCAGCATCTTGGCCACGGCGCCGGTGGTCCCGGTGCCGAAGAACGGATCCAGCACCACGTCGCCGGGGTTGGTCGAGCCGATCAGCACCCGGTGCAGCAGGCTTTCCGGCTTCTGCGTCGGATGCGCCTTGTCGCCGTTTTCGTCCTTCAGGCGCTCATGCCCGGTGCAGATCGGCAGCACCCAGTCCGAGCGCATCTGGATGCCCTCGTTCAGGGCCTTCAGCGCCTCGTAATTGAAGGTGTATTTGGACGCCTCGGCCTTGGAGGCCCAGATCATCGTCTCATGCGCATTGGTCAGCCGCTTGCCCTTGAAGTTGGGCATCGGGTTCGACTTGCGCCAGATCACGTCGTTCAGCACCCAGAACCCGGCATCCTGCAGGGCCGCACCGACCCGGAAGATGTTGTGATAGCTGCCGATCACCCAGATCGCGCCATCGGGTTTCAGCAACCGGCGCGCGGCTTTCAGCCAGGCGCGGGTAAAGGCGTCATAGGCGGCGAAACTGGCGAACTGGTCCCAGTGATCCGTCACGGCATCGACGGCGGAATTGTCCGGCCGATGCAGGGCGCCCTTCAGCTGAAGGTTATAGGGCGGGTCTGCAAAGATCAGATCAACGCTGCCTTCGGGCAGGCTGTTCATGATCTCGATGCAATCGCCCGCAAGAATTTGGTCGAGCGGTAGCTTTTCAGCCACCGGCGCCCGGGTCTTCGTTGCCATCACTGCCTCATTCGGGCGCCATCTTTTTGTGCAGCGCTCCGTTGAGACCCAAGATGATTCAAGACGGGCTCCCCGTCAATTCCTTTTTGAATCAGGTGTTTATTTTGCGTTCTTAACACAACATCTTGCGGACGGGGCCGAAGCTGCGGCGATGATGTGGGGTGATCCCCTGTTGCTTAAGTGCAACGCGGTGTTGGGCCGATGGGTAGCCCATGTTTTTTTCCCAACCATATCCGGGGTTTGCGAGCGCAAGTTCACGCATGATCGCATCCCGCTCGACCTTGGCCAGGATCGAGGCGGCGGCGATGGACAGGCTGATCGCATCGCCCTTCACCACCGTTTGCGCCGGGATCGTCAGCCCCTTGGGCAGGCGGTTGCCGTCGATGAGCGCATGCTGGGCGGCGGGGTTCAGCGCGGCCAGCGCCCGGCGCATCGCCAGATGGCTGGCTTCCAGGATATTGAGCGCATCGATCTCCTCGACGCTGGCATGGGCCACGGCGAAGGCCAGGGCGCTGTCGCGGATCTCCTGCGCCAGCCGGTCACGGGCGCGTTCCGTCAGGCGCTTGCTGTCGTCGATGCCCAGGGGCAGGCGGGCGGGGTCCAGGATCACGGCGGCGGCGGTGACGGGGCCCGCCAGCGGGCCGCGGCCGACCTCGTCGACACCGGCCACCAGGGGCAGGCAGAGGGCGGTTTCCAGGCTCAGGTCGGGGAGGACGCGCAGGGTTGTCATGCGCCGTTGAACCATGCGCGGCGGCGCGGGGCAACAGCAAGGGCGGGTCTTTCGACCCGCCCCGCCCCGGCCCGGGGGCCGGGTGTTTGGCATGCCCGTTTACACCTTGATCGGCGCCGGCACCGACCCACTCGTTACTGTTCGCACTATCGAGGGCAACCGTTACGAAACGCTTACATTGAACCGATGATCTGCAAATGTTCCGCAGCTCACTGGTAGCCTTCCTGCCGCAGGCAATGGCCGGTGTAGATGCGCTGACCGTCGGTCGAGCGGACCTGGCAATAGCCGGGCAGGTTGTAGAAGCCCGCATTCTCGAGGCAGTTCGCCCAATAGCCATCAACGCGGTTGCCATTCATGCGGTAATGCATGCTGCAATGGTTGGGCAGACGGGTGATCGGACGCTGCCAGCCGGGGCTGCCGGCATGGGGCGGGCGGCCCCCATAGGGCGGGTGGCGGTCATTGTCCCAGCGGTCGTCCCAGCGCGGCGGCTGGCTCCACCCCCCGGAATGGCGGCTGTAGCCCGCATCATAGAGGCATTCGGCGATATAGCCGGTGCGGGTGCGGCCGTTCTGAACGCGGAATTCGTAGCGGCAATTCCGGGGCAGGTTGTCGTAGCCGGCGCGGTTCAGACAGCGGGCATTATAGGAATTGATGTTCCGCCCGTTCACCCGGATGGTTTCCAGGCACTGGCCGGGCAGCGACCAGCGGCCGGTGTAGGCGGGCGTGCTGTTGTCGTCGATGGCGTTGACGATGGCGCCGATGACGATGGCCCCGGCCAGAAAGCGCAGGATGTCCTCGGCGTCGTCGGCCTTGGCCGGGCGGGCGGTGGCGGTGATGCCGGCCAGGACCACGGCGGCGGCAGCGACGAGCATGGTGGCGCGTCGCGGCAACAGCCCGGCCGCGGAACGGCGGAGGGAATGGGTAATTGTCATGACCTGACCTTTCAGGGATGCGGGTTGACGGGTCGGCAGGGCCCAGCCACGAAGGGACTCGGAGAGGCCTCACCGGCATGGCTTCACGCTGCGCGTACCGGTCGTGACAGGCAATATCGCGGGTCGGTTATCGGATAACGCCCGTGTCGCCCCTGGGTTCCCGGGGCCGATATTGCATAGCGCGAGGGGTCGGCGCATCTTTGCCGACAGATCCCGCCATTCCCCCGAAGGACCCTGATATGCGCTTGAAACTGCCGATTCTCTCCCTGGCCCTGGTCACGATCCTCGCCGTGCCCGCCCATGCCGCCTGCTTTGCCGAATACCGTGCCTCGCGCCAGAACCCGGTACAGCTGGCCTATGGCGTGGCGCAGATCCCCGGCGGGAACTGCAGCGCGCAGGCCGCCTCGCAATATCTTCAATCCCGTCTGTCGCGGTCCGGCTGGACCTTGCAGAATATTGTGTCCACAGTGACCAGTAACTCTGCGCCAGCAAATTCGGGCTATACCGGTGGACACTACCTCGCTTACTGAAAACAGCCTTACCCGCGGCGGGTCCCGGGCCATTCAGCTCGGTCTGGCGGCCATCGTCCTTATCCTGGCGGCGGCCGCCATCCTGCTGTTCCTGAACCTGCCGGACACCAACGAGTTCAACGCCCGCGTCCTGCAGATCTTTGCCGAGAATTCGGACCTGACCGGGCAAGCGGAACTCCGGCTGCTGGAGATCCTGGCGCAATCGGGCACCACCTTTACCGAGGTTCTGGTCAGCTATCGGGGCGTGATCTTCGTGCTGATCGTCTTTGCCAGCCTGCTGCTGATCACCTCGCTGGTGCTGGTGCTGGCGCTGATCGCGCTGAACCGCAAGCTGGCCGTGGTGCAGAAGACCGGGATCCAGGTGTCCTCGCTGGTCATCAGCCGGTCCGAGCGCAAGGTCTATATCAACGATCTGGAATTCAACCTGACCGAGGCCGCGGTCGAAGCGCTGGCGGTTCTGGCCGAGGCGCGGATGGATGACGAGATGCTGACCGGCACCTCGCTGGAAGCGGTCATCACCGGGCGGCGCGAATCCGATTGCGAGGAAGCGGCGGGTGCCACCCGCATCAAGCGGCTGCGCGATTCGCTGGGCAACCAAATCGTCAGCGAGCTTCTGGTGCGCAACATCCCCCGTCAGGGCTATATGCTGGCCGTCGAAAAGGACGTGATCCGCATGATCTGACCGCGCGGAAGCCCCCGAAACGAACCGTCCCGCCCCCCGAGGGAAGGGGCGGGACGGGGGCCTTGCCGGTCGTTCGCGGGGCTATTCGGCAGCGTTCAGCATCGCCGCTTGCCCGGCCAGGCCTTCCAGATGGTCGGCGATCGCGCTGGCGATGGCCCGCTTGTTCTCGATCGGCGTGACCCCATGCGGATAGACCATCAGCGCGCGCTGGTCGGTGCCGCGGGTATCCTCGCCCCGGGTCGCCACGACCACCCCGGCCCGGTCCAGCCGCTTGGCGGCAACGCGGATCAGCTCTTCCTCGCTGACGCCTTCGAGATACTTGAAGGCGACCGTGTGCATGTCGGGATCGGCGGCCATGGCCAGGTCGATCACCTTCTCGGTCGGCTCCAGTTCCAGCATCAGGCTGGACTGGCCCGAGGCGATCTTGCCCTGCACCGCCTGTTTCGGCCGGTAATCGGCGACGCCGGCCGAGAAGACGCCGGCCCAGAGCCCGGACTTGACCCGCTGGACCACCGTGTCGCGATACTCGTCATAGGTGCGGGTCACGGTGATCGGAATCGGGGACTTCGGCCGCCAGGCCCCGTCGCCGAGAATCAACTCGGCCTCGGCCCCGCGCCAGGTCAGTTCCTCGGCCACCTGCGCGCCCAGACGCCCGCGGAAGCGGTTGACGATGCGTCGTACACCGTCAATCGGCACCGGGGTGGGGCCCGCCGTGACCATGATCCGCCGCCCGCGCAGTCGCGACTGGCTGAGCGCCCGGCCGACCGCGATGCAGAGGAACTCGGTTTCCGGCAGGTTGTGCTTGCCGTAGGCGTCGCGCGGCGCGATCAGATGCACGCCCTGCGCGGCCAGACGGCGGGCGTTGTCCACCAGTTGCGCGTTGTGCATCGTGCCGTGCATGGTCGGCGCGACCAGAACCTGCGCCCGGCCCTGCTCCATCCGCCCCAAAGCCGAGATCAGCGTCGAGGTGACGACCGAATCGCCGATGCCATGCGCCATCTTGGCGATGGTCGAATGGGTGGCCGGCGCCAGCAGATAGGCATCGAAGGGTTGCGAATCACTCAGATGCTCGGCCCGCCAGGTCAGGCCGGTCACCACCGGGCCCAGCGTCGCCCATTCCAGCGCCTCGCGCGCGACGTAGCGCAGCGCGTCCTCGCTGGCGAAGGCCACCACCTCGGCCCCGTGGCGGCGCAGGCCGCGCGCCACTTCCGGGGTCTTCATTGCCGCGATCCCGCCGGTGACGAGAAGCGCGATGCGCTTGCCCGCCAGCCGGTCCGAGGCGCGCGGCACGTCGTGGTCGCCCATGCTCGACGGCGTGGGCGCCCGGAAATCCCAGTCGTAAAGGCTCATGCACGCACCTCGTCATCCTGCGCGCTGGTCTGTGCCGTCTGGTCGAGGCCCGGACGCCATTTCAGATGCGCCCCGCGGGCACGGTCGACGCGCGTGTTCAGCGCCTCGAAGTGACGGGTCAGGAAGCGGCTGCGCTTGCCCATCTCCTCGGCGATCGAGGGCACGACCGTGATGTCGAAGAGGTCGAGGTGCTGGATCTCCATCGACGGGATATAGGGGCTACCCTCGGTCAGGACCGGCTCTTCGCGCGGGGCCATCCAGGGGAACATCTCCAGGAAGATGCGGTAGCTGGCGTAATCATAGGACGCATCCGCCCCGTGCCAGCGCCCGCCCAGCTTCACCGCACCGAAGTAATGGCGCACGGTGGGGCGTTGCAGGGCCAGCCAACCGGTCGGCATCAACTTGCCCAACACACTGGTAGAAATCGGAATTTCGGCAAAACCGGCCTCCAGCCCCGCGGCGCGCATCAGCGCGACCTGCAGGTTGGTCTTGGTGGTGCACATGCCGACGCCGCGCACCAGCGTGTCCGAGGCGCGCTCTTGCCAGGCGCCGAAGCGGTAGGGCATGGCATGGACGAATTTCAGGACCGCCTCGGCCGTGCTGGCGGGGGTGGCGCGGCGCAGGCGCGCGGCCTGACGGCGGATCTCGGGGTGTTCGTGGTTACAGAGCGTCTCGGGGTCGGGCAGGTGGTCGGGGGGCGTCGCGGCCAGTTCCGCCGCATCGGCGCCGATCAGCGCCTTGGCGATGATGCGATGCTGCTCGCGGCTGGCGTTCTGGCTGTCCAGCGACCAGACGCGCGCCGGCATGTCGACGGCCAGCAGGTCGTTCTGATCCGCGCCGAAATGGTTGCCGGGCCCGAACCAGCCCCGCGCGCCGGCCAGCCGGCCGTCCAGCACGACATTGAGCGGCGCATCGCCGGTCATTTCCAGATGGGCCCCGGGGGCGAGGTGACGGACGCGGCCACGGGCGAAGATCTCATCCTCGAAGCCGTCCAGATAGAGGCCGAGAGTTGAGTCCTTGAACAGCGACAGCAATTCAGGGTTGAACTTTTCGGCAGCGAGATTTGGCATATGAACCCCCAAAGGTTGGCTTTGCAGCAGATCGAGACGACCCGTACTGGTCTGGGCAGCGGAAATACGGTCGAACACACGTGAAGAATAAACCCGCAATGCACGCAGAAGAAGAGTTTTGTTTCTTTGTGGGCGACAAATCCAAATATGCGCAAACCTTTGCCACACTTTTGCCATGGTGTCGGGGCGCAGGGTTCCCCGACGTCGCTTTTGCCCAACCGGTCGAAAAACGGTTGAATCGCAGCGGTCTTGCAGCAATTCTGGATTGACGCGTCCGGAGGACCGGCACCGGCGGCCAACGCCGGGTCAGGGGGGCGCGGGTCTGGGAGGACCATCCATGGATGTGCTGCAACTGCTGTTGAGCGGTCTCGCGAACGGCTGCGTATACGGTCTCGTCGCCCTGGGATTCGTGCTGATCTACAAGGCGACCGAGGCGGTGAACTTCGCCCAGGGCGATCTGATGATGCTGGGCGCCTTCGTGATGGTGGGCCTCGTCAACCCGCAATACATGGGCCTGAACTTCTGGCTGGCCGTGCCGCTGGCGCTGCTGATCATGGGCGCGCTGGGTTACATGCTGGATATCGCCATCCTGCGGTTCATGTTCGGGCAGAGCCAGACAGCGGTGGTGATTCTGACCATCGCGCTGGGCTTCGTGATTCGCTTCGTGGCGGGTGTCATCTGGGGGCACGAGCCGCAAAACCTGCATTCACCCCTGGCGCTGGGCGATGTGCGGATGGGCGGCGTCGTGCTGTCACTGGCCGATATCGCGGTGATTGTCGTCACGCTCGCGCTGACGCTGGGCCTGTGGCAGTTCTTCCAGCGCACCAAGCTGGGCCTTGCCATGCAGGCCTCCAGCCAGAACCAGATGGCGGCCTATTACATGGGGATCCCGGTCAAGCGGGTGCAGGGCGCGGTCTGGGCGCTGGCCGGTGTCGTCGCCTGCGTGGCGGGGATCCTCTATGCGTCCAAGGGGACGCTGGCCATCTCGGCCGGGTTCATCGGCATCAAGGCCTTTGCCGCGGCGGTGATCGGCGGATTCGGCAGCCTGCCCGGGGCGCTGATGGGGGGGCTCATCGTCGGGATCATCGAGCCCTTCGCCGCGCGCTATTTCCCCGCCGGCTATTCGCAGATCGCGCCCTATGCACTGCTCATCCTGGTTCTGGTGTTCCGCCCGCACGGGTTGTTCGCGCAGGTCCGCGTGAAGAAGGTCTGAGCGGATGCGGTTCCATTTCAAGACGAGCTACGACCACGACATCCGCCTGTTCCCCGATTGGTGGAACTTCTCGCTCTATGCCGCGCTCCTGCTGGTGCTGCTGGGCCTGCCCTGGCTGATCGACAGCTTCTATCTGGGCGAGATGACCAATGTGCTGATCTGGTCAGTGGCCGGGCTTGGCCTGATGCTGCTGACCGGGCAGACGGGACAGGTGAGCCTGGGCCATTCCGCTTTCATGGCGCTGGGCGCCTATTCCTGCGTCAACTTCATGGAGCTGGGGCTGCCTTTCCTGGCGGCCTTCCTGCTGGCCGGGGTGTTCACGGGCATCATCGGCGGGATCATCGCCGTTCCCGCGCTCAGGCTGCATGGGGTCTATCTGGCGATCTTCACGCTGGCATTGTCGATCCTGATGGATGACCTGATCGTCATCCTCTCGCCCTGGACCGGCGGCGTGAACGGCTATTTCGCGCCCGAAATCTGGATCTTCGGCATCGAAATCAACCGCTGGTCCGCGCCCGAGACCTGGTATTATCTGGCGCTGGGCACGGCGCTGATGGTGACCTTCTTCTACCGCAACCTGCTGCGCTCGCCCTTGGGCCGGTCCTTCGCCGCCGTCCGCGATTCCGAGATTTCGGCGCAGGCGATGGGCGTGGACGTGGCCCGCACCAAGACGCTGGCTTTCGGCCTCTCCTGCGCCTTCGCCGGGCTGGGCGGCGCATTGATGGGCCTCTTCGCCGGGGCCTTCAACAACGAGACGTTCAATTTCCTGATCTCGATCCAGCTGCTGATGGCGATCATCATCGGCGGCCTCGGCTTCATCCACGGCGCCTTCCTCGGCGCGATCGTCATCGCCTTCCTGCCGCAGTTCCTGTCGATCGTCACCGATCAGCTGGGGTCCACCTCGATCCCCGGGCTTGAGACGGGGGTGTTCGGCATGATCCTGATCGCCTTCATCCTGTTCGAGCCGATGGGGCTTTACGGTCGATGGCTGAAGATCCGCACCTGGTTGCAGCTCTTCCCCTTCGCCCGCCGCGACATGTTCCGCCGCCAGAAATCCTATCTGAAGACGGAGCGCCTGAGATGAGCCTTCTCTCCCTCGACGGCGTGACGCTCAAGTTCGGTGGCGTGACGGCGGTCAACAACCTGTCCCTGTCGGTCGAGGAAGGGCAGGTCTTTGCCCTGGTCGGCCCGAACGGCGCCGGGAAATCCACCGTTTTCAACATGATCTCGCGCTTCTACCGGCCGGTGACGGGTTCGATCACCTTTGACGGGCGGAACCTGCTGAACCACAAGGCGCATGAGATCGCCAATTTCGGCATCGCCCGGACCTTTCAGAACATAGAACTCTTCGAGATGGCGACGGTGCTGCAGAACCTGCTGGTTGGGCGGCACCGGCACCGGCGGTCCTCGTTGCCGGAACAGATGTTCTTCGCCGGCCGCATCCGTCAGGAGGAGCGCGAGCATCGCCATGCGGTCGAGGAGGTGATCGACTTCCTGGACCTGCAACCCTATCGCGACACGCGCATTGCCGGCCTGCCCTATGGCGTGCGCAAGGTGGTGGAACTGGCCCGCGCGCTGTCCACCAAGCCGCGGCTTCTGCTGCTGGATGAGCCCGCCTCGGGCCTTTCGGTCGAGGAGACGCAGGACATGCGCTGGTGGATCGACGACATCCGCCGGCAGATGGGCATTACCGTGCTGATGGTGGAACACGACATGGGGCTGGTCAGCAAGGTCTGCGACCGGGTGCTGGCGCTGGCCGATGGCGCGAAGCTGGCCGAGGGCACGCCCGCCGAGGTGCAATCGCATCCGGCGGTGATCGAGGCTTACCTCGGCACTTCGGCCATCTCGAAGACCGCCAATGCGCGGGGGGAGCGGGTATGAGCGCGCTTCTGGAGGTGCGGAACCTCGAAACCTTCTACGGCCCGATCATGGCGATCCGGGGCGTCAGCCTTGAGGTTCACAAGGGGCAGGTCGTCACCGTGCTGGGCGCCAATGGCGCGGGCAAGACCACGCTTCTGAAGACGATTTCCGGCATCATGGACCCCGAAAAGGGTCAGATCCTGTTCGAAGGCGAGGAAATCCAGGGCCGCGAACCGCATCAGGTGGTGCGCCGCGGCATCGTCCAGGTGCCCGAGGGGCGCGAGGTCTTCCCGCTGCTGACGGTCGAGGAAAACCTCGCGCTCGGCGCCTATACCCGGTCCGACAAGGCCGAGATCGCCCGCGACCGGGACATGGTGTTCAGCTATTTCCCGATCCTCGCCGAGCGTCGCTTGCAGGAGGCGGGGACGCTGTCGGGCGGGCAACAGCAGATGCTGGCCATCGGCCGGGGGCTGATGCTGCGCCCGAAGATCATGCTGCTGGACGAGCCCAGCCTGGGCCTGTCGCCGCTGCTAACGCAGGAGATCTTCACCATCCTGCGGCGCCTCAATGAGGATGAGGGCGTGACGATGATGCTGGTCGAACAGAACGCCGCCGTGGCGCTGGATCTGGCCGATCAGGGCTATGTCATGGAGCTGGGCCGCATCGTCATGTCCGACACCGCCGAGAAGCTGGCGGCCTCGGAAGACATCCGCAGCTTCTATCTGGGCCACGCCAACGAAGGCGCGCGGGGCGAACGGCGCTGGAAGAAGAGGAAGACCTGGCGATGAGCACGCTTCCGCAGACGGTGATCAAGGGCGTCCGCGTCAACGCTCAGCCGGGTCAGCGCCCGGTGCATATCGACGGCCACACCACCATTCCCGCCTTGCTGCGTGCCCGCTGCCAGGAGAACGGCAGCGCCACGGCGCACCGGGCAAAGGATCTGGGCATCTGGCAGGCCTATTCCTGGGCCGATTACCTGGACCGCGTGCGCGACATTGCCCTGGGCATGCGCGCGCTGGGGCTGCAGAGGGGGCAGGTGATCTCGATCCTGTCCGAGGACCGGCTGGAATGGATCCACTGCGACATGGCCGCGCAATGCCTGGGGGCCATTTCCTCGGGCGTCTACACGACCGATTCGCCCTCGCAACTGGCCTATCTGGTCAATGACAGCGACACCCAGATCCTGTTCGTCGAAAATGACGAACAGCTCGACAAGTTCCTCGCCGTCGAGGGGCAGATGCCCGGCCTGAAGCAGGTCGTGATCTTCGACAAGGAGGGGCTGCACGACTTCCGGCACGAGAAATGCCTGTTCCTGAGCGATCTGGTCGACCGCGGCCGAGGGGGATCGGTGGCGGAGTTCGACGCTTCCATTGATGCGGTTCAGCCCGGCGATACGGCGGTGCTGATCTATACCTCGGGCACGACCGGCAACCCCAAGGGGGTGATGCTGACCCATGAGAACATCATGGCCGGGATGGAAGTGAGCCTCTACAACCTGCCCTTCACCAAGGGGGCCGAGCAGCTCTGCTTCCTGCCGCTCTGTCATATCCTCGAACGCATCGTCTCGCTCTATACGCCGCTTATCGTCTCCTCGACGGTGAATTTCGCCGAGAGCCCGGAGACGGTCTTCGACAACCTGCGGGAAATCTCGCCGCATGGGTTCGTCGCCGTGCCGCGGGTCTGGGAAAAGATCTATTCCCGCGTGCTGCTGATGGCGCAGGAAAGCACGCTGATCGGGCGCTGGGCATTCGCGCAGGCGCTGAAGGCAGGGCGGGCGCGGGCGGAATGCCTGCTGGATGACCGGCCGGTGCCGGCGGGCGTGGCGCTGCGCTATCGGATCTGGGATTTCCTGGTGCTGGCCAACCTGCGCCGCATGCTGGGGATGGACCGGATCATCCACGGGCTGACCGGCGCCGCGCCGATCTCGCCCGACCTTTTGCGCTGGTATTTCGCCATCGGTGTCCCGGTCTACGAGGGGTGGGGCATGTCCGAGACCTCGGGCATCGGCACGATCAACCTGCCCGGGGCGAACAAGGTCGGTTCGATCGGCCAGACCTGCGCCGGGATCGAGACGCGGATCGCCCCGGATGGCGAGATCCAGGTCAAGGGGCTCAACGTGTTCAGCGGCTATCTGAACAAGCCCGACAAGACGGCCGAGGCCTTTACCGAAGACGGCTGGATGCGCACCGGCGACGTGGGGCGCATCGACAACCAGGGATTCGTCACCATCACCGGCCGGATGAAGGACATCATCATCACCGCGGGCGGCAAGAACATCACCCCGGCCGAGATCGAGAGCCGGTTGAAGTTCAGCCATTACATCTCGGACGCGGTGATCATCGGGGATCGGCGCAAATACCTGACCTGCCTGATCATGATCGATCAGGAAAACGTCGAGAAATACGCCCAGGACAACAAGGTGCCGTTCAGCGACTTCCGGTCGCTGTGCCGCGCCGAGCCGGTGCTGGACCTGATCCGCCGCGAGGTCGAGGCGGTGAACAAGGAGTTCGCGCGCGTCGAGCAGATCAAGGATTTCCGCCTGATCGACGTGCTTCTGACGGCCGAGGATGAGGAGCTTACGGCCACGATGAAGCTGAAACGCGCAACCGTCGAACAGCGGCACAAGGCCCTGATCGACGCCATGTATTGACGATCGCAAAGGGGCCCCGCGGGGGCCCGAAAGGGGAGGAAGACATGACGACGACCAAGTTGCTTCTGACGGCGGCCGCCTTCACGGCGCTGGCCGCCAGCGCCAGTGCGCAGACGCGCGGCGTCACCGATACCGAGATCCTGATCGGCGGCGCGCATGACCTGTCGGGCGTGTTCGCGGCGGTTTCGACGCCCGCGGTGAATGGCGCCAACCTCTATATCGACATGGTGAACGAGAACGGCGGCGTGCATGGCCGCATGATCCGCTACATCGTCGAGGATCACGGCTATCAGCTGCCCCGCGCCACCCAGGCCTATAACAAGCTGATCGAGCGGGACGGCGTCTTCGCCATGCTGCTGAACCTGGGCACGCCGCATAACCTGGCGCATTACCCGCTGATGGAACGCCGGGGCGTGCCCAACCTGAACCCGCTGACCGCGGCGCGCGCCATCCTGCCCGACCCGCCCGGCATGAACTTCACCGGCTTCTCCAGCTATTACGACCAGATCCAGGCCGGGATCGAGTATCTGCACAACACCACCGGCGCGACCACCGTCTGCTCGATGTACCTGCCGACCGATTTCGGCGAGGAGATCGCGCTGGCCTCGCACGAGGCGGTCGAGCGGCTGGGTCTGACCTTCGGCGACGAGACCACGCACCGCCCCGATGAGGAGGATTTCGTGGGCGCCGTCAGCCGTCTGCGCGATGCGGGCTGCCAGATCGTCACCCAGGCGCTGGGCGTGCGGCAGGGGATCACCGTGGTCGGTACCGCCAAGCGGCTGGGCTGGACCGATGTGAGCTTCCTCACGTCCTCGGCCGGGTTCCTGGAACCGGTCGCCATGGTGCCGGGCGGCGTGACCGACGGACTCTATGCCTCGGCTGGCTGGCAGGACCTGCGGGCCCGCGCCGATGAGGAGGCCCCGGCCGCCTTCATCGCCGCCTATGAAGCGCGCTACAGCCAGCCGGCCAGTGGTTTCGCCATGCTGGGCTATACGGCCGCCGAACAGATGGTGATGGCGCTGGAGGCCGCCGGGCCGGATTTGACGACCGAGGGCTTCGTCGCGGCGATGGAAGCGCTGGATTACGACGATCCGCTGCTGGGCACGCATATCAACTTCGGCACCGGCCATCAGGGCGCGAACAACATCTTCATCAGCCAGGTTGGCGGCGGGATGTGGAACACGCTGGCCGAGATCGACGGCGATACGATGCAGCAAGTGCCGATGGAGTGATCCGTCAGCCGGTCATTAGGAAAGGGGCCGCAAGCGCGGCCCCTTTTTTTGTTGGTGGACGGTGCGTGCAGGCCCGCACCCAACGGGTCACTCCGCCGGCATCGCCTGGGCCTCGTGCGCCAGCGGATGCGGCAGGTGGACCAGCATCTCCTTCGGGCAGATCTGGATGAAATTCGCCTTCTCGACATCCCAGCGGCGCAGGATCTCGGCGCCCTTGGCGCTTTCGGTCTCGGCCACATGCTGTTCGAGCAGCGATTTCAGCTGATCCTCCCAATGCGCCACCGTCACCGGGCAGGTGACCAGCGATTCCATGTTGATCAGGTTCTCGGCCGTGCCTTCGGGGTCATAGACATAGGCCATGCCGCCGGTCATCCCGGCGCCGAAATTGGCGCCGATCGAGCCGAGGATCACGGCGACCCCGCCGGTCATGTACTCGCAGCCGTTCGAGCCGCAGCCCTCGACCACCACCGAGGCGCCAGAGTTGCGCACCGCGAAGCGCTCGCCCGCGCGGCCCGCGGCGAAGAGCTTGCCGCCGGTCGCGCCGTAGAGCACGGTGTTGCCGATGATCGTGTTCTCGGAGGCTTTCAACGGCGAGGACATGCGCGGACGCACCACGATCAGCCCGCCCGACAGCCCCTTGCCCACGTAATCGTTGGCGTCGCCGAAGACTTCCAGCTTCAACCCGCGCACGGCGAAGGCGCCCAGCGACTGACCGGCCGAGCCCGCCAGCTTGACCGTCAGGTGGTCGGGTTGCAGCGAATTGCGCATCCCGAACTTCTTGACGATGTGGCTGGAGGCGCGGGTGCCCACGGTGCGGTGCGTGTTGCGCACGGCATAGCTCAGCTGCATCTTCTCGCCCTCTTCGAAGAAGCGGGCGGCGTCGCGGATGATCTCGCTGTCCAGCGTGTCCGGCACGGCGTTGCGCGGCTTGTCGCGGTCATACCGGATCGAGCGCGCGCCATCGACGGTGATGAGCAGCGGGTTGAGGTCGAGGTCATCGAGATGTGCCGAGCCGCGGCTGACCTGCGCCAGCAGATCCGCCCGGCCGATGATCTCGTCAATCGAGCGCGCGCCGAGGCTGGCGAGGATCTCGCGCACTTCGGAGGCGTAGAAGGTGATGAGGTTCACCACCTTGTCGGCGTTGCCGGTGAACTTAGCGCGCAGTTCCGGGTTCTGGGTGCAGACGCCCACCGGGCAGGTGTTCGACTGGCACTGGCGCACCATGATGCAGCCCATGGCGATCAGCGCGGCGGTGCCGATGCCGAATTCCTCGGCCCCCAGCATCGCCGCCATCACGATGTCGCGCCCGGTCCTGAGCCCGCCATCGGTGCGCAACGTCACCCGGTCGCGCAGGTTGTTCATGGCGAGGACCTGATGCGCCTCGGTCAGGCCCATCTCCCACGGCAGGCCCGCGTATTTGATCGAGGTGCCCGGGGAGGCCCCGGTGCCGCCATTGTGGCCCGAGATCAGGATCACGTCGGCCTTGGCTTTGGCCACGCCCGCCGCAATCGTGCCGACGCCCGACGAGGCGACCAGCTTCACCGTCACCTTGGCGCGCGGGTTGATCTGCTTCAGGTCGTAGATCAGCTGCGCCAGGTCTTCGATCGAATAGATGTCGTGGTGCGGCGGGGGCGAGATCAGCGTCACGCCCTTGGTCGAATGCCGGAGCCGCGCAATCAGCTCGGTCACTTTCATGCCGGGCAGTTGGCCGCCCTCGCCGGGCTTGGCGCCCTGGGCGACCTTGATCTCCAGCTCTTCGCACTGGTTCAGGTATTCGGCGGTGACGCCGAACCGGCCCGAGGCCACCTGCTTGATCTTGGCCGAGGGATTGTCGCCGTTGGGTTCAGGGTGGAAATGCGCCGGATCCTCGCCGCCCTCGCCCGAGTCGGACTTGGCGCCGATGCGGTTCATGGCGACGTTGAGGGTCTTGTGCGCCTCAGGGCTCAGCGCGCCCAGCGACATGCCCGGGGTCACGAAGCGCTTGCGGATCGAGGTGATGGATTCCACCTCCTCGATGGGCAGCGGACGGCCCAGCGGCTTGAAGTCCAGTAGGTCGCGCAGATGGATCGGCGGGTTGGCCTGCAGCGCCGCCGAATACTTGCGCCACAGGTCATAGGAGGCGCGCTCGCAGGCGTTTTGCAAGAGGTGCATGGTCTGGGCTTCCCAGGCATGCTTCTCGCCCGAGCGGCGCGCCTTGTAGAAGCCGCCGACCGGCAGCGGGCCGACCGGGGCCTTCCAGCCCTTGTCGTGCACTTCCTCGACCTTCATCTGGATGCCGTGCAGGCCGATGCCCGAGATGCGGCTGTGCATGCCGGGGAAATACTCGGCCACCATGGCGCGGCTGAGGCCAACGGCCTCGAAGTTCAGCCCGCCGCGATACGACGAGATGATCGAGATCCCCATCTTGGACATGATCTTCAGCAGACCGGCGTCGATGGCGTCGCGGTAGCGGCGCATGGCGTCGACCAGCGAGCCCTCGATCAGGCCGCGACCAATGCGGTCGGCGATGGTGTCCTGCGCGAGGTAGGGGTTCACCGTGGTCGCGCCGCAGCCGATCAGCACCGCGAAATAATGCGGGTCGATGCATTCGGCGGCCCGGACATTGATCGAGGTGAAGGTCCTGAGCCCCTTGCGGGTCAGCCAGGAATGCACGGCGCTGGTGGCCAGGATCATCGGCATGGCGACCCGGCCGGGGCCCTGCTTTTCATCCGTCAGGACGATGTGCGAATTGCCCGAGCGCACGGCGTCCTCGGCCTCGGCCCGGATCCGCTCCAGCCCCTGACGCAGCGCATCCTCGCCCGCGCCATCCTCGAAGGTGCAGTCGATCATCGCCACGCCGTCGCCGAACTGGCGAACCATGACCTTGAATTCCTCGTTGGCGATGAACGGGGATTCGAGGACCAGGATCTCGGTCTGCGCGCTGCTTTCGTCCAGCACGTTCTTGAGGTTGCCGAAGCGGGTCTTCAGCGACATCACGCGGCTTTCGCGCAGGCTGTCGATCGGCGGGTTGGTCACCTGGCTGAAGTTCTGGCGGAAGAAATGGCTGAGCGGGCGATAGACCTTCGACAGCACCGCGGCGGGCGTGTCATCGCCCATCGAGGCGACCATTTCCTTTCCATCCTCGGCCATCGGCGTCAGGACCTGCTCGACCTCTTCCATCGAATAGCCGGCGGCGATCTGGCGGCGGCGCAGCGATTCGCCCTCGAACATCGGCAGTTCCGGCACATCGGCCAGCAGCTTGTTCAGCTCGACGATCTTGTCGGTCCATTCGCCGAAGGGCTGGCTGGCGGCCAGACGATCCTTCAGCGCCACGTCGCGGTAGAGTTTGCCCTCTTTCATGTCGACGGCGATCATCTGGCCCGGGCCCAGCGCGCCCTTTTCGCGCACCGTCATTTCGTCGACCGGCACCATCCCGGTTTCCGAACCCGCGATCAGCATGCCGTCGCCGGTCACCACATAGCGCATCGGGCGCAGGCCGTTGCGGTCGAGCCCGCCGCAGACCCAGCGGCCGTCGGTCATGGCCAAAGCCGCCGGGCCGTCCCAGGGCTCCATCACCGAGTTGCAGTAGGAATACATGTCCTGCCAGGCCTGCGGCAGTTCGACCGTGGCCTTGGACCAGGCCTCGGGCACCAGCATGGTCTTGGCCATCGGCGCCGAACGGCCCGAGCGCACCAGGACCTCGAACACCGCATCCAACGCGCCCGAATCGGACGAGCCTGCCGGGATGATCGGCTTGATGTCCTCGGCCATCTCGCCGAAGGCGGACGAGGCCATGCGGATCTCGTGCGATTTCATCCAGTTGACGTTGCCCTTCAGCGTGTTGATCTCGCCGTTATGGGCCAGCATGCGGAAGGGTTGCGCCAGCCACCATTGCGGGAAGGTGTTGGTCGAATAGCGCTGGTGATAGATCGCGAAGGACGAGATGAAGCGTTCGTCCATCAGGTCGGGGTAGAAGACGGCGACCTGCTCGGCCAGCATCATCCCCTTGTAGATCACCGACCGGCAGGACAGCGAGCACAGGTAGAGCCCCTGGATCTGCTGCGCCGCAGCCGCCTTCTCGATCCGGCGGCGGATGACGTAAAGCTCGCGCTCGAAGGTCTCTTCGTCGGTGCCCTTGGTGTTCTTGATCAGGATCTGCTCGATCTCGGGGCGGGTGGCATTGGCCTTGTCGCCCAGAACCGAGGTGTCGACCGGCACGTGGCGCCAGCCGTAGATATAATAGCCCATCCGCAGCACTTCGGCCTCGACGATGGTCCGGCAGCGCTCCTGCGCGCCGAAATCGGTGCGGGGCAGAAACACCTGGCCCACGGCGATCAGCGCGTCGAGGTCGGGCTCATGCCCCGTGCGGCGGATCTGGTCGTGGAAGAAGGGGACGGGGATCTGCACATGGATGCCAGCGCCGTCGCCGGTCTTGCCATCGGCATCGACCGCGCCCCGGTGCCAGACCGCTTTCAGCGCGTTGATGCCGTTGACGACGACCTGGCGCGACGGCTTGCCGTTGATCGAGACGACGAGGCCGACGCCGCAGGAGGCATGCTCGTCATCGGTCTTGTAAAGACCGTTGGCATCCATCCACTGACGCTTGGCTTCTTCGGCCGCGACCCAGTTTTCATCATAGACGGTCATGGCAGTCTCCTTCTCACTCGCTGGCAAGCTGGCTGAATCGGTCGATGCAGTCCTGCCGGGTCAACAGGGTTCGTCCCTCGCCCGCATAGGCAAAGCTGTCGGGCTTGTGGTCGATGTAGATTTCGTTGGACAGAACCAGCCCGTTCGCATCGTCGAAAAGGCCGATCGGCAGTTCCGTATCGCCCGCCCATTCGCTGTCGGCGGTGACCCGGAAATAGAGGTTCGAGCCGCACTCCCGGCACCAGGCGCGCATCGCCCAGGCGCTGGTCTGGCGGGTGGCGATATGCGCCTCGCCCGTCCAGCGGACATTGCCGGTGGGCACGGTGATCCCCAGCAGCGCCGAGCCGGTCCAGCGCCGGCACATCTCGCAATGGCAGGCGCCAAATGCGCGCTTGGTGAGGTCGGCCTCGAAGCGCACCGCACCGCACAGACAGCCGCCGGTTCTGGTCTCGATCATGCGTGACCCTCCTCTGTGGCAAGGGCGCTCAGCATCGGGCCGCAATTGTGCCGCGGCTGGGTCGAGGCGAAACCGGGATCCCCGGGATAAAGGAACTCGGCCGGCGAATTGTCGCTGGTGGTTTCTTCATCGCCCGCGCGCCAGGTACGGATTCCCGAGAAGAAGCGCCGATGCGTGGCCGAGACATATTCGCGCCCGGTGATCGTGCTGATCAGCGCGCCGGTCGCGTCGTAATAGCGGGTTTCGAATTCGGTCCCCAGCAGCGTCTCGCCGTCGATCACCTCGGTCCCGCCGGTCAGCCGGTCGAAGCCGGTCACGCGGACCCGCTCACCGGCGCGGATCTCGTCGAAATCCCAATCGTCGTAGCCGCTCGACAGCAGCGTCGAGACCGAGGCCGCATCGCGCGCCGGAAATTCGGTGCGGGTGACGGTGCCGCTGGGCAGCGAGCGGCTTTCGACCCATTGGGCCTCGGCATTGATCAGGCCCTGATAGAAGGCGCCCTGTTCGTCGAAATCCATGCGCCACAGGCCGCCGGGCGTATCGGTGCAGGTGTAATGCTGCGACACGGTACAGGCGCGGGTCTGGACCGCCAGATAGGCGGTGCAGCCCGCGGGCGGCGTGAAATCCTCGGCCCCGGCCTGCGTCGCGGCTCCCAGCATGGCCATGCCCAGCCCGGCCGCGAGCAGGCCGCGGCGGCGCGGGGCAGGGCGGGCGAGGGGCCGCGCCGTGATCATTCGGCCGCCACCGCGGCGGGCTGGGCCAGATAGGACAGGATGGACTCGGCCGCTTCGCGTCCGTCGCGGATCGCCCAGACCACCAGCGAAGCGCCGCGCACGATGTCGCCCACGGCATAGACGCCGGGCAGGCTGGTCGCATGCGTGGCATGATCACAGCGGATCGTGCCCCAGCGCGTCACGGTCAGTTCCGGCACGCCCCAGAGGGTCGGCAGGGCCTCGGGCTCGAAACCCAGCGCCTTGATGACCAGATCGGCGGGCTCCAGGTAATCGGCGCCCTCGATCAGTTCCGGCGAGCGGCGGCCCGAGGCGTCGGGCGTGCCCAGCCGCATCTTCTGCACCACGACGCCCGACACGCTGTCCTCGCCCTCGAAGCCGGCGGGGGCGGTCAGCCAGACGAAATCGACGCCTTCTTCCTCGGCGTTCTGCACCTCGCGCTGCGAGCCGGGCATGTTGTCGCGGTCGCGCCGGTAAAGCAGCTTGACCGAAGTCGCGCCCTGCCGCACGGCGGTGCGCACGCAATCCATGGCGGTGTCGCCGCCGCCGATGACGACGACGCGCTTGCCTTCGGCGTTCAGCAGGCCCGAGTCGAAATTCGGCACCTCGTCGCCAAAGCTCTTGCGGTTCGAGGCGGTCAGGTAATCCAGCGCCTTGACGATGCCGCCCAGTTCCGCGCCCGGCCCTTCCAGGTCGCGCGACTTGTAGACGCCGGTGGCGATCAGCACCGCGTCATGCTTGCCGCGGATCGCGTCGAAGCTGATGTCCTGGCCGACGGTGCAGTTCAGCACGAATTGCACGCCCGCCGCCTCCAGCTGTTCGATCCGGCGCATGACGACGGGCTTTTCCAGCTTGAAGCCGGGAATGCCATAGGTGAGCAAGCCGCCCGCGCGGTCATAGCGGTCATAGACGGTGACCTGGACACCCGCCCGGCGCAGCGCGTCGGCGGCGGCAAGGCCCCCGGGGCCCGCGCCGATGATGGCGACCGACTGGTCACGCTCGACCATCGGCTTGCCAGGCTGGACCCAGCCTTTTTCCCAGGCGGTATCGGTGATGTATTTCTCGACCGCGCCGATGGTCACGGTGCCGTGGCCCGATTGCTCGATGACGCAATTGCCTTCGCAGAGCCGGTCCTGCGGACAGATGCGGCCGCAGATCTCGGGGAAGGTGTTGGTCGCCTGGCTCAGCTCATAGGCTTCTTGCAGCCGGCCGGTCGCCGTCAGCATCAGCCAGTCGGGGATGTTGTTGTGCAGCGGGCAATGCGTCTGGCAATAGGGCACGCCGCATTGGCTGCAGCGGCTGGCCTGTTCCGCGGCCTTCTCGGCGGCGAATTCGCGATAGATCTCGGCGAAATCCTCACGCCGTTCGTCTGCGGCCCGCTTGCTGGGCATCTGCTTCGACGTGGTGACGAACTGAAGCATGCGCTGTGTTGCCATGGCTGGGCCTCCCGAAATGTCGCGCAGGCATACTCCGAACCGCGCCGCAATAAAAGTCAGTATGAGTTACCTATATCCAACTTATTTCCCGTGCAAGCGGTCGATTTGTCCGTGTGTTGCGTGAAAGTATGTCAGCACAACTTACCTACTATTTGTCCCTTCCGCTTTCCACAAAACGGCGTAAGGTGCCGCCGACTCCAGCCTGGATGGCCTTCATGCCCCTATATCACATCTTTATTCTCGCTTTAATTCAAGGCATTACCGAGTTTCTGCCGATCTCTTCCTCCGCCCATCTGATCCTTTTTCCGCAGCTTACCGGGCTGCAGGATCAAGGGGTTGCGCTGGATGTCAGCGTGCATGTCGGCACGCTGCTGGCCGTGATGCTCTACTTCCGCGCGGATGTGGCGCAGGTCTGGCGCGGACTGCCGGACCTTGCCCGCGGGCGCCTTGATTCGCCGGGCGCGCGGATGGCTTTCCTGCTGATCGTGGCGACCATCCCGGTCATCCTGCTGGGTCTGGTGCTGAAGGTCACGGGCCTTGTGGACAGCATGCGCTCGATGGCGGTGATCGGCTGGACCATGCTGGGTTTCGGCGTGGTGCTCTATATCGCCGACAAGATGGGCAGCGAGCGGCGCCGGGCCGAAAGCTGGACGCTGCGCGATGCGGTGGTGCTGGGTCTCTGGCAGGCGGTGGCGCTGATCCCCGGCACCTCGCGCTCGGGCGCGACGATCACCGGCGCGTGCTTCCTGGGGTTCGAGCGGCATGACGCGGCACGCCTCAGCATGCTGATGTCGATTCCGACGATCATGGCCTCGGGCGTGCTGACCGCGCTGGATCTGGTCGAGACGGCCAATGCCCGCGCGGCACTGGACGGGCTGATCGGCGCCACGATCTCGTTCGTGGCGGCGCTGATCGCGCTGAAGCTGATGATGCGGTTTCTGGCCGCGCTCAGCTTCACCCCCTATGTGATCTACCGGATCGTGCTGGGGGCGGTGCTGTTGTGGATGGCCTATGCCTGAGGCCGAAACGGGAGCGCGGACTTATTCCTGCCCGCGCAGCCCGCTCGCCGATTCCTTGATCGCCTCATACTGACCGGCCGGGCGGAAGCGCCACAGATAGGTCGGTAGGATCAGGTCCATCGGCGTCGGACGGATGCCCAGATCCGCCAGACCCCTGGCGCCCGGGGCGACAACGCGGTCCTGGCCCAGGTCGCGGATCTGGTCGCGGGTCAGCACGCGGTTGGTAAACAGGCCCCCGGTCAGGAATTGCGCCGTGCCAAACAGCGCCGCGGTGACGCTGGCCAGCCAGTTCGGCAGGTTCACGATGATGCGGTGACGGCGGATCATGTCCAGCATCATCGCCATGAGCGCGCGGAAGCTCAGCGCTTCGGGGCCGCCCAGTTCATAGACCCCGGCCGGAGCCTCGCCCATCGCGCCCTTGACGGCGGCTTCGGCGACGTCATCGACATAGACCGGCTGGAACAGCGTCTTGCCCCCGGCGATCGGCAGCAGCGGCGAGAAGCGCGTCATACCGGCGAAGCGGTTGAAGAAATTGTCCTCGGGCCCGAAGATGATCGAGGGCCGCAGGATCACCGCGCCCGGGAAGGCGGCGAGCACGGCGGCTTCCCCCTCGGCCTTGGTGCGGGAATAATCGCTTTCGGCCTCTGCATCGGCGCCGATGGCCGACAGATGCACCAGCTGCGCCACGCCTTCCTCGGCGGCGACGCGGGCGACGGTGCCGGCGCCCTTGGCCTGAACCGCGTCGAAGGTGTTCTTGCCCGATTCGAGCAGGATCCCGGCGCAGTTCACGACCGCATCGGCGCCGCGGATCACGGCGCGAATCGAGGCCTCGTCGCGGATGTTGCACAGAACCGGCTCGACCTGGCCCACAAAGCCATAGGTGCGGACATAGAGCCGTTCGTTCGGCCGCCGCGTCGCGACGCGGACCCGCCAGCCGGCCTGTGCCATCCGCCGCGCGACATAGCGCCCGACAAAGCCCGAACCGCCCAGGATCGTGACCAGTTTCGTCATCTCGCCCTCCGCGCCTTTATCACTTGATGCTCAATACCGCCGCCCCCCCTTGCGGACAAGTCCAAAGCGGTCTGGCGCGACGGCTGTCGCTGCGATGCAGCGTCACGGGGGCGCGAGAATTCTTGCCCGAGGCGCCGATTTTTTTGTGCCCCCCGTTGACACTCCCACGGCCCCCGGATAATCCACCGCTCACGCAATCAGCCCAGATGGCGGAATTGGTAGACGCGCAGGTTTCAGGTACCTGTACCGCAAGGTGTGGAGGTTCGAGTCCTCTTCTGGGCACCAAGCGTCCTCGTAAACCCCGCAAGGTTCACCCTTGCGGGGTTTCGCTTTTCCGGCCCTTCGAATGCGATAACAAGAGGCTGGCGCCGCCCGGCATTCTTCGGCACCCTGCCATCCAAAAGCAGGAGTTGCCCGCATGACCGACATCACCCTCACCGCTGCCGACGGTTTCCAGCTTGGCGCCTGGCTGGCCGAACCGCAGGGCACGCCGCGCGGCGGAATCGTCGTCGTGCAGGAGATCTTCGGCGTCAACAGCCATATCCGCTCGATCTGCGACCGGCTGGCCGAGGCTGGCTACCGCGCCCTGGCGCCGGCGGTCTTCGACCGGATCGAGCCCGATTTCCAGACCGGCTACACCCCCGATGAAATCGCCCGTGCGCGGGGCATGATCCCGCTCTTCGACATGGGGAAATGCCTGCTCGACGTGGCGGCGGCGCGGGACCATCTGGCGGACGCGGGCAAGACCGGGATCGTCGGCTTCTGTCTGGGCGGCTCGGTCGCCTATGCGGCGGCGTCGCAGCTCGACGGTTTCGCGGGGGCCAGCAGCTTCTATGGCGGGATGGTCAACAAGCTGATCGCCCAGCCGCCACGCTGCCCGGTGCAATTCCACTACGGCGCCGAGGATACCGGCATCCCGCCCGAGAATTACGAAGCGGTGCGCGCCGCCGTGCCCCAGGCCGAGTTCCACGTCTACGAGGGCGCGGGCCACGGCTTCAACTGCGACCAGCGCGCCAGCTACGACGCGCCCTCGGCGGCGCTGGCCTGGCAGCGGACGCTGGACTTCTTCGGCCGCACGCTGGGCTGAGGGGGCGGGGCGGGAACCGAAGTTGACGATCGGCGTCAGCCGTTCGGTTTCGGCGTCGCAGGCCGCGTGATTTGTGTCGCCGGCGGTGTGTCGGGGTCTTATGCCGCGACGCAGAATCCCTCAGGATCGACCAACGCCAGCCCCCTCCCTTCAGGAAGCCCCGCCATGATTCCTTACGTTCTGACCGTCCGCTGCGCCTCGCGCCGCGGGATCGTTGCCGCAATCTCGGGCTATCTGGCCGAGGCGGGATGCAACATCACCGACGCCGCCCAGTATGACGATCTGGAGAGCGGCAAGTTCTTCACCCGAATCAGCTTCGCCGCCGAGACCGGGGCCACGATTGACAGCCTGCGCGCAGGCTTCGCCCCGGTGGCCGCGGCGTTCGATATGGATTGGGGCATCCACGACACGGCCGGGCGCATGAAGGTGCTGCTGATGGTGTCGAACTTCGGCCATTGCCTGAACGACCTGCTTTATCGCTGGCGGATCGGCGCCCTGCCGGTGGAACTGGTCGGCGTGGTCTCTAACCACATGACCTATCAGAAGGTGGTGGTGAACCACGATCTGCCCTTCTGGCACATCAACGTCACCAAGGAGAACAAGCCCCAGGCCGAGGCCCGGCTGATGGAGGTGGTCGAGGGCTCGGGCGCCGAGCTGATCGTGCTGGCGCGTTACATGCAGGTGTTGTCCGATGCGCTCTGCACCAAGATGTCGGGGCGGATCATCAACATCCACCATTCCTTCCTGCCCAGCTTCAAGGGCGCGAACCCCTACAAGCAGGCCTATCAGCGCGGCGTGAAGCTGATCGGCGCCACGGCGCATTACGTCACCGCCGACCTCGATGAAGGCCCGATCATCGAACAGGACACGGTGCGCGTGACGCATGCGCAGAACCCGGCCGATTACGTCTCGCTCGGCCGCGATGTCGAGGCGCAGGTGCTGGCGCGGGCGGTCCATGCCCATGCCCAGCACCGCGTCTTCCAGAACGGCCACCGCACCGTAGTCTTCCCGGCCTCGCCCGGTGCCTATGCCTCGGACCGGATGGGCTGATCGCCGCGCCAGAGGGGAAGGGCCGGGGGCGCGCAGAATTGACGCGGCCCGCCCCCGGGATTAGACGGGACCGCATTCCTGGCGAAAGACCTTCCCCATGGCGAATTTCCTCTACCAGAACGACCTGCCCGATGGTCTGGACCTCGGCCCCGTGGTGGCCATTGATTGCGAGACGATGGGCTTGAACCCGCACCGCGACCGGCTGTGCCTGGTGCAACTCTCGGGCGGCGACGGCAATGCGCATCTGGTGCAGATCGCGCAAGACCAGAGCGAGGCACCGAACCTGACCCGCCTGCTGGCCGATCCCAAGGTGCTGAAGCTCTTCCATTTCGGGCGTTTCGACATCGCGGTGATGGAGCATCGTTTCGGTGTGCTGGCCGCGCCCGTCTGGTGCACCAAGATCGCCTCCAAGCTGGTGCGGACCTATACCGACCGGCACGGGCTGAAATACCTGCTGTCGGAACTGCTGAACGTCGACATTTCCAAGATGCAGCAATCCAGTGACTGGGGCGCGGATCAGATCACCCAGGCGCAGAAGGATTACGCGGCCTCGGACGTCCTCTATCTGCACCGTCTGAAAGAGCTGCTGGAGGGGATGCTGGCGCGCGAGGGCCGCACCGCCATGGCCCAGGCCTGTTTCGACTTCCTGCCGATGCGCGCCAAGCTCGACCTTGCCGGCTGGCCCGAGGTGGATATCTTCGCGCATTGACATGGCATTGGCGGAACCCGGACAGCGCAGGGCAGGCTACAGCAGGACCGTCGGGATCCTGAAAGTCCTGCTGCCGCTGACCGCGCTCACGCTTCTGTCGCTGGTCTTCCTGCTGGCCCGTACCGTCGATCCGACGCAGGCCATCACCAATGCCGAGATTGACGTGGAGGACCGCGCCCGCGATCCCCGCCTCTCGGGTGCGCGCTTTGCCGGCGTGACCGAGGATGGCGCGGCGCTGACCATCGTCGCCGACACCGCGCGCTCGGACCCCGGCGCGACCATGCGGCTCGAGGTGACGGGGCTGGACCTGCAGCTGGAAGGCCGGGACGGCGAGACGATGCACGCCGCGGCGCGCGATGGGATCATCGACCGGGGCCGGGGCAGTTTCGAGCTGGCCGGCGGGCTGGAGGTTTCGGTCAGCCCGGGCTATCGGCTGGCGACCGAACGGCTTACCGGGCTTCTGGACACGACCCGCATGCGCGCGCCCGGTGCGGTCGAGGGCTCGGCACCCGCGGGCAGAATCCAGGCCGGAAACATGGAGATGCGGGCCGATTCCACCGATGGGGCGGGTTATGTGCTTGTTTTCGGGGGCGGTGTGCGGTTGAACTATCAGCCAGAAAACCAAGGGGCCCCCTGATGCCGCGTCTCTTCCTCCGACTGTTTGCGGTGCTGATGCTTGCCGCACTTCCCGCCTCGGCGCAGGAGGGTGTGCAGATCAGCTTCGGCCAGTCGCTCAGGCTCGATGGCTCGGCGCTGGAAGTGACGGCGGACCAATTGAGCGTCGATCAGGCGACGGGCGCCACCGAATTCACCGGCAACGTGCTGGCGGTTCAGGGTGACATGCGGATCTCGGCCGGGGCGCTCAGGCTCGAATACGGCGCCGGCGCGCGCGAGGGGCAGCAGCGGATCAGCCGGCTGATCGCAACGGGCGGGGTGACGATGGCCACCCCCAGCGAGGCGCTGGAATCGCGTGAAGCGGTCTATTCCCTTGACGCGCAATCGCTGGAGATGACCGGCGCGGTGATGCTGGTGCAGGGGCCGAACCTGTTGTCGGGCGAACGCTTCGTGGCCGACCTCAGGGCCGGGACCGGCCGGATGATCGGCCGGGTGCGGACCATCATCCGCATGGAATGACGCCCCCGATGGATGAACCCGACGCCCGGCCCGACGGATTGCGGATCCGTGGCCTGAAGAAGAGCTACAAGCGCCGCCCGATCCTGCGCGGCATCGACCTGGACCTGCACCGGGGCGAGGTCGTGGCGCTGCTGGGGCCGAACGGGTCGGGCAAGACCACCTGCTTTTATTGCGTGGCGGGGCTGGTGCCGGTGGATGGCGGCCATGTCTCCATCGACGGGCTCGATGTGACGGGCTGGCCGATGTATCGTCGCGCCAGGCTGGGCATCGGCTACCTGCCGCAGGAAATGTCGATCTTCCGCGGCCTCTCGGTCGAGGACAACATCAAGGCGATCCTGGAGATTGCCGTGCCCGACCGCGCCACCCGCGCCGCAAGGCTGGAAGAGCTGTTGCACGAGTTCCGCATCGAGAAGCTGCGCAAATCGCCGGCGCTGGCGCTGTCCGGTGGCGAGCGGCGGCGGGCCGAGATCGCGCGTTGTCTGGCCTCGAACCCCTCTTTCGTGCTGCTGGACGAACCCTTCGCCGGGGTCGATCCCATCGCTGTGGGCGACATCCGCGGGCTGGTCGGTGATCTGACGGCCCGCGGCATCGGCGTGCTGATTACCGATCACAACGTGCGCGAGACCCTTGAGATCGTGGATCGTGCCTATATCCTTCATGATGGAACCGTGCTGATGAGCGGCACGCCGGACGAGGTTGTGGGCAATGCGGATGTGCGCCGGGTCTATCTGGGCGACTCGTTCCGCTAGAGACGGGGCCGCTGACACCGGGGGAGGTGCCCGATGGCGCTGAACCCGAGGCTGGAGCTGCGCCAGCAGCAGCGGCTGGCGCTGACCCCGGATGTTCGGCTCAGGCTCAACATGCTGCGCATGGGGCCGGGCGAGCTGGCCGACGAACTGGCCCGCGAGGCCGCGCATAATCCCTTCCTGCTGGTGGATCGCCCCGCCGCGCGCCCTGCCGCGCCGATCGAGGGGCTCGACATCGATGCGCAGGCCCGGTCCGCGCCCTTTCAGGAAGACCTGCGCCTGCAGATCGAGCGGATGGATCTGCCGCGCGGCATCGCCGCGCTGGCGCTGTTCCTGATCGCCGAACTGGGGCCGGACGGATTTCTGGACACCGAACTTGAAGTGCTGGCCGAGGAGCAGGGGATCGCCCTGGACCGGCTGGAACAGGCACTGGCGGCGCTGCATCGCTGCGAACCCGCCGGGATCGGCGCGCGTAACGTCACCGAATGCCTGCGGCTGCAGCTGGTCGACAAGGGGCTGGACCCGGGCGAGGCTGCGGCCACCTTGCGTCTGCTGCCGCTCTTTGCCCGGCGGGACTGGGCGCGGATCGGGCGTGAGCTGGGGCTGGATGCCGCGGGTGCCGAGGCGCGGGCGGCCATGCTCAAGGGTCTGACCCCGCGCCCGGCCCTGCCCGCCGTCGAGCCCGCGGTCGAGGCCGCGCCCCTTCTGCCCGATCTGCGGCTGGTGCGCGGCGACGGGGGCAAGCTGAGCATCGAGCCGGCCGAAACCTCACGGCCCCGGTTGCGGCTGGACGCGGCCATGGTTCACAAGGCCGCGAGCGAGGGCTTCGCGCCCGAGTTGCTGGTCAGGGCCCGGGCGCTGCTGGCGGCGCTGGAACAGCGCGGGCATACGCTGGCGCGGATCGGCGACTGGCTGGCCGACCATCAGGCGGGATTTTTCCAGCAAGGTATCGCCGGCCTCCTGCCTGCGACCCGGCAGGATCTGGCCGGGGCGCTGGGGCTGCATCCGTCGACGGTCGGTCGGGCGCTGGCGGGCAAGGCCATCGACATCGACGGGCGGCTCTGGCCGCTGGGCGTCTTGTTTTCGACCGGGCTGCCCTCGACCGAGGGCGTGGTCTCGTCCCGGGTGGTGCAGCGGCGCATCGCCGAGCTGATCGCCGCCGAGCCCCGGGGCCGCCCGCTGTCGGACGAATCCCTTGCCGGTTTGTTGCGTGAGCAGGGCGTTGACATCGCCCGGCGAACTGTCGCCAAATACAGGCAAGGCTTGAGAATTCCCGGCACGGCAACGCGCCGGAGAATGGCTGCGGCGCGGCATCGAGACTGAGCCCGTGCCGTCAGGTCATATCGACGGAGATGCCCGCAGTCACGTTGGCCGCGGGGCATCCGTCACCAGAAGGAGAGGTTCATGCGGTACCAGATCAGCGGAAAGCAGATCGATGTTGGCGAGGCGCTTCAGACGCACGTCAAAAGTGAGCTGGGCAATGTGATGGAGAAGTATTCGCAGCGTCCGACCGACGCGAATATCGTCTTCTCCCGTGACGCGCACGCCTATGTCTGCGAATCGACCGTTCACCTCAGCACCGGGCTGACCGCCCAGGCCAAGGGGCAGGCCAACGACATCTATGCCGCCTTCGATGCCTGTTGCGAGCGCATGGACAAGCAATTGCGCCGCTACAAGCGCCGTCTGAAGGACCATCACCGCGACCGGCCGGCGCCGGTTGAATTCGGCGGGGCATCCGCGTATATCCTCGCCTCTGACGACGGGTCGGAAGGCGATGAGCCCGATACGCTGGCGCCGATGATCATTGCCGAGATGGAGACGCGCATTCCGTCGATCTCGGCTGGTGAGGCGGTCATGCAGATGGAGCTTTCGCACGCACCGGTTCTGGTGTTCCGCAACGAGCGGCACGGCGGGCTGAATGTGGTCTACCGGCGCGAGGACGGGAATATCGGCTGGATCGACCCACAATAATTTGGTCCGGCCTCCGGGGACGCATACCCCGGAGGCCGGCGCCCTTAGCGACGTGAGGCAAGAGCGCGTATGGAACTGGCCCATCTGTTGACCCCCGGAGCGATCCGGGTCTGCAACGCCGTGAAAAGCAAGAAGCGCCTTTTCCAGGACCTCGCTGAAACCGCCGCCGCCGCGCATGGGCTGGACGAGTCGGTGGCCATCGACGCGCTGCAGGAACGCGAAAGCCTGGGGCCGACCGGTGTAGGCCACGGCGTGGCACTGCCCCATGCCCGCATCGACGGGATCGAGCGGGTACGCGGCGTCTTCATCCGCCTGGACCGGCCGCTCGATTACGGTTCGGTCGACCGGGCGCCTGTCGATCTGGTCTTTGCCCTCTTTGCCCCGCGCGATGCCGGGGTCGAGCATCTGAAAGCCCTGGCATTGGTTTCGCGCACGCTGCGCGACCCCGCCGTCTGCGCCAAGCTGCGCGCCAATGAAGAGACGGACAAGCTCTTCGCCATCCTCACCCAGCAGACCGATACCAAGGCCGCCTGAGCCCGCTCAGAACGGCACCGGCGCCCGGAAGGTCAGCGCCGCGCCGGTCATCGGGTGGCGCAGGCGCAATTCCTCGGCATGCAGCATGAGCCGGCGATGATTCAGCGCCGCCCCCGTGGCATAGAGCGGGTCGCCCAGGATCGGATGGCCCATCTCCAGCATGTGCACCCGCAACTGATGGCTGCGCCCGGTCAGGGGTTTCAGCACCACGCGGGTATTCTCGCCCTCGTGGCGCAGCACTTTCCAGTCGGTCTGGGCGGGTTTGCCGTTCTGGTGATCCACATGCTGCTTCGGCCGGTTCGGCCAGTCGACGCAGAGCGGCAGGTCGATGCGGCCCTTGTCCTCGGCCGGGTGGCCGGCGATCAGGGCGACATAGCGTTTCTGCGTCTTGCGATGCTCGAACTGCTGGCCCAGATTCGCCTGCGCCTGCGGGGTCAGCGCGAAGATGATGACCCCCGAGGTGTCGCAATCCAGCCGGTGCACCAGCCGCACCTGCGGCATCACCGATTGCAGACGGGTGATCAGGCTGTCCTGCTTGCCCTCGCCCTTGCCCGGCACCGACAATAGTCCCGAGGCCTTGTCGATGACCAGAAGGTCGTCGTCCTGATGCAGGACCACGGGATCGCCGGGCGGCGGGTTGTAGGGCATCTCGATCATGGCCCGTGCCTATCGCGGCGGGGCGGATCAGTCCAGCGCGTGAAGGAGCTTGCGCTCCAGCGGTGCCAGAACCCCTTTCAGCGTGGCGCCGCGTTTGAGCACCTGACCCTCGGGACCGAAGAGGGCGTAAAGCCCCTGCTTGCCCCGCAGCGCCGGGATCTTCTCGACCCGGTAGAGCGGGTTCTCGGCGGCGCGGCGGAAGATGGCGAAGACCGCGCGGTCCTTCAGGCACGAGATTCCGTAATCGCGCCACAGACCCGCCGCGACGAACCGGCCATAGACCGAAAGGATCTCGCCCAGTTCGAACCGGTCGAAGCTGACCTGTTCGGGATAGGCGGATCCGGCGGGCACAAAGCGTTGCACGTTCATGACAAAAGGGTGACGCCGGGGCGAAGCGAAATCAAGTCCCCGGTCCGGGCAGGGGTCATTTATCGCTGAAAACCTTCGGGATGCCCCGGCTTTGTCAAGGTTTCGCCCGGTTGCCCGGCGATGCTGGGGTCTCGTGGAAAGGACGGCCGCCCCTGACGGACCCCCATCCGGCGGGGCGGCCACCGGCAAAAGGGGACCGGGCGCGCGGTTGGCGCCCGGTCTCGCTGTCGGGTGCCGCTCAGCCGCAGGTGATGGCGACGACGCGCTGGCGGTTGTCCCCGTCCACCACGACATTCACGCGTGAGGGGTTGTGATCCATGGTCACCGGGTCGCCCTCGGCATAGACCCGCACCGGGCCTGCGGCCGGGAAGGGGGAGGGCGCGACCGAGCCCACGAAACCCTGCAGGCCAGAGGCGCCGCAGGTATCGCCCGGGGTGGTGACGCGCGGAGGCTCGTTCGGTACCGGATCGGGCTGATAGCTGGGTACGGTGATCGTCGGCTGCGGGCGTGTTTCGACCGGCGCGGGCGGCGGCACGGGGGCGGCGATGGGCGCGCGCGAATAGGGGGCCCCGGACGGCGGCATGTCGCAGGCGGCGACGAGGATCAGCGCGGCGAATGGCAGAAGCGGTTTCACGGTCGGCATTCCTTTCCCTCAACAGTGATGCTTGGCGCCCGTGGCGCCACTGGACAGCTTGGGATCAAACCAATATCTCGCGACAATGACCCAGAAAAAGCATGACCCCAACAGTAAAGTGATCGCCGAGAACCGCCGGGCGCGCTTCGATTACTTCATCGAGGACGATCTCGAATGCGGAATCGTGCTCATGGGGTCCGAGGTGAAATCGCTGCGCGAGGGCGGGGCGAACATCGCCGAGAGCTATGCCTCGGTCGAGGAAAACGAGCTGTGGCTCATCAACGGCGCCATCGCCCCCTATGCCCAGGCCAAGACCTGGGGGCACGAGGAACGGCGCAAGCGCAAGCTGCTGGTCAGCCGCAAGGAACTGGCGAAGCTCTGGGCGGCGACGGCCAAGCAGGGCATGACGCTGGTACCGCTGGTGATGTATTTCAACGACCGCGGCATGGTGAAGCTGAAGATCGGCATCGCCAAGGGCAAGAAGAACCACGACAAGCGGGAAACCGCCGCCAAGCGCGACTGGGACCGCCAGAAGCGGCGCCTGCTGAAAGAGCAGGGCTGAACCAGCAGGCCGGATCGCAGGATCGCCGCGAGCCCGGACCTCAGATCTTGAGGAAGGGTTGCAGCATCCGCGGGATCAGCCCGTTGAAGCGCAGGGGCGCATCGGTTACCGCCAGGCAGATGCAGGGATCGCCCGCCTCGGCAATCGGCGTGTGCTCCAGCGCTTCGTCGGCGGTTTCCACATCGCCCCGGGCAAAGCGATCCGTCTCGTCCCTGAAGGCGCCCTGCAGGACCAGCGTCAGCTCGGTGCCGTGGTGGCCATGGTCGGGCACGGCGGTGCCCGCGGGGATGTAGAGCAGCCGCGCGCTCGCCCCCGAGGCGGTGGGCAGGATCGCCTGACGCACGCCGCCGCCGACCGGGCGCCAGCGCACGGCCTCGGCATCGCCGCCGACATAGGCGCGCAGCGGCTCGGGGAAGAGGCCGGGCTGCGGGCGGGACATCGGCCGCGCTTCGGGCCGCGTGCCAGAGATCCGGGCCAGCGTCGCGGTCAGCGCGCCCTCGGCCATCGGCACAGCCTCCTGCCGGTCCAGCAGCGCGCCGCCCACGGCATCCAGCGCCGCCAGCCGGGCGCGGCATTCGTCGCAGAGCGACACATGCGTTGCCACCAGCAGGCTGAAAGCCTCGGGCAGGGTGCCCGCGGCATAGCCGGTCAGCAGCGCGTCAGAGAGATGATGACGGATCATCGCGAAGTACCTCAGCTCAGTCTCTGACGCAGCTTTTCCAGCGCCAGACGGATGCGCGACTTGATCGTGCCCAGCGGAAGGCCGGTGGCCTCGGCAATCTCGGAATGGCTGAGATCGCCGAAATAGGCCCGCTCGATCAACGTGCGTTGTTCTTCGGGAAGCTGGGCGAGCGCTTCGCCCAGCCGTTGGCTATCCTGTTGCAGGGCCAGCGCGTCGGCCTGATCGGGCTCGGGCTCGGGACCCCAGGGCAGATCCTCAGGCTCGGGCCGCCGGTCGCGGCGCAGCAGGTCGATGCGGCGGTTGCGGGCGATGGTGAAGATCCAGGTCGCCACGCTGGCCCGCGCCGGGTCGAACTGCCCCGCCTTGCGCCAAACGATTGCCATGACATCCTGCGCGCAATCCTCGGCCTGCGCCGCTGTCGCGCCGGATTTCATCAGGAACGCCTTCAGCCGCGGCGCGTAATGCGCAAAGAGCGCGGCAAAGGCGGCCTGGTCGGCATGGCGGGCGACGGCCAGCATCTGCGCGCAATGCCGCGCGCCGTCGTCTTCGATCGTCACCTGGTGCCGCTCCTTCGTGACAGGCCGTACCGCCGCGCGCTGCCGGGGCGGCAGGACGGGCCGGGCCATTGTCGTCGGATCGGGCATCGCTTGCAACATGCCCCCTCTACGCGGCGCCGGCGGGGGCGGATCACCGGCATGGGCGAAAAATCGTGGCGCGGCGAAAAAATTCCGCGCGGGCTGCATCCAATCGCCGCCTTGCCCCGTACCTTCTGCAAACCAGCAGGAGAGACAGATGCCCTTCGAACCCCACGCCCATTCCTCCCGGCGCATCGCCGTGATCGGCGGCGGCATATCGGGCATGGCCGCCGCCTGGCTGTTGGCGCCAGGTCACCGTGTCACGCTGATCGAGGCCGAGCCGCGGCTGGGCGGGCATGCGCGCACGGTGCTGGCGGGGCGAAACGGCGATCAGCCGGTCGATACGGGCTTTATCGTCTTCAACCATGCGAATTACCCCAATCTCACCGCCATGTTCGAGGCGCTGGAGGTGCCCACCGCCCCCGCCTCGATGAGCTTCGGCGCCTCCTTCGACAACGGCGCCTGCGAATACGCGCTGGCTTCGCTCGACACGCTGTTCGCCGCGCGCCGCAACCTGGCCGATCCGCGCTTTCTGCGCATGGTCCGCGATATCCTGCATTTCAACGCCAATGCGGAAAAGGCGGCGCTGGACCCGGATCTGAGCATCGGCGGGCTGATGGACAATCTCGGGATGGGGCGCTGGTTTCGCGAGCGGTATATCCAGCCCTTCTCGGGCGCGATCTGGTCGACTCCCAAGGCGAAGATCATGGATTTCCCGGCCCGCGCCATGGTGCAGTTCTTCCGCAACCATGCGCTTCTGTCGAATTCCGGCCAGCATCAATGGTACACGGTGCGGGGCGGTTCCATCGAATATGTCCGGCGGCTGGAACGGGATCTGATCCGGCGCGGCGTCGCGCTGCGCCTCGGCACCGGCGTCGCGGGCGTGCGCCGCAGCGCCACCGGGCCCGAGGTCCGGGTGCAGGGCGGCGAATGGGAAAGGTTCGACGAGGTGATCTTCGCCACCCATTCCGACACCACGCTGAGCCTGCTCGCCGATCCCAGCCAGACCGAGCGCGTCTCGCTTTCCGCGATCCGCTATCAGGACAACGATTCGATCCTGCATTGCGACGCCTCGGTCATGCCCAAGCGGCGCAAGGTCTGGTCCTCCTGGACCTATACCGAACATTCGGCCGAGGACCGCGAGCGCATCAGCCTGAGCTACTGGATGAACTCGCTGCAGCCGATCCCGGCCGAGGATCCGATGTTCGTGACGCTGAACACGACCCGACCGATCCGCGACGATCTGATCTATGACCAGAACACTTTCCGTCACCCGGTCTTCGACCTGGCGGCTTTTGCCGCGCAGGATGTGCTGAAGGTACTGAACGGGCATCGCAACACCTGGTTCTGCGGCGCCTGGATGCGCAACGGCTTCCACGAGGACGGTTTCGCCAGCGCCGTCGATGTGGTGGCGAAAATGGGCCAGCCACTGGCGCAGGAGGCGGCATGAGCGCGGTCGACCATATCGCCGGGCGCACCTTTCACGGGCGCGCGGGGGCGTTGACGAACCGCTTCGCCTATGGCGTCGATTACCTGCTGATCGACGCCGAGGCGCCGCAGCGCATGCCCTGGCTGCTGTCGCGCAACCGCGCCAACCTGCTGTCGCTGCACGACGCCGACCATGGCGGCGAACGCGGCAAGGGTCGCGGTGCCGCTTGGGTGCGCGCGGTTCTGGCCGACGCCGACGCCCCGCCCATCGGCCGGATCGCGTTGCTGGCCCAGCCCCGCGTTCTGGGCCATGTGTTCAACCCGGTCAGCTTCTGGCTGTGCCATGATCCGGCCGGCGCGCTGATCTGTGTCATCGCCGAGGTGAACAACACCTTCGGCGACCGCCATTCCTATCTCTGCCGGCGCGAGGATTGGGGGCCCATCGGGGCCGAGGATACGCTGGAAGCGCAGAAGATCTTCCATGTCTCGCCCTTCCAGCCGGTCGAGGGGGAATATCGTTTTCGCTTCGATATCCGGCCCGAGGCCATCGCCATCCGCATCGCCTATGACCACGCCAAGGGCGGGCTGGTCGCCACCCTCACCGGCCCCCGCAAGCCCGCCTCCGCGACCGGGTTGATCGGCGCCATGCTGCGCCGTCCGCTGGGCTCGCGCCGGGTGCTGGCGCTGATCCACTGGCAGGCGCTGAAGCTCTGGTGGAAGGGTGCCGCCTATCGCCCCCGTCCCACGCCCCCTGCCGAAGAGGTCTCGCGATGACCCCGATCCTGCTGACCCTGCTCGCGGTGCTGATGACCCTGCTGATCGCCCGCCGTTACCTGGGCTTCTCGGCCCAGCGGCCCGGCGATTATGCCACCATGGCGCCGCAACTCGACATCCGCCGCCACCTTGCGGGCCCTTTGCTCTGCGAAGGGGTGATCTATGGTCCGACCGGCCGCGTCACCTCGCGCTTCGTGGCCGAGATGCAGGGCCACTGGGACGGCAACCGCGGCACCTTGGACGAGACCTTCCGCTACGCCAGCGGCGAGACGCAGCAGCGCCAATGGCGCCTGACGCTGGGCAACGACGGCGCCATCAAGGCCGATGCCGATGACCTCACCGACCCCGGCCGCGGCCGGCAGGAGGGCGCCGGGCTGCAGCTGCAATACCGTATCCGCCTGCCCGAGCATGCGGGAGGTTGGGTGCTGGATGTGACCGACTGGATGTATCTGATGGAGAACGGCACGATCATCAACCGCAGCCAGTTCCGCAAGTTCGGCATCAAGGTGGCCGAACTGGTGGCGACCATGCGGCAGGTGCCCGCGTGAGGGACCAGCGCTGGTGGCTGGTCGGCGCCTCCGAGGGGCTGGGCCGGGCGCTGGCAACCGCCATGGGGGCCGAGGGCGCGCGGCTGATCCTCTCGGCCCGGGGCGAGGACCGGCTGCGGGCGCTGGCCGCCGACCTGGACGCCAGGGCGCTGCCCCTCGACGTGAGCGACCCTGCCGCCGTTGCCGCGGCCGCCGAGGCCGCGGGACCGGTCGATGGCCTGGTCTATCTGGCGGGCGCCTATTGGCCCATGGCGGCCCGGGACTGGGACAGTGCGCGGATCGAGACGATGCTCGACGTGAACCTCCATGGCGCGGTGCGGGTCCTGGGTCATGTCCTGCCCGGGATGATCGCCCGCAACGAGGGGCGCGTGGTACTGACCGGCTCGCTGGCCGGGTTCCGGGGCTTGCCCGGCAGCCTGGGCTACGGTCAGTCGAAGGCGGCGCTGATGAGCCTCGGCCAGTCGCTGCAGGCGGATCTGCGCGGAACGGGGGTCCGGGTGCAGCTGGTCAATCCGGGCTTCATCCGCACCCGGCTGACGGATCGCAACGATTTTTCCATGCCGTTCCTGATGGATCCCGAAGAGGCCGCCGCCCATATGCTGCGCGCCATCCGGTCCGGGCGGCCCGCCACCTCGTTCCCGACGCTCTTTTCCTGGGTGTTCCGCGCCGGACGGCTGCTGCCCACGCCGGTCTGGAACCGGCTTTTCGCCCGATCCTGAGCGCCGGCCTGACGCCCTCTTGCACGCGCGGGCCATCGGCGCGATGCTGGAGGCCCGGACAGGAGGCAGACATGACCCCCGAAATCAGCATCAAGAAGGTGGTCCATATCATCTTTCAGGCCCGCGAACGCGGCCGCCCGGGCGAAGTGCACGCCTTCATCGACGCGCTGAACGATGACGAGAAGGCGCATCTGGTGGCGATCGCCTGGGTCGGCCGCGGCGCCTTCGAACCCGAGGATTACGCCGAGGCGCTGGAAACCGCCTTCGCCGAGGCGACGACGCCCACCGCGGATTACCTGATGGGGATGCCGCATCTGTCGGAGAATCTGGAAGCGGGGCTGGAAGCGCTGGAGATCGACGTAACCGAGGCGGAAGAGGATTTCTTCGACCGCTGAGCGCGGCGCCCGGAGCCCGCCGGGGAAGGAGGGGGCGCTGCCCCCTCGCCGCGTCCGCGGCTCACCCCCGGGATATTTAAGGCGCAAAGATGGGGCTTAACGGGGCGTTAACCATCATCTTCGTGCTGCAAATATCCTGCGGGGGGTGAGGGCGCAGGCCGAGGGGGGCGCAAAGTCCCCCTTTCTGTTTCACCGCGCGTAGGGATCTGCCAGCGCCGGCAGGATGGTCCCCGTGCAATCGCCGAAGCCGATCGTATAGCCCTCGCCCTTGCACTGGCCCTTGAGGGTCAGCGTGTCGCCGTCCTCGAGGAAGCTGCGGGTGGCGCCGCCGGGCAGGGTCAGGGGCTCCTTGCCGCCCCAGCTGAGTTCCAGAAGCGAGCCGCGGCTGTCCTTGGTAGCGCCCGAGATGGTGCCCGAGCCCAGCAGGTCCCCCACCCGCATCGGGCAGCCCGAGGTGGTGTGATGCGCCAGTTGCTGCGCGGCGGAATAATACATCTCGCGGTAATTGGTGCGGGCGATCTCGGTCGGGGCGCCGCCCTCGGGGGTCAGTTCGACGGAAAGCTCGATGTCATAGAGCATCGGCCGCGGTTCCTCGAGATAGGGCAGCAGCGGCTTTTCACGCGCGGGCGTGGCGGCCCGGAAGGCGCCGAGCGCGGCTTTGGTCACGATCCAGGGGCTGATCGTGGTCGCCGTCGCCTTGGCCTGGAACGGCCCCAGCGGCACGTATTCCCAGGCCTGGATGTCGCGCGCCGACCAGTCGTTCAGCAGCACATAGCCGAAGATCATGTCATCGGCCTCGGCCACCGTCACCGGCCCGGACGAGGGTTTGCCGATCACGGCGCCCATTTCCAGCTCCAGATCGAAGCGGGCGCAGGGGGCGAAGCGCGGGGCCTCGTCCTGCGGGCCCTTCAGTTGGCCCCAAGGGCGGCGGACCGGGGTGCCGGAGACCACGACCGAGGAGGCGCGGCCGTTGTAGCCGATCGGGATATGCAGCCAGTTCGGCGGCAGCGCGTTCTCAGGGCCCCGGAACATGGTGCCGACGTTGAAGGCGTGGTTCTTGCCCGCATAGAAATCCGTGTATTCGGTGACCTGGAAGGGCAGGTGCAGCCGGACCGAGGACAGCGGGTGCAGATAGGCGGCGAGCTGGTCCCGGGTGTCCGAGCCTTCGCGCAGATGGCCCATCAGGGCGCTGCGCAGCTTCTCCCAGACCGGCTGGCCCGCGTCCATCAGCGGGTTCCAGGCGCCCGCCTGCAGCAGCGGCTTCTCGGCCAGATGCAGAAGGCCCGCCTTCTCCATCCCCGCCACATCCAGGACCTGATCGCCGATCGCCACGCCACAGCGGGGCGCGCCGCCCGGGGTCGAGAAGACGCCGCAAGGCAGGTTGTTGAGCGGGAAGGGGCAGTCGGGGTCGTTGGCCGCGGCCAGCCAGGAACGGATCAGCGTCATGAAAACTCCAGCAATTGTCGTCTTGTAGGATGGGCAATATTGCCCATCCTACAAGGGGTCAGTCCTTGATACCGGGCGTGCCGTCGAATTTCTTCTCCAGCGAGGTCCAGCAATCGAGGTAATTGTCCTGCAGGGGCGCCTCGGTCGCGGCCCATTCGGTCAGGTGCTGCGGGAAGCGGGTCTCGAACATGAAGGACATGGTGTTGTCCAGAAGATGCGGCTTCAGCTCCGCGTTCGAGGCGCCTTCGAACGCATCCCGGTCTGGCCCGTGCGGCAACATGCAATTGTGCAGGCTCAGGCCGCCCGGCTGGAAGCCCTGCGGCTTGGCGTCATACTGGCCATAGATGTTGCCCATCAGCTCGGACATGATGTTCTTGTGATACCACGGCGGGCGGAAGGTGTTCTCGGCCACCATCCAGCGCTCGCGGAACAGCACGAAGTCGATGTTCGCCGTCCCTTCCTGCCCCGAGGGCGCGGTCAGCACGGTGAAGATCGACGGGTCCGGGTGGTCGAAGAGCAGCGCGCCGACCGGGGAATAGGTCCGCAGGTCGTATTTCACCGGGCAGTAATTGCCGTGCCAGGCCACCACATCCAGCGGCGAATGGCCGATGAAGGTCTCGTGGAACTGGCCGCACCATTTGATGACGACGCGCGAGCGGGTCTCCTTGTCCTCGAAGGCCGCCACCGGGGTCTTGAAATCGCGCGGATTGGCCAGGCAATTCGCGCCGATCGGCCCGCGGTTCGGCAGGTCGAATTTCTGGCCGTAATTCTCGCAGACGAAGCCGCGCGCCGGGCCTTCCAGCACCTCGACCCGGTACACCAGCCCGCGCGGCAGGATGGCGATTTCCTTGGGCTCAAGGTCGATGATCCCCATCTCGGTGCAGAACCGAAGGCGCCCTTCCTGCGGCACCACCAGCAATTCCGAATCGGCCGAGTAGAAATATTCGTCCACCATCGAGGCGGTCACCAGATAGACATGGCTGGCCATGCCGACCTGCGTGTTCACGTCGCCCGCCGTGGTGACGGTGCGCATGCCGGTGATCCAGCTGTAGCTTTCGCCCTTGCCCGGCATCGGGATCGGATCCCAGCGGTACTGGCCCAGGCTGATCACATCGGGCAGCACATGCGGCGCGGTCTTCCAGCCCTCGACCTCGATCTTCCTGAAACGCGACGTATGCTTGACCGAGGGGCGGATGCGGTAGCACCAGGTCCGCTCGTTCTGGCCGCGCGGCGCGGTGAAGGCGGTGCCCGAAAGCTGCTCGGCATAGAGGCCGTAATTGACCTTCTGCGGCGAGTTCTGGCCCTGCGGCAGGGCGCCCGGCAGGGCCTC
>JAIUPD010000007.1 GCA_020161615.1 Pseudomonadota bacterium | reverse complement strand
ACGTCGACCCCGTCGCGTGGCTGACCCAGACGTTGGAGCGCATCGCCAACCAGTGGCCAAGCGCCGAAATCGACGCTCTCATGCCCTGGTGCTACAAGGCCTGAACGGCCTCACCTTCCCGCTTACGATCATCGTCATCGAGCTGGGCCTGATCTCGCCGCCCATCGGCATGAATGTCTTCACCGTGAAATCCGTGGCGCCCGAGATCCCGCTGACGGCGATCTTCCTTGGCGTCATGCCCTATATCGTGGCGATGGTCGCCGGGGGCGTGCTGATCCTGCTGTTCCCGGGGATCGCGACTTTCCTGCCCAACGTGATGCGCTAGGGGTCCGGGGCGGCGGCGATCCGCCAGCCGCCCCCGACCGCCTCGATTCTCTTGAAAGGCGCGGGGCCTGCGGGTGGGCTATTGCCCGAAATAGGCCCGGTCCAGCGCCGCGGGATCGGCGCGCAGATCCCCGGCCGGACCGGAGAACCGCAGCTTGCCCGAGCGCAGCACCAGCGCCGTGTCGGCCACCCCCAGCGCCAGGCTGGTGAATTGCTCGATCAGCAGGATGCCGACGCCCCGGGCCTTCAACCCCTCGACAAAGCCCATCAGTCGTTTGACCACCAAGGGCGCCAGACCCAGTGACATCTCGTCGATCAGCATGTAGCGCGGGCGGGCCATCAGCGCGTGCCCCAAAGCCAGCATCTGTTGCTGGCCGCCCGAGAGGGTCCCGGCGATCTGTTTCCTGCGCTCGGCCAGTTCGGGGAAGAGGGCGTAGGTATCGGCCAGCGTCTCGTCTGCCCCATGGGACAGGATCGAGCCCGCGGCGCGCAGGTTGTCATCCACGCTGAGGCGGGCGAGGACGCGGTGCCCCTCGGGCACGGCGGCGATTCCCGCGCGGCGGATCGCATCGGGGCCGCGCCCGGCCAGCGGCAGCCCGTCCAGCGCGACACTGCCCGCGGTCACCGGCAGCATGCCGGCAAGGCCCAGCACCAGCTCGGACTTGCCCGCGCCATTGGCGCCGAGGACCGCGACCACCTGTCCCGGCTCGATCTGTAGCGAGATGCCGGAAACCGCGGTACGCCCGCCTTTCGCGACCGCCAGATCGGTGACGACAAAAGCCATGCTCAGACCTCCTCGGTGCCCAGATAGGCGGCCTTGACGCGGGGATCGTCCAGCACCTCGGCCGTCGGCCCAAAGGCGATGCGGCGCCCGAAATCGAGGACCAGCGTGTCCTCGCAGATGCTGCGGATCAGCTCGACATCGTGGTCGATGACCAGCACCTGCGCGCCGGTGGTGCCGTGGATCTGGCGGATCAGCCTCCCCAGCTGCCGGGATTCGTCCACCGACATGCCGCCCGCCGGTTCGTCGAACATCACCAGCCGCGGCTTGCCCACCAGGCATTTCGCGACATCGGTCAGCCGCCGCTCGAAGCCCGAGAGCGCGGCGCCCCTCTTGCCCGCGCGATCCGCCATGCCGACGAGGGCCAGCATCGCCTCCACCTCGGCCGTCTTGGTCCGGGCGGGGCTGCGGGAATGGTCGATCTGCACCAGCACATTCTCGAAGACGGTCAGGTCGTCGGCGATCTCTTCCTTCTGGAAGCTGCGGCGCAGGCCCCAATGCGCGCGCCGGTGAGGCGCGAGCGGCAAGAGCGCCTCGCCATCGCCGACGACCCGGCCCGAGGCGGGCGTCACAAAGCCCGACAGCACGTTCATCAGCGTGGTCTTGCCCGCGCCGTTCGGGCCGATGATGCCGTTGACGGCCTTGTCGAAGCGCACCGAGACCGCGCTCAGCGCGACGACGCCGCCGAAACGGACGGTCACATCCTCGATCTCAAGCATCCTTGGCCCCGCGTTTCGGCGACAGGCGCCCCAGTCCTTCCAGGACCTGCCCGGCGATCCCCTGCGGCGCGGTGATCACGGCATGCAGGAGGCCCGCGCCGAAGATGACGAAGGCGAGGTTCGCGTCCACGCCCCAGATGTTCAGCAGCGCCGGCAGCACCTTGTAGAGAACCGCCGCGATCAGCGCGCCCTGCCAGGAATGCGCGCCCCCGACCACCGCCAGCGCGAAGATCATCACGCTTTCCGAGGCGCGGAACGTCCCGTCGTCCAGCAAGCCCAGCGAACCCGCCAGCAGCGCGCCCGCGGCCCCGCCGAGAAGCCCGGCGATGCCGAAGGCCCAGGTCTTGTAGAGCGTGACATTGACCCCCGCTGCCATCGCCGCGGCCTCGGACCGGCGAATGAGCGCCCAGGCTCGGCCCGGTTGCAGGCGGCGGTGCAGCTCGATGCAGAGGAAGCCGAGCAGGGCGCAGGCGATCACATAGCGCAGATAGGCCTGCGGGGATTGGGCGATCCAGGGCCGCCGGAAGGCCGCGCCCGAGCCGGTCTGCACGCCCCAGAACCCCGCGCCGCCGTTCGGGAACTGGAAGGTGGCGAAGATGATCTCCAGCCCGCCTGCCGCCATCAGCGTGACCAGCGCCAGATAGAGGCCCCGCATCCTGAGGGCGGGCAGGGCGAGGATCCAGCCGAAGATCATGGTGGCGGTGGCGGCCAGCGCGAGGTTGACCTCGAAGGGGAAGTCGAAGGCGTGATTGAGGCGCAGCGCGATCCAGCCGCCGACGCCCATCAGGCCCACCTGCGTCAGGGACACCATGCCGAGGCGCGCGTACATGAAGGCGACCCCGGCAATGGCCAGGAGGAAACAGCCCATCGAGGTGAAGACCGACAGCCAGTAGCTGCTGGCAAGGGACGGCAGCACCAGGATGCCGAAGGCGGCGGTGGCGAGGCCCGCCCATCCCGAGGGGGTGACGTGGAAGAGGTGCCGCATCTCAGTCCCGCCCGCCGAAGGTCAGCCGTTGGCCGCGTTGATAGTAAAGCAGCACCAGCGCCGCGATGACGAAGGGGGCAATGGGCCGCACCCCGCGCAGCACAGGCGACATGGTGAGCATGTTTTCGATCACGCCCATCGACAGCCCGCCGATCAGCACCACGGCCAGGTTCTCCAGCCGCCCGCAGATGGCGGCGGCGATGCCGGGGATGACCATGAAGGTGATGACGCTGGGCTCCAGCCGGATCAGATCGGCGAACATCAGCCCGGTGAAGCCTGCCAGCAGCCCGGCGATGCCCCAGGCGATGGTCTCGACCCTGAGGATCGGGATGCCCATCAGCGCCGCCAGGTCCCGGTCATTGGCCAGCGCCCGCATCTGCAGGCCGATGGTGGTGCGGGCGAGGAACAGCCAGATGCCCAGCACGATCCCGATGGAGGCGGCGAAGAGAAGAAGCCGCGTCGCGGTGATCCGCATCCCCAGCAGCCGCACCCCGATGGCGTCGGTCGGCAGCGAGATCGAGCGCGGGTCATCGGCCCAGAGGAAGCTGATGGCGCCGAGGATAATGAGCGCGAAGCCCAGCGTCGCCACCGCCTTGACCACGGTTTCCCGCCAGGCGAGGCGCGGCGCGATGAGGCGCCCGTAGAAGAGCGTGATGGCGGTGGCGACCAGCAGGCAGGCGAGCCAGCCCAGCGGCTCCCAGAAACCCCAGGCGGTCAGTTGCCAGGCGGTCATCGCCCCCGCCGCCCCCGCCGCGCCGCCCGCGAAATTGAGGACGCCGGTCGCGCGGTAGAGGACGACGATGCCGATCCCCGCCAAGGCGTAAAGCGAGCCGACCGCCAGCCCCGAGGCGATGAACAGCCCCACCATCTGTGGGCGTCCGCCCCAGCCGAAGAAGCCGATCAGCCCCGCCATGAGCAAGGCCCAGAGCAGCCAGTTTCCGTATCGTGCCAGTATCATCGCGTCCCGCCCGTTCTGTGGGACCCCGCCGCAGCTTTCTGCGGCGGGGCAGGTCTCAGCGCAGGCCGAGCTGGGTTTCGAGGGCGATATGCGGCTCGAAATAGGGGCTGTCGTATTCGTAGCACTCGCGGACGATCTCGAAGCCGCCCTCGACCACCTTGACCATGTAGCCGGCGTGGTTCGGCATGTGGAAATCGGCGTCGCCCACGTAATAGGGGCCGCACATCAGGTCCGAGGTATAGCCGCTGATCCCGCGGATCGCCGCGCCGACCGCTGCCCGGTCGTCAAGCTGCGCGGGGTCCATGGCCAGCATCGCCTCGGTAAAGAAGCGCGCCGACAGATAGCCCGCCTGCCCGAAGCTGTCGCGCGGGTCGTCGGGCTGGCCGTATTGATCCAGCACCGCGATCCAGTTCTGCGCGTCGGGGCCGTTCACCTCAAGGGGCGCGAGTTCGGCGTTGACGTAGATGTGGCCCCACCAATAGGCGCCGACCGCGGCCGGAACCGATTGATCGTAAAGCGGCGTGGGGGCGATCCAGTTGAACTGATCGCGCAGGTCCTGTTCCTCGGCGGCCGAGAGGATCGCGAGCGCGATGCCTGCAGGCTGGTTGATGAGGATCGTGTCCGCGCCCGAGGCCATGGCCTCGAGGAGCGCCGAGTTCACGTCCGGCGCGCCCGGGTTGATCAGCACCGCCGTCGCGTCGCCGCCCCGCGAGCGCATGAAATCCTGCACCGCCTGGCACGACCAGATCCCGTTGTTGGGGATGTTGAGCCCGATGCAGGCGACATGCTGCGCGCCCAGTTCCTCGACCGCGTATTGCGCGGCGCCGAGGTTCGAGGACAGCGGCCCCTGGTTGGTCGAGACGATGTTCGGCGTCTCGAAACATTCCGAGATGGCGCAGGCCGAGGCCATGACCATGATCCCGGCCGCCTCGTAGGTATTGGCGTTCACCGCCATCTCGATGAAGGACCCGTTGCCGACCATGGCCACGGTCGGCGTGTCGTTGACCAGACGCGCGGCGGCCTGGGCGGCGGCTTCGGGGTTCCATTGGTCGTTCTCGACCCGGTAATCGACGGGGCGCCCATGAATGCCGCCGTTGGCGTTGACGCAGGCGAAATAGGCGGCGGCGGAATCGGTCGAGGACGACCAGTCGCCCGGGGCTGCGTTGCCGTAGATGCCGCCGACCAGGATCGGGGCCCCGGTGGCGGCCTGTCCCGTGTTCATGCCGCAACTGACCTCGGCCATGGCCTGAGTGCCCAGCGACAGCGTCAGAATGGCGCCGGCCACCCCGATCGTTCTTGCGAAATGCATGGTTTGTCTCCTCCGTTGGACGTGCTTTGTGGTGCCGTTTTCGGTCTTGGCAGCGACGGAACCCTCCCGGTTCCGTCGCCGCAGCTCCAATCCCCGGGCTTGCTGTGGTCGCGGGGGGTGAAGATCGATGTCATGGGGTCACTCCGCCGCCCGGGCCGAGCGGGCGGGCGCGGCATGCCGGGACGCGCGGATCATGTCGGCGGCCTTTTCGGCGATCATGATGGCGGGGGCGTTGGTATTGCCTGAAACGATGCGCGGCATGATCGAGGCATCGACAACCCTGAGCCCGGCGATGCCGCGGACCCTGAGCTGGGGGTCGACCACCGCCTCGGCGCCGATGCCCATCGCGCAGGTGCCGACCGGGTGGTAGACGGTCCGCGCCTGGTCGCGCACAAAGGCTTGCAGCGCCCGGTCATCGGTCACCGCCTCGCCCGGGATCACCTCGGTCAGGCCGTGGCGGGCGAGGGGCGCCTGGCGCAGGATCTGCCGCGCCAGGGCGACGCCCCTGGCCAGCCGCACCACATCGCTTTCCTCGCGCAGCAGGCCCAGGTCCACGACCGGCGCGCCCTCCGTCCCGCTGCGGGTCACGGAACCGCGGCTGTCGGGTCTGAGGACACACGTATGCAGCGTGACGCCGTGGCCCCATTCCACCATCCGCCCGCGATGGCTTTTCAACCCGGGGATGATGTGGAACTGGATGTCGGGCCGCGCCTCGGCCGGCGAGGTTCGCACGAATCCCCCGGCCTCGACCATGTTGGACGAGAACATGCCGCGCCGCCGCGTCAGCCAGTTCGCGACATCCAGCGCCCGCCGGGGCAGGGCGGGCAGCGACAGGCCATAGGGTTGGCGCGAGCGCGAGCGGCTGATCACCAGGCAATCGACATGATCCTGAAGGTTGCGCCCGACGCCCGGCAGATCCAGCACCGGGGCGCCGCCCCAGCCCGCGATCTCGGCCCCCGGACCGATGCCCGAGCGCAGCAGGATATCGGGCGAGCCGATGGCCCCGGCGCTGAGGATCACCTCGCCCGCGGCATGGATCGTGACCGCGCTGCCGTCCGGCCGCCGCCCCAGGATGCCGGTGGCGCGGCCCTCGGCGACCGAAACGCGGGTGACCTCCAGCCCCGTCTCGACATGCAGGTTCTGCCGGGCGCGGATCGGCTTGAGGAAGGCCTCGGCCGTGGAATGGCGTTTGCCATCCTTCTGCGTCACCTGATAGAGGCCGACGCCCTCGGGCTCGGGCGCGTTGAAATCGGCGCAGGCGCGGATCTGCATCTGCCCGGCCGCCTCGATGAAGTCGCGGTCCACCGGCGAGGCGTCGCGCAGCGAGGTGACCGAGAGCGGCCCGTCGCGGCCATGAAAGCTGTCGTCCATCGACGGATCGTCGTTGCCCTCCGAGCGCCGGAAATAGGGCAGGAGCGACGCGTAATCCCAACCCGCGCAACCCAGCGCTGCCCAGCCGTCATAATCCGCCCGATGGCCGCGGATGTAGATCATGCCGTTGATCGCCGAGGAACCGCCCAGCACCTTGCCGCGCGGGATCGACACCTGCCGACCGTTCAGCCCCTCTTGCGGGGCCGAGGTGTAAAGCCAGTTGTGCCGCCGGTCCCTGGCCAGAACCATGACCCCCAGCGGCACCCGGATCAGGGGAGAGCGGTCGCGCGGACCGGCCTCGATCAGACAGACCCGGACGCCGGGATCTTCGGACAGGCGATGCGCCAGTACCGCCCCCGCCGAACCCGCGCCGACGATCACGTAATCGAAGCTCATCGTCACAGTCATCGGCGTAATCTGCCCCCAGATCGGCGCCGTCGCCTGGCGCAACCCTTTCGCAGGCAAAGCTTTTCCGACCACGCCCCAGACCGGGCGCGACAGTTGCGATGCCGACGAATCCTCCCTGCGCCTCCCCAGACGCTGAGCCAAGGCTAGGCGTGAGACTTTGGTTTCTCTTTGGCAATGATTGCCGTATGAACTAATCTCCGGGGAAATCACGGATTTCGGAGGGGGGAATGGCCGAGCAGGATGATTCGCCACAAGGCGCCGAGATCAACGCGGCGCTGTTTTGCCATTTCACCGAGGGCGCCTTTCTGGAGGCCGCCTTGCAGGATCGCTCTCGCGCGGCGCTGCTGGTCAGCGATGACGCGGGCCTGCTGGTGCAGGTGCCCGAGGGGCGGCGCTGCCCTCTGTCGGCGCTGGGCTTCGACCGGCTGCCCGTCGAGCCCGAGGATGTCTACGCGAAGGTGCGCGACCGGGTGGCCGCGCTGGGCGGGGTGGAGACGATCCTCATCGACATGACCTGGAGTCTGGCGGCGATGCTGGGCGTCAACGCCATCGAGGCCTGGGGCACGGTGGCCGAGCAGGCGGCGTCGGAGCTGGGGGTCACGGTGGTCTCGATCTACAATCAGGACCGAATGATCGAGGAGCACTTGCAGGCCGCGCTCAGGGCGCACCAACATTTCCTAGCGCCGTCGGGGCTTTATGAGAATCCCTATTGGCTGCCCCGCGAATTGCTGACCGCCTCGACGCTGGACGAACAGCTGGGCTTCATGCTGGGCCGCGTGGTGCCCGATTTCGCCGGTCAGACCTTTTTCCGCACCTTCGACAAGGCCGCGGCAAGGGGTGCGTCCCCGCACTGGCTGGACGAGGACCGGGCGACGCTGGGCGCCCCCTCGGCCCGGGCGCGCTGGCATATCCATTGCCTGGGGCAGCTGAGGGTCTTCGTCGATGGCCACCGCGAGGTCGACTGGCGCACCAAGGGCGGAGCGCCGAAGAAGAGCAAGACGCTCTTCGCCTATCTGCTCAATGCGGGCGAGAAAGGGGCGCATGCCGACCAGATCAGCGAATTGCTCTGGCCGGATCTGGAGGCGGAACAGACCAAGCGGGCGCGGTTGCACCATACCGTTGCCATGGTCCGCAAGGTGCTGGGCAGCCAGCATGCCATCACCCGCAACGGCGATTACTACCGGCTGAACGTGCCGGACGGCAGTCTGATCGACATCACCGCCTTCGAGCAGCTCTGCCGGCGCGGGCTGTCGCTGGCGCGGCACGGGCAGGAGGATCTGGCGCTGCCGATCTATTTCGAGGCCGAACGGCTCTATGCCGGGGACCTGTTCGAGGATCTGCCGCTCGAATACCTCGCGACCGAGACCGAGGACTGGATCATGCCGCGCCGCACCTGGCTGCGCGAGATGGCGATGCGGCTGCATTTCGACCTGTCGAAGCTTCTGCGCAAGTACCGCCGCTATGGCGAGGCGCTGGAATGGGCGCAGAGGGCCGTCGCCATCGACCCGACCAGCGAAGCCGCCAATGCCGAGGCGATGCGGGTCTTTCACGCCATGGGCCGCCCCGATGCCATGCACCGCCAGTTCCGCCAATACCGGACGGCGCTGACGACTCTGGGCGAGGCCAAGGAAGGCGTTGAAATCAGGGCGGTTTATGATGAGCTTTGCCGATCCCTCGACCGGCTTTCGCTGAGCCAAAGAAAAACCAAAGAATTGGTCCTACGCTGAGTCGCAAGCTCGAGACCCAGCCCGGAGGGCACCAGGGTCCCCGAGATGGGAGGATATCGACATGCACACGATTGACGGCGTGAAGCCGTCGAACGGGTATGACCCGTTCGATCTGAATACGCCCCATGCCCGTTGGGAGCAATTCCGCAAGGAAGAGCCGATCTTCTTTCACGAGCCGACCGGCTATTGGGTCGTTTCGCGCTATGACGACATCAAGGCAATCTTCGACGACTGGAAGACCTTCAGTTCGGAGAATGCACAAAAGCCGATGCGGCCGATGTGCGAGGAGGGGCGGCAGATCCTCAAGGACGGGGGCTTCACCGCCTATTCCGGTCTCACCGCCCGCGTCCCGCCGGATCACACCCGCATCCGCAAGGTGGCGCAATCCTGCTTCGGCCCGCGCCGCTTCAAGTCGATCGAGCCGCAGATCGAAGAGATCGTGAGGACCCATCTCGACCGGCTGGAAGAGGCCGGGCGCGGTGGCGGGCCGGTGAATTTCTGGGAGATCGTCGCCTATCCGGTGCCCGCCCGTGTGCTGTTTACGCTGATGGGCATCCCCGACACCGATGTGCCGAAGATCAAGCAATACGGCATGAGCCGGGGCAAGATGACCTGGTCGGACCTGTCGGACGAGGAACAGATTCCCGTCGCGCATGACATGGTGGCCTACTGGAAATATATCCACGACCTGCTGGATCTGCGCCGGGCCGATCCGGGCGACGACTTTCCCACCGACCTGCTGCGCCTGCAGGCGGAGGGGGCCGATATCAGCAATGAAGAGATCGCGGGCGTCCTTTATTCCACGCTGTTTGCGGGGCACGAGACGACCTCGACCTTCATGGGCAATTACCTGATGGCCATGCTGGACAACCCCGAGGCCTGGGAAGCGATCAAGGCCGATCCCGGCAAGATCCCGAACGCGGTCGAGGAGATGCTGCGCTACATGCCCTCGGTCGTGGGCTGGCGGCGCAAGGCGCGGACCGAGGCCGTCGTAGGCGGCGTGACCCTGCCCGCGGGGGCCGAGATCCTGATGATCACCGGGTCCGCCAACCGCGACGAGGCGCGGTTCCCGCAGGGCGAGACGCTGAACATCCTGCGCGACAATGCCCGCACCCATCTGAGCTTCGGCTACGGCATCCATTATTGCCTGGGCTTCCAGCTGGCCAAGATGGAGGCCGCGATCCTGCCGCGTCAACTGGTCGAGCGGTTCCCGACCATGACGCTCGCCCCGGGCTTCCGCCCCGCATACCACCGCAATATCACCTTCCGGGTTCCGACCTCGGTCATGGTGGAACTGGGTAGACCCGCATGATCGCGACGGACGGAACCTATACGCTGGCCTTCGACCAGATCGGCAAGCACGATCTGGCCCGGGTTGGCGGCAAATGCGCCTCGCTGGGCGAGATGACCCAGGCCGGTGTCGCGGTGCCGCCGGGCTTTGCCGTGACCACCGACGGCTATCTGGCGATGCTGGAGGAATCGGGCCTCAGGGCCGAGATCGAGCGGCATTTGGCCCGCGTTGATCCCGACGACATCGACAGCATCGACCGCGCCGCGCAGGCGATCCGCATCCGCATCCGCGGCCACCGCATGCCCGAGGGGGTCGAGGCCGCGACCCGTGCGGCTTACGCCAGCATGGGGGAGGGGACGCCGGTTGCCGTGCGCTCCTCGGCCACGGCCGAGGATCTGCCGGATGCCTCCTTCGCCGGGCAGCAGGACACCTATCTCTGGGTCAAGGGCGCCGATGCGGTGGTCGAGAAGGTCCGCGATTGCTGGGCCTCGCTCTTTGCCACCCGGGCGGTGGCCTATCGTGAGAAGAACAAGATCCCGCATGTCGATGTGAACATGAGCGTGGGCGTGCAGAAGATGGTGAACGCCCGCGCCGCGGGGGTGGCGATGACGCTGGACCCCGGGACCGGCGACCGCACGCGGATTGTCATTGATGCGAGTTGGGGCCTGGGGGAAATGGTCGTCTCGGGCGTGGTGACGCCCGACAATTTCAGCGTCGAGAAGGTGCTGATGGAGATCATCGACCGCAAGATCAGCGACAAGCATGTCGAATTGATCGGCGATGCCGGGCGCGGCGAGACCGTGGAGCGCGAGGTAGAGGCCGCGCGGCGGCAGACCCCCAGCCTGACCGACGCGCAGGTGATTGCCGTGGCCCAGCTTGCCAAGCGGCTCGAGCGGCAGAACGGCTGTCCGCAGGACGTGGAATGGGCCATCGACGCCGATCTGCCTGAGGGTCAGAACCTGCTGGCCCTGCAATCACGCCCCGAAACCATCTGGTCGCAGAAGAAGAAGGCGGCGCCGGGGAATGCCTATGCCACCGGAATGATGGGCATCGTCAGCACGCTCACCAATCCGCTGGCCGCCAAGAAGAAAACTTGACGACACGTCACAAGGCCATTCTCTGGGAGGATAAAGAATGGACGCCATGAAGAGCATGTTCCCCTCGGCCTTCGAGGTTCCGACGCCGAAAGGCGCCGAGGGCTGGCAGGATCTCTACCCCTATTACACGCATTTCCTGCCGCAGCGGCGGCAACAGGACGACGCGACCTTCTGGTTCTGCAACTCGCAGCATTGGCCGACGCCGTTCCGGCCCTTCGACACGGTGATGCTGGATTTCGCCATCAAGGGGCTGGGGCAATACAACACCCGTCACCTGCTGGTGCCGCCCGCCAATGGCGTCGATTACCGCATCCTGAACGGCTATGTCTATTTCTCGCCCGTGGCGGTCCCCGGCGAGCAGATCGAAGGCCGCGTCCCGCATTTCATGGAGCGTGCGGGCCATTACTTCATGAACTGGGGCGATCTTTATGCGAACTGGAAGGACAAGGTCCTGGCCAAGATCCGCGAGCTGGACGCGCTGAATTTCACGGCGCTGCCCGAGGTCGAGGCGCTGGAGGTGGTGACGGGGGGCGTGGGCCTCGACAGCACGAACCAGCTGTTCGACCAATACGACAAGGCGATCGAGCTGGCCTACAAGATCTGGCAGCATCATTTCGAATTCCTGAACCTCGGCTATGCGGCCTATCTCGATTTCTTCGGCTTCATGAAGGGCCAGTTCCCGCAGATCCCCGACCAGGCCATCGCCAAGATGGTGCAGGGCGTGGATTCGGAACTCTTCCGCCCGGATGACGAGATCAAGAAACTGGCCAAGCTCGCCGTGGCCTCGGGCCTCTCGCCGGTGTTCGAAGGCGACAGCGTGGAGGTGATTCTGGCCACGCTCGCCACCAAACCCGGCGGCAAGGAATGGCTGGCGCAATGGGAGGCGGCGAAGGACCCGTGGTTCAACTTCACCTCGGGCAACGGCTTCTATTCGACGGACAAATACTGGATCGACCACCTCGATATCCCGATGGGCTATCTGAAGGATTACATCAAGCGGGTCGAGGAGGGCGACGAGATCATGCGCCCGACCGCCAAACTGCTGGCCGAGCGTGACCGCATCACCGCCGAATATCGCGAGATGATGGACGACGAGGCGCAGGCGGTCTTTGACGGCAAGTTGGGTCTGGCGCGCACCGTGTTCCCCTATGTGGAAGATCACAACTTCTACATCGAGCATTGGGCGCTGGGCGTCTTCTGGCGGAAGATGCGTCAACTCTCCAAGCTGCTGAAGGATCAGGGCTTCTGGGAGAATGACGACGACATGTTCTTCCTCAACCGCAACGAAGTGCGGGACGTGCTCTGGGATTATTCGGCCGGCTGGGCCATCGGCGTGCCCTATCGCGGCACCGCCGTCTGGCCCGAGGAGATCGCCCGCCGCCGCCGCATCTACGAGGCGCTGGCCGCGGAATCGCCGCTGCCCGCGCTGAACAACCCGCCCGAAGTCATCACCGAACCCTTCACCATCATGCTGTGGGGCATCACCTCGGACGCGGTGGAACGCTGGGTGAAATCGGACGGGGACGACGGCGCCCTGCGCGGCATGGCCGGATCGCCGGGGGTGGTCGAGGGGGTGGCCCGCGTGCTGCGCTCGCCCGATCAGCTCAGCGAATTGCAGAAGGGCGAGATTTTGGTCACGCCGGTCACCGCGCCCTCCTGGGCGCCGGTCTTCGGCAAGATCGGCGCCGCCGTCACCGATATCGGCGGCATGATGAGCCATGCGGCCATCGTCTGCCGCGAATACGGCCTGCCCGCCGTCACCGGCACCGGCAACGCCAGCTCGCGGATCAAGACTGGCATGCGGCTGCGCGTCGATGGCAATGCCGGAACGGTGACGATCCTCGACTGACCCCCCGGGGGGCCGCAGGGCCCCCCGTCTTCTTCCTGTGGACCGCTGACCATGACTGCTGACCTGTCGCGCTACGATCCTGTCTGGCGCGAAGCCGAACCCTACATGCGGGCGCGCAAGAATGACGTGCATATCCCGCTGTCCTTCGCCTGGTGCGTGCGGCTGCTGGAGCATTTCCCCCAGGCCGACCGCGATGTCTGCCTGCTGGCGATCCTGCTGCATGACATCGGCTGGTGGGCCATCGACATGGAGGAGATCATTGAACAAGGCTTCCGGTCCCAGAACATCCTGCAATCGGATGTGCGCTACCGGCACGAGGCCGAGGGCGTGCGGCTGGGGACCGAGGTGTTGCGCGCGACCGGCTGGTCCGAGGAGGTCATCGCCCAGGTCTGCGAGATCATCGACGGCCACGACACCCGTGAGCAGCCGCGCCATCTGAACGACCGCATCGTCCGCGACAGCGACAAGCTCTGGCGCTACGAGGTGACGGGCACCGCCGTGGGCTGCGACTGGTTCGGCGAGACGCCAGTGCAGAACTGCACGCGCAACGAGGCAATCCTGCCGAAATTCGAGACCGAGCCGGGCCGCCGCCTGGCCACCGAGGAGCTGGCCCGTACCCGGGCCCTGCTGCTCGCGCATGTGCTGTAGGGGAACGCGCTGATGGAGATGTTTCTGGATGGCGGCTGGGTCGCCGCGCAATCGGGGCAGGTGATGCCCGTCACGGACCCGACCAATGGCGCGGTCATCGACACCGTGCCGCTGGGCGAGGCCGCCGATGCCGAACGCGCCATCGCCTCGGCCGCCCGGGCCTTCGAGGGCTGGAAGCGCGTGCCGATGGCCGAGCGCGTGCGGCTGGTCAAGGCCTGCGCGCAGGCGATGCGGGATCAGGCGCCGCGAATCGGCGCGGCGCTGAACCGCGAACTGGGCCGCCCCTTGCCCGGCTGCATCGCCGAGATCGCCAGCTCCGCCAACCTCCTCGACATCTACGCCGAGGAAGGGCTGCGGCTTTACGCGACGCAGGCGCTGGGCTCGGCCCCCGGCGAGCGGATCGTCGTCACCCGCGATCCGGTGGGCGTGGTGGTGGCGATCACGCCCTTCAACTATCCGATCACGCTGTTGATGTTCAAACTCGGCGCGGCGCTGATCGCGGGCTGTCCGGTGGTCACCAAGCCTTCGGAGGACACGCCGCTCTCGACCCTGATGCTGGCCGAGCTCTTCCACGCGACCGGCTTGCCCGCGGGGCTTTTCAACGTCGTCACCGGCGCCCGGGCGTTGGGCGAGGCGCTGGTCGCCCATCCGGTGCCGCGCAAGATCGCCTTCACCGGCTCCGTCCCCGCCGGCAAGGCCATCGCCGCCGCCGCCGCCGGGACCATGAAACGGGTGACGCTGGAACTGGGCGGCCATTCCGCCGCCATCGTCTGCGCCGACGCCGACCTCGACAAGGCGGCCGAGGCGATCACCCGCCACGGCTTCGCCAACAGCGGGCAGTTCTGCTACCGGGTGAACCGCCTCTATGTCGAGCGCCCGGTCTACGAGGCGCTGCTGGAACGGCTCGCCACCCGGGCGCGGAAACTGACGCTGGCGCCCGCAGGCGGCGAGGGGGATCTGGGCCCGCTGGTCAACGCCCGCATCTTCGCCACCTCGGAACAGCAGATCGCCGATGCAAAGGCGAAGGGCGCGCGGATCCTCGCAGGCGGCGAGCAGGCGCGCGGCCCCGGCTATGACGGCGGCTGCTACATGCCGCCGACGCTGATTGCCGACGCCACGCCCGAAATGCTGATCATGCGCGAGGAAACCTTCGGCCCGGTGATCGGCATCGCCCCGGTGGACAGTCCGGCCGAGGCGTTGCGGCTGGCCAATGACAGCCGTTTCGGATTGGCGGGCTTCGTCTTTACCCGCGACCTCGCGCTGGGCATGGCGCTGTGCGAGGGGTTCGAGGCGGGCTCCGTCTGGCTCAACGACATCCAGCGCGCCAGCCATCACGTCCCCTTCGGCGGCATGAAGGAAAGCGGGCTGGGGCGCGAAAAGGGCCGCTACGGCGTTGAAAGCTATCTGGAATACAAGACCCTGTACCTGAGCTGGGAGCCGCCGCTGTGACGCCCGACGACGTTTTCCTGCCGCGCGACCTTGCCCTCTGGCACGAGGCGCGCCCCTATCTCGACGTGCGCAACAACGACGAGCACACCATCGTCGCCTACGGTCTGGCCCGCGCGCTGCTGGCCCAGATCCCCGAGGCGGATGACAGCGTGGTCCTGCCCGCGATCCTGCTGCACGATATCGGCTGGAAACGCATCCCCGAGGATTTGCTGCTGCTGGCCATCGGCCGCTATCCGACCCGCAAGGATCTGGTCCGCGAGCACGAACTGCATTCGGTCGAGATCGCCCGCGAGATTCTGGAGCGCCACCGGCCCGAAGGCGTCGACATTGAGGCGGCGCTGGCCATCATCGACGGCCATGACACGACGAAGGAGGCCAAGAACCTCAACGACGCGGTGCTGAAGGACGCGGACAAGGGCTGGCGGACCACGCCGCACGGGATGCGCACCATCGCCGGTTGGTACGGGGTTTCGGTGTCCGAAGTGCTGATGATGCTGCGCGAACGCTCGAACCCGCTGATGCTGACACCGCAGGGCCGGGCCCTGGCCGAGGCCAATACCGCCGCCGTCGCCGCCGAACAGGCGATCCGGGCCTATCTGGGCCGCGGCCCCGAATTCCCCCAATTCCCCCAGACCGAAGGAGCGGGCCAATGGGCGACATCTCGTTGACCGGAAAGCGCGTGATCGTTACCGGGGCAGGGGGCGGGCTTGGCCGCGCCTTCGCCCAGGCCTTTGCCGGGGTCGGCGCCAGGGTGATCGCCGCCGACATCAACCGCGCGGGCGCCGAGGAAACCGCCGCGCAGATCGGCGAGGGCTGCATCGCCGCCACGCTGGATGTGACGCAGCAGGCCTCCTGCAAGGCGGTGGTGGCGCGGGCCGAGGCCGAGCTGGGCGGCGTGGATGTGCTGATCAACAACGCGGCCCTCTATGCCGGGCTCCAGCGCGCGCCCTTCGAGGAGATCGACGAGGCAATCTGGGACCGGGTGATGGCGGTCAACATCAAGGGCGTCTGGCAGATGACCCGCGCTGTCTCGCCGCTGATGCGGGCGCAGAAGGGCGGCTCGATCGTCAACATCGCCTCGGCCACCGTGCTGTCGGGCTCGCCCCTCTGGATGCATTACGTAGCTTCCAAGGGGGCGGTGATCGCCATGACCCGCACCATGGCGCGCGAGATGGGCCGCGACGGCATCCGCGTCAATGTCATCGCCCCGGGCTTCACCCTCACTGAAGCGAGCCTCGGCCTGATCGAGGATGCGCGCAGCTATGGCGTGGACCGCGCCGCGCTCAAGCGCAATGCCGAGGTCGAGGATATCACCGGCGGCGCACTGTACCTTGCCTCGTCGCTCTCGGGCTTCGTCACCGGGCATACGCTGGTGATCGACGGCGGCAAGCAGTTCATCTGAGAGGATTCCATGGTCAAGGTCACCTTCATCGAGGAAAGCGGCCGGCGGCGTTTGGTCGAAGCCAAGCCGGGCGAGCCGCTGATGTATGCCGCCAAGGACGCGGGCGTCGACGGGATCATCGCCGAATGCGGCGGCTCGGCCATGTGCGCGACCTGCCATTGCTACCTGATCGAGGCGCCGAACGGCCCGCTGCCGGAACCCCGGATCGACGAGGCCGACACGATCGAGTTTAACGCCCACGCGCCGCAGCCGACCAGCCGCCTGACCTGTCAGGTGACCGTGACGGAGGCGCTGGAAGGCGCGGTCTTCCAGGTGGCGACGGGCCGGTGAGGGCCGTTATTCCGCGTAGACCCTGAGATTGGCCAATTGCCCCAGCGGCAATTGCAGCTGCTGCATCGCCTCTACCGACAGCGTGCTGCCGGCCGAGGGCGCGGCGCCCGAGGGGCGCAGCTCGACGCTGAGCCGCCCGCCGCCCGCGGTCTCGACCCGGCCGGGCCGGACCTCGGTCACAAGGCCGGTCATCAGCCACAGCCCCGGCCCGCCGGTCGCGCCCAGCCCGGCCAGCGTCTCGCCCAGCAGTCCATCGGCGGCGGGGGGCGGGGGCGGGGGTACGCTGCCATCGGCCCCGGCGCCCGGCGGGGTGCCGGCGGGCAGCGCCGCGCCGCCCGGCCGGGCCTGCGGGCGCAAGACCTCGGCCCCCGGAGCCTCGGTCACGGCGATGTCGGGACCGCGGTCGCGACCGGGCGTAAGCCCGAGGCGGCTGCAGGCGGCGACGGAGAGGATGAGGAGGAGGGTCAGGATGCGCATAGACCAAAGTCTAGCGCTCGTCCCCGCAGGCGGCAAGCGGCGCGCCTTGCCGCTTGCCCGACCGCGCATTACCTAAGTCAGGCTGCGAGGAGATGTCATGACCCCAAGCCTGCCCGAAAGCCGGATGGCGCCCCCCACGGCGCCGCTGATCGATCCGTTCCAGCGCGCGATCCAGTATCTGCGCGTCTCGGTCACGGATCGCTGCGATTTCCGCTGCACCTATTGCATGGCCGAGCACATGACCTTCCTGCCGAAGAAGGAGCTGCTGACGCTGGAGGAACTCGACCGGCTCTGTTCGGCCTTCATCGGGCTGGGGGTGGAGAAGCTGCGCGTGACCGGCGGCGAGCCCCTGGTGCGCAAGGGCATCATGACCTTCTTCGAGGCGATGAGCCGCCATCTGGAAACCGGCGCGCTCAGGGAACTGACGCTGACCACCAACGGCTCGCAGCTGACGAAGTTCGCGCAGCCGCTGGCGGATCTCGGGGTGAAGCGGATCAATGTCTCGCTCGATACGCTCGATGACGCAAAATTCGCGACGATCACCCGCTGGGGCCGGCTGCCGCAGGTGCTGAGCGGGATCGAGGCGGCGCGGGCCGCGGGCCTGCGGGTCAAGATCAACGTGGTGGCGCTGAAAGGCTTCAACGAGGACGAGCTGTTCCCGATTGTCGATTGGTGCGCGGCCGAGGGGCACGACCTGACCTTCATCGAGGTCATGCCGATGGGCGACATGTCGGAAGAGGTGCGCCTCGACCAATACTGGCCGCTGAGGGATCTGCGCGCGCGTCTGGCCGAACGCTTCACCCTCACCGATCTCGCCGAACGGACTGGCGGCCCCGCCCGCTATGTCCGGCTCGAGGAGACCGGGCAGAAGATCGGCTTCATCACCCCGCTCACCCATAATTTCTGCGAAAGCTGCAACCGGGTGCGGCTGACCTGCACGGGGGAACTCTACATGTGCCTCGGCCAGGAGGACATGGCCGATCTGCGCAATCCCCTTCGTGCCTCGGCCGATGACGCGGTGCTGGTCGAGGCGATCCGCGCGGCCATTGCCCGCAAGCCCAAGGGCCATGATTTCGACTATTCGCGCCAGAAGGTGGCGGGCCAGATGAGCCGCCATATGAGCCATACCGGCGGCTGAGTCCGCAGGTAGCGGGGGGGCCAGCCCCCTCGACTCCCGGCCGCGCCACGGGCGCGGCGTTCGCGGCTGAAACGCGCCACTGGCGCGTTTCCGAGACGCCGCTCACCCCCCGCTCAAGGGGGTTTTCCACCCCCTTGAGAGACCCCCGAAGATATTTGAAGCGCAAAGAAGGCGGCTTAACGCCTACTTAACTGTCATCTTTGCGCCCTAAATATCCTCGGGGGTGAGGGCCGCCCGGACGAGGCGCCGGTGGCGCCTTGTCAGGCCCGAACGCCCGGAGCGCAAGCGAAGGGCCGGACAGGCCGTCAGGCCAAGAGGGGGGCAGAAGGCCCCCGTTCTTCGGCGCGGCGGCACGCCGCGCCGCTGGTCGCCCGAGGAGGGCGCGGCGAAGCCGCTCCCGATGAGGGCGAAACCTCTCCCCCGCGCTGTGCTGTCGCAGCCCCCTCGCGCCTTCGTGCTTTGCGGGCGGGGCCGGGCAGGCTATAGCGGGGACATGATCGTCGAATTCGGACATTACGCCCTCATCCTGGCTTTCGCCGTCTCGCTTCTGCAAAGCCTGGTGCCGCTGGTCGGCGCGCAGAAGGGCTGGGCAGACTGGATGGCCGCCGCGGGTCCGCTGGCCAGCGGGCAATTCGCGCTTCTGGCCATCGCCTTCGCGGCGCTGACCTATGCTTTCGTCACCTCGGACTTCTCGGTCCTCTTGGTCGTCGACAATTCCCATACGCTGAAGCCGCTCCTCTACAAGATCAGCGGCGTCTGGGGGAATCACGAGGGCTCGCTGCTGCTCTGGTCGCTGATCCTCGCCCTGTTTGGCGCCTCGGCGGCCTGGTTCGGCGGCAATCTGCCCGCGACGCTGCAGGCCCGCGTCCTGGCGGTGCAGGGCGCGATCGGCGCGGCCTTCCTCGCCTTCATGATCTTCACCTCGAACCCGTTCCTGCGCACGGCATTGCCGCCTTTCGACGGCCACGACCTCAATCCGCTGTTGCAGGACCCGGGCCTCGCCTTCCATCCGCCCTTCCTCTACCTCGGCTATGTCGGGCTCTCGATGGCCTTCTCCTTCGCCGTCGCCGCACTGATCGAGGGCAAGGTCGACGCGGCCTGGGGCCGCTGGGTCCGGCCCTGGACGCTCGCCGCCTGGATCTTCCTGACCATCGGCATCGCGCTCGGCTCCTGGTGGGCCTATTACGAGCTGGGCTGGGGCGGGTTCTGGTTCTGGGATCCGGTCGAGAATGCGTCGTTCATGCCCTGGCTCTTCGCCACCGCGCTCCTCCATTCCGCCATCGTGGTGGAAAAGCGCGAGACGCTGAAGGCCTGGACCATCCTGCTGGCCATTCTCGGCTTCGGCTTCTCGCTGATGGGTACCTTCATCGTCCGCTCGGGCGTGATCACCTCGGTCCATGCCTTCGCCTCGGATCCCGAGCGCGGTGTCTTCATTCTGATGATCTTCGCCGTCTTCGTCGGCGGGGCGCTGACCCTCTTCGCGCTGCGGGGCGCCGCGCTGGAGGCTAAGGGCGTCTTCGCCCTGGTCAGCCGGGAATCGGCGCTGGTCCTCAACAACGTGCTGCTGGCGGTGGCTTCCTTCGTGGTCTTCGTCGGCACCATGTGGCCCCTGGTCAGCGAACTGGCCTTCGGGCGGGTTCTCTCCGTCGGCGCGCCCTTCTTCAACGCGGCCTTCACCCCTTTCATGGTGGCGCTGGCCATCGCCCTGCCCGTGGGCGCGGTCATGCCCTGGAAGCGCGGCAAGCTGGGCAAGGCCGCGGCCTCGATGACCGGGGCGCTGGCCTTGGCCGTGGCGCTGGCGGGGCTCGCCTTCGCACTGCAGACCGGACGCTCGGCACTGGCGCCGATCGGCGTGCTCTTGGGTTCCTGGCTGGTGTTCGGCGCGCTGATCGACCTCTGGACCCGCGGCGGGCGGCAGGGCATCGGCGACCGGCTGCGCCGTATCGCCCGGCTGCCGCGCGCCGATTGGGGCAAGGCCATCGCCCATGGCGGCCTCGGCGTGACCATCTTCGCCGTGACCGCCGTCCTGGGCTGGGCCAGCGAGGATATCCGCGTCCTGCGCCCGGGAGAGAGTTTCACCCTGAGCGGCCATACTTTCACCCTCACCGGGGTCGAGCGTCAGCCGGGGCCGAATTACATCTCGACCATGGCCACGGTCGAGGTCCATGACGGCGACCGCTACATCGCGACGCTGCATCCCGAGAAACGGGTCTATCCCGCGGCCGGCATGCCCACGACCGAGGCCGGGATCCACTACACGTTGACCCGCGACCTTTATGTCGCGCTCGGCGATCCGCAGGATGGCGGCGGCTGGGCGCTTCGCACCTATGTGAAGCCCTTCGCGGTCTGGCTCTGGATCGGCTCGGCGCTGATGGCGCTCGGGGGGCTGATCTCGCTCACCGACCGTCGCTTCCGGGTGGCGGCCGGGGCGCGGCGCGCGCCGCCCGCCGCGGCACCGGCGGAGTGACGCGGATGCGCGCCTTCCTCCTCGCCCTGCTGCTGGTCCTGCCGATGGCCGCGGGCGCCGTGCAACCCGACGAGATCCTGCCCGATCCGGCGATGGAGGCCCGCGCCCGTGCCATCACCGCGGAACTGCGCTGCGTCGTCTGCCGCAACGAATCGGTCGACGATTCCAACGCCGAGATCGCCCGCGACATCCGCCTCATGGTGCGCGAGCGGCTGGTGGCGGGCGATACGAACGAGGAAGCCGTGCAATTCATGGTCGACCGGTTCGGCGAATACATCCTGCTCAATCCCCGGCCGACCGGCTCGAACCTGATCCTCTGGGTCACCGGGCCCGCGCTGCTGGTCGCGGGCTTGGGGATTGCGCTGATGGCCGCGCGGCGGCGCCGGGCGGGACCCGAGGCGCTGAGCGCCGAGGAAGAGGCGCGGCTCAAGGCGCTTCTCGACGAGTGACGCAAGGTTGCGCCTAGCCGGGGCACGCCGCCTGTGGCTAGTCTGGTCCCGGCATTGTCGGAGGGCGCCATGATCTACACCACCATCACCGTCACCGAAGAGGCGGGCGTCGGCCTGATCCGGCTGAACCGGCCGACGCTGATGAACGCGCTGAACGCGCAGATGCGCGCCGAGATCACCCAGGCGGTGCGCGACCTAGGCGCCCGCGCGCGCGTCGTGGTGATGACGGGCGAGGGGCGGGCCTTCTGCTCGGGTCAGGACCTCGGCGCGGGGGCCTCGGTCAACGAGATCGACCTCGGCCGGATCCTGCGCGAGGAATACGAGCCGATGTTGCGGGCGATCCACGATTGCCCGGTGCCGGTCATTGCGGCGGTCAACGGCGTGGCGGCGGGGGCGGGGGCCAATCTGGCGCTGGCCGCGGATGTGGTGATCGCGACGCAATCGGCGGTCTTCCTGCAGGCCTTCGCGCGGATCGGCCTCATCCCGGACGCGGGCGGCACCTATTGGCTGCCACGGCTGGTCGGCTTTGCCCGGGCCATGGGGCAATCGCTCTTCGCCGGCCCCGTGACGGCGGACGAGGCGGCGGCGACCGGGCTGATCTGGGCCTCGGTGCCGGACGATCAATTCGCGGCGGAATGGCAGGCGAGGGCGGCACAACTCGCAAACGGGCCCACGCTCGCCTATGGCGCGATCAAGCGCGCGCTTCGGGCCTCGATGACCGCCGATCTCGACACCCAACTCGATACCGAGGCGCGGCTGCAAGGCGAGATGGGCGCGACCCGCGATTTCCGCGAAGGGGTGATGGCGTTTCTGGAAAAGCGCCCGGCGAAATTCGAGGGCCGGTGACGGGTAAAGGCGGGGGGCCAGCCCCCCGCACCCCCCGCCAAAGGGGACCCTCGGGCCCCCTTTGGAAGCCCCCGAGGATATTTCCAGAACAAAGATGAAGGCTAAGGGGGCGTTAAGCCGCCTTCTTTGCGCTTCAAATATCCTCGGGGGGTGAATTGGCCGTCAGGCCAAGAGGGGGGCAGACGGCCCCCCTTTCTTTGGCGCGGCACCGCCGCGCCGTTGGTCGCCCGAGGCGCTCGGGCCGAAGGCGCGGGCGAGGAGGGCGAAACCTCTCCCCCTTTCAAATCAGGCGCCCTGTCATTCTGCCTCTTGCCTTCGCCGATCCCTCTGGGCATCACCGCCCCGTTGGATGGGAGAGCGGCGATGGCCCTGGCGGAGTGGACGATCTTTGCAAGCCCGGCGATGCTCTGGGTGACGCTTCTGGCCGTGGGTCTGGTGGGTCTCTCCAAGGGCGGCCTGGGCGGGGCTTTCGCCTTGATGGGGGTGCCGGTCATGTCGCTGGTCATGCCGCCGGTCCTGGCCGCGGCCGTGCTGCTGCCCATTCTCCTGATGATGGATGCCGCGAGCCTCTGGATCTGGCGCCAGTACCGCGATTGGGAGGTGCTGAAGACCATGCTGCCCGCGGCGATGATCGGCATCGTGGCGGGCTGGGCGGCGGCGGCCGTGACTTCGGACGCGATGGTGCGGCTGCTCGTGGGCCTCGTCGCCCTGGGCTTCGCCGGCCGCTGGGCCCTGGGGCGCTATCTTGGCAGCGCGCCGCGCTACGTGCCGGCGATGGGGTGGCTCTGGGGGGCGATTGCCGGTTTCACCTCTTTCGTCGCCCATGCCGGCGGGCCGCTCTTCCAGATCCAGGTCCTGCCCAAGCGGCTGGATCCGAAGCTTTACACCGGCACCTCGGTGATCTTCTTCGCCGTGGTCAATCTGGTGAAGGTCGTGCCCTATGCCGCGCTCGGCCTCTTCGAGGTGCCGGTCCTGTGGTCGGCGCTGCTGATGCTGCCCCTCGCCATCCTCTCGGTCCGCCTTGGCGCCGGGATCATCAGGCGGATGGGGCCCGAGGTCTTCTATCCCTTCACCTATGCGATGGTGTCCATCGTCGGGGTCAAGCTGATCTGGGACGGGATCACCGGGCTTTTCTGAGCCCTCGGCTCAGAGCCCGGCGCGGCGCCGGGCCTGCCGGATCACCGCCACCGCGGCCTCGGGATGGGTGTGGTGCAGCATATGGCCCGCGCCCGGGATCTCGGTCAGCCGGGCCGAGGGCACCTCACGGATGAAGCGGCGGGCGTGGACCTCGATGGGGACGGTCTCGTCGGCGTCGCCGTGCAGCAGTTCGATCGGCATCCGCAGGCCGGGATAGCGCGGTTGCATGGCGGTGATATAGGGCAGCAGATTGTTGACCTGGCGGTTGTTCGTCTCCTGCGAGTCGCGCCGCAGCGAGAGCCCGGCGCCGATGTGATCGCCATAGCCCTCGGGCACCGCTTCGGGGGCAAAGACATTGGCCAGTGCCGCCTCGACCGCGCGTTCGGGGGCGAAGGCCGCGACCAGGGTGCGGGCGGGGCCGCCGAGGATCGTGGCGTTGAGATTGTACCAGAAGGTCAGATCGCCTTCCCAGGGTTCGGACGCGCCAGCCAGCAGCACCAGCGCCGCGGTCTCGGTCGGCGCCTGCAACCCCCAGGCCAGCGCCACCGCGCCGCCGTAGGAATGGCCGACGACGATGGGTCGGCGAACGCCAAGTTGCGCCACGGCTTCGCGCAGGACGCGGGCCTGCAGACCCGGGTCGCTGTCCGCCTCGCCCCAGCTGTCGGAATAGCCAAGCCCGGGGCGGTCCACGGCGATGACGCGGAAGTCCTCCTCCAGCCGCGCCACCAGATCGAAGGTGAAATCGCGCAGATTGCCGTTCGCGCCATGGATCAGGACGACATCGGGCGCGCTGCCGCGGCTGCGGCCGGTCACCAACAGATGCACGCGACGCCCCTCGACCTCGACGAACCGGCCCAGGGGCGGGAATTCGTTCATCCACAGCGTTTCGCGCCGGTCGGCGCGGCTGTCGACCAGGGTGGCGCAACCGGCAAGACCGAGGAGGGTGAGCAGGGTGAGGGCGAGCGCAAGCGGAGAGGGCAGGGGCATCGGGACTCGGGCAAACGGGGACTCGGGCAGGGAGAAAGGCGCAGGGGGTGGCGCGCCGCCAACATGCCCTCAGCTAGCGCCGGGCGCCAGCCTGTCCAGAGGCTCTGCTGCCGGGGCAGAGCCCTTGCGCCCCGCCCTCAATGCGCGTTTTCGCCGAGCCGCCCGTTGCGGCCGCCACGCCGTCCGCCGATCCCCATGCGCGGGGCACCCGCGGCCAGCAACAGGCCGGTCATCGGGTGATCCCCGGGCCGGTCGCGGCCGGCGAGCCGGCTGGCGATCGTCGCGTAATCGACACTGGGCGGAAGACTGAGCGCCCAGTCGATCAGGATCGACCGGCACTCGGCCTCGCCGATCCCGGCAATGCGATAGGCTTCGCGGATCAGACCCTTCGGATCATCGGGATCATGCGCTTCCATCATGCCTCCAACGCAGCAACACCGGGCAACACCTTGCCTTCCATCCATTCGAGGAAAGCACCGCCCGCGGTGGAAATATAGGTGAAATCGCCCGCAGCGCCAGCGCGGTTCAGCGCGGCCACGGTATCGCCCCCGCCCGCCACCGAGACGAGCGCGCCGTCACGGGTCAGTTCGGCCGCGGCTTTCGCTGCGGCATTGGTAGCGGTATCAAAGGGTTCAAGCTCGAAAGCGCCGAGCGGGCCGTTCCAGATCAGGGTCTTCGATCCATTAAAGATGTCGACAATCTGTGCCACGCTGGCGGGACCCGCGTCCAGAATCATCGCATCCGGCGGGCAGTCGGCGACCACTTCGTGCGGGGCATGGGCCTTGAACTCGCGCGCCACGACCAGATCGACGGGCAGCACCAGACGGCAGCCGATTTCCTCGGCCTTGGCGATAATCGCGCGCGCCGTCTCGGCCAGATCGTGCTCGCAGAGCGATTTGCCGACACCCTTGCCCTGCGCGGCGAGGAAGGTGTTGGCCATCCCCCCGCCGATCACCAGCGCATCGACCCTGGTGATCAGGTTGCTGAGCAGGTCCAGCTTGGTCGAGACCTTCGCGCCGCCGACCACCGCCACCACGGGCCGCTGCGGGTTGCCCAAGGCCGCGTCCAGCGCCTGCAACTCGGCCGCCATCAGGCGACCGGCGCAGGAGGGCAGGAGTTTCGCGATCCCCTCGGTCGAGGCATGGGCGCGATGCGCGGCCGAGAAGGCGTCGTTCACATAGACATGGCCCAGCGCCGCCAGCGAGGCGGCCATCATCGGGTCGTTCTTTTCCTCGCCCGCATGGAAGCGGGTGTTTTCCAGAAGCAGCACATCGCCCGGCTCCATCGCCGCCACCGCCTTTTTTGCCGGGCCACCGATGCAATCCTCGGCGAAGGCCACCGGCTGGCCGAGGCGGGCCTCCAGCGCCGGGCGGACCTGGGCCAGCGACATCTCGGGATTGGGCTGGCCCTTGGGGCGGCCGACATGGGCCATCAGCACGACCTTGCCGCCCGCGGCCGCGATGTCGCGGATCGTGGGCAGCACCGCGTCGATGCGGGTGAAGTCGCTGACCTGGCCATTCTCGAACGGCACGTTGATGTCGACGCGGACCAGCGCGGTCTTGCCGGCGAAATCCATCTCGTCGAGGGTTTTCCAGCCCATGGGACACTCCTTTTCCCTGTTCGTCCGAGTGATGCCCGCCCGCCGCGATGGCGTCAACCACGCCGAGGGTCGCAGGAGCGGGCGCATCGGGCGCAGGCAAAAACGCGCGGAAGGACAGGGGGTTCCAGGGGTCGGCGGGATGCCGCCGGATCAGATGCGAATCTTCTGGAACCCGTCGCGCAGCGCGTTGGACCAGGCCTGCGACATGGCGCGGAAATCTTCGTCCTGGGCCTCGATCCGCTGGCGGCGCGAGACGCGGCAGGCGTCTTTCTCGATCACCGCGAAATCGAGCGGCATGCCGACCGAAAGGTTGGAGCGCAACGTCGAATCCATCGACAGCAGCACCGCCTTGCGGGCGTCGTCGAGCGAGGTTTCGGGCGTCACCACCCGGTCGAGGATCGGCTTGCCGTATTTGTGCTCGCCAATCTGCAGATAGGGGGTATCTTCGGTCGCCTCGATGAAATTGCCCTCGGGATAGATGAGGAACATGCGCATCGTGCCGCCCTTGCGCTGGCCGGCCACGATCATCGAGGCCGAGGTCGAGACCTTGCTGGCCTCCATCCTTGCGTCGATGTCATGACGGACAGAGGCCAGCGTGTTGCCGACGATCTCGGCCACGTCCAGCATGGTCTGCGCGGTCATGATCGAGGGCACGCCCTCTTCGGGATGGTCGATCGCCTCGCGCAGACGGGCGAGCGTGGTCTGGGTGACCGAGAGGCTGCCGGCAGTCAGCAGCGTGACCACGCGTTCGCCCGGATCCTCGAAGACGAACATCTTGCGATAGGTGGCGATATTGTCGAGCCCGGCATTGGTCCGGGTATCCGACAGCAGGACCATTCCCGCCTTGAGCAGCAATCCGACGCAATAGGTCATGGCGGCGAGCCGTCCCCCTCGATCCGCGGCAGATCCGGTCCCGCGGTCACTTTCGCCTGCCTTTACTGCTGCGTTGCCGCAACCGCAACGGCGATCTCCATGCTTTCGCTGCCGGGACCGCGGGCGGTGCCGCGGATCGGCGCGGCATGCGTGGCGTCCATGCCGCAGCCGAGGCGGATATAGCGTTCGTCGGGGCAACAGGCATTGGCGGGATCGAAGCCGACCCAGCCCAGCCCCTCGATCCAGACCTCGGCCCAGGCATGCGCCGCCTCGTGAGGCTTGCCGTCGCTGTCGGTGAACAGATAGCCCGAGACGTAGCGCGCGGGCAGGTCCCTGAGCCGGGCGCAGGCGATCAGTGCGTGGGCGTGGTCCTGACAGACGCCTTCGCCCAGCGCCAGCGCCTCGGCCGCGGTCGTATGCGCGTCGGTGGCCCCGGGGCGATAGGCGATGGCCCCGGCGATCAGCGCCGAGAGTTCATGCGCAAGCCCCAGCGCGGTCGGGCTTTCCGCCTTGGCGGCCAGCTCCTTCAGCGCGGCATCGGGACGGGTCGGCAGCGTTTCATCCAGCCAGGCGACCGGCGGGATGATCTCGCGGTTGCCGCGCAGGACGCCGGCCTGGTCGGTCGTTGTGACCTCGCCCGTGACCCGCACCTCGATCCGGTCGACGGGGCCGCGCACGCTCCAGGCCTGGATCGTGTCACCGGCGCCGTCGCGGAACGAGCCGCCCGGCATGCCGTCCGAGACGGTGACATTCCAGCGGTGCGTGAGCTGATTCTGGCATTGTGTCGGCAGCAGGCGGTGGCTTTGCACCACGCCCCGCACGGGCTGGTCATAGGTATAGGTCGTCACATGCTCGACGAAGAGCCTCATCGCACGTCTCCGCTGAGATAGGCCTCATGCACGCGGGCGCCGAGGTCGGCGACCTCGCGGATGAAGCGGGTGAGGAATTCGTGCAGCCCCTCGTCGAAGATCGATTCGGTCGAGGTCTCGTACATCCGGGCCATCATGTTGCGGGCCGATTCCTGCGCCCGGGTCGGGCGGCGGTAATAGCGCGCCAGCCGGTCAAGGTGCAGGTTCAGGGCCTCGACGCAGGGGCTGAGGCCGCGCGGGGTCTGGGGGTTGAGGATCAGGAAATGCGCGATCTTCTTGGCCGTGATCTCGCCGCCATAGGCCCAGTGGAAGGCGCGGTGCAGCGACATCGCGCGCAAAAGCGTGCGCCATTGATAATTGTCCAAGCCCGAGCCCACGAAGTCGATATGCGGCAGCAGGACGTAGTATTTGACGTCAAGAAGCCGCGCGGTGCTGTCGGCGCGTTCGAGGTAATAGCCGATGTTCAGGAAATCCCAGCCGTCGTTCCTGAGGTGGGTGGCATCCATCGCGCCCCGAACCATGGCGCAATGGCGCCGGGTCCAGTCGGTCAGGCGGCTCAGCGACTGGTCCGAGCGCGGCTCGCGCTCGATCTGCCGCATCTCCTGGAAGGCCGAATTCAGCGCGTCCCACATCTGCGTGGTCAGCGCGGTGCGCACGATGCGGCCGTTTTCCCGCGCCTGGGTGATGCAGGAGACGACCGAAGAGGGATTCTCGCGGTCGAAGAACAGATGGCTCTCGATGTTGCGCTGCACCGGGTCGCCGTATTTCTTCATGAAGGCGTCATAGCTGCCGCAGGCATGCAACAGCGCCTCCCATTCGTTGCGATAGCCCTGTTCCGAATTGGGCAGCATGGCGATCCGGGCGCCCACGTCCAGCAGCCGCGCGGCGGTTTCCGCGCGCTCCATGTAGCGGGCCATCCAGAAGAGGTTGTCGGCGGTTCTGCTCAGCATGTCCGTTCCTCCGCCTCCGTCACTCGGCCAGCACCCAGGTGTCCTTGACCCCGCCGCCCTGCGACGAGTTCACCACGAGCGAGCCTTCGCGCAGCGCAACACGGGTCAGGCCGCCCGGCACCAGCTCGATCCGCTCGCCGACCAGACAATAGGGCCGCAGGTCGACATGGCGGGGCGCCACGCCTTCCTCGACAAAGGAGGGGACGGTCGACAGCGCCAGCGTCGGCTGGGCGATGTAATTGTCGGGATCGGCCTCGATCTTGTGACGGAAGGCCTCGATCTGCTCCTTGGTCGATTTCGGCCCGACCAGCATGCCGTAGCCGCCCGAGCCATGGACTTCCTTGACCACCAGATCGGCCAGATTCTCCATCACGTACTGGCATTCGTCGGCCTTGGCGCATTGCCAGGTGGGGACGTTCTGCAGGATCGGCTCCTCGCCCAGATAGAAGCGGACCATTTCCGGCACGAAGGTATAGACCGCCTTGTCGTCGGCGACGCCCGCGCCCGGGGCCGAACAGATCGAGACCCCGCCCGAGCGGTAGACATCCATCAGCCCCGGCACGCCCAGCATGGAATCCGGGCGGAAGCACAGGGGATCGAGGAAGGCGTCGTCGATCCGGCGATAGATCACATCGACCTTGCGCGGGCCCTCGGTGGTGCGCATCCAGACGAATTCGCCCTCGACGAACAGATCCTGACCCTCGACCAGCTCGACGCCCATCATGTCGGCGAGGAAGGAATGTTCGTAATAGGCGGAGTTGAAATGCCCGGGCGTCAGGATCACCACATTGGGCTCGGTGGCGGTGCATTTCTCGGGCGCGACCGAGGCCAGGGTCCGGCGCAGAAGTTCGGGATAGGCCTCGACCGGCTGAATGCGATTGGCGCTGAAGAGTTCGGGGAACATCCGCATCATGATCTCGCGGTTTTCCAGCATGTAGCTGACCCCGGACGGCGTGCGGCAATTGTCTTCGAGCACGAAGAACTCGTCGGGGCCGGTGCGCACCAGGTCGATGCCGACGATATGGCTGTAGACATTCTTGGGCGGGCGGATGCCGGCGACCGCCTTTTCATAGGCCTCGTTCAGATAGACCAGGCGGCCGGGGATGCGGCCCGCGCGGATGATCTCGCCCCGGTCATAGACATCGGCGAGGAAGGCGTTGAGCGCGCGCGCCCGCTGCTTGATGCCGCGTTCCAGCCGGAACCATTCCTGCGCGCTGAACACGCGGGGGAACATGTCGAAGGGGATCAGCCGGTCGGGGTCGCCGCCCTCGCCATAGACGGCGAAGGTGATGCCGATGCGGCGGAACAGCGCCTCGGCTTCGGCCTGTTTGAGGTTTCGCAACTCGGCGGGCATCTGGTCGACCCAGCCTTGCAACCGCGCATAGGGGGGGCGGACGGCGCCCCTTTCGATCATCTCGTTGAAATAGGTGCTCATGTCACTGTCCCCACTCTGCACGACTTTAGACGATTTGCAGTCGTCGGCAATGGTAAGAGGATTGCTGTTTTTTGAGGGGTTACTTCGCCTCGTGCGCAATTCCTGAGCGCGGGTGTTTCGGAGTGCCTGTTGTTCGGGCAGCGGCTGCGCCGAAGCCGGAAGGCCCGCGCCCGGGCGTCCGCCGCCGCCCCATCGAAGACCGCAGAGCCTGGGCGCGGACTGCCGATCAGGCGGGCAAGCGAAAGAAAAAAGACAGAATCGCGACTTTTCGCGCTTTGCCCCGATTGTCACGAATCTGTTTCGGATGTTCAGTAGCCCGGGCCAGCCGTGACGCTCCAATTTTCGGGGCGAAGAAGCGGCGGCTTTGCCAACAGGAGGCTTTCATGAAAACGACGACCGTACGGGTGGCGTCGGCCAGCATCGCGGCGATGCTGTCGGCGGCGCCGGCACTCGCGCAGGATATGGCCGCTCTGATCGAGGGCGCGCGCGCGGAAGGGATGCTGACCACCATCGCCCTGCCGCATGACTGGTGCGGTTACGGCGACGTCATCGCGGGCTTCCGCGAGATGTATCCGTTCCTGGAAATCAACGAACTGAACCCCGATGCGGGTTCCGCCGACGAGCTGGAAGCGATCCGCGCCAACATGAACAACACCGGGCCGCAGGCGCCCGACGTGATCGACGTCGGTCTGGCCTTCGGTCCGGCCGCTCAGGCCGAGGGGCTGATCACGCCCTACATGGTCTCGACCTGGGACACGATCCCCGAGGGCGCGCGTGACGCCGAGGGTCATTGGTACGGCGACTATTACGGCGTGATGTCGTTCATCGTGAACACCGACCTCGTGGATAACGTGCCGACCTCGTTCGCGGACCTGCTGAAGCCCGAATACGTGGGCCAGGTGGCGCTGGCGGGCGATCCGCGGGCCTCGAACCAAGCGATCCTGGCGGTGATGGCGGCCGGCATGGCCCGTGGCGCCGAGCCGGGTGCGGCCGCGGCTCAGGCGGGTCTGGAGTTCTTTGCCGAGCTGAACGCCTCGGGCAATTTCGTTCCGGTCATCGGCCGGACCGGCACGCTGGCGCAAGGCACCACGCCGATCCTGATCCAGTGGGATTACAACGCGCTTTCGGCGCGCGACACGCTGGCCGGCAACCCGCCGGTCGAGGTGGTCGTGCCCTCCGACGCGGTGCTGGCCGGGGTCTATGTGCAGGCGATCAGCGCCTATGCGCCCCATCCGAACGCCGCGCGGCTCTGGATGGAATACCTCTATTCGGACGAGGGTCAGCTGGGCTGGCTGGCCGGCTATTGCCACCCGATCCGCTTCAACGATCTGGTGGCCCGTGGCGTCGTCCCGCAAGAGATGATGGATGCGCTGCCCCCGGCCGAGGCCTATGAAGCCGCCGTCTTCCCGACGCTGGATCAGGTCAACGCCAACCGCGACGCCGTTGTCGCGGGCTGGGATTCGGTCGTCGGCGCCAACGTCGAATAAGCGAAACCTCGGGGGTCCGGTCCGTGCCGGTCCCCCGATCCCCGGGGAGAAGCCCATGGCGCAACCACGCGCAAGGACCGGCCTGCCGCTGACCTGGCTGGGCGTGGTCCCGTTCTTCGTCTTCGTCGGTCTCTTCCTGCTGCTGCCGACGCTCTACATCGTCGTCGGCGCGTTCCGCGCGCCCGAGGGCGGCTTCACCTTCGGCAACATCCTGGCGCTGAACACGCCGACGATCCTGTCCGCCTATTGGGTGTCGATCAAGATCGCCTTCTGGTCGGCGCTGATCGGCTGCGCGGTGGGTTTTGCCATGGCCGCCGCTGTCACCGTGGGGGCCGGCCCGCGCTGGGTGAAGAATCCGCTGCTGACCTTCTCGGGCGTCGCGTCGAATTTCGCCGGCGTCCCGCTGGCCTTTGCCTTCATCGCCACCATCGGCCCGGCGGGGATCATCACCCTCTACCTGCGGCACGAATTCGGCATCAACCTGCGGCTCATGGGCTTCAACCTGCTCAGCACGCTGGGCCTGGTCATCACCTATCTGTTTTTCCAGATCCCGCTGATGATCCTGATCATCACCCCGGCGCTGGAGGGCCTGAAACGCGAATGGCGCGAGGCGGCCTCGATCCTCGGCGCCACCTCCTGGCAATATTGGCGCATCGTGGCCTTCCCGATCCTCTTCCCCTCGATCCTCGGCACCATGGCGCTGCTCTTTGCCAATGCCTTCGGCGCCGTCGCCACCGCCATTGCGCTCACCGGGCCTTCGCTGAACATCGCGCCGATCCTGCTTTATGCGCAGATCAGGGGCGACGTGCTGGGCTCACCGAACCTCGGCTATGCGCTGGCCTTCGGCATGATCGTCATCACCGGGCTCGCCAACGCGCTCTATATCGTGCTGCGCGCCCGCTCCGAGAGGTGGCTGAAATGACCCGGCTCTGGTCCTGGGGCGCGCTGCTGATCGGCATCGCCTTCTTCCTCATGCCGCTCTACGGCATGACCGAATTCTCGCTGAAGATGCGGCGGGGCGAGTATTCCTTCGACGCCTATGCGACCGTGCTGGCCGACCCGCGCTTTCAGGCGACCTTCGGCTATTCGGTGATGATGGCGGTGCTGACCATCCTTTGCGGTGTGCTGCTGGTGGTGCCCACGGCCTTCTGGGTGCGGCTGAAACTGCCCGGCCTCAGGCCCTGGGTCGAGTTCATCACCCTGCTGCCGCTGGTCATCCCCTCGATCGTTGTCGTCTTCGGCTATATCCGCCTTTACAACACCTCCAGCTGGTTGCCGCTGACCGGCTCGGTCACCGGAACGAACATGCTGCTGATGTTCGGCTATACCGTGCTGGCGCTGCCCTATATGTACCGCGCGGTGGATACGGGGCTCAGAACCATCGACGTCGCCACCCTGACCGAGGCCGCGCAATCCCTGGGCGCCGGCTGGGTCACGATCCTGGCGCGTGTCATCCTGCCCAATGTGCTGGGCGCAGTCCTGTCCGGCGCCTTCCTCACCTTCGCCATCGTCATCGGCGAATTCACCATGGCGGCGCTGCTGGACCGCCCGGCCTTCGGCCCCTACATGCAGCTTCTGGGCGCCAACCGCGCCTACGAGCCCGCGGCGCTGGCGGTGATCGCCTTCGCCATCACCTGGGCCTGCATGGGGCTGATCCAGCTCGTCACCCGATTCTCGAAACACAACAGGGTGGCACGCTGATGGCCTTCCTCGACCTTTCCCATCTGGAAAAATCCTTCGGCGCGATGCGCGTGGTGAAGGACTTCAACCTTGGCATCGACAAGGGCGAATTCGTCTCGTTCCTTGGCCCCTCGGGCTGCGGCAAGACCACCGTGTTGCGCATGGTCGCGGGGTTCGAGACGCCCGACAGCGGCGCCATCACCGTGGACGGCAAGGCAATCACCGGGCTGAAACCGAACCAGCGCAGCATCGGCATGGTGTTTCAGGCCTATGCGCTGTTTCCGAACCTGACGGTGGCCGAGAATGTGGGCTTCGGCCTGAAGGTGGCAGGGGTGCCCAAGGCCGAGGCGGCAAGTCGTGTGGCCGAGATGCTGGCGCTGATCGGCCTGCCGGATCTGGGCGCGCGCTATCCGTTCCAGCTGTCGGGCGGGCAACAGCAGCGGGTGGCGCTGGCGCGCGCGCTGGCGCCCCGTCCGCAGGTCCTGCTGCTGGATGAACCGCTGTCGGCGCTGGACGCCAAGATCCGCGTCAGCCTGCGCACGGAGATTCGCGAAATTCAGCAACGGCTGGGAATCACGACCATTTTCGTGACCCACGACCAGGAGGAGGCGCTGTCGATCTCGGACCGGATCGTGGTCATGAATGGCGGGATCGCCGAACAGACCGGCCGCCCGCTGGAGATCTACAACCGGCCCCGCACCCGGTTCGTCGCCAATTTCGTCGGCACGCTGAGCATGCTGGAGGGGCGGCTGCAGGACCCGGCGACCGGCCGCGTGTCGCTGGCCGAAGGCGAGGTCACGCTGGGCCGCGCCATCGAGCGGCCGGCCGGCGCCGCGGTCACGCTGGCACTCAGGCCCGAGGCGCTGCATCTGGGGCGCGCGCAGGGCGATATCGTGCTGCCCGCCCGCGTGGCCGAGGTGCATTTCCTGGGCTCCGTCATCCGCATCCGGGTCGAGGCCGGGGGCACGAGCCTGTCGCTCGACACGTTCAACCGCCCCGACACCCCGCCGCCGCCCCTGGGCGCGGCCACCGAGGTCAGCATCGCCGCGGCGGATGTGATCGTTCTCGACGACGCCTGAGCGGGGCAGGGGCGCATTAACGGGCCGTCAAAGCTTCGATTCTACCGTGCGAGTCTCGCCGCCCTCCGGCGGACCCGTTGAGGAGTATCAGTATGAGACGTGTTGCGCTCGCGCTGGCCGCGGTCACCTGGGGCATGCCCGCCGCCGGTCAGGATTTCCACCAGGCCTTGCAGGGCTATTACCAGACCAGTCTCACCGCCTGGGCGAATGACCCGGTGCTGATCGGCGCCGTCCGCGCGCAGAACGCGACCACCCGCGTCTTTTCCGCCGATCAGGTCGCTGCCCTCGATCGCAGCTGGCAGGCCGAGATCGGCCATGCCGACCAGCCGACCATCGCCCCGATCCTGCGCAATCCGGCCGCAGATTTCCTGCGCGGCCAGGTCGATGCCTCGGGCGGGCGGATTACCGAGGTGATCCTGATGGACGCGGCCGGCCTCAATGTCGCGGTGACCGGCATCACCTCGGACATGTGGCAGGGCGATGAGGCCAAGTTCACCGAAACCTACGGCCAGGGCCCCGGGTCGCTGCACGTGAGCGAGGTCGAGTATGACGAATCGACCGGGCGCTATCAGGGCCAGATCTCGTTCCCGCTGGTCGATCCGGCGAATGGCGAGATGGTCGGGGCCATGACCGTCGGCGTGGATGCCGAATTGATCCAGTAACTCCCGCCTAGGAGGTTCTGCCATGGTCTGGGTTCCCGGACGTCTCCGCCTTCATCGACCCGCGCTCAGGGCCTCGCTCTTCGTCAAGGTCACCGGGCTGGTGTTCCTGGCCACGAGTGTGGTGGTCAGCGCCAATATCTTCTTCTCGATGCGGGAATCCGAGAGACTGGCCACCGCGGCGCTGCAGGACGAGGCCGAGGCATCTGTCAGCGGGTTTGCCGCCCGGGCGATGAACCCGGTGCGATTCGGCGATGCGCCGCGCATCCAGTCCCTGATCGACGAAATGGTCGCCATGAGCGACGGCGACGTGACGGCGGTCGTCGTCACCGGGGCAGACGGCAGCCTGCTCGGCGCGACCGGCACCAGCGATCCCGTCCTCATCGACGCGTTGCGCCAGGCCGCCGCTGCCGCGGGCGAACCCACGCTGGCCCCGCATGATACGGGGTTCGATCTGGCGGGTCCCGTCGGCGCCGGCTCCCCGGACACCCGCGTCGGCGGGGTCGCCACCCGCTGGGGCACGGCCCGCGCGGTCGAACGGGCCCATGCGGGCGATCTGGCCAATATCGCGACCGCCATCGTGATCCTCGCGGTGATGATGGCCTGCGCCATTGTCATCGTCCGGCGGATGATTTCGGCGCCGATGCAGCATCTGGCGAAGTCGCTCGAGGATCTGGCGCAGGGCCGCTACGACCTGCCGATCACCGCCCTCGACCGCAATGACGAAATCGGCGATTTCGCCCGCCATGTCGCGGACCTGCGTGACCGGCTGCGCATCGCCCGCGACGACGAAGAGGCGCGCGACCGCGACCGCGAGATGCAGATCCGTGTGGTTGCAGCCCTGCGCGACGGTCTGAATGCCCTCTCCCGTCGCGACCTCACCACCGTGATCGACACCGCTTTCGATGAACGATACGAGCCGTTGCGCGCCGATTACAACGACACCGTGGCGGCGCTCCGGCAGACGCTCAGTTCGGTGATCCTGTCGGCCGGCCAGATCCGCGAGGGCAGCGACGAAATGGCAGGTTCGGCCGACAACCTGTCGCAGCGGACCGAAACCCAGGCCGCGACGCTGGAAGAAACCGCGGCTGCGCTGCAGCAGATCAGCGCCCGGGTGACCGAGACGGCGAGCAACGCCCGAAAGGCCGAGCGGATCGCCCGCGGCGCGCAGGAGCAGGCCCAGATCAGCGAGCCCATCGTGCGCGAGGCGATCGAGGCGATGGCCGCCATCCAGAACCGCTCGTCGCAGATCGCGCAGATCATCACCTTGATCGACGACATTTCCTTCCAGACCAACCTTCTGGCCCTGAACGCCGGGGTCGAGGCGGCGCGTGCCGGCGAATCGGGGCGCGGCTTTGCGGTGGTCGCCACCGAAGTGCGGGCGCTGGCCCAGCGCTCTTCCGATGCCGCGCGCGAGATCAAGGAACTGGTCAGCGGCAGCACCCAGCAAGTCGATCACGGGGTCGAATTGGTGCGCCGCTCGGGCGAGGCCTTGTCGCAATTCTCAGGGCAAGTGGACGATATCGCTGTGCTGATGACCGAGGTCGCGCAGGCTGCCGACGATCAGGCGCATAGTGTGACCGAGATCAACGTGGGCGTCAGCCAGCTCGACACCGTCACCCAGCAGAACGCCGCGATGGTGCAGCAGACCACGGTTGCGATCCACGAACTGCGTCAGCGTTCGACCGCCCTCGCCGACCTGCTGCGCGACTTCCGCCTGGACGGGACTGCCCCGCGCAACAGCCTTGCGGCCGAGATCCCGAACAGGTCTGGCACAGCGCCAAGGGGCGGACGCCGCGCTGCCGCGTGATGCCAGGGGGACACGGCAAGGGTGGCCGGTGGCTGACCTGTTTCGCTGACGGCTGACCTGTGGTTGCTTCGGATGATCCGGCAGAAGCGGCTTGAGGCCTTGCTCCGCCACAGGATCGGGCATCCCGGCGACCCGCCGCAGGTCATCCTTCCAAGCCTCGGGTGCCGATCTGCCCTGCTGAGCCGAATGGAGGGGGCGAAGCCGAGCATCGGCGCCTCGCGGAAATGCGTTGCGGTGCCGGGCCAAGTACGCGATTTCTGGTGTCTGGCCAAGTAAGCGATTTCAACGCAGGAATTCGCGGGTGGCAGGGGCATCGACCGGGCGGAGCGGCCTCGAGCGAGGGTGGCGACCGACGGGCGATGTCGAAACCTCGCCTCGCGCCATCCACCTTTCACCGTTGTCGACAGATTAGCGCGGCCCGCGAACCCGCCATCCTGGAAGCGCGGCCCCTGCGGCGCGACCCGGCGGCACCGGGCGCAAAGCGCACTGCGCACCAAGCGATTGAAATCGTCTCATAAAACGGAATGGCTGGGGCGGTAGGATTCGAACCTACGGTACACGGTACCAAAAACCGTTGCCTTACCACTTGGCCACGCCCCAACTGCGGCGGTGTTTATCCAATGGGTTTTCGCCCCGCAAGGGGGGGATGGAAAAAAACCTTCACGTGCCGACAGATTGTCATGCAAGCCCTTGGCAACACGGGATTCCGGCCGCTCGGTCAACCCGTCCGGGACGTTCTGCGCGGCCGTCGCTGTCGATCGCCGCTTTGCGCGGCGCGTCCGGCGCGGTAGAGGGGCCGGAAAGCGGAGACTCGGCGATGTGGGATGTGATCGTGCTCGGCGCCGGGGCGGCTGGGTTGATGGCGGGGATCGAGGCCGCGCGGCGCGGGCGCCGGGTGCTGGTGCTGGACCACGCGCGCGCGCCGGGCGAGAAGATCCGCATCTCGGGCGGCGGGCGGTGCAATTTCACCAATCTGCATATCGCGCCCGAGCGTTTCCTCTCGGCCAATCCGCGTTTCGCGCTATCCGCGCTCCGGCGTTTCACGCAGCACGATTTCATCGCCCGGGTCGACAGGGCCGGAATTGCCTGGCACGAGAAGACGCTGGGGCAGCTGTTCTGCGACGGTTCGGCCCGGCAGATCGTTGACCTGTTGGTGCGCGACCTGGTGGCAGCCGGGGGGGAGTTGCGACTGGGCGTCGCCGTGCAAGACGTGGCGCCGCGATTCGTGGTCACGACCGACCAGGGACCGCTGAAGGCCGCCGCGCTGGTGGTGGCGACCGGCGGCCGGTCGATCCCCAAGATGGGGGCGACGGGGCTCGGCTATGACATCGCCCGCAGCTTCGGCCTGCCGGTGATCGAGCCGCGTCCGGGCCTGGTGCCGCTGACCTTCACCGATGCGCAGCTTGACGGAATGAAGGCGCTGGCCGGCCTCGCCGTTCAGGCGCGGGTCGGCCTGGCGGGCAGCCGCATCAGCTTTGGCGAGGGCCTGCTTTTCACTCATCGCGGACTCTCGGGGCCGTCGATCCTGCAGATTTCCAGCTATTGGCGCGAGGGGCAGGCGATCACCGTCGACCTGGCGGCAGGGCGCGACATCGCCGCCGAGGCCAGCGCGGCGCGGGCCGAGCGGGGCGCGCGCGATCTGCCCAATGCGCTGGACCTGCCCGAGGGATTGGCGCGGGCGGTGGTGGCGCGGGCGAGGCTGTCAGGCAAGCTGGCCGTGCAATCCAAGGCGGCGCTGGCCTCCTTGGCCGAGGCGCTGCACCGCTGGCAGCTGACGCCCGCGGGGACCGAGGGTTGGCGCACCGCCGAGGTGACGCTGGGCGGGGTCGATACCGCCGCGCTCGAGTCAAAGACGATGGAGGCGCGGTCGGTGCCGGGCCTTTATTTCGTCGGTGAGGTGGTCGATGTGACCGGCTGGCTGGGCGGCTACAATTTCCAATGGGCCTGGTCGTCGGGCTGGGCAGCGGGGCAGGTGGCGTGAGCGGCCTGCCCCTCACTCCTCCTCGTCGCTGCGCAGGGTGATTTCGCCCGCCTCGACCAGGTTGCGGACGGCGGTGACAACGGCCGAGAGCGCCTGCTCGGCCTCCTTCGCCTTGATGCGGCCGCGCGACTCGGCCTCGTCCCTGAGGGTGGCGGCCATGCGCTGCGACATGTTCGACAGAAGGAAGGTCGCGGCCTGGCCATCGAGGCTGTCGGGCGCGGGCAGGGTGGCGGCGAGCGCGACGATAAGGTCGGCCTGCGACACTTCGCGCAGGACCCGGGGCACGTCGCGCGGGTTCAGCCGGTCGGGGATATTGGCGAAGGTGAAGATCGCCTTGCGCACCCCGTCGGCGAAATCGCGATCATCTTCCTCAAGTCCGGTGAGCAGCGTGTCGCGCACCACGGCGGTGGTCGAATTGAGGATTGCGCCGACCCGCGCGGCGGGCGCGGCGGGGAAGGCGCGGGACGGCCTGCCGTCGATTTCGCGGGCGATGGAGGCGCCGATGCGCGCGACCATCTCGGGCGCGATCCCTTCCGTCAGGGAGACGCCGTACGCCACGCGGCGGGCCCTTTCGCCCGGCATCTTGCCCAGCAATTCCGCGGCCTTGCTGACCGAGAGCTTGGATAGGACCACCGCCGCCACTTCGGCGCTTTCGGGTTCCAGCACATTGAGCAGCGTGGCCGAATCCGTCTGGGCGATGCGTTCCCAGGGGTCGATGCCATCGCGCGCCCGCTGCCGCAACCGGGAGCTTGCGCCGGGGCTGAGCTTGCCATCCAGCGCCTTCAGCGCGCCGCCGAGGCCGCCCGCGAAGCTGAGCCCGACCTGTTCCAGCGTTTCCACGAATTCGCCGACCACCGCGCTGAGCGTGTCGCGGTCGACAAGGCGCATCTGGGCGATGGTTTCGGTGAGACTTGTCTGCATCTCCTCGGGCAGGGACGAAAGCTTGATATCCGCCCCCTCGGCGATCAGCAGCCGCACCAGGATGGCGGCCTTCTGCTTGCCGGTCAGGGCGGGGATCTTTCGGCCCGAGCGGGCATGGGCATGCGAGGGCGGCGGATCGGCCGCGGCGGCGAGCGCGTCGAAGGAAATGGGCGCGAGGTCCTGGGTCATGGCGATTCCGTTCTGCTTGGCCTCAGGGTGAGGGAAGGCAGTTAACCGCCGCATAACAGGCGCGCGGAATCTTCGGGCTGGCGCTTGATCCAGATCAAGGTTCGATGCGGCTGCAACGGTTATACCCAACGATGAAGGGCCGGGCCGATGTCCGATCTTCAACTCCCGTTTCCGGAGGCACCTCCCTGCATCCGGTCCTGTCTGCGCCGCGAGACCTCCCTCTCGCGGCGTTCTTTTTTCAGCCGTTGCGGGGGCCGAGGTGGGGGGCGACGACGGCACGGGTCTGGGCCGAGGGGACCACCGGCACGATCTCCATCGTGGCGCCTAGGCCCCGCCAATGCAGCACCCAGCGTTGCAACAGGGTGAGGTCATCGCAGCGCATCAGCTGGAAGCAGCGGCCGAAATTCGCTTCGACCCAGCTGTCGACGTAGTCGAGCCCTTCCGGCAGGCCGCGCCCGCGATCCTCGAGCGCCTGATAGACCGGCACCATGTCATTGTCCTGAAACCGCTCGATCACCATGAACAGCATGGGCACCTCCCTGAAGCGGCGAGGTTGCCATGGCGCCGGGCCGACGCCAAGCCTCAGCCGGTGGTGGCAGCGTTCTGGGCGTCGATTTCGGCCGCGCGTTTTTCGACCAGCTCGACGATATGATCGACCATCCGCTCGTTCGAGAGTTTGTGGTCCTGCTTGCCCGCCATATAGACCATGCCCGAGCCCGCGCCGCCGCCGGTGAAACCGATATCGGTCATCAGCGCCTCGCCGGGGCCATTGACCACGCAGCCGATGATGCTGAGGCTCATTGGCGTCTTGATATGCGAGAGGCGCTCTTCCAGGATTTCCACGGTCTTGATCACGTCGAAGCCCTGCCGCGCGCAGCTGGGGCAAGAGATGATCTGCACGCCCCGGGTCCTGAGACCCAGGGATTTCAGGATCTCGTAGCCGACCTTCACCTCCTGCACCGGATCGGCCGAGAGCGAGACGCGGATCGTGTCGCCGATCCCGGCCCAGAGCAGGTTGCCCAGCCCCACGGCCGATTTCACCGTGCCCGAGACGAAGCCGCCCGCTTCGGTAATGCCCAGGTGGATGGGGGCGTCGGTGGCCTCGGCCAGTTGCTGATAGGCGGCGGCGGCCAGAAAGACGTCCGAAGCCTTTACCGAGATCTTGAATTCGTGGAAATCGTTGTCCTGCAGGATCTTGATATGGTCGAGCCCGGATTCCACCATCGCATCGGGGCAGGGCTCGCCGTATTTGTCCAGGAGGTGCCTTTCCAGCGAGCCGGCATTGACGCCGATGCGGATGGAACAGCCGTGGTCGCGGGCGGCCTTGATCACCTCGCGCACCCGGTCGGTCGAGCCGATGTTGCCGGGGTTGATGCGCAGGCAGGCGGCGCCGGCCTCGGCGGCTTCGATGGCGCGTCTGTAGTGGAAATGGATGTCGGCGACGATCGGCACCGGGCTTTCGCGGACAATCTCGCGCAGCGCCCGGGTCGAGGATTCGTCGGGGGTCGAGACACGGACGATATCGGCCCCGGCCTCGGCCGCGGCGATGACCTGGGCCAGCGTCGCCTTCACGTCCGAACTGTCGGTATTGGTCATGGTCTGCACCGAGATCGGCGCATCGCCCCCCACGGGGACGCGGCCGACCATGATCTGGCGCGACTTGCGGCGTTCGATGTTGCGCCAGGGGCGGATCGGGTTCAGCGACATGGGACGGGATCCTCGTTCGGAGCTGCCCCTGAGATAAGCAAGCGGGCGGGGCAGGGCAATGCGGCAAACGCACAAGGCCCGCGCAGGGGCGCGGGCCTTGGCGGAATGTCGGGATCGTTACTGCTGCAGCTGGGCGACGAAGACGGCCAGGTCCTGATCGCGGCCCAGATCGGCGACCTGGAAGTCGGTGCGCAGCGCCTGGGCGTCGAGCGCCACATTGCGCACCACTTGGGCGCCCGGCGCAGCGGGTCCATAGGCCTGACCGTTGATCAGGAAATAGACCGAGCCCGAGTTGCCCGCGTGCAGGGTCGGCGGCTGATCCGTCTGCGGGATCGTGTAGCGTTCGCCCGCGTCAAGGATCCGCTCGAAGATCACCGTGCCGTCGGCAGCGCGGACGCGCAGCCACGAGGGGCGCACGGCCAGCAGTTCCACCGTATCGGGACCGGCGCCGACCACCTGCGGGGCAGCGGGCTCGGTCGAGGCGGCGGCCAGCGCCTCCATCACCGCGGCATCGGTCGAGGCCCCGGCGCTGGCCTGGGTCACGGCGGGCATCGTGGTGTCCGGCACGATGGCGGCGATCGGCCCGTCGCGCGGCACCAGGACCGGCACGTCGAGCGCGGGCGCGCGGGCGATCCGCACGCGGCCTTCGGCACCGGAGGGCGGCGTCTCCTCGGCCGTATCCTGGGTGCCGGTCACGGTGGGCAGCGGTGCGGTTCCGGCGCCCGACAGGGGATCGGTCTCGTTCGCGGCCAGAGCGCCCGAGCTGTGGCGCATCTCGGGCGCGAGCGGGTTGATGTCGCTGGCGACATGGGGAACCACATCGGCCGGGGCGACCTGCACGCGCTGTACTTCCTTCAGGACGGTCCAGCCGGCATAGCCAAGGCCCAGGATCAGCGCCAGCAGCACCGAGACGGAGCCCAGCGCGCCGGGTTCGATCCGGCGCCAGAAGGGTTCGGGATCGGGCAGGATGCCGACACCTTTCAGCGCACCGCCGCGTTGTTCGACGGGTTCGGGACGCGGCTGACGGGGCGCGGAATTCGCGAAACCGGACATCCCGTGCGAGACCTGGAAACCGTGTTCGAGGCAGAAGCGCTCGTAGACCCATTCGGGTTCCATGCCGAGATAGCGTGCATAGGAGCGCACGAAACCGGCGATGAAGCTTGGTGTTTCAAAGGCTTGAAGATCGCCGTTCTCGATGGCGGCGATATAGGTCGCGCGGATATGCAGCTCGCGCTGCACGTCCAGAAGCGACTTGCCGAGTGTTGCCCTCTCACCGCGCAGCACATCACCCAGCCGGAGTTCGAAATCATCGAACCCGCGTGGACCTTCATCGTGCTGCGCCGGAGGCTGTTCCTTGCGCCAGATCATCTGCCCCGTCCCTTGACCGCCTGCTCTTCTCGGGTCGCTTATACCGAAGTCTCGAACCGCGTCGGGATGAACGGGTGCGAGTCGCCTCGTAACGACCTCTTGAAGTCAGGTTTAGCAGATCCTGAAAAGCAATTGAAGCATAAGGCGTTGTCAGGCGGAGAGTTCGGCGCGATTCAGCGCACAATGGGCCCAGAGCTGGTCCATGGCGGCAACGAGCCGGTCGATTTCCTTGGGATCGTGCACCGGCGAGGGGGTGAAGCGCAGACGCTCGGTCCCGCGGGGCACGGTGGGGAAGTTGATCGGCTGGACATAGATGCCGTGGCGGTCAAGCAGCATGTCCGAGATCAGCTTGCAATGGACCGGATGGCCGACATGCACCGGAACGATGTGGCTGCCATGGTCGATGATCGGCAGACCCAGCCCCTTGAGGCGAATCTTCAGGATCCGCGCATGCAATTGCTGCTTGTCGCGCAGCGCCTGACCCTCGTCCGTCTTGAGAAAGGCGATGGAGGCGGCGCAACCGGCGGCCACCGTCGGCGGCAGCGAGGTGGTGAAGATGAAGCCCGGCGCGTAAGACCTTATGGCATCAACCATTTTCGCGCTCGCGGCAATATAGCCGCCGAAGACGCCGATGGCCTTGGCCATGGTCCCGTTGATGATGTCGATCCGGTCCATCAGCCCGTCACGCTCGGCCACGCCGGCACCGCGGGGGCCGTACATGCCGACCGCGTGCACCTCGTCGATATAGGTCAGCGCGTTGAATTCGTCGGCCAGGTCGCAGAAGGCCTCGATCGGGCCGAAATCGCCATCCATCGAATAGATCGATTCGAAGGCGATCAGCTTCGGCGCCGCCGGATCGTCCGCCTCCAGCAATTCCCGCAGATGGGCCACGTCGTTGTGACGGAAGATGCGCTTCTCACCGCCGTTCTTGCGGATCCCCTCGATCATCGAATTGTGGTTCAGCACATCCGAATAGATGATCAGGCCCGGGAAGATGGCGCGCAGCGTCGAAAGCGTGGCGTCATTGGCGATATAGGCCGAGGTGAAGACGAGCGCCGCCTCTTTCTGGTGCAGGTCGGCCAGTTCGGCCTCGAGCCGCTTGTGGTAGACCGTGGTGCCCGAGATGTTGCGCGTGCCGCCCGACCCGGCGCCGGTCGCATCCAGCGCCTCGTGCATGGCGGCCAGAACCACCGGGTGCTGTCCCATGCCCAGGTAATCGTTGCCGCACCAGACGGCGATGTCCTTCTGCGACCCGTCCTCTTTCGTCCAGACCGCATGCGGGAACTGGCCGTTCTTGCGCTCGATGTCGATGAAGGTGCGGTAGCGGCCTTCGTCGTGCAGGCGCTGCAGGGCGGTGTCGAGGGCGGAATCGTAGGTCAAGTGTCTCTCCTGGCGTCCTGCTGGGTCCCGGTCGATGCGAAGTCGAGGCGGCGATTGTCGGGCCCAAATCGAAAGCTGGGCGTTCTATGCATGTTTGAATGCGATAGAACCATGACCTGGATCAATTCAAAAAAGTGTCGCACCCCGTCGCATTCGCATGTTTTTCCGTCAATCCGCGATCACCACGGCACAATCGGAAACAGCGCTGTCCCCCCGGCAGGCGGCAATCGCCTCGGTCGCGGCGTTGCGGCCCTGGCCGATTCCCCATTGCCCCGAAGTGCCCGAGGCGGCGAAAGCGCGGCTGCCGGTGGCGGCGCGGTACTGGTCGACAAAGCCCTGCGTCGCATCGGCCGAGAGCGTCAGCGCCCGGGCCTGCCAGCCCTGCGGCCGGACCTCAAGCGCCAGCGCGCAGGCCCGTCCGCCCTGGCGGCGTTCGTTGCAGCCATTGAGCGCGGCGGCGCGGGCGGCCTCGGGCGAATGGTAGTTGGCAGCCAGCACCGTCGGCTCGGCCATGATGCCCGCATTGGGGGCGAAGGCGACCGCCGCGTAATAGCGCTGGGTCTGTGCCACGCTCATCAGCGCCGCCGTTTCCTGAGCCGACAGACCGGGCATGTCGTAGCGCGCCACCTCGACCGCATCGGCGGCATAGAGCTGCCCGGCAGCGGTCCGCGCGTCCAGGGGATCGGCCGCGGCAGGCAGGGCGAGGGCGGCGAAGACGCTGGCAAGGACGAGGGCAGAGCGGTGCGACATGGCGATTCCTCGGAAAGACGGGGTGGTTTCCTATACCGGGTTTGCCGTTGGGGTGCAGCCCCTTGCGCGGCGTGCCCGCCGCACACATTCGGTTGAACGCGCCCCAGCCGCGCGGCGCGCGGCCCGGCTGGACTTCGGCGCGGCGCCGGGACTAGGGTGACCGGGCAACCAGCAGGGATTTCCCATGACTTCCGACGCCGTTACCCCCGTTCTTTCGCATGTCGATGCCCATCTGGACGAGTCGCTCGACCGGCTGATGGGCTTGCTGCGCCTGCAGTCGATCTCGACCGATCCCGCCTTCAAGGAAGAATGCGACCGCACCGCCGACTGGTTGGTCGATGCGCTGGCCGAACTCGGCTTCGACGCGGCCAAGCATGTGACGCCCGGACATCCGATGGTCGTGGCGCATGACGACGACAATGACGCGGATGAGGCGATTCATGTCCTCTTCTATGGTCACTATGACGTGCAACCCGTTGATCCCTTGAACCTTTGGGACCGCGACCCCTTCGACCCGCAGGTCGAGGACACCCCCACGGGCAAGGTGATCCGCGGCCGGGGCGCGGCCGATGACAAGGGCCAGCTGATGACCTTTGTCGAAGCCTGCCGCGCCTGGAAAGCGGTGCATGGCAACCTGCCGGTCAAGGTGTCCATGTTCTTCGAGGGCGAGGAGGAATCGGGCTCGCCCTCGCTCGTGCCCTATATGAAGGCGCATGCCGAGGATCTAAAGGCCGACCTCGCGCTGATCTGCGACACCGGCATGTTCGACCCCGAAACGCCCGCCATCACCACGGCGCTCAGGGGGCTGGCCAAGCTGGAACTGACCATCACCGGCCCCAACAAGGACCTGCATTCGGGCATGTTCGGCGGCGCGGCGCGCAATCCCGCGCATGTCATGGCCAAGATCCTCGCCGATCTGCATGACGAGGACGGCGCCTGCACGCTGGAGGGGTTCTATGACGGGGTGCCGGAACTCTCGAACGCGCAGAAGGCGCAATGGGAGAACCTCGGCTTCGACGCCGAAGGGTTCCTGGGCGGCGTGGGCCTGTCGGTGCCGGCGGGCGAGAAGGGGCGTTCCGTGCTGGAAATGGTCTGGTCGCGCCCGACCTGCGAGGTGAACGGCATGACCTCGGGCTATACCGGCGCCGGGTTCAAGACCGTGCTGCCGTCCAAGGCCATAGCCAAGATCAGCTTCCGTCTGGTCGGCACGCAGGATCCCCAGGCGATCCTGAAATCGCTGGAGGCGCATGTCGCCGCCCGTCTGCCCGCAGATTGCAGCTATGCGATCCATGACCCCGAGGGCAGCCCCGCCACGACGATGCCCATCGAGAATCCGGCCTTCGAGGCGGCGCGCAAGGCGCTCAGCGACGAATGGCCGAAGCCCGCGGCCTTCATCGGCTGCGGCGGCTCGATCCCGATTGCCGGCTATTTCCAGAACCTGCTGGACATGGACGCCATGCTGATCGGCTTCGGTCTGGATGATGACCAGATCCATTCCCCGAACGAGAAATACAACCTCTCGGCCTATCACAAGGGGATCCGCAGCTGGGTGCGGGTGCTGGACGCTCTGGCCAAGGTCTGACGTTTACGGGCGGGGCAGGACGCGGTCAGCCGTGAGGCAGAAGAGCGTCCAGAGCCCCGCCGCCCCACAGGCGAGCCCCAGCCCGAGCGGCAGCCCGGGTCGGGCCAGCACCACCGCCACCGGCAGCGCGAAGGCGAGCGCGCCCCAGCCCAGCGCTAGCAGCGGGCGGCGCTCGGGTTCGGGCACGATCAGCGCTACCGCCAGAACGCCGGCGATGCCGCTGGCAAGGCCCAGCACCTCGCCCCGGACCGGCACCATGACCGAAAGCCCGGCCAGAAGCGCCAGGGCCAGCAGCGCGATGGCGCCCCTCACGGACAGGGCGGGCAGTGCAAGGGGCAGCGAACCGGATTGCGACCGGGGCGGGGGCGGGGCCGGATGGCGACGGGGGATGCTCATGCGGGTAAGACGGATGACGTCGCGGATGGGTTCAACCGGGCGCCGCTTTTTCTGTGCGCTGGCGGGGGCTTGCTTGACCTCGGGCGCACGGGCGGGCACCGTCCGGCCTTCAGCCTCGCGGAAGACCCATGCAGCGCCTCAGCCAATCGCCCACCGATCCCGCTTTCGTCCAGAACCCCTATCCGTTCTATGACCGCGCCCGCGCCGCCGGTCGGGTGGTCTGGTGGGAGGATTACGGCCTTCCCTGCGTCTTCGGCCATGCCGCGGCCAACCAGATCCTGCGCGACCGCCGCTTCGGCCGCGAAATTCCTGTGGAAAAACAGCGTCCCATCGCCCCCCATACCGCGCCCTTCTACGCCATCGAGGCGCATTCCATGCTGGAGCTGGAGCCGCCCCGCCACACCCGCCTGCGCTCGCTGGTGCTGCGCGCCTTCACCGCCCGGCGGATCGAGGGCATGGGCCCCGAGATCGAGGCGCTGGCCCGCAAGTTGATCGCAGCCTTCCCCGCGGAAGGCCCCTTCGACCTGCTGCCGACCTTTGCCGAGGTCATCCCGGTGGTGGTGATCGCCCGGCTGCTGGGCGTGCCGGAGGCGATGAAGGATCAGCTTCTGGCCTGGTCGCACGCCATGGTCGGCATGTATCAGGCGGGCCGTACCAGGGCGATGGAAGACGCCGCCGCCACGGCCAGCGCCGAATTCGCGGCCTTTCTGCGCGCCTATATTGATCAGCGGCGGCGCGCGCCGGGCGACGACCTCATCACCTCGCTCATCGCGGCCGAGGAGGCGGGTGTGAAACTCTCGACCGACGAGCTGATCTCGACCTGTATCCTGCTGCTGAACGCGGGCCACGAGGCGACGGTCCATGCCATCGGCAACGGCGTGGCGGCGGTGCTGTCGCAGGGCGGGCCGAAGGACTGGCTCTCGCCCGACAAGCGCGAGGGCACGGTGGAGGAGATCCTGCGCTGGGACCCGCCGTTGCACATGTTCACCCGCTGGGCCTATGAGCGGATCGAGGTGATGGGCCATGTCTTCGAGCCGGGCGATCAGGTCGGCGTCATGCTGGCCGCCGCCGCCCGCGATCCGGCGCTGATCGAGGCGCCCGGGCGTTTCGACCCGGGCCGCCCGGTCAAGACGCATCTCTCCTTCGGCGCGGGCCTGCATTTCTGCGTCGGCGCCCCGCTCGCCCGGCTGGAAATGCTGCGCGCCCTGCCGCTCCTGTTCGAGCTTTGCCCGGGGCTCAGGCTCGACGGCCGGCCAGTCTATGCCGGGACCTATCATTTCCACGCGCTGTCGCGGCTAATGGTCCGGCGCTGAGCGGGGTCAGGGTCGGTCTTGGGGCATCTGCGGCGCCGGGCTGCGGGGGGCATCCCGGCAAGCGGGCGCAAGCGCCCGCCCCGGGATCAGCCGGTCGAGCAGCGCCAGACCGGCCTCGGCCCGCGCACCATCGCCGGGGCGGGGCAGGGTCAGCACCGGCCCGCGCTCGAAATTCATCTGCATCGGCAGATAGGCCGCGCCGCCGACCCGCATCCCGGACGCGCCGCGGCAAAGCTCCAGCCAGACCATCGGCGCGGTCGAGCGTTCCAGCGGCGGCTGGGCCGCGACGAAATTGCCGGTGGAATAGACGATCAGTGCCGGGCCGAGCGGGCTTTCCAGCACCTCCCAGGGCTGCGGCACATGCGGATGGGTGCCGATCACCGCCATCGCCCCGGCAAGGGCCAGATCCCGCGCCAGCGACCGCTGGGCGCTGTCGGGCCGGGTCTGGTATTCCTGCCCCCAATGCGGCAGCACGATCACGCCGGCGCCCGAGGCGACCTCGGCCCGGACCGCGGCCAGGAGCCCCGCCCGGTCGTCGTAGCAACGGGCGATCTGGCGGCCGGGATCGGCGATGCCATTGGTGGAAAAGCTGCAGGCCAGCAATGACAGCCGTCCCGCCGGGCTGCGCAGCCTGAGCGGCTGCCAGCGCGGCCCGCCCGGTGCGCCGCTGCCTACCGCGTCGAGGCCTGCGGCCTCCAGCGCCTCCAGCGTCGCGTTCACGCCGGCGCTGCCCCGGTCCAGGGCGTGATTGTTGGCGGTCGTGACCACGTCGAATCCCGCCCGGGCGAGGTCCTGCAGCAGCGCCCGGTGATAATTGAACCGCGGATAGCCGGTATGGACCCGCCCGTCGAAGACCGGCCCCGGATCGGGCAGACGCGCGCCCCCCGCCGTCAGACCGGGCGCCACCGGCCCCTCCAGATTGGCGATCGCCAGATCCGCACGCCTCACCCAGGGTTCGGCCGCGCCCCAGATCGTGCCGAAGCCCCGCGCATAGCCCTGAACCGCCAGCGCCTGATGGATCAGCACATCGCCAACCACCGCGACCCTCAGCCGCGCCCCCTCGCAGGCGGCGACGGGCGGCAGGTGCGCGGGCAGACAGCTCTGCGCCCCGGCGGGCGCGGCCAGCAGCGACATCAGGGCGAGGGCAAGGCGCATGAAACCAAGGGATCACGCGCCCCGAAGCCCGTCAACCGCGCCCTTCTTTGCGCGTCAAATATCCTCGGGAGGATTTTCAAGGAGGGTGGAAAACCCTCCTTGAAGCGGGGGGTGCGGGGGGCGGCAGCCCCCCGCCTTCCGTATTCTCTGGGGGTGGCAGCCCCCGTCTTCTGACTCATCCGGGGGCGGCAGCCCCCCGGGCTCCCGAGTCACCTAGCCAGGTTAACCCCGCTCACACCCGATGCAGATACAGATCGTAATCCACATCGGCGATGGTCCGCGCCACCCGTGCGTATTCCGCCGCCTTCACCGCGGTGAAGGTGCGGTGCATTTCCGCCCCCAGCGCGTCTTTCAGGAAGGCGGAGCCCGTCGCCGCCTCAATGGCCGCGCGCCAGTCGCGGGGCATGTCCCCGGTTTCCGCCTCATAGGCATTGCCGGTCGTCTCGGGGCCGGGGTCGATGCGCTCGTCCAGCCCCTTGCGGATGCCGGCCAGCACGGTGGCCGCCACCAGATAGGGGTTCGCATCGACGCCCGAGGGCCGATGCTCGATCCGCCGCGCCCGCAGGTCGCCCGCCGGGATGCGCAGCGCCACCGAGCGATTGTTGACGCCCCAGCTCGGCGAGACCGGCGCATAGCTCTGGCTGGCGAAGCGGCGCCAGGAATTGGCGTGCGGCGCGAAGACCAGCATCGATTCCCCCATCGTCTGCTTCAGCCCGCCCAGGGCGTGGCGGATCGTCTCGGTCCAGCCCGCGCCCGGCGCCTCGGCAAAGACGTTGCGGCCGCCTGCGTCGCGCAGGGACACATGCAGATGCATCCCGGATCCCGCGTAATCGGCGATGGGCTTGGCCATGAAACAAGCCACCACGCCATGTCTGCGCGCCTGCGCCCGTACGATCCGCTTCAGCCGCACTAGGTCGTCGGCCGCCGTCAACACATCGTCGCGGTACTTCAAGGTCAGCTCGTATTGCCCTGGCGCATATTCGGAAATCAGCGTCTCGGCGGTGATCCCCGCGGCGGCGGCACCGGCATAGATATCGGTGAAGAGCGGCTGCATGCCGATCAGCTGATCGACCGAATAGACCTCGGTCTTGGCCGAGAAACGCCCGTCCAGCACATCCCGCGCCGGCTGCACGCGGCCCATCGCGTCGCGCTCGGGGTCGAGCAGGAAGAATTCCAGCTCGAAGGCGGCCGAGGGGTAGAGGCCCCTTTCCGTCAACGCCTCGACCTGCCGGGCCAGCGCATGGCGCGGGTCCGACAGCATGGGCGTGCCGTCGAGGTGATATTGACCCAGGAACATCTCGGCCCGCGCGGGCTCGGTCCCGTGCAGCGGCACCAGTGTGCCGGGCACCGGCCAGGCGCGCAGATCGCCGTCGCCCGCGTCCCAGATCAGCCCGGTCTCGTGCACGTCCTCACCGACGATATCGAGGCCCAGGATCGAGATCGGCAGATGCCGCCCGCCCTCGAAGACCGACATCAGCTCGTGCCGGCGGATGATCTTGCCGCGCCCGATACCGTTGGAATCGTGGAGGAGAATGTCGATTGCCTGGATCTGGGGATGGGCGGCGAGAAAGGCTTCAGCCTCGGCGCGGGTGGCGCCGGAGGGGCAGTTCTGGGTCATCGGGTCAACTCGGACAGGATTTCGTCGAAGGCGGCGATCAGCCGGTCGATCTGGCGGTTCTTCGTCACCGGCGAGACCAGCATCATGTTGTGGAAGGGTGCGATCAGACAGCCCCGGTTCAGCAGGCCCAGATGCAGCGCCGCCTCGACCTCGGGCGCCTGGGCACGGGCGGCCTCGGTGCCGTTACGCAAAGGACCCGGCGCGCAGACGAACTCGACCCGGGCGCCGACGCGGACCACGTGCCAGGGCAGGGCATGGCGGACAATCGCGGCTTCCAGCCCGGCGGCGAGGCGCGCGGCGCCCCGCTCCATGCGGTCATAGGCCGCCCCGGTCATGACCTCGGCCAGCGTCGCCTCCAGCGCCGCGAATTGCAGCGGATTGCCGGAAAGGGTCGTGCCCATGCCCGAATGCCCCTCGGGCCGGTCCAGATCATAGGCGGCGAACCGCGCCGCCACCTCGGGCGTCATGCCCCAGAGGCCGGTCGGGATGCCGCCCGCCACGCATTTGCCGATGACGAAGAGGTCGGGCGACAGACCGTGCCGCGCGGTGTAGCCGCCGAGGCCCGAGCTTTGCGTATGCGTCTCGTCCAGGATCAGAAGCGTGCCGTGGCGCCGGGTGAGCTGGCGCAGCCCGTCATGGAAACCCGGCTGGGGCAGGACCATGCAGGAATTGGTCATCACGGGTTCGGTCAGCACCGCGGCGACCTCGCCCGAGGCCAACGCCGCCTCGACGGCGGCAAGGTCGTTGAACTCGACGCAGACCGCCTCGGCGGCGATGCCGAGGACCTGGCCCACCAGCCCCGGCCGCGCCACCGTGCGGCCTTCATCAAGGGCGACCATCGTATCCTCCAGCGTGCCATGGTAGCAGCCGTTGAACACCAGCACCTTGCGCCGCCCGGTGACGGCCCTTGCCACCCGCAGGGCGTGGCGGTTGGCGTCGGTGGCGCTGAGCGTCACCTGCCAGACCATCGGCCCGAAGACCTGCCGGATCAGGTCTCCGGCCCGCAGCGCCGCCTCCGAGGGCAGCATATAGGTCAGCCCATGCCGTGCCTGCCGGCGGATCGCCCGGGCAACCGGCGCCGGGGAATGGCCGAACATCGAGCCGGTGTCGCCCAGGCAGAAATCGTCGATCTCGATGCCGTCGATATCCTCGATCCGTGCCTTCTCGGCCCGGTGGACGACCAGCGGGAAGGGCGAGGGCCAGTCGCGCATCCAATGCATCGGCACGCCGGCGAGCCAGGCCTCGGCACCTTCGTCAAGACGGGCGCGGGTGACAGGCCGGGCGCGGGCGAAGCGCTGCTCCTCGCGCGCCCGGAAGGCGGCGAGGCGCCGGGGATCGAGACCGGCAGGCGGGGAGGGCGGAACGGCGGGCATGGGAACTCCGGCAGGATAATTTGATCATATTGCGCCGGCAGAGGATTGCCAAGCCGCCTTTCGCCCCGGCGCCGGGCGGCGGGAGGCACGCTCCCACCCGCCCACCCCGCGCGCCTCCCGCCGCGGAGGGGGCGGCGCTTGTTGCGACCCCGGGGGGCCAGCCCCCCGGCCCCCCCGGCGTATTTTTGGCAAAGTGATGAGACGGGCGGATCGCGTCGGTCCCGGCGCCGCTCTTCGACTTCTTTGCGCCTCAAATATCCTCGGGGGGTGAATTGGCCGCAGGCCAAGAGGGGGGCAGAAGGCCCCCCTTGCCCGGTCGCCCCCGGGGCAACGCGACGGAGGGGTTGCCCGGCGGCAAGGAGCGTGGTCTGTCAGGGGCAGGAGAAGGAGAACCGACATGAAAGCAGCCCTGTGCCGCGCCTTTGGCGAACCCTTGACGATCGAGGAGGTGGTGCTGCGCGCGCCGGGACCGGGCGAGGTTCAGGTCGCCATCGAGGCCGTCGCCATCTGCCATTCCGATCTGGGCTATATCGACGGGATCTGGGCCAGCCAGCTGCCCGCCGTCTATGGCCACGAGGCGGCGGGGCGGATCATCGCCTTGGGAGAGGGCGTCCGGGGCCTCGCCCCGGGCGATGCGGTCGTCGTCTCGATGATCCGTTCCTGCGGGCAATGCCGGGCCTGTCGGGGCGGCAAGCCCTTCCTCTGCGCCGCGCCCTATGACCGGGGCAACGGCGTGTTGCAGCTGCCCGATGGCACGACCGTCGAGCATGGGCTGGCCACCGGCGGTTTCGCCGAGGAATGCGTCGTGCATGCCAGCCAGGTGGCGAAAGTGCCCGACGATCTGCCGATGGAGCTGGGCGCGCTGCTGGCCTGCGGGGTGATCACCGGGACCGGGGCGGTGATCAACACCGCCGGGGTTCGGGCCGGCGAGTCGGTCGTCGTGATCGGCGCGGGCGGGGTAGGGCTCAACGCCATCCAGGGCGCGCGGCTGGCCGGGGCAGGGCGGATCATCGCCATCGACCTCGCCGAGGAAAAGCTGGCCGCCGCCACCGAATTCGGTGCGACCGATGTGCTCAAGGCCGACATGAAGGGCCTGCGCCGGGCGGTCATGGGCCTGACCGAGGGCGGCGCCGATCATGTCTTCGTGGCGGTCGGGGCCATCGCCGCCTATAATCAGGCGCCTGCGCTCGCGTGCAAGGGGGGCCAGGTGGTGATGGTCGGCATGCCTCCCTCGGGCGCGCGGATGGAGGTGGAGCCGGTGATCGTCGCTGCCACGGCCCAGCGGCTGACCGGCAGTTTCATGGGCGCGACAGTGGTGCAGCGGGACATTCCCTATCTGGTCGAGATGTGGCGGCAGGGCCGGCTGAAGCTGGAGGAGCTGATCACCGCGCGCTATCGGTTCGACGAGATCAACCAGGCGATTGCCGATGCGCGGCAGGGCCATGTCCTGCGCAATGTCATCGTGATGCAGCGCTGATGTCAGTCGAGGTCAAAGGCGCCGTCCCAGCCATAGCCGACAAAGGCGATCTCGTCCGCGCCGAGGCGCCGGTAGAGGCCGCGGGCGGCGTCGTTGTCGGTTTCGGCGCCCAGCCAGATCCCCTGGCAGCCGCTGCGGCGGGCGGCCTCGAACAATATTCTCAGCGCGGCCGTGGCATGACCCCGGCGACGATGCCCCTCGCGGGTGCCGACTTCGTTGACGAAGAACGACGGTTGCTTGTCGGGGTGCAACAGGATGGTGCCCGAGGCGAAGGCGAGGATTTCGTCCTGTTCCAGCACCGCGGCGATGCGGTGCAAGGGGTCGGCGAGGAAGGCTTGCGCCTGTACCGGGTCGACCGGCTGGTCGAAGAGCCCCGGCGCAGTGCCGAGGAGCAGGGCGAGGTCGTCGGGGCCAAGGAGTCGGGCGGGCATGTCGGCATCCCCAGGGCAGTATTGGGCACGATCCTAGCCGCCAGCATCGTATCTGTCAGGGGGCGCCGGCCCGCCAGGATGGGCCATATTGCCCACCTACATAGCCAGAGGGGGGATTCATGAAACTCGTCGATCTGGAAGTCTTCGTCATCGGCACACCGCCGCCTGGCTGGGGTGGGCGCTATTGGCTGATCGTCAAGCTGACCGCCGACAACGGCATCTCGGGCTATGGCGAGGTCTATGCGGCCTCGGTCGGCCCGAAGGCCATGGTCGCGGTCATCGAGGATGTCTTCGAGCGCCACATGCGGGGCGAGGCGCCGTCGAACGTCGAGAAGATGTTCCGCCGGGCCTATTCCTCGGGCTTCACCCAGCGGCCGGACCTGACGGTGATGGGCGCCTTCTCGGGGCTGGAAATCGCCTGCTGGGACCTCTGGGGCAAGGCGCTGGAGCAGCCGGTGCATGCCCTTCTGGGCGGGCTGATGAACGAGCGGCTCCGGGCCTATACCTATCTCTATCCGCTCGACGGCATGGACGCGGCCGCCTTCTGGACCTCGCCCGAGATGCAGGCCGAGGCGGCGCTCGATGCCGTGAACCTGGGATTCACCGCGATCAAGTTCGATCCGGCCGGGCCCTATACGATCCATGGCGGGCATCAGCCGGCGCTCTGGGATATCGACCTCAGCGTCCGTATGTGCGCGGCGATCAGGAAGGCGGTGGGCAACCGCGCCGATCTTCTGTTCGGCACGCATGGTCAATTCACCCCCTCGGGCGCGATTCGGCTGGGCCAGGCTTTGGAGCCCTACAGCCCGCTCTGGTACGAAGAGCCCATCCCGCCCGACAACCTGCTGGATTTCGCGCAGGTGGCGCAGGCGGTGCGGATCCCACTGGCCACGGGCGAGCGGATGACGACCAAGGCCGAGTTCGGGACCTTGCTCAGGTCGGGCGGAGCCTCGATCCTGCAGCCGGCTTTGGGACGCTCGGGCGGGATCCTGGAGACGAAAAAGATCGCGGCGCTGGCCGAGGCCTTCGGCGCCCAGGTGGCGCCGCATCTCTATGCCGGGCCGGTGGAATGGGCGGCCAACATCCAGCTGGGCGCCACGCTGCCGAACCTGCTGCTGGTCGAGACGATCCAGACCGGCGGCACCTTCCACCTGCCGCTGATCCGCCACAGCCTGAGCGTGGAGGAGGGCTATATCCCGGTCCCGCGCCACCCCGGTCTGGGGATTGATTTTGACGAGGCACTCGCCCGGGCGCATCCCTATTCGGGCGATGCACTCCACCTGCAGATGCAGGAGGCGCCCTGCGATTATGGCGTGGCGAATGCCTTTCAGGGGGGCGCCCCGCGCGAGTGATCCGGGCGCGGCCCTGCGCCGCCGCCCGTGCGCCCCGGCACGGAAGCACCCGTTTTCGGGTTGTAATTCGGAGAGGGTCGCGTTTGGATAGGGACGGGTCGCAAACAGGACGGCGCAAGCAGGGTCCTTGGTGCCGCATAAGCACCAGCCGGGGCGCTGCGCAACGTCGCCGCCGATCAACCGCGCCAACAGGGAGACTCAGATGAAAGACGTTATCCAAGACACCGGTGCCCGGGTTCATCCGGCGGCAGAGGTCTATGCGCGCGATTACCGCGCGGGCAAGCTCAGCCGCCGGGAATTCCTCACCCGGGCGACCGCGCTCGGGATCGCCGCGCCGGCTGCCTATGGCCTCATCGGCATGGCCGCCCCGTCGGCGGCACAGGCGCAGACCCCCACCATGGGCGGCACGCTGAAGATGCAGATGGCGATCAAGGCCCAGCGCGATCCGCGCACCTGGGACTGGTCGGAACTGGCCAATGCCTGCCGCGGCTGGCTGGAATACCTGGTCGATTACCAGCGCGACGGCACGCTGCTGCCGGTGCTGCTGGAAGGCTGGGAAGCCTCGGACGACGCCAAGACCTATACGCTGCGCGTCCGTCCGGGCGTGAAGTGGAACAACGGCGACGATTTCACCGCGGCCGATGTGGCGCATAACTTCGAGCGCTGGTGCGATGCCTCGGTCGAGGGCAACTCGATGGCCACCCGCATGGGCTCGCTGGTGGAAAACAACGCAGTGCGCGAGGGCGGGATCGAGATCGTCGACGACCTTACCGTCCGCATCAATCTGACCCAGCCCGATATCGCGCTGATGGTCTCGATCGCGGATTACCCGGCTGCGGTGGTGCATCCCTCGTTCACCGGCGACGATCCGGTCGCCAATCCGATCGGCACCGGCCCCTATCTGCCGATCAGCTACGAGCCCGGCATCGGCGCCGTGGTCGAGCGCAACGCCGATCATACCTGGTGGAACGAAGGCAACGGCGCCTATCTGGACCGGATCGAGTTCATCGACCTGGGCAACGACCCGGCGGCCTGGGTCGCCTCGGCGGAATCGGGCGAGATCGACCTCAACTACCAGGCGCAGGGCGATATCATCGACATCTTCGATGCCATCGGCATGCCCCGGACCGAGGCGGTCACCGCGGCGACCATCGCCGTGCGCTTCAACCAGGACAACGAGCCCTACAACAACAAGGACGTGCGCAAGGCCCTGCAGCTGGCCGTGTCGAACGCCATCGTCCTTGAACTGGGCTACAACGACCTGGGCACCGTGGCCGAAAACCACCATGTCTGCCCGATCCATCCCGAATATGCCGAACTGCCCCCCCTGACGGTGGACGGTGCGGCGGCGCGCGCGGCCATCGAGGCCGCGGGCCTTGGCGATTACGAGTTCGAGCTGATCTCGATCGACGAGCCCTGGCAGGCCGAAACCTGCGACGCGGTCGCGGCCCAGATCCGCGATGCCGGGATCAACATCAAGCGGACGATCCTGCCGGGCGCGACCTTCTGGAACGACTGGACGAAATACCCGTTCTCGGCCACTGAATGGAACATGCGCCCGCTGGGCGTGCAGATCCTGAACCTCGCCTATCGCACGGGCGTGCCGTGGAACGAGGCGGCCTTCTCGAACGAGGAATTCGACACGCTGCTGGATCAGGCCAACGGCATCGCCGATGCCGATGCCCGCCGCGAGGTGATGCACCGGCTCGAGGAGATCATGCAGGAGGAGGGCGTGCTCATCCAGCCCTACTGGCGCTCGATCTTCCGCAACGCCCGGCCCAATGTCCATGGCGCCGAGATGCACCCGACCTTCGTGGTCGATTACGTGAAGTATTGGCTCTCGTGAGCCGGGATGCGGGGCGTGCCGAAAGGTGCGCCCCGCTCGCCTTCATCGGTCCCTTTCCGGTTCTTCCGGTCATCCTTCGCCGCTGCGGCCGAGGGGCGTAAGCCCATACGCTGCGCTCCGCCACAGGAGACGCCATGTTGCTGTTCCTTTTCCGGCGCATCGGGCTGATGCTGGTCACGGCGCTGTGCCTGACCATCATCGTCTTTGCCTTGACCAACATGCCGGCCAAACTGGAGACGCTGGCCAAGACCCAGGCCGGCAGCCGGATGACCGATGCCGAGGTCGACCGATGGCTGGAAAGGAACGGCTACGCCTCGCCCATGCTGGTGCGCTATGGCGAATGGCTGGGTGTGCTGCCCGGTTGGGTCCGCACCGAGGACAACGGCACCGTGACCGGGCGCTGCGTGGCCCTGCGCGGGACGGCCGAGGCCGCGGGCGAGCGCTGCGGCATCCTGCAGGGCGACTGGGGCTTCTCGACCCGCTTCCGGGCCGGCGTGGCCGAAGTGCTGACCGCGCGGCTGGGCGCCACGGGGCTGTTGATGCTCTGGGTGCTGGCGGTCATGGTGCCGATGGCGCTGATCGTCGGTATCCTGGCCGGCATGCGCGAGGGGTCGCGCACCGACCGGGCGCTCTCGACCTTCGCCATCGCCTCGACCGCGACGCCGGAATATGTCTCGGGCGTCCTGCTGATCGCGCTGCTGGCGTCCTCGACCGTCGGCCTCTCGCCGCTCCTGGTCAGCTGGGGCTGGATAGACGGGCCGGTCCTGTTTCAGGGCAACGCCCGCTCGGCGCTTGACGACATCACCTTCTCGAATTTCACCCTGCCGGTGCTGACCATCGCATTGTACGGCATGGGCTATGTCGCCCGCATCACCCGCGCCTCGATGACCGAGGTGATGACGCAGCAATACATCCGCACCGCCCGGCTGAAGGGCGTGAGCTTCGGCAAGATCGTCGTTCGGCACGCGCTGCGGAACGCGCTGATCGCCCCCTTCACCGTGATCATGCTGCAGATCCCCTGGCTTCTGAACGGTGTCGTCATCTCCGAGGTGCTGTTCAGCTACCCGGGCTTTGGCTGGACCCTCTACGAGGCTGCCATCAACAACGACATCGAACTGCTGCTCGCCTCGTCGGTGGTGGCGGTGGTCGTGGTCCTGGTCACCCAGCTCATCTCGGACGTGGGCTATGTCTATCTCAATCCCCGTATCCGGATTTCGTAAGGAGAGACCCGCCCATGGAGCCCCTGAGCTGGTTCGAAATCCTCGCCCGCATCGCCCAGCAATTGCTGCCGGTCTGGGTCGCGCTGGTCCTGACCTATGCGCTCTCCATCCGTTTCAAGCGCCGGCTTGGCCTTTACGGCAAGCTCTTCGACTCGACGGTCGGCATGATCGGCTTCGGCATCGTCATGTTCTGGCTGTTCGTGGCGCTGTTCGCCAATTTCATCGTCACGCATGACTCGCTGTCGCAGGTCAGCGGCATGCGCAATGCCGTGCCCGGCTCGGCGCTGCGCGATCCGCGCGATCTGTATCCCTATTACCTTCTGGGCGGCGACAGCCTGGCGCGCGACGTCTTCTCGCGCATGGTGATGGGCGCGCGCGAGGTGCTGCGCATCGCCCCCTTCGCCGCCATGATCTCGTTCATGATCGGCATCACGCTGGGCCTGCCCGCGGGCTATTTCGGCGGAAAGCTGGATACCGGGCTCACCTTCCTCGCCAATCTGGTGCTGGCCTTCCCGGTGATCCTGCTCTTCTTCCTGCTGGTCGCGCCCGAGATCCAGGAGACGCCGATCCCGCGCGTCATGGCCGGGATCCTGTTTCTGGTGCCGATCCTCTTTGTCACGGTGCTGCTCAACGCGCGCTTCTTCACCCAGCCCGCCAAGCGCAACCTTTACGTCGGAATCGTGCTGGCGGTCGGCGCTTGGGCCTATGTCGGGTTGGTGTTCAACGCCGATCCCGTCGGGCTCTGGTCGATGTCGCCCAACCTGCTGAACGTCTTCGTCGCGGTCGTCTTCGTCAACGCGCCGACCGTCTTCCGCATCGTCCGCGGCATCACGCTCGACATCAAGACCCGCGATTACGTCGCCGCCGCCCAGACGCGGGGCGAGGGGCCCTGGTACATCATGCTGTGGGAGATCCTGCCCAACGCCCGGGGGCCCCTGATCGTCGATTTCTGCCTGCGCATCGGCTACACCACCATCCTCCTCGGCACGCTGGGCTTCTTTGGCCTGGGTGTGAGCCCCGAAAGCCCGGACTGGGGCTCGACCATCAACGCCGGCCGGCGCCTGCTGACCGTCTATCCGCATCCCGCGCTGGTGCCCGCGCTGTCGCTCATGAGCCTCGTCCTGGGCCTGAACCTGCTGGCCGACGGGCTGCGCGAAGAAAGCCTGAGGGATTGATGGGCCGCCCCGCGCCCCTTCATCCTGCCGACAATACGCCACGGGGGTCCGGGGGTGTGAAACCCCCGGCTGCCCGGCCCGCCACAGGAGCCAGCCGATGACCGAAAACGCACCTGCCTGGGACGAAACCCAACCGATCCTCGAAATCGAGAATCTCTCGATCAGTTTCTTCACCCGCCTGCGCGAGATCCCGGCGGTGATGGATTTCTCCTGCCGGGTGATGAAGGGCGAGGCGATGGGCCTGGTCGGGGAATCCGGCTGCGGCAAGTCCACCGTGGCGCTGGCCGTGATGCGCGACCTGGGCGTCAACGGCCGCATCGTCGGCGGCAAGATCCGCTTCAAGGGGCGCGACCTGACGGCGATGAGCCAGGAAGAATTGCGTCAGATCCGCGGTTCGGAAATCGCCATGATCTATCAAGAGCCGATGGCCTCGCTGAACCCGGCCATGAAGATCGGCGACCAGCTGGCCGAAGTGCCGATGATCCACCAGAAGATGCCGAAATCGCAGGCCCGCGCCCTGGCCCGGCAATTGGTGGCCGACGTGCGCCTGCCCGATCCCGACCGCATCCTCGACGCCTATCCGCACCAGTTGTCGGGTGGCCAGCAGCAGCGCATCGTCATCGCCATGGCGCTGATGTCGAAACCCGCGCTCCTGATCCTCGACGAGCCGACGACCGCGCTCGACGTGACGGTCGAGGCCGGGATCGTCGATCTGGTCAATGACCTTGCCGCGAAATACGGCACCTCGATGCTGTTCATCTCGCATAACCTCGGCCTCGTGATGGAAGTCTGCGACCGCATCACCGTCATGTACTCGGGCGAGGCGGTCGAGACCGGCAATATCACCGATGTTTTCGACAAGATGCGCCACCCCTATACGCAGGCGCTGTTCCGTTCGATCCCCTTGCCCGGCGCCGACAAGACCTCGCGCCCGCTGAAGGCGATCCCCGGCAATTTCCCCCTCCCGCACGAGCGCCCCCGGGGCTGCAATTTCGGCCCGCGCTGCGATTATTTCGTAAAGGGCCGCTGCGACGCGCAGGAGATCCCCATGCTGCCGGTGGCGGGCGACACCCGCCACGACAGCCGTTGCATCCGCTTCGACGAGATCGACTGGAACGCCCCCATCGCGGCAGGTGTCCAGCACGACAGCTCGCATATCGGCGAGGTGGTGCTGTCGATGGAGAATGTGCGCAAATATTACGAGGTCGCCGCCTCTTCGCTCTTCAAGGGGGGCGACACCAAGGTGGTCAAGGCCAACGAGACGCTGAGCTTCGACGCCCGCGAGGGCGAGACTCTGGCCATCGTCGGCGAATCCGGCTGCGGCAAGTCGACCTTCGCCAAGGTGCTGATGGGGCTGGAGACGGCGACCGACGGGCAGATCATGCTTTTCGACGAAAACGTGCAATCGACGCCGATCCAGCACCGCAACACCGATACCGTTTCGTCCCTGCAGATGGTGTTCCAGAACCCGTTCGACACGCTGAACCCCTCGATGACCGTGGGTCGCCAGATCGTCCGTGCGCTCGAGATCTTCGGCGTCGGCGCGTCGGATGCCGAGCGTCAGCAGCGCATGCTGGAGCTGCTCGATCTGGTGAAACTGCCGCGCGAATTCGCCAATCGGATGCCGCGCCAGCTCTCGGGCGGGCAGAAACAGCGCGTCGGCATCGCCCGAGCCTTCGCCGGCAACGCCAAGGTGGTGATCGCGGACGAGCCGGTTTCGGCGCTCGATGTCTCGGTGCAGGCGGCCGTCACCGAACTCCTGATGGATATCCAGCGCAAGAACCGCACGACGCTGCTGTTCATCAGCCATGACCTGAGCATCGTGCGCTATCTCAGCGACCGGGTGCTGGTCATGTATCTGGGCCATGTCGTCGAACTGGGCACCACCGATCAGGTCTTCGCGCCGCCCTATCATCCCTATACCGAGGCGCTGCTGTCCGCCGTGCCAATCGCCGACACGCGGATCGAGAAGAAGCGCATCGTGCTGGAAGGCGACATCCCCTCGGCGGTGAACCCGCCGCCCGGCTGCCCGTTCCAGACCCGCTGCCGCTGGAAATCGCAGGTTCCGGGCGGGATCTGCGAGACCGAGATGCCGCCGCTGCGCGACGTGGGCGGCGGCCATCAGGTGAAGTGCCATCTCTCGGCCGAGATCCTGGCCGGCATGGAACCGGTCTTCACGGTCGCAGCCGAATAGGGCTTCTTTGTGCCCCAAATATCCACGGGGTTTCCAAAGGGGGGCGTGCCCCCCTTTGGGCAGGGGGCGCGGGGGGCGGCAGCCCCCCGCCTTTCCCGGTCTCTTGGGGCGGCAGCCCCCCGCCTTTCCCTCAATGCGCGTGCGCGCGTTCCTGCGCCGCGCGTCTGAGGATCTGGACCGAGGACGACAGGAACAGCCCCGCCATGGCCACCGCGACCACCAGGTCCGGCCAGCCGGATCCCAGCCAGGCGACCATCACCGCCGCGCCCATCACCGCGACATTGCCGATGGCGTCGTTCCTTGAGCACAGCCAGACGGAACGCACATTCGAATCCCCGTCTTTCCAGCGCATCAGGATCAGGACCGAGGCGACATTGGCCGCCAGTGCCGCGAAACCCACGGCGCCCATCACCCTGGCCTCGGGCAGGCCCGGCGCCAGCATGTCGCCGATGGCGAGGCCCAGGATCGCCAGCGCCATCAGCGCCAGCGACAGGCCCTTGATCTGCGCCACCCGCGCCCTCAGCGCCAGGGGGCGCCCGATGGCCCAGAGGGAAATCCCGTAGGTCAGCGCATCGGCGGCGAAATCCAGCGCGTCGGCCTGCAGCGCCCGGCTGCCGGCCAGGGCGCCCGCCGTCATCTCGACCCCGAAGAGGCCGGCGTTCAACACGATCACCGCGACCAAGGCGCGGCGATAGGCGGGTGAGGCGCCGTCGAATTCGTGGTCGTGCGTGCAATCATGGGGCATGGTCGGCCCTCCTTGTCTTGGTCCGACTCGGGTCATACTTCCTACAGCGACTGGAGAAGCAAGAGGGTTTTGCCATGCGCGATCTGACCATCGGCGAAGCGGCGCGTCGGAGCGGCGTCAAGGTCAACACGATCCGCTTCTACGAAGAGCGGGGCCTTCTGCCCGAGGCGCCGCGTACCGAGAGCGGCCGGCGCCTCTATGACCGGGCGGCGGTCGAGCGGCTGGCCTTCGTCCGCCACGCCCGCGACCTTGGTTTCCCGCTGGAGGATATCGCCGATCTGCTGGCGCTTCAGGGCCAGCCCGGGGCCTCCTGCGCGCCGGCGGATTCGCTGGCGCGGCGACATCTGGCCTCGGTCGAGGCGCGGATTGCCGCGCTGACCGCGCTCAAGGGCGAACTCACCCGGATGATCGCTTGCGACGGCGCCGATACCGCCCATTGCCGCGTCATCGAGAGCCTGGCCGACCACGCCCTTTGCGCGGGCGAACATGCGCGGGGGGCCGAGGTCGCTGCCGTGCCGGGCGTGTCGGATTGAGGCTTGTCATCGCCTGCCGGACAGGATTGTCTGGAGGCCGGGACAAGGCCGGGGACGAGACTGGGCATGCGCTATTCGGGGTTTCGCGTCTTCACGCAGGGGCTTTCGGGCAACCGGGGCTGGCGCCCGGCGTGGCGCGATCCGGCGCCGAAACCGGCCTATGACATCATCATCATCGGCGGCGGCGGGCATGGGTTGTCAACGGCCTATTACCTGGCGAAGAACCACGGGCTGAAGAATATCGCGATCCTGGAAAAGGGCTATCTGGGCAGCGGCAATATCGGCCGCAACACCACCATCGTGCGGGCCAATTACTTCCTGCCGGGCAATTCCGAGTTCTACTCGCATTCGCTGAAATTGTGGGAAGGCCTCGAATCCGAGCTGAACTACAACGTCATGCATTCGCAGCGGGGGCTCATCAACCTCTTCCATTCCGACGGCCAGCGCGACGCTTTCGCCCGGCGCGGCAACGCCATGCTGGCGCAGGGCGACGATGCGATCCTTCTGGACCGCGAAGGGGTGCGCAAGCATCTGCCCTATCTCGATTTCGAGCAGACGCGCTTTCCGATCTACGGCGGGCTCCTGCATCCGCGCGGCGGCAGCGCGCGCCATGATGCGGTGGCCTGGGGCTATGCCCGGGGCGCCGACCAGCGCGGCGTCGACCTGATCCAGAATTGCGAAGTCACCGGCATCGACATCGAGAACGGCCGCGTGACCGGCGTCCAGACGACGCGGGGGCCGATCCGAGCGAAGAAGGTCGCCATGGTCGCGGCCGGACGCTCGGGTCAGGTGGCGGCGATGGCGGGCATGCGCTTGCCGATCGAGAGCCACATCCTGCAGGCCTTCGTCACCGAGGGGCTGAAGCCGGTCATCGACCATGTGGTCAGCTTCGGCATGGGGCATTTCTACATCAGCCAGTCGGACAAGGGCGGCCTCGTCTTCGGCGGTGACCTCGATTTCTACGCCTCCTACGCCGCGCGCGGCAATCTGCCGATGGTCGAGCATGTGATGGAGGCCGGCATGACCCTGATGCCGATGATCGGGCGCGCCAAGGTGCTGCGGTCCTGGGGCGGGATCATGGACATGTCGCCCGATGGCTCGCCCATCATCGACAAGACCGATACCGAAGGACTGTTCGTCAATTGCGGCTGGAATTACGGGGGGTTCAAGGCGGTGCCGGCCTCGGGCTGGTGCCTGGCGCATCTCATGGCAACGGGGGCGCCGCATCCGGTGGCGGCGCGCTTCCGGCTGGATCGGTTCCGCACCGGCAGGGGATTGATGGATGAGGAAGGCACGGGTTCCCAGCACAATCTTCACTAGCCTCGCGCTGCTGGCCGCGCCTGCGGCGGCGGCCCAGACCTGGCCCGAAGGTTGTTTCACGCGGCACTACGATGCCGCCCATCTGGCCGCGCATCCGGACCAGATCGTCGAGCGTGTGTCGCTGCGCCTCAGGCGCGAGGATTTCGGCATGGGCTTTCGCCTGATCGCCCGGCTGGCGCCGCAGGGGCATACCGGTCTGGCAGGGTTCGGCGGGATGATCATGTCCGAGGAAGGGCAATGCACCGACGGGCAGCCCTGCTATGTCTATTGCGACGGGGGCGGCTTTACCCTGACCCGGGCCAGCGAGGATTCCATCGACATCACCACCGACCACATGCGCATCGCCCGGGGCGACGCCTGTGACGGAACCTCGGAGGTGTCGGACCTTTCGGAAGGGCCGGGCCAGTCGACCACCTACCGGCTCTATCGCAGCCGCGACCAGCTTTGCGGAGGGTGACCGGATGCGAAGCTGGCTTCCCCTGACCGCGTTTCTGCTGCCGACGCCGCTGCTGGCCGAACTGCCGCCGCCCGGCTGCTATGCGCGCGACTATGAGGCGGCGCATCTGACGGCCCATCCCGCCCAGGGTGTCGCCGGGCTGCGCCTGTGGTTCTTCACCGAGGATGACGCGGGCGAGACACCGGCCGCCCTGGTCGAGGCGCGGATGGCGGATCAGGGACAGGCGGCGCGGGACGGCGTGGGCGGCGCGGTGCTGACGCAACTGGCGATCTGCGACGCGCAGGGTGCCTGCTATGTCGAATGCGACGGCGGGCTCTTCACCACCGAGATGACGGCCGGGGGCGGGCTGAGGCTCAGCACCCAGCGCTTTCGGGTGGGCGAGGGGGAGTCCTGCGGCGGCTCCAGCGATCTGGCCGAGCGTGAGGGACAGGCCACCGTCTATCTGCTCGACCCCGCGCCGGCCGAAACCTGTGAACGCCTCTGGCGTCCGCATCCCTTGCCCGCGCCGGGCTGCTACGGCGTGACCTATTCCGACATGGGCCACGGTCAGGGCCTGCTGGGCGTGCGGCTTTACCTGCGCGCGCCCGACAGCGGTTTCGCCTTCCCGCAGGCCGAGGGCACGTTCCGCGTGACGCTGCCCGATGGTGGCCGCGCGCGCGAGGCCGGCATGGGCGGCGCGCGGATCGCAGTGCCGATCTGGTGCTCGTCGCGGGACGGATTCTGCCGCGCGGGCATCGACGAGGGTGGCTTGCGCGTGGTGCCGATGGGCGAGGATGCGCTGGCGTTGGAGACCACGCGCTTTCTCGTCTACGGACCCGAGGCCGCCAATCTGGACATCGCCGTACCCGGGCCGCGACCGACCCGGCACCAGTTGCAGCGCATGCCGGCCGATGCCTGCCAGGGCATGCAATGACCCTGGCCGGACACATCCCTATGCGTGGAAATGACGGGCAAGGCCCGGTGGAGTAGAGAATGCGCATCCCCTGTCCCTGCTGCGGCCCGCGTGACCGGCGCGAGTTCACCTATTACGGGGCCTCGGTCTTTCTGGACCGCCCGGCGCCCGATGCCGGGCTCGAGGCCTGGGACGCTTACCTGCACCTGCGCGAGAACCCCGCCGGGGTGACGCGCGACCTGTGGTATCACGATCCCTGTCAGAGCTGGCTGGAGGTCGAGCGCAACACCGTCACCCATGAGATCCTCTCGGTGTGTCCGGTGGCGGAGGCACGCGCATGAGCCAGAGCCACCGCATTCCGGGCAAGGGCCTGCTGATCGACCGCGCGCGCCCAGTCCGGTTCTCGTTCGACGGCCGGGCGTATCAGGGCTTTTCCGGGGACACGCTGGCTTCGGCGCTGCTGGCCAGCGGGACGCGGCTGATGGGTCGGTCGTTCAAATACCACCGCCCGCGCGGCGCGATGACCGCCGGGTCCGAGGAACCCTCGGCGCTGGTCGAGATCCACGAGGGCGCGCAGCAGACGCCCAATGTGCGCGCGACGGTGCAGGAAATCTACGAGGGGCTGGAGGCGCGCAGCCAGAACCATCTGGGGCCGCTGGCTTTCGACCTGCTGGCGGTCAACGACTGGATGGCGCCCTTCCTCAGCGCCGGGTTCTATTACAAGACCTTCATGTGGCCGCGCGCCTTCTGGGAAAAGCTCTATGAACCGGCGATCCGCCGCGCGGCGGGGCTGGGGTCGCTGTCGGGACGCCATGACGAGGCGGTCTACGAGAAGGCCTTCGCCCATTGCGACCTTCTGGTGATCGGCGCGGGGCCTGCCGGGCTGATGGCAGCGCTGATCGCGGCGCGGGCCGGGGCGGATGTGATCCTGGCCGACGAGGAGGTGCGGATGGGCGGGCGGCTCTTGGCCGACCAGCCCGAGGTCGGCGGGCAGGCGGGGCCGGATTGGGCGGCGGGCGTCGTGGCCGAGCTCGCGGCGCTGCCCAACGTGCGGCTGATGACCCGGACCACGGTCACCGGCGCCTATGACGACGGCACCTTCGGCGCGCTGGAGCGGGTGAGCCTGCACCGGGCGCCCGGGGAAGCGCCGCGCGAGTGTTTCTGGCGGATCGTGGCGCAACGGGCGATCCTCGCCGCCGGGGCGCTGGAACGGCCGATCGCCCACCCGGACAACGACCGGCCGGGAGTGATGCTGGCCTCGGGCGTTGCCGGGCATCTGGCGAAATGGGGTGTGAACCCGGGCCGGGTGGTGATCTTCTCGAACAATGACGGGGGGCTGGCCGCAGCCCGCAGCCTCACCGCGCAAGGCGTTGAAATCGCGGCCTATGTCGATCCGCGCCCGATCCCGGTGACCGAGGATTTCCCGGTCTATGCCGGGGCCGAGGTGGTGGGCACCCGGGGACGGATGGGGCTGAAGGAGGTGGCGGTGCGCCACAAGGGCGGCACCTCGATGATCGAGGCGCGGACGCTGGCGTTGGCGGGCGGCTGGAACCCCACTCTGCACCTCACCTGCCACCTGAACACCCGCCCGCAATGGGATGAAAAGATTGCAGCTTTCGTGCCAAGGCCGGGCGCGGTCCCGGGGCTGTCGGTGACGGGCGCGGCGCGCGGGCGCTTCTCCACCGCCGCCTGTCTCGCCGATGGCGCGGCCGTCGTGACCGAGGTTCTGGCCGATCTGGGGCTGCGTGCGCCTGACCTGCCGGTGCCGGGCGCCGAGGATCGCCCCTATGGTATCGCGCCCCTCTGGGCAGTCGATGCGGGTGGCCGGGCCTGGCTCGATTTTGCCAATGATGTCACGACGAAAGACGTGAAACTTGCGGCGCAGGAGGGGTTCCGCAGCGTCGAGCACATGAAGCGCTACACGACGCAGGGCATGGCGCCGGATCAGGGGAAATCCTCGAACGTGGCCGCGCTGGCGGTTCTGGCCGAGGCCACGGGGCAGGGCATTCCTGCCACTGGAACAACGACTTACCGGCCGCCCTTCATCCCCGTCTCTATCGCTGCCATGGGCGCGGGCGGCCGGGCCGAGGGCTTTGCGCCGCGGCGTCTGCTGACCTCCGACGCCCGCAGCCGGGCCATGGGCGCGCCGATGATCGAGGCCGGGCTCTGGTATCGGCCCAGCTACTTCCCGCGTCAGGGTGAGGCCGATTGGCGCGCCGCCTGCGACCGCGAGGTGATGCAGGTGCGTGAGCATGTCGGTGTCGCCGATGTGTCGACCCTTGGCAAGATCGACGTGCAAGGCGCTGATGCGGCACGCTTTCTCGATCTCGTCTATACCAATACCATGTCGACGCTCGCCCCCGGCAAGGTCCGCTACGGCCTCATGCTGCGCGAGGATGGCTTCGTGCTGGATGACGGCACCTGCGCCCGGCTGGGGCCTGAGCATTTCCTGGTCACCACCACCACCGCGGCCGCCGGGCTGGTCATGCGGCACATGGATTTCGTGCATCAGGCCTTCTGCGGCGGCTGGGATGTGCGGATGTCCTCGGTCACCGAAAGCTGGGCGCAATTCTGCATCGCCGGGCCGAAGGCGCCGGCGCTGCTGGCTGTGCTCGGGATCAACGCCGATCTGCCCTTCATGGGCTGCGCGCCGGTCACGGTGGGCGGGGTTCGGGGGCGGCTGTTCCGCATCTCGTTCTCGGGCGAGCAGGGCTATGAAATCGCCGTGCCCACCCGCTATGGCGCCGCGCTCTTCGACCGTCTGGTCGAGGCCGCGCAGGGGCTGGAGGGCTGCGCCTATGGCATGGAGGCGTTGAACGTGCTCAGGGTCGAAAAGGGCTTCATCACCCATGCCGAGATCCATGGCCGGGTGACGGCCGACGATGTTGGTCTGGGCAAGATGGTCTCGGGGAAGAAGGATTGCATCGGCAAGGCCGCGAGCCTCAGGCCGGGCCTGACCGAGGCCGGGCGCGAGCAGCTGGTCGGGCTGATGCCGGTCAATCAGGGCGAGGTCCTGTCGGCCGGGGCCCATCTTTACAACGAACGCGACCCCGCGACGCGCGAGCACAACCAGGGCTATGTCACCTCGGTCGCGCCCTCGCCGACGCTGGGCTGCTGGCTGGGCCTCGGCTTCCTTAAGGACGGGCGGGCGCGGCACGGGCAGGTGATCCGGCTGGACGATGGACTCAGGGGCCGCAAAGTTCTGGTCGAGGTCTGCGACCCGGTATTCTTCGACCCCGAGGGAGGGCGGATGCGTGGCTGAACTGATCGCAACACCGGCCGTGACCGGCCTGCCGCTGACCATCGGCAGCGTGCGGCTCGCGGCTTTCGACCCGGGCCCGGTGACGGCCATCGCCCCCTATCCGGGCCGCGACCTGTCGCCGGTCCTGCGTTTTCCGGCGCCGGGCGAGGTCATCGAGGAGGGCGCGCGCCGCCTGATCTGGGCCGGGCGCGGGATGGCCTTCCTGACGGGCGGCCCCGCGCCCGATCTGGGCGGGCTTGCCGCCGTGACGGATCAGAGCGACGGCTGGGTCTGGGTGACGCTGGAAGGGCGCGACGTTCCGGCGGTGCTGGCGCGGCTCTGCCCGCTGGATCTGCGGGCGGCGGCGTTTCCGGTCGGCACCTCGGCGCGGTCCGTGCTGCAACATCTCTCGGTGCTGCTGATCCGCACCGGGCCCGAGGCGTTCCAGATCGCCGCCTATCGCTCGATGGCGGGCACGCTGCTGCACGATCTGAGCGGGGCCATGAAGGCGGTCGCGGCGCGAGCGGCGCTCTGACCGAACCCGGGCCACTCAGCCCGCGACCACCCGGGTCTGCCATTGCGCACAGCGCGCCATGAGCGGCGCGGGCAGGGGCCGGTCGGTGAAGACCGTATCGAGGATCGAAAGCGAACCGATTCGCGCGGGCGCCGTCCGCGCCAGTTTCGAATTGTCGGTCACCAGCCAGGCGCGGCGGGCCTGGGCAATGAGGGATTGACTGACACCGACCTCCTGGATGTCGTAATCCAGCATGTCACCCTCGGCATCCAGCGCCGAACAGCCGATTACCGCGATATCCACCTTGAACTGGCGGATCGCGGCCTCGGTCAGGGGGCCGGTCAGCCCGCCGTCCGAGCGCCTGAGCGTGCCGCCGGTGACGATCACCTGGCATTGCGGGTTTTCGGCCAGAATATTGGCTACATTCATGTTGTTGGTGACCACCATCAGCCCGGCGTGGCGCCTGAGTTCGCGCGCGACGGCCTCGGTCGTGGTGCCGATGGCCAGGAAGATCGAGGCGCCCTCGGGGATCTCGGCGGCGCAGGCGCGGGCGATGGCGCGTTTCTCTTCGGCATTGAGCGCCGCGCGCTCCTGATAGCCGATGTTCACCGTGCCCGAGCGCAGGATGGCCCCGCCATGCACCCGCTCCAACTGCCCGGCCTCATCCAGCTCGGCCAGATCGCGGCGGATGGTCTGCGCCGTGACGCCGAAGCGCGCGGCCAGCCCGTCGACGGTCACCCGCCCCTCGGTCCGGGCGATTTCGAGGATCTCGGGCAGGCGGAAACCCTGGGCCATGAATCGCCTCCTTTTCGCCGATTGTCGGTCTTCACCGTGGCGCTGGCAAGCCAAGCCATCGGAATTGCGCAGGATCGCGGGGGAATGACGCGCGGACTCCTTGAGAAACTGTTACAAAAGCGCGTATTATCGCGTGAAAACGAAAATCACTCCTCCGATTCCCCCGCAGGCCCCCCATGTCAGACAGCGCTGCCCCCCCGGTCTACGACCTCGTCATCATCGGCGGGGGGATCAATGGCTGCGGTATCGCCCGGGATGCAGCGGGGCGGGGGCTGAAGGTGCTGCTGGCCGAAAAGGGGGATCTGGCGGGCGCGACCTCTTCGGCCTCGACCAAGCTTTTCCACGGCGGGCTGCGCTATCTGGAATATTTCGAGTTCCGCCTGGTGCGCGAGGCGCTGATCGAGCGCGAGGTGCTGCTCAGCGCCATGCCGCATATTGCCTGGCCCATGCGCTTCGTGCTGCCCTATCACAAGGGGATGCGGTTCGAGGCCGAGACGCCGACCTCGCGCCTTCTGTCGGTCTTCATGCCCTGGATGAAGGGACGGCGCCCGGCCTGGCTGATCCGGCTGGGGTTGTTTCTTTACGACAATCTGGGTGGGCGGAAGATCCTGCCGGGGACCGAGAAGCTGGACCTGGCCCATGCACCCGAAGGCGGGCCTTTGCAGGAGCATTTCCGCACGGCTTACGAATATTCCGATTGCTGGGTGCAGGATTCGCGGCTGGTGGTGCTGAACGCCCGCGATGCCGAGGCGCGGGGCGCCACGATCCTTACTCGGACCGAAGTCACCGCCGCCCGGGTCGAGGGCGGCGAATGGCGTGTCACGATGGGCGGGCGCGAGGTCCGCGCCAAGGCCATCGTCAACGCGGCCGGTCCCTGGGCGAGCGCGGTGCAGAAGGGCGTCCTGCACCGTGAGACGCGGGACCATGTGCGGCTGGTACGGGGCTCGCATATCGTCACGCCCAAGCTCTATGATCATGACAAGGCGTATTTTTTCCAGGGGACCGATGGGCGGATCATCTTTGCCATCCCCTATGAGCAGGATTTCACCCTGATCGGCACCACCGACGCCGAACACACCGACCCCGACGAAAAACCCCGCTGCTCGGAGGCCGAGCGCGATTACCTCTGCGCCTTCGCCTCGGGCTATTTCAAGCGCCCGGTCCGGCCCGAAGATGTGGTCTGGACCTATTCGGGGGTGCGGCCGCTCTATGACGACGGGGCGCGCAGCGCGACGGCGGCGACGCGGGATTACGTGCTGGTGCTGGATGCGGGCGCCGGGGCGCCGGTGCTCGATGTCTTCGGCGGCAAGATCACCACCTATCGGCGGCTGGCGGAATCGGCGCTGGCGAAACTGTCCGCCCATCTGCCAATGGGGCCGGACTGGACGGCGGGGGTGGCGCTGCCGGGGGGCGACTTTCCGGTCGATGGCGTGCCCGATCTGGTCGCAGACCTGCGCGCGCGGCACCTCTTCCTGACGGACGGCTGGGCACGACGGCTGGTGCGCGCCTATGGTACCGAAGCGGCGGTGATGCTGGCGGGCGCCCGGACAGCCGAGGATCTGGGCGAGGATTTCGGCGCGACGCTCACACAACGCGAACTCGACTGGCTGGTCCGCCACGAATATGTCCGCAGCGCCGAGGACGCGCTCTGGCGGCGCACCAAGCTGGGGCTGCACATGCAGCCGGGGCAGGTGGCGCGGGTCGAGGCCTATCTCGCCGCCTGATCCCGGCAGCGTGACCGGATTTTCGGCCGATCCCCCGTTTTCCTCGGCGGCAAGCCGCGCTAGGGTGCCGGTCAAATCGCAAAGGAGACCGGCATGGCCGAGATCAAGGACCCCGAGAACACCATCCTGATGGAGCTGAAGAACGGCACCGTCGTCATCGAGCTGCTGCCCGACGTGGCGCCGCTGCATACGGCGCGGATGAAGGAACTGGCGCGCTCGGGCGCCTATGACGGCGTGGTGTTTCACCGGGTGATCGACGGCTTCATGGCCCAGACCGGCGATGTGGAGCACGGCAATTCCTCGAACCCCGCCTTCAACATCCGCCGTGCGGGCACGGGTGGCTCGGATCTGCCGGACCTGAAGGCCGAATTCTCGGGCCTGCCGCATGACCGGGGCACGCTGGGCGCCGCGCGCTCGCAGAACCCGCATTCGGCCAACAGCCAGTTCTTCATCAATTTCAAGGACAACCACTTCCTGAACCGGCAATATACGGTCTATGGCCGCGTGATCTCGGGCATGGAGCATGTCGACGCCATTGTTCGCGGCGAGCCCCCGGCGCAGCCCGACACGATGATCTCGGTGAAGGTGGCGGCCGATGCTGCGTCGTAACCTCCTCGCCGCCGCCGCGCTGGCGCTGCTTCCCTTCGGCGCCTTCGCGTCCGAGCCGCCGGCCGATGCGCCGGTAATCGATATCGAGGTCGCGGGCGAGGCGCAGGGCACGATCCGCATCGCGCTGCGCCCGGACCTGGCGCCCAACCATGTGGCGCAGATCCTGAGCCTGGCGCGCGAGGGCGCCTATGACGGCGTGGTCTTCCACCGCGTGATCGACGGTTTCATGGCCCAGACGGGCGATGTGGAATTCGGCCGTCAATCGGGTGACATGGCCCGCGCCGGCATGGGCGGGTCCAACCTGCCGGACCTGCGCGCCGAATTCTCGGACGAGCCGTTCGAGCGCGGCGTGGTGGGCATGGCGCGCTCGCAAAGCCCGCATTCGGCCAACAGCCAGTTCTTCATCATGTTCGCCCCGGCGCCGCATCTGAACGGCCAGTACACGGTGGTCGGTCAGGTGATCGAGGGGCTCGATGTGCTGGACGCGATCAAGCGCGGCCGCGGGCCCAATGGTGCCATCATCGGCGCGCCGGATTACATGGCCGATGTGACGGTCGAAGAGTAACCACAAGGGGCGGGGAAACCCGCCCCTTCGCCCTCTGCCGCGGCGCGGCGGGGCTTTATTTCCCCGGCGAGTTGCGTCATATGTCGGGGCAATCGCAAGTCCGGGGACCTGGCCATGAAATTCCTGCTTCGCATCCTCACCTGGTGGAACAGCCAGACTCTGGGCACGCAGCTTTTTACCTGGCGCAAGGGCGTCAAGGTCGGCGAGGACAGCCAGGGCAACGTCTTCTACAAGACCCGTGACGGCAAGCGCCGCTGGGTCATCTACAACGGCGAGACCGAGGCGAGCCGCATCGATCCCGAATGGCACGGCTGGTTGCATGGCACCTGGGACGAGACGCCTTCGGAGCGTCCGCTGGTCCACAAATCCTGGGAAAAGCCGCATCTGGCCAACCCGACCGGCACCGCCGCGGCCTATGTGCCCGCGGGTTCGCTGCGCCGTCCCGCCCCGGTCGAGCGGCGCGACTACGAAGCCTGGCAGCCCGAGTAAATGACCTATCGCGCCTGGGAAGTGGCCCTCGGCGCCGTGGTCATGGCGGCCGCGGTGGTCTTTGTCGTCTTCGCGCTCAGGGCGACCGGCACCGTGCTGAGCGATACGCAGGGCTATGCGCTGCACGCCAGCTTCCGCTCGGCCGAGGGGGTGCGCCCGGGGACCGAGGTGCGGCTGGCGGGCGTGAAGATCGGCACGGTGACCGAACTCTCGCTCAACCCGCAGGATTTCCGCGCCCAGCTGACCATCGCCGTCAGTCGCGGCATCGAGCTTCCGGCGGATTCGACGATCCAGGTCGCCTCGGAGGGAATCCTGGGCGGGACCTTCGTCGAGATCCTTCCGGGGGGCGAGCTGGAGAATCTGCAACCGGGCGACACCTTCCAGGACACGCAAAGCGCCGTCAGCCTGATCACGCTGCTGCTCAGGGCCTTCACCGGTTCGGACGCCAGCGAGGAACCGGCGCCATGAAGCGCCTGGCGCTGATCGCGGTCCTGCTGGCGGTGCCGGCGGGGGCGCAACAGGTCGATTGGCGCACGCTGGGCGAGGCGCTGCGCGACCAGCGCCCGCAGGGGCCCGAGATGGCGAGCGGCACACAGGCCGTGCTGCGCGCGCTCGACAAGGTTTCGGGCGAGGTCGAGGATCTGCCGATCGCGGTCGGCGCGACCATCACCTATGGGCGGCTGAGCATCGAACTCAGCGCCTGCCGCTATCCGCAGGAAAACCCGGCCTCGGACGCTTTCGCCTTCCTGACCATTGACGACAGCCGCGACGGCGAGCGGGTGTTCCAGGGCTGGATGGTGGCATCGAGCCCGGCCTTGAACGCGCTCGACCACCCCCGGTATGACGTCTGGGCGCTCAGCTGCGAGTGAGCGGCGCGCAGGCTTTCGCCAGCCAGCGCCGCGCCTCGGCCGAGACGGCGCCGGACAGCTCCGCCTCGACCCGGGCGTGATAGGCGTCGAGCCAGGCCATTTCCTCCTCCGACAGCATTGAGGCGACGATCAGCCGCTTGTCGATGGGGCAAAGGGTGATCGTCTCGAACTCCAGCATCGCGCGGTTGTCGCCAAGCGCGCCCGCCTCCTGCACCACGATCAGATTCTCGATGCGGATCCCCCAGCCACCCGGGCGGTAATAGCCGGGCTCGTTGGACAGGATCATCCCCGGTTCGAGGGGCAGGGTCGAGATGCGGCTGATCCGCGCCGGACCTTCGTGCACGCTCAGCGCCGCGCCGACGCCATGGCCCGTGCCGTGGTCGTAATCCAGTCCCGCCAGCCATAAGGGATAGCGCGCGAGCGCATCGAGATGCCCGCCCGCGACGCCCTTGGGAAAGCGCGCGCGGCTCACCGCGATCATGCCCTTCAGCACGCGGGTATAGGCATCGCGCCGCTCGTCCTCGACCACGCCCACGGGCAGGGTGCGGGTGATGTCGGTGGTGCCGTCCGGGTATTGGCCGCCCGAATCGATCAGGAACAGATCCCCGGGGGCGAGCCTGCGGTTGGTGCCCTCGGTCACCCGGTAATGGATCACCGCGGCATTGGGCCCGGTCGAGGAGATGGTGTCGAAGCTGAGGTCGCGCAACTCGCCGGTCGCGGCGCGGCATGCCTCCAGCTTCACCGCCATGTCGATCTCGGTCAGCCCGTCCAGCGCATGGGCCTCGAACCAGGCGAGGAATTCGATCATCGCCGCGCCGTCGCGGCGGTGGGCGGCGCGCATGCCGTCCAGTTCCGCCGGGTTCTTCTTCGCCTTGGCCATCAGGCAGGGATCGGCGCCCGGCACACCCTGGGCCAGCGCGGCCTTCACGGCGACCGGCGCCGTCGCGGGATCGAAACGGGTGGCGCCGTTCAAGCCGCGCAGGGCTTCGGGGAAAGCCGAAACGGGGTGGCGGGCGACGCCCACTTCTTCGGGGATATGCGAAACCTTGGCCGGGTCGATGAAGAGGTCGAGCCGCGCATCGTCATGGAGGATCGCGAAACCCTGAACCACCGGGTTGCGGATGATGTCGGAGCCACGCCAGTTCATCAGCCAGGCCAGGCTGTCCGCCAGGGTGATCACCGCGGCACCGGTGCCCGCGCGTTTCAACTCGCTGGCCAGATCCGCCCGTTTCGCCGCCCCGGTCTTCCCGGCCAGCGCAAGGGGATGCTCGCGCACCTTGCCCTGCGCGGGGGCCGGTTGACCGGTCCAAACCGCGTCGAGCGGGTTGGGCGTCACCGGGCTGAGGGTGATGCCGCTGCCGCTGAGCCCGGCCTCGATCCGGGCAATTTCGTCGGGGGTGTGCAGCCAGGGGTCGAAGCCGATCACGGCGCCTTCAGGGGCCTTCTCGCGCAGCCAGTCGCCCGGTAGGGTGGCGGGCCAGTCGACGGGGGTGAAATGGTCCAGCGCGACCTGATCGCGGACCTGCAGCGTATAGCGCCCGTCGATGAAGACGCCCGCGATCTCGGGCAGGACGATGCAGAACCCGGCCGAGCCGGTGAAGCCGGTGAGCCAACTGAGCCGCTCGTCATGCGGACTCACGTATTCGCCCTGATGCGCGTCGGACCGGGGGACCAGGAAGCCGGTGAGCCCCCGCGCCGCCAATTCCGCGCGCAGCGCCGCCAGGCGCGGCGGGCCGTCCGAGGGGCGGGTCGAGGCGGTAAAGGACTGCAACATGGTGATGTTCCCGGAATCAGTACTCATTGGCGCCCTTGCCCGCGAGGATCTTGTCGCGATACTTGGCGATCCGTTTGATCTGCGTGGCCTCGGTCTTGGCCTGCGAGAGCACGATGGCATAGCTGCGCTGCCGGCCGGGGGTCAGCGCGGCAAAGGCGTCGGCCAGTTCGGGATCGTCGTCCAGCGCGGAGACCAGCGTGTCGGGCAGCGTCACCTCGGCCGCTTGGCGGGCGGGTTTCAGCCCGGCCTCGGCCTTTTCCTTCGCCTCGCTGAGGAGGGCGGCGATGGCCTTTGCCCGCTCCGTGACCTGCGCCGCATCGGTGAAGCGGATCATCGAGGGGGTCTGACTGTTCGGCCCCGGCTTTTCCAGCAGACCCTCAGGGTCGCTCAACAGCGCGGCATCGGGAAAGCTCAGGCGGAAATCCTCGCGGAAGGCGCCGATCAGGGCCAGATTGCGGCCCGCGTGGCGATAGCAGGGATGGCCCCAGCGCACCGCCTCTTCCAGCCCGGCGTCCCGGCAGAGCTGTCGCAGGGCCAGAAGCCCGTCGCGCCACAGCCGGGCCGAGCAATCGGGCGTCGCAAACCGGTCGCAGCGCCCGCAACCGTCCTGAAAGAAGGCGGCCGCCTCGGTGATCATCAGCGCCGCATCATCGAGGCCATGCCCATCACCCGGGCCCGCGCCCGGGGGTCCGCGTCGAAAAGCGCGGCGAGCTGTTCGGTCATGGCCCCGGCCAATTGCTCGACATCGGTGATGGTCACGGCGCGTTCGTAATAGCGCGTCACATCGTGGCCGATGCCGATGGCCAGCAGTTCCACCGCCTTGCGCTTTTCGATCATCGAGATCACGTCGCGCAGGTGTTTTTCCAGGAAATTCGCGGCGTTGACCGAGAGCGTCGAGTCATCCACCGGCGCCCCGTCGGAAATCACCATCAGGATCTTGCGCTGTTCGCGCCGGGCCAGCATCCGGCGGTGCGCCCATTCCAGCGCCTCGCCGTCGATGTTTTCCTTGAGCAGGCCCTCTTTCATCATCAGGCCCAGATTGTCGCGCACCCGCCGCCAGGGGGCATCGGCGCCCTTGTAGACGATGTGGCGCAGGTCGTTCAGGCGGCCCGGCGATTGCTTGCGGCCCTCGGCCAGCCATTTCTCGCGGCTCTGGCCGCCCTTCCAGGCGCGGGTGGTGAAGCCCAGGATTTCGACCTTGACCTGGCAGCGCTCCAGCGTCCGGGCCAGAACATCGGCGCAGATCGCGGCAATGCTGATCGGCCGCCCGCGCATCGAGCCGGAATTGTCCAGCAGCAGCGTCACCACGGTGTCGCGGAATTCGGTGTCCTTCTCCCATTTGAAGGACAGCGGCGTCGTCGGGTTCGCCACCACGCGGGCGAGGCGGCCGGCATCGAGGATGCCTTCCTCCTTGTCGAATTCCCAGCTGCGGTTCTGCTGCGCCTGCAGGCGGCGCTGCAGCTTGTTGGCCAGCCGGCTGACCGCCCCCTTGAGCGGTTCGAGCTGCTGGTCCAGATAGGCGCGCAGGCGTTCGAGTTCGGCGGGTTCGGCCAGATCCTCGGCGCCGATCTCCTCGTCGAACTGGGTGGTGAAGACGGTGTAATTGGGGTCGGCGTCCGAGAAGGGCTGCGGCGCGGGCGGCTCGGGCGGGGCCTCGGCCTGCGGCATCTCGGTTTCCTCGGACATCTCGTCCTCGGCCTGATCGTCCATGACCATCTCGATCTCGGCCGATTCCTCGCGCGGGCCTTCGTCCGATTGCTCGGTCTCGTCCTGCTGCTGGTCGTCGTCGCCCTGAGAGTCGGCGTTTTCGGGGGCTTCCTCGGAATTGTCCTCGGTGCCCTCCTGATCGTCGCCCATGTCGTCAGGGTCGTCGCCCAGCTGGTCGCCGTAGCCCAGATCCTTGATCACCTGGCGTGCGAGTTTCGCGAAACTGGCCTGATCGGCCAGGGCGTCGTCCAGACCTTCCAGCGTGCCGCTTGCCTGTTCCTCGAAGAAGGGACGCCACATGTCGGCCACGGTATTCGCGCCCTTGGGCAGCGCCCGGCCCGAGGCCAGTTCGCGGATCAGATAGCCCGCCGCCACCGACAGCGGCGCCTCGGCCTGGCTGCGGATCTGGGCATAGCCCTTGCGGTCGGCCTCATGCGCGATGCGGGCGTCGATGTTCGAGGCGGTGCCGGGCATATGCCGCGCGCCCACCGCCTCGCAGCGGGCGGTTTCCATCGCCTCGTAGAGGTCGCGCGCCATCTGGCCCTGCGGCATGTAGCGGCCGTGCACGCCCTCGTCGTGATAGCGCCGCTTCAGCGCGAAGCCGTCGGCCGTGCCGCGCGCCAGCAGCACCTCGTCGCGGGTCATGCGGCGAGTCACCTGCGGCAGGCGCATCGTGTCCTTGGACATGCCGGGCGGATCGACGGTGAAGCTGACGGCCAGTTCCGCATCGTCGGCCAGCGTGCGCGTGGCTTCGGTCAGGGCCTTCTTGAAGGGATCGGCGGGATTATCGGAAGTTTTCTGCATGGCTCAGCGCCCACCGTTCAGGATATCGCAACCGCCGCCAACGCCGGGGCACGGCGCCGCAGAAAGCAGGGCAGGGGCGGGAATGCGGTTCATGGGACAGGTAAATCACCCATGCAGGCGGGGGGCAAGGGGGGGCGGCTCAGCGGAAGAGGTCGTCGCAGGCCCGCGCCTGCCAGCCCTCGCGCAGATCGGCCAGCGGAAAGCCGCGCTCCTCGGTGCTTCCCTGCCGGGTCATCTCAGGGGCCTCATCGCCGGGGCCGTGGGTCAGGGTATAGGCGCCGGTCAGCAGGTTGACGGAGCATTCGCCGTAATGCGACAGGTCCAGCCGGTCGTAGAAGCTGTAATCGTAGCCCGCGACGACGAAACCGCCGTCCCGCCAGGCCAACGTCACCCATTGATGCCAGGGCGTGCGGCCGATGCCGGTCTGTTCCGAGCGGATGGCAAAGGAGGTCTCGCTGCGAGGCTCGAAGGCCGGGGCCTGCCCGGCCATCGGTCCCGACCAGACGACACCCGGCAGGGCCAGTACCGTTTCCAGCCCCGTTACCTGATTGTTGATCATCACCACCAGATCGGCCAAGCCATCGGCGCCAGGGTACAGGAAGGCCGCGTCCAGCGCCTCGTCCCCGTTCCAGTCGCCCGAGATGGCGGCAATCGGCTGGCGGGGGCTGCCGCCCGGCGTCAGGGGATCGGCCTGCGCCGCGAGCGGCAGGGCGAGGGCGAGCAGAAGGGCGAGGCGCGGGCACATGGCGCGACAGAAGCATCCCGCCAGCCCCCTGGCAAGTCACAGCTTTGCGCACAAGGCCTGTGCAGCGATGCGCCCGTGACGCGGCCGCGTTCTGGCCCCATGTAGCAAGCGGCAGACAGCAATGGAGACCCCCATGACCCAGAAACCCCGTATCGCCGTCATCATCGGCACCACCCGTGACAGCCGCTTCGGCCATGTCCCGGCGCAATGGATCTTCGACAAGGCCCAGGCGCGCGGCGACTGGGATGTCGAACTGGTTGACATCAAGGATTTCGACCTGCCGCTGTTCAACGAGATGGCCTCCAACGCCTGGATGCCCTCGTCGGATGAGCGCGCGGTCGCCTGGCAGAAGAAAGTGGCCTCGTTCGATGGCTATATCTTCGTGACCGCTGAATACAACCGCTCGATCCCGGCGTCCCTGAAGAACGCGCTGGACCAGAGCTATGTCGACTGGAACCACAAGGCCTTTGGCATCGTGAGCTATGGCTCGGTCGGTGGCACCCGCGCGGCGGAACACCTGCGGACCATCGGCATCGAGCTGCAGATGGCCTCGGCCCGCGCCGGCGTGCATATCGGCGGCGGCGATTTCTTCACCGTGCACCCGCTGGGCGGCAATCCGCAGCCGATGTCGGCCATCGAAGGGTCGATCGGCCCCTCGGCCACGGCGATGCTGGACGATCTGGATTGGTGGACCCGCGCCACGATGGCCGCCCGCGCCTGATCGCGGCTCAGCCGAACCCGGAAAGGCGGCCCCTAGGGGGCGCCTTTTGCGTTACCCGAGCGATTGCCAGGGCTGGGCGCCGCCGGTTTCCGTCCGATCGAAGCGCCGCCGCGCCTGTTCGATTCGTCCGGCATTGATCCGCGCCCATTCCCCCAGCGCCATCAGCGGCTCTCGCAATTCGCAGCCCAGTTCGGTCAGCGTGTAATCCACGCGCGGCGGGCGCGAGGGCGTGACCGCGCGTTCGACCATCCCGTCCCGCTCCAGCGCGCGCAGGGTCGAGGTCAGCATCTTCTTGGAAATGTTGCCGATCTCACGCTCGATCTCGGAGAAGCGCAGACTGCCCCGGCTCAGCGTCACGATCACCAACACGGTCCATTTGTCGCCGATCCGCGACAGGACATCGCTGACGGTCATGCAGGCGGCGCCATGCTCTTCGGACAGGCCGGTCACCTGGGGGAGGGCTGGTTTCATGCTGGTGCCTTCTTGCCTTCTCGCCGCCGGGGTTTCACATCGTCCTCAGGTTACCACTCGTAACCTGCACACACAAGGTAACCTGAAGGAGACCACCTATGATCAAACCGCGTATCGCCCTTGTCATCGGTTCGACCCGGCCCAGCCGCTTTGCTGACAAGCCGGCGCAATGGCTGCTGGCCGAGGCGGCCAAGCGCGACGACCTCAGCGCCGAGATCCTCGACCTGCGCGATTTCGACCTGCCGTTCTTCGACGAGATGGCGTCCGAGATGTGGATGCCCTCGCAATCCGAGGCGGCGCAGCGATGGCAGAAGGCCGTCGCCGGCTTCGACGCCTTCATCTTCCTGGTGGCCGAATACAACCATTCGATCACCGGTGCGCTGAAGAACGCCCTCGATCAGGCCTATACCGGCTGGGTGCGCAAGCCCTTCTCGGCCTTCGGCTATGGCGGCGTCGGAGCCGCCCGGGCGGTCGAGCATCTGCGCACCATCGGGGTCGAGCTGCAGATGGCCCCGGTGAAGAGCGCGATCCACCTCGCCGGGGGCGAGTTCATGAAGGTGCATCCGATGGCCCAGGGCGCCGAGATGAGCGCCGTGGCCGAGGTGCTTGCGCCGTCGGTCAAGGCGACCTTCGACGATCTGGTCTGGTGGGCGAACGCGCTGAGCTCGGCGCGCGCCGCAGCCCGGGCCAAGGCCGCCTGAGGTCAGAGGTCGGCGCGGCCGGTCGCCAGATCGGCCAGCCGCGCCACATGGATGTCCAGCGCGTCGATGACGGGATACCCGGGGGCTGTGCCGTCGAAGGCAAGGTTGAGGTCGGTTCCGGCCAGCACCACGGCCTCGGCCCCGCTGTCGATCAACTGGCGCCCGGCCTCCAGAAAGGTGGCGCGCGCCTCGGCCGAACAGGCGCCGGCGACGGCAAGATCCTGATAGAGCTGGCCGATCTCGTCAATGCGGTCATCGAGCGCCAGGGCTTCGGTCTGTTGTAACTGGCCGTAGAGCCGGGTGCGCATCACCACCCTCGTTCCCAGCAGCCCGACCGAGCGGATGCTCTGCGCGGCAAAATACGCGTCCAGCGGTGCCACGGCCGAGACCAGGGGCAGGGGGCTCAGCGCCTCGGTCTCGGCGAAGCAGAAATGCCCGCCCAGCGAGGTGATCGCCGCGCAATCGCATCCGGCGGCCTTCAGGCGGTGCAGCAGCGGTGCGTAGACCTCGGCCTGTTCCTGGCGCAGGTCGGCGAGATTGGTTCGGATCAGCGTCTGGATATCGGCCTGGACGATGGTCAGCGCCAGCGGCTGGCCGGATTTCGCCACGGCGGCGCAGAGGCGCTGGTAATAGACAACGGTCGCGGCGGGGCCGATGCCGCCGATGAGGCCGATATGCAGGGGGCGGGGCATGACACAGGCTCCGTAGGATGGGCAGTATTGCCCATCCTACCGCGCGCGGCGGCGAAACTGCCATAGGGCCAATCCTCGGGCCCTGTCACCAGCCCGGCGCGCATCAGGGTCATCCGCATCGCCGTAAGCGCGTGGGCTCCGCCGGGCAGAGCGTGAATTCATACGTCGCACGGTCCAGGCCCAGGCGACGACAGGCGGTCATGCCGCCAGTCTCGCCGCGACGGGTCAGGAAATCCTGAGCCTCAGCCTAGCGCTGCGCTTGCCGCGCTTTCCGGCAATTCCTCGCCGAAGCAGCGCTGATAGAACTCGGCCACCGTCTGCCGCTCCAACTCGTCGCATTTGTTGAGGAAGGTCAGCCGGAAAGCATAGCCGATGTTGCGGAAGATCCGCGCATTCTCGGCCCAGTTGATGACCGTTCGGGGCGACATCACCGTGCTGAGCTGACCCTTCATGAAGGCGGTGCGCGTCAGATCCGCGACCGTCACCATCTGGCTGATTTCCTGCCGGCCCTTCTGGGTGTTGTAATGGGGATTCTTGGCCAGGACGATGGCGCTTTCGGCGTCGTGGCTGAGGTAGTTCAGCGTCGCCACCAGCGACCAGCGGTCCATCTGGGCCTGGTTGATCTGTTGCGTGCCGTGATAGAGGCCGGTCGTATCCCCCAGACCCACGGTGTTCGCGGTGGCGAAGAGGCGGAAGGCCGGATGGGGGGTGATGATCTCGTTCTGGTCGAGCAGCGTCAGCTTCCCGTCATGCTCCAGCACCCGCTGGATCACGAACATCACGTCCGCACGGCCCGCGTCGTATTCGTCGAAGACGATGGCGCAGGGGTTGCGCAGGGCCCAGGGCAGGATGCCTTCGTGGAACTCGGTCACCTGCTTGCCGTCGCGCAGCTTGATCGCATCCTTGCCAATCAGGTCGATCCGGCTGATATGGCTGTCGAGGTTGACGCGCACGGTCGGCCAGTTCAGCCGCGCCGCGACCTGTTCGATATGCGTCGATTTCCCGGTGCCGTGGTAGCCCTGGATCATGACGCGGCGGTTGTAGGCAAAGCCCGCCAGGATCGCCAGCGTCGTATCGGGGTCGAACTTGTAGGTCGGGTCCAGTTCCGGCACCCGGTCGGTCGCCTCGGCAAAGGCCTTGACCTTCATGTCGGTCTCGACGCCGAACACCTCCCGGACAGAGATTTCTTCGGTCGGTTTGACAGCAGTATCGAGCATGGAGGGTCGCCTTTGGTGCTTGGCGGGGCCAAAACCGCCCCGTTTCAGGGTTTGTGGATCATTCCGGCGGCCTGCGCAAGGGGGCGGGGCGGGTTGCGGACGGGGCGTCAGGCCCGCAGCCCCTGCACGATCAGCAGCGCGCCGCCCAGCACGACCACCGCGTCGAGAATCGCCACATGCGAGGCCGGACGCAGCCGCGCCGCCAGCCGTCGGGCCAGGAAAGCGCCGGGCAGGGCGGCAAGGCCGATGACCAGCGCCACCCCGGCAAGCGGCCCGTCGAGCGCCCCGGTTCCGGCGAAAACCGCGCTCTTGGCGAGCCCCAGCATCAGCGAGACGGCGGCATCGGTGGCGATCACCCCCGGCCCGCCCAGTCCCGCCGCCAGCAGGATCGACAGCAGCAACACCCCCGAGCCCGCGGTGCCACCGTTCAAGAGCCCGTAACCCGCCGCCGCCAGCGTGACCCCGCCCGGCCCCAGGGCGCCATGACGCCGCATCAGCGCGCGCCTGAGCGGGACCAGCGCCACCAGCGTGGCCCCGATCAGCACCATCACCCGGGGGCCGGACAGCAGGGAATAGAGCCCGGCGCCGATCACCACACCGGGCGCCGCTGAAACGATGACGCGCATCGCCAGTGCCCGGTCGAGCCTCGGCCACCAGGCGGCGACCCGCCCGGCATTGGTCAGCAGCGCCGAGAGGCCGATTACCGGCACCACGGCCTCGGCCCCGATCAGCGGAACGAGGATCGGCGGCAGCAGAAGCCCCGTGCCATAGCCGGTGACGCCCCCCAGGACCGAGGCCAGAAAGGCCGTGGCCGCAATGAGCAGCATCTGGGACAGGGTGATCATGCCAGCGATCCGGGGCTGAGGATGATTGCGGCTCTGCGCCTGCCCGGGGGCGCTGTCAAGGACGTGCATTGCAGGCTGGCGGGCCCGGATCTAGCCTGCCTCGATCCTGCAGGAGGTTCCCGATGCACCCGTCCCTGAGCCGCCGCCATCTGCTGACCTGCGCCGCCGCCGCCCTCGCGCTGCCCGCTGCGGCCCAGACCGACCCCAAGCCGCCCACGCTCCCCGCGCTGCTGGCGCGGATCGAGCGCCGGCGCCTGTTCGACACCGTGACCGGGCTCGCCGCCTTTCCGACCCGCTGGACGCCCGGCGAGGGGTTTCCCGCGGTCGAGGCCTGGGTGCACGAGGCCTTCAACCGCTCGGGCGGGGGCGGGCGGATCTATACCCAGGGCTACACCCATCGCGAGGCCGGGGCGCGGCACAACATCGTCAGCGGCGAACCGATGGATCGGCGCGGCGTGGTGCTGGTGGGGGCGCATTTCGACAGTATCTCGGAGACGCCCGCGACCTATGCACCCGGCGCCAATGACAACGCCACAGGGGTCGCCGCGATGATCGAGGCCTGCCGGGTCCTGAACCGTGTGCCGATGCGCAAGGGGGTGGTTTTCGTGGCCTTCTCCGGCGAGGAGCAGGACCTCCAGGGCTCGACCGCCTGCGCGGAACTCGCCCGGCGGCAGGGCTGGCCCATCGAGCTCATGATCAACCTCGACATGCTGGGCCACCATCCGGCGCGTCCCGACGCGCCGCTCTATATCGAATACGACCAGGGCAACGCGGTGGCGGCCAACGATGCGCCCGCCCGCCGGTATGGCGAGCTGGCCGCGCGTCTGGCCGCCGCCTTCACCACGCTCCACACCGAGCATACCGACATCTGGGACAGCGATTACATGCCGTTCGAGGCGCAGGGCTATCCCTGCATCGGCTTCTATGACGGCGGCGCCGAGGCGCCGGAATACCATTCCACCGCCGATGTCCCCGAGGCCCTGGACCTCGACCGGCTGGAACAGGCGACGCGGCTTCTGGTGGCCACGCTCGCGGCGGTGGCAGGCCTGGGCGGCTGAAAAGCCGAAAGGTTCCAGCGGCTGGCCGGATTGCCAGGGGCAGGGGGGCCTCCTAGGGTCCGCGGCGACACGCCTGACCGAAAGCCCCGCCATGTCCCTGATCCTTGCCACCTTGCCGATGCTGCTGCTGGTCCTTGCGGGGTATACGCTGCGGGTCACGGGAACCATCCCGCCGGCGCAATGGGCGGGGATCGACACGCTGGCCTTCCGGCTGCTGATCCCGGCCATGCTGGTGCATTCCATCGCCGAGGCCAATCTGGCCGAGGTCGCCGCCGGTCCCTTCGTGCCCGCGCTGCTGATGGTGCTGGCGCTGATGGGCGCCGCCGCCTTCGCTCTGCGCGCCTTCTGGCCGGGCCTGTCCGACCCCAGCTTCACCACGCTCTTTCAGATCGGCACGCGCTGGAACGCCTTCATCGCCCTGACCGCCGCCCAGCAATTCGCCGGGCCCGAGGCGCTGACCTGGCTGGCCGTGGCGATGGCGGTCACCATCGTGGTGATCAACCTGGCCAATATCGCCGTTCTGGGGATCTGGGGCAGACCGCCCGAGGGCGCGCCGCGCGGCCCGGCGGGCATGCTGCGGGTGGTGCTGACCAATCCGCTGGTGCAGGCCTCGGTCATCGGGCTCGTGCTGAACCTGACGGGGCTGGGCTTGCCCGATTTCCTGGCGGTGACGCTGGACCTGGCCGGGCGGGCGGCGCTGAGCGTAGGACTGCTCTGCGTCGGCGCGGGGCTCATGCCGCGCCGCCTCTTCAGCGCGTCGGCGCCGATGTGGGCCGGGCTTGCCCTGCGGCCGGTGCTGGCGCCCTCGCTCTTTCTGGCGATCGGCTGGGGTTTCGGCCTGGCACCCGCGGCGATGCTGGCGGGCGCGCTGGTCTTCCTGGTTCCTGCCGCGGCCAATGGCTATATCGTTGCGCGGCAGATGGGCGGCGACGCCGAACTCTATGCCGCGATCCTGACCTGGCAGACGCTTCTGTGCCTGCCGCTGCTGCCTCTCCTGGCGGCGCTGGTGCTCTGAGGGCGCCTTTCGCTTGACACAAGCCCCGGTCCCTTTACCTATGGTCCAAGGTTTTCAAGGCATTCCGGCAGGTTTTTCATGAGCGGACTTCTGGCGCTTCTCGACGACGTGGCCGGCATCGCCAAGGTGGCGGCGGCGCAGATCGACGATATCGCCGGGCAGGCGGCCAAGGCCGGGGCCAAGGCGGCGGGCGCGGTGATCGACGATGCCGCGGTCACGCCCAAATACGTCCACGGCTTCGAGCCCGCGCGCGAATTGCCGATCGTCGGCAAGATCGCCCTCGGCTCGATCCGCAACAAGCTGCTGATCCTCCTGCCCGCGGCGCTGATCCTCTCGGCCTTCGCGCCCTGGGCGATCACCCCCTTGCTGATGCTGGGCGGCTCGTATCTGTGTTTCGAGGGGGCCGAGAAGATCTGGCACCTCTTCCGACCGCATACGCCGCATGCCGACGGGCAGATCCTGAACGGCGACCCGACGCATCTGGAACAGCAGAAGGTGGCGGGCGCGATCAAGACCGACTTCATCCTCTCGGCCGAGATCATGACGATCATCCTGTCCAATCTCGCCCCGGATCAGGGCCTCTGGGTCGAGGCGGCGGCGCTGGCCATTGCCGGGATCGGCATCACCGTCGCCGTCTATGGCGGCGTGGCGCTGATCGTGAAGGCGGATGATGTCGGCCTCTGGCTGGCCCGGGTCGGGCGGCTCTCGGCAACCCGGGCGCTGGGGCGCGGCATCGTGCGCTTCATGCCTTGGTTCATGAAGGTGCTGATGATCGTCGGCACCGCGGCGATGATCTGGGTCGGCGGCTCGATCCTGCTGCACGGGCTGGCCGAGCTGGGCTGGTCGGTGCCCTATGACTGGATCCACCACCGCGCCGAGGAGGCCGCGCATCTGGTGGGCCAAGCCGAGGGCTTCGTCGCCTGGGCGGTCACGGCCTTCTTCGACGGCATCGCCGGGCTGGCCTATGGCCTCGCCCTGATCCCGGTCGCCACCTGGCTCGTTAACCCGATCCTGCGCAAGGTGACCGGCGCCAAGGCCGCCCACTAAGCCTTTGTCTTTGCGCTCCAAATATCCCCGGGGGCTTCTCTAGGGGGTGGAAAACCCCCTTGAGCGGGGGGTGCGGGGGCTGGCCCCCCGCGTGATCCGGCCCCCTCTCAATCGCGGAAGCTGCGGCTTTCCTTGATCTGATCCCAGGCCCAGACCACCTCCTGCAGCCGCTCCTCGTCGGCCCGGTTGCCGCCGTTGAGGTCGGGGTGCAGATCCTTGACCAGGCTCTTGTATTGTTTGCGGATCTCGGCCCGGGTCCAGGTATCGCGGGCGTCGAGGATCTCCAGCGCGCGGCGTTCGGTCGAGGGCAGCTTGCGGGTGTGATGCGGGCGGGCGGGGCCGCCCTCGGGGCGCCTGCGCGTCGCATTCTCGCCCAGCACCTGATAGGGGTCGTCGATGCCGTGGCGCGACCAATCCCGGTTCTCGCCCTTGCCGAAGGCATTGGTCGCCCGGCCCCAGACGCGGTCACGTTCCATCGCATCCTGCATCTCGGATTCGGTCTGGCCCGAGAAGAAGTTCCACTTCAGGTTATAGTCGCGCACATGGTCCTTGCAGAACCACAGGTAATCGTCCAGCGCATCGGGCGAGCGCGGGGCACGGTATTGCCCGGCCTCGGTGCAGCCGGGATGCTGGCACTGGCGGGCCGATGTCTCGACGGCGCCGGACATGCCGCGCCGGCCCCGCGCCTTCTTTTTCTTGTCGGTCGAGGCGCGGATATCGAAATTGAACGGGTCGCGGGTCATGGCTTTGCTGTTTGCCTGCTGCTCGGCCTTCGGTCTGGGCGGATTCGGTCATCGCGGATCGGCTCCGGCCTGCCGGAAAGCCGGGGCCGCGAGTCGGAGGCGCAAGTCTATCGTTTTTCGCGGGGGAAAGGAAAGGGTTGCGCGCCTGATGCGCGCCGTCCGGCAGCTTTCGGACCCTTCAGCCCTGCGCGTCATCCTCGGCCCCGGTGCCGCGGGGGCGCAGCACGGGTTCCGAGCGCGCCGCCCCTTCGGCCCGCAGCATGGCGCCCGAGCGGAAGAGCGGCTCCTGCCGACGCACCGGGGTGGCCAGCGGGGCGGCGAGGGGGGTGGCAAGGGGCGTGGCCGTCGGCGCGGCGCTGACGGCAGGCGCGGGCGCTTCGGCCGCCGGTGCCGCGACTCCTTGCGCCGCGGCCAGCGCTGCGCCCGCGTCGGGCCTTGTCGCGCCCAGTTCGCGGGCAAAGATCATCACGACCTGTTGCGAGACCCGGACCGACCCCAGCCGCGAGCGTTCCTCGCAGGGCAACGTCTCGGTCCGCACGAAGTGCCAGCCGCCCGCCGCTTCGGCGTTGATCCGTTCGGCCAGCGTATGGGCGAAGCGGTCGGCGGTGGTCTTCAGACCCTTGGTTTTTGCCGCGCGCTGGGGGGCGGGGACGACCTTGTATTCGTGCATCGGGGTTTCCGGCTTGTGCGTGCCGGATCGCACCGGCTGGCTCTCGCGCCTTTTGCGGCAATCGGCCCCGCATTGCAAGCGGGCAAGGCGGCGGGCCCTGCGGCATCGGCCGGGGCTTGCCGGTCTGCCGGCCCTGAAGCCCGCCAGAGCACAGGATATTTCACCCGATCAACGGGCTTTTGATTGTCAGGTGAAAAGCTGGGATGCTAGCGTCCTGTGACGTTTTCTCGGAGGGATTAACATGATTTCAGTACGCCTTTTCGCCGTTCCCGCGCTGGTCGCGCTGCTGGGGGCGGGCCCTGTCCTGGCGCAGCAATCGCTGAACGGGATGATTACCGGAAATGACGTGGACCGCATCGCCGAACTCGCCCGCGCCTACGGCACGATCGAGCGGCGCGAGGATGCGGATGGCGTCTGGCTGCGCGGCGAGATGGACGGCATCGTCTACACGATATCGTTCCTCAACTGCAACGATGCGCATCAGGAATGCACCTCGGTCCAGTTCCGCGCCTGGTGGGAATCGAACGGGGCCCATTCCATGGACCGGATGAACCAGTGGAACCGGGACCGCCGCTTCTCGGCCGCTTATCTCGACGCCAACAACAACGCCACGATCGAATGGGACGTGAACCTGGCGGGCGGCGTGACGGCGACGAATTTCGACGATTCCATCCAGTGGTGGCAAGCCGTCGTGCGCCAGTTCCGCGAGCAGGTGGTCGATCCGGGCTTCGAGGCCGCCGGGATGGCGCCGAGCGCGCCTTCGACCTCGGCCACGCCCTCGGCGCCGCCGGCCGCGCGCAGCAAGTGATCAAGGCCCGATCGGGGCCCCAGGGGCCCCGATCGCCGCCGTTCTCAGGTCTCGGCGCTCAGCTGGCGCATTGCGGCAGGGTGGTGGTGAATTCCGCGATCTCGCGGCGATGGTCGGCGTTGCGCATCGGCGGCCAATCCGCGGCGACGCCGCCCGCGCCCTGCACCAGCACCCCGTCCCGCGTCACCGCGGCCGAGGCAATGCGCACCGCGCAGGACAGATTGTCGGCCCCGTCGTAGAGCCCGTTCTCGCCCAGGTCGCAGCCGTGATGGCGCGCCGTCGCCGGCGAGATCTGCAGCAGCCCCTGATAGGCCCCGCCGCCGCCCGCAGCCTGCGGGTTCCAGGTGCTCTCGAACCGCGCCAGACCCGAGAAGAAAGCGACGTAGAACGCCGCGCGCTGGCTGGGCGAGGCTTCGGCGTAGTCCGGGCAGAAGGTTTCCACATCCGCCGGCACCGCCTGCACCATGTCGTTGCCATGGGTCAGCAGCGCCTCGATCATGGCCGTGTTCCATTCCGCCGCCTCGGGTCGGAAGTTCCAGCGTGCCGCGACCTCGGGAGTCGTGTCCTCGTGCGGGGTGGCGGCGCAGGCTGCAAGCAGCGGCAGAAGAAACAGGGCGGAACGCATCGGGCAAGCCAGGGTTGTTGATATCGCTTTCCTCCTGACTCCAAGGCGGAGGCGGCGCAAGACGGGCGCGCGCGCGGTCCCCGGTGATGGGCGGAAAGGCGCCGGGTGGAAAAGCGCTTTTCCTTGCCCGGCGGGCGTTCTAGAACCGGCTCCAAGCCTGACAAGGATTGTGACATGCTCGATCTCAGCTTTGATGCCCCCAAACCCAAGGTCATCGCCGGAGCCAAGGGCGATTGGGAATTGGTCATCGGCATGGAAATCCATGCCCAGATCTCGACCCAGGGCAAGCTCTTCTCCGGCGCCAGCACCACCTTCGGGGCCGAACCGAATTCCAACGTGGCCTTCGTCGATGCGGCGATGCCGGGCATGCTGCCGGTGGTCAACGAATTCTGCATCGAGCAGGCGGTGCGCACGGGGCTGGGCCTCAAGGCGCAGATCAACCTCTGGTCGGCCTTCGACCGCAAGAATTACTTCTACCCCGACAACCCGCAGGGCTATCAGATCAGCCAACTCTACCATCCCATCGTCGGCGAGGGCGAGGTGATCGTCGAGATGGGGCCGGGCGTGGCGCGCGTGGTGCGGATCGAGCGGATCCATGTCGAGCAGGATGCGGGCAAGTCGATCCATGACATGGACCCCACCATGTCCTTCATCGACTTCAACCGCACCGGCGTGCCGCTGATGGAGATCGTCTCGCGTCCCGACATCCGGGGTCCTGAGGAAGCTGCCGCCTATGTCGCCAAGCTGCGGCAGATCCTGCGCTATCTGGGCACCTGCGACGGCAACATGCAGAACGGCAACCTGCGGGCCGACGTCAACGTCTCGGTCTGCAAGCCCGGCCAGTATGAGAAGTACCAGGCGACACAGGATTTCTCGCATCTCGGCACGCGGTGCGAGATCAAGAACATGAACTCCATGCGCTTCATCCAGCAGGCCATTGATTACGAGGCCCGCCGCCAGATCGCCATTCTGGAGGATGGCGGCAAGGTCGATCAGGAGACCCGTCTCTACGATCCCGACAAGGGCGAGACCCGCTCGATGCGCTCGAAGGAAGAGGCGCAGGATTACCGCTATTTCCCCGATCCCGACCTGCTGCCGCTGGAGATCGAGCAAGCCTGGGTCGATGGCATCGCCTCGGGCATGCCGGAACTGCCGGACGCCAAGAAGGCCCGCTTCATCACGGATTTCGGCCTGACCGATTACGACGCCTCGGTGCTGACCGCCGAGGTGGAGAATGCCGATTTCTTCGAGGCGGTGGTGGCCGTGGGCGAGGATGGCAAGCTGGCCGCGAACTGGGTGATCAACGAACTTTTCGGCCGCCTGAAGAAGGAAGGCCAGGAGATCGGCGAAAGCCCAGTCTCGCCCGGGCAACTGGGCGGGGTGATCCGGCTGATCAAGTCGGGCGACATCTCGGGCAAGATCGCCAAGGACCTGTTCGAGATCCTCTGGACCGAGGGCGGCGACCCGGCCCAGATCGTCGAGGCACGGGGCATGAAGCAGGTCACGGACACCGGCGCCATCGAGAAGGCAGTGGACGAGATCATCGCCGCGAACCCCGCGCAGGTGGAAAAGGCCAAGGCCAATCCCAAGCTGGCGGGCTGGTTCGTCGGCCAGGTGATGAAGGCGACCGGCGGCAAGGCCAACCCGGCGGCGGTCAACGACCTGGTGACGGCGAAGCTGGGCCTCTGATCCGGGCGGGGCAGGGGCTTCCTCCTGCCCCCGTCCCAAGACTGCCTGCGGCTGCGGCGCGGCCCCTGCGATGCGCCTGCCGCGTTGACAGGCGGTCTGCCGTCCCTAGACTGACCTCCGCGACAAGGAGGTGGCCGATGCGTCTGACGATGGGGTGTCTTGTCCTCTTGTGCCTGCCGGGCACCGGATTGGCTCAGCTGACTGCCGCGGACGAAGCGCAAGCGCGCGCGCTGGCGGGCGGCTTTCGTGGCGACAGCAGCCAGGCACGGATCGACGGGGTGGCCGAAATCCTGCGCCGCGCGCGGGAGGGCTCGCCCAGCGGGATGGCGGGACTGGGGTTCTTTCCCGGGACGCTGCTGCCGATCACCGCGCCGGTGCCGCTGACCGCTGCCCCGAGCGTTGCCGCCCGATGCCGCACCACCTATCGCTCGTCCATTCCGGGGGCGGGGCCGCCCGAGGGCGATGACCGGGTTGAACTGCGCCGCCGACCGGACGGCTGGGTCGATGTGGTCTTCGACGGCCGCGACGTGCAGGGTCGGTTGCGCCTGGAACTGCGGTCGGATGGCCGCGAGTATCTGTTGACCCGGGTGCTGATCGATGACGACCTCGGCCAGCTTGACCTCAGCCCGGTGCAAGGCGGGTTGCGGGACAAGAACACGGGCGAGCTGATCGCCGAATCCACGCAGGATTACCGGGATTTCATGACCGTGGTCGAGGCCGTGGTCCGCAACAACCCCAGCTGGTTCATCGAAAGCGGGCAGGTGGTTCTGGGGCAGACCTGGATCGGCAGCGACGAGCCCGACGAGGCCCTGCGCAGCGCCGCGGCGATCCTGGGGGCGATGACCGGCGGCACCTCGACCATGGGGGATTTCGCCTATGCGGGCGGGGCGACGGGACTGACGGCCGAGGGCGGGCAGCAGGGCCTCGTCTTCGAATTCATCGCCCGCGCGCCCTTGATGCTGCCCGGCCGGCCACCCATCGAGATGGCGCTCAGCGGCTACGAGGTCTACGACCTCGCCAGCCTTTTCCGCGTTACCTCGATCTATGCGCTGGACATGGTGATCGACGGGCGCCCGATCAGTGTCGAGCAGCAGCAGGTGTGCAGCTTGGACTAGGCCACAGGCCGCCGCCTCAGCCCGGCAGATGCGCCGACAGGGCGACTTCCAGCATCGCCACATCCGACACCACGGTCACCAGGTCGCGCAGGAAGGCCGGGGCGAAGCCTTGGGCGATCACATGGTCGATCAGGGCCAGCAGCGGCTGCCAGAAGCCGTTCTGATCGACCAGCACGATCGGCTTGCGGTGCAGCCCGATCTGCGCCCAGGTCACCACCTCGAAGAATTCGTCCAGCGTGCCGGCGCCGCCGGGCAGCACGGCGATGGCGTGGGAATTGGCGAACATCACCTTCTTGCGCTCGTGCATCGTCTCGGTGATGACCAGCGCGTCGAGGCCGGCGCGCGCCGCCTCGCCCTGCATCAGATGCGTCGGGATGACGCCGAAGGTGCGCCCGCCTGCCGCCTGCGCGGCGCGCGCCGTCTCACCCATCAGCCCGATATCGCCCGCGCCATAGACCAGCCGCCAGCCGCGCCGGGCCAGCATCTGCCCCGTATCCCGCGCGAGCCCGACCATCGCCGGGTCGTTGCCGGGACGCGAGCCACAGAAGACGCAGACCGAAGGGGGGAAGGCCGACATGAAGGGTCCTTTCGCAAGACCTTGGGGGACGAATATTGTTTTGCCCATAGATACGGGCGTTGGTACAAGGGAACAAGGGCAGAGGCCCATGGGGAGAATTAGGCAAGATGGCGCGAAACCTGGTCTGGATCCTGGGGGGCGGCACGATGGCCGCGGCGGCGGCCGTCGCCGTCTGGCTCGCAGCCGGGATGCAGGGGGACGGGGTGGCGCCGGCGGGCGCACCCGGCGCATCGACGGGGACGGGTCAGGCCCCGGCCGGGTCCGCGCCCGCCAACCTGCCCGCCGACGCGCCGGTTGCTGCCAACACGCCCCAACCTCCGGCCCCCGCGCCGGCCGAAGCGCCATCCGTCCAGGATCAGGCCGCCCAGGAACAACCTGTCCCGCCCCGTTTCGACGTGGTGCGCGTGGCCCGCGACGGCGAAGCGTTGGTCGCGGGCTCGGCGGCGCCCGGGGCGGCGGTGACGCTCAGGGTCGATGGCGCTCCGGTGGCCGAGGCGGCGGCGGATGGGTCGGGCCAGTTCGTGGCGATGTTCTCGCTGGGGGCGAGTGCCGAGGTGCAGGTCATGACGCTGGAGATGGCCGATGCCGCGGGGCAGGTCACGATGGCCGAGGATACGGTCGTGCTGACCCCGCGCCCCGAACAACTGGCGGCGCTGGACGTGCCGGAGCCGCCCGCGATCCCGGCACCGCCTGCGGAGACCGGCGCGGGCGAGGAGGGCGTCGCCTTGCCGGAGGGGACGCCCGGATCGGCGATTCCCGAGGGGGCTGTCGTGGCGGAAGGTGGGCCTGCGCCGCTGACGGAGGCGCCCGGGGCTGAGGTCGGGGGGGCGCCCTCTGACGAGCCTGAGCCGGCGGCCCCTGAGGCCTCGGCGGCGGTGTCTGAGCGTCCCGGCGACACGGGTGACGCCGGGGCGGAGACCGCCGAGCCGCTGCCTGCCGCTACCGAGCCCCCTGAACCCGACAGCAGCGTGGCGACGGCGCCCGCGCTGCCGGAACCGGCCCCGACCCCGGCCGCGCCGGAGCAACTGGCCTCGGACGCTGCGCCCGACATGCCCACCGCCTTCCTCCTGCGCGGCGACGGCGGGGTCGAAGTGCTGGATCAGGGCCCGAGCGTCATGGACAATGTGGTCATCGAGTCCATCAGCTATTCCGAGGCGGGTGAGGTGCAGATCTCGGGCCGCGCCGCCGGCAGCGCGCCGAGCGCGGATCTGCGGATCTATCTCGACAACCGGCCGATTGCCGTGGCGCAGGCCGAGCGGGGCGACTGGCGGCTGGATCTGCCGGCCATCGCACCGGGCATCTACACGCTGCGCGTCGATCAGCTGACCCCCGAGGGCGGTGTCGAATCCCGCTTTGAGACCCCATTCCAGCGCGAGGCGCCCGAGGTGATCGCAGCCGCGCGGGCCCGGGCCGCAGGCGGCAATGTGACCGGCAGCGGCAGCGCGCCGACTCCGGCGCCGGAAGCCACGGCTTCAGCGACCGAAAGCCCCGTGGCGCCCCCGCCCGCCCCGCAGACCGCGGCGCAGGAGGCGGGTGTCGCCGCGGCGACGGGGGGCGAGGCGGTCACGCCGCCCCGCGACGGCCCCTCGATCGCCTCGCGCCCGGAACCCGCCGCTGCCGAGCCCACCGGCAGCGAAGCCGGGACCGAGGGGGCGGGCAGCGGGACGCAACTGGCGGGCGTCTCGGGCGAGGCCGGGGGAACCGGCAATGGCGGTAGCGGGGCTTTGGTGCCAACGGAGAGCGGGACGGGCAGCGCGGCACTGACGGAGTCCGCGGGCAATGTCGAGGGATCCGGCAACGGCGAAGGCGGGGCCGTGGCCAGCGACCGCGCCGGAACGGTGCTGACCGGGACCGGCAATGCCGAAGGCAGCGGCAATGGCGACAGCGGGACGACCGGCGGCGGCGGAACGGCCTTGGCCGGGGCCTCTGCCGGGGGGACGGGGAATGCCGACAGCGGCGGCTCGGCTGCGGTCAGCGGCGCGGTCTCGGGTCAGGGGGCGGCCGAGGGCGGCGCCACCGCGCTGGTGACCGGCTCGGGGACGCCCCCGGCGGCCGGGAATGCGGCCGGGGCGGTTGCCACCGGCGCGCCGGCGGGGCAGAGCGCCTCGGCCGACGCAAGCCTCCCCGCCCAGACCGCCCAGGCCGCAGCGTCGGGGCCGGTCTCGGGCAGCGCTTTCGAGGCTGCTCCGGGCACAGGCGCGCCCCGGGTTTCGCTGATCACCGTGCAGCCCGGCCACACGCTCTGGCACATTTCGCGTGAGCGCTACGGGGCGGGCGAGCGCTATGTCATCATCTACCGCGCCAACCGGGGCCAGATCCGCGATCCCGACCTGATCTATCCCGGCCAGGTCTTTACCCTGCCCGAGAATTAGGCCAGCCGACACCGACACCCTGACCGCCCCCGACGCGGGCGGCAGGAAAGCCCTTGACCTGACTGGTCTTGACCGGGCCGGGGCATTACCTCTGTCCGCACGCCAGCCCCCTGCCAGCCCGGAACCCCATGCGCTATCGCCCCTCGAAGACCGCCTTGCCGACCGATCCCGACCAGCCCCGCGCCTCGGGCTGGGCGACCATCGCCAAGGTCGCGCCCTATCTCTGGCCCGAGGGCGAGACGGGGCTGCGTGCCCGTGTCGTGCTGGCCATGACGGCGCTGCTGATCTCGAAGCTGATCGCGGTGGGCTCGCCCATGCTGTACAAGGCGGCGGTCGATGCGCTGGCGCCCTCGCCCCTGGACGCGGGCTGGCTGGTGGGGATCGGGGCGGTCGGGCTGACCATCGCCTATGGCATGGCGCGGCTGATGAACAACGGTTTCCAGCAATTGCGCGACGCCTTCTTTGCCGCCGTGGGGCAACGGGCGCTCCGGCAATTGGCGCTGGAGACCTTTACCCATATCCATGCGCTGAGCCTGCGCTATCACCTGACGCGCAAGACCGGCGGCCTGAGCCGGATCATCGAGCGGGGCGTCAAGGGCGTGGATTTCCTGCTCAGGTTCCTGCTGTTCTCGATCGGGCCGCTGGTCCTGGAACTGCTGATGATCGCGGTGGTGATGCTGGTCCTCTTCGACGTCTGGTATCTGGCGGTGATCGTCGTCACCATCGCCCTTTATGTCTGGTTCACCTTTGCCGTGACCGAATGGCGTGTGAAGATCCGCCGGGTGATGAACGAGCAGGATACGGACGCCAACCAGAAGGCCATCGACAGCCTGCTGAACTTCGAGACCGTCAAGTATTTCAACGCCGAAGGGCGCGAGGCGCGGCGCTATGACGGGGCGATGGCGGGCTACGAGGCGGCGGCGCTGAAGACGCAATATTCGCTGGCGGTGCTGAATTTCGGCCAATCGGCCCTGATCACCACGGGCCTTGTGGTGGTCATGATCATGGCCGCCATCGGCGTGCAGAACGGCCAACTGACGGTCGGGGATTTCGTCATGGTCAACGCCTACATGATCCAGATCACCATGCCCCTGAACTTCCTCGGCACGGTCTACCGCGAGATCCGGCAGGCGCTGGTCGATATGGGCGAGATGTTCGGCCTGCTGGGGCAGGCGCCGGACGTGACCGAGAAACCGGGCGCGGTGCCCCTGCGGCTTGCGGGCGGGCATGTGCGGCTTGAGGATGTTCGCTTCGCCTATGACCCCGAGCGTGAGATCCTGAAGGGCGTCACCATCGACGTGCCGGCGGGGCAGAAAGTGGCGCTGGTCGGCCGCTCGGGCAGCGGAAAATCGACCATCGGCCGGCTTTTGTTCCGCTTTTACGATGTGAGCGGCGGGCGGCTGACCATCGACGGGCAGGATATCCGGGACGTGACGCTGGACAGCCTGCATGCGGCCATCGGGGTGGTGCCGCAGGACACCGTGCTCTTCAACGACACGATCTATTACAACATCGCCTACGGCAAGGACGACGCCACGCAGGAGGAGGTCGAGGCCGCGGCCCGCGCCGCCCGGATCCACGATTTCATCCGCCTGCTGCCCGAGGGCTATCAGACCCAGGTCGGCGAGCGCGGGTTGAAACTCTCGGGCGGCGAGAAGCAGCGGGTCGGGATCGCCCGGACGCTGCTGAAGGATCCGGCGATCCTGCTGCTGGACGAGGCGACCTCGGCGCTGGACACCCATACCGAGCGCGGGATCCAGGAGGCGCTGGCCGCGGCGGGCAGCGGGCGGACGGTGATCACCATCGCGCACCGGCTTTCGACCGTGGTCGATGCCGACCGGATCGTGGTGCTGGAAGAGGGCGTGGTGGTCGAGGAGGGCTCGCATGCCGTGCTGATGGCGCGGGGCGGTCGCTACGCCGAGATGTGGGCGCACCAGCAGGCCTCGGAAGGGCAGCCGGAAGCGGCGCAATGAAGCAGAAGCGCCGCACTCAGGCCCCCGCAAGGGGAGCCTTCGCGCGGCGTGTCGGGACCCTTGCGGGTCCCTCCGGCGCCCGGTTACGAGCGTTTCACTGGACAGGTCGAGATCCCGAAGATCGAATAGAGCGGGCAGGTGCCGACCAGGCCCGTCGCCAGCGGGACGACGCCCAGGAGGAAGGCCCAGCGATAGGCCGCCTCGGGGAAGACGAAATACCCGGCGAGAAGGGCAAGCCCCAGGATGACGCGGAGGACGCGGTCAAGGTTACCTTCGTTGCGCGTGAACATGGTGGTCTCCTTTGCTGTTCGCGGTCAGGAGGATGTCTAGCGCGGGGTCCACGAGTCGGTCTGTGACCAGATCACCGGCGAAGGCGCCCGGGCCTGCGTCATTGCGCCTCGGCCAGCCGTTTCAGCGCGGCAGGGTCGCGCAACTCGACCCTGCCGCGGTCGGTGGCGACGAGGCCCCGTTTGGCCATCGCCTCCAGCCGGCGCGAGACGACCTCGCGGGCTGACCCGATGCGGGCGGCGAGTTCGGCATGGGTGGCGGCGACCGCGCCCGTGCCGCCGAGGTCCAGCAGCGCCGCGGCAAGCCGTGCTTCGACGCGGGTGAAGGCGACCCTTTCCAAAAGCGCGGTCATGTCGTTCATGCGGCTGGCCAGCGCCCGGAAGACGAAGCCGCGGAAGGCCTCGGACCTGGCCATCAGCGCGTGGAAGAGGGGTGCGGGGATCACCGCGACGCGTGTGTCGGTGACGCAAAGCGCCTCGCCCGAATAGGGCTCGTCGCCCAGGAGGCCCAGCGTGGTCTGGATGCAGCTTTGGCCGGGTTCGACGGCATAGAGCAGGATCTCGCGTCCCGAGGGGCCGGTCAGCGAGACTTCGATCCGCCCGGACAGGACCATGGCGAAGCCCTGCGGTGTCTCGCCCGGGCCGAAGACCCGGGCGCCGCGCGGCAGGATATGCACCGGCAGGGCGTCGAGCCGCGCCGCATCCTCGGGACCGAGGCCGGGGAGGCTGGCCGCGGCCCAGCCCATCAGCCGCGCCCGCGTTTCTCGAAGCGCGGCAGCATGGCCGAGAAATCCATGCCGCGGCCGTCCTCGCGTTCCACGAATTGCTCGTAGAGCTGGGCGGCGAGCTGGCCCATCGGCGTGTCGGCATCGGCGCTGTCCGCGGCCTGCTGGCTGAGGCGCAGGTCCTTCAGCATGAGTTCCGCCGCGAATCCGGGCTTGTAGCCATTGTCGGCGGGGGATTTGGCACCGACGCCGGGCGCGGGTGTATAGGCGTTCATCGTCCAGCTGTAGCCCGAGGAGGTGCTCACCACATCGAACATCTTCTGCCGGTCGAGGCCCAGCTTGTCGGCCAGCGCGAAGGCCTCACACGTGGCGATCATGGTGACGCCGAGGATCATGTTGTTGCAGATCTTGGCCGCCTGTCCGGCGCCCGCCGCCCCGCAATGCACCGCCTTCTGGCCCATGATGTCGAAGAGCGGCTTCACCGTGGCAAAGGCCCCGTCCGCGCCGCCCACCATGAAGGTGAGCGTGCCGGCAGCCGCGCCGCCGATGCCGCCCGAGACCGGCGCATCGAGCGCGCCCAGACCCGCGGCTTCCGCCTGCGCCGCGACCGCCTTGGCGCTGTCCACGTCGACCGTCGAGCAATCGCAGAGCACCGCGCCCGGTTTCATCGCCGGGATGACCTGATCGGCGACGGCGCGCAGGATGGCGCCGTTCGGCAGCATGGTGATGACCACATCGGCGCCCCGGGCGGCCTCGGCCGCGCTGTCGGCCATCGTCACGCCCTCGGGCTTCGCCATCGTGTCGAAGCCGGTGACGGCATGGCCTGCCTTGATCAGATTGGCGGCCATCGGGGCACCCATGTTGCCCAGGCCGATAAAGGTGATATTCATGTTTTTTCCTCCTCTGGTTCGGGACGCCAGCCGGTGGCCATGGCCTCGGCGGCGGAATAGGGGGCGGCGGCGAAGGGCGGCTGCGCTTCGCACCAGCGCGAATGGCGCATCAGGGCCGGGCGTTCGCCCAGCCGGCGCGGCTGTTTCTCGGCCAGGTATTTGGTGGCGCAGGCCAGCGCCAGATCGGCGCGGGTCAGCCGTTCGAAGAGGGGCGCGGCCTGGGCGCGGTCCTCCAGCCAGTCGAGCGCGCCGGTGACCTGGGTCTGCAGGCGGGCGATGGCCTCGGGGTCGCGCAGCGCCACGGGGCGGCGGATCAGCTCGCCCATCAGCAGCACCGCCTTGTCGGCCAGCGACAGCGCCACGGCCTCGACCTGAAGGACCGCCAGCATGGCGTCGCCCGCGGGCGTGAGCGAGGTCGCGGGATGCGTGGCGTCCAGCCATTCGAGGATGGCGCGGCTGTCGGTCAGCACCGCGCCCGAGGCCAGCGTCAGGACCGGCGCCTGCCCCAAGGGATTGGCGGCGCGCATCGTCTCGAAATCGCGAAAGACCGAGAGGGGACGGCGCTGATAGGCGCAGCCGTGATGATGCAGCGCCACCGCTACCCGGCGCACGAAGGGCGAATCCATGAGGCCCCAGAGTATCATCCCGCCCTCCCGTCCGCTGTTGGTTCAGAACGTCAACTCGTCCGTCCCGAGCGGCGCCAGCATGGCAGCGACCTCGGCCTCTGTCACGGCCCCGGGCGCGGGGTGCTTCCACGTCGGGTTGCGGTCCTTGTCGAGGATCTGGGCGCGCACGCCTTCGATGAAATCGCCGTGCTCCATCGAGCGCCAGGTCCAGCGGTATTCCTGTTTCAATGCCTCTTCCAGCGTGAGTGGCGCGGGGCGCAGCATGGCCAGCGTGCAGGCCATCGACAGGGGGGAATTGCGGCGGATGGCCTTCAGCGCCGACTGGGCGAGGGGGCTGTCGTCCTCCTCGAGCGCGGCGATGATCTGGGGCAGGGTTGCCGCGCCGAACAGCCGGTCGATGCGCGATTGCTCGGCCGCCATCGGGCTTTCGGGCGTGTAGCGGACGGGCAGGGCGTCGAGGTCGCCGGTTTCGCAAAGCGCGGCCTTGGTGGCGTCCCATTCCGCTTCGGCCAGGAAGCGGTTGGCGAATCCGGCATGGATGGCGTCGCCCGGTCCCATGCGGGCGGCGGTCAGCGCCAGATAGAGGCCCAGATGGCCGGGCGCCCGGCCCAGCAGATAGGTGCCGCCCACATCGGGGATCATGCCAATCCCGCATTCGGGCATGGCCATCTGCGTCGACTCACCCACCACCCGGTGCGGGATGTGGCAACCATAGCCCACGCCGCCGCCCATGACGAAACCGTGCAGGAAGCTGACGATGGGCTTGGGATAGGTGCTGAGCAGCAGGTTCATCCGGTATTCGTCGCGCCAGAAATCGCGGCCCATGGCGTAATCGCCCGCCTTGCCCGCCGCCGTCACCTGGGCGATGTCGCCGCCCGAGCAGAAAGCCCGCTCGCCCGCGCCGTCCAGAATGATCAGCGAGACCGTGGGATCGTCGCGCCAGCCTTCCAGCGCTTCGGTCGTTTGCAGGCAGATGCGATGCGTCAGCGCGTTCAATGCCTTGGGGCGGTTCAGGGTCAGGCGACCGGCGCGGCCCTCGGTGCGGATCAGAAGCTCGGGTTCCATCAGCCCCTCTCGGCCAGCAGCGCGCGGGCGGTGATCAGGCGCATGATCTCGTTGGTGCCTTCGAGGATCTGGTGGACCCGCAGATCGCGCACGATCTTCTCGATCCCGTAATCGGCCAGATAGCCGTAGCCGCCGTGCAATTGCAGGCATTGGTCGGCGACATGGCTGCCGGCCTCGGTCACGAATTTCTTGGCCATGGCGCAGAATTTGGTGGCGTCGGGGGCTTTCTGGTCCAGCTTCCACGCCGCCTGCCGCAGGAAGGTGCGGGCCGCCTGCAACTCGATCTCCAGATCGGCGAGGCGGAATTGCAGGGCCTGGAACTGGTCGATGGTCTTACCGAAGGCCTGCCGCTCGCCCATGTAGGCCAGCGTCTGGTCGAGCGCCGCCTGCGCGCCGCCCAGCGAACAAGCCGAGATATTGAGCCGTCCGCCATCGAGCCCGATCATCGCGTATTTGAAGCCGTCGCCCTCGGTGCCGACCAGGTTCTCATGTGGCACCAGGCAATCGTCGAATTGAACCTGGCGGGTGGGTTGCGCGCGCCAGCCCATCTTGTCCTCGAGTCCCCCGAAGCTGAGCCCGTCGCTGCCATTCTCGACCACCAGGGTCGAGATGCCCTTCGGCCCCTCGCCCCCGGTTCGGCACATGACGACATAGGCGTCGGAATAGCCCCCGCCCGAGATGAAGGCCTTGGTCCCGTTCAGCCGGTAGCCGGCGTTCGCCTTTTCGGCCCGGGTCTTCAGCGCCGCCGCGTCCGAGCCCGCGCCGGGTTCGGTCAGGCAATAGCTGAGCAGCGTCTCCATGGTCACGGCCGGAGCGAGGATCCGGGCCTTCACATCCTCGGACCCGAACTTGTCCAGCATCGCCGCGCACATGTTGTGGATCGAGAGGAAACTGGCGACCGCCGGGCAGGCCATCGACAGCGCCTCGAACACCAGCGTGGCGTCGAGCCGGCCAAGGCCCGTTCCCCCCGATGCCTCGCCGACATAGAGCCCGCCGAAGCCCAGCTCGCCCACCTTGTGCCAGAGGTCGCGCGGGATCGTGCCCTCGGCTTCCCATTGCCGGGCGAAAGGCGCGATATGCTCCTGCCCGAATTCATAGGCCATGTCGAAAATGGCGCCCTGCTCCTCGCTCAAGGCGAAATCCATGCCTGCTCTCCCCGTCGCGGATAGGAATTGAACGGGTGTTTAATTCCCCATTGTTGCAGGAGTGTTGCAGCCCGTTCCGGCGACCGCAAGAGGCGGGCTGGAACCCCCCGCCGTGACGCTGCGACGGGGCAGCGGGGAAAGGCCCGCCTCAGCCGGCCGCTGAAAGGAGGTCGTGCATCCGCCGCTCGGGCTGGCCCAGGATATCCAGCGCCTCGGCCTCGTGCCGCTGGATGGTCGCCATGACCGAGGTTACGCCCTGCCAGGACCGCAGGATCAGCTTGGCCATGGCGAAACCGGCGTCATGGGGGGCGTAATAGACCAGCAGCGTCTGGATCCCGTCCGCCGGGCGGAACATATCGGCTTTCTGCGCCTGCAGCTTGATCAGCCGGACGATATCATCCTCGAATCCCGTCACCTCGGACAGATCCACCAGCTGCATCTGCCCCGCACGGCTGGCGGGGTGGCGCAGGTAATCGCCAATGGCGTCCTGCGTGTCGCCGAGCGTGACGAAGCCCGAATACCGCACGTAGACGAGCCCGCGCTCGGGCAGAATGGTATAGCTCGCGGGCAAGGGGCCTCCAGCATTGCAGGAGGGCATCCTAGCCGGATTTCCGCGCCTTTCCAGCGCCCTCTCGCCCGCGAGAACCCGGGTCAGCCGGTGACGACGACGCGGCCGCGCATCGAGGGGTGAATGGCGCAGACGTAATCATAGGTTCCGGCCTGCGCGAAGGTCAGCTCGCCCGACGCGCCCCGGTTGAGCCGCCCGGTATCCATCCCCGCGCTCTGGAAGGTCGCGGTATGCGGCGCGCCGTCCTGGTTGGTCCAACGCACCGTGTCGCCTGCGGCGATGGTGATCGTCTGGGGCGCAAAGGCCATGCCCTGAATGGCGACGGCATGGGTCGCGGCGGCGGCGGGCAGCGCGGCAAGGGCCGCCGGGGTGGCGGCGGCGGTGATCAGGAAAGCGCGGCGGGAGATATTGGTCATGAAAGCCTCTCAGGTTGCAGTGTCGGAATGAACAGAATGCAGAAAAGGGCCGTCAGGCGCTGTTCCCGCGGGAACAGACCTGCCGCGAGGCTAAGGCCGCGCCGAGCCGTGAGGCAAGGGTCTTGCGCGGGCGGCAGAAAATGAAAGGGGCCCCGCAGGGCCCCCAACCGTTCAGTCCATCGCCTTGAAGTTCAAGGCCGCGCCTTCCTTGATGCCCGAGGGCCAGCGCGCCGTGATGGTTTTGGTCCGCGTGTAGAAGCGGAAGCCGTCCGGCCCGTGCTGGTTCAGATCGCCGAAGCCCGATTTCTTCCAGCCGCCAAAGGTGTGATAGGCCAGCGGCACCGGGATCGGCACGTTGATGCCGACCATGCCGATGTTGATCCGGTTGGCGAAGTCGCGGGCGGTGTCGCCGTCGCGGGTGAAGATCGCCGTGCCGTTGCCGTATTCATGGCTGATGGCGAGGTTGATCGCCTCCTCGTAATCCTGGGCGCGAACCATGGACAGGACCGGGCCGAAGATCTCGGTCTTGTAGATGTCCATGTCGGGCGTCACGTGGTCGAAGAGATGGGCGCCGACGAAGAAGCCGTCCTCGTAGCCCTGCAGCTTGAAGTCGCGCCCGTCGACCACTAGTTCCGCGCCCTGCTGCACGCCGGTTTCCACCAGCCGCAGGATATTGGCCTTGGCGGCGGCGGTGACGACCGGGCCGAAGTCCACGTCATCGCCCGCGGTCCAGGGGCCGACTTTCAGCTTCTCGATCTTCGGCACCAGACGTTCGCGCAGCGCTTCCGCCGTGCCTTCGCCCACCGGGACGGCGACCGAGATCGCCATGCAGCGTTCGCCCGCCGCGCCGAAGCCCGCGCCGACCAGCGCGTCCGCCGCCTGGTCCATATCCGCGTCGGGCATGATGATCATGTGGTTCTTGGCGCCGCCGAAGCACTGCGCCCGCTTGCCGGTCGCCGCCGCGCGTTCGTAGATGTATTGCGCGATGGGGGTGGAGCCGACGAAGCCCACCGCCTGCACGACCGGCGAGTTGAGGATGCCGTCCACGGCCTCCTTGTCGCCGTTCACGACCTGCAGCACGCCGTCGGGCAGGCCCGCTTCCTTGCAGAGCGCGGCGAGCATCAGCGGCACCGAGGGGTCACGTTCGGAGGGCTTCAGGATCATCGCGTTGCCCGAGGCCAGCGCCGGCCCCATTTTCCACAGCGGGATCATGGCGGGGAAGTTGAAGGGCGTGATGCCCGCGACCACGCCCAGCGGCTGGCGCATGGAATACATGTCGATGCCCGGACCGGCCGAGTCGGTGAACTCGCCCTTCAGCATCTGCGGCGCGCCGATGCAGAATTCGATCACTTCCAGCCCGCGCTGGATGTCGCCCTTGGCATCGGGGAACGTCTTGCCATGTTCGGAAGACAGCGCCTCGGCCAGCTTGTCCATGTCGCGGTTCAAGAGGCCGACCAGCGCCATCATCACCCGCGCGCGGCGCTGCGGGTTGGTGGCGCCCCAGGCGATCTGGGCCTTGGCGGCCGAGGCGATGGCGGCGTTCAGCTCCTCGGTCGAGGCGAGCGCGACCTTGGCCTGAACCTCGCCCGTGGCGGGGTTGTAGACATTGGCGAAACGCCCCGATGTGCCGGCGACGAGCTTGCCGTCGATCCAGTGGCCGATTTCCTTCATGGGATCCTCCTGTCAGTTCGGCGCAGATTACTCTTGCAGAAATGACCTGAACAGAGGCAGTTCCTCAAAAGGCGTTTTGCAGGATTGCAAAGGTATCATGGCCGATTGGGACGATCTGAAGGTATTTCTGGCGGTGGCCCGGGGCGAAAGCCTGTCGCGGGCGGGCCGCGTGCTGAAACTCGACGCGGCAACGGTGGGCCGCCGCGTGGCGCGGCTGGAGGAGGCGATGGGTGCGCGGCTCTTCACCCGCTCGCCGCAGGGCTATGTGCTGACCGACGAGGGCGCGCGGCTGGTCGCCCCGGCCGAGGCGATCGAGGCGCAGATGGCACGCGCGGCCGAGGCGCTGGCGGGCCCGGCCGAGGGGATCAGCGGGCAGGTGCGGATCGGCGCGCCGGACGGGGCGGCGAATTATCTGCTGCCTCAGGTGGTGGCGCGGATCGTGGCCGCGAACCCGGGGTTGGAGGTGCAGATCGTGGCGCTGCCCCGCGTGTTCAGCCTGACCCGGCGCGAGGCGGATATGGTGATCGCGGTGTCAAAGCCCGAACAGGGGCGGGTCATCGCCACCAAGATCACCGATTACCGGCTGTCGCTGGCGGCGTCCGACGCCTATCTGGGCAGCGCGCCGCCGCTGGGCTCGCTGGCCGATCTGTCCGCGCATCGGGTCATCGGCTATATCCCCGACATGATTTTCGACCGCGAGTTGGACTACCTGGCGGATCTGGGGGTCGAACAGCCGCCGGTCGCGTCGAATTCCGTCTCGGTCCAGCTGAACCTGATCCGGCAGGGGGCGGGGGTCGGCGTGGTCCATGATTTCGCGCTGCCGGCGGCGCCGGGCGTGCGGCGGGTGCTGACCCGGGACTTCGGCCTCACCCGCGCCTTCCACCTGATCCGCCACGCCGACGACCGCCGCGTGCCGCGCATCGAGCGCTTCGCCGAGGTTCTCGTGGCGGGTCTCAAGACCGAGGTGGCGCGGCTCGAGGCTCAGTCGCAGGAAGGGTAGGGTTCGTCCTCGCCGGGCGCAGGAGTGCAAAGCCGGGCTTGCGACAGGCTCTCGATCCGGGGCCGCCAGCGGCCGAAGGCTTCGGCATCGAAGGCCTCCCGCGCCGGGCCGCGTTCGGCCCATTGCAGGGTATAGCTGTCCTCGGCGCCGACCATGACCAGGATGACCATCTCTTCGGAATGATCGGTGCCGGCGACCTGCGGGCAACCCAGATAGGCCGCGAAACTGGCGCGGCTTCCCTGATCCAGCGTCAGGGGCAGGGGCAGGGCCGCGACCTCGCCCTGGCAGGCGCCGCGATAGCCGTTGAGGAAATGCACCGCGATCGACTCGCCCACGCGGGTGGCGCCCGCGGCATCGAGGCCCTGACCCACGCCTTGATGGCCGGTCAGGGTCTGCATCTGCGTCCATTCCTCGGCGCTTTCGCCCTCGGGCACCCATTCCATCAGAAAGAAACCCTCGGGCGTTTCGACCTGAAAGACCGGGGCGGCGGCCAGGGTGAGGGGGAAGCTCACCACCTGGCCATAGACCGGCAGGCGCGCCTGGACCGGACTTTGGCCCGCGGCCGCGAGCGGGAACGCAAGCGCCAGGGCAAGGGGCAGGGCAGGAAGGGCGCGCATCGGGATCCTCGTGGCGGGGGCAGTGGGGGCACGGTTTCACGCGCCCGGGCGAAGATCAAGGCCATCGGCGGCCGCCCATCTTCGGGGCCGATGGGCGGGCCCCCGCCCGTGAAAGCCTTTTCAATTGAAATCAACCCTTGACAGACTCCAGTCCCAAGTGTCCGATTTCAAGGACATAGAAGGCAACGGGAGAGGCCCCATGCTCGTCAGTCAAATCCTGAAATCGAAGGACAGCGGCGTCATCACCATCACCCCCGGTGCGACCCTGCGCGAGGTGGTCGAGCTTCTGTCCACCCGCCGGATCGGGGCGGTGGTGGTCTCGAGCGACGGCAAGAAGGTCAAGGGCATCATTTCCGAGCGCGACATCGTGCGCGAACTGGGCCGCGCTGGTCCGGCCTGCCTGGATCAGAAGGTGGACTCGGTGATGACCCGCGCGATCTATGGCTGCGCGCCGGGCGACACCACCGATTCCGTGCTGGAGACGATGACCACCCGCCGCTTTCGCCACATGCCGGTGATGGAAGACAACGTGATGGTCGGCTTCATCTCGATCGGCGATGTGGTGGCCGCGCGCCTTTCGGAACTGCAGATGGAGAGGGACGCGCTGACCGGAATGATCATGGGCAATTGAGCCCTCAGGCGGCGGGGGCGCCCCGCCGCCGCAACCGGAGCCAGGTGCGGATCCCGGCGATCAGCGGCACCAGCCCGGTGAGCGCCAGCAGGAAGGCCACGCCACCCACCATGCGCGCCGCGAATTCGGCGTGGGCGGCATAGCCCGCGCGGAACGCTTCCAGATCGCCATAAGCCATGATGCGGGTTTCGCGGTCCTCGACGGGGCCTTCGACGCCGGCGCTGATCTCGGCCCAGACGATGACCGGATCACCGTTGCGCAGCCCGCAATCGATGCCATCGCCGGTTTGCGGCCAGTCCAGCGCGCGGTAATTGTACGCCGCGCCGGTCGAGCGCAGGCGCTGGCCATCGGCAAGCTCGATATAGAGCCGGGAATTTCCCCGCACCGACCGCGTATAGCCCAGCCAGCGGCCCCGCTCGCGGCAGTTGAACTCGCGGATGAACAGGTCGTCCGCCAGTTCCGAACCGATCCGGCCCTCGATCAGCGCGACCACCGGGTGTCCTTCGCGCCGGTTGCGGTTCATCGCCACCAGCGTTTCCAGATCGCGCACGGGTTCGACGCGGTGCAGCTGGAAGAACTCGTTGGCCGGGGTGAAGACCTTCAGCGCCACGCCCAGGTGCATGACAAAGAGCAGCCCGCCCAGCAAGAGCGGCGCCCAGGGCCGGCCGGGTTCGATGCGGGGCATCACCAGCCGCACGAGGGCCCAGGTCACCATCCACAGCCCCAGCGGCCAGATCAGTTGTCCGGCCAGCAGTTCGAACGCCAGCCGGTCGATGCGGAAATAGAGGATTGCCACGCCCACGAGGGCCGAGGCGAGCAGGATGCCCGAGGCGGCAGCGGGCGCGCGCAGGCGCCACATGCCCACGAGCCCGACCAGCAGCACCCCGGAAAGGCCCAGCATGCGCCATGGACCCTCGGCCTGGGCGGCAATGTCGAACAGCGTGTTGGCGGCGGCGAAACCGACGATCAGCAGCGACAGGCCGATCGTCTGCACTCGGTCATGACGGGTCATGCGGAAATCCTTGATCTCAAGGGCAAGGGCACAAAATACTGGGTCGTGCGAGCGGGATAGCGGGTTCAATGCACCCGGATCCTAGGGCCGCGCCATGCTGCGCCGCAACACTTTCCCGCCGCTGCGCCCTTGCATCTTTTCACGCAATATTGTTGCGTTGCCGCGCAATGACATCCGCAAGGGGGACGCGATGCGCATCGGGCTTTATCCAGGCACCTTCGATCCGCTGACGCTGGGGCATATGGACATCATCAACCGCGCCTGCGCGCTGGTCGACCGGCTGGTGATCGGCGTGGCGATCAACCGCGACAAGGGGCCGCTGTTCTCGCTCGACGAGCGCGTGGCGATGGTCGAGGGCGAGACGGCGGCGCTGAGCGAGCGCACCGGGGTCGAGATCGTGGTGCATCCGTTCGAGAACCTGCTGATCGATTGCGCACGCGACGTGAATGCCGGGGTCATCATCCGCGGCCTGCGCGCGGTGGCGGATTTCGAGTATGAATTCCAGATGGTCGGCATGAACCGCGCGCTCGACGACAAGATCGAGACGGTGTTCCTGATGGCCGATGCGCGCCGGCAGGCCATCGCCTCGAAACTGGTGAAGGAAATCGCCCGGCTGGGCGGGGATGTCACCAAATTCGTGCCGGCGCCGGTCAATACCGCGTTGCGCGGCCGCTTCGGCCCGGCGCTGGAACGCTAAAGCGCCGCAAGCGCCCCGGGGTCGAGCGGCATGCCGCGCTTCTCGGCGCTGGCCATCACTGCCTTTCGCAGCGTCTCGTCCGATTTCAGCACCTGCAGGAAGCGTGCCTCGTCCAGCGTGAGCAGCGTGCAATGGGCGATGGCCGTGGTCTGGCCGCGGCGGAAATTGCGCTTGAGCAGGGCGAGATGGCCGAACATCTCGCCCGGGCCCAGCCGCAGGATCTGCGGACCCCGCACCTGTTCGACCGCGCCTGAGGCGATGAACCAGACCTGCCGAGGCGCCTCGTCCTTTTTCAACAGCACCGTGCCCGGGGCGACATAGACCGTCCGCATCTCGCGCATCAGCAGTTTGCGGCGGTCGACCGGCATGTCGGCGAAAAGCGGGAAGGCCGCGACCAGCGCCATGCGCTGGATGGCGAGGTCCAGCTCGGGCCGCCGCGCCAGTTCGCTCCGGCGGCGGGCGATGCCGACGGTCAGCGCATGGCGCAGTTCCGGCCCGATCAGCCCGTCATCGACCAGCGCCGCGTATTCGCGTTCTTCCTGCGACAGGGCGATCTGGCGGATCAGCCGTCGCTCCAACTCCTCGGCATAGCCGGGGAATTGCAGCCGCAACCCGTCGAGGGCGCGGTCGGCCTCTTCGGTCCGGCGTTCCAGCAGGTCGTGCAGCAGGTCGCCCACCCGCTTGCCGTGAATGCGCCGGATGCGGGTGTCGATGAAGCTGTGCAGATCGCGCAGGATGGGTGCCAGCGCCACCAGATATTCGAAACGGTCGGCGGTCTGGCGGCCCAGCGGCGCGGAGAGCCGCAGCCGGTTGTGCAGGAAGACCGCCGCGCGATGGCGCAGGTTCGAGCGGTGGGCCTTGCGCGCCGTGCTGAGATAGGCCAACCGGCCGCCGCTGCGCGTGCCTTCGATCAGGCGGTCGGCATCCGCGACCATCTGCGTGGCAAGGCGGGCGGGCAGCATGCCGTCGCGAAAGGCCTCGAGGATCAGGTCGCGTTCACGTCCGGCCAGCGCCACAAGGCCCAGGGTAATACGGTCGCGGTCAGGGATTTCGGCGCCCTCGTCGGCGGCGCTGACGGCTTCGTCCACCCGTTCGGCAAAGCGCTTGGCCTCGTCGCGCACCGTCTCGCGCGCCAGGCCGAAATCGCGGGCGGTGTCCGAGACCGTCTCGCGCACCGTCTGCAGCGCCACGGCCACGACCTGCGCGGCCAGCGCCGAATCGAGGGGCGAGAGCCGGTCGAGGCCCAGCCGGTGGATGACCCACCTCAGCGAGGTGCCCTGCACGATCAGCGTGAACAGGGTAAAGCCCGTGGCGACGATGCCGACCTGCCGCTTGATATCGACGGGGATGCGGAAACTCTCGGTCACGACCAGGGCCAGCGCCAACGTGACCGCCCCGCGCAATCCCCCCCAGAGGATCGCCGCGCGTTGCCGCCGCTCGACCTTGGGCGAGACTTTCAGCCTGGTCAGCAGCGGCATCAGCCCGAAGAGGATCAGCGCCCGCGCCGCCAGCGCCGCCACCACGGTGACGCCCACCAGGAACAGGTCCCAGGGCCGGACATCGGCCAGCAGCCGGGGGATCAGGATGGCGGCCAGCACGAAGATCAGCGCCCCGGCCCAATAGCCCAACAAGTCCCAGGTGTCGTTGAGCTTGGCCTTGTTCTCGGGCGAGATCTTGCCCGGGGCGTGGAAATTGAGCGCGAGCCCCGCCGCCACGACCGCCACCACGCCCGAGGCGCCGAGCCCGACCTCGGCCAGGATATAGGTCAGATAGGGCAGGGCGACCGAGAGCGAGACCTGCCCCAGCGGGTGCTGGTCCAGCCGGGCCAGCGCCTCGACCGCCAGACGCCCGGCGAACCAGCCGATCAGGCTGCCGCCGATCATCAGCCAGGGAAATTGGACCACCACGTCCGACAATTGCGGGTTGGGGATGCCGAAGGCCACGAAGGCGAAGAACAGCGAGAAAAGCGCGATGGCGGCGGCATCGTTCAGCAGGCTCTCGCCTTCGACGATCCGGGCCAGCCGCAGGGGCGCGGGCGTGGCGCGGAAGATGCCGACCACGGCCGACGGATCGGTGGTCGAGACGATGGCGCCGATCATCAGGCAGGCCATCAGCGGCAGATCCGCCACGGGATACAGCGCCCAACCCACGGCCATGGTCGAAACCACGACCGCCACCACCGCCAGCAGCAGGATCGGCACCCAATCGTCCAGCATCCGCCTCAGGTCGATGGTCAGCGAGACCTGGAAGATCAGCGTCGGCAGGAAGACATAGAGGAAGAAGTTCGACCGGATCGGCAGGTTCTGGATCAGCGTCGCCGCCGCGGTCAGCATCTCGGTCTCACGCGAGGCGATGAGCCAGGCCGAGGCAGCGCCGATGGCGATGCCGAGCAGCGCGAGGATCACGGTCGCGGGCAGTCGCAAACGCTCCGCCAGGGGCTCGGAAAGCCCGATCACGGCGAAGAGCCCGGCGGTTACGGCAACGATTGCAACAATGTCCATGTTCTTAAGATAAAAGGAAAACCCGCGGTCGCACAGGGCCGCGGGCTCAACTTTCGGAAATGCAGTGAAACAATTCGCCGATTAGCCGAGTTTGCCGATCTCTGCCGCCGTATCGAGCATTCGGTTGGAAAAGCCCCATTCGTTGTCGTACCAGGCCAGCACGCGGACCATGGTTCCGTCCATGACCTTGGTCTGGTCGAGCGCCGCGATGGACGAGCGCCGGTCATGGTTGAAATCGACCGAGACATTGGGCAGCGCTGTGACCCCCAGGATGCCCTTGAGCGGCCCCTCGGCGGCAGCGGCCGAGAGGGCCGCATTCACCTCGTCCTTGCTGGTCGCGCGGCTGGCCTCGATCACCAGATCCACGGCCGAGACATTGGGCGTGGGCACGCGGATCGCCACGCCGTCGAGCCTGCCGTCGAGTTCGGGCAGTACCAGCCCCACCGCCTTGGCCGCGCCGGTCGAGGTGGGGATCATGCTCAGCGCGGCGGCCCGGGCGCGGTAAAGGTCCTTGTGCAGCGTGTCCAGCGTCGGCTGGTCGCCGGTGTAGCTGTGAATCGTGGTCATGAAGCCCTTGGTGATGCCGATGGCGTCGTTCAGCACCTTGGCCACCGGGCTCAGGCAATTGGTGGTGCAGGAGGCGTTGGAGATGATCTTGTGCTCGGGCCGCAGGACCTTGTGGTTGACGCCATAGACAATGGTGGCATCGGCGCCTTCCGAGGGGGCCGAGACCAGCACCCGCGTCGCGCCGTTTTCCAGATGGACCCGGGCTTTTTCGGCGTCAGTGAAGATGCCGGTGCATTCCAGCACCACGTCGATGTGTTGCCAGGGCAGTTCGGCCGGGTTGCGGATGGCGGTGACCTGGATCTGGCCTGCGCCCACATCCATCCAGTCGGCGCCGGTCGTGACCTCGCCGTCATAGCGGCCGTGCACGGAATCGAAGCGCATCAGATGCGCGTTGGTCTCCACGGGGCCGAGGTCGTTGATGGCGACGACCTGCAGGTCCGTGCGCTTCTGGTCCATCAGCGCGCGCAGGACAAGGCGGCCGATGCGGCCGAACCCGTTGATGGCAAGTGTGGTGGTCATGAAAGCTCCGGGCCCCGGGGAGGCTGCGGTCGGGGCGCATTGTTTGCGCTAACAACACAAATCGCCGGAAAAGTCAACCGCTGCGGGGGCGGGGCCCCGGAGCTGGGGGCCGAGGCGCGTCAGGAACGGCGACGAAAAAAGGCCCGTCCTGAGACGGGCCTGGTCACTCGGAACGAACCCGAATGTCTGTCGGTTCAGATCAGGCGGCCCATGGCGCCGGCCACATCGGCCATCCGGCACGAGAAGCCCCATTCGTTGTCATACCAGGCCAGCACCCGCACCGTGCGCTTGCCGACGACCTTGGTCTGGTCGGGCGCGAAGATCGAGGAATGCGTGGTGTGGTTGAAATCGATCGAGACCTTGGGTTCGGGGTCATAGGCCAGGACATGACCCATGGCACCGGCAGCGGCCTCGCGCATGATCTCGTTCACGTCGGCGACGGTCACATCCTTGCCGGCGACAAAGGTCAGGTCCACGGCCGAGACGTTCGGCGTCGGCACGCGGATCGCGGTGCCGTCGAGGCGCCCGGCCAGTTCCGGCAGCACTTCGCCCAGCGCTTTCGCCGCGCCGGTCGAGGTGGGGATCATCGCCATGGCGGCGGCGCGGGCGCGGTAGAGGTCCTTGTGGCGCCGGTCCAGCGTCGGCTGGTCGCCGGTATAGCTGTGGATCGTGGTCATGATGCCCGATTCGATGCCGATGGCGTCGTTCAGCACCTTGGCCAGCGGCGCCAGGCAGTTGGTGGTGCAGGAGCCGTTCGAGACGACCAGATGCTCGGCGGTCAGCGCGCGGTGGTTCACGCCGTAGACGATGGTCTTGTCGGCGTTCTTGGCGGGGGCCGAGACCAGCACACGCTTGGCGCCCCGGCCCAGGTGAACCGCGGCCTTGGCGCGGTCGTTGAACTTGCCGGTGCATTCCAGCACCACGTCCACGCCCTGCCAGTCCAGCTCCTCGGGGTTGTAGGTCGACATCACCCGGATCGGCCCGCGGCCCAGGTCCAGCTGGTTGCCTTCGACCCGGACGGTGCCGGGAAAGCGGCCATGGACCGAATCGTATTTCAGCAGATGCGCGTTGGTCTCGATCGGGCCGGTGGCGTTGATGGCAACGACCTCGACATCGTTGCGGGCGCTTTCGGCGATATGGGCCAGCGTGCAGCGGCCGATGCGACCGAAACCGTTGATACCGATGGTGATGGTCATGGTGTGTCTCCGTCAGGGGTCGGATGGGCGTCGGGGCGAGGGGGAGGGCGCCGCCGGCCGGGCCGAAGCATGCGCAGGGTATACCGATTTGAAGATGGCAGAGAAAGGGCGAAAAGCGATATTTCGCAAGGCGTTAGCGCAAACCGGGGGATTCTCGCCCTTGTTTGCGTTAACGTCGCGGCCCCTGCTTCCCGCCAAACAGTCCCGTGAGTGGCATTGCATTGCCCGGCGCCAGAACCTAAGAGGGCGCCACGAGTCAACCACCGGGGCATGTGGTGTTTCTGACACTGGCCTTTCTCTATCTGTTCGTGCTGAACATCACGGCCTATGTCGCGTTCGCCCGCGACAAGGCGGCGGCCGTCGCGGGACGGCGCCGTGTGCCCGAGGACCGGCTGCTGGCGCTGGCATTTCTGGGGGGCTCGATCGGGGCGAAGGTGGCGCAGATGGCGCTGCGCCACAAGATCCGCAAGGAGCCCTTTCGCCAACAGCTGAACGGTATCATCGCCGTGCAGATCGTGGCGCTGGCGGCGGCTTTCGCCATCGCCTATCTGGCCTGAAGCGCCGATTTCAGCACCGTCAGGAACTGGTCGATCTGCGCATCGGTCGTGGACCAGGAGGTCACCAGCCGGCATTGCTGCGGATGCGCCGGGCCCGCGCCTTCGGGCGGCGGGGCGGGCCAGTCGTAATAGACCGCGCCCGCGGCCCTGAGCGCCGCATGCGCCGAGAGCGAGAACTCGGCGAAAAGGATGTTGCCGCCCCGCGGATGCACCAGCCGCACGCCCGCCGCGATCAGACCCTGTTCCAGCCGTTCGGCTGCGGCATTGGCCTTGCCAGCCAGATCGAGCCACAGGTCGTCGGTCAGATAGGCGTCCATCTGCGCGCTGAGATAGCGGTGCTTGGAGAAGAGGTGCCCGCCGCGCTTGCGCCTGAGTTCGAATTCCCAGGCCGTGGCGGGGTCGAAAAAGATCACCGCCTCCACCCCCATCAGCCCGTTCTTGGTCCCCCCGAAGGACAGGACATCGACACCGGCCTTCCAGGTCATCTCGGCCGGGGTGCAGCCCTCGGCCACCAGCGCATTGGTAAAACGTGCGCCGTCCAGATGCACCGCCAGCCCCTTGGCCTTGGCCATGCCCGCCAGTCGGGCGATCTCGGCCGCCGAATAGCGTGCGCCGCGCTCGGTCAGGTTGGTCAGCGACAGAAGGCCCGGTTGAGGGTGATGCACGCCGCTGGGCATCGCGGCCAGCACCTGAGCGAAGGCCTCAGCGTCGATCTTGGCGTCGGCGCCTTCCAGCAGTGTGAGCTTGGCGCCACCCGCGAAGAATTCGGGTGCGTTGCACTCGTCTTCCTCGATATGGGCGTGGCGATGGCAGAAGATCTGGCTCCAGGGTTGCACATAGGTGGCGATGGCCAGCGAATTGGCGGCGGTGCCGGTGGCGACCAGATAGACCGCGGCCTCGGGCGCCTCGAAAATGGCGCGGATCTTGGCGCGCACCTGGTCCATCAGCGGGTCAGCGCCGTAACCCAGCGCATAGCCGTCGCTGGCGGCGGTCAGCGCGGCGAGGACCGGGGCGGGAATCCCCGAAGTGTTGTCAGAGGCGAAAAACATCAGATTTCCTCGTCGATGATGTAGTCTTCCCAGTCTTCCTCGGGGATCTCGAACTCGCCCAGCGTCTGGCCCTGCACGGAATGCCCGCCCTCATGCACCGTTGCGGCACTGCCCGAGACCAGCGGGTGCCAATCGGCCAGCCCGCGCCCCTCGTTCAGGCGGCGATAGGCGCAGGATTTCGGCATCCAATAGGAGATGTCGGCCAGCGTGTCGGGGGTCAGCACCACGCATTCCGGCACGATGCTCTTGCGGATCTCGTAATTGGCGCAGCGGCAGGTCGCGTCGTCAAAGAGGCGGCAGGCGATGCGCGTGAACCAGACTTCGCCGGTATCGGCATCCTCCAGCTTGTTCAGGCAGCATTTGCCGCAGCCGTCGCAAAGCGCCTCCCATTCCGCAGGGGTCATCTTGTTCAGCGGCACGCGTTCCCAGAAACGCGGCCTGAGAGAGGGGGTCTTGGCCATGGCGCGACCCTAGCGTTTCACGCGCGAAAGGAAAGGGGGTCAGAGGTGCAGCCGCATCAGCGGGCGGTTCGGTTTTTGCCGGGCGACGGTCTGGAACCCCGCCTTCTCGAAGACCGAGGTCGAGCCAACGAAGAGGCCCACGGATTTCGACTGCTTGGCGTGATCCATGGGGCTGGCTTCCAGCACCCTTGCGCCCTGGGCGCGGGCGTGCTCGATCCCGGCCTCGACCATCGCATGGCTGAGACCGCGGCCCCGCGCTTTCGGACGCAGGAAGAAGCAGGTGATGGCCCAGACGGCGGGGTCGTCGGCCGGCGCATCGGGCAGAGGGGTGGAGGAGCGGCGGGGATTGTTCCATTCCGGTACATCGGCGCGGGGACCGATCTGCATCCAGCCCTGCGGCTCGCCCTCGAGATAAAGCAGCAGCCCGGGCGGCGGCCCGGCCTCGATCTTGCCCAGCATCAGGTCGCGCTTCTCATCGCCCGTCATCGCCGCGCGGGCCTTGGGCGGCAGGCGGAAATAGGTGCACCAGCAGCCATAGCAGGCGCCGTTTGGCCCCATGACGGTCAGGAAGTCGTCCCGGTATTCGGGGGTCAGCGGGCGGATGACGAGGGCGTTGGACATGGTTTTCCCTTGCGGATGTTCCACAAGTGTTCTCGCCTGCCGCCGTTCTGTCAACCCCGGGCGAGGATCGCCCGCGCGCGGTCGCTGTCGGCGTCCATCTGGTCGATCAGCGTCTGAAGCCCGTCGAACTTCGCCTCGGGCCGCAGGTATTCGACCAGCGCGACCGACAGATGCTGCCCATAGAGGTCGCCCGAAAAATCGAAGACATGGACCTCGAAATTCGGCTTGTTCTCGCCGAACATCGGCCGCACGCCCAGGCTGGCCACCCCGTCATAGAATCCGCGGAAGGGTCCGCCCAGAACCTCGACCTTGACGGCATAGACGCCGAGGCGGGGCAGATGCAGCCCCTCGACCGCCATATTGGCCGTGGGATAACCCAGCGCGCGGCCGCGCTTCTCGCCGTGCAGGACCTCGCCGTCGATGCGGTGGTAATGGCCCAGCATGTCGGCCGCGTCCTGCACCCGGCCTTCGGCCAGCGCCGTGCGGATCGCGGTCGAGGAGATCGCCCCCTCCTCGCCGCCCACCAGCGGCTGGATGGTCACATCGAAACCGAAGCGGCGGCCCAGATCCTGCAGGACCTCGGCGGTGCCCGCGCGGCCCTTGCCGAACTGGAAATCGGCGCCGACGACGACATGGGTGATGCCCAGCCCCTCGGCCAGAACCTCGCGCGCGAAATCCTCGGGCGTGAGCGCGGCGAGATCGCGGGTGAAGGGCAGTTCGTAGAGCCGCGCGACGCCCAGCTTGGCCAGCCGGTTCTGCCGGGCCTCGGCATTCATCAGCCGGAAGGGCGGGGAATCGGGGGCAAAGACCTGCCTCGGATGCGGCTCGAAGGTGATGACGCCGAGCGGCACGTCGGGGCGCCGCGCCGCGTCGATCACCGCCTGATGGCCCCGGTGAACCCCGTCGAAATTGCCCATCGCCACCGAGGCGCCCTTCAGCGCCGGGTCGATGTCGGTCCAGGTGGTGATCAGCTGCATTCTGCCCCGCGGCCCGGTCGCGCCGGGCGCGACACGTCAGTCGAACTTGCGGCTGGGCGCCAGAACCAGCGCTTCGCCCTTCAGGACGGTGGTATTGCCCACAAGGCACCGACAATCAAGGGTGACGCGGCGCTTGGCGTAATCGATCTCGCGCACCGAAACCTCGGCCGTGACGACGTCGCCGGGGCGCACCGGGGCCAGGAACTTCAGGCTCTGGCCCAGATAGATCGTGCCATGGCCCGGCAATTGCTCGCCGATCACGGCGCTGATCAGGCCCGCGGTCAGCATGCCATGGGCGATGCGCCCCTCGAAGATCGTGTCACGGGCATACTCGTCGTCCAGATGCACCGGGTTGCGGTCGGTCGAGACCTCGGCGAACATCTCGATATCGCGGTCGGTGATTTCCTTGCGCAGGTGGCGCATGAGACCGACCTCGAGATCCTCGATGCAGATCGTGCCGCGGGGCAGGTTGTCGTTCGGGCGGATATCGAGCATGGCGCTTTTTCCGGGCTGGGTTCCCATGGGAATCTCATGGTTTCGCTGCAATGCAACATAGCGGGTTTGGGCAGGTGCGGCAAGACGCCTGGGTAATTAATGTTCGGTCATTGCCGAAAAGTCGCAACTTAATTACGTGCCCGATTTCGCCGCCCGGCGATATTTTCCAAAGAAACAATAAACCTGTGTAGAAATTTCCCCGCCGAGCGGCTAGCCAAGGCGCCAAGGGAGAGATCGATGCATCGCCGACAGAGGACCGCCTGGGCCGCCGTTGCCCTCATCACGCTGGCCGGGGCCATGGCCTCGGCCCAGGTTGGCAAGCTGCCGCCCGCGTTACCCCTGATCCGCGAGGAACTGGGCTTCGGCCTGGTGGCGGGGGGCTTCGTTCTGTCGCTGTTCAACGTGCTGGGCATGAGCATCGCCGTGCTGGTCGGCGGGCTGGCCGAGCGGATCGGGCGCGCCCGCATGGTGGGGCTGGGCTTCGCCTCGATCATGGCCGGCTCGGCGCTTGGCGCCCTGGCGCCCGATATCGCCGTCCTGATGGCCAGCCGGCTGGTCGAGGGGGTGGGCTTTGTCGCCGTCACGGTGGCCTTGCCCTATGCGATGGTCGCCGCTTCGTCACCGCGCGATCAGGGCATGGTCCTGGGGATCTGGAGCATCTATCACCCGACCGGCATGGCGCTGACCATGCTTCTGGCGCCTGTGGCGCTGCATGCTGTCGGCTGGCGCGGGCTGTGGTGGATCATCGCCGCCCTGGTGCCGGTGGTCGCCTGGGCGGCGCTGAGGCAGATGCGGCGCCTCGACCTGCCGCCGCCGTCTCAGGCGCCGTTTCTCACCCTGGCGCGCGAGGCGATGGGCGTGCGCGGGCTGCAATTGGTGGCGCTGGTCTTCTTCGCCTATGCCTTCCAGTGGGTTACGCTGATGGCCTGGCTTCCGACCTTCCTGACCGAAAGCGTTGGCGCCGAACTGGCCTTCGCCGCGCTGATGACGGCGCTGGTGGTGTTGATCAACGTGCCCGGCTGCCTGTTCGGGGGGGCGCTGGTGCGGCGCGGATTCCGGCCGGGGCCAATGATCCTGACCGGCACCGGGATCATGGCCCTCTGCACGCTGGGGATCTTCCTGCCGGGGCCGCCGGTGGGCGTCCGGCTGGCGCTGTGTCTGGTGTTTTCCTTCTGGGGCGGTCTGGTGCCGCCGGCGCTGTTTACCAGCGTGCCGCGCTTCGCGCCCTCGATCCGCCATGTCAGCGCCGGGAACGGCATGCTGATGCAGGGTTCGGCGCTGGGGCAGTTCATCGGCGCACCGCTGGTGGCGGCCGCCGTCGCGATGGGCGGCGGCGATTGGGTCTGGGCGCTGGCGCCGATGCTCTTCTTCTGCGCGCTGACCGCGCTGGGGGGGCTGATGCTGGGCCGCCAGCCCGCCGCACCGGCCCCCTAGGTCGAGGGTCAGGCGCGGATCGTCTTCAGGGCCTTGGCCCATTTGGCGGTCTCGTCCAGCATCAGGGTCAGCCCCTCGACCATCTTCTCGTTGCCGGTGAAGACGCCCTTGTCGTCGATGTGGTTGGCGAACATCGGCAGCGGCACGGATTGCTGGACGGCCATCACGCCGACGTTGCCCAGCAGGCCCCGCAGCACCTGCGCCGAGCGCAGGCCGCCCGAGATCCCGCCATAGGAGACCACGCCCGCGGCCTTGTATTTCCATTCCTGGCTCAGGCACTGGATGGCGTTGACCAGCGCGGCCGGGGCAAAGAAATCGTATTCCGGCGTCACGAAGACGAAGGCATCGGCGGCGTCGATCGCCTTGCTCCAGCGCTTGGTGTGCTCGTGCTGGTAATCCTTCATCGCCGGATGCTTGGGCTCGTCCAGAAGCGGCAGCTCCATATCGGCGAGGTCGATCTCGGTCACCGAAAGGCCGCTCTGGCCCCGGGCGACCTCGGCCACCCATTGGGCGACGGCGGGGCCCTTGCGGCCGGGACGGGTGGAGCCGGTGATGATGGCGAGGGTCAGGGTCATGGGACTTCCGTTCTTGTGGCAGGTGATTGGGGCACGAGGTAATGCCCGGCCGGGTCACAGCAAGGGGTCAGCGCAACCGCCCCATGCTGTAGCGGGGCGACAGGTCGTTTTCGGCCAGCCAGGCGTCCAGCAGGGTGGCATCGGGTGCCTCGACATCGGTGCCGAACCGCGCGGCTTCCAGTCCGCCGGTGATGAAGAGCGCGTCGATCCCCTCGGCCTGGGCGCCCTTGATGTCAGTGCGGAACCCGTCGCCGATGGCCAGCACCGCGTCGTTGTCGACGCTGATGCCCTTTTCGGCCAGGGCGCTGCGGGCCGTGTCATAGACCGGCGGATAGGGCTTGCCGAATTGCAGGACCTCACCGCCCATCTCGGCGTAGAGTTCGGCCAAGGCCCCGGCGCAGTAAATTCGGGTATCGCCGAAATCGACGACCAGATCGGGGTTGGCGCAGAGCATCTTCAGCCCCCGCACCTTGGCGCTGAGGAACCGGCCGCGGTAATCCTCGGGCACCTCGGTGAACTCGTCGAAGGGGCCGGTGCAGATGATGCCCTCGGCGTCCTCGAGGCTCACGCGTTCGATGGGCGGCTGGTCCTTGAGCCAGTCGGGGATCAGGGTGAACAGATCCTCGTCCTTGCCCGGGCCGAGGTGCCAGAGCTTCCGCCCGGCCGCGCCCTGCAGCATCGCCACCTGCGTCGCGTCGCCCGAGGCCGCGATGGCGTCATAGGCGTCTTCCGGCAGACCCATCTGGTCGAGCCTGCGCTTCACCGCGTGTTTCGTGCGAGGGGCATTGGTCAGCAGGACCACCGCGCCGCCCTTTTTGCGGAAGGCCTGCAGCGCGGAAACCGCCTGCGGAAACAGCGCCTTGCCATTGTGCAAGCACCCCCAGAGGTCGCAATAGAGCACGTCATAGGGGGCGGAAATCTCGGCGAGCGAGGCGATGATCCGGGTCACGGGGTCCTCCGGGAGGGTTTGAAATCTGGGGGCGTTGACGGCAGGCAGGGGGGGTTTATCCTTCCGGGCGCAAGGGGGCAACGCCCCGTATCCGAAGGAAACGCGATGCAAGACCCGATAGATCCCGTCAAACTGGACCGGCTGGCGCAGGTCGCCGTCAAGGTGGGGCTGAACCTGCAACCCGGTCAGGATCTTGTGCTGACTGCGCCGGTCTCGGCCCTGCCGCTGGTGCGGCGGATCGCCGAGCATGCCTACAAGGCGGGCGCGGGGCTGGTGACGCCGATCCTGTCGGACGACGGGGTGACGCTGGCGCGCTACCACCACGCGCGGGACGAGGCTTTCGACGCGGCGGCGGGCTGGCTCTATGACGGGATGGCGGCGGCCTATGACAAGGGCGCGGCGCGGCTGGCGATCGCCGGGGGCGACCCGATGCTGCTGTCGGGCGAGGACCCGGACAAGGTGGGCCGCGCCAACCGGGCGATGTCGATGGCCTATTCCAGTGCCCGCGACCGGATCACGCGGTTTGCGACGAACTGGACCATCGTCGCCTGGCCGGATGCCGCCTGGGCCCGGCTGGTCTCGCCCGATCTGTCGGAACACGACGCGCAGCGCAAACTGGCCGAGGCGATCTTCGCCGCCTCGCGCGTCGATGACGACGATGCCGTGGCCCGGTGGGAGGCGCATAACGAGGAACTCGGCCGCCGCGCCGCTTGGCTCGACGGGCAGAATTTTGCGGCGCTGCATTACACGGGGCCGGGCACCGACCTGACGGTGGGCCTGGCAGACGGGCACAAATGGATCGCCGGCGCGACCGAGACGCTGGGCGGGATCCTCTGTAATCCGAACATCCCGACCGAGGAGGTCTTCACCACGCCGCACCGGCTGCGGGTGTCGGGCCATGTCTCGGCCACCAAGCCCCTTTCGCATCAGGGCACGCTGATCGAGGAGATCCGCGTGCGGTTCGAGGAGGGGCGGATCGTCGAGGCGCATGCGGCGAAGGGCGAGGGCGTCTTGCAGAAGGTGCTGGATACCGATGAGGGCGCGCGGCGGCTGGGCGAGGTGGCGCTGGTGCCCCATGCCTCGCCCATCTCGCAATCGGGGATGCTGTTCTACAACACGCTCTTCGACGAAAACGCCGCGAGCCATATCGCGTTGGGGCAATGCTATTCGACCTGTTTCCAGGGCGGCGAGAGCATGGACAATGACGAGGTTGCGCGTCGCGGCGGCAACAGCAGTGCCATCCATATCGACTGGATGATCGGTTCGGACAAGATCGACATCGACGGGCTGAGCCAGTCGGGCGAGCGGGTGCCGGTCATGCGCAAGGGTGCCTGGGTCTGAGGGTTTGGCAGGATGGGCAATATTGCCCATCCTACACCGCCCGCCGGTCAGGCGCCGAGCCGCAGGTGGATATTGGCGTGGGGAAGCCCCTCGTCATCAACCGCGCGGCGCGAGATTTCCCGGAAGCCATAGGCGAGATAGAGCCGCAGCGCGCGCGGATTCTCGACATAGACTTCCAGGTCCAGCGCGCCGCAGCGGGCGCGGGCCTGGTCCAGCAGCGCCCGCCCGATGCCACGACCCTGTGCCGCGGGCGCCACGAAAAGTCCCCCGACATAGCCGTCCAGCAGGCTGATGAAGCCCAGGGGCCCGCCATCCGGCGCCTCGGCGACCCAGGTTTCGGCCATCGGCAGGTAGCGCGTCTCGATCAGGCGCTTGTGTTCGAGGAGCTTGTCCTGTCCGAGGAAGGCGTGCGCCTGCAGCGAGGCGGCATACCACAGGGCCGAAAGGCAGGTGGGATCGGAAGCCGGGTCATGCGCCCGGATCGTGTAGGAGGTTTGCAGCATGGGATATCCCAAGAAACATGGCAAAAGAGACGGCATTCCCAGGGGGACGCCGGGGGAACGTGGCCCTGCGGCCGATCCATCACCTTCTGCGCATGAAGCTCCTTTTTCCGGGATCTGCTGGCGGCCCGCCCGGCGCCGCTGCCGGGCGGGCCGAAGGGTTCAGAGCAGCGCCTTGACCTTGGCCACGGTCGCTTCGGCGGTGATGCCGAATTCCTGGTAGAGCCGCTCGGCCGGGGCCGAGGCGCCGAACGAGGTCATGCCGACGAAATCGGATTTCCGCGCCCGCTCGCCCAGCAGCCAGCGGTCCCAACCGGCGGCGCGCACGCCCGCCTCGATGCCGACGCGCACCGGACCCGCGGGCAGGACGCGTTTGCGATAGGCTTCGTCCTGTTGGGCGAAGAGTTCCATGCAGGGCATCGACACGACCCGCGCGCCGATCCCTTCGGCCTGCAGCAAGTCGCGGGCTTTCAGCGCGATCTCGACCTCGGAGCCGGTGGCGATCAGGATCGCCTGGCGCTTGCCCTCGGCCTCGGCCAGGACATAGCCGCCCTGGGCCACCAGGTTCTTCGCCGTGTTCTGGCTGCGCGCGGGTGCGAGGTTCTGGCGCGAGAGGGAGATCACCGAGGGCGTCGCCGTCTGTTCCAGCGCCACTTCCCAAGCCTCGGCGGTTTCCACCAGATCGGCCGGGCGGAACACCAGCGTGTTGGGCGTGGCGCGGCTGATCGCCAGATGCTCGACCGGCTGGTGCGTCGGGCCGTCCTCGCCCAGACCGATGGAATCATGGGTCATGACATAGACCACCGGCAGGCCCATCAGCGCCGAGAGGCGCATGGCCGGGCGGGCGTAATCGGTGAAGGCCATGAAGGTGCCGGAATAGGGCCGCACGCCGCCATGCAGCGCCATGCCGTTCATCGCCGCGGCCATGCCATGCTCGCGGATACCCCAATAGACGTAGCGGCCCTTGCGGCTTTCCACGTCGAAGGCGCCCAGATCCTCGGTCTTGGTGTTGTTCGAGCCAGTGAGGTCGGCCGAGCCGCCCATCGTGTCGGTGACGATCGGGTTCACGGCCTTCAGCACGATTTCCGAGGCCGAGCGCGAGGCCATGGCTTTCGGCGCCTCAAGCGCGGCTTTCTTCACCGCGCGGATCGCGGCACCCAGGCGCTTGGGCAGGCCGCGGGCAAAGATCCGCTCGAACTCGGCGCGCTTGGCCGGGACCAGCGCGGCGATGCGGGCCTCCCAATCGGCGCGCTCCGTGGCGCCACGGCTGCCGATGGCTTCCCATTCGGCCTTGATATCGGCGGGGATCTCGAAGGCGCCATGTTCCCAGCCATAGACGGCGCGAGTGTCGGCGATCAGCTTGGCATCGGTCAGCGCGCCATGGCCCTTGGAGGTATCCTGCGCCGAGGAACCGACAGCGATATGCGTCTTGCAGGCCACGAGCGCCGGGCGGGCCGAGGCCTTGGCGGCAGTAATCGCCCGGTCGATGGCCACGGGATCATGCCCGTCACACTCGAACACATCCCAGCCCGAGGCCGCGAAGCGCGCCTTCTGGTCGGTCACGTCCGAGAGCGAGACCTTGCCGTCGATGGTGATCCCGTTGTCGTCCCAAAGGACGATCAGCTTCGACAGCTTGTGACGCCCGGCGAGGCCGATGGCCTCCTGGCTCACGCCTTCCATCAGGCAGCCGTCGCCGGCGATGACATAGGTGTAATGGTTCTGGACCTTGGCCCCCCAGCGGGCGCGTAGATGCTCTTCGGCCATGGCGAAGCCGACCGAATTGGCCAGACCTTGACCCAGCGGGCCGGTCGTCGTCTCGACCCCCTTGGCATGGCCGTATTCCGGGTGGCCGGCGGTGATGGCGCCCCATTGGCGGAAGTTCTTGATCTGGGCCAGCGTCATGTCGGCATAGCCGGTCAGGTGCAGCAGCGCGTAGATCAGCATCGAGCCGTGGCCGGCCGACAGGATGAAGCGGTCGCGGTCGGCCCAATCCGGGGCCGAGGCGTCGAATTTCAGGTGATTGCGGAACAGCACGGTCGCGACATCGGCCATCCCCATCGGCATGCCGGAATGCCCGGACTTGGCGGCGGCGACCGCATCCATGGCGAGAACGCGGATGGCGGTGGCCAGGCGCCAATGGTCGGGGTGCTGGGTACGAAGCGAGGCGTAATCCAAGGCAGCGGTCCTTTCGACGGGGTGTTAGCGCGCCTCATAGCAGGCTTGGGACCGAGATCAAGCGCGCTGGCCGGGGGCTGCGGCGGGGATCGGTTGGAATGGCGGGATTTTCCCCCTATTCTGGGGGCAAAACGACCCGCGGCGGCCGGGCGCGTGATTCGCGTCCCCGATTCCGGGCACTATCGAGGAGAAGCGTATGAGCGATCTGGCCCCCGTCGAACGTCGGCTGTCGTCGGCTCTCGACCGGATTGCGCGGCAGCTGGACAAGGGACCGGCGCGGGCCGCGGCCAAGGCGCCGCTCTTCGGGCTGGGCGGGCAGCGCGAGCATGGGCCCGACCCCGAACAGGCCGCCACCATCGCCAGCCTGCGCGACGCGCTGGAGAAGGAGCGCGCCGCCAATGCCCAGTTGTCCGAACGCGTGCATCAGGTCAAGCAGCGGCAGGAAACGACGATTGGCCAACTGGAACGCCGCCTCGCGCGGCTGACCGAGCAGCTGGACCTGCAGTCGCTGGAGATGCTGCGGCTGAAAAAAGCCAATGCCAAGCTGATCGAGTCGAATGGCGCTTTGCGTGAGGCGCAGATCGAGGGGTTCCCCGACGCCACGCTGATCAACAAGTCGATCTCGGCCGAGCTGGAGGCGCTTCAGGCCGAGCGCCGCGCCGAGATGGCCGAGATGGAAGAAATCCTCGCCGAGTTGAAGCCGCTGATTGCGGCCGAGTCGCGCTGACAGGGAGGGGCTTATGCCCAACGAGACGATCACCATTGGCGGCAAGTCCTTCGAGGTGGCCTATCAGCCGGGCGAGGAGCAATATCTGCGCGCCGCCGCCGCCATGCTGGATGTCGAGGCCACGGCCCTGATCGGGCAGATCGGCCGCCTGCCGGAATCGCGCATGCTGCTGATGGCGGGGCTGATGCTGGCCGACAAGACGGCGGGCGCCGAGGATCGCGTGCGCCAGCTGGAGCAGCAACTGGGCGAAATGCAGGCCGAGATCGACCGCCTGCGCGCAGCGCCGCCCAGCGGGGCGGCCGGTCTGCCGCCCGGCACGCTGGAACGGATGAACGCGCTGGCCGAGCGGGCGGAAACCTTGGCCGATCAGTTCGAAAGCCGCTGAGAACTCAGGGCGGCGGGGCCGCGGCGCCAAGCTCGCTCTGCAGCGTGAGCGCGGTATCGAACAGGCGCTCGATATCCGCCGCCTCGTTCATGGCCCGTCCCAGCCGCAGCCGCGTGCCCTGCGTGCCGACCATCACCATCGCCTTTTCATCGCCGCTCGCCGCCAGCGCCCTGGCAATCGGCGCGGCGTTGATGAAGGGCCCGGGATCGACGGTTGCCAGGATCGACAGTGGCAGGCCCGCGGGGACCGGCTGTTCGGTCAACTGGCCGAGGTGATCGCCAAATTCCTCGCCCAGCATGCGGCCGATGAAGAAGCGCGCGACGGAATTGTCGAAGACACCCAGCATGCTGCTGGCCGCCTGCGCCAGCTTGGGATCGAGGGGCGGGGTATAGACCGCCAGCCCGCCCTGCAACCTCGGCTCGCGCAAGCTGGCGACGGTGGAGCCGCCCTTGGTGGTCGAGCCCGAGCCGGATTTTCGGGTAATCTTGCGGGTGACGACCAGGCTTGCGCCACTGGCGGGATCGGTGAAATGCACCGCGCTCGGCTGGCCGCCGCGCGAGGGCTGGAACTCATGCGCCCAGCCGCGCCGTTCGGCCAGCGCCACATACTCGGCTCGGCGCCGTTTTTCCGTGCGGTGGGCCGAGATGATCAGCGCCGCCGCGCCGCCGACCAGCACCGCCACGCCGAGAATGGCGAAAATCTCTGAACTCATGGGACCTTCCGTCGGGATTGAGGGGATCAGGCCGCCTGCCGTCGCGGTCCGGCGTCGAGCCGGTGCTGCAGCCTGCGCAGAGTGTCGAGGATCGGCGCCAGCGCGCCGGGATCCTTTATCGTCCTGCCCAGACGCAGGTGCAATCCTTCGCCATTCAGGGCGATCATCGCCCGGCCGCCGGGATCGGGCCGCAAGGCGGGGTCGCGCAGCGCCTGCTGCAGGGCCGCGAGGTCGGGGCTTTCCTCCGCGGGAACCTCGGACAGGAAGGCCAGCGCATCGCCCAGATGCAGGATCTCGGGCGTCTCGCTCCCGCTCGCAATCCCGCGCAGGGCCTGGTCGAGCCGCGTTCCGGGCCGGTCCGCGCCGGGGACGACCAGCGCCACGAAGCCATGCGACAGGCGGGGCGCGGGCAGCGTCAGGTTGACCGTCCCGGGCGTCTTCGTGCCGTTGCGGGTGGCGCGGGGCGCGGCCTCGACCGTGATCAGCGTGCCGGTCGCGTCGGTCAGGCGATAGAGCGTCTCGGTGCCCGGGAACCGGTAGAGCGTCAGCCCGCGCCCCTCGGCGAATTCCTCGAAGGCCGCGGCGCGGCGGGCCTGGGTGCCGCGCAACCGGCGCAGCAAGGCCACAGCCAGAAGCGAGACGAGCGCAAGCGCGATGATCTGGGCGAAGAGGAGGACCGACATGAGGGAAACCCGTTGCTTTCTTGCGCATAAGTCGCGCCGGGCGGCAAAGGGTTCATCCGTGGCGGCAGGAAAATCGCCAGGTTTGGCAGAAAAAGCGGTGGGGGGCGGCGAAACCGGGTGCGCGCCCCATGACAAAGGGCCGGTGCATCCGGCACCGGCCCCCGATCTTGCGGCGAAAAGCCCTCAGGCGTTGGCTTCGCGGATCTTGTCGGCGGCGTCCTTGTCGAAGGCCACGCCCTTGGCCTCGAACAGTTGGTCCAGCTCGCCCGAGAGGGTCATCTCGGTCACGATGTCGCAGCCGCCGACGAATTCGCCCTTCACATAGAGCTGGGGGATGGTCGGCCAGTCCGAGTAATCCTTGATACCCTGGCGGATATCGGCATCGGCCAGCACGTTCACGTCCTGATACTCGACCCCCATGAAGTTCAGGACCCCGGCAACGCGGCTGGAGAACCCGCATTGCGGCATGGTCTTGGTGCCCTTCATGAACAGCACCACGTCATTGGCTTTGACCAGCTGGTCGATGGAGGTCTTCACGTCGCTCATGATCTGGGTCCTTGTCACGCGCCCGGTCGGGGCGGGAATGGGTCAATGGAAGTCGCGGTTGCGGGGGATCTGGTGCGGCGCGCGCCGCGGGTCAACCCCGCCCGTGCGCACCGGGATCGGAACCGGCGCAGGCGCCGGGGCGACAACGGCGCCGATGAGGGCGCCCAGCGCAGCCAGCAGGCCCTTCATTCCGGGGCCTTCGTGGTCAGCGCCAGCGCGTGCAATTCGCCCTGCGCGCCGTCCATCTTGCCTTTCAGCGCCGCGTAGACATCGCGCTGCTGCTGCACCCGGTTCTTCCCCTTGAAGCTCGCGTCGATCACCTCGGCCGCGTAGTGATTGCCGTCCCCGGCGAGGTCGGTGATGGTGATCTTCGCGGCCGGGAAGGACTCGCGCAGCAGGGTTTCGAGTTCGGTTGCCGAGATGGCCATGCGGGTCTCCTTGCGTTGCTCAAGATGTAAAACCCGCGCCCCCCCGGCGCAAGGGTCAGGGCGGTGCGACATGCGGTCTGAGCGCGGCCAGAAAGCCCCGCAGCCGCGCGTCGGCGCCCGAGACGGCAAAGCCGCGCAGGCTTTCGGGCGACCAGCGCGCCTCGGGGTGAAAGATCGCGATCAGGGCCTGGCGTTCTTGGGCCAGCGCCTCGGGCAGGGTCAGCGATTCGGCGGTGACCAGCAGCTCCAGCGCGGCATGGATGCGCCGGAGGATGCCCAGCGCCTCGGCCATCGGCGCGCGCAGCGTTGCGTCCGCCTGCCAGTCGGCACCGGCGAAAACCTCCTGCACCACCCGCTGCCCGGCGCCGAGGCAATCGTAGAGGACGCAGCCGCGATAGCCCGCGGGCTCCAGCCGGTCGTGGATCGTGCAGCCGTGACCAACGAGGTTGGGGCAGGGGTGCAGCGCGGGCTTGTCCCGCGCGAAAGCCTCGCCCTTGTCGAAGGGTAACGCCATGCAGCAGAGCGCGGCGCAGGCGGAACAATCGGCCTTGAGGAGGGGAAGGGGAGGCATGGCCCCGATGTGCCAAGCCCGAGGCCGGGGCGCAACCCCGCGCCTTCATTCTGCCGGAAATACGCACGGGGTTTCCAAAGGGGGGCGTGCCCCCTTTTGGCGAGGGGGTCCGGGGGTGAGCGGCGTCTCGGAAACGCGCCAGTGGCGCGCCTCTCGCCGCGAATGCCGCGCCCGTGGCGCGGCCGGACCTTGGCCCCCCGGCTTACCCGATCGCCGCCGCGAAGGCGCCGCGATAGAGCGCCGACAGTTCGGCCAGCGGCGCCGAGGCACCGCCGAAGCTCACGTTCTCGCCGCCGAACTTGCCGACCGTCGCCACCGGCACGCCCGCAGCCCGGGCCGCGACCATCAGCGCCTCGGCCTGGTCGAAGCCGCAGGCCACGAGATAGCGCGCCTGGTCTTCGCCGAAGAGGAACCCGGTCTCGCCTTGGTCGAGCGTGACGCCGAGCCCCGCGCCCTCGGCCATCTCGAAGGCTGCGAGCGCGAGCCCACCGTCCGAGAGGTCGGTCGCCGCCTTGATGAGCGTCCGGTTCGCGCGCAGGAACTCGCCATTCGCGCGTTCCGCCGCCAGATCCACCGCCGGCGCGTCGCCGTCCTCGCGGTTGAAGACCTCGGCCAGAATCGCCGATTGCCCCAGATGGCCGGCGGTCGCGCCGATCACCAGCGCGAAATCCCCGGCCGAGGGCTGACCGGCGATCAAATCGTCCAGCGTCTCCAGCAGGCCCACGGCGCCGATGGTCGGGGTCGGCAGGATGCCCTTGCCGTCGGTCTCGTTGTAAAGCGACACGTTGCCCGAGACGATGGGCATGTCGAGGGCTGCGCAGGCCTCGCCGATGCCCTGGATGGCGCCGACGAACTGACCCATGATCTCGGGCTTTTCGGGATTGCCGAAATTGAGGTTGTCGGTGGTGGCGAGCGGCTTCGCGCCGACTGCGGTCAGGTTGCGGTAGGCTTCCGCCACCGCCTGCTTGCCGCCCTCGACGGGGTTCGCCTTGACGTAGCGCGGCGTCACGTCCGAGGTGAAGGCCACCGCCTTGCCCGTGCCATGCACCCGCACCACGCCCGCGCCCAGACCCGGCGCGCGCACCGTATCGGCCATGACCATGTGGTCGTATTGCTCCCAGACCCAAGCCTTGTGGGCGTAGTTCGGGCTGGCAATCAGCGCCTTCAGCCCGTCGATCGGGTCGATCTGCGCCACCGGAGCCATCGGTTCGGCGGCGGGCGTCGGCACCCAGGGCCGGTCGTATTCCGGCGCCTCGGAGGAGAGTTTCGACAGCGGCAGGTCGGCTTTCACCTCGTTGCCGTGCAGGATCAGGAAGCGGTCCTCGGGGATCGTCTCGCCGACGATGGCGAAATCGAGGTCCCATTTGACGAAGACGGCGCGGGCCTCGGCCTCTTTCTCGGGGTGCAGCACCATGAGCATCCGCTCCTGGCTCTCCGAGAGCATCATCTCATAGGCCGTCATCGCGGTTTCCCGCTGCGGCACCTGATCGAGGATCAGCTTGATCCCGAGGCCACCCTTGTCGCCCATCTCGACCGCCGAGCAGGTCAGACCCGCGGCGCCCATGTCCTGGATCGAGATCACGGCGCCGGTCTGCATCAGCTCGAGGCAGGCTTCCAGCAGGCGCTTCTCGGTGAAGGGGTCGCCGACCTGAACGGTGGGGCGCTTTTCCTCGATCGTGTCGTCGAATTCGGCCGAGGCCATCGTCGCGCCGCCGACGCCATCGCGCCCGGTCTTGGCGCCCAGATAGACCACCGGCATGCCGACGCCCGAGGCGGCCGAGTAGAAGATCTTGTCGGCATCCGCGAGGCCCGCCGCGAAGGCGTTGACCAGGCAGTTGCCGTTATAGCTGGCGTGGAAGCGCACTTCGCCGCCCACGTTCGGCACGCCGAAGCAATTGCCGTAGCTGCCGATGCCCTCGACCACGCCCTTGACGATATGGGCGGTCTTGGGATGGGACGGCAGGCCGAAGCTCAGCGCGTTCATCGCCGCGATGGGGCGCGCGCCCATGGTGAACACGTCGCGCAGGATGCCGCCCACGCCGGTCGCCGCGCCTTGATGGGGCTCGATATAGGACGGGTGGTTGTGGCTCTCCATCTTGAAGATCAGCGCCTGACCATCGCCGATATCCACGACCCCCGCGTTCTCGCCCGGCCCGCAGATGACCTGCGGCCCGGTGGTCGGCAGGGTGCGCAGCCAGCGCTTCGAGGATTTGTACGAGCAATGCTCGTTCCACATCGCCGAGAAGATCCCGAGTTCGGTAAAGGTCGGCTCGCGGCCGATGATCTCCAGGATGCGCTGGTATTCGTCCGGCTTCAGACCATGCGCGGCGATCAGGTCGGCGGTGATCTCAGGTTCCTGCATCCTATCCCCCGGGGCTTTCGCGGTTGCGGCGTCTTTAGAACGCCGGGGGGCCAAGGGAAAGGCCGCGCGCGGGCGGTGCGAAAAATTTTCGCGCCCGGGCGGCAGGGAATGTCGAAATCGGCGCCGCCCGGGCGTCGTTCCGGCGTCAGCTGCTGGCGGGCAGGGCCAGGACTTGCCGGTTCGGCCCGGGGCGGCGACACTCACAGCGGTTCAGGAGATGACCATGAAGTATATCGCCCTTATCTATTACGATCCGGCCGAGGCCCCGCAATCGGGCGGCACGATGAACGAGGCCTATTTCGATTTCAACCGGCGAGCGGCGGCCGCCGGCGTGTTGGCGGGCGGCGACGCCCTGCAGGCGCCCTCGACCGCCACGGTGGTGCGGATGCGTGGCGGCGAGGCCCAGACGATGGACGGCCCCTTCGCCGAGACCAAGGAGCAATTGGGCGGCTATTACCTCCTCGATTGCGCCGATCTCGACGAGGCGCTGCACTGGGCGGCACAGATCCCCGGCGCGCGGATCGGGGCGGTTGAAGTCCGGCCGCTGATGGTCTTCGCACCGCGGACAGCCTGAGGGGGGATGCCATGAAATACCTGCTTCTGATCTACAGCGCGGCCGAGGCCGCCCCGCAGGATCCCGCCGCCTATGGCGCGATGATGGCGGGCTATGGCGCTTTCAACGAGCGGCTGGCGGCCGACGGCATCGACTGGTCGGGCGAACCCTTGCAAGGGGTCGAGACGGCGACCGCGCTGCGCAGGCGGGCAGGCAAGGTCGAGACGATGGACGGCCCCTTCGCCGAGACGAAGGAACAGCTCGGCGGTTTCTATCTGATCGACCTGCCGGACCTCGACACCGCGCTGCACTATGCCGCGATGATCCCGACGGCCGATTACGGCACGATCGAGGTGCGGCCGGTGATGGACGCGGCGGCGCTGCTGGGCGCCTGAGATGGAGGCGGCCCCGATCCTCGATGCCCTGCATCGTCACGAACGGGGCCGCATCCTGTCGGCGCTGGTGGCCGAGCTGCGCGACCTTGACCTGGCGGAAGAGGCGCTGAGCGAGGCGATGGAATCGGCGCTGGTGCATTGGCAACGCTCCGGGCTACCCGACCGCCCCGGCGCCTGGCTGCTGACCGCCGCCCGGCGCAAGGTGATCGACCGCTGGCGCCGCGCCGCGCGTCTGGCCGCGCGCGCCCCTGATCTACAGCTGCTGGCCGAGGCCGATGCGGCGGCGCGCGACGAGCCCGCGCCCGAGATCCCCGACGAAAGGCTGCGGCTCATCTTCGCCTGCTGCCACCCGGCGCTTGAGGCCAAGACCCGCGTCGCGCTGACCCTGCGCACGCTGGGCGGGCTGACCACGGCCGAGATCGCCCGCGCCTTCCTTGATACCGAGCCCGCCATGGGCCAGCGCCTGAGCCGCGCCAAGGCCAAGATCCGCGCGGCCGGGATCCCCTTTGCCGTGCCCGGGCCCGGCGATTGGGCGGCGCGGCTGGGCTCGGTGCTGGCGGTGCTCTATCTCATCTTCAACGAAGGTTACGCAGTCACGGCAGGCGCGGCGCCCCTGCGCGTCGATCACTCGGCCGAGGCGATCTACCTGGCGCGGATGCTCGATCAGCTGCGCCCGGACGAGCCGGAAGTGCTGGGCCTGCTGGCGCTGATGCTGATCACCGATGCGCGGCGCGCGGCGCGGCTGGGGCCGGACGGCGAGCTTGTGCCGCTCGACCGGCAGGACCGGAACCTCTGGGACCAGACGCAGATCGCCGAGGGCGAGGCGCTGATCGACCGGGCGCTTGCCTGCCGTGCCCCGGGGCCGTTCCAGATCAAGGCGGCGATTGCCGCGCTCAACACCGCGCCCGTGATCGACCGCCGCCAGATCTTCTTGCTGTACGACAGCCTCCTGCGCTTCGAGCCGACGCCGGTCGTGCGCCTCAATCGCGCGGTGGCGCTTGCCGAGACCGGCGAGGCGGCGGCGGCGCTGGCCCTGGTCGAGGGGCTGGGCGCGGATTTGCATAGCTATCAACCGTTCCACGCGGCGCTTGCCGATCTCAGGGCGCGGGCGGGGCAGGGCGAGGCGGCGGCGGAAGCCTATGCCGCGGCCATCGCCCGGTCGGGCAATGCGGCGGAACGGGCCTTCCTCGGGACTCGGCTGGCGGCGCTGCAGGGAAAGGCCGACCCAAAAAAGAAGGCCGAGCAAAGCTCGGCCCAAGTCCAACAGGGAGGTAAAGATACAGAAGGAACTCCTGTATCTCACGAACCCAGATAGTCGAATCGCTGCATGCGTTCAACAATTTCGTCGCTGCGCATGCATCATAGCCGCGATGCGTTGCATGCATGCCTCACCCAGCGTCAACACAACCGACCGGCGAGTTACTCGCTGCCGGGCATGGTCCGCTGGCGGCGATAAGCGATCACGCCCTCCAGCACGAAATCCCGAAAAGCCGATACCCGCTTGGAATGACGCAATTCTTCCGGGTAGGCCAGAAACACCGGAACCTCGGCGCTTTCGACATCGGGCAGCACCCGCACCAGTTGCGGGAAATCTTCGGTCAGGTAGTCGGGCAGGACCCCCACGCCGAGATGATTGATCACCGCCTGCAACACGCCGAAGTAGTTGTTGACCGTGAAGGTCGAGCGGATCTGCTGCGTCATCAGCTCGCGCACCAGCGCGCCGCCGGCCGCCACTTGATGGGCATTGGCGCTCTGACAGACCAGGCGGTGATCCTTCATCTCGATCAGCGAGGTCGGCGTGCCGTTCTGGCGCAGGTATTCGGTCGAGGCGTAAAGCCGCATCCTGACCCCCATCAGGCGCTTCCTGATCAGATCGGCCTGGCTCGGCTCCTTCATCCTTATCGCCACATCGGCCTCGCGCATCGGCAGGTCGAGCACCCGCTCTTCCAGCATGAGGTCGATCTTCAATTCCGGGTATTTGGCATAAAGCGTCGGCAGGCGCGGGGCCAGCCAGAGGGTGCCGAAGGCGGTCGTGGTGGTGACGCGCAGCTCGCCATAGACCTCTTCCTCGCTGTCGCGGATCCGGGCGGCGGCGGTCTCGAGCCGCTTGGTCATGGCCCGCGTCGCGTCGAACAGCAATTCCCCCTGCTCGGTCAGAATCAGCCCCCGCGCGTGGCGGTGAAACAGGATCGTGCTGAGGCTTTCCTCAAGCCCGCGGATCTGGCGGCTGACGGCCGATTGGCTCAGCCCCAGCGTGTCACCGGCATGGGTCAGGCTGCCGGCATCGGCCACCGCGTGAAAGATTCGGAGCTTGTCCCAGTCCATCATAAAATATCGGTCATTACCCGGCGCTGTTTCTTTGCCAAACGTTTCTATGGCAACCTTGTGTACCCGAAAAGACAAGAATCCGTGGAAACGGGTTTTAAGGTCAGCATTTTTGACCTATACTGCCGCTAACGCCACCGGAGTGGCGATCGGCATGGGAGGTGCACGATGGGTAAGCAGACGGTGTCTCTGAACGACCGTTTCGACCTGGATAAATCCCCGGTTCTGCTGAACGGCACGCAGGCGCTGGTGCGCCTGATGCTGGCGCAGCGGGCGCGGGACCGGGCGGCGGGGCTGAACACGGCGGGCTATGTGACGGGCTACCGCGGCTCGCCCTTGGGCGCGGTCGACCAGCAAATGATCCGCGCCAGACCCTTCCTCGATGCCGCGCAGGTCACCTTTCAGGAGGGGCTGAACGAGGATCTGGCCGCGACCGCCATCTGGGGCTCCCAACAGGCGGAACTGCGGGGCGAGGGCAAATACGACGGCGTTTTCGCGCTCTGGTACGGCAAGGGGCCCGGGGTCGACCGGTCGGGCGACCCGATGAAGCATGGCAACATGGCGGGCACCTCGGCGCATGGCGGCGTCATCATGGCGATGGGCGACGACCATACCGGCGAAAGCTCGACCGTGCTGCATCAATCGGACTGGGCGATGGTCGATGCCTATATGCCGATCGTCTCGCCCGCCGGGGTGCAGGAGATCCTTGATTACGGCCACTACGCCTTTGAACTGAGCCGCTTTTCCGGGCTTTGGGTGGGCCTCAAGACGATGAAGGATACGGTCGAGGCCACGGCCGTGGTCGATGGCAACCCGCATCGAATGTCCTTCGTGCGCCCCGATTTCCAGATGCCCCCGGGCGGGCTGAACATCCGCCTGCAGGACACACCGGTCGCGCAGGAAGCGCGGATGATCGACTACAAGCGCTTCGCGGCCGAGGCCTTCAGCCGCGCGAACCGCATGGATAGGCGCGTCTGGGGCAAGCCGGGCGCCCGGATCGGGCTGGTCGCGGCGGGCAAGAACTGGCTGGACCTGGTGCATGCCATGGGGCTGCTGGGGCTGGACGAGGCGACCTGCGAGCGGCTGGGCATCACCACCTACAAGGTCGGGCAGACCTGGCCCTTGGACATGACCTCGTTCCACGAATGGGCCGATGACCTCGACCTCATCATCTGCGTCGAGGAGAAGCGCAAGCTGATCGAGGTGCAGATCAAGGAGGCAATCTTCGACGACCGCCGCGGCCGCCGCGTCTATGGCTGGTACAAGGGCGGCGCCGGCGGGATGCATTCGGACGAATTGTTCCCGACCCGCTATGCCCTCGACCCGGTGATGATCGCCGAGAAACTGGGCGGTATCTTCCTGGAAGAAGGCTGCGAAACCGAGGGGTTGCGCGCCGGTCTTGAGAGGTTGGCCGAAGCCCGCCGTGCCGATAACGCGACCGACATTGCCCAGCGAACGCCCTGGTTCTGTTCCGGCTGCCCGCATAATTCCTCGACCAAGCTGCCCGACGGCAGCCGCGCCTATGCGGGGATCGGCTGCCATTACATGGTGCAGTGGATGGACCGCGAGACGCTGGGCTTCACCCATATGGGCGGCGAGGGCGCGAACTGGATTGGTGAAAGCCTCTTCTCGCACCGCGGCCATGTGTTCCAGAACCTGGGCGACGGGACCTATAACCATTCGGGTGTGCAGGCGATCCGCGCGGCCCTGGCCGCCGGCACGACCATCACCTACAAGATCCTCTTCAACGATGCCGTCGCCATGACCGGCGGGCAGAGGAACGAGGGCGGGCTCACCGCCTATCAGATCGCGCGTGAGATCACGGCGATGGGCGTGAAGCCGGTGGTCGTGGTCTATGACGAGAAGGAAGAGCTCGACCTGTCGCAATTCCCGGCGGGCATCGAGAAGGTCGAGCGCGCCAACCTGATGAATGTGCAGGAGAAAATGGCCGAGACCAGGGGCGTCTCCGCCATCATCTACGTCCAGACCTGCGCCGCCGAGAAGCGCCGCCGCCGCAAGCGTGGCACCTTCCCCGATCCCGACCGCCGGGTCTTCATCAACACCGAGGTCTGCGAGGGCTGCGGCGATTGCGGCGTGCAGTCGAACTGCGTCTCCATCGTCCCGGTCGAGACGGAGCTGGGTCGCAAGCGGGCCATCGACCAATCGTCCTGCAACAAGGATTACAGCTGTCTCAAGGGCTTCTGCCCGTCTTTTGTCACGGTCGAGGGCGCCAAGGTGAAGAAGGCCGCCACCCGCGCGCTGGATCTGCCGGACCTGCCGGATCCGGTCCTGCCCGCGATCAATGGCACGCATAACCTGATCATCACCGGCGTCGGTGGCACCGGCGTGGTGACGGTCGGCGCGGTGTTGGCGCAGGCGGCGCAGATCGACGGCAAGGGCGCCGGCATGATGGAGATGGCGGGCCTCGCGCAGAAGGGCGGCGCGGTGCATATCCACTTGCGGCTGGCCAACAGGCCCGAGGATATCAGTGCGGTCCGCGTCGCCGTGGGCGAGGCGGATGCGGTGATCGGCGGCGATCTGGTGGTGACGGCGGGGGCGAAGACCATCGGCCTCATGACCACGGGCCGCACCGGCGCGGTGGTCAACAGCCATGAGATCATCACCGGCGCCTTTACCCGTGATACCGAATTCCGGTTGCCGATCAATAATCTGGAGGTTGCTCTTCAAGCGCGGCTTCGGGATCGGCTGTCGATGTTCGACGCTTCGGAACTGGCCCGCGTGGCGCTCGGGGATTCGATCTATTCCAACATGATGGTGCTGGGCGGCGCCTGGCAGATGGGACTGGTGCCGCTGAGCCTGGACTCGATCCGCGAGGCCATCGTGCTGAACAAGGCCTCGGTCGAGGGCAATCAGCGCGCTTTCGAGATCGGGCGTTGGGCCGTGCTCTATCCGCAGGACGCGGCCAAGGTCATCACCCCCAGCGATATCAACAGCTTGCCGGTCGATCCCGTCGCGTTCCGCGAGGCCCGTCTGGTCGAATATCAGGGCAAGCGGCTGGCCAGGCGCTTCCGCAAGCTGGTCGACAGCGTCGAGGACAAGACGCTGCGCGAGGCGGTGGCCAAGGGCTATCACAAGCTTCTGGCCTACAAGGACGAATACGAGGTCGCGCGGCTGCATCTGTCGACCGAGGTCAGGCTGCGCGAGACCTTCGAGGGCGATTTCGTGATGAAATTCCACCTCGCCCCGCCGGTGATCGGCGGCAAGGATCCCTCGGGCCGGCCCAAGAAGCGTGAGTTCGGCCCCTGGATGATGACGGGCTTCAAGATCCTGGCCAAGATGAAGGGCCTGCGCGGCACGCCCTTCGACCCCTTCGGCTATTCCGCCGAGCGGAAGATGGAACGCAGCCTGATCAAGCAGTTCGAAGGCGACATGAAGGCGGTTCTGCCGAAGCTGGGCCCGGCGACCCGCGATCTGATCCTGGAACTGGCCATGCTGCCGCTGTCGATCCGCGGCTATGGCCCGGTCAAGGAGGCGAACGAGGCCAAGGCGGCGAAGCGGCGTGAGGAAATCCTGGCTGCCATCGCCCAGGGCGGCACACCCACGCGGATGGCGGCGGAATAACCGTCGCCATTCTGTCACCAGCAGGCGCTAGGACTCGGGCATATCCTTTGCCCGAGTCCGCCATGTCCCTCGCCATTCTCGACACGCCCGTCCGCCACCGCCGCCGCCCGCTGTCCCGCGGGGTGGCGCGCGACATCACCTATGCGATGTCGGCCAGGACCCGCGCTGGCCAGGCCCTGATCCGCAGCGTCGAGAACGCGACCGGACGCCTTGCGCTCATGCGGCGGGCCGAGGGATATGAGGCCGAGGTGGCGCAGGGGCGCGATTTCTGGCGGGTGATGATGGAGCGCTTCGGCCTGCGCCTCGACGTGATCCGCGGCTCGCTGGGTACGATCCCGGCGCGCGGGCCGCTGGTTGTCGTGTCGAACCATCCGTTCGGCATCCTCGACGGGCTGGTGCTGGGCCATATCCTGAGTGCCGTGCGGGGCGGGGATTTTCGCATCGTCGCGCATAACGCCTTCCTTGGGGCCGAGGATGTGCGCCGCGCGATCCTGCCCATCGATTTTTCCGGCAGCCGCAGCGCCCAGGGCCGCAACATCGCCACCAGGGCCGAAGCGATCCGCTATCTGCAATCGGGCGGTGCCATCGGCATCTTCCCGGGCGGCACCGTGGCGACCGGCGCCACCCCCTTTGCGCCGCCCCGTGACCCGCAGTGGCGCGGCTTCACCGCCAAGATGATCGCGCGCTCGGGCGCCACGGTCGTGCCGCTCTGGTTCGAGGGCGCCAATTCCCGCCTCTTCCAGCTGGCCAGCCACCTGCATCCGACGCTGCGCATGGCGCTGCTGATCCGCGAATTTGCCGCCCGGACCGATAGCCCGGTGCGGCTGGCGGTGGGCGATCCGATCCTGCCGCACAAGCTCGCGAGTGCCGGACAGGGGGCCAATCAGGTGATGGATTTCCTCCGCCGCAGCACGTATGACTTGTCGCCGAACCCCTCGGACTGGGCCCGCCTGGGCTTTGAATTCGAGGAGCAATATCGGCGATAGAGGCAGAGATGGCAGTAGGCGTGTTCGATTCCGGGCTGGGCGGGCTCACGGTTCTGGATGCGCTGGTGCGACGCCTGCCGCAGGTGCCTTTCGTCTATTTCGGCGACAACGCCAACACGCCCTATGGCACGCGCGACGCCGAGGATATCTACCGCCTGACCACGCAGGGTGTGCAGCGTCTGTTTGACGAGGGCTGCGATCTGGTGATCCTGGCCTGCAACACCGCCTCGGCCGCCGCGCTGAAGCGGATGCAGGAAAGCTGGATCCCGCCGGGCAAGCGCGTGCTTGGCGTGTTCGTGCCGCTGATCGAGGCGCTGACCGAACGGCAATGGGGCGACAATTCCCCGCCGCGTGAGGTGGCGGTCAAGCATGTCGCGCTCTTTGCCACCCCCGCCACGGTCGCCAGCCGCGCCTTCCAGCGCGAACTGGCCTTCCGCGCCATCGGCGTCGATGTCGAGGCCCAGCCCTGCGGCGGGGTGGTCGACGCCATCGAACAGGGCGACATGATCCTGGCCGAGGCGCTGGTGCATAGCCACGTCGAGGCCTTGCACCGCCGGATGCCGAAGCCCGAGGCCGCGGTGCTGGGCTGCACGCATTATCCGCTGATGGAGGACGCCTTCCGCGCCGCCCTGGGCCCCGGCGTGCAGGTCTATTCCCAGCCCGAACTGGTCGCGGCAAGCCTTGAGCATTACCTCGAACGCCATCCCGACCTGATCGGCGCCGGCACCGAGACGCTGTTCCTGACCACCGGCGACCCCGTCGCCGTTGGCCACAAGGCGACCCAGTTCCTGCGCCGCCGGATCCCGTTCCGCGCCGCCTGATGCGGCAACCGGTCCCGTTGCCAGCCATCGCCCGCCTTCCTATCTGAGGCAGCGAAACCCCGGAGGATTGCCATGGCCGGCATGAAGAGCCTTAAAAAGACCCGCCGCGTGCAGATCATTGCCGTGGCCGCGGTGGCCCTGACGCTGAGCACCGCGCTGATTGGCTATGCGATGCGTGACGGGATCAACTTCTTCCGGTCGCCCAGCCAGGTTCTGGCCGACCCCCCCGGTGCGAATGAGGTCTTCCGCCTGGGCGGCATGGTGGAGGTCGGCTCGCTCAGCCGCGGGCAGGGCGAATCGATCACCTTCAACGTGACCGATTTCTGCGCCAGCGTGCCGGTCAGCTACCGCGGCATCCTGCCCGACCTTTTCGGCGAGAACGAGGGGACAGTGGCGACCGGCCGCCTGGTGGACGGCGTGTTTGTCGCCACCGAGATCCTCGCCAAGCATGACGAGACCTATATGCCGCGCGAAGTGGCCGATGCAGTCGGTGTCCAGGGCTCGCCCAATGCCGCGGCGAACCGCCCCGAATGCGAATACCACGGCGAAAGCTACGCGCCCCAGGGAAGCTGAGCCGCAACGCGCGCCACCTCCATCGGATCTGAACCCTGTCCCGCGATCCTGCCCGCTTTCCAGCATGGGAGGGCGCGATGCGCGACGTGCAAAGCATTGCCGAAGAGATCGTCGCCCGTGAGGGCGGCTTCGTGAACGACCCGGACGACCCGGGCGGGGCCACCAATTTCGGCGTGACCATCGGCACGATGCGGCGGCTGGGGCTGGACCTGACCGGCGACGGGCAGGTCAGCGAGGCCGATGTCCGGGCGCTGAGCCGCGAGCAGGCGGTTGCGATCTTCCTCGAACATTATTACCGCCACCCCGGCATCGCCGCGCTGCCCGAGGTGCTGCAGCCCTCCGTCTTCGACATGTATGTGAATGCGGGCGGCAATGCGGTGCGGATCCTGCAACGGCTGCTGGGCGAGATGGGCCATGACCTGACGGTGGACGGCGTGATCGGGCCGCAGACGATCCGCGCCGCGCAGGCCGCCTTTGGCGCCGCGCCCGATCACCTTGCCGATGCCTACGGGATCGCGCGGCGCAGCTATTACTACGCTTTGGCCGACCGCCGCCCGGCCTCGCGCAAATATGCGCGGCGGCGAGATGGCGGAAAAGGCGGCTGGATCCTGCGGGCCGAGGAATTCATCGCCCCGCGCTATCACCTGACCGAGGCTGAACACCGGGAAAGGACCGCCGCATGGGTCTGATCGCGACACTGGCCCGCGCGTTGTTCCTGCGCGGTGGCGCGGCCGAGATCGGCCGGGTCGGCACCGACCTGGCCGAGGTCTTCCGCCCCAATGCCACGCGGCAGATGGAACTCTCGCACGACGCCTTTACTGCGGCGCAGCAGGCCTATGCGGCAGAGTTCCAGTTGGCCCGCCAGGGTTGGTTCGACAGTTTCGTCAATGGCTTGAACCGGCTGCCCCGGCCGCTGCTGGCCTTGGCCACGCCCGCGCTCTTCGGCTATGCGATGGTCGATCCCGCGGGCTTTTCGTTGCGCATGCAGGGGCTCGCCACGGTGCCCGAACCCCTGTGGTGGCTGCTGGGCGCGGTGGTGGCCTTCTATTTCGGCGCGCGCGAAACGCATTACCGCCGCGCCCAGCGCCCGCCGGACCCCGTTGCCGCGCCGCTGCCCGAGGCCGCGCCCGCCGCCGCCCGCAACCCGGCGCTGGAGGCCTGGCTGGAAGAAGGCCGCCGCGGCCAATAAGGCCCCTTCTTTGGGCCTCAAATATCCTCGGGGGGGGGAGGGCCGCGCGGACGAGGCGCCAGTGGCGCGTCGTCAGGCCCGAACGCCCGGAGCGTAAGCGAAGGGCCAGATCAGACCGCAGGGCAGAGGGGGGGCAGACGGCCCCCCTTTCTTCGGCACGCGGGGCGCAAGACCTCAGCGGCGCCCGTAATAGAGGCCCAGCACATGTTCGGCCTCGGCGAAGAACAGCCAGCGCGCACTCAGCATCCCGCCGAGATGACAGAGCGCGGCCAGGATCACCGCGGGCCAGCCGGGCCAGAGGCCGAGGAGCAGCGCCGGGATCAGGCAGGCCAGCAGCAGGGCGATGACGCGCAGTTTCATCCGGTGACGGCGGCCGACAACATAGACCATCTCGCGCAGCAGATAATTCGGGCCGGTGTGCGGCGGCTCCAGCTGGCGGACCCGGCCGAGGGGGCCGAGGCCGGTCGCGCTCTCGGGGCTGTGGCCGGCGCGGGCGAATTGCCGGTCGCCGAGGATCCAGTGCAGCGCCAGCACCAGGGCGAGCCAGGGCAGCGTCAATTCGGCCAGATCGACCCGGGCGGTCAGGATCGCCCCGCCAGCGAGCGCGGCGGTCAGGAACACCGCGGGCGTTGTCCAGTGACGCCAGCGCGGCACGGTGCGGAGTTGCGCATAGATCATCGCCGTGGCCAGGATCGTGGCAAGGCAGAGCGCGCTGCCCGCCATCCCTGCCAGCGGCATGGCCCGGTCCCAGAAGACCAGCCCCGCGGCATGGGGCGCCATCGCCAGAAGGGCCAGCGCCGCCAGCACCGCTTCACGCGAAAGCCAGCTGGTGCGCCATTGCGTGAAGGCCCGCAGCGCCCGCTCGGGGCGGCCCAGATGCAGGGCCGAGGCTGCGAGCCCGGTCAGCACCAGCCCGTAGCCAAGGCCGAACCAGAGAAACGCAGCCCAGCCCCGGGGCGTGACGGCGCCGAAGCCGAGATAGGTCAGCAGGCCCAGGCCAAGACCGGAGAGCGTGGTAAAGGCGATGATCGAGGGCGCGGGATGCATCAGAGCCTCGACAGCGCGCGGTCGATCCAGCCGAGGAAGCCGCCGAGCCCCTCGGTCCCCGGCTCGCAGAGCGCGGCGAGATCGGGCGGGGCCTCCTGCAGCCGGTCTCGGGGACGGGGGGGCAGGTATTTGTTCACCGGCCCCGCACCGAGATCAGGCATCAGGTCGATCCCGCCCCGCTCCTCCACCAGCCGCGACACCGCGCTTTCCGCATCGCCCAGATCGCCGAAATGGCGCGCGCCCGCCGGGCAGGTGCGCACGCAGGCAGGCTCGCGGTCGCGCTCGGGCAGCGCCTCGTTATAGATGCGGTCGACGCAGAGCGTGCATTTCTTCATGACGCCCGCCAGCGCGTCGAGTTCGCGCGCGCCATAGGGACAGGCCCAGGCGCAGAGGCCGCAGCCGATGCAGGCATCCTCGTTGACCAGCACGATCCCGTCCTCGGCCCGCTTGTAGCTGGCACCGGTCGGGCAGACCGGCACGCAGGGCGCATCCTCGCAATGCAGGCAGGATTTCGGGAAATGCACGGTGAGGGGGGTGCCGGATTCGGGCGTGACCTCGTAGCTGTGGACGCGGTTGAGGAAGGTGCCTTCGGGCTCGGCGCCATAGGGGTCGGTGTCCGACAGGGGGGCGCCGTAATTCTCGGTGTTCCAGCCCTTGCAGGCGATGACGCAGGCATGACAGCCGACGCAGGTGTCGAGGTCGATGACCAGGCCGAGTTTCGTGTCGGAGGGGGGCGGCAGGGCGGTCATGGGCGAGCCTCGCGCCCGGTGGCGGGCCGGGTCTGAGTATTTGGGGCAAGATGGTGGGGCATGTCAGCTGTGCCTTGCGAGGGTCGCGGGGGCCCGGGGAACCGGCGAATGCTGGGCGTCGTGCGCGGGTTCGGAGGGGGCGCCGGGCGGGGCTTTTTCCAAGCGGACGCGCAGGTCGAACCAGGCGGCCTGGCCGGTGACCGGGTCGGCGTTCGGGCGGCGGCGACCGTCGGGGTCGGGGTCGGGCAGAAGTTCGGGGATCAGGTGGTTGAGGAGGAACCCTTTTTCGGCCTCGGGGGCTTTTTCGTCCAGCGCCCAGGCGCCGCGGCGCTTGCCGATGGCGTTCCAGGTCCAGACGGTGTGTTCGTTCAGCGCGTCCATGCGGGCGACGGGGATGCGGATGCGGCCCTGGGGTGAGATGAGATAGGCCCAGTCGCCCTCCTGAAAGCCATGCGCCTCCCAGATTGTCTTCGGCACGTAGAGCGGGTTCATGCCGTGGATCTGCCGCAGCCAGGGGTTCTGCGAGCCCCAGGAATGATACATCGCCGCCGGGCGCTGGGTCAGGGCGTGGAGGGGATACTCGGCGGGGTCGCTCAGACTGTCGCCCAAGGGCGGATACCACAGGGGGAGCGGGTCCATCGCCTGTTTCAGCTGCGGGCGGAGGTGGTCGGGCGGCTGATGGGGGCCGAGCCCCGAGGCCGCGCGCCGGAAGCGGGCCAGCGGCTCGCTGTAAAGGGCGAAGAGATATGGCGCGGGCTTGTCGTAAAGGCCGCGCGCCACGGCCCAATCCTGATAGGCGGCATTCCAGGGTTTGAAGAAACGGGCGTTCTGGGGGATGTGGTCCGAGTAGAAGCCGCCATTCGCGATATAGCGGTCCAGTTGGTCGGGGTTCGGCGCGCCGCGGCCCGAGCCGGTGCCGTCGCCGCGCCAGCCGGCCAGCGGGCCGATGCCGGGGCGGCGTTCGTGGTTCACCATGTAATCGGCGTAATCGCGGTACTTGGGCGTGCCGTCTTCCTTCACCATGCCGGGCAGGCGCAGGCGGGCGCCGAGGTCCAGCAGCACCGACTGGAAGCCGCGCACATCCCGGTCGGGTTCGACCACCGGCCAGCGGATTGCGTCGTTCATGCTGTCGGGCTCGCCGATCGGGCGGTCGAGGAGCGAGATGCAATCGTGGCGCTCCAGATAGGTCGTGTCGGGCAGGACCAGATCGGCGAAGGCGACCATCTCGGAGGAATAGCTGTCGGCGTAGATGATATGCGGGATGACATAGGCGCCCGATGCGTCGGTGTCGGTCAGCATCCGCATCGCCTCGGACGTATTCATCGACGAGTTCCAGGCCATGTTGGCCATGTAAAGGAACAGCGTGTCGATGCGGTAGGGATCGCCGGCATGGGCGTTCGAGATCAGCATATGCATCAGCCCGTGGGCCGAGAGGGGGTTCTCCCAGGTGAAGGCCCTGTCGATGCGTTTGGCGCTGCCGTCCTCGTTCAGAAGCAGATGTTCGGGGCCCAGCGGATAGCCCAGATGCGGGCCGTCGAGCGGCTGGCCCGGCGTGACAGCGGCATGGGGGCGGGGATGGGCCTCGACCGGTTTGGGGTAGGGCGGTTTGAAGCGGTAGCCGCCCGGCACCTCGATCGAACCCAGCAGGATCTGCAAAACGTGCAGCGCGCGGCAGGTCTGGAAGCCGTTGGAATGGGCCGAAATTCCGCGCATGGCGTGGACGCTGACCGGGCGGCCCTTCATCACCGCGTGCCGCTGGCCGCGGAAATCGGTCCAGGGCTGGTTGAGGGTGATCTCTTCCTCGAAGGCGACGCGGGCGAGTTCGGCGGCCACGGCGCGGATGCGCGCGGCCGGGATGCCGCAGCGCTCGGCCACGGCCTCGGGCGCATGCTCGGGCGCGAGGTAGCGCTCGGCCATCAGCCGCAACACGGTCTTGTGGCCCTGCCAGTCGGCGGCGGGATCGGGCTGCACGCCGGGGGCGTCCCAGGGGGCGGGCGCGCCGGTCCGGCGGTCCAGCACCTGTGGCGTGCCCTTGGCGTCGCGCAGGAAAAGACCCGCCTCGTCGCCCGTGCCCTGCACCAGGAAGGGGGCGTTGGTGTAGGCGATGAGATAGTCGAGGTCGATCTTGCCCAGCCGGAAGAGTTCGTGGATCAGGGCGAGGATCAGCAGGCCGTCGGTCCCCGGCGTGATCGCCAGCCAGTCGTCGGCCACGGCGTTATAGCCGGTGCGGATCGGGTTCACGGCGATCATCCGCCCGCCCCGGGCTTTCAGCTTGCCGATGCCCATCTTGATCGGGTTCGAATCGTGATCCTCGGCCACGCCGAACAGCATGAAAAGCCTCGTACGCTCCCAATCCGGTTGGCCGAATTCCCAAAAGGCGCCGCCCATGGTGTAGATCCCGGCGGCGGCCATGTTCACCGAGCAGAACCCGCCATGCGCCGCGTAATTCGGCGTGCCGAAACTCTGTGCCCACCAGCCGGTCAGGCTTTGCGACTGGTCGCGGCCGGTGAAGAAGGCGAGTTTCTCGGGCGCCGTGTCGCGCAGGGGCTGCATCCAGGAGGTGGCGAGCGACAGCGCCTCCTCCCACTCGATTTCCCGAAACTGGCCCGAGCCGCGCGGGCCCACGCGCCTGAGCGGCTTCCTGAGCCGCGCGGGCGAGAGATGCTGCATGATCCCGGCCGAGCCCTTGGCGCAGAGCACGCCCTTGTTCACCGGATGATCGCGGTTGCCCTCGATATAGGCGACCTCGCCCCCCTTCAGATGCACGTTGATCCCGCAGCGGCAGGCGCACATGTAGCAGGTGGTCTGGCGCATCTCGTCCGAGACGGGGGGCGACAGGTCGAGCCGGGGCTGGCGCTGCATCAGTACCTCGCTTGCGGGGGCCTTGGGCCGATCGAACAGGATGATGCCCGCTTTGTCCATGGCAAGCGCCCCGGGGCCGCCGGAGAGGGGGCCCGAAAAAGCCGGGGGTGCTGCCCTTGCGGGGGTCGGATCGGAAGGCTAAGTCTTGGGCAAGAATTGACCCCTACCGTGGCAGATACCCGTCAGAGCGAGGCCCGAGCGATGCGCGATCCGATTGAAACCTACATGAACCTCGTTCCCATGGTGGTCGAACAGACCAGCCGGGGCGAGCGTGCCTATGACATCTTCTCGCGGCTCCTCAAGGAACGGGTGATCTTCGTCAACGGTCCGGTGCATGACGGGATGGCCACGCTGATCGTGGCGCAGTTGCTGCATCTGGAGGCCGAGAACCCCTCGAAAGAGATCTCGATGTACATCAACTCGCCGGGTGGCGTGGTGACCTCGGGGCTGTCGATCTATGACACGATGCAATACATCAAGCCGAAGGTCTCGACGCTGGTGATCGGGCAGGCGGCCTCGATGGGGTCGCTGCTGCTGACGGCCGGGGAGAAGGGCATGCGCTTCTCGCTGCCGAACAGCTCGGTCATGGTGCACCAGCCCTCGGGCGGCTTCCAGGGGCAGGCGACGGACATCATGATCCACGCCCGCAACACCGAACGGCTGAAAAAGCGCCTGAACGAGATCTATGTACGCCACACCGGCAACACCTACCGCAAGGTCGAGGATGCGCTGGAGCGGGACAATTTCATGACCCCGGAAGAGGCGAAAGCTTGGGGTCTGATCGACGAAATCCTCGTCAACCGGGATACCCCGGCCGAGGCGAAGTGATCCACGGCCGCGGGCAGGAATGCGATTTGGCATTGTCCCTGCCCGCTGGCTGGCCTAGTTTTGACCCAAGGGCCCGTCAGAAGGCCAGGAACCACGACGAGCACGAGGTGTCGAATGGCTCATTCCTCCGGTAGCGACAGCAAGAACACGCTGTATTGCTCCTTTTGCGGCAAAAGCCAGCATGAGGTGCGCAAGCTCATCGCCGGCCCCACGGTCTTCATCTGCGATGAATGCGTCGAACTCTGCATGGATATCATCCGTGAGGAGACCAAGGGCACCGGCTTCAAATCGACCGACGGCGTGCCCACGCCGCGCGACATCTGCAAGGTGCTGGACGATTACGTGATCGGTCAGGAACGCGCCAAGCGGGTCCTCTCGGTCGCGGTGCACAACCATTACAAGCGCCTGGGCTTTTCCGGCAAATCCGGCAAGGCAGGCGAAATCGAATTGTCGAAGTCGAACATCCTGCTGATCGGCCCCACCGGCTGCGGCAAGACGCTGCTGGCGCAGACGCTGGCGCGCATCCTGGATGTGCCCTTCACCATGGCCGATGCCACCACACTGACCGAAGCGGGCTACGTGGGCGAGGATGTGGAAAACATCATCCTCAAGCTGCTGCAAGCGTCGGAATACAACGTCGAGCGGGCGCAGCGCGGCATCGTCTATATCGACGAGGTCGATAAGATCACCCGCAAGTCGGACAATCCCTCGATCACCCGCGACGTCTCGGGCGAGGGGGTGCAGCAGGCGCTTCTGAAGCTGATGGAAGGCACGGTTGCAAGCGTTCCGCCGCAGGGTGGGCGCAAGCATCCGCAGCAGGAATTCCTGCAGGTGGACACGACGAACATCCTGTTCATCTGCGGCGGCGCCTTCGCCGGGCTCGAAAAGATCATCGCCATGCGCAACAAGGGCACGGCGATCGGGTTCGGCGCGGATGTGAAGGACGAATCGAAGCGCACCGTGGGCGAGGCGCTGACCCAGCTCGAGCCCGAGGATCTGCTGAAATTCGGCCTGATCCCGGAATTCGTCGGCCGTCTGCCGGTGATCGCCACGCTGACCGACCTCGACGAGGCGGCGCTGGTGACCATCCTGACCGAGCCGAAGAACGCCCTGGTCAAGCAATACCAGCGCCTGTTCGAGATCGAGGGCACCGACCTCACCTTCACCGACGACGCGCTGCGCTCCATCGCCAAGCGGGCGATCCAGCGCAAGACCGGCGCGCGGGGCCTGCGCTCGATCATGGAGGACATCCTCCTCGACACGATGTTCGAGTTGCCGGGCATGGAGAATGTCGAAGAGGTGGTGGTCAACGATGAATCCGTGACCTCGGGCGCGCGGCCGCTGCTGATCTATACCGACAGCAAGCAACCGCAAAGCGCGGGTTCGGCAGGCTGATCACCCGGCCGCCTGAATGAGCCAAGCCCCGTGCCTAAAGGCGCGGGGCTTTGGCTTTTCACGGTGTCAGACATTCAAAGGACTGACAATTGCGACAGCCGCCAAGCCTTAGAAATCGCGCACGTTTCTGCGCCGGACCTCGACCAGACGGGGGCCTTGTCCACTGGCCACGATGATCGGCAGATCGCTGTCGGTAGCGCGGGCATAGGGCAGGCCCATCGCCTCGGCCAGCGCCCGCATGTCGGGGGCCGAGGGCGTGCAGCCGATCACCTCGGCGCCTGCGTCCTTCATGGCGCGCGCGATCTCGCCATAGCCCTCGTTGTTGAAGACGACGAAGGTCACGTCCAGATTCTCGTCCCGCGCGGTGCGCAGATCGCCCGGGTGGAACATCAGCCCGCCGTCGCCCGCGAGGCAGACGACCCGCGCCCCGGGATCGGCCAGCGCTGCCCCGACCGAGGCCCCGATCGCGTAGCCCAACGCCCCATAGCCGGTGGCGGCGTTGAACCAGCCGCCCGCGCGGTCATGGCTGTAATAGAGGTTTCCGGCATAGGCGATCTGCGTCGAATCGCCGACAAACAGCGCATTCGGCACGGCATCGCGCAGCCGCTGCAGCAGCCGCACTTCATCCTGATACTCAGGCGTGAGCGCGGCGAAGGCAGCTTGCCGCGTGGCCGCCGCGCGCTCAGGGCCGTCGGCGGCGGGGGCCACCGGATGCAGTTTTGGCAGCATCGCCGCCACATCGGCCTGCAGCGTCAGCGCGGCGAAATGGCGGGCCAGCTGCGCGCCGTCGATGTCGATGCGGATCATGCCCGAGAGTTCGGGGAAGGTGCCGGTGCCGTACATGTCGCAATCGGTCGGCCCCAGTTCCGAGCCCGCGACGATCAACTGGTCGGAGTCGCGGATCAGGTCGCGTACGGGTTGCAGGCTGGGCGAGGCGGGGATGGCCAGAGGATGCCCATGCATCAGCCCGCGGGCGTTGGTGGTCAGGATCACCGGCGCGTTCAGCGCCTCGGCGAAGGCCTGAAGCTCGGCCCCGGCATAACGGCAGCCGCCGCCTGCCAGGATCACCGGCCGCTTCGACAGCCGCAACCGCGCGCGGGCCTTGGCCGGATCGGGCAGGGTGGCAACCGGGGTGGCCAGCGCCGCGGCGGGCGGAGCCTTGGCCGCCATCAGGTCGAGCGGGATCTCCACATGCACCGGGCCGCGCCGCCCGGTGGTCAGCGCGCGGCCCGCATGGGCCAGGAGCCCGGGCAGCGCCTGCGGATCCTCCAGATGCAGCGCCGGGCCCAGCACCTTTGTCACCGCGCGCTGGTCGGGCAATTCGTGCAGATAGCCCAGCCCCTTGCCCAGCGTGTCGCGCCGGTTGACGCCCGAGATCACCAGGATCGGGATGGAATCGGCGCGGGCCTGCGCCATCGGCGTCATCATGTTGGTGACGCCCGGCCCGGTGATCACCAGCGCCACGCCGAAGTGACCCGAAACCCGGGCATAACCATCAGCCATGAACCCGGCCGAGGCCTCGTGCCGCGGCGTGATGTGGCGGATGCCGGAACCCGCCAGCGCGCGGTACAATTCGATCGTATGGACGCCCGGGATCCCGAAGATCACCGTGACGCCCTCGATTTTCAGCCAGTCGACAAGGGTTTGTGCAACATTGCTCATGCTGCCTTCTGCATCGCATAGGCAGCGATGCGGGCGCAAGCCTCCTCGGTGTCGGCGTCCGAGGCATTGAGCGCGACGCGCAGCCAGCCCTCCAGCGCCGCCCCGAACGAGGCGCCTGGCATCATCGCCACATCGGTCGCCTCCAAGAGCTCCAGCGCGAAGGCCAGCGAGTCGTCGGAGAGCGCGCTGATGTCGATCAGGGCGAACATCCCGGCCTCGGGCCGGTGGACCCGCAGCCCCGCCACGCCGTCAAGCCTGTCGAACAGGATCTGCGCCCGCCGCGCCATCCGGGCCGCCATGCCCTGCGCCAGGGTCGGCGGGCTGGCGATGGCCTCGGCGGTCATGTCGGCGATGAAGGGCTGCGAGCCGAAGAGCATGGTTTCGGACAGCGGCAGCGCGCGGTGGGTGAACTCGGCCGGCCCCACGGCCCAGCCCGAGCGGAAGCCGGGCGCGGCATGGCTTTTCGAAATGGACGCCGTGACGATCGTGCGGTCCTCGAATTCGGGATCGGCCAGGGCCGAGGTGAAGGGCCGCCCGTCATGGGCCAGATCGCCGTAAACCTCATCCGAAACGATCCAGAGGTCATGCGCGCGCGCCAGCTCGCCCAGCGCGCGCAACTCGGCCGGTTGCAGGATGGCGCCCGTGGGATTGTGGGGGGTGTTCAGGAAGATGGCGCGGGTCGCGGGCGTGATTGCCGCAGCAACATCAGCCGCTTGCAGGCGGAAGTTCTGTTCCGGCTTCAACCGGACCGGCACCGGCACCGCACCCGAGGCGCGCACGATCCCCTCATAGGTGGCATACATCGGATCGCCCAGGATCACCTCGCAACCCGGCTCGCAGATCGTGCTGAACACCAGATAGAGCGAGGTCTGGGTGCCGGGCAGGCAGAGGAAGCGGTCATGCCCGAAAGGCCGGTTAAGCCGCGTCGTGTAACGCCTTGACAAGGCGTCCAGAAGGACAGCTTCACCCCTTCCGTTGGAATAGCCGGTGCGCCCCGCGCGCATGGCGGTGCAGGCGGTCTCGATCAGGCTGTCGGGCGTCGGCACATCGGGCTCGCCGATGGTCAGGTTGATCACCCGATGCCCCTCGGCCTGGCGGCGCTTGGCGGCGGCGTTCAGGATCCATTTGTCCGAGCCGAGACCGGCAAGCTGTTCCGTGACGCGGGCGTATTTCATCTCAGACCTCGGGAAGTTTCAGATCAAGAAGCCGAGAGAAGGCTTTGATCGCAATGGATTTCAGTTCATTCGCCTGGAAATGGTCGGGAAGTGCCCCCGCCTCGATCCAGAGCCCGTCCAGCAGCGCGTTACCGGCGATGGCCAGCGCCCGCGTATCCTCGTCCCGCCGCCCGGCCGCGGTCAGCGCATCGGCGATCATTCCCTGCAGCCGGTCCCGGAAGCCAAGATAGGTCGCCTCGTGCACCTTGCGCATGGCGGCATCGCGCGGCACCAGCTGCATCGAGGCCGCCCAGAGCGCCACGGCGCGCGGATCCGTCACCGGCGGCGAGACGGCATTGGCCACGAAACCCGCCAGCCGCGCCAGGGGATCGTCCGGCAGATCGTCCAGCCGCGCGGCGCTGGCCTCGGTCAGGCCGGTCATCAGCGTCTCATGCGCGGCGGCGACCAGATCCTCCTTGGTCGCGAAGTAATGCCGGATGAGCCCCGGCGTCACGCCCGCCCTTAGGGCGATGGCCCGCACCGTCGCCGCCTGCGGCCCGCCCTCGGCGATCAGGTCGAGCGTCGCCTCGATCAAGGCGGTGCGGCGGGCCTCCTCGCCCGCCCGCTGGAACGGACGGCGTTGGTTCATGCCCGCAGAACCGGCCGGGTCAGGCAGGTCGGTCCGCCCTCGCAGGCGATGCAGAGCGCGTCGCCCTCGAAGACCTGCACCCGGCAGCCCGCGCCCTCCATCAGCGCGCGGGTCTTGGGGAAGCCGTCGACCATCACCAGATCCTGGGGTTTCAGCATCAGAACATTCAGCGACAAGCCGTTGGAATCGTGGAACTCATCCTCGGGCGCGGTCAGCAGGGTCCACCCGCGCGCCCGCAAGTCGGCCCAAAGCGCATAGGGCAGCAGCGGCGCGTGGATCAGCGCCATCTTGGGCCCGAGCGGCGAGATCAGCGACATCAGGTGCAGGCAGGCCTCGGGCCCGGTCCAATAGGGCAGATCATAGGCCAGAACGCCGATCCCGTGCGGCGCCAGGATCGCCGCCACGGCGTCGATTCCGGCCTGATTGCTGCGCACCCCCCGGCCGATGGCCAGTGTCTGGGGGTCGATCCACAGGCAATCGCCTGATTCGACCGTGGCCTCGCCGGTCAGGCGACCGATCACCGGAACGCCCAGCGCCGCATAGGCCGCCACATGCAGCGCAGGTTCGGCTTGCCGCAGCGGCTTGCCCATGTTCAGCACCACCGCCCCCGCACGGGTCACGAACGACGGGTCCTGCACGAAGACCGCATCGGAGAGTGCGTCATCCGCCGCCGGAATCCAGTGGATTTCCGCGCCCGAAGCGGCGACGATGGCAGCCAGGGCGGCGTGCTGGACTTCGGCCCTTGCAGCATCAAACCCGGGGCCGTAATGCCAGAGCGCCGGATCCGCCGCGGCCATCGCCGGTCCGGGCGCGCGCATGATCACGCGGGCCAGAGGTTTCGTGCGGTCTTCGGCACCGAAAGACATGGGGACTCTCGCTAAGTAATTATACGCTTGCATAATTACTCAGGGCTTGGCCTTCTACAAGGACAAACAAGAGGCGCGACCAACGGCGCCATATCAACAGGAGAGAGAGATGAAGACCCTCGTTCTGACCGCATCCGCCCTGGCCCTGATGGCCGGGGTCGCCGCCGCCGATCCCCTGCGGATCGGCATCGCCGCCGAACCCTATCCGCCCTTCGCCGCGCCCGATGCCGCCGGCAATTGGGTCGGCTGGGAGATCGACATCATCAACGCGATCTGCGCCGCCTCGTCGCTCGATTGCGCGATCACGCCGACGGCCTGGGACGGGATCATCCCGGCGCTGACCTCGGGACGGATCGACGTGATCATGGCCTCGATGACCATCACCGAGGAACGCGCGCAGACCATCGACTTTTCCCAGCCCTATTACAACACCCCCGTGGTGGTGGTGGCGCAGCGCGACATGGGCATCGCGGCCACGGCCGAGGGGCTGGCCGGGCGCGTGCTGGGTGTTCAGGTTTCGACCGTCTTCCAGGATTACGCCCAGCAATATTTCGAGGGCGAGACCGAGATCCGTACCTACCAGACCCAGGACGAGGCCAACCAGGACCTCGCCGCAGGAAGGATCGACGCCACGCTGGCCGACAGTCTGGCCATGGATCCCTTCCTCGAATCCGAGGCCGGGGCCTGCTGCGAGAATCTCGGAGCCGTGCCGATGGATCAGGCGATCCTGGGCAGCGGCATCGGCGCCGGCGTGCGCAAGGGCGATGCCGAGACGCTGGCGGCGATCAACGGCGGGATCGACGCGATCCTGGCCGACGGCACCTATGACGAGATCACGGCGCGCTACTTCACCACCTCGATCTACGGCCAATAACGGGTGCTCGACGGGCTTCATGCTTTCTGGCCGGGGCTTGAGGCCACGCTTGCCCTGCTCTCGCCCCAGCCGCCCGGCTGGGGCGGCGGCCTGCTGCGCGGCGCGCTGAATTCGCTGATCATCGCGCTGGGGGCCTTTGGCCTCGGCGCGGTGATCGGAATCTTCGGCGCCCTCGGCAAGCTGGGCGGCGGACCCGTGACGCGCGACCTGCTGGCGGTCTATACGACCGTGGTGCGGGCGGTGCCCGAACTGATCCTGATCCTGCTTCTGTATTACGCGGGCACCGATCTGTTGAACCAGGTGCTGGCCCTCGTCGGCCAGCGCCCGGTCGAGATTTCGGGCGTCGTCGCCGGGATCGGCGTCTTGGGCGTGGTGCAGGGCGCTTATGCGACCGAGGTGCTGCGCGGCGCCATCCAGGCCGTGCCCCGCGGCCAGTTGGAGGCCGCGCGCGCCTATGGCATGAGCCGGGGGCAGACCTTCCGGCGGGTGACCTTCCCGGCGATGCTGCCGCTGGCGCTGCCGGGGCTGTCGAACCTCTGGCTCATCGCGACCAAGGACACAGCGCTTCTGGCGGTGGTGGGCTTCAGCGAACTCACGCTGGAGACGCGGCAGGCGGCGGGCTCGACCCGGGCCTATTTCACGTTCTTCCTGGCGGCGGGGGCGCTGTACCTTCTGATGACGCTGGTCTCGGGCCGCTTCTTCGGCTGGCTGGAGACCCAGTTCCGCCGCGGTCAGGTCCAGCCGTGACGGCCTGGCTGAAACCGCACCGGCTGGCGCTGATCGCGCTGGCCGTGGCGCTGGCCCTCTGGGCCGGCTGGGCGCTGCGCTGGGACTGGATCCCGCGCTACTGGCAGCTGGGGCTCGAGGGGCTCTGGCGAACGCTCTGGCTGCTTGTGCTCTCGGTCGGCATCGGCTTTGCGCTGGCGGTGCCGCTGGGGCTTGCCCAGGCCGCTGGTCCGCGCTGGCTGGCCGCGCCCGCGCGCTGGTTCTGCACGCTGATCCGGGGGACGCCGCTGTTGCTGCAGATCTGGCTGATCTATTACGGGATCGGCTCTCTCTTCCCGCAATATCCCTGGATCCGGCAATCCGATCTCTGGCCCCTCCTGCGCCAGGCCTGGCCCTATGCACTGACCGCGCTGTCCCTCAGCTATGCGGGCTATGAGGGCGAGGTGATGCGCGGTGCCTTCCGCGCGGTGCCGCCCGGTCAGCTCGAGGCCGCGCGCGCCTATGGTTTCTCGCCCCTCGCCGTCTTCCGTCGCATCTGGCTGCCGCAGGCGCTCGCCCGGGCCTTGCCGACGCTTGGGGGGGAGACAGTGCTGCAGCTCAAGGCCACGCCGCTCGTGGCGACCATCACGGTGATCGAGATCTACGCCGTGGCCAGCCGCGTGCGTCAGGACACGTTCATCGTGTATGAACCGCTGATCCTGCTGGCGCTGGTCTATATGGCGATCGCGGGGCTGCTCGCGCTTGGCTTCCGCGCCCTCGAAAAGCGCTACACCCGCGGCCTCGGCCACTGACCGCGCACATCTTTGTTCTGAAAATATCCTCGGGGGTTTCTCAAGGGGGGTGGAAAACCCCTTGAGCGGGGGGTCCGGGGGTGAGCGGCGTCTCGGAAACGCGCCAGTGGCGCGCCTCTCGCCGCGAACGCCGCGCCCGTGGCGCGGCCGGACCTGGCCCCCCGCCTTGGTCGCCCGAGGGATCGAGGGCGAAACCCCTCAGACCTCAGCCCAGTGGCGCCATCAGCGTCCTCAGCGCCGCCAAGGGATCCTCGGCGCCCCAGATCTCGGCGCCCAAGGCGAAGAAATCGGTGATCGGCGCCAGCGTTTCGACCAGGGGCAGGGTCAAGGCGCCCTCGGCCACCACCGGCACTTCGATCATCTCGGACCACCAGGTGAAAAGCTCGGTCTCGGCCCGCACCCCGGTGCCCAGGCCGGTCTCGCCGACCGGGCCGAAGCTGACGTAATCCGCCCCCGCCTCGGCCGCGTTCAGCCCGTCGTGGCGCGAGGCGCCGCAGCCCGCGCCGATGATCGCGTCATTGCCCAGGCTCTTGCGCAGCTTGCGCAGGTCGCGCGCACCCTCGGGCAGGTGGACGCCGTCCAGCCCCAGCCGCTCGGCCAGAACCGCGTGACGCTCGATCACCAGCGGGATGTCGCGGGCATGCGAGACCTCGCGCAGCGCGTCGGCCGCGCGGGCGATCCGGTCCTCGTCATTGCCGGCCAGCGCCAGGCGCAGGCAGGCCACCTCGATCCCGTCGAGCACCCGCGCGAGGCGCGGCGCGAAGTCTTCGGGGTCGAAGGCGGGGGGCGTGACGAGATAGAGTTGCGGGCGGTCTGGCTGGTCGGACATAGGACACCTTCGGGCGAAACAGCGCCCTGTCTAGACGGGCCGGCCAGGGGGCGCAATCGCCATCCCCGCCCGGTCCCCGGGATTTCGCCCGGTCAATTGCCCGCGCTGGTCATCCGCCGATGCGCCAGCACCTTTTCCAGCCAGCCCAGCTCCATCTCCGGCACCGAAGACAGCAGCAGGTCGGTATAGGCGTCGAAGGGCGGGGCAAGCACCTGATCCTTCGGCCCGTAGCGCTGCACCTGGCCGCGGTACATCACCGCGATGCTGTCGGCGATGGCCCGCACGGTGGCGATGTCATGGGTGATGAAGAGATAGGCCACGCCTTCCCGCGACTGCAGGTCCAGAAGCAGCTTCAGGATGCCGTCGGCCACCAGCGGATCCAGGGCCGAGGTCACCTCGTCGCAGATGATCAGCTTGGGCTTGGCGGCCAGCGCCCGGGCGATGCAGACCCGCTGCTTCTGTCCGCCCGAGAGTTCCGCCGGATAGCGGTCGGCAAAGCCCTTGCCCAGTTCGATGGCATCCAGCAATTCCTGCACGCGCTCGTCGCGCTTCCGGCCGCGGAGGCCGAAATAGAACTCCAGCGGCCGGCCGATGATGGTTGCGACCGTCTGGCGCGGGTTCATCGCCACATCGGCCATCTGATAGATCATCTGCAATTCGCGCAGCTCGTCGCGCGAACGTTGTTTCAGCGCCGGGGGCAGGGGCCTGCCGTCGAAGGTGATCGTGCCCTTGCGCGGCGGCAGAAGGCCGGTGATCACCCGCGCCATGGTCGATTTGCCCGACCCGGATTCGCCGACCAGCGCCAGCGTCTGGCCCGGGTGCAGCTCAACTGAAACATCGGACAGCACGTCCTTGGCCATCGCCCCGTAGCGGGCCGAGACGCCCTCGACCCTCAGCAGCGGTTCCGGCGTCGGTTGTTTCTGCTGATGGTCGATGGAGCGGACCGAGATCAGCGCCTGCGTGTATTCCTCGCGCGGGGCCTCGATGATCTGCTGCACGGTGCCGTGTTCGACCATTTTGCCGTGGCGCAGCACCATGATCTCGTCCGAGACCTGCGCCACCACCGCCAGGTCATGCGTGATATAGAGCGCGGCCACCCCTGTCTCGGCAATCGCGGTCTTGATCGCCGCCAGAACGTCGATCTGCGTGGTCACATCCAGCGCCGTGGTCGGCTCGTCGAAAATCACCAGATCGGGCTTCGGGCAGAGCGCCATCGCCGTCATCGCCCGCTGCAACTGCCCACCCGAGACCTGGTGCGGATAGCGTTTGCCGAAATTCTCGGGGTCGGGCAGCGAGAGGGTGCGGAAAAGCTCCACCGCGCGTTTCTCGGCCTCGTCTTTCGACATCAGGCCGTGGTGCAGCGTGGCTTCCGTCACCTGCTCCATCAGCCGTTTCGCCGGATTGAAGGCGGCGGCAGCGGATTGCGCGACATAGGTGACTTCCTTGCCGCGCAACCCCCTGAGCGTGGCGGCGCTGGCCGCCCGGATCTCGCGTCCGTTCAGCAGGATGTTGCCACCCGACAGCCTTATGCCGCCCCGGCCATAGGACAGGGCCGACAGGCCGATGGTCGACTTTCCGGCGCCGGATTCGCCGATCAGCCCCATGACCTTGCCGCGTTCCAGCGTCAGCGACACGTCGTCGACGATCACCACGTCGCGCGGCTTCTCGCCGGGGGCATAGACCGTGGCCTCGATGCGCAGGTTCTTGATCTCGAGCAGGGTATCAGCCACCGCGGCCCCCTTTCAGGCTGGTCGTACGGTTCAGCGCCCAGTCGGCCACCAGATTGACCGAAATGGACAGCGTGACGATGGCCACGGCCGGGATCAGCGCCGCGGGGATGCCATAGACGATGCCCTCGCGGTTCTCTTTCACGATCCCGCCCCAGTCCGTCTCGGGGGGCTGGATGCCGATGCCGAGGAACGAGAGCGTCGAGATGAAGAGGATGGCGAAAATGAACCTGAGGCCCAGTTCGGCCACCAGCGGCGACAGGGCGTTGGGCAGGATCTCGCGGAAGATGACCCAGCGCTGGCCTTCGCCCCTGAGCCGCGCGGCCTCGACGAAATCCATGACGTTGATGTCGACCGCCACCGCCCGCGACAGGCGGAAGACGCGGGTGGAATCGAGCAGGCCCATGACCAGGATCAGCACCGGGATCGTCACCGGCATCACCGACAGGACCACCAGCGCGAAGATCAGCGTGGGGATCGACATGACCAGATCGTTGATCCGCGACATGATCTGATCGGTGAGCCCGCCATAGACCGCCGCCGTGAAGCCCAGAACCGAGCCCAGCGTGAACGAGACGGCGGTTGCGGCCGAGGCCACGAAGATCGTCGTCTGCCCGCCATAGATCATCCGCGTCAGCAGGTCCCGGCCCAAATTGTCGGTGCCCAGCCAGAATTGCGACGAGGACGGCTCCCAGATGTCGCCGACAATCTGTCCGAGCCCATAGGGCGCGATCCAGGGCGCCAGAATGGCGGCCAGGAAAAAGAGCCCGGTGACGAACAACCCCAGAAGGGCGGAAATCGGAATGCCCTTCATTTCGGATGCCTCAGTCTGGGGTTGGACAGGATGGAGATGAGATCGGCCAGCAGGTTCAATCCGATATAGATGGTGGCGAAGATCAGCCCGCAGGCCTGCACCACCGGCACGTCGCGCTTGGCCACGTGATCGACCAGGTACTGACCCATGCCGGGATAGACGAAGACCACTTCGATGACGACAACGCCGACCACCAGATAGGCGAGGTTGATCATCACCACATTGACGATGGGCGCGATGGCATTCGGCATGGCGTGCCGGGCGATCAGGGTGAAGCGTCTGAGCCCCTTCAGCTCGGCCGTCTCGATATAGGCAGATTGCATGACATTCAGGATCGCGGCCCGTGTCATACGCATCATATGCGCCAGCACGACCAGCGTCAGCACCATGGCCGGCAGCGCCACGGCATTCAGCTTCTGCAGGAAACTCATGCCGTCATTGATGTTCGAGACCGAGGGGAAAAGCCCCCACTGGACCGAGAACAGATACATGATGACATAGCCCAGAAGGAATTCGGGCAGCGAGATCGAGGTCAGCGTGATGGCCGAGATCAGCTTGTCGGGCCAGCGGTCGCGGTAGCGGACGGCCAGGAGCCCCAGGAAGATGGCCAGCGGCACCGAGATGCAGGCAGCGACGGCGGCCAGGAAGAGCGTGTTCTGAAGCCTGCCGGCGATCGACGAGGCAATGTCGCGGCCGTTCGACAGGGCCGTGCCAAGATCGCCCTGCAAGGCACTGGAAAGCCAGGTGAAATATCGAGTAACGGCGGGTTGGTCCAGGCCCAGAGAGGCGCGCATGTTGGCCAGCGCCTCGGGCGTTGCGTTCTGGCCCAGGACGGCCTGGGCGACATCGCCGGGAAGGATCATCGTGCCGACGAAGATCATCACCGAGGCGGCGAAGAGCAACAGGAGACCCAGCGCGAGGCGCTGGATCACCAGTTTCGGGATCGGATGCATCGGCGGCTTACGTCGCGGACCACATCATGATCGGCGCTTGCCCCGCCATCAGTTCGGCGGCGGGGTTGGCGACCCAGCCGGCGATCTGGTCGTTATGGGCGTCGATGAAGTCGTTGAACATCGGGCAGATCAGCCCGCCTTCGTCGCGGACCAGCAGCCCGGCCTCGCGGTAGAGCGCCTTGCGGTTGTCAAGGTCCAGCTCACCCCGCGCCTGCATCACCAGCTCGTCGAAGCGCGGGTTGAAGAAGCGCGTGTCGTTCCAGTCGGCATTCGACAGATAGGCCGTCGAATACATCTGGTCCTGCACCGGGCGGCCGCCCCAATAGCTGGCGCAGAAGGGCTGGACGTTCCAGGTCTCGGACCAATAGCCGTCGCCCGGCTCGCGGATGATGTTCAGCTCGATCCCGGCGGCGGCGGCGCTTTCCTGGAAGAGTTGCGCGGCGTCCAGCGCCCCCGGGAAGGCCACGTCAGACACCCGCAGATCCACCGGGCCGGAATGGCCCGAACGCTCGAAATGGAAGCGCGCCTGATCGGGGTCGTAGCTGCGCTGCGGGATACTGTCATCGAACAGCGGATAAGCCGAGTTGATCGGCATGTCGTTGCCGAGCGAGCCATAGCCGCGCAGGATACGCTCCACCATATCCTCGCGGTTGATCGCCAGTTTCAGCGCCATGCGCAGATCGGCATTGTCGAAGGGCGCGGTGTTGCAATGCATGATGAACACGTAATGCCCGCGACCGGCCGTCGATTCCACATGCACGCCCGGCGCCCGGGCCAGCAGGCCCGCGACACGCGGCTCGACCCGGTTGATCAGCTGCACCTGGCCCGATTGCAGGGCCGAGTTGCGGGCCGTCGCGTCGTTGATCACCAGGATCTCGATGCTGTTGAAATGGCCGATGCTGCTGTCCCAATGGCCGTCGAACTTTTCCAGCACATGGCGCACGCCCGGTTCGTTCTCGGCCCATTTGTAGGGGCCGGTCATGATGCCCGAGGTCGGGTCGTCGAAGCCGCCGTTGGGCTGGATCAGCAGGTGGTAATCGGCCAGCAGATAGGGAAGGTCGGCGTTGGGCGTGGCGGTCTCCAGCACCAGCCACTCGCCGTCCACCGCGATCGAGGAGATGCCGCGCATCACCCCCAGCGCGCCGGATTGCGAATTCTCGTCCGAATGGCGGCGCAGCGTCTGGGCGACATCCTCAGCGGTCAAGGTCTGGCCGTTGTGGAATTGCACGCCCGAGCGGATCTTGAAGCGCCAGGTCTGGGCATTGGCCGAGGCCTCCCATTCCGTGGCCAGCTTCGGCAGCAGGCTGCCATCGGGGCCGATGTTCACGATGGTCTCGCCGGTGCAATAGCCATAGGCGAAGGGCACTTGCGAGGCTGCCACCGCCGGATCGAGCGAATTGGTGCTCTCGCCGCCCTGCATGCCCATGACCAGAGTCCCGCCGGCGCGCGGACCCTGCGCCAGCACGGCCTTAGACAGCAGGCCCGTCGCCGCCGTCGAGGCCACGCCCAGCGCGGCGGCCCGGCCCAGGAAGGCCCGGCGGTCCAGCTTGCCGCGAGCGGCCCGCGCAAGAAGGTAGCGGAATTCGTCGTTCATGGTCTTCTCCCTCAAGTGGCTTCCCGTCGGAAGCTCTGTGCGGACGGCACCGGGGCACCGTTCTTTTTGTTGACTGGCCAATCAAACAACGGACCAGCGTTTCAATCAACGATTATGTTGCCGGTAACTGTAACAGTCATATTTCCCGGCGCGCAACACGCGCAGGGAAGTTTCTCTGGATGATTTCCGGGGTTTCCGGGCCGTCCTTGATGCGCGCGACCAAGGCGGCGTCGATGATGATCTCGCTTTCCGTGCTGTGCTGGCGGGCGCGAAGCTCGGTTTCGACCGACCAATCCCCGCGTGAGAAGTGCTGCGTCCAGACCACCTCGCACGCCGCGCTGAGCGGATCGTCGGGGCGGATGGTCCAGGTCTCGTGCATCGTGGCGCGGGTGGTCAGGCCGTGGTCGGGATCCTCGGTCCGGCCGCTGTCCGAGGTGACGACGATCCGCTCTGAGCCGCTGATGCGGTCGATCTCATGCCGGCGGCTTTCCTCGGCGGGGCTATGGCGGGTCAGGCGGCTGGGTGCCACAGGCGGCGGTTCCGCGAAGGCGCAGCGACTGAGCGGCCCCGCGGCCACCGGCAGGGCCAGCATGCCACCGGTCACGCGCAGCGTCACCGGCCGGGGCGAAGGCCAGATCCAGGGCCAATAGGTGTTGGACAGCGCCAGCCGCAACCGGTGCCCGGGCGCCAGCTCATAGGCGCATTGGTCGAGCCGCAGGCTCACCGTCACCGGCTCGCCCGGGGTCAGGGGCGTGGGCGGGTCGGTCCGGTGGCGCAGGTTCAGGATGCCATGGGCGATGCGGGTCGAGGTCCCGCCCGGCGCCACGTCGCAGAGCCGGGCGACGAGGAAGGCCGAGGGCTGGTCGGCGGTCAGCGTCACCGTCAACTCGGCCGCACCCAGCAGCGTCAGGCCCTTGGGCAATGCCGCCTCGAAACAGAGCGACAAAGCATCGTCAAATCGCTGATCCGCCGCCATTTCCGCGTTGAGACCCATGGGAAAGAACTCCCCGGCCGCCGCCCCCAGCGTCTGCGGCGTGGCGATCTCGCACTCAATTGCCCCGTCGGCGCCCAGTCTGCCATTCGGCCCAAGGGCCAGGTGGTGCGAGGGCGCGGCCGGGACAGGACCCGCCACCCAATAACCGGGGCGATGAGCGGCGCTGGCATCGGGCGCGGCCTCGGTCAGGACATAGGCGCGATAGGCGGGCCAGTCTTCGGCGCCATTCTCCACCCCCTTCAGCCAGCGATCCCACCAATCCTTCAGGACGCCCAGAAAATCGATGCGCGGTGCGGGGACCGCCGTGTGGGGATATTGGTGAACCCAGGGGCCGACGATGGCCTTGCCCAGCGGCGCGTGTTCGGCCAGCGCGGCGGGGGCGTTCATGTAATTGTCGTTCCAGCCGCCGAAGGACAGAACCGCGGCCTCGAGTCTCTGGAAATCCTCGCAGACAGAGCCGTGGCGCCAATAGGCGTCGCGCGACTGGTGGCCGGTCCAGCGCTCGGCCAGGTTGGGCATGGTGGCGATGCGGGTGCGGAAATCCTGCCGCCAGTCGGGGCGCAGCAGCGGATCGGCCGGGCGGGCCGCATAGCTGAGCATCAGCGCCCCCCAGCCGAAATTCTCGCCCAGTAGCGCGCCACCTTTGAAATGGATGTCGTCGTTGAAGCGGTCGACCGTGCCGCAGATGCTGGCCACGGCCTTCAGCGCCGGCGGGCGGCGGAAGGCGGTCTGCAGGCAGTTGAAGCCGCCCCAGCTTTTCCCCATCATCCCGACCGCGCCCGAGCACCAGTCCTGCGCCGCGATCCAGGCGATCACGTCGCAGGCATCCTGTTGTTCCTGCTCGGAATATTCGTCGTCGAAAATGCCCTCGCTGTCGCCCGTGCCGCGGATGTCGACCCGCAGGCAGACATAGCCCTGCGCCGCCATCCAGGGGTGGATCGTCTCGTCCCTTGGCAGGGTGTTGTCGCGTTTGCGATAGGGGATGTATTCGAGGATCGCGGGGCGTTTCGGCCCGCCCTCGGGCCGCCAGAGCCGCGCGGCGAGGCGGGTCCCGTCGGGCAGGGGGATGAAAAGATCGTCCCGGTCGATGAGCGCCACGCGGATCTCCTTGTCGCTGCGTCATGCGATGCCAGAGGTCGCAGAATGGCGCAGCCAAATACGACATTGTGGCGGACGAAAGCGACAGGCGCACGCGGCCGCCCTTGCCAAGCCGCGCGACGCGCCGGAAAGTGGCGCAAAGCGAGGGGGTTAGGATGGACGATCTTCTGGATCTGAGCGCGCGCGAGCAGGCGGCGGCCCTGGAGGCGGGGCAGGTCTCGGCCGAGGAGTTGATGCGGGCCACGCTGGCGCGAATCGACAGGCGGAACGGGGCGGTCAATGCCATCGTCAGCCTTCGCGACGAAGAGATGCTGCTGGCCGAGGCCCGCGCCGCCGATCAGGCACCGCGCAAGGGCTTGCTGCACGGGTTGCCGATGGCGGTGAAGGATCTGTCGAACGTGGCCGGGTTGCCCACCTCGATGGGCTCGCCGATCATGGCCGGGCAGGTGGCGCGCAAGGACGATCTGATGGTTGCCCGGATGCGGGCGGCAGGCGCGCTGTTCATCGGCAAGACCAACACGCCCGAATTCGGCCTGGGCAGCCACACTTTCAACCCTGTGCATGGCGCGACCGGCAATGCCTGGGACCCGGCGCTCAGCGCCGGGGGATCCTCGGGCGGGGCGGCAGTGGCGCTGGCCTGCGGGATGCTGGCGGTGGCAGACGGGTCGGACATGATGGGGAGCCTGCGAAACCCCGCGGGCTGGAACAACGTTTATGGCATGCGGCCCAGCTGGGGCCGGGTGCCTGACGCCGCCGAGGGCGAGACCTTTCTGCATCCTCTGGCCACCAACGGGCCGATGGCGCGCAACCCCCGCGATCTGGCGGCGCTGCTTGAGGTGCAGGCGGGGCCGAACCCGGCCCGACCCTTCACCCTGCCAGCCGAGCCATTCCTCTCCCGGATCGAGGCGCCGGTGAAAGGCCGCCGTGTCGCCTGGCTGGGCGATTGGGGCGGGGCCTATGCGATGGAGGCGGGCGTGCTGGCGACCTGCGAGGCGGCGCTGGCGCATTTCGATACGTTGGGCGTCACGGTCGAGGTGCTCGATCCCCCCTTCGACGCGGCCCGCCTCTGGCAGGCGTGGCTGGACCTGCGCGCCTTCGCCAATGCCAACCGGCTGGCGCCGCTCTATGGCAACCCGGAATGGCGGCGCCAGTTGAAGGACACCGCGATCTGGGAGATCGAGACAGGCCGCGCGCTGACTCTGGAGGCGGTGCAGGCCGCGAGCCTCGCCCGCTCGCAATGGTGGGCCAAGGCGGCGGCGCTGTTCGAGGTCTATGACGCCCTACTGCTGCCCAGCGCGCAGGTCTGGCCCTTCCCGGTGGCGCAGGAATACCCGACCGACATCGCGGGGCGGGCCATGGACACCTATCACCGCTGGATGGAGGTCGTGCTGCCGGTCTCAATCCTGGGCCTGCCCGCGGTCTCGGTTCCGGCGGGCTTCGGTCCCGGGGGGCTGCCGATGGGGATGCAGTTGATCGGGCGGCATGGCGACGATCTGGGTCTTCTGCAACTGGCCGAGGCCTGGCATCAGGCGACGCCCTTTGCCGGGCGGCGTCCAGCGTTGGCGGGTTAACCAGCGCCGGATATTCCCACGAATGGCGGCAGAGCCACCACAATTCCGTCAGAATTCGCGCCCAGAACAAGAACCGTTGTTCAATCGGAGGTGGTCATGCCCAGTCTGTTTCACAAGTTCCTCGCCGACGAGTTTGGCGCGGTAACTGTGGATTGGGTCGTGCTGACCGCCATCGCCGCCGGCTTCGGCCTCATGGTGGTGACGACGCTGAGCAGCGGCACCTCCGATGTCGGCACCCAGATGCAGACCAATCTCGGCGAACTTCAGGTCTCGCAGATGCCGGTGCTGGGCTATTCGCAATAGGCCTCAGCCGGCCACGCGCCAGAACAGGTCGAAGCCCGGGTCGAAGACGGTGACGGGCCCGGCGCCGGTCTCGATCTTGCTCGGAAAGCGCACGGGGTCCGTGGTTTTTTCCAGCGTGATCGTGCCGGTGTTTCGCGCCAGCCCGTAGAAATCCGCCCCGAAATGCGAGGTGAAGCCCTCAAGCCGCTCCAACCGGCCTTCGCGTTCGAAGATCTGGGCGAGGATCGGCATGGTGTTGGTTGCGGTGAAGCACCCGGCGGCGCAGCAGGCGCATTCCTTGCGGTCGTCGCTGTGCGGCGCGGAATCGGTGCCCAGGAAAAAGCGGGGATCGCCCGAAAGCGCGGCCTCGACCAGCGCCTGGCGGTGGATCTCGCGCTTGGCGACGGGGAGGCAGTAGTAATGCGGCCGCATGCCGCCGACCAGCAGCGAATTGCGGTTCAGGATCAGGTGATGCGTGGTGATCGTGGCGCCCAGCCCCTGCGGATTGGCCCGCACATACTCGACCGCATCCTTGGTGGTCACGTGTTCCATGATCACCTTGAGGCCGGGATGGGCGCGGCGGATCGGGTCCAGCACCGTTTCGATGAACACCGCCTCGCGGTCGAAGATGTCGATCTCGGCCGCGGTCACCTCGCCATGGACGCAAAGCGGCACGCCCGCTTCGGCCATCGCCTCGAACACCTTGGCCACCTTGGCGAAGTCGCGCACGCCTGACGCCGAGTTGGTGGTCGCGCCGGCGGGATAGAGCTTGACGGCGGTGACGATGCCGGCGCGATGCGCGGCGACCAGATCGGCGGGATCCGTCTCTTCGGTCAGGTAGAGCGTCATCAGCGGGGTGAAATCCACCCCCGGCAGCGCCGCCGCGATCCGCTGGCGATAGGCCTCGGCCTCGGCCCCGGTGACGACCGGCGGCACCAGGTTGGGCATGATGATCGCCCGGGCGAAATCGCGCGCCGATTCGGGGGCGATGCCCTGAAGCATGGCGCCGTCGCGCAGGTGGAGGTGGAAATCGTCGGGGCGGGTGAGGGTGAGGCGGGTCATGCCGACCCCATAGCGCGCGCCCGGGCGGCTGTGAACCCTCAGCGCGCGGGGGGCGCCCCGCTTTCGGCCCGTTGCAGGGCCTGACGCAGTTGCGGGTGGTCCACCAGCTCGTTGGCGGCCTTGAGCGCGCGCAACAGAAGCGCCGGCCGGTTCTGGCTTTGCAACCGGCCGATCAGGCGGCCGAGGTAATGCGCGTTCCTGCGCCGCGCCCGCCACAGGTGGAAGAAGCGCTGCGGGGTCAGGGTGCCCGCGCAGGCCGCGTCGATCAGCGGGCGCAGGACATTCACCCGGGCCAGTTCCGCCTGCGGGTCGCGGCCGATATGGCGGGCCCGCAGCCGGTGGATATGCGGCCCGCGGAACATCGCCGCATGCACCGCATCGACCTGCTGGATCGGGTCATAGACCAGATAGACGCTGTCGGCGCCTTCGCACATATCGGGCGCAAAGCCGAAGCGGCTGCTGAAATCGAGCTTGCGCGCCCGCAGGAAGCGGCGGTCCCATTCGGCCAGTTCGGTGTCGAGCGTGGCCTGCGGCGCCAGCGCCAGGACGGTCGCGCCGGGGGCGGCTACGGCGAAGGCGGCAGCGGCATAGCCGCCCATCCCCGCGCCATAGAAGACCACGCGGTCGAAATCCTCGAAAAAGGCGTCGTCGATCAGCCGGTCGAAATAGCCATAGACGGCGGGGTCGCGGAACCAGCTGTCCTCATGCGCGATCAGGGTCAGCGAGGACCAGCCGCGCGGCGCCGCGATCTGATAGCCCAGCGGCATCTGCCCGCCGCCAGCGCCCCGGATGCCCGCCCGCGTCTCGAAGCTGACCAGCAGCACCGGGCCATGGTCCGAGAAAAAGGCCGAATGCCCGCCCCCGAGGGGTTCGAAATAGCCTGCTTCCTCGCCGATCTCGTCCATGATGACCAGCCAATCGGCATCCGATTGCGCCTCTCCGGCATCGAACATCTCGATGGATTCGTCGGTCATGGGTCCCCCGGCAGTCGGAAAGCGCCCCCTTGGGGAGCAAAACATTAACCTTTTTTACACCACAGAGGCATGGCCGAAAACCGGGCAAGCTGTGGCGATCCTGTGGAATCCGACCCCGAGGCGGAAACGCACTGAGCCGATTGTTGCCATCGCGGCGACGACCGGCCCGCTTGCGGTGAATGCGGGCCTTGCATAGCCTGCGAAGCAAGTGCTCGGTGTCAGGAGTGAAGCATGGACTACAAGGATATCCCCGGCTGGTTCATGCCGATCGACCAGGCGGCCTTTGCCTGGCTTCTGGCCCATCAATCCGCCACCCAGCCGCCCGGCGGCGTGGTCGAACTGGGCGTCTTCATGGGCAAGAGCGCGGTGCTGATCGGCAACCATCTGCGCCCGGGCGAGGTCTTCACCGCCTGCGACCTCTTCGAGGATATCGCCACCGCACCCGAAGCCGCCCCGGGCGAACAGCGCTTCTTTCGCGACAAGGACGTGTCACAGGCGGCGTTCGAGCGGGTCTATCTGTCCTTTCACAAGGAACTGCCGCGCATCGTGCGGGGGCCGACCTCGACCATCACCCGGCATGTGGCGCCAGGCAGCGCGCGATTCGTGCATATCGACGCGGGCCATACCTACGATCTGGTGCGCGGGGACACGGCCTCGGCCCGGGTGATGCTGCGCGAGGGGGGGATTGTCGTGTTCGACGATTACCGCAAGGCGGGCAACCCCGGCTGCATGGCCGCGACCTGGGAGGCGGTGCTGAACGACGGGCTGAAGCCCTTCGCCAATACCGATTTCAAGCTCTATGCCACCTGGGGTGATCCCGCGCCGTACCGACAGGCGATCGCCTCGGGGGCGGCGGCCTCGGGCTGGGCGGTGGCCGAGGCGCCGGTGGCCCTGCGCGATACCGAGATGGTCTATCTGCACCGCAAGGCCTGAGACTTAACCGGTTTGGGTGTAGGCGGGGGCGCCGAATCGCGCGATCCTGCGGCTGGTTGTTGGAAAGGACGAAAATGCGGGCGATCTGGCTGGCCGTGATGATGGGGGTGCTGACGGTCGGGGGGCTGCCGCGACCCGTTGCCGCGCAGCATACACCGGCCGCCGTGGCTGCCGATCTGGCCACGGCGCGGCGCCTCTTTACCGAAGGGCGCTACGCCGAGGGGCTGGCGATCCTGCGTCCCGCAGCCGAGGCCGGCGATCCGGTGGCGCAGAACATCGTCGGCGTGGCCTATGACGACGGGCTGGTCTATGCCGCCGATCCGGTCGCTGCCCGGTACTGGCTGACCCGCGCCGCCGAGGCGGGCGATGTCCGCGCCCAGCTCAATCTGGGACAATTGCTGCGCGACGGTCGGCCGGGGATCGCGGTCGATATGGTGGCGGCGCGGCGCTGGATCCAGTCGGCCTCGGATCTCGGCTATGGCCCGGCCAGTTCCGCCCTGGGCCGGATGGTCGAGCGCGGGATCGGCGGTCCCGTCGATCTGTCCGAAGCGCTGCGGCTTTACCGGATCGGGCAGGCGGCGGGCGATTCCTGGGCTTCGGAATATCTGGCGCATCTCTATCTGAACGGAACGGGGGTCCCGCAGGACGAGGCCCTCGCCCGCCGGTATTTCAGCGAGGCGGCGGCAGGGGGCGTGGCCCAGGCGCAAAGCAATTATGGCTACATGCTGGAAACCGGCGCCGGGGGCCCGGTCGATCTGGCGCAGGCCGAGGTGCTCTACCGGCAGGCCATGACGGGCGGATACGCCCGCGCGGGCTATAACCTGGCCTGGCTGCTCGACGGGCAGGCCACGGACCGCGCCTCGTCGGAAGAGGTCGCCGCGGCCTGCCACTGGGCGCTGAGCCGGGCCGACCCGGAGGAGCGTGTCGAATGGTTCGACGATTGCGCCACGCTGCGCAAGCGGGGTCATCGCCGGTGACGGCCCTCAGGTGAAACGCACCTTGCCGATATAGGGCAGGTTGCGGTTCCGCTGCGCGTAGTCGATGCCATAGCCCACGACGAATTCATCGGGGATTTCGAACCCGGTCCAGGTGGCCTTGATATCGACCTCGCGCCGCGAGGGTTTGTCCAGCAGGGCGCAGATTTCCAGGCGCCGGGGCTGGCGGGCCATGAGCAGGTGCTTGACGTGGTGCAGCGTGAAGCCCGTATCCACGATATCCTCGACCACCAGCACGTCGCGCCCGGCAATCTCGCCCCGCAAGTCCTTGAGGATCCGCACCTCGCGGCTGGATTGCATCGAGTCGCCATAGGAGCTGGCCTCGAGGAAATCGACCTCGACCGGCAGGTCGATCTCGCGCACCAGATCGGCGATGAAGACGAAGGACCCGCGCAGGAGGCCCACGACCACCAGCTTGTCGGTATCCCTGAAGGCTTCGGTGATCTCATGGGCCAGCGCCTCGACCCTGGCGGCGATCCGCTTGGCCGAGATCATCTGGTCGATCACATAGGACGGCTGGGTCATGGCGTCGCTGGCCTTGCTTCAGGGGTTGAAAACCGGGGCCCACTCTAGGAAAAGACGCCCGCACATGCCAGAGGTCGGGATGCCCCATCACAGCGAAAACCGCCTGCTGCCCTATACGCCGGAACAGATCTACGACCTGGTGGCGGATGTGGCGCGCTACCCTGAATTCCTGCCCTGGACCGCCGCCGCCCGCATCCGCTCGCGCAGGCCGCTGCCGGAACGCGGCGAGGGGGCCGAGGTGATGGAGGCGGATCTGGTGATCAGCTTCAAGGTCTTCCGCGAGAAATTCGGCTCGCGCGTGGTGCTGATACCGGGCGAACGGCGGATCGAGACCGAGTATCTGGACGGCCCCTTCAAGTATCTGCACTCGTTCTGGGAAGTCGAACCCGAAGGCGATGGTTGCCGCGTCCGCTTCGAGGTCGATTTCGAATTTCGCAACGCCATCCTGCAGAAGGTCATCGGGCTGGTGTTCGACGAAGCAATGCGCCGCGTCGTCGGCGCCTTCGAGACCCGCGCGCGCAAGCTCTACGGCTGAGCGCCGGATATGGCCCGCGCCGGAAGGACGCGGGCCCGGCCAGGGTCAGGAATTGAGCTCGTAGGCGCGTTCGCCATGGACCGACAGATCCAGGCCATTGGTCTCGGTCTCGGCATCGACCCGCAGGCGCGTGACCATCGCCACCAGTTTCAACAGCACTGCCGACATCACCACGGTGTAGACGCCGACCAGGGCCAGCGCGCCCAGCTGGGCTATCCAGGCGCCCTGACCCAGCACCGCGACCATGATCGTGCCGAAGATGCCGCCCACGCCATGCACGGCGAAGACATCGAGCGTGTCGTCGATCTTCAGTCGGTTGCGGACCAGATTGACCGCCTCCTGGCAGAGAATGCCCGCCACTGCGCCGATGACCAGCGCGGCGATGGGGCCGACAAAGCCCGCCGCCGGGGTGATCGAGGCCAGCCCGGCGATGGTGCCGGTGACGAGGCCCACCATCGAGGCGCGGCCGAACTTGATGCGTTCCCACAGGATCCAGCTGAGCGAGGCGGCGGCGGCCGACAGATGCGTCACCGTGATCGCCATCGCCGCCTGGCCGTTCGCCGCCAGCGCCGAGCCGCCGTTGAAGCCGAACCAGCCGACCCAGAGCATCGCCGCGCCGATCATCACCAGACCCGGCTGGTGGGGCGGGGTGGTGCGGTTCTTGCGGGGACCCAGGAACCAGGCGATGACCAGCGCCGCCAGACCCGCGGTTTCATGCACGACGATGCCACCCGCGAAATCGCGCGTCCCGGTCTCGCCCCAGATCCCGCCATCGGCCATGAATCCGCCGCCCCAGATCCAGTGCACGACCGGCGCATAGACCAGCAGCATCCAGGCGGCCGAGAAGGTCAGCACGAAGCCGAAGCCCACACGCTCGACATAGGCGCCGACGATCAGCGCCGGGGTGATGATGGCAAAGGTCATCTGGAAGGCGAAGAACAGGACCTCGGGCACGGTGCCGGTCAGGCTGTCGGAGGTCACGCCGTTCAGGAAGGCGCGCGAGAGCCCGCCCCAGACGCCGCCCGGTTCGCCGAAGGCGATGGTATAGCCCAGCGCCAGCCACAGGATCGACATCAGGCAGGCGATGGAGAAGACATGCATGAAGACGCTGAGCACGTTGCGGGCGCGCACCAGCCCGCCATAGAACAGCGCCAGCGCCGGCAGGGTCATGAACAGCACGAGTGCCGTTGCGGTGATCAGAAATGCGGTATCGGCTGCGTTCATTGTCCCCTCCTTGGCCGTGACGCATCCTGTGCGCGTTTCCAGGCTGGCCAGAAAAGAGGCAATCCCGCATTGAAGCGGTCAGTCGCCGTCCAGTTGCGAAACTGAGGGCGTCAAGGGCGATGAATTGGGCGTCTTGCCCAATTCGCGCGCGATTTGTGAATCAAGGCAGGGCGCTCTTGAGCAGAATCAAGGCATGCTGCACAGAGGCTGCGCGCACCTCGGCCCGACCGAGGGGGCCGAAGTCGATAGTTTCGGTGCGGGCACTGCCTCCCTTTCGGGCAATGCCGAAACAGACCCGGCCCTCGGGCTTGAATTCGGACCCGCCGGGACCGGCGATCCCGGTGATCGACACGGCCAGCCCCGCGCCACTGTGGGACAGCGCCCCCAGCACCATTTCGGCCGCGACCGCCTCGCTGACCGCGCCCTGCGCGTCGAGGGTCTCGGCCCGGACACCCAGCATCTCGCGCTTGGCGGCGTTGGAATAGGTGACGAAGCCGCGGTCTACCACATCCGAGGATCCCGGGATCGCCGTCAGCGCCCCCGCGACCAGCCCGCCGGTGCAGCTTTCGGCGGTGGCAATCATCAGTCCGGCGGCGCGGGCCAGCGCCAGAACCTCGGTGGAGAGCGCGTCGGTCACATCAGCACCCCATGAGCGATGCCGGCGGCGATGATCACCGCGACCCCGGCGGCGAGTCCCGCCAGCAGATCGTCCAGCATCACGCCCATCCAGTCGGCGCGTTCATCGGCCTTGCGGATCAGCCAGGGTTTCCAGATGTCGAAGAGGCGGAAGAAGAGGAAAGCCGCGACCCAGCCGGGGTAAGGCATCCAGGTCTCCCAGCCGCGGAACCAGAAGGCCATCGCCGGGAAGCTGAGCGCCAGCCATTGCCCGGCCACTTCGTCGATGACGATCTCGGAGGGGTCGGCGCCGGGCCGGTCGCGCAGTTCCGCATGACAGGCCCAGATCCCGGCGAAGGTGGCGACGATGGCGGCCAGCACCAGCACCGGTGCGCCGAGGTAGCGGTCGATGACCAGCCCCACGGCAATGGCCCCGGCCGAACCCCAGGTGCCCGGGGCGGGACGCAGCAGGCCCAGGCCGAAGCCGATGGAAACGAGGCGCGAAAGAGTCATGCTTTCACCAGGGTTGCGGTGGCGATGGCGGCGATGCCTTCCTCGCGGCCGGTGAAGCCCAGCCGTTCGGAGGTGGTCGCCTTGACCGAGACGCGGTCTACCTCGATCCCCAGGATCTCGGCCAGCGCCGCCTGCATCGCCCCGGCATGGGGGCCGACCTTGGGCCGTTCGCAGATCAGCGTCACGTCGCAATTGGAGATCGTGAAGCCCCGGCTGCGGGCCAGTTCCCCGGCGTGGCGCAGGAAGATATGGCTCGCCGCGCCCTTCCACTGCGGGTCAGACGGCGGGAAATGGCGGCCGATATCGCCCTCGGCCATGGCGCCATAGAGCGCGTCGGTCAGGGCGTGCATGCCGACATCGGCGTCGGAATGACCCAGCAGCGCCTTCGTGTGCGGCACCTTCACGCCACAGAGCCAGACGTGATCGCCTTCGGTAAAGGCGTGGACGTCGAAACCGTTGCCAAGGCGAATGTCCATGGCGCTCCTTTCCGCCAGCATCTGCTCGGCGCGGGTGAAATCCTCGGGATAGGTGAGCTTGAGATTGCGCTCGCTGCCCGGGGTGATGGCGACCTTGAGGCCCGCGGCCATCGCCACGGCCACATCATCGGCGGCATCGCCGGGATGGGCGGCATAGGCGGCGCTGAGGGCCCGGAAATCGAACCCCTGCGGGGTCTGGGCGCGAAACAGCCCGTCGCGGGGTTGCAGGCCAGCGACCGCGCCCGCCTCGCCCCGCCAGAGGGCATCGACCACCGGCAAGGCGGGGGCGGCGGCGGGATGGGAGGCGAGCGCGTCGAGGACACCGGCGATCAGCGACGGCTCGACCAGCGGGCGGGCGGCGTCGTGGATCAGGACAAGGGCCGGGGGATCGGCGGCCAGCGCCGTCAGCGCCGCGCGGACCGAGTCGCTGCGGCTGGCGCCGCCCTCGACCAGCGGCAGGCCCAGGGCTTCGGCGCGGGCGCGGTCCTCGGGGTGAATGACCAGAAGGATCCGCTCCAGCCCCGCCGCCCGGAAGGCCGCGACGGTATGCGCCAGCACCGGCCGGCGCGCCAGCAGCCGCCATTGCTTCGGCAGGCCGCCGCCCATGCGACTGCCCCGCCCGGCGGCGACGAGGATCACGGCAATGTCGTCTGTGCGGCTCATGTCCGGGACTTAGGCCGTTGCGCGAAGGCCCGCAAGCCTGCTGCTGCGTCGCTTCCAAGAGGGCATTGCATGAAAATGAGGCGTCGTCGATTGAGATTTGCGCGCAAAAAGGGCAATTGATGAAAGCGCGGGCAGAATCTTTTCCGTCTGCCTTTCCGTCTGCCCGATCTGCGCGCTAGATGGGCACCGTTGCACCACCGCACACCCCGACTGACAGGGCCTGATGACTGCCGTCGCCTTTCCCGTTCCCCTGACATCGCCCGTTGTACTGGCGCCCATGTCCGGGATTACCGATCTGCCGTTCCGCCGCGTCGTCGCGTCGTTCGGCGCGGGCCTCGTCGTGAGCGAGATGATCGCCTCGGGCGAGATGGTCACCGCACGGCCCTCGCGCCGGGCCGCCAGCCGCGCCCGGGCCGAGGTGGACGCCGATGTGCCGACCTCGGTGCAGCTGGCCGGCCGCGATGCGGGCGCCATGGCCGAAGCCGCGCGGATCGCCGAAGGGCAGGGCGCGCCGATCATCGACATCAACATGGGCTGCCCGGCCAAGAAGGTGGTGGGGGGCGCCGCGGGCTCGGCCCTGATGAGGGAGCCCGATCTGGCGCTGCGCCTGATCGAGGCGGTGGTGGGCGCGGTTTCCGTGCCCGTGACGTTGAAGACCCGGCTGGGCTGGGACGGCGATTGCCTCAACGCGGCGAAGATCGCGCAGCAGGCAGAGGGCGCCGGTGTGCGGATGATCACCATTCACGGTAGAACCCGCGCGCAATTCTACACCGGCCGCGCCGATTGGGCGGCGATTGCCGAGGTTGTTGGGGCCGTCTCGGTCCCGGTGCTGGCCAATGGCGACATCGACGGGCCCGAGGCCGCGCGGGCCGCGCTGGCCCAGTCTGGCGGGGCCGGGGTGATGGTCGGACGCGCCGCGCAGGGGCGGCCCTGGCTGCTGGCCCAGATCAGCGCCGCGCTTTACGGCACGCCCGCGCCCGAGGTGCCGGAAGGTGCCGCGCTGGTCGATCTGGTGGCCGCGCATTACGAGGGGATGCTCGATTTCTACGGCCGGGATCTGGGCGTTCGCATCGCCCGCAAGCACCTCGGCTGGTATATCGATGCGGCGGGGGGCGAGCCCGGGCTGCGCGCCCGGCTGATGCGCGAAAGCGATGCCGCGGCGGTGCTGGCGGCGTTGCCGCAAGCGCTCGAACCCTGGCGGGACGCGGCATGAGCGGCCCGCCGATCCCCGGCGCCATCTTCGCGGCGCTGCCGATGCCGGCTTTCACCACCGGCTCGGTCGGCGGCAAGGAGCGGATCCTCGATTGCAACTCGGCCGCGGAACAATTCTGCTCGGCCTCGGCGGTGATGCTCAGGGGCGAGCCCGCCTTCGACCGGCTGGCCATCGACGCACCGATGGACGAGGCGGTGGACCGTGCGCGCAACAACCGCGCGCCCATCTTCATCAACGATTGCGAGGTCTGCACCGGGGACCGGCCGCCGGTCCTGTGCTCGGTGCAGATCGCGCCGATGAACGACGAGGCCGAGACGCTGCTTCTGCTCATCACACCGCGCGACATTGCCGGGCGGCTGGGGCGGACCTCGGTGTTGAAGGGGGCGGCGAAATCGGCGATCGGCATGGCCGACATGCTGGCGCATGAGATCAAGAACCCGCTGGCGGGGATCGCCGGGGCCGCGCAGCTGTTGTCCATGGGGCTCAGCGCCGCTGACCGCGAACTCACCGACCTGATCGTGGCCGAGACGCGGCGCATCGTGAAGCTGCTCGATCAGGTCGAGCAATTCGGCGACCAGCGTCCGCCCGAGCGTCGGCCGGTCAATATCCATGACGTGCTGGAACGCGCGCGGCGGTCGGCCGAGGTGGGATTCGGCGCGCATATGCGCATCACCGACGATTACGACCCCTCACTGCCCGAGGTCTGGGCCGATCCCGACCAGTTGCAGCAGGTATTCCTGAATCTGCTGAAGAACGCCTCCGAGGCCCAGCCCAAGGGCGGCACGATTCGCATCCATACCTATTTCGAGCGCGGGCTGCAGGTCGCGGGCCTCGACGGCCGCCGCGTGGCCCTGCCGATTCATGTGCAGATCATCGACGATGGGCCGGGCCTGCCCCCGGCCATCGCCGAGAATATTTTCGAACCCTTCGTCTCGGGCCGCGAAAACGGCACCGGGCTGGGGCTGGCGCTGGTCTCCAAGATCATCGGCGCCCATGAGGGCTGGATCGAGGTGAAATCCCGGCCCGGCCAGACCGTCTTCGAGGTGTCGCTGCCTGTCGCACCTGCCCCAACCAAGGAGTCCCGCTGATGGATGGTACCGTCCTTGTCGCTGACGACGACCGCACGATCCGCACCGTGCTGACCCAGGCGCTGACTCGCGCCGGGTGCAGGGTCCATGCCACCTCGTCGCTGACCACGCTGCTCCGGTGGGTCGAGGAGGGCAAGGGCGACCTGGTGGTCACCGATGTCATGATGCCCGACGGCAACGGCATCGAAATGTTGCCGCGGATCAAGACCTTGCGGCCCGGTCTTCCGGTGATCGTCATCTCGGCCCAGAATACGATCATGACCGCGATCCAGGCGACCGAAGCCGAGGCCTGGGATTACCTGCCGAAGCCCTTCGACCTGCCCGACCTGCTGTCGCGGGCCGGCAAGGCGATGGAAAGCTCGCGCCGGGGCGGGGCCCGGGTTGCGCCCGCCGCCCCCCAGCCCGCGCCGATCCCGGTGCCCGAGGCCGCGGCCGCGACCGATCTGCCGCTGGTCGGGCGCACGCCGTCGATGCAGGCGCTCTACCGGCTGGTGGCACGGGTGATGAATGCGGAGCTGCCCGCGCTGATCACCGGCGAATCCGGCACCGGCAAATCGCTGATCGCCCGGGCACTGCACGATTTCTCGGACCGCCGCGCGCAGCCCTTCGTGCTGGCCTCGGCGCAGGATTTCGGCTCGGACCAGGGCAGCGGCGGATCGGCGCTGATGGCGCGGGCGCGGGGCGGCTCGCTGGTCCTCGACGGGTTGGGCGACCTCGACGGCCCGGCGCAGGCGCGGCTGGTGCGCCTGCTCGATGCGTTGCCCTCGGACGGGCCGCGGATCATCGCCATCGCCGACGGCAGCCTGAACGGCGCGCTCGAGGCCGGTCTTTTCCGTCATGACCTCTATTACCGCCTTTCCGGTGTCACCCTGCATGTGCCGCCTCTGCGCGAGCGGATCGAGGATATTCCGCTGCTGGCCGAACATTTCCTGGCCCGCGCCGCGCGCGAGGGGGGCAATCCGCGGCGGCTGTCCAATGCTGCACTGGAACTCGTGCGGCAATACCGCTGGCCGGGCAATGTGCGGCAGTTGGAGAACGTCATCCGCCGTCTGGTCATCACCGGCCAGGAGCCCGAGATCAGCCGGGCCGAGATGGAAGCGGCGCTGAACGCCCATCCCGCCGCCTCGCCGCCCGGGGAAGCCGCCGAAGCGGGCACGCTGGCCGAGTCGGTCGCGCGCCATGTGCGGCGCTACTTCGAGTTGCACGGCGCCGACCTGCCGCCGCCCGGCGTCTATCAGCGGATCCTGCGCGAGGTCGAGGCGCCCCTGATCGACATCGCGCTGGAATACACCGGCGGGAATCAGGCGCGCTGTGCCGACCTTCTGGGCATCAACCGCAATACTTTGCGCAAGAAGACCAACGAACTCGATATTCGCGTGACACGGCGGCGCAAATTGATGTAGTCAGGCCACAGGGGCGTGGCGCAATTGCCGCACCTCGTGCCAACAACCCGCGTCATCGCCCGTGTTGCCTGATTGCCGCCCATGATTGCCTCATCGCCCCCTGACGAGGGTTCCGTTTCTGCGCCGACCGGGGTTTTGCGTCGCCGCTCGCCGATGCAACGCCGGGTGCAGGCGCTGGGGACCTTCGTTCTGGTTGTGCTGGCGCCGGTGCTGGTGGTGGCCACCGTCCTGGTGCTGGGGCCGTTCTCGTTCCTGTCGAACCTGCCGTCGCTGCGCCTCGTGCTGCTGGCCGACCTGGTTTACATTCTGGTCGTGGCGGGGCTGGTCCTGCTCAGGATCGGGCGGCTGATCACCGCGCGCCGCACACGCTCGGCCGGGTCGCAGCTGCATCTGCGGCTCTCGTCGCTCTTCGCCATCAGCGCGCTTCTGCCCGCGATCACCGTCGCGGCCTTCGCCGTGGTCACGATCAACCTGGGCCTCGAAGGCTGGTTTTCGGAACGGGTGCGGAATGTGGTCGGCAACTCGCTCGCCGCGGCCGAAGCCTATCAGCAGGAGCAGGAGCGCAATCTGATCGAGGATGCGCAGGCAGTGGCGAACCTGCTGGTCGGCGCCCGCCAGCAGCGCCCGACGCTGAGCGAAGGCGACATGCGCACGCTTCTCAGCCAGGCGCAGGGGGCGATCCAGCGCGGGCTGCGCGTGGCCTTCATCATCGATTTCGACGGCGCGCTCAGGCTCAGGGGCGAGCGGTCCTATCTTTTCGACTTCATCAACCCCGAGCCCGACGATCTGCGCCGCGCCGCGGCCGGCGAACTGGTTCTGGTCAAGGACTGGCCCAGCAGCGAATTCCGGGCGCTGGTGCCGCTGCCGGGCTATCCCAACCGCCTGCTCTATGTCACCCGGGCCGTCGACGGCGAGATCCTGAGCCTGCTGGACGATACCCAGCAGACCATCGCCCTCTACAACCAGCTGGAAGCCGAGCGCGGGACGGTGCTGTTCAATTTCGCGCTGATCTATATCGGCTTCGCGCTGATCCTGATCCTGGCGGCGGTCTGGCTGGGGATGTGGTTCGCGGAAGGGCTCTCGCGCCCCATCGGACGGCTGGCGGCGGCGGCCGAACGCGTCGGCAAGGGCGATCTGGAGGTCCAGGTGCCCGAGGAGAAGGGCAGCGACGAGATCGCCACCATGGGCCGGGTGTTCAACCAGATGACCCGGCAACTCATGGGCCAGCGCGAGACGCTGCTGACCAACAACCGTCAGATCGAGGAGCGCCGCCGCCTTTTCGATTCGGTGCTGGGATCGGTCACCGCCGGGGTGATCGGCCTCGATGCCGAGGGGCATGTCGATTTCGTGAACCGCGCGGCCGAGGCCCTGACCAAGGTCTCGGCCGAGGAAGCCGCCCATCGTTCGCTGGCCGAGGTGGTGCCCGAATTCGGCGCGCTGCTCAGCCGGCTGCAATCGGGCGAGGGGCGGCTCGTCGGCGGACGGGTGCAGGACGAGGTACGGATCAGCCGCAGCGGGCGTCTGGAAAGCCTGCTGGTGCGGCTGGCCGAACGGCGCAACGCGGCGGGACAGCTGGAGGGTTATGTCGTGGCCTTCGACGATGTGACCGAGCTGGTCTCGGCCCAGCGGATGGCCGCCTGGGGCGACGTGGCGCGGCGCATCGCGCATGAGATCAAGAACCCGCTGACCCCGATCCAGCTGTCAGCGGAACGCATAAAGCGCAAGTTTTCCAAGGTGATGACTGCCGAGGATGCCGAGAGTCTGGGCAACCTCACCGATGTCATCGTGCGTCAGACCGGTGACCTTCGGCGCATCGTCGACGAATTCTCGCGCTTCGCCCGCATGCCCGAGCCTGACCGGAGGATGACCGACCTGGTGCAGGTGCTGCGCGATGCCACGACCCTGCAGGAAGCCGGGCAGCCCGAGGTCGCCTTTGACGTCACGCTGCCCGACGGTCCCCTGATGATCGAGATCGACCCGACGATGATCACCCAGGCGCTGACCAACCTGTTGAAGAATGCGGGCGAGGCCATCGAGGGCTTCGTCGAGGCAGGCCGCGCGCCCCCCGGTTTCCGGCCGCAGATCGCGGTGCGGATGGACCTGGCCGAGGATCGCGCCACCATCACCATCGCCGATAACGGAATCGGCCTGCCCGAAGACCGCGCGCGACTCTTCGAGCCTTACGTGACGACGCGCGAGCGGGGAACCGGCCTGGGCCTGCCGATCGTGAAGAAGATTATCGAGGAACATGGCGGCACGCTGGCGCTGACCGACGCGCCGGTGATGGCGGGTTGCACCCACCATGGGGCCATGGCGGAAATCCGGTTGCCTCTGCTGCGCTCGGCGCGGGGCAGCCGCAATGAAACAGGGGTTGAGGCATGAGCGACATCCTGATCGTCGACGACGAACGCGACATCCGTGAACTGGTGGCCGAAATCCTGCGCGAGGAGGGCTATTCCACCCGCCTCGCAGCGAATTCGGACGAGGCCATGTCGGCCGTGGCCAGCGACCCGCCGATGCTGATGATCCTGGACCTGTGGCTCAGGGATTCGAAGCTCGACGGCATCGGCATCCTGATGTCGGTCAAGCGCGAATACCCGCATATCCCGGTGGTGATCATCTCGGGCCATGGCAACATCGAGATCGCGGTCGAGGCGATCAAGAAGGGCGCCTACGATTTCATCGAGAAGCCCTTCAACACCGACCAGTTGCTGGTGGTGATCGGCCGGGCGATGGAAACCTCGCGCCTGCGCCGCGAGAATACCAAGCTGAAGAAGCGCGACAGCGGCCCGACCGAGATGATCGGCCAGTCGCCGGCGATGAAATTCCTGCGCTCGCAACTGGGCAAGGTCACGCGCTCGAACGGGCGGGTGATGCTGACCGGTCCCTCGGGCAGCGGCAAGGAAGTGGCGGCGCGTTTCATCCATGCCCAGTCGAACCGGGCGCAGGCGCCCTTCGTCACCGTCTCCTGCGCCGCCATCGAACCCGAGAAGATGGAAGCCGTGCTCTTCGGCCAGGAAAGCGGGGCACGGGGGGTAATCCCCGGGCTGCTGGAACAGGCCAATGGCGGGATTCTCTACCTCGACGAGGTGGCGGATATGCCCATCGGCACCCAGTCCAAGATCCTGCGGGTGCTGACCGAACAGACCTTCACCCGGGTCGACGGGGCGGACCGCGTGAAGGTCGATCTGCGGGTGATCAGCTCGACCACGCGCGACCTCAGGGCCGAGATCGGCGCCGGCACTTTCCGGCAGGAGCTTTACGACAGGCTGAACGTGGTGCCCATCGCCGTGCCCTCGCTGTCGGAACGGCGCGAGGACATTCCGGTGCTGGCCCGACATTTCATCGAGCTTCTGGCGCAGACCCAGGGCCTGCCCAAGCGCGACCTCAGCGAAGAGGCAGAGACGCAGCTGCAATCGATGAACTGGCCGGGCAACATCCGCCAGCTCAGAAATGTCATCGAACGGGCGCTGATCCTGGGCGACAGCCAGGGCGCCATCGAGGCCCGCGACCTGATCGCCGAAGCGGCGGGCGGCGAGGAGGAGGGCAGGGTGGTCCTGGCCGGTGGGCTTGCCACGCTGCCCCTGCGCGAGGCGCGGGAACTTTTCGAGCGCGAATATCTGCTCACGCAGATCAACCGCTTCGGCGGTAACATCTCGCGCACGGCGGCGTTTGTCGGTATGGAGCGCTCGGCGCTGCATCGCAAGCTGAAGTCGCTGGGCGTCAACACGGCCGCCCTGTCCGGCGGGCGCAGCGGGCGCGACGATTAAACCGGGACGCACGGGGTACGGGCGATGAAGATCATCATCTGCGGCGCGGGTCAGGTCGGCTGGCAGATCGCCCGGCAATTGGCGGGCGAGGCCAATGACGTGGCCATCGTCGACAACAACGCGGCCCTGGTGCGGCGGGCGACCGACACGCTGGAGGTTCAGGGCGTGGTGGGCTTTGCCTCGCATCCCGACGTGCTGGAACAGGCGGGCGCGCGCGAGGCCGACATGATCATCGCCGCCACCCATTCGGACGAGGTGAACATGGTCACCTGCCAGGTGGCCCATTCCGTGTTCAACGTCACCCGCAAGATCGCGCGGCTGAGGGCCCAGACCTATCTGGATCCGGTCTATTCCGACCTTTTCCGCCGCGACCATCTGCCGATCGACGTGGTGATCAACCCCGAGCGCGAGGTGTCCCGCGCGGCGCTTCGCCGTTTCGCCGCGCCCTCGACCTTCGACGTGCAGGATTTCCTCGACGGCTCCGTCCGGCTGGCCGGCATCGCGCTGGACGAGGATTGCCCGGTCCTGAACACGCCGCTCCGGCAGTTGACCGAGCTCTTCTCCTCGCTCCGCGCCATCGTGGTCGGCGTCCGGCGGGGCGGCAAGCTGTTTGCGCCCGAGCCCGGGGACCAGCTGTTCGAGGGCGACCAGATCTATGTCGTCTCGGAAAGCTCGGATCTGGCGCGAACCCTGGCCATCTTCGGCAAGCCATTGGCCAAGCAAGAAAAGATCGTCATCATCGGAGCCGGCAATGTTGGCCTTGGCGTGGCGCGCGCGCTGGAATCGCAGCGCGAGCGGGTCCGCGTCAAGGTGATCGAGCGCGACCGCACCCGGGCCGAGACCGCCGCCGATGCGCTGGAACGGACCATCGTGCTGCACGGCGACGGCATGGACAGCGAATTGCTGAACGAGGCCGCCATCGAGTCGGCCGATGCGCTGCTGGCCGTGACCGACGACGACAAGACCAACCTCCTGGCCTGCGTCCGGGCCAAGGCGATGGGCTGCAAGATGACCATCGCGCTGGTCAACGACCCGTCGCTGGTGCCGATGATGGACCATCTGGGCATCGACGCGCATATCAACCCGCGCGCCACCACCGTTTCCTCGATCCTGCGTCACGTCCGCCTCGGCCGCGTGCGCTCGATCTATACCATCGGCGACGGCGAGGCCGAGGTGATTGAGGCGCAGGTTCTGTCGACCTCGCCCTTGGCGGGGCGGACCATCGGCCAGATCGGCTTCCCCGAAGGGGCGCTGGTCGGCGCGGTGAAGAAACAGGGCGAATTCGTCAAGCCCACCGGCTCGACCGAACTGGCGGAAGGCGACCTGCTGGTCATCTTCGCCCTCAGAAACGACGTGCCGGTCATCGAGCGCCTGTTGCAGGTGGCGGTGGAGTATTTCTGAGATGCCGCCGCGCCTGACCCGGGTGCCGCCCCTCGTCGCGCTGATCGCCATCGCGGGGGCGCTGATGCTGGTGCCCTCGGGCAAGGCGGCGCTGGACGGGCAGGCCTCGCTGGCGCGGATCTTCCTGTACTGGTCCGTTCTGAGCCTGCTGATCGCCAGCCTGCTGGCCATCGCCATGGCGGGCCAGCTCCGGCGCGGCATGCCCGCGGGGCCGTTTCCGCTGCTGGCGGCCATCTATCTGCTGCTGCCCGCCGTCATGGCGCTGCCGCTGGCCGAGGCCCTGCCCGCCATGCGTTTTGCCGATGCCTGGTTCGAGATGATCTCGGCCTTCACCACGACCGGCGCCTCGCTCATCGACCTGCCGCGCCGGGTGCCCGAGGCCGTGCATCTGTGGCGTGGCATGGCGGGTTGGCTGGGCGGGCTCTTCATCCTGGCGGCGGCCACGGCGCTGCTGGCACCGCTGCGGCTGGGCGGATACGAGATGATCCGCCGAACGCCGCCGACGCTGCCCCGGGCCGGGGCGACGACCGGGCCGGGCATCCGGCTCAGGGCCCATGCGCTGGTGCTTCTGCCCGCCTATTCCGCCTTCACGCTGGCGCTCTGGCTGATCCTGACGCTGCTGGGCGTGCCGGGGTTCGAGGCGCTGATGCAGGCCATGGCCACGCTCTCGACCTCGGGCGTTCTGGCAAGGGAAACGCTGGGGAGTATTGGGCTGCCGGCCGAGATGGCGATCTTTGCCTTTCTCTGCATCGCGCTCAGCCGCCGCTTCATGCCGGGGCATGGGTCGCGCCCCCGGCCGCTGCATCGCGACCCCGAGATCTTTACCGCCGTGGCGCTGGTCGGGATGGTGACGCTGTTCGTCGTGGCGCGTCACTGGGCCGGCGCCTTCGAGGCCCGCGAGGGCGAGAATCTGCCCGCCATGGGCCGCGCTGCCTGGGGGGCGGCCTTTACCGCGCTCTCGTTCCTGACCACCACCGGGTTCGTCAACCAGGACTGGATCACGGCGCGGGCCTGGTCGGGGCTGACGCCGCCGGGCCTGGTGCTGATGTCGGTGGCGCTGCTGGGGGGCGGGGTGGCGACGACCGCCGGGGGCATCAAGCTGCTTCGCCTCTATTCGCTGGCCCGCCTCAGCCGGTTCGAGTTGATGCGGATGATCTATCCCTCCATGGTCATCGGCGGCAACGAGCATGACCGCTTCCTCGCCACCACCGCCGCGCGTTCGGCCTGGCTTTTCGCCATGGTCTTCGCGCTGACCTCGGTCGCGGTGGTCGCCCTGCTTCTCTTCAGCGGCATGACGCTGGAAACGGCGATGATCTTTGGCGTGGGCGCACTGACCAATACCGGGCAATTGGTGCAGGTGGCGGGCGATCTGCCGCTCTATTGGGTGCTGCTGGGCGATCCCGCGCGCGTCGTGTTGGCGCTTGCAATGATTCTCGGGCGGTTGGAAATTCTGGTTCTGCTGGCGGCAATCCTGGACCGTTCACGCAGAAACTGAGGCCCCTGGCGGGGCCCGGCACAGGGCCTGTGCGGAAATCTCCGCGTAATACGCTGAAAAGGCGAGTTTTCGGGCTGGAAACTTGCCGGTTCCGCGGCCATACTCGCGCCCCAGGGGGAGACTGCGACAGCCAGAACCGCTGCGTAGGCCGATAACAAGAAGGCAAGACAATGGCCGTAGACAAACAGAATTTGCAGGACGCCTTTCTCAATCATGTTCGCAAGAACAAGGTTCCGGTGACGATTTTCCTCATCAATGGTGTGAAATTGCTGGGGGTAATCACCTGGTTCGACAATTTCTGTGTGCTGCTGCGCCGCGAAGGCCAGAGCCAATTGGTCTACAAACATGCCATTTCGACCATCATGCCGGGTCAGCCCATCTCGCTTTACAACGGCGAGGACTGACGGCGAACGCCGGACAGAATCGTGACCATTGACGTCAAAGACCTGGGCGGGGCCGGCGGCGGGCGCCGCCAGAAGGCGTTTGTCCTGCATCCCGACATCCGCGGCAACGACGCCTCGCGCTCGGCCGAGGCGCTTCTGGCCGAAGGGCTGGCGCTGGCGCTGGCGCTGCCGGGGATCGAGGTTGCGGGCGGCATGGTCGTGCGACTGCCGCGCGCCCATCCCGGGATGCTGTTCGGCTCGGGCAAGGTGCAGGAGCTGAAAGAGCGCTTCGAGGCCGAGGAGGTCGAGCTGGTCCTGATCGACGGGCCGGTGAGCCCGGTTCAGCAGCGCAACCTCGAAAAAGAATGGGGCGTCAAGCTGCTGGACCGGACCGGGCTGATCCTGGAGATCTTCGCCGACCGGGCCCGCACGCGTGAGGGCGTGCTGCAGGTGGAACTGGCGGCGCTCAGCTATCAGCGAACCCGGCTGGTGCGGGCCTGGACCCACCTGGAGCGGCAGCGCGGGGGCCTCGGCTTCGTCGGCGGCCCCGGCGAGACGCAGATCGAGGCCGACCGCCGCGCCATCGACGAACAGATGATCCGCCTCAGGCGCCAGCTGGAGAAGGTGGTGAAGACCCGCGCGCTGCACCGGGCGGCGCGGCGGCGCACACCCTATCCGATTGTTGCGCTGGTGGGCTATACCAACGCCGGGAAATCCACGCTTTTCAACCATCTGACCGGCGCCGAGGTGCTGGCCAAGGACATGCTGTTCGCCACGCTCGACCCGACCATGCGGGCGGTGGTGCTGCCGGGTGGCTTGTCGGTGATCCTGTCCGACACCGTGGGTTTCATCAGCGAATTGCCGACCCAACTGGTCGCCGCCTTCCGCGCCACGCTGGAAGAGGTGCTGGAGGCCGATCTGATCCTGCACGTCCGCGACATCGCCCATCCCGAATCCGAGGCGCAGGCCGAGGATGTGGAGACGATCCTGCGCGAGCTGGGCGTCGGCAAGGATGTCTCGCGGCTCGAGGTCTGGAACAAGATCGACCTGCTGCCGCCCGACGATTCCCGCCTCAACACCGCCGCGCGGCGGGACGAGGTGATCGCCGTCTCGGCGCTGACCGGGCAGGGCGTGCCCGAGCTGGTTGCGGCGATGGGCAAGGCGCTGGGGGATGAGCGGCGGGTCGAGGTCGTGGAAATCGGCCATGGCGAGGGCAAGGCGCGCGCCTGGGCCTATGCCGAAGGGATCGTGCAGGGCGAGGAGACGGTGGAGAGCGGCCTCCTGCTGACCGTCTCGTGGTCCGCCAAGCAGAAGCGCCGGTTCGAGACATTGCTCGAACCCCCGCCGCCGGAAGATCTGGACGAGGAATGACAAAGGGGCCCGCGAGCCCCTTTCGCTTAGTCGGCGAGCGCCAGAAGCTGGCGGTTGCTGATCGTGCCTTCTGAGGACACCAGCCCCGCCATCCGGCTGTCTGAGAGAAGGTCCCGCAGATCCACCGCCCGCCCGTTGACATAGGCCCGGCGCGAGACCAGCCGGATGCCGTGGCTGTAATCGGCGTATTGCGCGCCATGCACGGTGCTGAGCGGCTGGATGGCCCGGCCATTGCGCTGGTGCCAGCCATAGATCGCCACGCGGCCCGGGTTCGATTGCAGCCGGTTGGTCAGCACCAGATCCTTCTTGTGCCCCGACACCAGCTGCCCCAGCCGGGCGCCCGATTGCCGCATCTGCCCCTGAACGGTGGCATTGTGGCGCAGGAAGTAATTGGTCGAGGACATGGCCGAGGTCGGATCCATCGGCGCCGGGCTCAGGCGGACATTGGCCTGCTGATAGATCGCATCGACCATGCGGGTCGTGGGCAGCACCATGTCGAACCGCTCGGCCACCTGCATGGCGGCGGGCAGGCCCAGCGGCACGCGGACGAAATCGCGGTTCGATCCCACGGCCAGGTAATCGGGCATCACGCAGATGGTGATGGTCATGCCATCGCCCGAAAAGGTGACCGGCACCAGATCGCGCAGGAAATCCGGGACGTTGCCCGCGAGAACCTCGGCGATGACGGCATTGTCGCGATCGCGTCCGCCCGCATTGGTCAGCCGGCCGACGACAGCGCTGCCGTCGCCTGCGCCGCGGCTGCGGCGGGGGATGGCGCGGGTCAGGTCGGCATCGCAACTGGCGCTGCGGGCGCCCCGGGTCAGCGCCGGGATTTCAAGGGCGGCGGGGGTCGCGACGGGCGCCGAGGCCTGCGGCGCGGCGCGGCCCAAATCGAGCGAGGCGAGGCGGGTGACGGCCTCGGGCCGGGGTTGCGGCGTGCGCGAGCGGATCAGGCCGGTGGCCTCGCCGATGGCGGCAAGGAGCGAGGGCGATTGTTCGGGCGCCGGTTCCTCGGCCGCAGGCGCGGCAAGGGCCGGGCGGGGCCGCGGCAGCAGCGAGCGCGTCGGGGCATGCAGCGCGGCCAGGGCCAGCGGATCGGCCGGCGCGTCGGGCGCGGTCGCCACCTCCGGCGCAGCGACGGTCGGGCGGCGCGGGGGCGTCACGCGCGGCGGGCCTTCCCGCGTGGCGATCTGCGGCACGGGCTCTGCTTGCGGGGCGGGCGCGGGGACCTCGGGCGGCGTCGCGACTGCGACCTGCGGCGCGGCGACGGGCGCGGCCTCCCGCGCGGGGGCGACCGGTGCGGCGGGCGTCACGGCGGCGCGGCGCGGCAGCACCGGGTCCAGCGCGTAATCGGGCGCGGCAAAGGGGCTCTCGCCCGTGCTGGACAGCGAGGAGAGCCAGATGCGCGGCCCCTCGCTTCCGGCGCTCTGCCGCCGGTCCAGATCCAGCGATGGCCCCAGCGAGGCCACCGCCACCGAACCCGGGCGGGCGGGTTCGGCATGCCACAACGCCTGAGCGCCGACCGCGATCAGCGCCAGAGCCCCCAGGCCGGTGGCGGCAAGCGTGATCTGTCCCGCACTCGCGAAGAGGCGCGCCTTTGCGGCACGCGGTTCCATTCTGTCCCTCGTCATGCCTTCAGGCTTACCCACCTTTGCGTGAACCGGCAATAAATCTATCCACAGCCCGGCCCGGGATCGGCGGCGCCTTGCCGATGCCGCAGCGCAGAAAGTCGCCGCGAAACCCGGCGGCCGCAAAGCGAAAGGAAATGCGCCCCGCGGCGGTTCGCTTTCGCCTCCGAAAGGCCCTGAGTCGCGCGATTGCCAGATTGCCCGCTTAACCTTACTGCGACGTAAACTCTGCTGCGCGGGACCTGCGGCAGCCTGTTGGCGCGGGGCGGTTGGCTGCCGGACTTGCCTTTCGAGGAGGGGGCATGAAAGGACCCGGCCGGCAACGGCATCCCGACCGTCAGCCCCCTGACGATGCACGGCCCCGTCCGAATGCTAGAGCCGGGTGCGCTTGAACAGGAATTCGGGCAGGGCCGAGATGATCTGCATGATGACCCGCCAGACGGGCTTCACGTAAATCACGTCGCGGCGGTGCTTTTCGGCCTGCCAGATGGCCTCGGCCACCTGTTCCGGCAGCGCGGTGAGGCGGGGGTTCAGGTCCATGCCCTCGGTCATCCGCGTGGCGACGAACCCGGGCTTCACGGTGACCACATGCAGGTCGGTGCCGTGAAAGCGGTTTCTGAGACCGCTGAGAAAGGCGGTGAATCCGGCCTTGGCCGAGCCATAGATGTAGTTCGAGGCCCGGCCGCGGTCGCCCGCGACCGAGGAGATGCCGATCAGCACCCCATGCCCGCGCAGGGCCATCCGCTCGGCCAGCAGGCCCAGGATCATCGCCGGCCCCTCGTAATTCGAGCGCATGATCAGCGCGGCCGCCTGCGGGTCCTTTTCGCTGGCGCCCTGGTTGCCCATGAAGCCCACGGCGCAGATCGCCGTGTCGGGCAGGGTGGGCAGGGCATCGAGGAAGGGGGCAAAGCCGTCGGCTTCCAGCACGTCGAAACGGTGTACGCTGACCTTGACACGGTGGCGCAGCCGCAGGTCCTGCGCGTCGGCCTCCAGCGCCTCGGGGTCGCGGCCCGCCAGCTGCAGCGTGTACCCTTCGGCGCCATAGCGATGCGCGCAGGCCCGGGCGATGTCCGAGGTCGCGCCCAGGATCAGGGCGACGCCGCTCACAGCCCCAACCTCGACGCCTGGGCCGAGGTGAAGGCCTGCGCAAGGCCGGTTTCCCGGCGCATCGCGGCGAAGGCCTGCCAGCGGGGGTCCGTCCGGCGCAGCGTCTCGGCCGAGATCCGGCTGTCCTTGGCCAGGTAGAAGCGGCCGCCGAAATCGGCGGTGATGCGGTCGAGGTCGGGCATCAGATCGAGGCTCCGGTGATTGACGGGGAAGTCGAGGGCCAGCGTATAGCCCTCCATCGGGAAGGAGAGGCGGCTCTCCTGCGGGCCGAAGCGTTTCAGCACCGCCAGGAACGAGCCCGCGCCGCTGCGGGTGATGGCGTCGAGGATGGCGCGCAGCCCCTCGGCCCGCGTTGCCAGCGGCACGACGCATTGGAATTGCATGAAGCCGCGCCGCCCGTAGATCCGGTTCCAGTCGCGGATCGCGTCGAGCGGGTAGAAGAAGGGCTCCCAGCCGGTGAGGCGGGTCCCGGCGCCGCGTCTGCCCATCAGGTAATAGAGCTCGTTGAAGGCGCGAATGGTCCAGGGGTTCAGCACGAAGCCGGGGAAGTCGAAGGGCACCCTGGGGCTCAGATGCCCCCGCGCGGCAAAGGGTTGGGCGCGGCGGGCAGGCGGCAGGTCCGACAGCCGGGCATGTTCGCCGTTCATGACGATGGAACGGCCCATCCGCGCGCCGGTCGCGGCACAATCTATCCAGGCCATGGAATAGGTCGCGTCATAGGTGGCCTCGAAGGCCTCCAACGCGGCTTCGAGATTGGGGGCGGCCAGCGTCGTCTGCCGGATCCAGCCGCTTTCCACGCGCTTCAGCCGGATTGCCGCGCGCAGGATGAATCCGGCCAGCCCCATGCCGCCCAGTGTCCAGTGGAAGAGGTCGGCATTCTCCCCGCGCGAACAGCGGAGGATCTGGCCTTCCGGCCCCATCAGGTCGATCCAGTCGACGAAAGCGCCGAAGGCGCCCTCGGCATGGTGGTTCTTGCCATGCACATCGGCGGCGATGGCGCCGCCCAGCGAAACGAACTGCGTCCCCGGTGTGACCGAGGGGAACCAGCCCCGCGGCAGGAAGGCCTTGATGATCTCCCCCAGCGTCACGCCCGTCTCGGCGACCAGCTGCCCCGTCGCCTCGTCGAAGGCCAGCATCCGGTCGAGGTGCCGGGTCGAGACGGCATGCGCCCCGATCGCCGGATCGCCATAGGCCCGCCCCATGCCGCGCGGGGTGATGCCGCCGCCGCGCACCAGCGCCGCGACCTCGGCCTCGTTGCGGGGGGCGCTCAGCCGTCCCTCGGCGCGTGGATAGCGGCCCCAGCCGGACAGAAGCATCACGGACCCTCCGGTCGGGGCGCGAAGGTGATGCGCCGGTCGAGTTGGTATTTCACCACATACCCCACCATCAGCCCCAGAAGTGCGCCGATCTCGCGCGCCTCATGCGTGCCGAACCACAGCCAGAAACCCGTTTCGGCCCCCCAGAACAGCGCTGTCGTGACCCCGCCCATGATTGTGTAGAGGGTGAACTTGCGGCCATGGGCCTTGAGCCCCGTCTCGTCGTCGCCGAAGATCCAGCGCTTGTCGAGGATGTATTTCACCACCAGTCCCACGGCCGTGCCCGCCAGAACCGCCAGCAGGTAGCGCCCCGGCCGGTCGCCGCCCATCAGCACCAGCCGTTGCGCGCCGAGGTTCGAGACGGTCGCCAGCACGGCAAAGAGGCTGTAGCGCCACAGCAGGGTCCAGCCGCTGACCATCACAGCACCTTCGCGCCGATGAACAGCGCCCCGATGATCGCCACGCTGACGAGGCTCGCCGGATCGCGGGCGGCAAAGACGGTGGGGTCGTCGTTCATCCGGCCGCGGCTGGCCACCAGCACCATGCGCGACACCCAATAGAGCAGCACGAGGCAGGCCGCCCAGAGAAGCAGCGGGTGATGGTAGAGCATCAGAACTTCGGGCTCGTTGAGATAGAGCATCAGCACCAGCACCGCGACAAAGCCCGAGGCCGTCGCCATCTGCGTGACCACCGCCAGGTCGCTGACCCGATAGCCGCGCCCGGCGGCCTCGGTCACATTTCGCTGCGCCATGTCCACAAGTTCCGCCTGCCGCTTCACCGCCGCCAGCGAGAAGAACAGGAACGCCGAAAAGGCCAGCAGCCAGACCGAGAGGTCGATCCCCGAGGCCGCTCCGCCCGCGATCACCCGCATCGTATAGAGGCTGGCCAGAAGCGCGATGTCCAGGATCGGCCGGCGCTTGAACCAGAGCGAATAGGCGACGGTCAGGATGTAATAGGCCCCCAGCACCAGCAGGAAGAGGGGCGGCAGGAAGACCGCCACGCCGATCCCCGCCAGCAGAAGCGCGGGCACCATCAGCATCCCGCTGCGAAGCGGCAGCGCGCCCGAGGCCAGCGGCCGCAGCCGTTTCCTCGGATGCGCCCGGTCCGAGGCGATGTCGAGCAGATCGTTGAGCAGATAGACCGACGAGGCGACCAGGCTGAAGGCCACGACGGCCAGCAGGCTGGGCAAGAGAGCGCCGGCGTTGAAATCATGCGCCGCGATCATCGGGAAGAAGATCAGCGCGTTCTTGAACCATTGGTGCGGCCGCATGGCCCTGAGCGCCGCGGGCAGCAGCGAGCGCGGCGGTGCGAGATGGCGGGCGTCGCGGTGCAGATCCTCGACCCGGGCGCGCAGCGCCGGGGAGACGCCGACGGTGACCGCCCCTGCCGCGTCGCGCCAGACCGGCAGATCGGCGCTGTTGTCGCCCGCATAGACATAGCCGCCCCCGCCATATTCTGCCCTGAGGAAGGCCGCTTTCGCCTCGCCCTTGAGGTTGGTGCTGCCGTCCGAGCCATGCACCTCGTCAAAGACGCCCAGATGGCTGGCGATGGCATTGGCGATGGATTGATCGGCCGCGGTGACCAGCACCACCCGGCCCCCGCTCGCCCGCCAGCGCCCGATCTCGTCCAGCACCTCGGCCGAATAGGGCAGGGTGGCCGGATCGGGCGCGCCCAGCGTCGCCAGCCGCGCCTTCAGCGCCGCCTTGCCGCGCGCCAGCGCCGCCAGCGCCGACAAGGGCGTGCGCCAATCGCGCGAGAAGGCGGACCAGAAACTCTCGTACAGCATGTCCGAGCGCACCAGCGTTCCATCCAGATCCACGACCAGAAGCGGCCGGGTATCTTTCACCTGATCCATCGAGGGCGTTCCTGTGCGCATGCCGGTCTGCGGGCCGCCCGACATTCGCATGGCCCGGGAAGGCGGCGCAAGGGGGGCGGGGGGCGTCAACCGGTCGCGTGGCGGTGCAGGATGACCGAAGCCCGCAGCGCCGAGGGTGCCGCCGCCTGCTCCCCGTCCGGGCGGTAGGCCCCTTGCAGCGCCCAGAGAAAGTCATGGGCGAGGATCACATGCCGCTGCGGTGCGGTGAAGGTGGGTGTGGCGGGCAGCCGGTCGAGCGCGGCCACGAAATCGGCTGCGGCGGCCTGGGCGAGGGCGTTGCCGTGGGTTTCCAGAAGGGCGAAGTCCGGCGAGCCGAGGAGCGGCACTGCCGGTCGCCCCGCGGCGTCGACCAGCCCGGCCGCCACGGCCTCGGCGGGCGCAGCGGGCGCCTCGCCCTCGAGGAAAAGCAGCAGGGCGCGCGGCCAGTCCTGCTGGCGCAGCGCGCGCTGGCTCTGGGCGGTGGCGGCGGACCAGACGAGGGTCATGGTCGTTTCGCCCAGCGTGATCTCGTTGGTGCCGATCGCCCCGGGCACCGGCGGATAGACCGCCCAGAACACGCCGCGCCACCAGCGGTCGGCGGGGGTGAGCCGGGTTTCCGGGATCTCGATCCGCGCTTTCAGCGCATTCCAGAGCGTGCCATCCAGAACCGCGCCGAAGAGATAGGCATAGAGCGAGCCTTCCATGCCGCGCGCGGCGAGAAGACGGGTGATCGCGGCGATCCGGCCAGCCTGCGCGCTGAAAAAGGTCGCGGCCACTGGCGCCAGCGCCTGCCGGAGAGGGAGCGCCAGCGCCGGGCCGAGGCGCGGGACCAGACTGCGCAGCGCCTCGCCCTGTCGCTCGATCAGGCCGAAATCGACCAGCCGCTCGATCTGTTCCGGCCGGGGCGAAAGGCCGAGGCGCGCCAGATCCTCGGGCCCGCACCAGTCCTCGGCGGCGAAAAGCAGGCGCCCGTTGTCGCCCTGGCGGACCGTGGCATGCGGCGTCTCGCGCGCGCCCAGGCAATAGCCATGCAGCGACCAGAGCGACAGATCGTCGGGACTGTCCATGCGCGCCTTCCGCCGGTTCCGGGACAGGGGCGATGGTTTCACGCGGGCGCCGTGCTGGCAATTGGGCGGCAGGGTTCAGGGGGCAAAGGGATCTGGTGCCGGTGGAGGGACTCGAACCCCCGACCTTCGCTTTACAAGAGCGTTGCTCTACCAACTGAGCTACACCGGCGCTGCGCCGTGATAGCGGCATTCCCGGGGCCGGACAAGCGGCAGAACGCGCGAAGACCTTGCCCGCGCGGGCTTTTCGCCGGGCGGGATTTCCGGCGATCAGCCTTGCCAGCCCGGCGCGCGGCGGGCTAGATCGCCCTCATGGAAATCGCCCTTCACCTCGGCGCGCATCTGACCGATCAGGACCATCTGGTGCGCTGCCTGATGCGCAACCGGGCGCCCCTGCTCAAGCAGGGGATCGCCGTGCCCGGTCCCGGCCGCTATCGCCAGCAGCTGCGGCAGCTGGCCTTCGACATGCGCGGACATGAGACCAACGCCCAGACCCAGGAGGCGCTGCTCGACGGGATTCTCGACGAGGACAACGTGCACCGTGTGGTGTTCTCGTCGGACAATTTCCTGGCGATGTCGAAATGGGCGCTGAACGCGGGGCAACTCTATCACGCGGCGGGCGAAAGGGTGCAGATGCTGCGCCATCTCTTCCCCGAGGCGCGGCTGGAGCTGTTCCTCTGCCTGCGCAACCCGGCAACCTTCCTGCCGGCGCTGGCGGCCGAGGATCAGACCGGCGCTGTGCTGAAACAGATCGAGGAGTCGGATCTGGCGGCGACCCGCTGGTCCGCCACGGTGGCGCAGATCCTGGAGGCTGCGCCGGGGGTCAGCCTGACCGTCTGGGCCGACGAGGATACGCCGCTCCTCTGGCCCGAGGTGCTGCGCGCGGTTTCCGGCCACGCGGCGGGGATAGATCTGGCGGGTTGGCTGGCCTGGTATCACCGGCTGGTCACGCCTGCCGGTCACGCCGCCATGCGCCGCTGGTTCGAGCAGAACCCGACCCGGGACGATGCCACGCGCCGCCGCATGCTGGCCGCGCTGTTGGCGCGCTTCGTCAAGCCCGAGGCGCTGGAGACCGATCCCCTGCCGCCCGGCTGGACCGAGGAGACGGTCGATGCGCTTACCGATCTCTATGACGAGGATCTGGACCTGATCGCCGCCCTGCCGGGGGTCACGCTGCTGGAGCCGTGACGCCTGGTAGGATGGGCAATGTTGCCCATCCTGCGGCGTCTCGCTCATTGCATGCCGAGCGCGGCCTTGTAGAGGTCGAGCACCGCTTCTTCCTCGGCGATCTCGTCGGGCTTTTTCTTGCGCAGGGCGATGATCTTGCGCAGCGCCTTGGTGTCGTAGCCGCGCCCCTTGGCTTCGGCCATCACTTCCTTCTGCTGGTCGGTGATGTCCTTCTTCTCGGCCTCGAGATGCTCATAGCGCTCCACGAACGAGCGCAGCTCGTCGGCGGTGACGTCATAGGCGGAATCGGTGCTGCTCATGATCGGCCTCTTCTGTGTCCGGGTCTCAAACCCCGTCCCTAGCGCGGCGGCGCCCGTCGAGCAAGGCGCTTGCCCGGCGGGTTCCGGCGGGGTAGAGGGCCGCAACGACAGGAGACATCATGAACACGGGCGATCTGTTGATCTGGGGCGGTGCGGCCGTCACGCTGGCCGGGGTGATCGGGCTTTTCGCCTGCGTGGTCTATGCGCTCAGGGTGCGCCGGGCGGGGCTGGAGGATGCGGCGCTGCGCAAGGCGCTGCAAAAGGGCGTCATCTGGAACATGGCCGCGCTCTTCGTCTCGGTCCTGGGGCTCATGGCGGTGATCGTGGGGATCACGCTGGGCTGACCCCGCCTCCGGGTTGGGGGGCGGGGCCCTTGGCCTTCTAGAAGACCAAACCACAGGCCCGCCGGATGGCGATCTGCACGGGCGACGGGGGCTCGGCCGGATCGAAAGGCCCGGTCGGCAGCAGCGCCGGCTGGGCCATGAAGCGCGGTTCGGTCCCCTCGTGCCGTTGGGCCGCATGGACCAGGAACGGGTGGCACAGGTAGACCGTCCCCGCCGCGCCGGTCGCCAGCGCCTCGGGACAATCCGCGCTCGACGCATAGCCCGCCGCCGACAGCTCGCGCAGGCTCAGCCCCGCCTCGCCTGCGGGCAGCAATTCGCGGGCGATCACCCGGTGCGAGCCCTTGCGGAGCCGGGTCGGGGCGTCGCGCGGCCCGACATCCGAGAAGAGGAACAGCATCAGCAGCGCCCGGCCGCGGCTGGTGACGTTGACCCGCCATTCCATGAAATCCGGGTTCTCGGTCCCGAAGCTCACATCGACATGCCAGCCCTCGTCTCCTGCGCCGGCGGATGAGGGAAAGCGGATCGGGAACGAGCCGAGGCCCTGCGGAGGCACCCAGCGTCCCGTACCCGCCAACGCGTCATAGGCGGCATGAAGCCGCGGGGTATTGGCCGCCGCGACGAATTGCGGTGCGGATTGCCAGGCGATGCGCAGGACAGGCTGCGTCCAGCCAGCGGGATCGTCGGGCGTGAGGCCGGTCTCGGCCCAGAGGGCATCGCGGCAGGCGCGGGCGAGGTCGCGGCTGAAGGCGTCCTCCACCTTGACGAAACCGTCCGCGATGAAGTCGTCGACCTGACGCGCGGTCAGGCCCGGGGTTCGGGAAAGGGGCATGTCATCTCTTCCTGGTCGGCGGTCGCGGGGCGACGCCGTTGCACAACCTGAGGCGCCGGGGCGCCAGCGACGGAATCGCTCAGGTCAGGGGGAAGAAGACGGACATGCTCATCATGCCCGGAAAAATAGCACTGCCGGGCGCGTGGCTCAAGGGCAGAGGATGCGAAGAGCCTCCGAAGCGGACTTCGGGGGCTCTCAGGTCTCGGGTCTCAGCGCGCGGGCGCGCCCGTCATCCTCAGTTCGGAATGTCGCCGGTGATGCCTTCGACGTAGAAGTTCATCCCCAGCAGCGTGCCGTCATCGGCAACCTCGCCCTCGGCCAGCCAGGCCGAGCCGTCCTGCCGGTTCAGCGGGCCGGTGAAAGGATGATAGCTGCCGTCGCGGATCGATTCGATCAGCGCGTTGGCCTCGTCCTGTACCTCGGCCGGGATGCGGTCGTTGAAGGGGGCGAAGGTGACTTCATCCTCGGGGATGCCGCTCCAGACGTTGTCGGCGACCCAGGTGCCGTCCAGCTTCTCCTGGATGCGCTTGATGTAATAGGGCGCCCAGTTGTCGATGATCGCCGTCAGGTGAACGTCGGGCGCGAATTGCGTCATGTCCGAGGCCTGACCGAAGGCCAGCGCGCCGCGCTGCTGGGCGACGCTGAGCGGCGCGGTCGAGTCGGTGTGCTGCATCAGGATGTCGCAGCCCTGTTCGATCAGCGCCTCGGCGGCGGCGGCTTCCTGCGCCGGGTCAAACCAGGAATAGGCCCAGACCACGCTCAACGTGATGTCGGGGTTCACTTTCTTGGCGTGGATATAGGCCGCGTTGATGCCCATGATCACTTCGGGGATCGGGAACGAGGCGATATAGCCGATCTTGTTGGTCTGGGTCATGCGCCCGGCGATGGTGCCGATCACCGCGCGGCCTTCGTAGAAGCGGGCGTTGTAGAGCGAGACGTTCGGCGCCTCCTGCAGATAGCCCGTCGCGTGTTCGAAGGCGATGTTCGGGAAACGCTGCGCCACGGCATTGAGCGAGGGGCCATAGCCGAACGAGGTCGCGAAGATCATGTTCGCGCCCGAAAGCGCCATCTGCGTCATGATCCGCTCGGCATCCGGGCCCTCGGGCACGTTGTCGACGTAGAAGGTTTCGACCGCGTCGCCGAAATGCTCCTGCGCCGCCAGGCGGGCCTGGTCATGGGCATAGGTCCAGCCGAAGTCGCCGGGCGGGCCGATATAGACGAAGCCGACCTTGAGGGGCGTCTGGGCGCGCGCCTTGGAGCCCAGCGTCGCGGCCAGACCGAGGGCCGCGGCCGAGGTCGCGAGGAGTTCTCTGCGTTTCATACTCTACTCTCCGTGTTGGCGGGCGGGGGCGCCCGCATAGTCAACCGCTTATCCGGCGGCGTGGAAGGACCGTCCCAGCGAGCCGGGGGCGGCAAGGGTTCTGCGTGTCCGATTCGACGACATCACGACCAGCACGAGGATGGTGATGATGTAGGGGCTCATGGCAAGATACTCGACCGGAATTCGGTAGCCAGCGGCTTGCAGATTAAGCTGCAACACCATGATTCCGCCGAAAAGATAGGCACCGGCCAGGACCCGCCAGGGTTTCCATGATGCAAAAACGACCAAAGCCAGGGCGATCCAGCCGGCGCCCGCGGTCATACCCTCGGTCCATTGCGGGACCCGCACCAGGCTCAGATAGGCGCCGCCCAGCCCCGCGCAGGCGCCGCCGAACAGGATGGCGAGGATGCGCACGCGCTTGACCTTGTAGCCCAGCGCATGGGCGCTGTCGTGGTTCTCGCCCACGGCGCGCAGGACGCGCCCGCCGCGGGTGTAGTTCAGCCAGTACCAGACCCCGGCCACCACGAAGAGCGAGACATAGACCAGGATGTCATGGCCAAAGAGGATGCGGCCGACGACGGGCAGGTCGCTCAGCGGGCCGAAATCCAGCTTCTCGGTCCGGGGCGGGACGATGCCGACATAGCTTTGCCCCAGGAGCGCCGAGAACCCCAGACCGAAGAGCGTGAGCGCCAGGCCCGAGGCGACCTGATTGGCCATCAGCACCTGCGTCAGCAGCGCGAAGATCAGCGACACCGCCGCCCCCGCGATGATGGCGGCCAGCATGCCCAGGATCGGGCTGCCCGTGGTCACCGCCGCGGCAAATCCCGCGACCGCGCCGACGATCATCATGCCCTCGACGCCCAGGTTCAGGACGCCCGCCTTCTCCACCACCAATTCGCCGATGGCCGCCAGCAGGATAGGCGTCGCCGCCACCATCAGCGAGGCGATCAGGACGACGGGATTGATCGAACCGAAATCCATGTCAGACATTCTCCGTGGTGGCGCGCTGCGGCAGGAACAGCCGGACGCGGTAATTGGACAGAACATCCAGCGCCAGCAGGAAGAACAGCAGCATCCCCTGGAAGACCTGGATCGCCGCGGCGGGCAGGTTCAGCATGAATTGCGCGAGTTCGCCACCGATATAGGTCAGCGCCAGCAAGAGCCCGGCCAGCACGATCCCGATCGGATTGAGCCGCCCCAGGAAGGCCACGATGATCGCCGTGAAGCCATAGCCCGCGTTGAAGTCGATGGAGATGAGGCGCGCGGGACCGGCGAGTTCGAACATGCCGGCCATCCCGGCGAAGGCGCCGGAAATCCCCATGCACATCAGGACCAGTCGGGCGGGGGCGACCCCGGCAAAGCGCGCGGCGCGCGGCGCCTGGCCCGCCAGCTGTACCTGGAAGCCCAGGATATGGCGTTGCAGCATGACATAGGTGAAAAGGACGGCGATGAAGGCGGCGACGCCGCCCCAATGCAGGCCGGTCCCGGCAAAGATCTCGTGGTTCGCGGCCGAGGCATATTGGTTGATGTTGCGCGATCCCGGAAAGCCCGCGCCCTGCGGGTTGCGCATGAAGCCGGTCGCGGCGGCGGCCAGCAGCTTCTCGGCCACATAGACCAGAAGCAGCGACACGAGGATCTCGTTGGTGTTGAACTTCGTGCGCAGGATGGCCGGGATCATCGCCCAGGCCCAGCCGCCCAGCGCCCCCGCAAGGATCATCAGCGGAAAGACCAGAACCGATTCCGCGGGGTAGAAGGCCAGCGCCACGGCCGCCGCGCAGAGGGCGCCGACGATATATTGCCCCTCGGCCCCGATGTTCCAGATCCCGGCGCGGAAACCGATGGAGAGGCCCACGGCGATCAGGATCAGCGGCCCCGCCTTGACCAGCAGTTGCGGGCGCGAATAGGCCGCGAATTGCTCGCTGAACAGGGGATCCCAGAAGATCAGCTTGATCGCCTCGAACGGGTTCTTGCCCAGGATGGTGAACAGGATCCCGCCCGCGATCATGGTCAGTAGCACCGCAACGACCGGGGTGGCATAGTTCCATGCCTTCGATGGCGAGGGACGTTTTTCAAGCCGCAACATCGGTCTCTCCCGTTTCAGCGCCGCCCAGCATCAGGCCGATCTGGTCCATGGTCAGCCCCTGAACGGGCCGCGGCGCGCTGAGCCTGCCGCCGTTCAGGGCGGCGAAATTGTCCGCGACCTCCAGGATTTCATCGAGGTCCTGACTGATGACGACGACCGCAGCCCCGGCCTGCGCCAGATCCAGCAGCGCCTGCCGGATCGAGGCCGCGGCCGAGGCATCGACGCCCCAGGTCGGCTGGTTCACCACCAGGACCGAGGGCCGTTGCAGGATCTCCCGCCCGATGACGAATTTCTGCAGGTTTCCGCCCGAGAGTGCCCGCGCCGCAACCCAGGGGCCGGGCGTGCGCACGTCGAACCGTTCGATGACCTTTTCGGCGAAGCCCTTGGCCTTGCCCCAGCTGACGAAGCCCCGGGTCACCAGTTTCTCGCGCCAGGCGCCGGTCAGCAGGGCGTTTTCCGTCAGGCTCATGTCGGGCGCCGCGGCATGGCCCAGCCGTTCCTCGGGTGCACACAGCAGGCCCATGGCCCGGCGCGCGTTGGGTCCGTAATGCCCAACCGGCTCGCCCGCCATCCGCACCGCCTCGGCCGGGGCGCGAATTTCGCCCGAGAGGGCGCCCAGCAATTCGTCCTGCCCGTTGCCCGCGACACCGCCGATCCCCAGGATCTCGCCGGCCCGGACGCTGAGCGATACGCCCTTCAGCGAGGTCCCGAATTGCGAGGGCGAGGCGACCGACAGGTCGGTGACCTGCAGCAGCATCTTGCCCGGTTGCGCGGCGGGCCGCGACGGCGTGTGCAGGCTTTGCCCCACCATCATCTCGGCCAGCGACCGCGCGCTTTCCTGCCGCGGATCGGCCCTTCCCACCACCTTGCCCAGCCTGAGCACGGTCGCATTCTCGCACAGCGAGCGGATTTCTTCGAGCTTGTGCGAAATATAAAGGATCGACCGCCCCTCGGCCCGGAGTTGCCGCAAGGTGCGGAACAGGATCTCCACCTCCTGCGGGGTCAGGACCGAGGTGGGTTCGTCCATGATCAGAAGCTGAGGGTTCTGCAGCAGGCAGCGGATGATTTCGACCCGCTGTCGTTCCCCCGCCGACAGATCGCCGACCATGCGCGAGGGGTCGAGCGGCAGCCCGTAATTGTTCGACACTTCGGTGATCCGCGCCGCCAGTTCCCGGATCGGCGGCGGGTTGTCCATCCCCAGCGCCACATTCTCGGCCACGTCCATCGCGTCGAACAAGCTAAAATGCTGGAACACCATGGCGACGCCGGTGGCGCGGGCCTGCGCCGGGGCGTTCGGCGCATAGGGTTGGCCGCGCCAGAGCATCGTGCCCTCGTTCGGCCGGATCAGCCCGTAGATGGCCTTGACCAGCGTGGATTTCCCCGCGCCGTTCTCGCCGAGAAGCGCATGAACCTCGCCCTCGCCGATGTCGAAGGTGACATCCTTGTTGGCGACGACGCCGGGATAGACCTTGGTCAGGCCCTGGAGGGACAGGAGGGGGGTGGTCAACGGACGGCCTCTCTGGCTGGGGCAAGGGCGGGCCGCGCGAGGATCTCGGCGGCGACGGAAATGGCGATGGCCTGGGGATGCTTGCCCAGGGCGGGGTCGCCGATCGGGCAGCGGATACGGGCGATGTCCTGCGACGCGTGGCCCAGCGCCTTGAGCCGGCTCTGGAACCGCGCCCATTTCGAGGCGCTGCCGATGAGGCCGCAGGCGCGGAACCCGTGGTCCAGCAGGCGGTGGCAGAGGTCGAGGTCCAGCGCGTGGCTGAAGGTCAGGATCAGGTGTTCGGCCGTCAGCGGCGCTTCGGTCACCAGCGTCCCGGGATTCGCGGCGATGCGGGGCGTGACGCCCTCGGGCAGGCTTTCGGGAAAGCGCGCGCGGTTGGTGTCGATCCAGGTCAGCGCCAGGCCGGGCAGGGGCGTCAGCGTATGCACCAGCGCCCGGCCGACATGGCCCGCGCCCCAGATCCAAAGGTCGCGGGGCTTCGCTGCGACCGGCTCGGACAGCCAGCCCTGCAGATAGCGCGTCACCGCAACCCCTTCGCCACGGGCGGTTTTCTCGGCCCGGCGCAGGGCGAGGGGGGGCTCGGCCGCGGCGTCGCGGGCCAGCGGGCGGGTGTAGAGGCCGGCCTGGGGGATCGTGGTTAACGCCCGGGCGTCGAAGACTTCGAACCCCAACGTCACCGCGCCGCCGCAGCATTGGCCGAGCGCCGGGCCGAGGGCGATCTTCTGCACCTTCGGGGGGGCGCCCGCCAACATCCGCCGCGCCTCGGCCGCGGCCTCGTATTCCAGCGCCCCGCCGCCGATCGTGCCCGCTTGCCCCTCGGCCCAGACCAGCATCGCCGTCCCCGCTTCGCGCGGCGAGGACCCCTGATGCCCGCAGATCACCACCCGGGCGACGGCGCCATGGGCGGCGATCAGGCGGGCGAGGGCGGCGCGGTCAAACATAGCCGCCCCGCTGACGGCGAACCGCGGCCAGAATCCGCTCGGCGGTGGCGGGGGCGTCGAGGTTCACATAGCTGGACCCGTCCCCACAGGCGGCGACCGCATCGCTCAGCGCCATCAGCACGGCGATCCCGTGCATGAAGGGCGGCTCGCCCACGGCTTTCGACTTGTGGATCGTGTCCTCGGGATTGGCGCCGACCCAGAGATCGACGTTGAAGACGCGCGGCCGGTCGCCGCAGGCCGGGATCTTGTAGGTGCTGGGGGCGTGGGTCCTCAGGCGCCCCTTGTCGTCCCAGACCAGTTCTTCAGTGGTCAACCATCCGGCGCCCTGCACGAAGCCACCCTCGACCTGGCCCTTGTCCAAGGCCGGGTTCAGGCTGGCGCCCGCGTCATGCAGGATATCGACCCGCAGGATCCGGTTCTCGCCGGTCAGCGTGTCAATCACCACCTCGGCGCAGGCCGCACCATAGGCGAAGTAATAGAAGGGCCGCCCCTGACCGGCGATCCGGTCCCAGGCCAGTTCGGGCGTGGCGTAATAGCCGGTCGAGGAAAGGCTCACACGGGCGGTATAGGCCGACATGGCGGCCTCGGCGAAGGTCATGTCCGACCCGCCGACGCTGACCCGGCCTTCGGCAAAGGTTACCTGGTCGGCCGTGGTCTGGTGACGCTCGGCCAGGTGTTCGGCGATCCGGTCGCGGATCGTGTCGCAGGCGGCCTTGACCGCCATCCCGTTGAGATCGCTGCCGGACGAGGCTGCCGTGGCCGACGTGTTCGGCACTTTCGCGGTATCCGTCGCGGTGATCTTCACCGCCTCCAGCGGCACGCCGAAGGCCGAGGCCGCGACCTGCGCCACCTTCTGGAACAGGCCCTGGCCCATCTCGGTCCCGCCGTGGTTCAGGTGGATGGAGCCATCCTGATAGACATGCACCAGCGCCCCCGCCTGATTGAGATGGGTCAGCGTGAAGCTGATGCCGAACTTGACGGGGGTGAGGGCGATGCCCTTTTTCAGCACCGGATTGGCCGCGTTCCACTCGGCGATCCGCGCCTTGCGGGCCGCGTAATCCGAGGATTTCTCCAACTGCGCCACCAGCTCGTGCAGGATGAAATCCTCGACCTGCTGACCATAGGGCGTGGTCTGGACGCCGGGCGCTACGGCAGTCTTCGGTGAATGTTCAGCGCTGAACCGTTTGCCTGTGCCGGGACCGGTCTTGGCCGGGGTGCTGGCGCGATAGAAATTGACCTTGCGGACCTCCAGCGGGTCCTTGCCCAGGGTACTGGCGACGTGATCCATCACCCGCTCGATCCCCAGCATCCCCTGCGGCCCCCCGAAGCCGCGATAGGCGGTAGCGGAACACATGTTGGTCCGCAAGCGATGGCTTTCGATGCGGATGTTGGGCAACCAATAGGCGTTGTCGGCGTGCAGCATGGCGCGGTCGGCGACCGGCAGGGTCAGGTCCATCGACCAGCCGGCGCGGGTGTAATGGATGAAATCCACCGCCAGCAGCCGCCCCTCGGCATCGACCCCTACCTTGTAGTCGATGCGGAAATCGTGCCGCTTGCCGGTCACCACCATGTCGTCGTCGCGATCATAACGCATCTTGCAGGGCTTGCCGGTCAGCCGGGCGGCCAGGGCGCAGGCGACAGCCAAGTGATTGCCCTGACTTTCCTTTCCGCCGAAGCCACCGCCCATGCGACGGGTCTCGACCCTGACCGCATGCATCGGCAGGTGCAGGGCATGAGCGACCTTGTGCTGGATCTCGGTGGGGTGCTGGGTCGAGGAGGTGACATGCATGTCGCCCCCCTCCTGCGGCTGCACCAGCGCCGCCTGACCCTCCAGATAGAAATGCTCCTGCCCGCCCATCTCCAGCCGCCCTTCGATCACGGTCGCCGCCTTGGCGAAAGCGTCGGGCAGGTTGCCGCGCGCCCAGATGCGGGGCGCCTCCTCGAAGCGGGAATTGGCGGCGAGGGCCTGATCGACCGTCAGGATCGCCGGCTTCTCGGCATAGCTGATCTTGCCCAGCCGCGCCGCCTTGCGGGCATTGAGATGGCTGTCGGCGATCACCAGAAAGACCGGATGGCCGACGTAATGCACCGTTCCCAGCGCCAGCAGCGGCTCGTCGTTGTTCGAGGGTGAACAATCGGCATGGCCGATGTCGTCGCCGGTCAGGACCGCCACCACACCGGGCGCGGCCCTGACGGCCGAGAGGTCCATCGCCGTGATTTCGCCATGCGCCACGGTGGAAAGGCCGAAGGCCAGATGCAGGGTGCCGGCGGGCGTCGGGATGTCGTCGACATAGCGCGCCTCGCCCGTGACATGCAGGGGGGCAGCGTCATGGGGCAGGGGTTTGTGAACGCTCATGCCGAGACCTCCAGCACATTGGTGGCGAGGCCCTGATCCTCGAGGAAATAGCGCAGGAGCAGGTTCTGCGCCGCCTCCAGCCGGTACTCGGCCGAGGCGCGCATGTCCGACATCGGCGTGAAATCCCGGGCGAAGGCGGGCAGCGCGGCCTGCACCGTCGCCTCGGTCCAGGGTCGCTCGATCAGCGCCGCCTCGACGCTTGCCGCCCGTTTCGGAATGCCCGCCATGCCGCCATAGGCAATGCGTGCGGCACGCACCGTGCCCCCCTCGACCGTCACGTTGAAACAGCCCAGCAGGGCCGAGATGTCCTGATCGAAGCGTTTGGAAATCTTGTAGCATTTCAGCCGGTCCGGCTGACGGGGGATGCTGACCGCCTCGACGAACTCTCCGGGTCCGCGGTCCTGTTTCCCGTAGTCGAGGAAGAAATCCTCGAGAGGGATCGCGCGCCGTTCGTCGCCCTTCCGCAGATAAAGCGTCGCCCCCAGTGTGATCAGCGCAGGCGGGCTGTCACCGATGGGCGAGCCATTGGCGATGTTGCCGCCGATCGTCGCGGCCTCGCGCACCTGGGCCGAGCCATAGCGGCGCAGCATAGCGGCGAAGCCGGGGTGATGGGGGGCGATGGCGGGCAGAAGCTCGGCGATGGTGGTGACGGCGCCGATATGGATCGCGTCCTCCGTCACCTCGATTCCCCGCATGTCCTCGACCCCGGCGAGGAAGGCCACCGGGCCGAGGTCGCGCAATTGCTTGGTGACCCAGAGACCCACGTCGGTCGCCCCGGCGATGAGCCGCCCGTCGGGATGGGCCGTGTACCAGGCGGCGAGCTCGTTCGAGGAACGGGGCAGGGCGACACCCTCGGGAGCGGGAGCCGCGGGCAGGGCGGATGCTTCGGCCTTGAACCATTCTGGCACCGGCTGGCCGGCGGCCGATTCGGCGGCGCGGACGATGGGGGCATAGCCAGTGCAACGGCAGAGGTTGCCCGCCAGATGCGTGTCGTGATCGGTGATCCCGTTCAGATGCCCGGTTGCCATCGACATGATGAATCCGGGCGTGCAGAACCCGCATTGCGAGCCATGTTCGGCCACCATCGCCGCCTGCACCGGATGCTGGCCCTTCAGCCCCTCGACCGTGTGGACGACCTTGCCGTGCAGCTGCGGCAGGAACAGGATGCAGGCATTGACCGCCCGGCTTCCGCGTTCATCCGAGACCATCACCGTGCAGGCACCGCAATCACCCTCGTTGCAGCCCTCCTTGGTGCCCTTGAGCCCGCGATCCTCGCGCAGCCAGTCCAGCAGGGTGCGGGTCGGCGGTTGCCCGGTCACCGTGACAGCTGCGCCGTTCAGGACAAAATGGATGCCGGTCATGCGTCTCTCCCGAAGGGGCTTGTCGTTCCGGTCGCGGCGGCCTAGGACGCCTCCGTTGCCCCTTGTTCTTGGGTTCAAGTGAACATTGGCGGGGCTTTTCAGGCAAGCACAGACTTGCCGCATCCGCGAGAAGCATTTTCGCCGTTCTGTAGAAAATGGCGTCACCCTTGCACGTCCCTGCACGCTGGATAAGCTCTGATCATGGCCAATCCCCGATTCATCCACCTGCGTGTGCACACCGAATATTCGTTGCTGGAAGGCGCGGTACCGGTGAAAGCGCTGGTGAAGACCTGCGAAAAGCGCGGCATGCCGGCCGTCGCCATCACCGACACCAATGCGCTGTTCGCGGCGCTGGAATTTTCCGTCGTGGCCAAGGGGGCGGGGGTGCAGCCCATCGTCGGCTGCCAGATCGACGTGCAATTGCCCGCGCGTCAGCCCGGCGAGCGGCCGCGCCCGGGCGCCCCCTTGGTCCTGCTGGCGCAGAACGAGCGCGGGTACGAAAACCTGATGCTGCTGAATTCCTGCCTCTATCTGCGCACCGACGGTTCGCTGCTGCATGTCACGCCCGATGAGCTGGCGCAGCATGCCGAGGGGCTGATCTGCCTGACCGGCGGGCCGGACGGGCTGATCGGGCGGCTGATCCGCGACGGGCAGATGCCCCGCGCGCAGGAGCTGATGGATTTCCTGGCCGCGACCTATGGCGACCGGCTCTATGTCGAACTCCAGCGCCATCCGGGCGAGGGGGGCGCGCTGACCCCGGCCGAGCAGGCGACGGAACGGCCATTCCTGGAAATGGCCTATGCGATGAACCTGCCGATTGTCGCCACCAACGACGTCTATTTCCCCGAAGCCAAGATGTTCGAGGCGCATGACGCGCTCTTGTGCATCAAGGAAGGCGCCTATGTCGACCAGCAGGAACCCCGCCGCCGCCTGACTCCGCAGCATTACCTGAAAAGCCCCGAGGAGATGGCGGCGCTGTTTGCCGACCTGCCCGAGGCGCTGGAAAACACCGTCGAGATCGCCAGGCGCTGCGCCTTCGCCGCTTACAAGCGCAAGCCGATCCTGCCGAAATTCGCCGATGACGAGGTGGAGGAGCTGCGCCGTCAAGCATGGGACGGGCTGCGCGCCCGGCTCGCCGTGATCCCCCATGCCGCGCCGGTCTCGGAATACGAGGACCGGCTGACGTTCGAACTGAACATCATCGAGCAGATGGGCTTCCCCGGCTATTTCCTGATCGTGGCCGATTTCATCAAATGGTCAAAGGACAACCGCATCCCGGTGGGGCCGGGCCGGGGCTCGGGCGCGGGCAGCCTGGTTGCCTATGCGCTGACCATCACCGACCTGGACCCGCTGCGCTATTCGCTGCTGTTCGAGCGGTTCCTCAACCCCGAACGGGTCTCGATGCCCGACTTCGACATCGACTTCTGCATGGACCGGCGCGAGGAAACGATCCAGTACGTTCAGCAGAAATACGGGCGCGAGAAGGTCGGCCAGATCATCACTTTCGGTGCGCTCTTGTCGAAGGCCGCGGTGCGCGATGTGGGCCGCGTGTTGCAGATGTCCTACGGACAGGTCGACAAGCTGTCGAAGATGATCCCGGTCGAGGGCGTCAAGCCGGTCAGTGTGACCAAGGCGCTGGCCGACGAGCCGCGCCTGCGCGAGGCGGCCAAGGAAGAGGTCGTCGCGCGCCTTCTGGATTACGCCGAGAAAATCGAGGGGCTGCTGAGGAACGCCTCGACCCACGCGGCGGGGGTGGTGATCGGCGACCGGCCGCTCGACGCGCTGGTGCCCCTTTATCGCGACCCTCGGTCCGACATGCCGGCCACGCAATTCAACATGAAATGGGTGGAACAGGCCGGATTGGTGAAGTTCGACTTCCTCGGCCTCAAGACCCTGACCGTGGTGCAGAACGCCATCGACCTGATCCATACCTCGGGCCGCGACCTGCATATCGCCCCGGACGGGACGCCGCTTTACGAGCCGCCCGAGGGCGCGGTGAACGAGATCAACGCGATCCCGCTGGACGACGCCAAGACCTATCGGCTCTACGCCGAGGCCAAGACGGTCGCCGTGTTCCAGGTGGAATCGTCGGGGATGATGGATGCGCTTCGGCGCATGAAACCCACCTGTATCGAGGATATCGTGGCGCTGGTGGCGCTCTACCGGCCGGGTCCGATGGAGAATATCCCGACCTATTGCGAGGTGAAGCACGGGCTTCGGCCGCTGGAATCGATCCATCCGACCATCGACCATATCCTGAAAGAGACGCAGGGCATCATCGTCTATCAGGAGCAGGTGATGCAGATCGCCCAGGTCATGGGCGGCTACTCGCTCGGCGGGGCCGACCTGCTGCGCCGCGCCATGGGCAAGAAGATCGCCGAGGAGATGGCGAAAGAGCGCCCGAAATTCATCGAGGGCTGCAAGGCAACGCATGGGATCGACGCGAAGAAGGCGGGCGAAGTATTTGACCTGCTGGAGAAATTTGCGAACTATGGTTTCAACAAGTCACATGCCGCGGCCTATGCCGTGGTCAGCTATTACACCGCCTGGTTGAAGGCCAATCACCCGGTCGAATTCATGGCCGCGGTGATGAACTGCGATATCCACCTGACCGACAAGCTGGCCGTCTACAAGCGCGAGATCGACCGGATGGGGATCGACATCGTCGCCCCCTGCGTGAACCGCTCGCTCGCCACATTCAGCGTGATGGACGGCAAGGTGGTCTATGCCCTGGGCGCCCTGAAGAACGTGGGCGTCGAGGCGATGAAGCTGATCGTCGAGGCGCGGGGCGATCAGGCTTTCCGCGACCTGACCGATTTCGCCCGGCGCGTCGACCTCAAGCGGGTCGGCAAACGGCCGCTGGAAATGCTGGCCCGCGCCGGCGCTTTCGACGCACTGGAACCTTCGCGCAAGCGGGTGCTCGACAGCCTCGATGCGCTGGTCGCCTATTCCGCCGCCTCGCTGGAGGCCGCGACTTCGGGCCAGCATTCGCTGTTCGCGGGCGGCGACGACCTGCCGCCGCCGCGGCTGGCCACCGGTCACGACTGGCTGCCGATGGACCGGCTGTCCAACGAACATGCCGCGGTCGGCTTCTATCTTTCGGGGCATCCGCTGGACGATTACGCTGGCGCGCTGAAGCGCAAGGATGTGCTGACGCTGGCAGAATTGACCCGCAAGGCCGAGCGCGGCCCGCTGGTCGCCAAGATCGCCGGATCGGTCAGCGCCCGGCAGGAGCGGAAATCGGCGCGCGGCAACCGCTTCGCCTTCGTGGCGCTGTCGGATTCGACCGGCCTCTATGAGGTCACGGTGTTTTCCGAGACGCTGGAGGCCAGCCGCCAGTTCCTCGACCCCGGCATGAACGTGGTGCTGACGGTCGAGGCGACGATGGAAGGCGAGTCGCTGAAACTGCTGGCCCGCGGCGCGCAACCGGTCGATGACGTCGTGGCCGATGCGGGCGCGTCGGGTTTGAAGGTGCGGTTGGAAAGCGCCGCAGCGCTCTCGGAACTGCTTGCGCTGTTCGACGAGCATTCCGGCCCGGCGCCGCGCAAGGCCTTCGGTCCGCTGCGCTTTGCGGTGCCCGACCGCACGACCGGCGGCGAGATCGAGATCGACGCCGGCCGTCAGGTGCGGGTGACGCCTCAGCTGCGCCATCAGCTGCGGCGGGTCGACGGGGTTCTGGCCATCGAGGAGGTCTGACATGCTGCGGATCGAGACCATCGGCCGGGTGCGTGTCTGGACCCTCGACCGGCCCGGGGCACGCAACGCCGTCAACCCGGCGCTGGCCTGGGCGCTGTTCGATGCGGCCCTGGCCTTCGAGCAGGATCCGGCGGTCGATGTGGCGGTTCTGACCGGCGCCGGCGGCGCGTTCTGCGCGGGCTTCGACCTGAAGGCGGCCTCGGGTGCCGAGGGGCTCGACTGGATCGCCACGCTCGACCCGCCCGAGGACTGGGACCCGTTGACGCAGCCGATCCCCGGGCCGATGGGCCCCTCGCGCCTGATGCTGTCGAAGCCGGTCATCGCCGCCATCGAGGGCCCGGCCGTGGCGGGCGGGATGGAGTTGGCGCTCTGGTGCGACCTGCGGGTGATGGCGTCGGACGCGCAATTCGGGATCTTCTGCCGCCGCTGGGGCGTGCCGCTGATCGACGGCGGAACGGTGCGTCTGCCACGGATCGTGGGGCAGGGACGGGCGAATGACCTGATCCTGACCGGCCGCCCGGTCGGGGCTGAGGAGGCGCTGGCCATGGGCCTCGCCGACCGGCTGGTCGCGCCGGGCGAGGCGCTCAACACGGCATTGGACCTTGCGGAAAGCCTGACGCGGTTTCCGCAAGGCTGCCTGCGCGCGGATTTCCTGTCGGCGCGGATGGAGCCTGCGGCGTTGGCTGCGGCGCTCAGGCGCGAGTGGATCAGCTCGGGAATGGTCGTAGCCGAAGGCGCTGCCGGGGCCGCGCGCTTTGCCGCGGGCGCCGGTCGTGGCGGCAGATTCGACTAGCGCGGCAGGCCCGCCGCTTCGCGCGCCAGCGCCACGATCCCCGGCCAGTCGCCCGCCGCCATCAGATTGGCGGGCGCGACCCAGGAGCCCCCGACACAGGCGACATTGGGCAGCGAAAGATAATCGCGGGCGTTCCCGGGGCTGACTCCGCCGGTCGGACAGAAAGTCGCCTGCGGCAGCGGGCCGTGCAGCGCCTTCAGATAGGCGGGGCCGCCGGCGGGACCGGCGGGGAAGAACTTCATCGTCCGGTAACCCTGTTCCAGAAGCGCCATCACCTCCGACGCCGTCGCCGCCCCCGGCAGCAGCGGCAGCGCCTCGGCCGAACAGGCGGCGATCAGGCCAGGCGTGGCCCCGGGCGAGACGGCGAAGGTGGCGCCCGCGGATTTGGCGCGCAACACGTCATGGGCGCTCAGCACCGTACCGGCACCGACCCGGGCGCCAGGCACCGCGCTCATCGCGGCGATCGCTTCCAGCGCAGCCGGGGTCCGCAGCGTCACCTCCAGCACCGGCAGCCCGCCCGCGACCAGCGCCTGGGCGAGCGGTGCGGCATGGGCCGGATCCTCGATCACCAGCACCGGAATTACCGGCGCCAGATCGCAGAGCAGACGGGTGGCGTGGCTTTGCAGGGCAGGGGTCATCGGCAACCTCGAAGAGCGTGAGTGTCGCTTAGGGGATTCCCCCGCGAAACGCAAATGTTTCCGCTAACGGGAGATATCTGACAATCGAGAAGACCAGGCAATTGCGCCGGAAAAACCGCCCCTTATTGTCTGACTTTTTAAGAGGGCAGTCCTCGCCGCTCCTGTCCAGACAGGAAGTCAGGCCGCGCTCCGGGCGGGCTTTATGCACGAACTTATCCACAGGGCGCTGAATGTCAGGCAAATTAGAGCCAATTCTCACCGCGCGTGATTGGCCTGCCTGAAGAGTCAACGCCGCAGCGCAGCTCTGTGAGGATGTAGTTACAACGTCCTGTTAACACGTAGACATTCCGGGTGTCGAGGCGGGGCCAACGGCGCCTTGGCCACATCGCCACCCCGATGGCCGGGCGTTTCAGGGCCGGGGGCCAGCCCCGATCCCCGGTTTTTGTACACAGGCAGGGTTGGGGAAAAAACCCGGCCTAGCGGGCCTCTGCCGCTGCGATCGCGGCCTTGACCCGGGCGACGGCGGCCTCCTTGACCGGGCCGTAGCCGCGGATGCCGCGCACGGCGATCAGGATGGCCAGCGCCTGTGCCTTCTCCAGCCTCGCGGCCCGGTCGATCAGCCCCTCGTACCAACCGATCAAGGCCCGCTCCATGCGCCGTTCCGCTGTCCGGCCGAAGGGGTCGAAGGCCGTCCCCCGCAGCCCCTTCATCCGCGCCAGCAGGGCAAAGCCCGGTTCCATCGCCCAGCCCGGGAAGCGCCGTTTCTTCGGCCGGCCGCGCCCATCCTTGCCGGGCAGCATCGGCGGGGCGAGATGGTAGTTAAGCCGCGCACCGGGGCCGAAGTCGCGGGCGATCTGGGCGGCGAAAGCGGGATCACGGTGCAGCCGCGCCACCTCGTATTCGTCCTTGTAGGCCATCAGCTTGAAAAGCCCCTCGGCGGCAGCGCGGGTCAGGTCCTCGTCGCCCGCGACCGGCGCCAGCGCGGCCCGGAAGCGCCGGGCATAGGCGGCGTTCTGATAGGCGGTGAGCATCGCGGCGCGGCGCTCGACCAGCGCGGCAGTGCTCTCCGGGGCCGGTTCGGGCGCCCGGAACGCGGCGGGATCGACCGCCGCCAGCCGCCCCAGCGCGAAGGCCCGGGTGTTGGCCGCGACCGCCACGCCGTTCAGTGTGATGGCCTTTTGCAGCGCCTCCAGCCCGACCGGCACCAACCCTTTCTGCCAGGCGTAGCCCAGCATCAGCATATTGGCGAAGACCGTGTCGCCCAGCAATTCCTCCGCCACCTTGCCGGCGTTCAGCGCGCCCAGTTCGCCCACCGCCGCTTCCAGCGCCTTGACCCGCGCCGGCACGTTCAACGAGGCGTCGCGGTTCAGCACGATGTCGCCCGTCGGCATCTCGGCCAGGTTGACGACCGCCCTGGTCGCGGGGTTCAGGCAGGTCGAGGCCTTGGGCGAGGACGAGACCACGATGTCGCAGCCGATCAGCGCATCGGCCGAGGCGGCGTCAATGCGGACCTGGGTCAGATCCTCGGGGCGAGGGGCGAGGCGCAGGTAGGACAGCACCGGGCCGAATTTCTGCGCGAAGCCGGTGAAGTCGAGGACCGAGACGCCGCGCCCTTCCAGATGCGCGGCCATCGCCGTGATCTGGCCCACCGTCACCACGCCGGTGCCGCCGACGCCGGTGACCAGCAGATCCCAGGTCTTTGCCTGCGGCAGGACGGGCAGGGGCAGGGTGGCAAGCGCGGCCTCAAGGTCAGGGCGGGCCTGCGGGCTGGGTTTCAGGCGTTCGGCGCCCTCGACGGTGACGAAGGAGGGGCAGAAGCCGTCGAGGCAGGAGAAATCCTTGTTGCAGGTCGACAGGTTGATCCGCCGCTTCGGGCCGAGGTCGGTTTCGATGGGTTCGACCGACAGGCAGTTCGAGGCGACCGAGCAATCGCCGCAGCCCTCGCAGACCGCGGGGTTGATGACGGCGAATTTCAAGGGATCAGGCAGGGTGCCGCGCTTGCGGCGGCGGCGCTTTTCGGTGGCGCAAGTCTGTTCGTAGATCAGGACCGTGACGCCGGGGATCTCGCGGAGTTCCCGCTGCACCGCGTCCATCTCGGCCCGGTCGTGGAAACTGGTCCCGGCGGGCAAGTCGGACTTGTGGAACTTGCCGATGTCGTCCGAGACCAGCGCGATGCGCTCCACCCCCTCGGCCCGGCAGATCGCGGCGATGGCCTGCACGCTGACCGGGCCATCGACCGGCTGGCCGCCGGTCATGGCGACGGCGTCGTTGTAAAGAATCTTGTAGGTGATATTGGCGCCCGCGGCGATGGATTGCCGGATCGCCATGGAGCCCGAGTGATACCAGGTTCCCTCGCCAAGGTTTTGAAACACATGGGGTTTTCCGGTGAAGCGGCTGCTGGCCGCGTGGTTCACCCCCTCGCCGCCCATCTGGATCAGCGAACTCGTCTCGCGCCCCATCCAGGACGCCATGAAATGGCAGCCGATGCCCGCCAGCGCCTTGGATCCCTCGGGAACCTTGGTCGAGGTGTTATGCGGGCAGCCCGAGCAGAAATAGGGCGTGCGGGTGGCGCCGGGGATCTGCAGGACCTTGGGCTGCTGGCCGAGGATGGCGGCGGCGCGGGCCGGGAAGCCTTCGCCCGGGAAGATCCGGTCTAGCCGCCGGGCGATCAGCGGCAGCAGCAGGCGCGGCGTCAATTCGCCGGTCCAGGGCACCAGTCGCGCGCCATTCTCGTCGTTCTTGCCGACCATGTGGCGGGGCTTGGCGCCGTCCCAGTCGTAGAAATATTCCTTGAGCTGGCTCTCGATGATGCCGCGCTTTTCCTCGATCACCATCACCTCGTCCTTGCCCTCGACGAAGCGCAGCGCGTCGCGGCGGGCCAGCGGCCAGACCATGCCGACCTTGTAGAGGTCGATGCCGAGGCGCTGGCAGGCCGCCCGGTCCAGACCCAGCAGCGACAGGGCCTCCAGCAGGTCCAGATGCGCCTTGCCGGTGGTGACGAAGCCGAAGCGGGCGGCGTGGCCGTATTCGGCGCGGTCCAGCGGGTTGGCCTCGGCGAAGGCCATGACGGCGCGTTTCTTCGCCTCCATCCGCTCCTCGATCTGCACGCCGGGCAGGTCGGGCCAGCGGTAGTGCAAGCCGCCGGGGTAGTCCTCAAGCTCAGGCGCGCGGAACACGCGGTCGGCGGGCAGGTCGATGGACATGGCGCTTTCGACCACGTCCGAGACCGCCTTGAACCCGACCCAGGTGCCGCTCGCGCGCGAACAGGCCCAGCCCCATTCGGCGAAGGGCAGGAATTCGGCGACGGAGGCGGGATTCAGGCAGGGCATGAACCAGGCCATGAAGGCCACGTCCGATTGATGCGGCATCGAGGAGGAGACGCAGCCGTGGTCATCCCCCGCCACCACCAGCACCCCGCCATGGGGCGACGAGCCATAGGCGTTGCCGTGTTTCAGCGCGTCGCCCGCCCGGTCCACCCCCGGCCCCTTGCCGTACCAGAGGCCGAAGACGCCCTCGACCTGCTTGCCCTCGGCCGTTTCGACCTGCTGGCTGCCGAGGATGGCGGTGGCAGCCAGATCCTCGTTGACCGCCGGCAGGAAATCGACCCCGGCCTCGGTCAGGCGCTTCTTCTGCCGCCACATCTCCAGATCGACGCCACCGAGGGGCGAGCCGCGATAGCCGCTGACCAGGCCCGCGGTCTTCAGTCCCGCCTCGCGGTCGCGCCGCGCCTGATCGAGCGCCGCGCGGACCAGCGCCTGCGTGCCGGTCAGAAACACCCGGCCTTCGCGGCGGGTATAGCGGTCGTCGAGGGCGTAATCGTCAAGGGGGCGGCTAGGGGCGTTCATGGCGGACCTCCGGTGCTTTCCTGCAGTCTAGGCCGGCACGGGCGGAAAGGGGTGTCAGATTTGCCCGGTCCGGCGGCCTTTCTTTCACAGGCATTTCGGAATACGTAGATCGGACGAACAACCTTGCCATGAGCGGCGGCGATGCTGGAAGAAACCGATTGGAAACTGCTGGACCTGTTGCAGGCGGATGCACGGCTCTCCAATCAGGAGATGGCGGAGCGGGTGGGATTGTCCACCTCCTCGTGCTGGCGGCGGGTCAAGGCGCTGGAGGAGGCGGGCGTGATCCGCGCCTACCGGGCCGAGGTCGATGCGGCCAAGGCGGGCCTCGGGTTTCACGCGCTGATCCATATCACGCTGGCGCGCCATTCCCGCGAGGTGGTGGAGCGCTTCACCGCCGAGGTGATGCGCCATGACGAGGTGCTGGATTGCTTCTCGACCACCGGGGCGATGGATTACCACCTGCGGGTGCTCTGCGCCGATCTTGCCTCGTTCAATGCCTTCATGGAGCAGGGGCTTTTCCGCATCGAGGGTATAGCGCAGGTGCAGACCCATCTGGTGCTGCGGCCGATCAAGATGCGCCGGGTGCTGCCCCGTCCCTGAGGGAGCTGGCCTCAATTGCCTTTCCGGTCGGCCACGGACTAAGGTTGCGCCGGGCAGAAACGCAGGAACGGGGTGGGCATGCATCGACTTTGGGTGCTGGTGGCGGTGCAGGCCAGCGTGGCGGCGGCAAGCCTGGTGGTCGAGATCGTGGCGGGCCGGATGCTGGCGCCCTATGTCGGCATGTCGCTTTACACCTGGACCTCGGTCATCGCCGTGGTGCTGGCCGGGTTCTCGGCCGGGCATTGGATCGGCGGACGGCTGGCAGAGGGCACGCCCGAGGCGGCGCTCAGGGCGAACGGCTGGGCGATGCTGGCGGCCTCGGTCACCACGGCGGGCGCGGTCTTCGTGCTGAGGGGCGCCGCCGGGCCGGTGGTCACGGCGCTGGAGGATCCGGTCGCCTCGATCGTCGCGCTGACCCTGCTGGTCTTCTTCCCGCCCTCGTTCTTCGCCGGGATCCCGGCGCCGATCCTGTCGATGATCGCGGTCGTCCGCCACCCCGACCGCAAGGGCCGCGCGCTCGGCGCCATGTTCGCGGCCGGGGCCTGGGGGGCGATCCTGGGCACGCTGGCGGCAGGCTTCGTCTTCATCTCCTGGCTGGGATCGGTCGGCACGCTGGTCGTGGTCGCGGCGGTCTATGCCGTGCTCGGCATCGCCTCGCTGGTCTCGGCGGGCGGCAAGGCGGGGATCGGCGCGGGGGGCGCGGCGCTGCTGGCCCCGGCAGCACTGGCGCTGTCGGCCCTGTCGCAGCCCGACCCCTGCACGGTCGAGAGCGATTATTTCTGCATCCGGGTGATCGACGAGGGCGGGCCGGGCGCGCCCGTGCGCTTCATGGTGCTGGACCATCTGGTGCATGGGGTGGCCGACGGGCTTGACCCCACGGCAATGCTGACGCCGCACGGGATCATGCTGGAAGGCCTGCCGCGCCTGCGCATGGCGGACCATGCTCAGTGGTCCGCCTTCCTGATCGGCGGCGGCAGCTATACCGTGCCGCGGTCCTGGCATGCGCGGGAGGTGCCGGTCGCGGTCACGGTGGCCGAGGTCGATCCGGCCGTGACGCAAGCCGCCATCGAGCATTTCTGGTACGAGCCCGGCGCCGACCGCATCATTCACGCCGATGCCCGCCGGACGCTGGCGGTGGAGGCCACGACTTATGACGTGATCATCGGCGACGCCTTTTCCGACATCGCCGTGCCGCAGCACCTGATCACCCGGGAGTTCTTTCAGACGGTGCGCGCCCGCCTGAACCCCGGCGGCGTGTACCTGATGAACGTGATCGACCATATGGATCGGCTGGAGGTTTTGGCCTCGATAGTCGCCACGGCGCGCGCCGTCTGGCCCAGTGTCGAGGTCTGGACCGAGCGCCAGCACGACCCGGCCGAGAACCGGCGCGTCTTCGTGCTGGTGGCGGGGGACGCGCCGACCGCCCAATCGCAGCTGGCGACGCCTTGGGGCGCTGCGATCCGTGTGGCGGCCTCGTCAGTGGATGACATTCTGGCCAGCCGCCCGCATGTCGTCTTCACCGACGATTACGCGCCGATAGACCGGCTCTTGGGCGACCGGGGCGAGGGCTGAGCGCCTTCAGACCCCGTAGATATCGCCGAACTTGGCTTCCAGATAATCGAGCAGCGGGCCCTCGTCCGGCTCGAACCCGCAGGCCTGGGCGATGGTCTCGCGCGGTTCGCGCAACCCGCCGTGCTGCTGCAGCTTCTCGCGCAGCCAGGCGGTGGCGACCGTCGGCTTGCCCTCGGCCAGGGCGGTGTCGATGCCGACGATCTCGTGGCGCAGCGCCTTCATCAGGCAACCGGCATAGACATTGCCCAGCGCGTAGGTCGGGAAATAGCCGAACAGCCCCACCGACCAATGCACATCCTGCAACATCCCGTGCGAGGGCCGGTCCACAGCCACGCCGAAATCCTGCGCGAAACGGTCGTTCCAGGCGGCCTCCAGCTCGGCCGGGGACAGGTCGCCCGCGATCAGCGCGCGTTCGATATCGAAGCGCATCATGATGTGCAGGTTGTAATGCACCTCATCCGCTTCGGTGCGGATGAAGCCGGGCTGCACGCGGTTCACGGCCTTGTAGAAGCCCTCGGCATCCATCCCGAGATCGCCGAATTCATGCGCCATCTGCCCGTGCAGCCAGCCGGTGAAGGCCCGCGAGCGGCCGAGCTGGTTCTCGTAGATCCGGCTCTGACTTTCGTGCACCCCCATCGAGACGCCTTCGCCCAGCGGCGAGAAGCGATAGCCCTCGTCGATGTTCTGCTCGTAACAGGCGTGGCCGACCTCGTGGATCGTGGAATAGAAGCAGTTGAACGGATCGACCTCGGCCACCCGCGTGGTGATCCGCACATCGGCGCCCGACCCGGACGAGAAGGGATGAATGGCAAGGTCGATCCGCCCCTTGGCGAAATCGTAGCCGAAGACCTCGGCCAGCGTGCGGCTGAGGCGCAATTGCCCCTCGCGCCGGTATTCGCCCTTCAAGGCCGCCGGGGCAGGGGCCGCCAGCACCTTTTCCCGCAGCGCCACCAGACGCGGCCGCATCCGGGCGAACATGGCGCCGATTTGCTCACCGCTGGTGCCGGGCTCGTAATCGTTCAGAAGCGCGTCATAGAGGTCGCCGTTCTGCGCCAGCGCCGCCGCTTCCTCGCGTTTCAGGGCGATCACCCGGGTCAGCGTCGGCAGGAAATGCGCCACGTCATCGCGGGCCCGCGCCTCGGCCCAGGTGCCTTGCGCGACCGAGGTCACGCGCGCCAGTTCCGCAGCCAGCGCCGCCGGAACCCGCGTGTTGCGCTGATAATTGCGCCGCACATGCCGCAGGATCGCCGCGCCCCTGGCGTCCGGCGCCTCGGCCGCTTCCAGCCACTCGCCGAGGTTCGGATGGGTGCGCCGGGCGTGCAGGACTTCCTCCAGCGCGGCCATTTCCTCGCCCCGCTGCTCGGCCGCGCCGCGCGGCATCATCGTCTCCTGATCCCAGCCCAGACGGCCCATGACCTGCGCCAGCGACCAGGTGGTGCGCTCATGCGCGACGATCTTCTCGAAAGCGTTCATGCCGCCCTCCGGATGGTGCCGCCCAGCGGATACTGGGCCAGATAGCGGGCGCGGATGATCAGCACCCAGAGAAGCACCGCCAACAGTTGGTGCGACAGGCCGAGGGCCAGCGGCGCGCCCTGCATGACGGTGACGATGCCCAGCACGATCTGCGCGGCGAGCGCCGCGAAAACCATGTGGAAGGCGGTGCGCGTCGGCGCGTAGCTCGATTTCCGGCCGCGGTTCCAGACGACGATCCCGAAGAAGAAGAGCAGGTAGCCCGAGACGCGGTGGATGAATTGCACCGTGCCGTCGTTCTCGAAGAGGTTGCGCCAGACGGGCGTCAGGTCCCACATACCGGGCGGGAAGATGCCGCCCGCCATCAGCGGCCAATCGGTATAGCCCCGGCCCGCGTCGATCCCCGCCACCAGCGCACCCAGCAAGATCTGCAGGAAGGCGAAATGCATCAACCCGGTGGAGAGGGAGAAAAGCTTCGCCTCCCGCCCACGCCGCGCCTGCAGAAGCTGCGCCTCGGGGCGGCCCAGCAGGAACATGTCCCAGGCCAGCACGCCCAGGATAACAAAGGCGAGCCCCAGATGCGTCGCCAGCCGGTACGAGGCGACCGAGGTCACGCCCTCGCCCGCGGTGATGCCCGATGACACCATCCACCAGCCGATGGCGCCCTGGACGCCGCCCAGGACCCCGGGAATCAGCAGGCGGACATGCCAGCCCGGCGGGATCTTGCGAAAGGCCAGGAAGCCCAGGAAACCGATGGCCCAGACCAGCCCCACGGCGCGGCCCAGCTGGCGATGCGACCATTCCCACCAATAGATCGTCTTGAATTCCGACAGCGTCATCTCGGCGTTCAGCAGATGGAACTGGTCGATCTGCTGGTAGCGGTCGAATTCGGCCTGCCAGTCGGCGTCATTCATCGGCGGCAGCGCGCCGCTGAGGGGCCGCCATTCGGTGATGGAAAGGCCGGAATCCGTGAGCCGGGTAAGCCCCCCCACGGCGATCATCGCCGCAACCATCAGAAACAGCACGCCCAGCCAGACCCGGATCGCCCGCCGCGCGCCAACCGGCGCCTCGATGGTCGAGCGGGTGGCCGGCCGCGGCGCCTCGCTGGCCGTGGCTTCCTCGAAGATGGGGCGTTTCGCCATGGGTCACTCCCTGATTGGCGCCAAGCTAGGGGCGGCGGCGGCGGGCCGCAAGGGGATCAGCCGCGACGGATCAACTGCGGGGCCGGACGAGTTGCCGCAGGATTCCGTGCAGCGTCTGCACCTCGGAGCGCGTCATGCCCCAGCGCCCCAGCATGTTGCGCAGGTTGAGCTTCATGTGCGGCGCCTTCTCGGGCGGGAAGAAGAAATTGGTCGCCTCGAGCTTTTCCTCGAAATGATCGCCGAGCTTTTCGATCTCGATCTGGCTGGCCAGATCGGTGCCCGCGAGTTCCAGCCGCACGCCCGGCGTCTCGCTGCCCTGCCGCATCCATTCATAGGCCGTGAGCAGCACGCATTGCGCGAGGTTCAGCGAATAGAAACCCGGGTTCACCGGGACGGTGATGATGGCATTGGCATGGGCGATGTCGTCATTCTCGAGCCCCGCGCGTTCCGGCCCGAAGAGGACCGCGACGCGCTTGCCGGCGCGGGTCATGGCGCGGGCCTCTTCCATCGCCGCCTCGGGCGTGAGGATGGGCTTCACCAGCCCCCGGCCGCGGGCGGTCGTCGCATAGACATAATCGCAATCGGCGACGGCCGCGGCGACATCGGGGAAGACGCCTGCATTTTCCAGCACATAGCCCGCGCCCGAGGCCATGGCGGTGGCCGCGGGATTGGGCCAGCCGTCGCGCGGCGCGACGAGGCGCATATGCTCGAGGCCGAAGTTCAGCATGGCCCGCGCGGCGGCACCGATATTCTCGCCCATCTGGGGGCGGGTGAGCACGATCAGCGGCGCGGCGCCAAGGTCGGTAGCGAGTGGTCGCATGAGGATCCCTTTCAGCGCCCGCTTACCGTTCCCCGCGTTGCGGCGCAAGGCGGGGGGCCAGCCCCCCGCACCCCCCGCTCAAGGGGGTTTTCCACCCCCTTGAGAAACCCCCGAGGATATTTGAAGCGCAAAGATGTAAGTTAAGAGGGCGTTAAGCCGCCTTCTTTGCGCTCCAAATATCCTCGGGGGTGAGGGCCGCCCGGACGAGGCGCCAGTGGCGCGTCGTCAGGCCCGAACGCCCGGAGCGTAAGCATGGGGCCGGACCAGCCCGTCAGGCCAAAAGGGGGGCAGACGGCCCCCCTGTCTTCGGCGCGGCTTCGCCGTGCCGCTGGTCGCCCCAGGGCGACACCCCGTTCAGCCCTCGCCGCCGGCTTCCGCGCGCAGCCCGGCGATGTCGCAGGTCCAGGTGCCGGTTTCGTCCCGGATCAGCCCCTCGTCGCGGAAATCCTGGATCACCCGGTTTACCTTGGGCCGGGTCGCGCCCAGGACCGAGGCCAGTTCCCCTTGCGACAGCCCCAGAGCCAGCGAGGCATCCTCGGGGATGTCCGCGCCGTGCAATTGTTCCAGCGTGATCAGCAGGAAACGGGCGACGCGGGCGCGCAGCTGGTAGAGGGCGATCGATTCGAGTTGCAGCGTGGTTGTGCGCAGCAGGGTCGACAGCCGCGTCAGCGCCGCCTCGTAAAAGGCCGGATCGCCCCCCGCCAGCGTGTCGAAGGCCCGCCGCGTCAGCATCCAGCCCGTGACTGGTCCCACCGCCGTGGCATCGGCCGAGCGTGGCTGGCGGTCGAAGAGCGCGATCTCGCCCAGCATCTCGCCCGCCTCGGCGTGGCGCAGCACCAGTTCGCGCCCGCCCTGCGTCACCAGCGAGATGCGGATGCGCCCGGTCTCGATCGCCAGCAGCCAGTCGCCCGGATCGTCGCGCTGGAACAATACCTCGCCCGGCGCCCAGCTGCGCGGCCGGGCCGCTGCGGCCACCGCATCCAGCGCCGTCGGTGAAAGCGGCGCAAACATCTCGAAGGATTTCCAGAATCCGCGGCTCGGCATGCTGTTCCTTTCCCATGACGCGGCGATGGTGCCGCGCCCTGGGCGGGGCGTAAAGCCCCGTTGTGACGCGGCTTTAGCTGCGCGTCAGGCCGAGCGAGGCGAAGGCCTCGTCGATCCGCGCCGCGCCCCAGGGCACGGGCTCGCCCGGCGCTGCCCCCTCGTGCAGCGTGCAGCCGTCGCCTGCGATCAGCACCCGCGTCTCGCCCGCGTTCGAGACCGCGACCTCGCCGCGCTCGACAAAGACCGCATATTCCCCGCGCGAGGGACCGACGAAGAACCGGGTGCCGCGCACGCCGATCTCGCCGAAGGCGGTGACGAAGCGCAGGTCCAGGGGCGGCAGCGTCTCGGGTCGGTCGAAGACCATGGCGCCGCCGACATTGATGGTCCCGCCGATCTCGCCCAGATAGCTGGCAAGTTCGATGGAGGAGCCGAGGCCGAGGTTGATCCGCGTCTCGCGGTCCAGCAGCAGCAGCGCCAGCCCGTCCTCGCCGGTTGCGGCCTGATCGCCCTCCATCAGCGCGAGGCCGGGTTCGAGCGGCAGCAGCGTGCCGCCCCGGGTGACGCTGCCCGCGCCCGATGCTTCGAGGACCTCGCCCAGCCGGGCATCGGCGAGGGCGCGCCCGGTGGCGAGGGGCAGAGCGGCGGCGGTGATCAGCAGATGGCGGCGGGAAAGCTGGGTCATGGGATCGCTTTCTGGAAAGAGACGTGTGAAACCGGGGAAGAACTGGGAAATCGGACGGTCGGGAAAACACCAAGGCTGGCAGGCAAGGCCCGCCCTGTCTGTTCCCGGCGGAACAGATCAGCGGGGCAGGATCAGAAGCGCGCGGAAATCGTTCACATTGGTCAGGGTGGGGCCGGTCACGATCTGGGCGCCCCGTCTTGCGAAATAGCCATGGGAATCGTTGCGGGCCAGCGCGGCTTCGGCCTCGGCCCTGTCGGCGATGGTTTCGGGCCCGATCAGCGCGCCGGCCACCTCGGCCGCGCCATCGACGCCATCGGTGTCGCAGGCGAGTGCATGGATGCCGGGGGCGCCGTTCAGCGCCAGCGCAAGGGCCAGGCAGAATTCGGCGTTCGGTCCGCCGATGCCATCCCCCCTCCGCGTCACGGTGAGTTCCCCGCCGGACAGCAGCACCAGCGGCCGGTCGCCCGGTTTCAGGGCCTTCTGGCGGGCAAGTGCGGACTTCGCCATCTCGGTCGCGACCTCGCGCGCCTCGCCTTCCAGCGCGTCGCCCAGGATCTCGGCCTCGCAGCCCTCGGCCCGGGCGAGATCGGCGGCGGCGGCAAGGGATTGCGAGGGCGCGGCATAGATCATTGTCTCGGCCCGCGAGAGGCGGTGATCGCCCGGAGGGATGACGCCGCTATGCCGGGTCAGCGCCTCGGCGACCGAGGGCGGGACGGCGACCTGCCAGCGGCTGAGGACGGCACGGGCGTCCTCGGCCCGCGACGGATCGCCGACCGTGGGGCCGGAGCCGATGAAGGCCGGGTCATCGCCCGGCACGTCGGAAATCAGCAGCGCCAGCATCCGGGCGGGATGGGCGGCGGCGGCCAGTTGTCCGCCCTTCACCCGGCTGAGATGCTTGCGGACCGTGTTCATCTGGTCGATGGGGGCGCCCGAGGCCAGCAGGGCCGCGTTCACCGCCTTCTTTTCCTCCAGCGACACCCCGGCGCAGGGCGCGACCAGCAGCGCCGAGGCCCCGCCCGAGATCAGCGCCAGCACGAAATCGTCCTCGCCAAGGCCCTGCAGCAGGTCGAGCATCCGGGCGGTAGCCCGGGCCCCGGCTTCGTCAGGCACGGGATGCGCGGCCTCGACAATCTCGATCCCCCGGCAGGGCCGGGCATAGCCGTAGCGGGTGATGACCAGCCCCTCGCAAGGTCCCCAGGCTTCTTCCACCGCCTCGGCCATGCGGGCGCTGGCCTTGCCCGCGCCGACGACCACGACCCGGCCCTCGGGCTTGCGCGGCAGCGCGGCGGCGAGCGAGCGCATCGGATCGGCGACCGCGACGGCGCGATCGAACAGCGCGCGAAGCAGGGGGGCGGGGTCAGGCATCGGGCCTCCTTCGTCGGACGATGATGCACCGGCGGGGCGGCCGGGGGAAGGGGGCGTGAATGCAGGGAAAAGCGGCGGTGCGGGAACCTGCCGGCGCGGATGGCGGTTGGCTTTCTGGAAGGAAGGACCATGCCGCAGACCGAAAAGACCGCCGAACTCTACCGGATGGAAACCCCCGGGCATCTGTGCCCCTATGGACTGAAGTCGAAGGATCTGCTGCGGCGCCACGGCTTCCGGGTGATCGACCACCCGCTGCGGACCCGGGCCGAGACCGATGCTTTCCTGGAGCAGGCCGGGGTCGAAACCTCGCCCCAGACCTATATCGGCGGCGCGCGGATCGGCGGCTACGAGGATCTGCGGGTCTACCTCGGCATCGACCCGCCGAAGGAGGAGCGGAGCGAGACCTCCTATCGTCCCGTGCTGGTGATTTTCGCCCTGGCCGCGCTGCTGGCGCTGGCGCTGTCCTGGCACCAATACGGCAACCCGCTGACGCTCCGGGCGGCGGAATGGGTCGTCTCGCTCTCCATGGTGCTGCTCGCCTTGCAGAAGCTGCAAGATGTGGAGGCGTTTTCGCTGATGTTCCTGAACTACGACCTGCTGGCGCGGCGCTGGGTGCCCTATGCCTCGGTCTATCCGTATCTCGAGGCACTGGCCGGGGTTCTGATGACGGCGGGCGCGCTGCTCTGGCTGGCGGCGCCGGTCTCGCTGATCATCGGGCTCATCGGTGCGGCGAGCGTGGCCAAGGCGGTCTGGATCGACAAGCGCGCGCTGAAATGCGCCTGCGTCGGCGGGGCGTCCAAGGTGCCGCTGGGCCTCGTGTCCTTCACGGAAAGCGCGCTGATGGCGGGGATGGGGGTCTGGATGGGGGCGAAGGTGTTTCTTTGACGCTTGGGAAGGTGGGATGAAATCCCACCCTACAGGGTCAAGCGCCGCAATCTGTAGGGTGGGATTTCATCCCACCATGACCCCACCCATAGGATGCGTGCTCGCACGCACTTTCCGTCCGCTCAGACCGATCAGATCCGCATCCTCGGCACATCCTCGGGATCGAGCTTCAACTCGATCAGCAAAGGCCGCGTCCGATTCGGGATCGCCGCCAGCGCCTGTTCCAGCGCCTCCTCCGACTCTACCGCGATCCCCTCACCCCCCAGGGCGGTCGCGACCGCCGCGAAGGACGGCCAGTCAAACTCCGTCAGCCCCGGATCCATCGCCCGGTCGATGAACTGGATATGTTCCGCCCCATAGGCGCTGTCATTGGCGACGATCACGATCAGGTCCAGCCCCAGCCGAACCGCGGTGTTGAATTCGTTCACCCCGCCCATCATGAAGCCGCCATCGCCGGTGAACAGCACCACCGGGCGCGTCCGGTCAGCCAGCGCCGCGCCGATCGCCTCTTGCAGCCCCAGTCCGATGGAGCCGAAATTGGCGGTGACGATGAAGCTTTGCGGATCGGGGGCGGAAATGCGGCACCAGACCTCGGTCATGAAGCGCCCGCCGTCGGTGGTGAGGATCCGCTTCTTCGGCAGCGCCTCCTCCAGCCGCCGCAAGGCCTGCACGTAGTTGACCGTCCCCGGCTTGGCGCCCGTGCGGCCCGGCGGGTGCAGGGTCAGCGCGTCCATGTCCAGCTCACGCGTGAAGCCCGAGGCCGGGATCTCGGCCTCGTCCAGCCAATGCACGATATTGTCGGCGGTGAGCCCCGCATCGGCGATCAGCGCCACATCGGGGTGGAAGTTCTTCGCCGCCTCCAGCGGGCTTTCGTTCACCTGCACCACCCGCTTGCCCTTCATCAGCTTGCCCTTGTCGGTGGTGAAATGATGCAACGAGGCGCCGAAACAGACGATGCAATCGGATTTGGCGATGGCCTCGTAGGTGGCGGGGGTCGAGAGCGTGCCGACGATATCGAGGTTATAGGGATGACCGTTGAACAGCCCCTTGGCCTTGAGCGTGGTGGCGAGCGGCGCCTCCAGCCGGTCGGCCAGCCGGATCAGCCGGTCGCGCGCCCCCGCCGCCCCGCCGCCCGCCAGGATGATCGGCCGCCGGGCCGAGGCGATCATGCCGATGGCGGCGTCCAGATCGTCGCCCTCGGGCACCATGGCTGGGGCGGCAAAGGCGGGGAAGATGGTCTTCTTGTGCGCAACCTCCTGCCACATGAAATCGGCCGGCATGTTCAGCACGATGGGCCGCTTTTCCACCCGTGCCCGATAGAGGGCATGGGCCACGTCATGCGCCGCCGTCTCGGGCGCGCGGAGCTGCTCGAAACCCGCGCCCGTGACCTTCACCACCTCACGCTGGTCGATGTTTTGCAGGTTCTGCGGCGCCATGACCGAGGTGTCGCCCGCCAGCAGCACCATCGGGATATGGCCCCGCGCGCCTTCGGTCAGCGCCGTCACGCAATTGGTCAGCGCCGGGCCATGCGTCACCGTCGCCACCCCCACTTTGCCCGAGACATGCGCCCAGGCCAGCGCCATCAGAACCGCGCTGCCCTCATAGGCCACGGGCACGAAGGTGCCGCCGCCCTGACGCACGTAATGATCGACCATGAAGAGATTGGCATCCCCCATCAGGCCGAACATCGTGTCGATCTCGTGGTCCAGCACCGCGCGGGCGATGGATTGATAGCCATAGGTGGCAGTGTCGGCCATGGGATCCTCTTTCGTCGCTTCTGCAACGACCTTGGCGCAGGGCCGGCGAAAGGGCAAGGCCCGTGACGCGTCAGGGCAAGGGCGGCAGCGGCCGTTTCACGCCCGAGGATTCGATGGCGACGAAGGTGAAATCGGCCTCGGTCACCTGAATCGGCGCGGGCAGGGCAGGGCGCTGGACCCAGGCCTCGACATGGATGGTCATCGAGGTGGTGCCGGTCCGCAGGATCGAGGTGTAGACGGTGAAGAGGTCTCCCACCAGCACTGGCGCATGAAAGCGCATGGCGTTGATCGCCACCGTCGCTGTCCGCCCGCCCGAGCGGCGATGCGCGGCGACCCCGCCCGCGATATCCATCTGGCTCAGCACCCAGCCGCCGAAAATATCGCCGTTGGCATTGGTATCGGCGGGCATCGGCACGGTCTGAAGCGTCAGTTCGCCCTGTGGCTTGTCGGTCATGTCTGTTTCCTGCGTCGTCCGGCGGGCAAGGTGACCGATGCCCGGGCCGGGGGCAAGGGGCGGCGGGCGGGCCCCGGCCCTCCGCGCCTTCCCGGCGGCTCACCCCCTGTGCTGTCCGGCGGCCATCGCGCTCAGCGTGGCCAGGGCCGCGTCGAACCGGCCTTCGGCCTCGGCGAAGCGCTGGAAATGAACCCGCTGCACCAGGATCTCGGGCGGCGTCGGCCGGCGGGTGAAGAGCGCCATCACCTCGTCGATGAAAGCATCGAGCGGCTGATAACCAGGCCGCGTTTCCTGCCCCGGGGTGAGGCCGGTCTGCACCGCGGGCGGCGCCAGTTCGATCACCTCGACCTTGCCCGCCAGCGCCACGCGCAGGGATTGGGTATAGGAATGGATCGCGGCCTTGGTCGCGCTATAGGTCGGGCTGGTGACCAGCGGCACGAAGGCCAGGCCTGAGGTCACGTTGACGATGGCCGCATCGGGCCGTGTTTGCAGGTGGTCGATCAGCGCATCGGTCAGCCGGATCGGGCCCAGCAGGTTGGTGGCGATCGTCGCCTCGGCATCGCTCAGGTCGCGGCGCCGGTCCAATCGCTCGGTCCGCATGATCCCGGCATTGTTGATCACCACGTTGAGGTCGGGGTGCCGGGCGGTGACCTCGGCGGCAAAGGCCGGGATGGCGGCCGGGTCGGCAACGTCGAGGGGCAGGGCGGCCATGTTCGCCCGTCCGGCGATGGTGGCCGCCAGCGCCTCGGGCCGCCGCCCGGTAACGATGATCCTGTTGCCCTGATCATGCAGGCGATGCGCCAGCGCCGCGCCGATACCCGAGCCGCCGCCGGTGATGAGGATCGTGTTGCCCATGGGTTTCATCGGAAAACTCCCTTCCGTTTCTGGATGGGGCCTATCTGCGCCCCTTGCTTTCCGATAGAAAGAAGGCACCGAAAAGAATTATACTTACCAAAAAGAGAGTATTAGCCATGTCCCGGGCACCCCGCGAGGCCGCGGCCTATCCGGCCACCGGCAACCCGAAGATCGAGGCTCTGGTCACCGACCTGATCGGGCGCGTCGCCGACAAATGGACGATGATCATCCTGGAGGTGCTGGACGAGCACGGCGAACTGCGCTTCACCCAGATCGCCCGGCAGGTGCCGGGCATCAGCCAGAAGATGCTGACCCAGACGCTGCGGCAGATGGAGCGCGACGGCATGCTGACGCGCCACGTCCATGCCACCGTCCCGCCCCGTGTCGATTACCGGCTGACCCCCCTGGGCGAAAGTCTGGGCGAGGCCTTCTGCGGCGTCTGGCTCTGGGCCGAGCAGCACCTCGCCCAGGTCGAAACGGCGCGAGATGCCTTCGACCGGCGCAAGGAATAGGGAAATGGCGGATGGGGTGGGATTCGAACCCACGGTGGGGTCTCCCCCACGCTGGTTTTCAAGACCAGAGCCTTAAACCACTCGGCCACCCATCCGGTCTGCGCCTTCTACAAGCGGGCTCGGGCGCCTGCAAGCGTCAGCCGGTGGCGATGCGGGGGCGGCCCGAGGCGGTGACGCGCAGGCGGATCTCGACCAGCATCGGCTGACCCTCGACCTCGGCGCCCAGATCCTCGCGGCTGGTCACGAGGCGGGGTTCGGACACGCCGCCCGCCACGGCGCGATTCCGCGCCTGGTCGGTGAGATCGGCCGCCAGCGCCGCGACCGCCGCCTCGGCCTCGGCGAACCGGGCGGGACCGCTGGCGAGATGGGCGACATAGAGGCCCGGCGCCGGGGCGGTGACCTGTCCCTCGGCATGCATCGAGACCTGGCCGACCACCGCGCCCACCGCATTGGCCACGCCCGCGTGCTCGGGCACGACCATCCGGGTGCCCAAGCGCTCGCCCACGGCCGGGTAATAGCACCCGGCCGAGGCGCCGAGGCCGATCACCGGCACGCCGAGCCGCGCCTCCAGCCGCAGGAGGCCCGGCGCGCGGTCCAGCGCGGCGGCGGTCAGGGGCTGGCGGGCCAGCGCCTCGGGCGGGGCGCCGAAATCGCGGCCATCCTCGGCAAAGGCGGCCTCCATCAGGCAATCGACGGTCTGTCGGGTCAGTTGGTCGACGATCCGTTGCGCCATGGTGGCGGCGTCGGGCGCCAGACGCTCGCCATTGCCGCCCCGGCGCCGGGCCAGCAGGATCAGCGCCTTTTCCGCCGCCTCCCCGTCCCAGCCTGCCTGCCGTCCCAGCACATGCGCCGCGTCCGAGGGTGTGGGCCCGGTCAGCATCACCAGCCCGCCCTGGACGAGGCGCGTCAGCGCCGGCCCCTCGACCCGGGTGCGCAGGAGTTCCGACAGCCGCTTCGGCCCGTCCAGCAACCGGTCGGCGACGGCGGCGTCGCGCGGCGACAGGCCCGGGGGCAGGGCGGTGAAGAGGGGCAGCGCCACGCGCCAGCCCTCCTCGGGCGCGGGATCGCGGCCCAGGGCCTCGTCCAGCATGCGGTGGACCAGCTCGGGGTGATGAACGGCGGCCAGCGACAGCGGGATCACCCGCCGGGGACCGAGGATCAGCCCGCCCTCCAGCCCCTCCTGCACCCGGACCTCGCTGTCGCCGCCCAGGCCCGTGGTGCGCATCGCCACAGCCTCGACCATAGTGCGCCAGCCGCCGACGCGCGCCCCCTCGGGGTCGATGGCGGGGCGGCCGTCGCGCAGCAGGCACACATCGGTCGTGGTGCCGCCGATGTCCGAGACCAGCGCATCGCTGAGCCCGGTAAGCCAGGCCGCCCCGGCTATCGAGGCCGCGGGCCCGCTGAGAATGGTCTCGATCGGGCGTTCGCGCACCAAAGCCGCGCTGACCAGCGCCCCATCGCCACGGACCACCATCAGCGGTGCCTTGATCCCGCGCGCCGCGACATGCGTCTCGCAGGCGGTGACCAGCCGGTCGATCATGCCGACAAGGCGGGCGTTGAGCAAAGCGGTCAGGGCGCGTTTGGGACCGTTCAGCCCGGCGCTGAGTTCGTGCGAGCAGGTGACGGGCAGGCCGGTCCGCGCGCGGATCAGGGCGCGGGCGGCGTTCTCATGCGCGGGGTTGCGGGTGGCGAACTGACCGGCCACGGCCAGCGCGCTGATCCCGGGCGGCAGCGCCGACAGCGCGCGTTCCAGCGCCTCGGAGTCGAAGGGCACGGCCTCGGTCCCGGCATGGGTATGCCCACCCGCGAGCGCGATCAGCGGATCGTCGCCCAGGGCCTCGGCCAGACCGGCGCGGGCGATATCGGCCGGTGCGAAGCCGATCACCACCAGCGCGGCGCGGGTGCCCTGGCCCTCGACCAGGGCGTTGGTGGCGAGCGTCGTCGACAGGGAAACGAGGCCGATCTCGGCCGGCGCGATCTGCGGCGCATCGGCCAGCACGGCGTCGATGGCGCCGCCGATCCCCAGCGACAGGTCGGGGCGCGAGGTCAGGGCCTTGGCGCTGGCCAGCACCTGCCCGGCCGCATCGTCCAGAAGCACCGCATCGGTATAGGTCCCGCCCGTATCGACCCCCAGGAAAACCGACATCACCGCCTCCGATTTGACTGCCTCTTTGCTAGGGGCGAGGCGGGGGAAAGGGAAGGGGGCTCGACAGACACCGGGAGGGCGCGCGATGCGGGGGGCGGGAGGACCCGTCATGCATATCGCCGCTTTCGTGATCCCCGTGCCCGAGGCGCAGCGCGAGGCCTATCTGGTCTGGGCGCGGGACAGTGCCGCGATGCTCCAAGGGCTGGGCTGCCTCGAGGTGGTCGAGGCCTGGGAGGATCACATCCCAACGGGCAGCCGCACGGATTTCCGCAAGGCAGTGGCGGCGGAACCCGGCGAGAGGATCGTGCTGATGTGGCAGATCTGGCCCTCGCGCGCTGTGATGGACGCGGCCGAAGCCGCCATCGCGCAGGACCCGCGCGGCAGTGAGCCTTCCGAGGTGCCTTTCGACCAGCGGCGGCTGATCCTGGGCACCTTCGCCCCGATCCTGACGGTGGGACGAGGGGCAGCCTGACGCGGCGGGCGCCGCGTCACGAGGCTTTCCGGCGAACCTCGACCGCGCCCTCCAGCGCCTGGGCCAGCGTCTCCTTGCGGAAGGGTTTGGCGATATGGCCGTCGAAACCGGCGGCAAGATAATCCTCGATCTGGTGCGACATGGCATTGGCCGTGACCGCCAGGGCCGGAACCGGCATCGCCCCGGCGCGCGCCTCCATCGCCCGGATCTCGGCCAGTGCGCCCATCCCGTCGAGCCCGGGCATCGAGATGTCGAGGAGCAGCGCGTCGAAAGCCCCGGGGCGGAAGGCGTCGCAGGCGGTCTGCCCGTCCACGGCCAGGACCACGCTGGCACCGAGGCCGGTCAGCATCGTGTCCAGGATCTTCCGGTTGGTACGGTTGTCGTCGGCGACCAGCAGGCGCATGCCGTGCAGCCCGGCCATGACCGGCCGGACGGGGGCCCGCAGCGACGCTCCGGCCGGCGGCGCGGGCAGCAGCAACGTCACCGTGGTGCCGTTGCCGGGCTCGCTGTCCAGGGTGATCGTCCCGCCCATCAGCATGGTCAGCCGCCGGGTGATCGACAGGCCAAGCCCGGTGCCGCCGAAGCGCCGCGCGGTCGAGGTTTCCGCCTGTTCAAATTCCTCGAAGACCTTGGACATCTGCTCGGCCGTCATGCCGATGCCGGTATCGCGCACGGTAAACAGCAGGCTTCCCGGCTCCTCCGGCGCCAGCTCGACCGAGACCGAGATGAAGCCTTGTTGCGTAAACTTCACCGAATTGCTGACCAGATTGTGCAGGATCTGCAACAGGCGGTTGGCGTCGCCCATCCGCGGCGTGGCACAGGCCGCCTCGGGGGCGATGCGCAGCTCGAGTCCTGCGGCAGCGGCGCGCGGCGCGAAGAGCGCCCGCACCCGGGTCAGGATTTCCGCAGGCACGAAAGGCTCGTGTTCGATGACCATCTTGCCGGCCTCGATCTTGGCGAGGTCGAGGATGTCGTTGAGGATGGCCAGCAACCCCTCGCCGCTGTCGCGGATCGTGTCGATCATCTCGCGCTGGCGCCGGGTAAGGTCGGTCTCGCCCAGCAGTTCGGCCATGCCCAGGACCCCGGTGAGGGGCGTGCGCAACTCGTGGCTCATATTGGCCAGGAAACGCGACTTGGCCTGGCTGCCGGCCTCGGCCTTTTCGGCGGCGGCAATCAGCGCGCTCACATTCGAGCCGACGCCGCGATAGCCCATATAGCGGCCCGCGGGATCGTAGAAGGGCGCGCCGCTGATGCGCAGCCAGATCGGCGGGTTGCGCGGATCGGGCTGGATACGGAACATGAAATCGCTAATCGCCTCGCGGGCGATGAGGCGACGGCCCAGGGCCTCCCAATCGCCGCTGACGCCGCCCGACTCGGGCGTCACGCCCATCTCTTCCAGCGTGCGGCCGATGACCTTGGCGATGGGAATGCCGGTCGTGCGCTCGAAACCGGCGGTCAGATGGGTGACACGGCGGCCCGGCGCGATTTCCCAGAACCATTCGTTCGAGGCCTGGGCAATGTCGGAATAGCGCTGTTCCGAGGCGCGGTGGGCAAAGAGCGCTTCTTCCAGCGCCTGCTTGGCCTCGGCCAGCGCCGCCTCGCGCTGCTTGCGTTCGGTGATGTCGATATGGACGCCCGTCTCCTCGGCGGCGATGCCGGGGGCGGACCAGCGCTGCACCCGGGTCTGCGACAGGATCCAGACCCAGCGGCCGTCCCGGTGGCGCATGCGGAACTCATGCGCGACGGTGCTGCGGTCAGAGCCGTAGAGTCCGCTCACCCGGTCATGCAGGCTCTGCAGGTCGTCGGGATGCACCAGGGATTCGAATTTGTCGCGGGTCCAGGGCAGAAGGTCGTCCATCCGGTAACCCAGCATCGCCGCATATTGATCGTCGATGGACACCCGCCCGGTCACGCAATCGAGGTGCCAGGTGCCGACGGCCGAAGCTTCGAGGATCGTCCGCAGCCGGTCCTCCACCTGCCGCCTGTCGGTCAGATCCAGCCCGATCCCCGCGATGCGCGTGGCCGCCCCCTCGGAATCATAGGCGCTGACCTGGCCGCGGGTCAGGATATGCACCCAATGCCCCTCGCGGTGGCGCAGCCGCATCTCGCTTTCCAGGGCCTCCAGCGTGCCGCTGCGCAACTGCCGGGTCAACTCGCGCAGCGTCAGACTGTCGTCGGGATGGATCAGGCTGTTCCACAACTCGCGGGTGAGGGTGGTCGGCTGTTCGTCGCCGTAGCCCAGCATCTCCCACCAGAGCCGGCTGAATTCGGTGGTGCCGCTCTGGACGTCATATTCCCAGATGCCGATCCGGGCGCTGGTGATGATGTCGTTGAGCCGCCGCTCGGCATCCTTCAGCGCCGTCACATCGACCCTCAGGCCCACCCGCCCCCCATCGGGTGTGGCGTGTTCGAACACCCGCACCCAGCGGCCGTCCTTCAGATGCAGCTCTGTCTGGGAACTGAATTCGCGGTGCTGCGCCATGCGCTCGGCGAGCCATGCCTCCTCGCGGCCCACGGCGTCGCGGAACTCGCCCGCTGCCAAGGCATGACGCAGGACATCCTCGAACAGGACGCCTGGCGCAATCATCGCCGAGCTTTGCGGGAAGAAGCTGCGATAGCGCTCGTTCGACAGGACCATGCGATCCTCGGCGTCGAAGAGGGCGAAACCGTCCTGCAACACCTCGAGCGCGGCGTGCAGCCGGCTGTGCGCCTGCTCGGCTTCGAGGGCCAGCCGCTCCAGCTCGCGCTCATGGCGCTTAATCGCCGTGATGTCGTTCTTGATCGCCAGAAAACCCTGCGGCTTGCCGGTCGGATCCGCCAGCGGCTGCAACCAGACATCGACCCAATACGAGGTCCCGTCGCGGCGACGGCCGGCCAGTTCCATCCGGCACGAGCGACGCTCGGCGATCGCCGTCTTCAGCAGGGCGATGGCGGCCGGATCGGTCGCGGTATCGGCCAGCGAGTCGAAAGGCTTGCCGCGCAGATCGGCCATCCGCCAGCCCGAGACCCGCTCGGCCGCCGGGTTGGTCCAGATGATGCAGCCCTGGTTGTCCAGCAGGACCGCCAGGTTGGTCATGGTGCGCGTCACCTCGATCAGCATGGCGTTTTCGGCCTCGCGCTGGCGTTCGGCCGTGACGTCACGGATGCGGAAGATGAAACCGTCCTGCCCGCGAACGCGTCGCCGGACAATGGTCGTCTCGTACCAATGCTCGACCCCGCCCAGGGTCAGCGGATAGGGGGGCACACGGGCGGTGCCGGCCCCCAGCGCCTTTTTCATCGCCATGCGCTGGAGCCGGGCGATCCGGGGCGGCAGCGTCTCCTCCAGCGTGCGGCCGAGGACCGCCTCGGGGCGCACGGCCAGCAGCTCGGGCGCGGCGGTATGAAAGTCGATGCAGCGCCCGTCGATGTCGATCTCCAGCACCAGTTCGGGCATCGCCGCCAGCGTGGCGCGCAAACGCTCCAGCGTTTCGGCTTGCGCCGCGCGGGCGGCGTCGCGCTCGGCCTCGGCCTGACGGCGGGCAAGCGCCGAGCCGAGCCCGTCGCTGAGCGCGCGCGCCATCCAGAGCCCGGTCGCGTCAAAGCCGCCGGGTCCGCGCAAGCGCTGCAGGCCGATAATGCCGCTGACCCCCGCATCCGAGACCAGCGGCACGAGGGCCATGGCCTGCACGCCGCTGTCCAGCGCGGTGCGGGGCAGCGCCCCCTCGGGCAGGGATGCAAGATCGGGGTAGACCAGCGGCCGCCCCTCGGCCAGCGCGTCGGGGTCATCGACGATCTCGAGGACCGAGCGCCCGTTCAGGCAATCCGCCGCCGCGTCGCAGGATGGGGCATGCCATTGATGCGTCAACCGCCAGCCGCTCGGTCCGGCGGTGCAAAGAAGGGCGCGTTCGGCCCCGACCGCGGTGCCGAGCCGGTGCAGGACCGAGACGATGGCGGTATCCAGCTGTTCCGGGCCGGCGCGCAGCAGCAATCCCAGCGCGTCGATCACCGTATCATGGGGCGTGCCTTGGGAACGCGTCGCCGATTCCGTTCTACCTGACCCGTCTTCCATCAACCGCGATCCGCACGTTTACACCTTAGACGAGCATAGCAGGGACTCGGCGCGCTTACAGCTTGAAAATCCGTAGAGGAGTGTTTCCATTGTTTCTTTATGCGTCGTCGTCCTTAACGGCGAGGCCAGCGATCAGCCCGGGACCCCTTCATGCACAGGCCTTTTCACCTTGAAACGCCCGCCGATGCCGATGCCCGCCGTGCGGTGGCACCGGTCCTCTGCTACCCGACCGGGACGCTGCCGGTCCCCGACCTCGCCGTCTATGCGAACGCCCGCGAACGCGCGCAGAGGATCGGGGCGGTGACGGTCCCCGCGCGCGAGGGGCGGGCCTTTCGCGTGCCGGCGGGCGGGTTCTTTCGCATCACCTGCACCGAAGGGCCGCAGGTCGGCGACCTCAATCTCTTCTCGGCCGCCGATCCGCAGGAGCGCTTCTATTCCGGCAAGACGCGGGCGCTGCACGGCACGCATCTGCGGGTCGGCGACCGGATGTGGTCGGTCTTTCCCTGGCTGCGGCCGATGGCAACGCTGGTGGCCGATACGCTGGGCTGGTACGGGACCGATCCTTACGGCGGTCGGGTCCATGACGTAATCGGCACGCGCTGCGATCCCTATACGCATTGGCTGCTCTCGGGCGGCGGGCAGTACCATCATTGCTGCCATTCCAACCTGACCCGGGCCCTGGGCGATGCCGGGGTCGAGGGTGCCGAGGCGCTGGTGCATGACGTGCTCAACGTCTTCATGTGCACCGGATTCACAGAAACGGGGCAGTATTTCATGAAGGCAAGCCCGGTGCGGCCCGGCGATTATCTGGAATTCTTCGCCGAGATCGAGCTGCTTGGCGTGCTCTCGGCCTGCCCGGGGGGCGATTGCAGCGCCGAGCATTCCTCGGATGCGGCGGCCTGTCATCCGCTGGAGGTCGAGATCTGGGAAACCCCGGCCGAGGCGCTCGCTGGCTGGGTGCCGCCTGTAGCCAACGGCTACGACCGTACCCACGGCAGGTGAGGGGTTTCGCCCTCGTTGCCCGCGCCTTCGGCACGAGCGCCTGGGCGACCAGCGGCGCGGCGTGCCGCCGCGCCGAAAAAAAAGGGGGGCTTTCTGCCCCCCTCTTGGCCTGACGGCCAATTCACCCCCCGAGGATATTTAGGGCGCAAAGATGAAGATTAAGAGGGCGTTAAGTCGCCTTCTTTGCGCTTCAAATATCCTCGGGGGTTTCTCAAGGGGGTGGAAAACCCCCTTGAGCGGGGGGTGCGGGGGGCTGGCCCCCCGCTTCCTTCCGGCCTCAGCGCACGTCGCGGAAGCAGCGGAAGCCCAGGTGGTAATTGGCGTGGCTCGCGGTCGAGAGGACCCGGGTCCCGTGCCAGAAGGGTGCGCGCCAGCGGGCCCAGAATTCATGGGCGTGCACCGTATCCCAGATGAACCAGGAACCCTTCATCTCGGTCACGCCCAGCGTGGTCGAGCCGCGCGATGCCATCTGGTCGGACGCCAGCGGCAGGTTCATGTGTTCGGCCGCGTTGCCGTCGATGTCATAGACGCCAAGCGGCGAATGGCATTGCGGGAACGAGCCCGAGGGATAGGTATTCGACCCGCAGCCCGAGAAGGAGCCGCCGTTGCAGCCCGGCGTCTTGCTGCTGCCCGTGGCGCAGACCCCGTCCCGCCAGTTGCCGATCGAATAGCGGTTGCGCTGGCTGGCGTAATGATTGTTGTGCCACGACCGCATCGCCTGCTGGCTGCCGGCGGCGAAATTGTAATCGGGGGGCAGCAACTGGCCTGCCGCCGCGCCCTCCCATTCATGCGCATCGCCGATGCGCGCGCCCTCGGCCCAGCAAAGCCGCGCGGCCTGGTCGGCCCGGACCCAGGTCACCGGATAGGTCAGCGGCACGTTCGGATATTCGAACATGAAGGCGCAGACCGTCGCATCCTCGGGGCGCTGGGTCTGCGGATCATAGAGCGGCACCTCGTAGGGATGGCCGCAGATCCGCTCGAAGCGGGCGTTGCGATAGGCGCGGCGCACCGAATCGACGCTGCCGCCCTGGCGCTCGGCCGCCTGTTCGGGGGTCATCGGGTGGCGGGTCACGGCCGGGTTGCCCTGGCCGATCATCCCGTTCTCGGCGAAGATGGCGCGGATGCGGTCCATCGTGGCCCCCGAAAGGCCGCGATATTGCTGCATCTGCTGGAACATCACCTCATTGTTCTGGGCCAGGGTCTGGGCGGCCGCGGCGAGCGGCGCAAGCGCAAGACCCAGCGCCAGGGCAAGGGGTTTCAGGCGGTTCATGGCAAGCCTCCTCAGCGGCGCAGCAGGTAGAAGAAGTCGCGGTTGTCCGAGAATTCGATGAACCGGCCCATGGGCGTGCCATCGCGGTGCCGGCTGTCCGATTCCGCCATGCGCCGGTCCAGATGCACGATCGAGAAATCGGGCGATCCGGGCTCGCGCGGGTAGATCGCCGAATAGGTCAGGTCGAGCGAATTCATGTCCAGAAGCATCGCCATGTCGCAATGATAGGCCTGAAAGACCCGCGCCATGCCCGAAGGCGTCACCGACATGAAGACCGCGTAGATCAGGAATTGCCGGTCCTCGATGGTGCGCATGCAGACGCCCGAGCGCAGGGTCCGAAGCTGCGCCTCGGCCGAGCCCGACCAGTTGCCGCCCATCCAGCTCCGCACCTGGCTGCCCGGCACGCCGACGCCATCGGCGTTACGCTCGACCAGCGGCGTGCCGTTCTGGCGGGCGAAGCGGATGTGGGGCAGCAGCTGGTCCAGCTGTTCGGACCAGATATCCATGTGGACGGTGCCGTCCTGGAGCACATAGATCGTGGCCAGTCCCGGTTGCAGCCGCGACAGGATCACGCCGTTGACGATGAAACCGTAATGATGGCCGTGGTTGGTATAGGCGAAATCCGTCAGCCGCCAGGCGCCGTGGTCGCGCTTGAACCCGCCGGCGAAGATCCCCGCCAGCCGGTCCATGAACACCGGGTTCATCATCCCGGTCATCTGCAACGGCTCGACCGTGCCGAACCCGTCCGGTCCCGGCAGCGAATAGTCGCGGCCCGCGCCCGAGGGGCGGGGCGACCAGTCGACCTCGGGGTGCGAGGTGCCGATTTCATAGCGCAGGTCGAAGCGCGACATGTCGAAGGCCCACAGATGCACGTCCGAGCCGTTCTCGACCCCGTCGAGCCCGTTGGCGCCGGGGACCGACATCACCTCCTGGCTGACCATGCCGGGCTGCACGACCGAGGCATAGATGCCGGGCGCGTTCTGCACCGCGTACCAGGCCCCGGCCTCCATCTGCGCGGCCTCGGCGCCCACCAGATCGACCCGCAGGTTCGAGCGCATCACCGGATTGCGGCGCAGATCGGCATGGCCCAGCAATTCGACGGTCGAGCCGGCCTCGGCCTCGTCCATGGTCTGGGCCGAGGTGAGATAGGCGTCCTCGTAGAGCGTGTCCTTGATCAGGTTGATCAGGCTTTCGCCGAAGGGCACATAGCCGCGCAGGAATTCGGTGACGGCCTCACGCGTGGTGCGGCTGCCCGAGCCCTGGTTGCGCAGGAACATCCGCCCGTCGCAAATCGGCGAATAGGGCAGGTTGGCGCTGCGGGCCTCTTCCAGCTCGCCCTCCCAGGGGGTGCAGGTGACGGTCCCGGCCTCGCTGGCGACGGTCAACGCGCGGCCGTCCTCGCCCAGCGAGACGGTGAAGAGTTCGGGTGCCGCGTTTTCCAGATGCCATTGCCGCAGCGACCGACCCTCGCCGGTTTCCAGCACGAACCAGGCGTTCACATAGGGGTTGAGCGAGGTCAGCCGCAGGGCCGTGCCATCGGCGCCGAGGCCGGTCAGTTCCGCGCGGAACGGCTGGAACTCGACCACGCTGCGGCGGTAATCCTCGCGGAAATCGGCGAATTGCGCCGCGCGGGTGGCGGCGGGCATGTACCAGGGCGCCATCGTGTCGGCCCCGGCCGCCAGCGGAAACACGAAAGCTCCGGCCCCCAGGGCGACCGGGACGATCGCGGTGGAAAAGCGGGCCAGGAAGCCAAAGGTCGTCAATGTCATTCTCCTAAAAAAATCGAACCAGAACCCGGGCGCGCAAACGGGCGCGGCCGGTGTCCGGGCGAGCCTGCCTCAATCGGTCCCGGCCTGCAAATCACGGCAAGTCGAGCGAAAAGAACTCTCCGCAAGTGTTGAATTTCGGCAACTTATCACAGAAACTTTACAGCGCCCGGCACTCGGCGCTTGCCGGGTTCCGGGCGGCGGCAGGCAGGGCGGAGGCCAATCCGTATGCAACGGCATACCGATTGATTTTCCCGCTTCCGCTGGCTATGAGGGCGCAAATCCCTGAGGAGACAGCGATGACCGCCACCCGTACCGAGACCGACAGCTTCGGCCCCCTTGAGGTTCCGTCAGACAAATACTGGGGCGCCCAGACCCAGCGGTCGATCATCAACTTCCCCATCGGCTGGGAGCGTCAGCCGGTGCCGATCATCCGGGCGCTGGGGGTCATCAAGAAGGCTTGCGCCTTGGTCAACAAGGCGCAGGGCGACATGGCGCCGGAACTCGCCGATGCCATCGCCGCTGCCGCCACCGAGGTGATCGAGGGCAAGTTCGACGACAATTTTCCGCTGGTCGTCTGGCAAACCGGCTCGGGCACCCAGTCGAACATGAATGCCAACGAGGTGATCTCGAACCGCGCCATCGAGATGCTGGGCGGGGTGATGGGCTCGAAGAAACCCGTTCACCCGAACGACCATTGCAACATGGGTCAGTCGTCGAACGACACCTTCCCGACCGCGATGCATGTCGCCATCGGCATGCAGGCCCGCGACGTGCTGCTGCCCGGGCTGGAGAAGCTGCACAAGGCGCTGGTCGCGAAAGCCGAGGAATTCAAGGACATCATCAAGATCGGCCGCACCCATACCCAGGATGCGACGCCGCTGACGCTGGGGCAGGAATTCTCGGGCTATGCCAAGCAGGTCGAGCGCGGGATCGAACGGGTGAAAATGTGCCTGCCGCATATCTACGAACTGGCGCAGGGCGGCACCGCGGTCGGCACCGGCCTCAACACCCGGGTGGGCTGGGACACCCGCGTCGCCGCCCAGATCGCCGAGATCACCGGGCTGCCTTTCGTCACCGCGCCGAACAAGTTCGAGGCGCTGGCTGCCCATGACGCCATGGTCATGTTCTCGGGCGCGCTGAAGACCGTCGCCGCCTCGCTCTTCAAGATCGCCAACGACCTGCGGCTTCTGGGTTCCGGCCCGCGCTCGGGCCTGGGCGAGCTGATCCTGCCGGAGAACGAACCCGGCTCATCGATCATGCCGGGCAAGGTCAACCCGACCCAGGCCGAGGCGCTGACCATGGTCTGCGCCCATGTCATGGGCAATGACGCGGCGGTGGGCTTCGCCGGCAGCCAGGGGCATTTCGAGCTGAACGTCTACAACCCGATGATGTCCTACAACGTGCTGCAATCCATGCAGCTTTTGGGCGACTCGGCCAGCGCCTTCACCGACAATATGGTGGTCGGCACCCAGGCCAATACCCAGCGCATCGACAAGCTGATGAAGGAATCGCTGATGCTGGTGACGGCGCTGGCCCCGACCATCGGCTATGACGCGGCGACCAAGGTGGCCAAGACCGCGCACAAGAACGGCACCACACTGCGCGAGGAAGCCATCGCGCTGGGTTACGTCGACGGCGAGACCTTCGACCGCATCGTCCGGCCCGAGGATATGATCGGCCCCAAGGGCTGAGGCCAGGGGCAACGCGACAGGGAAGGGGCGGTCCGGCGGACCGCCCCTTTGCCGTCGGGAACCGGCGCAGCCCAGCCGGCGTTTGCCAGAAGCATGTTTGACAGCCGGACCAATCCGCGCAAGATCGGAAACCGGCAGCGGGAGGATCCCTTCATGGAATGGCGCGGCAAACGGACCAGCCGGAATATCGAGGACCGGCGCCGCAGCGGGGGGGCGCACGGTGGCCTTCCGGGCATCCGCATCGGCGGGGGGCGCGGTGGCAGGCCGCTGGGGATCCTGGGCACCGTCGTGGTCCTGCTGATCGGCGCCTATTTCGGCGTGGATCTGAGCGGGCTCACCGGTTCCAGCGGCTCGTTCAACGCGCCGACCCAGCAGACCACGCAGACCGGTCCCAACACCATCGACGATGACGAGGAAGCCTTCGTCGCCACCATTCTGGGCGAGACGGAACAGGTCTGGACACAGATCTTCGCCGCCTCGGGCCAGCGCTACACGCCCACCACGCTGGTCCTTTACCGCGGCGGCACCGGATCCGCCTGCGGCATGGCGCAGGCGGCGATGGGTCCGTTCTATTGCCCGGGCGACCGCCGCGTCTATCTGGACACCGATTTCTTCCGGGTGATGGAGCAGCAACTCAATGCCGGCGGCGACTTCGCCAATGCCTATGTCATCGCCCATGAGGTCGCGCATCATGTCCAGAACCTGACCGGCACGCTGGGCGAGGTGAACGCCCAACGCGCCCGCGTCTCGGAGCGCGAGTCGAACGCGCTGTCCGTCCGCATCGAATTGCAGGCCGATTGCTATGCCGGAGTCTGGGCGCATGCGGCATCGCGGGAACTGGCGCTGACCGACGCCGATATCCGCGAGGCGCTGAACACCGCCGCCCGCATCGGTGACGACGCGCTGCAACGTTCGGCGGGCGGCCGCGTGGTGCCGGACAGCTTCACCCACGGGACCTCGGAACAGCGGCAGGAATGGTTCTTCCGCGGCTACCGCGCCGGCGATCCGGCGCAATGCGACACCTTCGCCGCGCGGAGCCTGTGATGGGCGAGGTCGTCAACCTGCGCACGAAGCGCAAGCAAGCCGCTCGGGACGAGGCCCGCGCCAAAGGCGATGCCAAGGCCGCGCAACACGGGCTGAGCAAGGGTCAGAAGGACCTGGCCAGGACCCGCGCCGAGAAGGCGACCCGCGACCTCGACGCCCACAGGCGCGACCCCAAGGCCCCTTAACCCTTCCTTAACCGCGCATCTTTGTTCTCTAAATATCCCGGGGGTGCGGGGGCTGGCCCCCGCGTCCTGCCCGCCAGGTGGCCCAATCCTCGGGCGTGTCGAGGTCCGTCACCGCATGCCTCCCCGGCAACGGTACCAGTAGCGGCGGATGGGCTTTCAGGATCGACCGCGCCCCGTCGTCGCCGGTGAGCCCGGCGAAGAGCGGCAGCAGCGAGGCGGGGAAGAGGACCGGATGGCCCGGCGTTCCGTCCTCGGCCGTGCCGCGCCGCGGGTGCGTGCCGTCATGCCCTGCGGCCAGCGCGCGGAAATCCTCGGCCGTCAACTCTGGCATGTCGGCGGGGGCAAGCAACAGCGCTGCGCCCTTGACCCAACGCGCAGCTGCCTTGAGAGAGGCGCTCATTCCCGAAGCGGCATCGGGAATTGTCAGACGTTCGACATCAAGGCCAGCCAGCGCCGCCGCCCGCAGCGGCCGGTCCGGGGGCAGGGTCACCGCCACCGGGCCGAGCCCCGCCGCCAGCATCGCCTGCGCCTGCCGCCGGATCAGCGGCAGGCCCTCCACCGCCTCCATCAGCTTGTCGCCGCCGCGCATGCGGCTTGAGCCGCCCGCGGCCAGCAGCACCAGCTTCAGCGCGGCAGGCATGTTCCTGTCCATTGCGCGGCGCGGATGTCATGCGCCAGCACGATCAGGTTCGAGGCATGCACGGCGATGCCATTGGCACCAACGCTGGTCATGGTCGGCCCCGAGGGATCGAAGGCCACCAGCACCCCGTCATTGGTGAAGCTGATCTGCATCGGCGGGTTGGCGGTGTTGTTCTCGTAGCGTGCGGTCTCGCCGTCTTCCGACATGACCAGCGCGAAGGACAGCCTCGGTTCGTTGCCGGTGGTGCAGGTGGCGCTGGCCGCGTCGCATTCCTGCACGAAGGCGCAGTCGAGAATCTGGGCCGGGACATTCTCGGCCATCGCGCATTGGGCCATGCTGAGGGCCAGAAGAGGGATCACAAGTTTCATGAAAGCTCGCCGTCTATCCGAGGGGCGCGGGTTTCCTCGAACCCGCCAAAACCGGGCATCACCGCGGCAGAGGCGCCGCAATCGCCGACTGCGGCCGACTATAGCAGCTTCACCCTGCGGTGAAAGACCGGCTGGCAGAGGATCGGCGGAACCCGGTAAAGCCCTTGACCCTCAAGGCCTTGGCATTCGTTTCTGAGAACCCGGATGCCGGGGCAGGGCGCCCGGCCCCGCGTCAGTCCAGATCGTCCAGCAGATCCTCGCCTTCATCCCCGGGCTCGCCGCCCGCCTCGTCGTCCAGCCCATGCGTGCCGCGCTCGCGGTAGGGGGTGGTGCCATATTGCGCGCGGTAGCATTTCGAGAAATGCGAGGGCGAGGCAAAGCCGCAGGCCAGGGCCACGTTGATCACGCTCAGTTCGGTCTGCATCAGCAGATTCCGCGCCCGCGCCAGCCGCAGCTCCATGTAATAGCGCTTGGGCGAGCGGTTCAGGTAGCGGCGGAACAGGCGTTCGAGTTGGCGGGTGGACATGCCCACTTCCTCGGCCAGTTCGGCGGGCGAGACGGGCTCTTCGATCGATTGCTCCATCCGCTCGATCACTTTCGACAGGCGCGGATGGCGCACGCCGATGCGGGTCGGGATCGACAGGCGCTGAATGTCGCGGTCGGTGCGGATCGTGGTATAGATCAGCTGATCGGCGACGGCATTGGCCAGATCCTTGCCATGGTCATCGGCGACCATCGTCAGGATCAGGTCGATGGAGGCAGTGCCCCCCGCCGCCGTCAGCCGGTTGCCGTCGATCACGAAGACCGATTTGGTCAGATCCGTGTCGGTGAATTCCTCCAGGAACCCGTCGCGGTTTTCCCAATGGATCGTCGCGCGGCGGTTCTCCAGCAGCCCCGCCTCGGCCAGGGTATGCGCCCCGGTGCAAAGCCCGCCGATCACCGACCCCTTGCGCGCCACCTTGCGCAGCCAGTTGACCACCGGCTGCGTCGTGTTCGCGCGCACATCGACGCCGCCGCAGACGATCACCACATCGTCGCGCCCGACCTCGGCCAGCCCGCCATCGACCAACAGTGTCGCCCCGTTGGAGCAGGTCACCGGCTTTCCCGATTCGCTGATCAGCGTCCAGCGATAGAGGGACTGGCCGCTCATCCGGTTGGCGATGCGCAAGGGCTCGATGGCCGCGGCGAAGCTGAGAAAGGTGAACTGGTTGAGCAGCAGGAAGACAAAATGCCGCTGGCGGATCGGCGCGGGCTGCGACCGCGCCGCGGCCGGGGCCGTGACGGTGGCGGGCGAGCGGCCGGTCCGGGGCGGTTGGGGGGTACGGGAACGCGGGGCGGGCAGGTCGCTCATCAAGGTCATCCGGGTGGAGGGGGCACGGCCGCCGCGTGGTTGGTTCGCGACGCCGGTTTGTCGCAATCCAAGCAGGAAAGCCGCAGCCCTGCAAGGAGGGACAAATCGCGCGCGCGGGCCTTGTCCGGTTTGCAAGGCCAAAAAAGCGGTGTATGAGCGCTGATACCGCTGACGGCGCCTTCTGGGTGGCCGGGCGGTGCATCGACGGAGGACACGATGACCGAAGCCTGGAGCAAATCCGCCTGGCGCGCCAAAGAGCGTATCCAGATGCCGGATTATCCCGATCGGGCCGCGCTTGGCGCGGCCGAGGCGCAGCTGGCCAAATATCCCCCGCTGGTCTTTGCCGGTGAAGCGCGCGCGTTGAAGCGCCAGCTCGGCGAAGCCGCGGCCGGGCGGGCCTTTCTGCTGCAGGGGGGCGATTGCGCCGAGAGCTTTGCCGAGTTCAACGCCGATATCATCCGCGACACCTTCAAGGTGCTTTTGCAGATGGCCGTGGTGCTGACCTATGGCGCCAAGGTTCCGGTGGTGAAGGTCGGCCGCATGGCCGGGCAATTCGCCAAGCCCCGCTCGGCGCCGACCGAGGCGATGGGCGGCGTGGAACTGCCCAGCTATCGCGGCGACATCATCAACGGCTTCGACTTCACGCCCGAGGCCCGGGTGCCCGATCCCCAGCGCATGCTGCAGGCCTATACCCAGGCCGCGGCCTCGCTGAACCTGCTGCGGGCTTTTTCAAAGGGCGGTTTCGCCGATATCCACCGGGTCCATTCCTGGACGCTGGGCTTCACCAAATCCGAGGATGCCGAGCGCTACAAGGCGCTGAGCGACCGGATTTCCGACGCGCTCGACTTCATGACCGCGGCCGGGATCACCTCGGACACGATGGGCGCGATGTCCACGGTCGATTTCTACACCTCGCACGAGGCGCTTCTGCTGGAATACGAAGAGGCGCTCTGCCGCATCGATTCCACCACCGGCCTGCCGGTGGCAGGGTCGGGCCATATGATCTGGATCGGCGACCGCACGCGGCAGCCGGACGGGGCGCATGTTGAATTCTGCCGCGGCGTGCAGAATCCGATCGGGCTGAAATGCGGCCCCTCGCTCAGCGCCGAGGATCTGAAGATCCTGCTGCGCAAGCTGAACCCGGAAAACGAGGCCGGGCGCCTGACCCTGATCGCGCGTTTCGGCGCCGGCAAGGCGGGCGAGCATCTGCCGCGTCTGATCAAGGCGGTGCGGGAAGAGGGGGCGAATGTCCTCTGGACCTGCGATCCGATGCACGGCAACACGGTCAAATCGGCCTCCGGTTTCAAGACCCGGCCCTTCGAGCGCGTGCTGCAAGAGGTCCGCGACTTCTTCGCCGTGCACAAGGCCGAGGGCACAATCCCCGGCGGCGTGCATTTCGAGATGACCGGCAAGGATGTGACCGAATGCACCGGCGGGTTGCGCGCGGTGACGGACGAGGATCTGTCCTCGCGCTATCACACCGCTTGCGATCCCCGCCTCAATGCCTCGCAATCGCTGGAGCTCGCCTTCCTGGTGGCCGAGGAATTGTCGCAGCGGCGCAAGGAACTGGCCCGCAAGGCGGTCTGAAACCGCCTCGGAGAAAAGACGAAGGGCGGCCGGTCGCAAGACCCGCCGCCCTTTCGTTTGCGCCTCAGGGGCGATCTCAGGCCAAGCCGCCCTTGATCACGCGCAGCATCGGCTTTTGCCCGCGCTGCGGCAGCGCGGCCGGCAGGAGATGGCCTGCCGGAGCCTCGACCCGCCGCTCGGCATTGCCGGTCGCGGCACGGGCCGCCGGGGCGGGCTTGGCGAAGGGATGGGGGCGCGGATCGCTCTCCATCCGCAAGGGCGCGCTCAGGCGAAATCGACGCGGCGCGCGTCCGGCAGGCCCCCGCGTTTCCAGAACGCCCAGTACCCGGGTGATGCGCCCATCGGGATCCGAGAGCGGCATCAGCGCCAGCATCCCGTCGATGGCCGCCTGACCCAGCCCCGCGTCCGAACGCAGCGGCATCACCGCCCGTGCGCCCTGGGCGACCTGGGCCAGCGCCTGGGCCAGTTCAGTCCGCGCATCACCGTTGAAGAAGACGCTCAGCGGCATGCCGCGCGGCTCCATCCCCAGAAGCTCGCCCAGTTGCTGCCCGCAGAGCCGCAGCCGCGCCACCGAGGGGGCCACCAGTTCGGCCACGAACATTACATCCAGGCAATGGGCCAGCGGCTTGGGGTCCAGTTCGGCGCGCGCCGGGCAGATCCGGTCGCCGCGCAGCTCGTTCCAGTGGCTCTGCACCGCCCGGACCGCCGGGTAATCCTGCTCGCCGCTGCGCGCCGTGAAGGGCAGGCGCAGGACCTCGGCAAGGCGTTGGCTCGGCGATTGGCTTTCAGGCACGACATCGGACATAGTTCATCTCCACAAACCCGGTCGATGACCCGTTCCGTTGACCCCCCCGGCCAATCGAACCCGTCCGACCCGCTGTTTACCTTTGTTTGAGAATTCTTACTGTTGCCTTAATCTAGCCTCAATTCGCCACAAAGGGGACAAATTCTAGGGAAATGGTTAAGTCGATGACCGGCTACGCCTCCGAAACGGGCGAAATCTCATTAGATTCAGTGGTTTATTCCGCGCAATGGGACCTTCGCGCGGTCAATGGCAGGGGCCTGGACCTGCGATTTAGGCTGCCGGATTGGCTCGACGGGCTGGAAGGGTCGTTGCGCAAAATACTTTCAGACAAGGTTAAGAGGGGCAATGTTTCCCTATCGTTGAAACTGTCCCGAAGCGAATCAGCCGGGCCGATGCGACTCAACCCCGCGGCGCTGGAGGCGGCGGTCTCGATGGTCATGGCGGCCGAAGCTCAGGCCGAGGCCCGCGGGCTGGGGCTGGCACCGATGACCGCGGCGGATCTGCTGGGCCTGAAAGGGGTGATCGACAGCGGACCCGAGACGCTGGACCAGGCCGCGCTGGTCGGCGCCTTGCTGATCCGGGCGGAGGCGCTGCTGGCCGCCTTCGACGCCATGCGCGCGGCCGAGGGCGCGGCGCTGGCCCAGGTGATCGACGCCCAGATCGACGCCATTGCCAGCCTCACGGCCGAGGCCCGGCAAGCCGCTGCCGCCCGCCGCCCCGACCAGATCGAAGCGCTGAAGGCGGCGCTGGCACGGCTGGCCGAGGCTGCCCCCGGCCTGGACCCCGGGCGTCTGGAACAGGAAATGGCACTGATCGCCGTCAAGACCGACGTGACCGAGGAACTCGACCGCCTCGACGCCCATGTCACCGCCGCGCGCCGCCTGATGGCGCAGAGCGAGCCCATGGGCCGCAAGCTCGATTTCCTGATGCAGGAATTCAACCGCGAGGCCAATACCTTGTGTTCCAAGGCGCAGAGCGCCGACCTGACGCGGATCGGCCTTGACCTCAAGACCGTGATCGACCAGATGCGCGAGCAGGTGCAGAACTTGGAGTAGGCGATGGCCCCCTTTGCCTCGCGGCGCGGCCTCTTGATCATCCTTTCCTCGCCCTCGGGCGCGGGGAAATCCACGCTGGCCCGCCGGCTGATGGCCTGGGACCCGACGCTGAAATTCTCGGTCAGCGCCACCACCCGCGCCCCGCGTCCCGGCGAGACGGACGGGGTGGAGTACTACTTCAAGTCGAAACCCGAATTCACCGCCATGGTCGCGGCGGGCGAGATGCTGGAACATGCCGAGGTCTTCGGCAATTTCTACGGCACGCCCAAGGGGCCGGTCGCCGCGGCGATGACCGAGGGGCGCGATACGCTTTTCGACATCGACTGGCAGGGCGGCCAGCAGGTGCGCAATTCCGAGCTGCGCCATGACGTGGTGTCGATCTTCATCCTGCCGCCCTCGATCGCCGATCTGGAAGCGCGCCTCAGGACCCGGGCCCAGGACACGGATGCGGTGATCGCCGGGCGCATGGCCAAGAGTCGCGACGAGATCAGCCATTGGGCGGAATACGATTATGTCATCGTCAATGAAGACATCGACCGGGCCGAGGAGGAGTTGCAGACCATCCTGCGCGCCGAGCGGATGCGCCGCGACCGTCAGCCCGGCCTCACCGATTTCGTCCGCGGGCTGAACCGCGAATTCGACGCCCGCAACCCCGGAGATACGCCATGATCTACGCCCTGGCCGGGCTGACGCCCGAGATCGACCCCGACACCTGGGTCGCGCCTGACGCCAATGTCATCGGCCGGGTGCGGCTGGCGGCGGGTGCCTCGGTCTGGTTCACGGCGACGCTGCGCGGTGACAACGAATGGATCGAGGTCGGCGCCGGCTCGAACGTGCAGGAAGGCTGCACGCTGCACACCGACATGGGCTATCCGCTGACCATCGGCCGCGACTGCACCATCGGGCACAACGTCATCCTGCACGGCTGCACCATCGGCGACGAGACGCTGATCGGCATGGGGGCGACGGTGTTGAACGGCGCCCGGATCGGCCGCAACTGCCTGATCGGCGCGGGCGCGCTGATCACCGAGGGGAAAGAGATCCCCGATGGCTCGCTGGTCATGGGGTCTCCCGGCAAGGTGGTGCGGCAGCTGGACGAGGCAGCTTTCGCCCGGCTGCGGACCTCGGCGCGCCTCTATCAGGACAACATGCGCCGCTTCCGCGACGGGCTACGCCCCCTCTGAGCCGCCGGCGCGGGCCTGCAGGTCGCGCAGCACCGCCAGCCGGATGGCGCTGGCCAGCCCCAGGTCGCCCCGCGCCGCGTCGATGGCAGCGGCGCATTCGTTGATCCCCTGACCCTGCGCGCGGGCCAGCGCCCGGAAGGCCGCCCAGAATTCGGGCTCCAGCGAAACCGAGGTCCGGTGGCCCTTCAGGGTGAGCGAGTGCTTCTCGGGCCGGGTCATGGGCGCGGCCCCATAGGGCGAGGCCGGGCCGGGTGCCACAGGCGATGATCGGGGCAGGGCGGCGAGATGGCGCACCGGGAGCGATGCCTGGCGTCGCGCCGTGACCTCAGGCCGCCCGCCGAGGCCCCGTTGCGCGCCCGTGCCGTCTTCTGTCCCCCGAAACCAAAGCCGAGTCCCGGGATCGTCTCGTCTCTCTGGTTGGAGAGGCTCCCGCTTTGCATGGATGACATGGCGCTGCTCCTTCGACTGGGGCGGAGAGTGGCGGTCCGGGGCAGGGGAAGTCAACGCCCGAGGCGGTATTTCGCTTTTGTTGGCGGCTGTCGCGGGCGCGTTGGGCGACTGTCGGGCCGCAACGAAGGGTTGGGGCGGGGCCCTCGTCTTGCCCGAGAGGCGCGATCCGCCGTTTTCGTCTGTGCGGTGTCCGTGGCTCGCGTCCCGAGCCGCGGATCCGGGGGGCGGTGGGGCGGTGGGGCGGTCTCGGCCCCTGTGCTCGCTTCGTGGTCCTTGCCCGCGCGGCGGGCTCCGTGCCGGCCCCCTCGTCCGCCGCCCCCCGGGCTTTCATTCTGCTGCAAATACGCCTTCTGCCCGCGCCGCGGGTGAGTCGGGCGGGGTGGGGGTGAGTCGGCGGGGCCTGAGTCGAGGCCGGGTCAGGGGCGGCGGCCGGGGGGCGGATCGGGCCTGTCATCGGATAACAGCCGGGCGCGCGAGGGGGTGATGTGCCGCCTGCGGGGCGCCGGAGCGGGGGCTGTCACGGGAAAGGCGGTGTCCGGGCCTGGGGCGCGCGGGGAGGGTCTGTGGCGGAAGTACCCGGCGAATCGGTTCGGTATCAATATCTTAGCGGCAATCGCCCGGCTTGTTATCGGATAACAGACCCCCGGTTATCGCCCCACGGCGCGCTGATTTTGTCTGACCCGGGCCGGGCGGCCAGATTGGTCTCATCGGAAGCACAGACCGCCCCGGACGACACGGGGCACCGGCGCTCCCCGACTGACACGACCGAACCACACAACCCACAGCAACCCGACCACCCCATTCAACCCCGGCCACCAACCCATCAGGCCACACCCTTACGGAGACCCAGACCATGTTCGCCAAATCCTTCAAAACCCTCGTCCTCGCCACCCTGATCGGCGCCACCGCGCTGCCCGCCCTCGCCACCGGCGGCCACCGCGTCGTGGTCGAGCAGAACGGCTGGAACAACCAGGTCGGCGGCGGCCAGTCGGGCCATCGTCAGCGCCTGACCGTGATCCAGAACGGCGGCTCGAACATCGCCGTCGCCACCCAGGACGGCCGCCGCAACGACGCCGCCATCGGCCAGTCGGGCTGGAACAACTCGGCCAGCACCGACCAATGGGGCCGCCGCAACACCGTGGGCGTCGCCCAGATGGGCAACAACAACGCCGCCGATGTCGGCCAGTACGGCCGCAACAACGTCGCCGCCGTCGTGCAGCTGGGCGACAACAACTCGGCCTCGGCCACCCAGACCGGCGTCGGCAACGTCATCGCCATCGTTCAGCACTGAGGGCGTCCAGCACTGACCTCCCCGGGGGAGCGTCCCCTCCCGCTCCCCTCCCGCCGCGGGGTTCAGCCCCCGGACCCCGCGGCCCCTGCCATCCCCCGTTTCACCCTGAGGATCCCGCCATGCGCAGCACCAAGACCTTCCCCGACCGCCGCATCCAGACCCGCCGGGCGCCCGCGGTCCTCCTCGGCCTGTCGCTGGCCGCGATGGCCGCCTGTTCCGCCGCTTTCGCCGAGAATTCGCGCCCCGCCGCCGCCCCCGTGGTCTGCGAGATCGCCCTCGAACCCGTGGGCTCGGGCACGCTGATCACCGGCCGCGTCCATGCCCGGCAGGCCACCCAGGGCGCCTATGCCCTGGCCATCACCTCGACCGGGGGCGGCGGCAGCACCACGATCCGCCAGTCGGGCGATTTCTCGGTCGCCGCCGGCGGCACCGAGGTGCTGGGCGAGACCCGCCTCCCGGGCAGCCCGCGCAGCCATCATGTCGATCTCGACGTCACCGTGGGCGGCCGGGCCCTGACCTGCGCCGACGCCCGCCTCTGAGACGAGCCGCCGGGGCCCTGCTCCCCCCGGTTCCTTCCAAGATCCTTCTTCCAGACCAAAGCCTTTCAGCCCCCCTCATCCCTCCTCTGCCAAGGACCCAAGCCATGAAAACCCTCGCTTTCGCCGCCGCCCTCGCCGCCACCACCGCCCTGCCCATGGCCGCCTCGGCCGGAGGCTCGGTCGCCCTCAACATCGCTCCCTCCAACGCACAGGAGGCCCAGGCGCTGCGCATCGGCCTCGCGCTCTATGCGCTGCACAACGACATCCAGGCCAATGGCCATGTCACCCAGCACGGCGTCAACAACGCCGCCGGCATCGCCCAGGGCGCCACCGACCAGGCCATCATCCACCAGGAAGGCGCCGGCCATACCGGCACCATCACCCAGACCGGCGGAAACAACGCCTATGGCCTTTTCCAGTTCGGCCAAAACACCAACGCCGCCGTCCAGCAAAACGGCGGACAAACAGGCCTCACCCTCCTGTTCGGGTGGTAAACCCCCTCCCCACCCGGACCTGTGGCGCGGGCGGTTCCTTCGGGACCGCCCGTTGCCTTTTCCCGCGTCCGGGTGCAGGACAGGCGCAGGATGGAGGGATGGATGGACGGCAAATCCTGTTGCGCCCCCGCGGGCCCCGGCCTGGCGCTGCCCGAAACACGCTTGGCACCGGCGCTGGCGCGGCGGGCCTCTGACGCACTGAAATCCGAGATCGCGGCCGGACTGATCGCGCTGAAGGGCGGGTTCTTCGACATGGGCGCGGCCAAGGGCCGGTATCCGGACGACATGGACAGCCCCCGGCGGCGGGTCTTCGTCTCGCCCTTCCGGCTGGGGCGGACGGTGGTGACCAACCGGCAATGGGCCGCTTTCGCCGCGGAATCGGGCTATCGCAGTGTGGCCGAGCGCGAGGGCTGGTCCTTTGTCTTCCACCTCTTCCTGGAGGATCCGCTGGGCTATGTCGAGCACCCGCCGCAGACGCCCTGGTGGCGGGCGGTGGCGGGCGCGAACTGGGCGGCGCCCGAGGGGCCGGGGTCCGACTGGCGCGAGAAGCCCGACCATCCGGCGGTGCATCTGAGCTGGTTCGATGCGGCGGCGATGGCCGAGTATCTGGGGCTCACGTTGCCGACCGAGGCCGAGTGGGAATTCGCCGCGCGGGGCGGCCTGAAGCAGGCGCGCTTCCCCTGGGGGAACGAGCTGGTCCCGGCCTCGGGCCATCGGCACAACACCTGGCAAGGGGAGTTTCCCCGCCTGAACAGCGCCGAAGACGGGTTCATCGGCACCTGCCCGGCCGATCATTTCCCGCCCAATGCCTATGGGTTCCACAACCTGACCGGCAATGTCTGGGAATGGACCGCAACCAAATTCGGCCCCCTGCCCCAAGGCGACGGCAAGCTGCCGCCGCGCGATCCGCAGGGACCGGCCGACGGGCCTGGCTATGTGATCCGCGGCGGGTCGTATCTCTGTCACGTCAGCTATTGCGAACGCTATCAGGTGCATTCGCGAACCCATAACACGCCGGACAGTTCGACTGGGCATATGGGGATGCGGCTGGCGGGGTGAGACTCAGGCCACGCCCGACACCGGATCCTCGGTGAAGCCGCAGGAAGGGGTGTTGATGTCGCCGCTCCAACGCCAGAGGGCGAAGAGCCCTTCGGGGCCGGTGGCGAAGGCAGGGAGCAGGCGGTCGAGGGCAGGATCGCGCATCGCAGGACCTCCGGGCTTTGAGGAGGGTGCGGATTTTCTGCGCCTGCCTTGGGAAAGGAGCGCGCCCGATTGCGATGGTCGGGCGCGGATTTCGTTCCGGGGGAGGTTGGTGCGCGCGAGCACGTACCCTGCGGGTGAGCATTGGCGAGTGATCCTTGCCTGCCCGGAATCAGGCCGAAGGCGCCGGGCAAGCGCCGGCCCGTACCGGCGGGCTGGCGCTTTGGTTGCCGCCCGCTCCGAACCGGGTTTGGAAGCGGGCCGAACCATGAAGCGCAGGCTGACCGGCGTTGCGGCGCCATCCCACGGTCCGGCGCGTGCCCGGCTTGCATTGGCGCGCTGCCTCTCGCCCTCGGCCCGTAGGGTGGGGTTTCACCCCACCATCCGCCAAGAAAAAAGCCCCGCCGGAGCGGGGCTTTTCCAAACCTTTGAAGGCGCTTACGCGACCTCGAACTTGAGCGGATGCACCTGCTGGAACATCCCCGTCGATTCCAGCGTCTCGACCACTTTCGGGTCAATGGCCTGATCGAGATAGAGAAGCGCGATCGCGTCCTGACCCGCCGCCGACCGGCCGAGGGTGAAGTTGGCGATGTTCACGCCATTCTTGCCCATGGTCATGCCCAGAAGACCGATGATCCCCGGCACGTCCTCGTTGGTGGTGTAGAGCATGTGCTCGCCGATCTCGGCGTCGATGTTGATGCCCTTGATCTGGATGAAACGCGGCTTGCCGTCGCTGAACACGGTCCCGGCCAGCGAGCGCTCGCGCTTGTCGGTGACGATGGTCAGCTTGATATAGCCGTCGAAGGCGCCCGCCTTGTCCTGGGTGGTGGTCGAGACCTTGATCCCGCGCTCTTTCGCCACGATGGGCGCCGAGACCAGATTCACATCGGGATTGGCCGATTTCAGGATCCCGGCGATCACCGCGCAGTCCAGCGCCTTGAGGTTCATGTCCGAGACGACGCCATCATAGAGCACGTTGATGGCGCGGATCGGCTCGTCGGTCATTTGCCCGGCGAAATTGCCCAGATGCCCGGCCAGCTTGATCCAGGGGCCCATGACGGCGGCTTCCTCGGCGGTCACCGAGGGCATGTTCAGCGCGTTCGAGACGGCGCCGGTCAGCAGGTAATCGGCCATCTGCTCGGCCACCTGCAGGGCGACATTCTCCTGCGCCTCGGTGGTCGAGGCGCCGAGATGCGGCGTGCAGACCACGTTCGGCATGTGGAACAGCGGGCTTTCCTTGGCAGGTTCGACGGCGAAGACATCGAGCGCGGCCCCGGCGACATGGCCCGATTTCAGCGCCTCGACCAGCGCCTCCTCGTCGATCAGACCGCCGCGGGCGCAGTTGATGATCCGCACGCCCTTCTTGGTCTTGGCGAGGTTCTCGCGGCTGAGGATGTTGCGGGTCTTGTCGGTCATCGGCACATGCAGCGTGATGAAATCGGCCCGCGCCAGCAGCTCGTCCAGTTCCACCTTGGTGACGCCCAATTGTTTGGCGCGCTCGTCCGAGAGGAAGGGATCGTAGGCGATGACCTTCATCTTCAGGCCGACGGCACGGTCGCAGACGATCCCGCCGATGTTGCCCGCGCCGATCACGCCCAGGGTCTTGTTGAAGAGCTCGACCCCCATGAACTTCGACTTTTCCCACTTGCCCTCATGGGTCGAGGCATTGGCCTCGGGAATTTGGCGGGCGACGGCGAACATCATGGCGATGGCGTGTTCGGCGGTGGTGATCGAATTGCCGAAGGGGGTGTTCATCACGATGATGCCCTTCTTCGACGCCTCGGGGATATCGACGTTGTCGACCCCGATGCCCGCGCGGCCGATGACCTTGAGGTTGGTCGCGGCGGCGAGGATCTTGTCGGTCACCTTGGTGGCCGAACGGATGGCGAGGCCATCGTACTGGCCGATGATCTCAAGCAGTTTCTCTTTGTCCTTGCCGAGGTTCGGCAGGTAATCCACCTCGACCCCGCGGTCGCGGAAGATCTGGACGGCGGTTTCGGAGAGGGCGTCGGAAACGAGAACGCGGGGGGCCATGATGGGGGCTCCTGAGTGGGGGCGTGGACGGTGCGCCATGAAGGCGCACCCTACGGGGGTGGGTAGGGTGCGCCTTCATGGCGCACCTTCCGGGGATCAGGCGGCTTTCGCCAGCGCGGCGATCTCGGCCTCGAAGGCCCATTCGATCCAGAGCATCAGCGCGGCGACATCGGCGGTTTCCACCGTCGAGCCGCACCAGATCCTCAGGCCTGCCGGCGCGTCGCGATAGGCGCCCACGTCCAGCGCCACGCCTTCCTTCTCCAGCCGCTTGGCGACGGCCTTGGCGAAGGCGGCGCCGTCGGTGATGCGGGCATCGACGAACTTCAGGCACACCGAGGTGGTCGAGGCATTGGCCGCATCCTCGGCCAGATTTGTGAGCCAGGGCTTTTGCGCGCAGAAGTCCCAGACGGTCTTTGCGTTGGCCTCGGCCCGGGCGATCAGCGCCGGTTGCCCGCCCAGCGATTGCGCCCATTTCAGCGCCACCAGATAATCCTCGACCGCCAGCATCGAGGGCGTGTTGATCGTCTCGCCCTTGAAGATGCCCTCGATCAGCTTGCCGCCCTTGGTCATGCGGAAGATCTTGGGCAGCGGCCAGGCGGGGGTATAGCTTTCCAGACGCTCGACCGCGCGGGGGCTCAGGATCAGCATCCCATGCGCGCCCTCACCGCCCAGCACCTTCTGCCAGGAAAAGGTCACGACATCGAGCTTGTCCCAGGGCAGGTCCATGGCGAAGGCGGCCGAGGTCGCGTCGCAGATGGTCAGGCCCTGACGGTCGGCCGGAATCAGGTCGCCATTGGCCACCCGCACGCCCGAGGTCGTGCCGTTCCAGGTGAAGACCACATCCTTGTCGAAATCGACGGTGGCGAAATCGACGATCTGGCCATAGGGGGCCTTCTTGACCACGGCGTCGATCTTGAGCTGTTTCACCACATCGGTGACCCAGCCCTCGCCGAAGCTCTCCCAGGCCAGCATCTCGACCGGGCGGGCGCCCAGAAGCGACCACAGCGCCATTTCGACGGCGCCGGTGTCCGAGCCCGGCACGATGCCGATGCGGTAATCGGCCGGCACGCCCAGGACTTCACGGGTCAGGTCGATGGCCTCGGCCAGCTTGGACTTGCCCACGGCGGCGCGGTGCGAGCGACCGAGCGGCGCATCGGCCAGCATGTCCAGCGAAAAATGGGGAATCTTGGCGCAGGGGCCCGAGGAGAAACGCGGATTGGCCGGCCGCGTGGCCGGGGTAGCGAGAGCAGTCATGGTATCCTTCCAGATAAACGCCCCTCGTTGGGGAGGGGTGTCCCGCCGTCGCTGATATTCCTGCGCCCCGACTGGCGCAAGCGAGATTATTGGCCTAATGCGGCACTTGAAGCCCCGAAACCGACGCCGCCTGTCCACGATCGGAAACACGCCCATGCATGTCGCCACCCTGCTCACCAATCCCGCCACCCCGGTGCTGGAAGCGCCGCTGGTGGAGAACCTGCGCAACGCCTGGGGCGGCGGCGCGGCGCGCTGGCTGGAGCCCGGCGTGGCGGCCGAATTCGACCTCGAGGCGCTGCCCGCGAATCAATGGGAGGTCTGGGCCGATCTGCAGGGGATGGGCGTGGACCTCTGTGTCCAGAAGGCCGAGGGGCGGCGCAAGGCGATGCTGCTGGCCGACATGGATTCGACCATGATCCAGCAGGAATGCATCGACGAACTGGCCGATATGGCCGGCGTCGGCGCCCATGTCGCGGGGATCACCGCGCGGGCGATGAATGGCGAATTGGATTTCGAAGCGGCGCTGACCGAGCGCGTGGGCCTTTTGAAGGGGCTGCCGGTCGGGGTCATCGACCAGGTGCTGGCCGAGCGGATCACCTTCATGCCCGGCGGCAAGGTTCTGATCGCGACGATGAAGGCGCACGGCGGGCATGCCGCGCTGGTCTCGGGCGGGTTCACCGCCTTTACCGAGAAGGTGGCGGGCGCGCTGGGGTTCGACGAGCACCGGGCGAATACGCTCCTGGCCGACGACGGGCGGCTGACTGGCAAGGTAGGGATGCCGATCCTGGGCAAGCAGGCCAAGGTCGATGCGCTGACCCAGATCACCGCAAGGCTGGGGATCACGCCCGCCGAGGTCATCGCCGTGGGTGACGGCGCCAACGACCTCGGCATGCTGCATCTGGCGGGCGCGGGCGTGGCGCTGCACGCCAAGCCCGCGGTCGCGGCGCAATGCGATCTGCGGGTGAATCACGGCGACCTGACGGCGCTTCTTTATTTGCAGGGTTACGCGCGCGAGGATTTCGCGGCAGTCTGAGCCGCGAGGGCGGAAGCGGGGGTTTTGCACCCCCGCACCCCCGCAGCGTATTTGGGGCAGAATGAAGGGGCGAGGCCCCGGGACGGGTGGCATGGCGCAGGACAGCATTTTCATCGGCGGCGGCGGCGAGGGTTATGCCCAGCCCGAGGAATTGCTGCTGAAATACGGCAACCGGCACGGGCTGATCGCGGGCGCCACCGGCACCGGCAAGACCATCACCATGCAGATCATGGCCGAGGAATTCAGCCGCGCCGGGGTGCCGGTCTTCCTGACCGACATCAAGGGCGATGTCGGCGGGATGGCGGTGGCGGGAACCCCGCGGGAGGGTTTTCAGAAACGTGCCGACCAGATCGGGCTGGGGCCCCTGAACCATGCGGCGATGCCGGTGGTGTTCTGGGACCTCTTCGGCCAGTTCGGCCATCCGGTGCGGACCACGATGGCCGAGATGGGGCCGCTGCTGCTGTCGCGCATCCTGGAACTGACCGAGGCGCAGGAGGGCGTGATCAACGTGGCCTTCCGGCTGTCCGACGAACAGGGCTGGCCGATCCTGGATCTGGCGGATCTCAGGGCGATCCTGCAATTCCTGGCCGAGAACCGCGAGGAGATGTCCGCGCGCTATGGCAATGTCACCACCGCCTCGATCGGCGCGATCCAGCGGCGGCTGCTGGTGCTGGAAAACCAGGGGGCGGCGAGTTTCTTCGGCGAGCCGGCGCTCGACATCAGGGACCTGATGCTGACCACGCCACAGGGTCAGGGCCGCGTGAACATCCTGCATGCCGCCCGGCTGATGGAGACGCCGCGGCTTTACGCGACCTTCATGCTGTGGCTGATGTCGGAATTGTTCGAGGAATTGCCCGAGGTGGGCGATGCCGAGAAGCCGAAGCTCGTCTTCTTCTTCGACGAGGCGCATCTGTTGTTCGACGGGGCGCCCAAGGCGCTGGTCGACAAGGTGCAACAGGTGGCGCGGCTGATCCGGTCCAAGGGGGTCGGCGTCTATTTCATCACCCAGAACCCCGATGACGTGCCCGAGGATGTGCTGGGGCAACTGGGCAACCGGGTGCAGCACGCGCTCCGCGCCTTCACCGCGCGCGACCAGCAGGCCCTGCGCCGCGCCGCCCAGACCTACCGCGCCAACCCCCGCTTCGACACCGAGGCGGCGATTCGCGAGGTGGGCGTGGGCGAGGCCGTGACCTCGTTCCTGGAGGCCAAGGGCGTGCCGGGCGTCGTGGAACGCACGCTGATCCGCCCGCCGGCCAGTGCCATGGGTCCCTGCGATGACGCGATCCGGCGGCAGGTGATCGTCGCCTCGCCGCTGGCAGGGAAATACGACACCGCCATGGACCGCGATTCGGCGCAGGAGATGCTGGCGCGCCGCGCCGAGCAGGCCGCGCGCGAGGCCGAAAGATTCGAGCGCGACCGCGGCGAGGAAGAGCATTCGCGCGGGCGGCGCTATTCGCCCGGCTCGTCGCGGTCCCGCCGGGTCGAGGAAGAGGACGAGCCGCCGCGGCGGCGGTCGTCGCCCTCGCGCAGCCGCTCGTCGCGCTCGGATTCGGTGATGGATGCCTTCACCAAATCGGTCGCCCGCTCCATCGGCACGAGAGCCGGCAGCGCCATCGTCCGGGGCGTGCTGGGCGGGTTGTTCCGGGGACGATGATGCAGGCGCCGGTTCCCATTCTTCGCAGTTTCGACGAGACCCGCGCGCGGGAATTCTACGTGGATTTTCTGGGCTTCGACGTGGTTTTCGAACATCGGTTCGAACCCGGATTGCCGCTTTACCTGGGGCTGCGGCAGGGGGAATGCGTGCTGCATCTGTCCGAGCATTTCGGCGACGCGGCGCCGGGGGCATCGCTGCGGATCGAGGTGCCGGACGTGGACGCCCTGTGCGCCGCGCTGAACGCCAAGGGCTATCGCCAGGCGCGGCCGGGGGTGCAGGCCCAACCCTGGGGCTCGCGCGATATGGCGGTGAGCGATCCGTTCGGGAACCGGCTGGTGTTCTGGTCGGAGGGGTGAGCGGACGCTTCAGCCCCGGCGGTCGAGCCAGCGCAGAAACAGCGATTCCCCGGCATCCAGCCCCTTGAGCGGCCGGGGCAGGCGGCGGCGGAGGTCGGACAGCGCGGGAGTCAGCCCGCCGTCCTCCCAGGCGGTGAGGATCGCCGGATGGATATAGCTTTGCCGACAGACCGCCCGCGTGTTGTGGAGCCGCCGCGCTACCTCGGCGATGGCGGCATTGAGCGCCCGGGCGCGGGCCGCCTTGCCCTCGGGCCGGTCGCATTGCCCCAGCAAACCCAAGGCCTGCACGCTGCCCCCCCAGGGACGGAAATGCCGGGACGAGAATTCCTCGCCGACGGCGGCGCGGATATAGGCGTTCACGTCCTGCGACAGCAGGTCCTGCGGCCGGCCTTCGTCATCGAGGTAGCGAAAGAGCCGCTGGCCGGGCAGATCCTGGATCGAGCGTAGAGCGGTGGCGATGCGGCGGTCATGGACCTTGAGCCGCCATTCCTTGCCCGACTTGCCGGTAAAGGTGAAACGCAGCGTCGATCCCTGCAGCGTCAGGTGGCGCGCCCGCAGCGTCGTGGCGCCGAAGCTGCGGTTCTCGGCGGCGTAACAATCGTTGCCGATCCGGATCAGCCCGATATCGAGAAGCCGGACCACCGTCGCCATCACCCGCTCGGGCGGGGCGCCCCGGCGGCGCAGATCGGCGTCGACCTGCGCGCGGAGGGCGGGCAGGGCGCGCCCGAAATCGCCGAGGCCCGCGAATTTCTGCGCGCCCTGGGCTTCGGCCCAGACCGGGTGATAGCGGTATTGCTTCCGCCCCCGGGCATCGCGGCCGGTCGCCTGGATATGGCCGTTGGGATCGGGACAGATCCAGACCTCACGCCAGGCGGGCGGAATGGCCAGGGCGCGCAGGCGCGTCAGGCGCGCATCATCGCGGATCGGCCGGCCCTGGGCGTCGAGATAGGTGAATCCCCTGCCCGCCCGGCGACGGGTCCAGCCGGGCTGGGTATCGCTGACATGGCAGAGGTCCTCGGGTCCCGCGTCGCGCCCGGCGTCACTCGCCTCTCCGTCCAGCCGCCTGAGCATCCCGGCCCCCCATGGGATTGATGGCAGGCAAACGCGCCGGACGCGGCCGGGTTCCGGCGCGGGGTTCGGGGGCTGGCGGGTGCCGGGCGGCGCGGCCCCGGCATCTGCGGGTTGCACGGTGGCCGACCGGGCGGTAGCATCCGACCGGGGTCGCGACCCTCGACAGGGTGGAAAGCGCGGTTTCGAGCCACGGGCCGGGAGGCGCGCCATGACGGGAACGGGTTACGCGAAACCCTGCAGCATTCTGGCCTTTGTCTGTGCCCTTCTGCTCTGCGCGGCGATCCTGCTTCTGCTGCCGCTGGTGCTGTATCTCGACGTCCTGCTCTTTCTCTATGTCTTCTCGGGCGAGAGCGGTAACCCGCCGCTGGCCGCGTCGCTCGTCCTTGTCTTGTGCAACATCGTCTATTTCGCGGGGCTGAGCAGCGCCGTCCTGGCCACGGCCGAGGCCCTGTCCCTCTGGCGGTCGCGCGGCGGATCATCAACGCCCCGCGCCCCGCGGCCGATTGTCCGCTGGGGTCTGTGGGTGCTGATTGGCGGCGCGGCGGCTTTGGCGATTTTCGCGATCTTCCGCGGCCCGAGCCCCGCCCGCGGATATATGGTCGCCGAATTCCTGGGGACACTGGCCCTGCTGGCCGCCCTGACGAAAGCCCTGCTGTCCTGCGCCCGGCGGCGCGATGCCTGAAGGACCGGGGCGCCGGGGAGGTCTGCTAGCCCTGCGGCGTCATCGCTTTCCGCTGCTTGGCCCTCTCCAGCCCCAACTGCCGTTCCCGCCAAATGATCAGGATCCCGGCCGAAACGACGATGGCCGCGCCGATCAGCATGGTGCCGGTCGGCACCTCGTCGAAGATCCAGTAGCCGATGGCCAAGGCCAGCAGCATCGACGCATAATCGAAGGGCGCGACAAGCGAGGCATCGGCTTCGCGGTAGCTCGAGGTCAGGAAGATCTGCCCGACCCCGCCGATCAGCCCGGTCAGCACCAGGATCCCCGCCTCGGCCGGTGACGGCAGCGCCCAGCCGAAGGGCAGCGTGAACAGCGACAGCCCGGTGGCGGTGATCGAGAACCAGAAGACGATGGCCGAGGTCTCTTCGGTCATCACCAGCCGCCGCACCGTCACCTGCGCCAGCGCGGCACTGACCGCGCCGGTCAGGGCGAACATCGCCCCCAAAGCCTCGGCCGTGCCGACATCGCTGCCCAGCGAGAGGCGCGGCGACAGAACGATCATCACCCCTGCGAGCCCCGCGAAGACCGCCGTCAGGCGAAAGAGCCGCACCTCCTCGCCCAGAAACATCGAGGCGAAGATCACCACGAGCAGGGGCGCGGCATAGCCGATGGCGGTGACCTCGGGCAGGGGCAGAAAGGCGAGCGCCGCGAATCCCATCCCCATGGCCATGGTGCCGACCATCCCGCGCCAAAGGTGCCCCAGCGGTTTCGAGACCCGGAGTCCGGTCCGCAGCTCGCCCCGGAACGCCAGCCAGGCCAGGATGACCGGGATGGCGAAGAGCGAGCGGAAGAAGACCGTCTCGCCCGGCGGGATGCTGTCCGAGACCGATTTCACCAGGCTCGACATGACGATGAACAGCGTGACCGAGATCAGCTTGAAGACGATGCCGCGGATCGGTCGCATGGGGGCGCCTCGGTGGTGAACAGGTGCAGTATCCCATCGGCGGAAGCGCGGGGCAAGGCACGGAAAGGCGTGAATTTCCCTCTGGACACCGCCCGCGGCCTGACGTAGGACACGCTCACCCGAAAGCGATGCTTTCCCCGGTGCCCGGGTAGCTCAGGGGTAGAGCAGTGGATTGAAAATCCTCGTGTCGGTGGTTCGATTCCGCCCCTGGGCACCATTTCCTTCCCCTTCGGACACTGATGGCGGCAGAGGCGCTGGTGCGTCTGGTTTCTGTGGCTGTCGCCGTCCCGCCCGAAAACCAGAACGGCCGCAGCGCCCGGTCAGGGCGGCGGCCGTCGGGGGGTGCCTTGCCGGGAAGGCCTCAATGGGCGCTGACCGGCTCTAGGTCGTTCTCACGCGCGACAAAGAAGGCGGTGCGGCGGTCCTGGGTCAGGGCCAGGCATTCGCCTTCGTGGTTATGGACGCCCCAGACCTCGGTCCCCGAAGGGACCTGGGCGCGGATGTCCTGCGGCAGCGTGGCCACGTCGATCTGCCGGATATAGGCGATCTTGCCGTCCGGGACGAAGGGATAGGGGGTTTGCATCTGTGCCTCCTGTCAGCCGCGGGTGATGGGGATGCTGCGCACCACGGTCTCGGGCTCGCGCCTTTCAAGGGTAACCTCGAGAAGCCCGTTGTCGAGTCTGGCACCCGACACCTCGACCCCTTCGGCCAGCGCAAAGACGCGGCGGAACTGGCGCGTGGCGATGCCGCGATGCAGGAAAACCCGTTCGGCGCCGGGGTCGTCCTGCTGGCCGCGGATCACCAATTGCCGGTCTTCCAGCGTGATGGCCAGATCCTGGGCGCCGAAACCGGCGACCGCCAGGGTCACGACAAAGCGGTTCGGTTCCACCAGTTCGATGTTGAAGGGCGGATAGCCCTCGGCCCCGGCGCGGGCGGTGCGTTCGACCAGACGCTCCAGCGGCTCGAAGCCCAGGAGCAGCGGATGCGAGGGGAAGGCGAATTTGGTCATGGGCCTGTCCTGATGCAGCGACATGGGTCCCGGTCCCCGCAGGCGGCAAACCGGGCTCGCTTCAAGATATGGGCATGCCCGGGGTCCCCTGCAAGAGCCGCGAAGGCTTTGCTTGCACGGCAGAAAGCGGCTATTGTCATGCGGAACAGCATCGAGTCGAAGCCATGAATGCCCCCACCGAATTGAGCCACGAAGAGGTGCTGCGCGTCCGGCTCGAGGTGCTGCGGCGCGAACACCGCGATCTGGACGAGGCGATCGCGGCGATGCACGACCGCGGGACCGGCGATGAGCTGGCGATGAAACGCCTGAAAAAGCGCAAATTGTCGCTGAAGGACCTGATCCAGCGCATCGAGGATGAGCTGACCCCCGACATCATCGCATGAGGCCCGGGCTGGCCGCGCTTGCGCTGCTGATGGCCCTGCCCCATCCCGCCCTGGCCTGGACTCTGGCGCGCTTTCCCGCGGAGCCCGTGCCTTTCCTGCGGCTGTCTGCCGAGGGGGTTGCGTTTCTCTGTGACGAAGGCAGCGGGCGGGTCGAACTCTGGCTTGAGCGCGGCGCGAGCGCCCATGAGCCGGGGGCCGCGTTGAATGTGACGCTGGCGACGGGCGGGTTCAGCCGGGCGGTGCCGGCGCAGGTGGTGCGGGAGGCGGATTTCGACGGGATCCGGGCCGAGCTGCCGGCGGACGATCCGCTCTGGTCGGTGCTGCCGGTCGCCCCGGCGCTGGCCGTCACGGTGCCGGGACTGGCGCGCTGGACCCTGCCGCTGACGGATTTTGCCGCCCCGGGCGATGCCTTCCTGACCGGCTGCCGGGGCTGAGGCACGCTCACAAGCCGGTGCGCAGGCATCGAAGGGCTGGCGGGAAGCGGCGAACCGGCGCAGGATAGGGTCCGTCGCGCGGATTGAGCGCGGTGACTGCCCGTTCCAGAACGCCTTTCAGAGCCGGAGTTTTCCATGATGCGCGCTTTCCTGCCCCGCTTCCTGCCGCTTGCCGTGGCGGTGCTGCTGCCCTTCTCCGCCACCGCGCAGGGGGACCGGATGCAGTGGATCTACAACCGCTATGTCGAGCAGAACCCGCTCGATACCTATCTGGGCCTCGTCTATGGCATCCCCGAGACCGACGCGATGCAGGCTTCGATCACCTGTTCGATCGGGGCGAACTGGATCTATGCCGCGGTCGATCTGGGTGCCGAGGTCGAGGGGCTGGCGGATGGGGCCAGCGCCACGGTCGCGCTGAACGCGGGCGGACGGGAATTCGTCGAGCAGGGCAGCGTCTTCCGGCACGAGGAGGGGATCTGGGGCGTGTCGCTGGCGCTGGCGCTGGACGATCCCTTCTGGGCCGAGGTCAGCCGCGGCGGCCTGCTGACCTACCGGGTGAATGAGCGCGCCCCGCAAACACTGCCGCTGGACGGAATCGCCGAGCCGCTGCACGGCTTCCTCGGCGATTGCATCGCCATCGCCGAATTGCCGGCCGAGGGCACCACGGCACCGGCGGGCAAATAGCTCAGAGCCTGCCCTGCCAGAGCGTGACCCGGGTTCCGCCCATGTCGATGGCGGGCTCGGTCGCGCCGAGGCTCAGACCCGCGGCCTTCACCAGCCCAGCGTCGGGCGACACGAGCCCCAACTGCCAGCCACGGAACCGTTCGGCCAGCGTCTTGCCCAGCGCGCCGTAAAGAGCGAACAGCAGTTTCCGGTCGCCGATCCGCGCGCCCCAGGGCGGGTTCACGAGGATCAGGCCGGGCGGCAGCCCCTCGGGCGGGGTCAGGTCGCTGACCGGCTTGCGGTCGAATTGGCACCAGCCGCTGACCCCCGCTCGCTGCGCATTGGCCGTGGCGCCTTGGATGGCGCCTTGGTCGCGGTCTGAGCCGAAGAAGCGCAACGCGGGCGTGGTGGCGGGGGTTTTCTTCAGCGTGGCAAAAGCCTTGGCGTCGTAGCTTTTCAAAAGCTGGAAGGCGAAGTCGCGGTCCCGGCCGGGTTGCAGCCCCGCAGCGATCTCGGCCGCCTCGATCACGAAGGTGCCCGAGCCGCACATCGGGTCCACCAGCGTCTGCGTTCCGTCGAAGCCCATCTGCCGCAGGATCAGCGCCGCCAGCGTCTCGCGCATCGGCGCCTTGCCGGTGAACTGCTTGTGCCCCCGCTTGTGCAGCGATTCGCCCGAGGTATCGAGGCTGATGGTGCAGAGGTCGTCCTCGATCCGCACCTTGACCGTCAGCGGCGCATCGGCGGCCGTCGCAGCACCCACCGTCTCGCGGATCGCGGTTTCGACGCGCTGGGCGGCGGCCTTGTGGTGATAGATCTTCGACTTGTGGCAGGTGGCCTCGACCCGCACGGGCACATCGGCGCGCAGCAGCGCCGCCCAATCGACCTTGCGCGCGCGCTTGTCCAGCTGCGCGAGGTGCATCGCCCGGAATTCGGCGATCCGGGCCAGCACCCGGGTCGCGCCCCTCAGTTCCAGATTGGCGCGCCAGACCTCGGGCCAGCCGCCCGTGACCGTCACCCCGCCGGGGACGACGCTCACGCCCTGAAAACCCGCCGCCCGCGCCTCGTCGGCGAGAATGGCATCCAGCCCGGGGGCGGCGACGAGGAAGAAGCTGTCGATCATGCCCCCCCCATAGCCGCAAAGCCCGCGCGCCGCGAGGGTCTTTGCATCAGGCCCGTCTTTGCATCGGGTCTGGTCCATGCTAGGGCGCGCGCAAGCAACCCGGAGGGGCAGATGGCGGTCGACGTCGGAATCATCATGGGCAGCCAGTCGGATTGGCCGACGATGCGCGAGGCGGCGGCGATCCTCGACGAGCTGGGGATCAGCTATGAGGCGAAGATCGTCAGTGCCCACCGAACGCCGGATCGCCTGTGGGCCTATGGCAAGTCAGCCGTGGAACGCGGGTTGAAGGTGATCATCGCCGGCGCCGGGGGCGCGGCGCATCTGCCGGGCATGATGGCGTCGAAGACCCGGGTGCCGGTGGTGGGCGTGCCGATCCAGACGCGCGCGCTGTCGGGCGTCGATAGCCTCTATTCCATCGTCCAGATGCCCAAGGGCTTTCCGGTCGCCACCATGGCCATCGGCGGCGGCGCCAATGCCGGGCTGATGGCAGCGCAGATGCTGGCGGTGAACGACCCGGCGCTGGCGGCAAGGGTCGATGCCTGGCGCGAGGCGCTGAGCGCCTCGATCGCCGAGGAGCCGACGGATGAGTGAGGCGCTGGAACCGGGCGCGGCCATCGGGATTCTGGGCGGCGGACAACTGGGACGGATGCTGTCGGTCGCGGCCTCGCGGCTGGGGCTGCGGACGCATATCTACGACCCGGGCGCGGAGCCGCCTGCGGGGCATGTGGCCGAGAAGGTGACCACGGCGGCCTGGGACGATGAGGCCGCGCTCAGGGCCTTCGCGGCCTCCGTCGATGTCATCACCTATGAATTCGAGAACATCCCGGCGGCGACGCTGGACCTGCTGGAAACCCTGCGCCCCGTGCGCCCCAATCGCCGGGCGCTGGCCGTGTCGCAGGACCGGCTGATGGAAAAGGACTTCCTGACCGGGCTGGGCCTGACCACCGCGCCCTACCGCGACGTGCCGACGCTGCCCGCGCTGGAGGCGGCGATTGCCGAGATCGGGCCGCAGGGCATCCTGAAGACCCGGCGTCTGGGCTATGACGGCAAGGGTCAGGCGCGGCTGAAGGGGGCCGAGGACGCGGCGGGCGCTTACGCCGAGATGGGCGGGGCCGAGGCGATCCTGGAGGGCTTCGTGCAGTTCAGCCACGAGGTCTCGGTCATCGCCGCGCGGGGCGTGACGGGTGAGGTCGCCTGTTTCGATCCGGGCGAGAACGTGCACGAGGCGGGCATCCTGCGCACCACCGCCGTCCCCGCGCGGCTGGCGCCGGGGCAGCACATGGACGCGATCCTGCTGGCGGGCAAGATCCTGAACGCGCTCGATTATGTCGGCGTCATGGGGGTGGAGCTGTTCGTGACGGCCAAGGGCCTGGTGGTCAACGAGATCGCGCCGCGGGTGCATAATTCGGGCCATTGGACGCAGGCGGGCTGCACCGTCGACCAGTTCGAGCAGCATATCCGCGCCGTGGCGGGCTGGCCCCTGGGCAACGGCCAGCGCTATGCCGATGTGGTGATGGAGAACCTGATCGGCGAGGATGTGGCGAAAGTGCCGGCGCTGGCGAAAGCCGCCGATGTGCAGATCCACCTCTATGGCAAGGGCGCGCCGCGACCGGGCCGCAAGATGGGCCATGTGAACCGCATCACCCGGGGCTGAGCTTTCCCCTTGCCGCCACCCCGCCGCCCGGCCATCTTTCCGGGCAAAGAGGGAGGCAATGCATGGCGAAAACAATCATCATCGAGGCCCATGGCGGGCCTGAGGTCCTGAAACTGGTGGACATGCCGGTGGGCGAGCCCGGCCCGGGCGAGATCCGCATCCGGCACAAGGCCATCGGGCTGAATTTCATCGACTGCTATCAGCGGTCGGGACTGTACCCGATGCAGATGCCCGCGGCGCTGGGGCGCGAGGCGGCCGGGATCGTCGAGGCGGTGGGCGAGGGCGTCACCCATCTGAAGGTGGGCGACCGCGCCGCCTATGCCGCCGCGGTTTCGGGCGCCTATTGCGAGGAGCGGGTGATGCCCGCGGCGCAGGTCTGCCCCCTGCCCGACGGCATCAGCTTCGAGGAAGGCGCGGCGATGATGCTGAAGGGGATGACGGTGGAATACCTGTTCCACCGCACGACGCCCCTGAAAGCGGGCGACACGGTGCTGTTCCATGCCGCGGCCGGGGGTGTCGGGCTGATCGCCTGCCAATGGGCGCGGTCCGAGGGGATCACGCTGATCGCCACCGCGGGGTCGGCCGCCAAATGCCAGCTGGCGCTGGAGAATGGCGCCGAGCACGCGATCAACTACGCCACCGAGGATTTCCCCAAGCGGGTGATGGAATTGACCGGCGGCAAGGGCGTCGATGTGGTGATGGATTCGGTCGGCGCCACGACATGGCAAGGCTCGCTGGACAGCTTGCGGCCGCTCGGCATGATGATCTCCTTCGGCAGCGCCTCGGGCCCCGTGCCCGCCTTCACGCTGGCGGCGCTGGCCGGGAAATCGCTGAAGGTGACGCGGCCGACGCTGTTCACGCATATCGGCCCGCATGAAGATTGCCAGGCCATCGCCCGGCACCTCTTCGACAAGGTGCTGTCGGGGGATGTGAAGATCCATATCGACCAGCGCTTCCCGCTGGAAGACGTGCGCGCGGCGCATGAGGCGCTGGAGGCGCGGAAGACCACGGGGTCGACCATCCTGACGGTCTGAGAAGCGAGGGGGCTGCTCGCCCCCTCGCGCTCCCCTCGCCAAAGGGGGAGCACGCTCCCCCTTTGGAAACCCCCGTGAGTATTTCAGGCAAGATGATGATCAGGCCTGGAAGCGCTCGTCGGTCGGGACTTGCAGGGCGGTGGCGAGCGCGTTGGTCTGCGCAGCCATGGCGATGACGGCGAGGAGTTCGGCGTGCATGTCGGGCGTCATGCCCTTGGCCTTGGCGGCGGCGGTGTGGGAATGGGTGCAATACGCGCAGCCATTCGTCACGCTGACCGCGACATAGATCAGCTCCTTGACCAAGGGATCCAGCGCGCCGGGGGCCATGACCTGTTGCAGGCGGTCCCAGGTCGCTTGCAGGAGCGCGGGATCATGGGCCAGCGCGCGCCAGAAGTTGTTGACATACTCGGTCTGCCGTTTGGCGCGGATGTCGTCGAAAACGGCGCGGGCGGCGGGGTCCGCCGCCTCGTCCGTGAGCAGGGGAAGCGTCGCCATCAGAACAGGGTGAAGACGCGGGCCGGGCCGCCGGTGCCGCGGCGGTGTTTGGGCGCGCCGACGATCAGCGTGGCGCCCAGCGCCGGCACGGCGTCGAGATTGGCGATGCATTCGACGCCCCAGCGGCCCGAGGGCAGCCAGGCGTAATGCGTGGCGAAATCGGGGGAGAGGCCATGATCGAGCGATAGCGTGTCCACGGCGATTCCGGCGATATCAGCCTCTTCCATCAGCATCTGCACCGCCTCGACATGAAAGCCCGGGAAATGCATGGCGCCGCCGTCATCGGCATTGCGGAACGAGGGGCTGTCGATCTTGGGTGCCCAGCCCGAGTTCATCGCCACGCAGCCCCCCGCCGGAAGGTCGCCATTGGCGCTGATCCAGGCGCGGAGGTCGTCGGGGGTGAGCTGGGTATCGGCATTCTCGGCGGCTCTCGCCCGGATATCGACCACGGCCAGCGGGACGATCAGCTTGTCGACCGGGATCTCATCCACCGACAGGCCGTCGGCCGAGAAATGCATCGGGCTGTCGACATGGGTACCGGTATGTTCGTTGACCCTCAGTTCCTTCAGGTTGAAGCCGTGTTCGGTGAAGTTGAAGAGTTGCTCTTCCCAGAATTGCTGATCGCCGAAGAAGGTCGGGAAATCGGGGTGCAGGGTGTGTGTCATGTCGGCCATTTCACCCGGGACCTGGGCCATGGCGGGCGCCGGGCGCAGGGTGGCGGCACCGACGGTGCCGGCGGCGGCGAGGCCCAGCGCCCCCTTGAAGAGGTCACGTCGGCCGAGCCGGGGCTCACCCAGCATCCGCGCTTTCACGCTTTCCATCACGCAGGCATGGCACATGGTCTGATCTCCCGGTTGCCGCCGCCCCGTTCGCCGGGCGGTTCCGGGTTCAGACTGCGGGCCGGGGGCGATTCGGTCAATCGAGGAGCGAGTCGACCCAGGCGGGGACGACCTCGCTCGCGGGGCCATAACGGCGATGCTGGAAGACCCGGCTGATCTCGGAGGGTTCGAGGTTCAGTTCCGTGCACTGGGCGCCGTTGCGGCGGGCCTCGGCGGCGAGGCCGGCGGCGGGGTAGACCTGGCCCGAGGTGCCGATGGCGGCGAAATGGGTGCAGGTCTCGACCGCCTCGGCGATGGCCTCCATGTGGTAGGGGATCTCGCCGAACCAGACGACATCCGGCCGGGCACGGGCCTGGCCGCAGGCGGGGCAGCGGTCGGTCAAGGCCATGGCCGGGGGCGCGGGCCAGCGGTGGCCGCAGCCGGCGCAGAGCGCGGACATCAGCGCGCCGTGCATCTGGATCACGTTCCGCGAGCCCGCGCGCTGGTGGAGGTCATCGACGTTCTGGGTGATCAGCGTCACCTGCCCCGGCAGCGCCGCCTCCAGCCGGGCCAGCGCGTGATGGGCGGCGTTGGGCTGGGCGCTGGCGCAATTGGCGCGGCGGGCGTTGTAGAAATCGGTGACGAGCTGGGGGTTCTTCGCGAAGCCCTCGGGCGTCGCCACCTCGTTCAGGTCGTATTTCGTCCAGAGCCCGTCCTTGTCGCGGAAGGTGCCGAGCCCGCTTTCGGCCGAGATCCCGGCCCCGGTCAGGATGACGATCCGCATGTTACGCCCGTTGCAGCTTGACCGGCTCGGTCCGCGCCAGCCGCAGGAAATGGGCCATGAAGGGTTTCACCGTGTCCTCCTCGCGCGTCGCGGCATAGAGGCGCTTGGTGAGGCCGCCCTCGGTCACCGGCTTGGTGACGTAATCGGTCGAATATTTCACCTCGCGCAGCACCCAGTCGGGCAGCACCGCAACGCCGCGATTCGAGGCGACCAGCAGCAGGATCACCGCCGTCAGTTCGATGGGGCGCACCTGCCGCGGCTCCACCCGGGCGGGGTTCAGGAGGCCGGTGAAGATGTCGAGCCGCGTGCGGTCCATCGGATAGGTCAGCAGCACCTCGTCGCGGAAATCCTCGGCCTCGATGAAGGGCTTGGCGGCGAGGGGATGCTGGGACGAGGCGATGAACCGCGGCTCATAGTCGAAGAGGGGGGTGAAGGTGATGCCGTCGATCTGCTCGGGATCGGAGGAGATGACCAGATCCACCTCCTCGCGCGCCAGCGCCGACAGGGCGGCGAAGGCGAGGTTCGGGCGGATATCCACATCCACATCGGGCCAGGCGTGGCGAAAGCGCTCCAGCACCGGGAAGAGCCAGTCGAAACAGGCGTGGCATTCGATGGCGATGTGCAGCCGGCCCATCTTGCCGGCGATCATGGCGCGGAATTCCTCTTCCAGCGCCTCGACCCGGGGCAGCACTTCCTCGGCCAGTTTCAGCATCTTCAGCCCGGCGGCTGACAGGCGCAAGGGCTTGGTGCGGCGCGCAAAAAGCTCGACACCTGCCTGATCCTCCAGCCCCTTCAGCTGATGCGACAACGCCGATTGAGTGATGTTCAGGATATCGGCCGCGCGGGCCACGCCCCCGGCCTGATGAATCGCGCGGATGGTGCGGAGGTGACGGAACTCCAGGTGCATTATGCTGCCCGCCTCATGTTCGTGATGAAAACAATGAATTTGTCTCACAATGCTGCGCATGCGACAAGAGACTCAACAAGGAGTACCATCATGCCCGCACCGCGCATCTCGTTCGAGTTCTTCCCGCCCAAGACGCTGGACGCCAGCTTCCGGCTTTGGGAAACGACGCGCATGCTGGCCCCGCTGCGCCCCGATTTCGTGTCGGTGACCTATGGCGCGGGCGGGACGACCCGGCAACTGACGCATGAGGCGGTGACGACCATCGGCCGCGAATTCAGCCTGAACGTCGCGGCGCATCTGACCTGCGTCGATGCCTCGCGCGAGGAAACGCTGGCCATTGCCGAAAGCTACGCGGCGGCGGGCGTGACCGAACTGGTGGCGCTGAGGGGCGATCCGCCGAAGGGCCAGGGCGCGTTCGCGGCACGGCCCGACGGCTTCGCCTCGTCCCTGGAACTGATCGCGGCGCTGAAAGAGACCGGCAAGTTCAAGATCCGCGTCGGCGCCTATCCTGAACGTCACCCCGAGGCCCGCGACGAGGCGGCCGACATCGAATGGCTGAAGCAGAAGTTCGAGGCCGGGGCGGACAGCGCCATCACCCAGTTCTTCTTCGAGACCGAGACCTTCTTGCGGTTCCGCGACCGGGCCGAGAAGGCGGGCATCGACGCCGCCCGGATCATTCCCGGCATCATCCCGATCGAGGGCTGGACCGGCATCCGCCGCTTCGCCCAGGCGACCGGCGCGACGATCCCGGCCTGGCTGGACGAATCCTTCGTCAAGGCCGGGCGCGACGGGCGTGAACAGTTGCTGGCCACCGCGGTCTGCACCGAGCTTTGCGATACGCTGTTGGGAGAGGGCGTGCCGGCCCTGCATTTCTACACGCTGAACAAGGCGCATCTGACGCGCGACGTCTGCCACGCGCTGGGCGTCGTGCCGCAGGTGGCCCTGCAAAACGTGGCCTGAGCCGGCCGAAAGGACAGGCGAGCGGGGGGCAGGCGCGCCCCTTGCCCGTCTTGGTGCCGACCACGGGCGGGCCGGGGTGCGCGGGACGGAAGACCGTCCACGCCGCCCCACCCGCCCGTGGCCGGTTGCCATCCCGTGCCGCCGCTTCTACACCAGAGCCAGTCCTTGCGGAGATGGGCATGCTGGCCGGAAAGCGCATCCTTCTGATCATCGGCGGCGGCATCGCGGCTTACAAGGCGCTGGAACTGATCCGGCTGCTGAAGGGTGTGGGCGCCAGCGTCTCGCCCGTGCTGACCCGGGCGGGGGCGGAGTTCGTAACGCCCCTCTCGGTTGCCGCCCTGGCGGGCGAGCCCCTGCATCAGGACCTCTTCGACCTGACGACCGAGGCCGAGATGGGCCATATCCAGCTGTCCCGCGCCGCCGATCTGGTGGTGGTGGCCCCGGCGACGGCCGACCTCATGGCCAAGATGGCTTCTGGGCAGGCCAACGATCTGGCCTCCACGCTTCTCATGGCCACCGACAAGCGGGTGCTGATCGCGCCCGCGATGAACGTGCGGATGTGGGAACACGCCGCCACGCAGCGCAACCTCAAGACCCTGCTGGCCGATGGCATCCTGACCGTGGGCCCCGACCATGGCGACATGGCCTGTGGCGAGCATGGGCCGGGCCGGATGGCCGAGCCCCGCGCCATCCTCGCCGCCATCGGCGCGGCGCTCAGCGACGGGCCCCTGAAAGGGCGGCACGTGCTGGTGACCTCGGGGCCGACGCATGAACCCATCGACCCGGTGCGCTACATCGCCAACCGCTCGTCCGGCCAGCAGGGCACGGCGCTGGCCGCCGCGCTGCGCGATCTGGGGGCGCGCGTGACCTTCGTCACCGGCCCCGCCACCACCCCGCCGCCCCCGGGCGTGACCGTGGTGAAGATCGAATCCGCGCGCGAGATGCTGGCGGCGGTCGAGGCCGCGCTGCCCGCCGACGCCGCCATCTTCGCCGCCGCCGTCGCCGATTGGCGGGTGAAGAACGAGGCCGGGCAGAAGATGAAGAAACAGGCGGACCAGCCGCTGCCGGTGCTGGAATTCGCCGAGAACCCGGACATCCTGGCGACGATCAGCCGCCATGCCCAACGCCCGCCGCTGGTCGTGGGCTTCGCGGCCGAGACCGAGAAGGTCATTGAACACGCCCAGGCCAAACGCGCCCGCAAGGGCTGCGACTGGATCGTCGCCAACGATGTCTCGCCCAGTACCGGCATCATGGGCGGCAGCGAAAACGCCGTGCATCTGATCACCGCCGAAACGGTCGAGGATTGGCCCCGCCTGCCCAAGGACGAGGTTGCCCGCCGTCTCGCCGCCCGCATCGCCACCGAACTGACCGGACATCCCCTATGAGCGTTCTCATCAAGGTCCTGCGCGAGGATTGGGCCGATCCCGCCATCGCGCTGCCCGCCTATGCCACCCCCGGCGCGGCCGGTGCCGACATCCGCGCCAACCTGCGCCCCGAGGATCGTGAAACGGGCTTCACCCTCGATCCCTGGCACCGGGCCCTGATCCCCACCGGCCTGATCGTCGAGATCCCGCAGGGCTACGAGATCCAGGTCCGCCCGCGCTCGGGCCTCTCGCTGAAACACGGGATCACCCTGCCCAATACGCCCGGCACCATCGACAGCGACTATCGCGGGCCGGTCGGCGTGCCGCTGATCAACCTCTCGGACCGGCCCTATACGATCCAGCACGGCGAGCGCATCGCCCAGATGGTCGTGGCCCCCGTGGTGCAGGGCCGATTCCTGCTGACCGAGGTTCTGGGCGAGACCGGCCGGGGCGCCGGCGGTTTCGGCTCGACCGGGCGCGGCTGATGCTGGTCGTCCTGATCCTGGCCGGGGTGCTGTTCACGCTGGGCTGGGTCTTCGGCGTGGCGCTGAAGGCGCGGCTGGCGTTCCTGGCGGCGCTCTGGGCAGCGATGGTCGGGGCGCATCTGGCACTCCCTGTCGGGCATCCGTTCCGCCAGGGCACCGGCGGCGACGTGCGGCCCTGGCTGTTGCTGGCGATCCTGGCCCTTGCCGTCTGGGCCTACCGGGCGATCTTGCAGGCCCTGCGCCGACGCGCGCGCCAGCACGAGGCCCAGACCATGCCCGAGGTCAAGAAACCGCTCTTCTCCGAAGCCGAGCTCAACCGCTACGCCCGCCACCTGATGCTGCGCGAGGTGGGCGGCCCCGGCCAGCGCAAGCTGAAGGAGGCGAAGGTGCTGGTGATCGGCGCCGGGGGCCTCGGCTCGCCGCTGCTGCTCTATCTGGCGGCGGCGGGGGTCGGCACCATCGGCGTGATCGACGACGACGGGGTTGAATCCTCGAACCTGCAACGGCAGATCATCCACAACGACCGCACCGTCGGCATGCCCAAGGTCTTCTCGGCGCAGGAGCAGATGGAGGCGCTCAATCCCTTCATCACCGTGAAACCCTATCACCGCCGCCTGACCGAGGAAGACGCCGCAACGCTCTTCCCCGAGTATGACCTGATCCTCGACGGCACCGACAATTTCGACACCCGCTACATGGCGAACCGGGTGGCGGTGAAGACCGGCAAACCGCTGATCGCCGCCGCGATCACCCAATGGGAGGGCCAGATCGCCCTCTATGACCCGGCGCGCGGAGGGCCCTGTTTCGAATGCGTCTTCCCGACGCGCCCGGCGCCGGGGCTGGTGCCCAGCTGCGCCGAGGCCGGGGTGATCGCCCCCCTGCCCGGTGTCATGGGCTCGATGATGGCGATGGAGGCGGTGAAACTGCTGACCGGAGCCGGCGAGCCACTGCGGGGCGCGATGCTGATCTATGACGGGCTCTACGCTGAAACCCGCCGCATCACGATCAAACCCCGCTCCGACTGCCCGGTCTGCCACAAGGCCTGAGCCGCCCCTTTTGATCTTTGTTCGCTAAATATCCTCGGGGGTCTCTCAAGGGGGTGGAAAACCCCGTTGAGCGGGGTGAGCGGGGGGCTGGCCCCCCGCCTTGGTCGCCCGAGGAACCGAGGGCGAAACCGCTCACCCCTGCAGCGAAACCCCCGCCGCCCGCATCTGCTCCAGCGCCGCCGCCAGCGAGCCGTCGAGGTCGATGGCCCGGCAGGCGTCGAGGCGGACGGTCACGCCAAACCCCAGCCGCGCCGCGTCCAGCGCCGAATAGGCGACGCAGAAATCGGTGGCGAGGCCCGCCAGCGTCAGCGTCGTCACGCCGCGGCTGCGCAGATAGCCCTCCAGCCCGGTCGGCGTGGCGCGGTCATTCTCGAAGAACGCCGAATAGCTGTCGATCGAGGCGCGAAAGCCCTTGCGGATCACCAGATCGGCGGGATCGGTGCGCAGCCCGGGATGAAAATCCGCCCCCGCCGTGCCCTGCACGCAATGCCGGGGCCACAGGACCTGCGGACCATAGGGCATCTCGGTCACCGAAAAGGGCGCGGCGCCGGGGTGATTGTCGGCGAAGGACGCATGGTCCGCCGGGTGCCAGTCCTGGGTCACCACCCGCACCGCAAAATCCCCGAGCAGGGCGTTGATCGGCGCGACCACGGCGTCGCCCTCGGCCACCGCCAGCGCGCCACCGGGGCAGAAATCGTTCTGGACATCGATGACGATCAGGGCGTGATCGGGGGCCTGCATGGCGATCCTCCTTCCGGCAAGATGCGCGGATCAAAGGACTTCTGCGTTGCGGCGTCAAGCATTCCGGCCGAAATCCGCCTTGCACCGCCCTGCCCAAATACACAGAATGCGCTCGGGGCTGAGGATACGCACAGATGGCCATCGAATCCTGGGACGAGATCCGCACCGCCTGGCATGTGGCCCGCGCGGGCACGGTCAGCGGCGCGGCCGAGGCGTTGGGCGTCCACCACGCGACCGTCATCCGCCATATCGACGCGCTGGAGACACGGCTGGGCGTCAAGCTGTTCCAGCGCCATGCCCGGGGCTATACCCCGACCGAAGCGGGCACCGCCCTGGCCCAGGTCGGCCGTGTCACCGAAGAGCAATTCGCCCAGTTGGGGACGCGTCTGACCGGCGCGGGCAGCGGCATCGAGGGCGATCTGGTGATCACAACCCTGCCCGGCCTCGTGCCCCTGCTGCGCCCGGCGCTGATCGAGCTCGGCGCGCGCTATCCCGACCTGTCGCTCAGCCTGCAGACCGAGCGCCGCGTGGTCCGGCTGGAATATGGCGAGGCGCATCTGGCGGTCCGCGCGGGCAGCCGCCCGACCGAGCCCGACAACGTGGTCCAGCCCCTGCTGCGCTGCCCCGTCTCGCTCTACGCCAGCCCCGATTACATCGCCCGCCACGGCGCTCCCCGCGACGATGCCGATCTGGCCAACCACCTGTTCGTCATCGAGGATCTGGAGGATGCGCGGGCACCTTTCGAGCAATGGCTTTTGCGGCAGAAACCCCTGCCGCGCATCGTCTTCCGCTCGAACGAGGCGGCGGCGCGGCGCGCGGCGGTGGCCGACGGGTTGGGACTGGGCTTCTGGTATGGCGAGAGCGAGGCGACCGATCTGGTCGAGGTGATGCCCAGCCGCCCGGAATGGGAATTCACCATCTGGCTGGTGACCCATGTCGATCTGCACCGCACCGCCAAGGTGCAGGCGGCGGTCACGATCATCAAGGATATGCTGCGTCAATGACCTCGGGCACCGCCATGCGGGGCCGGGCCCAGGCGCTGCGGGGCCATGCGGCGATGCTGGGCTTCTCGGCTGCCGTCTCGGGCTCGTTCAGCCTGGGCGCCCTGGTTGCCAATGACATCGGCCCCGTGCCGCTGACCGCGGTGCGCTTCCTCTGCGCGGCGCTGGTGCTGGCGCTGCTGGTGGCGTTTCTGCCGGCGGCCGGACGGGCCGGGCGACGCGGCTTTGCCCGGGCCGATCTGGCAGCGCCCTGGCGCTATCTGGTGCTGGCATTGCTTTACGGCGGCTATTTCGTCCTGATGTTCGAGGGGTTGAAAACCGCGCATCCGCTGGCCGCCGGCGCGGTCTTTACCCTGACCCCGCTGATGACCGCGGCGCTGGCCTGGCCGATGCTGGGCCAGCGGCTGCGGGCGGCGGTGGCGGCGCCGCTGGCGGTGGGCGCGGCGGGGGCGGTCTGGGTGATCTTCCGCGGCGATCCGGGCGCCTTGCTGCGGCTCGAGATCGGGCCGGGCGAGGCGATCTATTTCCTCGGCTGCGTGTTGCACGCGATCTATGCGCCGATGCTGCGCCTTCTGAACCGGGGCGAGAGCGCGCTCGTTACCGCGGCGCTGGTCACCGCCTCGGGTTTTGTGCTGTTCCTGGCCTGGGGTTGGGACGAGGTTCTGACCACCGACTGGGCCGCCCTGCCCCTCCGGGTCTGGGTGACGCTGGCCTATCTGGCGGTCTTCGCCACCGCCTTCGCCGCCTCGGCCATGCAATTCGCCGCCCAGCGCCTGCCCGCGTCGAAGGTCATGGCCTATACCTATGCCACGCCCGTCTGGATCATCCTGTGGGAGCTGGCGCTGGGTCATGGCGTGCCGGGCTGGATCGTGCTGCCGGGGGTGGCGCTGATCGTCACCGCGCTGCTGATCCTGCTCAGGGGCGATTAGGTCCGCCCAGGGCGCCTGCCCACCCGGGGCGCCAGGCGGGCCTCTTCACACGCATATGCCTTGATTTAAGGCCGCGAGGGGCGCAGCATTCCCGCGTTTTCCAGACGTCGATTTTTCCCGGGGCCCCGGCACCGGACCATTCAATACAGGAGGACGCGATGCTCCCTCTCCCTGGATGCCGGCCCGGCGGGCGGCGCTTGCGCGCGATTTGCGCGGGAACCCTTGGCCTGATGGCCGCAACCTTTGCCACCAGTGCCCTCGCCTGCCCCAATCCGGGCCAGAACGGGCAGATGATCCGCTACAACGGCGCGCAATTGCTGCAGGGCCAGAGCGAGAGCGTCACCGCAGGCGGCAACGTCAACCTCGGCACCTGCCCCGGCATTCCCGGCAACGGCAGGGTCGTCAGCCGCCCCGATTTCACCCTGACCTTTGCCCGCAACAACCCGGGCTACGACCTTGAGCTGCGGGTGGATGGCGCCTGCGACACGGTGTTGCTGGTCAACGGGCCGGACGGGCGCTGGTCCTTCAACGACGATGCCATCGGCACCGATCCGCGGGTGGTGATCCCGGCCGCGGCGGTCGGCGAATACGACATCTGGGTCGGCACCTTCGGCGCGGGCACCTGCGCCGCGACGCTGCAGATGCGGACCTCGGGCGGGGGGGCGGCGCCGCAGCCGCAGCTGATCCCGCAGCTGCCCCAGGTGCCGCAACTGTCCCCCCAGATCCCGCAATTGCCGCAACTGCCGCAGCTGACCCCGCAGATCCCGCAATTGCCGCAGCTGGTCGCCTGCCCTAATCCGGGGCTGAACGGCCAGCCACTGAGCTACGCCGCCCAGCAACTCCGCCAAGCCCGCAGCCATGGCGTGACCGCGGGCGGCCCTGTCGACCTTGACGCCTGCGCCTCGGTCCCCGGGCATGGCCATGTGGCGCTGAGGGCCGATTTCACGCTGAGCCTGACGCAGAACCTGCCGAATTACGATCTGGAAATCCGTGCGGACGGCACCTGCGATCCCGTGCTGCTGGTCCGCTCGCCGGACGGGCAATGGCATTTCAACGACGATGCCGACGGTCTCAACTCGCGCCTGCGGCTGAGTTCGGCCGCGACCGGGGAGTACGACATCTGGGTCGGCACCTACGGCGCCCAGACCTGCCCCGCGACGCTGCGGCTGGAGACGGTGGGCGGCCCGGTCCTGCAACCGCCGCAAATCCCGCAGCCGCCGCAGATCCTGCTCTGCCCCAACCCGGCCGCCAACGGCCAGCTGCTGAGCTATTCGGCGGCGCAGCTTCTGTCGCCGCGCGACCATGGCGTGGTGGCGGGCGGGGCGGCGGATCTGGCCAATTGCGCCCAGGTCCCGGGCCACGGCCATGTCGCCCCGAACCCCGACTTCACCCTGAATCTGACGCAGAACGCGCTGAACACCACGCTCCGGCTGGGCGTGGACGGCAATTGCGACACCGTTCTGCTGGTGCGGGGGCCGAACGGGCAATATGCCTTCAACGACGACACCAACGGGCTGGACCCCGAGCTGCGGTTCCCCGGGGCGCAGACCGGGCATTATGACATCTGGGTCGGCACCTTCGGCGCGCAGACCTGCCAGGCGACGCTGCGGGCCACGGCCCTGAGCCCCATCGTGCCGCAACCCCTGCCTCAGCCGCAACCGCAACCCCAGCCGCAGCCGTTGCCGGTGCTCTGCCCGAATCCCTCGCTGAACGGCACTTCGCTGATCTACGGCGCCGCGCAGTTGCAGACCGCGCAATCCATGCCGGTAACGGCGGGCGGCCCGGCCGACCTGTCGGCCTGCGCCACGGCGCCCGGGCATGGTCGGGTCGCCGAGCGGCCCGATTTCACCCTGACGCTGACCCAGAACGCGGGCGATAGCGACGTGGAATTCCGCGTCGACGGAACCTGCGATCCGGTGCTGCTGATCTATGGGCCGGACGGGCAATATTCCTTCAACGACGACGCCAACGGGCTGAACTCGGCCCTGCGGATCGCCGCCGCCCGGCCGGGGGCCTATGACATCTGGGTCGGCACCTATGGGCCGCAGACCTGCGCGGCGACCCTGTCGCTGCAAAGCTATGCGCCCGCGCCGCCCACGCCCCCGGCGCCGCCGCCCGCACCCTACAAGCCCGGCGCCTGCCCCGATCCGGGTCTGACCGGCACCGCGCTCAGCTATGACGCGCAGGGCCTGTGGTCGGCGCAGAGCTTCCCGGTCGTCGCCGGCGGCAATCTGGGCCTGCGCGATTGCCCGGGACTCGATGTCTACGGCAATGTCGTGCAGCAGCCGGATTTCTCGCTGACGCTGACCGGCAACCTGCCCGATCACGCGCTGGAATTTCGCGTCGAGGCGGCCTGCGACCCGGTTCTGCTGGTCCATGGGCCGGACGGAAGCTGGAGTTTCAACGACGATGCCGACGGTCTGAACTCGCGCCTGAGGTTGGAGAATGCGCCGACCGGCACCTACAGCGTCTGGGCCGGGACCTATGGCACCGCCACCTGCGAGGCCACTTTCACGGCCGAGACCTTCGCCTCGGCCCAGCCGCGCCCGCAGGGGATCTCGTATCCGCAACCCATGGTCAACGGCGAGCGGGTCGACTGGTGCCGGACCTATGCGACGGATTGCGGCCAGCCCGCGGCCGACGCGTTCTGCCAGCGGCAAGGTCATGGCACCGCGGCCTTCTGGCGGCAGGTTCCGGCAAGCCGAACGTTGGTGCTGGGGGGCATGCAGCTCTGCACCCAGCAGAACGGCTGCGGCGCACTGGCCGATGTGGTCTGCACCCCCGCCAGCGGCGGCGCCCCGGTCGAGGTGCTGCCCGATCCCGGCAACATGACCGCCTATCGCGGCCAGACCGGCACGACGCTGCATTTCGAGGTGACGGGCGCCGGCTCGGGCTCGGTCTGGGGCTCGGACGTCTATACCGACGATTCGCGCCTGGCGCGAGCCGCGGTACATGCGGGCCTGGTGCAGGTCGGCCAGACGGCGATCGTCGCCGTGACGGTGCTGCCGGGCCAGCAATCCTATGCCGGCAGCACCCGCAACGGCGTGCAGAGCGCGAGCTACGGGCAATGGAGCGGCAGCTACCGCTTCGAGACCCAGCCCGCCGCGCCGCCCGCGCCCGGCAAGTGACACGCAGCCCGGGTCCCGGTTGAACCCTTCGGCCGGGACCCGCGACTAACCGCAACCGGACGGCCGCACAGCGCGGCCGCCCCCGCATAGAGAGACCCCATGACCCTGCCTTCCCTTTCCCTCCGCCCGCTGGCCTTCGGGCTGGTGACCCTTTCCGCCGGTTTCGGCGCCTCGGCCGCGCTGGCTTGCCCGGACTGGAGCCTGACCGGCACGCCCATCAGCTATTCCGCGCAGGACCTCGGCCGACCGCAGGCCGTGGGCGTGATCGCGGGCGGCAATGTCGATCTGGCGGGCTGCCCGATGCCCGGGCATGGCTATGTCATCACCCAGCCGGATTTCGATTTCAGCTTCACCGACAACAGCGCCCGTCAGGACCTGACCCTCAGGGTCGAGGCGGCCTGCGACACGGTGCTTCTGATCAACGACGCCACCGGCACCTGGCATTTCAGCGACGACGAGGGCGGCAACCTCAATCCGGCGATCACCCTGCCCGGCGCCCCGGCCGGGGCCTATGACATCTGGATCGGCACCTTCGGCCAATCGACCTGCCAGGCGCAGCTGATCCTGTCGGTCAGCGGCGGCGGTGGGGCGGGCACCGCGCCCGGCTATCCGCCCGCGCCCGGCAACATGACCACCTATCGCGGCCAGGTCGGCCAGACGCTGACCTTCACCGTCACCGGTTCGACCAGCGGCTCGGTCTGGGGCTCGGGCGTCTATACCGACGATTCCTCGGTCGCCGCAGCCGCCGTCCATGCCGGGGTCATCCGCCCGGGCGAGACCGCGCCGGTCGAAGTGACCGTCCTGCCGGGCCAGCAGAGCTACAACGGATCGACCCAGAACGGCGTGCAATCGTCGAACTACGGCAGTTGGTCGGGCAGCTACAGCTTTCCCGCCGCCGCGCCCGCCGCGATGGCCGATCCGGGCAACCTGACCAGCTACCGCGACCGCGTGGGCCAGACGCTGACCTTCCTGCTGACCGGCTCGACCGCGGGCTCGGTCTGGGGCTCGGGCCCCTATACCGACGATTCCTCGCTGGCGACCGCCGCCGTGCATGCGGGCGTCCTGCAGCCGGGCCAGAGCGGCCCCGTCGAGGTGACGATCCTGCCGGGCGAGCAGAGCTATAGCGGCTCGGCCCAGAACGGCGTGCAATCGTCGAATTATGGCAGCTGGCAGGGCAGCTACAGCTTCCCCGCCGCCCCGGCCGTCTCGGCCCCGGCGCAGCCCTCGGCCGGCAAGTGAGCCACGCGTCGAGATGAGGGAAAGGGGCCCTTCGCGGGCCCCTTTCGCCATTCGGGACCCGGCGATGCGGGCCTCCGGACTGGACTTGCGGCGCCCCGGCGGGCATGAGGGGGCGTTGCCGTCAGAGAAGCCCGCCGATGACCGATCTTGCCGAAAGCCTCCTCACCGCCGACCGCCGGGCGCTGGCCCGGGCGATCACGCTGGTCGAATCGACCCGTGCGGACCATCGGGAGGCGGCGCAGGCCCTGCTGGCCGATCTGGCCGGCCACGGGCGGCAGGCGCTGCGAATCGGCCTGTCCGGCACGCCGGGCGTCGGCAAATCCACCTTCATCGAATCCTTCGGCCTGATGCTGGCCGATCAGGGGCTGAAGATCGCCGTGCTGGCGGTCGACCCCTCCTCGGCGCGCACCGGCGGCTCGATTCTGGGCGACAAGACGCGGATGGAGCGGCTCTCGCGGCACCCGAACGCCTTCATCCGCCCTTCGCCCAGCCAGTCGCATCTGGGCGGCGTCGCCCGGCGCACGCGCGAGGCGGTGGCGCTGTGCGAAGCGGCAGGCTTTGACGTGGTGCTGATCGAGACGGTGGGCGTCGGCCAATCGGAAACCGTGGTGGCGGAACTCTCGGACATCTTCGTCCTGCTGCTGGCCCCCGCGGGGGGCGACGAATTGCAGGGCGTGAAGCGCGGCATCATGGAGGCCGCGGACCTCATCGTGGTCAACAAGGCCGATGGCGAGCTGAAATCGACCGCCACCCGCACCTGCGCCGATTACGCCGGCGCGCTGCGGCTGCTGCGCGCAAGGCCGCAGGACGCGCCGGGCTTCCCCAAGGCGATGACCGCCTCGGCCCTGCACGAGGATGGGCTGGCGGCCGTCTGGGGCGAAATCCGCGCTCTGGCCGCGTGGCGGCGCGAGAAGGGCCATTGGGACGCGCGCCGCGCCGCCCAGGCCCGCCACTGGTTCGCCGAGGAAGTGAAACAGGCATTGCTGGCCGTGCTGGAGACGCCGGCGGCCCGGACCCGCATGGCGGCGCTGGCCGACAGCGTGGCCCGGGGCGAGGTCGCGCCGGGCGCCGCGGCCCGGTCGATGGTTTCCGCGCTGGCGGGCGGCGCTGCGGCCCTTGACGCGCCCCGGGAATCCGCCTAAGAGGCCGAACGAGATTTCGGGTGCTGCCGTGGCGGCGCCCTTTGTGATTGACGGAGCCCCGGTTGCAGGACCGGCGCCTGCCTGACAGAGACGAGGATGACACCATGTCGCGCCGCTGCGAACTGACCGGTAAGGGCCCGATGTCGGGCAACAACGTGAGCCACGCCAACAATAAGACCAAGCGGCGCTTCCTGCCGAACCTGGTCGATGTGACCCTGGCGTCCGAGACCCTGGGCAAGGCCTACAAACTGCGCATCACCGCCTCGGCGCTGCGCTCGGTCGACCACCGCGGTGGCCTCGACGCCTTCCTCGCCAAGGCGAAGGATGTGGAGCTTTCGGATCGCGCGCTGGCGATCAAGAAGGAAATCGCCAAGGCCGCTGCCTGATCTCAGGCCAGCTACGCTGTATCGGACGGCCCCGCCTTCGCGGGGCTTTTCCTTTTGGCGCCGCCGCGCTTCACTGATGCCATGATCCGCCCCGCCACCCCCGACGACCTTGCCGCGATTCGCGCCTGCGCCGAGGCCGCCTATGCCCGCTATGTGCCGCTGATCGGCCGCCGTCCCGCGCCGATGGATGCCGATTATGCCGCCCTGGTGGCGCAGGGCTTTGCCCGGGTGGCCGAGGAGGCTGGCGCGGTGCTGGGCTTCGTGACCTTCTGGCCGAAAGGCGATCACCTCTATCTCGATGCCGTGGCGGTTCATCCTGCGGCAACGGGCCGGGGCCTGGGGCGGGTGCTGATCGGCGCCGCCGAGGAAGAGGGCCGCGCGCGCGGCCTGGGCGAGATCCGCCTTTATACCAATGCGGCGATGGCGGGGAACCTGACGCTCTATCCCCATCTGGGATACCGGCAGGTCGACCGGCGGCTGGATCAGGGCTTCGACCGGGTGTTCTTCGTCAAGGCGCTGTAGAGGGGTTTCGCCCTCGTCCCTCGGACGACCCAACGGGGGGCGCCGCCCCCCGTACCCCCCGCCAAAGGGGGTTTTCCACCCCCTTTGGAAACCCCCCCACCCCCTTTGGAAACCCCCCCACCCCCTTTGGAAACCCCCGAGGATATTTTCAGCGCAAAGAAAGGCTCAGGTCAGGGTGGCGGTGGCGTCCATCGCCTGGATGCCGTCCTGGCGGCGGACCCAGAGCCGGGCGCTGTCCCCCTCGATCCGGGCGCAGAGGGCGAAGGGAGTATCGGCGGTGACTGGAGCCATGGCGCGGAAGGCGAGGGTCTTTGGCAGGCGCCCGCCTTCGATGCGCAGCAGGTCGATGAGCAGGGTGGCCAGCAGCGGGCCATGAACCACCAGCCCGTCGTAGCCCTCGACGGCGCAGAAGTCGCGGTCGTAATGGATGCGGTGGCCGTTGAAGGTGAGCGCCGAGTAGCGGAAAAGAAGGACAGGCCCCGCGCTCATGGTCCGACTCAGCGTCTCGCCCTCCGGCGCGGGCTGCGTGGCACCGGGCGGGGCATCGGCGCGGCGATAGACGATGTCCTGTTCCTCGTCGATCAGGAGGCCGGCGACATCGCTCCAGCGATGGGCGACCGTGACGAAGGCGATGGGGCCCGAGCGCCCCTCCTTCTGTTCGACCTTGCTGACCTGCGAGCGGCGCACAACCTCGGCGCCCACTTCCAGCGGGCGGTGGAAGGTGAAGCGCCCCCCGGCCCACATGCGGCGCGGCAGGCCGAGATCGGGCAGGAAATGCCCCAGCGCCTGATGGCCATCCACCCCGGCCTCGGCCAAGGGATAGAGCTTCAGCGCGTGGAACCAGTGCCAGAGGGGCGGCAGCGGGGTGGCGTCATGGAAGGGCTCGGCCCGATTCAGGCTTGCCGCCATGGCCCGGGCGGGAAAGGCGGTGACGGTGTCCCGGACCTCCTCGACCGCGCTCATCCGATGCGCCCGCGCGGTCCCTCGCCCACCTGGGCGCGGTGCAGCAGCAGCTGGTCCAGCAGCACCAGCGCCATCATCGCCTCGCCCACCGGCACGGCGCGGATGCCGACGCAGGGGTCGTGGCGGCCCTTGGTCACCACCTCGGCGGGTTGGCCATCCAGGGTGACGGACTGCCGGGGCGTGAGGATCGAGGAGGTGGGCTTGACGGCAAAGCGCACCACCACGTCCTGGCCGGTGGAGATGCCGCCGAGGATCCCGCCCGCGTGGTTCGAGCCATAGACCGGGCCATTGTCGCCCATGCGGATCTCGTCGGCATTCTCTACCCCGGTCAGCGCAGCGGCGCCCATGCCGGCGCCGATCTCGACACCTTTCACGGCGTTGATGCTCATCATGGCGGCGGCGAGTTCGCTGTCGAGCTTGGCATAGAGCGGCGCGCCGATCCCGGCGGGCAGGCCCGAGGCCATAACCTCGACCACGGCGCCGACCGAGTTGCCGGTCTTGCGGAGCGCATCGAGGTCATCGGCCCAGCGCTCGGCGGTTTCGGCATCGGGGCACCAGAAAGGGTTGGCGTCGATGGCCGAAGGGTCGAACCGGGCGCGGTCGATGGCGCGGGGGCCCATCTGCACCATGTAGCCGGTGATCGCGAGCCCCGGCACCAGCGTGGCCAGCACCTGCCGCGCGACGCCCCCGGCCGCCACCCGCGCCGCCGTCTCGCGGGCCGAGGAACGCCCGCCCCCGCGCGGATCGCGGATACCGTATTTCTGCCAATAGGTGATGTCGGCATGGCCGGGGCGGAAGGTCCGGGCGATCTCGCCGTAATCCTTGGACCGCTGGTCGGTGTTGCGGATCATCAGCTGGATCGGCGTGCCGGTGGTCTGGCCCTCGTAGACGCCCGAGAGGATCTCGACCTCATCGGCCTCGCGCCGCTGGGTGGTGAAGCGGTTCTGGCCGGGCTTGCGGCGGTCCAGCCAGGGCTGGAGGTCGGCCTCGGTCAGGGGGATGCCGGGCGGGCAGCCGTCGACGGTGGCGCCGAGCGCCGGCCCGTGCGATTCGCCCCAGGTGGTGACGCGGAACAGATGGCCGAAAGTGTTGAACGACATGGCGGCTCCCTCAGGTCGGTTTCGTCTAACCGGCGGGGGGGCGGCGCTCAAGGGTGAAGTGGGCGCCTGTGGGAACCCCGGGGGGCCAGCCCCCCGGACCCCCCGGGATATTTTCCGCGCAAAGATAAAGGTGAACGGATCCCTAACCGCGCTTCTTTGCGCCTCAAATATCCTCGGGGGTCCGGGGGCAGACGGCCCCCGGGGCCAGCCACGGGCGCGACGGTTCCGGCGGCGGGGCGCAGCCGGGGTGGGCGGGTGGGAGGCTGCGCCCCGCCGCCTCTTCCCTTCGCCCGCCACCCTGCGCATAACCAGGCCATGCGCTTTCCCGGTCCGCCCCTGCCCATTGATCCCCTCTTGCCCGGTCTGGTCGCGGCGCTGGCGGCGCAGGGCATGGCGGTGTTGCAGGCACCGCCCGGGGCGGGGAAGACGACGCGGGTGCCTTTGGCGCTCCTCGACGGCACCGAGGGGCGGATCGTCATGCTGGAACCCCGGCGGCTGGCGGCGCGGGCCGCGGCCGAGCGGCTGGCCGAGACGCTTGGCGAGCCGGTGGGCCAGCGCGTCGGCTACCGGATCCGGGGCGAGGCGAAGGTCTCGAAAGCCACGCGGATCGAAGTGGTGACCGAGGGGATCCTGACCCGGATGCTGCAATCCGACCCCTCGCTCGCGGGGATCGGCGCGGTGATCTTCGACGAATTTCACGAGCGCAGCCTCAATGCCGATCTGGGCCTCGCGCTGACCCTCGAATCGCGGGGCGCGCTGCGCGAGGATCTGCGGCTGGTGGTCATGTCGGCGACGCTGGACGCGGCGCCGGTGGCGGCGCTGCTGGGAGGCGCGCCGCTGCTCACGGCCGATGGGCGGGCCTTTCCGGTGGAAACCCGCTGGCTCGACGCGCCGCTCCCGCCGAAGGCACGCCTGCCGGAGGCGGTGGCGGATCTGGTGCTGAAAGCGCTGAGCGAAACCGAGGGCGGGGTCCTGGTCTTCCTGCCGGGCGAGGGCGAGATCCGGCGGGTGGCGGCGTTGCTGGCGCCGCGGCTTGGCCCGGAGGTCGCCTTGCAGCCGCTCTATGGCGCGATGGATTTCGCGCTTCAGCGGGCGGCGCTGGCGCCGCTGGCCTCGGGTCGGAAGCTGGTGCTGGCCACGGCGATTGCCGAGACCTCGCTGACCATTCCCGACATTCGGGTTGTGGTCGATGCGGGGCAGGCGCGGCGCGCGCGCTTCGATCCCAATTCGGGCATGGCGCGGCTGGTGACGGAACGCGTCAGCCTCGCCGAGGCCGAGCAGCGGCGGGGCCGGGGCGGGCGGGTCGCGGAAGGTATCTGCTACCGGCTCTGGACCCGGGGGCAGGAGGGCGCGCTGCAAGCCTTCGCCCCGCCCGAGATCGAGACGGCCGATCTGACCGGGCTGGCGCTGGAGTTGGCCCTCTGGGGGTCGGCGGATCTGGCCTTCCTGACCCCGCCGCCCGCCGGGGCGATGGCCGAGGCGCGGCTTCTGTTGCAGGAGCTGGGCGCGCTGGACGGGGCCGGACGGATCACGGACCACGGGCGGGCCATGGCGGCGCTGCCGCTGCATCCGCGACTGGCGCATATGCTGCTCAGCGCGGGCAAGGGCGCGGCACCGCTGGCCGCGCTGATCGCAGACCGCGACCCCTTGCAGGGGGCGCCGGCCGATCTGGCCCTGCGGCTGAAGGCCATCGCCGACCCGCGGGGCTTTCAGCGGGATCATTCCTATCCGCTCAGGCGCGAGGCGCTGGAGCGGATCCGGGCCGAGGCGACGCGGCTCGCCCGGATGGCGCCCGAGGATCGGGGGCTGGACCCGGCCGAGATGGCGGCGCTGGCCTATCCCGACCGCATCGGCCTGCGGCGCAAGGGCGAGGCGCCGCGCTATCTGCTGTCGGGCGGCAAGGGCGCGGTCTTCGATCCGGCCGACCCGCTGGCGCAGACCCGGCTGATCGTGGCGACCGATCTGGATGGCGATCCGCGCGAGGCCCGCATCCGGCAGGCCTTGCCGATCTCGGAATCCGCGCTGAGGGCGCTGTTTCCCGAGCAGATCCGCTGGCAGGATTTCTGCGAATGGTCGGTGCGCGAAGGGCGGGTTCTGGCGCGCTCGCGCGAGCGGCTGGGGGCGCTGGTGCTGGCCGAGCGGCATTGGGACGCGCCGCCCGAGGCAAGGGCGCTTGCCGCGCTGGAGGGGCTGAGGGCGCTGGGGCTGGGTGCGATGTCGCCCGCCGCGCGGCGCCTGCAGGCGCGGGTCGAATTGCTGCGGGCCGAGGGCGAGGATCTGCCGGACCTGTCGGATGCCGGAATCCTGGCGCGGGGCGAGGAGATCCTGCTGCCCTTCCTGACCAAGGTGCGGAACAGCGAGGATCTGAAGGCGCTGGACCTGACCGAGGCGCTGAGGGCGGCGCTGGACTGGGAGCAGCAACAGCGACTGGACCGGCTGGCGCCCGCGCATTTCGTGACACCGCTGGATCGCAAGGTGCCGATTGATTACTCCGGCGGCCAGCCCGAGATCGCCGTGCGTTTGCAGGAGATGTTCGGGGTGACCGAGCATCCGGCGATCGGGCCGAAGCGATTGCCCCTGAAGGTGACACTGCTCAGCCCCGGGCAGCGGCCGGTGCAGGTGACGACCGATCTGCCGGGGTTCTGGGACAGTTCCTATGCCGATGTGAGGAAGGACATGCGGGGGCAATACCCGCGCCACCCCTGGCCCGAGAACCCGCGCGAGGCGGATCCGACGCTACGGGCGAAGCCGCGGAAGTAGGGAGGGGTTTCGCCCTCGGGTCCCTCGGGCGACCGGAACCGGGGTGCGACCGCCCCCAGAGAACGCAAAGGGCGGGGGGCTGCCGCCCCCCGCACCCCCTGCTTCAAGGAGGGTTTTCCACCCTCCTTGAAAATCCTCCCGAGGATATTTGGAGAACAAAGATGACACGGGGAGCGGGCGTCGTGTCATTCGCGATTTCCCCCGCCGTGCGACTGCGGTAAACCCGATCCATGACCGATACGCCCCCCGAAGAACCCCCCATCGAGACCCCGCTTGACGCGCCCCTGGCCGAGCCCCTGCGGCGGGCCCTCGGCGAGCGCTATCTGCAATACGCGCTGTCGACGATCATGCACCGGGCGCTGCCCGATGCCCGCGACGGGTTGAAGCCGGTGCACCGGCGGATCCTGTTCGCCATGCGGGAATTGCGGCTGACCGCCAGTGGCGGGTTCCGCAAATCCGCCAAGATCTCGGGCGACGTGATGGGCAATTATCACCCCCATGGCGATGCCGCGATCTATGACGCGATGGCCCGCCTCGCGCAGGATTTCAACGTCCGCTATCCGCTGGTCGACGGTCAGGGCAATTTCGGCAACATCGACGGCGACAACCCCGCCGCCAGCCGCTACACCGAGGCGCGCCTCACCGCCGCCGCCGAGGCGCTGCTGGAAGGGCTGGCCGAGAACGCAGTCGATTTCCGCCCGAACTATGACGGCACGCTGGAAGAACCGGTCGTCCTGCCCGCCGCCTTCCCGAACCTGCTGGCCAATGGCTCGTCGGGCATCGCGGTCGGCATGGCGACCAACATTCCGCCGCATAACCTCGATGAACTCGTCACCGGCTGTCAGGCGCTGATCCGCAACCCGGATCTGCCCGACGAGGATCTGGTCGAGATGATCCCGGGCCCCGATTTCCCCACCGGCGGCGTGATCGTCGAACCCCGGGCCTCGATCCTCGAGAGCTACCGTACCGGGCGCGGCGCCTTCCGGCTGCGGGCTCGCTGGAATGTCGAGGATCTGGGCCGCGGCACCTGGCAGGTCGTCGTCACCGAGATCCCCTATCAGGTGCAGAAATCGAAGCTGATCGAGAAGCTGGCCGAGGTCATCCAGCTGAAGAGAGTCCCGCTTCTGGCCGATGTCCGCGACGAATCGGCCGATGACGTGCGCATCGTGCTGGAGCCGCGCTCGAAAAACGTCGATGCCGAACAGATGATGGGCATGCTGATGCGGGTGACGGATCTGGAGATCCGCTTCAGCCTGAACATGAATGTGCTGATCGATGGCCGCACGCCCAAGGTGTGCAGCCTGCGCGAGGTGCTGCGCGCTTTCCTCGACCACCGGCGCGAGGTCTTGCAGCGGCGCAGCCAGCACCGGCTGGACAAGATCGACCACCGGCTGGAAGTGCTGGAAGGCTTCATTATCGCCTTCCTCAACCTCGACCGGGTGATCGATATCATCCGCTATGACGAGGATCCCAAATCGGCGCTGATGCGCGAGGAATGGGACCGCAGGTTCAAGCGCGCCACCTCCGAGGTGGATTACAAGTCGCCCCCGCCCTCGGACGGCGAACTGACCGAGCTGCAGGCCGAGGCCATCCTCAACATGCGCCTGCGCAGCCTGCGTCGGCTGGAGGAGATGGAGCTCAAGCGCGAGCGCGACGAGCTGATGAAGGAACGTCAGGATCTGCAGGACCTGCTGGACGATCCCCGCCTGCAATGGACCCGCATCGCGCAGGAGCTGGAGAAGGTGCGCGACCTCTTCGGCATGGGCACGCGGCTGGGCGCCCGCCGCTCGACCTTTGCCGAGGCGGCCGAGGCCGAGGTGCTGGCGCCCGAGGCGATGATCGAGCGCGAGCCGATCACTGTCGTCTGCTCGAAAATGGGCTGGATCCGGGCGATGAAGGGCCATGTCGGGCTGGACACCGAGTTCAAGTTCAAGGACGGCGACGAAGGGGCCTTCGCCCTTCATGCCGAGACGACCGACAAGATCGTCATCGTCGGCTCGAACGGGCGGTTCTACACCCTGCTGGGTGCCAACCTGCCCGGCGGCCGCGGCATGGGCGAGCCGCTGCGGCTGATGGTGGACCTGCCGCAGGAGGCGCAGATCCTCGACCTCTTCGTGCATCAGCCGGGGGTGCGGATGATCGTCGCCTCGACCGATGGCGACGGCTTCATCGTGCCGGGCGACGAATTGCTGGCCCAGACCCGGGCGGGCAAGCAGGTGCTGAACCTGCGCGACGGGGCCCGGGCGCTGATCTGCAAGCCCGTCTCGGGCGATCACGTCGCCTGCGTCGGCGAGAACCGCAAGATGCTGGTCTTCGCCTTGGAGGAACTGCCCGAGATGGCGCGCGGCAAGGGCGTGCGGCTGCAGAAATTCAAGGATGGCGGGCTGTCGGACCTGACCACGCTGAGCCTGGCCCAGGGGCTGAGCTGGAAGGACCCGGCCGGGCGCACCCGGACCGAGACCGACCTCAGCGAATGGCTGGCCAAGCGCGCCACCGCCGGGCGCATGGCCCCGCGCGGCTTTCCGCGCGACAACAAGTTCTGACGGCCCGGGGGCATGGCCCCCGGCGTTGCCATGAAACCCTTGATCCGCTAAGCCTTTGCCGACGAGGAAAGGGATCCCCATGGCATTTGCGCGCATCCTGACGAAAACCCTGGCCCCGCTGGGCCTGGCGGCGCTGATCGCCGGCTGTTCGGCCAGCGGCGAGGACGTCGGCGCGATGCGCCCGGAACTGGGCGATTTCCGGCTGTGCTACAACATCGTCACCACCAATGACGCGGTGCAGGGCCCCCTCTCGCGCGAGGCCGATGTCGAGGAATTCGCCGACCGGATCCGCGACGAGATCGACCGCCGCTTCAGCCGCTACGAGGGCAGCCGCCTCTATCACCTGGCGCTGCATCTCGATGCCTATGTGCTGGCGGTGCCGGGGATCCCGCTGGTCGCCTCGCCGCGCTCGGCGCTGATCGTCTCGGCCAATGTCTGGGACGATGCGCTGGGACGGCCGCTGAACGAAGAGCCCCAGCAATTCACCGTGCTGGAAAGCGCCGGCGGCTCGGCCATCGTCGGCTCGGGCCTGACCATGAGCGCCGAAGAGCAGATGACCATGCTGTCGCAGAACGCGGCGCTGAGGATCGAGACCTGGCTGGCCGAGCATCCCGAATGGTTCACCCATCCCGAGGATCTGCCCGAAACGCGCGAAACGACCGGCCCCACCCCGCCCGCCGCGCCGACGCCTGCCGCGGCCCCGACCGCCCCCGGCGCGACCGCCGCAACCGGGGCCGGGACGGGCGCGACCGCGACCTGCGGGCGGCGCTGACGCGACGTCGCCCCGGCTGCGCCCGACCGCACAGGCGCGGGGCGGCGCGCGGCGGGCGGAATCTGGGCGCGAAATGTCCCAACCCGCTTGATTTTTCCGGTTTCGGCCAGTAGGACGCGCGCGACGCGGCCCGCCGAAACGCGGGGTATTCCCCGCCGCGATCGACACCTGAACGGGCGGGGTCCCCCCGCCGAGCCGACCTAGACTCGAGGAGAAGCCATCATGGCGAAGGCAAAGTTTGAACGGACGAAACCGCATGTCAACATCGGCACGATCGGCCACGTTGACCACGGCAAGACCACGCTGACCGCGGCGATCACGAAATACTTCGGCGAT
>JAIUPD010000006.1 GCA_020161615.1 Pseudomonadota bacterium | reverse complement strand
GCGGTTTCCAGGGCGGTCGGCGCGGCCTGAACGTTCAGGGCGAAGACGGAGAGGGCGGCGGCGGTGAGGGCGATCTTGAACATGGTGGTCTCCTATGGGGTTTGAGGGGGAGGATGTCGGGAAGGGTTGGGAGGAGGTGGCGGTGCCTGCCGGGGGGAGGGTCGGGGCACCGCCGGCGAAGGTCAGTAGCACTGCCAGACGGTGACCCAGTTGCCCCAGGCGTCGTAGACGGTGACCCATTCGCAGTAATAGGCGGTCTCTTCGTAGTCGGTGGCCTCTTCGATGGCCGGGGTGTCGAGGGTCAGCGCGAAGGCGGGCGAGGCGGCCAGCGGGGCGGTTTCCAGGGTGGTCGGCGCGGCCTGAACGCTCAGGGCGAAGACGGAGAGGGCGGCGGCGGTGAGGGCGATCTTGAACATTTGGTATCTCCTGAAGTTTGTGTGGGTTGGCGTTGTGTCTTTCGATGGTGTAGTTATGACACTAATAGATAGTGTTGTAAATACACTTTAGAGCCGCAAGCCGAAGAATTTTGCAAATCTTTGTTTTTAAAAGGTTATTTTCTGGAACTTTTCCCGCAGGGGCTGCTGCGGTGGGTCTTCTCAGCAGGAATCACCCCCAGGACCGAATCGGATTTGGCCGCTGAAATCCCCTGGACGGGCCCCGGCAGGGCCGATTCCCGTGCTGGCAGGATCTCATTTCAGGAATCGGGTGCCGCCGAACGCTCGCCTGGTTCCGGCGGCGGGTGCCTGACGCCGGCGCGGAACGGCAAAGCAGGGTCCGGGCGGGCGGCCGCGATAGCGCGCGCAGGCTGGACTGCCGGAGAATGGCAGCCGCTCTCCCCTTCGACAAACCGCCGAGGGGCGCGCGGGCGTCCCTGACCTCCCCGCACTCCGGCGCCGGCCCCGAATCCCGGCAACGGGCCTTAACCGCCCTGCTGGGCCTTGTGCAGGTTGCGCAGGCTGGCGACGAAGAGCGCCGCCTGCTGCGGATCGAGCGTCGAGAGAAAGGCCTGCTCGGCCTCGACGACCAAGGCGTCGGTTTCCGACAAGGTGGCGCGCCCGGCTTCGGTCAGCGCGATATACTTGCGCTTGCTGTCAGTCGGCAGACGGCGCTTCTGCACGAAGCCCTTCTCGTCCAGGATCTTGATCGTTTCGCCCAGCGATTGCGCGCTGATCGGCAGGGTGCGGGCCAGATCGGCGACGGTCACCAGCTTCTCGCCGCGCAGCAGGCTCAGCGTGGTGTATTGGGCCATCGTCAATTGGCTGGCGCTGAGCGTCAGCGCCAGCTGATCGCGGATCTGCTGGTGCAGCCGGAACAGCAGGAAGAAAACCTGTGGCAGCTCGCGCGGCGGGTTCTGCGACACGACATTTCCTCGTCACGTTTTGGTGCCGTCCCAGCGGCAGGTCCGGCTTACCCCGCGCATCCCCGCCAAGGCAACGCCACTCTGGACAGGACGCCAAAGCTCCGGTCACAATATTAGAAGGTAACCTTGCAATAATTCCCGCCACGCGCTAGTGCTGTGCGAGGGCGCGAAGCAGCGGAGGGGACGCGGATGGCCGACACAGCCTATATCGCCGGGATTTACGAGCATCCCACGCGCAACGCCGAAGGGATCTCGACGGCCGAGCTGCACGCCGATGTTGCCTTCGGCGCGCTGGCTGACGCGGGGCTTGGCCTGTCCGATGTCGACGGCTTCTTCTGCGGTGCCGAGGCGCCAGGCGTCGGCGGCTTTTCGATGGCTGAATACCTCGGGCTGACCCGCCTGCGGCACATGGACACCACTGAAACCGGCGGTTCGTCCTACATGGTCCATCTCAGCCACGCGGCGCAGGCCATCGCGGCGGGCAAATGCGACGTGGCGCTGATCACGCTGGCGGATCGGCCAGTGGCGGGCAAGGCCGGGCCGCGGCTGGCCGGGGTCGATTTCAGCCTGATCCCCGAGCGGCACTTCCAGCCCCCGGTGCCACCGTTCCCGATGCTGGGCTACGCCATGGTCGCCCGCCGCCATATGCACGACTTCGGCACCACGTCCGAGCAGCTTGCCTGGGTCAAGGTCGCCGCCTCGCACCATGCCCAGCACAATCCGCAGGCCAGGTTGCGCAAGGTGCTGACGGTCGAGGATGTGCTGGCCTCGCCCATGGTCGCCGATCCGCTGCACCGTGACGATTGCTGCGTCCTGACCGATGGCGGTGGCGCGCTGGTCGTCGTGCGCGCCGAAATCGCGCGGCAATTGAAGCGTCCGCCGGTCCGCATCCGCGGCACTGGGGAAGCCATGCAGCATGCGGCCGGGGGGCGGGCCGATCTGACGCGCTCCGCCGGTGTGCGCTCGGGCGCCATCGCCTTTGCCGAGGCGGGGCTGACCCCGGAGGACATCCGCTATGCCTCGATCTACGACAGCTTCACCATCACCGTGATCGTCGAACTGGAGGATCTGGGCTTCTGCGCGAAAGGGCAGGGCGGGCGTTTCGTGGCCGACGGCAACCTGATCGCGGGGGTCGGGCGCCTGCCGGTCAACACCGATGGCGGCGGCCTGTGCAACAACCACCCCGGCAACAAGGGCGGCATGACCAAGATCCTGGAAGCCGTGCGCCAGTGCCGGGGCGAGGCGCATCCCGCCGTGCAGGTGCCGCGTCACGATCTGGTGCTGGCGCATGGCACCGGCGGCTCGCTCGCCGGGCAGCACATGGCGGCAACCGTCATTCTCGAGGCGATGTGATGAGCGGACACGACACCCAACCCCGAGAGGCCGCGCTGCTGGCCGAGTACCAGGCGGCGGCCGAAGCGGGCATCCTGTTGCTGCGCGCCTGCCAATCCTGCGGCGAGGCGCATGTCTATCCCCGCCCGCATTGCCCGCTCTGCGGTCATCGCGGGACGGAATGGCGGAAAGCCAGCGGCGCCGCGACGCTCTATTCCTATACCACGTCGCCGATGCTGCCCCCGGCCACCCATTACGCGATGGTCACGCTGGCCGAGGGGCCGACCATGCCCACGATCATCGTGCAGTCGGATTTCGAGGCTCTGGAGATCGGCCAGCCGATGACGCTGCGCTTCACCAAGGGCCCGAAGGGTGCCCCGGTGCCCGCCTTCGTCGCCCCGGCCTCGCTGCGGGCCGAGGCTTACGCCGCCCGTGTCATTGCTGAGGCCGACGCCGTCCCACCGGGCGAGGCACCCGCCTTGGCGCAGGTCGCGGTGATCGGGGGCGGGACCATGGGCCAAGGCCTCGTCTCGGCCTGTCTGATCGCCGGGCTTTCGGCGGTGCTGGTCGACCGCGCGCACGAGGCGCTGGAGCGCGCGCGGTCGGTTATCGCGGCCAATGTCGCCCAGGCCATCGACAAGGGCAAAGCCCGTCCCGCAGCCGCCGCCTGCCTTGACGCGCTGGTCTGCACCACCGACATGGCCGCGATTTCCCGGGCCGATGTGGTGATCGAGGCGGTCTACGAGGCCATGGCCCTCAAGCAGGAGGTCATGGCACAGGCGGATCGCTTCGCCCGGCCGGGCGCGGTGCTGGGGACCAATACCTCGACCCTCGACATCGACGCGATTGCCCGGGCCACCACAAGGCCTGGCGCGGTGGTGGGTCTGCATTTCTTCAGCCCGGCGCATATCATGAAGCTGCTGGAGATCGTTCGGGGCACAGCGACCGAGCCCGCGACCCTCGCTGCCGCGCGGGCACTGGGGGACCGTTTGCGGAAAACCTCGGTGACGGTAGGCAATGCCTTCGGCTTTGTCGGAAACCGGCTGATGATCGCGCGCGAGCATCATGCGGCGCAATTGCTGCTCGCCGGGGCGCTGCCGCAAGAGGTGGATGCGTTCCAGACCGGCTTTGGCCTGCCGATGGGCACCTTCACCCTGCAGGACATGGCGGGCGGGATCGAGCTGGCCTATCGCCAGCGGCAGGACACCGGGCGCACCGATTGGCTGATCGACCGGCTTTTCAAGGCCGGACGCACGGGGCTGAAGTCCGGCAAGGGCTATTACCGCTATGAACCGGGCAGCCGCAAACCGATCCCCGATCCCGAGGTCGAGGCGCTGATCCGCGAGTGGTCGGCCGCCGAAGGCGTCACGCGCCGCCCGATTCCGCCCGCCGAGATGCACGACCGGCTGATCCTGCCGATGCTCAACGAAGGCTTCAAACTGCTCGAGGAAGGCATCGCGGATCGGCCTGAAGATGTCGATACCGTCTGGCTGCGGGGCTATGGCTGGCCCGCCTGGCGCGGCGGCCCGATGTATTACGCACAGCAAAAGGGGCTTGGCGCCATTCTGGACCGGCTCACCGCGCTTCAGGCGCAGGAGGGCGAGGCTTTCCGCCCCGCCGCGCTGCTGCAATCCATGGTCGCCGAGGGGCGGGCGCTATTTGCGCCGTCGCCCGACGCCGCCTGACAGAATGCCCGGGGAGGGGACAGCATGACCGCAGAACAGGACACTACGGACTTCCGGCCCGTCCGCTTCATCGAGCGTGACATTTCCGTCGAGACCGCGCCGGACGGGACGATCACGCTGCACAACAACGTGCCGCTGGCGCCCTTGCCCGCGCATATCCCGCAACTGCTGCGCGATGCCGCCGCGCGCCATCCCGAGCGTACCTGGTTGGGGCAGCGACGCGGCGCCGCGGGCGCGTGGCATGAACTGAGCTATGGCGAGGCCCGCGCGCAGGTCGATGCGCTGACGCAATGGCTGCTGGATCTGGATCGCCCGGGCGCCCCGGTGATGATCCTGAGCGACAATTCCGTCGAGGCCGGTGTGCTGATCCTGGCGGCGATGCAGGCACGGATGCCGGTGACGCCGATCAGCTCGGCCTATTCGCTGCGGACGGCCGACCACAGCAAGCTGCGGTCGATGGCGGATCTGCTCAAGCCCGCCGTGTTGTTCGCGCAGGATGCCGACGCCTTTGCCTCTGCCTTGAGGGGTATCGCCCAGCCCGGGGCCGCCGTCTTGGCCGTGACCGGCAGCGGTGCGACCCTCTGGGGAAAGGCCTTGGCCACCAAACCGACGCAGGCGGTCGAGCAATCCGTTGCCCGGATCGACCATGACACCGTCGCCAAATACCTCTTCACCTCGGGCTCGACCGGGGTTCCGAAGGCGGTGATCACCACCCAGCGCATGCTCTGCGCCAATCTGGCGATGACCGAGCAACTGGTTTTGCGCGACGAAAGTCAGCACGACATCGCGATGGAATGGCTGCCCTGGAGCCATGTCATGGCCGGCAACTACATCTTCAACGCCACGCTGTTCCGCCGCGGCTCGCTCTATATCGACGAAGGGCGACCCGTGCCGGGGCTCTTCGATATCAGCCTGCGCAACATCGCCGAGATCATGCCGACCGAATACCGCAATGTGCCGATCGGCTACGCGCTGCTGGTCGCCGCGCTGGAAAAGGACGAGGCGCTGGCCGAGCGGTTCTTCCGGCAGATCAACAAGCTGTCCTATGCCGGGGCGCGCTTGCCCGACGATATCTACGAGCGCTTTCAGGCCCTGTCGGTCCGCCACACCGGCCACCGGATCGTCTTCGTCAGCGGTTATGGCGCGACCGAAACCTCGCCCTCGGCCTTCTATGTGTTCTGGCCGGTGGAACGCACGGGCCTGATCGGCCTGCCCCATCCGGGCGTCACGGCCAAGCTGGTTCCGCTGGCGGATGGCCGCTATGAGGTCCGGGTCAAGCATATCGGCGTGACGCCCGGCTATCTGCACAATCCAGACGAGACCCGCGCGCTGTTCGACGAGGACGGCTTCGTGCGCATGGGCGATGCGGCGGAATTCGTCGATCCCGCCGATCCCGCCGAGGGGATGGTCTTTGCCGGCCGCGTGTCCGAGGAATTCAAGCTGATGTCGGGCACCTTCGTCCGGGTCGGCACGTTGCGCACCCAGGTCATCGACGCGCTGGCGCCGCTGGTGTCGGACGTGCTGCTGGCGGGCGCCGACCGGGGCTATGTCGCGGCCCTGGCCTGGCCCGCCGTCCAGCCCTGCCGCGCCTTCCTGGGGAGGCCCGATGCAACCCCCGCCCAGCTTGCCGCCGATCCTGCCCTGAAGGCCGAGATCGCCCGGCGCCTTGCCCGGCACAAGGCCCGCAATCCGGCCTCCAGCATGGCCATTGCCCGCGCCATCCTGCTGGAGGAGCCGCCCTCGCTTGGCACCGGCGAGATCACCGACAAGGGCTATGTGAACCAGCGTCGGGCCCTGGCGGAGCGCGCCGCGAGCGTCGAGGCGCTTTATGCCGACCCGCCCCCGGCCGCCGTCATCATCGTTCCCCAGCACCAGAAGGAAGGCTGACCCCTCATGCGCGACCCACTCGTCCAGATCGACCAGGACGGCGCCATCGGCCTCGTCACGCTGAACCGGCCCGCCAAGCGCAATGCCATCAACGATCAGCTCATCGCCGAGCTGGGCGCCTATTTCGGCCAGCTTCCGGCCGGTGTCCGCTGTGTGATCCTGCAGGGCGAGGGCGAGCATTTCTGCGCCGGCCTCGATCTGATCGAACGCATGGCGGCACGGGCAAAGACGACGGAACAGGCGGACTCGCTGGCCGGTGTGCGCCATTCGCGCGGCTGGCACCGGGTGTTCGATCTGATCGAATATTGCGAGGCGCCGGTGATCAGCGTGCTCAAGGGCGGCGTCATCGGCGGCGGGCTGGAACTGGCCGCGGCGACCCATGTCCGCATCGCCGAACCCTCGACCTTCTACCAATTGCCCGAGGGGCAACGCGGGATCTTCGTCGGCGGCGGCGCCTCGGTCCGGGTGCCGCAGATCATCGGCAAGACCCGGGTGACCGAGATGATGCTGACCGGCCGCAAGCTCGACGCGGACGAGGGCGCAAGGCTGGCGCTGTCGCATTACCTGGTCGGCGAGGGCGAAGGGATGGCGCTGGCGCGGGACCTGGCCCAGAAGATCGCCGCCAATTCGCCGGTCTCGAACTTCGCCATTACCAATGGCGTTTCGCACATCTCGGCCATGCCGCCGCATCAGGGGCTGTTCACGGAATCGCTGATGGCGACGCTTTCGGCCTCGGCGGCCGAGTCGAACTCGGCCGAGCGGATCAAGACCTTCTTCGACAAGACCGACCGCCCCGCCTGACGCACCGGAAGCCCCGATTATGACCCCCTTCACGGCCCCGCTGGACGACATCCTGTTCAGCCTGGAACACGTCGCCCAGGCACGGACCATCCCCGATTGGGACAGCGATCTGGCGGCTCAGATCGCCAGGCATTTCGCCCAATTCGCCGAAAGCGAGATCGCGCCCCTGAACGCGCCCGGCGACCGACAGGGTTGCCGGTTGCAGAATGGCCGCGTCCGCACGCCCGATGGCTACCCGCAAGCCTTCCGCCGCTACGCCGACCAGGGCTGGTGCGGGCTGACCCTGCCCGAGGCGTTCGGGGGCCAGGGTATGCCCGGCGCCATGGCCTCGGCCCTGTTGGGCGAGATCACCACCGGCGCCTGTCCGGGCTTCGCCATGGCGACGGGCCTGATCAAGGGTGCGGCGCAGACGCTGCTGGTCTCGGGCTCGGCCGAGCAACAGGCCCGCTACCTGCCTCGCCTGGCCTCGGGTGCCTGGACGGCGACCATGTGTCTGTCCGAGCCGGGCGCGGGGTCGGATCTGTCCGGCGTGCGGACAAAGGCGGTGGCCGAGGGTGACGGCTGGGCGATCCGTGGCGAGAAGATCTTCATCTCGGGCGGCGATCACGATCTGAGCGAGGGCATCCTGCATCTGGTGCTGGCGCGCACGGGCGAGATGTCCGAGGGCCTGAAAGGGTTGAGCCTGTTCCTCTGTCCCTCGCAGGACGATGCGGGGAACCGCAACGCGATCTCCGTCACCCGGCTTGAAGAGAAAATGGGCCTGCACGGCTCGCCCACCTGCCAATTGCGTTTCGACGGCGCCCGGGCCGAGCTGATCGGCGAGCCCGGCAAGGGTTTGCTGGGCATGTTCACGATGATGAACTCGGCCCGCATCGGCACCTCGCTTCTGGGGGTTGCCCATGCGGCGCGCGCAACGGATATCGCCACGCGCTATGCGGCCGAGCGCCAGCAGGGGGGTGTGACCATCGACCGGCACCCCGATGTGGCGCGGATGCTGCGCGAGATGGATGCGCTGACCCTGGGCATGCGCGCGATGAGCCACCTTCTTTTGGTGGCGCTGACCGATCCCGGACGCGCCGATCTGGTCGATTTCCTCACGCCGGTCTGCAAGGTCTTCTGCACCGAGGGCGCTATCGAGGCCTCGAATGCCGCGATTCAGGTTCTGGGCGGCTACGGCTATCTGCAGGAATACCAGGCCGAGCAGAACCTGCGCGACGTGCGCATCGCGGCGATTTTCGAAGGGGCGAATGGCATTCATGCCAGCACGCTGACAACCCGGCTGCTGCGACTGAAAGAGGGGAAACTGGCCGAGGCCTTCGCGGTCTTCGTCGCAGGGCTTGCCGCGCAATCGCCGGACGGTGCAGCCCTTGCCGCGGCGCTGGAGGTCTGGAACGGCGCCCGCGCGGCCTTGCTTGGCAGCGACCGGCCGCGGGAATCGGCGCATGCTTTCATGCAATTGACGGGGACGTTGCTGTTTCTTGCCGCCTGGCACCGGCTGTACGCTGTCTCGGGACATGCGGCGGATCCGGCGCGGCTCGAACGGCTCTATCACCATGTACGCCGGACCTGCGACGCGAAGATCGTCTATTGGGCGTCGCTCTGCGGGTGAGCGGGATCAGGCGGCGATGCCGTGGAACAGGATCTCGATGATGCTGTCGGCCATGTCATGCACGACCGCCTCGCTGGAGACGTTCTTGTCGTGGACCAGCTTCACCATGCCCGCCAGACAGAAGGTGAAGGTCGAGGCCGAGATGATCGTGTTCGACACGGAATAGACCGGCAGGTCCTTGAGCTGCCCCGCCTTGATCCCGTCGACGATGGCATTGTCGAAATCGCGAAACCCGCGCGAGACATAGTGCCGGACCAGCCATCGCAGACGCTCGCTGTTGGTCAGGCTTTCGTGGACGATGATCCGGGTGAGGGTGGTGTCGGCCGCGCTCATCAGGATGAAGCGGCGCGTCAGGACCTTGAGCCGGGCCAGCGGTTCCAGATCCTTCAGTTCCTCGCGCCGGTTGGGAAAGCGGGTCGACAGGTCGCGCATCAGGGATTCGATGGCGGCGTACCAGATGCGGTCCTTGGTCTTGAAATGATAATGCACCATCGGCTGCGTCACCCCGGCGGCACGCGCGATCTGCCCGGTCGATACGGCGTCGTAGCCATAGGCGGCAAAGAGGGGGATGGCGACTTCTATCAGCCGGGTCTTTGCCGAGGGGTTGGGCTTGCCCAGCTCCAGCCGCGGCCGGCCGGGACCGCGGGGCTTCGCCTCGGGGCTGGCGGTCCGGGCTGGTCTGGCTGCGCGGGGGGCCTTCGTCCTGACGGGGGGCTTGTCGCTCATGAATGCTCTTTTTCGCAAGAGGTTGGCGTGACGCCGCTGAAAGACCGGCCCGGCGAGGCACCCGTTGAGATCGTCCCCGGAAACGGCGAAAACCGGTCCCTGCTTACACCGAGCGACACAACCATAGCAATCGGCCCCCGCCGCCGGCAAACCGTCCCTTGCGGGGCAGGGTGCCGCAGGCTCACCGAACCAGCGCCGGCAAGAAGGTCACGACGACCGGGAAGGCCAGCAGGATCGCCAGTCGCACGAAATCCGCCATCAGGAAGGGAACGATCCCCCGGAAGATGGTTTTCAGCGCGATATGCGGCGCAGCGGCATGCATGACAAAGACGTTGATGCCGATGGGCGGGGTCACGGCGGCGATCTCGATGATCATGACATTGATGATGCCCCACCAGATCGGATCGTAGCCAAGGTTCATGACCAGCGGAAAGACGAAGGGCAGTGTCAGCACCATCGCCGCCACCGAGTCGAAGATCGCCCCCAGCACGATATACATCGCCATGAGCAGCAGGATGATCCCCATCGGCGGCAGGCCCGAATTCGACACCTGGTCGACAATCACGTTGGGCGCGTCGGTCAGGGTGACGAAATAGCTCAGCACATGGGCGCCGATCACCATCATCAGGATCATCCCGGTCACCGCCAGCGTGTCGCGCGCGATCTCGAACAGTCCCCGCCACGAGGCGTTCTTCGACCCCAGCCAGAAGAGGAAGGTCATGAAGGCGCCGAGCGAGGCGGCCTCGATCACGGTGACGACACCGGCATAGATGCCGACGGTCACGACCAGAATTGTCGTCATCGCCCGCCAGGCGGCGAGGATCGAGCGAAAGCGCTGAGCGAGGGTGGCGCGTTCCCCGGTAGGCGAAGTTTCGGGGTACATCCGCGCGTAGATCATGATCGCGACTGTGTAGAGCGAGACGGCGATGATCCCCGGCACGATGCCCGCGACGAAGAGGTCCAGCACGAATTGCTCGGTCAGCACGGCGTAGATCACCATGATGATCGAGGGCGGGATCAGGATGGCCAGGCCCCCGCCGCCGGCGATGGCGCCGACCGAGATGCTGGTGCCATAGCCGCGCGCCTGCATCTCGGGCAGGGCGATCTTGGCCATCGAGGCTGTCGTCGCCACGGACGAGCCGCAGATCGCGCCGAACCCCGCACTGCCCATCACTGTCGCCATCGCCAGACCGCCGCGCCGATGACCGATGAAGCGGGCCGCGATGTTGAAGAGGTCGGAGGAAATGCCGCTTGCCGCGGCGAAGCCGCCCATCAGCAGGAAGAGCGGGATGGTGGCGAGGTCAAGGCTGCTCAGCGCGGTCACCGGCTCGACCGCCAGGACTGACAGGGCAGGGCCCGTGCCGATGATCAGGCTGGTTCCGGCGAAGCCGACGATGGCCATGGCGACACCGATGGGAATGTGCAGCGCTATGAGGCCCAGCATCGCCAGCATGCCGCCAGAGAGCCACAGAATCGGTTGGTCAACCATGGGAAGGATCCATTGTCAGAAGGCCTATTCAAGACCGGCTTCGGCCTTGTCGGCCGAGGGCGTCTCGGCCGGAGCCGCGAAGAGGGTGGCGAGGGTTGCCGCCGCCATGGCCAGTGTCACGAAAGCCCAGACCGGCCAGAGCGGAATGTTGCGCAGGCTGCTCGCCCGCGACGATTCAAGCGTGTATTGCGCGTAGTGAAAGAGCCGCCAGGTGATCACCGCCAGCAGGACGACCGTGGCCAGCCGTCCCAGGAAATTGAGCCAGCGGGTAACCCGAGGGCCCAGAAAGCCCCCCAGAAAGCGCAGCGACAAATGGCTGCCGCTGAGGGCGGCGACCGGAAAGGCCAGGGCCAGCGCGGCCGGGACCAGAAATTCGGACATATCCGAAATGATCGCCAGCGGTGCGTTAAGGCCGTAGCGGCTGACGACGTTGATCGCCACCGCGATCATGTACAACCCGATCAACGCCAGAGAGGCGATCGAGAGGTATCCGGCGATTTTTTGATTGTTCAGCATGGGCGCCTCGTTGCCCGGGAAACGGCGCGCGCTTCCCGGGTTCTGGTGCGGGATCAGTTGCCCGCGCGGATATCGGCGATCACCGCGACGAAGCGGTCGTAGACCGCCTGCCGCTCGCTGTCGCCGCCGATCCATTCCTCCTCGATCCCGGCGATCTTGGCGGCGAATTCCTCCTGCACCTCGGGCGTGATGTCGAGGAAGCTCTCGTTGGGACGTGCCGCCAGCACGGCTTCGTTGGCGTCGGCCCCGGCGCGCATCACCTCGACGGCGAATTGCGTGAAGGCCTCGCCGCTATGGGTGCGGAACGCCTCTTTCGCCGGTTCGGCAAGGCTGGCCCAGGTGGCGGCGTTGATCGGATACCAAAGCGCGCTCAGCCCCATCGGAAGGTTGGCGTGGGCCGTCGCCACATCATCGACGCGGAAGGATTGCGTCGCCATGTAATCCATCAGCACGCCATCGACGGTGCCCCGGCTCATCGCTTCGGCTGCCTCGTTGGCGCGGACATTGCCCTCGGGCACGGCGCCCAGGCGAGTGAGCGCCGCGTATTGCGCGGGGCTGGTGCCGGTGATGCGCTTGCCCTCGATATCGGCCAGCGAGCGGATCGGGTGGCTGGTGTGGAAATGCGCAATGGCGGTGGTGTAGACCGCCAGCAGTTCAACGCCCTCGACCGGCTCCATCAGCCCTTCCTCGTAGATTCGTTGCAGCGCTACCGCCGCCTCGTCAGCTGTATGCGCAAGGCCGGGAATGCCCAAAGCGCCCCACTTGTTGAACGAGCCAGAGATATACGAAGGGATAACAAAGGCCATGTCGGCCACCCCGTCCTGCACCAGTTTCAACTGCTGCGTCGGGTTGCCGCCCAGCACGCCGCCGGGGAAATAGCGGTAGTCCAGCGTGCCCTCGCTGTCGGCGACCACGCGGTCCAGCCAGGCCCGGTAGACATTGGTGCCGATATAGCTGTTGGGCGCCGAGAAATTGGCGACACGCAGCGTCACGCGCTCCTGCGCCGAGAGCCGCGAGACGAACGGCATGCTCAGCGCGACGCCCAGCGAGCCGGTCAGAACGGCGCGGCGGTTGAGATTGATGGTCATGTTTCCTCCTCCTGATGGACCGCCCCTCCGGCAGGTCCGTTGAACGATAGGCAACCCCACGCCCGGGCAGGCCGCAGCGGCCACGCTGCCCGGGCAGCGCGCGGGGATCGGGTGATGCCGGGGGCCGGCCCTGGTGCCGAGCTGTCGCGGGCTGCGCCGGTGACCGGGGCCTGCGGGCGCTTCCATGTCCTCCCAAACACTGTCGCGATTTCAGGAAAACACCAGTATGCTTATATGTCAATAAATTATTGGACGCGACGCTTTCGTCTTTCTGGTGGGCAAAGGGCCTCGCCGGTCTGGGGCTTGGAATCGTAGAAATTTGACGATTTTTCGCTTTGCTCTGCAGCAAATCAAAGAAGGTGATAAAGGCGTGACGAGGGGCGGCCGACGGTTCAGCGGCGACAGCCCCCAGGATCATGGATCTTGGCGGTGCGTTGATTGAAATCAATCAATAGATCTATGTGGGTGCTGTCCCTCCGCACGCCGGCCTTCAAGCCGCCGCGATTGCTGCGTCTGGATCGTAGGAAAAAATCCACTCTGCACGATGCATTGTCTTCTCCGGGTCCTTGCGGTTGAGCTCGGCATAAGCCCGGTTGCGCTCGGCCCGCTTGACGGGATCCGGCTCGTGTACCGTCTGCGCCCGCTCCAGCGAGCCCTGCTGCACCGCATTCGCCCGGTCGCGCCGCGCGTTCTCATAGGCGCGCAGCCCCGCAACCGGGTCGTCGAGATAGCGACCCAGCACGCCGGCTAGGACATAGCCGTCTTCCATCGCCATCGCCGCCCCCTGCGCCAGGAAGGGGACCATCGGATGCACGGCATCCCCCAGCAAGGTCAGCCGGCCCCGTCCCCAGTCATGGGTTGCCTCGCGGCCATAGAGGCCCCAGCGGAAGGGTTGCTCGATGGAGCGCAACAGATGCTGGATCGTCGGGTGCCAGCCTTCGAAAAGCGCCAGCATTTCGTCGCTGGATACCGCCAGGCTCCAGCTTTCGGCGGTCCAGCTGTCCAGTTCCATCACCGCGACCACGTTCACCAACTGGTAGGCGCGCAGGTAATAATGAATCACATGGCCGTGCGGCCCCTGCCAGTTGGCGGCCACCCGGTCGATCATCCCCGGCGGGATCGCCTTGGCGGGGATCAGGCCGCGAAAGGCGGTCATCCCGGTGTAGGTGGTCGGTTGGGCGGCGCCAATAGCCTCGCGGACCACCGATTTGATGCCATCCGCGCCGATCACCACATCCGCCTGCAGCACCTCGCCGCTTTCCAGCGTGACCGAGGCGCCGGCCTCGTCCTGCGCGGCCGCGGTGATTCGTGTGCCGAGACGCACGGAATCGGCCGGGACGGCGCTGGCGAGCAGGCGGTGCAGGTCGGCGCGGTGTGCCTGATAATAGCCTGCGCCGTAAAGGCGCTCGTGCGTCCCGGCCAGCGGCGTGCGGTAAAGCTCTTCGCCGCTGTCCCATTCATAGCCGCAAAAGGCGTCGGGGGTGCAGGCGATCTCTTTCAGGCCGGATTCGAGCCCCAGGCCGCGCAGCACTTTCACGGCATTGGGCGAGACTTGCAGGCCCGCGCCGACCTCGCCAAGCTGCGGGGCCTGTTCAAGAACCGTGACCTCGATCCCTTGCTTGATCAGCGCCGCCGCGGCCGTCAGGCCCCCGATGCCGGCGCCAACCACCAATGCTTTCCGAGTCATTGCGGGCTCCTCCCTCTATCCCTCCGTCGGCCGCGCGTCCGCGGGGCCGGGCCGATCCCTGGCAGGGCTGCGGCTGTCACTGTCCTTATCGTTCTATTGTTTTCATCAGTCAAATGCTATCTTGCGGGCTTGCCCTCCCCTGGACCGCTGAGGGGCCATGCCGTTCCTCCGTGTCCTTCGACACCAAGACATCGGCGGGAAAGCACCGCGCATCCGGCGGCGTGCGACTGCTTGTTTGGCAGGGAATACGCGATCAATAGTCGCATCATACTGACAAGATGCAGCAATCCTTCACGCTTGTCGATGCCGCGGGCCTGACGGCTCCAGGACTGTGCCGTGCCGGCTCGGGCAATGCCCGCCCCGATGCTCGCGGATTTTGTATTTGCACCACATAATCAATAGTACTATAAGCAAACGACAAGGGAGGGGTGACATGGCAGATCTGTTCAGCGGCAATCCGATGGGGCGAATCGGGCAGACAGGGGGTGCGGAGTGACGCTGGCCCTTGCCATCACCCGCGCCGCGCATCAGGCGCCCGACCGGCCTGCCGTGGTCGGCGCAGGCTTTTCGCGCAGCTGGGCGCAGACCGCCGACCGGATCGCGCGCCTTGCCGCCGGGCTGCGCGCGCAGGGGCTGGGGCGGGGCCAGTCCATCGCTTTCCTCGCCGGGAACACTGCCGAGCATATGGAACTGACCTTTGCGGCCATCTGGGCGGGGATCGTCGTCGTACCGCTGAACTGGCGACTGTCGGTGCCCGAATTGCGCGCCATCCTCAGGGACAGCGGCGCGCGGGCCCTGGCGGTGGACGGACCGATGGCTTCGGTGGCGCGTCACCTCGCCGCCGATCTGCCGTCGGCCGCCTGCATCGCCCTGGACCGGGGCGCGGATCTCTCGGGCTGCAGCCTGGACGACCTGCTGGATCATGAGCCGATGTCCCCGGTCAACCCCGACCCGGCCGAGGTGCTGGGCCTCTATTACACCGGCGGCACCACCGGCGCGCCCAAGGGGGCCGAACTCTCGCATCGTTCGATCCATCTTCAGGCCCTCGATCAATGCGTGGCGATGGAATGCACCGCCGCGTCGGTCTACCTGCACACGATGCCGTTCTTTCACCTCGGCGGCTCGTCCCTGGCCAATGCGATCACCTACGGGCAGGGCACGCATGTGTTCACCGCCGACGCCTCGCCGGCCGGGGTTTTGCATGCCCTGCAGGAATACGGGGTGAATTTCCTCAGCGTGGTGCCGACCGCCCTGCACGATCTGCTCGACCATGCGGGCAATGCCGGGGTGTTCGGCCAGGTGCGCAGCCTGGTCTATGGCGCCGCGCCGATGTCCGAGGGGCTGTTGCGCCGGACCATGGCGGCCTTTCCGCAGGCACGGCTCAAACAGGCCTACGGTCAGACCGAGATCGGTGGGGCCTGCATCATCCTGCCGCCCGAGGCGCATGCGCCCGGCTCGCCGCATCTGGCCGCGGCCGGGCGTGCGACGCTCTCGGTCGATGTGCGCATCGCCGGGCCTGACGGGGTGGAACTGCCACGCGGTACGGCGGGCGAGATCCAGGTCGCCGGGTTGCGGGTGATGAACGGCTACCATGGCCTGCCCGAAAAGACCGCCGAAACCATTGTCGACGGCTGGCTGCGCACCGGCGATGTCGGGATTATGTCGGCGGATGGTTACGTCACTGTCGTCGACCGTCTGAAGGACATGATCGTCACCGGCGGCGAGAACGTTTTCTGCGGCGAGGTCGAGAACGCGCTTTCGACCTATCCGGGCATTGCCGAGGTTGCCGTGATCGGCGTTCCCGACCAGCGATGGGGCGAAGCGGTGCATGCTTTCGTCGTTCCCGCTGCTGGCGCCGAGCCCCCCGGTACCGCCGCCCTGATCGCGCATTGCCGGACGCGAATCGCCGGATACAAATGCCCCAAGGGCGTGACCTTCCGCGAGGCTCTGCCCCGCAGCGGTGTCGGCAAGATCCGCAAGGATCTGCTGCGCGCCGACTGGCTGGCGCAGGAGGGACGCGCATGACCCCCACCCCCCGCCCCGTCTTCGATGCCGATCAGGAGATGTTCCGCGATCAGGTGCGCAAGTTCCTTCAGGCCGAGATCCTGCCCCGGCACCAGGCCTGGGAAGCGCAGGGTCAGGTCGACCGCGACGCCTGGGTCAAGGCCGGGGAGGCGGGCCTTCTGTGTCCGACCGTCGCCGAGGAAGACGGCGGCCTGGGTCTGGACTACCGGTTCAGCGCAGTGGTGATCGAAGAGATGAGCCGCGTCGGCGCCAGCGGTCCCGGGTTCTGGATCCATTCCGAAATGGTCGCGCCCTATCTGCAGACCTTCGGGTCCGCGGCGCAGCGGGCGCGGTGGCTGCCGCGCATGGTCTCGGGTCAGGCGATCGGCGCGGTGGCGATGACCGAGCCCGAGGCCGGGTCAGACCTGCGCCGTATTCGCACGCAGGCCCGGCGCGAGGGCGACCAGTGGCGCGTGAGCGGGCAGAAGACCTTCATCTCGAACGGGCAGATGGCCGATGTCGTGATCCTGGCGGCGAAGACCGAAGGCGAGCGCCTGTCGCTCTTTGTCGTCGATGCCTCCCGCCCCGGCTTCCGGCGCGGTCGCAATCTGGCGAAGCTGGGGCTTCACGCGCAGGACACCTCCGAATTGTTCTTCGACGACATGATCCTGCCCGCCGACGCGTTGCTGGGCGATCTGGGGCAGGGCCTGTCCTATCTGGTGAAGGGCCTCGCACGCGAGCGGCTGTCGATTGCCTTGTCCTGCGTCGCCAAGGCGGAATTCGCCTTTGCCGAGACGCTGGCCCATTGCCGGAACCGCATGGTCTTCGGCCAGCGGCTTCTGGACCATCAGAACACCCGCTTCGTCCTGGCCAGCGTGAAGACCGACCTGGCGGTCGGCCGGGCCTATGTCGATGACCAGCTGCGCCGCTATCTGGACGGCGGCCTCGATGCCGAGACGGCGGCAATGGCAAAGCTCTGGACCACCGAGATGCTGGGCCGGACGGTGGATGCCTGTCTGCAACTGCATGGCGGGTGGGGATACATGCAGGAAATGCCCATTTGCCGCGCCTTCGCCGACGCGAGGGTCGAGCGGATCGCGGGCGGTTCGTCGGAAGTCCTGCGCGAGATCATCGGGCGGACGCTCTAGGCCTCGACCCAATTTGTGATGCGAAGAATGGGACGCGGCCGCGCCCCGGAAAGGAACCTTCATGCCCATCGTAGCGCGGAACGACCGCGACGGCATCGCCGTCTTGACCTGGGATCAGCCGGGCGCCCCGGTCAACACCAAGACGAGGGCCGCGCAAGAGGAACTGGCGCAGCAGCTGGAGGCCGCGCTGGCCGATGACAGCGTCGTCGGGATCGTGCTGGCCTCGGGCAAGCGGGGCTTCGTCGCCGGCGGCGATCTGCGCGATCTGCAGCGCGTGACCGACCCAGCCGAGGCAACCGCGCTGGTCAAGGGGGTGCGGGCAGTGATGCGGCGGATGGAGAAAGGCGGCAAGCCGGTCGTCGCCGCGATCAACGGTGCCGCCATGGGCGGCGGGGTGGAACTGGCGCTGGCCTGCCACGCCCGGGTCGCGGCGAGTGACGCCCTGCTGGGTCTGCCCGAGGTGACGCTGGGCCTGATGCCCGGCGCGGGCGGCACGCAGCGCCTGCCGCGTTTGATCGGTGTCGGCCCGGCGCTGGACCTGTTGACCGGGGGCAAGCCGGTGGATGCCGTTGCCGCGCTGGAAATGGGGCTGGTGGATCGCGTTGTGCCGCGCGATGACCTGCTCGACGCCGCAATCGCGCTGGCCCGCGCGACCCGGCCGGTGCAGCCCTGGGACCGGGTCGGGGCCAAGCCGCAGGCCGCGGACGCCGCACTGTTCGCCAAGGCCCGCGCGCAATGCGCCCGCCGGTCGGGAATTGCCGATATCGCTGAGGCCGCGATCCTCGATGTCATCGAAACCGGCTTTGCCCAGCCCTTCGAGGCGGCGCTGGAGACCGAGCGGAGGGCCTTCGCCGGGCTCGTCGTCTCGCCGACCGCCAAGAACCGGATCCGGCTGCATTTCGCGCTGAACGACGCCAGGGCGATCAAGGGCCGCCCGCAGGGTGAACCGCTTTATCATCTCCGTTCGGTCGCGGTGGTGGGCGGCGGCACCATGGGCGGCGGCATCGCCTTCACCGCCGCCGCTGCGGGGCTCGCGGTGACGCTGATCGAGGTGGGCGACGAGGCCCTCGCCCGCGGCCTGGCGGCCATCGCCAAAACCGGCGAACGGCAGGTCAAGGCCGGGCGCATGACGCCTGCCGATCGCGACGCGGTGCTGGCGCGGATCAAGGGCCAGAGGGGCTATGCCGGGCTTGCCGAGGTCGATGCGGGCATCGAGGCGGTGGTCGAGGTCGAGGCCGTCAAGGCGGCGGTTCTGCAGCAACTCAGCGCTGCGATCCGCCCCGGTGGCCCCGTGGCATCGAATACCTCGACCCTGCCGATCACCACCTTGGCCGGCTATTGCGCCGATCCCGAGGCCTTCATCGGCGCGCATTTCTTCGGCCCGGTCGAGCGGATGCCGCTGGTCGAGGTGATCTGCGGCGCCCAGACCTCGCAGGCCACGCTGGCGCGGATGCTCGATCTGCTGAAGCTGCTGCGGAAGACGCCGATTGTCGTGCAGGACGGGCTGGGCTTTTACACCAGCCGCGTCGTCGCCTCCTACACCGGCGAGGCGATGACCCTGCTGGGCGAGGGGGTCAGCGCGGGCCAGATCGACCGGGTGGCGACCGAGTTCGGGATGGTGATCGGCCCCTGCGCGATGAACGACATGACCGGATTGCCGCTGCTGATCGACATTTTCAGCTCGGTCCGCAGCGACGACACGCGGGTGTCGAACCGGGGCAACCGCGCGGTCGAGGTGCTTCAGGCGCTGGTCGAGGCCGGCCGTACCGGGCGGCGCGACGGCGCCGGGATCTATGATTATGCCGAGGGCAAGCTGGTATCTTGGGGCGGTCTCGCCGCTCTTTTCCCGCGCCAGGGCACGGCCATGCCCGATGCCGAGATCCGCAAGCGGCTCATGCATGCGCAGGCGCTGGAAACCGTGCGCGCGATGGAGGAAGGCATTCTGGCCAATGCCACGGATGCCGATGTCGGCTCGGTCCTGGGCTGGATGTTTCCGCGCGGCTTTGGCGGCGTGCTGTCTTATGTGGACACAATCGGCGCCCGCCGCTTCGTCGCCGAATGTGACGCGCTGGCTGCGGCCTATGGCGGGCGGTTCGAGGCGCCGCAGTCGCTGCGCGATATGGCGGCGCGGGATGGCCGGTTCCACGCGCTCTGACAGATCGCTTCCCACAAGCACAAAGGCCCGCCGGCGGTTCCGGCGGGCCTTTGCCGTCTCCGTCCCTCAGCCATCGGCGCGGCTGACGATTTGGGTGATGCAGGTAGACCCGGCACCGAGCAGGTGGCAGATGCCCAGCTGGTCGCCATGCTCGCGGAACCGGCGCAGGCTTTCGATGTGCTGGAAGATCCCCGAGGGGCCTGCCGGATGCCCCCGCCCGATCAACCCGCCATCGGTCGAGAATTCGGGCAGGCCGAACGCGGCGCGAGAGCCCGGACCAAATGCCCCCGCCTCGACCAGCGCCTCGGTCTCGCCGGGTTTCGAGAAGCCCAGCAATTCGTAATAGACCAGTTCTTCGACGGCGAAGGCGTCATGAACCTGCACAATATCGACATCCTTGATGTCCCGCCCCGCCTTGCGCAGGGCGGCAGTGATGGTGGTGCGGGTGATCTCGGGCGGGCCGACGACCTGGCCCTCGATGACATGCCCGGGGCCGGCATAGACCTCGGATTGCGCCTCGGAACTGTCGATGCGCGACAGGGGCCAGCGCAGACCGGGCAGCCGTTTCAGCCCCTCGCGGCTGGCCAGCACCAGCGCCGCGGCACCAAAGACCCAGGGCGTGCACATCATCGCCGTCATCGGCTCGGCAATCATTTTCGAGCCAAGGATTTCGTCCACCGTGACCTCGTGATCCGCCCGGCGCGCGGCATGCGGCTGGCTGCGCGCGTAGTTCCAGTTCTTCGCCGCGACCAGGGCGAAATGCTCGGGCCGCGTGCCCCGCTCGACCATCCGCCGCTGGGCCCAGAGGGCGAAGAGCGCGGGCGGTGGCAGGAAGCCCTGCGCGGCAAGCGGGTCTTCGTCATTGGCCGGAACGTCATAGCCCAGCACCAGCACCACATTCGCCTCACCGGCCCGGATCGCGCTGATCGCCGCATGCACCGCCGCCAGCCCGCTGGCCGAGGCGTTGAAAAGCTGGAACACCGGCTTTCCGGTCAGGCCCAGATCCTTGGCCACATGCACGGCCCAGGGGGACGAGGGCAGCGCCACCCCGGCAAAGGTGGCGTCCACGTCACGGAAGGTGGCGCCCACATCCTCCAGCGCGGCGACGGCGGCTTCGGCCGCCAGCGCGCGGCCGCTGCCGAGTGGGTGTTTTCCGACCGGCACGCAGCCGGTGCCCGCCACGAAAATCTCAACCGGCTGCGACACGGGCATATCCTTTCCTGACCTTGCCATCCTCGGCCTCTTGCGTGCTCAGCACGTAGAGGGCGCCGATCTCATGGACCTCGCCCAACAGGGTGACCTGGATGCGCGGGCCATGCGTCAGGTCGATCTGGCCAAAGCACCGCCGGCCCATGCGGGTCCAGCTGTAGAGCCTGCCCGCCGCCTGCAGCGGATGCGGTTCGCAACGGCGCAGGCTGCCATCGGCGGCAAGCCACCGGGCGGGAAAGAAAATGTCGCCGGTCACGGGATCGCGGCTGGCCTCCAGCCGCCCGGGGCTGGTCGAGGGGTCGGACATGGCTGTCCCTCCTTGGTCAGGGTCTGGGGCGCGCTCAGAGGCAGAGGACGGTGCGGACGCCCTCGCCTCGCCGAAAGCGCGCAAGGCCCTCGTTGATGTCGTCGAAAGGCAGGGTGGCGGTGACCAGCGCGCCCAGATCCATGCGGCCTGTGATTGCCATTTCCATGATGCGCGGCAGGTCGCGGCGGGGATGGCAATTGCCGAGGAAAGCGCCGGTGACGGTCTTTTGCCGCAGCACGAGGTCCATGGTCGAAAAGCCCGGGGGCTGCGGTGCGCCGGTCACGCCGACCAGCACCAGCTTTCCCCCCGCCCGGGTCAGCCGCAGCGCCAGATCGCTGGTGCCGGTGGTCGCCACATTGTCGAAGACGACATCGAAGCCGCGCCCGCCGGTCAGTGCCATCAGCCTGTCGGAGAGCGCGGGATCGTCGGGGGCCAGCGCGCAGTCCGCGCCGGACGCTCGCGCGGCTTCGCGGCGGCTGGCGTTTGGCTCGACCGCGGCGATTGCCCCGGCCCCGGCGGCGCGCAGGGTCATGAGTTCGGCCAGGCCGATACCGCCCAGGCCGATCACGCAGGCGCTGTCCCCGGCAGTCAGACGGGCGACGTTATGCACGCTGCCATAGGCGGTCTGCACCGCGCAGCCGGTGATCGCCGCCTGGTCCGAGGGCAGAGCCTCGGGCACCGGAGCCAGACCGCGCAGGGAGACGAGCGCGTATTCGGCGAAAGCGCCCAGCTGGAACCCGCGCGTGACGGGCCTGCCGTCGCGCCAGAGCCGGGCCTCGCCGACGCCGGGGGGCGCCGCGCTTTTCTCGCAGAGGACCGGCTGGTCGTGGCGGCAGTGAAAACATTCGTCGCAGGGCGCGCGCATCGACAGGACCACCCGGTCGCCCGCTTTGAACCCATCGTCCGGCGTGCCCAGGGCGACGATCTCGCCCGCGGCCTCGTGCCCCAGGACCGCGGGCAGCGGGTAGGGCATCTTGCCGTCGATGATCGACACATCCGACTGGCAGATACCGCAATGGGTGACGCGGACCAGCGCTTCGCCCGGGCGCGGCGCGTCGATCATCAGATCGTCGACGATCTGCAGGGGCTGGCCCGGCTCGGTCAGCAGGGCGCCTTTCATGCGGCGCATCACAGGGCCCCCTGCGGCAGATGCTCGGTGCGGATCACCCGGCGCAGCGTGTATTCGTCCAGCGCCCAATCTCCCAGCTCCACCCCTAGGCCGCTCTGCTTGACGCCGCCGAAGGGGACTTCCGGGTCGGGCGGCACGGAATGGGTGTTGATGTAGAGGCTACCGGCGATCAGCTGGCCGGCGATGGCCGAGGCCTGTTCCTCGTCCGCCGACCAGACCGAGGCCCCCAGCCCGAAATCGCTGTCATTGGCCATGGCGATGGCCTCCTCGACCCGGTCGAAGGCGACGACCGGCAGGGCCGGGCCGAATTGCTCGCGCTGCACCAGCGCGCAGTCATGCGGCAGGTTCGAGACGATGACAGGCCGCAGGAAATACCCGGGCAAGTCGGGCAGGCCGGGGCCGTCGCGGAAAATCCGCGCGCCATCCGCCGCCGCCTGATCCAGCAGGCTGACGACGAAATCGCGCTGCGCCGCCGTGTGCAGTGGCCCCATCTGGCTGGCCGGGTCCAGCCCCTCGCCGACCGTGATCCCCTGCGCGATCCGCTCCAGAGCGGCGACGAAATCGTCATGCAGGCGACGCTCGACATAGACCCGCTTGACTGCGGCGCAGACCTGCCCGGCGTTGGAAAAGGCCGAAAGGTAGAGCCGCGCCGCCGTCCGCTCCAGATCCGCGTCCGCCAGTACGATGGCGGGATCGTTGCCGCCCAGTTCCAGCGTCAGCCGCTTGAGGGTCGGGGCGGCCGAGGCCATGACCCTGCGGCCCGTCGCTGTCGAACCGGTGAAGGATACCTTGTCGATGCCGCCATGCGCGGTCAGCAGGGTGCCGATGTCGCCATCGCCGGTCACCGTGTTGATCACCCCGGCGGGCAGGATCTCGGCAAATAGTGCGGCCAGCCGCAGCGTCGTCAGGGGTGTCGTCGGCGCCGGCTTGATGACCAGCGTGTTGCCTGCGCGCAGCGCCGGGCCCAGCTTCATGAACAGGATCGCCAGCGGATAGTTCCACGGCACCACCAGCCCGCATACGCCGACCGGCAGGCGGTCGAAGCGAACCGTTTCGGCACGTGTCCGACGCAGGAAGGTGCTTGCGGGGTCTTCCTCCCAGGCGGCGTAATGGCGCAGGATGCGCAGGGCGATATCGACCTCGACCCGCGCGGCTGCCAGCGTCTTACCCTGCTCCAGAGACAGGAGCCGCGCCAGGCCGTCACGCTCGTCCTCGAGTCGCCCGGCACAGGCCAACATCGCCGCCTGCCGAACGTCAGCCTTGTGCCAATCCGAGGCCAGCGCCGCCCGGGCTGCGGCAACCGCATCGTCGAGGTCGTCCGCCGTTGCGGCGGGAACCTGTCCCACGATGTTCAGAGTCGCCGGGTTTTGGACGTCCACGGCCCGCCCACCCCGCAGGGCACCGCCGATGATATTGTCGATCCGCTCCATGATCGCCTCAGGCTGCACCGGCATCGGCGGGGATCACCGCCGCCGCACGGATGACCGTGCCCGCCCATTTGATAGCCTCCGCCCCACCGGTCAGCGTGTAGGTGGGAAAAGCCTCCAGAAATCGCTTGATCGCCACCTGCGCTTCGAGCCGCGCGAGGTGCGAGCCGAGGCACAGATGCGGGCCATGGCCGAAGGCGAGGTTGGGCACCGGCTTGCGGGTGATGTCGAAGCGGTCCGGGTCTTCGTAGATCCCGGGGTCGCGGTTGCAATGCGCCAGGAACACGCGGACGAAATAGCCCTCGGGGATGGTGACGCCGCCGATCTCGACGCTTTCCAATGTCGCGCGCATGGTGGTCTGGTGCACCGGCCCGTCGAAGCGCAGCACCTCCTCGATAGCCTGGCGCAGCAGGCTCTCGTCCTCGATCAGCAGGCGGCGCTGGTCGGGGTAGCGGTCCAGCAGGATCAGGGCGTTGCCGATCAGGCCAACCGTCGTCTCGTGCCCGGCAACCAGCATCAGGAAGGACATGCTGATCAGCTCATCCTCGGTCAGCGCGTCCGAGGCAATGCGCGCGGCACAAAGCGCTGACAGGACGTCGGGTTGGTCGTCCGGGGCAACGGCCGGATCGCTGGCCTCGCGCTTGGCTGCGACCAGCGCGGTGAGATAGGCGATCAGCTGCGTCCGGCATTCGGCCTGGTCCGGGGCGCCCGGGGTCATCGCCTGCGTTGCCAGATGGCGGAACTGGTCGCGGTCCTGGCGCGGCACGCCGAGGATGTCGCAAATCATCGTCAGGGCGATGGGATAGGTGTAATCGGCCACCAGATCCAGCTCGGATTTCTGCCGCATGGCGTCGATCAGGCCCACGACCAGCGTTTCGACCTGCTGGCGCAGAAGCTCGATCCGGCGGGGCGAGAAGGTCATGTTCACCAGCTTGCGCAGGCGGGTATGGTCGGGCGGATCGGTGTTGAGCAGGTTGCCGCCCTTCATGGACGAGATCGGGAATCCCGCGCTGGCCCCGTCCAGCCCCTGCCGGTCCAGCGCCCGCTTCATCGCGGCCGAGGATTTGGAGAAGCGCTGGTCCCGCAGCGCCTCGCGCGCCAGTTTCGCGTCGAAGATGCCGTAATACTCGACGCCCCGATGGCTGCGTAGCAGCAGCACCGGCCCGGTCGCCGCCAGGGCCGAATAGCCCGGGTAAGGGTCCAGCAGGGCCTCGAAATTCGGAATGTCGTGGATCGTGGCGTCGGGGCCGGTTGAATGCGTCACAATACTGCCTCTCGCCGCAAGTCATGGGCTGCGCGCGGGCGGGGCCGCCAGCCGTTTCCCATGGATTCTCCCTGTGCGGCCTCCACGCCGCGGTTTGATCCTATCATTGACTTATCGAGTAATCAATAAGTCAATTTGACTGTGGAGATTGGGGCCGGACGGGACTGCTGAGCCCACATATTCTGCGGGTAATTTTTAAGTTAAACAATGATTTGTTGATTGGGGTCTAAGCCTTCTCTGACGCATATTTCCGAGAAGTCAGGTAAGGAATCCTCCCAGGCCACACCAAAACGTCACCATTGACTCCGCTTTATCAATCAACCTATCAAGATGTCGCTGTAAGCCCCCGCCATGGTGTGAGCCCGGGCAGACGGGGCAGCGAGGGAGGGTATGCTATGGCAAGACTGGTTTTCAGACAGGCCGATGGCCGCGCGGTCGAGGTCGTGGCAAAACCCGGCATGAGCGTCATGGAAGCGGCGGTTCAGGCCGGGGTCGAGGGCATCATCGGCGAATGCGGCGGCTCGCTGAGCTGTGCCACCTGCCACGTCCATGTGGACCCCGCCTGGTTCCCCAGATTACCCGCCTATGCCCCGCACGAGGAGGATATGCTCGACATGGCCATGGCCCCACCGACCGCGCAAAGCCGGCTGGCGTGCCAGATCGAGGTCACGGAAGCGCTGGACGGTCTGATTCTCGTCGTTCCGGCTTGAGGCGCCGCAAGGATCACCCGGGACCTGTGTGGCCTTGCCCCGGAGGCAGCAGCGGCGCGGCAAGGCTAAGCGACGGGATCGCCCGGAAGTGCGGCTCCTAGTTCGGGCGGCCGCGCCCGCGCGCAGATCCTATCCTGCGATGCGTAGCCGTGCCTCGGTCGTCGAACGACAGGTTTCGCCGGTCAGGGCGGCCAGCGCGTCGGTCGAAAAGACGCTGGTCACCGCAATCTCGGTCGGGCTGACGACCCGGGCGGTCATCGTGACCCTTGCGTTGCCTCCCATCGACCCGCTGGTGTTCAGGACCTCGTTGCGCCAGACGCCGGCGCCCTGATCGACCCAGGGGCCCGCCGCCGGATTGTCGGCGGTCAGGGGCGCCATGGTGAAGGGGCGGGGCCAGGTGATCGGCCGCCGCTCGCTGCGGCCGAGGCCGATGTCGCCGGTGATGGCCGAGGCGACCTGATCGGGGCAGCCCGACAGGCTGTGGCCGGTGATCGTCATCGCCCAGACGCCGTTTCGGGGCAGGCCGGTCTCACCGGCGGGGAAGATCTGCGGATCGCAGAGCCCGTCGCCGCCATAAGTCAGATCGACCACATGCCCGCTCTCCCCGCTCCAGAAGAGCGCCCCGTCGAGGCTGACCAGGATCGGCGCGTCCAGCCCCTCGGGCGGGGCGAGGTCGGTCTGGGACTCCAGCGTGGCCAACGAATGCGAGGATTGGTAGCAATGGCACCCCTCGCCCTGCCGGCAGGTGGCGACGATCAGACCATCGGCATCCGTGCGCTGGACGCCACTGCCCTGCCGCGGCAGATCCTGCGCAAGGGCGGGGAGGGGCAGGAGGGCCAGCGCCACGGCGAGGCTGGGAAAAATGGCATTGGTCATGGGATTACTCCGTGGTCAGGCCGGGCAGGAGACGGTCGAGAACCTCGGCCGGGCTCAGCCCCTCCGGCAGGTCGACGGGGACGAGGCGGCGTTCGGCGGCGGGGCGGTCCGGGTCCTTCGCCGTCGGTGCCGGGGCGGGGGAACGCTCGACCAGCCGCAGGGACATGGACAGCGGCAGGGCGGCGGCGGTGGCCGCGGCCGGGGCGTCGAGGAAGAGGCAGAGAGCGCCTGCCTCGGTCGAGAAGCACGGCCCGTTACTGGCCAGCCATTGATGCGGGTTGAGATGCAGGCCCGCGCCCTCCGGCCCGTAGAAATCGACCCGCGGCGCGTCGAGCGGATGCGCCCCGGCGGTGGCGCCGACCCAGGCGGGCGGGGTCATCGACCAGCCTTGTTCCAGCGTCACCGCCAGCCCGTCGACGACAATATCACAGCGGGGTTGGTCACAGCGTGCCGCGATGTCGCGCTGTGGGGCGGGCTCTTGCGCCGGCCCGAAGGCTGCGTCGCGCCAGAGCGCCAGATCCTGTGGCGCATCCTCGGGCCAGGCAGCGACGGCCAGTCGCTCGCCCCCGGCAAAGAGCGTGCCGACAAAGCCCGCGCCCTGCGGCGAGAGGGCGAGGCGCAGCGGCTCGGCCGTGATCCCGGGCTGCGGGAAGTCGATGGAAAGATCGCCGGATTCCAGCACGACCGACGACAGCGCCTCAGGCGTCGCGGCGGGTCCCATCCCCGGCCCGGGGTCGATCCGGCCGATGTAATCCTGCCCCTCGTCGCTCAGCCGCAGGGTGAACGACGCCATCCGCATCGGCTGGTCGTCGATCTCGCGCGGGGGGATGGCCCAGAGGATCCAACCCCCGACCAACGCGCCGTCCGAGCCCTCGTCCACCATGCTCAGCGTCACGTCATTGCTCTGGCCGGGGAAGAGCGCCACCTCGGCCTGATAGACCACCTCGCCCGGGGCGCGGGCGATGATCCGCCAGCGTCCCGGCTCGAACAGGCCCGAGACGGAGGCGCCTGTTTCCTCCGGCGCCCAGGCCTCGGGCGCCATGTCGGGGTCGAGCGGGATGCCCTCCCAGCTGACCGCGCTGGTCGGGGTGCCCGGGGGCAGGCGGAAGGTGGCCGGTATCGCGGCGATGGCGTCCTGGCCGGGATCGGCTTGGGTCGCCGCGGCAGCGGCGGCGGCGAGGTCCGCGGCGCGCATCTGGTCCTCGTCGACGAAGGGAATGCCGACGCCGAAGCGGCGGGCGAACAGCACCTCGCTCCGGCCCCGGTTCAGATAGCGGACTTCATACTCGCCGGGCTCATCGGGGACCGTCAGGCGGATGGTGCCGTTCTTGTGCAGCGCATAGCCCCAATCGCCGATCTGGGCATTGGGCGGATCGCCCGGTCGGGCGATGACGATGCGTTCCTCGACCCGCTCGGGGCCACGGAAGGTAAAGACCACCCGCGCGCCGGGCTCGACCGAGCCGATGGCCTCGAAGCCCAGATGTGGCGCCACGACCTCGACCGCCTGGCGGGCGATGATCCCGGCGCGGGCGCTCACCAGCACGATGTCATACATCCCCGGCTCGGCCGGCGCGGTGCGGGTCACGGGATTGGTGGGCGCAGTGCCGGTCCCGCCGATCGGCTGGTAGCTGATTGCCGCGGTCATGTTGGTGCCGCCCTGCGGGACAAAGCCGATGTAATCGACATTCGTGGCCTCGCCATTCCAGCGGATGCGGTAGGCGAACCCGGCCTCCGCCCGGTCGCCCAGGTCGAAGGCCGCGGCGGGTTCGGGTTCAGGTTCCGGCTCTGGCGCAGGCGGCGCTGGCTCGGGGGTGCTGACTTGTTGCAGGGCTGCGGCCAGTTCGGCGCCGGAATTGGTGTCGAACATCATCCCGCCAGTCTGGTCGGTGATGCAGGACAGCCCTTCCAACTCGCTGCGGCTGAGGCCGAACCCCACCACATGGGCGCGGATCTCGATCCCCTCGGCGGCGAGGCTCGCCGCCAGCGCGCAGGGATCGCCCTCGCAGGTTTCGAGCCCGTCGGTGACGAGGATGATGTCGGCCGCTTCGGCCGTGGCCGGGATCTGGTCGCGCGCCAGCGCCAGGCTGTCGGTCAGCGGTGTCATGCCGCGGGGCATCAGCGCCCGCAACCGCCGCTCCAGCGCATCGGGCGAGCCCTGACCCATCGGTGCCACCACCTCGATGTCGCGGCAATCGCCCCGCCGGTTATGGCCATAGGCGATGACCGACAGCGGCACACCGGTGTCGCGGCTGGCGAAATATTCGCCCATCACGTCGCGCGCAACCTCGATGCGGCTCAGATCGCCCTCGACCCGGTTCCACATCGAGCCCGAGGCATCGAAGACCAGGACCGAGACCCGCTCGGCACTGGCAGGCGTGGCGAGGGCCGTGGCGAGCGAAAGCGCAGCGACCATTCGGAAGGGGTGAGGCATCGGGAAAGTCCTTTCATCGGGGCCACTGTCGCGGCCAAATGCTTGTTGACGGGGATCCGCAGCAAATGCCGTGCCCGCCGGCCAGCCTCAGGCCGCCGCCGAAGCAGTCCGCCCAGCCGGGCGGAGAGGGTGAGGATCGGTGATCACGGCGGACGGGCGGGTTGGCGCGTCATCCTGAGGCCCGGCGACCGGACCCGGCGGGGCAGGCCACCTCGCCAAGGGGCGCGGTGTCCCGTCGGTCGAAAATATGCGCATCGGGATCCATCCTTCGCTGACGGCCAGACGCTAAGCGCCGTCAGCATTCCTGTCTTGGGCAGGACGGCAGGAACCCGGGCTGCACGGAAGGGAACGCCGGTTCTGGCGCGCTTGTGATCGCCGCGCGCGCTGCTCAGTTGGCGGCGCGCGGGATGGTGGCGAGCATTGCCTCGGCGCGGGTCTCGCGCGGGGTCTGGCCAAAGCGGCGGCGGTAGCTGAGGTTGAACCAGGAAAGGTCCGAAAAGCCGGACGCGCCGGCGATGTCCGAGATCGCCCTGCCCGCGGCCTCGGGCGCCGAAAGCGTGGCGTGGGCCTGGCGCAGCCGCTCTTCCAGCACATGGGCGCGAAAGCTCGACTTCTCCTCGGCGAACATCATCCGCAGGTAGCGCGTCGAGATCCCGTGCCGCGCGGCGATCAGATCCGGCGAGAGATCGTGCTGTGACAGAAGGCCTGCGATATCCTCCTTGATGAGCCGCAGCCGCGCGGCCATCGTTCCCGGCAGGGGCCCCGGATCGCGGGATCCGAAGGCCGAGAGGGTCAGGTCGTGCAGATGGCGTGAGGAAAGCGCGATCTGGTCGGGGGTCAGTGCGTCAAGCTCGCCGAAAAGCGCCTCGCCGTAGCGTTGCAGAAGTCGCCATTCCGGCGTCAGGTCGAGGCGTTGGCGCAGATGGTCGTTGATGCCGCGCAGGCCCCGGATCAGCGAGCGAGGCAGCGAGATGTAGAAGCCTTCGGTGCCATCGACGAGAAAGCGCGAGGTTCCGGCGATCTCGTTGGGGTCGATATAGATATGGCCGGGTTCGCAGATCACCTCGGCGCCGCCTTGCTGCTTCATCCAGAAGGCACCGCGGCGCAGAAAATGGATCATCACATTGTTCGACCCCCCAGCGGCCAGTTCCGCTGTCCGCTCGGCGCGGCAGGGCGAATGGCGCCCCCAGGCCAGCGTGGCCTCGGGCATGAGGCCAACCGCGGTGGCCGAGCTGAAACTTTCAGGATCGTCGGGGGTGAATTCCAGCCGACACAGCGGCGCCACGGTGGCCTGAAACGCCGAAACGCGCGCACGGGTCGTCAGGTCCGAGGTCGAAACCGAAATGATCGTCATGGTTGAAAGACTACGGGGGAAATCGCCCGGCTGTCCAGCATCACACCAGGGCACGTCGGTCGATCTGGTCCATCAGCGCAAGCAGGCGCGCCTTTGACACCGGCTTGGACAGAACCTGATCCATATCCGCCTCAAGATACTGCTGGAATTGTTCCGGCATGGCATTGGCTGTCACGGCGACGATGTGGCTGGGCGGGCGGTGCCCCTCGCGCTCGATCCGGCGGATTGCCTGGGTGGCTTCGAGTCCGTCCATGCCGGGCATCTGGATATCCATCAGGATCACGTCGAAGAGGTGGGCGCGCACCATCTCGATGGCCTCGCGCCCGCTGGAGACCGAATGCACGCGGCAGGGCGTCGCGGCGAGGAATTTCTCCAGGATCAGGCGATTGGTCTGGTTGTCGTCCACCACCAGAACCCGCAGAGGAGCCGCCTGATGGGACGCTGTAACCGCCGGCGGCGCTGCGTCCGGCAGCGATGCCGCGGCGGGGGGCGCGGACGTGGGGGAGGGTGCGGCCGAGATGGGCGCGCCGTCCGAAGGGTCGGCCTCGGCAGGCACCAGCGGCAGGCGCATCTCGAAGGTTTCGCCCGTCTCGGACTCGGGCGCGAGGTCGAGCGAGCCGCCCATGAGCAGGCAAAGGTGCCGCGAGATCGCCAGCCCTAGCCCGGTGCCGCCGAACTTGCGGCTATCCCCGGCGTCGGCCTGATGGAAGGGAAGGAAGATGGTCTGACGCGCCTTGGTCGGCACGCCGGGGCCGGTATCGGTGACGCGCAGCAGCAGCCATTTGCCATTCTCGCTGGGGGCGGCGTGAAGCGCGACCGAACCCGCCTCGGTGAACTTGATCGCGTTCGAGATCAGGTTGTGCAGCACCTGGCGGATGCGGTGCTCGTCGCCCATGATCAGCCTTGGCAGATCCGGGTGGATCGTCGCCGTCAGCGCCAGACCCTTTTCCCGGGCTCGGGCAGAGAACAGCATCTGCGCGGAGCCGAGGGTATCGCGGATCGCGAAGGCGCGGCTTTCCAGCGCCATCTGGCCCGCTTCCACCTTGGACAGATCGAGCACATCGCCGATCGTCGACAACAGCACCTGACCGGAATCGTCGATCACTTTCAGATAGTCGCGCTGCTCGGGCGAGAGCGCGGTCTCGCCCAGCAACGAGGCCATGCCGAGGATCCCGTTCAGGGGGGTGCGGATTTCGTGGCTGACATTCGCCAGGAAGCGCGACTTGGCCTGATTGGCCTCTTCGGCGCGCGCCAGCGCCTCGCGCAATGCCTCGGCGGCATGCTCGCGGTCGGTGATGTCGATCAGCGAAACCGTCCAGCCAAGCAGGGCGTTCGGGCCGGGAATGGGGCTGTCGATGGGCCGGATGCGCGTGTCGAAGACCTTTTGGCCCAGACGCAGGGTATCGACCGGCACCGGCGCCCGGGCGCGCACGACCTCGTCCAGCAGGCGTCCGATCTGGCCCAGATGGGACAGGCTCTCGCCAGGGCAGGGCAGCGCGTCGGAAAAGAGCGCCTGGGCCGCGGGGTTGGCGCTGGCCAGGCGTCCCGCCGTGTCCACGACGAAAACCGGGTCGCCGGTGTCGGAAAACATCAGCTCGCGCCCCAGCGTCGCGGTGTCCATGATCGTGTTGTTGAAGACCATCCAGCTCAGCGCGATCAACGCCACCGCAAAGGCGAAGGGGGTTGGGTCGAACCCGAAGATCGTCAGGCCGAAGAGGACATAGCCCATGTTTGCAAGCAAAGGTGCGATCGTGACGATTGCCAGGACCGAAAGGAAAGGCCGGATGACCGGCTTGCCCTTCGCCATCGCCATGGTCAGCACGCCAAGGGCCGAGGACACGAATACATAGAGAAAGGCGGCGACCACGAAGAAGAGTGGCCCGTGGTCGTAGCGGACGAACGTGTATCCGCCCTCGGTGACCATCTGATTGTCGGGGCCATAAAGGAGATGGGTCTGCGCATTGGTCAGCGCGATCAGCGTGACAATCCCGGGCAGACCGACAAGCGCCAGCAGCCGCTGCCAGCGCCATATCGGCGGCTGGTTCATCGTGTAGTCGAAGATGAACAGCGACCAGGCGATCGGCAGAAGGGTGATGGCAGGCCAGGCGACCAGCGACCAGAGCAGCTTGCAGGATTCCTGCCGGGCGACCAGTTCGACATAGGCGGCGAACAGCCACCACAGCATCGCGCCGAATGCCAGGCTGAAGGCCGTTTTCCCGGCGAAGCGGTTGTTGCGCAGGACGGCCGCCAGGATCAATGCGCAGGTCAGCCACAGGCCAAGCGCTGCGGTCGAGGCGGCCGAATGCTGCAGATCGGTGAGACAGTTCATCGCCCCGGTCGCTGGTGCCATGCGGGGTCAGGGAGACGAGACGGGAACCGGCAAGGAATGGGGGTCACGATCGGGCACGGAGCATGGGAAACGATCATCATGATGCGGGTCTTCGGAGGGACGGGACGGTTGTGCGCGGCAGCCCCCACGCCACCCTGGCGCCGCTTCAATACGCGGCGGAAGCTAGCGACCGTGGCCACCGGGGACAAGAGTGAATAATCCTTAAGGTTGTGTCCAGAATGTGGCAATATTCAAAAGCGACAGCCGCATCAGGCCCGGCCGCACCGGCCGTGCACGGGTCGGGCAAATTATCTCCTCCGGAAGGCCGGGTTGCCCAAATCCGTTGCTGACGGCCGGTTCCTTTCCCGCGACACCCTGACCCCTCGGACCTGTTGCGGCGCCTCCTTAAGGGCCGCTTGCCAGCGTTCCCCCGCCTGTCATGAACGTCCTTCAGATCAAAGGGCGGGGGTTGCGGGACCGCGGTGGACGCGCTGCGCATCTGGGGATTACGCGCTGCCGGGCATCAAATTGCACTTGAAATAACAAATTGCATACGCAATAAAAGCCGGCGAAAGGGGCTTGGGGCGCCTTTGACACAGGGGGCAGGGCGCGATGAGCAAGAAGAGCGGCACCATCGACACCCGACTGACCCTCATGCGCTGGGAATGCCCCGGCGTTCTGAGCCTGACCCTCAGCCCCCTCGCCGGTCGCCTGCCGCGACCCGAGCCCGGCGCGCATGTGGATCTGCATCTGCCGGGCGGCATGGTCCGCCAGTATTCGCTGACCGCGGGTAGTTCGAGTGATGCCTATGTCCTGGGCATCCTGCGCGAACCGCGCAGCCGCGGCGGCTCGGCGGCAGTTCATGAAACCCTGCGGCCCGGTGACGTTCTGCGGATCTCGGCCCCGCGCAACGCCTTTGCTCTGGACCCCGGCGACGGGCCGGTGCTGCTGATCGCGGGCGGTATCGGGATGACGCCCCTGCTGGCCATGGCCGAAACCCTGTCGCAGGGCACGCGCCCTTGGTCGATGATCGCCTGTGTCCGCTCGCGCAAGGCGCTGCCCTTTGCCGGTCGGCTCTCGCAACTGGGCGCCCGCGTGCGCGCGGATGACGAGGACGGGGTCCCGGATCTTCCCGCGCTGCTGGCCGGGGTTTCGCCCGACACCCACCTCTATTGCTGCGGCCCCGGCCCCATGCTGGACGCCTTCCTGGCGGCGACGGCGGATCGGGACCCGGGGCATGTGCATCTTGAGCGTTTTGAGCAGCCCAGGCCCACGGCGGGCGAGGGCGAGGTCGCGGTCGATCTGGCGCGGTCGGGACGCACCATCGTGGTGGGCCCGCAGGAGACGATCCTCGATGCCCTGCTCGCCGCTGGCGTCGACGCTGCGCATTCCTGCCGGGTCGGGGTCTGCGGCACCTGCGAATGTCAGGTGTTGGACGGAGAGCCGGATCACCGCGACCTCATCCTGACCAGCGAGGAGCGCGGCGAAGGGCGGATGCTGATCTGCTGCTCACGCGCGAAGACGCCGCATCTGGTTCTGGACCTGTAGCGCCGGGGCTGCCCCGGGCATCGTGATACAACAAGCGGAGGACTATTCATGGAAGGATCCATGCCCGGTGCCGAAACGGCCTATGACCTGGGGCCCGGCGCGCCGAACCCCAGCCTGACAGCGGTGGCAAAGGGTACGCCGATGGGGGAATTGCTGCGCCGCTACTGGCATCCGGTCGGCGTGGCCGCGGACGCGACGGCAACCCCCCGGCAGATCCGCGCCCTGGGCGAGGATCTGATCCTGTTCCGCGACGGGTCGGGCAAGGTGGGCATCGTGCACCCGCGCTGCGCCCATCGCGGGACCTCGCTCTATTATGGCAAGGTCGAGGAACGGGGCATCCGCTGTTGCTATCACGGGTGGCTCTTCGACGCGCAGGGCAATTGCCTCGAACAACCCTGCGAGCCCCGGCTGGGCGAAGGGTCGCGCGAGAAAGTGCGTCAGCCCTGGTATCCGGCAGAAGAGCGCTACGGGCTGATCTGGGTCTATATGGGACCGGCGGCGAAGCGGCCCCTTCTGCCGCGCTTCCGGCTGCTGGAAGACCTGGACGCGGGCGAATTCCTTGAAGTCAACGATAGGTCCATTGGCGGCGGCGGTCCCAGGATTGTCGATTTCAACTGGTTCCAGCACTGGGAAAACGTCATGGACCCGTTTCATGTGGTGGTGCTGCATTCGACCTTCTCGGGCACGCAATTCGTGGCCGAGATGGCGACCATGCCGGTCTGCGACTTCACCAACGAGGCCTTGGGCGTGCGCACGACCTCGTACCGGGCGCTCGAGGGCGGCAAGCGGCTGCGCCGGATCACCGAGGTACAGATTCCGACCCTGCGGATCGTTCCCTCGCCCAAGCTGACGGCGGGGCGTTGTCAATCCATCGGCTTCGTGCTGCCGATCGACGACACGCATTTCCAGATCTACACAATCGGCCGCGTCACCGCCGAGGGCGAGCTGGCCAATGTGCGGTCGCGTCAGGATGGCAAGCTCTGGGAAGAGCTGAGCGACGAGGAACACCGCATCTTCCCCGGCGATTACGAGGCGCAGAAAGGTCAGGGTGACATCACCTGGCACAATCACGAGCATCTGGGCACCACCGATCAGGGGATCGTCATGCTGCGTCGCTTCATGCTGCGTCAGGTCAAGGCGGTGCAGGACGGCCGGGATCCGGTCGGCGTGGCCTTCACGGCGGGCGAGGAATGGATCGACAGCCCGGCAGGCAATTGGTTCGAGGAGGCGCCCGCAGGCTGACGCTGGCGGGCCCCGGGCCGTTCCCGGCCTTGGCCGGTCGCGGTCAGGGCGCCGCAGGGCGTTGCGACATGACCGCCGGGCTGCTACCTCGTGAGGGCAGGATCAGGAAGCCCGTGGTCGAGATGGACAAGCCCGAAGGCGTCAGACGCCTGAGCGACGACGAATTGCGCCCGCCGCAGCCGTCATCCGACGGCAGGGTGATCATGACCGACATGCTCTCGGTTCGGATTTCCTGGCTCAACGCAGCGATCGAGCATCAGACTGCCAATATCCTCGACCGGCTTGCCGGGCTGAACCTGCTGGAATGGCGGTGCCTGCTGACGCTGTGTACCCGTGGCCCCAAGACCGGTAGCGAGCTTGCCGAATTGTGCAACGTCAGCCGCCCGCAGGCCAGCCGGGGCATGCGGGCGCTGGGGGCCAAGGGGCTGATCGCCTGGCCCGGCGGCAGCGAGCGGCGCTATTTCGGTCCTGCCAGCGCCACCGAAGCCGGTTGGGAGGTCTATCGCCAGATCGCGCCGGTCACGCGCCGCCGCAACGACTGGCTGATGAGCGATCTGTCCGCGGAAGACCGCGACACGCTGTTCCGGCTGATCGCCACGATCCGGCGGCGGGTCGGTCAGGGTGACGATATCGACCACCTGCTCGGCTAGCCCTCGTCAGGCCCTGCGCCGGGACTCGAGCCAACCCTCGTCCAGTTGAGGAACGGCCTCCATCAACGTGCGGGCATAGGCCGATTGCGGCGTTTCGAAGACCTGGGCGGTCGGGCCGAACTCGGCCAGCCTGCCGTGCTGCATGACCGCCACGTTATGCGAAAAGCGCGCGGCCAGCCCCAGGTTGTGGGTGATGAACAGGATCGCCAGATTCTCGTCCCGGATCAGACGGCCGAGTAGCAGGACGATCGATTCCTCGACCAGCGGATCCAAGGCCGAGGTGATCTCGTCGCAGATCAGAACCTTGGGTTCGGCGGCCAGCGACCGGGCGATGCAGACCCGCTGCTTCTGCCCGCCGGACAGGGCCGAGGGATAGCGGTCCAGATAGCTGACCGGCAGTTCGATGGCCGCCATCAACTCGGCCAGGCGCTTCTCGCGCTGGGTGCCCGAGAGTTTGTGAAAAAAGCTCAGCGGCCGGCCGATGATCTGGCGCAGCGTCTGGCGCGGGTTCAGGGCGAGGTCGGGCAACTGGTGGTTATATTGCACCAGCCGTCGCTGTTCGAAGCTGCGCTGTTCGACCAGCGGCGGCAACGCCGCCCCTTGCAGCGCGATGGTCCCGCTGCGCACCGGCTGCAATCCGGCGACACAGCGGGCAAGCGAGGTCTTGCCGCTGCCCGATTCCCCGACCAGCGCCAGAACCTCGCCCGGCGCCATGGCCAGCGACACATTGTCGACCGCCGTTACCGCGCCATAGGCGGCGGTCACGTTGCGGATATCGAGGATCGGCCGGTCGTCGCCCCTTTGTTCCGCATAGCCGTGATGGCCCCGGTTGCTGACCAGCTGGCGTGCATATTCCGTCTGCGGGTTGTCCACCAATTGCCGGGTGGGGCCCTCCTCGACCATCTTGCCGTGCCGCATCACCAGCACCCGGTCGGCCATCTGTGCGACCACGGCCAGATCATGCGAGACATAGAGCGCTGCGCAATCGTGCTCGCGCACGACCTTGCGGATCAGCTGGAGCACCTCGATCTGCGTGGTCACATCGAGGGCGGTCGTCGGCTCGTCGAAGATGATCAGCTCGGGCTTGTTGATCAACGCCATGGCGATCATCGCCCGCTGCAATTGCCCGCCCGAGACCTGATGCGGATAGCGCTGTCCGAAACTCTCGGGATCGGGCAGCTGCAATTCCTCAAAGAGCGCGGCGGCCATGCGGTGACGCTCGGACCGGCCCAGCCGGCCGCTCAGGGCGGGCAGTTCGGTGATCTGCCTTTCCAGCCGGTAGAAGGGGTTGAAGGCGGCGGCGGCGCTTTGGGCGACATAGGCGACCCTGGTACGGCGGATCTGTTCCAGTTCGACCTGGGGCAGGCCGATCAGCGGCTGGCCGCAAAGCTCGACACTGCCCGCCGTCACCCGGCAACCCGGCCGCATCAGCAGCATCGAGGACAGCGCCAGCGTGCTCTTGCCCGCGCCCGATTCACCGATGATCCCCAGAACCTCGCCTTTTCCGAGGGTGATCGACACGTCATCGAGCAGCACTGCGTTGCGGGCTTCGACACGCAGGGCCTCGATCCGAAGGATGGGATTTGTCGTCATCACGATTCCGGCCTTTCTGAGAAGTGGCCGACCAGCCAATCGGCGATGCCGTTCACGGCCAGGCAGAAGAGGGCGATGCAGGCGGCGGGAACCAGCGGGGTGAAGCGGCCGGCGGACAGCGCCAGCGCGTTTTCCCGCACCAGCCCACCCAGATCGGCGGCCGGGGGTTGGATGCCGATCCCCAGGAAGCTGAGCGAGCTTATGAACAGCGTCGCCGACGACAGGCCCAGCCCGTATTGCGCCAGCAGGGATGGCACCATATTGGGAAAGATCTCGCGGAACAGGTTCCAGCCCAGCCGCTCCCCCCGCAGGCGGGCGACCTCGACATAATCCATGGCCGACAGATCCCCGGCGATGGGGCGCGTCACGCGGTAATAGGTGCTCGATTGCAGCACGGCCATGGTGAGGACCAGCGTCGTCATCGACACACCCAGAATGGCAAGTACGATCAGCGCCAGGATGATATGCGGGATCGACATCAGGATGTCGAAGGCCCGGCCCACCAGAATGTCGAACCATCCCCTCAGCAGGCCCGAGGCGATGGCGAGCGACACGCCGATCGCGCCGGCCAGCGTGGTCGCGGCGAAGGTGATCACCAGCGTGTAGCGCAGGCCGTAAAGGACGCGCGACAGCATGTCCCGGCCCAGGCCGTCAGCCCCCAGTACCCCGCCCGGGCCCGGCGCGGCATAGGCCGGATAGACCATCTCGTTGGGCAGGACGGGCGCCAGGACGGGGGCGAGGAGGGCCGCCAGCACCATCGCCGACAACAGGCACAGGGACCCGATAACCGCAATTCTGCTCAGCATGGTTCAAACTCCCCGGCGCGGCAGGCGTTGGCGTGGATTGACGAGGACGCCCAGCAGATCCGCCAGCATGTTCAGCACGACGAAGATCGCCGAGAACAGCACGCCGCAGGCCTGAACGACGGGGATGTCGCGATAGGCCACGGCATCGACCATCAGCTTGCCCATGCCCGGATAGCTGAAGACCGCCTCGATCACGACGACATCGACGATCAGATGCGCCATGGTGATCATGCAGATCGACACGATCGACGACAGCGCATTGGGCAGGGCATGCAGCAGGATGATGCGGATGCGGGGGATGCCCTTCGTCTCGGCCATCAGGATGTAATCGGATCCCATCACGCCCAGCACCGCGGCGCGGGTGACCTTCAGCACATGGGATTGCGCGACCAGCACCAGCGTCAGGACCGGCAGGGTCAGCGCCCAGGCCCATCCGGTCAGCGAGGTGGAGGCGCGCACGCTGGACACGGCCGGGAACAGCCGGAACTCGACCGCGAAGACATAAATCAGCACATAGCCGATCATGAAGGACGGCATCGACAGGAACAGCGCAGAGACGAGGCCCGACATCGTGTCGAAGGGCCTGCCTTTCTTGATCGCGGCAACGAGGCCGATCGAGATGGCCAGCGGCAGCACGATCACCGCTGCGGAAAAGGCCAGGATCAGCGAATTTTCCAGCCGGGGCAGCAGCATGGCCATGGCGGGCTGCCCATTTGACAGCGAGACGCCGAAATCCCCGTGCAGCGCGTCCCACAGCCAGTTGAGATAGCGGATCAGCAGGGGCTGATCCAATCCCAGCGCCTGGCGCAGGCTTTCGACAAGTTCGGGTGTCGCCTCTTGTCCCAGCATCGCGGTCGCCGCGTCGCCGGGCAAAAGCGCCGTTCCAAGGAAGACCAGGAACGAAATGAAGAGGATCGACACGAGGCCCGAGGCTATGCGCGCAACGACGAACGAGCGCACAGCGGACCCTTGCATCAACGTCATGCCGGCACCTTCTCTCTTGAACACCGGGGCGGGCGGCGCCGGTGCGTGGTGCATGTCAGAGGATCCCGGGCACCGCCAGGGGCGCCCGGGACGGGAAGGTCAGGTGAACCACACCTGCTCGACCGCGCGGTAGCCGTTGAGTTCGACCGCGCCGACGTTGAAGCCGTCGACATCCGCGCTGGTCCCCTGCACCGTGGCCGAGAAGAAAGGGATCATCGTGCCGCCGTCGACGCTGCAGATCTCCTGCGCGCGTTCGTAAAGGGCAAGCCGGCGCTCAAGGTTCTCCTCGGCGCGAGCCGCGATGATGGCGGCGTCGAATTCCTCGTTCACCCATTTGCACTCGTTGTTTTCCGAGGTGCCCAGGAAGGCGGTCGAGAAGATCGCATCCGCCGTCGGCCGCGCCGAACGGGCCGAGACGTGGAAGGGCGCGACACCGACGACCGAATTCCAATAGCCATCCGCGGGATCGCGCTGGACCTCGATCGGGATCCCGGCGCGGGCGGCGTGTTCCTGGAACACCGTGGCCATGTCGACGGCCCGCGACGAGATCGCGTCCGAGGTATGCAGCACGATGGGGCCGGTATAGCCCACGCTTTCAAACAGCGCGCGCGCGCGTTCGGGATCGTAGCGCTTCTGCTCGACATTGGGCGAGAAGACAGCATCGTTCGAGGGCACCGGCGTGTCGTTGCCGATGCTGCCGACACCCGCGCCCACGCGTTGCAGCATGTCTTCGCGGTCGACGGCGAGCTTGAGCGCCAGCCGCATGTCGGGATTGTCGAAGGGGGGAATGTCGCAGCGCATGTTGAAGCTGATGTAGCCGCCGCCCTCCATCTTGAAGATCCGCAGATTGGCCATCGATTCGAGCAATCCGGCCGACCGGGCATCCAAGCCGCTGGTCATGTTGACCTGTCCGCTCTGGAAGGCCGCGGTCAGGGCCGAGGGATCGTTGATCGCCAGCAGTTCCACGCTGTCCACGAAGGCCGCGTTCGGCTTGAAATAATTCTCGTGGCGGACCATCTCCAGCACTTCGCCGGGCGCGAAATTGGTGACCTTGTAGCCGCCCGTGCCGATCCCGGTGAAGTCCGTGGTGCCCGCCGGAACGATCCCCAGCGTGAAATGCGCCATATAGGCCGGGAAGAGGTAGTTGACCGCGGGCAGGTCGATGATGACGCGGTGGTCGCCATCGGCGCGGATATCGACGAGGTTGCTGATCACCGAGCGCATGCTGGAGCGCGAGTCCGGTTCGGCGTGTCGGCGCAGAGAGAAGACCACATCCTCGCTGGTCAGGATCTTGCCGTTGTGAAACTCGACGCCCTCGACAAGGTTGAACACCCAGCTCAGGCCGCCGTTGATCGCCTCCCAGCTATGGGCGAGTTCCGGGACGAGTTCCTTGTTCGGTCCCTGCACCGCGATCAGGTTGTTGTAGATGATCCCCGACATTGCCGCGCCATAGGGCGAGTTGAAGGTCCGCGGGTCGAGCGAGTCGCCGGCCGCGGCGCCACCGCTCGAGATCACGAGGTGGCCGCCGCGTTGGGGTTCACCGGCCCAGGCAAGCCGCGGCGCCAGCACCATGGCGCCCGACATGGCGGTCAGTTCCAGCAATCTGCGACGTGAGAGCTTCAGTCCTTCGGTCATCTTCCTTCTCCCTTTTTGTCAAACGCGGTTCTTGATTGCAGCGTTGGGCACGCTTTCCCGGCCCTGCTTCAGTGGCCTTCGCTCCCGGTGCCCCGTGGTCATTTCAGCCCTGTCCTTGCCCCGGTGACGGTGACTTGTCCACGCACCGGCCCTCGCCCGGAGCGCGGGCGACCGGATTCCGGCGGGTGATACGGCGGGCTGTATTGATCGTTTTTCCCTGACGACTCCTTGCAAGCAGGTGACAGATTCCGGGGCGGCATGGCAACAAAAAATTATCGAATAGTGATTTTATTTTTGCACCCGTCGCCGATGTGCCGGCCTGTTGCACGCCGGAAGGCGCCTGGCCCGGGCGGCGCCTGACGCATCCACCGCGGGGGATGGGGCGACCCCTGCCGATGCGAGGGCCGCGTGCCATGTCAGCGCACCTTGCGCCCGTGGACGAATTGCCAGGGCGAGGCCATGTCCTCGATCCGCACCGGAACCTCGATCAGGGTCGGCCCGGTGCCGGCAAAGGCCGCGGCCAGCGCCTGTTGCAGCCCGGCAGGCCCCTCGGCCCGCAGGCCCCTGATCCCGAAGCTCTGTGCAAGCTGCACGAAGTCGGGGTTGCACAGTTCGGAGGCGATGAAACGCTCGCCATAGCTGCGTTCCTGGATGCGGCGCACATTGCCGAAATGGCCATCGGCAAAGACCACTGTGGTCAGCGGAATCTGTTGCTGCGCCAGCACCGACAGCTCGGGCATGGTGAAGAGGAACCCGCCATCGCCGCTGATCGCGACGACCCGGCGGTCGGGATTGGCGGCCTGCACGCCGATCGCGGTGGCAAAGCCATAGCCCAAGGTGCCCTGATAGCTGGACGAGATGAAGCCATGCGGATGGGTGACCGGGAAGCCGTAGCGCGCGACGAAGCCGACTTGCGTCATCTCGTCGACCAGAATGCCATCCTCGGGCAGAACCGCCCGGATCGCCTGCAGGTAATCGGTCTGCGGCTGGATGGTCTGTTGCAGGGTCGCCGCGAAGTCGCGGCGCACGCGGCGCAGTTCTTCCCCGCGGTCGTCGGCCTGGAAGCCGCGCTTTTCCAGAAGCGCCAGCAACCGATCCGTGAAATCGGCGGCATCCGCGACGATGCCCAGGCGCGGCGGGCCGCTGCGCACGATCTCGGGATAGTCGATATCGACGCGGAGGACCGACAGGTCCTTGTCCACGCCCCATTCCCGCAACTGCGTCATCCGCGTGCCGAGGCCCAGCACCACATCCACCTCGGCCCATTGGTCATTCGCCATCGCCGCCGACCAGCTATGGTCCGATGTATCGGGCACGATCCCGCGTCCCTGCGTGCGGCTGACCACGGGCGCCTGCAGACGTTCGGCAAGGCGGGTCAGGGCAGGGCCCGCGTGACGGGCGCCGCTGCCAACGATGATCATCGGTTTCTTCGCCGCCATCAGCAGGTCGGCCGCGCTTTCGACGGCCGAGGCATCGACCTGCGGGCGGGCAGGCACCGCCGGGCGGACCTGCGGCGCGAAGATCGCCCGCTGCGCCAGCACATCGGGCGGCACCTCGACGGCGACGGGGCGCGGGCGTCCGCTCATCAACTGACGGAAAGCCTCGTCCATGACGGCGGGAACCTCGGCGGCCGAGGCGGCGCGGCCGTACCACTTGGTCAGACCGCGCAGATAGCCGGTCTGATCCGGGATCTCGTGCAGGGCGCCATTGCCGCGGCCGATCTGCGCCGTCGCCACGGTGCTGGTCACGCAGAGGACCCGCGCCCCGCAGGCAAAAGCGGTGGACAAGGCAGCCCCGGCGTTCAACACGCCCGGCCCCGGCACCACCGCGAAAACGGCGGGTTTCCCGGTCGAGGCCGCAGCCCCCAGCGCCATATAGGCCGCGCCCTGCTCGTGCCGCGTGTGGATCACGCGGATCCCGTCCCCCCGGCGATGGAGCGCGTCGAAAAGCTGGTCCAGCTGGACGCCGGGCAGGCCGAAGACCGTGTCCACGTCCCAGCGCTTCAGGCTCTCCACCACCGCGTCGCCGCCCGTCAGGCTTTCCACCGCCGCATCCGTCCGCATCGTCTTGTTCATTGTCTTGTCCATCGCTTACAGGGTCATCAGCACAGATTTTGTCTGCATGTATTCGAGCAGGCCTTCCTCGCCGAACTCGCGGCCCCAGCCGGATTGCTTGGTGCCGCCAAAGGGCTGGTTGGGGTCGGTGCCGCCGCCGGTATTGACGCGGATCGTCCCGGCTTCGAGCCGCCGGGCCAGGCCATGGGCCAGACTCAGGTTCGTGGTCCAGACCGTCGCCGACAGGCCGAAGTCGCTGTCATTGGCGCGTTCAACGGCTTCGTCCAGATCGCCGAAGCGCTCGGCGACAAGCACCGGACCGAAGATCTCTTCGCGCACGATGCTCATGTGGGGCTTGGTGCCGGTCAGGATCGTCGGTTCGTAGAAAAAGCCCTCGCCCAGCCCACGCGCGCCGCCGGTCAGCAGCTGCGCGCCGTCGCGCTGGCCGGATTCGACATAGCCGTGCACGCGCTCGCGGTGGCGCTGCGAGACCAGGGGGCCCAGGTCGGTCGTCGGTACCTCGCCCGGCCCGCTGCGCAGGGCGCGGGCGCGCTGGATGATTCCCTCGGTCACCTGATCGAAGACCTTCTCGTGCACATAGAGCCGCGAGCCCGCCGCGCAGACCTGTCCGGCGTTGTGAAAGATGCCCATGACCGCGGCGGGGATGGCCTTGGTCAGATCGGCATCGGGCAGGATCAGCGTGGGCGATTTGCCGCCCAGCTCCAGGGTCAGCTTCTTCAGATTGCCCGCTGCGGCGCCAATGATCTCCTTGCCCACCAGGGTCGAGCCGGTGAAGGCGACCTTGTTCACGTCGGGATGCCGGGTCAGGGCCGCGCCCACGGTGGCACCACGCCCGGTAACGACGTTAACCACCCCTGCGGGCATCCCGCAGTCGGCCATCACCTCGGCCAGGCGCAGCGCGGTGAGCGAGGTATCCTCGGCCGGTTTCAGAACCACGGTGCAGCCGGCCGCCAGCGCCGGGGCCAGTTTCCAGGCCGCCATCAGCAGCGGGAAGTTCCAGGGCACGATCGCCGCCACCACGCCCAGCGGTTCGCGCATCGTATAGGCGAAGGTCTGACCCGGGCGCGACACCTGCATGGTCTGTCCGGTGATCTTGGTGCACCAGCCCGCGAAATAGCGGAAGGTATCGGCAGCACCCGGCACGTCCCCGCGCCGGGCGGCCAGTAGCGGCTTGCCGTTGTCCAGACATTCAAGGCGCGCGAACTCCTCGGCATGCGCCTCGATCGCCTCGGCGATGCGCCAGAGCAGCTGGCCGCGGGCATTCGGCAGCAGGGAGGCCCAGTCGTTGCGTTCGAAGGCCGCGCGCGCGGCGGCGACGGCCCGGTCCACATCGGCGGGGCTCGCGTCGGCGATGGTCGCGATGACGGCACCGGTGGCGGGATTGATCACGTCAAGCCGCCCGCCGCCGTCGCTGGGCTGCCAGCCGCCGGCGATGTACAGGCCGTGCTCGCGGTTCAGGAAGTCGATGCTCATGGTTTCGCGCCCTGGTGAGCGAGCCGCTCGGCAGCGGCTCTCGATGCGGCCCAGCGTTTTTCCAGCAGTCCCGCCGCCCGGCCCAGCAGATCGGTGACCGTCTCGGGTTCGGCACGTTCGGGCAGGCCGCTGTCGAAAGGCGGTTCCGGCGCGTATTCCAGCGCCAGTTGCAGGCGGCGGGCGGCGGGTTCGCCGACCAGTCGCGCCGCCAGGGCAAAGCCGAAATCGATGCCCGCGGTGACGCCGCCGCCGGTGACCCGGTTGCGGTCGAAGACCACGCGCCGATTGACGGGCTCGGCCCCGAAGAGCGGCAGCTGATCGCGCGACATCCAGTGGCAGGCGGCCCGGTAGCCCTGCAGCAGACCCGCGGCCCCCAGTACCAGCGAGCCCGTGCAGACCGCCGTGACCCATTGCGCCGCCTGGCCTTGACGGGCGACGAAGCCGATCGTCTCGTCATCGGTCATGACATCGACCTGCCCCGGCCCGCCGGGCACGAACAGCACATCGACCTGCGGGCAATCGGCGAAGGTCACCGTCGGCCGAATGACCGAGAGTCCCTCGCAGGCGACCAGATCCAGCGTCTTGGCGCAGATCTGCACCTCGCATCCCGCGAGCTTGCCGAAGACCTCCAGCGGGCCGGTGAAGTCGAGATTGGTCGCCTGCTCGAACGCGACCATGCCGATGATCAGCTTAGCCATGGGCCGCCCCACGCAAAAGCCGTCCGACCGCCGCGCCGACCCGCGCGACATTGCCCCGGTTCAGGCCCGCGACATTCATCCTGCCGCTGCGGCTGAGGTGGATATGCTCGTGCTCGCGCAGGTAATCGACCTGCGCGGGGCTGAGGTCCAGCTGCACGAACATGCCCCGATTGCGGGCGATGAAGCCATAGTCGCGCCCACCGGTCTGGTTCATGGCCCCCGCCAGGGCTGCGCGGACGCCGATCAGCCGCTCGCGCATCTGGGTGAGTTCCGCGATCCACAGCGCCCGCAGATCGGGATCGCCCAGGATCTGCGCCACCACGGCGGCGCCATGGTCGGGCGGCATCGAGTAATTCGCGCGCACCACGGGCAGCAGATGCCCCAGCGCCTTGTCGGCGGATTCGGCGCTCTGGCTCACCAGCGTCAGCGCCCCGACCCGTTCGCGGTAGAGCGCGAAATTCTTCGAGCAGGAGCTGGCGATCAGCATCTCGGGCTGCGTATCGGCCAGCAGGCGCAGGCCGGCCGCATCCTCGTCCAGACCCTGACCGAAGCCCTGATAGGCGATGTCGATCAGCGGCACCGCCCCGCGTGCGCGCAGCAGCTCGCCCACTTCGGCCCATTGCGCGGGCGTGAGGTCGGCGCCGGTCGGGTTCTGGCAGCAGCCGTGCAGGATGACGACATCGCCCGGGCCCAGCGGGGCGAGGTCCGCCATCATCGCCTCAAAGGCGACCCCGCCGGTCTCGGCATCGAGGTAGCGATAGGTGGATACCGAGTGACCGGCGCCGGCAAAGAGCCCGCGGTGATTGGCCCAGGTCGGATCGGGGATCCAGACGCGACAGGCGCCCTTCAGGGCCTGCAGGAAGTCCGCGGCAACGCGCAGCGCGCCGGTGCCGCCCGGAGTCTGGATGGTCCGGGCGCGGTCGATCGCCGGATGATCGGTCCCCAGCAACAGCGCGCGAATATGATGGTTGTAGGTCTCATGCCCGGCCGAGGAGAGATAGGCCTTGCTCGACTGATCCTTGAGCAGCTTCGCCTCGGCCTGTTTGACGCTTTCGAGCACCGGCGCGCGGCCGTGGTCGTCCATGTAGACGCCGATCCCCATGTCCACCTTGTCCGGGGCGGGGTCCGCGTTGAAGCGGGCGGCCATCCCCAGGATGGGATCGGGCGAGGGCGTCGTCAGTCCTTCGAAAAGCAAGGTAACCTCCCAATGCGGGCGCGTGCCCGGTCTTTCAGTGGTGTTTCAGGCCTCAGGGGGCGTCAGGCCCAAGAGGCGCGTCAGGAACCGCTCGCAGGCGGCAAGCTGGTCCAGGTCGATGAATTCGTCGGGGCGATGCGCGTGGGCGATATCGCCCGGGCCGCAGATCACGGTGCTGATCCCCGCCCGTTGGAAATGCCCGCCTTCCGAACCGAAATCGACGATCCCGGGCCGATCGTTGCCCGCCGCCCGCGCGACGCGCCGGGTCCAGGCGGAGTCCGGCGGCTCATTCAGCGCCGGCACGCCGCCCAGATCGGTGAAGGCGATGGTGCAGGTGGGGTCCACGCCCTGCATCTCGGCAAGCAGGACGTCTTCGGCGAAAGCCCTGATCCGGGCGATCACCGCCTCGGGGTCGGTATCGGGCAGGTGACGGATCTGAAACCGGAACTCGCACTGGCCGGGAATGACATTGACCGCCGTGCCGCCTGCGATGGCGCCGGTGCCGATGGTCGAAAAGGGTACGGCATAGCCGGGATCCGGGCTTTCGCTCGCGGCCAGCGCCAATCCTTCGAGGCGGATGAACTCGACCAGGCGGCAGGCGACATGCACGGCGTTGACGCCCTGCGTGGCCAGCGAGGAATGCGCCTCTTTCCCGGTCACCAGGCAGCGAAAGACCCGCGAGCCCTTGTGGCCGGTGATCACCCGCATCGAAGAGGGCTCGCCGACCAGACAGACCGCTGGCGTGACTCCCCGCCGCGCCAGATCCTCGATCAGGCGCGGCACGCCCTTGCAGCCGACCTCCTCGTCATAGCTGAGGGCGAGGTGAACGGGTTCGGCCCGGGGCGTGGCGGCGATGGCGGGCAAGAGCGCCAGAACCACGCCCAGGAAGCCCTTCATATCCGCCGTCCCGCGGCCGTAAAGACGCGTGCCGCGCAGCGTGGCCGTGAACGGGTCCGTGCTCCATTGCGACGGATCGACGCCCACCACATCGGTATGGCCCGACAGCACGATCCCGCCCTTGTCGGGCGCGACCCGGCCATCCCCGGGGTGGATCGTGGCGAAGAGATTGGCCTTCCGACCGTCGTCAGAATGGGTCAGGTGGCTGGCGATGCCCAGATCGTCCAGAAGGCCCCGGACCCAATGAATCAGCGCGAGGTTCGAGTCCGTGCTGATCGTGGGGAAGCCGACAAGCCTTGCCACAGCCTCGAGGCTGGCGGCTGATGGCTTTTGGGTCTCGATATCGGCGGTGCGCGTTGTCATGCATCAAGGGTTGCATGCGGCGAATTGCAGCGCCTGTCAGTTTCATGACATATTCGGACAAACCTGTCTTGATCCAGCAGAGCCCGAATGCCCGCCGAGCCGCATTTCCCGCAACGGGACGTCATCGTCTTCCTCTACAAGGGAGCACTGCTGATGAATGTCGCCGGGCCGTCCGAGGTCTTCTCGACCGCCAATCTGGAAACCGAAGAGCTGTTGCGCCCGGCCCCGGGACGCCATGTCCGGCCCTATCGGCTGCGCTTCGTCTCGGCGGCGGACCGCATGGTCAAACTGTCCTGCGGCGCTGGAATGGAGGCCGAGCCGGTCACCCAGCTTGCCCCGCAGGGCGGCTATACGCTGATCATCCCGGGCGGCCCCGGATGCCGCGCGGCGACACGCTCGGCGGCCGAGGTGGCGGCGCTGACCCCGCTGGCCCTGGGGGCGCAGCGGGTCGTCACCATCGGCGGCGGGGTGGGGCTGCTGGCGGCGACTGGCCAGCTGGACGGTCGGCAATGCGTGACGCATTGGCGGTATTTCGACGACATGCGCAGCGACTTCCCCAAGGTCCATTCGCGCGCCGATTCGCTCTATACCCGCGATGGAAAGTTCTACAGCTCGGCCGGTGTTTCCGCCGGGATCGATCTGTGCCTGGAGCTGGTCGAGGAAGATCTGGGCCAGGACATCGCCAGCCGCACCGCGCGCATCCTGGTGGTCTTCGTTCGGCGCACGGCCAACCAGCCGCAGATCAGCGCCAGTCTCGAGGCACAGGACAGCCTGACGCCGCGCATGCGGCAGGCGATCGGCTGGCTCAACGACAATTACCACCGCAACATCAAGATCTCGGACATCGCCGAGGTGGTGAACATGAGCGAACGCAATTTCGCCCGGCGGTTCGCCAAGGACCGGGGATGCTCGCCCGGCGTGTTTCTGGAAAGGATAAGGCTCGATGCCGCGCGGGTGCTGTTCAGCGAGACGAACCTGACCATCGCCGCGGTTTCGCGCCGCGTGGGCTTCGCCAGCGCCGAGCATCTGTCGCGCCTCTTCAAGCGCCGCGTTGGCCTGACGCCGGTCGAGTATCGCAACCGCATCCGGCAATCGGCCGCGGCGGGATCGAAGCCCGGCGGCTAGGGAAGGGGGAAGGCCGCGGCCTCAGGCCTGGGCCACGTATTTCGTGATCAGGAAGCCGTCGAGCCCCTCGATCCCGCCTTCGGAGCCGTGGCCGCTTTCCTTGATCCCGCCAAAGGGCGTCTCGGGCCCGGTCAGGACGCTGAAATTGATGCCAATCATCCCGGCCTCGATCCGGTCGGCCAGCGCGTTGGCGCGGGCGCCATTGGCGGTAAAGGCATAGGCAGACAAGCCATAGGGCAGGCGGTTGGCCTCGGCGATGACGGAGTCCATGTCGGTGAAGCGCTGGGTGACGGCGACGGGGCCGAAGGGTTCGGTGTTCATCACCGCGGCGCTGTTGGGCACGTCGGTCAGGACGGTCGGCTGCCAGAAGTTCCCGGCATTGCCGATCCGCACGCCGCCGGTGCGCAGCCTGGCGCCCTTGTCGACGGCATCGTCGATCATCGCCTTCATCGCCCCGAGCCGGCGGCCATTGGCCAGGGGGCCCATGGTCGCGGTCGGGTCGAGACCATTGCCAACCACCAGCCCGTCGACGATCCGGCCGAAAGCCGCGACAAAACGGTCATGGATGCTGTCATGCAGATAGAACCGGGTGGGCGCGATGCAGATCTGGCCCGCATTGCGGAACTTGGAGCGCGCCATCATCGCCGCGGCCTTGTCGATATCGGCGTCCTCGAACACCAGCACCGGGGCATGGCCGCCCAGTTCCATCGTGCTTTTCTTCATCCCGTCCGCGGCCAAGCGCGACAGATGCTTGCCCACCACGGTCGAGCCGGTGAACGAGATCTTCCTGATCACCGGCGAGGCGATCAGATACTCGGAAATCTGCGCCGGCACGCCGAAGACGACGTTGAGAACCCCTTTGGGCAATCCCGCATCGTCCAGCGCCCGGGCCAGTTCCAGGCAGCTGCCGGGCGTTTCTTCGGCGGGCTTGATGATGACCGTGCACCCCGCCGCCAAAGCCGCGCCGAGTTTGCGGGCGGGGATGGTGGTGGGGAAGTTCCAGGGTGTGAAGGCCGCGACGGGACCGACCGGCTCCTTGAGCACATTCTGGCGCACGCCGGGGAATTTCGACGGCACGATCCGGCCGTAGGCACGCCGCGCTTCTTCGGCGAACCAGTCGAAGATATCGGCGCTGGCCGCGGCCTCGGCCGTCGATTCGGCCAGGACCTTGCCCTGTTCTGTGGTCGAGACCCGGCCAATATGAGCCGCCCGTTCGCGCAGCAGCGCCCCCGCCCGGTGCAGGATCGCGGCGCGGTCGAAGGCCGACATCGCCCGCCAGGCGGGAAAGCTGCGGTTGGCCGCGTCGAGGGCCGCGTCGAGGTCGCCCAGGGTCGCGACGGGCAACTGCGCGATCGGCTCTCCGGTCGCGGGGTTGAGCACGGGGATCGTATCCCGCGCCCCGGCCTCGTGCCAGACACCGCCGATGAACAGCTTCGGTTCAGGATAGGTGAAATCCGTCATTCGCCCCCTCCGGGCAAGCGCGCAGGGACGCCTGCCATGTCAGAAAATTATCGTAAAGTGATAAATCGCCACAGGTCAGTATTGCGGCAGCGGTCTACCCAGCATGTTTTCGCGGAACACCTTCTGGCCGATTTCGTCATAGGCCCAGAAGTTCAGCACCTCGTATTGGCGCCGGGTGTCGAAGGCGGTCTGACCGGGGAAGATGTGGAACACGTCGGACATCGTGCAGGACCAATGGACGGTCGGCCAGATCCGCTGCAACGCCAGTTCGGTATAACGCGCCAGCTTGCGGTCGTCATTCTCCCGCAGCAGCGAAAAGATCGCTTCGCTGAGCAATCTGACATCCCCGACCGCCAGATTCAGCCCCTTGGCACCGCTCGGGGGGACGGTGTGGCAGGCATCTCCCGCCAGCGCCAGCCGCCCGTGGACCATCTTCTCGCAGATGAAACCCCTGAGCCGGACCACTGCCTTGTCGATGATCGGCCCACGGTTCAGCGTCTTGCCGTATTGGTTGGCCAGCCGCAGCGACAACTCGTCCCAGATCTGATCGTCCGACATGCTGGCCATGTCGAAATCGGGCGGCACCTGCAGATAGAGGCGGCTGACATCCGGTCCGCGCGACGAGCTGACCGCGAGGCCCCGCTCGCTGTGGCAGAATCCCCGGGTTTCGGTGCTGGTCTTCGCTTCAGCCAGCAGGCCGAACCACGAGAAGGGGAAGACTTTCTCAAAGGAATGCGCGTCGGCGTCGGGGATATGCCGACGCGAGACGCCCCAGAACCCGTCGCAACCCGCGACGAAATCGCATTCCAGCACCTGCGGCTCGCCGTTCACCGCGTAATGGATGACGGGCCTGTCGGTCACGCCCTCGATGGCCTTGACCTCGGCGTCGAAGATCAGCGGCAGGCCGTCGGCTTCGCGGCGCAGGACCAGATCCTCGACGATCTTGTTCTGGCCGTAGGTGGTCATCCGCCGCCCGCCTTCGCCGGTCATCGGGATCGAATGGCGCTCGCCCTTCCAGAAGAGTTTCATGTCGGTATGCGGCAGCCCCTCGCGGTCGAGCCTTTCGGCGACGCCGTATTGGCGCAGCGTGTCAACGGTGCCCTGCTCCAGCACGCCGGCCCGGATCCGCTTGAGCACGTAGTCCCGGCTGCGCCGCTCCAGAACGACCGCGTCGATGCCGTGGGATTGCAGGATCCGGCCCAGCAGCAAGCCTGCGGGCCCTGCGCCGATGATCCCCACTTGCGTTTTCATCCGTCGTTTCTCCGGTCAGGAATGGCTTGATGGCGGTCGGGGCCGATGCCCCCGGGTCAAAGCGCCAGGCCGAAGACCCGCTGCGCGTTACCGCCTAGGATGTCGGCCTTGTCAGCGTCGCTGATGAAATCCAGCGCGCGAATGAAGGGGATGATGTCGTCGAAGGCCTGCCCGGTATCGGGATTGATCGACGACCCCACGCCGGGCATCTCTGCGCCGTAAAGGCAGCGCGAGGGGCCGACGACCTTGACCAGCAGTTCGATCGCCTCGCGCGAATAGAGCACGGTGTCGAAATAGAGTTTGCGCAGCCGCGTCAGGAACCGGCTGCCGGACACATCCATGCCCTTGCGCGGCACGCTGGTCGCATCGAAGCGGCCGACCTGATAGGGGATCGCGCCGCCGCCGTGGCTGACCAGGATCTTCAGATCCGGGAAGTCATCGAGAACGGTCGATTTGCACAGGCCATAGACCGCGGTGGTCTCTTCGTTGATGAAATGCAGCGAATAGGGCTCGCGGTCCACCAGCCGCGAACTGGCCGAATGAATATGCGCCACGACATCGAGTTCGCAGAGCTTTTCATAGAGCGGATACCAGTAGCGGTCGCCCATCGGCGGCGCCTTGCGACCATCGTTCTCGAAGGGGTCGGGATTCAGCAGGCAGCCGCGAAAGCCCAGCTCCTTCACCGCGCGCTCCAGCTCGGGCAGACAGTGCTCGATCGGGCTGTCACCGGCCTGCGGCAGCCCGGCGATGCCGGTGAACTTGCCGGGATAGTGCGCGCATTCCTGGGCGATCAGGTCGTTGGCGGCCTCGACATACCAATGCACCAGCTTCTTGGGTTCCTCGGAATGCATCAGCTGGAAGGGACGCGGGGACAGCAATTGATGGTCAACGCCCGCCCGTTCCAGGCATTCGATATGTCCGTATTCAGCCATTTCGACGCGGGTGAAGGCGCTCTCGATCTCCTGCGCGGTAAAGCTGGGGGCCTTGCGCCCATGCGCCCCGCGATGGGACAGAAGGCTTGCCTTCCACGCGGGCAGCTTGCCCGGAACGGCCATATGCGCATGGCAGTCGATGATCATCGCGCGTTTCCTCCCCGCGGGCAGTCCATTGCTGGGTGTTCTTCGGTTTTCTCAGGGCAGACCGCTGTCATGCGCCCCTCACCCTGTTCAGGATCGCCCCGGCGTCCGCCTGCGCGGCGTCGCCCCGCCAGGCCACATGCTGATCGGGCCGAACCAGGATCAGAGGGGTGTCATAGAGCGCCTCCGTCGCGGCATCGGGCACGATATCGACCAGGCCAAGCGGCATGCCGAGGGCGGCGGCGGCGGTGGTGAAGGCGGAAACATCCAGCCCCGGATCCCGCCGCAGCAGCGTGTAGCCGGTGCCGAAGGTGTCATAGAGCGAGCGGCCGTCCGGCAGGAAGAAATGCGGGACCCGGCAGCCTGGCACGGTCGAGGGGGTATACTCGGACATCGAATAGACCGGCGGGGCGGCACCGTCGCCGATCACCACCGGCGAGGCGTCGTAGAAATACCCGTAGTTCAGCCCCTCGGCGCAATATTGCTGAACGTTCAGTGCATAGGTCTCGTGCCCCATGCGCCTGCGCGCGGCCTCGCCTTCGGGCGTCGGATCCTCCAGCTCGGCGGGCACGGCACTGCGCATCGCCGCCAGCTTGATGCAATGATCCATCGCGAAGCGGCTGACCTGTTCGGTGATCGCCCCCCGTTCGGCGACATAGGCATCCAGCAGCCGGGGACCGCCCCAGCCCTTGATCACCGCGCCCAGGATCCAGCCCAGGTCGAAGGCATCGGCGATCCCGGCATTCATGCCATAGCCGGCATAGGGCACCCAGAGATGGGCGGAATCCCCGGCCAGAAACACCCGGCGGTCGCGCATCTTGTCGGTGACCAGACGGCGGCCGAACCAATCCTCGATGTTCAGGATTTCATAGTCGACATCCGGTCCGACGCCAAAGATCTCGCGGATGCAGGCGTCTCGGTCGACCGAGGTGAAATCGGGCTCGGAGTCGCGCAGGTAATTGTGGACCAGCCACAATTCCTTGCCGTCGATGGCATAGATATTGCCGCTGCGGCGGGGGTTGAGCGAGAACATGCACCAGCAGGGCGGCACCTGCATCGCCGCGATCAGCCCGGGCGCCCGCAGATAGGTCGATTGCACCCGTTGCAGTACCGCGTCGCCCTCGAGCCGCGCGCCGATGGCCTTGCGCACCTGCGAGCCGCCGCCGTCGCACCCGGCAAGATATTGCGCCTGCACCGTAATCTCGGCCCCGTCCGCCGGTCTGATCCTGGCGATAACCGCGCTGTCGTCCTGGCTGAACTCCAGCATCTCATGCTCGAAGAGCAGGGTGATTTCGGAGCGCTGCGCTGCGGCCTCGATCATCAGCGGCTCAAGGTAGATCTGGTTCATCCGGTGCGGGGGCTCGGCGGTCGCCCATCGGGAATCGACGCCCGTGTCGCGCTCGGTCTTGCGGTCGCCGCGGGCGGCGATCGGGATCCGCGACAATTCTTGCCCTGTGGTCGTCGTGCGGTAGGACACGTCCTGCGGATAATCCACGGGCAGGCCGGATTGGCGCACGGTCTCGGCCAGGCCGTGGCGGCGAAAGAACTCCATCGAGCGCGAGGCGATGTGGTTGCAACGCACCGTCACAAAGCCACCGCGCGCCCGCCGTTCGACCACGACCGAGCGGACGCCCTGATAGGCAAGCTCCAGCGCAAGGCTGAGTCCGACGGGGCCGGCCCCGACGATCAAGACATCGGTTTTCATGTGATTCCTCCGGCCCGGGGCCATTGATTGACAGGTTAAGGAGTGACCACGTGAATGCAAGAATTTTCTTATAGTGAGAAAATTTTCTGCATGCTGCTTGGCGTTCCGCACCACCCGCCCACGACGCATGACCCCTGTTCCAACGCCGGATCAGGGGGCGCTCGGTCGTTGCGAGGGGGGTCAGCCCAGGGTCAGGACCACATCGCCATCGACCACGGCGACCGGCACCGGCCGCAGGCGGGTCTTGGTGTCGACGGCGTGGACCCCGGTCAGCAGATCGAATTCGAACCCGTGCCAGGGGCAGACGATCATCCGGCTGCTGCGATCCAGCGTCAGGCCCGGGCTTTTCCCCGTGGCGGGGTCTATGGCCTGCAGCGTGCGGGCGACGGTCTTGCCCTGACACACCGGCCCCCCGGAATGCGGGCAGACATTGTGCCAGGCGCGTATCTCGTCGCCGAGGAAATAGACACCGACCGATTGGCCGTCGATGTCCAGCACCACGCGCTCTTTTGTGCGCAGGGTGGCAAGGGCGCCGACGGAAACCTGACGCGGCGCGGTAGGGGCCTCGGTCATCCCACCCTCCGATACCAGATCGCCAGATCGAAGAGGTTGATGTCGGTGACCTCCATCAGCGCCTTGATCAGCATGACGCTTTGCGTCGCGTTCAGCCGGTCCGGCGGGACCGCGATGGTGGTTGCGGGGTCGCGGTCCATGCGGTCGGCAAAGAGCCGCGCCGTGGTCGCAACGAGGGTCGAGAGCGCCTCTTCGTCCAACTGCCCCGATTGCCGCGTGGCGCAGATCCGGTCGGTCAGCGCCGTCAGTTCGCCGATCAGCAACTTCAGCCGCAGCACCTCGTCCTGAGAGGTTTCGATGGTCTCGGTCATGTCACGATCTCCCTGGTCGCGTGGCCAGAACCGCATCGGCGCGCGGCTTCTTGGGTTTGATGTCCAGATTGAAAAGCCTTGCGGCGTTCAGGCCCAGAATGTTGCGCTTGGCCTGTTCCGACAGGAACGGCAGCGAGGTGATGACCGAGGGCGCATCCCAATCCCAATGCGGCCAGTCCGAGGAATAGAGGAGCTGCGTTTCCGCCTTCATCACCTTCATGGTCGCTTCCAGCAATTCCATGTTGGTGCGTTCCATCGGTTGGCTGGTGTACCACATCTCGGCCATGTATTCGCTGGGCAGGCGCTTCATCCCCGGCGCCTCGCTGGGCCGCATCAGGACCTCATGGTCCAGCCGCTGCATCAGGAACGGGATCCAGGCCAGACCGCTTTCCACCCAGAGCATCTTCAGCTTGGGGAAGCGCTCGGGCATCGCGTTGATCAGCCAGTTCGAGACATGGATCTGGTTGTAATGGGTGAAGGACAGCGCGTGCATCGTCGCGAAGCGGTTGAGCTGCGCGAAGGACGGATCACCCCAGTGATAGCCTGAGTGGAAGGCCAGCGGTTTGCCGCTTTCCTCGATCATCGCATAGAGCCGGGCGTAGCAATCGGCGTGGATCGCGTTGTTGCGGGTCGAGCAGACGGTGAAGCCGATGACATCCTTGGCGTCCGCGTATTGCGCCACCAGAGTCTCGCAGGCTTCGGGGGTGTTGAAGGGCAGATAGACAAAGGCCTTGAGCCGTTCGTCCATCGGCAGGATGCGCTCGACCGTCCAGCGATTGAAGGCGCGGGCGAGGGCGACTTCCACCTCGTCCTGCGGGTGCATGCCCAGCAGCAGCATCGCGCTGGGAAAGACGATCTGATAATCCAGCCCCATCGCGTCCATGCTGCGCCGCGCGGCGACCACAAAGGGATGCTCGCCCTGGGGGACATCGGGCTCGCGCCGCCCCTGATGGGTGATCCGGCCGCCGACGCTCTGGTGGCTCAAGCCCGGCACAATGTTGAGCAGCGCGTTGTTGCCCGCGAAGCTGCGCAGCTGGCTCTGGCCCAGGTCGCGCAGATATTCGTTGTCGATCAGCTCGATCACCTCGCCCCAGAAATGATCCTCGGAGACATGGGCGTCGATATCGACCACGAAATAATCGTCGTAATCGCGTCGGGCCTGCATCGTCGCCCGCGCCAGCACGTCGCGCGTGTCCGAGCGGGTGCCGATCTCTTCCAGCTCGCGAATGCGGGCCTTGTCCAATTGTGTGGGCCTCATTGGCTCCCCTTCCTCGGTCCCGGTGCGGCGGAGGGTTCTTCCGCCGAAACCCGGGACATTCGCCTTGAATGCATCGTCGCGGCCGCCGTCCAGCTCAGCGATAGGTGAATCCCTTGGCCGCCAAGCCCGGCCGCAGGTTGTAAAGGTCCATGCTCGGCACCCCCTCGCGCAGGGCGCGGCGCTTTTCTCCTTCATCGGCGATGCGCGCCTGTGCCTTGGCAAGCACCATCGACGCCTCGGCGCGGGGGACGATCACCACGCCGTCGTCATCGGCGACAACCACGTCGCCCGGGTGGGCGATCGCCCCCGCGCATTGCACCGGTATGTTTACCCAACCCGGCGTTTCCTTGACCGTGCCCCAGGCGCTGATCGCCGTCGACCAGACCGGGAAATTCATCCGCTTCAGATCGCGCAGATCGCGCACGCCGGCGTCGATGACCAGCCCGGCAACGCCGCGCGCCTGCGCGGATTCGGCCAGCAGATCGCCGAAATAGCCCGCGTCCGAGGGCGAGAAGGGCGCGACCACCAGCACGTCACCGGGCTCGGCCAGTTCCAGCGCGACATGGATCATCCAATTGTCCGCCGGGGCGGCCGAAACGGTGACAGCGCTTCCCGCGATGGCCTGATCCGGCTGGATCGGCCGCATCTTCGACGACAGGAGGCCCCGGCGCCCCATCGCCTCGTGCAAAGTGGCGACGCCGCATGCGCCCAGCCTGGCAATCAGGGCCGGATCGGCGCGCTCGATCTGGCGGATGGCGTAGGTCATCGCTCAGCCCTTGTCGCTGCGCGATTGCAGCGCGTGATAGTTCATCCGCTGACGCGCCTGGGCGATCGAATGCCCTTGGGCCACGAGGGCCCGGATCGCCTCCTCGGCGGCCTGGATCCGCTCGGCTTCGTCAAGGATGCGGTCCTCGTGCGAGCGGGGCAGGACCACGACGCCATCCGCGCCGCCCACCAGAATGTCGCCCGGGCAGACGCGCGCATCGCCGATGGTAACCGGCACCTGCACGGCATCGACCTGCACGCGGTCCTTGCCGGTCTTCATCGAATAGCTGCGGGAAAACACCGGATAGCCCAGCTCGAGACATAGATGGACATCGCGGCAAGGGCCGTCGATCACCGTACCCGCCAGACCGCGGGTATGGGCGAACTGGGTCAGGATATCGCCCCAGACCGTGCAATCCTCGCGCCCGCCATTGTCGAGCACGGCGATCTGGCCGGGCTGCATGTCATCGACATAATCGCCGACAGTGCCCGGATTGGCCGCGTCGACGGGTCCATAAAGCACCGTATAAGCCCGCCCCACCATGCGGAAACCCGGGTTGCGCGGCTTGATGCCCCGGCAGACGCCCTCGATCCCCAGCTTGTCCATCGCGTCGGACAGCGTGGCGCAATCGAGCTTTGCGGCGCGGGTAACGTTCGGATCGCTCACGAGCGGGCCTCCAGCATGGTTTCGTAGCTTGCGCCCATCACCTCGGTGATCGGCGTACCGGCGCGAAGCGCGGCGACCATCGCCGCCTCGCGCGCGGCAAGGCCCTCGGCCGTGGCGAGGACCCGCTCGATATCCACCTGACGGATGAAGACGACGCCCGATCCGTCGGCGATCACGAAATCGCCGTCCGCGACCGGCTCGGCGCCGATCACCACCGGCTCGCCGGTCGAGACCTCGTGCACCCGGCCGCGCGCGGTGCGGGCGGTCGTGGTGCGCGAGAAGATGGCAAAGCCCAGGCCGCGGGCCTCGTCCACGTCGCGGGTCGGCCCGTCGACGATGACGCCCCGCACCCCGGCCAGCTGCGCCCCGGTGGACAGCACCCCGCCCCAGCCGCCCGCGTCGATACCGGGATGGGCGACGACAATCACCGTCTCTGCCGTCGCGGCGGCGATGGCGCGGGCGCCGAGATGCACCTTGGGCGCATCCGACGCGGGCTTGCCTTTGGCCAACTGCACCGTCTTGACCCGCCCGGCCAGAACCCCCTGGCCCGAGGCGCGACCCAGACCGCTGACCGCCGCACTCAGCCCCAGCGCATCCTTGGCATCCGACACCGCGCAGCTATCGAGCCGCCCGAGCCTGTCGAGAACGTCGCTCATGCGCCCGTCACCTCCCACCAATACATGCCCTGCGCCGTGCCGGTCCCCGCCGCCGAGCGGTAGCAGGGAACATAGGCGATTTCGTGCATCACCGTTTCCAGCTCGTCCATCACGCCCGCCGCCGAGATCCAGCTCTTCATCTCCGAGGTGCCCGATTGCAGCTCGGCCAGCGGGATGGACTGCAGGAACTCGCGGTCCTTCTCGCGCATGGCGCGCATGAAGCGGTGGTCCCATTCCTCGTCGATGGTAAAATGGCTCATCCCGCCCGAGCCGAAGACGACGACTCGCGCATCGCTTTTCCAGCTGCGGATGGCGCGACCCACCGCCTTGCCGAAGTTGAACGACCGGCGGGCAGTCGGCTGGTTCGGTGGGAAAAAGGTGTTCTGGTAGATCGGCACATTCGGGATCACCCGGTCGCGCATCACCTGCCGGTAGATATGGCCGAAGGCATGGCTGACGCCGTTGGTCCGGGGATTGTGGCTGGGCAGCTTGGGCGAGACGGTGATGTCGAATTCGGCCTCGACCAGTTCGGCGATGATGTGCCGCGACAGGTCCGACTGGCAGACGTATTCCCGGTATTCGTCGGGCGCGTGGCCGTGTTCGCCCTCCTTGATCCCCGGCGGAAGCAGGTTGCGCCCCTCTTCGCTGGCCGGGAAATGCGGGATCTTGTCGCCGTAATAGACCATGTAGGGCGGCATCAGATCGTCGCCGTACATCTCGTGCTGGTCATTGCCGAAGATCACCGCGACATCGGCCTGCATCGCCTCATAGGCCTCGGCCAGCCGTTCAGTCGCGGCGTTGCACAGGTGATGGTTGCGCACCATGGCTTCCATCGAGGATTTCTCGGCCAGGCCTTCATCGCGGCGCAGGTCGACCAGCTCGTCGAAGGTATAGAGCCCCCCTCTGAACGGGTGTTTGCGTGCCTTGTCGGATGCCAGCCGCAAGAGCCATTGATCGGGGGTCGTGTGCAATTGCGGCCCATGGGCTGTCGTGATGACCCCGACAATATCGGCCATGCTCGCTCTCCTTCCCGTTGCGAGAGCCCCGCCGCCCATCAGGCAGGTCCGGCTCTGGTCAGCCGTCGATAGCAGGCGTGGTTAGTCGTGTCAAATATTCTCGTATATCGGTAATTTATTTGCATCGTGATCGGCGGGCGAACGCAGGCATGACGGGGCGCCCGCCTGCCGACGGCGCCCGATCATCAGGCTGCGAAAAGGGAGTGTCAGGTCGGGCGGCCCAGCATTTCGCTGACGCGGATGCCGATCTCGTGCACGCGCAGTTTCAGCGTTTCTTCCAGTTCAGGATTGAGGATTTCGGTCGGCACGGAGAACGAGAAGGTGCCCAGGATCTGCCCTTTCAACCCCAGAAGCGGCGCCGCGATCCCCGAGGAATCGGCGCGGATCGCCCCATCCACCTTCCAGACACGGGCCTGCCGCACGGCGGCAAGATTGTCGCGAAACTCCTGGAAGGTCTCGCCCCGTCCGCCCTTGGCCAGCTTCTCCTGGTTCTCGTCGTAGAGCTTCTTTTGCAGATGCCGGGACAGAAAGGCCTGAATCACCATGGCATTCGCGCCGAACAAGATCGGCATCGAATCGCCCGGGCCGAAGCTGTTGCGCTTCTCGGACTTGGAGTGCGTGGTGTAGATGCAGATGAAGGATTGCCGAAAGACACGGTTGATCGTCGCCGTGCCATGAAACGACCGGACCATGCTGTCCGCATGTTTGCGGCCGACGGCGATGACCGGATCGTTCTGGCGCAGGTGATAGCCCAGCAGCATGATCTTCGGGCCAAGGCTGTAGCCCGAGCCCGAGGTGCTGACCAGATACCCCATGTCGCTCATGACCTTGAGATACCGGTAACAGGTGGAGACCGGCTTTCCGAGGGCCGAGGCGATGTCTTCGGTCGAAAGCTCGGCCTGCGGTCCCTGGAAGAGATCCAGGATCATCAGCGTTGTTTGCGTCGACAATGCGGTCACGATCTTGCTTTCTGTCCAGTGGAAAGGGCTGCGGCGGCCGCCGCGCCGTTGCTGATATCATATCGTGCGAAAAATTGTCCTGTCGCCGGGTAAAGTCAACAGGCGCCGGTGTGGTCGGCTCGTCGCTCGGTCCGACGCGGTTCCGGGCGCGCGCGCCAGGATCTCGCCTTGGCGTAATGTTTCGCCTGACGGTACTATATTCCATGGACTTGACCCCGCCTGCCGTGCTCGCCTAGTCTCGCCGCGAGCAGGATGGGAGGGCGATGATGGCGTGGTTGGATGAGCTGATTGCGGGGCATCCGGCGACGGCGCCGGCTCTTGTCGAACCCGATGGCCTTTGCCTGACCTATGGCGCGCTCAGGGCGGCGGTGGCGGAGGCTGCTGAGGCCCTACGCGAGGCGGGTGTCGCGCCGGGTGACCGCGTGATGCTGATCGCGGAGAACAGCGCCGCCGTGGCCATCATCGCCCTGGCCACGTCCCGGTTGCGGGCCTGGTTCGTGCCGGTGAACGCTCGCCTCACGGCGGCCGAACTGGCGGGGTTGAGCGCGCATGCCGAACCGCGCATGACGCTCTATACCATGGCCGCCCCCGCCGCCCGCGCCCATGCCGAGCGGGACGGCGCAGAGAGCGCGGGCCGCCTGGGCGCCCTGGGGCTTGCTGCCCGCCCCGCCCCCTCGAAACCCGAACGGGTGGCGGAGGACCCGGCCGCGCAGGTCGCGGCGTTGGTCTATACTTCGGGAACCACCGGCCAGCCGAAAGGGGTCATGCTGAGCCATCGGTCGCTGGTCTGGAACGCCCAGATCGCGGCCGAGATGCGCGGGCTTGGCCCGCAGGACCAATTGCTGCTGGCCATTCCCGCGACGCATATCATGGCGCTGGCGACGGGCCTTCTGGCCGGGCTGCAGGCGGGCGCTTCAGTCCGGCTGATGGCGCGTTTCAGCGTCGAGGGGGTGCTTGAGGGTCTGGCGCAAGGGGCGAGTGTGCTGTCGGTCGTGCCGCAGGTCTATCGCCAGATTCTTGCCCGGCTTGAGGGGGTGCCGCCGCAGGCCCCGCAACTGCGGCAGCTGGGTTGCGGCGGGGCGCCGCTCGATCCAGCATTGAAGGCGCAGGTGGAAGCGGTCTTCGGTCTGCCGCTGCACAACGGCTATGGCATGACCGAGGCCGGACCCGGCATCGCCTCGACCACCCAGGGGCCGCTGCGTGCCGATGGCTCGGTCGGCTATCCTTTCCCGGGGCTGCGGCTGCGGCTGGACCGGCCCGATGCCGCGGGCGTCGGCGAGCTGCTGGTCCGGGGGCCGGGGGTGATGCTTGGCTATTACCGCGCGCCGGGGCTGACGGCCGAGGCCCTGACCGAGGACGGCTTCCTGCGTACCGGCGATCTGGTGCGGCAAGACCCGGACGGCGCCCTGCATCTGGTCGGCCGGGCGAAGGAATTGATCATCCGTTCAGGCTTCAATGTCTATCCGGTCGAGGTGGAATCAGTGCTGCTTTCCTGCCCGGGCGTGCTCCAGGCCGCCGTGACCGGCCGACCGACGGACGACAATGAAGAGGTTCTGGCCTTCGTCACCCTTGCGCCCGGCACCGAGGCCGCTTCGGTCAGCGACTGGCTGAACGCGCGCCTCGCGCCCTACAAGCGGCCGCAGCATCTGGTGGTGGTCGAGGCGATGCCGATGACCGCGGCCGGCAAGATCCGCAAGGCCGAACTGGTGGCGCTGGCTCTGCCTAGCGCTGGGTCACCACCTTGAACGAGCCGGTGGCCTGGGCCACCAGCACGCCCAGTTCGTCGCGCACCTCGCCTTCCGAGAAATAGATCGACCGCCCGCCCCCCACGCGCCGCCCCTCGGCAATCAGGCGCTGACCCTGCGGCCTGCCGATGAAGCTGACATTCAGGGTCAGGGTGACCGCCGGGCGGAAACGGTCGGGCGCCCCCGCCCAGCAGCCCGCCGCCCCCAGCGCGCTGTCGAGCATCGTCGCATAGACCCCGCCATGCGGGATGCCCATCCGGTTCATGTGCTGCGCCGCAGCCTCCAGTTCGAACCGGGCGATGCCCTCGGCGAAATGGGCGCGCTTGAGCCCCAGCAGATGCAGGAAGCCATGGGGCGCGGCGGCGGCGGTCGTCTCCTCAGCCATCCGTCTCGGGCCTCAGCGACAGCGCCCGCGCCGCCCGCAGCAGGCGGGGGGCGTAATGGGCCAGCAGGTCCTCGGGCGGGTTGAGGAACCCGAAGCCGCCCACGTTGATCGCATAGAGAGAGCGTCCCTGAATCGGCCGGACCGGCGCCGCGACACCGTTGATTTCCTTGCGCCATTCCCCGAAAGACGTGCAGAAACCCCAGCGCGCGAAATCCTCGCGCGCGCGGGACAGGCCCTGCGCCAGCCGCGCCCGTTCGTCGGCGCTTTCAGTGGCGCGCTGCGCTTCGTCCAGCAAGGCCGCCTGCTCGTCCTCGGTGAGCCCCATCAGGATCGCCCGGCCGATCGAGGAATGGAAAAGCGGCACCTGCGCGCCGAGGTGAAAGACCATCGACACCGAATTGGGGAAGCGATGCGTGGCGAGATAGACCACGGATTGACCGTAACGCTCGCCCAGAGCGGCGGCGACATTCACGTTCTCGCCCTTGCAGACCTCGGCCAGCTCCAGCGCCGCGCGTTCCTTCAGCTCCATCCCCGAGAGGACGCCATAGCCCAGCGTCAGCACGCCCGGCCCCAGACGGTATTCGCCACTGGGCTCGGATTGCACCAGGTAGCCCAGCTTGCACAGCGTATAGGTCAGCCGGGTGACCGTCGCCTTGGGCAGACCGGCGCGCTGTGCGAGGGTGTGGTTGGACAGATGCACCTCGTTCGGCCGGAAGGCGCGCAGCAGCGACAATCCTCGCGCCAGCGCGGTGACGAATTTCGGATCGCTGCTGTCGTCGAGGGGGCTGTCGCCCTCGGCCGTCTGCTCGACGTCTTGCTGCATGGGACTTCCTGCCTTCGCGAATTTTCAGAATAAAGTTCCGCTAATCGGAACGCAAGCGCCTCGGCCCGCCGCGTCACGCATGGAAGCGCAGTTCAAGCTGGTCCCGGCTGACCCATTCCCGGCAATGCCGGCAGCGGTAGCGGCCGCGCAGGATCGCCCCGCAGGCATGGAGGCGCGGGTCGGGGGGGGGCTGGCCGTCGTTGCACCAGCGATCCCCCCACTCGGCGATCGCCAGCAGAAGCGGAAAGAACCCCTCGGCCCGGGGCAGCAGGTGATAGACCAGTCGCCGCCCCTGCACCTCTTCCCGCACCAGGTTCAGCGCCTTCAGCTTGTCCAGCCGGTCGCGCACCACCGGCGCGCCCAGGGCCAGCTCCTGCGTGATGGCCAGCGGATGGCGCGGTCCCTGGAATAGCAGGAACAGGATCTCGTTGCAGGGCAGGTCGCCCACCAGCGAGGCCGCGACCATCCCGCCCGACTGCGAGGAGGTAGCGGTGAAGCTGGCATCATTGCGCCGGGCGAGGCGGGGGCGGGGCTCGGTCTCGACCTGCTCGGGCTGGCTGCGCTGGATGGTGACGCTGGCGGAATGCGCGGGCTCGCCGCAGGCGGTGCAGCAATAATCGGCCTCCAGCAGATGACCGCAGCTCTTGTGCACGATATCGAAAGGCAACACGTCCTCGATCCCCGGGTTGGCCCGGTGCCAGAGCCAGATCGCATACATCGCATCGGCCAGATCGAAGGTCTTGGCGGTCGGCGCGTATTCGGGCGCGGCCTGCGTTCCCCCCGATTGCGGCGCCGGAAACCGGCGGTAGAGCATCTGCTCGTGGCACAGCGCCGTCAGCCGCAGCGAGAGCGTCTGCTTGGGGATGTTCAGCGCCCGCTGGAAGGCGCTGAACCGGCGGGTGCCGTTGAAGGCCTCCTTGAGGATCAGCATGGTCCAGGGATCAGAGAGAATGCGCAGGGCCCGCCGCAACGAGGTCGCGGGCGGGCCTTCGGGCAGGGCAGGGGCGTCGGGCATCAACTGGGACATCGGATCGGGCATGCGGTCATCTTCCTTGCGCGACCCAAGCATGCCCGGTCCTCTCTGTCCATCGGGGCGACGGCCCGTCACAGGTTCCAGATATCCGCGCTATCCACCCAGGTGGTGTGGAATCCGATCGAGATGCGGCGCGGGATCTTCACCTTGGCGATGGGTTTGGTGATGTCTTCGGCGTCGAAGATCAGGCAGGCCGAGGACCAGTCGTTGGTATCGGTGATGAAGCTGACCGGATAGGCCCGCCCCTCGGCCCCGTCGCGCCCGCTGCCCTGCGCCGGGGCGACCGGCGCCTCGGAGCCATAGACGCCTTCACCGTAATCGTAGCGCTGCGTCGCGCCCGTCTCCAGATCGTAGCGCAGCAGCCCGTTGAAGGTCTGGCAGCGCCCTTCCAGCGAGCCCTCCTGCGGCATCGGGATGATCTGGTTGAAGGAATAGCGCGTCTTGCGGCCCATGAAATGCGCGTTGACGGTCGGGAACTCGGTGTTGCGGTCGTCGATCGGCCCTTCGCGCGTCTCGCCCGTCTGCGTGTTGAAGGACCAGCGGTAAAGCACATGCGAGCGCCGCCTGTAGGCCATCATCGAGGCCAGGTGATGGTCGGCCGGGTCCTTGACCGGCATCGGGTCTTCCTGCCGACAGCCGATCATATGGACCCAGGCGCCTTCCTCCCAGGCGTTGGCGATATGGAGGATGTAGCAAGGTTCGGCCTCGAACCACTGCACCTTTGCCGAGCGGCCGTAGCGGTCGATCAGCCCGAAGCGGGCGGGTTGATCGCGATGGAAGCCCATCACCCGGCGCTTGTGCTTCTTCAGCAGATCGACGTCGTGATAAAACGGCAGGTCATGCAGGATCGCGTAATTCTGCGTCAGCCCCATGTCGTGGGGCGAGCGGGGACCGGCGAGGTCGATGTCGATGTCGAAGACCAGGTTCCCCGTGGCATCCGCCATGCCGTAGGACATGTAGGGCGGCTCGTCCTGATAATTGAAGAAGAAGAGTTCCTTCGAGAAGGGATCGGTCTTCGAATGCGCCGAAACCGAATGGTGCAGCTTGCCGCCCAGCGTCTCGCGCCCGGTGGTTTCCAAGGTCAGCGGATCGACCGTATAGGGATCGCCCGCCATGTACCACAGCGACAGAAGGCTGCCGTTGTAGAAGATGACATCAGTGTTCGAGACATCCTTGATCGGCGAGCCGGGCAGGCGGAAATCATAGGGCCCGGCGAGGCCCGGCCAGATGCTGCGGCCCGCCATCTCCTCGACCAGAAAAGCGCCCGAGCGCAGGTAGCGCTGGCGAAAGCTGGCCCTGCCGTCCCGGAAATAGATCGCCCGAAGCTGCGCGTCGCCATCATAGTAATGGTACTTGGAATTGACCGGCTCGAAGCGCTGCGAGGGGCCGTTCATCACATAGGCGCCGCACAGATCCGCCGGGATCTCGCCCTCGACCTCCAGATCCTCGGCTTCGTACTCGATATCCGAGGGCGCGAATCCGCCATGCAGATACGGATGGTCGTAATGCCAGATCCAGTCCGGCGCATCGGGCGGCGGCGTGCCGTCGGGCGCATACATGCGGACATTCGCCCGCGTCACCGCCAGCGGGGTCTCGTCATGGTCGTGATGCGGGTCGAGGGACATGGCGGCCTCCATTTATGTTTATCTAGACCATATGTCGTGATCGCATGCGCAAAGTCAAGCGAAACGCTTGGCTAGGCCCCTGAATGCCCGTCCAGATCGTGGCGCATGCTTGAGAATACACGGAAATCCCGACGATAGATGTTTCATCAAGCAAAACATCATTCTGAAAATCAGAGTTTCATCTTGACGCCTACGCGAATCGAGGTCTAGAAATAATCATAAAGAAGGGGGAGCCATCATGACGACGCTGGTCTGCCTGCCGGGTCTGCTCTGCGAGCCCGAAGTTTTCGACCCGATGCGCGCCGTCCTACCGCAGCAGGAGGGGGCGCCGGTCGACATGCGGGTCCTGCCGCTGCCCGGGGGTGATGATTTCGCCGCGCTGGCCCGGTCGCTGGCGGCCGATATCCCCGATGGCGCGGTTCTTCTGGGCATGTCGATGGGCAGCTATCTGGCGCTGCGCGTGGCCCTTACCCATCCCGGCAAGCTGGCGGGTCTGGTGCTGATCGGCACCAATGCCGCCGCCGACACGCCCGATGCCGCCGCGATGCGCGGCAAGGTCGCCCGCTGGGCCGCGCGCGAGGGGATGGAGGCGCTGGCCGCCAGCCTGGCCGACAGCCTTGTCGCCCCCGCCCGCCGGTCGGAAAAGGCCCTGCGAGAGCGGATCGTCCGCATGGCGCTGGCGCAGGGCGTGGCGCGGTTCACCGAGCATCAGAAAGCCCTGGCCGCGCGCCCCGATCAGCGTGCGGCCCTGGGCGGACTGACCTGTCCGCTGCTGGTGCTCTGCGGCACCGAGGATGGCGTGACCCCGCTGGAGGCCGGGCGTGCCCTGGCCGAGGCGGTGCCCGAGGGGCGCTGCATCGCGCTTCCCGGCACCGGTCATCTGGCGGTGCTGGAGGCGCCGCAGATAGTGGCCGGGCATCTGGCCGAATTTCTGACCCGGATCGCGACGAACACGAAGGAAGACGCCCGATGACTCCGAAAGACCGGCTGGCAGCCTTGCGGTTGCCCGCCTTTGCGGCGCCGATGTTCCTGGTTTCGGGGCCGGATCTGGTGGTGGCATGCTGCAAGGCGGGCATCGTCGGCAGTTTTCCCGCGCCCAACCTGCGGACCAGTGCCGAACTGGGCGACTGGATGGCCCAGATCCGCGCGCAGCTGACCGAGGCGGATGCACCCTGGGCCTTGAACCTCGTGACCCATTCCACTTCGCCCCGGTTGCAGGGCGATCTGGAGCAGGTGGCGATCCATCAGCCGCCGGTGGTGATCACCGCGCTCGGCAGCCCCAAGCCCGTGCTGCCCACGGTCCATGCCTATGGCGGGCTGGTCTTTGCCGATGTCATCTCGGTCGCGCTGGCGAAAAAAGCGGTCGAGGCCGGGGCCGATGGTCTGGTGCTGGTCTGTTCCGGCGCGGGCGGGCATACGGGCGAGCTGAGCCCGCTGGTCTTTGTCGAGCGGGTGCGCCAGTTCTTCGACGGGCCGATTGCCTTGGCCGGCGCGATCAACACCGGCGAGGCGATTCTGGCCGCACAGGTGCTGGGCGCGGATTTCGGCTATATCGGGACCGCCTTTCTGGTGGCCGAGGAGAACCTCGCCAGCCCCGAATACCGGGCGATGTGCGTGACCTCGGACGCGACCGACCTGCTGGTTACCCGCGCCTTTACCGGTGCCCGCGCCTCGATGCTGAAACCCTCGATGGTGGCCAAGGGGCTGGACCCGGCCGAGCTTGAGTTCAAGGTGGCGAAACTCAACTTCACCGGGCGCCAGAACGAGGCCGTCAAGCCCTGGTCCGGCATCTGGGGCGCGGGGCAGGGGGTCGGCAAGATCGAGCGGATCGAGCCCGCCGCCGCCATCGTCGACCGGCTGGCCCGGGAATACGAGGCCGCCAAGGCCCGCGCCCGGAGGCTCTGCGCATGAGTCTGTTCCCGCCCGAAGATTACACGCGCTTCCGCGCCGAGGGGCATTGGGCCGATGTCACCCTGCCGCAGATGTTCGCGGCGACAGTGGCGCGGGTGCCCGACCGGCTGGCGCTGGTCGATGCGCCGAACCGCGAAACGCTGTTCGAAGGGACGCCGAAGCGCCTGACCTATGCCCAGATGGAGGCCGAGGTCGCGCGCTATGCGGCGCATCTGCAGGCGCAGGGTCTGGGGCAGGGATCGCTGATCGCGACCCAGCTGCCCAATATCGCCGAAACCGTGCTGCTCTATCTTGCCATCAGCCGGATCGGCGGGGTGTTGAGCCCGGTGTCGATGGCCTATCGCGCCGCGGAACTGGCAGACCTGAGCCGGGTCGCGGGCTTCGACGCCTTCATCTCGATCGGCCATTTCAAGGGCCAGCCCTTCGATCCCGATCGTCTGGCCGCGCTGCCCGACAGCGTGCGGCGGCTTGGCATCGGCGGCGATCTGCCCGCCGGCATGGTCTCGCTCGACGGTCCCGCGCCCGCGCCGCTGGCACCGGTCAGCATCGACGCCGATGCGCCCTTCGCGGTCTTCTGGACCTCGGGCACCGAGGGCGTGCCAAAGGCGGTGCCGAAGACGCACAACAACCTCATGGCCTCGTCCCTGGGCGCCTGGCGGCTGCTGGATCTGCCCGACGGCGCCAATATCCTCGCGCCCTTTCCCTTCGTGAACGCGGCCGCGGTCGGCGGGCTGATGATGTGCTGGATGCGAACCGCCGGCGCGCTCTTCCTTCACCACCCCTTCGATCTGAACGTCTTCCTGCAGCAACTGAAGACCGAGGACATCGCCTATACGATGGTGGCGCCGACGCTGTTGACCTATCTGCGCGATCAGGCGGACGATCCCGATCTGCGCGCCGCGCTGCACCGGCTGGTGGCGCTCGGCACCGGCTCGGCCCCGCCGGACCCGGAGGTCTTCGTCTTCTTCGAGGAGCGTTTCGCCATCCCGGTGGTGAATTTCTTCGGCTCGAACGAGGGGGCGCAGATGTGCTCGGCCGCCAGCCGCGTGCCCGATCCCCGCGCCCGGGCCCGCTTCTTTCCCCGCGACGGGGACGAGGGCTGGGACGCCACCAGCCGCACCGCCAATGGCGGCACCTTCCGGCTGGTCGATCCCGCGACGGGCGCGGCCGTCACCGAACCCGGGGGCCTGGGCGAGATGCAGCTGCGCGGTCCGGCCATGATGCCCGGCTATTTCTCGCGCAAGGGCTATGACCGGTCAAAATTCACCGCAGACGGCTATTTCCCCTCGGGCGACCTGTTCCAGATTTCGGACTGCGGCGGGCTGATCCGCTTCCACGCCCGCGCCCGGGAATTGATCGTCCGCGGCGGGATGAAGATCGCGCCAGTGGAGCTGGACAACGCCCTCTCTGCCCTGCCCGGGGTGCGTGAGGTGGCGGTCGCGGCCTATGCCGATCCCCGCATGGGCGAGAAGGTCTGCCTTTTCGCCGTGATGGAACCCGGCCGCGGTCTCACCCTCGCCGAGGTTGCGGACTTCTGCGACCGGGTGGGGCTGGCCAAGTTCAAATGGCCCGAGCGGCTGGAATTCCTGCCTGCCCTGCCGCGCACCCCCTTGGCAAAGCTCGACCGCAAGGCGCTGACCAGGCGCCTGGCCGAATCCCAGAAAACCGGAGAGATCCATGCCTGAACCCGTCTATATCCTGGGAGGCGCGCAAAGCGACTTCGCCCGTAACTGGTCGCGCGAGGGCTTGGGCATCGACGCGATGATGCGCGAGGTGCTGTTCGAGGGGCTGGAGAACACCCGGCTGGAGCCCCGCGACCTGCAAGCGGTGCATGTCGGCAATTTCGTCGCCGAATTGTTCTGCGGGCAGGGTCAATTGGGCGGCATGATCGCCTCGCTTCACCCCGACCTGTCGGGCATCCCGACCCAGCGGCACGAGGCCGCCTGTGCCTCGGGCTCCATGGCGATGCTGGCGGCGGCGGCCGAGATCGAGGCGGGGCGCTACGATCTGGTGGCGGTGCTGGGCGTCGAATACATGCGCAACGTGCCGGGCCAGCGGGCGGCGGAACACCTGGGCGCCGCGGCCTGGGCCGGGCGCGAATGGCAGGACGCGACCTATGTCTGGCCTGCCGCCTTCGCCGATCTGATCGAAGCCTATTCCGAGAAATTCGGCCGCATCGACTATGCCCATCTGGGCGAGATCGCGCGGATCAACTACGCGAACGGCAAGCGCAACCCCTATGCCCAGACCCGCAAATGGGACTTCAACGACCGGTCCTTCACCGAGGATGACCAGGCCAACCCGGTGATCGAGGGCCGCGTCCGGCGCAACGATTGCGGGCAGGTCACGGATGGCGCGGCGGTGGTCTTCCTTGCCTCGGCCGCCCGGGCGGCCCAATATGCCGAGGAGCGCGGCCTGACCCTTGCCGATCTGGCGAAGATCGACGGCTGGGGCCACCGCACCGCGCCGATGATGCTGGCCGAGAAACTGGCCGAAAGCCGCAACGACCGCTTCGTGCTGCCGCATGTGAACAAGGCGATCCGCGAGAGTTTCGCCCGCGCCGGCATCGACAGCCCGTTTCAGCTCGATGCCATCGAAACGCATGATTGCTTCGCCATGACCGAATACGCGGCCATCGACAGCTACGAGATCACCGCCCCCGGCGAGAGCTGGAAGGCCGTCGAGGAGGGGGTGATCGCCCCCGGCGGACGGCTGCCCATCAACCCCTCGGGCGGGCTCATCGGCCTTGGCCATCCGGTCGGTGCGACCGGCGTGCGGATGATGCTCGACGGCTACAAGCAGGTGACCGGACGCGCCGGCGACTGCCAGGTCGAGGGCGCCAAGCGCGTCGGTCTGCTGAACATCGGCGGCTCGACCACCACCATCGCCGCCTTCGTCGTGGGGCGCGGCTGAGACGACCCGACCGGGCCCAAGACCCGGACATTTCTTCACGATCCTGGGAGGAGATCACCATGAAGACGACACTCACCGGCCTTGCCGCCGGACTGGCCCTGACCTTTGCCACCGGGGCCTCGGCCCGCGATCTGGCCTTCGCGGTCTTTGTGCCCGCGGCCTCGCCGACGGTGCAGCATGTCTATCAGCCCTGGGTGGACTGGTTCAACGAACAGGCCGCCGCCGATGATGTGCAGATCACGCTCTATGCGGGCGGCACGCTGGGCCGCAACCCGCTGGCCCAGGCGCAGATGGTGGCGGATGGCGTGGCCGATATCGGCCTGACCGTGCCCAGCTACACGCCCGGCGTCTATCCCGATTTCGACGTCTTCGAACTGCCGGGCTTCGCGCGCAACACCGCCGAGGGCTCGCAGGCGGCGCTGGAACTCTATCAGGAGGGCGCGCTGAGGGGGTACGAGGATTATTACGTGGTCGCCATGTATACCTCGGGCGCCTACATGCTGCATTCGCGCGAACCGATCGGCAGCGTCGCCGATATCGAGGGGCAGCGCTTCCGCGTCGCCGGTCAGATCCAGACCGAGGTGATCGAGGCGCTGGGTGGCGTGCCGCAGGCGATGGGCGCGGGCGAGATGGCCGAGGCCATCGACCGCGGGCTGATCGACGGGGCGATGACCGATGCCTCGGTCGCGCGCACCTTCCGCGTGGCCGATGTGGCGCCGCACCATTACGAGAGCAGCCTGGGCGTGCTGGTCTTCTCGATCCTGATGAACCGCAGCGTCTATGACAGTCTGCCGCCCCGTGTCCACGAATTGCTGGCGCAATCGGGCCAGTTCATCGTCGACCGGCAGGTGGAAAGCTACGCGCCCGCCATCGAGGCCAATGTCGCCGCCTGGGCCGAAAGCCCGGATCACACGCTGGTCGTCCCCTCGGCCGAGGACGAGGCCGAGATCGCGCGCCGCGTGCAGCCGGTGATCGACCGGGTCGCCGCTTCGGCCAGCGAAGGCCTGATCGAGGCCTATACCGCCAAGCTCGAAGACATCCGCGCCCGCTGATGCCTGCCGCCGCCGGGCCCCGCCATGGGCCCGGCGCTTTCCCTGGCCAGACTGGAGCCCGCCCGTGAACCGTCTCGAGAGGCCTTTCCTCATCGTGTCGCGCGCCGCCGCCATCCTCGGCGTGCTGTTCCTGCTTTTCGTGGCGGCCCTGTCGGTCGCCGATATCCTCACGCGCGAGGTGTCGGGTCGCCCGATCCGCGGCGCCCATGACTTGGCGGAACTGCTGACGATCATCGTCATCGCCGCCTGTTTCCCGGCCGGTCTGCTGGAACGGCGCCAGATCAAGGTGGCTTTCCTGGGCGCGCTGCTGCCAAGGGGGGCGAACCGCGCGCTCGAGGTCTTCGGCGCGCTCTGCACCGGCGCGATGTTTCTGGCCATCGCCTGGTACGTCACCCTGCACGCGCAGCGTGTCACCGCGTCAGAGGAATATACGATGATCCTGCATTGGCCGGTCGCGCCCTGGTGGTGGGTGGCCGCCGCCTGTTTCTGGATCTGTATCCCCGCGCAGACCTTCGTGCTGGTGGCCGAGATCCTCGGCCATGGCGCCCCCGACCATCACGCAGACGGCGAGGCCTGACATGGAGCCCTATCTCATCGGCCTGCTCGGCATGGGCGTCATGTTCGCGCTGATTGTGCTGCATGTGCCCATTGGCGTCGCCATGGGCATCGCCGGCGTCGCCACCTTCGGGATGATCCGCGGCGATCTGGGCCCGGCGCTGACCCTTTTCGGCACCGAGACCGTCAGCAAAGTCTCCAGCGCCGAACTCGCGGTGATCCCGCTCTTCCTGCTCATGGGCAGTTTCGCCACGGTGGGGGGGCTATCGGCCGACCTCTACCGCATCGCCCATGCGCTGATCGGCCATATCCGGGGCGGGCTGGCCGTCGCCACCATCGGCGGCTGCGCGGGGTTCGGGGCGATCTGCGGATCTTCCGTCGCCACGGCCACGACGATGACCCGCATCGCCCTGCCCGAGATGATGAAGCGGAATTATTCCGAGCGCCTCGCCACCGGCTCGATCGCCGCGGGCGGGACGCTGGGCATGCTGATCCCGCCCTCGATCATCCTGGTCCTCTATGGCGTCCTGACCGAGCAATTCGTCAAGACGCTGTTCGTGGCTGCGCTGTTGCCGGGGCTTCTGGCCGTGGCGCTGCATATCGTCACCATCATGATCCTGGTCCGGCTGAAGCCAGAACTCGCCTCCTCGGGCGAGAAACAGCCCTGGGTCGAAACGCTGCGCGCCCTCCGGGACGGCTGGACGGCGGTCCTGCTGATGGCGGCGGTGTCGGGCGGGATCTATGCCGGGATCTTCTCGGTCAACGAAAGTGCGGCGGTGGGGGCGTTCCTGGCCTTCCTGATCGCGCTCCTGCGCCGCCGCCTGACCTGGCCGCGCTTCTGGTCGGCGCTTCAGGAAACCGCGGCCACCACCTCGATGATCTATCTGATGACCATCGGCGCCTCGATCTTCACCTATGCGGTGACCATCTCGGGCCTGCCCCGGCTGATCGTCGCCGGCATCCAGGACACCGGCCTGCCGGGGATCTGGGTGGTGATGCTGCTCATGGTCATGTATCTGATCCTGGGGTCCATCTTCGAGACGATCTCCAGCATGGTCATCACCATCCCCTTCGTCTTTCCGCTGATCATCGGCTATGGCTACGATCCGATCTGGTGGGGCGTGCTGACGGTGATGGTGATCGAGATCGGGATGATCACGCCGCCCATCGGGATGAATGTCTTTGTCATGAAGGCGATGCTTCCGCGAACCAAGTTGTCGACGATCTTTGCCGGGGTCGCGCCGTTCATCGCGGCCGATCTGGTGCGGCTGGCGATCCTGATCGCCTTTCCCGCGCTGTCGCTGTATCTCGTCAACCTCTTCAACCTGCCGCGCTGAGGGGGCATCATGGCCATTCTGTGGATCCTGGAAACCAGCCTCGACCCGACCCGAACCGGCGAACTGCGCCGCCTGGCCGGGGAAATGAGCGAGATCGTGCGGGCCGAGGAACCCGGCTGCCTGCGCTACGACTGGCATCTGAGCGAGGACGGCAGCCGCTGCCATATCATCGAGGGCTATGCCGACGACGCGGCCCTGTTGACCCATGTTCAGGGCTTCAACCGCCGATGGGCGCGACCGCTCTTTGCCATCCTGAAGCCTGAGCGGATGGTCGTCTATGGCGACCCGGGGGCCGAGGCGCGCGCTACCATCGCCGCCCTGCGCCCGGTCTATCTGCCGTCACTCTGACAGGATTTCCCCGCCCGGGGTGCCGTTGGCGGCACGCCGGGCGGGGTCGGTCCCACCTCCCATGCCCCGCAGCGGCGGGGCTTTTCCGCGTTCCCCGACCGGATTTCGCCGAACCCTCCGTCCGAACCGCCCCGGTGCCGAAATCCCTTATTGACAGACTCATCTTTTACCGGAATCAATAGTTCAAGAACGTAAGTAAGATTCGAGCCTCGCGGAAGGAACCCCATGCCCCCTGTCGTGGTCAGAAGCTATGCTGGCACCATCGAAGCCGGTGATCACCCTTATCTGCAAGGGCCCTGGACCCCGCTGCACGAGGAGGTGGACGCCGACGACCTCGTTCTTCTTGAGGGTGAGGTCCCCCTGGATATCGACGGGGTTTACCTGCGCAACACGCAAAATCCGCTGCATCAGGCGCTGGATCGCTACCATCCCTTTGACGGCGACGGCATGATCCACATGGCCGCCTTTCGCGACGGAAAGGTACAGTATCGTAACCGTTTTGTTCAGACCAAGGGCCTGAACGCCGAGATCGACAGCGGCGAGCGGCTCTGGGCCGGGCTGATGGAAGATCCCGCGCTCTCGAAGCGCCCGGGCTGGGGCGCGCATGGCGCGTTGAAGGACGCGAGCAGCACCGATGTGGTGGTGCATGCGGGCAAGGCGCTTTCGACCTATTACCAATGCGGCGAGGGGTATCGGATGGATCCCCTCACCCTCGATCAGCAGGGGGTGCCCGAATGGTCGCCCGAACACGGCATCTCGGCCCATACCAAGGTGGACGAGGCGACCGGGGAACTGCTGTTCTTCAACTATTCGAAGACCCCGCCCTACATGCATTACGGCGTGGTCGACCGCTCGGACCGGTTGGTGCATTACACGCCGGTGCCGCTGCCCGGGCCGCGCCTGCCGCATGACATGGCCTTCACGCAGAATTACGCGATCCTCAACGACTTCCCGCTGCATTGGGACCCGGAACTGCTGAAGCGCGACAAGCATGTGGTGCGCTTCTATAAGGACCGGCCGTCGCGCTTTGCGGTGATCCCGCGCCGGGGCGGGGCCGAGGATATCCGCTGGTTCGAGGCGACGCCGACCTTCGTCCTGCATTGGCTCAACGCCTATGAAGAGGGCGACGAGATCGTGCTGGACGGCTATTTCCAGGAAGACCCGATGCCCACGAACTATGAGGGGGCGCAACCGGGTTACGAACGGATGATGTCCTACCTCGACCAGTACAAGATGGGCACCCGCCTGCATCGCTGGCGCTTCAACCTCAAGACGGGCGAGACGCGCGAGGAACGGCTGGATGACCGCACCCTCGAATTCGGGATGATCAACCAGAAATACGCGGGGCGGCCCTATCGCTACGCCTATTCCGCCGTTCAGGTGCCGGGCTGGTTCATCTTCAACGGCTATGTGAAGCACGACCTTCAGACGGGCGAAAGCTGGCAGCTGAGCCTGCCCGAGGGGCTCTACGCCAGCGAGGCGCCCTTCGCGCCCCGCATCGGTGCGAAGGCCGAGGATGACGGTTACCTCGTCACCTTCGTCATCAACGAGAAGACCGGCAAATCCGAGGTCTGGCTGATCGACGCCCAGGACTTCGACAAGGGCGCGGTCTGCAAATTGCAACTGCCGCACCAGATGGCCAGCGGGACGCATTCCTGCTGGGCCAATGGCGCCGATTTCCGCGATGGCGGGATCCTGGCGCGCGCGGCGATGGGCTGAGGGAGAGAGCCATGGGACTCGAGACGATACCCCCGAACCAGGACTGGCTGGTCGAGAATGCCTCGATGCAGGGGCCGTTCGCGCCCTTGCACAACGAGATCGTGGCGCAAGACCTTGAGGTCATCGGCGATCTGCCCGAGGACCTGAACGGGCTTTACGTCAGGAACGGGCCGTCCCCCGCCCATGCACCGCATGGCAAATACCATTGGTTCGACGGCGACGGCATGCTGCATGCCGTGCGCTTTCAGGGTGGCCGCGCGACCTATCGCAACCGGATGGTGGAAACCGACGGGCTGAAGGCCGAACGCGAGGCGGGCAGGGCGCTCTGGCCCGGGCTCAAGGACCGCATGCCCGACGGCGCGCTGCCGGACGATGCGCTGAAGAACACCGCCAACACCGATGTGAAATTCCATAACGGCAAGCTCTACTCGATGTGGTATCGCGGGGGCGCGGTCTATACCGTCGATCCCGGCAGCCTGCAGACGCTGGGGAAGCTGGAGCAGGACCCGCGGCTGGTCGGCCTGCAGATCTCGGCCCATAGCCGGATCGACGAGGCGACGGGCGAGTTCATCTTCTTCGCCTATGGCAACCGCCATCCCTATATGCATTACGGGGTGATCGGGCCGGACGGGGCGCTGAAAACCTTCATGCCGGTCGAATTGCCCGGGCCGCGGCTGCCGCATGATTGCGCCATCACGCCGAACTTCACCATCCTGCACGACTTCCCCTTGGTAAATAACCGCGAGGCCCTGCAACGCGGCCGCTATTCGCTGGAATTCCATCAGGACTGGCCGACCCGTTTTGCGGTAATTCCGCGCCACGGCACCCCCGACCAGATCCGCTGGTTCGAATTCAACCCGCGCTACATGCTGCATGTCTCGAACGCCTGGGAAGAGGTCAACGCGCAGGGCGAGCGTGAGCTGGTGATGCTGGGCACGCCCTATGCCATGCCGCGCGGCTATGATGGCGGGCTCGATGTGCAGCGGCTGCTCTTCACCATCGGCACGCAGGGCACGGATTACGAGCTTTACCAGTGGCGCATGAACCTCGACACCGGGATGACGCGGGAAGGGATTGTCGACGACATCCTGAATACCGAATTTCCGATGATCAACACCCGCTTCCAGGGGCTGAAGAACCGCTACACCTATAACGTGCTGATGGGCCGGCCCCGGACGCTGGAACAGCCGCATTTCGCGGGCCTCGCCAAATATGACCTGCAAACCGGCGCAGCGGTCGCCTATCACCCGGGCGAGGGCTACTGGTTCTCGGAAGCGCCCTTCGCGCCGCGCGACGGTGCGACGGAGGAGGACGACGGCTATGTCGTGGGCTTCGTCTGGAACGGGCTCGCCAACCGCTCCGAGGTCTGGGTCACGGATGCGCGCGACATCTCGAAAGGGCCGATCGCCCGGGTGATCGTGCCGCAGCGGGTGCCGCATGGCTTCCATTCCTGCTGGGTGCGCGAAGACCAACTTACGGCCGCACAGGTGGCCTGATGCCGGATCTGGGAGGAACCTGGCATCTGATCGGCTGGGAGATCGAGACGGAGGGGCGCGTCACGCATCCCTTCGGCGAGGCCCCGACCGGGATGATCTGCTACACGGCCGATGGTTTCATGTCGGCCTGCATCGCCCGCGCCGACCGGCCCCGCTGGTCGACCGGCAACCCGCGCAAGGCGCCGGATGCCGAACGGCTCGCGGCTTTCGAGAGCTATTTCCACTACGCCGGGACTTGGCGGATCGAGGAGCGGGACGGCATCCCCCATGTGGTTCATGCCGTGACCCACAGCCTGAACCCCGATTTCCCGGGCACCGAGCAGGTGCGGCGGATCGACCTTTCGGGCGACCGGCTGATCCTCTCGGCGCAGGAAGGCCCACGCCATCACCGGCTGCGCTGGAGGCGCTGATGCTCGACCATTCCGACCTTCTGGCCCGCGCGCGCCAGGCCTGCGCCGACCGCGCCTGCTGGTCGCCCTATCCCGAGATGCCGAAGCTCTACCCCGAGGGCGAGGCCGCCGCCGCTGCCGGCAAGGCCGCGTTCGAGGCGTTGCTGGGTCAGACCTTCGCGCTGGATCTGCCGGGGGTGACCGGGCAGGCGGGCGAGGAAATCTCGCCCTATACGCAAGCCCCTCTCGGCATCACCTATCCGCAGGCCGATCCCGATACGCTCTTTGCCGCCGCCCGGGCCGCGATCCCGGGCTGGGCCGGGGCCGGGATCGACACGCGGCTGAACCTGCTGATGGAAGGTCTGGACCGGCTCTATCGCCAGCACCTGTTCACGCTGGTTCATGCGGTGATGCATACCGCCGGGCAAAGCTACAACATGGCCTATGCCGGATCGGGCGTGAATGCGCTCGACCGCGGGATCGAGGCTTTGGTCTATGCCGAGCAGGCGATGCGGGCGGTGGCGCCGCAGGCCCGCTGGACCCGACGCTTTGGCCCCGACGAGATCGCGCTGGACAAGACTTACCGCCTGGTGCCGCGCGGCGTCGCTGTCTGTTTCACCTGCGCCAGCTTCCCGACCTGGAACGCCTGGCCCTCGATGCTGGCCAGCCTCGCCACCGGCAATGCGGTGATCGTGAAGCCACATCCGGCGAGCGTTCTGCCGATGGCGATCACCGTCCGCGTCTTCCGCGACCTGCTGGCGGAGCAAGGTTTCGATCCGAACCTGGTGACGCTCTGCCTCGACAGGCTGGAGGATCCGCTGGGCAAGGTGCTGATCAAGCACGAGGATTGCGCCATCGTCGATTTCACCGGCTCGGCCCGCTTCGGCCAATGGGTCGAGGCCAATGCCCATCCGGCGCTGGCCTTCACCGAAACTTCGGGCTGCAACACCGTGGTTCTGGCGGGGGCCGAGGATCTGGACGCGGCGATCCGCTCGCTGGCGACCACGATGTGCATGTTCTCGGCGCAGATGTGTACCAGCCCGCAGAATGTCTATCTGCCGCCCTGGATCGACACGCCCGAGGGCCCCGTTGCCCGGGATGAGGTCGCGGCCCGCCTCGCCGCCGCCATCGCCCGGCTGACCGAGGATCCGCGCCGAGCCTCGATGATCCTTGCCACCGTGCAGAGCGAGGGAACGCTGGCGCTGATCGAGGCGATGCGGCGCGACGGGCAGGCGCGGGGCCGGGTGCTGCTGGAGAGCCGCCCCTATGCCCATCCCGATTTCCCCGATGCCCGGACCGCCACGCCCTTGCTGGTCAGCCTGGGCAAGGAAGCGCGCGACCTCTACGCCGAGGAGCGCTTCGGCCCCATCGGCTTCGTCATCGCCTGCGACAGCGCCAAGGATGCGCTGGAGCAGGCGACGCGGGACGCGCGCGAACAGGGCGGGATCACCGGCTTCCTCTATGCGCGGGACGAGGATTTCATCGGCCGGGCGGAAGCCGCCTATGCCCGCGCCGGCGCCCAGTTGACCATCAACCTGACCGGCGCCATGCCGCTCAATTTCGCCGCCGCCTACAGCGATTACCACGTCACCGGCCTGAACGGCGCGGGCAATGCCGCGCTGACCACGCTGGCCTTCGTCGCCTCGCGCTTTGCCGTGACCCAATCCCGCCGACCCGTGAGAGATGCGAATGCCTGATCCCCTGCGCCTGCCGGTCTTTGCCGCGCCGATGTTCCTCGTCTCCGGCCCCGATCTGGTGATCGCCGCCTGCAAGGCGGGGATCGTCGGTGCCTTCCCGACCCCCAATTGCCGCAGCATCGAGCAGCTGGACGAGTGGATGACCCGCATCAAAGCCGAGGTCGGCACGCGGCCTTGGTGCGCGAACCTGGTCACCCATTCCTCGAACGCGCGCCTGCCGCAGGATCTGGCCCTGATCGCCAAGCATCAGCCGCCCTTCGTGGTGACCGCCCTCGGCTCGCCGAAACCGGCCATCGAGACGGTTCACGCCTATGGCGGTACGGTCATTGCCGATGTGACCAGCGTCGCGCTGGCCAAGAAGGCCATCGCGGCGGGAGCCGACGGGCTGGCCTGCATCTGCGCAGGGGCGGGCGGGCATACCGGCACGCTCTCGCCCTTCGCCTTCATCAGCGCGGTCAGGGCCTTCTTCGACGGGCCGCTGATCGTCGGCGGGGGGATCAGCGACGGCGCAGGCGTGGCCGGCGCCATCGCCGCGGGGGCGGATTACGTCTATATGGGAACCTCCTTCATCGCCGCCGAGGAAAGTCTGGCACCAGCCGCTTACAAGGACATGCTCGCGGCGGCGCAGATCGAGGATCTGCTGGTCAGCGCCGGGATCACCGGCACGCCGGCCAGCTGGCTGAAACCCTCGCTGCGCGACAACGGGATGGACCCCGACAACATGCCCGATGCGCCCGGCCGGGCCTATGACAGCAGCCAGAGCTTCAAGGGCAAACGCTGGGCCGATGTCTGGTCGGCGGGGCAGGGCGTTGGCGCGGTCAAGGGGACGGAGCCCGCGGCGGTGATCGTTGAACGGCTGGCGCGGGAATACGACGCGGCGCAGGCGCGGCTTGCCGCCCGGCGCGAACGGAGCCTGGCATGACCTATATCCTCGGTTCGTCGCAAAGCGATTTCGCCCGCGTCTGGTCGCGTGAAGGGCTGGACCTGTCGGACATGATCCGCGCCTCGGTACTGGACGCGCTGGAGGATGCCCAGGTCAGCCCGGCCCAGATCGGCAGCATCCATGTCGGCAACGCCTTCGGCGAATTGCAGCGCCAGCAGGCGCATCTGGGCTCGATGGTGGCGCAGGTGGTGCCCGAACTCTGGGGCGTGCCCGCCATGCGCCACGAAGGGGCCTGCGCCAGCGCCTCGCTCGCCGTGCTGGCCGCCATGGCCGAGATCGAGGCCGGGCGCTACGAGTGCATTCTGGTGGTCGGCGCCGAGGAGCTGAAGAACACCAGGGGTGACGTCGCCTCGGTCAACCAGAACGCCGCCGGGTGGCAGGGGCACGAGGAGATCGACTGCCGCTTCCTCTGGCCCGCGGTCTTCGGCCTCGCCGCGCAGGAATACGAGGCGCGCTATGGCCTCGACCGCCGCCACCTGAACCGCATCGCCGAATTGAATTACGCGAATGCCCGAAAGAACCCGCTGGCCCAGACCCGCGGCTGGGAATTCAACGCGCTCAGCTTCACCGATGACGACAACGCCAATCCGGTGATCGAGCCCGGCACGCGGCGGCAGGATTGCGGCCAGATCACCGACGGCGCCGCCTCGCTGGTGCTGGCCTCGCCCGCCTTCGCCGCCGAGTGGTCGCGCCGCACCGGGCGGCAGGCGGCACGGATCGCCGGTTGGGGGCACCATAACGCGGGGCTCAGGTTCAGAGACAAGCTAGCGCGGCAGGGGGAATACGTCTTCCCGCATGTCCGCCAGACCATCGAGGACGCCTGGCGCCGCGCGGGCATCGGCGGGATCGAGGCGATCAGCGGGGTCGAGACGCATGATTGCTTTACGACCACCGAATACATCGCCATCGACCACCTGGGCCTGACCGCGCCGGGCCAGAGCTGGCAAGCCATCGAGGACGGCAGCATCGAGGCGGGCGGGCGATGCCCGGTGAACCTGTCGGGCGGGCTCATCGGTTGCGGCCATCCGGTTGGCGCCACGGGCACGCGGATGCTGCGCGACGCGGCACGGCAGGTGACGGGGCAGGCGGGCGACGTGCAGATCGAGGGGGCGCGGCGCATACAGACGCTGAACATCGGCGGCAGTTTCGGCACCGTGGTCAGCTTTGTCGTCGAAAGCGCCTGAGCCTCGGCCGGACAGGGAGAAGAACGTGTCGGATATTGTCATCATCGACGCCCTGCGGACCCCGCGCGGACGGGGCAATGCTAAGGGCGCGCTGGCGGGCGTGAAGCCCGTGGACCTGCTGGCCGCGCCACTGTCTGCGCTGGCCGAGCGGCACGATCTGCGCGGGCGGGCGCTGGCCGATGCGGTCTTCGGCTGCGTCACCCAGACGGCCGAGCAGGGCGCCAATATCGGCAAGCTGGGATTGATCGCCGCGGGCTATGGCGACAGCGTGCCCGGGTTGACCATCAACCGCTATTGCGCCAGCGGCCTCAGCGCGCTGGGACTGGCCGCGCTCAGGGCCGGGGCCGAGAATGGCCTGGCCATCGCCGGCGGGGTCGAGAGCATGTCGCGGGTGCCGATGGCCTCGGACAAGGGCCCGCTGACCCATGATTTCTCGTTTCAGAAGGCAGCGGGCCTGATCCCCATCGGCATCAGCGCCGATGCCGTGGCCACGGTTGAGGGTTTCAGCCGCGCCGAATGCGACGCTTTCGCGGCCGAAAGTCAGGCCCGGGCAATCGCCGCGCGCGAAAGCGGGGCCTTTGCCTCGCTCGTGCCGGTCGCGGGTCTGGCGCAGGACGAAACGCCCCGCGCGGGCACCAGTGCCGAGAGCCTCTCGGCCCTCTCCCCCGCCTTTGCCGAGATGGGCGAGAAATATGGGCTCGACGCGGCGATCATGGCCCATACCGGGTTGCAGAGGGTCGATCACGTCCATCACGCGGGCAATTCGCCGGCCATGGCCGATGGCGCTTCGGCGGTGCTGCTGGGCACGGCCGAGGCCGCCTCGCGGACCGGGCTGAAACCTCGCGCGCGCCTGCTGGCCGTGGCGGAGCTCTCGGTTGATCGGGTGCTGGCGCTGACCGGCTCGGTCGATGCGGCGCGGGCGGCGCTGGCCAAGGCCGGGCTTACGCCTGAGGACATCGACCTCTACGAGGTGAACGAGAGTTTCGCCGCCCTCGCCCTGCATTTCGCCCGCCACATGGGCGTGCCGCAAGACCGGCTCAACGTCAACGGCGGCGCCATCGCGCTGGGTCATGCCATGGGCTCGACCGGGACCGCACTGATCGGCACCGCGCTGGACGAGCTGGAACGCCGCGGCGCCCGCCGGGCGCTGATCGCCGCCTGCGGCGCGGCGGGCCTGGCCTCGGCCGTGATCGTCGAGCGACCGGCGTGAGCGAGGCCCCCGACCTCGACCTGCTGCGCGACGCGCTGTCCAGCTCGGTTCTCAGCCATGCGCTGAAACTGATCGGCGACCGCTGGACCATGCAGATCCTGATGGGCGCCTTCACCGGGGTGAAGCGTTTCGACGATTTCCAGACCCGGCTGAACATCCCCCGCCGCACCCTGTCGGACCGGCTTCGGGCGCTGGTGGCGATGGATATGCTCCGGCCCCGGCTCTATCAGGAGCGGCCCGAGCGCTACGCCTATCACCTGACCCGCAAGGGGATGGCGATCTATGAAGCCACGCTGATGACCTGGGATTGGGAGCATCGCTTCGGCGAGAACCGCATCGCGCTGCCCTCGCGGCTGATCCACAAGACCTGCGGTCACCGCTTCCTGCCGCAACTGGTCTGCGAGCATTGCGGCGAGCCCGCGACGATGCACGAGCTGGAATTGCGGCTGAAGCCGAACCCGCATCTGCCGCATGACACCGGCGGGCCGGACCGGGCGCCCAAGGTCACCGTCAAGGACGGGGCGATGTCGCATCTGGCGCTCAGGCTCGACCGCTGGTCGCTGATGATCGTCGCCGCGCAAGTGCTGGGCTGCCGGCATTTCGACCAGATGGCCTATGTCCTCAGGATCAGCGCGCCTCTGCTCAGCCGCAGGCTGGCGGCCATGGTCGAGGCGGGGCTTCTGACGGTTGAGCAGGACCGCGAGGACGGGCGGCGCCGGGTCTATCTGCTGACGCCCGCAAGCCGCGCGCTGTTCCCCTATATCACGCTGCTCTCGACCTGGGCGAGCGAGCAGCTCTTTCACGAGCCGAGCTCGATCCGCCCCTATCACAAATCTTGCGGCAAGCCTTTCGTGCCGCGCGCGACCTGCGGCCATTGCCACCAGCGGCTGCAGGCCTGGGACGTGACCTTCGAAACAGGGCAGGGAACATGAGCAGCCATCTGGAACTTTTTGCCCAACTTACCGCCAATGGCATCGCCGTGGGGTCGATCTATGCGCTGGTCGCGCTGGGGATCGTGCTGATCCACAAGGCGACCGAGGTGCTGAACTTCGCCCATGGCGACCTGCTGGTGGTCGCGGCTTTCAGCGCCTGGGCGCTGATCGACAAGGCGGGGCTGTCCTTCTGGCTGGTGCTGCCGCTGGTGGCGCTGGCCATGGGGGTGCTGGCCTATGGGCTGGACGCGCTGGTGGTGCGGCGGATCGTCGGTCAGCCGCAATTCGCGGGCGTGATGCTGACCATCGCCATCGCTTTCATGATGCGGGGGCTGGTCAGCATGGGCTTCGGCACGGAATCGCAAAGCTATGCGACGCCCTGGACCGGCGCCTCGACCGAGATTCTGGGTGTAACCGTCGCGGATCTGTCGCTGGTCATCATGGGCTCGGTCCTGCTGATCGCGGCGCTGCTGTGGCTCTTTTTCCGTTACACGCGGCTTGGCATCGCCATGCAGGCGGCCAGCCAGAACCAGCTGGCGGCGCATCTGAACGGGGTGCGGGTGAAGCGGGTGAATTCGCTGGTCTGGGCGCTGGCCGGGGTCACCGCCGCCATCGCCGGGATTTTCCTGGCGCCGATCACGCTGGTCGATACCTCGCTGTGGCTGATTACCCTGAAGGCGCTGGCGGCGATCGTGCTGGGCGGCTTCGGCAGCCTGCCGGGCGCGGTGATCGGCGGCATCCTGATCGGGCTGATCGAGCAATATGCGGGCGTCTATCTGATGCATGGCGTCAAGGACATCGCCGCCTATCTGGTGCTGATCCTGGTGCTGATCCTGCGGCCGACCGGGATCATGGGCGAAGCCCATGGGCGGAGGGTCTGAGCGATGCGCTTCGATTACCACACCGCATACCGACAGGGTTTCGCGCTGCTGCCCCATACCAGCGACCGCGTCCTCTATGGCCTGCTGATCGCGCTCTTGCTGGCGGTGCCCTTCTTCGCCTCGACCTATCTGCTGGGGGAACTGGGCTATGTGCTGATCCTGTGCATCGCCGCCATGGGGCTGATGGTGCTGACCGGCTTCACCGGGCAGGTGAGCCTGGGGCATGCGAGTTTCGTGGCCATCGGCGCCTATGCCCATGCCTGGCTGATGACGCAGGGTCTGCCCTTTGCCCTGTCGCTGCCCCTGGCCGCGCTAATCTCGGCCGGGGCAGGGCTGGTCGTCGGGATCCCGGCGATCCGCGTCTCGGGCCTGTACCTCGCCATGGTGACGCTGGCCTTTTCCATCGTCGTCGAGCAGGTGATCGGCCTCTGGCGCGGGGTGACCGGCGGCTTCATGGGCATGCTGGTGCCCAATCCAGAGCTGCTGGGCCTGTCGCTGTCCTCGCCGCGCGCCTTCTATTACGTCTGCCTGTTCTTCGCGCTGGCGGTGCTGCTCGCGCTTCTGAACCTGATGCGCTCGGGCATCGGGCGGGCCTTCGTCGGCGTCCGGGATTCCGAGGCTGCGGCCTATGCGCTCGGCATTCCGGTCAAGCGGGTCAAGGTCGGCGCCTTCGGCCTGTCGGCCGGGGTCACCGGGCTGGCGGGCGCGCTGATGGCCCATCACATCGGCTATCTGACGCCCGACGCCTTCACCCTGCTTCTGTCGCTGGATCTGGTGCTGATGGTGGTGATCGGCGGCATGGGCAGCCTGCGCGGCGCCATTCTGGGCGCGATCCTGATCAGCCTACTGCCGCGCGCCGTCGCGGCGCTGAAGGCGCTGTTGCCGGAGGCCATGGCCCGCCAATCGGGAATGGAGATCTTCGTCGCGGGCGCGGTGCTGGCCTTCTTCGTCCTCTTCGAGCCGATGGGCCTGAACGGTCGCTGGCTGAAGCTGCGCGCGCTGCTGGAGAGCTTCCCGCTGTACCGCCGCGACACCTTCCGCCGCCAGAAAAGCTACATGCGTTCGGAGAGAAACCGATGACCGCGCTCCTGGAACTCGACGAGGTGGAACTGGCCTTCGGCGGGCTGGTCGCCATCGGCGGCCTGTCGCTGCGGGTCGACAAGGGCGAGGTGCTTGCGGTGATCGGCCCCAATGGCGCCGGCAAGACCTCGATGCTCAACCTGGTGACGCGCGTTTTCACCGCGCGCCGCGGGCGGATCCGCTTCAAGGGGCAGGACATTGCCCAGATGCCGCGCGCCCGGATCGCGCATCTGGGGATCGCCCGGACCTTTCAGAACATCGAACTGTTCGACGCGGCCACCGTCCTCGACAACCTGCTACTGGGCCGTCACCGCTTCGGTTCGGGGCGCTGGTGGCAGCAGATCCTGCGCACCCCCGCGCTGACAAGACTGGAAGAAAGCCACCGCGCAAAGGCCGAGGAGGTGATCGAATTCCTCGACCTCTCGCCCTGGCGCAACGCCCGGGTCGCGGGCCTGCCCTATGGCGTGCGCAAGGTGGTGGAGCTGGGCCGCGCGCTTTGCGCCGAACCGGAACTGCTGTTCCTCGATGAGCCTGCCTCGGGCCTCAATCCCGAGGAAACCCGCGATCTGGCTTTCTGGATCGAGGATATCCGCACCGAACTCGGCATCACCGTGGTGATGATCGAACACGACATGTCGCTGGTCTCGGCCGTGGCCGACCGGGTGGTCTGCATGGCGCAGGGCAAGATGCTGGCCGAGGGCACGCCCGCCAAGGTGCAGGGCCATCCCGATGTCATCGCCGCCTATCTGGGGACGTAACATGCTGCTGGACGTACAGAATCTGGAAACCTGGTACGGCCCCATCGCGGCGATGAAGGGGGTGAACCTGACTGTGGCCGAGGGGCGGATCGTCGCCGTCCTGGGTGCCAACGGGGCGGGGAAGACCACGCTTCTCAACACGCTCGCCGGTGTCATCGACCCGTTCAAGGGCAAGGCGCTGTTTCAGGGCGCCGAGGTGCAGGGCCTCGACGCCGATGAAGTCGCCCGGCGCGGCCTCGTGCTGGTGCCCGAGGGGCGGCAGATCTACCCGTTCCTGACGGTGCGCGACAATCTGATGATGGGCGCCTATGCCCGGCGCGACCGCGACGCGGTGGCCCGCGATCTGGAGAAGGTCCAGAGCTGGTTTCCCCGCCTCAAGGAACGCGACGCCCAGCATGCCGGGCTGCTTTCGGGCGGCGAACAACAGATGGTCGCCATTGGACGCGCCTATCTTTCCGCGCCGAAACTCCTCATGCTGGACGAGCCCAGCCTCGGCCTGTCGCCCCGTCTGGTGCAGGAGATCTTCGGCATCATCCGCCGCATCCGGGACGAGACCGGCACCGCCGTTCTGGTGGTCGAACAGAACGCCGCCGTCGCGCTCAAGCATGGCGACGACGGCTATATCATGGAACTGGGCCGCATCGTCGCCGCCGATACCTGCGCCGCGCTGTCGCGCAAGGAGGATGTGCGCGAGGCCTATCTGGGCGGGCGCGAGGCCGAGGGGCTGAGCGGCACCGCCCAACGCTGGAAGCGCCGGAGGACATGGCGATGAACGCGATGATGGAGCAGCCGCTGACTTTTCTGGGCCACGCAACCCCGGCCGGCGTCTTTCGCGCCAGGGCGCAGGAATGGGCGGCGATGCCCGCCCTGCGCCACAAGCGGCGCGGCCTCTGGCAGAGCCTGAGCTGGGCGGAATATTACGCGCAGGCCCGGGCGCTGGGTCTGGCGCTGGCCGATCTGGGCGTCCGGCGGGGCGAGGTCGTGGCGGTCCTGGCCGAGAACCGGCCGGAATGGGTGATCGCCGATATCGGCGCGCAGGCGATGGGGATCGTCGGCAACGGCATCTATCCCACCGCCTCGCCCGAACAGATGCGCTACATTCTGCAAGACAGCGAAACCCGGGTGCTGATCGTCGAGAACCAGGAGCAGCTGGAAAAGGCGCTGGCGGTGAGGGCGGAATGCCCCGCGCTGGTCAAGATCGTGGTGATCGACCCCGAGGGGCTGCGCAAGCTGGCCGATCCTGATGTGCTGTTCTGGACCGACCTTCTGGACCGGGGGATGACGCTGGCCCAGACCCGCGCGGCCGAGTTCGAGGCAGCAATCGACGCGGGCCGTTCGGCGGATCTGGCGTTTCTGGTCTATACGTCGGGGACCACCGGGGCGCCCAAGGGGGCGATGATCTCGAACGCCAACACCATCTTCCAGATGCAGAAGGCGACCGAATATCTGGACGCCAAACCCGGCGACAAATCGCTGAGTTTTCTGCCGCTTTGCCATATCGCCGAGCGCATGGCCTCGGTCTTCAACCCCTTGGCCCTGGGGCTGATCGTGCATTTCCCCGAAAACGCGGGCACCGTGCAGAACGACCTGCGCGAGGTCGCGCCCCACGTGGTTTTCGCCCCGCCGCGCTTTTGGGAGAAGATGCATTCGGCGGTCGAGCTGTTCCTGCGCGACGCCACGGCGCCCGCCCGCTGGACCTATGGCACGGCGCTGAAACGCGGCCGGGCAGGGGTTGAGGCGCGGCTTGCCGGCACAACCCCGCCGCGGCCCGGGCCCGTCGATGCGCTGCTGAACCGGCTGGCCTTTCGCAACATCAAGGTGTTCCTAGGGCTTCAGAACTGCCGCAGCGCGCTGACCGGCGCCGCGCCGGTGCCGCCCGACCTGATCCGCTGGTTCCTCTCCATCGGGATCGAGCTGCGCGAGGCTTTCGGGATGACCGAAACCGCCGGTTTCGCGGCCTCCACCCCCTCGGGCGCGATCCGGCTGGGCTGGGCGGGAATCGCCGCCAAGGGCACCGAGATCCGCATCGCCGAGGAGGGCGAGATCCAGATCCGTGGCCCCAATGTCTTTGCCGGCTACTGGCGGCAGGCCGACAAGACGGCCGAGACGATCCTGCCCGGCGGCTGGCTCAGGACCGGCGACTGCGGCGAGGTCAGCCCGGACGGCTATCTGGCGATCCGCGACCGGATCAAGGACATCATCATCACCGCGGGCGGCAAGAACATCACGCCGACGCAGATCGAGAGCCAGCTGAAGTTCAGCCCCTTCATCACCGATGCGGTGGTGATCGGCGAGGGGCGGCGATACCTCACCGCGCTGGTGATGATCGACCTGGAACACGTCAGCCGCTGCGCGCAGGAACAGGCGATTCCCTACACGGATTTTGCCAGCCTCACGCGGGCCGAGGGCGTCGTCCAGCTGATCCGGGCCGAGATCGAGGCCGTCAATCCGCGCCTCGCCCGGGTCGAGCAGATCAAGGATTTCCGCATCATCGACCAGTTGCTGACGGCCGAGGACGAGGAGCTGACGCCGACCATGAAGCTCAAGCGCAAGGTCATCGCACAGAAATACGCACGCCTTATCGACGGCATGTACCCCTCCTGAGGCGGCAGGAACGGGGTGGGGAGCATGTCTAGTGTCACGTCCGCCAAACAAGCAAGGGAGGCTTCTATGAAACTGAACAGACGGCAAATGTTGGCCGGCAGCGCGGCCACGCTGACGCTGGGCGCAAGCCTGCGGCCGGCCCGCGCGGCGGGGGTTCATTCGGACGAGATCGTCATCGGTACGCATCTCGACCTGTCGGGACCGGCCGCGGCCGGGATGCCCGCGCTGCGCAACGCCACAGAGTTGGCACTGGCCGAGGCCAATGCGGCGGGGGGCGTGCATGGCCGCCAGATCCGGCTGATTGTCGAGGACAACGGCTCGCAGCCGCAGCTCGCCGTGCGGGCGGTACAGAAACTCATCCGTTCGGACGAGGTTTTCGCGCTGCTCAACCCGTTCGGCTCGGGCACCAATGCCGCGACCATCGGCCAGGCGGTACAGGCGGGAACCGTGGTCTTCGCGCCCTGGGCCGCCTCCTCGGTCATGCATCAGGTCGCGGGGGGATCGGACCTGCTGTTCACCACGGTGCAGAACTACAATACCACCATGAACCGGGCGCTGGCGCGGCTGCTGCCCGAATGGGGGGTCGAGCGGCTGGGCGGGATCTATATGGAAGGCCCCTTCGGCGACCTGATCCATGCCGGCGTCACCCCGGCGCTGGAAGCCGCCGGCCTGACCGAGGCCGCGACCGCTGCCTACCGGCCGGGCGACATCGACTTCTCCAGCCAGGTGGCACGGATGCGCGCCGCCAATGTCGACACGATCGTCGCCGCGACCATCACGCGTGAAACGGTCGGCGTCATGGCCGAGGTCAAGCGCCTGGGCTGGGACGATGTGCGCGTGCTTACCGCCATCCCGGGCCGTTCGACCGTGGTGGCGCGGCTGGGCGGGGCGGATACCGAAGGGCTCTATGGCGTCGGGGGCTGGCGTCTGCACAGCGCCGATACCACCGATCCCGGTGCGCGGGCCTTCATGGATGCCTATCAGGCGGCCTATGGCGACATCCCCGACGAGAATGCGGCCAACGCCTATTCTTATACGAAATGGTTCCTCGCCTCGCTGGAGGCCGCTGGCGCCGATCTGACCGCCGAGAGCTTCACCGAAGGCGCGCGGCAGACACGGCATTCGGACTTCACCACCTATGCCGAGGCCGGGTTCGAGAACAACCACGCGATGCCCGAGCTGGTCTCCATCGACCGGATCGAGGGCGGCGCCTGGGTGCCGCAGACCGAACCGTTCTGACGGGAAGGGCGGATCCCGGGCTCCCGGGGTCCTGCGCCGTGACCGACCGAACCCGACACCCGCCACGGCCCCACGCCGGGGCGGGTGCTTTGCCTTGCATAAGGGACGCGGCGCAATAGTCTGATAAGATGTGTTATGTCACTTCAGAAGCCCGTGCGACCTGCCTGCCAAAACGGGACGGCAGCCCCGATCTGCGCTGGTTGTTCGCAATCCTTAGCTGACGCAGGGCTAACCGACTTTGTATTCACCGTATGTATCCTCTGCATTTAAACTATAAATTCGACTGATGCCTCCCGACCCGTTAGCGTGGCGTTGCAGGATCGGCCCGCCAGCGCGGGTGCGGTGCTGCATGTGCGAGGGGGGATCATGCCGCAAACCATCATCGACCTGGCCGTGAGCCTGACCGCGGGCATCCGCTCCGATCCGCCGGGCCTGGGACCCGAGATCACCTATCTCGACCACGCCACTGGCGCCGCGGATTTCCAGCGCATGTTCGGATTGCCGGACGGTGTACTGCGGGACGGGGCAGGTGCGGCCGCCGAGCGCTGCGCCATCACCACGCATAATGGCACGCATATGGATGCGCCCTGGCATTACCATCCCACGATGAACGGCGGCGAACGCGCGCTGACCATCGACGAGATCCCGCTGGACTGGTGCTTCGGCCCCGGCGTGAAGCTGGATTTCCGCCACCTGCCGAACGGCCATACGGTCAGCGCGGCCGAGGTCGAGGCAGAGCTTGCCCGCATCGGCCATGGGCTGCAGCCGGGCGATATCGTGCTGGTCAATACCGCCGCGGGCGCCCGCTATGGCCAGGACGACTATCTTGCCACCGGTTGCGGCATGGGGCGCGAGGCGACGCTGTATCTGACCGAACGCGGGGTGAAAGTCTGCGGCACCGACGCCTGGAGCTGGGATCCGCCTCTGGCCATGCAGGCGGCACGGGCCCGCGAGACGGGCGATTGGTCCGTGTTCTGGGAGGGACACAAGGCGGGCGCCGACACCGTCTATTGCCACGTGGAGAAACTGGCCAATCTGGACAAACTGCCTGCCACGGGCTTCCGCGTCATCGCGCTGCCGGTCAAGGTCGAGCGCGGCTCGGCCGGTTGGTGCCGCCCGGTCGCGCTGATCGACGGCTGACGGGCTGAGAGGGAGGAGGCTCGGATGCAGAGCGAAACGGGCAGCGCCGGATCCCTGGCGCGATGGGTCGAGCGTGTCACCGGCCTGGTCGCCGTGGTCGCGGTGGCGGGGATCCTGGCGGGGGCGATGATCGTCGTGGGCGATGTGCTGGCGCGCTGGCTCTTCGGCACCGCCATCGTCGCGCTGAACGAGATCATGTCGAGCGTCTTTGCCGTGGCGGTGGCGGCGACGCTGCCCGCGGGGGCCGCACGGCGGGTCAATCTGCGGATCGACCTGCTGGGTGCCCAGACGGGACCGCGCATGACGGCCTGGCTGACGCTGGCGGGATCCCTGATGCTGGCCGCGTTCTTCGCGGTGCTGGCCTGGCGGCTGTCGGTCCTGGGCCTGCGCTATCAGGTGCAGGGACGGGCGACGGCGATCTGGAACTGGCCGCTGGCACCCACCTATTTCGCCATCGCGGGGTTCATGGCGCTGTCCGCACTAGTGCAGTTGGTCAATGCGCTCGACGATCTGCGGCTGGCCCGAGCCGTCCCGCGCGGCCGGGGATCGCGACCCGTGGTGATCGGGCTGGCGGCGGCGCTGGTGGGGCTGGTTCTGGGCGGCCTCGTCTGGGCTGCGATCGATTTCGCGGGGCTTGCCGGCTGGGCCGGTGCCCATCCGGCCCTGGCGGTCGTTCTGGCCTTCGTCGTCCTGTGGCTCGGGGTGCTGCTGCAACTGCCGCTTGCCACGGTGACGGCGGCAATCGGCGTGACAGGAACCCTGCTCTATCTTGGCGGTCCGACTGCAGGGAATGTCTTTGCCTCGGACAGCGCCGATTTCCTGCGTGACCCCCAGGTGGCGACGCTGCCGCTGTTCCTGATCATGGGCGCCTTTGCCGTCGCGGCCGGGGTCTCGGACGATCTGTTCCGCGTGGCGCAGGCCCTGCTGGGCGGAATCAGGGGCGGGCTGGCCTATGCCACCGTGGCGGGCTGCGCCGGTTTCGGCGCGGTCAGCGGCAATTCCGTCGCCACCTCGGCCACTTTTGGCCGCCTCGCCCTGCCCGAGATGACGCAACGCGGCTATGCCCCGGCGCTGTCCACCGCGACCGTCGCCGCCGGGGGCACGTTGGGGGCGCTGGTGCCGCCCTCAGGCGTGATCATCCTCTTCGCGCTGCTGACCGAAGAATCCATCGCCGCGCTCTTCGTCGCGGCCATGGTCCCGGCGCTGCTGGCAATCCTGCTCTATTTCGCGACGATCTGGCTGACGATCCGGCTGAACCCCGCGCTGGTGCCCGAGGCCGAGTCCGGCTCGCGCGCCGACCTGATCCCGGCGCTGATCGGTTCCTTCCCGGTGATTCTGCTGTTCGCCGTGGTGATCGGCGGGCTTTATGGCGGCCTCTTCACCGCGACGGAAAGCGCCGCGGTCGGCGCGGTCGGGGCCTTTCTGCTGGCGCTCGGCCGCGGGCGGCTGAACCGCGCCACGCTGCTCGGCGTCTTTTCCGAGACGACGGCCTCGACAGCGATGATCTACGCCCTGATCTTCGGCGCGCTGGCGTTTTCCTTCTTCATCAACCTCGGCGGCACGCCGCAGATGGTGACGGACTGGATCGGCGGGATCGAGGCGCGGCCCGTGGTGATCCTGGGCGTGCTGATCCTGTTCTACCTGGCGCTCGGCTCGATCATGGACAGTTTCGCGGTGATGGTGATCACCGTGCCGGTGGTGACGCCCCTGGTGCTGGATCTGGGCTATGACATCCTGTTCTGGGGCGTGCTGATGCTGGTGGTGGTCGAGACCGGGATGATCACGCCCCCCTTCGGCATGAACCTCTTCGTGCTGAAGGCGCTGCAGAAGGATGTGCCGCTGGGGACGGTGATGCGAGGGGTGGTGCCGTTCATCCTGGCCGATCTGGTGAAGATCGTGCTGCTGGTCGCCGTGCCTGCGCTGTCACTGTGGCTGCCGGGGACGATGCGGTGAGGGGGGCAGCAGTTTACGGCCCTTAGCGGTCGTTCAGCCACGGCTCATTATGCTGCAACGCGGCCTGTCGAAGCTGCCATTCACGACGAGCTCAGGGGACAGCTGCAAAGAGCCCAACCTCCGGAATACCGCACCATAAATCGAATGACTGAAGTCGGCCCTCGAACGAGGGCGTTTGCGCAAGAAGCGGGTCGAGCGGCCAGCAAGGCATTGCTTAAGCAGTCTCAGGTACATAATCAGACGGAGACAAAAATGCTTCTTGAAAGAAAGACGATCATCATTACCGGCGCAAGCAGCGGCATCGGAGCCGCGGCTGCAAAGCTCTTCGCGGCGGAGGGCGCAAGACTTGTCCTCGGTGCGCGCCGTGCTGAACTGCTTGAGACGATCGTCAACGAGATTTCGGCTGACGGTGGCGAAGCGGACTTCATCGCCGGAGACGTTGAGGAAAACGGCTATGCAGAAGAATTGGTGAAACGCGCTGAAGTGCGCTTCGGTGGCCTTGATGGGGCGTTCAACAATGCAGGCACGATAGGAGACATCGGACCGGTCCCCGACATGGATGAGAGCAACTGGCACAAAGTGATGGCAGTGAATCTCAACAGCGGATTTTATGCGGCAAAGCATCAGATACCGGCAATGCGTAAACGCGGCGGCGGCTCGATTGTCTTCACGTCCTCCTTTGTCGGGCATACGATCGGGCTGCCCGGCATGGCCGCCTATGCAGCGGCAAAGGCGGGCCTGATTGGCATGACCCAGGTCCTGGCGGCGGAACATGGGCCCGAGAACATCCGCATCAATGCGCTCCTGCCTGGAGGCACCATGACGCCGATGGCTGGTGAGGATGCCGGTTATCATGAGATCGTGCGGGGTTTCCACGCGCTGAAGCGCATGGCTGATCCGTCCGAGATTGCGCGGGCCGCTCTCTTCCTTCTGTCCGACCATGGGTCCTTCGTTACCGGGACCGCGTTGCTCGCGGACGGTGGAAATTCGATCAACAAACTCTGAGGCACGCGAAGCGGACAATGGCCTATCAAATGCCAGCGTCCGCTTCGTTCGATGAGCCGTCATCAGCACTCGTCGCGGCGAGCGGCCGCTTTGGACAAATCTCTCAAAAAGGTCTCGCCAGCGCAGCGAACTTCTGCTCACCGCCCGTAAAGACCTTTCCCAAACAAGAAAGGCCCCATCCGGGGGCCCTTCGCTTTGTTCCTGGTGCAGGTGATCACTCCCCGCTGGCATCCCCCAACGCCTGCCGATACGCCTCCAGCACCTCGGCGCCGCCCGGGGTGCGTTCGACATAGGCCGCCTCGATGGGCGCGCCGACGCGGGCGACCAGTTCGGCGATCTGTTCCTCGCTCAGCGTGTGGAAGCGGCGTTCGCCATTGGCCTGGACAAATCCCAAAGCGTCCGCTTCCCAGGCATCGACCTCGACCCCCAGCTCACGCGCCACTTCGCATCCCGAATGCCGGTCGAGGATCGCCCGCGCCGCCTCGGGCAGCGCCTCGTAGCGGTCGCGCATCATGAAGACCATGCCGAGCGCGCCGCCCAGCGGTGCGATCAGGTGGTCGGTGGTGACCTCGTGCAGCCGGAACCCCGGGAAGGCAGTGAAATTCATCACCAGCCCCTCGGCCGTGCCGCGTTGCAGGGCCTGGTACATCTCGGGCACGTTGATCGACAGGGGCGTGCCGCCATAGGCTTGCACCAGACCCGCAACGACCGGGCTGCCGGTCATCACCTTCATCCCCGCCATATCCTCCATCGAGGTCGCCGGATGGTTCTGGAAATGTAGGCTGGCCTGCGGGAATTGCACGAAGGCCAGCGGCACGATCTCGGACATCTCGCCATCCAGCATTCCGCGTTCGTGCATCAGGCAGGCGGCGACGGCGCCCTGTTCGGAATTCTGCACCATGAACGGCAGCGTGGTGACCAGCGAGCGCGGGAACCGGCCCGGATCGAAGGCAGTGATGCCCCAGACGATCTGCACCACGTCATCCTGGAGCCGGTCGAAGAAATTCGCGTGGTTGACGATCATCGGCCCGTTGCGCAGCTCGATCTGCAGGACCGACGGATCCTCGGCGTTGATCGCCTCGACCCAGGGGGTCAGGATGCGGGTAACGAGCGGGTGCTGGTCCGGGTTGGCGGTGCCGAAGCTCAGGATTTCCTGGGCGCCCGCGGGCACGGCGGCGAGAAGCGCCGCGCTGGACAGAAGCGCGGCGAGAGTGCGACGGATCATGGGTTCCTCCCCTAAAGACTTGGCATGCCCCCGCAACGCGGGGGGCCGGGGAAAAGCGTAGTCGCGGCCGATGCTTTTGAAAATTTGATTGGTTCAATGCGTGGTATTCATGGGATTCATGAATTATCCGCCACGACCTCGGCCAGCTTGCGCCGCAGCCAGACCAGCGCCGGGTCGGTGTCGCGCATGCTGTGCCATTGGACCACCTGCTCCAGCGGTGCCAGCGGAACCGGCGGATCGACAACCGCCAACCCGCCCCCCTCCTGCGCCATGCGCCGGGCCAGCCGCTGCTGGACCAGCGCGATCCGGTCGGTCCCGCGCACCAGATCCCCTAGCGAGGAGAAGGAGAAGGTCGTCACCGCCATCGTCACACTCACCCCGGCGTCGCGCAACAGATGCGCCGCATAACTCTGCCCGCCGACCGGGGGTTCCATCCCCACATGCTGCAACTCGGAAAAGGTGGCAAGGTCGAGGTGCCGCGCCGCGGGATTCGCCGCGTCGAGAACGCAGACCATCGGATCGGCCAGCAGCGCCTCGGACGGATGATCGGGCGAGGAATAGACCCGCGGTGCAATCAGAAGGTCCGTGTCGCCGCGCTCCAATTGCAAACCGGGATAGGTACGCTGCGGCTTGATCGTCAGCCGCATCGCGGGCGCCTCGCGCGCGATGCGCTGCACGAAGGGCGGCACCACCGTGGCCAGGCTGTAGTCGGACACCATCAGCGCCACGTTGCGGGTGCTGGTGGCGGGGTCGAAATCCGGCGGCGTGGCGACCGCGGCCTCGATTCGGACCAGGATGTCGCGCACCGGACCCGCCAATGCCTCGGCCCGCGGCGTCAGTTCCATGCGTCGCCCGACCTGCACCAGAAGCGGGTCGTCGAAATATTGCCGCAGCCGGTTCAGCGCATTGGACATCGCCGATTGGGTGATCGCCAGCTCATCCGCGGCGCGGCTCACGCTTTGCAGGCGGATCAGCTTGTCCAAGGCCGCCAGCAGGTTGAGATCGAGATTCTGGAAACGCATCGCCCTATTTCCACAAAATTGATGAATACCATACATTGATACTTACAATTTCATCAATGCCATTTGCCTCGCTATGGTCCCCTCGACCGAATGGCAAGGGAGGGTCCGCGTGTTCCGCTATTTCCCCACGAATTATGTCTGGGACCTGTCGATCAACCTGTCGATCGAGATGGGCGGCCGGCTGGGCGAGATCGAGGCCATGTGCGCGCCGCTGAAGGAAGCCGCGCGCACGCCCGAGGATGGCGGCACGCTCGCCTTCCGCAAGGTCTGGTCCGAGGGGGCCGACAACCTCATCGACCTCGCGCAGGACGATCTGGCGCGCGGGCGCAGCCTGTCGGCCTCGAACAAGCTGATGCGCGCGGCCAATTACCTCATCACCGCGGAACGCCTGCAGGCGCATGGCTCCGAAGGGCGCATGGCGCTCTACCGCAAGCATCTGGCGACCTTCTATCAGGCGCTGGGGCTGGGCGGGACCGGGGCCTACCGCGTTTCGATCCCCTATGCCGGCAAGCATCTTTCCGGCATCTTCCTGCCGGCCGAGGGCGTCACCGGCCCGCAACCCGTGCTGGTGCAGGTCAACGGCTTCGACAGCACCAAGGAAATGCGCTTCATGGCGCAGCTGCCGGGGATGCTGGCCAAGCGCGGCATCGCCTCCCTCGTGCTGGACCAGCCGGGCACGGGCGAGGCCCTGCGCCTGCAGGGCCTGACCGCGCGGCATGACAGCGAGCATTGGGCGACGCCGGTCTATGAGTGGCTTGCCGCCCGGCCTGATGTGGACGCCGCGCGCATCGGCATGGAGGGCGTCAGCCTGGGCGGCTATTACGCCCCGCGCGCCGTCGCCTTCGAGCCGCGCTTTGCCTGCGGCGTGAGCTGGGGCGCCAACCACGACTGGCGCGACGTGCAGAAGCGCCGGCTCGAGCGCGAGGGCAACCTGCCCGTGCCGCATTACTGGGCGCATGCAGCTTGGGTCTTCGGGGCCAAGGATACCGAGGATTTCATGCAGAAAGCCGAGCACATGCATCTCGACGGCGTGCTGGACCGCATCCGCGTGCCCTACCTTGTCACGCACGGCAAGCACGACAGCCAGATCCCGCTGAAATGGGCGCATCGCACCTATGAGCAGCTGGTCAACAGCCCGCGCCGCGAGCTGGTGATCTTTGATGAGCGCACCGGCGGCGTTCAGCATTCCAGCGTCGACAATTCGGGCCCCGCGCTCGATTGCATTTCCGATTTCGTCGCCGAATGCCTCGGCGGCCGCATCGCCTGAGGGGGAGAAACCATGCAGATCATCGGCCCCGATTTTCTGGTCTTCGGCGTGGACGACGTGCCCGCCTGCCACGACTTCCTGACCGCCTATGGGCTGGAGCCCCAAGGCTACAGCCCCGAGAAGGGCGGGCGGTATCTCGCCCTTGACGGCACGGGGCTGGAGATCCGCCGCCGTGACGACCCTTCGCTGCCGCCGCCCTTGAAGACCGGCAACATGCTGCGCCTGCAGGTGATCGGCGTGGTGGATGAGGCGGCGCTGGAGGCGGTCGAGGCCGAGCTTTCGCGCGACCGGCAGGTGCTGCGGCTGGCCGACGGGTCCTTGCGCACGCAGGACGATCAGGGCTTCGAGCTCGCCTTCCGCGTCAGCACCCGCAAGCCCTTGGATCTGGTGGGCGAGAAGGTCAACGCGCCCTATCATCCGGGCCGCCCGGTCAATGCCGTGGGCGTGACGCAGGACATGCCGGCCAAGCCCCGCACCCTGTCGCATGTCGTGCTCTTCGTGCCCGATATCGACGTCGCCGTCGGCTTCTACCGCGACCGGCTGGGCTTTCGCATCACCGACACGCTGACCGGCGCCGGCCCCTTCCTGCGCCCGCAGGCCAACCCCGACCATCACACGCATTTCTTCATCCGCACGCCCGTCTACATGCAGGGGGTCGAGCATCTGGCCTTCCATCTGGGCGGGCCGACCGAGTTGATGCTCGCCGGCAGCCGGATGATGGAACAGGGCTTCGAGTCGTTCTGGGGGCCGGGGCGCCACAAATTCGGGTCCAACTGGTTCTGGTATTTCAAGTCGCCTCTCGGGTGCAACGTCGAGTTCGACGCCGACATGGACACCCATGACGACGATTGGGCCCCGCGCGAGGCCCCGATGGGCCCCGAGGCCAGCCAGGCCTTCCTGTTGCAATGGCGCGCGAAATGGGCGCCGGGCGGCGGGCCTCCGGGCGGATCTCCGGCCGGGCCGAAGGGCTGAGTATGCTGTGCCGGCTGGAGGATCTGGCCGAGGGGGAGGCGCGGGGCTTCGAGGTCCCGGGCCTCAGGGCGAAGGTGATACTGGTACGCCGGGAGGGGCGCATCCATGCCTGGCGCGACCTCTGCCCGCATTACGCGGGCGGCACGCCGATGGCCTGGAAGCGCGACGCCTATCTGAACGGCGCGCGCACGCATCTGGCCTGCCATGCCCACGGGGCGTGGTTCGATATCGAGACGGGCACCTGCGTGCAGGGGCCCTGTCTGGGCAAGCGGCTGACCCGCGTAGCCCTGCGACTGGACGAGGAGGGCGGCATCCATCTGGACCGCTGAACCCTGAGGGAGGGAATTATGGGTGACAAACGGCGTATCCTCATCGTGGGGGGCGGCTTTTCCGGCATGAGCGCGGCGATCCTGCTGGCCGAGGCCGGCAACGCGGTCGATCTGGTCGAGATCGACGCGGGCTGGCGCAGCTATGGCGCGGGGATCAGCCTCAACGGCGGGATTTTCCGGGTGTTCCACCGCCTGGGGATCCTCGAGGCCTTCAAGGCGGTCGGTGCGATGTGCGACGGGGTCGAGATGCGCAGCCCGGCCGATACGGTCGTCGCCCGCCTGCCCACGCCCTCGCTGCAAGAGGGCGCAACCGGCAATGGCGGCATCATGCGCCCGGTGCTGGCGAAGCTGCTCTCGGATCGGGTTCGGTCGACCGCGACGAATGTGCGTCTCGGGCTCAGCGCCACCGGGTTCGACAACCGCGACGATGGGATCACGGTCACCTTCAGCGACGGCACCCGCGGGGAGTACGACCTCGTGATCGGCGCCGACGGCCTCTATTCCACCACCCGCGCCGCGGTCTTCCCCGAAGCGCCCAAGCCGCGCTATGTCGGTCAGGCCGTCTGGCGCGCCGTGCTGCCGCTGCCCGAGGGGATCGAGACGGTGACCATGTGGATCGGCTCGAAGCTGAAATACGGCGTCAACGGCGTCTCGGACGGCCGCGCCTATCTCTTCGTCACCGAGGACCGGCCGACCAATGACCGTATCCCCGAGGGCGCCCAGCTGGAAATGCTGCGCGAGCTTCTGCAGCGCTTCCCTGCCAAGACCGTTCAGGAGATCGCCGCCGGGCTGAACCCGGACAGTCAGGTGATCTACCGCCCGATCGAACAGATGCTGATGCCCCGCCCCTGGCATCGCGGCCGCGTCGTGCTGATCGGCGACGCGGTGCATGCCACCACGCCGCACATGGCCGCCGGCGCGATGATCGGCATGGAGGATGCGGTCGTGCTGGCCGACGAGCTGGCCAAGCAGGACATCGAAACCGCACTGGAGGCCTTTCAGAACCGCCGCTGGGAGCGCTGCCGCATGGTGGTCGAGAATTCGGGCCGTCTGGCCGAGATCGAGCAGGGCCATGGCACGCAGGAGGAACACCAGCGCCTGATGGGACAGACCCTCGGCGCTCTGGCGGCGCCGATCTGATGGCGCCCGTGCTGCCGCCGATCACCCGCGTCGTCACCGGCCACGATGCCGAGGGCCGCGCTTTCCTGGCCGAGGTCGGTCCGCTGCCGCATGTCGCACGCATAGAGGCGATACCCGGCACCGTCTTTCACGAGATCTGGGCGACCGAGGGAACCCCGGCCCCGGTCGGCAACACCCTGGACCCGACGCTGGCCCCGATGATGCTGCCCCCGCCGAGGCATGGCACCCGCATCCGCATCGTCGATATTCCGCCCGATACCGAGGATTTCCTGCGCGAGGGCGCCGCGCGGATGCAGGACGCCTTTGCCCAGATCGGCGACGCCGCCGCCTCGACCGTGGCGGCGGACAGTCCGCATCCCCTCATGCACCGGACCGAGACGGTGGATTACGGCGTGGTGCTGGCGGGCGAATGCACGCTGGTGCTGGACCGAGGCGAGGTGCTGCTGAAGCCCGGCCATGTCGTCATCCAGCGCGGCACGAACCACGCCTGGGCCAACCGGTCGGGCGCAATCTGCCGCATGCTCTTCGTGCTGGTGGACGGCGCGTTCCAGCCCGGCATTCCCACGGCCGGATGAGCGCCTCTGTCGATCCCGGCGGCCACCCGACAGGCCCCGGCATCGAGCGCCGTTCATCCCTTCCAGACAGGAGTCGATACCATGAAACTGGCAACCCTGCCCGATGGCACGCCCGACGGCCGCCTGCATCTGGTCAGCCGAGACCTGACGCGGGCCGCGCCCGCCCAGGCCGCGGCGACCCTGCAAGCGCTGCTGGAAGACTGGGACCGCCTCGCCCCGCAGCTTCAGGCCGACTACGCGGCGCTGAACGCGGGCGGCGGCTTCCCCTTCGATCCTGCCACCGCGCTGGCCCCCCTGCCCCGCGCCTGGCAATGGCTCGACGGGTCGGCCTATGACAGCCATGGCGAATTGATGCAGATCGCCTTCAAGCTGGCCCCCGTCGACACGCAGGGCAAACCCCTGATGTATCAGGGCCTGTCGCACCAGTTCCTTCCCCCCTGTGCGGATGTCCCGCTTCCTTCGGAAGAGGATGGGATCGATTTCGAAGGCGAATTCGGCGTGATCACCGATGCCGTGCCGATGGGCACCACGCCCGAAGAGGCCCGCGGCCATATCCGCCTGCTGGTGCAGATCAACGACTGGTCGCTTCGCCGCCTCGCGCCCCTTGAGATGAAGACGGGGTTCGGCTGGATCCAGGCCAAGCCCGCCTGTTCCATGGCCCCCGTCGCGGTCACCCCTGACGAGCTGGGCGCAGCCTGGCGCGAGGCGCAGATCGACCTGCCGCTGATCGTCGACTGGAACGGCGAGCGGTTCGGGGCGGCCGAGGGTTACGCGATGAGCACCGGTTTCGACGGGCTGGTGGCCCATGCCGCCTATTCCCGGTCGCTGGTGGCGGGTACGGTGATCGGCTCGGGCACCGTCTCGAACGCGAATTACCGCGAGATCGGCTCCTCGTGCATTTCCGAGCGTCGCGGCATCGAAATGGCCGATCACGGCGCGCCGGTCACGCCCTTCATGGCCTTCGGCGACCGCGTTCGCATGGAGGCGCGTCTGCGCGACGGCACGCCCCTGTTCGGCGCCATCGACCAGATCGTCACCCGCGGCTGACCACCCCCCCCTGTCGAGATCGAGGATATCCCCATGCCTGCACCCTCCAGCTTCACCATCCTCGGCACCGGCGGCGGTCCGATGCTGAACCCGCTGGGCTGGCAGCCCGCGCATCTGGTGATGAACGGCGAAAGCCCGGTCCTGGTCGATTGCGGCGAGGGGGCGATGGGCCAGCTCAGACGCGCCGGGATCGATTTTCGCGCCGTCGATCAGATCTTTCTGACTCATCATCATTTCGACCATATCGGCAGCCTCTTCGCCTGCCTCGGGCTGAACATGATGGTGCAGCGCAAGACGCCGCTGACGATCTACGGTCCGCCCGGGACAAGGGCCATCGTCGACGGGCTGATCGCGGCCTGCGACGTGCCGCAGGCCATCGGCTTCGGAGTCAAGGGCCAGACCCTGCCGCATCCGCGCGACTTCGTGGAGGTGGTGGAACTGACCGACGGCGCGCGGGTCGAGCTGGGCGAAATGGTCGTCACCGCCTGCGAAAACACCCATTACCGCCCGGAAAGCGAGCTGGGGACACCGGGCCCCGTCTCGCTGTCCCTGCGCTTCGATCTGCCCGGGCGCGGCATCGTCTTCACCGGCGATACCGGCCCCTGCGCGGCGGTCGAGGAACTGGCGCAGGGCGTCGATCTTCTGGTGAGCGAGATGATGGACCTGGACATGACCATGGGTCGGGTGCGCGCCGCCAATCCGCAGATGCCCGAGGAAGCGATCGCCAAGATCCGCGCGCATCTGTCCGGCCACCACCTCAGCCCCGAGGATGTGGGCGACCTGGCCGCCAGGGTGGGCGCGGCGCATATCGTCGCCACCCATTTCGCCCCCGGCTGCGCCACACCCGAGACGGCCGGGGATTATGCCGCAAGGATCGCCGCGCGCTTTGGCGGGCGGGTGTCCATCGGTCGCGATCTGGGCAGCTACTGACGGAGAACAGGCCATGCCAGGCACGGGCTTGCGGGTGCTGATCACCGGGGCGGATGGCTTCGTGGGGCAAGGGCTGGTTGCGGCCCTCGCCCGGCCCGGCATGGCAGCGGCCTTGCTGGGCGCGCCGCTGGACGTGCTGCTGCTGGCCGACCGGACCGCCGGCCGCATGCCCGCCGGATTGCCAGCCCGGTGGAAAGCCGGCGATCTGGCCGACCCCGCCTATCTGGCATCGCTGACCGAGGATCCGCTGGATCTGGTCTTTCACTTGGCCAGCCTGCCCGGCGCCGCGGCCGAGGGCCAGCCGGAGCTGGGCGCCGCCGTCAACCTCGTCGCCTCGCAGCACTTGGCGCTGCGGCTGGCCCGGCAGGCGCGCGAGGGCGGGCCGGTGGCGCGGGTCGTCTTCGCCAGTTCGATCGCCGTGCTGGGGCGGTTGGGTTCCGATCCCGTCGGCGACGCTCACCCGCCTGCCCCGACGCTCAGCTATGGCGCGCAGAAATGGATGACCGAGATCCTTCTGGCCGATCTGACCCGGCGCGGCGAGGTGGATGCGATCAGCCTGCGCCTGCCCGGCATTGTCGCGCGGCCCCCCGGGGCAGGCGGTTTCGGTTCGGCCTTCATGAGCGAGATCTTTCATGCCGCCCGGGCGAGGACCGCCTATCGTTGCCCCGTCTCGCCCGGGGCCACCGCCTGGTGGATGTCCCGGCCGACCTGCGTGGCGGCGCTGGCGCATGCCGCGCGGCTGGATCCCGCGCGCCTGCCCTCCGGGCGCAGCCTGTTGCTGCCGGCATTTCATGCCCCGGTCGGCGCCGTGATCGAGGCTCTGGGCGCGGCGCTGGGGAGCGAGGCGGTCGCCGGCATCAACTTTGCCCCCGATGCCGCCATTGAAGCGCTTTTCGGACGCCTTCCGCCCCTTGTCGCGGAAAGGGCCCGCGCCGCGGGATTCCAAGGCGACGAGACGGCCGGTCAATTGGTCGCGCGCTGTCTGGCGGACCTTGATGGCTGAGCGCGTCTGCGGCGGTCGTCGACCAGCAGCTTTCCGGGAGGGGCGCCGAGGCGATGAAGGGCGCCACCGGGCCGATCTTGCTGTCGCCGCTCTGGCCCTATTGCCTCGATCCGATCCGGTGGGCATGGTCGTACCGATCCTGCTGGAGCTTGGGGTCATCACGCCCCTCTTTGGATTCAGTCCGCTCATGAACACATCGCTTCCCCACAACCTTCGGACAGGCCCGGTCTGTGGCGCGGTGACGCCCTCCGCTGGGGCTGAGGTGACCAAGCCGGGCCTGGCGATCCGGTCGCCGGGGCCGAGGCGATGACGCGCCTGCCGCCGCTTGACGACAAGGATTGGCCGCGGGCAATCGAGGATCTGCGGGACGGCTTCGCCGGGGCGCTGAATGTCTACCGGGTCATGGCGCATCATCCGCCGCTGCTGCGCGCCTGGTCGGATCTGCGCGAGCATGTCGTACGCCGGTCGGCCCTGAGCCCGGCGCAAAGCGAAGTGGTGATCCTGCGCACCGGATGGCGGCGCGGATCGACCTACGAATGGGCGCATCACGTCGTGCGCGCGCTCGATTGCGGACTTCCCCGTGATCGGATCCTGACGGTGAAAGGGGCGCTGGAGGGGATGGAGCCCGCCGACCGGCTTCTGGCCGGCGCGGTGGATGAGCTGATCGACAACAACCGTGTCTCGGATCGCTTGCAGCAATCGCTGGTCGAAACGCTCGGCATACCGGGCATGATGGATATCATCGCCACGGTCGGGTTTTATACGACATTGGCCTATCTGCTGAACAGCTTCGACCCGCCCGTGGACGCGGCGATTGCCGACCGCTATCGCCAGGTCATCGGGGGGCACGCGCCCGCGACAGAGCCGCCGAAGGCCGGATAGCCGCTACCGCCTCGGGGCCGCGGTCGTGGCCCTGGGGATCAGCGTCGGCGTGGCGATCCGCTGCTCAGTCGCGGAACCGGCCAGCAGCAGATCCAGCGCCCCGGCCGCAATCTGGTCGAAGGGCACGCGGACGCTGGTCAGGGGCATCGACAGATGCGAGACCAGCGGAATGTCGTTGTAGCCGACCAGCGAGATGTCGTCCGGGATCTTCAGCCCGGCACGTTGGATCGCGGACATGGCACCGATGGCGGTGTTGTCGTTGACGGCAAAAACCGCGGTCGGCCTTGGGTCGAGCGTCAGGATGCCCTGAACGGCCTCGGCCCCCGCCTCGATGCTGAAACCCGAGGGCACGACCCAGGACGGGTGGACTGCCAGCCCGGCCTCGGCCATCGCCCGGTGGTAGCCTGCCACGCGGCCGCGCGCGTTCGAGGCATGTTCGGGCCCGGCGATCAGGGCAATGTGGCGATGGCCCAGGTCGATCAGGTGCCGGGTCGCCAGCCAGCCCCCCAGCGCGTCATCCCCCAGCGAGGCGGCGCTGTGACCGTCCCCGCGCAGCGCCAGGACGAAGGGAATGCGCCGGTTCGTCAACTCGGTGGCAAAGTCGTCATCGGTGCGCGTCGTCGCCAACACCAGCCCGTCCACCCCCCGGTTGAACAACGAATCGGCCGCCGCGCGCACCGCCTCGGGCCGGTCGTCGGTGGTGGCGACAATGGCGAAACGGCCCCGGCGGGCGCAGGCACGGGCGAAACTCTCGTAAAGCATGGCCATCACCGTATCGGTCAGGCGCGGCACGATCATGCCCAGCGTCAGTGACGTGCCCCGGCGCAGATTGGCGGCGCTGACGTCGCGCACATAGCCCAGCTCGGCCGCGACCTGACGGACCCGGTCCGCCGTTGGATTGCTGGCGCGCGGCAGGCGTTCGTCCAGGATGCGCGAGACCGTGGATTTCGACACGCCCGCCGCCGCCGCCACGTCAAGGATCGTCACCCGGCCGGTCGTCTTTTTGTCTGATAGGTCGTTGGCCACGGCACTCTCCTGTCCTCTGTCCTTGTAGCGGCCGGATCCGGCGGTGTCATTTTTTTGGTTGACGCCTGCCGCTCGTCGGCTCTAGATGGGAACGTTCCCGCTATCGTTCTCACACACCGGCCGATCCGCAGCAAGCAAAAACTCGCCCCAGTGTGGGAACGTTCCCGCAAACGATACTCACCAGGAGACCACCATGAAACCGATGAACCTGCGCGGCCTCAGCCCCGCCCCCGTCACCGCCTTCAAGAAAAACGGCGATGTCGATTTCGACGCCAATGTGCGCATCGCCAAATGGCTGGCCTCGTTCGAGGACGTAACCTCGCTGGTGATCCTGGGCCATGCCGGCGAGGGCACCTTCCTGACCGAAGGCGAGCGTCTGGACCTGATCCGCGCCTATGCCGATGCGGTCGATATTCCGATCATCGCCGGCATCACCGGCGAAGGCACCAAGGTTGCCGCCGAAGAGGCGCGCAAGTGCAAGGACGCGGGCGCGACCGGCGCGCTGGTCTATCCCAACCACGGCTGGCTGCGCTTCGGCTTCCAGAAAGGCGCGCCGCAGGACCGCTACAAGGCGATCTGGGAGGCCTCCGGCCTGCAGGAGATCCTGTTCCAGTACCCCGATGCCACCAAGGCAAGCTATGATCTGGACACGCAGCTCGAGATCGCCGCGCAGCCGGGCGTCGTCGCCACCAAGAACGGCGTGCGCAACATGAAGCGCTGGTATGTCGAGATCCCGCAGTTGAAGGCCGCGCAGCCCGATCTGCAGGTCCTGTCCTGCCATGACGAATGGCTGCTGCCGACGATGTTCGACGTGGACGGCCTGCTGGTGGGCTACGGCAACATCGCGCCCGAACTGCTGATCGACCTGATCAAGGCCGGCAAGGCGCAGGACTACCCCACCGCCCGCGCCATCTTCGAGCGGCTGCTGCCGGTGACCCGCGCGGTCTATCACCGCGGCTCGCACATGGAGGGCACGGTCGCGCTGAAACTGGGCCTCGTGAAACGCGGCGTGCTGGATCACGCCACGATCCGCGAGCCGTTGAAGAACCTGGGCGCCGCCGCCGAGGCCGAGATCTTCGCCGCCTTCGACGCGGCGGGCATCGGCCGGGTCGAAAACCTGCTGGCCGCCGAATGAGCCGTTGCCCCCGCGCCGGTCGCGGGGGCATACCCTTTGACCTGGGAGGAGAGACCATGTTTCACACCATCACGAATGCGCTGCGCAAGGCGGCCTTCGGCATGGCGGCATTGGCCGTCACCACCACCATCGCCCCGGCGCAGGACATCCGCATCGGCGCCATGCGCGAGGGGACCTCGTGGTATGTCTTCGCCGCGACCCTGGAACAGATGATCGAGCCCATTCTCGGCGCCAATACCGTCGAGGTCGTGGCGCGCGGCGGCGGAGTCGCCAACCCGATGGTCGTGCAGGCCGGCCGGGCCGAGATCGCTTTGTCGAACACCGCCACCGCCGTCTGGGCCATGGAGGGGGCGCCGGTCTACGAAGGCGCCTCGGCCCCGGATATCCGCGCGCTGGTCGGCGGGCTCAACGATGTCTACATCGGCGTCATGGCGCGGCAGGCGTTCCTGGACGCGCGCGGCACCACGGACCTGGCCGCGATCCTCGCCTCGGACCAGCCGGTGCGGATCCTGCTGAAACCGGCAGGTTCCAGCGCCGTTCCGGCGGCCGAGATGATCCTCCAGGCCCTTGGCACCAGCGCCGAGGAGATCCGCGCGAATGGCGGGGACATCGTGCAGGTGGACACGCCGCAGATCCCCGATATCCTCAGGAACGGCGACGCCGACCTCTATATCGACACCATCGTCCGCGGCCATCCGACCATCACTGAGGTGACGCTCACCGCCGGGATGCGCTTCATCGACATCCCCCAGGCGGCGATGGAGGTGCTGACCGCGAACGGGCTCGGCGCCGGAACCTTCGGCCCCTGGTTTGACGGTCAGGACGCCCCCACGGTCGGCGCGAACCTGGGCACGGTGCTGATCGCCAATGCCTCGGTGCCGGACGAGACCGCCTATCAGATCACCCGCACCGTGATCGAGAATGCCGCCGCGATGGGCGAGGCCCATGCCGCCTGGCGCGCCTTCGTGCCCGAGAACGCCTGGCGGCCCGAGAATGTCGGCATCCCGCTGCATCCGGGTGCCGAGCGGTATTACCGCGAACACGGCTGGATCCAGTAATCCCGCCTGCGGGCCGGCATTCCTGCACCGGCCCGCAACGCCCCGCCTGTCCCATCATCCCGGTCCCGAGGAGGAGACCCCGATGCCCGCCCCCGCGCTTCGCCAAACCCTTTTGTCGCCGGCCTTCGTGATCGGTGTGGCCTTCGTGGCCTTCCAGGCCTGGATCCTGCTCACCCCGCAACAGCCGCTCTTCGAGCGCCCGGTCCACCTGACCTTTGCGCTGGTGCTTCTGTTCCTCAGCAAGCCCCTTGAGGCCCCCGCCCTGCCCCTCTGGACCCGCCGCGCCATCGACGCGCTGCTGATCGTCGCAACCCTGGGCGTCGGCGCTTACTATCTTGTGGAATTCCAGCGGCTCACGACGCGGATGGAGAATGTCTCGCCGGTCTTCGACCGCGACCTCTGGGCCGGGGTGGTGCTGGTGGCGCTGCTGCTGGAAGGGGCGCGGCGCGCCGTGGGCATGATCCTCGTCGGTGTGCTGGCGGCCTTCATCGCCTATGCCTTCTGGGGCAACCTGCTGCCCGGCTGGCTGTCGTTCCGCGGCTTCGGCCTCGATGCCGCCATCGAGATTTCGACCATGACCACGGCGGGGGTGCTGGGGATCACCACCTCGACCTCGGTCAATTTCATCTTCTACTTCATCCTCTTCGGCGCCTTCTATGCCGCGGCGGGCGGCGGCCAGCTGTTCATCGACCTGGCGATCCGCCTGGCGGGCCGCGCCACCGGCGGCACGGCCAAGGCTGCGGTCCTCTCGTCCTCGCTGATGGGGTCGATCTCGGGCTCGGCGGTGGCCAATGTCGTTTCCACCGGCGTGTTGACGATCCCGCTGATGAAGCGCACCGGCGTGCCCGGCCACCGCGCGGCGGGGATCGAGGCCATTGCTTCGACCGGAGGGCAGCTCATGCCGCCGATCATGGGCGTCGCTGCCTTCATCATGGCCGAGATGCTGAACCTGCCCTACGCGCGGATCGCGCTGGCGGGGCTGATCCCGGCCCTCGCCTTCTATCTGGCGCTGCTTCTGGTGGTCGACCTGACCGCGCGGCGCGACAATGTTCGGGCCATGACCGAGGCCGAGGTCGCCGCCATCGACCCGATCCTGCCGCGCCTGCATCTGCTGTTGCCGCCGCTGATCCTGATCGGCGCGCTGGTTTGGGGCTATTCAGCCGCCTATTCCGCCGCCATCGCCTCGGTCAGCTGCTTCATTGTGCCCTTCCTGCGCCGAAACACCTGGATCGGCTGGTCCGCGCTGGTGCAGGGCCTGCGCGAGGCGCCGCGGCAGGCGGCCGAGGTCGCGGTGCCCATCGCCTCGATCGGTCTGGTGATCGCCGTCGCCGTGCAATCGAACCTCGCGCTCAAATTCGCGGGCTCGCTGGTCACGCTGGCCGAGGGGTCGATCTTCCTGTCGCTGGCCCTGGCCATGGTCGGCTGCATCATCATGGGCATGGGGCTGCCCACGGTTGCGGCCTATATCATCGGCGCGGTGCTGTTCGTCCCGGCGATCCAGAACCTGGGCGTCGATCCGCTGGCCGCGCATTTCTTCATCTTCTATTATTGCGTGCTGTCGATGGTGACGCCGCCGGTGGCGCTGGCCTCGTTCGCGGCCGCCGCGGTGGGCGACGCGCCGGTGATGAAGACCAGCTGGTCGGCCTTCGGCCTCAGCCTCGTGGCCTTTTTCGTGCCCTTCAGCTTCGTCTTCGACCCGGCGATCCTGGGGGAAGGCAGCACGCTGGAAATCGCCGCCGGGGCCGCGGCGATGCTGGCCTCGACCACGCTTTGGGCCGTCGCCTTCGCGGGCTGGTGCGGGCGTTCGCTGGGGCCGCTGGCGCGTCTGGTCATCGGCGCCGCGGGTCTGGTCGCGGTCATCGCGCCCACCGGCTCCCTGCCCTGGGCGCTTGGGTTCGGCTGCGGTTGGGCGATGGTGGTCTGCGTCTACCTGCTTGCCCGTCGGGACAATGCGCAACAGCGGGCCGTCGCGCTGTGACAGCCTAGGCGGGCGCGCCTTGCTCGCGCGTCCGCCAATGGCTCATCAGGCGGTGAAACCGCTCTCCCTGGACCGAGACATGATCGCGTAGCAGCGCGCTGGCCCTCTGCGGCTGGCGCGCTGCCATCGCCTCGATGACCTGCGCATGTTCCGCCAATGATTGCTCCAGCCGCCCCGGGGTCCGCAACTGCGTGCGCCGGTAGGGCCGCAGACGTTTCTGCAGGGCGCGACAATTCTCGGCCAGGAACTCGTTGCCGCTTTCGCGGTAGATCCGCTGATGCAGGGATTCGTTGGCGCCATAATAGCCATCGACATCCCCGGCCTGCGCCGCCGCCGCGCAGGCCTCGTTCAGGCCGCGCAGTTCGGCGATGGTCTCGGGCGTCACCCGCTCGCTCGCCAGCTCGGCGCAGAAACCTTCAAGCTGGGCCATCACCTGAAACATCTCATAGAGGTCCAGCGGCCCGGGCTGGCGAACGAAACTGCCCCGATTGACCTGCTGCTGCACGAGACCCGCGGCCGAGAGGCGACGCAGAGCCTCGCGTACCGGGGTGCGGGAGACCCCGAAACGGGCGGCAAGCCGCGTCTCGTCCAGCCGCTCGCCATCGGCGTATCGGCCCTCGAAGATGGCATCCTGCAGCGCCGTTTCGATCTCGTCGACGCGATCCCGCCCCATGCGCCTGCCCTCCCCCGCCGATTGTTCCCAATGGCAATATTATTGTATACAATCTTGCTTGCACAGGGTTCAATTCTTGTTAGAAGGCGGTATCCGCCGTTGCCGGGGAACAGTCGGGACCGACCGGCACGAGGCAGCGGCCGCAGGCCCGGACAGCCGCCCCTGGCCGAGGGTCCGCCTGATCCAACGCCATGGAGCGCCCGATGATCCAGCCAGACGCCACCGATCCCGCCGATCTCTCGGCAACCGAGGCGCGGCGGGCCATCGCCCGCAGGGCGCTGAGCGCGCGCGAACTGGCCGAGGCCTGCATCGCCCGGGTCGAGGCCGTGGATCACGCGGTCAACGCGCTGGTCGCGCGGGACTTCGACGGGCTGCGCGCCACGGCCCTCGCCGCCGACGAAGCGCAGGCAAGGGGCGAGGCACTCGGCCCGCTGCATGGACTGCCCTTTGGCGTCAAGGACATGCTCGATGTGAAGGGCCTGCCCACGACCTTCGGCTCGGAATTGTTCGTGGATAACATCGCCACCAGGGACGACGCGCTGGTCGCAGCCCTGCGGCAGGCGGGGGCGATCCCGTTGGGCAAGACCAACAACCCGGAATGGAGCGCGGGCGGCAACACCCGCAACCGGGTCTATGGCGCGACCGCCAATCCCTATGACCTGACGCGCAGTTGTGCGGGTTCCTCGGGCGGCTCGGCCGTGGCGCTCGCCTGTGGCTACGCGCCCCTTGCCACCGGTTCGGATACCGGGGGCTCGCTGCGCAATCCGGCCGCCTATTGCGGGGTGGTGGGTTTCCGCCCCAGCCCCGGTGTCGTGCCGGGTGATACGCGGGGCATCGGTCTGGTGCCCTTGTCAAGCGCGGGACCGATGGCGCGGAACGTTGCCGATGCGGGACTCATGCTGTCGGTCATGTCGCGCCCGGATGCGCGCGATCCCTTCACCGCCGTGGTCGAGGAGCGCACCGCCTGGGATGCCCATGGCTTTGCGAACCTGCCGCCGGTCGACCTGACCGGCCTGCGCATCGCCACGACCGAGGATTTCGGCTTCGCCCCCACCGAGGGGATCGTGCGCGACCAGTTCCGCAAGGTGCTGGCGGCGCTCGCTCCCTTCCTCGGCCGGATGGACGAGACCTCGCCCGATTGCAGCGGCGCGGACCGGATCTTTGCCGTGCTGCGCGGATTGCTGTTCGTCTCGACCCATGGCGCGCGCTTCGACCGTCACCCCGACAAGATCGGGCCCAATGTGCGGGATAACGTGATCGAGGGGCGCAGCTATGGCGCCGACGATTTCGCCGCCGCCTTCACCGAGCAGACGGCCTATTACCTGCGCTGGCAATCCTGGTTCCGCGACTGGGACGTGATCCTCTCGCCTGCGGTCACGGTCAGCCCCCGCGACTGGCACGAGCTCTATCCGGCCGAGATCGACGGCGTGGCGACGCAGAGCTATTACCATTGGCTCGCGCTGGCCTATGCCTCGACCCTGGCGGGGCATCCGTCGATCACCATTCCCTGCGGGCTTGACGCGAACGGCATGCCCTTCGGCCTGCAGATCGTCGGCCGGCGCCATGCCGACCGGGCGGTGCTGGCCGTGGCAGCCGAGATCGAGGCGATTGTCGCAGCGATCCCCGATCTGGCACCGCAGGGACCGGACCTGAATGCCCTCAGGGCGGCAAGGCCGCTGTCCGAGGCGCCGGGTTTCCTGAGCTTCTGAGAGTTCCTCTGTATAGGAAAAAGGGCGCCGACAAACGGCGCCCTTCCTCGTTCCGACTGCGGCCGGGATTATTCCGGCTGATGCTCGGCGACCATAGCGCGGAGTTCGGCGATCCGGGCGGCGTCCACGCCCTCCAGCAGGTCGGCCATGTCGGCAGTCGCCTCCCGGAAAGTCGCGAGTTCTTCCTCGGTCGGCCGGTAGACAGCGATGCCGGCGGCCTCAAGCGCCTCCAGCGATTGCTCCTGCGTCACCTCCACCCAGTCGAAGACATCGCGCAGCGCGGTGAGCGAAGCCTCCTCGACCTGAGCCCGCTGTTCGTCCGAGAGCCCGTCCCACCACGCGGTCGAGACCAGCGCCACCCGGGCCGAGATGATCACGCGGGCGTCGGTGAAATTGGTGAACAGATCGGCCTGCCCAAAGGCCAACGGCACCACCGAGGCGTTGACATAGCCGTTGGCGATGCCCGTCTGCAGCGCGTTCGGCACTTCCGAGAACGGGATCACCACGCCGTCGGCGCCCATCATGCGGAACATCTCAAGCTGGTTGGCGTCGAGCGCGCGCATCCGCAGGCCCTGCATGTCCGCAACCGACCGGACTTCTTTCTGGTTGTTGAAGATGCCCAGCATGCCACCGGTGGGCACGATGGCCAGCACATGCATCCCCTCGGCCGCAAGCTGCTCGTTCACGCTGTCGAGGTAGTCGCTTTCGGTGAAGAAATCGAAGACATGGCGCGAATTGGCGAAGGTATAGGGCAGCTGCATGACCCGCATTTCGGGCACGAACTGATAGGTCACGGCGTAGTTCGACATCGACATGTCCAGGATCCCGGCGCGGATCTGGTCCAGACGCTCATCCTCGCCCCCGATGGAATCGCGGGGGAAAAGCTCGGTATCCCAGCCCATCCCCGCCAGCGTCGACACCAGCGTGTCAACATAGCGATAGCTGCCCTGGGTCTCGCGGTCGGGGGTGGAATCGAGGGCGATGGCGACGGATTGGGCGTGAACCGGGGCGGCCAGGACGAAAGCCAGCGCGGCGGCGGACAGGGGGCGGAAGGCAAGGGTCATGCGTTACTCCGTGGTATGAGAAGAGAATTGGGCGGCGTAGGCGGTTTCGCGGGCGAGCACGCGGGGCGATACCAGGGCGCCCAATCCCGCGACGCCATGGAACAGGATCAGGATCAGGGCGACGGGAAGCGCCGCGGCCATCCAGGCCGTCGAGATTTCCAGCCCTTCCGAGGTGCGGCCGATCTGGCGCAGGAAGAAGGGATAGGTGAACCACAGCACCGGCAGGAAAAAGAGCCACGAGGCGATGAAGCGCGAGACCGCCTGCAGCTTGAGCCGCCAGGTCACGCCGACGGGGGGATGCACCATCGCCGGATCTGCATGGGTGTGAAAGGCGCAGGAAGCCCCCAGCAGCCCGCCCCAGACCATGAGCCAGCGCGCCAGCTCCTCGGTCCAGAAGGGCGGCGCCGCAAAGGCGTAGCGGGCGATGACCTGCAGCATCATCGTTGCCAGCATGCCCAGGAAGAACAGACCCGCCGCCCGCCGGGCAAGCCAGTTGACGGCTTCCGAGACCGCGTAGACGCGATCAGCAAGGCGGGCCAGGACGGAATCGGCAGAAAGCGGGAAGTTCATCGGCGGACCCTCAGTTCACGAAGCCGGTGATGCGCGGCAGGAACAGGCTGATCTCGGGCACGAAGGTCAACAGCAGCAGAACACCCAGCTGCACAAGCAGGAAGGGCGCCGCCGCCCGGGCGATCGACCAATAGGGCGTACCCGACACCGCCGAGACGACCAGCAGGGCCGCGCCGAACGGCGGGGTGACGATGCCAAGCGTCAGGTTCACGATGATGACGATGCCCAGATGTACCGGATCGGCGCCCATCTCGATCCCCGTGGGCACCAGCAGCGGCACCAGCAGCGCCAGCGCCACCGGCACCTCGAGGAACATGCCCGCCACGAGGAAGACGAGGTTCAGCAGCAACAGGTATTTCCAGCCGTCGAAGCCCAGCCCGATCAATTGTTCGGCCAGCCGCGCCGGGATCTGCTCAAGCCCCGCCAGATAGCCGAAGATCGCCACCGCCGAGAGCAGGATGAAGATGGAACCCGAGAGGACCGCGGTCCGCTCCAGGCTTTCGATCAGCTTGCGGACGGACATCTGGCCATAGATCACGCCGGCGAGAATGGCACAGCAGACCGCCACACCCGCCGCCTCGGTCGGGGTCATGATGCCGAAGACGATGCCCGACAGGATGATCACCGGAATCACCGTCGCGGGCAGGGCATAGACGAAGCGGCGCAGGATTTCGCGCGGGGGCACCCGCTCGCCCGCGGGGTGGTTGTGGCGATGCGCCATCCAGGCATTCGCCGCAAAGAGCGCCGCGGCCATCACCAGCCCCGGCAGGATCCCGGCGATGAACAGCGCCGCGACCGAGGTATTCATCAGCGCCCCGTAGAAGATCATGATGATCGAGGGCGGGATGATCGGTCCGATGACCGACGAGGCCGCCGTCACGGCCCCCGCATAGCTTGCCGTGTAGCCCGCCTTGCGCATGGCCGGAACCAGCGTGTTTGATACCGAGGCGGCATCGGCCATGGCAGAGCCCGAGATGCCCGCGAAGAAAACGGAGGTCAGGATGTTCACATGCCCGAGCCCGCCCTTGAGCCGCGCCATCAGCGCCATGGCCAGGTCGATCAGCGCCCGGGTTACGCCCGCGCGGTTCATGATCTCGCCGGCAAGGATGAACAGCGGCATCGACATGATCGAGAAGAGGTCGATATGGGCGATGATCCGCTGGGGCGCGGCGGCCAGGAATCGCGCCCGGTCGGCGGCAAAGAAGGACAGGACCGACGCGGCCCCGATCAGATGCGCCAGGACCGCCCCACCGAAGAGGAGGGCGGTCGACAAAAGAAGGATCGGAAGTGCGGCCACGGGGCTCCCTATCGTCTGCTTGGACGGCGGCGATCAGAAAATCGCGTCAGCCGGTGTCGAGTTCTGTTGATCTTTCAATTGCACAGTGTTCTATAACTGAAGGGAGAAAGCGCCCTATGGCAAGAAATAATTCGATAATGCCCATAAATTGTGCATCGAGCCGGAGATGAGCGACGCAACAGCACCGAGCAAGAACCCCAGGCTGCGCGGGCGCGCGGCCTCGGTCGGGCTCACCAAGGAGCGGATCGTCGATGCCGCCATCGCGCAGATCGACGAGAAAGGCCTGCACGCCTTCTCGATGCGCGAGCTGGCGCGGGCATTGGGGGTGTCGCCCAACAACATCTACTGGCATGTCGGCGGCACCAAGGAAGACCTCTTCGGCGAGATTGCCGCGCGATTCACGGCCGAAGTCAGCCAGAGCCTGCCGCGCGACAAGCCCTGGCAGGACCGCCTGAGGACGGTGTTCCTGTCCTATCGCGATGCGGTCAGCGACCATGCCAATGTCGCGCCGCTCCTTGGCGCGCAGCTGAAATCGAACGGCGTGGCCAACCTTGCCCTGGTCGAGGCGGTGCTGACCGCACTGCATGACGCCGGCTATCGCGGCCCCGCCCTTCGCGACGCGTTCAACGCGCTGATCGGCGGTCTTTGCGGCTTCGTGACCATGGAATTCGCGCCGGCCCCCGACGACAAGGCCAACGAATGGGAGGCGCTGTTCGCGCGGCGCGTGGCCGAGATCGACGCGGACCGCTTCCCCTTCACCCATGCGGTGCTGCCCGATTTCATGAACCGGATCTTCGTCCTGCGCTGGGAGAACGGCAAACACGTCTCCTACGCCAGCAGCTTCGACTTTCTGCTCGATCTGCTGATCGAAGGCCTCTCGGCGCGCGCGCCGAAGCCGTCCCCCAACCGTGAACCCCACCCCGAACCGAAAGGCCCCCGATGACCCAACGTCCCAAACTGCCCTTCTCCAAGGTCCGCCGTATCGGCTCCACCGTCTATCTGTCCGGCGAGCTGGGCTTCGAGGCCGACGGCAGCCTGCCGGCCGGAATCGCGGCGCAGACCCGCAATTGCCTGAACCGGATCAAGGCCACGCTGGAAGCCGAGGGGCTGGGGCTTGCCAATGTGGTGTCCTGCACCTGCTATCTGACCGATGCCGACGATTTCGCCGAGTTCAACGCGGTCTATGGCAGCGTTTTCTCCGATCCCCTGCCGGTTCGCACGACCGTCCGCACCGATCTGATGATCGACGCCAAGGTCGAGATCACCGTCATCGCCGAAGCCTGATCGACCGCGCCCCGGGCGCGGCGGTTACGCCGAAAGGACACGTCATGTCCGAGATATTGGTGCTGGGCGCCGGGATGGTGGGCGTTTCCACCGCGCTGGCGTTGCAGGCGCAGGGCCATGCGGTCACGCTGGCCGACCGGACCGCGCCGGGGCGCGAGACCAGCTTCGGCAACGCCGGGGTGATCCAGGTCGAAGCCGCCGAACCCTATGCCATGCCCCGCGCGCCCGGCCAGTTGCTGCGCTACGGGCTAGGCCTGTCGAACGATCTGGTCTGGTCGCCGGCAGGGCTGACACGCATGGCGCCCGCTCTCTGGCAGTATTGGCGGGCCTCGGCGCCCGCTCGCCATGCGAAAGCCGCCGCGCTTTACGCCCAGCTTACCGGCCGCGCCACCGCCGACCATGCCCCGCTGATCGCGGCCTCGGGCAGCGAGAACCTGATCAGCCGCGAGGGATTGGCGCTGGTCTTCCGCCGCCAGGCCGCATTCGAGGCCGAGGCCGCGACTGCCGAGCGGCTGGCGCAGCGCTATGGGGTCTCTTCCCGGGCCTATGCCGGCACGGAATGGCTGCGCGAGGAACCCGCGCTGACATCCGCCCCCGCCGGGGTGGTGCATTACACCGGCAGCTGGAGCGCGGCCGACCCGGGGGCGTTGACCCGGGCCTATGCCGATCTTTTCGAGCGGCGTGGCGGGCGTGTCGTTCTTGCCGATGCGGGTATGCTTGCGGCGACTGGTTCGGGTTGGCGCCTGACGGGGCCCGATGGTCCGATCGAGGCGGCGCAGACTGTCCTCTGCCTCGGCCCTTGGACCGGTGCCGCGCTGCGCCGCTTTGGACTGCGGGTGCCGATGGTGCTGAAACGCGGCTATCACGCGCATTACGACGCGCCGCTCAGGCCGCGCCGCCCGTTCCTCGACGCCGACAATGGCGTGGTGATTTCGGCCATGCGGCAGGGGTTGCGGATGACCACCGGCGCTGCGCTGGTGGCGCAGGACGCGCCGGGCAATCCCCGGCAGCTGAGCCGTGCCGAGCGGCAGATCGGCGATCTGATCGAGCTGGGCCGGCGTGCCGAGGCCCCGCCGTGGTTCGGAACGCGCCCCTGCCTGCCGGGCATGCTGCCGATGGTTGGCCGGGTGCCGGGCCAGACCGGCCTCTGGGTCAATTTCGGACATGGCCATCAGGGATTCACCCTGGGGCCGACCACCGCCGCGCTGCTGACCGAGGTCATGACCGGCGCTACAACCCCGCTCCACGACGCGCTGGCCCCGGCCGCGCAACTTGCCTGACGGCAAAGGATGGTCAGATGACACCCCTTCATGTCACCCCGAAGCCCGCTCACCGGATCGACGCCGCCCGCGTGGAGGCCGCCTATGCTGCCGCCCGTGCCGCCTATGTCGCGCGTAATCCCGGCAGCGCCGCCGCGCTCGACCGCGCCCGACAGGTACTGCCCGGCGGCAACACCCGCTCCTCGCTCTGGTCCGAACCCTTCCCGCTCTGCATCGAAAGCGGCGCGGGGTGCCGGATTCGTGACGTGGACGGGCATGAGTATGTTGACCTTTTGGGTGAATTCACCGCGGGTATCTTCGGCCATTCCTCGCCCGTGCTGGCCCGGGCGGTGGCCGATGCGCATGCGCGGGGCATCAACCTGTCCTCGCACACGCCCTACGAGGTCGCGCTGGCCGAACGCCTCTGCGCGCGCTTCCCGTCGATGGACCGGGTGCGCTTCGCCAATTCCGGGACCGAGGCCAATCTCATGGCCGTGACCGCCGCGCGGCGCATCACCGGGCGCGACAGGATCGTCGTGTTCAACGGCGGTTATCACGGCGGTTTCCTGACCTTCGCCGGTGGCGGCTCGCCGGTCAACGTGCCCTTCGACTATGCCTGCCTGCCCTACAACGACATCGCCGCTGCCGAGGCCGAGTTCACGGCCCGTGGTGCCGAGATCGCCTGCATTCTGGTCGAGCCGATGCTGGGCGCGGGCGGCTGCATCCCGGGCGATCCGGCCTTCCTGCAGGCGCTGCGCCGGCTGGCCAGCGCGCATGGGGCGTATCTCATTTTCGACGAGGTGCAGACCGCGCGCATGAGCCTGGGCGGCGCGCAGGCGCGGCTGGGGATCATCCCCGACATGACCACCGTGGGCAAATTCTTCGGCGGCGGGCTGGCCTTCGGCGCCTTCGGCGGCCGGGCCGAGATCATGGACCATTTCAACCCCGCCCGCCCCGGCGCCCTGCCCCATGCGGGCACGTTCAACAACAACAGCCTGACCATGGCGGCCGGGGTGGCGGCGATCGACACCTATCTGACGGCAGACGCGCTCGAAGCGCTCTATGCCCGGGGCGAGGCGCTTCGCGCCACGCTCACCGCGCTCTTCGCCGCGCGCGCCCTGCCCTTCCGCGTCACCGGCATGGGCGCGATCATGAACATCCATCCCGACAGCGGCCTCGGCCGCGCGGGGGATCAGAAGCTGCTGGCGCTTCTGCATCTCACGATGCAGGAACGTGGCTATTACTTCGCGGCGCGCGGGCTGATGGCCCTGTCCTTCGCGGTTGGAGAGGCGGAACTCGCGGGCTTCACGGCGGCGCTGGAACAGGGCATCGGGGTATGACCGAGGCGGCTTTCGACTGCGTGATCCGCGGCGGGCGGGTCATGGACCCCGAGACGGGATTTGACCGGGTCGCCGATGTGGCGCTGCGGGGCGGCGAGATCGCCGCCATTGGCGAGGGACTCGCACCGGGCCGCGAGGAGCTGGACGCGACCGGCCTGATCGTCGCGCCCGGCTTCGTCGACATTCACGCCCATGGGCAGTCTCTGGCCGCGGACCGGATGCTGGCTTTCGACGGTGTGACCACCGCGCTGGAGCTCGAGGTCGGCGCGCTGCCGGTCGCGGGCTGGTACGCGGCGCAGGAAGGTCGCCGGCGGCTGTGCAATTACGGCACCTCCGCCGCTTGGCTCTTTGCCCGGCAGGAGGTGATGATCGGCCTGCCGCCCGATCCGACCGTTTCCTCCATGATCGGCATGGGACAGGGCGCGGACAACCGCCGCTGGTCGGTCGAGGCCGCCAGCGAGGTCGAGGCAGGGCAGATCGTCGCCCGCCTGCGTGCGGCGATGGACCAGGGCGCCATCGGCATCGGCATCCCCAATGGCTACGCCCCCGGGGCGGGCATCAAGGAGCTTACGCTGGTCTGCGACCTTGCGGCCGAGGCGGACAGCGTGACCTTCACCCATATCGCCAATGCCTCGAACATCGACCCGGCGAGTTCGGTCGACAGCTATGTGCAGATCATCGGCCTGGCGGGTGCCACCGGCGCGCATATGCATGTCTGCCACCTGAATTCGACCTCGCTGCTGGATATCGAACGCGCGGTTCAGGTCCTGCAACGCGCCCAGGCCCAGGGCCTGCCAATCACGGTCGAGGCCTATCCCTATGGCACCGGCTCCACCGTGGTCAGCGCGGGCTTCCTGCAACAGCCCGATTTCACCGGCCGCACCGGCTCGCCCTATGACCGGGTGGAATTGCTGCGTACGGGCGAGCGTTTCGCCAATGCCGAGGCGGTCCGCCAAGCGGCCGAGCGCGACGCAGGCGACATCATCCTGTGGCATTTCCTCGATACCGAGAACGACGCCGGGCATCAGCGCCTGCTCGATGCCTCGGTCCTCTATCCCGGCGGCGCCATCGCCTCGGACGCGCTGCCTTGGGTCATGCCGGACGGCGCGCTCTACGAGGGCGAGGACTGGCCGCTGCCGGAAAAGGCCGTGTCGCATCCCCGCTCCTCGGGCACGTTCAGCCGGTTCATCGGCGAGTATGTGCGCGAGCGCGGCAGGCTGGACCTGATGGAGGCGCTGGCCAAATGCACGCTGATCCCGACGCAGATCATTGAAACCGCCGCGCCAGCGATGCGCCGCAAGGGCCGGCTGCAAGCGGGCTGCGACGCCGATCTCGTGGCCTTCGATCTGGCAAGTTTGCGCGACCGGGCGACGTTCCGGGCCATGAACCGGCCGGCCGAGGGGATGCGTCATGTGCTGGTGAACGGCACACCGGTGATCCGCGACGGCGCGCTGCTCGAAAGCGCCGCGCCGGGGCGCGCCATCCGGGGCCGGGGTTTGCCGAGATGAGCGGCACCGAAGAAGCGCCCCTTCCGGCCGCCGTGCCGGTTCTGGTCGTCACCGGCTTTCTGGGGGCGGGCAAGACCACCTTCATCAACCGCCTGCTCAGCAGCGGTCACCGCCGCATCGCCGCCATCGTCAACGATTTCGGCGCCATCAACCTCGATGTTGCGCTGATCGAAGGGCAGGCCGATACCGTCGTCGGGCTGGAGAACGGCTGCATCTGCTGCAGCCTGCAGGGCGACCTGCTGCGGGCGCTGAAACAGGTGCTGGCGCACGAACCCGAAGCCATCGTGATCGAGGCCTCGGGTGTCTCGGACCCGCGCGGGATCGCGCAGGCGCTGGTTGATCCGGTGCTCTGGGCGCATGTGCGGCTCGATTGTACGATCTGCATCGTCGATGTCCCGGATCTGGCCGAAACACCGGCGCGGATGCAGGATCCGATCTGGCGGGCGCAGGCCCGGGGTTCGGATTTTGCCTTGCTGGCCAAGGCCGAGGACGAGGATCTCTCGGCCCTGATGCTGAAGCTGGGGGCGGAGTTCCGCCTGCGCAGCGTCGACGCGCGCGAGCCCCTGCCGCTGGACCTGCTCTTTCCCGGGATCGGCCCGGGGGCGGGCAGCGGCGGCAACGTCAGGCTCTTCCCCCCGCTCGAAGACGAGCCGGTGCAGGATGCCGGACGCTTCGTCGCGCTGGAATGGAGCAGTCCGGGCGCCCTGCCCTTCAACGGCTTCCAGCGGCTGATGGAGGATCTGGCGCCCGGGCTCTACCGGGCCAAGGGCTTCATCTCGTTGCGCGAAAGACCGGGGGCGCCGCTGCTCTTCCAGATGGTCGGTCGACGGGCCACCTTCGAGCCCGCGGCCGGACAGGACAGGGGCTGCCGGCTGGTCTTGATCGGCGACCGGGCGAGTTTCGACCCCGAGCCTGCTCGGGCCCGGCTTGAAGAACTGGCAGAGAGAGGACAGCCATGACTGACCGCCGCGGCAAGGTGCAAAGCGTTACCGGCCTGATCGACCCCGCGACGCTGGGCGCGACGCTGATGCACGAGCATCTCTTCATCGACCTGAACCCGCCCGCCTTTCGGGGCGAGACCCTGCCGGAGGGCGTGACCGATTCGGCCGTCGATCTCTGCAACTGCTTCCGGGCGCGATACGGCCAGGGGCATTTCACCGACAATTACCGCATCGACGATTTCGCCGTGGTCCGGGCCGAGATCGAGGAGATGGCGCGCGCGGGCGGCGGCGCGGTGGTCGATCTGACGGTGGGCGGGCTCGGGCCGCGGCCCCTGATGCTGCGGCGGATGGCCGAGGAGACGGGCGTGCCCATCGTCATGGGCGCGGGCCATTATGTCGAGCAATATCAACTGGCCGAGACGGAGGAGATGAGCGTCGATCAACTGATCGCCCAGATCACCGACCAGTTGCTGGTCGGCGCCTGGGGCACCGACGTCAAGGCGGGGATCATCGGCGAGATCGGCTGCCAGTCACCCTGGACCGAGCGCGAGAAGAAGGTGATGGAAGCCGCCGTCGTGGCGCAGCAGGCGACCGGCGCCTCGCTCAATGTCCATCCCGGGCGCGATGCCGACCAGCCGCAGGAGGTCGCGGATTTCGTGGCGGCGCGGGGTGGCCCGATGGACCGGCTGATCCTCAGCCATATCGACCGGACCATCTTTGACGAGGACACGCTCTTCCGCCTGGCCGATACCGGTGCAGTGCTGGAATACGACCTCTTCGGCTGGGAGACGAGCTATTACTGGCCCAACCCCGACATCGACCTGCCCAATGACGCGACCCGCATCCGCTGGCTGCGCAAACTGGCGGGCCGGGGGCATCTGGACCAGATCCTGATCAGCCACGATGTCTGCACCAAGGGCCGGCTGGAACGCTTCGGCGGCCATGGCTTCCAGCACATCTTTGCCAATGTCGTGCCGCTGATGCTGCGCCGAGGTTTCGACCAGGCCGAGGTCGACCATATCCTGATCGCCAACCCGGCGCGGCTGCTGACCCTGGTCTGAACTCAGGCGGGGTCGTTCTTCAATGACGCCCCCGCGTAGTCGACGGCGAGGTTGACCATCGCCTTGAGCGCCGTCTTCAACCCGGCCTCGTTGACCTGAAACGTTGGCTCATGGTGGAACCCCGAGCGTGCGGTGTCGGCCTCGTCCAGGCCCACGCCCACGGTGAAGAACAGAAGTGGTGCGATGGCCGAAAAGTTCGACACATCGTCCAGGAAGCAATTATCGACCTCGACCACCGGCTTGTCCGCCGGGGCCGCCCGGTCCAGCGAGGGCCGCATCCGCCGCACCAGTGCCGGATCGTTGTGCATCAGCGGGACGCGCATGTACCAATCGACCTCGGCCCGCCCGCCCGCGGCCTCGGCGATGCCGCGGCAGACGGCCTCGACCCGGCTTTCCAGATAGGGGCCGGTTGCGGGATCGGTGAAACGCAGCGCGCCCTCCATCTCGGCCGTTTCGGGGATCACGTTGAACTTGCTGCCACCCTTGAAGATGCCGATCGACAGGGTGACGGCGTTCTCGTTGACATTGACGTTCTTGGCCGGAATCGCCTGCAGCGCGGTCAGGATCTGCGCCCCGATCAGCAGCGGATCGACCGTGCGCCAGGGAAAGGCGCCGTGGCCACCCCGCCCGTGGATCTTGATCCGCATCAGGTTCATCGCATAGGTGCCGTCGCCCTCATGAACGCGGATTTCCCCGGCGGTGCCGGGACGCTCGTCCTGCAGGACGTGGAAGCAGAAGAAGGCGTCGGGCTTCGGGTCGTCGAATTCGCCGTCCGCGACCAGCCGCGCGGCGCCGGACGGCCCCTGCCAATCAGGCTCGGCGCCTTCCTCGGCGGGCTGGAAGACCAGCATCACGCTGCCCCTCAGCGCATCGCGCTCGGCGGCGAGGATCTCGGCCACGGCCATCTGCACCGCGGTATGGGCGTCATGGCCGCAGGCATGCATGATCGGCACCGTCTCGCCGCCCCAGAGTCCGGTCTTGACCGAGGCAAAGTCGAGCCCCGTCGCCTCGCGCACCGGCAGCGCGTCCATATCCGCGCGCAGCGCGACGCAGGGGCCGGGCTGGCCGCCCTTCAGGATGCCGATCACCCCCGTGCTACCCCCCCGATTGCGCCGCACCTCGTCGAAGCCCAGCCGCTCCAGATGCTCGGCGACAATGCCCGCGGTGCGGATTTCCTGGTTGCCCAGCTCGGGGTTGGCGTGGAAATCGCGTCGCCAGGCGATCATCCGCTCGAAGATCTCATCGGCACGGCGGTCGAGGCGCTCGGTCAGGGTTTCGGAACGGGGGTTGGACATGACAGGACCTCGATTGTCAGGAAACGAGCCAGAGTGAGATTGCCGGAAACAGCACCAGCAGCAGCAGCCGCACCAGATCGACGCCGACGAAGGGCATCACGGCGCGATAGATCCGCCCCAACCCGATATGACGCGCCATCGAGTTGATGACGAAGACATTCATGCCGATGGGGGGCGTGTTCACGCCCAGGGTGACGGTCATCACGAAGATGACCCCGAACCAGATCGGATCGAACCCCAGCGAGACGATGACCGGAAAGACGATAGGCAGCGTGAGCAGCGTGATGGCCAGTTCGTCCATCACCGCACCCAGGATCAGATAGCCCAGCAGGATCAGCGTCAGCACTCCATAGGGACCGACGGGTTGGTTCGCCAGCCAGCCGATCAGCGCGGTGGTGGTGCCGGTCACGGTCAGGAAATAGCCGAAGGTCAACGCCCCGATCACCAGGGTGAAGATGGCGGCGCTCATCGCCAGCGCCTCGGCCAGGCAGGCCAGCGTCGTCCGCAAACCCAGCCGCCCGCGCAGCACGCCGATCAGCCAGGCGCCGAAGGCGCCGATCCCGGCGGCCTCGGTCACGGTGAAAATCCCGCCGTAGATGCCGCCGATGATCAGCGCGAACAACAGCGCGATGGCCCAGACGCTGCGCAGCGCCCGCAGCTTCTGCGCCCAGCCGCTGCCCTCGGCCACCGGCAGGCTGGCGGGGCGCACGAAGGTGTAGAGCACGATGACCGAAGCATAGAGCGCCAGCCCCAGCAGGCCCGGCAGGATCCCCGCCATGAAGAGGTCGGCCACGTCCTGCTGGGTGATGAAACCATAAAGCGCGAAGACCGCCGAGGGCGGGATCATGATCCCCAGCGTGCCGCCCGCGGCGATGACGCCCGCCGCCAGCCCGCTGTCGTAGCCGTTGCGCTCCATCTCGGGCAGGGCGACGCGGGTCATCGTCGCCGCCGTCGCCATGGACGAGCCGTTGACCGCGGCGAAGCCGGCCGAGGCGACCAGCGCCGAATAGGCCATCCCGCCCCGGAACCGCCCCAGCCAGGCCTGACTGGCGCGAAACATCTCCAGACTGAGGTCGCTGCGGGCGGCGAAGGTGCCCATCAGGATGAACATCGGAATGATCGAGAATTCGTAGGCGGTCAGCGAATTGAAGGCGACCTGGCTGAGCATGCTGACCGCGGGGTCGATCCCCACCACCAGCGAGAACCCGGCAAAGCCCGCAATCGCCATGGCCACGCCGACCGGCACCCGGATCAGCAGGAGCACCACCAGAAGGGCGAAGCCGGAAAGGGCGATCTCGGTCTGCGACATCATCGTTCCTTGAGAAAGCGAAGCGCTGCCCCGAGGTCGGGGCGGCGGAAGGCGTCAGGCCAGGGGCCGCTTGCGCAGCGACCAGAGGCCCAGCAGGGCGGCAACGCCCGCCAGCGCGATGCCCAGCGTCATCGCCGCATGGAAGCCCCAGATCGGCAAGCCAAGCTCGGCCGTGGACAGGTTGCTGGCCATGTTGCGGGCGGCGCGCTGCGCCATGGCCAGCGTCAGGCCCAGCAGGAAGAGCGCGGTGATCAGACGCGCGACCGCATCCATCACGCGCTTGCCCCGCGGCCCCAGAAGGCCCCAGAGCCCGTCGATGGTGATGTGCTCGCGGCGGTGGGTGGCCACCGCGATGCCCCAGGCCAGCGCCAGCCCCTGCGCCATGCGCGTCAGGTCGAAGCTGTCCATGAGCGCGCTGTTGAAACCGTAGCGCAGCACGACATTGGTGAAGGTGATGAGCGTGACCACCCCCAGCATGAGGCTGGCCGCGACCTCGACCGCACGCAGGAAGCGGTCCATCACTCGGCCGCCGCGACCGCCGCGTCGAGCTCGGCGCGGATCGACACGGGATCGAGCCCCGCCGCCGTCATCGCCGCCGCCCAGCGGTCATACGAAGGCTGCGCGGCCTCGTGCCAGGCAGCCAGTTCTTCGGGCGTCAACTGGTGGATCGTGTGGCCCATGTCGGCCAGCACCTGACGGCCGGCGTCCTCGAACTCGACCCAGCTCGCTCCCACATTGACCGCCCATTCCGAGGTGCAAACGCTGTCCAGCGCTGCCCGCATCTCGGGCGAGAGGCTCTCGTAGCGGTCCTTGTTGATGACGATGCCGGCGCCGACGTAATAGAGCGTGTCGGCGATGTGATAGGGCACCGCGTCCGAGATGCCGAAGAAGTCGATCGAGCCCCAGGGGAAGGTGATCGCATTGGCCACGCCGCGCTCGATGGCCTGCCGGGCCTCGGTCGCGGGCACCTGCACCGCCGAGCCCCCCAGATCGGCGATGAAGCGGGCCATGGCGCCGCTGGCCGGGCGAACCTGCAGCCCGGCCACATCCGACGGCAGCGCGATGGGCTGGGCCGAATGCAGCGCGCCCGGGGCGCCGACATGGGCGAGGCAGAAATGTACGTCCGACATCTCTTGCGCGGCATACTGACCGTACCACTCGTTCACCGCGACCGAGGCCACGTCGCGCGGCACTTCCAGCGAATAGGGTAGATCGATCAGGTCAGCGATGGGGAAGGCGCCGGGCGTGTAGCCGAAATTGACCCAGGCCGCATCGACGATCCCGTCGCGCACCATGGCGTAGTGGTCGGCGGGCGCGCCCATCTGTCCGGCGGGGAAGACCTGAAGCGTCAACGCGCCGCCCGAGGCTTCGGCCAGCGCCTCGCCCCAGACGCGGACGTCGCTGTCGAAGTAATGGCCCGGCGGCAGGAAATGCGAGAAGCGCAGCGAATCGGCCATCGCCGGGCTGGCGGTGGCCAGGATCAGGCCCGCCGCGGTGAGGGTGCGGAATGTCGGGGTCTTGGACATGCGGATATCCCTTGTTGGGGGTGAAAGGAGGAGGGGTCGGCGCCCGTTGGCCGGGCGCCTTTATTGTCGGCGCGCGGTGCTTGCTCAGCCGCGCGCCTCGGCCTCGAAAGCGCTCAGGACCTCGGTCAGAAGCGCGATCATCTCGTCAAGCTGGGGCTCGGTCAGGGTCAGCGGTGGGGTGATCATCAGCCATTCGCCGTAGCGCCCGCCGGCGGTGCTGCGCGAATAGAGCAACAGCCCCTTGTCCAGCCCGATTTGGACGATGCGGGCGATGGATTTGCGGCTGGGCGGGAACGGGGTCTTGGTCGTCTTGTCGGCGACAATCTCGATGGCCTGCAGCAGCCCAAGGCCCCGCACATCGCCGACGATCCCCGATTGCGCGGCCAGCGCCTGCAGCCTTTCGCCCAGAAGCACGCCCATCCGCTCGGCATTGCCGATCAGGTCGTTCTCCATCACCTCGCGCAGCACGGCGTCGCCGATGGCGCAGGAGAGGGGGTTGGCGCTGTAGGTGTGGCCATGCAGGAAGCCGCCGGCCTCTACGACGGTTTGCACCATCTCGCGCGAGGTCAGCACCATGCCGAGCGGCGTGTAGCCCGCGGCCACCCCCTTCGCCAGCGTCACCATGTCCGGGCGCGCATCGGGCCAGTGCTCGGCGGCCAGGAACCGGCCGGTCCGGCCCGCGCCGCTCATCACCTCGTCAAAGATCAAGAGCACGCCGTGGCGCGAGCAGATCTCGTGCACCGCGGTGTAGTAATGATCCGGCGCCACCAGCGCACCGGTGGCAAGCCCGCCCACCGGCTCCATGATGAAAGCCAGAACGCTGTCGGGCCCTTCCTCGAGGATCGCGGCTTCCAGTGCCTGCGCGCAGTCGCGGGCGTGGGTGTCCGCGTCGACATTGCCGGGCGTGCGATAGGTGAAGGGCGCCGGCACGCGCGGCATGATCCGCATCACCGGCTCGAAAACGGCATCCGTCTCGGGGTCGCCAGTGACGGAGGCCGCGCCCAGCGTCGCCCCATGGTAGCCCGGGTTGCGGGCCAGCACCTTCCAGCGCGCTGCTTCGCCTTTGGCCACGGCGTATTGGCGGGCGAGCTTGATCGCGGCCTCGGTCGCCTCGGACCCGCCCGAGACGACGAAGACCCGCTCGAACCCCGGCCCGGCCAGACCGGCCACGCGCTCGGCCAGCGCGATATTCGCCTCATTCTCGAACAGCGCGCGCGAGGCGTAGCAGACCTTGCCGGCCTGTTCCGCCATCGCCGCCAGCACCTTCTTGTTGCCGTGCCCGATATTGCTGACCACCGGGCCCGAGGTTGCGTCGAGATACCGTTTGCCGGTGGTATCCCACATGTAGAGGCCCTCGGCATGCGCAATCGTCGGCCGGCGCGGCGCGTCGAGCGGCGCATAGAAGACCTGGATCGGGCCGCCCCGCTCGGTGAAAGGGCTCTCGCTGGCGGTCATGGATTCGTCCTTCTGTCCTGCGGCGGGGCGCGGTGGAATCACTCTCCTTGTTCACCGTACAATGATCCGTGTCCGCCGTACAAGAATTATTGTACGGCGGACAAGAGACGCGTTCCGCGCACCCGGATGGGCGGCGGGGCGGTGATTGCCGGGTGCGAAGCCCGGCCAGTCAGGAGAGTTCAGCGATCCGCGCGGCTGAGCAGGGCTTCCAGACCCGCGACGAAAGCATCGACATAGAGCGCGAAGGCACCGTCCATCGGCCGGGTCGCGCCGTTCTGCCAGCGCAGGATGAAGGAGCGGCCCATCATCGGCCCCGCCATCCGCGCCAGCATCGGGTGGCGCGCGGCGTCGATACCGGCGGGAAAACCCTTGAGATAGCCCTGCAGGTCGTCGGCATCCGGCGGCTCCATGGCGAATTCCTGCGTCGTGAAGCCGACCATGGCCCCCACGACCGCGTTATAGGCATCGATCAGGGCGTCGTCGCGGAACCCGGCCTGATGCAGCTTGGTCAGCAAGCCCTCCAGCAGATCGACATCGACCGAGGCGTTGGAGACGAGGTTCACGCCGATCAGCGGGGCCGCGTTGGGGTGGCGGGCTATCGCAGCCCGATAGCGGGTCAACAGCGCGCGCAGCCAGTCCTGCCATTCCAGCTCAGCGGTCGGCACCACGTCGCGCAGGATGATTGTGACAATCTCGGCGATCAGGAAATGGCGGCTCGGCGTGTACCAATAGATCGCGGTGGGATAGCAGCCGAGGGCCTTGGCAACGCTGCGGACCGAGAAGCCCTGCAGCCCTTCTTCGTCGATCAGCCGCAGCCCGGTCTCCACGATCTGCGCCTTTGAAAGCTCGGGCGCGGCCCTCTGGCCCTTGTCGCGGCCGCGCGGGCCGGTCGCCGGAGATTTCGCCATGGCCAACGCCTTTCCTTGCCGCCGCTCGATCCGCCGCAAAGGGGGCCGGACCGCAGGCATCGGTATCACCCCGCCCCACCCGGTCACAACCCGCCACGCGGTCGACGGCGCACGGGCGGGGGCGATTGCCCGGCGCGACGGGACAGGCCTATGCCTCCGGGTTGCCCGAGGGGCCTGCGAAATGCTCGGATTTGCGGATGATCTTGTCCAGAAGCCGCATCAATTGCCCCTGTTCATCGCGGTCCAGCAGCGACATGAAATCGCCCTGGCTGGCCAGCACCAGCGGATGCACCTCGTCCAGCGCCGCGTTCCCGGCGGGCGTCAGCGAAATCACCTTGACCCGCCGGTCGGTCGGATGCGCGCCCCGCGCGATCAGCCCGCGCTTTTCCAGCCGGTCCAGAACGCTGCCCAGCGTCGCCCGGTCGAAACCGATCGTCGCCGAGATCTGCGTCGCATCGGTCGCGCCCTCATGCCGGATCGCCATCATCGCCGCGTATTGCACCGGGGTGATGCCCGTCGCCTGACACCGTTCGGTGAAGCGCGCGACGATGATCTGGTTGACCCGCCTGATCCGGTGACCGGGAAGGTCATAGAGATTCGTGCTCACGCCTTTCTCCTCCAGGGTGGCTGTCCGACGACCCGTCCCCGCTTACGGATTCCCTCGAATCCTGTCCAGCCATATCGCCAGCCGCCCGGTGATGGCCCCTTCCCTACAGAAAGCATATTGACCGTACACATAATATATGTTCACGTTACACTTATCGCAAAGGGAGGATTGCCGATGCTGAATACCCCGTTCCCGCAGGACGCCTGGTACGCCCTGGCCTGGCAGGAAGAGGCCGGGCGCAAGCTGTCGCATCGCAAGGTCTGCGGCCATGACATCGTTTTCTACCGCACCCGGGCGGGCAAGGTGGCGGCGCTGGCCGATGTCTGCTGGCACCGGCTGGTGCCCCTGTCCAAGGGCCAGCTCGACGGCGACACCGTCGTCTGCCCCTATCACGGGCTGAAATACGAACCCGGCGGGCGCTGCGTGCACATGCCCTCGCAGGACACGATCAACCCCTCGGCCAGCGTGCGCGCCTTCCCGGTCGAGGAACGCCACCGCCTGGTCTGGATCTGGCCCGGCGACCCCAAGCTGGCCGATCCCGCGCTGATCCCGGACATGAGCCGCCTCGACCACCCTGACTGGGCGGGCGATGGCACGCATATCCACGCGCAGTGCAATTTCCAGCTGGTGCTGGACAACCTGATGGACCTCACGCACGAAACCTTCGTTCACGCGGGCTCCATCGGCAACGAGGCGGTGGCCGAAGCGCCTTTCGACGTCTCGCATGGCGAGCGCAGGGCCAAGGTCACGCGCTGGATGATCGATTCCGTTCCGGCGAATTTCTGGGCCGCGCAGCTGCCCGGGGTGCCCCGGGTCGACCGCTGGCAGATCATCCATTTCACCGCCCCCAGCACCATCCAGATCGACGTGGGCGTCGCCCCCACCGGCACCGGCGCGCCGGAAGGCGACCGCTCGCAGGGGCGCAACGCCTGGGTCATCAACACCATCACCCCTGAGACCGACAGCACCTGCCACTACTTCTGGGCCTTCGTGCGCAATTTCGACACCACGAACCAGAGCACCACCAACGCCCATCGCGACGGGGTGCGCCACGTGTTCCGTCAGGACGAGGAAATCCTCGCGCAGCAGCAGCGCGCGATGGAGGCCTATCCCGACAAGACCTTCTACAACCTCAACATCGACGCGGGCGCGATGTGGGCGCGCCGCATCAACCAACAGATGCTCGACGAGGAAGAAGCCCGGCGCCGGTCGCTGCGGGCCGTCGGCTGAACGCACGGAGTATTTCCCATGTCTGCTCTCCTTGAGGCGACGATCGTCGCCACCGCCCGGCCATGCCCGGATGTCGTCCAGATCGACCTGTTGCCGCATGGCGAGGGGATCGTCTTCGAGCCCGGCGGCCATATCGACGTGCACCTCCCGCTGGAGGGGGGTGTGCAGGTCCGCTCTTATTCGCATGTCGCCATCGGTCCCGACCGCAGCCTGCGCATCGCGGTCAGGCTGCTACCCGACAGTCGGGGCGGCTCGCGCGCCATGGGGCGGCTGAAGCCCGGCGACCGGATCCGGGTCTCGGCCGCGCGGAACGATTTCCCGCTGTCCTTCGCGGCCCCCCGGCACGCCTTCCTCGCGGGCGGGATCGGCATCACGCCGATCCTTGCCCAGGCCCGGGCGCTGAAGGACGCGGGGCGCGATTTCACGCTGCACTACTGCGTCCGCGACCGGGCCAGCGCGCCCTGGATTGCGCAGATGCAGGCCGAGTTCTGCGCCGCCTTCACGCTGCATGACGACAGCGCGCAGGGCCTTCTCGACGCCCGCGCCTTCGTCGGTGCGCTCGACCCCGAGACCGAGCTCTATATGTGCGGCCCCCATCCGATGATGGCCGCGGTCAAGGCTGCTTGGTCCGCCGCGGGCCGTGTCCCTGCCAGACTGCGCTACGAGAGTTTCGCCAATTCCGGCGCCACCGATTCCGTGCCCTTCACCGTGCAGGTCGCCGAAACCGGCGCCGAGGTCGCGGTGCGCCGCAACCAGTCGCTGCTCGACGCGCTGCTGATGGCGGGCCAGCCGGTGATGTACGATTGCCGCCGTGGCGAGTGCGGCCTGTGCAAGGTCGAGATCGAGGAGATCAGGGGCGAAATCGACCACCGCGACGTCTTTCTGGGCGACGCGGGCCGCGCGGCCGCGCTCTGCGCCTGCGTGTCGCGCCTCAGGGGCGGACACGCGCTGATCCGCATCGATTCCATTTCGCACGGCCCCCACGTCTGACGGCAGAAAGCCGTCCGGGGAACAGGAAACGCATCGTTCTTTTTTGGGAGGAGAACACGATGAAAACGACCACTTTCGCGACCGCCATGGCCGCCGGCCTTGCCCTGCTGACGGCGGGCGGTGCCTGGGCCGAGACCCTGCGCATCGGCGTGGTGACGCCGCCGCAGCAGGCCTGGACGCTGCAGACGATCCGCTTCGCCGACGGGCTGACCGAGGCGACCCAGGGCCGGATCGAGACCGAGGTCTTTCATTCCGGCCAGCTTGGCACCGAGGCCGACATGCTGCGGCAGGTGCAATCGGGCACGCTGGACATGATGCTGATCACCGTTTCGGAACTGGCCAACCGGGTGCCCGAGATAAACCTGCTGCTGGCGCCGGGCCTCGTCGCCTCGAACGAGCAGGCGGGCCGGTTCCTGACGGAGGGGGAGACGCCGCGCGCCTTGATGGCGCTCCTCGACAGCCGGGTGGGCGTGCATGGGCTGGGCTATGGCATGGCCGGGGTCACGCAGGTCATGACCAGCTTCGACGCGCAATCGCCCGCCGATCTTCAGGGCCGCCGCGTGCGCATTACCCCCTCGCCCGCGATCCTGGCCTTCAACCAGCTGATCGGCTCGGCGCCGACGCCCTTGCCGCTGCCGGCGATCTATGACGCATTCGCCAATGGCCAGGTCGATGCGCTGGAAACCAACCTCGACATCTTCCGCGTCCTCAACATCGCCGACCATGCGCGGACGCTTTTGCTGTCGAACCAGGGCATGTTCCCGGCGGTGGTCATCGTCTCGGCCCGCACCCTGCAACGCCTGTCCGCCGAGGATCGCGCGCTGCTGGAAGAGCATGGCGCCGCCTATGCCCGGGGCGTGATCGACGCCACGCTCGAAGTCGAAGAGATCTCGCACGCCCATTTCCAGCGGCTCGCCGCCGAAGGCGCCCTGACCATCGTCGAGGTCGCGCCCGCGGATTACGCCGATCTGCAGGCCGCCTGGGACGAGAGCTTCGGCCAGGGTGTCGGCGACATTGCCGCCCTGCGCGCCGAGGCCGCGGGCTTCGCCGACTGACCCTCAGCCCCAGCCAGCGGCGGATCCGGCGCGACCGGGCCCGCCCCTTCCCTGCCAGCGGCGCGCCTTCCCCAGACGGGGCGCCAGCGCCGTCCAGCCCGCGGAGCCTTTCCATGTCCCCCCTGTCCCCGACCCGCCCGCACCCGGTGACGCGGGTTTCGCGCGGCCTCTTCGCGCTCGAGCGGCGCCTGTTGCAGGCGCTGATGGCGGCGATCCTGATCCTGACGCTGGTCAATATCGGCCTGACGATCCGCGGCCGACCGCTCTATTGGGCGGCCGAGGCGCTTGTCGCGCTGATGACCCTTGCCGCCTTCGTCGGCCAGTCCATGCTGATCCGCACCGGCCAGCATCCCGGCGTCACCCTGCTGGCGGACATGCTCTCGCCCCGCGCGGCGCGCTGGCTGCGGATGGCGTCGGATCTGGTGCTGCTGGGCCTCTCGGCGCTGCTGCTGGTGCTGGCCTGGCGGATGTTCGACCTGCCCGGCCTCATGGCCAACTGGCACGATCCCCTGCCCCGTGCCATCGAGACCGGGAATTTCACCTGGCTGGAACCCACCAACACACTGGGCATCGCCAAGGCCTGGCTTTGGCTGGCGCCGGTGCCCTTTTTCGCCTTCGGCGGCATCCACGCCCTCGCCCGGCTGCTCGATCCCCAGAATGCCGCCACCGACCCGCAGGAGGTGTGAATGACCGCCCTTGCCTTCCTTGCCCTGATGGTCCTCGGCGTGCCGGTCTTTGCGGTGCTGGTGCTGAGCAGCGTGGTCTATATCGGCAGCAGCGGCCATGACGCGCTCTTCGACAATCTTCTGGTCCAGTTGAACGGCGGGATCGGCAATTTCAGCCTGCTTGCCATCCCGCTGTTCATCATCGCGGGCGAGTTGATGAACGAATGCGGCATCACCACGCGGCTCATCGCGCTGAGCCGTGTGCTGGTCGGATCGGTGCGCGGCGGGCTGGCCTATGTCAACATCCTCGCCAATGCAATGATGGCAGCGATCATCGGCTCGGCCATTGCGCAGACGGCGGTGATGACCCGCATCATGGTCCCCGAGATGGAGCGGGCGGGCTATCCCAAGGCCGATGCCGCGGCGATGACCTGCGCGGGCGGGCTGCTGGGGCCGATCATCCCTCCGTCGATGCCGCTGATCATCTTTGCCGTGCTGGCGCAGGTGCCGGTGGCCGACATGCTCATCGCCGGGCTGGTGCCGGGCCTCATCATGGCGGCGTCCTTCCTCGTGTTGGCGGGCATCATCGGCTTCCGGCGCAACTATCCGCGCTCCGAGGCCTATGCCCGGGCCGAGGCGCTGAGGGTCGTGATCCACGCCCTGCCCGCGCTTTTGGTGCCGCTAGCCATCGTCGCGACCATTGTCGGCGGCTTCGGCTCACCGACCGAGGCGGCGGCCTCGGCCGCGCTGGTGGCGATCCTGATCGGGGCCTTCGTCTACCGCGAACTCGACCTGCGCCGCCTGCCCGAGGTGCTGGAACGCGCGGGCCGCAACACGGCGATGGTGCTGGCCATCGTCGCGGCCTCGGCCGTGTTCGGCTGGGTCATCATCTATGGCCGCATGCCCGCCCGGCTGGCCGAGCTGCTGACCGGCCTGACCGACGACAAATACATCTTCCTGCTGATCATCATGCTGGCGCTGCTGGTGCTGGGCACGCTGATCGACGGCATCGCCGCGCTTATCATCACCGTGCCGATCCTGCTGCCCATCGCCACTGGCGTCTATGGCTTGGACCCGGTGCATCTGGGCATCGTCGTCACGCTGACGCTGGTGGTGGGCCTGCTGACCCCACCGGTCGGCGCGGCGCTCTATGTGGCGTCGGGCATATCCGGGGTGCGGCCCATTCCCCTGTTCCGCGCGGTGCTGCCCTATATCGGCGTGTCGGTGGCGCTGTTGCTGGTGCTTTGCTTCCTGCCGGTCCTGTCGACCGTGCTGATCCGCTGATCCTGGCAACTGGCCCCCTCGGCAAGGCAAGGAGGCGGTTCGTCGCACCGGATACCGGGATCTGGTGCCCTACACTGACGGGCCGCGCCGGCGCAAGCGCCCCGGCAGGACGGCGTTGCCGCAATGCGCCGGGCCAAGGGGGGGCCGTCAGGGCAGCGCGCCGAAGACGACCTGCCCCTCAAAGAGCGTGGCCACCGGGACGATGGCGGCGATCTGCTCGGGCGTCAGCTCCTCCAGCGGGCGTTCCAGCACCACCAGATCGGCCGAGAAGCCGGGCGCCAACCGGCCGATCCGGTCCTCGAGCCGCAGCGCCCGGGCGCCGTTCACCGTGAAGAGCGCCAGCGCCTGATCCAGCGTGATCGCCTGATCGGCGCCGAGGGTACCGGGATAGCGGCCCAGGGGGTCGCGGCGGCTGATCATCCCGGCCAGACCGACCCAGGGGTTGGCATCGGGCGCGGCGGCGGGCCAGTCCGAGCCATAGACCACCTCGGCCCCGGCCTTCAGTAAATCGCCGATCGGATGGCAGCGGTCGGTCCGCTCGGTGCCGAGGACCGCGCGCTGCCCGGCCGTCACCGGGTTCGGGAAATAGATCTTGGGCGAAATCTCGGCCACGGCGCCCAGCTCGGCGAAACGGGCGATGTCCACGGAGCGGATGAAGGAGCAATGCGCCGCCTCGTGCCGGAGGCCGCTGTCGCCATTCGTCACCCGCGCCGCCTCGATGGCGTCCAGCGCGGCCTGAACCGCGCGGTCCCCCACCGCGTGCATTTTGACCGTGAAGCCCGCGGCATCCAGCGCGATGACCTCTTCGGCCAGACGCTCGGGCGGGAAGATCAGCATCGCCTCGGGATCATGCGTTGCGGGATCGGCGCCGAGATAGGGCTCGACGAAGGCGGCGGTATGGCTGGGCGCCACGCCATCGAGGAAGAGCTTGGCGAAACCCGCGTGGATATGGCCGGTGCCATAGGTCTCGCGCCAGGCGATCAGATCCTCCAGCGGGGTCAGCGCCGGGCCAAAGGGCGATTGGCGCGACAGATGCGTGCCCAGATGCAGGGTCAGCACGCCGTCGCGGTCAGCCTGGGCATAGGTCTGCATGTCCTTCAGCTCGGCCATCGGCTCCTTGAAGGCGGTGATGCCCTGGGAATTGAACACCTTGACCATGTGCCGCACGGCGCGCGCGGCCTCGGACGCCGGGGGCGCCACCTGATCCGCGACCAGCGCCACCGCGTTTTCGCGCAGGATGCCGGTGGGATTGCCCTCGGCATCGCGCTCGATCTCGCCGCCCGGGACATCGGGGGTCGCGGCGGTGATCCCGGCCGCCCGCAGCGCCGCGGAATTGAGCCAGAGCGAATGCTGGGTCACGTCCTTGATGGCGACCGGCGTCGCGGGCGCGATCTGGTCCAGCAGCTCGGCCGGACGCGCGCCCAATTCCGCGCGCCGATGCGCCTGCCAGGGTCCGGCGATCAGCCATTGCCCGGGGGCAAGCTGCGGCAGCCGGGCCTCGATCGCGGCAAAAAGCTCCTCATGCGAGGAGCCGAGGCCGGTGAACACCTCCAGCAGATCGCGACAGGCACCCCAGAGCCCGTGGGTATGCGAGTCGATCAGCCCCGGGATCACCGCGCGCCCGGCCAGATCGACGATCCGCGTGTCAGGCCCGGCCAGCGCCCGGATCTTGGCCCCATCGCCCAGGGCCAGAATCTCGGTTCCGGCCAGGGCGATGGCCTCGGCCACCGGACGCGCCGGGTCCATGGTGCGGATGCGGGCGTTGAGGAGGATCGTATCGGCAACGGTCATCGGTCGTTCTCCGTCAGGGTGGCGAGGGTTTCAGGCAGCGGCAGGGCCGGAAGTGATTCGCAGATCCCCGTCAGCGCCCCCAATTCGCTGAGCAGATTGGCCAGCCGCTCGCGGCCGAAGGCCTTCTCGATATCGAGGTACGTCGCCTCGGACAGGACCGCGACCTTGGCGAAGACCGCCTGCCCCGCCTCGGTCAGTTGCAGCGGCCGGGTGCGGTAATCGGGGGCGTCGCCGGGGGCGATCAGGCCGCGGTCCTGCAGGCTGCGCACGATGCGCGAGACCGAAGGCGGAAGCAGCGCGCAGCGATAGGCAATCGTCCGGGAATCAAGGGCTTCGCCCCCGGCCAACGCCCTGAGGACCCGCCATTGCGGCAGGCTCAGACCCTGCGCATCGGTATGCGGCTTGAACTTGCTTGCGGTCGCGGCCCGGGCGCGCAAGAGCGCGATGGGCAGGGCCGCCTCAAAGCTGCGAATGCGGGGCAAGGCTTTGGTTTCTGACATCCGATCCTCCTGTTTTTCCGCCCGCCGAGGCGTCTTGCGACCGCCCGGATGCGCGCTTGACGGATTAACGCATGAACAGTTAACGTGTTATCGCTTAACTTATCAAGCGGTCTCGAAACCGCGCATCACCTGGGAGACGACATGACCACTCTACGCAGCCTTCTGGCCGCGGCGCTGCTGTGCAGCCCGCTGGCGGCGCAGGCCCAGACGACGATCCTGTTCAACAACTTCCTCGGCCCAAACGACACGCTTTACACCGGGGTGATCCACCCCTGGCTCGATGCCATCGAAAGCGCGACCGAAGGGCGGGTGACGTTCGAAATCCCGGAAGCCTCGCTGGCGCCGCCGCCCGAGCTGCTGTCGATGGTCCAGAGCGGCATCGCCGATGGCGGTTTCATCATGACCGGCTTCCTCGAAGGGTCGAACCCGTTGCTGCAGATCTCGCTCCTGCCCGGCGTCAACCCGAATGCCGAGGCGGGTTCGGTCGCCTATTGGCGCACCTATCAGGAATACTTCGCCGGAACAGACCAGCTGGACGGCGTGGAATTGCTGGGCCTTCTGAACGTGGTGCCGGGCAGCTTCTATTCGATGACCGATCAGGTCTTCGACGACATCGGCGATTTCCAGGGCGCGAAATTCTTCTCGTTGCCGGGCTACGCCGCACGGGCGCTGTCGGCGCTGGGGGCGGTGGTCAGCCCGGGCCCGGCGGTTCGCATGTACGAGGTCATCTCGGGCGGGGTGGTCGATGCCTATTGCTGCATCAACTATCCCTCGGTCGAGAATTTCAACGTGATGAGCTTCACCCGCTCCTCGACCGAGATGCCGAACGGCTTCTTCGCCCCGGCCTTCGCCTTCTACGTCAGCAGCGACATCTGGAACACCATCTCGCCCGAGGATCAGGAAACGATCCGCGGCCTCTCGGGTGAGGCGCTGGCGCGCCGGCTTGCCGCCGCGGACGAGATCAACACCGAATCCCGCGCGGCGTTCGAAGCCGCGGGCGGCGCGATCCACCCGGCCTCGGAGCAGATGCTGAGCGATCTCTATGCCGCCTGGGCGCCGATCTATCAGGCCTGGATCGACTCGGCCGATGCCGCCGGTGTCGATGGTGCCGCCGCGCTTGCATATTACCGCGAGCAGGTGGCCCAAGTCGCCTCGGGCGAATAAGGGAGAGCGGCCGTGACGATCGGCGCCCTGGTCTCCCGGCTCTGGTACTGGCTGAAGCTGATGCTCGAGGCCGTCATGGCCGTGTTCCTGCTGTCGATGGCGGTCATTACCGCCATCGACGTCGTCGGCCGCTATTTCTTCAGCGCGCCCCTGCCCGGCGGGTATGAGATCGTCCAGTACCTCATGGCCCTCTCGGTCTTCGCCGCCCTGCCGCTGGCCACACGGGCCGAAGGGCATCTGACCATCGAGCTGCTGACCGGCCGACTGCGGGGTCGGGTGCGACGCTTCCACCGGGTCACGATGCTGGCGGTGATCACGCTGATCCTGGCCTTCCTTGCCTGGCGGATGGGGGCGCAGGCGGCGAGCCTGCAACGCGGCTCGGCGCTCTCGGGCTCGCTGGGCATCCCGCTGGCGCCCCTGGCCTGGATCATGACGACGCTGGCCTGGCTCTCGGTTTTCGTCTCGGCGGTGCAGGTGGGGCTGGCCGTGACCGGGCGCGAGGCGCCGCAGAAAACCTCCGGGGGGATGATCGAATGATCCTGTCACTCATCGGCTTTGCCGTGCTGCTGACCATCGTCTTCGCCGGCGTGCCCCTGGGGCTGGCGCTGATCGTCGTGGGGGTCGGCGGCTTTGCTTGGGCCCGCGCCGACATGGTGGGCCAAGCGCTGATCTGGTGGGGCGATGGCGGGCTGGAATACAACGTCCGCGCCGCCAATGCCGCCTTCGCCATGGCCGGGCAGCAGATGTTCGATGTCGCCACCTCCTACAGCCTGACGGTGATCCCGCTCTTCGTGCTGATGGGCGCCTTCATCCACCGCAGCCAGCTCAGCCAGGACCTCTATGACGCGGCCAATGCCTTTCTCGGCCACCGGCGGGGCGGGCTGGCCATGGGCACCATCGCCGCCTGCGCCGGCTTCGCCGCGGTCTGCGGATCCTCCATCGCCACGGCCGCCACCATCTCGCGCGTAGCCATGCCCTCCATGCGGCGCTTCGGCTACCGGGATTCGCTTTCGACCGGGGCGATTGCCGCAGGCGGCACGCTGGGGATCATGATCCCGCCCTCGGTGCCGATGGTGCTATATGGCATCCTCTCCGAGACGGATATCGCCAAGCTCTTCATCGCCGGTATCCTGCCCGGGCTCCTGCTGACGCTGCTCTTCTTCCTCTCCATCGGCATCACCACCGCGCTCGACCCCGCCGCTGGCCCCCGGGCCGAGAAGGTTCCGGCGCGCGAGCGTCTGCGGCTTCTGGTCAGGGTCTGGGGGATCCTGGTGATCTTTACCGTGATCATCGGCGGGATCTATTTCGGGATCTTCACCGCGACCGAGGCGGCGGGCATCGGCGTCGTCACCGCCGCGCTCTTCGCCTTCGCCCGGCGCAAGCTCACCTTCCGCACACTCTGGGAAAGCCTGGTCGAGACCGGCATCACCACGGGGATGATCTTTGTCGTCGCCATGGGTGCGCTGATCTTCGCCAATTTCATCAATCTCGCCGGTTTCACCCGTCAGATGACGGCATTCCTGGCGACGATGGACCTGAGCGGGATGCAGGTGGTGCTCTGCATCGTGGTGATCTATCTGATCATGGGCTGCGTCTTCGACAGTCTGGCGATGCTGACCCTGACTGTGCCGGTGGTGGTGGGCGTGCTGGAGCCCCTGGGCGTCGATCTGATCTGGTTCGGCATCGTCGCGGTGATCGCGGTCGAGCTGGGGCTGATCACGCCGCCCGTCGGGATCAATGTCTTCGTGGTGAAGGCCGCGACACCGGATGTCAGCGTCTGGACCATCTTCCGCGGCGTGGCGCCCTTCGTCGTGGCCATGCTGGTGCTGCTGGGGCTGGTACTGGTCTTCCCCTCGATCGCCCTTTTCCTGCCCTCGCTGATGGGGCGCTGAACGCGGGGGCCGGGACCTACCCGGCCCCCTCTCGAGCGATCTTGCGGCGCATGAGGTGCTGATAGAGCCGGGGCGATGCGCGCATGACCAGCGAGGCCAGCGTCGCGACCCGGCCCACGGGGATGAAGTCGCGCCCCCTCGCCAGACCCTTCAGGATGACCGAGGCGGCGTCTTCGGGCGTCATGTAGTCGATGCCGTCGGGTGCCGAGCCCGGCCGCACGATTCCGTCGGCACCCCTTTCGGCCTGGCCGATATTGGTGGCCACGAAGCTGGGCGCCGCGATCTGGCAGCGGACGCCATGCGCCGCTTCCTCGGACCTCAGCGAGGCGAAGAAGCCCTGCAGCGCGTGTTTCGACCCGGCATAGGCGGTACGGTGATGCAACGGCGCGAAGCCCGCGACCGAGGAAATCGCCAGATGCGTGCCCCGGCTTGCCCGCAACGGCAGCAGGAAGGCGCGCGCCATCTCGACCGCGGCGAAGTAATTGATCTCGAAGACCTTTCGGTGACTGGCAAGGTCGCTTCCGGCGAAGGGGCCGATCTGCGACACGCCGGCGTTGTAGATCACCAGGTCGATGGATGGCCGGGCCGCCACCACCTGCGCCGCCGCATGGTGCAGCGCCTCGGTATCCGTCAGATCCACCGCGACGGGGGTACGGCTGACCGCCGCCTCCAGCCCCGCGGTGTTGCGGTCCATCAGGACTGTGTGCCAGCCCTGCGCCTCCAACCCCGCGGCCAGCGCGCGGCCCAGCCCGCCGTTTCCGCCTGAGATCACCGCCGTCTTCACAGCCCGGCCTCCTTTTGCCAGAGCGCGAAGACCTCGGCCGAGGTCAGGGCGGGTGTGTAGCCGAAGACCCGTTTCAGCCGCTCGTTCGACAGAACCGGGCGGTATTGCAGGAAGCGCACCTGCTCGGGCCCGTAGCGCGACAGGCCCAAGGGACGCGCCACAGCCAGCGCCGCCTTCAGCGCCCAGGCAGGCAGCCTGAGCACCGGCTTGCCGAGGGCGCGCGCCAGATCGTCCACCGTCATCCAGCCATCGCCCGCCACGTTGTAGATTCCTGCCGGCCCGTCGGTCGCGGCGCGCTGGACGATGCGGGCCAGATCCTCGGTCCAGATGAAGACGAAGGGGGAATCGCTGCCCCGCACCGCCAGCAGCCGCTTGCGGTGGAAGAGCGCGGTGATCTGGTTGTCGGTTCCCTGCCCCAACACGGTGCCGACCCTGAGCACCACCTGCTCCAGCCCCGGCGCGTCGCGGCGGGCCTCGGCCAGCATCTCCTCGACCCGGCGCTTGTGGTCGGCATAGGCGAATTCGGGATTGCCGCGGCAAGGCGCCTCCTCGGTCAGGGGCACGGGATTGTCGGGGTGATAGCCATAGGCGGCGCCGGAACTGGTGACGACCAGCCGCCGCACGCCATGGCGCAGGCAGGCCTGCAGCACGTTCCGCGTGCCGGTGACATCGACCGCCTCGGCCGTCTCGCGGCTCATCCCCGGCGGAGGCGTGACGATGGAGGCGAGGTGGACGACGACCTCGGGTCGTTCCTCGGCGATGACCGCCTCGGGGTCGGTTCCGGTCACATCCATCCGGCGAAAGCGCGTGGTGTCGGACAGCGCGCCCGGCGCGAGGTCGGTGGCCAGAACCTCGCCCGGGGGCAGCGCCCGGACCAGCGCCCGCCCGACCATCCCGGCGGCGCCGGTGATCAGGATGCGGGTCATCGCGCAGCCTCGGTCCGGCGCATCAGGCTGGCGAGTGCCAGACCCGAGATCGCGTGCCAGACGCCCCAGAAACCGGCGACGATGGCCATCCCGCCGAGCCCCCCGAAGAAGCTGAAGATCAGCACGAGGCCCAGACCCGAATTCTGGATCCCCGTCTCGATCGTGACCGCGCGGCGGTCATAGGGCGAGAGCCCCGCCAGCGTCGCCAGCGCATAGCCGCCGCCCAGCCCCAGCGCGTTATGCAGGATCACGAGGCCCGCAATCGTCGTGCCGAAGGTCAGGAACAGCCCCCAGTTGCTGGCCAGAGCGACGGCGATGAAGGCGAGGAAGATCGCCATGGACAACCATTGCAGCGGCCGCCGGATCCGTCGCGTCAGGTCCGGGCGGCGGGCGTTCAGCAGAATGCCCAGAACCAGCGGCAGCACCAGCATCAGGCCAACGGTGACGGCGATGCTGACCGGATCAATGGAGGTGGCGCGCAGGATCTCGGCCGTGGGGGCATAGAGGCTGCCCCAGAAGGCGATGTTCAAGGGCGTCAGCAGGATGGCGCCGACCGTGGCGATGGCGGTCATCGAGACGGAGAGCGCGGCATTGCCCCCTGCCCGGTGGGTGATGAAATTCGAGATATTGCCGCCCGGGCAGGCCGCCACCAGGATCAGCCCCAGGGCCACCGAGGGCCGGGGCTGGGCGACGATCACCAGCAGATAGGTCAGCGCCGGCAGCAGCAGGAATTGCGAGGCGAGGCCCACCAGAACGGGCTTCGGCGACCGAGCCAGAACCTTGAAATCCGACAGTTTCAGGTCGATGGCGATGGAGAACATCACCACCGCGAGGATGGCGTTCAACAGCGTCAGCGAGCCCGCCGAGAAATCGAGTACCGCATCGTCGATCATCACTTCCCCCCGGCCAGCCGGCGGACCCAGCCGGTGACGGCTTTGCGATAGGTCGCCTTGTTGACGTAATAGGCCATGCGCGGCAGGTCGATGTACTTCACCCCGCCCGTGGCCCGCTCGAACCCCTGCTCCTTGGTCTGCTTCAGCGCCTCGGCCCCCGGCGAGCCCTCGCGCAGACCCTTGATGTAGCGCACCACCATCTCGGCCTGTTCGTGCCGCCCCTGCCAGCCCAGCCCCGAAGCCTCGACCATGCCGAGGACAAAGAGGTCGTCGCGCCCGGGGTGCAGGCAGTTGAGGTAGAGATGCGGCGCATCGCCCTGCCAGTTCAGCAGTGCGTTGTCGATGAAGGGATAATCCAGTCTGTAGCCGGTGGCGGCGAGGATCAGGTCATAATCGCTCTGGCTGCCGTCCTTGAAATGAACCGTCTTGCCCTCGAGGCGTTCGATATCCGGGCGGATCTTCAGATCGCCGTGGCCCGCGTGGTAAAGGACCAGCGAATTCACCACCGGATGGCTTTCGTAGAGCTTGTAGTCGGGCTTGGGGAAGCCATAGCGCTGCGGGTCGCCGACGAACCATTTCAGGATCGTGCCGTCGATCACCCGCTTGATCGGCATCGGCAGCTTGACCGCGCCGCCCAGCGTGTCGGCCGGTTTGCCGAAGACGTATTTCGGCACGAAATAATACCCCCGCCGCATCGACAGATCGCAGGCCACCCCGTGATGGATCGCATCGACGGCGATGTCGCAGCCGGAATTGCCGGCGCCGACGATCAGCACGCGCTTGTCCTCAAATTGCCGGGCGGATTTGTAGGCCGAGGAATGGATCAGCTCGCCGTCGAACTGCCCCTTGAACGCGGGCATATTGGGGGTGCTGAGCGTGCCATTGGCGATGAGGAGGCCGGCAAAGTCTTCGGCGTGTTCGCCCTCGGCATCGCGCCAGGTGACGCGCCAGCCCTCGCCCGGCCCGCCCAGGGGTTCGGTGCGCAGCACCTCGGCCCCGAAGCGGTAATGCGGCAGCAGATCGAAATGCTGGGCGAAGTCCCGGAAATAGCGCTTCATCTCGCGATGCGAGGGGTAATCGGCGACCTCGGCCCGCATCGGGAAATCGGCGAATTCAGTCATCCGCTTCGACGAGATCAGATGCGCGGTCTCGTACATGGTCGAGCGCGGACCCTCGATATCCCAGAGCCCGCCGACGCCGCTGTTCAACTCGAACCCCTGAAACGCCAGCCCGTGCTCCTTCAGCAGCTTGGCCGCCGCCAGCCCCATCGGCCCCGCCCCGATCAGGGCGAGCCTCCCGCGCGCAATTTCCATGACGTCCTCCCACGTACGGGTTTAAGTTGAACATATGTTCGAAATAAGGCAAGCTAAACCTATGAATACCGCTCAACCGATTGATAAAAAAAGACGAAGGGCACCTTCCCGGCGCTCGCTGGAGACGCGGCAACGGGTGCTGGACGCGGCCGAGGCGGTGTTTGCGATCCGGGGATTCGACGGGGCGACGATTCGCGACATCGTGGCGGAATCGGGCGAGCCGCTGGGCACGATCCATCACCATGGCGGCGGGAAAGAGGCCCTGTTCCAGCAGGTGGTGGCACGCCGGGCCGAGGCGCTGTCAGAGGCGCGTCTGGCGGCGCTGGCCCGCGCCCAGGCCGCGGGCGATTCCGATCTGCCCGGGGTTCTGGGCGCCTTCATGCGGCCCTTCTTCGATCTGTCGCAGAAAGACCCGCGCTGGCGCCATTACGCGCGGCTCGTCGCCTTCGTCTCGGCCGATGACCGCTGGCGGGCGCTGTCGGCCCGGTTCTTCGATCCCACCGCGCGGGTGTTTCTGGCTGAAATCCGGGCGCTCGTGCCCGGCGCCACCGAGCAGAGCATCGCCGAGGGCTTTGTCTTTTCCGTCTCGGCCATGCTGGCGCTGCTGACCTCGCAGGAGCGGATCGGCACGCTGGGCGATGGCCGGGCGAATGAGGCCGCGCAGATCGACCATCTGGTGCATTTCTGCGCGGCGGGACTGGCAGCCGGAAAGGCCCGCTAGGACAGCGGCGCTTCCGCCATCCCGAAGACCGCGCAGCCGATGCCCGCCGGGACCGGGCGCGCGCCCTCCCAGGGCAACAGGACCCGGGCCTCGGGGATCCCCAGATCGGCCAGCTGCGCGGGAGTGCCACCGCGATACTCCAGATGCCCCCGGCCGATGATGCCGACCACCAGCGCCGAGGGATCGCGCGCCCGTGCCGCGGCGATGCGGCAGGCAAAGGCGCGGTCCCAGGTCTGCTGCGCGCGGACGAAACGGTCGAAGGCGGGATCCTCGGGGCTTTGCGCGGCCCGGTCGGGCCGGGCACCGCCGGTGACCTCGAAGAGGTAGCGGCGATAGTCGAGGCTGGCGGGCGCGGCGGGGGTCAGGCCCTCGCGTGCCTCCTCGGGCACGCTGTCCCAGCCGCCCACGCCGACCTCGCGCACCAGATCCCGGCGGCAGTTGAGGCCGATCATCGGCACCCGGTGGAGGCGACAGAAATGGAACAGCGGCAGGTAGAGGTCGGGCGGAAAACCCCAGACCTTGCCCCATTCGGCACGTTCCAGAAACGTCGCCTCGTCCAGACGGCCCGCCACCCATTCCGCCAGAACCGGATCCAGCCGGGCCGGGAACATCTCGAACCCCAGGACCAGCCTTTCGCGATGGGCCAGCAGCCCGGAAGCGACCTGCATCTGCCAGCGGTGGTTGTCGGCGCGGTCATGGCGTTCGCCCAGCAGCACGACGGGTGCTTTGGCCATCTCGGCCATCACGGCCGGGTGCGAGGGGCGCTCGCCGGTGGCGGGCCTCAGCCATTGGCCGGGTTCGGGGGTCATGCGGTCATCCTTTCGTCGTCAGGTCCGATCCAAAGCTCGGAATCGTGGTCCAGCCCGGCCGGGATGCGATGCGCCACGCAGAGGATCGTGCTGCGCGGCAGGTCGCTGCGCAAGAGCGCGAGCAGCCGCGCCTCGGAGGCCGGGTCAAGGGCGCTGGTGGCCTCGTCCAGCAGGATCCACGCGGGTTTGAGCAACAACACGCGCGCCAGAGCCAGGCGCTGCCGCTCGCCCATCGACAGGCCCTGCAGCGCCTTGGGCCCATCCGGCCCGCCGAGGCGGCGCTCCAGCCCCACCTTGCGCAGGATGTCTTCCAGAAGGGCGGGGTCAAACCTCGCCGGATCGTGGGGATAAGTCAGCGTCGGCAGCAATCCCTCGGCAAAGGCCACCGGGTGCTGCGGCAGGGCAAGGATCGGCGCCTGGGGCAGGCTCACGCGGCCCGTGCCATAAGGCCAGACGCCACGCAGCGCCGACAAGAGTGTGGTCTTGCCCCGGCCCGAGGCACCGTGGATCCACACCCGCTGCCCCGGCCGGATCGTGGTGTCGGGCACCGGGTCCAACGCCTGCCCGCCGGGGGTATAGAGCCGCAGATCGCGCAGGCGCAGCAGGCCGTCGCCGCCGGGGCCGACCTCCAGCGCGCGGGGAACGTCCGGGGCGGGCGGCGGCGCCGCGGCCGCGCTGAACAAGCCCTCAAGTCGTTCGGAAACGGCGACGAAACGCGCCAGCTTGGAATAGTCGAAGATGAACCAGCTCAGCGTCGTGGTCACGTTCGAAAAGGCCGAAGCCAGCTGCATCAGCCCGCCCAGGGTCACCGCCCCGCCGAAATAGGCGGGCAACGCCAGGAAGGTCGGGATGCGCAGCACCGTCCGGTAATAGGGCGTGACGAAAAGGCCCAGGATGAACTCCTGCCCGATGAGCCGCTTCCAGTTGGCGCGCAGGCTGTCGAAGCGCCGGTCCAGCCGCCGCCGTTCGGCCGGTTCGCCCCCGGCCTGGGCGATCTGGTCGGCGCCGTCGCGGACCTGCACCAGCGCATGGCGGAAATCGGCCTCGTAGCGTTCCTGATCGAAGGCCAGCCGCTTGATCGGTCGGCCCAGCCAATGGGTGATCAGGCTGGAGCCGAAGACATAAAGGAACGACGCCCAGACCATGTAGCGGGGGATCTCGGCCTCGATGCCCAGAAAGCCCAGCGACAGCGGAAAGTTCGACAGCGACCAGAGGACCGCCAGATAGGTGATCAGCGACACGACCCGGGTGATCAGGTCCAGCGTGAATTCCAGCAGATAGCTGATGAATTGCGCGCAATCCTGGGCGATGCGCTGGTCCGGGTTCTCGACCGGCTTGGGGCTGAGGCCCGGGCGCAGATGCCAATAGGCCCCACCGTCGAGCCACAGCGTCAGCACCCGGTCGGTCAGGCGCTGCCGCCAGCCGATCTGCAGCCATTTGCGCAGCCAGGCGCCCGAGAGGGTGCTGGCCGACAGGACGCCGACGATAACGCCGAAGATCCCGATCTGGCGCAGCGCCTCGGCCGCGTCGAGTTGTTCGAGCGCGTCGTAGAACGCGCGCGACCAGTTGATCATCTGCACGCTGAGCCAGACGCCGACGAATTCCAGCGCCAGGATCAGGGCGAAAAGGCCCAGCCCCTTCCAGGCCCCGGGGCCCGAGGCGGCCAGCCAGGCCAGCCGCCCCATCCGGTTGAGGATTACCCGCATCGGCCTAGAACCGCGCTTCCAGCGCCAGCGTGAACACGCGCCCTGCCCCCATGCGCAGGTCCAGCGGGTTCTGGCGGGCCACGGCGAGCGACGGGTTGGTCGTGACGCCGATCGCCGAATCCTCGTAATAGGCCGTGTCGAACAGGTTGGTGATGCCAAAGGTGATCGCGGCCTCGTCGGTCAGCGCATAGCGCGCATAAAGGTCGAGAAGGGCATAGCCCGCCGGGCGGAACCCATCGGCGCTTGCCGTTTCCCGGACGCCGCTGGCAAAACGCGAGAAGGCGTCGAGCGTGAGCCGCGAGTTCGGGACTTCCCAGCTGAGCCCCACCACCCCGCGCAAGGGGCGCAGATTGGCCGCCGTCTCGGGCGAGGCGGGATCGACCCGCTGGCGCCCGCGTTGCCAGGCCAGCGAACCGCTCAGCGTCAGGTTCGGCGTGATCTGGTAATCGCCGGCCAGTTCGATGCCCCAGACCTCGCGTTCCTCGATGTTGCGATAGGTGTAATCGTCGGTGCCCGGCGGGTTGTAGAAGCTCTGGATGAAGTCGGTGTAATTGGCCCGATAGGCGCTGACCGAGACATAGCCATCGGCAAATTCGCCGCGCGCGCCGATTTCCAGGCTGGTGACGAACTCGGGCCGCAGGTTCGGGGCCGGGATCAGGTCGAAGCCGCCGCCATCCAGCGAGGTATAGAGCTGTTCGGCGGTCGGCATCTTGAAGCCCTGGCCGATGTTGCCCCAGATGGTCCATTGATTGTCGACCCGCCAGCGCGCGCCCAGGCTGCCCAGCAGCGCCTGGTCCTGCCGACGCTGGGGTTCGGAACCCGGCACGACGACGTAATCGGGATCGGGGCGCGGGTCGATCAGATAGGTGGCGTACCGCAGGCCCGGCGTCAGCTCGAACCGGCCATCGCCCCAGGTGATCCGGTCCTGCAGATAGATGTCCGCACGCCGCGTGGTCGCGTTGGCGAAGTTGAAGCCGCCCGCGCGGGTCGTGACATCCGATCCGGTCGTCAGGTTCACCACCCGCGAAACCCGCGTGTAATCGGTCGTCGTGTGGTCGCCGTCGAAGCCGAAGGTCAGTTCGTGCTGCGCCCCGCCGAGCGAGAAGCGCCGGACGCCCTGGATGTCCAGTTCGAAGAAATCCTCATCGAGGGTCAGCGTGTCGTATTGCACCGAGGACTCGCCGCCGGTGATCGAACGCCGCTCGCCGGTCCGCTCGTAGCTGTGCGGCACGAAGGCGAAGGTGGTGGTCAACTGATCGAGGAATCCCCCGCCCGGCGTCCATTCATGCTCGAGGGCGAAGCGCTGGCGGGTGATCGTCTGAACCCGCTGATCCGAGGTGACATAGGTGCTGGCCGAGGCGGTATTGCCAAGGTTCTGGTTGAAATCCACCTCGGTGACGCGCCGCAGCAGGTCTGCGGTGAACCCGAAGCGATGTTCGTCGTTCGGCCGGAAGTCGAAGCGCACGAGGCCGTGATGCGTCTCGATATCGGTCGGGTCGAATTCGTTGCAGGGCGTGGCCCCCGCCGCAAGGTCGCGCGGACAGCCGCCATGGATGTCGCTGTAAAGTCCCCCGTTGGCCGCCGCATTGCTGAGCCGGGGCTCGTTCGCCCGCAGATGCGAATAGCCGATCAGCATCGACAGGCGCTCGGACAATTGCTGCGCGAAGGTGCCGGTCACGGTGTAGGTATTGGTGAAGCTGTCGTAGCTGGAGCGCAGTTCGGTGCCGCGCTCCCGCCCCTGAAGCACGTCGTCAGGGGTGACGGTGCGCAGCGCCACCACGCCGCCCAGGGCATCGGCGCCCCAGACGACCGAGGCGGGGCCGCCCACGACCTCGGCCTGCCGCACGAACGAGAAATCGAGGTAATCGCGGGTGCCGTCGGTGATCCGTTCGGCCACACGCGAACCGTCGACCAGCATCAGCACCCGGTTGCCGCCGACGCCGCGCATGCTGAAGCCATCGAAATCGTTGAAGGGTTGGGCCGCGTTGATCTGGCGGTTGACCGACAGGCCGGGCACGTAGCGGGTCAGCTGCTGCATGTCGGTGACGGCCTGATCGTGCAATTCTTCGCCATCCACGACGGTGACGGTGGCGGGCACTTCCAGCACCGGCCGCGGCAGGCGGCCGGTGAAATAGGTGATCCGGCCCAGCAGGTCGAAGAGGCCGGGGGCCTCGGTCGCCGCCTCGCCCTGGGCGGCGGTTTGCGCGCTGTCGTCGGGCAACGATCGGGGGTCTTCGGGGACCTGGGCCAACAGGGCAGCGGGGAGGCAGAGCCAGAGCGCGGCCTGCGTCCCGGCACGCGCCATCAGCCGCCCCGGGGCGGTCGTTCCATATCGCATTGCGATCACTCCATCGGGCCGCCGAGGGGCGGCATCTCGGTGCTGGCAGGACGCTGGCATTCGGGGGCGGCCGCGCGCCGGATGCGCGCGGTCGCGCCAAGCCCATGGCAAAGACACCCGCCCACGCGCCTGTTCGGGGCGGGCGGGACAATCGGTCAGGAACCTGGCGGGGGAATCTGGCGGGCTGGGCCCCGGGTTACGGGGGGCCGCTGGATGGCGGATTCCTGACAATTTTTGTCATATTAGACAAGGCAGATATCCCTTTGGCCGCGCACATCCCCTGCACCTGTTGCCAAAGCGCATCACTGCTGCGCGATGAGGGGCCCCGCGTCGGGAAAAGGGGGCGGCGAGCGTCATTGCCGCAATCCGCAGCGGGGTCAGCAGCGGAAGCGCGCGCCCGTCCCGTTCCACCGCCGCTCGGCTTATCGCCGGTTCCCCGTCAGGTCGTCGCTCAACCCCAACCGGGCGGCGTGCCACGAGGCCTCGGCGCGGGAGGAAATGCCCAACTTGCGGTAGATCGACTTGATATAGCCGGCCACCGTGGTCTCGGCGATCGTCAGCTGCGCCGCAACCTCGCCATTGCGCAGGCCGCGGCCGATCAGCCCCAGAACCTCGCGCTCGCGCGTGGTCAGGTCGTCGTCGGGTGCGGCCGGACCGGTGCGGCGAAAATGCTCCATGATCCGACGCGCGACCGACGGCGAAAGCGCCGGAATCCCCTCGGCGACCTGCCGCAGCTGCCGGGTCAGCAGGTCCTGCGGCTGTTCCTTCAGCAGATACCCCTGCGCCCCGGCGGAAAGCGCCCCGACGATCGAGGCATCGTCGCCCATCACGGTGGTGACAACGCAGATGGTCTGGGGCCGCACAAGGCGCAGGTTGCGCAACACATCGAGGCCCGAGCCGTCCGGCAGGCCGAGGTCGATCAGCGCCACCTCGAAGTCCCGCGCCGCCACCTGCCCGATGCCCGCGCGCATGCTGGCGGCCTCGTGAATCTCGCAACCGGGAAAGGCCGTGGCGACGATCTCGGCCAGCCAGCGGCGCGTTTCGCTCAGATCCTCGACGATCAAGACCCGTGTCATCACCGTTCCCGTCCGGTTTCAAATGGAAATTGCGCCTCGATCCGCGTGCCCTCGGCGCCGCTGACCAGCGAGAAATGTCCGCCCAGGCTGGTGATCCGGGCGCGCATGTTCTCAAGCCCGTTGCCGCGATGCTCGGCCGCCACCTCAAAACCGGTGCCGTCATCCTCGACCCTGACGTCAATCACCTCAACGCGCTGCCGGATGGCGATCCGCACCAGCCCGGGATCGGCATGTTTCAGCGCGTTCTGCACCGCTTCACGGACCACCGAGCGCAGGGTATGCGCCTTGGCAAGCGGCAGGATCACCGCATCCCCGCCCTCGGCCACCCAATCCATCCGCACGCCGGCGGCGAAGACATGCTCCGAGATCTGGGCGCGCAGATCGGCCAGCAATTCCTGGAACGACAGATCCGGGTTGCTGGCATTGTTCACGATATCCCGAAGGTCGGTCAGGGTCTCACGGATCAGCTGATCCTTGCGCCGCGGCTCGCGGCTGTGCAGCGCGCCCATCAGCTGGACGCCGATATTGTCGTGAATGTCGCGGGCGATGCGCAACCGTTCCTCGGCCACGCCCTTTTCATAGGCCGCGCGGCTTTCCAGCGCATTGGTCAGCATCGCCCGCAGCTCGTCCGCCAGCGCGACATCGGCGGGGGTGAAGAGCTTGCGCCCCTGCCCTGCATATTCCAGCCGGTAGCCGGGCAGGTCGCCCGCCCCGCCCACCACCAGCCCGACCCCGTCGTCGGTGATGACGGAGGGTGCGGCCGCCTCCAGCGGGGTCAGGGTCAAGGGGTGGAAGAGCCCCTCCAGCAGCGCCCCCCAGCGCGCGCGCTGGTCGCGGCCGGGCGGGGTGAGCGCGACATCCATCACCTGCCGGAACAGCGCGCCCTGCAGCGGATCGGCCCGCCGCAGGATCAGCCGTGCCAGCATGTCGCGCAACGGCAGCCAGACCAGCCCGACAACCAGCAGCGACAGGGCAAAGGCCGGGGCGCGTTCATCAATGACCGTCAGGACCAGCACCGCATCGAGCACCAGCAAGAGCACGACGCCAACCACGTAAAAGAGGATGCGGAAGGCCCATTCATCGAGCTGGAACAATCGGTAGCGGGCAACCCCCAGGGCCACGCCGCCATAGATCAGCAGGAAGAAGAGGAAAGCCATCCCCTGCGACAAGACCGCCGCGATGCCAAGCGCGACCGGCAGGATCACGGTCGCAACGAAAGCGCCCGCGCCGACGATCACCGCCAGTCCCAGCCAGGTCAGCGCGGCACGGTCGCGCGGATCGCCCCTCGTGCCGCGGAATTGCAGGCCGATCAGGACGACGATGACCAGCATCGCACAGAGGATCGCCAGATGGCGGCCCAGGGCGGGGGATTGCGTCCATTCCAGCGCATCGGCCAGCCGCCACAGGCCCAGCACGACCGCGGGCACCAGCAGAAAGCGATCCTGCACCAGGCGCCGCGGATAGATCAGGAAGAGGCCGATCATGCCGACGCCGAAGGTCAGCGAGCCGGTGGCATTGAGTGACGACAGGGCCCAGAACAGCGGATCGGGCAGGGCCAGCTCCCGCGTGGAATAGACTGCGGCGGGAAAGGCCGAAAGCATCAGCCCCGCCCCCGCCAGTGCCAGAAAGCGCGCCGCCCAATCGCCCCGGCGCAGCGCCCAGATCCAGACCCCGATCCAGAACCCGGCCAGCCCGACACAGAGCTGCATCCAGAACGGAACGGGCAGGCTGGTCACGGGGCGCCGCGCCTCGGGCGTGATCCGGTAGAGCAGCGGCGGCGCCCCGGCCCCCTCCTCGCCCGCAACGGCCAGCCGGATCTCGACCGGCCCCGCCATCAGCGCCGCGATCCGGTCCTGACGCGCGAAATAATCCGCCATGGCGGCGTTACTTGGCAGCACGTCCGGCTCCTCGAGCAGGTCCATGGCGGTCAGGTCGAGCGCACCCTCGGCGCCTGCGGCGTCGATACTCAGCACCCGCGCCAGCTCTGGCGGAACCCCGGCCCGCGCCGCCGGGCCCTCGGCCCCGGTCAACCAGAGCGCGCCGTCATCCCCCGCCTTGGCGACCGGCGGGATGGGGCTGAGGGAGAGGCCAAGCCAGGGCCGGCTGGTCGCCAGGCCCAGCATCAGCCCCGCGAAAAGGACGCTCAGCGCGACGGCGGCGAACAGGGCCAGAACGGGCGCCAGCCGACGCGATCGGGCGGCAGACCCGCCCGGGGTCGGCATCCTTCGGTCCGAGCGCCGCTCTTGCATCGCCGTCGTCATCCTCCCGTCATCGAGCCCCCGCCCGTCGCGCCTCGCCCCCTTGAGGAGGATGGCGAAGCCAGGGGCGGTTCCTGGGAACTGGACCATATGTCCGGACCCGGCGCCAGATGCCACGGCCTCAGCCCCCCTGAACGGGGGGGTGCGCGGGCGTGCCAGCCGCTTAGTCTGCCGCCCCGTACGGCACCGGTCCGATGGGCTCATCCGGTGCCGCCTCCGCGTACCAGAAGGCCGACGAGGGGCCAGATCATGATCCAACAGATGCGCCACCAGGCAGCAGGCCCGATCCTGCAACCCGTCTCCGCCCTGGCCGCGCTGGTCCACCGGGCGCTGCGCGACCTCAAACCCCTCACCCGGGTGTCCGAGGCGCGGACCGCCGCCATCGCCGAGCAATGCGGCCCGGCCGAGATCGAGGCGGCGATCGTCTGGCTCGACGACCTCGCCCGCGACCGGCGCGAGGTTCAGGACTGGGACCGGACCGCGCTGAACGAAATCCTCCGCTTGCAGGACCTCCTGCACGGGATCCTCTGCCGGGTGCCTTGTGACCATTTCGATGCCGTTGCCGCCGGATTGAAAAGCCCCGAATGGCGCACCCGCATCCATGTCGCCATGGCGCTCGACGCGCTGGACCGGCGCGCCGCCCTGCCCCATCTGCGCAAGGCGCTGGCCCGGGAGCAGGACGATCAGGCGGGTCAGGTCCTGGTGCTGACGCTGGCCCGGGCCGAAAGCGAGGGCGTCTGAGGGCCCGACCCGACCTGCCCGATCACGCAGGTGTCAGCGCAACCGCGGCGCGAAACCCTCTATCCCTTCCCTACGCCCCTGTCCTGGCATCGGGCGTCTTTTGACCGGAAGGACTTTTCGATGACGCGATGTCTTGCCCCGCTGGCTGTCGGGCTGCTGCTGGCCGCGACCCTCCCCTTGCCCGCCCTGGCCGACCCTCTCCGTGGTGCGCCACCCCCGCTCGCCACGCTGTACCCCGCGCAGTTCCGGCCCGCAGCCCAGGCCACCTTCCGCCTGCCGCCCGGGGTCGCCGCCCTGCCGGTTTCGTGGGAGGGCGTGCCGCTGGACCCTGGGATGAGCCCCGAAGCCTGGGCGCCGATGGAAACCGGCCCGACGATCAGCGGCGCGTTCGAGCCCGGCCGCTGGCGTATCGCCGCCCATGCTGCGGACGGCGTGACCTACTCTGCCATCGTCACGCTGGCGCCCGGACAGGTCGCGGAAATCACCCTCCCGGTTCAGTCGGCGGACAGCGGCGCCACGGCCGACCCCCGCGCGCCCTGTGCCGCCCCGGCCTGCCCGGTGGTCTGGGACGGGCTGGCGCTGACCCTGCCGCAAGGCTGGTGGATGGAGCCGCCCGCCTGGACCAGCGCCACGGCCGGTGCCTATCCGCTCGACCATCCGCGGGTCGATTTCCACGGGCCGGACGGGGCCTCGCTGCATCTGAACCCGCATCAATGGCTCAGGGACAACGGCCCGTGTCAGGAAACGGCGGCGGGGCTGTTCTGCCAATGGCGCGATGCGACGCCGGCGACGGCGCAGGCGGCCGCGACGATGGCGCCCACGCTGCAGTTGCTCGACCGCGCGCCACCCGGCAAGTAAGCGCCGCCCTCAGCGCGCGCCCTGCGCCAGACGCGTGGCTTCGGGCAATCGGCGCAGGGCCAGCATGGCCCCGGCGCCGATCAGGGGCCCCGGCACCAGGAAGAGGAAGGCCCATCGCCAGCCGCCGATCCACTCGGCGAAATGCGGCAATGCCCAGATCGTCAGCACGGTCAGGCCAAAGCCCAGCCCCATCTGCAGGGCCAGCGCCGTGCCGACAAAGGCGCCCTCGGCCAGCTCGGTGACGGCGGCCGAGAATTGAGCGCTGTCGCCCACCACCGTGACCCCCCACAAAAGCGCGATCAGCGCCAGCACCATCGCCGGCCCGTCGAAGAAGAAGCCGATCATCGCCGCGCAGCCGCCCGAGACCAGCATCATCCCGGCGCAGGTCAGGCAGCGCCCGATCCGGTCCGAGAGCCAGCCGCCGAGCAGGCAGCCGACAGCACCCGAAGCCACGACGACGAAGCTGAGCATCGAGGGTGAGCCGAAGGGGAAGGGCTGCAATCCCGCCTCGGCCGCGCTGGCGAAGGCCAGGATCCAGGCCCAGAGTGCGTAAAGCTCCCACATATGGCCGAAGTAGCCGAGGTTCGCCAGGAACAGCGGCCGGTTGGTGAAGACGCTGAGCGATTGCCGGGGGTCGAAGGTGGCGCGGCCAAAGGGCGAGGGTCCCTCGTGCACCATGGTCGCGAAGACCAGCGCGGCGGCCAGCGCCAGGCCCGAGGTCACCCAGACCACCAGCCGCCAGTCGATCCCCTCGGCCAGGGCGCGGACCAGATGCGGCATCGAAGAGCCCAGCGTCAGCGCCCCGATCAGGAGGCCGAGCGCCAGCCCCCGCCCCCGCACGAACCAGGTCGCCATCAGCTTCATGGCCGGCGGATAAACCCCCGCCAGCGCCACGCCGGTGACAAAACGCGCGAGGATTGCCCCGTCTGGCCCGACCACAAGCAGCGCTGCGTTCGCCGCGGCCGCCAGCCCGGCCGACACCGCCATCAGCCGCGGCATCGGCACGATATCGGGCAGGTTGACCAGCGAGGCGCCGATGGCGCCCACCACGAAGCCGACCTGCACGGCGTTGGTCAGCCACGAGGTCCGCGCCGCGTCCAGATCCCAGAGCGCGATCAGCTCGGGCAGGATCGCCGTGGCCGAGAACCAGGTCGCCAGCACCCCGGCCACCCCCAGACAGAGGATGGCCAGCATGCGCCAGCGGCCCTCGGCCTGGGGGACGGGGCTCATGTCAGAGACCTTCGAGCGGCATGGTGAAGGTCGTCGCCTCACCCTCGACGCAGATGGCGCCGGTGCTGTCGGTGACGCTGACCTTCAGCGTACACAGCGGCTTGTCCTCGCGCACGGTCAGCACCTCGACCCGGCCGGTGATGGCCTCACCGACGCCCACGGCCTTGCGGAAGTTGAGGTTGGTGTTCAGGAACACCGTCCCCGGCCCCGGCAGATCCTCGGCGACCACGGCGTTGAGGATGCCGGTGGTCACGCCGCCCTGCACGATCAGCTTGCCGAAGGCGGTCTTGCGGGCCAATGCCTCGTCGTAATGCACCGGGTTGCGGTCGCCGGTCATCGCGGTGAAGGCCTCGATATCCGCCATCGAGGTGGTGCGGCTGCGCTCGGCCGCCTGCCCCACGCGGGGCATACCGTTGATCGTGCCGGTCCAGCCATTGGTCTTGGTCATTGCGTGCTCCTTGGCATTGGGTATCAGGCGGGGCGGAAGGCGGGCAACACCCGTCCGCCGATGTCGGTGGGCGCAAGCACCAGGGCCATGCCGACCTCGGGCGCGGGGGCCAGGATATGGCTCAGCATCACCGGCCCCTCGGGCAGCGCGACCAGCCCCACGGCATAAGGCGCGGCCGGCGCCCAGCCGGGATGGCCAGGTTTCCAGACCATGCTGAAGCTCTTCAACCAGCCCTGCCCGCTGGCCTGCCGCCATTCCCAGGCATCAGCCCAGCAATGCGGGCAGATCTCGCGCGGATAGAAGAAGGGCTGATCGCAGGCGGTGCAATGCGGGATCACCAGACGCCCCTCGGCGGCGGCCTCCCAGAAGGGCCGGGTCAGCGGGATCTCGGTCGGCCCGGGGACCTTGAGGGTGGACAGGTCGGTCATGGCTCGGCTCCCAGGACAAGCGCCACGGCTTCGGACATGGTGGCCCCGTTGCCCGTCACCAGCGCGAATTCGGCATCCTTGATCTGCCGCCCCTCGGCGCTGCCACGCAGCTGGCGCACCGCCTCGGTCACATGGGTCATGCCGCCCGCGAGGTCGGGCTGGCCGTAGCCCAGCTGCCCGCCATGGGTGTTCAGCGGCCAGTCCCCCTCGGGCCCGAAATCATGCGCCCGCATGAAGGCGCCGAACTGTCCGGGCGGGCAGAGCCCGCTGTCCTCCAGCGTCGTCGCCACCATGATCGTGTAGCAATCATAGAGCGACAGCAGCGACATCCGTTCGACGCTCAGCCCCGATTGCGCGAAGGCCCGCGCCATCGACGGCTTCAGCGGTCCCGAGGTCAGGTCCGGCGCCTGGCTGACGGCGCGGTGGGTGATCTTCTCGCCCGCGCCCAAGAGATAGGCCGCGCGCCTGCCCTTCGCCCGGGCGGCGGAGGTGACGATCACCGCCTCGGCCCCGGCAACCGGCATCACGATCTCGAACAGATGCAGCGGGCTCGCCACCAGGGGCGAGGCCAGAACCTCGGCCACGCTGGCGGGCTGACCGTGAAAGATCGCCTCCGGCATCCGCTGGGCGTTGGCCCGCGCCCAATGGGCGATCAGGGCGAAATCCTCGTCCGTGCTGCCATAGCGCGCCATATGTGCCTGTTTCAGCAGCGCGTAGGAGATATTCGCGCCCGAGGCCCCGAAGGGCACGTCGAATTCGCGGATCGGGTTGCGGTTGGGGCTGCGCGGTGCCTCGGGGTTGCGGTGGTTGCCGATGACGCAGAGCACCGTCTCGCACATCCCCGCCTGGATCGCCGCCGCCGCCCGCCAGATCATCCCGGGACCCGAGGCCCCGCCCAGATCCACCACATTGCCCATGACCGGTTGCAGGCCCAGGTATTCGGCGACGGTGGCGGGCACATGCTGCGGCGTCTCGCCGACCTGCGGGCCGACCAGCAGCCCGTCGATGCAGGATTTCTCCAGCCCGGCATCGTCGAGCGCCGCCTTCGCCGCGCGTGCCAGCATGCCCAGCGTCGAGGCGCCCTCGGTGCGTCGTTGCGGGGGCAGGGAGCCCACGCCGATCAGTGCCGCCTGTGGCCTCATAGCGCGGTCCTTTCTGAAAGTGCTGCGTATTCCGCCAGGCAATTCGCATTGGCGAGCGAGGCGAGATTGGCCACCACCTGCCCGGCCACGATGGACCGCGCCGCGCCCTCGACCCGCTTGCCGTTCACCGTCATCGGGATGTCGGCCACGGCATAGATCGCGGCCGGCACATGGCGGGGCGAACATTCCGTGCGGACCCGCGCGCGAATCGCCTGCGCCAGATCGGGGGTCAGGTCGGCCGTCTCGGCCAGCTTGACGCAGAGGACGATTTCCTCATCCCCCGGCACCGCGCGGCCGAAGACCAGAGCATCGGTCAGTTCGGGGAATTTCTGGCAGACGTTGTAGATGTCGGCGGTGCCGATCCGCACCCCGCCCGGGTTCAGCGTGCAATCCGAGCGGCCATGGATCACCGCCGTACCGTCCACGTTCAGCGTGGCATGGTCGCCATGGGTCCAGATCTCGGGCCGGTCGGCGAAATAGCTCTTGCGGTAGCGCGCCTCGCCGCCCTCGCCCCAGAACGTCGCGGGCATCGAGGGGAAGGGCTCGGTGCAGACCAGTTCGCCCGGGCGGCCGCGCACCGGCGCGCCGCGCTCGTCCAGCACGTTGACCGCCATGCCGAGGGCCTTGACGGTCAATTGCCCGCGCTTGACCGGATGCAACGGCGAGCCCAGCAGGAAGCAGCCCATGATCTCGGTCCCGCCGGAAATCGAGGCAAAGCCCTGTTGCTGGCCGATGGCGTCATAGATCCAGTCGTATTGATCGGGCGAGACGGGGCTGCCCGCCGACATCAGCCAGCGCAGTGAGCTGAGGTCGTGCTCGGCGCCCGGGCGGTAGCCCTGCTCCATCAGCGTCGACAGGTATTTCGGGCTGATGCCGAGATGGGTGATCCCCTCGGCCTCGACCGCCCGCCAAAGCGGGCCGCAATCGTAGCCGCCGTCCCGCTTAAGGATCGGCGCCCCGTCGTACAGCACCAGCGTGGCGCCGCAGCCCATGCTGGCGACGACCCAATGATACATCATCCAGGCGGTGTTCGTGTACCACAGGAAACGGTCACCGGGCCGCACATCGCCGTGCAGCAGATGCTCCTTCAGCTTCTGCAGCAGCACGCCGCCGGTGCGGTGGACGATGGCCTTGGGCGCCCCGGTCGTGCCCGAGGTATAGAGGATATAACAGGGGTCATCGAAGGCAAGCGGCTCGAATTCCAACGCGCCCGCGCTGCCGAAATCCTCCCAGCGGATCGTCGGGCGGTCCATCGGCGCGGCCTCGGGACCGACCAGCACCAGCGCGCCCAGATCGGGGATCTGGCCGGCGATCTCGGCGATGCGGGGGCCGAGGTCGACGCTCTTGCCGCCGTAGGTCACGCGGGTCTGCGCGAACAGGACCTTCGGCTGCACCTGCCCGATCCGGTCCAAAATCGCCGCCGCGCCGAAATCGGGCGAGCAGGAGGTCCAGACAGCGCCGATGGCCAGCGAGGCCAGCAGCGTGACCAGGCAATCGATCCGGTTGGGCAGGATCGCCGCCACCCGGTCGCCCTTGACCACCCCCGCCGCGCGCAGGCCGCGGGCGACGCGCGCCACCTCGGCCCGCAGCTGATCAGCCGAAAGCGCCCGGCGGTTGCCCGATTCGTCCAGTTCGATCACCGCCTCTGCGCTGTCGGCGCGGGCCAGCAGGTTCTCGGCCATGTTGAGCCGCGCCTCGGGGAAGAATCGCGCGCCGGTCATCCAGGCGGCGGGATCTCGCTGCAGCGCCACGCTGCCCTTCTCGCCCCGGACACCGGCAAAGTCCCACAGGCGCGACCAGAAGGCGGCGGGATCGGCAATGCTCCAGCCATGCAACGATTCGTATTCCGTAACGCCGAATCCGTTCTCCTGGGCAAAGCGCGCCAGCGCGGTTTCCTGCAGCACGGCGGGGTCCGGCCGCCAGAGTACCGATCTGTCCATCTTGTCCTCCTCCCGAGGTTATCGAGGCTCCCAACCTGATGCCTATGGACTATTCGGTCCAGACTCGTCTCTGCAAGCAAAAAATGTTGCAAGGCGGCACATCGGAGGCGCTGAGCGCGGAAACCGCTGCCAACGGCTGCACTTATTTCTCTGAATTATAACGATTCCTGCCAAAACCACACAAGCAATCCAATCTGCCGTTCGTCGCCGCCCCCTGACCCTTATCCCCTGAATCCCCCCTCGAATCCCGACCAGAAATTGCATCGGACCGATCAGTTTAAATTGACGCAGGCGGAAAACCGCGCCTATCTTGCGTCAGACCGTTCGGTCCACACGACTTGACCGGTCCAAGGGAGGAACCATCATGCTATACCGACTCGGGGTCGCGTGCTCATCGTTCACGCGCGCCTTCATCCCCAATCCGTTCATCTTCGCCATCGTCCTGACCGGCCTTACCGCCGTGCTCGCCATCACCCTGACCCCCACCGGCCCGGCCGAGGTGGTGGGCCTGTGGTATGGCGGGTTCTGGAACCTGCTGTCCTTTGCCATGCAGATGACGGTCATCCTGCTGTTCGGCTATGTGCTGGCCTCCTCGCCCCCGGTCGAGCGCGCCATCGACTGCGTGGCCCGGATCCCCAAGACCGCGACCCAGGCCATCGTCATGATTACCGTGCTGGCGGTGATCTTCGGCGCGATCAGCTGGGGGCTCGGCCTGATCATCGGCGCCATCTCGGCCCGCAAGGTCAGCCAGAACTGCCTGGAACGCGGGATTCGCGTGCATTACCCGCTGGCCGCCGCCGCCGGTTTCTCAGGCCTCATCGTCTTCAACTGCGGCCTCTCGGCCTCGGCGCCGCTGCTGGTCAACACGCCCGGGCATTTTCTGGTGGACGAGATCGGGCTGATCGGCCTCGAGAACACGATCCTGACCGGCTATAACCTTTTGACGCTGCTGGCCTTCCTGCTGGTGATCCCCTTCGTCTATGCCGCCATGCAGCCGCCCGAGCACGAAAGGGTCACCGTCGATCCCGAGCCGATCGCCGAAGCCTCGGCGCAGAACGCCCTGGCGGGGGACGCCAGCCTGACCGATGCGCGCGACCGCACTGTCGCCGCGCGGATGGAGCGTTCCTATCTGATGAGCTGGGCAGTGGTCCTCGTGGGCCTCGGCTATGTCGTCTGGCATTTCATGACCAACGGCTTCGACCTCAACCTCAACATGGTCAACTTCATCCTGCTGATGGCGGGGATGGCGGCGCATGGCACGCCGATTGCCTATGTGCAGGCGGTGGACAAGGCGATCGGTGCCTGCGGGCAGGTGGCGCTGCAATTTCCGTTCTATGCCGGGATCATGGGGATCATGTCGGGCTCGGGCCTGATCACCATCTTCGCCGCGGGGCTGGTGTCGATCTCGACCGAATTCACCTTCCCCTTCTTTGCCATGCTGAGTTCGGCCATCGTCAACCTCTTCGTGCCCTCGGCCGGCGGCCAGTGGGCGGTCCAGGGGCCGGTGCTGATCGAGGCCGCGCGCAACATCGGCGCCGACATGGGCCAGACAATCATCGCCTTCGGCTATGGCGACCAGTTGACCAACGGCTTGCAGCCGATGTGGATGCTGCCGCTGCTGGGCGTGACCAAGCTGCGCGCCGGCGACATCCTGGGCTATACGGCCGTCATGATGATCTTCGGCCTGATCATCTTCGGGGCGGGCGTGACGCTTCTGCCGCTCATCCTGTAGCCTCGGCGCTACAACCTCTCCGATGCCTGGACGTCCGGGCATCGGAGCGGACTGGTCCGACCGGTCACTCACTGATAAGGAAGGTTCAGAGAATCGAGGGAGCCCCCATGCAGACCCCGGCCGAGAAGCGCCCGATCAGCGATACCAAGCGCGCCATCATGAAAACCGCGGCCCAGCTTTTCGCCGAAAAGGGCTATGGCAGCGTCGGCACCGCCGAGCTGAGCAGTGCGACCAACCACGGCAAGGGCGCGCTTTATCATCACATACGGTCGAAGGAGGATCTGCTCTTCGACATCATGACCGTCTATCTGCACGACCTGCTGGCCGAGGCCGAAACGATCCTGGCCGAAAGCGACGATCCCGAGCAGCGGATCCGCGCCCTGTCGCTGGGTCTGATGCAGGCTGTGGTTCAGGACAACGCCGAGATGACGGTCTGTTTCCGCGAGGTGCATGCGCTGTCGTCCGAATACCGCCGCGCCGTGCTCCGGCTGCACGGCGATTACTTCCGCCTGTGGGAGCGGGTGATGAACGAGGCGCGGGATGCCGCCCGGCTGCGTGCCGTCGATCCCGACGAGCTGAAGGCGCTGCTAGGCATGTATTTCTACGCCTTCCTCTGGGTCGGGCCGCAACGCGCGGGCGATATCGAGGCCCTGGCCGAGAAATTCGCGGGCCTTGTGCTGCGCGCCTGCCGCAAGGGCTGAGAGCGGGCTTTACCTGCCCGCCACGAGGCTGTACCGTTCGGTCCATAATCGTGAGGGAGGATCGCATGTCCACGGGTGTCTTCATCGTCGCCGCGCGCCGCGCGCCGATCGGCAAGCTGGGCGGGGCCTATGCCGGGGTTCCGGCGGCGCGGCTGGGGGCCGCGGTGATGCGCGCAGTGATCGCCGATGCCGGGATCGACCCCGCCCTGATCGACGAGGTGATCGCCGGTCAGGTCTTGCAGGGCGGCGCCGGGCAGAACCCGGCGCGGCAAGCGGCGATCTGGGCGGGCATCCCCGACCGCGTGCCCGCCATGACCATCAACAAGGTCTGCGGCGCCGGGCAGAAATCCATCCACCTCGCCGCACAGGCGATCCGCGCGGGTGACGCCGGGATCGTCCTGGCCAGCGGGCAGGACAGCATGACCGAGGCCCCGCGCCTGCTGTGGAAAAGCCGCGCGCCGGCCCGGATGGGGGACCTCGCGCTTGAGGACATGATGATCGTCGACGGGCTCTGGGACGTGTTCAACGACATTCATATGGGCAACACCGTCGAACAGCTCGCCCGCCGCTTCCAGATAACGCGGGAGGCGCAGGACCTCTTCGCCCTGACCTCGCAGGAACGCGCGGCAGAAGCGCAGAAGGCCGGGATCTTCGCCGATGAGATCGTGCCGGTGACGCTGCCCGGTCGAGGGGGCGAGCGGATCGTGGCCGAGGATGAATCGCCCCGCGCCACCACGCTGGAGCGGCTCTCGGCCATGGCCCCCGCCTTCGATCCCGAGGGGACGATCACCGCGGGCAATGCCTCGGGCCTGAACGACGGCGCTTCGGCGGTGCTGGTGATGTCGGAACGGCGGATGCAGGCGCTGAACCTGACCCCGCTCGCCCGGATCGCCAGCTATGCCGCTGCCGCGCTCGACCCGATGGACATGGGGCTGGGGCCGGTCGAGGCCTCGCGCGCGGCGCTGACCCGGGCCGGCTGGGCCGCGGCCGACCTTGACCGGCTGGAGATCAACGAAGCCTTCGCCGCGCAGTCGCTGGCCGTCAACCGGCACATGGACTGGGATCCCGCGCGGATCAACGTGAACGGCGGCGCCATCGCCCTGGGTCATCCGCTGGCGGCGAGCGGCAACCGCATCGTCACCACGCTGGTGCACGAGATGCGGCGCAGCCGGGCGCAGAAGGGCTTGGCCTCGCTCTGCATCGGGGGCGGCATGGGGGTGGCGATCTGCCTTGAGGCTGCCTGAGGCGGTTCCCGCCGCCTCAATGCGCAAAATCCTTGCTTTTTGCGCGCTGCGCGCCCAGAGTCGCAAAGATCAGCCGAGGGCAAGGCATGCACAGATCGCTGGAGCGACGCGACGCCCCCGAGAATATCGACCGGTTCTATCGGATCGACCTCGGGCGGGATCTTTTCGGACAATGGTGCGTGACGCGCGGCTGGGGCCGGAACGGCACCTATGGCCGGCAGAAGATCGATTCCTTCCCCTCGGCCCGCGACGCGGTGCAGGCCTTCCGCGCGCTGGAGGCCGCCAAGCGCCGTCGCGGCTATGTCGCGCGGGGCTAGCCGATGCCCCGTCCCTTCGATGACGATTTCGCCGAGGAGCCGGACGAGGAGCCCGCGGGCATCCCCGAGGAGGATCTGTGGTTCCTCCCCGGTCCCTATGAGGATGACGACCCGCTGGGCCAGCCCCTGCCCCGGGCCGACCGCCGCGCGCTTTTCGACCCCGAGGAATGGCGCGCCGCCGAACAGGCGCTGGCCGGACCGCTGGCCGGGCTGAGCCTGGCTTTCGGCGAGCTGGATCTGCGGCTTCGGCAGGGACCGCCGGGCCTCAGGCTGCGGCTGGCGCTGCAGGAGGTGGCGAACCTGTCCTGGTGGGCCGGAACCCGCTTCCCCGTCGAACGGCTGGGGCTGTGGCTGGCGCTGCGCGTCGGCAGCACGGCCGAAAGCGAGGCGGCGCTTGCCCGTGCGGGCTGGGCAACCCGCCGCCTGACGCATGGTCCCGCCCCGGCTCAGGACATTGGCGGCTTCCTCGACCGGCCGGGCGACACGACCGAGGATCTCACGCTGCTGCTGCGCGCTCTGACCGGCCTGCATCCGGTGACGCAAGCGGCGGTCCTGTTTCAGGCCTGGCGCCTGATCGGCCCTGAAATCGCCCGCGACCTGGAGGCCGCGGTCCTCGCCGCCCGCCATGGTGCCGCGATGAGCCGTCTGCCCGGGCAGGGCGCGCCCTTCCTGCCGCTGGCGACCGGGGGACCGGGCGGCTTGCAGGGACAGGGCGAGCCCCGGCGCAAGCTGGGCGCCTGGATTGCCGGGGCCGAGCAATCGGTGCTGGCGGCCCTTCTGCACCTCGAACGGCTGACCGCCTGGCGACAGCGGGCCGAGACGGCGACCGGCGACCTCTCGGGGCGCGTCCCCGCGCTGCTGCTTGATGTGATCGAGGGCTGGCCGCTGGTCGCCGCCCCGCTGGCCGAGGCCGAAACCGGGGCCTCGCGCGCCGCGGTCCAGCGCAATCTAGATCGGCTGACCGAGCGCGGATTGATCGAGGAAGTCACCGGCCAGGGGCGGTTCCGCCTCTGGCGCGCGCGGCTCTAGCGCCGGCGCCGGGGTCGCCACAGAAGCCCGCCGTACAGCAGGGCAAAGCCGCCGAATCCGACGATCCAGCCCAGGGCCGACAAGGCCAGCAGCAGGTCGGCGCTGCCGGGCACCAGCCCCGCACCCAGCCGGGCCAGAACCGCCAGAATCACCGCCAGATAAAGCACGGTGGTTCCCCGCCCCACTGTCAGCGCCTGGCCGGTATGGCCCAGCGTGGCCCGGGTCATCACCGCCAGCGTCATCAGGCCGATGCCGCCCGCCATCCACAGATGCTGCGCGGCGGCGGGCGACAGACTGGCCGGAAACAGGATTGCCGCGCCCAAGGCCAGCGCCCCCACCGGCACGAAGGCATAGGCCAGGTGCAGGACCCAGACCAGCGGCTCGGCGGCGCAGCGATCCCCGGCCCAACGACACAGCCTGACGGCGTGAAGGCCGCCCGCGAGGATCAGGCCAACGCCGGCCAGCGGTGCCTCGGGCGCCCCGATCCAGAGCAGGAGGGCGGCCAGCAGGGCCAGAAGCGCCGCCTTGTCGAAACGCCGGTCGGGGGGTGTCGGCAGGCGGCCGGAGCCGCGTTTGGCCAGCCAGTTCCGGGTGAAGGAGGGGATGATCCGGCCGCCGATCAGCGCCACCAGCAGAATTGCGGCCCCCATCCCCAGCCTGAGCCCAACGCCCTGGGCCGGGGCGCCGCCGCGCATCGCGTCGAGATGGAAGGCCGCGTTGCCCAATGTGAACAGACCCAGCATCCCCAGCACCACAAGATTGCGCCAGTTGCGCCCGGCCACCACCTCGCGCCCCATCGCCGCCAGCAGGGCCAGCGGAAAGGCCAGGTCGGCGAGCGGCACCGCGAGGGGCGGAAGCAACACCGAACCGGTGACGGCGGCCCGGCCGATCAACCAGAGCGCGAAGAGCAGCGCCAGCGGGCGCCCGACCAGCGGCATGCGGCCGGTCCAGTTGGGCACCGCGGTCATCAGGAACCCCGCCATCACCGCCCCGAGATAGCCAAAGAGGAATTCATGGGCGTGCCAGTCGACCGGGTGCAGGCGCGTGGGCAGGATCAGCCGGCCGGACAATACCGCGATCCACAACGCCATGGTCACCGTGGCCCAGATCCCGGCGCCCAGAAAGAACGGGCGGAAGCCGAAGCTGAAGAGTGCCGGGCCTTCCCAGGCGCGGTGGCGGTCCATCGTGCTCATTCCTCGCCCTCCTCGGCCCGCTGCATCAGTTGGCAGATATGGCGGGCGAAGGCCCAGGTGCCGGGTAGGGCGATCAGGGCGCCAAGCGCGACCGAGGGCAGCGTGCCCAGCACGGGCAAGCCGACCCAAGACCCGATCAACGAGGCGAAGAACACGTTCACCGCCATCGCCCCCCACCCGAAGGGAAACAACGCCAGAGTCAGCCGCCAGACAGACCCGTTCATGACCGTCGCACCAGCCATTGCACGCCGAGCAGCGCGGCCAGAAGCGCCAGCGAGGCCACGAAGTACCAGAATTCCGCCTCGGCGGTCTGGGCCTGCGGGATCGGCCGCTCGAAGGCGTCGGCCACCACCGGGGTGGCGATCAGGGACAGGATGAGGGGGAGAAAACGCATGTCAGGTCTCCTGCGTGAGATGGCGGTAGAGATCGGGAAGGGCGCGGGTCAGGCGGCCGGGATCGGGCAGCAGGGTGAAACCGCCGCGGCCGAAGATGCGGGGGAACCAGTCCTGCCCGTCCTCGTCGATGACCACGCCATGCAGGGCGAGCCCCGCGCGCCGCGCTTCGCGCACCGCCATGCGGCTGTCCTCGATCCCGTGCTGGCCCTCGTAATGGTCGAGGTCGTTGGGCTTGCCGTCGGTCAGCACGAGGAGCAGGCGGCGGGTGGCGGTTTCCTGTTGCAACTGAGCGGATACGTGGCGGATCGCGGCGCCGAGGCGGGTGTAATGCCCGGGGCGGAGCCCGCCGATCCGGGCGCGGGTCAGTGCGGTGACCGGCTCGGCGAACTCCTTGACGCGGCTCAGGAACACCCGGTCCCGGCGCAGCGAGGAAAAGCCCCAGATGCCCAGCCGGTCGCCCGCCGCGTCGATCCCCTCGGCCATCGCCGCCATCGCCTCACGCGCAACTTCGATCACCGAGGTCTCGCCAATCGCGGCCTCGGTCGACCGCGAGGTGTCGATAAGGAAGGCGACGCTCAGGTCTCGTTCGATCTGCCGCGCGGCCTGCCAGATCCGGTCCGACCCGCGTCCGGTGGCGCGCAGGTCAGTCTGCGCGGTCAGCAGCGCGTCGAGGTCCAGCTCGGCGCCGTCCACCTGCCTAGGTTGCAGCAGGCGGCGCGGTCGCAGGGCCTCGAACTGGCGCCGGACCTCGCGGATGCGGCGGGGATTGCCGTGATAGGCAGTGTTCTCTTCGGCCGGGGCTTCCAGCACGCGGACATGATCGGGCATGTAGCTGCGCGCGCGGTGGTTCCATTCGGGATAGGTATGGGTGCCGGCCAGACGTTCGTGATCGGCATCGGCGGGCGAGAGGTCGAGATGCAGCCTGAGCCGCGTTGCCGCCTTGCGGTCGTTCCTTGACAGAGTCAGGCGGTCCTGATCGTCGGCGGCCTTGGCGGCGTTTTCGTCGTCGTCGTCATCGACGGAACGGTTGACGTTCAGCGCCTCGACCCAGCTCAGGATCGCCTCGAAGCGGTGGACGATGAAACTGTCGCGCCGGTTCGCCTGATCCAGGTCGCGGCGCTGGCCGAATTTGCGCTTGGTGACGGCGGCCGAAGGGGCCGGGCCGGGCTCGGCCTCTGGCTCGGGCGCGGCCTCACCCCTGCCAGGACGGGTCCAGTGCAGCCAGAAAGGCACCGGCGCAAAGGGCAGATGTCCGCGCCCCGCTGGCGGCATGTCATCCTCCACCGCGCGCTCGGCCAGGGTTGCCCGGAGCAACCGTTCGACCGCCGCTTCCGAGGGCGGGGCAAGGGGCAGGGGATCGGGACGGCAGGCCAGCGCCCAGGGCGTCATGGCGCGATAAAGGTCGCGCAGGCCCGGGCAGGCCACGCGGACCCTCCGGGTGGCCTCGGCATTGGCGCGCAGCTGCTCGAGATCGGCGGCCAGTGCGTCGCCCGGCCCTTCGGTCGACAGGGCGTCGTGCAGCGGCGTCAGGGCGGCCGCCGCGGTCAACCAGAAAAAGGCCGCGCGATTCAGATCGGCGGCCGGGAAGGCCCCGATCACCGGCGGCAAGGCCAGACGCTCGCCGTCGAAACGCGCGCGCGTCTCGGTGTCGCGCCCTGCGGCCAGCTTGCGGGTCAGGTCGGGACGGTGGGTGATCGCGGTTTCCGGCGCCTCGACCAGCTCGACCGAGGCCGCACCGCCCAGTGCCCGGAAGAGCAGCGCCAGCGAGGGGCGGAGCGAGGCCAGCGTGACCCCGGCCTCGGGGTAATGCCGCGCGGCGCCGAGGCCCTGGGCGAGACCGTGCCAGATCTCGCCCACGGTCTCCTCCGGCGCCATCAGATCGAGGATGCGCATCCGGGTCACCCGTAGATCGTGGCGACGACATCGCGCAGCGCGCGCTGCACATCCGCCTCGTCGGTCATCGGCTCGATGATCGCGGCCTCGATGGCCTGCATGACCCCCATGCCGCTGGCCATCAGCGTCGCGGCATAGATCAACAGGCGTGTCGAGACCCCCTCTTCCAGATCCATCCCCGAAAGCCGCCGAATCGCCCCGCCGAGCCGCACCAGCGGCGCCACGCGCCCGGCCTCCAGCCCGCTTTCGCGGCTGACGATGGCGATCTCGGCCTCGGGCTGCGGGAAGTCGAAACCGAGGGACAGAAAGCGCTGGCGGGTCGAGGGTTTCAGCCGTTTCAGCACGTTCTGGTAGCCGGGGTTGTAGCTGGCCACGAGCATGAACTCGCGCGGGGCCACCAATTCCTCGCCGGTGCGATCAATGACCAGCGTGCGGCGGGTGTCGGTCAGGGGGTGCAGAACGACGGTCACGTCCTTCCGCGCCTCGACCACCTCGTCGAGGTAGCAGATACCCCCTTCCCGGACCGCGCGGGTCAGGGGGCCGTCGACCCAAACCGTCTCGCCGCCCTTGAGCAGGTAGCGCCCGATCAGGTCGGCGGCGGAAAGGTCGTCGTGGCAGGCGACGGTGTGCAGCGTCTTGCCCAGCCGTGCCGCCATATGCTCGACAAACCGGGTCTTGCCGCAGCCGGTCGGGCCTTTCAGCAGCAGGGGCAGGCCCTTGGCATGGGCGGTTTCGAACAGGGCGCATTCGCGCCCTGTCTCCTGGTAAAAGGGAAGCCGGGGGGTGTCCTGGATGCCCATGGTCATTCCCCCGCCACCGGCTGGGCGCTGCCCGGCGCGATGATCTCGCGACGGCGCGCAACCAGCAGGGCATAGATCAGGACCAGTGCGCCCGTGACCACCGCCACGCCCGAACCGAAGCGCATCAGGTAGAACAGCGACAGCCCGTCCTGCACGCTCATGAAATCATCGCCCAGCACGCGCTGCATATGCGTCTGGATGGTGCCGGCGAAGGTGAGGGTGAAGGTCATGAAGGCCATGCCGCCCGTCATCAGCCAGAAGGCGCCCATGTTGATCACTTGGTTATAGGGATCGCGGTTGCGAAGGATCGGCATCGCGTAGGTGAACATCGCCAGGTTCAGCGCGACATAGGCGCCATAGAAGGCGAGGTGCCCGTGCGCGGCGGTGATCTGCGTGCCATGGGTATAGAAGTTCACCCCGTGCAGCGTATGCAGGAAACCCCAGACCCCGGCGCCGAAGAAGGCCACGGTCGACGAGCCCAGCGACCAGAGCAAAGCGGCCTTGTTCGGATGGTTGCGCCGGCCCTTCCAGACCATGACGAAGGCGAAGGACATCATCAGGAAGAAGGGCACCACCTCGAAGGTCGAGAAGATCGAGCCGATCCACTGCCAATAGCCGGGCGTGCCGATCCAGTAGTAATGGTGCCCGGTGCCCAGAATGCCCGAGATCAGCGCCGTGGCGACGATGATATAGAGCCATTTCTCGACCACCTCGCGGTCGACGCCGGTCAGCTTCAGCATCAGGAAGGCGAGGATCGCGGCCATCACCAGCTCCCAGGTCGCCTCGACCCAGAGGTGAACGACGAACCACCAGTACATCTTGTCGAGGCCCAGGTTCTCCGGGTTGATAATCGCGAAGACCCAGAGCAGCGACAGCAGCCACAGACCCATCAGCAGCACGTTGGTGATCGCCGTCTTGCGGCCCGCCAGCGCGGTCATGGTAATGTTGAACAGGAAGATCAGCGCGGCAATGAGGATGCCGAACTTGACCCATAGGGGCTGTTCCAGGAACTCGCGCCCACCGTGGATGCCGACCAGGTAGCTGCCCACCGCGCCCAGCGTGCCGATCACCAGGATCGCCAGTTGCAGATAGGCGAGTTTGGCGGAATAGAGCTCGCGCTCGGCCTCCTCGGGCACGAGGAAATAGGCCGCGCCGAAGAAGCCCAGCAGCAGCCAGACCACCAGCGCGTTGGTGTGGATCATCCGCACGATGTTGAAGGGCAGGATCTCGGACAGGAAATTGGGCGAAACGTAGATCCAGCCGGCGAGCAGCCCGCCCATCACCTGGATCGCAAACAGGGCCAGCGCCACGAGGAAGTACGCATAGGCCACTTTCTGGGATTGGTATTTCATCGGTTCTCTCCTCAACCCGCGTCGTTGGGCGGCCAGCCCTGGGTGTCCATCTCATCCGCCCACCGCAGGAATTCGGACAGGGCGCGGGTCTCCTCGGGTGTCAGGTGGAATTGCGGCATCTGGCGCCGCCCCTCGATCCCCGAGGGCTGGGCCTGCATCCAGGCGTCCAGCACCTCATAAGCGGCCTCGGGATCGTCCAGCACGCCCCAACGGGTCATGACATTGCCGACTTCGGGCGCGAAATAGGCGCCCTCGCCGTGCAGGCTGTGGCAATTGATGCAGGAATGGCGCTCCCATACCTCTTTGCCGAGTGCGACCTCGGGGGTCAGCGGCAGTGAGGCGGTGGCGGTATCGACGATATATCGGTGGCTCTGGACGGCAAGCACGCCGAACACCGCCACGAAGAATATGGATCCCCCGTAAAAGATGTTGCGCGCCCGCGTCTTGGTCAGGATCTCTGCCATGCTCGGGTCTCCAGAATGGTCACTCAGGACCCCCGGGTTAACCTGCCTCCGCCGGGCAGGTTTTGCGCAAACGCAAACTCTGGCGCGAAAGGCGGGCGGTCAGCCCTTGTGCTGCGCGCAGGCCTCGAGCCGCGCCCGGTCCAGCACGGTGATCCGCCGGTGCTGCGACTGCACGACCCCCTCGCGCTGCCAGGCGCTGAGCAGGCGGCTCACGGTGTGCAGCGTGGTGCCGGTCATTTCGGACAGGTCCTGACGGGTCAGGGGAAAGTCGATCTCGACCCCCGCCGCGGTCTGCCGGCCGGTCTGGGTGATCAGCCTGAGAAGCGCCGTGGCGATCCGCGCCTCGACATGCAGCGTCGCCAGTTCCTGCATGCGGCTCTGGATCTCGCCCAGGCGCACGCCGACGGTCCGCGCCATGCTCAGGCCGAACCCCGGATAGTGCCGTGTGAAATCGTCCCAGAGCGCGGTCGGCCAGCAGAGCACGATGCATTCCGCCGCCGCCACCGCGCGGCCGGGATAGGTCTCGCGCCCGATGGCGCGGGCGATACCAAACAGTTGCCCCGCGGGAATGTGCAGGACGGTAATCTGTTCGCCCGCCTCGGTGGTGCGGACGACACGGATATAGCCGTCGAGCAGCAGGAAGAATCTGTCCGCCGGTTCACCTTCGCGAAAGATATCCGCGCCAATCTCGAATCGCCGCGAGACCGCGCCGTCCAGGATCCGGCGAATGTCGGTACGCGACAGGCCGTCAAAGGGCGGCAGGTGCGTCAGCAGGGATTCGTCAAGGCGTGGCAAGGGCTTCTCCGCTCCGATGCTGGCCTACTCTTGTTCCTGTTTGAGGGGCCGAAGTCAAATTCCCGCTCGCTGACAATAACTGTCGGACTTTGCGTTTGCTCAAAGTATCGCGCGCGCCCCGGCAGTACCAAGCCCCCGTCACGACACGCAAACAGAAGGATGACGCAGATGAAACGGATCGCCCTTGCCACCCTCGCCCTGACCCTCGGCCTCGCCGGAGCGGCCTTTGCCGAAACCCATCAGGTGCAGATGCTGAACCGGGGTGAGGCCGGACCGATGGTCTTCGAACCCGCTTTTCTGCGCGTGGCCCCCGGGGACACGGTGCATTTCGTCGCCGCCGACCGTGGTCATAACGCCGAATCGATCGACGGCATGATCCCCGCGGGTGCCGAAGCCTTCACCAGCCGCGTCGGCCAGGAGCTGGAGGTCACGTTGGACACCGAAGGTGTCTATGGCGTCCGCTGCACCCCGCATTACGCCATGGGGATGGTGATGACCATCGTCGTCGGCGACGCGAGCGCCGCGCCCGAGGCTTTCCTGGCCGGGCGCATTCCGCCCCGGGCCCGCGAACGCTTCGAGGCGCAGCTGGGCAACCTCTGACCCCCCGATTTTCCCGTTGACGCCAAGACTTACAGAGTAGGAGGACATCATGTCCAAGCTGATCAACCCGGGCCTTCTTCCCACCAGCCGCCGCGGCATCCTGCGCGGCTCGATGCTGGCCGGCGCCGCCGCCTGGGCGGGCGGTGCCGCTATGGCCGCGCCCGCGCAAGCCAAGCGCGGGGCGCTGCCCCGGGTGCCCTCGCTGCAGAAAAGCGGCGAGGGCACGCCCCAGGCGGCAAGCCCCGCCGTCGATCTGAGCGGCTATACCCGCGTCCGGCAGGAGCTGGTCGCGCCCCCCTTCGCGCCCGCGCATGAGCAGGTCGCCACCGGCGGGCCGAAGATCGTGGAGATCACGCTGGAAACCGAAGAACGGCTGATGACGCTGGACGAGGATACCGGGGCCGAGATCTGGGCGCTGACCTACAACGGGTCGGTCCCGGGGCCGCTGATCATCGTCCACGAGGGCGATATGGTCGAGCTGACGATCCGCAACCCCGCCAGCAGCATGATGGAGCACAACATCGATTTCCACGCCTCGACCGGGGCGTTGGGGGGCGGGGCGCTGACCCATGTCTTTCCGGGCGAGGAAGCGGTGCTGCGCTGGAAGGCCACCAAGCCCGGCTGCTTCACCTATCATTGCGCCCCCGGCGGGGCGATGATCCCCTATCACGTCTGCCACGGCATGAACGGCGCGGTCATGGTGCTGCCGCGCGAGGGGTTGAAGGATCGCGACGGCAACCTGCTGAGCTACGACAAGATCTTCTATATCGGCGAGCAGGATTACTATCTGCCGGTCGATGAGGACGGCACGTACAGGACCTATGCCGCGGCCGGCGACGATTACGCCGATTCGATCGAGGCGATGCGCAGCCTGACGCCGACGCACAGCGTCTTCAACGGTGCGGTCGGCGCCCTGACGGGCGAGAATGCGCTGCGCGCCACTGTCGGCGAGACGGTGCTGATGGTCCACAACCAGGCCAACCGCGACAGCCGCCCGCATCTGATCGGCGGGCACGGGAATTACGTCTGGGAAAGCTCGTTCTCGGATCCACCCCTGACCGGGATGGAGACCTGGTTCGTGCGCGGCGGCTCGGCGGTGGCGGCGATGTACACCTTCGAACAGCCGGGCGTTTACGCCTATGTCAATCACAACCTGATCGAGGCCGCGATCCTCGGCGCCACGGCGCATGTGGTGGTCGAGGGGGCGTGGAACAATGAACTGATGGAACAGGTCGTGGCGCCGCGCGCCTTCTGACCTTTCGACCGGAGTCCCCGCCATGACCGCCGCCGCAATCCCTGCCCCGCCCGCCCGGCGCCCAGCGTCCCGGTTCGCCGCGGCGGGTCTGGCTACCCTGGCGGCGGTCATCACCCTGGGGGCGGGCCTGTTTCTGGCCCGCCCCACCCCCCTGCCCGGCCCGCTGATGGCCCCTTCGGCCGTCATCCTGCCCGATGGCCAAAGGCTGTCGGTGCAACGGTTCGAGGTCACCATCACCGAATGGAACCGCTGCCATGCCGAGGGGGCCTGCAGCCTTTCCCTGCAGGCGCCGGCCGCGCTCGACCCCGCGACCACCCCGGCCACCGGCCTCAACTATCTGGACGCGCAGGAATACCTCGCCTGGTTCAACCGGCGCAGCGGCGGCGGCTACCGGCTGCCCACCTTGGCCGAATGGCAGGCGATGGCCGCCTCTGTCCTGCCCGACGCGCCGGACCCGATCTTCACCGACCCCAACCTCCGCTGGGCCTCGGCCTATCTGCTGGAGAATGACGCGCCGCGACGGCTGCGGGCACAGGGTGCCTTCTCGACCACGCTCGAAGGGATCGCCGATCTCGACGGCAGCGTCTGGGAATGGACCTCGGATTGCGCGCAGGGGCCAGAGGTTCCCCCCGACCGCTGCGCTGCCTTCCATCTCGGCGGCAACCATCTGGCCACGCTGTCCTATCTGGTGCGCGACCCCGCCCGTGGCGGCTGTGCCACCGGCACGCCGCCGGCGCATCTCGGGTTGCGGCTGGTTCGCGAGCCCTGAGCCGCAAACCCCGATACGCGACACCCACCACCACCCTCAGGCATTTCCCGCCCGACGCGCGCATCGCTTGACGCCGGGCGAATCGCGATGCTACCCAGGGGGCGTTCCGGTTCCTGTGCGGTTTGATCCGTGCAGGACGCAAGAAGGGAACCCGGTGCGTGCCCCGCCATGGGGCGCAAGTCCGGGACTGCCCCCGCAACTGTGAGCGGCGAGTGCGGTCGGATATGCCACTGGGGCGCCACCCCCGGGAAGGCCCGGCCAAGCGATGACCCGCGAGTCAGGAGACCTGCCGGCACATCACCCTGTTCCGGGCGCGGAGGGCGCCAGGGCAACGGCCATGCCGTCGCGGTGAGTTTCACCCGCGGCGGTCCTTGTACCCCGCACATCGTTGTCTCGACGGCACCCCGACCGGGTGCCTGCGCATCCGTTTCGGGGGTTCCATGCGCCTGCTGCTTTCTGCTGTCTCCACCCTGGCCCTGCTGCCCGGTCCCGTCACCGCACAACCCTATTACAACCTGGGAACGTTGATTCTGGGCGGCGGCTTGACGCCGGTCGAGGAAGACAACCTCGGCCGCGCCGTCACCGTCGTCACCGGCGAGGACATCGAGGCGCGCGGCCTTGTCACCGTGCAGGAAGCGCTGCGTGCCCTGCCCGGGGTGTCCGTCAACGGCTCGGGCGACAGCTTCACCCAGGTCCGCATCCGGGGCGGCGAGGCCAATCACACGCTGATCCTGATCGACGGAATCGAGGCCGCGGGCGGGGATGGCGAATACATCCTCAGCGGGCTGGAAACCGCGATGATCGAACGGATCGAGGTCCTGCGCGGGCCGCAATCGGTGGTCTATGGCTCGAATGCCTCGGCCGGGGTGATCAACATCGTCACCCGCCGCGCTACGCCGGGCCTGACGCGCGACGTCGCGGTAGAGACCGGCGCGGCGCATCGCGCCTCGGGCTTCCTCGGCTGGCGCGGCCAGCGGGGCGGTGTGTCGCTCGCGCTCTCGCATCTCGACGACCTCGGCTATGACAATTCCGGCAGCGGCGGCGAGCGGGACGGGATCCGGCGGACCACGGCGATCCTCTCGGGCGATTACGCGCTGACCGAGGATCTGACCGTGGACTTCACGCTGCGCCGCTCGCGCGAGCAATACGATTACGATGCGACCGACTGGGCGGCGACGGATGTGGACAGCTATGTCGTGGACGATCCGACCCGCTTCAGCGACCGCGACGAGCGCACGGCAGGGCTGGGCCTGACCTACGAGCAGGCCGGCGGGCGGCTCGTCCATCGCCTCTCGCTGGCGACGACGCAGAACAGCCAGAGCGACAGTGGCGCCCTGCCGACCGAAACGCGGACCGATGCCGCGCATTACCGCCTCAGCTTCGGCCTCGACGGGGCGCCGGTCGATAGCGCCGCGCATCTGTTGAACGCGATGGTGGAATGGGAGAGCGATTCGAGCAGTTCCAACCCGCTCTACGACCGTGCCAGCACCTCCTTCGCGCTGGAATATCGGGGCGAGTTCGGGGGCCTCTCCGTTCAGGCGGGGGCGCGCCATGATGACAACGACGTTTTCGCGGATGCGACCACCTGGACACTGGCGGCATCCTATGATTTCGGCGGCGGCTGGCGGCTGCATGGCTCGGCGGGAACCGGCGCCGTGAACCCCAGCTATTTCGAGCTTTACGCCAATGCCTTTGGCTATGTCGGCAATCCGAACCTGCTGCCGGAACGGAACCGCTCGGTCGACCTGGGACTGGAGATGCCGATCGGGGCGACCGGCTCGCTGGACGTGACCCTGTTCCGCGAGGTGCTGACGGACGAGATCACCGCGGTTTCGACCGGTCCCGGAAGCTGGAGCTACATCAACCAGGCAGGCGACAGCCTGCGGCACGGGGTCGAGGTCAGCGGACGGACGCAGGTCACCGACAGCCTCGCCCTGCGCATGGCCTACACCTGGCTTCAGGCCGAGAACCCGGATGGTTCCATCGAGATCCGCCGCCCGCGGCACGAGCTGGCCTTGGGCGCGACCTGGGGCTTCGCGCAGGGGCGCGGCAGCCTCAGCGCCGATCTGCGCCATGTCCGGGGCAATTGGGACACCCAGTATTGGGGGGCCTATGCCACGGTCGAACTGCCGGCCTACACCACCGTCGATCTGGCCGCGCAATACAGCCTGACGGATCGCGTGACGCTGGTTGGCCGCGTCTCGAACCTGTTCGACGCCGAGGTGATGGATGTCTGGGGCTACGCAGGGCGGGGGCGGTCGGCCTATGTCGGTCTTCGCGCGCGCTTCTGAGGTGCTGGTCCTGTCGCTGGCGCTGACCCTCGGGGGCGGCGCCGGCGCGGCCCAGACGGCTCCGCCCGCACGGGTGGTGTCGATGAACCTCTGCACCGACCAGCTTGCCCTGATGCTGGCGGCACCCGGGCAGCTCGTCTCGGTCAGCTACCTCGCCCATGACGGCGCCGTCGCCCCCTTGCGCGCGGCGGCGCGCGCCCTCCCGGCCAATCGCGGGCTGGCCGAGGAGATCTATCTGCTGCAACCGGACCTCGTTCTGGCCGGCCGGTATTCGACCGTCGCCACGGTGGCGATGCTCGAACGCCTCGGCCTGCCGGTGATCCGCTTCGAGCCCGAGAACAGTCTCGACGATATCGAGGACGCCCTGACCCGCATGGGTGCGGCCCTGGGGCGCGAGGCCCGGGCTCGGGCCCTGATCGCCGATTTCCGCGCCGACCGTGCCCGGCTGGAAGAGCATCTGCGTCAGGCCCGCGCCGAAGCCGACGGGCCGCGCGCCGTTCTCTATTCCGCGCGCGGCTGGACCGGCGGCTCGCAGACCCTGGCGGGCGACATTCTGCGCGCCGCCGGGTTGCGCAACCTTGCCGATGAGCTGGGCCTGGCCTGGGGCGGCATGGTGGCGCTGGAATCGCTGCTGATGGCCGACCCGGACAGACTGATCCTCGGCCAGCCCGGCCGCAGCCCCGAGGGCTGGTCCGAGGCCCGCGCGCTGCTTCACCACCCCGCCCTGCGCCACAGCCGCGCCTATCGCGCCGGGGTCGCCACGAACGACCGCGATTGGGTCTGCGGGACGCCCTTCGTGCTGGATGCCGTCGCCCGACTCATCGACGAGACCGCGCCATGAACCGCCTGCTGATCCCCACCCTCGCGGTCCTCGTGGGACTGCTGTTCCTCGCCTCGATCCTGATCGGCCCGGCGGGTGTGCCGGCCATCGACAGCCTGTCGGCGCTGATCCGGGGCGACGGCGGGCCGATGACGCTGGTGATGCGCGAATTGCGCCTGCCGCGGGCGGTGCTGGCCGCCGCGATCGGCGCGGGCCTGGGGCTGTCGGGCGCGGTGATGCAGGGCTATCTGCGCAATCCGCTGGCGGAGCCGGGCTTGCTGGGCGTCTCGGGCGCCGCGGCCCTGGGGGCGGTCCTGGCGCTGCAGACCGGCCTTGCCGGGGCGATGGCCCTGGCGCTGCCGCTTTCGGGGCTCGCCGGTGCCTTCGTCGCCGTGCTGGTGCTGGCGCTGCTGGCCGGGCCCGCAGGCGGGGCGCTGACGCTGATCCTGGCCGGGATCGGAGTCTCGGCGCTGTCGGGTGCGGGGCTGGCGCTGGTGCTGAACCTCTCGCCCGATCCCTTCGCGGCGCAAGAGATCGTCTTCTGGCTGATGGGCTCGCTGGCCGACCGTTCGTGGAGCCATGTCGCCCTCGCGCTGCCCTTCATCGCCCTGGGCTGCGCGCTGCTGCTCACCCAGGCGCGCGCGCTCTCGGTCCTGACGCTGGGCGAGGATGCCGCGGCCTCGATGGGCGTGAGTCTTGGCCGCCTGCGCGGGGTCGTCCTTCTCGGCACCGCAGCGGTGGTCGGGGCCGGAACCGCCGTGGCCGGGTCGATCGGCTTCATCGGTCTGATGGTGCCCCATTTCCTTCGCCGGGCCACGCGCGGCGATCCGGCGCGCCTGTTGCCTGTCTCGGCCCTGGGGGGCGCGGCGCTGCTGCTCGCTGCCGATATCGCGGTGCGTTTGATCCTGCCGGGGCGCGATCTGAAACTGGGGGTGCTGCTGGCCATTCTCGGCGCGCCCTTCTTCCTGCTGCTCATCCTGCGCGCCCGCTTCGCGCAAAACGCCTGAGGTCCGCCATGAACCTGACTGCCACCGTCTCGCTGCTCGAACGCCATCTTGCCGATCCCGGCACCGGCTGGTCGATGGGCTCGTTCGGCGCCATCGCCGAGTTCCGCCATGGCCCGGCGGAGCCCGCGCAGGCCGCATCGCTCGAACGCGTCACCGCACGCGGCGGCATCCGCCTGTCGCTGCCCCCCGAGCTGCAGCCCGTCGCCTGCGAGACGCTCTCGCCGCGCGCCGGGCGCTGGGGGCAGGCGCTGATGCTCTGCCTGCCGACCGAGGCCGCCGCCATGAGCCGGCGTGCGGTACTGACCGAGCTTGGCCCGGACCGCGACGCCCTGCACCCTGAGGATCGCGCGGCGGTGCTCTTCGACATGGGGCTTGCCCAGCCGCAGGTGGATTTCTGCATCCGCACCGCCGATCCCGCCCTGCTGGCCGTGCTGCGCGCGCAGGCCGGCCAGTCGCTGATGGCGCCCGGCAACCCGGCGATGGGCGCCATCCTGGCCGCGCATCCGCATCGCGTGGCGCTGACCCGGCTGGGTCGGGTCGAGGTATTCCAGAAGATCGGCGGGCCCGATACCGGCGGTGTTTCGCCGTCCGGCCCCCATACCCATGTGCTGCCGCAGCTATTGCGCGCGGGTCGAACGCATTCGGCCAACCAGACCATTCCCCCCGGTCTGGTGCCCTGCGCCGGTCTCTATCCCGCAAGCCCTTTCACCGATGCCGAGGGCCGCGAGAAACCCTATGACCCGGAAGCCGCGCGCGCCTGGGCTTGGCTCTACGAGCGCTTCGGCCCCGCCGATCTGGTGCTTCTGAAGACCGAGCTGAGGCAACATCTGCGCGCCGGCGTCACCCCCGACGTGCTGATCCTGCCTGACGGGCGCGATCAACGCCGCACCCTGCGCGTGGCGCTCAGACAGGCGGTGCTCGAGGGCGGCTTCGATGCCGAACTGCTGGGGCGCTGGTCGCTCATGCACGACGGCGGGGTCGAGGCGCCCGAAGACACGCCCGAGAGGCTCGGCCATTGACCGCCCCCCTTCTCGAGCTGCGGGATCTGGCCGTCACCCGCCGCGGCCGGAGGCTCCTGTCCGGGGGCTCGCTGAATCTGCGGAAAGGCGAATGCGTCGGGCTGGTCGGGCCGAATGGCGCGGGCAAGACGACGCTCCTGCGCGCGGCTTTGGGGCTGGTCCGCCACGCCGGCCATTCCTCGCTTGCCGCGATGTCGGCGGCCGCCCGTGCGCGTCACGTGGGCTTCCTGCCGCAGACCCGCGCCGTGGCCTGGCCGATGCCTGTCCGCGACCTCGTGGCCCTGGGATTGCTGCCGCACCGCAATCCGGGATCTGCCCTGCCCGAGGGCGCCGCCCGCCGGGTGGAGGGGGTTCTCGACGCGATGGACCTCGGAGCCTTCGCCGAAAGATCGGCGACCGAGCTGTCCGGCGGCGAGCTTGCGCGGGTCCTGCTGGCCCGGGTGCTGGTGCAGGACACGCCCCTGATCCTGGCGGACGAACCCGCGGCAGGCCTGGACCCCGCGCAACAGATCGCCCTGATGCAGCGCCTGCGGCAGCTGGCGGACACCGGACGGGGCGTCCTTGTGTCGCTGCACGATCTGGGCCATGCAACCCGCTACTGCACCCGGTTGGTGGTGATGCAGCAGGGAAAGATCGTCGCCGAGGGCGAACCGGACACGGTTCTGACCGAGGTGCGCCTGGCCGAAGTCTTCGGTCTGAGGGCCGGATTCGTCGAGACGGCCGAGGGGCGGTTCCTGCTGCCCTTCGCCCTCGCGCGCCCGGGTTCCGACGCGCGGCTGTCCCCCTCCCCAGAACGGTGCTGACATGACGATTTTTTCCCGCTTCCTGATCCTCGGTGCCCTCCTTGCCGCCAGCAGCGCCTCGGCGGGTCCAATCCGGCTGGAGCTGAACGCCCTCCATCCGCAGCAAGACGCCTGCCAGATCGTTTTCGTGGCGCAGAACGAGAGTGGCTCGGATCTGGAGCGCCTGGTGCTGGAAGCCGTGTTCTTCGACAGGCAAGGGCGGGTCGCGGTGCTGACGCTCTTCGATCTGCAGGACCTGCCCGCGGCGCGGATGCGGGTCCGATCGTTCCAGATGGCGGGATTGGCCTGCGACGGCCTCTCGCGCCTTCTGATCAACGGGATCAGCGCCTGCGCCCCCGAAGGGCCGGCTTGCGAGGCCCCCCTCGTTCTGGAAACCCGGGTGCCGGTCGAGGTGCTGCATTGAGCATGCCGGCCTGAAGCCCGGCGCCTGCCTGCCGGTCCAGGCGGATCGGCGATCCCCGCCTGATCGAGTCGTTCCGCCCCCGGTTTGCCCGCGCCCGGGGAACGCAGGCGCTGAGCTTCCCCAAGCCGTTGCCGCCCCGCGTGAAACGAGTTGCAATATAAACTGGTTGTACTATGAACAGCGCAAGAGGAGGATCCCGCATGGTGCATCTAACGTTTGTCAGCGCAGAAGGACGCCGCACGGAACTGTCCGTTCCGGCCGGCACCACCATCATGCAGGCGGCCGTGCAGAACGGCGTCGCGGGGATCATTGGCGAATGTGGCGGCTCGGCCATGTGCGCGACGTGTCATGTGCATGTCGATCCGGCCTTCGCCGACAGGCTGCCGCCGATGCAGGACATGGAGGAGGCCATGCTCGAGTGTGCCGCCTCGCCGATTGACGCGCGCAGCCGCCTGGGGTGCCAGATCGAACTCGGGCCGGACCTCGACGGGCTGGTCGTCCATCTGCCGGAAACCCAGCAGTGACAGGCTCGACCCTAGTCACGGCCCATCAGCCGGCGGTCGACGGCATCCACCTTGGCGAGATTCTCGCGCAGCCGCTCCAGCAGCGCGAAGAGCGTATCCAGATCGCCCGCGTCCAGCCCGTCCAGCAGAGCGGCCTCGCGTTGCAGGGCGATGGCGATGATCTTGTCATGCAGGTCCGCCCCCGCCTGGGTCAGCCAGAGAAGGCGGCGCGCGCGGTCCAGCCGGGCCACGACATAGCCCAGATCCTCCAGCCGCCGGGTAGAGCGGCTGACGACGGATTTGTTCATCGCCACCATCTCGCCCACCCTGAGCGCCTGGATGCCGGGCTCGTTGCGCAGGGCCGAGAGAATGCGCCATTCGTTCAGGCCGATGTCGAAGAGATGCAGGTAAAGCTGCGACGCGCCCCAGGCGAGGCGGTTGTTCAGTACCGACAGGTAATAGGGCGCATAGCGCCCTGCCTGCACCGAGAGACCGCTTTCGGTGATGAGGTCGGGATCGTTCATGCCTGGGCCTCCTGCAACTTGGGCCTGCATAGCCAGCAACTAGTTTAATTGCAAACCGGGAGGGGAGTCGCGATGAAAAAGCTGATCAACGAGGTGAAGGACGTTGTGCCGCAGGCGCTGGCCGGGCTGGTCGCGACCTCGAACAACCTGCGCCTGATCGAGGGGACGACCATCGTCGTCCGCGCCGATCTGGAAGCGCACCGGGCCTCGGGCAAGGTGGCGCTGATCTCGGGCGGGGGCTCGGGGCATGAACCGGCGCATGCGGGCTATGTCGGGCGCGGGCTGTTGACGGCGGCGGTGGCGGGCGATGTCTTCGCCTCGCCCTCGACCGATGCGGTGCTGACGGCGATCCGCGCCGTGGCGGGGCCGGGTGGCGTGCTGCTGATCGTCAAGAACTATACCGGCGATCGGCTGAATTTCGGCCTCGCCGCGCAGATCGCCCGGGGCGAGGGGATCGCCTGCGAGGTGGTGATCGTCGACGACGATGCGGCGCTGGGATCGGCGGAACAGACCGCCGGGCGGCGCGGCATCGCCGGGACCGTGCTGGTTCACAAGATCGCGGGGGCCGCATCCGAGGCCGGGCTGCCGCTGGCCGAGGTCAAGGCCCGGGCCGAGGCGGCGGTCGCCGCCACCGGCTCGATGGGCGTGGCGCTCAGCCCCTGCATCGTCCCCGCCGCCGGGACGCCGAATTTCGACCTGGCGCATGACGAGATCGAGCTGGGTCTGGGCATCCATGGCGAGGCCGGGCTCAGCCGCGAGGCCCTGCGCCCCGCCGCGCATCTGGCCGAGGCGCTGATCGGCACCATCGCCCGGGATCGCGGGCTGACGGCGGGCGACCGCGTGGCGCTTCTGGTCAACAACCTGGGCTCGACCCCACCAATGGAGATTTCCATCGTCGCGGGCGACGCGCTGGCGGCCTGCGCCGCGCTGGGGTTGGAGGTCGCGCGGGTCTGGTCGGGGACCTATCTGACCGCCATCGACATGGCGGGCGTCTCGCTGTCGCTGATGGCGCTGGACGATGCGCGTCTGGCGGCGCTGGATGCCCCGGCCGAGGCCCCGGCCTGGACCTCGCCCGGCCTGCGTCAGGGGATGACCCTGCCCGCTCCCGTCGCCGCCGAACCCGTCACCGCAACCGGCCACGCCGATCCCGCCGTGATGGCGGCGCTGATCGCGGGCTGCGAGGCGCTGATCGCCGCCGAGCCCGAGCTTACGCGCCTGGATCAGCTGGTCGGCGACGGCGACATCGGCCGCTCGCTGGCCGGTGGGGCCGAGGCGCTGCTCGCCGAACGCGGCACGCTGGAGCGACTGACCGGCGCGGCCTTCTGGCGTCATGTCGGCGCGGTAGTGCGGCGCTCGACCGGCGGCACCTCGGGCCCGCTCTACGCGATCCTCGCCTTCGGCGCCGCGAATGCGCTGGAGGAAGCCGAGGGAGAGCCTGCGACCCTGCTGGCCGAGGCCTTCACCCGTGGTGTCGCCGCGCTGTGCGAGTTGGGCGGCGCCGAGCCGGGCGACCGGACCATGGTCGATGCGCTGGCCCCGGCGGTCGCGGCGATGGCCGAGGGCGGCAGCCTGGCGGTGCGTCTGGCCGCGGCGGCCAAGGCGGCCGAGCAGGGGGCGGAGGCCACGAAGGCCATGAAGCCGCGGCGCGGGCGTTCCAGCTATGTCGGCGACCGGGTTCTGGGCCATCCCGATCCGGGCGCGGTGGCGGTGGCGCTCTGGCTCAAAGCCGCGGCTGATCGATAAACCGTTTCCAAAGATACAATCCACTTGCAAATTAAATGAGTTGCTAATTAAACTCAGGACAGGAGGAAACCCCATGCCCGCAAGCGACTCGCTCGACCGGCCCGTGCTGGATATCGACCCGTTCAGCCGGGAAAGCATGGATAATCCGATCGCTCTGGACGAGGCGATCCGCGCGGCGGGCCCGGTGGCCTGGGTGCCGAAATACGGCTTCTGGATCACCGGCCGCGACAAGGTGGTGCGCGAGGTCTTCGAGGACTGGCGCCGCTTCTCCTCGGCCTTCGGCACGGGCCTCACCAATGTGCAGCGCGACGAGCCCTGGCGCAAACCCTCGGTCATCCTGGAGGCCGATCCGCCGATCCATACGCCGAACCGCAAGGTTCTCGCCCGGGTCCTGTCGCCGGCGGCCCTGCGCAAGATGGCCGACGACTTCCGGGCCGAGGCCGAGCGGATGGTCGATGCGCTGCTGGAACAGGGCGGCGAGGTGGATCTGGCGCGCGACCTGGCTTTCGCCTTCCCCTTCAAGGTGCTGCCCGACGCGGTCGGCCTGCAACCCAGCGGGCGGCATCATCTGATGCCCTATTCCGAGTTGAATTTCAACGCGATGGGTCCGAAGAACGACCTCTATGTCGCGGCCCGCAAGGTGGTCGAGGAACAGGGCACCTTCGAATATGTCGCGGCGCAGATGGCCGAGGAGAACCTGCTGCCCGGTGGCTTCGGCGAAGAGATCTATTCCTATGTCCATCGCGGCGAGATCAGTGCCGAGGATGCCGGGATGCTGGTCCGCGCCTTCATCTCGGCAGGCATCGACACCACCGTCTTCGGCATCGGCATCGCCATCAAGGCGCTGATCGAGCATCCCTCGGAATGGGCCAAGCTGCGCGCCGATCCGACGCTGGCGCGCGCCGCCTTCGAGGAAGGGCTGCGCTGGTTCGCGCCCTCGCCGGTCATCGGCCGCACCACCAGCGGCCCGACCGAACTGGCCGGCGTCAAGCTGGGCGGCGAGGAGAAGGTGATGATGTGGCTCGCGGCCGCCAATCGCGACCCCGAGCGTTGGGACGATCCCGACACCTATGACATCAGCCGCCGCACCGTGGGGCATCTGGCCTTCGGCACCGGCATCCACGGCTGCGTCGGCCAGATGGTCGCGCGGCTGGAAGCGGAATCGGTGCTGGGCGCGCTGGCCCGCAAGGTGGCGCGGATCGAGCTCACCGGCGAGCCCGAGAACGTGCATATCAACTGGCTGCGGGGCTATCACAGCCTGCCCGCCCGGTTGACCGCAGCCTGACAGATCTGACGTCCAGCGCCGGACCGGCGCGATTTACTGGGAGGAGTAAATGACAATGAAGACCCTGACCCTGACCACCGGCGCCCTGGCCCTGATGGCCTCGGGCGCGCTGGCCCAGACGCCGATCTACGGCTCCTGGCCGCCGGCCTCGGATTACCTGAATACCGACACTCTGCCCGAAGCCTTCGCGATGATTTCCGAGGCGACCGGCGGCGCGCTGCAATGGGAGCTGATCGCGGGCGGCCAGCTGGCCGATGGCCGCGGCACGCTGGCAGCGGTGACGGACGACCTGATGCAGGGCGGGCTGCAGATCCCGGTCTACACGCCCGAGGCCATGCCCTCGCTGACGCTGCTTTATTCCATCGTCGTGCCGGGTGATGACCCGATGGCAGTGGCGGCGGCCGCGGCCGAGACGGTCTTCCTGCACTGCCCCTCGTGCCTGGCCGAAGCGCGCGAGAACAACGCGATCCTCTTCGGCGGCTTCGCCTCGGCCTCGTACCGGCTGATGTGCACCCAGCCGACCGCCTCGCTGGCCGACATGGCGGGGCGCCGGATCCGGGCCACCGGCGGCTATGGCGAGATGGCGACGCTGGGCGGCGGCACGCCGATGTCGGTCACGCTGACCGAGGCCGTGGGCCTGCTGCAACGCGGCGGCCTCGACTGCCTGATGGCGACCCGCGAATGGCTGCAGACCTATGGCTACGGCGAATACGCCCGGTATGTCACCGACCTGCCGCTGGGCAATGCCGCGCCCGCCATTGGCCTCTTGATGAACCGCGACCTCTTCACCGGCCTCTCGGCCGAGGAACAGGCCGCCGTGATGCGCGCCTCGGCCTTCATCACCGCCAAGCACACGATCGGCAATTACGTGCTGCGCGATCAGGAGAGCTTCGAGAACCAGCAACAGGTCAACGGCGTCGAACTGGTCGAACCGGCCGACGACCTGCGCGCGCTGGTCGAGGGCTTTGCCGAGCATGACCGCGCCCGCCTGATCAGCGTCGGCGAGACGCTGGGCGTCGAGGATCCCGAAGCGCTGATCGAGGCCTATCTGGCCGCCGTCGACCGCTGGCGCCCGGTGACCGCGGAACTCGGCACCGATGTGGACGCCTGGACCCAGCGCATCTGGGACGAGGTTTTCTCGCAGGTCGATCCCTCGACCCTCTGAGCCCCATGGGACACGGACCGGGGGTGCGGCACCGCACCCCCGTTTCCCCTGACCGAGCGAAGGCCGATGATGAAAGCCCTCCATAGACTCGTCTCGAAGATCGCCGATGCGCTCTTCGCCGTCTCGCTGGCGGCGGGCGTGCTGATGATGGCGCATGTGACAATCGACGTGCTGTCGCGGACGCTGTTCAACGCGCCTTTGCCCGGCACCGGCGAGATCACCGCCAGCTATTACATGATCGCCGTCGCCTTCCTGCCGCTGGCCTGGGTGACGCTGCGCGACGAACACGTCACCGCAGACATCTTCGTCAGCGCCCTGCCCGGCCCGATGCGCGCGGTGATCGCCGTGTTGGTTGATCTGCTGGTCATCCTCTATGTCGGGGCCTTCGTCTGGCAGACCTGGGTCTCGGCGCTGGCCCGCACCCGGCGCGGCGAGGTCTGGGAGATTCTCGGAGGCTTCCTGCCCATCTGGCCGACGCGCTGGATCCTGCCCATCGCCGGCGCGGCGATGGTGCTGGCGATGATCTTCCGGCTGGCCGCGCGTCTGACCCGAACCGATCCGCTGACCGGCAACCGGCAGGGCAAGGAGCACGCCTGATGGATCCCTTGACCTTCGGCCTCATCACCCTGGGCTGCATGCTGGCCCTGATCGCCCTGCGCGTGCCGATCGGCGTGGCCCTGGGCGTGGTCTCGGTGCTGGGGCTGGCCTATGTGCGCAACTTCAACATCGCGCTGTCGATCCTGCGCGAGACGCCCTTCGCCTTTGCCGCAAGCTGGGACCTGACGGCGATCCCGATGTTCCTGCTGATGGGGGCGATTGCCAACCATTCCGGCATCTCCTCGGCCCTGTTCCGCGCCGCGCGGCTGTGGTTCAGCGCACTACCCGGCGGGCTCGCCGTGGCCGCCAACATGGCCTCGGTCGGATTTGCCGCCGCCTGCGGTTCATCGCTGGCATCCTCGGCCGCGATGGGGCGGCTTGCCATCCCCGAGATGCTACGCGCGGGCTATGACCGGGCGCTGGCCACTGGCGTTGTCGCCTCGGCCGGCACGCTCGCCGCGCTGATCCCGCCCTCGATCATGCTGGTGCTCTATGGCGTCTTCGCCGAGGTCTCGATCTCGCGCCTCTTGATCGCCGGGATCGTGCCGGGCTTCCTGACCGCCGCGGCCTATGTCGCGCTGATCGTCATCCGCTGCAAGCTGAACCCGGGCCTGGCGCCGAAGCTGTCGGACGACGAGCTGCAAACGCTGAAAGCCGACCGCCTGTCCGCCCTGCGCGAGGTCTGGCCGGTCACCGCCCTGATCCTCGGCATCATCGGCGGGCTTTACGGCGGGATCGTCACCCCGACCGAGGCCGGGGCGACCGGCGCCGCGCTCGCCTTGCTGATCGCCGTCCTGCAACGGCGGATCACCCTGACCAGCTTCGTCGATTCCCTGAAGGAATCGATGTCCGGCACAGCGCAGATCTTCTTCGTCGGCATGGGCGCGGTGATGTACACCCGGCTGTTGTCGCTGACCGGTGTGTCGACGCTGCTGGCCGATATGGTCGGCGGCTATGCGGCCGATCCGCTGCTGGTGATCCTGGCGATTTCGGTGGTGTTCCTGATCCTGGGTATGTTCCTCGACCCGCTGGGGATCATGCTGATCACCCTGCCCGTCTTCCTGCCGATGATGAAGGCACTGGGTCTGGACCTGATCTGGTTCGGCATCATCGTGGTGAAATACGTCGAGATCGGGATGATCACGCCCCCCTTGGGCATGAACGTCTTCGTGGTGAAATCCGTGACGCCCTCGGTGCCGATCTGGACCATCTATCGCGGCGTCTTGTGGTTCCTGCTGGCCGAGGTCGTGGTCATGGCCCTGCTGATCGGCTTCCCGCAGATCACGCTCTTCCTGCCGAACCTGATGCGCTGAGGCAGACGCCCCGGGAAATCCCCGGGGCGTTTCGTTCAGATCGTCGTCGCGCCCTGCCGGCGGCGCTGCCAGGCCCGCAGGATCGGCCAGAGGATGAGGCCCAGCGTCGCCACTGCGATCACCGCCGAGATCGGACGAGTCAGCAGTTCCGTCGCCTCGCCCCGGCTGATCAGCAGCGCCCGGCGCACGCTCTGCTCGGCCATCGGGCCCAGGATCAGGCCCAGCACGACGGGCGCCAGCGGGAAGGCCAGTTTCTCCAGCACATAGCCGGCGAGGCCCGCGGCAAACATCAGCCACAGGTCGACCACCCGGCCGTTGATGACATAGACGCCGACCGCCATCAGCACGAGGATCATCGGCACCATCAGCACGCCCGGCAGCCGCTGGACCTGGGCGAAGACCCGGGTCGCCGCGGCGCCGCCGACCAGCAGGATCAGCAGCGACGTGACCAGCATCTGCGCCATGAAGCCGCCGACCAGCGCCGGGTTCTGGTGAAACAGCTGCGGCCCCGGCTGCAGCCCGTGGATCAGCAGCGCCCCAAGAACCAGCGCCGCCACCACATTGCCCGGGATCCCCAGCGCCAGCGCGGGGATCATCGAGGCCGCGTTGTCGGCGTTGTTGCCGCATTCGGCCGCCGCCACGCCCTGCGGATTGCCCTTGCCGAAGCTGTCGGGATCGTTGCTGGCACTTTTCGCGGCGCTGTAGCTGAGGAAGGCCGCGATGTTGCCGCCCGCGCCCGGCAGGATACCCACGCCGATACCGATGAAGGAGGATCGCAGCCAGGTCGGGATCAGGCCCTTGATCTCGGCCCAGCCCAGCCGGGCGCGGCCGAGTTTCAGCGCCGCCGCCGAGAGGCCTTTCAGGTCCGCCTGCTCGGCCAGCGCGATGACCGGCGGCAGGGCGTAGAGGCCGACGAGGATCACCACGAGGTCCAGTCCGCCCAAGAGCCAGGGCTCGCCAAAGGTGAAGCGCGGGATGCCCGAGAGGTTGTCGAGGCCCACAGTGCCCAGCAAGAGGCCCAGCACCGCGGCCATCAGCCCCTTCAGCGCGTCATCGCCGACCAGAACGCCGATCGAGGCCATGCCGAACATGGCGATCCAGAAATACTCGGCCGGGCCGAAATGCAGCGTGGCGCGGGCCAGAAGCGGCCCCATGGTCATCAGCGCCAGCGCCGAGGCCGTGCCGCCGATGGCCGAGGACCAACAGGCGATCTTCAGCGCGCGGGCCGCCTCGCCCCGCTGTGTCATGGGGAAGCCGTCGAAGGTGGTGGCGATGGCCGCGGGCGTGCCCGGAATGCGCATCAGGATCGCCGGGATCGCGCCGCCGTACATCGATCCGTTGTAGATCCCCGCCACCATGCCGAGCGCGATGAGCGGCTCCATCGAATAGGTCAGCGGCAGCAAAAGCGCGATGGCCATCACCGGGTTCAACCCCGGCAGCGCGCCGATCAGCACGCCCAGCAGCGACGCGCCCAGCATCGCCGCGACCGAGCCCAGCGAGAAGACAGAGCCCGCGATCTGCGTCAGAAGGTCCATGTCAGGCGCTCCCGCTTACCAGCCCGACCAGAAGCCGGTCGGCAGGGGTTTGGCCAGAAGGCCGGTGAAGACGAGCCAGACCACAGCCATGAAACCGGCCGCGGCGAGCAGCGTGTAGACCGGACGCCGGAACCCCAGCGCCACCGGCAGCAGCACGGCCACCAGGGCGGAGGCGGCGTAGAAGCCCAGCACCGGCACCAGCGCCAGATAGCCCGCGCCGATTGCCACCGTCACCGCCACGCGGCCGGGATGATCGACCAGGGGACGCGGCACCTTGGCCCCGCGCCAGAAGGATTTGAGCGCGAGCAGGAGCCCCAGCGCGGCCAGGCTCAGGCCCAGCACCAGCGGATAGGTGCCGCTGGCGCCGCGATAGCCTGCCGCCTGCCAGGCCGCCGCCAGCCCGAGGGCCACGAACAGCAGGCCAAGGGTTGCGTCCTGCCCGCGCGCGGTCATTGGGCAAGGCCCAGGGACTGCGCCACCTCGGCCAGTGCGTCGAACTCGCCCTGCAGGCGCTCACCCAAGGCCGGGCCGGTCACGACGTTCGGGACTTCGCCCACGCCCGCCAGAAACTCGGTGTATTCGGGTGAATTCACGGTGGTTTCCAGTGCCGCGATCAACCGGTCGACGATGGCCTGATCGGTGCCGGCGGGGGCCAGAACCATGCGCCACAGCAGCGTTTCCTTGTCGCCCAGACCCAGCTCTTCCAGCCCGGCAGCCTGCGGCAGGGCGGGAACGGCGGCGGCCGAGGTGACGATCAGGCATTTCGCCTCGCCCGATTGCGCATAGGGCAGTACCGGCGAGATCGAGCCGCCGTAGATGTCGACATGGCCGCCGAGGAAGTTCTGCAGCGTCTCGCCCGCACCACCGAAGGGCACCGCGATGGTCTCGATCCCGCGCGCCTGGAAGATGCGCTCGGCCGCCAGCTGCATCGTGCCGCCGATCCCGTCATTGCCATAGGTGTAGCGGCCCGGGTTGGCGGCCAGCTCGGCCAGAAATTCCTCGCCGGTCTCGGCCGGGAAGCCGGGCGCGACGCAGAGCGTGTAGGCGGTCTGCGAGGTCGAGGCGACCGGCACGAAGCTGTCGGGCGCATAGGCCGTGGGCTGCATCTGCGGCACGGTGGTGATCGGGCTGTTCCAGGTGGCCAGCAGCGAATAGCCGTCGTTGCGGGCCTGCATGAATTGCGTGACGCCGACCGAACCGCCGCCACCGGCCGCGTTCAGGATGGCGATGGAGGCGCCGAGTTCGCCCTCCAGCAGCGTTGCCAGCATCCGCGCACTAGTGTCGGTGCCGCCGCCGGCCGGGGCGGGCACGGTGATCTCGATGGGGCGCTCAGGGTATTCGGCCTGGGCAGTGGTCGCGCCAAGAAGCAGCGCCGCGGCGCCGAGGGTGAGTGTCTTCATCGGGTTTCCTCCCTTGGATGGTCGTTCGTCAGCCGATGCGGCTGCGATAGCGGAAGCGGTCGGCGGGACCGCAGGCGATGCGCCATTCGACGGGCTCGCCGGACATGGCGAAGGCAAGGCGCTCGATCAGGGCGACGGGCGCGCCCTCGGCTATGCCGAGGCGGCGGGCGGTGGCGGCATCGGCGGTGCCGAAGCGGACCTCGTCCTCGGCCCGGGCGACGAAGACGCCGAAGCGGTCGAGATAGACGGGATAAAGAAGCGGCCCGATCTCGGATTCGGGAATGGCCTCGAACCCGGGGAACCGAGCGGCGGGGATATAGAGCGTCTCGGCCAGGAACGGCTGTTCCGAGAGGCAGCGCAGACGCTCGATGCGGATCACATCCTCGGTGCCGAGGGCGGCGCCAACGGCAGTTGGCGCGGTGACCCGGGTGCGCGAGATCAGGCGGCTCGACGGGATGCTGGGCGCGCCATCGGCCTCGCGCGCCTGGAAGAAGCGGAACAGCGTGGCGTCGAAAGCCGGTTTGCGCAGAAAGGTGCCCGAGCCCTGGCGGCGCTCCAGAAGCCCCTCGTCCACCAGTTGCTGGATCGCCTTGCGCACGGTGCCGACGCTGAGCGCGTGCTGGGCCGAGAGCTTGTTTTCCGAGGGCAGCAGATCGTCCGGCCCCCATTCACCGGCGGCGATGCGGCGGGCAATGTCGTCGCGCAGGCGCAGATAGGCCGGCAGACGGGTGTCGCTCTGGGGGTTGGGTGCGGTCATCGGATCCTCCTTTTTTCGGAATAGGTGAATTGACCTCATCAGTCAACTAGTTCTATATAGAACCGTAGAAGACAGGAGGCCCCGTGATCCGTTTCGATTGCCACGCCCATGTTTACGACCACCTCGCGCCGGTGACCGGGGCCCGCTATGTGCCGAGCGAAAAAGCACTGCTGACGCAATGGCTTGCCCATCAGGAGAAGGCCGGCCTTTCGGGCGGCGTGATCGTGCAGGTCAGCTTCCTCGGCACCGATAATTCACAACTGCTGCAGGCGCTCTCGGCGCTCGACCGGCGGCGCTTCGCCGGGGTCGCGGTCACAGCGCTGGACGTGGACGAGGCCGATCTGCAGGCGCTGGCCGAGTCGGGCGTGACCGGGTTGCGCTGGAATCTGGTGGCCGGTGCCACGCTGCCCGATCCGGCGGAGCCGACAGTCGCCCGGTTGATCGCCCGGCTCAGAGCTTTCGGGATGCATCTGGAGGTCCAGCTTGAAAGCCCGCGGCTGGCCGGATACCTGCCGGTCCTCGCCGCGCTGCCGGTCCCGGTGGTAATCGACCATCTGGGCCTTCCCCGGGCCGAAGCGCCGGTCGAACCCTGGATCGACGCGCTGGAGGCCCTGCCCGCGCGCGACGGGCTTTATGTGAAGATCAGCGCGCCCTATCGCGCCTCCAGCGATCCCCGTCCCCATCTCGACCGGCTCTTGGCCCTGCTGCCGGGGGACCGTTTCGTCTGGGGCAGCGACTGGCCGCACACCCGCCACGAAGCGCAGGCTGGCTACGATGGCCTGCTGACCGAGGCCGCCGCACGCATCGACGATGCCGCGGCGGTGGGGGCCCTGTACCGGCTGGGCGCGGCATAGCCCGTCCAGCCGATCCAGCCCGGCCCCCCCCCCGGAACCGCCCTCAGAGCGCGGCGGTGAACTGGATCTCGATCCGAATCTCGGGCAGGGCGAACTTCGCCTCGACCGTGGCGCGGGCCGGGGGCTCGGCCGCCCCGATCCAGTCCAGCCAGGCCGCGTTCATCGCCTCGAACTCGCCGATGTCGCGCAGCCATATCTGGGCATAGAGCAAGCGCGACCGGTCGGTGCCGGCCTCGGCCAGCAGCGCATCGGCGCGGGCGAAGATCTGGCGGGCCTGATCGGCGGTGTCGGTGCTCTTGTCCTCGGCGGTGAGCCCGGACAGATAGGCCGTGCCCTGATGCAGCACCACGCGGCTCAGCTTTCCGGTGTTGTGCAGGCGGGTGATCGGGGTTCTGTCAGTCATGCGGGGCCCTCCACGGGTTTGACGCCGACCAACTCGGCCGAGGCGCTGGTGGCTGTTTGCTCAAGGAAAAATCGGTCCGGGCTGAAGGGCGCGATGGCATCGTGCGGCAGGTCGCGCACGATCTCATCGGCCAGCGCCCGACCCAGATAGGGGGCGAGCGTCACCCCGCTATGCGTCGCGGCGACGTAGTATCCGGTCATATGGGTCATGGCGCCGATGCAGGTGAAGCCGTCGCGCGGCATCGGCCGCAGCGTGCTGCGCACCGCCTCCAGCCGCACGCCCTGCAGCAGCGGCAGCGCCTTGCGCGTGGCCTCCAGCAAGGCCTCGGCTTCGCGCCCGTCGGTACTGACGGCTGCGCCGGGCAACAGTCCGGTATCGACCGAGGCCTTGTGGATCATCAGCCGCCCCGCCCCATCCGGGCGGACATCCAGATCGTCGAGATGAAACTGGCTGCGCAGCGTCGTCGGCACCGGCGGGGTAAAGCCCAGCATGCCGGGGGTCGAGGTCATCGGTAGCCCCGGCACGCCCAGATCGCCATCCGACCGCGCACCCGAGGCATTGACGATCACATCGGCCTCAATCCGCTCGCCGTCGGCGGTCAGCACCGCCACGGCGCGGTTGTTGCGCGTCAGGACCTGCGTCACCTCGGTATGCGGCCTCAACTCCGCCCCGTGCCTTTCCCGCGCCGCCCGCAGCAGCCAGGCGGCATAGAGCACCGGATCGACCCAGCCTTCCTCGGGATAATAGACGACGGGTGCGTCACCGATGGCGGCGAGGTGGATGTCCGGCTCCATCTGCGCCAGCCGGGCCTTGCCAAGCCATTCGACGCCATAGCCCCAGTCGCGCATCTGCGCGACATTGCCGCGCTGCCAGGCCTGCCCTTCGTCGGTCGTGCGCCATTCCAGGCTGCCGGTCTGCCGGTGCCAGGGGCAGTCGCCGAAATCGCGGCGCAGTTCCAGATGTGCACGCATCCCCAGCGCGTTGAGGGCGTAATAGGATTTCGGCGCCTTGCTGGTGGCGTTGAGCCAGGCAAAGCTGGCCGCCGACGCCACCCCGCCCAGCCGTCCGGCGTCGATCACCGTGACCCCCGCCCCGGCCTTGGCGCATTCATAGGCGATCGAGCTGCCGACCATGCCGGACCCGATGATTGCCACCCGCATACCCTTGCCTCCGCTATCCCATGCTGCCGCGGCCGGGAGGGGTCCCGCGCCATCGGCCTTTGGGTAATCTGGTGATCGGGACCGGGGTGGGTCAAACAACCCCGGCCCCGGGGTTACCCGCGAAAAGTTATGAAGCCAGAGGCGGTTGCCGGGCGCATGACGGGCGGGTGCAACCTGCCAGCACCGGGTTATCAACTTCGCGCCGCCGGTCCGGGACGCCGAGTGGTATGGCTGGGGCATGACCCAGACACCCCCCGCCTTTCTTGTCCTGAGCGGCGCCGAGATCGCCCGCCTGACCGAACCCGCCTCGCTGATCGCTCTGGCGGCCTCGGCGCTGCGCCAGACCTCGGACCTTTCCGCCCGGCAGGATCTGCGCCGCGTCCTCGATCTGGCCGAGGTCGGCGGCGCCTGCCTGTCGGTGATGTACGCGGCCTTCGACGATCTGCCGCTCTTCGGCGCCAAGGTCCTGTCGGTCTTTCCCGACAATTTCGCCCATGGCCTGCCGTCCCATCGCGGCGGCATCCTGTTGTTCGAGCGCGAGCGCGGCGCGCCGGTGGCGCTGATCGACGGCGGGGCCACCACCGCCTGGCGAACCGCCGCCGCCAGCGCCGCCGCCACGGATCTGCTGGCCCGGCCCGAGGCCGATGTGCTGACCCTGCTGGGCTATGGCGAGCAGGCACATCGCCATGTCGCGCTGTTGTCCCGGGTGCGGCCGCTGCGCGAACTCCGCGTCTGGGGCCGCGATCGCGCCAAGGCCGAGGCTTTTGCCGCCCAATACCGCGCCGCCGGGCTGAGCGCCCGCGCCTTTGAGGATGCCGAGGCGGCGGTGCGCGGCGCGGGCATCGTCTGCACCGTCACCTCGTCGCGAACCCCGGTCCTGTCGGGCGACTGGCTGGACCCCGGAACGCATGTCAACGCGGTCGGCGCCAGCGTTCCCAGCTGGCGTGAGTTGGACGATGCCTGCCTGACCCGGGCCGGCGTCTGGGTCGATTACCTGCCGATGGCCCTGACCTCGGCCGGCGAGATTGTCGAGGGGATCGCCCAGGGCCTCATCACCCGCGCCGACCTGCGAGAGATCGGCGCGGCGCTGGCCGGGCAGGCACCGGGGCGGACCAGCGAGGGGGAGATCACGCTCTACCGGTCGCTCGGCGTGCCGGCCCAGGACATCGCCTTCGCCAATCACTTCGTGGCCCTCGCCCGGGCGGCGGGGTTGGGCACACCGGTGGCGCTGGAGGGCCCGATCCATGCTTGAGAGCCAACGCGACCTCTTCGCGCTGCCCGAGGGGCTCAGCTATCTCGATTGCGCCTATATGTCGCCGATCCCCAAGGCCGCCATTGCGGCCGGCGCCCGCGGGGCGGCGGTCAAGGCCGAGCCCTGGAAGATGACCATCCATTCCTATTACGACGAGGCCGAGGAAGCGCGCAGCCTCGCCGCCACCACCATCGGCGCCCAGCCCGGCGATATCGCGGTGATCGGCGCCACCAGCTATGGCATGGCGACGGCGGCGAAGAATGTGGAGGTCGCGCCCGGCTCGGTCATCGTGATGATGGCGAACGAGCACCCCTCGCACCGTTATGTCTGGTACGAGCTGGCGGCAGACCGCGGGGCCGAGGTGCATGTGGTGCCGAAGCCTGCCGATGGCGACTGGACCGGGGCGATGGTCGCGGCCATCGCAGGCTCCGCCGCGCCGGTCGCGGTGGTGGCGGGGACGCTGCTGCATTGGTTCGAGGGGGCCTCGGTCGACATCCACGCGCTGGCGGCGGCGAGCCGGGCGGCGGGTGCGGCGCTGGTCATGGACGGCACGCAATGGGTGGGCGCCGTACCCTTCGACGTGACCGAGATCCGCCCCGATTTCCTGTCCTTCGCCACCTACAAATTCCTGCTCGGGCCGTATCGTTTGGCCTTCCTCTATGCCGCGCCACGCTGGCAGGCCGAGGGGCGGCCGCTGGAGCATCACGCCTGGCACCGCATCAACGGCGACGCGCCGGATTTCTATGTCGAGACGGTTCCGGGCTTCAAACCGGGCGCCCGGCGTTTCGACATGGGACAGCGGTCGGATTTCGCCGTGCTGCCGGTCGCGATCGAGAGCCTGAAACTGGTCAACCGGCTGGGCGTGCCCGCGATTCACGAGCGGATCGCCCTGCTGAACGATCTGGTGTGGGAGAGGGCGACAAGCTGCGGGTTGGTCGACCGGATCGACCCGCAGCGGGTGCCGCATATCGCCATCCTCGACATGCAGGACCGGCTGCGCGAGGGGGCGGCGGCGGCGCTGAAAGCGGCGGACGTGCATGTGACGATGCGCGGCGCCAAGATGCGCGTCTCGCCCCATATCTACAACGAAGCGGCCGATATTGACCGGCTGTTCGACGTGCTGTCCCGCTATGCGCGCTAGCTCAGGCCAGATCCGGCGCCATGCGGCGGATCCCCTCGTCCACGGCTTGCAGATAGGCGCGGGTCTCCTGCACCAGGAAGGCCGAAAAGGCCTCGGACACGGACGAGGCGGCAACGCCCCAGGGCCGGTAGATGCTGAGGTTAATGTCCAGCATCGGCTCGAAGGCACGGATCTCGATGGGCAGGTGACGCGCTGTCCAGGCGGACAGCCGGTCTACCACGGCCACCCCCGCCCCCGCCGCGACGAGGCCGAGGCAGGCACCCGAGAGGCTGGATTCGATCTTCACGTTGCGGGCGATGCCGCGGGCGTCGCACATCTGGTCCAGCCGGCTGCGCATCGGATCGCCGCTGGCCAGCGAAACAAAGGACTGGCCTTGCAGATCCTCCAGCGTGACGACCGGCAGCGCGGCGAGCGGATGGCTCCGGGGCATGACGCAAACGGGGGGCGTCGAGGCAAAGCTGCGGCGGGTGATGGAGGGGTTATCCTCGTCAAGGGTCGCGCCGATGCCGATGTCGATCTGGTTGCGGCTGGCGCGCTGGATCACGGTGGTCGTGGCGCGGATGTCGACGCCAATGGAGAGGGTCGGGTGCAGTTCCGAAAAGCGGGCGACGATCTCGGGCAGAAGCGTGGTGCCGAAGGCGGGCAGCGAGGTGATTTCCAGCCGGCCGGTGCGCAATTCGCGGATCTCGCGCGCGGTGCGCGAGATGAGGCGGGCGGATTCGAAGACCTTCTCGACCTCGGCATAAAGGATATGCGCTTCGGGTGTCGGCACGAGGCGCTGGCGGACCTTGCGGAACAGCTTGAAACCGGCCTTGTCGGCGATGTGGATCAGCGCCTTGCTGACCGCGGGCTGGGTGATTTCCAGCGAATCCGCGGCCTTGGTGGTGGTGCCGTGCAGCATGACGGCGGCGAAGATCTCGATCTCGCGCGGCGAGAAATCGCGGGTCATGCGTTGTCTCCGTCGATTGGGGAATGCCATCCGCCGAGGGCCTCGGCCAGGTCGAGCAGTCGGAAATCCTGCCCCGGCCGGGCGGCAAGCTGGAGCGAGGCGGGCCAGATCGTGCCGCTGGCGAGGGGCGCCGCCAGGGTCGGCAGACCCAGCATGTTGGCCCAGCGGCGGAAGGCCCCGCCCGCCAGGCCAAAGGGGATCGGGGTGTCGTTCACGCGAGTGGTTTCGTCGCTGAGATAGGGGGCGAGGCCGGGGCTGGTCGGGACGGCGACCAGATCGACCGAGCCCATCCAGTCCTCAAGCCCGGCCATCGCCCGGGCCCGCAGCGCCAGCGCGGCCTGATAAGCCGCCCGGTCGATCCCCTGCCCCATCGCCAGGAAACGCCGCGCGTCCTCGCCAACCGCATCGGGGTCCTCCCGGAAAAAGGGCGCGTAGTAGCGCGCGAACTCATAGAGCAGGATCGTGAGGCCCGCGTCGATGAAGGCGTCGCGGTCGGGAAAGGGCAGTTCCACCACCCGCGCGCCCAAGCTGCGGCAATGGTCCAGCCAGCCGTCGATGGCCCCCTGAACCGCCGCATCGACCTCGGCGCCGTGAAGCGCCGGGACATTGGCGATGGTCAGGGCGCGCGGATCGACGGGCCCGGCGGCGGGCGCCCTGCGCCCTGTCAGCGCGGCGAGGCCGGCGCGGATATCGGCGACCGTGGCGGCAATCGGGCCGAGGCAATCCAACGTGGGCGCGGTGGGCAGGCTCCCCTCGGCCGGGACCAGACCCTGCGAGGGTTTGAAGCCGAAAAGCCCGGTATTCGCCGCGACGGACCGGTTGGAGCCGCCGGTGTCAGACCCCAAAGCCAGCGCGCAGAACCCGGCCGCGACCGCCGCCGCCGAACCGCTGCTGGTCCCACCCGTGCCCCGCGCCGGATCGCGCGGGTTCACCACCTTGCCGAACCAGGGGTTGTCATGGCTTCCGGCGGTCAGTTCGTGCAGATTGGCCTTGCCGATCAACACCGCCCCGGCCGCCCAGAGATTGGCGACGCAGGCCGCATCCTGCGGCGCCTCCGTTCCGTCGAAGAGCCGCGAGCCGCCGGTCGTCACCTGCCCCGCCACGTCGACCACATCCTTCAGCGCCACGGGGATGCCGTGCAGCGGCCCCCGGTCGTGCCCGGCGCGCAGTTCGGCGTCGGCCCGGGCGGCGGCGGCCAGGGCACCGTCGGCATCGACATGGATCAGGGCGCGGAGCGCGGGATTGTGCCGGGCGATCCGGGCGAGGCAGGCCTGGGTCAGCGCGACGGGCGAGAGGCCCGCGCGGATCTCGGCGGCGAGGGCGGTGACGGAGAGGGGGTGCCAGGTCTCGGGCAGCGTCATCTCAGGCTCCGACCGGGGCGGCGGCGCCCTCGACCAGATGGCAGGCGGCGCGATGGGCGGGACCGAGCGGATGCAGCGGCGGGGCCTCGACGGCACAACGGTCGAAGGCCAGCGGACAGCGCGACCGGAAATCGCACCCTTGCCGGGCGCCGATGGGGCTGGGCAATTCGCCCTCGAGGATCGGCTTGTCCTGCAGGCGCTGGCGCGGGTCGGGATTGGGCCGGGCGCGGATCAGCGCCTGGGAATAGGGATGGCGCGGCGCGTCCCAGAAGGCGGCACGGGGCGCGGTCTCGACCAGCTCGCCCAGATGCATGATGGCGATCTTGTCGGCCATGTATTGCACGACGGACAGGTCATGCGAGATGAAGAGATAGGCCAGCCCCAGCTCGCGTTGCAGGTCCGACAGCAGGTTCAGGATCTGCGCCCGGACCGAGACATCCAGCGCCGAGACCGGCTCGTCGCAGACCACGAGGTCGGGGTTGAGGATCAGCGCCCGGGCGATGCCGATCCGCTGCCGCTGCCCACCCGAGAATTCGTGCGGATAGCGGTCGGCGGCGTCGCGGCGCAGGCCCACGCGGTCCATCATCTCGGCCACCGCGCGGCGGCGTTCCGCGGGGCCGCGCATGCCGTGAACGATCAGCGGTTCCTCGATGATCCGGCGGACCGTGGCGCGGGGGTTCAGCGAGGAAAACGGGTCCTGGAAGATCATCTGCACCCGGCGCCGGATCGGGCGCAGCCGTCTGGGCGACAGGCCCACCAGTTCCTGCCCGTCGAAGCGCACGCTGCCCTCGTCGGGCGCGATCAGGGCGGCGACGATCTTGCCCAGGGTGGATTTGCCGCAGCCGGATTCGCCCGCCAGCGCATAGGTCTCGCCCCGGTCCAGCGTCAGATCGACTCCACCCACGGCGGTCAGCACCCCCCGATCGGTCGGGTAGGTCTTGCGCAGGCCGCGGATCGTCAGCAGCGGTTCGGTCATGCGGGCATCCTCGGGTGGTGGCAGGCGATGGCGCGCCCGGCCTCGATGCGGGTCTCGGGCGAGACACGGGTGCAGAGGTCGGTGGCGGAGGGGCAGCGCGGGGCAAAGCGGCAGCCCTCGCGGATGCTGCCGGGCTTGGGCGGCAGGCCGGGGATCTCGACCAGTCGCCCGCCCGCCTCGGCCACGTCGGGCAGGCAGGCGAGCAGCCCCGCGGTATAGGGATGGCGCGGCGCCTCCAGCAGATCGACGACCGGCCCCTCCTCGACGATGCGGCCCGCGTACATGACGGCCACGCGGTCGGCCACTTCGGCCACCACGCCGAGGTCATGGGTGATGAGCAGGATCGCCATGCCCAGCTGGTCGCGCAGGTCCAGCAGCAGCTTCATCACCTGCTGCTGGATCGTCACATCCAGCGCCGTGGTCGGCTCGTCCGCGATCAGGATCTGCGGCTCGCAGGCCAGCGCCAGGGCGATCATCGCCCGTTGCCTGAGCCCGCCTGACAGGCTGTGCGGATATTGCCGGGCCCGGGTGCGGGCATCGGGCATCCGCACCAGCTCCAAAAGCTCGATCACCCGGGCGGGGGCGGTCTGGCGGGTGGTCTTGCCGTGGGTGAGCAGCATCTCGGCAATCTGCCGCTCGATGGTCATCAGCGGGTTCAGGGAGGTCATCGGCTCCTGAAAGATGATCGAGGCCAGCGTGCCACGCACCTCGCGCAGCTGGCGGGCCTCCATCCCCACCACATCCTGCCCACCGAGCAGGATCTCACCCCCGACCAGCTGGATCGCCGAGGGCAAGAGGCGCAGCACCGAATAGGCGGTCATCGTCTTGCCCGAGCCGGACTCACCGACCAGCGCCACCACCTCGCCGCGACCGACCTGCAACGACAGCCCGTCGATGACAAAGGCATGGGGATCGGGCCCCCGCAGCCGCGCGCGCAGGTCGGAAATGGACAGGACAGGGTTCATCGGTTGCGCGACCTCGGGTTCAGGGCGTCGTTCAGGCCTTCGCCGACCAGGTTGATGGCCAGCACCGCCAGCAGGACAGCGAGGCCGGGGATGGTGGTGATGTACCAATCGGTGCGCAGCACCTCGCGGCCGACGCCGATCATGTAGCCCCAGCTCATGGCGTTGGGATCGCCGAGGCCGAGGAAGGCGAGCCCCGCCTCCAAGAGGATCGCCGAGGCGATCATCAGCGAGGACGAGACGATGATCGGAGTGATGGCGTTGGGCAGCAGCTGCGTGACGATGAGGCGGGTGTTGCTCATGCCCATCACGATCCCCGCCAGCACGAATTCGCGCGGCATCAATTGCAGGAACTGCGCCCGGACCAGCCGGGCCAGCGGCGGCCAGGACACCAGACTGATGGCGATGATGATCGAGGTGAGCGAGGGCGTGAAGGCCGCAACCACGACCACCGCCAGCACGAAGGGCGGGGTGGTCTGGAAAATCTCGGTGAAGCCCATGAGCCAGCGATCCACCCTGCCGCCGAAGAAGCCCGCCGCCGCGCCGATCACCGTGCCGATCAGCGTCGCCGCCAGCGTGGCCGAGATGCCGATCAGCAGCGAGACGCGGGCGCCGTAGAACAGGCAGGCCAGCAGGTCGCGGCCGAGGATGTCGGTGCCGAGCGGAAAGCGCGGGTCGGCGCCGGGCCAGAGCTGCGGGCGGCCGACCATCCGCCAAGGCCCCTGCGGGAAAAGCACCGGCGCGAGCAACGCCATGGCGGTGACGGCAGCCAGCAGGGCCAGGCCCGCGACGGCCGGGTAATGCCGACCGAAGCGGCCGATCAGGCTGTTGCGAGTGATCATTTCAGGGGAATCCGGGGGTCGATGAGGCGGTAGACCACCTCGGTGAGGATATTGGTCACGACAACCATGATCGAGCAGAGGAAGAGGAGCCCGAGCAACAGGTTCAGGTCGCGCTGGAACACGGCGTTATAGGCCAGCCGCCCGAGGCCCGGCCAGGCGAAGACCGTCTCGATCAGCACCGACCCGCCAAGGATCGCACTCACTTGCAGGCCGACCATGGTGACCATCGGCAGGATCGCGTTGCGCAGCACATGGCGGTAGGCGATGGCCTGTTCGCTCAGCCCCTTGGAGCGCGCGGTGGTGACGAAATCCTGCTCGCCGATCTCCAGCATCGAGGCGCGCATCAGCCGCACCTGAAAGGCGGTCAGGTACATGCCCAGCACGGTGGCGGGCATGATCAGATGCTGCGCCACGTCCAGCACCTTGCGCCAGCCGGTATAGCCCGCGCCGATGGATTGCATCCCGCTGGACGGTAGCCACCCCAGCTTGACCGAAAAGAGTACGATCATCATCAGCCCCAGCCAGAAGACCGGCGTGGCATAGGCGATCAGCGCACCGACCGAGATCAGGTAATCCGGCCAGCGGTTCACGCAGCGCGCGGCCAGCACGCCCAGAAACACCCCCATCGAACAGGCGAAGAGGATGGCGGTGGTCATCAGCAGCAAGGTCGGGCCGAGGTTACCCAACAACAGCTCGGTCACCGGCCGCGAAAAGCGGAAGGAATAGCCTAGATCGAAGGTCAGGAGCTTTCCCATATAGACCAGGAACTGGACATGGAGCGGCTCGTCCAGGCCATAGCGTTCGCGCAGCGCGGCCATGAACTCGGGCGAGGCCGCGCCGGCCTCGCCGGCCAGCACATCGGCCGCGTCGCCCGGCGCCAGGTTCACGAACAGGAAGTTGATGGTGGCGATCCCCAGAAGGACCGGCAGTGACTGGAGCAACCGTCTCAGGACAAACCGGATCAGGTCATAGGCGTTTCGGTTCATTCGGGACCCCTTTGCGCCGGTTCTAGCAAGGGAAACGGGCGCTGTATCCTGACACGGCGAACGGGGTTATGTGTAATAAGTTATGAACTCGGGACCGGCGCCCCGGGACGCGACCGCACCGGGCAACCCTGCCCGATAAAGCGGCACAGGCGAAACCACGCAGGACTTGGCGCCCCGGACCTCATAACTTATCGACGGTAACGTGCCCCGCCGAGTTGTTGGACGGCGGAGGTCGCGCTCCCTAGCGTCAAGGCAGGACGCAATCCATGAGGATCCCAACGATGACCCTGACCCCTTCCTTGCGCAGCCGGCTCCTTGCCACCGCCGCGGCCGTGCTGATCGGCACCGCTGCCCTGTCCCCCGCCCTGGCCGATCCGCAGCCCGGCCATGTGCTGCAGGCCGTCGTCAATCCCGAACCCGCCTTCCTCGTCTCGGCCCATAATCCGGTCGGCGGCGCGCTTCAGGTCTCGAGCAAGATCTTCGAGGGGCTGCTGACCTATGACCTGGACATGAACCTGCAACCGGCGCTGGCCGAACGCTGGGAAGTGGCCGAGGATGGGCTGTCCGTCACCTTTCACCTGCGCCCGGGCGTGACCTGGCACGATGGCGAGCCCTTCACCTCGGCCGATGTGGCGTTCACGGCGATGGAGATCTGGAAGACCATGCACCCGCGCAACCGGGTGAACATGGCCCATGTCACGGCCGTGGACACCCCGGACGAGTTGACGGCGATCTTCCGTCTGGACCAGCCGGTGCCTTTCCTTCTGAGCATCCTCAACGGCGGCGAAAGCCAGGTCGTGCCGCAGCACATCTATGACGGCGAGGACATCGCCCGGAACCTGGTGGAACTCTCCCCCGTCGGCACCGGCCCCTTCCAGCTGCAGGAATGGCGCCGGGGCGAGGCGGTGATCCTCGAGCGTTATGACGGCTATTGGCAGGAGGGCCGGCCCTATCTCGACGGGATCGTGTTCCGCATCATCCCCGACGAGGCCGCCCGTGCCACCGCTTTCGAGACGGGCGAGCTGGAATTCGGCTCGTTCAGCCCGGTGTCGCCCTGCACCGCGCAGCGTCTGGGCGAGCTGGACCATATCGACATCGAGACCCGCGGCTACGATTTCTTCGGCACGATCTTCATGCTGGAGCTGAACCTGCGCGACGAGGTTCTGGCCCATCGCGAGGTCCGTCAGGCGCTGGCCCATGCCATCGACCGCGATTTCATCCTCGATGCGATCTGGTGCGGCTTCGGCACGCCAACCACCGGCCCGATCCCCCCGCAACTGACCGAATTCTACACCGCCGATGTGCCGACCTATCCCTTCGACCCGGCGGCCGCCGAAGCGCTTCTGGACGCGGCCGGCTTCCCGCGCGGCGAGAATGGCGTGCGCTTTGCCATGACGCATGACCCGCTGCCCTTCGGCCCCAATTTCGTGCGCACGGCCGAGGTGGTGAAGCAGAACCTCGCCGATATCGGGATCGAGGTGGAGATCCGCACCCAGGACACCCCGACCTATCTGCGCCGCATCTACACCGATTACGATTTCGACATGTCGAGCACGACGCTCTCGGCCCTGCCGGATCCGACGCTGGGCGTGCAGCGGCTCTATTGGTCCGAGAATATCGTGCAGGGTGTGCCCTTCTCGAACGGGACGGGCTATTCCAACCCCGAGATGGACGCGATCCTGGTCGCGACCCAGACCGAAAACGACCCTGAGCGCCGGGCCGAGCTGTTCCGGCAGATGCAGGTGATCGCCCAGACCGACCTGCCGATCCTTGACCTCTTCGTCATGCAACAGACCACGGTCTATGACACGCGCCTGCGCAATCACACGACGCAGGCCGACGGCTATCCCACCCTGGCCGAGGCCTATTGGGAAGAGAACTGATCCCGCCCTCCCTGTCGTGATCCGGTTCTGACGGGCGCCCCCAGCGGGCGCCCGTTCCCGTTTCGGGCCCCTGCCGAGTTCATAACCCGGGACGAGGACCTCGCGCGAAGGCGGAAGTATCGGCCCCTTGCCCGCCTGCCTAAGACTGGGCGCATGACCCAGAATATCGCGCCCTCCCCGCCGCCCCTGTTCCGCCTGCCGCCCGACCGGCGGCCCGATGTCCCGGTCCTGTTCGAGGGCCAGACGCTGCTCGCGCTGAAGGGCGAGACCGTTGCCAGCCTGCTGCTGCGCCATGTCGATGCCGGGGCTTTCCGGCGCGAGGAACGGCGGGGCGAAGCCCGCGCGCCGCTCTGCCTGATGGGCGTCTGCTTCGACTGTCTGGTGACGATCGACGGGCAGGACAACCAACAGGCCTGCCTGATCGCCGTCAAGCCGGGCATGCGGATCGCGCGGCAACTGACCGCCGGAGGCGCCCTGTGACCGAGCCCGATCTCCTCATCATCGGCGGGGGCATCGCCGGGCTTTCGGCCGCTGCTACCGCGCGCGATCTCGGCCTTTCCGTGACGCTGGCCGACGAGCGCCCGGCGCCGGGCGGCAATATCCTCGCCGGGGCCGAGGCGCCGCCAAAGGGCATAGCCAGCGCCTTGACCCGCCGCGGCGCCGCGCTGATCGCCGCCGCGCGCGCCGCCGATTTCCGCCCCGCGACGCAGGCCCTGCGCATCGACGCCGATCTGGCCGTGCAACTGGTGACGGGCACGGGGCCGGTCGAGACGCTGCACCCCAAGCGCCTGCTGCTCGCCACCGGCGCGGTGGAGCGTCCGGTGCCCCTGCCCGGCGCCACGCTGCCCGGGGTGATGATGGCCGGCGCGGCGCAGCTTCTCCTCAAGACCTCGGGCGCGCTGCCCGCAGGGCGCACAATCCTCGCGGGAAGCGGGCCGCTGCTGCTGCTGGTCGCGCGCCAGCTCCTTGCCGCGGGGGTGCGCCCCGTTGCGCTGGTCGAGACGACGCCGCACCAGAGCCTTGGCCAGCTCGTCGCAACCCTGCCCGCCGCGCGCCACGCCCCGGGGCTGGTCGCGCAGGGCGCCGGAATGACGCTGGCCCTGCGCCGCGCGGGGGTGCCGTGGCTCCGTCAGGCCAGCGCGCTGACGATCCAGGGGACCGGGCGGGTCGAAACCCTGCGTTTTCACGACGCCAAGGGCCGCGCGCAGGAATTGGCGGCCGATCTGGTCCTGTTGCATGACGGGGTAATCCCGCAGGATCAGGCGACGCGGCTTCTGCACTGCGCCGAGGACTGGCACCCCGGGCGGCAGGCCTATGAGCCCCGCGCCGATCTCTGGGGCGAGACCAGCCGGGCCGGGGTCTTCGTCGCCGGGGATTGCGCCGGGGTGCGCGGCGCTCTGGCAGCCGAACAGGCCGGCATCCTCGCCGCCTTGCAGATTGCGCATCAGCTGGGCCGGATCGACGCGGGCAAACGCGATGCGCTGGCCCGGGAACCGCGCCGGCTGCTGGACCGGCAGTCCGCCTTCCGCCCCTTCCTCGACGCCCGCTTCCCGCCGCGGCTGGCCGATCCCGCCGGGGCCGAAGAGTCGCAGGTGATCTGCCGCTGCGAGGGCGTGACCGCCGGCGCCCTGCGCATGGCGATCCGGCAGGGGGCCACCGGGGCCGACCAGCTGAAAAGCTTCACCCGCTGCGGCATGGGGCGCTGTCAAGGGCGCAGCTGTTCGCTGGCCATGACCCGGATCCTCGCCTCTGAGACCGGCACCGCCATGGAAGACCTTCGCCGGCAAGGGGTGCGGGCGCCCCTGAAGCCCGTGCCGCTGGGACAGATCGCGCAGGAGGGCGAGGCATGAGCGTGCAGGATCACGTGGATATCGCGGTGATCGGCGGCGGGCTGGTCGGGGCCGCCCTCGCCTATGGGCTGCGCCGACAGGGCCAGCGGATCGCGCTTTTCGACGAGGGCGACAGCGCCTTTCGCGCCAGCCGGGGCAATTTCGGCCTGGTCTGTGCCGGGGGCAAGGGCGGCCAGCTGGACGATTACGCGCCCTGGGCGTTGCAGGGGGTCGAGGTCTGGAAGGATTTCGGCGACCGGCTGGTCGCCGAGACCGGCATCGACATCGAGCTTGAACAGAACGGGCTTCCCGTCTTCTGCCCCGATCCGGCGGCGCTGGCCGAGCGGGTGGCGATGATGGAGCGGTTGCAGCGCCGCAGCGGGCTGGCCTTCGAGGTGCATTCACCCGCCGAGATCGACCGCTACATGCCGGGGGTCTCGGCTGACGTGCCGGGCGCGGTTTTCTGCGCCATCGACGGCGCCGCCAATCCGATGCTCTTGCTGCGCGCGCTGCATGCGAGCCTGCTGACCGGCGATGCGGTGCTGCGCCGCGATGCAAGGGTCGAACGGCTGGAGGCGGTCTCCGGCGGCTACCGGCTGGTGACTGCGCAGGGCGTGACGCGCTGCGAGCGGGTGGTGCTGGCGGCCGGGCTGGGCAATCTGGGCCTGGGCCAGGATCTGGGGGTGACGCTGCCGATCAAGCCGATGCGCGGCCAGATCCTGGTGACCGAGCGCTGCCCGCCGCGGATGAAAGTGCCGAGCGAGCATGTGCGGCAGACCCGCGACGGAACCTATCTGCTGGGCGGCAGCTGGGAGGATGTCGGCTTCGACACCGGCACCACGGCCGAGGTCACCCGCGCCATCGCGCGCCGTGCCATCAGCTATTTCCCGTTCCTCAGCACCGTCCGGCTGGTGCGCAGCTGGTCCGCCCTGCGTATCCTCGCCCCGGACAACGCGCCGATCTATGACGAGATCGCGCCTGGCGCCTTTCTGGTCACCTGCCACAGCGGCGTCTCGCTGGCGGCGATCCATGCCGGCAAGGTGGCGGGCTGGATCGCGGACGGAGCGCTGCCGGCAGAGGCCGATCCCTTCCGGCTCGGTCGATTCGCAGACTAGGCGGATGGCTTCGGAAACGGGCGCCTCACCGACGGGAGGGCCGCATTGCCGGCCTGATGTCCAAAGCAACCCGGCGGTATCCGGCGCCCTCCGGCCGCCGGGACTTTGGCCCTGTCGCAAGATTGCAGCCGATGCGCGATTTCGCGATACTCGGCCCGCATGAACCAGCCCTATTCCTTCCGAAACGACCCGGACGTTCCCGATTTCGACGACAGCCAGCCGGTTGCCGTGATGGATGCCGAATGCGCCCTCTGCAGCTGGGGCGCGCGAATGATCCACCGGCTCGATACCTCAGGACAGGTGCGGATCTGTCCGGTGCAAAGCCCGCTGGGGTCTGCCCTGCTGCGCCATTACGGGCTGGTGATCGAGGATCCGTCGAGTTGGCTTTTCCTCGACAAGGGCGTGGCGCATCAGGATTTTGAAGCCGTCCTCCATGCTGGCCGCCGCCTTGGCGGCTGGGCCAGGGTGACCGCCGTGCTGCATCTGGTGCCGAGACCCCTAAGAAACTGGCTCTACCAGCGCCTCGCGCGCAATCGCTATGCCCTCTTCGGTCGCGGCGATATGTGCCAGATCCCGGATGCAGCCTTCCAGCGCCGGTTGCTGCGGTGAAGGTTCTGGTTCTGGGCGGATACGGTGTCTTCGGCGAGCGCCTCGCCCGGCTTCTGGTCCGCGACGGGCATACGGTGACCATTGCTGGCCGGGATGGCGGCAAGGCGCGAAAGCTGGCCGAGGAGCTGGGCTGCGCCTGGGTGGCGATGGACCGGCGGCGGGATCTGCATCTGCTGCAAGGACAGGAGGTGGTGGTCGATGCGGCAGGCCCCTTCCATGCCTATGGCGACGACCCCTATCGCCTGCCCCGTGCGGCGATGGCGGCGGGGGTGCATTACCTCGATCTGGCCGATAACGCCGGTTTCTGCGCGGGCATCGCCAGCCTTGATGCCGCAGCGAAAGCGGCCGGCTGCTGCGTGATCTCGGGCCTCTCCTCGGTGCCGGCACTGTCCAGCGCGGCGGTGCGCGCGCTGGTCGGGACAGGCCGGCCCGAGGTGATCGACATCGCCATCCTGCCCGGCAATCGCAGCCCGCGCGGTCTGTCGGTCATGGAATCGATCCTGTCGCAGGCGGGCCAGCCCTTTCGGGTGTGGCGCGGCGGCCGATGGACCGAGGCGCGGGGCTGGTCGGGGCCGCGCGAATATGCGTTGCCCGGGGGGTTGGTCCGGCAAGGGTGGCGGATCGAGGTGCCTGACGTCAGCCTTTTCCCCGCTCATTTCGGGGCGCAGAGCGTCGAGTTCCGCGCCGGGCTGGAACTGGCGGTGATGCGCCACGGCCTTTGGGCCTTTGCCGTGCTGCGCCGCTGGACCGGCCTTCCGGTCAACCGGCCGATGCTGCGAGCCTTCAAGCTGGCGGCGGATCTGCTGGCGCCCTTCGGGACCGGCCGCGGCGGCATGTCCGTCATGGTGATCGTCGCGGGCGAGCGCCGCTGGTGGCGCCTGCTGGCCGAAGACGGTGACGGCCCCTTCGTCCCGGCCATCGCCACCCGAGCCTTGTTGCGGCGAAAGGTGCTGCCGGTCGGGGCCGGCCCGGCGCTGGAGGCGATCACACTGGAGGAGGCCGAGGCCGCGCTGTCGGATCTGGCCGTGCATACCGAACGCGGTTACGAACCGGCACGGCCTCTGTTCCCCGCCGTTCTGGGCCCAGCCTTTGACAGGCTTCCGGCAGAGGTCAGGGCGACGCATCTGACGATGGATATCAGCCATTGGCGGGGCGAGGCCTCGGTCCTGCGCGGCACGGGATGGTGGAGCCGCCTTCTGGGCCGGCTCTTCGGCTTTCCGGCGGCCGCCGACAGCGTTCCGGTCGAGGTCACCAAGAGCGTAACGCCGCAGGATGAGGTCTGGCAGCGGCGGTTCGGCAACCGCTGCTTTCGCTCGCGCCTCGCCGCTGCCTCGGGCGGGATGACCGAAGGCTTCGGCCCCCTGACCTTCCGCCTGGGTTTGCAGGTACAGGACGGCGCGCTGCATTTCCCGGTGCTGTCGGGGCGGCTCGGCCCCCTGCCCCTGCCGCGCTGGCTGCTGCCGGTCTCGATCACGCGCGAATATGCCGAGGGCGGCAGGTTCTGTTTCGACGTCAGGATTCTGGCACCGGTGACGCGGGACCTGCTGGTTCAGTACCGCGGATGGCTGGTCGCCGCCTGACCCGGAGGACGAGACCCGCTACTGGCGCCAGCGGGCCCAATCCTCGACCGAGCCGGCGAAGACATTGATATCGACCGGGCCGCTGATGCCCGGAACCCGCCCGGTGCCGGTATATTGCCACAGGCTCCAGCGCTGGCCCGGATAGACGCTCTCGGGATGGCCCGCGACCGAGCGCAGCCAGAACTCGGTATCCGGCAGCGCGCCGATCCCGGTCTCGCGGTAGAAATCGACCGTGGTGTAGACGATGGGGCGCTGGCCGTAATGCGCCGTCAGAATATCGAGGAATCGCGCGGCCTCGGCCCGGACGGTTGCGGCCGGGGGGCGCCGGGTGCAGGTGGGCGAGAGGTGGTTCCATTCCATGTCCAGCACCGGCGGCAGCGCGGCGGGATCGCGCGGCACATGGCGGATGAACCAGGCCGCCTGCTCCGCGGCCGGACGGCAGAAATAAAAGAAATGAAACGCGCCCCGCGGCACCCCGGCGCGGGCGGCACCCTGCCAGTTGTCGGGGAAAGACATATCGGCATGATCGCCGCCCTCGGTCGCCTTCATATAGGCAAAGGCGACGCCGGCGGAGCGCACGGCGGTCCAGTCGATCTCGCCCTGCCAGCGCGAGACATCGATCCCATGCACCGGATAGGCCGAGGGCGCGCGCCCGCTCCACTCATGCGGGTTGAAATCGCCGAAGGCCGGGAACGGCGTCGTGACCGCCCGCGCGGCGGCCACGGCGGCCTGCGCCGGGGTGGCGGGGGGTGGCATGGGATAATCCGCGCGCTCGGGCCCGGCGCAGGCCAGAAGCAGCAGCAGAAGGGAAACCCTGAGGGTCTGGAGGGCTGGAAACGGCATCGCACCTCGGCTGGGGCATGAATGGCCGATGATCGCCCAGCTCGGGCCAGGACGCCACGGCCGAGAAGAGGACGCGCATCAACTCCGCGCGAGGGAGAGACGGCGGTGGGCCGCGCCGCCTTGGCGTCGCCGTTGATATCATCGGCTCGCGGGCTCCGGCCTGGTGGTCGGGTTCTGGGGGTCAGACGGCACCTCATGGCAGAATCGTGCCACGGTCTGCACTTTCCCGGTCGCCGCCCGCGAACAAATCTCCGCTTCATCTGTTGAACGCACAGGCGCAGCACGCAACGAGAGGAGAAGTGACATGCCCGCGAAATCTGCAGCACAGCAAAAGGCGGCCGGAGCCGCCTTGTCCGCGAAGCGCGGCGACACCAAGGTGAGCGACCTGCAAGGCGCATCGAAGGAGATGTACGATTCGATGACCGAACGGGAACTCGAGGAAATGGCGTCAACGAAGCGCAGCAACAAGCCCGAGCATGTCGGGGACAAGTGAGGCCGCGGCGCGCCAGAGCCCGCAGCCCGGGTGGCGCCGCCTTCGATCCCTCAACATCCCCTGAGCATGGCAAGCCGATCCTGGTCCGACCGACAGCGGCCGAGGCGTTCCACCCACCCAGCAAGGTCGGCGAGGTCGGTTTCCACAAAGGTGGGCGGCGGCAGGGGTTCAGCGGATCCGGCATGCCAAAACGGGTGACGCAGAAGCGCCGACAACGGGCGCAGCGCCGAATCGGCCGTGGGCAATCCGGCCAGGCGCAGGGCAATGCCGCTGGACATCCCGTTCGGGGCGCGGCCCTCGGCCCGCATCGAGACATGGACGATGGCCTGCTGGGCGTGGACGATCCGCATTCCTGCACTGCGCAATCTGGCATAGAGGTCCCTGTCCTCGTAGAAGGCCAGCGGCGCATAGCCGCCCACGCTGTCATAGGCGGCAAATCTGACTCCGAAATTCGCGCCTGACGCGCGGTTCAACCCCATGCTCGCCCCGGCCGGATCTGCCAGCGAGAGGAAGTCCTCGGTCAGCTTCAGATACCGCTCATGCAGGTCGGTCGAGCGATGGAAGTCCTCGGGCATTCCGTCGAACTCGGCCGCGATGGGCTGGACGACGCCTGTCGCGGCGTCAGCCCGGTCCAGCGCCTGGACCATCGCTGCAATCCAACCGGGCGACGGAACGGCATCGGCATCCGTCGACAGCAGAAGGCGGCAGCGCGGGAAGAGATCGCGGATCAAGCGGGTCCCCAACCGGCGCGCGGCGCCGACCCCCCCTTTCTCGATGTCGCCCTCCCAAAGCACGACGGGCAGACGCCACTCTTGTGCCTTGGCAAGGGCAATCTCGGCCGTCGCATCGCACGTATTGTTCACCACGAGGACGATTGCCGCGCGCATCGGCAGGAGCTGAGGGGCAAGGGCGGCCATGCAGCGAAGGATCAGCGCCTGTTCGTCGCGCGCCGGAATGCAGACGAAGACCTCTGCGGCGTGAAGCGCCTGTTCCTCGACCAGAACCAACCGCTCGCCCTTGGTCTTGGGCTTTGCAAAGGGACCCAGAGGCGCAGTCATCGACCCAACCCTCGCGCGAGATCGAGGCGAAAGCCCGGGCCCCGACGCAAGCAGGTGAACCGGCGAGCAGACGCATCGCAATAGAGAGAAAGCGCCTGTCGGCCGCCCAGAGGGTTCCCGCTGGGGCCGAGCCATGTTGCGCACAACACGTCGGCACGCGGGTAACGCCGGTCGATCTGGCGCGCCAGGTCCCGAAGCGCCGGAGGGTCCAGGAAGTAAAGGACCTCGGACAACAGGAGCAGATCGAATTTCCCGTTGGGCAGAAGGGCCGGCAAGCGGGTCTGGAGAAAGCGCGCCTTGGGCAGAAGGCGACGGGCCGCCAACAGGGGCGTTTCCACCGCGTCGAGGCCCAGATAGAAACCGCAGCGCCGTGCGATGTGGCGGGCCATTTCTCCGTTGCCGCACCCGATTTCCAGCGCCGCCCGGTAGCGACTCCGCGGCAGGGCGCGCGCGGTGGCGCGGAACCGACGGCGTTCATAGACACGCGTTCTGAATCCCCACGGATCATCCGTCTCGCGATAGAGGCGGTTCAAATGGTCTTCGCTGACCGCAGAGATCATCTGGGGATCTCGTAATAGAGTTCCGGGCCGGTCGAAAGCTCTTCGACAAACGCGGGGTCGAGACAGAAGGCTTCGGTCGCGTCGTCGATCAGCGGAGCCAGCTGGCTTCGATGGGCGTCGATTGCTGCCCGCTTCCGCGCCGCATGGGGACCGAGGGGAAGCTGATGCTCGGTCCAGGCTGCAAGGGTTTCGCGAAAGTCGGGGCGTTGCCATCGGGTCCAGATCGGATAGCCGAAATGCCGCATTCCGGCGCGCGCGGCGACCTCGCAGGCGATGGCGGCAGCGGTCCGGTGATCGCCGTGCGGATCGGTGGCGAGAGGGGCAAAAAGGCTTCGGGCGCCCAGTCCCAGACAGGTCCGCGTCAGCAATCGGATGACGGCCTGAACCTTCGTGCTGCGCTCGGTCTGCGCGTCCTTTAGCCCAAGCCAGAGGATCTGCTCGCGACCCCCGCCCAGCCGTGCAACCGCTTCCTCGAGTTCCAGGCGACGCAGTGCGGCCAGTCGACGGGGCGGGTAGAGGCGCGAGCCGCGGTGCGATGCACTGCCATCGGTCAGACACACGACCCTTGCGCCTGTGCCGGTGGCAAAGGCCTGCGCCAAAAGCGCCCCGCAGCCAAGGGATTCGTCATCGGGGTGAGGGGCCAGCACGACGATAGGAGCCCCCTGCGACAGGGCTTCGAAGGTCGCGTCGGGGGCCGGGGGCACCGCATCACGCATCGAACCACCCCCCCAGCCCTTGGCCTCCGGCCAGCAGATCGCGCGCGACACGCAGCATCAGCGCATCCCTTGCCGCCTGGCGGATGTAGCAGGCCAGATCGCGGGCCTGCGCGCCGACCGGATCGTCGGTGCGGAACATCGACAGCCCGACCGAGCGCTCGACGGCGGCGATGGTGTCCTGGGCCAACTCCTCGGACAGGAGGCGCATGGCCACCGAGCGGGTCGCCGCGGCCTCGGGCGATTGTCGGCCCGCTGCGCCTTCTGCAACCAGGCCAGCCCTGAGGATCGCGGAATCGGCCGCCACGGCACGCAGCGCCAACGGACCCAGGCGAAGCGCCTGTGCCTCGGCCTCCAGATGGCCGCGTTCGGCAAGGGTCAGGGCAGCACGGTCCAGAAGCCCGGCCGTGCCACCCAGCGTGACCGAGGCGATGCGCCAGGTGCCGCCCAAGAACCCCGGTTCGCGTTGATAGCTCCCCGCATCGCCCAATGGCTCGCCCGACAGGCCGTCGCAGCGGAATCCGCCAGAGACGCTGGCCTGCATGCCGGCCATGTCCCAATCGCCTGTGCTGTGCCGCCCGGGATCGGAGGCGTCCACAATGATCAGGTGCTGCCCGTCGGCGCCGAACGCGGGAACGATGGCCTTGCTGACCCGTCCGAGGCCGGATGCAAAGCGCTTGGTGCCGGAAAGAACGCGGCCATCCCAACGCACCTTTACCGCTCCGTCCGCACCCCAGACCCCAAACAGGCTGCCCGCGGTCATGGCGGTATCCACCTGGCGGCGCTGCGCCTCGCTGCCGAGGGTCTGCACCAGCCGGTGAGCATTGACATGACCCTCGAACAGCCTGGCCTCGCTGAGGTCCTGGTGCGCAATGCCCCTGAGAATCCGGTGCAGCGAGACCGGATCGGCCCAGAGGTGAGGCGCCAAGGGAAGCGAGCTTCCGCGCGTGTTGTCCTGCAAGGAGACGCCGCTCTCACATGCCTCGGCCTGCGCTGGCACCTCTCTGGTCGTGCAGGTCAGTTGGTCGGCTGTCATGGCGGCTCCCGTCTGCGATGGACGCTGCCTAAACCCGGCCATGAGCAGGATGTTCCCGCTGAACGGCCCGCTTGATGCGGCCTGATCGCCCTCACTCAAGGCGGGAACAACCAAGGCCCTTGCCGGTTGCGGCGTCTCACGCCCCGAAGCGAGGACGGACCAATGGCCAGACCCCCGCCCACAGAAGACCGGAGCGACGCGCCGCCGGCCCCTTCCCCGACAGAGGCAAAGGAAAGCGTCACGAACCGGCCCCTGAAGCCGGTCGTCGGCGGACGCATTGTCGGTATTGCCGCTGGGATCGGGGCGCTTGTCCTGATCGCCGTCGCGATCATGCTTTGGACAAGCGGCTGAGAGCCGTCGCCAAGAACCGCTTCGGCGTTTCAGAGCCGCGAACGCCCCCGCCGACGATCGACCCATGCGCCTTGCCTGCGGTTGGCGTCCTGCCGGGCGATGGCCTGCACCGGCGGCATCTCGTCCGGCAGGTGGGGCAAGGAGGAGGAACCATGGCATCGAAACGCCCGACCGATCTGCACGGACTGGGCCCGACAGCCGAGCGGCACGAGACACCCTCCCGCCTGCCGGCCTTATCCTTCGTGGTTCAGAAACACGCCGCGAGCCGTTTGCACTACGATCTGAGGCTGGAAATGGAAGGCGTTCTGCGTAGTTGGGCCGTTACCCGCGGCCCCAGCCTGCATCCCGGCGAGCGCCGGCTGGCCGTGCAGGTCGAGGACCACTCTCTCGCCTACGGCAGGTTCGAAGGTATCATTCCCCGGGGCTCCTATGGCGCCGGGACGGTGATGCTGTGGGACCGCGGCACGTGGGAGCCGGTCGGCGATGCGGCGCGCAGCTATGCCGAAGGGCGTCTGGAATTCACCTTGCGGGGCGAAAAGCTCAGGGGTCGCTGGCATCTCGTTCGGATGAAGGGTCCTAAGGACGCCCAGCGGCAGAACTGGTTGCTGATCAAGGCCGACGACGCGGCAGCGCGCCAGGACGGCGACATCCTCGCCGATGCGCCCCTGTCGGTCGACACTGGTCGCGACATGGCTGCCATCGCCCGGGACGAAGCGGAAACCGCGCAATCCGCGCGCCCGGGCAGCCGGCAGGAAGACGCCCCTTCGGGCTAAGCCGCGGGGACGCCCGCTGGTCCGCCGGGTGCCACTCCACCGGGTCGCGGCGCGGGATTCTTCGTGCTAAAGCAGTTCGCCGTCAGCGAACTGATCGATCCCGCCGGGCCAGGCCAAGGTTCCCGGCACCACAGACAACACGTTCAGGAAAGCTCGCGCCCAGCTGGCGGCATCATTGGCTTTCACCTTCGCCAGACAGGAAGCGTGCCGGCGCTGTCTTTCGGGAAGAGGCATCGACAGCGCCTGTTCGATGGCATTCGCGATATCGTCTATGTCGTACGGGTTGACGAGAAGGGCATCCGACAATTCTTCGGCCGCGCCGGCAAGCCGGGATAGGATCAAGACCCCTGGATCAGCAGGATCCTGCGCGGCGACATATTCCTTGGCCACGAGGTTCATGCCGTCCGCATAGGACGTGACCAGGCATCCCCGGGCGCCCCGGAACAGCCGGGCAAGGCGATGGCGCGGAACGTTGCGGTGAATATATCGAAGCGGCGTCCAATCCAGCTCGGCAAAAGCGCCGTTCAGATGCCCGGCGATCTCTTCGAGTTCGCGGGTTATGTCGTGATAGGCCTGAACCTTTTCCCGCGACGGTGGGGCGATCTGAAGAAGGCAAGGCCGCTCGCCGTGAGGGCGTGTCTCGAGGTAGCGACCAAAGGCGAGGAACCGGTTCGGAATGCCCTTCGAATAATCCAGCCGGTCCACCCCGATGAGATAGGTCTCCGGCGCTTCGCGCCCTAACGGGCGTTCCTCTTCGGCCGCAGCGTCGCGCTGGAAGCTCTCGACATCGATGCCGATGGGAAATGACCGCACCGAGGTGATCCGGTCACGAAACTTGACCGTCCCGTCCATCATGAATTCGGCCCGCGGGTCAGCCCGGAACATTTCGAGGGCGCGCGCGACATCGGCCTGGGTCTGAAGGCCGACCAGATTGTAATGCGCCAGCCAGTCGGCGAAATCCTCGGGCTGCGCCAGAACCGAAAGGTCCCCCAGCGAGGGAAACGGGATATGCAGAAAGAACCCGATCCGGTTGTGCAACCCACAGGCTCTCAATTCGGCAGCGAGCGGAAAGAAATGATAATCATGCACCCAGATCGTGTCATCGGGGTCGGCTATTCCGGCGATCAGCCGTGCCACGCGTCTGTTCACCGAACGATAGCTGGCGTCATATTCGAGTCTGAGTTCGACAAGATCAGGGCGCCGGTGACAAAGGGGCCAGAGCACCGAGTTCGAGAAACCGAGATAGAAGTTCTCCATTTCTTCCTGGCTCAGGGTGTAGCCAAGGCGGGAATAGGGCTCTTCAGACAGCGCCTGCAGAGTCTCCCCCGGGGCATCCGCCGCATCCGGCAAGGCGCCGATCCAGACACCGCCAGTACCGGCCAGGGCGTCATGCAAGGCGACGATCAGACCTCCGGCACCCCCCTCTCCGGTCGGGATACGGTTCGATACCACAATAAGCCTGCCAGCCATTCCTTACCCCCTGTCATATGCCCTCCTCAACTGTCGGTGTGGTGCAAATGTTCCCGCCGGTCAGGCGTGGCGGGCGAGCCCTTCACGCAGCCAATCCAGGGCCCAATGGCGGTCGGGACAGACAAGACGCGCACAGCTCTCCGGTCGGCCGATGCTCACGCCGGTGCCGCCCAGGGACTGCGCGGCGCGGAAGCCGTCCTCGTCCGTGATGTCATCTCCGATCATCAGCGGAATCCGGCCCCGGAAGGGCGCCTCCGCCATCAGCGTCTTGATCGCGCGCCCTTTGTCGTAACCGGTCAGGACCGCCTCGCAGACCATGTTTCCGGCCAAGATGCGCAGTTCCGCGTCTCGCGCTGCCGCCGCCACCGCATCCTGGCACAGGTCAGCGAGATCCGCGCGCCCTCTGTAATGCAGGGCGACGGCGCCGGGCTTCATTTCCAGAAGAAGACCATGGGTCAGGGCGAGTTCCGATAGTCTGCGCCCGACGCCATCGAGTACCGCCTGATCCTTGGGCGACACAGCGGATCGGACGTCTTCGTGCCGGATCTCGACCCCGTGCGTGCCGACAAGGGCCGGCCCGATCGCCGCGGTCAAGGCCGCGATATCATCGAGCGGGCGCCCCGACACGATCGCCAGAGCCCCGTCGCTCGCCTGTTTCAACGCCCTCAACAGGTCGGTCGTGCCCGCGTCGAGCACTACATCCGAGGGGCGCGCCGCAATGTCGACCAGCGTTCCGTCGAAATCGAGGAAGAAGGCGTGCCGCGCCGGGTCTGGCGGGCCGATATCGACGGTCCCGCGCCTGGCGAGGAGTTCTCTGGCCATGGGAAATGTTTCCTCCGCTGTGTGTTGTGATCGCAGGCGTCACGTCCTGTCCGAAAAAACACGGGTTTCCCGGCAATGTTCCCGCTTCGGCACGGCGCCATTGCGAAAGGCCGTCCCCTGTTCGCCGGGGTCCGAAAGAAGGACACGCCGCGTGGATCCCCGGACGCCTCGGCGGCGTTCCCCTTGAGGGCGCAAGAGCCGACGAGGGACGCGTGCCCGCAAGCCAAGTCGGAGGACGCATGTCTGAACTGGAAATGGAAATCGAGGCACTCAAGACCAGTCTGGGCGCGCTGCGCAGCCTGGTCGCCCGCCTTGTGGCGACATTGCCCGAGGCCGACCAACAGGCACTTTGCGACTGGCTTGTGCGGTCGTCGATGGCCCCTGACGGGCAGGAAGATCCCGGCGCGGTGCCCATCAAGGGCATCGCGAACGGGATGGCTCGTGCGGCTGAAATGGACGAGATCCTGGCACTGGTTCGTCGCTATAGGGCCGAGGAATAGCGGCTCGACGGCAGGTCCTCGCCGGTCCCTCGGTGAAGGGCGGATCCCTGCGCAGAGGCCGGAAGACGCCGGGAACAACCCCCGTGGCCACCAGTTGACGGGCCGCAGCGGGAGACGGGCACAAACCAGATCCTGCGCGGGCGTCAGCACGGTGCTGGCGTTCCAAACATGGAAATCGAGGAGGATACCATGGCTCGATACATGCCGGACCGCGACGACCGCGGCCGTTTCATGAGCGACGACGACTATGATCATCGGGACCGCGGCTATGGCCGCTATGACCGGGATCGTGACGACCAGGGCCGCTTCGTCAGCGATGACGATCATCGGCGCGGCTATTCCCGCGCCGAGCGGCGCGATGACGACTATCGCCGCTCGCGGGATGACGACCGCGGGCATGGGGGATGGTACGGCGATCCGCGCGGGCACGCCGAAGCGTCGCGTCGCGGCTGGGACCATCGCCGCGACGACGACGACCGCTATTCGCGCGGCCGCTCCTCGGACCGCTACGAGGATGACCGGCGCGGTTACGGCGGTGGCTCGTCGCGCGATCACGGCCAGGGCGGCTGGTTCGGCGACCCGCGGGGTCACGCCGAAGCGTCGCGTCGCGGCTGGGAAAACCGCCGCGATGACGATGATCGCGACGACCGCGGGCGGCGCTACCGCTGACGGCGCCAGAGGACGGGGAACGGGGGGCAATCGCCCCCCGTTTTGCTTTTCGCGGATGCTTGCGCCGCCGCGCCCTTTCGGCAGAGGCGGGTCGGGACCGGAATCCAGCGACCGCACCGCCCGAGCCTGAACACCAAAGCGGCGGGCGGGAGAATGCTCCCGCCCGCCGTTTGTGCTTCGATCCCCATAAGGGCGGTTCGGCGATCCTCTGCCGCCCCGCACTTGCTGACCCGACCTCAGGCCTGCTTGGCGCGGTTGCGTGTCTGCTCCGTGCTGCTGGAGCCGCTTTCCTGAACGCGCAGATTGTTCTGCACATGCCGGACGCCCGAACAGCCATCGACGCAATCCTCGGCCCGGCGCTTATCGGCCCGGGAGCCGACGGTGCCGTCCAGCGTCACCTCGCCCTTGGAAACGGCCACCGTGATGTTCGAGGCGTCGAGGTGGCTGTCATCGGCGAGCCGGTCGCAGGCATCCTCCTGGATGCGCTGGTCGCTGCGGGTGTAGTCCTTGGGTCCCTTGCCCCGGTGCTCACCTTCCGCCATACGGCCGCGCCGCTGGCTGTCCGACCCCTCGCTGTAGGTGCCGAACTGCCCGACGCCAGGGCCTTCGCCCCCGAAGCCCCGGCCGCCGGCCGGGTCGTCGCCCTGCCGCGTGCCGGGATAGCCCGCCTCGCGCCAGCCCCGGGCGCCGTCGCGATCGACGTCCCCGCGAGATCCGGCGTATTGCTGGCTACCCTCGTAACCACCCTGACCACGGCCCTCGGCGCCATAGATCCCGCTGTCGCGCCGATCCCGGTCATAGCGGTCGTCGCTGCCGTAGTCACTGTCGCGCCCGCCCCGGAAGCGCGTGTCATAGCCGCCGCGGTCCCGGCTTCCGAAACGCTCGTCCCGGTCGGCCCGGTCGTCGCGGAAGCGCCGCTCGCGAGACTCGTCCCAGTCGCGGTCATAGTCTTGATGTCGATAGGCCATTGGGCATTCCTCCTTGAGGTGATGTCGGACGCCATGTCCGATGAGCGCCTAGAACCGGCGCATCGCGCCTTTGTTCCTGAAATCCCGCGGTCACGCTTTCGTAGCCAGGCGGTTTCTCCGGGCATGAAAAACCCCGGGGCGTCCGATGGAACACCCCGGGGCCGACGCGTACCGCGACGCTGCCGGGCGCGTCAGGCCGTTTCCACCGCGCTCCGGTTCGCGCCGCTTTCAGCAACCTCGGACAGGATCCGGTCGGTGTTCATCTCCTCGCCCAGCGTCTGGTCCAGAAGTTTGGACATTTCCGAGGAACCCAGATCGCTGGCCCATTGGCGCAGCGCCCCGTAGCGGGCGATCTCGTAGTGTTCGACCGCCTGGGCGACCGCGATCAGACCCGCATCCATCGCCGACGATCCCGAGAACTTGGAGAGATGTTCCTCACCTTCCTCGATGATCCCGTCGATTGCGGGGCAGGTCTTGGACCGGGGCGGCTTCCCCAGCAGCTCGAAAACCTGCTGAAGCCGTTCGACATGGCCCTCGGTTTCGTCCCGATGCGTTTCGAAGGCATCGCGCAGCGCCGAGGATTGAGCCCCCCGCGCCATCTTGGGAAGGGCCTTCAGGATGCGCTTCTCGGCATAGTAGATGTCCTTCAGCGTGTCGTAGAACAGCGTTTCAAGAGTTTGGTCAGGCATAGCGTTTCTCCATGATGAACCATCCGGTTCGGAGCAGGGACGCGCCGAGCGACAGCGATGGCGCGGACGGGGCCTGCCCCGCGGACCCCGGCTCAACTGACCCAAGGTCGGGATGTTCCCGTCGGCCGGACGGATCCCCGCGGCCGGCGTCAATCCGCCTCGGGTCGGGTGATCTCGCCCTCCTCGACGGTTTCGCGGGGCGGGGCGAGTTCGGTTTCCTCGGCCGCGGGCGGCAGGGGCGGATCGGACTCGGCGCTCTCCTCGAACAGCCAGTAGATGATCACGGCGACGCCAAAGAGCGTGGCCAGCGCCATACCGATCAGCGGGCCGATGTGGCGCCGCGCCTGCTTCTTCGTGTTGGTATCGGGAGGTGTCATGAACGTCTCCAGTGCTGAGAACCCGCCGCCGCGGCCGCACAAGGGCTGAGCGCGGCGCGCCGCATGGGTCGGAAGGGATGCGTCCGGGCGGACCTGGGAGCGTGGTCCGCCCGGAACCGGCAGCCGCTCGCTCGGGAGGGGGCGGCGGCCGCGCCCGTCCCCTGCTCGGCGACGCAACCATCGTCACGTGGCCGCCCGACGTGCCCTGATCGGAGGGCCTGCCGAACTCGGGACGGATGATGAACCGCCGCTCGGGCACAATGTTCCCACCGCGCTGGTCATCTGCCCGGTCGGATGGGCGACGCGCCGCCGAGCGGGAACATCGCAACGGGGCATGGGTTGCGATGTCGCGCCCGGGAACCAGGCCGGGCCCGCTGTCTATGGAAGGATAACCGCCATGCATGACGATCAACCGCAGCCCCTGACAGCCTTTGCGCTGAATTGCTCGCTCAAGGCGAGTACCTCGGACACGCCAAGCTCGACGGAGAAAATGATCGACGATCTTTTCCGCGCCTTGAAGCCTCATGGCGTCAGCGGCTCTGCCGAGCGGGTGATCGATCACCCTGTAAAGCCCGGCGTCATGTCGGACATGGGCCGTGACGATGGCTGGCCTTCCCTCAGGGCACGGATCATCGAGGCTGATATCTTCATCCTGGCGACGCCGATCTGGCTTGGACATCCCTCCAGCCCCGCACAGCGCGTGCTCGAACGGCTCGACGCCTTTCTTGGCGAGGCGGATGATCGGCAGCGGATGCCCGGCCTGGGAAAGGTCGCTCTGGTTGCCGTTGTCGGCAATGAAGACGGGGCGCACGCCGTTCATGCCGCCTGTTTCCAGGCCTTGAGCGATTGCGGCTTCTCCATACCCGGCAACGGCGGCCTCTATTGGGTGGGCGAGGCGATGCAGAGCCGCAATTACGTGGACCTCGACGACATCCCGGAGCCGGTTGCACAGTCGATGACCCTCGCCGCGTCGAACACCGCGCATCTGGCGCGGCGCCTGAAGGCGCGCCCGTATCCCGGCGTCGTCGCGCAGGAGGGCAAGATCTAGGCAGTCTCGATGCCCGCGGCCGTCCTTCTGATCCCGGCGAAAGCACCGCCTCTGTCAGGCGACGAAAAGCCCGGCGCGAGCCGGGCTTTTCAGCCGAAAGAGCGAGTGCCTCAGTAGCGGTCGTGCGGCACCAAGGACCGGCCGTAGGTCGCCATATCGCCTTCCACGTATTCGGGCAGGCTCTCCAGCTGTTCCTGGGTCCACGGCAGGTAGATGCGCACCTCATCGGCACTGCGGTAGACTTGCAGGTCACTGACCGGGACCGCAACGCGGTGCTCGCCGATACCGAGGAAACCGCCGACGTCGAGGATGGCATGCGACAGCTCGCCCGGCGTCTCGTCGGCTGTGCCGCTCGTCGTGCGGTCCATCGTGCCGGTCCCGCCGAGACCTTCGGCCCGGGGCGCGGGATCGGTCGTCGCGGTGGTGGTATCGGCCGTCGAACCGAGGGTGCCGCCCGTCGTCGCACTGTCGGTCGTGTTCTCGGCGTCCATGTCCGGCGGGTTGGTCACTTCCGTGCCCGTGGGCGCGCCGGTCTCAGCCTGATCCGCCGTGCTGCCCGAAGTGCCGGCGCCCGGGCTGGTGCCCGTCGCCATGTCGGACGAGGTGGTGCCATCGACCGCGCCGCCGGTGCTGCCGGGGCTGGTCGATGCGTCGGGCATGGTGGTGCCCGTCGCGCCCTGTTCTGCGAACACGAGGTCATGGACGTCGCCGATCGAATCACCGTTGGAATCGTAGACGGTGGCGTCGAGCAGGTCTTCGGCCGTCAGCGGCGTCGTGCTGACCTGGAACCCTTCGGGGGCAATAATCTCGGCAGGCATGGTGCGGTTGTCGGCGGGCACGGTCTGGGCGATTGCCCCCGCGACGCCAAGTCCGGTGGCGAGAATGGTGGTAAGCAGCAGTTTCTGCATGGTGCACTCCTCTGATCTTACAGGCGGGACCGAGGACCGGTCTCGCATCCTTGGTGCCCCACAACAGCTGCGACCCCGGCTTGTTCCCGCCGATGTCGAGAGTCTTTTCCCGCGGCCAGGCCAAAGGCCTTCGACCCGAGGAACACAACGATCAAAGATGACGAGGATCCCTCGGCGGCGCAGGCCAGGCCGCAGGTCAGTGGAAGTGCCGGCCCCGGTGGTTGCGCAGTTCGTCGTTCAGCAAATCGCGGAGCCATTCGCCGATGTCTTCGCCATCGCGCCGATCCCCGGCGTTCGAGATGGCCTCGCGCAGGACCGAGGCAACGAGGCGCTCTGCCGCCGACCTGTCGGGCAGGACGGAACTCGCCTGTTCGATCAATTCCAGCAGCACGCTTTCGACCGGCTCCCCGTTCGCGCCGGGGGTCTCTAAGACGATCTCGGGCATCTCGAGCGCATGAAGCAAGGTGTCGGTACTGCTGGGTTTGGCGAAGATCCGCACATGGCTCAACCTGTCGGGCACCTTGCGGCTGTCATGAGCCGTGAGAAACAGAAAGGGCACTCCGGCACGCACCAGCGCGTCGGCCACCGGGAATGAAACGGTATTGCCCAGCCAGACATCGAGAATGGCGGCGTCGATGGATCCCACATGGGGCATGGCCAGACTCAGCGTGGGAAAGGGTCCGATCACGCTGTTGCCGGTGCTGCGAATCTCAGATGCCAGTTGTTGTGCCCCGATGAAGTCGTCTTCTACAATCAGGATACGCAAACCTCTTCCTCCTGAGCTTTTGTCCATTTACTGCCGCGCCTTCCCCAATCTTTCAACTTGGGGATGCGTCGGCCGCCTACTGTGCTAATTTAGCCCTCTCCGACGAATGACAATGATTCGCGTGAATGAACGGTGCCGACCGGCGCCCTTTCGCGCAGTCAAGCCGGTTGCCTCCCGCCGGACCTGCACCGGCGCCATCTTTCCGTGCCGCGCTGTCTGGCACTTCTGAGCCCGATTGCTGGAAAGCCGATATGCCCGATAGCAGATATCCGATCGTGGGAATTGGCTGTTCGAGCGGCGCGGACAAGACGTTGCTAACCTTCTTCAGCGGCTTCGCCGAGGAACCCAGTTTCGCGATGATCGTCATTCCGCCGGTCGAGACTGCCTCATGGCACGATCTCCCTGCGCAGCTATCCGCGGTCTCGGCGGTCCGGGTCCGCATGGCCGACGATGGCGTGTCGGTTGCGGCTGGCCATGCCTATCTGGTGCCGCATCCTTGCCTTGCGACGATCCGGGACGGGAAGCTCTATCTGAAAGAGCCCGAGCCAAGCCATCGCGATCCCCGGCCCATCGACCATTTCTTTGCGTCGCTGGCCGAGGATCAGGGCGAATACGCGGTTGGCGTCCTGCTGGCAGGCGACGACGGCGATGGTACACTCGGCTCGAAGGTGATCCGCGAGGCGGGCGGGCTGACGTTGGCCCGGAAGACCCCGGCCGAGACGGCCGACACCGCCACCATGCCCGAAAGCGCAGTGTCGAGTGGTGTGATCGACCTGGAGCTGGGGCCGGAGGCGATGCCGCAACGGCTCGAAATCTTCGCCCGCAGTTTCGAAGCGCTAACCGCCGTGAGCCGGGCGGGCGATGCCCATCGCGCGGTTGAGCTTGAGCGCATCCATCGCGATATCTGCGCCATCCTCGCCACCCATTCGAGCCACGACTTTTCCGGCTACAAGACCCGCACCTTCTTTCGTCGGGTCTATCGCCGGCTGCAGGTCCGGCAGCTCCAGACGCTCGATGCTTACCTGGAATTGCTGCGCACCGATCCCGTGGAGATCGGCAATCTGTTCCGCGACCTCCTGATCAACGTCACGAATTTCTTTCGCGATGCCGATGCCTTCGCTCTGCTCGAACGCGACATCGTCCCGCGGCTGTTCGAGGGCAAATCCTCGGGCGATGTCCTGCGGATCTGGGTGCCGGGCTGTTCGACGGGCGAAGAGGTCTATTCCCTGGCCATCCTGTTCCGTGAACAGATGGACCGCATGGAACGCCCCCCACAGGTTCAGATCTTTGCCACCGACATCGACGAGGCGGCGCTTTCGGTGGCGCGGACCGGGCGCTATCCCGACAGCCTGCTGACCGATATCGACCCGCCGCGCGTCCAGCGTTTCTTCAAGCCCGACGGCGACAGCCGGGTCGTGACCGCCGAGATCCGCGAGATGTGCATCTTCTCGCCGCACAGTCTGGTGCGCGATCCGCCGTTTTCGCGGATGGACATGGTATCCTGCCGGAACCTGCTGATCTATTTCGGCCCGGACGTGCAACGCCACGTGATTCCGACTTTCCACTATTCGCTGCGGCCGGGCGGCTACCTGTTCCTCGGCAGTTCCGAAAGCATCGGGCAGCACGGCGATCTCTTCGCCACGGTCGACAAGAAACACCGCATCTACCAGGCGCGCGAACAGGCGGGCCGGTCGCTGCGGGTGCCCGCGCTTACCGGACAAGGCCGGTCGCGGAATTTTTCCGAAGGAACTGCCAGCATGCAGAAAGAACGCGCGGGTTCCCTGCGCAGCCGGATTGAGGCGCGGATACTCGAACGCTACGCGCCAGCGCATGTTGCGGTCACGGCCGAGGCGGACATCGTTTATTACTCGTCAGGAACGGGCCGCTTTCTGGAGGCCCCGCAGGGTGCGCCCAGCCGCCACCTGCTGACATTGGCGCGGCGCGGCTTGCGGCTGGATCTGCGCGGTGCACTGCGCGAATGCGTGAGCGCGCAGAAGCGCGTCACCCGCCAGAGCCTGCCTATCGAGACCGAGGGCGAACCGATCCAACTGGTCGACGTGAGCGTGGAGCCGCTGAACGATCCCAAAGGGATCGAGCCGCTTTACCTGGTCGTCTTCGAACTTCGCGGAAGTCCTGATGCCGACGCGCTGACGATGGCCGGCGAGGAGGAGGTGCGCCGCCACGGCGAATACGAGCAGGAACTGCGCGACACCAAGGAGCGGCTGCAAGCCACCATCGAGGAATACGAGACGGCGCTTGAGGAGCTGAAATCCTCGAATGAGGAGCTGACCTCGGTCAACGAGGAGGTGCAATCGGCGAATGAAGAACTCGAAGCCTCGAAAGAGGAAACGCAGTCGCTGAACGAGGAACTGAACACGATCAACGCCGAACTGAACGACAAGATCGACGAGCTGGACCGCGCCAACAGCGACCTTCAGAACCTGTTCGAAAGCACGGCGATAGCCACGATTTTTCTGGACCAGGCGCTGGTGATCCGCAGTTTCACGCCCGCTGCCGCCGCGTTCTTCAACCTTCGCGACAGCGATGTGGGTCGGCCCCTGACCGACCTGTCCAGTGCACGGGATTACCCCGACCTGCGGGACGAGATCGACCGCGTGTTCCGCTTCGGCGAACCCGCGCAGCGGCAATTGGCGCCCGATGCCGAGGGGCGACAATATCTGCTGCGCCTCAATCCCTACCGGACCGGCAGCGCGGCGATCGGCGGCGTGGTCGTGACTTTCGTCGATGTCACGCAGCTGGCGGAAGCCGAACAGCACCAGCAGGTGCTGGTGGATGAGCTGAACCACAGGGTGAAGAACCTGCTGCTGGTGGTCTCGGCGATTTCGCGCCGTACCCTGGAGAGGGCGTCTGACCTGAAATCCTTCGAATACGCCTTCCTCGGCCGGTTGGGCGCCTTGAGCCGAACCTATGGAACCTTGTCGCGGGAGCGCTGGAAGAACGCCTCACTGCTGGAAATCCTGTCCGAGGAACTGGCTCCCCACGGCGAGCATGCTTTCACGTTGCAGGGCGAGGATCTGAACCTGCCGCCCCAGATGGGCCTGTCGCTGGCAATGGCCGTGCATGAACTGACGACAAATGCCGTGAAATATGGCGCTCTTTCAGCCGAAGGGGGCAGGGTTCAGATCAGGTGGTCGGTCGAGGCCGGAACTCTGCGGATCCTCTGGCGCGAGTCCGGCGGGCCCCTGGTCACCCCGCCCGAGGACAAGGGCTTTGGGGGCGAATTGCTGCAAGGCGAGATCGAGTACAGGCTGCAAGGGAAGCTGACGCTCTCCTTCGACCCCGCCGGGCTCGAGGTCCGGATCGACGTGCCGGTCGGGCCCTGACCGCCCGGTGCCAGCAGCCTTGCACCGCAACGCGAGGCAGGGCTGCTGGAAGTGGGACGCCGGCTGTCAGATCCAGTAGGGCGGCAGGCCATAGGTCAGGTGGGTGCGTTCCTCCCACTCGCGGTCGCTGGTCCAGCGCTCGCTCGTGCTGGGCGCGTCGGACAATTGCTCCTTGGTGATATTGGTACGAAAGCCGCCCAGCCCGGTGTCATAGGTCAGCGTCCCCCACGGCACCGGCCGTTCGCTGCCGCCGATGCCGAGGATGCCGCCGAAGGTCATGATGGCATAGGCAACCTTGCCGGACAGCTTGTCGATCATCACCCGGTCGATGGAGCCCACCTTGCTGCCGTCGGGACCATAGACGTTGGTGCCCGTGACATCGTCGGCCGCGACGAGGGTGGAGGCGTGGTCTTGCATGGGTCTTCTCCTGTTCTGCGGGATGGATCCCGGGGATCGCGATGACCGCGCCCGGGGTTCAGCGACCCTCAACCGGCGGGCCGCCGCAATGTTCCCGCAGAACGCGCCCGCCCTGCCCCGTTTTCCCGTCTGGCTTTTTGCCGGGAACATCCGCGGCCCCAGCAGGTTGCAGACCGACCACGGCCGTCTTCACGGCCGGCCCCGCCAAGCCACAAGCAAGCAGGACAGCCATGACCGACGATCCCATCTACAGCCCCTCCGCCACCAGCCAGACCGGCACCGAGACTGCTGACCATCCGGCCCGCCGCGGCGAGGGCGGGGAATGGCACCAGCGACCAAAGGGCGATACCCCGCCCCTGACCACAGCGCAGGGTGCACCCGTGCACGACAACCAGAACACGCTCAGGTCCGGTCCGCGCGGCCCCGCCCTGATGGAAGACGTCCATTTCCGCGAAAAACTGTTTCACTTCGATCACGAGCGCATCCCCGAGCGCGTGGTCCACGCCCGCGGCTATGGCGCGCATGGCTATCTGGAGGTAACCGAGGCCATCCCCGAACTGACCGCCGCCAGCCTGTTCCAGAAGGCCGGCACCCGCGTTCCGGCCTTCGTGCGGTTTTCGACCGTGGCGGGGAACAAGGGGTCAGCCGACCTCGCCCGCGACGTCCGCGGCTTCGCGGTGAAACTCTATACCGATCAGGGGAACTGGGACATCGTTGGCAACAATATCCCGGTCTTCTTCATTCAGGACGCCATCAAGTTCCCCGACCTGATCCACGCGGCCAAGGCCGCACCGGACCGCGGCTTTCCGCAGGCGCAGACTGCGCATGACAATTTCTGGGATTTCATCTCGCTGATGCCGGAATCGATGCACATGGTCATGTGGATCATGTCCGACCGCGCCATTCCGCGCTCGTTCCGCTTCATGGAAGGGTTCGGCGTCCACACTTTCCGCTTCGTGAACGACCGCGGCGAAAGCCATTTCGTCAAGTTTCACTGGAAACCAAAGCTGGGACTGCAATCGGTCACCTGGGATGAGGCGGTCAAGATCATGGGCGCCGACCCCGATTTCCACCGGCGCGACCTGTGGACCGCGATCCAGTCCGGCGATTTCCCCGAATGGGAACTGGGCGTGCAGGTCTTCGACGACGCTTTCGCCGACAAATTCGCCTTCGACGTGCTGGACCCGACGAAGCTGATCCCTGAGGAAGAGCTGCCGGTGCGCATTGTCGGACGGCTGGTGCTGGACCGCATGGTCGACAATTTCTTCGCCGAGACCGAGCAGGTCGCCTTCTGTACCCAGAACATCGTGCCGGGCGTCGATTTCACCAATGACCCGCTCTTGCAGGGGCGCAATTTCAGCTATCTGGACACGCAACTGAAGCGGTTGGGCGGGCCAAATTTCACGCATATCCCGGTCAATGCCCCGAAATGCCCGTTTCACCATTTCCAGCAGGACGGCCATATGGCGATGCACGCGCCGCAGGGCCGGGCGAATTACGAACCGAATTCCTGGGCTCAGGGCGGCCCTCGCGCCGATCCCGAGGCGGGGCGGCAGGTCTTCCCCGAGGCGATCGAGGGCGAGAAGCGCGCGCTCAGGCCCGAGAGCTTCGCCGATCACTACAGCCAGGCGCGGCAATTCTACCGCAGCCAGACCGAGATCGAGCAGGGCCATATCGCCGAGGCGCTGATCTTCGAACTGTCGAAAGTCGAGACGCCCGCGGTCCGTGAGCGCGTCGTTTCGCACCTGCCGCATATCGATGCCGATCTGGCCGCACGCGTGGCCCGAGGGCTGGGCTTGGCGAAGCCGCCAAAGCCGGCCGATCCGGCGAGAGAGCCCGTCGATCTGCCGCCGTCCGACGCCTTGTCGATCCTGAAGAACGGTGCCGGGCGGTTCGAGGGGCGCAAGCTGGGCCTTCTGGTGACCGACGGCGCCGACGCCGCCCTGGCGCGCGCCCTGCAGGACGCCGTGTCGAAGGCCGGCGGGATGGTCGAGGTCATCGCGCCGCAGATTGGCGGTGTGGCTCTGTCTGACGGCAAGACGCTGCCGGCACAGCAGAAGGTGACCGGCGGGCCCTCGGTGCTCTATGATGCGGTAGCCATCCTCACCAGCGCCGAGGGGGCCGAAGAGCTGCAAGGCATGCATGCCGCCCGCAGTTTCGTCGCCGATGCCTTCGCGCATGCCAAGTTCATCGCCTACAGCCCCGAGGCCGAAGCGCTGTTCGACCGCGCAGGGGTGGGCGAGCCCGATGCCGGCGTGATCGCCCTCAACGAACCCGGCGACGCGGCGGCTTTCGTCGCGGTGTGTTCTGCGCTGCGCTTCTGGGACAGGATGGGCTGAGACCCCGGCCCCCCCGACCCCGCCAAGGGGTTCGGGGGCCTTTGTCCACGGGTCCCGCGCGCCCCTGACCGATTGACAGGAGGACCCGATGTCCTATGCCCGTTTCGCCCTGATGATCCTTGTCTCGACGCTGGGGATGTTCGGGATGATGTATCTGAACACCTATGCGCTCGGGCATGTCTTCTTCAGCCAGACTCGGGCCTGGATGGCCGTGATGATGGGGGCCTTCATGGCCTTCGTCATGCTGGCCTTCATGGCCTCGATGTACCCGAGCCGCCGGGTCAATCTGGCGATCCTTGGCAGCAGCATCGTGGTCTTCGTCGCGGCCCTGGGGCTGGTGCGAAGCCAGATCACCGTCGATGGCCTCGGCTACATGCGGGCGATGATCCCGCACCATTCGATTGCCATCATGACCTCGCGACGCGCGGGGATCGAGGATGCCCGCGTGGCAGCTCTGGCGCAGGGCATCGTTGACGCCCAGAACCGCGAGATCGCCGAGATGCGTGCGCTTATTGCCCGCCTTGAGACGGGAGAGCGTGCCACCAGCATCTACCGCGATCCCGAGCCGCGGCCGGGTAACCTTGCCGACGCGTTGGGTCAGGTCTTGCCGACCACGCTGCACCCCGCGCCAATGAGCGCGCCCGAGGTGGCGCAGGTCATCGACACCGCTGAATCTTGTGCCTTCCGCCGAACCGCGGACGAGGACCCGGTCTTGGTCGCCACCGCCGATGGCAGCCGCGCGGTGGCCAAACTGAACAATATTCTTCTGGATTTGTCGCCTCGGGACGGCGGGTTCGGCGTGGCGGGGATGACAATGACCCTCGCCACCGTCGACGACCTGCGCGCGGACAGCGAGTTGGTTTTCAGGCTCGATCCCGGCCCGGAGGTCGCCTACCGCGGGTTCTGGTCCTGCGGGTCATGACCCGTGCCCGGAACATTTCCGTCAGCCATCGGTTATGTTTCAAGGGTCGCGGTCCGCATGTCAACCGGACGCGACGGCAGCGGGGAATGCATCGGTTTTTCCGGTTTCACGATGCAGCCAACGAATGGGCAGTCGAGCCCCTGTCCCGTCTGCGCACCGCGTCCCTGCTTCCCGTCCCTCAGCGGGGCCGCGCGGTTTCTGCTCGTCCTCTGTCGGCATACCATCGGGCAAGCTCGGCGATCTGCGCATCCGTCAGGTCGCGCGCCGCAGCCGTCATCAACGCCGATCCCGTCCTGACCCCCTCCCGCCACAGATGCAGTTGACGCGCCAGATAGGCTTCGCGCTGACCATCGAGCAACGGCGCCCCCGTCGCGGCAAAGGAGCCAGCGGCGCCCGGCCCGTGACAGGCGTGGCAGGCGGGCACATCTCTGGTCCCCCGCTGTGCCAGGCTGGCACCGGGCAGCCTGCGGGTCACCTCCCTTCGCGGATCATCGCTGGCGTCCTGCGGGTGGACGCCGAAATAGGCGGCGAGGGCGGCGAAGTCGTCGGGCCTCACCTGGCTGACTGCCTGCTGCATGATCCCGCTCGGCCTCTGGCCCGAAGCAAAGGCGCGCAGGGCTGCCTCGATCTGAGCGGGACTCAGCAGGCTCAGGTCCGGCACCGGCCCCGCGACGGCCTCGTGGCAGGTCGCGCAATAGGTCTGCGGATCACGGATCCGCGACAGCGTGGCCGTGTCGGGAATCCGTAGAGCGGGGGCGCCGGGGTCTGGGGGGATCGCCTCCAGATAGGCGACGACGGACCAAACTTCGTCAGGCCGGTTCTCGGCCGGCCAGGCCGGCATGCCGGTCATGCGTGCGCCGTTCTGGATGATCCAATGCAGTTCGCTTGGGCCCCAGCCCTCGATCGCCTCGAGGATCGGCGGAGGCTCGGGCAGCATCGACCGTACCGCCGCCGCTCGCTGCCGGCCGGGCGCGGCATGGCACGGAAGGCAGCCGGTGGCGAAATGTCCGGCCCCCAAGGCGATCAGGTCGGGATCAGTCAGGTCCGGCATCGAGGCACCGCCGTCCTGAGCCCGCAAACGGACAGAATGGCGAAAGGTGGTGTGCAGGAGCCAGCTTACCCCCGGAAGGTGCCCGCTCTGCGCCGATACGTTGTAGAGGCCGAAGCCCACAACCGAGGCGCCGACGAGGGCGCCCAGCCCGGCCACGACCGCGAGGGTGATGAGGATCGTCCGGCTCATGCCGCCGGCCTCCGGGCCAGACCCCGCGCGGTCAGTGCCAGTCCCGCCAGCAGATAGACCGGCCCGCCGATGGCGAGCATCAGCATCCCGCCCAGTTGCTGGCCGCTCAGGTCGGGCGGTGTGCCGCAGATCTCGGCATAGAGGTCCCGCGGGGCAAGAACCAGGAGCGCCCCGAGGAGCGTCATGTGCATCGAGGTCAGCAACAACCCCAGCGCGCCCGCCAACGGTTGCGCGGCGGCCAGGCATCCGGCCCAGACCAGTAGCCCGGCCGCGAGGAAACTGGCCTGTTCCAGCGCGAAACCGGGCAGACCGCCCCGCCCCAGCGCATGCGACAACGGCAGATGCCAGCCCCAGACCACCAGGAATTCGATGGCGGCGGCAGGAACGGGCGGCAGTGCCAACCGGGCCGCCAGCCGTGGCACGCCCAGCACCAGCAGCGGCGCGGCCACGGCCACCAGTCCCATGTGGCGCAGCATATGGGCCGGAAAAGGCTGAATCCACGCGTTCAGCGGCAACAGCCACAGCAGCGCAAGCAGCGTCAGGCCAGGCAGCAGGAAGTGGGGTTTCATTGGCAACCTCCGATGACCAGAAGCGGAAGCGCCACGAACACCACGCCGATGGCCGAGATGATCGCCAACAGGAAAGCGGCATGGCCGAGGAAGTGATGGCGGTGCTCGGGCGTCCCATAGGGATGGGTGAGCCGCCCGGTCCGCCCCGGCGCCCAGTGCCGATAGCTGCGCCAGCCCAGAAGGGCGATAACCGCCAACGCGGCCAGCGTGGCGAGGATGAGCGCGCTGCGAGTGATCGCGACCGGGGGTGTCCCGTGAATGCAGGACAAGGAAACCAGCGCATAGCACAGCACGAAATGAAGGGCCCAGGTCGCGGGTGCAAAGGTGATGCGCCACAGGCTCAGCGCCTCGGCGCGAAACTCGTGCTTGTCGGAATGGGGATGCGGTTCCTGTGTCACAAAAGCCTCGGGGCAATGCCAATGACCGCGCAGGCCGCCAGCGACGACAGGGCGAGGAAATTCCAGAACAGGGTGACGTTGCCCAGATCCGCGTCGTGGTGGGGGGTCAGTTTGCCGGTCAGGCTGCCCGCGAGACAATAGAGCTGCATCACCATGCCCAGCACGGTGTGAACCCCGATCCAGAGCGCGATGGTGCAGACGATCGCCGGATAGACATGCGCCGTCGGATCAAGCGGCCAGACGGCAAGCGCCAGCGCCAGCGCACCGGTCCCGGCGCAAAGCGTCGAGGTGATCAGGGCGGCCCGGGCCCTTCCCACGCGCTGCAGACGGTTGGTCCTGCGTGCCAGCACCACCAGCGCCCAGCTTGCGATCAAGGCCAAGGCCGCCACCGCAACGGCGACACCATCGGCATGCGCGGCACCCGGGGGTGGGAACTGCGCCTGGGCGGTCCAGTAGAAGAAGAAACCGAACAGGATCGAGGAAAAGGCGGTCGCGTCGCCCAGCATCGTGATCCAGATCGCCCACCAGCCGACGCTGTCGGGCCCGGAGGCATAAGTCGGCAGGCTGAGGCCGAGGCCCGCGTCCTTCTCTGCCTGCCGGGGCGGCCGGGCGGTCGCGGTCCACAGCCAGATCAGGATCGCGCCACCGGCAAGAAGGCCGCACAGGATCGCCGGCCAGTACAGCCCGAAAGTCGGAAAGATGAAACATCCGCCGGTGAAGATCGCCGCGACCAGCGGGATCCAGCTGGGACCCGTCAATCGCTGGATCAGCACCGGCTTCGCGTCGATCACGCTGGTCACCAGCGTCTCGCGCGCGCCTTCGTCGCTGTCGGGCAGATAGTACCGTCCCTGATCCATGCGCTGCAACAGCTTGGGCTGCTGCCAGAGCGGATAGCGCGAGGTAACATAGGGGATGGAGCGCACGCCCCAATCCTCGACCGGGATATCATGCGCCCATTCCAGCGTCCCTGCATTCCAGGGATTGCGCGGCGCGTCCGGCTGGTTCCGCCTCGGTCGCAGCAGGTCCCAGACGAAGACGGCAAAACCCGCGGCGATGACAAAGGCGCCCACCGTCGAGGTCAGGTTCAGTGCCTCCCAGCCCAGCCCGCTCGAATAGGTGTAGACCCGGCGCGGCATCCCCAACAGACCGGTCAGGTGCATCGGCAGGAAGCACAGGTTGAACCCCGAGAAGATCAACCAGAAGGCCCAGCGTCCCAGGCGTGGTGAGAGCATCCGTTTGCGGAAGAACGGGAAGAAGTAATAGACGCCCGCGATCACCGGAAAGATCATCCCGCCGAACAGCGTGTAATGCAGGTGGGCGACGATGAAATAGGTGTCGTGAACCTGAAAGTCGAAGGGGGCGATGGCCAGCATGACCCCGGTCAGCCCGCCCAGCGTGAAGACCGCCAGCGCGCCCGTGATCCAGAGCAGCGGCAGGCTCATCGTCACCCGCCCCACCATCAGCGTGGCGAGGAAGGCGAAGAGCTGGATGCCGGTCGGGATGACCACCGCCTCGGAGGCCGCCGAGAAGAACCCCAGCGAGAGAGAGGGCAAGCCCGTCGTGAACATGTGGTGCACCCACAGGCCGAAGGACAGGAACCCCACTCCCACCGCCGACAGCACGATCCAGGAATAGCCGACAATAGGACGACGGGCGACGGTGGGGATCACCATCGCCGTGATGGCGATCGAGGGCAGGAAGACGATGTAGACCTCTGGATGGCCGAAGATCCAGAACAGATGCTGCCACAGCATCGGATCGCCGCCGCGCGTCGGATCGAAGAACGGCCAGTCCAGCGAGCGCTCCAGTTCGAACAGCAGGTCGCCCGCGATCAATGGCGGAAAGGCGAAGAGGATCATCCCGCCCACCACCAGCACATACCAGGCGTAAAGGGGCATCAGGTTCACGCGCATCCCCGGCGCCCGGCATTTCAGGACGCCGACGATCAGCTCGACCGCTGCGGCAAGCGACGCGATTTCGATGAACGACAGCCCCAGCAGCCAGATGTCGCTGCCGGGTCCTTCATCCTGCGTCGCCAGCGGCGGATACATGAACCAGCCGGCACGGGGCGCCACGTCAAAGAGGATCGAAGACAGCACAAAGACGCCGCCGATCAGGAAACACCAGTAACCGAAAGCCGAGAGACGCGGAAACGACATGTCGCGGGCGCCGAGGAGCGCGGGCAGCAGGAAGAGCGAGATTGCCTCGAACATCGGCACGGCAAACAGAAACATCATCGCCGAGCCGTGCATCGTGAAGAGTTGGTTGAACCGGTCGGCCGAGATCAGATCGTTTTCCGGCACCGCCAGCTGCAAGCGGATGATCAGCGCCATGACCCCGGCGCAAAGCATGAAGAACAAAGCGGTCAGGCAGTACCATTTGCCAACCTGCGAGCTGTTGACCGACGACCAGTAGCGCCAGCCCTTCGGTCGTGCCCAGGCGCTGCGGAGCCGCGCCACCTGCGCGGCGCGCAGGTCTTCGGGCACAGGCTCGGCCAGGGCCTGCTCCGACGGCGGGAAAGGAAGAGGCGATCGGTTCTCGTGTTCGGTCATTCGAGGCCTCGCAGATAGGTGGCCAGTTGCAGCGTCTCGGCGCGGGTCAGATGCGGATAGGCGGGCATCAACGCCCCGGGCTTCAGCCGGTCCGGCTGGACGATCCACGCCTGCAAGGCCTCGATGCTCATCGGCAGACGGCCCGCGGCCAAGGTGGCTCGGCCTCCCACATGGGTCAGATCGGGGCCGACGCGCCCGACGTGCGGGGTTCCCCGGATCGCATGGCAGGCGCCGCATCCCTCGCGGTTGAACAGGGCCATGCCCGCCTGTGCCGCGGCTGTGGCGGGAAGGTTGGCTGATCGTGCCTCGGTTCCCAACCAGGCTGCGAAGGCCTCGGGCGGCATCACTTGCGCCTCGATGGCCATCCAGGCGTGGCTCGTGCCGCAGAATTCGGCGCATTGACCGCGATATCGGCCGGGCTCGGTCGGGCGCAGGCTGAGACGGGTTTCACGCCCGGGGAACATGTCCATCTTGCCGCCCAGGGCGGGGATCCAGAAGGAATGGATGACATGGGCGGATGAGAGGATCAGCTCGGTTCGCCGACCGGCGGGAAAGCGGAGCTCGTTGGCGCTGACGATGGGTGTGTCCGAACCCTCGGGCCAGTACTCGACACGCCACCACCATTGCTCGCCGGTCACCCGGATGCGCAATCCGTCGCCTGCCTGCCGATGATCGGGCAGAATCGTCAGGCCCCAGGTGAGCAAGGCGCCCAGCACGGTGACCGGCAGCACGATGCCACCCCCGACGATCAGCCAGCGGGCGACAGCGCGGGATTGCGAGCGCACTTTCACCCGTGTGAAATAGAAAAAGAGGCCGTTCATCATCAAGAACAGGACGACGGCGCCTGCGACCATGACCCAGAACAGCAAAGCGAGCACTGAGGCGTCCTCGCCCGCGGGATCAAGCGCCGACTGATCCCCATCGCAAGCCGCAAGGGCGAGCGACACCACCAGCCAAAACGCCGCTCGCCCGCGGGGCAGGTTGCCTCGGTCCGTCATGGTTCTGTCCCGGTCATGCCGGTCATCAATAGACGGCAGACAGCTTTGTTCCCGAGGAATCGCCTGCGCGCCCGGGGAACATGCCGCAGCCTTGCGGGTTTCCTCTGCCCGAAGGCTGCGCGGCCCAGGCGGACGATGAGATTTGGCAAGGCCGGACCTTGCGACGGAGGAAGGAACCGGTGACAGCGCCGCCATCAACAGCCCAGGCATCGCCGGAACAGCGTTCGTTGAGCGAGGTCCTCGACGCGCTGGAACACTCGGTCGAGGGTGACAGGACCAGTGTCCAGCATATCATCGACCGGCTGGAGGATCGTTCGTTCCCGGCGCAGATGTTGATCTTTTCGCTGATCTCCACCTCTCCGGCCAGCACGATTCCCGGTCTTACCACCGCCGTGGCGTTGATCGTCTTCCTGCTGGCGGCGCAAATGATCGTCGGGCGCGACCACGCCTGGTTGCCGCGCTTCATCACCCAGAGAGAGTTGAAAAGCCGCACGCTCCTCCGCGCCATCGGCTGGCTGCGCAAGCCGGTTCGCGCGGTGGAGCGGTATCTCAGGCCGAGATGGTCCTTTCTGACCCACCGACCCTGGCGCTGGGTGCCGCTGACACTGATCCTGTTCCTGGCACTGGCCATGCCGCTCATGGAGTTCGTACCGAGTACCGGGTCCATCGCCTCGGCGGCCATCGCGCTCTGCGCTGCGGGGTTGCTGGCCCGGGACGGGCTGCTGATCGCCTTGTCGCTGCTACCGCTAATGGGCCTGCCGGTCGCGATCTATGCGTTGGGCTTCTGAGGGGATTCAGCGGCCCAGGCCCATCCACCAGGCCAGCAGGAGCAGCGCAACGAGGGCTAGCAGAACCACCAGGGCAACCCGCCCCTGACCTGCACGGCGCCGGGTTTGCAGCGGCGGCCGAGACCGGTCTTCTGCCTCTGCTGCCATGGCGGCCTGACGCGGCGTGACGGGATGGCCCGAGGCCTCGTCGTCGGTGCCCAGCGGGGCCGCCGCGGGATCTTCGGCGTCAACTTTGTCGCGGGCGCGCCCGGCATCAATGTCGCGCCGGATCTGCGCGGCGGTCGCGGCATTGTCCGGGGTAGTTGTCCGGGGATCGTCGTGATCGGGTTTGGAAGGCATGGGCTGGTCTTTCCGTTCATGAGGGGCGAGGGTGATGCGGGATGCCGTGTGTCAGATCAGCGGCCTGCCGCCGGTGACGGCGACGGTTGCGCCCGAGACGTAGCTCGAGGTCGGCTCGGCCAGCATCACATAGGCGCCGGCCAGTTCCACGGGTTGCGCGGGCCGCTTCAGCGGACTGTTCTTGCCGAAATTCGCGACCTTTTCCGGCGCCATGCTGCCAGGAATGAGCGGCGTCCAGACCGGCCCCGGTGCCACGCAATTCACCCGGATCCCGCGGCCGGCCAGCATCTGCGCCAGGCCCGCGGTGAAATTCTGGATCGCCCCCTTGGTCGTTGCATAGGCAAGCAGCGTCGGATTGGGATCGTCGGAATTGATGGAAGCGGTGTTGATGATGGCGCTGCCCGGCGGCATATGCCCGACCGCCGCCTTCGCCAGATGGAACATCGCATCAATGTTCACCGCGAAAGTCCGACGCCACTCGTCGTCCGGGATGTCCTCGAGTTGATCGAAGGTTTGCTGATGCGCGGCATTGTTGACCAGAATGTCGATCCGGCCGAATGCCCGCAGCGTGGCAGCAACGATGTCGCGGCAGGTTCCGGGATCGGCGATGTCCCCGGGCAGGGTCAGGCACCGTCGCCCCGCGTCCTCGATCAGGGCCTTGGTGTCCTGCGCATCCTCGGTCTCGTCCAGATAGCTCAGGGCAATGTCGGCACCCTCGCGGGCATAGGCGATCGCCACGGCGCGCCCGATGCCACTGTCGCCTCCCGTGATCAGCGCGACCGACCCCTTCAGCCGTCCGTGGCCCTTCCAGCTTTCCTCGCCATGATCAGGCTGAGGCGTCATGTCGCGAAAACTACCCGGAAGCTTCTGGCTCTGCTCGGGAAAAGGCGGGGCCGGATAATCGGGCAAGGCCCGCTCCGACGGCGGTTCGGTGCGCATCTTCTCGGTCGAATGATCGGAACGGGGGGTGGCGGAGCGGGACACGGCAATTCCTCCCTTTCTGGTGCTCAGAGTGTCGGTTTTCCGAATTGTCGGGACATTCAACCAGCGGGATGGCCCGATGTTCCTGGGTCTCACCCCGCTCGCAGACAGGCTTGCCGCGATGAGAAAATGATGCGACGGGTGATCCAGGCGATCAGATTGGCCGTAGACTGAATTCATACCCTGCACGCGCAGGCAGATCACAACCGCCTTTGGTCCCCGAACCTTCGGCCCGGTATCGTGAAGAAGGAGACTGAAGATGGTCAATCGCAAGCAACCCGATCCAGCCGCCGCTGAGGAACATTTCGACCGGACTCTGTCGCAACTGCTCAAGCAGGTCGAGGCCGAGCCGGTCTCAAAAGAACTGGCAGAGCTTGCGCTTCAGTTGAAGCTCGCGGTCGAGGCCCGCAACCGCAACTCGCATTGACGCCCTGACCTGTCAGTAGTTGCCCGGCGGGTCACTGGCCGGAAAGGACTCGTCGCTCTCCTCGTCGACGATGTCCCATTGCCTGGGCGGTTGCTTCATCTGCTTCCGCCCGGCGACCCTGATCTCGGGCCCGGTCTGGGCCTGATCTTCGTCCGGGTGACCGGGTTGCTTCATGCTCTCGCTCTGCTCTGCGTTCTGGTCCACGGTGACGGTATTGGCCGGGTCGATCCTGGTCTGCCGCTGGTCGATGACCCCGGGCTGGGGGTGCCGCAGGGCCTCAGGGGTCGCAAGCCCGTTCTGTGCCCCAGGCTGTACGGGCGGCGGCGGCACGATGGTGGCGGTCACCCTCGGGGCTGCCGTCTGTCTCGCCCCCGGCATAAGACGCCGCAGAGGAATCGCCATCCCGATCCCGAGCGCGACAAAAGTCAGGACGACGGCGAAGACCGGCAAGACCAATTCCCAGCCGGGACGCAACACGGTGGGCAGAAGGGCATAATCGACGAATCCGGCGATAGCCGCCGTACCGAGCCCTGCGATCCAGGCCGAGCCGCGCCCCGCGCGGCCCCCTGAGCGGACCAGAGCCAGCGCCAGAACAACCGCCACAGCCGACCAAACGAAACAGGCCGCGACGTTGATCACCAACCCCAGCCCGGTATGCCCGAGGTCCGCGCCCGCGGCCAGCGCCTCGTCAGGCCCATAGACGGCGTGCGTCGTGGCGTTGATCGGCGACCACGGTGGTAGCCCCTGCACCAGCGCCAGAAGCGCCAGCGCGGCAAGGACGAAAATGGAAGAAACGACCCCCGCCCTGATCCAACAGACCAAGGGGCTGGGGGCTTGCGGGGGCAATTGCGGCATCATGCGCATGGAAGATCCTCCTGTTGCGATCCGTGAACCGCCTGCTCCGCTTGTTGTTCCTGCACCCTGAGCCGATCCGACGGCGCGTCCTCACCTCGCGGGATCGCAGCCGCCGTCAAGGCCGCGGGCTGGCCGGCGATCAGGGCAGTTCGGCGCAGGCCAGCCTGTCGCCCGCTCCGCCCGAGGGTTGGCTTTCGTAATCGTCCGGCCCGGAATGGATCATGAGCGCGCGCCCGTGGGTCGAGGCCGCGCCGGGACCGAACCGGAGAAACGGTGTGAAGACATCGGCCCGCGCCACCCCCTCGCCGTCCGTGTGAAGATTCGGCAGATCGCCCGCATGGGGGCCTGTCTCGGTCAAATAGCCGTGTTCGACGCCGGAAGGGTCGAAATGACCGCCGGCTCCTTCGAAAGCCTCCGTGGGATCGCAATCCGCGGCCTCGTGGACATGAAAACCCAGCCGGGCATTGGCCGGCAGGCCGCTGACATCGACCCTGAGCAGCAATCCGGCGCTAAGCGCCGTCAACTCCACCGTGCCGATCGTGTCGCCCTCGCGGTTCACCATGGTCACGGTCTGGCCCTGCGCCTGGGCGGCGGCAGGCACGAAGATGGCAGGCAGGGCGAGGAGCGGCAGCGCACACAGGCGGGCAAGACGGAAACGGCGGGCTGCGGTCAGTTCCCTGGTCGGGGCTTTGGCGGGGCGTTGCATGGCAGGTCCTTCCTCTGGGTTCCATCGCTTCTGGGATGCCGTCAACAGAAAGCGGCGGTCGATGTTCCTGCCTGCGGTATTTGGCGCCCCTGCGCGAAGATCCGCCTTCTTCCTGAATCGCCGTTGGACATATCTCCCCCGCGCGCCACCGTAACGACAGGAGCGGGGGGGGTCCTGCGAAAATGCTGCGCTGTCTTGGGGGACGAGTGTCCTGCGAGGCCGTCTCAGCCGCGAGTGTCCGTTACCCGCATACAAACGAACCCGCTGGACAGGCCGGAACCGGCCTGATCCAGTCGAAAATTGGGAGAAACGGAATGGACTATGCGTGCGAGGCCCGTGTCGCTGACAGAGGTCAGGCGGATCATGCGCCGGCGAGGATGCAGGAAGATCCTCTGGATACGGTCCAGTCAAAGGCGGTCATCGAATTCATCCCCCCGTTGCGGCTCTTTGCTCGGTCGTTGTGCAAGGACACGGTGGAAGCCGACGATCTGGTGCAGGAAACCCTGCTGCGGGCAATCGAGAACATCCATCTTTTCCGGCCCGGCACCAACCTGAGGGCCTGGCTTTTCACCATCATGCGCAACCGCTTCTATTCAAATTGCGTCAAGCGCGCCCGAGAGAAGCCGGGCAGCAAGGACTGCGTTGCCAATGTTCCGATCGACGTCATTGACAGCCAGTATTGGCACTTGCGCATGAGCGAGACGGTCCGGGCGATCAACGCGCTTCCCCCGCATTTCCGCGAAACCTTCGTGGCCGTGGTGATCCTCGGCGTCAGCTATCTGGACGCTGCCGACATGTTCGATTGCGACATCGGCACCATCAAGAGCCGGATCTATCGCGCCCGCGCGACACTGAGCTCGGCGACGGAATAGCGCGCTCGTCCTGCACAGGTCGCTGGGCGTTCGGGCGCGGCCCTTGGAACCGCGGGAACAATCCGCCGGGCCGGGCGTTGTTCACAACTGCGCGAGGGCGCCGTGGCCGGTCCGGGGTACTTTGCCGCGGGGTCCAGAACGGGGGCGGCCGCCCAGGGGGCGGGAGTTGAGAAGCCGACGGGGTCGCTGCCGAGCGTCGCCCCGCCGCAGGGACGAGGATCTGGACGCCCATGGAGCCGCTGCTGTCGACCGGTCGCGTTGCCACACCCGCCGAGGCCACTCCCTATTGCGGGCCGCCGATCGCCCCGTCAGAGGCTCTTGCCGCCTGGAACCTTGCGCCGCCGCTTCTGGCCGCCCTGGCGGTTTTTCTGGCGCTCGGCCTGTGGCGGGCGACCGAGCGCCGCGCCGTCTTGCTGGGCTGGACCGCGTTGATCGTCGCCTTCGTCTCGCCCCTCTGCGCGATGACCACAGCGCTGTTCCTGGCGCGCTCGGCGCATCACCTGGTGGTGCTGGCCGTGGCGGCGCCCGCGCTGGCCGCCGGTTGGCCGTTGCGCCGCCCGGCGCCGGTCGTGGCTTTTCTGGCAACGGCGTTGGCGCTGATCCTGTGGCACCTCCCCGCGGCCTATTCCCGGGCCTGGGACAGCGCTCTCGTCTACTGGACGCTGCAATTGCTTCTGCTGTCGGGCGCGTGGGCCCTATGGTCGGTGATCCTGACCCGGGCTGAGGACGCGCCCGCCCGTCTGGTGACCGGCGCGACGCTGGCCCTCGGACTGGGCAGTGTGATGAGCCTGCTGGGCGCCCTTCTGACCTTCGCGCCCCGCCCCCTCTACATCGAACATCTCACCACCAGCGCAGCCTGGGGGATGTCACCCTTGGCCGATCAGCAGGCGGCGGGACTGGTGATGTGGGTCCCTGGCATGCTGCTGATGTCCGCCGGGCTGGCCCTTGCCGCCCGTCGCGCCTGGCGGCGGGTCGAGGCAGCATGATCGCGGCGCTGAAGTTTCTGCATCTCGCCGGGATCAGCCTGTGGTCGGCAGGGTTGATCTCCCTCGCCTTGTTGATGGTGATCTTCGGCACCACCGAGGACGAGGATGCTTATGTCGAATATCGCCTCTTCACGCATGCCGCCTATGTTGCGATCGCCACGCCCGCCGCGCTTGTCGCCATCATCTCCGGCACGGCCCTGGCCTTCGCCGCCGAGGTCTTCGAGCCCTGGCTGATGCTCAAGCTGGCCTTTGTGGTGACGCTGGTGCTGGTCCATACCTGGCTTGGCCATCTGGTCCAGCGCTCGGGCGAGGAACGGCGCAGCAAGTGGCACAGCGCAACCTTGGCGGGGCTGGCGCTCGCGCCGATCATTGCGGCGGTGATAGGCCTGGCCCTGGTCAAGCCCGCTACCGCGACACTAACCGGCTTTGTTCCCCTTCAGCTGCTGTCGGTCCGCGAGGGGGCCGCCCGATGAGCATCGTGGCTGCCGAGCCCATAGTCGAACACCAGCTTGCCGCCATGCCAGCCGGTCATGGCGACCAGTCCCGCCGCGAGCGCCGACATCAACAACCCCCAGGGCAGGACATCCTGCCCGCTCAGCCGGCTTCCCCAATTGGTGCCCAGCAGCGCCAGCAGCATCACCGCCAGAATGGCATGGGTCCAACTAGCGGCCCGGATGCGGATGCCCGGCACCAGAAGAAGCTCGGCAACCCCGGTCAGCCCCGCCAGGATTCCCATCAGAAAGCTGGCCCCCGACGCCCAGAGCGAAACGCGCACCCAGAAACTGTCTCCGCTCCACCAGTAGAGGACGTCCGATCCCAGGGTGGAGAAGCCCAAGGCGATGGGAAAGCCGACCATCATCGCATGAATGGGGTGCCCGGCGATCGCAATGCGCGATTCCGTCAGGTGAAACACGCGGTGATGCTGGATCGGATCTCGGAAGCGGCGGCGCGGGGGCATGGTGGACCTTCTGCTGGCAAGCGCGGGAGGCGGGCTCGAACGGGACCCACCCCGGTTCAACAGGGTGCGGCGCTGTTGGTTCCCGGAAGCCTCGCGGGATGCACGGGGCCGCTCTCGACCCTGACGCCGCACGGGCCCGAAGCCACGGCCATCGCCACGCTGTGGTGGGTGATGCTGGCAGGCAGTGCGCTGATCACCGCGCTTGTTCTTCTCCTGCTTGCCCTTGCCTTCCGGGCCCGGCGTCCCGCCCTGCCGCCGGCGTTCTGGACGCAGGGTCTGGGCCTGTATTTCAGCCTCGGCGTCCTGACGCTGCTCATGGGCGTCACGATCCTGACCGGCGACCGCCTGTCCGGGCGGTATCAACCGGCCGAAGTGACGGTCGAGGCGATAGCCCGCCAATGGCAATGGCGTTTCCGCCAGCCCGGCCCGGACGGGACCCCGGTGGAAACCACCGGGCGGTTGCACATCCCCGCGGGCGTTCCGGTCGAGGTGCTGATCCGAACCGAGGATGTGATCCACAGCTTCTGGGTGCCGCAACTGGCGGGCAAGCTCGATGCCATCCCGGGCCACGAGAACCGGCTGCGGCTGATCGCGCCCGAAGCCGGGCTCTACCAAGGGCGCTCGGCCGAGTTTTCGGGCGCAGGCTATGTCGACATGGGGTTCGAAGTCCTCGCCTATCCCCCGGACGATCCGCCCGCCCCCTTCACCGACCGCCGCACCGATCCTGTCGAGGCCCCCCGCCCATGACCCTCAGCCCGCATCCCCCGCAGCGCGCCCTGGCGCTTCACCGCGAGCTGGAGCGGGTCTGGGGCCGTCCCCGAGGGGTGCGGGGCTTCCTGATGTCGGTCAACCATTCCGACATCGGCCTGCGCTTCATGGTGCTGGCCGGGATCTATTTCGGGATCGGCGGGATCCTGGCCATGCTTATCCGCACCCAGCTGGCGACCCCGCGGGGCGCGTTTCTGGACAGTCCGCTCTACAATCAGATCTTCACGATGCATGGCAGCATCATGATGTTCCTCTTCGCCATTCCCATGCTCGAGGGCCTGGCCATGTATCTGCTGCCCAAGATGCTGGGTACGCGGGACATGGCCTTTCCGCGCCTCTCGGCCTTTGGCTGGTGGTGCTATCTGTTCGGGGGATTGATCCTGCTGGGGGCGCTGGCGACGGGGCTGGCACCGGACGGCGGCTGGTTCATGTACGCGCCGCTGTCGTCGCGCGAGCATTCGCCCGGCGTCAATGCCGATGTCTGGCTGCTGGGCATCACCTTTGTCGAAATCTCGGCCCTGTGCGCAGCCATAGAGATCGTCGTGACCATCCTGCGCCTGCGCGCGCCGGGGATGCGGCTGACGCGGATGCCGCTCTTTGCCTGGTATATGCTGGGCACGGCGGTCATGATGCTGGCGGGCTTCCCGCCCCTGATCCTCGGTTCTGTCCTGCTGGAACTGGAGCGCGCCTTCGATTGGCCGTTCTTTGACGTGGCCCGGGGTGGCGACAGCCTGCTCTGGCAGCACCTCTTCTGGCTGTTCGGCCACCCGGAGGTCTATATCATCTTCCTCCCCGCGGCGGGCGCCATATCGACCATCCTGCCGGTGATGTGCCGTACCACGATCCTGGGATACGAGGCGATCGTCGCCGCGATCCTGGGGCTGGTGTTCCTCAGCTTCGGCCTGTGGGTCCATCACATGTTCACCGTGGGCATTCCGCAGATGGCGCTCGCTTTCTTCTCGGCGGCGTCGATGCTGGTGGCGGTGCCCACCGGCGTGCAGATCTTCGCCTGGATCGGTACGATGTGGAAAGGCCGCCCGCAGTTGAGCCTGCCGATGCTGCACCTACTGGGTTTCTTCGGCACTTTCGTAATGGGCGGGCTGACCGGCGTGATGCTGGCGGTGGTGCCGTTCAACTGGCAAGCGCATGACACGGCCTTCGTCACCGCCCATCTGCACTATGTGCTGATCGGCGGCTTTGTCTTTCCGATGATGGCCGCGGCCGTCTACTGGTTGCCGCTGATAAGCGGGCGGGTCCGCGTGCGGGGTCTGGGCGAAACCGCCTTCGGGCTGATCTTCCTGGGTTTTCACGGCACCTTCTTCATCATGCACCTGACGGGGCTTCTGGGGATGCCACGGCGCATCCCGACCTATGCGGATCACCCGGAATGGATGCTGCCCAACCTGATCAGCACCGCCTTTGCCTTCATGATGGCCATCGGCTTCGTGCTCTTCGCGCTGGATCTGCTGCTGCACGGCGTCTTCGGCCGCCGCAGCCCGCGCGATCCCTGGGACGCCGGGACACTGGAATGGACGCTGCCGCTGCCGGTTCCCAGCTACAACATCGCGGCCCAACCCGTCGCAACTCAGCCGAGCGCCGTCGCGCTGGCCCGGGGCGAGGGCGCGCTGCCCGGCGCTCCGCGCGGCCGACGCGAGGTTCTGGCGGGATCGACACTCGACGCGCGGCCGCAGCATGTCGCCGTGCTGCCGGGCAATTCGCTGCTGCCTGTGGCCACGGCGGCGGTCATCGGAATTTTCGTCCTGCTGCTGCTGATAGGCGCCTATCGCCTGGCCCCCCTGGCCTTGCTGGTCGTGCTGGCCTGCGGCTGGGCCTGGCATCGCTTCGGGCGCGACATCCGCCCCACCCGAGTCGCGGTCACGCCGGGCCTGATCCTGCCGGATCAGACCGGCCTGCGCGACTCGCTGACCTCGACGGGGACGGTCGCCCTGCTGGTTGCCGATGCCGCTCTGTTCGGGTCGTTCCTCTTTGCGGTGGGTTTCCTGGGCGTGATCGCGCCGGAATGGCCCGCGCCCGCCAGCGGTCTCGCTCCTGCACCAACGCTGACCCTGATCGGCTTGGTGATGGTCGCGCTTCTTGCCGCCTCGGTCGCGGGGCGGCACGGCGGACGGACCGCCCCGCTCGCCGGAGCGTTGGCCGGTCTGGCGGCGCTGGCAGGCGTGGCGGGCCTTGCCCTGATGCTGGACGATCCGACCCGCCACGCCCGTGACGCCCTGCGCGCGGCCGCCCTGGGCTTCGTCGCGCTGCATATCGGTGTCGGCATCGTGCTGGCGCTGATCGCCCGGGACCGGCAGCCCGGCACCGGGGCGGCGGCCGGCAGGGTGTGGCGCCTGTGGCAGGATTTCACCCTGGTGACGGCGGCGGCACTGGTTCTGGTCGCCGCCGGACAGGAGGCGCTGGCATGAGATGGCTGCTGCGCCTGGCGGCCGGCCCCCTGATCTGGGCTGCGGGTTTCTCGGCGATCTATGCCCTGCACGGCATCGGCTGCGCCGAAGGCTGGGCCCTGGTCGCGACACCGTTCGGCCCGCTGCATCGGGTCGCGCTGCTGGGCGGCTGGATCGCGACCCTTGCCGCCGTCACGCTGGTGGTGGCCCGGCGGCCCCGCCCGGCCTTAGACCGGGGCGACAGGCTTCTCGGCCTGGGCGCCTGGATCGGCCTGGTTTCGGTGGTGGTCACTCTGGCGCCGGTGGTCATGGTGGAAAGCTGCCCGGCCCCCTACCCATGATGCCACCCCGGCGGACCATCGCCGCCGGGGCAGGACATGACGGGGTGACCGAGCTCAGAGTTGGGCGTCGCGGACGTCGGCCACCGTGCCGGCATCGACCTCGGCCGCGGCATTCCCCCAGGCGCTGCGCAGGAAACTGGCCAGCGCCGCGACCTCGTCGTCGTCCAGCCGATGCGCAAAGCCGGGCATCCGCAGCCGATAGGGCCTGAGCGCCGTCGAGGGCAGTTGCGATCCGCCCAGGATCATCGTCAGCAAGCCGCGCGGGCTTTCCGCCGTCACCAGCGAGTTTCCGGCAAGCTCGGGAAAGACCTCATCCGCCCCGCGCCCGTCGACGAAATGGCAGGCATTGCAATTGTCGAGATAAAGCCGTGCGCCCAGGTCCATATCGGGCGTTGCCGAAGCGAGAAGCTGCTCGGTCTCGGTCACGCGATCATCCCGAGTTTCAGCCGCCGGGTCGAGCGGCTCGTTCAGGCCGATCAGGAAGCGCGCCACCGCCTGCAGGTCGTCCTCGGTGAAATACTGCGTGGAGTCACGCGCGACCAGCTGCATCTCGCCGTTGAGGGCGGCATGGGCGTTCCTCCCCGTGCCGAGGATCATCGCGACATCCGCTTCGGTCCAGCCGCGAATGGCGCTTTGCGGCCCGCGCAGCGGCGGCGCAGTCCAGCCCGCGACTTCGCCGCCCATGAGGAAGGCATCGTCGCCGGCCCCGGTGCCGGCCTGGGCCATGACCATATTGCGCGGGCTGTGGCAGGCGGCGCAGTGCCCCGGTCCTTCGACCAGATATTGCCCGCGCGCCAGCACCGGATCGTCGGTGTCGGGCGTGAAACCTGCGTCATCCAGCGCGACCCATTTCCACAGCCGCAGACCCCAGCGCTGATTGAAGGGAAAGGTCAGCGAGGTTTCCTCGACTTCCTGCCGGACCGGCGGAACCTCTGTCATGAAGTAATCGTACATGGCCCGCAGATCTTCTTCGCCGATATGGCGGAAGTTCTCGTAGGGCATCGCGGGATAGAGATGCGTCCCGTCCGGCCGCACCCCGTCATAAAGCGCGGCGCGGAAGTCGGCGAGGCTCCAACCGCCGATGCCGGTCTCGTCGTCAGGCGTGATATTGGTCGAATAGATCGTGCCCAAGGGGCTTTCGATGGCGCGGTTGCCGGCGAAAGGCTCACCGCCCTCCTCGGTATGGCAGGCCATGCAATCGCTGAGCCGCATGGCATATTCGCCGTGCCCCTCCTGGGGCTGCCAATCGGCGGCCAGCGCGGTTTGTGCGGGCGTCCGCTGGACCGGAACGAAGATGATGGCCAGCAGCACGACGATGCCGAGGACGACCAGGCCGCCGACGATTTTCAGAAAGGTACGCATGGTTCGTCCTCCTCAGACCAGCGGCCTCGGGTTTGGCAGGTAATCGTTGACGATGGCCTCCGCCGCCCAATAGGCCAGCGCGCCCACCGCGCCGGTGGGGTTGTACTGGATGTTCTGCGGGAAGGCGCCCGCGCCCAGCACGAAGACATTGTGCTGACCCCAAGCCTGCAGATAGCGATTGACGGCCGAGGTGTTCGGATCCGTGCCCATGATGGCGCCGCCGACGTTGTGGGTCGTCTGATAGGGGCGGATATCGTAGCGCGCGCCTTCGGATTTGAAGCTCGACTGCCAGCTGTCAGCGCCCATTTCCTGCGCGATTTCCTCGATGCGAGCGCGCATGAACTGGGTCATCCGAATGTCGTTGGGTTTCCAGTCGAAGGTCATCCGCATCAGCGGGCGCCCGTGCCGGTCGGTGTAATTGGGATCGAGATCGAGATAGCAGTCCTGATAGGACAGGTTCGACCCGTGCGAGCCGATCGACATCGCATGACCGTAGTATTCGCCGATCCCCTGCTTCCAGCCCGCCCCCCACGAGGGCGTGCCCCGCGGCAGCGAGATCCCGCGGATCGGCTGCCCGTTGGAAAGCCCGGCGGTGATGTAGCTGCCGCCGATGAAACCTTCGGCGCCGAAGTCGATCTGGTTGATGGCGAAATCGTCGATGCTGACGCCCGACGAGCCGGCGGCGGCAAAGGGATTGAACTCGACATCGCGGTAGAACAGCGTCGTGCCGCCGTTCATCTGGTACGAGTAGTTCTTTCCGGTAACGCCCTCGCCCGAGGCCGGATTGTAGGGCTCGCCGATCCCCGACAGAAGCATCAGGTGCACGTTGTGCAGCTGATAGGCCGCGAGGATCACCAGATCGGCGGGCTGGATCACCTCTTCCTGCGCTTCCTCGTCCCAATAGGTGACGCCGGTCGCGGTCCGCCCGTCGACGGCGAGATCGACCCGGAGAACTTCGGAATTCACCCGATAGCTGAAGTTGTCGTAGCGCCGCAGCGCGTCCAGGATGCAGGTCTGCGGCGAGGATTTGGAGTAATTGAGACACCCGTAGCGTTCGCAGAAGCCGCAGAAATTGCACGGGCCCAGCTGCATGCCGTATTCGTTGGTATAGGCAATCGAGGCATTCGCCGAGGGTCGCGGGAAAGGGTGATAGCCCATCTGCCCGGCGACTTCGCGGAACATGCGCGAATCCGTCTGCTCGGGCAGGGGCGGCATCGGGTAGTCGCGGCTGCGGGGCGCCTCGAACGGGTTGCCGCCGGGGATGATCTCGCCCTGGATGTTGCCCGCCTGACCGGCGATCCCGGCCATGTATTCGAAGCGGTCGTAATAGGGTTCCAGCTCTTCCGCGGTGACACCCCAGTCCTGGATCGTCATGCCATCCGGGATCGCGTCCTCGCCGAAATTCTCGATGACATAGCTGCGCAGGTTGTATTCGTTTGCCATCGGTCGCCAGGTCTGGCCGTTCCAGTGAATGCCCGCGCCGCCCACGCCGTCACCCGGCAGGAACGAACCCAGCTTGCGCATCGGCAGCGCGGTTTCATCGACATTTCGGCGCACGGTGATGGTTGAATTTCGCGGCTTCTGCATGAAGCCGAAACGGATTCCGTATTTCAGCTCGTCGATGACGTTGGGATATTGAAAATCCGGCACGGTCGAGCGTTCGGGCCCGCGTTCCAGCGCGAGGATCTCCAACCCTTCCTTCGCCAGTTCGATCCCCATGATCGAGCCGGTCCAGCCGAGCCCCACGATGACGACGTCTTTCTTCGGATCGGTGCGTGCCATGGTTCAGGCCCTCTCGCCAGCGATGTTGACCGGGCCCATCGGATAGACTTCGTCCCGTCCGACCCATTCGAGGAAATTCGCGCGCGCGCCGGGAAAGCCGATGTAGATCCAGGATTGCATTCCGGCATTGCCGCCGTACATCGGATCCGCGAAATAGCCTTCCTTGGTGTTTTGCAGCAGCAGCGCCCAGAAATCGCGCAGTTCGGGCGCAAGGTCGGTTTCGCCATCGGCCAGCGCCTGCAAGGCTGCATCCTGAACCTCGGGGGCCAACGCGCCGAATCCCGCACCCTGCGTCCGTTCACACCAGGCATCGAAGGCGGGAATGGCCTGGCGATAGACCTCGGCCGGGGTCAAGGGCGACTGGGTGCCGAGGAAGGGGTCTGCGTCGGCGACGAAGGGCCCTTCCATGTAAAGATCGACGGCGGCGCCGAAATCCCCCGCCAATTGCCGGTCGATGAACACCGGCACCCGGGTTTCCAGCGCACCTGGCCCCTCCCCTTCCGAGGGGATGATGCGGGCGGTCGCAGCCAGGATGAAGGCCCATTCCGCCGCATCGAGGAATTCCGGGGTGTAGTCTTCAAGCGAGATGTCGGGTTCGGCCGGGGTTTGGGCGCGGATCGGCAGCCCTGCAAGGACGGCGGCGCTGGCAGAACTGCCTAGAAACAGGCGCCTTGTCGTATGGGGTATTTTGGGTGGCATCTGGCTGGTCCCTCCGGCAGAAAGTTTCGGGGTGAGGACGCCAGACAGGGGAGTGCGGCGGGAGCAACCCGCTCGCTTTCGCGAAAGCTCCAAATTAAACCATTGATAATAAATGATTTTATTCCCGACACGACGCGCGCCTTCTTCGGTTTGTTGTCTGACGTCCCTTCTCTCAACCGCTCGGCAGCGCCGTTGTTCCCAAGAAATTGACCCTTCGTTATCGACCGCCCGGCCCGAAGCGCCCGCCGGCGGACCCGGGCAAGCGGCGCGGGAACCTTGCGGGAGCTTGCCTGTTGGTCCCGTGACCCAAGCCTGGAATTGCTGCCTGCGGAGGCCTCATGCTGATCACGCTCGACATCAACCGCGCCCGCCACTCGCTGGATCTTGATCCAAGGGTGACCCTCCTCGATGCCCTGCGGCATCACCTTGGTTTGACGGGCACGAAGAAGGGATGCGACCACGGCCAATGCGGCGCCTGCACCGTCCTGGTGAACGGCCGCCGGATCAACGCCTGCCTTGCCTTGGCCGTGATGCACGACGGCGACCAGATCATCACGGTCGAGGGGTTGGAAGAGACCGGCGCCTCTGCCCTACAGAAGGCGTTCATCGCCCATGACGGCTTTCAGTGCGGCTATTGCACGCCGGGACAGCTGTGCTCGGCACTGGGCATGCTGGAGGAGGTGCGGCAAGGCTGGCCCAGTCACGTGAGCCCCAGCCTCGAGCCCCATCCCGTCCTGACCCGAGCCGAGATCGCGGAACGGATGAGCGGCAATCTCTGCCGTTGCGCCTGCTATCCGGGCATCAACGCCGCGATCAGCGAGTTTGGCGGGGCCGCAGAGGGGACAACATCGGAGGACGCGGCGTGAAGCCCTTCGACTATTACCGTGCCGCCGATCTGACCGAGGCCGCGGCGACCCACCAGCCCGGCAGTGTCTTCATCGCGGGCGGCACCAATCTGGTGGACCTCATGAAGTTGCAGGTGATGACACCCGACAGGGTAATCGACATCGCGCGGCTGGGTCTGGACCGGATCGAGGATGACGGCGACGGCCTGCGCATCGGCGCCCTGGTCTCCAACAGCGATCTGGCCGCGGACCCCCGGGTCAGGAAGCGATGGCCGGTGCTGTCACGGGCGCTTCTTGCCGGGGCCAGCGGTCAATTGCGCAACAAGGCAACGACAGGCGGCAACCTGTTGCAGCGCACGCGTTGCCCGTATTTTCAGGACCTTGCCACCCCTTGCAACAAACGCACCCCGGGATCTGGCTGCGCCGCCATGGGGGGCGAACTGCGCAACCATGCGGTTCTTGGTACCTCGGCCCATTGCCTGGCGCTGAACCCGGGCGACATGGCGGTGGCGCTGCGGGCGCTCGACGCGGTGGTCGAGTTCCGCGACGCCCAGGGCATCGCGCATGCCCATCCGATCGCGGGATTCCACCTGCCTCCGGGGACCACGCCCGACGTTGAGACAGTGCTTCCGCCCGGTGCCCTGATCACCTCCGTGGCATTGCCGGCGCCGAAGGGGGACCGGCAGATCTATCGCAAGGTGCGAGACCGCGCGTCCTATGCCTTTGCGCTGGTTTCGGTCGCGGCGGTGCTGCGGCTGGAACGCGGACGGATTGTTCACGCGGCGCTGGCTTTCGGGGGGTTGGGGACTGTTCCGTGGCGCGACCCCGCCGTCGATGCCCTGCTGACGGGCGAGGCACCGTCAATGGTCCTTTTCGACAAGGCAGCAGACCTGCTGCTGCATCCAGCCCAGCCCCGAGAGGGCACGGCGTTCAAGTTGCCGCTGACGCGACGCCTGCTGCGCGCCGTACTGGAGGAAGCCACACAATGACCATCACCCTCACGACCGACGGGCCCGCCGAGGACCGTATGCCCGAGATGAAGCAAGGGCTTGTGGGTGTGGCGACTCCGCGACCTGACGGGCCGCTCAAGGTCACGGGCCGAGCCGTCTATGCGGCGGAGGATTTGCCGGAGGATTGCGCCTTCGGCGTCCTCGTTCGCGCCCCCGCCCCCGGCACGATCACCCTGGCCAATGCGGACGAACTAGCTGCCTTCGACGGCGTTTTGTCGGTCCTGCAGGATCCGGCGATGATCCGGCGGACCGCCCAAGGCGGCGCTGGCAAGGCGCCACGGCAGGGGCCCGGGACTGCCGACTTCGCCGGCCAAGCCATAGCCCTGATCGTCGCCGAAAGTTTCGAAGCCGCGAGGCATGCCGCCAGGACCGCGCGCGTCATCGTGACCGGCGACCCTGGCCTGATCGACCCTGCAGCGGCAAACCCGGAGGGTGAGCCCAAAGCCCAGGGCGATCTGGACAGCGCGATGCGCGAGGCAGAGCATACCGTCGATGTGACCTATCGCACGCCGTCGATGGCCTCGGCAGCGATGGAACCCCATGCCGCAGTCGCCTGGTGGCAAGGAGAAAACGTCACTGTCCGCAGTTCCTTGCAGATGCTGAAAGACAACCGGGCGGAATTGGCGGATTGCCTGGGCATCCCGCAAGACAGGGTGCGCCTGCTCGCGCCCTTCGTTGGCGGCGGCTTTGGGTCGAAACTCGGGATCGCGCCCGAGGCCGTCGCCGCTGCGCTGGCGGCGCGGCGTCTGGGCCGGCCGGTCTGCGTGGTGCAGGAACGACGTCAGGTATTCGAACTGGTCAATCGCCGCTCGGAATCGCACCAGCGCATCCGTCTCGCAGCGGATGCAGGCGGACGGCTCCTCGGTCTTGGCCATGAGGCCCTGGTGTCGAACCTGCCCGGCGAGGATCACATCGAGCCGGTGACGCAGGCCAGCCGCTTCGCCTATGCCGCACCGCACCGTGTGGTGGGCGAGCGGGTGGCACGGGTCAGCCTGCCGACCGCGGGATCGGTTCGCGCGCCGGGCGAAGCGATCGGCGTCACCGCTTTTGAATGCGCGATGGACGAGCTGGCCAGTGCGACGGGGATCGACCCGATCACCCTGCGGCTGCGCAATATTCCCGACCGGCACCCCCAGAACGGCAAGCCCTTTTCATCGCACCGGTTGGAACAGGCCCTGACAGAGGGGGCAGAGCGTTTCGGTTGGGCCGGCCGCAATCCTGCCCCGCGCCAGCGCCGCGAGGGCGAATGGTGGATCGGCACCGGCGTCGCTGCGGCCTTCCGGGTCAATACCCTGACGGAGGCCGAGGCACGGATCACCCTGACGTCCGAGGGCGCCCTTGTCGAAACCGACATGACCGATATCGGCACCGGGACCTATGCGATCCTCACCCAGATTGCCGGCGAAGCGCTTGGCCTGCCTGTCGATCTCGTGACCGTCCGGCTGGGCGATACCGATCTGCCGCCCGGCTCGGGCTCAGGCGGCTCGTTCGGCGCTGCCACGACGGGCAACGCCGTCTGGCTTGCCGCGCTGGATCTGCGCCAGCAGCTGGCATCCCGCCTCGGGTGCGAGGAAGGCGACCTGAGCCTGCAGGACGGCGAGGCACGGGTGGCCAATATGCGCCGCCCGCTCGTCGCCCTGCTGAATGAAGGCAGCCTGACCGGCCATGGCCATATCAGGGGCGGCGAGGCGCTGAAACAGGTCCGTCAGGCCACCTATGGCGCGCATTTCGCCGAAGTGGCGGTCAGCGACGTGACGGGGGAAGTCAGGGTACGCCGGATGTTGGGCAGTTTTGCCGCCGGACGTATCCTGAACCCGCTCACGGCGCGCTCGCAATGTCATGGCGGGATGACCTGGGGGATCGGCATGGCGCTTACCGAGGGGATGGTTCTCGACCGGCGGGACGGTCACGTGGTGAACCGCGATCTTGCCGAGTACCATGTGCCGGTCAACGCCGACGTGCCGCCCCTGACCGTGCATTTCGTCGATGAGCGCGACCCCTGGGCCGGTCCGCTGATGGTCAAGGGCATTGGAGAGCTGGCGATCTGCGGCGCCGGCGCGGCCGTCCTGAACGCCATCCACCACGCCTGCGGCGTCCGGGTAAGAGAGTGGCCTGCGACCCCGGACAGGGTTCTGGTCGGTCTGGCATAGGGGCGGACAGAGCGTTTCAGACCGCCGGTGTCCTCACCCCGCAGGATCGGCTGGCGTGTCGCGGGGAACCAGCGATTTGGCGTGGTCGGGCAGGTCGGTGTCCGAAAAATACTCGGGATGGGCGGCGGCGATGCTGGGCAGCGCCAGCAGGATCTCGCGCAGATGGCGGCGCATCGCCTCGGCCGCCCCCTCGCCATCGCGGCGGGCGATGCAGTCGAGGATCGCCTGATGCTGGCCGATCAGCACCTTCATCGGCGTGGCATTGGGCAGCGAGAGCAGCCGCACCCGGTCGGTCTGGAACCGCGCGGACTCGACGATCCGCAGGGCGAAATCGTTGCCCAGCGTGTCGGTGATCGCGCCATGGAACGTCTCGTCCAGTGCGTTGAACCCGGCGAAATCGCCCGCCTCGGCCGCGGCACGCTGGCGGTCGATCAGGTCCTGCAGCCCGGCGACCTGGTGCGGCGTGGCCAACCGGGCAGCGTGCCGGGCCAGATCGCTTTCGATGGCCTCGCGCACGAAGCGGGCGTTGCAGACCTCGCGCACCGAGATCTTCATCACCCAGGTGCCGCGGCTGGGCCGGATCTCGACAAGGCCGGCTTCCGAGAGTTTGATGAACGCCTCGCGTACCGGCTGGCGCGAGACGCGGAATTGCGCCGCGATATCCTTCTCGGACAGCGCTGACCCGGGCGGCAGGTCGATGGCCGCAATCCGCCGCCGCAGCACGGCGATCAGCTGCGGAGCCAGGGGTTTCGTGGGTTCAAGCGCGGTCTGCATCAGCAAGTTCCTGTCAGCACGATTTGCGGTTGTCAACGGGAGCCCGATATGCAACATACCGGTATGGTGGTTACGGGGCAAGCCACGGCAGCAGGGGGGAGAAGGCCCTGCCCGCCTCGACCGCACCAAGGGCCAAGGGAGGAGAGACCATGACCATCGAGACGCTCACCCGGCAGACTCGCCGGAGTTTTCTGGCGACCGGCGCCGCCGCGCTGGCCATGCCTGCGCTGGCAACGCGCGGGCTGGCACAGCAGACCTATACCTGTCGCATCGCCCATACCGAGGGGATCGGTACACCGATCACCAATGCCTTCGACGCCTGGACCGAGATGCTGAACACCCGCTCGGGCGGCCGCATCGACGCGCAGCATTTCCCTGCCGCGCAGCTGGGCGGTCTGGCCGAAGCGTTGGAGGGCAGCCGGATCGGCACGATCCAGGTGACCACGGCCGGTCCCGACAGCGAGGAAGCCATCGCGCCCGAGATTGCCGCTTTGGGCGGGGCGCCGGGCTTCATCTACAAGAACGAGGCCCATGTCGACGCCGTGCTGCAGGGCGAGCTGGGCCGCCGCGCCTCCCAGATCGCCCGGGAAAAGACCGGGGTCGAGTTCGTGGCCTACGGCGAGACCGGTTTCCGGCACATCCTGGCCAAGCGCCCAGTGCAGTCCCTGGCCGATCTGGAAGGGCTGAAGATCCGCGTGCCGCAGCTGCGCATCTGGGTCGATTTCTGGTCGCTGCTGGGCGCCGCGCCGACGCCGCTGCCCTATTCCGAGCAGTATTCGGCGCTCTCGACCGGGATCATCGACGCCATCGACTCGGATGTCTTCTCGATCGAGGGGTTCCGCTTCTACGAACAGGCGCGCTATCTGACCCTGACCGGCCATTGGTTCCTGCCCAAGGCGGTGCGCGTCAACGCCGCCTGGCTGGACAGCCTGCCGCAGGACCTGCAGGATCTGGTGCGTTCCTCGGCGCAGGAGGCCTTCGCCGAGCAGCGCCGCGTCAACCGGGCGCTGGCCGACCAGACGCTGGAAGGGCTGCGCGCGCAGGGGGTCGAGATCTTCGCCCTGCCCGAGGAGGAGCTGGCGCAGATGGAGGCCCGCACCGAGCCCCTGTTCGAGCAATTCGGATCGGTCAGCCCCGAAACGGCCGAGATGATCGCCGCCATCCGCGCCCTGGGCTGAGATTGACGGCATGACTTCCGCATCCCCCGCAGGCGCCCCCCCGGTGGCGCCTGAACCCGGACCTGTCCTCACCCTGCGTCGCCGCGTGGATCAGGGCGTGGAACTTGCCTGCGTCGCCCTGCTTCTGGGGGCGGTGGGCGTGGCCTGCCTGCAGGTCGTCATGCGCTATGTCTTCCGTGCCGCGATGCCCTGGCCGGAAGAGGTGGCGACCTGGCTCTTCACCTGGGCGGTGATGCTGGGCATGGCGCTGGCCACGGGACGGGGGGCGCATATCGCCATCGACCTGGTGCCCCGGCTTCTGCCGGGGCGCGCCCGGCGGGGGCTGGAATTCCTGACGCTGGCGCTGATGGCCGCGGCTTCGCTGGTGCTGGTCATCCACGGGATGGCCTATGTCGAGCGCGCCATCGCCGCCTCGCCCGCCTTGCAGGTGCCGATGAAATACCTGTTCCTGGCCGTGCCGGTCGGGGCGGGGCTGAACCTCCTTTTCCTGGCCTGGCCCGACGGGCAGCGCGGCTTCCTGCAGGGGCTGGCGATCCTGGCCCTGGGCGGGCTGATCTACTGGTCCGTCCGCCATGGCGCAGGCTTCCTTTATTCCCCGGCGTCGGGCCCCTGGGTGCTGGTGGGCGTCGGGCTCGGCGCCATCCTTCTGGGCGTTCCGGTCGCCTTTTCGCTGATCCTGGGCACCTTTACCGCCTTCGCCTCGGCCAACCCGATCCTGCTGGTCACGCTGGCGCAGAACATGGGCGCCTCGCTCAATTCCTTCACGCTGCTGGCGATCCCCTTCTTCATCCTCGCCGCGGCGGTGATGAATGTGGGCGGCATCACGCCGCGGCTGATCGAACTGGCGATGATGCTGGTCGGCCATCTGCGTGGCGGGCTGGCGCAAGCGAATGTGGTGACGAACACCATGCTGGCGGGCGTGTCGGGGTCGTCGACCGCCGATGCCTCGACCGTGGCCAAGCTCCTGGTGCCGGAAATGGCCCGGCGCGGCTATGACCGGCCCTTCGCCGCGGCTTTGACCGCCGCGGGCTCGACGCTGGCCAACCTGATCCCGCCGTCGCTGGGGCTGATCATCTATGCTGCGCTGGCCTCGGTCTCGGTGGGCGCGCTGTTCGTCGCCACGCTGGTGCCGGGCCTGCTGATGGCGGCGGCGCTGATGATGGTGGTCTACATCATCTCCCGCGCGCGCGGCTATGGCGGCGACATGCCCAAGGCCAGCGGCCGCGACCGGCTGCGCGGGCTGGTGGTGGCGATCCCGGCGCTGATCCTGCCGGTGCTGATCGTCGGCGGCGTGCGCTTCGGCGTCTTCACCGCGACCGAAGCCGGGGCCGTGGCCATGATCTACGCGCTCTTCTGCGGCGCCTTCCTCTATCGCAAGCTGACCGGCCGCGCCCTGGTCGCCGCCGTGCGCGAGGCGATGATGGACACGGTGGTGATCGTCGTGATCATCGCCGCCGCCGCCCCCTTCGCCTGGGTGCTGGCCTTCGAACGCGTGCCGCAGCGCATCGCCGCGGGGCTCGCCGTGCTGGTCGAGCGGCCGTGGCTGCTGATGCTGGCGATCAACGCCTTCCTGCTGATCGTCGGCCTCTTCATGGAGATGATCGCGGCGCTGGTGATCCTGGTGCCCATCCTGGTGCCGCTGGTCGTGCTGGCTGGCTTCGATCCGATCACCTTCGGCCTCGTCATCGTCATGAACCTGGTGATCGGCGCGCTGACCCCGCCGCTGGGGGTCTTGATCTTCACCACCGCGCGGGCGGGCGGGGCCGATCAGGTCGCCACCTTCCGCGCCGTCCTGCCCTTCCTTGCCGCGATGCTGGTCGTCCTGATGCTGGTTGCTTTCGTGCCGGCGCTGACCCAGGTCCCGCTGCGCTGGCTGGGACAATGAAAGGAACCGCGGCATGAGCCGTCTGCGTATCGCCATCGTCGGGCTGGGCATGGCCGTGACCCCGCATGCCCGCGGCCTGATGGACCTGTCCGACCGGATCGAGGTGCTGCACGCCTTTGCCCCGTCGGCCGCCCGGCGCGCGGATTTCGGCGCGCGCTATCCCTTCCCGCTGACCGACAGCCTGGACAGGATCCTGGCCGACGACAGGGTCGAGGCCGTCGCCGTCTTCACCCCCGCCAGCAGCCATGCCGAGATCGGCCTGGCCTGCGCGCGGGCGGGCAAGCATGTGCTGATGGAAAAGCCGCTCGACATCACCACCGCGCGGGCGGAAGCGCTGGTCACCGGCTGCCGCGAGGCGGGCGTGCGGCTGGGTGTGGTGCTGCAACACCGCTTCCGCCCCGCCGCGATGCGCGCGGCGGAGTTGCTGGCAGCCGGCGCGCTGGGGCGGGTCGTCGGCTGCTCCACCACCATCCGGCTCTGGCGGCCGCAGGCCTATTACGACGAACCGGGGCGCGGCACGCTGGCGCGGGACGGGGGCGGGGTGCTGATCTCGCAGGGGATCCACACGCTGGACCTGATGCTCTCGCTCGCCGGTCCCATCGAGCGGGTGACGGGCTTTGCCGAGACCACCGCCGTGCACCGGATGGAGACGGAGGACATGGTCTGTGCCGCCGCCCGCTTCGCCTCGGGCGCCATTGGCACCATCGACGCGACCACCGCCGCCTATCCCGGCTTTCATGAGGAAATCACCCTGACCGGCACCCGCGGCACGTTGGCCCTGCGCGGCGGAACGCTCCTCGCTCGGTTCCACGACGGGACCGAGGAGCGGGTCGAGGCCGACACCGGCGCGGGCGGCACCGGGGCCGATCCGATGGCCTTTCCGCATGACTGGCACCGCGCCGTCATGGCCGATTTCGCCGAAGCCATCGCCGAAGGCCGTGACCCCCGCGTCACCGGCGAGGAGGCGCTGCGCGTTCACCGCCTGATCGACGCGCTGATCCAGACCGGCGCCACCGGCCAGCCGGTGCAGGTGCGGGCATGACTTTGCGCTTTGCCGCCATCGGCCTCGACCATCGGCACATCTATCACATGGTCGGCGAATTGCTGGCCGCGGGGGCGGTCTGCGCGGGCTATTGCCCGGAAACCAGCGATCCCCGCGTGCTGGACGGCTTCCGCGAACGTTTCCCCGACCTGACCCAGCGCCCGCGCGAGGCGCTTTTCGACGACCCCGATATCCAGATCGTGCTTTGCGCCGCGATCCCGGTGGATCGCCCAGCCATCGCCATCAGGGCGATGCAGGCGGGCAAGGACGTAATGCTGGACAAGCCCGGCGCCACATCCCTCGATCAGGTTGCCGCGCTGGAACAGGTGGCGGCCGAGACCGGGCGCCTGCTGTCGATCTGCTTTTCCGAACGTTTCGTCGTCCGCGCCTGCGAGACGGCCTCGCGGCTGGTGGCCGAGGGCGCCATCGGCCGGGTGATCCAGACCACGTGCCTGGGCCCCCACCGGCTGAACCGGGCGATCCGGCCCGAATGGTTCTTCCGCCCCGAGGCTTTCGGCGGCATCCTGACCGACATCGCCAGCCACCAGATCGACCAGTTCCTGCATTTCACCGGCGCTGATACCGCCCGCATCACCGCCGCCGCCACCGCCAACCGCGCGCTGCCCGATGTGCCGGCCTTCCGCGATTACGGCGATATCCTGCTCGATAGCGGCGAGGCGCGGGGCTTCATCCGCGTCGATTGGTTCACGCCCGATGGCTTGCCGACCTGGGGCGACGGGCGGCTGTTCCTGACCGGGACCGAGGGAACGATCGAGCTGCGCAAATACCTCGACCCGGCCGGGCGACCCGGCGCCGATCACCTGTTCCTCTGCGACCGGCACGGCATGCGGCATCTCGACTGCTCGGCCGAGCCGCTGCGCTATTTCACCCGCTTCCTGGCCGATGTGCGCGACCGCACCGATACCGCCATGCCCCGGGGCCATGCCCTCAGGGTCACGCGGCTGGCCATCGAGGCCCAGATTCTCGCCGATGGAGACACGAGATGAGGCACACGTGGCGTTGGTTCGGTCCGCGCGATCCGATCCGCCCCGAGGATATCGCCCAAGCCGGGGTGCAGGGCGTCGTCTCGGCGCTGCATCACGTGCCGAACGGCCAGGTCTGGACCGCCGAGGCCATCGCCCGGCGGCAGGCCGAGGTGGCGATGGCCTCGGACGGCAGCCCCTCGGGCCTGGCCTGGGAGGTGGTGGAAAGCCTGCCGGTCAGCGAGGATATCAAGAAGCAGAAGGGCGAGTGGCGCGCGCATGTCGCGGCCTACAAGACCTCGCTCGAACATCTGGCCGGGGCCGGGATCCGGGTCATCTGTTACAATTTCATGCCGGTGCTGGACTGGACCCGCACCGATCTGCGCTGGCGCCGCCCGACCGGCGCGCGGACCATGCGCTTCGACATCGCCGATTTCGCAGCCTTCGACATCCATCTGCTGCAACGCCCGGGCGCCGCGCAGGATTTCGCCCCCGCCGTGGTCGACACCGCCGCGCGGCGGCTTGCCGCGATGGATGACAGCGCCCGCCGGGCGCTGGCCGATGCGATCACCATGGGCCTGCCCGGCTCGACCGAGGCGATGGACATGGGCGCCGTCCGCGACCATCTGGCCGAATATGGCGCGATCAGCGCCGAGCGGCTGCGCAGCCATTTCATCGACTTCCTGTCCGAGGTGGTGCCCCTGGCCGAACGCCTCGGCCTGCGCCTGTGCTGTCATCCCGACGATCCCCCCTTCCCCCTGCTGGGCTTGCCGCGCATCATGTCCACCGCCGGGGATTACGCCGCGGTGCTGGGGGCGGTGGGGAGCCCGGCCAACGGCATGACCCTGTGTTCGGGGTCGCTGGGGGCGCGGGCCGACAATGACCTGCCGGCGATGATGGACCGGTTCGGGGCCAAGGTGCATTTCCTGCACCTTCGCAACGTCCGGCGCGAGGCGGATGGCTCGTTCTTCGAGGACGAGCATCTGGAGGGGGAAACCGACATGGTTGCGCTGATCGCCGCCGTCCTGCGCGAGGAAGCCCGCCGCCGGGCCGAGGGGCGCCCGGATCACGAGATCCCCATGCGCCCCGACCACGGGCAGGAGATCGCCGACGACCTGCGCCGGGGCGGCCAGCCGGGCTATCCGCTGGTCGGTCGGCTGCGCGGTCTGGCCGAATTGCGCGGGGTGGAGCGGGCGCTCAAGGTGACGGGGGCCTTTGCATGAGCCTGGGCGACGGCTTCCTGCATCCCGACCGGCTGCTGCCCGCCGATCCCGGCCTGCGCCGCATCGCCCGCGACCTCTATGAAGGCGTGCGCGATCTGCCGATCGTCAGCCCGCATGGCCACACCGACCCCGCCTGGTTCGCCAGCGATGCGGCCTTCACCGATGCGGCCAGCCTGTTGGTCACGCCGGATCATTACCTGCTGCGGATGCTGCACAGTCGGGGGATTTCCTATGACGCCCTGGGCGTGCCCCGGTCGGACGGGGCGCCCGTCGCCTCTCCGCGCGAGGCCTGGCGCTGCTTTGCCCGGCATTACGGGCTTTTCGCCGGCACGCCCTCGGCGCTCTGGCTCGATCACGCGATGGGGGCGGTGCTTGGTTGCCCGGAACGGCTGAGCGCCCAGAACGCCGATGCGCTCTTCGATCATATCGGCGCGGTGCTGGCCGAGCCCGGCGCGCGCCCCCGCGCGCTGATGGACCGCTTCGGGGTCGCGGTCATCGCCACCACCGATGGCGCGCTGGATAGCCTGGAGCATCACGCGGCGCTGGCGGCGGATGGTTGGGGGGCGCGGGTGCGCCCGACCTATCGCCCCGATGCCGTGACCGACCCCGAGGCACCGGGCTTCACCGCAGCCCTCGACCGGCTCGGGGCGATGACCGGTTGCGACACCGCCGAATGGGCGGGGATGATCGAGGCCCACCGCCGCCGCCGCGCCGCCTTCCGCGCGCTGGGGGCGACCGCCACCGACCATGGCACGCCCTCGCCTCTGACCGCCGATCTGCCGCTGGCCGAGTGCCAGCGCCTACTGACCGGCGCCCGCGCGGGCCATCTGACTCCGGCCGAGGCCGAGCTCTTCCGCGCCCAGATGCTGACCGAGATGGCGGGCCTCTCGGCCGAGGACGGGATGGTCATGCAGCTGCACGCGGGCTCGCGGCGCAACACCGACCGGGCGATGTTCACGGTCCGGGGGGCGAACATGGGCGCGGACATTCCCCATCGCGCCGATTGGGTCGGCGGGCTCGACGCGCTGCTCAACCGTCACGGCCATGCGCCGGGGCTGCGCCTCATCGTCTTCACCCTCGACGAAAGCGCCTATGCGCGGGAACTGGCACCGATGGCGGGCTATTGGCCCTGCCTGATGCTGGGGCCGCCCTGGTGGTTCCATGATAGCGCCGAGGGCATCCGCCGTTATCTGGAGCAGGTGGTCGAGACCGCCGGCTTCGCCAATCTCGCCGGGTTCAACGACGACACCCGCGCGCTGCTGTCGATCCCCGCCCGTCACGATGTCTGGCGCCGGGTGCTGGCCGGGTTCCTGGCGCGGCAGGTGGGCGAACACCGGCTGGGCGCGGTGGAGGCGGCGCATCTGGCGCGCGACCTCTCGGGCGAGGCCGCCAGAAGGGCTTATGCGCTGTGACCCATCCCCTCGCTGCCCTGCTGAGCAACCCGAACCGCCCCCGGCCCGGCATCCTGCATCTGGGGCCGGGCGCCTTTTTCCGCGCGCATCTGGCGGTCTATACCGAAGGCGCGCTTCAGGCGACCGGCGGGGATTGGGGGATCGAGGTCGCGGGCCTGCGCGACGCGCGGGCCGCTGATCTCTTCAGCGCACAGGAGGGCTGCTTCACCCTGCTGGTCCGCGACGGGGCCGAGACGCGGGCGCAGGTGCTGGGTCCGGTGCTGGGCGGGCTCGCGCCCGAGGTGATCCTGTCCCGCATGGCCGCGCCCGAGATCCGCATCGTCACGCTGACCCTCACGGAAAAGGCCTATGGCCTCGACCCCGCGACCGGCGGGCTGGACCTCAGCCACCCCGCCATTGCCGCCGATCTGGCCGGCAATGCCCCGCCCCGCAGTGCCGTGGGCCTGATCGCCGCCGGCCTCGCCGCTCGACGGCAGGCCGGCCTGCCCCCCTTCACGCCGCTCAGCTGTGACAACCTCGCGGGCAACGGGCATCTCTTGCGCCGGCTGGTCCTCGATTTCGCCGCGCACCGCGACCCGGAGCTGGCCGAATGGATCGCTGAGACGGTGCCGTTTCCCAGCACCATGGTCGACCGCATCACCCCGGCCAGCACCCCGGCCACCCTGGCGGATGCAAGGCGCCTGACGGGTATCGAGGACCCGCTGGCGGTGGAAACCGAACCCTTCCTGCAATGGGTGATCGAGGACAACTTCGCCCAGGGCCGCCCCGATTGGGACCGGGCGGGCGCGCTGTTTGTTCAGGATGTCACGCTCTATGAGGCGATGAAATTGCGCATGCTGAACGGCACGCATTCGCTGCTGGCCTGGCTGGGCCTGGCGGCCGGGCATGAATACGTCCGCGACGCCATCGCCGATCCCGCCATTGCCCGCGCCGCGCAAATACATCTGGAGGCCGCGGCGCGGACCCTGGCGCCGGTGCCGGGGGTCGAGCCCGCCGACTACGCCGCCGCGCTGCTTGCGCGGTTCCGAAACCGGGCCATCGCGCACCGGCTGGAGCAGATCGCCATGGACGGCACGCAGAAACTGCCGCCGCGTATCCTGAATCCAGCGACCGAGGTGCTGGCGCGGGGCGGGGATACCGACAGTTTCGCCCGGGTGACAGCCGGCTGGGTCTGGCACGCCGCGCAGCACCGGCCGCTCCGCGATCCAAGGGCCGAGGAGATCCACGCCCGTCTGGCCGATGTCCCCCGCGATCCCGTCGCGCTGACGGCGGCGCTGATGGCGCTGCCCGGGCTGGTCCCGCCGCCCTTGCGCGACGATCCGGTCTGGAACCGTCAGGTCGCGGCGCATGTGGCACGCCTCAGCGGCGGTGCCGCATGATCCGGGTGGCCTCGGTCGGGGAATGCATGCTGGAGCTGCAGGCCCGGGGGGCTGACTGGCATCTGGGCCATGCGGGGGACACGTTCAACACGCTGTGGATGCTGCGCGCGCTGCTGCCGCCCGAGGCCGAGACCGATTACGTCACCGCCTTCGGGGATGACCCCTTCTCGGACCGGCAGCGCGATTTCATGGCCGGCCACGGGATCGGCACCGCCGCCAGTCCCCGCCTGCCGGGGCTTCGGCCGGGCCTCTATGCGATCACGCTGGATGCGGCGGGCGAGCGGTCTTTTTCCTATTGGCGGTCGGACAGCGCCGCGCGGCGGCTGGCCGACGATCCCGCCGCGCTGCGTCAAAGCCTGACGGGACGGGACCTGATCCATGTCTCAGGCATCACCCTGGCGATCCTGACGCCCGAGGCCCGGCGCGTCCTGCGCGACGAACTGGCCCGCGCGCGGCAAGGCGGGGCGCTGGTGTCCTTCGATCCGAACTGGCGTCCGGCGCTCTGGCCCGGCCCCGACGTCGCCCGCTCTGCCATGCGGGAACTGCTGGCGGTTTGCGACATCGCCCTGCCCAGCTGGCCCGATGAGGGCGCGCTCTTCGGCGATACCGATCCCCAGGTCTGCTGCGGGCGCCTCCTGTCGCTGGGCGTGCCCGAAGTTGCGCTGAAGCTGGGGGCCGAGGGGGCGCTGACCGCCACCGCTGGCACGCCCGCCCAGGTCGTCCCTGCCCTGCCCGACCTGACGCCGCTGGATACGACCGGTGCGGGCGACGGGTTCAACGGCGCCTATCTGGCCGCGCGGCTGGCGGGACACGCGCCGACCGTGGCGGCACGTCTTGCCAACCGGATGGCGGCCGAGGTCATTGGCGTCTATGGCGCGCTGGCCGAGCCCGGGGTCTTGCGGCGCGGTTGGGCCGAGGCGCAACGGGAGATCGCCTCGGCGGATCGCTGACCATGCCCTTGCGCCCGTTCGCCGCCGCGGGTCCGGTTGCGGCGGGGCCTATGCTCCCCCCGCCTCGGCCTGATCCAGTTCGCGGCGCAGGCGGGCTTCCTCGGCCGCCTTGGGCGTGCTGAACCCGGCGATCAGCAGATAGACCACCGGCAGCAGGTAGAGCGTCACCAGCGTGGCCAGCCCCAGCCCGCCGACGATGACCCAACCCAGCGCCTCGCGCGCCTCGGCCCCCGCCCCCTGCGACAGGATCAGCGGCACGCCGCCCAGCACGGTCGACACCATGGTCATCATCACCGGACGCAGGCGGATCACCGAGCCCTCCATGATCGCGTCGCGCACACTGCGCCCCTGATCGCGCAGCTGGTTGGCGAATTCGACGATCAGGATGCCGTTCTTGGCCATGATCCCGACCAGCAAGACCAGTCCGATCTGGGAATAGACGTTCAGGCTGCCCCCGGTCAGCAAAAGCGCCAGCAGGGCGCAGGCCAGACCCAGCGGCACGGTGGACATGACGATGAAAGCCGAGATGAAACTTTCGAACTGCGCCGAAAGAACCAGCAGCACGATGAGGATGGCGAATCCGAAGGTCAGGAAGATCCCGGAATTGGTCTCGCCCAAAGTCGCGGCCTCGGCCAGGGGAACGATGCGGCTGCCCGCGGGCAGGATCTCGGCCGCCAGCGCCTCCACCTGCGACAGCGCGCTGCCGAGCGACAGATCGTCCGTCAGGCTGGCGCTGATCGGGATCGAGCGCATCTGCGACTCGCGGCCCAGTTCTGGCGCCACGGCGCGTTCTTCCAGCGTCACGAAGGTCGAGATCGGCACCATCTGCCCCGAGGCCGTGCGCATGAAGACCCGCTCAAGGTCCGAAGGATCGTTCACCGGATCGGCGGTCGAGATGAGCTGGATGTCGTGGCTGCGGTCGCCGATGAAGACCGTGCCGACCGTGCGCCCGTCCAGCACCGCCTGCAGCGCCTCGCCCAGACCGGCGATCGAGATGCCAAGATCCGAGGCGCGGGCGCGGTCGACTTCGATGAAAAGCTGGGGCTGGGTGGTGTCATAGTCGATCCGCACCTGACCGAAGGCCGGGTTCCGCTCCATCGCCGCGACAAGCTCGCTGGCCTGCGTCGCCAGCGCGTCATAGCTGGGCCCGACGATGGCGAAGGAAAGCCCCTGCCCCGCTCCGCGGATCCGCAGGCTGTTGGGCTGCATGGCAAAGGCGCGGACGCCGATCACCTGACGCAGCAAGCCGTTGATCTCACCCACGATTTCCTGCTGGCTGCGGGTCCGTTGGTCCCAGGGCGCCAGGGTCATCACCATGAAGCCCGAATTGGTGGACCCGCCTGCCCCGGCGATGGAGAAAAGATTGGTGACCTCGCCCGAGGCCATCAGCGGCTGCAACAGATCCTCGACCTCGCGCATCGCCGCGGCGGTATGGTCCAGCGAGACGCCCTGCGGCGCCGAAATACGCAACAGCGCGACGGCGCGGTCCTCGGGCGGGGTCAGTTCCTGATGGATCAGCCCGGCCGAGAGGAACGCCCCCCCGGCAAAGAGCCCGCTCGCCACCAGCACCACCATCGGCGCGGCCAGCGCCGCCTTCAAGGTCACGCGGTAGAATCCCGCCAGCGCATCGCCCAGCCGCTGCATCGGGCCGCGTTTTGCGGGCGCCTTGTGGTCGCGCAGCAACCGGCTGGCCAGCACCGGGCAAAGCGTCAGCGCCACGACCGAGGACAGCATCACCGCCATGGCCAGCGTGAAGCCGAATTCTCGGAACAGCCCCCCCGCCTGCCCCGGCAGGAACGACAGCGGCACGAAGACCGCGGCCAGGGTCGCCGTGGTGGTGACGACGGCAAAGAAGACCTGTTGCGTGCCCAGCACGGCAGCGGCGCGGGCACCCATGCCTTCGGAGCGGCGGCGCACGATGTTTTCCAAAACGACGATGGCGTCATCCACCACCATGCCGGTGGCCAGAACCAGCGCCAGCAGGGTCAGGATGTTGATGGAGAATCCGACGATCCAGATCGCCGCCAACGTGCCGACCAGCGCCACCGGCATGGCGATCGCGGGGATGAAGGTGGCGCGCAGATCCAGCAGGAAGACATAGATCACCGCGATCACGATCAGCGTGGCCAGCGCCAGGGTCGTGATCACCTCGTCCAGCGCGCCCTGAATGAAGGTCGCGTCGTCCGAGGTGATGGTCAGCGACACGTCCGGCGGCAACAGGGGGCGGATTTCCTCGACGGCGCGGGTCACCGCGGCCGAGATGTTGAGCGTGTTGGATTGCGCCGCGCGGATGATGCCCAGACCGATCCCGGCCTCACCATTCGCGCGCAGGATGGATTCCCCCAGCCCCGGCCCCATGCTGACCTGCGCCACGTCGCCGAGCCGTACCCCATCGGCCAGCACCAGCGCCTCGAACTGCGCCGGGGTGGTGATGGCGGCGGTGGTGCGCACGACCAGCGATTGCCGCTCGGAGGCCAGCGAGCCCGCGGGCGCGTCATAGGAGACGGTCGATACCGCATCACGGATATTGGCCAGCGACAGGCCCCGCGCCGCCAGTTGCCGCATGTCGATGTCGATGCGGAAGACCTCTTGCCGGTTGCCGTAGACCTGCAGATCGGCCACCCCCTCGGCCGACAGAAGCCGGTCCTGCACCAGATCCTCGATGATCCGCGTCAGGTCCTGCGGGCTGCGCGTGGCCGAGGTCAGCGACAGCCGCATGACCGCATCGGCGTTGGCGTCGGCCTTGACGATCCGGGGGGCGTCGGCCTGGTCCGGCAGGCTGTTGGTGATCCGGGCGATGGCGTCGCGCATGTCGGTCGCCGCCACATCGAGATCGGTCGAGGTGGAGAATTCGACCGTCACCCGGCTGCGGCCGAACCGGGAACTGGACGAAATCGCGCTGACGCCCGAGACGCGCCCCGCCGCACCCTCGATCAAGGCGGTGATCTCGCGGTCGATGGTTTCAGGGGCGGCCCCGGCGTAGTTCGTGGTGATGGTGATCACCGGGCGGTCCACATCCGGCAATTCCCGCACCTCGCCGCCCAGACCCCCGGCGATGCCCGCCAGCAGGATCAGCGCGTTCAGCACGAAGGCCAGGATCGGCCGCCGGATCAGCATGGCGGTGCCCGACAGATGCGCGCTGCGCTCGATGCGGGTGGACATGGCTCAGCCCTCGCCTTGCAGTGTGACGGGGGCGCCGGGGCGCACGGATTGCACCCCTTCGACGATCACCAGATCGCCGGGCTGGAAATCGGCCTCGACCATCACCGCCTGATCGGCGCGCTGCAGGATCGCGATGGGCAGGCGGGTCGCGACCCCCTCGCGCACCACCCAGACGAAGGCGCCCTCGCGGCTCCATTGCACGGCCAGCGGATCGACCGAGGCCGCAGGGCTTCCCGGCAAGGCGATACGGATGGAAAAGGCCATGCCCGCCCGCAGCCGGTCCTCGGCATTCTCCAGCCGCGCCTGAACGCGCAGCGTCCGGCTTGCCGCGTCGACCCGGTTGTCGATGGCGCTGACATGGCCGGTCACCCTGCCCTGCCCCCCGGCCAGGATCTCGGCCTCGACCGCATCGCCGAGGGCCACGCGGCCGACCATGCTTTCAGGCAGGCGGAAGTCGACCAGCAGCGCGCTGCGGTCGTCGATCTGGGCAATCTCGGTCTGGGTGCCGACCTGGGTGCCGGGCTCGACGTTCAGGATGCCCAGCCAGCCGTTGATCGGCGCCAGCAGCGTGCGCTGGGTGAGGTCGAACTCGGCCTGACGCAACCCAAGCTCGGCCTGACGCACGGCCAGCTCTGCCTCGCGGATCTGCACATCGGTCGCCGCGCCCGAGCCGCGCAATTGCTGCACCCGGTCGCGCCGGGTCCGCGCGTCGTCCAGCACCAAGCGGGCGCGTTCGAGGCCGATCTCCTCGGCCTCGCTGTCAAGTCGCAGGATCACCGCCCCCGCCTCGACCCGCTGGCCCGATTGCACCAGAACCTCGGCCACATGCCCGGGCGTCTGGGGGTAGAGCGTCACCGAACGCAGCGCCCGCCCGTCACCGATGGCCGCGACGGTATCCGCAACCCGGCCCTCGCCCGGGGGTTCCGCCCGAACCACGGCGCCGCCCCCTGCCCCGCGCGGTCGGCCCGCAGCCGGCGCCGCGGGTTCCGCCGCTTCGGCCGGAATGCCCACCTGATCCATGACGGGTCCCAAACCCCAGGACCGCAGCAGCCCCGCCGCGCCGGGCACCCAGAGCGCCGCCCCCCACAGGGCGCCGCAAAGCAGCACGAGGCTCAGAAAGAGCTGTTTCCAGAATGCCATGAGCCGGGTCCGCCGTCGCCTAGATACGCAAAGAGTGATATCAGGTACGATGACATGAATGCACGTCGCAACAAGGTCAATTCGACTGTCCTGTCGAAGGGTTGACCGGATCGGCGCGCCTCAGGCCGTTTCGCAGGCGATCTCGACGCTGGTGATCGCGGGATCGACACGCCTGGCCGCGGCCAGCAATCGCCCGGCCAGATGGGTCCGCACATAGCTCGCCTGATAGCGCCCCCGCGCCACGAGCCGCAGGACGCCGGGCTCCGCCGGCTCCTCGCCCAGCCCCTGCAGCCAGGCGCGCGCCGTGTCGCCGTCGCTTTCGGCGATGAGTTGCAGGACGCGCGGCCAGAGCACGCCCTCGGTCGCCGGCAGCGGGAAGCGGACGATCTTGGGATCGGGGGTGGGCGAGGGCTCGGCCGGGGTGAGGCGCGCGGCGAAATCGGGGCCGACCGTGGCCCAGACCGGGCGCGTGTCCTCCATCAGCCGCTCGATCCCCAGCCCGTATTCGGCCACCCTGCCCCGCGCCGCCTGCCGCTTCAACCGCAGCCAGCCGCGGGCCCGATACTCGGCCATGGCGCGTTTCACGGTGCGTTCGTCCACGGCCCAGAGTTTGGCGAGTTCGCTTTGCGCCACGGCGAGCGTGTCGCTGGCCCAATTGTAGCGGGCGGTGATGGCGACCATGAGACGCAGCACCAGCCGCTGTTCGCCCGGTGTCGCGGCAAGGCCCATGGTCCCCAGCGCGGTCAGCAAATCGTATTTGCGCGCTGCCGCCCCGTTGCCCAATGGTCTGACGGTACTCATGCCTGTCCCTTCGCTGTCCCCGGATCGGGGAGGCTGCTCTGCTCTCGTCGGGTCTTGATGCCCATTTGCCCGGATATGGCGTAGAGGTGTTGGCGGTCTTGCCAGACATCTCAACGCTATTCCCAGCTTGTCTGGAATTTACGTTGGGAGTTTCGATGGTGTCAACGATTCTGTGACCGGGACCAATCCGACCCCAAAACCAGATTTGAAAAATCGGGTTTAAAGGTATTGGGGGACAGCCATGGTGTCCCCTCAAGGCTGCTCTTTTGTCCCCTCAAACGGCGGACACGGTCCCGATCTGTCCCCCAAACGGCAATCGGAGAGACGATTCCGGCCCGCCGCCCCCGGTGCGTTTTCTGCCACCTGGTCCGAATCAGCGCGGGGCGGAAACCCTTTCGGAAACAGGGGAAACGGCCAATACGGTGTCCCCGCGGGGACAGAATAGCGCGAAACGTTGTTCAGGGGAACTTCTGGATTTGCGTTTTCCGATATTCCGCGTAAATTCCGGTCATCGAGCAAACAGCGTTGAGCGACCATGTACACACACGAAGACCTGGCGCGCCTGCAGGCGCAATCCTTGAAAATGCAGGGCTGGATTCGCCAGCAAACCTTCTCGCCGGAGAATGAGAAGACCCTGCGCCGCTTTTCCAGTTGGGAGCTGGGCGAGCTGATCCTGAAAGTGAATCAATCGACGCTGCGGGGCAAACTCGCGGCCGACCCGTCCCTGCCGCAGGGTCTGGTGGAGGAGGACGGCCGCCAGCGCTGGTTCACCCTGGACGAGATCAACGAGATCCGGCGCCGGCTGCGCATCAACCGCCAGTCGCTGCTGCCGGCGCGTCCGGCGGGCAAGCGGGCGCTGCGCGCGGCCATCGCCAATTTCAAGGGCGGTGCCGGGAAATCGACCGTCGCCCTGCATTTCGCCCATGCTGCGGCGCTGGATGGCTATCGCGTGCTGACGGTCGATTTCGACCCGCAGGCGACGCTTAGCCATTCGATGGGCCTGTCGGACGTGGCCGAGGAATTCACCGTCTGGGGCATCATGGCCCGCGACCTCACGCGTGAGACGGAGCGCATGAACTCCTCCGCCCGGGGGGCGCAGAGCGGCACCGCCCTGCCCCAGCGCAAGCTGCCCGCCTCGATCACCGAGATGGGGCTCGCCGACCTCAGGCTTGCCGATTTCATCAAGCCGACCAGTTGGCCCACCATCGACATCGTGCCCAGCTGCGCCAATGCCGCTTTCGTGGAATTCGCCAGCGCGCAATACCGGCACCTGAACCCGGAATGGTCCTTCTTCGCGGCAGTGTCGCGGTTCCTCGATCAGCTGCCGGCCGACAGCTATGACCTGATCATCTTCGACTGCCCGCCCGCCATCGGCTACCAGTCGATGAACGCGGTCTTCGCGGCGGACCTGCTCTATATCCCTTCGGGGCCCGGCTATTGGGAATACGATTCGACCACCTCTTTCATCGGCCAGCTGTCCGAGGCGCTGGAGGATCTGAGCCGCTTTTCCGGCATTGTCCCCGCGGGGACATTCAGCCTGCCAAAGGCTTTCCTCGATGTTCGCTTCCTGTTGACCCGGTTCGAGCCGAACAACGATCTGCACCGCGCGATGCAGGACGCCTTTGGCAAGGTCTTCGGCGACCGCATGGCCGAGCATCCGATCGAGCTGACCCGCGCGGTCGAACAATCGGGGCGCTTCCTGTCCTCGATCTACGAGATCGACTACCGGCAGATGACGCGTGAAACCTGGCGTCGGGCGCGGCTGTCCTTCGACCGCGCCTATGAGGAATTCCGCACCCATGCGCTCAACGCCTGGGATCAGATGGGGGGTGAGGCATGAGCAAGAGGCGCATCTTCGACATCGGCTTTCCGGGCGACACGCCGCCCGTGGCCGAACCTGCTGTCCCCGCGGGGACAGAGGCGCCCAGCCGGCGGGGCCCGATGGCCTCGGCCATCTCGGAAAACGCCGAGGCCTTGCGCGAACGCGCCGAGCTTGAGGCCCGGATCCGGCAGGAGAACGATTCGCTCGCCCATGAATTCGTGCGACTGCGGCAGCTGGGGCTGGTGGTCGATCTGATCCCGCTGGACCGGATCCGCGCCGACGAGATCACCCGCGACCGCTCGTCCGAGCGGGACGAGGAGCTGGACGAACTGAAGGAATCGATCCGCGAGATCGGTCTGTCGAACCCGATCCGCGTCGTTCAGCGCGGCGAGGGATATGAGCTGGTTCAGGGCTTCCGCCGGCTCACGGCCTATCGCGAATTGCTGGTCGAGACCGGCGATTCGGCCTATGCCGCGATCCCGGCCGGGCTGGTGCCGCCGGGCGAGGGGATCGAGCTGCTTTATCGCCGGATGGTGGATGAGAACCTGGTGCGGCGGGACATTTCGTTTGCGGAGATGGCGGAACTCGCGCGCGCCTACGTGCGCGATCCCGAATGTCCGGCCAGGTCGCTGGACGAGGCAATCAAGACGCTCTTTGCCTCGGCCAACCGGCAAAAGCGGATCTACATCCGCAACTTCGCCATGCTGCTCGACGCCCTGGGCGAGGAACTGGCCCATGCCCCGGCGATGCCCAGGGCGCTGGGTCTGGCGCTGTGGAAACGGGTCGAGAAGGAGCCGGGCTTCGTCAATCGCCTGGCCCGTCGCCTGCGTGCCGAGCCTGATCGTGATGCGGAGCGGGAGTTGGCCTTGCTGCGGATCCTTGCCGATACGCCTGAGGCGGCGCCCCCAACTGGTGGCGAGGTCAAACCCCGCAAGCCCGGCGCCAAGACCACGCTCAGGGTCGCGCATGGCGCGCAGATCGCGCAATGTACCGCTTCGGACGGGCGGGTTGAACTGCGGCTGCCGCGCGACTTCTCGGCCATCGACCGGCTGCGGCTGGAAAAGGCCGTCGCCGCCTTTTTCGCGGCGCTCGATCAGTGAGTGTCCCCGCGGGGACAGATCGCTGGGAGATCATTCCCCCAGCAGATCCGTCGCCGGATTGGCACTGATCTCGACATCGGCGTAATAGCGCTGCGCCTGGATCGCCGAGCGGTGCAGGCTCAGCGCCATGGCCGCGGCCAGCGGGGCGCCGTCCAGGGCGGCCTGTGTCAGAAACCCCGCGCGCAGGCCGTGCGGTGTGGCGAAATCCTCGGGCAGGCCGGCCAGTGCCAGCCGGTGACGCAGGATGACCCGCAGCGCGTCGGGGGCGAGACGGCGGTTCAACACCCGGTCGCTGCGCGAGACCGGGCGGAATAGGGGGCCATCGTCGAGGTCCGCCGTCTCGATCCAATGCAGCAGCGCGCGGGCGGCGGGACCCTTGAGCGGCAGGCGCGGGGCCTCGCCCTTGCCGGTGGTCTTGGTTTCCAGCAGCCGCAGCCAGATCAGCCCCCGGGCAGCGAAGGGCCGTAGGTCGACATCGGCCAGATCCAGCGCCACCACTTCGGACCGCCGGCGCCCGCCCGAGGCGAAGGCCAGCGTCAGCATCGCCCGGTCGCGGATTCCGCGCAGGCTGTCGTCGCAACTGGCCAGCAGCGCGGTCAGAACCTCACGGGTGACGGGGCGCGGTGATTTCGGCTGGCGGGGACGGGCCAGGGCCCTGCGGGCCTTCTGTCGGGCCTGTTGCAACAGCGGCGCCTCGAAGGGCGAGGCGAGGTTGCGCATCCGGTGAAAGGCCCGCCAACTGGCGATGCGGCGATCCAGCGTCGACGGGGCAGGGGCCGTAAGGCTGCGCCGGAGGCCGAGCGCGATCAGCGCCTCGGCGACGGTGCGGGCGGGACCGGTCGCCTGGGTCAGGTCCGCGGCATGATGCAGCACGAAGCGAAGGGCGACGCTCTCCTCCTCGGGCCAGCTGAGCGGGGTGCCGAAAGCGGTCATCTTCCAGGCCGCGATATAGGCCAGATCGCGCTCCCACGCGCGCAGGGTATTGGCCGGCGTGCCCTTGCGGAACAGCTCGGTCAACGCCTGTTCATCGGCGGGGGAGAGCTGCGCGTGGGCGGGGAGGGGGAGGGTCATCTTGCCGTGTCGTCCGGATGGAATATACTGGTGGTCCAGGCGTATGAAAGAGGAGTCTTTATGGCCCGTATCAAGGTCAACCTGACCCTCGATGCCGAGGTCGCGCAATCCGCACGCGCGCTGGGGCTGAACATGTCGCGGCTGGCCGAGGCCGCGATTGCCGAAGCGACGCGGATCGAGCGCAACCGGCAATGGCGCGAGGCCAATGCCGCCGCGTTGCACGCCTATGCGCAGGAGGTCGAGGACGAGGGCCTGCCACTGGCGGGCTATCGTGGTTTCTGATGGCGCAGTTCGACCTGTACCGATTGCCGGGCGGCCAATTGGTCGTCGACCTGCAGACTGACCTCATCGGTATCGAGGCTTCGCGGGTGGTCGCACCGTTGCGAGAGGCCGAGCGATACGCCGCGTTCCCCGGACTGACGCCCTTGGTCGAGCACGGGGGGCAGCGCTGGGTGGTGCGCGTGCAAGAACTCGCCGCCGTGCCGGGACGCGAGTTGCGCAACCGGGTCGGCAGCCTGGCAGCGCATCGCGATGCGCTGAAACGCGCGCTGGACATCCTGATCGACGGCATCTGAGCCTCCATGCGCAGCCAGACTGAGCCGATTCAAGGCAATGTTCAAGAGTCATGATAATGAGAACTTATCATGACTAAACCTGCACAAGACAAGTCGTCAAGGTGGCGCGCAAAATAGTCCGATTATGCGCATTGAAGAATGGACCCTTTGAGCCCGTTTCGCGAATAAACTTCGGCCGCAGATCGCATCCCCGCACCACAAGCCCCTCACGGCTGGACAAGCCCGAGCCACCGCCTGTAGCGTTCGGTCCTCAGCCGGGGGGATGGGCGTCATGAGCGCGGGCAGCAATGCGGGGCAGGACCCCTTGGCCAGTGCCAGCGTTCTGGTGGTCGATGACGAGCCGGGCATGCGCCATTTCCTGGTCAAGACGCTCGAACCCCTTTGCCGCCGGGTCGATGAGGCCGAGCATGCCGAAGCCGCTGCGCGGCTGCTGCGCCAACGGCAATACGATGTCATGGTGCTGGACAACATGATGCCTGGCCAGCGCGGGCTCGACTGGCTGGCCGAACAGCGCTTTCAGGGCGGTTTCAGCGACACGATCATGATTACCGCCTATGCCGATCTGGAAACTGCGATCGAGGCGGTCCGTGCCGGTGTGTCCGACTTCGTGCTGAAACCCTTCCGCTCGAACCAGATCCTGACCGCGCTGCGCCGCTGTCTGGAGATCGCGCGGCTCCGGCGCGAGAACCGGCTTCTGCGGCGCGAGCTGGAGACGGTCGGTCTGGGCAAGCGGCGGCGCACGGAACTGGTCGGCGCCTCGGCTGCGGTGTCGGAAGTGCGCACGCTGCTGGAACGGGTGGCGAATGTGTCGACTCCGGTTCTGCTGACCGGCCCCTGCGGGTCGGGCAAGGAGGTGGCGGCACGGCATCTGCACGCGCGCTCGGCCCGGGCCGCCGGGCCGTTCGTGGCGATCCAATGCGGCTCCATCCCCAATGAATTGATCGAGGTGGAGCTTTTCGGCCATTCGGCAGGCGCCTTCCCGGGCGCCAAGGACGCGCGCGAGGGCTTGCTCGCCTCGGCCGCCGGGGGGACGGTGTTTCTGGACGAGGTTGCCGAACTCAGCCCCGGGGCGCAAAACGCGCTGCTCCGCGTGCTGGAGGATGGCGTGATCCGCCCCGTGGGGACAGAGCGCGACCAGCAGCTGGACCTGCGCTTCGTGCTGTCATCCAGCCGCCCGCTGCTGCCCGCGGTCGAAAGCGGCGCCTTCCGCGAGGACCTCTATTTCCGCGCCACGGTGGTCGAGATCGCCATGCCGGCGCTGCGCGAAAGGGGCACCGACATCCTGGAACTGGCCGAGCTGTTCCTGAGCGAAATCTCGGCCGCCCATTCGCTGCCGAAGCTCGACCTCTCGCCCGCCCTTCGCTCGGCGCTGCTGCGGCACGACTGGCCGGGCAATATCCGCGAATTGCGCAATTTCATCGAACGCTCGCTGATCTTCGGCCATTTCCCCATCGAGACGCTGAGCGCCCCCGCCCGCGCTGTCCCTGTCACGCCGCTGGAGGATCTGGAACGGCGCGAGATCCTGCGGGCGCTTGAGCTGACCGGCAACAACCGCAGCGAGGCGGCGCGGCTTCTGGGTGTCTCGCGCAAGACCATCGACCGGAAATGCGCGGCCTGGGGGTTCTGAATGGGGCGGCTGAAGCGCTGGATTACCTCGGTGCGGGTGCGGCTTCTGGTGATCGCGCTCTTGCCGATGGTGGTGCTGCTGCCGTTGATGCTGGGCGGGACCATGTGGCGCTGGTCGGGCAAGATCGACGATATCCTGATCAACAAGGTGACGGGCGATCTGACGATTGCCGATCAATACCTGCGCCGGCTGGTGGAGTTCTCGGGCGAAAGGGTCGATGCGGTGGCGCGGTCGACCGATCTGCGCGACGCCATCGCCGGGGAGCGGTTGCGCGATTTCCTGGAGGGGGAGCGGCAGCGGCTGGGCCTCGATTTTCTCTATCTCGCCGATGCCGAGGGGGCGGCGCGCTGGCCGGTGGTGACGGCGGCCCTGAACGGGCGCTGGCACAGCGCGGTCGACGTCTTCGCGGCCGAGGATCTGCGCGTGCAGGACCCGGCGCTGGCGTTGCGCGCGGCGCTGCCGCTGGTGCCGACCCGCGGCGCCGTGCCGACCGACCGCAGCGTCGAGAGCCGCGGTATCGTCATTCATTCGGCGGCGCCGGTGCGGCTGCCAGGGGGCAGGGTGGCGGCGCTGGTCGGCGGCACGCTCCTGAACCAGAACCTCGGCTTCATCGACACGATCAACGACCTCGTTTATCGCGAGCAGAGCCTGCCCGAGGGCAGTCAGGGCACCGCCACGCTGTTTCTGGAGGATGTGCGCGTCTCGACCAATGTGCGGCTTTTCGAGAATGTGCGCGCGCTCGGGACGCGGGTCTCGGCCGAGGTGCGGGCGCAGGTGCTGGATCAGGGGCAGATCTGGCTGGACCGGGCCTTCGTGGTGAACGACTGGTATATCTCGGCTTATGAGCCGATCGTCGACAGCTTTGGCCAGCGGGTCGGTATGCTCTATGTCGGCTTTCTGGAAACCCCGTTCCGCGAGGCCAAGCGCAATTCGGCGCTGGCGCTGACCGGTGCCTTCCTGCTGATCGCGCTGATGTCGATCCCGATCTTCCTGCGATGGGCCGGGCGGATCTTCCTGCCGCTTGAGGGGATGAACCGCACCATGGCCCGGGTCGAGGCCGGGGATCTGGAGGCGCGCAACCATGTCAGCGGCGAGGCGGACGAGATTACGCAGGTGGCTGCCCATCTCGACACACTGCTCGACCAGGTGCAGGCGCGGGACCGCGAGTTGCGCGACTGGGCCGAGAGTCTGGAAGCCAAGGTCGAGGAACGCACCGCCGATCTGCGCGAGGCGAACCGGCGCATCGAGCGGACCACCGAGCGGCTGATCATGTCTGAAAAACTGGCGACGGTGGGCGAGATCACCGCCTCGGTCGCGCATGAGATCAACAACCCGGTGGCGGTGATCCAGGGCAACCTGGACCTTGCCCGCAGCATCCTGGGCGAGGGCGCGGCACCGGTGCGCGAGGAATTCCGCCTGATCGACGATCAGGTCTATCGCATCAGCGTCATCGTCTCGAAACTGCTGCAATTCGCCCGGCCCGAGGATTATTCCGGTGCCCGGACCCTGATCGCCCCGGCCGATGTGGTCCGCGATTGTCTGGTGCTGACCCGGCGCCAACTCGATGCGGCGGGGATCCGGGTCGAGACGCGTTTCGACAGCGCCGGGCAGGTCAGCATGTCGCGCACCGAATTGCAGCAGGTGATCGTCAATCTGGTGCTGAATGCAGTCCATGCCATGCCCGAGGGCGGGGTGCTCAGCGTGGGCACCGAGGCGCGGGGCGATCAGCTGGTCGTCAGCCTCGCCGATACCGGCACCGGCATCCCGCCCGAGATCCTCTCGCGGGTCTTCGACCCCTTCTTCACCACCAAACAGGCGCAAGGCACCGGGCTGGGCCTGTCGATCAGTCAGCAACTGGTGGGGCAGGTCGGCGGCCAGATCTCGGTCCGGTCCGAGCCCGGTCAGGGCACGCGGTTCGAAATTTCTTTGCCTTTGGCGCCCGGGGCGTGATCCGGTCACTTTGACGCAAATCCGGGGGGACCGGCCGGGGGACCGGGGACAAAATGTCCCGTTCTGGGGCGGCTGGTGCAGCATCGGGCGGACAGAATGTCCGCAAGGATCAATCTAAGATATTGTTATATATGTAGAAAATCCTTGACAGAGAAGGGAGCAGCGGTGCCTTTCGTCTGTGGCATGCCGTCGCATGCTGTCACGGGAGCCGCGGTAGGAGGCCGCGACCCCGGGGAACCGACAGGGAGGATCGAGAATGAGCAAAGCGTCAGGGGGCGCGCTGGGGTTCTTGCACAAGAGCCACATCGTCGCCGAACCGGGATACAACCGTTGGCGGGTTCCGCCCGCCTCCATCGCCATCCATCTCTGCATCGGCTCGGTTTATGCCTGGTCGGTGTTCAACCCGCCGCTGACGCGGGAACTGGGCGTCGTCGCCTCCTCGGCCGAGGATTGGAGTCTTGGCTCCGTCGTCTGGATCTTCTCGGTCGCCATCGTCTTCCTAGGCCTCGCCGCGGCTTTCGCCGGCAAATGGCTGGAAGAGGTCGGCCCCCGCATGGTCGGCGTCGTCGCCGCGATCCTCTGGGGCGGAGGGTTCATCATCGGCTCGTTCGGGATCTCCACCCATCAGCTCTGGCTGCTCTATCTCGGCTACGGGGTGCTGGGCGGCTGCGGGCTGGGGCTGGGCTATGTCTCGCCCGTCTCGACGCTGATCCGCTGGTTCCCCGACCGCCGCGGCATGGCGACCGGCATGGCCATCATGGGCTTCGGCGGCGGGGCGATGATCGCCACGCCGGTCAAGGGCTGGCTGCTGGAGATGTTCCAGAAGGCGCCCGACTTCCTGGGCGCGCAGGATGCCGTCGCCACCGTGGTCGAGAGCGGCCGGGTCTTCGCCGAAACCGCCGCGGGCCGGGTCGAGGTGGTGATCGCCACCGCCGCGCAGGCCGCGCCCTTCGGCGGCGAGGCGGGCGTCTATGTCATCGGTACCGGCAACACCGGCGCTGCGGGCACCTTCATGACGCTGGGCGTGGTCTATTTCATCGTCATGATCCTGGCCGCCTTCCAGTACCGCGTGCCCGCGCCCAACTGGAAACCGGCGGGATGGGAGCCCAAGCCGGTCGCTTCGGGCATGGTCTCGCAGAACCACGTCCATATCGACCAGGCGCTGAAGACGCCGCAATTCTGGCAGCTCTGGATCATGCTGTGCTTCAACGTGACCGCCGGGATCGGCGTGATCGGGGTCGCCAAGACCATGATGTCCGAGATCTTCGGTTCGGTCATGCCGCTGATCGTCACGGCCGCATTCGCCTCGACCTATGTGTTCATGATCTCGGTCTTCAACATGGTCGGGCGGTTCTTCTGGGCCTCGACCTCGGATTACATCGGGCGAAAGGCCACCTATACCTGCTTCTTCGCGCTGGGGACGCTGCTCTATCTCTCGATCCCCTATTTCGCCAGCGCGGTGGCCACCAATCCGGCGATCATCTATCTGATCGGCTTCTACATCGCGACGATGATCATCTTTTCGATGTACGGCGGCGGCTTTGCCACGATCCCGGCCTATCTGGCCGACATGTTCGGCACCATGCATGTGGGCGGCATCCACGGGCGCCTGCTGACCGCCTGGTCGCTGGCGGGGGTGCTGGGGCCGCTGGCCATCACCTCGCTGCGCGAGATGTCGGTCAACAGCGCCATCCGCGACCTGGCCTCGCGCGTCGATGCGGCCGCTTTTGCCGAGCGGTTCGGAGCGCCGCTGGCGCAACTCGACCAGCTGGTCGCGGCGCGGACAGTGACCATCGCCCGGCTGATGGAGATCGCCCCCGCGGGCACCATCGACCCGACGCCCTCGCTCTACAACACTACGATGTATTGCATGGCGGCGCTGCTGGTCGTGGGCTTCATCGCCAATATGCTGATGCGTCCGGTGAAGGAGCACCATCACCACGAGGCGCCGAAAGCGGTGCCGGTGGCGGGCGAATAAGCCGACCCTTCGCGCAACAGGAAACGGCCCCCGAGCCGGGGGCCGTTTTCGTGTCAGCCCGCCTTGGCGAGCGGCGCCGGGAACGGCAGGTACTGCGCCGGGTTCCGGGCGATCCGGGCGATGGCCTCGAGGATAAATGCGGTCTTGTCGTCGGTCATCAGGGCGCTGAGGTTGAAGCGGGTAATACCGGGCCGGGCCGCATCGTCGCCCGACTGGATGCGGCGGCGGATGGCGTCGCTTTCCGCGTGCCCGATACCGAAGAGCCGGTGTCCATAGGGGCCGGCACAGGCGCAGCCGCTGCGGGTCTGGATGCCGAAATGATCGGACAGCGCGCGGGTGATCTGTTGATGCCGGTCGCGTCCCTCCAGCCAGAACGAGAAGAAGGGCAGGGCGCGTGCCGGGGTGCCCTTGCCCGCGTAATGGAAGCCCGGCAGCGCCTCGAAGGTGGCCACCGCGCGGGCGCGCAGCGCCGCGTGGCGGGCGTTCAGCCAGTCTTGCCCCATCGCCTCCTTCACCACGACGGCCAGCGCCGCGCGGATGTCGCCCAGAACGTTGGGCGTGCCCGCTTCCTCGCGCGTTTCCAGCGAGGTGCTGTAATCATGCCCCCATTGCGAAACATAGGTGACCGTCCCGCCGCCCGGCCAGAACGGCGTGTCGCGCCGCGCGGCCGCCTTTCGCAAGATCAGCACGCCCGAGGCGCTCGGCCCGCCGATGAATTTGTGGGGCGAGAAGACGATGGCGTCCTTTTCATGGTCGGTGCCCGCGTCCATCGACATCGCGATATAGGGGGCGCCGCCCGCGTAATCCCAGATCGCCAGCGCGCGATGGCGCTTCAGCAGCCGCGTCACCGCCACCGTATCGGTCAGGATGCCGCTCACGTTCGACGCGGCGGAAAAGGCGCCGATCACGGGGCGGCCTTCGGCGGCGAGGAGTTCCGACTCCAGTGTGGTGAGGCACGGCCCGCCAGTCGCCGGATCCTCGGGGATCTCGCGCAATTCGGCACCGGATTCGCGCCAGGGCAGGATGTTGGAATGATGCTCATAAGGTCCGATCAGCACCAGCGGTTGACGCCCGGCAGCGACGTCCTGCGGCAGGCCCAGCAGCGCAACCAGCCGGTTCAGCCCCGCCGCGGCCCCCGAGCCCGCGAAGATCGTGGCGAAGCGCTCGTCCGCGCCGCAATGCCGGGCGATCACCGCCCGCGCCTCCCGCCGCAACCGCGTGACAAAGGCGCCGCAATAGGAGCCCTCGGTATGGCTGTTGGCGTAGTAGGGCAGGATCTCGTCCAACACCGCCGTTTCCACCTGACGCAGCGCCCGGCCCGAGGCCACATAATCGGCATAGATCAGCAGGCGGGGTCCCTGCGGGCCGTCGATCATCCGCCCGTCGCCGATCAGGCCTTGTCGCAGGCGCTCGATCCTGTCGGCGCCGTCAAGCTGGCTGCGGAATTGGTCGAAGAAAGGGGTCTCGGGCATGGGGGCTCCTGTCATTGGGGCAGAGGCTACCCAAGGCGGAGGCAATAATTTCTATCGAACTTTGCCCGTACTGCAGCTATTTTCGATCACATGAACGAAGGTGGACCCAAACTCGACGAGATTGATCGCCGCATCCTGCGGGCTCTGCAGCGGGACGCGTCCCAGCCCCAGCGCGCCTTGGCCGAGGCGGTGGGCCTCAGCCAGAACGCCTGCTGGCGTCGGCTGAACCGCTTGCAGGCCGAGGGCGTGATCAAGGGCCAGACGATCCGGCTGGACGCGGCCGAGCTGGGCCTGCCGCTGACCGTCTTCATGATGATCCGCACCCGCAATCATTCACGGCCATGGCTGGAGAGTTTCCGGCGCGAGGTTCTAGCGATTCCGCAGGTGATCGACATGTACCGGATCGCCGGCGAGTACGATTACATCCTGAAGGTGGTGGCGGCCGACATGAACGGGTTCGATCAGGTCTATCAGCGGCTGATCGCAAGGCTGGAACTGGAGAATGTGACCTCGCTGATCACCATGGAATCGATCGCTGCGGGGCGCGACATTCCGATCTGACGGTTAAAGGCCGAGATCGCGCGCCATCGCCGCCGATGCCGCGGCGTGGCCCGGGTCCGACAGATCGACCGACAGCCGCGGCCCCGTGCCGCCGGGGCTGTCCGGCCGGGCGATGGCCCCGATATCGCGGAGGATCCCGTCAACCGGGCGGGTGAAGCCCCAGCCGGGCACGTCCGGCCCGGCGATGCCCAGGCCCGAGGTGTCGTCCCGGCGAACCAGACCGAAGGCGCCGCCATCCTCGGCCCCGGGCCGCAGCCCGATACCGCGCAGGAAGGCAGGTTCCGCCAGCCGCGTTCCGGCGCTCAACCCGTGATCCGCCCCCGGCCAGCGCCAGTCCGCCACCCCGCTCAGCCGCATCCCGTTGCCCTTCAACACCGCCAGCGCGATAAAGGCGCGGATCAGACCCGCCGTCGCCGTCTGCAGGCGCATCGGCACTGGGCCCTGGCCGTCATCGCCCGGCCAATGCAGCACCGGCGCATGGGTGATCACCACCAGCGCCGCGCCGAAATCCTGCCGCGCCAGCATCTGCCGCAGGCTCTCGCCCAGCGGGAAATAGCCGTCGATGATCTCTTCGAAGAAATGCCCGGCGACGGGGTGATCGGCCATGCGTGCCTCAGAACAGGGTGAAATACTCGGCCTGTTCCCATTCCGAGATCGTCGCCAGATACCGCCCCCATTCCGCCCGCTTCAGATGCGACAGGTAGCGGACGAAATCCGCTCCCAGCGCCTGCGCATAGAGTGGCGAGGCCTCGAAAGCCTGGATGGCTGCGTCCAGCGTCGCGGGCAGGCTCACCTGATCCTCGGCATAGGGGGTGAGGGTGGGGGGCGGCGGCGTCGCGCCCCGGTTCAGCCCGTCCAGCCCGGACAGGATCTGCCCAGCCAGCGCGTAATAGGGGTTGGCGGCGGTATCGGCGACGCGGTTCTCGATCCGGGATGCCGGATCCCCCGCATAGAGCAGCGTCCGCAGCATGGCGCCGCGATTGTCGGTGCCCCATTGCACCCGGTTCGGCGCCAGTTGAAAGGCGCTGAAGCGCTTGTAGCCGTTGACCGTGGGGTTGGTCAGCAGGCAGGTGGCCGGCGCATGATCCAGAAGCCCGGCGATCCAGGCCCCGGCCTCGGCGGTCGGTTCGCCATCGACGGCGGGGGTGAAGACGTTGCGCCCGGTCTGGCGCGAGACCAGCGACTGGTGGATGTGCCAGCCGTTCGCCACCGCATTTGCCACCCGAGGCTTGGGCATGAAACTGGCGTGCAGGCCCTGCCGCTGGCAGATGTCCTTGACCATCATGCGGAACAGGACGAAGCGGTCGGCCTGAGTCATCGGGTCCGAGGCGTCGAAAGTGAATTCGAACTGCGACGGCCCCATCTCGATCTCCATCGAGCGGGGGGCGAGGCCCATCGCCTCGGCCGCGCGGCGGATCTCGTCCAGCAGGGGCTCCACCGCGCCATAGCGGGTTTCGGTGAGGAAGGCCCAGCCCTGCGTCGTGTTGCGGGTGGTAAGGGCGGCGGGGGGCATGGTGGCTTGGTCGTGGGAAAGGCCGTCGTCCTCGATGGCGAAGACCTGAAACTCGACCTCCAGCCCCATCACCGCGTCATGGCCGGTGCGGGCCAGCGCCTCGGTGGCCCGGCGCAACACGCCGCGCGGCGAGACTGACACCCTTTGTCCCGACCGATAGGCAAGGTCGCACAGGATGATCGCCGAATGCGGCGACCAGGGCAGGGGGGTGAAGGTGGCGACATCGGGCACGAGCAACAGGTCCCCGGCGCCCGCCAGCGACACGCCGTCGAGCGTCAGCCCGTCCTTCCAGACGTCGAACACCGTGCGATGCGCCGTGTCCTTCAGGATCAGCGTCGAGGGCACTGACAGACCCGAGGCCAGCGCCGAGCCCAGCGTCCGTGCCGCAATCGCCTTGCCGCGCAGAATGCCGTGTTGGTCGGCGAAGAGCAGGCGCACCGTCTCGAACCCCTCGGCCGCCACCCGGGCGGCGAGTTCCGCCCCGGCGCGTGCCTGATCCTCGGTCAACAAGCCGCGCTCGAAGAGCGCCCCCTTGATCGCCCCGTCCATCGTCACACCGTTGCATCCCAGGGGCAGGCCGCCCGCCGCGCCAGATCGGCCGCGCGGCTCACCGCCTGCCAGTCGGCGGTCTCGGCAATCGCGTCGTTCGACAGCGGTCCGACGATCCGCGCCGCGCCGTCACCATGCATCGGCAGCGCGGTGCGGTCGCCCTGTTCCAGCGCATCCATCATCCGCCGCAGCATCCGCCGGTAGCGGATGATCGCCACGTCCGAGCGGCCCAGATGCTCCTGCGTGCGGTCCTGAATGGCGCCCATCCCCTCGACCGCCCATTGGTCGTGGACGTTGATGTCCAGCCCCATGCCGGTATAGGTCAGCGCCGCCTGTTCGGCCGGGTCGTAATGGTAATCGTTGCGGCGGTTCTTCAGCGGCGCGTAATCGGGCAGCCGATGCTCCTTCAGCCGCTGCGCGCGCATCAGTTCCTTGTTCACCGGCTTGTCGAAACTGGTGAAGACGGTAACCCAATAGCAGGTCTGGTCATCCACCGGGACATGCCACTGGGTGATGGTCATTTCGCGCGACATCGGGATGCAGATCGCCTCGGGGAAGATCTGGTTGGTGACGCGGACATGGGTATGGCCGTTCTCCATGTGGCGCAGCGCAGTGATCTTGAGGCCGTAATCGGTCTCATCCACCCGGATTTCCGGGCGGGGATAGTCGCGCAAGAGCTTGGTCATCGGAATGTCGGTCGCCCCCGCCTTGTCGCGGAACTGCTTGCCATAGCTGTCGGCGGGGTCCTCATCCTCCAGAAAACGGTGCAGGAACGAGGCATGGGCCGGGTCGATGCCGATCTCCAGCGCCTGCAGCCAGTTGCATTCCCAGAGCCCCTTGAAGGCGAAGACATGGGTATCGGGCGCGCGGAAGCAGTCGAAGGCGGGGAAGGGCGGCCGGGCGCCTTCGCCGAGATAGGCGAAGACCAGACCCGCGCGGGTCTCGGTCGGATAGACCGGCCCCGCGGCGTCGACCTGGATGGCGTCGGAAGCCGGGTAATACGTCGGTGCCTCATCCGGGGAGGCGATGCGGGTCGCCAGCTCCAGCCCCTGCGCGCCCTGCCGCAGGACCAGCCGTTCGCCCAGCAGGTTGACCGGCACCAGCGGCCCATGGGCGAGTTCATCCACCAGAGCGGCGGGTTGCCAATATTGCCGCAGCACGGCGCCCGCCGGGGTGCCGGGGGCGATGCGGGTGATGCGGTCGTTGAGCTGCTGGCTGATCATGCGTCTGTCCCCGCTGCGGCTGCCTGTTCCAGTTCCACGCCGACCCGTGCCCAGATCGCGCCATCCTTTTCCCGCACCGGCACCATCGGGATGCGGATCTGCTCGTGCATGCGCGAGCCTTCGGGCTCGGCCGGTTGCTCGACGCATTGACCCGTCCGGTCGAAATGCCAGCCGTGGAACGGGCAGCGCAGGCCGTTGTCTTCGAGCCGACCATAACACAGGTCGGCGCCGCGATGCGGGCAATGACGGCCGATCAGGCCCAGCTGCCCCTCGTCGTCGCGAAAAAGGACCAGCCGGCGGCCGGCCAGCGTCACCGGGATCAGCGGGCGGGGGCGGTCCAGATCGGCCGTCGTGGCGATCTGCACCCAGCCCTCGGCAGGTGGCGTTTCGGCGGACATCGGCTCGGGCTCCCCTTGCGAATCGTGCGATAATCGCACATAGTGGGCGATATGTGAACTTTGCCAGAGTGCGGGAGACCTGTCAAATGAGCGATCGCGATTTCGCCCTGACCCTGGCCAAGGGGCTGGAGGTGCTGGCCTGTTTCGAGACCGGCACGCCCCAACTGACCCTGCCCGAGATCACCCGCCGCTCGGGCCTCGACCGGGCGGTGGTGCGGCGGCTCTGCCTGACGCTGGTGCGCTGCGGCTATCTGGAAGAGGGCGAGGGCGGCCTGCGCCTCGCGCCCCGGGTGCTGACGCTGGCGGGCGGGTTTCTGCGCGGCTTGCAGGTCGGGCGGGTGGTGCAGCCCGTCCTGCGCCACGCGGCCGAAGAGTTGGACATGGAAGTCGCGCTCGCCACCCGCGACCGGCTTCACGCGGTCTATGTCGACCGCGCTGCGCCGGCTTCGGCCCGGGTGACGCTGGGCTTCGGTATCGGAAGCGCGCTGCCCTTGCTACACACGGCGGTGGGGCGGATGCTGCTGGCGCGCTCAAGCGCCGAGGTGCTGGATCAGGCCCTCGCCGCCCGCTCGCCGCAGCCCTATACCGAGGCGACGGAACTGGATGCCGCCCCCCTGCGCGCCGCGGTCGAGACGGCGCGCGAGCAGGGCTATGCCTTTGCCCGCGACGAATTCGAGCTGGGCGCGGCCGGGGTCGCCGTGCCTCTGGGCGGGCTGGGACAGGTGCCCTTTGTGCTGGCGACCACCGCCTCGGTCAACGCTTTCGACGAGTCAGGGCGGCTGGAGCGGGTGTTGGACGTGTTGCGACGCTGCGCCCTGGCCATCGGCCGGATCGGCGCCCCGCGCTGAGCCGGGTCAGTCGAGGAAGCTGCGGATCGTCTTCAGCACACCGTCCAGCGCCACGCCCTCTTCGTCCTGCAGTGCCGCGGTAGTCAGGCGGCGGGCCCAGTCGGCGGCGTCGTCCCGCCCCTCGACCAGCGCGATTCCCTCCATCACCCGGTCGAACTTGCCCAGTCCGCGCGCATGGGTGTCGGAATAGCCCTTCACCAGCCGCCGGGCCTGCAGCGTTGCCGTGGCCAGCGCCAGATCGCGCGGCGCGCGGTCCAGCGCGGTGGTGAACCAGCGGTCCAGATGCGCCATCTCTTCGGCATGGCGCAGGCTGCGCGGCCGCCAGCCACGCATCGACGCGAGCATATGCAGTTGCAGGAAGGGCAGCAGCCGGTCGGTCCTGAGCCTGCGCCCCTTGTTCACCCGCCGGTCGATGAAGCCCAGCAGGCGCGGCCGGTCCATGATCGCCTGACCCAGGGCGCGCGGCAGCAGCGAGACCACTTCCTCGGCCCTCGGATGGGTGAATTCGGTCAGCTGCATGACCTCGGCTCCGCCCATCTCGGCCCGGATCCGGTCCAGCCGCTCGGGCCTGGTCTTGGCATCGGCCACGCGGATCACGTCGTCATAAGCCATGGCATTGGCGAGGTATTTCGCGGCCGCAATGGTGAAGGCATTGTCGATTCCGTGGTCCGCGCGGGCGGCGGTTTCCAGACGGTCCAGATAGGCCTCGCCATAGGCAAGGTCCTGAAAATCCACCACCTTGCGCAGACCGGCCAGCGCCATCGGCCGGACGGCAGCGGGCAGGGTGGAAACGCGGTCGGCCAGCGCCTGCCAGCCCCGGGTCAGCTTCTCCGGCCCGCGCGCGGCGCCCGGAGTCTTCGGCAGGCCTTTGACCGGAGCGGGGACATTGCCGTCCAACGCCGCCTCGCGCCCCGCCGCGAAGGCGCGGAGCGAGGGCTCGACCCCTTTGCCACCGGCGCGGATCGCCGCTTCGAAAGCCTCGACCGGGAAGGGCAGGGCGCCCGATCCCGCCAGCGCGCCGAACAGGCTGGCCGAGATGACCGAGCCCGCCTTCAGCGCCGCCGCCTCGAAATCGGCCAGCACCAGCCCGCGCGCGGCGACCTCGGCCGCGGCCCGAACCTCGTCGGCATTGGCGATGCCATCACCCGGCACCATCTTCTCGCTGACCGCCAGTGCGCGGTGGGTCGAGGCGATCAGCACCGTCCGGTCGGGCGTGACGAAGCCGCGCAGGATCGCCCGCCCGGCCTCCATCATCTCGGCCGCGATCATCACATCCACATCGCCCGCCGCCGGGGCGAGCGAAAAGACCGGCGCGACCGGGCCCTCGGGTGCCATCTCCAGATAATAGATCGTCGCGCCCGTGCGTTGCGCCACGCCTGCGACCGAGGTCGCCTGCACGGCATAGCCCTGCGAGCGCGCCAGCGTCTCGATCCAGCCGCCCAGCACGCCGCCGCCCTGACCGCCCACGGCCAGGATCGCCAGCTTGATCACATTGCCCGCATCGGCGGGCGGGGGGAAAGTGACGCTCATGCCGCGCTCTCCTCGAAGCTCAGGCGGCGGGACTGGCGGCGCTTCGCCAGCCAGCCGATCAGACCCTGCCGCCAGCCGTTCAGCCGGCGTTCCAGGGCCGAGGGGTTGTGGATCACCCGCGCCTCGTAGAACGAAGGGCAGAGGACCGCGGCCTCGGCTACCTCGCCGCAATTGCCGCAGCCGACGCAGGACGTGTCGATGGCGGCCACCGGATCGTCCCGCAAGGGATCGTCCAGTTTCTTCAGGGACAGCGAGGGGCAGCCCGACAGCCGGATGCAGGCGTGATCGCCGGTGCAGACGGCTTCGTCCACGCCGAAGCGCGGCGCCTCGACCCGGCGCCCCTCGCGGATCGCGGCATTGCGCAGGGGTTTCTCGCGCCGCTGCTTGTTCAGCATGCATTCGGACGAGGCGACGATGACCTTCGGCCCGGGCGTATCGGTGGTCAGCGCCTCGCGCAAGATGTCGCGCATGCCCGCCACGTCATAGGTCCGGTCGACCTGCTTCACCCAGTCGATGCCGATGCCGCGCAGCGCCTTCGAGATCGGGTTGTTGGTGGCCTTGGTCGGATTCTGGGCGCGGGAGGACATGACGTCCTGCCCGCCGGTCGCGGCCGAGTAATAATTGTCGACGATGACTGCCACGCCGTCCGACTTGTTGAACGCCATGTTCCCGAACGACGAGGACAGGCCATTGTGCCAGAACCCGCCGTCGCCGATCACCGCGATCGAGCGTTTCTCGGCGCCCCCGGCCTTGCCGCCGTCAAAGGCCGCGTTGGACGCCGGGCCAAGGCCGTAGCCCATCGTCGCCCCGCCGATGTTGAAGGGCGGCAGCGAGGCGAACAGGTGGCAACCGATATCGGCGCTGATCTGATGCTCGCCCAGTTCCTTCTGCACCAGCTTCATCGCGGCGAAGATCGGGCGTTCCGGGCAGCCGGTGCAGAACCCCGGCGGGCGGATCGGCACGGTCTTCGACAGGTCGGGGATGGCCGGGGCCTCGGTATTCGGCGCCAGAACCTGCGCCGGCAGCAGGGTCGGGGCGTGTTGGCGCAGGAAGGTTTCCAGCGAGTCCTTCATCACTTGTCCGGTGTATTCGCCCACCATCGGGAAGATGTCCTTCCCGTGCAGCCGGGTCGAAGACCCCGAGCGCAGCATCATCGTGGCGAAAGCCTGTTCCAGGAACTCGGGTTGGCCTTCCTCGACCACCAGCACGGCCTCCTTCCCGGCGCAAAACCCGGCAAATTCGTCGGGCAGCAGGGGATAGGTCACATTCAGGCAATAGATCGGCACCTGCGTGTTGCCATAGAGATCCGCCAGACCCAGCCGCTGCAGCGCCCGGATCACGCCGTTGTACATCCCGCCCTGGCAGACGATGCCGACCGGCGCCGTTTCCGGCCCGAAATGCTCGTTCAGCCGGTGCTCGCGGATGTAGCGCTCGGCGGCTGGCCAGCGGTTGTTGATCTTGTCATGCTCCTGCGCATAGCTCATCGGTGGCAGCACGATGCGCGAGACATTGCGCTGCGGCTTGGCCAGAGCCTCGCGCACGCTGAGCGGCGGGCGCTGGTTGTCGCGGGTCTGGAACTGGCCGGTGACGTGGCAGGCGCGGATGCGGACCATCAGCATGACCGGGGTGTTGGAGGCCTCCGACAGCTCGAACCCGTCGCCGACCGCCTTGACGATCGAGGGCAGGTTGGGCCGCGGGTCCAGCAGCCAGAATTGCGACTTCATGGCGAAGGCATGGCTGCGCTCCTGCATGATGCTGGAGCCCTCGCCGTAATCCTCGCCGACGATGATCAGCGCCCCGCCAGTCACGCCCGAAGACGCGAGGTTGGCCAGCGCGTCCGAGGCCACGTTGACGCCCACCGGCCCCTTGAAGGTCACGGCGCCCCGGATCGGGTAATGCACCGAGGCCGCCAGCATCGCCGCGGCGGCGGCTTCCGAGGCGTTGGCCTCGAACCGGACGTCGAGTTCCTTCAGCAGATCCTCGGCATCGGCCAGAACGTCCATCAAATGGCTGATCGGCGCCCCCTGATAGCCGCCGACATAGCCGACGCCGTTTTCCAGAAGCGCCTTGGTGATCGCCAGGATCCCCTCGCCGGTGAAGGTCTCGCCCGCGCCCTTGCGCAGGTCGGCGACCTCGGCCTTGAATGAACGTTCGGCCATGCGGTCCTCAGAATTCGTGTTTGCGGATGTTGCGCAGCATCTTCTGCAAGGTGAGCAGGAAGGCCTGCCGTTCGTCGTCGGAAATGCCGCGGAACATGACTTCCTGCGCGTCGGTCATGTGCGGCCAGAGGCCCTCGAAGACCTCGCGCCCGGCAGCGGTGATATAGATGCGGGTGGCCCGGCTGTCGTTAACGTCGGATTCACGCCGCACGAGGCCATCGGCCTCCAGCTGGTCCAATGCCCGGCTGAGGGTCGATTGTTCGGTCACGGCATTGACGGCAAGCTCGCGGATCAGGGGCGCCTGCACCACCGAAAGGACAGCGAGCGCCCGCATCTTGGGGGTCGAGAGGCCGTTCTTGCCCAGGGCCGAGCGGATCTCGGCGTTGTAGCGTCCCATGATGCGGTTCATGAGGTAGGGCGCGAAACCCTCCAGCCCCGTTTCGCCCAGCCTCGTCCGTCTTTTGCCCTGATCACTCATGCACCCAGCCTTTTCGCCGCGTTGAACCCCGATCCGCCGCCGAGGCCCGGCCCCGGATGCGTCGAGGCCCCGATATGGATCAGGCCGCGCACGGGTCCAATCCCGTTGGTGGAATGGGCGAAGGGGCGCCAGATGAAGAACTGGTCGATGCCGCAATGTCCGCCATAGGGATCGCCGCCGACCAGGTTGACGTTCAGCGCTTCCAGATCGGCGGGGGAATAGGCACGCCGCGCCAGCTTGATCTGGCCGAAATCCTTGATGTGGCGGGCAAGGATCGCCTCGATCCGGTCGGCGAAGGCCTCGCGCGTGGCGTCGTCCCAGCTCCGGCCGGGGATCTGGCCGGCGGCATCGCCCTTGATCACGCGGGGTGCGTCGGGGATCTGCAGCCAGAGGATCGCCTTGCCCTCGGGGCAACGGCTCGGGTCCATCCTGGAGGGCTGGCCGACACAGATTGTCGGGGTTTCGGGGAAGAGCCCGCGCTCGGCCTCGTTGGCGGATTTCGACACGGCGTCGATCCCGTCGGAAAGGTGGATCAGCGCCACGTCCTCCAGCCCCGGGGTCAGCCATTCCGGCGCCCGGTCCAGCGCGAAATGCAGCTGGAAATTGCCCCGCCCATGCCGGAAATCGGGCAGCGCGGCACGATCCTGGGCCAGCTCGACATCGCCCAGAAGCCGGTCGTACAGCTGCCCCGGCGCGACCGAGGCCAAGACCGAGCGCGCGGCGATCGTCTCGCCCGAGGTCAGCATCACCCCGGTGACGCGGCCATCCAGAACCTCGATCCGGGACACATCGGCGCCGGTGCGGAAGGTGCCGCCCTGCGCCTCGATCAGCGATCTGAAGGCGGCGACCGCCGCGCCCGAGCCGCCTTTGACGACCGGTGCGCCGGCGGCCTCCAGCGCGAAGGCGATGACCTTGCCCATCTGCGCCGAATAGGCGGATTCGGGCGTCAGGCCGCAATGCAGCACCCAGGGTGCCCAGAGGGCCTGCACCAGGGGGCTGCGATAGCGCGCCTCCAGCCAGCCGCGCGCCGGAGCCAGCGCCTGACCCATCCAGCCGGCCAGACCGCGCAAGCCCCGTTTGCGCACCTGCCCGAACAGCAGTTTCGCCGTGCCCCAGGACCAGAGCGACCCGCCGAGAAGCCCGAACAGGAATGGCGCATCCGCCGCGATCTGCCCGGTATCGGCCGCATGCTGGTCGCCGTCGCCCGCGGCCAGCGCGTTGAAGGCGGCGCGGTTGCGGGCCGGATCCATGCTCAGCACCAGCGCGCTGCCATCGGGGCGCAGCACCGCGGTGGGATGCGGGGTATGGCAGTACTCGAACCCGTGCTTCGCCAGATGCGGACCCAGCGCCGCGCCGGCGGGCGAGGTCATGAACAGCACCCAGGTCGCGGCCATCACGTCATGCTGGAAGCCCGGCAGCGTCGCGGCCTCGGTCAGAAGGCAGCCGCCCAGCCTGTCCTCGCGTTCCAGCACCATGACCTTGCGGCCCTTGAGCGCCAGCATGGCCGCGGCCACGAGCCCGTTGATCCCGGACCCGATGATGACGTGATCGGCCGCCATGGGTCAGTCCCGCGCGACCAGCGCCAGCGCCCGGATCGGCGAGCCGGTGCCCTGGACGATCTTCAGGGGCGCGGCGATCAGGATCGCGCCCTTGGGCGGCAACTTGTCCAGATTGGCGAGCGAGGCCAGGCCGAAGCGGTTGTTCGCATGCAGCAGGTTATGCGCCGGGAAAGGCGGAGTCATGCCGCCCGCAAGGCCCGCGTCGGTGCCAATGCACTGACTGCCCCAGCCGACGATGCCCTTGCCGATCAGGTGCTCGATCGCCTCGGCGGTCGGCCCGGGGGTATGCGGCCCCGTTTCGTTGGCGTTGAGGAACAGCGCCTCGTCATGCGCGCGCTTGTCCCAGTCCGAGCGCAGCACGACCCATTCGCCGGCGTTGATCGCGCCATGCTTGGCCTCCCAGGCGTCGATATGGTCGACCGTCAGCAGGAAATCAGGGTCGGCGGCGCATTCGGCGCTGAAATCCAGCACGTTGACCGGGGCCACGACGCGCTTGATGTCCAGCGTGTCGGTGTAGCCATCCGAGTAATCCTTGCCGGTGATCCAATGGTGCGGCGCGTCGAAATGCGTGCCCGAATGCTCGCCCAGTTCCAGCCAGTTCCAGGCCCAGAACGGCCCGTCCTGGTCGTATTCGCTGATCCGGTGGATCTTGATGGGCGGCGTGTCCTTGGCCAGTTCCGGCGGCAGCTTGAGCAGCGGCGTGTCGGGGCCCAGCGTCCCCGTGCAATCCACCACCTCGATGCCGCCGCTGGCCAGCAGGCCGGCAAGCTGCGTCAGAACATTGGATGCGGTCATGGCGATTCTCCCTGTCACGGGGCCTGTGTCGGCCCTTCACAAAAACAGACTAGACAGGTTTATATGCATTTGCAAATATCATTTCGACTCGTGGGGGCTTGGTCGTGGATGATCTCGATGCGGTGCTGATCGGCGCCGGACATAACTCTCTGGCCTGTGCCCTGACCCTTGCGGCCAAGGGCTGGAAGGTCGGCGTTTTCGAGCGCGCGGCGGTGCCCGGCGGAGCTGTGAAAAGCGGAGACTACACGCTGCCGGGCTTCCGCCATGACTGGGCGGCGATGAACCTGTCTCTCTTCGCTGGAAGTCAGTTTCATAAGCAATTCGCCCAGGAATTGGCCGGTCACGGGCTTGCCTTCGTGGCGATTGACCGCCCCTTCGCCTCGGCCTTCCCGGACGGGACTTGGCTGGGGATAGAGCAGGACGCGGCCGCCAACCGTGGCCGCATCGCAGCATTGTCTGCGGCAGATGCGAAGGTCTGGGACTCGCTCACCGAAACCTTCCCGACCCGGGCCGAGGATGTCTTCGCCCTGCTTGGCGCCAGAATGAAAATGCGTGCATTAGCATCTTTTCTCTGGGGCCTCTGGCGGCGCCGGGGCCTGACCGGGGCGCTGGAACTGGCGCGCTTCCTGCTGGCCTCGCCCCGGGCCTGGCTGACCGAGACTTTCGTGTCCGAAAAACTGCGGGCCATGCTGGGCGCCTGGGGCATGCATCTTGATTACGCGCCCGACAGCGCCGGCGGCGCCTTGTTCCCCTATCTGGAGGGGATGGCGGGCCAGGCCTTCGGCATGGCGCTGGGGCAGGGGGGCGCGGATACCGTCACCCGAGCACTGGTCAAGGCCATCGAGGCGCGCGGCGGGCGCGTCGACTGCGGGGTCGAGGTTTCGCGGATCAACCATGACGGGGGCGTGGCGCGCAGCATCACGCTGGCCGATGGCCGAACCATCGCGGCGAAGAAGGCGGTGATCGCCAATCTCGCACCGCGCGCGCTGGTCCGGCTGACCGGCGGCACCGGCGACGCCGGTTTCGACAAGCGCATGCTCGATTACGCCCATGCGCCCGGCACGATGATGCTCCACCTCGCCATGGACAGCCTGCCCGACTGGGCGGCTGGCGAGGCGCTGAAGGGCTTCGCCTATGTCCATCTGGCCCCCTCGCTCGACCAGATGGCGCGGACCTATCAGCAGGCCAAGGCCGGGCTGCTGCCGGACGAGCCGGTGATCGTGGTGGGCCAGCCGACGGTCTTCGACCCCTCGCGCGCCCCGGAGGGCAAGCATGTCCTCTGGATGCAGGTCCGCATGGTGCCGGGCACGATTCACGGCGACGCTGCCGGTCAGATCACCGTCCGTGACTGGGCCGAGGCCGCCGAGCCCATGGCCGAACGCGCGCTCGATATCCTCGAGCGTTACGCGCCCGGGGCCAGGGGCAAGATCCTCGGCCGCCGGATCGTCACGCCGATGGAGCTGGAGGCCGACAATCCCAATCTCGTCGGGGGCGATCAGGTCTGCGGCAGCCACCATCTGGCGCAGCATTTCCTCTTCCGGCCTGCCCCCGGCCATGCCGATGGCAGCACGCCGATCCGCAACCTGCATCTGACCGGGGCCGCCGTCTGGCCCGGGGCGGGGACCGGCGCCGGGCCCGGCTATCTGCTGGCGCAACGTCTGACATGAACCAGACCCCGATCAACGGGGCGCATAACGAACCACCGAACAACAGGGAAATTGGACATGAAACTCTCACGCCGCAGTCTTCTGAAGATGAGCGCCGCCTCGGTGACGCTGAGCGTTGCGCTGCCCGCTTTCGCGCAGGCCATCGACGAGCTGGTGATCGCCTATAACGTCAACCTGCCCAGCTGGGACCCGACCGTCGGCCCCTCGGCCGTCAACCCGACGATCCAGGGCCTCTATCAGTCGGTCTTTGACCAGTTCATCCTGCAGCAGCCGGACCTCACGCCCGCGCCGGGCCTGCTAACCGATTGGGGCTGGAACGAGGACCGTACCCAGGTCTGGATGGATGTCCGCGAGGGCGTCAAATGGCATGACGGCTCGGACTTCACCGCCGAGGATGTCGCCTGGTCGCTGGCCCGCGCCGCCGATCCCGCCACGGGCAACCCGATCCAGTTCGTCTGGGGTACGCTGGCCAATCACCGGGTCGAGGGCAACCGGGTCATCGCCGATGTCGCCCAGTTCGATCCGACGATCTTCAAATGGATGTATTTCCTGACCGGCTATGTCCTGCCCAAGGCCTATTACGAACGCGTCGGCGCCGAGGGATTCGAGGCCGCGCCGATCGGCACCGGCCCCTACAAGGTCGAGCAATACGAGCGCAACGCCTTCGTCCGTCTGCGCGCGAATGCCGATTACTGGAACGGCGTGCCCGAGTTCGAGACGGTCACCATCCGCTTTGTCACCGATGCCGCCAGCCGCGTGGCCGAGGTGGAATCGGGCCGCAGCCATGTCACGCTGGAAATCCCCTACGAGGAATACGACCGCCTGCGCGAACGCTCAGGCCTTGGTGGCGTCGCCACGCCGGTCTCCGACATCGCGATGATCTTCTTCAACGACATCGACGTGATGCTGGACGAAAACGTCCGCCGCGCTGCGGTTCATGCGGTGGACAAGCAGCTGATCATCGACCGTCTGCTCTCGGGCTACGGGGTGGCGATCAGCACGCTGGAGACGCCGGAATACGCGGCCTTCGATCCTTCGATCGAGGTGGCCTATGACCCCGATCTGGCCCGCGAATTGCTGGCGGCCTCGGGCTTCTCGACCGACAATCCGGTGCGTTTCACCATCCAGACCACGCGCGGCTTCAAGCCCAAGGATTACGAGATGATCCAGGCCATCGTCGGCATGTGGCGCCGGGTGGGGATCGAGGCCGAGATCGAGGTCTACGAGGTCGCCCGCCATTACGAGCTGCGCGCGGCCGACCAGCTGGCGCCTGCGGCCTTCTACAACTGGGGCAACTCGGTCGGCGATCCGACGACCTCGACCGGCTTTGCCATGTTCGGCCCCTCGCCGCATTCGGTCTGGGACAGCCCCGATCTGATCGAGCGGATCGGCCCGCTCTGGGCAGAACCGGACGAGGCCACGCGGATTCAGGGCTGGAAGGATGTCTCGCGCTACATTGCCGAACACGCCTATGTCCTGCCGCTGCTGCAATATGTGCAGCCGATCCTCCATGCCTCGGGCGTCACCGTGGTGCCGCATGCCTCGGGTGCGCTGCTGCCGCATCTGATGACGCGCGCCTGATCCATCCGGGGGACGGGTCGAACCGTCCCCCGGCTTTCCGAGGTCCTGATGTTCCTGCGCCGTCTTCTGACACGGATCGCGACCACGCTCGTCACGCTGTTGGGCGTGGCGGTGATCGTCTTTGCCGTGATCCGTATCGTTCCTGGCGATCCTGTCGCCATGATGCTGCCCCCCGGCGCGACCGAGGCCGATATCGCCCGGCTGAACGCCTTCTACGGGCTCGACAAATCCATCCCCGAGCAATTCTTCATTTGGCTCGGCGGCGTGGTGCAGGGGGATTTCGGCACCTCGATCACCACCCGCCAGCCGGTGCTGGGGCTGGTGCTGTCGCGCCTGCCCGCCACGCTGGAACTGTCGGTCATGGCGCTGGTCATCGCCGTGGTCCTCGGCGGCCTCGTCGCGCTGACCGGTACGCGGCTGCGCTATACGCGGACCGAGGGCGCGCTCGATGTGGCCAACGGCATGGCGCTGAGCGTGCCGGATTTCCTCTGGGGGCTGGTGCTGATCCTGCTCTTCGGGGTGCTCTGGCCGGTCTTCACCATCTCGGGGCGGGTCTCGCCCAATCTGGTGCCGGAATTCGCCACTTCCTTCTTCCTGTTCGAAAGCGTGCTGCGCCTGCGCTTCGACCTCTGGCTGGACCTTGTGCAGCACATGCTGATGCCGGCGCTGGCGCTGGCCATCCCGCTGGCCGCGATCATCGGCCAGCTTCTGAAGCAGAGCCTCAAGGAAACCATGCACCTCGATTATGTGACGCTGGCCCGCACCAAGGGCTACAGCGAAAACCACGTCATCCTGCGCGAGGCCCTGCGCAACGCCGTGCTGCCGACGCTGACGCTGATCGGCGTGCAATTCACCTTCCTCATCGGCGGCACGGTGATCATCGAGCGGCTCTTTTCCTACGAGGGGCTGGGCAACATGGCCATCGACGCCGTGATCAACCGCGACCTGCCGCTCATCCAGGGGATCGTGCTGCTGTTCGCGCTGCTCTTCACCCTGGTGAACCTGGCGGTCGACCTGCTCTACGCCGTGCTGAACCCGAGGCTGCGCCATGCTTGACGGCCGCTCGCTTGTGAAACGCACGGCCGGGCTCAGGCTCTGGCTTTCGGCCGGCTGGCTGACGGCGCTGGTGATCGGCGCGGTCTTCGCGCCCTGGATCGCGCCGCAGGACCCGCTGATGCAGGATCTGTTCACCAGCCGCCTGCCGCCCTTCTGGATGGACGGGGCCGAGCCCGGCTATTGGCTGGGCACCGACAGCCTCGGCCGCGATGTTCTCAGCCGGATCCTGTACGGCGGCCGCGTGGCGCTGATCGTCGCGCTGATTGCCGGCACCGCAACCGCGCTCATTGGCGCGACGCTGGGCCTGATCGCGGGCTATTACCGGGGTTGGGCCGACATGGTGATCTCGCGCCTCGTCGATATCTGGATGGCCTTTCCGCCGGTCCTGTTCGCGATCCTGCTGATCGCCGTGATGGGAACCGGCCTGACCTCGGTCGTGGTGGCGATCATCGTCATCGACTGGACGCGCTTTGCCCGTGTCGTGCGGGCCGAGGCCATGGCGCAGGGGGCGATGGATTACGTGGCCTCGGCGCAGATCGCCGGACGCGGCCGCATGTCGACCCTGCTGACTGAGATCCTGCCCAACGTCCTGTCCACCATCACCGTCCTGCTCACGCTGGAAATGGGCATCGCCGTGATCGTCGAGGCGATCCTGTCCTTCGTGAACCTCTCGGTCTCGACCGACGATCCCACCTGGGGCGGCATGATTGCCGAGGGGCGGCTGTCGATCCATCAGGCCTGGTGGGTGCTGGTCTTCCCGCTGATCGCGCTGTTCCTGACGGTGCTGTCCTTTTCGCAGCTGGGCGAGGGGTTGAAGGACCGCTTCGACCCGGTGCTGAATTGAGGGGGCGGGGATGAGTTTCCTGAAGATCCGCGACCTGTCGGTCATCCTGAGGGGGACGAACCACCGGCTGCTGAGGGGCGTGTCGCTGGACGTCGGCGCGACCGAAGTGATGGGGCTGGTGGGCGAATCCGGCGCCGGCAAGTCGATGATCGGCAAGGCGGTGCTGGGGATATTGCCTCGGTCGGCCCGGATCGTCGGCGGCTCCATCGAGCTTGATGGCGTGGACCTGCTGACCCTGCCGCCCCGGCAGCGGCGGCACCTGATCGGTCAGAAGGCCGCGCTGATCCCGCAGGACCCGCTGACCGCGCTCAATCCCGCGCGGCGGATCGGGCCGCAGATCTCGGACCGGCTGGTCGACATCTTGGGCTGGGACAAGGCCCGCGCCCGGGCAAGGGCCGAGGAGATCCTGCACGACGTGCACATCCCGCAGCCGGACCGGGTGCTGCGCGCCTATCCGCATGAATTGTCCGGCGGCATGCGCCAGCGTGTGCTGATCGCTTCGGCCTTCGCCGCCGAACCCCGGCTGATCGTCGCGGATGAGCCGACCACGGCGCTGGACGTGACGGTGCAGAAGCAGATCCTGAAGCTGATTTTCGAGATGCAGGCGCGTCATGGCACGGCGCTGCTGTTCGTCACGCATGACCTGGGCGTGGTGTCGAAGATCTGCCAGCGCCTGACCGTCCTCTATGGCGGCCTGGTGATGGAAGAGGCCGAGGTCGGCGCCTTCTTCGAGGCGCCCCGGCACGCCTATTCCCGCGCCCTGCTGGCCGCGACCCCCCGGCACACCGACCCCACCGCCGACCTGACCCCGGTGCCCGAGGCGGTGATCGCCGAGGCCCGCCGCGCCGTCGCCGAAGCCGACCAGAGGTGGCACGCATGAGCGATCTCTACCGCGTCGAGGCTCTGCGCCTCTCGCTGCCCGACATGACCCGCAAGCCGCTGTTTGGTGCGGCCCCCCGCATCGAGATTCTGAAGGGCATGAGTTTTGCCATCCCCCGGGGGCAGGTGCTGGGCATCGTCGGCGGCTCGGGCTCGGGCAAGTCCACGCTGGGGCGGGCGCTGGTGCGGCTGCTGGAGCCGAGCTCGGGCCGCGTGACCTTCGACGGCACCGACCTCACCCATCTGTCCGAGCCCGCGCTGCGCCCGCTCAGGCACAGGTTCCAGATGATCTTTCAGGATCCCATGTCGTCGCTGAACCCGCGCATGTCCGTGGCGCGGATCATCGCCGCCCCCCTCTCGCTGCACGGCCGCGCCAATCCGCGGGCCGAGGCGCTGGACGCGCTCGAACGTGTGGGCCTGCCGCGCAGCTTCGGCGCCCGCTATCCGCACGAGCTGTCCGGCGGACAGCGCCAGCGGGTCGGCATCGCCCGCGCCATCGCGCTGAGGCCGGATTTCATCCTGGCGGATGAGATCGTCTCGGGCCTCGATGTGTCCAGTCAGGCACAGGTGCTGTCGATCCTGCGGGATCTGGTGCGCGAGATGAACCTGACGCTCGCCTTCATCAGCCACGACCTGAGCGTCATTCGCCGGCTTTGCGACCGGGTGCTGGTGCTTCATCAGGGCGAGATCGTCGAAGACGCGGCCTGCGAGACGCTCTTTGCCGCGCCGCAGGCCGCCTATACGCGCGAGCTTCTGGAGGCGATCCCCGAGCCCGACCCGAAAAAGCCCTGGTTCCAGCGCGCTAGTTGAGGAATTTGTCGGCCAGCGCGTCCTGCAAGGTCTGCCGCGGCGTGCAGCCAAAACGGGCGCGGTAGATCCCGGCGAAACGGCCGAAATGACCGAAGCCCCAGCGCGTGGCAATCTCGGTCACGCTGGCGCCGGGCCTGGCCGCGCGCAGATCGGCATCCGCCCGGTCGAGGCGGGCGTCGCGCAGGAAGGCCATGGGCGTCGTATCCTTGAACCGCCGGAAGGCCAGTTGCAGCGTCCGCGCGCTGACCCCCACCGCCTGCGCCACATCCTCCAGCGCGATGGGCCGGTCGACATGGGCTAGCATGTAATCCTCGGCCTGCCGGACCAGCCGGGGCAGGGGGGCGGGGCCGCGGCTGTGGCTCAGCGCGTCGGTGAAATTGTGGCGATGCGCTTCCAGCAGGCCGGTCATCAGCGTGCTTTCGATCTGCCGCCCCAACAGACTGCCGGGGCGCAGGACCGGGCGCCCGGCGTCGGCCTCGCTCACCAGATAGAGCAGCAGCGCCTTCAGCGCGGCGCCGCGCTGGCTGGTCAGATCGAAGGAGCCGGTGAAGGTCAGCGGCCGGTCGGGCCGTCCGGCGATCAGCCCGGCCAGATGGGCATTCAGCGCCTGCCGGTCGATCTGCAACAAGACCTGTCGGCAATCGCCGTCCCAGATCATCGTCGTTGCGTGATGCGGGTTCAGCACCGCCGCCCGCGCGCTGTCCGAGACATAGGTATCCGTCCCGTTGCGGATTGCCGCGGCGCCGGTCAGCGGCACCTGCACCAGATAGAAATCCCGCAGCTCGCCGGGCGCGATCAGGGTCTTGGTGCCATAGGCGATGTAATTCAGCGACAGCCGCTCGCCACGCAGATGGTGGTGGCAGGCGTCGAACTCGCCCTTGCCGATCCGGTCCAGCCGGTGCGGACAGAAAACCGAGGCGACACGCTCGCGCGCCTCGTCAAGGTCGTGGGTATGAAACAGCGCGTGGGCGGCCAGCGGGACCGCAGCGGGATTCGCCATGACAGCCTCCAGGGCCGGGGACCCACCGAGGCTAACACCAGATACATGCGTCTGCACATATTTTTACGGTTGGATGAAGGTTTTTTCGTTTTTCGGATAATCGGCGTGCTGCGCGGATAGTCACCCCCGCCGACCCTGCCAGAGTACCAGTCAAACAAGGTACAACAGGGGAAGATCATGCGGGGATTGGACGGCAAGGTCGCCATCGTTCCGGGCGGCGCCACCAAGATCGGGCGGGCCGTCGTGGCCGCGTTCCGCGAGGCGGGCGTGCGGGTCATGGTGGCGGATATCGACGCCGAGGGCGGTCACGCGATGGTGGCCGAGGGCGTGGGCTTCACCCGCTGCGACCTGCGCAGCGACGACGATATCGCGGCGCTGGTTCAGGCGACGCGCGACGCCTATGGCCGGATCGACTTTCTGGTGAACGTCGCCTGCTCGTACCTGGACAACGGCGCCGATTCGCCCCGCGCGGAATGGCTGGAGGCGCTGGACGTGAACCTCGTGGGCTCGGTCATGCTGATGCAGGCCGCGCGCAAGGATCTGGCCGCGACCAAGGGGGCGATCGTCAACTTTGGCTCGATCTCGTCGCGGGTGGCGCAGACCGGGCGCTGGCTCTACCCGGTCAGCAAGGCGGCGATCCTGCAACTGACCCGCAGCCAGGCGATGGATCTGGCGCCCGAGGGGATCCGCGTCAATGCCGTCAGCCCTGGCTGGACCTGGTCCAACATCATGGACCAGCTGACCGGCGGCGACCGCGCCAAGACCGATGCCGTGGCCGCGCCCTTCCACCTGCTGGGCCGCACCGGCAACCCCGAGGAGGTGGCGAGCACCGTGCTCTTCCTCTGCTCGGACGAGGCGAGCTTCATCACCGGCACCGATATCCGGGTCGACGGCGGCTATACCGCCATGGGCCCCGAGCAGGCGGTGCCGGCGATCCCGAAACTGATGGAATAACAAAGAACAACAGGGAGTTGACCATGAGAAAGATCACCATTGTCGGCGGCGGCCAGTCGGGCTTCCAGCTGGCCATCGGCCTTCTGCAACAGGGCTATCAGGTCCGCGTCGTCCAGAACCGCGACGCGCAGGACATGGCGACGGGCAAGGTCCTGTCCAGCCAATGCATGTTCGGCGATGCCATCGAGGCCGAGCGCGCGCTCGGCATCGACTTCTGGACCGATCATTGCCCGCCGGTCGAGGGCATCAGCTTTGCCGTGCCGCATCCCGAAGTGCCGGGCGCCAAGGCGGTCGACTGGGCCTCGCGCCTCGACCGCAACGCCTATTCGGTGGATCAACGGGTCAAGATCCCGCGCTGGATGGCCGAGTTCGAAAAGCTGGGCGGCCGGCTGGTGCTTAAGGAAGCGGGCATTGCCGATATGGAGCTTTACGCGCGAGAGGACGATCTGGTCATCGTGGCCTCCGGCAAGGGCGATGTCGGCAAGATGTTCGAGCGGGACGCGACCAAATCCCCCTACGACCGGCCGCAGCGGGCGCTGGCGCTGACCTATGTGACGGGCATGACCCCGCGCCCCGAGTATTCGGCGGTGAACTTCAACCTGATCCCCGGGGTCGGCGAATATTTCGTCTTCCCGGCGCTGACCACCACCGGCCCCTGCGACATCATGGTGTTCGAGGGCGTGCCCGGTGGCCCGATGGATTGCTGGGCCGATGTGAAGAGTCCTGAGCAGCATCTGGAGACCTCGCTGGGCATCCTCAACACCTTCCTGCCGTGGGAGGCCGAGCGCTGCCGCAACCTGAGCCTGACCGATGACAACGGCATTCTCGCCGGGCGTTTCCCGCCGACGGTGCGCAAGCCCATCGGCACACTGCCCTCAGGCGCGCGGGTTCTGGGGCTGGGCGATGCCGTCTGCCTCAACGATCCGATCACCGGGCAGGGCTCGAACAACGCGGCCAAGGCGGCGCGGGTCTATCTGAAGCGCATCCTCGATCATGGCGACCGGCCCTTCGACGCGGCCTGGATGCAGGGCACCTTCGACGCCTATTGGGATTACGCGCAATGGGTGGTCACCTGGACCAACATGATGCTGGCCCCGCCGCCGCCCTTCATCCTGGAGATCATGGGCACCGCCGGCATCGAGCCGCGTCTGGCGCATCGCATCGCCAACGGCTTCGACGATCCGCGCGACTTCTTCCCGTGGTTCGCCGATCCGCAGGCCGCCTCGGCCTATCTGGCCGAACTGAAAGCCGCCTGAGCGAGGGAGGGGAGCATGGGCGTGTCCGTCGATCCCGGTCAATTCCGGTCCGCCATGGCGCGGTTTCCGGGCGCGGTGACGATCATCACCACGCTCACCCCGCAGGGAAGGCGCGGCATCACCGCGACGGCGGTCTGTTCGGTGACGGCCGACCCGCCCAGCCTGCTGGTCTGCGTCAACCGGGCGACCGGCACCTGCCAGGGCATCCTGGAGACCGGGCGCTTCGCCGTGAACCTGCTGCCCGATCCCTCGGGCGATATGGCGATGCGCTTCGCCGGCGTTGGCGGCGCCACCGGCGAGGAGAAATTCGCGCTCGGCGACTGGCGGCCCGATGCGCAGGGGGTGCCGGTTCTGGCCGATGCCCGGGTCGCCTTTTCCTGCGAGGTGGCCGAAAGCCTGAAGGCCGGGACGCATCAGATCTTCATCGGCCAGATCACCGATATCAGCGAGGCCGAAGGCGCGGCCCTGCTCTATGAGCAATCGCGCTTCCACCGCCTCGCCCCCCTCTGAGCGTCGCGTCGGCCCCCCCGGCCCGGCAGGAACAGGCGCCCTCCGCAACCGGAGGGCGCTTTTCCTTGTGCCGAGATGCCGGTGCTGTGGGCGAAGTGGCCCCGTGATTCTGTGGGTCTTCAGGGCCATCTGGTCGGAAGTGGTTCTTTCATAGTAGGAATAATATTGCACTTATAGTTCTATATCATTGTATTAATTGGGGAAATTTTAGTTTCAAAAATATGTTTGAAAAGAGCCAGTTCTCGGACATGATTTCTCTGGGTCGAGGAGGACCCAAACAGGTCTAAATTGGTACTACTTCCGATCGGTGGCAGGCGCCTCTCGACGTTTGTCCTTTTGCAGCCCGAAAGCCGCGAAGAAAAAGCCGGCGGAACACGCAGGGACAGAAGAGGGAGGAACTGATGTCCGTCGATACAACCGCGTTCTACGCGGAACAGGTGACATTGAATTCGCTGGTGCAGAACGTGCTCTACGCATCCGGGACGGTGGGCGCGATCCTGGTCGTGGTCGGCCTCTTGCTGATCGATGCGGGCACCGCGCGACGCCGCAGCCTGTTCAACTCGACCATCGAGAAGACGATGGGCTTCTTTGTGGGCTTCGCGACCTATTACATGATCGGCTTCGGCTTCTGGGCGGGGCAGTATTACATCATGGTCGAGGGGACGATGATGGACTCGCTCAAGGATTGGTGGCTGGGTGGCACCTTGGCCAATGCTATGGCCCAGCATGTCGATCCGGCGGTCTTTCCCGGGCTGAACACGTTCCAGGTCTTCATCTTCTTCTTGGCTGTCTTTGCCGGGATCGTGAACATCCTGCTGCACTTCTCGGTCTCCGAGCGGATGAAGCCTTCGGCCTATTACATCACCTGTATCGTGGCGACCGTGGGCTCGTCGGTGCTCAGCTGGGTGACCTGGGGCTCGGTCGGGCCGCTCACCAATCTGGGCTTCCACGATTTCTTCGGCGTCGGCTTCGTCTATATGTTCCCCGCCGGCATCGCGCTGGTGCTGAATGCGCAGATGGGCAAGCGTCCGGGCATGATGGAACCGCACCCTGAGGTGCGCGCCTATCTGGCCCCCAGCATCGGCCTTTGCGCGCCGGGCCTGCTGATCATCTTCGCGGGTCTGCCGATGGTGATCATGTCCTGCCTCTTCTTCTTCGACCCCGAGGCCCATGCGGTAAGCGTGACCATGGCCGACACCAGCGTCGGCATCGCGCTGAGCAATTACGCGCTGGTCTGGGCGGGCGGCGCCATCACCGGGCTGCTCTTGGCCTATCGGTCGGGCAATTACGCCTACACGCTGCTCGGTCCGCTGGCGGGCTATGTGGCCGGGGCGCCGGGCTTTGACGTCTGGCTGCCGTGGCAGGCATTCATCGTCGGCCTCGTCGCGCCGCTGGCGGCCTATGCGGTCTATGAGTTCACCCTCAAGCGCGGCATCGACGAGCACAAGCTCTTCCCGCTGTTCCTGGGCAGCGGGGTCCTCGGCATGCTGCTGGTCGGCATCTTCAAGGCCGGCACGCCGCGCGGTGGCTATCTGGGGATCGAGGAAGGTGCCTATGCTTTCCAGCACGGGGAAATCTCGCTGCTGATGCAGGTCGTGGGGATCGTCACCTGCATCGGCGCGGGTGTCGTGACCGGGCTGGTCCTGTCGGTGATCCTGCGGGCGACGACCGGGCTCAAGGTCTCGGACGAGGATCAGATCAAGGGCCTCGATATCGTGCGCTGGGGGCTTGAGCCCGATGTCGTCACCCATGCCGACACGCCGCGCGGGGCCTGAACGCAACGTCGAAGGCCCCGGTTTCGCCGGGGCCTGCACTATTCGTCGGGTCGTGCTTGTGGCTTGCCGGACCCCTGCTTATGCTTTGTGCACGTCCAGGTCCTGTATCGTCTCAAAGTAGATCCATCATGACTTCTTTGCCCACCGCGGAGCTGCCCAACGGCCAAGCCGTCGGCGAGACCGTCCGCATCGTGATCGACACGCTTTATGCGCGGATCCGCTCGGGCGAATATCCCCCCGATTCCCGCCTGCCCAGCGAAAGGGCGCTGGCGGCAGAGTTGGGGGTCTCGCGCAACACCGTGCGCGAGGCGCTGGATGTTCTTGAGACCCGCAAGCTGATCCGCCGCCGTCAGGGGAGCGGCAGTTTCGTGATCTATCAATCGGCCCGGCCCGAGACCCCCTCGCCCGATTCAATCGGCGAAAGGACCAGCCCGCTGGACCACCTCATCGTCCGCTCGATCATCGAGCCCGAGATGACGCGCCTGGCGGTGATGAACATGACCCCGCGGGAGCTGGACGCGCTGGCACAGACCGTTGCCCGGATCGAAGCGGTGCGCACCGACCTCAACGAATTCATCCGCAGCGAAGAGGAATTCTATCGCCGGATCGCGCAGGCCACGCGCAACCCGCTGCTGGAATCCTGCTATGAGCTGACCATCGAGGTCTGCCGCCAGTCCTTCCGCACGGCGCTGATGCGCAAGCACCTGACGCCCGACCGGATCCAGGAATACCAGACGCGGTTCAACTCGCTCTTCAACGCCATCGCCACCCGCGATGTCGAGGCCGCGGTCGAGATCACCAAGCTGCATCTGGTCGAGGAGCAGAAGCTCTTCCTGCACGACGGCTGAATACGGCGGCTGAGCACGGCGGCTGAGGCGCCTCACTCCACCTGGCGCGAGGTGAGGCCGGTCTTCTGGCCCGCGCTCTCCAGCCGCTGCTGCCAGAGCTGGCCGACCTTGCCCAGATGCCGGTGCAGCAGCGCCTCGTGCTTTTCCAGCCAGTCGGGGATCGAGCCGAATTCGGCGATCCGGGCGCGCCCGTCCTGCAGCGTCACCACCGGCCAGTCGCCGATCAGCGCGTTGTCGATGCCGAAGATGCTTTCGCCCCACCAGCGGGCCGAGCCGAAGGCATGGGGCGTCGTGTCCATGTGCTTCATCGTGTTCAGCACCGAGACCGGATTGACCGAGCCCACCTTTTCCACCGCCGCATGCCACAGGTCCAGGATCGCGACATATTCCCAGCTAACCGCGCTCCAGCTGTTGGGATAACGGGCGTTGTATTCCTTGAAGAAGGTGCTGGGCCGGTTGAAGAAGAAGGCCTTCTTGGCCAGCTTCGGGTCGTCGAAATCGGGGAACTGAAAGATCGCCCCGTCCATGAAGTCGACCGAGGTTCGCGCAACCAGTCGCTGGTAGTTGTCCAGCGTGCAGGACAGGATTTCGCCCTGAAAGCCCCTCTTGTACGCATATTCGGTCATTGCATGGACCATGGGCGTGTAACTGGTGCACCAGCACAGCAGATCGGGCGCCGAATCGAGCATCGGCTGCACGATCCCCGCGACATCCGTTTCGGTCGGGTCGTAGGCGATGTCCTTGACGACATCGATTCGCGTCGCCTCGAAGGCAGCGCGATAGGTCGCGACCGAGGGCAGCCCCAGCGCGTCCTTCTGGCTGCACAGCGCCACTCTGCGGATGCCAGGCCGGGTGCGCGACAGCCAGTCGACGCCGGTCACGTTGTAAAGCGGGTGCACCTCGGCCGGGGCGATCAGATAACGGGTGTCGGGCGATAGGTCGCTGGGCAGCAGCGTCGAGGTCAGAACCTTGTTTTCATTCAGGAACTGACGGCAAGGGGTGAAGGTGTCCCCGCCCAGCATCATCAGCAGCCGCACTTGCTCGTTGCGAACCAGATGCCGCGCGCCCTCCATGGCCTGCTCGGGATCATAGCCGCAATCGAAGGGCACGATCGACACCGGATAGCGGCGCCCGCCGATCAGCATGCCCCCGGCGCGGTTGAGCCAATCCTCCCACAGCCGGCAGCCGTGCAGCCCCGGCAGGCCCCATGAACTGACCGGACCGGTCAGCGGCGCCAGAAAACCGATCTTCACCGGCTCGTTCATGCCGACTCGGGTCTGGGGAAACAGCGAGGTCACCGCCATGCGGTGCGCGAAACTGGAGTTGAGCATACCAATTCCTACCACCGTACCCCTTGAAGTCAAAAGGGAAATTATCTTCCTGGTAACGAAATAATATGCCTGCCGTGAATAATTGTTGACAATTTGGTCTGGCGTGGGCGTACTTTGGTATGGACCACTGAGAACCAATTACAAACCGACAAGGGAGTGCCTTCATGAGCAAGAAACGCGTCGCCATCATCGGTGCCGGGCCGTCGGGTCTGGCGCAGCTGCGCGCCTTCCAATCCGCCGCCGCCAAGGGCGAGGAGATCCCCGAGATCGTCTGCTTCGAAAAGCAGGACAATTGGGGCGGCCTGTGGAACTACACCTGGCGCACCGGCCTCGACGAGCATGGCGAACCGGTGCATTGCTCGATGTACCGTTACCTGTGGTCGAACGGCCCGAAAGAGGGTCTGGAATTCGCCGATTATTCCTTCGAGGAGCATTTCGGCAAGCAGATCGCCTCGTACCCGCCGCGCGCCGTGCTCTTCGACTATATCGAGGGCCGGGTGAAGAAGGCCCGGGTTCGTGACTGGATCCGCTTCTCGACCGTGGTGCGCTGGGTTGAGTACAGCAACGAGACCGGCAGGTTCACCGTCACCCTGCACGACCACAAGAAGGATTACGTCTATTCCGAGGAGTTCGACAATGTGATCGTCGCCTCGGGCCATTTCTCGACCCCGAACATCCCCTATTACGAAGGGTTCGAAAGCTTCAACGGCCGCCTGCTGCATGCCCATGACTTCCGCGACGCGCGGGAATTCGCGGGCAAGGACATCCTGGTCATGGGTGCCTCCTATTCCGCCGAGGACATCGGCTCGCAATGCTGGAAATACGGCGCGAAATCGGTGACCAGCTGCTACCGCACCGCGCCGATGGGCTTTGCCTGGCCGGAGAACTGGGAAGAAAAGCCCGCGCTGGTCAAGGTCGAGGGCAACACGGCCCATTTCAAGGACGGATCGACCAAAACGATCGATGCCATCATCCTGTGCACCGGCTACAAGCATTTCTTCAACTTTCTGCCCGACGATCTGCGGCTGAAGACGAAGAACCGGCTGGCGACCGCCGACCTCTACAAGGGCGTGGTCTGGGTGCATAACCCCAAGCTGTTCTATCTCGGCATGCAGGACCAGTGGTTCACCTTCAACATGTTCGATGCCCAGGCCTGGTGGGTCCGCGACGCGATCATGGACAAGATCGCCCTGCCCGCCGACAAGGCGGCGATGCTGGCCGATGTGAAGGAGCGCGAGGAGCGCGAGGAAGCCTCGGACGACCCCAAATACGCGATCCGGTATCAGGCCGATTACGTCAAGGAACTGGTGGCCGAGACGGACTATCCCAGCTTTGACATCGACGGCGCCTGTGAGGCCTTCTTCGAGTGGAAGAAGCACAAGATGAAAGACATCATGGGCTTCCGCAACAATTCCTACAAATCGGTCATCACCGGCACCATGGCGCCCGTCCACCACACGCCGTGGAAGGATGCGCTGGACGACAGCATGGCCGCCTATCTGCGGAACTGAGGGGCCCCCGGGACCCGATCCAACCCGTGCCGGCCTGGAGACCCTTGTTTTCAGGCCGGAATATCCTTTGGCGGGGGGCAGAAGCGCTGCAGAAAGTCGAGCCCGATCGCCTTTTCCCGCCCGATTCGGTGTTGACTGATAAGAAAAAAGATTGAGCATAAGGAATAATACCACCCCGTACCGGGTGGTCCTCTGCCCAGAAAATCGACAGCCAGAAAACCGACAGGAAGAGAAAGACCATGAGCTTCAAGACGGATATTGAGATTGCGCGTGAGGCGCGGAAGAGGCCGATCATGGAGATCGGGGACACGCTGGGGATCCCGGCGGAGCATCTTCTGCCCTATGGGCATGACAAGGCGAAGGTGAGCCAGA
>JAIUPD010000005.1 GCA_020161615.1 Pseudomonadota bacterium | reverse complement strand
CTTTCAGAATGCCAATGATCTGTTCTGCGCTGAAACGGCTTCTCTTCATCATCTGTCTCCTCAGTTGGAGAACAGGCTAACCAAAATTTCAGGACATTTCAGGGGAGCAGGTCAGCCTCTACCGCGTCCCCCGTGCCGACCTGGGCGCGCTGGTGGGGATGCTGTGCCGGTCCGAACCCGGCGTCCGGCGAACGCTCTGGGTGGACGCGGTGCGCGACCCCGACGCCGCACCGCCGCACCTGATCCGGCGGCACCCGGCGGGGGTGCTGCGGGCCTTCGGCTGGTTTTGCCACAGCGCCGATCTCGGCTGGGTCCGGCTGCGGCAGACGACCTTGCATTGATCCCTTGAGCCGTTCTGAAAAGGGTACCAATCGCTGTAATTGCGATAGACCTTCGGGCCTGCCGGGGATAGGTTGGCAAAGGAACAATAACAGAACGCGGGGCGGGCAGGTGACTGAAGCGGTGAGGTTCTCGAAGCGGTATGGCGACGTAGGCGAAACGAAGTCCGAAGGGGCAACATATACCCCCCGCCCTCTGGCGGATTTCGTGGCCTCGCGGATCGTCGCAACTGCCGCGATGCCATCCGCAAGACCGACAAGACTGCTTGACCCCGCTGTTGGGCACGGCGAGTTGCTTCTTGCGGTGCTGGCCTTGATCGACGGCCCGGTTGAGGTCTTCGGCTTCGAGACCGACCCCGAGGCTCTGAGAGAGGCGCGACAACGGATTGCGACTGCCTTCCCCGAGGCTTCGCTCGACCTTCGCCACGGCAGCTTTCTTGACCACGTTCTAGACGATTTTGCTGGCGGTCTTTTCGAGGCTCGGGAGCCTTACGACCTGATCGTGGCCAATCCGCCTTATGTGCGGACCCAGATTATCGGTGCGGATCGGGCGAGACAGCTTGCGCAACAGTTCGGCCTCGCGGGCCGCGTGGACCTCTACCACGCCTTCCTGCTCGGGATGGCCCGTGTCTTGGCGCCGGACGGCACGGCGGGGATAATCGTGTCGAACCGCTTTATGACGACGAAGGGCGGCGCATCGGCGCGCGCCGGACTCGTTGAAGGGCTGCGGCTCCGCGAGGTCTACGACCTCGGGGACACGAAGCTGTTTGATGCTGCGGTCCTGCCCGCCGTGCTGGTTGCGCGCGGGATCGGGGCTGAGGCAACCGCTCCCGCCTTCGTTTCGATCTATGAGACCCGCGCCGAGCCATCGGCCACCGCCCCTGATCCGCTGGCCGCTCTTGGGCAACAGGGAGATGTCGCGCTGCCCGATGGACGAACCTTCCGCGTCTTGCGTGGGACACTGGACAACGGCGGCGATCCTACCGGCGTCTGGCGTCTGGCATCCGCAGACGTGGAGGCGTGGCTGGCGACTGTCGAGAGGCACGCATGGGGAACGTTCCGCGACATTGGCAAAATCCGGGTCGGCATCAAGACCTGCGCCGACAAGGTGTTTCTTCCCAAGGAATGGGACGACGACCTAGAACTTCTTCGCCCCCTCACGACCCACCACACCGCGCGGCGCTTCCGGCCCGAGCCGCCCGAGCGGAAGGTTCTCTATCCGCATGAGGCCGTCGAAGGCCGAAAGCGGGCGGTTGACTTGGACGCTTTCCCCAGGAGCCGAGCTTACCTAGAGCAACACCGCGAGACGCTGGAAGGGCGCAGCTACGTGATCGAGGCTGGGCGCAAGTGGTATGAGATTTGGGTTCCGCAGAACCCGGACGACTGGCCCGCGCCCAAGCTCGTGTTCCGCGACATATCCGAGGAACCCACGTTCTGGATGGACCTTGAGGGAACCATCGTGAACGGAGACTGCTACTGGCTGACCGGCGACGAGGAACTACTCTGGCTTGCCCTCGGGGTCGCCAACTCGACGTTTGCGGAACGTTTCTACGACCGGCGTTGGAACAACAAGCTCTATGCCGGACGGCGGCGATATATCACGCAGTATGTCGAACAGTTTCCGCTGCCCGATCCCGATAGCCGCGCGGCTAGAGAAATCGCTTCGGCCTGCCGCGACCTCTACGCGCGGATGGATCGCGGGACGGACCGTGCGGCGGAGCGGCGGATTGATGAGATGGTGTGGGCCGCTTTCGGCCTACCTGTCGAAGAAGTCTGACGGCAGCGGAATCTGTAGCTTCTTGTTGAGAACCTTGCCCTGAAACTGCGGAAAGCGGGTGAAGAACGCCGCCCCGGTTGTGAGGTAAACGTGAGTTAGGGTGACTTCCGCGCCATCGGTGCGGGCGTAGAAGATCGCGTAGCGAACGTCGCAATGTCGCACCTGTGTCAGGCCTATCTTCGGCACGTCGAGCGGTTCCTCGCTGGCGGGCCTGACCAACCCAAGGTCGATGGTGGGCGAGGTCTGTAGCTTGACCTCTAGCAGTTGATTTCGCACATCTGGGAAGCGCCCATCGTCGCGGTAGTCGGCGTAGCCCAGAAGCTCGCAGACGATGCGGTGTAGCGCCGCGCCGCGATTGCGCTCCTGATCTGATCCGGCGTCGGGGAAGGCCCGACCGACCGCGCCACGAAGGCGCTGGAAGATTTCCCCGATTGGAAGCAACAGCCCATGCGCGGGATGGTCGATGGGGCTGACGTGCGCGGCGAGGTTCGCCCCGGCCCGGACGTGAGGCAGTAGCGCGTCGGTGTCGTAGGCCGCGACCAATTCTTCGGTCGCATCTCGGGGGACAAGGCGCGCCTGATACTTCTGGGTGAGGGTGCCGGTCGTGTCGAGTTGGGCGAGTTCCTCGCCGTTGACGACCTTGACGCGCGTGACCTGATCCGCTTCGTTGACTCGCAGGATGACGTATCTGCGCGTAGGCGATAGCTCCTCGTTCCACACCTGAAGGTTGTTTGCCTTCTGGGCATAGGTGTCGAACATCTGCCCGACGAATCGCGGTTGGGTCTTTTTGAAGCTCGGAGGCACGGGGTAGCCCAAAGCTCGGCAGACGTTTTCCTTGACCACTTTCGACCTTGTTCGCAGCGCAAGGCCTGCGAGGCTGAGGCCGCGAAGGCGTGAGTCGAGCATCGCCTCTAGCTCGGGCGTCGGCACCCAAAGGTCCGGGTCGCCAACCTCTATCGCGTCGTAGATCGTGAGACCGCTCGCCGCGATTGCCGCGCTGTAATCCTTGCCCATTGAAGCGCCCCGCCAGTCGTTCTTTCCGAAATGGATAGCAGCGTTGCGGAGCATCTGCCATGTCTGACTGTGATTAGCTGCGACCGATGGTCAGGGGCTGAACACCCGGGCGAAGGTGTGGTTTCTGTCGGGGAACCATTGGGCAGAAGCCCGCGACACCAAAAGCCAGACGGAACTTCTGGGCGGAAAGAACGAAAAAAGAACTTGGAAGGTCTTGTGCCGGGCGCGTGCCCACACCATATCAGTGGCATGGCGCTCGGTTGGGGCGTTCCAGTTTCGTGTTTAGACTGTCAAGGCCAGTCTCGCAGCCGGTGCAAGACGCGAGTTCGATCATTCGGGCTCCTCTCGCCAGCCACGCGGGCGGCTTTGCGGCAATCCGGCAATACCACATTGCCAGGTGCTTCACAGTATACACGACCACGTCGAAGGACAGCGCACACCGCAGAACGGCGGGGGCGGAGGTGATAAGGGCTAGTGCGTTGGCCCGATACTCCGTCCCCACTCGCGGGGGGGCGAATTGGACGACGATTACGACTTTCCGCTTGGAGACCAAAAGCAGTACCCACATTTTGACGCGCCGATCTCTCGACGCAAAATTCGGCAATTGCTGCGAGACTTCGAGGCCGGGCCAGACCGGGCATTCTATCCCTTCTTCCGGTATGAGCAGTCTTGGCAGCCATACCGCCTTGAGGGCGAGCCCAAGCCTGAGCGCAAGACGCGTGAGATACGCTACGGCGCGCGGCGCGATGCCTATGTCTTCGCCTTCTACCGACGCAAGCTGGCCCGGCTCTACGAAGCGCGCCTTGCCGAGCTCGGGATCGCTGACTGCCCGATTGCCTACCGGCAGGTGCGGAAGGGCAATGGCGCTGGCAAGTGTAACATCGACTTCGCCAAGGACGCCTTCGATGAGATCGACCGCCTCGGGGACTGCGTGGCCGTCGCTCTGGACATCCGCAAATACTTCGAGCGGCTCGACCACCGCCGCATAAAGCGTGTCTGGTGTGACCTGTTGGACGTCGATGAACTGCCCGCCGACCATTACGCGGTCTACCGCAACATCACCCGTTACCGCACCGTTGACCAGCGCGAGGTCTTCCGCCGCCTTGGTTTCTTTGGGCCAAAGTTCGTGAACGGGCAGTGGATCGAAGGCTTTCTCCGCCCATATCGCGACGTGCCGAAGAAGCTGTGCTCTCGGCAGGAGTTTGAGGAGAAGATTTGCGGAAAAGGGCCGGGGGCAGCGCCATCGCTTGTCGTCGTGAACCCCAACGCGTACGGCATCCCACAGGGCGCGCCGATCTCTGACTTGATCGCTAATTTCTACCTGATGGAGTTTGACACGGTGATGGCCGCCTACGCCCGTGAGCGCGGCGGCACCTATATGCGTTACTCCGACGACATTTTGCTGATCCTGCCGGGCGGTCGCACAGAGGCAGATGCGGCCATAGCCTTCGCCATTGATGAGATACGCCGCCACGGGCCAGAGCTTCGGATAAAGGAACAGAAGACCTGCGTTGCCCTGTTCCGCCGCGCAGGCGACCAGCTCGACTTTGAGCACGTCCCACAGCACCCTGACGAGCCCAACAAGAACGGCTTCGAGTACCTCGGCTTCCGCTATGATGGGCGGCGCGTCTACGTCCGCGACAGCACCATATCGGGTTTCTATCGAAAAGTTGCGACGGCGGCCAACAGTGAAGCCGCGAAGTTGGTTGCGGCGAACCCGACGCGCGGCGCGGCTGACTTGATCGGCGCGTTTGATTTCTCGCTGTTCTCGCAGCGGTTTGCGCGGGTGAAGCGCACCAAGCTGACCGACGACTACCGCAGCTGGACCTTCTATACCTATTTGAAACGGGCATCACGGACGTTTGGAAGTAAGGGTGACCGAATCCTTCGGCAGGCCAGCGGTTTCCCTGACTTTGTCCGCAGTCGCGTGGAGGAGGCCATAACGACGCGCGTGGCGAAGCGGCGCGCGCCTGAGCCCGAAAACACCGCCTAGAGCCTTACTTTAGCCTTACGTCGCGTAAGGTTTTCGGGCAGGTCTGGTAGCTAAGTATCTGATTTTTTGGCTCCGGCGGTAGGGATCGAACCTACGACCAATTGATTAACAGACGCCTTGTCTGGGTCGTGTACCACCGTACTAGACCGTATTAGACCCTGGTTTTAAACGATTTGCAACAAAAATGAGTTGGTCGCTTTCGTGCTGGATCGTATGATGGCGCAACTGAATGTTGCAGAGGATGTTGCAGAACATGGCCAATCAAGCAGACCTGCGGTCGCGCCCGAAGATCGAAGCGATCAAGAACCCGGACGCAGGCACGACGTTCTTCTCCCACAAGGGCGACTCCTTCCCCGGCCTGCGCCTCGCCGTCGGCACCCGCAAGAAGACTTGGGTGCTGTCCAAACGGATAGGCGCATCGGTCAAGTCGATCACGCTCGGCCACTGGCCGGAACTGCCCACGGGCAACGAGGCGTGGAAGGTGGCCGAGGCAAAGCTACGCGAACTGACCACGGGCACGGACGCCGCGACAACGAAGATCGCCACGCTGCGCGATGCGTTCGATGCCCACTGCCGGGAAAGTCGCGCCGATGGCACGCTCAAGCCCAAGACGGAGGCGAACTACCGCTTGCAGGTGAAGAACCATCTCGATCCGATCTTCGACATGCCGGTCGAGCGCGTGACCTTCGACGTGATGAACGACCTTCTGACCAAGTTGAAGTCGGAGGGGAAGAAATCGACGGCCCAGCACTGCGCCACGTTGCTCAAGATGGCTTTCCGCCGCGCTTGCCAGTCGCGGGAAAACCTGCCCAACCGCGCGCTGAACTTGAAGGTCAAAGGGGTCGAGCGGAAGACGCCGAAGATCCTCTTCGACGAAAGCAAGGGGTCGCCCGCACTCGGGCTGATCCTCGACATGTCGAGCCTTGTCCATCGGACGGCATGGCTGACCATGCTGTTCACCGGGATGCGGTCGCTGTCCGTGATCACCTTGAACTGGGATCAGGTCGATCTCGCGGGCAAGACGATCACGCTGCGGAAGATGAAGAACGGCCTCGACCGCACGTTCCCGATCTCGGATGTGCTGGTGTTGGCGCTTTCTGCGCTGCCCCACCGCGAGGGTTGGGTGTTCCCGGCTGACTCCCGCACGGGCCACATCTACTCCCTTGCCGCCCTGACCAAGGTCGAGAAGGTTGATGGCAAGCGGATCGAAACCAAACTGCTGCGCCAGCACGACACCCGCCGCTTGTTCACGGCGGCTGGTGCGAACGCACTGCTGCCTGATTACGTCGTCGCCCACCTGCGCGGCGACAAGATAACGTCGGATCAGCAGAAGATGGTCGGCCACTACCTCACGCGGGCAGGCACACATGCCCACGTCAACGCCATCGCCGACGAGATCATCCGCTCCAACAATTTGGCACCTGCTTTCGTAGTTGAGCGTATCGCGAATGGGCGCGATATTGCGGTCGTGGCGACCAAGTAATCGACCATGGGCTATATGCGAGGGTGTCGCGGTCGGAATAGCGGCCCTCGTTGAGGACACAGACCGACCATACGCCTGCGCTGAGCATATCGCGCCGTCCTTCCCTCACCTGCGAAATTGAGGGACTAAACATGGACCTCGCACAAGAAATGCGCGCGCTCCGCGCCGCCATCGAGAATATCTCGACCTCGCCCAAACTGATGACACCCGCCGAATGCGCAGAATTCCTCGGTGTATCCGAAAGCGTTTTGTTCGACTGGCGCAGGCGTCCGTCTGCCGCAACACAGGGGCCGCCTTACCTCCACATCACGGAGCGGACGATCCGCTATGACCGTGACGATGTGCTCGCATGGGCGCGGGAACGCCGGGTCAATAAGTGAAAGGGGCGAGATTGGCTCCCGCCCCATTCGGTGTCGCCAAGCGCAGAATTGATAACCGATTTATAGTGGTTTTCACGGCGGCAACGAACCGGAGTTTGAGGAACCAATCTCACGGGAAGTGAGACATGGGAATGGACGGACTGAAACAGATCGCTGCCCTCGCTGGCCCCGGCTACTCGGAGTTGCATTGGAAGGACGGCAAGAAGGCATACTACCCCAAGGACCGCGCGATCACGGACGACGTGATCTGCGCGCACCTCGACGGCACCCAACCTATCGGGATCAACATGAACGTAGGGGACGACAAGTCCCACTTCGCCGTGTTCGACCTTGATGATCACGGTGGAAAACACGACGCTTGGGTGATGCGTAAGCGGGTCGGCTATATTGCCCGCGCACTCCGCGAAATGGGCATCCCCTACTTCGTTGTCCGCTCCGGCGGCGGGCGCGGCTACCATGTGTGGGTCACCTTCGAGATTGCCGCCCGTATGGACAGCATCCGCGCAAGGATGCGCGATGTTCTCGACACGGCCAACCGCATCCTCGGCCAGTCGCCTTGGGCGCACGAAAAGTTTGTGCCTGACGACGGGCAGGGCAAGGGGATGTTCCACGACACAGACAGGGTGTGGAAGAAGCATCCGAAGCATGACATCTATGCCGTGGAACACCATGTCGAGTTGCTGCCGAAGGGTGGCAAGCGGCCGGTAGTGGCGTTGCCCCTCGCCCTCGAAAGCATCGTCCTCACGCCGACTGAGATCGACCAGTCGGGCGCGATGCAGTTCGAGGAAGGGGGCGAACTCGTTCTTCGGTTGGCGCGAGCCCAGAAGCCCGGCCCCAAGAACGGGCAGCGCACGAAGGCGGTCGATGAGACGGCGGCCTTGCAGGCGTTCATGAAGGCGCGCCCCGGTGGCGGCTACAAGGCTTGGTCGGACGCTGGGTTCAACATTTTCGGTGCCTTCGGCGCAGATGGCCGCGAACACTGGCTGACTTACTCAAAGGAAACCGACGGCTTCGTCTCCGAGCGGGATGTCCTCGACAAGTGGGAAGACATCATTAAAGCGGGCAAGTGCGGCAAGGAGCCGTTTTGGGCCTATGCGCGGGTTGGGGGATACACCGGCGGATTGCCTGACGAGGTGCAACTTGATCGGAAAGGGGATCAGACGAAAGTCATCCTTGATGACGTAGTCGGTTCGCTAAAGCTGTTCCGCGATCCCGATGGCACCGCCTACGCACGGGTCGGCCCGAGGCGGGTTATGCGGATCGACTCAATCGAGTTTGCGGATTGGCTGCGGCGCGCGGCCTATTCGAGCGGCGTGACTCCTAGCCAGGAGCAGATCGGCCTTGTCGTTGGCATAGCGCGGGCGCACGCCCATGAGACTGTTGAAGACGTGCATCTACGGGTCGCGAAGGTCGGCCCCCGCATCTATGTCGATCTATGCGACGCTGAGGATCGTGTCCTCGTGATCTCGGCCGAGGGTATCGACCTGATCGACGGCGACCACGAATGTCCCGTGGTGTTCCGTCGGTCGCGGCAACTTCCCCTTCGACTTGCCGATGGCACCCTCGATGACATTCGGTCGATGGTGAACATGGACGATGATCAGTTCGCCATCTTCATGGCCTGCGCCGTGAAGATGTTCTTCCCCGACACCCCGTCGCCCATCGTCAACCTGATTGGCGAGTATGGATCGGCCAAGACATCCACGACACGGGTGATGCGGTCACTGATTGATCCCGTCACGGCAATGGTCGCCCCCGGCGGCGAGAAGCCCGACGATGTGCTGATCCGTGCATGGCACAACTACGTCCTGACCCTCGAGAACATGTCCGATCTGACTAAGCTGTCGGACACGCTCTGCGGGATCACGACGGGGATGGGGTTCGAGGTGCGGCAGTTGTTCACCAACGGCGACCTGTTTTCGATCTGGGTGCGCCGTCCTGTGATCGTCAACGGCATCGACCCGTCGAAGTACGCGGCGGACCTGATCTCGCGGATGGTCGAGATCGAACTGGTGAAGCCGGAACGTAGGATGCTCGAATCCGAGTTTGAACGGCGCCTCGCGGACTCTGCACCGCGCATGTTCGGCGCGGTCGTCGGCCTTGTTTCCAATGTGTTGAAGGTGCTGCCGCAGATCGACCCGTATGACTTCGCGGACAACGTTCGGTTGGCCGAGTTCGGCGCAATTGGCGAGGCGACAGCGCGCGTTCTCGGGAAGGAACCTGGCTGGTTCATTAGTGTCATGGTCGAGGCGCAGGCTATCGCGCAGGACGAGGCGGCGGATGACTCCGTGACGATGCAGGCGCTTGAAGCGATGCAGGAACCGGTGGCGCGGCAGGGAAAGTTCCTCGGCACGCCGCAGGAGTTGTTGGAGGTCATGCGGCAGTCGGCAGAGGCGCGGGGCATGAACCTCGCGCGATTGCCTCTGACGGCGGCGACACTGAGCCGCGAGTTGAACCAGCTCAAGCCCGCGCTGCGCAAGCGGGGGTGGCAGATCGACAAGAAGTCACGGAAGTGGCTGCTTATCCCGCCGCCGGAGATCACGGCGGAAGAACTGGCTGCGATGCAGCGATGAACTCGGGGCGGCGCATCGGCGCCGCCTCTATGCGAACTTAAGTTACAGCAGGGAACACGCAAGCCGACCAAAGGCCCGGCTGTTCATAACCTTCGACCACAATGCCATCATAGCCCAATGCGCGCATCTCGTTGGTAAAGGCTTCTGCCGCGATCAATCGCGCTTCGTGGCCATCCTCCATCCGCGTGATTCCCCGCTCACGAGCTACCGTGCCAACTTCCCGATGGTCCAGTCGCAAAGCGTTCGAGAGGCAAACCTCATCGCAGATGATCTCGTCGCCGTAGATCTCTGCGAACTCTCGCGTTGCGGCCCAGTAAACACCTCTGCCGTAGTCGCCGGGGTCGGAAGCGAACTCAGCGTGAAGTTTTGTTGACCGAATACCTCGATACATCGTCATGCGGAAATATCCACTCTGGCCGACGGCGGGTGCAAAAGCAGGCTGGGGGCATCTCATGACGATCTCCTCTAAGTCGGTCCACGTTTGCACGGATGTCAGGGATAACATGGCGCTGTAGGTATAGGAAAACATTAGTTGGTTGGTTGGTGAATGTTGACCGACCAACCAACTAACTTTTCCCGGTAGGATGAACCCCGTGTCATTCTTGTGGTGCCTGTCAGTTGTGGCGTGCTCGACGGCGGCGTCCATCGAACTGCTCGGTGAGGTCCGGGCGTGCTCTCCACCTTCTTGATGCGAACACCTCGACTATCGGGCCGGTTCGCCACGACCAATTGATGCCAATGCAACTTGTCCAATCCGCTAACCGATTCTTTTCAAAGCGGATATGGGCTGGCGGTGTTGCAGAGCGCGTTTCATCTGCAACATCGCGAAATAGGGAACCAAAAAGATCGTCTTCTCGGGCGCATTCAGCGACACAAAAGGTCGGATACCGCACATCGGCGGTTGGTTCGTTGTTCCGCCGCGTCGTCCGCACCCGCCGTGCCGTGAATCGCTCGATCTGCTGGGGGGCTGGGCGGTATCCTTGGCATGTCCGACACGACACCCACGGCTAACGCACCACCCCTCATAGGCGCGCTGCTGCGCGCTATTGACGTCTCGCCTTCACCGCCTCAATCGCCGCCTCCCAGCTTGGGCGGGCGGGCTTGTGATTTGCGCCGGGTGGAGCGAGCGCGTAGGCAGCTATGAAATCGACGCCCAACCCGTTGAGGTAGTGTTTTGCCTTGCCGCCGAAGGCTACAACGGCGGCGTTGGGCAACAGCCTGATCTGCTCGACCAAGTAATTGGCGGCGCATGTTCGATCCGTGGTCTTCCCAATCTCAACGTCGATGGAGCAGAGACGTCCTTCGGTCAACCACACCCGCTGCAACTGCTCGTCGAAGGTCATGTCCGGGTAGAGTTGGGAAATGAACCACCGCACGTTGCGGTGAAACAGGTCCGTGCCGTTCTTGAAGCTCTCATAGGCATGTGAGGTGCAAGCGGCCATCAGGCCCTCCGCGCCCAACGCCGCGTCGTATCTTTCGTCCGCGTGCGGGTGTCCCGGCTCCGCGAAAACCATGATGACTTCGACATCTTCGGGCGAACCCGTCGCTCCGACATACCCGCGAGGGATATGCCCGCTCTCCGGTCCCCATTGCGCCTCGCGACACTGCCCGAAGAACCGGCACGGTTGGTAGGTTTCCAGCAGCAAGGATTTCAATTCGTCTGTCGGTGTCATCAATCGTCCTTCTCAATATCGCGTGGCATCTTCCGGGCATTCACCGCACACGCCGTCGGCACCTAAATTTCCTCCCGCTCCACCTTAATCCGAAGACCATCGCCCATCCCACAGGTGTTACGCAATCACTGCTGGGTTGGGGAGGCGCGCGACCCGATGGAAATGCCTCCCGCCTGCGCGCACCGGAACCCAGTGGATCAACCCAACCACCCGGTGCGCGCGCCCAACGCGGAAGGAGCGCGTCCATGCAGCACACCGCCCCCGCTGGCACTGACGCCTGATGCTCGACCGCGACCCCCTATGGACGCCGGAACAACGGCTGATCGCGGCCATCCTGATCGGTGCCTACCGCGACGTGCTGACGGACATTGAGTCCAGGTCGGAAAGCTGGGCAGATTCCGCACCCGTTCAGCAAAACGACGTTGACCGCGCGATCCGCTTCCTGACCGACCGCTCAGGCCCCGCCGCCCGCCTTCGGAACCACTACTGCGACTTGGTCGGCATCGACGGCGACGTGCTGGCCGAGCGAATGCGCCGGATGCTGGACGGCGATCTGCCCATGCCGCACATTGCCTATGAAGTGCCCTCGAATCCCGAAAGTCGGAAGCGTGCCCTCGCACGCCACGCGGAACGCGTCGCTTACGCCCGCGCCCGGTGGTTCCACCTAAATCAACCGACCTCCACCTCACGCGCCCGGTCGGTCAGATCAACAGCCACCGTTATATTGTAACTGTTCGCGGTGCGTCCCTCTCTGCCCTCTTGGTCAGCGCACCGCCCTCGGCAGATGAAAGGACGCCACATGCCTGAGAACGACACGACCGCAGCCCTTCAAGCCCTCCTGAAACAGGTCACGGCCCTGACCGAGACCGTCACAGCGCAGCAGAAGCGCCTCGACGATTTGCACGCCTTCAACGGGCGCATCTTGGACGAGGCGAAAGACCTCAAGCGGGAGAAAAAGTCGCTGTTGCAGACCCTCGAGGAACAGCAGCGCGACCGTGCCCTTGAGAGCGCCAACTTCACAAGGGATGCTGACGGCAATCTGCGCTTGAATACATCGACCTTGCCTGCCCACACAATCAGCCGCGCAGACGCCCGCGATCCTGCCAAGTATCGGGCGGCGAAAGAGGCGGCGGCGAAAGCTGGTCTTCCCTTGAAGATAGCGGACGACCGCGACGATCCGACCCGCCGCAACACCCATTCCGCCACGGCCATCGCCCAGACGAAAACCATCAGCCTCGACGACGACCACCACCGTATTCGGTATGTCCGCGCCGATCACAACACGGGCCACGGCATCGTGCAACGCCGCCTTGAGGCGGAGCGCCTTGGCCTGCGGGTCCAGACGTGGCGCACGCCTGACGATCTGCCCGAGCACATGCAGGCCAAGCTGCACCTGATGGAGAAGGCTCATGACGCCGATTGATCGTGCCTGCCTCGAATGGGCCTACCGCATCGGGCTTGGGTTCTGTGCGGAGGACGAGGTGATCGTCCTCCGTGGTGGCGAGATCGTCACCCGCCACGGGATTGAACCTCTCGACCCGTCAGGCAGCCCGACGGCTGCCGTGATCGCCACGCTTGCCGGGATGATGAAGCTCCATCTCGACGGCATCTCGTTTGGCAAGTTGCGCGACGACCTCCTGCGGTCGGGCGTTGGGGAACAGTTCGCAAATCGCGTTTATGATCATTTGGTCGATGTCTCCGTTGCAGAATGGGACCGGCTACGTGCCCGCGTCCGTTGGTATGGCGACGATAACGGCGCGCCGATCTTCGCCTCAACTTCGCTTTCGGGAGACACCTGAAATGGCTGACGGCAGGCGTGGCGGTGGCCGCAAGAACACGATCCTGATGCACCCGGAGCGCAAGACGATCATCAAACAGATCATCTTGGGTGAAAACAACCTGCCGGGTGGGATGACGAAGGCGCAGGTCGCGAAGCGCCTCGGGATGCACCCGGATTCCATCGTGCGGTTCCGCAAGGATCACATCACGGAGGAAATGGTGCGCGCCGTGCTGGCTGAGGTGCGCCTGTCCAAGGTCGAAGGCGATACCGCCGTCCTGAACGAGGACCGCATGGATGTTGCCCGCACCTACGAAACGCTGGCGAAGCGCGTTGAAGCCCTGATCACGAAGGCCGAGCAGAACGAAGATGACGGCTTTGCCCTGTCCGCGATGGAAGGCCTGCGGAAAGTCCTGCGCGACATCGCCACGATGCAGGGGAGGCTCGCGACCAATCTGACCGTTTCGGTCACTCTCTCGCAAGCGCCCGAATGGGTCACGCTGCGCCGCATCCTCCAAGAAGTCTGCGTCGAGGTTCCCGCCGCCCGCGAACCGCTGCTGCGCAAGATGCGGCAGCACGTTCTATCCGTGACGAAAGAGGATGACGGCGTTGGCATTTGACGGGTTCACAGCATGGGCGCGCGACCTTGAACGCTCCCTCGACCCGAGGGCGCGCCTCGCCCATTGGATGGGTCACGAGCCGGACGATTGGCAAGTCGAGATGTTCACGACCCGCGCGTCCGAAGTGGCGTGCCGCGTCGGGCGTCAGTCGGGCAAGACATCGGTCCTCGCCGCCCGCGCCGTCGAGGAATTGCACGTCCCGGAATCCCTCTCGCTCTGCATCGCCCCCGCGGAACGGCAGGCGAAGATCATCGCCCGCGAAATCGGCCGCCAGATTCGCCGCACCGATCTGGTCATCACGCGATCCACTTTGACCGAACTCGAAATGTCGAACGGTGCCCGCGTGATCGCGCTGCCGTCCACGTCTGATACGATCCGGGGCTACCCGTCCGTGTCGTTGCTCGTGATCGACGAGTGCGCATTTCTCCAAGGCGAGGGTGGCGGCGAGGATCTGATTGCCGGTGTTCTGCCCATGCTCACGACGCGCGGGCAGGTCTATTTCAGCAGCACACCTGCCGGGAAGAACAACTATTTCGCCCGCCTGTTCCTCGACGAGAACGGGCGCGAACGCATGGACAAAGATGTCCATCGCATCGTCGTCAAAGGCACGAGCATTCCGAGGCTGGCAGAGAAGGTCGAGCGGATGCGCCGCACGCTGTCCGCGACGAAGTTCCGCGCCGAGATCGAGGTGGAAATGCTGGCTGACGGCACGAGCTACTTTGATCTCAGCATAATCGAAAACGCGACAAGCACGGAGGGTGCAATATGTCCACGACTTTGAACCTGGTCTATCTGCCCGATGGCCGGGTGATCAACGAAACCAACATGGACCCGGGAATTCCGCGCGTCACAGGCTATCAGAATTATTGGATCGCTGCCGACTTGGGGCAGGCCAACGATTTCTCGGCGGTCGTGGTGCTCAAGGATCAGGCGCTGCCGATTGTCGATTCTGGCAAGATCATCGTCGGGCCGAGGGAGCGCACCATCGTCTATGCTGACCGGTTCCGTGGCGTCTCCTACGTCGATGTTGTGGACTACCTGATCCGCCTGCGCAACGCTCAGCCCTTCGGCGGCAAATCCCTCCTCGCCATCGACGGCACGTCCATCGGACGCGTCGTGTCGGACATGATGCAAGCGCAGTCGGTCCCGCACCACGCTATAACGATGACGGGCGGGCAGGACTGGTCGAAGAAGTCAAGCCGCTACGTCTCAGCAGGCAAGACCTTCATGGTCGAAAACCTCGCAGTGATGTTCGCCGCAGGCGAGATCAAGTTTGCCCACGACTGCCCGCTGCGCTCCGAGATCGAAGCCGATCTTGCATCCTTCACAACGGCGACAACTGTTGCTGGTAACCAGATCATCACCCAATCGCGGTCGGCGTCCGGTCATGGCGACCTTGGGATTGCGCTCATCGTCGGAGCATTCTCGTCGCAGTATTTGCGCCGTCAGTCAGTTACCGTATCTACATTGGCGGGCTACTACTAAGGCACGCCTAGAAATAGCCTCGTTCCAAAACCACGTCTTCGGCGTCGTGCTCCTCTGCGGGAAAGCACTCATTAAGGTGCCATACGAAGCGCTTAAATCCATCATAACTCAGCGGGTGGTCATCAAGAAATCTGGAATACCACTCCTTTGCCGCCTTTCGTCCAGCCGCAGTCGAAAAGTCAGAACGAAGGTTCGAGCCTAACCTTTTGGCCCTCCTCAAGACGATCACCTCGTCCATCGCAGTGAGCTTAGTATTGATTGGCGTCATGTCGAGCCATTCGCAAAGAAGTATATACTTGGATCCAGACGAAACTCTCTTTAATTCTCCTGCTGTTGCCGCAGCCTCTTGAAACATTGTTTTATCAAGGTTGGTTTTAATCTCTGTCGCAAAGTAGGAGACATGGAAGTCCTGCTCGAACACATCTTTAGGGTTTGACGTGGTTGTAATTCTGAGCTTGTGTTGCCTAGTTACTGAGAAGTCCTGATCTTTTCTCTTCACATAAACCCCGCCAGCGGCCAACGGAAGCAACGGGCTTTCAAAAGAAAGCCCCGCGAAACTTGCGCGAGGGCCGCATTCCAGTCCGTTTTGTCTGCTAAAGCCTGGAACAAGCCTTGAATCAAAAAGACGTGGCAAAAACTCCTCAAGAATTGTGTTATCTAGTTTAAGTTGGCCCTTCTGGCGATACAAGAAATCATCCCCGGAACAAAAAATCAAATCAAACTCGACCGATTTTTTGTACTCATTCAGCAAATCCACCATTGAGTGAAGAAGCCCATCACCTTGGCCCTCAAGAGCATTGAGTTTGGAAACCCACTCATCATATTTTGCGATTTGAGCCTCGACCCTCGGTCGATCTTGTTCCGGAAGCTTCACATTGTCTGCGAGTGCGCGCAACTTGTCGCCGTGCGCGCGAGTTTGGATGACTTGTACCATCAAATTGCCCCCGATATCTGAGAAGGCTCAATGCTGTTTGCAGATTCTATTGCGGCCTCAATTTCTGCCCGACGGTCAATAGGGCAGTACTCGAGCGAGTTCTCAAGTGCTTGCCGTCCAACCGCACGACCGATCCCGAGCGCATGTTCCAGCGTAGCAGTGGCCGGTACGACCGTCAGGACATCCTCAAAAATAGCTTCACCAAATCTATTGGTGAACTTTCGCTCGTGCCAGTCGATGAGTTTGAAGCCTATGCCTTCGCAAGCAATCGCACTAATGAGCTCTCCGTTTCTATAAGAAACAGACCTAACGTTCGACTCTCGGCCCAAAACAATCGTAAGTTTGGCACTATCCTTCAGTATCCGCCTCGCCTCCACAAAAAACCAAGCCATGTCCATGCAATACTGCACTACTGTCATGTATCTATTCTGACGAAACTTACGGTTTGCGCCAATCTCTGACTTGGCTGCTGCAAGAGGAGAATGACCGAGCGCCTCAATAATCGGTCGATAATTTTGGTGGTAGTTAAATACGTTGATGTAGGGGGGGGACGTAATCATGTAGTCAAATGTGGCAGGATCTGCAGGTATTGAGCGGGCATCACCAACTTGTGCCATAATGGTGCAGTTGGTTTGACGCAAGTCGGCAAGGACTGATAGATAGCGTTCAGTTGCTCTCCGCAAATTTGGCGGGCTAATTGCGGTTCCATTTGTAAAGGCAAACAGTAAAAAACCTTCTAGTGCCGTTCGGGTTACTGGATCATCCCGCGAAGCGTCAATAGCAGCCACTGCATCCGCACAACTTATCATGCCATGACTTGGGGTTAGTGAGCCAAGTCTATGCGAAAAGGCGCGAAGTGAATCAATCAAGGCCCAGCGCGCAGCCATATCCAAATTCGATAATTCACTAACTTTTGCCAAGCAAATTGCAGCAGGATTTACGTCAAACCCATGTGCGTGCGCACCGCTTCTGGCGGCTTCGTGTAGCACGGTGCCACTTCCACAAAACGGATCAACGATGGTTTTTCCGGCTTCAGAATGTCTGCTCAACAGATACTCGACCAGTTGAGGACTAAATTGCCCACGCCACGGAAGCGCGCTTGTTCGCTCCTTAGCCACGATGTCGAGCCGATGTTGGTCTTCGCTAGATTGAACGCGACCATGGAAAGCGGAGCTTTCCAGCGCCTGAGCGGGGTCGAAGATAAGGTTCATTGAGTCATCCATCCCCCCACAATATCTTGTGTGGGCGACAGTGCAAGACGCAACGACTGAACTTCTTGGAACAGTACTCGAGGAATGGCCACCTTGCAAAGCCTGTCAAGACCAGTGTCTGGTCCTTCGGCGTCTCAACTGCTCTAACGGTTTCGATGCGCTACACCGCGGCCATGATATTGGATCGCAGCGTCGTCGTTCTCAGCCGCGAATGCCGCCGCGACTTTGCGAAGGTTTCGCTGGGTCACGGTGGCGCGCAGGCGTGCGCACTCTGGCCGCTCTGGCACGGTCGAGTGGGCAAAGACGTGGTAGAACCGCGTCTCGTCTTGAAGCTTCAACTTGGCAAGCAGCGGCTTGATCTGGCTGTAGAAAAGGATGGTGTCGCTGGCTTCTGCCGGGTCGCTTGAGAACAGCTTCCAGAGGTCTCCCTCAGTTAGGTCGCCTTCCCAACTCAACTTGTTCATGGGGACGCCCTCGGACTGGCCGTTGTCGTCACGATCCGAAGCGGGCGCGCGCTGTTCAGAAAGTCTCGGCGATACGCTTCGAAAGCCTGCTTCACCTTTTCGACGATCCCCTCTCGGGTCGTTTCGTGTGACGGGCGTTCTGCCGCGACAACTTCGCGGCGGCGCTTGATCGTCACATAGACAAACTCGTCGTCTGCGGTCGTCTCGGTCACATCCCACCCTCCGGGCAGGCTGGCCGCAAGCGTCGCCTTTGCGTTGTCGATCTCGGTATTCTTGATCGGATCGTCTGCCTTCCGAAGGGCTGCTTGCTCTTTCGCGGACAGCGCCTTGCACGCAGGGATTAGCAGGGGAGCAATCTCACCTGTTGCCTCGAATCGCTCAACGGCCTCTGTGACCTGCTGCCGATGAGCGCGAAGCGACACCAGCTTCTCCCGTAGCATGACAAGACGCGCGAGCAGCCTTTTCCGTTCCGCCTCAACACCCCTGATCTCGTCGTCCACCTCGTCAAAGGTCGCCGAGAAGGGGCTGTCGAAGTTGGGATTGTGCTCACCCGCAAGGAGGCGCGCAAGCTGCGCATCAGGTGAACCGCCATCAGGATGGAAGAAGAAGCCGTCGAGAGGTTCAGCCATCTTCGCCCCCGAACGTCGGCACGTCGCGCCCCAAGGTGCGCCGCACGAGCATTCCGCGCCCGTGCGCATGCCGGAAGCAGAGGGGGCTTGCCGAAAAGTCGATCTCGGTCGCGACCTTCAGCATGGCGAGGAACGGCTTGCGGTCGAAGCGGATCAGTCCTTCGGTGTTCGAGGGGAATGGTCGCAGATGTTCCGATGTGCGCGTGTCATTGCGGTAGATAGCTGTCTGACCATCAAAGAAAATGTCACCGTTCCCACGGCCATCGAAAGAACGCTTCAAACTCTCGCGTGTCTCGTCGTCTATGTGGGTGACCTCGCCAAAGCTCCAATGGCGTTTGAAGGTGCCCGCGATCATGTCCTTGATTCGGTCACCGACGGAGGAAACTGGGCGCCACGCCGTGTTGCTGCAATCAACAAGAAGTTCCTGTCCGTCGTCCCAAGTAAACACATAGGTCATGTAGTCGATGACAACGCTATCCGGCGGTGCATAAAAGCCAGCAAGGATGCGGCAAATCAACGGCAGGAAAGCCGAGTCTTCCAGCTCGCAAGAACCGATCTCGTAGTCGATGATCATACTGTTCGACGCGGCGTAGAGCCTGCCGTCGACCAGATAGACCCATCGCAGCACTTCATGGTGGCTAACAGTGAAGCGGCGAAGGAAGTCGAGACCCTGAACGAAGTCGGGTGGCAACGCGCACGGTTTACCGCGCACCTCGATGGCCGCGAGTGGTTGGGCGTAGGGCCGGGTATTTTCGAAGGTCCGAAGCATGGCAGTGTTACGGCTAAAGCACTGATGTGGCAGAACTTTGACGCGATCTGGTCAAGAGTGAGCGGAAGCCTCCACGTTTGCGGAGGCGTGTCGAAATGTTGCAGAGATGTTGCAGAACCAGCCAAAAATAGCGAAGGCCGCCCGGAGGAGCGGCCCGCTAACATCTTGTAAATATTCTAGATTTTTGGCTCCGGCGGTAGGGATCGAACCTACGACCAATTGATTAACAGTCAACTGCTCTACCGCTGAGCTACGCCGGAACATGGGGGCCGTATAGCAAGGCCCCAGAGCGGCGTCCAGAGCCTCGGCGCGATTTTTTCGCGGAAAATGAAAGGGCCCCCGGGGTTTCGCATTTATACCGTGAAAACAGGGGTTTCCGGACCGGGAACCCCGTCGAAGCGCAGCAATCCGCGGGCCTCGAGGTCGATCAGATGCGCCAGCACGTTGCGCGCCGCGGCGGGCAGGAGGGCGGGGGCGACATCGTGGTAGACCGCCCCGGTGATTGCGGCGAGGGTCGCGGCGCCGCCCTCGACCGCCGCCCGGATCGACCGCTCGCGCCCCAGCCGATGGGCGCGCAGCGCCTGGACCCGGGCCTGTCCCTCGGCCACCGGCGCGCCATGGCCGGGGTAATAGCGCAGCGGCCCCAGGGCCTCGACCCGCTCAAGGCTGGCCATGAAATCGGTCAGATCCCCGTCCGGCGGCGAGACGAGGCTCGGCGCCCAGCCCATCACATGGTCGCCGGAAAAGAGCGCGGCGCCCCAGCGGAAACAGAGGTGGTTGCCGAAATGCCCGGGCGTATGCACCGCCGCGAGCGGGCGGCCGCCCGCCTCGATCTCGGCCCCGTCGGGCAGAAGGATGTCGGGGGCGAAGGCCTCGTCCACGCCTTCGCCGCCCCCGACCTCGCCCGCCAGCGCCGCCATGCGGGCCGAGCGTCCGGCCTCGGCCCCGCCGAAGCCCAGGACCGGCGCGCCGGTGGCCTGGGCCAGCGGGCGGGCGAGGGGCGAGTGATCCTTGTGCGCATGCGTGACCAGGATCTGCGCGATTCGCTCGCCGGGCGCGAGCGCGGCCAGAATCGCCCTGAGATGGCCGGGGTCGGCGGGGCCGGGGTCGATGACGCTGACCGCGCCCTCACCCAGTAGATAGGTGTTGGTCCCCCGTTCGGTCATCGGCGAGGCATTGGGCGCCAGCACCAGGCGCAGGCCGGGCTCCAGCAGCAGAGACTGGCCGGGCAGGGGGGCGAAATCGGGATCGGACAAGGGAAGCCTCGCAGGGAAGGAGAGCGGCGGGCGCTGGCCAAGGGCCGACGCGGCGCCTAGAGTATCGCCATGCTTGGCCGACTGCTCAAACCGATTTTTCCGCGCGGCCTCTACTGGCGGGCCGCGCTGATCGTTTTCGTGCCGGTAACCACGATCCTGCTGGTCGTCTCGCTGTCGTTCATCCAGCGCCATTACGACGGGGTGACCCGGCAGATGACGGCCAATTTCGTGCTGGTCGCGCATCACATCCTGGCCCAGGCCGACGCCGCCCCGGACGTGGCCGCCGCCGAACGGGCAGTGGATCGGCTGGCGGGGGCCTTTGACCTGCGCGCCGCGATCGTTGCCGAAGCCCCCCCCAGCGCCCGGGCCGAGGATCTGCCGTTCTACGACCTTTCGGGCCGGCTGGCGGTGCGCGAACTCGCGCGCGGGCTGCCGGAGATGGATTCGGTCGCGCTCCATGACGGGGGGGTGACCCTCTGGCTCGCCGGGCGGCACGGGCATCTGGAACTGGCCTTCCAGCTCAGCCGCATCTCGGCGCGCAACCCGCATCAGATGCTGGTGCTGACGCTGGTGATCGGCGTGGTCATGGGTATGATTTCCTTCACCTATCTGAAGAACCAGATGCGCCCGATGCTGCGCCTCGCCCAGGCGGCCGAGGCTTTTGGCCACGGCCAGACCCTGCCCTATCGGGTGGCCGGGGCGACCGAGGTGCGGGCCGCGGGCAAGGCCTTCCTGGAGATGCGGGCGCGGATCGAACGGCATATCGAGCAGCGGACACTGATGTTGTCAGGGGTGAGCCATGACCTGCGCACGCCGCTGACCCGGATGCGGCTGGCGCTGTCGATGCTGGAGGACGAGCCCGAGGCGCGGGCGCTGCTGGCCGATGTGGCCGAGATGGAGGCGCTGATCGACCGCTTCCTGGAATTCGCCCGGACCGAGGCGGTGGAGACCGAGGTCGAGACCGACCTCGGCGCGCTGGTCGCGCGGCGGGCGGCCGAGGCGGCGCGGGGCGGGCGGCCGGTGCGTTTCATTGGTGCGGCGGCGGGGCCGGTGATGAACCTCCGCCCGCAGATGCTGGCGCGGGCCGTCGACAACCTGATCGGCAACGCGCTGCGCTATGGCGCGAAGGCGCAGATCTGGATCGAGGAGGGACCCGACAGCGTCACGATCTGCGTCGCCGATGACGGGCAGGGGATCGCGCCCCAGCACCGGGAGCCGGCGATGCGGCCCTTCGTGCGGCTCGACCTCGCCCGCGGCGCCTCGCGCGGGAGCGGGGCAGGGCTGGGGCTGGCGATCGTCGCCGATGCGATGCGCAGCCATGGCGGCCGGCTGGACCTGGGCGAGAGCACGATTCCGGGCTATGGCGGGCTGCTCGCCCGGCTGATCCTGCCGCGCGGAGGCCACTAGCCGGGCGTTCGCTGGGCCGTTGCGCGGTGGCGGGGGCCAGCCCCCCGCGCCCCCCGCTCAAGGGGGTTTTCCACCCCCTTGAGAAACCCCCGCGGATATTTGACGCGCAAAGAAGGCGGCTTAACGCCCCCTTAACCTTCATCTTTGCGCTTCAAATATCCTCGGGGGGTGAATTGGCCCTCGGGCCAAGAGGGGGGCAGACAGCCCCCTTTCTTCGGCGCCCGAGACGGGCGCAGCAACGCCGCTCCCGCCGAGGGCGAAACCTCTCGGCCGCCTCAGAGCTGCACGGTCGGGTCCGCAAATCCCTGCGGCAGGATCAGGTTGTGGCGGCCGAGCGCCTTCACGTCGCGTTCGCCGCAGAGCGCCATGGTCTTGTCCAGCTCCATGTGCAGGATCTCCAGCGCCTTGGTCACCCCCGCCTGGCCCATCGCCCCCAGCCCATAGACGAAGGCGCGGCCGATCATCGTGCCCTTGGCCCCCAGCGCCAGCGCCTTCAGCACGTCCTGGCCGGTGCGGATGCCGCTGTCGAGATGCACTTCCGTATCGCCCTGCAGCGCATCGAGGATCGAGGGCAGCATGCGGATCGAGGACATGGCGCCGTCGAGTTGCCGCCCGCCGTGGTTCGAGACCGTGATCGCATCGGCGCCGATCTTCGCGGCCATCACCGCATCCTCGGGATCGTTGATGCCCTTGAGGATCAGCTTGCCGCCCCATTGGTCGCGCAGTTTCTCGATCTTGCCCCAGTCGAGTTGCGGGTCGAATTGCTCGGCCGTCCAGGCGCCGAGCGAGGCGGGATCGCCCACCCCCTGCGCATGTCCCACGATATTGCCGAAGAACCGCCGCTTGGTCCCCAGCATCCCCATGCCCCAGCGCCATTTGGTCGCCAGATTCACCATCGTCGGCAGGGTCAGCTTTGGCGGCGCCGAGAGGCCGTTCTTCAGGTCCTTGTGACGCTGGCCCAGCAATTGCAGGTCCAGTGTCAGCACCAGGGCCGAGCAGCCGGCGTCCTTGGCGCGTTGCAGGATGCGGCGGACGAAATCCTCGTCCTTCATCACATAGAGCTGGAACCAGAAGGGCTTGGTGGTATGCGCGGCCACATCCTCGATCGAGCAGATCGACATGGTGGAGAGGGTGAAGGGCACGCCGAAGGCCTCGGCCGCCTTGGCCGCCAGGATCTCGCCATCCGCATGCTGCATGCCGGTCAGCCCCACGGGCGCCAGCGCCACGGGCATCGCGACCTTTTCGCCGATCATCGTGCTTTCCGTGGTGCGGTTCGACATGTCGACCGCGACGCGCTGGCGCAGGTGGATCTTCTGGAAGTCGGATTTGTTCTCGCGGAAGGTCTGTTCGGTCCAGCTGCCGGATTCGCAATAATCGTAGAACATCTTCGGGGCGCGGCGCCGGTAGATCTGGTGCAGGTCTTCGATGGTGGTGATGGCGCTCATGGTTCCCCCGGGATTGGTCAAGTTTTCTTACCACCGCCCGGCGCGGCTCGCAAGCGCGCGGCGGGCGCTGCGCGAAGCTTGCCCCGTTGGCCAGTTTGTCCTATCTGACGGGGCCTGAACAAAGGAATCCGCCATGGCGCACAAGGTCTTCATCGATGGGGAAGTCGGCACCACGGGGCTGCAGATCCGCGAGCGGCTGCAGCACCGCGACGACATCACGCTGGTGCAGGTCCCGGCCGAGCGACGCAAGGACGCAGGCGCCCGGCGCGAGGCGCTGGCCGAGGCCGATGTGGCGATCCTCTGCCTGCCCGACGATGCGGCCAAGGAAGCGGCGGCGCTGGCCGAGCCCTATGGCACGCGGCTGATCGACGCCTCGACCGCGCATCGCGTGGCGCCGGACTGGGTCTTCGGTTTCCCCGAGATGGCCGAGGGGCAGCGGGCGCTGGTCGCCGGTGCCACGCGCGTCTCGAACCCCGGCTGCTGGTCGACCTGCGCCATCGCCCTGATCCGGCCGCTGGTGCAGGCGGGGCTGATCGACCCGGATGCGCCGCCCTCGATCTCGGGCGTCTCGGGCTATACCGGCGGCGGCAAATCGATGATCGCCGAATACGACTCGGGCGAGGTCAAGGGATCCTTCCTCTATGCCGCGGCGCAGGGCCACAAGCACCTGCCCGAGATCAAGGCGCATGGGCTTCTGTCCCGGGCCCCGGTCTTCGTGCCCTCGGTCGGCCAGTATGCGCAGGGGATGGCGGTGGCCGTCCATATGCGCGACCTGGGCGAGGCGGGCATGAAAGCGGCCGAGGAAGCCCTGCGCGCGGCCTATGCCGGGGCACGCTTCGTCGCGGTGGTCGAGCCTTCGGTCCACGAGCCGCGGGTCTGGCCCGAGCGGCTCAACGGCACCAATCGGCTGGAACTGTCGGTGCATGGCAATCCGAAGACCGGCGAGGCGGTCCTGATCGCGGTGCTCGACAACCTCGGCAAGGGGGCCTCGGGTGCGGCGGTGCAGAACCTGAACCTGATGCTGGGCGCGGACGAGGGCGCGGGGCTCTGACGGCGCAGTGTGGTGGGATGAAATCCCACCCTACGGCGCCGCGTCCTCAGACATCGTCAAAAGGAAACCGGGCCCCATCGCTGGGGCCCGGTCTTTTTCTGTGCCGAGGCGGGGTCAGGGCGTAGGGTGGGATTTCATCCCACCAGCCCGCCATCCTCGCGCGTCACGGCGACGATGGCCGAGCGCGGCAGGCCCGAGCCGTCCGGCCAGCTACCGCCCGGGTGCTGGATGCCCACGAACATCGTGCGCCGGTCGCTGGACCAGCAGAGGCCGGTCACTTCCGAGCCCTTCGGCCCGGTGAGGAAGCGGGCGATCGCGCCCGAGACCGGGTCGCCCGCCAGCATCTGGTTGTTGCCCTGGCCGGCGAAATCACCCTCGTTCGAATCCTCGCCATCGGTCTGGATCCACAGAAGCCCGGTCGAGTCGAAGGCCATGCCATCCGGCGCGTTGAACATGTTGCCCGCAGTCACATTGGGCGAGCCGGCATAGGCGTCCGAATGCACCGCCGGGTTGCCGGCCATGACATAGAGATCCCAGTCGAAGCTGGCGGCGGCGTGGTCGTCGTCATGCGGGAACCAGCGGACGATCTGGCCGTACTGGTTCTCGGCGCGGGGGTTCGGGCCGCCGACCGGGGTCTCGTCGCCGCCCGCATTGGGGCGGGTGCCCCGGCGGGTGTTGTTGGTCAGGCAGCAATAGGCCTCGACCGCGTAGGGGTTGACGGCGACCCATTCCGGGCGGTCCATGGTCGTGGCGCCGACGCGCGAACCGGCGGTGCGGGCGAAGACCAGGATCTCGGCCATGTCCATCCCGGTCGATTCGGGCGTCAGATCCAGCCATTCGCCGGTGCCGTCATCGTTGAACCGGGCGACCGACAGCATGCCGTCATCGAGCAGCCCCTCGGTCGCGCCGCCGGGCGTGTAGACCCCGTTCGAGACGAAGCGATAGAGGAACTCGCCGCGTTCGTCGTCGCCCATATAGACCACGACGCGGCCGTCGCGGGCCAGCACCACTTCGGCGTTCTCATGCTTGAAGCGGCCGAGGCCGGTGTGCTTCACCGGGGTCGATTGCGGGTCGGTCGGGTCGATCTCGACCACCCAGCCGTGGCGGTGGGGTTCGTTGGGGTTGGCCGCCACGTCGAAGCGCGCGTCCCATTTGTGGTAATCATAGCCCCAGCCTTCGGCGCTGATGCCGTAACGGGTATAGCCCTCGGCCAGAACCTGGTCGGTGGGCAGCTCGCCATTGGCGCCGAAATAGCCGTTGAAATTCTCTTCGCAGGTCAGATAGGTGCCCCAGGGCGTCTTGCCCGAGCCGCAATTGTTCAGCGTGCCCAGCGGGTTGAGGCCCGCAGGATCGGCCGAGGTCTGCAGCAGCGCATGGCCCGCGGCGGGACCGGCCATCACCATCGGCGTGTTGTGGTGGATGCGGCGGTTGAAGGGGCTGTCCTTGACCACCGACCAGCCGTTCTCGTCCTCGGCGATCTCCATCACCGTGACGCCTTGCAGGTTCTGCAGCTTCAGCACGTCCTCGGCATTGGCCGGAACGCCGTCCTGGCCGGCGGGCAGGTTGATATCGTTGTTGGTGTATTCGTGGTTCACCGCGATCAGCTCGTGACCGCGGAAGGGGAAGCTTTCCATCCCGTCGGTATTCTCGCCGAAGATGCGGTCCGAACCGGCGGCCGGGCCGCCCTCGGTCAGGTCATAGCCCTCGACATCCGAGAAGAGCGCGTCGCCCCAGCGGGCCAGAACGCGGGCGCGGTAGCCCTGCGGCACGTGGATCTGTTCGTCGGTCTGCGCGTCGATCGGGGTGAAGGGGAAGCGCGCGGTGGTCGAGGCCAGAGCGGCGCGCGGGCTGAGCACGCCGAGGCCCATCGCCGCCGCGCCCGAACCCAGCGCCACCACACCACCCAGAAAGCCCCGGCGGCTCAGCGCGCGCTCGACCACACGGTCGAACTCGGTCTCGGCAGGGCGGGGGAAGTTGGCTTCATCCCATTCGTCGGCGGAAAGGCGGGTTTTGTCGGTCATCGGGCTACCTTGAGTCCATGGGTTGCGAGTCAATGCTCGCGCGGATCATGGCGGCGGGATGAAACGGGGGGGCGACAGACCGGTGACGGTTTGGTGACGCAGCGGAGGCCAGGGTTGGCATGGAAAAGCGGCGGGGTTGGCCCCGCCGCTTCTCTCTCCGCATGGCCCTTGCCGATGCGCGAAGCACCGGGGCGGGCGGCGGAAACTCTGATCTTTCAGGCGCTTACTCGTCGTCCCCGGAAACGCCCGGGGATGGCAGGCCTGCATCGCGGGCAAGACGGGCCGCTTTCAGCGCGGCGCTGCGTTCGATGCGCTTGCGTGCATCGGCCGAAACGATCTCGCGCGCCGCGGCGGCCGTCTTGTCGTGCGGCGCCAGAACCGGCTGGCTGAGACCCCGCAGAAACTCGGCCGAAACCCGGGATGCAGGCATCCCGGATCTGGTCTTTCCCGTCGCGCCGGGGCCCTTGCCGGGCGTCCCCGCGCGGCGCGATTCAGGCAAGAGCGAGATCGCGGGCCGACTCGCGGCCATCACGGCTGGTCTCGATCTCGAAGGTCACTTTCTGACCGTCGGCGAGCTGGGTCAGACCCGCGCGCTCGACCGCCGAGATGTGGACGAACACGTCCTTCGACCCGGTTTCCGGCTGGATGAACCCGAAACCCTTGGTGGCGTTGAACCATTTCACGGTGCCTTTGGCCATCGTGAGACTCCTTCATTTGGTTTGCTGCCCACGACATGCGGCAGCCCGGCTTGGTCAGTACGAATAGCAGACTGAAGCCGGTGAAGGAGACAGGGTGCGGGTCGGCGTAACTAGCCCCTCTGGTGTACAGTATTTCGTCAAGAAAGCAAGCGCGCGATCCCCGGGCGGGGAAAACGGCACCGGCCCGGCCGCCGGATCTGGGGCCGGGCGGGTCGATTTTGCGCGCCAGGGACGGGCGAAAACGCCGGGGGTCAGCCCCGATGCGCCCCCTCGGCCAGCGAGGCGACGAAGGACAGGACCTCGGCCACGGGCTTGCCCTCGCCGATTTCCTTGACGATGGCCGAGCCCACGACGCAGCCATCGGCGACGCCGGCGATGGCCTGTGCCTGCGCGGGCGTGGTGATGCCGAAGCCCACGATCACCGGCAGGTCGGACGCCGCCTTGATGCGCGCCACTTCCGGCCCCACATCGCCCGCCTGCGCCGCGGCTGCCCCGGTGATCCCGGTGATCGAGACGTAATAGACGAAGCCCGAGGTATTCTGCAGGACCTTCGGCAGGCGCTTGTCATCGGTGGTGGGGGTGGCGAGGCGGATGAAATTCATTCCCGCCGCCTGGGCGGGCAGGCAGAGTTCGCTGTCTTCCTCGGGTGGCAGGTCCACCACGATCAGCCCGTCGATCCCGGCCTCGACCGCCTCGGACAGGAAGCGGTCCACGCCCCGGGCATAGATCGGGTTGTAATAGCCCATGAGAACGATGGGCGTCGTCGCGTCGCCCTGGCGGAAGGCGCGGACCATGGCCAGCACCTTGTCCATGGTTATGCCGCCGTCGAGGGCGCGTTGGCCGGCCCGCTGGATGGTCGGCCCGTCGGCCATCGGGTCGGTGAAGGGCATGCCCAGCTCGATGACATCGACACCGGCGCCCGGCAGGCCCTGCATGATGGCCAGCGAGGTGGCCTCGTCAGGGTCGCCGCCCATCATATAGGCCACGAAGGCCTTTTTCCCCTCGGCCTTGAGACGGGCGAAAGTGTCGTCGATCCTGGTCATCGGGCCCCCCGTGAATTGCGTGACAGGCCTCGCACGGCGGATGGGGGGAAATCAAGGCCTCAGCGCAGGCCCGCGCTCTCCTTCATCAGGATCCAATGGGTCCCGAAGCGGTCACGCAGCATGCCGAATCCTTCGGAGAAGAAGCTGGGCCCGAAAGGGTGGATCACATCGCCGCCCGCCATCAGCGCATCGTACCGAGCGCGGGCTTCCTCGACGCTGGGCAGCGTCGCGGTGATGGTCACCGCCTTTTGCGGATCGCCCTCGACACCTTCGGGGAAATCCGAGGCCATCAGCGTGCGGCCCGCGATCTCCAGCTGCGCGTGAATGATCCGCTGGCTGTCGAACCCGGCGCCGGGGACTTCGCTGTAGCGCATCGCCTTGGCGGGAGGGGCGCCGAAGACCTCGGCATAGAAGGCCAGCGCTTCGGCGCAGGTGCCCTGGAAATGGATGTAAGGATGTAGGGGCATCGAATCCTCCGGCTTTTCGGCCAGCCTGCGGCGGGGCGGGGCGGCTGGCAAGGGAATCCCGTGGCCAGCGCCGCCCCGCTGGCGTATCACCGCCGGATGACCGAGCTTGACCTGCCGATGATCGTGACCGAAATCGCCGCCGAACTGGCCGCCGAGACCGAGCGCGGCCAGGTCGCTGATTACATCCCCGAACTGGCCCGCATGGACCCCGGCCAGTTCGGCCTGGCACTGGCGCTGCCCGATGGGCGGGTGATCGCGGCGGGCGATACCGAAGTGCCGTTTTCGATCCAGAGCGTGTCCAAGGTCTTTACCCTGGCACTGGCGCTGGGGCGGCACGGCGAAAAGGTCTGGGACAGGGTGGGGCGCGAGCCCTCGGGCGATCCCTTCAATTCCATCGTCCAGCTGGAATACGAGAAGGGTCGGCCCCGGAACCCCTTCATCAACGCCGGCGCCATCGCCGTGACCGATGCGCTGCTGTCCTCCTATGCCCCGCGCGAGGCCCTGGGCGAGATCCTGCGCTTCCTGCAATACCTGGCGGGCGACGACGACATCGCCATCGACCCGGCGGTGGCGCGGTCCGAACAGGAGACGGGCTTTCGCAACGTGGCGCTGGCCAATTTCATGCGCGGCTACGGCGTCCTCAGCGGCGAGCCGGCGAAGGTGCTGGGCGTTTATTTCCACCATTGCGCCATAGCTATGACGGTGCGGCAATTGGCCCGGGCCGGGCGCTTCCTGGCCTTCGACGGGCGCCTCTCGCCGCATGGGCCGCGCGCCGTCTCCTCGCGCATGGCGCGGCAGATCAACGCCCTGATGCTGACCTGCGGGCATTACGACGGGTCGGGTGAATTCGCCTTCCGGGTGGGGTTGCCGGGGAAAAGCGGGGTGGGGGGCGGCATTCTCGCCGTGGCGCCGGGTCAGGCCTCGGTCGCCTGCTGGTCGCCGGGGCTGAACGCGGTGGGCAATTCGCTGCTGGCCTCGCGGGCGCTGGAACGGCTGGCCGAGCGCACCGGCTGGTCCATCTTCACCCCGCGCTGACCCCCTTGCACCGGGAGGCGCAACGGGGCATCAGGGGCGCATGGACTGGGTCAAGATCATCCACATTCTCTGCGTCATGGGCTGGATGACCTCCATCTTCGCCGTGCCGCGCGCGCTGATCTACTGGAAGCGGGCGGCGGCCGAGGGGGCGCCGACCCAGATCGGCGAGTTGACCTTCCGGCTTTACCGCTTTTCCTCGGGTCTGGGCGTCATCGCCGCGCTGACCGGGCTGTGGCTCGCCTGGTCGGTCTGGAGCTTCGCGCCCTGGACGCATCTGAAGATCACCCTCGTCCTGCTGCTGGCCGCGCATTACGTCTGGACCGGCCGGATGCTGGCCCGCGCGCGCCGTGGCGAATTCCGCGAAAGCGACCGCTTCCTGCGCATCTTCAACGAGGTCAGCGTGATCGGCGTCATCGCCATCCTCTGGGTCGTGGTGGTGAAACCCTTCTGAGGCTTGCCCGCCGGGCGCCTTCGCCCTAGAAGCGGCGCGAATGTGGCGCCGGAGGGAATGATGGGCTTCAAGATGGGCATCGTGGGTCTGCCGAATGTCGGCAAGTCGACCCTCTTCAACGCGCTGACCAGGACGGCGGCGGCGCAGGCCGCGAACTTCCCCTTCTGCACCATCGAGCCCAATGTGGGCGAGGTGGCAGTGCCCGACGCGCGGCTGGAGACGCTGGCGGCGATTGCCGGCTCCAAACAGATCATTCCGACGCGGATGACCTTCGTCGATATCGCAGGCCTGGTGCGCGGCGCGTCCAAGGGCGAGGGGCTGGGCAACCAGTTCCTGGCCAATATCCGCGAATGCGACGCCATCGCCCATGTGCTGCGCTGCTTCGAGGATGGCGACATCACCCATGTCGAGGGCCGCATCGACCCGGTGGCGGATGCCGAGACCATCGAGACCGAGCTGATGCTGGCCGATCTGGAATCGATCGAGCGGCGCCGGGCGAACCTCGCCCGCAAGCTGAAGGGCAACGACAAGGAAGCCGCCGATCAGGACCGCCTGCTGGCGCTGGCCCAGAAGGTGCTGGAGGACGGCAAGCCCGCGCGGTCGGTCACGGTGTCAGAGGACGACCAGAAGGCCTGGCGGATGCTGCAGCTTCTGACCTCGAAACCGGTGCTCTATGTCTGCAACGTCGAGGAAAGCTCGGCCGCCAGCGGCAATGCCCAGACCGCGCGGGTCGAGGCGATGGCCAAGGGGCAGGGCGCGGGCGTCGTGGTGATCTCGGCCCGGATCGAGGAGGAGATCAGCCAGCTCGACGCCGAGGAGGCCGAGATGTTCCTCTCGGAGATGGGGCTGGAGGAAGCGGGCCTCGACCGGCTGATCCGCGCGGGTTACGACCTCTTGGGCCTGCAGACCTATTTCACCGTGGGCCCGAAAGAGGCCCGCGCCTGGACCATCCACAAGGGGACGTTGGCGCCCGCTGCGGCCGGGGTGATCCATGGCGATTTCGAGAAGGGCTTCATCCGGGCGGAAACCATTGCCTATGCCGATTACGTGGCGGGCAAGGGCGAGGCCGGCGCCAAGGAAGCCGGCAAGTTCCGCGTCGAGGGCAAGACCTACGAGGTCAAGGACGGCGACGTCCTGCATTTCCTGTTCAACGCCTGACCGGAGAGGGGTTTCGCCCTCAGTTCCTTCGGGCGACCGGAGCCGGGGGGCCGCTGCACCCAGAGAACGCAAAGGGCGGGGGGCTGGCCCCCCGCTTGCGCCGCTGCGGGCGCGGATCAGGCGCCCATCGCCTCGCGCCAGTGCTTGCGGCAGAGCGAGACATAGGTTTCGTTGCCGCCGATCTGGACCTGGGCGCCTTCCCTGATGGCGCGGCCCTGAGCGTCCTGGCGGATCACCATCGTAGCCTTGCGGCCGCAATGGCAGATGGTGCGAACCTCGCGCATCTCGTCGGCCAGCGCCAGCAGCGCGGCGGAGCCGGGGAAGAGCTGGCCCTGGAAATCGACCCTCAGCCCGTAGCACATCACCGGCACGCCGAGGTCGTCCACGGTGCGGGCCAGGTCCCAGACCTGCTCTTTCGACAGGAACTGCGCCTCGTCGATGAAGATACAGGCGCAGGGACCCTTCTGCAGCCGGGCCGCGATCTTGGCATAGAGATCCTCGCCCGGCTCGAACGTGTCGGCGGGCGAGGCGATTCCGATCCGCGAGCCGATCCTTCCCTCACCCGCCCGGTTGTCGAAACGGGCGGTGACGAGATAGGGCTCCATCCCCCGCTCGCGGTAATTATAGGCCGCCTGCAGGAGGATCGTCGACTTGCCGGCGTTCATCGTCGAATAGTGGAAATAGAGCTTGGCCATGGCCGGGTGATAGCGCGGGGCGGGCGGGCTGGGAACCCGATTCTTGCGCCGGGCCCGTGCCTGTCCCACGCATGGGACACCCTGCCTGTCACTGCCTTTTCAAGGGCTTGGCCCCGCGTATTAAGGAAATCGCAAGACTGTCCCATGCCGGGGCGGGGAGGCGGCCAAAGCGCCGGGTCCGGCGGGGGAGGTTGCCGGGGGTGGCCGGCGCGGGATCCGGGGGACACGATGGGGTTGCGGACAGGAGTCGCCGCGGGACCTGCGGGCCTGTCGCGCGACCTCTTGCGGGGACCTGGGCAATCTGTCTTTGCTGGGGCCCTGAACAGGAGCCCGCTCATGGATCTGCATCTCTGGTTTGCCTTCGTCGCCGCTTCGGTCGTCCTTCTGCTGATTCCGGGGCCGACGGTCCTGTTGATCCTCAGCTATGCCTTGAGCCAGGGCCGCCGGGTGGCGCTGGCCACGGTGGCTGGCGTCACGCTGGGTGATTTCCTGGCGATGAGCGCCTCGCTCATGGGGCTGGGGGCGCTGGTGCTGGCCTCGGCCACGCTCTTCACCGTGCTGAAATGGGTGGGCGCGGTCTATCTGGTCTATCTGGGCGTGCAGCTCTGGCGGAGTGCAGGCAGCGGCGCGGCGCTGGGCGCGCTGGCCGAGACCGGGGCCCTGCCGGCCCGCGCCGTCTTCGGCCATGCGGCGCTGGTCACGGCGCTGAACCCCAAGAGCATCGCCTTCTTCGTGGCCTTCGTGCCGCAATTCGTCGATCCCTCGTCGCCGCTGCTGCCGCAATTCGCCATCCTGATCGCCACGTTCGTGGGCCTCGCCGGGCTCAACACGCTGGCCTATGCGCTGCTCGCCGACCGGATGCGGGTGCGGATCGGTCGGCCCGGGGTCATCGCCGGCCTGTCGCGGGCCGGAGGCGTGGCGTTGGTCGGCATGGGGGTGATGACGGCGGCGCTGCGCCGGGCCTGAGGCCGCTTGCCCGCAGGCGCCCGGTTTGGCAGGCTTGAGGCTTTCATGGCTTCAAGAGGTTCTTCATGCGCCTTTTCTCGGCCCTTCTGACCGTGGTTCTGCTGTTGCCGCTCTCGGCCGGGGCGGAAGATGCCGCGCCCGGTTTCTTCGCCCGCTCGGACACGGCAGCGTTTCGCGCCATGCTGCACCGGATTCCGGCACTGATGGTAACCCCCGGCATGGCCCGGGCCGAGATCGGCTTTGGCGATCTGGCCGCGGCGCGAAGCCTGCCCGCGCCCATTGTCAGCAGTCGGCTGCCCGCCGAGGTGCAGAGCGCGGCGCGGGCCGTGCCGCCCGGGCCGCTGGCCGAGGCGATCGGCATTCCCGCCGGGCAATGGCGAGAACAGGTCGGCTTCGCCCCTGCCGATATCGAGCAGATGATCCTGTTCGCCGCGCCGCCCCTTTGGGGTGGGGTGTATCGGCTGGATCCCGCGGCGGCGGCCGGGGTGCCCGCAGCGCTGCAGGCGCGGGGCTATGCACGGGTCACGGAAGGCGGGGTGACGGCGCTGGCGGCGGGCGAGGAGGGGCAGATCGATCTGACCGCCCGCGCCCCGGGGGATCCGTTCCGGGGGATGCTGGGCCGGTCGGCGCGGGTGCAGGTCGAGGGGGCGGTGCTGCGGCATGGCAGCACCTGGCCGATCCTCGGCGCCTTGCAACGGGCCGAGGCGGCGTCGGCCCGCGACGATCCGGCGATGGCGGCGATGGTCGGGATGCTGGAGGGGCTGGACCGGGGCGTGCTGCTCAGGGCCTATCTCTTGCCCGATGCCTCGGGGATCGCGGTGGGCGACCCGCTGGCGGCAGTGACCGGGCGGGCGCCCGGGGGCTCGGGCCAGGGCTGGCGCAGCCTGTTGCTGGCGGATTTCTCGACCGGGGTGGAGGCGACGGCGGTGCTGGTCCTGAGCCTGGGCTGGCCTGAGGGCGAGGCGCTGGAGCCTCTGGCCGAGGCGGTGGCGCGGCGCTGGCAGGAGGTTGCGACGGCTTCGGGCGCGAGTTTCGGGGCGATGCTGGGCAGCCTCGCCGAGGTGGAGGCCCAGCCCGGCCCCGAGGGGCTGGCGCTGCTGCGGCTGGTGGTGACCGGGCCGGTTGCGGAAAGCAGGGCGGGGCTGGCGGTGAACCGCGGGTTCGAGGCGATCTATCGGGCGCTTCTGCAGCGGGAGATGGTGTTCCTGCCGTAGAGGGCGCTCGGGGTGGGATGAAATCCCACCCTACAGGGTGACGGGAGCGATGCATGCGAGACCGCATCTTTGTCAGCCCCTTGGGTCCGGGCCGTCACTCTCTGGCCAGTGGATGATGCTCCATCACCAGTTGGCGCAGGCGTTCGTCCAGGACATGCGTATAGATCTCGGTCGTGCCGAGGTCGGCGTGGCCCAGCAGCGTCTGGATCACCCTGAGGTCGGCGCCGCCCGCCAGCAGATGGGTGGCGAAGGCGTGGCGCAGCACATGCGGGCTGACCCGCGCGGGGTCGAGCCCGGCCTTGAGCGCGATCTCCTTGACCAGCCCGTGAAAGCGGATGCGGCTGAGATGCCCCTCGGCCCCCTTGGCCGGGAAGAGGAAGCGCGAGGGCGGCTGGCCGCGCTTGCGGGCCGCGGCCTCGGCCCGGTCGCGGTGATCGAGCCAGATGGCGGTCGCGGCACGGGCGGGGTCAGACAGCGGCACCAGCCGGTCCTTGCCGCCCTTGCCACGGACCATGATCATTTCGGGCGCGCCGCGCAGCGCGGCATCGGGCAGGCCGACCAACTCGCTGACCCGGAGGCCGGTGGCATAGAGCAACTCGAAAAGGCAGGCGTTGCGGGCCCTTGTCGCGGCATCGGGCCCATGGTCGCGGGCCGCGTCCAGCAGGCGCGTGACCTCGGCCTCGCTCAGCGTGCCGGGCAGGCGCTGGCTGCGGCCCGGGCCGTCGATGCGCAGGGTCGGATTGTCGGCGCGCCAGCCCTCGTCATAGGCGAAGCGGTAGAATTGCTTGAGGGCCGAGAGGCGGCGGGCGCGGGTGGAGCGGGACAGGCCCTCGGCGTCTAGGGCGACGAGATAGCCCTCGACCCCCTCGCGGTCGGCTCCGGCGAGACTTGAGGATTGCCCGGCGAACCAGGCGCTCGCATGCATCAGGTCCCGGCCATAGGCGAGCAGCGTGTTGCGCGCGGCGCCGTTTTCGGCGGCGATGGCCTCGAGGAAGGTCGAGATCGCGCGCGGGTCGGGCGGGCAGGCCATCAGCCGTTCCGTTCGAGGAGCAGGCTTTCGAGCGCGGTGCGCCGCGCGATATCCTCGAGCCCCAGAGCGCGCAGCGCGCTCAGCCCCTCGGCCAGCAGGCGCGGATCGCCGGGGCCGCCGAGCGCGTTGAGAATGCGCAGGATTTCCTCGCCCAGGCGACCCTGGGCCAGACGCTCGGCCATCTCGGGCGGCAGCGGCGGCTCGGGGCCGAAGGCCAGCGCCACGGCACCCGCGAGTTCGCCGGGCAGGGCGCCGCGGCTGTCGGCCGGGTCGAGGCCGCGGGCGATGGCGGCGAGGAAGCGGCTGGCGGGATCGGCCGTCGCCGTGTCGAGGCCGAGGGCGACGGTCTCGTAATCGGGCGACAACAGCCCGATGCGGAAGGCCAGCGCCTGCGCCTCGCCGGTCAGGGGCAGCTGGCTGAGCGGCTGGGCAAAGAGCGCGGCCATCGCCACCTCCAGTTCGCCCGCCTGAACCAGCGGCCAGGCGGCCAGAAGCGCAGGACCCGCGGCCTCGGCATCGGCGTCGCGCAGCGCGGTGTCGAGGCGCTGGATGGCGCTCACGCGCTCCCAGATCCCGCCCGACGCGGCCGCGCGGCGCTCGGTATAAAGTCCCAGCAGGCGGTTGGGCGAGAGGGCGCCGACGCGGGTCAGCCGCTCGGCCGCCTCGATCTGGCTGCGCCAGCCCTGAAGCCCGCGCAGATCGGCATGGGCATAGGCCACCGGCATTCCCAGCGAGGGCTGGGCATCGCCCACCGCCTCGCGCAGGCGCCAGGTCAGGGGGTCGGGCGTGCCCGGCGGCGGCGGCAGGAGCGTGGGCGAGCCTTCCAGCGTTTCCTCGTCATGGAGGAATTGCGTGAGCAGTTCGGCCAGATAGGGGGACATGCGATGCTCGGCGAGGGTCGCGTCGAGGCGCGCCACGGCCCCGTCCCAATCGCCGGCGCGGGCAAGGCAGAAGATCAGCGCCGCGTCATCCTCGATCGGCGGCTCGTTGCCGGTGATCGTGGTGCAGGCGCGGTCCTCGTCGCCCAGGAGAAGCGCGATGTCGAAGCGCCTGAGCCGCAGCACCGGGACCGGCGAATCGAGCGTGTCGAGCAGTGCCGCCGCCTGATCGAGGGCGCCGAACTCGACCAGCTTGTCGATCCGGGCCAGCAGGAAATCGGGGGCGGCCGCGGGGGTTGTGTCGGGCAGGGGGGCGTTGAACTCGGCCAGAAGCAGCCGGTGCGACAGATCGCGCAGCGCCGGCAGCATGTCGGCGGGCAGGTCGTTGATCAGATCGGCGAGGGCGCGGGCGGGCGTCGGCCCCCAGAGCGTCGCCGGAAGGCCCACGCGCGCGGCGGGGAACAGGCCCACGGCCTCGGGTCGCAAGGCATCAAGCGCGCGGACCGAGATCGCCACATCGCGCGCGGTAAGGGGCGGCGTCACCGGATAGGCCCCGGGTCCGCCGGCCTCATGGCCACGGCGCAGCCAGTCGATGGCGGAGAGCGGCGTCACCTCCTGCGCGGCGAGGGGACCGGCCAGCATCAGGGCCAGCGCCAGCCACGCCCCGAACCCCCGATCCGTCCGGCGGGGTGATTCGGTTCCGGGAAGAGGGCGCCTGCGCATGATGGCTCAGCCCAGCTGCAGGTCGACGGGCAGGCTGCGCGGTTCCGGCGGATGGCTCAGGTCGCCGAAATAGGCGAAGGCGACAAAGCCGACGCCGCCGACCAGCACCAGAACCACCACCAGGCGGAACAGGTAACCAAAAAATCCGGGGCCGTCGTCGTATCGGGGCATGGGGCTCGGTCCTCGTCTCTTTGTTTCCTCGGCTGCGCTGACGTACCGCGGCCGTTCACGGTGATTTATAACTGGAACTCGGCGCGAGTTCACGCCATTCAGGGGCGCGCAGCGAAAAATCGCCAGCTTGTGATCCGTCCCGGGGGAGGGCGGCAGGGAATCGCCGATGAAGCCGAGGCTGAAGAAGACTGTCGTGATGGTCGGCATGATGGGCGCCGGCAAATCCGCTGTCGGCAAGGAGCTGGCGGCCGTGCTGGGCGTGCCCTTCCTCGATTCCGATGCCGAGATCGAGCGCGCCGCCAATGCCACCATCGCCGAGATCTTCGCCCGCGACGGCGAGGCCTTCTTTCGCGACAAGGAGGCGCAGGTGATCGCGCGGCTGCTGGATGGCGAACCCTGCGTGTTGTCGGTGGGGGGCGGCGCGTTCCTGCGGGCCGAGACGCGGCGGCGGATCAGCGACTACGGTGTCTCGGTCTGGTTGAAGGCGGATCTGGACACGCTCTGGGCCCGGGTGCGGCGCAAGGATACGCGGCCCTTGCTGAAGACCGCCAATCCCTACCGGACGCTGGCCGAACTGATGGCGGCGCGCGAGCCCGCCTATGCCGAGGCCGATCTGATCGTGCCGACAACCGCCGAGTATGCCATTGAAACAACGGCCGAAAAGGTGGTCGAGACGCTGGCCTCGCGTCCCGATGTCCTGTCGGTCCCAGATCTGCCGGGAAAGCCATGAGCAATATCGACGACGTGCGGGTGAATCTGGGCGCGCGCTCCTATACCGTGCAGGTCGGCCGCGGGCTGATGGAGCGCGCGGGGGCCGAGATCCTGCCGCTGCTGCGCCGTCCCCGGGTCGCCGTGGTGACCGAGGAGACGGTCGCCGCCGCCCAGCTTTCGCGGCTTCGTGCGGGGCTCGAGGCCGGGGGCGTCGCGATGGCGGCGCTGATCCTGCCGCCGGGCGAGGGGACGAAAAGCTGGCGCTTTCTGGAACAAGTCGTGGAATGGCTGATCGGCCAGAAGGTCGAGCGCGGCGATATGGTGGTGGCGCTGGGCGGCGGGGTGATCGGCGATCTGGTGGGTTTTGCCGCCGCCGTGCTGCGCCGGGGCGTGCGCTTCGTGCAGGTGCCGACATCGCTTCTGGCGCAGGTGGACAGTTCCGTGGGCGGCAAGACCGGGATCAACTCGCCGCTGGGCAAGAATCTGGTGGGGGCGTTCCACCAGCCCTCGCTGGTCTTGTGCGACATCGACGCGCTGGACAGTCTGCCCGGGCGGGATTTCCTGGCCGGCTATGGCGAGGTGGTGAAATACGGGCTGCTGGGGGATGCCGCCTTTTTTCAATGGCTTGAGGCGAATGCCCCGGCCATGGCCGCGGGTGACAAGGACCTGCGGCAGGAGGCGGTGCGCCATGCGGTGCGCATGAAGGCCGATCTGGTCGAGCGCGACGAGACCGAGCAGGGGGATCGGGCGCTGTTGAACCTGGGCCATACGTTCGGCCATGCGCTGGAGGCGGCGACGGGCTATTCCGACCGGCTGCTGCATGGGGAAGGGGTGGCGATCGGCTGCCTGCTGGCCTTTGACCTGTCGGCGAGGCTGGGGCTCTGTTCGCAGGAGGCGCCCGAGCGGGTGGCCGAGCATCTGGCGCGGATGGGGATGAAGCGGAAGCTGTCGGACATTCCGGGCGAGTTGCCGGGGCGCGAGGGGCTGATCGACCTGATGGCGCAAGACAAGAAGGTGCAGGATGGGCGGATGCGCTTCATCCTGGCGCGGGGGATCGGCGAGGCCTTCGTGACCGGCGATGTGCCGCGCGCGGCGCTGGAGCGGCTCTTGGACGAGGCTCTGGCCTGACGGGGCGGGGTGGTGGGATGAATCCCACCCTACGGGGCGGCACTGGCTTGGGGTGTGCTTGGTGGGATGAAATCCCACCCTACGGCGACGACGGGTAGGGTGGGATTTCATCCCAACACGCGGTCCGATTGCCTGCAATTTGGGCAAATCGCGTCGCTCGCGCGATTTCAAAATTTTACCCGTTGATAAAATTTTGAACCGTGGCAAGCTGGGGACCTTCGCACAGCCAACCCGGGAGGTAGCCCGTGACGAATTCCCCGCAGACCGACGGCATCGTGGCCGGGCGTCTGGACGATGCGACGCTGGCCGCGCATTTCGACGATCTCTATCCGATCCTCGACGATCACGAGGCCCGCGTGGCCGCCGATCGTTGCTATTTCTGCCATGACGCGCCCTGTGTGACCGCCTGTCCCACGGCGATCGACATTCCGCTCTTCATCCGGCAGATCCAGGCGGGCCAGCCCGAGGGCGCGGCGCGCACCATCCTGTCGCAGAACATCCTTGGCGCGATGTGCGCCCGGGTCTGCCCGACCGAGACGCTCTGCGAAGGCGCCTGCGTCAGGAACGAGGCCGAGGGCAACCCGGTCGAGATCGGCCGGCTGCAGCGCTATGCGACGGATGGCCTGCTGCTGGCCAATGAGCATCCTTTCACCCGCGCGCCCGCGACCGGCAAGTCGGTTGCCGTGGTTGGCGCCGGTCCCGCGGGCCTGTCCGCGGCGCATCGGCTGGCGATGCTGGGCCATGCGGTGACGCTCTATGACACGCGGCCCAGGGCCGGGGGCCTCAACGAATACGGGATCGCCGCCTACAAGGCCGCGAATGGCATCGCCCAGGCCGAGGTCGACTGGCTGCTGCGGATCGGCGGGATCACGGTGAAGACCGGGCAGGCGCTGGGCGCCGGGCTGACGCTGGACGGGCTCAAGGCCCAGTACGACGCGCTGTTCCTGGGGATCGGCCTGCAGGGCGTGAACGCGCTGCGGGTCGCGGGCGAGGATCTGCCCTTCGTGCGCGATGCAGTCGATTTCATCGAGGAATTGCGGCAGATCGAGGACAAGTCGCGCCTGCCGATCGGGCGCAATGTGGTGGTCATCGGCGGCGGCATGACGGCCGTCGATGCGGCGGTGCAATCGCGGCTGCTGGGGGCCGAGCATGTCTCGATCGTCTATCGCCGCGACCGCGCGGCCATGTCGGCCTCGGATTACGAACTCGACCATGCCGCGACCGAAGGGGTCAGCATCCTCACCAATGCCATGCCGGTGGCGGTCACGGCCGAGGGCGTGACCTTCGCCTATACCCGCAGCGGGGCGGCGGGGCTGGAGAAGACCGGCGAGACCTTCACCCTGAAGGCCGATCAGGTGTTCAAGGCCATCGGCCAGACGCTTTCGGGTCAGCCCGAGGGGCTGGCGCTGGAGGGCGGCAAGATCGCCGTGGACGCGGGCGGACGCACCTCGCTCCCCGGGGTCTGGGCGGGGGGCGATTGCGCGACCGGCGGCGAAGATCTGACCGTCACCGCCGTGGCCCAGGGGCGCGATGCGGCCATGGACATCCATCGGGCGCTTTGCCCATGAGCGGCGTCGCGCTCTTTCGTCCCTATGCCTTGCCGGCCGAAGGGGGGTGCCGTTGTGGCGCGCTGCGGTTTCGGGTGACAGCCCAGCCCATCGCCACCGCCGCCTGCCATTGCCGGGGCTGTCAGCGCATGTCGGGCAGCGCCTTTTCCACCACGCTCATGGTCCCGGGCGAGGGGTTCGAGGTTCTGGCGGGCGCGCCGGTCGTGGGCGGCATGAAGAACCCGGCGCTGCAACACATGCATTGCGCCGAGTGTCTGAGCTGGGTCTTCACCCGGATCGAGGGCGCGCCCTTCCTCAATGTCCGGGCGGTGATGCTGGACGACCCTTCGGGCTTCGTGCCCTTCGTCGAGACCTGCACCGCCGAGCGTCTGCCCTGGGCCGAAACCCCGGCGCCCCACAAATACGAGAGTTTCCCGCCGGACGAGGCCTTCGGCCCGCTCTTGGCGGAATACGCAACGCTGATCGCGTCACAGGAGAGCTGAGATGGCCAACCTGACTTCGACCTTTGTCGGCATCAAATCGCCGAACCCGTTCTGGCTGGCCTCGGCGCCGCCGACCGACAAGGAATACAACGTCCGCCGTGCCTTCGAGGCCGGGTGGGGCGGGGTGGTGTGGAAGACCCTGGGCGAGGCGGGGCCGCCGGTGGTCAACGTGAACGGGCCCCGCTATGGCGCGATCTGGGGCGCCGACCGGCGGCTTTTGGGGTTGAACAACATCGAGCTGATCACCGACCGGCCGCTCGAGGTGAACCTGCGCGAGATGAAGGCGGTGAAGCGCGATTACCCCGACCGGGCGCTGATCGCCTCGCTGATGGTGCCCTGCGTCGAGGAGGCCTGGAAGGCGATCCTGCCCCTGGTCGAGGAAACCGGTGCCGACGGGATCGAGCTGAACTGCGGCTGTCCGCATGGCATGTCCGAGCGCGGCATGGGCGCGGCAGTGGGGCAAAACCCCGATCTGATCGAGATGATCACCCGCTGGTGCAAGCAGAACACGCGGATGCCGGTGATCGTGAAGCTGACGCCCAATATCACCGATGTCCGCCTGCCCGCGCGGGCGGCGCTCAGGGGCGGGGCGGATGCGGTCAGCCTGATCAATACGATCAATTCCATCACCTCGGTGGATCTGGACGATTTCGCGCCGGAGCCGACCATTGACGGAAAGGGCACGCATGGCGGCTATTGCGGCCCGGCGGTGAAGCCCATCGCGTTGAACATGGTGGCCGAGATCGCGCGGGATGCCGAAACCCGCGGCCTGCCGATCAGCGGCATCGGCGGGGTGACGACCTGGCGCGATGCGGCGGAATTCCTGTCCCTGGGCGCGGGGAATGTGCAGGTCTGCACCGCGACCATGACCTATGGCTTCGGGATCATCAAGGAGATGACGGCCGGCCTGTCCCTGTGGATGGACCGCAAGGGCCTCTCCTCGATCGAGGAGGTGGTGGGCCGGGCGGTGCCGAATGTGACCGACTGGCAATATCTGAACCTGAATTACGTGACCAAGGCGAAGATCGACCAGGACAAGTGCATCTCCTGCGGGCGCTGCTATGCGGCTTGCGAGGATACCTCGCATCAGGCGATCTGGATGAAGCCGGGGCGGGTGTTCGAGGTGAATGACGCCGAATGCGTGGCCTGCAACCTCTGCGTCAATGTCTGCCCGGTCGAGGATTGCATCACCATGGAGAAGGTGGCGCCGGGGGCGTTGGACCAGCGCACGGGCAAGATCGTCCCGGCCGACCATGGCGACTGGACGGTGCATCCGAACAACCCGATGGCACGGGCGGCGGAATAAGCCCCCCGGGACGCAGGGTGACGGAATAAACCGGGTGGCCCTTGGGGGGCTTCCCCACCTGCGACCGGCGCGGTCCCTCCCGACGCGCCGGTCCTTTTGCGCGGGGCATTGCGTAGGATGGTATTGCCCCTTCTGCGGGCGCCGTCCTGACCGTTTCCGGTCGAGGGATCGTCGTGTCCAGGAGGCTGGCCTGACCGAGTCGCTGTGCAAGCAGCGTTGCGGTGCTGGTCACCGCGTGCCGCACTGGCGGGCGGCGTGGGGATCGATCTGGGTGGCCGGTGCCCCCGGTGCTTCGCCGTTGGGGGGCAGCGTCGGGACGCCAACGGGCGCTCACCGGGCATCGGTCTGCCGGTCGGGCGCTGGCGTGTTCCCTCAGACCTTCCGGTCGAGCAGATGCGCCGGCTCGGCCTCGGCGCCGGTGGGGCGGGTCGGCGGCTCGGCCGGTTCCGGGCCCTCGAGCTGGTCGCTGCGGGCGTCGGGAAGGACCGGCGCGTCGTTTTCGGGGGCGAGGGCCAGCGGCGGTTCGGCCAGCCGCGTGCGAATGTCCTGCAGCACGTTGATCTCGAACGAGGGGGGCGGACCCACGGGGCGCTCGCGCTCGGCCGGGTTGCGCAGCCTTTCGCTGCGGGGGGCAACGTCGACCGGTTTGACGGCGCGGGCACTTTCCACCTTGGCGACGGGGGCCGCGGTGCGGGGCACGGCGCTGAGCAGGGTGGTCAGAGCGTCGCGCGCGAAGGCCCCGGGCGGGGCAACAGGAGACAGGACGCTGGTCATGATGAACCTCTGGATAATCCTCTGATGGAAAGGGTCCTCTGGTCTGATTGCCCTTCCAGCCTAGGCATCGCGGCGTTAATTCCCGTTTAACCCGTCAAATTGTCAGGAAAAATGGCCCGGCGCGGCAGGGATCGCTGCGCCCTTCCGGGGCTCGGCCCGTCCCCGCAACGCAGACGGCGCGGTCCCGGGGGAACCGCGCCGCCGTTCGAGAGCCCTGCGGGATCTCAGGCCTTGAGGATCGAGCGGCCAGCGTATTCGGCCACGTCGCCCAGCATTTCCTCGATACGGATCAGCTGGTTATACTTCGCCAGCCGGTCCGAGCGCGCGAGCGAGCCGGTCTTGATCTGCCCGCAATTGGTGGAGACGGCGAGGTCGGCGATGGTCGAATCCTCGGTCTCGCCCGAGCGGTGCGACATGACATTGGTATAGCGCGCGCGATGCGCCATCTCGACCGCCTGCAGCGTCTCGGTCAGGGTGCCGATCTGGTTGACCTTGACCAGCATGGAATTGGCGACGCCGGCCTTGATCCCCTCGGCCAGACGGCGCGGGTTGGTGACGAAGAGGTCGTCGCCCACCAGTTGCACCTTGCCGCCCAGCTTGTCGGTCAGGATCTTCCAGCCGTCCCAATCATCCTCGGCCATGCCGTCTTCAATCGAGATGATCGGGTATTGCGCGCAGAGCTTCGCCAGATACTCGGCGTTTTCCTCGGACGAAAGCGACAGACCCTCGCCCTTCATCTCGTATTTGCCGCCCTTGAAATACTCGGTCGAGGCGCAGTCGAGGGCGAGGTAGATATCCTCGCCGGGCTTGTAGCCCGCCTTCTCGATGGATTTCAGGATCAGGTCCAGTGCGGCGTTGGTGCTGGAGAGGTTCGGGGCAAAGCCGCCCTCGTCGCCGAGGCCGGTCGAGAGGCCGGCGGCAGTCAGTTCCTTCTTCAGCGTGTGGAAGACCTCGGAGCCCATGCGCACGGCCTCGCGGATATTCTCCGCGCTGACCGGCATGATCATGAATTCCTGGATGTCGATCGGGTTGTCGGCGTGTTCGCCGCCGTTGATGATGTTCATCATCGGCACCGGCAGGACGCGGGCCGAGGTGCCGCCGACATAGCGGAAGAGGGGCTGGGCGCAGGCATCGGCCGCGGCGCGGGCGCAGGCGAGCGAGACGCCGAGGATGGCGTTGGCGCCGAGGCGGGCCTTGTTCGGCGTGCCGTCCAGTTCGATCATCGCCCGGTCGATGCCAACCTGTTCGGTGACATCGGTGCCGACCAGCATCTCGGCGATCTCGCCATTGACCGCGGCCACGGCGTGCAGCACGCCCTTGCCCAGGTAGCGGGCCTTGTCGCCATCGCGGCGCTCGTTGGCCTCATGCGCCCCGGTCGAGGCGCCCGAGGGCACCGCCGCGCGGCCCATCGAGCCGTCTTCGAGGATCACGTCGACCTCGACCGTCGGGTTGCCCCGGCTGTCGAGGATCTCGCGGCCGATGATGTCGAGAATGGTGGTCATGGCGGGCCCCTTGGTGATTGCTGGCGCCTCTATACGGCAGGGCCGGGGACGTTGAAAGGGCGCCGTCCGGCCGTTACCGCTGCCGTTAACGCTCAGGCCAAAGTCTCGGGCCAAAGCCTCAGGGCAGCGTCGGGGTTTCGGCGGTCGGCGCCGGGCGGCGGCCGAGGCGCATTTCGCGTATCAGGGTGTACAGCCCGGCAGCGACGATCACCACCGATCCCGTCAGGGTCCAGATATCCGGGCGCTCGCCGAAGAGGATGACGCCAAGGCCCATGGAGAAGACCAGCCGCGCGTAGCGGAAGGGTGTGGTGGTGGCGATATTGCCCGTGCGGGTCGAGAGGACCAGCATGACATAGGCGGTCATGCCCACCGCCACGTTGAGCGTGAGCAGCGCGGCGTCGCCCGCCGAGGGCAGGACCGGCGCCTCGCCCCGGATCGCCAGCAGCAGAAGGCCGCCGGGGATCACCGAGGCGAAGCCCCAGGCCGAGACCTGCAGGGACGAGATGCCGGGTTCGACGCGCTTGGTGGCCAGATCGCGGGTCGAGAGGAAGAAGACCGCCACCAGCGGCACGAGGGCGGCGGCGTCGAAGCCTTCGGTTCCCGGGCGCAGGATCAGCATGACGCCCATGAAGCCCACCATGATCGCCGTCCAGCGCCGCCAGCCGGTCTTTTCGCCCAGAAACAGCGCCGCGCCCAGCGTCACGGCGAGCGGCATCGCCTGCAGGATCGACGACAGGATGGTCAGCGGCACCAGCGCCACGGCCAGCAGCATGGACATGGCGGCGCCCATCTCGCAGGCGTTCCTGAGCAGCGCCGCTCCCTTCAGCGCCCGCCGGTCGAAGAGCGCCTCGCCCTTGCGCCAGAGCGCCAGCGAAAAGGCCAGCGCCCCCCCGATGCCGAGCCAGAGCGCCACCATGCCGGGCGGAATGCGGGTCACGAGATCCTTCATGATCGCATCCTGAACCGCGAAACCGGCCATGGCGGCGACCATCAGAAGCGGGCCGCGAAGGGTGGACATGGCGTTCTCCTGCCGGGGCTTGGGGGCTTGACCCCATCGGGCACGGGGGCTTACCTGTGCGCCCTTAACCTGTGCAGGAAATCATGACAATCCCCACTCGCCGACCGCTCGACACGCAGGGCTTCTGGCTCATGCTGGGGCTGGCCATGTTGTTTGGCGCCAACAACCTGATGATCAAGCTGGGAAACGAGGGGTTGCAGCCGGCCTTCTTCGCCGGCGTGCGCTCCATCGTGGCGCTGGGGTTCCTGCTGCTCTGGATGCGGTTGCGGAGGCTCTCGCCGCGGCTGGAGCTCTGGGGCGTGGGGCTTCTGGCGGGGCTGCTTTTTTCAGGCGAGTTCCTGTTCCTGTTCCTGGCGCTGGATCACACCAGCGTGGTGCGGGCCTCGTCCCTTTTCTACGCGATGCCGATCTGGCTGGCGCTGGCGGCGCATTTCCTGTTTCCGGGCGAGCGGCTGACGCCGAAGCGGGCCTTGGGCTTCGCGCTCGGCTTCTCGGGCGTGGTGCTGACGGTGGCCGGGCGCGGCGGCGCGGGCGAGGGGGGGATCCTGGGCGATCTGGCGGCCATCGTGGCGGGCATGTGCTGGGCCGGCGTGGTGGTCGTGTCGCGCAAGACCCGGTTCGGCACCGCCTCGGCCGAGGCGCAGATTTTCTGGCAGGTGCTGGTCTCCGCCGTGCTGCTGACCGCGACGGCGCCGCTGTTCGGCCTGCCGCTGGTCAGGGAGTTCGATCTGACTCAGGCGGTCATGCTGGTGGTGCAGGCGGTGGGCGTGGTCTGCCTGGGCTTCGTCACCTGGTTCTGGCTGATCGGGAAATACTATGCCTCGACTGTCGCGAGTTTCAGTTTCCTGACCCCGGTGCTGAGCGCGCTGCTGGGCTGGCTGGTGCTGGGCGAGGCGGTGACCTGGGTCACGCCGGTGGCGCTGGTCCTGCTGGTGGCGGGGCTGGTGTTGATCAACCGGCGGTGAGGGGGGTGAAACCCCACCCGCGGAGGTGTTTTGGGGGCGGTCGGTTTTGACGCATGTGAGCACGCACCCTACAGGTTCCGCGACGGTGGGGTGAAACCCCACCCTACGGATCGGCGCCCGTCCCCGTAGGATGGGATTTCATCCCACCAACCCGGGACAAACCACCATCCAGCAGGGGGCGTGCTCACACGCGCCACCGCAGGACACATCCCCACGCGAAGACCCTCCTAGGCTGCGCGCTCGCAGGCACCAGGCGGGTCAGAGTCGCCCCAACCGCTCGGTCAGCAGCGCATAGAAGCCGTCCGCGTCGCAGCTGCCGACGAAGAACGCATTCTTCGGCCGGTCGGTGATTCCCCACCAATCGGCCACCGTCATGCCCAGCGTGAGGGGCGATTGCGTCTCGATTTCGACATTGATCTGGCGGCCCGAGAAGAGCTCGGGCCTGATCAGCCAGGCGATGGTGCAGGGGTCGTGCAGGGGCGCGCCGTCCGAGCCGTATTTCTCCCTGTCGAACCGTTCGAAGAAATCGGTCCAGGCGGCGACCACCTCGCCCACCGGACCCAGCGCGCGCAGGGCCTCGATCCGGGGTCTTGTCGCCAGCACCTTGTGCGTCACGTCGAGCGGCATCACCGTCAGCCGGACGCCCGAGGCGAAAACGATGGCCGCGGCCTCGGGGTCGACGAAGACGTTGAACTCGGCCGCGGGGGTGATGTTGCCGACCTCGAAATAGGCGCCGCCCATGATGACGATCTCGTCGATCCTGGCGGCGATGTCGGGGGCTTTTTGCAGGGCGGTGGCGATATTGGTCAGGGGGCCGATGGCCACCAGCGTGATACCGTCCCGGGCGCGTGCCGTCTCGATGATGAAATCGACCGCGTGGCCGTCTTGCAGCGGCATGACCGGCTCAGGCAGGTCGGCGCCGTCGAGGCCGCTCTTGCCGTGCACATGCTCGGCAGTGACCAGCGGCCGGACCAGGGGACGGTCGCAGCCGGCAAAGACCTTCACCCCGGTGCGGCCGGCCAGTTCGCAGACCACCCGCGCGTTGCGCTGGGTGCGCGAAAGCGGCACGTTGCCCGCGACGCAGGTCAGGCCCAGAACCTCCAGCTCGGGCGAGGCCAGGGCCAGCAGGATCGCCACGGCGTCGTCCTGGCCGGGGTCGGTGTCGATGATGATCTTGCGAGGCATGAAAAAAGGTCCGTGAGTGAAAGCGCCATGGTCGGGGCGGCAACCCCGAGTTGCAAAGCCGAGTGTCCGTGAAAAGCAAGCCCCCCTTTTAACCAAATGGTCAGGTCTTGTCGAGCGCTGCGGCCCGACCCGCCTCGACCCGGGCGCCGGGCGGATTATCTTGCCGTAAATTGGCCCTCTTTGACTGGTAATCAGGGGGCAGGACAGGCTAGGAACACCCCGATGACTTATGCACGCGCGGAGCGGATGAGCGACCCGACCGAGCCCCCCAGTTTCGTCCCCGGCCCGGGTACCGAACGCGAATTCCGCGATGCCCTGGGCGCATTCGCGACCGGCGTGACGGTGATCACGGCGCAATCTTCCATCGGTCCCCTGGGCATCACGGCGAATTCCTTTGCCTCGCTCTCGATGGCGCCGCCGCTGGTGCTGTGGTCGCCCGGCCGTTTCTCGCGCCGCTTCGACGCTTTTGTCGAGGCCGAGCATTTCGCGATCCATGTGCTGGCCGCCGAACAATTCGAACTGGGCCGTCATTTCGCCCGGCAGGGGCACGATTTCGACCTGCCGGGCGTGGCCGTCAACGCGCAGGGCGTGCCGGTGTTGCCGGGCTGCTTGGCGGTCTTCGAATGCGCGCGCGAGGCGGTGCACGAGGGGGGCGATCATGCCATCGTCGTCGGCCGGGTTCTGGCCGCGCGGCACCGGCGGGGCCTGCCGCTGGTCTTCCATCGCGGCAATTACGGCGGTTTCGGCGCCTGACACAGCTTGCCCGGAGGCGGCGCGGGCCCTAGCCTTGCGCGGCACCCGGGCGGCGCGAGGGGCGCCCCAGATCCGGGATCGGGCAGTGAAAGACAGCATGATACGTGACGCTTCTGTGCCCGGCGCGGCGCTGGTCGAGTCGAAACCCTGGATCGATGCCGGGGCGGCGGTGCCCTATCTGTTCCTGGACCACCGGGAGGGGGAGACGCGGGTTTCGGGCACCGCCTCGGCCCTCGTCGGCCACCGGATGCGGGTGCCGGGGGACCTCAGGCCGAGGGGGCTCTGGGGCGAATGGGCCTGGGATGGCGACCGGCTGACGGCGCGGGTCGATGCGCTGGGTTATTTTACGCTCTTTGTGTACCAGAAGGGCGGGCAGGTCGGCGTTTCGCCCTCGATTTTCCAGCTCCTGGCAGCGGGCGCGGATGCCGAGGTCGATCCGGTCGCGATGGCCGTCTTTCACCGCGTCGGTTTCTTCGTCGGTGGCGATACGCCCTTCAAGCATATCAAGGTCCTGCCGCCCGACGGACGGCTCGACTGGCAGGCGGGGCAGGGGCGGATCTCGGGCGGGCCGGCCGCGCCGAAGACGCTGGATGTCAGCCGCGCGCAGGCGGTCGAGGGCTTCATCGAGCTCCCCCGCGCCGCCATCCGCCGCTTCCTGCAAGACTGGGACGGGCCTATCGCGCTGCCCCTCTCGGGCGGGCGGGATTCGCGGCATATCCTGCTGGAGATGGCGCATCAGGGGCGGTTGCCCGACACTTGCGTGACCTTCCACCACGGCGGCCGCGTGCAGAATGCCGAGGTTCAGGCAGCCCGCGCGGTGGCCGAACGGGTCGGCGTGCGGCATTCGATCCTGGGCCATCCGCGCTACCGGCTGCGCGACGCGCTCCGGGCGCTCTTGATGACGCAGCTTTGCGCCGATGAACACGCGCAGATGATGCCGATGCACGATTTCCTCAGCGGATCGGACTACGCCGCGGTCGACGGGATCGGCGGCGACATCCTGACCAACCCCGACGATTGGGCGGCGGGCTTCATGGAGCGTGCGCGGCGCGGCGATTACGAGGGGATCGCGCGGGGCATGGCCGAGGGGCACGGCGGCGTGATCAGCCGCGACGGGCATCGCGGCGGGGCCGGCGCCTGGCTCTCGCCCGGGCTGGAGGATGCGGCCATCGCCCGCATCGCCGAGGAGGTCCGCGCCTATGATGCGGCGCCCGATCCGTATCAGGCCTTCTGGTTCTATCACCGGACTCGGCGCGAGATTTCCTTCGTCTCGACCGCCGTGATGGGCGGCGCGGCGATGGTCTTCTGCCCCTATCTGGATCCCGATTTCGTGGAGTTCGGCCTCTCGCTGCCCTGGTCTGTCACCTGCGACCAGAAGCTGCACGACGACGCCATTTTCCGCGCGTATCCGGCGTTCAAGGACATCCCCTTCGCCGCGGGCTTCCGCAGCCAGCCCTTGCCGCGGGTCAGGGCACACCGGCTGACCAACGCGCTGGATTCGCTGAGGATCGCCGCGATGGCCGGGCAGGGCGGGGCACTGACGAACATGCAGGCGGCGCTGGCGCCGACGCCGCTGAAACGCGCGCCCTCGGACGTGCTGCGGATGCATCGGGACATGGTTACAGGAATGAACGCGGCCGAGGCACGGCGGCTGCTGGCGCTGGAGGCGCGGCTCAGGCGGGCCGCGCCCAAGGGGGACAGGCTGGTGAGCGAGATCCATGGCGGGTGAGGTTCTGGCAAACCGGCTGCGGCTCTATGCCCGCCGCAAGCGCGCCGAAAAGGCGCGGGCGGCGGCCATGGCGACCGGGTTTTCCCAGGGCGCGGGCGAGCGACTCTTGCTGGTCACCCAGCCCGAGCGGATCCCGCAATCGCAGATCTACCCGTTCCACCATTACGCGGACGACCTGAAACGCCTTTATGGGGCGGAGGTCCGCGAGGCCGATACCTGGGCGGTGCTGCGCGGTGACAAGCCGGCGGCGAGTGGTGCAACGGTCGTGGCCTTCCAGACGCCCTTCGACATCGCCGATGCGGATCTAGAGCGGCTGGTCGCCCTGCTGCGCGCACAGAACCCCGGCGCGCGGATCGTCTGCCTCGACTGGTTCGCGCCCACCGATCTGCGCAATGCCGCGCGGATGGACCCGCTGGTCGACCTCTATGTGAAGAAGCACCTGCTGCGGGATCGCTCGGCCTATGGCCGGCCGACGCTGGGCGACACCAACCTCACCGATTTCTACAACCGCCGCTATGGCATCGCCGAGCCCGAGCAGGTCTTCCCCATCCCGCCCGGCTTCTGGGACAAGCTGGTGCTCGGTCCCTCCTTCGCCACCGCGCCCAATATCCTGCCCGCGCTTCTGGGCCGGATGCCCGGGGGCGCCCGGCCCATCGACCTGCACGCCCGTTTCGCGGTCGGCGGCACGCCCTGGTATCAGGGCATGCGCGGCGAGGCCGAGGCGGCGCTGGATCTGGTGGCGGATCTGAACGTGGTGAAGGGCGAGGGGGTGCCGCTGCCGCGCTTCATGGTCGAGATGGCGCGCTCGAAACTCGGCTTCTCGCCCTTCGGCTATGGCGAGGTCTGCTGGCGCGACTACGAATCGGTGATGGCGGGGGCGGTTCTGCTGAAACCCGACATGAGCCATATCGAGACCGCGCCCGACATCTTCCAGCCCTGGGAGACCTATGTGCCGCTGGCCTGGGACCTATCGGATTTCGAAGAGGTCGTGCGGCGGCTCTGCGCCGACGAGGCCCTGCGTCGGCGGATCGCGCAATCCGCCTTCACGCTGCTGCACGATTGGCTGAAATCCGACGCCTTCGCCCGGTCAATGGCGCCGCTTTTCGCCTGAGGCCCGCGCAAGAGGGCGGTGCAACAGGGTGATCTTTCTGGAAGAGGCTGGAGCGGGTAGCGGGAATCGAACCCGCGCGTTCAGCTTGGGAAGCTGACAGGCTACCATTACATCATACCCGCGCTGACAGGGGATCTACCGGGCGCATGCGGCAGCGTCAAGGGGCGGAAAGGCGGCGTTGTCGCGGGGCAAGGGGGCCGGGCGAAAGGCCTGGCGGCGGGCGGCAAGGCGCGAGGCGAAAGGTCCGGCTGGGGCCGGGCCAGGGCAGGAAGCGAAAGGCCCGGCGCGTGCCGGGCCCTGGGATCAGAACGGGATCTCGTCATCCATGTCCGAGCCACCCCCGAAGCCCGAGCCGCCGCGGCTGCCGCCGCCCGCGCCACCGCTGCCACCGCCGTAACTGCCGCCACCCCGGCTGCCGCCGCCCGAGGCGGGCGCACCGCCATAAGAGCCGCCGCCCATCGAATCGTCATAGGAGGGGCCGCCACTGCCGCCGCCTTCACCCCGCCCATCCAGCAGCGTCAGCGTGCTGTTGAAGTTGCGCAGCACCACTTCGGTGGAATAGCGGTCCTGCCCCGATTGATCCTGCCATTTGCGGGTTTCCAGCGCGCCCTCGATATAGACCTTCGAGCCCTTGCGCAGATATTGCTCGGCGATCCGGGCCAGCCCCTCGTTGAAGATGGCCACCGAATGCCATTCGGTCTTTTCCCGCCGCTCGCCCGAATTGCGGTCGCGCCAGGTTTCCGAGGTGGCGATGCGCAGGTTCACCACCTTGCCGCCGTTCTGGAAGCTGCGGACCTCGGGATCGCGGCCCAGATTGCCGATCAGGATCACCTTGTTGACCGAACCTGCCATGATGTGTCGCCCCGCGTCTTGCCGAATCTGTGTCGTGCATGGGTACACCACATGATCTGGGTAAGGAAATGGATAACGCCGATCCGCCGCCCCCGGGGCCGCCCGCTTGGCGGCGGATCGATTCGCAGCTATGATCGGGCGCACTAGGGGATCGTGAAGGGGCATGAGATGCTCAAGGTGCTGCTGACGGCAGGGCTTTTGGTTGCTGCGACCGGAGCCGATGCCAGCGGGTTGCGGCTGGCGGGGGCGGGAACCGCGCCGGTGTCGCGGGCCGATACGTTCCGCGCGCAGACGCGGCTGATGGATACGCGGTTGTCGCGCCAATATTCGGCATCGGCGCCGCAGGGTTCGGCACCCGCGGTGACCTATCAGGGCAGCTACCGGGGCGAGTTCATCGGCGTGGCGCGCGCCGCCGCCAGCCGCCACGGCGTGCCCGAGGAATTGTTCCTGCGCCTTGTCAACCAGGAGAGCCGCTGGAACCCCGGCGCGGTCTCGCCCGCCGGCGCCCGGGGCTTGGCGCAACTGATGCCCGAGACGGCGACGCTGCTGGGTGTCAACATCGACGACCCGCATCAGAACCTGGAGGGCGGCGCGCGCTTCCTGCGGATGATGTACGACCGTTTCGGCAGCTGGCGTCTGGCGCTCGCCGCCTATAACGCGGGCCCGGGTGCGGTCGAGCGGCACAACGGCGTGCCCCCCTTCGCCGAGACGACCAATTACGTGCAGGTCATCCTCGGCTCGGGCTGACCGGCCCTTCTTTGCGCCGCAAATATCCACGGGGATTTTCAAGGGGGGCGTGCCCCCCTTGAAGCGGGGGGCACGGGGGGCGGCAGCCCCCCGGCCTTTTTCCCTCTTCCGAGGCGCCCCGGCCTTTTTCCCTCTTCCGAGGCGGCAGCACCCTGCCTTCGGCGCCTCAGTCCCGCGGCACCACCGGCGCCTGCGGTTTCTTGCGGAACCCCGACGGCGTTACGCCGGCGTTCTTCTGGAAGGCGCGGGTGAAATAGCCCGGGGAATTGAAGCCCAACATCTCGGCCACATCCTTGACCGGCAGCCGCGTCTCGCTCAGCAGGCGCCGGGCCTCGAACAGGATCCGGTCCTCCAGGATCTGATGCGCGCCCTTGCCCGAGGTGGCGCGGCAGACGCGGGTCAGGTGGGTCGGCGTGACTCCCAGCGCCTCGGCGTAATCCGCCACCGCCCGGTTCGAGCGGAAATCGCGCTCCAGCAGCGCGGCATAGCGCGCGGCGAGGCGTTGCGCGGCGCCAGGGCGCTGCGGCATCGTTTCCAGCGCGCGGTCGCGCTCCAATTGCCGGTCGATCCAGACGCCCAGCAGCCCCAGATGGTGCTGCGCCGCCTTCTGCGAGCCCGAACGGTGGCTTTCCAGCTCGCGCTGGATCGCCTCCAGGATCCCGGCCAGTTCCTTCTGGCTGACCGGATCGCGCGGGCGCAGGAATTGCGGCGTGGTGGGCAGGTCGAGCCCGTGGTTGCGGCCGAAGAACACGACCGAGCCCTGCACGCGGGGCGCGAAATCGAAGCCGTGCATGACGCCCGGCGGAATGAAGATCGTGTTGTTCGGCCCATAGGCGCGGGTTGAGCCGGCGATGGTGATGCGCCCCTGCCCTTGGGTGAAGAACAGGAGCACCGGCTCACGCAGCGAGCGCATCGCCTCGACCCGCCAGCGGCCGCCGGCGGCCAGCCGCGAGATCGGCGTCAGGCGCAGGCGCGAAGGGGTATCGGGAATGATCGTCATGGTTGTTCCGTGGCAGCGGACCTCCAGCCTAGGAAACCGTGACGACACACAGGAAGGGGAATCACACGGATCCGTGAGCCGGGCCCGATTCCGAATCATTCCGTTGCAGGAATGTGACTCTGGACAAGTCAGGGGATAAGTACGGGATACCAGTCGGCCATGCGCTTCCTGAACCAGCTGCGCTGGCGCTTGGCATATTGGCGCGTGGCCAATGTTGCGGAATCCCTGGCCTCGGCCAACGAGATCTGGCCTTTGAGATGGGCGATGAGCTCGGGCGCGCCGATGGCCTTTGTCCACAGGGGGGCGGTCGGCGCGGCGAAATCCCCGGGCCAGTGGGGCAGGGCGGCCCGCGCCTCGTCCAGCGCACCCTGGGTGAGCATTGTCTCGAAACGGGCATCGATTCGCGCGTTCAGCCAGTCGATTCGCGGCACCAGCACCAGCCCGGTGGCCCCCGACAGCGGCAGAAGCGGCGCGCCGGTCTCGGCCTGCCAGGCGGCGATGCCGCGACCGGTGGCGCGCAGCACCTCCCAGGCGCGTTGCACCCGGGCCGGGTTCTGCGGGTCCAACCGCGCGCGGCTTTCGGGGTCGAGGTCGTCGAGAAGCGCCCCGAGGCCCTGCTTGGCAAGGCGGGCGTCGGCTTCGGCCCGGATCTCGGGCGGGGTCGGCGGGATCTCGGCCAGCCCTTCGGTCAGGGCCAGAAAATAGAGACCGGTGCCGCCGACGATCACCGGGTTTTCCGGCAGCAATGGCGTGACCTCGCGCAGCCAATGGCCGACGGAATAGGCCGCCCCCTTCGGGACATGGCCATAAAGGCGGTGGGGGACCTCGGCCTCGTCCGTTGCATCGGGCCGGGCGGTCAGCACGCGCCAGCTGTCGTGGACTTGAAGCGCGTCGGCGTTGACCACAGCCCGTCCCTGCGCCCGGGCGAGGCGCAGCGCCAGCGCCGATTTGCCGCTGGCGGTGGGGCCGGCGATCAGCACGGGGCGCGCGGGGTCGGGCAGGGGCAGGTCGGCGAACATGAACGGGCAAGGGGCCGGATTGAGGCGTTGATCCTGCCGGGGTTTTCCGACATTTTGCGCGCGAATGAAACCACCCCCCTCCAACGCCCCAGGCCCTGCCGTCGTGCAGGGGCCGCGTGCTGCCAGGAAAGGCCCCCCGATGGATCGCAATCCCCCCGCCTATCGCCGCGTCATGCTGAAGATCTCGGGCGAGGCCCTGATGGGCGACCAGGGCTACGGGCTGCACCCGCCGACCGTCGCGCGCATCGCCCAGGAGGTGAAGGCGGTGCACGACCTCGGCGTCGAGATCTGCATGGTGATCGGCGGCGGCAACATCTTCCGCGGCCTCGCCGGTTCGGCGCAGGGGATGGAGCGGACCACGGCCGATTACATGGGGATGCTGGCGACGGTGATGAACGCGCTGGGCATGCAGTCGCAGCTGGAGGCGCTGGGGATCCATACCCGCGTGATCAGCGCCATCCCGATGGATCAGGTCTGCGAGCCGTATATCCGCCGCCGCGCCGTCCGCCACCTGGAGAAAAAGCGCGTCTGCATCTTCGCGGCGGGCACCGGCAACCCCTATTTCACCACCGATACAGCCGCGACGCTCCGGGCCAGCGAAATGGGCTGCGAGGGGGTCTTCAAGGGCACGAAGGTGGATGGCGTCTATGACAAGGACCCCAAGAAACACGCCGATGCGGTGCGCTATGACGTGGTGAGCTATGACGAGGCGCTGGAGAAGAACCTCGGCGTGATGGATGCGACCGCCATCGCGCTGGCGCGGGACAACCAGCTGCCGATCATCGTCTTCTCGCTGGATGCCCCGGGCGGCTTCCGCTCGATCCTGGCGGGCGAAGGGACCTATACCCGCGTCCAAGGGTAGCAGTCTTGCGCCCGGGTCCAATTCCCGCCCGATTCTGTCGCTAGACGCCCCGGCTTATGGGGCGCGATGGGGGCAGAATGCCGGACAAGGGGCAGGAAGGGGCGGGCGACCGCTATCTGGACGCGGTGCTGGACAGGCTGGCCGAGATGGCCGAGGTTCCCCGCGAGCGTATCGATCCCGGCGCACCGCTGCGTCATTGGCTTCCTGACGAGGATTGCGAGGCCGATCTGTGGGAGCTTGCGGCCGGGGATCTGGGCGTTGATCTGGAGGCGATGGGCGTTGTGGCGCCACCGCCCGATCCCGTGCCGGGGCTGCCGAGGCTGACCATGACCTCGCTGGCGATTCTGGGCGCTCTGTCAGACCGTGCCCGCCGCCTTCTCGCCGCCAACAGCTTTCCGGAACATCTGGACACGCCCGCCTCTTACGCGGCCAGCCTGCGCCTGGGGCGCTACGTGGACAGCGGGGTGCGGGGCGGACCCGTGCATTGGCCGTGGACCGGGTTCGGCCTGCGTTGGGGGCTGGGCGTGCTGAGTGTTCTGCTCCTCGGCATCCTGCCGGGCATGCTGGGCGCCTATCCGGTGCCGCTGATCGACCGCTGCGCCTGTCCCGGCGACCCGGGTCCGCTGCCGCGCTGGCCCTGGGCGCTGGGTCTGGGCCTGTGGATGGCAACGGTCGCCGCGCTCACGCTGCCGGGTCTCTGGGCAATCTGGCGGGCGCGGTAAGCGCCGGGTTTGCTTCACTTCCCGGTCAGCGCGCTATACAAAGTCGCGAGGAGGCCCTAAAACGCCTCGACGTGATTAACTGCCTGACGGAGAAGCGCGCGCCATGGCCGACGACATCGAGATTGATATTGACGACCTCGGGCGTCGGATGGAGGGGGCGATCACCGCGCTGCGGACCGAATTCGCCTCGCTGAGGACCGGCCGCGCCTCGGGCTCGATGCTGGAGCCGATCCAGGTCGAGGCTTACGGTCAGATGACACCGATCAACCAGCTGGGCACGGTCAACGTGCCCGAGCCCCGGATGGTCACGATCAACGTCTGGGACAAGGCGATGGTCAACAAGGTGGAAAAGGCGATCCGGGAATCCGGTCTGGGCATCAACCCGCAGCTCAATGGCACGATCATCATGCTGCCGATCCCCGAGCTGAACGAGGAACGTCGGCGCGAATTGACCAAGGTGGCGGGCCAATACGCCGAACATGCCCGCGTCGCCGTGCGCAACGTGCGCCGCGACGGCATGGACCAGATCAAGAAGGCCAAGGGCGACGGCATGTCCGAGGACGACCAGAAATTCTGGGAATCCGAGGTGCAGGAACTGACCAACAAGCATATTGGCCTGATCGACAAGGCGCTCGAGTCGAAGCAGGAAGAAATCATGCAGGTGTGACGGCCCCTCCCCGTATTTTCGGGGCCGCGCCATCGTATTTTTGACCCGGAGTTCCCATGCCCGTACCGTCCGGCACGCCTTGTCATGTTGCCATCATCATGGATGGCAATGGCCGCTGGGCAACGCAGAAGGGCTGGCCCCGGCTGGTCGGCCATCGCAAGGGGGCCGAGCGCGTCAAGGAGATCGTGCGCGCGGCGCCGGATCTGGGCATCACGCATCTGACCGTCTACGCCTTCTCGACCGAGAACTGGAAACGCTCGACCGAGGAGGTGTTGGGGCTGATGAAGCTGTTCGCGCGCTATATCCAGCGCGAGGCCGAGGCGCTGAGCCGCGAGAATGTGCGGATGTGCTTCATCGGCGACCGGCGGCGGCTGGATCCCAAGCTGCAGGAGCTGATGGCCTGGATCGAGAAGCGGACCGAGGCCAATACCAAGCTGACCTTCACCATCGCCATCAATTACGGGGGCCGCGACGAGCTGGTGCGCGCGGCGCGGCGGCTGGCGCGGCAGGTGGCGGCGGGGGAACTGGACCCCGCGGCCATCGACGATTCGCGGCTGGAGGCCGAGCTGGACACGGCCTTCCTGCCCGAGCCGGATCTGGTGATCCGCACCTCGGGCGAGACGCGGGTGTCGAATTTCCTACTCTGGCAGGCGGCCTATGCCGAATATGAATTCACCCCGGTCCTGTGGCCCGATTTCACGCCCGAGGTTCTGGGCGATATCCTGCGCCGCTTCTCGGGACGGGACCGGCGGTTCGGCGGGGTGAAGCCGTGAGCGATTTCTCCGATCTCAGGGCGCGGGTGATCTCGGGTCTGGCGATGGCCGTGGTGGGGCTGGGCGCGCTCTGGCTCGGGGGCTGGGCCTTCGGCGTTCTGGGGCTGGTGCTGGCGGCGCTGATGGGGTGGGAACTGACCCGGATGATGGCGCCTGCCGGCCCCGACGGCCGGGCCGAGGCCGCGGGTCTGGTCGCGGCGCTGCTGGTCGGGGTCTTCACCTGGTATCAGCCGGGGTGGATCGGCCTGGCCGGGCTGGCGCTGGGGGCGGCGGTCATGGCCTGGCGGATGCCGCGCGACCGGGGCCTTTATGGCGTCTATTACGGGCTGATCCTCTGGGCCGCGCATGGGTTGATCCTGCTGCGGGACGGGATGGGCTTCACCTTCGTGCTGTGGCTGCTGCTGATCGTCATCGCCTCGGATGTGGCGGGGTATTTCGCCGGGCGCATTCTGGGCGGGCCGAAATTCTGGCCGCGTTTCAGCCCCAAGAAAACCTGGTCTGGCACCGTGGCGGGCTGGGTTCTGGCGGCGCTGGTGGGCCTGGCCTTCGTCCTTTGGACGGGGATGCCCTGGGCCGTGGTGCCGATCTCGGCCGTGCTGGCCTTCGCCGGACAGCTGGGGGACATCGCCGAAAGCGCGATCAAGCGACGGATGGGCGTCAAGGATTCCTCCAATCTGATCCCCGGCCATGGTGGTTTTCTGGACCGATTCGACGCGATCATCGCCGTGGCGGCGCTGGCGCTGCTGCTGGCGCTGGCCGGCGCCTTCGCCGGGCTCACGGCCTGATGCGGCGGGTTTCGGTCTTCGGGGCGACGGGCTCGGTCGGGGTCAGCACGCTGGATCTGCTGGGGCGGCGCGCCGATGTCGCGGTCGAGGTTCTGACCGGCGGGCAGAACGTGGCCCTGCTGGCGCAGCAGGCGATCCGGCACAAGGCCCGGCTCGCCGTCACCGCCCATGAGGAATGCTACCGCCCGCTGAAAGAGGCGCTGGCTGGCACCGGGATCGAGGTTGCGGGCGGCCCCGGCGCGGTGGTCGAAGCGGGCTATCGCCCGGCCGATTGGGTCATGTCGGCCATCGTCGGCGCGGCGGGTCTGGCGCCGGGCTTTGCCGCCCTGAGCCAGGGCAAGATTCTGGCGCTGGCCAACAAGGAATCGCTGGTGACCGCCGGGCCCCTGCTGCTGGCCGAGGCCCGCGCGCATGGCGCGACGATCCTGCCGGTGGACAGCGAGCATTCGGCCGTCTTCCAGGCGCTGACCGGCGAAGAGATCGGCGCGGTCGAGACGGTGACGCTGACCGCCTCGGGCGGGGGCTTGCGCGACTGGCCGCTGGAGCGGCTGGCGCAGGCCACGCCGGACGAAGCGGGCCGGCATCCCAATTGGGATATGGGGCAGCGCATCACCATCGATTCGGCCTCGATGTTCAACAAGGCGATGGAAGTCATCGAGGCGCATGAATTCTTCGGCCTCGCGCCTGAGCAGGTGCAGGTCCTCATTCATCCGCAATCGCTGGTTCATGCGCTGGTCGCCTTCCGCGACGGGGCGGTGATGGCCCATCTGGGCGCGCCCGACATGCGCCACCCGATCGGCTATGCACTGAACTGGCCCGCGCGCGGCGATCTGCCGGTCGAGCGGCTGAACCTGGCGCGCGCCGGCCGGCTCGATTTCGCCGAACCCGACCACCGCCGCTATCCGGCGCTGGACCTGGCGCGGCAGGTGATGGAAACCGGGGGTGCCTCGGGCGCGGTGTTCAATGCCGCCAAAGAGATCGCGCTCGACCATTTTATCGCCCGAAACATCGGCTTTCTCGACATGGCGCCGGTGGTGGAGGCCACGCTGGCGGCCTTCGCCGCCCGCAGTCCCATCAGCCGCCGGCCCGAGAGCCTGGCCGAGGTTCTGACCATTGATGCCGAGGCCCGCGCGCTGGCGGGAACCGCGGCCCAGGCCCGTCGCGCCAAGGCGGTCTGAGGAAAAGGAAAACGCATGGGTCTTCTGCCCGATTTCGGCAATCTGCTCTTCACCGTCGGCGCCTTCATCGTCGCGCTGTCGATCATCGTGACGGTGCATGAATACGGCCATTACATCGTCGGCCGCTGGTCCGGCATCCATGCCGAGGTCTTTTCGGTCGGTTTCGGACCGGTGCTGTTCAAGCGCACCGACAAGCGCGGCACGCAATGGCAGATCGCGGCCTTGCCCTTTGGCGGTTACGTCAAGTTCCTGGGCGACGCCAATGCCGCCTCGGCCGGGGCGGACGAGGCGGTGATGTCGCATCTCGACGCCGGACAGCGGCGGCACACGATGCATGGCGCGCCGCTCTGGGCGCGGGCGGCGACGATCTTTGCCGGGCCGGCCTTCAATTTCATCTTCTCTATCGCGGTCTTCGCCGGTTTCATCGCCGTGCAGGGCCTGCCGGCCGATCAGCCCCGCGTGGGCGAGATCTATCCCCTGCCGCAGGCCGTGGGGCTGGAGGAGGGCGATCTGATCACCGCCGTCGACGGCCGCGCCACGCCCGAGCTGAGCGACTTCTACACCCTCGCCGGTGAGATCGAACCGGCCGCCACGGTCCTCTACACGGTCGAGCGTGACGGCACGGTCCTGACCGTCGAGGGGCCGCATCCGATCCCGGCCCGGGCGGCGGGAATCGCGCTGGCATCGGCGGCGCGGGATGCGGGCATGCAGACGGGCGATGTGGTGCTGTCGGTCGATGGCGCGCCGGTCCATGCCTTCTCGCAGCTTCCGCCGCTGGTCGCCGCCGCCGGGGGCGAGCCGGTGGCGCTGGAGATCTGGCGCGCGGGCGAGATTCTCGACCTGTCGCTGACGCCGCGCCGCACCGACCTGCCGCTGGCCGATGGCGGGTTCGAGACGCGCTGGCTGATCGGGCTGCAATCGGGCACGTTCTTCGAGCATCCGGTGCGGAATGTGGGCCTGACCGAGGCGTTGCCGCTGGCGGTGGGCCAGATCGTCACCATCGTCACCAATTCGATTTCCGGCCTCTATCACATGGTGACGGGCGCGATCAGCACCTGCAACCTGTCGGGCCCTGTGGGCATTGCCGAGACCTCGGGCGCGATGGCTTCGGACGGGCTGGCAAGCTTCATCTGGTTCATCGCCGTGCTGTCCACGGCGGTGGGTCTGCTGAACCTGTTCCCGATCCCGATTCTGGACGGCGGGCATCTGGTCTTCCACGCCTACGAGGCGATCCGCGGCAAGCCGCCGAGCGATCGGGTGATGGGCGCGCTGATGACCACGGGGCTGGTGCTGCTGGGGGCGATGATGCTCTTTGCGCTGGGGAACGACCTGTTCTGCTGAGGGGCGGTTAACCCTGTCCTCAGGCGGACATGGCTTGGCCCCATTTGCGCCACGATTCGGCGGGATACCGGGGGAAATCCCCTCGGCGTCCCGCCTGATTTCGGAGCCCCGTCATGCCTCTGGTCCTTCCCGCCACGCGCAGCCTGCGGAACCTCTATGCCCTGTCGTCGGACCGTCTGTGGTTCCTTCTGGCCACGGTGATCGGGCTGGCGGTGGCTGGCGAACTGGTCGAGATCCTGCTGCTGCAAGACAGCCCGCCGATCGAGTTGCTGGGCTTCTGAAACCGGGCGCGCGCCCGTGCCGGACGAATCGTCCCGCCCGCCGGTTCCGGTGTGGCGGGTTTCCTTTGCCCGGCGATGCCGCGAATCCCCACATGCTGCGAAATCGACTCTGGATGTACGCAACTCTTTGACAATCCTGCCCTGCCTCGCTAGCAAGACTCAAAACAAACGGCGGTAATAACGGGGCTTTTGGATGCGCGGCACAAATGTGAACCTGCATGCGCGTGCCCTCGCGGGGGTCATGCGCCCGGTGCGGGGCTTGGCGGCAGTTCTTCTCGTTTCCTCTGCGATTTCAATCGCGGCGGCAGGTGGGGCTGCAGCGCAGGCCTATCGTTTTTCCAGCATCGACGTTCAAGGCAACACGCTGATCGACGACGATCAGGTCGTTGCCTTTGCGAGAATCGTTCGCAACCGCAGCATGAGCGGGGCGGACCTGAACGCGGCCTATCAGCGCGTGGCCGGAACCGGCTTTTTCCGCCAGGTGGATTTCACGCCCCGCGGCAACACGCTGGTGATCACGGTTCAGGAATATCCGCTGATCAGCCGCGTCGCCTTCGAGGGCAATCGCCGGCTGAATGACGAGCGTCTGGGCGCCGTGGTCACCTCGCGCTCGGGCGGCGTCTATTCGCCCGCCACCGCCGAGGCCGACGCCAATGCCATCGCCGCCGCCTATGCCGAGGCGGGTCGCCTGTCGGCCCGGGTCACGCCGCGCCTGATCGAACGCGCGAATGGCCGCGTCGATCTGGCCTTCGAGATCGAGGAAGGCGCGGTTGTCGAGGTCGAGCGCGTGTCCTTCGTGGGCAACCGGTCGTTCAGCGAGCGCCGCCTGCGCGGTGCGCTGGCCACGGTTCAGGCCGGTCGGCTGTCGACGCTGTTCCGCGCCGACAACTACAACGAGGCCCGGGTCGCGCGCGACCGTCAGGCGCTGCAGGATTTCTACCTGTCGCGCGGTTTCGTCGATGTGCAGGTCTTGTCGGGCGTGACGGAACTGACCCGCGAGCGGGACGGCGCCTATGTGACCTTCACCATCCGCGAGGGTCAGCAATACCGCATCGGCCGCGTGACCGTCGTGTCCGAAATCGGTGGCATCGATGCGGCGCCCTATCAGGCGGCGCTGACCGACCGCACGGGGATGCTGTTCACCCCGACCATGGTGGAATCGCTGATCCAGCAGGCCGAGCGCGTCGGCTACGAGTCCGGCCAGCGCTTCGTCCGGGCCGAGCCGCGCCTGGTGCGCAACGAGCGTGACGGCACCATCGATGTGGAGCTGGCGCTGGTGCGCGGCGAACGCGTCTTCATCGAACGGATCGACATCCAGGGCAACGTCGTCACCCAGGACAACGTGATCCGCCGTCAGTTCGACGTGGCAGAAGGCGATCCCCTGAACCCGCGCGAGATCCGCGAAGCGGCGGCGCGGATCCAGGCGCTCGGCTATTTCTCGGACGTGCAGGTCAACCCGGTGGCGGGCTCCTCGCCCGAGCAGGCCGTGGTCGATGTGCAGGTCGAGGAACAGCCGACCGGCTCGCTGGGCTTCGGTCTGAGCTATGGCGCGGATGACGGCATCGGCGGCAGCATCACCTATAACGAGAGCAATTTCCTCGGCCGCGGTCAGCGGCTGAGCGTTCAGGTCTCGACGGTGTCGAGCGCGCGCAGCCTGTCGTTCAACTTCACCGAACCGGCGCTTCTGGGCCGCGACCTGGCCTTTGGCATCGCTGTCGGCCTGTCCTCGACCACGGCGAGCGATACGGCGCAGTTCGGCACGCAGCGCATGCAGTTCTCGCCCTCGCTCACCTTCCCGGTCAGCGAGTTCGGGCGGCTTTCGGTGCGCGCCTCGATCTCGCGCGATGAGCTGACGGTGGCGGCGGTTCCGGCGATTCCCGCCGACGACACCATCGCCGACCGCATCCGGCAGGACGCGGGCAGCGCCATGACCTCGTCGGTCGGCTATAGCTACAGCTTCGACACACGGCGCAACGGGCGCGATCCCGACCGCGGCTTCGTCTTCCGCTTCGGTCAGGATCTGGCCGGGCTGGGCGGCGACCGCCGCTGGCTGCGCAGCACGGTGATGGCGGGCTACGAGCGCCGCGTCTTCAACGGCGACGTGACCCTGCGCGCCGAGTTCGAGGCCGGGGCGATTGCCCATCGGTCGGGCGCCAGCCGGATCAACGAGCGTTTCGTGCTGACCTCGGAACAATTCCGCGGCTTCTCGGCCTATGGCATGGGGCCGGTGGCCTACAGCGCCAATGGAACGCGCAACGGTCTGGGCGGCAATTTCTTCGCCGTCGCCCGTCTGGAAGCGGAATTCCCGATCGGCCTGCCCGCCGAATACAACATGCATGGCGGCCTGTTCATGGATGTCGGCTCGGTCTGGGGTATCGATAATCCGGGCACCATCTGCCCGCCGGGTGTGACCACCAGCTGCGTCGTCGATGACCGCACGCTCAGGGCAACGGCCGGTGTCTCGCTCTTCTGGGATTCGCCGATGGGGCCGCTGCGCTTCAACTTCTCGGTGCCGGTGATGAGCGAGGACTACGACGAGACCCGTCGCTTCGACCTGTCGCTGGCCACCCGGTTCTGATGAATCGCCTTGCCGTGATCCTTCTGGCGGGGGCGCTTTCGGGCGCCCCCGTTTTCGTGGCGGCGCAGAGCGCGCCCTCGGTCTCGCCGCAGGTGCTGGCCCCGCCGCCCGAGGGCCTGTCGAGCGTGCCGTTCCGCATCCTCGACCAGGACCGGCTGCTTCGCGGCTCTGCGCTGGGGCAGCAGATCCTGGGCCGGATCCGCGAGGCCGAGGGACGGCTCGCGGCCGAGAACCAGCGCCTTTTCGACCAGCTGGCCGAAGAAGAGCAGGCCCTGACCGATGCCCGCGCCGGGCTCAGCGCCGAGGAATTCCGCCGCCGGGCCGATGCCTTCGACACCAGGGTCGAGGCAATCCGCGCCGAGCGCGCCGCGGCCAGCCAGGCGCTGACGCTCTGGTCCGAGCAGCAGGCGCAGCAATTCTTCGACACCGCGCTGCCGGTTTTGGTGCAGATGATGAACGAAGAGGGGCTGCTGGCGCTGCTGAAGCCCGATGTGATGATCCTGGGGTCGGACTGGCTGGACGTGACCGATACGGCCATAGCCCGGCTGGACGCGGCCATCGCCGGGGGCAACCTGGTCGAACAGGGTCAGACCCCGCCCCCCGATCCCGCGCCAGCCATTCCCGCAGCCCCGGAGACCGCACCGGCTGAGCCTGCGCCCGCCCAGACGCAGCCCTGACCCGGCGCTCTGCCTTGTCGGCAGGGGGCTAAGTTGTTAGTGCTGCGGACAAGGCCCCGGGCCTTGAGGCGAATTCCAGCGGAGTGCACAGATGTCCGACCCTCTTGAGACCCGCGACTGGTCCACCACCACCCAGGCGGATCTGTCGCTCATCATGCGCATCATTCCGCATCGCTACCCGTTCCTGCTGATCGACAAGGTGAAGGGGATCGCGGTTGGCAAAGAGGCGACCGGCGTCAAGAACGTCACCTTCAACGAGCCGCATTTTCAGGGCCATTTCCCGGGGGCGCCGATCATGCCGGGCGTCACCATCATCGAGGCGCTGGCGCAGACCTCGGCCGTGCTGGTGGGGCTGACACTGGACCTCGTGGACAAGAATCCGCTGGTCTATTTCATGTCGATCGACAAGGCCAAGTTCCGCCGCAAGGTGGTCCCCGGCGACGTGCTGGAGCTGAAGGTCGAGGTGTTGCGCGGTTCGACCAAGATCTGGAAGTTCCAGGGCACGGCGACCGTCGACGGCGAGATGGCGGCCGAGGCCGAGTTCATGGCGATGATCGACCTGTCGGGGCGGGGCTGAGCCGTGGCGGTCGATCCTTCGGCGCGGGTCCATGCCTCGGCGGTGATCGAGGACGGCGCTGTCATCGGCCCTGACTGCCAGATCGGCCCCTTCGCCGTGATCGGGCCCGAGGTGGTGCTGGGTCGCGGCGTGGTGGTCAAGTCGCATGCCGTGGTCACCGGCTGGACCGAGATCGGCGACGACAGCACCATCTTTCCCTTCGCCAGCGTGGGCGAGATCCCGCAGGACCTGAAATTCAGGGGCGAGCGGACCCGACTGGTGGTCGGCAAGCGGACCCGCATTCGTGAGGGTGCGACCCTCAACACCGGGACCGAAGGCGGCGGCGGCGTGACCCGGGTCGGCGACGATTGCCTGATCATGACCGGCGCCCATGTCGGCCACGATGCGCAGATCGGCGACCGGGTGGTGCTGGTCAACAACGTGGCCATCGCCGGGCATTGCGTGATCGGCGACGATGTGATCGTCGGCGGACTTTCAGGCGTGCATCAATTCGTCCGTATCGGCAAGGGCGCGATCATCGGCGCCGTCACCATGGTCACCAATGACGTGATGCCCTACGGGCTGGTGCAGGCGCCGCGGGGTGAGCTGGACGGGCTGAACCTGGTGGGCTTGAAGCGCCGGGGGGTGGAGCGAGCCGAGATCACCGCGCTGCGCGCTGCCTATCAGATGCTGGCGCAGGGCGAGGGGACCTTCCTGGACCGTGCCCGCCGGCTGGCCGAGGAAACCGACAGCCGCCATGTGCGCGAGATCACGGATTTCATCCTCGGCGCCTCGGACCGCTCGTTCCTGACACCGAAATGAGCCGCATCGCGCTCATCGCCGGGGCCGGCAGCCTGCCGGCCGAACTGGCCGCCCGGTTGGAGGCACCCCTGATCTGCGCACCGACCGGCGTGCAGCCGGCCGGGCTGGCCGTCGATCAGGTGTTCCATTTCGAACGCCTCTCGCCCTTCCTGCGCTCGCTCGGTGATCGGGGGATCGACACGGTGGTCCTGGCGGGCGCCATCCACCGGCCGCGGCTGGATCCCGCGCTCTTCGACCGCGAGACGGCGGCATTGGTGCCCGACCTCTTGGCGGCGATGCGGGGCGGTGACGATGCCGCGCTGCGCTGGATCATCGCCCTGATCGAGGAATACGACCTGCGGGTGGCGGGGCTGGCCGAGATGGCGCCGGAGCTCCTTGCCGGGGAGGGCGTGCTGGGCGCCCGCGCGCCGACCGAGGCCGAGCGCGCCGATGCCGAGCGCGGCCGCGCGGTGCTGGCGGCGCTGGATGCGGTCGATGTGGGGCAGGGCTGCGTCGTGGCCTCGGGCCTCTGCCTGGGGGTCGAGACGCTCTATGGCACCGATGCGATGCTGGATGATGTGACCCGCCACCGGGCCGAGCGCGAACCGCAGGCGGGCGGCGTTTTCGTCAAGCGCGCCAAGGTGGGGCAGGATCTGCGGGCCGATCTGCCGACCATCGGGCCGGGAACGGTGCTGGCCGCGGCGAGGGCCGGGCTGACCGGGATCGCGCTGCAGGCCGGTCGCGTCGTTGTGCTGGAGCGCAAGGGCGTGCAGGCCGCGGCCGATGCGGCGCGGATCGCGCTCTGGGCCGAGCCATGAGGCTGTTCCTGATCGCGGGCGAGCCTTCGGGCGATGCCCTGGGTGCGGCGCTGATGGCGGGGCTGAAAGCACTGGTGCCGGGCGTGGCCTTCGAGGGCGTGGGCGGTCCGCTGATGGCGGCCGAGGGGATGGAGAGCCTGTTCCCGATGGAGGAACTCTCCATCATGGGGTTGGCCGAGATCCTGCCGAAGTATTTCCCCCTCAAGCGCCGGATCCGCGAGACGGCCGAGGCGATTGCCCGGGCCCAGCCGGCGGCCGTGATCACCATCGACAGCCCGGATTTCTGCCTGCGGGTGCTGGCCTTGGCCCGGGCCGCCGATCCGGGCCTGAAGACGGTGCATTACGTCGCGCCCTCGGTCTGGGCCTGGCGGCCGGGACGGGCCATGAAGATGGCGCGCTACGTCGATCATGTGCTGGCGCTGCTCCCGTTCGAGCCGCCCCATATGCAGGCGGCCGGGATGAGCTGCGATTTCGTCGGGCATCCGGTCGCGGCGGAGCCGGTGGCCTCAGAGGCCGAGGTGGCGGCCTTCCGGGCCGAATACGGGCTGGAGGGCGCGCCGCTGCTGCTGGTCCTGCCGGGCTCGCGCCGGGGCGAGATCGAGCGGCTGGGGCCGGTGTTCGGCGAGGTCCTGAGGGGGCTGTCGGTGCCTGGGCTGCGGCTGGTGGTGCCCACGGTAGCCTCACGGGCGGGGCAGGTGCGGGCGCTGGTGGCGGATTGGCCGGGCGCGCCGGTGGTGCTGGACGCGGCCGAGGTGCCCGTCGCGGTGAAACGCGCGGCCTTCGGCGCGGCGGACGCGGCGCTGGCCGCCTCGGGCACGGTCTCGCTGGAACTGGCGGCGGCGGGCACGCCGATGGTCATCGCCTACCGGATGGCGGCGCTCAGCCAGGCGATCATCGGCCGGATGCTGAAGATCGACACGGTGACTCTGGTCAATCTGGTGAGCGAGACGCGGGCGGTGCCGGAATTCATCGGCCCCGCCTGCCGCGCCGAGGTGATCGCGCCGGCGGTGCAGGCGCTTTTGGCGGGCGGGCCGTCGCGCGCGGCGCAGGAGGCGGCCATGGCCCTGACCATGGACCGGCTGGGGCGCGGCGGCGAGGCCCCGGGCTTGCGGGCGGCGCGCTCGGTGCTCGGCTATCTCGGGGGGCCGGGCGCTCGGGGGGATTGACCCCCCTCGCGCCCGGGGAGGGGTGCCGCCTCCCGTCGTCCGTGGCCGGCGGGGGGCTTCGCAAGGGTCCGGGTCTGGGCGGCGACCCCGGGGTTTCACCCCCGGGCCCGCAGGATATTTGCCGAACGAAGAGGGGCAGGGCCCGCGCCGGGTGGAACCCCGGGGTCCATGACGGCGTTGGTGAGGAAAGGAGGCCCTTCATGTCCCGTTCCGAGTCGACCGATCTGCCCATGCCGCGCAACCGTCCGACGCCCGGCGCTTATGGCATGGGGATGCTGGCCCTGGGGGCGATCCTGCTGCTGGCGAAGCCGCGGATCGGCGAGGTGCCGGATCCGCGGTTGTCAGAAGAGCAGGGGCCGGGGCTGCGGCGGCTCGCGGCCGGGGCGCGCGACGGGGTGTCGGTGTTCGCGCCGGGCAATGTCACCGATTCGATCGGCCGCTCGCTGATGCTCGGCGGCGGGGCCTTGCTGCTGGCCCGGGCCCTCGATGCCTTGGCGCGGCGCCGCTCCTAGAGGTCAATAGCCGCGCCAGATCCAGCCGCCGCCGAAGACGCGGCTGCCCTCGGGCGCGTAGAAGACGCAGGCCTGGCCGGGCGAGACGCCATCCTCGGGCGTCAGCAGCTCGACGAAGGCGGTGGTCGGGCCGGTCGGCCGCAGGATCGCCTCGGCCGGCGGTTTGGTCGAGCGGATGCGCACCCGCATCGGCCATTCCGCGCGGCTTTCGAAGGGCTCGTCGCCCAGCCAGTTGATCTCACGCACGGGGACGGTCTTCGTCGCCAGCGCCTCCTTGGGGCCGACCACGACATGGCGCTTGTCGGGATCGAGGCGGATCACATAGAGCGGCGCACCGAGCCCGCCGATGCCGAGCCCCTTGCGCTGGCCGATTGTATAGTGAATCACCCCGCGGTGCTGGCCCAGGACCCGCCCCTCGGTATCGACGATCTCGCCCGGATCGGCCGCGCCGGGGCGCAATTTCTCGATCACCGCCGCGTAATTGCCGTTCGGCACGAAGCAGATGTCCTGGCTGTCCGGCTTGTCGGCGACGGCGAGGCCGTGCTTGGCGGCCAGCGCCCGGGTTTCCGCCTTCGACGGCAGGTGCCCCAGCGGGAACCGCAGGTAGTCGAGCTGTTCCTGCGTCGTCGAGAAGAGGAAATAGGATTGGTCGCGCGCCGGATCCGCGGCCATGTGCAGCTCGGCCTTGGCAGGGCCCTGGGCGCGCTGGATGTAATGGCCGGTGGCCATGCAATCGGCCTCGAGATCGCGGGCAGTTTCCAGCAGGTCGCGGAACTTGACCCGTTCGTTGCAGCGGATGCAGGGCACGGGCGTGGCGCCGGCGAGGTAGCTTTCGGCGAATTCCTCGATCACCGATTCGCGGAAGGTGTTTTCGTAATCCAGCACGTAATGCGGGAAGCCCAGGGTCTCGGCGACCCGCCGCGCGTCGTGGATGTCCCGCCCCGCGCAGCAGGCCCCCGCCTTGGCCAGCGCCGCGCCATGGTCATAGAGTTGCAGCGTGACGCCGATCACGTCATAGCCCTGCGCCTTCAATTCGGCGGCCACGACCGAACTGTCGACGCCGCCCGACATGGCCACGACGACCCGCGTTTCCGACGGCGGTTTTGCAAAGCCCAGCGAGTTCACGCCGATGTCGCGTGCCATGATCATCCCGTCAGTCTGCGGAGGGTCGAGGAGGTTTCGGCGAGATATAGTAAAATTGGCGGTACTCTCAAGCCCTGCGGGTCGGTGTCCTTTATTTCTCCTTAAGCTTCTTTCGTCAGGCTTCGCCTCGGGATGAAGGAAAGGGTGTGACTCATGTTCTTGAAAAAGATCGACGGACCCCGGGCAGTCACGCTGCCCGACGGCAGCGTCATCAGCCGGGCGGACCTGCCGCCAGCCAGCACGCGACGCTGGGTGGCCAGCCGGAAAGCCATCGTGGTGAAGGCCGTCGCCCACGGGTTGATCGACCGGGAGGAGGCGCTGGATCGCTATGCCCTCTCCGATGAAGAGTTCGACTCGTGGCACAATGCGGTCGAAACGCATGGAATCGACGCTTTGAAGGTCACGGCGCTTCAAAAGTATAGACAACTTTAGGTAGAGTATGGTTGACTGTCTCTGCCGGTAACCGGCCGTTAACGATTATTTGTCAGGGTGAGTTCAGTTTAGGTTAATGCAGGGACAGCAACATGCGCGTGCTTTTGGTTGAAGACGATCCGGCGACCTCGCGGAGCATCGAATTGATGCTCACGCACGCCAATTTCAATGTCTACTGCACGGACCTGGGCGAGGAAGCGGTCGAGCTGGGAAAGCTCTATGACTACGACCTGATCCTGCTGGATCTTAACCTTCCCGACATGGCCGGGCTGGAGGTCCTGCGCCAGATCCGTCTGGCGCGGGTCAACACGCCGATCCTGATTCTGACCGGAGAGGACAGTACCGACATCAAGCTCAAGGGTTTCGGTCAGGGCGCGGATGATTACATGACCAAGCCCTTCCACCGGGACGAGCTGGTGGCGCGGATCCATGCCATCATCCGCCGCAGCCAGGGGCACGCGCAAGCGATCATCCATACCGGGCGAATCTCGGTTAACCTTGACGCCAAGACGGTCGATGTGGACGGGACCTCGGTGCATCTGACGGGCAAGGAATACCAGATGTTGGAACTCCTGAGCCTGCGGAAGGGCACGACCCTGACCAAGGAGATGTTCCTTAACCACCTTTACGGCGGGATGGACGAGCCCGAGCTGAAGATCATCGACGTCTTCATCTGCAAGTTGCGCAAGAAACTGGCCGAGGCAACGGGCGGCGAGAATTACATCGAGACGGTCTGGGGCCGGGGCTATGTGCTGCGCGATCCCACCCGGGGCGCGGCGCGTTCGCCGCGGGCGGCGAACGCGTAACATCTGGAAAATCCTCCGCTGCGCCCCTATCACGGGGGAACAAGGCAGGAGGGACCCATGTCCGATGTGCGCGCGGTTGACGCTCTGACCGAGGCCGAGGCGGCCAGCGAACTGGCACGTCTCGCCGACGCGATTCTCCGCGCCGATGCGGCCTATCACCAGAATGACGCGCCCGAGATCAGCGACGCCGAGTATGACGCGCTGAAACGGCGCAACCGCGAGATCGAGGCCCGCTTTCCCGCGCTGAAACGCGCCGACAGCCCCAGCGATACCGTCGGCGCAGCCCCGGCCGAGGGTTTCGGCAAGATCCGTCACACAATCCGCATGCTGTCGCTGGCCAATGCCTTCGACCCGGGCGATGTCGACGATTTCGACGCGCGCATCCGCCGGTATCTGAACCTCGGGCCGGACGCGCCGCTGGTCTATACCGCCGAGCCCAAGATCGACGGGCTGTCGCTGTCCCTGCGCTATGAAGCGGGGCGGCTGGTCCATGCCGCGACACGGGGGGATGGCGAGACGGGCGAGGACGTGACGGCGAATGCCCGCACCATCGCCCAGATCCCGCAACAGCTGACCGGCGCCCCCGACCTGCTGGAGGTGCGGGGCGAGGTCTATATGACGCATGCCGATTTTGCCGCGCTGAACGCCCAGGGCGGCCGCACCTTCGCCAATCCGCGCAACGCCGCCGCCGGGTCGCTGCGCCAGCTCGACCCCGAGATTACCCGCGCCCGGCCGCTGAGCTTCTTCGCCTATGCCTGGGGCGCGCTGTCCGATCCCCTGGCCGAAACCCAGTGGGGCGCGATCAAGCGCCTGGAAACGCTTGGTTTTCAGGTCAATCCCCTCACCCGGCTCTGCACCTCGCCCGCGGAATTGCTGGATCATTACCGCCGGATCGAGGCGCTGCGCCCGGACCTTGGCTATGACATCGACGGCGTGGTCTACAAGGTTGACGATCTGGCGCTGCAAACCCGGCTCGGCTTTCGCGCCACCACCCCCCGCTGGGCCATCGCGCATAAGTTCCCGGCCGAGACCGCCTGGACGCGCCTCGAATCGATCAGCATCCAGGTCGGCAGGACCGGGGCGCTCAGCCCGGTTGCCCGGCTTGCGCCGGTGAACGTGGGCGGGGTCCTGGTCTCGAACGCGACGCTCCACAACGAGGATTACATCGCCGGACGCGATTCCCATGGCGAGCCGATCCGCGGCGGTCGCGACATTCGTGAAGGCGATTGGGTGCAGGTTTACCGGGCGGGGGATGTGATCCCCAAGGTCGCCGATGTCGACCTTGACCGCCGCCCGGCCGGGGCCGGGCCCTATGTCTTCCCCCAGACCTGTCCTGAATGCGGCTCGGCCGCGGTGCGCGAGCCCGGCGATTCCACCCACCGCTGCACGGGTGGTCTGATCTGCCCGGCGCAGGCCGTTGAAAAGCTGAAACATTTCGTCAGCCGCGACGCTTTCGACATCGACGGGCTGGGTGCCAAGCAGATCGAGATGTTCTTCGCCGACGACCTGCTGCCGATCCGCGAACCGGCGGATATCTTCACCCTGCGGAGCCGCGATGCGGCCAATCTGGCCAAGCTGAAGAACCGTGACGGCTTTGGGGAACGCTCGGCCGGGAAACTCTTCGAGGCGATCGAGGAGCGGCGGCGCATCCCGCTGGCGCGGCTCCTTTTCGGCCTTGGTATCCGGCATCTGGGCGAGGTCGCCGCCGCCGATCTGGCCCGCCATTTCGGCAGCTGGTCCGCGCTGATCGAGACGGTGGATCGCGCCGCCCCGGCCGCGGCCCGCGCGCTCGCCGCCGACGAGGCGGAACACGCCGAACGCGCGCGCGCCGCCGACGAGGGCCGCCGGGCGGAGGTGAAGAAGACCCGCGAGGCGATCTGGGACGACCCGCCGCTGCCGGACGGTGCGCGCGCCGCCTGGGAGGATCTGATCGGCATCGAGGGGGTCGGTGCGGTCCTGGCGGTCTCGTTGGTCACGACCCTGACGCAGCCGCGCGAACGGGCCTCGATCGAGCGGCTGATCGCCGAATTGCAGGAGATCGTACCGCCCGAGGCCCGGGCCACAAACAGCGCCATCGCCGGCAAGATTCTGGTCTTCACCGGCACCCTGACCCGGATGACGCGGGCCGAGGCCAAGGCCCGGGCCGAGGCGCTGGGGGCCAAGGTCGCAGGCTCGGTCTCGGCCAAGACGGATATCCTGATCGCGGGCGAAGCTGCCGGGTCGAAGGCGGCCAAGGCCGAAGCCCTGGGCGTCACGGTGATCGACGAAGATGCGTGGCTGGCGATGATCGGCGGATGACGGGGCGGCCCGAGATCCTGTTTCCGCTGTTTGGCGCGCTTGAGGGGCTCGACGGGATCGGTCCGAAAACGGCGAAACTGTTCAAGGGCTTGGGCGTTGAGACGCCGCGCGATCTGCTGTTCGTTCTGCCCCATTCCGGTATCGACCGCCGCCTGCGCGCCAGCGTCCGCGACGTGGTCCCGCCCGAGGTTGCGACGGTCGAGGTAGAGGTCGGTAACCACCTGCCGCCCCGGCAGAAAGGGCGCCCCTATCGCGTCCTGGTCCGCGACGCGCAGCAGGAATTTCAGCTGGTCTTCTTCCATGCGCGGGGCGATTACCTGCAGAAATTGCTGCCCAGCGGGCAACGGCGGCTGGTCTCGGGCCGGGTCGAGACTTTCGACGGCGTGTATCAGATGGCCCATCCCGATCACGCGCTGCGCGCGGACGAGGCCGCGACCCTGCCTCTCTGGGAACCGGTCTATCCGCTGACCGCGGGGGTCACGCAGCGGATGGTGCAGCGGGCCATGGCGGATGCGCTGGCCCGGGCCCCGGCGCTGGCCGAGTGGATCGATCCGGCGCAGAAGGCGCGGATGGGCTGGCCGGATTGGGCGGATGCCCTGCGCGCGGCGCATGCCCCGGCCTCGGGCGCCGATCTGGCGCCGAGCGCGGCCCCCCGGCAGCGGCTGGCCTATGACGAGCTTTTCGCCCATCAGCTGACCCTCGCCATCGCCCGGGCGACGGCGCGCAAGCAGGCGGGCGTGGCGACGCGCGGCGACGGGCGGCTGGTTCGCAAGGTACTGGAATCGCTGCCTTATGCGCCGACGGGCGCGCAGAAACGCTCGATTGACGAGATCGCCGCGGATATGGGGTCCGAGGCGCGGATGAACCGTCTCCTGCAGGGCGATGTGGGCGCCGGCAAGACGCTGGTCGCCATGGCCGCGCTGCTGATCGCGGTCGAAGCCGGAGGGCAGGGCGCCCTGATGGCGCCGACCGAGATCCTGGCACGGCAGCATCTGGAGGCGCTCGCCCCGTTGGCGGCCAGCGCCGGGGTCCGGGTCGAGTTGCTGACCGGCCGCGACAAGGGGCGCGAGCGGGCCCGGAAACTGGCCGACCTGGCGGGCGGGATGATCGATATCCTGATCGGGACTCATGCGCTCTTTCAGCGCGACGTCGCGTTTCGCGACCTGCGGCTGGCGGTGATCGACGAGCAGCACCGGTTCGGTGTCGCCCAGCGGATGGCGCTGGGGGAGAAGGGCGCCGCGGTCGATGTTCTGGTGATGACCGCCACGCCGATCCCGCGGTCGCTGGCGCTGGCGCAATATGGCGACATGGATCTGTCCCTCCTCGATGAAAAGCCGCCGGGGCGGCAACCGGTGGTGACCTCGCTCGCCTCGACCGAGCGGCTGGACGAGGTGGTGGAGCATCTGCGGCGCGCGGTGTCCGAGGGGCGGCAGGCCTATTGGGTCTGCCCGCTGGTCGAAGAGAGCGAGACCGTCAGCCTGACCGCGGCCCAGGCGCGGTTCGATTATCTCCGCGCCCGGCTGGGCGAGGCCGTAGGGCTGGTCCATGGCCAGCTTCTGCCGGCGGACAAGGACGCGGCCATGGCGCGTTTCGTGGCCGGCGAGACCCGCGTTCTGGTGGCCACCACGGTGATCGAGGTGGGCGTGAACGTACCGAACGCCACGATCATGGTGATCGAGCGCGCCGAATCCTTCGGCCTGGCGCAACTGCACCAGCTGCGCGGACGGGTCGGGCGCGGCAGTGGCGCCTCGACCTGCCTGCTGCTCTACGATCCGCCGCTGGGCGAGACGGCGGCGCGGCGGCTGAAGCTGATGCGCGACACCGAGGACGGGTTTCGCATCAGCGACGAGGATCTGGCGATCCGCGGGGCGGGGGATGTGATCGGCACGGCGCAATCGGGCCTGCCGAGGTTCCGGCTGGCGGATGTGGAGCGTCAGACGTCCTTGATGCAGATCGCCCAATCGGATGCGCGCAAGCTGCTCCACGATGACCCCAGCCTGCAATCGCCCCGCGGGCAGGCGGCGCGTGTGCTGTTGTGGCTGATGGAACAGGACAAGGCGATACGGCTGATGCGAATCGGATAGATCCCCTTTTGTTCACAAATGTTCTTGCAATGATCGCGCGAATATGAGAACAAAGTGCTAACAACACGGGAGTTCGCCATGCGCCGCATCCTTCGCCAGATCCATGACCCTCGCAATGAACGCCTGGCGATGCTGGGGGATGCGGTGGGCGCGCTTGCCCTGTTTGTCCTGTTTGCGGCGGCGCTTTACGCCCCCCTGATGACCTGACCTGCTTCCTGCCTGCGGTCTGGAGAGGCGCCGACTGTCCCGTCGCCCTTGACCCAACCAGACACGCCACTGACCGCCGCGCCTTGTCGCGGCGGTTTTTTTTTACGCGGTCTTAAGGGATGGGTGTCAGGCTGCGGCCTGTCGGGCGGCCTCGGCCGCGGCCTGGACCGACAGCAGGATCGAGGCGTGGCGATTCTTGAATTCGCGCGCGGGCAGCAGGGCCTCGTATCCGTCGAAGGGCGCGGGCGGCACCGGACCGTCCTGCTTCAACATCGATTCGAGGGCGCTTGCCGCGGCCTCGAGTTCTTCGGGCGTGCGACCGATCACCGCCGCGCCCAGCACCGCAGCCGAGGCCTGACCCAGGGCGCAGGCCTTGACCTCCTGCGCGAAGTCGGCGACGCGGCCGTCCGTCAGCGACAGATCGACGGTCACGGTCGATCCGCAGAGGGGAGAGCGCTTCTTGACGCTGGCCTGCGGCGCCTCCAGCCGGCCGAGATGCGGGATTTCGGCCGCCAGCGCGAGGATTCGCGTCGAATAGAGCTTGATCAGATCGGAGGTTTCAGACACGTCAGGGCTCCCAGTCGCCAGAGGATATAAGCCATGCCCTTCGATCCGCAATCCCTGCGCTATGACGACCAAGGTCTCATTCCGGCGATCGCGCAGGATCATCGCACGGGCGAGGTGCTGATGATGGCCTGGATGAACGCCGATTCGGTGGCGCGGACGCTGGAGACGGGCAAGGTGACCTATTGGTCACGCTCGCGCCAGGCCTTCTGGGTGAAGGGCGAGACCTCGGGTCACGCGCAGAAACTGGTGGATTTCCGCCTGGATTGTGACCGTGACTGTCTGCTGGTGATGGTCGACCAGACGGGTCCTGCCTGCCACACCAATCGGCGTAGCTGTTTCTACACGGCGGTGCGGGACGGGGCCGAGGTCGAGTTGATGCGGCCCGAGCCCTAAAGCCCGACCATCCGGCGGATATCGGCGGGGGTGGCGCCCTCGGCCCGGTAAAGGGACAGCGCGCGGGATTCGTCGCGCTTGGCCAGACGCTTGCCCGCCTCGTCGCGGATCAGGCGGTGATGGTGATAGGCGGGCGTCGGCAGGGCCAGGAGCCGCTGCAGCAGCACATGGATGGCGGTCGCCTCGAAGAGGTCGGCGCCGCGCGTGACCAGCGTCACGCCTTGGGCGGCGTCATCCACGGTCACGGCCAGATGGTAGGAGGTGCCGATATCGCGCCGGGCCAGAACGATGTCGCCGACATGAGTCGTTAAGAAATCGGGCGCAAACTGATGTGGACCGGGATGCAGCGGTCCGGTCTCGGTGAAGCGGATCGTCCCCGTCAGGGCCGTGGCGCGGGCCATGTCGAGGCGGATGGCGGCGGTGGGATCGTCATGGCCCGCGTGGCGGCAGGTGCCGGGATAGACGGGGCCGTCGGGGCCGATCAGCGGCGCGCCCTCCTGCGGGGCGGAAAGGGCGGCGCGGATATCGCCGCGGGTGCAGGTGCAGCGGTAGGTGACGCCCAGGGCCTGAAGCCGGGCGAGGGCGGCGTCATGCGCGGCGCGGCGGGTGGACTGGCGCATCACCGGCTCGGGCCAGGAGAGGCCCAGCCAGTGCAGATCGTCCTGGATCTGCGCCTCGAAGGCGGGTTTGCTGCGGGCGGTGTCGATATCCTCGATCCGCAGCAGGCACTGCCCCCCTTCGGCGCGGGCGAGGTCCCAGGCGGTCAGGGCGGAAAAAGCGTGCCCCAGATGCAGGGGCCCGGTGGGTGAGGGGGCGAAGCGGGTGATCAGCCCGGCCACGTCAACCCAACCACGCCTGGAACGCCTCTTTCGCGCGGTCGGTATAGGCCTTGTAGCGGTCCTTGCGGCCGCGGCGGCCACCCTTGGCGTCGATCGGTGGGAACAGGCCGAAATTGACGTTCATCGGCTGGAAGGTCTTGGCGTCCGCATCGCCGGTGATATGGGCGATGAGCGCGCCCATCGCCGTCTCACGCGGGGGCGGCGGCAGGGCGCGGCCCTGGATCTCGGCTGCGGCGAGGCGACCAGCGACAAGGCCCATGGCCGCGGATTCGACATAACCCTCGACCCCGGTGATCTGACCGGCGAAACGCAGATGCGGGCGGACGCGCAGCCGCATCTGATTGTCCAGAAGGGTCGGGGAGTTCAGGAACGTATTCCGGTGAATCCCGCCGAGGCGCGCGAATCCGGCCTCTTCCAGACCGGGGATCATGCGGAACACCTCGACCTGGGCACCGTGCTTCATCTTGGTCTGGAAGCCGACGATATTATAGAGCGTGCCCAAGGCATTATCGCGCCGAAGCTGAACGACGGCATAGGGCTTGTTGGCGGGATCGTTGGCGTTGGTCAGGCCGACCGGCTTCATGGGACCGTGGCGCAGGGTGTCGCGGCCGCGCTCGGCCATGACCTCGATCGGCAGGCAGCCGTCGAAATAGCCGGCGGTTTCGCCCTCGTGGAACTCGGCCTTGGGCGCGGCGAGAATGGCGTCGATGAAGGCCTCGTACTGGACCTTGGTCATCGGGCAATTGAGATAGGCCTTGCGCTCTTCCTCGGTCTCGCCCTTGTCATAGCGCGACTGGAACCAGGCCTTCGACAGGTCGATGGTGTCGAAATGGACGATGGGCGCGATGGCGTCGAAAAAGGCCAGCGACTGGGTGTCGGTCGCGGCGCGGATCGCCTGCGCCAGCGCGTCCGAGGTCAGGGGGCCGGTGGCGAAGATCCAGTGACCCTCGCCCGGCAAGTCCCTGATTTCACCGGGTTCGCTGCGGATCAGCGGATGGGCCAGCAGCCGCTCGGTCACCGCCTGCGAAAAGGCCTCGCGGTCGACGGCCAGGGCGCCGCCCGCGGGCAGGGAGTGGCGGTCGGCCATCGCCATCAACAGGCCGCCCGCCGCGCGCATCTCCCAATGCAGGAGGCCCACGGCGTTCTGCTCGTCATCGTCCGAGCGGAAGGAATTCGAGCAGACCATCTCGGCGAAATTGCCGGTCTGATGGGCGAAAGTGCCGACCTGGGGCCGCATTTCATGAAGCACGACGGGCACGCCCGTTTGCGCGGCCTGCCAGGCGGCCTCGGATCCGGCCATGCCGCCGCCGACGATGTGGAGTTCCTGTGTCATGGGGCGGAGATAGCCGCGCCGGGATGCAAAGAAAAGGGGGCGCCGGGCGGGCGCCCCCAATCGGGGAGGGTAAGCGGATGGTTACTCGCCCGGCACCGGTGCCGGGGCGGGCGTCGTGCCCTCGACCTGGGCGCCGGTATCCTGCACGGCGCTGGGGCTGGGCGTCGCATCCTCGGGGTTGGGCCAGAGGGTGAAGACGACGAAGGCCAGCACGGAGGCCAGCAGGGCGATGGTGATGCCGGTCAGGGCGGGGCTGTGGCGCTTCGCCTCACGCTCGACATTGGTATGGGGTGCGGTCATGGAAAACCTCCTTTCAGAACCAACGCCGCAGGGGGCCGGAGGTTCCGCAATCGGTGGCCTCAGATCAGGGTCATGCGTTCCACCCGCTCTGGATCGGGGAAGGGGCGGTAGAGCCCGACATTGACGTGCTGGATATGCTGGCGCATCTGGTCGTGGAGTTCGGCCGCCTCCTCATCCCCCTGACCGAGGTAATGGAAGGCATGGTCGAGCTGCGAGAGATCCTTCACCTCGATCTCGACCAGGAAATCTGAGCATTCGTCGCCGCCGAATTTCAGTTTCAGCCGCATCAGCCGCCAGCCTTCGATCCGCCCCTCCCGCTGCAGGAGCGAGAGCCAGACATCCAGCGCATGGGCGAAGACCAGCGCCTTGGCGCCGGGTTTCAGGTCGATCATGCAGTGGTAGACGTTCATGGCCGGGCCCCTGTGGAGACCCGGCCATCCAACCACGCGGGGCTGAAGAATCGGTTACTCTTCCTCGCCCTGTTCGACGATGCGGGCGACCGAGACGACTTCCTCGCCCTTGGCGGTGTTGAAGACCCGAACCCCGCCGGCCGAGCGCGAGCGGAAGCTGATCTGATCGACCGGCACGCGGATCGACTGGCCGGTCGAGGTGGCCAGCATGATCTGGTCGCCGGGTTCCACCGGGAAGGACGCGACCAGCGCGCCGCCGCGCATCGCCTTGTCCATGGCCATGACGCCCTGGCCGCCGCGCCCGCGCACCGGATAATCGTGCGAGGACGACAGCTTGCCCGCCCCGCCCGAGGTGACGGTGAGGATCAGATCCTCCAGTGCCGACATCTCGGCATAGCGCTCGGTGCTGAGCTGGCCCGCCTCGACGGTTTCCTCGTCGTCCGCCTCCGCCTCGTCGGGGGCACCGGCCATCAGGCGGCGCTGCTTGAGATAGGCGGCGCGTTCCTGCGGATCGGCTTCGAAATGGCGGATCACCGACATGGAGACGACGCTGTCGCCCTCGGCCAGACGGATGCCGCGCACCCCGGTCGAATCGCGGCCCTTGAAGACGCGGACGTCGGTGGTCGGGAAGCGGATGGCACGGCCCATGGCGGTGACCAGCATCACATCGTCATCCTCGTCGGCGACGCGGGCGCTGACCAGCGACACCCCCTCGGGCAGCTTCATGGCGATCTTGCCGTTGCGCAGGATATTCGTGAAGTCCGACAAGGCGTTACGGCGGACATCGCCCTCGGAGGTGGCGAAGACCACCTGCAGGTTTTCCCATTCGTCCTCGGGCTCGTCGATGGGCATCAGCGCGGCGATCGAGACACCCTGCGGGATCGGCAGGATGTTGATGATCGCCTTGCCGCGCGCGGACCGCCCGGCCAGCGGCAGACGCCAGCATTTCAGCTGATAGACCATGCCGTCGGTGGTGAAGAACAGAAGATGGGTATGCGTGTTGGCCACGAACAGCGTGGTCACCACATCGTCTTCCTTGGTCTGCATCGAGGCCAGACCCTTGCCGCCGCGGTTCTGGGCGCGGAATTCGGCAAGCGGCGTGCGCTTGATGTAGCCGCCCGAGGTGACGGTCACGACCATATCCTCGCGCTCGATCAGGTCCTCATCCTCGAGGTCGCCGGCCCAATCGATGATCTCGGTCCGGCGGGGCACGGCGAAAAGCTCGCGCACCTCGTCGAGTTCGGCGGTGATGATCGACAGGATCCGCGAGCGCGAGCGCAGAATATCGAGGTAATCCTTGATCTTGCCGGCCAGTTCTTCCAACTCGTCGGTGACTTCCTTGACGCCGAGGGCGGTCAGGCGCTGCAGCCGCAGTTCCAGGATGGCGCGGGCCTGGATCTCGGAGAGGTTATAGGTCCCGTCCTCGTTGATCGTATGGCTGGGGTCGTCGATCAGGCGGATATAGCCCGCGATCTCATGCGCGGGCCAGCGGCGGGTCATCAGCTTTTCGCGCGCATCCGCCGGATCGGCCGAGGCGCGGATCGTCGCCACGACCTCATCGACGTTGGAAACGGCAACAGCCAGACCGCAGAGGATATGGCTGCGCTCCCGGGCCTTGTTCAGCTCGAAGGCCGTGCGGCGGGTGACAACTTCCTCGCGGAAGGTAATGAAATGATAGAGGAAATCGCGAAGCGTCAGCTGCTCGGGCCGGCCGCCGTTCAAGGCCAGCATGTTGCAGCCGAAGCTGATCTGCATGGTGGTGAAACGGAACAGCTGGTTCAGCACCACATCGGGCGTGGCGTCGCGCTTCAGTTCGATCACCACCCGCACGCCGATCCGGTCGGATTCGTCGGCGACATGGGCAATCCCCTCGATCCGCTTGTCGCGCACCGCCTCGGCGATCTTCTCGACCATCAGGGCCTTGTTCACCTGATAGGGGATCTCGTCCACGACGATGGCGAAGCGGTCCTTGCGGATCTCCTCGACATGGGTCTTGGCCCGCACGATGACCGAGCCGCGCCCCTCCAGATAGGCCTTGCGCGCGCCTGCGCGGCCCATCATCTGCGCGCCGGTCGGGAAATCGGGGCCCGGCACATAGGCCATCAGATCCTCGGAGGTCAGATCCGGGTTCTCGATCAGGGCCTTGGTCGCGTCGATCACCTCGCCCAGGTTATGGGGCGGGATGTTGGTGGCCATGCCGACGGCGATACCGCCCGCGCCATTGACCAGCATGTTGGGGAAGCGCGCAGGCAGGACGGTCGGTTCCTGGTCCTTGCCGTCGTAATTGTCCTGAAAATCGACCGTATCCTTGTCGATATCGGCCAGCATGTAATTGGCGGATTTGGCCATCCGCACCTCGGTGTAGCGGAAGGCCGCGGCCTTGTCCCCGTCCATCGAGCCGAAGTTGCCCTGACCGTCCAGCAGCGGCAGCGACATCGAAAAGCCCTGCGCCATCCGCACCAGGGCGTCATAGATCGCGCTGTCGCCATGCGGGTGGTACTTGCCCATCGCATCCGCCACGGGGCGCGAGGACTTCCGATAGGGCTTGTCGAACGTGTTGCCGACCTCGTGCATGGCATAGAGGATCCGCCGGTGAACCGGCTTCAACCCGTCCCGCAGGTCCGGAATCGCCCGCGACACGATGACGCTCATCGCGTAATCGAGATAGGCGGTCCGCATTTCCTGTACGATCGAGACCCCCGGCTGGGCGGGTTTTTTCTCGGCTTCGTCAGGGATTTCCGTGTCGTCGCTCACCGGGGCCTCGTCTGGGTCAGGGCGCTAGATTTTGTTGTCCGCCTTATAGCCCACCGCCACCCGCGGGTGCAATGCCGGGGGCAGACAATCCCGTCCGGCATGCTACCTTTCCGGCGGAAACCTGTGTGCAATCCAGTCTGGGAGGACCCGATGAAACTTCTCACCCCTCTGGCGCTGCTGGCGCTGGCCGCGACGCCCGTTCTGGCCGATCCTGTCAACATCACGCCCGACATGGCCTCGGTCACGGTCGAGACCGATGCGGGCCCGGCCGAAATCTCGCGCATTCAGGACAACGAGAATGTCGTGACCGGCGAATGGGCGATGACCTCGCGCCCATGCCCGAATTTCTGCATCCAGCCGATGAGCCCGGCAGAGGGCGTCACCACCGTGGGCGAGCTGGAGGTGATCGCGGCGTTGCAGGATTCCGACGTGCTGGTCATCGACAGCCGCGTGCAGGCCGATTACCGCGGCGGCACCATTCCCGGCGCGATCCACATTCCCTATACGGAAATGGCCGACCGGCTGGGCGAGGTGGGGTGTGAGGTCGATATCGACGGTTTCACCTGCGACGACCCCAAACACGTGCTGCTATTCTGCAACGGCCCCTGGTGCGGCCAGTCGCCCACCGCCATCCGCCGCATGATCGAGGCGGGCTTCCCGGCCGATCACATCCGCTATTACCGCGGCGGGATGCAGGTCTGGCGGATGCTGGGCCTCTCGGTGCTGGTGCCGCAGAACTGAGTCCGGGACCTGTCCCGCCTATAGGGGCGGGGTCGGTCCGTCCTGATCCACGCGAAAGGAAATGCCATGTACGCCAGAATCCTCGTTCCCGTCGCCTATGAGCCGGGGGTAGACATCGGCCGCGAATTGCAGATCGCCCGGGCGCTGTCCGCGCATGGCGCGCTGGTCATGCTGGTGCATGTCATGGAAAAGGCGCCGTTTTACGCCATCGACTACATGCCCGCGGGCTGGCAGGACGAACTGCGCGAGGCGATCCGCGCCGATCTGGCCAAGCAGGCGGCGGGGCTGACCCAGGCGGGCGTCGCGGTGCTGGAGGGCGACCCGGGCCGCGCCATCCTCGATTTCGCCCAGGCCGAAGGGGCGGATTGCATCGTCCTGGCCTCGCACCGCAGCGACACGGCGCTGATCGGCTCGACCGCGACACGGATCGCCCGGCACGCGACCTGCGCCGTGCATCTGATCCGCTAACGCAGCCTCAGCAGCGTCGCCGCCAGCGCCAGCGCCTCTCGCGGGACATGGCGGCGGCGTTGCTTCGGCCCGATCTGGTCCCAGCCGGGGGTTGCGGTGGTGGCCCTGAGGCCGATCTGCCAGGCGATCAGCCGGGCGCGGGGCGCGTGATAGGGATCGGTGACGATCACCACCGGCGCAGCATCGGGCAGCAAGGCCTTGGCGTTGATCAGATTTTCCCGTGTGGAGGTGGAGCGGTCTTCCTCCATGATCCGGTCGTCGGGCACGCCCGCCTCTCGGCAGAGCCGGGCAATGAGGCTGGCCTCCGTTGGTGGATGGCGCCCCAGCCCGCCACAGCCCATGATCCGCCCGACCAGACCCGTCCGGTAGAGCGCTACGGCATGCGCCGTCCGACGCGCCAGCGTCGGCGAGGGCTCGCCCCCGGGCCAGACGGCAGCGCCGAGGACGAGCGCAACGGGGAGAGTCCTGTCCGACAAGCGGGCTACCGCCGCCGCCCCTTGCTTTTCGCCGCCTGCTTGGCGTTGGATCCGGCCTTGCCCGCGGTCGAGCGGCCGCGGGTCTTGACGGCTTCCTCGACCGCCTCGTCCACGGCGGCCTGGCGGGCCAGCGGGTCGTCGGCGATGGCGAGTTCGACCGCTTCCAGGCGCTTGATCTCGTCCCTGAGGCGCGCGGCTTCCTCGAATTCCAGATTTTCGGCCGCCTTGCGCATGTCAGTGCGCAGCCCGTCCAGATGCGCGGCAAGGTTGGCGCCGACCATGGGCTTCGCCACCTTGGTCGTGATCCGCGACTGATCGGTGTCGCCCTGCCACAGGCCGCTCAGCACGTCATCGACGTTTTTCCTGACAGTCTGGGGGGTTATGCCGTGTTCTTCATTATAGGCCATCTGCTTGGCGCGGCGGCGGTTGGTCTCGTCGATGGCGCGCTGCATCGAGCCGGTGATGTGATCGGCATACATGATCACCCGTCCGTCGGCGTTGCGCGCGGCGCGGCCGATGGTCTGGATCAGCGAGGTTTCCGAGCGCAGGAAGCCCTCCTTGTCGGCGTCGAGGATCGCCACCAGCCCGCATTCGGGGATGTCGAGCCCCTCGCGCAGCAGGTTGATGCCGACCAGCACGTCGAAGGCGCCGAGCCGGAGATCGCGGAGAATCTCGATCCTTTCAATCGTGTCGATGTCGGAATGCATGTAGCGCACCCGGATCCCCTGTTCGTGCAGGTATTCGGTCAGATCCTCGGCCATGCGCTTGGTCAGCGTGGTGACCAGCACCCGCAGTCCGTCGGACGCGACCTTGCGGATTTCGTCAAGAAGATCGTCCACCTGCATGGAAACAGGGCGGATTTCGACCACCGGGTCCAGCAGGCCGGTGGGCCGGATGACCTGTTCGGCAAAGACGCCGCCGGCCTGATCCATCTCCCAGGCGGCCGGGGTGGCGCTGACGAAGACCGATTGCGGGCGCATCGCGTCCCATTCCTCGAACTTCAGGGGCCGGTTGTCCATGCAGGACGGCAGCCGGAATCCGTGTTCGGCCAACACCGACTTGCGCCGGAAGTCGCCCCGGTACATGCCGCCGATCTGCGGTACGGTGACATGGGATTCGTCGGCGAAAACAATGGCCTGGTCCGGGATGAACTCGAAGAGCGTGGGCGGCGGCTCGCCGGGCGCGCGGCCGGTCAGATAGCGGGAATAGTTTTCGATCCCGTTGCAGACGCCGGTGGCTTCCAGCATCTCTAGGTCGAAATTGGTGCGCTGCTCCAGCCGCTGCGCTTCCAGCAATTTCCCCTCGGCGTTGAGCTGCTTCAACCGGTGGAACAGCTCTTCCTTGATACCCTTGATCGCCTGTTGCAGCGTCGGCCGGGGCGTCACGTAATGGCTGTTGGCATAGATGCGGATCTGCTCGAACGCATCGGTCTTCTTGCCGGTCAGGGGGTCGAATTCGGTAATCGCTTCAAGCTCTTCCCCGAAGAAGCTGAAGCGCCAGGCGCGGTCTTCCAGGTGGGCCGGCCAGACCTCGACGACATCGCCGCGCACCCGGAACGAGCCGCGCTGGAAGCCCGCGTCGTTGCGGCGGTATTGCTGCGCCACCAGCTCGGCGATGAAGCCGCGCGGATCGTAGATCTGCCCGGCCTTCAGGTCCTGGGTCATGGCCGAATAGGTCTCGACCGAACCGATGCCATAGATGCAGCTGACCGAGGCGACGATGATCACATCGTCCCGTTCCAGCAGCGCCCGCGTCGCCGAGTGGCGCATGCGGTCGATGGCCTCGTTGATCTGGGATTCCTTCTCGATATAGGTGTCGGTGCGGGCGACATAGGCCTCGGGCTGGTAGTAATCGTAATAGCTGACGAAATACTCAACGGCATTGTCGGGAAAGAAGCCCTTGAATTCCCCGTACAATTGCGCGGCCAGCGTCTTGTTCGGCGCGAGAATGATCGCCGGGCGCTGCGTCTCCTCGATGATCTTGGCCATGGTGAAGGTCTTGCCGGTGCCGGTGGCGCCCAGCAGCACCTGGTTGCGCTCGCCCTCCCGCAACCCGCCGGCCAGTTCGGCGATGGCGGTGGGCTGATCGCCCGCGGGCTGGAACGGGGTTTTCAGGATGAACCGCTTGCCCCCCTCCAGCTTTTCGCGCCGGGGGGCGGCCATCATCGGCATTTCGTTCAGGACATCGGGGCGGTTGTTGTGCATCGGGCGGACCTTTGGCTTCGTGCCTAGAATTGTGCCTATTTTGTTCCGGTGCAAGGGGAGGCGCGGCAAAGCGCGGGGCTGCCTGTGGAAAGCCGCGCAAAAGCCGTGTCGGAAAGGCTTGTCAGGGGGGGCCGAATTTCGGATAAGGCGGCAAGTCAGACGGAGACTTCCATGCGCGCCCGTATCTATCGCCCCGCCCGCAACGCCATGCAATCGGGTATGGCCCGTACGAAGAACTGGATCCTCGACTTCGCGCCGAGCCAGGCGCGCGAACAGGATCCGCTGATGGGCTGGACGGGCTCGGGCGATACCCAGTCGCAGGTTCGGCTGCGGTTCGCGACCCAGGCCGAGGCCGAGGCCTATGCCAAGGCGAACGGCATCGATTATGTGGTGCAGCAGCCGAAGGAACGCGCGGCCAACATCCGGCCGCAGGGCTATGGCGAGAATTTCGCGACCAACCGCAAGCAGGTCTGGACGCATTGACGGAAACCTGGGGCGGCCCGGTTGGGTCGGCGGTCCTGAAATCCCTGTGGCAAGGCGCCCTTCGGGCGCCTTTTGCGTGCAACTGACCGGCGTTCAGCGCGTCCGGCGCAGGCTGAACCGCACCACCAGCCCCAGAAGCAGCGCCCAAAACGGCGCGCCGATCCCGAACAGGCTGAATCCGCTCGCCGTGGCCATGAAGGTGAGGAGGGCGGCCTCACGCTCGTCCTTCGGTCCCATGGCGGCCGACAGGCTGTTGCCGATGGATCCCAAGAGGGCCAGCGCAGCGATGGTCAGGACCAGCGCGCCGGGGAGGATGAGGAAAAGGCCGATCACCGTGGCGCCCATCAAGCCGATGACGACGTAGAAGCTGCCGGCGAACAGCGCGGCCTTGTAGCGGGTGCGGGGATTGTCGTCAGCGTCCGGCCCGGTGCAGATCGCCGCGGTGATGGCGGCAAGGTTGAAGGCGTAGCCGCCAAAGGGGGCCAGCACCAGGCTGAAGAGGCCGGTCACGGTGATGGCCCGGCCGATGTCGGGCGCATAGCCATCGGCCCGCAGCGTCACCACGCCCGGCATGTTTTGCGAACTCATCGTCACCAGGAACATCGGCAGGCCCAGGCCGATCAGGGCGGGCAGCGAGATTTCGGGCATGACGAATTCCGGCCGGGCCAGGGCCAGCGGCAGGCTGGCCCCGTCGAAGCCGCCCGTGGCGCCGACATAGGCCAGGCCCGCGAAGAAGACCCCGGCAATCGCATAGCGCGGCGCAAGGCGCCTGAGCGCGAGATAGGCCGCGCCCATCAGCAGCACCAGCGTTCGGTCGGTGTCGAGCGCGTCGAAGATCTTCATGCCGAAGGAAAACAGGATCCCCGCCAGCATCGCATTGGCCAGGCTGTCGGGAATGAGCCGCGTGAGCTTGTCGAACCAGCCGCTGAGGCCGGTGGCGATCAGGAGCAGCGCGCAGAGGATGAAGGCACCGGTGGCCTGGGGCAGGGTGAGGCCGCTGCTGAGTGCGATCAGCGCCGCGCCCGGGGTCGACCAGGCGGTCAGCACCGGCATCCGGTTTCCCAGCGACAGGACCAGGGTCGACAGCCCCATGCCCAGCCCCAGCACCAGCATCCAGCTGTTGGCCTGCGCATCGGTCGCGCCTAGCCGGTCGATGGCCTGGAAGATGATGGCGACCGAGCTGGTGTAACCCACCAGGACGGCGATGAAGCCGGCCGCGACATGCGAAAGCTTGAACGGGAGCAAGGCAGCCTCTAAGCGGGGAGCGTGCGTTATTGCGGTCGCTCTCGTGTAGCTGCGTGCGCTATAACGCACAAGGGGTCACATCAGCGGAGGCCGCAGAGAGATGACAGAAACCCGCGGCTGCGATCTGGTTGGCGCCAATCTGCGGAAGGCGCGCGGGCAGGCAGGGCTAAGCCTGTCTCAGACGGCCGAGCTGACCGGGGTCAGCAAGGCGATGCTGGGCCAGATCGAGCGCGGCGAAAGCAGCCCGACACTCGCGGTTCTGTGGAAGCTCTGCAAGGGGCTGCAACTGCCGCTGACGGCGCTGATCGGCCCTGTGGCGACGCCTTCGGCGCTCGGCCCGTCCGAGGGGCAGGCGCCGGTCAAGGACGGCCCGGTCTTCCGCACGCTCTTTCCCTTCGATCCGAAGACCGGATGCGAGGTCTTCCTGCACGACCTTGCCCCGCATTGGCAGCATCTCTCGGCCGCGCATGGTGCCGGGGTGATCGAGGATGTCTTTGTGGTCGAGGGCGCGGTGGAGATTCTGCTGGAGGGGGCATGGATGCGCGTCGCCTGTGGTCAGGCCTTGCGATTCAACGCCGACCAGCCGCATGGCTATCGCAACCCGCTGGCCACGCCGTCGCGGTTTCACAACACCATGCATTACCCGCGCTGACGGCCGCCGGTCAGGCGGGCGCGGCCGCGGGACGCGCCGCAGCCTCGCGCACCAGCGTCAGGAAGGCGGTGAAACCGGCCGTGGGGTGCCGTCTGCCGGGGTAGTAGAGGCTGAAACCGGGACGGGGCGGCGTCCAGTCTTCCAGCAGGCGGATCAGGCGGCCCGCGGCAATCTCCTCGGCCACGTCCTGCTCGATGAAAAAGCCGATCCCGGCGCCCTGCAGAACCGCCGTCCGGGCGATGGCGGGTTCGTCGAGGGTCAGGCGTCCCCTGGCCTCGACCTGCACGGCCTCGCCGCGGTGCTGGAACTGCCAGGGGAAAAGGGCGCCGTTCGGCAGGCGCACGCGCAGGCAGTCGTCGGGGCGCAGATCGGCGGGCGTCCGGGGCAGGGGGTGATCGGCGATCCAGCCGGGGGAGGCCACGACGGCATAGCGCTGCGGCGTGCCCAGCGGCAGGGCGATCATGTCGCGCGGCACCAGATCGGCGGGGCGGATGCCCAGGTCGAAGCCTTCGGCCACGATATCGACCAGCCGTCCCTCGGTCACCAGATCGACCTGCATCTCGGGATAGCGGCGCAGGAAATCCACCACCAGCGGGGCGATCGCGCGCCCGGCCTGGACCGAGGCATTGATCCGCAACAGGCCCGAGGGGGTATGGCGCAGGGATTGTGCGCTCTCCATCGCGCAGCGGATCTCGGCCAAGGCGGGGCCGATCCGCGCGACAAAGGCCTGTCCCGCGTCGCTCAGCGAGACGCTGCGCGTCGTCCGGTTGAAGAGCCGCACGCCCAGACTGGCCTCCAGCCGCCCGATGGCATGCGACAGCGCGGTGGTCGACATCCCGAGGTCCAGCGCCGCCGCGCGGAAGGACCCCCGCCGGGCGATGGCCAGCACCGCCTCAAGCCCTTTCAGCCCGGTCTCCATGATCATCCTGTTTCTGACATCAATTCATGCCGATTTATCCCGATTATTGCGGCGCTGATCCAGCCCTATCTTGCGCAATGCCAGATTCGAAAGGATATCTCATGCACCTTCCCGCCGCTGTCAGCACCTATTTCACCGCCCGCGAGCCGCAGGACGGCGAGGCCTTTGCCGCCGCTTTCGCGCCCGATGCCGTCGTCCATGACGAGGGGCAGACCCACCAGGGTGGTCCGGCGATCCGCGACTGGTGGCTGGCCGCCAAGGCCCGGTATCGGCACAGGGCCGAGCCGCTGGAGGCGCGCGAGGTTGGCGGCAAGACCGTGGTCCGCGCCCGGGTCACCGGCGATTTTCCCGGGAGCCCGGCGGTGCTGACCTTCACCTTCGGGCTCAGGGACGGGCGGATCACCGAACTGGGCGTGGGCTGAGCCCGTCTTGCGCGGCCGCGTCAGGCCGCTGCGGGACGCCCCAGCCGCCGCAGGATCGCTTCCACATCGTCCAGAAGGCCGGTCCAGCCGCCGTCTGCGTCGATGCCGTTGATCCGCATCAGGAACAGCCCCTCGACAGCCAGGAAGGCCACGCGCGCGGCTTGCGCCTCGGGCGTGGCCCCGCCGAGGCGGGCGACGAGCGCGCGATACCAGTCGCGGGTGGCCTGCAGATTGGCCGGATCCTCCAGATAGCTGACCAGCAGCGCCGCCATCTTGGCGTTCATCGCCTGTTGCGAGATCCGGGTGGCCTCGATGTAGCGCAAGGCGAAATCGACCGGGTCCTCTGGCGCGGGGTCGCCGAGCAGGGCGTCGAACCGATCCGTCCAGCGGTCGATCAGCGCCCGCACCAGCGCATCCTTGCTGGCGAAGGAATATTGCACGCCGCCCTTCGAGATACCGGCCGCCTGGGCCAGCGCCCCGATGGTCAGCGCGGCGCCGCCCCCCTGGCGCACGATCGTTTCGGCCAGATCCAGCAAGGTCTCACGGCTGATTGTCGGTGTCCGTCCCATGGTCCCTCACATTCCGATTTAAATCCATACGTATGTATTTATAGGAGCGCCTGCAATCGCATCGTCAGGTGTCCCATGTCTGCCCGAACCCTCGATCCGAAACGCTGGCTCGTGCTGGTCGCGGTGATGCTGGCCTTCCTGCCGGTGGTGCTGGACATGACCATCCTGCATGTCGCGGTCCCGCGGCTGACGCAGGCGCTGAATGCCTCGGGCTCCGAGGTCCTCTGGATCATCGACATCTATCCCTTGCTGATGGCGGGGCTGCTGGTGCCGATGGGCACCTTGTCCGACCGGGTGGGCAACCGGCGGATCCTGTTGACGGGTCTGGCGATTTTCGCCGCCGCCTCGGTCTGGGCCGCTTTCGCGCAGAGTGCGGGCGCGCTGATCGCGGCGCGGGTCTTCCTGGCGCTGGGGGGCTCCATGATCATGCCCTGCGTCCTGGGCCTGATCCGCAAGACCTTTGAGCACGACGGCGAGCGCGCCATCGCCCTGGGCCTTTGGGGCACGGTCGGGGCGGCGGGGGCGGCGGTCGGGCCGCTGGTCGGCGGCGCACTGCTCGAACATTTCTGGTGGGGCTCGGTCTTTCTGATCAACGTGCCGGTCATGCTGGTGGTGGCGCCGGCCTGCTGGGTGCTGTTGCCGCGCGTCGAGGCCGTGACGCCGGGCACCTGGCGCATCGGGCAGGCGCTGCTGCTCATCCTTGGCATGATCACACTGGTCTATGCCGTCAAGGCCGGATTCGGCGGCAAGCAGCCCTGGTCCGTCGCCGGGCCGGTGCTGGTCTTCGGGATTGCCGCGCTGACCGTCTTCGTGCGCCAGCAATTGCGCGCGGCCGAGCCGATGCTGGACCTGTCGCTGCTGTCGCATCCGGCCATCGTCGCGGGTTTGCTGATGGCGGTGGTCGCGGCGGGCGCCCTGGCGGGGGTGGAACTGACACTGGCGCAGGAGCTGCAATATGTGCTGGGCAAGACACCATTGCAGGCGGGGCTCTTCATGGTGCCGATCATGGCGGCGGCGGCCATCGGCGGCCCGGTCGCGGGTTTCCTGTCCAACCGCTTCGGGCTGCGCCGGGTGGCGAGCCTGTCGCTGCTGATCGCCGCGGCCTCGCTGCTGATGCTGGCGCGGAGCGATTTCCACGCGCCGGGCGTCGCGGTGCCGGTGGCGCTGGCCGTGCTGGGCCTGACGCTCAGCATCGGCCTGACCGCCTCGTCCATTGCCATCATGGGCGCGGTCGAGGCCAGCAAGGGCGGTGCCGCGGGCTCGCTCGAGGCGACAGGCTATGAACTGGGCACCGGGCTGGGCATCACCTTTTTCGGCGTCTTCATGTCGGCCGTCTTCGGCCGCGCGATGGAGCTGCCCGCGAACCTCCCCGAGGATCTGGCGCTCGAAGCCAGCCGCACCATCGGCGACGCCTATATCGTGGCGGGTCGGCTGGGCGGCGCCGAGGGCGCGGCGCTGATCGAGGCGGGGAAGGCCGCTTTCACCCAGACCCATGCGGTGCTGCTGAGCACCTCAGCCGGGATCGTCCTGGCGCTTGCGGCGGTGGTGTTCCTGGCGCTGGCGGGGCACCGGTCGCCGGCGGCGGGGTCGCCTCATTGATGGCTCAGGCAGCAGCGCAATGCTCTGTGCCTGCCTGAAAACAGCGATGCGTTGGCGGGGCCGCCGCCTTTTCCTTGCCGCCAGCGCGCCCCTGCCGCACAACCGGGCAGGCAAAGCACCCGGCGGGCGGTCGCGACCGTCGGGCCCGCCGAATGGAGGAGCGTTTCCATGCCTGACCAGATCGCCCGCGCAGGATTGCGCAATGTCCGGTAAGCCGTTGTCGGGCCTCTTGGTCATCGCCCTTGAGCAGGCGGTGGCCGCGCCGCTGTGTACCGTCCGGCTGGCGGATGCCGGCGCCCGGGTCATCAAGATCGAACGCGCGGGCGGCGAGACGGCGCGTCATTACGATGCCGCCGTGCAGGGAACCTCGGCCTATTTCGCCTGGCTGAACCGGGGCAAGGAAAGCGCGGTGCTGGATCTGAAGGCCGAGGGCGATCTGGCCCTCCTCCGCGCGCTTCTGGCGCGGGCCGATGTGCTGGTGCAGAACCTCGTCCCCGGGGCGCTGGCGCGGATGGGCCTGTCGCCCGAGGTCATCGCCCGAGACTATCCGCGCCTGGTCGCCGTTTCGATCAACGGTTATGGGCAGGACACGCCTTATGCCGCGATGCGCGCCTATGACATGCTGGTGCAGGCCGAAAGCGGGATCTGCGCCGTGACGGGCACGCCCGAGACACCCTCGAAGATAGGGGTCTCGGCGGCGGATATCGCCACCGGCATGAATGCCCATGCCGCGATTCTGGAGGCGCTGATCGCCCGCGGGCAGACCGGGCGGGGCGCCCACATCGAGATTGCCATGTTCGACGGCATGGCCGAGTGGATGAGCGTGCCGCTGCTCCATCTGACCCATGGCGGGCGCGAGACCGGGCGGCACGGCCTCTCGCATGCCTCGATCTATCCCTACCGGCCCTTTGCCTGTGCCGATGGCAGCCTGATCGTGGCGACGCAGACCAATGCCGAATGGGCACGGCTTTGCCGGGGCGTGCTGCGGCGGCCCGATCTGGCCGAAGCCCCGGCCTATGCCACGAACGCGCTGCGGGTGGAGAATCGCGCCGCCCTCGATGCCGAGGTCGAGCCCTGCTTCGCCGCGCTGACCACGGCCGAGGCAATCGGGCGTCTGGAGGCCGCGGGCATCGCCTGGAGCCGCTACAGCACGCTCGCCGATCTGGCGGCGCATCCGGCCCTGCGGCAGATGGCGGTGCCGCTGGCCGACGGGCACGTCGTTTCCATGCCGCGACCGGCGGGGCGGGGCGCGGAATTCGCGCCGGGTCCGGTGCCGGGGCTGGGCACGGCGACCGAGGCCCTGCGCCGGGAATTCGGCCGGGGCTGAGGCGCCATCTGCGATTGTCCCGGAGGCCCCGGTCTGGCACATCGGGATGACCCCGATCCGTCACAGCCCGGAGCCGCCGATGACCCTCGCCTCAGCCGCCGATTATCCCGAGATCCGCGACGCCGTTCGGGCGCTTTGTTCACAATTCCCCGATGAATACCACCGCCGGATCGACGCCGAACGGGCCTATCCCGAGGATTTTGTCGAGGCCCTGACCCGGGCGGGCTGGATGGCGGCGCTGATCCCCGAGGAATACGGCGGCTCGGGGCTGGGGCTGACCGAAGCCTCGGTCATCATGGAGGAAATCAACCGCTCGGGCGGCAATTCCGGCGCCTGCCACGGGCAGATGTACAACATGAACACGCTGATCCGCCACGGGTCCGAGGACCAGCGCCGCCGCTATCTGCCGAGGATCGCTTCAGGTGAGCTGCGGCTGCAGAGCATGGGCGTGACCGAACCCACGACCGGCACCGACACGACGCAGTTGAAAACCACGGCGGTGCGCAAGGGCGACCGCTATGTGATCAACGGGCAGAAGGTCTGGATCAGCCGGGTGCAGCATTCCGACCTGATGATCTTGCTGGCCCGCACCACGCCCCTGGCCGAGGTGGCGAAGAAATCCGAGGGGCTGTCCATCTTCCTCGTGGACATCAAGGCGGCGATGGGCGCGGGGATGGAGGTCCGGCCGATCCCCAACATGGTCAACCACGAAACCAACGAGCTGTTCTTCGACAATCTGGAAATTCCGGCCGAGAACCTGATCGGTGACGAGGGGCAGGGGTTCCGCTACATCCTGACCGGGCTCAACGCCGAGCGCGCCCTGATCGCCGCGGAATGCATCGGCGACGGCTATTGGTTCACCGACCGGGTGACGACATACGTGTCCGAGAGGAGAGTTTTCGGCCGGCCCATCGGCCAGAACCAGGGCGTGCAATTCCCCATCGCCGAGGCCTTCATCGAGATCGAGGCGGCGAACCTCATGCGCTACCGGGCCTGCGCGCTCTATGACGCGGGCCAGCCCTGCGGCACCGAGGCCAATATGGCGAAATACCTGGCCGCCAAGGCCAGTTGGGAGGCGGCGAATGCCTGCCTGCAATTCCACGGCGGCTTCGGCTTCGCCTGCGAATACGACATCGAGCGCAAGTTCCGTGAGACGCGGCTCTATCAGGTGGCGCCGATCTCGACCAACCTGATCCTGTCCTATGTTGCCGAGCATGTCCTCGGCCTGCCGCGGTCGTTCTGAGGTCTCAGGCGCCGAACGGGTCCTGCGGGTAGCCGACGCCGGTCAGCGTCAGGCCCTGCGGCGGACAGACCGGGCCGCAGGCGGCGCGGTCGCGGGCCTCTAGCGCCTCGGCCATCCGGCCGGGCGGCCAGGCCCCGGCGCCGATCCGCTCCAGCGTGCCGACGATGGAACGGACCTGGTTGTGCAGGAAGCTGCGGGCGCGCAGATGGATGCGGAATTCCTCGCCGGCGGGATAGGGCGATGCTTCGATGCGAATCTCGTCCAGCGATTTCACCGGCGATTTCGCCTGACAGAGGCTGGCGCGAAAGGTGGTGAAATCATGGGTGCCGATGAGCGCCTGCGCCGCCTCCTGCATCGTGGCCAGGTCGAGCGGGTGGCGCACCTGCCAGACGAGGCCCCGGTCCTGCACCACCGGCGCCCGGCGGGCCACCAGCCGGAAGGTATAGCGCCGCTCGATGGCCGAGAAACGGGCGTGGAAATCCTCGGACACCCGCGCACAGGCGGTGATCGCGACGGGAAGGGGCTTGAGGTGATGGTTCACGGCCTCCATCAGCCGCTCGGGCGCCCAGTCGCGGATCAGATCGGCATGCGCGACCTGGCCGGTGGCATGCACGCCGGTGTCGGTGCGGCCCGCGGCGGCGAGGCGGGGCTCCTGCGGTTCGACGCGGGCCAGCGCCTCCTCCACCGATTGCTGGACCGAGGGTTGGCCGTCCTGGCGCTGCCAACCGCTGAAGGGGGCGCCGAGATACTCGAGGCGAAAGGCGTAGCGGGGCATCGCTTGCTCCGGTGGCGGGCGGGGAACCGGGGGGCCAGCCCCCCGGACCCCCCGGGATATTTGAGGCGCAAAGAAGGGGTCAGAAGCCCGCTTCGTGGATCGCAGTAAGGCCCGCGCGGTAGTCGGGATAGGTCAGGCTGAGGCCGAGTTCCGGCCCGAGGCGGCGCGAGCGCAGGCGCTTGTTGTCCTCGTAGAAGCTGCGGGCCATGGGCGAGAGATCAGCCTCCTTGTAAGGGACGAGCGGCGGCGGCTCGACGCCCAGAAGCCGGGCGGCGAAGAGCGTGACGTCGGCCATCGGCGCCGGTTCGCCATCGGCGCAGATCAGGGGGCCGGCGAGTTCGGCCTCGGCCGCGGCGGCGGCGATCCGGCCGAGGTCGGCGACATGGATTCGGTTGAAGACCTGGCCCTCCTTCCAGACCCGATGCGCTCGGCCCTGGCGCAGCGCGTCCAGCGCCGAGCGGCCGGGGCCATAGATCCCGGCGATGCGGAACAGCGCCAGCGGCAGGCGCCGGGCTTCGGCGAAGGCCTGCCAATCGTGTTCCGCCTGCGCCCGGGCGAGGCCGCGGCCGGTGGCGGGGGCGTCGGGCGTGCCCTCGTCGATCCAGGCGCCGCCGTGGTCGCCGTAGAGGCTGCTGGCCGAGGCATAGCCGATCCAGCGCAGGTTCGGCGCGGGCAGGGTGGCGAGGAAGGGCAGCATCGGATCGCCCTCGGCGCCGGGCGGCGCCCAGGCGATGAGATGCGTGGCCCGGGCCAGCGCCTCGGCCGCCTGATCCGGCCAGAGGATCGCGGCGCCCGGCTTGCGCGAGGTGCCGAGCACCTGCCACTCGGGGCCGAGGGCGGCTTCGGTGGCCTGACCGGAAAACCCGTGGCCGAGGGAGAGGAGCGTCTTCATGCAGCGCAGCTAAGGCCGGGGGCGGGGCCGGGGCAAGGGGGTGGGCTTCAAAACCTTGTCGCCAATGCCTATTCTTGGGAAGCAAGACGGAGTTTGCCCGTGATTTCCTCGCTGACCGGCCTCATCACCCATTCGATCGACGCCGTCAGCGACACGGTGTCGGAGGCGTTTTTCGAGCCGGTGGTGCGGCTCGGTGTCACCGGCCTCAGCCGCGCGGGCAAGACGGTGTTCATCACCGCGCTGGTGCACAACCTGATGGAACCGGGCCGGATGCAGCGGATGCGGGCCGTGCAGCAGGGGCTGATCCGCGGCGCCTGGTTGCAGCCGCAGCCCGACATGACCCTGCCGCGATTCGACTATGAGGCGCATCTGGCCTCGTTGACGGGCGAGGCACCGCGCTGGCCCCAGGGGACGCGGGCGGTGAGCGAGCTGCGCCTGTCGTTCCGGCTGGCGCCGACGGGGCTCTTCGGCGGGCTGACCGGACCCAGGAAGCTGCATCTCGATATTGTCGATTATCCGGGGGAATGGCTCCTGGATCTGGGCCTGATGGGCAAGTCCTATGCCAGCTGGTCGGCCGAGGTTCTGGCGCGCCTGCCCAAGCGTCCGCAAGCCGAGGTGTTCCGCGAGGTGCTGCTGAACATCGACCCGCAGGCCCGGCATGAGGAAAGCGTGGCGCAATCCCTGGCCCGCGAGTTCACTGCCTATCTGGTCGCCGCGCGCGAGGCTGGCTGGTCCGATTGCACGCCGGGCCGCTTTCTGCTGCCCGGCGAGATGGCGGGCTCGCCCGTTCTGACCTTCGCACCCCTGCCCGGCAGCGAGGGCAAGCGCGGCTCGCTCTGGCGCGAGATGGCGCGGCGCTTCGATGCCTACAAGGCGCAGGTGATCCGCCCCTTCTTCGAGACGCATTTCGCCAGGCTGGACCGGCAGGTGGTGCTGATCGACGTGCTGGAGGCGGTGCATCGCGGCCCCGCGGCGCTGGAGGATCAGCGCCGGGCCATGGCCGAGGTGCTGGCGGCCTTCCGCCCCGGGGCGAACGGCTTCTTTACCTCGATGCTGCGGGGGCGGCGGGTGGAGAAGATCCTCTTCGCCGCCACCAAGGCCGACCATCTGCACCACACGCAACACCCCCGCCTGACCGCGCTGGCCGAGGCGCTGCTGCGCGAGGCGCGGGACCGGGCGCGCTTTTCCGGCGCCGAGACGGCGGCGATGTCGATCGCGGCCCTGCGCTCGACGATCGAGGAACAGCGCAGCCACGGCGGGCGTGAGGTCGATCTGGTGCGCGGGCGGCTGTCGGACGGGCGGCAGGTGGCGGTCAATGCGGGCGAGTTGCCCGAGGATCCCTCGCGCCTGCTGCTGCCCGCGCGGGAGGGGGCGGAGCGCTGGCTGCAGGGCGATTACGGCGTGATGCAGTTTGCACCGCCGGTGCTGAGCCGGGTGCCGGGGCAGGGGCTGCCGCATATCAGGCTCGATTCGGCGGCGGAATTCCTGATTGGCGACAGGCTGGTGTGAGATGGAAAACCGCGGACCGATCCTGATTGAACTCGACGCCGCCGAGGCCCCGGCCGATGTCGCCGCAGCGCCGGAAGTCGATGCGCCCGAGGGGGCGGCGATGCAGGCCGCGCTGGGCAGCATGGCGCGGAAGCGCGGCGGGGGACCGGGCAGTTGGGCGCTGGCGGCAGGGGGCGCGCTGGTCTCGCTGGCGGTCAGCGTCGCCGCCTGGGATTTCGCCGCACGGCTGATCGAGCGGGCGCCGCTGCTGGGCTGGCTGGCGGCGGTTCTGGCCGGGGTGCTGGCGCTGGCGCTGGTCCTCTGGGCCGGGAAGGAGGCGCTGGGCTATGCCCGTGTCGCCCGGCTGGACCGGCTGCGGGCGCGGGCCTCGGCCGCGCTGGTCGCGGGCGATCTGACCGAGGCGCGGGCGGTGGCGGCGGCGGTCGCAGGACTCTATGGGGCCGAGGACCGGACGCTGGAGGCGCTGGACGCCGAAGCGGTGATCGAAGGGGCGGAGGCGCATCTGCTGATCGCGCTCGACGCGCGGGTCGAGGTGGAGATCCAGACGGCGGCGCGGGCGGTGGCGCTGGCGACGGCGATCATCCCCCTGGCCTTTGCCGATGTGGCCGCCGCGCTCAGCGCCAATCTGCGAATGATCCGGCGGATTGCCGAGATCTATGGCGGCCGGCCCGGGGCCTTCGGCAACTGGCGGCTGGCGCGCTCGGTCGCGGTGCATCTGATGGCGACGGGGCTGGTCGCGGTCACCGATGACGTGATCCATTCGGTGGCGGGCGGTGGCCTCTTGTCCAAACTCTCGCGCCGCTTCGGCGAGGGGGTGGTGAACGGCGCGCTGACCGCTCGGGTCGGGCTGGCGGCGATGGAACTCTGCCGGCCACTGCCCTTCCGCATGGGCCGCAAGCCCGGGGTCAGCGCCGTCACGGCAACGGCGCTGAAAGGGCTTTTCGACCGGGGCTGAGGCCCGAATTGTTGCAGCGATGCAAGAACACCTTTGCATACTGCCCGCCCAGACGCGCCGCCGTTTCGCCAACCCGCGCAAGGGGCTATGCGGAGGAAATCCCGTTCCCAGCAGGCCCGTCCCATGCCGCCCCTTCAGGACCACCCGCTGCGCTATGCGCTGACCAACGAATTGCACGCCCGGCCCTCGCCGGTGATCGCCGTGCCCTCGACCGCCGTGTTCCTGGCGCTGAAACCGGCGCAGGATGCGGTGGCGCGCGACCGGGGGCAGGACCGGGCGCATCTGCTGGACCTGCTCGACCGGCACGGCGCGCCCTATCCCGCGCCCGAGGCCACGCATCACGCGGCCGAGGCCGGGCGGCACGGGCTGAAATGGGAAAACCACACCGAATTCACCACCTGGATGGCCCATGCCGAGGGATTGACCGGGCGGCCCTTCGACCCTGCCTCGTTCGACGTCTTCCCCGCCGATTGGCAGGCGGCGGCGCCGGGGGTGCGGGTCACCTCGATCCTGTTCCGCATCGAGGAGATGCCGCTGTCGGGCGGGGCCTGCGACGGCGAGGCGCTCAGGCGCAAGCTCGACGATTGGTTCGTGGCCGAAAGCCTCGCCGCGGTCAGCGTGCTGGACGGGGCGGCGGTGGTCGCCTCGGATTTCCGCATCGACCCGGCGGGGCATGTGCGCATGGCGGTCTTCGCGCGGCCCGATACCGGCGCCCGGCGGATCGGCCGCGTGGTGCAGCGGCTCTGCGAGATCGAGATGTACCGCGCCATGTCGATGCTGGGCCTGGCCCGGGCCCGCGCCGTCTCGGCCGAGATGGGGGCGCTGGACCGCCGGCTCGCCGATCTTCAGGCGCGGATGGCGGGCGGCGCCAGCCAGGCCGAAACGGTGCTCGACGCGCTGATGACCGTTTCGGCAGAGCTGGAGCGGCTGGACATGGCCTCGTCGTTCCGCTTCGGCGCGACACGGGCTTATGAGGCGATCGTGCACGACCGGATTTCGGTGCTGCGCGAGGCGCGGTTCGAGGGGCGCCAGACGCTGGCCGAGTTCATGCGCCGCCGCTGGGACCCGGCGATGCGGACGGTGAAGGCGGCCGAGGCGCGGTTGGCGCTGCTGAGCGAGCGGGCGATGCGGGCCGGGCGGCTTCTGTCGACGCAGGTCGAGGTGGCGCGCTCGGCGCAGAACCAGGAGGTGCTGCGCTCGATGGACCGCCGCGCCGATCTGGCCTTGCGGCTGCAACACACGGTCGAGGGGCTCTCGGTCGTGGCGATCAGCTATTACGCGGTGGGGCTCGCGTCGAACGTAGCGGCGCCGCTGGTGGAGCCCTTCGGGATGGGCAAGACCGGGGTGGCGGCCTTGCTGACGCCGCTGGTGGTGCTGGGCGTCTGGCTGGCGCTGCGGCGGATCCGGGCGCGGCTGCACTGAGGGGGGAGGGGTTTCGCCCTCGTTGCCCGCGCCTTCGGCACGAGCGCCTCGGGCGACCAGCGGCGCGGCGTGTCGCCGCGCCGAAGAAGGGGGGCCTTCTGCCCCCCTCTTGGCCCGAGGGCCAATTCACCCCCCGAGGATATTTGACGCGCAAAGATGAAGATTGAGAGGGCGCTAAGCCGCCTTCTTTGCGCTGAAAATATCCTCGGGGGTTCCCAAAGGGGGTGGAAACCCCCTTTGGCGGGGGGTGCGGGGGGCTGGCCCCCCGCTTCACCCTTGCCGGGTGAGCGCCTTTGCCAGTGCGCGGTCGGTCGCGTCTTCGGGGCCTTCGTGCCTTGGGCGGAACCGGAGCCGGAAGGCGGCGAGGCGGAGGTCGGGGGCGACGTCGGGATAGCCCAAGGCGTCGAGCGAGGCCTGAAGCGGGGTCTCCGCGTCGCCCGGGGACTCGGGCCAGAGGGCGAGGCCCTTCCGCGCGAGGCGTTGCCAGTCGAAGCGGGGACCGGGATCGACCTTGCGGGCGGGGGCCATGTCGGAATGGGCGATGACACCCGCGGCCGGGATCGACCAGCGGGCGAGGATGCCGCGCAGGAGCGCTTCAAGCCGGTCCATCAGCGGCGCGGCGAAGGGGCTCTTGCCGTCATTGTCCAGCTCGATGCCGATGGAGCGGGAATTCACATCGCCGCGCCCCAGCCATTCGCCGGCCCCGGCGTGCCAGGCGCGGGCCTCTTCCTCGACCAATTGCCAGAGGCGGCCGTCGCGGCCAATCAGGTAATGGGCCGAAACCTCGGCCCCCGGATCGCAGAGTCGGGCCAGCGCGGCCTCGGCCGAGATCATCTCGGTATAATGGATCACCACCAGCTCGGGGCGCAGCCCGTCGCGGCGCGGCCCCTGGTTGGGCGAGGGATGCCAGAGCGCGCCGGGGATCGGCATGTCAGCGCCGGGCGAGGGCCTGGCGCAGGGGCGTCGGGTCCCACCAGCAGGCGAAGCCGTCGCCATCGGGGTCGAGGTTGCGGCGGTCGCGCTCGGGCCCGCCATCCTCGAGAAACGCCTGCTGGGCCGCGTCCTGGTTGCGGTATTGCAGGCAGGCGTTTTCCCAGCGCGACCAGCGCAGCGGGTTGATGCGGCGATAGGTCTCGGTCCCTACGGCCTGGGTTTGCGCCAGCGCATAGGCCATCAGGTTCGGTCCGCCATGCTCGGAGGGGGCGGGGATCGAGGCGGTGACGATCGGGGCCTGCTGCGGCGCGGCGCCCTGGGGCGTGATGCGCTGGGCCTCGCCCGCGTGATAGACCTGCTGGTCCTGCACGCCGCCCCGGGGGGCGGTGGCGCTGGCCGCCGGCGCGGCAGCATAGGTCGGCGCCGGGCTGCTGGCGGCGGGCGCCAGGGTCTGGGTGGCGATGGGGGCGGCGGAGGCGGCAGCGGGCTGGACCGGCGGCAGCGTGCCGGCCATGGCGGTGAGCGGCGCGCGCTCGCGCTGCGGAATCGCGTCCAGCGTCGTCGGCGCCGTGGCGGGCATGCTGGCCGGGGGCAGGATCGTGGCGGTTCGGGTCTCGGGCGGCACCGAATAGGGGATGGACGACCGGGTGGGGGCTGGCGTCGTGCTGCGGTCGCGCAGATAGCGCTGATAGTCGCCGAAGCCGACCCCGCTGTTGGTCATGGTCGCCAGGTTGTCCGGTCCCGGGGCGCAGCCCGCCATGCCCAGAAGGGCCAGCGGTGCCGCCAGTGCCAAGATGCGCATGTCTGCCTCTGCTCGATTATATTTTTCGAGCAGATTACCACCATTTTTGCGGTTTGGAAACAAAACCGGCCGCCGTCTCCAGCACCTGCGCCGTGTTCAGCAGCTCCGCCTCGCCCCAGGGCTTGCCGATCAGCTGCAGGCCTAGCGGCAGGCCGCGGCTGTCGAGGCCGGTGGGCACCGCGATCCCCGGCAGGCCGGCCAGGTTCACGGTCACGGTGAAGACGTCGTTGAGATACATCGCCACCGGATCCGCATCCGCCATCTCGCCCAGACCGAAGGCCGAGGAGGGCGTCGCGGGGGTCAGGATCGCATCGACGCCGGCCGCGAAAGCCTCGTCGAAGTCGCGCTTGATCAGGGCGCGGACCCGGCGGGCGCGGTTGTAATAGGCGTCGTAGAAGCCCGCGGACAGTACATAGGTGCCGACCATGACGCGGCGCTGGACCTCGGGGCCGAAGCCCTCGGCCCGGGTCTTTTCGTACATCTCGGTGATGCCGTCGCCCGGCGCCAGCTTCGCCCGGTGGCCATAGCGCACGCCGTCATAGCGGGCGAGGTTCGAGGACGCCTCGGCCGGGGCGATGACGTAATAGGCGGGCAGCGCGTATTTCGTATGCGGCAGCGAGATGTCGGTGATCTTCGCGCCCGCGTCTTTCAGCATCGCCGTGCCGTCGGACCAGAGTTTCTCGATCTCCTCGGGCATGCCGTCCATGCGGTATTCGCGGGGAATGCCGATGGTCTTGCCGCGGATGTCGCCGGTGAGCGCGGCCTCGAAATCCGGCACCGGAATGTCGGCCGAGGTCGAATCCTTCGGGTCATGGCCGACCATGGCGCCCAGCATGATGGCCGCGTCGCGCACGGTCTTGGTCATCGGGCCGGCCTGATCCAGCGACGAGGCGAAGGCCACGATCCCCCAGCGCGAGCAACGGCCGTAGGTCGGCTTGATCCCCACGGTGCCGGTGAAGGCGGCGGGCTGGCGGATCGAGCCGCCGGTATCGGTGCCGGTGGCGCCCAGGCAGAGGTCGGCCGCCACGGCCGAGGCCGAGCCGCCCGAGGACCCGCCCGGCGTGAGCGGCGTGGCGTCGTTGCCGCGCCGCCAGGGGTTCACGGCATTGCCGTAGCACGAGGTCTCGTTCGAGGACCCCATGGCGAATTCGTCCATGTTGAGCTTGCCCAGCATGACCGCGCCCGCGTCGCGCAGCTGGGCGCTGACGGTCGATTCATACTCGGGGCGGAAGCCCTTCAGGATGTTGGAGGCCGCCTGCGAGGGCACGCCCTCGGTGCAGAAAAGGTCCTTGATGCCGACCGGGATGCCGCACATGGCGGGGGCATCGCCGGCCGCGATCCGCGCATCCGCCGCCTTGGCGCGTTCCAGCGCGATCTCGGGTGTCTTGTGGACGAAGGCGTTCAGCGCATCGGCGGCGTCAATCGCGCTCAGGCAGGCTTCGGTCAGCTCGACCGAGGTCACCTCGCGTTTTTTCAGCGCGTCGCGGGCGGCGGCGATGGTCAGGGTATTCAGGCTCATTCCACCACCTTCGGCACGGCAAAGAAGCCCTCGCGGGCGTCGGGAGCGTTCTTCAGGATCCGGTCCTGGATATTGCCATCGGTCACGCCATCCGGGCGACGCTTGAGCCGCATGGGCGTGACCGAGGTCATCGGGTCGACGCCGGTGACATCGACCTCGTTCAACTGCTCCATGAAGCTCAGGATGCCCGAGAGTTGTTCGGCCAGCTGGGGCAGATTCTCGTCGGGAACGCGGATGCGGGCGAGCTTGGCCACGCGGCGTGCGGTTTCGGTGTCGATGGTGGACATGGCATTCTCCACTGGGATGGCGAGCGGTTTAGCCGCAGGGGCGAATGGGTGCAAGCGCGGCGGCGCGGCTTGCCGACGGAAGGGGCCGGGTCTAGCGTGTCAGCAGTCACTTAGGGGGTTTGGCATGCGGCGGCTCATGGCCTTGTTGATGGTACTGGTGCCGGTCGCGCTGGCGGCGCTGGGAACGGCGCGGCTGGTGGCCGAGGCGCCGGGGCCGGGGCGGGTGCAGGGCGCCGAGTCCGGGCTTGCCGTCCGGGTCGAGGCGGTGACGGCCGCGCCCCTGGTGCCGGTGGCGCAGGGCTGGGGCAATGTGCGCGCGGCCGATACCTGGACCGCCGTGAGCGAGGTCCGGGGATCGGTCCTGTGGCGCGACCCGGATCTGGCCAGCGGGCGCCTGGTGCGCGAAGGCGCGGTGCTGCTCAGGATCGACCCGGCCGACTACCAACTGGCCATCGCCCAGGCCGAGGCGGATCTGGCGTCGCTCAATGCCGAGGCGGCGCAGATCGCGGCCGAGGCCGAGAATACCCGCCGGGTGCTGGCGCTGGAGGAGGCGCGGCTGGCGCTGAGCGAGGCGGACGCGGCGCGGACCCGCGAGTTGGTGGCGCAGGGCACCGCCGCCGCCGCCCGCCGCGACGAGGCCGAGCGCGCCTTGCTGGCGGCGCGGCGCACGGTGGTCGAACTGCAGAACGCGCTGGCGCTGATCCCCTCGCGGCAGGATCGCAACGCCGCGCAGCGGGCGCGGACCGAGGCGGCGCTGGCCCGGGCGCGGCGGGATCTGTCGCATACCGAGATCACCGCCCCCTTCGATCTGCGGATCACCGCCGCCCCGGCCGAGCTTTATCAGGTCGTGTCGGTGGGGCAGGTGCTGGTCTCGGGCGAGGGGCTGTCGCGGGCCGAGGTTCTGGCTCAGGTGCCCATCGCCGCTTTTCAGCGCCTGATGAGCGGGGTGGAGATCGCGGGCAGCATCCTCGATATCGTCGAGCAGCAACGCGAGGGGCTGGTCACGGTCGCGGTGGAGCCGGTCAGCAATCCCGGCCAGATCTGGCCGGGGCGCCTGACCCGGGTGGAACCGGCGCTGGACCCGCGGGCGCGAACGGTGCAGGCGGTGATCGAGATCGCCGATCCCTACGAGGGCGCGCATCCGCCCGAACGCATCCCGCTGGTCGGCAATTTGCAGGTGCAGGTGACGATGACCGGCCCGGGACTGCCCGAGGTGATTGCCATCCCGGCGGGGGCGGTGCATGGCGGCACCGTCTATCTGATGGACGCGGACGGGCGGCTGGAGTTGCGCGCGGTGACGGTGGCCTTCCGACAGGGCGACCGCGCGGTGATCGCCGAGGGGCTGTCGGCCGGGGAGCGGCTGGTGCTCGATGACATCGCCCCGGCCATCCCGGGCATGGCGCTGACGGCGGTTTCGCCGTGATCCGCTGGTTCGCGGGCCATCCGACGGCGGCCAATCTGCTGCTGATCCTTTTCCTTGCCGTTGGCGCGCTGTCGCTGCCGACACTGGTGCGCGAGACCTTTCCCGATTTCCGCGATACCGAGGTCGAGATCGCCGTGACCTATCGCGGCGCCACCGCGGCCGAGGTCGAGGAGGCGATCTGCCGGCCGCTCTGGGATGCGGTGCAGGGGGTCGAGGCGCTGAAGGAACTGCGCTGCACGGCGCAGGACAACCGCGCCCGCGCCGTGGCCACCATGGCGCAGGGGGGCGACGCCATCCGCTTCGTCAACGCGCTGCGGACCGAGGTCGGCGCGCTGGACACGCTGCCCTCGCGGGCCGAGGCGCCGCAGGTGCGCGAATTGCACCGCACCGATGTCGTGGCCTCGGTCGCCGTTTCGGGCGATCTGCCGCTGCGCGACCTCGACCTTTACGCCGACGGTCTGGCGGACCGGCTGGCGGCGCTGCCCGAGATTGCGTTGGTCAACCGCTCGGGCCTCGGCACCCGGCAATTCCGCATCGAGGCCGACCGCGCGGTTCTGGCCCAGCACGGGCTGACGCCGGCGGGGTTGGCCAATGTGCTGGGGTCGCAGAGCCTCGACCAGCCCGCGGGCACGCTGGAGACAGCGGCCGCCGACCTGCGCCTCAGGCTGACCGAGGAACGGCGCAGCATCGAAGAGCTGGAAGCGCTGCCCGTGCTGGTCGAGGATAATGGCGCCCGGCTGGTCCTGGGCGATGTTGCCCGGGTGAGCGAGATCCATGCGCCTTTCGAGGAACGCGCCTATGTCGACGGCGTGCCCACGATCCTGCTGGAGATCCACAAGCCCCGGGGCACCGACGCCCTCCGCGCGCTGGAGGCCCTGCGCGGGCAGATTGGCGCCGAGACGGCGCATCTGCCGCCGGCGCTGAGCGTCGAGGTGGTGCAGGACACGACCTCGATCGTGCGCGACCGTCTGGCCATGCTGATCCGCAACGGCGCCGCCGGGCTGGTGCTGGTGGTGATCGTGATGAGCCTCTTCTTCCGGCCGGGCCTCGCGCTCTGGGCGGCGATGGGGCTGCCGGTGGCGATGGCCGGGGCGCTGGCGATGATGGCGCTGACGGGGCTGACGCTGAACATGATCACGCTGGTGGCGCTGCTCATGGCCATCGGCATCGTCATGGACGATTCCATCGTGCTGTCGGATTCCATCGCCGTCGAAGCCGCGCGGGGCGACGGTCTGACGGGCGTGGTGCGCGGCGTGATGGCGGTGGCGCCGGGGGTCATGGCTTCGTTCCTGACGACCATCGCCGTCTTCGGCCCGCTGTCCTTTCTTGCCGGGCAATTGGGCAAGGTCCTACAGGTCCTACCCTTGGTGCTGATCGCGGCGCTGGCGGCCAGCCTGATCGAGGCCTTCCTGATCCTGCCCCACCATCTGCGCCACGAGGGCGACCGCGCGGGCAGGCCCGAGGGGCGGTTCCGCCGCGGTTTCGACCGGGGGTTCGATTATCTGCGCGAGGGGATGGGCAGGCTGGCCGATCTGGCGATCCGGGCGCGCTATCTGACCGTGGGGCTGGCGCTGGCCGGGCTGATCCTGACCCTGGGCGCTGTGGGCTCGGGTCTGGTGAAGCGCGAGGCGCTGCCCGATATCGACGGCGACGTGCTGGAGGCACGGATCCTCATGCCGCAGGGCACGCCGCTGGCGCGGACCTCGGAAGCGGTGGCGCAGGTCGAGGCGGCGCTGGCCCGGGTCAACGCGCGGCTCTCGCCGGACCAGCCCGGGGGCCAGCCGCTGGTCGTGCGGCGGATCACGCGGACGAACCGCAACGTCTCGGCCGGCGAGGCAGGGGCGCATGTGGCGACGGTCGGCGCCGATCTGCTCAGCGCCGAGGTCCGCGCCACGCCGCTGGACAGTATCGCCGAGGCCTGGCGGGCCGAGATCGGCCCCTTGCCCGGCGCCTCGTCCCTGATCATCGCCGAACCGGGGATCGGTCCGCAGGGCGTGGCCATCGAGATCCGGCTCACCCATCCCGACCTTGACGTGCTGCACCGGCAAGCCGCGCGGGTTCTGGCCGAACTGCAGAGCTATGCGGGCATCCGCAACGCGATGATCGACCTTCGCCCGGGCAAGCCGGAATTGCGGCTGACGCTGACCGAGGGCGCCCCGGCGCTGGGCCTGACCGCGGCCGAGGTGGCGAACCAGCTGCGCGCGGCCTTTCTGGGGGCGCCGCTGGAGGACGTGCGCCGCGGCACCATCGCCCATGAGGTCGAGCTGATCCTGACCGATACCGACCGCGACGCGCTGGCCGATCTGGAGGATTTCCGCTTCCTGCTGGCCGACGGGCGCAGCGTCCCCTTCGAGACGGTGGTCCGGGTCGAGGAGGCCCGAGGCTGGGGCACGATCACCCAGGTCGACGGCCAGCGGGGCGTTACGGTTCAGGCGGATGTCGACCAGCGGCTGGGCAATGCCGATGCCATCACCGCCGCGCTACGGTCGACGCTGCTGCCGCAGATCGAAGCCGAGGTGCCGGGCCTCAGGGTCCATGTCGAGGGGCAGGCGGCGAACCTCGCCGAGACCTCGGGCTCCATCGTCCGGGGCTTCCTGATCGGGCTTCTGGGGATCTATCTGGTGCTCTCCTTCCAGTTCCGCAGCTATGCCGAGCCGGTGATCGTCATGCTGACCATACCGCTGGCCTTTCTGGGCGTGGTCTGGGGGCATTGGGCCACGGGCTACGACATTTCCATGCCCTCGATGATGGGGGCGGCCTCGCTGGCGGGGATCGTGGTGAACAATGCCATCCTGCTGGTCGAGGTCACAAAGGCGCGGGTGGGGGAGGGGCTGACACTGGCGGCGGGGGCAGGGGCGGCGGTGCGGGCGCGGTTCCGCCCCATCGTCATCACCGTGGGCACCACGGTCATCGGCATGGTGCCGCTGCTGGCCGAAACCTCGCTTCAGGCGCAGGTCCTGAAGCCGCTGGTGGTGAGCGTGGTCTTCGGTATGATGGCCTCGACGCTTCTGGTGCTGGTGGTTCTGCCCGCGCTCTATGCGATCCTTGACGATCTGGGGCTGGCACGGGCCGGACGGTCATGGCGAGAAATTCCACAACCTGCACGGGAATCGCCGCAATCCTGACACGGAGAAGGGGTAGACGGGCGCTGTGTCGTTCGGCTTCGGAGCCCTGTCATGCTGCGCCTTTTCCTTTTCGCCTCGGTCCTTGCCTCGTCGCTGCTGCCCGCCCCGGCAGTCGCTTTCAACGGCCGGTTTCAGGGCGGGGGCACCATCAACCTTTTTTCCGAGGAATGCGTGAATGCCGGCTGGATCGAGAATTCGGCCGCCTTCATGGTCCGGTTCGAGCCCGCCAACATCGGCTACAACCCCGACCGCAGCCTCCTGGCCTTTTTCGCCATGGACCGGGCCTTTGCCCTGCAGGTGGACGGGAACTTCACCACCGTCTTCCAGCCGGTCGAGCTGTACCAGATCCTCGACGACGCCTATTTTTCCTCGGCGAGGGAGCGGCGGCCGACGCAGGTGCGCTTCCGCTCGATGTATCCGGCCCTGATCGGGGCCGAGACGGCCGAGACGGTGCGCATCTGGGGCGATATCCGCAATTTCGCGGGGACGCCCGGGTGCCGTGTCTCGTTCGAGCTGCTGCTGCAACAGCAGAATTGAGGGGGCTCACCGCCCCCCCGCCAGCCGCAATTCCAGCCGCCGGATCGCCAGCAGCACGCGGTTGGCCTGCATGACCGGCATCAGCGCCATCTTCAGCTGGGTGGCGACGATGGCCAGCGTCGCCGCGCTGATCCCCCATTTGACGGCCGCCACGGCCTCGGTGGCGGTGTAGAAATGCCAGCCTGCCCAGACAGCGGCCAGGAAGAGCACGATCTGCACCGCCATCACCACCCAGTTGGTCCAGCTGCTGCGGCCGTGAAATATGCTGGTGGCGAGCGAGAAATAGCCGGGGTCGGGCAGAGCCTTGTCATCCTCGGCCAGGGCCTCGGCGATCATGCGGTCAAGATTGTCCATCGGTTTCTCCTTCCAGATGCGCCCTGAGCCGGGCGCGGGCGGTCATGAGCCGGGACTTGACGGTGCCCGGCGGGATGTCGAGGGCATGGGCGACTTCGGCCACGGATAGCCCTTCAAGGTAAAAGAGTTCCAGCGCCGCCCGGTGGGCCGGCGGCAGGGCGGCGATGGCCGCCTGCAGATCGGGCGCGGCGGGCGCGGTATCGGGCGGCGGGACGTGATCGGGCTGCGCCTCGCCAAAGCCCTGATCGGCGGCGCGGCGGCGCTGCTTGCGGCCGAGGTCCCGCGCGGCGGCCCGGGTCACGATCCGTAGTGCGAAGGCCAGAAAGGCGCCCTCGTCCCTGAGCCCCGGCAGCGCCCGGGCAATGGCCAGCCAGCTTTCCTGCACCACGTCGCCCGCCGTTTCGGCGTCATCCGTCAGCCGCCGGGCATGGGCACGCAGCCGCCCGTCGCACAGGCTCACCAGCGCCGCGAAATCCCGTTCGCGTCCCAGCCGGGCGCCCGCGGCATGATAGGCGATGAGCGCCCTGCGTTTGTCGGTTCCGGCCATGGCCTTTTCCTTGCCCTTTGCCTCAAGGTGCCGATCCGGGGGCCTTCGGTTCATCGTGGCGGTGAATTTTAACTCCGTCTTTTCCCGCGTCCCGCTTTGGTGCATACCTGCGCCAAACCGAATTCGAGGACGATCATGCACGACATCCGCGCCATCCGCGAGAATCCCGCCGCTTTCGACGCCGCCCTGGCCCGCCGGGGTCTGGCGCCGCAATCGGCCGCGCTTCTGGCGCTGGACGAGGGGCGCCGGGCCAAGATCCTCGCCGCCGAGACGGCGCAGGCCGAGCAGAACCGCGCGTCGAAGGAAGTGGGCGCCGCCAAGGCCCGGGGCGATGACGCCGAGTTCGAGCGCCTGCGCGCGCTGGTGGCCGAGAAGAAGGCCGAGATCGCGGCGCTGACCGCCGAGGCCGCGGCCGAGGATGCGGCGCTGACCGCGGCGCTGGAGGTGATCCCGAACCTGCCGCTGGCCGAGGTGCCCGATGGCGCCGATGAAAACGACAACGTGGAAATCCGCCGCTGGGGCGCGCCGAAGGCGCTGGATTTCACCCCGGTCGAGCATTTCGACATCCCGGGCGTGAAGCCCGGGCTCGATCTGGGTCTCGCCGCGAAACTCTCGGGTGCGCGCTTCATGGTGTTGAAGGGCGCCGTGGCCCGCGTTCACCGGGCGCTGGCGCAATTCATGATCGACACGCATACGACCGAGCACGGGCTGGAAGAATGCTGGACCCCGGTGCTGGTCAAGCCCGAGGCGATGTACGGCACCGGCAACCTGCCCAAATTCGCCGAGGACAGCTATGAGACGACGAATGGCTGGTGGTTGATCCCGACCTCGGAAGTCACCATGACCAATTTCGCCGCCGGCGAGATCCTGGACGGCGCCAGCCTGCCGGTGCGGATGACGGCGCACACCCATTGTTTCCGCTCGGAAGCCGGGTCGGCGGGCAAGGACACGACCGGCATCCTGCGCCAGCACCAGTTCGAGAAGGTGGAGATGGTCACCCTCTGCCACCCCGACGAGGCGCTGGCCGAGCATGACCGCATGACCGCCTGCGCCCAGGCGATCCTGGAAAAGCTGGAACTGCCGTACCGGACCGTGGTGCTCTGTACCGGCGACATGGGCTTCGGGTCGCAGAAGACGCATGACATCGAGGTCTGGCTGCCGGGTCAGGGGAAATACCGCGAGATTTCCTCGTGCTCGACCTGCGGCACCTTCCAGGCCCGGCGCATGAATGGCCGCTTCCGGCCCGAGGGTGGCGGCAAGCCGGAATATCTGGCTTCGCTCAACGGGTCCGGTCTGGCGGTGGGGCGCTGCCTCATCGCGGTTCTGGAGAACGGGCAGCAGGCGGACGGTTCGGTCGAGCTGCCCAAGGCGCTGCATCCCTGGCTGGGCGGCAAGACGCGGATTTCGGCCGAGGGTGTGCTGGTCTGAGCGGTTGCGCCGGGTGGGATGAAATCCCACCCTACGGGACGCCGGTGCGGGCACACAGGGTTGGGAAGACCCGGTCGGGTGAGATTTCATCCCACCTCGCGGTGTCGGTCGCGGGAGGTGCGTGCGAGCACGCACCCTAAGGGGCGTCGAACGATCGCCGAGGCAATGCCCGGATCGCATCGTCTCGGCCCGGTAGGGTGGGATTTCATCCCACCTAGCGAGGCCGGGAGGAAGCAACCAGCCGCCACAACCCAACCGCTGTAGGGGGCGTGTTCGCACGCATCTTCCGCAACCGCCCTTGCCAAAATCGGCCCGCCTCACCCCCGCAGCGCCGCCGCCAACCTCCCGCCCGCTGCCGCCAGCCGCGCCTTGGCCTCGGCCACACTCAGCCCCAGCGTCAGCATCACCACCGCCACCTTGATCGTGCCGCCCTCGGCCAGTGCCTGCGCCGCGGCCTCCGGCCCGGCGTCGGTCAGATCGGCGACCATCGCCACCGCCCGTGCCGTCAGCTTGTCGTTGGTCGGCCGCATCTCGACCATGCGGCCGCGGTAGACATAGCCGAGGCGGATCATCACCCCGGTCGAGAGGCAGTTCAGCAGCACCTTCTGTGCCGTCCCCGCCTTCATCCGGGTGGACCCCGCGATGATCTCCGCCCCCGTCTCTGCCACCAGCGCGATCTCGGCCTCCGCCGCCAGCGGCGCCTCCGGTGCGTTGAGGATCGCCAGCGTCAGGGCGCCGACCTCCCGCGCGGCCCTGAGCCCCGCCCGAACAAAGGGCGTCCGACCCGAAGCCGCGACGCCGATCACCACATCGGTGGCGCCCAGCCCCAGAGCTGCCAGCGCTTGCGGCGCCTCGGTCAGGCTGTCCTCGGCCCCCTCGACCGCCGTCAGCAGCGCCCCCGGGCCGCCCGCCATCAGGGCAACGGCCCGGTCAGCGGGCCAGTCGAAGGTGGGCGGCAATTCGGCGGCGTCCAGCACCGCGAGCCGCCCCGAGGTGCCGGCGCCCAAATAGATCAGCCGCCCGCCGCGCTCCAGCCTTTCGGCGCAGGCGTCGATGGCGCGGGCCAGCATCGGCAGGGTTCCGGCGGCGGCGGCGGCGGCGGCAAGCTGGGTTTCCAGAAGCGCCGCGGCAAGGTCACGGGTGGGCCAGCCCTCGATCCCGGCAAAGCGGGCGGCGGCCTGTTCGGTCGAGCTCATCGGGCCTCCGTCACGGCGATGCGGGCGGCGGCGAGGGCCGCGTCGGGGGTGGGAAAGGTCAGCGTGAGGTCCGGGGTGCCCTGAAGGATCTCCGTCTTGATCGAGGGATGCAGGCCCAGCGCGCCGCCGAAGACCGCGACCGGCCCGGGACCGGCCCGGGCCACGATCAGGCGGCAGAGGCGGGCAATCTCGGTCCCGGCCTGCGCCATCAGGGCCAGCGCCAGCGGGTCGCCCTGGGCGGCGGCCTCGGACACCGGGCGGGCCAGCGCCGCCAGCGCGCCGCGGTCGGCGCCATAGACGTAGCGCCGCGTCGCGTCCCAGTTGCTGCCGCCTATCGTGGTGAAAAGCGCCTCGGCCAGCGCCCCGGCGCCGCGGGTGCCGCCCGTCTCCTCGATATGCCGCCAGAGCGCGCGGACCGCCTGCAGGCCGATCCAGCCGCCCGAGCCCGCATCGTCCAGCATCAGCCCGCGCCCGCCGACCAGCGTGGCTGTGCCCGAGGCCAGCGAGAAGCCGACCGAGCCGGTGCCCGCCGTCACCACATGCCCGCCACCTTCGGGCCAGACCGCCCGCCAGGCCAACACCATGTCATTGACGACGCTCACGTTTTCCGGCTTGATCTGCAGCCCTTCGGCCGCGGCGGCACGCAGGCGGGGGTCCGCGTCGAACCCCGCGCCGGTCGCGCCGATATAGGCCGCGGCGAGCGGGCCCTTCTCCCGGGCAGGGGCCAAGGCGGCGATGAACGCCGCCCGCGCCTCAGGCGTGAAGATCAGCCCCGTGGCGCCCGGGCTCTCGCCCCGGGCGACCAGCGCGCCCCCGGCGTCGACCAGGGCCCAGCGGCTGGCCGTACCGCCCATGTCCACGCCGCAATAGAGCATCGCATCTCCTGTAGGCTATTCGGCCGCCCGCGCCAGATAGAGGTCGCGCTCGGCCCGCCATTCGTCGCCGAAATCGACATTCTGCCAATCCTCGAACCAGGGCCCGCCATTGGTGTAATGCACGCACATCGGCAGGGCCTCGGGCTTGGCGTATTCGCCTTCGAGGAAGTTCCACTCGCGGTCCAGCGCGCCGATGTCGGCATCGTCCAGCCACGAGAAGCGGTGCAGGTATTGCGGCGTCTCGGCGTTCACCACGCCGGGCGTCAGCGCCTTCACGCCGGGATGGGCGCCGTTGAAGGCCATGAACGAGGACCAATTCTTGCGCGGATAGACCGTTTGCGCCTTGCCGTCCATCTTCACCATGTTGGCCGGCGTGTAATCGTGCTGCACGCAATAGAGCGCCTTGGCCGGGTCCAGCAGGGACAGGATCTCGGTGATGTCGCGGGTCACCAGGAAATCGCAGTCCATGAAGATCGACCAGCCATCATGCGCAGCCAGATAGGGCGTCAGGAACCGGGTGAGCGAGAATTCGGTCGTCGCGGTATCGACGCCGCGGGTATAGAGGCCCAGCTCGCGCAGCGCGGGCTGTTTCAGCGGATAGATCTCGACCGGCCGCGTGGCGTGGCGCAGCGTCGAATGGCGCGCCACCTGCCAGGCGATATCCTCGCGCGAATCGTAGCCGACATAGATCTTCAGGGTCTGGGTCATCGGTGTCTCTTCAACCGTCAGGGGACTGGCTTGCCCGCGTCCTGCGGGTCGCTTGCCGCCTTATAGCGGCTGGGGCGGCATCTTTCGAGGGGGCAGGGCCGCGGGCGGCCGATTACCGCGCTGCCCTGTTTACACGCGCCGCAAACGGCGTATTCAGACCGCATGCAAGAGACACGACTCAGACGAGAGGCGGTTCTGGCCGCCGGACAACGGGTTCTCAGGACCGAGGGCGAGGCCGTCCTGCGGATGGCCGAGAACCTGCCCGGGGATTTCTTCGCCGCGGTGGAGGCGATGCTGGCCTGCCGCGGGCGGGTGATCCTGTCGGGCATCGGCAAATCGGGCCATGTGGCGCGCAAGATCGCGGCGACGCTGGCCTCGACCGGCACGCCCGCGCAATTCGTTCATCCGGCCGAGGCGAGCCACGGCGATCTGGGGATGGTGACCAATGCCGATGTCTGCATCCTGATCTCCAATTCCGGCGAGACGGCGGAACTGGGCGATCTGATCCAGCATGCGCGGCGCTTCTCGATTCCGCTGATCGGCATTTCCAAAAACCCCGACAGCACCCTGATGCGTGCCGCCGATCTGCGGCTGACGCTGCCGAACGAGCCTGAGGCCTGCACCATCGGCATGGCGCCCACCACCTCGACCACGCTGACGCTGGCGCTTGGCGATGCGCTGGCCGTGGCGCTGATGGAGCAGCGCGGCTTCCTGCACGAGCATTTTCGCGTCTTCCATCCTGGCGGCAAGCTGGGCGCGCGGCTGGCGCAGGTCCACCAGCTGATGCACGAGGCGGACGAACTGCCGCTGGTCGGGCGATCGACGCCGATGCAGGAGGTTCTGCTAGCCATGACCGGCAAGGGCTTCGGCCTCGCCTGCGTCGTGGATGGCGAGGGGCGGCTGGCGGGCGTGATCTCGGACGGCGACATCCGGCGCAACATCGACGGGCTGATGGCCAGGACGGCCGGCGAGGTGGCGACGCGCACGCCGAAGACCGTCCCGCCCGAGATGCTGGCGGCCGAGGCCCTGGCGGTGATGAACGACCGCAAGGTCACGGCGCTGGTGGTGGTGGACGGAGACGGGCGGCCGGTGGGTCTGCTGCGGCTGCATGTGCTGCTGAAGGCGGGTCTGGCCTGAGGGGTTTCGACCTGCCTAGCAAAATCGGATTTTGTTAGGCATAATGTGCCAAGCAAAAGAAGAAAGTGCTTGGCATGACCCCGCTCAGCAGCATTGCGACCAGCGCCTATACCGACCTAGTACGTCTTCTGAAGGATGACGCGCTGTCGGGTGTCGAGGGCAAGCCGACCCTGAAGACCCGCGGCGACCGGGGCTATTGGTATGCCGCCCGTCGCGTCGGGACCGAGACGCGTTTCCTCTATATCGGCGAGGACAATGCCGAGACCCGCGCCCGGATCGGGCGGATCGAGGAATTGCGCGCCACGGCCGAGGCCCGGCAGGCCGAACGCTCGCGCCTCGTGCGCCTCCTCCGGGCCGAGGGGATGACGCCCACGGATCGGGCGACGGGCGCGATCCTGTCGGCGATGGCGGCGGCGGGGGTCTTCCGGCTGGGCGGCACCATCGTCGGCACCAATGCCTTTCGCCTTTACGAGGGCGAGCTGGGCATCCGCCTGCCACTGGGGGGCATGGCGAATACCGGCGACATCGACATCGCCCAGTTCGAGAAACTGAGCATCGCGCTGGAGGATCGGGTCGATCCCGGCCTGGCCGAGACCTTCACCACGCTGAAATTCGATCCGCTGCCCGCGCTCGATGCCGGGCGGACCTGGCGCTGGGCGCAGGGCGGCAGCGGGCAATTGGTCGAGTTCCTGACGCCGGCCTTCGGGGCTGAGGGGCTGCGCGACCTGCCGGCGCTGGGGGTCAGTGCGCAGGCGCTCAACTATCTGAATTTCCTGATCGCCGAGCCGATCCCGGCGGCCGCCCTCTACCGTGCGGGCGTGCTGGTGCAGGTGCCGCGGCCCGAGCGCTATGCGATCCACAAGCTGATCGTCGCCGACCGGCGGCGCGACGGGGCAGGCAGCCTGCGTGCGGCCAAGGACCGCGAGCAGGCGGCTTTTCTGATCGAGGCCATGGCCGAGGACCGGCCGGACGACCTGTCCCGCGCGCTGGAGATCGCGCGCGGGGTGGGGCCGCGCTGGCGGGAACGGCTGGAGGCCTCGCTGGCCCGGATGCCCGAAACGCGGGCGGTGCTGGCCGGGCTCTGAGGCCTATTCCGCCGCCATCTGCGCGGCCTCATAACCCTCTTCGCCCTCGAAGGGTCCGTCGATCACCCGCTGCAGCGAATAATCGGTCAGCAGCTTTTCGCGGTGCCATTCCTCGGCCATCGGCGCATGGGCGAATTCGTGGAAACAGGGGGTGCCGAGCGTCCAGTGCAGGAGTTTTGCCTCCTTGTTGGGACCGAACTCGTCTGGCAGCCAGTTCCAGACCTTCGGGATCTCGCCGATCAGATCGTCCGACAGCCAGGTGAAACGGTGCAATTGCGCCCCCGTCGCGGCCATCACGCACTCGGGCGTCACCCCCGCATTGGCCGGATGCCCGCAATTCCACAGCACGACCGAGGACCAGTTCTTGCGCGGATAATTCTGGTTCTTCGCACCCAGATACTTGGTTTCCATCTTCGTCTTGTAGTCGTGATGCACGCACATCACGGCCTTGCTGTCGTCCCTGAGCGCCCAGAGCCTGGCGATGTCGTCGCGAAACAGCATGTCGCCGTCAACGAAGATCGCCCAGCCCTTGTACCCCATCAGATGCGGCAGCAGGAACCGGCTGTAGATGAACTGGTTCGAGCCGTCGGTATGCGTCTCGGCATAGCCCTGAAGGCCTTTCAGCGCCAGGGGCGTGAAGGCCACGGGGACCGAGGCATGGCGGATCACGCTGTTGGCGCAGACGTGATAGGCCACCGCCTCGCGCGGGTCGTAGCCGATGAAAAGGTTGATCATGGGGGCGCTCCGGCGTCGATGAGTGATGCGCCGGTTGTGAGGGGGCGGAAAGGCCCGCGCCTTGATCGGGATCAAACCGGGGGGCGATGGGCGGAAAGCGGCCGGGACCGGCGATAAAGCCATGCCGCCCAGACCCAGATCGCCAGTTCCAGGGCGAAGGTCCAATGCAGCAGGAAGCTGATCACCCAATGGCCATAGGTCGGCGGCACCGTGACCAGGTGGAAAAGCTGCGTGCTGAACGGGGCGCCCCACAGGATGCCGCCGTTGATGCTGTCCAGGAACAGGTGCAGCAACAGGCCGGCAAAGAACGCCAGTGCCGGGGCGCGTGCCGCACTGCGCCAGACCAGGGGCAGGACCAGCGCGGCGATCGCCGCCCATAACAGCGGCACATGGGTTCAGTAGCGGTGATGATTCACCTGGCCCTGGTCGATGAGGTGAAACCACAGCATGTCGATGTCGGGCAGGACCGCACCGATCAGCGCAGCCGGGATGACCCCGGTCCCGGGCGGGGCATGGCGGGCGAGGACATAGCCCGAAGGGAGATGCGCGGTCAGCATGGCGTCACCATGGCGGCCGGCCGGGGACCGTGCCAATCACCTCTGCGCGAGCCAGTCGGCACCGGTCAGCATGCGGCGGATGAGCGCGCTCTGGCCGCTGGTGCCCGAGCGGGCAAAGATGCGTTTCGAGGCGCTGCGGGCGGTTTCCAGCGTCCAGCCAAGCCGTTCCGCGGCCTCGGCCAGCGTCAGCCCGTCGCAGAGCAAGATCGCCAGCGCCGTCTCGCTGCGGTTGAGGTCGAGTGAGCGGGCGAGGGCGGTCACATCGAGCGTCGCGGCGGCGGGGGCCTGACGGATCCCGGCCCTGATCAGCGGGTCGAGGCCCGGGGCAGGGCTTTGGAGGCCGGGGTGGAGGACAAGCTGGGTCAGGGGGCTGCGGGAAAGGGTCAGGATCCCGGGCGCCTCGGTGCCGGTGACGGCCTGATCCAGCGCCCGGCGGAAGGCGCGGGTCAGCAGCGGATCGGCGAGGTCGAGGCGGCCGTTCGCCGCCAGCCGGGGGCCGAGCAAGGCGCGGGCGGTCGCATCGGCCTCGACCACCCGGCCGGTCGCCTCGAACCAGAGCCAGCCCGCGCCCAGCGCCCGGGCCAGCCGCGCGGATTCCCGGGCGGCGGCACGGTCCTGCTGCAGCGTCAGCCAGGTCCTTACCGCCTGCGCCAGATGCACCGACAGCCGGTCGAGTTGCGCCCCGTCCACGGCCCGGAAATCCCGCAGGGGATGCGAGAGGGCGAGCCATGCCTGCACCTCGGGCCGGGGCGACAGGCGGATCAGGCGCGTGGGCGTGGGCATTCCCAGTTCCTCCTGCGCATAGACCCGGTCGCGACGAAGCGGGCGCAGCGCCTCGGGCGGGGGCAGGGGCCCGGGATTGCCGGCAGAGGCCTCGTGGATGCCCGCGGCCTCGATCCTGAGCAGGGCACCCCCGGCCCGGGTCAGGTCGGTCAGCGCCGACAGGAAGGGCTGCCAGGCTCCGACCCCCGCCTCGGCGGCCGAGGCATAGAGCAGGCGCAGGACCTCGGCCTCGGGGCTGCTTCCCAGCATGACGGGCAATCCTTCGGGGTGATTGGCGAAATGACCCCCCATTTGGGGGGTGATGGCAGTTAGCCGCGCTGCTATCTGCCCGTCAACGACAAAGACAAGGAAGCGGGAATGTCCGTCAAAACCCTGACCCATCTGCAGCGGCTGGAGGCCGAGAGCATCCATATCCTGCGCGAGGTGGTGGCCGAGGCCGAAAAGCCCGTCATGCTCTATTCCGTCGGCAAGGACAGCGCCGTCATGCTGCATCTGGCCAAGAAGGCGTTTTACCCCGCGCCGCCGCCTTTCCCGTTGCTGCATGTCGATACGACCTGGAAATTCCAGGACATGTACAAGCTGCGCGACAAGGCCGCTGCGCAGGCGGGGATGGAGCTGCTGGTCTACCAGAACCCCGAGGCCAAGGAGCGCGGCATCAACCCCTTCGACCACGGGTCGCTGCACACGGATATGTGGAAGACCGAGGGGCTGAAACAGGCGCTCGACCTCTATGGCTTCGACGCGGCCTTCGGCGGCGCGCGGCGCGATGAAGAGAAATCCCGCGCCAAGGAGCGGGTGTTTTCCTTCCGCTCGGCCAATCACCGCTGGGACCCGAAGAACCAGCGCCCGGAACTCTGGCGGCTCTACAACGCCCGTAAGGCCAGGGGCGAGTCGATGCGGGTGTTCCCGATCTCGAACTGGACGGAACTGGACATCTGGCAATACATCCACCTCGAAGGCATTGAAATCGTGCCGCTCTACTTCAGCGCGCCCCGGCCGACGGTGAAACGCGACGGGCTGATCCTGATGGTGGACGACGACCGCTTCCCGCTTCGCGAGGGCGAAGAGCCGGTGATGCGCTCGGTCCGCTTCCGCACGCTGGGCTGCTACCCGCTCACCGGCGCCGTCGAGAGCGAGGCGCAGACGCTGCCGGAGGTCATTCAAGAAATGCTGCTGACCACCACCAGCGAGCGGCAGGGGCGGGCCATCGACCACGATCAGGCCGCCTCGATGGAGAAGAAGAAGCAGGAAGGGTATTTCTGATGAGCGATCCCGTTTACAAGACCGACGCGCTGATCGCCCAGGACATCGACGCCTATCTGGAAACTCACCAGCACAAGACCATGCTGCGCTTCATCACCTGCGGGTCGGTGGATGACGGCAAGTCCACGCTGATCGGGCGGCTGCTTTACGATTCGAAGATGATCTTTGAGGATCAGCTCGCCGCGCTGGAAGCCGATTCCAAGCGCGTCGGCACGCAGGGGCAGGAGATCGACTTCGCGCTGCTGGTCGACGGCCTCGCCGCCGAGCGCGAGCAGGGGATCACCATCGACGTGGCCTATCGCTTCTTCGCCACCGAAAAGCGCAAGTTCATCGTCGCCGACACCCCCGGGCACGAGCAATACACCCGCAACATGGTCACCGGCGCCTCGACCGCCGATCTGGCGGTGATCCTGATTGATGCGCGCAAGGGCGTGCTGACCCAGACGCGGCGGCATTCCTATCTGGTCAACCTGCTGGGCATCAAGAACATCGTGCTGGCGGTCAACAAGATGGACCTCGTGGGCTATGATCAGGCAGTCTTCGACCGGATCGTCGCCGATTACAGCGCTTTCGCCGCCCAGATCGGTCTCGCCGGCTTCACTGCAATCCCGATTTCCGGCTTCAGGGGCGACAACATCACCGCGCCTTCGGCCCATACCCCCTGGTACATGGGTCCGGCCCTGTTGCCCCATCTGGAAAGCGTCGAAGTCGATGCCAGCGCCGATCAGGCGAAACCCTTTCGCCTGCCGGTGCAATGGGTGAACCGCCCCAACCTCGATTTCCGGGGCTTCGCCGGGATGATCGCCTCGGGCGTGGTGCGGCCGGGCGACGAGGTGCGGGTGCTGCCCTCGGGCAAGACCTCGACGGTCGCGCGGATCGTGGCGCTGGAAGGCGACCGGGATCTGGCCGTCGCGGGCGAATCCGTGACCCTCACGCTGACGGACGAGATCGATTGCTCGCGCGGGCAGGTGATCGTCGCCGCCAAATCGCCGCTGGAAGTCGCGGACCAGTTCGAGGCCGCCGTGGTCTGGATGGACGAAGTCGAGATGGTGCCGGGCCGCGCCTATTGGCTGAAGATCGGCACCCAGACGGTCAGCGCCACGCTCAGCCCGCCGAAATACGAGATCAACGTCAACACCCAGGAGCATCTGGCGGCCAAGACGCTGGACCTGAACGCGATCGGCGTGGCGACGGTGACGACGGACCGCGAGATCCCCTTCGCGCCCTATGCCGAAAGCCGCGATCTGGGCGGGTTCATCCTGATCGACAAGCTGACCAACCGGACGGTGGGCGCGGGCATCCTGCATTTCTCGCTGCGCCGGGCGTCGAACATCCATTGGCAGGCAACCGACATCACGCGTGAGCATCACGCCTCGATGAAGCACCAGAAGCCGGCGGTGGTCTGGCTGACGGGGCTTTCCGGCTCCGGCAAGTCGACCATCGCCAATGCGCTGGAGAAGAAGCTGGCGCGGATGAACCGGCATACCTTCCTGCTCGATGGCGACAATGTGCGGCACGGGCTGAACAAGGACCTCGGCTTTACCGAGGCCGACCGGGTGGAGAACATCCGCCGGGTGGGCGAGGTGGCCAAGCTGATGACCGATGCCGGGCTGATCGTCATCACCGCCTTCATCTCGCCCTTCCGCTCGGAACGCGACATGGTGCGCGGCATGATGCAGCCGGGCGAGTTCGTCGAGGTCTTCGTGGATACGCCGCTCAGCGTGGCCGAGGGGCGTGACGTGAAGGGGCTCTATGCCAAGGCGCGCTCGGGCCAGTTGAAGAACTTCACCGGCATCGACAGCCCCTATGAGGCGCCCGAGACCCCGGAGCTGCGCATCGACACCACGGCGATGAGCGTGGAAGAGGCCGCCGACCTGATCATCGCCCGGCTCATTCCCTGACCCCCGGGGCCCGGCGGCGCCCTCCGCCGGGCCCTTGCGTCGCAATGCCGATTTTTTCGGCGCCTGCCGTGAAAAGCGGCTGTCACCGGCGCTCGGGCGCGTTTCGCGCTGGCATGCGGCGCGTCTGGGCCTAAGGTGGGGCTGACTCTCGATCCGCGCGACAAGGCCCCTGCGAATGGCAATCTACGCCTCGATCCATCACCTGACGCATTACACTTACGACCGCCCCGTAACGCTGGGCCCGCAGATCATCCGCCTGCGCCCCGCGCCGCACAGCCGGACGCGGGTGATCTCGCATTCGCTGAAGGTCAGCCCCGGCGGGCATTTCGTGAACCATCAGCAGGACCCCTACGGGAACTGGCTGGCGCGCTTCGTCTTCCCCGACCCGGTGACCGAGTTCAAGATCGAGGTCGATCTTGTGGCCGACATGACGGTTTACAACCCTTTCGACTTCTTCGTCGAGGAATCGGCCGAGCATTGGCCCTTCGAGTATCCCGCCGATCTGAAGGACGACCTCTCGATCTACCGCACGCCCGAGGCCGAGGGACCGCTGCTGGCGCAGCTGATCGGCGGGCTCGATTTCAGCCGCCAGCGGACGGTGGACCTGCTGGTCGGGCTGAACGCCCGCATCGCCCAGGCGGTGAATTACACGATCCGCATGGAGCCCGGGGTGCAGACGCCCGAGGAGACGCTGGGCATCGGCTCGGGCTCGTGCCGGGATTCGTCCTGGCTGCTGGTGCAGGTGCTGCGCCATCTGGGTTTCGCCGCGCGCTTCGTCTCGGGCTATCTGATCCAGCTGACGCCCGATGTGAAATCGCTGGACGGCCCGTCCGGCACCGACCACGATTTCACTGACCTGCACGCCTGGGTCGAGGTCTTCCTGCCCGGCGCCGGCTGGATCGGGCTGGACCCGACCTCGGGCCTGCTGACCGGCGAAAGCCATATCCCGCTGGCCGCCACGCCGCATTACCGCAACGCGGCGCCGATCTCGGGCGGGTTCACGGCGGTGGGCACGCCGAAGACCGATTTCGCCTTCGACATGCAGATCCGCCGGGTGGCCGAACATCCGCGCATCACCAAACCCTTCTCGGACGAGGCCTGGGAGCGTCTGAATGCGCTGGGCCGCAAGGTCGATGCCGATCTGGCCGAGGGCGATGTGCGCCTGACCATGGGGGGCGAGCCGACCTTCGTCTCGATCGACGATTTCGAGACGGCCGAATGGAACACCGCCGCGGTGGGGCCGAAGAAGCGCGGCCTTGCCGACGATCTGATCCGTCGCCTGCGCCAGCGCTTCGCGCCGGGCGGCTTCCTGCATTACGGGCAGGGCAAATGGTATCCGGGCGAAAGCCTGCCGCGCTGGACCTTCTCGCTCTACTGGCGGCGCGACGGGCAGCCGGTGTGGAAGAACCCCGCGCTGGTGGCGCGCGAGGCAGCGTCCGCCGCGCCGGCCAACGCCGACGATGCCGGGCGCTTCATGGCGGCTTTCGCCAGGAACCTCGGCCTCGATCAGGGCTTTGCCCAGCCCGCCTATGAGGATCCGGCGGAATGGATCCTCAAGGAAGCCAACCTGCCGCCCAATGTCACGCCCGAGAATTCCAGGCTGAAGAACCCCGAGGACCGCGCGCGTTATGCAAGGGTCTTCAACCAGGGCCTGACCGAGCCCGCGGGCTATGTGCTGCCGATCCAGCGCTGGTGGCAGGCGGCGGACAAGCCCGCCAGATGGCGTTCGGAACTCTGGAAGCCGCGGCGGGGCAAGATCTTCCTCATCCCTGGCGACAGCCCGGTCGGCTTCCGTCTGCCCCTGGGCTCGCTGCCCTATATCCCGCCCGCGCATTATCCCTATTCCTATCCCGCCGATCCCACGGTGCCGGTGGTGCCGCTGCCCGATTTCCACGACCGGCTGGAGGCCCGCCGCCGCGCCATCGCCGAGGAAGCGTGGCGCATTGCCAAGGAAGAAGCCGAGCAGGCGGCGATGATGCCGCCGGTGACGCCCGGCCATGCGCAGGGCTTCCGCCCCGGCGCCAAGGAGGCCGAGCGCCAGCGCTTTCAGCCGCAGGACGCGCATCTGGGCGACGGGGTGGACCCGGCGGGCGGCTGGGTGCGGACCGCCATCGCCATGGAGCCCCGCGACGGGCGGCTGTGCCTTTTCATGCCGCCCTGCGAGACGCTGGAGGAATACCTCGAACTGATCGCCAATGCCGAGGTGACGGCGGCCGAACTCGACCTGCCCATCCATATCGAGGGCTATGCCCCGCCGCATGACCCCCGCCTCAACGTGATCCGCGTGGCCCCCGATCCGGGCGTGATCGAGGTCAACATCCACCCCGCCCACAGCTGGGAGGATTGCGTCGCCACCACCGAGGCGATCTACGAGGAAGCGCGGCTTTCCCGCCTCGGCGCCGACAAGTTCATGATCGACGGGCGACACACCGGCACCGGAGGCGGCAACCATGTCGTGGTGGGCGGCGCCACCACGCTGGACAGCCCCTTCCTGCGCCGCCCGGATCTGCTGAAATCGCTGATCCTGATCTGGCAGCGGCATCCCTCGCTGAGCTACCTTTTCTCGGGCCTCTTCATCGGGCCGACCAGCCAGGCGCCCCGCATCGACGAGGCGCGGCACGACACGCTCTATGAGCTGGAGATCGCGCTGGGCCAGATCGGCGATCCGGTGAACGGCGGGCCGCTGCCGCCGCCCTGGCTGATCGACCGCCTGCTCAGGAACATGCTGACCGATGTGACGGGCAACACCCATCGGTCCGAAATCTGCATCGACAAGCTCTATTCCCCCGATGGCCCGACCGGCCGGCTGGGGCTGGTCGAGTTCCGCGGCTTCGAGATGCCGCCGCATCCGCGCATGTCGCTCGCCCAGCAACTGCTGCTGCGCGCCATCATCGCCCGCTGCTGGAATGCGCCGGTGCAGGGCCGCCCGGTGCGCTGGGGTACGGTGCTGCATGACCGCTTCATGCTGCCGCATTTCCTGTGGGAGGATCTGCTGAGCCTGCTCGCCGACCTGCGCCTCCATGGTTACGACATGGACCCGGTGTGGTTCGAGGCGCAGGCCGAATTCCGCTTCCCCTTCTGCGGCCAGATCGAGGCCGACGCGGGATTCGGGGGCGTGCATCTGGAGCTGAAACAGGCGCTGGAGCCCTGGCACGTTCTGGGCGAGACCGGGGCCATCGGCGGCACGGTGCGCTACACCGACAGCTCGGTCGAGCGCCTGCAGGTGAAGCTGACCACGCTGCACCAGGACCGCTACCGCGTCATGGTCAATCGCCGCCCGGTGCCGATGGCGCGCACGGGTACTTCAGGCGTCAGCGTGGGCGGGGTGCGGTTCAAGGCCTGGCAACCGGCCGAAAGCCTGCATCCGGTGCTGCCGGTCAACACGCCGCTGGTCTTCGACATCTACGACGATTGGACCGGCCGGGCGATTGCCGGCTGCACCTATCACGTGGCCCATCCCGGCGGGCGCAATTACGACACCTTCCCGGTCAATGCCTACGAGGCCGAGGCCCGGCGCCTGGCGCGGTTCGAGCCGCATGGCCACAGCGTCGGTGCCTATCGCCCGGCGCCCGAGGTTGCGCATCCCGAGTTTCCCTTGACGCTTGACCTTCGGCGCCCGCCGGGGCTGATGTGAGCGTCAGGAGACCCCGATGCCGCCCGCCTTGCCCAGACCCGAGCCGGATCTTTTCGCCGACTACGCCCGCTTGCCGGGTGTGGCCGACGAGGTCTTCGACGGCGAGGGGCGGATGCGGCCGGTCTGGCAGCGCTTCGTGCAGCGTTTCGCCCGGCTGACACCCGCCGAGATCGCGGCGCGGTTCGAGCGCGGCAACCAGTATCTGCGCGACGCCGGCGTCTATTTCCGCCAATACTCGGGCGACCCGATGGCCGAGCGCGACTGGCCGCTCTCGCATCTGCCGGTGATCCTGCATGACAGCGAATGGGAACGGATCTGCGCCGGGCTCGCGCAGCGCGCGGACCTGCTGGAGGCGGTGATGGCCGACCTCTACGGGCCCGGGCGGCTGGTGAGCGAGGGGCATCTGCCCGCCTCGCTGATCGCCGCCTCGCCCCAATGGCTGAGGCCCATGGTCGGCGTGGCGCCGCCGGGCGGCCATTACCTGCACCTCTTGGCTTTCGAGATCGGGCGCTCGCCCGACGGGTCCTGGCTGGTGCTGGGCGACCGGATGCAGGCGCCGTCGGGCGCAGGCTTCGCGCTGGAAAACCGCATGGCGACCGGGCGGATCTTTCCCGAACGCTTCCCCCGGGCCTATATCCACCGGCTGGCGGGCTTCTTCGGCGAGTTCAAGGCGGCGATGAGCGGGCTGGCGCAGGCGGGCGGGGATCCGGCGGCGCGGGCGGCGATCCTGACGCCCGGCCCCTCGAACGATACCTATTACGAGCAGACCTATATCGCCCGCTACCTGGGCCTCATGCTGCTGGAAGGCGAGGATCTGCTGGTCGAGAATGGCGAGGCCAAGGTCCGCACCATTGAGGGGCCGCAGCCCATCGGCGTTCTCTGGCGGCGGATCGACGCGGCCTTCGCCGATCCCCTGGAACTGAACGCCGACAGCCGCATCGGCACACCGGGCCTGGTCGAGGCGGTGCGGGCCGGGAACCTCGCGCTGGTCAACGCGCTGGGATCGGGCGTGCTGGAGATGCGGGCGATGATGGCCTTTCTGCCCCGCATCAGCGAGGTGCTGACCGGCCGGCCCCTGGCCCTGCCCAATATCGCGACCTGGTGGTGCGGCGGCGCCTCCGAACGGGCCTATGTGCGCGAGAACGCGGCGCGCATGCTGATCGGCCCGGCGCTATCCTCGGACCTGCCCTTCGATGTGGGGGCGCAGGTCGGCACGAAGCCCGCCCGTGACCCCGCCGCCTGGATCGAGGCCGAGGGGGGCGCGCTGGTCGGGCAGGAGGCGGTGGCACTGTCCACCACCCCCGCCTGGGTCACCGCCCCGGGCGAGACACTGGCCGAGGGGCGGATCCAGCCGCGCCCCATGACGATCCGCGTCTTCGCCGCCCGCACGCCGCAGGGCTGGCGCTTCATGAAGGGCGGCTATGCGCGGATCGGCCATTCGGGCGATGCCTCGGCCCTGGCCATGCAGAAGGGCGGCTCGGTCGCCGATGTCTGGATCGTCGCCGACCGGCCGGTCCCGCAGATCTCCATGTCGCCGCGCCCGGACGAACCCTTCCGCCGCGCCAGCCCCGGCGTAGTGCCTGCGCGGGCCGCCGACAACCTCTATTGGCTGGGCCGCTATGTCGAACGGACCGAGGACGCGATCCGCCTGATCCGGGCCTATCATCTGCGGCTGGCGGCCACCGACAATGCCGCCGATCCGTTGCTGCGGCGGCTTCGGGCCTTTCTCGGCGGCTATGACATCGACGTGGCGGACCCGATGCCCGAGGCGCTGCTGCACCGCATCGGCGCGGCGCGGATGTGCGCCGCCAAGGTGCGCGACCGCTTTTCCGTCGATGGCTGGGCGGCGATCACCGATCTGGACCGCACGGCGCGCAACACATTCAGCAAGATCGAGCCGGGCGATGATGCCGCCCGGGCGATGGGCATCCTGGTGCGCAAGATTACCGGCTTTTCCGGGCTGGTACAGGACAACATGTACCGCTTTCAGGGCTGGCGCTTCCTGTCGATGGGAAGGGCGCTGGAGCGGGCGGATGCGCTGACCGCGCTGCTGCACGGGTTGACCGATACCGAAGCGCCTGAAGGCGCGCTGGACCTCGCCGTCGAGGTGGCGGACAGCGTGATCACCCATCGCCGCCGCTATGCTGTCGAAACCTCGCGCAACACGGTCGTGGATCTGCTGGCGCTCGACGCCGACAACCCGCGCTCGATCCTGTTCCAGATCCGGGCCTTGCGCGAACAGGCGGCGGCGCTGCCGGGCGCCATGGAGAACGGCCGCCTTGCGCCGCTGTCGCGGGCCATCGTGCCCATCGACGCGCTGCTCAGCGTGACCGCGCCTGAACGGATCCGCCCGGCGCATCTGCTGCGGCTCAGGGCGCAGCTGTCGGGTATTTCCGACCTGATCACCGCCGCCTATCTTCGGTAGAGGCGGGCATGCTCTACGACATCACCCTTGCCATCGACTATGATTACGCGGCGACCTCGGACCGCTCGCGGACGCTGATGCGGCTGTTGCCGCGCGATCTGCCGGGCGAGCAGCGGGTGATTTCCCGCCGCCTGGGCATCCTCCCGCGTCCCGACGAGCGGCGCGAGGGCCAGGATTTCTTCGGCAATGCGACGACCGCGGCGGTCTGGCACCAGCCGATTTCCAACCTGCGCCTGACCCTCGCCTTGCGGGTCGAGCGGTTGGCACGGGTCGAGGGGGCGGATCTTTCCCCCTTGCTGGCAGACCTGCCCGGCACGGTGGCGGGGCTGGCCGACCTCGGCCCCGATTCACCCCATCATTTTACCGGCGCCTCGGCCCGGGTGCCGGCGGTGCCTGCCATTGCCGCTTTCGCGCGCAAGGCGGTGAGCCCGTCGATGACCGCCCGTCAGGCCATCGAGGCGCTGGGGCGGGCGCTGCACAAGGCGATGCGATTCGACAGCGCCGCCACCTCGGTCGAGACGGGGCCGGAGGAGGCCTTCGCGCAGAAATCCGGCGTCTGTCAGGATTTCGCGCATGTGATGATCGCGGGGCTGCGCGCGCTGGGGGTCCCGGCGGGCTATGTCTCGGGCTTTCTGCGTACCCTGCCGCCGCCCGGCCAGCCCCGGCTGGAAGGGGCGGATGCGATGCATGCCTGGGTCCGGGCCTGGGCCGGGCCGGTCATGGGCTGGGTCGAGTTCGACCCGACCAACAACCAGCCGGCGGGCGAGGACTATGTGGTCGTCGCACGCGGGCGCGATTACGGCGATGTGGCGCCGGTCATGGGGGCGCTGCGCAGTGCGGGCGGGCAGGCGAGCCGGCATGCGGTCGACATGATCCCGGTGCAAGCGGGCCCAGCGCGGGCCAGCGGGGCCGCCTGACTTAGCCCCGGCCTAAGATTGCTTCAGACCAACGGAAGCCCGCCGATCCGCCGCAGCTTTCCGTCCCGCACCAGCCCGATCCCGTTCTCGATGAAGGCGCGCACGGCGCTGGAGCGGTCGGCGTCCTGCGCGGTCAGGAACCCCATGCGCATCGCCCGGACCGGCCCCTCGATCGGCACGGCGCGGACCGGGTTGCCATCGGGCGAGACATCGCTCAGCGGCCGGACATTGACGATGGAATAACCGAAATCATTGGCCACCATCGAGCGCATCACTGCCATGTCGCGGGTCCGTTCGGCGATCAGGGGGCGGGCGTGGATCGCCTCGAAGAAGGACAGGAAGTAATCGGCGCTGAGCGGCAGGTCGAGCAGCACCATCGGATGATCCTTCAACTGGTCGATGCTGACGCTCTGGCAATCGGCAAGTGGATGCCCCGCCGCCATCAGCGCGATGGGCGGCAGATGCAGAAGGGGCGTGAATTGGAGATCGGCGGGCAGGTCCAGATCATAGGTCAGCGCAAGGTCGATCTCGGATCGGCGCAGCGCGCTGAAGAGTTCGACCTGGTTAAGCTCCTGCTGGCGGACGCGGACCTCGGGAAACCGTTCCTCGAAGCCGCGGCGCATGGCGGGCAGGACCAGCTGCGCGAAGGTCAGCAGGCAGCCCACCGACAGCGGCCCCCGAACCTTGCCCGAGATGTCGCCGGCGATGTCGCGCAGCGCCCCGGCCTCGCGCAGGACGACCCGCGCCTGATCCAGCATCTCGCGCCCGGCCTGGGTCAGCGAAAGGCCCTGCGCGTGTTGCCGCACGAAAAGCGGCAGGCCGAATTCCTGCTCCAGCTGGGCGATGGCGGTCGAGATCGAGGGCGAGGAGACGTTGATCCGCTGCGCGGCCCTGGCGATGCTGCCCGCTTCGCCCACGGCCACGAAATATTCGAGCTGGCGCAGCGTGTAGCGCAGGGGCGGCGCGCCCCGGCTCATTCGTCCCCCGGCACGCCGTACGAGGGTGCGGCACTTGGATCGAGCGCGCGCTGGACATAGGCCTGCATCTGCGGGGCATAGATTTCCCAAGCCTTTGCAACGGCTTCGATGGGGCAATCCTCGCTCCAGTCGCAGCGCAGATCCGCCACCGGCCAGCTTTGCCGGTCGACCATCAGGAGGCCCGCGGAATGCACCGGCCCGGCCTCGCCCCCGGCCCGAAGCCCGGCGCGAAGCGTGGCAATCAACCGGTCGCCCAGCGGGCCCGCGCTGCCCTCGAAGGCCGCGACCATCGCCGCGGGCACGCCGTCATGGGCCAACAGATTGCCCCCGGCGGCGCAATCGCGGCCCCGGGCCTCGGTCCAGATCCCCAGCGCCTTTGCGCCGGAATGCACCGCCGCGCCGCCCTGCGCATCGACCGCCAGGATCTGCCGGTACTCGATGAAGGGCGCGCGGCGCGTGACCTCGGCCACCGCCTCGGCCGCCGACATGCCGCCCGCCATCAGGTCCAGGACCTGCGGCCCCAGCGCCGGGTCGGTCACATTCTGCGAGGCGACCGCGCCGACGCCCGCGCGGGCATGGGCGCAGCGGGCGGCGACGGCGGGGGAGGAGGATGAGATCACCATCCCGAACATCCCCGTTTCAGCGCAGCGGGCCACCAGCGAGAAGGTCATCGCCTCAGTCCGGTATCACGGCGGTGGCGTCGATCTCGACCAGCCATTCGGGCCGGGCGAGTGCGGTGACGACCAGCCCGGTCGAAACGGGGAACACGCCCTTGATGTATTCGCCCATGGTCCGGTAGACGGCCTCGCGGTGGCGGACATCGGTGATATAGACCACCACCTTGACCAGATGCTCCATGCTGCCGCCCGCTTCCTCGATCAGCTGGCGGATGTTCTGCATGACCTTGTGGGTCTGTTCGGCGGGATCGTGGCTGTCGATGCTTCTGGCGTCGTCCAGGTTCTGCGGGCATTGGCCGCGCATCCAGACCGTGCTGCCGCCCCGCGTCACCACCGCCTGACAAAGGTCATTGTCGAGCCTCTGCTCGGGATAGGTGTCGCGGGTGTTGAAGGGGCGAATGCGCCGGTGGGCCATGGCGGGCTCCTTGAAGGGTTTTCGGCAGGATGATCGCGCGGGCGCGGGGCGAACACAACGATGTTGCTTAGCATTGCTGAGGATCTGCCTAACAGGGCTTAGGCTCTGCCCAAGCAAGGCTTCACCAATGCCGTGTTTCGGGGCGGGGGCAGGGCGCCTAGTCTGAGGGATGGATCAGCCGCGCGAGGGAATGGCATGGAAAAGGTCGATACAATCGTGGTGGGCGGCGGACAGGCGGGCATCGCCATGAGCGAACATCTGCGCGACCAGGGCATCGACCATCTGGTGCTGGAGCGCGGCCGTATCGCCGAGCGCTGGCGAACGGGGCGCTGGGATTCCCTGGTCGCCAACGGGCCCGCCTGGCACGACCGCTTCCCGAACCGGGTTCATCCCGGCGATGGCGAGGCCTTCCCCGACAAGGAGAGCGTCGCGCAATATTTCGCCGATTACGCCGCCCAGATCGCCGCGCCGGTGCGCGAGGGCGTCACCGTCACCCGCGCGACGCGGATCGAGGGCACGCGGCGCTTCCGGGTCGAGACCTCGGCCGGGGTGTTCGAGGCGCGCAATATCGTTGCGGCGACCGGTCCCTTCCAGCGCCCGATCATCCCGCCCCTGGTGCCGGAGAATGCCGGGTTTTCCCAGCTCCATTCCGCCGACTACCGGAACCCGGGCCAACTGGCGCCGGGGGCGGTGCTGGTGGTGGGGGGCGGGTCCTCGGGCGTGCAGATCGCGGATGAGCTGATGCAGGCGGGGCGGCGGGTCTTCCTCTCGGTCGGCCCGCATGGACGGCCACCGCGCGCCTATCGCGGCCGGGATTATTGCTGGTGGCTGGGGGTGCTGGGGAAATGGGACCTCGACACGCCGGCGCCGGGGACCGAGCATGTGACGATTGCGGTGAGCGGCGCGCAGGGCGGCAAGACCATCGAATTCCGGGCGCTGGCGCATCAGGGGATGACGTTGCTGGGCCGGGCCGAGGGGTTCGAGGGCGGCGTCATGCGCTTCGCCCCCGACCTGCGCGAGAACATCCGCAAGGGCGACGAGAATTACCTCTCGGTCCTCGATGAAGCCGATGCCTGGGCGGCGCGGCACGGGCTCGCGCTGCCCGAGGAGCCCGAGGCGCGGGTGCTGCCGCCCGATCCGGCCTGCGTGAGCGATCCGATCCTGTCGCTGGACCTGGCGGCCGAGGGGATCACGACGATTGTCTGGGCCACGGGATACGGGTTCGATTTCAGCTGGTTGCAGGTCGATACCTTCGATGCGCAGGGCCGACCCCTGCACGCGCGCGGCGTCTCGCGCGAACCGGGGGTCTATTTCGTGGGGCTGCCCTGGCAGACGCGGCGGGGATCGTCCTTCATCTGGGGCGTCTGGCACGATGCGCGCTTCATCGCCGACCAGATCGGGATCCAGCGGGCCTACAGCGCCTATGACGAGGGGATGCGCGCGGCGGGGCGGTAGCCTCCCGCCCGGCGGCACGCCGGGCAGCGGCCGCACCGCCCCCCGGGGCGGGCGCTTCTCGCCCACCCCGGCGGTTCGGGCGCTGCCCTTGTCGCGTGATCGTCACGGCAAGGGCGCCCGTAGGGTGGGGTTTCACCCCACCTTCCGTTTCGCCATCCTCCTCACCGTCCCGCGACGCGCCGCACATCCGGCGGCATCGCCGCCAGCAGGCTGCGCGTGTAATCGCTTTCGGGCGCGTCGAACAGGCGCTGGGTCTCGCCCTGCTCCTTGATCTCGCCGCGATAGATCAGCGCCACCCGGTCGCAGAGATAGCGGATCACCCCGAGGTCGTGGCTGATGAAGAAATAGGTCAGCCCCAGCCGTTGTTGCAGCTCGATCAGCAGGTTCAGAACCTGCGCCTGCACCGAGACATCGAGGGCCGAGGTCGGCTCGTCCAGCAGGACCAGCGACGGTCCGGGGGCCAGCGCCCGGGCGATGCAGATCCGCTGCCGCTGCCCGCCGGAAAACTCGTGCGGATGACGGTAGAGGTGCTGCGGCCCCAGCCCGACCAGATCCAGCAATTCCGCCGCCCGGTCGGTGCGCTGCTGGCGGTTCAGCCCCAGAATGCCGCGGTGGATGAGCATCGGCTCGGTCACGATGTCATGCACCGACATCCGCGGATTGAGCGAGGCATAGGGGTCCTGAAAGACGATCTGCACCTTGGCGCGGAGCGCGCGCAGGGCGGCGGGGCTGAGGCGCGCCATATCCTCGCCCTCGAACAGGATCCGGCCCGAGGTCGGCGTGTCCAGCCGCAGGATCTGCCGGGTCAGCGTCGTCTTGCCCGAGCCGCTTTCGCCGACCAGCCCGAAGCTTTCACCCTTCCTGACGGAAAGGCTGACTTCATGCAGCGCGCGCACCCCGGGCGAGGTGCCGAACATGCCCTTCCGCTCTGCGAAGACGCGCGAGACATTCTCGATCTCAAGCATTCTGCACCTCCTTGACCACCGGGCAGGCGACGGCATGATCCGGGGCGCGGGTATGGACCGGCGGCGGTCCCTCCAGACAGGACGGCCGGGCCAAAGCGCAGCGGGGCGCGAAACGGCAGCCGGGGGGCGGGTGGATCAGGTTCGGGACCGCGCCTGCCAGTCCCTGCAATTGCCCGCGCTTGACGCTGCGGTCGGGGATCGCCCGCAGCAGCGCCTGCGTATAGGGATGGGCAGGATCGGCCAGAACCGCCTCGATCGGGCCCTTTTCCACGATGGTGCCGGCATACATCACCGCCACATGCGTGCAGGTCTGGGCGACGACGCCCAGGTTATGGGTGATCAGCACCACGCCCATGTCATGCGCCGCGACCATCTGTTTAAGCAGAGTCAGGATCTGCGCCTGAACCGAGACATCGAGCGCGGTGGTCGGTTCGTCGGCGATCAGCAGATCGGGCCGGCCGATCAGCGCCATGGCGATCAGCACCCGTTGGCGCATCCCGCCCGAGAATTGGTGCGGGTAATCGTCCAGCCGCGATTCCGCGGCCGGGATCCCCACCTCGGTCAGCATGGCGATGGCGAGCTTGCGCGCCGCCTGCTTGCGCGCCCGGCGACCTGCGCCAGGTTGCAGGCCGAGGATGGCGGGGTCGTGCTTCGCCGCCGCCAGCGCCACGTCCATGAGTTGCGTGCCGATGCGGAAGGCGGGGTTAAGGTTGGTGGTCGGGTCCTGAAAGATCATGCCGACCCGCCGGCCCCTGAGCGCCCGCATCTGCGGCTCGCTCAGCCCCAGAACATCGGTTCCGTCCAGCAAGATCTGGCCACCGGTGTATTCGGCGGGGGGCGTGCGGACCAGGCGCGAGACCGAGAGCCCGGTCAGCGACTTGCCGCAGCCGGTCTCGCCGACCAGCCCCCAGATCTGCCGCTTTTCGACGCTTAGGCTGACGCCGGACAGCACCTTGGCGGCGCCCTCGAAGGAATGCATCGACAGATGCAGGTCGCGGATATCGAGAAGGGCGGTCATCTCAGCGCCTCGCACGGGGGTCGAGCACGTCGCGCAGCCCGTCGCCCAGAAGGTTGAAGCCGAAGACGGCCAGGAACATGGCCATGCCGGGGAAGACGGCGGTCCACCAGAAATCCGGCATGTAATTGCGGGCGATGGACAAAAGCGTCCCCCATTCCGGGGTGGGGGGGCGCACGCCGATGCCGATGAAGCCCAGCGCCGCGACGGTCAGGATGGCGAAGCCCATGTCGAGCGACATCTTGACGATGATCGGCGAGACGATGTTGGGCAGGATGTGGCGGAAAAGGACCCGCGCCGGGCTGGCGCCGATGGCACGGGCGGCGGCGACATAGACCTCTTCCCGCGCCTGCAGCACCTCGCCCCGCACGAGCCGCGCGTAGCCCGGCCACCACGACAGGGCGATGGCGATGATCATGTTGACGAAGCCGGGGCCGAGGGCCGCGGCGACGGCCATGGCCAGGATCAGGCTGGGGATGGTCAGCATCAGGTCGGAAAACCGCATCAGCACATCGTCGATCCAGCCGCCGTTGAACCCGGCCAGCGCACCGACCACCACGCCCAGCACCGTGCCGATCAGCACCACGGCAAAGCCCGCCGCGACCGAGACGGGGGTGCCGGCCATGACCAGCGACAACACGTCCTGTCCCAGCTCGTTGGTGCCGAAGGGATGGGCGAGGGACGGGGCCTGGAAGCGCTCGGCGGTGTTCAGCCCGCCCCGCACATGCTCGGGATAGGGGGCGAGGAGATTGCCGAAAAGCGTGAAGAACACCACCACCGCCACCATCGTTGCGCCGACCATGGACAGGCGGCTCTGGCGGAAGCGGTAGAAGGCGCGGCGCGAGGCCTCGGCCCGGGCACTGCGGCGGCTGTCCTGGGGCACGTCGGTCATTGGTAGCGGACCTTCGGGTTGATGAGGCCATAAAGCACGTCGATGACGATATTGGCGGTGACGAAAAGGACCCCGATGACCAGCGCCACGCTGACCACCGGCATGAAATCCTGCGACACGATGGCCGAGGTGGCGTAAAGCCCGATCCCCGGCCAGTCGAAGACGGTTTCGACCAGCACCGTCCCGCCCAGCAGCCAGCCGAAATAGAGGCCGATGACGGTCAGCGACGAGGAGATCGCGTTGCGCAGGACGTATTTGAAGACGATCAGCCGGGGCGAGAGGCCCAGCGCGCGGGCGGTGGTGACGTAATCCTGGTGCATCACCTCGATGGTCGAGGCGCGCATCATGCGCAGGATCGTGGCCAGCGGCGACAGCGACATGGCGATGGCGGGCAGCGCCAGATAGCGCAGGGCGGTCCAGAAGGAGTCCCAGTCGCCCGCGATGATCGAGTCGATCGTGTAGAAGCCGGTGACACCCGGCGGCGGGTCGAAGATGATCGGGAAGCGCCCGCCCAGCGGCAGCCACATCAGCCACATGGCGAAGCAGAGCTGCAGCAGCAGGCCGAGGAAGAAGCGCGGCATCGAGATGGCGGCGACCGAGAGGATGTTCGACAGGTAATCCGGCCATTTGTTGCGCCAGACCGCGGCCATAAGGCCAGCCGGGATGCCGACGAGGATGGCCAGCAACAGGGCCGAGAAAACCAGCTCCAGCGTCGCCGGCAGATAGGCGGCAAGGTCGGTGGCGACGGGCCGGCGGGAAAACAGCGAGGTGCCGAAATCGCCCTGAACCAGCCCCGAGAGATAGGTCCAGTATTGCACCCACAGCGGCTGATCGAGGCCGAATTCGCGCGCCAGCGCCTCGATCTCGGCGCGGGTGGCGTTGGGACCGGCGGCCAGGCCCACCGGGTCGCCCGGCAGCACGCGGGCGATCACGAACATGATGATCGTCATGCCGATCAGCACCGGCAGGATTAGCAGGATCCGCCTCAGGATGAACCGCAGCATTGCCTTGGGGCCTCGCGTTGGGAAGGGGCGGGCGCGGGTCCGAACCCGCGCCCGGAAGGGTTACAGCGACAGCGGCCAGGCCTCGATCGCGTTCGAGGCGACGGGGGTGAAGGCAAAGCCCTGCACCGCGTCGCGCATCCCCAGGCGCCGCTTTTCAAGGACGCCGAAGATGTCGGGGCAATCCGCAACCAGCAATTCCTGAAGCTGGCCATAGATCTCGACCCGGCGGGCGGGGTCGATCTCGGTCCGGCCGGCCTCGATCAGCGCATCGGCCTCGGGGTTGTGATAGACCGCGTTCTGCCAGCCGCCATTGCGCGAGGAATGATAGGCGGCATAGGCGATATTGTCGGGGTCGCCGTAATTCGCGGTCTGATAGACCGGAAAGAGGTCGGGGAAGGTCTCGGGCGATTGGCACGCCGCGACCATGTCCGGCCAGTTCATCGGCGTGATGTCCAGCTGGATGTTCAGCGCCTGCAGGCTGTCGAGCATGATCAGCGCCCAGCGGCGCTGCTGTTCCAGCCCGTTCACATGCACCATGCGCAGGGTGATCCCGCCCTCGGGCGTGTCGGTCATCGCCAGATGCTCGCGTGCGCGGTCGAGGTCGGTGCGGTAGACTTCCAGGTCCGGGTTATGGCCGAGGATACCGTTGGGCAGGGGGCCGGTCATCAGCTCGGCATAGCCCGAGGCGTCGCGCATGGCCTGGTAGTTCATGGCATAGGCCACGGCCTTGCGCATGTTGATGTCGGCCATCGGGCCGTGTTCGGTGTTCATCTTGATCGAGAAGGTGCGATATTCCGGCTCGATCACCCGCACCACGCCCGGCGCGCCATCGAGCGCGTCCATGTCTTCCGAGGTGAGGTCGACCGAGATATGCACCTCGCCCCGTTGCAGCATCAGCCGCTGGGTCGAGCTTTCGCGCACGATCTGCCAGATCACCCCGTCCAGGTTGCCGCCGCCGGTCTGCCAGGCGGTGTCGGCCCGTTGCAGCTGATAGAGCGCGCCCGCTTCGGCGCGGCGCAGCTTGAAGGGGCCCGAGCCCGCGACATTGGCCTGCAGATAGGTGGTGCTGTCGTCCCCGCCTTCATTGGCCTCGGCAATGGCTTTCGAGGCGATGAAGATCCACGGGATCACCTGCAGGAAGGCGGCGAAGGGGGTGGCCAGATCGAAGCGCACGGTATGGGCGTCGACGGCGGTGACGCCCTCGGGCTCGACGATGCCGCGGATCATCCAGCTGTTGCCGCGGGCCAGACGCAGCGCGCGCTGGTACGAGAAGACCACATCCTCGGCGGTGACCGGGCTGCCGTCATGGAAGACCGCCGCCGGGTTCAACGCGAAGGTATAGGTCTTGCCGTCCTCGCTGACCTCCCAGCTTTCGGCGAGACCCGGCACGGGTTCCGGCGGGTTGCCGGCGACGCGGACCAGCGGCTCATAGGTGTTGCGCAGGAAGAAGCTGGCGGAATAACCGGTCGCGGTATGGGGGTCGTAGTTCGGGATATCCTGAGTCGAGGCGATGATCAGGATGTTGCGGCCCGATTGGGCGAAGAGGTCTTGCGGGAAGCTGGCGGCGGCGAGCCCGGCGCCGCTGAGCGCCAGGAAGCTGCGCCGCGAGAGGGTCTTGAGGTCGATGGTGGACATTCGCATCTCCGTGTTGGGGTCCGGCCGGGTCGGCGCCGACCGGGTGGGGTGGTCGGATCTCAGGCCGTCGCGGCGAGTTCTGCGCGCGCCGTCAGGGCCGAAGGGTGATAGCGGCGGACGTAATCGAGGGTGACGTAGCCCAGTTGCAGGTCACGCTCGACCAGCGCCGGGTCGCGCTCGGCCGGGTCGCCGAACCCGGCGCCCCCGCCCAGCATCAGTTCCACGCGCTCGCTGGGCGTGCGCAGTTCCACCAGCTTGCCGGTGCCGCAATCCTCGATCAGCGCGCCCTCGGGACCGATCACCCGCCCCCGCGCCATGCCGCCCGGCTGGCCGCCGAAGAGGCCCGGGATCGGATTGTTGACGCCCTCGGGGAAAACCGAGGCCAGCGTGGTCCGCCCGTCCAAGGTGAGCTTGCGGAAGACGACCCGCTGCCCCAGCCCGCCGCGATGCCGCCCGGCGCCGCCGGTATCGGCGACGAAGGCCTTTTCCTCGACCAGGATCGGCGCCCGGCTTTCCATCAGCTCGATGGAGGTATTGGCGGCCGAGGTCGGCCACAACAGCGCCGAATGCCCGTCGCCCCGGTCCGAGCCCCCCTGTCCGCCGCCGCAGAACAGCATGTCGGAATAGAAGGCGCCGCTCGCATCCTGCCCGTAGACCGTCGAGGCGACGGCGAGCCCGGTGAAGGCCTGCACATCCTCGGGCCGGGCGCCGGCCAGCGCCTGGAAGATGTTGGGCGCCAGATACCAGCCGGTCCGGGTGCGGATATTGACCGAGGCCGGATAGGTGCAGTTCAGGATCGAGCCTTCGGGCGCCTTGACGGTGAAGGGCCGGTAACAGCCCGCATTGCCCCGCACCTTCGGCGTCAGCATGCATTTCAAGGGATAGGTCGCATGCGCCGCGGTGTAGTTCAGCGTCGAGTTGAGGCCCCCCTGCGCCAGCTGCGGCGGGGCGCCGTCAAAGTCGATGACCATGGCGTCACCCTCGACCTTGATGGCGACGGGATAGGTCATCACCTCGCCCAGCGGATTGTTGGTGATGGTGCCGGTGTAGATGCCATCGGGGATGGCCCGCACCGCGTCGCGCATGGCCCCTTCGGAAAGGTCCTGCACCACCTGCGCCAGCGCGCCCAGATCCTCCATCCCGTATTCGGCCATGAAGGCCTCCAGCCGCTCGGCCCCGATCACGTTGGCGGTGACGAAGGACTGGATGTCGCCGATCACCTGCTCGCCGTTGCGGACGTTCTGGCCGATCATGCGGAACAGGGTCTCGTTCGGCTTGCCCGCCTCGAACAGCTTCATCGGCGGGATCTGCAGACCTTCCTCGTAGATCTCGCGCGCCTTCAGCGAATCCTTGGTGCCGCCGATGTCCGAGACATGGCCCACGGTGCCCAGAAGCCCGACCAGCCGTCCGTTGCGGAAGGCGGGCGTGACGATGGCGAGGTCAAAGAGGTGACCGGCGCAAAGCCAGGGATCGTTGGTGATTAGCACATCGCCCGGTTGCAGCGTCTCGGCCGGGTAACGCTCCAGCAGCGCCTTGACCGCCCGGGGCAGGGTCAGGTTGAAGACCGGCATGGCGCGCGGGCTGTGGGCCAGCGTTTCGCCCAAGGGGTCCAGGAGTTCGCAGGCGAAATCCTGCGCTTCCGAGATGACCAGCGAGAAGGCGGTGCGGCAGACCGTCTGCCACATCTCCTCGGCCACGTTCACGAGACGGCTCCACATGATCTCCAGCCCGATGGGATCGGCCTGGATCAGCGCCACCGCCTCATCGCGGCTCATGCCGGCGCCGATGCGGGTTTCGGCCTGCTGGGTGGCGGCGACGCTGATGCAGAGGTTCAGCGCCTGATCCACTTTCACGCTGTCGCGCGGGCCGATGATCGTGGTCGCCTCGCGCTCCTCGACAATGGCGGGGCCGTCGAACGTATCGCCCGGGACCAGCGCATAACGGTCATAGACCGTCGCCTCGAACGCGCCATCCGCGAACCAGGCGCGGCGGGTGCCCTTGACGCGCCCCTCGCTGCCCGCGCCGCCGGCGGCGCCGGTCACGGAAATCGCGGGCTGAGGACCGACGCAGCGCAGGCGGAAGTTCACCGCCTCGATCCGCGCGCCCTCGAAGACCTTGGTGTAGCGCACTTCATAGGCCTTGGCGAAAGCCTCGCGGATCGCGGGCAGGCTGTCCGCGCTGATCGGGCCATGGGGTAGGGCGACCGAGATGTCGTGCATCTGGCCCACAAGGCGCATGTCGGCGTGGACCTCGACCGTGATGTCGGAGTCTTTAACACCCGCCGCGGTCAGATGCCCCCGGCCCTCGGCCTCCATCGCCTGAAGCAGGGCGTTCAGCGGTTCGGCGTCTAAATCGCCCGTCAGTTCAACGCGGTGCGAGCGCACCCCCTCGAAGCTGAGCGGCGCCACCAGGAAGCCCAACGCCGAGGCCGCGCCCGAGGCCGGCGGGATGATCACTTCGGCCACGCCCATGGCGCGCGCCACGTTCACCGCATGCGCGGGACCGGCGCCGCCGAAGGCGACCATGGCATAATTGCGCGGGTCCTTGCCCTTTTCGATCAGATGGACCCGGGCCGAGGCCGCCATGTTCTCGGCCACCACCTTGTGGATGCCGAGCGCCGCTTCCTCGATCCCCAGGCCCAGGGGCGCGGCGACCGTGCCGATGGCCCGGCGTGCGGCCTCCAGATCCAGCGTCATGCGCCCGCCCAGGAAGAAGCCAGGGTCGTAATAGCCCAGCACCAGGTTCGCGTCGGTGACGGTCGGCTGCAGCCCGCCCAGCCCATAGCAGGCCGGGCCGGGGTCCGAGGCCGCCGAATGGGGCCCGACCTTCAGCAGGCCCACCTCGTCCAGCGCGGCGATGGAGCCGCCACCGGCGCCGATCTCGATCATGTCGATCACCGGCGCCTTGATCGGCAGGCCCGAGCCCTTGGTGAAGCGATGGACGCGCGCGGCTTCCATCATCGGCGCGATCTCGGCGCGGTTGTCCTCGATCATGCAGGCCTTAGCCGTGGTGCCGCCCATGTCGAAAGAAATGACATCCGCCCGGCCCGCCAGTTCGCCGAAAAGCGCGGTGGCCAGCCCGCCGCCCGCAGGCCCCGATTCCAGCAGCCGGATCGGCAATTCGCGGGCGGTCGCCAACGACACAAGGCCGCCCGCCGAATGCATCAGCCTGAGCGAGCCGAGGAAACCGCGCTTGCGCAACTCCGCCTCCAGCCGCTTCAGATAGCGGTCCATCAGCGGCTGCACATAGGCATTGGCGCAGGTGGTGACGGTGCGCTGGTATTCGCCCATCTCGGCCACCACATCGGACGAGATCGAGACCGCGATCCCCGGCGCCGCGGCGCGGATCAGCTCGGCCGCGCGGCGCTCATGCGCGGGGTTGATATAGGCGTGCAGGAACGAGACGGCGATCGCCTCGCAGCCCTGGGCAACCAGCGCCTTGGCGGCGCGGGTGACGGCGGCTTCGTCCAGGGGCGTCAGGACGTCGCCCGCGGCGCTCAGGCGCTCAGCCACCTCGATCCGCCGGTCGCGGGTTGCCAGCGGCACGGGGAATTCGACGAAAAGATCATAGATGTCATAGCGTTGCTCCGTGCCCATCTCCAGGATGTCACGGAAACCCTGGGTGGTGATCAGGCCCAGCTTCGCGCCCTTCCGCTCGATCACCGCATTGGTCACCAGCGTCGTGCCATGCACCATTTCGGACACGTCCGACAGCGCGATGCCGCGCAGCGCGACCAGTTCCTCCAGCCCCTTCAGCGCGGCCTCGGCCGGATCGTGGGGCGTGGTCAGGCGCTTGTGCAGCGTCACGCTGCCTTCCGCGCCATCGTAGAGGATGAAGTCGGTGAAGGTGCCGCCGATGTCGAACCCGACCCTCCAGCGCCCGGTGCCGCTTGCTCCGCTCATGTTGTCTCACCTTTTCCTTGAGGTCCTGTCGCCCAGGGCGGCCGAGACTTCGGCCGCGCCGTCGAGCAACATGGTTTCGATGGATTTGCGGTCGTCCTCGGTGGCCAGCGCCGCCGGCCAGACGATGCACAGGGCGACCGCTTCGCCCGTTTCAGGGTCGCGCACCGCGACCGACAGCGCATCGACGCCCCGCGTCGATTCCTGCGCCGAGAAGGAGATGCCGGTCGCGCGCACCTCGGCCAGCCGCTCCAGCAATTCGTCGATGGTCTGGGGCGACAGGTCCGAGGGCGGCACGATGCCATCCGCGAAGAGCGCCCGTACCTCGTCATCGCTGTAAAGGGCCAGCAGCGCCCGCCCGGTGCCACTGCCATGCGCTGTCAGCCTGCGGCCGATGTTCGATACGACGCGCAGCGCATGGGTGCCGGGATGGTCGGTCACCGCCGCCACCTCGGTATCGATCAATTTGCTGACATAGCCGGTATGGCCGGTCGCGGTGCTGATCTTCGCCACCGCCTCGGCCGCGCGCTCCACGAGGCTCGAGGAGCGCCGGTAGCTGATCGCCGCATCCAGCACCAGAACCCCGGGGCGAAAGCGCTTGGTCTCTCCGATGGTCTCCAACAGGCCCGCGTCGCGCATCGCCCTGAGCAGCCGCGAAGCGTTGCTCTTGGGGATGCCCAGCTTCTCGACCGTATCCATGACGGTCAGTTCGGTGCATTCGGCTCCGAAACAGCGCAGGACGGCGGCGGCGGAATTGAGGATCGACATGGCGTTCCAGAAGTTGCAAAAAATGGAACCGTAGTTCCGTTGAATGCAACTATTTGACAGCGAGCGATTCGTGTCAACGGTCTTTGCAATGTGCGAAGGCCGGATTTTTCGACTGCCGCCGCGAGGGGCATCGCTGCCGGTTTTTCAGCCGATTTCTGGCCCTTGCCGAAGGCCCCGGGCAGTGCCACGCTCACGCGAGACCTCCCAACCCCCGGAAATCCCATGCAATCCCTGCCCCGAATCGATGCCTTCGCCGAGGATCTGACCGCGCTGCGCCATGACTTCCACGCCCATCCGGAACTCGGGTTTCAGGAGCACCGGACCTCGGCCCGCATCGCGGGACTGCTGGAAAGCTGGGGCATCGAGGTCACGCGGGGCATCGGCGGGACCGGGCTGGTCGGTGTGCTGCAGGGGCGGGGGCCGGGACGGCGAATCGGGCTCAGGGCCGATATGGACGCCCTGCCGATGGAGGAGCTGACGAATCTGCCCTATGCCTCGAAGACGTCGGGCGTGTTCCATGGCTGCGGCCATGACGGGCATATCACCATGCTGCTGGGCGCGGCCCGCTATCTGGCCGAGACGCGGGATTTCGACGGCACGGCGATCTTCATCTTTCAGCCGGCCGAGGAGGGGCTGGGCGGCGCCCGGGCGATGATCGAGGACGGACTTTTCGAGCGCTTTCCCTGCGACGAACTCTATGGCCTGCACAATTCGCCCTATCACCCGCTGGGGCAGGTCACGCTGCGCCCGGGGCTGGCGCAGGCGGGGGCGTGTTTCTTCGATATCCGGGTGCAGGGGCAGGGTGCGCATGGCGCCTATCCGCATCTGGGCAAGGATCCGGTGACCATCGGCGCGGGTCTGGTGAAGGAACTGCAGGAGATCACCGCCCGCAACGCCGATCCGCTGCATCCGGTGGTGGTCTCGGTCACCGCCTTTCGGGCGGGCGAGGCCTATAACGTGATCCCCGACCGTGCCGAATTGCGGGGCACCTTCCGCTTCCTCAGGCCCGAGGATCGGGACCTGATCGACCGGCGCATGCGGCAGATCTGCGCCGGGATGGCGCTGGCGCACGGCGTCGCCATCGAGGTGGATATTCGGGGCGTTTTCAGCCCCTTGCGCAACGATCCTCAGAGCGTGGAACACCTGATCGCGGCCGCCCGCGACGTGGTGGGCGAAAAGGCTGCGGCCGATGCCGAGGTGATCATGGGCTCCGAGGACATGGCCGATTTCCTGGCCGTGGTGCCGGGCGCCTTCTTCAACCTCGGCCATGGCTCGGGCGTGCCGGTCCACAACCCGCATTTCATCCTCGACGACCGCATCCTGCCGGTCGGTGCCAGCATCTTTGCCCGTCTGGTCGAGCGTCGCGGCACGCGCTAGGGTGGCGGCGCAGTCACAGGGGGAAGGGCGATGCAGCGCAACGGGTTCAAGGCGGCTTTGGCGGAAGGCCGCACGCAGATCGGCTGCTGGGTCGGGCTGGCCGACGATTACGCGGCCGAAATCGCCGGCGAGGCGGGTTTCGACTGGCTGGTGATCGACGGCGAACACGCGCCCAACGACATCCGTTCCATGCGCCGGCAACTGTCGGCGCTGGGGCGGTCCGCCTCGCATCCGGTGATCCGGCTGCCGGTGGGCGAGGTCTGGATGGTCAAGCAGGCCCTCGATATCGGGGCGCAGACGCTGCTCATTCCCATGGTCGAATCGGGCGCGCAGGCCGCCGAACTGGCCCGCGCGATGCGCTACCCGCCCGAGGGGATTCGCGGCGTGGGGGCGGGGCTGGCCCGAGCCTCGCGCTTTTCCGGCATCCCCGATTACATCCACCGCGCCGATGCCGAGGTCTGCCTGCTGGTCCAGGTCGAGAACCGGGCGGGGATGGCGGCGCTCGATGACATTCTGGCGGTCGAGGGGGTGGACGGCGTGTTCATCGGCCCGGCGGATCTGTCGGCCGATATGGGCTTCCGCGGCAAGGCCGATGCGCCCGAGGTGAAGCAGGCAATTCAGGACGCGATCCGGCGGATCCGGGCGGCGGGCAAGGCGGCGGGGATCCTGGCCACGGACGAGGCACAGGCAAGGGAATGGATCGCCGCGGGCGCCAATTTCTGCGCCGTGGGGATCGACGTGACGATCCTTGCCCATGCGCTGAGGGCTCTGGCGGCCAAGTTCCGCTGACGGCGATGCGGGTTCTGACCTTCAATGTTCAGAACCTGCGGCTCAGGCGGCCCGGCGGGCGCGAGCGGCTGGATGGTGCGCGGGACGGCTCGGACGGGGAAAGCGCGCTGGATCGGGCGCTCGATTTCGCCGACCGGCGGCTGACCGCGGCGGTGCTGGCGCGGGCCGAGGCCGATATCTGCGCCTTGCAGGAGGTCTTCGACCGCGACTCGCTGGATTATTTCCACGATCATCTGTTGCGGGGGGCCGGGGCGGCACCCTGGCCCTGGCGGGCCTGCCTGGAAGGCAACGACGGGGCAGGGCGCGACCTAGCGCTGATGGCGCGCCGGCCCTTCGCCGCGCAGAGCCATGCCCGGCTCCTGCCGGGGGATCTGGGGCTGGAGGGGCGCGCGGATCTGCCGGTCTTCAGCCGCGACCTGCTGGCGGCGGATTTTGGCCCGCTCACCCTTTTTGTCGTGCATTTCAAGGCGCCCTGGCCAGATCCCCAAGCCGCCTGGATCCGCCGCAACCAGGAGGCGCAGGCGGTGCGCCGGGTGATCGAGCGGCGCTTTCACGACCCGGCTTTGGCGCTCTGGCTGGTGCTGGGCGACCTGAACGACCCGCCCGAGGGCACCCGCGCGGTCGCGCCGATCCTCGATCCCTTCGGCGTCGACCTGACCCGGCGCATGCCCGAGGGCGAGCGCTGGACCTGGGCCGAGGGGGAAAGGCGCGGCTGCCCGGATGCGATGATCGCCTCGCCCGCGCTGGCTGCGCGGTTCCCGCGCGCCGTGCCGCAAGCGATGCGCGCGGGCCTCGCCCGCAACGCGGGAGGGGCTCAGCCGCGGCTCGAGGATGTGGGGGATGACAGGCCCCATGCCAGCGATCACGCGGCGCTGGTGCTGGATCTGCCCGGGCTCTGACCGGGTGCCGGGCCGTCATGGTTCTGTTACAAGGGGCTGCGACAAGACCAGCGACCCCGGACCAGCCAGAATGCGCCTTGCCATGACCGCCGACCTGACCCATTGCGGCTCGCTGCTCGACGCGTTGCCTGACCCCGCGCTGCTGGTTGGCCCCGACCGCCGCATCCTGCTGGCCAACCCGCCCGCGCGCGAGCTGTTCTCGGCACCCTTGGTCGGTTCCTCGGCGCTGAGCTACATCCGCCAGCCCGAACCCGCCGCGGCGCTGGAAAAGGGGCTGGCGACCCTGACCGATCCGTCGGGCGCCCCCTGCGTGGTCGAGGCGCGGATGATCCAGACCACCCCCACGCGCGAGACGATCCTGCGGGTGACCGTGGCGCCGGTCGTGGCGCCCGGAGGGCTCGCCGCGGTGCTGGTGACGCTGCGCGACATCAGCCAGGTCGAACATGCCGAGGAACAGCGCCGCGACTTCGTGGCCAATGTCAGCCACGAGATGCGCTCGCCGCTGACCGTGCTGGCGGGTTTCATCGAGACGCTGAAGGGGCCGGCCAAGGGCGACCCGGTGGCCACGGCCAATTTCCTCGACATCATGGAGCGCGAGGCGCAGCGCATGTCCCGGCTGGTGAGCGATCTTTTGTCCCTCAGCCGGGTCGAGGCGGAGGAGCGGGTCCGGCCTCGGGCCCAGGTTTCGCTCAGCGAGGTGTTGCGCGCAACGCTGGCGGCGCTGCGCCCGCAGATCGAAGAGGCCGGGATCAGTGTCGATTTCCACGACCTGCCCGACGCCCCCGCCATCCCGGGCGACCGCGACCAACTGGTACAGGTCTTTCACAACCTGGTCGAGAACGCGATGAAATACGGCGCCTCGGGCGGCCGGATCGAGATCGAGATCGAGCGGCAGGAGCAATCGCCCGGCTTTCCCGGCCCGGTGATGAAGGTGCGGATCCGCGATTTCGGCGACGGGATCGACGCGCTGCATCTGCCGCGCCTGACCGAACGCTTCTATCGTGTGGACGGCCACCGTTCGCGCACCATGGGGGGCACCGGGTTGGGCCTCGCCATCGTCAAGCATATCATCAACCGGCATCGGGGGCGGCTGTCGATCCGATCCACCCGCGGCGAGGGCTCGACCTTTGCCGTGATCTTGCCCGTGGCCTGAGGCATGGTGTTGGCAGGCCCGGGCTTCACCGAAGTGTCACAATGCACCTCTAAGGTGCGCCCAAACAACAGAGAACGCGCATGACCCGCCTGCATATCGATTCCGCCTTCGACGACGACCTGGAGCGTATCCGTGACCTGATGCTGGGCATGGGCGGGCGCGTCGAGGAAGCCATCACCCTCGGCGCAAGGGCGCTGGAAGAACGCGACGAGGATCTCGCGCAGCAGGTGGTCGAGGGCGATCATGCCATCGACGCGCTGGAGGAAGAGATCGACCAGCATGTCGTCCGGCTTCTGGCACTGCGCCAGCCGCAGGCGGGGGATCTGCGCGCGGTGATCGCGGTGATGAAGATGGCCGCCGATATCGAGCGGCTGGGCGATTACGCCAAGAACATGGCCAAGCGCGTGCCGGTCCTGTCCTCGGCCCCGCAGATCGAGGGCGCGGGCGCCGCGATCCGCCGCCAGGCGCGGCAGGTGGGCCAGATGCTGAAGGACATGCTGGATGCTTTCGCCCGGCTGGACACCGCGCTGGCCGAGGATGTGATCAACCGCGATATCGAGGTCGATCACATGACCAATGCGCTCTTCCGTGAATTCATCACCCATATGATGGAAGATCCGCGCAACATCTCGGCCTGCCTGCATTACACGTTCATCGCCAAGAACGTCGAACGGATGGGCGATCTGGTGACGGGCGGGGCGGAACAGGTCATCTTCCTCGCCACCGGCGAGCGGTTCGGCGACCGGCCGAAGGGCGAGTCGACGGCCACCATCGACGTGCAACCGGACTAAGGAATGTTCATGAGCCGCAGCGATACGCCGCTGGTCCTGGTCGTCGACGACGAACCGGCCCAGCGCGCGCTCCTCACCTATAACCTCGAGGCCGCGGGCTTTCGGGTCGCGACCGCCTCGGACGGCGAGGAGGCCCTGCTGGTCTCGGCCGAAGAGGCGCCCGACGTGATCCTGCTGGACTGGATGCTGCCGCGCGTCTCGGGCATCGAGGTCTGCCGCCAGCTCAAGGCCCAGAAGGGCGGGGCGGATGCGGCGATCATCATGGTCTCGGCCCGGTCCGACGAAAGCGACCGGGTGCGGGGGCTGGAGACGGGCGCTGACGATTACATCACCAAGCCCTATTCGGTGAACGAATTGCTGGCCCGGGTCCGCGCCAATCTGCGCCGCGTGCGCCCGGCCCGCGCGGGGCAAGTGCTGGCGGTCAAGGACCTGACGCTGGATCCCGAGGCGCATCGCGTCCACCGCAACGGGCAGGAGTTGCACCTGGGGCCGACCGAGTTCCGCCTCCTCTCGGCCCTGATGGAGAAATCGGGCCGGGTCTGGACGCGCGAGGCGCTGCTCGACCGGGTCTGGGGCCGCGACATCTATGTCGATACGCGCACGGTCGATGTGCATATCGGCCGCTTGCGCAAGGCGCTGATGGCCAAGGGCGGTGACGATCCGATCCGCACGGTGCGCGGCGCCGGCTATTCGCTGGATTGACTTTCCGGGCGGCGGGCGGTCGGATCGGGGCCTCTGACAAAGGGTCCCCCGATGAATACCGCCACCGCCGCCCAGGGCTACGTGCCTGATCCCCGTAACGAAAATGTCCTGGTCTGGGTCAATGGCGACCTGGTGCCCAAGGACAAGGCGATGGTCAGCGTCTTCGACGCGGGCTTCGGTTTCGGCGACGGGGTCTGGGAAGGGCTGCGGCTGGTCCGCGGCCGCATCCTGCAACGCGAGGCGCATCTGGACCGGCTGTTCGAGGGCGCGCGAAGTATCGCGCTGGAGATCCCGCAGGGCCGCGACGGCATCAACGCCGCCATCGACGGGGTGCTGGCGGCGAACGGGATGGAGGACGGCGCCCATCTGCGGCTGATGGTGACGCGGGGGGTAAAGGCCACAGCCAACCAGGACCCGCGCTTCATCCTGACGGGCCCGACCGTCGTGATCACCGCCGAATACAAGACCCCGCGGCCCGAGGCGAAGGCCAAGGGCCTCACGCTCTTTACTTCGACCTTCCGCACCTCCGGCCCCGATGTCTTCGACCTGCATCTCAACTCGCATTCCCGGCTGAACCTGATCCAGGCGCTGATCCAGGCGATCAACGCCGGCGCCGACGAGGCGCTGATGCTGGACCCGCGCGGCTTCGTCGCCTCCTGCAATTCCACGAATTTCTTCGTGGTACGGAAAGGCGAGGTCTGGACCTCGACCTCGGCCTATTCCTTCAAGGGCATCACCCAGGCCGCGGTGATCGCCGCCGCCCGCGCCGCTGGGATCACGGTGCGCGAGACCGACATGACCCTGGCGCAGGTCTATTCGGCCGAGGAAAGCTTTGTGACCGGCACGCTGGGCGGGGTGACACCGGTGACGCGGATCGACGGAAGGGTGATCGGCAGCGGCGTCCCCGGCCCGCTGACCGCCCGCCTGCGCGCGCTGTACGAGGCGGCGGTCTATCCGCCGGGCTGATCGGCCGGGGCGGAGGAAGCGGGGGGCCAGCCCCCCGCACCCCCCGCTCAAGGGGGTTTTCCACCCCCTTGAGAAACCCCCGAGGATATTTGCAGCGCAAAGATGAAGATTCAGAGGGCGTCAAGTTGCCTTCTTTGCGCTGCAAATATCCTCGGGGGGTGAATGCCCGCAGGGCAGAGGGGGGCAGACGGCCCCCCTCTCTTTCTTCTGTTCCGGCTCAGAGGCCCGCGTCGACCCGGTGCCCCGGGGCGTAGATCAGCCGCACCCAGGTGATCGGCGTCTCGGCCCGGGTGCTGCGTTCCAGGAGAAGCAGCGCGGCGCCGGGGGGGCAATCCAGCGCCTCGGCCAGCGCCGTATCCGCGGTCAAGGCGCCGAAAGAGAGGTGCGCTTCGGCATAGGTGACATGCCCGACCAGCCATTCATTGGCGCTGACCTCGGCGAAATCCACCCCCTCGGCCACCGCGGGCGTGAGCCAGCGATCCTCGAGGCAATAGGGCGCGCCATCGGCGGTGTGCAGCGCCAGGACATGGCGCAGCGGGCCGTCCCCCAGCGCCGCCCGGGCCTCGGCGCCGCCCGGTTCCAGCCGGTCCGAGAGCAGGCGGTAGCCCGGCTCCTGCCCGCGCTCGGCGATGTCCTGGCGGATGATCGGGATGCTGAGCGTGGCCCGGCGCACCGGGGTCAGCGGCACCCGCGTCCCGCCCCGGCGGCGGCGTTCCAGCAGGCCCGCCTCGGCCAGATCGCGCAGCGCCCGGTTCACCGTGACCCGCGTGCAGCCGAGTTCGCCCGCCAGCGCCGCCTCGTCGGGGATGCGCGCGCCGGGCGGCCAGTCGCGGGCGCGGATGCGCCGCAGCGCCTCGTCGCGCACCTCCTGCCAGCCCATCGCCATCACGCCGCCTTCAATCGCCGCACCACCGCGCGATAGGCCGCCTCGATCGCGGCATGGTCGCGGTGCTGCCCGCCCGTGACCAGATGCCGCCCGGCCGACCAGACCTCGCGCACTGCCCGGTCGTCGCCCGCGAAGATCCAGCTGTCAAGGAGCGCGTCGCCCCGCCGTCCCTCCAGATCGACCGAACCCGCGTCCAGCGCCACCAGATCGGCCAGCATCCCCGGCGCGATCACCCCGGCCTGCCGCCCGGCGGCCTGCGCGCCGCCCTTCGCCGCCCCCTCATAGATCACGCGACCTGTGGAATGTTCCGCCGTCGCCAGCATTGCCCGGCCCCGGTCGCGCAGGCGCTGGGAATGTTCCAGAACCCGCAGTTCTTCGGTCAGCGCGATGCGGATGTTACTGTCGGAGCCGAGGCCGAAGCGCCCGCGCGCCTGAAGCCAGGCCACGCCGTCGAAGATCCCGTCGCCGAGCGAGCTTTCGGTGATCGGGCAGAGCCCCGCCACGGCGCCGGTCGCGGCCAGCGCCAGCGTCTCGGCCCGCTGCATCTGCGTGCAATGGATCAGGCACCAGCGCTTCTCGACCTCGGCATTTGCCAGCAGCCATTCGACCGGACGGGCGCCGTGGAAGGCCAGAACCTCCTCGACCTCGGCCACCTGTTCGGCGAGATGCATGTGCAGGGGGCTGTCGGGGCGGAGGGCGACGGCTTCCGCCAGCGCCTCGGGCGTCACCGCCCGCAGCGAATGGGGAGCGACGCCGAGGCGCGCGTCCCCCGGCAAGGCCCGCAGCGCGGTTTCCGCCCCCTCAAGAATGCGCGCAAAGCCGCTGACATCATTGCCGAACCGCACCTGGCCCGGCCCCAGTGCCCGCCCGTCGCACCCGCCCTGCATGTAGAGCACCGGCAGCAGCGTCAGCCCGATCCCCGACCGCGCCGCCCCGGCCACGATCCGCGCCGACATCTCGGCCGGGTCGGCATAGGGGCGTCCGCCCGGCGCGTGGTGCAGGTAGTGGAACTCGACCGAGGCGCCATAGCCCGCTTCCAGCATTTCCATCTGCACATAGGCGGCGATCGCCTCCACATCCTCGGGCGTCAGCTGGTCGAGGAAGCGGAACATGAGCTGCCGCCAGGTCCAGAAACTGTCGCTGGCCGAGGGGCCGCGCCGTTCGGTCATCCCGGCCATGGCGCGCTGAAAGGCATGCGAATGCAGGTTGGCGGGGGCGGGCAGCAGCAGGTTGAGCCGCTGGTCGCCGGGCGCGGCGGGCACACCCGTTTCCACCCGGGCGATGCGCGGGCCGTCCAGCGTGACGCGCACCTCCTCGGCCCATCCGGTTTCGAGCAGCGCTTGGTCGGCCCAGAGGCGGGTCATCGGATTCTCCGTATTGACGGGTCAAATAAGTATATACATATTAGCCCAAGAACGGAGGCGCACAAGATGGAATCGGCTGATCTGATCCTGACCAATGCCCGGCTGGCCCCGGGTTTCGCCCCGGGTCGCGGGGCCCTGGCCATCGGCGGGGGGCGTATCCTCTATGCGGGGCCCGAGGCCGGGCTGACCCACGATGGCCCCCGGCGGGACCTGGGCGGACGGGTGGTCACACCCGCGCTCATCGATTGCCACACCCATCTGGTGCATGGCGGCCACCGCGCCGCCGAATTCGCGCTGCGGCTCGAAGGCGCCTCCTATGAGCAGATCGCCCGGGCCGGCGGCGGCATCGTCTCGACCGTCCGCGCCACCCGCGAGGCCAGCGAGGAGCAGCTTTATCAACAGGCCCTGCCGCGGCTGAAAGCGCTGCGGAACGAGGGTGTAGCCTTGGTCGAAATCAAGTCGGGCTATGGGCTCGACATCGAGACCGAGCTGAAAATACTGCGTGTTGCCAGGCGTTTGGGGCAGGGGCAGGGGATCCGGGTAGTGACCAGCTTCTTGGGCGCCCATGCGCTGCCTGAAAGCCACAAGGGAATGCCAGACGTTTATCTGTCTGACATATGTATCCCCGCCCTGCAGGCCGCGGTGGCCGAGGGGCTGGTCGATGCGGTGGACGGGTTCTGCGAGGGGATCGCCTTTTCGCCGGAACAGATTGCCCGGGTCTTCGATGCGGCGAAAGTGCTGAACCTGCCGGTCAAGCTGCATGCCGAACAGCTCTCGCATCTGGGCGGCACCGCGCTCGCCGCCCGCTATGGTGCGCTCAGCGCCGACCATGTCGAATACGCGACCGCCGAGGATGCGCGGCTGATGGCCGCCGCCGGCACCGTCGCCGTCCTGCTGCCCGGCGCCTTCTACGCTTTGCGCGAGACGCAGGCGCCACCGGTCGCCGCCTTCCGCGCGCATGGCGTGCCGATGGCGGTGGCGACGGATGCCAACCCGGGCACCTCGCCGCTGACCTCGCTGCTGCTGGCGATGAACATGGCCTGCACGCTCTTCCGCCTGACGCCGGACGAGGCGCTGCGCGGCGTGACCGAACACGCCGCTCGCGCGCTCGGCGTCACCGATTGCGGGCGACTCGCGCCGGGGCTGCGCGCCGATCTCGCCGTCTGGGATGTCGAGGATCCGGCCGAGCTGGCCTATCGCATCGGTTTCAACCCGCTTCACACCCGTTATTTCGAAGGCCAGGAATGCTGATTCTCACCCCCGGTGCCACCCCGCTTGCGCAGCTCGAAACCCTCTGGCGCGAGGGCGCGGCCTTTCGGCTCGATCCCGCCGCCCGTCCGGCCGTCGAGGCCGCTGCCGCGCGCGTCCGCCAGGCCGCCGAAGGCGGGGCCGCCGTCTATGGCGTCAACACCGGCTTCGGCAAGCTCGCCTCGGTCAAGATCGCGGCCGAGGACACCGCCACCTTGCAACGCAACCTGATCCTCAGCCATTGCTGCGGCGTGGGCGAGGCGCTGGACCCCGCCACCACCCGGCTGATGATGGCGCTGAAGCTGCTGAGCCTCGGCCGCGGCGCCTCGGGCGTGCGGTGGGAGGTCATCGCCCAGATCGAGACGCTGATCGCCGCGGGCGTCACGCCGCTGGTGCCCGCGCAGGGCTCGGTCGGGGCCTCGGGCGACCTCGCGCCGCTTGCGCATATGACGGCGGTGATGCTGGGACATGGCGAGGCGCTGGTCGGGGATCAGCGCATGAGTGGCGCGGAAGCCCTTGAAAAGGCTTCTATTCAGCCGATCACGCTGGGCCCGAAGGAAGGGCTTGCGCTGATCAACGGCACCCAGTTTTCCACCGCGCTCGCCCTCACCGGACTCTTCGACGGCTGGCGTCTGGCCCGGGCGGCGCTGGTGACCGGCTGCCTCTCGACCGATGCGATCATGGGCTCGACGGCACCCCTGCAACCGGCGATCCACACCTTGCGCGGTCATCGCGGGCAGATCGAGGTGGCGGCGGCGATGCGCGGGCTGATGGCGGGATCCGAGATCCGCGAGAGCCACCGCGACGGCGACAGCCGCGTGCAGGACCCCTATTGCATCCGCTGCCAGCCGCAGGTGCTGGGCGCGGCGGTGGATCTGCTGCGGCAGGTGGCGGGCACGCTGGAGGTCGAGGCGAACGCAGTGACCGACAACCCGCTGGTGACGGCGGATGGCATTTTCTCGGGCGGGAACTTCCACGCCGAACCCGTTGCTTTCGCTGCCGATATCACCGCGCTGGCCCTGGCCGAGATCGGCGCCATCGCCCAGCGGCGGGTGGCGCTGATGGTCGATCCGACGCTGAGCCACGACCTTCCGCCTTTCCTGACGCCCGATCCCGGGCTCAATTCCGGCTATATGATCGCCGAGGTGACGACCGCCGCTTTGATGAGCGAAAACAAACACCTTGCCCATCCTTGTTCGACCGATTCCACCCCGACCTCGGCCAATCAGGAGGATCATGTCAGCATGGCTGCTCATGGCGCGCGGCGCCTGCAGCGGATGAACGCCAACCTGTCGGTGATCCTGGGGGTCGAGGCGCTCTGCGCGGCGCAGGGCATCCATTACCGTGCGCCGCTGGCGACCGCGGCGCGGCTGGCCGATGCGGTCTCGGCCCTTCGGCAGGTGGTGCCGCCGCTGGCCGAGGATCGCTACCTGGCCCCGGAAATCGAGCGCGCCGCTGCCCTGATCCGCGCCGATACGCTGGCGCGAGCCGCCGGGCTGGAGTTCGCGCTGTGAGCCCGGTGGAGGTCATCGAAGGTGGGGGCCCGCTGATCCTGGGCCTGCCGCATACCGGCACCTTCCTGCCGCCCGAGATCGTCGAAAGGCTCAATGCGCGCGGCCGGATACTGGCTGACACGGATTGGCATATCGATCGTCTCTACAAGGACTTGCTGCCCGATGTGACCATCGTTCGGGCGACGTTCCACCGCTATGTCATCGACGCCAACCGCCCGCCGGACGGGGAAAGCCTCTACCCTGGGCAGAATACCACCGGGCTGGTGCCGCTGACCGATTTCGACGGGGTGCCGATCTGGGAGATGCCCCCTGACGCCGCCGAGGTCGAGGACCGCCGCCGCCGCTTCCACCAGCCCTATCATGCCGCCTTGGCTGAGCAGGTGGCGCGGGTTCGGGCGGCGCAGGGTGTGGCGGTGCTCTACGATTGCCATTCGATCCGCTCGCGCATTCCCTTCCTGTTTGAGGGGGTGCTACCGGATTTCAACATCGGCACGGCGAGCGGTGCCTCCTGCGATCCGCGGGTCGAGCGGCTGGTGGCCGAGATCTGTTTCAAGGCAAAGGGTTACAGCGCGATCCTCAACGGTCGTTTCAAGGGTGGCTGGACGACGCGGCACTACGGCCAGCCCGGGAACGGCGTCCATGCGCTTCAGATGGAGCTGGCGCAAGCGACGCATCTGACGACCGAGGAACCACCCTTCGCCTACGACCCGGCAAAGGCCGAGGCCTTGCGCGTGTATCTCAAGACCATTCTCGAGGGCCTCGTGGCTCTCGCCCCGCAACTTCGCGCCTCAACGCGCTGATCCTGAAAGGGAAATCCGATGAACAATCCCCGTCACAACACCCGCGACATCTTTCCGCCGACCGGTCCCAACCGCACCGCGAAATCCTGGCAGACCGAGGCGGCGATGCGGATGCTGATGAACAACCTGCATCCCGACGTGGCCGAGAACCCGCATGAACTGGTGGTCTATGGCGGGATCGGCCGGGCAGCGCGGACCTGGAAGGATTTCGATCTGATCGTCAGCACGTTGAAAACGCTGGAGGATGACCAGACTCTTCTGGTGCAGTCCGGCAAGCCGGTCGGGGTGTTCCAGACCCATGCCGATGCGCCCCGGGTGCTGATTGCCAACTCGAATCTGGTGCCGCATTGGGCCAATTGGGATCATTTCAACAAGCTCGATAAGGCCGGGTTGATGATGTATGGCCAGATGACCGCCGGGTCCTGGATTTACATTGGAACCCAAGGCATTGTGCAGGGAACCTACGAGACTTTTGCCGAGGCCGGGCGCCAGCATTACGGCGGCAGCCTGCGTGGCAAATGGATCCTGACCGCGGGTCTGGGCGGCATGGGCGGCGCGCAGCCGCTGGCGGCGGTGATGGCAGGCGCCTGCTGTCTGGCCGTCGAATGCGACGAGACGCGGGCCGATTTCCGCATCCGCACCCGCTATTGCGACGCGAAGGCGCATACGCTCGACGAGGCGCTGGCCATGATCGCGGACTGGACCGCAAAGGGCGAGGCCAAATCCGTGGCCTTGATCGGCAACGCGGCCGAGGTTTTCCCGGAACTCGTGCGGCGGATGAAGGCAGGCGAGGTGCGGCCGGATATCGTGACCGACCAGACCTCGGCCCACGATCCTGTCCATGGATACCTGCCCCTCGGCTGGTCGGTCGCCGAGTGGCGCGCGAAGCAGGAGAGCGATCCGAAAGGGGTGGAGAAGGCGGCGCGGGCCAGCATGAAGGCGCATGTCGCGGCGATGGTCGATTTCTGGAACGCGGGCGTGCCGACGCTGGATTACGGCAACAACATCCGGCAGGTGGCGCTGGACGAAGGTCTTGAAAACGCGTTCGCTTTCCCGGGTTTCGTGCCGGCCTACATCCGGCCCCTGTTCTGCAAGGGGATCGGGCCCTTCCGCTGGTGCGCGCTGTCCGGTGACCCCGAGGATATTGCGAAGACCGACGCCAAGATGAAGGAACTCTTCCCTGAGAACGCGCATCTGCACCGTTGGCTGGACATGGCCGCCGAGCGGATCGCCTTCCAGGGCCTGCCGGCGCGGATCTGCTGGATCGGCCTTGGCGACCGGCACCGGGCGGGGCTCGCGTTCAACGAGATGGTGCGCAAGGGCGAGTTGAAGGCACCGGTGGTGATCGGGCGCGATCACCTCGATTCCGGCTCGGTCGCCAGCCCCAACCGCGAGACCGAGGCGATGCAGGACGGCTCGGACGCGGTGTCGGACTGGCCGCTGCTGAACGCGCTGCTGAACACCGCTTCGGGCGCGACCTGGGTCAGCCTGCACCACGGCGGCGGCGTCGGCATGGGCTTCAGCCAGCATGCGGGGATGGTCATCGTCTGCGACGGGACCGAGGCCGCGGACAAGCGGCTGGGTCGCGTCTTGTGGAACGACCCTGCCACCGGGGTGATGCGCCATGCGGACGCGGGCTATGAGATCGCGCTGGATTGCGCGCGCGAGCATCAGCTCTCGCTGCCCGGGATTCTATAGCACCACCACCACATTGCCGCGCTTGTGGCCCGAGGAGGCGCGGCGATGCGCCTCTTGAATCTCGGCCAGCGGCAGGGCGGCGATTTCGGGCCGGTAACCCTGCGCGTGCAGGTCGAGGACGCGGGCGAGGGCGGCTGGCGTCTCCTTGATCACCCCGGCGCAGAGCCGGTGCGCGCCACGCTTCGGCCGCAGCCCCGCCCCGATCTGCCCGGCCAGATCGGCGGTGACGACGCCAAGCCGTCCGCCCGGCGCCAGCAGCGGCGCGGCCTTGGCATAGGGCAGCGTCCCGGCCACGTCGAGGATCGCGTCGAAGGGGCCGGGTGGCAGGGTCTGTGCGTAATCGGCGACCTTATGCGCCCCGGCCTCGAGCATGGCGGCATGGTTGGCAGGGGACGCGACACCCGTCACCTCGGTCCCCAGATGCGCGCCGAGCCAGAGCGCGGCGAGGCCCACGGCCCCGCTGCCACCATTGACAAGCAGCCGCTCGCCGCGTTGCAGCCCCATCTGGTCGATCAGGAAATCGGCCGCCGTCATCAGGCCGAAGGGCAGGGCGGCGGCCTCGGCCGGGGTCAGCGTCGGGGGGCGGCGGGCCAGCAGTTTCGTCGCCGTAATCAGGCAATATTCGGCGCCCGCGCCCATGCTCATGCCGTCGGTGATGCCAAGAACCGGCTCGCCCAGGTCCCAGCCGCTCACACCCGCGCCAAGCGCCGCGATGGCTCCGGCGACCTCGCGCCCCGGAACCGGACGCCGGGGGCGGGTCCAGCCGAAGACGGCCCGCACCATCGGCCCCATGCCGCGCGGCACGTCGAGCCCGCGGATCCGGGCATCGCCGCGCGTCACGCCGAAGGCCGCGACCTTGACCAGCACCTGGCCGGGGCCGGGAACCGGGCGGGGCACATCCTCGATCGCCATGACCTCGGGTCCGCCATAGCGCCGCGCGGTCGCGGCCTTCATCGTCTCATTCGTCATACTGGAAGACCTCCTCCAGGGGTTTGCCGAAGACCCGGGCGATGCGAAACGCCAGGTCCAGGGTGGGGGCGTATTTCCCGGCTTCGAGCGCGTTGATCGTCTGCCGCGTGACACCCGCGCGTGCCGCCAAATCCTTCTGGGTCATTTCGCCCGCATCGAAACGCAGGCGGCGGATCGAGTTGGTGATCTGGGGCAAGGGCTCAGTACCCCCGCCGGTAACGCCAGAGCCGCGCGGCATTTCCGGCAAGGTCGCCCGCTGCGAAAGACGCCAGCATCAGGTTCAGCGCCAGCAGCGGCGTCACCCCCCAGGCCAGCGCCACCAGAGCGGCGACGAAACCGGTGGAGATGGTGATCGCCGTGACCTTCCAGCCGAAAAGCACGATGATCCGGTCGCGTTCATCGACCAGCCCGTCGAAGGCCTCGCGCAGGGTGACGTGATAGGCCAGCGCCAGAAGGATGCTGACGCCGATGCCCAGGCCGATCCCCACCGGGATCATCCAGAGGATCTGCCGGGCCCAGGTCTGCAACCCCTCGGGTCCCGAAAAGGCGCCCTCGGCCTGACGGGTGACGATCACCCAGGTGAAAAGCGCGATCACGGCGAGCGAGGTGACCAGCTCGGCAATCGTGCTGCGTTCGGTAAAGGACATGGCGGGCTCTCAAAGGTCGACTCGATTGGACACCATGTATGGCAAAGCAGACGTAATGTAAAGAATACTATACACTACGACAGCGTGACCAAGACCCCCCTTGACCGCATCAGCCTTTCGCCCGACCTTGCGCACGCCTTGCGCGGGCTCCCGCGCGCCCCTCGCCGGACCGTCCCCGACATGCCCGCCAAGACCCCGCCCTTCGCCGCCTTTGAATGGCAGATCGCCTGGCGCTATCTCAGGGCCCGTCGCCATGAGGGCGGCGTCAGCGTGATGACGCTGATTTCGCTGATTGGCGTGGCGCTGGCGGTCTTTGCGCTGATCGCGACGCTGGCGGTACGCTCGGGCTTCCGGTCGGAGTTCGTGGATACGATCCTCGGCGCCAATGCCCACGCGACGGTCTATTACACCTCGTCCGTCAGCCCCACCGGCCAGATGTCGAACACGATCGAGGATTATGATGCGGTGGCCGCGCGGCTGGCGGCGGTGCCGGGTGTCATCAGCGCGGCACCCCTGATCAAGGGGCAGGTCATGGCCTCGAACGGCGGACGCAACGCCGGGGTCGAGGTCTTCGGTATCCGTACCGAGGACCTTCTTGCCATTCCCCGGATCGCCCGGTCCGAGCGCGCCCGCGGCGATATCGAGCGGTTCGAAGACGGGATCGCCATTGGCGAGGGCGTGGCCCGCGAATTGCAGGTTCAGGTCGGCGACCGGATCCGCATCATCTCGCCCGAGGGGGTGCAGACCGCCTTCGGCATCAGCCCCCGGGTCAACGCCTATGAGGTGGTCTATATCTTCAGCGCCGGACGCTATGACATCGACCGCACAAGGGTCTATCTGCCCTTCACCGAGGCGCAGAGCTTCTTCAACCGCGACGGAGTGGCGGACGAGATCGAGGTGATGCTCACCGATCCCGAGCATGTCGAGGACATGACCTACCCGCTGCTGCGCGCCGCCGGTGAACGGGCGATGATCTGGAGCTGGCGCGACAGCGCCGGCAGCTTCCTGCGGGCCTTGGACATCGAGGACAACGTGATGTTCATCATCCTGTCGATCCTGGTGCTGATCGCGGCGATGAACATCATCTCGGGCCTGATCATGCTGGTGAAGAACAAGGGCCGCGATATCGGCATCCTGCGGACCATGGGGCTGTCGGAAGGGTCGATCCTGCGGGTCTTTTTCCTCTGCGGCTCGCTCATCGGGGTGGTGGGGACGGGAATCGGGGTGATCGCCGGCTGCCTGTTCGCCCTCTACATCGATCCGATTTTCGCGTTCGTGAATTACGTGGCCGGGGGCGGGGTCTGGGATGCCTCGATCCGCGGGATCTATGCGCTGCCCGCCGAACTCAGGCTGTGGGACGTGCTCAAGGCCGTGTCGTTGTCGCTGGGTCTGTCCTTCATCGTCACCCTCTTTCCCGCCCGCCGCGCGGCGCGGATGAACCCGGTCGAGGCCCTGCGCTATGAGTGATCCCGCCCTGATCCTGGACGGGATCGTCAAGACCTATCGCGGCGGCACCGCCGGGCCGGTCGAGGTGCTGCGCGGTGCCTCGCTGGAACTGGCGCGGGGCGAGGTGGTGGGGCTGGTCGCCCCCTCGGGCGCGGGGAAATCGACGCTGCTGCATATCGCGGGGCTGCTGGATACGGCCGACCAGGGGCAGGTGGTGATCGACGGGCTGGACATGACGCGGATGGGCGACGCCGCCCGCACCGCCGCCCGCCGCCAGCAGGTCGGTTTCATCTATCAATTCCACCATCTGCTGCCCGAATTCACCGCGGCCGAGAACATCGTCCTGCCGCAGCTGGCCAATGGCGTCTCGCGCTCCGAGGCCCAGGCCCGGGCCGAGGCGCTGTTGCAGAAGGTCGGGCTGTCGCCCCGGGGCGGGCATCGGCCGGCGCAATTGTCGGGGGGCGAGCAGCAGCGGGTGGCCTTTTGCCGGGCCATGGCCAACCAGCCGCGGATCCTGCTGGCCGACGAGCCGACCGGCAACCTGGACCCCGGAACCTCGGACCAGGTGTTTGGCGTCTTGATGGATCTGGTGCGCGACACCGGCCTTTCCGCGCTGATCGCCACGCATAACCTGGACCTCGCTGCCCGAATGGACCGCATCCTGCGGCTCGATGCGGGCAGAATCGCAACAGGTTGAGGCGGAATCGGCGGATTTCAGCCGGATTTCTTGACTCCGCACTCCCGCTTTGGGGAACTGGACCCGATGGGCGCTGCCACGTCCGTTCGTAAAAGTCCTTTTCCACCGGGGGGTTGGAATGAAGTCCAAGATCAGGGCCGCGGTTGCGGCTGCCCTGTTGCTCGCACCCGTATCGGCCGGTGCCGAGGCGATTGTCGCCCGCGTCAGCGTGTCGGAGCAGACGCTTTACCTCTATGTCGACGGCATGCTGCGCTATGAATGGCCGGTCTCGACCGCGCGGGCTGGCAAGATCACGCCGCGCGGCGAATGGCAGCCGCAATGGCTGTCGCGCTGGCACCGATCGAGCCGCTACAACAACGCGCCGATGTATTTCGCCATCTTCTATGACGGCGATTACGCGATCCATGCCACCGATGCGGTCAGTCGCCTGGGCCGCCCGGCCTCGGCCGGCTGCGTGCGGCTGGACGAGGAGAATGCCTCGCTGCTCTTCGCCATGGTGCAGGAGCAGGGAATGGAGAACATGCGCGTCGTGGTCACCGACTAGGGCGGCAATCGGCCCGCCCTGAGCCTTGGAAGCCACAGGCCCCGCCCCCCGATCTGGGGGCGGGCTTTTTCACCTACCCAAGGGGTGGAGGCTCGCCTATAGTCCCTGTGGATTTGCAAGAACCCACCCCGAGGGAGAGGACATGCGCTGCCCGTTCTGCGGAAACGTCGATACCCAGGTCAAGGATTCCCGCCCTGCCGAGGATCACGTCTCGATCCGCAGACGCCGCTTCTGCCCCGCTTGCGGGGGGCGCTTCACCACCTATGAACGCGTGCAGCTGCGCGATCTGGTGGTGGTCAAATCCTCGGGCAAGCGCGAGCCTTTCGACCGCGACAAGCTGGAACGCTCGATCCGCATTGCCATGCAGAAACGGCCCGTCGAGCCCGAGCGTATCGAGCAGATGATCTCGGGCATCGTGCGGCGGCTGGAATCGATGGGCGAGACGGATATCGCCAGCCGGGTGATCGGCGAGATCGTCATGGAGACGCTGGCGCGGATCGACACCGTGGCCTATGTGCGCTTCGCCTCGGTCTACAAGAACTTCCAGGCGGCGGGCGATTTCGACAAATTCGTGTCCGAGCTGAGGCCCGCGGCGGCCAGCGAGGAGTGACCGGGGCAGGGGGGCCGTCTGCCCCCCTCTTGGCCTGACGGCCAATTCACCCCCCGAGGATATTTAGAGCGCAAAGATGGCACAGGGCGTCAGCGACTCCGATCGGCGGTTCATGCGTCTGGCGCTGGGGCTGGCGGCGCGCGGGCTGGGCAATACCTGGCCCAATCCCGCGGTGGGCTGCGTCATCGTCCGGGACGGCCTGGTGCTGGGGCGCGGCTGGACCCAGCCGGGCGGCCGGCCCCATGCCGAGGTGCGGGCGCTGGCCCAGGCGGGGGCGGCGGCGCGCGGCGCCACGGCCTATGTGACGCTGGAGCCCTGCGCCCATCACGGCAAGACGCCGCCCTGCGCCGAGGCGCTGATCGCGGCGGGGGTGGCGCGGGTGGTGACGGCCCTGACCGATCCCGACCCGCGGGTCGCCGGGCGCGGCCATGCCATGCTGCGCGCGGCCGGGATCACGGTCACGGAGGGCGTCGAGGGTGAGGCGGCGCGGCGGGCCAATCTGGGTTTCCTGCTGCGGGTGACCGAGGGGCGGCCGCTGGTCACGCTGAAACTGGCGCTGACGCTCGATGCGCGGATCGCCACCGTGACCGGCGCCTCGCGCTGGATCACCGGGCCCGAGGCGCGGCGCCGCGTGCATCTGATGCGCGCCACGCATGATGCGGTGCTGGTTGGATCGGGCACGGCGCGGGCGGATGACCCGGACCTCAGGGTGCGAGAGCTGGGGATCGCGCGGCAGCCGGTGCGGATCGTCGCCGATTCGCGGCTGGGCGTGGCGGCGGAGTCGCGGCTGGGACGCAGCGCGACGGAGGCGCCGGTCTGGATGCTGCATGGCGCGCAGGCGCCGGTGCCCGCGCGCATGGCCTGGTCGGCGCGGGGCGCCGAACTCATCCCCTGCGAGACCGATGCGCTGGGTCGGATCGACATCGCCGATGCGCTGCAGCGGCTCGGCGCGCGCGGGCTGACGCGGGTCTTCTGCGAGGGCGGGGGCGGGCTTGCGGCCTCGCTGGTGCAGGCGGGGCTGGCAGATGAGCTGGTGGTCTTCACCGCCGGGCGGCTTTTCGGCTCGGACGGGACGGCGGGGCTGGCGGCGCTGGGGGTCACGGAGATCGGCGCGCCCGAGTGGGAACTGGCCGAGAGCGAGGCTCTGGGCGCGGATCTGATGCATCGCTGGCGCCGCCGCCGGGGCCGGTGACGCGCGTTTCAGCGATGTGACAGACGGGTGACGCTTTCTTCACCAGTTCGCAAAAGAGCCCCCAACGGTGCATACTTGTGCCACACTGGGGGCAGACCCTGCCCGGGTGGAGTTGAATTCCCGGGCGGCTGGTACCAGATATGTCGTCGAACGGGCGCGTACCCCCCCAAGACCTGGGTCATTCCGGGGAGCGCGACAGAAACGAGTTGAGGTCAGGTATGCCGAACCAAAACAATGCCTATGCGGTGCTGCCGCTGCGCGACATGGTCGTTTTTCCGCACATGATCGTTCCGCTTTTCGTGGGACGGGACAAATCGGTGCGCGCGCTGGAAACCGTGATGCGCGATGACAAGCAGATCCTGCTGGTCACCCAGATCGACCACGCGGCCGAGGACCCCGATGCCGACGGCATGTTCGGCGTGGGCGTGCTGGCCAATGTGCTGCAATTGCTGAAACTGCCCGATGGCACGGTCAAGGTGCTGGTCGAGGGCAAGAGCCGGGTGCGCGTCACGCGCTTCTTGGAGAATGACAAGCATTTCGAGGCCGAGGCGGTGATCCTCGACGAGACCGAGGGGGACCCCGAGGCCGTCGAAGCCCTGACGCGCGCCGTCAGCGACGATTTCGAGCGTTACGCCAAGATCAAGCGCAACATCCCCGAGGAAGCGCTGTCCGCCATCGCCGATGCGGGTGAGCCGGCGCGGCTGGCCGACCTCGCCGCCGGGCATCTGGGCATCGAGGTGGCGCGCAAGCAGGAACTTCTGGAGACGCTCGACGTGGCCGAGCGGCTGGAGAAGATCTATGGCCTGATGGAGGGCGAGATTTCCGTCCTGCAGGTCGAGCGCAAGATCAAGTCGCGCGTAAAGTCGCAGATGGAGCGCACCCAGCGCGAATATTACCTGAATGAGCAGATGAAGGCCATTCAGAAGGAGCTGGGCGAAGGCGAGGACGGCCAGAACGAGCTGACCGAGCTGGAGAACCGCATCAAATCGACCAAGTTCTCCAAGGAGGCCCGCGACAAGGCCGAGGCCGAGCTGAAGAAGCTGAAGTCGATGAGCCCGATGTCGGCCGAAGCGACCGTCGTGCGCAACTATCTCGACTGGCTGCTGGCCCTGCCCTGGGGCGTCAAAAGCCGCGTCAAGAAGGACCTGAACCGGGCGCAGCGGATCCTGGACGAGGATCACTACAGCCTCGACAAGGTGAAAGAGCGCATCGTCGAGTACCTGGCCGTGCAGTCGCGGTCCGCGAAGCTGAAGGGGCCGATCCTGTGCCTCGTCGGCCCTCCGGGCGTGGGCAAGACCTCGCTGGGCCGCTCGGTGGCCAAGGCCACGGGGCGCGAATTCATCCGCATTTCGCTGGGCGGCGTGCGCGATGAAAGCGAGATCCGCGGTCACCGCCGGACCTATATCGGCTCGATGCCCGGCAAGATCATCCAGGCGCTGAAAAAGGCCAAGACCACCAACCCGCTGATCCTGCTCGATGAAATCGACAAGATGGGGCAGGATTTCCGGGGTGACCCGGCGTCCGCCATGCTGGAGGTCCTTGATCCCGAACAGAACGCGACCTTCGTCGATCATTACCTGGAGGTGGAATACGACCTCTCGGACGTGATGTTCATCACCACGGCCAACTCCTACAACATGCCGGGGCCGCTGCTGGACCGGATGGAGATCATCCCGCTCTCGGGCTATACCGAGGACGAGAAGGCCGAGATCGCCCGCCGGCACCTCCTGCCTAAGGCGATCAAGAACCACGGGCTGAAGAAGTCGGAGCTTTCGGTTTCGGATGACGCGCTGACGGCGGTGCTGCGGCATTACACCCGCGAGGCGGGCGTGCGGAACTTCGAGCGTGAGCTGTCCAAGATCGCGCGGAAGGCGGTCACCCAGATCGTCCGCAAACAGGCGACGCGGGTCGAGGTCACGGCCGAGAACCTGGACGATTACCTCGGCGTGCCGCGCCACCGTTTCGGCCTGGCCGAGAAGGAGGATCAGGTCGGCGTGGTCACGGGTCTGGCCTGGACGCAGGTCGGCGGCGATCTGTTGCAGATCGAGGCGCTGAAGCTGCCGGGCAAGGGCCGGATGAAGACCACGGGCAAGCTGGGCGACGTGATGAAGGAATCGATCGACGCGGCCTCGAGCTATGTGCGCTCGATCAGCCCGCAGATCGGCGTCAAGCCGCCCAAGTTCGAGACGATGGACATCCACGTCCACGTCCCGGACGGCGCCACGCCCAAGGACGGCCCCTCGGCCGGTCTGGCCATGGTCACGGCCATCGTCTCGGTCCTGACCGGGATCCCGGTCCGCAAGGACATCGCCATGACCGGCGAGGTGACGCTGCGCGGCAATGCGTCCGCCATCGGCGGGTTGAAGGAGAAACTGCTGGCGGCTCTGCGCGGGGGCATCACCAAGGTGCTGATCCCGGTCGAGAACGCCAAGGATCTGCCCGAGATCCCCGACAACGTGAAGGAAGGGCTGGAAATCGTGCCCGTCAGCCACGTCAGCGAGGTGCTGAAACACGCGCTGGTGCGTCAGCCGCAGCCCATCGACTGGGACGAGGCGGCCGAGGAAGCGGCGCTGGCGGCAAAGCTCGCCCGGCAGGACGCGCCCTCGTCGGCCACCGCGCATTGAACCCGGCCTGATGGCCTGACGGCCCGTCCCCGGACCCCCGGGGGCGGGCCTTTCGCTGCGCGCCCCCTCAGGCCTTTTGCCAGAGGTTCACCAGGAAGGCGACGATCGACGCCAGGACCACGACTTCGGCCACGGCCATGATCGGACCCAGCGTCGCCTCGGGTCCCATCCGGGACAGGAGGGCGAAGAGCAGGACCAGAAGAAAGAAGGCGCCGATCTGGAACAGCCAGAAATGCACCTTCGCCAGCGTCGTCTCGGCCAGACCCGGAATGATCCGGTAGACGATGCCGAAGAGCGTCATCAGCGTGAAGCCCACAAGGTTGATATGCGCATGGACCGGCGCCAGGTCGAATTCCTGCGTCGCGCCCATGAAGATGCCGAAACTCAGGCCGACCAGCAGATACAATGCACCAAGGATCAGGAAGCTTTTGGAAAGGCTCATCGGGTCCTCCCACCCAGAGTCAGGGGCCGCGCCCCGGCGGCAACCTAGCACGGTTCACGGTTTCGTGAATGGGAAAATCAGCATCTGCGATCTTTGTTTCGCGGGGGAAAAAAGCTGCGCGAGATCGCGCCTTTCCCCCTTGAGCCCACCCGCGCGAGCCGCTATAGACCCGCGCACGGCGGGCGATTAGCTCAGCGGTAGAGCGCTTCGTTCACATCGAAGATGTCAGCGGTTCAAATCCGTTATCGCCCACCATCCCCATTCAGGACCGTAGCCCCAGGCTGCGGTCCTTCTGGTTTCAGCGCCGGGGCGGGATCGCATAGGTCATGCCCGAGCGCGCCAGAACCGCCTCCGACCCCTCGTTGACGATCAGCACATCGCCGACGGCCAGCGTCCGGCCCAGCTTGTGCAGCCGCGCCCGGCCGATCAGGTCGCGCCCGGCCTCGGGCTTGCGCATGAAATCGATCGAGGCATTGGTGGTGACGGCCAGCGCTACCGGTCCGATCATCGCCAGAAGCACGGCATACATCGCCAGATCGGCCAGGGCGAACATGCTGGGGCCGCTGACCGTGCCGCCGGGCCGCAGATGCTGTTCGCCCACCAGCAGCCGCACATCGGCCTCCATCGGTGCCACGCGCTCGATGCGGAACTGGCTGGCAACCTGCGGAAACTCGGTCTGCATGAAGGCGTTGAGGGACGTTGCGTCCATCTGGGCGTCCATCCGGGTCTGCATGCTTTCCTCCCGCTGCTGACCTGCATAGACTCAGGGCAAAGGAACGGGGAGGGCAAGATGACCGAGGCCTTGGTGCGCTGTGACGTTGCGGAACGGGTGGCATCGGTGACGATGAACCGCCCCCAGGCGCTGAATGCGCTGTCGGACGGGCTGCTGGCCGCGCTGACCGAAACCCTGACCGCGCTGGCGGGCGATCCGGGGGTGCGTGTCGTGGTGCTGAGGGGCGCGGGCAAGGCGTTCTGCGCCGGACACGACCTGAAGGAGATGCAGGCGGGCAGGGCCTCGCCGGACGGGGGCGCCGCCTATTTCGCCGATCTCTTCACCCGCTGCGGGGCGCTCATGCAGCTGATCCCCGCGATGCCGCAACCGGTCATCGCCCAGGTGCACGGCATCGCCACGGCGGCGGGCTGCCAGCTGGTGGCGAGCTGCGACATGGCGGTGGCGGCTTCGGATACCCGGTTCGGGGTGAACGGGGTGAATATCGGGCTCTTCTGCTCGACCCCGATGGTGGCGCTGACCCGCAACATCCCCCGCAAGCAGGCCTTCGAGATGCTGACCACGGGCGAGTTCATCCCGGCCGAGCGCGCCCGCGACCTGGGCCTGATCAACCGCATCGCGCCGTCCGACCAGCTGGAGGCGGAGACGCTGACACTGGCCCACACCGTCGCGGGCAAACTGGGTGCCGCGGTACGGATCGGCAAGCGGGCCTTCTACGACCAGGCCGGGATGCCGCTCGACCGGGCCTATGAATACACCCGGGACGTGATGGTGGAAAACATGCTGCTCAGGGACACGGATGAGGGGATCGCCGCCTTCATCGAGAAACGCAAACCCGACTGGGCCTGACCGGTCCCACGCGTGGGACACCCCGGCGCCTTCAACAAGATCAACGGCTTGGAAAAGCGCGCTAACCTTCCGTTAATCCGCCTTCTTTGCGCTCCCAATATCCTCGGGGGTTTCTCAAGGGGGTGGAAAACCCCCTTGAGCGGGGGGTGCGGGGGGCTGGCGCCCCGCCTTATGCGTTCCCTCGGGGCGGCGCCCCCCGCCTCATCCGCCGGCCGCGCCACGGGCGCGGCGTTCGCCGCGGAAACGCTCCACCGGAGCGTTTCCGAGACGCGGCTTACCCAAACACCCGCCGGAAGATCGTGTCGACATGCTTGGTGTGATACGCCATGTCGAATTTCGACCGGATCCCGTCCTTGCCCAGCGCGGCCACCACATCGGGGTCGGCCAGCAGCTGTTCCTGGAAATCCACCCGCTCTTCCCAGACCTTCAGCGCGTTGCGCTGGACCATGACATAGGCATCCTCGCGCGAGACACCGGCCTGGGTCAGCGCCAGCAGCACGCGCTGCGACATGACCAGCCCGGGGAATTTGTTCATGTTATCCAGCATGTTCTGCGGGAAGACCAGCATCTTCTCGACCACGCCCGCCAGCCGGTGCAGCGCGAAATCCAGCGTCACGGTGGCATCGGGGCCGATGCCGCGTTCCACGGACGAATGCGAGATGTCGCGCTCGTGCCAAAGCGCCACGTTCTCCATCGCCGGAATGACCGTCATCCGCACGAGGCGCGCAAGGCCGGTCAGGTTTTCGGTCAGCACCGGATTCTTCTTGTGCGGCATCGCGGACGAGCCCTTCTGGCCCATCGAGAAGAATTCCGCGCCCTCCAGCACCTCGGTCCGCTGCATATGGCGGATCTCGATCGCCACATTCTCGATCGAGGAGGCAATGACGCCCAAAGTGGCGAAGAACATCGCGTGACGGTCGCGCGGGATGACTTGGGTCGAGATGGGTTCCGGCTTCAGGCCCATCATCTTGCAGACATGCTCTTCCACCGCCGGGTCGATATTGGCGAAGGTGCCGACCGCGCCCGAGATGGCGCCGGTCGCCACTTCGTCCCGCGCCGCGCGCAGGCGGGCGAGGTTGCGGTCGAATTCGGCGTAGAAGCGGGCGAAGGTCAGGCCCATGGTGGTGGGCTCGGCATGGATCCCGTGCGAACGGCCGACGCGGACAGTGTATTTATGCTCTTCGGCGCGGGTCTTCAGCGCGGCCAGCACCCGCTGGATCCCGCCCTCCAGGATATCTGCCGCACGCACCAGCTGCACGTTGAGGCAGGTGTCGAGCACGTCCGAGGAGGTCATGCCCTGATGCACGAAACGCGCCTCTTCGGATCCCACATGCTCGGCCAGATGGGTCAGGAAGGCGATAACGTCATGCTTGGTGACGGCCTCGATCTCGTCGATGCGGGCGACGTCGAACTCGACATCCTTGGCTCTCCAGACGGCCTCGGCGTTTTCCTTGGGGATCACGCCCAGCGCGGCTTGCGCGTCGCAGGCATGGGCCTCGATCTCGTACCAGATCCTGAACTTGGTCTCGGGCGACCAGAGGGCGACCATCTCGGGGCGGGAATAGCGGGGGATCATCGGCAATCCTTCGGATCTGGCGGGGTTGGCGCCTGATAGACCCCGGGGGCGGGCCGTGCAAGCCTTGGCCGTTGCCGTCGGGGCAAGCATTGGCGGCAGGCGGTTAGCCCGCCGTCACCCCGCCGTCGATGATCAGGCTCGCCCCGGTCACGAAATCCGAGGCCGAGGAGGCGAGATAGAGGAGGCTGCCCTTGATCTCCTGCGCCTCGGCCAGGCGCTTCATCGGCGTGTACTCGGCCATGCGGCGGGCGTCCTCTTCGCTCCGTGGGCGGCCCTTGGTGCGAAAGAAGCCCGGGCAGAGCGCGTTCACCTGAATGCCGGACGTTGCGTATTCCAGCGCCAGTTCGCGGGTCAGGTTGACGACCGCGCCCTTGCTCGCGGCATAGGCCGGACGCGGGAAGAGGTTCGCGGGCGCCACATGGCCCCACATCGAGGCGACGTTGATGATCTTGCCGCGGCCCCGGGGCACCATCACCGACAGCGCGGCGCGATTGGTGTGGAAAAGGCCGGTGAGGTTCACCTCCAGCGTGCGGCGCCAGCTGTCCTCGGCCATCTCGTGCAGCCTTGCGCCGTTCGGGTCCGAGATCCCGGCATTGGCCACGCAGATGTCGAGCCCGCCGAAGCGGGCGACAGCCTGCGCCACGGCATGCTCGACCGCGGCCCTGTCGGTCACATCGCCGGGGATGGCCTGCACTTGCATGCCGGCGGCGGTCATATCCTCAGCCGTGGCGGCCAGATCCCCGGCCTCGCGGTCGAAAAGCACGACACGGGCGCCGTTCTCGGCCAAGGCCTCGGCCATGGCGCGGCCGAGACCCGCGGCGGCGCCGGTCACGAGCGCGGTCTTGCCCGCGACGGAGAAGATGGTGGTGAGGCTCATGATCGGGTCCCTCAGGGTGTCAGGAGGCGGGCGGCGAACCCGTCGAGCGAGGGCAGGACGAGCTGCGCGCGGATCTCCTCGGGCTGGCTGGCGAAGCCCGCGGCATCGACGACGCCCGTGGTCACGCCCACGCAGAGCGCGCCCGCCTTGCGGCCCATGCGGATTTCGAGTTTCGGGTCGTCGCCGACGATGACCATCTCCTCGGGCCGGGCGCCGGTCAGGGCGCTGACGATCCCGAGCCCCGCCGGTTCGGGCTTGCCAAAGACGGTGACCGGCACGCCTGTGGCATTGGTCAGCGCCGCGGCGATGGCGCCCGAGATGCCCAACAGCCGCTTGCCGCCCGCCCCGGCGAAATAGGGCGCGACCGAGCCCGCATAGGGTTTGGCGCCGTCCCAGACGGCCTGCACCACGGCCTCGACCTGTTCGGCGTTGAAATCCTTGCACCAGCCCAGCAGCACCGCGTCGACCTTGGGCGCGTGTTTCGTGGGGGCGATGATTTCGATCCCTGCTTCGGCGACCGGAACCGTGGTTCCTTCGGCCCCCATCACCATGATCCGGGTGTAGCCCATCGCCTTCAAGGCCCTGGCGGCGACGGCGGCGGGGGTCAGGATATGGCCGGAGTCCAGGGTGAGGCCGGCCTCGGCCAGGATCGGGTAGTAATGCGCGGGCGGAAAGAAGGTGCCGTTGGTATAGGCCACGACCGGCAGGCCCTGCGCCCGGCACTCGGCCAGCGCCTGCACTGCGCCGGGCAGCGCGGTGTAGCGGCCGGTTTCCTTGTCCAGCATTGCCAGCGTGCCGTCGATGTCGAAGACCACGGCCTTGATCTTGTGCGGATGCATCAGCGCCCTCCGTTCAGTTCCAGTTTCAGGCCCGGCTTCTCGATCCTGATCGAGGTGAGGCCCTTGCGGGCGGTCAGTTCCTGCATCAGCGCCATCACCGGCCGGGTCTTCGGATCGTAGCCGCGCCGGGCGGGACCGGCGGCTTTCATCGCATCAACCTGATCGGCGGGCATGACGGCGCGCAGCAGGAATTCCTCGTCGCTATAGCCCCGGCCGATGCGGGCGCGCAATTCGTCGAGCGAGGCCATATGCGGCTCGTCCTCCAGCTCGCGCGCGCGCTTGGTGTCGCGGATCCGGGCCTCGACCGCCCTGTCCATCGGCATCGTCGGCTGGCCGAAGCGGCCCAGCACATAACGCGTCACCTCGTCGGGGATGGTCTTGTAGCGCTCGCCCTGCATGACGTTCATCAGGGCCATGGTGCCGACGACCTGACTGAAAGGCGTGACCATGATCGGATAGCCGAGCTCGGCGCGGACCTGTTCCACCTCGTCCAGCACCTTGGGCAGCAGGTCCAGCCGCCGGATCTCGGCCAGTTGGCGCTTCATCGTGCCCATCATGCCGCCCGGCATCTGGTGGCGGAAATAGGCGCGGTCGAATTCGCCGGGCTGGCCGTGGACCAGCCCCTCGGCCTGCACCAGCGCCGCGATATAGGCGTCGTATTCGGCGAGCGCCTCGTCATCCACATCGACCGAGAGGCCGAGGTCGCGCAGGTTCGACACGACCGCGCCGGTCCATGGCTGGCCGGTGCCATTGGCGGCGCCCCGGGCCGAGGTGTGGAGCGTCGTGGCCCCCAGGGGCGCGGCCTCCAGATAGCTGAAGGGGGCAAGGCCGATGGTGGTATGCGAGTGGAATTCGAGCGGCACGCTGCCCATCACCGCCTTCAGCGCCGGGATCAGAGTGCGCGCGCGCTCCGGCGTGACCAGCCCGCCGGGGTCCTTGAGATAGAGCCGGTCGAATTGCCCGCTGGCGGACAGCGCCCGCGCGGCCTCGGCGAAATGGGCGTCGTCATGAAGCGGCGAGAGGGTGAAAGTCAGCGCGGCGACGATGGTACTGCCGCCCGCCCGCCGGGTGAGCCCGGCCATCCGCAGCATGGCGGGGGTGTTGTTCATCGGATCCATGATGGCGAAGCGGTCGATGCCGTTCTTCACCAGCAGGCGGAAGGCGAATTCCATCATCTCGTCGGACGCCACTTCCCACGAGATGAAGCGCATGCCGGTCGTGAGGAATTGCAGGGGCGTGGTCGGGCAGGCCTCGCGCATCAGGCGCAGGCGCTCCCAAGGGTCCTCTTTCTTGAAGCGCACCGCCACGCCCATATGGGTCGAGGCGAGGAAGTCGATGGCATGGAAGCCCGCGCGCTCGATCACCGGGGCGATCTGCAGCATCATCCCGGTATCGAGCCCGGTGGCGCCCCAGTTCGACTGATTGCCGTCCCTGAGCGTGGTATCGACGATCTCGATGGTCATGTCGGCACTCCCAAGGTCGGCAGCAGCGCGCCGAGGTAATTGGTATCGACGCCGCCCGCGCGGAAGGCGGGGTCCGTGAGGATGGCGCGGTGCAGGGGGGCGTTGGTGGTGACTCCCTCCAGCACGCAGACATCAAGGGCGGTCAGCATGCGGGCGATGGCCTCGTCGCGCGTGGCGCCCCAGGTGATCAGCTTTGCCACCAGCGAATCGTAATAGGGCGGGATCATCGCGCCGGGCTGCATATGGGTATCCACGCGCAGTCCCGTCACGGGGGGGAACCAGGCCTGTGTCACCCGCCCGGGCGAGGGCCGGAAGTCCCGCGTGGGGTCCTCGGCATTCAGCCGGCATTCGATGGCATGGCCGGTCAGGCGAATCTGGTCCTGGGTGAGGGGAAGCGTCTGCCCCTCGGCGACGGCGATCTGCAGGGCGATGAGGTCGAGGCCGGTGATCGCCTCGGTCACCGGGTGCTCGACCTGCACGCGGGCGTTCATTTCGAGGAAATAGAATTCGCCCCGGGGCACATCGACCAGAAATTCCACCGTGCCCAGCGAGCGGTAACCGATATGGCGGGCGTAGCGCACCGCCGCCTCCAGCAGGCCCTGGCGCAGGGCCCCGGGCAGATGGTGCGCGGGGGCTTCCTCGACCAGTTTCTGATAGCGGCGCTGGACCGAGCAATCGCGCTCGCCCGCATGCAGGAATGTGGCGCCGTCCGAGAGGATCTGCACCTCGACATGGCGGCCGACGGTGACGAAGCGTTCGAGGTAGACGCGGGCATCGCCGAAAGCCGCTTCGGCCTCGGCCATCGCCAGGTCGAGCTGGGCGGGGAGCGAGGCGGCGTCATCGACCCGCTTCATGCCCTTGCCGCCGCCCCCGGCCACCGCCTTGATCAGCAGCGGAAAGCCGATGGTCTCGGCCAGCGCGCTTGCGTCCTCGGCGGTTTCCACTGTGCCGCCCGGGACGACCGGCACCCCCGCCGCCAGCGCATGGCTGCGGGCGGTCAGCTTGTCGCCCACGGCGGTCAGGTTGTCGGGTGTGGGGCCGATGAAGATCAGCCCCTCGTCGGCGCAGGCCTGCGCCAGGTCGCGGTTTTCCGACAGGAAGCCATAGCCTGGATGCAGGGCGTCGCAGCCGGTGCCCCGGGCGGCCTCGACGATTGTGCCCACGCGCAGGTAGCTGTCTTTCGATGGCGCCGGGCCCAGCACCACCGCGCGGGTGGCGAGCTTTGCGCCCAGCGAGTCGCGGTCGGCCTGCGACACGCCCAGCACCGTCTCGATGCCCAGGGCGCGGGCGGTGCGGATGATGCGCAGAGCGATCTCGCCCCGGTTGGCGATGAAGAGGCGCTTGATTGTCGGCATGGGATCAGGCCGGCTGGATGCGGAGCAGCGTCTGGCCGTGCTCGACCAATTCGCCGTTGGGGGCGGTGATTTCCAGCACGGTTCCCGCAATTCCCGCGGGGACCGAGTTCATCAGCTTCATCACCTCGATGATGCCGACGATCGTATCGGCCTGCACCACGTCGCCGGGCCGGACGAAAGGGGCCGCGCCCGGGCGGGGAGCATGCCAGAAGGTGCCGAGCAGCGGCGCCGGGATCTCGGACCCGCCGCCCGAGGCCACGATCGGGGCGGCGACGGCTTCGGCGGGCTTGGCCACCGGAGCGGGGGCGGGGGCAGGAGCCGCTGCCGGGGCCGAGGCCCCGCGGCGGCGCAGCTCCAGTTTCAGATCGCCCATTTCCAGTTTCAGCTCATCGAAATCCGAGCCGTCGACCAGCTTCAGGATCTCGTCGATATCGGCGCGCGTCAGCTCTGCCATGGTGCCCTCCCGAGTTGGGCGGAGTGTGCCGCCCCCGGCCCGGCCCGGGCAATCCGGCACCGCACGGAATTTCACGCTGTGAAATCTAGACCCGCGCAACCAGCCTCGCGCCGACCTCGGCCGCCGCCTCGGCCACAGGGCCGGCAAAGAGCGCGGCGCCCCGTTTGCGGCCGTGCACCCGCCGGGCCCAGGTGATGTTCAGCGTCCCCAACACATGATCGCCCGCACGGATCGGCACCGCCAAGGATTCGCGCCCGTCGTCGATCTCGGCCCGGCCACGGTCGAAATCGCCGCCGAAGTCGGGGTCGCGCAGGCCATAGCCCTGTTGACCCGTTTCCTGCAGCAGCCGCGCCAGATAGGCCGGATCGCGCGCGCCCCGGTCGCCGGGATGATCCGAGCGGCGCAGGCTGTCGAGGATCGCCTCGCGCACCGGCGCCTCGCAGAAGGTCAGGAAGGCCCGCCCCGAGGCCGAGCGCAGCATGCTGACGCGGAACCCGACCGGCCCCAGCGGGATCTGGTCGAAATAGGCGCGGGAGGCGTTGGTTTCGATCACTTCCATATGGGTGAGGCGGGGCACGGCCAGGACCGAGGGCCATTTGATCCGCGCCGAAAGCTGTTCGAGGAGGGGCGAGGCGACCTCGACCAGGGCGAATTCCCGGTTCATGCGCCCGGCCAGCTCCACCAGCGAATAGCTGGGCAGATAGGCGTCGTCCGCCATCCGCTGCCAGATCATGCCCCCCTCGCGCAGGGTCCTGAGGATCCGCAGCAGCGTGGCCTTGGGCAGCCCCGTCTCCTGGTGCAGGGCGTGCAGCGTGGCCGAGCCGCGCGCCTGCAAGAGCTGCAGCACGTCAAGCCCGCGGGCCAGCGCGCGGATGGATTTCACGGCGTCCGACATGCGGTCCCTTCTTTCCCCGCGCCGAGGCTAGGCGGGCGGCGGGGCGCAGGCAAGGGCTTGCCCCGGTCGTGGCGGCAGGGCAGCGTGCGGCCAACAGGGAGGGACGGATGGACGAGGTTCACGACGGGGGATGCGCCTGCGGCGCGGTGCGTTACCGGACGCGGGGGATGCCGGAAAAGGCAGCGGTCTGTCATTGCCGCTATTGCCAGCTGCGCACCGGATCGGCGTTTGGCGTCTCGGTCTATTTCCGGGATGCGGCGGTCGAGCTGCTGTCGGGCGAGTTGAGCGAGTATGTCTTTCGCACCGAATCCGACCGGGCCTTCTGCCAGCGCTTCTGCCCGGTTTGCGGCACCACGGTTTTCTGGAACCCTGAGGTTTTTCCGGGCCTGACGGGCATCGCCGGCGGGACCTTCGACCCGCCGAGCTTCTGGTACGACATCCGGCGCGAGGTCTTCGCGCGGTCCAGGGCGGCCTTCGTGTCGCTGCCCGGCGTGACCGACAGCGCCGAAACCTCCAGCAGCCACCGGCCGGTGATCGTCGAGCGGGCCTCGTTGGCAGGGGGCTGAGGCCGCCGTCAGGAAACGGCCTGCAGGAGCCCGTTCTGCTCGACCAGACGGCCGTCGGCGCGGGCCAGATCAATCCCGGCCAGAAGCCTGAGGCGCAGGACCTCGCTGGTCGCCTTGAAGCCCAGGGCGCGGGCCAGCTCGGTGACAAGCTGGTCGGGCTCGGCCCCGAAATTCTGGCGGACCAGCACGACGGCCCCGGCGGCGATTTCGTCCGGCGGCAGCATCTCGGGCTTGCGCAGGCTCGCTGAGAGGACGGCGGAGCGGTCGCGCAGGTCGGGCAGGCGGCCTTCAATGGTCAGGAAATCCCCGACGCGCTGGATGCTGCCCTTGCGCGCCGCCAGATCGACCCCGGCGGCGATAGCGTCGCGGATCCGCCCGCCCGCCCGCGCCAGACCCCAGGCCTGACGGATCCGGGTGACCACCTCGTCCAGATGGACCGGCCCCTCGATTGTGACGATCTGCTCGGCCAGATCGGCGAGGATGCCGCGCGGCGCCTCGTGCAGATCACCCTGCACATGGGGCGGACGCTCGACGCTGGCCTCACGATAGGGGGTGACGGCGCCCGCAGGCTGGGTGGCTTCGGCCGGTTCGTCCCCGGTCGCGGGCTCGATGTCATAGAGCGTCCAGTCGCCCACATCCTGCGTGGTGATGCGCAGCCCGGCGCTGCCCTTCGCCGCGGGTTCGGCCGTTTCCTCGGCCCGCGCGGCCTCGATGGCAGTGACGATGCGGTCCAGTTCCTGCTGCGGGCGCTGGAACCAGTCGGCGCTCCACAGGCGGTGGATGTGCCAGCCGTGGCTTTCCAGCACCGATTGGCGCAGGCGGTCGCGGTCCCGGGCCGAGAGCGACTCGTGATAAGCCACGCCGTCGCATTCGATGCCCAGCAGGTATTTCCCCGGCCTTTCGGGGTCCGAGACCGCCAGGTCGATGAAGAACCCCGCCAGCCCGACCTGCCGGTGCACCCGATAGCCGCGCGCCTGCAGGGCCTTCGCGACCTGTTCCTCGAACACGCTGTCATGGTCGCGGCCGGTGGCCTCGGCCATGGTCAGATGGCCGGTGCGGGCGAATTGCAGGAACAGGCGGAAGGCGAAGACGCCCTTGCGGGTCTGGGCGAAATCGGGCTCGATATCCTCGTCCGTCATCGAGGCGAAGACCTCGCAGCGCTGCTTGGCGCGGCTGATCAGCACGTTGAGCCGCCGTTCGCCGCCATCCGAGCCGAGGGGACCGAAACGCATCGGCACCCGCCCGCCCGGCATGCTGGGGCCATAGCCCACGGAAATGAAGATGACGTCCCGCTCGTCGCCCTGCACGTTCTCCAGGTTCTTGACGAAGAAGGGCTCGGCGGCATGGGCGTGGAAGAAGCCCTCGGTTTCAGGTTGCGCGCGGCGCAGGAGTTCCAGCTCGTCCAGGATCGCCCGCCGCTGCGCGACCGAAAAGGTGGCGACGCCCAGTGACAGCTCAGGCGACTCGAGCGCATGGGCGATGATGGCGCGGGCGACGATCTTCGCCTCGACCAGGTTGCAGCGCTTGCCGCCGGTGTCGAAGATGCCGTTGGAGATATGGTGAAAGCGCAGGCCCATCCCTGCCTCGGCGGTAAAGGGGCTGGGCACCACGAAGAGCTTGTTTTCATAGAATTGCCGGTTGCTGACGGCGATCAGCGACTGGTGGCGGCTGCGGTAATGCCAGCGCAGCATGGCCATCGGCAGGCCCCGGGCGGTAAACAGGCCGAGGATGCTTTCGATGTCGCCGACGCTGGCGCCGTCATCGTCGTCATCGCCGCCGCCGCCGCTGGTCAGGCGCGAGAAGAAGGCGGTGGGCGGCAGCTGGCGCGGGTCGCCCACCACCACAACCTGACGGGTGCGGGCCACGGCGCCCAGTGCATCGACCGGCTGGATCTGGCTGGCCTCGTCCATCACCAGAAGGTCGAAGTCGATCAGCCCGGCGGGCAGGAACTGCGCGACCGACAACGGGCTCATCATGAAGACGGGTTTCAGCGCCTGCACCGCCGGCGCGGCGCGTTCGATCAGCTTGCGGATCGGCATGTGGCCACGCTTCTTCTGCAATTCGGTGCGCAGCGTGCCGAGGGGGCCGATGGCGCCACCCTCGCGCGGGGGGACGCGGCTGTAATGCGCCTTGACCGTTTCGTCGGCCGAGGCGCGGATGCGGCGGAGGTCGAGTTCGGCGAATTCCGCGACCTTGCGGGAATGGAGCGAGCCGTCGAAGCGTCCGATCTCGGGCTCGCGCCGGATCAGCGCGTCGTGCAGCGCTTCGTAATAGGCCATCTCGAAGGCGGGGACGACGCGGGCGGGGGCGAGGCGTCCGTCGGTCAGGCGGTCGACCACATCGGCGCAGCCCAGGGCGCGGCCGCGTTGCGCCCGGTCGCGGTAGGCGGTCCAGCGGAACAGGCTTTCCCCGCCCCGGCTCCAGTCGTGCAGGGTGGCGGTCAGACGCTGTGACGGCACGTTCGCCAGCGGGGCGCCGAAGCGGGCCGCCAGATCGAGGTCGAGGTCGGCGGCAAGGGCCTGGATATCGACGACGAGGCCGGGCCAGCGGCTTTCGATGCTCTCCGCCAACCCGCCCAGCCGGTCGCGGTCGGTGATTGCGGCCGCAAGAGGGAGGATATCGGCATTGGCCCTGACCCAATTGCCGGCAGCGCGCAGGCGGGACCAGTCCGAGGAATCGCCCTGCCAGAGGGCACCGAACCCGGCGGTGGCAATGGTCTGGCCCTCGGCGATCTGTTGCGCGGCGCGGCGGCCTTGCTCCAGCGTGGTCAGCAGGGCCAGCCGCTCGCCCAGGGTGGGTGGCGGCGGGGTCAGCAACAGACGGGTCGCGCGTTCGCTGGCGGTCAGGGCGGCGGAGAGGCGGGCGCATTCCTCGGCCGTCCTGTCCCGCGCGGCCGGGTCCAGAAGCGACTTGAGCCTGCGGTCGATCTCGCGCAGGCGAGGGGTGGCGGCGAGCCGCGGCAACAGGGGGGCGAGCGCGGCGCGGTCGGGCTCGGCCGCGACGATGCGGCGCACGAGGCGTCCGTTCTGGCCCAGTCCTTCCGCCCAGGCGACGGCCGCCGAAAGCGTCGCAAGGTCCGAGCGCTCGCCGCGCCAGGACGCACCGAAGGCCTCGCGCCCCAGCGCGTCGTCGCGCTGTAGCTCGGACCGGGCAGCGCGGCCCTTTTGCAGCTGGTCGAGCTGGGCCAGCGTCTGGGTCAGCGGTTGATCGGGCTGGCAGAGATAGGAGCGCACCAGCCGGTTGGCGCGGCGCCATTCGCCGCTGAGGAAGCGGAAGATCCCGGTCCCATGCGCCGCCAGTGTCGCACGGCTGGCGCCGAGATCGGCCTCCCACGCGGATTCCGTGAGCTTGCCGTCGAGCGCCGTCTTCGCGCCCTGCAGCCGGTCGAGCGCCGCGACCAGATCGGCCGGTGCGCCGGGCAGCTCGTCCCAGACCGGGGCGGCGAGGGCCTGCGTCGCCAGGGGCGGTGCGGCCATGACCGCGGTGGCGGCATCGGCCAGGGTGGCGAGCGCCTCCACGCTGCGCGGCGCGTCCTCGCCCAGAAGCGCCGCAAGGCTGCGCCCGGCGTCGAGCGCGTCGGGCAGGGCCTCGGCAAGGTCGGCGATGGCCGCGAAATCCGCCGCGTTGGTGGCGGCGTGGAGGGCCGAGAGGGTCTGGTGAGGCGCCGCCGTCTCCCTCTGCCAGGCGGCGGCGGTGACCCTTCCCTCAAGGTTCTGGCGGGCCTCTGCCAGCGCCTCTCCGGCGCTGACGATGACCAGAAGGCGCGCGGGATCCTCGGACCAGTCCGGGGTCGCAAGCGCCGTGGGCGACAGCGGGGCGGCAGTGATCCGCCGCGCGGTCGCGATCAGCGCCTCGGCCTCGGCGCGGGTCTCGGGCGGGACGGTGCCCAGGAGGGCGGCAAGCGCCGCCTTGGCCTCGTCCAGCGCGCCGCTTTCGCTGGCGGCGGCGCTCAGCCGTCGGGCAAGGCGTTCCCCCTCCATCGGTGTGATACCGGTGATCCGCACCCCGTGCCACAGATGCGCGGCGGGGGTGCCGATCTCCTCGACCCGTTCGGCCAGTTCCTGCAGGACCGCGTGCCGCTCGGCAAAGGCTTCGGCCGTCCAGCTTTCGGGCGCGTCGAGCGCGATGTCGTTGGGGTCTTCCCCCTGGGCGCGCAGGCGGACAAGCTGGCCCTGCACCTGATAGGGCGTGAGGCCCGAGGGCTGCTGCACCGCATGCAGGCGCGCGGCATGACCGTTCAATGCGTCGCGCAGATCGCCCAGCCGGGCGTTGAGCGAGCCGATATCGCCGGTGCGGGGGGCGCCATTCTCCCAGGTGCGGCGGATATCCTCGAGCACGGCCTTCTTGTTGGCCTTGTGGCTGTGCAGCTCCAGACAGGCGGCGCCGACCCCGCTGACGTCGAGGCGACGCTTCACCACCTCCAGCGCCGCCATCTTTTCGGCGACGAAGAGCACGGTCTTGCCATCGGCGATGGCGGCGGCGATCAGGTTGGCGATGGTCTGGCTTTTGCCGGTGCCGGGCGGGCCCTGGATCACCAGATTGCGCCCGCGCCGGACCTCGTGCACCGCCAGGCTCTGCGAGCTGTCGCTGTCGAGGATGTGGTGCAGGTCGGCGGGTGCGATGATCGGGTCGATGGAAACATTGTCGGGATAGAGCGCCTCGCCCGCCTCGAACCCGTCGGCGAGCAGGCTTCTCAGCAGGGGTTTATCCGCAATCGAGGCGCCCACGGGCCAATTGGCCGGGTCGAGGTCGCGGTACATCATGAACTTCGCATAGGAAAAGAAGCCGAGCAGGATCACGTCGGGTTCGACCGCCCAGCCCTCCTTGCCCGCGACGGATTGGGCTACGATCTCGAAATAGGCGGTGGGGTCGAAGCCCTCGGTGTCGATCTCGGGCAGGCGGATGCCATGCAGCCGGTCGAGGAAGGTCTCGAGCGAGAGGTTGGTCGCGAAATCCTCGGGCCGGGCGCGCAGCCGGAAGCGTTCGCCGGCCGAGCCGCGTTCAAGCGACACGGGCAGCAGCAGCAGCGGCGCCCGGCGGATGTTCTTCTTGTCGGTGGGATCGGCCCAGCGCAGCGCGCCGAGCGTGAGGTAAAGGACGTTGACGCCCTGTTCGTCCTCGAGTGTCCTGGCGTCGTAATAGAGGTCCAGCAGGCGCTTTTGCAGCCCTTCCGGGGTGAAACGCGTCTGCAACTTGGTGTCCGAATGCCGCCCGGCGATGCCGCGTTCGTCCAGCGCGTCATCCTCGGGCAGGGCGAGTTCCTGGATGATGTCGCCGTCTTCCTCGGCCGCGCTGTCGTCGCCTTCCGCCGGGGGATCGTCCGGAGAGGCCGCCTTGCGCGAGGGGGTGCCGGGCAGAAAGGTGAAGGCCTTCGATTCGGTGATCAGCAGGCGGAAGATCTCGGCGCTGATCTCGTCCACCACCTCGATCGTCTTGGCGGCCTTGCCCGATTTGGGCATGTTGAGCAGCCGGTTGCGGGCCGAGAGGTCCAGAAGCTCGGTGCGCGCGCGGTCGAGCTTGTCGGCGACGCTGCCGGGACCGGCATAGACCGAAGCCTCGCCCGGATTGAGAAAATCGTCCATACTCGCACCCATGCCGTCACCTTGCGGTGCCTGAACCTTGGCACGGCCCCGGCGCTTGGGGCAACGGCGAAATCGGGCGCCCGAGGGGGATTTCGCTGGCGCTTCAAGGCGGTGAGGGGCGGAGATCGCGCTGATGCCCAGAATGCGCAGTTCCTGGGCTTGGGAATGCTGCTGTTGCTGCGGTTCTGGGCCGTGTTCGATCAGCCGTCGCGCCGGGGCCGGAATGGAGCGCCGGACCAGCCGGGGTCGGGCCGGGGCGCTTGAAGGGCAGCGGCGGCGGGTTAGCTTGATCCCGGTCCAGACAGGAGCCTGCCATGCAGATCGTTCGCGCCGGAACCAAACCCTCGGCCGAGGGCAATGCCGCCTATTTCACCGGGCGCGTGCGGCTCGACCCGCTGATCGCCTCGGAAACGACGGGGCGGGTGAGTTCCGCCGCCGTGACCTTCGAACCGGGCGCGCGCACGGCCTGGCACACGCATCCCGCCGGTCAGATGCTGATCGTGACCCAGGGCGTCGGCCGGGTGCAGCGCGCGGGCGGGCCGGTCGAGGCGATCCGGCCGGGCGATGTGGTCTGGTTCGCGCCGGGCGAGAAGCATTGGCACGGGGCGGCACCTGCCACCGGCATGACGCATATCGCCGTGCATGAGGCGGTGGACGGCTCGGCCGTGACCTGGATGGAGCCGGTCTCGGAGGCCGAATATACCACCGCGCCCGCAACCGAAGGCTGATCAAGGCCCGGGACGATGGTTAATTCCGCGGCAAGGACGTGGAATCCGGCCCCGGTTGGGGCGCGCCGATGGCAAGAGGGCTTGACCGGCGCTGTCGCTGCGTCGCAGCATTGCGTCAGCAGCAACGGATGGGAGCCCCGCCATGGGTCACGAACTCTCCGCCATCGTCGCGCGCGGGCCGGGCAATGCGGTGGCCGCGCGGCGGCTGGGGCTGACGCTGGTCGGGGCGGGCGCCTTCGTCATCGTGCCGCTGCCGGAGGCCGGGGAGGGGAGCGCGCCGGGCGGACCGGACCACCGGCGCCTTTCCGACCTGCGGGCCGATTGTCCCCTGACTCTGCGGGCCGCGGCCGAGCTGGGCTTCGACCGTTTCGCGTTGATCCAGAGCGCACTGGTCGGCGGGCTGGGGACGCAGTGGGCGACGGTCTATCACGGGCTGGAACGGACGATGCCGGCGCGCGAGGGGATGGCGGCGATCAATGACGCGCTGGAGCGGATCGGCGTGCTGCCGGACGCGGGCCGCGACGCTTTCGCGACGATCGGCCTGGGCGGTATGCGCCACGCCGACCTGTTCCTCGACCGCGGCAGGGCCGCGACGGGCTGAGCGCGCGGCGGCAGGATGGGCACGATCGCCCATCCTGCGGCGGGCTGCGGGCTGCGGCCCCGTTCGCCCCGGTGATCAGGCGCCGGGACCGCCGGTCACGCGTTTCAGAAAGGTCCGGTCCTCGCGCTGGATGAAGCGCTCGCGTTGCGCGAAGAGGTAAGTCTCGCGCCCCAGCGGGTCCTCGGACAGCCGGGCGCGATAGGCCTCGTAGGCGGCCAGGTTGTCGATGGTGTAGATCCCGTAGGCCAGGCTCGCCGAGCCTTCATGCGGGGCGAAATAGCCGATAAGCCCGGCGCCGGCGCGCGGGATCGCCACATTCCAGGCGCGGGCGTATTCCTCGAAGGCGGCTTTGCGCGTCGGGTCGATCTGATAGCGGATGATGCAGGTCAGCATGGGATTTCCTTTCATGACCCGGGTTTCATAGCCGCTTGCCGGCTGCGAATGCTTCGCTTAGCATCGAAGTATGAAAGACGGATCATGAAAGACGGCCCCGATATCGCCCGCCTCGCCGCCCTGATCGGCGATCCGGCCCGCGCCAACATGCTGGCCGCGCTGATGGCGGGCAAGGCCTTGACGGCGAGCGAACTTGCGGCCGAGGCCGGGATCGCCGCGCCCACCGCCAGTGCGCATCTGGCGCGGCTGGAGGCCGGCGGCCTCGTGCGTCAGCGCCGGCAGGGGCGGCACAAATACGTGACGCTGGCGGGCGACGAGGTGGCGCAGGTGCTGGAGGCGCTGATGGGTCTGGCCGCCGGAACCGGCCATCTGCGCACGCGTCCGGGCCCGCGCGATGCGGAGCTGAGGAAGGCGCGGGTCTGCTACAACCATCTGGCGGGCGATCTGGGCACCCGGCTTTACGACAGCCTCGCCGCCCGGAACCTGATCCGGGCCGAGGGCGACAGCCTCGTCCTGACGCCCGCGGGCGTGGCGGCGATGGCAGCTTTCGGGATCGACGTGGCGGATTTGTCGCGGGGGCGGGCGCCGCTCTGTCGGGCCTGTCTGGATTGGTCGGAGCGGCGGACGCATCTGGCGGGGTCTCTCGGCCGGGCGCTGCTGGCCAGGATCGAGGCGAAGGGCTGGGCCCGGCGTGGCGAGGCGCGGCTCGTGCGCTTCACGCCCGAGGGCGAGGCGGCCTTCTGTCGGGAACTGGCGCCGCTGCCGTGACGTGGGGGCGGGCCCTTGCCGGGCGGGCCGCGCGGGCTACCATCGCCGGGCGGGATCGGGGCCGGGGAGTGGTCGATGCGTCTGTTGGCTGTCATCATCTTTCTGTTGCTGGCGTTGCCCGCGGAGGCCTTCACCTTTACCGCCATCGATGGCGCGACCTACGATCTAGACGATTGGCGCGGGCGGCCGGTGCTGGTGGTCAACACCGCCTCGCTCTGCGGGTTCACGCCGCAGTTCGCTGATCTTCAGGCCCTGCACGACCGATACGCCGACCGCGGGCTGGTGGTGCTGGCCGTGTCCTCGGACGATTTCCGGCAGGAACTGGACGACGATCAGGCGGTCGAGCAATATTGCCGGGTCGAACTGGGCGTCGAGGTGCCGCTGACCCGCATCACCCCGGTCCGGGGGGCCGATGCGCATCCCTTCTACCGCTGGCTGGCCGAGCAACACGGGGTCGAACCGACGTGGAATTTCAACAAGGCGCTGATCGGGCCGGGGGGCGAGTTCCTGGGCTTCTGGGGCTCGACGACACGGCCGACCAGCGCGCGGATCACCGATCTGATCGAGCCCCTGCTGCCGCGCTGAGCGCCCCGCGCTTCATCGGCTCCGAGATTTACCGCGCCAGCCCTTTCGGTCCGCGGCACCCGCTGGCGATCCCGCGAGTGTCGACCGTGACCGATCTGGCGCGGGCCTTGGGATGGCTGCCGGCCGGGGCCTATGTCACCTCGCCCCGCGCCCGGCCCGCGGCGCTGACGAGCTTTCACACCGCCGATTATGTCGCCGCCTTGCTGGCGGCCGAGGCCGAGGGCGCGGTCAGCGAGGCGGTGCGGATCCGGCACGGGCTGGGGACGCTCTCGAACCCGGTGCACGGGCTGATGTTCCGCCGCCCCGCGACCAGCGCGGGCGGGGCGCTGCTGGCGGCGGAAATGGTGCGGGCGGGGGGTGTCGTCATGGTGCCGGGGGCGGGGACGCATCACGCCTTCGCCGACCGGGCGGGCGGGTTCTGCTATCTCAACGATCCGGTGCTGGCGCTCTTGCACCTCAGGCGGCTGGGCTTGCGGCGGCTGGCCTATGTCGATCTCGACGCGCATCATTGCGACGGGGTCTCGGCCGCGTTCGAGGGGGACCGGGACCTGCTGCTGATCTCGGTCCATGAAGAGGAGCGCTGGCCCCGCACCGGCGCCCTGTCCGAGGAGGGCGGCGGCACGCATCTGAACCTGCCGGTGCCGCGGGGCTTCAACGATACCGAAATGGCGGCGGCGCGCGACGGGGTGATCCTGCCCGCGCTCGAGGCCTTTCAGCCCGAGGCGGTGCTGCTGCAATGCGGTGCCGATGCGGTCGAGGAAGATCCGCTGTCGCGGCTGGCGCTGTCGAACAACGCGCATGTGGCGGCGGTGCTGGCGATCCGGGCGCAGACGGACCGGCTGATCGTGACGGGCGGCGGGGGCTACAATCCCTGGTCGGTGGCGCGCTGCTGGACCCGGGTCTGGGGCGCGCTTGGCGGGCACGAGGCGCCCGATCGGCTGGAGGGCGCGGCCCGAAGCGTGCTGGAGGCGCTGGCCTGGCCGGGGCGGGCCGCCGGGCGGAACCCGCCCGCCGATTGGTCGCGGACGCTGGCCGACCCCCCGCGCGAGGGGCCGATCCGCGCCGAGGTGGCGGCGCGGATCGCGTCGTTGCGGACCCGGCTGCCGGGGTTGCGGCGGCGGGCCTGGGTTTGAGCGCCCGACGGTGGGGTGAAACCCCACCCTGCGGGGCCTCAGAAATGGGTGGCGAACATTGCCGCGACCGAGTTGAGCAGCGAGACGGCGAGCAGGATCACAAAGACCGCCCGGCTGGTGGATTTGAACATGGGAACCTCATTTGTCGGAAGGTCCGGCGCTGCCCGGCGGGCAATGAACTGCCGTTGCCGTGCCAAAAGGGGCGCGGTGCGGGGCAGGCCGGACGGGGAACAAGCGGAGCAGGGGGGCGCCCCGGGGGGGCAGCCCCGCAAGCCTCAGCCCGGATGCACGATCATGGTGGCCACGGCGTAAACCATGAACGCCAGGATCAGGATCACGAAGATCGTGAGAGTCGGATATCTGAACATGATGTCCTCGCAAGGGTGATGATGGGATCACGGGTTTGCGGGACAGGATGCGGCGGCGCGCGGGGTTGCGCCCGGCGGCGCATGGGGCGCGGCCCGGGGGCGGCACGGTGCCGGGCAGGGGTGCGGCGGCGGGCCTTGTGTGGCGCTAGCGGCCGCAGCGGAGGCGCGGCAAGCGCGGCAAGCAGCGGCGGCAGCGGCTGCGGATGCTGGGGTTCGGGCGTCGGCGCGAAGGCGGTGACGGGCGGCAGGATCGCGCCGTTGACCGGGGCCAACGGACTCCGGCCCGGTGCCGAGAGCATCAGCACCAGCAGCAGAAGGGGGACAAGACGCAGGATCTGCGCCATCATCGGGAAACCCCGCGCGAGTCGAACCCGGCCACCCAGCGCCTTTTCCGCGTCTCGCGCAAGGGGTCATCTGTCCCGATCACGGAGCGCTGAGCCGATGCCTCTTCAGAACCGCGTCGATCCCCTGGGCCAGCTGCACGCGACCCCCGCGCGCGGCGCCTGGTTCGGCAATCGCGGCTGCCTGCATGACGCGGCGGGGGTAATCCGGCGCCATCATCAGGGCATGCGCTGGATCTGCTGCCTGACCGAATTTCCGCCCCGCAAACGTCCGCTTCTGGTGCCGGGGCGCTATACCGAGCTGTTTTTCCTGGACGAGGCCACGGCCTATGCCGCGGGTCACCGGCCCTGCGCCGAATGCCGCCGCCCCGCCTTCAAGGCGTTCGAGGCCCTGTGGGACAAGCAATTCGGCGAGACGGGCGCCGCCGCCATCGACCAGCGGTTGCAGGCGGCGCGCTGGCACGGGGGCGGGCGGCGGCTGGTGCCGGTCACGGCCCGGGACGTGCCGCCCGGGGCCATGGTGCAGCGGGACGAGGCGGTGCTGCTGCGCGGCTTCGAGCGCTGGTGGCGCTGGTCCTTCGAGGGCTATGCGCCGGTTGCCGACCCCGGCGCCGGGCTGCAGCTGATCACGCCCGAACCCATCGCGGCGCTGATGTGGCGCGGGCTTGAGGTGCAGCGCCACCGCAGCGCTGAATGATTGCTTTGTTCATTATTTTCTGATTTGGTCCGGCCATGATCCGGGAGGAACACGCATGACCGAAACGCCCCGCCTCGATTGGGACGAATTCACCCGCCTCGGCGCCGAGATCGCCGCCTGGGGCGCGGCCTATCACCGCTCGCTGCCCGACCGGCCGGTGCGGGCGCCGCTGACCCCCGGGGCGGTCGCCGCGCGCTTTCCCAAGGCGCCGCCGGAACAAGGGCAGGGGCTGGACGGCGTGCTGGCCGAACTGGACGAAAAGGTCGTCCCCGGCCTGACCCATTGGCAGCATCCGCGCTTCTTCGCCTATTTCCCGGCCAATGCCACGCCTGCCTCGATGCTGGCCGACTTCGCCGCCTCGATCCTGGCGCAGCAATGCATGCTCTGGCAGACCTCGCCTGCCGGGACCGAGGTCGAGACCCTGATGCTGGACTGGCTGCGGCAGGGGCTGGGCCTGCCCGAGGGGTTCCACGGGGTCATCCAGGACAGCGCCTCGTCGGCGACCTTGGCCGCCGTCCTGGTGATGCGCGAGCGCGCGCTCGGCTGGGCTGGCAACCGCGAGGGCCTGCCGGGGCAGAAGCGGCTCCGCGTCTATGCGTCGGACGAGGTTCACACCTCGGTCGACCGGGCGATCTGGGTGGCGGGGATCGGGGCCGAGAATCTGGTGCGGATCCCGACGCAGGGGCCGCTGAGGGCCATGGACCCCGTGGCGCTGAAGGCGCAGATCGCGGCGGATCGTGCGGCGGGCTACCTGCCCGCGGGTGTCGTGGCCTGCACCGGCGGCACCGGGACCGGCGCCTGCGACGATCTGCGGGCCGTTCTGGCCGTGGCGCGGGACGAGGGGCTTTATTCCCATGTCGATGCCGCCTGGGCGGGGGCGGCGATGATCTGCCCTGAGTTCCGGGACCTGTGGCAGGGGATCGAGGCCGCGGATTCGCTGGTCCTGAACCCGCATAAATGGATGGGCGTGCAGTTCGATTTCTCGGCCCATTACCTGAAGGACCCGGAGCCCCTGGTGAAGACCCTCGCCATCCAGCCCGAATATCTGAAGACCCACGGCAAGGACGGATTCCTCAATTATTCCGAATGGTCGGTGCCGCTGGGCCGGCGGTTCCGGGCGCTGAAACTCTGGTTTGTGCTGCGGGCCTACGGGCTGGAGGGGCTGCGCGCGGTGATCCGCGATCACGTCCGCTGGTCGCAGGCGCTGGCCCAGTCGCTGCGCGCGGATGCCAGGTTCGAGATCGTGACCGAGCCGGTGCTGTCGCTGTTCACCTTTGCCCTGAAAGGGGCCGAGGATGCGGCGATGATCGACTTCGTGAACCGGGTGAACGAGGACGGGCGCATCTACGTTACCCAAGGCCGGACGCAGGGGCGGATCGTCGTCCGCTTCTCGGTCGGCAGTTTCGCCTGCACCGAGGCGGATGTGCAGATGGCGGGGCAGGTCCTGAAGCAGATGGCGGGCTGAAAAAAGGCTTCCCTTTGCAAAAAGTGTAGCCTAGGCTACGGATCATGAACACGCTGCATGAACCGCATATCGCCTGCCATGTCGAGGATCTGACCGTCAGCTACCGCGAGCGGCCGGTGCTGTGGGACATCGACCTCGACATCCCGCCCGGGGTGATGGCCGCCGTGGTCGGCCCCAACGGCGCGGGGAAATCCACGCTGATCAAGGCGATCCTCGGGCTGGTGCCGCCGGTCGCGGGCCATGTCCGGGTCTTCGGCCAGCCTGTCGCCCAGGCAAGACGCCGCATCGCCTATGTGCCGCAGCGCCAGTCGGTCGACTGGGATTTCCCGGCGACGGTGCGCGACGTGGTGCTGATGGGGCTTTATGGCAAGCTCGGCTGGCTGCGCCGCCCGGGCCGGGTCGAGAAGGCCAAGGCGCAGGCCGCGCTGGAACAGGTCGGCATGCAGGATTACGCGGCACGCCCGATCAGTCAGCTGTCGGGCGGCCAGCAGCAGCGGGTCTTCATTGCCCGGGCGCTGGTGCAGGAGGCGGATCTTCTGTTCCTGGACGAGCCCATGGCGGGGGTCGATGCGGTAACCGAGGCGGCGATCGTCGCGCTGCTGAAGGCGCAGCGGGACGCCGGGCGCACCGTCGTCGTGGTCCATCACGATCTGCAGACCGTCGCGCGCTATTTCGACTGGCTGGTCATGCTGAACCAGCGGATCATCGCCCAGGGCCCGGTGGCCGAGGTCTATACCGAGGCCAATCTGCGCGCGGCCTATGGCGGGCAATTGGCGTTGATCGGGGCGCTGAGGCTGGGCGACGATGCTTAGTCCGACGCTGATTACCGTGGCGCTGGCGGCGGCGATGATCGGTGCGCTGGCGGGGGTGCTGGGGTCCTTCCTGGTGCTCAGGGGCCAGAGCCTGCTGGGCGACGTGATCGCCCATGCCTCGCTCCCCGGGGTGGTGGCGGCCTTCCTGATCTCGGGCGGGCGGGGGTTTTTCGCGATCCTGGCGGGCGCGCTGATCGCGGGCGCCTTGGCGGGGCTCTCGGTTCAGGCGCTGCGGCGCGGGGCGGGTGTCAAGCCCGACGCGGCGCTGGGGGTGGTGCTGAGCCTTTTTTTCGCGGCGGGCGTGGTGCTGCTGACGCTGGCGCAGACCCGGGGCGGCTCGGCCGGGCTCACGGTGTTCCTGTTCGGGCAGGCGGCCTCGGTCCTGCGGGCGGATCTGCTGCCGATGGCGCTGGTGGGCGGCGGGGTTCTGGTCGTGCTGGCCCTCTTCTGGAAGGAATTCCAGTTCCTGGCCTTCGACCCCGAGGGGGCGCGGGCGCAGGGCCTGCCGGTGGCGCGGCTGGAGGTTCTGCTCACCCTGCTCATCGCCGTGACCATCGTGCTGGGGCTGACGCTGGCGGGCGTGGTGCTGATGGTGGCGCTGCTGATCGCCCCCGCCGTGGCGGCGCGGCAATGGGTGCGGGGCCTGGCGCCGATGGTCTGGCTGGCGGCGCTGTTCGGCGCGCTGGCGGGGACCGGGGGCGCCGTCATCTCGGCCGTCGGGCAGGGGGTGGCGACGGGGCCGGTCATGGTGCTGGCCGCGGTCGGGCTGGCCGCACTCTCGCTGCTGCTGGCGCCCGAACGCGGGATCCTCGCCCGCCGAAACCGGCAGGCGCAGGCGAAAAAGGCGCTGCGTGGCCGGCAGGTGCTGGCGGCGCTGGGGGGGCTGGGGGCCGATCACGCAAACCCGGGCTATGCCGGCGACCAGGCGATGCTCGACGCCTATCTCGGCACCGATGCGGGGCCGGTGCTGGCGCGGCTCCAGCGCCAGGGCTATGTCCTCCCTGCCAGCCTGGCCCCCGAAACCGGCGCCCGCCGCTGGGAACTGACCGAGGCCGGGCGGCAGCGGTTGGAGGCCCCCGATGCTTGACGCGGTGGCGCTGATGATCCTGGGCACCGGGGCGCTGGTCGCGATCTCGGGCGCGCTGCTGGGGACGTTTCTGGTGCTCAGGGGCGAATCGATGTCGGGCGACGCGATCAGCCATGCCATCGTGCTGGGGATCGTGCTGGCCTGGATGCTGACCGGGGCGCGGGCCGGGCTGGTGCCGGTGGCGGGCGCGGTCCTGGCGGGCGTGGGCGCCGTTTTCGGCGCGCAGGCGCTGGCGCGCAGCAAACTGCTGGGCCAGGACGCGGCGACGGGGATCGTCTTTCCGGCGATGTTCGCGCTGGGGGTGCTGCTGATCAACCTCAACGCCCGCAACCTGCATCTGGACATCGACACGGTGCTATTGGGCGAAATCGGCTTCGTCTGGCTGAACACGGTGACGATTTTCGGGATCGACTGGCCGGTGGCGGGGGTGACGCTGGCGGCCGTCGGCGCGGTCAATATCGGGGTCGTGGCCCTGCTGTGGAAAGAGTGGAAGATCGCCGCCTTCGACCCCGGGCTGGCCGAAGCGCTGGGGCTGAGGCCCGGCGCCATGGGCTTCCTGCTGCTGGCGCTGACCGCCGCCACCGCTGTCGCCGCCTTCGACGCGGTGGGGGTGGTGCTGTTTCTGGCTTTCCTGATCGTACCCGCGGTGACCGGGCGGCTGGTCGCCGCCTCGGTGGGCGGGGTGTTGGCCGTGGCGCTGGTTTCAGGGCTTGCGGCGGTCGGGATCGGCTATGCGGCCGCCTTCCGGGCCGATGTCTCGCTGGGGGGCGGCATGGCGCTGGCCACCGGGCTGGGGCTGGTGCTGGCGCTGATGGCCTCGCCGCGCTCGGGGATGGTGGCGGCCTGGGTCCGGCGGCGGGCGCTGAGGGAAGAGGGGCTGGTGGCGGTGCTGATCGCCCATCTGGCCGCACACGAAGGGACGGCGGTCGAGGCCGAGGAATCCGGTCCCGCCGTGCTGGTCGAGCATCTGGGCTGGCGCCCGGCGCAGGCGCAGGCGGTGGTGGCCGCCGCCCTCGACCGCGGGGTGATCCGGCGCGAGGGCGAACGGCTCGCCCTTACCGAGGCCGGCCGCGCGCTCGCCCGCGCCGAGATCCGCCGTCACGACCGGCGGAGGGTCCTGGGGGAATAGCGAGATCGGGCCGGTCGCGGGGCGTCGGGAAGCGCTGCGTCGCGCCTGCGGTGGGAGTGCCCAAGGTCTGCCCGGTTTGGTTGACGGGCTGTGAATGCCTGCGTCTTCCCGGCCTTGGCGCGAGGGAGCAAGCCCTTCATCGGAGTGACCCGGGCGTCACGGCCACCGGAGGCAAAGACCCTGACCTTTGACCCGGCGAAGCTCGGCAGAACGACCGGACCCGGTTTCTTTCATCGACGGAAATCTCCAAGGCTCGTGCGACTCGGGGGGGGGGTCATGGCCGCAAGGCATCTGGTTCCCTGGGACGGCGAACCGGTCGCCGGGGCGGCTCGGAGCAGGAAGCGGAGGCCTGACCGAGGGACCCCGCTGCCCTTGCCTGCGCGAAGCGGCGGGAGGCACGCTCCCACCCGCCCTCCCCGCGTGCCTCCCGCCGCGGAGGGGTCGGCGCTGGTTGCGGCCCCAGGGGGGCGGCCCCCCCGGACCCCCCGGCGTATTTTTGGCAAAGTGATAAGACCGGCGTGTCGCCCGGTCGGACCCGGGCCTTCGTCATCGTCGTTCTTTGTATGGCTAACAGGGATCGGAGTCGCCCGGAGGGGGCGCCAGGGATGCCTTGTCAGGCCCGAACGCCCGGCGCGCGAGCGCGGGGCCGGACCTTCAGGCCGGGAGGGGACCAGAAGGCCCGCGCCCTTCCTCGGCGCGGTGCGGCCGAGGGCGAAACACCTCCGGCTCCGGGGGGCTCCTCACCTCGTCTGCTGCCGCGAAGGGCAGGGAGGAGGTGGCAGCGGCCGGGCCGCCGCATCCCCCCTCAGATCGTCGGGATCACCGCGGCGCGGGCGCGCACCAGGGCGGCGAGGCTGCCGTAATCGCCCATCCGCGCGGCGCGTTCGGCGAGGTCGGTGAGCGAGGGGTCGCGCAGGGTCTGGCCGACCGAGGCGAGGAATTGGGCGGCGTAGCGATGTTGCGACGAATCCCCGCGCCCGTTCAGCAGGTCGGTCGCGCGGCGCAGGTCGTCGCGCAGCGCCATCGGGTCGCCGCCCGCGCCGCGGTCGCGCATCGCGTCGAGCCGGACCGGCCAGTCGGGCAGCCCGTCCCCGACCGGCTCGCCGATCAGGACCGCCAGATGGCGCGCGATGCTGACCGGTTTGGCGAGGAAGGCATCGGCGCCGGCCGCCATCGCCGCCCCCTCCAGCCCCGCGTCGCCGCTGATCGCCACCAGCCGCTGGGGCCGCAGGGTCGAGGGGGCGAGCGCGGCGATCAGGTCGAGGCCCGATCCGTCCGGCAGGCCGAGGTCGACCAGCACGATATCCGGCCGGTAGACCCGCAGATGCAGCGTCGCCGAGGCCAGCGACTCGGCGCGCCTGAGGCGGATCCCGGCGCGGCGGCAGATCAGGCGCACCGCCTCGGCGGCGAGGCGGCTGTCCTCGACCAGCAGCAGGGTGCGGGGCGGCATGGCGAAGGCCACGACGGCGGCACGGTCGGGCAGGGGGCGCGGCTGGTCTGCCGCATAGGGCGCGTTGGGCATGGGCACCTCCGGTTGACCGGCCCATCCTGGCGGCGAATGGTTCATGCGGGGTTAAGCTGCGGCCTCGCGTCGCTTGCTTTCCGCGCCCCGGCCTATATTCAGGCACCGAACCTGCAGAGGAAGAGATCATGATCGGACGCCTGAACCATGTCGCCATCGCCGTGCCGGACCTCGAGGCCGCCGCGGCCCAGTACCGCATGACGCTGGGGGCCGAGGTCGGCCCGCCGCAGGACGAGCCCGACCATGGCGTGACCGTGGTCTTCATCACCCTGCCGAACACCAAGGTCGAACTCCTCTATCCCCTGGGCGAAAACAGCCCGATCCGGGGTTTCCTGGACAAGAACCCCTCGGGCGGCATTCACCACATGTGTTTCGAAGTGGACGATATCCTTGCCGCCCGTGACAAGCTGAAGGCCGAGGGCGCGCGGGTGCTGGGCAGTGGCGAGCCGAAGATCGGCGCCCATGGCAAGCCCGTGCTCTTCCTGCATCCCAAGGATTTCAACGGCTGCCTGATCGAGCTGGAGCAGGTCTGATGATCCCGCTTTTTTCCGCTTTCGTCCTCTACGCCTTCATCTGGTTCCTGACCTTGCTGGTTGTCCTGCCGCTCAGGCTGACCACGCAGGGCGAGGCGGGCCGGATCGTCGCGGGCACCCCGGAATCGGCGCCGCATGACCCCAGGATCGGCCGCAAGATGCTGGTTACGACCATCGCCGGGACGCTGATCTGGGCCGTGGTGGTGGGGATCATCGTCTCGGGCTGGATAACGATCGAGGACGTGGACGTCCTGCACCGCTGGATGGGCGCCCCATAAGGGCGCCCTTTTTCACCGCATCGCGATGCGGTGGAAGAGGTGGGTGAAGGCCGCCACGCCGAACACCGGCACGAAGAGGTTCAGCACCGGCACGCTGAGCGGGATGGCGAACAGTACCCCCGCGATCCAGAGCGTTCCCATATTGGCGCTGCGCATCCGCGCGGCCTCGGCCGGGCCCATGCGGCGCAGGGCCACCGTGGTGAAATATTCCTGCGCCAGCAGATAGCCGTTGATCGCCCAGAACACGACGAAGCCCAGACCCGCGGTGAAGATCACGATGATCAGCCCGATCAGGTTCAGCAGGATGAAGAGCCCGGTGTAGCGCAGCGCGTCCTTGAGCGAGTCCCAGAAGCCCGCCCTGTCGGCCGGGGGCAGCTGGGGGTAATGCTCGGCCTCGACGGCATCGGCCACCTCGTCAAGGAAGAAGCCGCTGAAGGCCGAGGCGACCGGCACCATCAGGAAGACGCTGAGCAGCAGCATGACCGGGATCGAGGCCAGGGTCAGCGCCGTGTCGAGGCCGCCGACCGGGCCGATCCAGGGCAGGCCCACGCTGTCGGGCACCAGCAACTGGATGACCAGCACCAAGAGCCAGTAGAGCGCGAAGAGCAGCGCCACCGACAGGCCGAGCCCCAGCCAGACGACCCGGCGGAACCGCGGGTCGCCGAACTGGCCCAGCGCGGCGAAGATCGCCCCCAGGATCATGCCGACACCCGCGTGACGATGGCCGAGAGGTCCGGGCGCGGGCGGTCGCCGACGGCGGTGTCGCAGCTGCCCAGATGGACGAAGCCCGCCACCTGTTCCTGCGGGGCAAGGTTCAGGCCGCGGCTCATGAAATCGCGGTCGAAGGCGGCCCAGCCGGTGATCCAGGCGGCGCCCCAGCCCGAGGCCAGCGCCGCGTTCACCAGCGCCGCGCAGACCGCGCCGGCCGAGAGGATCTGTTCCAGCTCGGGCGCCTTTTCCGAGGGCACGGGCGAGGCGATTACCGCCACGACCAGCGGCGATTTTTCCCACAGCGACGCCGATTTTTCGACCTTCGCGGCATCGACGCCCAGGACGGGGCCTCGTTCGCGCACCAGACCGGCGAGGCGATGGCGGGCCGGCCCCTCGATCACCAGAAAGCGCCAGGGCACCAGCGCGCCGTGATCGGGCACGCGGGCAGCGGCGGTCAGCAGCTGGTCCAGCGCGGCGCCCTCGGGGGCGGGGGCGGTCAGCGCGGCGGCGGGTTTCGAGCGGCGGGTGAGGAGAAAATCCATCACCGGATTGGCATCAGTCATCAGGTACCTCCGGCGTCTCAGATCGCAACTCTGCCCCCGAGTTTCAAGGCCGCTTGCCGCGGGCGCGAAAAGTGCGACATTGAGCCCGGAACAGGGGAGGGTGGCCCATGCTGATGGCCGATCTGGGCGATGTGCGCCTGAACTACCAGCTGCATGGCGATCCCGAGGGGCCGCCCCTGCTGCTGATTCATGCGCTGGGGACCGACCTGAGGCTCTGGGACAAGATCCTGCCGCTGCTGCCCCGGGGCCTGCGGGTGCTGCGCTATTCGCTGCGGGGGCATGGGTTGTCCGACGCGCCGAACCCGCCCTATCCGATGGGGACGCTGGTGCGCGATGCCGAGCGGCTGATGGAGCATGTCGGCATGCGCGAGGCTTTGGTCGTGGGGCTTTCCATCGGCGGGCTGGTGGCGCAGGGGCTGGCGGTCAAGCGGCTGGATCTGGTGCGGGGGCTGGTCCTGTCCAACACCGCCTCCAAGATCGGCACGGCCGAGATCTGGCGCCAGCGCATCGCCCTGATCGAGGAGAAGGGGCTGGAGGCCATCGCCGACGCCACGCTGGAGCGTTGGTTTCCCAAGCCCTTTCGCCAGTCGGACGAGGCGCGCGCCTGGCGTCACATGGTCACCCGCACGCCGGTCAACGGCTATGTCGGCTGCGCCCATGCCATCGCGGGCACCGATTTCTACACGCCGACCAGCGGCCTCAGGCTGCCGGTCCTGGCCATCGCTGGCAGCGAGGATGGCTCGACCCCGCCCGATCTGGTGCGCGAAACCGCCGATCTGGTGCCGGGCTCTCGCTTCCATCTGATCCGGGGCGCGGGCCATCTGCCCTGCGTCGACAAACCGGCCGACTATGCCGAGGCGCTGACCGCCTTTATCCACGAAACCGGGCATCTGGCGGCCTGAGCCCGCCCCGACACCCCCAAGCCGGCTGACCCATGCGCCAATCGCTGCCCGTCGTCTTCATCCTGATCACGCTGATGCTCGATGCCATCGGCTATGGGCTGATCATGCCCGTCATGCCCGACCTGATCCGCGAGGTCACGGGCGAGGATCTGTCGCATGCCGCGCTTTGGGGCGGGCTGCTGACCGGCGGTTTCGCGGTCATGCAATTCCTCTTCGGCCCGGTGATCGGCAACCTCTCGGACCGCTACGGGAGGAAGCTGGTGCTGCTGCTGTCCCTGGGCATGCTGGCCGCGGATTACCTGGTGCTGGCGCTGGCGGGCAGCATCTGGCTGATCTTTCTGGCGCGGCTGGTCAATGGCGTGACCTCGGCCACCTATGGCACCGCCAGCGCCTATATCGCCGATATCTCGACCCCGCAACAGAAGGCGCAGCGCTTCGGTCTGATCGGCGCGGCCTTTGGCGCGGGCTTCATCCTGGGCCCGGCCGTCGGCGGGATGCTGGGCGAATACGGCACCCGCGCGCCCTTCCTCGCTGCTGCGGGCGTCGCCGCGCTGAACCTGCTCTTCGGGCTTGTCGTCATGCGCGAATCGCTCAAGCCCGAGAACCGCCGCGCCTTCGACTGGCGGCGGGCCAACCCCTTTGGCGCCTTCAAGAATATCGGCCGCCTGCCGGGGCTGGGGCGCTTTCTGACCGTCTATTTCGCCTTCGAATTCGCCTTCACCGTCTATCCCGTCATCTGGGCCTATTTCGCCACAGCGCGCTTTGGCTGGAGCGCGGGGCAGGTCGGGCTGTCGCTGGCCTATTACGGGCTGGGGATGGTGCTGGTGCAGGGGGTGCTGATGCGCGGCGCGATCCGCTGGCTGGGCCGCGGCGGCGCCATGATCCTAGGATCCGCGGCAGCGCTGGTGTCCTTCGCCTTTCTCACGGTGGTGGAAAGCGGCATGCTGGCGCTGGTGCTGATCCCGATCTCGTCGCTGTCGGGGCTGATCAACCCTGCGCTCAGGGCCGAGATGTCGGACCGGGTCGAGGCCAGCCAGCAGGGCGAATTGCAGGGCGCGCTGGCCTCGCTGCACGCCATGGGGATGATCGCCGCGCCCTTCGTCTATACCCAGGTCTTCGCTGCCTTCACCGGCTCGGGCGCGGTGATCGACCTGCCGGGCATGGTCTTTGCCCTGCCCGCGATCCTGAGCCTGGTTGCCCTGATCCTGCTGCGTCCCTAGGCCGAGAGGAGCCCTGCATGAACCTTGCCGCCCTGGCCCGCGCCCGTGCCGAAACCGGCCGCCCCGTCAGCGTCGCCCTGATCGGCGCCGGGAAATTCGGCTCGATGTTCCTGGCGCAGGTGCCCCATATCGCCGGGCTGACGGTCACGCATATCGCCGACCTCAGCCCCGACCGTGCCCGTGCCGCCTGCCGCGCTGTCGGCTGGAGCGCCGAGCGCATCGCCGCCACGACCTTTCTGGAGGACGGGCTGGCGGTGGCCCGCACCCCGGTCGAGGTGGTGATCGAGGCCACCGGTGCGCCCGAGGCCGGGCTCAACCACGCCCGCGCCGCGCTCGATGCCGGCAAGCATGTGGTCATGGTGAATGTCGAGGCGGATGTGCTGGCCGGGCCGGTTCTGGCGGCGCAGGCACGGGCATCCGGGCTGGTCTATTCCATGGCCTATGGCGACCAGCCGGCGCTGGTGGCCGAAATGGTGGACTGGGCGCAGGCGACCGGTTTTCAGATAGCGGCGGCGGGCAAGGGCACCAAATATCTGCCGCTCTATCACGATGTCACGCCCGAGGGCGTCTGGCCGCATTACGGGCTGACACCCGAGCAGGCGGCCGAGGCGGGGATGAATCCGCAGATGTTCAATTCCTTCCTCGACGGCACCAAATCCGCCATCGAGATGTCGGCCATCGCCAATGCCTGCGGGCTTGACGTGCCGGAGCAGGGGCTGGCCTTCCCGCCCTGCGGCGTGGACGATCTGGCGCAGGTGCTGCGGCCCCGGGCCATCGGCGGGCACCTCGACCGCGACGGGATGGTCGAGGTGGTGTCCTCGCTCGAACGCGACGGTCGGCCAGTGTTCCGCGATCTGCGCTGGGGCGTCTATGTCGTGCTGAAGGCGCAGAACGATTACGCGGCGGGCTGTTTCCGCCAATACGGGTTGCCGACCGATTCGACGGGGCAATACGCCTCGATGTACAAACCCTTCCATCTGATCGGCATGGAATTGTCGGTGAGCGTACTCTCCGCCGCGCTGCGGGGCGAGGCGACGGGGCAGAGCCGCGCGTGGCGGGGCGACGCGGTGGCCGTGGCCAAGCGCGACCTGAAAGCCGGCGAGATGCTGGACGGCGAGGGTGGCTATACCGTCTGGGGCAGGGCCTGCCCCGCCGGCGTCTCGGCGGCCAGGGCATTGCTGCCCATCGGACTGGCCCACAGGGTCCGGATGCGCTGCGACCGCCGGAAAGGTGAAATTCTGGGCATGTCGGATGTCGAGCTCGACGAATCGCTGACCGGTGTGCGCCTGCGCAGAGAGATGCTTGCCGCATCCTTGGGCGCTGGCTAAGCTTTGGGCACTTTCGCTCTCGGCGGGGGCAGCTGTTCGCACCAGGCCCCCGCGTGTTGCAAAATCCTTGCTTGAGGTCTTGATCATATTTTCGCAGAGTTTTGGTCAAGGACCTTCAGAGTCCAGCCAAACGACCCCCGGAAGGGGCCCAACGGAGAGTGAAAGCGCATGCGCAAACTGCTGAGCACGACCCTGCTGGTCGCCACCGCCGCGACTGGCGGCCTTGCCCAAGCCCAGAACGTGGTAAACGTTTACAACTGGTCGGATTACATCGCCGAGGAGAACCTCGCCGACTTCACCGCCCAGACCGGCATCACCGTCAATTACGACGTCTACGATTCGAACGACACGCTCGAAGCGCGGATGCTGGCCGGTTCCTCGGGCTTCGACGTGGTGGTGCCGACCGGCAACTACCTGCAACGCCAGATCGCCGCGGGTGTCTATCAGCCGCTGAACCGCGACCTGATCCCGAACTGGTCGAACCTCGACCCGCATCTGATGGAGCTGGCCTCGGCCTTTGACGAGGGCAACGAACATGCCGTCGTCTACATGTGGGGCACCACCGGCATCGGCTATAATGTCGAGGCCGTGCGCGAGCGGATGGGCGACGATTACGTGGTCGACAGTTGGGCGCTGGTCTTCGACCCCGAGATCGCCTCGAAATTCGCGGATTGCGGCATTGCCTTCCTCGATGACCACACCGAGATCCTGCCGCCGGCGCTGCGCTATCTCGGCCTCGACCCGCTCTCGACCGCCGAGGCGGATCTGGAGCAGGCGGTGGCGATGCTGGAAACCATCCGGCCCTCGCTGCGCTATTTCCATTCGTCGCAGTACATCTCGGACCTCGCCAATGGCGAGATCTGCGTGGCCGTCGGCTGGTCGGGCGATATCCTGCAGGCCGCCGCCCGGGCGGAAGAGGTCGGCAACGGCATCGAGATCGCCTATGCCATCCCGAACGAGGGCGCGAACCTGTGGTTCGACATGATGGCGATCCCGACCGACGCGCCGAACCCCGAGGCCGCGCATGCCTTCATCAACTACATGATCGACGCCCAGGTGGCGGCGCGCAACACCAACTACATCCAGTATCCGAACGCGGTTGCGGCCTCGAACGAATTTATCGACGAGGCGGTGCTGAGCGATCCGACCATCTATCCGCCGGCCGAGACGCAGGCCAATTTCTGGACCCTGCGCCCGCATGACAGCCGCACCGACCGGATGATCACGCGGATGTGGACCCGCGTGCGGACCGGCCAGTAAGCCCTTGCCCCGCCCGTATCCCCTGCGGGCGGGGCTTCCTTTCTGCCCAGGCCTTTTGCAAAAGGTGTTTCGATGACCAGCAACCCGGCGATTGCCGCGAACACCCGGCCCTGGCGCGATCCCGCCGCCAAGCCCTTCATCTCGATCCGCAACGTGACCAAGAGGTTCGGCGATTTCACCGCCGTGAACGATGTGTCGCTGGATATCTATCGCGGGGAATTGTTCTGCCTGCTGGGCGGGTCGGGCTGCGGCAAGTCCACGCTTTTGCGCATGCTGGCCGGGTTCGAGACGCCGACCGAGGGCAAGATCCTGATCGACGGCGTGGATCTGGCGGGCACCCCGCCGGACCGTCGCCCGACCAACATGATGTTCCAGTCCTACGCCCTTTTCCCGCATATGTCGGTCGAGAAGAATGTGGCCTACGGACTTCTGCGCGAAGGGAAATCCAAGGCCGAGGCCTTTGCCCACGCGGCCGAGATGCTCAAGCTCGTGCAGCTGGAGAAATTCGCCCGCCGCAAGCCGCATCAGCTCTCGGGCGGGCAGCGGCAGCGGGTGGCGCTGGCCCGGGCCCTGGCCAAGCAACCCAAGGTGCTGCTGTTGGACGAGCCGCTGGGCGCGCTGGACAAGAAACTGCGCGAGGAAACCCAGTTCGAGCTGATCCGCATTCAGGAGACGCTGGGCGTGACCTTCATCGTCGTGACCCATGACCAGGACGAGGCGATGACGCTGGCCACCCGCATCGGCGTCATGACCGAGGGGGTGATCGAGCAGGTGGGCGAACCGCGCGAGATCTACGAGACGCCGAAATCGCGCTTCGTCGCCGATTTCATCGGTTCCGTGAACCTGTTCGAGGGCCGCGTCGGTCCGGCCGCGCCCGACCTCATGCGCGTCGAGACCGAGGATCTGGGCCCGGTCGTCGCCCCGCCGGTGGCGGGCCTGACCCAGGGCCAGACCGTCTGGCTGGCGATGCGGCCGGAACGCGCCTGGCTGACGCGCGAGCGCCCGGCGGAATCGGTCAATTGCGTGCCGGGCGTGGTGCAGGACATGGGCTATGTCGGGCATATGTCCTCGTATATGGTGAAGCTGGAAACCGGCCGTCTGGTCCGCGTGACCCAGGCCAACGAGGGGCGCCGCGACAACCCGATTTCCTGGGACGAGAATGTGCATGTCAGCTTCGAGCCGGCGGATTTCCGGGTGCTGACCGAATGAGCGGGGCCAGCGAGCCGCGCCGCGCGGGCCTGCCGCTGCGGATCCTGGCCCTGGGGCTGGCAGGCCTCGGCGGGGCGGTGGCGGTCAGTTTTCTGACGCTCAGCGCGACCAGCGCCCTGCTGCTGTCGGTGCTGGTCGCGGGCGGGGTCCTCTATTTCCTGTTCAGCCGCTTCATGGGCTGGTCCGACCGCTGGATGGTCATCGCCGTGCCGCTTCTGTGGCTGGGGATCTTCTTCCTGGTGCCCTTCTTCGTGCTGGGGCGCATCTCGCTGTCGGAGACGATGATCGCCCGGCCGCCCTATTCGCCGCTGTGGGAAACCGATGCGCAGGGCAATGTCGAGATCATCGCCAGCCTGCAGAATTACTGGTTCATCCTGGGCGATGCGCTCTATCGCAACGCCTATCTGTCGTCGATCAGGATTGCCGCGGTCTCGACTGTCTTCGCCCTGCTGCTGGGCTATCCGATCGCCTATTACATCGCCCGCTCGCCCGAGCCGCGCCGCTCGTTCCTGCTGCTGCTGGTGGTGCTGCCCTTCTGGACCTCGTTCCTGCTGAGGGTCTACGCCTGGATCGGCTTCCTCAGACGCGACGGGGTGATCAACAACATCCTGACCTGGCTGGGGGTGATCGACGAGCCGCTGGTGATGATGCAGACCGATTTCGCGGTCTATATCGGGATCGTCTACACCTATCTGCCCTTCATGATCCTGCCGCTTTACGCCAATCTGGTGAAGCTGGACGGCGCGCTGCTGGAGGCGGCCTCGGACCTTGGCGCCTCGCCCATGGTCACCTTCTTCACCGTGACCCTGCCGCTGTCGCTGCCGGGGGTGATCGCCGGGTCCATGCTGGTCTTCATCCCGGCCATCGGCGAATACGTGATCCCGGCGCTGCTGGGCGGGCCCGATACGCTGATGATCGGCCGCACGCTCTGGGACGAGTTCTTCTCGGCCCGGGACTGGCCGGTGGCCTCGGCGGTGGCGATCATCATGCTGATCCTGGTGGTGATCCCGATGATGTGGCTGCAATCCGTGCAGAACCGGCAGGAGGACAGGCCATGAGACGCGGCTGGTTCCTGCCCATCGTCGCCACGCTGGGCTTCTGCTTCCTCTACGCGCCCATCGCGTCGCTGATCATCTTCTCGTTCAACGAGAGCCGGCTGGTGACGGTCTGGGGCGGTTTCTCGACCCGCTGGTATGGCGAGTTGCTGGCCGACGGGCAGATGCTGGCCGCGGCCTGGATCAGCCTCAAGGTCGGCGTGCTGGCCGCGACCATCGCCACGGTGATCGGCACGCTCGCCGCCTTCGTGCTCACGCGGTTCGGCAAGTTCCGAGGGAAATTGCTGCTGACCGGCATGGTGACCGCGCCGCTGGTCATGCCCGAGGTGATCATCGGCCTGTCGCTGCTGCTGCTGTTCGTGGCGATGGAGCTGGCTCTGGGCTGGCCCGCCGGACGAGGGCTGACCACGGTGGTGATCGCCCATGCGACCTTTACCTCGGCCTATGTCGCGGTCATCGCCCAGTCGCGGCTGCGCGACATGGACGAAAGCCTGGAAGAGGCCGCGCGCGATCTGGGCGCGGGGCCGGTCAGGGTGTTCTTCGACATCACCCTGCCGGTGATCGCGCCCGCGCTGGTCTCGGGCTGGCTGCTGGCCTTCACGCTGTCGCTGGACGATCTGGTGATCGCCAGCTTCGTCTCGGGCCCCGGGGCCTCGACCCTGCCGATGGTCATCTTCTCGAAGGTGCGGCTGGGGGTGAGCCCCGACGTGAACGCTTTGGCCACGATCATCATCGTCATCGTCGCGGTGGCGGTGACCATCGCCGGGCTGCTGCTGATGCGGCAGTCGAAGCGGACCGGGTAGAGGCGGGGGGCTGCCGCCCCCCGCACCCCCTGCTTCAAGGGGGGCACGCCCCCCTTGAAAATCCCCGTGGATATTTGAAGCGCAAAGATGGGGTCAGCCACCGCCTATGAGGGCGCCGGCTGCGAAGACCAGCGCGCCGCCCAGCACCACCTGGAAGGTGGCGCGCAGGAAGGGGGTCTGCATGAAGCGGTTCTGGATCCAGACGATGGCCCAGAGTTCGACGAAGACCACCACCATGGCAAGCGCAGTGGCCGTCCAGAAATGCGGGATCAGATAGGGCAGCGCGTGGCCGAGCCCGCCGATGGCCGTCATCACCCCGGCGGCGGTGCCGCGTTTGAGGGGCGAGCCGCGGCCCGACAGCTGGCCGTCGTCCGAGGCGGCCTCGGTGAACCCCATCGAGATGCCGGCGCCGACCGAGGCGGCGAGGCCCACCAGGAAGGTGGTATGGGTGTTCTGCGTGGCGAAGGCGGTGGCGAAGATCGGCGCCAGCGTCGAGACCGAGCCGTCCATCAGCCCGGCAAGCCCCGGCTGCACCCAGGTCAGCAGGAACTGGCGGCGCGCGGTTTCGTCCTCGGACCCCCGGGCGTCGTCCCCGAGGTTCTTCTGCTCAAGCCGATGGGCGTTGTGTTCGTGCGACGCCTCGGCGGCGGCGAGGTCGCCCAGAAGGCGCCGTGTCTCGGCGTCCGAGGTGCGCTGCGCGGCGGCGACGTAGAATTGCTCGGCCTGCCGTTCCATCGCCTCGGCCTCGCCGCGGATCTGGTCGAGGCTCATCGTGTCCATCAGCCAGACCGGCTTTCGGGCGTAGAAGCCCGCGACATGCTCGCGGCGGATCAGGGGGATCACCTCGCCGAAGCGGATGCGGTGCAGCGCGATCAGGCGCTGGCGGTGGCGGTCCTCTTCCTCGGCCATGCCGTCGAAGACGGCGGCCGAGGCGGGGTAATCGGCGCGCAGCCGTTCGGCATAGGTCCGGTAGATGCGGGAATCGTCCTCTTCCGAGGAGATCGCCAGCGCGAGGATTTCCTGTTCCGAGAGGTCGCGGAAACGACGGCGCGAACCGTAATTGGGCAGCATGGGGGGCCTTCGGACTGATCTCTGCACGAGGAGTCTAGGCAGGGGGTCGGGGCGGGGCAAGGGGACAGGGTGTCCCACGCCTGGGACAAGGGCGGCGTGTCAGGAGAAACAAAGGCTTGCCCGCGTTGGTTAGCGGTTCTGCCGGAGAGTCCCGGGTACTGGTCGCGGCAGCGGCGTTGACGCGACTCGGGGGCGGTGTTTCCCTTGGGAAAGGCTGTGGCGGAGGCTGGCATGGGTCGGGCGTGGAGACGGGCAGGGATCGGGATTGCGGCGCTGCTGGCGCTGGCGGGGCCAGTGGCGGCGCAACAGGGCCCCTGGCGGCATGTCGGGGAGTTGCAGCTGGACCCGGGCGCGGAGATCGGCGCGCTGAGCCTGTCGTCCGAGGGTGACCGGGTGGCGGGGACCCTGCTGCGCGACGGCACCTTTGTCGGCGGTATCTGGCGGCTGGCCGATGGCAAGCTGGAGGCGCGGCTGGAGGGCGGCTTTCCCCTCTATGCGATCTTTCGCTTCGCCGATGGCGGCCGGGTCTTTTCCTTCGACCGCGAAGGGCTGCGGCTGTGGGACCTGCCCGGCGCGGCGTCGCTTGCGGATCTGCGGTTTGACGCGGAACTCAGGATCAATGACGTGATCCATGACCCCTGGCGCGACACCTTGCTGGTGGCGCAGGACAGGGGGCCGCTGCTGGTGCTGGACCGCGACGGACGGGTGGGCGGCCGGATCGAGACCGATGCGATGCGGCCGCACCGGCAGATGTGGCTGGTCGAGGATGGCGCGCGGCTGGTCGTCGATTCCGAGGCCTTCACCCTGACCGCCCCCATGGACGGCCTGCCGCAGGGCTGCGCCGGCGCGGAATGCGACGCAGCCTATGCCGCGCTGCCGGGCGCCTATGGCCCCTATGAGGAACTGGCCGCCATCGACCCCGTGAGCGGCCGTTTCGCGACCTTGCCGCCGGTCGATCCGGCACGGGCCGGGCAGCAGGACGGGGTGTTCCGGGCGGTGGCCGTGCCCTCGGTCAGGATCTGGCAGGATGTGGCGGATTGGGCGCCCGCCGACCTGCCGCTGGCGGAACTACCGCTGGGCGAGACGCCGGTCCGGGTGGAATTCTCGGCCGGGGGCGCTCTGGTGCTGGCGGTGACCACGGGCGGCGCGGTGACGCTCTGGGACGGGGCGAGCGGCGGGCAGCGGCTGGCCCTTCGCCATGAGCCCGGGGATTGGTATGCCGAGGCGCGGTTCATCCCGCGCTCGAAGCTGTTGTATCTGCGGACCGGGATGGGCCGGGCCTTTGCCTATCGGATCGGTGACGGGGCCTTGGTGCAGGAATTTCCCGAGCCCAATACCGAGGTGGTCTTCACCCCGGACGGAAGCACGATGATCCCGGCGCGGATCTGGCGGCGGTGACCCGCGTGCCGGCCAGCCGGTCGTGGCGACTCTGGCCGGTCCAGTGGGCGAAGGGCCAGAGGTAATACCAGGTCAGCGCCAGCGCCATCAGCGCGGACCCGCCCAGGATGGCGCCGAAGGGCCAGGTCAGGGGCTCGACCGGCACGAGGGCGGGCAGCGCGGTCAGCAGCACCAGCGGGCCGAGGCGTAGCGCCTCGCGCCGCCAGGGATGCGCCCCGGTCACCCTGAGCCGCAGCAGCGCCTTGCCGGGTGTGGGCCAGCCCCGGGCGCCCAGCAGCGCGGCGATCAGCGCCATCAGCACCAGCACGGCCGCAGCCGAGAGGTCGGGGATGCCGGTGGGGGTGAGGTCCGCGTCCACGGGCGTGCGGGTCAGCGCGGTGATGCGGGTGCCGTCGGTCTGGATATCGCTGTAGGCGGCGATCAGCTCCTGCCCGTTGGGCCGGCCCCAGAGGGCGTTCTCGCAGACCCTCAGCACGCCGAAACGGGGCTCGGTCAAGTCGGCCAGCAGCCAGTCGGGCGCGGCTTCCAGATCGGTGCAGGCGACGGTGCGCAACTGCCCCATGGGCTGCGGCAGGCGCAGGCCGAGGTCGGCAAAGGGCAGGAAGACGGCCGTGATCAGGACCAGCGCGACGGTATGGTCCAGAAGCGCGGCCAGCGCCCGCCGCACCAGATAGCGCGGCGGCGTGGGGGGCGGCATGGCGGTCAGATGTTCTCGGGCTGGGGCATCCCCAGCACGTGATAGCCCGAATCGACCATGATCACGTCGCCCGTGGTGCAATTGCCGTAATCCGAGCAGAGGAACACGGCCGCGCCGCCCACCGATTCCAGCGTGGCGTTGTGGCGCAGCGGCGCGTTCGCCTCGGTATGGCGGAAGGTCTTGCGCGCGCCGCCGATGGCCGCGCCAGCGAGCGTCTTCATCGGGCCGGGCGAGATGGCATTGACCCGGATTGCCTGCGGCCCGAGGTCATTGGCCAGGTAGCGCACGCTGGCTTCCAGCGCCGCCTTGGCCACGCCCATGACGTTGTAGAAGGGCGTCACCCGGTTCGACCCGCCATAGGTCAGGGTGACGATGGACCCGCCCTCGGGCATCAGCTCCGAGGCGCGGCGCGCGACGTCGATCAGCGAGAAACAGGAAATGTCGAGCGAATGCTTGAAATTGGCGCGCGAGGTATGGATGAAGCGGCCCGCGAGTTCCGATTTGTCGGAATAGGCGATGGCATGGATCAGGAAGTCGATGGTCCCCCACCGCTCCTTGATCTGGCCGAAGGCGGCCTCGAGGCTCTCGTCGCTGGTGACATCGACATCGACCAGGAAGTCCGAGCCGACCGAGGCCGCGAGCGGCTCGACCCGCTTGCCGAAAGCCTCGCCCTGATAGCTGAAGGCCAGCTCCGCCCCCTCGGCGGCCAGCGCCGAGGCGATGCCCCAGGCGATGGACCGCTCATTGGCCACGCCCATCACCAGCCCGCGCTTGCCCTTCATCAGATCGGCCATCGGCGTTACTCCCGGAATTTCGACATCACGAGGGTGGCGTTGGTGCCGCCGAAGCCGAAGCTGTTGGACAGGACCGAATCGTGCTCCACGCCCTCGCGCAGCTCGGTGCAGATTTCCTCGGGCCTGATCTCGGGGTCCAGGTCCTTGACGTTGATCGAGGGGGCAATGAAATTCCCCTGCATCATCAAAAGCGAATAGATCGCCTCATGCACGCCGGTGGCGCCCAGGCTGTGCCCGGTCATCGACTTGGTCGAGGCGATGGGCGGCACCTTGCCCTCGCCGAAGACGCGGCGCACGGCTTTCACCTCGGTCACGTCGCCCGCGGGGGTCGAGGTGCCATGGGCGTTGATATAGGTGATCTTGCGGCCCTGGGGCAGGGTGGCCATGGCCAGCCGCATCGACCGCTCGCCGCCCTCGCCCGAAGGGGCCACCATGTCGTGCCCGTCCGAGGTTGCGCCATAGCCGGTGACTTCGGCATAGATTTTGGCGCCGCGGGCGCGGGCGTGCTCCAGCTCCTCCAGCACCACGACCCCGCCACCGCCGGCGATGACGAAACCGTCACGGCTGGCGTCGAAGGTGCGGGAGGCGAGTTCGGGCGTGTCGTTGTACTTGGACGACATGGCGCCCATGGCGTCGAAGAGGCAGGAGAGGGTCCAGTCCAGCTCTTCCCCGCCGCCGGCGAAAACGATGTCCTGCTTGCCCATCTGGATCAGCTCCGTTCCATTGCCGATGCAATGGGCGCTGGTCGAGCAGGCCGAGGTGATCGAATAGTTGACGCCCTTGATCTTGAAGGGGGTGGCGAGGCAGGCCGAGTTCGTGGACGACATGCAGCGTGTGACCATGAAGGGACCCATGCGCTTGGGGCTGCCCTTCTCGACGACGGTGTTATGGGCCACGAAGAAATTCGAGGTCGAAGGCCCGCCCGACCCCATGATCAGGCCCGAACGCTCGTTCGAGACCTCGGCGTCGCTCAGCCCCGCATCGGCGATGGCCTGCTGCATGGCGAGGAAGTTGTAGGCGGCTCCCGGCCCCATGAAGCGCAGGTCGCGCTTGTCGATATGGGCCGCCAGGTCGATCTGCGGCATGCCATGGACCTGGCTGCGGAACCCCCGCTCGGCGTATTCCGGGGCAAAGACGATCCCCGACCGGCCGGCGCGCAGGCTGGCTTCCACCTCGGCGGCGGAATTCCCGATGGGCGAGATGATGCCGATCCCGGTGATGACGACGCGGCGCATGAGATCTCCCTGTTCCTGGAGCCGGTTTCACCGGCGGTGGGTATGTAGCTATCCTGAGGCGAAATTGCTACCGATTATTTGCAAGGGCGCGGGTTGCCGCGGCGGGCGGCGGGGGGCCAGCCCCCCGCACCCCCCGCCAAAGGGGACCCTTGGGCCCCCTTTCTTCGGCGCGGCGGCACGCCGCGCCGCTGGTCGCCCGAGGCGCTCGTGCCGAAGGCGCGGGCAACGAGGGCGAAACCCCTCGTCTCACGCGAAGATCGCCGACAGTCGGGCCGCTTCGCCGGCCAGACCCCAGGGCGGATTCACCACGAAAAGGCCCGAGCCGGTCATCCGGTGCCCCTCACGGGCGGGGGGAAAGCGGATTTCGTGCCGCAGCGCTTCGGGGTGGGCGGCTTCAAGCGCGGCCAGCATCACCCCGTGGCGCGGCTCGCGCAGCAGCGGATACCAGAGCGCCAGCACGCCCACGTTCCATTTCCGCGCCACCTGGCCCAGGAAACGGGGGATGGCCTCGTATTCCGCCGGGCTCTCGAACGAGGGATCGACCAGCAGAATCCCGCGGCGGGGTTGCGGCGGGGTCAGTTCCAGGACCTTCGCCAGCCCGTCGGCCTTATGCGCCCGCACCGGGTAGGGCATCATCGCCTCGGCCAGCGCCGCGTGTTCCTGCGGGTGTTTCTCGGCCAGATGCACGCTGTCGCCCGGACGCAGAAGCCGCGCGGCGATCAGGGGCGAGCCGGGATAAGCGGTCGGGCCGTGCTCGGCCCGGACCCCGGCCAGCACGCGGCGGTAGGGGTGGTCGGCGGGCAGGCGGGTTTCCAGACGCACGATGCCCTGCGCCGCCTCGCCGGTCTTCAGCGCTTCGGGCGCGGCGAGGTCGTAGAGCCCGCGGCCGGCGTGGCTTTCGAGATAGGTGAGGGGTTTGTCCTTCTGCGTCAGATAGTCGAGCGTCCAGGCGAGAAGCGCGTGTTTGTGCACATCCGCCAGATTCCCGGCATGATAGAGATGCTGGTAGGAGAGCATTCGGGGCTGCCCCTTCGCTGAAGGCCGGGGTGAAAAAGGGGGGGCGTCAGTCGCGGCGGCGCAGGCGGATGACCACATCCACCCGGGCGATTTCGCAGCCCTCGGGCGCTTCCGGCAGGCGCAGGATTTCCAGCTGGTCCGAGGGCGCGTCGGTCAGCTTCTGGCTGTCTTCCCAGAAGTAATGCGGGTGATCGTCCGTCCGCGTGTCGAAATAGGAGCGCGAGGCGTCGACCGTGATCTCATTCAGAAGCCCTGCCTCGCAGAAGGCGCGCAGCGTGTTGTAGACGGTGGCGAGCGAGACTTTCTCGCCCCGTTCGGCGGCGGCGGCGAACAGGCTTTCGGCCGTCACATGCCGGTTCTCGCCATCGCCCATGACCAGCGTGGCCAGCGCCAGGCGCTGACGGGTGGGGCGCAGCCCGGCCTGGAGAAGCCAGTCGGAGGCACGCGCGCGGGCTACCTGGGTCTGGGGAGCGAATTCGCGGATCATTCCTGCATTTTAGGCCGAGCCGCGGCAGGATTCAATGGCCTGGGCGGGGTTTGGCCCGGCTGGGCTGGCGCGCGGCGTCCGACCCGGCGGCTTGTCAGGGCGGAAAGCGGGATGCTAGAGGAGGAAATCCGCCTCGAGACCGTATCCAGGGAGCTTTCCGCCATGTCGTCCTATCCCTCGTCCTTTGACAAGGAAGCCCTGCTGGCCTGCGCCCGGGGCGAGCTGTTCGGTCCCGGCAATGCCCAGCTGCCCGCGCCGCCGATGCTGATGATGGACCGGATCACCGAGATTTCCGGCGACGGCGGCCTGCATGGCAAGGGGCATGTGGTGGCGGAATTCGACATCACCCCGGAGCTGTGGTTCTTCGACTGCCATTTTCCGGGCAATCCGATCATGCCGGGCTGTCTGGGGCTGGACGGGCTCTGGCAGCTGACCGGCTTCAACCTGGGCTGGCGCGGCTGGCAGGGGCGGGGCTACGCCCTGGGTGTGGGCGAGGTGAAGCTGACCGGCATGGTGCGGCCCGACCGCAAGATGCTGACTTACAAGGTGGATTTCACCAAGGCGATCCAGACCCGGCGGCTGACCATGGGCGTCGCGGACGGGATCGTCGAGGCCGATGGCGAGGTGATCTATCAGGTCAAGGACATGAAGGTCGCCTTGAGCGAGAGCTGAGGGGTTTCGCCCTCGGCTGCGCCTTCGGGCGACCAAGGCGGGGGGCTGCTCGCCCCCCGCGCCCCCTCGCCAAAGGGGGGCACGCCCCCCTTTGGAAACCCCGTGGATATTTGCAGCGCAAAGATGGGGCGGGGCGCGGCGTTGATGCGGGACGCGGGTTGCGGTATGGGGCGGGGTTGAGTTGACAGGATCGCCCGCATGACCGCCTCCGTTTCCGCGCCGAAGAAGCTGTTCATCAAGACCTATGGCTGTCAGATGAATGTCTATGACAGCGAGCGCATGGCCGAGGCCATGGGCGCCAATGGCTATGTGACCACGGATCGGGCGGAAGACGCCGACATGATCCTGCTCAACACCTGCCATATCCGCGAGAAGGCGGCCGAGAAGGTCTATTCCGAACTGGGGCGGTTACGGCCCTTGAAGGAGGCCAATCCCGAGTTGAAGATCGGCATCGCCGGCTGCGTCGCCCAGGCCGAGGGCGAGGAGATCCTGCGCCGGGCGCCGGTGGTCGATCTGGTGGTCGGGCCGCAGACCTATCACCGGCTGCCCGAGATGGAGGCGGCGGCGCGGGCCGGCGCGCGGCCGGTGGACACCGATTTTCCCGAGGAAGACAAGTTCGAGCGGCTGCCGAAAGGGCCGCGGGCCTCGCGCGGGCCGACCGCCTTCCTGACGGTGCAGGAGGGATGCGACAAGTTCTGCGCCTTCTGCGTCGTGCCCTATACCAGGGGGGCCGAGGTCAGCCGCCCGGCCGAGCGCCTGCTGCGCGAGGCGCGGGATCTGGTCGAGCGCGGGGTGCGGGAGATCACGCTGCTGGGCCAGAACGTCAACGGCTATCATGGTTTGGGGCCGGACGGCACGGTCTGGTCGCTGGCGCGGCTGGTGCGGGAGCTGGCGGGGATCGAGGGGTTGTGGCGCATCCGCTATACCACCAGCCATCCCAATGACATGTCGGATGACCTGATCGCCGCGCATGGTGAGGTCGAGAAGCTGATGCCCTATCTGCATCTGCCGGTGCAATCGGGCTCGGACAAGGTGCTGAAGGCGATGAACCGCAAGCATCGGGCCGAGGATTACCTGCGGCTGATCGAGCGGCTCAGGGGGGTGCGGCCGGATCTGGCGCTCTCGGGGGATTTCATCGTCGGCTTCCCGGGCGAGACCGAGGCCGACTTCGAGGAGACGCTCGCGCTGGTCCGGGCGGTCCGGTATCATTCGGCCTTCACCTTCAAATATTCGGCCCGCCCGGGCACGCCCGCCGCCGAGCGTCCGGTCCTGCCCGACGCGGTGCTGGATGCGCGGCTGCACCGGCTGCAAGCGCTGATCGCCGAGCAGCAGCGCGCGGCGCAGGAGGCGATGGTCGGGCGCGAGGTGGGGGTTCTGATCGAGAAACCGGGCCGGCTGCCGGGGCAGATGGTGGGCAAGTCCGACCATCTGCATGCGGTGCATGTCGCGGATTGCGCGGCGACGCCCGGCGAGCTGATCCGGGTGCGGATCACCGGCTCGGCGCCCAATTCGCTGGCGGGGCGGGTACTCTGACGCGGGCGGGAGTCAACACCCGGGCGGGTTTTCGGTCAAGACCGGGCAGCACGGATAGCGGTCGAAAGCGGCATGTGCACCACATGTCGCATTTCTGCATCGCTGCGGAACAAGATTCGGCTTTGGCGCGTTCCATGCTTAAATGTCATGCGAACGTAACTTGCCGCAGGTGCAATTGAGGGGCAGCATGGACATATCTCAGCCGGACCCGTCCGCAGAGACCGCCAGAGAGGAGACCCGCTTGGGCATAAGTGCGCTGACCCCCCCGCCCGCCGCCGGCGACAGCATGCAGACCCTGCTTGAGTTCGCCGACAACAGATTGCTGGTAGACCTGTGCGGCGAATACGACCGCAACCTGGTCAAGCTGGAAGCGGAACTTGGCGTCCAGATCATCCACCGGGGGAACCAGCTGCACATCATGGGTCAGGAGCATGTCCGCGCGCGGGCGGCCGAAACCCTGAAATCGCTCTATGCAAGGCTGAAGGACGGCAAGGGGATGGAGCCTGGCGATGTCGATGGCGCGGTGCGCCTGTCGGCGGGCGAGGCCGGTGAGCGGCAACTGGAGATGTTCCGCACCGGCCAGGTCGAGATTCGCACCCGCAAGAAGAACGTGGCGCCGCGCACCAAGGCGCAGCAGGATTACGCGCGCGCGCTCTTCGAGAACGAGATGAACTTCGGGATCGGCCCGGCGGGCACCGGCAAGACCTATATCGCCGTCGCCGCCGCCGTGCATTTCCTGACCGAGGGGCATGTGGACCGGATCATCCTGTCGCGTCCGGCCGTCGAGGCGGGCGAGAAGCTGGGTTATCTGCCGGGCGACATGAAGGAAAAGGTCGATCCCTACATGCAGCCGCTCTATGACGCGCTGAACGACTTCCTGCCCGCCAAGTCCTTGCAGAAATACATGGAGGAAAAGCGCATCGAGATCGCGCCTCTGGCCTTCATGCGGGGGCGCACACTGTCTTCGGCCTTCGTGGTGCTGGACGAGGCGCAGAACGCCACCGAATTGCAGATGAAGATGTTCCTGACCCGTCTGGGCGAGGGTTCGCGCATGGCGATCACCGGCGACCGCAGCCAGGTCGACCTGCCGCGCGGCGTGACCTCGGGGCTGGCCGCGGCCGAGCGGATCCTGCAGGGGATCAAGGGCATCGGGTTCAGCTATTTCACCTCGGTCGACGTGGTGCGGCACCCGCTGGTGGCGCGGATCGTCGAGGCCTATGATCGACAGTCGCCTTCTCAGGTCTGAGGGGCTCAGGTCAAAGGGGCGAGAGGCGCCCGAACGATGAGCGTGTCACTCGACATCAACGCGGAAGAGCCGCGCTGGGGGGATCTCGACCCCCTGGCGCGCGCCGCCATTGACGCGACGCTCGCCCATCTGGGCCACGATCCCGCCTGTTTCGAGGTCAGCCTGCTGGCCTGTGACGATGCCCGCATCCAAGGTCTGAACGCGGGTTTTCGCGACAAGGACAAGCCGACCAACGTTCTGTCCTGGCCCGCCTGGGATCTGTCGGCCGAGACCGCTGGCGGCATGCCCGACGCGCCCGAGACGGGTACGGCCGAGGAGCCCGAAGCGCTGGGGGACATCGCGCTGGCTTATGAGACCTGCCAGCGCGAGGCGGCCGAACAGGGCAAGCCCTTCGGGGACCATGTGACGCATCTGATCGTTCATTCGGTGTTGCATCTGCTGGGATACGATCACGAAACCGATGCGGATGCGGCTTTGATGGAGAAAACCGAGATTGCCATCCTTGCAACCATGGGGATCGCGGATCCATATGCAGGGGACGAGTCGGATCCGGCCACCGATGTGGCCGGGGCGGATTGATTTTTTGTGATGACCCCGGAAAGGACCCATGACTGACCTCACTTCCGGTTCGGTGCCCTCGGCAGAGGCTGATGGCAGCGCGGACCAGAGTCCGGACGGCAGTACCCGAGAACGGGGATTGCTGGGACGATTATTCGACGCCATCGCCCCGCAGGACGCGGGCGAAGCCGAAAGCGCGCTGAACGCCTCGATGCGGCAGGTACTACCGGGGCTGGCCAATCTGAGGCGTCTCAGGGTCGCCGATGTCTCGATCCCCAAGGCCGAGATCGTCGCCATCCCCAAGGACATCGACCGCGACGGGCTGATCGCCGTGTTCCGCGAATCGGGCTTCTCGCGCCTGCCGGTGTACAATGAGACGCTCGACAAGCCGATCGGCCTGTTGCTGCTCAAGGATCTGGTCCTGAAGCAGGGGTTCGATCTGGGGGGCGAGATCGACGTCTCGTCCATGCTGCGGCCTCTGCTCTATGTGCCGCCGTCGATGCCGCTGGTGGTGCTGTTGCAGAAGATGCAGACCGAGCGGACGCATATGGCGCTGGTGATCGACGAATACGGCGGCGTGGACGGTCTGGTCACCATCGAGGACCTGCTGGAGCAGGTCGTGGGTCAGATCGACGACGAGCATGACACCGAGGACGAGCATCTCTGGTCCGAGGATGGCGAGGGGGTCTGGCTGATCCAGGCCCGCGCCATGCTGGACGACCTGAAGGACGCGCTGGGGTTCGACCTTCGCCAGGGGCTGGAGGACGAGGATGTCGATACGATGGGCGGGCTGGTCTATCTGCTTTTGGGCCGGGTGCCGGCCCGGGGCGAGGTGATCGAACATCCCGCAGGGCACGAGATCGAGGTGATCGACGCCGATCCCCGCCGCGTGAAGCGTGTCCGCCTGCGCAAGGCCGGGGCCGCGCCCGAGGTGCTGGCCCTGCCGGTGCCGGATGCGGGCTGAGACGGGCGGGCGGTTCGGGCGCTGGCCGGTGATCCTGTCGGCGCTGGCCGCCGGGGCGCTGGCCGCGCCGGGACAGGCGCCCTGGGGGCTTTGGCCGCTGACGATTCTGGGGCTGGCCTGGGCCTTCTGGCTGGTGGCGCGCGCGCCCTCGGCCCGGGGGGCGTTCGGACGGGCGTTCCTGGCCGGGCTTGGGCATTTCCTGCCGGTCATGGCCTGGATCGTCGAACCCTTCTTCGTCGAGCCCGAGGTCACAGGCTGGATGGCGCCCTTCGCGCTGGCGCTGATGGCGGCGGGCATGGCGCTCTTCTGGGCCGTGCCCGCCTGGCTTGCCGTGTCGGGCACCTCACGGCCGACTGCACGGGTCTGGCGCTATGCGCTGGCGCTGCTGGCCTTCGAGGATCTGCGCGGCATCCTGTTCACCGGCTTTCCCTGGGCGCTGAGCGGCCATGTCTGGATCGGCACGCCGCCTGACCAGCTGGCCTCGCTCGGTGGAGCGCTGCTCCTCAGCGCGCTGACCCTCTCGCTGTCGGCGGCGCTGGCGGTGGCCGCCTTGCGCTGGCAGGGCGGGCGCAAGGCACTGGCGGGCATCGCCCTGGGGCTTGGCGCGCTGGCGCTGGCGGGCGCCTGGGGCTGGGGGACGGCGCGTCTGGCCCAGCCCCTGCCCGAGGGGCCGGGCCTGACGCTGCGGCTCGTGCAGGCCAATGTGCCGCAGGACCAGAAGTGGCAGCGCGATCTGATCGAGATGTTCTTCCAGCGCCACCTTGACCTGTCGACCGGAGAGAGCCCCGTCGATCTGGTGATCTGGCCCGAGACCGCTGCGCCCTTCCTGCTGGACAATCCCGGTGCCGGGCTCACGATGGCGGCCGAGGCCGCGGGCGCCCCCCTGGTTATGGGCATCCAGCGGCGCGCGCGCGACGCCGCCGGGATCAGCCGCTATTACAATTCGCTGGCGGTGATCGGCGAGGGCGGCAGCGTCGGCGCGGTTTATGACAAGCACCATCTGGTGCCCTTCGGCGAATACATCCCCCTGATCGGCGAATGGGCCCGGGCACAGGGCTGGGGCGGGCTCGCCCAGCAGATGCTCGACGGCTACACGCCGGGGCCGGGGCCGGAACTGCTGGACCTCGGTGGGGCAGGGCGGGCGCTGCCGCTCATCTGCTACGAGGCGGTTTTCCCCCGCGACCTGCGCGGCACCGAGCGTCCCGACTGGCTGCTGCAGGCGACGAACGATGCCTGGTTCGGGCATCGGCTCGGCCCCTACCAGCATTTCGCGCAGGCCCGGCTCAGGGCCGTCGAGACCGGCTTGCCGCTGGTGCGCGCGGCCAATACCGGGATCTCGGCGGTGACGGATGCCCGGGGCCGGGTGCTGGCCTCGCTGCCGCTGGACGTGACCGGGGCACTGGACGCGGCGCTGCCGGGCGCGCTGCCGCCCACGCCCTATGCGCGCTGGGGCGACGGCCCCTGGCACGGGCTTCTGGCCCTTGGAATGCTGGCGCTGGCCTGGGCCGCCTTCCGTCGGCGGGGCGACGGAAAAGGCGCCAGACAAAGCGGTTGACGCTGCCTGCAAGGAGGGATAGCCCCATCATACTCCTGTCACAACGGCTTCCTGGCGTGACGGGCGACATGCAATGGAGCACATCCCCATGAGCCGACAGAATTACGTCTTCACCTCGGAATCCGTGGCCGAGGGGCACCCGGACAAGGTCTGCGACCGGATCTCGGACGCCATCCTCGACGCCTTCCTGACCGAGGATCCCTATTCCCGCGTGGCCTGCGAGACCTTCGCCACCACCGACCGCGTGGTGATCGGCGGGGAAGTGCGGGGCCCGGCCTCGGTCATCGCCCGGGTCGAGGAGATCGCCCGCGAGTGTGTCCGCGACATCGGCTATGAACAGGACGGGTTCCACTGGGCCAACCTCAAGGTCGACAGCTACCTGCACGCCCAATCCGCCGATATCGCGCAGGGCGTCGATGCCGCAGGGGCCAAGGACGAGGGCGCGGGCGATCAGGGGATCATGTTCGGCCATGCGACGGACGAGACGCCGGAACTGATGCCCGCGCCCATTCTCTACGCCCATGCCATCCTCAAGCGCCTGGCCGAGGTGCGCAAGAACGGCACCGAGCCGAAGCTGGGGCCGGACGCCAAGTCGCAGCTGTCGATCCGCTATGTCGGCGGCAAGCCGGTGGGCGTGACCTCGATCGTCCTTTCGAGCCAGCATCTGGATCCGTCGCTGAGCTCGGCCGATGTGCGGGCCATCGTCGAGCCCTATATCCGTCAGACCCTGCCCGAGGGCTGGATCGACGCGGCGACCGAATGGCACGTGAACCCGACCGGCAAATTCGTGATCGGGGGCCCCGACGGGGATGCGGGGCTCACCGGGCGCAAGATCATCGTCGATACCTATGGCGGCGCCGCGCCCCATGGCGGCGGGGCGTTTTCCGGCAAGGACCCGACCAAGGTCGACCGCTCGGCCGCCTATGCCGCGCGCTATCTGGCGAAGAACGTGGTCGCGGCAGGGCTGGCCAAGCGTTGCACCCTGCAGCTCAGCTATGCCATTGGCGTGGCGAAGCCGCTGTCGATCTATGTCGACACGCATGGCACGGGGAATGTGGACGACGCGGCCATCGAGACGGCGGTGGCCCGCAGCATGGACCTGACCCCGCGCGGGATCCGCACCCATCTGGGGCTGAACCGGCCGATTTTCGCCCGGACCTCGGCCTATGGCCATTTCGGCCGCGCGCCCGAGGCGGATGGCGGTTTCTCCTGGGAGAAGACCGACCTCGCCGAGGTCCTCAAGGCGGCTTTCTGAGGGCTGCCGGAGGCGGGGGCCAGGTCCGGCCGCGCCACGGGCGCGGCGTTCGCGGCTGAAACGCGCCACTGGCGCGTTTCCGAGACGCCGCTCACCCCCGCGCCCCCCGCCAAAGGGGGTTTTCCACCCCCTTTGGATACCCCCGAGGATATTTGAAGCGCAAAGAAGGCGGCTTAGCGCCCCCTTAACCTGAATCTTTGCGCTCCAAATATCCTCGGGGGGTGAATTGGCCTTCAGGCCAAGAGGGGGGCAGAAGGCCCCCCTTTCTGTTTCGGCGCCGCGGAACGCGGCGCCGCTGGTCGCCCGAGGCGCCCGCGGCGGCGGGCAACGAGGGCGAAACCCCTCCCGTCAGGTCTCCAGCGCGCGGCCCAACCGCGGCAGTTCGGCTTTTTTCAGCGCATTCCTGAGCGGGCGAGCGGTGAGGCCGGGCCAGACCCGGGCAACCTCGGCCTCGACCGCATCGCGTTGAGCCAGCCACAGCTCCATGCAGAAATCGTCGGGCGACATCGCGCGCAGCCCGTGCGGGGCGAGGCTGCGGCGGGGGAAGTCGCGCAGGTTCAGCGTGATCAGCAGCGCCGCCTCGCCGGCGATGGCGCCGGCCAGGACGTGGCGGTCACCGGGGTCGGGGAGGTCGAGCCAGCCCGCCTCGCCCCCCATGACCTCGGCCCCGGGCCAGCGGGCGCGCATCCGCCTCAGCGCCTCGGTCGCGCCCGCCTCGCCCTTGCGCGCCGTCATGTGCAGCCATTCCGCCGCCACGCCTTCCGACCAGAGCGGCCGGTAGAGGCCCGCGTCGGCCAGTCCCAGCAGCAGGTCGCGCAGGATCGGCGGGTAGAGGACGCAGGTATCGAGGAAGGCTTTAGTCAAGACGGAAGGCGAGCGACTTCAGATAGCCGCTTTCCGCCAGTTGCGGCAGCATCGGATGATCGGGGCCGGCGAAGCCCGTGTGGATCAGCTGCCCCCGCCGGCCGCCCTTGCCGATGCCCCGGGTCGAAGCGGCGCGGAACTGGCCCAGATCCGCGGCATGCGAGCAGGAGCAGAGCACCAGATACCCGCCCGGCGCCACCAGCGGCGCGGCGAGGCGGGCCACGCGTTCATAGGCCCTGAGCCCTGCCTCCAGCGCCTGCCGATGGGGGGCGAAGGCGGGCGGGTCGCAGACCACCAGGTCAAAGCTCTCGCCCTCGCTACGCAGCGCCTCGAGCGTGTCGAAGGCATCGCCCTGGCGGCGGGCGAAGCGCGCGGCCATGCCCATCGCCGCCGCGCCCTGGTCGGCCAGGGCCAGCGCCGGTTCCGACCCGTCGACTGCCAGCGCCGATTCCGCGCCCGCCGCCAGCGCCGCCAGGCCGAAGCCGCCGACATGGCTGAAGACATCGAGGACGCGCCCGCCCCTGGCCAGCCTGGCCGCAAAGGCGTGGTTGTCGCGCTGGTCGTAGAAGAGCCCGGTCTTCTGCCCGCCGGTCAGGTCGGCCATATAGGTGGCGCCGTTCATCCGCACCGGCACCGGGCCGTCGAGCGCGCCTGTCAGGACCGCCGTTTCCTCGGTCAGCCCTTCCAGACCGCGGGCCCGGCCGATGCCGTTCTTGACCACGGTGGTGACCCCGGTCACGCTTTGCAGCGCCGTCACCAGCGTCTCCAGATGCGCCTCGGCCCAGGCGGCATTCGGCTGGATCACCGCCGCCTCGCCGAAGCGGTCGATGACCACACCCGGGAAGCCATCGGCCTCGGCATGGACCAGCCGGTAGAAGGGTTCGGTATAGAGTCGTTCGCGCAGCGCCAGCGCATGGGCGAAGCGCGCCTCGAACCAGGCGCGGTCCAGCGCGGCACCGGTGTCGCGGTCCAGCATCCGGGCCACGATCTTCGACTTGGGATTGACGGTGACCAGCCCCATCGGCCGCCGCTCGCCATCCTCCAGCACCGCCAGCGCGCCGGGTTCCAGCGCATTGGTGCGTCGGTCGAGCACCAGCTCATCGGCATAGACCCAGGGAAAGCCGTGGCGGATGGCGCGGGCCTCGGCCTTGGGGCGCAGGCGGACAACGGGGCGGCTGAAGGGAAGCGAGGTCATCGGTCGATCCTGAAAGGCTTGCCCCACCCATAGCTTTCCCGCGCCCGGGGCGGAAGGCCAAAGCGACACCGCCCCGCCCGGGATCTCCGGGGCGGGGCGGCTGCTCGGCGCGGGGCGAGGGTCCCCGGCTTTCGTGCGGTCTGGATCAGGCGGTATGCGCGGCGGTAGCGCGGCCGAAGAGACCGGCGATGCTGCGGCGCAGCGCGGTGAAGGATTGGGCCAGCGCCTGCGCCTGCATGGCGCGCGCCTGGCGCTCCAGCGCGATCAGGTCCAGGTCTTCCATCTTGCTGAGTTCATAGGGATAAGCGGTCATCTGGGACATCCTTTGCTCGGGGGCGTCGTTATTCTCTGTCTGAAGCCAAGTTACGCCGCGACGCAGCAATCTACCAGTGGCGATGCGGCAATGCCGGGTTGCACGGCGTGCAAGGCTCCTGCCATGCCTTGGCCGCCCTTGCGACGTTAGCGATAACGGCGTATAGGGAGCGCGAACCCCTCCCGTTCCGAACCGACGAGGCCCGCCATGCCCCTCGATGCCCGTATCCGTGACGTCACCGACCGGATCATTGAGCGCTCGCGCCCCATGCGCGAGGCCTATCTGGCCCGGCTGGAACAGGCGGCGGCGCAGGGTCCGGCGCGGGCGCATCTGTCCTGCTCGAATGCGGCCCATGCCTATGCGGCGATGGGCGAGGACAAGGCGGCGCTGGCCGGCGACCGGCTGCCCAATCTCGGCATCGTCACCGCCTATAACGACATGCTCTCGGCCCACCAGCCCTTCGAAACCTATCCCGCCCTGATCCGTGAGGCGGCGCGGGCGGCGGGGGCCACGGCGCAGGTGGCGGGCGGGGTTCCGGCGATGTGCGACGGGGTGACCCAGGGGCGGGCGGGGATGGAATTGTCGCTGATGTCACGCGACACGATCGCGCTGGCCTCGGCCGTGGCCATGTCGCACGATTGCTTCGATGCGGCGCTCTGGCTCGGGGTCTGCGACAAGATCGTGCCGGGGCTGGTGATGGCGGCGGCGACCTTCGGTCATGTTCCGGCGGTCTTCGTGCCGGCCGGGCCGATGACCTCGGGCCTGCCCAATGACGAGAAGGCCAAGGTCCGCGTGGCCTTTGCCGAGGGCAAGGCCAGCCGCGCCGATCTGATGGCGTCCGAAATGGCCAGCTACCATGGGCCGGGGACCTGCACCTTCTACGGCACGGCCAATACCAACCAGATGCTGATGGAAATCATGGGCCTGATGCTGCCCGGCGCGGCCTTCGTCAATCCCGGCACCGGGCTGCGCGAGGCGCTGACCCGCGCGGCGGTGGCCCGGGCTGCGGCGATCACCCATCTGGGCAACGACTGGCGCCCGGCCGGGCGGATCCTGGACGAGCGCGCCTTTGTCAACGGCATGGTCGGGCTGATGGCGACGGGGGGCTCGACCAACCTGATCCTGCATCTGCCCGCCATGGCGAAAGCCGCGGGGATCACCCTCACGCTCGAGGATTTCGACGCCGTGGCGGGGGCGGTGCCCCTCCTGGCCAAGGTCTATCCCAACGGCCTTGCCGACGTGAACCATTTCCACGCCGCCGGCGGCCTCGCCTATCTGATCGGCCAACTCCTCGACGCGGGCCTCCTGCACGAGGATGTCGAGACCGTCGCCGGCACCGGCCTCGCCCGCTACGCGCAGGAGCCGAAGCTGATCGACGGCGCGCTGTCCTGGGTTGCGGGACCGGGCGAAAGCCTCAACGACCGGATCCTGCGCCCGGCCCGCGATCCTTTCGCCCCGACCGGCGGGCTGAAACAGCTCAACGGCAACCTCGGGCAGGGGGCGATCAAGGTCTCTGCCGTGAAGCCCGAGAACCATGTGATCGAGGCCCCGGCCCGGGTCTTCCACGATCAGGAGGCGGTGAAGGCGGCCTTCAAGGCGGGGGAATTTTCCGGCGATGTGGTGGTGGTGGTCCGCTTCCAGGGGCCGCGGGCCAATGGCATGCCGGAGCTGCATTCGCTGACCCCGGTGCTGTCGGTGCTGCTGGACCGCGGGCAGAAGGTGGCGCTGGTCACCGACGGGCGGATGTCGGGCGCTTCGGGCAAGGTGCCGGCGGCGATCCATGTCGCGCCCGAGGCCGCGGCGGGCGGGCCCATCGCCCGGGTGCGGGACGGCGATCTGGTACGGCTCGACGCGGTGAACGGCCGGCTGGAGGTCCTTGCCGAGGGTTTCGCCGACCGTGCCGCCGTGACCGCCGACCTCAGCGCCAATGATTTCGGCGTCGGCCGCGAACTCTTCGCCCGGCTGCGCCTCGGGGCCAGCGACGCCACCGAGGGCGCTTCGATCCTGTTCTGAGCGCGGCTGCGCCACGCCCTTCTTTCATCTTTGCTCTGAAAATATCCTCCGGGAGGGGTCCGGGGAGGGTGGAAAACCCTCCCCCGGGTGGGGGCGGGTGGCAACCCACCGGGCGTCGGGGGGCTCGATGCCCCCCGGCGCCCGTCCTCCCGTCAGTATCCCAAAGCGCAACCATCCTTGCGCGGGTCCGAGGCGCCGACCAGAACCCCATCCTCCCGGATCTCGATGGCCTGGGCGCCGCCCAGCGGTTCGGGCGACCAGCGGGTTCTGTGGCCCTTGGCCGCCAGGGCCTCGGCCACCGGCGCGGCATAGCCCGTCTCCAGCGCCAGCCCGTCCACGCCGGAAAAGAGCCCGGCGAAGGCCCGCGGCGCGTCCAGCGCCGCCTGCAGCTCCATCCCGTAATCCACCAGGTTCGACACCAGCCGGGCATGGCCGCAGGGCTGATAGGCGCCACCCATCACGCCGAAGGGCATCATCACCTTGCCGCCCTTCCTGAGCATCGCCGGGATGATCGTGTGCATCGGCCGCTTGCCGCCCGCCGCTTCATTGGCATGGCCCGGCTCCAGCGTGAAACCCGCCCCGCGGTTCTGGAACAGGATCCCGAACCGGTCGGACGCCAAGCCCGAGCCGAAATCGTGGAAGATCGAATAGATCAGCGACACCGCCATGCGGTCGCGATCCACCACTGACAGGGTGATTGTCTCCTTGTGCACCGCCTCGGTCAGCGGCGCGGGTTCGGCCATGGCGCGGTCGGGGTCGATCAGCGCGGCCAGTTTCGCCGCCGTTTCGGGCGCCAGCATGTGATCCAGCCGGGTGACATGATCGCCATCCGCCAGGAAGCGGTTGCGCGCGTCATAGGCCAGCCGCGTCGCCTCGGCCTCGACATGCGTGCGCTCCAGGCCGAATGGGTCCATCCGCGACAGGTCGAAATGCGACAGGATGTTGAGGATCAGGATCGCGGTGGCGCCCTGGCCGTTCGGCGCGTGTTCGAGCAGGTCCACGCCCTTGTAGCTGCCGCTGACCGGCTGGCCCGAATGCCCCTCGACGGCCGCGAAATCCTCGGCCGTGTGGCAGCCGCCGTGCTGGCGCAGCGCGGCGAGCATGTCCTCGGCCACTTCGCCCTCGTAAAAGCCCTTGCGCCCCTCGCGGGCGATGCGGCGCAGGACCTCGGCCTGGCCGTGCAGGGCGAAGCGCTGGCCTGCCACCGGCGCCTTGCCGCCCGGCAGAAAGTGGCGCCCGGCGGCGCCCAGCAGCGGGCGGGCCTGCGCCCAGTCATGCGCGACACGCGGCGCGACCGGCACGCCTGCCTCGAAATAGGCGATCACCGGGGCCAGGATCTGCGCCAAGTCGAGCCTGCCCCATTGCGCGTGCAGGCGGCAGAAGCCATCGACCGCGCCGGGCAGCGTCACCGATTCGATCCCGTGCACCGGCACCTGGGTCAGCCCCCGCTCGCGCATCGCCGCGGCGGAAAGCCCGGCTGGCGCCCGACCCGAGCCGTTCAGGGCGTGGACCTGTTCCTCGCTCGCCGGTTTCACCAGCGCGAAAAGGTCGCCGCCAAGGCCGGTCATCTGCGGCTCGAGAAGGCCCTGCAACAAGGCCGCGCCGATGGCGGCATCGACGGCGTTGCCCCCCTCCTGCAAGAGCCGGATCGCCAGTTGCGAGGCCAGCGGATGCGAGGCGGCGACCATCCCGTTGTCGGCATAGACGGCCGAGCGGCCGGGTCTCTGGAAATCGCGCATCGAATCCTCCTGTGGCTTTGGCCGGCAGGATGCGGTGCGGAGCACCGATTGAAAAGCCTTCGATGGCGCAGGAGGGGTTTGGCCGGCCCGGTCAGCAGGAACCGGGCCGGCCAGAGAATCGCCTGGGCAGCGATCGCCGACGCCTGTAACGGCACCGGCCTGAAGGTCCGGCGGGCAACGGGTTCAAGGACGCGGGACCGCGGAAGAAATCACCCCCGCCGCCGACCCGTGATCCGCAGGATCACATCCGACAGCGACAGTTCGCTGGCCTCCCTGAAACAACCCGACGGAAAAGGATTGAATGAAAAATCCTGGGTGCTGAAACGAGTCTCAGGATGACGGGATTCGCCGTTTTCCGCTTCACCCATTCGGGTTAAAACGCTCGCCAAGGATTGGAAGTTGATGCATTCTGGGCCGGGAGAAGATGCCGAATGATCCTGGGACGCGAGGGTTTCGTGACTGCCGAACAGCCTGACGCCGGTGTGGACGGCCCGCCCCAGACTCAGGCCGAGGCCCTGGACCCCGGGCGCGCGCGCCTCATCGGCAGCATCTATGAAGTCGTGCTGAACCCCGAGCATTTCGACAGTTTCATGGCCGATTGGTCGGATTTCGTCGATCAGGTGGCGCGGCGGCTGGGCGAGATGCAGGTGACGGACGAGCCCTCGGCCCGGACGCTGGAGGATCCGGTGATCGAGGCGCATTTCCGCCGGGCCTTCGCGCTGTTCGAGCGGATGGGGCGGGGCGAGACGGTCTTGCCGGGAACCGGGGACGGAAGGGGGCCGCTGGTCCGGCTGGGGCGGGGCGGCGCGGTGCTGAGCGCCGGGCCCGAGGCCGAAAGGCTGTTCGGCAGCCCGGTCACCGCCGAGGCGATCCGAACCGCGCTGGAGCCCGACAGCGCCGCCCGGCTTGCCGCCTATCTCACCGCCGCCGACCGTGCCCCGGCCTCGGGCCGCTTCACGGTCCTGTCGCTGGCCGAAGCCCCGGAGCAAGCGGCGCTGCCTGGCGGCGGGCTGGTGGCGGCGGTGACGGTCCGCGCACCCGAGGGCGAGGGTTTCGTGACCGAATTGAAGGCCCTGAGCGTCGGCTGGACCCCGGCCCTGTCCGGCATTCTGGTCGAGAGTTTCCGCCTGACCCCGCGCGAGGTGGAACTGGTGCGCGAACTGACCCGCGGCGGCGATCTGCCGGCCGTGTCGCTGCGCACGGGCCGCTCGCTCAACACCCTCAGGGCGCAGCTGAAATCGGTCTTCGCCAAGACCCGCACCGGCGCGCAATCCGAGCTGATGCGGCTGGTTGCGGCGCTGGTCCTGCACGGGCCCGAGGCCGACAACCGCCCCGAGGCTGCCCCCGCCGCCAGCGAGCAGGAGATCGTCGTCGATGTCGGCGACGGGCGGCTGATGCCGGTCCTGGCCTATGGGCCGCCGGACGGGCTGCCGGTGATCTTCGTTCATGGCATGCTCGAGGGGCTCGCCTCGCTCTCGCATCTGGGTCCCGCCTTGCAGGCGGCGGGGATCCGGCTCTATGCGCCGATGCGGGCGAATTTCGGCGCCTCTTTCGCCGATCCCCGCATCCGCGAGGCGCCGGGCCTCTTCGCCCGCGACCTCGGCATCGTGCTGCAGGCGCTGAACCTGCCGCGGGTGGTGCTGCTGGGGCATATGGCGGGGATGATCTATGCCTATGCGGCGGCGGGACGGCTGGGGCGGACGGTCGCGGGGGTCGTGGGCGTGGCGGGCTGCGTGCCCATCACCTCGATCGAGCAATTCGCCGCGATGACGCCCCGGCAGCGCGCGGTGGCCTATACCGCGCGTTTCGCCCCGGCGCTGCTGCCGGCGGTGCTGCGCGCCGGCATTGCCCAGATCGATTCCAGCAGCGCCGAGAAATTCATGACGCCCCTTTATCCGACCGGTTCGCGCGACCGCGAGGTGGTCAACCGCCCGGGTGTCGCCGACCGGATCATTGAGGGCTATCGCTATACCGTGGCGCAGGGGCAGAAGGCCTTCCAGATCGACGCCTGGCACGTGACCCGCGACTGGTCGGCGCTGGTCGCGGGGTCGGATTGCCCCCTGCACCTGATCCATGGCGAGCTGGACCCGGTGGTCAGCCTGCGCTCGGTGCGGGAATTCGCCCAGGCGCGGGCCCGCGCCCATGTCGTCGAAATCGAGGGCGAGGGGCAGCTGCTGCTCTATGCCCGGCCCGGCCCGGTCCTGGCCGAGGTCGCGGATTTCGTCCGCCGCTGCCTCTTACAGCCCTGATGTTCCGCGCCATTGCCGGACGTGCGGGGCACCCCATATAGTCAGGGCAACCCGGGAAGACCCTGATGCCCTCCAGCAATGATCTGATCATCGGCTCGTACAACGTGCACAAGGCCGTCGGCACCGACCGGCGGCGCGACCCGCAGCGCACCATCGCGGTGATCCGCGAGCTGGAGGCCGATCTGGTCGCCCTGCAGGAGGTCGACCGCCGCTTCGGCGACCGGCGCGGGATCCTGGATCTGGCCGAGCTGGAGCGCACGACCGGGCTGGTGCCGGTGCCGCTGACCAGCCGCAAGGGGGCGCTGGCCCATGGCTGGCACGGCAACCTCCTGCTTTTTCGTGGCGCCGATCTGGAGGAGGCGCGGGTCATCGACCTGCCGGGGCTGGAGCCGCGCGGCGCCATCGTCGCCGATCTGCGCTTCGGTGACCTGCCCATTCGGGTGATCGCCGCGCATCTGGGCCTTCTGAAGAACTCCCGCCTGCAACAGGCCCGGCGCCTGGCCGACGAGATCAGTCCCGACCGGCCGACGCTGATGATGGGCGATCTGAACGAATGGCGGCAGGGGCCGGGCTGTTCGCTGATGCCGCTGAAGACGGGGCTCGATGCGGTCGAGCGCGCGGCCACGGTGGCGAGTTTTCCCGCCGGACGCCCGATGCTGCCCCTCGACCGGATCATCGGCTGCACCAGGGCCGAGGTTCTGGACCTCGCGCCGCATGTCTCGCCGCTGGCGCGTCTCGCCTCGGATCATCTGCCGATCCGGGCGCGGGTGAGGGTCGATGCATGAATCCATGGCTTGAAGGGGCGCTCTGGGCGCTCGGGATCCTCGTCGTGCTGACCGTGGCGGGGCTCTGGCTGGCCGGGCGCTTCGCCAGGAATCGACACGGCAAGGCCTCGACGGTTCTGCCGCAGGGCGAGGACACGGAATACGACCGGCTGCTGGAACCGCTGGAGCGCGAGCATCTCGGCCATTCCGGGATGCGGCTGGTGCCTGGCGAACGCGAGGCGCTGGCGCTGCGCCTGTCGCTGGCGCGCGGTGCCGAGCGCAGCCTCGATCTGATGTATTACATCTGGGAAGACGACCTGACGGGCCGGATGCTGGCGGGCGAGGTGCTGGCCGCTGCCGACCGCGGCGTGCGGGTGCGCATGCTGATCGACGACGTGAACCTGATCCGCCGGGTTCCGGCCTATCGGGCGCTCGACCGTCACCCCTCGATCGAGGTGCGGCTCTTCAACCCGATCCGCAACCGCGACCGCAGCCTGCTGCGCGGGCTGGAAATGCTGGTCAATCTGCTGCCCTACAACCGACGCATGCACAACAAGATGTTCCTGGCCGACAACCGGCTGGCCATCACCGGCGGGCGGAACGTGGGCGACCCTTATTTCGGCGCGCAGCGCGGCGCCGGGATCACCTTCGACGATCTGGACGTGATCCTGGCCGGGCCGGTGCTGCGCTCGATGGCGGATCTGTTCGACGCGTTCTGGAACTCGGACGTGGCCCTGCCGGTGCGGACGCTGCGCATCGGGCGGGCGACGCGGCTGCGCCGCTTCCGCCTCTACCTGCAGCGCTTCCTGAGCGAACCCCGCAACAGTCGCCTGATCGAGCGCCTGCGCCTGCCCCCGGCCGAGACGGCGATCGAGACGCTGGGCATCGACCGTCTCGACTGGATCAAGGGGATCGAGTTCATCGGCGATCCGCCGGAAAAGGCGCTGCAACGGCGGCGCGAGGGCTGGATGCCCGGCTCGATCATGCCGGTGGTCCGCTCGGCCAAGCGCAAGCTTCGCATCATGACGCCCTATCTGGTGCCCGGAAAACGCGGCATGGCGGCGCTGATCGACCTGGCGCAATCCGGGGTCGAGATCGAGATCGTCACCAACGGCCTCGGCCGCTCGGACAGCGTGCTGGTCTATGGCGCCTATCGTTGGTATCGGCCGCGGCTGCTGAAGGCCGGGATCAAGCTGATCGAATACGCCCGACCCGACCAGCCGGACACGATGCTGCATGCGAAAAGCTTCATCGTCGATGACGAACGCGCCTTCGTGGGCTCGTTCAACTTCGACCTGCGCTCGGCCTTCCTGAATACCGAGTTGGGGATCCTCTTCGACGATCCCGAACAGATCCGCCGCCTCGACGCGATCATGGACGAAGCCTGCGCGCCGGGGCAGGGCTGGCGCGTCAGCCGCGACAAGCATCTGCTGCTCTGGACCCGGGGCGAGGAGCGCACCCATCAGGAGCCCGGCACGAATTGGTGGAAACGGGCGCTGACCTTCTGCATCGGTCATCTGCCGATCCATGGCTTCCTATGACCAGAAGGCGCCGTCCGCGCGGTCGGGATTGACCGGGGCGAAGGCCAGATCCGGCCGCGCCTCGGCCTCCAGCGCCTCGGCCAGGCGGGTGCGGTACTCGTGGCGCGGGATCTCGATCCCGCCGAGGCTGGCCAGATGCGGCGTCAGGTATTGCGTATCGACCAGCCGGAAGCCGCCGCGCGGCAGCCGCGCCATCAGCTCGGCCAGCGCCAGTTTCGAGCCATCAGTGACCCGGCTGACCATGCTCTCGGCAAAGAAGGCGGCCCCCAGCGCGAGGCCATAGACCCCGCCCGCCAGGGTGCCGTCGGCCTGACGCACCTCGATGGAATGGGCCAGCCCCAGCCCGTGCAGCGCCTCGAACACGCCCAGGATCTCGGCATTGATCCAGGTGACCGGCCGGTCGGCGCAGGCCCGTACCACGCCGCCGAAATCGGTATCGCAGGAGAAGCGGAAATCGCCGCGCCTGCGGCTGCGGGCCAGCGAACGCGAGACGTGGAAGCCGTCAATCGGCAGGATGCCCCGGCGCTTCGGCTCGAACCAGTGGATTTCGGAATCGGTGGCGGTCTCGGCCATGGGGAAGACCCCACCCGCATAGGCCCTGACGATCACCTCAGGCGTCAGCCGCATTCCGCCTCATCTTTGCGCGTCAACTATCCTCGGGAGGATTTTCAAGGAGGGTGGAAAACCCTGCTTGAAGCAGGGGGTGCGGGGGGCGGCAGCCCCCCGCTTTTCGCGTTCCCTGGGGGCGGCAGCCCCCCGCCTCCCCCCAGCTCGTCTTACCCGAGCTCGTTGGCCAGAAACTTCTCCAGCCAATGAATGTCATAGCGCCCGGCCAGCACGTCCGGGTTGTCCAGCAGCGCGTCGAACAGCGGCACCGTGGTGTCGATCCCGTCGATGATCAACTCGCCCAGGGCACGCTTCAGCCGGGCCAGCGCCTCGGGCCGGTCGCGGCCGTGGACGATCAGCTTGCCGATCAGGCTGTCGTAATAGGGCGGGATCCGGTAGCCGGAATAAAGTGCCGAATCCATCCGCACGCCCAGCCCGCCGGGCGCGTGGAAGGTGTTCACCCGGCCGGGGCTGGGGGTGAAATTCGGCAGTTTCTCGGCGTTCAGCCGCACCTCGATGGCGTGGCCGCGGATCGTCAGATCTTCCTGCCGGAACGACAGCCGGTTGCCGGCGGCGACCATGATCTGTTCGCGCACCAGGTCCACGCCGAAGATCGCCTCGGTCACCGGATGCTCGACCTGAAGCCGGGTGTTCATCTCGATGAAATAGAACTCGCCGTCCTCGAACAGGAACTCGATGGTGCCGGCGCCGGAATATTGCATCTTGCCGATGGCATTGGCACAGATCCCGCCGATCCGGTCGCGCTGTTCCTGGGTGATGACCGGGCCCGGGGCCTCTTCCAGCACCTTCTGGTGGCGGCGCTGCAGCGAGCAGTCGCGCTCGCCCAGATGCACCGCGCCGCCCTTGCCGTCGCCGAAGACCTGGATCTCGATATGGCGCGGCTTCTGGAGGTATTTCTCGATATAGACCTCGTCGTTGCCGAAGGCGGCCTTAGCCTCGGACCGCGCGGTACGGAAGGCGATTTCCAGCTCGGCTTCCGATTTCGCCACCTTCATGCCGCGACCGCCGCCGCCGGCCGTGGCCTTGATGATCACGGGATAGCCCATGTCGCTCGCGGTCTTCTTGGCGGTCTCGATATCCGGCACGCCCCCGGCCGAGCCCGGGACCACCGGAATCCCCAGCGCCTTGGCAGTGTCCTTGGCGGTGATCTTGTCGCCCATCTGCCGGATATGTTCCGCGCGCGGGCCGATGAAGGTCAGGTCGTGATCCTCGACCATCTGCACGAAATTGGCGTTTTCCGACAGGAAGCCATAGCCCGGGTGGATCGCCTGGGCGCCGGTGATCTCGCAGGCCGAAATGATCGCCGCCATATGCAGATAGCTGTCGACCGAGGGCGCCGGGCCGATGCAGATCGCCTCGTCGGCCATGCGCACGTGCATGGCGTCGGCGTCGGCGGTCGAATGCACGGCGACCGACTGGATGCCCATCTCGCGGCAGGCGCGGATGACGCGCAGCGCGATCTCGCCCCGGTTCGCGATGAGGATTTTGTCGAACATTGCCAAGGCCTTATTCGATGATCATCAGGGGCGCGCCATATTCGACAGGCGTGCCATCCGTCACCAGGATCCGCTTGACCACGCCCGAGGCCGGGGCCGGAATGTGGTTCATGGTCTTCATCGCCTCGATGATCAGCACGGTCTGCCCGGCGCTGACCTGCTGGCCGACGGCGACGAAGGGATCGGCACCGGGTTCGGGCGCCAGATAGGCCGTGCCCACCATCGGCGAGGCGACGGCGCCGGGATGATCGGCGGGATCGGCCGAGGCCGCGGCGGCGGCCGGGGCGGCGGAAGCGGCGGGTGCCGAGGGGGCCGGCGCGGCGCTGTGCGCGGGCGCGGCATAGCTGACCGGCGCCGCCTGGACGACCTGCGATTGCTTGGCAACCTTGACGTTCAGCGTGTCGTTCTCGCCGTATTCGCGCTTGACCGAAATCTCGGTCAGCTCGTTCTGGTTCAGAAGTTCCGCCAAGGCCTTGATGAAGGCGACGTCGGAGGTGATGTGATCTTTGCTCATGGACATCCTCGTTGCGGCGGGTGCTGTCCCGGCCTGCGATGTTGTCTGACGCGTCCCGCGTTGTGCGGCGGGGTTATACGTCAGGCCCCGTCGCGTGAAAAGTGCCATTCTCCCCGTCGGGCTTCCCATCGGCCGCGCCGGGCGCGGGCGGCGGCGCTTGCGTGCCGGTCGGGCGCATGGTGTAACAGCGGGATCGAGGAGGCAAGGGCCATGCCCAGACCCGCACCCAGACCCGCCTTGTCCGGCACGCGCATCCGCGCCCTGCGCACCGCGCGGCGGCTGGGGCAGGCGGATCTGGCGCGGATGGCCGGTGTCTCGCCATCGTATCTGAACCTCATCGAGCACAACCGCCGCCGCGCCTCGGCCCCCGTGCTGGAGGCCATCGCCAGGGCCCTGCAGATCCCCGCCGAGGCGCTGGATGAGCGGGCGGGCGACGCGCAGATCCAGATCCTGCGCGCCGCCGCCGCCCGGGCCCAGCCCGGCACCGAGCCCGAGGTCGACCGCGCCGATGAGCTGGTCGGCCGTTTTCCCGGCTGGGCGGCGTTGCTGGCGCAATTGCAGGCGCTGGCCGAGGCGCAGGAGCGGATCATCGAGCGTCTGTCGGACCGGATGGCGCATGACCCGAATCTTTCGGCTTCGCTGCACGAGATCGTCTCGGCGGTGACCTCGGTGCAATCCACCGCCGCCATCCTGGCCGAATCCGAGGATCTGGAGCCCGAGTGGCGCGCGCTCTTCCATCGCAACGTGCATGACGATTCCGTGCGGCTGGCCAATGCGGCCGAGGCGCTGGTCGCCTTCCTCGACACCTCGAGCGAGGAGACCGGCCTCGCCGCCCCGCAGGAGGAACTGGAAAGCTGGCTGGAGCGGCAGGGCTTCCACGTCGCCGCGGTCGAAACAGGCGGCGATTGGGCGGCGCTGATCGCCGGGCAGGCCGAGCTGGCCTCGGCCGCGGCGCGCAGTCTGGCCCGGGATTGGCTGGCGCGTGCGCATGAGGATGCGCGTGCCCTGCCGGTGGCGCAGCTGATGCCGGTGCTGCTGCGGGTTTTCACCGCCGGGGCGGGATTCGCGCCCGAGGATCTGGCGCGGCATTTCGGCGTGGGCCTCGCGCAGCTGTTCCGGCGGCTGGCGACCCTGCCGCCCGAGCCGGGGATCCCGCGCTTCGGTCTGGCGATCTGCGACGGCTCGGGCACGCTGACCTTCCGGCGGCCGATCGAGGGGTTCCAGCTGCCGCGTTTCGGCGGGGCCTGCCCGCTCTGGCCGCTGTACGAGGCGCTGTTGCGGCCTGACCGCCCGGTGCGCGCGCCGGTGGAATTCGCCGGGCGCCCGCCCGGGCGTTTCATTGCCCATGCCGTCGCGGGCGCCCGGGATCCGTTGCGCTTCGAGCCGCCCTTCGCCTGGGAGGCCAGCATGCTGGTCACGCCCGCCTCGGTCGCCGGGGCGCCGGGCGAGGGCGAGGCGGTGCGGGCGCTGGGATCGAGCTGCCGGGTCTGCCCGCGCGAGCTGTGCCCGGCGCGGCGCGAGCCCTCGATCGTGTCGGGCTGACCGGAGCGGGGCGGCGGAACACCGCCTGCACGGAGGCTTTGACAGGTTTGTGAATTGCCACGATAGTTCCTGCGGGCGCCCGTTCGGGAGGGACGCGCGGCCCGGGTGGACCACCGGGGAGGACCATCGCATGAGCCACGACGGGGCCGAAGCCTCGGGGGGCGGCGGCACGGCGGATGTGGCGCCGGTGTCGGGCCGGCGGGGGGCCGGCCGCCGGGTGCTGGTGGTCGAGGACGAGCCCAATATCTCGGAGGCGATCCGCTTCATCCTGCGCCGCGACGGCTGGGAGGTGGCGATCGAGGCCACCGGCACCGGCGCGCTGGCCCGGATCGGGGCCGAGGCGCCGGATCTGGTGATCCTGGACGTGATGCTGCCTGGCGCCAGCGGCTTCGAGATCCTGCGCGCGCTCAGGGGCCAGCCCGGGACGGCCCGGCTGCCGGTGATCCTGCTGACCGCCAAGGGCTCGGCCCAGGTGCGCGAACAGGCGATGGCCGCGGGCGCCTCGATGTTCATCGCCAAACCCTTTGCCAATGCCGAATTGCTGGCTGCGGTGCGCCAGCTGGTCGGTGTATGATCGGCGCATGAAGCCGCCCCGCGCCCCCCTGTTCCTGCAACGCGAGACCTATCGCCGCCGCCGCATCATGGATGCGGCGCGGATCCTGCCGGTCGTGGGTTTCGTGCTGATCCTGCTGCCGGTGCTCTGGACCCGGGGGCGGGGGGTGAGCACCGCGGCCGAGGCGGTCTATCTGTTCCTGCTCTGGCTGGTGCTGGTGCTGGCGGCGGCGGCGCTGTCGCGGCCCCTGCGCGCGGCGCTGCGGCGCGATGCCGAAGCGGCCGAGCGGCGCACCAGCCCCGCCCCGGACGAGGGCGCGCCATGACCCTGAACATCCTGGTTCCGGCGGCGCTGGCCTATGTGATCTTCCTGTTCACCATCGCCTCGCTGGCCGAACGCCGGGCCGAGGCGCTGCGCGCCAGCGGCAGGCAGGCCCGTTTCCTGCGCTCGCCTCTGGTCTATACGCTGTCGCTGTCGGTCTATTGCACGGCCTGGACGTTTTACGGCGCGGTGGGCTACGCGGCGCGCTCGGGCCTTGAATTCATGACCATCTATCTGGGGCCGACGCTGGTCTTCGTCGGCTGGTGGTGGCTGCTGAGGAAGCTGGTCAGGATCGGCAAGGCGCAGCGCGTCACCTCCATCGCCGACCTGATTTCCTCGCGCTATGGCAAGTCGAACGCGGTGGGCGTGATCGTCACCGTGCTGGCAGTGATCGCCACCACGCCCTATATCGCCCTGCAACTCCAGTCCATCGCGCTCAGCTTCGGCGCCTTCACCGCGGGCGAGACGCTGGCGCCGCAGCAACTGGCGATGTGGGTGGCGGTGGGGCTTGCGCTGTTCACCATCCTCTTCGGCACGCGCAACCTCGACGCCAACGAACAGCACCACGGCGTCGTCACCGCCATCGCGGTAGAGGCGGTGGTCAAGCTGGTGGCGCTTCTGGCGGTGGGGATCTGGGTGGTCTGGGGACTGGCCGAGGGGCCGGCCGACATGCTGGCCCAGATCGCCCAGGCCGAGCGCCCCGAATGGGCCATCGACCCCGCCCGCTGGATGGGGCTGACCTTTCTGGCGGGGGTGGCGATCCTGACGCTGCCGCGCATGTTCCAGGTCATGGTGGTCGAGAACGCGGACGAGAGCCATCTTGCCGTCGCCTCCTGGGCCTTTCCGCTTTATCTGATGGCGATGAGCCTCTTCGTGCTGCCCATCGCCGCGGCGGGGCTGACCCTCTTGCCGGAAGGGGCCAATCCCGACCTTTTCGTGCTGACGCTGCCGCATGCGCTGGGGCAGAACGGGCTGGCCATGCTGGCCTTCCTGGGGGGATTTTCCGCCGCGACCTCGATGGTGATCATCGCCGCCATCGCGCTGGCGACGATGGTGTCGAACCATATCGTCGTGCCGATGTGGCTGGCCTCGCGCCAGCGGGCCGCCGACCGGGGACTGGCGCCGGCGCGGGATGCCAGCGACATGCGGGGGCTGGTGCTGAACGCGCGCCGCCTTTCCATCGGCGTGATCCTCGGGCTGGGCTATCTCTATTTCGCCATCTCGGGCGGGTCGCGGGCGCTGGCGGCCATCGGCCTCATCTCCTTTGCCGGGATGGCGCAGGTGCTGCCGGCGCTGATCGGTGCGCTCTACTGGCGCGGCGCCAGCCGGATCGGCGCGGCTGCGGGGCTGGCGGTGGGCGCGCTGGCCTGGCTCTATACGCTGTTCCTGCCCTCCTTCGGGCCGGGCGTGATCCTCGGCGCCGAGCTGATGGCCGAGGGGCCCCTGGGCATCGGTTGGCTCAGGCCGCATGCGCTCTTCGGGGTCGAGGGGTTGGACCCGCTGCTGCACGCGCTCTTCTGGTCGCTGGCGCTGAATGCCACCGCCTTCATCACCGGCTCGCTGCTCAGTTTCCCCAGCCCGGTCGAGCGCGTGCAATCGGCGCAATTCGTCAATGTCTATGACCTGGGCCCCGGCGACGAGAGCCCCGGCGCCCGCGGCTGGTCGCGCGAAGCGGCCGAGAACGAGGCCGAGGACCTCTTGGCCATGTCCCAGCGCATCCTCGGCGCGGCCGAGGCGCAGAGCTTCTTCGAAGCCCAGACCCGCGCCCAGGGCAAGGCGGGTTTCCTGCCCGATCCGACGCCCGATTTCCTCGACAAGCTGGAACGCGAGCTGGCGGGATCGGTGGGGGCGGCCACGGCGCATGCGATGATCGCCCAGATCGTCGGCGGGCGGCTGGTGACGGTCGATGACCTGATGGCCGTGGCCAGCGAGACCGCCCAGATCATGGAGCATTCCGCCCAGCTGGAAGCGAAATCCGAGGAGCTGGCCCGGACCGCGCGGCAGCTGCGCGAGGCTAACGAACTCTTGCAGAAACTCTCGGTGCAGAAGGACAGTTTCCTCAGCCAGATCAGCCATGAACTCAGGACGCCCATGACCTCGATCCGGGCCTTTTCCGAGATCCTGATGGATGATGAGGTGACGGGCGACGAGATCATCCGCTACGCCCGGATCATCCATGACGAATCGATCCGGCTGACCCGGCTGCTCGATGACCTGCTGGATCTGAGCGTGCTGGAGAACGGCCAGGTCAACCTGGATATCCAGCAGGCGACGCTGGGCGACCTGATCGACCGGGCGCTGATGGCCTCGAATTCCGTGCTGCCGCACCGCCAGTTCACCCTGCGCCGCCAGAGCGCGGATGAAGAGATCGCCCTCAGCACCGATATCGGCCGGCTGACGCAGGTCTTCATCAACGTCATCTCGAATGCCCGGAAATACTGCGACGCAGCGGCGCCCGAACTGCGCATCGCCGTGCGGCAGCGGGGCGGCAAGGTGGTGGTCGATTTCATCGACAACGGCTCGGGGATCCCGAAGAAGAGCCAGATGCTGATCTTCGAGAAATTCGCCCGGCTGACGGATACCCATCAGGCGGGCGGCGCCGGCCTCGGCCTCGCCATCTGTCGCGAGATCATGCACAATCTCGGCGGCGACATCGCCTATCTGCCGGGGCAGGGCGGGGCGGCGTTCCGCGTGAGCTTCCCGGCGCGGCTGGAGGCGCGGGCGCGCGCTGCCGAATAGGGCGGGGATGGCCGGGAAGTGGCGGGGGGCCAGCCCCCCGCACCCCCCGCTCAAGGGGGTTTTCCACCCCCTTGAGAAACCCCCGAGAATATTTGAAGCGCAAAGAAGGCAGGTTAACGCCCCCTTAAACCTTCATCTTTGTTCTCCAAATATCCTCTGGGGCGAGGGCCGCACGGACGAGGCGCCAGTGCGCGTCGTCAAGCCCGAACGCCCCGAGCGCGAGCGTAGGGCCGGACCAAGCCGAAGGCCAAGAGGGGGGGGGGGCGACGGCCCCCTTTCTCCGGCGCGGCTTTGCCGCGCAGCTGGTCGCCCGCGGTGCCCGCGTCAGCGGGCAACGAGGGCGAAACCTCTCAGATCCACTTGGCGAGCGGCGGCAGGCTCATCAGCACTGCCTTCGCATCATGGCCAGTCTCCAGACCGAACTTGGTGCCGCGGTCATACACCAGGTTGTATTCGGCATAGAGGCCGCGATGCACGAGCTGCGCCTCGCGGTCAGCTTCGGACCAGGCCGTGCCGCGGCGCTTTTCGCACAGGGGGGCGAAAGCCGGCAGGAAGGCCTCGCCCACGGCGCGGGTGAAGGCGAAGTCCTTGTCCCAGTCGCCGGTGTTGAGGTCGTCGTAGAAGATCCCCCCGACACCCCGCGCCCGGCCGCGGTGGGGGATGAAGAAATACTCGTCCGCCCATGCCTTGAAGCGCGGGTAATACTCCGGGTCATGCGCCGCGCAGGCTTCCTGCATCCGCGCGTGGAAATGCGCCGTATCCTCGGGGTATTCGAGGCAGGGATTCAGGTCGGCGCCGCCGCCGAACCACCAGGCGCCGGGGGTCCAGAACATCCGCGTGTTCATGTGCACCGCCGGGCAATGCGGGTTCCTCATATGCGCCACCAGGCTGATGCCCGAGGCCCAGAAGCGGGGATCCTCGGCCAAGCCGGGCACGCCGCGGGCGGCCATGGCTTTCTGGGCCCTCTCGCCCAGCGTGCCATGGACCGCCGACCAGTTGACGCCTACTTTCTCGAAAAGCCGGCCGCCGCGCATCACCGACATGATGCCGCCGCCGCCCCGGCCCGCGTCCCGTTCGGTGGGCGTGACCTCGAACCGGCCGGGGGGAAGGTCGCTCTCGGTCGTATCCTCGAGCGCCTCGAAAGCCTGGGTGATGGTGCCGCGCAGGCTGCGGAACCAATCGGCGGCCTGGGTCTTGCGGGTTTCGAAATCGGTCATGGCGCCTCTCGATGGCTGCGTCTTTTGCGTATTTCAGCAAGGGGATGAGGGGTCAGGGCGCGCGCCAGTCGATCCAGCGGCCGTGAAAATCGGCGCGGCCGAGGTCGAGGCTCAGGTCGCCCGGCCAGAGGCGCAGCGAAAGCCCGGCGCCGGGCGTGGCGCCGTCTGTCTCATAGCGGAACCAGGCGAGGGGCGCGCTGTCGGTGGCCCGGGCGCCCGCGGCCTCGATCAGCGCCTGACCGCGCGCTTGGCCGGCGGCCGGGACATATTGCCAGGCGACGGTTGACCAGATGAGATGCAGCCGATTCTCGCGCCGGGGGGCGAGGCGGGTTTCCAGCCAGTCCACGGCATCCGCGCGCTCGGGCAGCGGCGGGCCGGCGGCGAGGGCGGCTTCGGTCAGCGCGAGGCGTTCGGGCTGGTCGGCCCAGAGATAGGCAAGGAGGCGCAGGCGCTGGTCGGGATCCCGCGCGTCGATCGGGTTGAGGTCGACGCCCGCGCGCTCGGCCACCCTGATCCGCGCCGGGGGCGGGGGATTGCCCTGCCAGTAGGGGCGCAGGGTCAGGGCCGCGTCCCGGGGGCCGAAGCGCTGCTCGCCCAGGGCGAGGGCGAAGCGGTCCCAGTTGAGGTTCAGCCCCGCGCTGGCGCCCAACTCGGAGAAGGTGAAGGGCAGGTCATGGCGGGCGGCGAGCCATTGGCCCACGGCGATGAGCGCGGCGGAGCGGCGGACCTCGTTGGTCTGGGGCGGGCTGTCGAGAAAGCGGTCGATGAAGGCGGCTTGCCGCGACAGCGCGTCCGAGACGGCGGCCCAGAGGCTGGCGTCGTCCACCGTTCCGGGCGGATAGGCCCCGGCCAGAGGATCGCCCTGCAGCACCAGTGCATGCAGCGCCCCGGCGAGGCGCAGGGGCACCGATTCCCCGCGCGGGGTCAGGTCGCCCGGCCAGTCGAAGAGGCGACGGGTGAGGGGGGTATCGGGCGTGAGCCGCTCGGCCAGCAGGGTGCAGAGCCGGGCCATGAAGGGCGAGCCGAGACTGTCGCAGGCATCGGCCTGGGCGCGGAACGCGTCACCGAGGGTGGTCATCGGAACTTGTCCGCGAGGCGTTGGAGGGCGGAGCGGGTGTCCACGGCAGCGGCTGCCGCGGCTTTCGGGGCTTCGGGGTCCGCCTTGACCGGACCCGGTGCCGCCGGGGCCGGTTTGTCCCGGCCTGCATTGCGGGCGGGCGCCGTGCGGGCGGCGACGGCGTTCTGGAACCGCGGGCCGTCGCCCGCGGCCAGCGCATCGGCCCCGTCCGAGATGCCGCGCAGCAGGTCGTCCAGCCATTCCTCGTCCGCCTTGGCGAAATCATGCAGCACATAGCCCGCCACGCGGTCCTTGTGCCCGGGATGGCCGATGCCCAGGCGGACGCGGTGATAGGCCTCGCCGATATGCTGGTGGATCGAGCGCAGGCCGTTATGCCCGGCGTGGCCGCCGCCCTCCTTCAGACGCAGCTTGCCGGGGGCGAGGTCCAGCTCGTCATGGAAGACCACGACATCGGCCGGGCTCAGTTTCAGATAGCGCATCGCCTCGCCGACCGCCTGGCCCGAGAGATTCATGAAGGTCTGCGGCTTCAGCAGCACCAGCTTGTCGCCGCCGAGGCGCCCTTCGCTGACCTGCGCCTGGAACCGCGCTTTCCAGGGGCTGAATCCGTGATCTTCGGCGATCCGGTCCAATGCCATGAAGCCGATGTTGTGACGGTTCTGCGCGTATTGCGCGCCGGGATTGCCGAGGCCGACGAAGAGTTTCATGGCCCGGGTTCTAGCGTCTGGGCGAAGACCTGTCCATGCGGGCCGCAAGGGGATGTCGAAGGAAAAGGCGGCCCGCATCTCGAACGCGCGGGCCAATCCCGATCAGCATCCGTCCGAAAAGGGCGGCAAGGCTCGCCCCTATGAGGAGTGGACGCGCGACGACCTGTACGACAGGGCACGGGAGATCGGGATCGACGGCCGCTCGACGATGACCAAGGCCGCGCTGATCGAGGCGCTGCGCAACCACTGAAGCCCGGCCCCGGGAACTTGCCGGGATCGCCGCGCGTTTGCTGGCTGAAAGGAGGCCTGCCATGGCGGTTTATCCCGGCATTCCCGCCCCCCCGCCGCCGCGCGCGCCCTATGCGGGCTGGACCCGGGCGGATCTGGTCGCGCTGGCGCAGGATCTGGGGATCAAAGGCCGCTCGATGATGACGCGCGAGGAACTGATCTCGGCCCTGCTGCGGGAATGACCGATGGTCGGCGCGCAACGAAAAACCCCGCCCTGAGGGGGCGGGGTTTTCCAGATCGGGCGGAAGGGGCGATCAGGCCTCTTCGGCCTCATCGGCCTCTTCGCCGCCAGCCGACCGCAGGCCCGAGGGCGCGGCGATATTGGCGATGACGAAGTTGCGGGCGATGGTCGGCTTCACGCCTTCGGGCAGGGCGATGTCGCTGATGTGGATCACGTCGCCGATGTTGTGGCCGGTCAGATCGACCACCAGCTTCTCGGGGATGTCACCGGCCAGCACGTTCAGCTCGACGTCGGGACGAACGACGGTCAGCGTGCCGCCCTTCTTCAGGCCCGGCGCTGCGGCGTGGTTGATGAATTCCACATGGACGAAGAGGTTGATGCGCGAGGTGCGGCGCAGGCGCATCAGATCGACGTGGGTCGGCATGTCCTTGACGACATCGCGCTGCACGTCGCGGCAGATGACGCGCACGTCTTCCTGGCCTTCGACCTTGAGGTTCCACAGCTGCGACTTGAAGCGGCCCTGACGCAGCTTCTTGAGCAGGTAGTTGAAGTCGAAGTCGAGGTTCACGGGATCGGCGCCACCGCCGTACAGAACGCCCGGCACCTTGCCCTCACGACGAGATTGACGAGCGGCCCCCTTGCCCGACCCCGTCCGGACCTCGGCGATCAGATCCTGGATCTCACCAGCCATATCGGTTCTCCTGAAATTGGTTGCTATCGGCCACGCCCCTCCAAGGGTGGATGCGCAGCGCGGCTGGCCATAGCCCAAGGGCGGCGTGAAGGAAAGGGGGAATCGTCCGGGGTTCGGCAAGGGGAGGCAACGGCGGCGCTTCCGCTGGACCTTCACCCGCGCCCGTGATCGGATGCGGCGCTGCCCGTGCCGGAGGTTATGCGCGTGTCCTTTCGTCTGCAACTTGCCGCGTCGCGGGGGCCTGCGGCCTGTTTCGTCGGCATGGGCGTGGTCTGGGGCGGCTTCATGGCCGCGATGCCGGATCTCAAGGCGGCTTTGGCGGTCGAGGACGGGCCTTTCGGCCTGCTGCTGATCTGGGGCTCGGTCGCGGCCATCGCGGCGATGAGCCTGGCGCCGCGCGTGGCGCCCCTGCTGGGCCGCTGGGCGCTGCCCGGCTTTGCTGCGCTCATGGGGCTGTCGCTGGCCCTGATGGGGCTGGTCAGCGCGCCCCTTGCGTTTCTGCTGGCGCTGATGGGGATGGGGCTGACCTCGGGCGCGCTCGATGTCTACATGAACGCGCGGCTCTCGGCCATCGAGGCGGCGCGGGGCGAGCCCCTGATGAACCTCAGCCACGGGCTCTATTCGCTGGCCTTTGCGGCAGCGGCAGCGCTGACCGGCTTGGCGCGCGCCGCGGGCTGGGGCGCGCCGCAGATCCTGGGTGTCGCGGCGGGGGTCTGCGTGGCGATGGCGATCCTGTCCATCGAGCGCGACGGCCGGATCGAGGGGATGGGCGGCAGCAAGGCGGCGGGTCGCGGGGCGCTGGGGCTGGTGCCCTGGCTGGGCGGGGCGCTGATCCTGGCCGGGCTGATGAGCGAGAATGCGGTCGAGGCCTGGTCGGCGCTCTATATCGAGCGCGATCTGGGCGGCGCCACCGGCTCGGGCTCGCTGGCCCCGGCGCTGATGGGGCTGACCATGGGCTTCGGCCGGCTGATGGGGCAGGGCCTGGCACGGCGCCTGCCGGAGCGGCGGATGCTGCTGGGCGGCATGGCGGTCTCGGTCGCCGGGCTGGTGGTGGTGGTCGGGGCGACCGGCCCGCTGATGGCCTTTGCCGGCTTCGTGGTCATGGGGCTGGGCGGCTCGGTCGTGGTGCCCACCGCCATGGCGCTGACCGGGCGGCTGGCCGATCCCGCGCAGCGCGGCCGCGCCATCGCCCGGGCCACGGTGCTGGGCTATCTGGGCTATTTCCTCGGCCCGCCGATGCTGGGGCTGATGGCCGAAGTCGCGGGGCTGCGCGCCTCCTTCGCGCTGGTGGCGGGGGTGCTGGCGCTGGCCATGCTGGTGGCGCGGGCGCTGCTCAGGCGGGCGTGAGCTAGACCACGGTCTCGCGGTCGATCTCGGTGATCAGCCAATCCTTGAACCGCGCGACCGAGGGTTTCGCCCGTTCCCCGGGGGCGAGGTCCGGCTCGGCGAACCAATAGCCGAAGCCGGTGGCGGTCTCGGGGCCCAAGGGCACCAGCGCGCCGGAATCGAGTTCAGGCCGGATGAGGAAGGCCGGCATCAGCGCCACGCCCATCCCGGCGGCGGCGGCCTGCGCCAGCGTCGAGACCTGTTCCAGCCGCATCGCCGGCGCGGGCAGCGGGCCGGGCAGGGCAGAGAGCGCCCACCAGTCGGCCCAGGCCTGCGGCCGGGTCGCCAGCGCCAGCAGCGGCTGGCCCGCGACGCCCTTGGTGCCGGGGGCGGCGACCGGCATCACGCGTTCCTCCATCAGCAGCGTCAGCCGCGCGCCCGGCCAATCGCCGCGGCCCGAGTGGATGGCGGCGTCGATCCCCTCGGCGCCCAGATCGAAACGGCCGATGCGGGTGGTGAAATGCAGCGTGATCTCGGGGTGGCGGCGGACGAAGCGGGGAATGCGCGGCATCAGCCAGCGGGTCCCGAACGTGGGCAGGATCGCCAGTTGCAGCCCGCGCTCCTGCGTCTGGCCCAAAGCCTCCATCGCGCCGCGCCCCAGCGCATCGAGCGCCGCCTTGACGGCGCGGGCATAGGCCGTACCCGCCTGCGTCAGCCGGGCGGCCCTTGCGCCGCGGTCCACCAGCGGCACCCCCAACTGCCCCTCCAACTGCGCCACCTGCCGCGAAATCGCCCCCTGCGTCTGGCCCAGATCGCGGGCGGCGGCGGTGAAGCTGCCGGTCCGGGCCACGGCGTCAAAGGCCAGCAGCGCGGGGGTATTGGGCAGAAGGCGGCGCGGTATCATTACAAACCCTCATGGCTTCATGCCGATTTATCGGTTTTTTGCCCCGCTGTCGCATGGTATTTCGCCGCCAGCACAGGAGGATCCCGCATGACCGACCGCCCCAAACTGAAAGCCAAGGACGCCCCGGACCTCGGCCGTTTCCAGTGGGATGACCCGCTGCGGCTGGATGGCCAACTGACCGAGGATGAGCGCATGCTGCGCGACGCGGCCAAGGAATTCGCGCAATCGGTGCTGCAACCGCGCGTGATCCAGGCCTTCCGCGATGAGACTTCGGACCCGGGCGTCTTCAAGCTGATGGGTGAGGCCGGGCTTCTGGGCACCACGATCCCCGAGGAATACGGCGGCCTTGGCGCAGGCTACGTGACCTATGGTCTGGTGGCGCGGGAAATCGAGCGGGTCGATTCCGGCTATCGCTCGATGATGTCGGTGCAATCTTCGCTGGTGATGTACCCGATCTATGCCTATGGCTCGGAAGAGCAGCGGCAGAAATACCTGCCGGGTCTGGCCTCGGGCGACCTGATCGGCTGCTTCGGGCTGACCGAACCCGACGCGGGGTCCGACCCCGCGGGCATGAAGACCCGCGCCGAGAAGACCGCCACCGGCTACAAGCTGACCGGCACCAAGATGTGGATCTCGAACGCGCCCTTCGCCGATGTCTTCGTCGTATGGGCGAAGTCGGAAGCCCATGGCGGGCGCATCCGCGGCTTCGTGCTGGACAAGGGCATGAAGGGCCTCAGCGCGCCGAAGATCGAGGGCAAGCTCAGCTTGCGCGCCTCGACCACTGGCGAGATCGTCATGGACAACGTGGAAGTCGGCGAAGACGCGCTGCTGCCCTATGTCGAGGGGCTGAAGGGTCCGTTCGGCTGCCTCAACCGGGCGCGCTATGGCATCGCCTGGGGCGTGATGGGGGCGGCCGAGTTCTGCTGGCACGCCGCGCGCCAATACGGCCTTGACCGCAAGCAATTCGACAAGCCGCTGGCCGGCACGCAGCTGTTCCAGAAGAAACTGGCCGACATGCAGACCGAGATCACGCTGGGCCTGCAAGCGGCGCTGCAGGTCGGTCGCCTGATGGACGAGGCGCAGGGCGCGCCCGAGATGATCTCGCTCATCAAGCGCAACAATTGCGGCAAGGCGCTGGATATCGCCCGCGTGGCCCGCGACATGCATGGCGGCAACGGGATTTCCGAGGAATTCCAGGTCATTCGCCACATGGTGAACCTGGAGACGGTCAACACCTACGAGGGCACGCATGACGTTCATGCGCTGATCCTCGGCCGGGCGCAGACCGGGCTGCAGGCCTTCTTCTGAGGCCTCACCGCTGCAAGGCAACGACTGCGGGCCCGTCGCGATGGTGACGGGCCCGTTTCTGTTTGGCGACGGTCGCCCCGAGAGGGGTCAGCGCCCCAACTTTTCGGCAAACAGCCGGTCCAGCGCCGCATAGGCCCGCTGCGTCGCTGCCGCGCTATGGGCCATGCCGCTTTCGGGGCTGTTGGCGCGAGGGTTGGTGAAGGAATGCCCGGTCTGCCCGAAGCCCAGAAGCTGCCATTCGGCCCCCGCCGCGGTCAGTTCCTGCGCCAGAGCGACGACCGCTTCGGGCTTGGCCAGCGGATCGTCCCAGCCATGCATCACCAGAACCGAGGCCTTGATGGCCTGCGTCGGCTGCGGCGGCGGGTCGAGCACCCCGTGCAGCGATCCCGCCACGGCCAGATCGGCGCCGCTGCGCGCCAGATCCAGCACCGCCTTGCCGCCATAGCAATAGCCCATGGCGCCGAGCCGCGTTTCATCCACGCAATCCTGCGCCGCCAAAGCCGCCAGCGCCGCCGTCATGCGTTTGGCCAGAACCGGCCGCTGGCCCTCGACCCCGAACATCAGCGCCGTCGCCTCCTCGGCATCCGCCGCGCGCTTGCCCTCGCCATAATAGTCGCCAAGCAACACGACATAGCCCGCCCGCGCCAGAAATTCGGCCCGCTCTTCCTCGACCGGGCCGGTCCCGGCATAGGCGGGGGCGATCAGGATGCCGGGCGCGGGACCCTGCAGGTCGTCGTCGCGCAACAGCGTGCCGCGCATCGAAATCGTGCCATCGGTCCATTCGAGCGTTTCGCGTTGGATCATCCTGTTCCTCCCTGTGGTTGTGCCGCAACTTGGCAGGCCCGCCGGGCGCGTCAAGGTCGCATTTGGCCTCCGGCGTGACGGCCCCGGTCGCGAAACACCGGCCCGCCGCCCGCATCCTGACCGCAGCCCGGAGGTTCCGATGACCAACCATCCCCGCCTGATGTCGCCCCTGCAGCTGCGCGGCGAGACACTCCGCAATCGCATCGTTTTCGGCGCGCATACCAACAACATGGCGGAAGACGGCCTGCCCGGCGCCCGTACCCTGGCCTATCTGCGCGAACGCGCGCTGGGGGGCGCGGGGATGGTGGTGTGCGAGCCGGTGCCGGCCCACCGCACCGGCGTCCTGACCCGGGGGAATTACCGGCACGAGGATGACAGCATCATCCCCGCCTTCCGCAAAGTGACCGAGGCGGTGCGGGCCGAGGGCGCGGTGATCATCCAGCAGATCTATCACATCGGCGGGCATGGCGATTCCGACCTGAGTTTCCAGCCGCATTGGTCGCCGTCCGGCCGCCCCTCGTACCACGACGCGGATGGCTCGCATGCGATGTCGGGGGTCGAGATCGAGGAATTGCTCGCCGCCCATATCGCCGCCGCACGCCGCGCGCAGCAGGCGGGGTTTCAAGGGGTGGAGGTCTGGGCCGCCTACAATTCCCTGATCGACCAATTCTGGCTGCCCTGGTCGAACCGGCGCGGGGATTGCTGGGGCGGCTCGCTGGAAAACCGCACCCGGTTCTCGCGGGAACTGATCGAGGGCGTGCGCCGCACCTGTGGCGAGGATTTCATCCTCGGCCTCGCCATCAGCAATGACGCGCAATATTCGGTGTCCCTGCAGGCCGAGGCGCTCTGCGAGATCGTGGCGCTGCACGATGCCACCGGCCATGTCGATTACGTCACCTGCGGCGCCGGGTCCTACCTCGATTTCGCCCGCATCATCCCGCCCTTCACCGAGCCCGACACGCTGACCGTGCCGGTCACGGCGCTGCTGAAAGGGGTGGTCCGGCATGCGAAGATCACCGCCGAGGCCGGGATTCGCACTCCCGATACCGGCGAACAGGTCATCGCCTCGGGCGCCGCCGATCTGGTCAGCATCGTTCGGGGCCAGATCGCCGACCCGCATCTGGCGGCCAAGACCGCGGCGGGGCAGGCGGATCGGGTGCGGCCCTGCCTCAGCTGCAACCAGATGTGCTGGGGGCGGCGGTCCCGCGATTACTGGATTTCCTGCGTGGTCAATCCCTCGGCCGGCCGCGAATGGGAATGGGGCGGCGACCGCTTCACCCCCGCCGAGGTACCGCTGGACGTGCTGGTGGTCGGCGCGGGTCCCGCGGGGCTCGAGGCCGCGCGCGTCGCCGCGATCCGCGGCCACCGCGTGGTGCTGGCCGAGGCCCAGCCGCAGATCGGCGGGCAGTTCCGGCTGGCCGGGCAACAGCCGCGGCGGGCGCAGATCCTCGACCTGCTGGATTGGTACGAACGCGAGCTGACCCGGCTGGGCGTCGACCTGCGCCTCAACACTTTTCTGGACGACGCGGCCATCCGCGCGATCAACCCCGACCGCCTGCTTCTCGCCACCGGCTCCTTGCCCGATGACGCGGGTTTCCAGCGCTGGCTGCCGCAGCATGACAGCCTGCCGGGGGTCGAGCGCGGCGCGGTCTGGAGCGCCGAGGCGGTGATGCGGCGCGAGGCACGGCTGGGGACCGAGGTGATCCTTTACGACGAGGGCGGACACTGGAAGGGCATCGGCACCGCCTGGCACCTGGCCGAGGCCGGGCATCGGGTGACGTTGGTCACCCCGGACGCGATGGTGGCCCGCGACCTCGCCCGCACCGCCGCCGATGGTCCGGCCCGCACGGCGCTGGCCCGGCGCGGCGTCACCTTCCTGACCGAAAGCGCCATCGCCGAATGGCTGGGGAACGGGGCGGGCGCGCGGATCCGTTCGCTCCTGACCGGAGAGGAACAGACAATCCCCGCCTCGGCGCTGGTCATGGCCACCACCAACCGCGCCTTCTACCCGCTCTCCGAAGACCTCGCCGATCTGGCGCCGGTGCTCCTCGGCGATGCCGCCGCCCCGCGCCTCGCCCCCTTCGCCTTCCATGATGGCCGCAAGATCGCCCGAAGCCTCTAGATCTTCGTTCTGCAAATATCCCGGGGGTAGGCCGCAGGCCGCAGGGGGCAGCGCCCCCTGAGCGGCCCGAGGGGCTCGATGCCCCCGAGGGCCGCTCCTATATGCCGCCCCTTGGAACCGCCTATTCCGCCGCCCGCCGCCGCTGTTTCAGCAAGGGCGCGAGGTAATGGCCGGTATGGCTGCCCTCGACCTTGGCGACCTCCTCGGGCGTGCCTTCAGCCACGACGCGGCCGCCGCCGTCGCCCCCCTCGGGGCCGATGTCGATGATCCAGTCGGCGGTCTTCACCACGTCGAGATTGTGCTCGATGACCACCACCGTGTTGCCCTGCTCCACGAGTTCATGCAGCACTTCCAGCAGCTTGCGCACGTCCTCGAAATGCAGCCCGGTGGTCGGCTCGTCGAGGATATAGAGCGTCTTGCCGGTGGAGCGGCGGCTCAGCTCCTTCGACAGCTTCACCCGCTGCGCCTCGCCGCCGGACAGCGTCGTCGCCTGCTGGCCGACCTTGATATAGCCCAGCCCCACCTGCATCAGCGCGTCCATCTTCTCGCGGATCGACGGCACGGCGGTGAAGAAATCCTGCGCTTCCTCGACCGTCATGTCGAGCACGTCGGAAATTGATTTACCCTTGAACAATACTTCCAGCGTCTCGCGGTTGTACCGCTTGCCCTTGCAGGTCTCGCAGGTGACATAGACGTCCGGCAGGAAGTTCATCTCGATTTTCAGGACGCCGTCGCCCTGACAGGCCTCGCAGCGCCCGCCCTTGACGTTGAAGCTGAATCGCCCGGGTTTGTAGCCGCGCGCTTTTGCTTCCGGCAGGCCCGCGAACCAGTCACGGATCGGGCCGAAGGCGCCGGTGTAGGTTGCCGGGTTGGATCGGGGCGTCCGGCCGATGGGCCGCTGGTCGATGTCGATCACCTTGTCGAGGTGTTGCAGCCCCTGCACCGTCTCGCAGGGGGCGGGCGTCTGGCGGGCGCCGTTCAGCCGCATGGAGGCGGTCTTGAACAGCGTCTCGATGGTCAGCGTCGACTTGCCGCCGCCGGAAACGCCGGTCACGCAGACGAATTTGCCCAGCGGGAAATCGACCGTCACATCCTGCAGGTTGTTGCCCGTGGCCTTGACCACCCGGATCGCCTTGCCATTGCCCTCACGCCGATGGGCCGGAACCTCGATCCGCCGCTGGCCGGACAGGTATTGCCCGGTCAGGCTGGCCGGATCGCTGGCGATTTCCTCGGGCGTGCCCTGGCTCACGATCCGTCCGCCATGGACGCCGGCGCCGGGGCCGATATCCAGCACATAATCCGCGGTGCGGATCGCGTCCTCGTCATGCTCGACCACCAGCACGGTATTGCCCTGGTCGCGCAGGTTCCTGAGCGTGGTCAACAGCCGGTCGTTGTCACGCTGGTGCAGCCCGATCGAGGGTTCGTCCAGCACATAGAGCACGCCCGTGAGCCCCGAGCCGATCTGGCTGGCCAGCCGGATCCGCTGGCTTTCCCCGCCCGAAAGCGTCCCGGCTGCGCGGGAAAGCGTCAGGTAATCGAGGCCCACGTTGACCAGGAAGCCCAGCCGCTCGCGGATCTCTTTCAGGATCGCGGTGGCGATCTGGTTCTTCTGCTTGGTCAGATGGTTGGGCGCATCCTCGATCCAGGCCAGCGCCTCCTTGATCGACATTTCGGAAACTTGCGAAATGTGGAGGCCGCCGATCTTGACCGCCAGCGCCTCGGGCTTCAGCCGCGCGCCGCCGCAGGTCGAACAGGGGCGGTTGTTCTGATAGCGCTCGAATTCCTCGCGCACCCAGGCAGAATCGGTTTCCTTCCAGCGGCGCTCCATATTGGGGATCACCCCCTCGAACACGCGCGTCACCTGATAGACGCGGCCGGAATCGTCATAGCGGAAGGGGATTTCCTCGCCTTGCGAGCCGTGCAGCAGGATGTCCTTCACCTTGTCCGGCAGATCGCGCCAAGGCTTCTTCGCGTCGAATTTGTAATGCTTCGACAACGCCTCGATGGTTTGCAGGAAATAGGGCGTCTTGCCCTTGCGCCAGGGGGCGATGGCGCCGTCTTCCAGCCGCAGCATGGCGTCGGGCACGACCAGTCTTTCGTCGAAGAAAAGCTCGACGCCGAGCCCGTCGCAGACCGGGCAGGCGCCATAGGGCGCGTTGAAGGAGAAGAGCCGCGGCTCGATCTCGGGGATGGTGAAGCCGCTGACCGGACAGGCGAAATTTTCGCTGAACGTGATGCGTTCGGGCGTCTCGCCCTCGGGGGCCGAGGCCATTTCGAGGACAGCAATGCCGCTCGCCAGATCCAGCGCGGTGCGGAAGGAATCCGCCAGCCGCGTCTCCATCCCCGGGCGGACCACGATCCGGTCGACCACCACGTCGATGTCATGGCGGAATTTCTTGTCCAGCTCCGGCGGCGTCTCCAGCTCGTGGAACACGCCGTCGACCTTGACCCGCTGGAAACCCTGCTTGCGCAGTTCCAGCATCTCTTTCTTGTACTCGCCCTTGCGGTCGCGGACGATGGGGGCCAGCAGATAGGCGCGGGTGCCTTCCTCCATCTGCAAGACGCGGTCCACCATGTCCTGCACCTGCTGCGCCTCGATGGGCAGGCCGGTGGCGGGCGAATAGGGGGTGCCGGCGCGGGCAAACAGCAGGCGCAGGTAATCGTGGATCTCGGTCACCGTGCCGACGGTCGAGCGCGGGTTCTTCGAGGTGGTCTTCTGCTCGATGGAAATCGCCGGGGAAAGCCCCGCGATATGGTCCACATCGGGCTTTTGCATCATGTCGAGGAATTGACGCGCATAGGCCGACAGCGATTCGACATAGCGGCGCTGCCCCTCGGCATAGATCGTGTCGAAGGCGAGCGACGACTTGCCCGAACCGGAAAGCCCAGTCATCACCACAAGCTGATCGCGCGGAATATCGACATCCACGCCCTTGAGGTTGTGCTCGCGCGCGCCTCTGATCTCGATGAACTTCTGTTCAGCCATGTCCCATACCCGGCGCAAACCCTCTGCGCGGGGAACATAGTGCGTTTGCGGCGAGTCTCCAATGCGAATTCGTGAACAAAAAGGAAACTTACGCGGCGGCCGCATCACGATGCTGCAACGCCGCAAATAAAACATTCCCTATCTTGAATATGTAATCCTGTCATGCTATCTGAGCGGCAAGCGATCCCGACACTCCCTCTCACTCCCCGGAGACCCAGAATGTTCAACCTGTTCAATTCCCTGATGGGCAGCGGTCCTGCCGTCAACGCCGCCCAGGCCGTGCAGGCCGTGGCCGAGAAACGCGCGCTGGTGATCGACGTGCGCGAGGAGGCCGAGGTCCGTGCCTCGGGCAAGGCCAAGGGGGCGCTGAACCTGCCGCTGAGCCGGCTGCACCTGACCGCCGATCCGAATTCCGGCCATTTCGACAAGCGCCTGGCCGAGGCGAAGAAGGCCGGTCTGCCGCTTTACCTCTATTGCGCCTCGGGCGCGCGGTCGGGACGGGCGGCGGGCATCCTGCGCTCTTACGGCTTCGCCGAGGTGCATAACCTGGGCACGCTGGGCGCCTGGGCACAGGGCGGCGGCGCGGTCCAGCGCTGAGGGCAGGGGCTTTCCGGCCGCCCGGCGGGAAAGTGACGAACCCGGCGGCCAAATGCCGCTTTCGCTCCGGTCTTGCGCCCGATCTGTGCTAGGTCTAGGCGGGTGGGTCACTCAGGCCCGCCTCGTCATGCCTGCCCCCTGCGCCGCCTGCCCGGAGACCCCATGCTGAAAGTTCTTGCCTCGACCTGGGCGCTTCTGTTCGGCCTGATGCTTCTGATGCTGGGCAACGGGATGCAGGGCACGTTGCTGGGCATCCGCGGCGCCATCGAGAATTTCTCGACCACGCAGATGTCCATCGTGATGTCGTGCTATTTCATCGGCTTCCTGTTCGGTAGCCGCCTCGCGCCCGAGATGATCCGCCGCGTGGGCCATGTCCGCGTCTTCGCCGCCCTGGGGACCATGATCTCGGCCGTGCTGATCCTCTATGCCGCCTGGCCGAACTGGATGGCCTGGGCGGCGATGCGGGTGCTGATCGGTTTCAGCTTCTCGGGTGTCTATATCACCGCGGAAAGCTGGCTCAACAACGCCTCGACCAACGAGACGCGGGGACAGGCGCTGTCGCTCTATCTGATCGTGCAGATGATCGGCATCATCGCCGCGCAGATCCTGCTGAATTTCGCCGATCCCTCGGGCTTCATCCTGTTCGTGATCCCCTCGGTGCTGGTGTCGCTGGCCTTCACGCCGATCCTGCTGTCAGTCTCGCCCGCGCCGGCTTTCGAATCGACCCGGCCGCTCAGCTTCCGCCGGCTCTATCAGGCCTCGCCGCTGGGCTGTGTGGGCATGTTCCTGCTGGGTGGCGTCTTCTCGGCGCAATTCGGCATGGCGGCGGTCTGGGGGACACAGGCGGGGCTCAGCATCCGCGACCTGTCGATCTTCGTGGCTTCGATCTATGTCGGCGGCCTGTTCCTGCAATTCCCCATCGGCTGGCTCAGCGACCGGATGGACCGCCGGCTCCTGATCCTGGGTCTGGCGGCGGTGGGGGCGGCGGTGCTGATGCTGCCGGTGATCTTCGATCTGCCCTTCCCGCTGCTGATCGGCGTGGGGGCGCTGATGGGCGGCATCTCGAACCCGCTTTATTCGCTGCTCCTGGCCTATGTGAACGATTACCTGGAGAAATCGGACATGGCCGCGGCCTCGGCCGGGCTGATCTTCATCAACGGGCTCGGTGCCATCTCGGGCCCGATCATCACCGGCTGGATGATGGGGGTGATCGGACCCTCGGGCTTCTTCCTGTTCATGGCGGTGATCTTTGCGCTGCTGACCGCCTATGCGATGTACCGGATGACGCGCCGCCGCCGCACGCCTGAGGCGCAGGGCAGCTATACCGCGCTCTCGCCCACGGCCTCGGTGGTGACGGTCGAGGCGGCGATGGAACGCGCAGAATCCGAGACGTGAAGGGCATGGGGTTGACCCCTTGGCGCCGCCGTCGCAGGCTGGGGCGAAACGGAGGTTCCCATGACCATCAGCCCCCGCGCCGACGCTGTGCTCAGCTATTGGCGTGACCTTGGCCCCGCCGGTTGGTATGCTGGCGGCGAGGCGCTGGATTCCGAGATCCGCGAGCGGTTCGAGGGCGACTGGAACACGGTCATCGCGGGCGGCCATCGCGACTGGATGCATTGTCCCGAGGGGATCTTGGCCTTCCTGCTGCTGACCGACCAATTCCCCCGCAACATGTTTCGCGGGCAGGCCAAGGCCTTCGCCTCGGACCCGCTGGCGCGGCGGGCGGCGCATCACGCCTGGCAGAATCAATCCGATCTGAGGATCGAAGAGCCGATGCGCCAGTTCTTCTACCTGCCGCTGGAGCATTCCGAGAGCCCCTTTGATCAGGACCGTGCCGTGGCGCTGATCAAGGCCCGGATGCCCGAGACGGGGGCCGAGACCCTGCTGCATGCCCGCGCCCATCGCGAGATCATCCGCCGCTTCCGCCGTTTCCCCTTCCGTAACGAGGCTTTGGGCCGAGAGACGACGCCCGAGGAGAAGGCGTTTCTGGAGGCGGGCGGCTATATGGCCGTGGTGCGGGAATTGCAGGGCTGAACGGCGGCGGGCCATGCGCCCGATGCAGGGCTGCCCGCCGGGGCGCGCCTGGCACCACGTCGCGGTTGCACCGGAAACAAAAGTAGTTTAGTGCTGAACTATATTCCATGCGGGAGGGATCCATGGCCGAGCAGAGCTTTGATGTCGTCGTGATCGGATCAGGGCCGGGCGGCTATGTCGCGGCGATCCGTGCCGCGCAGCTGGGCAAGAAGGTCTGCATCGTCGAGCGCGAGAACCTGGGCGGCATCTGCCTGAACTGGGGCTGCATTCCGACAAAAGCGCTGCTGCGCTCGGCCGAGGTCTTTCACCTGATGCGCCGCGCCAAGGAATTCGGCCTGAGTGCGGGCTCGGTCGGGTTCGATCTGGACGCCGTGGTCAAACGCTCGCGGGGCGTGGCCAAGCAGCTGTCGGGTGGCATCGGCCATCTGATGAAGAAGAACAAGATCACGGTGGTGATGGGCACGGCGACGCTGGGCAAGGGCGGCTCCGTCTCGGTCAAGACCGAGAAGGGATCGGAAAGCCTGAAGGCCAAGGACATCATCCTGGCCACCGGCGCCCGCGCGCGGGAATTGCCGGGGCTGGAGGCGGATGGCGATCTGGTCTGGACCTATCGCCACGCGCTGGTCGCCAAGCGCATGCCGAAGAACCTGCTGGTCATCGGCTCGGGAGCCATCGGTATTGAATTCGCCAGCTTCTTCAACACGCTGGGCGCCAAGACCACGGTGGTCGAGGTGATGGACCGCGTGCTGCCGGTGGAAGATGCCGAAATCTCGGCCCTGGCGAAGAAATCCTTCGTCAAACAGGGCATGGTCATCAAAGAAAAGACCACGGTCACCAAGCTGGAGCGCGGCAACGGCAAGGTCGTCGCCCATTTCGAGGCCGGCGGCAAGACCGAGACGGCTGAGTTCGACACGGTGATTTCCGCCGTGGGGATCGTCGGCAATGTCGAAAACCTCGGGCTCGAGGAGCTGGGCGTCAAGATCGACCGCACCCATGTGGTGACGGATGAACATTGCCGCACCGGGGTGCCGGGCCTCTGGGCCATCGGCGATATCGCCGGCGGGCCGTGGCTGGCGCACAAGGCCAGCCATGAGGGCGTGATGGTAGCCGAGCTGATCGCGGGGCTGCATGCCCATCCGGTCAAGGCGACCTCGATCCCCGGCTGCACCTATTGCCACCCGCAAGTGGCGAGCGTCGGCCTGACCGAGGCGAAGGCCAAGGAACAGGGCTATGAGGTGAAGGTCGGCCGCTTCCCCTTCATCGGCAACGGCAAGGCGATTGCTTTGGGCGAGCCCGAGGGGCTGGTCAAGACCGTCTTCGACGCCAAGACCGGCGAGCTGCTGGGTGCCCACATGATCGGCGCGGAAGTGACCGAGATGATCCAGGGCTATGTCGTCGGCAAGACGCTGGAGACGACCGAGGAAGACCTGATGCACGCCGTCTTCCCGCATCCGACGCTGAGCGAGATGATGCACGAAAGCGTGCTGGACGCCTACGGCCGCGTCATCAACTTCTGAGCAGGCCGTCAGCCAGCGCGGTGGACAGGATGTCGACCGCGCCGGCCAGTTTCTCGTCGATGATGTGCAGGTATTCGGTCCAGTCGTGCAGGCCCGTCAGGTCCGATTGTCCGTCCGAAATCCCCCTCAGCGCGATCAGCGGCAACCTGGCTTGCATGCAGGCGCGCTGCACGGCGTAGGTTTCCATATCCACCATATCCTCGGCAATCGCGGCATAGGCCGGACCGGACACGATGTTGCCGCCGGTCGAGAGCGTGGCGGCCTCGATCCCCGGAAGGCGAAGCGGCAGGGGCAGCACCTTTGGCAGGTCGAGGAAGGGCACGGTGCCTTTCTCGAACCCCAAGGGCGAGGCGTCGATGTCGCGCCAGGCGACCGCGCTGGCCTGATAGAGCCCGCAATGGGCGAGCCGTGCCGAGCCCGCCGAGCCCAGCGACACCACCAGATCGGGACGCGTCCCGGCGGCATCGAGCCGGGCGAGGACCGTGGCCGTGGCAATCGCGGCTTCAACGGGCCCGACGCCGGTGATCAAGGGGGTGATCCGGGCCTGCAGATGCGGGCCGAATTCGGCGCGGGCGGCCATCACGAACAGCACGTCATGGCCGGAAAGGCGGGTCAGGGTCATCGGCTTCTCATCAGGCGGTCGGCAAGGCCCGAGACTGCCGCAAGCGCCAGCGTCAGGGCAAGGGCGCTCAGCGTGACGCGGCGCCGGGCCTCGGGGATCACCGGCCAGAAGGCGACCTGAGGCGGATCGCCTGGCGTGACCGCAACCGCGACTGTGCCGCCGGCCCAGACCTCGGTCAGTGAGGCGGGCGGATGGTCAAGGCTGGCGGTGAAGGTCCCTGCCTCGCTGTCCGAGATGAAAAGGCGCACCTCGCCGCGGGGCCAGGGCGTCTCGCGGTCGGGCCGGCGCAGATCGGCGATCAGGACCACGGCTTCGGTCCGGTGGCCGGGCGGGCGAAGCCGGTGCAGCTGCCAGCTTTGCAGCATGGCCACGAGGCAGAGCACCAGTCCCGCGGCCAGCGCCGCCCCTGTGACGAGGGGCAGCGCCCGGCGGATCACCCCATGGCCCCGCCGCGGGGCAGGGCGGCGACCCCGGTGCGGGCCAGTTCGGACAGGCCCAGCGGGCGCATCAGATCGGCGAAAGCGTCGATCTTCGCCGGCGCGCCGGTGATTTCGAAGACGAAGCTGCCCAGCGTCGAATCGACGACATTGGCGCGGAAGATCTCGGCCAGGCGCAGGGCCTCGATGCGGGCCTCGCCCTTGCCCTCGACCTTCAGAAGCGCGAGCTCCCGTTCGACCGAGGCGCCCTCGACCGTCAGGTCATGAACCTCGTGCACCGGCACGATGCGGCCCAGCTGCGCCTTGATCTGCTCGATGACCGCAGGGGTGCCCTTGGTCACGATGGTGATGCGCGAGCGGTGGCCCTTGTGGTCGGTCTCGGCGACTGTCAGGCTTTCGATGTTGTAGCCGCGGCCGGAAAACAGGCCGATGACACGGGCCAGGACACCGGGTTCGTTGGCGACGATGACCGCGAGAGTATGGGATTCGATGACCTCGGAATGGGGATCGCGTAGGTCATAGGCCGAATGCTTGGACGAGCCTTGCTGGATGTGAAGCGGGGACATGGGGGTTCCATTCGGTAATCGGGAGGGACAGGGGCAGGGGTCCGGCGGCCCGCTGGGGCCACCGGTTCCGTCAGGATCAAACCAGCGTCAGGCCGATGCCCTTGATGGCGCCGCGCACATCGTCCGACGGAAGCAGCATGTCGTTATGCGCATTGCCCGAGGGGATCATCGGCAAGCAGTTCTCGTGCCGCTCGACCAGGCAGTCGAAGATCACCGGGCCATCGTAATCCAGCATCGCCATGATCGCATCGTCCAGCTCATCGGGATGCTCGGCCCGGATGCCCTTGCAGCCGAAAGCCTCGGCCAGCTTGACGAAATCGGGCAGCGATTCCGACCAGGAATGCGAGTAGCGCTCGCCATGCAGCAATTGCTGCCATTGGCGGACCATGCCCAGACGCTCGTTGTTGAGGATGAACTGCTTGACCGGCGTGCGGAACTGCACCGCGGTGCCCATCTCCTGCATGTTCATCAGCCACGAAGCCTCGCCCGCGACGTTGATCACCAGCGCGTCGGGATGGGCGATCTGCACGCCGATCGAGGCGGGCAGGCCGTAGCCCATGGTCCCCAGACCGCCCGAGGTCATCCAGCGGTTGGGCCCGTCGAAATTGAGGTATTGCGCCGCCCACATCTGGTGCTGGCCGACCTCGGTCGTGATGTAGCGGTCGCGGCCCTTGGTCAGCGCCTCCAGCCGCTGCAGCGCGAGCTGCGGCTTGATGATCGACTCCGAGCCCTTGTAGGCGAGGCAGTTGACAGCTTTCCACTCGTCGATCTGCTTCCACCACCGGACCAGACCCTCGGCATTGGTCTTGCGGCCGCGCGATTTCCAGATGCGCAGCAGGTCCTCCAGCACATGGCCCACGTCGCCCAGGATCGGCAGGTCGACCCGGATCACCTTGTTGATGGACGAAGGGTCGATGTCGATATGCGCCTTGCGCGAATTCGGGCTGAAGGCGTTGACGCGGCCGGTGATGCGGTCGTCGAAGCGGGCGCCGATGTTGATCATCAGATCGCAATCATGCATCGCCATATTGGCCTCGTAGAGGCCATGCATGCCCAGCATGCCGATCCATTGCTTGCCCGAGGCCGGGTAGGCGCCGAGACCCATCAGGGTCGAGGTGACGGGGATGCCGGTGGCATCGGCCAATTCGACCAGCAGTTGACAGGCGGCGGGGCCCGAGTTGATCACGCCGCCGCCGGTATAGAGGATCGGGCGCTCGGCCTGTTCCAGCATCTCGACCAGCGCGGTGATCGCGTCGATATCGCCCTTCACGCGCGGCTGGTAATGGTCGACCTTGGCCTTTTGCGGGGGCGTATAGGTGCCTTCCGCGAATTGCACGTCCTTGGGGATATCGACCAGCACCGGGCCGGGGCGGCCCGAGGTCGCGACATGGAAGGCCTGGTGGATCGTCTCGGCCAGGCGGTCGGGATCCTTCACCAGCCAGTTGTTCTTGGTGCAGGGGCGGGTGATGCCGACCGTATCGGCCTCCTGGAAGCCGTCGGTGCCGATCAGGAAGGTCGGCACCTGACCCGAGAGCACGATCATCGGGATCGAATCCATCAACGCGTCGGTGATGCCGGTGACGGCATTGGTCGCCCCGGGACCCGAGGTCACCAGCACAACGCCGGGCTTGCCGGTGGAACGGGCGTAGCCTTCGGCCATGTGGGTCGCGCCCTGTTCGTGGCGCACCAGCACGTGACGGATCTCGTTTTGCTGGAAAAGCTCGTCGTAAATCGGAAGCACCGCGCCGCCCGGGTAGCCGAAGACCACCTCGACCCCCTGGTCCTTGAGCGCTTGAACGACCATCTTCGCGCCGGTCATCTGCGACGTGGTCTTCTGCTGGGACATGGTCTTCTCCACCTCTGGTCTGGGTCCGGTCTGTGCCTCAGACCGGCAACGCGGGCAATAAAAAACCCCCGGGTCAGGGGGGGCATGCGGGGGACGTTCGGTTTCGGCGTTACACCGATCCGTTCAGGCCCCCGGAACTGATAAGTACGAAGCGCATTCGTCACCTCTTGGTTCGGGGCGGAATTTACGTCTGCCGCAAAGCAGCGTCAACCGTCAAAGCGGGGTGTTTGCTGCGAATTCTGCCAGAAATCTTTTCGAAAGTTGCGCAGGACTGCTTTCCGGCGCAGGAAATGCAAAATCGGGCGGATCAGCGCCCGGACTTCAGCGCTGATTCGGTCGGCGGCAGGGTAATCGCTGCCACCTGCTCGGTGATCGGCCGCACGGCCAGGGGATGTGGCTGCGCAGCATGATCCGCGGGATCGCCCAGATCGCGCCACTGCCCGTCGCGGTAGACCTCGAGCGCGCCGAAGCTGGCCTTGTAGGCCATCTTGGCGCTGCCCGGCACCCAATAGCCGAGATAGACGTAAGGCAGGCCCACCTGCCGGGCCAAGGCCACATGGTCGAGGATCATATAGGTGCCGAGCCCGTCCTTGATCCGGTCAGGATCATAAAAGGAATAGACGAGGCTCAGCCCGTCATCCAGCACATCGGTCAGGCAGACGGCCGCCAGCTTGCGGCCTGAGCCGCGTTGGCCCCGGGGCGCGACCTCGGGCTTTTCGGTGTATTCGATGACGCGCGAGCGGACCGGCGTTTCCTCGATCATCGCGGCGAATTCGAAGATGTCCATGTCGGCCATGCCGCCATCGGCGTGCCGGCTGTCGAGGTAGCGGCGGAAGAGGGTGAATTGCTCGTCCGTGGCCCAGGGGCTGGTCGCCTCGCGGTTCAGATGCTCGTTGCGGCGCAGGTTCTTGCGTTGGCTGCGCGAAGGTTCGAAATCCGCCACCCGGATGCGGGCGGACAGGCAGGCCGCGCATTCCGAACAGGCCGGGCGATAGAGCACGTTCTGCGACCGCCGGAAGCCCTGCTTCGACAGCGTGTCGTTGAGCGCCCGCGCGCCTTCGCCGGTCAGGGCGGTGAACAATTTCCTCTCGCTCTGCCCCGGCAGATAGGGGCAGGGCTGCGGCGCCGTGACATAGAACTGGGGCGCGATAGGCAGCGAATGGCGCATGATGGGCGCCCGTCCTTCCTGGTCGAGGTTGTGGTTGTCACTGGCGAGGCCCCGGCCTGACGGCTGTCAGGCGGGGTTCGGAAATACCGTAGCAAGGCGCATTGGCCTCGCCAAGGGATTGTTTGACGCTTGCGCGACGGGGAGCGTCAATTCAGGAAACCAGGCTCCGGTTGACAATCACGGTGCCGAGGATCTTGTCGTTCAGCCCCTGTTTGTAAGGCGTCATGACCATCAGCAGGACCGAAATCAGCTGGCCCAGAACGAAGCTCATCGACAGCGCGTAGATCGCCGAATGCCAGAGCGCCAGTGTCGTGTCCGCTCGCCGCCCGTCGAGCCTGCGCCATTCCAGCGCGACAAGCATCATCCCGGCGGTGGCGCCGAACCGGTCGAGCATCAGCGTGCGGTAGGCGATGGCGACCCCCATCCAGACCAGCGGCAGAATGATGATGGCGATGAAGCCCGTCAGCGCCAGGGCCAGCACCACCAGGACCAGCGTGATCGCCAGATCCACCACCCAGGCAAGGAAACGCTTGGGGATCAGGTCGTCGTAGAAGGCGGGATCGTCATAGGGATCGGGCAGGGCGGTCATGCGGTGAAAGCTCCTTCGCGCGCGCCGCAGGCGGCAATGAGGGCGCCGGGCTCGACCGCGAACACATGGTCAGGCGTTCCGGCCGCCGCAAAGACCACCGAAAAGTCGCGCAGCCGCGGATCGGCAAAGATCGCGGGCGGGGTGAGGTGTCCGACCGGCGCCACGCCGCCGATGGCGAAGCCCGTGACCGCGCGCACCGTGGCGGCGTCGGCGCGGCTGAGCGCTTCGCCCGCAAGCAGGGCGGCACGGTCGGGGTCGAGGCGGTTGCCGCCTGCGGTCAGGAACAGATAGATCTGCCCGCTTTCGCCCTGAAAGATCAGCGATTTGACGATCTGGTCCAGGGCGCAGCCACAGGCCGCCGCCGCAGCCTCGGCGGTGCGGCTGGGACCGGGGTTCAGGATTTCCGCCTGCAGTCCGCTATCCTCGATGGCCTTGGCGACGCGCGCCAGGGATTTGCTCATGTCTGCCTCCGTCTCGGGGTCAACATGGGCATCGGGGCGCCGGCGTGCAAGACGGTGCGCTGAAAGACGGAGGGCGGCCTACTTGCGGAACTTGTCCAGGCTCACGACTTCGCCGGCCTTGGGCGCCTCGGGCACCGAATGCAGCATCGGCGCTTCCTCGTCGTCCTCATCCTCGTCATCGTCCTCGTCGACATGGGTCTCGAACTTGAGGCCGAATTCGACGGAAGGATCGACAAAGGTCGAGATCGCGTCGAAGGGGATATAGAGCGGCTCGGGCTGATTGCCGAAATTGAGCGTGACAGCGAAGCCCTGCTCATCGACGGCGAGGTTCTCGAACCAGTGCTGGATGACGATGGTGATCTCGTCCGGGTAGCGCGCCTTCAGCCAATCGGCCATCTCGACGCCCGGATACTGGGTATTCAGCGTGATGAAGAAGTGATGCGCGCCGGGCAGGCCCTGCTCGGCGGTGCGGATCATCACCTCGCGGATCAGGCCGCGCATGGCCTGGTGCATCAGGTTTCCGTAGTCGATTCCGCGCGTCATCGTCATCCCCTTCGAACCCCCGGATGGTCGGGGCCGTCTGCGCTTGAGCATAGGCGTTTCGCGACCGAAGAAAAGCCTTCAGCGGGGGTGCAGGTGCAGAAAACCCGGCAGGGCGGCGAGTTGGCTCTCACGAGGGGCGGGGGTCAGGGCCATCGGCGGGATCAGTTCGCGCAGCATTTTCTGGCGCATGGCGCGGGCGAAATCGCTGTGCTGATGGGCGGTGATCACGAAGCCGCCCGGGGTCACGACGTTGCGGCGATAGAAATTCGTGATCGGCTGGCCGGTGCCCGCCGCCTCGATGGCCAGCCCGTTGATGGTGATGCCGCGGGCATAGGCGGCGCGGCGCTCGGTGGCGAGGGTGTAGGATTCATTCTCGTCCCCGTCGCCCGAGATGTCGATCACCCAATGCGCGCAGTCGCGGACCTGGCGGAATTGCTCGGCGGCGACGGCGATCGCCTCGCCCACCGCGGTGTTGCCGCCCGAGTGGGCGCGGGGCAGGGTGCCGATGCGGGCGGCAAGCTGCGCGACCTCGGCCGGTTCGGTCAGGCGGGTGAAGGGGACCGACACGGTCTGTTCCATGGCGCCCGACCATTGCATGACCGCCAGCGCCACCTGCCCCTGCAGAAGCGCGGCGCGCACGTCCTCGTCCCGCAGCGCATTGGCGATGCCCTGGAGCTGAAGCGCGTATTCGTAGCTGTCGACCGATCCCGAGACATCGACCGCCAGCATCAGGGCAATGTCGCAGGCCCGCGCGGGTGGGGCCGCCGCCAGCGGCAACGACAGGGCGAGGACAGCGAGCACTCGGCGCAGGGCGGGTCCGGCAGGCATGGGTCATCGTGGCACGCGGGGCGAGGCCGCGCGATCACGAACCCGTGAAGGACCGGAGGCAACAGGAGGGGGAAGTGGAGGTTTCTGTTGCCAGGTACCTCCGAACCCCGCCTTACGCGGCTAAGCGCAAGGGCTTAAGATCGGTTTAGGTCAACTGCTTACGCAGCGACGGCCACCGGAGCACGGTTGTCATTGGCAACTGTACGTTTTGCACCGATAACGGTGGTAGCTCACCGAGACAAAGCAAACCCCTTTAGGCGTTCGTCGATCCTGTTTCGGCCCCAATCTCCCCCAATGAGGGTTGTTGGTGGAGCCGCCGGGTACCGCCCCCGGGTCCGATCCGATTATTACGAGCGCGTTTATGTCCATAGTCCCGGTTGCCCGGAACAGCCCCAATATAGGGTGCCGGTCGGCGGGCCTCAAGGGGGGCTCGGCCGAGGCTATTCGCGCGCGTGGGTATGTTCGTGCAGCCGGTCTTCACGCGCGCGGCGGATCGCGTCGGAAAAGGCCCCGGCAAGAACCCCGGTCGGCAGGGCGATGATGCCGATCCCGCAGAGCGCGGTCAGCGCCGCCAGGAACCGCCCCAGCGGCGTGATCGGCACGACATCGCCATAGCCCACGGTGGTCAGCGTCTCGACCGCCCACCACATGGCGCGGGGGATGGAGCCGAAGGCCTCGGGCTGGGCCTCGCGCTCGACCAGATAGAGCAGGGTGGCGGCGCCCAGCATCAGCCCGAAGGCCAGCATGCCGCTGAGCAGAAGCTCCGTCGCGCGCGAGCGGAAGGCGTCGAACAGCAGGTTCAGCGCCCGCGAATAGCGCCCCAGCCGCGCCAGCCGCAGGATCCGGGTGAGTTGCAGCAGGCGAAAGACCGCCGCTTCGAGCCCCAGGAAGGGCGTGACGAAGGTCACCAGCACGACCAGATCCAGAAGCGCCGCGGGGGTGCGGGCGAATTGCCAGACGGTGGAATATTTCGGGTTCAGCGTCGCGACCCAGAGCCTGAGCCCGTATTCCACCGCGAAGAAGAAGAAGAGGCCCAGTTTCAGCCCCTCCATCGTCCAGGCGTAATGGCGGATCACATTGATCTCGGTCTCCAGCACGGCGATCGCGATCAGGACGATGATCCCCGCCACCACCACCCGGTTGAAGGGCGACAGGCCTGACTGGACCCGCATCTCGGGGTCGATGGCAGCCGATACGCGGTGACGCAGCGACGAGGTGTTCATGGGGCCCGGTTACTCGGAAAGCGGGTTCAATCGTTGTACAGGGGGCAGGCGCAGGTCGCGCATGCGGGGTGGCCTTTCGACCGGCTGGGCCTCGTCCGACCCGGCGCCGGCACGGTCGGCCTCGAAGCTCCACAGTTCCATCAGCGCGGCGCGCGTATCATCGGCGCGGCCCCCGGCGATACCGTTGGCGATGCGCACATGGTAGGAGAGAAAGCGCGCCCGGATCCGCGTGGCGTAGCCCGTCTGCGGTGTCACGGCGAATTCCGCCTCGATCAGCCCCTGGGCCAGCATCGCCATCGCCGGATTGCCCGAGGCCGCCGCCAGCGTCAGGTTCATGCGCCGCATCGAGGCGACGAAATCGCTGTCGGAAATCGAGAAGTCGGATTGCAGGTCGATCTCGGCCCGAAGGTCGGCGATATCGGCCTTGCGCAGCACCGCCAGTTCCGCGCAACCTAGCTGCAGCTGGATCCGCGCCTCGGTCAGCAGCGGGCGGTGGGCGTTATCCTCGGCCCGGGTCGAGAGGGCGACGAGGGCCGCGATCTGCTCGCCCGCAACCGCGGCGCTGGGTTGGGTGACAAAGGCCCCGCCCCCCGCCCCACGCCGCGCGGTGATCAGGCCGCGGGCCGTCAGGCGGCCCAGCGCCTCGCGCAGGGTCGGGCGCGAAACCTTGAAATGCGCGCAAAGGTCCGCCTCGGACGGCAGACGGTCGCCCGGCGCGTAATGTCCCGAAAGGATGTTCTCCTGAAGGAGCGTGGCAATCGCACTGGCCCTGTCGGGCGCACGTCCTTCAGGGGCCGATGTGCTGCTCATCGCCTCAACCCACTGTCTTTGCGTTCTTTTTATTGTCTGTCAATCAGGATGGCAGGTCCGGCGAGTCGTGTCAATCGCGGCGCCGTCTGGCGGGCGGGGGATGGGCGGTCTAGGGTCGGCAAAACCACAGGGGGAATCGGATGCAGTTGGACCTGGATTTCGTGCGCGCGCAGTTTCCGGCCTTTGCCGAACCCTCGCTTCAGGGCCAGGCGTTTTTCGAGAATGCCGGCGGCTCCTATGCCTGCAAGCCGGTGATCGACCGTCTCACGCGCTTCTACCACCAGCGCAAGGTGCAGCCCTATCACCCGTTCGAGGCTTCTCGCCTTGGGGGCGAGGAGATGGACGAGGCCCGGACGCGGCTGGCCGCCATGATGGGGATCGCCACGGATGAACTCAGCTTCGGCCCCTCGACCACGGCCAATACCTATGTTCTGGCCCAGGCTTTCCGCCAGCATCTGAAACCGGGCGAGGCGATCGTCGTCACCAACCAGGACCATGAGGCCAATACCGGCCCTTGGTGGAGGCTTGCGGACAGCGGGATCGAGGTCCGTGAATGGCAGATCGACCCGGTGACCGGCCATCTGCCGCTGGACCGGCTGCCGAAGCTGCTGGCCGGCGCGCGGCTTCTGTGTTTCCCCCATTGTTCCAACGTGGTGGGCGAGGTCAATCCGGTGGCCGAGATCACCGCCATGGCCCATGAGGCGGGCGCCGTGGTTTGTGTCGACGGGGTCAGCTATGCTCCGCATGGCCTGCCGGATGTGGCGGCGCTGGGGGCGGATATCTACCTCTTCTCGGCCTACAAGACCTATGGCCCGCATCAGGGGATCATGGCGATCCGCCGCGAGCTGGGGATGGCGCTGCCCAATCAGGGCCATGTCTTCAACGGCGAGGTGCTCTACAAGCGCTTCACCCCGGCGGGCCCCGATCACGCCCAGGTCGCGGCCTGCGCCGGCCTTGCCGATTACATCGAGGGGCTGGCCGATCACCATGGTGGCGGCGGCCTCGATCCGCGCGGCAAGGCGGCGCTGGCCCATGATCTGATGCGCGCGCAGGAGACGGCGCTGTTGCAGCCGCTCCTCGATTATCTGGGCGGCCGGAACGAGCTGCGGCTGCTGGGGCCGCACCGGGCGGAGGGGCGGGCGCCCACCGTCGCGGTGCAGGTCGAGGCGCCGGCGGGCGAGCTGGCGGCGCGGCTGGCACGGCACGGGATCATGGCGGGGTCAGGGGATTTCTACGCGCTGCGCGCGCTGAAGGCGCAGGGAGTCGATCCGGGCCGCGGCGTGCTGCGGCTCAGTTTCGTGCATTACACCACCCGGGCCGAGGTTGACCAATTGATCGCGGCGCTAGATCGGGAGCTGTAACGCCCGACCGAGGTGCCATGCCCGACACGCCGCTCATCCTGTGGTTCCGCCGCGACCTGCGGCTGGACGACCATCCCATGCTTGCCGCCGCTGCCGCCACCGGACGCCCGCTGCTGCCAGTCTTCATCGCCGACCGTTCGGTGACCGAGATCGGCGCCGCCGCCCGCTGGCGCTGGGGCGAGGCAGTGGCAAGCTTCGGCGAGCGGCTGAAAGCGCAGGGCTCGCGGCTGATCCTGCGGCGGGGCGCGGCGCTGCCGGTGCTGCTGTCGCTGGCCGAAGAGGTCGGCGCCGGGGGCGTCTGGTGGACCCGGCTCTACGACCCCTTTTCGCGCGAACGGGACAGCGACCTCAAGGAAACCCTGAAATCGAAAGGGTTTGAGGCGCGTTCTTTCCCGGGGCATACCCTCGTGGAGCCCTGGGAAGTCGCCACCGGCCAGGGCGAGCCCTACAAGGTCTATACGCCCTTCTGGAAGGCGCTGTCCGCGCGCGGCGTGGCCGATCCGCTGCCGCCGCCCAAGACACTGCGCGCGCCCGGGGATTGGCCGGGCAGCGAGGATCTGGCGGCGTGGCGGCTTGGCGCAGCGATGAACCGGGGCGCCCCGGTGCTGGCCGGGCACGCGGTGATTGGCGAAGAAGCGGCCCGCAAGCGGTTGGAACTGTTTCTGAAAACCAGGGTCGAGAGCTACCGGGACAAGCGTGATTTCCCGGCGCTCGAGGCGGTTTCGGGTCTGTCAGAGAACCTGACCTATGGCGAGATCGGTCCGCGGCGGATCTGGCACGCGGCGCTGCCTCTTCAGGGCGAGGGTGCCACCCATTTCCGCAAGGAACTGGCCTGGCGCGACTTCGCCCATCACCTGATGTACCATTTTCCGCATCTTCTGGACGCGAACTGGCGCCCGGAATGGGATGATTTCGCTTGGAAAAGCGACGGGCCGCAGGCCGAGCGCTGGCGCCGCGGCCTGACCGGCGAGCCGATTGTCGATGCAGGGCTTCGGCAGATGTATGTGACCGGGACCATGCACAACCGCGTGCGCATGATCGTGGCGAGCTACCTGACCAAGCATCTGATGACGCATTGGAAAGTCGGCCTCGACTGGTTCGCGGATTGCCTGACCGACTGGGATCCGGCCTCGAATGCGATGGGCTGGCAATGGGTGGCGGGCTCCGGGCCGGACGCCGCCCCCTATTTCCGGATTTTCAATCCCGAGACTCAGGCGGAAAAGTTCGATGAGAAGGGGGTTTACCGCAAGACCTTCATCGCCGAACTCGCCCGCGACCCCGGGCCCGAGGCGCTGGCCTATTTCCAGGCGGTGCCGCGGTCCTGGGGCCTCGATCCCGAGGCGCCCTATCCGCGACGGATGATCGGCCTGGCGGAGGGGCGGGAACGGGCGCTCGCAGCCTATGCCGCGTTGAAGAAGGCATAATTTTCTTTTGCGCGAAGATCCAAGCGGACTAGTCTGTCGTAAAACGGAAAAGCACCGACGGGGACGCGCATGGATCATCTGACTTCGACCGAGGGACAGGGCGGCTTGCCGCGCTATTTCAAACCGGTCTTCGCCCAATTGGGCCGGATGGGCCACGGCCGTCTGGACGTGATCCTGCCCGATGGCCGGCGCTTCCGGGCGCAGGGCGACAAGCCCGGCCTCGCCGCCGAGATCACCGTGCACAATGCCGATGCCTTCGCCCGGCTGATCCGCGAGGGCGAGTTGGGCTTTGCCGATGCCTATCTGGAAGGCTGGTGGTCGACCCCGGACCTGCAGGCGTTGATGGATGTGATCTTCAACGACAACCCCGCCCTGCTGGACGAATTCACCGGCATGGCGCTGGTGCGGGCCTATGAGCGGGCGCGCCACTGGCTGCGCGGCAATTCCCGGGCGCAGGCCCGGAAGAACATCGCCTATCACTATGATCTGGGGAACGATTTCTATCGCCTCTGGCTCGACGACAGCATGACTTATTCCTCGGCCCTGTTCCGCACCGGGCAGGAGAGCCTGGAACGCGCGCAAGAGCAGAAATACGCCGCCTTGGTGGATTCGCTGGGGGTGAAGCCCGGCGATCACGTGCTGGAGATCGGCTGCGGCTGGGGCGGGTTCGCCGAATATGCCGCCGGTCAGCGCGGGCTGAAGGTGACGGGCCTGACGATCAGCCAGGCGCAGCACGATTTCGCCGTGGCGCGGATGGCGCGGGCAGGGCTGGCGGACCGCGTGGAAATCAAGCTGCAGGATTACCGCGACGAGCGGGGCCGTTATGACGGCATCGCCTCGATCGAGATGTTCGAGGCGGTGGGCGAGAAATACTGGCCGGCTTATTTCGAGACGGTGCGGGAACGGCTGAAAGAAGGGGCGAAAGCCACGATCCAGGTGATCACCGTGCCCAATGAACGCTTCGCAACCTACCGGAAGAACGTGGATTTCATCCAGAAGTACATCTTCCCGGGCGGCATGCTGATCTCGCCCGCGCGCTTTGCCGCCGAGGCGCAGAAAGCGGGGTTGGGATGGCTCGACTCGCTCGAATTCGGGGAAAGCTATTCGCTGACCCTGCGGCGTTGGCACGATTCCTTTACCCAGGCCTGGGACCGTATCCAGACCATGGGGTATGACGAGCGGTTTCGGCGGATGTGGGACTTCTACCTCACCTCTTGCGCCGGGGCGTTCCACACGGGTATCTGTGACGTGACCCAGATAACCCTGCGCCGGCCGGCCTGACCCCGGCGGCCTTTGCCGAGGAGCGGCGATGTTCACGCTGATCCGGCCCGTGGCCGCCATCCTGTTGGCGATCTTCGCCTTTTATGCGGCCAAGGCCTATGAACCGCTCTACGATCCGCAGGCGGTGATGGGAAGTTTTGCTCTCTGGACCGCCTATGTCGGCTTTTTCACCGGCTGGGTCTTCCTGGGGGGCAGGCTGGACCGGTCGCTGTGGTTCTCGCTCTATGTCGGCGTGCAGGCGGTGGTGCTGACCGCGCTGTTCACCGCCATGATCTTCGGCGTGCGCGAGGTCTTCATCCTGGGCTATCGCCGCCGCTATCCTGAGGTGATGGACGCGCTGACCGGCTATTTCGACATCCTGCTGGGCTGGTTCGGCAAGGCGATCGTGCAGGAGTATCTGCTCCTGCTGGCCGGGGGCGGGTTGGTGCTTGGCCTGATCCTGCATGTCGTCAACCGCGGGATGGAGCGGCGCAGGAATGCCCGATAAACCTTTGTTTCTGTTCGGAACCCTGCGCCATCCGCCGGTTCTGGAGGCTGTCGCTGGCGCGCTCTTGCCCTATGAGCCCGCGACGCTGGCCGACCATGCGGTGACCGAGGCGCAGGAACCGGGGGGTGGCACGCTGCATTTTCCGCTGCTGGTGGCGCGGCCCGGGGCGGAGGCGCAGGGCGCACTGATCCGGCCGGGGGCCGAGGCGCGGGCGCGGCTCGACCTCTATGAGCGGATCTTCGAGTATCATCCTGTGCCGGTGATCGCGCAGACCCCGGAGGGTCCGGTCGAGGCTTTGCTGTATCAGACGGCCGGCGAGCATTGGTTGCCGGGGCCGGACTGGTCGCTCGATGCCTGGGCGGCGGGGCATGGGGCGCTGGCCGCCGAGGTCGCGGGCGAGGTCATGGCGCTGTCGCGTGAGCATCCGCCCGCGGTGCTGCGGCGCCGTTATCCGCTGCTGGCGGGTCACGTGGCAAGCCGCCACCGGGCGCGGGACGAGGCGGCGCCCGCCACGCGGCGCCGGGTCCCCGGCGCGGATGACGTGACGGTCGAGGGGCGCCGGACACCCTATGCCAAGGTTTTCGCGGTCGAGGAGAACCGGCTGCGGTTGCGCCAGCACGACGGCGGTCTGAGCACCCCGGTGGATCGTGCGGCCTTCCTGCTGAGCGACGCGGTAACGCTGCTGCCCTATGATCCGGCGCGCGACCTGGTGCTGCTGGTCGAACAATTCCGTTTCGCCCCTTTCCTGCGTGCGGATGCGAACCCCTGGACGCTGGAAGCGATCGCCGGCCGGGTCGATGCGGGCGAGACGCCGGAAGAAGCGGCGCGGCGGGAGGCGGTCGAGGAGGCGGGGCTCAGCGTCATGGCGCTGCACAGCGTGGCCCGGTATTATTCGAGCCCGGGCGCGGTGACCGAGTTCCTCTACAGCTATGTGGCCCTTGTCGATCTGCCCGAAGGCGCGGAAGGAAAGCATGGCCTGGTGGCCGAGGCCGAGGATATCCGCACCCACCGCGTGCCTTTCACCGAGGCGATGGCGATGATCGACACGGGCGAGGTGGCCAACGGACCGTTGGTGATCTCGCTGCAATGGCTGGCGCTGAACCGGGCCCGGCTGGGCGGCCCTCAGTCCGCGTAGCGCCGCGCGGCCAGCATCGCCCCGGCCGAGGCCAGCAGGCAGGCCAGAACGCTGGCGGCCAGCGGCACCGGCGTGCCGTCAGCCAGGAGCGTAAGCCCCGCGGCGAGGACCGCCGCCACCACCGTCGAGACGCCGCCGATCACCGAGGCTGCCATGCCTGCGACATGGCCCATCGGCTCCAGCGCCAGGGCGTTCATGTTGCCGATGAGAAAGCCGAGCGACAGGAATTGCAGGGCCATGAAGGTGATGAACAGGCCGAAACCGGCCAACGGCAGATCCAGCGTGAAACCGACGAGGGTCACCGCGACCATGGCGATCTGCGCGCCAAGCGCGATGCCGATCAGCCGCCGCATCCCCAGCCGCACCACCAGCTTGGCGTTGATCAGGCTGGTCGTGCCCGAGAGCAGCGCCACCAGCGCGAACCAGGCCGGGAATTGCTCGAGCCGCCCGAAGCTCTGATCGAAGATCGCCGCGACCGCGCTGAGCCAGGTGAGCATGGTGGCGAAGACGAAGGTCAGCGCCATCAGATAGAGCCGCACGCGGGCGTGGGACAGCACTGTCACCAGCGCCCGCCAGAGCGGCCCCAGAGCCAGGGGGCGGCGGTTGTCGGCGGCCAGCGTCTCGGGCTGGCGCAGCGCCATCCACAGGAACGAGACGATGCCGAAGGCGATGAAGCTCCAGAAGATCGCGCGCCAGCCGAAAAGCGCGCCCAGTTCCGCGCCCATATAGGGGGCGATGGCGGGGAAGAGGGTGAAGATGGTCATCCCGAAGGAGATGACGCGCGCCATCTGCCGCCCGGAATAAAGGTCGCGCACCAGAGCCTGGGCCACGACGCGAGGCGCGGCGCAGCCGATGCCATGCACGAAGCGGGCGATCAGCAGCGTTGTCAGATCGTTCGAGACCGCCGCCACACCGGCCGCGACCATATAGAGGGTGATCCCGCCCAGGATCACCGTCTTGCGCCCCAGCGCGTCGCTGAGCGGTCCCATGACAAAGGTGCCGAGGCCCAGCCCGAACATGAAAACGGTGATGACGAGCTGCGCATTTTCAGGCGTGGCGGGGGCCAGTTCGCGACCGATCGGATCGAGGAGCGGCAGCATGGCATCGACCGAATAGGCCACGGTCGCCATGAGCAGGGCCAGAAGCGCGATGAATTCGCCGAACGGAAGCGGCCGTGTCGGACCCGTCATGCGCTGGCGGCCGCGATCTGGTCGATGACGTCGAGCCAGGTCTCGACCGGCTGGGCGCCCGACAGCACGTATTGCCGTCCCAGCAGGAAGCCGGGCACGCCGCGCAGGCCACGCGCCCGGATCTCGGCGTCGCGGGCGCGGATGTCGGCCACGTCGGCGTCGCTGTCCAGCAGCCGCGCGATCATGGCGCGGTCAAGGCCCGCAGCCTCGGCGATGTCGAGCAGCACCGCGCGGTCGCCGATGTCACGGCCTTCGGCGAAATTGGCCCGGAACAGCGCGCTGACCACGGCATGCTGCCGCCCCTCCAGCCCCGCCCAATGGATCAGGCGATGCGCGTTCAGGGTCGAGGGGTTGCGCTCCATCTTTTCCAGCGCCAGCGGCAGGCCGATCTCCTCGCAGGCCTCGAGGATCGGGACATGGAGTTTTGCAACCTGTTCGGGCGGCCCGAATTTGGCTTGCAGATATTCCCGGCGGTCCATCCCCTCGGGCGGCATGTCGGGGGCCAGCATGAACGGATGCCATTCGATGATGAAGGGATGGTCGGGCCGCTGCTCCAGCGCACGCTCCAGACGGGCCTTGCCGATATAGCACCAGGGGCAGACGGGATCCGAGAAGATGTCGAGTTTGGTGCTCATGGGGCGGGGTATCCTTGGCGCAGCGCGCGGCGGTTGATCTTGTTGTTGGCGCCCTTGGGCAGGGCGTCGATGGCGATGAACCGGCGCGGCTGCTTGTAGCGGGCGAGATGCGCCTCGGCATGGGCGATGAGCGAGGCATCGTCCGGGGCATCCGCGCCGGGGACATAGTAAAGGGCGAGGATGGTGGTGGTCTCGCTGACCCGGGCCTCGATGGCGGCGGATTCGACGATGCCCGGATGGGCGTTCATCGCCTTTTCCACCTCGAGCGGCGAGACGCGGAAGCCGCCCGCGTTCATCATGTCGTCATCGCGGCCGAGATAGCGGATGGCGCCGTCCTCGTCCATGCTGACCGTATCGCCGGTCAGGAACCATTCCCCGCGGAATTTCGCGGCGGTCTCGTCCTCCTGACCCCAGTAGCCCAGGAAGAGGCCCGGGTCGTCACGGCCCACCGCCATGACCCCCGCCTCGCCGCGCGGAACGGGCTGGCCATCCTCGCCCAGAACCGCCACCTTGCGGCCCCGCTGCGGATAGCCCGAAGTGCCGGCCGGGGCCGGGTGCGTGGGCGAAGCGGAGATATAGGTCGAGACTTCGGACATGCCGAGCGCCTCGTAGATCGGGGTGCCTGTCGCCTGCGTCCAGGCCTCGCGCGTCTGGTCGGGCAGTTTCTCGCCCGCCGAAAGCCCATGTCTGAGATGCGGCATCGGCGCCATCGGCGCCCGCAGCATCTGTCGATAAACCCCCGGCGCGGCTGCGAAAATCGTCACATCGAAACGCTTGAGCAAAAGCGCGAGCTGGGCGGGTGTGACGCTGGAATCCGGGATCAGCGCGGTGCCGCCGCTGGCCCAGGGATCCATCAGCCCGGTGCCCAGCGTATAGGTCCAGTTGAAGGCGCCCGCATGCATCAGCCGGTCCCGGGATGTGAGCCCGTACCAGCCCTGCCACATCATCCGCCGGGCCCAGACGGCGCGATGCGCATGCATCACCGCGCGGGGGTTGCCCGAGGTGCCGGAGGTGAAGATGAGATAGGCCAGCCTGTCGGGGCTGCCCATCGCCCAGTCGCAGGGCGGGTTGGCGCGCCAGCGGCGCAGCGCCTCGCTGGTGATGACCGGCCGGTCGCCGCCGGGCAGGGCAATACCCTCGGCCGCGACAACCGCGGCGGGGGTGATCTGTGCCGCCATGGCGGTGATCTCGTCGGCCGTCAGCTGCGACGAGGTTGGCACCGGCACCAGACCGGCGGCGATAGCGCCAAGAAAGGCCAACGGGAAATCGACCGTGTTGCCCAGACGCAGCAACACACGCTCGCCGGGTTTCAGCCCGGCATCGAGGAAACCGCTGCCGATGCCCCGCACCGCCCGGGCCAGCGCGCCATAGGACCAGCGCTCGGCCCCGGTCGGGCTGACGATCTGCAGCGCGCTTTTCTCGGGCGCGGCCTCGGCCTGCGCCAGGACATAGGCGGCCAGGTTGAACGGCGCGGGGCAGGGGTCAAAGGGGCTTGAATCGATTAACGCGTGCATGAAATCCAGCTAATCCGGTGGGACCGCGAGGGCAAGGGCCGAGTGCCGCGCCAAACCCGTGGCGGCTGCCCTCGACAAGGCCGCGACAATAGCGCAAAACGCCTTACCCTGAGCAAGGCCCCGTCATGAGCGATCTGACCAATCCCGCCATCATCCGTATCGCCCGTTCCGACGGCGGAGAGGCGCTGGCCGCGCCCATCGACCTGGCCGAACGGGTGCGCACGCTGCGGAAGGACCGCGGCTGGACGCTGGAACAGGCGGCACAGGCGGCTGGGCTGGCGCGCTCCACGCTCTCGAAGATCGAGAACGGGCAGATGTCGCCCACCTATGACGGGCTGAAGAAACTGGCCGAAGGGCTGGGCATCAGCGTGCCGCAGCTTTTCACGCCGCCGCGCCATGGCTCGCCGGGCGGGCGCATGGCCACGACCCGGGCAGGCGAGGGCGAGGCGCATGTCACCACGACCTATGAGCATGAGCTGCTGGCGGGCGCGCTGACGCGCAAGGCGATGCTGCCCTATCGCGCCACGATCCATGCCCGCAAGTTCGAGGATTTCGACGGCTGGGTCCGCCATGACGGCGAGGAATTCCTCTATGTCCTGACCGGGCAGATCCGGCTTTACACCGAATTCTACGCGCCCATCGACATGAAACGGGGCGACAGCGCCTATTACGACGCCTCGATGGGCCACAACGTCATCAGCCTGAGCCCCGAGGATGCGACGATCCTCTGGGTGACTTCGCTGGAATAGGGACAGGGCGCGGCGGGCGTCGGGGGCGTCAATGCCCCATCCACCCCCGCACCACATTGGCCCCGCCCGAGATGTCCTGGCCCACGCCCTCGACCGTGTTGCAGGCCGTGAGCGTCAGCAGGGCGACAGCGATCGCGAATGCCGTTTTCATTCCTGATACCACCAGACTTCGGGCAGAAAGCCCGTCCAGTCCCCATATATCGGCAAAATGTCGGGAAAGTGCAAGTTGCTCTGCACTGCCATGCGGCTGACCGGAGAGAACCAGAAGGGGATGACATAACGCCCCGACATCAGCACCCGGTCGAGCGCCCGCACCGCGGCGGTGAATTCCTCGTCCGAGGTAGAGCTGAGCATCGCCGTGATCATCGCCTCGACCGCGGGATCATGGACCCCCGCGAAATTGCGCGTGCCGGGGGTCTCGACCCCTTCGGCCCCCCAGTAGAGCGTCTGCTCGTTGCCCGGCGACAGCGACATCAGCCGCAGCGAATGGGTCATGTCGAAGTCGTAGGTATTGGTCCGCTGCACATATTGCGCGGAATCGACCAGCGCGACGCGCGCCTGGATCCCCAGCGCCTGCAGATCCTCGGCGAAGGCGGCGGCGGTCGACTGGATCTCGGCCTGGCCCTGCAGCAGCAGAATCTCGAAGGCAAAGGCCTGACCCTCGGCGTTCCTGAGGATGCCCTGGGCATCGGGCTGCCAGCCGGCCTCGGCCAGAAGGCGCATCGCCTCGCGCCGGTTGCGCCGGTTCGAGCGGCCGTCGCTGACCGGCAGGGCGTAGCCTTCCAGCGCGCCGGGCGGCAGGTCGGCGGCGAAGGGCGCCAGCAGCTCAGCCACGCGGCCCTCGGCGGGTCCCGGGCGCATCCCCAGCACGGAATTGCCGAAATAGGAGGCGATGCGCGGCTCGGCCCCGCCGGTGACGACCTGGTTAATGCGTTCGAAATCGAAGGCCAGCAGCAACGCCTCGCGCACCCGCCAATCGGCGAACATCGGGCGGCGGGTGTTGATGAACAGCCCCGACATGCCCGAGGGGCGCTGATGCGGCACCTCGACCAGCCGGATGCGCCCGTCCTGGACCGCCGGAATGTCATAGCTGTCGGCCCAGCGGGCGGCGTTGGGCTCGCGCCAGACCGAGAGGAGTCCGGCCTTGAAGGCCTCGAACGCCACGGCGAGGTCGCTGTAGTATTCATAGCGGATCTCGTCCGCGTTCATCTGGCCCCGGTAAAAGGGCAGGTCCGCGCCCCAGAAATCGGCGACCCTGCGGAAGGTGACCGACCGGCCGGGATCGACCGCCGCCACCTCGTAGGGGCCCGAGGCAATGACCGGGGCGAGCGAGCTTTCGGCGAAACTCCGCCCACCCGCGCTCACGTCGAATTGAGCCCGCTGCACGATCGGGCGCAGCCCCAGGATCAGCGGCAATTCGCGGTCCGGTTCGGTGAAGGTGAAGCGCAGCGTGCGCTCATCCACCCGCTCCATCGAGGCGATCTTGGTCCAGGCGTTGCGGTAGCGGGGATGCCCTTCGGCCCCCATTGTCTCGAAGGACCAGATCACATCGTCGAGAGTGACGGGCGAGCCATCCGAGAAGCGCGCATCCTCGCGCAGGGTGAATTCGACAAAGGACCGGGCCGAATCAGTGCGCAGCGATTCCGCCAGCACCGGGTAGAGGGTGAAGGGTTCGTCGTAAGAACGGCCCAGAAGACTCTGAACCGTCAACAGGTTGACTCCCCAGGGGGCAGACCCGCGCAGGATGAACGGGTTGAGCGAATCGAAACTGCCGATCTCGGCGAAAACGAATCGCCCGCCTTGCGGCGCCTCGGGATTGGCATAGGGCAGGGACACGAAATCTTGTGGTAGCGCAGGCGTTCCGTACATAGCGATACCGTGAGTCGGGCTGTCCTGCGCCAGAACCTGCGGCGCGGCGCCGAGCCCGCATAGCAGCGCTGCAAGCGCGAATCCCGAGGCTCGCAAGGGGAAAGTGAAGGTCATGGGCGAAACAATCCTGGCGTCGCTGAGGGGGTCCTTCTGGGTACTCCCCCGGCTAGGTGCCTGTAAACTTTAAGCTTGGCCCAGTCTGAACAAAGCGCTATAAGTATCTCACTGCTCGATAGGTTTCTTGCCTGTATGAAACCTGCCTCAACGACTGACGCCCGCCTTGCGCGGGCGTTTTTTTTTTGTGCCGTCCGCGCCTATATGCGGTCTATGTTGCACATGCAGCATCAGATTCCATGAGGCAATCATGACCGACAAGTTTCTTCAGGGCCGCCGCGCCATCGTCACCGGCTCGACCTCGGGCATCGGGCACGGGGTGGCCGAGGCGCTCGCCGCCGCCGGCGCCGATGTCGTGCTCAACTCGTTCACCGATACCGAGGCCGACCACCGGCAGGCCGCGGATCTGGGTGCGAAACACGGCGTCACCGTCACCTATATCAAGGCCGACATGTCCAAGGCCGACGAATGCCGCGCCCTGATCGAAAAGGCCGGCGGCTGCGATATCCTGGTTAACAACGCCGGCATCCAGCATGTTGCCAAGATCGAGGATTTCCCGGTCGAGAAGTGGAACGCGATCCTGGCGATCAACCTGTCCTCGGCCTTCCACACCACCGCCGCGGCGCTGCCGGGAATGTATGCGAAGGGCTGGGGCAGGGTGATCAACATCGCCTCGGCGCATGGCCTGACCGCCTCGCCCTTCAAGGGGGCCTATGTGGCGGCCAAGCACGGGGTCGTCGGCTTTACCAAAGTCACGGCGCTGGAGGCGGCGGGCAAGGGCATCACCGCCAACGCGATCTGTCCGGGCTATGTGCTGACGCCGCTGGTCGAGGCGCAGATCCCCGACCAGATGAAAACCCACAACATGGACCGCGAGACGGTGATCCGCGAGGTGATGCTGGAACGCCAGCCCTCGCGGCAATTCGCCACGACCGAGGAGATCGGCGGCACGGCGGTGTTCCTCTGCTCGGACGCGGCGGCGCAGATCACCGGCACGACCATCAGCGTGGACGGCGGCTGGACCGCCCTGTAACGATCCGGGGCCGGCAGAAGGGCCGGCCCCTTCCCGCAAATATCTCAAGGAATTAGGGAATGACCCGAACGCGACGCATCAACCTCGCGCTGCAAGGCGGCGGGGCGCACGGGGCTTTCACCTGGGGCGTCCTTGACCGGCTGCTGGATGACGAGGATCTGGAAATCGCGGCAATCTCCGGCACCTCGGCGGGGGCGCTGAACGGTGCCGCCTTCAAGTCGGGCATGGCGCAGGGAGGCCGCGACGGGGCGCGGGCGACGATGCGCGCGCTTTGGGAGAGGGTCGGACGCGGCGCCTATGACGGGCTACCCGACGTGCCGGGCCTGCCGCCCACCGCGGATTGGATGCGGGCCTTCTTCTATCCCTTCGATTATGCCGCCCGGCTGGCCGAGACGGTAATGCCGGTAACGCCCGCCGATCTGGCGGCACAGGTTTTCAGCCCCTACGATTGGGGGCCCTTGTGGAAGAACCCGCTGGAACCTGCGGTCCTGTCCCTCGACATCGACAATGTCTGCGCGGACGCGGGGCCGAAGCTGTTCGTGGCGGCGACCAATGTGCATACCGGCAAGGTCCGGGTCTTTGCCGGAGCCCAGGTGACACATGCGGCGATCCTGGCCTCGGCCTGCCTGCCGACCTTCTTCCGCGCGGTCGAAGTCGGGGGCGAATACTATTGGGATGGCGGCTATTCAGCCAATCCGGCGCTGCATCCGCTCTACGATCCGGCCCTGCCCGATGATGTGGTGATCGTCTCGCTGAACCCGCAATACCGGCCCGAGGTGCCACAAAGCTCGCAGGAAATCCTGAACCGGATCAATGAGGTAAGTTTCAACGCCGCGCTGTTGCGCGACCTGCGGGCCATCGCCTTCGTCAAGCGGCTGATCGCCGAGGGGCATGTCGCCAAGGGGGCGATGAAGGATGTGCTGGTTCATTTCATCGCCGACGACCGGCTGATGCGGGAACTTTCGGTCCGCACCAAGGTCTCGCCCACCCCCGACCTGATCGACCGGCTGTTCCGGGCCGGACGGCGGGCGGCGGGGCGGTTCCTGCGGGCCCATGGTCAGGATCTGAACAAGACGGCGACCGTGGATCTGGCGGCGATGTTCAGCTGAGTTCGTCGCGTTTTCTGCGCACCACCTGACCCGGTTTCGCCGGGTCGGGGGCGACGAGCCCGGCCGAGATGATCAGCTTCGCCGCATCCTCGATCGACATGTCCAAGGCGATGACGTCCTTTTCCGGCACGAAGAGCAGAAAGCCCGAGGTCGGGTTCGGCGTGGTCGGCAGAAAGACCGAAATCAACTTCTCGCCGCCGATCTTCTGCGCGATCTCGCCCTTGGTGTCGGTCGAGACGAAGGCCACCGCCCAGAGACCGGGCCGCGGGTATTCCACCAGGCAGGCGCGGTTGAACGAGGTCGAACTCTGCGCGAAGACCGTCTCGGCGATCTGTTTCAGGGCATTGTAGATCGAGCGCACGACCGGCATGCGCGAGACCAGATCCTCGCTCCATTGGATCAGGCTGCGGCCGATGAAGCCCTTGGCGAAGAAGCCGACAATCAGGGTAAACAGAAGCGCGATCACCAGCCCGATCCCGGGCATGCTGATCAGGTCGAGATGGGCAAGGTTTTCCGGCAGGAAGCGGCGCAGCGTCTCGCGCGGGATCAGCGGGATAACCCGGCTGTCGACGAATTCCACCACGGCGGTGATAAGCCAGATGGTCAGCACCGCGGGGGCGACCACGACAAGACCGGTCAGGAACGAGGCCCGAAGTCCGGCGAAGAACCCGCGGCGATGCGGGCGGGGAGGCGTGGACATGACAGGCTGTTCGTCGCTGGCGAGGGGCGTTGACCCCTAGATAGGCGGCGCCTTCGGGCGGCGCAAGGGCTGCTCGGGGCACCGCAAATGTCAGACAGAAATCCGGCCAGTTCCGCGTTGAATGTCAGATCAATTCCCGGGCAATCTGGGCGGCGAGCCGGGCGTTGTTCAGCACCAGCGCGATATTGGCGTCGAGCGAACGGCCGCTGGTCGCGGTAAAGATCCGGTCCAGCAGGAAGGGCGTCACCGCCTTGGCGCTGATGCCCTGCGCCTCGGCCTCGGCCAGCGCGGCCTCGACCACCGGCATGATCTCGGCGCGCGGGATCTCGTCCTCGGCCGGAATGGGATTGGTGACCAACTGGCCGCCCTTCAGCCCCAGCGCGGCACGGGTGCGATGGGCGGCGGCGATCTCGGCCGCGGTATCGAGGCGCAGGGGGGCTTTCAGCCCCGAGGCGCGCGACCAGAAGGCGGGCAGGTCGTCCTGGCCGACGGCGATGACCGGCACGCCCAGCGTTTCCAGCACTTCCAGCGTCTTGGGCAGATCGAGGATCGCCTTGGCCCCGGCGGCGACCACGGTGACCGGGGTTTGCGCCAGCTCCTGCAGGTCGGCCGAGATGTCGAAGCTGAGTTCGGCGCCACGATGCACGCCGCCGATGCCGCCGGTGGCGAAGACCTTGATCCCCGCCAATTCCGCGCAGATCATCGTCGCCGCGACGGTCGTGGCACCGGTGCGGCCGGTGGCGACGCAGACGGCAAAGTCGGCGCGCGAGAGTTTCATCACATCCTGCGCCTGACCCAGCGTGTCGAGCTGCGCGTCGGTCAGGCCCACATGGATCTGCCCGTCCAGCACGGCGATGGTCGCGGGAATCGCGCCCGCCTCGCGCACCGCGGCTTCGACGGCGCGGGCGGTTTCGACATTCTGCGGGAAGGGCATGCCATGGGTGATGATGGTCGATTCCAGGGCGACCAGCGGCAGGCCTTTGGCGCGGGCCTCGGCGACCTCGGGCGAATAATGGATCATGGGGCAAAGTCCTCGAAGGCGACATAGGCGGCAGCGGCAGCCTGGGCGCGCGACAGCGCCTCGGTCCGGTCGTGGCCGCGGGTTTCGGCGAAAAGATGGGCGGCCATGAAGGTGTCGCCCGCGCCGGTGATGCGGCGCGCCTGCACGGGGCGGGCGGCGCAGGTGAGCAGCGGCTGGCCGCGGGCGGCATCGGCGGCGGGATGGGCGCCGTCCGTCACCAGCGCGCGCGCGGCGCCGGCCGCGATCAGCGCCTCGGCGGCCTCGGCGGCGGTGGCGGGGGTGCAGCCGGCGATCAGCCCGGCCTCCTGCCGGTTGACATAGAGCGTGGCGCCGGGGTGGCGCATGACCGGGATCAGGCGCTCGGCCTTGCCAGGGCTGGCGGGGGCGATCCTGAGGTCGGCGCCCCGAAACAGGGGCGAGGCGGCGATTTCGGCCAGAAGCGCCTCGGTCAGGTTGCCGTCCACGGCGATGGGTCCGACCCAGGGCGCGCCCTCGGTGGCAAGGCGGCCATCCGAGAGCGGGGCAAGGATCGCCGCGCCCGCCGCCTCCAGCGAATGCGCGTCGGCGATGGCGGCGACGAGGCCGGTGGTATCCTCGATCGCCATGTAGCGGTCGGTGGGCAGGTCCGTTCGCAGCGCGAACCGGGTATCGACGCCCAGCGCCTCGCAGGCGGCAAGCAGATCCGCGCCCTCGGAATCGGCGCCAATGGCGCTGAGCACCGCGGGCCGGAGGCCGAAGCGCGAGAGCGTCATGGCGATGTTGAGCGCCACGCCCCCCGGCACGCGGGTGATACGGCCCGCCACGTCGCCCCGGGCACGCAGCGAGGTGTCGGTGCGGCCGATGATGTCCCACAGGACGGAGCCGATGCAGAGGATGTCGGGGCGGGTCACGCGGGGGCTCAGGCTTTGCGGAAGGTGACGATCAGGGCGCGGTCGGCGGCATGGGCGGGGTCAAGGCTCGCCGCCCGCTGCCCGTAGATCGCCACCTCGGCGCGGTCAAGCCCGGTGACGGGCAGGGCGGCCAGCGCCGGGCCGAAGCCGAGACTGTCCCAGACGCCCCGATTGACCGAGAGCGCGAAAAGCGCGCCGGGCCGGGCGGCGGCCAGCAGGGGGCCGAAGGCCTCGGGCCCGACATGGCCATGGGTGAAGGTGCCGGAGCTTACGATCCCCGTATAGTCCGCGACCGGCAGCGCTTTCGTGACATCCGCGGCGATCAGGTCGCGGTAGAGGCCCTTCGCCCCGGCCCTTGCCAGCATCTCGGCCGAGAGGTCGAGCGCGTCGACCGGGCCCGCATGGCCCAGCCCGCGCAGCGCCTGGGTCAGCAGGCCCGTGCCCGCGCCCACATCCAGCACAGGCCCCGGCGGCGGATCGTGGCGCAGGAAGGCGGCGGCGACTTCGGCGGGCAGGCGGTAATCCATGCCGGTGGCGAAATCGGCATCATAGCTCTCGGCCCAGCCGGCATAGAGGCGGCGGATGTCCTCGGCGCCGTTCAGCGCATAGGCGTTGGAAAGGTCTGGCTTTTCCATGGGGCAATTGGACCCTGCGGGCGTCGGTTTGTCCAGTCCCCGCTTTCAGCGCCAATGGCCGGGGCCGCGCTTGTGCGGGAAGGGCAGGTTGGTGGCGATCCGCGCATCATAGTCGGGCTGCGGCAGGAACCTGAGGCCCGGTGTGTCGCGGTCGCGGTCGGCCTCGAGCGTCAGGGGGGCAGGCCCCGAATGCCACCAGGGATAGGGGTGCGGGGTGGCCTCCAGCGTCCGCGCAAGCCGGGTCTGCAGCCGGGCAAAGAGCGGCAGGCCGGGCCGCGCGGCAAGGAAGTTGTTGGCGATGGTGGCGTGGCCTTCCTCGACCACCAGCACGGCGGCGGCGCCGATCAGCCAATCGTCCAGGGCCGCGCGCGGGTATTCATCGAGATCCGCGAAAAGCCCACCCTCGCGGGCGATCAGCGCCACGCGGAACAGGTCGGCCCGGGTGGCGGGCTGGGTCAGCCGGTCGAAAAGCGGCGCGAGATCGGTATGGGCCGCCAGCCAGTCCCGGGCACCGGCCGCGTCGTAGAGCCTCTGCGGATAGAGGCGAGCCCAGGCGCGGAGGCTGCGGTCCAGGGGCGCAGACCGGGGGCCCTCCCAGTAATGGGCGATGCGGGGCGGAATCGGCGGTCCGCCCAGCGGCCGAAAGGCGGGCAGGGCGCGGGCGAAGGCGCGGGCGGCACGGCCGGGACCGGGCTGTGGGCTCGCGGCGTCGCGGGCGATCAGGTCGCGAAGATCGTCCTCGGGCGGGGCGCCGAGCTGGTCGGTCTTCAGCGCCCGGAACCGGGCGAGGGCCTCGGTCGCGGCGGCATCCTCGCCCGCCAGAAAGGCCACGCGGGCGGCGGTCAGCCAGAGCCCCATGCGCGTGGGGCTGGTGGCCAGTGCCGGGGCGAGGGCCGCGCGGGCGGCTGGCAGGTCGCGGGCGGCGGCGGCGATTTCTGCCGCCCAATAGGCATGGTCGGCGGCCAGCGGCGCGGCGTCGGGCGGGGGGCCGAGCGCGGCGCGCGCGGCATCGAGCGCGCCCTTGCGCAGCAGCGCCTCGGCGCGGCGCAGGCGGGCGCGGAACGCGTCGTCGGGCGGAGCGGGGCCCGCGCGGTTGAGGGCGGCGAGCGCCGCGTCGGGAAGGCCGAGGCGCAGCAGCAGTGTGGCGGCGGCGCGGGCGTCGGGCCAGCCGGTCAGGTCGCGGGCGAGGGCGTCCCAATCCTCGGTCAGTTCCCGGGCCATGAGCCAGAGGCCCTGCAGGACCCCGTTGCGGGGATAGAGGCGCAGCGCGGCCGCGGCCTGCTGCCGCAGAGGGGTGAAATCGGGCTGATCGGTGGCCGAGATTTCATCGGTCAGGCAGCGCAGATGCTGGACATGGCGCCGCGCATTCCAGCGCCAGGGCGCGTCGCGCTCGCCTTGCGCATCGAGCAGGGCGCGGGCGCCGGGCCAATCCTCGGCTTCCAGGGCCAGGCGGATCCGGGCGGCGGCGAGGTCGGGGTGATCGGGCACACGCGCGGCGAAGCCGTCAAGGGCGGCACGGGCGTGGACGAAATCGCGTTCGGCGACGAAGGTGTCGATCAGCCAGGACCAGATGGGCGGATGGGCGGGAAGGGCCGCGGCTTCCAGCGACAGACGCCGGGCCAGCGCGCCGCCGCCCTCGCGCCGCCAGGTGGCGATCAGCGACAGATGCAGGCCCCGCGGGCCAGGGACGGGATCGGCGGGGAGGTCGCTGAGAATCCTGAGCTCGGCGCGGGTGGTCTGATCCTCGGCAAAGGTTTCGGAGGCGGGGTCCAGGGTGTCGAGGCAGGCCAGCGCCTCGTCCGTCAATCCCTGCGACCAGAGCGCCCGGGCCAGCACGCCGTGGCGGCGGCCCGCCTTGGCGACGGCGGCGCGCAGGGGCGCCAGATCGCCCTCGGCCTCGACCGAGAGGCGGGCGAGGTCGATGGACCAGGGCCAGCGCGCCCGCAGCGCCGCCAGATCGACCGGCAGGTCCCAACCGACCAATGCCCGCGCCCGGGCCAGCGCCGCGGGATACTCGGCGATCTCGGCCAGCGCGCGCCCCGGCGCCCTGGGATCGGGCAGCGCCCCGGTCCAGAGCTGGCGCGCGAGATCCTCCATCCTCAGCCGGCCAGCAGGCGCTCGCCCTCGGCGAAGCGCATGCCGAGTTCGGCCTCGGCCTCTTGCCGGAAGCGCCAGGTGAGGCCCTGCAGGAACATTAGGACCGAGCGGTCCATGGGAAACTTGGCCGATTCCCAGACGCGCGAGCCCATCAGCTTTTTCAGCCGCTCCTGGTCGCTTGCTGCGATGTCGAGGCCCAGATCGGCAAAGATGCGGCGGACGCTGCCTTCGCGGTCGGTGTGGAAATCCTCGTAATTCAGGACGATGAGGTCGGGATAATGCCGCCGCCAGGCACGCAGGTTGCGCAGGTAATCCCCGTGCTGGGTCAGCCGCGCGGCGGTGACGAACGAGCGGAACTCATCGCCCATCCTCAGCGGCTCGGCGTGATCCTTGCCCAGACGCCAGAGCATGTGCATGCGGATCGCCGAGACGGCGCGCGCCAGCGGATCGCGCAGGATGTAGATGACCCGGGCACCGGGGTTGAGCGCCTTGCATTCGGCGATCTGCACCTCGTTGAGGAAGGCATATTCCGGCGTGAAATCCATGGACCGCTTGGCGGGGTCGGGCGGCGTCAGCAGGCTGCGATACCAATCCACGCCGCGCTTGTGGTTCCAGTCCCAGAAATGCGCTTCCTTGTCGGTCGAGGTGACAGGATCGGAATTCGGGAAGGAATGGGTCATCGTGCTGGTGTTCAGCACCGAATGCAGCCACGAGGTCGAGCCCTTCTGGCAGCCGATGCAGAGGATGTCGGCGATGTTCTCGCGGGTCATGCCACCCCCTCCATCAGCGCATCGCCTTCCTCGAAGGTGAGGCCGGTCTCACGCGTCAGGGCCTCGCGCAGGGGCCACATGGCGCCGGCCAGGAAATGCAGGCAATCGTCCGAGAGGGCATAGCGAGGCGTGGCCCAGACATGGCGGCGGGCGCGGTCGGTCAGGGTGGCACGGGTGGCCTCGTCCAGGCCCTGCCAGTCCAGGCCGCAATGCGTCAGGATCTTGCGGAACCCGGCGAGGGGATCGGCCCGCAATTCCTCGTAATGCAGGACCAGAAGGTCAGGGTAGCGCCGCCGCCAGCGTCTGAGATTGGCGGCGAAGGCGCCATGATCCCAGATCCGCGCCCTGTCGCAGCGCTCGAGAAAGGTCTGGCCCATGTCCAGCGAAACCTCGTCGGCGGGCGCGTGCTTGCTGGCCCAGACGGTGTGCATGCGGATGGCCGACACGGCGCGGGCCAGCGGATCGCGCAGGATGTAGATGACCTTCGCGGCGGGGTTCAGCGCCTTGCATTCCTCGATCTGGCGGTCGGTGAGCAGCGCGTATTCCGGCGTCACGTCCAGGCTTTTCAGCCGCTCGTCCAGCGGCCGCATCAGCACCCGGTACCAATCGGGGCCGCGCTTGTGGTTCCAGTCCCAGTAATGCGCCTCCTTGGTCGAGGAAGTGACGGGATGGAAGTCGGGAAAGGTCCAGGTGCCGGGATGCGCGGACAGCGCCTGATGCAGCCATGAGGTCATGGCCCGTTGCGCCCCGATCCCGAGGATATCGGCGGCATTCTCACGGCTCATTCGGAATCTCCGGTTTCGGCCAGATCGGCCGGCAGTTTCCAGCGCACGGCATAGCCCGCGCGGTGGCGGGCCAGCGCCTCGGCATCGCCCGCCGCGCGCGCGGCCTCGATGGCCTTGCGGCGACGGAACGGATTGTCGCCGGCGGCGACGGCGGTGTCGAAACAGGTCAGCGCCTCGGCCGGGGCGCCAGCCCTGAGGCACAGATCACCCAGCATGCGCAGGGCGAACCCGATTCCTTCGTGACGCCCCTCGCCGCCGGGTTGCGCCAGCAGCGGGCGCAGCCGCGGCACCAGCGCCCGGGCCAGCGCCCGGCCCCGGGTCAGGCGGTTGAAGTCGAAGACCGGACCGATGGCGCCCGCCAGCTGCCCGGGATCGACCGGCAGCGCCCCGGATTCGCGGGCGAGTTGGGCTTCGAGCCGAGCGCCCGCCAGATCGGCCACCTGCCAAGCGCGGAAGAAATCGAGGTACAGGAACAGCCGCAGCGGATCGCCCCCTGCCGCCGCCCGGGGCCAGGCGCTGGCGTCGCCCAGCGACATCGGCGCCAGCACGGGATCGGCGGCAATCCCCTCCGCCAGCGCGATCAGCCGCGCCGCCTGGGGCTGGGCCTTGCCGCTGTGGTCGATCAGCGTCCCGTCCCCGGTCAGCGTGGCGAGGCAGCGAAAGCGCGAGCGGCGCTGGCCGTCCATCGGCAGCCGTTCGAACAGGTCGATCCCCGCCTCGCCCCGGACGGCAAATTCGGGAAGCTCGTCGTCGAACATGCGGCCCCCTCAGATCCGGCTGACCACGAGGTCGTGGCAGATAAAGCGGAAATCCTGCGCCTGGCGGGGCAGGGCGATCGACAGCTTGGGCGTATCGGCCTTGGCCAATTGCCGGGCGGTGAAGTCGCGGGTGATCTTGAGCACGCCGCCGGGGGGACAGGAATGAACGTGGGTTTCCTCGAACGCATGGCTGCGGCGGCCGATCAGGTCCTTGTGCCAGACCGACAGCGCGGTTTCGAACAGGAAGCCCTGCGGATGGCTGACGATCACCTCGCAGCGCAGCCCCTCGCCGCGCCCCGCGAGTCCCGCGAGCGAAAGTTCCACCGCCGCCCAGTCCAGCGTCTGGGGGATCTGCACCACCATCCGTCCCTCGATCGGCGAGGCATGCATCAGAAGGCCCGGACGCGTCTCGGCCAGCGACAATTCAAACCGGTCGAGGAAGGGCGTGCCTGCCCCCAGCCGGTAGCCCAGGTTCACGTCGCCCACCGTGGGCCAGAGCGACCAGGCCCGGCTCTCTGGCGGGGCGGTCACCGCGTCATGGACGCTGACGCCGCCGATCCGGGCCTCGAGCGTGTCGATCCTGGCCCTCAGCGTCGCCGCCTCGCCGTTTATCTTGTGCCAGAGCGCGCTGGTCTCGTCGTTCAATTCCTTGATGACGGTGGCGGCGGCGGCGCGGATCAGCACCCCCGGATCGGCATCACCGGGGGGCGAGTTGAGGGGCATCTTCGCCAGATCGGAGTAGAGCCGCCAGTCATAGGACGGGTTGTCCAGCGTGTTCAGGGCGACATTCTGTGCCGTGTCGTCCCGCCGCCGGGTGCGGCGATGGTGGAACGCCAGCGCGCGGTCCAGGATCGCCACCCGCCAGCGCTGCAGGAAACGGGTCATGAAGGCGCGATCCTCCATGACATTGAAGGCCGCGGGAAAGCCGCCCGCCTCCAGCGCCTCGGCCCGGCGCAGCATCCATTGCACCGGGTAGAGGTCGTGCCGATAGGTCGCATAGGCCACCGGGTCGAGGAAGAAGTCCCGCCGCCGGAACGACGGCGGCAGATCGTCCTCGCCCTGCGGGATCAGCGTCTCCACGCCGTCCTCGACGACCAGATCTTCGCGGATCGCCGTGACCAGCGAGGCCACGCCGCCGAGATCGGGCGCCATCGGCAGCGTCTGGTCGTAAAGCGCCAGCATCGCCTCAAGATACGCCGGGTCCCAGGTGTCGTCGTCGTCGAGGCAACAGACGAACTCGGTCTCAAGCGCCTCGGCACCGCGGTTGAAGGCGAGCGAGCGGCCGATGGATTCGGGCAGCGACAACAGGCGCATGGCGCCGCCCCTGAAGGCTGACAGCAGGCCGTTGCGTTCCAGCGCCGCCTCCAGCGCCACCGGATCGCCGCCGTCGTTGACCAGCACCACCCGCCAGCTGTCCGTGGTCTGCGCCAGCACGCTGTTCAGCGCACGGGTCACGAAAAGCGGCCGGTCCTTGGTGCGGATGACGATGCCGACACGCGGAGCGGGAGAAGTCATGTTCTGGGACAACCGATTGACTGCGCAAGGATCGCGGGCCCCTGAACCCGCCTCGGGGCTAGAGTATGCGAAGCGCCAAGTCGCGGTCCATCCCGAAAAACCGCCGCCGTCGCGGTTGCGTCGGGACCGGCCGGTTTCTAGGGTAAGAGGCGTTTCGCCGCTGTATCAGGAGATGTCGGTGCCCGCCCGTCTTGCCCGCCTTTGCCTGCTGGTCGGCGCGCTTTCCGGCGGGTCGGCCCAGGCGCAGGAAGCGGGCGTCCGCCTGTCGCCGGTGAGGGGGCCCGACACGGCGATCCCGGCCGAGCAGGCCGAGGCCTATCTGGCCGGGGCGCAGCCGATGCAGGCCTTTCTGAGCCAGGCCGCGGGGGAGGGGCCGGTGCCCGTGCCCGACAGCGGGCCGATGCAGGCGACGCGGGCGCACCCCGGCCGTCCCGTGCGCGCCATGATCGACGAGGCCGATCTGCGGCCCGCCGCCCCCTCGCGCCGTCCCGCGGTGCAGGAACTTCCGGCTCCGGCGCTGGCGGGAACACCCTATCAGGCGAGCGTGACACGGCTTTTCCCGGGGCCGATCTATGCGCCCTATCGCGCGGTCGGGCTTCTGGTCTTCACCGCCAGCGACGGGCGCGACTATTGGTGTCATGCGGCGCTGATCGAGCGGGCCATCCTGCTCACCGCCGGCCATTGCGTGTTCCAGGGCGGAAACGGCAGCGACCAGGGGTTCAATACCACCGGCTATTTCTATCCGGGCTACAGCGCGGCCGAGGTCGGTTCGCGCCGTTTCGGGCGCTGCCGCGTGACGCTCTGGGCGACGACCGAGGGCTGGTATCGGCACGGCATCCTGAACAGGGGCGAGGATATCGGGCTCGCGCTCTGCGACCGGGTGGAGGGCGCGCGCTGGACCTATGTGAACAACTGGTTGCCGGGCGAAAGGCTGGGCTATCTGGGCTTTTGCTACAGCGGGTGCCGACAGGGCTATCAATTGCTGACGCAGCCCTTCTACGAGCCGGGCGCCTCCGGTGGCGGCGAGATGCATCTGAGCCGGCATCTGGCCATCGCCGGGCAGCCGGTGCCGGGCGCTGCGGGCGCCGTGGGGCGCGATCTGGTCTTCGGCTCGCTCAGCGGGCCGGGGGGCGGCGGCGCGCCGCAGCTGGCCGCGACGGGCCTGCCCGAGGATGGGGGGCAGGCGGTGGTGGTCGCCGTCACCTCCTGGGCGCTGGCGGGGGCCGAGGGGGGCGGAATCCGCGGCGCCTCGGCCCTGAGCGGGGTGGCGGACGGCGCCGATTTCGCCGCGCTCTACAACGCGATGTGCCGGGCCTCGCGCCGGGTTCACGGCACCGCTTCGTGCCGCCCGCTGCGCTGAGTGCAGCCGCCGCCGCGCGGTCGATCCGGTCCGGCAACGGCTTGACTTCCGCCGGCACTTGGGGGTAGAGGACCGCCACGCCCCGCCTTCGTCGCGTTGTCGCCGATGCGGGGCGCGTTGTTTATCACCCCTCAGAGGGGCGCAGTTCGAGGCGGCGCAAGCCCATAACGCCCGGCAACGGGGGCCACAGAACGCGGAAACGAAGGGAAAGACAGGACATGTTCGCAGTCCTCAAGACCGGCGGCAAGCAATACCGCGTCCAATCGGGCGACGTGCTGCGCGTCGAACGCCTCGCCGCCGATGCCGGCGAGAAGATCCAGTTCAACGACATCCTGATGCTGGGCGGCGATTCGACCGTTATCGGCGCGCCGCTGATCGCGGGTGCGGCGGTGCAGGCCGAAGTCATCGACCAGATCAAGGGCGAGAAGGTCATCCACTACGTCAAGCGTCGCCGCAAGCACAGCTCGCAGCGCACCAAGGGTCACCGTCAGCTGCTGACGCTGGTCCGCGTGACGGACATCCTCGCCGAAGGCGCGGACAAGTCGGGCGTGAAGGCCGCCATCGGCTCGGGCACCAAGGCCCCGGTCGAGGCCGAGGCCGCCCCGGCCGCTGAAGCCGCCGCCGAAAAACCGAAACGGGCGCCCCGCAAAAAAGCGGCGGCCGAAGCGCAGGAGTAAGACCCCATGGCTCACAAGAAAGCAGGCGGTTCGTCCCGCAACGGCCGCGACTCGGCTGGTCGTCGTCTCGGCGTGAAGATCTACGGCGGGCAGGAATGCATCGCCGGTAACATCATCGTGCGTCAGCGCGGCACCAAGCATTGGGCCGGCGCCGGTGTCGGCATGGGCAAGGATCACACGCTTTTTGCGCTGCAAGATGGCCGCGTGACCTTCACCAAGGGCCTCAAGGGCCGCAGCTTCGTGTCGATCGTTCCGGTGGCCGAGGCCGCCGAGTAACTCAGTAGATACAATCGACTGATACTCCGGGGGCCGACAGGAAACTGCCGGCCCCTTCGCTTTTGTTTCCCCCTGTCCGAGTTGCGCCATGACTGCCCGCCCCCGTCTTGCCGCGCTGCCGCGCGTCGCTCAATCCGCCATCGAGGCCGGCAGCCTGCTGCTGCGCCCGCTGGCCCCGGCCGACGTGCCGGCGCTGGCGCGTCATGTCGGCGATGCCCGCGTGGCGCAGGGCACGCGCTCGATCCCGCATCCCTTGCCCGAAGGTGCCGCCGAGGCCTTTGTCGCCGCCGCGCTCGCGCCCGGCCGGGACGAGGATGTCTGGGCCATCGACGGCACGCCCGGCGGAGGGGAGCCGCTGGTCGGCGTCGTCTCGCTCAAGGCGCTCGACCGCAAGCAGAGCCAGATCGGCTATTGGGTGGCGCCGGCCTTCTGGCACACCGGCATCGCCTCGGCCGCGGTGCGGGCGCTGCTCGACGCCAATCCGCATGCCAATTGCACGGTCTTCGCCGAGGTGTTTCAGGACAATCCCGTCTCTGCCCGGATCCTGACCAATGCCGGTTTCGAATATATCGGCGATGCCGAGGCCTGGTCGGTGGCCCGGGGTGGAGCCGTCCCAACCTGGACCTATCTGCGCAAGATGGCCTGAGAGGGCCCTGCGCGCCTTTCCTCCCGGCCTCGCGCGCTCGCGCGGGCCTTGATCCGCCGCGCGCATGGGGCTATCGCCAAGGCTTGCGCCAAACTGGACCGTCTCATGAAATTCCTCGATCTCGCCAAGGTTACCATCCGTTCGGGTTCCGGCGGCAACGGCTGCGTCAGTTTCCGGCGCGAGAAATTCGTCGAATTCGGCGGCCCTGACGGCGGTGACGGCGGCTCGGGCGGCGATGTCTGGGCCGAGGTCGTGCCCGCGCTGAACACGCTGATCGACTTCCGCTATCAGCAGCATTTCTTCGCCGGCAACGGGCGGCCCGGCATGGGTAGCCAGCGCACCGGCAAGGATGGCGACGACATCGTGCTGAAGGTGCCGCAGGGGACCGAGATCCTGGACGGGGACGGCGAGACGGTGATCGCCGACCTGACCGAAATCGGCCAGAAGGTGCTGCTGGCCAAGGGCGGCAACGGCGGCTGGGGCAACCTGCGCTTCAAGACCTCGACCAACCAGTCGCCGCGCAAGGGCAACCCGGGGCAGGAGGGCGTCGAGCGCGAGATCTGGCTGCGGCTGAAGCTGATCGCCGATGCGGGGCTGGCGGGCCTCCCGAATGCCGGGAAATCCACCTTCCTCGCCGCCACCTCGAACGCACGGCCGAAGATCGCCGATTACCCCTTCACCACGCTGCACCCCAACCTGGGCGTCGTCGGCGTCGACCAGCGCGAATTCGTGCTGGCCGACATTCCCGGCCTGATCGAGGGCGCCAGCGAGGGCAGGGGGCTGGGCGACCAGTTCCTCGGCCATATCGAGCGCTGCGCGGTGCTTCTGCATCTGCTCGACGGCACGTCGGAGGACGTGGCCGAGGATTTCCGCATCATCGACCGCGAGTTGGAGCTCTATTCCGAAGTGGTCTACGACAAGCCGCGCATCGTCGGGCTGAACAAGATCGACGCGCTGATGGACGAGGAAATCGCCGAGAAGCGCGCCGCGCTCGAGGAGGCCTCGGGCGGGCGGGTCTATCTGCTGTCCGCCGCTACCGGCAAGGGCGTGACCGAGGTGCTGCGTGCCCTCTGGGCCGAGATTTCCGCGCAACGGGCCGAAGCCGCGGCCGAGGGAGACGACGAATCGTGGCAACCCTGACCGAGACCCGGCTGTCGCTGACCCAGGCGCGGCGGCTGGTCATCAAGATCGGCTCGGCCCTGCTGGTCGATGCCGCGACCGGGCAGCTGAAATCCGACTGGCTGCGCGCGCTGGCCGAGGATGTGGCCGAGGCCAAGGCGCGGGGCGCCGATGTGGTGCTGGTCTCCTCGGGCTCCATCGCGCTGGGGCGGCGGGTGCTGGGGCTGCCGAAAGGCGAACTGCCGCTGGAACAATCGCAGGCTGCGGCCGCGGTGGGCCAGATCCGCCTCGCCCGCGCCTATGAGGAAGTGTTGCAGCCGCATGGCATCACCACCGCGCAGGTGCTGGTGACGCTGGAGGATACCGAGGACCGTCGCCGCTATCTGAACACCCGCGCGACGATGGAAACCCTGCTGGGTCTCGGCGTCGTGCCCATCGTCAACGAGAATGACACCGTGGCCACGGACGAGATCCGCTACGGCGACAACGACCGGCTGGCGGCGCAGGTGGCGATCACCATCGGCGCGGATCAACTGGCGCTGCTGTCCGATGTGGACGGGCTCTATACCGGCAACCCGCATGTCGATCCCACCGCAAGGCGGCTCGATTTCGTGGCCGATGTCACGGCTGAGATCGAGGCGATGGCGGGCGATCCCGTCTCGGGCGTCTCGAAGGGCGGGATGAAAACCAAGGTCATGGCCGCGCGCACCGCGACGCATGGCGGCTGCGCCATGGTGATCGCGGCCGGCGCGCCCTTGCGGCCGCTGACAGCCATTGAGCAGGGCGCGAATTGCACCTGGTTCGGCGCGCTCGGCGACCCGCAAGCCGCCCGCAAGCGCTGGATCGCGGCGATGAAACCGCGCGGCGTGATCCGCATCGACCCGGGCGCGGCGCAGGCTTTGGGGCAGGGTAAGTCGCTGCTGCCCGCCGGGGTGACGGCGGTCGAGGGCGCATTCGGCCGCGGCGAGCCGGTGGCGATTCAGGGGCCCGAGGGAGCGCTGGGGATCGGCCTTGTCCGCTACACGGCCGAGGAAGCGCGCAAGATTAAGGGAAAGCGGTCGGATGCGATCGCGGCGGTGCTGGGCTATGCCGGCCGGGCCGCGCTCATTCACCGCGACGACATGGTTCTCTAGGAGGGGCAGATGGACGGCATGGATATCGCCACGCTGATGGAAGGTCTGGGCGCGCGTGCCCGCGAGGCGTCGGCCGAGCTGGCCTTCGCCCCGCCGGCGGCCAAGGAAGCGGCGCTTCTGGCCGCGGCCGAGGCGGTCGAGGCCTCGCTGCCGCAGATCCTGGAGGCCAATGCCAAGGACATGGCCTTCGGCCGCGACAAGGGGCTGAGCGAGGCGATGCTCGACCGGCTGAAGCTGGATGCCTCGCGCGTCGCGGGCATCGTCGCCGGGCTGCGCGCGGTGGCGGCGCAGGCCGATCCGGTGGGCGCGGTCATCGCCGAATGGGACATGCCGAGCGGGCTGCATATCCGCCGGGTCCGCACACCCCTGGGCGTGGTCGGCGTGATCTACGAAAGCCGGCCCAATGTCACCGCCGACGCGGCCGCGCTCTGCCTCAAGTCTGGCAATGCGGTGATCCTGCGCGGGGGGTCGGAGAGCTATCATTCCTCGCAGGCGCTCTTGTCCTGCATGGTCGCCGGGCTCAAGGCCGCGGGCCTGCCCGAGGGTGCGATCCAGATGGTGCCGACCCGCGACCGCGCCGCGGTCTCCGAGATGTTGCGCATGGTCAAGTATATCGACGTGATCGTGCCCCGGGGTGGAAAGGGGCTGGTGGGACTGGTGCAGGCCGAGGCGCGCGTGCCGGTCTTCGCGCATCTGGAGGGGATCTGCCACGTCTATGCCGATGGCGAGGCCGATCTGGCAAAGGCCCGCCGCGTGGTCCTGAACGCCAAGACGCGGCGCACCGGCATCTGCGGCTCGGCCGAATGCCTGCTGATCGACCGGGCCTTCTACGCCAGGCACGGCGGAGTGCTGATCGAGGATCTGCTGAAGGCCGGCGTCGAGGTCAGGGCCGAAGGCGAATTGCTCAGCATTCCCGGCACGATAGAGGCCAAAGCCGACGATTTTGGCCGCGAGTTCCTGGACATGATCATCGCCGCCAGGCTGGTCGATGGGGTGGACGGGGCGATTGCCCATATCCGCCGCTACGGCAGCCAGCATACCGAGTCGATTCTGACGGAAAATCAAGCCACTGCGGACCGTTTCTTCCAGCGGCTCGACAGCGCGATCCTGATGCACAACGCGTCCACGCAATTCGCCGATGGCGGCGAATTCGGCATGGGGGCCGAGATCGGCATCGCCACCGGCAAGATGCACGCCCGCGGCCCGGTGGGGGCCGAGCAGCTGACCAGCTTCAAGTATCTGGTGACGGGCGAGGGCACGATCAGAGGCTGATCGCGATCCCGCCCTCGTCCCGGGCGATTTGCACGGCGCCGCCCTCGGCCAGCAGCGCGAAATGCACCGTCGCGGCGGCCGGGGCCTCGGGCACCCGACCCTCGGCAAGCGGCTCCCAGAGCGCAGGGTCCAGCTTCAGCCGCGCCGCCCTTGCGCTGACGCCCTGGCCGGTGACCTGTACCTGTCCCCCCCAGGGCAGGGCCGTTTCCAGACAGAGCGCGGCCAGCGCCAGCCGCTTGGCCTGCACACGGGGCAGGGGGCCGCGCAACCCGCAGGCGACAGACAGGCGGCCGCTCAGCGACAGGGCCTGCAGCGCTTCGGCCAGATCCTCGGCCTTCGCCTCCTGCCCCGGCTGCGCCGCGCCAAAGGCCAGCCGGTAAAGCCGGACACGGGCCTGCGCCGCCGCCACGGCCTGTTCGATCAGCGCCAGTTCGTCCGAACCCTCGTGCAGCATTTTCAGCAGCTCGACCCCGTTGCCGATCGCGCCAAGAGGGCTTACCAGATCATGGCAAAGCCGCGAGCCGACCAGCGCGGCGAGATCGGGCGCGCTCATGCGCCCGCCTCGACGGTCTGGCCGGCCCCTGCACAGGAGCGATCCCATGGCCCAGTTGCTGGAGCCCGGCATGTATGTCCGCCACCCGACCCAGCCCGATTGGGGCCTGGGGCAGGTGCAATCCGTGGTGGGCGACCGCGTGACGGTGAATTTCGAGGAGGCCGGGAAGGTCGTGGTGGATACACGGGTCATCAATCTCGATTGGGTGCCGGGGCTTTAGCCCGGACAACTGGCCGAGCCTAGGACCGAAGCCGGCCCCAAGTCAACGGCACCCCGGGAGGGGAGGAAACGCGATGAACGATGCACAAAGCTCCGCCGCCGCCCCGCGCGAGATCGCCTATGAGGTGCGTCTGGCGCAGGACGAGCGCGACCTCAGGGCGGCGCAGCGGCTGCGCTATCAGGTCTTTGTCGAGGAACTGGGCGCGCGCTGCGACGGCGCCGATCACGCCGCGCGGCTGGAGCAGGATGCGCTGGACCCCTATTTCGACCACCTGCTGCTCATCGACCGCAATGCGGATTCCGAGGCGCTGGCGCATGTGGTCGGCGTCTATCGCCTGTTGCCGCAGGACCGGGCCGAGGCGCTGGGGCGGTTCTATTCCGATACCGAATACGATCTGGCGCCGCTTCGGGCGTCCGGCCGCAAACTGGTCGAACTGGGCCGCAGCTGCGTGCATCCCGCGCATCGGCGCGGCGCCTCGATGCTGCTGATGTGGAACGGGCTGGCCGATTACGTGATCGCCCGGGGGATCGAGATCATGTTCGGCGTGGCCTCGTTTCACGGCGCTGACCCCGCCCCCCATGCCGAGGCGCTGAGCTGGCTCAACGCCCATCATCTGGCGCCCGAGGGCCTGCGCGTCACCGTCCGGCCCGGGCCGCAGGCCCAGAGGATGGATCTGATCGACCCCGCCGCACTGGACCGGACCCGGGCGCAGGCCGCCATCCCGCCCCTGATCCGCGCCTATCTGCGGCTGGGCGGGTTCGTGGGGCAGGGCGCCTTCATCGACCATGATTTCAACACCACGGATGTGTGCCTGATCATGGACACCTCCACCATGTCCGAGCGAGCCTTTGACTTCTACACCCGCAAGACCCCTCGCGGCTGAAACGCCCGTTCCCCGCGACCCCACCTGGGTCTCGCCCGATGGCGACCCGCCGCCGGTGCGGATCGAGCCCCTGGGCTGGCTGGTGCTGGCGCTGCGGCTGCCGGTGTTGGTCGTCGTCGTCTTTGGCGGGCTGGCGCTGCATCTGACGCTGAGGCTGCTGGAGCGGCCGCTCTTCGGCCTCAGGCGGCCGGTCACGCCCTTCGTCACGCAGGCGGTCTGCCGGGCGGCCTTTGTCGTGCTGGGGATCGGGTTCCGGGTCCGGGGCCAGCCAATGCAGGGCCGCGGCGCGGTAGTCGCGAACCACGTGAGCTGGCTTGATATCTTCGCCATGAACGCGCCGCAGCGGATCTATTTCGTGGCCAAGAACGAGGTCGCGGGCTGGCCCGGGATCGGCTGGCTGGCCAAGGCCACCGGCACCGTCTTCATCCGGCGCGACCCGCGCGAGGCGAAGGCGCAGAAGCTGGTGTTCGAGGCGCGGCTCAGGGCCGGACATCACCTGTGCTTCTTCCCCGAGGGCACCAGTTCCGACGGGCTGCGGGTTCTGCCCTTCAAGCCCACGCTCTTCGCCGCCTTCTTCGATCCCGATCTGGCGGGGCTCTTGTCCATACAGCCAGTGACGCTGGTCTATACCGGTCCGCCCGGGCGCGACTCACGCTTCTATGCTTGGTGGGGGACGCTGGGATTCGGCGGGCATCTGGTGCGGGTGCTGGCGCAGATCCGGCAGGGCCAGGTCGAGGTGGTCTATCACCCGCCGATCCCGGTAGCCGAGACCCCGAGCCGCAAGGCCATGGCCACCCGCTGCGAGGCGGCGGTGAAGGCCGGGCTGATCGCGGGTCTGCCCGAGGGCAGCCTCAGGGAGTAAACCTCAGGGCGCCCAATGGACGCTGGCCCTGGAGAGCAGCGCGTTGATCGGCGCCTCGGTCGGCGAGAGTTTCTGCGCCCGTTCCAGCGCCTCGCGCTTTTCGGCGCCGACGATCAGCACATGCAGCGCGAAGGCGTCTTTCAGCACGCGCGCGCTCATCGTCACGCGGGGTTCAGGCGCATCGGGGGCGGTGATCGGCACGATGACCGGCGCGTCATTGGCCAGCGCCAGGGCCAGTTCCGGCGCGCCCGGGAACATCGAGGCCGTGTGCATGTCGGACCCCATGCCGACCAGCGCCACGTCGATGGGTAGAAGCGGCGCCAGATCGGCGGCGGCGCGCGCCGCGCCCTCCTCGGGCGGCAGGTCGCGCCAGAGGCGCAGCAGATGCGCCGCCGAGGCCTTGCCGCGCAGAAGCCTGGCGCGCAATTGGCCCGCGTTCGAGCGGGGGTGATCCTCGGGCAGCCAGCGTTCGTCGCCCGGCACCACGTCCACCCGGTCCCAGTCGATGTCCACGGCCGAGAGCATGTCGAAAACCGGTCCCGGCGTGGTGCCGCCCGGCACCGCGAAAAGCGCCCGGTCGCGCCTGAGCAGCGCCTCGCGCAGGTCGCGCGACAGGATGCGGGCCAGGGACAGCATCATCATGTCGGCGTCGGAATATTCGATAAAGTCCATCAACGGATCTCGCGCCAGCTTCGTTGGTCCAGATGGATCAACTTAAGCGCTTCATCGGGTCCCGACGAGCCCGGGTCATAGGCAAAGGGCCGGTCAGCGAATTTTTGCCAGCCGGCGATGATCGGATCGGTCCAGGCCCAGGCGGCCTCGACCTCGTCCCCGCGCATGAAGAGGGTCTGGTTGCCGCGGATCACGTCCATGATCAGCCGCTCATAGGCGTCGGGGATATGCATATCGTCGCCCAGAGCCTCGGCAAAGGACATATCCAGCGCCACGTCCTTCAGCCGCATGCCGCCGGGGCCGGGTTCCTTGATCATCACCTTCAGCGTCATGCCCTCATCCGGTTGCAGGCGGATGACCAGCATGTTGGCCTTCCAGGGCGCATCTTCGCCGAAGATCGAATGCGGCGGATCGCGGAAGATGACGGCGATTTCCGAGGCACGCGAGCGCAGCCGCTTGCCGGTGCGCAGGTAGAAGGGCGTGCCCTTCCAGCGCCAGTTCGAGATCCCGACCTTGAGCGCGACGTAGCTCTCGGTGGTCGAGGCGGGGTTTTCCACCTCGTCCCGATAGGACGGGGTGGCGGCCGCACCGCCGTACTGGCCGCGCACCACATGCTGCGGCTCGACCGGGTCCAGCGCGTGAATGACCTTCAGCTTTTCGTCCCGCACCGCGTCGGGTTCGAATTTATGCGGCGGCTCCATGGCGATCAGGCACAAAAGCTGCATCAGGTGGTTCTGCACCATGTCCCGCATGGCGCCCGATTTGTCGTAATAGGGGCCGCGGCCGCCCACGCCCACGGTTTCCGCCACGGTGATCTGCACATGATCGACGAACCGCGCGTTCCACAGCGGCTCGAACAGGATATTGCCGAAGCGGACGGCCATCAGGTTCTGGACCGTTTCCTTGCCGAGGTAATGGTCGATCCGGTAGATCTGCGTCTCGGTGAAATGCGCGGCGAGCGTCTGGTTCAGGGCGCGCGCCGTCTCCAGATCGTTGCCGAAGGGCTTTTCCACGACAATCCGCGTCTCGGGCGTGACCATGCCGTATTTGCCCAAGCCCGCGGCGAGCGGCCCGAACAGCGAGGGCCCGACCGAGAAATAGAAGGCCCGCACCACGCCGGGCCTGAGCTTGGCCGCCAGATCCGCCCAGCCCTCGTCGCCCGTCGCCTCGACCGCGACGTAATCGAGCCGGTCTAGGAATGCGGCGCGCGCCTTGGGGTCGGGGGCCTTGTCGCCCATGAATTCGTCAAAGGCCTCGGACACCATCTGGCGGAAGTCCGCGGCCGATTGTTCGGTCCTGGCGGCGCCGATGATGCGGGACTCAGGCGGCATCTGCCCCTCGGCGAAGCGCTGCCAGAGAGCGGGCAGGATCTTGCGGCGGGCAAGGTCGCCGGTGGCGCCGAACACCACCAGGTCGAAAGGATCGACGGGAATGACGCGGGCGACCATGCCGGGCTCCTGCGAATTGTTAGCGGTAACTCGGCGCTTGAATAGGGCGGGCGCGCGGGAAAGTCCAGCCTTGCCGTGACAAGGTTAAGGCCGGGTTGACGCCGGACCGGCGGCGCCGTCAGGCATCCAGCTCTGTATCCCAATAGAGGTAATCCGCCCAGCTTTCGTGCAGGTGGTTCGGCGGAAAACGCCGGCCCTTGTCGATCAGCTCGGCCGAGGAGGGGCGATGCGGCGGCCGCTGCAGCGACAGACCCGAATGGCGCAGGCTCTTCGAGCCCTTGCGCAGATTGCAGGGAGCGCAGGCGGCCACGACATTTTCCCAACTGGTGACGCCGCCCATGGCACGGGGCACCACATGGTCGAAGGTCAGATCGTGACGCGAGCCGCAATACTGGCAGGCGAATTCGTCCCGCAGGAAAAGATTAAAGCGCGTGAAGGCCACGCGCTTTCGGGGTTTGACGTAATCTTTCAGCACCACGACGGAGGGTATTCGCATTTCCATCCGCTGGCTGCGCACCGTCTGCTCGTATTCGGCAGCGATGGTCACCCGGTCCATCCAGACCGCTTTCACCGCCTCCTGCCAGGGCCAGAGCGACAGGGGATAGTAGCTGAGCGGCCGGTAATCGGCGTTCAGGACCAGCGCCGGATATTGCCGCAGCGCCGCGGGTTCATGCACGAAGCTATGCCTGAAATCGCCGTCCATTCCTCGTCTCTCCTGGCAGGACCGGCCGAAGCGGAAGTTGCCCCGACTATATCCGGTGTTACGCCTCTGACAAGCCCGCGAGATCGGGTGCCGGGGGCAGGATGCCGGACCTGCATCACAAAGAGGCGACAGTGACGCTTCAGTGCGGCAATTTCTCGTGCAGGAAGCCCAGGGCCAGCGACAGCCCCTCGTTGTCGATGGAATGGCCGAGGCCCTTGCAGACATGGGCATAGGTTTCGACCCCGGCCCTGGTCAGGGCATCGGCGGCTTCGGGCAGGCTCTGCACCGGCACCATCGGATCGGCGTCGCCGTGGATCAACAGGACGGGCGGCTTCGACACGATCCAGTCGGCCATGTCCTTCTCCAGCAGCCGGCCCGAGAAGCCGACGACGGCGGCAATCGGCTCAGCCCGGCGCGGCGCGGTGGCGAGGCTCATCATCGTGCCCTGCGAAAAGCCCACCAGCGCCAGGGCCGAGGGCGCCAGCCCCTCCTCTGCCAGCACCTTGTCGATGAAGGCGTCGATATCGGCGCGCGCCTGTTCGGCACCGGCCTTCGCTGCCTCCTCGCTGGACCCGTCCAGCCAGGGGATCGGAAACCACTGGAAGCCGAAGGGATTGCCCTGGCAATTCTCGGGCGCATCGGGCGCGTAGAAGGCGGTGCCCTTCAGATGCGGCGCCAGCGGATCGGCGAGGCCCAAGAGGTCCGCGCCATTCGCCCCATAGCCATGCAGAAAGATCACCGCCGAGGTCGCAGAGCCCTTCGGCGCGCCCTTGCGGGCGGAGGTCAGCGGGCGAGGGGGCATGGATCGTCCTTTCAGGTGATGCCTTCACGGCTTTTGGCATGGTGGTAGTAGTGCCAGAGCATCCCCGCTGCGACCGTCCGCCAGGGGCTCCAGGCCTCGGCCATGGCGCGCATCGGCTTTTCCTTGGGGCGTTCCGGCAGATCGAACAGCAGCCGCGCGGCCTCCTGCAGCGCCAGGTCGTTCGGCGCGAAGGTGTCGGCGCGGCCTAGGCTGAACATGACATAGATCTCGGCCGTCCAGCGGCCGATGCCGGGCACGGCGGTCAGGGTGGCGACGATCTCGTCCTCCGGCGCCTCGCGCAGGGCGTCGAAATCGATCGCGGCCTCGGCCAGGGCCTTGATGTAGCGGGCTTTCTGGCGGGACAGGCCGTTCGCGCGCAGATGCTCTTCCGAGGCCTCGGCGTATTGCGCGGCGCTGACCAGATCGGCCGCCTGCAGCTTGGCGGCGATGGCCCGGGCCGAGGCGACCGAGACCTGCTGGCTGACGATGGCGCCGACCAGCGCCTCGAACCCGTCGCCGCGCCGACGCAAGGGCGGCGGCCCGCAGAGCGCCAACGCGCGGGCAAAGGGCGGATGGGCGGCGGCGAGCCACTCGGCGCCCTCGGCCATGCAGGCCTCGCTATGCAGGATGCGCGGATTCATGGGCGCCATTCTGCACGGGGTCGCGGCGACGACAAGGCCTGCCGGACGCCCCCCGGCCTGTTGCTGGAAGACAGCACCGGCGCGGGGAAAAGGGCCGGGGCGCTTTTGCGCTGGGAAACCCGGGCGCATCTTGGCAGAAAGGAGCGAAGCAACCTCTTGGAAGTGTTTTGATGAACGACTGGGCCGCATTGAGCGACCGCCTGCGCGAGACCGCCGACCGGCCGATCCGCGCGCTGTTTTCCGATCCGAACCGGGCGCAAAACTTTTCGGCGTATCTGGAATCCCCGGCTACCGGGCCGATTCTGTTCGATTATTCAAAGACGAATATCGACGAGGCGACCCGTGCCGCGCTGCTGGACTTGGCCCGCGCCCGGGGGGTCGAGGCCCGGCGGGACGCCATGTTCCAGGGCGCCCGCATCAACGAGACCGAGGAGCGCGCGGTCCTGCACACGGCGCTGCGCAACCTTCAGGGCAGCGTGACGGTCGACGGCCAAGACGTCATGCCCGAGGTCCGCGCCACGCTGGCGCGGATGGAGAGCTTCGCCCGCGACCTGCGCGACGGCCGGATCCGCGCCGCGGGCGGCCGGGTCACCGATGTGGTCAATATCGGCATCGGCGGCTCGGATCTGGGCCCGGCGATGGCGGTGCAGGCGCTTTCGCCCTATGCCGACGGGCCGCGCTGCCATTTCGTCTCGAACGTGGACGGGGCGCACATCCATGACGTGCTGGAGGCGCTGAACCCCGAAACGACGCTGGTCATCGTCGCCTCGAAGACCTTCACCACCATCGAGACGATGACCAACGCCCAGACCGCGAAGGCCTGGATGTCGCGCGCGGTGGCAGAGCCCACGCGGCAATTCGTGGCGCTGTCGACGGCCCTGGACAAGACCTCGGCCTTCGGGATCGACCCGGCGCGGGTCTTCGGTTTCGCCGATTGGGTCGGCGGGCGCTATTCGATGTGGGGGCCCATCGGCCTGAGCCTGATGATCGCCATCGGACCCGAGGATTTCCGCGCCTTCCTGGCGGGTGCCGCGGCGATGGACCAGCATTTCCTGACCGCGCCGCTGGAAGAGAATATGCCGGTGGCGCTGGCCATGGTCGGCGTCTGGCACCGGCAGGTCTGCGGCTACGCCGCCCGCGCCGTGCTGCCCTATGACCAGCGCCTGGCCCGGCTGCCGGCCTATCTGCAGCAACTGGAGATGGAATCGAACGGCAAGCGGGTCTCGATGGATGGCGAGGATCTGACAGTGCCCTCGGGGCCGGTGGTCTTCGGCGAGCCGGGCACCAATGGCCAGCATGCGTTCTATCAGCTGATCCATCAGGGCACCGATGTGGTGCCCTGCGAATTCCTGCTGGCGGGGCAGGGGCATGAGCCCGCACTCGCCCATCAGCACCGCCTGCTCGCCGCCAATTGCCTGGCCCAGGCCGAGGCGCTGATGCAGGGTCGCACGCTGGAGGAAGCGCGGGCGCTGATGGCGGCGAAGGGGCTTTCAGGCGACGAGCTGGAACGGCAGGCGCGGCACCGGGTCTTCCCGGGCAACCGGCCTTCGACGCTGCTGCTCTATCCCAAGCTGACCCCGGCCATGCTGGGCGCGATCGTCGCGCTCTATGAGCATCGGGTCTTTGTCGAGGGCGTGGTGCTGGGCATCAATTCCTTCGACCAATGGGGCGTGGAACTGGGCAAGGAACTGGCTATCCAGCTGTTGCCGATGATCGAAGGCAAGGCCACGACCGAGGGCCGCGACGGGTCGACGGCGGCGCTGGTGTCGCGGCTGCGCGCGTTCGGGGTTTGAGCGCCTGGGGCAGCTGCGGAACCGGGGGGCCAGCCCCCCGGCCCTCCGGGATATTTGAGGCGCAAAGATGCAGGTTAAGAAGGGGTAAAGCCCTAACCGAGGAAGCTCGGGTGCTTCATTGTCTCGGGGACCGGGGCGCCGAGGCGGGTCAGGATCGTGGGCGCGAGCTGACGCTGGTCCAGGAGCGTATCCTTCGACGGGCCTTCGCCCTTGCCGAAGTAATAGAGCGCGAAATCCTGCTGATCCTCGCCCGTGCCGCCGTGATGGCCGCGCAGCGACTGTCCGTGATCCGCGGTCACGATCACCTCATAGCCCATGGCCAGCCAGTCGGGCAGGAACTTGGCCAGCATCGCGTCGAGCAGCGCGCAGGCATGGTCCATCTCGGCGCAATCGTGACCGAAGCGGTGGCCCATCGAATCCAGTGTGCAGGTGTGCAAGATCCCGTAATCGAGGCCGAAGCGCAGGCAGAGCGAGGTCAGCGTGGCGAAGAGATCGACGTCCGAGGGCGTCGTCTGGTTCATGTGGTCGTAGCCGGTCATGGTGTGGAACCGGCCGTGGTTGATGCTGGCGCTTTCGGGCTCGTCGTATTCGATGTCGCGCACATACTGGAACGGCGCGCGGTTGAAGAACTCGGACCACCAGCTATGGGTCACGGCGCCGGTGACGCCGCCGGCCTTGCGCGTCTCGCTGAAGACATCGGGCAGCTCGACCCGCTGGATATGGCCGTTCGACAGGACCCCATGGACCTGCGGCGCGACGCCCGAATGGATCGAGGCATAGCAGGGACCCGACATGGACGGCAGGACCGAGCGCATCTTCCAGACCCGCGCCTCGCCCGAGGCGACCCAGCCCTCCAGACAGCCGAAATAGCGCCGCCAATTGGCGTAGGGTACGCCGTCGAGGATGATGAGCAGGAGTTTGGTATCCATTCCGGGCCTCTCTGGCGTTGCGAGTCGGGCCGAGACTAGCCGCTCGCAGGCGCCGTCGCAAACCGGGTGCTGCGGCGTCGCATTTGACGGGGCAGGGGCGCCGGGCCTAAGTCAGGATCGTCCGGCAAGTGCTTGAAGAAAGGCCCGTCATGACCCGCCCGAATATCCTGATCCTGATGGTGGACCAACTGACCGGCACGCTGATGGCGGACGGGCCGGCGGATTTCCTGCATGCACCGAACCTGCGGCGGCTGGCGGATCGCTCGGCCCGGTTCTCGCGCGCCTATTGCCCGAGTCCGCTCTGCGCGCCGGCCCGCGCCAGCGTCATGGCCGGGCAATTGCCGCGCCGCACCGGGGTCTATGACAATGCCGCCGAGTTCCGCTCGGACACGCCGTGCTTCACGCATCACCTGCGCGCCGCGGGCTATCAGACCGCGCTGTCGGGCAAGATGCATTTCGTCGGCCCCGATCAGCTGCACGGGTTCGAGGAACGGCTGACGACCGACATCTACCCGGCGGATTTCGGCTGGACGCCCGATTACCGCAAGCCGGGCGAGCGGATCGACTGGTGGTATCACAACCTGGGGTCGGTGACCGGGGCGGGCGTGGCCGAGATCACCAACCAGCTGGAATACGACGACGACGTGGCGCATCTGGCCGGGCAGAAGCTCTACGATCTGGCGCGGGGGCATGATGCGCGCCCCTGGTGCCTGACGGTCAGCTTCACCCATCCGCATGACCCCTTCGTGGCGCGGCGGAAATACTGGGATCTTTACGAGGATTGCCCGCAGCTGACACCGCCCGAGGGCATCGCCTACGCGGATCAGGACGCGCATGGCAAGCGGCTGCTGGACAGTTTCGACTATCAGAACTTCAACGCGACCGAACGCGAAGTTCGACGCGCAAGACAAGGATATTTCGCGAATATCTCCTATATCGACGACAAGATCGGCGAGATTCTGGACGTGTTGGAACGCACAAGGCAGGAGGCGGTGATCGTCTTCCTGTCGGACCATGGCGAGATGCTGGGCGAGCGCGGGTTGTGGTTCAAGATGAACTTCTGGGAGGGCTCGGCCCGGGTGCCTTTGTTCATCGCCGGCCCTGGAATCAAGGCGCAGCGGGTGGATCAGCCGGTCTCGACGCTGGACTTGCTGCCGACGCTCTGCGATCTGGCGGGGCCGGACATGGGCGCGATCGCGCCCTGGACCGATGGCGAAAGCCTGGTGCCGCTGATGCACGGGACGGGCGGGCGGGGGCCGGTGCCGATGGAATATGCGGCCGAAGGGACGGTGGCGCCGATGGTGGCGCTGATCGACGGGCCCTGGAAATACATCGCCTGCGGCGCCGATCCCGAGACGCTCTACAATCTCGACAGCGATCCGGGCGAGCGGATCAATCTGGCCGCCGATCCGGGCTTCGCGTCGGTGCTGGAGCGGTTCCGGGCGATGGCCATGGCGCGCTGGACTCTGGCGGATTTCGACGCCGAGGTGCGGGCCAGCCAGGCGCGGCGCTGGGTGGTCTATGGGGCGCTCAGGGCCGGTCGCTACGAAGACTGGGATTTCCAGCCGCATCGCGATGCCGGCCAGCGCTACATGCGCAACCACATGGATCTGAATATTCTTGAGGAATCCCAGCGCTTTCCGCGCGGGGAGTGATCAGCCGATCTCGAGCAGGCGGACGGTGAGACGCGGACAGGCAGAGCCCACTTCGCGGATCACCAGCTCGGCCCGTGGCAGCGGCCGGGTCAGCGCGTAGAGATCGCCGGCATAGCCCAGATCCTCGAGCAGGATGCCAAGATCGACGATGTCGTAATGGGCGGTGATCAGCGGCGCGACGATCGCCTCGGGCGCGATGTTCTGCAGCATGCCGCTGTTGAGCATGCGCATCTGCGTCAGGATGATGGACTGCCGGTCGCGCCGGGGCGTCAGCATGGACAGCGCCTCTGCCGCGTCGATGAGCAAGACCGTGCCCGCGTCTTTGATCGACCGCGGAGCCGGAACCAGCTTGGTGCAGTCCTCCTTAGGAAGCTTGCCCTGTATCATTCCGACCGTAATCTCCTGGCGGGACATCCGTTCTGGACTGCGCCGATCTTTGTTCAGGCCCTTATGCCGTTGCAACATTTAAGAACAGGTAAACAATTCGCTTCAAATGCAGGGAGGACAAGCGGAGACGCCTGATCCGGGCACCGGTTTGTCGAATTTGTTGCATTTTGGCAACCAACCTTCTCGTTTTGCAACATCTTTTGGGAGGATCATGGCGAGATCACAGCAAAAACGCGACTGGAAAGCGGCGGTCCGATACTCCATTAATATTACATAATACCTATTATCGGACTATTGCCCGTCACTCTGCGAAAGCTCCTCAGGACCGCCCGTCATGCGCCCGGCGACCCAGGCATTGAGCCAGGCCAGCCCCACCAGCGACAGACCCAGCGCCAGGAAGGCCCCCACCCGCATCAGGCCGGTGAGCCCCGACGCGTCGATCAGGAAGGCCTTGGCGGCAGCAAGCCCGATCAGCGCCAGACCGGCGATCCGGTAGCCGGTCACGCCCAGCCGCAGCGCCAGCGCCAATGCCAGGGCGCCCGCGACCAGCAGCGCGACGGTATAGGCGTAAAGCTCGCCCTGCGCGAAGCCGGTCTCGAGTCCCATGCCGCTGCCCCCGTGCCACAGGTGCCGGATCACCAGCGCCAGCCAGGTGATGCCGGGCACAGCCGCCAGCAGCCGCGCCCGCGGGGCATGGCGCAGCGCCCAGGCCAGCGTCAGCGCCGGCGCCAGATAGGCCAGCGCCAGGTCGTTGAGCACCGGCCATCCGCGCACCGGCGAGGCCAGGAAACCGGGACCGGCCAGCGGCGAGAACAACGTCATATTGGCCAGCAGGCACAGCCCCGCGGCAAGTCCCAGAAGGCCCGCCAGTCCGCGGCGCACCCAGTTCATCGCCCGGCTGCCGGTCAGCGCCTTCGCCCGGGCGATCTGCACCGCGGCCAGCGCGATCAGCACGCTGGCCTGAAGGCCCAGCGACGCATGGGTGCTGAGCCCGTCGAGAAAGCGCGCGATGGCCACGGCCAGCACCACCGGGATCAGGCCGGAGAGCCCGGTCTCGGCGATGATCCGGCCCCAGTCGCGGGCCGGATGCGGCGGCAGGCCCCGGATCAGCGCCAGCGCCGCCAGCGGCCCCGCCAGCACCGCCAGCAGCGTGAGCGCGGTGTCGAGCGCCGACATCTCGCGCAGCAGGATCGGGTCAAGCCCCGGGTCGAACAGCAGCCGCCACCCCATCGCCATGGTGCCAAGGCCGATGATCCAGCCCAGATAGGGCACGCCGAAACGCCGGTCCATCGCCGCGGTTGCCGCCAGCAGCACGGCCAGCGCCACGGTCAGCGCCGCAGCCGAGAGGATCAGCATCAGGGCCAGCGCGATCGTGGCGATGGCGGCGGCCGCGGCCGCGCCCAGCCGGGCGCCCTGCCCGCCGTCGCGCCGCGCGGCCCAGAGCGCCAGCGCCGTATAGCCCGCGGCCAGCGCCATGACCGTGAAGGGCCAGCCGGCGCCCAGCAGCGTCATCGGCTTCCAGAAGACCTCGACCGCGATCAGCGTGGCGCCGGGAGTAGCGACCGCGAGGATTGCCCAGAGGTCGCGCGCCAGGCCCCCGGCCCGCTCGCTGCGCCAGAGCATCGCGAGGCCCGCCAGCACCGCCAGCGCCACGCTGCCCTGCGGCAGCCAGCCCTGAAGGTTGAGAACCAGGGACAGCAGCAAGGGCGTGGTGATCCCGGCGAGCGGCACCGCCAGCGCCAGGCCCAGGGCCGGGATCAGGGACAGATCGGCCAGGGCCGGGGCGCGCGCGGTCCAGATCGGCAGCAGGATCGCCAGAGCGCCCATCGCCAGCAGGCTCTCGGGCGCCTTGACCTGGGTGAGGATGGCGAGCGTCGCGCCCAAAACGGCAAGGCCGGCGACGATGACCTCAAGATCCGGCCGCGCGCGCCAGCGGTGCAGCATGGTGCCCTCGGCCCCCGGGACCGGGCGGCCACCGGGCAAGGCCGTGCCCAGAACCGCGATCCAGAGGGCGAGCAGCGCCAGCCCCCAGTCCGGCGCCCCGCCCAAGGCGATCACCACACCCCCGGTCAGCGGCAGCACCACCGCCAGGGCTGAGACCCAGCCCCAGCGGCGAAGCCCGTCGATCCCCAGCCCCAGCGCTGCCACGGCGGCGAAATAGCCGAACAGCAGGACGGGCGGCGGACCGCCCCCGCCCAGCAGGAACGGCGCTGCCGTACCGCCGATGACGCCCATCGCCGCCAGCATCGGCCCATGCACCCAGCCGAGCGCCATGGCGCCCGCGGCGATGAGCGCCAACGCCAGAAGCGCGGCCTGGGGGCCCAGCATGGCATAGAGGTGATAGGCGGCGAGTACCGCAGCGAAGAGCGTGAAAACCCCGGCGCCGGCCAGCGTCGCGGGCACAAGCCCCGCCTGCCCCGCAGCCCAGCGACGGCGAAGTGCTTCACCCGCGCCCACCAGCGCCAGGCCCAGGGCCAGCGCCAGCCCGACGCGCAGAGCGGGCGACAGAAGGCCCTTCTCGATCGAATATTGCACCAGAAAGACTGCCGCCATGACCAGCGCCAGCCCTGCCACCGGATAGATCCAGTTGGCCCTAAGCCAGGGCAGAAAACGGGCGAGGATCGAAGGCCGCGACGGTTTGCGGGCCACCGCCGGACGGGGCTCGGGGGGCGCGACAAGCTCCTCGACCGGGGCCGCGGCCACGGGGGCGGCTTTCGGGAGCGGGGCACCCTGCCCCGCCTCCAGCGCCTCGATCCGCCGTTGCAGCCAGGCGATCCGCCCATGCGCTCGCTGCGCCACGATCAGGGCGATCACGGCGACCGACAGGGAAAGAATCTCGAGCATGCGCGCCCTCGTTTTTTCGGTGGACGCCCGGGATGCCTTGGCATAGGGCGGAGACCTCGGACCTTGCCACAACCCCATGGAGAAAGTCATGGTGTTCTCGCGCGCGATCAAGATCGCCCCCTCCATTCTCTCGGCCGATTTCGCCGATTTCGGCCGTGAAATCCAGGCCATCGAGGCCGAGGGCGCCGATTGGGTGCATGTCGATGTGATGGACGGGCATTTCGTACCGAACCTGACCTTCGGGCCGCCCGCCGTCGCGGCCTTCCGCAAACATGTGAAGACGGTGATGGACGTGCATCTGATGATCGCGCCGGTCGATCCTTACATCGAGGCTTTCGCCGAGGCGGGCGCCGATATCATCACCGCCCATGTCGAAGCGGGGCCCCACATTCACCGGACCCTGCAAGCCATTCGCGCGACGGGAAAAAAGGCGGGTGTGGCGCTGAACCCGGGAACCCCGGCCGAGGCGGTGGCGCATCTGCTGGACCTGACCGATCTGATCTGCGTGATGACCGTCAACCCGGGCTTCGGCGGGCAGAAATTCATCGACATGACGGCCAAGATCCGCACGCTGCGCGCCCTGATCGGCGACCGGCCGGTGCATATCGAGATCGACGGCGGCGTGACGCGCGAGACGGCGCCGCTGGTGGCCCGGGCCGGGGCGGATGTTCTGGTCGCGGGCTCTGCCGTGTTCAAGGGCGGCTCGGTAACCGATCCCGCGCCCTATGGCGCCAATATCCGGGCCATCCGCCAGGCGGCGGATCTGGCCGCCAACGCCCGGCTCGCCTGAGCCCCCTTCCCCCCGAAATCACCAGACGCAGACATTCCGGTGCAGCAAGCTGCACCGGATTGTCTTGCTGCATCGGGTTGGGAAAGGACACGGCAAGAGTACGCATTCCAGTCGCGCCAAAACACGCCCGGTCCTGGTTGGGGGATCGGACGCGGCGCTTCTAGCCACTCGTTAACGTTTTCAGAGTAAAGTTTTCGCGTCCGGCGCGTCAGTATGAGAATCCATACCCTGCGACGGTCGAAAACGTAGCAAACTGCGAAAATGTGACGCTTTCACATGCCCCAGGTTCACATGCCCCAGGGAACCAGCGTGCGCCGCGTGCCGGTCTCGATGGGCGAGGTCACGAACATCTGGTTCAGGAAGGTCGCCTTGACCAGCGCATGCGGTGTCGTCTCGACCCCCAGCGTCTCGCGGGCAAGGCGCAAGTGCTTTTCGACGGTCGGCGTGGTGATGCCCATGATCACCGCGATATCGGCCGAGGTCTTGCCTTCGGCCACCCATTCCAGCACCTCGCGCTGGCGTCGGGTCAGGCGGCGGCCGGGGGTGTGATAGGGCAAGGACGACAGGCAGCGATGCGCCACCGCCGCCACCGCAAAGATGAGGTCCTGGGTATCGGTCAGAATGGCATCCACATGATGCTGGGGCACCTCCGGCGGGGCGATGAGGGCCATGACCGCCCTGCCCCGCGTCCGTTCCGGCATGAAGCCGATCGAGCAGCCGGTCAGCAGGCCGTGGCGCAGGAAGAAGTCGGTCCCGGCGGCCGTTATCGGGATCTCCTCCTCGATCCCGGATTCCTCGGCGGTCATCGACCAGCTGGCGACGCCCACATTCCGCAGCGCCCAGTTGAAGGTCACGCTCATGCGGAAATAGCCCTCGGTCACCATCTCCTGCACAACGGATTGGGGCAAGGTGCTGTGCACAAGGTAATCCTCGGGCGCGCCGAGGATGGCGCCGCGCGAATCCGGCGAATAGCCATAGAGCACATGCTCGAATCCGAAGCCGGCGAAAAACGCGCAGATGTCGCGCCAGATGATTTCGGCATCGGCGCAGGAGAGAATTCTGGCGAGAAGCGCGGCCGTTTCCGGTGGAAACGGCTTTGAAGACCCCGGCCTTGAGGGAACGGCCATGTCACTTGGAACGTGACGAAAACTCTGGTGCTCCATCGTTGGCGCCCGGGTCTTTCCATTCGGTCTCTTATGAGTGCTGACCCAATTTTGTGCCGTTGTCGAGGCACCCGGAGACCGCGTTTCGAAAAGCTCCGTCAAACCACGGCGATATTTTTCCATTCGGTCAAGTTTTACCAAAATAATTCAAGGACTTGCTGGTGATCAACAAAAACATAACCAGAAATACACAGACAGGCCGCAGATTTTGCGGCGAAGCCACCCTTTCTCCGAACCCCTCCGATGCGCCGAATCATGCGCCTCATGAAAAAAGGGGCGGAGCCCGCGGCTCCGCCCCCCTGTCGTCGCGCCGGGTCCCTCCCCGAGGCGCGGCGGCTTAGCCGGCGAGGGTCTTGGCAACCTCGGCGGCGAAATCTTCCTGCTTCTTCTCCACGCCTTCGCCGACGGCGACGCGGGCATAGCCGGTGATCTCGACGCCGGCCTCTTTGGCGGCCTGTTCGACGGTCACGTCAGGGTTGATCACGAAGGCCTGGCCCAGAAGCGTGTTCTCGGCGAGGAATTTCTTCATCCGGCCGGGGATGATGTTGTTGTGGATCACCTGCTCGGGCTTCGGCTTGGCGGCTTCGGCGTTCTCTTCCAGCGCCTTGGCGGTCTGCACCTGCAGCTCGCGCTCGACGACGGCCGGGTCCATGGTGGCCTCGGACAGCGACAGCGGCGAGGTCGCGGCGATATGCATCGCGAATTGCTTGCCGATCGCCTGCGCGGCCTCGGCCGGGCCCTTCAGCGCGACCAGCACGCCGATCTTGCCCATGCCTTCGGCGGCAGCATTGTGCACGTAGGACACAACGGTATCGCCTTCCAGCACATGCATGCGGCGGAAGGTCATGTTCTCGCCGATGCGGGCGATGGCGCCGTTGATGACGTTCTCGACCGTTTCACCGTTGAGGTCGGCGGCCTTGACCACCTCGATCGACTCGCCGGTCTGCAGCGCAACCTTGGCGACTTCGCGGACCAGCGACTGGAAATCCTCGTTCTTGGCAACGAAGTCGGTTTCCGAGTTGATCTCGATGGCGACGCCCCGGCCGTTGTCGACAGCCACGCCCACCAGGCCCTCGGCCGCAACGCGGTCGGCTTTCTTGGCGGCTTTCGCCAGGCCCTTGGTGCGCAGCCAGTCGACGGCGGCTTCCATGTCGCCGTTGGTCTCGGTCAGCGCCTTCTTGGCGTCCATCATGCCCGCGCCGGTCGAATCGCGCAGTTCCTTCACCATCGCAGCGGTAATCGCCATGATCTCTCTCCTTGAATGGGGATGCGGGCAGGGTTGCCCCCGCCCGGTGTCAATCGCGTGACAGCCCCGGCGCCCTGCGGCGCCGCGGGGCCGTCCGAAAGGCCTCAGGCCTCGGTCTCTTCCGACACCGCTTCCTCGGCCGGAGCCTCGTCCAGCGCGCCCAGGTCGACACCCGCCGCCCCCAACTGCGCCGACATGCCGTCGAGCGCGGCACGGGCCACGAGGTCGCAATAGAGGGCGATGGCGCGCGCGGCGTCATCGTTGCCGGGGATCACGTAATCCACGCCATCGGGCGAGCAGTTGGTATCGACCACGGCGACGACCGGAATGCCCAGTTTCTTGGCTTCCAGGATGGCGAGGTCTTCCTTGTTCACGTCGATCACGAACAGCAGGTCCGGCAGACCGCCCATTTCGCGGATCCCGCCGAGCGAGGCCTGCAGTTTGGTCTGCTCGCGTTCCATCTGCAGACGCTCTTTCTTGGTCAGGCCGGCGGCGCCGCGCTCCATGACCTCGTCGATCTGCTTCAGGCGCTGGATCGACTGGGAAACGGTTTTCCAGTTGGTCAGCGTGCCGCCCAGCCAGCGGTGGTTCATGTAGTACTGGGCGCATTTTTCAGCGGCTTCGGCGACCTGCTTGGACGCCTGGCGTTTGGTGCCGACGAAGAGCACGCGGCCGCCCTTGGCGACGGTATCGCGGATCACCTTCAGCGCCTGGTCCAGCATCGGAACCGTCTGCGTCAGGTCGACGATATGGATGCCGTTGCGGTCGCCATAGATGTACTGACCCATGCGCGGGTTCCAGCGCTGGGTCTGGTGGCCGTAGTGAACGCCAGCTTCAAGCAGCTGACGCATGGAGAATTCGGGAAGCGCCATGTCCATGTCCTTTCCGGTTTGCGCCTAGGACGGGGCTTTCGGGCATTCGCCCAACCGGTGGACCGCTGCGGGATGTCTCCCCGCAGGGCCCGGCCCCGCCTGTGAAGTGCGCGCCCATTACCCCAGCCTTGGGCGCCGCGCAAGGGGGCGAGGCTCAGTCGGGCGCGATCGCGGCCAATTGCGCCATGGCTCGACGCCGGGCGGGCGGCATGCGGTCGATCTCGACACAGGTGAAGACATGGCAGGTGCCGAGATCGCGGTCAATCACCGCATGGTCCGATACCCAGCCCCCCATCGAGAGATAGGCCCTGAGGAGCCCGGGCAGAAGCTGCGCGGCTTCGGGCGCGGGCGCGGCGGTCACCGCCTCGAAGGCGCGGAACTCCGGCGCCTTGCGCGAGGGGGTCAGCGTGGCCGGGCCCTGATGGCGGGCCATGAGCAGCGCCCAGGCGGGATCCAGCGCCTCGGGCTCGCGGCTGTGGAACGAAGTACAGCCGATCATCCGCGCGGCGCCCGTCACCAGCGCCACCCGCGAAACCCCGGCCCAGAGGAGGCGCATGAGGTCCGCGTCCCCTGCCCCGGGTTCGGTGCACAGCCGCCCCAGTTCCAGCGTCTCGCCCCCGGCCGCGGCCATGGCTTCCAGCCCGTAATGGCGCGCGGCATAGCCCGCCAGCAGCGCCGTGCCGTCGCCATGGCGGCGAAAGCGCAGCGTGGCTTCCGCCGGGCCGCCCGGACGGCCGATCCAGAGATGCAGGCTCAGGTCGTCGTAATCGTCGCGATCCTCGGCGCCGCCGCGAAAGGCCCGGCCCCGCAGCGCCAGAACCCCGGCCATATCCGCGGGTCCCGCCAGCCGTACCACGCGCGCCCCCGCTGCGATGGGGGCGCCGAAAAGCCTGTCGCCATCCGCCTGGGCCATGCCCGTCGCTCCCTCTCAGGGCGGTCTGCCCCCGCGGCTGTCAGCTCCCGAGCGAGGTGAACTGCCCCAGCGCGCTCATCACCTGGCTCATCACGCTGGGACGCGGACCGGCATCGGTCACCCGCCGCGACAGCGCCACGACTTGGCCATCGGCCAGGCCGAACCGCTCGATATTGCTGACCCGGTCGCTCTGATCGAACGAGATGGCGACCACCTGGCGGTCGACCTCCTCGGGCGCGCGCCAGCCGCGTTCGCGCCAGTCGGACTGGACGTAATACCAGCCCGACCCCTCCATCACCCCGCCCATGCCGGGCTGGCCGATGGCCTGGGCGACCGTCTCGCGCGTGTCGCGGCCGACCTGGATCTGGGCCAGATCCTCGTCCGAGGGCGCATAGCCGTGATAGCGCATGATCGGCGAACAGGCCGCGACCAGCAACCCCAGCGCCAGCCCGGCGACGAGGCCCCGCCGACCCGGAACCCGTCGCTGCGCCCCCTTGGCCGCAGACGTCTTTTCTTTCGCTGCGCGATCGCTCATGCCCCACTCCCGGCTGTTGTCTGGCGGGGTCAGGCCCCGGCGGCCCCGGCTTCCCGGCGCCTCGGGGCTGGAACCCCGCGTGGCAACTGGATTACTAGAGGAGCGGGCGCTGTTCAAGAATGGAACCCCGCGCCGACCCGCCCGCACGCGCATGTGAGGGCCTGCAAGGAAGGAAGACGTCATGAGCGAGCACCCGGCACAACCGGATCCCACCCTGCGCGAGACGGATGCCCTGACGCTGCCCCTGCGCGTGAGCGACCTGTCCGCCCGCGGCGGATTGCGCTTTCGCCTGACCCCCACGCCCGAGGCCCGAGCCGAACTGGCCGGGGATCTGGGCGCGCTTAAGATCCGCAAGCTCGATTTCGCGGGCCAGATCCTTGCCGAGGGGCGCAGCGACTGGCGGCTGGAGGGGGTGCTGGGCGCCACCGTGATTCAGGAATGCGTGATCACCGCCGAACCCGTCACCACCCGCATCGACCAGCCCGTGACGCGCCGCTTCGTCCGCGACATGCCGACCCCCACCGAGCCCGAGGCCGAGATCCCCGAGGATGACACGCTGGAGCCGCTGGGCCCGGTGATCGACCCCGGCGCGGTGATGGCCGAGGCGCTGGCGCTGGCCCTGCCCGATTACCCCCGCGTGCCCGGTGCCGCGCTGCCCGACTCGGTCACCGACCTGCCGCCCGACGAACGCCCCAACCCCTTTGCCGCGCTGGCGAAGCTGAAGAAAGACTTGGGCCAAGACGGGGAATAACCCCGATTTGGCCTTGCGCGGCCGGGAAAACCTTCTATGTTCCGCGCCTCATGCACGATGGGTCTTTCAATGGCCGCCTTGGCGGTGTAATGCCCCGTCGCAGCAAGTTTCCACAGTCACGGGCCGCCCGGTCGCGCCCGCCTAAACTCAGAGGTTGACATGGCCGTTCAACAGAACCGCGTGACCCGCTCCCGCCGCAACATGCGCCGCGCTCATGACGCGCTGGTCGCGGGCAATCCCAACGAATGCCCCTCGTGCGGCGAACTGAAGCGCCCGCACCACGTGTGCCCGTCCTGCGGCCACTACGACAGCCGCGAAGTGATCGCGCAAGCCAGCGTCGACCTGGACGACGACGCGGCCTGACGGTCTCGACCGGCGGTGCCTTGATGACGTCCGAGACGGAACATCCGCACGCCGGTGAGCCGGTGCCTGGTTCGGCTTCGGGTCGGATCATCATATCTGTCGATGCGATGGGCGGCGACCGGGGACCCTCGGCCGTCGTCTCGGGCTGCGCCCAATCGGTGCGGGACAATCCCCGCGTCGATATCCTGCTGCATGGCGACAAGGCCGTGCTGGAGCCGCTGGTCGCGCGCGAAACCGCGCTGGCCGGACGGCTTACGCTGGTCCATGCCGAAGGCGTCGTGACCATGCATGACAAGCCCAGCCATGTGATGCGCCACGGCAAGGACACCTCGATGTGGTCCGCCATCACCGCGCTGAAGGACGGCACCGGCATGGCGGCGGTCAGCTGCGGCAATACCGGCGCGCTGATGGCCGTTTCCATGCTGCAACTGCGCCGGATGGAGGGCGTGAACCGCCCCGCCATCGCCTGCCTCTGGCCCTCGCGCGGGCGGCACGGGTTCAACACGATGCTGGACGTCGGCGCCGATGTGAAGGCCGAGGCCGAGGATCTGCTGGCCTATGCGATCATGGGCGTCACCTATTTCCGCAACGGCTTCGGCGAGCCCCGGCCTCGGGTCGGCTTGCTGAATGTCGGCACCGAGGAACACAAGGGCCGGGCCGAGATCAAGGCGGCGCATGATCTGATTTCGCGGCACGAGGAGACGGGGCGCTACGAATACGTGGGCTTCGTCGAGGGGTCGGACATCCCCTCGGACCGGGTGGACGTGATCGTCACCGACGGATTCACCGGCAATGTCGCGCTGAAGACCGGCGAGGGCACGGCCAAGCTCATTTCCGATTTCACCCGCCAGAGCCTGACCTCGGGTCCCCTGGCCATGCTGGGCGCGATCCTGGCGCGGGGGGCGTTGAAGCGCCTCTCGGGTCGGATCGACCCGCGGCGCGTCAATGGCGGCGTGTTCCTGGGCCTCAACGGCACGGTGGTGAAATCGCACGGTTCCGCCGATTCGACCGGCGTGGCGGCGGCCATCGGCCTGGCCGCCAAGCTGGCGCAATCGGGATACCGCGGTCGCATGGCCGAACGCCTTGTGATCGCTTCCAAGACGGCTCAGGATGCGGGCCCCGGGAATGGTGAGTCGGCATGATAGAGAACAACGTCACGCGGGCCGTGGTCATCGGTCACGGCCACTATCTGCCTGAGCGTGTTGTCGAAAACGCGGAATTCGAGAAGACCCTCGATACCTCGCACGACTGGATCGTGTCGCGCTCGGGCATCGAGCGGCGGCATTTCGCGGCCGAGGGCGAGATGACCTCGCATCTGGCGTCGAAGGCCGCGCGGGCGGCGCTGGCGCAGGCCGGGATCGAGGCCGCCAGCCTCGACGCGATCATCGTCGCCACCTCGACCCCCGATTTCACCTTCCCCTCCGTCGCCACCATGGTTCAGGCCGAGATCGGCGCGCAGAAGGCCTATGCCTTCGACGTGCAGGCGGTCTGCGCGGGCTTCGTCTTCGCGCTGGCCAATGCCAATGCGCTGATCGTCTCGGGTCAGGCCAGACGGGTTCTGGTGATCGGGGCAGAGACGTTCAGCCGGATCATGGACTGGACCGACCGCGGCACCTGCGTGCTGTTCGGGGATGGCGCGGGCGCCGTCATCCTCGAGGCGCAGCCGGGTCAGGGCCTGCCCTCGGACCGGGGCGTGCTGTCCACGGATCTCAATTCCGACGGACGCTTCCGCGATCTTCTTTACGTGGATGGCGGCGTCTCCTCGACCGGGACCGCCGGGCAACTCAGGATGCAGGGCAACCAGGTCTTTCGCCATGCGGTCGAAAAGCTGACCGAGACGGCCGAAACCGCGCTCGGCAAGGCCGGGGTCGCGCCGGGCGATGTCGACTGGATCGTGCCGCATCAGGCCAATATCCGCATCATCCAGGGCACCGCCAAGAAGATGGGCGTGCCGATGGATCATGTGATCGTCACCGTGCAGGATCACGGCAATACCTCGGCCGCCTCGATCCCGCTGGCGCTGTCGGTGGGGGCGGCGCAGGGTAAACTGAAGCAGGGCGACCTGATCGTGACCGAGGCCATCGGCGGCGGTCTGGCCTGGGGCGCCGTGGTGCTGCGCTGGTAGGCAGGGTGCCGCGCTTCAGAGCCCGTGCAAACAACGCACCGCAAACCCCGGTGTTGACAGTCAAAATTCCTTGCAGCATCCTTGCTGCGCGGCCAGTCAATCACCGGGGAGATTGAGATGAGCGAAAAAACTCTGACACGGATGGATCTGAGCGAGGCGGTGTTCCGCGAAGTGGGACTCTCTCGCAACGAATCCGCTGCCCTTGTCGAAGCGGTGATCCAGTACATGTCGGATGCGCTGGTCGAGGGCGAGCAGGTCAAGATCTCGTCCTTCGGCACCTTCAGCGTCCGCTCCAAGGCCGAACGGCTGGGGCGCAATCCCAAGACCGGCGAAGAAGTGCCGATCAGCCCGCGTCGTGTTCTCTCCTTCCGGCCGTCGCATCTGATGAAGGATCGCGTCTCCAGCGGGAACCTGCGCAACAAGGCCTAAGGCATGAAAAAGGCGCCAGAGGCCTTTCGCACGATCAGCGAAGTGGCCGATATCCTGGATACCCCGGCGCATGTGCTGCGGTTTTGGGAAAGCAAATTCTATCAGATCAGGCCCGTGAAACGGGCGGGCGGGCGTCGGTATTACCGGCCCGACGACGTGGCGCTGATCAACGGGATCAAGGCGCTGTTGCAGACCCAAGGCATGACCATCCGCGGCGTGCAGCGGGTGTTGCAGGAACAGGGTGTGAAGCATGTGGCGGGCCTGGGGGGGCCGCTGCGTGAGCTTGAGCCCGTAACCAGCGGCGAGGACGAGGATTTCGACCTGTCGGAGGGATTCGAGGATCCCACCATCGATGAGGCCGAGATCGTCGCGGAGCCGCCGCTCTCGGACCGGATTCCGGCGCCGGCGACCCGGCCGCTGGCCGAGGTGCCGCCGCCGGCAGAGCCCGTGACGCTGCCCCCCGCGCGGGAGGAGGTGCCGGTGGCCCGAGTTGGGACACCCGACGTCGGGGCACCCGACCTGCCGGAGGCGGAGACGCCCGAGGAGCCGCCGCTGGGCACGCGGGTCGAGGATGACCTCGAACCCGCCGAGGCGCTGGATCTCGCGCCCGAGGCTGCGGCCGATATCCTGCCGGAGGGGCTGGAGGAGGCCGTGGAGACGCCTGCCGTGGCGCCCGAGCCGGTGGCCCGCAGCCCGGAGCCCGCCGTGAACGAGCCCCTTGCCGCGGCCCCTGCCCCGATGCCTCAGCCCGCCCCCGGGATCGAAGCGATGGAGCCCTCGGACCGGGCGATGCTGGCGCGGCGGCTGCGCGGCATGACGCGCGGCAGCCTCGGACCGCGGCGCGACCGGGCGGAACTGCTGGCACGGCGTATCGACGCGCTGCTCGAGCGGATGTCCGAAGCTTCGGGCGCCGGTCGCTGGTGATCGCGCCCCTTGGCGGGCCGGGAAAATTTCCCGCCCGACCCGGCATTTTGTCGCTTGCCCCCGCCGCGAAAACGGGTAGAAAGCGCCTCGTCGGGCTGTGGCGCAGTCTGGTTAGCGCGTCCGTCTGGGGGGCGGAAGGTCGTGAGTTCGAATCTCGCCAGCCCGACCATCACAATCCGCCCGTGGCCCTCTGGCTGCGGGCGGTTTGCTTTTCGGGAGGCTTGAGATGACCCAGAACCCAGTGGCGAACCCGGGTGTCCTGCCCTCGCAAGCGCTGCGGCGGCTGATCGAGGGCGGCGTCCTGGGCGCAAGCCCCGCGATCCTGCCCGATCAGGTGCAGCCCGCCAGCCTGGACCTGCGGCTGGGGGGCACGGCCCACCGGCTGCGCGCCTCGTTCCTGCCGGGCAAGGGCCGGACGGTCGCCGAGCGGCTGCCGGAATTCGAAATGCACCGATTCCCCCTGGGCGCCGGCATGGTGCTGGAAAAGGGCTGCGTCTATGTCGTGGAACTGGCCGAGACGCTGGCCCTGCCCGATGGCATGAGCGCGGTGACGAATGCCAAAAGCTCGACCGGCCGCCTCGACCTTCTGGTCCGGGTCATCACCGATCACGGCGTCGAATTCGACCGGATTCCGGCGGGTTACAACGGAAAGCTCTATGCCGAGATCTGCCCCCGCTCCTTCTCGGTACTGGTGCGGCCGGGAATGCGGCTGAACCAGATCCGGCTGCGGCAGGGTCAGGCGGTGCTGTCCGATGCCGAGTTGAAGGCGCTCAACGCCGAGGTGCCGCTGGTTTCGGGCGAGGCGGTGATTTCCGAGGGGCTGGGATTTTCCGTCGATCTGCGGCCCGAGGGGACGACATTGGTCGGCTACCGCGCGAAGCCTCATGCGGGCGTCATCGACCTCGACCGGATCGGCCATTACGACCGCGCCGATTTCTGGGAGGAGCTGCACAGCTCCAACGGGCAGCTGATCCT
>JAIUPD010000004.1 GCA_020161615.1 Pseudomonadota bacterium | reverse complement strand
CTGACACCCCTATCATCGCGTTACCGCTAAGAGGCCGATATCCAGACGTCCGATCCATCGAAATGAACCAAACCGCCCACATATCCCTTCATTCACCAAAATGTCAAAAAGCGCTCCGAACACAACACGAAGACGTCGCCAGTTCCCTAGCGCCTTCGCTCGCCTCGCATCCAGAATTTCGTTCCGGCGTTTCCGCCGCCGTCGCTGCTTCGTTCGCGTTTCCGCGTCCCCGCCGCTTCGGTGAGGCGGTATCTAGGCCCCGCGGCCGGAACCCGCAAGAGAAAAAATGCAGGAGCCGGCGATTTTTTTCCATCTGCCTGTCACATTGCCTTGTTTTGCTGGGCCTCTGGGCGCCCCTCCTGTGGGGACTTGGTGGGTGCCCCGCGCAGGTCCCTGCGGCCCGCGCGAGGATAGTTGCGCACCACCCCCATGGGCGCGCAACTTCCTGACCATCGGGACAGGAATCGCCCTGAAATCTTTCTGAATCACCCCGAATCCGCGACTCACCGCACCGGATCTTCCCCCTGATTCCCGCGAATCCCCCTCCGTCAGGGCCGAATCCGCCGACTCGCGCCCTCCCGCGCGATTCGAAGTGCAAAACGCCCCGAGATATGCATGATTGCGAATGTAGAGACGGGGCGCCCTGCCCCAAGGAGGATCTCATGACCAGAGTGCTTTGCGCCGCCGCGCTGGCCGCGCTGACCGCGGCCCCCGTCCTTGCCGACGAGATGCGGCTCACCCCCAGCGGCATGTCCTTCGAGGATACGACCTTCGCGCTGGAATCGGCGATCGTCGGCCGCGGGCTGGTGATCGACTACACCAGCCATGTGGGCGAGATGCTGGAGCGGACCCGCGCCGACATGGGCAGCGAGGTCGTTCTCTTCACCAATGCCGATATCTATTTGTTCTGCTCGGCCGCCGTCTCGCGGCAGGTGATGGAGGCCGATTGGCAGAACGTCGCCTTCTGCCCCTATGGCATCCAGGTGATCGAACGTCCGGGCGAGGAGGTCATGGTCGGCTACCTGCACCGGGATGCGGAGAGCATGACCCCGGCCAACGAGCTGCTCGCCGGGATCGTCGCCGAAGTGACGGAATGAACGCGCCGGTCACCCGGTCTATCGGGTGACCGCCCCCGCCGGTGCCCGCATCGCCGGGCGCCGCTTCGGCACCAGCCGGATCGCCAGCAGGGCGACGATGGCGCCGAGATAGAGGAAGGGTTCCAGCGGATAGCCCTTCACCAACCAGACGAAATGCACCGCCCCCAGCAGGATCGCCGGATAGGTCAGCTTGTGCAGCCGCCGCCAGCCCTGCGCGCCCAGCCTGCGGATCGAGGCGTTGTTCGAGGTCACCGCCAGCGGGATCAGCAGCAGGAAGGCCGCAAAGCCGATGGTGATATAGGGGCGCCGCACGATCTCGACCCCGATGCGCGACAGCGATTGCAGGTCGAGCAACGCCCAGACCAGGAAATGCGCCATCAGGAAACCGAAGGCCATCAGCCCCAGCGCCCGGCGGTATTTGATCAGGCTGATGTTGGTCCAGGTCCTGAGCGGCGTCACCACCAGCGTCGCCACCAGAAGCTGCAGGGTCAGCAGGCCATAGCGCCGCTCCAGCGCGTTGATCGGCTCAGGGCCCAGGTCGCCATTGAGCCCCAGCCAGAAGAGCCAACCCATCCAGCCGAAGCCGATCAGGTAGATCGGCCATGCGGGCACGACCCGCTGGGCGCGGTTGATACGCTGCGCGAGGGACATGTCAGTAATTCTCCCGCAGGTCCATCCCGGCATAGAGCGAGGCAACCTGATCGCCGTAGCCGTTGAACATCAGCGTGTCCTGGCGCCGGGCAAACAGGCCCCCGCCGATCCGCCGCTCGCTGGCCTGCGACCAGCGGGGGTGGTCGACCTCGGGATTCACGTTGGAATAGAAGCCGTATTCGCGGCTGTTCAGCCGGTTCCAGGTGGTCGGCGGCTGCTGGTCGGTCAGGGTAATGCGCACGATCGACTTGATCGATTTGAAGCCATACTTCCACGGCACCACCAGCCGGATCGGCGCGCCGTTCTGCTTCGGCATCGGCTGGCCGTAGATGCCGGTCGCCAGCAAGGTCAGTGGATGGCGGGCCTCATCCAGCCTCAGCCCCTCGACATAGGGGAAGGGAATGACCCGGCTGCGCACCCCGGGCATGTTCTCAGGCTGCACCACGGTCTCGAAGGCGACGTAGCGCGCGCCTGATTGCACCCCGATCTTGTCCAGCACATCAGCCAGTTCGACGCCGTTCCAGGGCACGACCATCGACCAGGCCTCGACACAGCGGAAGCGATAGATGCGTTCCTCGCTCTGCAGGCCGCTCAGCAGGTCGGCCAACGCGTAATCGCCGGGCCGGTCGACCATGCCCTCGACGCGGATCGTCCAGGGGTCGATGTCCAGCGCGCTGGCATAGGCTGCGGGGTCCTCCTTGCCGACACCGAATTCGTAGTAATTGTTGTAGGTCGAGATCTGCTCCAGCGTATTGGGCTCCAGTCCCTGCGCCATCGCCGGTGCGCCCGTGGCCGTCAGCGCCGCGGCGCCGCCCATCCCGGCCATGATCTGCCGGCGGTTCAGCCAGAGGTGGCGGGGCGTCACGTCATCCTGCGTGAGATCGTTGGTCCAGCGGCGTGCCATGGGAACTCCTCTTGTTGCGACCCGGGGGCCGGGTGGCTTTGCAAGACAATACGGGCCGGGACGGCGCCTGTTTCACCGCGCTGGCGGGAACGGGGATCAAGAAAACGTGACTGGACGCCGCCGGTGGCGCCAGCTTGGCGCAACGGGGCCACGGGTCAAGGGCCGGTCGCCCGGTTGTGAAGTGATCCAGAGGCGCTTGCGGCACGTCTTCAGGCCGATGCGCGACACAGCATCCAGCTTGACTTGAAAGGAGACTCGTATGCTTCGCACGACCGCCCTCGCCTTCGCCGCGACCACCGCCTTCAGCAGCTACGCCCTGGCCGACAACCATGGCGGGATGGATATCGTCGATACGGCCGTTGCCAACGGAAGTTTCACCACGCTCGTCGCCGCGGTCGAGGCCGCCGGTCTGGTGGACACGCTGAAGGGCGAAGGTCCCTTCACCGTCTTCGCCCCGACCGACGAGGCCTTTGCCGCCCTGCCCGAGGGCACGGTCGAGGCGCTGTTGCAGGACATCCCCACGCTGACCGGGATCCTGACCTACCACGTCGTCCCGGGCGCGGTGATGGCGGGTGACCTGACCGAAGGCATGACCGCCGCGACGGTCAACGGCCAGGAACTGACCTTCACGCTGGACGGCGCCGCGCAGGTCAACGGCGTCAACATCGTGATGACCGACATCGAGGCCTCGAACGGCGTGATCCATGTGATCGACGCGGTGCTGATGCCCGAATAAGCCCTTTCGGGCCTTGCCTGCCCTCGCCCCATGGGACCGAGGGCAGGCGCTTTGCTCACAGGAAGCGGTTGACCAGATTTTCCAGCCGTTCCTGACGCCCCGACCGCGGCCGCGGGTCGAGCTTCTTCTCTTCGACCATCCGGGCAATGCTGGCCAGATCGCTGGACAACAGCGCCTTCCCCTCGGGCTGATCCCAACCGGCGTAGCGGGCCGCGCGCTGGTCTTCCAGCCGCCCGTCGCTCAGCATCGCCGCCGCCGCCTTCAGCCCCGCCGCGCAGGCATCCATGCCGCCAACATGGGCCAGGATCAGATCCTCGGGGTCCAGCGACTGTCGGCGGATCTTGGCGTCGAAATTGGTCCCGCCGGTGGTGAAGCCGCCCGCCTTGAGGATCTCGTAATAGGCCAGCGCCATTTCCGGCACGTTGTTGGGGAATTGGTCGGTGTCCCAGCCGGATTGATAATCGTTCCGGTTCATGTCGATCGAGCCGAAGATGCCGAGCGACGCGGCCAGCGCCAGCTCATGCTCGAAGGAATGACCTGCCAGAATGGCGTGGCCCTGCTCGATATTGACCTTGACCTCGCCCTCCAGTCCGAAATCCTTGAGGAAGCCGTAAACCGTGGCCACGTCGTAATCGTATTGGTGCTTTGTGGGCTCCTGCGGCTTCGGTTCGATCACGATCGTGCCCTTGAAGCCGGTCTTGTGCTTGTAATCCACGACCATCTGCAGCATCCGCCCCGCCTGCGCACGCTCGCGCTTGAGGTCGGTGTTGAGCAGCGTCTCATAGCCCTCGCGCCCGCCCCAGAGGACGTAATTCTCTCCGCCAAGCTGATGCGTTGCGTCCATGCAGGTCTTGATCGTCGCGGCCGCGAAGGCAAAGACCTCCGGGTCGGGGTTGGTCGCCGCGCCTGCCATATAGCGGCGGTGGCTGAAGAGGTTGGCGGTGCCCCAGAGCAGCTTGACCCCCGTCTCCTCCATCTTCTGCTGGAAGTAATCGGTGATCTCGCGCAGGCGGGCCGTGTTCTCGGCGAAGGAGGCGCCTTCGGGCCGGACATCGGCGTCGTGGAAGCAGAAATAGGGCACGCCCAGGATCTTGAACATCTCGAAAGCCACATCGGCTTTCAGCTTCGCATGATCCATCGTCTCGCCGAACCAGGGCCGCTCGAAGGTCTGGCCGCCGAACGGATCGCCGCCCGGCCAGGCGAAGCTGTGCCAATAGGCGGCGGCGAAGCGCAGATGGTCCTTCATCGGCTTGCCGAGCAGCATCTCGTCCGGGTTGTAATGGCGGAAGGCAAATTCGCTGGCGCTGTCCGGGCCCTCGTAACGGATGGGCGCGATGCCGTTGAAGAAATCAGTCATGAGGGGGCTCCTGTCGTCAGAGATTCCGGATCGCGGCATAGGCCGCCTTGTAACGCTGGTGGGCCTCGGCAAAGGCCGGGGCGAGAATTGGGTCGGGGTCATGGCTGCGCGCGACCGGCGGGGGGGTGGCGATCTCGGCGCCCGCGCCGGTCGCCGCCATCATCCCCAGCCGCGCCGCGCCCATTGCCGCGCCGAATTCGCCCTGTGCGGGCACATCCAGCGGGAAGCCCAGGGTCGACGCCAGCACATCCAGCCAATAGCCCGAGCGCGCGCCGCCGCCGAGGGCCAGCGCCCGGCTGATCGTCGTGCCCGTCGCGGCCAGGGCATCGCGGCAATCGGCGAAGGCATAGGCCACCCCCTCCATCACCGCGCGCGCCGCCGCCTGCGCGTCGGTCGCGTGGTCGAGGTGCAGGAACTGGCCGCGGATCTGCGCATCGTTCAGGGGCGTCCGCTCACCACCCAGATAGGGCAGGAACAGGGTGCGTCCGGGCGCGCTGACGGGGCCAAGGCCCTGGGTCAGCTGCGCCGCCGACTGGCCGGTCAGGCGGCTCAGCCAGTTCAGCGCATCGGTCGCGGCCAGGATCACGCCCATCTGGTGCCATGTCCCCGGCACCGCGTGACAGAAGGTATGCACGGCGGTGGCGGGGTCCGGCCGGTAGCCATCATTCGCGGCAAAGAGCACGCCGGATGTACCGAGGCTGAGGAAGGCCGCGCCGTCATGCACCACGCCCGCGCCAATGGCGGCGGCGGCGTTGTCGCCCCCGCCCCCGGCCACCACCAGGGGAGGCAGGTCCAGCTGGATGCCCAGCTTGTCGCGCAGATCACCCGAGGGGGCGCTGCCCTCGACCAGCCGGGGCATGTGGTCGCGCGTGAGGCCGCAAAGCGCCAGCAATTCATCCGACCAGTCGCGCCGGGCGGTGTCGAACCAGGCAGTACCGGCGGCGTCCGACATTTCAGAGACATAATTGCCGGTCAGCGCCAGCCGCAGGTAATCCTTGGGCAGCAGGATCTTCGCCGTCTTGGCAAAAATCTCTGGCTCATGCCGACGGACCCATTCCACCTTGGGCGCGGTGAAGCCCGGAAAGACGATGTTGCCGGTGATGGCCCGAAAGCAGGGATCGGCATCCATCTCGGCCGCCTCGGCATGGCTGCGGGTGTCGTTCCACAGCATGCAGGGCCGCAGCACGTTGTCCTCCGCATCCAGCAACACCGCGCCATGCATATGCCCCGAAAGACCGATCCCGCGCAGGGTCCGGCAGTCGTGGCTGGCGCGGATTGCCATCAGCGCATCCTTGGCCGCCCAGACCCAGCTGCCGGGATCCTGCTCGGACCAGCCATCATGCGGGCGCTGGACCGTCAGGGGCACCGTATGCTCGGCCACCACCTGCTGCGCGTCATCAATCAGGATCGCCTTCAGCGACGAGGTGCCGAGATCCAGTCCGATATACATCTCAGGCCGCCAGATGCTCGGGCTTCTTGCCCAGGATGATCATCGCCAGGATGTCGTCCTCGGTGACCTCATCCACCTTGACCACGCCCACCAGCTCGCCGTTCTTCATCACCGCCGCCCGGTCGCAGAGCCGCTTCACCGCATGCACGTCATGGTCGATCAGGAATATCCCCAGCCCCTGCTTCTTCAGCTCCTTGATCAGGTCGGCGACCATCTGCGTTTCCTGCGGACCCAGCGCGGCGGTCGGTTCATCCATGATCAGCACGCGGGCGTTGAAATAGACCGCGCGCGCGATGGCCACCGATTGCCGCTGCCCGCCCGACAGGGCCGAGACCGGCGCCTTGAACTTGCGGAAATTGGGGTTGAGGCGGCCCATGATCTTGCGCGTCTCGGCCTCCATCCGTGCGTCATCGACGAAGCCCAGCCCGGTGACGATCTCGCGCCCCAGAAACAGGTTCGCGGCGGCGTCGAGATTGTCGGCCAGCGCCAGCGTCTGGTAGATCGTCTCGATATTATAGGCGCGGGCGTCGCGGGGGTTGTTGATCTCGACCTCCTGGCCGTCGATCAGGATCTGGCCCGAATCCTTGCGATAGGCGCCGGACAGGCATTTGATCAGCGTCGATTTCCCGGCGCCGTTATGCCCCAGCAGGCCCACGACCTCGCCCGGGTAAAGATCGACGCTGACATGATCCACCGCCTTGATGCCGCCAAAGGCGATGGAGATATCGCGCAGTTCGACCATCGGGGTTCCGCTACGGTCAACCATCAGAGCATTCCTTTCCGACGCAGCAGAAGCGCAAGCCCCGCCGAGATGACGACCGCCACCGCAACATAGGTCCAGCCGGCAAAGAACCAGACCAGCACCGGCAGCAGGATCAGGTGAACCAGCACCACCTTGGGCCGGATGGCGGGCATGCGGTAAGCGATGTCCAGAAGCACGGCCTCGACCAGCACCAGGCCCACGACGATGTTCTGGAAGGGCGCGTCGACCCCGACCATGGCCATGCCCGATTGCAGGGATTGCATGATCAGCGCGCCCAGGATGGCGCCGAAGATCGTGCCGATCCCACCGGACAGCGCCGTGCCGCCGATCACCGCCGCGGCGATGACCCGCAACTCATCGAGCGTGCCGATGTCATTGGCGTGGTTGGTCAGCCGCGCCGAGGCCACCACCGCCGAGAGCCCGCAGAGGAAGCCCATCATGGCGAAGACCTTGACGGTCAGCAGGCGGGTGTTGATGCCGCTCAGCTCGGCCGAATCCGGGTTGCCGCCGGTGGCGAAGATATAGCGGCCAAGGCGGGTCTTGCGGGCGATGACCGTCATGACCACGGCCAGCAGGATCAGCAGCAGGACCGAGATCGGCAGGCCGTAGCCCTCGGTATAGCCCTCGGGCATGGTCTCGCCCCGGGCCTCGAACATCCGGCGCAGGCGCGCGGCGGGGACTTCATAGGCGTTGACGATCGCCACAAAGCCCAGGATGCAGGCGGCATAGACCACGGCCAGAACGCCCTCGGCCCAAAGGGGCTTGACCGGAAATTCATGCGCCACCTTGGCCCGGCGGCTGGAAAAGAGCGCCCAGATCGCGGCGGCGGCGGCCAGGATGCCCAGCCCCCAGCTGATCGCCGCGCCCAGCGTGCCGTTGATGCCGCCGAACAGCTGGAACGTCTCGTCCAGCGGGCCGATGGTCTGGCCGCCCGTCACATACCAGGCGACGTTGCGCCAGATCAGCAGCCCCCCCAGCGTGACGATGAAGGCCGGGATCGTCAGATAGCCCACCAGCCAGCCCTGCACCGCCCCGATCAGCGTGCCGACCGCCAGCCCCACCAGGATGGCAATCGGCGCGATCAGGGGCGAGCCCAGGTCGAAGCCCAGATCCGGCAGCCAGACCTTCTGCGTCATCGCCATGAAGGCCGAGCAGGTGGCGAGCAACGCGCCGACCGAGAGGTCGATGTGCCGGGTCACGATGACGAAGACCATGCCGGTCGCCATGATCGCCACGCTGACCGTCTGGATCGACAGGTTGAAGATGTTGCGCGGACTGAGAAACCGGCCCTCGGTCATCACGTTGAAGGCAAGGCAGATCACCACGAAGGCGGCAATCATGCCCAGCAGGCGCGTGTCGATTTCCAGCGAATCGATCACCGAGCGGCGCCGGGGCTGGACTGCGGGGCGCGCGATATCGCTCATGGCGGACTCTCGTTGCGGGGGATGGGCGTTGCGAAAATCAAGCGCGCCCGGGGGCGCTGTGGAACCCGGCAGCGGAGGCCGCCGGGCTCCGGGTCAGGGTCAGTTGCAGGGGGCCGGACCGTTGGTCACGCCTTGGCACAGCGCCTCTTGCGTGATCCAGCCCGCATCGACCACCACCGACAGGTTGTCGCGGGTGATCGGCACCGGGGCCAGGAACATCGAGGTCATGACCGTACCCGCGGGCGAGGTCCATTCCTGCGCACCCTCGACATCGGCCATGGCGGTGCCACCGGCCAGCGCGACGGCGATCTCGGCCGCGGCGCGGCCCAGTTCGCGGGCGTCCTTCCAGACCGAGACGGTCTGCGTGCCCAGCGCGATGCGGTTCAGCGCGGCATGGTCGCCGTCCTGGCCCGACACCGGGATGCCCTGCATGCCCTGCGCGGTCAGCGCGGCGACGACACCGCCGGCGGTGCCGTCGTTCGAGGCCACGACCGCATCGACACCGTTGTCGGTGGCGGTCAGGATCTGCTCCATGTTGCGCTGTGCGTTGGCGGGCAGCCAGCCGTCGGTGTAGGCCTCGCCGACGATGGTGATGGCGCCACTGTCAATCGCCGCCTGCAGTACTTCCTGCTGTCCGCCGCGCAGGAAATCCGCGTTCGGATCGGTGGGCGAGCCCTTGATCATGACATAGCGGCCCTCGGGCGCGGCTTCGAGCACGGCGCGGGCCTGCATCCGGCCGACCTCGACGTTGTCGAAGGTCAGGTAGAAGGCGCGCGGGTCCTCGATCAGGCGGTCATAGGCCACGACCGGGATCCCTTCGTCGGCGGCGGCCTGCACCGCCGGGCCGATGGCCTGCGCGTCCTGCGCCAGCACGATCAGCGCGTCGACGCCCTGGGCGATCAGCGCCTCGATGTCCGACAGCTGCTTGGCCGAGGACGATTGCGCATCGGCCGAAACATAGGTCGCGCCGGCGGCTTCCAGCGCGGCGACGATGGCGGCCTCGTCCGTGCGCCAGCGCTCTTCCTGGAAGTTCGACCAGCTGACGCCGACGGTCAGCGCGGCGGCCATCGATGTGGTAAGTCCCGCCGTCGCGACGACGGCGGCAAACAATGCTTTGCGCATGTATTCCTCCCCTATTGTGCCCCGACTCTCGGGGCTGCGGGCTCCATCCCGACAGCCGGAAGCATAGGTGATTTTATTCACCTGTCAAAATAAAGATTCTCGCTTTGATCGAAATTTCATGCTTCACTAGGGTCAGAGAGCAGATGTTTGCGCGAACTCGGAACGTTTCACGGGATCGCCGCGACGCAGCGAAGGAATATTTTTTGAGCCGTGAAGTTATGATGCCCGCCGAGGACGCAACTGCGCTGGCCGCCAGCCCGAGCCTGCCCCTGGGCTGCGGCCCGCTGCTGCCGGGCCCGGCGCAGGACCTCAAGCCCTTGCGCCAGAAGGTTTTCGAGCATGTGCGCGGCACCGGGACGGCAGCCCGGGCCGATGTCTCGCGCGCGCTCGGCATCAGCGCGGGCTCGGTCACGCAGCTCACCTCGGACCTGATCGAGCGCGGTTTCCTGCGCGAGACCGACGATAATCCCCGCGACCGCCGCGATGCTGGACGCGGGCGGCCTGCCGTGGCGCTGACCGTGGTGCCCGAATCGCACCGCGTCATCGGCATCAAGCTGTCCGACGAGCGTCATACCGCGGTGCTGGCCGATTTCGCCGGCACCATCCTGGCCGAAGCCATGCTGCCTACCCCCGCCGTGCGCAAATCCCTCGACCAGATCGCCGAGGAAACCGCCACCCTGGTCGAGCGCGTGCTGGAACAGGCGGGCCTGCCCCGCAGCGCCATTTCCGCCGTCGGTATCGGCATCTCAGGCCTGGTCGAGCCGATCGAGGGTACAATCCCCTGGTCGCCGCTCATCGCCGGCAAGGACCTGCCGCTCCGTGCCGCACTGAACCGGCGGCTGGGGCTGCCGGTGCTGATCGACAACGACGCCAATATGTTGACGCTGGCCGAACTCTGGTTCGGCGCCGGGCGTGCCATGTCGGATTTCGCCGTGGTCACCATCGAGCACGGCGTCGGCATGGGGCTGGTGGTCGGCAACCGGCTCTATCGCGGCACGCGCGGCATGGGCATGGAACTGGGCCACACCAAGGTGCATCTCGACGGCGCACTCTGCCGCTGCGGCCAGCGCGGCTGCCTGGAGGCCTATCTGGCCGATTACGCGCTGGCGCGCGAGGCGGCGACGGCGCTCGGCCGGAACCCGCGCGCGATGGCCTCGGCCCAGGCGATGCTGGAGACGCTCTTCGCCGAGGCCAAGGCCGGCAACATGGCCGCGCGCTCGATCTTCCGCCGCGCCGGGCGCTATCTGGCGGTGGGCCTGTCGAACGTGATCCAGCTTTTCGACCCCGAACTGATCATCCTCTCGGGCGAGCGGATGCGCTACGATTACCTCTATGCCGACGAGGTCATGGCCGAGACGCTGGAGCTGACCCTCAACCACGGCCGCAGCCCCTGCCGGGTCGAGACGCATAATTGGGGCGATATGGTCTGGGCGCGGGGGGCGGCGGCGCTGGCGCTGGGCTATGTCACCGACACCGCCCTGGGACAGGGGGCCGCGTGATGCGCTGGCTGCTGCCCCTGCTTCTGGCCCAGCCTGCCGCGGCGAGCCCGCTGTTCGAGGATCTGTCGGGCACGATCCCGGTGCATGTCTATGGCGGCGGCTGGGAGCATTTCGTGGGCGGCGGGGTGGCGGTCTTCGATTGCAATGGCGACGCGCGGCCCGAGATCCTGGCGGCGGGGGGTGAAAATCCGATGTTGCTGCTGGGGAACGGGGGCGGGATGCGCTTCGCGGCTATCACTTTCCCCGCAATTACCGGCGCGACCGGGGCCTATCCGCTGGACATGGACGGCGACCGGATGCTCGACCTTTTCATCCTGCGCGCCGGGCCGGATGTGATCCTGCGGGGCCGGGCCAATTGCGCCTTCGAGGACGTGACCGAGGCCTGGGGCCTGCCGCAGGAAGACCGCTGGACCACCGCCTTCACCGCCTGGTGGGAAGGTGAGCGCCCGACGCTGGCCATCGGCCATTACGTCGACCGGTCGAACCCCGATGGCCCCTTCCAGGCCTGCGATTCGAACAGCTTGATGACCCCCGCGCCGACCGGCTGGCAGGTCGAGGCGCTGGAACCCGGCTTCTGTGCCCTCTCCATGCTCGCCGCCCGGGACGCCCGCGACCGGCCGACGCTGCGCATCTCGAACGACCGGCATTATTATGTCCGGGGTGGCTACGAGCAGATGTGGGACATCGGCGCGCATCGCTTCCTGACGCCCGAGGACGGCTGGCAACAGGTTTCGCTCTGGGGCATGGGGATTGCCTCGCGCGACCTGACCGGCGACGGGCGGGACGAGGTGATGCTGACCTCCATGGGCGACCAGCTGCTACAAATCGCACAATCCGATGGGACCTACGCCGCCGCGCCCTATGCGATGGGCACTTATGCAACCTTGCCGCATGATGGCAGCGACGGCCGCCCCTCGACGGGCTGGCACGCGCAATTCGGCGATGTGGACAATGACGGCCTGCCCGATCTCTTCATCGCCAAGGGCAATGTCGACCAGATGCCGACCAACGCCATCCACGACCCCAACGACCTGCTGATGCAGGCGCAGGACGGCAGCTTCCACCAGGTGGCGACCGAGGCCGGGATCGCCACGCGCGAACGCTCGCGCGGCGCGGCGCTGGCCGATCTCGACGGCGACGGGCGGCTCGATCTGGTGGTGATCAATCGTCGCGCGCCGATGGAACTCTACCGCAATATCACGCCCGACACCGGTCATTGGCTGGCCGTGGACCTGCGCCAGCCGGGTGGCAACAGCCGCGCCATCGGCGCCCGGATTACCGTGACGACCGATCAGGGCAGCCAGTCGCAGCAGGTGACGGTGGGCGGTGGCCATGCGGGCGGGCAGTCGGTGCCGCTGCATTTCGGTCTGGGCGAGGCCGGCGCGGCCCGGGTCCGCGTCGACTGGCCCGATGGCACCAGGACCGAGACCGAAACCGGCGTGGACCGGGTCCTGACGGTCACACGCTGAGGCGTGGCCGGGCGGGCGGGTGCCGCCGAGCGCAGCGACGGCGCAGGCGCCCTGCCCGGCTAGGGATTGGGCACGATCAGGCCCGAGGGCACGCTCGCCGGCACCCCCAGCCGCCCCGACACCGCCACGGGATCGGTCAGCGTTTCCAGGAACGCGACCAGCGCCGCGATCTGGCCCGCGTCCGGCCGGAAGCCCCGCACCGCCGCCTCGGCAATCGCCGAGACCTGTGCCGGATCGTCCAGCACCGCCCAATCCTCGACCTGCAGCGCAGGCAACACCGCCTCGGCCCGGTCATAAACCGCGACCGCCCCGCCATCGGTGTGATGCGCCAGGAACCCGGCCAGCGTCCGATGCGCCCCGCTATGGCCATAGGGCGCGGTCAGCGCCACGTTGCGCAGCGCGGGCGTGCGGAAGGCGTACCAATCGCCCGCCTGCCCCGTGACCCGGAACCGCCCCTCGTCGCGGTGATGCGTTTCGAACCGTGCGCCCTTGCCGGGGCCGAATTGCGGCTCGCCCATGGCGTGGAACCCGTGGTCGGTCAGGAACGGCCCCGAATGGCAGGACACGCATCCGGCCTCGCCGTAGAACAGCCGCATCCCTTCCGCCGCCTCGGGCGCCATCGTCGCCTCGCCGCGCAGCACCGCATCGAAGGGCGCGGTATCCGAGCGGAATTCGAATTCCATGAAGGCGGCAATCGCGTTCGAGACATCGGTGAAGGCGATGGGCCGCCCCGCTGCAATCTCGGGATAGACCTCGGCGAAGAGCCGCGCGTAGTCTGGCACCGCCGCCACCCGCGCCGTCAGCCGCGCCCAGGCGCCCTCCGGGCCCGAGATCATGCCCAGCCGCACCGCCGTGGAAATCTCGTTCTCCTGATAATGCCCGGCCATCTCGTCGGGCGAGATCACCGGGAACATGGTCTGCGCCGCCAGCATCGAGGCAAAGCCCGCCGGCATGTCCTCATCCAAGGGCGTGCGCATCCCGTTGGGGCGGCTCTGATCGACCTCGACCCGCCCGTCATGGAACATCGACTGGTATTCCAGCGCCCCGAGGTTCCACAAAGCCTGCGCGTTCCTCGGCACGCGCTCTTCCGGCAGGTTGTCGGGATCGGCCACCCGCTCCGGCCCCAGTCCCCGCCCGCCGTCGCCCAGCCCCAGCGACAGCCCGTCCGAGGTGCCGAGGGCCGGATGGTGACAGGTGGCGCAGGCGACCTCGCGGTTGCCCGACAGGAGCGGATCGTAGAAGAGGAGTTGCCCCAGCCGCGCCTCCTCGATCCGCACCGGGCGGAAATCGGCATCGCTCAGCGCCCGGGGCAGCGCGGGCGGCGCATCGCTGGCGCCTGCCGCCAGCGCCCCCACCGCCAGCAATCCCAGCAAACCGACCGACCGCCCCGCGATGCGCCTCATCCGATCCTCCCCGTTAGCGCCCACATTGCCAGTTGGCCAGGCGCCGCGCAACAGATCAGGTCAGATTGGCCAGCACCAAAGTCACCGTCACGACCGAGGCCAGCGTGGTCACGATCAAGGCCGTCGAGGCCACTTCGCGCAGCGCGAAGGGCGCGGCAAGGATCGGGAAGATGGTGACCATCGGCAGCGCGGCAAAGAGGATGCCGACCGGCACCAGCGCGACCGGCACGCCCGGAATCAGCAGCAGCGCCGCCGCCACGAGCGCCGGATGCAGCAGCAGTTTCACCCCCGCGACCGAGATCGCCCGCGGCCAATGCCCGCTGACCGACATGCCCGCCACCGTGCCGCCGATCACGAACAGCGCCACCGGCGCCGCCGCCATCGCCAGGGCCGAGATCGCCCGCTCGCCCGGCTGGCCCAGCGGCAAGCCGGTGAACCGCACCGCCAGCGCCACCACCACGGCAATCAGCAGCGGGTTCTTCAGCATCGGCTTCATCGTGCCCCTGACCAGCGCACCCAGCCCCTTCTCGGCCCCGCCCGCCAGCAGGGCGAGGATCGTGGCCAGCGGGATGATCAGCACATTCTCCACCACCATGGTCATGGCAAAGACCACGGCGCCCTGTTCGCCGAACACCAGGCTGGCGATGGGAAAACCCAAGAAGCCCGAGTTGGAGGTGGCCATGCCCAGCGCCAGCACCCAGCTTTGCTGCCGCTCCAGCCCCAGCTTCATCCTGAGCAGCGCATAGCCGCCCACCAGTGTCAGCAGCGAGCCCCCGGCATAGGCCATCAGGAACGGCAGGTTCAGCCCGACCTCGCCATGCGGCAGGGCGATGGCGAAGAGGATCAGCGCGGGCAGGCAGACCTTCAGCGTGAACTGGCTCAGCGCCGGAACATGCACCGGCTGCAGATAGCCGAAACGAAAGGCGACATAGCCCGCCACGATCGTCAGATAGATAGGCAGGGTGGTGACGATCACGGCGATCATGGCGGCGCTCCGGTTGATGGGCGTTCCTTAACACCGCAAGGGACGGCCGACGAGGGGATTTGCCCTGCCCCGCCCCCGCGCTATCCTTCCGCCATGCAGGAACCGACCGCGCATCTTGTGACCAAGGGCACACTGACCCTCGCCGCCCAATCGTTCGGCAGGGCCGGGGATCCGCCGGTGTTGCTGGTCATGGGGGCCACGGCCTCAATGCTCGGCTGGCCCGATGCTTTCTGCGCGGCGCTGGCGGATCGGGGCCTGCGCGTGATCCGCTTCGACCACCGCGATACCGGCCGCTCCACCACGTTGCCGCCGGGCGAGGCCAGCTATACGGCCGAGGATCTGGCGGGCGATATCCTCACCCTGCTCGATGCGTTCGACCTGCCCGGCGCCCATTTGGTCGGCATGTCGCTGGGCGGCTATCTGGCGCAGATAGCGGCGCGGCGCTGGCCGGGGCGCGTGGCCTCGCTGACCCTGATCGCCTCGGAGCCCCTGGGCTGGGACGGCCCGGATCTGCCCGGCCTCTCCGAGGATTTTCTGGCTCATTTCGGCGCGCTCGCCACGCTCGACTGGACCGACCGGCAGGCCGTCGCCGCCTTCCTGCTGGAAACCGAACGCCTCTGCGCCGGGCCGGATTTCGACGCAGGCTTCGAGGCTGCGCGCATCGACCGCATCCTGGACCGCACTGAAAGCCCGGCCAGCATGTTCAACCATGCCACGATGTCCGTGGCCGAGGACTGGACCGGCGTCTTTCGCCGCATCGAGTGCCCGACGCTGGTCGTCCATGGCGAGGGCGACCCGATCCTGCCCCTGCCGAATGGCGAGGCGCTGGCCGAGGGCATTCCCGATGCGGCGCTGATGGTCCTGGCCGGGACCGGCCATTGCCTGCCCGCCCGCCATCACGCCGCCATCGCCGGACGCATCGCCGCGCATATCCGCGGCGCCTAATCCGTCAGATCCCCGGCCGGACGGGTACGGAACTGCCGGAGCCGCACGGCATGGGCGGCCGCCACATGCCGCCGCATCGCCTGTTCGGCCGCCTGTTCGTCTCGGGCTTCGAGCGCCGCTAGCACCTCGGCATGTTCCGCGATGGCACCCTGGGCGCGCTCGGCGCCCTCCAGCGTCGTCGGCCCCAGCAGCAGCAGCGTCTTCTGCAACCCCGCGACCGAGCGCGCCAGATAGCGGTTGCGCGCCGCGTCCAGCAGCGCCGCGTGGAACTGCCGGTTCAGCTCGTACATCCGCGCCGGATCGCCCAGCGCCGCCGCCATCTCGGCATTGATCGCCGCCAGTTCCTGCCGCTCCACATCCGAGGCCGCCCGCGCCGCCAGCCGCGCCGCCGTCCCCTCCAGCACGCCGCGCATCTCGTAAAGCTCGGTCACCTCGCCCGGGTCGAGGCTGCGCACCGCCGCCCCGACGCGCGGCACATGCACCACCAGCCCGTCGGCCTCGAGCTGGCGGATCGCCTCGCGCACGGGGGTGCGGCTGATCCCCAGACGGCCCGCCAATTCGACCTCCAGCAGCCGGTCGCCGGGCTTCAACGCGCCTGCACGGATTTCCAGCACCAGACGGCGATAGGCGTCCTGTCCCTGCGGCAGATCGGGGTTCGGGTCGGAAGGTCGCATGGGTCCCTTGCAGATTGCATCCATTCGTATACAATAGGCCACAACAGCTTTCCTTCATAGGCCCAAAATGTCGCGCCTCGCCGCCTCGCTGCCGCCCCTGCAGCGCAGCCTCCTGACCCTTGCCCTGTCGCTTCTTGGCGTGCTGGTCTTCTGGCTGCTGCACCTGCCGCTGCCTTTCCTCTTCGGGCCGATGTTCGCCTGCCTGCTTGCCGCGCTGATCGGCCTGCCGCTCAGGGGGACGGGGCAGATCGGCATCGGCGCGCGCACCATCCTCGGGGTTGCGGTCGGCGCCACGCTGACGCCCGCGCTGATCGCCTCGCTGCCGTCCATGCTGGCCTCGGTGGCGCTGATCCCGCTCTATATCGGGCTGATCGGGCTGATCGGCGTGCCCTTCTTCCGCCGCATGGGCTATGACCCGGCGACGGCCTGGTATTCGGCCATGCCCGGCGGGCTTCAGGACATGATCGTCTTCGGGATCGAGGCCGGGGCCAATCCGCGCACCCTGTCCCTGATCCATGCCACGCGCGTCCTGATCATCGTCACCGTCGCCCCCTTCTTCATCGTCCATGTCTTCGGCGCCTCGCTCAGCCATCCGGTCGGCGAGCCCGCGCGCGACCTGCCCTGGTCCGAGATGGCGCTGATGGCCGCGGCCGCGCTGATCGGTTGGAAAGGCGGCGAGCGGATCGGCCTGTTCGGCGCCTCGATCCTGGGGCCGCTGATCGTCACCGGCGCGCTGTCGCTGATGGGCCTGATCCACCACCGCCCCCCGGCCGAGGCGATCTATGTGGCGCAATTCTTCATCGGCTCGGCCATCGGTGTCGGCTACACCGGCATCACCCTGACCGAGATCCGCCGCGACGTGCTGGCGGGCGTCGGCTTCGTCGTCATCCTCGCCGCGCTGGCCGCGCTGATGTCGGAACTGGTGCATCTGATGGGCATCGCCCCGCCGCTCGAGGCGTTCCTGGCCTTCGCCCCGGGCGGGCAGGCGGAAATGACCGTGCTGTCCATCGTCGTCGGCGCCGATCTGGGCTATGTCGTGGTCCACCACGTGCTGCGCATCCTGCTGGTCATCACCGGCGCACCGATCGCGGCCCGGGTGATGGGGGTCAAACGCAAGGAGGAGTGATGCGCTTCACCACCCGGCCCGAGCTCTGCGGCACCTTCGGGGTGACCGCCTCGACCCATTGGATCGCCACCGCCGTGGGCATGTCGGTGCTGGAACGCGGCGGCAACGCCTTCGACGCCGCCGTCGCCATGGGCTTCGCCCTGCATGTCTGCGAGCCGCATCTGAACGGGCCGCTCGGCGACATGCCGGCGCTGATCTGGCCCCAGGCCGATGCCGAACCCACGATGATCTGCGGTCAGGCTCCGGCGCCCGCGGACGCCACCATCGCCCATTACCGGGCTGAAGGGCTGGACCTGATCCCCGGTTCGGGCCTGCTGGCAACCGTCATTCCGGGCGCTTTCGATGCCTGGATGCTGATGCTGCGCGATCATGGCACCTGGCCTCTGGCCGAGGTTCTGGCCCCCGCCATCCACTACGCCGCGCAGGGCGTGCCCCTCCTGCCCCGGATCAGCGCCGAGATCGCCGCGCTCGCCGGTTTCTTCCGCGCGGAATGGCCGACCTCGGCCGCGACCTGGCTGCCGGGTGGGCATGTGCCCGAACCGGGCGCGCTTTTCCGCAACCCCGATCTCGCCGCCACCTGGCAAAGGCTCTGCGCCGAGGTTGCGGGCGTCACCGGACGCGAGGCCCAGATCGACGCCGCCCGGGGGGTGTTTGCCGAAGGGTTCATCGCCGGGGCGATTGACGACTACCTGCCGCACGCCTGCGTCATGGATGCCAGCGGCCAGCGGCACAAGGGCGTGCTGACCGGGCAGGACATGGCCGGATGGCGGGCCCATTACGAGCCCGCCCTCAGCACGAATCATGCAAACTGGCAGATTTTCAAGGGCGGATTCTGGTCGCAGGGGCCGGTGCAATTGCAGGTTCTCGACATTCTGGGTCAGGACCCGCTGGCGGATCTCGACCCGCTCGGCCCCGACTTCGTGCATCTGACGATCGAGGCCCTGAAACTCGCTTTCGCCGACCGCGAGGCCTATTACGGTGACGCCCCCGGCATCCCGGCCGAGGCGCTGCTGTCGCCCGCCTATGCCGCAGGGCGCCGCGCCCAGATCGGCGATCACGCCAGCGCCGCGTTGCGCCCCGGCGCCATTCCGGGAGCCGAGGCCCTGGCCCAAGCCGCCCTGGCGCGCCAGCGCTGGCTGGCCGGGCGGGCCCGCCATCAGGGGCTGGGGGTGGGCGAGCCGACCATGGGCCACCTCAAACGCCCCGGTGATACCGTGCATCTCGACGTGGTGGACCAATGGGGCAACATGGTCTCGGCCACGCCCTCGGGCGGTTGGCTGCAATCCTCGCCGGTGATCCCGGGGCTCGGCATGCCGCTCAATTCCCGGGCGCAGATGTTCTGGCTGGACGAGGGGCTGCCGACCTCGCTGCAGCCAGGCCGCCGCCCGCGCACGACCCTCTCGCCCAGCTTCGCCCGGGCGCCGGACGGGACCCGGCTGGCCTATGGCACGCCGGGCGGCGACCAGCAGGACCAATGGCAGGTGATCTTCCTGCTTCGCGTCATCCACCACGGAATGAACCTGCAAGAGGCGATCGACGCGCCGCTCTTTCATACCGACCACCTGCAAGCCAGCTTCGACCCGCGCGGCTTTGCGCCCGCGCATCTGCTGGCCGAACCCGCCTTCCCCGAGGCGACACTGGCCGAGCTGCGCCGCCGCGGCCACCGGCTGCAGGTCGCCGCGCCCTGGTCGGCCGGACGCCTGACCTCGGTCAGCCACCGCCCCGACGGCATGATGAAGGCCGCCGCCACGCCGCGGCTGATGCAGGCCTATGCCGCGGGGCGCTGAACCGTAACCCCTTGCAGGACGGGCAATATTGCCCATCCTACGCCCCCAGCCCAAGGTCCGCGATGAAAGTCCATATCCTCGACGACTGGCACGACACGCTGCGCCACCTCCCCTCGTTCCGGAAACTCGCGGGGCATGAGGTGACGATCTGGACCGATCATCTGGAGGAGCCGGATGCCCTCGCCCAGCGCTTGCAGGACGCCGAGGCGCTGGTCCTCTTCCGCGAGCGCACCGCCATCGGCGCGGCGCTTCTGGACCGGCTGCCCCGGCTGCGGCTGATCTCGCAGCGCTCGCTCTATCCGCATATCGATGTCGCGGCCTGCAGCCGCAACGGCGTGCTGCTCTGCTCCAACCTCGGCGCCGATGGCCCCTCCGTCGCGACCGCCGAACTGACCTTCGGCCTGATCATCGCCTGCGCCCGCGACCTTCTGAACCAGAACGCCAGCCTGCGGGCCGGGCTCTGGCAGCGGGCGCCGGGTCAGACATTGGCCGGGCGGATGCTGGGGCTCTACGGCTACGGGCGGATCGCCCGACAGGTCGCGCATTACGCAAGCGCCTTCGGCATGCGGGTGCAATACTGGGGCTCGGACGACGGCCGGGCCCGGGCGGCCGCGGCGGGCGAGCGCGTGCCGCAGAGCCGCGAGGCGTTTTTCGCGAGTTCGGATGTCGTCTCGCTCCATGTCCGGCTCACGCCCGACACGCGGGGGATCGTCACCAGCGCCGACCTCGCCGCGATGAAGCCCACGGCCAGTTTCCTCAATACCTCGCGCGCCGCTCTGGTCGCACCGGGGGCGCTGCAGGCGGCGCTGGAGAGCGGCCGCCCCGGTCGGCTCGCCCTCGATGTCTTCGACCGCGAGCCGGTGACCGATCCCCTGGACCCGCTGGTCAACCACCCGCACGTCATCGCCACCCCGCATATCGGCTTCGTCACCGAGGAGAATCTGGACCTGCAATTTTCCGACATCTATGACCAGATCAACGCCTTTGCTTCCGGCAATCCCTTGCACATGATCAATCCCGAGGTCTGGGTGGGCTGATGTCTGACCTTCTGGCCCTGCTGCTGCCGCCGGACCTGTCCGCCGCCGTGGTCCTTGTGCTGATGGCGACGAGTTTCGCCGCGAGCTTCATCACCGTCTCTTTCGGGATCGGCGGCGGCGGGCTGATGCTGGCGGTCATGGCCTCGCTCGTGCCGCCCGTGGCGTTGGTCCCCGTTCATGGCGTCGTGCAATTCGGCTCGAACGCCGGGCGGACGGCGATGATGGCGCGGCACATCCGCTGGCCCAGCGTGGTGCGCTTCGGCGCCGGGATCGTGCTGGGGGTGGTGATCGGCGCCTCGGTCGCGGTCAGCCTGCCGGCGGCGGCGGTGCAGATCGGCGTCGGCGTGTTCCTGATCTGGACCGTGTTGTCGCATCCCCCGGCCTGGATGCGGGACTGGCCCCTCGTCACCGGCACGCTGACCTCGATCCTGAGCATGTTCTTCGGCGCCTCCGGGCCCTTCGTAAACACCTATGTCAAATCCCTGAACCTCGGCCGTCACGCCCATGTCGCCACCGCCGCCATGCTGCTCAGCGGTCAGCATCTGCTGAAGTCCGTGGCCTTCGGTGCGCTGGGATTCGCCTATGCGCCCTGGGCCGGGCTGATCGCGGCATTGATCCTCTGCGGCCTGGTCGGCACCTGGAGCGGCAGGCGCGTGCTGAACCGCATGACGGATGCGCGGTTCAAGCAGGCGCTGAACGGGGTGCTGCTGCTGCTGTCGGCGCGGCTGGTGTGGGAAGGCGTTGCGTCGTTGATGTGAGCGCCGGATGGTGGGATGAAATCCCACCATCCGGCGTGGCACCTGGATCGAGAGGGGGTGTCAACTTTACAAGCGCGGCAATATCTGGATGACTGACATGCACGACGCGCCTCCGGCCTTGGCCGGTGTCGCGAAGCGAACCCTAGGGAGGATTTCGATGAAACACGCCACTTTGCTGGCGGCGGCCCTTGCCGCTGCCGTCGCCCTGCCCGCCACCGCGCAGCAGCGCGTCTCGATCGGCACCGGCGGCACCGGCGGGCTCTTCTACGTCATCGGCGCCGGCATGGCCGACCTGATCACCGAACATATGGAGGGCACCACCGCCCGGGCCGAAGTCACCGGCGCCTCGGTCGAGAACATCCGCCGCACCGCCGCGGGCGAGCTGGAGATGGGTTTCTCCTCTTCCTCGACGCTCTACGAAGCCGCGACCGGCACCGGTGCTTTCGAGGGCGATCCGCAGCCCGTCGCCTCGATGGCCTATCTCTATCCGGCGGTGCTGCAGATCGCCACGACCGCGGACACCGGCATCACCTCGATGGCCGACCTCGCCGGGCAGCGCATCTCGATGGGACCGCCTGGCTCGAACGCCGCGGTCCTGGCCGAGCGGCTGCTGCAGGCCTACGGCGTCTATGACGAGGGCAACGCGCAATACCTCTCCTATTCCGAAGGCGTCGATGCGCTGACCAATGGCACGGTGGATGCGGCGGTGGTGCTGGCCGGCGCCCCGGTCGCGGCGCTGATCGACCTCGATGCGCGGGCCGACATGGTGCTTCTGGGCGTGGACGAGGCCTCGGTCGCGGCCATGGTGCAGGAATATCCGTTCTACCAGCTCTATACGATCCCGGCCGGGACCTATCCGGACGTGACCCAGGACACGCTGGTCATCAACGACCCGGCGACGATCTTCACCCGGCAAGACGCGGACCCTGCGCTGGTCGAAGGGATGATGGCGGCGGTCTTCGACCATCTCGATCAACTGGGTCAGGTGCATGGCGTGGCCCGGCTGATCACGCCCGAAACGGCGGTCAACGTGCCGATCCCGCTGCACCCCGGCGCCGACGCCTATTTCGCGGGGCAGTAAGCCGGTGCTGACCGGCTGGATCGACGCGCTGCGGCTGGAAGCGCCCCGGCGCGGCCCGCGCGAAACTGCCGTCATCTCGCTCCTCGTCGCCACCCTTGCGGTGGCGGCGACGGCGCTGGTGATCTATGGCGCCTATTTCGGCCTGATCACCGCGCTGATCCTGCGGGCGATGTTCTTCTCGCTGGTCGCGGCGGGGGGGCTCTTGCTGGTCGGAGTGAAGGCGCCCTGGCTCTGGCTTCGGGCGCTGAGCTACGCGCTGGCGCCGGTGGTGGTGCTGCCGGGGCTGCATATCTGGGACAGCTACGCCCAGATCGTGCGCCGCGGCGGCATGGCGCAGGACCTCGACATGTGGATCTTCGCCGGGCTGATGGCGGCGCTGGTGCTGTTGATCATCCGTTCGGTCGGCTGGGCGCTGCTGGTACTGGTGGCGCTCGCCATCGGCTATGCGATGTTCGGCGACCTGATCCCGGGCGAATACGGCCACCGTGGCTATACGCTGACGCGCCTCGCCTCGATGCTGATGCTCTCGACCGAGGGGATCTTCGGCCTGCCGATGGGCGTGGCCGTGCAATACATCTTCCTCTTCGCGCTGCTGGGCGGCCTTCTGATGAAGATCGGCACCGGGGAGGTCTTCGTCGACATCGCCCGCGGGCTGACCGGACGGATGCGCGGCGGGCCGGGGCTGACCGCGGCGCTGTCCTCGACCATGCTGGGCACGATCAACGGCTCGGCCGTGGCGAATGTGGTGACGACCGGGACCTTTACCATCCCCCTGATGAAACGCGCGGGCTATTCCGCGACGCTCGCCGGTGCCATCGAGGCCGCGGCCAGTTCCGCCGGTCAGATCCTGCCGCCCGTGATGGGCGCCGCGGCCTTCCTCATGGCCGAGATCATCCGCGTCCCCTACGCGACCATCGCTTTGGCCGCGCTGATCCCGGGGCTGCTGTACGTGCTGGCGCTGATGATCGCCGTCTGGGCCGAGGCCGGGCGGCTGGGCCTCGACCGCGACCCGCAGGCGGGATTTGCCTTGCTCAGGGACACCCTGCTGAAACGCGGCTACCTGCTGCTGCCGCTGATCGGCTTGGTCGGCTTCCTCGCCCTGGGCTACACGCCGACCCGCGCGGCGGTGCTGTGCATGGTGGTGGCGCTGGTCATTTCCCCCTGGCGGCCAGAGACGCGCGTGGGCCTGATCGCCCTGATCCAGGTCTGCCGCGACACGCTGGTGGCAACCTTGTCCATCGTGACGGCCGTGGCGGCGGCGGGGGTGGTGATCGGCGTCCTGAACCTGACCGGGCTGGCCCTGATGCTCTCGGGCGCGATCGTCGATCTGTCGGGCAATTCGATGCTGGCGCTCCTTGCCCTGACGGCGCTGGTCTCGTTCTTCCTGGGCATGGGGCTGCCGACCTCGGCCGCGTACCTCTTGCTCGCCGTGCTGGTGGCCCCCGCGCTGACCCGCATGGGGATGGAGCCGGTCGTGGCGCATATGTTCATCTTCTATTATGGGCTGGTCTCGGCCATCACGCCGCCGGTGGCGCTGGCCGCCTATGCCGCGGCCTCGATTTCCGGGGCGGATGCCAACAAGACGGCGGTCGAGGCGGTGCGGCTGGGTTTCGTCAAGCTGCTGGTGCCCTTCCTCTTTGCCACCATGCCGGGGCTGTTGATGGTTGGCTCAGGGGTTGAGATCGTCGTCTCGGCGGCGCTGGCCACCGCCGGGATCGCCGGGCTGACGCTGGCCTTCGGCGGCTGGTTCCTGGCGCCGATTACCGGGGGCTGGCGGCTGGCCGCCCTGGCCGGCGCGGCGCTGGTCCTCTGGCCCGCGCCGGTGCTGTCGGTAGAGGCGGGGGTGCTGGCGGCGCGCGGCCTGGGGCTGGTGCTGCTGGGGGCGATGGTCTGGCGGCAGGCGTCGCGCGGCTGAGGGGTTTCGCCCTCGGTTCCCTCGGGCGACCGAAGCGGGGGGCTCCTCGCCCCCCGCACCCCCTCGCCAAAGGGGGGCACCCCCCCCTTTGGAAACCCCGTGGATATTTTCAGCGCAAAGAAGCGAGGGCGCGTTCCTTTCCGAAAGGTGAACGCGCCCTTGCAAGGCCTCGATATGTCGAAGAAAGAGCGGCTGCCCCAAGCCTGGGACAGCCCGGAATCAGAAGGGCAGGCCCACGTAATTCTCGGCCAGCGAGGACAGCGCCGCCTCGGACGAGAAGAGATAGGCCAGATCCGTTTCCTGCAGTTTCTGATCGTAGGTCAGGCTGTCGGGGAAGCGGTGCAGCAGCGTCGTCATCCACCAGCTGAAGCGTTGCGCCTTCCAGACCCGGGCCAGGGCCTTTTGCGAATATTGGTCGAGCCCGGTGTCGTCGCCCTTCAGGTAATGGTCCATCAGCGCGTGATAGAGGTAATAGATGTCGGAGGCGGCCGAATTGAGCCCGCGCGCCCCGGTCGGCGGCACGATATGCGCCGCATCCCCCGCCAGGAACAGGTTGCCCCAGCGCATCGGTTCGGCCACGAACGACCGCAGCGGCGCGATGGATTTCTCGATCGAGGGACCGGTTTCCAGCCGCGCCGCGACCTCCTCGGGCAGGCGTTTCTTCAGCTCGTCCCAGAAGGCCTCGTCCGACCAATCCTCGACCTTGTCGGTCAGCGGCACCTGGATGTAATAGCGGCTCAGCACCTGGCTGCGCAGCGAGCAGAGGGCAAAGCCTCGCTCGGATTTGGCGTAGATCAGTTCGGGGTTCACGGGCTTGGTGCGGCTCAGCACGCCCAGCCAGCCGAAGGGATAGACCTTCTCGTATTCGGTCAGCACATCCTTCGGGATCGCCTTGCGGCTGGGCCCGTGGAAGCCGTCGGCGCCGATCACATAATCGCAGTCGATCCGCACCAGTTCGTCGCCGTCGCGGTAGGTGACCCAGGGTTTGCCCTCGGTGTTGAGGTCATGCAGCGCCACATCCTCGACATTGTGCAGGACCTTGCCGCCCATCCGGTCGCGCGCCTCGTAGAGGTCGCGGGTCAGTTCGGTCTGGCCGTAGACCATGACCGAGGAGCCGCCCGAATACTTGTGCAGATCGACCCGCTTCAACACCCCGTTGTCGGCGATCTCGAACCCGTCGTGGATCTCGCCCTCGCGGTCCATCCGCTCGCCGCATTGCGCCTCGCGCATCAGCTCGGCAAAGCCGTGCTCCAGCACGCCCGCCCGGATCCTGCCCAGCACATACTCGCGCGAATGCTTCTCCAGCACCACGGTGTCGATCCCCTTGAGGTGCAGAAGCTGGCTGAGCATCAGGCCCGAGGGGCCGCCGCCGATGATGCAGACTTGGGTCTTCATGGAAATTCCTCCTCCTGCGCGGGCCTGGGGGCGCCGCCTTCGCCGGTCAGAATAGGAATATCCCCGATCTTTGAAATGGACCCTCTGGGGCAAAACTTGTACGAATCGCGCATGAGCCGCAGCCCCGCCCCGCTGATCCCCAACTACAACCTCTTCGGCGAGGCGGACGACCTGCCCGATGTCGTCCATTGCGAGACGATCGAGACCCGCTCGCGGCTGCACGATTGGGAACTGGCGGTCCACCGCCACGCGCGGCTGCATCAGGTGCTGCTGCTGCAGGAGGGCGGCGGCGAGGTCAGCCTGGAGGGCGCGCGCCTGCCCCTGCCCCCCGGCACGCTGGTCAATGTCCCGCGCGGCGTGGTGCATGGCTTCCGCTTCGAGCCCGAGACGCGGGGGCTGGTCGTCACCTTCGCCGCCGAGATGCTGGACCAGACGCTGCGCCCGGGCGAGGGTCTGCGCGAAATCCTGGCCGAGGCGCGGGTGATGCCCGCCGATCCCGAGGCCGCGCAGAGTCTCGGCGCGCTGCTCAACGCCTTCTCGGGGCGCGATTTCGCCCGCGCGCAGATCCTGCGCTCGCTGGCGGGGCTGGTGCTGGGTCAGATGGCGCGCGCCATGGCCGGGGCAGGTGCGGCCGCCGACGCCGCCCCGGCGCCCGAGCTTCTGGCCCGGTTCGAGGCGCTGGTCGACGCGCATTACCTGCAGCATTGGGCGGTGGCGGATTACGCCCGGGCCCTGGCGGTCAGCGCCGCGCATCTGTCGCGCGTCACGCGCGCGGCGACCGGGCGGCCCGCCTCGGCGCTGATCGAGGACCGGCTGATCCGCGAGGCGCGGCGCAACCTCGTCTACACGAACTTGCCCGTTTCGCGCATCGCCTATGCGCTGGGGTTCGAGGATCCGGCCTATTTCACCCGGGTCTTCACCCGCGCCACAGGCCTCTCGCCCCGCGCCTTCCGGCAACGGCTGGCGCAGGGCTGAGCTTCATTCTGCGGGAAATACGCAGGGGGGTTCTCAGGGGGCGCCTGCGCCCCCTGAGGCGGGGGGTCCGGGGGGCGGCAGCCCCCCGGCCTTTCAGGCACATTCCAACAGCAGGGTGCCGGCAGCGGTGTTCGAGATCGGGATGTGATAATTCCGGGTGATCTCGGTCACCTCGTCGCCCAGCGCGCCGCGCATCATCATCCACATCAGGAATTCGGTTCCCTGGGCGCCGGCCTGCTTCACCAGTTCCTGCCGGGTGATCTTGGTCAGTTCCTCGGGGTTGTGGACGATGTTCTCCAGGCAATACTGGTCGAAGTCCTTGTTGATGAAGCCCGCGCGCTGGCCGTCCAGCTGGTGGCTGAGCCCGCCGGTCCCCAGCACCACGATCTTCGCGTCCTCGGGGAACGACAGCAGCGCCTTCCTCAGCGCTTTCCCGAAGTTCAGCGCCCGGTTCAGCGTCGGGATCGGGTGCTGCACGGTATTGGCGCTGATCGGCACGGCCTTGGGCATATGCGGGTGGTGCGGCGCCCCGGGCCAGAACAGCTGCATCGGCACCACGAAACCGTGGTCCACCGCCAGTTCCTGGCACGAGGTGATGTCGAATTCATCCGCCACCAGCGATTCGATGATGTGCCAGCTCAGCTCCGGCGCGCCCGGGAACGGGTCGAGCGCGGGCAGGCCCCAGCCCTCGTCCTCATTCCGGTATTCATGCGCCGCGCCGATGGCGAAGGTCGGCATCCGGTCCAGGAAGAACCCCAGCCCATGGTCGTTGTAGATATTGATGACGTAATCGGGCCGGTTGTCCTGGATCCATTGATGAACCTTCGGATAGCCGTCGAAGAAGGGCTTCCAATAGGGATCGTCGTAGAGCCCCTTCTGGATCGCGTTGCCCACTGCCGGAATGTGCGAGGTGGTGATCCCGCCGAGAATGCGTGCCATCTGGATGTCCTCCGCTTACGCCTGGCTGGCGAGATATTCCTTGAATTCCTCGGTGGTGCGGCCGGTTTGCAGCCCCCCCACATCCTGAACCGAGAGCTTGAAGATCCCGGCCAGCTTGGCGAGGTAATAGATGTTCCCGCCGGCATCGATCATCGCCAGGATGTCGCGCTTGCGCACCGCTTCCTTCTGCGGCTCGGTCAGGCCGTATTTGGCCATCCAGCCCTCTTCATCGGCCTTGAAGCCCTCGCGGTTCTCGGCCTTGTTGAAGTCGTAGCACATCTTGTTGAGCGCATAGCCCTTCATGGCCTGCTTGCCGTCGAAGAGCACCGTACCGGGGATGTCGATGTGGTAATCGTATCCGGGCATGTCGTGCATGGGATCTCCTCCTTCGTTCATGAGGAAGTGTCGCATGCGCCGGGGGCGGTCCATTTGACCTGAATCAAGTGCGCCCGGCCCGGGACACGAAACGAATAGCGGCGACGGAAAACTTATGGACCGGACGGCGGCGCGCATGAAAAAGGGCGCCCCGGGGGCGCCCTGTCTTGTCGTCACAGGCCCGTCAATCGGCCCAGTAAAGCCGCATCGGATTGTCCACCAGCAGCTTCTGGCGCTGAGCCTCGGTCCGGGCGATGCGGGGGATGTAATCGACCAGGAGGCCATCATCCGGCATGTGGGATTTCATGTTCGGATGCGGCCAGTCGGTGCCCCAGAGGACCCGGTCCTCGAACCTGTCAACAATTGCCTGATAATAGGGCACCACGTCGTCATAGGGCTCACCCTGTTTGGTCAGCCGCTCGGGGCAGGTCACCTTGGTCCAGATCCGCTCGTTCTGCGCCATCAGGTTGATGAAGCGCTGGAAGTCCGGGTGATCGACGCCCTTGGTCACATCCGGGCGGCCCATGTGGTCCACGACGATGATCCCCGGCAGAGTGTTGAGGAAGGGCTCAAGGCTTTCCAGATCCTGCGCCTCGAAATAGACCACCGTGGACCAGCCAAATTCCTGGATCTTGTCGGCGATGCCCAGAAAGACCTCGGGCGGCGTGGCATCGACCAGCCGCTTGACGAAGTTGAAGCGCACGCCGCGCACGCCGCCTTCGTGCAGCGCTTTCAACTCCTCGCGGGTGATGTCCTTGCCGACCGAGGCCACGCCGCGCGCCTTGTCACCCGCCGCGATGCAGGCGTCGACCATGGCGCGGTTGTCCTTGCCATGACAGGTGGCCTGCACGATCACGTTGCGCTCGAACCCCAGGTAGTCGCGCAGCGCGAACAGCTTGTCCTTGCCCTGATCGCCGGGCGTGTATTTGCGTTCGGGCGCATAGGGGAATTCGGCCGAGGGGCCGAAGACGTGGCAATGCGCATCCACCGCGCCCTTGGGCAGGACGTAATCGGGCTTTTTCGGGTTGGGGTGGACCACCAGCCAGTCGGCATCCATCGGTTGCGGTTGGGTATTCATGTCAGCCTTCTCCCTGGGCAGCCGGCCGCCGCCTTGGCAGCGCATCCTGCCGCATCCGGGGCGAATTGCCTATTTCGAACTGAGGCCCTAGAATAAGTTTTCGCTATTCGGGTGCAACATGACCGAAGCCCTGCCCAACCTCCGCCACATGCGGGTTTTTCTGGAAACGGCGCGGACCGGATCGGTCTCGGCCGCGGCCGAACGCTGCCTTCTGTCGCAGCCCGCCGCCACCCAGGCCATCGCCCGGCTGGAGGCCGAGGTGGGCACGCCCCTTCTGGTCCGCCGCACCCGCCGCTTCAGCCCGACCCCGGCAGGCGGGCTTTTCGTGCGCCGGGTCGAGGCGGCGCTCGACCATCTGCACCAGGGCGCGCGTTCTGCGCTGCGTTCGGCGCGCGAGGGGGCGACCTGGCGGGCGGGATCGGGACGCGCGGCCTTCGATCATCTGGTGACGGCAGCGCAACTTCGCGCGCTGATCGCGGTGGCGGGCAGCGGCAGTTTCACCCTGGCCGCGCAGGCCCTGGGCCTGTCGCAGCCGACCATCCACCGCGCCGCCCGCTCGCTGGAGGATGTGGCGGGCGTGCCCTTCTTCCAGACCACGGTCAGCGGGGTGGAGCTGACCGCCGCGGCGCAGGCCTTCGCGCTGGGGGCGAAACTGGCCCAAGCCGAGATCCGCCAGGGATTCGAGGAGATCGGCCGCGAATTGGGCGACGACCGCGGCACCTTCACGCTGGGTTCCTTGCCGCTGGCCCGCACCACCATCGTCCCCCGCGCTACCCATGCGATGATCGCCGAGACGCAGGGCGTGCAGGTCCGGGTGGTGGACGGCCGCTATTCGGAACTGTTGCGCAGCCTGCGCGAGGGCGAGCTGGATTGCCTGATCGGCGCGCTGCGCAGCCCCGACCCGGCCGAGGACGTGACGCAGGAGCCGCTTTTCGACGACCTGCTGGCCATCGTCACCCATCCAAGGCACCCCTTGGCCGGGCGGACGCAGGTCTCGGTCGAGGAGACGCTGGCCTACCCCTGGGTCGCGCCGCCGAAATCGACGCCCGCGGGCAGTTACCTCTATGAAACCCTGCGCATTCAGGACCGGCCGCGGACGCCGGTGCGGGTGGTTTCCTCGTCGCTGGTGTTCCTGCGCGGGCTGATGGCCGAGGGCGATTACGTCACCATCGTTTCACTGCACCAGATCAGCACCGAGATCGCGGACGGGCATCTGGTGCCGCTGAATGTGGCGCTGACCGGCAACGCCCGCAGCATCGGCCTGACGTATCGCACCAGCTGGCGCCCGACCGCGACGCAGGCCCGTTTCCTGGAGCTTCTGCGCCAGTCCAGCCCGGCGGAAACCGGCCGAAAGATACCTGCGTCATAGCTTTTTTCAATGCTAGCCCGCGCGATTCTATTGGCACGGAACCGCCCTGCGGATGTATACATTGCGCGATCGGGTCTTGGCCCGCGCTGGCATCATGGCCTGGCGCAACGGGTTCGGAGCACCGCGATAAACGGGAGAATACCATGCAAAAGGACTATGAGGACATCCCCGGGACCTTCGTCTTCGACGCCGACAGGTCCCGCGAGGGCTATCACCTCAACCAGTTCTGCATCTCGCTGAGGTTGCAGAAGAACCGCGACGCCTTCAACGCCAACGAGGAGGCCTATCTCGACGCCTACCCGATGACGCCGGAACAGCGCGATGCGGTCCTGAAACGCGACTGGAACCGCCTGCTCGAGCTGGGCGGAAACATCTATTACACCTCGAAACTGGCCGCCAATGACGGGATCAACTTCCAGAACCTGGCCGGGCTGATGACCGGCATGGGGGTCGAGGCCTACCGCGAGATGATGCTGAACGGTGGCCGTTCGATCGAGGGCAACCGCTACAAATCGGAATGGGAGAACAAGTAATGGCACGCATCGTCGCAGGGGTGGGTTGCTCGCATGTTCCCGCCATCGGTGTCGCAATGGACACCAAGATCACCGACCAGCCCTATTGGCAGCCGGTCTTCAAGGGCTTCGAATTCTCGCGCAAATGGATGGCCGAGGAAAAGCCCGATGTCATCTTCCTGGTCTATAACGACCATTGCACGGCCTTCGATGCCTCCTGCATCCCGACCTTCGCCCTGGGGGCGGCCGCCAGCTTCACCCCGGCCGACGAGGGCTATGGCCCGCGCCCGGTGCCGGTGGTCTACAACCACCAGAAACTGGCCAGCCACATCGCCCAGTCGCTGATCCTGGATGAATTCGACCTGACCATCATGAACGAGATGGAGGTCGACCACGGCCTGACCGTGCCGCTGTCCGTCATGTACGGCGACAAGACGCCCGAGGACGATTGGGGGGTCAAGGTCATCCCGCTGGCGGTGAACGTGGTGCAATACCCGGCGCCGACCGGGAACCGTTGCTACAACCTGGGCAAGGCGATCAAGAAAGCGGTCGAAAGCTACCCCGAGGATCTGAAGGTCATGATCTTCGGCACCGGCGGCATGTCGCACCAGCTGCAATACAAGCGCGCGGGCCTGATCAATCCCGAGTTCGACACGATGTTCCTGGACAAGCTGACCTCGGATCCGGTCGGCCTGTCGAAGGTCCCGCATGTCGATTACCTGCGCGAAGCGGGCTCGGAAGGCGTGGAAATGGTCATGTGGCACGTCATGCGCGGTGCGCTGGACGACGAGGTGGTCGAGATCCATCGCCACTATCACGTCCCGGCCTCGAACACCGCCGTGGGCCATATCATCCTTGAGAACAAGGATTACCACGACAGCCGCAAGCGCGTCGCGGCCGAGTAAGCGAAGGGGAATTTCATGCGACTCTGTGTAGCAGGCGCCTATGGCGCCTTCGGCATCAAGCATCTCGACGCGCTGAAGGCCATCGAGGGCGTGACCGTCACCTCGGTGATGGGCCCAACCCGGGCCAAGATCGACGCGCTGGCCGCCGAGCGCGGCATCGGCCACGCCGCCACCGACCTGGCCGAATGCCTGGCGCGGGACGATGTGGACGCGGTGATCCTGGCGACGCCGACGCAGCTGCATGCCGAACAGGCGATTGCCTGCATGAAGGCGGGCAAGCCGGTGCTGATCGAGATCCCGATGGCCGACAGCCTGGAGGAAAGCGAAGAAATCTGCCGCGTTCAGGAAGAGACGGGCGTGCTGGCCATGGCGGGTCAGGTCCGCCGCTTCAACCCCTCGCATCAGTGGATCAAGAACAAGATCGACGCGGGCGAGCTGAAGGTCCAGCAGATGGACGTCCAGACCTATTTCTTCCGCCGCTCGAACATGAACGCCAAGGGTGAGCCGCGCAGCTGGACCGACCATCTGCTCTGGCACCACGCCTGCCACACGGTCGACCTGTTCCAGTACCAGACCGGCGAAGTGGTGTCCGAGGCCTTCGGGCTTGAGGGGCCGCATCACCCGGAGCTGGGGATCGCCATGGATATGTCCATCGGCATGAAGACCCCCTCGGGCGCGATCTGCACGCTGTCGCTGAGCTTCAACAACAACGGGCCGCTCGGCACGTTCTTCCGCTATATTTGCGACAACGGCACCTATATCGCCCGCTATGACGACCTGTTCGACGGCTATGAAAAGCCGGTCGATCTGTCGGGCGTCGCGGTGTCGAACAACGGGATCGAGCTGATCGACCGCGAGTTCATTGCGGCGATCCAGGAAGGCCGCCAGCCGAACGGCTCGGTCCATCAGGTGCTGGACGCGATGCGCACGCTGGACAAGATCGAGCGCTGCTTCAAGTAAGGGCAGTTTCGACCCGGAATAGGCGCCGGTCCGCTGGGCCGGCGCCTTTCTGTTGCCCTGATCGATCCTTAAAATTTCGTGACATTCCCGGGGTGGCGGCCTGCCGCGCTATATGGGACGAATAGACCGCACGCATCGCGGGTCACTGGCGGAACACGCGCCACCGCGCTAATCACAACGCAGGGCCGGCCCCGTGCCGCCCCGACGACGCAGACGGAAGTTATTCGATCATGAAGAGAATCAAGAAGGCAGTCTTTCCTGTTGCAGGCCTGGGAACGCGGTTCCTGCCGGCGACCAAGGCCATGCCCAAGGAACTCCTGCCGATCATCGACAAGCCGATCATCCAATACGCCGTCGAAGAGGCGATTGCCGCCGGGATCACCGAACTGGTCTTCGTGACGGGCCGTCCCAAGCGCGCCATCGGCGACCATTTCGACGCCAATCTCGAGCTCGAGTTCCAGCTATCCCAGAAGGGCAAGCACAAGGAGCGCGACATGGTGCGCAACATCGTGCCGGAAGGGGTGCATTGCATCTTCATCCGCCAGCCCGAGCCGAAGGGCCTGGGCGACGCCGTGCTCTGCGCCGCACCGGCCGTGGGCGATTCGCCCTTTGTCGTGCTCCTGGCCGACGACCTGATGAAAGGCGACTCGCTGCCCACCGCCGAGATGGTCGCCGCCTATGAGCGCAACCCGACCAATTACCTCTGCGTGACCGAGGTCGCGGACGAGGACGTGCACAAATACGGCATCATCAAGCCCGGTCCCGCGGGCCCGGACGGCGGGGTCACCGTCGCCGGTGTGGTCGAGAAGCCCGCGCTGAAGGATGCGCCCTCGCATCTGGCCTCGATGGGCCGCTATGTCTTCGACCCCGAGATCTTCGACGTGCTGCGTCGGACCAAGCCCGGCACGGGTGGCGAGATCCAGCTGGCGGATGCCATCGACGAACTGGCCGCCCGCGGCCGCGTCGCGGCGATGGAGATGTCGGCGACGCGCTACGATTGCGGCTCGAAATTCGGCTATCTGACGGCGATCGTCGACCATGCCATCGCGCATGACGAATTCAGCGACCGTTTCTATGCGCTGATCCGCGACCGCCTGAGCAAGCACGATTCCGAGGCGGGCAAAGGGCCCGCCGCGTGAACCCAACGCCCCGGGAGGCCGCATGACGCTTGGTAGAGTGCTGGTGACGGGCGGCGCGGGCTATATCGGCTCGCATGCCTGCAAGGTACTTGCGGCGAAGGGTTACGAGCCGGTGACCTTCGACAATCTCTCGACCGGCTGGGCGCAGGCGGTCAAATTCGGCCCCTTCGTGCAGGGCGACCTGATGGACCGGGCGGCGCTGGCGGCGGCTTTCGCCGAATACCAGCCCGTCGCGGTCATGCATTTCGCGGCCTTCAGCCAGGTCGGCGAGGCCATGGTCGAGCCCGGAAAATACTGGCGCAACAACGTCCTGGGCTCGCTCAACCTGGTCGAGGCCGCGGTTGAGGCCCGGTGCCTCGATCTGGTCTTCTCCTCGACCTGCGCGACCTATGGCGAACAGGACGGGGTGCTGCTGACCGAGGATTCGGCACAGCAGCCGATCAACGCCTATGGCTCGTCCAAGCGCGCCATCGAGGAAATCCTGCGCGATTTCCGCGCCGCGCATGGGCTGAGGACCGTCATCTTCCGCTATTTCAACGTGGCGGGCGCCGATCCCGAGGGCGAGGTCGGTGAATGCCACCGGCCCGAGACCCATCTCATCCCGGTCATGCTGGAGGCCATCGACGGCCAGCGCCCGGAACTGGTGGTGCATGGCACCGATTACCCGACCCCGGACGGCACCTGTGTCCGCGATTACGTGCATGTCATGGACCTGGCCGAGGCGCATGTGCTGGGCCTTGGCTGGCTCAAGGCAGGCAATGAGAGCCGGGTCTTCAACCTGGGCACCGGGGCCGGGTTCACGGTGCGCGAGGTGATCAGCCACGCCCGCGCCGCGACCGGCCACAAGGTCCCGCACCGCTTCGGCCCGCGGCGCGAGGGCGATGCGGCCTCGCTGGTGTCGGGCTCCCAACGGGCCCTGAGCGAGCTGGGTTGGGATCCGACGCGATCCTCGCTCAAGACCATGATCAAGGATGCCTGGACCTGGCACCGGACCGGCGGCTACAGCGGCTGAGCGCGGATCGGGGGGCGGGGCCATGGATTTTCACCATTTCATCTGCCCGAGCGTCCATCCCGAGACCGCGCGCCTGCGCGCCGATCCGCGGCTGCTTTCCCGGTTTCCGGCCCTGATGGGCATGGTCTGCGATCTGGAGGCCGGGCGCATCGTCTTTCAGGAGCCCGCGCCCGCCGATGACAGCCCCGTGCCGCTGGCCGAAACCGACACCGAAGCGGCGCTGGCCGGGCCCGAGCCCTTCGGCGCCATGCGGCAGGCACGGCGCCAGCACCAGATGGTCACGCAGATGGCCGGGCATGGGGCGCGCTGGTTCGTCAGCAACATGCACGACAGCGCGCCTTTTGCCCCTGAACTCTATTTCGGCGCCCCGGCCAACCTGTTCCAGTACACCCGCCGTCGGGGCGACCGCAGCGCCGTGCTCTGGCGACTCGACGGCTATTACGAGCCCTCGCCGCGTTTGGGCAGCCTCCCCGAGGGGGAGCCTCTGCGCGATGACCTGCCCTTCCTCGACAAGCGCCCCCGGGTGGTCTGGCGCGGCAATTGGACCGGGATCACCTGGACCTCGCCCCATGGTTTCGAGCGCCTGGGCACGCATCTGGACATCGCCACCCTGCCCCGCCATTACCCCCGCGCGCAGGCGGTGCTGCTGTCGGTGCAGGAGCCGGAGCTGCTGGATTGCCGCTTCGTTGCCGGGGCCAAGGTGCGCCGCAAGCGCGGCAGCGAGGCGCCGCTCGGCGCGCTGGAGGACCGCAAGCGCGGCCTCGACTGGCTGCTGCGCAACCGCTACCAGCTCTGCCTGCCCGGCAATGACGTGGCGACCCAGCTTTACTGGGTGATCGGCTCGAACAGCCTGGCACTGAAGGTCGAGACCGAGTTCGAGGTGATCGTGGATTATTTCCTGGCACCCTGGGTGCATTACGTGCCCATCGCCCGGGACCTGAGCGACCTGCGCGACAAGATCGCCTATTGCGAGGCCAATCCCGCGCTGTGCCTCGCCATCATTGAACGCGCCAACGACGCCCATGCGCGGATGCAGGACGCCCGCCTCTGGGCCGAGGCGGAAGGGGTCGTGCTGGACCGTCTGGGCCTGCTGGCCTGAACGGAAACGGGCGCCGTCCGAAGACAGCGCCCGCCCGATGTCTTGCCGTCAGGCTCAGGCCCGGACGTCGAACCGGTCCGCGTCCATCACCTTGGCCCAGGCCGCCACGAAGTCCTGCACGAACTTGGCAGCATTGTCGTTCTGGGCATAAACCTCGGCATAGGCGCGCAGGATCGAGTTCGAGCCGAACACCAGGTCGATGCGGGTGGCCGTGCCCTTGACGGCGCCGCTGGCGCGGTTGCGGATCTCGTAATGGTCGCCCGCCTTGACCCAGGTATAGGTCATGTCGGTCAGCACATCGAAGACATCCGGCGTCAGCGCGCCCACCCTGTCGGTCAGCACGCCATGCTTGGTGCCGCCGTGGTTGGTGCCCATAGCCCGCATGCCGCCGAAGAGGACGACCATCTCGGGCGCGGTCAGACCCATCAGCTGCGCCCGGTCGAGCATCAGCTCTTCCGGCGAGACGATGTAATCTTCCTTCAGCCAGTTGCGGAATCCGTCGGCCAGCGGCTCCAGCACGCTGAAGGAATCGGCGTCGGTCTGCTCGGCCGTGGCATCGCCCCGGCCCGGGGTGAAGGGCACGCTGATGTCATAGCCCGCAGCCTTCGCCGCCTGCTCGACACCCAGGTTCCCGGCCAGCACGATGGCATCGGCCACCGAACAGCCCGAGGAGGCCGCGATCGGTTCCAGCACCGCCAGCACCTTGGCCAGACGCGCGGGCTCGTTGCCGGCCCAGTCCTTTTGCGGCGCGAGGCGGATGCGGGCGCCATTGGCCCCGCCCCGCATGTCCGACCCGCGATAGGTGCGGGCCGAATCCCAGGCAGTGGCGACCATCTCGGACAGCGACAGGCCCGAGGCCGCGATCTTCGCCTTCACCGCCGCCACGTCGTAGCCCGTGGGACCGGCGGGGATCGGGTCTTGCCAGATCAGATCCTCGGCCGGGACATCGGGACCGATGTAACGGACCTTCGGCCCCATGTCGCGGTGGGTGAGCTTGAACCAGGCGCGGGCGAAGGTGTCCTTGAAATACTCGGGATCGGCCATGAATTTCTGGCAGATCGCGTTATAGGCCGGGTCCATCTTCATCGCCATGTCGGCGTCGGTCATGATCGGATTCTGCCGCTTGGACGGGTCCGAGGCATCGACCGGCATGTCGCTTTCGGCAATCGAGACCGGCTCCCATTGCTGCGCGCCGGCGGGCGAGCGGCGCAGCTCCCATTCATGGCCGAAGAGCATGTCGAAATAGCCCATGTCGAACACGGTGGGATGGGTGGTCCAGGCGCCCTCGAAGCCCGAGGTCACGGCATTCGCGGCCTTGCCACCCATGTTCGGGTTGGTCCAGCCCATGCCCTGGTCGACGACATCAGCGCCCTCGGGATCAGGGCCCAGCTTTCCCGCGTCGCCGTTGCCATGGGTCTTGCCCACGGTATGGCCGCCCGCGGTCAGCGCCACGGTTTCCTCGTCGTTCATCGCCATCCGGGCGAAGGTCTCGCGCACCTGGGCGGCGGTCCGCAGCGGATCGGGCTGGCCGTTCACCCCCTCGGGGTTGACGTAGATGAGGCCCATCTGCACGGCGGCGAGCGGGTTCTCCATCGTCTTGGGGTCGTTCACGTCCTCATAGCGGTTGTCGGACGGCGCCAGCCATTCCTTTTCCGCGCCCCAGTAGGTGTCCTTCTCGGGCGCCCAGATGTCGGCGCGGCCGAAACCGAAGCCGAAGGTCTTCAAGCCCATGGATTCATAGGCGATATTACCGGCAAGGATGAACAGGTCGGCCCAGGAGACCTTGTTGCCGTATTTCTTCTTGATCGGCCACAGCAGGCGCCGCGCCTTGTCGAGCGAGGCGTTGTCCGGCCAGGAATTCAGCGGTGCAAAACGCTGGTTGCCGGTGCCCGCGCCGCCCCGACCGTCGGCCAGACGGTAGGAACCCGCGGCGTGCCAGGCCATGCGGATCATGAGGCCGCCGTAATGTCCCCAGTCAGCCGGCCACCAGGGCTGGCTGTCGGTCATCAGCGCCCGCATGTCCGCCTTCAGCGCGTCGTAATCCAGGGTCTTGACCGCCTCGCGGTAGTCGAAGCCCGGCAGCGGGTTGGTCTTGCTGTCGTGCTGGTGCAGAATGTCGAAATTCAGCGAATTGGGCCACCAATCCATGACCGATTTCGCGCTGGCGGTATTGCCGCCATGCATGACCGGGCATTTGCCCGCGTTGTTACCGTCCATCTTTCTCTCCTTGCTCTCAGCCACGACGAAGGCACCGCCGCGCGCCACCCCGGCGGGGCGGCGTTGCTTGGATCGTGTCGAGGGGTCCTCCCCGCCTTCGTTAGAATCACTCTAGCAAAGGGTTCCGATTAGGATAAGTTTGATTTCCTGATTGGCTTGATAAGAATAACTGATGATCAACCTGACCCTCCGTCAGTTCCGCTATTTCGAGGCCCTCGCCCGGCTCGGCCATTTCGGCCGCGCCGCCGATGCCTGCGCCATCTCGCAGCCCGCCTTGTCCATGCAGATCAAGGAGATGGAGGAAACGCTGGGCACCCCGCTCTTCGAGCGGGCGGCGCGGCAGGTCCGGCTGACCTCGTTCGGCGAGGAATTCGCCGGCCGGGTGCGCGAGATCCTGCGCGCGGTGGACGAGCTGGAGGATCTGGCCCGCGCCTCGCAGGCGCGGCTGGTGGGGCGGCTCAGGCTGGGGGTGATTCCGACCATTGCGCCCTATCTGCTGCCGGCGCTGATCGGCAATCTGACCCGGCTGAACGCCGACCTCGACATCCATGTGCGCGAGACGGTGACGCCGAAGCTCTTGACCGAATTGCATGAAGGGCGGCTCGACACGGCCATCGTCGCCCTGCCCGTCTCGGAACCCGCCTTCACCGAGGTGGCGCTGTGTTCCGAGGATTTCGTACTGGTCCGCCCCCGGTCCGAGGCCAATCTGCCGGTCCCGACCCCGGACCTGCTGCGCGAGATGCGGCTTCTTCTGCTGGAAGAAGGGCATTGCTTCCGCGATCAGGCGCTGAGCTTTTGCAACCTGCAAAGCGCCCTGCCGCGCGAATTGCTGGACGGCTCGTCTCTGTCGACACTGGTGCAGATGGTCGGCGCGGGGATCGGCGTGACGCTGATTCCCGAAATGGCGGTGGCGGTCGAAACCCGCTCGGCCGATGTCGCGGTCTCGCATTTTCCCGAACCGCAGCCGCGCCGCACGATCGGCATGATCTGGCGCAATTCCAGCCCGCTTTCCAAACAGCTGATGCAGATCGCCGCGGTGGTGCGGGACACGGCGCTGGCCCTGCCCTGACGGATGCAGCCCGGCACGCCCCTGCGCGCCGGGCTGCGCTGATCATTCGCCGCCGATCATTCACCCATGAAGGCCCGGCCGAGGATCGCCACGATCTGCCCCCAGCCGCGCACGGCCTCCAGCGGCACGTTCGTGCCCACCAACTGCCCGGTGACCGAGACATTGGTATAAACCCCGTCATCGGTCGCCCGGCCCGAATTCGACATGGCCAGCGTGCCGGTGATGCCATCGACGGTGGCGAAGGGGTCCGGCGCCGCGAAGGGATCGCCCCCCGATCCGCCCTCGCCCGGGATCACCAGGTTGACGACATATTCCTCGTCATGGTCCGACCCTTCCGGGGCCTCGCCCAGGGACATGTTGCCTTCCATGCGGAACCGGGTGTCGCCGCAGGTCACGTCGAAGGCACCGTTCCAGGATTCGGCGGCGTAGGAATAGACCCAATCGCCGTTCCAGGTGCAGCCGGTGGCATTGGCCTGCCCCACATGCGGGATGGCGAAGTTGTTGAAACTGATGGAATCGATGCGCGTGTCGTATTCGACCGGCGCGCTGCCTGCCGCGTTCTGCTGCAGATAGGCCAGAGCGTTGCGCCCGATCTCCATGGCCGAGGCCGAGGGGCTTTCCGGCATCATCACCAGACTGCCGCCGAAGGTCGTGGCCTCCTGCGGGGCCGAGCCGACGCGGCGGTATCCCACGGTCAGCGTGCGCATGTCGGTGAAGCCGTCCTGCGCCCCCGAGATGGTGAATCCGCCCGCGAAATCGACCCGCGGCACGGTCTGTGACGGGTTGTTGGGGTTCTTGATCACGCCCGAGCCCGAGACGGCGCAGGCCTCGTCCGTGCGGCTGAGGCCGAAGAGCGCCGAGGTCCCCGCCGAGCATTCCACGTTCAGCGTCGTCGTGCCGCTGCGGTCGTCGATCACCGTGCGGAAAGTATCCCGGCGGCCGGTGTCGAAGAGCGACGGCTGGTTGACCTCCATGGTCAGCGTCACCGTCTCGGTTCCCGTTTGGGCAAGGGCGGGCAGAGCGCCAAGGCTGAGGGCCTGAGCCAGGGCGGCCCCGTAAATGATCCGCATTATGTCCTCCATGGGCAGCGGCTTGAAAAGTCGTCGTCGAAAATCGTTCCGCCCCGAAAATCAGGGGGCGGGACCCTCAGGTTACGCATGTCGGGGCATGTCAGGCAAGTCCCGGCTGCGTGAAGAGGCGGCGGGCCGGCGGCCGCCCCGGCGCCACGAACCCATTCTTAAGGGTTGGCTGGCAGAACCAGAGGCCAGGACGTTGCTTGTTGTTAAAAGGTGATCCCGTGCCCGATCCCGCTTCCGACCGATTGTCGCTCGATCCCGACGGCTGGAGCGATGCCCCCCAGGTCATTCTTGAGCGGCTGCGCCGCCGTGGCGGCACCGATCTGGTGATCGACGCCGCCGGTGCCGGGCCGATCCCCGCGCAAGTGGCGCAGATCCTGCTGGCCGCCCGCGCCTCCGCCCTGTCCCAGGGCCGCGCCTTCCGGATCGAGGATCCATCGGAGGCCGCCCGTCAAAGCCTGGATGCCATCGGCCTCGGCCTGCTGCTGGAGCCCGCGCCATGAGCGTCAAGACCATCCTCGCCATCGACGATTCCCGCACCATCCGGCAGCTCGTGTCGCAGACCCTGGGCGATGCCGGGTTCTCCGTCACCACCGCCGTCGATGGTGCCGACGGGGTCAGCACCTTCCAGAGCAACCGGTTCGACGCCGTGATCACCGATATCAACATGCCCAGGCTGGACGGGTTCGGCGTGATCGCGGCGATCCGCGGCGGCGGCGCCAACCGCAAGGTGCCGATCCTGGTGCTGACCACCGAAAGTTCGCCGGAATTCAAGGACAAGGCCCGCAACCTCGGCGCCACCGGCTGGATCGTCAAACCCTTCGAGGACCGGCAATTGGTCGATATCCTCAAGCTGGTCACGGGGGCGGAGGGATGAGCAACGAAACCCTGCGCGACACGTTCTTCGCCGAATGCGAGGAATTGATCGAATCGCTGACCGAAGGGTTGGAGGTCGTGGCCTCCGGCGCCTGGGACGGCGAGACGATCAACGCCATCTTCCGGGCGGTGCATTCGATCAAGGGCGCGGCCGGCGCCTTCGGCTTCACCGATCTGGTGACCTTCGCCCATGCCTATGAGACGGTGCTGGACCTGATCCGCTCGGACAAGCTCGACATCGCGCCCGAGGTGCTGCGGCTGATCACCCGTTCCTCTGACGCGCTGGCCGAATTGGTCGATACCACCCGCCAGCAGGGATCGGCCTCGCTGGACCCGGTGCGCGACCTGATCGGCGAGTTGGAGGCAACGGCGAAGGATGCCAAGGCCGACACGCCGCCCGAGCCGGAGTTCACCTGGGCCCCGCTCGCGCTCCTGCCGATCGAGGTCGAGGAACCGGCGCCCGCCGCGACCGGCTTCTCGATCCGCTTCGCCCCGGGCGGCGCCTTCTACGCCAACGGGCACGAGCCGGTGCGCTTCCTCTCGGCGCTCGACGCGCTCGGCACGTTGAGCGTTGCCTGCGATGCCAGCGCGGTGCCGCCCCTCGATGGGTTCGATGTCGACACGGGCTATCTGGTCTGGAACCTGCGCCTCGAAGGGGCCACCGACGAAGACGCGATCCGCCGGGTCTTCGCCTTCGCCGAGGGGCTTTGCACGCTCGACATCGCCCCCCTGGGCGAGGGTTCGCCCCTGCCCGAAGTCGCGACCGAGCCCGCCCCCCTCTTCATCGCCCGCGCCCCCGCCCCGCCCCCGGCGGACATACCGGCCGAGGGGTCCGCGCCCGAACCCGCCGAAGCCACGCCGCAGGCGGCCGCCCCGGCCGCCCCCCCGGCCCGCGCCGCCCCCCGCACCCCCGCGCCCGCCGTGCAGACCACGCTCCGCGTCGATCCCGAGCGGGTGGACCGGCTGATCAACAGCGTCGGCGAATTGATCATCAACCACGCGGTCATCAGCCAGAAGCTGGATTCCTGCGGTCTCGGCACCGATTCCGAGATCATGGCCGCGCTGGACGATTACCGCTATCTGGCCCGTGAGATCCAGGAAGCGGTGATGTCGATCCGCGCCCAGCCGGTCAAGGCGCTGTTTCAGCGCATGGGCCGCGTGGTGCGCGAGGCCGGTGAGGCGACGGGCAAACCGGTCATGTTCATCAGCGAGGGTGAGGCGACCGAGATCGACAAGACGATCCTCGAACGCCTGGCCGATCCGCTGACGCATATGCTGCGCAATTCGGTCGATCACGGGCTGGAAACCGCCGAGAAACGCCGCGCCGCCGGCAAGAGCGAGGTGGGCAGCGTCCGCCTCAGCGCGGCGCATCGTTCGGGCCATGTGGTGATCGAGGTCTCGGACGACGGCGCCGGCCTCAACCGCGAGCGGATCCTCGCCAAGGCGATGGAAAAGGGCCTGGTCCCGCCCGACGCCAAGCTGACCGAGCCCGAGATCGACAACCTCCTCTTCATGCCCGGCTTCTCGACGGCCGAGAATGTGACCAATCTCTCGGGCCGGGGCGTGGGCATGGATGTGGTCAAGACGACCATCACCTCGCTTGGCGGCAAGGTCGGCATCAGCAGCCTGGCCGGCGAGGGCTCGACCTTCACCATCTCGCTGCCGCTGACGCTGGCGGTGCTGGACGGCATGATCATCGGGGTCGGGGCCGAGACCATGGTGCTGCCGCTCTCCAGCGTGGTCGAAACCGTGCGCCCGCAACGCCGCGACATCCACGAGATCGCCGGCGAACTGGTGCTCTCGGTCCGCGGCACCTATGTGCCGATCGTCGATCTGGCGCTGCTTTTCGGGATGCGCAGCGCCAAGGGCCAGAGCGCCGAGCGGTCCTATGTCCTCCTGGACGCGGGCGGCGCCAGCATCGCCGTCGCCGTCGACGCGATCCAGGACCAGCGCCAGGTGGTGATCAAAAGCCTCGAGGGCAATTACGGCACCGTCCCCGGCATCGCCGCGGCCACAATCCTGGGCGACGGCAAGATCGCCCTGATCATCGATTCCGAGGCGCTGGTCGAGCTGGTCTCGCCGCGCCGCAACGCCCGCCCCCTCATCGAACTGGAGGCCTGACATGAGCGACGAGGAAACCAACGACCGCGGCAACACCATTGAATTCGTGTCGCTTTCCGCGGGCGGCCAGGGGTTCTGCGTCCCCATCACCTCGATCCGCGAGATCCGGCGCTGGAGCCAGGTGACCGCCCTGCCCTTCGCCGAGGATTCGGTGCTGGGGGTGATGAACCTGAGGGGCGCCGTGATCCCGATCGTCGACCTCGCCGCCCGGCTCGGCCTCGGCACCACCGAGATCGGCACCCGCAACATCGTCGTGGTCGTCGCCATCGGCACAAGGATCATGGGCATGCTGGTCGATTCGGTGTCCGAGATCCTCTCGGTCGACAGCGAGACGATCCGCCCCAACCCCACGATCCGCCGCGACGGCGGCGCCAGCCATGTGACCGGCCTTCTGCCGGTGGACGACATCATGCTCCGGGTCCTCGACCTCGACGCGCTCTTTGCCCGCGACGGCGAGGAGGCCGCGTGACCCCCATGGCGCGCCCCTCCGCCGGCGACGGCGACCTGCCGCTGACCGAGGCCGATTTCGCGCGCATCGCGCGGATCGCCAAGGCGGGCTGGGGCCTCAGTCTGGAAAGCGCCAAGCGGCCCCTGATCCGCTCGCGCCTGGGCCGCCGGGTAAGGGCGCTGGGTCTGGCCAGTTTCGACGCCTATTGCGATGTCGTCGAAGCGGGTGAGGCGCAGGAATCCGACCATTTCGTCACCGCCCTGACCACCAATGTCACGCATTTCTACCGCGAGGCGCATCATTTCGAGATGCTGGAAAACCAGATCCTGCCACCGATCCTGCAGGCGGCGCGGTCTGGCAAGCGGGTGCGCCTGTGGTCGGCCGGCTGCTCCAGCGGGCAGGAGGCCTATTCGCTCGCCGGCTCCATCCTGGCGCTCGCCCCCGAAGCCGCGCGGCTCGATCTGCGCATCCTCGGCACCGACATCGACCCGACGGTACTGCAGATCGCGCAGGCGGGGCTCTACGACCCCAAGATCTGTCTCTTCCCGACCCCGGCGCTGGAAGAGCGAGTCTTCGGCCGCGCCCCGGTCACCACCGCCCTGCGGCCGGTCCGGCCAGAGCTGAAGGCGCTGGTCACCTTCCGCCGCCTGAACCTGGTCAAACCCTGGCCGATCAGCGGGCGCTTCGACGTGATCCTCTGCCGCAACGTGGTCATCTATTTCGACAAACCGACGCAGCGACAGCTCTGGGCCCGTTTCGCCGAGGTCCTGCATCCCGGCGCCTGGCTGCTGATCGGCCATTCCGAGCGCATCGCCGACCCTCAGGAGATCGGACTCGATCCTGCGGGCATTACCACCTACCGCCGCGCCGCCCCTCCCAACGGCACGGCCCCCAGCTGAAAGCAGACCCGCCATGGCCCTTAAGGACGTCCTCAAGATCATGATCGTCGACGACATGTCGGTCAGCCGCGGCCTGATGACCCAGAGCCTGGAGGAAATCGGCGTCAAGAACATCGACTTCCAGACCTCGGGCGCCGAGGCGCTGAACCGGCTGGCGGTCAATCCCGCGCATCTGGTGATCAGCGATTACAACATGCCGGGGATGAGCGGGCTCGACCTGCTGGAAACCCTGCGCGCCAACAAGATGACGGCGAAGATCGGCTTCATCCTGATCACAGGCTCGCCCAGCCAGGAGATGCTGGACCGCGGCATGAAGCTGGGGCTGAACAACCTGATCAAGAAACCCTTCACCACGGCCAGCCTGAAAGCGTCGATCGAGGCGGTGGTGGGTCGCCTATGACCCTCGCCGCGCCCTTCCCCCTCTCGCCGCTGCTCGCCGGCATGGCCGAGGCCATGGGCGAGATCCGCCTGATGCTGCTGCGCTACGAGGCGGCGATGGTCGAAGCCCCCGGCGCAACCGCCAGCCGGCAGGCGGTGCAGGATTTCGACCTTGCCGTCCAGCTCCTGCAGGATCTGGAGCATATCGCCCGGCTTCTGGGTCAGGAACTGCCGCCCGACATGATGGCGCACAACGCCCTGCCGCTGGCGGGTCTGCGGCTGGAACGAAGCCGCACCCGGTTCCTGTCCGCCGCCTTGCCTGCGGCGGCAGAGCGGCAGCCGCCGCCCCGCATCGATCTCTTCGCCCCGCTTGTTCCGGCCGATGATGACGGGGCGCCCCCGGCTGGACCGGCCCCGCAGCCCGACACGCCCTAGGCCTTTGTTTTCACAGGTTTCGCCATGTTCCAACGCCTCACCCAATCCCCCATCGCCCTGCGGCTGCCCCTGCTGATCGCCGCGGCGCTGGTCCTGACCCTCGGCGCCTCGACCTGGGTTTACCATTCGCTGTTCCGGACCGAACTGGAATTGCAGACCCGCGAGCGGGCGAGCCTTCTGGCCCAGCATGCCGGCACCGCCTATACGAACTGGTTGAACCGGATGTTCCGCACGGTCGAGGATCTGGGCGAAGGTCATCTCGCCCCGGACGCGATGCGCCTTTTCAACGAGGCGCTGGCGCTGCAATCCCCGGGCTGGCTGGAGGAAGTGCGCACCGCCTATGCCGAGCGCAACCCGCTGCCCGCCGAAAGGCGCGCCGAGCTTGACCGGGGCGAGAGCCGCCCGGCCTATGATGCGGTGCATGAGGAGTTCAACCCCTATATGCGGGCCCATCGCGACAGGTTCGGCTATTACGATCTGTTCCTGATCACGGCAGAGGGGGATGTCATCTACACCCTTTCCAAGGAAAGCGATTTCGCGGTCAATCTGACCACGGGACCGATGCGCGACACCGAACTGGCGCAGGTCTGGCGCGCGGCGATGGAGGGGCCCGCCGGAACCACCGCCTTCACCGATTTCGCCCCCTATGCGCCCAGCGACGGCACCCCCGCCGCCTTCGTCGCCCGGCGGATCGTCGATCATGAGGCGCCCGGCAATCCGGTGATCGGCGTCGTCGCGCTCCAGGTCTCCGACGCAGGCATCGGTGCCGCGCTCGAGGCCGCCGATCTGAACGACCGGGACGAGATCTATATCTTGGCCCCGGACGGCCGGACGCGCAACGCCAGCCGGCTGGGCGACGCCTTCCCGATGTTCGGCACCCTGCCCGATCTGCCGCAGGTCGCCGCCGCCCGGGCCGGCGAGGGCGCCGAACTCAGCGATGCGACCGGCGTTCACGGGGCGCCGGCCATCGTCGCGGTCCATGCCTTCAGGGCCCATGGCCATCAATGGAGCGCGGTGGTCGAGCTCGATCAGGCAGAGGCATTCAGCGCCCTCGCCGATTTCAATCAACGCGCCCTGATCGTGGTGGCGGTCGGCGTGCTGCTGTCGCTGGCCGTGGGCTGGGCCGTCGCCCGCTCGATCACCCGGCCGTTGGGGGCAATCTCGCTGTCGGTGCAGGGGCTGGTCGACAAGCGCTATGATGAGCCCCTGCCCGGCACCGCGCGACGGGACGAGTTTGGCGGCTTGTTCCGCGGTCTGGACACCTTCCGCCTGTCGCTGGCCGCGGCCGAGGAAGCCGCGCAGACCCAGGAAAGAAGCCGCGCCGAACAGACTCGGGTGGTGGCCGATCTGGGACGCGGGCTGCGCGACCTGGCCAGCGGGCACCTCGACATGCGGTTGGAGAGTCCCTATTCCGCGGGCTACGAAAAGCTGCGCACGGATTTCAATGCGACGGTGGACACGATGGAAACGCTGATGCGCACCATCGCTGCCAACGCCAGCGAGATCCGCGCGAGGGCCGAAGAAATCAGCGCCTCCTCCGACGACCTGTCGCACCGGACCGAAACCCAGGCGGCCACGCTGGAGGAGACGGCCGCCGCGCTGGACGAGTTGACCGCCAGCGTGCGGGCCGCGGCCGAGTCGGCGTCCGAGGTCGAGACCGTGGTCGCCGACGCCCGGAAAGAGGCCGAAAAAAGCGGTCAGGTCGTGTCCGAAGCGGTCGCCGCCATGTCGCTGATCCGCAAATCCTCGACCGAAATCTCGCAGATCATCGGCGTGATCGACGATATCGCCTTCCAGACCAACCTTCTGGCCCTGAACGCGGGGGTCGAGGCCGCGCGGGCGGGGGATGCCGGGCGCGGCTTCGCGGTCGTGGCGTCGGAAGTGCGGGCGCTCGCCCAGCGCTCGTCCGAGGCCGCCAAGCAGATCAAGATCCTGATCACCGGCTCGACCGAACAGGTCGAAACCGGGGTCGGACTGGTCGGCCGCGCCGGCGAGACCTTGACCATGATCATCCAGCGGGTCGGCAATATCGACCAGTTGATCGGCGCCATCGCCAATGGGGCGCGCGAACAAAGCTCGGGCCTGCAGGAGATCAACGTGGGCGTGTCGCAACTGGACCAGGTGACCCAGCAGAACGCCGCCATGGTCGAGGAGGTGACGGCCGCCTCGGTGACGCTGAAGAACGAATCCCTGTCCCTCAGCCAGGTCGTCGCGCGCTTCCGCGTCAGCAACCCGGCCGAGCCGGTGACCCGCGACGCGACCCCGCTCGGCGACCTCGTGCCCCGCCGGGCCCCGCCGGCCGATTTCGGCCTGGAGCAGGCTTTCGCCGATGGGGCGGAGGATCCGCTGCCCCCCGTGCTGCCCATCGCGGCCAACGCCGCGCGCTGGCAGGATTTCTGATCCAGGCGGATCCATGAAGGGGGGAAACGATGCGCATCCTGGTGGCAGATCCTGACAAGAACCGGCGGCGGCGCCTTGCCGAACGGCTGGCGACGCAGGCCGACGTGACGCTCAGCGACCTGTGCAGCGACCTGACCGAGACCTTCAACGCGGTCGAGCATCGGCCACCGACCCTGGCGCTTCTGGCCGAGGACCTGACCCGGCGTCCGGAATTCGAAATGATGGAGATCCTGTTCCGCACGCTGTCGGTCCGCTGGGCAGTGCTGGCAGTGCGGCCGGGCGGGACCGGCCTCGACCCCGAGGCCGATGACGCCACCCTGGCGGAAGGTCTGCACCGTTGCCTGCGGGGCGGGGACCTGCCACCCCCGTCGGCGGGCGCCGGCCTCTTGCGTGCGGTCGATCCGGCCGGGTCCGACCGGCTGATCCTGATCGGTTCGTCGACCGGCGGCGTCGATGCCCTGTTGCGCGTCCTCGGCAGCTTTCCGGCCGATTGCCCGCCGACCCTGGTGGTTCAGCACACCGGCGCCGCCTACAGCGCGGGGCTGGCGCGGCTCCTCGACCGCAACGTGGTCCCCGATGTGCGCGAGGCGGCCGAGGGCGAGGTGCCCGCCTTCGGTCGCATCCTGATCGCCCCGGGGGCCGAGGCCCATCTGGTGCTGGAGCACCAACCGACCCTGCGCTGCCGATTGAAGACCGCGGACCGGATCAGCGGGCATCGCCCCTCGGTCGACGCGCTGTTCCGCTCGGCCGAGCCGGTCGCGCGGCGCGTGACGGCGGCGCTGCTGACCGGGATGGGCCGCGACGGGGCCGAGGGGCTGCTGGCCCTGCGCCGGGCGGGCGCGCGCACCATCGGACAGGACCGGGCCACCTCGGTGGTCTATGGCATGCCGGGCGCGGCGCGCGACCTCGACGCCGTGGACCAGGAGTTGCCGCTGTCGGCCATCGGCCCGGCCCTGCTGAAGGCCACGCAGAGGATACGCGCGTGAGCCCCTCGAAACACACCTGGCCCGAGGGCTACAGCACGCATGTCGTGCCGGTCATCCGCGGCGAATTCCTGGTCTCGGACGATCCTGATGTGGTGCTGTCGACTGTCCTCGGCTCCTGTGTGTCGGTCTGCCTCTTCGATCCGGCCTTCGGCTTGGGCGGGATGAACCATTATCTGCTCGCCGACCCCTCGGAGGGGGAGGCGACGAGCCTGAAATACGGCGCCAATGCCATGGAATTGCTGATCAACAACCTGCTCAGGCGCGGTGCAGCGCGGTCGCGGCTGCAGGCGAAAGTGTTCGGGGGAAGCCGGATGAGCGGGCGTTTCGCCGATATCGGCCCCCGCAACGTGGAATTCGCCCTGCGCTACCTCGCGGCCGAGGAATTCCCGGTGGTCGCCCGCGACCTGGGCGGGGCCGAGGCGCGGCGGGTCAATTTCCATCCGGCGACCGGCAAGGCGCGGGTCGTGCATGTGACGGGCACCGTCGAACCCGCCATCGCCGCACCACCCCCGCCCCGGCTCTCGGCAAGGCCCCCGCTGGCGGGGGGGGTCACCCTGTTCTAGCCCAAAGGGCTGGTCCAGGCGGCGGGACAAGGCGCGGCATCATCCGGCATGCCCGGCGACGGGACCCTGCCCGGTAGCGGCGAGGGCGGGTGGAGATTTCCCGCCGGCGGGGCGTGCTTCGTCCGGCGCGGCGGCCTGGCGCTTGGACCCGGCAATTCCCCCCTGCCTTCGCGAGGGCTGCCTTCGCCGTGCCCGCGGCGCAAGGAGCCCGCCGGTTTCTGGCCGACAGGCCGGAAGCCACCGGTCGGCCCCACCGGAAAGACTGCCCCGTGGTCCCGGGAAGATCGCGGCGGCACCTCTGGTTTACGATTCAGTCGCAGCACGGGCAAAAGGCGGCGCTCTGCCCGGTTGCCTCCGATGCTTCGCCACTGCCGATCCGGCCGCTCGTCTCAGCGTTCCGGCGCGGCGACCCAGCCGGACTCCTCGGCCTCGCGGCTTTCCGGCACCATCGGCCTGACCGGCTCCTCAGGCGCCCATTCTGCCGGCTGTCTGCCCCCGGTCTCAAGCAACAGCCGCAACTGATGACGGTCGTTGATGCCCAGCTTGGCATAGGCGCGGCGGCGGTAGGTGATCACGGAACTGGGCGCGAGGCCGAGGGCCTCGGCGATGCGGGGCTGGTCCTGGCCGGCCGCGGTCAGGCGTGCCACCTGCGCTTCGCGCAGGCTGAGGCCCGCCAGCGGATCGGAAGGCGGGGCGGCCGGCACCAGCTGGGCATGCCGCAACAGGGCCGCGTGCAGAACCGGCGCGCGCTCGGCGAAAGCATGCAGCGCCGCGGGCGGAAAGGGGCCGGTGTCGCGCGCGCGATAGGCGTTGGCGATGATGGCCGGCGCGCCCGCGCGATAAAGCGACAAACGCTCCAGCACCGCGCCCTCGGTATAGCATTCGTGGCGATAGTCGATGTCGCGGATCCCCTGCGCCGGTCGCTTCAGCACCTGCATCGCCCGGTGCGCCCGCCCCAGCGCGGTCACCGCCGAGGTGTCGCGCCGCCAATAGCGCTGCGCGTAGCGGAGCGAGGCGATGCGGGCAAAGGCGCTGGCCTCGGGTGCGGCGCTTTCGGCGACCAGCACCCGGGCGCTGTCGCCCTCGATGGCGAAGACGGAACAGAGATCCGCGCCGCATTCCCGGTGCAGAAATCGCATCAGCGCGGGTCCGAAACCGGGTTCGCCCAGCGTCAGGATCAGATCGGCGAGCGGGTCCGGCATGGCGTCTGTCCCCCTTGAATGGGGACGCCAGACTGCCCTCGTCCATGCCATCCTGTCAAGGCAAGCTGAGGAGGATTCCATGCAACCGCCCAAGATCAAGGGTCTTTACCATTACTCGTTCCCCTGCCGCGACGGCGAGGAGACGCGCCACTTCTATGAGGACATCCTGGGCCTGCCGCTGGTGGCCTGCATGATGTCGGACAAGGTGCCCTCGACCGGCGAGGAAAAGCCCTATGCGCATTTCTTCTTCGAGATGGGCGACGGCTCCTACATCGCCTTCTTCGATCTGGGCGAGAACCAGATGCCGGAACCCTCGCCCAACACCCCCGGCTGGGTCATGCATTTCGCCGTCGAAGTGGCGAGCGTGGCCGAGGTCGAGGCGATGGGCGCGCGGCTGAAGGCGGCGGGCGTCAGCGTCACGCCGGTGGTGGACCATCATTTCATCAAGTCGATCTATTTCTTCGACCCGAACGGGCTGCGGCTGGAAGTCACCGCCCGGGTCGACGAGCCCGGCTATCTGGAGCAGCAGGCGAAGGAAGCGCATGACGTCCTCAAGGCCTGGGGCGCCAAGAAGGCCAAGCTGCTGGCCAGGGCCTGAGCCCCTTCCGATGCCGGGAAAGGCCGCCGCGGGGGCGGCCTTTTTCATGCCTGCGAGGTGGTTGACGCGGAGCAGATATTCGGAATAATTGAACTACGTTTGACAAAAGCAAATTCTTCGGTGCGCGGGCGCCCTTGGGAAGAGAAACGGAAAGACCCTGAAAATGCAGCAGAAAACCCCGTGGCAGCGGCATTTGCAGATCGTCTCCTTCGCCGAAGCGGTCAAAGCGACCGAGGTTTACGGCTTTGCCGGCAACTCGGGGATGGTGAATCTTGAGGGGCAATTGCTGAAGGGTGAGCGGCCCTCGAAGACGGTCTTCGTCTTCATGCATCCGACCTCGACCCTGCAGCTTCTGCCGATGCCGATGGCGCTGGCCGACCGGGGTTTCCATGTCCTCTGCGCCGCCAGCCGCTATGCCCGCAACGATTCCGCCCTGATCATGGAGAAGGTCGCGCTGGACCTCGGCGCCTGGGTCCGCCATGCGCGCGAGAGCCTGGGCTATGAGAAGGTCGTGCTGGTCGGCTGGTCGGGGGGCGGGTCGCTGTCGCTCTTCTATCAGGCGCAGGCCGAAAACCCGACGATCACGCATACCCCCGCGGGCGATCCGGTGGACCTGACCGCGGCGGGGCTGATCCCGGCGGATGGCGTCATCTTCATCGCCGCCCATCTCAGCCGGGCCGAGACGCTGACCGAATGGCTGGACCCCTCGGTCCTGGACGAGACAAACCCGGACCGCCGCGACCCCGACCTCGACATCTACAGCCCCGATTGCCCGCATCAGCCGCCCTATGATCCGGCCTTCGTCGCCCGCTTCCGCGAGGCCCAGCGGGCCCGGAACCGGCGGATCACCGATTGGGCGCTGACCCTTCTGAACGACCTGAAATCCCGCGGCGCGTCCGAGGTGGAGCGCGCCTTCGTCGTCCACCGCACGATGTGCGACCCGCGCTGGCTGGACCCGACGCTGGACCCGAACGGGCGGCGGCCGGAATGGACCTATATGGGCCATCCGCTGACGGTGAACGTGGGGCCGGTGGGGCTGGCGCGGTACACCTCGCTCAGGTCCTGGCTCAGCCAGTGGAGCTATGACCTGTCCAACGCCAGGGGCCCGATGAACGCGGCAAAGATCACCCGCGCGCCGGTCCTGCAGATCGTCAACACCGCCGACGATGCCGTGCCCGCCACGCATAACCCGGCGATCCGCGACGCACTGGCGACGCCGGACAAGACCTATGTCGAACTGGAAGGCGCGACGCATTACTACCTGGGCCAGCCCGAGCTTCTGGCGGCCTGTATCGACGCGGTGGCCGACTGGTGCGCCGCCCGCAAGCTGGAGGGCTGACATGGCCAAGGCGACGGTACTGATCGCAGGCGGCGGGATCGGCGGCATGACCGCGGCGCTGGCCCTGCTGCAACGCGGCTTCGACGTCACGGTCTATGAACAGGCGCCCGAGTTGAAGGAACTGGGCGCGGGGCTGCAACTGGCGGCCAACGGCACCCGGGTGCTGATCGAGATGGGGCTGGAGGAGGCCCTGAAGCCGGTGATCTGCGAAGCCGCGGCCAAGGAGGTGCGGCTGTGGAACACCGGGCAGAGCTGGAAGCTCTTCGACCTCGGCGCGGACAGCATCGCCCGGTTCGGGGCGCCCTATTGGATGGCGCATCGGGGCGAGTTGCACCGGGTACTGACCGAGGCGGTGCTGGCCGCGAAGCCCGGCGCGGTAGTGACCGGCGCTCAGGCCACCGGGTTCGAACAGGACGACAGCGGCGTCACGCTGCTCATGGCCGATGGGCGGCGGGTGCGGGGCGATGTGCTGGTCGGCGCGGATGGCGTGCATTCGCGGATGCGTTCGCAGATGTGGCAGTCGCCGAAGGCGCGGTTCACCGGGCTGATGGCCTGGCGCGGGCTGGCACCGATGGAGGCCCTGCCGGCCGAGCTGCAACGCCCGGTGGGGACCAACTGGATCGGGCCGGGCGGCCACGTCATCACCTATCCGATCAGCGGCAACCGGCTGCTGAATTTCGTGGGGCTGGTGGAAAACCGCGAATGGACCAGCGAAAGCTGGACCGCGGCAGGCAGTACCGGGGAATGCAAGGCCGATTTCGCCGGCTGGAACCCGTTGATCCACAGCGTCATCGACGTGATGGGCACGCCCTTCCGCTGGGCGCTGGCCGCGCGCGACCCGCTGCCGCACTGGACCCAGGGGCGCGTCACGCTGCTGGGCGACGCCTGCCACCCGACCCTGCCCTTCCTGGCGCAGGGCGCGATCATGGCGATCGAGGACGGCTATATCCTGGCCCGCTGTCTGGACGAGAGCCAGGCCGATCCGGCCTCGGCGCTGATGACCTACGAAGGGTTGCGCAGCGAGCGGACGGCGGCCATCGTCAAGGGCTCCGAGGCCAATCTGCACCGCTTCCACAACCCGGTGCTGGCCGATCCCGTGAAGGCCCCGCAATACGTCGAAAGCGAATGGCAACCCGACAAGGTGCGGATGCGCTACGATTGGCTCTTCGAATACGACGCGACGCGGCTGCCGATTCCGGCCTAGACCTGCTGCATCAGGCGGTGCAGCTGGTCGCGCAGGATGCGGTGCAGCACCTTCATGTCGGCGGGGCTGACGCTGCCAAAGACCTCGGCCTCGACCTCGTTGGCGATGGCATCGCATTGCGTCAGCAAAGCGCGGCCCTCGTCGGTGATCCGGGCGCAGAGGATGCGCTTGTTCGCCTCGCTCTCGGAACGGGTGATCAGGCCCCGGCGTTCCAGCGCCGTGACGCTTTCGTTCATCGTCTGTGGCGTGACGAAGAACCGGCGCGACAATTCGGCCGAGGAGATCCCCTCCCGGTCCCGCACCAGCGTCAGGATCGTGTATTGCAGCCCGCCCAGCTGATGCGCCTTCAGGCGCTCGTCCAGCGATTTGCGGGTCAGCAGGTTGATGTTGTTGACCAGATAGATCAGCCGGGGGCGAAGGTCGGACAAAGCGATGTTTTCGGACATTGACAGTATAAGGCACCCTGATATGGTCTCCCTCAAAGCGTAGTGGAACTCAGGGAGTCTGACAATGAGTCACGGTGGTGCAGGCAAGGGCTGGGGGGAGAATGTCACCCTCGCCATCGAGGACGGCGTGGCCTGGGTCACCCTGAACCGCCCCGACAAGCGCAACGCCATCAACCCGGGCATCGTCTATGAGATGACGGCGGTGATGGATGCGCTGGAAGGCATGGACGAGGCCGAGGTGATCGTCGTCACCGGCGCCGGGAATGCCTTCTCCGCCGGGCAGGACCTGAAGGAATATTTCCGCGAGACCGAGGCCTGGCCGCCGCATGAGCGCGACCGGCTCTTCGCGATGAACGCGGCCTGGCAATGGCGCCGGACCATGTTCTACAGGAAGCCGACCATTGCCGCGGTCAACGGCTGGTGCTTCGGTGGCGCCTTCCAGATCCTGATTGGCTGCGATCTGGCGATCGCGGCCGAGGATGCGACCTTCGGCCTGTCGGAAATCAACTGGGGCATCATTCCCGCCGGCATCGTGACGAAATCGGTGTCCATGGTGATGAGCCAGCGCGACGCGATGTATTACATCATGACCGGCGAGACCTTCGACGGCAAACAGGCCGCCGAGATGAAGCTGGTGAACAAGGCGGTCCCGGCCGACCAGCTGCATGCCGAGGTCACGAAACTGGCGCAGACCCTGCGGGGCAAGAACCAGCATGTGCTGCGGGGCGCCAAGACTGCCTATCACCATGTCCGGCAGATGGGCTGGGATCAGGCGCTGGAATACCTGATGGCCAAGGCCGATTCCACGACCTTCCGCGACCGGACGCAGGGCGCGGCCAAGGGCATGAGCCAGTTCATCGACGAGAAGCGCTATCGCCCGGGTCTGGGCGCTTATGATCGCAGCGGCGACTGACCGCAGCCCATCGGCACGAACAGGGGCGGCGGGGCGATCCGGCCGCCCTTTTTTCGTATCGCTCTCCCGGGCGCCCACTGAAAAGGGCGGCAGGTTTACCCTGCCGCCCTTTTGTCCGTCATGGGGGTCCGCTCACTCCTCGCCCGCGGCCAGCGCGGCCCGGCGGCGGGCCCGGGCGCGGAACATGCCATAGATCGTCCAGGCCAGGATCAGCACGGCGATGCCGATGAACAGGGCCGAGATCGGCCGCGTCAGGAACACCGTATAGCTGCCGCGATAGAGCGTGAGCGAGCGGCGCAGGTTTTCCTCCAGCATCGGCCCCAGGATCAGCCCCAGCACCAGGGGCGCCGGTTCGAACCGCAGGATGTTCATCACGATGCCGAGGACGCCGAAGAACATCAGCACATAGAGGTCCACGACCGAGTTGGAGACGCTGTAAACACCGATGCAGATGAAGGCGATGATGAACGGATAGAGCACCCAATAGGGGATCGCGAGGATCCGCACCCAGAGCCCGATCAGCGGGATGTTCAGGATCAGCAGCAGGAAGTTGCCCAGCAGGAAGCTGACCAGCAGCCCCCAGAACAGGTCCGGGTGGTTGTTGATCACCGAGACGCCCGGCTGGATGCCGTGGATGGTCAGCGCCCCCAGCATGATCGCCATGACGATATCGCCCGGAATGCCCAGCGTCAGCGTCGGGATGAAGGCGGTCTGCACGGCGGCGTTGTTGGCGGCCTCGGGCCCGGCGATGCCCTCGATGGCACCCTTGCCGAAGCGCGACGGATCCTTGGCGACCCGGCGCTCGGTGGCGTAGGACATGAAGCTGGCCAGCAAGCCGCCGGTGCCGGGCAACGCGCCGAAGAAGGATCCCAGCCCGGTGCCGCGAAACATCGCGCCCCAGCTGCGGCGCCAGTCGTCCCGCGTCGGCCACATGGACGCGAACGAGATCGAGCGCGCCTCGACCGTGCGGCCGGTGATCTGGCCCGCGTTCTTGATCACCTCGGGCAGGCCGAAGATGCCGAGGGCGACGGCCACCAGCGGCAGGCCTTCGTAAAGCTGATCAACGCCATAGGAAAAGCGCAGCAGCCCCGAGTAGAGGTCACGCCCGACCATGCCCAGGATCAGCCCCAGCCCGATCATCGCCAGCCCCTTGAGGGGCGAGCCCGAGGCCAGCGTCGAGGCCGCGACCATGCCCAGCACCATCAGCGAAAAGAACTCGGGCGCGGAAAAGCTGAAAGCCAGTGCGGCGATGGGCGGCGAGAAGATCGCCATGATCAGCATGCCGCAGATCGAGCCGATGAAGGACGCAATGGCCGTCATGAACAGCGCGACACCCGCCCGGCCCTGCTGGGACATTGGATAGCCCTCGATGCAGGTGACGGCGGACGAGGGCGTGCCCGGCAGGTTCAGCAGGATCGAGGCAGTCGAGCCGCCGTAATTCGACCCGTAATAGATGCCTGCCAGCATGATCAGCGCATGCGCCGGTTCCATGCCGAAGGTCAGCGGCAGCAACAGCGCGATGGCCGCCAGCGCGCCAATCCCCGGCAGGACGCCGATGAAGGTCCCCAGCGAGACGCCGACGAAGCAATACCACATCGCCTGCCACGAGAAGGCGACCGAAAAGCCCAGCGCGAGGTTCGAGGCAAAATCGCTCATGGCCGCCACCGGATGACATCGACGTTGAGCGACAGGCCGTATTTGAAGATGACGACGCAGACGACGGGCACGGCGACCGAGATCGCCAGCTTCTGCCAGATCGCGGTGTTGGTATCGGCCAGCGAGCCCAGGAACACCGCCGCGAAGATCGACGGAAACATGCCGAAGCGTTCGATCATCACCGCGAAGGCGGCGACGGCGGCAAGGATCAGGAGGGGAGAGCGCATCGGCGGCAAGCTCCAGCCGAAGTCGCTGCTGGTTCTGGCCCAGAGATTCTCGACCGCGATGGCGATGCCGAGGAGGACCATCAGCATGCCCACGTAGAACGGGAAATATCCCGGCCCGATGCGGCGCGAGGTGCCCATGTCGAAACTGGTCGATTCAACGATGGCAAGGACGCCGATGAGTACGACGAATCCCCCTGCCAGGATGTCGACTGCCTTTATTCTGCTCAAAAGCACCTCCCGTGTGCCTTGGACCCTGGCGTCGGGCCCCTCATGCAAGAGCGTCGGAGAGCCCTGCCCCCCGACGCCCGGTTCGTGCAGGTGGCGCGGTCACGCGCGCCCCGGGTCAGTTGCGCGGCAGCTGCGCCAGATCGACGAGGAAGGCGCCCTGCTCGACGTTCTCGCGCATCCGCTGATCGACTTCCTCGGGCGTGGCGATCCACGGAACGCCGCCCATCGTGCGCAGGAAGTCCTGCGTCTCCTGCTCCTGCATCACCGTGCCGAACATCTCCGCCAGGGTGGCGACGACATCGTCGGGCGTCCCGGCGGGCACCCAGGCGGCCCAGACGCCGACCTGATCCACGGTCATGCCATATTCGGTCAGCGAGGGCACGTCAGGGGCAATGTCCATCCGCGAGCCCGAGCCGGTCGCCAGCACGCGCAGGCGGCCTTCGCGGGCCTGCACCATGGCGGTAACCGGGTCCGTGACGGCGAAATCGACGGCCAGGTTCACGACATCGGGCACCATCTCGATCCCGGTGCGATAGGGCACTTCGGTCGGAGTGGCGCCCAGTTCGGACAGGTATTGCGCGGCCAGCAGACGCCCCGAGGTGGCCGACGTGCCATAGGTCGCATTCTCGCCCTCGGCCAGCAGATAGGCGTTCAGCTCCTCGATCGACTGGATCGTCGAATCGACGCCCACGACGATGAAGAAGGGCTGTTCGTTGATCCCGGCAACGCCGCGCAGATCGGTGCGCGGGTCGATGGCCGGGTTGTTCCACAGCGAATAGTTCACGGCGGTGGAAAAGCCCGAATGGACATAGACGGTATAGCCGTCGGGATCCGACCGCGCGACATACTCGGCCGAGATCGTCCCCGCCGCGCCCGGCTTGTTGTCGACGATGATGGTGTGGCCGGTCGCTTCCTGGATCGCATTGGCGAAATAGCGAACCAGCGTGTCGGCGCCGCTCCCGGCCGGGAAGGCGCAGATGAAGGTGATCGGCCGGTTCGGATAATCGCCGGTCTGGGCCAGCGCCGGGGCCGAAACGGCCGCGGTCATGGCTGCGGCACCGACCAGCGATAGCAGCTGTCGGCGGGTGGTGGTAAGCAGGTCCTTCATAGGGTCAATCCTCCCAATCTCCCTGAGGCACGCTCGGTGTCGGCGGCGGTCGCACCCGGATTTCGTCGGAACGGACCCGCCTTTTGCCGGGGTACGATCCGAACGGGAACCCGGTCGATCGACCGCTTCCTGCCCTCATTCATGCGGCACAGGTCCCCGCAGTCAACAGGTATTTTCGCGGTGATTCGTGCCGAGTTCACGCTTAACGTTCGCGTAAACCATTCGCAAATATCTGTATTACAACAGATTTTTTGTATATTCGGCTCCCGAATATAACTTCAACTCTGTCACATGAATTTATACGATATCGGATGACGCGCCTTCTGCGGCCGATCCAGCGGGCAGATCGCCTCCGGGGGCGGGGACCGCGGCGACCGGCGTTCAACCGCAGGAGGATTGCCGTGACCCCCGGGCTGATTCTGGTCGCGGGGTCGGGGCCGAAACATGGCAGGCAGGGAGGAACACATGCTGCTGAAGGATCGTATCGCCATCGTGACGGGCGCAAGCTCGGGCATCGGGCTGGCCATCGCCGAAGGGCTGGCGGCCGAGGGGGCGCGGGTCGTCGTTGCCGCGCGCAGCGCCGACAAGCTGGGGGCGCTGGTCGCCCGGATCGAGGCCGCGGGCGGCACGGCGCTGGCCGTTCCGACCGACATGACCGACGAGGCGCAGGTCGAAGCGCTGTTTGCCGCCTGTGAAGCAGCCTTCGGTACGCCCCGGCTGGTGGTCAACAATGCCGGCATCGCCGATCACACGCCCACCGTGGACCTGACGCTCGACCGCTGGTCCGAGGTTGTAGCGATCAACCTCACCTCGGTCTTCCTGGGGGCGCGGGCCGCCTTTCGCGCCATGATCCCGGCAGGCGGCGGGCGGGTGATCAACGTGGGCTCGATCTCGGCCAAGGTGCCGCGCCCGGATACCGCCGCCTATGCCGCGACCAAATTCGGGCTCGAGGGGCTGACCCATTCGCTGGCGCTGGACGGCCGCCCGCATGGCATCGCCGTGTCGATGGTGCACCCCGGCTCCACCGTCAGCTCGCTGGTGCCGGGCATCACCGACCAGCCGCGGCCGGGCACCATGGCGGCCTCGGACGTTGCGCGCGTCGTGGTGCTGATGGCATCGCTGCCCGATGACGTTAACCTTTACGAAAGCACGATCCTGCCAGTGACCATGCCCTTCCTCGGCCGCGGCTGAGTACCGGCGACGGGGCATCAGGGGGCGCGTTGACAGATATACGGCTCCCTGATACCCATTCCACGCCGGAGGATGAAAAGCCGGGACGTGAGGGAGGGGCGTGATGGGTGGAATTGCAAGACCGGAGGGGAGCGCGCGGGGCGCCGTCGAGCGCCTGCTCAACCCGCGCTCGGTGGCGATCCTGGGCGCGACGCCGGAACGCGATTCGGTGGGCGGCGGGGTCCTGTCGAACCTGGAGCTTTTCGGCTTCACCGGCGACATCCACCTCGTCAGCCGCTCACGCGACGAGATCAACGGCCGGCCCTGCGTCAAATCGGTGGCCGACCTGCCGCACGGCGTCGATGTCGCGGTGCTGATCGTGCCCTTCAAGGCGATCCGCGACTCGGTCGTGGCCTGTATCGCGCAGGGCGTCGGCGCCATCGTCATCTTCACCTCGGGCTTTGCCGAGGCCTCCGAAGACGGCCGTCGCGCGCAGGAGGAACTGGCGCAGCTTTGCGCTGACGCGGGCGTGGCGCTGCTGGGTCCGAACTGCATGGGCTACACCAATTTCGTCGCCGGCGTGCCAATGACCTTCGAGCCGGTCGCCAGGCATGACGTGGGTCAGGGCTCACGCGTGGCGATCATCGCCCAGTCGGGCGCCACGGCGGCCAATATCCGCTTCGCGCTGCAGGCCCGCTCGGTCGCCATCTCGCATGTCGTGGCCACCGGCAACGAGGCGCTGCTGGGGGCCGAAGATTTCATCGACCACGCGCTCGATGACGCCAAGATCGCCGTCATCGCCGTCTATGTCGAACAACTGCGCGACCCGGCGCGGTTCCTGACGCTCGCCGCCCGGGCGCGGGCGCTGGCCAAGCCCATCGTCATGCTGCACCCGGGCTCGTCCGAACGGGGCCGGAAGGCGGCGGAATCCCACACCGGGGCGCTCGCGGGCGATCACGCGCTGATGCTGGCCGCAGCCCGGGCCGAGGCCGTGGTCTGCGTGCCGACGCTGGACGAGATGTTCGACACCTGCGCCATCCTCGCCCGTTTCCCCGCCCCCGCCCCGGGTGCCGCGGGCATCGTCACCAATTCGGGCGCGATCCGCGGCCTCGCCTTCGACTTCGGCGAGACGATCGGCCTGCCCATCGCCACGCTGACGCCCGAGGTTACGGCCGAACTGACCGAACAGGTCCCGCCCTATGTCCATGTCGACAACCCTTTCGACATCGGCACCACGGGCTTTGCCAATCCCGGGATCTACGGCACCTCGGCCACGGCGATGCTGAAGGACCCGGGCGTCGGTATCATCCTCAGCGTCCATGCCGGCGGCTCGCCCGCCATGCAGGAAAAGAAGATCGACTACCTGCTGCCGGTCTATGAGCAGGCCGACAAGCCCATCGTCTTCTGCCTGATCGGCGACGATTACCCGCTGGCGCCCGCCTTCGTGGAGAAGGTGAAGGCCTGCGGCATTCCCTTCTTCCGCTCGCCCGAACGGGCCATGCGGGCGATGAAGCTGGTCGCCGATTACGCCGCCGCCCGCGTCGCCGCCGAGGATCGCGACACAAGGACCGCACCGGCACTGGACCTGCCCAAGGGCGGGGCGGTGGTGGAATATATCGGCAAGCAGGTGCTCGCCGATCTGGGCCTCTCGGTGCCGAAGGGCGGCATGGCGAGGACCGCCGACGAGGCCGTCGCCATCGCCAACCGCATCGGCTACCCGCTGGTCCTGAAGGCCCAAGCCGCCAAGCTGAGCCACAAAAGCGACGCGGGCGGTGTCATCGTGGGCCTCAAGGACGAGGCCGCGCTGCGCGCCGGATGGGACCGGCTCCATGCCAATATTGAGGCCGCCGCGCCGGACCTGACGCTGGACGGCGTGTTGGTCGAGGAGATGGTGCAGCCCGGCCTCGAACTGGTGATCGGCGCCAAGCGCGACCCGAACTGGGGGCCGATGGTGCTGGTCGGTCTGGGTGGCGTCTGGATCGAGGTGCTGCGCGATTCCCGCCTGATGCCGGCCGATGTCAGCCTCGCCCGCGCCAAGGCCGAGATCCTGTCGCTGAAATCCGCGCGTCTGCTCGGCCCGTTCCGCGGTCAGCCCGCCCGCGACGTGGATGCGGTGGCCGAGGTGGCGGTGCGGCTGGGCGCGCTGATGCGGGCCAATCCGCAGATCCTCGAGGTCGATATCAACCCGCTGGTTGTCCATGCGGAGGGCGCGGTCGCGCTCGACGCCCTCTTCGTGACGGAGTGAGCCATGACCAAGATCGACGACCGCTACGGCCCCTTGCAGCTGTTCATCGCCGGTGAATGGCTGGGCACCGAAGGCCGCGTAACCGAACCGGTGCTGAACCCCGCGACGGGCGAACCGGTGGGCCTGCTGCCCCATGCCAGCGCCGCGGATCTGGACCGCGCGGCAGCGGCGGCGGAAGCGGCCTTCGCCAGTTGGCGCCGGGTGCCGGCCTATGACCGGGCGATGATCCTGCGCAAGGCAGCGACCCTCTTGCGCGAGCGCGCCGACCACATCGGCCGCCGGATGACGCTGGAACAGGGCAAGCCCTTCGCCGAGGCGCGGCTGGAGGCGCTGATCTCGGCCGATATCTTCGACTATACCGCCGACGAGGGCCGCCGGACCTATGGCCGCATCGTCCCCGCCCGTGTGGCCGGCATGCGCTGGATGGTGACGCGCGAGCCGGTCGGCCCGGTCGCCGCCTTCACCCCCTGGAACTTCCCCGCCGTGATCCCGGCGCGCAAGATCTCGGCAGCGCTGGCGACCGGCTGCACCATGGTCATCAAACCCTCCGAGGAAACCCCGGCCTCGGTCATCGAACTGGCCCGCGCGCTGGACGATGCGGGCCTGCCGAAGGGCGTGCTCAACGTCGTCTGCGGCGTCCCGGCCGAGGTCAGCGAACGCCTGATCGCCGCCCCGGAAATCCGCAAGATCACCTTTACCGGCTCGACCGGCGTCGGCCAGCAACTGGCGGTGCTGGCCGCCAAGGCGGGCGTCAAGCGCGCGACGATGGAATTGGGCGGCCACGCGCCGGTGATGATCTTCGAGGATGCCGATGTGGACGCCGCCGTGCAGGTGCTGGCCGGGGCGAAGTTCCGCAACGCCGGCCAGATCTGCATCGCGCCGACCCGCTTCTATATTCACGAGGCGGTGCATGACCGTTTCGTGGAGGGCTTCGCTGCCGCTGCCGAAAAGCTGAAAGTTGGCGACGGGATGGACCCCGCCACGACCATGGGGCCGCTGGCCAATCCCCGCCGGATCAGTGCCATGCAGGGGCTGGTCGAGGATGCGCTGAACCACGGCGCAGGCCTCAGACTGGGCGGCGAGGCCTTGGGCAACCGGGGCAATTTCTTCGCGCCGACCATCCTGACCGATGTCCCCGACACCGCCCGGATCATGAACGAGGAGCCCTTCGGCCCCGTCGCCGTGACCGCCCGGTTCCAGTCTCTGGACGAGGTGATCCATCAGGCCAACCGCCTGCCCTTCGGCCTCGCCTCCTATGCCTTCACCCGCGACACGGCGACCGCGCAGGCGCTGGCCGACCGGGTCGAGGCCGGGATGCTCGGCATCAACAATGTCATGATCAACATGCCCGAAACCCCCTTCGGCGGCGTCAAGCAATCCGGCTACGGCAGCGAGGGCGGGACCGAGGGGATGGACGCCTATCTGGTCACCAAGACCGTCAGTCAATCTTAAGGAGAACCCCATGTCCAACGAACCCTGGGGCCAGGACGTTCTGGTCGACTTCGAAGACGGCATCGCCTGGGTGCAACTGAACCGCCCGGAAAAGCGCAACGCCATGTCGGTGGGATTGGCCAAGGAAATGAGCGCCACGCTCGACGCGCTGGAGGTAGATGAGCGCTGCGGCGTCATCGTGCTGACCGGCGTGGGCGAGGCGTTTTCGGCCGGGATGGACCTGAAGGATTTCTTCCGCGCGACCGATGGCGTCTCGGATGTGGAGCGGATGCGCGCCTATCGCTCGACCCGCTACTGGCAATGGCGGGGGCTGATCCACTACGCCAAGCCCACGATCGCCATGGTCAACGGCTGGTGCTTCGGCGGCGCCTTCACGCCGCTGATCTGCTGCGATCTGGCGATTGCCGATGAGGGCGCGACCTTCGGCCTGTCAGAAATCAACTGGGGCGTGATCCCGGGCGGCGTGGTGTCGAAGGCCATCTCGACCGTGATGGGCGACCGCAAGGCGATGTATTACGTCATGACCGGCGAGAAATTCGACGGCCGGAGGGCCGAGGAAATGGGCCTGATCAACGAGGCCGTGCCCGCCGACCAGCTGCGTGCCCGCACGACCGAGTTGGCCAAGGTGCTACTGGGCAAGAATCCGACCGTCCTGCGGCAGGCGCGCATGGCCTATAAATACGCCCGCTACATGGATTGGGAGCAGGCGGCGGAATACCTGACCGCCAAGGCCGACCAGACGACTTTCGTGGACCCGGAAAAGGGCCGCGAGCACGGGCTGAAACAGTTCCTCGACGACAAGACCTATCGGCCCGGCCATGGGTCCTATGTCCGCGAGGGCTGAATGCGCCTGACCCCGGGGGATGACGAGCGCCTCTTGCGCGATGCCGCGCGGGGGGTGCTGGCGCGTGGCGCGGGCTGGGCGGATTTCGCCGAACAGGGCTGGCTGGCCCTGCCGGTGGGCGAGGCCTTCGGCGGGCTCGGCGGTTCGGGCCCCCTGATCGCGGTTCTGGCCGAGGAAATGGGCCGCGCCCGTGTCCCCGGCTGGGTTGCCGGTGCCGTCCTGCCCGCCGCGCTGATCGAGGCCGCAGCCAGCCCGGCGCAAAAGGCCGAATGGCTGCCCGCGCTGGCCGAGGGCCGGCTGCGCGTCGCTGTCGCGCATAGCGAGGGGCGCGGGATTCTGGGCGTCTCGACCCGTTGGGACGGGGCGCTGCATGGCGTCAAACCGGCGGTGGCCGATGCCGGAACGGCCGACCTCTGGCTGGTGACCGCAGTCATGCCTGCGGGCCTCGGCGTCGTCGCTGTGACGCCTTTTGCGGTCAGTGAGTACGACCATATCGACGGCGGCCGCGCGGCGGATCTGACCTTTGCCGCTACCCCAGCAACCCCCCTTGGCGACGCCACGGTGGACGCCACGTCCGCAATCCTCGAAGCGCTCGACCGCGCCAATGCCGCCGCCTGCGCCGAGGCGCTCGGCGCCATGGAGGGGCTGATCGAGGCCACGGTCGAGTACACCAAAACCCGCATCCAATTCGGCCAGCCGCTGGCCAAGTTCCAGGCGCTCAGGCACCGCATGGCCGAGATGGCCGTGAAACGCGACGAGGCGCGGGGTTCCGCCCTCCTCGCCGCCCTCAGCCTGACGCTCTCGCCCAGGGACCGCGCCCGCGCCGTCTCGGGTGCGCGGGCCAAGATCGGGCGGGTGTCGCGGCAGGTCGCGCATGAGGCGATCCAGCTGCACGGCGCCATGGGCGTATCCGAGGAAATGCCGCTGGGCCTCTGGCTGCGCCGCCTCTTCGCTTTCGAGAATACCTGGGGCCATACCGACGCCCACCTCTCCCGCTATGGCGAGCTGATGGCCGACCCCGCCCTGCGCGAGGAAGGCCTGCTGCGCCCCGGCCCGGATGAGGGGATGAACCTGTCGCTTTCCCCTGAGGACGTCGCCTTCCGCGATCAGGTCCGCGCCTTCTTCAAGGCGACCCTGGACCCTACCACCGAGCGGGCCGAACGGCTGAACCCCTCGTTCTTGGCCCATCCGCCGACCGGGCTGGCCTGGTTGCAGAAGCTTCCCAAAGGCTGGGCCGTGCCCTCCTGGCCCGCCGAGCATGGCGGCCCCGGCTGGACCCTCACCCAGCGCTATCTCTTCGATCAGGAGAGCGAGCGCGCCGGCGAGCCGCATTTCCGGGGCGCCAGTTTCAAGATGATCGCGCCTGTCCTGATGCGCTACGGGACCGAGGCGCAGAAGGCCCATTACCTGCCCCGCATCCTGAACGGTCAGGATTTCTGGGCGCAGGGCTATTCCGAACCAGGCTCTGGCTCGGACCTCGCCTCGCTGTCGTGCAGGGCGGTGCGGGAGGGCGACGACTACATCGTCACTGGCTCGAAGATCTGGTCCACCCATGCCCATCACGCGACGAAGATGTTCGCGCTGGTCCGCACCGACGACGGCGGCAAGAAGCAGCACGGCATCACTTTCCTGCTGATCGACCTGAAGGCGCCGGGCGTCAGCCTGCGCCCGATCCGGTCGATCGACGGGACGCATGAGTTCAACCAGACCTTCTTTGACGGCGTGCGGGTGCCGGTGGCCGACCGCGTGGGCGAGGAAGGCGATGGCTGGGAGATCGCCAAGTATCTGCTGGAATTCGAGCGTGGCGGGTCCTTTGCCGGGGGACTGCTGCGCGCGCTCTACGCGAGGCTCTGGCGCATCGCCGAGGGCTCGGACCTGACCGCCGATCCCCTGTTCCGCGCCCGCTTCGCCGAGATCGGCACCGATATCGACGCCAATGACATGCTGGAACTGGGGTCGATGTCGGCCGTGGCCTCGGGCGGGAACCCGGGCGCGGTTCCCGCGGCGGTGATGAAGATCGAACGCAGCCGCATCCGGCAGGCGATCACCGAACTCGCCGCCCATTCCCTCGGGCCGGAGGCTCTGCGCTGGGAGGCGACACGGCCGCTGGATGCCCTGCCTGTGGAGAGCGCCTTGGCCGAGGAGCGCAAGGTCGCGGTCCCCGCCTATCTGAATGCGCGGGCGCAGAGCATCTTCGGCGGCGCGAACGAGATCCAGTTGGCGATCATCGCCCGCGCCCTCATCGGCTGACTTGCGCCGGATCGCGCGGGGGTCCAGAAAGCCTGCATGGCAAAGACGACCCCCGCGACGCAGGCGCTGGTCAAGGCCAAGGCGGCCTTTACCCTCGCGACCTATGACTACGACCCCGAGGCGCCCCGCGTCGGCCTTCAGGCGGCCGAGGCCCTGGGCATGCCGCCGGCGCAGGTCTTCAAGACGCTGATGATCGAGGTCGACGGCAAACCCGCCTGCGCCATCCTGCCCTCGGATCAGGAACTGACCATGAAGCTGGCGGCGGCGGCCCTGGGCGGGAAGACGGCGAAGATGATGGCGGTGCCGGATGCGGAGCGGCGGACGGGTTACAAGGTCGGCGGGGTCAGCCCCTTCGGCCAGCGGTCCCGGGCGCCGGTGGTGCTGGACGACAGCGCGCTGGGGTTTGAGGCGATCTATGTGAACGGCGGCGCGCGCGGGTTGCAGGTGCGGATCGCCCCGGCCGAGATCCTGCGGGTCCTGGGGTGCAAGACGGCGGGGTTGACGCGGTGAGGGGGTGGTGGGGTGAAACCCCACCCTACGGGGGCGCCCGGCCGCACGAACACGGGGTCCGCGACGGGGTGGGATGAAATCCCACCCTACCTTTGTCGCGTCACCCTGTAGGGTGGGATTTCATCCCACCATCGCCCACGCCAAGGTGCGTGCGCGCACGCACTCTGCGTTTCATCCCTCATCCACGACCTCTCGTTGCGCGTGGAGGGCGCTGCTCGGCGAGACATTCCTGTTTCGAGCCAAGGCAACCCAGCCCGAGCCCCCGTAGCGCGGGATTTCATCCCACCACGGCGCCCCCCGTAGGGTGCATGCTCGCACGCACCATCCCCGCCTACCCCTCCTGTCCCAGCTTCCCCGGGTTCATGATCCCTCGCGGGTCCAGCGCCGCCTTGATCGCCTTCATCAAATCGACGCCTCCGCCATGCTCGCGCCTGATGTACTTGAGCTTCGACACCCCGACCCCATGCTCGCCCGAGAACGTCCCGCCCATATCCATGGTCCGCTGGTAGAGCCGCTCGGCCAGCGCGTCGGCGATGGCGTATTCGCGCTCGTCCCCCGGCATGATCAGATAGCCGACGTGGAAATTCCCGTCGCCCACATGGCCGATGATCTTGACCGGGAAGGGCGCCGTATCCGCCTCGCGCCGGGCTTCCAGCACCGCCTCGGCCAGCCGCGACACCGGCACGCAGACATCGGTCGTATAGGTCTTGCAGCCCGGGCGCAGCGACTGGTTGGAATAGATCGTCTCGTGCCGCGCCTTCCAGAGCCGCGCCCGGTCCTCGGGCCGCGTCGACCAGGCGAAATCGGCGCCGCCGTTCTCCGAGGCCAGCGCCCGGACCGCCTCGGATTGCTCGGCGACCCAGCGCTCGGACCCATGGAACTCCAGAAACAGCGTCGGCGCCACGGTCAGGCCCAGCCCGGCATGGGCATTGGCCGCCTGAACCGCCACCTCGTCCAGGAATTCGATCCGCGCCACCGGCAGCGCCGATTGCAGGGTCTCGACCACCGTCTGCACCGCCCCCTCCATCGTCGCGAAGGCGCAGATGGCCGAGGCCGTGACCTCCGGTATCGGATGCAGCCGGACCGTCACCTCGGTGATGATGCCCAGCGTCCCCTCGGCCCCCACGAACAGCTTCGTCAGATCATAGCCGGTCGAGGATTTCTTGACCCGCCGCCCGGTTTCCACCACCTCGCCCGAGGCCGTCACCACGCGAAGCGCGATCACCGCCTCGCGCATCGTGCCATAGCGGACTGCCGTGGTGCCCGAGGCGCGGGTCGAGGCCATGCCGCCCAGCGTCGCATCGGCCCCGGGGTCGACGGTGAACATCAGCCCCCGGTCGCGCAGGTGCTCGTTCAGCCGCTTGCGGGTCACGCCCGCCTCGACCACCGCGTCGAAATCGGCGTCATGGACGGCGAGGATCCGGTTCATGCCCTTCAGGTCCAGGCTGATGCCGCCCTTCACCGGGATCGTATGCCCCTCCATCGACGAGCCCGCACCGACCGCCACCACCGGCACGCCATGCTTCGCGCAGAGCTTAACGGCGGCGACCACATCGGCCTCCTCGGTCGGGAAGACCACGGCGTCGGGGCGATGCGCCGGCAGGCGGCTCATGTCGTGGCCGTGGTGGTCGCGGACGGCCTCATTCAGCGAGACCTTCTCGCCCAAAGCCTCGGTCAATTCGCTCAGGAACGGGGTCATGGCAGCCTCCAGGCGCCCGGGTGACGGGTCGCGAGGGTCTGGATGTCCTCGACACGGGTAACGCCGGTCTGACCCATGGCGAGGCTCAACTCCTCGATGAACGCGCCGCCCATGTGCCGCGCCCCGATATCGCCCAGCGCAGCGAGCGACAGCATGAAGGCCCGCCCCGCCAGCACGCCCTTGGCGCCCAGGGCCAGCGCGCGCAGCACGTCCACGCCTGCCGTGACGCCACTGTCCAGCATCACTGTGGCCCGCGACCCGACCGCCCCTGCCACCAGCGGCAACACGTCGACCGGGGCCGGGGCCGCGTCGAACTGCCGCCCGCCGTGGTTCGAGACGACCACGCCGTCGATACCCAAAGCCACCGCCCGCTCCGCATCCTCGGGATGCATCACGCCCTTGACCATCATCGCCCGGGGCCAGCGGTCGCGCAGCCGCGCCAGCGCGTCCCAGTCGAAACCGCCGCCGACATGCTTGCCGACGAAAGCCGCGGTTACGTCGCGGCCGGGGCCGGAGTACGGAACGATGTTGGCGAAGGTCGGGATGCCGTGCCGGGCGATGGCCAGTGACCAGGGCCAGGCCACGGCGGCCTGCGCGAACAGGCTCGCGGTCAGGCGGAAGGGCATCCCGAAGCCGTTGCGCATGTCGCGCGGCCGCTTGGTGCGGGCCGGCACATCGAGCGTCGCGGCCAGCACCTTGGCGCCCGCGCGCTCGGCCCGGTCGGCGAGGTCAAAGGTTATCCGGTGATCCTCGGCCGCCAGCGGATAAAGCTGGAACCAGGTCACGTCGGGCGCGAGTGCCGCCACCGTCTCGATCGTCTCGGTCGCCAGCGTGCCGACCATATAAGGCAGGTTCAGCGCCTGCGCCGCCTCGGCGAAAGCGCGGGTCGCGCCGGGCCACATGATCCCGTCAAAGCCGATGGGCGCGATCCCCACCGGGGCAGCATAGCGATGCCCGAACAGCTCGGCAGAGGGGTCCACATTTCCGACCTTCACGCCATAGCGCGGCATCACCTCGACCGCTTGCAGCGCGCGGCGGTTGCGGGGCATGCCCGTCTCGTCCCCCGCGCCGCCCTGCAGGAAGTCGAAGGCGAAACGCGGGATGCGCCAGCGCGCCCGGCGTTCCAGATCCGCCACCATGGGGAAACGACGCCGCAGCGGGACGAGGCGCGGGTCCATCAATAGCTCACCACCACTTCCAGAAGCGCCTGCTGCCCGGCCTTCGTCGCGGCCAGCGCGCGCTGGATCGCGGCGGGCAGGTCGGCGCCGTCCACCACCTGCTCGGCATGGGCGCCATGGGCCCGGGCCGCCGCCGCATGGTCGGGCATCGGCGCCAGCGAGGTGATCGGCATGGTGTTGGCCTGCGCCGCTTTCCCCTCGGGGTACATATAGAGCGTCGAGCGGCGGACCGCGTTCCAGATGCCGTTGTTGAAGACCACGGTAAGCAGCGGCAGGCCCAGCGCGGCCGCCGTCTGGTGGCAGGCCGAGGGGTTGGCGAAAAGATAGGAGCCGTCGCCCACACAGGCCACCACCTGCCGGTCCGGCGCCGCCAGCTGCGCGCCCAAGGCCGCGGTCATCCCCCAGCCGAGGCCCCCGGACAGGGGCGAGCCGAACAGTGTCTTCGGCGCCCGGAATTCCATCACCGAGGGATCGACGCCCAGCTCGTTGACGAAGGTGAAGCTGTCGTCGGCCGCGTCGGACAGGCATTTCGAGACATAGGCCGGGCTCATCGGCTGCCCCTGCCCGGCGGCGACGCGCTTCGCCACGCCCTCGGCTTGACGAGCGCGGAACTCCGCCACCTGGGCGCGGCGTTCGGGATGCGCGGTGTCCCCGGCCAGCGCGTCCAGTTCCGCCTTCAGCGCGGTCAGCGTCGGCGTGATGCCGCCCGCCAGCGAGATGTCGATGGGGAAGCCCCGGTTCGGCACCGTCTGGTGCAGCGGATCCGGGCCCAGCGCGATGATCGTGCAGTCAACCGGCGGCTCGACCGTCTCGGGGATCCAGGGGACCATGGCGTTCAACGCCACGATCACGTCGGCGTCCTTGACCCAGGGCGTCGGCTCGCGGCCCGCATGCATCGGGTGGGTTGTCGGCAGCGCCTGCCGGATCGACCAGTATTCGACGACCGGGATCGCGTGGGTCTCGGCCAGCGCGGCCAGCAGATCGAAGCCCGCGAAATGGTCGGGGCTTTGCGAAATGATGACCGGGCGCTTGGCCCTGGCCAGCGCCTCGGCCGCCCGACGGATCGCGGCGGGATCGGCGGCGGCGTAGCTGGTGGGCGCGACATTGGTGCCCGGGCGATGCGGCGGGATCGGCTTTTCCTCGGCCAGAACCTCGCGCGGCAGGGACAGGTAGACCGGCCCGCGCGGCTCGCTCATGGCGATGCTGACGGCCCGGTCCACGACCGCGCCGCCCTGCTCGGGATAGCGCAGCTCGTAATCCCATTTCACCACCTCGCGGATCATCGCCGCCTGATCGCGCATCTCCTGCCCCCAGTGGATCGGCGAGGAGCGCGAGCCGAACCTGTTGCCCTCGGTCAGGGGCGTCCGGCCGGAACACATCACCACCGGCACGCTTTCCGAGCGGGCGTTGATCAGGCCCATCACCGCGTTGGCCAGCCCGACGTTCACATGCACCATGACCCCGGCGGGCGTGCCCTTCATCAGATACCAGCCATGCGCCATGCCCAGCGCCACGCCCTCATGGGTGATCGTGTGCACCGTCGGCAGGTCCAGCCCGCTTTCGCCCGCATTCGCATACGCCTCGATGATCGAGGGGAAATCGGTGCCGCCATTGGCGAACAGCACCTCGACCCCCGCAGCTTTCAGGCGGCTCAGGACGTCTTCGGCCGCGGTGGTGCCGGTCGGGATCTGGTATTTCATGGACGGCCTCAGGTGACAGAGATGGTGCGGGTGACGAGATAGGCGTCCAGACCCTCGGTCCCGACCTCGGAGCCCAGCCCGCTTTCCTTGACCCCGCCGAAAGGGGTCTCGGGCATCGAGATGTTGAAGGAATTGATGCCAAACATCCCGGCCTCGATCTCGTCCGAAAGCCGGTGGATGTTGGCGACCGACTGGGTGAAGGCATAGGCGGCGAGGCCATAGGGCAGCGCATTCGCCTTTTGGATCGCATCGTCGATGCCGGTGAAGCGGTTCAGCACGGCGACCGGGCCGAAGGGTTCCTCGGACATGATCCGTGCCTCGTCCGGGACATCGGCCAGCACGGTCGGCGCGTAATAGAAGCCGTCGTTGCCCAGCCGCTCGCCCCCCGCCAGCAGCTTGGCGCCCTTGGACACGGCGTCCTGCACCAGCGCCTCGATCCCGTCGCGGCGCCGCGCATGGACCAGGGGGCCCATCTGCGTATCCGCTGCCAGCCCGTCGCCGACGCGGATCTTCTTCGCCCGTTCGGCGAAGCCCGCGCAGAAAGCGTCATAGGTGGCGTCCTGCACATAGAAGCGCGTGGGCGAGACGCAGACCTGCCCCGCGTTGCGGTATTTGCGGAACACGGATTGTTCCAGCGTGGCGTCAAAAGGCGCGTCGTCGAAGACCAGCACCGGCGCATGGCCGCCCAGTTCCATCGTCGTGCGTTTCACGCCTTCGGCGGCCAGCTTGATCAGGTGTTTGCCGACCGGGACCGAGCCGGTGAACGAAATCTTGCGGATGACCGGCGAGGCGATGAGGTGGCGCGAGATCGTGTCCGGCACGCCGAAGACCACGGCGATGACGCCCGCGGGAACCCCGGCATCGACCAGACAACGCGCGACGGCAAGGGCCGAGGCCGGGGCCTCTTCGCCCGGCTTGTAGATCATGGGGCAGCCGGCGGCGAGCGCCGAGCCCATCTTGCGGCAGGCGTTGCCGATCGGGAAATTCCAGGCCGAGAAGCCGGCGGCAGGGCCGACCGGCTGGCGGATCACGCTGAAGCGGGTATCGCCGAAGCGACCCGGCGGGATGCGACCCCAGGTGCGGCGCGCTTCCTCGGCGAACCATTCCAGCTCTTCGCAGGCGACATGCAGCTCGATTTTGGCCTCGCCCAGAGGCTTGCCCATTTCCAGCGTCGCCAGCCGGGCGATGGCATCGCCCCGGTCGTGCAGCAGGTCGGCGGCGCGTTTCAGGATACGCCCCCGTTCGCGTGGCGAGAGCTTCCGCCATTTGGGAAACTCCCGCTCGGCCGCGGCCAGCGCCCGGTCCAGATCCTCGGCCGTGGCATGGGGCACGCGGCCGATGGCGCGGCCGGTCGCGGGGTTCACGACGGGCGTGGAATGACGGGCATCGGCGCCGATCCACTCGCCGTCGATCAAGAGTTCCGCCTCGGTATAGCCTTGCGGCACAAGCACTTCCGCGCTGTCGGTCATGCGATCCTCCCCCTGATCCGGCCGCGCAATCGGGCCTTGCCCTCGCCCGCCGGTTCCGCTTTGATATAAGAAAGCCTGATATTGTCAACATTCGAGGACCGTCCCGTGCCCGCCTGCCAGCCCTCCGAAACGGGCGTCCCCCGCAACCCGGCGCACCCGCGCCTTGTTTGTCATTGTCTAAACTGGTTCATGATAGTCACGCAAGAAGGACTGGCCCGATGAGCGACCCGGAAGCCCCCCCGACTCGCGGCGCCGGCAACCGCTGGATCGGCGCCGCCCTGCCCCGGCGCGAGGATGTGCCGCTGTTGCAGGGCGGGGGGCGCTATGCCGACGACCTGTCCCTGCCCGGCGCCGCCTTTGCCGTCTTCGCCCGGGCGCCGGTGGCCCATGCGCGGATCCTCAGCCTCGATGTGGAGGCCGCGCGCGCGGTGCCCGGCGTGCTGGCCGTGCTGACGGGCGCCGATCTGGCGGCGGCGGGGATCGGCCCGATCCCGCATCAGATCGGCAGTGCCGACCGGGGCTCGGACATGCCGCTGCGCCAGCGCGACGGCTCGGCGCGGCTCAGGACGCTGCACCATCCGCTGCCGCTGGATGCCGTGCGCTTCGCGGGTGAGGCCTATGCCTGCGTCGTGGCCGAAACGCCCGACATCGCCAAGGACGCGGCCGAGCTGATCGAGGCCGAGTTCGACGACCTGCCCGCCGTCACGAACGCGATCAAGGCGCTGGACCCCGCGGCGCCCGAGATCTGGCACAATGTCCCCGGCAATCTGGCCCTTGAGGCGGAGCTTGGCGACGCCGCCGCGACCGAGGCCGCCTTCGCCCGCGCCGCGCATGTCGTCCGCTTCGAGAGCCACGTCAATCGCGTGACCGGCGTGCACATGGAGCCCCGCACCGCCGCCGCCGAGTACCGGGACGGCCGCTATACCGTGCATTGCTCGGGCGGTGGCGGCGTGGTGCAGATCCGCGAGCATATCGCCGCCTCGCTGGGCGTAGGGATGGAGGCGGTGCGCATTCTCGCCCCGCCGGATGTGGGCGGCAATTTCGGCAGCCGCAACGCGACCTATCCCGAATGGGTGGTCATCGCCCATGCCGCCCGGCTGATCGGCCGCCCGGTGAAGCATCGGGTCGAACGGCTGGAGGCCTTCGTCAGCGACTTTCAGGCCCGCGACCTGCATATCGAGGCGGAGCTGGCGCTGGATGCCGAAGGCAATTTCCTCGCCTTGCGCTGCGTCAACACCTCGAACCTCGGCGCCCATACCGTCAGCTACACCCCCCTGAACAAGGGTCTGCAGCTGATGACCGGCGTCTACCGCGTGCCGGTCGCCCATGCGGTCGGGCGGGCGGTCCTGACCAACACGCCCTCGACCATTCCCTACCGCAGCGCCGGACGGCCCGAGGCGATCTATGCCATCGAGCGGCTGGTGGATCTGGCGGCCTTGCAGACCGGCATCGACCGGGTGGAACTGCGCCGCCGCAACATGATCCCGCGCGAGGCCTTCCCCTATCGCAACCCCTTCGGCGTCACCTATGACAGCGGCGACCATCTGGCGACGCTGGCGACCGCGCTGGAGATGGCCGATGCGGCGGGGTTCGAGGCGCGGCGGGCCGAGGCGCGGACGCGCGGGATGTACCGGGGCCTCGGCATCGGCAATTACATCGAGGGCGCGGGCGGTTTCCCCCGCGAACGCGCCGTGGTGACAGTGCAGGAGGACCGGGTGGAGGTGGTGCTGGGCACCCAGGACACCGGCCAGGGCCACCGCACGGCCTTCGCGCAACTGGTGGCGGGCTGGCTGGGGCTGGAGCCCGAACAGGTGGTGCTGAAGACCGGCGATACGGACGACGTGATCGCCGGGGGCGGTTCGCATTCCGGGCGCTCGCTGCGGTTCGGCAGCATCGTCATGGATCAGGCGGTCAAGGGCGTGCTGGCCCGCGCCAAGGCCGTGTTCGGCGCGCTGACCGGGGCCGAGGCCGCGTTCGAGGACGGCGTGTTCCGCGCGCCGGGCACCAACCTCGCCATGAGTCTCTTCGAGATCGCGGCCCGCACCGCCGACCCCGCCCTGCCCGAGAACCTGCAAGGCCCGCTGACGGCGGTCGGCGATGCGGTGACGGCGGGGCTGAGCTTCCCCTATGGCGCCGCTGTCTGCGAGGTCGAGATCGACCCCGAGACGGGCGCCCTGACCATCCCGCGCTATACCTCGGTCGATGATGTCGGCCGGGCGCTGAACCCCTTGATCCTGCACGGGCAGACCCATGGCGGGATCGTGCAGGGCGTGGGTCAGGCCTGGCAGGAAGCGATCCGTTTCGACGAGGACGGCCAGCAGGTCAGCGCGAGTTTCATGGACTATGCCATGCCGCGCGCGACGGATTACCCCTCCTTCGCCACGGCGCTCAGCGAGGTTCCCGCGACCAGCCACCCGATGGGCTTCCGCCCCGGGGGCGAGGGGGGCACGACCCCGGCGCTCGGCGTTTTCGTCAGCGCGATTGCCGATGCCCTGGGGGATCTGGGCGTGCATCATGTGGAAATGCCGGCAACACCGCTGGCCATCTGGGAAGCGATCGGGAGGGCGCGCGATGGAGCTTAGGGTCGAGACGAAGGGCAAGGTGCTGGAGATCACGCTCTGCCGGGGCGAGGCGGGGAACGCGCTGACCGCGGGCATGACGGAAGGGATCGCAGCGGCGGTCTCGGCCCCGGCGCCGGAGGTCACGGTGATCCTGCTGAAAGCCGAGGGGGCGGATTTCTGCACCGGCCGCGCCCCGGTCATGCCGCCGAAGGACGCGCGGCTGACGGCCAATGACCTCAGGGCGAAGATCTCGGACCCGGTGCTGGGTTTCTACGAGGCGCTGCGCTCGGCCCCGGTGCCGGTGGTGGCGCGCGTACAGGGCCGCGCCGCAGGGGTCGGCTGCGCGCTGGCGGCGCTGGCGGATGTGGCGGTCGCGGATCGGGGTGCGGACTTCTCCGTGCCCGAGATGGGTCACGACATCGCCCCGACGCTGGTCATGGACGCGCTGGTCGACCGCGTGCCAAGGGCGGTGCTGGCCCGGCTGGTGCTGACCCGCCAGCCGGTCAGCGCGGCGGAGGCGCAGGCGATGGGTCTGATCGGCGTGGTGGCCGAGGATCTGGACACGGCGGTGGCGGGCGTGGTCGAGGCGCTCACGGCCAATTCCCCGGCCGTGGTGCGGGCGGTCAAGGCCTTCCTCAAGCGCGCGCCCGAGGCCTCGGGCGCGACGCGGCAGGAGCTGGCGGCGTTGCTGAACGCGGCGGCGACGGCCGAGCGGTTCCGGTAGGGGGCGCGGGGTGGGTTGAAAATCCACCCTACGGGGCGGTTCGCGTCGTTCCGCGAAGCGGGAGTTGATGCGCGCGAGCACGCACCGATCCAACTCCGGCGGAAAGGGCCGCGTCCCTTACGCACTGTAGGGGTGGGATTTCATCCCACCCCGCGCGGCGGCGTTCGGCGTTTGCCAATGCGGGGCGGACAGGTGCGTGCGAGCACGCACCCCGCTTGGATAGTGGGATGAAATCCCACCCTACAAATGTTCCGATCCCTGTCTCACCCCGAGATCGCCGTGACAGGGGCAGTGCCGTAGGGTGCGTTCACGCACGCACCGATCCACCCCGGCACCCCCCGTAGGGTGGGATTTCATCCCACCATGCGCCTTACAGCTCCAACCCCGGCAGGCTCAACGGCGCCAGCACCGCCCGCGCGCGGTCGGATACCCGGATCACCTTCCGCGTATCCAGGTCGAAATTCACCGCGATCGACTGCATCGTGCCCCAGACCCGCCCGGAAACCGGGTCCAGCATCCAGAACACCAGCTTCTGCACCTGCCCCTCGATCCCCTGCAACCCCCCACGCACCTCATAGGCGTCCCCCAGCCGCGGCCAGTCCAGATGCAGGATGCGGAACTCGACCACCGCGCCGCCGACGCGCGCGGGAACGGGATCCGCGTTCTGGGCGATGATGTCGCGGAAAGGCCCGGTCAGCGAGCGGATCCCGTCCGAGACCGCGCCGATGAAGTTCCAGGCCCCCATCCGGCCGAAGGCGTCGACCCGGTCGGGCCCGACAACCCCCATCGACAGCCGCGCCATGCCCCGCGCCGCCGCGGCCGAGGCGCGCGAGACGACCGGCCCCACCGGGGTCGAGCGCGGGGCGGCGATCTCGGGCATCGACACGCGCCGGGCTTCGGCACGAGCGGGGAAACCCTCAGGCCAGGGCAGGGCCGCGTCGCTCGCCGGGCGGATGTGGCGCAGGCGGATGCGGAAAGTGGCCTTGACCTCGGCCTTGGCCACATCCTCCATCACCAGCAGAACCTCGGCCCAGTCCTCGCCCGCCTCCAGCACCCCGCCCGAGAGGCTGAGCGACGCCGCCTGCCGCGCCTCGCGGTGGAAGCGGATATGCATGTCCTCGACGGCGAAACTGGTCTCGGCATCGGCGCGGGTCGTGCCCGGCAGGCCCAGCTGCGCCAGCAGCATGGCCAACCCCTCGACCGCGCGCAGCACGTAGAACCGCGTGTTCAGATGCCCCATCTCGTCGCATTCCCAGGCCGCGACACTGCCCCGCCAGACTTCGGTATCCACCCTTTGCCCCTCCGTTTTGGCCGCAGCCTAGGGGGCGCCCGAATATAAGGCAAGTTGATAAAGAAGCCCTTGCCCCGCCGTCCACCGCGGGTAACACTGTCAGACAGGATTCAACAATGTTGAACGGGAGGCAGCATGCGGGAATTCCTCGTGGGCCCCGCCGAGGCGATTGCCGAAGGCGGGCGGCTGGTGGTCGATTGCGACGGGACCGAAGTGGGCGTATTCCGCCTGAAGGGCCGGCTGGTCGCCTGGCACAACCTCTGCCCGCATCGGCAGGGGCCGGTCTGTCAGGGCCGGATCTATGCCCGCGTCGTGGAACCCGTGGCGCCGGACGGCACGACCCGGCTTCTGGCTTATGACGAGGATGAACGGCATCTCGTCTGCCCCTGGCACGGCTACGAATTCGATCTGGAAACCGGCCGCTGTCAGGGCCGGGACGCGATGCGGCTCAGGCCCGCCGAGCTGCGCGAGGACGGGGGCGTGGTCTATGTCAGCGTCTGATCCCCTGAAAAACGACCCCTACGGCTGGATCGACGAGGCCGCGCGGGCCATCGACGAGGCCTCGGTCGCGCTGGTCGAGGGGGGTGAGGCCGCGCGCGTCTCGGACGAGGCGGTCGCGCAGCTGATGACGGCGGCGATCCGCCTCTACGCCGCCAAGTCGGATGGCGAGGAACGGACCTTCCCGCCGCTGACCGGCCGCGGCGACCGTATCAGCGCCACCGAACTGCTGACCGCCGTCTCGGAACTGCTGCGCGCCCAGCACCTCAGCCCGATGGAACTGGCGCTCTGGTTCCGCCACCGCCCCGAAGAGATGAAGGCCGATTGATGGACGCCAAACCGATCCCTGCCGCCCGCCCCCTGCCCGTGCAGGAAATCGACGTCTTCACCGACACGCGCGAGGTCCTGCGCCACGCCCAGCAAGGCGCGCAGAAACGCAGCTTTCAGGACTGGCTGATCTGCGACGTGGACGCGCATCACGTCGAGACGGTGAACTGGCACGAGATGGTCCGATACATCGAGGACCCGGTGATCCGTCATCAGGCGATGCTGTTCCATCAGGAAAAGACCGGCGGCGCGCCCTATGGGCTGAACGGCGACGCGGGGCTGAAATATCAGGACGTGGGCGGCCGCATCCCGCATCAGGCCGGCGTGCGTGAGCCGGTGGACGACAAGTCGGTCCACCGCGACGTGACCCTGACCCGGCGGGCGATGCAGTCGTTGGGGGTCGACTACATGGTCCTGTTCCCCACGCCGATGCTGACCCTCGGCCTGCATCCGCAGCCCGAGATGGAGGTGCATTTGTCCCGCGCCTACAACCATTGGCTCATCGACAATGTGCTGAAGGCCGACAGCCGCATCAAGACGCTGGCTTACCTTCCCTTCAACACCCCCCGCGAAGCCGAGGCGATGATCACCGAATTTGCCGACCAGCCCGGGGTGATCGGCTTCTGCGTCCCCTCGGTCCGCCACAAGGCGCTGCACCACAACGATTACATGCGCTGCTACGCGATGTTGCAGGAGTTGGGCAAACCGGTGGCCTTCCACGCCGCCTATCACTGGCAGGACCCCTCGCTGGCGACCGTGAACCGGTTCCTGGGCATGCATGCGCTGGGCTTTGCCTGGTGCAACATGGTCCACATGACCAACTGGATCCTGAACGGCATTCCTGAGCGCTTTCCGAAGCTGAAAAGCATCTGGGTGGAAAGCGGGCTGGCCTGGGTGCCCTTCCTGATGCAGCGGCTGGATGACCAGTACCTGATGCGCCCCTCCGAGGCGCCGCAGCTGAAACGCCTGCCGTCCGAGTACATGCGCGAGCATTGCTGGTACACGACCCAGCCGATGGAAACCGTGAACATGAAGGCGCTGCAAGTCACGCTGGAGATGATCAACGCCGAGAGCCAGCTTCTGTTCGCCTCGGACTGGCCGCATTTCGACTTCGACCTCCCGCAGGAGATCTACGACCTGCCCTTCCTCAGCGAACAGGCCAAGCGCAACATCCTCGGGCTCAACGCGGCCAAGCTCTTTGGCCTGGACCCGCGGCCGGTGAAGACCCTGTGATGGATTCCCCCCGTGAAGCCGGTTAGAACAGGTCGAAACGGGCCGGGGACAGGCATGAAGAAGGGCGAGAAAGACGAGGATTGGTCGCAGCGGCGCATCCAGTCCATCGAGGTGGGCTTCAAGGTGATCCGCGCCATGGAGGCCGCCGATGGCCCCATGCCGCTGCGCGACATCGCCGCCGCCGCCGGCATGCCGCCGTCGAAGGCGCATCTCTACCTCGTCAGCTTCATCCGTGAGGGGCTGGTGCGGCAGGACCCCCACACCGGCCATTACGGGCTGGGTGCCTTTGCCATCCAGCTGGGCCATTCGGCGATCCGGCAGGTCGATATCGTCGACCTCGCGCGCGAGGAACTGGGCGTCTTGCAGGCGGCGACGGGCTTTGCCACCTATCTGTCGCTCTGGGGCAACCGGGGACCGGGGATCGTGTCGAAGGTCGATGGCCACCGGCAGGGCTCGCTGGCCGTGCGGCTGGGCTATGTGCTGCCGCTGACCGCTTCGGCCACGGGGCAGGTGTTCCTCGCCTGGCTCGACCGCGGCGTGACCCGGCCGATCCTCGAGGAAGAGCGCAACAGCGCCCGGCTGAGCGAGGAAAACTGGACGCTGAACCCCGACCTCATCGCCGATACCGAGCGGCTGGAGGCGCTGATCAAGGGCGTGCGCGAGCGGGGCTATGCCACCTCGAAGAACAACATCAACGCCAATTTCGCCGCCATGGCCGCGCCGGTCTTCGACCATTCGGGGCAGATCGCGGCGACGGTCACGGTGCTGGGCTCGGACAAGTCGATGACCGGGACCAAGGCGAAGGCGGTCACCAGCGTCCTGCTGGAGACCACCGGAAGGTTGTCGCGGCGCCTGGGCTATGTGCCGCGCGTCCGGGCCTGAGCCTCAGAGCTTCAGGCCCAGCAGCTCGACCGCGTTGTCCTGGAAGATCTTGCGCCGCAGCTCTTCCGAGATGTCCATCCGCTCGATCAGGTTGATCGTCTCGCGGATGTAATAGGGTCCGCCCTCGGGATCGAAGGGCGCGTCCGAGGCGAACAGCACCCGGTTCTCGCCGAAGAATTCGATCGCGTGCTCGATGGCCTTGCGCGAGCCGAAGGACGCGGTATCGGCGTAGAACTCCTTGAAATACTCCAGATGCGGGCGTTTCAGCGCCTTGCGCACCACGCTCAGGTCACGGTCCGAGGTGCGCTTGCCCATCTGGTCCCAGCCGGGGCCGACGCGGCCCTCGAAATAGGGGATCATGCCGCCCGCATGGTGGGTGATGATCTTGAGATCCGGCCATTTGTCGAAGAATTGCGAGAAGACCATCCGCGCCATCGCCGCCGAGGTCTCGTAGGGCCAGCCGAAGGTCCAGAAGATCTCGTATTCCGAGCGGCTCTCGGTCTTGTAATCGGCGAAATCCTGACCCCGCGCCGGGTGCAGCCAGATCGGTTTGCCGACGCTGTTCATGTATTCGAAGAAGGGCGCATAGGCGGGCAGATCCAGCGCGGTCCCGTTCACATTGGTGAAGATCTGCATCCCGACCGCGCCCAGCTCCTCGATGGCGCGCTTCGATTCCGTCACCATCCCCTCGGGGTGGGTGATCGGCGCGGTGCCGACGAAACCGGGGAAACGCTCGGGGTATTTCTGGCAGAGCTCGGCCATCGAATCCGAGCCGATCTTCGACAGTTCCAGCGCGATCTCGGGATCGCCGAATTTCTCCAAGGGCGGCGAGGCCAGCGACAGGATCTGGCAGTAATCCTCGCCGAACATGTCCATCACCTCGAACCGGCGGTCGAGGTCGGTCATCATCGGCACATCGCCCGACCGCTTGGTCATGTCGCTCATCGAACCGATCTGCTTGATCAGCGCGTTGAAAAACGGCTCGGGCCAGATGTGGTTGAATACGTCGATCTTTTTCATGCGCTCCTCCCGGGCGGCGAAGTCCGGCCGCGTGCGGGGCACGCGCCACCCGCGCTTGGTGCGGGCTGCGTCATTCAACATTGTATTTTCGGCATACACAATATCAAATCTCAGGGAACCTGCGACGCGGCGCTGCTTCGGCGGGGCATGGACAATCGCGCAGGCTTGGGCAAAGTCTGACCCCGGGCGCGAGCCCGGACCCGAGAAGGTGAGCGATGCGCAACAGATTGATCCTCGATACCGACGGCGGCGTGGACGACGCGCAGGCGCTCTTGATGCTGATCGCGGCCGGGCGGGTGCCGGATGCGGTGACGACCGTCTTCGGCAACGTCGATCTGGAGACGGCGACCGGCAATATCCTGAGCGTATTGGCCCATGCCGGCCTGCCCGGGGTGCCGGTCCACAGGGGCGCGGCGGCGGCGCTGATCAACCCGCCGATCGCCGCGCGCGAGATCCATGGCGAGGACGGTCTGGGCGGTGCGCCTCGCCCCGCGCAGCAGCCGCAGGCGGCGGGCAGCGATGCGGTGGGCTTCCTGATCGCCGAGTTGCGCGCCGCCATCGCCGGGGGCTGGACGGTCGATCTGATGATGATCGGGCCGCTGACCAACCTCGCGCTGGTGCTGCGGCAGGCGCCGGACTGTGCGGCGGGCGTCGGGCGGCTGGTGATCATGGGCGGCACCATCGACGGGCGCGGCAACGTCACCCCCGCCGCCGAGTTCAACATCTATGCCGATCCCGAGGCCGCGCAGATCGTGCTGACCGCGGGCCTCGACTGCACGCTGGTCCCGTGGGAGGCCTGCGCCGATCACCGGATGCCGGGCGATCAGGTGGCGGCACTGTTCGCGGGCCTGCCGGACGGCGACCTCGCCCGGTTCTCGGCCGCCCTTTCGAGGCATGCGATGCGGGTCATCAAGGGTTTCACCGGCAAGGATTACTTCCGCTTCGTCGATCCGCTGGCGGCGGCGGTGCTGATCGAGCCGGGGATCGTGACCGAAAGCCTGCGCGCCTCGCTCGCCGTGTCCCTCGCCCCCGGCCTCACGCGCGGGATGGTCGTCGTCGATCCCTCGGGCCGCCTCGGCACGCCGCCCGTCACGCTGGTCCGCCGCTGCGACATCGCCCGCGTCATCGCCCTCTATTCCGCCTCGGTATCCGCATGACCCTCCCCGACGACCTGCTGATCAATCCCAAGGACGAAGTGGCGATCCGTCAGCGCCTGACCCGCGTGGCACGGGGTGATCTGCCCGCCGACCGGCGTGTCCGGGTAGGGCGCCTGCTGGACGTGCATTCACGCATGTGGCTGGAGGATCAGGAGATCATCATCGCCGGGCGCCGCATCGCCTATGTCGGGCCCTTCGGTTCCTGGCCCGGGACGGCGGCGGAAACGCTGGACCGTTCATCCCTGATGGCCGTGCCGGGCTTCGGCGAGGTCCACAAACACATCGAATCGAGCCACGTTTCCCCGGAATGGGAGGCCGCGCTGGTCCTGCCCCATGGCAACACCTGGACCTGCGAAGCGAGCCACGAATTTTCCAACGTGAACGGCCCGAAGACGCTGGATTTCTGGCTGGCGGCGCGGTTGGCAGGCTCACCGCAGAAGATCTTCCCGCTGCCCGGCTCGGCCGTGCCGCCCACCGCCTATGAATGGGGCGGCGGGTATTTCGGGCGCGACGAACAGGCGGCGTTCCTGTCGGAAAGCCTGATGGTCGCGGGCCTTGACGAGGTGATGGACTGGCCCGCCGTCTGGTCGCCCGAGAACCCCTCGCACGAGCGCCTCTGGGGTATGATCGAGGCCACGTTTGCCGCACGCGGCGTGGTCGAGGGGCACGCGGCCGGCATCCGCGACCTGCCCAACATCAATGCTTTCGCCGCCGCGGGCCTCGCCTCCGACCACGAGGCTTGGACGGCGGAGGAGGTGCTGGACAAGCTGCACCGCGGCCTCTTCATGGAGCTGCGCCCCCATTCGGCGCGCGAGATGATCCAAGGTCTGCTCAAGGCCGGGCTCAGCGAATGGAGCCAGTTCGCGCTGACCACCGATGACCGGTCCTGCTCGGACACGATGAAGATGGGCGCGACCGACTATAACGTGCGCCTCGCTATCGAGGCCGGGCTGGCGCCGGAAATCGCCATCCAGATGGTCACGCTGAACCCCGCCCGCCACATGCGGCTGACGCCCTGGGTCGGCTCCATCGCGCCCGGCCGCTTCGCCGATCTGGTGCTTCTGGACGACCTTCCCACCCTCTCCATCGCCGAGGTCTGGGCCGATGGCGAGCAGGTCTCCGAGGGCACGCGTTACCTCAAGCCGGTGCCCCGCATCGACTGGCCGGACTGGGCCACGAGGACGGTCAACATCGCCCGTCCGATGACCGCCGCCGATTTCGCCATCAAGGCCGAACCGGGGCGGCAGACCATGCAGGCGGCACTTCTGCGCCCCTTCCACTGGGCCGACGATTTCCTCACCGCCGAGCTGCCGGTCGAAGACGGCGAGGTCCAGCGCGACGCCGCCCGCAACATCACCAAATTCGCCATCGTGGACCGTTTCTCGGGCGAGGGTCGGACCTCGGCCATGTTCTGGCTGGGCACCGGGCCGAAGACGCCTGATTCGGCACTTGCCTGTTCCATGGGACATGACAAGCACAATATCTGGGCAGTCGGGTCCTCGGATCAGGCAATGGCCACGGCGGTGAATGCACTCAATGACCTGCAAGGCGGCTGGGCGCTGGTCCGCGAGGGGCAATTGGTCGCCACCGTCCGCTACGAGATCGCCGGGCTGATGACCTGCCGCCCGCCAGAGGACCTCGACGCCGAGATGCAGCACCTCTACGCCGAGGGCGCGAAAATCGACTGGATGTACGAACCCACCTTCAGCCCCCGCTGGTTCCCGGGCTTCCCCGAGCGTCTGGCCTTCGCCACCCTGACCTGCGCGCCCTGGCGCTGGGTGCTGGTCGCGCCCTCGCCGCTGGCGCCCGAAGGCTTCGTCAATGTTGCGACGGGGCAGACGCATCCGGTGGTCTGGTAGCCCGGGGCCCGCATGGCAGGATCCCTTGCATTGGCGCTAACAGGCCCGTAGCCTTCCGGCCGAGGCCGCCCGTCCGGGCGCCCCTGCCACCCTTTCCACAGCGGATGCCTGCCATGCCCCGATTCCAGCGCCTTGCCCTGTCCTCGATTTCCGCCGCCGCCCTGTTCGCCGCCCTGCCGGCCGGCGCCACGACCTTCACCATCTCGTGGTGGGGCTTCAATGGCGACAAGATGCAGGAGATCATCGTCAACCCGTTCCAGGAGATGTGCGGCTGCGAAGTCGTGTTCGAGACGGGCAACAACGGCGACCGGCTGAACCGTCTGGCGATGCGCTCGGGCGCCGGGGTCGATGTGATCTATCTGACCGACAGCTACAGCCAGGCGGGCATCGAGCAGGGCCTCTTCCAGCCCATCGACCGCGCCCAGATCCCGAACATCGCCGAGCTTTATGACCTCGCCCAGGCGCCGCAGGGCGAGTTCGGCCCGGCCTATACCGTCGGCCGCATCGGCCTGGTCTATGACGCCGCCCGCGTCGATCCGCCGATCACCTCGTGGAACGACCTGTGGCGCGCGGATCTGGCAAGCTCGCTGTCCCTGCCGAACATCACCACCACCGCCGGCCCCATGGTCGTGCTGCAGGCGGGACGCCACGCGGGCGTCGATGCCTATACCGATGAAGAGGCCACCTTTGCCGCGCTGGCCGAGCTGGTGCCGAATATCGTCACCAACTACAACACCGGCTCCGAGATGATCAACCTCTTCTCTACCGGCGAGATTTCGGTGTCGATGACGCAGGACTTCACGCTGGGCCGCCTGCGCGAGGCGGTGCCGACCATCGAATGGGCGGCGCTGGAGGATGGCGAGATCGCGGTCCTGAACACGATCAACATCCCGACCGGATCCGAGAATGTGGAACTGGCGCATCAGTTCATCAACTTCGTCCTCTCGGCCGATATCCAGCGCCAGCTGGCCGAGCAGGGCGTCGACGCGCCGGTCAATGCCACCGTCGAACTCTCGCCCGAGGCCGCCGCTGCCTGGACCTATGGACAAGAGCAGATCGACAGTCTGCAACGGATCGACTATTCGCAGCTGAACCCGGCCCGCGACCGCTGGCTGGACCGCTGGAACGAAACCTTCGGCATGTAAGCCGACGCACGCGACGACAGGCCCCCGGCTGACGGGGGCCAGACCTGCCGGAGAGCCCCATGAAACGACTGGCCGGATGGATGCTCGCCTCACCGGCGACACTGGCGATCACCTTCCTTCTGGTGATCCCGGTGGCGATCACCGTGGGCCTCAGCTTCGGCAGCCCGGGGCAAGGCGATTGGGGCATCGTGCAGCCCTATGCCGATTTCTTCGCCTCGGGCTTTCGCCGCAACGTGCTGTGGCGGACCTTCACTGTGGCGGGCTGGGTGACGGTCATTTCGCTGGCGGCGGGGCTCGCCACCGCCTATGTCGTCGCCCGCTGCCCGCCCTGGATGAAATCCACGCTGATCGTGCTGGCGGTCTTTCCGCTGCTGACGGGGGTGGTCGTTCGCTCCTTCGCCTGGCTGGTCCTGCTGGGGCGCGAGGGGATGGTGAACCAGATCCTGCAGGCCACCGGGCTGACGGATGGGCCGGTCGCCATGCTCTACACCCCCGGCGCGGTGATCGTCGCCATGGTCTATATCTTCGTGCCGCTGATGGTGCTGGTGCTGGTCGGCGTGCTGGAGAATATCCCCGAGGATCTGCTGCAGGCCTCCTCAAGCCTCGGCGCGGGGCCTGTCGCGAGCTTCTTTCAGATCACCCTGCCCCTGGCCGTGCCCGGCCTGATCGTCGGCGCGGTCCTTGTGTTCACCGCCAGCTTCACCTCTTACGCGACGCCGCATCTTCTGGGCGGCACGCGGCAGATGATGATGGGCACCTTCCTGCAGCAGCGCGCGCTGGTGGCCTTCGACTGGCCGGGCGCGGCAGTGGTGGCGGCGATCATGCTCGCCGTGATCGTGGCGACCGTGCTGGTGATGACCCGCCTTGCCCGGCGCCTGAACCCGATGGCGACCTGACATGACGACCCGCATCCATCCGCTGCTGATCCTGTTCACGCTTGTGGTCTATGTCTTCCTGCTGGGGCCGCTGATCATCATCTTCGGCGCCTCACTCTCGGACACGACCTATCTGACCTTCCCGCCGCAGGGGCTGAGCTTCCGGTGGTTCCAGAACATCTGGGACATCTCGGCCTTTCGCCGTACCATCGTCACCTCGTTGCAGATGGCCTTCCTCGGCACCGGGATCGCGCTGGTGATCGGCATCCCCGCCGCTTATGCGCTGAACCGCTACCGCGTCGCCCTGCCCGCCTGGCTGTCGACGCTCTTCGTCCTGCCGATCCTGGTGCCCGAGATCGTCATCGGCTTCTCGCTGCTGCGCTCGGTCACGGTGCAGGCGGGCGTGCCGGTCTGGTACGCGCTGCTGATCGGCCACACGCTGCTGGTCATTCCCTATGTGATCCGCGTCGTCTCGGCCTCGCTCGCCTCCTTCGACTTCTCGATCGAGGAGGCCGCCATCAGCCTCGGCTCGCCCCCCGCGAAGACCTTCTTCACCATCGTGCTGCCGAACATCCGCTCGGGCGTGATCGCGGCCTTCATCCTGTCCTTCATCACCTCGATCAACGACGTCTCGGTCTCGCTGTTCCTGACCGGGCCCGGGGTCTCGACCCTGCCGATCCAGCTTCTCGCCCATATGGAGCAGTTCTTCGATCCGACCATTGCCTCGGTCTCGGTCGTGCTGATGCTGCTCACCATCCTCGTCATGATCATCGTCGAGCGTACGCTCGGCCTGGCCATCGTCGCGAAATAGACCCCATGACCCAGCCCCTCACCATCGACCGCATCACCGCCCATTACGGCACCACCAAGGTGCTGGAAGACCTCTCGCTTTCGGTGGCCGAGGGCGAGCTTGTCTCGCTCCTGGGGGCCTCGGGCTGCGGCAAGACCACGACCTTGCGGCTGGTCGCGGGCTTCCTGCAACCGACCGCCGGGGCCATCCGGCTGGGATCGAAGGATCTGACCAGACTGCCGGCGCATCAGCGCGACATCGGCCTCGTGTTCCAGAACTACGCGCTCTTCCCGCATCTGACGGTGCGCGAGAACGTGGCCTTCGGGCTGAAACAGCGCAAAGTCGCGGGGCCTGAGCGCCTGAAGCGGGCCGATGCGATGCTGGACCGCGTGGGGCTGGCGCATCTGGCCGACCGGCTGCCCGCCGCGCTGTCGGGCGGGCAGAAACAGCGGGTGGCGCTGGCCCGCGCGCTGGTCATCGAGCCGCCGCTCCTGATGTTCGACGAGCCCCTGTCCAACCTTGACGCAAAGCTGCGCATCGACATGCGAGTCGAGATCCGGCAGCTGCAACGCGCGAACGGCACCACGGCGCTCTATGTGACGCATGACCAGGAGGAGGCGTTTTCCATCTCCGACCGCGTGGCGATCATGCATCAGGGCCGGATCATGCAGCTGGATACGCCCGAGGTGCTCTATCAGCGCCCGGCCAATGCCTTCGTCGCCAATTTCGTCGGGTTCGAGAATCTGATCCCCCTGAAAGTCACCGCCCGGAACGGCGCCGAGGTCACGGCCATCACGTCCGAGGGCGCGGCCCTCACCCTCTCGCAGGACCAGCTCGGCCCGATCCCCAATGCCTTCACGCTGGCCACAAGGCCCGACGGGTTGCAGGCCACGACGCAGGGCGGCGCGGGGCTGCCGGCGGTGCTGGGGCTGCGCACCTATCTGGGCCGGGCCTATCAGTATCAGGCCAGGGCGGGCGGGCTGTCGCTCATCGCCAACGGCCCCCTCTCGCAACCGCTCGACCCCCGGACAGCCGTGACGCTGGTCCCGAACCCCGAGCAATGCGCGATCCTCAAACCGGAATGAGCCTCACCCTCGCCAATGCCTGGGTGCTGACGATGGACAAGGGCCTGACCCAGTTCCGCAACGGCTGGATCAGGATCGAGGGCGAGACGATCGCTGCCCTGGGCGAGGGCCCCGCGCCCGAGGGGGGCGAGGTGCTGGACATGGGCGGCGATGTGATCATGCCCGGCATGGTCAACCCGCATTGCCACCTGCCGATGTCCCTGTTCCGGGGCCTGGGCGAGGATGTGGACGACCGGCTCTTCCGCTACATCCTGCCGCTCGAACGCAAATTCGTCTCGCCCGCCATGGTCCGCGCGGGCACGGCGCTGTCGGCGCTGGAATCGATCATGGGCGGCGTCACCACCATCGCCGACATGTATTATTTCGAGACCGAGGTCGCCGAGGTGATGGACCGCGCGGGCCTGCGCGCCGTGCTGGGCCAGACGCTGGCCGATTTCGCCGCCCCCGACCACGCCAGCTTCGATGAAGGTTTCGCGCTCTGCGACGCGCTGGCCGACCGTCTGGCGGGGCATCCGCGCCTCATCGCCTCCATCGCGCCGCATGCGCCCTATTCCACCGGCCCGAGGGTTCTGGAACGCGCCGCGCGCTGGCACGACGACCACCCTGGCACCCGGGTTCAGATCCACCTGGCCGAGACCGAAGCAGAACGCGACTGGGCCCTGCGCGAGCATGGCATGTCCACCACCGCGCTCGCCGCAATGTCCGGCATCCTGCGTCCCGGCACAATCGCCGCGCATTGCCTGCTGGTCGATGATGCCGACATCGCGCTGCTGGCCGAAACCGGCGCGGGCGTGGCGCATAACGCGCGCTCGAACGGCAAGGCGGGCCGCGGCATGGCACGGGTCGAGGACATGCGCCGCGCCGGCATCCCGGTGGGCATCGCCACCGACGGGCCGATGAGCGGCAACACCCTGGATCTGTTCGCACAATTCGGCCCCGTCTCGATCTTCGCCAAGATCCTCGGCCATTCGCGCAGGCCCCTGCCCGCGGCCGAGGTGATCCGCATGGCGACGCTGGAAGGCGCAAGGGCGCTGGCGCTCGATGACAGGATCGGTTCGCTCGAGCCCGGAAAAAAAGCGGACATTATCCGCATTTCGCTGGATGCGCCGCGGCTGCATCCCGTCTACGATGTCTATTCCATGCTGGTGTTCGCCGCTCAGCCCGCCGATGTGCACGACGTGATGGTCGCCGGGCACTGGCTGATGCGGAACCGGCGGGTTCAGACCCTGGAGACCGACAGGGTCCTGTCAGATGCGTTGCAAGTTGCCGGTCAGTTCCGGGCCGAAATGAACGCCATCGACCAAGGGCAGACATGAAAGTCATCATCGACACCGACCCCGGCCTCGACGACGCCGTGGCCATCCTCTACGCGCTGAACGAGCCGCGCTTCGACGTGCAGGCGATCACCAGCGTGGCGGGCAATATCGGCATCACCCGCACCACCGACAACGCCCTGCGCCTTGTCGCCGTCTCGGGGCGGCAGATCCCCGTGGTGCAGGGCGCCACCGGCCCCCTCAGCGGCACCGGCCGCAACGAAGAAACGATCCACGGCGCCGACGGGCTGGGGGGCGTCACGCTGCCCCTATCGCCCAACGGCTCGCTGTCGGATGCCACCGGCTTCGTGGCCAAGCGCCTGATGGCCGAGCCGCCCGGGACGCTGACCATCCTGGCGCTGGCGCCCATGACCAATCTGGCGATCCTGGCCCGCGACCAGCCGCAGGCCTTTGCCCGCATCGGCCATATCATCGCCATGGGCGGGGCGATTCACGAGACGGGCAATGCCGGGCCCTTCGCCGAATACAACATCGGCGCCGACGGGCTGGCGGCCTCGATGGTTCTGGGCTCGGGCGTGCCGATCACGCTGATCCCGCTGGACGTGACGCGCCGCTTCCGCGCGACGATGGCCGAGCTGGAGCCGCTGCGCGCCAGCGGCACGCCCGCCGGAACCACCGCGGCCGACCTGATCGGGGCTTATTTCCTGGGCTCTGCCCGCGAATCCCGTCCGCTGCACGACCCCTGCGTCATGTTGATGGCGCTCGCGCCCGAGCTGTTCGGCTGCGACGAGATGCGGCTGGGTGTCGATCTGGTCGAACATCCCGGCCGCCTGATCCCCGACGCCAGCCGCCCGCCGATCCAGGTGGCGATGCGCATCGACGCCGTGGCGGTCAAGCGGATGCTGTGGGACGGGCTCATGCGCGCAGATCAGCCCTGACCAGCGCGCACCAATAGGCCACGCCCGGGGCAATCGCCGCATCGTTGAAATCGTAGCGCGTGTTGTGGTGCAGGGCGCCCTCCACCGCCGGGCCGTTGCCAAGCCAGACGTAGCAGCCCGGCACCGCTTGCGAGAAGACGGCGAAATCGTCCCCGGCGGTCGAGGGCGGGAAGGAGGTCCGCACCTTCGGCAAGGCCGCACGCGCGGCGCCCAGCGCGATGGCGGTGGCGCCCGGGTCGTTCACAACCGGCGGCACGCCCCGGCGATAGGTGAAGGCGGCGCTGAGCCCATAGGTCGCGGCGATGCCCCGCGCGATACGGTCGAGTTCCGCCTCCAGCTGGTCGCGCACCCCGGGCGCATAGGCGCGCGCCGTGCCGCCCACCCGCGCGGTGTCGGGGATGACGTTCAGCGCGGCGAAATCCCCCGCCTCCAGCGCGCAGGCGCTGACCACGGCGGGCGCCAGCGGATCAACCACCCGCGCCACGATGGTATGGATCGCGCTCAGAAAGGCCCCGGCCGCGGTGATTGGATCGCGGCCGAGATGGGGTTTGGCGCCATGCGTGCCCTCACCGGTAAAGACCACCTCCCAGCGGTCGGACGAGGCCAGTTGCGGCCCCTCGACCACGGCGATCTCATCCGGGTCTAGGCCCGGCATGTTGTGCAGCCCATAGACGCGATCCACCGGAAAGCGCTGGAAAAACCCGTCCGCGACCATCCGCGCGGCACCGCCCCTGCCCTCTTCGGCCGGTTGGAAGATGAAATGCACGGTCCCGTCGAAGCCACCGTCCCGCGCCAGTTCCAGCGCCGCGCCCAGCAGCATCACCGTATGCCCGTCGTGGCCGCAGGCATGCATCCGGCCGGGGTTACGGCTGGCATGCGGCAGGCCGGTCAGCTCGGGCATCGCCAGCGCATCCATATCGGCCCTGAGCGCGATCCGCCCCGGCCCGTTGCCCCGCGTCAGCGTGCCGACGACCCCCGTCACGCCCAGCCCGCGGTGGATGGTGATCCCCGCCTCCTGCAGCACCGAGGCCACCAGATCGGCGGTGCGTCTCTCCTCGAACCCCAGTTCGGGATGGGCATGCAGGTCATGGCGCAGGGTCACAAGGCGGTTCAGGTCGTCGGGGGAAAGCGGCATGGCTTGTCAATCGGTCAGAAGGCTTGTCATATCCCACCTTGACCGATCCCACCGCCGATTGCCAGAGAACCCCCATGGACCTGAAACCGCACGATTTCTGGCAGACGCTCTTCGCCCTCGGCAGCTTTCCCGTGGCGGGCGCCACTCATCGCGGCGTCTATCCTGCCACCCTGCCCGATGGCCGCCAGATCCTGCTGCCGATCCGGGTGCTGCCGGGGAATGGCACGCAGGCGGTCGCCTCGCTCATCGTCAATCAGGCTTCCTTCGCGGTGCTGGACGCGCTGGCCGACGCCATGGTGTCCCTCTGGCGCGAGGCCCGGCCCGAGGTGGTGATCGGCGTGCCGACGCTGGGCCTGCCGCTGGCCGAGGGGGTGGCGCGGCGGCTGGGGCACAGCCGCGTCGTGGCGCTGGGGACCTCGCGCAAGTTCTGGTACGATCCGGCGCTGTCCGAACCCCTGAAGTCGATCACCACCCCGGGGGGCGGCAAGGACATCTACCTCGATCCACGGATGCTGCCGCTGCTGACCGGCAAGCGCGTGCTGCTGGTCGATGACGTGGTGAGTTCCGGCAGTTCGCTCGCCGCCGTGCTGCGGCTGCTGGACAAGGCCGGGATCGCACCGGTCGGGGTCGCCGTGGCGATGGAACAGGGCCGGCGCTGGCAACAGGCGGTCCCGGGGGCAGAGCGGATCCGCGGCGTCTTCCGCACCCCAATCCTCGAGGCTTGCGACGGCGGCTTCCGCGACCCCGACGCCGAGGCCTGACGCGGCGCGGTCAGCGCCCCCGGAAGGCCCGCTGCACCCCGGCATTTCACACTTGTGAAACTGCCTTCCCAGCATGCGATAGGTTTTGACAAAAAGCCCCCGAACCCGCCTCCTGTAGCCGGAGCGCGTGGACCCTGGTCCCGCGGGGGAGGCCAATCCAGACAGCGAAACCGTTCGCCTTCGGGCGACGAGGGTCGCCTATTGCGCCGCCCCTGCCGGAAGCCTGCCGCGCCGTTGATGCAACTGCCGGAGGCACCATGCCCCTCATCCAACTCGACGATCCGGACGCCACGCTGGCCATGCTGCGCGACAGCCTCGCCGCGCTGGCGGCCGAGGCCGATGGCCCCGCCACCTTCCGCCGCCGCCGCGCCGCCGGGGCCGATCTGGACCCGCAGGTCTGGAGGGCGCTGGCCGAGGCCGGTTTCCTGGCCCTGCCCCTGCCCGAGGATATGGGCGGCTTGGCGCTGGGCCGCCCCGAGCTGACCGTCGCCGCCGAGGCGCTGGGCCGGTCGCTGATCACCGAGCCCTACGCGACGCTCGCCGTCTTCCCCGGCACCCTGCTGGCCGCGCTGCCGCCGGACGAGCACTTGCGCGACCTCGCCGCCGGGCTGGGCCGGGGCGAGGCGATCCTGCCGGTCCTCTGGCAGGATGCCCGGGGCCGCAGGGCGCCGCTGGCGCTGACCGACGATCTGCTGACCGGCACCGCGCATCTGGTCGCGGGGGCAAGCTCGGCCACCGGCTTCCTGGTGCTGGCGGCCGAGGGCGGCGAACCGGTGCTGATCCACCTGCCGGCCAGCGCCCCCGGGCTGCGCGTCGTCGCCCGCCCGGGCATCGACGGCGCGACCCTGGCCAGCGTCTCGCTCCATGACGTGCCGGCGGGAAGGGTCCTGGCCCGGGGCGCCGCGCTGGAAACCGCCCTCACCCAGGCCATCACCACGACCCGCCTCGCCCTGGCAGCGGAACTGGCCGGGATCGGCGCCCGCGCGCTGGAGATCACCGTCGATTACACCGCGAACCGGGTGCAATTCGGCAAGACCATCGCCAGTTTCCAGGCGATCCAGCACCGGCTGGTCGATATGTGGGCCGAGGCGGAATTCGCCTGTTCCGCCTGCCTCAACGCCGCGACCGCGCCCGAGGGCGAGGTCGCGCAAGCGGTGCTCGCCGCCAAGGCCCGGGCAGGCGACAGTGCCACCGCGATCACCCGCAAGGCGATCCAGCTGCACGGCGCGATGGGCTTCACCGACCAATGCGACATCGGCCTCTACCTCAAGCGCGCGATCGCCCTGAACGCGACGCTGGGCCAACCCGAAGAGCTGCGGCTGGCGTTCCTGTCTGCCGAACGCGCTGCCTGAAAGGACATTCCATGCGAAACGAGCTGATCAAGACCCAGATCGCCGACCACGTTGCCATCGTCACCATGGACGCGCCGCCGGTGAACGCGCAATCGCGCGCCTTCATGGACGAGCTGATCGAGGTCTTTGACGAATTGAACGAAACCCCCGGCGTGCGCTGCATCGTTCTGACCGGCGCGGGCAAATGCTTCTCGGCGGGGGCCGACATCAAGTCGCGCGCCAAACTCGCGGATGGCGTGGCGGGCGATACCTATCGCCACCTCCGCCGCGCCCGCGAGGTGGGCTTCGTCATCATGGAGATGAACGTTCCCGTCATCGCCGCCGTGAACGGCCCGGCACTGGGTGCGGGCATGGGGCTGGCGATCTGTTCCGACATGATCGTGGCTTCGACCAACGCCGTCTTCGGCCTGCCCGAGATCGACATCGGCCTGATGGGCGGCGTGCGCCATACGATGCGGGTCTTCCCCATGTCGCTGACCCGCCGCATGGTGCTGACCGGCTGGCGGGTGCCTGCGGCCGAGCTCTATCGTCGCGGCCTGATCGAGGCCTGCGTGGAGCCCGAGGAGCTGATGGACACGGCGATGGAACTCGCCCGCAACATCGCCTCGAAAAGCCCCGCGGCGATCCGTCTGGCCAAGCGCGCCCTCAACACCGTCGAGACGATGGGCCTGAAGGACGGCTACCGCTTCGAGCAAAATCTGACGGTCGAGATGACCCGCCATCCCGACAGCAAGGAAGCCATGCGCGCCTTCATGGAAAAGCGCCCGGCCGTGTTCGGGGATGGTCTGTGATGCTGACGCAGGCGATGCCCGAGCAACAGGATTGGAACGCGCTGACGGACGCTGAATTCCGCGCGATCTTCCGCGACTGGGTGGACCGGACCTGCCCCGCCCATCTGCGCTTCATGCGCAAGCAGCGCCCCGTCTTCGACGAGGTGGCGGAATGGTATCACGCGCTGGCCCGCAAGGGCTGGCTCTCGCCGGTCTGGCCGCAGGAATGGGGCGGCATGGGGCTGAATGCCGCCAAGCACATCGTCTATGTCGAGGAATGGGCGCGGCTGGGCTGCCCGCGCATTCCCGATCATGGCATCGGCCTGACCGGTCCCCTGCTCATTGAATTCGGCACCGAGGAGCAGAAGGCGCATTTCCTGCCGCGCATCCTGTCCGGTGAGCATGTCTGGTGCCAGGGCTATTCCGAACCGAATGCGGGCTCGGATCTGGCCTCGCTGCGCACCTCGGCCGTGCGGGACGGGGACGAATTCGTCATCAACGGCCAGAAGATCTGGACCACGCTCGCGCATTGCGCGAACTGGATCCTGCTGCTCGCGCGCACCGACAAGGAGGCCGCCAAGCCGCAGAACGGCATCACCGTGCTGCTGGTGGACCTGACCTCGCCCGGCGTCGTCGTCCGCACCATCCCCAACCTGCGCGAGGAGGCCGATTTCTGCGAGGTCTTCTTCGACAATGTTCGCGTGCCCGCGAAGAATGTCGTGGGCGAGGTCAATGCGGGCTGGGCCCTGGCCAAGGCGGTGTTGGGGCATGAGCGGATTTTCCTCGGCGCGCCGTCCCGGCCCGAATACGCGCTGAAGCGGCTGGAATTGCTGGCCGAGGATCGCGGCGCCTTCGGGGATGCCGCCTTCCGCTCGCGCTATGCCAAGCTGCGGCTCGACCTCTACGACCTCGGCTCGGCCTTCGAGCGGTTCGCCAAGGTGCTGCGCGAAGGCGGCACGCTGGGCGCCGATGTCTCGGTGCTGAAGCTCTTCTGCACCGAACTCTACCAGCGCATCACCGAGGAAACGCTGGCCGTCGCGGGCGAGGAAGCGCGGTTCTATGATGACCTGCCGCTGGGCGACGGCGGCCATGTCGACGCGATGAACCTGTTCCTCGACGCGCGGGCGCCGGCGATCTTTGGCGGCTCGAACGAGATCCAGCGCAACATCCTTGCCAAGGCCGTCCTCGGCCTGCCCTCCCGGTGAGCGCCATGAGCGATTACGCACTCGAAGCGCGGGGGCTGACCAAGAGTTTCGGCGGCTTCCACGCGGTGAAGGAGGTGGATCTGAAGGTCCGGCGCGGCTCCATCCACGCGCTGATCGGCCCCAATGGCGCGGGCAAGACCACCTGCTTCAACCTGCTGACCAAGACCCTGACCCCGACCGCGGGTCAGGTGCTGCTGGACGGTCAGGACATCACCCGCCTGCGCTCGGCGCAGGTGGCGAAGCTGGGCCTCGTGCGCAGTTTCCAGATCTCGGCCACCTTCCCGCATCTGACCTGCCTGGAAAACGTCCGCGTCGCGCTGCAATCGAACAACGGCACGGCGTTCCAGTTCTGGCGCTCGCTGAAGGCCGTGGAACCGCTGAACGACCGCGCCCGCGACTTGCTCGCGCAGGTCGGGCTGGCCGGGCGCGAGGATACGCCCGCGACCGAACTCAGCTACGGCAAGAAACGCGCGCTGGAGATTGCCACGACCCTCGCGCTCGACCCCAAGGTGATGCTGCTGGACGAACCCACCGCCGGGATGGGGCACGAGGATGTGGAACCGATCACCGACCTGATCCGCAAGGTCTCGGCCGGGCGCACCATCCTGATCGTCGAACATAACCTTTCGGTCGTCTCCAGCCTCTGCGAGCGGATCACCGTGCTGCAACATGGCGAGGTGCTGACCGAAGGCACCTATGCCGAAGTGTCGAGCGATCCCGAGGTGATCACCGCCTATATGGGAGGCGTCGATGACTGAGCCCCTGCTGACGGTCCAGAACCTCGAAGCCTGGTACGGCGAATCCAAGGCCCTGCACGGCATGGATTTCACCGTGCAGCCCGGCGAACTGGTCACGCTGATCGGCCGCAACGGCGCGGGCAAATCCACCACGCTGCGCTCGATCATGGGCATCGTGGGCAAGCGCACCGGTTCCATCCGCTTCGACGGGCAGGAGCTGATCGGTAAACGCACCTATCAGATCGCCCGCACCGGCATCGCCTATTGCCCCGAGGAACGCGCGATCTTCGCCTCGCTGAACGTGGCCGAGAACCTGACCCTGCCCCCGGTCCTGAAAGCCGGCGGGATCGCGGATAGCGAGCTTCTTCGGCAATTCCCGAACTTGCAGCGGCGCCTGAAAAGCCAGGGCACGAAGTTGTCGGGCGGCGAGCAGCAGATGCTGGCCATCGCCCGCATCCTGCGCACCGGCGCGCGGTTCCTGTTGCTGGACGAACCCAGCGAAGGGCTGGCGCCCGTCGTGGTCAAGGAGATCGGCGAGCAGATCAAGCGGCTGAAAGCGCAGGGATTCACCATCCTGCTGGTCGAACAGAACCTCTCCTTCGCCCGCAAGGTCGCCGACCGGCATGTGGTGGTCGAAAACGGCAAGGTGGTCGACACGCTGACCAATTCCGCGCTCGAGGCCGATATGGCCCGGGTCAAGACGTATCTGGGGGTCTGAGCCATGTTCGACCACATCTCGATGCAACTGCTGCTGGGGCAATTGCTGATCGGCCTGATCAACGGGTCGTTCTATGCCATGCTCAGCCTCGGCCTCGCCATCATCTTCGGCCTGATCCATGTGGTGAACTTCGCCCACGGCGCGCAATACATGCTGGGGGCCTTCGTCGCCCTTCTGCTGCTGAACCATCTGGGCATCCCCTATTGGGGTGCGCTCTTCATCGCGCCGGTGGTGGTGGGGGCCTTCGGCCTATTGATGGAACAGACCATCCTCAAACCGCTCCGGCACCTCGACCACCTCTACAGCCTGCTCGCCACCTTCGCGGCGGTGCTGATCATCGAGGGGCTGATGCGGCTGGAATTCGGCTCGACCGGGCTGCCCTATGCCTCACCCCTGCCGGGCGGCGTCAATCTCGGCTTCATGTTCCTGCCCTATTACCGGGGCTGGGTGGTGGTCTTCTCGCTCGCCGTCTGCATCGCGACCTGGCTTCTGATCGAAAAGACCAAGCTCGGCGCTTATCTGCGCGCGGCCAATGAACGGCCCGAGATTGTCGAGAGCTTCGGCATCAACGTGCCGCGGATGATGAGCCTGACCTATGCCTTCGGCGTGGGCCTCGCCGGGCTGGGGGGCGTCTTGGCCGCGCCGATCTATCAGGTCTCGCCCTCGATGGGCTCGAACCTGATGATCGTCATCTTCGCCGTGGTGGTGATCGGCGGCATGGGCTCGATCCTGGGTGCGATCCTGACCGGCTATCTGATCGGCATCGTCGAGGGCCTGACCAAGGTCTTCTATCCCGAAGCCTCGAACCTCGCGATCTTCGTCATCATGATCGTCGCGCTGATCCTGCGGCCGAATGGCCTGTTCTCTTCGCCGGAGTCCTCCCGATGACCCGCTACCTGCTCCTCGCCGCGCTGGCCGTGGCGGCCGTGGCCGCGCCGTTCTTCGTCTATCCGATCCTTCTGATGACCATCCTGTGCTTCATGGTCTTCGCCTCCAGCTTCAACCTGCTGCTGGGCTATGCGGGCCTCCTGTGCTTCGGCCACGCCATGTTCTTCGGCACCGGCGCCTATATCGGCGGCTGGCTGATGAAGGAGGGCGGGCTTTCCATCGAACTCGCCTTCGCCGCGACAACCCTCGCCATGGCGGCGCTGGGCTGGGTCGTGGGCCTGATCTCGGCCCGACGCGGCGGGATCCAGTTCGCGATGATCACGCTCGCCATCTCGCAATTCGTCTATTTCCTGCTTCTGCGCGCGCCCTTCACCCATGGCGAGGACGGTCTGCAGCGGATCCCGCGCTCGGACCTCTTCGGGGTGATCGACGTGTCGTCGAACCTGTCGCTCTATTACCTGATCCTGGCGATCTCGGTCGCGGCGATCTGGTTCTTCTACCGCATCGTCCATTCCCCCTTCGGCGAGGTGCTGCGCGCCATCCGCGACAACGAGGGGCGCGTGGAATCCCTGGGCTTCGTGCCTGAGCGGTTCAAGATCGTGGCCCTGACCCTTTCGGCCGGGCTTGCCGGGCTGGCGGGGGCGATGAAGGCCTCGGTCTATCAGATCGCGACGCTGCACGACCTGTCGTTCCACGTGTCCGGCACGATCATCTTCATGGCGCTGCTGGGGGGCCTGGGGACGATGGCGGGGCCGATGGTGGGCGCGGCGCTGATCGTCATGCTGAACGACCACCTCGCCCAATTCGGCGAATGGGCGCTGATCATCCAGGGCGTGGTGTTCCTGGCGGTGATCCTGTTCTTCCGCCGGGGGTTGGTCGGCGAGTTGCAGGCTTTCGTGAGGCGACGGGCGGCGCGGTCCGCCGCCTGACGACCCCCAGTCCGGGCTGCTCCCCCCGGAATGCGCAAAGGCCCCGCTGGCAAGCAGCGGGGCCTTACTTTCGCATTGGCGCTCAGGCCTGCGGGTTCAGCAGGTGATCCTTCCACGCCTCGCGCAGGACCTTCTTGTCCAGCTTGCCGGTCGCGGTCAGCGGCAGGTGATCGACGAAGACCACATCGTCCGGCAGCCACCAGCGCACCACCTTGTCCTCGAGGAAGGTCAGGATCTCGCCGGGCTCCGCCGCAGCCCCCGGCTTCCTCACCACCAGCATCAGCGGGCGTTCCTGCCAGCGCTCATGGGTGACGCCCACGACCGCCGCGGCCTCGACCGCCGGATGGCCCAGCGCGGCATTCTCCAGCTCGATGGAGCTGATCCATTCGCCGCCCGATTTGATCACGTCCTTCGACCGATCCGTCAGCGTCACGAATCCCTCGCCGTCGATCTTCGCCACGTCGCCGGTCGCGAACCAGCCGTCCGCATCGACCACCTGCCCCCCGACCCCGCCGTAATAGCCCGAGGTCACCCAGGGCCCCCGCACCATCAGCTCGCCCGAGGCGCTGCCGTCCTGCGGCAGTTCGGTCCCGTCCTCGCCCACGATCTTCAGCTCGACCCCGAACATCGCCCGCCCCTGCCGGGCCAGAACGTCGATCTGCTGCGCCTTGGGCAGATCCCGGTGATGCGGCAGCAGGGTGGCGACGGTGGCGACGGGGCTCGTTTCCGACATGCCCCAGGCCTGGAAGGCGTGGATGCCCGCCGCGTGGAAGCGTTCCAGCAGCGCGCGGGGCGCGGCGGAACCGCCCATCAAAACGCGCTGGAACGGCAGGTCCGAGGTCTTGAGCCCCGCCTCGTCAAGATACTTGAAGAGGCCGATCCAGACGGTCGGCACCCCCAGCGAGAAGGTGCAGCCCTCGGCCCGGGCGAGGTCATAAAGCGATTGCCCGTCCAGCTTCGGCCCCGGCAACACCAGCTTCGCCCCGCAGAGCGCCGAGGCATAGGGGATCCCCCAGGCGTTCACATGAAAGAGCGGCACAGCCAGCAACGTGGAATCGGCCCGCGACAGGTGCAGCCCGTCGACCTGACAGCAGAGGAAGGCATGAAGCACGGTCGAGCGGTGGGAATAGAGCACGCCCTTCGGGTTCCCCGTGGTGCCCGAGGTATAGCAGAGCCCCGAGGCCTGCCGCTCGTCGAAAACCGGCCAGTCCAGCAGGCCATCCTCGGACGCCAGCAGATCCTCGTAGCAGGCCAGATCCGCGCGGCCCTCGCGCAAGGCGTCGGACAACACCACCCGGTGCCGGACGTGATCCAGCTTGCCCGCCAGCCTATCGACCAAGGGCAGGAAGGGCGCGTCGAACAACAGAACCTCGGCCGCGCCATGGTTCAGGATATACTCGATCTGCTCGGGGAAGAGCCGGGGATTGACCGTGTGCAGCACCGCGCCGATCCCGGCGGCGGCATAATAGAGTTCCAGATGCCGGTGCGTGTTCCAGGCCAGCGTCGCCACGCGGTCACCGGGCTTCACCCCCAGCCGCCTGAGCGCCTGCGCGGCCTTGCGCGCGCGCTGGGCGATCCCCGCCCAATCGGTGCGCACCACCGCCCCTTCACAGGTGACCGAGACGATCTCGGCGCGGGGGTGGTAGCGTTCGGCATGCGTCAGAAGGGACGAGATCAGCAGCGGCCGATCCTGCATGAGACCCAGCATGGTTTGCCTCCGGGGTGACAGGGTTTGCCCGGCCGCGTCGGGCGCGGCCGGTGAAAGCGACATCGGGGTGAAAGGCCTCAGCCCGCGACGGGTTCGGGCTGCTGTGCGGGCTCGAAGCTGAGGTCACGGTAGCCACTGGCCACGACCGCCTCGCAGGCCTCGCGGTACTTGTGGAAACCGCCGGTGAACATCGACATGCCCTGCGGCTTGCCCTTCACGTTCGAGCCGGTCCACCAGGTCTTTGCCTTCAGCATCAGCGAGCGGCTGGCCAGCACCTGGATCTGCGCCATCCAGGCCTCCTCGGCCTTGGCCGAGGCCTCGACCGTGCCCTGCCCTGTCGCCCGCATATGGGCGATGAGCCCCGCGATGAAATCGACATCATTCTCGGAAATGGTGAAGATATTCGCCAGCGCCGCCGGGCCGTTGGGGCCGGTGGTCATGAACAGGTTGGGGAAACCCGCCATCAGGATCCCGAAGAGCGAGCGCGGCCCGCCCTCCCATTTGTCCCTGAGCGCGAGGCCGTCCTTGCCGGTGATCTCGAAGGCCAGCAGCGCGCCGGTCAGCGCATCATAGCCGGTGGCGAGGATCAGCACGTCCAGCTCATGTTCGCCCGATTGGGTGCGGATGCCCTTTTCGGTGATCTCGACGATCGGGTCCTGCAGGCAATCGACCAGATGCACATTCGCGCGGTTGTAGGTCTCGTAATAGCCGGTATCGAGGCAAGGCCGGCGGGCAAAGATCGGATAGCCGCGCGGTTTCAGCTTCTCGGCGAGGGTCTTGTCGATCACCGTCTCGTGGATCCGGTCGCGGACGAAATCGGCCACCTGGTCATTGGCCGCCTGATTGACCATCAGGTCCGAGAAGATGCCGAGGAAGGTATGCCCGCCGTGCTGCCAGGCCTGTTCCATCAGCTCCTGCCGGTGATCGGCGGGGATCGAGAAGAAGGGCCGGGTCGAGACGGGGCGCGCGCCGCCCGTGGGGTTCAACCGGCAGGCCGCGCGGATCGAGGCGTAATTGGCCTTGAGCTCCGCCACGTCCCGGTCCGAGACCTTGCGGTTGCGCATCGGCAGGGTGAAGCTGGGGGTGCGCTGGAAGACGAACAGCTCGCAATCGGTGCGGCCCAGCGTCTGGATGATCTGCATCCCCGAGGATCCGGTGCCGAGGACGCCGATCCGCTTGCCCTTCAGATCCGGCTCCTCATGCGGCCAGCGGGCGGCGCGCAGCGTCAGGCCCTTGAAGCGGTTCAGGCCGGGAATGTCGGGATCGGTCGGCTTGGACAGCGGGCCGGTGGACATGACGCAATAGGTCGCCTCCAGCACCGTGCCGTCATTCGTCCGCACGACCCAGAGCTGGCGGGCGTCATCCCACCTGGCACTCTCGACCCTTGTGTTGAAGCGGTAATGCTTGCGCAGGTCCAGCCGGTCGGCGACGAAATTGGCATAGGCCAGGATCTCGGGCTGGGCGGCGAATTGCTCGGTCCAGGTCCATTCCTGCTGCACCTCGTCCGAGAAACCATAGCTGTAATCGACCGACAGCAGGTCGCAGCGCGCGCCCGGGTAGCGGTTCCAGTACCAGACCCCGCCGACATCGCCGCCTTCCTCGATGCTGACGATGTTCAGCCCCATCTCGCGGAACTTGAAGGTGGCATACATGCCGCCGAAACCCGCGCCGACGATGACCATGTCAATCCGTTCGGCCCCCGAGGCGGCCGTTTGCGCTCGACTCATGTCGATCCTCCCTTTGAACAGCGGCGCGGCACCCCGATGGGCGGGGTCGGCGCCGGGGGCGGCCTCCTCGCCGCCCGATCAGGAGGAATGAAACGCCGTCTTGGCGCGGCGATCAACGATTACAGCATATCGGTCGCTGACATTCACATCCGTGAAAAACCGGCTCAAAGCTCGATATGGATGGGCGTGTCGAAATCCGGTTCGGCAGGGACCGAGCGCGCGGCAAGCCGCAAGGCGCCCAGATATTTGTCGAAATTCTTCTTGATCCGGTCGGTGACGCCCCCCAGCGCCAGCGTCACCGGGCTGCCCAGGATCGTGCCCGGCATCAGCACGGCGATGGTCGCCCCGCCGGCAAAGGGCACATCCTCGGCCCAGCCATAGCCCCGAGCGCGAATCTCGGCGATGCGCTGGAAGATCTCGGGCACCAGCATCCGTTCGGCCGGGTTCTGGGTGGCGATATTGGCGCGGCGGACCATGTTCTCGATCTTGTCGTCGGTCATGGTCGACATCAGCACCCAGCCCGCCGCCGAACGGGTGATCGGCCGCACCGTGCCCTCGTCGATGAAGAAGCGCAGCGCGTGCAGCGATTGCTTGGTCTTCAGGTATTGCAGGTAGACGTCGTTGCGGGTGCCGACGAAGATCCCCTCGCTGGTCATCGCATGCACGTCGTTCATCGCGTCGATGACATGGCCCGAGCCGAAGAGCGCCCGCGGCACCCAGTCGCCCAGCCCGGTGACCTTGGTCGTCGGGAAATAGACCCGCTTGCCGCGGTCGTAATTGAGGTAGCCGAGGTTCACCAGCGTCTTCAGCAGAACCGTGGTCGAGGACAGCGGATAGCCCAGATCGACGGACAGTTCGGACATGGTGCGGGGTTGCTGGGTCAGGCGGAAATGTTCGAGGATCTCGAAGGCCCGCATCGCGGACTTGACCTGTGCGTTGGACATCGGCAGGACCTCCCATCCCGTTCGGCCGGAATTCACAAGTGTGAAACTCCACTTCACTGACGGAATTTTCTAGCCGCCTGCGAAGGCCCGTGCAATCTTTCCCTCATACCCAAAGACCAGCCGCATCCGGCAGACAAGACCACCGGGACGGGCGCCAGCGCGCCCCGGCCGCGTGTTGCCTGCACCCTGTCGGCGGGTCGCGGGACCGGGAGGAAAGGACGAAGACGATGGGAGGCAGACTTGCCAACCGGGTCGCCCTGGTGACGGGCGGCGGACGCGGGATCGGCCGCGCGATCAGCGAGGCCTATGCCCGCGAAGGGGCAAAGGTCGGCGTGCTGGACCTGAAGCTGGAGGTGGCCGAGGAATGCGCCGCGGCGATCCGCGCGACAGGCGGCGAGGCGCTGGCGCTGAAGGCCAATGTCGCCGACCGCGAGGAGGTCTTCACCGCCGCAGCCCAGCTCCGCCACGCCTTCGGGCCGATCACGGTGCTGGTCAACAACGCGATGTACAATCGCTACGGGTCCCTGGAAGAGCAGACCGAGCCGATGATCGCGCGCATGATCGACGTGGGCTTCAAGGGCGTGATCTGGGGCTATCAGGCGGCCGTGCCGCAGATGCGCGCGGCAGGGGGCGGTGTCATAGTCAACATCGCCTCACCCTCGGCCGTTCTGGCGATGAAACACGGCATCATGTACTCGGCCATCAAGGCAGCGGTGGCCGCCGCGACCCGCTCGGGCGCGGCTGAATTCGGGCCGGACAACATCCGCGTCACGGCCATCGCCCCGGGCCCGACCCAGACCGACGGCGCCAATATGGTGGTGACCGAGGAGGGCTGGGAACGCCGCCGCCAGCGCATGCCCATCGGTCGCCTGGGGCAACCCGCGGACATGGCCAATGCGGCCGTGTTCCTGGCCTCGGACGAAGCGTCCTTCATCACCGGCGACATGCTGTTTGTCGATGGGGGCGTCACTTACGCTTTTTCGTGAACTGACCCGGCGGGGGAGAGGAGCCCCCGCCAAACCCAAGGGAGGAAGACCATGACCATGACGAAGACCGGCGCCCTGGCGCTGATGATGACCTGTACCGCCCTGACCGCCGCCCCCGCCTGGGCCGATTTCACCGATGGCGTGATCCGCATCGGCGTGATGAACGACCAATCCGGCCCCTATGCCGACAATTGCGGCGCGGGTTCGGTCGCCATGGCGCGGCTGGCCATCGAGGACCACGGCGGCGCCATCAACGGCGTACCGGTGGAACTGGTGATCGCCGACGACCAGAACCAGCCCGATATCGGCGTGGCCACCGCCCGCCGCTGGGTCGAGGAAGAGGGCGTCGACGCCATCGTCGGTTGCTCGGCCTCGTCCATCGCGCTGGCCGTGCAGGATGTGATGCGCCAGCACAACCGCCCCTATCTGATCGCCGGCACCGCCACGACCGAGACGACCAACAGCCAGTGCTCGCCGATGACGACGAACTGGGCCTACGACACCTATACCCTGGCCCGCGGCTCGGTGAATGCGCAGATCGAGCAGGGTAACCTGCGCTGGTATTTCATCACCGTGGACTACACCTTCGGCCATGCCTGGCAGGCCGATGCCACCCGCTTCATCGAGGCCGCGGGCGGCGAGGTGCTGGGCTCGACCCTGCATCCGCTGGGCGCCACCGACTTCTCGTCGCAGCTTTTGCAAGCGCAGGCCAGCGGCGCGCAGGTCATCGGCATCGCCAATGCGGGCGCCGACCTCGCCAACGTCATCAAGCAGGCCGAGGAATTCGGCATCGTCGCCGCCGGTCAGCACCTTGCGCCGCTGGGCATCCTGACCAACAACGTGCACGGCATCGGGCTGGAAGCGACGCAGGGCCTCGTCTTCTCGGCCGCCGCCTACTGGAACTACGACGACGCCAGCCGCGCCCTGACCGAGCGCTACAACGCCGCCTTCGACGGGCGCTATCCCAACGAAGCGCAGCTGGTCACCTATTCGGCGGTCAACCACTACCTCGCAGCGCTGGCCGCGCTGGGTTCGGACGAGGGTGTGGCGGTCATGGACCAGATGCGCGCGACGCCGGTGAACGACGCGCTGATGCACGATGTCCCGATCCGCGAGGACGGCGTGGTGATGCATCCGATGATCATGGTGCAGGTGAAGACGCCCGAGGAATCGACCGGCGCCTGGGATTATTACAACGTGCTGGGCCTGATCCCGGCCGAGCAATCCTGGCGCAGCCGCGAAGAGAGCAGCTGCGCGCTCTTCACGCAGTAATCCTCCCCGCTGGCGGCCGGGCTCTGCCCCGGCCGCCCTTTTTTGCCTTTCGCGGACAGCCGAGATGACCTCACCCACCGACCCCAGGATCGTCGCCACCCGCGTCGGTTCGACGCCCGACCTTCTGGGCGAAAGCCCGCTCTGGGACGACCGCCGCCAGAGGCTTTACTGGGTCGATGGCGTCTCGCGCGTGATCCGCTTCCACGAACCCGCCACCGGGGCCGAGGGGCAGATCGCCATGCCCTCGATCATCGGCTCCATCGGCCTGTGCGAGGACGGGCGGCTGGTCGCGGGCCTGTTTGACGGGATCCATCTGGTCGATCCCGACACCGGCACCCTCGCCCCCCTGCACGTCCCGCCGAAGAACGAGCGCATGCGCTTCAACGACGGCAAGGTGGATCGCGAGGGTCGCTTCGTCTGCGGCGGCATGGGGGTCTTCGCCGAACCGGTGGGCGAACTCGTCCGCGTCGACGGCACCGGCCGGGCCGAGGTTCTGGCCAATGGCATCCGCATCTCGAACTCGCTCTGTTTCAGCCCGGACGGGCGGACGATGTATTTCTCGGACAGCCTGGACCGCTTCGTGCGGGCCTATGATTACGAGAACGGCGAACTGGCCCGCCCCCGGGTATTCGCCGATACCCAGCAATTCAACTCGGGCCCCGACGGCGCCACGGTCGATGCCGAGGGTTACGTCTGGGTGGCGCTGGTCAATGTCGGCAAGATCGCCCGCTTCGCCCCCTCGGGCAAGCTGGAGCGGCTGATGCCCGCCCCCACGGACATGCCCAGCTGCGTGGCCTTCGGCGGGCCGGATCTGACCACGCTCTATGTCACTTCGATCAAGGACAGCGGCTCGGGCCGCGCGATTTCCCGCCATCCGCAGGGCGGCTACCTCTTTGCCGTGGACGGGCTGGGCGTGACGGGTCTGGCCGAGCCCCGGATGCGCCTGACCGCCGGAGGCCCCGCCGATGCGTGACGCCTTCGACGCCCTCTTCGCCCCCGCCAGCGTGGCGCTGATCGGCGCCTCGGACGATGCCTCGCGCATTGGCGGGCGGCCGCTACGCTATCTGCGCGAGGCCGGGTTCAAGGGCCGCGTGCTGCCCGTGAACCCCAAGCGCGAGACCGTGCAGGGCCTGCCCGCCTATGCCTCGATCGCCGCTCTGCCCGAGGTGCCGGATACCGCGATCCTCGCCCTTCCCGCCGCCGCAACCTTGCAGGCGGTCGAGGAATGTGCGGCCAGGGGTGTGCGGTCGGCGGTGATCTTCTCGGCCGGATTCGCCGAAACCGGGCACGAGGGCGAGGCTCTGCAAGCCCGCCTCACCGCCACCGCGCGCGAAGCCGGAATGCGGCTGCTCGGCCCCAATTGCCTCGGCGTCTTCAACCCGGCGCTGGGCTATTACGGTACGTTCAGCGTGATCCTGGACCGCGAGATGATCCAGCCCGGCCCGGTCGGCATCGTCTCGCAATCCGGGGCCTATGGCGCGCATGTCGCCCATCTGGCCCGCGCCCGGGGCCTCGGCATCAGCCAGTGGATCACCACCGGCAACGAGGCCGATATCGACGTGGCCGAGGCGCTGATCCACATGGTTCGCCAGTCCGACACCCGCGTCGTCATGGCCTATGCCGAGGGTGTGCGCGACCGCGACCTGTTCATCGAGGCGCTGGAAACCGCACGGCAGTTGCACAAGCCCATCGTCTTCATGAAGACCGGCCGCTCTGCCGTGGGCGCCGCCGCCGCCGCCTCGCATACCGCCGCCCTGGCGGGCTCGGATGGCGTGTTCGACGCGGTGCTGCGCCAATACGGCGTCCACCGCGCCGCGACCACTGCCGAACAGATCGACGTGGCCTATGCCGCGGCCTCGGGGCGGTTTCCCGCGGGCGACCGGGTCGGCATCTTCACTATGTCGGGCGGTTTCGGCATCCAGTTGGCCGACGATCTGGAGGCTGCCGGACTCGATGTCGCGCCGATGCCGGAGGACGCGCAGAAGGAGTTGCTGGCGCTTCTGCCCTATGCCTCGCCCCGCAACCCGGTCGATGCCACGGCGCAGGCGGTCAGCGACCTGAACGTGTTGAAAGCCTGTGTCCGCACCATGATGGAGCGCGGCGGCTATGACGCCTTTACCGCGATCCTCGGCACCGGCCCGGGATCGAAGACCTATGCCGATCCCCTCCGCAAGGCGCTGATGGAGGCATTGGCGGGGCATGAGGGCAGCATCCGCGCGCTCACCATGTCCGCCCCGGTCGAGGCCCAGCGCCGCTACGAGGCCGATGGCTTCCTGGTCTACGAGGACGGCTCGGCGCTCGCCCATGCGCTGGGGGCGCTGGCGCGGTTCCGCAAGGCTTTCGCCCGCCCCGCCTCGACCCCGGCGCCGATGGATCGCCTGCCGCTGCCCGCAGGGCCCCTGTCCGAAGCTGGCGCCAAGGCGCTGCTGAGACAGGCCGGGATTCAGTTCCCCGCCGAACACCTCGCCCCTGACGCCGAGGCCGCGGTGCAGGCGGCCGAGGCGCTGGGCTATCCGGTCGTGGTCAAGATCTGCTCGCCCGACATCGCCCACAAGACCGAGATCGGCGGCGTGGCGGTCAACCTGAAAGACGCCGCCGCCGTCCGGCAAGCGACCGCCGACATCCTCGCCCGCGCCCGGGCCAAGGCCCCCGGCGCGCGGATCGAGGGCGTTCTGGTCGCGCCGATGGTCCCGGGCGGGGTCGAAGTGATCGTCGGCGTCACCCGCGACCCGGTGCTGGGGCCGGTGGTGATGGCGGGCCTCGGCGGGATCTTCGTCGAAGTGCTGAAGGACGTGACCTTCCGCGCCGCCCCCTTCGACGTGGCCGAAGCCCATCGCATGCTGCGCGAAATCCGCGGCTATGCGCTGCTCGAAGGCGTGCGCGGGGCCGAGCCCGCTGATATCGACGCGCTGGCGCAGCTCCTCTCGGACCTGTCGCGCTTTGCCGCCGCGCATCGCGACGGCGTGGTCGGCATCGACCTCAACCCCGTGCGCGTCCTGCCCAAGGGACAGGGCGTCATCGCGCTGGATGCGCTGATCGAACTGGAGGCCCCATGACCGACCTTGCCGCCCAGGTGCAGGAACTGATGGACCGCGAGGCGATCCGCGATTGCCTCTACCGCTATTGCCGGGGGATCGACCGCGCCGACGAGGCCGCGCTGCGCTCGTCCTACTGGCCCGATGCCACCGACCGGCACGGCCCCTATTCCGGCCCGGTCGAAGGCTTCATCGACTGGGCCAAGCGCGTCTGGGCAACGGGGCCGCGCAACATTCATGTCGTGTCGAACATTCTCATCACCTTCACCGGGCCCGAGGGCGCGGAGGTCGAGAGCTATTTCACCGCCCATCAGCGCGGCGCGGGCGCGGATGGCATGGTGCGGCAGGTCATGCTGATCGGCCGCTATTGCGACCGGTTCGAGAAGCGCGGCAACGAATGGCGGGTGGCGGCGCGGGTCGTGGTCTACGACTGGGCCGAGGATCAGCCGGTGCCCGAGGGCAGCGAGGCCGAGCGCTTCGGCCCCCGCCAGCCCATCGGCGCCGCCTTCCCCGACGATCCCGTCTATCATATCGCGCCCCGGCCCTGAACGCAGGACATCCCCATGAAGGCCCCCTCCCCCGCCGTCGTCTCGGTCGATGAGTACAAGAACGCGATGCGCCATGTCGTTTCGCCCGTCGCGGTCGTCACCTGGACCCATGCCGGCGTGCCCGAGGGGCTGACCGTCACCGCCATCTGCTCCGCCACCACCGAGCCGCCGACGCTGGTGGTCTGCATCCGCGGCGACAAATCCGCGGCCGAGCGGATCCGCGAGGTGGGCCGCTTCGCGGTCAATTTCCTCAGCGACGAACAGGCCGAGATCGCCCGGCGCTTTTCCTCGCACCCGGGCGAAGAGCGCGAGGCTTTCGCACCCGCGCTCTGGTCCACCGGCGCCAGCGGCGCGCCGGTGCTGGACCGCGCCGTCGCCCGGTTCGACTGCGCCGTCGAAGCGGCGTTCGAGCAGGGTAGCCATTGGGTGTTCCTCGGCCGGGTCATCAACCTCGGCACCGCACCGGGGGCGAGCCTGCTCTATCGCGACGGATTCTTCCGCCGCCTCGGAACGGAGTGAGAGCATGACCCGCACCTGCCTGATCACCGGCGCCGCGGGCGGCATCGGCCGCGCCCTGATCGCCGAACTCGCCACGCCCGGGACGCGGCTCATCGCCGTCGATCTGCCCGGCAGCGGTGTGACCGGGCTGGGAGTCCTCGGCCTCGAATGCAACCTTTCGGACGAGGGGCAGATCCTGTCTCTCTGGCGGCAGCTCGACGCGCTGGGGGAAAAGGTCGATGTGCTGGTCAACAACGCCGCCATCGGCCCGACCATGGCGCCCACGGTGGACACCGACCTTGCCCATTTCCGCCTGACGCTTCGGACCAATGTGAACGGCCCGTTCCTGATGGCGCGCGAGGCGGCTCGGCGGATGACGGAGGGCGGCGCCATCGTCAACACGGCCTCGCTGGCGGGCGTCCTGGGGAACCCGACCCGCAACGCCTATGCCGCGTCGAAGGCGGCGCTCATTTCCATGACCCGCTCGCTCGCCTGCGAATGGGCCGGGCGCGGCATCCGCATCAACGCCATCGCGCCCGGCTATGTCCGCACGCCCATGGTCGCGGCGCTTGAGGCCGCGGGCAAGGCCGACCTAACCGCCGTCCGCCGCCGCATCCCGATGGGCCGGCTGGCCCGCGCCGACGAGATGGCGGCGGCCATCGCCTTCCTCGCCTCGGACAAGGCGCGCTATGTGACCGGGGCGATCCTGGGCGTCGATGGCGGCTGGATGTCCTTCAACCAACCCGGCGAGGCGCATCCCCCCGCCACCGAAGTCCCCGCCGACGAACTCGCCCGCCCCGAGGCCGCCCCCGGCCCCCGCCGCGTGGTCATCACCGGCGCGGCGGACGGCATCGGCGCGGCGATTGCCGCGCATTTCGTGGCGGCGGGCGATCAGGTGTTCCTGCTGGACCGCAACGCCGAAGCGCTGAGCGCCCGCACCGCCACGCTGGGTCCGCAGGCCACCGCCCTCGCCTGCGACGTGACCGATGACGCGGCGGTGGACGCGGCCTTCGCCCGGATCGGCACGCTGGACATTCTGGTCAACAACGCCGCCGTCGCCGACAGTTTCAAACCGGCGCTGGAGCAGGATTTCGCCGACCTCGACCGCACGCTGGAGGTCAATCTCACCGGCGCCTTCGCCTGCGCCAAGGCGGCGATCCCGCGCATGGCGCCGGGCCAGGGGGTGATCGTCAACATCGGCTCCATCGCCGGGCTGGTGCCGATGGCGCCGCGCCACGCCTATGGCGCCTCGAAGGCCGGGATCGACATCCTGACCCGCTGCCTGGCCGCAGAACTGGGTCCCAAGGGCCTGCGCGTCGCCACCGTCGCGCCCGGCTATATCCGCACGCCCGGCGTCGCGGCGCTGGAGGTGGCGGCGCGGATCGACGCGGCCGCCATCCGCACCCGCATCCCGATGGGCGATCTGGGCCGCCCCGAGGATATCGCCGAGGCCGTCGCCTTCATCGCCTCGCCCGCCGCCAGCTACATCAACGGGACGCTTCTGAGCGTGGACGGCGGCTGGAACGCGTTTGGCAGCGCGGGCGCCGCCAGTTAGATCCGACCCAGCGCCTGCTCCAGATCGGCTTGCAGGTCGTCCGCGTCCTCAAGCCCGATCTGCAGCCGCACCACCGGGCCCAGATCCTGCCAGCGCGGAAGGCTGCGGCTTTCGGGATGCATCGGCAGCACCAGGCTCTCATACCCGCCCCAGCTGAAGCCGATGCGGAAATGCTGAAGCGCGTCGATGAAGCGGCGCTTGGCCTCGGGGTCGCGGCTGGCCAGTTCGATGGAGAAAAGCCCCGCCGCCCCGTCGAAATCCCGCGCCCAGATCTCGTGCCCGGGGCACGAGGGCAGCGCCGGATGCAGCACCCGCGCCACCTCGGGCCGCTCGGCCAGCCAGCGGGCCAGTTTCAGCCCCGTCGCCTCGTGCCGCTTCAGCCGGACCTCCAGCGTGCGCAGGCCGCGCAGGCCGAGGTTGCATTCCTCGATCCCCGCGCAGGCACCCAGATCCTGCGTCGCCCGGCGGATGTCGTCGTAGCTGTCGGCGTTGGCGGTGATCACGCCCAGCATCGCGTCGGAATGGCCGACGATATACTTGGTCGCGGCATGGATCGACACATCGACCCCATGATCCAGCGGCCGGAAGAAGAGCGGCGTCGCCCAGGTGTTGTCAATGGCGGTGCGGATGCCGCGCGCCTTGGCCACCGCGACGATGGCGGGCACGTCCTGCACGTCGAAAGTGCCGGAACCGGGCGATTCCAGATAGATGAGCCGCGTGTTCGGGCGGATCAGATCGGCGATCCCGGCACCCAGCGCGGGATCGTAGAAACTCGTCTCGACCCCCATCCGCGTCAGCGCCCGGTTGCAGAAGCGCCGCACGGGCTCATAGACCGTATCCACGACCAGCAGGTGATCGCCCTGCTTGAGGAAGGCCAGCAGCGTGGCCGAGATGGCCGAAACCCCGGACGAGGTGGCAATCGCCCGGTGCCCGCCCTCGATCTCGGCCATGGCCTCTTCGAAGGCGAAGGTGGTGGGCGTGCCGACGCGGCCATAGAAGGGCACGTCGAACGGGGTCTTCGCCGCGCGCTCGAACTCGGCCAGCGTGTCGAAGACGAAGGTCGAGGCGCGGACCAGCGGCGGGTTGACCGAGGTGATGCCGGTCCCCCGGGGCCGCGCGGTAGAGACGAGCGTGGTGGCAGGCTTTCCGGTCACGAGAGCGATTCCTTCGGCAGATCTGCCCGCTGGCCCCATTCGTGCCACGAGCCGTCATAGAGCGTCACATCCGCCTTCCCCAGCCGCGCCATCTGGAAATAGAGGATGGCCGCCGTGACGCCCGAACCGCAGGTGGCGATCACCGGCTTCGACAGGTCCACGCCTGCCCCTTCCAGCACGCCCCGCGCCGCCTCGGGCGCCAGGAAGGTGAAATCGCCCTTCTGCGGCAGCAGCCCGCCCCAGGGGACGTTGACCGCGCCGGGCATGTGCCCGCCGGCAACACCGGGATAGCCCGAGGGCAGCTCGCCCGTGAACCGCTCGCGCGTGCGGGCATCGACGACACCCGCGGTGCCATCGGCCAGCGCCTGCTGCACGTCCTGCCAGCGCGCCACGCCGCCAGCGGCGGGTCGGGCGGTAAAGGCCCGGGGCGCAATCTCGGGCGCGGGGCCGCTGGCGACGGGGCGCCCCTCGGCCTGCCAGCGTTTCCAGCCGCCGTTCAGAATGGCGACGCGCCCGTGCCCGAAATGGCGGAACATCCACCAGACCCGGGCCGAGACATAGCTGGAATCATAGACCACCACGTCCGTCTCGGGCCCGATGCCCAGCGCCCCCGCCACCTTGGCGAATTGCTCAGGCGGCGGCAGCATGTTCACATGGGGCGACGTCAGGTCCGAGGCCGCGTCCAGATCGAAGAAGCGCGCGCCGGGAATATGCGCCGCCTCGAACTCGGCGCGGGCGCTTTTCTGCGCCTCGGGGATGTACCACGAGCAGTCGAGGATCACGACGGCGGGATCGCCCAGCCTGTCCTGCAACCATTGGGGCTCGACCAGAAACGGGTCCATGGGTCTCTCCTGTCAAGGGCCGGTGCGGCACCGGCGTGAGGGGTCAGGGCCGGGAAAAACCCGCGCCCCGGTGTTCGTCGAGGGCAGGCGCGCGGGCAAGCGGCGCGTTCTCCCAGGCGGAAAAGCGGATCGGTTGGCGGACCACCCATTGCTGGGTGCCATCCGCCCGGATCACGCGGTCCAGAAGGCCGCGCGCCGCGACATGAGGATCGGCGGGCAGGTCGGACAGCCGGTTGACCGGCCCCCACATCTGGCCCGCGCGCTCCAGCACCTCGGCCCAATGCGCGAAGGGCTGCGTGGCAATCGCACCGCCGATCCGTGCCTTCAGGACGGCGCGCTGGCCGACCCGGGCCGGGCGTTTCATGCCGACCAGATCGTCGAGGCCGAGATCGGCGCAAAGCCGGTCCCAATAGGCATCCTCATGCGCAATCGACAGGGTGAGCGGCCGGCCATCGGCGCAGGTAAAGAGGTCATAGGCGGGTTCCGCCTGCGGTGGCGGATCGCCCGCCTCGCCCAGCATGCCGACAAAGGCGGTCTGCAGGGCCGTCACGCTGTCCGACATGGCGATATCGACATGCGTGCCGCGCCCGCTCGCCTGCCGCGCCTGCAACGCCGCCAGGATGCCGATGGTCGCGTAGAGGCCCGAGGCATTGTCACCCAGCAGCAGCGCGGGCGGCAGGCCGGTCACATCGCCATCGAGCCGCTCCTCCAGCGCGCCGCCGACGCCCTGGAAGGTCAGGTCATGCGCCGGCCGGTCGCGGTAGGGGCCGGTCTGCCCGTAGCCGGTGATCGAGCAATAGATCAGCCCCGGGTTCAGCGCCGCAAGATCGTCATAGCCCAGCCCCTGCCGCGCCAGCTTGCCGGGACGGAAGCCTTCCAGAAACACATCCGCCTCGGCCGCCAGCGTCAGAAGCTGCGCCTTGTCGCCCGTATCGCGGATATCCAGCGCGACCGAGCGTTTGCCCCGGTTCATCGCCTCGAAGAAGCCCTTGAGAAAGCGCGAGGGATCGCCGCTTCCCCGCCGTTCGACCTGGATCACGTCGGCGCCCATGTCGGCCAGGATCAGCGTCGCCATCGGCCCGGGGTATTGTTCGGCCATCGACAGGACCTTGAGGCCCTTGAGGGGAAGCATCGTCATAGCGCCAACCTCGGCTCGTAGACCACCGCGCGGTCGAAATCGAGGCCCGCCTTCAGGCAGCCGCGCTTGAAATCCTCGATATGCCGCCGCGCCCAGAGCGCCGCGGCCTCGCCGTCCCGCCGCTCGATGGCCTCGACGATGCGGGCATGGGCCGTCACCATCCGGCCCGAGGTGTCGATCGTCGCCACCAATTCGCTGACCATCGGCAGGAAGAGTTCGTGCAGCGGCTGGCGCATCACCTGGAAAATCTCGTTGTTGGTCGCCTCGCACAGCAGGGAATGGAAACCCGCGTCCAACTCGGCCAGCGCGGTCAGGTCGCCCGCTGCGGCGCGGGTGTCCTTGAGGTTGCGGTGCAGCCGGGCGATCTGGGCGCTGCTCGCACTGGTCGCGGCGATCCGCGCCAGCACCGGGTCGAAGGCCACATTCGCCTCGTAGAGCGCGCGCACGGTGATCCCGCGCAGGACCAGCGCCTGCATGGTGCGTTCGGCCAGATGGGCGCCGTCAGGCACCGCCACCTCCAGCCGCTTTTGCGACTTCCGCCTGAGCATGCCGGTTTCCTCCAGCAGCCGGATCCCCTCGCGCACGGTCGAGCGGTGCAGGCCATAGGTCTCGCTCAGCACGGCCTCGGTCGGCAGGGGATCGCCGGGGCGGATCTCGCCCGCCAGGATGCGCGCGGCGATCCGGTCGGCGAGGATGCGATAGGCGGGTTGCGGGTCGCTCATGCGGGGGGCTTCTCCTGTCCTCGGGCCGCCAGGGCCTCGCGGTCGCGCAGATCCTTGCGGCGGACCTTGCCCGTGGTGGTGCGGGGCAGCGCGTCGATGAACTCGATCCGGCGCGGGTACTTGTAGGGCGCCGTCTCGCGCTTGACGAAATCCTGGATCTCGCGCGCCAGCTCGGCGCCGGGCGCGTGTCCTTCATGCAGCACGATGAAGGCCTTCACAACCTCGCCCCGCTCGGCGTCGGGGCTGGCCACCGCCGCGCAATCCTTGACGGCGGGATGGGCCATGACCGCGCTTTCCACCTCGGCCGGGCCGACGCGATAGCCGGCGGTGTTGATCACATCGTCCGAGCGCCCCTCGTACCAGAAATACCCGTCGTCATCCTTGCGGGCGAGGTCGCCCGAGATGTACCAGCGCTGCCCTTCGGCGTCGGTCACGAAACAGGCCTCGGTCTTTTCGGGCGCGCGCCAATAGCCCAGCATCATGCCTTCCATCGGCATGCGGATCGCCACATGACCGACCTGCCCGGGGCCGAGGGGGCGGTAGTTCTCTTCGGAAATCACCTCGATCGGCAGGCCCGGCAGAGGCAGGCCCATGGCGCCGGGGCGGATCTCGGCCGCGGGATAATTGGCGACAACCATCAGCGCCTCGGTCTGGCCGTAGGCCTCGTGGATCCGGCAGCCGGCGCGGCGCATCCAGTTGCGGGCGGTGGGGCCGTCCAGCGCTTCGCCAGCGGTGGCAGAGAGGCGCAGGCGGCTCAGGTCATGGGCCTCGATCTCCTGCCCCAGCATCTGCCGGAATTCGCTAGCGGCGGCGGCGAAGACGGTGACGCCGTATTTCGCCATGATCCGCAGACGCTCCTTCGGATCGAAGGGCCCGTCGTAAGTCAGCGTCCGCACGCCCGCCAGCCAGGGACCGACCAGCGTTGCCGTCAGCGAGAAGGACCAGCCGGTGTCCGAGGTTCCCCACATCAGGTCCTCGGCGCGCTGCTCGTTCAGGTCGAACCACCAGGCCGAGCATTCCAGATAGGCGCGCGGGAAATAGGCCGAATGCAGCACGCCCTTCGGCTGCCCGGTCGAGCCCGAGGTGAAATAGAGAAGCGCCCCCTCGTCCGGGCGCATCGCCTCGGTGGCGATCTGGGGCGAGGCCTCGGCGGCCTGCGCGACCAGATCCTGCCATCCCTCGGCCACGCCCGGACCATAGGGTACGACCAGACGCGCGGCATCGGGGGCGAGGCCCGCGAATTTGCCGGTCTCGGCCGGGATGGTAATCAGCGCCCGGGGTTCGGTGGCCTCGATGCGATAGGCCAGATCCTTCGCGGTCAGCATGGTGATGCAGGGGATGGCGATGGCCCCCAGCCGGAAGGCCGCCAGCATCGCCATCTGCCATTCCGGCAGGCGCGGCAGCATGATCAGCACCCGGTCGCCCCGGCCCACGCCCTGCGCGCGCAGCACCGAGGCCATGCGCTTCGACCCCTCGCTGATCTCGGCGAAGGTCAGGCGGCGTTCCGCGCCCGCGGCATTCAGCCAGATCAGCGCCTCGCGCGTCGGGTCCTCGGCATAGCCGTCGATGATGTCGCAATAATTGAAGGTCTCGGGCGCGGGCGGCCGGCGATAGGCGGCGGCATCCCGGGCGTAGTCTTCCAGTCTCGGCAACAGCATGTGGTCTCCTCCCCTGCCCTGCCTCAGAAAGCCGTCAGATCCGGCAGCAGGTCGTCGCCCTTGGGCAAGGACCGGCGGCCGATGGCCATGCGGTGCGCCTCGGACGGGCCGTCATAGATACGGAAGGCACGGATCGAGCGGTAGATATGCTCGACCGGGGTCATCCCGGTCACGCCCAGCCCGCCCAGGATCTGCACCGAGCGGTCGACGACGCGGCTGGTGGCCTCGGATACGAAAACCTTGGCCATCGAACTTTCGTGCCGCCCCTGCGATCCCGCGTCGAGCACGGCGCAGGCCTGCGCGGTGACGGCGCGGGCGGCGTAGAGGTCCATCTCGTTGTCCGCCAGCTGGAAGGACACGCCCTGATGATGGCCCAGCACATTGCCGAACAACTCGCGATGCGCGGCATGCGAACGGGCGATGTCGTGGCTGCGCTGCGCCGCGCCCAGCCAGCGCATGCAATGCGTGAGCCGCGCGGGCGCAAGCCGCACCTGCGCATAGCGGAAGCCCTGCCCCGGCTCGCCCAGAACGGCCGAAGCCGGGACGCGCACATCGACCAGATCCACCAGGCAATGCCCGCCGGTCGAATCATGCGCCATGACCTCCATCGGCCGGATGATGTTGATCCCCGGCGTGGTCATCGGCGTCAGGAACATGGTGGGCGAGCCCCCGGCGCTGGCGTCGCGGGCCATGATGATCGCGAACCGCGCGCCCAGCGCCCCGGTGATGAACCATTTCCGCCCGTTGATGACGTAATCGCCGCCGTCCCGCACCGCGAGGGTCTTCATTCCCGCAGGATCGGCGCCTGCGCCGCCCGGTTCGGTCATCAGGAAGCAGGACCGCTCGCCCTCGCACAGAGGGCGCAGGTATTCCTCACGCTGGTCACCCTCGGCCACCACGTCCAGCAGGTGCTGGTTCCCCTCATCGGGCGCGGCGCAATGCAGCGCCAGCGGGCCCAGCATGGAATAGCCCGCCGCCTCCAGCACCTTGGCCTTGCCGCGATGGTCGAGGCCCGCGCCGCCGAAGGCCTTGGGCAGATGCAGGCCGTAAACCCCCGCCGCCCGCGCCCGCGCCATCAGCTCGCGGCGCAGATCCTCGCTGACCTCCTCGCCCGAGGCGCGCCAGGCGGCTTCCTCGGGGATGCAGGCGGTGGTCACGAAGTCGCGGACCTTTTCGGCCAGGCGATCCACCTCGCCGGGCAGATCCGACATCGAGACGTCGCTATAGAGTTTCGCCATGGGTTCCTCCCTCAGATCAGGCCGCCGTCCAGCACATCAAGGCCCCGGGCAAAGGCCCCGGGCGCGGCGGCGCCGAATTTCTCGTTGCGCCGGTTGCCCTCGGGATCGGCGCGGAATTTGTCGTAGAGCTGCAGGCACACGACCCCCAGCTTGCCGAAGGCGAGCGCGAGGAAGAAGCGCAGGTCCGCCTCGTCCGCCGGGCTGTCAAAGCCCGTGGCGCTGACATAGGCCTCGGTCAGCGCCCGGCGGCTCAGCGCGCCCGGCGCTTCGGAATGGGTCAGGTTGATGGCCTTCAGCCCTGCGGGATCGTCGGCCTCGGCCCAATAGGTGAGCATCGTCGCCAGATCGAAGAAGGGCGCGCCCAGCGTCGCCATGTCCCAGTCCAGCACCGCGTTGGGGGCCAGCGTCACCGGGTCCACGACCACGTTGTCCAGCTTGAAATCGTTGTGGATCACGGTGAGCCGGGCATCGCGCGGCGGGACCGCGCCCAGCCGTTCGAACAGCGCCAGCGCCTCGGGCGGGACACCCGCGACCGCGCCATGCAGCCGGGCGGTCCAGCCCCGCAACGTCCGCTCGGCGAAGCCCGAGGCGCGGCCCAGCGTCAGCGCGCCGATCGCTGCCGGGTCGAAGGCATGGAGCTGCGTCAGGATGTCGGTCTGCAGAAGCGACAGGGCGTGTGCCGTCCCGGGCGTCATCGCCGCGCCGAGGGGGGTGGCGCCGTGCAGCGGCAGGCCCGCCCGAAACTCGGAGATGAGGAAAGGCGCGCCCAGGACGGCCGGATCCTCGCAATAGGCCACCGGGCGCGGGGCCAGCGGCCAGACCGGGGCCAGGATCGACAGCGCCCGATGCTCGCGCCCCATGTCATTGGCGCCCTTGGGGATCTCGCCCGGCGGCGGACGGCGCAGCACCGCCCAGCACCCGTTCACCCGGATCAGGTAATTGAGGTTCCCGTAGCCGCCTGCGAATTGCCGCAGCGGCGTCTCGTCCAGCCGGTCGCCCGTCGCGGCCAGATGCCGGGCCAGCGCCGCGTTGTCGAAGGGCACGGCCTGCGCCGGATCGCGGATCAGCGCCGGGTCGAGGGGCAGATCGGCCGCCATCAGATCGCCCAGCTTTCGGCGTCGTCCACGGTCAGCGAGGCGCCGTTGACGAAGCCGCTGGCCGGATCGCAGAGGAACAGCAGCGCCGAATCCAGATCCTGCGGCGTGCCGACCCGGCGGCGGGGCAAGCGCGCCAGTTCCGCCTGCCCGCGCGGCGTCTCCCAGAAGGCATCGTTGATCTCGGTGCGGATATAGCCCGGGCAGAGGGCATTGACCCGGATCCCGTGCCGCGCCCATTCCAGCGCGTGACAGGCGGTCATGTGCTGAAGTGCCGCCTTCGACATGCAATAGAGCGAGACGCCCGGCCCGGCCCGGTTGGCCAGCATCGAGGCCACGTTGACGATGGCGCCGCCGCTCCCCGCGCCGATCCAGCGCTGCGCGCACAGCTGCGACAGCCGCCAGGGGGCGCGCAGGTTCACCGCCATGGTGCGCTCGAATTCCTCGGGCGTCTGATCCTGGGCGCGGCCCGGCAGACTGATGCCCGCATTGTTGATCAGCAGCGTCGGCACCCCCAGCCGGGCGCCCACCGCCTCGATCAGCGCAGGCGCCGCGTCCAGATCCTCGGCGTCATAGGCGAAGGCGGCGGCGCCTTGGCCCAGCTCCTCGGCCAGCGCCGACAGACGTTCGACCCGACGCGCCGCCAGCGCAACCCTGGCCCCGCGCCCGGCCAAGGCCCGCGCGAATTGCGCGCCCAGCCCACCGGAGGCGCCCGTGACGATGGCGATCTGCCCCGAAAGATCCGTCATGACCCGCGCCATCCCTTCGCTTAGCTCTGCAAGTTTGTCGGACATTATTTAGTCGATTCGCCGGCAAGCGCAACTCGGAATGCGAAAATGGGCCGTTTCCCGCATATACGCCTTCAACAATGACCGACATAATAGAAGTGGCGTCGCGTTTCGTCGGACCTGATTCCCCCGCGCATCTGCTGAAATTTTGTGCAGATCCGGGGATTCCCCACCCCGCGCCCGGTCCCTCGACGGGTTGCCGAAGAGAATTCTTGCATAATGAAATCGCAAATGACAGCATCATGAAATCCGACAATGCGAAGTTGCATCACGGTTCAGACGCTGACGCGCAAGACTGGAGACCCTGGTGAGAGAGCCGAATCACTACCCCTATGCCCCTTGGGTCGGTCGCCCCCGGATCACCTGGCCGGACGGCAACCGCCTGGCCTTCTGGGTCGGCGTGAACATCGAATTCTACGAACTCGCCCCGCCGCCCAGCGCCACGCGTTCGGTCTGGTATCAGCCCGAACCCGACATCACCAATTACGGCCACCGCGACTATGGCAACCGCGTCGCCTTCGAGCGTCTGGCCGATGTGATGGCCGATCATGGCGTGCGGGGCTCGGTCTCGCTCAATGTCGCGCTCTGCGATCACCTGCCGCAGATCATCGAGCGTTGCTGCGAACTCGACTGGGAACTCTTCAGCCACGGCGTCTACAACACGCGCTATCTCTATGAGCTGGACGAGGACGAACAGCGCCGCGTCATCGCCGATTGCCGCGAGACGATCCGCAAGTATTCGGGGCAGAGCCTGGACGGCTGGCTGTCGCCCGCGGTCTCGAACACCGAGACGACGCAGCACATTCTGGCCGAGGAAGGCATCAAATACACGCTGGACCTGATGCATGACGACCAGCCGACGCCGCTGAACGTGCGCAAGGGGCGGCTCATCTCGCTGCCCTATTCCATCGAGCTGAACGACGTGCCCTTCTTCAACTTCCGGGGCCTTTCCACCTCGGAATACGTCGCCGCCTGCAAGGCGCAATGCGATCAATTGCTAGAGGAAGGCGACGACAGCGGCACCGTCATGTGCCTGCCGCTGCATCCCTATGTCATCGCCCAGCCGCACCGGGTCGAGGCCTTCGCCGAGATCCTCGACTACATCGCCAACAAGCGCGGGGTCTGGCTGGCCACGGGTCGCGAGATTGCCGACTGGTACATCGCGCATCACGAGGCCGATATGCGCCAATGGCTGGGCATGGAGGCGGCGGCATGAGCGCGCTTCCCGGCTATCTGGACTATCCCAAGCGCAAGCCCGGCCTCGACCACGACCGCTTCGCCTATCGCAACCTTCTGCGCACAGACCTTCCCCGGGCCTGGCCCCAGGGCGCGGGCGTCGCGCTGAGCATCTCGGTCTATCTGGAGTATTTCCCGATGGACATGCCGCGCACGCCGATCCTGCCGCCGGGCGGGATGCAGCGGCCCGGGACCTCGTTCTGGGATTACACGCTGCGCGACTATGGCAACCGGGTCGCCGTCTACCGGCTGTTGAAGGAATTCGACAAGGCGGGGGTGAAAGCCACCTTCGCCGTCAATTCCGAAGTGGCCGAGCGCTATCCCGGCCTGATCGCCGAGATCACCGGCCAAGGGCACGAGATTGCGGCCTGCGGCGTCGACATGGGCCAACTGCATTACGGCGCCATGGACGAGGACCGAGAACGCGCGCTGATCGCCCAGTCGCGGGACACGCTGGCACGGGTCAGCGGCCAGACCGTCGCCGGCTGGTATTCGCCGGGCAACACGCAATCGCTCAACACCCAGCGGCTGGTGGCCGAGGCGGGCTTTGCCTATCTCTCGGACTGGGCCAACGACGACCTCGCCTATCCGCTGGCGGGCGGCGCGGGGCAGCTCCTGTCCATGCCGCTGAACCTCGAGCTTTCGGACCGGCGGTTCCTCTTCGAACAGAACCAGCCCCTCGCCGAATGGGAACTGCGCTGCATCACCGGCCTGCACTATCTGGGCCGGGAAGCCCGGGCGCGGGGCATCCGCCAGGCGTCCCTCAACCTCACGCCCTGGATCATCGGCCAACCCTACCGCGTGGCCTCGCTGCGTCGGGTGCTGGCCGCGGCCGCGTCCGACCGCAATCTCTGGATCGCGCCCGCGGCCGAGGTCGCCCGGGCCTGGACGGAGGTGATGGCATGAGCGCGCCCCTCATCGAGGTCAAGGACCTGACCAAGATCTACCCCTCGCGCGACGGCAACGGCACGCTGGCGCTGGATCGTGTGAGCTTCGACGTGAAGGAAGGCGAGTTCATCTCGATCGTCGGCCGCAGCGGCTGCGGGAAATCGACGCTGCTGAAGATCCTCTCCGGCCTTCTGGACCATACCCGCGGCGACGTCACGCTGAAGGGGCGGCCCATCGACGGCCCCGACGAGGAAATCGGCGTCGTCTTCCAGTCGCCGGTGCTGCTGCCCTGGCGGACAGTGACGCAGAACGTCCTCTTCCCCAACCAGATCCGCCGCAACCTCACCCCTGAGATCCGCGCGCGGGCCAAGACCCTGCTGGAAACCGTGGGGCTTGGCGAGTTCGGCGACAAATACCCGCGCGAGCTGTCGGGCGGGATGCAGCAACGGGCCGGCATCGTCCGCGCGCTGGTGCAGAACCCCGCGCTTCTGCTGATGGACGAACCCTTCGGCGCGCTCGACGCCATGACGCGCGAGCAGATGAACCTGGAAGTGCTGCGCATCTGGTCCCAGTCGAAGAAGACGGTGATCTTCGTCACCCATTCCATCGTGGAATCCGTCTTCCTGTCCGACCGGGTCTTCGTCATGACGCCCCGCCCCGGACGGCTGGCCGAGATCATCGACATCGACCTGCCCCGTCCGCGCACGCTGGACATGATCAACTCGGATGCCTTCGGCCGCTTCACCGGCCGCATCCGCACCCTGCTGGATTCCGAAGGAGATCTTGGAGGATGAGCGAGCTTGCCCCGCAGACCCCCGACCCCGCCCTCACCCTCGCCTCGCCACCGAAATGGCGCGAACGGGGCATGTCGCTGGCGATCTTCCTGATCCTGCTGGGGACCTGGTGGGCCGTGACCAACCTCGGCAGCGTGCCGGCCTATGTCGTGCCCAAGCCGCAGGATGTGGCGCGCTGGCTCTGGGTCGGGTTCACCGCGCCGCTGAGCCATCCGACAAGCCTGTGGTATCACACCGGCGTCACCATGTGGGAGGCCTTCCTCGGCTTCGTCATCGGCTCGGTCCTCGGCATCGTCATGGGCTTCGGCCTGGCGCGGTGGGAAACGGCGGAACGGGTGCTCTATCCCTATGTCGTGGCCTTCCAGGCGCTGCCCAAGGTCGCCATCGCGCCCCTCTTCGTGGTCTGGTTCGGCTTCGGGATCGAAGGCAAGGTGTTGATCGTCGTCATCATCACCTTCTTCCCGCTGCTGGTGAATTCCATCGCCGGCTATCACGCGGTCGAGCCCGAGCGGATCGACCTGGCCCGGGTCTGCGGCGCCAGCGAGTTCCAGACCTTCTGGCACATCATCCTGCCCTCGGCCGCGCCCTTCATCTTCGCCGGGCTGCACATGGCCGCCGTCATCTCGCTTCTGGGGGCCATCGTCGGCGAATTCGTCGGCGCCCGGGCCGGGCTGGGGCTGCTTTTGCTGCAATACAACAACGCCATGCAGATGGGCGGGGTCTTCGCGATCCTCATCGTCCTGGGCGCCCTCGGCTTCATCCTGAACTACGCGATGCAAAAGCTGGAAGCCTGGCTGAGCTACTGAACGACCCGCGGGCACCCCCGAGGGGACCCCGCACCAAGACCAAGAAACCCTGCAACCTGGAGGTAAATCATGCGTATGACCCGTGTTTCCGCTGCCGCGTTCTCGGCGGTTCTGTTCGGTACCGGCCTGGCCTCGGCCGATACCGTCAACCTCGTCTTCTCGCACCCCAACATGGCCCCGGGCGAGGAGGTCTTCATGTATGCCGTCCCCCAGGCGATGGGCTATTTCGCCGAGGAAGGCATCGACGTGCAGATGCAGGCCGCCTCGGGCGGCGCGCAGGCGGCGCAGGTGGTGCTCAGCGGTGCGGGCGATCTGTCCACCACCATGGCCGAGGGCGTCCTGCAACTGCGCGAACAGGGCGCGGACCTGACCGCGATCTATGAGCTGAAGCGCTACAACGGCTTCTCCATCGGCATCCCGCAGGGCTCGGACATCCAGACTCTGGCCGATCTTCAAGGCCGCACCATCGGCTTCCCCGTGGCGGGCGGCGGCGTGGCGATGATCGTGGATGAGAGCTTCCGCATGGCCGGGCTCGAACCGAACTATACCGCCGTCGTCACCGGCTCGGGCGCGCCGGCCGCAGCGGCCGTGTCGAACGGCCAGGTCGATGCCATCGTCCTGTGGGACGCGGCCTTCGGCATCATCGAGAACCAGGGCCTGTCCTTCGACTATATCGACCTCGGCGTGCAGAACGAACTGGCCGGCATGTCGCTGGTCGCGCGCGACGACTTCCTGCGCGACCGCCGCGAGGATGCGGTGGCCTATTGCCGGGCGATGACCCGCGGCCTGGTCTTCACGCTGGCCAACCGCGAAGCCGCGATCGACATCATGTTCGATGTCTTTCCGACCACGCTGCCCGCCGACACCAGCCGCGCCGATGCCATCCCCGGCCAGGTCAATATCCTCAACAAATGGCTCGACTCGGCGCTGCGCAACCTGCCCGAGGGCGCCCCCACCGGCGAGATCGACCCCAGCCGCTGGACCCAGACGGCCGAGCGCTATCTCGCCGCCGGGCTGATCGGCTCCGAGAATACCGAAGGCGCCTTTGACACCAGCTTCTTCGAGGAATGCAACGACTTCGACCGCGAGGCGGTGATCGCCCAGGCCGAGGCCTATCAGATGCGCTGAGCGCCCGGGCAGGCGGTGCCCCCTCGTGCCGCCTGCCCCCCCTTTCCGACCGATTGCAGGAGACGACGATGAAGACGGTGCCAGGCTCCGCCGCCGAGATGCTGGGTGCGCTGCGCGCCGGACAGAGAACCGCCAGCGACTGGACCGAGCAGAGCCTCGCCCGGATCGAAGCCCGCAACGGCGCGCTCAAGGTCTGGTCCCATGTCGCGGCCGACAGTGCCAGGGCCACGGCGCGGGCGCTCGATGCGAAGCCGCCGGTCGGACCGCTGCAGGGAATGCCCTTCGGCGTCAAGGACGTGATCCTGACCGAACAGGCGCCCACCGGCTATAACTCCCCGATCTATCAGGATTTCTTCCCCCGCATCGACGCGGCCTGCGTCAAGCTCCTGCGCGCCGCCGGCGCGGTGATGCTGGGCAAGACCGAAACCGTCGAATTCGCCGCCGCCTTCCGCCTGGCGCCCACCCACAACCCGCTCGACCCGGCGCGCACGCCGGGCGGCTCGTCCTCAGGCTCGGCCGCGGCGGTGGCGGACGGGCATGTGCCGGTGGCGCTGGGCACGCAGACCGGGGGCTCGCTGATCCGCCCGGCCAGCTATTGCGGTGTCTTCGCGATGAAACCGACCTGGAGCCGGGTCAGCCGCGATGGCATCCGCCTTTACGCGCCGACGCTCGACACGCTGGGCTGGTTCGCCCGCTCGGTCGAGGATCTGGGCCTCGTCTATGACGCGCTGGTCCCCGACCGCCTGCCGCGCCGGAGCCGCGCCATCGCAGGCGCCCGCATCGCCCTTTGCCACACCCCCTTTGCCCAGCGCGCCGAACCCTCGACCCGGGCCGGGCTGACCCAGGCGGCCGAGGCGCTGGCTCGGGCCGGGGCCCAGGTCTCGACCCTGACGCTGCCGCCCGAGTTCGACGACATCGACCGCGTGCATCACATCATCATGCGGGCCGAGGGACGCAGCGCCTTCCTGCCCGAATACCGCGCCGACCTGCCGCTGCTGAACGAGCATTTCCGCGCGCTGGTGGAAAATTCCGACGGCTATTCCGACGCCGACCTGCGGCAGGCGCTGGACCGGGCGGCTGTGCTCAGGGCGCGGTTCGACCGGCTGGCGGCGCCCTTCGATGCGGTGCTGACCTATTCGGTGCCGGGCGAGGCGCCGCTGGGCCTGGGCAACAACGGCAGCGCCGATTTCAACTCGCTCTGGACGCTCTTGCATGTGCCCTGCGTCAACATCCCCGCTTTCACCGGCCCGAGTGGCATGCCGGTCGGACTGACCGTGCTGGGCCCGCGCTTTGCCGATACGCCGGTGCTGGAGATGGCGGCCGCGATCCATCCGGTGCTGGCCGAGGCCCGCGCGGGCGCTCAGGTCGGCGGCTGAAAGGCGCGGATCGGCGGCAGGGGATCGGTCCAGGCCGCGACCTCGACCAGACAGGATTGCGCCGACGGGGCCTGCGACAGCATCGAGGCGCCCTGATCGCGGGTCAGCACATTCGGGTTGCCATGCGCATCGAGCCCGCCGGGTTCGACCGGATCGTACCAGGCGCCGGTCGCCAGCTGCACCACCCCGGGCAGCAGCGCCTCGCTGAGGACGAGGCCCGCCAGACAGGCGCCGCGGTCGTTGAAGACCCTGACCACATCACCCGCCGCCAGCCCCCGCGCCGCCGCATCGGCGGGATTCATCCGCAGGGGCTCGCGCCCGCGGATCTTCGACTCCTGCGCGGTCGGCCCGGCATCCATCTGGCTGTGCAACCGGGTCGCGGGCTGGGTCGAGAGCAGATGCAGCGGGTAACGCGCCGTGGCGGGCGCGCCCAGCCATTCCTCGGGCTCCAGCCAGGCGGCATGGCCCGGACAATCGGGCAGCGCGAAGCCGGCGATGGTCTGCGAATACAGCTCGATCCGGCCCGAGGGCGTGTGCAGCCGGTGCCGCTCGGGAGTCTCGCGGAAGCGTTGCAGAAGGCTGCGGACGGGCCGGCTGCGGTCGATCCTCAGGCCGGTGCCCTGCCAGAAATCCTCGAAATCCGGCAGGTCGCCCTGGCCGGTCAGCGCCGGCAAGCCGGCATAGAGGTGGCGCAGCCATGCCTCGGCGCTGCGCCCCTCGGTAAAATCCGCCTCCAGCCCCAGATGCCGGGCAATGCCGGTCAGGATGGCGTAATCGTCCCGTGCCTCGCCCGGCGGCTCGGCGATCTTGTGGGACGGCAGGAACAGAGGTTCGCGCCCCGAGGCGGCGATGTCGTCGCGCTCGGTCGGCAAGGTGGCTGGCAGGACGATATCAGCATGCCGCGCGGTGGCGGTCCACCAGGGCTCGTGCACGATCACCGTTTCCGGCCGCTGCCAAGCCCGGACCAGCCGGTTCAGGTCCTGATGGTGGTGAAAGGGATTGCCCCCCGCCCAATAGACCAGCCGGATATCGGGATAATGCCGGGTCTCGCCGCGATAGGGATAGGCACCGCCCGGCGCCAGCAGCATGTCGGCGATCCGTGCCACGGGAATGAAGCTGTCCACCGGGTTGCTGCCCTGCCCCAGCTTCGGCCATGAATAGGCGTTCTCGGCCTGGCCGATCCCGTCGATGGAGCCATAGCCGAAGCCGAAACCCAGCCCCGGCTTGCCGATGGTGCCCAGAAGCGCGGCCAGCGTGATCGCCATCCAATAGGGCTGCTCGCCATGTCGGGCGCGTTGCAGCGACCAAGAGACGGCGATGAAGGTGGGCAGGTCCATCACCGACTGCGCCAGGGCGCGGATCTCGCCCTCGGGCAGGCCGGTGATCGGGGCCGCCCAGGCGGGGCTCTTGGCCATGCCATCGGCGGCGCCGGTGACATAGGCCAGCACCGTCTCGCCCCCGGTCGTGTAGCGGTCGAGAAAGGCGCGATCCACCCGCCCCGCCGCGATCACCTCATGCGCCAGCGCCAGCATCAGCGCGACATCGGTGGTGGGTCTGAGTGCCAGCCAGGCATCGCAGGCGGGCGCATCATCGCCCAGGGGCGAGATCAGCACCATCCGCAGCCCGGCGGCGCGGCAGGCATCGAAATCCGCCCCGAACCCGTGCCGCTGGGTCCCGCCGCCGTTCACCTGGGTGTTGCGCGCGGGCATGCCGCCGAACATCAGCACCTGCCGCGCATGGGCGCGGATCTCGGACCAGGGGGTATGGCCGAAGGACAGGCCCGCTGCGCTGCCCGTGATATAGGGCAGGATCACATCGCCCGCGGCATAGGAATAATTCTGGACCGAGCGGGTATAGCCACCCGCCAGGTTCAGGAAGCGGTGGATCTGGCTTTGCGCATGGTGAAAGCGCCCGGCGCTGGCCCAGCCGTAAGAGCCGCCGTAGATCGCCGCATTGCCGTGGAGGCGCCGCACGCGGTCGACCTCGGCCGCGACCAGCCGTTCGGCCTCGTCCCAACTGACCGGCACGAAGGCATCGCGCCCCCGCCCGCCGCCGCCCGGCCCGTTCTCCAGCCAGCCGCGCCGGACCATCGGGCGCAGCACGCGGGCCGGGGAACGGGACATCGCCTCCAGCCCCCGACCGATGGCCGAGGGCGCCGGATCCTCGGCCACCGGCACCGCGCGCCCCTGTTCGTCGGCCCGGTACGAGCCCCAATGCGTGACGATGCGGCGTTCGGGGGGCGCGGGCAGCATGTCAGCCGGGCAACCGGTAGCGCGCCGTGGCGGTGCCGTCCTCGAAGGCCTGCTTGAGGAAGTCGATCATCGCCGTCGCCGCGGTGGACAGCGAACGGTCATCGGTCAGCAGGCCCACTTCCACCGCAATCGCCGGGTCGAAGGGGCGCGAGACGACGCCGGGTGTTTCGTGGATATCGGCGGTGAAGGGGCTGATCAGCCCAACCCCCGCCCCCGCCGCCACCAGCCGCACGATGCCCTCGGGCGCCGCCGTCTCGATGGCCAGCGTCCGGCGGATGCTGCGTTCGTCGAAGACCGCATCCACCTCGGTGCGGAACGGTGTGCGGCTTTCGAAACTGACGAAACGCTCGCCTTCCAGCGCCTCGGCCGGGACACGCTCCATGGCCGACAGCGGATGTCCCGCGGGCATCAACAGCACCACGGGCGCCACCGCCAGCCGCGTGACCACCGCCGGCTCCGAGGGGATCGGCAAGGAGGTCACGCCCAGATCGGCCAGCCCGAGGCGCACGTAGCTGCCGATCTCGATCCGGCTGCGGGCCTCCAGAATCACCCGGATGTTGGGATGCTTCAGCGAGAATCGCGCGACCAGCTCGGGCAGCAGGTCATTGGCGTAATGCGACATGGCGGCAATGCGGACGGTTCCGGCCTCCTTGCGGCGGATCGCATCGGCGCGGCGGCGCAGCTCGTCGGTGCCGGCAAAGACCCGCTCGACCTCGCGCATGAAATCCACCGCATCGTCGGTCGGCACCACGCCGCCCTGTTCGCGGGTAAACAGGGCAAAGCCCACCGTCTCGGTCAGGCTGGCGATCAGCCGGCTCATCGCCGGCTGCGAGATCCCCAGAACCTCGGCCGCCTTCTTCATGCTGCCATAGGTCATGACGGCACGAAACGCCTCGATCTGACGGATATTGAGCTTTTCCAAGAACAGGTTCCCCAACTTGCCGGCCCCATCGTGCCGGGTGGACTGCGGCCAGCCCCTAGCTAGCCGCAGTCGCAAGGCCCGGTAAAGGTGCGTCGGCCCGGCTCAGGCCGCGGCGCGGAGCGTCTTGATGCAGTGCAACAGCTCCTCGGCCCGGGCATGGACCTCCTCGGGTTTCAGCACCTTGCAATCGAAGCCCAGCAATTCGGCCATCGCCCCGTTGCCGCGGTCGGTGAAGGTGACGGTGCCGTCGGTGCCGATGCTCTCCACCCCGTCCGCGTGCCGGGCGCGGGCAAAGATCGCTTCCACATCGTCGAGCGTGACGCCCTGCGGCAGCACCGGTTGCCAGCCACCATTCACATAGCGCGCATCAAGTCCGCCGCCCATGCAGGCGGGCGAGGCCACGTGCGTGACCAGCCCGTCATTGCGCAGCATCCGCAGCGTGTTCTTCACCACCGAGGTCGCGGCGAAACGCGGACGCTGATAGGGATAGCGCTTGCGCAGATCCTGCAGGAAGCTGGGATCGCCCAGCATCTCGGCCGTGACCTCGTGGCTGCGGCAGAAGGCCTGGAAGTGGAACATGTTCTGCTGCAATTCCGGCATCTCGGCGGGCGAGCGCTGGAACCAGGAATGGAAATGATGCGCGATCAGCTTGATGTCGATTTCGCGCGTGGGGGCGCCCAGCCGGTCGGCGACCATCATCCTGAGCGTCGAGCACAGGTTTTCGGTATTGCCCGAGCCGCAGGCAGGCGCCAGATCCATCCCCGCCAGCACCGGATTGACGATATCGGGGAACGAGAGCTGGATCACCTTGCCCGGCGCCCCGGCGTCGCGCCAGCCCTCCATGAAACGGATCGGGAAGGACAGCAGCAAGGGCAGGAACGGGCCGAGGCGGGCTTCGTAGTTTACCCGCTTCCAGATGTCCTTCGGCACCGAATTGGCCAGCGTGTACCAGGAAATCGGGATCGCCGCCTGCACCGTGACATCGGGCTGATACCTGGCCAGCACCTCGGCAATCGCGCCGTCGCGGGTCAGGTCGGTGACGACCGGCACCACCTCGACCGCTTCCAGCCGCATCTTCTCGGCCAGCATGGCGCAATCATTGGCCTCGTTGCGCATCTTGTCTTCGGCGATGTCGACCAGAACCAGCCGGGTCACATCGGGTTGCAGAACCATCGTCCGCGCGATTTCGAGGCCCACCGCCCCGGCGCTGCCGAATACCGCTACTGTCGCCATTGTCACTCTCCTGTTGCGGGAATCAGACCGCGGGATGGCAGTCCCAGCCGCCCGGCAGGGGCAGTGGGGCGGCCAGACCGCGAAGATGAATCGAGACGGGACCGCCCAGCCGCGCGGCGCCCCGGGCACCGGGGTCGAGCGGGATGAAATCGAGCGTGGCGCCGTTCAGCGCGACGCGGGGCCCATCCGGCGCGGGCAGGCCCGCCAGCGCCGCGGTCCGCCGGGCGCTGGCCAGCGGGTCCTGGGCGGCAACGGTGACGCCGGCGATGCCGCTGGCGCCATTGGCATGCGCCGAAGGGCCGGGAATGCGGGCGCCCCGACCCTCGGTATCCTGAACCAGGAAGGGCAGCGCTGGATCGCCCGGCGAACCCCGGCCGCTGACCAGCAGCCTCAGCCCCCAGGCCTCGCCGGTGGTCAGAACGTTGCGCACCGCGTTCTCGCCGCCCAGCGCGATACCCGCGCCGTCGGCCCGTACGATGGACGCGTCGAGGTCGTCCACACACAGCGACCAATCGCCCCAACCCTCGCGCTCGGCCAGAACCGGGCCGAGGCGATGGCGGGCCATGGCCTCGGCCGAGAAGGCGTTGAGCAGGACATAGCTGCCATCGGCGAAGCTGACGAAGCGGAAGGTCGAGCCGGGCTTCTCGGCCTGATCGGCGCGCCGAAGGACGGTGAAACCGGCCCCCTCCAGAACGCTCGTCGCCTCGGCAAGGTCATGGACCAGCAGGACGACATGATCGACGGCGGGCAAGAGGGGGGCAGGCATCGCAGATCTCCGGCGCGGCATCGGCCACGCATTAAGTTGCGTTTTTAGCAATCCATATGGCTATGTGTTTTGTCAATGTTAATTTTCAGGATCCGCAACAGCCCGCGCATTCCCATGAAAAACGCCTGCCGGAGAGGCAGGCGCAGCGGATTCAGGCAGCGATTTCCAAGGACTGCGGGGCACCACGCGAAGACGCCCCCGGCTTGCGGAGACAGGCAGGGTCTAGCCTCGCCCTCACCGGAGGCACACCCGTAGGGTGGGGTTCCACCCCACCATTGCTGGCCCCGTGGGGTGGGGTTTCACCCCACCGTCACCAGACCCGGGCGAACCGCCCTCAGAACCCGATCGGCCAGTGCTTGATCGTGGAGCCGTCGATGAAACGGCTGTGCCGGAAGGGCGTCGGGTCCACGACCGGCGCCTCGCCGGTGATCATCTCGGCCATCAACTGCCCCGCCGCCGGGGCAATGCCGAACCCGTGGCCGGAATAGCCGGTCGAGATATAGAAGCCCGGGATCGCCTCGACCGGCGAGATCACCGGGATCGCGTCGGGCGAGACGTCGATCCAGGCCGACATCCGTTCGTTCACCACCATGTCCTTGAACTGCGGGAACAATTTCTTGATGTTGATCGTCGCCTGATCGAGGATCTTGTGACCCGGTTCGGGCCGCATGATGCGGTATTTCTCGAAGGGCGAGCGCTGGTCCAGCCGCCAGCCCTTTTCCATTCCGACCTCCTGGAACGTCCGGCGCCCGATGCGAAACTTCATCGCCCGCCATTCGTTCTTCAGCGCCGGGACGTAATCCTTCAGATAGCGGAAGCTGTCGGGCACGATATCGACCGGATGGGCCGAGCGCATGCCGACATTATAACCGCCGTCCAGCCGCTCGCGGAAGCCGAAGCCGGGGCCCGAGCCGCAGCCCTGCGGCCCGCCGGAAATGGGCCGGGTGCGCATCACCTGGCTCAGCATCTTCAGTTGCGGCATCTTCACATCCACCGACCGCGCGAAGAGCGAGGACCAGATCCCCCCGGCCAGCACCACATGCTTGCATTTGATGCGGCCCTTCTCGGTCACCACCTCGCTGACTCGCCCGCCCTCGGTCTCGAAGCCGCGCACCGCACAGCCCTCGATGATCCGCGCGCCCAGCCTGGCCGCGCCGCGGCCGATCAGCGTGGTGGCGATATGCGGCTCGGCGAAGCCGTCCGAGGCCGTGTGCAGCCCGCCGCCGAATTGCCGGGTCGCGCCGGGGGCGAAGCTGTTGATCTCGGCCTTGGAAACCCAGCGGGTGTCGAGGTCGAATTGCGCAACCTCCTTCATCCAGGCCTCGTAGCGGACCAGATCCGGCTCTTCATTGACGAAATAGGTGATGCCGCGCACCCGGAAGCCGACATCGGCGCCGACCATCTGCTGCATGCGCCCCCAAAGCTCCATCGCGTGCTTCATCAGCGGCACTTCGCGCGGGTCGCGGCCCATCTTGCGCACCCAGCCCCAGTTGCGGCCCGATTGCTCCTCGCCCAGCGTGCCCTTTTCGCACAGCACCACCGGCACGCCCTTCTGGGCAAGGAACAAGGCGGTCGAAACGCCGACGATGCCGCCGCCGACGATGACCACCTCGGTCTCGAGCGGAACGACGGAGAAGTCGGCGGTGGGGGGGAACTCAGCGTTCATGGGGCATCCTGTGGGTTGCGATCAACTGGCAGCGCGTTCCAGCGCGGCCTTGTAGGCGTCGGTCCGGCTGAGCACGAAATCATGGAAGGCCTGGGCGGCGACCGAGAGCGAATCCTCGCTGCAGATCATGCCCAGCGAGATCGGCATGGCCGGGGTGAAGGGGCGGAATTCGAGGCGCGGGTTGCGCCGGAGGTGGGGCGAATAGGGGCTGACGATGGACACGCCCAGCCCGGCCGCGACCAGATTGCAGACCGATTCATGCGTCGTGGCCTCGGTCAGCATGCGCCGGTCGATGCCCTTGCGCTCGAACAGGATATCGGTCTCGAAGCGGAAGGGGGCGCCGCGCGGGAAGCTGACGAAGCTCTCGTCGGCCAGATCCTCGGCCCGGATCGCGGCTTTCTCGGCCAGCGGATGACCGGCGGGCAGCACGCAGAGTGCGGGCATCTTCACCAGTTCCCGCACCGTCACTGCGGCGCTGGAGATGGGCAGCGAGACGATGCCGATATCGGCCCGGCGCGAGGCGACCCATTCAGCAATCCGGTCCTGCGGCTGGCTTTCCAGCCGGATCGCAATATCGGGATAGCGCTTGCGAAACAGCGCCACGACCTCGGGGATCAAACCGTTGTCATAGGGGCCCTGCGCGGCGATGGTCACCGTGCCGCTGGCCAGCGAGCGAATCGCGTGGACCTCCTGATTCATCTCCTCAAGGCCGACGAAGAACTTGTCGACCAGCACAAAAAGGCGGCGCGCATCCTCGGTCGGCTCGGCGCCGCCGCGCGATTTGCGGAACAGTTTGAAGCCCACGGCCTCCTGGAAATCCAGCATCAGACGCGACACCGCAGGCTGAGAAATTCCCAATGATTCCGCAGCCTTGGTCATGCTTCCCAGGGTAATGACGGCCCGGAATGCCTCGATCTGTCTGACGTTGAATCGGTTCACTGAGGTTATCCTTTGCCGCAAGCACCCAGGAAGAATGCACAAAAAATAGGCGTCACTTCGTCGGCTCCTCCAGAAGGTCTAACATAACATAATCGTCGTCAATAGGATTGTTGACGCACAAAATATTATGTCCTAGCGTCTCATCAATCGGGGCCGCCTGCCCCCTCCAGCCGGGAATTCCGCATGTCCGCTTCTTCCTCCCTGCCCCTGAACGCCTCACATTGGGGGGCGTTTCGTGCCGAGGTCGACGGCGGCAGGCTGCGCCGGATCCTGCCCTTCGAGCACGATCCCCGCCCCTCGCGAATGACCGAGGTCTGGCCGGAAATGCTGGATCACCCGCTGCGCGTGGCGCAGCCGGTGGCCCGCAAGGGCTGGCTTCAGGGCGACAAGGGCGCGGCCCGGGGCGAGGACAGCTATGTCGCGCTGGATTGGGACGAAGCGCTGGACCTTGCCGCGGCCGAGATCGGCCGGATCCGCGAGTCCCATGGCAATGCCGCGCTCTTCGGCGGCAGCTACGGCTGGTCCAGCGCCGGGCGCATTCACCACGCCCGCACCCTGGTGCGCCGCTTCTTCGGCGCCATCGGCGGCCATGTGGATCAGGAGACGAATTATTCCTACGGCGCGGCGATGGCCTTCGTACCGCGCATCGTCGGGCGCGACATGATCGGCGCCTCACTGACCTCGGCCGCCTCGATCCGCGAGCATTGCGACATCTTCCTGGCCTTCGGCGGCCTGCCGCTGAAGAACTGGGAAATCCAGTCGGGCGGCGTGGGCGAACACCGCTACGACAGCTTCATGGCGGGTGTCACCGGGCGGGTGCGGACCGTCAACATCTCGCCCTGCCGCGAGGATATCGAGGAGAAGTTCGGCGTCGATTGGCTGCCTGTGCGGCCCAATACCGATGCCGCGCTGATCATGGCGCTGACCCAGGTGGTCCTGGCCGAGGGCAAGGCCGATACCGCCTTCCTCGCCACGCATGTGAACGACGCGCAGCCCTATCTGGATTATCTGACCGGCAAGAGCGACGGCAAGCCCAAGACCCCCGAATGGGCCGAGGCGATCACCGGCATCCCGGCCGCGACGATCCGCGATCTGGGCCGGGCGCTGCCGGGCAAGCGGGTCATGGTCTCGCTCAACTGGTCGCTGCAACGCGCGCGCCACGGCGAGCAGCCCTATTGGGCGGCCATCGCGCTCGCCTGCGTGCTGGGTCAGGTCGGTCTGCCGGGCGGCGGTTTCGCCTTCGGCTATGGCTCTTCCAACGCCATGGGCAACCCCGAATACCGCACGCCGCTCTATGGCCTGCCCTCGATTCCCAACGCCACCGGCCTCTCGATCCCCTGCGCGCGGGTCGCCGACATGCTGCTCAACCCGGGCGCTGAATACCGCTACGATGGCGAGACGCGGGTCTATCCCGAAGTGAAGCTGGTCTATTGGGCGGGCGGCAATCCGTTCCACCACCACCAGGACCTCAACCGCCTGCGCGAGGCCTTCCGCCGCCCCGAGACGGTGATCGTGAACGAAGGCTACTGGACCGCCACCGCGCGCCACGCCGATATCGTTTTCCCCGCCACCGTGACGCTGGAGCGCGACGACATCGGCGGTGCCTCGCGCGACCGCTACCTTCTGGCGATGCAGAAGCTGGTCGCCCCCCATGAAGGCGCCCGCGACGATTACGACATCTTCGCCGCGCTGGCCGAGCGGCTGGGCAATGGCGCGACCTTCACCGAGGGGCGGGGCAGCGAGGAGTGGCTGGGCTGGGCCTGGGACAAGATCAGCGCCACCCTTGCTGCAAGGGGCGTCAACGTGCCGAGCTACGAGGAATTCCGCGCCCAGGGCTATCTGGCCATGCCCGAGCCGCAGGAAACCTACGTCATGCTCTCGGACTTCCGAGCCGATCCGGTGGCGCATCCGCTCTCGACCCCCTCGGGCAGGATCGAGCTTTTCTCGGCCCGGGCCGCAGCGGAACCCGGCCAGCCGGGGCACCCGGTCTGGCTGGACCCCGAGGAATGGCTGGGCCGCGCGACCGATCAGGCGCCCTTGCACCTGCTGACCCCGCAGCCCAAGCGCCGGCTGCACGGGCAGATGGATTTTTCCAGCTATTCCCGGGCGGGCAAGATACAGGACCGCGAGCTGTTGCAGATCAACCCCGCCGATGCCGCAGCCCGCGGGATCCGGGACGGCGACGCGCTGCGCGTCTTCAACGACCGCGGCGCCTGTTTCGCCATCGCCCGGATCGACCCGGGCGTGATGGCGGGCGTGGTCCTGCTGCCCACCGGCGCGACCTATGACCCGGACGGGATGACCGACCGTTCGTCCAATCCCAACGTCCTGACCCGCGACATCGGCACCTCGGAACTGGGCCAGGGCTGCGCCGCGCAATCCTGTCTTGTCCAGGTCGCCCGCCACGAGGGTCCGCTGCCACCCCTGCGGGTGACCGCGCCCCCCCTGATCCAAGAGAAAGAAGCCTGATCGTGTCCCTGCCCTTCGACCATCTCGTCCTGCTCGTCCACGACCTCGATGCCGCCGCGCGCGATTTCGCGGCGCTGGGGTTCACCGTGCAAGAGCGCGCCGACACCGAACACGGCAAGACGCATTTCCGCTTCGTCTGTTTCGATGACGGCAGCTACATCCTGCTGACCGCCTTCACCTCGGCCGAGGGGCAGGCGACCCACCGGCTGGGCGAAGTGCTGGCGGCCGGCGAGGGCTGGGCGGATTGGAGCTTCACGGTCCCCTCCGCGCAGGATGCCGCCGACGCGCTCAAGGCCGAGGGTCTGCCGGTGCGCGGCCCGGTTCCGGTCTCCAATGTCATCGCCGACGGCAGCCGCTGGGCGTTGGAACTGACCCTCACCGGCCGCGGTGCCGAGGGCGATGTATCCCTGCCCTTCGTGGTGTCGGATGTCGAGGGGCGCCCGGCCCGGATCCCGGCCCCCGTGCCGCATGCGAATGGTGCCACCGGGATCGCCGGTCTGTCGATCTCGACCGCCGATCCGGCGGCGGTGGGCCGGACGCTGAAGGCGCTGGGCGGCCGCGAAACCGCGCCGGGGCGCTTCGATTTCGGCCGGGTCTGGGTCGAGGTGCTGCCCGCCTCCACCCCCCTCGGCCGCGCGGGCGGCGGCATGGTCAAGGCGGTGCTCTCGGGCGGCGCCGTGCGGGAATTCGACACCGCGCTCACCCATGGCGCGCCGCTCGCCATGATCCGGGATTGAGGCCATGATCCCCACCGACAAGACCTCGAAACAGATCTTCCGCGACTATCAGGCCGCGCCGAAGGTCCCGGAACGGGGCCTTGGCCAGCGGATCGCGCTGATCAACGTCGATCTCCAGCGCCGCTACACCGACACGGCGACTTTCCCCACCGCCTATGACGGCCATCCGCGCCAGTTCGAGGGCGTCAATGCGCTGGCCGCCGCCGTCCGCATGCTGAGCGGGCCGGTGATCTGGGCCTATGTCGCCTATCTGCCCGATGGCTCGGACGCCGGGATGTGGTCGCGGCTCTCCACGACCGAATGGGCGCTGCACAAGGTCGGCCACGACAGCCCGCAGGCGGAACTCGACGCAAGGCTCGACATCAAGGACACCGACCTCAAGCTGCACAAGCGCATGTCCTCGTGCTTCTTCGAGACGCATCTGGCCAGCTACCTCAACTGGCACCGGATCGACACGGTGATCGTGACCGGCGGCGCCACCTCGGGCTGCGTGCGGGGCACGGTGATGGATGCGCTGTCCCTCGGCTACCACGTCTGCGTGCCGGAGGAGACGGTCGCCGACCGCGAGGAAGGCGCCCATTACGCCAACCTCTACGACATCGCTTTCAAATACGGCGACGTGAAGCCCTTGGACGAGGTTCTCGCCCAGCTGGCCGCGCGCGCGCAGGAGACCTGACCATGACGAAATGGCGCGAACCCTACAGCTACGATTACGCCCCCTATGCGGGCCGGCCAAAGATCGAATGGCCGAACGGCGCGCGGGTCGCCTTCTGGGTGGCCCCGAACATCGAATTCTACGAACTGGCCCCGCCCCCCTCGCCCACGCGCGAGGTCTGGTATCGCCCGGAACCCGACATCATCAATTACTCGATGCGCGACTATGGCAACCGCGTCGGCTTCGACCGGATGGCCGATGTGATGGAGAAATACGGCGTGCGGGGCTCGGTATCGCTCAATGTAGCCGTCTGCGACCATTTCCCCGAGATCATCGAACGCTGCTGCAATCTGGACTGGGAGCTTTTCAGCCACGGCATCTATAACACTCGCTACCTCTACAACATGACCGAGGACCAGCAGCGCGAGATCATCCGCCAATCGCGCGAGACGATCAAACGCGCCTCGGGTCAGGACCTGGACGGCTGGCTGAGCCCGGCGATTTCCAACGGCGAGACGACGCAGGACCTGCTGGCCGAGGAAGGGATCAAATACACGCTCGACCTCTTCCACGACGACCAGCCGATGCCGGTGAAGACGCGCAGCACCAACCGTCTGGTCAGCGTTCCCTACATGATGGAATGCAACGACGTGCCGGTTCTGAACTTCAAGAACATCTCGCCGCGCAACTATCTGGAAATCATCAAGAACCACTTCGACCGGCTCTATGCCGAGGGCGAGGAATCCGGCACCGTCATGTGCGTGCCGCTGCATCCCTATCTGATCGGCCAGCCGCACCGGCTGCATATCCTCGACGAGGCGCTGAAATACGTGACCGGCCACGACAAGGTCTGGCTGGCCACGGGCCGCGAGATCGCCGCGCATTTCGAGGCCAATTACTACGACAGCTTCACCGAGTGGATGAAGCCCTTCAACGCCGAGGCCCCAGCATGAGCCTGATCCCCGACAGCTATTTCGACTATCCGCTGCGCCGCAAGGGCATGGATCACGACCGCTACGAGGCGCGCTATCTGCGCGACGTGCCCGCCTTCCGTTGGCAGGGCGACAAGACGCTGCTGGTCTGGGCCTGCGTGCATCTGGAGCATTTCCCGATGGACATGCCAGCCAGCCCGGTGAAGCCCATCGGCGGCATGGACCGGCCCTATCCCTCGGTCTGGGATTACTCGACGCGGGATTACGGCAACCGGGTCGGGATCGAACGGCTGTTCCGGGTGCTGGACAAGCACGGCGTGAAGGCGACGGCGGCGATGAACGCGGCGCTGGCGCCCCGCTATCCGCATCTGATGAAAGAGATCACGGCGTGCGGTTGGGAAGTCGCGGCGGCGGGCGTGGACATGGGGCATCTGCACCATTCCCGGCTCTCCGAGGAAGAGGAGAGGGCCCTGGTTGACGAGGCCTTCTCCACCCTCCGCGCCGCCTCGGGGCAGGCGGTCACCGGCTGGCATTCGCCGTCGCATTCGCAATCCGCCGTGACGCCGGACCTCGTAGCCGAAGCGGGCGGCCGCTACATCTGCGACTGGATCAACGACGATCTGCCCTATGCCTTCCACACCAGGGCGGGCGACCTGACCCAGCTGCCGCTCAGCTATGACCTGTCGGATCACAAGATCCTCGGCCTGCAGAACATGCCCATCGGCGATTACGAGTACCAGCTCGACGCCGCCTTCGACGTGCTGCTCGATGAAAGCCGCGAGCGCGGCGGGCGCATCCTGTCGATGTCGCTGTCGCCCTGGATCATCGCCCAGCCGGGCCGCATCGACGCGCTGGACCGGCTGCTGGGCCGCTTCCTGAAGGCGGACGGCGTGGCCTCGGCCACGGGCGAGGAAATCCGCGCCCAATGGCAGGCGCTGGGGATCGCCTGATGACCGTGACGCCCGCCTCCACGCCCAACTGGCTGACCGCCCGCGAGGCGCTGTCGCGCATCGCCGCGGGCAGCCTGACGGCGCGCGGGCTGATGGCCGCCTGCCTCGACCGCTGGCGCGAGCGCGACCCTTTGGTGCGGGCCTGGACCCATCTCGACCCCGACGCCGCGCTGGCCCGGGCCGAGGCCGCACCGCCCGGCCCGCTCCATGGCCTGCCCGTGGGCGTCAAGGACATCATCGCCACCGCAGAGATGCCGACCAGCCTGAATTCCCCGCATTTCCAAGACCATTGGCCGAATGTGGATGCCGCGGCCGTCGCCATCCTGCGGCAGGCGGGCGCGGTGATGATGGGCAAGAACGACACGGTGGAATTCGCCGTGAACGGCCGCCGCGCCGCCACCACCAACCCGCATGATCCGACCCGCACCCCGGGCGGCTCGTCCTCGGGCTCGGCCGCGGCGGTGGCGGATGGGCAGGTTCCCGTCAGCCTGGGCACCCAGACCGGCGGCTCGGTGATCCGCCCCGCATCCTATTGCGGCGTCTACGCGATCAAGCCGACCTGGAACCTTGTGAGCCACGAGGGCTTCAAGGTCTGCGCGGCCAGCATCGACACGCTGGGCTGGTACGCCCGTTCGGCCGGGGATCTGGACCTGCTGGCCGAGGTCTTCGGGGTCGAGCCCCTGCCCGCCCCGGCGACGCTCAGGGGTGCCCGGATCGCGATCTGCCGCAGCCCGGTCTGGGACAAGGCCGAACCCGCCACCGTCGCCGCCATGGCCGAGGCCGAGGCGCGTCTGCGCGCCGCCGGGGCGGAGCTGACGATGCTGGACCTGCCGCCCGCCTTCGATGGCCTGACCGAGGCCCATCGCATCGTCATGCAGGCCGAGATGCGCACCGCCTTCCTGGCCGATTACCGGCGCCTTGGTGACGCGCTCTATCCCGAACTGGTCGGCATCCTGAAGAACGAACGGGGCGAGAGCCGGGCCGATCTGCTGGCCGCGCTGGACCTCGCCGCCGCCTGCCGGGCCGAATTCGACCGCCTTGCCGCACCTTTCGATGCGGTGCTGACCCCCTCGACCGCCGGCGAGGCGCCCCTCGGCCCCGACAACACCGGCGCCGCCACCTTCAACCGGATCTGGACCCTGCTGCATATGCCTTGCGTCAACGTTCCCGGCCTGACCGGGCCTCAGGGCCTGCCGGTCGGGCTGACGCTGACCGGCCCCCGCTATACCGACCGCCGCCTGATCGCCATGGCGGGCCTTCTGGGTCCGCTGCTGGCCGAGGGCAAACCAGCCATGAAAGGCCACGCCACCGCGACCTGACCCTTTCCGCGCGCCGCACCCGCAAGCAGCGGCGCGCCTGCCTGCCCGGCCCCTCGGGCAACACCGGGCGAACGGGGCCGCTCCCGTCCCGTTCGCCCACCCCGCCGCCACCGGCCCTGTGCCGCCCTTCTCAACCCCGCGACCCGCTGCCTGGAGAAACCCCATGACCACGATGAACCGCCGTTCCTTCCTGTCGACCCTCGCCGCCGCTGGGATTGTGCCCGCCGTGATGGCGGGTTCGCGTCAGGCGCTTGCCCAGACCTCGGGCGGTGTGCTGCGCACCCCCGCCTGGCCCGCGCCGACCTATCTGAACTCGGCCGTCTCGACCGGCGGGCCCGAGAGCTTCCTGTCGCCCAAATTCTACGACGGCCTTCTGGGCTACGATTTCGGCATGGTGCCGAAAGCCTCGCTCGCCACCGAATGGTCGATGTCCGAGGACGGCCTGACCGTCGAATTCAAGCTGCGCGAGGGCGTGAAATGGCACGATGGCGAGGCCTTCACCTCGCATGACGTGGCCTTCACCTTCATGGAGGTGCTGAAGGTCCACCACGGCCGCGGCCGCACCACCTTTGCCGCGCTGGAAGCGGTGGAAACGCCCGACGACCTGACCGCGATCTTCCGCCTGTCGCGCCCGACGCCCGCGCTGATGCGCGCGCTCGACAGCCGCGAAAGCCCGATCCTGCCCGCCCACCTCTACGAGGGGACGGACATCATGGCCAACCCGGTCAACACCGCCCCGGTCGGCACCGGTCCCTTCCTGCTGGAAAACTACGAGATCGGCGCCAATGTGGTGATGGTGAAGAACCCCGATTACTGGGACGAGGGTTTCCCGCGCCTCGACCGGCTGGTCGTCCAGTATATCGCCGATCCGGCGACGCGCGTGGCCATGCTGGAATCGGGTCAGGCCGATGCGATCTTCCTCAACCAGATCCCGGCGCAGGAAATCCGCCGCCTGGCCGAACTGCCGGAATTCGAGATGACCACCGACGGATTCGAGGCCATGCCCTCGGCCCAGCAGATGGATTTCAACCTCGACAACGAGTACCTCGCCAACAAGCTGGTGCGCCATGCCATCGCCCATGCCATCGACGTCAACTGGATCACCCAGAACGTCTGGTACGGCATGGGCCAGCCCGGCCGCTCGCCCCTGCACTTCGACCAGCGCGCCTATTTCACGACCGAGGGCGTGCCCTCCTACCCCTACGATCCGGCACGGGCCAATGAACTCCTGGACGAGGCGGGCTATCCCCGCGGCGCCGGCGGCATGCGCTTCGGCCTGACCCTCGACCCCTCGCCCTGGGGCACGGAATCGATCACCGCGGCCAGCTACATCAAGGAAGTGCTGCGTCAGGTCGGCATCGACGTGACGATCCGCACCCAGGATTTCGCGGTCTTCGTGCAGACCGTCTACACCGACCGCAACCATGACCTCGCGCTTTATACCGCCTCCATGGGCGTGGACCCGACCATCGGCGTGCACCGGTTCTACAACTCGGCCAGCTACCTGCCGGGCACCGGCTTCTCGAACGGTGCGCATTACGTCAACCCTGAGGTCGACGCGCTGCTGAACGCCGCCAGCGTCGAGACGGACGAGGCCGCCCGCGTGCAGCAATACGCCGATTTCCAGCGCCTCGCCTACGAGGATCTGCCGGTGCTGAAAGTCACCGATATCTCGATGGCGACCATCGCCAATGTCCGCGTCAAGGACCATACCATCGACGCGCTGGGCGCGCTGGGCAGCCTGAAGCAGTGCTGGATCGAAGCATGAGCGAACCCGTCCCCCTGACCGGGACCGGCACGACCGGGAGGGGGCCTGCCAAGGCCCCCTCCCGCCGCCTGTCGCCCGCCCTGCGCTATGTCCTGCGCCGCCTGTTGCAGGCCGTGCTGGTCATGATGCTGGTCATGGTCGGCAGCTTCCTGCTGGTCAAGCTCGCCCCCGGCGACATGGTCGATGCCATGGCCGGGACCCGCGACCTGACCGCCGACCAGATCGCCAGCCTGCGCGAACGCTACGGGCTGGATCAGTCGGTCTTCGTGCAGCTGATCCGCTACATGGCGCTGCTTGCCACGTTCGACTTCGGCTATTCGCCGATCAATGCCGCGCCCGCCATGGACGTGATCCTGGCCCGCCTGCCGGTCACCGCCATCCTGGTGGTTTGCTCGGTCAGCCTGTCCATGGTGATCGGCACGATCTTCGGCGTCCTCGCCTCGCGCTTCGCCGGCAAGGCCGTGGACCTCGGCATCTCGCTCTTCATGCTGCTGCTCTATGCGACGCCCAGCTTCATCATCGCCATCCTGCTGATCCTGATCTTTGCCGTGAAACTGCACTGGCTGCCGATCGCCGGGTTCGAGAGCGTCGGCATGGGCTACACGGGCCTCACCTATCTCAAGGACGTGGCGGCGCATCTGATCCTGCCGGTGACCGCGCTCTGCACCTTTTACATCGCCATTTACGGCCGGATCGGCCGCGCCTCGATGCTGGAGGTGCTGAAGCTCGATTTCGTCCGCACCGCCCGCGGCAAGGGCCTGACCGAGGGCCGCGTCTTCTATGTCCACGCGCTGAGGAACGCGCTGCTGCCGCTCGTTACCATGGCCGGGCTGCAGGTGAGTTCCCTCTTCGGGGGGGCTGTGCTGATCGAGACGATCTTCGGCCTGCCCGGCATGGGCCGCACCGCCTTCGACGCCGTTTTCCAGCGCGACACCAACCTTCTGCTGGGGGTGGTCTTCATCTCGTCTCTGGCGGTGGTGATCGTCAACTTCGTGATCGACATGCTCTACATGGTCCTCGACCCCCGGGTGAACCTGAAATGAGGGGCGCGCTCTCCCTCCTCGGCCGCCTCGCCCGCCACCCTTCGGGCCTGATCGGGATGGTGCTGATCCTTGCCATCGTCGCCATGTCGGCGCTGGCCGGTATCCTCTACCCGGACGGCCCCTGGACCATGGCCGGCCCGCCACGCCTCTGGCCCGGGGCCGACCCGCGCTTTCCGCTCGGCACCGACACCTTCGGGCGCGACCTGATCCCGGCGCTGTTCTATGGCGCGCGCGTCTCGCTTCTGGTCGGCGTCTCGGCCGCCGGGGCGGCGCTGGTCATCGGGACGGTGGTGGGCGCCATCGCCGGCTATTGGGGCGGCTGGGTCGATGACGCGCTGATGCGCCTGACCGACGCCTTCCAGACCGTGCCGAACTTCCTTCTGTCCATCGCCATCGTCGGCATCATCGGCGCCTCGTTGCCGGTCATCACCTTCGCCATCGCCATCGTCGCCTGGCCGATGATCGCCCGGCTGGTGCGCGCCGATGTGCTGCGGCTGCGGACCTATGATTTCGTGCAATCGTGCAAGATCATCGGCATGTCCGACCTGCGCATCGTCTTCCAGCAGATCCTGCCCAATTGCCTGGCGCCGATCATCGTCACCGCCTCGGTCCTGGTCGCCAATTCGATCATCGTCGAGGCGAGCCTTGCCTTCCTGGGCCTGGGCGATCCCAACGTGATGAGCTGGGGCACCGTCCTCAACATCGGCCGGCAGGAGCTGCGCAACGGCTGGTATCTGACCGCCGTTCCCGCCGTGGCCCTGGTCCTGACCGTCATGTCCCTGAACCTGATCGGCGACGCGCTGAACGACGTCCTGAACCCGCGCCTGAAGGAGCGGAAATGACCCTCTTGCACATCGACAACCTGCGCGTCGGGCCGGGCCGCTCGGCCCCGATCGTCGAAGAACTGACGCTGACCGTCGAGCGTGGCGAAACCGTGGGGCTGGTCGGCGAATCCGGCTGCGGCAAATCCCTGACGGCGCTGTCGATCATGGGCCTTCTGCCCGAAAACCTGCGCGTCCGGCAGGGCCGTATCCTGTTGGAAGGGCAGGAAATCCAGTCCCTGCCCCAGCGCAAGCTGCGCCACCTGCGCGGCGAGAAGATGGGGATGATCTTTCAGGAGCCCCTCACCGCGCTCAATCCGGTCATGACCGTGGGCAGCCAGATCACCGAAGTATTGCGCACTCACCGGGGCCTCTCGGCCAACGCGGCGCGCGCCCGGGCGCTGGAGCTGCTGACCCTGGTCAAGATCCCCGACGCCGAGGCGCGGCTGAACGATTACCCGCACCAGATGTCCGGCGGCATGCGGCAACGGGTGGTGATCGCCATCGCGCTGGCCTGCTCGCCCTCGCTGCTCATCGCCGACGAGCCGACGACGGCGCTGGATGTGACGGTGCAGGCGCAGATCCTGCGGCTTCTGAAGCAGTTGCAGCAGGAAGAGAACCTCGGCCTTCTGTTCATCACCCATGACCTCGGCGTGGTGCGGCAGGTGGCCGACCGGATCGTGGTCATGTACGCGGGCTCGGTGGTCGAGGAAGGGCGCGTGGACGCGGTGCTGGACGCCCCCCGCCACCCCTATACCGCCGGGCTGATCGCCGCCCGCCCGCAGGGTAGCTTCGCCGCCGGCGCCCCGCGTCTGGCCGATATCGCAGGCTCCGTCCCCGCGCCCGAGGCAAGGCCCGATGGCTGCGTCTTCCGCGCCCGTTGCCCCCGGGCGCAATCCCGCTGCGAGGCCGAGCGCCCGGCGCTGGTCCGCGCCCCCACGGGCCGGGCAACGCGCTGCCATTTCCCGCTGACCGAGGGAGTGCCGGCATGAATCCCGTCCTGAGAACCGAGGCACTGGAACTGCACCACGCCACCGCCCGGGGCGCGCTGCGCGCCGTCGACGGCATCACGCTGGAAATCGCCAAGGGCGAGACGCTGGGCCTCGTCGGCGAATCCGGCTGCGGCAAATCCACCCTCGCGCGCTGCATCGTCGGCATCCAGAACCCGACCGGCGGCACGCTCAGCATCGAGGGCGTTCATCCCGGCACCTCGCGCGCCACCCGGCTGGAACGCGCGCGCAATGTGCAGATGATCTTCCAGGACCCTTGGGGCGCGCTGAACCCGCGCCTGTCGGTGGAACGGATCATCACCGAACCCTTGCAGGTCGCCGGCATCGGCACCCGCGCCGAGCGTCGCGCGGCGGCGCTTGCCATCGCCCAGAAGGTGGGGCTGTCGCCCTATCACCTCGAACGGCTGCCGCACGAACTCTCGGGCGGGCAGCGCCAGCGGGTCTCCATCGCCCGGGCGCTGGTCTTGAACCCGAACCTGCTGGTCTGCGACGAGGCGGTCTCGGCCCTCGATGTCTCGGTACAGGCGCAGGTGCTGAACCTGCTTTTGGACCTGCAGAAGGAGCTGGGGCTTTCCTACCTCTTCATCTCGCACGACCTGGCGGTGGTGCGCTACATCGCCAACCGCATCGCCGTCATGTACCTGGGTCGCATCGTCGAGATCGGCCCGGCCGAGGATGTCTGGATCCACCGCCTACATCCCTATACCCAGGCCCTGATCAACGCGATCCCGGACGAGGCCGCACGGCAGGACGACGCGCCGATCCTGGAGGGCGATGTGCCGAGCCCGGTGAACCCGCCCTCGGGCTGCCCCTTCCGCACCCGCTGCCCCATCGCCCGCACCGAATGCGCCGAAAGCCGACCGGAACTGCGGCGCGTCGGCACGCATGAGGTCGCCTGCCATTTCGCAGACGCGGGCTGAGACGCCCCCAGGCAACAAAAAGCCCGCCGCAAGCGACGGGCTTTTTCGTTCCGGATCGAAGGCTCAGGCTTCCTGCGCCTTCTTCCAGTCGCGCTTGATCTTCTTGGCCAGCGACCATTTGTGCACTTCGGTCGGACCGTCGTAGATACGAAAGGCGCGCACTTCGCGGAAGACCTGCTCGACGATGGTATCCGCCGTCACGCCCTGCCCGCCCATCACCTGCACGCAGCGGTCGGCGACGCGCATCAGCGCCTCCGAGACCGCGACCTTGGCCATGGAGCTTTCGGCCGTCCCCAGCACGCCCGTGTCCAGCACATCGGCGCACCAATAGATCATCAGCTCGGCCTGTTTCAGGTCGATCAGATTGTCGGCCAGCATGAAGCCGACCCCTTCGTGATCGACCAGCGGCTTGCCGAAGGCCATGCGCTTGTTGGCGTAATCCGTCGCGATCTCGTTGGCGCGGATGCAGGCGCCCAGCCAGCGCATGCAATGCGTGAGCCGGGCCGGCGAGAGCCGCACCTGGGCATAGCGGAAGCCCTCGCCCGACTGGCCCAGCATCTGCGTGGCGGGCACCCTGAGGTTGTCGATGGTGATGACCGCATGGCCGCCCGGCATGGAACTGTCGAGCGTGTCCATCACCCGCTCGATCCGCACCGCCGGATCCGGCAGGTCCACCAGGAACATGCAGGCCCCGTCCTCGGACTTGGCCATGATGATCCCCAGCCCCGCGCCATCGGCCCCGGTGATATAGGTCTTGCGGCCGTTGATCACCCAATGGTTGCCGTCCATCCGGCAGGTCGTCTGCATCAGCGAGGGGTCCGAACCCGCGCCGCCCTCCTCGGCCGGTTCGGTCATGAAGAAGGCCGACCGCATCCGCCCCTCGATCATCGGTTCGAGGAAACGCTGCTTCAGCTCGGGCGAACCGACCTTGCCCAGCAGGTACATATTCCCCTCGTCCGGCGCCGCGACATGGCAGGCCAGCGGCCCCAGAGGCGACAGGCCCGAGCGGATCAGCACCGCGGCCGTTTCACGATGCGTGAGGTGCGCACCATTCTCCAGAATATGCGGCGTCATCACCCCCGCCGCCCGCGCCAGGTCCTTCAGCGCGAGGGACAGCTCCTCGCTCGGGCCATGGCTGGTGCGGCGCGGATCCTTCTCGTAGGGGGCGACGGTTTCGCGGACGAAGGCCTCCACCCGGTCGGCGATCTCAAGTCCGCGGGCGGGGATGCCGCCCCGCTCCATCGCATAGCTCATTTCGGCGCCATGCGGATCGCGCCGTCCAGCCGGATGACCTCGCCGTTCAGCATCGGATTGTCGATGATCGCCGCCACCAGCCGGGCGTATTCCCCGGGGTCGCCCAGCCGCGGCGGGAAGGGCACCTGACGGCCAAGGCTGTCCTGTGCCTCCTGCGGCAGCGAGGCCAGCAGCGGCGTCAGGAACAGGCCCGGCGCGATGGTCATCACGCGGATGCCGTAGCGGGCGAATTCACGGGCGATGGGCAGGGTCATGCCGACCACGCCGCCCTTGGACGCGGCATAGGCCGCCTGGCCGATCTGCCCGTCGAAGGCCGCGACCGAGGCGGTGTTAATGACCACGCCCTTTTCCTCGCCGACCAGATCGGCCGTATGCAGCGCCGCAGCGAATTTGGACAGCACGTTGAAGGTGCCCAGCAGGTTCACGTTGATCACGCCGGCGAACGAGGCCAGCGGGATCGCCTTGCCGTCGCGGTCGACGACCTTGGCGGGCGGGCCGATGCCCGCGCAATTCACCAGGATCCGCGCCTTGCCGTGCAGGCCCTCGGCCGCGGCGATGGCTTCCTCGACCTGCGCCTCGTCGGTCACATTGACCTTGAAGAAGGTGCCGCCGATGGCCTCGGCATGCCGGCGCCCCAGATCCTCGTTCATGTCGAAGATCGCGACCTTGGCGCCCGCCTTGGCCAGCATCGCCGCCGTCGCACCGCCCAGGCCCGAAGCCCCCCCGGTCACGATGGCCGCTTGTCCCTGAATGTCCATATATCCCTCCTTTTGCCTGGCCCGTCTTGACGGACCCTTGATCCTCACGCCATCCGGCGATTGTCAGGCTTTTGCCGAAAGCCCGTCCATCAGCGTTTCGACGACCTGTCGTGCTGCCCCCTCGGGGCTTGTGGGGCCCTCGGGATTGTACCAGTTTCCGAGCCCGTTCAGCGCCTGAGCCGCCGTGAATGTCGCAATCCTGACATCGCGGATTCTCAGCGAGCCATCCGCCGCGCCCTCGGCCACCACTTGCCGGATCAGCGCGTCGATCTCGCGCTTGAGCGCGCGGAATTGTTTGCGCGAGGGCTCGGAAAGCAGGTGATCCTGCGTTCGCGCGACGCAGATGCCGTAATCGTCCAGCATCACCATCGCATAGGCCATGAGAACACTCCGCAGCCGCTCGGCCGCCGTGCCCCCCTGCGCCGCCGCCTTGCGCGAGGCCTCGATGATCGCGCCGAGACCCCGGCGGGTGCATTCGAACAGGATCTCGTCCTTGTTGGCGAAGTAATGGTAGATCGTGGGTTTCGTGACGTTCAGCGCATTCGCTACATCGTCGAGCGAGGTGGCGTGAAACCCCTTCTGATTGAAGAACCGCGCCGCCGTCCTCAGCACCGCCTCGCGCTTGGCCGCCCGCTCGCGCTCGCGATCGCCGGGCGGGGCCCAGGGCGAAGCATCGGCGCTGAGGGCGGGTTTGCGGGGCATCCGAATCCGATGATTACTGTTGCGTCCCGTATTTACTAGTGAGTATAGAATTTACCGGCAAGACACATTTTGCCGGTGCCAGGCCGATGCGAGGGGGACGCCGCCGATGATCCTGACCGAAGACCAGAGCATGGTGCGCGACATGGCGCGCCGCTTCGCCGCCGAACGTCTGACGCCCCATGCCGCCGATTGGGACGAACGCGCCCATTTCCCGCGCGAGGTCATCGCCGAGATGGGGGCGCTGGGCCTGATGGGCATGCTGGTGCCCGAGGAATGGGGCGGCGCGATGACGGATTGCGTCGCCTATGCCTGCGCGCTGGAGGAGATCGCCGCCGGCAATGGCGCCCTTTCCACCATCATGTCGGTGCATAATTCGGTCGGCTGCGTGCCGATCCTGCGCTACGGGACCGAGGCGCAGAAGGAAGAATTCCTGCGCCCGATGGCCGCCGGGGAATGGCTGGGCGCCTTTTGTCTGACCGAACCGCAGGCGGGTTCCGACGCCGCGGCGCTGAAGACGCGGGCCACGCGCACCAACACCGGCTGGGTGCTCAACGGCGTGAAGCAATTCATCACCTCGGGCAAGAACGCCGATGTCGCCATCGTCTTTGCCGTGACCGATCCCGCGGCGGGCAAGAAGGGCATCTCGGCCTTCGTCGTGCCGACCAAGACGCCGGGCTGGCGCGTCGCCTCGATCGAGAAGAAGCTCGGTCAGCACCTGTCCGACACGGCCCAAATCGCGCTTGAAGACCTTGAACTCCCGGCCGACGCGCTGCTGGGCGACGAGGGGCAAGGTTACCGCATCGCGTTGTCCAACCTCGAAGGCGGCCGGATCGGCATCGCCGCGCAATCCGTCGGCATGGCCCGCGCCGCGCTGGAGGCCGCCGTCGCCTATGCGATGGAGCGTGAGAGCATGGGCAAGAAGCTGATGGACCACCAGGCCGTGGCCTTCCGGCTGGCCGACATGGCCACGCAGGTCGAGGCCGGGCGCCAGATGGTGCTGCACGCCGCCGCGCTGAAGGACGCGGGCCTGCCCGCGCTGGAAGCAGCCTCGATGGCCAAGCTCTTCGCCTCCGAGATGGCGGAAAAGGTGGCTTCCGCCGCGATCCAGACCTTCGGCGGCTATGGCTATACCCGCGACTTCCCCGTCGAACGCATCTGGCGCGATGTCCGCGTCTGCCAGATCTACGAAGGCACCAGCGATATCCAGCGCCTCGTCATCGCCCGCGCGCTGGCCCAGTGAGGAAATCCATGACCGCAGATCCCATCGTCATCGTCGCCGCCAAGCGCACCGCCCTCGGCGGCATGCTGGGCGATTTCGCCGCGCTTTCCGCCTCGGACCTCGGCGGCGCCGCGATCCGGGCCGCCGTAGCCGAGGCCGAGCTGCAACCCGGGGACATCGACAGCGTGCTGATGGGCAACGTGCTGGGCGCCGGTCAGGGGCAGGCCCCGGCCCGTCAGGCCGCCCTGAAGGCCGGGCTGACCCTGGGCACGCCCTGCACCACGCTGAACAAGATGTGCGGCTCAGGCATGCAGGCGGTGATGCTGGCGCATGATCAGCTCATGGCCGGGTCCGTGCGCGTGGCCGTCGCCGGCGGGATGGAAAGCATGACCAATGCTCCCTACCTGCTGCCCAAGATGCGCGCGGGCGCCCGGATCGGGCACGGGCAGGTGATGGACCACATGTTCCTCGACGGGCTGGAAGACGCCTACGACAAGGGGCGCCTGATGGGCACCTTCGCCGAGGATTGCGCCGAGCGCTACGCCTTCACCCGCGAGGAACAGGATGCCTATGCGCTGGCCTCGCTGTCGCGCGCGCTGGAGGCGTCGGCCAATGGCGCGGCGGCGGCCGAAATCGTGTCGGTCGAGGCCCCCTCGGGCCGCGCCACCGTCGCGATTGCCGAGGACCAGCAGCCAAAAAGCGCCCGTCCCGACAAGATCCCCACGCTGAAGCCCGCCTTCCGCAAGGATGGCACGGTGACGGCGGCGAATTCCTCGTCGATCTCGGACGGGGCGGCGGCGCTGGTGCTGATGCGCGCCTCCGAGGCCGCCGCGCGCGGCCTGAAACCGCTGGCCCGGATCACCGGCCACGCGTCCTATGCGCATGAGCCGGGGCTCTTCACCACCGCGCCCGTCTCGGCCATCAACCGGCTTATGGAGCGCACCGGCTGGACCATCGGCGATGTCGATCTGTGGGAGGTGAACGAGGCCTTCGCCGTGGTTCCGATGGTCGCCATGCGCGACCTCGGCATCCCGCATGAGAAGATGAACGTGCTGGGCGGCGCCTGCGCCCTCGGCCACCCGATCGGCGCCTCGGGCGCCCGGATCCTGGTGACGCTGCTGAACGCGCTGAAACGCTCGGGCGGAACCAGGGGCGTCGCCGCCGTCTGCATCGGCGGCGGCGAGGCCACGGCGATGGGCGTGGAACTGGTCGGCGGTTGAGCGCCCTTTACAGGGGCCGGGCCGCGGATCAGTCCGCGGCCAGCCCCGCCAGATAGGCGCCGTATTCGTTCTTGCCGAATTGCCGCGCCCGCTCGGCCAGATGCGCCTTGGTGATCCAGCCCATCTCAAAGGCGACCTCATCGGGCGAGCCCACCTGCTGGCCCTGCCGGTTGGTCAGGGTGCGGACGAAATTCCCGGCGTCGAGCAGCGAGTCATGCGTGCCGGTATCGAGCCAGGCATAACCCCGACCCATCCGCTGCACGCTGAGCGCGCCATCGGCCAGATAGCTTTCCAGCAGCGTCGTGATCTCCAGCTCGCCCCGGGCCGAGGGTGTGACGGCACGGGCCCGGGCGGGGGCCGTCCCGTCGACGAAATAGAGCCCGGTGACGGCGTAGCTCGACGGCGGGACCTTCGGCTTCTCGATGATCCGCCGCACGCTGCCATCGGGGGCGAAATCCACCACGCCATAGCGTTCGGGGTCCGAAACCCGGTACCCGAAGACCGAGGCGCCAGTCTCCGACCGCCCGGCCTCGCGCAGGGCCTCGGGCAGGCCGTGGCCGAAAAAGATGTTGTCGCCCAGGATCATGGCCGAGGGCGCGCCGGCCAGAAATTCCTCGGCCAGGATGAAGGCCTGCGCCAGCCCGTCCGGGCTGGGCTGGGTGACGTAGCTCAGCGAAATCCCCCATTGGCTGCCATCGCCCAGCGTGCGGCGGAACTGGTCCTGATCATGCGGCGTGGTGATGACCAGGATCTCGCGGATCCCGGCCAGCATCAGCACGGTCAGCGGGTAATAGATCATCGGCTTGTCGTAGATCGGCAGCAGCTGTTTCGAGACGGCCGTGGTGATCGGGTAAAGCCTGGTGCCGGAACCCCCGGCCAGGATGATGCCTTTGCGGTCGGTCATGTCGGGATGTCCAGCTCTGTCAGGGTCTGCGTGAGGGCTTGCCGCCAGTCGGGGCGCGCGATGCCGAAGACCGCCTCGGTCGTGCGGCAATCGAGGCGCGAGTTCTGCGGCCTGCGCGCGGGGGTCGGGTATTCGGCGGTGGGGATGGAGTTGACCGTGGTCGTCCGGCCCGCCCGGGCAAAGATCTCGCGCGCGAAATCGGCCCAACTCGTGTCCGGTGCGCCGGCGAAATGATAGGTGCCGCTGGCGCCCGGGTCTCGGCCCAGATGCGCGGCAATGGTCAGGCAGGCCTCGGCAATGGCACGGGCGGGGGTCGGGCCGCCGATCTGGTCGGCGACGACATTGAGCGTGTCGCGGGTTTCGGACAGCCGCAGCATGGTCTTCACGAAATTCGCGCCATGGGCGGAAAAGACCCACGAGGTCCGCAGGATCGCCTGCGCCCCGCCCGCGGCCCGCACAGCCTCTTCCCCCGCCAGCTTGCTACGGCCATAGGCGCCGAGCGGCCCGGTCGGGGCGTCGGGGGCGAAGGGCTCTGTCCCCGCCCCGTCGAAAACGTAATCGGTCGAGATCGTCACGAAAGGCACGCCCAGCGCCGCGCAGGCGCGGGCCATGGCGGCCGGCGCCTCGGCATTGACGCGGAAGGCCTGCGCTTCCTCGCTCTCGGCCCGGTCCACGGCCGTGTAAGCGGCAGCGTTGATCACCGCTTTCGGCCGATGCGCCCGGATTGCCGCCGCACAGGCCTCGGGGTCGGACAGATCCGCCGCGTCCCGCCCCAGCGCCAGCACCTCCGGGTGCCGCTGCAATTCCGTCGCGACCTGACCAGTCTTGCCGAAGACCAGCACGCTCATGCCTTGCCCCCCGTGCCCAGCCGCTGCCCGACGCCGCGCCGCTCCAGCAGCGGGCGCCACCAGCTTTCGTTCTCCAGATACCAGCGCACGGTGCGCTCCAGCCCCTCCTCGACCGTGACCGAGGGCCGCCAGCCCAGCTCCTGCCGGATCCGCGACGGGTCGATGGCATAGCGCGCGTCATGGCCGGGGCGGTCCGGGACGAAGGTGATCAGATCGGCGTAAGAACCTGCGTCACGCGGCACCAGCCGGTCCAGAATGCCGCAGATCGTGCGCACCAGCTGCAAATTGCTGCGCTCGTTCTCGCCGCCGATGTTGTAGCTGCGGCCATTCTGCCCGCGCTCCAGCACCAGAAGCAGCGCGTCGGCGTGATCCTCGACATAAAGCCAGTCGCGCACGTTCGACCCGTCGCCGTAGATCGGCAGCGGCTTGCCGGCCAGCGCGTTCAGGATCACCACCGGGATCAGCTTCTCGGGAAAGTGGAACGGCCCGTAATTGTTGGAACAATTGGTCAGGACCACCGGCAGGCCATAGGTCTCGTGCCAGGCGCGGACCAGATGGTCGGACCCGGCTTTCGAGGCCGAATAGGGACTGCGCGGGTCATAGGCGGTGTCTTCGGTGAACTTGGCCGCAGGGTCGGCGGGCAGCGATCCGAACACCTCGTCGGTCGAGATATGGTGGAAGCGGAACCCCCCGGGCCGCCCCTGCCCGATCCAATAGCCCCGCGCCGCTTCCAGCATGTTGAACGTGCCGACGATATTGGTTTCGATGAAATCGGCGGGCCCGTCGATTGACCGGTCGACATGCGATTCCGCCGCCAGATGCATCACAGCCTCGGGGCGATGGCGTGCGAAACAGCCCTCGACCGCCGCCCGGTCGCGGATGTCGATCCGCTCGAAAGCATAGCGCGGGTTTCCGGCCACCGAGGCCACGTTCTCAAGACAGGCGGCATAGGTCAGCGCGTCGAGGTTCACCACCTCATGCCCCCGGGCAATCGCCAGCCGGACGACGGCCGAGCCGATGAATCCGGCGCCGCCGGTGATCAGGATCTTCATGCCTCACCCCGCCAGAGGAAGGGGCTGTCCAGATCCGCCAGCAACGGCGCCACGGAATCCTTCGCGCTCAGCACCGCCTCGCCCTGCAGCGGCCAGTCGATGCCGATGGCCGGATCGTCCCAGCGGAGCGCGCCTTCGGTCTCGGGCGCGTAGTAATCGGTGCATTTATAGACGATCTCGCTGTCTGGAAGCAGCGTCATGAAGCCATGCGCGAAGCCCGGCGGCACATAAAGCTGCGCGCCATTCTCGGCCGAAAGCTCGAATCCCACCCATTGCCCGAAGGTCGGGCTGCCCTTGCGGATATCGACCGCCACGTCGAAAATCGCGCCGCGGCCGCAGCGCACCAGCTTGCCCTGCGCATGGGGCGGCGCCTGGAAATGCAGCCCGCGCACCGTGCCGACCTGGGCCGAGAGCGAATGGTTGTCCTGCACGAAATCGCCGTCGATCCCGGCGGCGGCATAGTCGCGGCGGGTATAGGTCTGGGCAAAGAACCCCCGGTGATCGCCAAAGCGCTTCGGCACCACCCGGATCACACCGTCGAGCCTGGTTGTGAACGTCTGCACTCGTACCCTCCGTTGCGGCCAGGGCATTCCCCGACCCGTTTGCCTGTCGATAGCACAGCGCAGGCCCAGATGCCCGCCTCCCCTGCCGCCGCGGCGGGAGAGAGAGGCGCAGAATCGGACCGGCCGCGCTTCGCCCTGAGAGGTGCCCGAGGAATATGTCAAAGATTTGCCCAGAATTTTTCGGATCTCGGACAGCCCGGCGCTGAAAAAACAAGACCGGAGCGCCCTTTCGGACGCCCCGGTCGGGCAGAACGACCCGGACGGGCGATCAAGCCTTAGCGAAGGCCACCACCGCCTCGGGCGTCGCGTCGATCACCGCCTGCGCTGCCATCCGCTCGGCCTCGTCTGCGGCAAGGACCGGATTCGGGACAGTCTCGCTGCCCGTCTGCTCCCCGGTCAGCGGATCGACCAGAGCCCGCGCGACCTGCGCCGGCACGGGCGGGATCGCTGCCTGAACGATCACCGTCTCGAGCATCGGATCGCCGTCATCGTCCAGCGCTCCGGTCGCGACGGTTTCGACAACTTCCGCGCGCCCCTCGGCCAGAGGGTATTGCGCCAGCCGGGCCAGCGCCTGCCGATACGCGGCCAGCCGAAGGTTGAACAGATTGGCCTCCACCGCCCGCAGGCGCGCGGGCTCGGCCGCGTCGCGCCAGGCGGCATAGTCCGCGGGCGAGGCCTCGCGCTTGGCCAGGGGCCAGTCGCGGTCCAGGATCGCCATGATCCGGTCGGTCAATTGTTGCTTGGTCAGCGGCGACGCCCCCGGGAAAAGCCCGGCGTCGGCCAGCAGCGCCTCGATTTCGGCTTCGGTCATCAGATCCTCCAGGACGGATACACGATCCGGCAAGACCCGACACCCTGCCCCGCAGGGCCGAAGAAAGCGCGAAGCCCCGGCGCGCGGACTTCACTTTCCGGCAAGAACCTCCCGCTTCGGGGCGCTTCTGTGGCACGCCGTCGCCCGTCGGACACGAAATCCTTAATTTGGCCTCGATAAGGCCCAGGATGGCGGGCAAACACGCTGGGCAAAGTTCGGTTCTGTAGCAGGAGATTCTCTGTGATCACCCCGGTTCTGCTTTCCGGAGGGTCGGGCACCCGGCTCTGGCCGCTGTCGCGGAAATCCTATCCGAAGCAATTCACGCCGCTGATCGGCGAGGAGACGCTGTTTCAGGCCTCGGCCCGGCGGCTGTCGGGGCCGGATTTCGCCCGGCCCCTGGTCCTGACCAATTCGGACTTCCGCTTCATCGTCACCGAACAGCTGGCCGCCGCCGGAATCGACCCCGGCGCCGTGCTGATCGAGCCCGAGGGCAAGAACACCGCCCCCGCCGTGCTGGCCGCCGCCCTGTGGCTGGCGCGCGAGGACCCGGCGGCGCTGATGCTGGTCGCGCCCTCGGACCACGTGGTCCCCGATGCCCCCGCCTTCCGCGCCGCGGTCGAGCTGGGCCGCCCGGCGGCGCTGGCGGGCAAACTCGTGACCTTCGGCATCGCCCCCGATCACGCCGAAACCGGCTATGGCTATCTGGAACTGGCCGAGTGCCTGGACGGCGCCGCGCCCCGGGTCATGGACCTGCTGCGCTTCGTCGAGAAGCCCGACCTCGCGCGGGCCGAGGCGATGGTCGCCTCGGGCCGGCATCTGTGGAATGCGGGGATCTTCCTCTTCTCGGCCGCCGCGATCATCGAGGCCTTCCGCATCCACGCGCCCGAGCTCATGGAACCGGTCGCGGCCTCGCTCGACGCCGCGCGGCCGGACCTGGGTTTCCTGCGGCTCGACCCCGCGGCCTGGGGCCGGGTGCACGACATCTCCATCGACTACGCGGTGATGGAACGCGCGGACAATCTGGCCGTCGTCCCCTACGCGGGCGGCTGGTCCGACCTTGGTGGCTGGGATGCCGTCTGGCGAACGGGCGCGCGCGACCAGAACGGGGTCGTCACAACCGGCCACGCCACCGCCATCGACTGCCGCGATTCGCTGCTGCGGTCCGAGGATTCGCGCGTTGAGCTGGTGGGCCTCGGCCTGCAGAACATCATCGCCGTCGCGATGCCCGACGCCGTGCTGGTCGCCGATGCCAGCCGGGCGCAGGACGTCAAGCGCGTGGTGACGGCGCTGAAGGCCAAGCACGCCCGCCAGGCCGAGGCCTTTCCCCGCGACCACCGGCCCTGGGGCTGGTACGAAAGCCTGGTCCTGAGCGAACGCTTCCAGGTCAAGCGGATCGTGGTCCATCCCGGTGCCGCCCTCTCGCTGCAATCGCACCATCACCGGGCCGAGCACTGGATCGTCGTCTCGGGCACGGCCGAGGTCACCATCGGCACCGAGGTTCGCCTCGTCACCGAGAACCAGTCGGTCTATATCCCGCTGGGCACGGTTCACCGGATGAAGAACCCGGGCAAGGTGCCGATGGTGCTGATCGAGGTGCAGACCGGCGCCTATCTCGGCGAGGATGACATCATCCGCTACCAGGACGATTACGCCCGCGGCTGAGCCGGGCACACGGGAGTATGGACATGAAAATCGCGGTGGTGGGGCTGGGCTATGTCGGCCTGTCGAACGCGGTGCTGCTGGCGCAGCACAACGAGGTCTCGGCGGTCGATATCGCGCCCGAACGGGTGGCGATGGTCAATGCGCGCCAAAGTCCGATCGAGGATGCCGATCTGGAGCATTTCCTCGCCCATCAGGCATTGTCGCTGACGGCGACGACCCATCTGGCCGCCGCGGTCGAGGGCGCCGATTTCGTCATCATCGCCACGCCCACGGATTACGACCCTGAGCATAACCATTTCGATACCTCCTCGGTCGACAGTACCGTGCGCGCGGTGCTGGCGGCCAACCCGGCCACGGTGATCATCGTCAAATCCACCGTGCCGGTCGGCCATATCCGCAAGCTGCGCCAGAAGGTCGGCTGCGACCGGATCATCTTTTCGCCGGAATTCCTGCGCGAGGGACGTGCGCTGCACGACAACCTCCACCCCTCGCGCATCATCGTCGGCGACCGGGGCGAGGCGGCGCGGGTCTTCGCCAGGCTGCTGCTTCAGGGCGCGGCCGAGCCGGATGTGCCGATGCTGTTCACCGACCCCGACGAGGCCGAGGCGATCAAGCTTTTCTCGAACACCTATCTCGCCATGCGGGTGGCCTTTTTCAACGAGCTGGACAGCTACGCCATGGCCGGGAACATGGACAGCCGCCAGATCATCGAGGGCGTGGGCCTCGATCCACGGATCGGCAACCATTACAACAATCCCTCCTTCGGCTATGGCGGCTATTGCCTGCCCAAGGACACCAAGCAATTGCTGGCCAATTACCGCGGCGTGCCGCAGAACATGATCGCCGCGATCGTCGAGGCCAACCGCACCCGCAAGGATTTCCTGGCCGAGAGGATCGCCGCGACGAAGCCGCGGGTGGTCGGCGTCTACCGGCTGGTGATGAAGGCCGGATCGGACAATTTCCGCCAATCCTCGATCCAGGGGATCATGAAACGGCTCAAGGGCAAGGGGATCGAGGTGATCATCTTCGAACCCGTGATCGCCGAGGACAGCTACTTCGGCTCGCGCGTGGTTCGCAATATCGACGCCTTCAAGGCCGGGGCGGACCTGATCATCGCCAACCGCATGACGCCCGAACTGGCCGATGTCGCGGACAAGGTCTTCACCCGCGACCTCTTCGGCGCGAATTGAGGGGCCAGACGACATGGCGCTGACCTGTTTCAAGGCCTACGACATCCGCGGCCGGCTGGGCGAGGATCTGGACGAAAGCATCGCCCGCGCCATCGGCCGCGCCTTCGCCCAGACCCTGGGCGCCCGCCGGGTGGTGCTGGCGCGCGACATCCGCGCCTCGTCCGAGAGCCTGGCGGCGGCGGTGGCCGAGGGGCTGGTCGCGCAGGGGGTCGAGGTTCTGGACCTTGGCCTCTCCGGCACGGAAGAGATGTATTTCGCCACCAGCCATGTCGGGGCCGATGGCGGGATCTGCGTGACTGCCTCGCACAACCCGATGGATTACAACGGGATGAAGATGGTCAAGGCGGGCTCCGCCCCGCTCGATCCGCAGTCCGACCTGGCCCGCGTCAAGGCGCTGGCCGAAAGCGGCGCCTTCGCCCCGGCCCCGCAGCCCGGCCGGATCATCCCGGCCGAGCGCGCCCGCGACGCCTATGTGGCGCGGGTCCTGTCCTTCGTCGATATCCCGGCGCTCAGGCCGCTGAAGCTGCTGGTCAATGCCGGCAACGGTGCCGCCGGGCCCACCTTCGACGCGATCATGGCCGCGCTGGAAGCGAAAGGCGCACCCCTCAGCGTCGTGCGGATGCATCACCAGCCAGACGGCAGCTTCCCGAACGGCATCCCGAACCCGCTGCTTGACGAAAACCAGCCCGCCACTGCCGAAGCCGTCCGGGCAGCCGGCGCCGATCTCGGCATCGCCTGGGACGGCGATTTCGACCGCTGCTTCCTCTTCGACGCCGAGGGCCGCTTCATCCCCGGCGAATATGTCGTGGGCCTGCTGGCCGAGGCCTTCCTGGCCAAGGAACCGGGCGCGAAGATCGTCCACGACCCGCGCGTCGTCTGGAACACGCTCGATGTGATCCGCGCGGCCGGGGGACAGGCGATCCAGTCCCGCACCGGGCACGCCTTCATCAAGCAGGCAATGCGCGAGACCGGCGCCGTCTATGGCGGCGAAATGTCGGCGCATCATTACTTCCGCGATTTCGTCGCCTGCGACAGCGGCATGATCCCCTGGCTTCTGGTGGTGGAACTGATGGGCCGCCGGGGCCTCTCGCTCGCGCAGATGATCGAGGCCCGCCGCGCTGCCTTCCCCTCCTCGGGCGAAATCAATTTCCGCGTGGCCGATATCGCCGCCGCCATCGCCAGGGTCGAAGCGGCCTTCGCCGCCGAGGCCCTGTCGCGCGACGATACCGACGGGCTGTCGCTTGCCTTCGCCGATTGGCGGCTGAACCTCAGGGCTTCCAACACCGAGCCGCTTCTGCGCCTGAATGTCGAGGCACGGGCCGCGCCGGATCTGGTCGCCGCCCGTGTCGCTCAGATCCGCACCCTGCTCACGGCCTGACGCCGATCAGACCCGCCATTGCAGGATATCGACCCGGGCGGCGGCCGCGGGCGCCACGGCGAAAACCACCCTGTGCGTCGCCCCGTCGAAACTGACGACATAGGCGTCGCCCGGTCCCTGCCGCTGCATGACTCCGTCCTTCCAGACCACCCCCGGCTGGTAACCCGTCTTGCAGGCGAAGGTCTTGGTCGTCCCGTCGCCGGTATAGGCCAGCGGCGCGGGCGGTGCCCCAGGGATCCGCTGCTCAAGACCCGCCAGACGCGCCAGAAGCTCGCGCAGGGACAGAGCCGGTTTCTCGATACGGACACTCATGTCATTGCTCCGCGATGAGGCCGCCCGCCGCGCTCAGCGCTGCCGTGACGGCGGTGGTGGTGTGGGCGATGCGGCGCAGGCCCCTGAAATCGCTGCGGCCCGCGCTGGTGCCGACATGCAGAAGCCCGGTCTCGATGTGCTGCGCCAAGGCGGTCACGGCGTTCGCGCCACCGTGAAGCGTGCATTGCGCGCCGGGCTGGAACAGGGCCTTTTCGTCTTCGTGGATCTGGCGGATCTGCTCGGCCGAGGGCGCGGTCGCGCCGATCCGCCAGAGCGCCAGCGCGCCCGCCGTGAACGGGTCCGCCCCGTTCACATTGACGCCCAGCCGCATCTTCGCGCTGGTATTGGTGATGCTCGCCGTATCCGCGGCCGACAGATGCAGCCGCCCGTTCAGATAGAGCTGGGCCACGCCGTCCTTCCGCAGATAGACCACATGCCCCCAAGCGCCGGTGTTCATCGGCAGCGTGCCGGTCAGCGTCGCGCCGCTCGAGCTGGCGATGATCGAGCCGCCCCCTGTTTCGATCCGCAGACGGGCACCCGAAAGACCGGCATCTTGCCGCGCGACGAGGCATTGCGCGGCGCTGCCGGTAAAGCTGACCCAGCCCATGAGGCAGAAATCCCCGGTCCCGAAGTCGAGCGCCGGGTTATGGGGTTGCTCCAGGTAATTCGCCGCCGACCAGCCGCCGTAGCCCATCAGCGCCGCCCCCGTTGCGACCGCCGTCCGGGTGAGCGTGCCTTGTACGACCAGCCCCCTGGCGCTGCCCGACCGGTCGGGATCCGCGAGCCTGACCGAAACATTGTCGTATTCGCTGTGAAAGGCGCCGATCGCCCCGCTGCTGTAGAGGGTGATATGCGCCGTGGCCGCAAGCGCCACGAAGGTGACGGCACCGGCGCCGGGCGAGAAGGCGGCGTAATTCGACGCGCCGGGGCTCGACCCGACATAGACATAGGGCGAACCGGTCCCGGCAAAGCCCTCCAGCTGGACGACATAGGTCTTGCCGATCACGGTCGGGACGGTCGCCGCCGCCTTGCCATAGGCGCCCGCCGTGGTACTTGCGACCCGGATGCGCCCCGCATTCTGGGTCAGCACCGTCTCGGGCGTCAGCGCGCTCCACCCGCTCAGATCCGTGTCGAATGTGCCATTGCTCACCAGCTCGCCCGATCCGACCAGCGCGGCGCTGTCGGTCGACGACAGGAAGGCGCCCTTGGTCGCGCCGACCATCCAGCCGCTGTTGTGGTTGGCGGTGATGGCGGCCAGCATCCCCTTCGCCGGCGCTGAAGGGTTGGGTGCCAGCCGGATCAGGCCCTGCGCCCCGCCCCAGGCATCCGGGGCCAGGCAGGTGGCCGCATTTGCGGTCCAGACCCCGGGCCATTGCAGGTCCAGGCTATAGGCCGCGTTGTAAAGCGCGGTGTAATGCTCGTCCGACGAGCCCTTGGCATAGCCGTTGGTCTCCAGCACATCGGAAGCGGGGATCCGGCGGAACACATGGATCCAGCCCTGGGCGGCCGTGGAGGGGCCGGTTGAAAAGACCAGCGCGCCATCGGGCCGGAACGCGACTCGCGCGGCTACGGAATAGGTGGAATAGGCGATATCGACCACGCTGCCATCGTCCCTGATCACCGAGACGCCCGCCGCGGTGGCCAGGGCGATGGTCGGGACGGGCAGGCCGGTGACCGGATCGGCGGGAGCCCCCGACAGGACGGTCATGGCAACGTCATGGGTGGCGTTGCTGACGATGGCAGGCGTGGAGGCGGTGGTGAAGCGCGGCGAGACCGCCAGCGCATCTCCCGGCAGATCGAGGACCGAGAGCCCGTTCGCCGCCAGCGCCACCGCGATCTGGCCGTTCCGCGCGGCGATGGCCTTCAGGCTGTAGCCGGTGAAATCCAGCACGCGCCACATCGGCAGCACCGGGTCGTCGCCGTCGTAGATCGTTACCTTCGCCGCCTCGGCGACGATCACCGCCACCGCCGGGAACTCCCGCCGCGCGCCGCGGGTGGCGGTGTTCAGGGTCTCGTTCCACCAGCTCGTGTGCTGGCAGCGCTTGCGCCAGGCCCCGCCATCGCTGTCGCGGCTGGTGTCATAGACCAGCACATCCACCGCCGTGACCGGCAAACTGGCCGTAACCCCCGACAGGTTCAGCCGCGCCAGCGGTGCCAGCGACAGCGCGACGGTCCCGGTCCCGGCATCGATGCGCAGGGCATCCGTCCAGCCGCTGCCGTCAGCACTGACCTTGATGCGGAAATCGTCGTCGCCTGCCAGCCCCATCTCGGCCCGGCCCGACCAATCGTCCTGAAAGAGCAGCGAGGCGGTCTCGGACACGCTCGCCTTGTTGACCTTCACCTGATGTCCGGCCCCCTCATGGCTGAGCAGCGTGTTCGGCGCGGCGACCGCCAGCCGGTTCGACCCGTCCGAGGTGGTGTTGATCCCGACGCCCGGCAGGTTCTGGAACGACGGCCCCGCGGGCGCGACCCAGGCGCCGCCGGTCCAGAGGCGGATCCGGTCGGTCCCCGCCTCGGTCGCCATCCAGCCCGGCTGCGGGCTCAGGAAGTGCCAATAGCCATCGGCCAGAAGCGCCAGTTCGCCGTCATGGCCCAGCCAGTCGCCGCTGGCGCCCAGCCCGAGGGCATAGATCTCGCCCTCCTGCGGCAGGGCGGGTGGAAGCGTCTGGTCGAAGGCGACGACGGCCAGTTGCGTCACCATGTCGAGGATCCGCAGCGCCTCGTTATGGGTCACGTGCTTCTGGGCCTGAGCGGACTGGAGATAGGGCAGCTCAAGCCGGGGAGAATGGTCGGACATCGGGGCTCCTCGAAGGCGTTTTGCCCCGGAGTGATAGCCATGCCGCCCTTCACGACCGCGAAGCCCCCGCGCGGCCCGTTCACCCTCTGTCAACGCTGTTACCCCGATCCTGCGCCGCCCCTCGACAAAATCCGCGTTCCGGTGATCATGGCGCTGGCCCGGGCGATCCCCGGAGGAGGGCCGCGCCTTGATGACCGGTTCGGAACTGTCGCTGATCCTGATCCTCATCCTGCTGGTGCGGATTGTGCTGATCGCCGCGCCCTGGCCCGCCGCGCTGCTGGTCGCGGCCATCGCCGCCGAGGCCGGGCTGGCCCGGGGGCTCGCCGCCGCTGCCGGGGTGGTGCTGGCGGTGCTGGTCTGGGTGGCGCTGGGCTGGGCGGGGCTGGCAGGCCTCGCCTCGCACGGCCCCTGGCTGACAGTGCTCTCGTCGGTGGTGTTGCTGGGGCTGGCCACGGCGGCGGCGCGGGTGGCGCTGGGCCAAGGGGCGCAGGGACCGGCTGCGGCATCGGCCGTCGCCGCGCTGGGCCTCGCCGCCCTCCTGCATGGCACGCAGCCCGGACTTGCCCTGCGCTGGGCCAGCCAGCCCGGGCAGATCGCCGATCTGGGCTGGAACGCGCTGCCCGGGCTGGCGCTGGTGGCGGCACTTTACGCCGCATTGGTCTTCGGCCTCTCGCGGCCCCGCCCCCGCGCCGCTTATGCGCGCCATGCCCGGACCGTGCAGGCCGCGCTCGCCGGGCTCTATCTGCTCGGCGCCCTCCTCGCCCTTCTGCGTCTGGGCTGAGCGCCGAATGCCGCTTGCGCCAGCGCCCTGCCCCGCTACTCTGCCCCCGAACAGCCCCGGAGCCTGTCATGCCCCTGTCCGACCTGATCCCGATCCTGATCGCCTGGGTGATCGCCATCGCCTCGCCCGGCCCGGCCACGCTGGCCATCACCGGCACGGCGATGGGCGCCGGACGCGCGCGCGGGCTGGCGGTGGCGCTGGGCGTGGTTGCGGGCTCGGCCGCCTGGGCGCTGATCGCGGGCATGGGGCTGGGCGTGGCGATGATGAGCCACGCCTGGGCCGTGGAGACACTGCGCTACGCGGGCGCGGCCTATCTGGCATTCCTGGCGTGGAAATCGGCCCGCTCGGCGGTCAGGCCCGGGGCGGCCGCGGCGCGCGATGCCGGGGCCGAGAGCCTGCGCCACGCCTGGGCCCGCGGCGCGCTCATTCACCTGACCAACCCCAAGGCGGTGTTCTTCTGGGGCGCGGTCTTTGCCGTCGCCGTGCCGCCCGGCTCGCCCGCCTGGGTGCTCTGGCAGGTGGGGTTGTCGTGCCTCGCCACCTCGATCCTGACTTTTACGGCGATGGCGCTGGCCTTTTCCGCCGGCCCCGTCGCCCGCGCCTATCTGCGGGCAAGGCGGTGGTTCGACGGGGCTTTCGCAGTGCTCTTCGGCTTCGCCGCCGTCAAGGTGCTGACCACGCGGCTCGCATGATCTCACGTCTTCGCGCGGGGCGTTGCCCGGGGCCGCCGCTTCGGGGATGATGGGGCTTTCAGAACCGGAGTTTGCCATGAAAGCCGTTCTTGCCACCGCCTTTTCCCTGTTGGCCGCCGCGACCCAGGCGCAGGTCATCACCGAATGCGACTGGGTTGCGAACCCGGCCAATATCGCCGAACCTTGGGAGATCAGCACCCGCACCTTCGCCAATGGCAACATCCGGGTGGCGCGGCTGGATACCGGCGGCGAGCCGGTGTGCTGCGCCTCGCATCTGCTGATCCTGTCGCCCTCGGGCAATGGCTCGGACGGGCCGGTCTATCGGCAATGCCATGTCGCCTCGGCCTCGCCGGGCCAGGGCTTCTATGCCGTGGACATCCCGCGGCTGACGGCCAGCTACGATCCTGCGCGCGGATTGCTGCTGTCCTTGCCAGTCTATCACTGGCATCAGGGGGTCGAGAACGGCGCCCAGCCGATCGAAGAGCGGATGGAAATCCGCATCAATCAGGCGACAGGCGCCGTAACGGCGGAATGAGGACAAGGGCGTGAGGAACGGGGCGTGAGGAACGGGGCGTGATTCTGGGGATCGGGACCGATCTGGCCAATATCGACCGGATCCAGGGCACGCTCGACCGCTTCGGCGACCGCTTCCGGCGGCGGGTCTTCACCGATCTGGAGCTGGCCAAGGCCGCCCGCCGCCGGGACGAGGCCGGGACTCTGGCCAAGCGCTGGGCCGCGAAAGAGGCCTGTTCCAAGGCGCTGGGCACCGGCCTGGCCATGGGCATTTCCTGGAAGGACATGGGCGTCGTGAACCGCCGCGGCGGGCAGCCAACCATGGTGCTGACCGGCTGGGCGGCCGAACGGCTGGCGGCGATGACCCCCCCGGGGCACGAGGCGGTGGTGCATGTCTCACTGACCGACGACCACCCCTGGGCCCAGGCCTTCGTGGTGATCGAGGCCCGCCCGCAGCCCTGAGCCCCTACCAGCAGGCGCTTTGCCCCAGCCCCTCGACGATCTCGCGCATGCGGCGCACGGTGCCGGGATCGGTGTCCGGCGGCAGGTCCTGCAGGTGGAAATAGCCGATTTCGGCAATCTCGACGCTGGCGGGCTTGCCGGCCAGGTTGCCGCGGACCTCGCACAGATAGGCCAGCACATGATCGCGCCTGCTGACCTTGTCGTTGTAGAAGACGCCATGCAGCACCGGCCTGCCGACCAGTTCCAGATCCGTCTCCTGCAGCAATTCCCGGCGCAGCGCGGATTCGGTGGTCTGGCCCCTCTCGACCCCGCCGCCCGGGAAATGCCAGCCCGGCGTATAGGTGTGGCGCACCAGCAGGAACTTCCCGTCTGCCGAGCGCACCACGGCGCGGACGCCGATGGTGAGCCCTCGGGTGAAGAGGAAATAGCTGTGCAGCAGGCGGCGGAACAAGGCGCGGCCGACGCTGCCCTGCCGCTCTCCGAGGTGGTTCATGAAGGCGCGCTCGCGCCGGGCGCCGCGTCCGGCGCTGGGGCGGTGGGTCTGGCGGGGTCCTGCTCGGCGGCCCACAGACGGTCCGACGGTTCGGTGTTCAGCGGCGAATATTCCAGCGGCAATTCGTGCAGCATGGCCAGAATCGTCGGCAGGTCGAAGGCCTCGCAGGCCTTGAACAGCCGGTCCAGCGCCTCTGACAGGGCCTCGCTCGGCAACGAGACTTCCGAGGCGGTCATGATCCGGGGATGCGTGGTCGGCGTCGGGTTGTTGCCGATCAACAGTTCCTCGTAGAGCTTCTCGCCCTTGCGCAGCCCGGTCACGCAGACCGGAATGTCGCCCTTCTCGGGCAGGAATTCATCGGGATGATCGACCAGATAGGGGGTCAGCCCATGCAGCTTCACCATGCTGAAGGCAAGGTCGATGATCTTCACCGGCTCGCCCATGTCCAGCACGAAGACATCGCCCCCCCGCCCCAGCGCGCCCGCCTGGATCACCAGCTGCGCGGCCTCGGGGATGGTCATGAAATAGCGGTTGATGTCCTTGTGGGTGACCGTGACCGGCCCGCCGCTTTCGATCTGGGCCCGGAAGCGCGGGATCACAGATCCCGAGGAACCCAGCACATTGCCGAAGCGCACCATCGAAAAGACGGTGCCCGAGGGGTCATGCGCCTCGGCCTGGCAGATCAGCTCGGCGATGCGCTTGGTCGCGCCCATCACATTGGTCGGCCGCACCGCCTTGTCGGTCGAGATCAGGATGAAATTCTCGACACCGCATGTCTTGGCCGCCCGGGTGATGGCCAGCGTCCCGAAGACATTGTTGCGGATGCCCTCGACCACATTCTCCTCGACCAGCGGCACATGCTTGTAGGCGGCGGCGTGGTAGATGGTCTGAACCCTGAAGGCCCTGATCGCCGCCTCGATCCGGCGGACATGCTGGACCGAACCCAGGATCGGCTCGATCCGCGTCCGGTAGTCCAGCCGCTTGGCGGTTTCCGCCAGTTCCGCCTCGATGGCGTAAAGCGCGAATTCCGACATCTCGTAGAGCACCAGGACCGAGGGCCGCTGGCTCAGGATCTGGCGGCAGAGTTCGCTGCCGATCGATCCCCCCGCGCCCGAGACCATGACGACGCGCCCGGTGATGTTGCGGCCCAGCAGCTCGGGATCGGGCGCCACCGGATCGCGCCCCAGCAGATCCTCGGCCGAGACCGTCCGCAATTCCGAGATCTTGGCCTTGCCGCTGATGATGTCCGACATGCCCGGGATCGTCTTGATCTCGAGCTGCAGGTCTTCCAGCGCGCCGACGATCTCGCGGCGGCGGACCCGGCTGATGCTGGGAATGGCCAGCAGCACGACCTGCGCGCCGGTTTCCTGCATCAGCGTCGGGATGCGGTCGGCGGGGAACACGTTCAGCCCGCCGACGGTCAGGTTCTGAATGGTGGGATCGTCGTCGACCAGCGCGACCGGCACGTATTCCCGCCCGTGATAGAGGGCGTTGAGCAGTTGAAGACCGGCCTCGCCCGCGCCGTAGATGATGACCGGCCGTTTGTTCACCGTCTTGGGGCTGCGGAAATAGGCCCGCGCGACGAAGCGCGATCCGCCGACCGAAAGGAACACGAACATCAGCGTGATGACCGGCACCGATTTCGGGATGCCCGCATCGAAGGCCAGGCCGGCCAGATAGAGCGCGATCGCCGACACGAGCGCCCCCTTGCCAACGGTGCCAAGGATCTTGCCGGTGATGAACCGCACCAGCGAGCGGTAGAGCCCGTGCCAGCGAAAGGCAAGAAGCGCCACGATCACCGCCACCAGCAGCGAAAACCAGACCGCGGGCCGGGCCATGAAGGCCGGGCTCTCCAGGCGCAACAGCATCGCCACAAGGAACGAGACCGTGACCAGCCCCGCGTCCCACAGAAGCTGCAGAGCCACTTTTGCGCGCCGGTCCAGGGCAGCGAGCGTCTTAACATATGTCGGCGTCAATCGATGTTCCAATACGTTACAAGCGATCCCGTCGCCATGCTGGCGCATCAACGTGACCGCAGGGTAGCAACCCTCGGCGAAAGAGCTGCCGTTCAAAGACAATACCTCGAACGGACACTGGACCGGGCAACCGCGAATGCCGGCAATCGGCGCGGCTCGCCCGGAGCGCACGCGCCAGGTACCGCCCCGATCCATACTGCACGCCAGGTTTCATTGCCAGCCTCGCAAGCCCCAGACGACCAGCCCTCGGCCCCCCAACGCCGATGAGGTTACCAATCGGTAAAGCCGGGGAACGGGACGGGTCTCAGCCCCGCGCCGCCGCCATCAGCCGCCGCATTTCCCGGATCGCCGGCGAAAGACCCAGGAACACCGCCTCGGAAATCAGGAAATGGCCGATGTTCAGCTCGCGGATCTCGGACGTCGCGGCGAAGGGCGAGACGGTGGCGAAGCTCAGCCCGTGGCCCGCATGAACCTCCAGCCCCAGCGAGGCCGCGAACCGCGCGCCGGTCATCAGCGCGGCCAGTTCCAGCGCCGCGTCCTCGGCCCGGCCCTCGGCCACCAGGTCGCAATAGGCGCCGGTGTGCAGCTCGATCACCGGCGCACCGACCTGCACCGCCGCCTCGATCTGGCGCGGATCATGGCCGATGAACAGGGATACCCGGCACCCGGCCTCGGACAGGGGGGCGATGAAATCACGCAGACGCCCGGTATCCCCGGCCACGTCGAGCCCGCCCTCGGTCGTGCGCTCTTCGCGCTTTTCGGGCACTAGGCAGACCGCATGCGGCCGATGGCGCAGCGCGATCGCCTGCATCTCCTCCGTGGCCGCCATCTCGAAATTGAGGGGCACGCGCAAGGCCGCCATCAGCGCCTCGATATCCCCGTCGCGGATGTGGCGGCGATCCTCGCGCAGATGGGCGGTGATGCCGTCGGCCCCGGCCTCTTCGGCCAGAAGCGCGGCCCGTACCGGGTCGGGATAGACCGCGCCGCGCGCGTTGCGCAGCGTCGCCACATGGTCGATGTTCACACCCAGACGCAGGGGGGGCTTGCTCATGTCTCGTCTCCGGCTTCGAGCGCGCGCTGGCGCTGCCGCGCGGCCTCGAACCGCGCCTTCAACCGCTTGGCGCGGCTGCGCTGATAGGCGCGCACCAAGGGCAGATGCACGAAATACGCAGCCACCGCAAAGGGCAAGCCCAGAAGCAGCCCGCCCACCATATAGGGCAGGTAGACATTGGAATAGAAACCGATCAGACGCCCCCAATGCACCGCCTCGCCGGTGAAGACGCTGAAGAGGTTGTGCACCAGTTCGCCGCCCGCGCGCCCGACAACGCCGACGATCCTCGTGACCGAGACCCGAACCTCGGTCCCCAGCAGCCAGCTGCCCAGCTCCATCCCCCCCGCCGCCATCAAGGGAAACGTCAGCGGGTTGCCGTAGAAGGTGCCCAGCAGCGCCGCCAGGATATTGCCGCGAAAGATCCAGGCAACCAGCGCCGCGCTGAGGAAATGCAGCCCGTAGAGCGGCAGGAACGAGACATAGAGACCCGCGGCGATGCCGATGCAAATCCGCTCGGGGCTGTCGGGCAGGCGGCGCATCCGGTGCAGCACATAGGTCGCAGCCCTGCGCCAGCCCCCGCGGGGCCAGAAGAACTCGCCGATGGCCCGCAACAGCGGTCTGGGATTTCGGCGCTTGAAGATCACGCGCGGCGGTCCGTGTTCAGGGGGCCCCGGTCAGGGCTTGAGGCTAAGATCGCGAACCCTCGTGACCTGGGCCACGTCGGTTTCGGCCGAGAGGACGGTCAGGATACGGTGCAAGTGTTCCGCATCCGATACCTCGATTTCGACGGCAATGAGGAAAAAGTCGGGCTTGGGGTCCTTGAACACCAGATTCGAGATATTCGCCCCCTGCTCGCCGATCAGCGTGCAGCACCGCCCCAGCACGCCGGCGCTGTTCGAGATCGTCATCTCGAGCTGGATCTTGTTGACCGCCGCGTGCTTGCCCTCGAGCCAGCGCAGATCGACCCAGCGCTCGGGCTGGTTGTCCAGATCGGCCAGGACGGGGCAGTCGATGGCATGGGCATAGACGCCGCGCCCGCGATAGGTGATGCCGACCATGCGCTCGCCCGGCAAAGGCTGGCAGCAACTCGCGCGGCGGAAGGGGATGTCCTTGTCCAGACCCATCACCGGATGGCTGGCGTCCACCTCGACCTCGGCCATGGTCGAGGTCTCGGGGTAAAGCTGCGCCACGACCGAGCGCGCGCTGATCTCTTCCGAGCCGATGCGGGCCAGCAGATCGTTCGCGCCCTTCAGCCTGAGCGTCCGCGCCGCGGTATCGAGCGCCTTGTCGGTCACCCGGCGGCCCACCTTGTCGAAGGCCACGCGGCAGAGTTCCCGGCCCAGCCGCACGAAACGCTCGCGGTCTTCTTCGCGCAGGGACCGCCGAATCGCCGCCTTGGCGCGGCCGGTATGCACCAGTTCGATCCACATGGTCTGCGGGCGCTGGCCATCGGCGGTGATGATCTCGACCTGCTGACCGTTGCGCAGCCGCGTCCAGAGCGGCACGCGCAGCCCGTCCACCTTGGCCGAGACGGTGGCATTGCCGATCCGCGTATGGATCGCATAGGCGAAATCGAGGGGCGTGGCGCCCTTCGGCAACTGGATCACGTCCCCCTTGGGCGTGAAGCAGAACACCTGATCGGCGTACATCTCCAGCTTGACGTGTTCCAGGAACTCGTCGTGATCCTCGTCCTTGTCGACGTCGAGGCGCTGGGTCAGGCTCTCGATCCACTTCGCCGGATCGATGGCGAAGGGGTTCACCGCCCGCATCCCGTCCTTGTAGGACCAATGCGCGGCGACGCCGGCCTCGGCCACCTCGTGCATCTCGCGTGTGCGGATCTGCACCTCGACCCTTTTGCCGTCACGGCCCGAGACCGTGGTGTGGATCGAGCGGTAGCCGTTCGACTTCGGCTGACTGATGTAATCCTTGAACCGCCCCGGCACCGCCCGCCAGCGCTGATGGATCAGGCCCAGCGCCTGATAGCATTCGGACACGTCATCGACGATGATGCGAAAGCCGTAGATGTCGGAGAGGCGGCTGAAGGCCAGATCCTTTTCCTGCATCTTGCGCCAGACGGAATAGGGCTTCTTGGCCCGGCCATAGACGGTGCCGTCCAGATTGGCCTTTTCCAGCTCGAATCGGATATCGGCGGTGATCCGGGCGATCACGTCGCCGGATTCGCGTTGCAGCGTGATGAAGCGGCGCAGGATCGAGTTGCGGGCTTCCGGGTTGATGACGCGGAAAGCCAGATCCTCCAGTTCCTCGCGCATCCATTGCATGCCCATCCGGCCGGCCAGCGGCGCGAAGATCTCCATCGTCTCGCGCGCCTTTTGCAGCTGCTTGTCCGGGCGCATCGAACGGATGGTCCGCATGTTGTGCAGCCGGTCGGCCAGCTTGACCAGGATGACCCGCAGGTCGCGGGACATGGCCATCAGGAGCTTGCGGAAATTCTCGGCCTGCTTGGCCTCGGCCGAGGCGCGGCGCCCCTCGCCGCTGGCAGGGTCGGCGGCCGAGAGTTGCAGGTTCGTCAGCTTGGTTACGCCATCGACCAGTTCGGCCACGTCATGGCCGAACATCCGCTCGACCTCGGCATAGGTCGAGCGCGTGTCCTCGATCGTGTCGTGCAGCAGGGCGGTGACGATGGTCGCATCGTCGAGCCGCATCTCGGTCAGGATCGAGGCGACCGCGACCGGATGCGTGAAATAGGGCTCGCCGGAATGGCGCATCTGCCCGGCATGCATGGATTCGCCGTACTCCCAGGCACGGCGGATCAGCGCTTCGTCACAGCTCGGGTTGTAGTTGCGGACCAGCGCAACCAGGTCATCGGGCGTGATCAACATCGGACCCTGCCCGAGCCATCTCAGTCCTGCTCGATCTGCGCCGCGACAAGTTGCCGCAGCATCTGCTCCTCGGTCAGATCGTCAAGCTGCGGACGGTCCGCCTGGTTGCCCATGCGCATCGCCATGTCGTCGTCTTCCGGCATGTCGACTTCGTTCTGGGTGCGCATCGATTCGATCAGACGCTCGCGCAGCGAATCGGCGCCCTGGGTCTCGTCGGCGATCTCGCGCAGGGCGACCACCGGGTCCTTGTCGTTGTCGCGATCAATGCTGATCGGCGAACCAGCTCCGATCTCGCGCGCACGATGGGCGGCCAGGATCACCAGCTCGAACCGGTTCGGAACCTTGTCAACGCAATCTTCGACCGTCACGCGGGCCATCAAGCACTCCATCTGCATGGGAGGGGTCAGCCTTCGGCATGTAACGGCATTTGCCGGGCTTGACAAGCGCAGCCCGGCCCGTTTCGGCCCGCCATACCTTCAAATCGGCCTGATCGCAGCGATTTCCGCCGGATCGAGCGCCGCCAGCATCTCGCGAACGCTCTGCCCGGTCAAGGGATGCCGCCAGTCCGGCGCCACATCGGCCAGGGGCACCAGGACAAAGCCGCGCTCATGCATCCTCGGATGTGGCAGGATCAGCCGGTCGGGCGCGCGCCGCATCTGCTCGGCCAGGGGCAGGGCCATCCAGTCGCGCAGGGCCGCCTCGTCAGGCAACACGCGGTCGCCCGACGCCAGAAGGTCCAGGTCGATCACCCGCTGCCCCCAGCGCTCGCGCCGGACCCGGCCCATCCGCGCCTCGACCCGGTGCAGGATCGTCAGCACCCCCTCGGGCGGCAGCGGGCTTTCCACAACCAGAGCGGCATTCACGAAATCCGGCCCCGCGCCCGCCGGAAAGGCGGGGGTGGAAAACAGCCGGCTCAAACGCAGGGTCACGAGACCTTCTGCCTTGATCTCGGCGACAGCTTGCTTAAGTAGCTGGACATTGGAGTGTTCCCGCTCCGTCGCGTTGCTGCCGAGTGCCACGAGGTGCAGGTTGCTGTGGACGGTGCGCGTAATTTTGTCCAATCTGGTTCCGGTCGCAAGGTAGCCCGCCAGACCGTGACTCCACCCAGGGGCGGCAGGCCAATCGTGGCGACGCTTATTTCGATTACGCTGCGATTTTGAAAGGAATTGCGATGTTTTACAAGGATGAGCGGCTTGCCCTCTTCATCGACGGGGCGAACCTTTTCGCTGCGGGCAAGGCGCTTGGCTTCGACATCGACTACAAGCTGCTGCGGCAGGAGTTCATGCGCCGCGGCAAATTGCTGCGCGCCTTCTACTATACCGCCCTGCTTGAGAACGACGATTATTCGCCGATTCGCCCGCTGATCGACTGGCTGAACTACAACGGCTACACGATGGTGACGAAGCCCGCCAAGGAATACACCGATTCCATGGGGCGCCGGAAAGTGAAGGGCAACATGGACATCGAGCTGACAGTCAACGCGATGGAAATCGCGCACCGGCTCGATCACGCCGTGCTCTTCTCGGGCGATGGCGACTTCCGGCCGCTGGTCGAATCGCTACAGCGTCAGGGCGTGCGGGTCTCGGTCGTCTCGACCATCCGCTCGCAGCCGCCGATGATCGCCGATGAACTGCGCCGCCAGGCCGACAATTTCATCGAGCTGGACGAACTGCGCGACGTGATCGGCCGCCCGCCGCGCGAACCCCGCCCGGCGCGCGAGGATGTCACCGCCGATGAAGCCAATACGCAGGGTTGATCGCTGATCGCCACGCTCTCTGCCCTTCTGGGCCTGTTCGCCGCGGCCTTTGTCGCGGCAACCATTCTGCCCTTTCAGTCCGAACTGATCTTCGCCGCCCTGCAGGTGGCGGAGGCGGCGCCGCTCTGGCTGCTGATCCTCGTGGCCTCGACCGGCAACACGCTGGGCGCCTTCGTGAATTACTGGCTGGGCTGGAAGCTGGAAACGGCGGGCGGCCATCGCTGGCTGAAGATCCCCGAGGATAAATTCGCCAAGGCCCGCCGCTGGTGGGACCGCTGGGGCGTCTGGACCCTGCTGCTGTCCTGGCTGCCGATCGGCGATCTGACAACCGTGCTGGCCGGGGCCATGCGCACGCCGCTGTGGCTGTTCACCCTGTTCGTGGGCGTGGCGAAGACCGCGCGCTACATCGTGCTGGCGGGCCTCACCGCCGGGCTTTTCAGCGGACTGACGGGCTGAGTAGCGCCGCGGCCAGCACGGCCAGATCCCCCGCCAGCTGCGCCCGGTCGGTGATGCCCCGATGCACCGCGCCGGTATAGGCCATCAGGATCAGCCGTGCGGCCTGCCCCGCGCGGGGCGGCGCCAGCCCCAGATCCTCCAGCAATGCTTCCAGATAGGCGCCCCGCGCCCGGTCAGCCTCGGCCTGCGCCGCCGCCGCCACCGGATCGGTCCGCGCCCAGTCGCGAATCGCCGCCTCGGTCGATAGCCCGCCATAGGGTTCGGCCAGATCGCCCGTCGCCAGTTCCATCAGCCGGCTCAGGCGGGCCGCGGGATCGCCGCCCCCGGCCTCGGTCAAGGCCAGGATCCGCGCCGTCGCCTGATCCAGCCAATGCGCCAGCATCCGCGCTTTCAGATCCGGCAGATCCTTGAAATGCCAATAGAAGCTGCCTTTCGACACCCCCAGGTCACGGGCAATCGCCTCGGCCCTGACAGCGGCGATACCGCCTTGCCCCAGACGGCGAAAGGCGGCGGCGATCCAGTCTTCGGGGGTCATTCGGTCGCGGCTCATGCGGGAACCATACGGCAGCGTATTGACTCGGGCAAGCCGAAGCGCCATCCATACGCCACCGTATGCTTGCCATAGACCCGATGCCCTGCCCTTCGCACGACGAGGCCCCCGCATGACCCTCCGCCGCCTCCATCGCCTGAACGCCCTGCTGCTGGGCCTGTTCCTCGCGCTGCATCTCGCGAATCACGCCGCCCTTCTGGCCGGGCAGGCGGCGCATTCCGGCATGATGGCTGCGCTGCGCCCGCTCTACCGCAATCCGCTGGTGGAGCCGCTGCTCATCGCCCTCTTCGCCGCCCAGATCGCCCTGGGCCTGACGCTGGTCTGGCGGCGGGGCCGTCCGGTCGGCGGCTGGGCGCTGGCACAACTCGCCTCTGGCCTCTATCTCGCCTTCTTCCTGCTGCAGCACCTGCCCGCCGTGCTGCTGGCCCGGCCGGCGACGGATACTGACATCGCCTTCGCCGCCGCCACGGTCGAGAGCCTGCCCAAAGCCCTCTATTTCGCGCCCTATTACGTCTTGGCCGTCGCCGCGCTGGCCACCCATCTCGCCGCCGCGCTCCGCTTCGCCCGCTGGCCCGCACCGCCCGGCCGCCTCGCCCGGACCCTGCCCTGGATCGGCGCCGCTTTCGGGCTTGTGATCCTTGCCGGTCTTCTCGGCGTCTTCGGCTGAGCCAAGGCGCTGGACCTCGCCCGCCCCAGCGCTTACCTCTGGTCCGAACCGGAGTGACGCATGACCAAGCCCCCCCTGACCCTCTATCTCGCCGCCCCGCGCGGCTTCTGCGCCGGCGTCGACCGCGCGATCAAGATCGTCGAGATGGCGCTGACCAAATGGGGCGCCCCGGTCTATGTCCGCCACGAGATCGTGCACAACAAATACGTCGTCGACAGCCTGCGCGCCCAGGGCGCCGTCTTTGTCGAGGAACTGGACGAATGCCCCGATGACCGGCCGGTGATCTTCTCGGCCCATGGCGTGCCGAAATCCGTCCCCTCGGCGGCGCAGGCCCGCAACATGACCTATGTCGACGCGACCTGCCCGCTGGTCTCGAAGGTGCATATCGAGGCCGAACGCCACCACGAAGCCGGGCTGCAGATGGTGATGATCGGCCATGCCGGCCACCCTGAGACGGTGGGCACCATGGGCCAACTGCCCGAAGGCGAGGTCCTGCTGGTCGAAACGGTCGAGGATGTGGCGGGCATCACCCCCCGCGATCCCGCGAAACTGGCCTTCATCACCCAGACCACCCTCTCGGTCGATGACACGGCCGGCATCGTCGCCGCGCTGCAGGCCCGTTTCCCTGCCATCGTCGGCCCGCACAAGGAAGACATCTGCTACGCCACCACCAACCGGCAAGCGGCGGTGAAGCAGATCGCGCCGAAGATCGACGCCCTTCTGGTCATCGGCGCCCCCAACAGCTCCAATTCCAAGCGCCTGGTCGAGGTCGGCCGCGCCGCCGGCTGCGCCTATGCGCAACTGATCCAGCGCGCCGTGGACATCGACTGGCGCGCGCTTCAGGGCATCCGCGCCGTGGGCCTCACCGCCGGGGCCTCGGCCCCCGAAACGTTGGTCAACGAGGTGCTCGACGCCTTCGCCGCCCGTTACGACCTGACCACCGAGATCGTCGAAACCGCCGTGGAATCGGTCGAATTCAAGGTGCCCCGCGTCCTGAGGGTCCCCGCATGAGCCCCGAATTCCTGCTGACCGCCTTCATCGTCTGCCTCGCGCCCGGGGTCGGCGTGATCTACACGCTCTCCACCACCCTGGGCCGGGGCCTGGGCGCCGGTCTCTGGGCCGTGCTGGGCTGCACGCTGGCCACCATCCTGCACCTCGGCTTCGCCATGGCGGGCCTGGCGGCGGTGCTGCAAACCTCGGCCATGCTGTTCACCACCATCAAATACGCGGGCGTCGCCTATCTGCTCTGGATGGCCTGGGGCACGCTTAGGGGCGCGGGCGCGCTGCAGATCACCCCCGACACCAGCCGCCACGGCGCCGCCACGCTGGTCCGCCGCGGGATCCTGCTGAACCTCTTCAACCCGAAACTGCCGATGTTTTTCGTGGCCTTCCTGCCGCAGTTCATCCCCGCCGGCAGCCCCGACGCCGCCGCCCTGCTGGTCGAACTGGGCCTGGGCTTCGTCGCCCTCACAGCCGGGACCTTCCTCCTCTACGCGCTGGCCGCGGGCTGGCTGCGTCACCGGATCCTCGGATCGGAACGCGCCATGACCTGGCTGAGGCGTGCCTTCGCCGCCTCCTTTGCCGCGCTGGGCGCGCGCCTCGCGCTGGAACGGGCGTGAGCGCCGATCCCCGCACCCTCGCGGTCTATGCCACCGCCGCGACCCGCTACGCCGAAGGTGTGGCGCGGAAGAAGGACATCGACCAGCAGGCCGACCTCGACCGCTTTGCCGCCGCGCTTCCCCCGGGCGGACGGGTCCTCGACCTCGGCTGCGGCCCGGGCCAGCACGCCGCCGCCCTGCGCGCCCGCGGCCTCACCGTCGAGGCCAGCGATGCCTCGCCCGAGATGGCGGCGCTCGCGCTCCGCGACCACGGAATCGCCGTCCGCGTCGAACCCTTCGAAGCGCTCGACGCCAACGCGCGCTACCATGGCATCTGGGCCAGCTTCAGCCTGCTCCACGCTCCCCGCGCCGCCCTGCCCGCGCTCCTGTCGCGTATCCACCGGGCGTTGGTCCCGGGCGGCACCTTTACCCTCGGGATGAAGCTGGGCCGGGGCGAGGGGCGGGACGATCTCGACCGGTTCTTCGCCTATTACACCGAGGCCGAGTTGCGCAGCCTGCTGGGCGCCGCCGGTTTCACCGTCTCCCACGCGCGGCAAGGGGTGGGTTCCGGCCTTTCCGACCAGCCCGCCAGCTATGTGATCCTGACCGCCCATGCCTGACCTCTTCGCCTGGACCGACGGCGCCTGTTCCGGCAATCCCGGCCCCGGGGGCTGGGGCGTGCTGATGCGCGCCATGGAGGGCGAGACCATCGTCAAGGAACGCGAACTGCAGGGCGGCGAGGCGCAGACCACCAATAACCGCATGGAACTGATGGCCGCGATCAGCGCGCTGGAGGTTCTGACCCGGCCCACCACGCTGACCATCACCACCGACAGCGCCTATGTGAAGAACGGCGTGACGCAATGGATCCACGGCTGGAAAAGGAATGGCTGGAAGACCGCCGACAAGAAACCGGTGAAGAACGCCGAACTCTGGCAAAGGCTGGACGAGGCGCAGCGCCGCCACAAGGTCACCTGGGCCTGGATCAAGGGCCACGCCGGCCATGCCGAGAACGAACGCGCCGACGAACTGGCCCGCGCCGGGATGGCGCCCTTCAAATGACGCTGCTTCAGGGCCTCGATTATCTGTCGGTCTTCATCTTCGCCCTGACCGGGGCGCTGGTCGCCAGCCGCGCGCAGCTCGACCTGGTGGGCTTCCTCTTCATCGCCTCGCTGACCGCGGTCGGCGGCGGCACGGTGCGCGACCTGCTTCTGAACCGCGAGGCGGTGTTCTGGATCGCCAACCCCTGGTATATCGCCATCGCCTGCACCGCCGCGGTGCTGGTCTTCTTCACCGCGCACCGGCTGGAGAACCGCCGCCGCGCCATCGACTGGCTGGACGCGGGCGCGCTGGCCGTCGCGGTCCCCGCGGGGGTCGGCGTGGCGCTCAGCCTCGGCCACGGGCCGGGCGTGGTGGTGATGATGGGCATGATGACCGGCGCCTTCGGCGGACTCATGCGCGATGTGGTCTGCAACGAGGTGCCTTTGGTGCTGCGCCAGGGCGAACTCTACCTGACGGCCGCTTTCGCCGGCGCGGTGACCGCGCTGCTGGTCCGCTGGGGGATCGGGCCTGCGCCGGTGGCGCTGCTGGCCTGCGCGGCCGTGACCTTCCTGTTGCGCGCGGGCTCGATGCTCTTTGGCTGGAAACTGCCGGTCTACAAGTCGCGCCCGCCCCGCAACAGGATTTGAGGCAATCGCATCTGACAGGCTTGACAGAGCGGGCGCCGCGCCCCATTTCGCATTCAAACCCATGAATGCGAGGCATCCCATGTCGCAGAAACTCCGCCTCACCTGTCCCGAATGCGGCCAGGCCAATCAATTCCCCGCCGACCGGGCCGCGTCTGCGCCGAAATGCGGCATCTGCGGCCATGCGCTGGTGGACGGCAAGGTCGCGCCGGTCGATTTCCGCACGCTGGAAAAGATGGCGAAAACGGACGGCCTGCCGCTGCTGGTCGATTTCTGGGCGCCCTGGTGCGGCCCCTGCCGGGCCATGGCGCCCGAGTTCGAGAAAGCCGCCAGGGCACTGGCGCCGCATGTCCGGCTGGCCAAGATCGACACCCAGTCGCATCCCGACGCCACGGTCCGCTACAACATCCGCGGCATCCCGGCCTTCATCCTCTTCGCACAAGGGCGCGAGGTGGCGCGGCTCGCCGGTGCCCGCCCGGCGGCGGATGTGGTGCGTTTCGTGCAGGAAAAACTCGCCCTCATCGCCTGAAACGGGCGGGGGACTTTCCTAAGATTTCCTGAATCCGCCCCCACAAGCCCCTGGAATCATTGAGCCGCGAAAATGTCCCACGCATGGGACACCCCGGCTCATCTTCGTTCTTCAAATATCCACGGGGATTTTCAAGGGGGGCGTGCCCCCCTTGAAGCAGGGGTGCGGGGGGCGGCAGCCCCCCGCCCTTTTGCCGTCTCTGGGGGCGGCAGACCCCCGCTTCCGTGCCCGGCCTCAGGCGGCGCTCAGGCCCCGCATCCGCTCGTTCCGCCGCCGCAGCATTTCCAGCGTCGCCAGCAGCAGGATCGACAGCCCCACCATCAGCGTCGCCACCGCCAGGATGGTGGGCGAGATCTGTTCGCGCAGCCCGATGAACATCTGCCAGGGCAGCGTCTTCTGCGCGGCGGAGCCGACAAAGATCACCACCACCACCTCGTCGAACGAGGTGATGAAGGCAAAGAGCGAGCCTGAGATGACCCCCGGCAGGATGAGCGGCAGCTGCACCTTGAAGAAGGTCCGCACCGGCCCCGCCCCCATCGAGGCCGCCGCCCGGGTCAGCGAACGGTCGAAGCCCACCAGCGTGGCGGTCACGGTGATGATGACAAAGGGGATGCCCAGGATCGCATGCGACAGCACCACGCCCCAATAGGTCCCCTGCAGCCCGATGGCCGAGAAGAAGAAATACATCCCCGCCGCCGAGATGATCAGCGGCACGATCATCGGCGAGATCAGCACCGCCATGATCGCCCGCTTGAACGGCACATGCGATTGCGACAGCCCGATCGCCGCCAGCGTCCCCAGGCTGACCGAGATCAGCGTCGCCATCGGCGCGATGGTCAGCGAGTTGCGGGTGGCGAGCTGCCAGTCGGGGTTGGTAAAGAAGTCCCGGTAATGCTTCAGCGAGAACCCGTCAGGATCCAGCGCCAGCATCTCGGGCGTGAAGGTGAAGAAATCCTGCGCGTTGAAGCTCAGCGGGATGATCACCAGGATCGGGAACATCAGGTAGAAGAAGATCAACCCGCAGATCACCCGGAAGGCATAATACCAGATCCGTTGCAGGGGCGAGGCATAGGTCGGAAGCGCCATATCAGCTCACCCCAGCTTCACGTTGTCGATGCCCACGACACGGTCGTAGACCCAATAGAGCACCAGCACCGCCAGCAGCAGGATCGTGCCCAGCGCGCCGACCAGCCCCCAATTGCCCGAGACGTACCATTGGTGCGCGATCCGGTTCGAGATGAACATGCCGGACGGCCCGCCCACCAGTTCGGGGGTGATGTAATAGCCCACGGCCATGATGAAGACGAGGATCGCCCCCGCGCCGATGCCCGGCACCGATTGCGGGAAATACACGCGCCAAAAGGCGATCCAGTCGTTCGCGCCCAGGGATTTCGCGGCGCGGACATAGCTGGGCGGGATGGTCTTCATCACCGAATAGAGCGGCAGGATCATGAAGGGCAGCAGGATCTGGGTCATCGCCACGATCACCCCGAACTTGTTGTTGATCATCGTCAGCCGGTTGTCGTCGGCCACCAGGCCGATCCAGACCAGGAACTGGTTCACCACGCCCTGATCCTGCAGCAGCACCTTCCAGCTCGAGGTCCGCACCAGCAGCGAGGTCCAGAAGGGCAGCAGCACCAGGATCAGAAGGAGGTTCGCGTGCCGCTCCTTGATATTGGCCAGAAGGAAGGCGACCGGATAGCCCAGGATCAGCGTCATGAAACAGATCAGCCCCGACATCCAGGCCGTCCGCCAGAAGAGCATGAGATGCAACGCCTGATTGTCCGGCACAGCCTCGACATGGCCCGAGACCATGGTCAGGTCGACGGCGGCCAGATAATAGCCGGTGGTATAGGGGCTGGAATAGGCCTTGAGCGAGCGCCAGGTCTCCAGCGCGCCCCAGTCGCGGTGCAGGTCCAGCACGCGCTCGCGGAACGGGCCGTCGGTTTCCAGATCCCAATCCGGCATCTCGCGCTGGGCCCGGCGCATCATCGTGGTCCAGCCCGCGGCCTCGAAATTCATGCGGCGGGCGAGGTTCAGCGCGGTGCGGTTCTCGATCGCCACCTGCAGGTCGGCGACCAGCGCGCGGAACACGGGTTCGGGCGGCAATTCGGTGGAATCGACATCCCAGCTGTCCAGCGCCGCAATGGTCTGGGGCAGCGTCTCGACGACGATGTTGTTCTCGACCGAGCGCATCAGCATCGAGACGATGGGCATCAGGAAGCCCACGAAGATGAAGATCAGCAGGGGCGCGATCAGCATCAGCGCGCGCAATTTCTGTCGCCGCAGCGCCCGGCCCAACTGCCGCTTCAGGGCGCCGCCGGTCAACTCGGGCGTCCGCGTGTCACTCATCGTCATCTGTCAATCCCTGTCGCTGCCGGTTCCCGTCTTGGCGCGGAAAGCCTGCGTCTGATGCGCAGCGGCCGGCCCCGTCAGGGGGGCCGGCCGCCAGCCTGTTATTGCGCCAGCCAGGCCTGGAAGCGGGCGTCGATCTCGTCGCGGTAATCAGCCCACCACAGGTAGTTGGTGACGAAGGCGCCGGTCATGTTGGCCGGGTCGGTCGGCATGTGCGGCGCCATCTCGATCCCCAGCGTGGCGTGGGTGCCGACCAGCGGCGCCGACGAGGCACGGGCCGGACCATACGAGATATAGGCGGCCTGATCGGCCAGACGCTGGGTATCGGTCGCGAAATAGAGGAAATCCATCACGCGCTGCAGGCGGTCTTCCGGCAGACCGGCGGGCACGATCCAGCCGTCGATGTCCAGCATCTGATAGCCCCAGGCCATGCCGATCGGCTGGTCCTGCTCGGCGATGGCCGAGAAGAGGCGCCCGTTATAGGTCGAGCCCATGAAGATCTCGCCATCGGCCAGAAGTTGCGGCGTTTCGGCGGCGGCCGACCACCAGATCGTCTGGTCCTTGATAGTGTCGAGCATGGCGAAGGCGCGGGTCAGGCCTTCTTCCGTCTCCAGCATGTCGTAGACTTCGTCATAGGGCACGCCGTCGCAGAGCAGCGCCCATTCCATGTTGCCGACCGGGCGACGGTTCAGCGCGCGGCGACCCGGATAGGTCTCCAGGTCGAAGACGGCGCAGGCATCGGTCGGCGGCTCGACGCCTTCGGGCACCATGTCCGTGCGGTAGCCGAAAGTGGTCGAGAAGACGATCTGCGGGATGAAGCATTCCGAGACCAGCATCGGGCCGAAATCCTCGGTGGCCGAGGTGCCATCGGGCGCGGGCGCGAGCTGTTCGTCGGCGTTGATCGGCATCGCCAGACCTTCGTCGCAAAGCCGCAGCGAATCGGCGGCCTCGACGTCCACGAGATCCCAGGTGATGTTGCCCGCTTCCTGCATGGCGCGCAGACGCGCCACCGCATCGGCCGAACTTTCGTCGGTGATGATGTTCAGGCCCGGATTGGCGGCCAGATAGGGGGTGAAATAGGCGTTGACCTGCGACGCCTGATAGGCGCCGCCCCACGACACGATGGTCATGTCCTGGGCGCTGGCGGCGGAGGCGCCCAGCGCCATGACGCCGGCGGCCCCCATCAAAATCGTTTTCAGTTTCATTCGTTAGACTCCCTGGTCGGTCTGCCCGCTGATTTTGCACGCCGCCCTGCGGGCAAAGGCGGCGCGATGGTGTGTGTCAGGCGTCGAGGGCCCGGCAATCCTCGGGGCGCCAGCCGATGCGGATCTTGTCGCCCGCCGACAGCCTGCGCTGATCCTGCGCGTTGCGGTATTTCATGACGAAATCGTCACGCCCCGCCACGCGCAGCCGGAAGCGGAAGGTGTCGCCCATGTAGATGAATTCCAGCACCTCGGCCTCGACCAGATGGGCGTCGCGCGCCAGACGGTCGGGGTTCGATTCCACCCGCTCGGGCCGGATCGAGACGCGGGTGCGCTCGCCCGCCTTGCTCACGTTCACCGGCTGCGCGTCGATCAGCGTGCCATCGTCCAGCCGCACCGTGCATTTGTCGCCGTTGATCGTCTCGACCGTACCGTCGAGCTTGTTGTTCTCGCCGATGAACTGGGCGACGAAGCTGTTGGCGGGCCGCTCATAGAGGTCCTCGGGCGGGGCCAGCTGCTGGATGCGGCCGTCGTTGAAGACCGCCACGCGGTCCGACATGGTCAGCGCCTCGGTCTGGTCATGGGTGACATAGACCGTGGTGATCCCCAGGTTATGCGCCAGGTTGGTGATCTCGAACTGCATGTGTTCGCGCAATTGCTTGTCCAGCGCACCCAGCGGTTCGTCCATCAGCACCAGCTCGGGCTCGAACACCAGCGCCCGGGCCAGCGCGACCCGCTGCTGCTGGCCGCCCGACAGCTGCGCCGGACGGCGGTTGCCGAAGGCGCCCATCTGCACCATGTCCAGCGCGCGCTTGATCTTCGCCTCGCGCTCGGACTTGCCGATGCCGCGCACTTCCAGCGGAAAGCCGAGGTTTTCGGCGATCGTCATATGCGGGAACAGCGCGTAATTCTGGAACACCATGCCGATCCCGCGCTTGTGCGGCGGGATGTTGTTGATCGGCTTGCCGTCCAGCAGGATCTCGCCATGCGTCGCGGTTTCGAACCCGGCCAGCATCATCAGGCAGGTGGTTTTCCCCGACCCCGACGGGCCCAGCATGGTCAGGAATTCCCCCTTGGGCATGCTGAGGTTCAGATCTTTGACGACAAGAACTTCGCCGTCATAGCTTTTCTGCACGCGATCAAAGACGACGAAACCGTCGGCGCGGGCTTGGGACACGTAACTTCCCCCTGTTGGGACTTTTGTTTGTTGTTCTTGGGGATCAGTAAAAACACCCCGCCCCCTCATTTCAAGCGAATATCCGCCCGCTTCCATTCGACAAGGGTCAAACACGACAAAAGGAGGGCCATTTGCGCCCTCTGCAGGAGGATCGGCCAGTCTGTGCGGGTTTCGCGGGCGTTCCGCCCGGCGGACCTGTGGTCGCTGCACCGCTGGCGGGCAGGTTTCGCAGCGTCCGGCGCTTTTCCGTGCAGAAGGGGAACAGGGGCAAGGCGTCCGGGCCCGGGGCCGATACGACGCGCTGCCGCCGGATAGACAAAAGCCCCTGAGAACACGAAAGTCCTTGTTCTCAGGGGCTTTGAAATGGTGCGGTCGAGAAGACTCGAACTTCCACGGGGGTTAGCCCACAGCGACCTCAACGCTGCGCGTCTACCAATTCCGCCACGACCGCACTGGATTGGTGGGCTGCATGTAGCCGGTTCAGAAAGGGTTGTGAAGAGGGAAAGCGGCCCCCCGCGCAGCTTTCTGCGCGGGCCTTTTGCGCCCTTGCCACACCAGCACCAGGATCAGGATCGCCATGACCGGCACCGCAAGCATCGGCGCCATGTCGAAGAGGACCCGATTCATGGTCCGGCCGGGCCAGAGCGTGAAGACCCCGGGCAGGGCCAGGCCGAAAAAGTAGAGCCCCTGCATTGTCTTGCGATGCGCCGGGATGTTGCCTGAGATGGCCGCCCGCAGGCCATAGACCAGCGAGCCGAGGCTCAGGACCGAAAGCAGATGGATCGGGCCAAAGGGGCCGATCAGCCGAATCGAATGGAGCCAGAAACTCGACAGCGCGGCGCAAGCCATGGCGGCGATCCACAGATAGCCCAGCGCCTTGTGCAACCGGTCGCGGCGGCGACGGAACAAGGCGACGGGGCCGAGGAGCAAGGCCAGCAGCGCGGCAGCGACGTGAAGCTGGACGACCGGCGCGGCTTCCAGCAGGGGCGAGAGGTTTAACATCCAGGGGCCTCGTTGTATTGGGGGCGATGCCCCTGCCCTGCCGCAGCACCCGCCGGCGCTCCATCGCGCTTACGCCAGTCCCGAGGATCCCTTCGTGAGTGACACTGCCTTGCGCCTCGCGCTTCGTGAAATGCACGGCATCCTGCGCCGCCCTGTGGTCTGGCAGGTCATGGCGGTGGTGGCGGCGGTGCTGGCGCTTTCGGGCCCGTTCGGCACGCTGGCCAGCCTGGGCCTGGGCGCGCGGCTGGCCTATTGGTCGGTGGTCGTGGGGGTAACGGCGACCAGCGGCTGGCTGGTCAGCCTGTGGATCGACGGCGCCTTGCGGCGCCGCGGCCTGTCGCCCCTCGGCCGCTGGGCCGTGGCCAGCCTGCCAGTCGCGGCGGTGGTGCTGATCGAGGTCGCGGCGCTCAATGCGCTGGCCTTCGGAATCTCGCCCTTCGCCGCGGAGGAACTGGCCTCGCTGGCGCTGTCGACCGTGCCGGTCGCCGTGCTCGTCACCGCCGCGCTCACCTTCATTCCCCGTGCGCCTCCCACCCCTGCCGCCGCCGACCCGCTCCCTCGGGCGCCGCGGCTGCTGTCGCGCCTGCCCCTGGACAAGCGCGGCGCGCTGATCTCGCTCTCGGTGCAGGATCATTACGTCGAGGTCGTGACGAGCCGCGGCCGGGCGCTGCTGCTGCTGCGATTGTCCGATGCCATCGCCGAAGCCGAGGGCTGCCCGGGCCTGCAGGTCCACCGCTCGCATTGGGTGGCCCGCGATCAGGTCAGCGCGGCGCGGCGCGAGGGCGGGCGCGCGGTGCTGACGCTGGCCGACGGGCGCGAGATCCCGGTCAGCCGGACCTATCTGCGGGCGGTGAAAGAGGCCGGGCTCCTCTGAGCCCGGCCCCGGATAACCCTGTCAGGGCGTTACTTGCCTGCGGGCGCGGTCGGCTGCGTGACCGGCGCGGCGGGCTGGGTTGCGGCGGCGGGCTGGGCGCCGGTCGCCATGTCGACGGCGGCCAGGATCACCCGGTTGCGATCGGCCGGGCCGGGCTGGAAGGACACCGCCATCCCCTCGGCCACCGGCATGCTGGTGCGATACCATTGCGCCGCCAGATCCGGGCGCTGCGTGGCGCCGATCCCCTGCATCAGGTGATGCGCGGGCAACTCGCCGTACGCCGTCTCGCCCAGCGCGGCCAGGATCAGGGCCGAACCGATGGCCACCGGCAGGTTGTCGGTGGCATAGCCTGAGGACAGGCAGATCCGCGCATTGGTCGCCAGATCGCCGGTGCTCATCCCCGAAGTCAGGACCCATTGCGTCATTCCCGCCAGCACCACCTCACGGCTTTGCAGCGAGAGGGCGGCGACCTGCGGCTCCAGCGTGGTGCCCAGGCCCGCGCATTGCGCAGCCACGTCCTGCGGCGCGACTCCCAGCTGTGCCATCAGCGCCTCGCCATCGGCGATGGCATAGCCGCGCGCCAGGCAGAATTGCTCGTTCAGGGTGAAGCCGGGGTCGGTGATGTTGCCCAGCGTCGTGTACCCGCCATTGGCCGAGGTCACCAGACCCACGCGGTTGCAATGCGAGGCGAGGGAGGCCTGCTGCGCCCGCCCGCCGGATCCGACGAAATTCGGCATGCCGGTCACCGGTGCGGCGGTGGCGGTCGGCTGCGGCACGGGCTCGGCCACCGGGGCGGCGGCGGTCAGCGTGCCCTGCTGCTGGGGCCGGCCCAGCATCTCGTCGCGCACCACCAGCAGGAAGCCGCGCAGCCCGTCCGGGTGGCTCTGGCTGACCTGGATAACCTGCGGCCCGCCGAATTGCGCCCGCTGATAGGCGGTGACCAGCACCTGACGCTCGAATTCCATCAGCTGGCCGGTGATCGGGAAGCCCAGATAAGCCTGGTATTGCGAGATTCCGGCGCGCGATTGGCGGCCCAGCACGCCATCCGGCGCACCGACGTTGAAATAGAAGTGGTTCAGCGCGGTCTGCACCTCGCGCGCCTGCTGCCGGGCGCCGGAATCGACGATCACCGTGCGGGTCTGGGTCCGGGGGCGCTGGCTGCTCTGGATACCGCCGACGATGAGGCCGCCGATGATCCCCCCGGCGATGGCGTCGCCGATATCGGCGCTGACGCGGCCGGTCGTCCCGGTCATGAGCGCCGCGGCGAGAAGGGTGGAGGTAAGGATCTTCGCTGACTTCTTCGCTGACATGGCATCTATCCTGATACTGCAAAACGGGCTTTGAGGAATGGCGGGCAAAGGCTAGCCCCTTGGGTGATTCGCGCCAAGGGTGAAGCGCCGGGCGTTATCTGGCAGGCGGGGGCACGACCGACAGCACGGCCGGACGCGCGGCATCCTCGCCGCCCGCCCGCGCGGGCAGCGCCGCGACGATGGGCAGCGCGGCCAGGGCCGCCAGCAGGATCAACGTGGCGATCTGGGTCTGGGTGCGGATCTCGGCGCGCAGGGGGCGGGACATCTCGGCCTCTTTCGGGTCGGGCTTGGTTGACTGTCTCCCATGCGTCGTTACGTATCGGCCAACGGTTCAAAGAAAGTTCATCGCGATGGAATGGACGGTGCTGCCCGGCCTTCAGCCCTATCCCGAGACGCTGGCCGCGATGGAGGCCCGCGTCGCCGCCATCGCCAGGGGCGAGGCGGACGAGGCGGTCTGGCTGCTGGAGCATCCGCCCCTCTATACCGCCGGCACCTCGGCCCGGGCCGAGGATCTGACCGATCCCGGCCGTTTCCCGGTCTTCACCGCCGGGCGCGGCGGGCAATACACCTATCACGGGCCCGGTCAGCGCGTGGCCTATGTCATGCTCGACCTCAACCAGCGGGGCCGCGACGTGCGCTGTTTCGTGCACCGGCTGGAGGATTGGGTGATCCGCACGCTGGGCGAATTCAACGTGACGGGCGAGCGGCGCGAGGGGCGGGTCGGCGTCTGGGTCCAGCGGCCGGAAAAGGCGCCCCACCCCGGCGGCCTGCCGCGCGAGGACAAGATCGCCGCCATCGGCGTGAAGCTGCGCCGCTGGGTCAGCTTTCACGGCATCTCGATCAATGTGGAGCCGGATCTGGGGCATTTCACCGGAATCGTGCCCTGCGGTATCCGCGAGCACGGCGTCACCTCGCTGGTGGATCTGGGCCTGCCGGTGACGATGGCGGATCTGGACGTCGCCCTGCTGCGGCAATTCGATCAGGTGTTCGAGGCGCCGCTCGTCTGCGAGGGCGGTAGCGCGGCGGGATGAAATCCCGCCCTGCAGGGCGCCCGTAGGGTGGGGTTTCCCCCCACCTTCGGCATCACGCCGACCCGACCAACCGCCCCAGCCGCTTCATCCCCTCCTCGATCATCGCCTCGTCGGCGCAAGAAAAGCTGAGCCGGATGGTGTTGCCGTTCGACCCATCGGCGAAGAAGGCCCGGCCCGGCACAAAGGCGACTCTCTCGGTCTGCAAGGAGCGGGCCAGCAGATCGGCGCCCTCCATCCCCTCCGGCAGGGTCAGCCAGACGAACATCCCGCCCTCGGGCTTCGTCCAGCGCACCCCCTCGGGCATATGCCGGGCCAGCGCTGCCAGCATCGCGTCGCGCCGGGCGCCGTAGACGCGGCGCAGATTGGCGGTGTGCGCGTCGAAGATGGCGCGGGCCACCTGTTCGGTCGCGATCTGGTTCAGCGTCGGCGAATGCAGGTCGGCCGCCTGTTTCATCAGAACCAGCCGCTGGATGACCGGCGCAGCGGCCACCACCCAGCCGACGCGCAGCCCCGGCGACAGCACCTTGGAGAAGGACCCCGAATAGATCGTGCGGCAGGCGTTCAGATCGCCCTTGCGCGCCAGTTCCAGCGCCAGGATCGGCGGCACCGGCTCGCCATCGTAGCGCAGCGCCTGATAGGCGGCATCCTCGATGATCGGGATGTCCAGTGCCTCGGCCAGATCCAGCAACGCCTCGCGCCCGCTGCGGTCCAGCGTCTCGCCCGTCGGATTGGCGAAATCGGCCGAGAGATAGGCGAATTTCACCCGCCCGCCTGCCGTTTCGGCCGCCTCGGCGATCGCCTCGGCCGGGCGGTTGCCCTTGGGGTCGAGCCGGTCGTAGCGCGGCTCATAGGCGTTGAAGGCCCCCAGCGCACCCATATAGGCGGGCCAGGTGACCAGCGCGGTATCGCCCGGGTCGAGCAACAGCTTGCCCAGATAATCCAGCGCCTGCTGCGAGCCCGAGGTGATCAGCACCTGATCGGGGGCGCAGGGAATGCCGATCGAGGCCATATGCCCGGCGATCCAGTCGCGCAGCGGCTTGTAGCCTTCGGAGACCGAATATTGCAGCGCGGCGCCGGCGGTCGGGCCGGACAGCGCCCGGTCCATGGCCTCGCGGAAGGCGGCGGCGGGAAAGAGCGCGGGATCGGGGATGCCGCCCGCGAACGAGATGATGTCGGGCTGGTCCAGCAGTTTCAGCAATTCGCGGATCTCGGACGCCTTCATCCGCCCGCTGCGCGTGGCCAGCACCTGTTGCCAATCCATGAGTCCCTCCCGGTCTTGCGGCGCCGACCTCAGCGCGCGCCGGGATTTAAGTCAATCTTGCTGACCCAGTATTTCAGACGCGGCGGCGAAATGTGATCAAACAGCAGGCGCCACCCGGCCCGGCAGCGATTCGGACTGCGGCAATGCGCCGTCCTTGACCTGCGTCAAAATTTTCCGGTCTGCGACAACAGGGACGTTGCCGCCGCTGCCTGTCCATTCTAGAACGGGAATAAGTCTCGGCCGCGTGTACCCCACGATTCCGGCCCTGATCGCGTGAGAAAAAAGTTCGTAAGGGAACGGGAGCAACGAATGGCCAACGCAGCCGCCCACGGACACGAAGACCATCGCGGGTTCTTTACCCGCTGGTTCATGTCCACCAACCACAAGGACATCGGCGTCCTTTACCTGTTCACGTCGGCGATCGTCGGGTTCGTCGCGGTGGCCTTCACCGTCTACATGCGCCTGGAGCTGATGGAGCCGGGCGTGCAGTACATGTGCCACGAAGGCTTCATGGCGGCAGAATGCTCGCCCAACGGGCATCTGTGGAACGTGATCGTCACCGCCCATGGCGTGCTGATGATGTTCTTCGTCATCATCCCCGGGCTTTTCGGCGGATTCGGCAACTATTTCATGCCGTTGCACATCGGCGCGCCGGACATGGCCTTCCCGCGGCTGAACAACCTGTCCTACTGGCTCTATGTCGCCGGGGCCTCGCTGGCCGTGATCTCGGTCTTCGTGCCGGGTGGCGAGGGCGGCTTGGGCTCGGGCGTGGGCTGGGTGCTTTACCCGCCGCTTTCGACCCGCGAGACCGGCTTCTCGATGGATTTCGCGATCTTCGCGGTGCACCTGTCGGGCGCCTCGTCGATCCTGGGCGCGATCAACATCATCACCACCTTCCTCAACATGCGCGCCCCGGGCATGACGCTGCACAAGGTGCCGCTCTTCGCCTGGTCGGTCTTCGTCACCGCCTGGATGATCCTGCTGGCCCTGCCGGTGCTGGCCGGCGCCATCACCATGTTGCTGACGGACCGCAACTTCGGGACGACCTTCTTCGACCCGGCCGGCGGCGGTGACCCGATCCTCTACCAGCACATCCTGTGGTTCTTCGGCCACCCGGAAGTGTACATCATCATCGTCCCCGGCTTCGGCATCGTCAGCCACGTGATCGCCACCTTCTCGCGCAAGCCCATCTTCGGCTATCTGCCGATGGTCTACGCGATGGTCGCCATCGCCGCGCTGGGCTTCGTCGTCTGGGCGCACCACATGTACACTGTCGGCATGTCGCTGACCCAGCAGACCTATTTCATGCTGGCGACGATGACGATCGCGGTGCCCACGGGCGTGAAGATCTTCTCGTGGATCGCCACCATGTGGCGCGGCTCGCTGTCGTTCGAGACGCCGATGCTCTGGGCCTTCGGGTTCCTGTTCCTGTTCACCGTCGGCGGCGTGACCGGCATCGTCCTGTCGCAGGCCCCGGTCGACCGGATCTATCACGACACTTATTTCGTCGTGGCGCACTTCCACTACGTGATGTCGCTGGGGGCGGTCTTCGCGCTCTTTGCCGGGATCTATTACTGGATCGGCAAGATGTCGGGCCGGCAATACCCGGAATGGGCGGGCAAGCTGCACTTCTGGACCATGTTCATCGGTGCCAACCTGACCTTCTTCCCGCAGCACTTCCTGGGCCGCCAGGGCATGCCGCGCCGCTACATCGACTACCCGGAAGCCTTCGCCATGTGGAACTTCTGGTCGTCGATCGGCGCCTTCCTGTCGTTCGCCTCGTTCGTGTTCTTCATCGGCGTGATGTATTACACGCTGCGTCACGGCAAACGCGTGACCGAGAACAACTATTGGAACGAGCACGCCGACACGCTGGAATGGACCCTGCCCTGCCCGCCGCCGGAGCACACCTTCGAGACGCTGCCGAAGCGTGAGGATTGGGACCACTCGCGCGCCCACTGAGCCCGCGATACCCTTGAAGGCCCCGGTGCAGACCGGGGCCTTTTTCTTGGCCCCGAAGGAGTGCCGATGCCCGCCAACGCCCTTGTTCCGCCCGGCTCGGAAACCGCCGCCCGGGCGCTGTCCCTCTCGCCCGGCGTGCTGTCGCAGGGCCATGTCTTCGTCACCGGCATGACGGGCAGCGATCCTTCGGGTGCCATGCCCGCTGACCCCGAAACCCAGTTTCGCAACGCCTTCGACAAGATCGCCGCGGTGCTGGCCGAAGCCGGGCTGGGCATGGGCGATATCGTCGAGATGACCAGCTACCACATCGACATCCGCAAGCATTTCGACCTGTTCGCCGCCGTGCGGCGCGATTATGTCCAGCCTCCGTTCCCGGCCTGGACCGCGGTCGAGGCCGGCGGGCTGCGCCGTGAGGGCGCCTTGGTGGAAATCCGCGTCATCGCGGCAATGAGGGACAAGACGACATGCTGACGATCTGGGGCCGCAAGGATTCGTCCAACGTGCAGGCTGTGATGTGGGCCGTGGCCGAACTGGGACTGCCCCATACCCGCCACGACATCGGCCACCGCTTCGGCGGCACGGACACGCCCGAATTCACCGCGATGAACCCCAACCGGCTGGTGCCGGTCATGACCGACGGCGACTCGATCCCGCTGTGGGAATCGGGAGCGATCCTGCGCTACCTCGCCAACCGCTACGCGCCCGAAAGTTTCTGGCCCTCCGACCCGCTGGCCCGCGCCGATACCGACCGATGGGCGGAATGGGCCAAGATCAACGTCTCGCTGGCCTTCAGCGGGTCGGTCTTCTACCCGATGATGTTTCACAAGCCCGAGCAGCGGAACATGGCCGCGGTCGAAACGGCGATGACGACGCTGACCCAGCGCTTCCGCATCGCCGAGGCCCGGCTCGAGAGCCATCCCTACATGATGGGCGCGGATCTGACGCTGGCCGATATCCATTTCGGCAACATGCTCTACCGCTATTTCACGCTGGAGGGGATCACGCCCGACGCGCCCGCGGCCGTGCGCGCCTATTACGACCGGCTCTGCGCCCGCCCGGCCTATGCCGAGCATGTCATGGTCCCCTACGATGCGCTGCGTCCCCGCCCCTGATGCCCTATACCCTGACCCGCACGGACGAGACCCACGCCAGGCTGCGCGCCTGGCCGCATAACGCGCTCAACCCGCGCGGCTTCGTCATGGTCATCGCTCTGACCGCGGCGACGCTGGCCATGCCCCTCATCGCCGTGCTGGGCTCAAGCGTGCTCTGGGGGCTTCTGCCCTTCGCCGGGCTGGCGCTGTGGGGGCTGTGGTACGGGCTCGACCGCAACTGGAAAGACCGCGCCATCCTGGAAGAGATGACGCTGGACCGGCAGGCGGTGCATCTCATCCGCACCAACCCGCGCGGGCCGCAGCAGGAATGGCGGGCGGATCCGCATTGGGTCAGCCTGCGGCTGGTGGCCCGCGGCGGCCCAGTGGAGAATTACCTGATCCTGGCGGGGGGCGGGCGCGAGGTCGAGCTTGGCGCCTTCCTCACCCCCGGCGAGCGGGCGCAGCTGCACGAGGAACTGGCGGCGCTGCTGATGCGGCTGAAAAGCTACGCCTGACAGGCCTCAGGCCCCGCCGCTGAGCCGCGCCTTGACCACCGGGCCAATGGCGCCGAAATCCATCTGGCCGGTGTATTTCGCCTTCAGCGCATTCATCACCCGGCCCATGTCGCGAATCGAATTCGCCTCCAGCTCGGTGATCGCCTCGGCGATGGCCGCTTCCACCTCATCCTCGGACAGCTGCCGGGGCAGGTAATCCTCGATCACGGCGATCTCGGCCAGTTCGCGCTCGACCAGCTCCAGCCGCCCGCCCTCTTCATAGGCGCGCGCGCTTTCCTGGCGCTGCTTGACCATGCGCGAAAGCACATTGGTGATTTCGCCCTCGGACATCTCGCGGTCCTCGCCCTGCCCCCTCAAGGCGATGTCGCGGTCCTTGATGGCGGCGTTGATCAGCCTGAGCGTGGAAAGCCGCAGTTGATCCTTGGCTTTCATGGCCGTCTTGAGGTCCTCGGAGATCCGGTTGCGCAGGGGCATCGGGGGGTCCTGTGATGGTACAAAGGTCGCCCACCATACCCCTCAGCCGATGCAAGGGCAACGTCCCCTCCCCCTGCCGCGCAGACCCGATATTCCCGCCGCAGCGGCCCTTGACACCGCCCGCCGAATGCCGCATCTAGCGCCGCGTGGGGGCTGTAGCTCAGATGGGAGAGCGCGTCGTTCGCAATGACGAGGTCAGGGGTTCGATCCCCCTCAGCTCCACCACTTTCTCTCCAGAACGTCGAGCGTGAGACCGGCAAGACCGGGACTTTTCGTGGGCTGTTGCGAGCCTCGTCGGACAGTTCTGGCCCGCGGGCCCAAAGACCGGGCCAAAGGGGCGCGCGGGCCGGCGGGGCGATCCACCGCGCCTGAGCCGGGCCCCGGGGCGCCGATTTCCCGCATTCCCCCCTGCGGCAAATCTGGCTACGATCCCGCGACAGGCACCATCAGGCAATACCCCGTCCATGCAGCAGAACCAGCGCGGGACCTCCGGCACGGAGCAACCGACAGCGACCGAGGCCACCCCGGGGCGGCGCACCCGGACCCTGCCGCCGATGCAGGTGTTCCACGATATCCTGGCCGGTCGCGCCCCGAACCGCCGCACGCCGGGCGTCCTGTGGCCGGATTTCGACACGCAGACCCATGTGCGGCTCTGGCGCGACCGGCGCCCCTTCTGCCTGCGCCCGACCATCGACGCCTCGAACCCCGAGGTTGTCGAGGAACCCTGCGCCTTCGTCTCGGTCCATGACGATCATTTCGGGCATATCTGCTCGGAAACCGTGCCGCGGATTCCCCAGACACTCGCCGATGCGCCGGATCTGCCGCTCTATTTCAGCAGCGCCCGGCCGATGGGCCCCCAGGACATGGCGCCGGTGTTCCGCGCCATCCTGGACTGGCTGCATGTGCCGCTGGAGCGGCTGCGCTTCGTCTACCGGCCGACGCTGTTTCGGGAATTGCATGTCGCGGCCCAGGCCGAGCAGCTGAACGGCCCGCCACCGCCGCCCGAATACCTCGATCTGCTGGAAGAGCGGATTGCCGACAATCTCCCCCCCGTCACCCCGGAGGGCGTGGTCTATGTCTCGCGCGCGCAATTGTCGCCGGAATCGGGGCGGATGGCGGGCGAGCGCTACCTTGCTTTCTGCCTGCAACAGGCGGGCGTGCAGGTCATCTATCCCGAGATGCTGTCCCTGCCCGAGCAGATGCGGATCTACGCCGGTGCAAGGCATCTGGTCTTTGCCGAGGGCTCGGCAGTGCATGGCCGCCAGTTGCTGGGCCGTCTGGATCAGGAGATCTGGATCCTGCGCCGCCGTCCCCGCAGCCATATCGCCCTGCACCAGCTGGAGCCCCGCTGCCGCGCGCTGCATTACGTGGCCAGCCAGGCGGGCGGCCTGACGGTCACCAATGCCGAGGGATGGCGCGTCTCGCATTCGATGTGCAGCCTCTATCGCGTCGATGCGGTGCTTGAGCATTTCGAAGGGTTGGGCGTGCCGCTGGGCCGCATCTGGCGCAACAAGCTGTTCGAGCGTCAGCGCGACGAGGATGTGCTGTCCTGGCTGCGCGCGGTCTATCACCCCACCATCGCCCCCTGGCTGCGGCCCCATAACACCGACGAGGCCATGCTCGGACAGTTCGAGGCGCTGGGCCTGCAGCATCTGACCAAGGAGGCGGCGGCCCTGATGAAGGCGCACCGCTGAGCGCCATGAAAAAGGCGGCCCGGTTCGGGGCCGCCTTTCAAGGTCAGACAGGAGAGGGGATCAGCCCTCGGTCTTGTTGGTCTTGGCGTAATAGGGCACCGGGGCGATGGTCGCGCGGATCTCGGTCACTTCATGCGCCTCGACCGTACGGCGGCGGCTGTCGGGCTCGCCCCAGAGGAGCGTCACTTCCTTGCCGATCTCGCAATGCTCCAGATCCATCAGCGCGGTGGACAGGATTGCGCCCGCGTTGGACGAATAGCTCATCCAGTTCGACACGCCCGCGGGCTTGCCCCCCGCCAGCACCTGATCGGCCTGGAAGGAGGAATACATCGGCACCGGCAGCGAGATGAATTTCGACCGCGGCCCGTCGTTCCTGAGCGAGTTCTGCAGCACCCGGAACACGTCGTCGTTGTTCCAGATCAGCGTCATCTTGCGGCGCTTCTGGGTCTGCTTCTTCTCGACCAGCGCGTCGCGGCCGATGAAATCATGGCCCAGATGCACCAGCGTGCCGTAACCCACCTCATAGGGCTCGACATAATAATCCTCGATCCGGTCGGAGACGAAGCTGCCGCCCAGCGAGCCCGCGGCCTCGAAGCTCTGCGCGGGGATCCAGCGGCGGTAGTCCGCCATGGTCTCGCCCTCGTAGATCGCGGGCAGGGGGCGCGGCATCCAACCCGATTCCTGTGCAGCGGTGCCATAGGTCACCGACCCCGCCTTGCGCAGGTCGTATTTCTCGCCCACGCGCTCGACCGCCTCGCGCACCGCCTGCTGGTCCTCCCAGGGGCCATACAGCTCGAATCCCGGGGTGCTGGCCATGCCGTGGCGCACGGCGCGCACGTCGCAACCGGCGATCTTGAAGGCGCCCATGTGGAAGAACTTGATCTCGGGCAGCGTGCCCTCGGTCACCTCCTGCATCAGGGCCAGCGCGTTCGGGCCCTGCAGCTGGAAACGATAGACATCGCGCCGCGCGCGGGGGCGGATGAAGTTCTCATCCCGGGTGACGGTGACGTTCAGGTCAGTCTTGGTCGCGTTGTATTCGACCCAGTTGGCAGCCGTGGGCGGACCGACCACGCGCATGAAATCGGCCTCTTCACGGAACAGCACCGCGTCCGAGATCATCCGGCCATCCGGCCCGCACATGACGATCTGCTTGGCGCGCATCACGTCGAAATTATCGGCCCGGTTGGTCATCAGCCCGGCCATGAAGGCCAGCGCATCGGCGCCGCGCACATGCACTTCGGTCATGTGATAGCTCTGTTCGAGCATCGCCACGCTGTGCTTCCAGGCGCGCTGTTCGTCGCGCCAGTTGGTGAACTCGGGCGGGATGCCCGGGAAGATCGTCGTGCCCAGCTGCGAGCTGCGCAGCAGGTTGATCGGCCCGCCGGCCGCGTCCAGCGCGTCCTGCAGGCTCGTGGGGGCAAGGCTGTGGGGTTTGTTCATCAGGTCCTCCCGATCTGGTCTCTGGTATCGCCAATCTTTTCGCAATGCGAAAATTCTTGCTTATTACGAAAATAACGCAGAGAATTCCGGGGCGTCAAGCCTGATTCCCCAAGCCTCCGGCGAAAAGGAAGGGCGCCGGGAATTCCCGGCACCCGCTCAATTGTCGAGGACCGCGCGCAGCGTCGGAAAGCGGGTCAGCTGCAGGGCAATGGACTTGGCCACCGCCCGCAACTCGCCCAGCCGCTCGGCGACCAGCGCCTCGGGCGACAGCATCCCGGAATAGCCCGAGCTGTTGACGGCGGCGATGGTGCGCCCTTCCTCGTTGACGATGGGCACCGCCAGCGCGGTGATCCCGTAATCCAGCTGGTCCACCGTCGTGGCATAGCCCTGCTGGCGCACCGCCAGAATTTCCGCCCTCAGCGCGGCCTTGTCGACCAGGGTGCGCGCGGTCAGCGGCACGGGCTCCAGCGCGTCCAGCCAGGCATCGAGCGCGGCGTCCGGCAGCCCCGCCACCAGCACCCGGCCGATCGACGTGGCAAAGGCCGGATAGCTCGCCCCGGCCACGGCCGAGGCCCGCCTTGCCCGCTGCTGCGAGTAATGCGCGACATAGATCACGTTGTGGTCGTTCAGCGTCCCCACGGACGAGGCATCGCCGAACATCTCCACCAGCCGGCGCAGGTCGGGCAGGATGATCTCATCCACCCGCGCGGCGAAATAGAAGGACGAGCCCAGCGCCATCACCTTCGGCTTGAGGTGAAAGCGCTTGCCACTCTGGCCGACATAGCCCAGCTCGATCAGCGTGATCAGACCCCGCCGCGCCGCCGCGGGCGAGACATTCACCCGCCGCGCCACCTCGGAAAGGGTCATCTCGTTATGGCGGGCGTCGAAGGCTTCGAGGATGGCGATCCCCTTGGCCAGCGCCTCGACAAAGCCCGCCGGTCTTTCGCTTTCCTCGTCCAAACCGCCTCACCCTTCCGGTGCCAGAACAAAATCCATTTCGACCACGGCATCGGGCCTCTTGTCGAGGGCATAGCCCAAAGCCTCGATGTTGCGCGCGGGCTTGATGTCGCGAATCAGCGAGCGGCGCACGCCGAACACCGCGTCATTGTCGACGTAATCGGTGTTCTTGAAGAAGACCTCGGTGGTGATGCCGGACATGCCCGGGGCGGTGACGATGAAATGCAGATGCGGCGCGCGCCAGGCGTGGCGGTTGCCCGCCCTGAGCAACACGCCGACCGGACCGTCATAGGGCACGGTATAGGGCTTGGGCAGGACGGTGGTGTAATAATAGCGCGCCTGATCATCGACCGTGAACTTGCCGCGCAGGTCGTATTTGTCCTGCCCCTCCTCCTGGATCGGATAGGTTCCGGCGCCGTCAGCCTGCCAGGTATCGACCTGCGCGCCGGGCAGCGGGTTCTTCAGCGTGTCCATCACCCGGCCGTGGACCAGCAGCGTGACGCCATCCCGTCCGTCGCCCAGATCCGCGCCCAAAGCCTTGGCCGGCGCGTTGTCGAGGTAGAAGGGCCCGAGGTTCGACCCCTCGGTCGCGCCGCCCTTGGTGTTGATCATGTCGACCAGCGCCGACCAGCCCAGCACGTCGGAGAGCAGGATGAATTCGTGCCGCTCGGGCGTCGAGATCTTCCCGCAATCGTAGAGGAACATCAGCGCCGCCATCCATTCCTCGTGGGTGACGTTCTGCTCGCGGGTGAAATCGTGCAGATGCTCGATCAGCCCCTGCAGCAGCGATTCGAACCGGCTGCCCGGCTCGGTCTTGAAGGAATCCTTCACCGCCTGGGTGATGGTGTATTGGTTCACGTCGCTCATGCTGTCCCTCCCGCGCCTCGCGTCCGATCCGCCCACAAAGTGGCTTGACGAAGCCTAAGCCGCGCGCTTACGCTTCGGCAAGAGAAAAATATTTCGCAATGCGAAAAGATTAGAGATGCGGATCGGAAAACAAAACCAGCCCTACACGGCCATCGCCACCTCGGACGCCCATTCCATCACGGTACGCGGCCGCGACCTCTGCCATGACCTGATCGGCAAGATCGGCTTTACCGATTACTTCTGGCTGCTGGTGATCGGCGACATGCCGACCGAGGCCCAGCGCCGGATGCTGGACGCCTGCCTGGTGGCCATCGCCGAACACGGGCTGGTGCCCAGCGTGCAGGCCGCGCGCATGACCCTTGCCGCGGGCCCCGAGGCCTGGCAGGGCGCCATGGCGGCGGGCCTGCTGGGCATGGGCAGTGTGGTGGCGGGCTCGACCGAGACGGCGGGACAATTCCTGCATCAGGTCCTCAGCGACGCCAAGGACGGCGACATCGCCGCCTCGGCCCAGGATCACGTCACCCAGCTGAAGATCGAGCGCAAGAAGGTGCCGGGCCTCGGCCATCCGCAGCATGCCGAGGGCGATCCGCGGGCCATCCGGCTGCTGGAACTCTGCGACGACCTCGGCCTCAGCGGCCGCTATGTCGAAACCCTGCGCATTCTGGGCGAGCAGGCGCCGGGCATCATGCACCGGCCGCTGCCGATCAACGTCTCGGGCGCGATCCCGGCCGCGATCCTGGATGCGGGCTGGCCGCTGGAGGCGCTGAAGGCGGTGCCGCTGCTGGCCCGGACCGCCGGGCTTTCGGCGCATCTTTACGAGGAATCGCTGCGGTCCATCGGCTTTGTCATGTCGAACCATGCCGATCTGGCGATTTCCTACGACGGCCTGCTGTCGGGCCACGAGGCCCCGGCGGAGGACAAGGTATGAAGATCCTGAAGAACATCCGCGTCGTCGAGCTGGGCACCTATATCACCGGCCCCGCCGCGGCGATGCATCTGGGCGACCTGGGCGCCGATGTGATCAAGGTGGAACTGCCGGGCACGGGCGACCCGTTCCGCGCCTTCAAGGGCGGGCTCTATTCGCCGCATTACCAGACCTACAACCGCAACAAGCGCTCCATCGCGCTGGACACCAAGCAGCCCGAGGATCTGGAAACCTTTCACCAGCTGATCGCCACGGCGGACGTCTTCATCCAGAACTTCCGCCCCGGCGTGGCCGAGAAGCTGGGCGCGGGCGAGGCGGCGCTGAGGGCGATCAAGCCCGACCTGATCTATTGCGCGATCTCGGGCTTCGGCCCCTCGGGTCCGGCGATGAAGCGGCCAACCTTCGATTCCGTGGCCCAGGCGGCGGCGGGCTATCTGCGGCTGCTGACACCCCCCGACAACCCCCGCGTCATCGGCCCGGCCATCGCCGACGCCGTGACCGGCCAATACGCGGCGATGGCGGTGCTGGCGGCGCTGACCGAACGCGCGTCTTCGGGCAAGGGGCGCCGCATCGACATCTCGATGCTCGAGGCCATGTGCCACTTCAACCTCGACAGCTTCACGCACTATTATAGCGTGGGCGAGATCATGGGCCCGCTGTCGCGCCCGGTCGTGTCGCAAAGCTACACGTTCAAATGCGCCGACGGGACCTGGATCGCTTTCCACCTCTCCTCGCCCGTCAAATTCTGGGAGGGGCTGCTGGAAGCGACCGGGATGCAGGCCCTGAACGAGGACCCGCGCTTCAACGAACGCCTTGAACGCATCAAGCATCAAGAAGAGCTGATCGCCGTCTTTGCCCCGGTCTTTGCGCAGAAGACCCGCGCCGAATGGTGCGCCGCGCTGGAGGAAGCGGGCGTGCCCTATTCCCCCGCCTATGACAGCAACGAGGCGCTGGAGGATCCGCAGGCCAGACACCTCGGCATCAAGCTGACCGTGCCGGGCGTCGCGGACGAGACCTTCACCACGGTCCGCGCCCCCTACAGCTTCGATGGCGAGGCCGAACGCGACCTGACCCCGCCGCCGCTGCTGGATGCCCATGGCGACGAGATCCGCCGCGAATTGAAGACCGGCAGCCGGTCCTGAACCGGGCTGCGGGAGGAGAAACGAGATGAATGACGATGTGCTGAAAGTGACCCTGCTGGGCACCGGCATCCCGAACCCCAGCATCCATGCCTTCGGCACCTCGACCCTGATCGAGGCGGGCGGCGAGAAGGTGATGATCGATTGCGGCCGCGGCACGGTGATCCGCATGTCGCAGCTGGGCATCCCGGTCGGCTATGTCGATACGGTGATCCTGTCGCATTACCATTCCGACCATTATGCCGGGATCTTCGACCTGCTCATGTCGGGCACCATTCCACAGGGCTGGGCCGGGCGCGGCAAGCCGCTGACCGTCTATGGCCCCGAGGGGCTGGAGGATCTGGCCGAGGGCGCCTGGCAGGCCACCCGCCCCGACCGCAACATCCGCGTCAACGACAACGAGATCGACCCCGAGCACATGCGCATCATCCCGCATGTCTATACCGAGGGCGTGGTCTATGACCGCGGCGGGCTGGTGATCCGGGCGATCCTGGTGGATCACGGCGACAACATCCCCTCGGCCTATGGCTTCCGGGTGGAATACAAGGGCCGCGTCTTCGTCCATTCCCACGACACCCGCTATAATGAGAACCTGATCGCCCAGGCGAAGGGTGCGGATGTCTTCGTGCATGAAATCGCCGCCGCCCGCGACACGACGCTGGCCAATTACCCCAAGGTAAAGGTGGCCATCGACCACCACGCCTCGCCCACCGATGTGGGCAAGGTCTTCGCCCAGACCAAGCCGCGCCTGGCCATGCTCACCCATCTGGCGCTGCTGCCGCCCGATCCTTTGCCGATGGACGATGTGCTGGGCGAATTGGCGGCGGAATACGACGGGATTGTGCTGATCGCCGAAGACCTGATGACCATCCGCATCGGGCGCAACATCTCGATCGAACCCTACCGCCACCCGGCGCGCTGACGACCACCCGCCCGCGCGAGGAGGCGCGGCCGGGAAAGACGAAAGGGGCCGCAGCCGCGGCGACACCACAACTACAAGGGAGGAATGCATGAAGACCCTGGCCACGACCGCGACCCTCGCCCTTGCGCTCGGCGCCCAAGGGGCGCTGGCGCAGGTGAACCTGACCGCGATGACCTCGACGCCCGGCGTCGCGGTCCATCTGACCATCGCCCATCTGGCCGAAGTGGCCTCGGAACGCGGGATCGCCGATATCCAGATCACCCTGGGCCAGACCGGGGTCAACGCCACGCAGGCGGTGGCCGAGGGGCGCACCGATATCGGCATCTGCCCCTTCAGCCTGCCGTTCCTGATGTCGCGCGGGGTCGGCCCCTACGCCGATCTCGGCGCGGAACGGGGGGCTGAACTGGCCGCCAATCTGCGCGTCCTCTACCCCTATTCCTTCGGCGCCTACACGCTTTACGGATACGAGACGGCGGGCGTCACCGGCTGGGACAATCTGGTGGGCCGCCGCGTGCTGGACGGCCCGCCCCGCGGCGCCGCGACCAACGAAGCGCGCTCGCTCATCCAGGTGATGACCGGGCTCGAGGCCGGGACTGGCTTCACCGCCGTGGAAAGCGACTGGTCGCAGATGGCGACCACGATTACCGAAGGCTCGGTCGATGTGGCGCTGCTGCCGGAATACATCCCCTCGGACCGGCCGCTGCAGGCGTTGTCGGCCGGGCGGATGAACTTCTACTCGATCCCCATCGAGCAATTCGAAAGCGAGGCGGTGCAGCGCGTGCTGACCGCGCCGGGCTCGGCCCCCTTCATCCTGAGCGCCGAACAGATGGCCGCGCTGGGCGAGAACGCACATGTCGTGTCCGAAGACGGCGCCTTCCGCACCCGCGGCTCGGTCGGCGGCAATTGCGTCAACGCGGCGATGGACGAGGAGCTGGCCTATCAACTGACCCGCGCCCATATCGAGACGCTGGACCAGATCTATGAAAAGGCCCTCTACGCCCGCAACGTCGGCTTCGAGAACCTCGATCCCGTCGCCTCGGGCATGTGCGGGCTGAACCCGGTCCGCTATCATCCCGGCGCCGTCCGCGCCTGGGAAGAGGCGGGCTACGACGTCCCCGATTGCGCCCAATGATCGCCTGACGGTGATCGACCCGGGGGCCTGCTTCCGGGCAGGCCCCTCTTTCTTTCTGACACGAGCGAGCGATGGAAACCGAAGCGCCCCAGATCCGCCCGGCCGTGCGTCGGGTCGTCTATGCCATGGCCCTGATCTTCGTGGTCACCGGCATGATCAACTCCACCCCGGCGATCCCGGGCTGGGACCAGTTCTGGCAGGATCTGACCGGCTGGGACTGGCTGGCGGTGCGCCGCTTTCCCTATGAATATTACTACCCCATCGCCTTTGCCTGGATGATGATCATCGTGGCGCTCTGGCATTCGATCTGGCGCGAGTGGCAGGACAAGGGCAAGGCCCGCCGCCGGCTGGGGCTGGCGCTGGACATCGCGCTGGTCGTGGCCGCGCTGACCATCGCCACCACCTATCTGATCGAGAACGAGGCCGTCTGCCTGATCGACGTGATCACCGGCGAACGCGCGGCCTTGATGGAACGCGCGCTGGCCGCCGAGCGCGAGGTGGCGCTGGCCCTGGGCCTGCCCGCCCCGACCTCGATCGACAACCCGCGCTGCATCGCCACCACGGGCCCCTGGATCACCCTGATCGTCGGCCTCGCCGTGATCGTCTTCCTGGCCTACAACACGCAGGTCTGGGGTTTCTCGCTGGTCCTCGTCTCCATCGCGCTGGCGCTCTATGCCATCGCCACGGTGACCATCTGGTACGTCTTCGGCACCCAAGGGATGAATCGCTATCTCATCACCGCGCTGGGAGGTGAGCCGCGAACGCTGTTGGACGGACGACCGCGGGTTCAGGACCTGCTGGTCAACCAGGGCTCGGGCCTTCTGGGCCAGTTCCTGCATATCATGCTGAACACGGTCTTTCCCTATATCGTGCTGGGCTCGCTGCTCTCCGTCTCGGCGGGCGGGCGCACGCTGATCAAGGTTGCGGTCGTCTCGACCCGGCGCCTGAGGGGGGGCTCGGCCCATTCCGCCATCGTCGCCTCGGCGCTTTTCGGCACCACGACCGGGACACCGGTGGTCAATGTGCTGGGCACCGGCACCATCACCATCCCGATGATGATCCGCGCGGGCTTCAAGAAAAGCTATGCCGCGGGGATCGAGGCCGCCGCCTCGTCCGGCGGGCAGGTGATGCCGCCGATCATGGGCATCGCCGCCTTCGTGCTGGCGGCGATGACCGGCGTGCCCTACCGCGACGTGGCCATCGCTGCGGCGATCCCGGCAGTGGCCTATTTCGTCTGCATGTTCCTGTCGGTCATGTTCCAGTCGCGGAAGCAGGGGATCGAGGCCGTGGGCGAGGTCCCGCCCGAGATGCGCCTCACCCGTCGCGACCTGTTGCTGCTGAGCCAGATCGCCGTGCCGCTGGCGCTGATCATCGTGCTGCTGCTGGTGCCCAAGGACGCCATCGGCTGCGATCCCCTGAGCCGGCTGCTGGGCGCTGTCGCGGTCGAGATGGCCAGCGGCGCCTGCCGGGCCGAGCAACTGCCCTGGATCATGCAGCTGATCCAGAACACGCTGGGCGACGCGGGCAGTGTCGGCTGGTGGGCGGCGGTGGTGCTGATGGGCTTGCTGTTCATCGACCGCGCCTTCCGCGAGACCCCGTCGAAACTGATCGACGCGCTGGCCCAGGCCGGCATCACCTCGGCCGGGCTGTACCTCATGTTCCTTGCCGTTTCGGTCATCGACATCAGCCTCAACCTGACCGCCCTGCCCAGTTTCATCGCGCTCGATATCCTCGGCTGGCTGCGGGCGATGAACCTCGGCGACAACGCCCCCCTGCTGTTCCAGTTCGTGGCGCTGGGGGTGACGATGGTGCTGGCGATCCTGCTGGGCATGGGGATGCCGGCGGTTCCGGCCTATGTGAACGCGGCGCTGCTGATGGGGCCGCTGCTGGTGGGGCTGGGCATGGCGCATTTCACCGCGCATATGTTCATCTTCTACTTCGCCTGCGTCAGCGCCATCACACCACCCGTCGCCGTCGCCTCCTACGCGGCCTCGACCATCGCCAAGTCGGATCCGGTGGGAACCTCGTTCTCGGCGGTGCGCTCGGGGATCGTGATGTTCGTGATCCCGTTCATCTTCGCCTTCAACCCTGAGATCCTGCTGGTCCAGGCCGCGGTCCTGAACCCCGACGCCGCCACCGGCGGGGCGCGGTTCCTGCCGGGCTATGACGGCGAGTTCCACCTGCTGCCGCTGCTGTGGCTGCTGGCGCGGCTGGGCCTGTCGCTGTACCTGCTGGCCAGCGCGCTCGCGCGGTTCGACCAGCGGCGTCTGGCGGGCTGGGAGATGGGGCTCAGGCTGGCGCTGGCGCTCCTTGTCCTCTCGGGCAATCCGGCGCTGCAACTGCCTGCGGTGGGGATCGGCGTGGCGCTGCTGGTCTGGCACCATATCGGCAACCGGCCCCGCGCCCTGTCGGCGTGAGACCATGGAACGGCGGGGCAGGTCCCCGCCGTTTTCGTCTGGAACGACCTCCCTCTTGGCACCCCGGACATGGACCCCGGTTCCGCCGCCAAGGCCGCACCCGGAAGACCCGCCCTATCTGCCGCCGCGGCCTTGCTGTGCCGCCCCGCGGAACCCCATGTCTGCCGGGAACGTTTCCTGCCAAAGGAGCCCCGCCATGACCGCAATCCCCCTCGACTGGCCGACCGGCCTTGCTGGCGGGCTGATGATCGGCCTCGCCGCCGCGCTGCTGCTTCTGGGCAATGGCCGGGTGATGGGCGCCAGCGGCATCCTCGGCAGTCTGGTCGAGCGCCCGGCCGAGCGCCGGACCTGGCGCGAAACCCTGCCCTTCGTCGCCGCCCTGATCGGGGCTCCGGCGCTGGCGGTGGCGTTCCACGGCGCCCCCGACACGCATGTCACCGGCGACACCGGCCTTCTGCTGCTGGCGGGGCTGCTGGTCGGTGTGGGGACCCGGCTGGCGAATGGCTGCACGTCGGGCCACGGGGTTGTGGGCATGGCCCGCCTTTCGCCCCGCTCGATCCTGACGACGCTGACCTTCCTGGGCGCGGGCTTCGCCGTCATGTTCCTCGCCCGCCATGTCATGGGGGTGATCTGATGCGCCCCTGGATTTCCGCCGCTTCCGGCGCGCTCTTCGGCCTGGGCCTGCTGGTCTCGGGCATGACCGATACCACCAAGGTGCAAGGTTTCCTCGACCTTGCGGGCGCGTGGGACCCGACGCTCGCTTTCGTGCTGGGGGGCGCCATCCTGCCGATGGCGCTGGCCTGGCGCCTCGCCGCCCGGCGCCCGGCCTCGGTGGTGGGCGAACCCTTCCCCGGGCGCCCCACCGCGCGGATCGACGCGCCGCTTCTGGGCGGATCGGTGCTGTTCGGTGCGGGCTGGGCGCTGGCGGGCTTCTGCCCCGGCCCCGCCGTCGCCGCCCTGGGATGGAGCGGCGCCAGCGGCCTGACCTTCGTGCTGGCCATGCTGGCGGGGATGCTGGCGCTGGACCAGGCCCGGCGCCGCCTCCCCGCCCTGGCCTGAGGTCAGGCGGGCAAAGCCTGCCGCGCCGCGGTGATCTTCAGCGCCGCCTCGGCCGCCTCGCGCCCCTTCTGCACGAAATGCGCGCGATAGATGGCATCGTGATGCGCCGTCTCCTGATACTGGTGCGGCGTCAGCGAGACCGAGAGCACCGGCACCCCCGTCTCCAGCCCCGCCTGCATCAGGCCGCTGACCACCGCCTGCGCCACGAAATCGTGCCGATAGATACCGCCATCCACCACGAAGGCGGCGCAGGCCACGGCGGCATAGCGCCCACTCGCTGCCAGATCGCGGGCCATCAACGGCATCTCGAAGGCGCCGGGCACGTCGACGACATCGACCTGTTCGGCGGGGATGATCTGAAGAAATCCTTCGAGCGCGCGGTCGACGATGGCGGCATGCCAACCGGCTTTGACAAAGGCGTAACGGGTGTGTGTCATGGTCTCTCCTCTAGCGACACGTCACCCAAGGCGATCCCATGCACCCCCGCGTGCCAGACACGGGAGGCGATGGTTCTCTTTCATCCGGACTATGACCGTCGGCCCAGGAATCGCACCTGATCTGCTGACCCCGCCCGAAGGCAGGCGCTCGCGGGCTTGCGGTTTCGGCCGCTTACCGCCGGTGGGGAATTTCGCCCCGCCCTGAGAACAGGCCCTTTGTTCCATGCCGGCGCCCGCCCCGCAAGACGTCAGGCGCCGGGATCGAGATGCGCCTCCAGCTCGACGATCTCGCCTTCCCAGCCCGCGCCGATCCCGGCGGCATTGGCCTCGTCGGTGTCGATATGCATCTCGGTGAAGGCATTGGGCTGGATACGGATCAGCGTGCGCCCGAAGGTCAGCGAGCGTTCCCCCTGCCCGACCTTCACGCCGACGATCTGCCCGTCCTCAAGCCCCATCGCCTGCGCATCGGCCGGGTTCATGTGGATATGGCGGGCGGCAACGATCAGCCCGTCGGTGTCGATCTGCCCGTGGGGTCCGATCAGCCGGATCATCGGCGTCCCATCGAGTTGCCCGGAATCCCGCACCGGCGCGTCGATGCCCAGCGCGAAACTGTCGGTGCGCGAGACCTCGATCTGCGTGCGCTTCCTGAGGGGGCCGAGGATCGCCACATTCTCGATCCGCCCCTTGGGACCGACCAGCGTGACCCGCTCCTCGGCCGCCCAATTGCCGGGCTGGCGCAGCGCCTTCTTCACCGTCAGGTCATAGCCCGGGCCGAAAAGCGCGGCGAGGCTGTCCGCCGCCAGATGCACATGCCGCCCGGAAACCGCCACGGGAATGGGCTTCGGCGCGGCGGCGGGCCGGGCCAGATGCTGCGCCACCTCGCGGGCGATCTGCAATTGCTCGGCGGTTTCCGTGACCAGCACCGCCACGCGCGAGCCATAAGCCTGGATCTGCGGCGCGGCGCGGTCCTTCAGGTCCACCGCCTGATTGCGGTCGAAATCGAGCCGCAGCCCCATGAACTCCAGCCCGTCGCAGATCCGCCGCCGCATCGAGGGGGAATTCTCGCCGATACCGCCGGTGAAGACGACCGCATCGACGCCCCCCATCGCCGCCGCATAGGCCCCGACGTATTTGCGCGCCCGGTGGGCATAGAGGTTGATGGCCAGCTGCGCCGCCCCGTCGCCCGCCGCCGCGCGATCCTCGACATCGCGCATGTCAGACGAGCCGGTCAGCCCTTTCAGCCCCGAGTCGCGGTTCAGCGCCGCCTCGATTTCCTCGATACCGAGCTCCAATTGCCGGTGCAGATAGCCGAAGGCGCCCGGGTCCACATCGCCCGAGCGCGTGCCCATCACCAGCCCCTCCAAGGGCGTCAGCCCCATCGAGGATTCGAGGCTGCGCCCAAGGTTGACGGCGCAGACCGAGGCGCCGTTGCCCAGATGGACCGAGATGATCCTCAGCGCCGTGACCGGCTGGCCCAGAGCCTCGGCCGCGCGTTCCGCCACGTATTTGTGACTGGTGCCGTGGAAACCGTAGCGCCGCAGCCCCGCCGCGCGCCAGCTTTCGGGCACGGCATAGGTGGTGACACGGGGCGGGTTGGTCAGGTGGAAACTGGTGTCGAAGACGCCGACCTGCGGCAGATCCGGCCAGACCTGCCGCGCCACCCGCACCGCCTGCAGATTGGCCGGGTTGTGCAGTGGCGCCAGCGGCGTCAGCCGCTCGACCCAGGCCAGCGTCGCCTCGTCCAGCGTGGCGGGACCCGTGAAATCGGGGCCGCCATGGGCGATGCGATGGCCGACCGCCTCGATCCCGGCGATTCCCTCGGCCGCCAGCAACCCGGGCACGGCGGCGATGGCGGCGCCGAGATCCCCGTGCGGCGCCGTCCCGCTCCGGCGCGCGCCGCCCACCTCCGATGTCACCTCGCAGCCCCCGTCCCGGAACCGGTCGAACGAACCCTTGAGGACCTGGCGGACCTCCTGCCCCGGGCCGCGCGCCCGGTCGAAGACGCCAAATTTCAGGCTGGAACTGCCTGCGTTGAAGACAAGAATCCGCATCCGCACCCTCCGGTTTGCCGCCACGATAGGATGCTCGCCCGGGTTACGAAACCATGACGCTGCGCTGCCGCGTCCTGCTCTGCGGAAACCCGCCCCTTCATTCTGCCCTAAATACGCCGGGGGGTGATCGGCGTCTCGGAAACGTGCCAGTGGCACGTTTCAGCCGAGAACGCCGCGCCCGTGGCGCGGCTGGGGGGGGGTGGCCCCCCGGTTCCGCCCCCTCCGCAAGCGCCGCACCCGCCGATCAGGGCTTGCGCCGGACCGGCCTCTGGCTATAACCCGCCTCAATTTGCGCGCCGCCCCCCCGGGGGGACGGCCTTCAGCGCACGCACGTCATGCACGCACGGGGTCCGACATGCCGAAAAGAACCGATATCACCTCCATCATGATCATCGGCGCGGGACCTATCGTCATCGGCCAAGCCTGCGAATTCGACTATTCCGGCGCCCAGGCCTGCAAGGCCCTGCGCGAAGAGGGCTACCGGGTCATCCTGGTGAACTCGAACCCCGCGACGATCATGACCGATCCGCAGCTGGCGGACGCCACCTATATCGAGCCGATCACCCCCGAAGTCGTCGCCAAGATCATCGAGGCCGAGCGCCCCGATGCCCTGCTGCCGACCATGGGCGGGCAGACCGCGCTGAACACGGCGCTGGCGCTCGATGACATGGGCGTCTTGGAGAAATTCGGCGTCACCATGATCGGCGCCAACCGGCACGCCATCGAAATGGCCGAGGACCGCAAACTCTTCCGCGAGGCGATGGACCGCATCGGGCTGGAGAACCCGAAAGCCACCATCGTCGCCGCGCCGAAACTGCCGAACGGCAAATACGACATCAAGGCCGGCATCGCGCAGGCGATGCAGGACCTCGAACACATCGGCCTGCCCGCGATCATCCGCCCCGCCTTTACGCTGGGCGGCACCGGCGGTGGCGTCGCCTATAACCGCGACGATTACGAGGCCATCGTGCGCTCGGGGCTCGAGGCCTCGCCGGTCGCGCAGGTGCTGGTGGACGAGAGCCTACTGGGGTGGAAAGAGTATGAGATGGAGGTCGTCCGCGACAAGGCGGACAACGCGATCATCGTCTGCTCGATCGAGAACGTCGATCCGATGGGCGTGCACACCGGCGATTCGATCACCGTCGCCCCGGCGCTGACGCTGACCGACAAGGAATACCAGATCATGCGCTCGGCCTCGATCGCCGTGCTGCGCGAGATCGGGGTGGAGACCGGCGGCTCGAACGTGCAATGGGCGGTCAACCCCAAGGACGGCCGCATGGTCGTGATCGAGATGAACCCGCGCGTCTCGCGCTCCTCGGCGCTGGCGTCGAAGGCCACCGGCTTCCCCATCGCCAAGGTCGCGGCGAAACTGGCCGTGGGCTATACGCTCGATGAGCTGGACAACGACATCACCAAGGTCACGCCGGCCAGCTTCGAGCCGACCATCGACTACGTGGTCACCAAGATCCCGCGCTTTGCTTTCGAGAAATTCCCGGGCTCCAGGCCCGACCTGACCACCGCGATGAAATCGGTGGGCGAGGCGATGGCCATCGGCCGCACCATCCACGAATCGCTGCAAAAGGCGCTGGCCTCGCTGGAAACGGGCCTCTCGGGCTTTGACGAGATCGCCATTCCCGGCGCCCCCGACAAGGCCGCGCTGACCCAGGCGCTGAGCCAGGCCACCCCCGACCGGCTGCGGGTCATCGCCCAGGCCATGCGCCACGGGCTTTCGGACGACGAGATCCAGCACGTCACCGCCTTCGATCCCTGGTTCCTGGCCCGCATCCGCGAGATCGTGGACGCCGAGAACGGCGTGAAGGCGAACGGCCTGCCGATCGACACCGCCGGCATCCGCGCGCTGAAGATGCTGGGCTTCACCGATGCCCGCCTCGCCATGCTGACCGGCAAGGCCGAGGCCGAGGTGCGCCGCCTCCGCCGCGCCGCCAACGTGACCGCTGTCTTCAAGCGCATCGACACCTGCGCCGCCGAATTCGAGGCGCAGACGCCCTATATGTATTCGACCTATGAAGTCCCGGCGATGGGCGAGGTCGAGGACGAGGCGCGTCCCTCGGACCGCAAGAAGGTGGTGATCCTCGGCGGTGGTCCCAACCGGATCGGCCAGGGGATCGAGTTCGATTATTGCTGCTGCCACGCCTGCTACGCGCTGACCGAGGCGGGCTATGAGACCATCATGGTCAACTGCAACCCCGAGACGGTCTCGACCGATTACGACACCTCGGACCGGCTCTATTTCGAGCCGCTGACCATCGAGCATGTGCTGGAAATCCTGCGCGTCGAGATGTCGAACGGCACGCTGCACGGCGTCATCGTCCAGTTCGGCGGGCAGACGCCGCTGAAACTGGCCAATGAACTGGCGGCCGAGGGGATCCCGATCCTCGGCACCAGCCCCGATGCCATCGACCTGGCCGAGGACCGCGAGCGGTTCCAGAAACTGCTGAACGATCTGGGCCTGAAACAGCCGGTCAACGGCATCGCCTCGTCCGACGCGCAGGCCATCGCCATCGCCGAGAAGATCGGCTTCCCGCTGGTCATCCGCCCCTCCTATGTGCTGGGCGGCCGCGCGATGGAGATCGTGCGCGACATGGATCAGCTGAAGCGCTACATCACCACCGCGGTGAATGTCTCGGGCAAGAACCCGGTGCTGCTGGACAGCTATCTGTCGGGCGCCATCGAGGTAGACGTGGACGCTCTCAGCGACGGCAAGACCGTCCATGTCGCCGGGATCATGGAACATATCGAGGAAGCGGGCGTCCATTCGGGCGACAGCGCCTGCTGCCTGCCGCCGCATTCGCTGGACCCCGCGCTGGTCGAGGAGATGAAGCGTCAGGCCGAACAGATGGCGCTGGCGCTCGGCGTCGTCGGCCTGATGAACGTGCAATTCGCGGTCAAGGACGGCGTGATCTACGTGCTGGAGGTGAACCCGCGCGCGTCGCGCACCGTGCCCTTCGTCGCCAAGGCCACCGACAGCGCCATCGCCTCGATCGCCGCCCGCCTGATGGCCGGCGAGCCGATGGCGAATTTCCCGCTGCGCGCCGCCTATCCCGAGGGCGTCGGCCCCGACACGCCGCTGCCGCTGGCCGATGCCAACACGCTGGCCGATCCGAAGACGCCGTGGTTCAGCGTCAAGGAGGCCGTGCTGCCCTTCGCCCGTTTCCCGGGCGTCGACACGCTGCTTGGCCCGGAAATGCGCTCGACCGGCGAGGTGATGGGCTGGGACCGCTCGTTCGCGCTCGCCTTCCTCAAGGCGCAAATGGGCGCGGGCACGATCCTGCCGGAAGAAGGCCGGGTCTTCGTCTCGGTCCGCGACGGTGACAAGACCGCGGCGCTGGCTGGCGCGGTGCGCGACCTCGCGGGCATGGGCTTCGAGATCGTGGCCACCGGCGGCACGGCGAAATGGCTCAAGGCCGAAGGCGTCGAGACGACAGCCGTGAACAAGGTCTACGAGGGTCGGCCCAATATCGTCGACCGGCTGAAGAACGGCGAGATCGCGCTCGTGTTCAACACCACCGAGGGCGCGCAATCCATCAACGACAGCCGCGACATCCGCCGCGTCTCGTTGATGGACAAGATCCCCTATTTCACCACCGCCGCCGGCGCGATTGCTGCGACGCAGGCGATGATGGCCCGGCGCGAGGGCTACGGGGTCCGCACGCTTCAGGGCTGAAGCCAGGGCCCTTGCGCCCCGAAGCCGCGCCGCGCGACCGCTGGTCCGCGGCGCGAGTCTTTCCGGCTGTCACGACGCCATGACCGGCCAGTGCTGTGCCAGATCGGCAAGGCCCGCGCGGATCAACGCCTCCAGCGCGCCCTCGTCCACCTTGGCCAGCGAGGTCAGGTAGAGACAGGACTTGCCCTTCCTGTGCGGCCCCAGCCGGTCCAGGATCGGGCCGAAATCGGCATAGCCGGGCAGGATGTAGAGCACGAGCTGCGCCTTGCGCGGGCTGAAGCCGGTGGCGAGGAAGCTGCCGGAATGGCCGCTGGCATAGGTGTAGTCATAGCGCCCGTAGCCGACGATCGAGGGGCCCCACATCTGCGGCTGAAACCCCGTGACCCGACGAAAGAGCGCGTCCAGCCGGTGCCCCTCGTCCCGGCGGCGGACGGGTTCCACGGCATCGAGGAAATCCTCGACGCGGACGCCGGTCGGGCGGGTGACGGGTTCGGCCATGGTGGACTCCTGTGCGGGAGCTTGCCAGTCGGGCGGCGAGCAGGCAAGCCCGGTGCGGGGGATGGGGGGAACCCCTCCCTGCAGGGGCGCGAACGGGTCGCGGGAAACGCCCGCAGGGTGGGGTTTCACCCCATCACCGCGCGCGCCGGCCTCGGCGGCCGCGTCAATTCTCCTGCCGCAGCAATTCCGTGATCAGCACATCCGTCACCTGCGGCCCCAGCTCCCGCCGGGCGGCCTCGCGCAGGATGCGCCGCAGCGAGAGCAGCGCCTCGCCCGAGGTGAAAAGCCCGTTGAACCCGCCGATATTGGCGTGATCGAACAGGAGTTGCAGTAGCACCGCGCGCAGCCGCGCCTCGTCGTTCTGGACCGAGAAGGTGTGGCCGGCCTCCAGTTCCAGCGCGAGGCCGATGACCACCATCGCCTGCACCCGCCTCTCGACGATCACCGGCACCACGAATTGATTGGGCAGGCGAACCGTCTCGGTCGGCCCGGTCGCAGGGTCGTAATGGCCGCCCTCGCCGCCGCTTTCGGCGCCATGATCGCCCGGGGCTTCGCCATGGCCCCCCGCCTCGTCCGGGACCGCGCCATGAGCGGCGGCCTCGTCAGCGGGCGTGGGGGTGGGCTTGAGGAACCATCCGGCCCCTGCCCCCGCCGCCAGGCCCAGGATCAGCAACAATGCCGGAAGCAGCTTGCGCATGATGGTTCCCCTTACATCGGCAACAGGATTTCGCTGATCTGCTGACCCCAGCGCGGTTGCTGCATCTGGGTGATCTGCCCGCGCCCGCCATAGCTGATCCGCGCCCCGGCGATCCGGTCATAGGCGATCTCGTTGCGGCGCGAGATATCCTCGGGGCGGATATAGCCGGTGACCAGCAATTCGCGCAGCTCGTTGTTGACCCGCACCTCCTGGCTGCCCTCGATGCGCAGCACGCCATTTGGCAGCCGCTCGATGATCGTGGTGGCGACCCTCAGCGTCAGCTGTTCGTTGCGGCTGACCGTGCCCTGGCCCTGGAAGCTGGACGCGGATTCGGCCGACACCGCATTGGCCATGCTGGCCCCTTCCGGAAGCTCCCGGTCGATCAGCTGCGGGATGCCCAGGAATTCCGGCATGCCCATGCTTTGCGAGCCGGTGCGCCCCCGTTGCGAGGAATTCGAGATCTGCGCCGATTCGTCGATCTCGATCACCACGGTCAGGATGTCGCCCGCGACCGAGGCCCGCCGGTCGCCGAAGAGCGAGCGCTGGCTCGAGGACCAGAGCGAGGCGGTATCGACCGCGCGGCGCCGCTCCGTCACCTCGGGCAGGGGGATGTTATAGAGGGCGTGATGCTCCAGCGTCGGCGCGGTGTCGGTGAAATCCGGGGGGCGGCCGACCTGGGCGAGGTCCGAACAGGCGGCAAGGGGCAGGATCAGCAGAAGGTGGCGCATGGCGCGTCCTTTCACGGCACGCTCACCAGCCCCGGCCCGGCGATGGTGCCGGAAACCGTGCTGCGCGAGGAGAGGTTCATGATGCGGACAGTCTCGCCCTCGGCCCCGCGGCCCAGAGCGCGCCCGTCGGCGCGGATTTCGAGCCCTCCGGCCTGAAAGACCAGGGTGACGAGCTGGTTGCGCTCGACCAGCGCCGGCGGGCCGAGGCTCGCCACCGGGATCGGCCGGCGGGCATAGAGCGTGACCCGCGCCTCAAGCCCCACGGCCTCGTCCGGGGATTGCGCGGCGCCCAGCGGCGCGGGGTCGCTGAGCAGGATCACATCCCCGGCCTCGACCAGACTGCCCGCGCGCAGGGTCCGCGCGGCGACCAGCACATCGGCCGCGGCCGGTGAGGCGACGAGCAGGGCCAGAGCCAGCGCGCGCATCACCGCACCTGCGTCGTGGCGGCGAGCATCTGGTCGGCGGCGGTGATGACCTTCGCGTTCAGCTCATAGCCGCGCTGGGCCTTGATCATCTCGGTCAGTTCGCGGACCGGATCGACCGAGCTTTCCTCCAGATAGCCCTGCCGCACTGTCCCCAGCCCGTCCGAGCCCGGCACCGATTGCACCGGCGGGCCGGAGGCCTCGGTCTCGACAAAGAGGTTGGAGCCCAGCGCCTCCAGTCCCCGCTCGTTGGTGAAGCCCGCGAGCACCAGCTGGCCCAGCCGCTGCGGCTGCACCTGGTCGGCGAAATAGGCATAGACCTCGCCCTCGGCATTGATCGAGATCTGCCGGGCATCGGCCGGAATGGTGATCCCCGGCGCCACCTCGTAGCCGTCCGAGGTAACGATCAGCCCGTCGCCGGTGCGCTTCAGCCCGCCGTCGCGGGTATAGGCCAAACGCCCGTCTGGCAGCGTCACCTCGAACCAGCCTCGCCCCTCAATGGCGAGGTCGAGGTCGCCGCCGGTGGCGGTCGAAACGCCCTGCTGCACCATCATCGACACCGCGGCGGGCCGCGCGCCGAGGCCCAGCTGCACGCCGGTCGGCACAATGGTCCCGTCCGAGGCGCTGATCGTCCCGGCCCGGGTATGCTGCTGATAATGCAGGTCGGCGAATTCGGCGCGGCGGGTGTTGTAGCCGGTGGTCGACATGTTCGCCAGGTTGTTGGCCACCGTATCGACCCGCATCTGTTGGGCGCTCATGCCGGTGGCGGCGATCTGTAGGGCTCGCATGGCTGTCTCCTATCGGCCCAGGGTCTGGACCACGTTGCGGATACGTTCGTCCTCGCGGTCGAGGAATTTCTGGCCGTTCTCGTAGGCGCGCTGCACTGCGATTAGCCGGGCCATCTCGGAAATCGCGTTGACGTTCGATTCCTCGAGGAACCCCTGCAGGATCTGCGGCATCTCGACCGGCTCGACCTCGCCGTCGATGGCATGCAGGACCCCCGTCTCACGCCGGAGGCTTGAGGGATCGGCGGGCCTCACCAGCGCGATCTGTGCCAGCGGTTGCCCATCGGCCGAGACGGTGCCGTCGCTGGCGATGGCGATCTGGTCCGCATCGGGCGGGATGAAGATCGCCGAACCGCCATCGTCCAGAACGCGGTGGCCGTCGGGCGTGACCAGTTCGCCGTCCCGGTTTGGGGTGAAATGGCCCGCGCGGGTGTAGCGCTCGCCCTCCGGCGTCTGGAGGGTAAAGAAGCCCTCGCCCTCGATGGCCAGATCGAGGGGGCCGCCGGTCATGGTCAGCGCACCCGGTGTCAGATAGGTCTGACGCGCCCGGCCGGTGGCCATCGACAGCGAGGGCTCCTCGCCCCCCAGCCGCTCGACATATTCGCTGAACAGCAGCCCCTCGCGCCGGAAGCCGGTGGTCGAGAGATTGGCGATGTTATGCGCGATCATCTGGATCTCGCGCAGCAGGCCCGACTGGCGGGTCAATTGCGTGTAACTGGCGTTGTCCATCTCAGCCCCCTGCGACGACCGGCAACACCGATCCGTGGAAGAAATCGACGAGAAGCGCGGTCATCGCGCTCATCGAGACCCAGAAGACCACCAGCATCGCCAGTATCTTGGGCACGAAGGTCAGTGTCATCTCCTGCACCGAGGTCAGCGCCTGGAAGAGGCCCACGGCCAGACCGGCGACCAGCGCCACGCCCAGCAGTGGCGCGGACATGACCACGGCCACCCACAGCCCCTGCCGCAGGATGTCGAAGAAAGCGATCTCGGACATGGGCCTGCCTCAGACCGGCATTCGCAGGATTTCCAGATAGGCCTCGACCACCTTGTCGCGGACGGCGACCGCGGTTTCGACGGCCAGCTGAGCCTCGCTGAGCGAGGCGACCAGCGCATGCGGATCGGCATCGCCGGTCATCGCCTGCTGCGCCGTGGTCTCGGCCCGTTGCAGGACCTGGGCGAAATCCCCGGCCAGGCGGGCGCCGGCGGAGGCGGGACTGCCCGCGGCCTCGGCCTCGGGGGATGTGAGGGGACGCGCCGCGCCGTAGGAACGGGCGGCCATACTGGCACTGACTTGCACTGAATGGCTCCTTATCTGCGGAGGAGTCCGATCAGGCTTTGCGACATCTGCCGGGCCTGATCGAACATTCTGAGGTTCGCCTCATAGGACCGCTGCGCTTCGCGCGCGTCGGCAATCTCGACCATCAGATCGACGTTCGATCCTTCGTAATGGCCGGTCTCGTCGGCCAGGATATGGCCGGGGTCGTAGATGCGGGTCAGCTCGCCACGGTCCAGCCGCACCGGGCCGGGCGTGACGCCGCTTTCCTGCCCGAAGGCATCGCCCGCAATCGCGGCGGGGCGGAAGTCGATGAACTTGCGATGGTAGCCGGGGGTATCGGCATTGGCGATATTCTCGGACACATGGCGCAGCCTTTGCGCCTGGGCCCGCATCCCCGAGGCGGCCAGCGCCAGCGTGTCGGTGAGGGTGCTCATGACCTATTTCCCCAGAGAGGCGCGCAACAGGTCGCGCGACATGGCATAGATGCCCAGCGCCATTTCATGCTGCTGCCGGGCCTCGACCGCGCGCATCATCTCAAATTCGACCGAGACGGTGTTGCCGTCGGGCGCGACGGTGGCGGGCTGTTCGTCGGCGCGCAGGATGTCGCCCCGGGCCAGGACCCGCTCCTGGCTGGCGCGCCAGTATTCGGTGAAGGGGATGGCATCGCGCGAGCGGTAGCCCGGTGTATCGGCATTGGCGACGTTCTGCGACACCGCCTGCTGGCGGGTCGCCGCATGGGCGGCGAAGGCCTGCGCCATGCGCATGATATCCAGGCTGTCGAACATGGGATTCTCCCTTTGCTGGCCTACACCAAGCATTAAGGGTGATTCGTTTAGAAAGCGTAATCGGGTGCCAGACCGGCGCCTGCCGCCCTGAAGGATCCGCCGATGACCGTCTTCGACTCGCTTCTGGCCGAGATTTCGCATCTGCGCCCCGTTCGGCATTACGGGCAGGTGGGGACGATGCAGGCTTCGACGCTGCTGGTGCAGGGACTCTCGAAACGGGCGCGGCTGGGCGACCGCGTGCAGATCGAGGATGCGCAGGGCCGGATCATCGGCGGCGAGATCCTGGCGCTGAACCGCGACGGCGCCGAGGTCCTGCCGGAGGAGGCGACCGAGGGCCTCGCCATCGGCGACCGGGTGGAGCATGTGGGCCGCAATACCATCGCGCCCGACGACAGCTGGATCGGCAGGGTCATCGACCCCTATGGCGAGCCGCTGGATGGCCGGCCGCTGGCGCGGGGCACCTTGCCCCGAGGCTTGCGTGCCACGCCCCCCGCCCCTGCGCGGCGCAAGCGGCTGGGGGGGCGGCTGTCCACCGGGCTTGACGCCTTCAACACGCTGCTGCCGCTGGTTCGGGGCCAGCGGATGGGCCTTTTCGCGGGCTCGGGCGTGGGCAAGACCATGCTTCTGGGCCAGCTTGCCCGCGGGATCGAGGCCGATGTGGTGGTGCTGGCGCTGGTCGGCGAACGGGGCCGCGAACTCAGGGATTTCGTCGAGGATGTGCTGGGGCCCGAGGGGCTGGCGCGCTCCGTGGTGATCAGTGCCACCTCGGACAAATCGCCGCTGGCGCGCCGTCGCTCGGCGCTGACGGCCATGGCGGTGGCCGAACATTTCCGCGATGCCGGCAAGCATGTGCTGTTGCTCTGCGATTCCGTCACCCGCTTTGCCGAGGCGCATCGCGAGATCGCGCTCTCGGCGGGCGAGGCGCCCTCGCTCAGGGGCTTTCCACCCTCGACCGCGCATCAGATCATGTCGCTGGCCGAACGCGCGGGCCCCGGCGAAGCAGGACAGGGCGACATCACCGCCGTCTTCACGGTGCTGGTCGCAGGCTCGGACATGGACGAGCCGGTCGCCGACATCCTGCGCGGGGTGCTGGACGGCCATGTCGTGCTGGACCGCGCCATCGCCGAACGCGGCCGCTTCCCGGCGGTGGATCTGATGCGCTCGGTCTCGCGCTCCCTGCCCGCGGCGGCCAGCCCCGGGGAAAACGCCCTGATCGCCGAGGCGCGGCGGCTGATCGGCGCCTGGGAACGGGCCGAGATGATGGTACAGGCGGGGCTCTACGCCCAGGGTTCGGACCCACTGACCGACCGGGCGATCCGGCTGTTCCCCAAGCTCGATGGCTTCCTTTCGGGCCAGAACGCCCGCTCGAACGCCGAAAGCTTCGCCCGACTGAAAAAGGCGCTGGAGGGCTGAGGTCGCCCGCGCGCCGGACGGCGCAGCGACCCTTGCAGGGTGACGGGGCGCGCCGTCCAGGCCCGATCTCCGGCCGCCCGGCGCCCCGGGGTTTGCAATTCCGCCTGGAAAAACCATTTGTGTGACGGGGGCGTTCCCTGTATCGAGCCCGCGCGCGCTGGATACCGCTCCCGTCCCCCCTGGCTGCCGTGAGGGCCCGAGATGTTGCAAACCCCCTATTACCTGATCGACAAGGCACGCCTTCTGCCCAACATGGAAAAGATCGCCTGGCTGCGCGAGGCCTCGGGGGCGAAATCGCTGCTGGCGCTGAAATGCTTTGCCACCTGGTCGGTCTTCGATTTCATGAGCCAGTACATGGACGGGACGACCAGCTCGTCGCTCTATGAAGTGCGGCTGGGGCGCGAGAAGTTCGGCAAGGAAACCCACGCCTATTCCGTGGCCTATGCCGATCACGAGATCGACGAGGTGCTGTCCCATTCGGACAAGATCATCTTCAACACTATCGGCCAGTTGCAGCGGTTCGAAGGGCAGAGCGCCGGACACACCCGGGGCCTCAGGGTCAATCCGGGCGTCTCGACCTCGGATTTCGACCTGGCGGACCCCGCCCGCCCATTCTCGCGCCTGGGCGAGCATGACCCCGAGCGGATCGCCGAGGTGGCCGACAAGATCACCGGCTTCATGTTCCACAACAATTGCGAGAACGCGGATTTCGAACGCTTCGACGCCATGCTCTCGCTGATCGAACAGCGCTTCGGCTTCCTGATCCGTGGCATGGAATGGATCAGCCTGGGCGGCGGCATCCATTTCACCGGCGAGGGCTATCCGCTGGACCGCCTCGCCGACCGGCTGAAACGTTTCGCCGACACGAACGGCGTGCAGGTCTATCTGGAACCGGGCGAGGCCGCGATCACCAAGGCGGCGACGCTGGAAGTCTCGGTGCTGGACACGCTCTACAACGGCAAGAACCTGGCCATCGTCGACAGTTCCATCGAGGCGCATATGCTGGATCTGCTGATCTATCGTCAATCGGCCAAGGTCAGCCCCGACGAAGGCCCCCATGAATGGATGGTCTGCGGCAAATCCTGCCTGGCGGGCGACATCTTCGGCGAGTTCCGCTTCGCCCAGCCGCTGAAGGCGGGCGACCGGCTGTCGATCCAGGACGCGGCCGGTTACACAATGGTCAAGAAGAACTGGTTCAACGGCGTGAAGATGCCGGCCATCGCCGTGCGCGAGCTGGACGGAAGTATCCGGCAGGTGCGCGATTTCGGATACGAGGAGTTCGCGGCAGCCCTGTCGTGAACGGGTAAGCCCCAAGGAGGTGCATGGGTAAATGAAACGCAATGTCCTGATCATCGGAGCCGGGGGCGTCGCCCAAGTCGTGGCGCATAAATGCGCGCAGAACAACGACATTCTGGGCGAAATCCATATCGCCAGCCGGACCCTTTCGAAATGCGCGGCGATCATCGCCTCGGTGCACGAGAAAGGCGCGATGAAGGTGGACGGCGTTCTGAAAGCCCATGCCGTCAACGCCCGCGACACGGACCAGGTGGCCGCGCTGATCCGCGAGACGGGGTGCGAGATCGTCATCAACGTGGCCCAGGTCTTCGTCAACATGCCGGTATTGGACGCCTGCATCGAGACCGGCGTGGCCTATATGGACACGGCGATCCATGAGGAGCCCGACCAGATCTGCGAGACGCCGCCCTGGTACGGCAATTACGAATGGAAGCGGAAGGCCGCCTGCGCCGACAAGGGCGTGACGGCGATCCTGGGCGTGGGTTTCGACCCGGGTGTGGTCAATGCCTATGCCCGCTTCGCCATCGACCGCTTCGTGCCCGAACCCGCCTCGATCGACATCATCGACATCAACGCCGGCTCGCATGGCCGTTGGTTCAGCACGAATTTCGACCCCGAGATCAATTTCCGCGAATTCACCGGCACGGTCTATTCCTGGCAGAACGGCGCCTGGCAGGAAAACACCATGTTCGAGGTGGGCCGGGAATGGGATCTGCCGGTGGTCGGCAGCCAGAAGACCTATCTGACCGGCCATGACGAGGTGCATTCGCTGGCCACCCACTACCCGCAGGCCGATGTGCGCTTCTGGATGGGCTTCGGCGACCATTACATCAACGTCTTCACGGTGCTGAAGAACCTCGGCCTGCTGTCCGAGAAGCCGGTGGTGACGGCCGAAGGGCTGGAGGTGGTGCCGCTGAAAGTGGTGAAGGCGGTATTGCCCGATCCCGCCTCGCTGGCGCCCGATTATGTCGGCAAGACCTGCATCGGCACGCTGGTGCAGGGCACGAAGGACGGCCAACCGGCCGAAGTGCTGGTCTATAACATCGCCGACCACAAGGAGGCCTATCTGGAGGTCGGCTCGCAGGGGATCTCCTATACCGCGGGCGTGCCGCCGGTCGCCGCGGCGATGCTGATCGCCGAGGGGACCTGGGACGTGGCCCGGATGGCCAATGTCGAGGAACTCGACCCCGCGCCTTTCTTCGCGATTCTCGACCGGATCGGCCTGCCGACCCGGTTGAAAGACGCAAGCGGCGACCGCGCCTGGAACGCCTGAAAAGGGGTTTCGCCCTCGGCCGCGACGCCTCCGGCGCCGAGCCCTCGGGCGCCCAGGAAGGGGGGCGCTGACCCCCTCTGCGCGTGCCGCGCATTCACCCCCCGGGATATTTTCGGAGCAAAGAAGACGCAGCGGCGTGACCCTGGGATCACGCCGCCTTCTTCGCTCACGGTCATCGGCGTCCCCGCCTGTACCGTGAGACCAGATTACAGCGTTAACCTTAAAGTCCGGTAAATCGCGCTTCTTTGCTCGTCAAATATCCCGGGGGGTCCGGGGGGCAGGCCCCCCGGGGTCGCCCCACGCGCATCGCTCCGCCTTGGGGAGCTCGGCCGCTTGCGCCTTTGGAACAGCCCCCAGCCACGCCCGCGCAGGGTGGGCGAGCACCCACCCCTGGTTCAATAGACCGCCGCGACCTCGTACATCACCGGCTCGAAGCGGGCGCACATCCCGGCGATGACACGGTTCCTCTCGCGCATCTCGGGGGTGCGCAGCATGGCCTGGAAATCCCCCCGCTTCTGCCAGCGCGAATAGGTCGAGATCCGGGTCTGCGCGTCGTTCACATGGATCGCGCCGCCCAGGAAGCCGGGCTGGTGGCGGATCACCTGCTCATAGGCGTCGGTCAGCGCGTCGAGGACGTCCGAGCAGGTGCCCGGCGTCATCTCGAAGGTCGAGATGACCGTCTGGCCGTCGAAATCCGGGGTGATGGCGATGGGCATGGTCGTCCTCCCTTGGCTGGCTCCATCGTGCCCCCTTGCGAGGCGGCTGCAAAGGCTTATGTTGCGTCCTACCTCGGGGGGCCGGCAAATACCGGCTGAGATGCGGTTGGACCGCGGACCCGTTGAACCTGAACCGGTTAGGACCGGCGGAGGGAAGGTGACAGGATGATCCTCCACCCCGACCCCGCCCGTCGCAATGGAGGATCGACATGCGATATCCCACCCTTGCCGCGGGTCTGCTCATGGCCAGCGCCATGGCAGCCCAGGCCCAGACGCCCGTCTTGCACGTGCTGACCTATGACAGTTTCGTCGCCGAATGGGGCCCCGGCCCGCAGATCGAAGCGGCGTTCGAGGCCGAATGCGGCTGCGACCTGCAATTCGCCGCGCCCGGCGATGCCGCCGCCATGCTCAGCCGCCTGATGCTGGAGGGCGCACGCACCAATGTCGACGTGGTGGTCGGCCTCGATACCAACCTCACCGCCCAGGCCGCGCCGCTGATGGCGCCGCATGGCGTCGAGACGGCGCTCGACCTGCCGATCACCTGGGAGGACCCGCTGTTCCTGCCCTTTGACTGGAGCTGGTTCGCCTTCGTCTATGACACGACCCGGACTCCGACCCCGCCCGCCAGCTTCCGCGAGCTGATCGACAGCGACCTGAGCGTGGTTATCCAGGACCCGCGGTCCTCGACCCCGGGTCTGGGCCTGCTGATGTGGGTCAAGGCGGCCTATGGCGACGAGGCGGCCGCGATCTGGCGGGGCCTCGCGCCCCGGATCCTGACGGTGACGCCGGGCTGGTCCGAGGCTTACGGCCTGTTCCTGGAAGGCGAGGCCGACATGGTGCTGAGCTACACCACCTCGCCCGCCTATCACGTCATCGCCGAGGGCGACGCGACCAAGGCCGCCGCCCGCTTCGACGAGGGGCATTATCTGCAGGTCGAGGTGGCCAGCATCGTGGGCTCGACCGATCAGCCCGACTTGGCGCGGCAGTTCATGGCCTTCCTGGCCTCGGACGCGGCGCAGGCGATCCTGCCCGAGACCAACTGGATGTATCCCGCCGTGACGCCCGAAGGCGGCCTCGCCGAGGGCTTCCAGGGCCTGATCCGGCCGGAAACCTCGCTCCTCTTCCCGGCGGATGAGGCGCTGGCGCTGCGCGACCCGGCGCTGGCCGAATGGCGCGAGGCGCTCGCGCAGTAATGACGCGGGCCGCGCCGCCTCTGCTCAAGGGGGCCGCCGTCCTGGTGGCGGCGGCCCTCGTGCTGCTGAACCTCGGTGCGCTGGCGGCAGTGGCCTGGCGGGCCGAGGGCGGCGCGGGCTGGGGCGCGGCCGATTGGGCGGCGCTGCGCTTCACCCTCTGGCAGGCGTGCCTGTCCGCCGTCTTCTCCGTCGCGCTGGCGATCCCGGTGGCCCGGGCGCTGGCGCGGCGGCGCTTTGCGGGGCGGGGCGCGCTGATCGTGCTGATGGGGACGCCCTTCATCCTGCCGGTGCTGGTGGCGGTGATCGGCCTGCTGGCGGTGATGGGTCGCAACGGGCTGATGAACGACCTGCTGGCGCTGGCCGGCTTGCCGCGTCTGTCGATCTACGGTCTTCAGGGCGTCGTTCTGGCGCATGTCTTCTTCAACCTGCCGCTGGCCGTGCGGCTGCTGCTGCAGGGCTGGGCGCGGATCCCGGCCGAGCACCTGCGGCTGGCCGCGGCTTTGGGTTTCGGCGCAAGCGCCCGCTTTCGCCATGTCGAGGGACCGATGCTGGCCCGCGTGGTGCCGGGGGCGCTGGCCGTGGTGTTCCTGATCTGCCTGACCTCCTTTGCCGTGGCGCTGACGCTGGGCGGCGGGCCCCGGGCGACGACGCTGGAACTGGCGATCTATCAGGCCTTCCGCTTCGATTTCGACCTGGGCCACGCGGCGCTGCTGGCGGCGGTGCAGGCCGGGATCGGGCTGGCCGCTCTGCTGCTGCTGGCGCGGCTGACCCTGCCGGAGGGGCGGGTCGCGGGCCTCGACCGGCTGGCGCCACCGGCCCCCGGCGGGCTGGCGCGGGTTCTGGACGGGGCGGCGATCGGGGCCTCGGCATTGTTCCTGCTGGTGCCGCTGGGCATGGTGCTGATCCGGGGCCTGCCCTGGCTGGGCGATCTGTCGGCCGTCGTCTGGTGGGCGGCGCTGCGCTCGGTCGCCACGGCGGCATTGTCCACCGCGCTGCTGGCGGTCTTTGCGGGCGTGCTCACCCTCATTGCCCTGACCCGTCGCTGGCCCGAGGCGCTGGGCATGGCCGCGTTGACCGCCTCGCCGCTGGTGATCGGCACCGGGCTTTTCCTGATCGTCAACCCTTGGGTGGATCCCGCGCGTCTGGCCCTGCCGGTCACGGCGCTGGTCAATGCGGCGATGGCCCTGCCCTTCGCGCTGCGCGCGCTCCTGCCCGCGGCGCGAAGGGCCGAGGCCGATTTCGCCCGGCTCTCGGCCTCGCTGGGGCTGAGCGCCGGGGCCCATGCGCGGCTGGTGCTCTGGCCGCGGCTCAGGCGGCCCGCGGGTTTCGCGCTGGGGTTGGGCGCGGCGCTGTCGATGGGGGATCTGGGTGTCATCGTGCTGTTCGCCCAGACGGGCAACGAGACCCTGCCCATGCAGATGCACCGCCTGATGGGGGCCTATCGCAGCGGGGAATCGGCGGGGGCGGCCGTCTTGCTGCTGGCCCTGTCGCTGGGCGCCTTCGTGGCGCTGGAACGGATGGTGGGAGGACGCGATGCTGAGACTTGAGGGCGTGGAGATCGCGCAGGGCAGCTTTCGCCTGACCGCGGATCTGGAGGTCAGCCCGGGCGCGCGGGTGGCGGTCATGGGCCCCTCTGGCGCCGGGAAATCCACCCTCCTTGGCGCCATCGCCGGTTTCCTGCCGCTGGCCCGGGGGAACATCCTCTGCCAGGGGCAACGGATCGACACGCTGCCCCCCGCCGCGCGGCCGCTGAGCATCCTCTTTCAGGACCACAACCTCTTCCCGCATCTGAGCCTTTTCGACAATGTGGCGCTGGGGCTGGACCCGTCGCTGCGGCTGACGCAGGCGCAACGGCAGGCGGTGGCGACGGCGTTGCAGGAGACCGGGCTGTCAGGGCTGGAAGACCGCAAACCCGCGCAGCTGTCGGGTGGACAGATCGGCCGGGCCGGGCTGGCGCGGGTGCTCCTGCGGGCGCGGCCGCTGATCCTGCTGGACGAGCCCTTCGCCGCCCTGGGTCCGGCGCTGAAACGGCAGATGCTGGCGCTGGTCGGGCGGATCGTCGGCGAGACGGGCGCGACGCTGTTGATGATCACCCACGACCCGCAGGATGCGCGGCTGCTCTGCGATCAGACTCTGGTCGTGGCCGAGGGCCGGGCCAGCCCCCCTGCCCCGACCGAGGCGCTGCTGGCCGATCCGCCGCCGGAACTGGCGGCCTATCTGGGCGCCTGAACCGGCACGAGCCCGATCAGACCCCGCAGGCACGCCGCACGGCGGCCCGCGCGGCGCCGCTGCCGTTGAGTCCGACAGCCGCGACCCGAACGCCCTGCTTGTTCAGGATCTCGAGCCGAGAGCCCTGGGCAAAGGCATCGAGGAAATCGGAGCCCGGGGCCTCGACCGCCAGCCAATCATGGCTGACGGGGCGATAATCCACCATCAGCTCGAAGGCGCGCCCGTCCAGCGCCAGGGTGAGCGCCTGCTGCCGCGGTTCCTGCTGCGCCAGGGCGCTTTCGTCCAGCGCATCGCCGCGATACCCCGACAGGCGCAGTTGCCGGGCGGGCGTGCCCGCGTCGCAGCTCAGTTCGATGCGGATCTCGTGGTGATCACCCTCGGCGGTGATCGAGACGCCGCCTTCCTGCTGTTGCACCATCCAAGTGCCCGGCCGGACATAGCGGAAATTCCCCTCGCTTCCCCAGCGCCCCACGGCCAGCCATTGCGCCGTGACGGGCAGCGTCGAGGCGCCGAGCACGACGAGGGCGAGGGCGGCGGCAGCGGGACGGACCATGGAGACTCCGGTACATCGGATCGAATGAACGGAAAAAACCTAGCGGCGGCCCCAGATGGATGCCAGTCCCGGCCAAGGCAAAACGCGCCCCTCGGGGCGCGTTTCACGGGTCTGTGATCCGAAGGGATCAGCTGTGCTTGGCCGCGTCCTTGATCGGCGCCCAGAGACGCTTGTTCGTGAGGTACAAGAGCGAGGCCAGCAGCACCAGGAAGATGACGCCGACGAAGCCCCACAGCTTGCGCTGAGTCAGGTGCGGTTCGGCCGACCACATGAGGAAGGCCGCGACGTCCTGCGCCATCTGTTCGGGCGTGGCTTCGGTGCCGTCCGAATAGGTCACCAGACCATCTTCCAGCTGCGGAGGCATCGAGACATTGCCGCCGAAGGCGGTGTTCTCGTAGAAGATCGCGCCGCCCTGTTCGGTTTCCTCGCCGGTGAAGCCCAGCAGGAACGAAGCGATGTACTCGGCGCCGCCCATGCCGTGCAGCAACTGGTTGATGCCCAGGCCATAGGGGCCGTGGAAGCCCGCGCGGGCCTTGGCCATCAGGCTCAGGTCCGGGGCGGTTTCCATGGCCGAGGGCGGGAAGTGGTCCGGGCCGCCGGCGGCGCGGTATTCGCCGGTGGCGGCGTCCTCGACCTGCATCGTGCTGGCATAGGCGCGCATCACGTCGGGATCGAGGCCGGGGCCCGTCTCGTCGGTCAGCGAACGGAAGGCCACGTATTGCAGGCCATGGCAGGCCGAGCAGACCTCGGTATAGACCTGCAGGCCGCGCTGCAGCTGCGCCCGGTCATAGGTGCCGAAGGGCCCTTCGAACGAGAAGGCGAAGTCCTCGATATGACCACCCTCCCCGGCGGCGAGCGCCGGGGCGCTGCCGAGGGTAAGGGCCGTCAGGGCGGAAAGGGCAAGTTTGCGGATCATGATGGTCACTTTCTTCCTTGCGCTCACTCGGCCGGGATCTTTTCCGGGGCCGGGCCCGACTTCTTGGCATGGGCTTTCACCTTGGCCTTGAAGTCCTGCTCGATGGTGGCGGGCGGGGTCGTCGGACGTTCCAGCACGCCCAGAAGCGGCAGGATGACCAGGAAATAGCCGAACCAGTAGGCCGCACCGATCAGGGCGATGTTGGTGTAGATACCTTCGGCCGGCATGGCGCCCGCCCACATCAGGACCACGAAGTCGACGACCAGCAGCCAGAAGAACGACTTGAACATCGGCCGGTAGCGGCCCGAGCGGACCGACGAGGTGTCGAGCCAGGGGGTCAGCACCATGACGGCGATCGCGCCGAACATCGCCAGCACGCCGAAGAACTTGGCGTCGATGATGCCGAAGGACAGCCAGTTGGCCGCGATCACCACCCAGACGTCGGCGGTGAAGGCCCGCAGGATCGCGTAGAACGGCAGGAAGTACCATTCGGGCACGATATGCGCCGGCGTCACCAGCGGGTTGGCCTCGATATAGTTGTCGGGGTGACCCAGGAAGTTCGGCATGAAGGCGACGATGGCCCAGAAAACCGCCAGCACGACGACCAGCGCGAACAGGTCCTTGATGACGAAATAGGGCCAGAACGGCAGGGTGTCCTTCTCGGCCTCTTCCTTCGAGCCGCGGCGGACCTCAACACCCGTGGGGTTGTTGTTGCCGGTGTGATGGAAGGCCCAGATGTGCAGGATCACCAGGCCCGCGATGACGAAGGGCAGCAGGTAATGCAGCGAGAAGAAGCGGTTCAGCGTGTAGTTGCCGACCGCCGGTCCGCCCAGCAGCCATTCCTGGATGATCGGGCCGATGCCCGGGATCGCGCCGAAGAGGCCGGTGATCACCGTGGCGCCCCAGAACGACATCTGACCCCAGGGCAGAACATAGCCCATAAAGCCCGTGGCCATCATCGCCAGGTAGATCAGCATGCCGATGATCCAGGTCACTTCGCGGGGCGTCTTGTACGATCCGTAATAGAGGCCGCGGAAGATGTGGATATAGACAGCGAAGAAGAACAGCGAGGCGCCGTTCGCGTGCAGGTAGCGCAGCATGTAGCCGCCGTTCACGTCGCGCATGATATGCTCGACCGAGGCGAAGGCCATCGTCGCTTCCGGCGTGTAATGCATCACCAGCACGATGCCGGTGACGATCTGCAGCACCAGACAGAAGGCCAGCACGATACCCCAGATCCACCACCAGTTCAGGTTCTTGGGGGTAGGGATCATGAGCGTGTCATAGATCAGCCCGACGATCGGCAGGCGGCGGTGCAGCCACTTTTCCACGCCGGTCTTGGGCTCGTAATGGTCGTGGGGAATCCCGGACATGCCTCGTCTCTCCCTTAGCCGAGCTGGATGGTGGTGTCGTCGACGAAGCTGACGACCGGAATATGCAGGTTCTGCGGCGCCGGGCCCCGGCGGATGCGGCCCGCCGTGTCGTAATGCGAACCGTGGCAGGGGCAGAACCAGCCGCCGAAATCGCCCGCGCCATTGCCCAGCGGCACGCAGCCAAGGTGGGTGCAAACGCCGGTCATGATCAGCCATTCTTCCTTGCCGGCCATGGCGCGGTTCTCGTCCGTGGCGGGGGAACCGGCCGGCAGGTTGGCGTTCTCGGCGCTCTGGTCGATCAGGGTGCTCACGTCCACGGCTTTCGCCGCATCGATCTCTTCCTGCGTGCGGTGGCGGATGAACACCGGCTTGCCGAGGAAGTTGACAGTCAGCTGGGTACCGACGGCGACACCGCTGATATCGACGAAGATCGAGGACAGGGCCTGCACGTCAGCCGAGGGATTCATCTGGTTCACCAGCGGCCAGACCGCGGCGCCCGTGGCGACGACACCGGCACCGGCCGTCGCGTAGTAGAGAAAATCCCGGCGAGTGCCTGCGTTGTCGTCTGCGTGGGACACGAGCATTCTCCATTTTCAGGTCATGGGTCCGGCGGATAGCCGAAACGAGCCGCAGTGTCCTGCAGCCTCCAAGGCGGCTGTTTAACGGCGATTTGAACGTCCGTCCAGCCGCGAAAGTGGGGAAAAACGCCGCACCCCGACCCTTTCGGGCGAGGGGTGAGCCAGCCTTCGGGACCTGCCCGCGCCGTCGTCGTCTGCGCCTCAGATAAGGCGGAAAAGCGTTGCCGCAAGGGTCGCGGCAAAGCCCGCGAAGAACAGGCCGACGCCCGCATTGATCCAGGGCGCGGCCCGCAGAAAGCCCCGCGCCGCCGCCGGGGTCGAGAAGGCGATGGCATAGACCGCGTGAATCACCCCCGCCACGACGCAGGCGCCGACGCAGAAGAACGCCACGTCCCAGGCGCCTGCGCGCGCCACCGGAAAGACCGCGGTCATGGTCAGCCAGGTGGTCAGCGCCTTGGGGTTCATCATCATGATCGACAGCGCCCGGACCATGCCGTCGCGCGCCCGCGCCCCGCGCTTGGCCTCGGGCGCCTCGGGTTCGCCCCGGCGGCGGGCCGCGAAGCCGGTCACCGCGCGGCGCAGATAGCGCGAGGCGAACCAGATCAGCAGGCCGACCGCGATCAGCGTCATCCCGACCCGCGCCAGCGGGAAGGCCGCGATCAGGGCCGAGGCCCCCAGCACCATCCCCAGGCACCAGACCGTGATGGCAAGCCCCGTGCCCAGCGCCGCCCCCAGGGCGGCCCGGCGGCCCGAGCCGATGGCCAGCGCGATCGTGTTCAGCACATTCGGGCCCGGCGTGAGCACATTCATCGCCAGGAAGCCCCAGGCGGCGAGGAAATCCGCCGCGGGCAAGGTGATCGGGGACATGGAGCTTCCTGCGAGGGGGTCAGGCGGGAATCGTGGCCTGCATCGAGGGACGCTGGGCAAAACCCTCGTACCAGGCGGCAAGCTGCGGATGGCCGTGGCGCCAGCCCCGCGCGTCGTGGCGGAAATCCAGGTAGCCCAGCGCGCAGGCGACAGCAATGCTGCCCATGGTCAGCGGCCCCTGCAGATGCGCCATCCAGCGCGATTCCAGCGCCGTCAGGCTGCGGGCGATCTTCTGCCACTGGCCCTCGACCCAGGCCTCGGACTGGCCTTCGGCCGGGCGGATCACCGTCTCATAGCGCATGAGCAGCGCCGCATCGAGAATGCCGTCCCCGGTGGCCTCCAGCGTCAGCGTCTCCCAAAGCGCCGGACCCTCGGGATAAAGAGAGGCCGCTTTCGGCGTCGTCGCGGCCAGATAGCGGCAGATCACCCGGCTGTCATAGAGCGTGCAGCCGTCGTCGCGCTCCAGCGCCGGGATCTTGCCCAGCGGATTGGCGCCGAGGGGGATCGAGCCCGGATCCACAGGCGACCCGCTGGCCAGGGACAACCGAACACTGCCCAGCGCCCCCGCCTCGTGCAGCAGGACAATGACCTTGCGGACATAGGGCGAGGTCGGGCTTTGGTGCAGGGTCATCATGGCGGGCGGCTCCTCGGGCGCGGTGATCTCGGCGCGGAAGTTAACACGCGCAAGGAAAAGGTCCATTCCCCACCCGCGGGAATCGGATGCTTGATAGGATGGCGGCGGGCACGTTAACTGCGGCCATGGCACGCGCGAGCAGCAAGAAAAAGACCAAGGCACGAAAGCCGCGACTCATGGACCGGCTGGCCGGCATGGTCCGGCGCCTGGTCCGCTGGGCCCTGCTGGGCACGCTGGCGCTGGCGCTGTTCCTGGTGGCCTGGGTCGCGCTCTATCGTTTCGTGAACCCGCCGACGGGCTGGTACATGTGGAGCGAATCGCGCCGTCTGGGCGGCGTGCAGCGGGAATGGGTCGATTTCACCGACATCTCGCCGCATATGCCGCTGTCGGTGGTCGCCGCCGAAGATGTGAATTTCTGCCGCCACTGGGGCTTCGACATGGGCGCGATCCGCGCCGCGCTGGAGGATGGGGGGGCGCGCGGTGCCTCGACCATCACCCAGCAGGTGGTCAAGAATACCTTCCTGTGGCACGGGCGCACCTGGCTCAGGAAGGTGCTGGAGGCGCTGATCACCCCGGTGGTCGAGATCCTCTGGCCCAAGGAACGGATCCTCGAGGTCTATCTCAACATGGCCGAATTCGACACGGGCGTCTTTGGCGTCGAGGCGGCGGCCGAGCGGTATTTCGACACCAATGCCGCGAGGCTGAACGCGCGGCAATCGGCGCTGCTGGCCTCGGTCCTGCCCGCACCGCAGGATCGCGACGCCGCCAGGCCCAGCGATTTCATGCGCCGCCGCGCCGCCGCCATCCAGGATGGCGCCGCCACCATCGCCCGCGACGACCGCTCGGCCTGTTTCGGCGGTTGAAACCTGCCCCTACCCGTGCAAATGGTGGGAAACCCTACCAGACCATGCGCAATGCAACCTGCCGTCCACGTCCTCCATCACGTCCCGCTCTCGCCCTTCTGCCGCAAGGTTCGCCTGACGCTGGCCGAAAAGCGCATCCCCTTCTCGCTGAAGGACGAACGCTATTGGGAGGGGGGAACCGAGTTCCTGCGGCTGAACCCGGCCGGCAAGGTTCCGATCCTGCGCTATGAGGGGCGGCTGCTGTCCGAAAGCCAGGCGATCTGCGAATTCCTGGACGAGGTGCATCCGACCCCGCCCCTGATGCCCGACGACCCCGCCGGCCGCTATGAAGTGCGGCGGATGTGTTCGTGGTTCGACGACAAGTTCCACCGCGAAGTGACGGCGAACCTGCTCTACGAGCGGGTGAACAAGAAGATCATGGCCCAGGGATACCCGGACAGCGAGAAGATCAAGACCGGCTCAGCCCGGATCAAGTATCACCTCGATTACATGGGCTGGCTGCTGGAGCATCGCCGCTGGATCGCGGGCAACGCGCTGTCGCTGGCCGATTTCGCCGCCGCCGCGCATCTGAGCTGCCTTGACTATATCTCGGACGTGGATTGGGACCGCGCGCCCTCGGTCAAGGCCTGGTATCAGACGATCAAGTCGCGCCCGGCCTTCCGCCCCCTGCTGACCGATCAGGTCCCGGGCTTCCCCCCGCCCCGGCGCTATGCCGACCTCGATTTCTGACCCCCGCAGGGGCGCGGCTCGGGGGCATCGAGCCCCCTCGCCGCGCCGGGGGGCCGTCTGCCCCCCGCCGGCCCTGACGGGCCGCCCCCCGAGGATATTTGAGGCGCAAAGATGGGGCTGAAGGCGGCATTGGCCGCGCAGGCCCGGGCCGAGGGTTTCGCGGCGATGGGGGTAACGCGGCCCGATGCAGTGCCGGAACTGCCCCATCGGCTGGCGGCCTTTGTCGAGGCCGGGCGGCACGGGCAGATGGGCTGGATGGCGGAGCGGATGGCCTGGCGGGGCGATCCCGCCGCGCTCTGGCCCGAGGCGCGCTCGGTGGTGATGCTGGCCGAGGTCTATACCCCGGGCGAGGACCCGATGGCGGCGGTCGCCCGGCGCGAGGCGGGCGCCATCAGCGTCTATGCGCGGGGGCGCGATTACCACGATGTGGTCAAGGCCCGGCTGAAGCGGCTGGGGCGCTGGCTGATCGAGGAGGCGACGCGGCGGGGCGAGACGCCGGAGATCAAGGTCTTCGTCGATACGGCGCCGGTGATGGAGAAGCCCCTGGCCGCGGCGGCAGGGCTGGGCTGGCAGGGCAAGCACACCAACCTTCTGGGTCGCGATCTGGGCAATTGGTTCTTCCTGGGCGCGATCTTCACCACGCTGGAGTTGGAACCCGATCCAGCCGCGCGGGAGAATTGCGGCAGCTGCACCGCCTGTCTGGAGGCCTGCCCGACCGCGGCTTTCCCGGCCCCCTTCCAGCTCGATGCCCGGCGCTGCATCTCGTATCTGACGATCGAGCATCGCGGGCCGGTGGACCCGGACCTGCGCGCCCTGATGGGCAACCGGATCTATGGCTGCGACGATTGTCTGGCCGCCTGCCCCTGGAACAAGTTCGCCGCCGCCGCCACGGAGGTGAAATATGCCGCGCGGGACGACCTCAGGGCGCCACCGCTGGCCGAACTGGCGGCGCTGGACGATGCCGGGTTTCGGGCGCGGTTCGCGGGTTCGCCGATCAAGCGGATCGGGCGGGATCGTTTCGTGCGGAACGTGCTCTATGCCATCGGCAATTCCGGGGTGCCGGGGCTGGCCCCTTCGGCCGAGGCGCTGATCGCGGACCCCGACGAGACGGTGGCGGAGGCCGCGCGCTGGGCGCTGGCGCGGCTCAGATCCTAGTTTCAGAGCCCTCGGGCCAGGGGCGTTGCGGCCAGGGGCGGTCGTAGAAGGGCTGGTCGGGCCCGTCCGAAAGCCCCGCCTCGCGCCATTCCTGAAAGGCGGGATGCGCCAGATGGGCCGCCGCATAGGCCTGCGCCGCGGCGCCCACCGGCAGGTTGTAGCCGGCGATCCGCGCAGCCACCGGGGCGAAGAAGACATCGGCCGCGCTATAGGCGCCGCAAAGCCAGGGGCCGGACGAGCCGGTCTCTGCCCGGGCCCAGGTCCAGAGGGTTTCGAGCCGGGCGAGATCGGCCAGAACCTCGGGCGGCGGGGCGCAATCCTCATAGCTGACCCGCAGGTTCATCGGGCAATGCGACCTGAGCGCGGTGAAGCCGGCGTGCATCTCGGCCACCAGATGCCGGGCCACGGCGCGGGCCTTCGGATCCCGGGGCCAATGCCCGGCTTCGGGGTGGCGCGAGGCCAGTTCCTCGGCAATCGCCAGCGACTCGGCGATGACAACCCCCTCGGGCAGGCGCAGGGCAGGAACCGTGCGCGCGGGGGCGTATCGCGCCAGCGCCTCGGCGAAGCCGGGCTCATAGAGGCGGGCAAGGGTGACCTCGACCTCGATCCCGAAGGCGTGGAACAGCAGCCAGCCGCGCAGCGACCAACTGGAATAGGCACGGTCGGCAAGGCAGAGGTCATAGGGCGGGGCTTGGGTCATCGGGCGGGGCTCCTTCGCATGCGCGGCATCCTGCCCGGCGCCCCTTTTCCTTGCAAATCATCAATTGTGCGCCAAATGATGACCGCCGCCGATGGATCGCGACTTTTTCCGCGGGATCGGTGAACCAAAACGTCCCTCGCGCGTATTCCTTGTCAGACACGGGAGACGACGATGGCGCTGGACACCACCACCGGAACCGACCGAATGGCGCGCAAGGCGATGCGTGCCGAATTTCTCGATGCAGAAACCGAACTGGCCTTGGCCCGCGCCTGGCGGGACCATCGTGACGAGCGCGCGCTGCACCGGCTGGTGACCGCCTATATGCGGCTCGCCATCTCGATGGCCTCGCGCTATCGCCGCTATGGCGCGCCGATGAGCGACCTGATCCAGGAGGCGGGGCTGGGCCTGATGAAGGCGGCCGACCGCTTCGATCCCGACCGCGGCGTGCGCTTTTCCACCTATGCCGTCTGGTGGATCAAGGCCTCGGTCCAGGATTTCGTCATGCGCAACTGGTCGATGGTGCGCACCGGGTCCACCACAAGCCAGAAGGCCCTGTTCTTCAACCTGCGCAGGGTGCAGGCAGAGTTGATGCGCGAGGCGCAACAGGCGGGCGAGGTGCTGGAGCCGAACGTGCTGCTCGAACGCGCGGCCGAGCGGATCGGCGTGCCGCTGGGCGATGTCCTGATGATGGAGGGGCGGCTTTCGGGCGGGGATCTGTCGCTGAACGCCAAACCCTCCGGCGAGGATGATGGGATGGAATGGATCGACCTCATCGAGGACGATGCGCCCGCCGCCGCGGAAGGCGTCGCTGCGCGTCAGGACGGTCTGGTCCTGCGCGGCTGGCTGCTGGAGGCGATGGCGGCGCTGACCCCGCGCGAACGGGCGATCATCGCCGCGCGCAAGCTCGATGACGAGCCGCGGACGCTGGAGGCCTTGGGCGTGGAGCTGGGCCTCTCGAAGGAGCGGGTGCGGCAGATCGAGGCCAGCGCGCTGGGCAAGATGAAGCGCGATCTTGCCAGCCGCGCGCCGGGGGTCTATGCCCTTCTCGCATGAGAAGCGCGATCCTGCTGACGTTCCTCGCCGCCATGCCCGCCTGGGCAGAGCCGATTTCCGAAACCGACCTCGACCATTTGCCCGCCGCCGATGTGGTGGTGCTGGGCGAGGTCCATGACAATCCGCAGCACCACCTCAACCAGGGACGGGCGGTGGCGTCGATCCGCCCCGCCGCGGTGGTCTGGGAGATGCTGACGCCCGATCAGGCCGCGCGGATGCCCGAGGACCGCTCGGACGCGGCGGCGCTGGAGGCGGCTCTGGGCTGGGCCGGGACCGGCTGGCCCGATTTCTCGCTGTATTTCCCGATCGTTCAGGCCGCAGGCTCTGCCCGCCATTACGGCGCGGCCGTCCCCCGACCCGAGGCACAGCGCGCCTTTGCCGAGGGCGCGGCGGCGGTCTTCGGCCCCGATGCCGCGCGCTTCGGGCTCGACCGGGCGCTGGACGCCGGCGATCAGGCCGCGCGGGAGGCCGAGCAATTCGAGGCCCATTGCGAAGCGATGCCGTTGGCGATGATGGGCGGCATGGTCGAGGCCCAACGCCTGCGCGACGCGGCGCTGGCCCGGGCGGCCCTGCAGGCGTTGGAAGAGACCGGCGGCCCTGTGGCGGTGATCGCCGGGGCGGGTCACGCAAGGCGGGATCAGGGGATGCCCGCGGCGCTGGCCCTGGCCGCGCCCTCGGTCACGGTTCTGGCGTTGGGTCAGACCGAAGCCGACCCCGGCCCCGATGCGCCCTGGGATCTCTGGCTGGTCACCGCGCCGACCGAGCGCCCCGATCCCTGCGCGGCCTTCCGGCAGGGCTGAGGACGCGCGCCCCGGACAGGAAAAGGCGCGCGGAAGAGGGTCTTGGTCCCCATCCGCGCGCAGCGATCGATAAGAACTTTCCCGGCCAGACAGACCCCGCTCAGGACAGAGCGGCGCCCGGACCGGCCGGGAAGTCACCATACCATGACTTCATACTCGTTAACCGTCACTTCGTTGCCGCCGTAGCCGATGTTGCAGCCGTTGAACCCCGGGCGCACCTTGCCCGGATGGGTTCCGCCCGCATACCAGGCCCGACAGAAATACAGTGCCTCGCCCGAGGCTTCGGCCGCGGCGCTCAGGGCGTTGCCGGGAACCATCCCGCCCCGCGCCCGAACCCAGTTGGCCTGCCCCATGGCGACATCATACTCGGCCACGGCAATCTCGCGGCCGCCGTAGCCAATGTTGCACCCGTCAAATCCGGGGCGGATCTTGCCGGGGTGGTAACCGCCCGCATAGGCCGCAACACACACATAGAGCGCGGCCCCGTTGCTTTCGGCGCCCGCCACCATCGCCCCCCGCGGAACCGCACCGCCCCTGGCGTGCTGCCAGGCGATATCGGTCTGGGCCAGCACCGGCTGCGCCAGAGCCACGAGGAAAGCGGCAACGACACCGGGAAGAACGCTTCGCATGGGGGCCCGCCCTGGGACGTGATCGGATCCCCAGACTCGCAGATCCCGCGGGAAAGAGGAACTGGACAGGTGTACAGTCCGCCGGGTCCGGCTGGCCAGCTGTCCAGTGTTCCGGCCCGCTCGAATGCGCTAGGACAGGGCATCGAGGGGCCGGACGCAGAGCCGCGCCCCTTGCATGTCACGTCGATACCGCCCCGCGGTCCTCTGGTAGGGTAAGAGCGATGCCGAGCCTTTATTGGGGTCCCCTGGCGATCAACGCCTTGCTCTTCTCGCTGCTGGGAACGGTCATCGCCAGTTATTTCGGGGTCCGTATCCTCGTGGCGCGACGCCAGGGGAAGGCGACCGACGGGCTGATGGCGCCGTTCTGGATCTTCGCCATGGCCGGCCTCTGCGCGGTACTCGCCACGCTCAGCCATGTGCTTGACCGGGATCTCGCAGCCTGGATCCTGCCCTGGGCTGCCCCCGCGGGCAGCGTCGCCATGGCCGCCTCGATCCTCTTTGCCGAGCGGCTCTTCGGTGAGGGCATCCTGTCGCGCCGGGGCCGTCAGGCGCTGGTGCTGGCACTGGCGCTCTTCGTCGCGGGGGAAATCGCCATCGCCGTGGCGCGAACGATCTCGCTGTCGCAGGGCAGCGTCATCTTCCGCGACGGATGGCTGCGGGCGCCCTTCGCCCTGGGTTTCATCGTCGCCCCGGCCTTTTGCCTGGTCAACCTGCGCCGCGCCCTCGGCCCGGACGGCTGGCGCCGTGTCTGGCCGGTGCTGCTCAACCCGGTCCGGCCGCTTACCGATCAACCCGACGCCTCGGCCGCGCGGGGCATCTTCTATTTCTCGCTGATGCCCGTTGCGCTCGCGCTGGTTCTGGCGGCCCGCAGCACAGGCTTGCTGGGCTGGAGCGTGGCGGAAACCATCCTCAGCTGGCTGGTGCTGCTGGTCTTCTCGGGTTTTGTCTGGACCTTCCTCAGCTACCAGCCCGAACGCTCCGGCACCACGACCAAGATCGCGGCGATGGTCCTCGTCGCCTTTCTGATGATCGTCTCGGCCTTGTCCTGGATGGTGGCGCCCGCCATCCTCGACGGGTTCCGCGATGCCGGCGCCCCCCAGGCCGGTCAGGCCTATCGCTTCGCCCCGGCGGCAGACGGCGGCTATGACATCACCCTGATCGAGGCGCGGCGCGAGGTTCCCCTCCTCCACCGGCCCGGACCCGAGACCGAGCCCATCGCCCTGCCCTTCGATCTGCCGTTCCTGGGACAGAGCCATCGCACGCTCTATGTCCGCGATACCGGGCTCGTGGGGCTGGGCGCCTTTCCCCGGCTGCAGGATATCCAGTTCCGCTATGGTCCCGAGGCGGCGATCTTCGTGCTGGCCGCGCGCCTGGCCCCGCCCCCGGCGCCGGCCGCCGACAGCGGTGTCTTCGTCGATGCCCTGCCCGGCCGCGTCGTGATCAGCTGGGCCCATATGGCCATCGAAGGGGCGCCCGACCAGCTTTATGATGCGCAGCTGACGCTCTACCCGGACGGGACGCTCGACATCGCCTTTTTCGAGATCCCCTTGCATCCCCGGGCCAACCTCTATCGTCCCGACGATGTGGCGATGTTGGTCGGGCTGACCCCGGGCTCGCGCCATGGCCCGGTCCTGGCGGGCACGCTGTCCGGGCGCCACCTGCCCCCCGGCACCGGGGCGGTCGATGACCGGCGGCCCGCGTTCTACAAGGCGCTGAACGCGGCCTTCGGGCCGATGGCAGCCTTCCTGCTGCTGGCAGTGCCGGGGCTGCTGATCCTGTTCTCGCTGCTGCTGCAACTCAGTGTCCAGCGGCCGTTGGCGGCGCTGGCGCTGGGGGTCGAACGGTTCCGCAAGGGCAATCTGGGCACGCCGATCCCGGTCTATGCCCAGGACGAGATCGGCGCTTTGGCGCGGGCCTTCAACGAGGTCGCAGCCGAGCGCGAGCGCCTGCTGCAATCGCTGGAAGCCGAGGTCGAGCGGCGGTCGGCCGAGGCGGTGGAATTGTCGGCGCGCAACGCCAGGCTCGAGGAACGCGCGGACCTCGGACGCGAGTTGCACGACGCGGTAAGCCAAAGCCTTTTTGCCGCCTCGCTGATCGCCGACAGCCTGCCACGGCTGGTGCTCAGCGATCCGGCGAAGGCGGCCGATGCCAGCGGCCAGGTGGCGGCGCTGAACCGCGCCGCGCTGGCCGAGACGCGGAACCTGCTGATGCATCTGCGCTCGCACGAGATGCTGGCCCAGCCCTTTGGCGCGCTGTTGCGCGGTGTGGCGCAGGAAATGGCGCGCAGTTACGGGCTGGCGGTCACGGTCAGCGTGGACAGCGACGCGCAACTCCCCGATGCGGTGCAATACGCTTTCTTCCGCGTCGCCCATGCGGCGCTGACGAATGTCGCGCGTCATGCCGGGACCGACAGCGCCGAGGCCCGCTTCGATGCCGTCGACGGCCAGGCCATGCTCAGCGTGACCGATAACGGCGCGGGTTTCGACCCCGACGCCGTGCCGCCGGGTCATTACGGGCTGGCCATCATGCGTGAAAGGCTGGACAAACTGGGCGGAATGCTGGAGGTCGAGACAGCACCCGGCAGAGGGTGCAGGATCACGGCGATCTGGTTTTCGGATGACAGCGGCGACGGCGATTCGGGTGATGCTGGTTGACGACCATCTGGTCGTTCGCCGGGGTATCGAACACGTGCTGGCCGATGACCCTGAATTCGAGATCGTCGCCGAGATGGGCGACGGCGCGGCGGCGGTCGCTGCCTATCGCGATGCCCGGCCGGATGTGGTGCTGCTGGACGTGCGGATGCCGGGTCTGAGCGGGATCGACACCGCGCGCGCCCTGCTGGCCGAGGATCCCGGGGCGCGGATCATCGCCCTCAGTTCCTTCACCACCGAGGATCTGATCGACGCCATGATGGCCGCCGGGGTCCGGGGCTATCTGCCCAAGGAAGTCTCGGAAACTGCGTTGAAAGAAGCGCTGCACCGTGTCGCCCGGGGCGAAAGCCTGGCCCGGCCCGCGGGCAGCGCGGCAGCGCCCCGCGGGCCGGAAACGGGCGACCTGGCACAGGTTCTGGGGACGCAACAGCTCAAGGTCCTGGCGCTGATGGTCAAGGGACTGACGAATCCCGAAATCGCCGCGCTGCTCAGCATCACCCGGCCGACGGCGCGGTATCATGTCAGCGCGATCCTGAAGAAGCTCGACGTGTCGAACCGGGCCGAGGCGGTGGCGCTGGCGGTGCGCAGCGGGCTGGTGCGCGACGAGGACGGGTTCTGACCCCGGCGCCCCGCCAAGGTGACGGACGCGCCGCCCGGCAAAGGCCTTTCAGGATTTCGCTTTCCTCACGCCGACTTGGGGCGTAGGAAACGGGAATGCGGATTCTGTTTCTTGGCGATGTGATGGGCCGGGCCGGTCGCACCGCGGTAGCCGAGCGGCTGCCGGGGATGCGTCGGGACTGGGCGCTGGATTTCGTGGTGGTCAACGGCGAGAATGCGACCTCGGGCATGGGGCTTTCGCCCGATCATGCCGAGGGGCTCTTCGCCGCCGGGGCCGATGTCGTGACGCTGGGCGACCATGCCTTCGACCAGAAGGCGATGACCGGTCACATCGACGGCGAGCCGCGGCTGATCCGGGCGATCAACTTCTCCAAGGTCGCGCCCGGCGTCGGCGCCCGCGTCTTCAGCGCCCGCGACGGGCGGCAGGTGCTGGTCGCGCAGGTCATGGGGCAGGTCTTCATGAAGCGCCCCTTCGACGACCCGTTCAGCGCCATCGAGCCGGTGCTGCGGGCGCATCCCCTGGGCGGCCGCGTGCAGGCCACCGTCGTCGATGTTCACGCCGAAGCCACCTCCGAGAAGATGGCGATGGGTCATTGGTGCGACGGCCGGGCCAGCCTCGTCGTCGGCACCCATACCCATGTACCCACGGGCGATGCGCAAATCCTCAACGGCGGCACCGCCTATCTGACCGATGCCGGCATGTGCGGCGATTACGACAGCGTCATCGGCATGCAGAAGGAAGAGCCGTTGCGGCGCTTCATCACCGGCATGCCGCGCGCCCGCTTCGAGCCCGCACTGGGCGAGGCTACCGTCTCGGGCATCTTTGTCGAGACGGACGACCGCACCGGCAAGGCGCTGTCCGTGGCCATGGTCCGGCAGGGCGGGCGGCTGCTGCCCAGCGGCCCCGCCCCGGTCGCCACGCCCGAGAAAGCCGCGCCGTGACACAGCCCTCGCCCGTGGGGAAAGCGCCCGGCCTCTGGTCGCGGGCGGCGCTGCGACCCGCCGGTGTTGCCGCTTTGCTGACAAATCCGCGTCTCGGTCGGCTGGCTGGCGGTTTCGGGCTTGCCGGACGCCCCGCGATTGCGGCCTATGCGGGAGATCCGCGGCGGGCGCCGTCCCCCCGGACAGGAGAGATCATCGATGTTCGGACTTGAGCTTCCGCCCGAGTACCTGCCGGTCGCCGCGCTGGTGATCGTCGCCGGCATGCTGGCGACCTTCATTTCAGAGAAATATCCGGTCGAGGTGGTGGCGCTGACCGGCGCGGCGCTGATGCTGATCCTCGGCATCGTGCCCGAGGGCCAGGCCCTCGCCGTCTTCGCCAACCCCGCCCCCTGGACTATCGCCGCGCTGTTCCTGATCGTCGGCGGGCTGGTGCGGACCGGGGCGCTGGATTTCCTGTCGCAACGCGCCATCTCGCAGGTCACGGAACGGCCCCGGACCACGCTGATCGTCGTGACGCTGACCGTGCTGGCGATGTCGGCTTTCGTCAACAACACGCCCATCGTGGTGGTGATGATGCCGATCTTCGTGCAGCTGGCCCGGGCCATGCAGCTCGCGCCCTCGAAACTGTTGATTCCGCTCAGCTATTTCTCGATCCTCGGCGGCACGATCACCCTGGTCGGCACCTCGACCAACCTGCTGGTCGACGGCGTGGCCCAGGCGGCAGGGCTCGCCCCGTTCGGCGTCTTCGAGATCACCTTCCTCGGCCTGCCGCTGGCCCTGGTCGGCGTCGCCTATCTGGCGCTGGCCGGGCGCTGGCTGCTGCCGGTGCGCGAATCGATGACCGCGTTGATGGGCGACCGGACGCCGATGAAATTCTTCACCGAAGTGGCGCTGCCCGAGGGGTCCTCGCTGATCGGCAAGAAGATCGAGGAGGTCGACCTCTTCCGCCGCGGCGGGGCGCGGGTGGTCGATGTGCTCAGGGGCGATGCCTCGCTGCGCCGGGCCCTGGGCGATGTGGTGCTGGAACAGGGCGACCGCGTGGTGCTGCGCACCCAGATGTCCGAGGTTCTGGGCCTGCAGGCCAATCCCGAGGTGCGGCTGGTCGATCAGCTGAGCTCGGTGCGGACCTCGACTGTCGAGGTGCTGATCACCCCCGGCTGCCGCATGGTCGGCCGCTCGCTGGGCCAGCTGCGCCTGCGCCGCCGCTACGGCGTCTATCCGCTGGCCGTGCACCGTCGGAACCAGAACATCGGCCGCCAGCTGGACGATCTGGTCGTGCAGGTCGGCGACACGCTGCTGATCGAGGGCGCGCTGGAAGACATCCGGCGGTTGGCCAGCGACATGGACCTGATCCAGATCAGCCAGCCCTCGGAACGCGCCTTCCGCCGGGGTCATGCCCCCATCGTCATCGGTGTTCTGGCGGCGGTGGTCGGCCTGTCGGCGCTGAATGTCGCCTCGATCCAGGTGCTGGCGCTGATCGGCGTGGTGATCATCCTGCTGACCCGCTGCATCGATTCCGAAGAAGCTTTCGGCTTCATCGAGGGCCAGTTGCTGGCCATGATCTTCGGCATGCTGATCGTCGGCGCGGGGCTCGAATCCTCGGGCGCGGCGCAATTGCTGGTCGATCTGGTCGAACCCTATCTGCGCGACCTGCCCGGCTGGGCCCTGATCGCAGCCGTCTATCTGGTGTCGATGACCCTGACCGAGGTCGTTTCGAACAACGCCGTGGCGGTGATCGTCACGCCCGTCGCCATCGGCCTGGCGCAGACGCTGGGGGTCGATCCCCGACCGCTGGTCGTTGCGGTGATGTTCGCGGCCTCGGCCTCGTTCGCGACGCCGATCGGCTACCAGACCAATACGCTGGTCTATGGACCGGGCGGCTATCGCTTCACCGACTTCCTGCGGGTGGGCCTGCCGCTGAACGCGCTGGCGGCGCTGACCTCGACACTGCTGATCCCGCTGATCTGGCCCTTGTGAACGCTCCCGCCGGGAATAATCCTTGCACTCGCGCCCCGGGCGCGGCATGCCAGAGATCATGAACGCGTTAAATACCGAGCCGACGGTCCCGACCCCCGCCCCCGCCCCGCCCGAGGCCCAGGACCAGCGCCCGCTGGCCGGGGTGCTGTGGATGCTGGGATCGGGCCTGTGCTTCGTCGCCATGACCGCCGGGGTCAAGTATCTCGGCCCCTCGATCCCCGCCGCGCAATCGGCCTTCCTGCGCTATGCGCTGGGACTGGTCTATGTGCTGCCGGTGCTGGGGCTGATCCGGCGCACCCAACTGGAACCGGCGATCTGGCGGGCCTTCGGCTGGCGGGGCGTGGCGCATACGCTGGCGGTAATGCTGTGGTTCTACGCCATGACCCGCATCCCCTTGGCCGAAGTCTCGGCCATGAGCTACATGAACCCGATCTGGATCTCGATCGGCGCCGCGCTGTTTCTGGGCGAGACGCTGCGCCTGCGCCGGATCGTCGCCATCGCCGTGGCAATCCTGGGCGCGCTGGTAATCCTGCGTCCCGGCCTGCGCGAGCTGAACACCGGCCATGTCGCCATGCTGGGCACCTCGGTCCTCTTCGCGATCTCGTATCTGATGGCCAAGCGGCTCAGCGGCCGCGCGCCCGCCAGCGTGATCGTCGGCATGATGTCGCTGACCGTGACGGTCGGCCTCGCCCCCTTCGCCGTCGCGGTGTGGGAGCCAGTCACCCTGTGGCAGATCGGGGTCTTGTTCCTGATCGCCACCGCCGCCACCGCCGCGCATTACATGATGACCTATGCCTTCGTCGCCGCACCGATCACCGTGACGCAGCCTGTCACCGCGCTGCAACTGGTCTGGTCGGTGACCTTGGGCGCGCTGTTCTTTGCCGAGCCGGTGGACCTCTGGGTCGTGGCGGGCGGGGTGATGGTCGTCTCGGCGGTGATCTTCATCGCGCTGCGCGAGCATCAGTTGCGTCGCGGGGCGAAAGGTGGAACCGTGGCGGCATGATGCTGCGCCTTGCCCTGCTGCTTGCCCTCCTGTCCGGCCCCGCGCTGGCCTGCACCCTGCCCGAGGGTCTGGCCGCCCTCAGGGTCGAACTGCTGAACCTCGCCAATGCCGAACGCGCGGCACAGGGGGTGGCGACGCTCAGCCCCGATCCGCGGCTGGACGAAGCGGCGCAGACCCAGGCCTGCCGCATGGCCGACCGCGAGCGGCTCAGCCATCGCGGCAGCTGGTTCGCGGGCCTCGGCCGGCGGCTGCGGCGCGTCGATTACCCCTATGCCATGGCAGTCGAGAACATCGGCGAAGGCCAGATCAGCGCGCCCCAGATCATCCAGGGCTGGATGGACTCGCCCGGGCATCGCCAGAACATGCTGGCCCGCGACGCGCGCGAAGCGGGCTTCGGCGTGGCCCGGGCCGAGAACGGGCGCCTGCACTGGTCGATGGTCGCCGCCGCCCCCCGGTTCTGACACGACCCGGCCCCGCTGCCCGGTTGCGGCGCTAACGGGGGGAAATCCACCCACACGCCGCCGTGATGGGTGGATTTCCACCCAAAACCCGCGACACCCGCCCGAGAATCTGCACCGCGCGCCCTCGGCGTCCTTGATTCGCGAGGGTCCCGGCCGCCCTATGCCCCAGCGTCCCGCGCCGCCCGAGGAGCGGCCGGGGTTTGCCAACAATACGCGCAAACGTCCAAGGGAGGACCCCAATGCGTCTGAATATCGCTGCGCTGGCTGCTGCCGCGCTGATCTCGACCACGCCCGCTTTCGCCCAGGACCGCGCCGGCTGGCCGGATTCCATCACCATCGGCACCGCCAGCCAGGGCGGCACCTATTTCGTCTATGGCAACGGCCTTGCCGGGTTCATCGGCGAAGAGCTGGGCATCAACGCCTCGGGCGAAGTGACCGGCGGCCCGGTGCAGAACGCCACGCTGGTGCAGCTGGGCGACCACGCCATCGGCCTGGTGACCATGGGCCCGGCCTATGAAGCCTGGACCGGCCAGAGCGAACTGGCGCCCGGGCTTGAACACAGCGACCTGCGCGCCCTGTTCCCGATGTACCAGACGCCCTTCCAGGTCATCACGCTCAGCTCCTCGGGCCTGACCTCGGTGACCGAGCTTGCCGGGCGCCGCGTCTCGGTCGGCCCGGCGGGCGGTACGCCCGGCACCTACTGGCCGCGCTTCCTCAACACGCTGGGGGTCGATGCCACCGTGTCGAATGCCGGCGCCTCGGATGCCGCAGGCCAGCTGACCGACGGCCTGATCGACGCTTTCGCCTTTGCCGCGGGCGTGCCGATCTCGGCCTTCTCGCAGCTGTCGGCCGAAGCCGATGTGCGCATGTTCGGCTTCAACGAGGACGAGCTGGCACGGATTCTGGCCGGCCATCCCGAAGTCTCGCCGCTGACCATTCCGGCGGGCACCTATGCCGGGCATGACTACGACCAGACCACGGTCGCCATGTGGAACTACGCCGTCTCGAACGCCTCGATGCCCGAGAGCCTGGCCTACGAGATCGTCAAGCTGGTGATGGAGAACCATGACCGCATGATGCAGATCCACGCCTCGGCGTCGGAAACCATCATGGACAACGTCCTCAACAACACCTTCCTGCCGTTCCACCCGGGCGCAGTCCGCTACTACGAAGAGCACGGGATCACCATTCCCGAAGAACTGCGCGGCTGAACCGCCGACGGGTGACGACTGGCCGGGGTGCACGAAACCGCGCACCCCGGCCTTTTCATAAAAGGGGGCGGAGGAAATCATGTCTTCAACCGATCTCGCGGCTACCCAGGCCGGGTCCGCGACCATTGCCGAGGGCGTCGACGACGAGGTGATCGCCTCGAACCAGCGCGTGTTCGGCGGCAATCTGGGCCTGCTGGTGGCAGCGCTCTGCGTGCTCTACACGAGCTTCCACATCTTCGTCATGAACGTCTATCCGCTGGAGCCCTGGGTCTACCGGCTGATCCATGTGGGCGGCGGTCTGGCGCTGGGCTTCGTGCTCTATTCCGCGCGCCCGCTGCCCGAGGCGGGCCAGGTTACGGCCTATACCCCCTATGAGCGGGTGCTGGTCCCGGTCGCGGCGGTGCTGCTGGCGGTGGCTGGCGGGCAATTGCTGACCATGTGGGCCACCGGCGATCTGATCGCCACCGGCGCCCCGGCCACGAAATATGTCTATACCTTCGGCTACCCGCTCTTTGCCGGAACGCTGGCGGCGCTCGCCGCCTCGTGGCTGGCGCCGAAGCGCAACCGCTCCTCGCTGTCCTGGGCCGACACGCTGCTGGCCGTCGCGGCGGTGATCGTGGCGCTCTACATCATCATCCACGCCGATTTCCTTCGCATCCGCGCCCAGGTCTTCCCGCATCCGAACGACATGTGGGCCTCGATCGCCGGCATCGTGCTGATCCTGGAACTGACCCGGCGGCTGGCGGGCCTGGCGCTGGTCATCATCGTCGCCGTCTTCATCGCCTATGGCTTCGCCGGTCCCTGGCTGCCGGGCGTGCTGCACCACAACGGCTATGCCGCGGCGCGCTTCTTCGCCTTCATCTATACCGATAACGGGATCCTCGGCCCGACCACGGCGATCTCGTCGACCTATATCATCCTCTTCATCGCCTTCGCCGCCTTCCTGCAAGCGTCCCGCGTCGGCGAGTATTTCGTCAATTTCGCCTTCGCGGTGGCCGGGTCGGCACGCGGCGGCCCGGCCAAGGTCGCGGTCTTTGCCTCGGGCCTGATGGGGATGATCAACGGCACCTCGGCGGGCAACGTGGTGGCCACCGGCTCGCTCACCATCCCCCTGATGAAGAAGGTCGGCTACAAGCCCCAGACCGCGGCGTCGGTCGAGGCCGCAGCCTCGACCGGCGGGCAGCTGATGCCGCCGATCATGGGCGCCGGCGCCTTCATCATGTCGGAAATCACCGCCATCCCCTACCGCGACATCGCCATCGCGGCGATCATCCCGGCGGTGCTGTACTTTGTGTCGGTCTATTTCATGGTCGACAAGGAAGCGCTGAAGAACCACATGAAGGGCCTGCCCCGGCACGAGCTGCCCTCGCTGCCGCTGATGATGCGCCGGGTCTTCCTGTTCATCCCGATCATCATCCTGATCGGCGCCCTGTTCATGGGCTATTCCGTGATCCGCGCGGGCACGCTGTCGATGGGCGCGGCGGCGGTGGTCAGCTGGCTCACCCCCACCAAGATGGGCATCAAGGAGATCTTCTGGGGCCTCGAGATCGCCGCCCGCATGGCGCTGCAGATGGTCGCCGTCTGCGCCGCCGCCGGGGTCATCGTCGGCGTCATCGCCCTGACCGGGATCGGCACGCGCTTCTCCTCCTTGCTTCTGGAGATCGCCGGGCAGAACCAGTTCGTCGGCATGGTCTTCGCGATGTTCGTGGCGATCATCCTCGGCATGGGGATGCCGACCACCGCCGCCTATGCCGTGGCCGCCGCGGTCATCGCGCCCGGCCTGGTGCGGATGGGGATCGAGCCGCTGACGGCGCATTTCTTCATCTTCTATTACGCCGTCATCTCGGCCATCACCCCGCCCGTGGCCCTGGCCGCCTATGCAGGCGCCGCCATCGCCCAGTCCGACCCGATGAAAACCTCGGTCGAGAGCTTCAAGTTCGGCCTCGCCGCCTTCATCGTGCCCTTCATGTTCTTCTACGCGCCCGAGATGCTGATGCAGGGCGAATGGCTGGACATCGCGCATGTGATGGTCACGGCGCTCTTCGGGATCTTCATGATGGCCTCGGCGGTGCAGGGCTGGCTGTTCGGCAAGCTGAACCCGGTGCTGCGGATCATCACGCTGGTGGCCGCGCTCATGATGATCAAGAGCGGCTGGATCACCGACCTGGCGGGCTTCGGCATCGCCATGCTGGTGATCGCGCTGCAACGCGGGCTCCTCAACCCGCGCAATGCCAGCCGCGGGATGGATTGAACGCCCCACCGCGACCCGAAAAAGGCGCCGGGAAACCGGCGCCTTTTTTCGTTCGGTCAGGGCGTGGTCAGCGTTTCAGCCGCTGCCAGACCCAGATCAGCGCCATGGAACCCAGGACCGCCAGGACGAAGGTGATCGCCCAGCCGCCCACCGTCACGATCAGCCGCAGGACGAAACCGCCGACCAGCACGCCGATCACCCCCAGCCCCATGGCCGAGGGCACATCCATGTTGACCCGCATCAGCCGCGTCGCCAGCAGGCCCGCCGCCGCGCCGATCACCGCCAGGAACAGGATCTGCGGCACAGGCTCAGGCCCCCGCCGCCTCGGCCGCGATCTGGGCCCTGGACTTGCGGCCCCGCTCGGTCGCGGATTTCAGCTGCCCGCAGGCGGCCATGATATCCTCGCCCCGCGGCGTGCGGATCGGGCTGGCGTAGCCGGCCTTGAAGATGACATCGGCGAAAGCCTCGATCCGCTCCCAATCCGAGCGCTGATAGGGCGCGCCGGGCCATTCGTTGAAGGGGATCAGGTTGATCTTCGCCGGGATGCCACGGATCAAGCGCACCAGTCGCTTGGCGTCCTCGTCCGAATCGTTCACGTCCTTGAGCATGACGTATTCAAAGGTGATCCGCTCGGAATTCGACAACCGCGGATAATCCCGCAGCGCCTTCAGCAGCGTCTCGATGTTCCATTTCTTGTTGACCGGGACCAGACGGTCGCGGACCTCATCGGTGGTCGCGTGGAAGCTGATCGCCAGCAGGCAGCCGATCTCCTCGGCCGTGCGCGCGATCTCGGGCACGATGCCGCTGGTCGACAGCGTGATCCGGCGGCGCGACAGCGAAATCCCCTCGCCATCCATGACGATCTTCATCGCGTCGCGCACGTTGTCGAAATTGTAGAGCGGCTCGCCCATGCCCATCAGCACGACGTTCGAGACCAGACGCTCCTCGCGCTTGGCCTCGCCCGGCGTGTTCCAGTCGCCCAGGTCGTCGCGCGCGATCATCACCTGGCCGACGATTTCGGCCGCGGTCAGGTTGCGCACCAGCTTCTGGGTGCCGGTATGGCAGAAGGAACAGGTCAACGTGCAACCGACCTGCGAGCTGATGCAGAGCGTGCCGCGCCCCTCCTCGGGGATATAGACCGTCTCGACCTCATGCCCGCCGTCGATGCGGAGCAGATATTTGCGCGTGCCGTCAGCCGAGACCTGCTTGGTGACGATCTCGGGCAGCTTGATCTGGAAGGTCCGGTCGAGGAAGGCGCGGTAATCCTTCGACAGGTTGGTCATCAGGGTGAATTCGCGCACCCCCCAGTGATAGAGCCACTGCCAGATCTGCCCCTCGCGCATCTTCGCCTGTTTCTCGGGCGTGCCGTGCTCGATCAAGGCCGCGCGCAGCTGCTCGCGGGTCATGCCGATCAGGTTCGGCGTCTCGCCCTCGGGGGCGCGGCGCGGGATGGTCAGGACGTCTTGGGTGATGGGGGCGGACATGCGCGTCTCCGTTTGACGCCGGAAGGGATGGGGCTGCGCCACCATATAGGAAAAAGCCGCCGGGCAGAACAGCCCGGCGGCCTTCGATTCTGTCAGGCGCGCGCGCTTACTCGGCGCAGCGGCGCTGGGCTTCCTCGGTCGCGGCGGTGATGCCGAAGAGCGAGAAGGTATCCTGCGTCTGCGTGCCGCGCGCCGAGCGCGCGGTCAGCACGGCGTTCTGGCCGCGCCGCATCGAGGCGAGGATGCGCCCGTCTTCCTCGGGCGAGGCCGCCCAGGCCCATTCGCCGTCGGTGATCAGCTGGAACGTATCCGCTCCGATCACCACCTCGACGGTCGAATCCGGCGCGAAGGGATAGCCGCCGGTGAAGGAAACCTCGGCCGCCGCGCCCTGCCCTTGACGGAAGGTCGCGAAGAGCAGGATGTCGCCACGGCGCACCGAGACCGCGCGGCCGTCGCGCGTGTTCACCGTCTCGGACGGCGCCGAGACTGCCCAGCATTCGCGCGGCGTGCCGTCGACGAAGACGCTCCAGGCGGTTTCCACCGCCACCCGGTTGGTCGAATCCTGCGCCTGAGCGGGGAGAGCGGCCATCAGGGCCAACATCGCGCCCATCGCGCCGAATTTGAACGAAGATGCCATATGTCTTCCGTGCCTCCAGCGTGTCTCGTGTCCCCCGCCGCCGGCCTTTTCGCACAAGGCTTTGAACTGGCGCAACAGGGGTTTGCCCGGTAAACTGGGTCATACCGCGAAAACCGGGGTCTGAGAAACCCCCGTTGGCGGAATATTGCGCAACCGTGAAGGAGTTCAGGGCATGACCGACGTTGCTGCGGGCGCTGTGCCGCTTGTCGATGTCTGGCGGGGAGAGTTGCTGGAGAGCCGTCACCTGGGTCACGCGGTGATCTGCGACGCGAAGGGCGTGGTCGAGGCTTGGGGCAATCCTGACGCCGTGATCTATCCGCGCTCGTCCTGCAAGATGCTCCAGGCGCTGCCGCTCCTGGAATCGGGCGCGGGCGCCGCCTTGCCGCCCAAACGCCTGGCCCTGGCCTGCGCCTCGCACAACGGGGCGGCGATCCATGTAGAGGCGGTGCGCGCCTGGCTGGCCGATATGGGGCTGGGCGAGGAGGATCTGCGCTGCGGCACCCAGGTCCCCGACGACCCCGAGGAACACAAGCGCCTCCTCTGCACCGGCGATGCCGCCTGCCAGGTGCACAACAATTGCTCGGGCAAGCATTCGGGCTTCCTGATGCTGAACAAGCACCTCGGCGGCGGGCCGGAATACACCGAACCCGACCACCCGGTGCAAAAGGCGGTGAAGGCGGCTTTCGAGGACGTGACCGGCGAGTCGAGCCCCGGCTACGGGATCGACGGCTGCTCGGCCCCGAATTTCGCGACCTCGGTGGGCGGGCTGGCCCGGGCCATGGCCCGCTTCGCCACCGCCAATGGCTCTGACGCCCGCAGCCGCGCCATGGTGACCCTGCGCGAGGGGATGGTGGCCCATCCCGAGATGGTGGCAGGCGAAGGCCGCGCCTGCACCGAGCTGATGCGGGCCATGGACGGCGTGGCGATCAAGACCGGCGCCGAGGCGGTTTTCGTGGCGATCCTGCCGAAACAGGGGCTGGGTGTCGCGCTGAAGGTGCTGGACGGCGGCACGCGCGCCTCGGAAGCGGCGATCACCGCGCTTCTGTCGCGGCTGGGCGCGCTCGACCCCGCGCATCCGATGGCGATGAAGCGGCTGGGCGACCCGATGCGCAGCCGCCGCGGGCTGCTCGCCGGCGCGGTGAAATTGGCGCCCGGTTTCTGCTGACCGGGGGAGAGGTGTTTCGCCCTCGTTGCCCGCTGCCGCGGGCGCCTCGGGCGACCAGCGGCGCGGCGTGCCGCCGCGCCGAAGAAGGGGGGCCGTCTGCCCCCCTCTTGGCCTGCGGCCAATTCACCCCCCGAGGATATTTGAGGCGCAAAGATGAAGATTAAGAGGGCGTTAAGCCGCCTTCTTTGCGCTTCAAATATCCTCGGGGGTCCGGGGGCAGAAGGCCCCCGGGGCCGCCACAAGCGCCAAGCTCTCCGCGGCGGGAGGCGCGCGGGGTGGGCGGGCGGGAGCGCGCCTCCCGCCGCTTCCGGGCTGCGCGGGCTACGCCTGGTGGTCGGGCGCGTGGTGCGAGGGGGCCAGATAGGGACGGGTCACGTCGCTGAGCTCGACCTCCAGGCATTCGACCGTCAGCGCCAGCGCGCCGTCACCGGCGAAGGTCAGCACCACCCGGCCCGGCCCGGCCGGCGCGCCGGCCTCGGGCTCGGCGTCGGGCACATATTCCAGCGCGAGGAGCGACAGCACCGTCTCCGCATCCCGGGTCAGCCCTTGATGCGACACCGCCGTCACATCCGAGAAATCGAGCACCGCCCGCACCCGCTCGAACCGCCGGCCCGAAGCCCGGGCGCGGCCTTCATCCTCCCAGCGGAATCGGTTCAGAAGCAGCGAAAATCGCCGGCGGGCGCGGCTATAGCGCAGGTCGGCACCCGTCAGTACGGCGTCCTGCACCAGCGCCGAAATGACCTTCAGATCCTCGGCATCGCGGGCCAGCAGACGCAGCGGCGCCTCGGCACCGTCTTCGAATCGGGCATCACTCATCCATATCCTCGCTTTCGCCGCGCGCCTTCGCCTGAGCCTTGCGCCGGGCGATATTGGCCTTCAGCGCCGCCTTGACCCGCGCTTCCCGGGCATCGTCGCCCTTGGTGCCGCGCACGGCCTTGACGCGCCGGGCCCCATCGGGCCCGGCCGGTCCTGCGTTCTTGCTGACCCTGTCGCCGCTCATGGGGCCTGTCTTAACGCCCGATGAAATAATGTCCAGTCGGGGCTTGCACCGGCCGCGCTTTGCGTCTAATCAGCCGCCCGTGGCGACGCTGCAGTAGCTCAGTGGTAGAGCACTCCCTTGGTAAGGGAGAGGTCGAGAGTTCAATCCTCTCTTGCAGCACCATCCCCCTTCCCTTGTTCCTGGATTCGATGCCCCGGCCAACCGGCAATTGCGGGTTGATGGCGGCAAACCGGCGCGGCTCTGTGTCGCGCGCCGGCCAAAGCGTCAGCGGGTCAGATCGCCGTTCCGCTTGCGCCAGCCTTCCAGCGTGCTGGCCACGACCTCGGCCAACGGGGCGTTGCGGCGGAAGGACCACCAGATGATTGCGCCCTGCCAGAGGCTGACGGCCTCCCATCCCAGGCGCGCGCCGTCCTCGGGCAACCGGCGCGCGATGGCTTGCACCAGCGTTTCGCCCCAGGCGGCGCCGCGGGCGCGGAGCACGGGATTGCGGATATCCTCGCGCAGGAGCAGCAGGCCGTCGCCGCTGTCATGCGCGGCATCGCCCCCGAGCGTCAGCTGAAGCAGCAGATCCACCGCCCCCAGCGCCCCCGGCCCGCAGGCGGCATCCGCCGCGGCCGTGCGCGCGTCGAGCAGGTCCCAGGCCCGGAGCAGCACCGCCTCGACCATGGCCTCGCGGCTGCCGAAGCGCTGCACCAGCGTCGGGGCGGAGAGGCCGGCGACGCGCGCGGCCCGGGCGAAGGACAGGTCGGCGGGGCCGGTCTGCGCGATCCCGACCAGCAACCGGTCCAGCAGGAGATCGTCGGAAATGGACTTGCGGCGGCTCATGAATTCAATATAAATAAACGTTCATTTATAATCAAGGAGAATCGCATGGCTGCCATTCTTGGCTACATTGCCGCCAGCCTCGACGGGTTCATCGCCACCGAGGACGACAGTCTTGACTGGCTCTTCCGTCACGACCAGCCGGGACCGGAGGAAAAGGATTACGACCGTTTCCTGCGCCGCATCCGCACCGTGGTCATGGGCCGCGCCACCTATGATTTCATCGCCAACGATCCCTCGCCTTGGGCCTATGGCAACCAGCGGGTGATCGTCGTGACCTCGCAACCGATCGGGGATCCGAAGGGCCCGCTGGAAACCCGCAGCGATATCGACGCGCTGATCGCCGAGTTGCGGGCGCTCGACGATGGCGATGTCTGGATGTTGGGCGGTGGGCGCTTGCAGATGGCTTTCATGGAACGCGGCGCGCTGGACGAGATCCAGATCTTCCTGATCCCCGAGATCATCGGCGGCGGGCGGCCGCTGTTCCCGGCGACCGGGCTTGAGGCGGGGCTGACCCTGCTGGCGGCGGAAAAGACGCCCGAGGGCTTCGCGCGCCTTCACTACGCCTTCAACCGCGCGCCGAAGGACGAGCCCTCGGCCTGAGCCGTGCCTACCGGCGGCGCCGCGCGGTTGACCTCAACCGCGCCCACCCAGCATCGGCAGGATATCGGCCGCCCGTCTGACGCCGAAACGCTTGATCAGCCTTCCCCGCACATCGTCGACGGTCCGGGGGCTCAGATGCAGCCGGGCGGCGATTTCCTTGCTGGTCAGGCGGCGGTTCATCAGTTCCAGCACCTGACGCTCGCGCTTCGACAGGCTGACCGGCCCGCCCTCGTGGATCGGCGCGAAGCTCATCACCAGCCGGTCAAGCGGCGCCTCGGGCGCCAGTGTCGTTGCCCGGAACCGGCACCAGAGCGCATGCCCTGCCCGGTGCCGGACCAGCCGCTCGTCGGTATAGCTGCCCGTCTCGCGCAGCAGGGTCAGGCCGATGTCGCGGATTTCCTCGAATTCCTCGTCCGAGCCATAGAACAGGCGAAAGGACTGGCCCGGCAGATCCTCGGCCCGGTAGCCCAGGAGCCGGGCGAAGGTCTGGTTGCAGGCGCGGATCACGCGTTGCTCGGTCAGCACGATGGCAACCGGGGCGGCGTTGAAGGCGAGAAGGGCGAGTTGTGTCTCCATGCCGTATTTCTACGGTATTGATACCGTATTTGTCTTTGAACAATCTGCTCGCATGACCCATCTCGCCCCGACCAGCCCACGCCACCTTCGCCTCATGGCCGCCCTGCAGGAGCGGCGCGAGGATCTGATCGCGCTGACCCAGGATCTGATCCGCATTCCCACACTGAATCCGCCGGGCGAGAATTACCGCGATATCTGCGAATACCTGGACCGCCGGCTGAAAGGCGCGGGCTTCGAGACGCAGCTGATCCGCGCCCATGGCACACCGGGTGATTGCGAGGCCTATCCGCGCTGGAACGTCGTGGCCCGGCGCGAGGGGCGGCACAGCGGCGATTGCGTGCATTTCACCAGCCATATCGACGTGGTGGATGTGGGCGCGGGCTGGACCATGGATCCGTTCGGCGGCGAATTGAAGGACGGCAAGATCTATGGCCGGGGCGCCTGCGACATGAAGGGCGGGTTGGCGGCGTCGATCATCGCGGTGGAGGCGTTTCTGGCCACCCATCCCGACTATGCCGGCGCCATCGAGATTTCCGGCACCGCCGACGAGGAATCGGGCGGCTATGGCGGCGTCGCCTATCTGGCCGAACAGGGCTTCTTCTCGCCCGAGCGGGTTCAGCACGTCATCATCCCCGAGCCTTTGCAGAAGGACCGCGTCTGCCTTGGCCATCGCGGCGGCTGGTGGGCCGAGATCGAGACTTTCGGCGAGATTGCGCATGGCTCCATGCCTTTCCTCGGCGATTGCGCCGTGCGCCACATGGGCGCGGTGCTGGAGCGGTTCGAAGACCGGCTCTATCCCGCGATGGCCCAGCGCCACACCGACATGCCGGTGGTGCCCGAGGGCGCGCGGTCCTCGACCATGAACATCAACTCGATCCACGGCGGCCAGCCCGAGAAGGCCCCGGGCTCGACCGCGCTGCCCTCGCATTGCGTGCCGGACAGCTGCCGGATCGTGATAGACCGTCGCTATCTGGTCGAGGAATCGCTCGACAGCGTGCGGGGGGAAATCGTGGACCTTCTGGAAGGGTTGAAACGCGACCGGCCGCGGTTCGACTATGCCGTGCGCGAACTCAACCACGTCATCCCCTCGATGACCGACCGCGAGGCGCCGATTGCCCGCACCGTGGCCGCCGCCATCGAAGAGGTCATGGGCAAGGAGGCCGAATTCGTCGCCTCGCCCGGCAGCTACGACCAGAAGCACATCGACCGGATCGGCAAGCTGAAGAACTGCGTGGCCTATGGTCCGGGACTGCTGGAACTTGCGCACAAACCCGACGAATATGTCGGGGTCGACGACATGATGGACAGTGCGGCGGTGATGGCCCGCAGCCTCGCCGCCCTGCTGTTGCCGGACGACAAAAACAGGGAGACCCAGGAATGAAACGACTGACGACGCTGATGCTGGCCGGTTCGACGGCCCTGTTCGCGGGTGCGGCCTACGCCCAGCACACGCATGTGAACGTGGCGATGCAGCTTGAGCCGCCGAACCTCGACCCGACGGCGGGCGCCGCGCAGGCCATCGATTCGGTGGTCTATTCCAACATCTACGAAGGGCTGACGCGCTTCATGTCGGATGGCTCGGTCGTCCCCGGTCTGGCGGAAAGCTGGGACATTTCCGAGGACGGGCTGACCTATACCTTCCATCTGCGCGACGGCGTGACCTTCCACGATGGCACCACGATGGACGCCGAGGACGTGAAATTCACCCTCGACCGCGCCCGGGCCGAGGATTCGACCAACGCCCAGAAGGCGCTCTTCGCCAATATCGCCGAGGTGACGGTGATCGACCCGCTGACGGTGCAGATCACGCTCAGCGCGCCGACCGGGGCGCTGCTGTTCAACCTCGCCTGGGGCGATGCCGTGATCGTCGCGCCCGAAAGCATCGGCGATGCGGCGACGCATCCCATCGGCACCGGCGCCTTCGTGTTCGAGGATTGGGTGCAAGGCGACCACATCAACATCGCCCGCAACCCCAATTACTGGGGCACCCCGGCGGTGCTGGATTCCGCGACCTTCCGCTTCATCTCGGACCCGACAGCGGCCTTTGCCGCGCTGATGGCCGAGGATGTGGATGTCTTCGTCGGCTACCCGGCGCCCGAGAATATTCCGCAATTCGAGGCCGATCCGCGCTTCCAGGTCCTGGTCGGCAATACCGAGGGCGAGACAATCCTCGCCATGAACAACGCCCGCGAGCCCTTCGACAACCCGCTGGTGCGTCAGGCGGTGGCCCATGCCATCGACCGCCAAGCGGTGATCGACGGGGCGATGTACGGCCTCGGCACGCCGATCGGCACCCATTTCGCGCCCCATAACCCCGATTACGTGGACCTGACCGGGCTGTCGAACTACGACCCCGAGCGTTCGCGCGCGCTGCTGGCCGAGGCGGGGCTGCCGGACGGGTTCACCACCACGTTGAACCTGCCGCCGCCCTCCTATGCCCGCCGGGGTGGCGAGATCATCGCGGCGCAGCTGCGCGCCGTGGGGATCCAGACCGAGATCAACAACCAGGAATGGGCGCAATGGCTGGAAACCACCTTCCGCGGGCGTGATTTCGGCCTGACCATCGTCAGCCATACCGAACCGATGGACATCAACATCTACGCCAACCCGGAGTACTACTTCCAGTACAACAACCCGGACTTCCAGGCGCTGATGACCACGCTGAACGAGACGACGGACCCGGCCCGGCGCACCGAACTGCTGCAGCAGGCGCAGACCATCATCGCCGAGGATTACGTCAACGCCTATCTCTTCGAGCTGGCGGTGCCCACCATCGCCCGCGCCGGGATCGAGGGGCTGTGGCTGAACCAGCCGACCGCCGCCATCGACCTGACCGCGGTTTCCTGGCCCTGACGCCTTCGGGCGGCGCCGATCTGGCGCCGCCCTTCCCCGCCTGACCCCACCGACCCGGGAGCCCGCCTGCGATGATCCGCTACACGGTCGGTCGCCTTGTCTCGCTCTGCCTCAGCCTGATCGTCGCCTCGATGGTGATCTTCACGGTGGTGGAGGTCGTGCCGGGCGATCCCGCCGCCTATATGCTGGGCGTCAACGCGCGGCCCGATACGGTCGCCGCGCTCAGGGCCGAGCTGGGCCTCGATGTGCCGAAGATCGAGCGTTACCTCGACTGGACCGCCGGCATGCTGCAGGGCGATTTCGGCCGGTCGTACACCTACCGAACCCCGGTCTCGCAGATGATCCTGGACCGGATGGTCGTCTCGCTGCCGCTCGCGCTGTTGGCCCTGGCGCTGACGGTGATCATCGCCTTCCCGGCCGGGATCTATGCCGCCAGCCGCCGCGGCAAGCTGGGCGACGCGGGGGTGATGGGCGCCACGCAACTGGGCGTCGCGGTGCCGAATTTCTGGTTCGCCATGATCCTGGTGCTGGTCTTCGCCGTGCATCTGCGCTGGGTCTCGGCCGGGGGGTTCCCGGGCTGGGGCAACGGAATCTGGCCCGGGATCAAAGCGCTGATCCTGCCCGCCGTGGCGCTGGCCCTGCCTCAGGCCGCGATCCTCGCCCGGGTCATGCGCTCGTCGCTCCTCGACATGCTGGGCGAGGATTTCATCCGCACCGCGCGCGCCAAGGGCCTCAGCCGCCGTCAGGCGCTGTGGCGTCACGCGATCCGTAATGCGCTGATCCCCGTGCTGACCATCATCGGCCTGCAATTCTCGTTCCTCTTGGCCGGGGGTATCGTCATCGAGCAGATTTTCTACCTGCCGGGCCTCGGTCGCCTGATCTTTCAGGCGATTTCGGCGCGGGACCTGATCGTGGTGGAAAGCGTCGTCATGCTGCTGGTCGGGCTGGTGATCATCGTCAACTTCGCCGTGGACCTCGCCTATGCGCTGGTCGATCCGCGCCTGAGAATCCGCGCATGAGCCTGCCCCGTACCCTGATCCTGGGCGCCTTCCTGACCGCGCTGTTCCTCGGCGGGGCGCTCTTGTCCTTCGTCTGGACCCCCTACGATATCGAGCTTCTGGACATTCCCAACCGCCTGCACGCCCCGGATGCGGTCAATTGGCTGGGGACCGATCACCTCGGCCGCGACATCCTGTCGATGATCATGATGGGCGCGCGCACCTCCATCGCCGTGGCGCTGTTGGCCGTCGGCATCGGCATGGGCATCGGCGTGCCGCTGGGGCTGACGGCCGCCGCCCGCCGGGGCTCGCTGCTGGATGAGGTCATCATGCGCGGCAACGACCTGATCTTCGCCTTCCCCAGTCTGGTCATCGCCATCCTCATCACCGCCGTCTTCGGCGCCGGAGCCGCGAACGCGATCATCGCCATCGGCATCTTCAACATTCCCGTCTTCGCCCGGGTAACGCGGGGCGCCGCGCTCAGCTTCTGGTCTCGCGACTTCATCCTCGCCGCAAGGGTCGCGGGCAAGAACAAGGCCCGCATCTCGGTCGAGCATATCCTGCCCAACATCGCCAACCTGCTGATCGTGCAGGGAACCATCCAGTTCTCGCTGGGCATCCTAGCCGAGGCCGCGCTGTCCTACATCGGCCTCGGCGCACAGCCCCCCACCGCCAGCTGGGGAAGGATGCTGGCCGATGCCCAGACGCTCGCCGCCCTCGCACCGCATGTGGCGCTGATCCCGGGGCTGGCCATCGTGCTGATGGTGCTGGGGCTGAACTTGATGGGCGACGGGCTGCGGGACCTCCTCGACCCCCGCATCCGGGTGGCCCGCACATGAACCTTCTTTCGATTCAGAACCTGTCGTTGGCCATCGGCACCTATGACATCCTCCACGATGTCTCGCTGGAAGTGGCCCCGGGCGAGATCGTCGCCATCACCGGCGAAAGCGGCTCGGGCAAGTCGATGACGGCGCTCGCCACCATGGGCCTGCTGCCCGCCGCCGCGCGGACCAGGGGCCAGATCCTGCTGGATGGCGAGGATCTGCTGGCCCTGACCGAAGCCCAGATGTGCGGCGTCCGGGGCGCCCGGATCGGCATGGTGTTCCAGGAGCCGATGACGGCGCTGAACCCGGTGATGACCATCGGCACCCAGGTGGCCGAGACGATCCTGCAACATGAAAGCGTTACCCGGACCGAGGCGTTGGAGCGCGCCCGGCAGGTGCTGGCCCGCGTCGGCCTGCCCGAGGACCGCTTCCCCCTGACCCGCTATCCGCATGAGTTGTCCGGCGGGCAGCGCCAGCGGGTGGTGATCGCCATGGCCATCGCGCTGCGCCCCCGCCTGCTGATCGCCGACGAGCCGACAACGGCGCTCGATGTGACGACCCAGGCCCGCATTCTGGACCTGCTGAAGGACCTGACGCAGGATTTCGGCATGGGGCTGATGATGATCACCCATGACCTCGCGGTCGTGTCAGACATGGCCAACCGCATCGTCGTCATGCAACACGGCCGGGTGGTGGAGAGCGGCCCCACCCAGCAACTGTTCCACGCCATGCAGCACCCCTACACGAAGGCGCTGTTCGCGGCCTCGACCCACCGCGTCGACCTGCCGCCTGCCCCGCCGCCGGTGCCACTGCTGAAGATCGAGAATGTCGTCCGCAGCTATCGCCAGCCGCGCAAAGGTCTGTTCGGCCCCCGGACGGAAACCCGGGCGGTGGATGATGTGAGTTTCGTCCTGAACAAGGGTGAGCGGCTGGGGCTGGTGGGCGAATCCGGCTGCGGCAAGTCCACGCTGACCCGCGCTTTGCTGGGGCTGGAGCCGGTGCAATCCGGCGCCATCACCCTGAACGGCGCCCCGGTCTGGGCCGAGAAACACCCCAACCTCGCGGTGCGCCGCCAGATGCAGGTGGTGTTTCAGGACCCCTACGGCAGCTTCAACCCGCGCCACCGCGTCCGCCGCCTGATCGCCGAGCCCTTCCACCTGCTGGAAAACCCGCCGCGGGGCGAGGCGCGCGCCGCCAAGATCGCCGAGGCGCTGACGGCTGTCGGCCTGAAAGCCACGGATGCCGACCGCTATATCCACGAGTTTTCCGGCGGGCAGCGCCAGCGCATCGCCATCGCCCGGGCGCTGATCAACGATCCGGCGCTCATTGTGTTTGACGAGGCGGTCTCGGCCCTCGATGTATCCGTCCGGGCGCAATGCCTTGATTTGATTGCCGATCTCTGCCGTGAGCGGCCGCTCAGCTACCTGTTCATCAGCCATGACCTCAGCGTGGTGCGGGGCGTCACCGACCGGGTGATGGTCATGCAGGCCGGAAAGATCGTCGAACAGGGCCCAACCGAACAGGTCTTCACCGATCCGCAGCATCCCTACACCCGCGCGCTGCTCGCCGCCGCGCCGAAACTTCCCGAAGTGAGCCCCGCCGATGCCCCTTGACGCCTTCAAGATCCCCGCCGCCAGCCATCTGATCGCCGGTGAATGGCGCGAAGGGGCCGAGAGCCTGCCCCTGACCGACCCCTCGACCGGCGAGGAACTGACCCGCATTGCCCGGGGCGGCGCGGCCGAGATCGACACCGCCGTCGCTGCGGCGCACCACGCCCGGGCGGGGGTCTGGGGCCGGATGACGGCGCTGGAACGCGGGCGCATCCTGACCCGGCTGGGCCAACTGGTGCTGGAACGGGCCGAGGATCTGGCCGTGCTGGAAGCCCGCGACGTGGGCAAGCCGCTGACCCAGGCCCGCGCCGATGCCGTGGCGCTGGCCCGCTACATGGAGTTTTACGGCGGCGCCGCCGACAAGATCACCGGCGAGACGATCCCCTATCTCGACGGCTACACCGTCTATACGCTGCGCGAGCCGCATGGGGTGACCGGGCATATCATCCCGTGGAACTATCCGATGCAGATCATCGGCCGGTCGGTGGGGGCCGCGCTGACGATGGGCAACGCCTGCGTGCTGAAACCGGCCGAGGAAGCCTGTCTCACCGCGCTGGCCTTCGCTGCGTTGGCGATGGAGGCGGGGCTGCCCGCGGGCGCGCTGAACGTGGTGACGGGGCTGGGGGCCGAAGCCGGCGCGGCGCTGGCCGGGCATCCCGGCATCCAGCATGTCAGCTTCACCGGCTCGGTCGGTGTGGGCGTGCTGATCCAGACGGCGGCGGCGAAGAACGTGGTGCCGGTGACGCTGGAACTGGGCGGCAAGTCGCCGCAACTGGTGTTCAACGACGCCGATCTGGACCGCGCCCTGCCGTTTCTGGTCAATGCGGGCATCCAGAATGCCGGGCAGACCTGCTCGGCCTCGTCCCGGATTCTGGTGCAGCGGGGCGTCTATGACGAGGTCCGCGCCCGGATGGCCGCCGAATACGGCAAGCTGACCGTGGGCCCGGCGCTGAGCGACCCGCGTGTGGGTCCGCTGATTTCCGCCCGGCAGAAGGGCATCGTGCAGGGCTATATCGCGCAGGGCGCCGACCTGACCATTGCCGCCGAGGGCGTCCTGACCCCCGGCGCCAGCAACGCCGGGCATTACGTCTGCCCGACCCTCTTCTCTGAAGTGCCGTCCGACCATGCGCTCGCCCAGCAGGAGATCTTCGGCCCCGTGCAGGTGCTGATCCCGTTTGACGACGAAGCCGACGCGCTGCGCATCGCCAATTCCACCGACTACGGCCTCGTCGCCTCGGTCTGGACGTCGGACGGCGGGCGGCAGTTCCGGCTGGCCCGAGCGCTGCATGCCGGGCAGGTCTTCGTCAACAATTACGGCGCGGGCGGCGGGGTGGAACTGCCCTTCGGCGGGGTCGGCAAATCGGGCCACGGCCGCGAGAAGGGGTTCGAGGCGCTCTACGGCTTCTCGACCCTGAAAACCGTGGCCACCTGGCACGGATGAGCGCGCCCCTCGACATCCCCAACCGCGACGCGCGGCGGCTCTGGCTGGCGGTGAACGGGCTGTCCGGCCCCGCCACCGGCCCGGTCGATGTGCCCGGGATGATCGAGGCGCTGGGCCTGTTGCAGATCGACACGATCCGCAACGTGACCCGGGCGCATAACCACATCCTGTGGTCGCGAAACCGCCGCTATCGCGAGGGGATGCTCTGGCCGCATCTGGCCAAACGCGCCCTCTTCGAGCATTTCACCCATGACGCGAGCCTGCTGCCGGTCTCGTTGCTGCCCCTCTGGCAGGTGCAGTTTCGCCGGCTGGGCGAACGGGCGGCGCGCGGTGCCTGGTATCAATCAGGTCTTGCGCAGCACGAGATCGCGGCGATCCGCGCCCGGATCGAGGCCGAGGGAGCCCTCTCCACCCAGGCCTTTGAAACGAAAGCCGAAAGCCGCGAGATGTGGGCGCGGCCGCCGCACAAGAAGGTCTTGGATCAACTCTGGTACGCGGGCGATCTGGCGACCTGTCACCGCGCCAATTTCGTCAAGTTCTACGATCTCGGCGCCCGGGTTTTCCCCGCCCACGACCCGCTGCCGGAACCCGAGGCCCTGACCCGCCTGCACGAGGATGCACTGAACCGCCTGACCGTCGCGACGCAGGGCGAGGTGCAGCGCTTCTATGCCGTCGCCAGCGCCGAGGAGGCGCGGCGCTGGGCCGAGGGTGCGGCCACCGTGCCAGTCCGCGTGCAATCCGCCGACGGAAGCTGGCGCGCGGCGCTGGCCCATCCCGAGATCGAGGTGCGGCTGGCCGAGGCGCCCGAGGTTCCCGCGCGGCTCAGGATCCTCAACCCTTTCGACCCGGCGATCCGCGACCGCAACCGGCTGGAGCGGCTCTTCGGCTTCGACTACCGCAACGAGATGTTCGTGCCCGCCGACCAGCGCCGCTGGGGGTACTACGTCTATCCGCTGCTCGATGGCGACAGCTTCGTCGGCCGGATGGAAATCAAGGGCAACCGCGCCAAGGGCGAGATCGAGGTGACGGGCTTCTGGCCCGAACCCGGCAGCCGCTGGGGATCGGGCCGCATCGCCCGGCTCGACGCCGAACTGACCCGGTTTGCCCGACTAGGCGAGGCCGATCATGTGAGATGGACCGCCGCGCGCCCCGACGCCCGGCGATGAAGGAGAGAAACGCCATGAGATTGAAGGACAAGACCGCCATCGTGACCGGCGCGGGCTCGGGCTTCGGCGCGGGCATCGCCCGGCGCTTCGCCGCCGAGGGCGCGCGCGTGATCGTCGCCGACATCAACGGCGATGCGGCCCGGGCGGTGGCGGCAGAGATCGGCGGGCTGGGCGTCGCCTGCAACGTCGCCGACCGTGCCGCGGTCGAGGCGATGCGCGATCAGGCGGGCGTCGTCGATATTCTGGTGAACAACGCCGGGGTGACGCATCTGCCGATGGCGACCGAGGAGGTCTCGGAAGACGATTTCGACCGGATCTTCGCCGTCAACATGAAGGCCATCTACCTGACGACGCAGGCTTTCGTCCCGGGCTTCAAAGCCCGCAAATCGGGCGTCATCCTCAACATGGCCTCGACCGCCGGGGTCTCGCCCCGCCCCCGGCTGAGCTGGTACAACGCCTCGAAAGGCTGGGTGATCACCGCGACCAAGGCGCTGGCGGTCGAACTGGCGCCCGCCGGCATCCGGGTCAACGCGCTGAACCCGGTGGCGGGCGAGACGCCGCTGCTGAAATCCTTCATGGGCGAGGACACGCCGGAAATCCGGGCGAAATTCCTGTCCACCATCCCGCTCGGCCGCTTCTCGACCGCCGAGGACATGGGCAACGCGGCGCTGTTCCTGTGTTCGGACGAAGCCTCGATGATCACCGGCGTCGCCATGGAGGTGGACGGTGGCCGCTGCATATAGGCCCGGCCCGCGGAACCTGATCACCGATGTGGCGGGGCTGAGCGTCGGCAATGCCGCCGACCCGGCCCTGAAATCGGGGGTGACGGTGCTGACGGGGGGCGCACCGTTCCTGGCCAGCGTCGCGGTGATGGGCGGCGCACCGGGCACGCGGGAGACCGACCTGCTGGCGCCGGACAAATCGAACGCGGGCGTCGATGCGCTGGTCCTGTCGGGCGGGTCGGCCTATGGGCTCGACGCCTGTTCGGGCGTGACCGAAGGACTGCGGGCGGCCGGTCGGGGCCTGCAACTGGGCGCGGCGCTGATCCCGCTGGTGCCGGGGGCGATCCTGTTCGACCTGCTGAACGGCGGAGAGAAGGACTGGACCGAAAACCCCTACCGCGCGCTGGGCCGCCGGGCGCTGGAGGCCGCCGCGCCCGATTTCGCGCTGGGGACCGAGGGGGCGGGCACCGGGGCGCTGGCGGCGATGCAGAAGGGCGGGCTGGGCTCGGCCTCGCTGGTGCTGGGCGACGGGACGATTGTCGGCGCGCTGGTCGCGGCCAATCCGGTCGGCAGCGTGACCACGCCCGCCGGCCATTTCTGGGCCGCGCCGTTCGAGATCGACGGTGAATTCGGCGGGCTTGGCCCTGACCCGGCCTCGGGCCTCGGCGGACCGCTCGTCTCGCTGAAATCGCAGGCGCTTTTCGGACCGCGGACCAATACGACCATCGCCATCGTCGCCACCGATCGGGCGCTGAGCAAATCACAATGCCATCGCCTTGCCATCGCCGTCCATGACGGCATCGCCCGTGCCGTGGTGCCCGCGCATACGACGCATGACGGCGATCTGGTCTTTGCCCTGACCACCGGCGAGGGCGAACCCGCCTCCGACATCGAACTGGCCGAAATCGGCCATGCCGCCGCGCTCTGCCTGTCGCGCGCCATCGCCCGCGCGGTTTACGAGGCCCGGCCGGAACCGGGCGACCTGCTGCCCTGCTGGAGGCCCTGATGCCCATTCTCGCCCTGCCCGACGTGACCCTGCATTACGAGATCGACGGGAAGGGCCCGCCGCTGATGCTGATCGCCGGCACCGCCTCGGACAGCGCGAGTTGGGCGCCGCTGGTCGAACCGCTGGCGCAACGGTTCACGGTGATCCGGCCCGACAACCGCTCGACCGGCCGCACCCGGCCGCTCGATGCGCCCTTGTCCCTGCCGCATTGGGCCGGGGACGCGCTGGCGCTGGCCCGGCATCTGGACCTCGGCCCCGTCGCGGTGGCCGGGCATTCGCTGGGCGGCATGATTGCGATCGCCATGGCGGCCGAGGCACCCGACAGCGTGTCGCGGCTGGCGCTGCTGGCCAGCGCGCCGATGGTCATGGCCCGCAATGCCGCGCTTTTCGACCTGATGCTCAGGCTGCGCGAGGAGGGCCAGCCGCCGGACCTGTGGCTGCGCGCCTTCCTGCCCTGGCTGTTCCACCCCCGCTTTTTCGAGGCCCCCGGGCAATTGGATGCCGCCATCGCCCAGTCGCTGGCCTATCCCCATGCCCAGCGCCCCGAACAGATGCGCGCGCAGGTCGCCGCGCTGGGTCAGGCCGCTGCCGCCCCCCTCGCCGCCGGCCTGCGCTGCCCGACGCTCGCCCTGCTCGCCGCCGACGACCTGCTGATCCCCCCGGGCCCGGCCCGCGCCGCGCTGGCCGAGATCCCGGATCTGCGGGTCGAAACGATCCCCGACAGCGGCCATTCCCTGCATTGGGACGCACCGCAGGCCGTCCTTGCCGCCCTCATCCCCTTCCTGACCGGAGAGGCCCCGTGACAAAAGACTGCCTCGGCAATGCGATCACCGATTCCGACCCCGCACTGGTGGCCGCCCTTGACGCGTTCATCCAGGGCTTCCTGGCCTATCAGCCACAGGCCGTGACCATCCTCGGGCTGATCGACCGGCACCCCGGAAGCTGCCTCGGCAACGCCTATGCCGGGATGCTCTACATGTTCCTCGAATCCCCCCAGGCCCCGATGCTGGCAGGCCCCTTTGCCGACCGTGCCCTGCAAGCGGCGGGGAACGCGCGCGAAAAGGCCAATGCGCAGGTGCTGGCCGCCTGGGTCTCAGGCGACATCCCCCGCGTCATCCAACTGGCCGAGGAAGCGGCGAAGCAATGGCCCGGCGACCTCGCGCTGATCAAGCTGGGGCAATACCACCTCTTCAACCTCGGCGATGCGGCAGGGATGCTACGGATGGCCCTGCACGCGCTCGGCCACGCCGAGGACACCCCCTATCTGCACGGCATGATCGCCTTCGGCTACGAGCAATGCCACCTGATGCCCGAAGCCGAGGCCGCCGCCCGCCGCGCCCTTCAGATCGAGCCGACCGACCCCTGGGCCCATCACGCGCTGGCCCATGTCATGCTGACCGAAGGGAGGGTGGATGAAGGGATCGCCTTTCTCGAATCCGTCTGCGGCACTTGGGACGGGCTCAATTCCTTCATGCACACCCATAATTGGTGGCATCTCGCGCTCTTCTACCTCAGCCGCGACCGGAGGGCCGATGCGCTCCGGGTCTACGACACCCATGTCTGGGGCCGCGAGAAGGATTATTCGCAAGATCAGATCGGCGCCGCCTCGTTGCTGGCGCGGATGGAATTCGCCGGCATCGACGTGGGTGCGCGCTGGCAGGACGTGGCCGATCACGTCGCCAGACGCGGCGCCGACACGACCTCACCCTTCCTGACGCTGCAATATCTCTACGCGCTGGAACGCGCCGGGCGCCCCGAGGCCGCGGCTCTGCTGTCGGCCATCGAAACCCGCGCCGCCACCCCCGCCCATGACCGGCTGGCGTGGGAGGAGGTCGCGCTGCCCGCCGCCCGGGGCATCGCCGCCCATGCGCGGGGCGAGGCCGCGCTGGCCGCCCGCCTTCTGGGCCGCGCCCTGCCCCGCCTGCAGGAGATCGGCGGCTCCCACGCCCAGCGCGATTTCTTCGAGCAGATCCACCTCGATGCGCTGATCAGGGCCGGGGCGCTGTCTGCCGCCCAGCAGGTGCTGGAACTGCGGCGCGGCTACGATCCGACCGGCATCCCCCTCAACCGGCAGCTGGCGCAGGTCTATGACGCGCTCGGCCTGCCCACCGAGGCCGCCCGGGCGCGCGCAAGGATCCCGTCCTGCCCCTCCTAGACAAAGGATTCACTTCTGGCAGGTAGCAAGGGAGCCGGTCGCACGATTCGCAGAGGCTCTCATGAAGCTCAGCCATCAGGTCCTGACCCTTGCAGCCCTGCCGCTGCTGGGCCTTCTTGCCGTCAGTGGCCCGCTCAGCCTGGACAAGTGGCGCGCCTACGCCGATGCCGGCCATACCGCCGAAGCGGTGGCCACGGGCATCGATCTGGCCAGCCTGGTGCATTGGCTGCAGATCGAACGCGGGCAATCGGCGGGGTTCCTCGGCTCGGGCGGGGTCACTTTTGGCACCGACCTGCCGCGGACGCGGCAAACCGTCGACCAGGCCCTCGCCCGGCTTCCCGACCTGCCGCCCGAGCTGCGCGGCGCCCTGTCGCAACTGGACCCGGTTCGCGCGCAGATCGACCGCCAGGGGATGAGCGGCGCCGAAGCCGGATCCTTTTACACCGGCGCCATCCGAACCATCCTCACCGAGATCGAGAATCACCTCCTTTCGCAGCGCGAGCCTGAGATCATGCGCCTCAGTGCCGGCCTTTCAGCCCTGAGCGAAGCCAAGGAAGCCGCGGGCCTGCAACGCGCCGCCGGCGTGACGGGGCTGGGCAGCGCGACACTGCCCAGCCCCGTCTATCGCACCTTCATCGAACGCGGCGCGACCGAGGCCTCGATGCTGCGGCTGGCGGCGATCGAACTGGGCGATGCCCTGCACGATGTCGATTTCGCCGCCCGCCAGCACGAGACCGGGATCGCCGCCGCCCGTGACGCCTTTATCGAGGCGGGCGCGGGCGGGCAGGTGGCGGGGCTGACCGGACCCCGGTGGTTCGCCCTCTCCACCGGCTGGATCGACGCCCTGCGCGAGGTCGAGACGAGGGTCGCCCAGACCATCCGCGAGCGCGCGCAGGCGCAGGCGCAGCGGGCGCTTTACAGTTTCATCGGTTTCCTCAGCCTGTCGGTGCTGGCCGTGCTGGGCAGCGCCTGGCTGGGCTATGCGGTCAGGCGTACGGTCACCCACAGCTTCCGCGCGCTGATCGCCGCGATGGAGCGCCTGGGGCGGCGCGATTTCGACGACCGGCCGCGCAAGATCGACCTCACGACCGAAGTGGGCCTGCTGTTCGCCGCCATCGACCGCACGCGCGACAATCTGCGCGCAGCCGATGCCGCCGTGGCCGAGGCGATCCGCGCCAATCGCGAACAGGTCATCGACCATCTTGATGCCGCGTTGGCCAGCCTGTCGCAGGGCAATCTCGCCTGCCAGATCGCCACCGAATTCCCGCCCGAATACGACGGGCTGCGGCTGCGTTTCAACGATGCGGTCGGACGCCTGCACAAGGCGATCAGCGGCGTGGCCGGCGCGGTCAGCGGCTTTCGCGCCTCGAGCGCGGACCTCAATCGCGCGACCGACGACATGTCGCGGCGCACAGGGTCGCAGGCCGCCGCCCTCGAAGAGACGACGGCCGCGCTGTCCCAACTGTCGGATCTGGTCGCCGGCACGGCCCGCGCCTCGAAAAGCGCGGGCGCGGCTGCCATCGGCCTTCGCAACACCGCCGTCGAAGGTCAGGGCCGCGTCGATGAGGCGATTGCCGTCATGCAGCGCATCGCCAAATCCTCGGAAGAGATGACGCGCATGGTGGCGTTGATCGACGACATCGCTTTCCAGACCAATCTGCTGGCGCTCAACGCCGGGGTCGAGGCGGCGCGGGCCGGCGAATCCGGGCGCGGCTTCGCGGTCGTGGCCAGCGAGGTGCGCGCGCTCGCCGTGCGCTCGGCCGATACCACGAACGAGATCCGCAACCAGATCAAGCGCTCGACCGAGATCGTGCATCAGGGCGTCGCGCTGGTCGAGGTCGCGGCGCATTCCTTCCGCCAGATCGGCGAGGGCATCGCCGGGGCGAGCTCGGCCATGGAGCAGATCGCCGACGAGGCGGTCTCGCAGGCCTCGAGCATCGCCGAGATCAAGGCGGCCATGCTCTCGCTCGATCAGGTGACACAGCAGAACGCGGCGATGGTGCAGGAGAATTCGGACCTGATCGAGGTGCTGAACGGCCAATCCGCCGATGTCAGCGGCCTGATCGCCGCTTTCCGCATCGATACGAGCCCGCCCAGACAGGCCGGACCCCCGCGATCCCGCGCGGCCTGAGGGATGTCGCCCGCCCGGACGCCCCACCGGCGATGAAGTGGGGACAGCGGTTCGCAGGGACAAAGGGGGCAGACAGGGCGCATCGGCACGGTGCAGGCTGGTATCGGGATCGCGGTGTCCCATCCCCGGCGCCCGTGGGCTGCGAACAGGGCCGGGGTCAAGAGCGCGGTCAGCACCGCCCCGAGAGGCCGCGCGCTGTCGCCGGATCCCCCAGCGGCGGCCGGGGGGGACCTCGGTTCAGGCCGGGCGGGGTCTTGGAGGCGATCCCCCCTCCCCCCGATACGCCCGGTCAGGATCGCCGAAACCGGCGACCGACGCCGCCCGGCAGGCCGCCGGATATGCCACGGATCTACCTTGCAACCACGCCGCGGACCCAGCCGGTTCGCAACGCCCCGGCGCGGGATCAGCCGCCGAAAGGGGTCATCTGCGCGACGATCACGGCATTCTCATCCAGCGCGCGCTGCATCAGGGCGCGTTCCTCGGCATCGATCTCGTCGCCCTGCTCGAGCCGCTCTTCCAGCGTGCCGTAGCCGGTCACGTCGAGCGGCGCGAGATCGGCCTGTTTCAGGATCGCCACCGTCTCGCGCACCGCTTCGGCCTCGTCCACGCCCGAGGCATAGCACAAGAGCCCCGCCCCGGTGCTTCCCTCGGGCAGGCCGTCATCCTTGCTGCGGCCGACCTCGACCAACAGGGTATAGACCTTCTGCGGGCGTTTCGATTTCTCGGCCATGATCCCTCGCACCGTTGCCTGCCGCCTCATAGCGCGAAGCGGCGCCCGGCGAAAGCGTCGGGCAGCGCTGGCGGATACCGGGTCCCGCGCCAGCTTGCGCGCCCGCCCAGCGCGCCAGGGCGAGCCGCCCACCAGCCTGGCGCGGGCCAGCGAGGGCCATCCGTCGGCGAGACACGGCGGCCGGATAGGTCAACGCCGAAGTGCGGGGACCTGACCTCGGGCGCGGCGTTGCCTTGTCCATGGAAGGGGGCTGCGGCTGCCGCGTCTCACCCTGCCGTGACCGTTGAGCGCGGTCAGGACGGGCCCGACCGGGTTGCGCGACACCCTGACAACCGGGCTCGCCCACGGCGGACCCCTGCCCTCGCCCCGGGTTGGGTAGGGGCCCGCGCCGCAGCCCCCGTCAGGACGACCTTCGCACCGACGACGATTTCCCGCCGATCGGCAGGAGCCCAGGGCACCGAACCGGCCGCCCGTCCGCGAAAGGGCGGGATCGCAGCCGGCAAGCCCGGTCAATCGGCCGATGCGTTGATCGGGGCCCCCGGTCGCGCATGAGAAGGGCCGACGGAGAGCATCGTCGCACCCTGCCGAACCGGAAGTGGCATGCCGAAGGGCGCGCCGGCCCGCGCTGGGGACGACGATCCCGCAATCGGCCGCCGGCTCAAACGCCAGCGCGCACCCTCCGGGCTTGGATCCATGGATGATCGACGGCAGATCGGGCGCCGCGGTCCTTCGGGGCCGGGCTGACCGCGCCCGGGGCAAGCCAGTCTTGAGCCGGGGCTCTCGGTGGCCATTTGCCCGCCCGCGCGCGGCCGCCCGGCCGGCTGGGCAATGACCCTCGACAGGTCGGCATCCCGGGCAGGCAGGTCGGCATGCGTCGTGGCCAGGACCCGGGCAAGAAGCGGCGCAGCGCCCTCAGCCGCATCGCCGGGGCATGGACAGGCCTAGACGCGCAGCCGGATCTCGCGCGCGAGTTGGCGCGCCCATTCCGCATAGATCGCCGGCCCCGGATGAAAGCCGTCGCGCGCCAGCATCGCCGGATCCAGATGCGCGGCATCAAAGGGCAGCCGGTACAAGGGGGCGATCGACTCTGCCTCAAGCACCCGGTCGAGTTTGCGCGCCTGCGCCCCAAGGACGTTGCGCAGCGGTCGGGGCAGCAGCGGAAACCGCTCCATCGGGGGCAGGCCCGAGCGCCAGACCTGCTGCGCGCCCTGCCGCAACAGCAGCGCGGCAATGGCGCGCTGCAGGTCACGGAAGCGCCTGGGCGAGACCTGATGCGTCACGTCGTTCACCCCCAGCGCCGTCACGGCGACATCGACAGGGCCAAGGTCGCGCTGCAAGAGCCGCTCCAGCATCTGCGCCGAGGTGAGGCCAGTCCGGGCTTCCAGCCGCCAGTGCACGGTGAAATCCCGTGCGAGATCGGCGACCAGCCGCCCCGCCAGCGCCTGATCCTGCGCGCCCGCGCCGACCCCCGCCGCCGAGGAATCGCCCAGCACCAGCAGCCTCAGCACCGGCCCCTGACCGGTCACCCCCTGTCGCGGCCCCGACGGTTCCGGCAGCGCCAGCGCATGCCAACGCACCGCGAGCGCCTGCGGCAGCAGGACGGGCGAAAGGGCCAGGCGAACGGGAAGCGAGGTCAGCATGACAGAACACCACCACGACCGGACAGGTCGCCCAAGCATAGGCGCCAGAAAGGCTAACAGGCGGTTTACGCCGGGACCAGACGGGTTGCCTCGTCGCCCGCTGCATGATTGGCTGCGTCGAAGACAGGAGGACGGACATGAAACGCGTCAAGGACATGGTGGCCGAGGCCAATGCGGTGATCGACCACGCCCCGGCAGCCGAGTTGCTGACCCTGCACGGCGCCGAGGGCGTCACCTTCGTCGATCTGCGCGACCCGCGCGAGCTTGAGCGCGAGGGGATGATCCCCGGCGCCTTCCATTGCCCGCGCGGCATGCTGGAATTCTGGATCGACCCGGAAAGCCCCTACGCCAAGCCCCAGTTCCAGACCGGCAACCGGATCGTGTTCTACTGCGCCTCGGGCTGGCGGTCGGCTTTGTCCGCGAAGCTGGCGCAGGAGATGGGGCTGGAGAAGGTGATGCATATCACCGACGGCTTCAGCGGCTGGAAGGCGGCGGGCGGGCCGGTGGGCGAGAAGCCGCACAAGACGGCCTGAGCGCGCAGACGGCAGACGGCAGACGGCAGACGCAACCCGCACCCGACCGATTGCGCAATTGGCGGGCAGTCTCTCCGCATATCCGGTCATTTTCCCAAGGAACGGTCAGATATTCGGCTATTCCTTGTCTGTCCTGCAGGTTTCCGCCTAAGCTGTGACAGTTCGACGCAGTGTCGGGCCAAAAATTCGCGGCCGGAACGGGACAGGCAACCCACATGGGCCTGCCCGACGCCGACAAGGCGGCTACTGCCAGAAGGGACAAGCGGATGGGTTTTCTCGATACAATCTTCAACGCGATCAATGATCTTACCTGGGGCTGGGCGCTGATCCCCTTCCTTGTCATCCTTGGCGTGTTCTTCACGATTGCCAGCGGCTTCGCGCAGTTTCGTTTCTTCAAGCGCATGTTCCGCGTCCTTCGCAGCGACACGGACGCGGACCCCAGCAAGATCAGCGCGCGCGCCGCGTTGTTCGTCTCGGTCGGGGGACGCGTCGGCGGCGGCAATATCGCGGGCGTGGCGGTGGCCATCACGGCAGGCGGGCCGGGGGCGGTCTTCTGGATGTGGGCGATTGCGCTGGTCGGCATGTGCTCGGCGCTGATCGAGGCAACGCTGGCGCAGCTCTACAAGCGCACCGAGCCGGGCGGCGATTATCGCGGCGGTCCGGCGCGCTCGATCATCCATGGTCTTGGCGCAAATTATCGCTGGCTGGCGGTCATCTATTCCGTCTGCCTGATCGCGTCCTTTGCCATCGGCTTCAATGCGTTTCAGGGCAACACCGTGGCGGGGGCGGCGCTGGACAGCCTGTCCATTCCGCGGCTTTACACCGGCATCGCGCTGGCCCTCGCAACCGGGATCATCGTCTTTGGCGGCATTCACCGGATCGCCAAAGCCGCCGATGTCATCGTCCCGGTCATGGCCATCGGCTATCTGGCCATGGCGCTGCTGATCATCGTGTTGAACCTGACCAGCCTGCCGGGCGTGCTCATCGACATCGTCGCCAACGCTTTCGGCTTCCGCGAGGCTGTCGCGGGCGGTGTCGGTGCGGCGATCGCGCAGGGTCTGCGCCGGGGCCTCTTCTCGAACGAGGCGGGGCTTGGCTCCGCGCCCAACGTGGCGGCGACCGCTTATGTGCGCCACCCGGTCAGCCAGGGCATCACGCAGAGCTTTTCGGTCTTCATCGACACGATCCTGATCTGTTCCTGCACGGCGTTCATCATCCTGCTGGGTGATGTCTATGTGCCGGGCGCGGACGGTGTGGACGGCGTGATCCTGACCCAGCAATCCATGGTCAGCCATGTCGGTTCCTGGGCGCAGTACTACCTGACGGCGGCGATCTTCCTCTTCTCGTTCTCGTCGATCATGTACAATTACTATCTGGGCGAGAATGCGCTGAGCTTCCTGACCAACAGCAAGATGGCCCAGAACGCGCTGCGCGTCGCGATCATGGCGATCGTGTTTCTGGGCGCCGTGGCACCGGGCGCGACCTTTGTCTTCTCGTTCTCGGACCCGATGATGGGCATTCTGGCGGTGGTGAACCTGCTGGCGCTGATGATGCTGTTCCCGGTGGCGCTGCGGATCATCAACGATTACCGCGATCAGCTGAAATCGGGGATCAAGCGGCCCGTCTTCGATCCGGCGAAATTCCCCGATCTGGACACCGACCCGAGTGCCTGGCCGGACGCGCCCAAGGCGTAAGACAAGGATCGCCCGACGGGCGTATTTATCGGCAAGATGAGGGGCGTCCTGCGAGGGGCGCCCCTTGTCCCTGGGGGCGCAGCAGCTCGTTGATCGGGGTTTTTGACGGGCATTGCGCGGCGACTCGCTTCACGCTCGCCGCGCAAGAGAGGTTCACGCCGTGCTTGCAGGGAGCAGGCGCCGCCATCATGACCGAAGCCGTCGAGGCTTCATCATACAGGACTTCGCCAGCCCGGCACCTGCATCAACAACTTTGTCCGGGAAAAAAGAAGCCCCCGGACGCACGAGGTCAGCGTCCGGGGGGTATCCGGCCCTCGGGCCGAAATCCTCAGGCGCGGATCAGGCCGCGCGGCGCAGCATCCGGGCCAGCGCGATCAGCAGGCAGGCGCCGATGAAGCCGATGACCAATTGCCCGATCCAGCCGCCCAGCGTGCTGCCCAGGGCCGCCAACAGGATGGCGTTCAGGATCAGCGCACCGCCGATGCCCAGGATGATGTTCATCAGGATGCCCATATTCGAGCGCATGAATTGTTCGGCGAGCCACCCCGCGATGGCACCGACGATGATGGCAGCAATCCATCCAAGTCCGGTCATGATAGTCCCCCATTCGGTAACGGGGCGCCGGGCCATTCCCGGCGCTTGCGATGTTAACCACCAGCGCCGGAGAAAGTTCCGTTCCGGCCGGACCGCCGCGCGGCGGTCCGGCCTGGCCGCGCGGATCAGTCGCGCAGCAGGTCGTTGATCGAGGTCTTGGAGCGGGTCTGCGCGTCGACGCGCTTCACGATCACCGCGCAATAGAGGTTCACGCCGCCCTTGGACGGCATCGAGCCCGCCACGACGACCGAGCCCGCCGGGACCTCGCCATACATGACCTCGCCCGTCTCGCGGTCGACGATCTTGGTGGATTTCCCGATGAAGACGCCCATGCCCAGGACCGAGCCCTCGCGGACGATGCAGCCCTCGACCACCTCGGACCGCGCGCCGATGAAGCAATTGTCCTCGATGATCGTGGGGCCCGCCTGCATCGGTTCCAGCACGCCGCCGATGCCGACGCCGCCCGAGAGATGGACGTTCTTGCCGATCTGCGCGCAGGAGCCGACGGTGGCCCAGGTATCGACCATGGTGCCCGAGTCGACATAGGCGCCGAGGTTGACGAAGGACGGCATCAGCACCACGCCCGGAGCGATATAGGCCGATTTGCGGACGATACAGTTGGGGACGGCCCGGAAGCCTGCGGTCTTCCATTGCGCCGCGTCCCAGCCCTTGAACTTGCTGTCGACCTTGTCCCACCAGCCGCCGCCCTGCGGGCCGCCCGCTTGCTGCTCCATGTCCTGCAGCCGGAAGCCCAGCAGCACCGCTTTCTTGGCCCATTGGTTGACGTGCCAGGCGCCGTCCGCCTGACGCTCGGCCACCCTGAGCGAGCCCGAATCCAGCGCCGCCAGCGTCGCCTCGATGGCCTCGCGGGTTTCGCCCTTCGTGGCCGGGGTGATGCCGTCGCGGGCCTCCCAGGCGGCTTCGATGGCGGTTTCGAGTGCGGCGTTCGACATGGGCTCTCTCCGGGTGCGTTTTCCCGGTTGCCTATACAATGGGCGACGGGGACAAACAACGTTCCCGGCTGCGCCTTCTTGCCGCCGCCCGGACCCGCAGACCCACCCGCAGGAGGCCCGATGCACAGCGATTTCACCTTCCTTTGCGACGCCTTCCGCCGACGGCCGGAGGAGGCCGAGGGCGGCGAGGCCTTCATCAACCCCGGGATCTTTGCCGCCGATCTGGCCGCCTTTGTCGCGGAGGGGCTGACCCGCGCCGGCTACCGCGTCGGGGCTCCGGTGGTCGAGGATTGGGGCATCGCGCTGGATATCACCCATGACGGCGGGTTTCGCCTGATCGTCGGCTGCCACAGCGACGATTTCCAGAAGCCCGTGCAGCACCAAGTCTATCTCGAACCGGCCCGGCCCACCATCCGCCGCTGGTTCAAGCGCATCGACACCCGCCCCGCGACCGAGCCCCTGAGCGCCGCCCTCGAAGCGCGGATCCGGGCGCGCGCCGATATCGCCGGGATCGAGGTGCAGAGCCTCTAACGCGGTTGGGCAATGCCCGCCCGGCGGCGGCGCGTCAGAACGCGTCGACGACCGTGACGTTTCGGATGCCCGGCGCCCGGCTCAGAATCGCCAGGACCTCCTTGGGCGCCTCGGGGTCTGCCATCGGGTCGGGCCGGCTACGTCTCCTGATCCAGTCGAGGAGGCTGCGGCGCTCTTCCCGACCCATCGAGATCATCGCGACGCACCACGGCTCCGCCTGGCCCTCCGAGGGCTGCGCCAGTTCACCGGCCAACTCGAAGCGCGCGCCCTTGCGGTCGAACGCGCAAGTCCAGACCTCCTCGACCAGATGGCCAACCGGCTCCGCGGCATGCCAGCCCGCCTCCACGAGAAGGGACTGCACATAGGCAACCATCGCGCCCGTGGTCAGCTTTCCGCTGCCCGCCCCGACCGCGGCCTTGTTCACGTCGAACCGGACGAGTGTGTGCTGCGCCGTGCTCATGCTGCCCTGTCCCCGAAGACCGGCTCGGGCGCGGGGTTCGCCCCGCAGAGCAGCACCGCCACCCTTTCCCCCGGCGCCGGGACATAGGCGCGGGAGAGGAGCGCGGCCAAGGCGGTGGCGCCCGCGGGTTCGACCAGCAGCCGCGCCTCGCGCCAGAGGAGGCGCTGCGCGTCAAGGATCGCGTCGTCGCTGACCAGCACCGACGGGATCCCCTGCCCCGCCGCCAGCCCGTAGCAGAGCGCGCCGATCCGCCGCGCGCCCAGCGCATTGGCGGCGACGCCCGAGACCTCGACATCCACCGGCCCGCCCGCCGCCAGCGCGGCATGCAGCGCGCAGGAAGTCTCGGGCTCGACCGCGATCACCTTGCGGGCGCCCTGCCACCAGGCCAGCGCCCCGCCGATGAGCCCCCCTCCACCCACCGCGATCAGCACGGTATCGGCCTGCAAGCCCTGCTCGTCCCATTCCCGCGCCAGCGTCCCCTGCCCGGCCAGCGTGCCCGGCGCGTCATAGGCATGGACCTGCATGGCGCCGGTCTTGGCCTCATGCGCCAGCGCCGCCTCCAAAGCATCGGCGTATTGGCCGGGCACAACGGTAAGCCCCGCCCCGGTCCGCTCGATCAGCGCGATTTTCGACGGGCCCGCCATCTCCGGGACAAAGATCTGCGCCGGGATACCCAGGCTCGCCGCCGCATAGCCCACCGCCGCGCCGTGGTTCCCGCCCGACGCCGCGACCACGCCGCCTGCGGGCACCGGCCCCTTGATCAGCGAGTTGAAGGCGCCGCGGGCCTTGAACGTCCCGGTGTGCTGCAACTGCTCCAGCTTGATTTCCATGGGAAACCCGCCCAGCGTGATCGCCATCACCGGGGTCCGGCGGACATGGCCCGCGATGCGCCCGGCCGCCGCCTCGATCTCTGCCCGCCAGTCCATTGCCGCCTCCGTTACTGGTCTTCCCGTTGCAGGAACGATAGTCAGGGGATCCCACCGAGGAAAGGGTCAGACGATGAGCGATGAACGCCGCCACGCATTCCGCGACAGCCGCGAGGACCGCGTGGCCGCCGAACAGGTGCCCGACACGCCGCAAACGCTGTCGCCGACCTATCGGCTGGCCTTTGCCGACGAGGAATTCCTCTGCCGCGACGAATTGCGCCCGGTGCGGCTGCAGCTGGAATTGCTGAAGCCCGAGATGGCGATGAACGAGGCCGGGGTGAAATCCACCGTGGTCCTGTTCGGCGGCGCCCGGATCCCGGCGCCCGAACACAAGGCGCGCGCCCGCACCCCGCAGCTGGCGGCGCTGTCGCATTATTACGAGGAAGCGCGGATCTTTGCCCGCAAGATGACCGAGATTTCGCTGGCCGCGGGCGGCGACGACTGGATCATCGCCACCGGCGGTGGCCCGGGCGTGATGGAGGCGGGCAACCGCGGGGCCGAGGAGGCGGGCGGCAAGTCCATCGGCCTCAACATTGTGCTGCCGCATGAACAGGCGCCGAACCGCTATGTCACGCCGGAACTCTGTTTCAACTTCCACTATTTCGCGCTGAGGAAGATGCATTTCCTGATGCGCGCCAAGGCGGTCGTGGTGTTCCCCGGCGGCTTCGGCACGCTGGACGAGATGTTCGAATCCCTCACCCTGATCCAGACCCGCCGGATGAAGCCGATCCCCTATCTGCTGTTCGGCCGCGACTGGTGGGAAAACGTGGTCAACTGGGAGATGCTGGCCGAGGCCGGAACCATCGCCCGCGAGGATCTGTCGCTCTTTCGCATCGTCGAGACCGCGGAAGAAGCTGTCGCCGCGATCCTGGCCTGGGATCAGGCGAAATAGGCGTCCAGCATCCGGCGGTAGACGGCCTTCAACTGATGCACATGCTCGACGGCGACATGTTCGTCAGTCTTGTGCATCGACTGGCCGACGAGGCCGAATTCCACCACCGGGCAATGGTCCTTGATGAACCGCGCATCCGAGGTCCCGCCGGAGGTGGACAAAGCCGGGCGCCGCGCGCAGACCGCTTCCACCGCATCGGCCACCAGGTCGGTGAACCAGCCGGGTTCAGTGACGAAGCTCTCGCCCGAGACCTTCACGACCAGCGAGAAATCGACACCGGTTTCCTCGGTCACCCGGGTGATCTCGCCCTCGATCCACGAGGTGAGGCTGGCGCCCGTGTGAAGGTCGTTGAAGCGGATGTTCAGAACGGCGCGGGCCTTGGCCGGGATCACGTTGGACGCCGGGTTGCCAGTGTCGATCGTGGTCAGCGCCAGCGTCGAGGGATCGAAGAGCGCGTTGCCCTGATCCAGCTCATGGCTCGCCAGCCGGTCGAGCAGCCGCACCAGCGCCGGCAAGGGATTCCGCGCCCGATGCGGATAGGCGGCATGACCCTGCACGCCCCGCGCCTCGATCCGTGCGGTCATTGAACCGCGGCGGCCGTTCTTCATCATCTCGCCCATGGTCTCGGGGCAGGTCGGCTCGCCGACCAGGCAATGGCTCATCCGTTCGCCCTGGGCCGCCATCCAGTCCAGCAGCGCCACGGTGCCGTCGGTCGCGTCCCCCTCCTCATCGCCGGTGATGGCCAGGATCACGGCGCCATCGGGCGGGGTCTCGCGCACGAAATCCACCGCCGCCGCGACAAAGGCCGCGACGCCCGATTTCATGTCGCAGGCGCCGCGCCCGTAGAGCCGCCCCTCGGCCAGCGTCGCCGAGAAGGGATCGAAGCGCCACTCGGCCGGGTTGCCGGGCGGCACGACATCGGTATGGCCATTGAAGCCGAAGGAGCGGTTCGCCCCCCTCGCGCCCCAGCGGGCATAGAGGTTCGCCGTCTCGCCCCGGTCGACCCGGGTGCAGGTGAACCCCGCCGCCGAAAGCTCGGCCTCCAGCAGGCGCAGCGCCCCGCCTTCCTCGGGCGTGACCGAGGGGCAGCGGATCAGGCGGGCGGTCAGATCGACCGGATCGAGGGGCGCGGGCATCGGAGCCTCCGGCAAATGCGATGCAGACCTGCTAGCCCATGCTTAACGTCGCATCAAGAAGGGCCCAAACGCTCGCCATCATTGACGTATCGCGCAGGAAAGGTCACACTTCACCTGTGGGTTGCATCGCAAAATGCATTCCCCTGCTATGCAGAATACAAAGTCTTAACTAATTTTGGGCAAACCGATCAGGCAATCAGCCGGGCATAAGGTCGGACAGACCGGGACCAGCAGTCATGAGTGACGACATCATCAGCAACGAGACGCGGCTGACCCGGATCCAGGCGTTGGTGGTGGATATCCTCAACGACCTGCTGCGGGCGCCCATCGACCAGACCGATGCGGTGGTGCAGGAAGCCATCTCGCGCATCGGCGATTATTGCGTGCGCGACCGCGCCTATGTCTTCGTCAACCGGGGCGATGTCTCGGACAACACCCACGAATGGTGCGCCGACGGCATCGAGCCGATGAAGGAACATCTGCAAGCCCTGCCGATGGAGATGCTGGGCTCCAGCCTGGAACCCCTGCACCACGGCGAGCAGTTCAACGTCCCCGACGTGGCGGAACTGGAACCCGGCTCGCCCTCGCGGGAATTGCTGGAATCGCAGGCGATCCGCTCGATCCTGCTGGTGCCGATGATGTCCGAGGGGAAGATGTACGGCTTCGTCGGCTTCGACGGGGTCCGCAACACCCATGGCTTCCTGGCCGGCGAGGTCTATCTGCTGCAATCGGTGGCGGATGTGATCTGCTCGGTGCTGCTCAGGCGGGAAAAGGAACTGGCGGTCCGGGCGGCGCAGGCAGAACTGGCGGGCGAACGGGCCTTCCTGTCCTCGATCCTGGCCACCACGGCGATGGGCATCATCGTCTTCGACGAAGAGGGCGTGATCCAGTTCGCCAATGACGCGGCCGTCACCGTGATGGGCGTCTCGCTGGAGGAGATGATCGGCAAACGCCACGACGACGACGGCTGGCGCTACACGCGCGAGGACGGGACGCCCTATGCCAAGGGCGATACGCCGTTCGACCACACGATCGCCACCGGCCAGCCCTGGCCCGCCGAACGCTTCGCGCTGCATTGCCCCGACGGGCTGCGCTATTGCTCGGTGCATGCCGCCCCCGTGGTGGGCGGCGAGACCTCGACCGCGCGGGTGGTCTATGCGGTGCTCGACGTCACCGATCAGGTCCACGCCGACCGCCAACGGCAGGAAGCGCTGGAAGAAGCCAACCGCGCCAATGCCGCGAAATCGAACTTCCTGGCCAAGATGAGCCACGAGATGCGCACGCCCCTGAACGGCGTTCTGGGCGTGGCCGAGGTGCTGGAGCGGCTGGTCAGCGACGCCGACCAGCGCCGGATGGTCAAGGTGATGCACGATTCGGGTGCGCTGCTGCTGAGCATCATCAACGACCTGCTGGACATGTCGAAGATCGAGGCCGACCTCCTCGAGATCGAGACGGTGCCCTTCATCCCGACCGATCTGGCCCAGCGCATCGAATCGGTGCACACGCTGAAGGCCTCGGAAAAGAAGATCTCGTTCGGGGTCACCCTGACCGGCGACGGCCAGGGCGCGCGGCTGGGCGACCCCCACCGCATCCTGCAGATCCTGCACAACGTCATCTCGAACGCGGTCAAGTTCACCGAATCGGGTTCGGTCGGGGTGGATATCGACTGCACCTCGCCCCGGGGCATCACCCTCAAGGTCCATGACACCGGCATCGGCATGACCGAGGCGCAGATGGCGCAGGTGTTCGAGGAGTTCAGCCAGGCCGACAGTTCCATCGCCCGCCGCTTCGGCGGCACCGGGCTGGGCATGCCCATCGTCCGCCGCCTGGTCGAGATGATGCAAGGCACGATCAACCTGAAATCGAGCCTCGGCAAGGGCACCGAGGTTCATATCTTCCTGCCGGTGCCACGCACCGACATGCCGGAAATCCGCTACACCGCGCCCGACCCCGGCACCGGCTCGCCCGATCTGCAGGGGCTGCGGGTGCTGGCCGCCGACGACAACCGCACCAACCGGATGATCCTGGGCGCGATGATGGGGCAGCTGGGCATCGCCGCGGTGCTGGTGCCCGACGGGACCGAGGCGCTCAGGGCCTATGAGCGCGAGGATTTCGACCTGGTGATCCTGGACATCTCGATGCCGGATCTCGACGGGGTCTCGGTGCTGCGCCAGATCCGCGCCCGCGAGGCCGAGCGGGCCATCGCGCCGGGCAGCCGTCCGCCGGCCACGATGCTGCCCATCGTCGCCTTCACCGCCAATGCCATGTCGCATCAGGTGGAGGGCTATCTGCAGGCCGGGTTCGACGATTGCATGACCAAGCCCCTGCAACTGGACCGGCTGCGCAGCGTGCTGGGGTCGCTGATCGCCGAACGCGGCCGCCGCCGCCCGACCCCGCGCGGCGGGGTGATCCCGCTCAGGGCGACCTCGGGATAGGAGCGGTTTCGCCCTCGTGCCTCGGGCGACCGAGGCCGGGGGGCTGCTCGCCCCCCGGACCCCCTCGCCCAAGGGGAGCACGCTCCCCTTGGGAACCCCCGTGCGTATTTCGGACAAGATAAGGGGGCGGGAAACGCCGCCGGAAGCGGCGCCTGGCTGCAGACGCGGCGGCGCGGGCGAGACCCCGCCAGTGGATCCTGTAGGGGCTGACCTGATACCGGCGAATGTTCGTTTATTCAGGCAGCGGGAAAGCCCGTGTCCCGTGTGACGCGCGGGCAGGCGCAGATCCCTTAGACCGCCTTGGATTCCGGCCAGGAAACGGCAGCCGTCCTCAGAAGGGTTCGCCGAAGCGGTTCGCGACCAGCTTGTCCAGCGCCTCGATCAGCGGTTCGGCCTGGTCGCCCTTGGTGCGCACGCGGATCTCGGTCCCGCGCGAGGCGGCGAGCATCAACAGGCCCATGATCGAATCCCCCGACACGCTCATACCGTCCTTCTCGACCTCGGCCTGGGCATCATGCGCCTCGACCACCTCGACGAATTTGGCCGAGGCGCGGGCGTGCAGACCCTTTTCGTTGACGATCTTCAACACGCGCTCGGCACTCATACGCCGCCCCCCCCGGTCTGCTCGTAGGAATTGATGTAGCGCCGGCCGGCGTCCAGCGCCAGCGCCGCGGCCTCGGGCACCGGCAGGCGGCGCGACTTGGCCAGCTTGATGAGCATCGGCAGGTTGGCGCCGTAGAGAATGCGCCGGTCGGCCGAGGAACAGGCCGGCATCGACAGGTTCGAGGGCGAGCCGCCGAACATATCGGTCACTACGACCACCCCGTCGCCCATGTCCACCTCGTCGGCGGCCGCACAGATTTCAGCCTGTTTGCGCGCACGATCATGGTCGTATTCGATGGCGATCGCACGGATCCCCAGTTGCTTGCCCACGACGTGCTCGACCGCGGCGAGATATTCCCGCGCCAGACCACCATGTGCGACGATCACGATTCCGATCACGTCCTTACCCTTGCTTCCCCGACGCTGCCAAAGATTTGCGCCGATCCAGCTCCCTGTGCCTCTTTGACACCCGCCAGCCCTGTTCCGCAAGCGTCCGGGCCATTTTTTCTGCAAGTGCAACGCTGCGGTGCTTTCCGCCGGTACAGCCGAAAGCGATGGTGAGCGAGGTCTTGCCCTCATCGACGAAGGCGTCGAGGAGCGAGGTCACCAGCCCCTCGACCCGGCCGAAGAAATCGGCAAAGCGCGGATCGGCCTCGACATGGGCGGCCACATCGGCCTCGCGGCCGTCGTGCTCGCGTAATTCGGGGATCCAGTGCGGATTGGCCAGGAAGCGGCAGTCGAAAACCATGTCGACGCCCCGCGGCAGCCCGCGCTTGTAAGAGAAACTCTGGACCGACACCGACATCGGCCCCCCCTCGCGCGGGGCGAACCAGCGGCCGATCTCGGCCTTAAACTGATGCGGCGTCAGCGTTGTCGTGTCGATCAGCACATCGGCCCGCTCGCGCACCGATTCCAGCAATTCCTGCTCGTGCTCGATGCCGGCGAGCGGCGCGCCGTCGGGGCTGAGCGGATGCCGGCGCCGGGTTTCGGAGAAGCGGCGCACCAGCACATCGGTGCTGCAATCGACATAGAGCAGGTCCGAGGCCACGCCCGGCGCGCGGTGCAGCCGGTCGACCAGTTCGATCAGGTTCTCGGACGAGAAGTCACGGTTGCGCACATCGAGGCCCAGGGCCAGCGGCCGGGGCAGCGGCGGGCCGTCCAGAAGGCGCGGGATCAGCGACATCGGCAGGTTGTCGATGGTCTCGAACCCCAGATCCTCGAGCGCGTCGATGGCAGAGGACCGGCCGGCACCGGACGGCCCTGTCACCATCACCACCCGCATCGCCGCGCCGCTATCCTGCATCCCGTCCGTCCATTACGTCAGACCTCGTAGATAATGGGCCAATCCGCGCGCGAAAGACGAGTCCGCCCGGCCCGGAAGACACGGTATCGTGACCCCGGAGATACATCTTTCGGCCGGTTCCGGCAGGCGGCGCGATGCCAGCGCCATATCGACCGCCAGCACCATCCGCGCCAGCCGGCGCGCCGCGAGCCTGATCGGGCCGAGGCCGCGGGCCTCGATCAGCCCGGCGATGGGGCGCGGCGCCCGCACATAGAGCGCGCCGCGGTCGGGGCAGAGCAACACCTGATCGTCGGCCACCAGCTGCGCGCCTTCGCCGATCAGCGCCAGCGCCAGCCTGGATTTCCCGCTGCCCGAGGGGCCGAGGATCAGCACCCCCCGCCCCGGACCGAAGGCGACGGCAGAGGCATGCAGGTTCGGCGCGTCGGGGATCAAAGCGGCAGGCCGACGACGAACCGCGCGCCCAGGGGCGGCGAGTTGCGGTCGGCGTTGGTGGGGCGGATATTCTCGGCCCAGATGACGCCGCCATGCGCCTCGACGATCTGCTTGGAAATCGCCAGGCCCAGACCCGAATGGTTGCCGAAATCCTGCGGACGCTCGGAATAGAAGCGCTTGAAGACCTTGGTCAGCGCGGCCTCGGGGATGCCGGGGCCGGTATCCTCGACCACCACCAGCACGCGGTTCTCGCGCTTCCTGGCCCAGATCCGCACCGCGTCGCCCTCGCCGCAGAACGAGATGGCGTTGGTGATCAGGTTGACGAAGACCTGCGCCAGCCGCGCCTCCAGCCCCTGGATCATGATCGCATCGCGCGGCAGTTCGCTGATGAATTCGACGCCCTTGGCCTCGGCCTCCTGCGCCAGATGCTGGCTGAGGTTGTCCAGCGTCTTGCAGAGGTTGAAGGTCTCTTCCTCTTCCTTGACCAGCTCGCTGTCGAGGCGCGAGGCGTTCGACGTGTCCGAAATCAGCCGGTCCAGGCGGCGCACGTCATGCTCGATGACATCGAGAAGGCGTGTCACCTGATCCTCGCGCTTGGCGACCCGCAGGGTGCCCACAGCCGAGCGGAGCGACGCCAGCGGGTTCTTGATCTCATGCGCGACATCGGCCGCGAATTGTTCGTTGGCATCGATCCGGTCGTAGAGCGCCGTCACCATGCCGCGCATGGCGGAGCTGAGGCGCCCGATCTCGTCCGGACGGCCGGTCAGGTCGGGGATGCGCACGCGACCCGGCGACATGCGGCGGGCGTTCTTGTCGCGGCCGAGTTCGGCGGCGGTGGCGAGATCGGCCAGCGGATTGGCGATGGTCGAGGCCAGCACCAGCGACAGCCCGACCGAGACCAGCAGCGCCACGATGAACATCTGCAGCACCTGCTCGCGTTCCGAGCGCAGCATGTGCTCGATCGTCTCGGGGATCTGCTGCATGACCACGGCGCCCACCGGCTGGCCCGCGATCAGCACCGGCGCGGCGGCCAGCATGCGGAACCCGTCATCGAGGCGCAGCACGCGGCTTGACGATTGGCCCTGCATCGCCTCGGCATGCAGCTCGGCCAGCAGGGTCGCGGGGTCGGGTTGGGGCGAGCGGTCGCCCGGCACCACGGCGGCAAGGCCCGACCAGATCGCGTCCAGGATATCCGAGATGATGGTCAGGTTCCGGTCGACCTCCATCGCGTCGAGCGGCGTCGAGCTTCGCGCGCCCGCGCCGCGGCGCGCCGTCTCGATCCGTCCGTCGGCATCGAGGAGCAGCACCTCTGTCTCGGCGTTCAGGGTCAGCGCATCGAGCGTCCCGGCCCTGATGCGGCGAGCCTCGGGCGCGGTGTAATCGCCCGCATCGGGCACCAGCGCGGGCAAGGCGCCCATGACATCGGCCAGCCCCTCGGCCTGGGTGACCAGCGCCACCTCATGCTGCCGGGCCAGGGAATCGCGGAACGGGTTGGTGAACAGCACGCCCGCGACCAGCAGGACCAGGGCGAGCATGTTGAACAGGATGATCTTGCGCGCCAGCGGCGACTGGAAGATGGAAAACAGACCACGCCGGGCGCGGTGGATGCGCACCTCGGTATCGACCGCGCTTTGCGGCCGAACCCAGTCGTCCCCAAGGACGACATCGCTTCCGGGCGTCCCGGATTGCGTAGTCACCTGTGCCCCCACCGCCGTCATGTTCTGTTTCGGGGCAATCCGCGCGGGATCGCCCCCTCAGGGCCGTTTGTATCAGGCTTCGTTATACTTGTAACCGATGCCGTAGAGGGTCTCGATGGACGAGAATTCGTCGTCGACCGTGCGCATCTTCTTGCGCAACCGCTTGATGTGGCTGTCGATGGTCCGGTCGTCGACATAGACCTGATCGTCATAGGCCACATCCATCAGCTGGTCGCGCGACTTGACGAAGCCGGGACGCTGGGCCAGCGCCTGCAGCAGCAGGAATTCGGTCACGGTCAGCGTGACTTCCTTGCCCTTCCAGGTCACCGCGTGGCGCAGCGGATCCATGCTGAGCGAGCCGCGGACCATGACCTTGGTGTCTTCGGTCGTGCCGACCTCGTTCGTCTCGACCGCCTGCTGGCGGCGCAGGAGCGAACGGATGCGTTCGATCAGCAGGCGCTGCGAGAAGGGCTTCTTGACGTAATCGTCCGCGCCCATCCTCAGGCCCAGAACCTCGTCGATTTCATCGTCCTTGGAGGTGAGGAAGATGACCGGCATCTGCGTCTTCTGGCGCAGGCGCTGCAACAGCTCCATGCCGTCCATGCGCGGCATCTTGATGTCGAGGACCGCCATATCCGGTAGCTTGCGGTTGAAAGCGTCCAGTGCCGATTGTCCGTCGTTATAGGTTTCGACCTCGAAACCTTCGGCCTCGAGCGAGATCGAGACCGACGTCAGGATGTTCCTGTCGTCATCGACAAGTGCGATCTTTGACATATGCCTGTCCTTGTAAGCTGCTCACTTGGTCTTTTTTTGGCCTTATTCTGTGGATTTCCACGCCGAGAATCAACCGAATAGTCAACAAGACCCCTGAGACTGAGTCCAAAATAGCGCGGTCAGGGTGAAGATTTCGCTTATCGGAACGTCGCTCCACCCTCGCATGCGACAGTTTGCGATAACACCGGCATGTTGGCGCTAAAGGCGGAAATGCGTCCTGTTCCTCCGCGAAATCGCCATGATATAGGCCAAGTGTCGGTCGAGGAGACCGTTCACCGGACCGCCCGAGGCAGGGGGCTGATCCGGATTTTCCAATTTCGAGGCCTTACGGCGGCCCGACGAAGGAGCGAGCACTATGACTGGACGCGTCAATCCCAAACAGCGGCTCGAGGATCAGGGCATCACCGGGCTGGGCTCGGTCGCCTACAACCTCATCGAGCCGGCGCTGGTGGAAGCCGCCCTGAAACGCGGCGAGGGCACCCTGGGCAAGGGCGGCTCGTTCCTGGTGACGACGGGTCAGTTCACCGGCCGCTCGCCCAAGGACAAGCACGTCGTGCGCACGCCCTCGGTCGAAGACACGATCTGGTGGGAAAACAACAAGCCGATGGCGCCCGACGCCTTCGACCGCCTCTATGAAGACATGCTGGCCCATATGAAGGGCCGCGACTATTTCGTGCAGGATCTGTTCGGCGGTGCCGATGCCGAGCATCGCCTCGATGTGCGCGTCGTCTCGGAACTCGCCTGGCACAGCCTCTTCATCCGCCACCTGCTGCGTCGTCCGTCGCGCGAAGAACTCGACACCTTCGTCCCCGAATGGACGATCATCAACTGCCCCTCGTTCAAGGCCGACCCCGAGCGTCACGGCTGCCGCACCGATACCGTGATCACGCTGAACTTCGACAAGAAGGTCATCCTGATCGCCAACACCGAATACGCGGGCGAGAACAAGAAATCGGTCTTCACGCTGCTCAACTACATCCTGCCCGGCAAGGGCGTGATGGCGATGCATTGCTCGGCCAACCACGCCATCGGCAACCCGGACGATTCGGCCGTGTTCTTCGGCCTTTCGGGCACCGGCAAGACCACGCTCTCGGCCGATCCCTCGCGCACGCTGATCGGCGATGACGAGCATGGCTGGTCGGAAAACGGCATCTTCAACTTCGAAGGTGGCTGCTACGCCAAGACCATCAACCTCAGCGCCGAAGCCGAACCCGAGATCTACGCCACGACCGAAAAATTCGCGACCGTGATCGAGAACATGGTCTTCGACCCGGAAACGCTGGACCTCGACTTCCAGGATAGCAGCCTGACCGAGAACATGCGCTGCGCCTATCCGCTGGACTATATCTCGAACGCCTCCGAGACCGGGCTGGGCGGAACGCCGCGCCACGTCATCCTGCTGACCTGCGACGCCTATGGCGTGCTGCCGCCCATCGCCAAGCTGAGCCCGGCGCAGGCGATGTATCACTTCCTCTCGGGCTTCACCTCGAAGACCCCGGGCACCGAGCGCGGCGTGGTCGAGCCCGTGCCGACCTTCTCGACCTGCTTCGGTGCGCCCTTCATGCCGCGCCGGCCGGAAGTCTATGGCAAACTGCTGCAGGAAAAGATCGCGGCCTCGGGCGCGCAATGCTGGCTGGTCAACACCGGCTGGACCGGCGGCGCCTTCGGCACCGGCAAGCGGATGCCGATCAAGGCGACCCGCACGCTGCTGACCGACGCGCTGAGCGGTTCGCTGGAGAAGGCCGCCTTCCGCAAGGACCCGAACTTCGGCTTCGAGGTTCCGCTGGAATGCAAGGGCGTCGACCCCTCGCTCTTGGACCCGCGCACGACCTGGGCCGATCCCGCGGCCTATGACGCGCAGGCCAAGAAGCTGGTGCACATGTTCTCCGAGAATTTCGCGCAATATGTCCCCTATATCGACGAGGACGTGAAGGCCGCCGCCATCGGCTGAGCCATCGCGCATGAGATCGGACAAGGCCCGGGGACTGCCCGGGCCTTTGTCATTGCGCCCCCTGGCCGGACGGCTCCCGAGGTTTTGAGCGCAACGGCCGCCGGACGCTCCACGGCGGCGGTGACTTGCCAGCGACCTTGGGCTAGACCTGCGGCATGACACGCGCCTTGCTCCTCCTCGCGGCCCTGTTCCTGGCCGCCGCGCCCGCCGCCGCCGAGATCCGCGGCCCGGTCGCGCCCTCGGTCGTCAATCTGGTCGGCGGCCTTTTCTGCGCGCCCGAGACCGCCGGGCGTCGCCCCGCGCCGGGCACGATGGACGGCTGGGTGCATGTCCCGGCCGAGCCGATCGCGCTGGTCGCCGAAAGCGACCAGGCGCCGATGGTCCTGGGTACCGGCTTTGGCGTTCGCTACGCGCTGCAAGGCACCGGCCCGGGGATCGTGACCTATACGGTCACCCATCCGCCGATCCCGCCAACCAACATGAGCGTCGAAAGCTGGGACAGCGAGGCGCCGGTCGCCAGCGGCGATTCCTTCTTCTTCCAGTTCGACCGGCCGGAAGAGATGGTGCCGGGCGAATGGACCTTCTCGGCCTCGATAGCGGGCGAAGTGCTGTTCACCGTCGCCTTCCAGGTGCGTCCGGCGTCCGAACTGCCGGCGCTGGCCCATCTGTGCCGCGCGCCGCAGATGCTGTCCCTCAGCCGAAGAAGCCCTTCCGCAGCAGGTTGAGCGCGCTCAGCGCCAGCAGGAGCAGCGTCCAGCGCTTGAAGCGTACCGGGTCCATGCTGTCATGCGCCTTGTAGCCCAGCCACATGCCGATCCCCGCGGGCACCAGCATCGCCGCCGACAGTTTCGCGGTCTCGGCGTTCAGCACGCCGGAGCGGAGATGCGCCACCGTCAACACCACCGCGCCGATGGCGAAAAGCACCGACATCACGCGCACCATCTCGGTCTTCTCGACCTTGGCGGCCAGCAGGTAGACGATGGTCGGCGGCCCCCAGACGCCCGAGATCCCGCCGTAAAGCCCGCCGACGAAGCCGGTCAGCGCCTCGATCGGGTGGCGCCAGCGGCGGGGAATGTCGGGGGCCCAGCCGCTGATCTGCAGCCCGGTGAAGAACAGCACCGCCGCCCCCAGCAGCAGGAACATCACCTGTTGCGGCAGGACCAGCACGAAGGGCGCGGTGATCAGGATCCCTACCACGGTCGCTGCGATCAGCCGCCAGAAGGTCTTGCCCGCCGCCAGCGCCGGGGCCCAGCCATGGCGCAGCGCCTGATGGGCGTTGGTGGCCAGCACCGGCAGGATCAGCGCGGCCAGCGCCACCGGCGCCGGCATGAAAGACGGCAGCACCGCGATCAGGATCAGCGGCATGGCAAAACCGATGGCTCCCTTGACGAAGCCCGCGCCCAGCGTCACCGCCGAGGCCAGCAGAAAAGCCCAAAGCGGCAGACCCGCAACCAAGGTATCCATATATCAATCTCCCTGACTCGCCCCCTGTCTATCGCGCGCAGAAACCCGCCGCACGGCGAAAGTTATCGCGACACATTCATGCGAAAGCCGATGCTCTGGCGAATTAATGTTGCGCTGCGATTGCGAAGCGTCTATCGCTGCACCAGCATCTACACAGTCGCCACAGGAGTCCCTCATGCCCCATGATGGCCAGGACATGACCGCCCCCGCCCCGCTGCTCGCCGATCTTCCGGCCCGCGTCGCAGCCCTCCAGGCGCCGCTCGACGCTCTGCTGGCCAGCGCCACCGCCAAGCTGCGGACGCTGGTCTCGGACGGGGGCAAGATCCAGGGCGCGCTGATCGACCGCCACCAGCGCGCGGCGCATGGCCTGGCCTGGCTCGCGACCTATGGGGAATCGATCCGCCAGATGGGCGCCTGGGCCGAGCGGTTGTCGCAGGAGGGCCGCTTCGGCGAGATGGAGGCGCTGATCCTGCAGATCGGCACGGGCGAGTATCTGGCGCAGATCCTGGGCGGCATCCCGATGAACCAGGGCGAGATCCTGCGGCCCTCGGACCTGGGGCTGACCAGCGCCGACCTCGCGCCGCTGACCGACAGCCCGCTGCTGGCCGGCAATTCGCCCGAGGCCCGGGCCCGTCTGGTGGCGCTGATGCGCGAGAACCAGGGCCGTGCCACCTTCGGCGCGACGGGGCTGGACGAGGAACTGGAGATGATCCGCGACCAGTTCCGCCGTTTCTCGGACGAGAAGGTCGCGCCCTTCGCCCATGAATGGCACCTGAAGGACGAGTTCATCCCGATGGCGATCATCGAGGAACTGGCCGAAATGGGCGTCTTCGGCCTGACGATCCCCGAGAATCTGGGCGGGCTCGGCCTGTCGAAAGCCTCGATGGTCGTGGTGTCCGAGGAACTCTCGCGCGGCTATATCGGCGTGGGCTCGCTGGGCACCCGGTCCGAAATCGCCGCCGAACTGATCCTGGCGGGCGGCACGGACGCGCAGAAATCCGAATGGCTACCCAAGATCGCCTCGGCCGAGATCCTGCCGACCGCCGTTTTCACCGAACCGAACACCGGCTCGGATCTGGGCTCGCTGCGCACCCGGGCGGTGAAGAACGCGGAGGGCGATTACGAGGTGACCGGCAACAAGACCTGGATCACCCATGCCGCCCGCACCCATGTCATGACCCTGCTGGCGCGCACCGATCCGAACACCACGGATTACCGCGGCCTTTCCATGTTCCTGGCCGAAAAGACCCCGGGCGACGATGCCAACCCCTTCCCGACCCCCGGCATGACCGGCGGCGAGATCGAGGTGCTGGGCTACCGCGGGATGAAGGAATACGAACTCGGCTTCGACGGCTTCAAGGTGAAGGGCGCGAACCTTCTGGGCGGGGAAGAGGGCAAGGGCTTCAAGCAGCTCATGCAGACCTTTGAATCGGCCCGTATCCAGACCGCCGCCCGCGCCATCGGCGTGGCGCAGAACGCGCTGGAGGTCGGCCTGCAATACGCCGAGGACCGCAAGCAATTCGGCCGCGCCCTGATCAATTTCCCCCGCGTCGCCGACAAGCTGGCGATGATGGCGGTCGAGATCATGATCGCCCGGCAGCTGACCTATTTCAGCGCCTGGCAAAAGGACCACGACAAGCGCTGCGATCTGGAGGCCGGGATGGCCAAACTGCTGGGCGCCCGGGTCGCCTGGGCCGCGGCCGACAACGCGCTGCAGATCCATGGCGGCAACGGTTTCGCGCTGGAATACCAGATCAGCCGCATCCTCTGCGACGCGCGGATCCTCAACATCTTCGAAGGTGCGGGCGAGATCCAGGCGCAGGTGATCGCGCGCAGGTTGCTGGACTGACCCCGACCCGGCCTTCTTTGCGCTGCAACTATCCTCGGGAGGATTTTCAAGGAGGGTGGAAAACCCTCCTTGAAGCAGGGGGCGCGGGGGGCGGCAGCCCCCCGCTTCCCTCTCCCGGCCCCGGTCACACGATCCGCCGCCCCCGCTCGGCCGGCGCAACCCCCAGCATCGGGTGCAGGCGGCCGGACAGCACGAACATCGCCCCCAACGCCAGCCCCACCGCGCCGAAAATCCCCTGGATCGGTGCCACCAGCAGGATCAACGCGCCAATCCCCGGCGTCATGATCCCCGACACGTCGCGGAAGCTGGAATAGACCGCCGCCATCTCGGTCCGCTCGGAAGGTTTCACCGCCATCAGGAAGGGCAGCCCCCCGGCGATGTCCAGCAGCACCAGGAAGGCCGAGGCCAGGAACAGGCTCGCCACCGCCAGCTCTGCCACCGGCAGCACCGCCGCGACCAGAAACCCGAAGGACGCGCAGAAGAACCCGGTCCGCACCGCCACCCGCACCGTCCGCCGCTGCACCCAGCGCAGCATCAGCGGCGTGACGAAGAGGAAGGCATTGGTGACCGAAACCAGCACGCCGCCCAGTTCCTCCCACAACCCGTGCTCGATGGCATAGATCGGCAGATAGACGATATACCCCCACCACCCGCAGGAGCGTATGACGGCGAAAAGCCATCCGGCGATGAGCCGCGGCTGGGCAAAGAACCGGCCGAGGAAGGCCAGCGGGTTCGGTGCCGCGCCCTTCGCCCTCTGGATCAGCTTCCCGTTGCCCAGCCTGAGCCACCAGAAGACGGCGATCTGCACCACGGCAAAGCAGGCGGCCAGGATGAAGGGCAGCGGCGGCCAGAGCTTCATCAGCGCCACCCCGGTCACCGGCCCCGCGCTCCAGCTCAGGGCGGAGTAGAACATGCGCAGGGTCTCGGTCTTGCCCAGATCGTTTTTCGCCACGTAGTCAAGGACATAGGCGTTCAGGCAGATGAAGCAGGTGACCGTGGCCAGCGTGCAGGCGACCAGCGCCGCGACGATCATCATCCCGCCCATCGCGCCCAGCGTGCCGCCGACCAGATACATCATCGCGCCGAAGGTATAGAGCCAGCGCCGCGGCACCGTGCGGTTGATCCAGGGCAGCAGCAGTCCCAGCATCAGCGAGGCAAGGCCGATCACGAAATAGACCCGGCTGACGGCGCCTGCATCGCCCAGCGCCTGATACATGGCCAGCGGAAAGACCGACAGCAGCGTGCCGCGAATCATCGCCTCGATGCCCGAGAGCGTGGCGAAGGCCTTGGCGCCCGGCTTGCGGGCGGCGGCCTCGGGCGGGTGGCGCAGCCACTCGGGGATGGAACGTTCGAACATCGGGACCCTCTCTGGTCCCGACCGGACCCCATGCCGCCGCCGCTGTCGCCTTCAAAGGCGACCGGCGCGTGTCGGATTTCTTCTCAGGTGAAAGAGTGATCGGGCGCCCACGCCGCCGCGGCGCCCTTCATGCCCCCGCCGCCGCCAGCGGTCAGCGCCCGCCGGTGACCTCCATCACCGCACCGGTGACATACGAGGCGGCCGGGCTGCACAGCCAGAGGATCATCTCGGCCACTTCCTCGGCCCGGCCCGGGCGCCCCATCGGCACCAGGGGCGCCAGGTCGAAGGCCCGCGTCGGCCGCCCGCCCGAGGCGTGGATCTCGGTGTCGATCAGCCCCGGCCGCACCGCATTGACGCGCACCCGCCCCACCGCCAGTTCCCGGGCCAGTCCGATGGCCAGCGTGTCCACCGCCGCTTTCGAGGCCGCGTAATCGACGTATTCCCCCGCCGATCCCAGCCGCGCCGCGATCGACGACAGCAGCACGATGGCGGCGTCCCCTTCGTTTCGGGGCAGTCGCCGCGCCGCCTCGCGCGCGCAAAACAGCGCGCCCAGCACATTGGCTTCCACGACCGCGCGCAGCCGCTCGGGCGTCGTCTCGGCCAGCGGCATCGAGGGCGCGACGATCCCGGCGTTGATCACCACCGCATCCAGCCCGCCCAGCGCCACCTCGGCCGACTCGAACACCCGCGCCACGGCCCCGGGGTCGGTCACATCCCCTGCCAGCGCCACGGCCCGGCGCCCTGCGGCCTCGACCGCGCGCACGACCTCGGCCGCGGCGGCGGCGTCCTGCCGGTAGTTCACCGCCACATCCCAGCCCCGCGCGGCCGCCATGAGCGCCGTGGCCCGGCCGATCCCCCGCGAGGCGCCCGTGATGAGCATCCGTCCCATGCGCCGATCCCCCTTGCCTGAGGCAAGGCTAAACCGCCCGCGCCGCCTGGGGAAGCCCGGGCTTTACCAGGACGGCGGCGGCGTTAAGGTGAGGCCATGAAACGCATTCTCGTCAGTTCCTGCCTGCTGGGCGCCCCGGTCCGCTATGATGGACGGGCCAAGACCCTCGCGGGGCCGCTTCTGGACCTCTGGCGGCGCGAGGGGCGGATCGTGCCGCTCTGCCCCGAGATGGCCGCCGGTCTGCCCGTCCCCCGCGCCCCGGCCGAGATCGCCCCGGGCGTGACCGCGCCGCAGGTGCTGGCCGGGCAGGGCCGGGTCCTGACCGACAGCGGCGAAGACGTCACCGCGCCCTTTGTCCGCGCCGCCGAGCTGGCCTTGCAGACCGCCCGCGCGCAGGGTTGCGCCTTCGCGCTTCTGACCGATGGCAGCCCGTCCTGCGGCAGCCTTTTCGTCTATACGGGCGAGCATGACGGCACCCGCCGTCCGGGCCGCGGGCTTGCCGCCGAGATGCTGGAGCGCCACGGCATCCGCGTCTTCGCCCCGTCGCGCATCACCGAGCTGGCGGCGGCACTGCGGGCGGCGCCCTGAGGGGTTCCCGTCGCGGCTTCCCGCCACAGGGACTTGCCACAGGGGCTTGCGTCGCCGGCCGCACCGTCCCACATCAGGCCAAAGCCGACAGGCCCGCCCGCCGAAAGGTCCGCCCGTGTGTCCTCCTCCGCCCCCGCCGCGCCCCCGGGCCCTGACCTCGCCCGCCGCCTGGGCCGTCTCGTTGCCGGTCCGCGCCTATCGGCTGCTGCTCAGCCCCTGGGTCGGCCATGGCTGCCGCTATCAGCCGACCTGCTCGGCCTATGCGCTGGAGGCTCTGACGCTGCATGGGGCGGTCAAGGGGTCTTGGCTGGCGGCGAAGCGCATCGCCTCGTGCCACCCCTGGGGTGGACAGGGCTATGACCCGGTGCCAGGCGCCGATCCCGACTGGGACCGGGACCACCGTCACTGAGGGTCAGTAGGTGCCGGTGCCTAGCAGCGCCATCAGGATCAGCACCGCAGCCAGCCCGGCCCCGGCGATCCAGGCGTTGGTCCGCGCCAGCGCGGGCGCGCGTTCCGCATAGGCCACCGGATCCGCCATCAGCCGCCGCAAGCGGCTGCGAAAGCTGCCGTCCGCGCCCTGGATGACGAAAACCAGCACAAAGGCGGCGATGACGATCAGCCCGTAGGGCGTGGTCAGGTCGCCCCAGCCTTGCACCCCGCCGCCCAGCCACGCCCGCCACGGTCCAGACAGCAGCACCAGCACCCCGGCCGCCCCCATCAGCGCCGCCGACCGCCGCGCCATGCCCGCCAGCATCGCCGCCGCCTGCCCGGCCGGGGCGCGGGCCAGCGCGGGATAAAGGACCAGCGCGGTATAGGCCACGCCCCCCGCCCAGATCACCCCGGCAACCAGGTGCAACACATATCCCAGAGCATAGGCCATTTCCGTCCCCTTATGTGAATACGATTAACATACGCGGTGCCCGCCCCCTGTCAATCGCCCCGCCCGTATTGACGCGCCGCCCGTCTTGCCGCATGGCAGGGCTTCAGGAGGGCCCGGCCCATGCTCGACGACAGCGACGATCTTCCCGGCGACGACATCCACCCGCTGTTCCACGGGGCGCCGAAATCCACCGAGTTCCGCAAGCTGCGCAAGCGGCTGGTGCAGCAGGTGCGCGAGGCGACCGAGGCTTTCGGCATGATCCGCCCGGGCGACCGCTGGCTGGTCTGCCTGTCAGGGGGCAAGGACAGCTACACCCTGCTCGCCGTCCTGCACGAGCTGAAATGGCGCGGCCTCCTGCCCGTGGATCTGCTGGCCTGCAATCTGGATCAGGGCCAGCCGGGCTTTCCGGCGACCGTGCTGCCCGAGTTCCTGACGAAGATGGGCGTCCCCCACCGGATCGAATACCAGGACACCTATTCGGTGGTCGTGGACAAGATCCCGCAGGGCCGGACCTATTGCTCGCTCTGTTCCCGCCTGCGGCGCGGCAATCTCTACCGCATCGCGCGCGAAGAGGGGTGTTCCTCGGTCGTGCTGGGCCATCACCGCGACGACATGCTCGAGACGTTCTTCATGAATCTCTTCCACGGCGGGCGACTGGCCACCATGCCGCCCAAACTGGTGAACGAGGATGGCGACCTGACCGTCCTTCGGCCCCTGGCCTTCGTGGCCGAGGCCGATTGCGAGCGCTTTGCGCGGGCGATGGACTATCCGGTCATTCCCTGCGATCTCTGCGGCTCGCAGGACGGGTTGCAGCGCATGCAAGTCAAGGCCTTGCTGGACGAATGGGAGAAACGGACACCCGGGCGCCGGAACGTGATGCTCAAGGCGCTGATGAACGTCCGGCCCTCGCATCTGGTCGATCCGAAGCTCTTCGATTTCGCCGGCCTCTGGCCCGCAGCGCCGGGTCCCTCCGCGGAAGATCCCGACAATTCGAATGAAATTCCTCACCTGCGTTAAGGCTTCGCTCATTACCTTAACCAAGGCTGCTTGTACCGGGGGCCCGGGGGCGCCCTGCAAGAAGGACGGGTGAAGGCTTTGACGATGACTTGGGCACGGCGGGCGATGGCAATCGCCAGACAGCGGCGTTTCTGGACGCTCGCCCTGATTCCCGCCCTGACACTGGCCGCGCTGGCCGCGGGCCTGTCGGCCTGGGCGCTGGCCGCGCTGATCGCGGTTCAGGCCGCGCTCCTGTGGTCGGCGCTGCGCGATGCGCTGGCCGTGGGCGCCCGCTCGGAACCGCGCGGCCATGCGGCGATGCGGGACCGCAAGGGCGTGCTGGACCTGCTGAACGCGCAGGGGCTGGGCACCGCCCAGGGCGCTGCCGCCGCCATGGCAGTGCGCCTGGACGAGGCGCCGCGGCTTGCGCGGCAGCTGGGCAACACCCCCTTTGCCGAACTGCACGCCCTTCTGGCCGAACGGCTGGCCCAGTCCCTGCGTGATCAGGATCTGTTCTGCGCGCTGGAAACGGACGGTTTCGGCGTGGCCCTGCAAGCCCAGCGCGGGCTGGACCTGGGCGGTGTGCTGGCCGTGGCGCAGCGCATCCAGTCGCGGCTTTCGGCGCCCTTGCCGCTGAACGGCATGACCCTCTGGCCCAGCGTCTCGATCGGTTTCTGCATTTCGCCCCGCGCGGCCATGCTGAACGGCCTGGACATGCTGCAGGCGGCCGAGGCTGCGGCAGAACGGGCGCTGCGCTCCGGTCCCGGCGCGCTCAATTCCTATTCGGTGGTCGATTTCCCCTCGACCATGACCGGCGACCGGGTCGCCAGCCTGCGCCGGGCGCTGGAGAATGGCGAGATCCGCGCCTATTTCCAGCCGCAGATCGAGGCCCGGACCGGCGCCGTCAGCGGGCTGGAGGCACTGGCACGCTGGCAGCATCCGCAGAACGGGCTGGTCTCGCCCGGCGAATTCCTCCCGCAGATTGAGGCCGCGGGCCTGTCGCCCCGGCTGGCCGACCGCATGCTGCGCGAGGCGCTGACGACGCTGAAACAGCTGGACGCGCAGGGATTGCGGGTGCCCAAGGTCTCGATCAACCTCTCGGCCGAGGAATTGCGCAACCCGCGCCTCGCCGATGAAATCGGCTGGGAGCTGGATCGCCATGACCTCGCGCCCGAACGCCTGACGGTCGAGATCCTGGAAACCGTCGTCGCGCGGAGCGATGACGACATCGCCGTGCGCACCATCGCCCGGCTCTCGGCCATGGGCTGCGGCATCGATCTGGACGATTTCGGCACCGGCCATGCCTCGATCGCCAATATCCGCCGCTTCGCCGTCGGCCGCATCAAGATCGACCGCAGCTTTGTCACCAACATGCATATCGATCCCGACCAGCAGCGCATGGTCGCGGCGATCCTGTCGATGGCGGCCCAACTCGACCTCGGCACGCTGGCCGAAGGGGTCGAACACCCCGAGGAACAGGTCAAACTGGCGCAGATGGGTTGCGGCCACCTGCAGGGCTTCGCCATCGCCCGCCCGATGCCCGCCGGGGATCTGCCGGGCTGGCTGCGCGCCCATGCCGCGGCGCTGGAGGAGGGTGAGCCCTGGGTCGAGAATGCCGATGACGCGCGTCAGGCAGCGGGCCCGCACAAGCCCTGAGGCAGTGCCGGCCCCCGCCTCGCCCCGCCCACCCCGCGACGGGGACTGGCAGGACCGCACCTCATGACCTGATCCCGGCGCCGGACAACCGCCCCGTCCCCGTCGCGGGGCCGTCCCGAAGGGCGCGGCGATGGCATCGCACCGGGGCGGCGCGGACGCGCGACCGGCGGGCGGTGCAGTCGGGCGGCTCAGGCAGGCAGCACCGGCGGGAGGCGGCAAAAACCCCCGACCCGCCGACCGATCCGGGGGAATCCGCTTGACCTTTGGGGGCAACGCCTGTTGAACCGGCGCTGCATAGAAATCGCGCCCGGAACGCCCTCGATGGACGATCAAACCAAGAACCTGATCCTCGCCTTCGCCCTGAGCCTCGCGGTCATCATGGGCTGGTTCGCGCTGTTCCCGCCCCCGGAACCGCAACCGGGTGACACCATTTCGCAGAGCGAGCTGGTCCCCCCGCCGCCCGGCGAAAGCGCGCCCGCCTCGACCGATGCGACGATGGCCGAACCGCTTCAGGAAACCGCCCGCATCGCCATCGACACGCCGCGCCTGACCGGCTCGATCGCGCTGACCGGCGGCCGGTTCGACGACATGCAGCTGCGCGACTATACCGAGACGGTCGAGCCGAACAGCGATCTGGTTCACCTGCTGAACCCCAACGGTGGCAGCCGCCATGCGTTCTACGCGCTCTTCGGCTGGACCCCGCGCGGCGCGCTGGATTACGCCAATGTCCCCGGCCCCGCGACCCCCTGGCAGCAGGTCGGCTCGAACGCGCTGACCGTCGACACGCCGGTCACGCTGCGCTGGGACAATGGCGCCGGCCTGATCTTCACCCGCGTGATCCGCATCGACGCGAATTACATGTTCACCGTCGATCAATCGATCGAGAATACCACCGATGCCGCCGTCTCGCTGGATCCCTATTCGATCCTGGCGCAACATGGTGTGCCTGCCGACTTCCAGTCCTACTTCATCTCGCATGAGGGCCTCGTGCAGATGACCGACGGCGCGCTGCTGGAAGGCGATTACTCGGATATGGTCGATTACCCGGTCTCGGAACGCGAGCGGATCCCGACGCAGACCACCACCGCGACCGAGAACGCCTGGATCGGCTTCACCTCGAAATATTTCATGGCGACGCTGGTCGGCATCCCCGGCCAGCCCGCCACGGTCGTCTCGCAATACGTGCCCGGCGGCGACATCTATCAGGCCAGCCTGCGCCAGCCGACCGTCACGGTCGAGCCGGGCCAAACCGCCAGCGCCTCGTCCATGCTGTTCACCGGCGCCAAGGTCTTCGACATCCTCGAAACCTACGAAACCGAGCAGAACATCCAGCGCCTGACCGACGCCATCGACTGGGGCTGGTTCTTCTTCCTGACCCGGCCGATCTTCCGCGTGCTGAACTTCTATCACAGCGTCATCGGCAACATGGGCTGGGCCATCCTGGCGCTGACGCTCACGCTGAAGGCCGTCCTGCTGCCGCTGGCCTGGAAATCCTACGTCTCGATGGCGCGGATGAAGGAACTCCAGCCCGAGATGCAGAAGCTGAAAGAGCGCGCGGGCGACGACCGCCAGAAGCTCCAGCAAGAAATGATGGCGCTTTACCGCGACAAGAAGGTCAATCCGGCCGCCGGCTGTCTGCCGATCCTGCTGCAGATCCCGATCTTCTTCTCGCTCTACAAGGTGATCTTCAACACGATCGAACTGCGGCACGCCGATTGGTTCTGGGTCTTCAACGACCTCTCGGCGCCCGATCCCACCTCGATCTTCAACTTCTTCGGCCTGCTGCCCTGGGCCGCGCCGGAGACCGGCTCGCTGATGGCGACCGTGTTCCTGGGCCTGTTGCCGCTGCTCTTCGGCATCTCGATGTGGTTCCAGATGCGCCTGAACCCGGCGCCCGCCGATCCGATGCAGCAGACCATCTTCAACTGGATGCCCTGGATCTTCATGTTCGTGATGGGCGGCTTCGCCTCGGGGCTGCTGATGTACTGGATCGGCAACAACATCATCACCTTCATCCAGCAATACCTGATCATGTCGGCGCATGGCTCGCGGCCGGACCTGTTCGGCAACATCAAGTCCTCGTTCAAGAAGCCGAAGGCGGCCAATGCCGACAAGGCCCCGAAGAACGGCCCCAAGACAGGCAAGGCAAAGTGAGCGGCGCGCATCTGGCGCATATCGTCCGGCATCCGGTGAAATCCGCCGGTTACCAGGAACTCGACCGGGCGGCCCTGATCCAGGGCCGCCCGATGCCCTTTGACCGGATCTGGGCCGTCGCCACCGAAACCGCCAAATTCCCCGACGCGCCCGAGGGTTGGGCAGCCAAGATGAACTTCCTGCGCGGCGCGGCCGAAGGCAGCCTGCAGGCGATCCGCGCCGATTTCGACGAGGCGACCGGCGCGCTGACGCTGACCCATCCCGGGCGCCCCGCCTTCACCGGCACCCTTCCCGCCGATGGCCCGGCGCTGGTCGACTGGTTGCGCCCCCTCTGGCCCGCCAACCGTCCGGCCCCAAGGGCGCTGGTCCAGCGCCAGGACGGCGGCGCATTGACCGATGTGCCCGATCCCTTCGTGGCGATCCTCTCGCTCGGCTCGCTGCGCGCGCTGGGGCAGCGGATGGGTCGGGAGCTGTCGATCCACCGCTTCCGCGGCAACCTCTGGATCGAGGGCTGGGCGCCCTGGGCCGAATTCGACCTGATCGGCCAGGAGATCGGCCTGGGCGAGATCCGCCTCAGGGTCGAGGAACCCATCACCCGCTGCGTCGCCACCACCTATGAACCCGCGACCGGCCAGCAGGCGGGCGACACCCTTGCCGCGCTGCAATCCGGCTGGGGCCACAAGGATTTCGGCGTCTATGCGCGGGTCCTCAACAGCGGCACCGTCGCGCGCGGCGACCGCGTGGAGATCACCCCATGAGCACCCTGCCCTTCCCCGAAACTGCCCATCCCACGCCCGAGGATCTGGAGGCCGGCCGCAAGCTCTTCGCCGGGCCTGTCGATTTCGTCAAAGGTGTGGTGGCGATGCCCGGCCTGCCCCCGCCCGACCGACTGGAAATCTGCTTCGCGGGCCGGTCGAATGTCGGGAAATCCAGCCTGATCAACGCGCTGACCGGCCGCAAGTCGCTGGCGCGGACCTCGAACACCCCGGGCCGCACGCAGGAGATCAACTATTTCGACGTGGGCGGGCAGCTCTATCTGGTCGACCTGCCCGGCTATGGCTTTGCCGAGGCGCCGGTCGCGGTTGTCCGCCAATGGCAGGCGCTGCTGAAAAGCTACCTCTCGGGCCGCGCCACCCTGCGCCGGGCCTTCGTGCTGATCGACATGCGCCACGGCATCAAGAAGGTGGACGAGGAGATCCTCGACCTTCTGAACAAATCCGCCGTGACCTTCCAGGTGGTGCTGACCAAGGCCGACAAGATCGGAGCCGCCGAGCGCGAGCGGACCCTCGCCCAGGTCCGAAAGGCGCTGGCCAAACATCCCGCCGCCTATCCCGAGCTGCTTGTCACCTCCTCGGAAAAGGGCGAGGGTGTGCCGACGCTCCGCGCGATCCTTGCCACCATGCAGTAAGCCCATGAGACAGCAGAACATGAACCGTGACTGGAAAGCCACCGCCCGCACCCTGTCGGAAGCCCTGCCCTATCTGCAGCGTTTCGCCGGTGCCGTCGTCGTCGTCAAGTTCGGCGGCAATGCGATGGGCGATGACGAGGCCATGGCCGAATTCGCCCGCGACGTGGTGCTGATGCGCCTTGTCGGCATCAATGTGGTCGTCGTCCATGGCGGCGGGCCGATGATCAACGACCTGCTCAACCGTCTGGGCATCAAGTCGGAATTCGTGCGCGGCAAGCGCGTGACCGACAAGGCCACGGTCGAGGTGGTCGAGATGGTGCTGACGGGCCTGGTGAACAAGCGCATCGTGCAGGCGATCATGGACGAAGGCGGCCGCGCCGTGGGCCTCTCGGGCAAGGACGACGATCTGATGGTCTGCGTGGCCGACGACCCGGAACTGGGCTTCGTCGGCAAGCCGGTCGAGATGAACGTGCAGGTGCTGCGCGACCTCTTCAAGGCGGGCATCATCCCGGTCGTGGCCCCCGTCGCCACCGGCATGAGCGCGCTGGAGACGTTCAACGTGAACGGCGACACCGCCGCGGGCGCCATCGCCGGCGCGCTGCAGGCCGACCGGCTGCTGCTGCTGACCGATGTCTCGGGCGTCAAGGACAAGGACGGCAATGTCCTAACCGAGATCCACCCCGACCAGATCCGCGCCATGACTGCCGACGGCACCATCGCCGGCGGCATGATCCCCAAGACCGAGACGGCGCTTCTGGCCATCGAACAGGGCGTGCGGGCGGTGGTGATCCTGGACGGGCGGGTGGCCAACGCCTGCCTCTTGGAGCTGTTCACCGAACACGGCGCGGGCTCGATGATCCGCGCCACGCCGCCCCGCGTCTCGCCCCGTGGCACGGGCGTCTGAGGCACTCTCGGCGCTTCAGGAACAGGGGCTGGTGGCGCTGGCCGTCACCGCCCCCGACCGCGATTTCTGCCCCCCGGACGCCCGGGCGCTGGTCCTGATCGGACCGGCGGGCGGCAGCCTGTGGTGGGACCGGATCAAGGCCGCCCCCGAATGGCAGGACGGTGCCCCCGATCCGGTTGACCGCTGGTCGAAGCGGGTGCTGGGCGGGCTGGCCGAGCGATTCGGCGGCGCGGCCCTCTTTCCCTCCGATGGTCCGCCCTGGCCGCCCTTCTTCCGCTGGGCGCAGGACTCCGGGCGGATCTGGCAGAGTCCGGTCGGCATGTTGGTCCATGCCGATCAGGGGCTCTGGGTCTCATTCCGGGGCGCGCTGGCGCTGCCTTTCGCCGTGTCCCTGCCGCGGGCCCCGAACCCCTGCGAAACCTGCCCTGGACAGCCCTGCCGAACCACCTGCCCGGTCAGCGCGCTCTCGCCCAGGGCCTATGGCACGGCCCGCTGTCACGCCCATCTCGACCGTCCCGAGGGCCGCGACTGCCTGACCGACGGCTGCCGCGCGCGCCGCGCTTGCCCGGCAGGCATCGGCCATGCAAGACTGGCCGAACAATCCGCCTATCACATGAGCCGGTTCCACCGATGATGAAGCGCCTGATCCTCACCCGCCACGCGAAATCGAGCTGGGACGACCCCACGATGTCCGACCACGACCGCCCGCTGAACGAGCGTGGCAAGGCCGCGGCGGCGGATCTGGGGGAATGGCTCGCGTCGCGCGGCTATGTCCCGGGCGAGGTTCTGTGCTCGGACGCGCTGAGGACCCGCAAGACCTGGTCGGGCATCGCCCCCGCCCTGCCCGGCACGCCGGAACTGATCCTGAAACCCGCGCTCTATCACGCCGGGCCGGATGTGATGCTGGCGGTCCTCAGACATGCGACGGCGGATACGGTGATGATGATCGGCCACAATCCCGGCATCGCCGAATTTGCCGGGCGGATCGTGGCGCAGGCGCCCCTCAACCCCGATTTCCCGCGCTACCCGACCGGCGCCACCCTGGTCGTCAGCTTCGAGGCGCCGAGCTGGCACGAGGTGGACTGGCATTCCGGCTCGGTCCGCGATTTCATCGTGCCCAAGGAAATCGCCGCCTGAGGCGTCCCACGCGTGGGACAGCCGCCTCGCGACAAGGAAATCAACGACTTGGCCCCGGGGATTCAGGGTTTCTTAACGCGTCCCACGCGCTTTCATTCTGCCGGAAATACGCTCGGGGGGTGAATTTGCGCAGCAAAGAGGGGGGCAGAAAGCCCCCCTCCTTTTGTCCGGTCTGAACGGCTCAATGCCCGAGGATCTGGCTCAGGAACAGCTTGGTCCGTTCGCTCTGGGGATTGTTGAAGAACTCCTTGGGCTCGTTCTGTTCGACGATCTGGCCCTGGTCCATGAAGATCACCCGGTTCGCCACTGCCTGCGCGAAGCCCATCTCGTGGGTCACGCAGAGCATGGTCATCCCCTCTTCGGCGAGCTGGATCATGGTATCCAGCACCTCCTTGATCATCTCGGGGTCAAGGGCCGAGGTCGGCTCGTCGAACAGCATGATCCGCGGCCGCATGCAGAGCGAGCGGGCGATGGCCACCCGCTGCTGCTGACCGCCCGAAAGCTGGCCGGGATACTTGTGCGCCTGTTCGGGGATCTTCACCTTTTCCAGGAAGTGCATCGCCGTCTCTTCGGCTTCCTTCTTGGGGATCTTGCGCACCCAGATCGGTGCGAGGGTGCAATTCTCCAGGATCGTCAGATGCGGGAACAGGTTGAAGTGCTGGAACACCATCCCGACCTCGGAGCGCACCTTGTCGATGTTCTTCAGGTCCGAGGATAGTTCGGTGCCATCGACGATGATCGTGCCCTTCTGGTGCTCCTCCAGCCGGTTGATGCAGCGGATCATGGTCGATTTGCCCGAGCCCGAAGGCCCGGCGATGACGATCCGTTCGCCCCGGTTCACGGTCAGGTTGATGTCGCGCAGCACGTGGAAGGTGCCGTACCACTTGTTCATGTTGGTGATCTGGATGGCGACCTCGTCCGAGACCTTCATCTGGCTGCGATTGACGGCGGCAGTTTCCATGGTTTCCATGGCGGTGTCTCCTTAACGATGGTCGGTCTTGAGGCGGCGCTCGAGGTACATCGAGTAGCGCGACATGGAGAAGCAGAAGACGAAGAACACCGCACCGATGAAGATGAAGAGTTCCCAGTAGATCCCCTGCCAGTCCGAGGTCGCGCGGATCGCGCTCGCCCGGCCGATCGGATCGAGAATGCCGATGAACACGACCAGGGTGGTGTCCTTGAACAGGCCGATGAAGGTGTTCACGATCCCCGGGATCGAGATCTTCAGCGCCTGCGGCATGATGATGAGGCGCTGCGCCTTCCAGTAATCGAGGCCCAGCGCATCGGCCGCCTCGTACTGGCCGCGCGGCAGCGCCGCCAGACCGCCCCGGATCACCTCGGCCATATAGGCCGTGGCGAACAGGGTCACCATGATGATGACGCGCAGGATCAGGTCGAAGTTGGTCCCGGGCGGCAGGAAGTAGTTCAGCAGCAGCGAGGCGGTGAACAGCAGCGTGATCAGCGGCACGCCGCGGATGAATTCGATGAAGGTCACCGAGATCCATTTGATCAGCGGCATGTTCGACTGCCGGCCCAGGGCAAACAGGATGCCCAGGGGCAGCGACAGCGCGATGCCGGCGACGCCGATCACGATCGAGATCATGAAGCCGCCGAATTCGCGCGAGGGCACGCTTTCCAGTTCGATGGGCACAAGGCGGCCCAGCAGATCGGCGAGGTTCTGGACAATCGGGAAGATGCCCAGATCGAGGTTGAGCCAGCCCGGCGGGTCGAAGAACAGCGCCAGGAACAGGACCACCGCCATGCCGCTGGTCGGCACGGTGCCGAGCGGCTCGGCCGCGCGCATGATGAAGAGGCCCAGCACCGCCAGTCCCAGCAGCACCATGACCGGGCCCCAGACCGACCCGCCCCACAGCAGCCAGACGGCGATGAACGGATAGACGACCGAGAACCACATCAGCTTGCGCGGCACCGCCGGAAAGAGGACCGGCGCAACGGCCACGATCAGCAGGACGAAGGCCAGGATCGGCCGCCAGTACAGATGCGACGGGTAGAAGCCGAACATCAGCTGCAACCAGTTGACGCGGATCACCGCCCAGCAGGCGCCGCTTGCGCCGTCCAGGATGGCCCGGCATTCGGTCAGCGAACTGGCGTTCCAGACCGAATTGGCCAGCCAGGGTGCCAGTTCGTAGACCAGCCCGGCGACAGCCAGCAGCGACAGCACCGTCAGGATGGCGCTCAGCCAGCCCGAGAACAGGTTCTCGCGCATCCAGCGGATGGCGCCTGTCGCGTTGGACGGCGGCTCCTCGGGCGGGAGCATGGTGTCGCGAACGAAGGCGACGGTTTGCGCATGGGTATCGCTCATGTCACCGTTCCTTCAGCTTGATGCGGTTGTTGTAGTAGTTCATCACCGTCGAGATGATCAGGCTGATGGCCAGATAGATCAGCATCAGCAGCAGCATCCCCTCCAGCTCGCGCCCGGTCTGGTTGATGGTGATCCCCCCCAGGGTCGAGCGCAGGTCCATGTAGCCTACCGCGAGGCCCAGCGAGGTGTTCTTGGTGATGTTGAGGTATTGCGAGATCAGCGGCGGGACGATGACCCGCATCGCCTGCGGCAGGATCACCAGCCGCATGGTCTTGCCCGGCTGCAGGCCCAGCGCATAGGCGGCTTCGGTCTGGCCCTTGGCGATGGCGAGGATGCCCGCGCGCACGTTCTCGGCGATGAAGGCGGCGGTATAGATGCTCAGGCCGATCCACATGGCGATCAGCGAGTTGCGCATCTGGATGCCGCCCTGGAAGTTGAAGCCCCGCAATTCGGGGTATTCGGCATGGAAGCCGAAGATCACCAGAAGCGCAGCCAGCGGCGCCAGGAAGATCAGCAGGCTTTTCCACCAGGTCTTGGGGCGGATGCCAGTGGCGTTCTGCACGGCCGTGGCATGGGCGAGGAGCCGCTTGTTCAACCAGAAGCTGGCGACCAGCACGCCCAGGATGACCAGCCAGTTGAGCCCGGTGCCGAGGTTCGGCATGCCCAGCACCGCCCCCAGATCGAGCGAGAAGAGCGGGGCGGGCACATAGACGCCGCGGTTGGTGACGGCGACCGAGTCGAAGAGCAGCATGCTCGAAGTCGCGTTCTCGCCCCGGAAGGCCGAGGGCGCAGGCATCGATTCCGACATCACCGCCGAGACGACGATGATCCAGATCAGCACGGGGACGTTGCGGAAGGTCTCGATATAGACGGTCATCAGCCGCGCGACGATCCAGTTGTTCGAGAGCCGCAGCACGCCGGCCGCGACGCCCAGCACCGTGGCCGTGATGCAGGCCATGACCGCCAGGATCAGCGTGTTCAGAAGGCCCACGACCGTGGCGCGCAGATGCGTCGATTGCGAGGAATACTCGATCGGTCGCTGCGCGATGTCATAGCCCGCGGTGTTGAAGAGGAAGTCGAAACCGAAGGGCTTGCCCAGGGCCTCGAGGTTGGTCTTGGTGTTGTAGACCAGCCATGCGGCGCCGAACATGAGCACGAAAAGCGCGAAGACCTGGATCGTCATCGACCGGTAGCGCGAATCGTAAAGCAACATGCTCAGGCGAAACGCGGGCTGCTGAGCACCGCTGTCCATTGCCATGAAATGTCTCCCTGCATCCGTGTGGTTTTTTTTGCTGCCCGCACCTTTTGGCGTCGGGCGACACGGTTATGCGTGTTCTAGATAGGAAAACGGCGCGCGACGGGGTCGCGCGCCGGATCCGGGGCCGTTAGCGGAACGGCGGTGCGTAGAGCAGACCGCCCTGGGTCCACTGGGCGTTCAGACCACGGGCCAGGCCGATCGGGGTGGCCTCGCCGATGGTGGCGGCGAAGATCTCGCCGTAGTTGCCGCCGGCGGCGATGGCGCGCATGGCCCATTGCGCATCGAGGCCGATCATCGCGCCAAGGTCACCTTCGGTGCCCAGCAGGCGGTTGATCTCGGGGTTGTTGGTGCCAGCAGCCATCTGCTCGAGGTTGGACGAGGTGACGCCCAGTTCTTCGGCGGCGACCAGCGCGTTCAGGGTCCAGCGGGCGATATCGGCCCATTGGTCGTCACCCTGGCGCACCAGCGGGCCCAGCGGCTCTTTCGAGATGATTTCCGGCAGGATCACGTGATCGCCGGGGGTCTCGAACGAGGCGCGGGTCGCGGCCAGACCCGAGGCGTCGGTGGTGTAGACGTCGCAGGCACCGGCGAGGTACTGCTGCTGGGCCTCGGCGTTGGTCTCGATCGGGACCGGCTCGTAGGTCATGTTGTTGATGCGGAAGTAATCCGCGAGGTTGAGCTCGGTCGTGGTGCCGGTCTGGATGCAGACGGTGGCGCCGTCGAGTTCGGTGGCCGAGGACACGCCCAGCGCCCGGTTCACCATGAAGCCCTGGCCGTCGTAGTAGTTGACGCCGATGAAGGTGAAGCCGAGGTCGGCATCGCGCGAGAAGGTCCAGGTGGTGTTCCGGGCGAGGATGTCGATTTCGCCCGACGCCAGCGCGGTAAAGCGAGTCTGTCCGGTGGTCGGCACGAAGTTCACGGCCATCGGGTCGCCCAGGACGGCAGCGGCGACGGCACGGCAGACGGCGACGTCAAAGCCCTGCCAGACGCCATTCGCGTCGGGGGCCGAGAAGCCGTTCACGCCGGTCGACACGCCGCAGTTCAGCGAGCCACGGGCCTTCACGTCGTCGAGCGTTGCCGCCGACGCATAGCCAGCCACCAAGGCCGCCGTTGCGAGCGTCCCCAAAAATACCGATTTTTTCATAGTTACCACTTCCTGTTGCAACCGCCCTTGCGGGTGGTCTTCCAGCCCCTCGCGGAGCCAATGGTTGCCGGTTCAGATCCGGCTGGGCATCGCCACGACAAGGAGCCGGGGCGACGAGGCGCATCGTGACGATGCTGCGTAGGCGAATTTGTGCCGATTATTATTGGCCGTCAAGTCAATCATTCCGGACGCTGATGCTTACGCAAGCGGCAAACGCGGCGGTGCTGCGCCCTGCAGAATGCGTATTTTCCCGGCAAACCTGTTGGGCGCTAACAGCGGCAGGCGGCGAAAAAACGGGCGGCGTCGAGAAAGGCGGTCCGGCGGTGCAACGTCAGGCGGCTGGCCTCGTCATCCTCGCCCCATTGCTCGACCTGCCAATCCTCATCGATTCGCGACACATCCCACAGGGATTCCACGGGGGCGATTCCCTCGGTCACCGCCAGGCCGATGACCAGCGAGCCGGACATGGCGACCAGATCGTGAAAGGCCGTCAGCTCGAACGGGGTGAAGCGCGCCACATGAGCCCCCAGCAGGGCCAAGGTCTCGGGGTTTTGCGGGGTCGGCATGACGCCCGAGGTGATGCTCCAGCGGACGCCGAAACGGTCTGCGGACCAGGCCAGCAGCGGGTCCCATCCGGCGCGCTGACGCTCGGCCAGTTCGACCGGGGCCTCGGCACGGTAGCACAGCAGATCTGTTTCGCCGTAGGCAGTCAGCAGGCCCGCGACCTCGGCGAATTGCCCGGTCGCCTTGTCCAGCGCGGCATTGGCGGCGCGGGTGGCCGGCATCGTCTCGGGCTTGACCTCGCCCGTCTGTGCGGCCCATTCCGCGGCCACCAGATCGGCCAGGGCGCGGGTCGGCAGCAGCAGCGGCGCCTTGGCCGGTGTCTTGATGGCGCGGCCGTCCAGCGCGATCCCGAACCCCTCGGGCGCCTCGGTCACGCTGACCTCCTTCCAGAAGACCTTGCGTCCCCAGCCGCTCATGCCCAGAGCCCCTTCAGCGCCGCGTCCAGTTGCTCGAAGCTGTCGATCCTGAGGTCGGCGCGGCCCAGGCGCTTCAGCGGGTGATAGCCCCAGGTCACGCCGATGGCGCGGATCCCGGCGGCATGGCCCATCTCGACATCGAATTCGGTATCGCCGACGATCACCGCCTGCCCGGGGTCGATCCCCGTCTCGCGCAGGCAGGCATGGATCATCGAGGGATGCGGCTTCGACGGGTGGTCGTCGGCCACCTGGGTGCTGGCGAAGAGTCCGACCAGCCCATGCGCGGCCAGCAGACCGTCGAGGCCGCGGCGCGACTTGCCGGTGGCGATGGCCAGCGTCACGGCGGGATCGGCCGCCAGCCGCTGCAGCACCGCGCGGGCCCCGGGGAACAGCGGGCTGCCGGCCGCCCCGTTCTGCAACCTGAGGGCCTGATAGGTGGATTTGTAGGCCGCGACGAGCGCGTCGCGCCGCGCCTCGCTCACGCGCGGGGCCAGATGGGTGACGGCGACCGGCAGCGAGAGGCCGACGATGCCCTTGATCGCCTCATGCGAGGGGACCGCCATCCCCTGCCCGGCAAAGGCGGCGGTCATCGATTCGATGATGTCGGTCTGGCTGTCGACCAGCGTGCCGTCGACGTCGAAAATCACCAGGCGAGGGGTCATTCCTGCTCCTCGAACGGGTCGGCGGGAACGTCAGTCTCCTTCCATCCCATCGTCGCCCAGCTTTTCGCCATATGCGCGGGCAAGGGCGCCTCGATGGTCACGGGCTTGCCGGTGATCGGATGCTCGAAGGTGATGCGGCGCGCGTGAAGGTGCAGCTTGCGGGAAATGTCGCCGCCCAGCTGCGCGCCCCAGCCGTCGCCCAGATTCTCCTGCCCCGAACCGCCGTATTTGCCGTCGCCGATGATCGGATGCCCGATCTCGGCCATATGCGCCCTCAGTTGGTGGGTGCGTCCGGTGATCGGCACCAGCGCCACCCAGGCGGCGCGGCTGGCCAGCCGGTCCAGCACGGCGTAATCGGTGGTGGCGCGCTTGGCGCCCTCGGTCTTGTCCACCTCGTTCGGGTGGATGCAGCGCATCTTCTCGGCGTCGCGGCCACCCGATTTGACCAGCCCGTAGCGGATCGTCCCCATCAGGGGCTGCGGCACGCCCGCCACGATGGCCCAGTAGATCTTGCGCGTGTTGCGGTGGCGGAAGGCCTCGGACAGGCGCCGGGCGACGCGCGGGGTCCGCGCCAGCAGCAGGACCCCGGACGTGTCCTTGTCCAGCCGGTGAACCAGCACCGGACGCTCCTTGTAGCCGAATTTCAGCGCCTCGGTCAGCCCGTCCACATGCCGGTTGCCCTGCCCCGAACCGCCCTGCGAGGGCAGGCCCGGCGGCTTGTTGAGGGCGATGACATGCTCGTCCTTCCACAGCACGCAATCGCGGATCATCTCGGCATCGGCATCGGCGATGCCCTCGACGCGCGTGGGGGGCGGCGGCGCGGCATCGGGCAGCGGCGGAATGCGCACCTGCTGGCCCGGCATCACCCGGTCGCCCGATTTTGCCCGCTTGCCGTCGACCCGCAGTTCGCCCTTGCGGCAGAACTTCTCGACCATGCCCTGGGTGACCTGCGGGAAATGCCGCTTCAGCCAGCGGTCCAGCCGCTGCTCGCCTTCATCCGCGCCGACGGTCAGGGTCTGTACGCCGCTCATGCGGTGATGCTCCTTGCAATCCAGAGGCCGGCCACGATCGCCAGCAGCGACAGCGTGACCGAGGCCGCGACATAGGTGACGGCGAGGGCCTGCTGGCCCCGCTCCCACAATGTCAGCGTATCGAGCGAAAAGGCCGAAAAGGTGGTGAAGCCGCCCAGCACGCCAGTCATCAAGAGCGGCGCGAAACGGTTGGCGCTCAGATGGCCCAGCGTGACCACGACCAGCCCCATGACGAAGGACCCCAGCACGTTCACGGCCAGCGTGCCCCAGGGAAAACCCGGCCCCATGAAGCGGATCGCCGCCACCCCGGTCAGGTAGCGGCCCGAGGCGCCGATCGCGCCGCCGAGGGCGACTTGGAGAAGCGTTGACAACATGCCGCTGCCTTGGCCCGCGGGGGGCTCAAAGTCAAGCCGGGCCACCCTGGCGACGGCTTCTGAGCTTCGCGAAATACTCGACCCGCTTCTTCAGCTCGCGCTCGAAGCCGCGTTCGGGGGGCGCGTAGAGGACCGGGCGCTTCACCCCCTCGGGGAAGTAGTTCTGGCCGCTGAACCCATCCTCGGCATCGTGATCGTATTGATAGCCCGCGCCATAGCCCTGAGCCTCCATCAGCTTGGTCGGCGCATTCAGGATATGCGCGGGCGGCATGGCGCTGCCGGTCTTCTGCGCCAGCTGCCGCGCCGCCTTGTAGGCCACATAGACCGCGTTCGATTTCGGCGCGAGGGCGAGGTAGACGAGGGCCTGCGCCAGCGCCAGCTCCCCCTCCGGGCTGCCCATGCGCTCATAGGTCTGCCAGGCCTCCAGGCATACCGACTGCGCCTGCGGATCGGCCAGGCCGATATCCTCGACCGCCATGCGGGTGATGCGCCGGGCGAGGAAGCGCGGATCCTCGCCCCCCTCCAGCATCCGCGCGAACCAATAGAGCGCGGCGTCGGGATCACTGCCGCGGACCGATTTGTGCAGGGCGCTGATCAGGTTGTAATGCTCGTCGCCCGATTTGTCGTATTTCGCCGCGCGGCGCATCAGCCGCTTGGTCAGCGCTTCGGTATCGAGCGGGGCGCCGGTGACGCGCCAGGCCATCACCTGCTCGATGAGGTTGAGCAGCGCCCGCCCGTCCCCGTCCGCCATTTCCAGAAGCGCATCCCGGGCCTGGGGCGAGAGCGGCAGCCGGCGCTTCAGCTCATGCTCGGCCCGCTCGGCCAGACGCTCCAGATCGGCCAGCGACAGGCGGGTCAGGACCATGACCTGCGCCCGGCTCAGGAGCGCCGCATTCAGCTCGAAGGACGGATTCTCGGTGGTGGCGCCGACCAGCAGGATCGTGCCATCCTCCATATGGGGCAGAAAGCCGTCCTGCTGCGCCTTGTTGAAGCGGTGGATCTCATCGACAAACAGCAGCGTCCCCTGCCCGTTCCGCCGCCTGAGCTTGGCCGCCTCGAAGACCTTTCTCAGTTCGGGCACGCCCGAGAAGATGGCGCTGATCTGCACGAAATGCAGATCCGTCTCGGCGGCCAGCAGCCGGGCGATGGTGGTCTTGCCCACCCCCGGCGGCCCCCAGAGAATGAGCGACCCCAGCGTCCCCGCCGCCAGCATGGCGCCGAGCGGACCATCCGGTCCCAGCACCGCCTCCTGCCCGATGACCTGCCCCAGCGACTGCGGGCGCAGCCGGTCGGCCAGCGGGCGCGGCGCGTCCGGGGCGCGGGAGTCGTCGGAGGGGGAATCGAAGAGATCGGCCATGGGGGGAATCTATGCGCTGCCCGGGGCGGGGGGAAGGCGCCTTCGGCTCAGCCGCGCGCCCTTGGCCCGCGCCGGGGGTTTCACACCCCCCGGGCGCGCGGTCAGAGGCGGAAGCGCAGGAGGCTGCGGCGGCCGTCGCGCAGGAGTTCGACCTCCCAATACCGCGAGGGATCGCGCAGCGCGCGGTCCAGTGCCGCGGTGTCGGGCACCGGCTGGCGGTTGACCGAGAGCAGGATGTCCCCGGGTGCGAGGCCGGCGCGGGCGGCGATGTCCTGCGCCTCGACCACCACCACGCCCCTGGCCTGGGGATCGAGGCCGCGCTCGGCGGCGACGGCGGGGTTGATCGTCTCGGCCACCAGCCCGCGCAGCGCCACACCGCGCACGGTCAGGCGGTTGCGTTCGGGCGTCTCGGGCGGCGCGATCAGCGCCACGTCGCTCTCCTGCCGCTCGCCCGCCCGCACCCAGCTGAGCCGCGCGGTGCCGCCGATGCCGCGGGCGGCGAGGCGGAACATCATTTCTTGCGGCGCATTGACCGGGTCGCCGTCCACCGCCAGCACCACATCGCCCGCCCTGAGCCCGGCCTCGGCCAGCGGGCTTTCCGGGTGCAGCGCCGCGATCGCCACGCCCTGCGGCAGGCCGAGGCCCAGAGCCTCGGCCAGGGTCGCATCAACGGCCTGGCCGGTCACGCCCATCCAGGGGCGCTGGAAATGCGTCTCGCCGCTTTCGGCCTGGGCGACGACCTGGCTGACCAGATTGGCGGGGATGGCGAAGCCGATCCCGTTCGAGCCGCCCGAGCGGGTCAGGATCGCCGAATTGATGCCAACGAGGTGGCCCTGCATATCGACCAGCGCGCCGCCGGAATTGCCCGGGTTGATCGCCGCATCGGTCTGGATGAAATAGCCGCGCCCCGAGCCCACGGCGATCCCCGACCGCGCCAGCGCCGAGACGATGCCGGAGCTGACCGTCTGGCCCACGCCGAACGGGTTGCCGATGGCCAGCACCAGATCGCCCACCTCGACCCCGTCGCTGTCGGCGATCGGGATCGCGGGCAGGTCCGAGGCGCCGCGCAGGCGCAGGATGGCGAGGTCGCTTTCCTCATCCGCCAGGATCACGTCGGCGGCGAATTCGCGGCGGTCGTTCAGCACGACGCGGATGTCGTCGGCATCGCCCACGACGTGGTAATTCGAGACGACGATGCCGTCCGATTGCAGGATCACCCCCGACCCCAGCGCGTTCTGCACCCGGGGCGTGGCCTGTCCCCGGTTGCCGAAGAGCTGGTTGAAGAACGGGTCGTTGAAGAAGGGGCTCTGCTGCTCGGCGACCACCCGGCGGGCATAGATCGAGACCACGGCGGGGGCGGTCTGGCGCACCACGGGCGCGAAGCTGAGCTGGACCTGGGCCTGGCTCTCCGGCACCTGGGTCACGGTTGTGGGCATCAGCCGCTCGGGCGGCAGCGGTGCGGCGGCGGGCGGCGGCGTGTTGGTCAGGGACTGGGCGGTGACCGGCGTGAAATTCTGCATCGCGCCCAGGGTGATCCCCACCCCGGCGAGAGCCCCGACGAGAACCAGCCCGACGATACGCATGGATGCCTCCGTTCTGCGGTATCCCGGGACTATGGGTCGGCGCCGCAGGACATGCAACGCGGGCTCACGGAAATGGGATGGACCGGCACCGGGCCGCGATCAGAGCAGCCAGACGGCGGCAAGGCCGAGGAGCGCGGGCACCCCCTGCACCAGAAAGATCCGCGGGCTGGCGGTGGCGGCGCCATAGGCCCCGGCAACCAGCACGAACAGGAGGAAGCAGGTGGCGACATTCTTCGCCCAGGCCGGATCGCCGATGAACAGCGACCAGATCAGCCCGGCGGCGAGGAAGCCGTTGTAGAGCCCCTGGTTGGCGGCGAGGGTCTTCGTCGGCGGAAACAGCTCACGCGGGAGCGAGCGGAAGGCGGCGGGGCCGCGCGTTTCCCAGGCGAACATCTCGAGCCAGAGGATGTAGAGATGCAACAGCGCGACCAGCGCGACGAGGATCAGGGCGATCACGGACATGGGCGGCGCTCCCTAGCTGCGGCGCGGGCAAGATTACGCCGCTTGCCTGCCCGGTCAAGCCGGCATGCCGCAACGGAAAACCCCCGCAGCCAGGCTGCGGGGGTCCAGTCCGGGCCGGATGGCGGCCGCGGGACTTAGTCTTCCGAGGCGTCCTCGGCTTCCAGGCGGGCCTTGTCGGCGGCGCCTTTGGCCGAAACGTCGCGCTCGACAAACTCGATGATCGCCATCGGCGCCATGTCGCCATAGCGGAAGCCGGCTTTCAGGACGCGGATGTAGCCACCGGCGCGGTCCTTGTAGCGGGGGCCGAGCACGTCGAACAGCTTGGCGACGTCCTTGTCTTCCTTCAGCATCGCCGCGGCCTGGCGGCGGGCGTGCAGGTCACCGCGCTTGGCCAGCGTGATCAGCTTCTCGACGATCGGACGCAGTTCCTTCGCCTTGGGAAGGGTGGTCTTGATCTGCTCGTGCTCGATCAGCGAGCCGGCCATGTTCGAGAACAGGGCCTTGCGGTGTTCGTGGGTGCGGTTCAGGCGGCGGTAACCACGGGCGTGACGCATGATGATCTCCTATGACGTCTTTTGCTTTGTGTTGCCAACCGTGCGTTGCGGCGGGCGTCGTTGGGGCATTGTGCCCAGGGTGTTCCCCGGCGGTCCGGGCATTTGCCGCAAGGTGCGCAATGAATGCGCGTTTCGCGGGGTGTGAGGTGCGCAATGAATGCGCACCCTACGAGGTCGGGTAGGGTGCGCATTCATTGCGCACCCCGGTCGGTTCAGAACTGGTCCTCGAAGCGCTTGGCCAGCTCTTCGATGTTCTCCGGCGGCCAGTCCTCGACTTCCATCCCAAGATGCAGGCCCATGCCCGAGAGCACTTCCTTGATCTCGTTCAGCGACTTGCGGCCGAAGTTCGGGGTGCGGAGCATCTCGGCTTCGGTCTTCTGGATCAGGTCGCCGATATAGACGATGTTGTCGTTCTTCAGGCAGTTGGCCGAACGCACCGACAGTTCCAGCTCGTCCACCTTCTTCAGCAGAAGCGGGTTGAACTCGAGCCCGTCATCCTCGCCGCCGCGACCCGCCGCTTCCGGCTCGTCGAAGTTGACGAAGACTTGCAGCTGGTCTTGCAGGATGCGCGCGGCGAAGGCCACGGCATCCTCGGGCGTGACCGAGCCGTCGGTTTCGATCTTCATGGTCAGCTTGTCGTAGTCCAGTACCTGGCCCTCGCGGGTCGGCGTGACTTCGTAGGCGACCTTCTTGACCGGCGAATAGATCGCGTCGATCGGAATCAGGCCGATGGGCGCATCTTCGGGGCGGTTCTTGTCCGCACCGACATAGCCCTTGCCGGTGTTGACCGTCAGTTCCATGAACAGCTCGGCGCCGTCGTCGAGGTGACAGATCACGTGGTCCTTGTTCAGGACCTCGATCCCGTTGGTCACGGCGATATCGCCCGCCTTCACCACCGAGGGGCCGCGCGCGGAAATGGTGACCCGCTTCGGCCCGTCCACTTCCATCTTCAGCGCCACGCCCTTGAGGTTCAGAACGATGTCGGTCACGTCTTCACGCACGCCGGCGACCGAGGAAAACTCGTGCAGCACGTTGTCGATCTGCACCGAGGTGATGGCCGCGCCCTGCAGCGACGACATCAGGATGCGGCGCAGCGCGTTGCCCAGCGTCAGGCCGAAGCCGCGCTCGAGCGGTTCGGCGACGACGGTCGCCTTGCGCGAGGGATCGGCACCGGGGCGAACATCGAGTTGCGCCGGCTTGATCAATTCCTGCCAGTTCTTGTGGATCATGGATCTGCCTCCATTCCTGTATCCGGGTCATGACCGAAGCCGGATACGCCCGAGGGACTTCATGACAGAATCGGACCGCACGCTCAGGTGCGGTCCGATCCCTGTTGATTCTGCGTCAGACGCGGCGACGCTTCGGCGGACGGCAGCCGTTGTGGGCCAGCGGCGTCACGTCGCGGATCGAAGTGATCTGCAGCCCGGCGGCGGCCAGCGCGCGCAGCGCCGATTCGCGGCCCGAGCCGGGGCCCTGCACCTCGACCTCGAGGGTGCGAAGGCCGTGTTCCTGCGCCTTCTTGGCGGCGTCCTCGGCGGCGAGCTGGGCGGCATAGGGCGTCGATTTGCGCGAGCCCTTGAAGCCCATGGTGCCGGCCGACGACCACGAGATGGCGTTGCCCTGCACGTCCGAGATCAGGATCTTGGTGTTGTTGAACGTCGAGTTCACATGCGCCACGCCAGCGGCGATGTTCTTGCGTTCCTTGCGCTTGACGCGCGCGGTGGATTTGGTGTCGCGAGCCATTGGTCCTGCCCTCCCTTACTTCTTCTTGCCGGCGATCGGCTTCGCCGGGCCCTTGCGGGTGCGGGCATTGGTATGGGTGCGCTGGCCGCGCACGGGCAGGTTGCGGCGGTGACGCAGGCCGCGGTACGACCCCATGTCCATCATGCGCTTGACGTTCATGGTGACTTCGCGGCGCAGGTCGCCTTCGACGGTCAGGTTGGCGTCGATGTATTCGCGGATCGCGAGCACTTCGTCGTCAGTGAGCTGGTTGACCCGGCGGGCCGGCTCGATGTTCAGCGCGGTGACGATCTGGTCGGCGATGGCCGGACCGATGCCGTGGATGTACTGGAGAGCGATGGGAACGCGCTTTCCGGTGGGGATGTTGACGCCAGCAATACGTGCCACGCGGTTTCTTCCTTTTGTTGCGGTTCCGTAGTGCCAGAACCTTTTTTCACAACACGAGCCTGCGGGGCGCCGTGCCAGACGAATGACCCCGGCCCATCGGCCAAACGAACAATCCGAGTCGGCGGGCGACTCGGATCGCGGGATCAGGCGCATCGGGTAGGCGGTTTTCAGCCCGAGGTCAAGGGCAGGCCCTTTCTGTCAAGTGTTTTTTCGCCGCTCCCCGGCGTCAGGGGCAGGCGAAGAACACCGTGGCCGACTCGGACCCGTCGAAAAGGCTGATGCGGGGCGTCTCCTCGCGCTCCATGCGGAAGGTGAAAAGCTGGGGCGTGATCAGCCCCGGCTCCTCGCAATGGCCGGTATGGGTGGTGACGGTCAGGTCCGCCGCATCGAGGTCGAGCGCGGGCGAGAAGACGCAGCGATACTCCATCCCGGTGATGCCGGAGGAGTCCAGCAGCAGCGCATCGCCCTCGCCCAGAACCGCCTCGGCCATGGCCCCGGCGCGCAGATCCGGGCAGATGGCGGTGTTCGAGACCCAGGCGAGCCCCTGGGCCGAGGCCGTCGCGGGCAGCGCCGCGACCAGCGCGGCCGGCAGAAGCAGGGGATAGCGCATGAAAAACCCTCCGTGACACTGGGTCAGGAGGGTAGTTCGATTTGCCGGTCCAGCAAGACTCAGCCGCCCAGGGCGCCCGCCACATCGGCCGTGACCTTGGCCATGTCCTGCAACCCGTCCACCACCTTGAGCTTGCCCTTGGCGTGGTAGTAGCCGATCAGCGGCGAGGTTTTCTTGTAATATTCCAGCAGGCGCTGGCGCAGGCTGTCCTCGTTGTCGTCGGCGCGGCGCTTCAGATCGTGGCTGCCGCAGACATCGCAGACGCCCGGCACTTTGGTGGGCTTCGTGCGGTCGTGATAGACCTCGCCGCAATTGCCGCAGGTGAAGCGACCGGTGATGCGGTCGACCAGTGCCTCGTCATCGACGCGCAGTTCCACCACCGCATCAAGCGACTCGCCCTTGGCCGCCAGCAGATCGCCCAAAGCATCGGCCTGGGCCAGCGTCCGGGGGAAGCCGTCGAAGATGAAGCCGCCCTTGGCGCCCTTCTCCAGCTGCTCGGCGATCAGGCCGATGACGATCTCGTCCGTGACCAGCTGGCCTGCGTCCATGACGGCGGCGACCTTCTGGCCCATCTCGGTCCCCGAGGTGCGGGCGGCGCGCAACATGTCGCCGGTCGACAGCTGGACCATGCCGCGGCCCTCGACCAGAATCCGTGCCTGGGTCCCCTTGCCGGCGCCCGGGGCGCCCAGAAGAATGATGTTCATCGCAGGGCAGGCCCTTTCTTGCGGGCAGGCTTGCTGCCGTCGGTACGTTTCCGGCCACGCAGCTGCGAACGCTCCAGCAGGCCCTCGTATTGATGCGCCACCAGATGCGACTGGACCTGGCTCATCGTGTCCAGCGTCACCGCCACGACGATCAGCACCGAGGTGCCGCCGAAGTAGAAGGGAATGGCCAGTTCGGCGCGCAGGATTTCCGGCATCAGCGCCACGGCGGCCAGATAGATCGCGCCGACGGTACAGATGCGGGTGACGATATAGTGCAGGTATTCCTCGGTCCGCTTGCCCGGGCGGATGCCGGGGATGAACCCGTTCTGGTTCTTCAGGTTGTCGGCGATGTCATCGACCTTGAACGACACGTTGAGCGTGTAGAAGAAGGTGAAGAAGATGATCAGCGCGGCGAAGAACACCAGATACAGCGGCTGCCCCGGCCCGAAATAGGCAAGGATCGTCGCCATGACCGGGTTCGTGGACTGGCCCGAGAAGGTGCTGAGCGTGGTCGGCAGCAGCAGCAGGGACGAGGCGAAGATCGCGGGAATCACGTTGGCCGGGTTGACCTTGATCGGCAGATGCGACGAGCCGCCGTCATAGACCTTCATGCCGACCTGGCGCCGCGGGTACTGGATATGCACCTTCCTCAGCGCGCGTTCCATGAAGACGACGAAGGCCACCAGCGCGATCATCATCCCCAGGATGCCGACGACCAGCATCCAGTTGGTGTTTTCCGCCCGGCTCTGGGTCAGGAATTGCGCCAGCTGCGCCGGCAGTTCGGCGATGATCCCGACGAAGATGATGAGCGAGATGCCGTTGCCGATCCCGCGCGAGGTGATCTGCTCGCCCAGCCACATCAGGAACAGCGTGCCGCCGACCAGGGTGATGACGGTCGAGATACGGAAGAACCAGCCCGGATCGGTAGCCAGATCCCCGGCCTCGAGCGAGATCGCGAGGCCATAGGATTGCACCAGCGCCAGGAAGACGGTGCCGTAGCGGGTGTATTGATTCAGCTTGCGGCGACCCAGCTCCCCTTCCTTGCGGAGGTTCTGCCAGGGGCCGTACATCGAGGCCACCAGCTGCACGATGATCGAAGCCGAAATATAGGGCATGATGCCCAGGGCGAAGATCCCCATGCGGGCGATGGCGCCGCCGGTGAACATGTTGAGCATGCCGCCCAGACCCGCCGCCGCGCCCGACATGAACTCGCGCAGCTGTCCGCCGTCGATCCCGGGCACCGGGATATAGGTGCCGATCCGGTAGACGATCAGCAGGCCGATGGCGAAGAAAATGCGCTGGCGCAGGTCCTTGGCCTTGGCGAGCGTGGCCCACGAGGTGTTGGCCGCCATTTGCTCTGCAGAAGAAGCCATGTTCCGTTTCTTTCATGACAGCGCCGCCGATCCGGGCTCCGGTTCGGCGGCGCAGGAAAACCCATGCGGATGATGTAAGGGGCGACGGCGCCGCCCACAACACCTTATTCGGCCGCTTCAGCCGCCGCGACGGTGGTTTTCAGCGTGCCGCCGGCTTTCGCCACGGCCTCGACAGCCGCTTTCGAGGCGCCGGTGACAGCGAGGGTCACGGCCTGGCCGATCTCGCCTTTCGCCAGAACGCGGATGCCGTCCAGCTTGCGGCGCACCAGGCCCGAGGCGACCAGCACGTCTTCGGTGATCTCGACCTTGGCGTCGATCTTGCCGTCTTCGATGAACTTGGCGATGGCGCCCAGGTTGGTGACGGCCCATTCCTTGCGGTTCGGCTTGTTGAAGCCGCGCTTCGGCAGGCGGCGGTAGAGGGGCATCTGGCCGCCTTCATACCCGTTGATCGCCACGCCCGAGCGGGATTTCTGGCCCTTGATACCGCGGCCGGCGGTCTTGCCCTTGCCCGAACCCGGCCCGCGCGCAACGCGCTTCTTGGTCTTGGTGGCGCCGGGATTGTCGTGCAGTTCGTTCAGTTTCATGGTCGCATCTCCTTGGCCGGAATACCCCGTCTGCGACGAAAGGGGGCAACACGGCATGTGGTTGGGTCGAGTCGGACCTTGGGGCCGACCGGGGGGCGTATAGACGGGAAGGAGCGGCGGATCAAGAGCCGCCCGGTTGACGCAGCGCCGGATTGGGTCGTTGATGGAGCCTTCACCGAGGAGGGTCCTCATGGAATTGCTGAGCGTGGAGAACCCGGTCTTCCGGGTCTACCTGATCGCCGTTGCGCTGACGGTGCTGAAGGTCATGGGCCAGGGCTGGATGACCGTCTGGCGGATGATGGCGACGGGCGGCGGCTGGGCCAGCCCCGAGGATCTGCGGCCCGGCCTGCTGAACCGGTTGCCGGACCCGTCGCAACTGGGCCCCAACGAGGCGGTTGACCGCTCACGCCGGATGCACCGTAACGATCTGGAAAATATCCCGGCCTTCTGGGCGGTGGGACTGGCCTTCGTGGCGGTGAACCCGGCGCTGTGGGTGGCGCAGGTTCTGATGTACGGCTTCGTGTTGGCCCGCGCCGCCCATGCCGTCGCCTATGGCACCGCCCAGAGCCACGAAGTCCGGTCGGTGTTCTACACGATCGGTTCGCTGATCGTGATCGCGATGGCCCTGTGGGTGCTGGTAGCCCTGGTGACGGGCTGACGGGGCACGGGCGGGCGAGGCGCAGCCCTCGGTCGGAAGGGTCCCGTGCGGGCAAGGGTCGCCTCAGCGCACCCGGACCGGCAGGCTCGCATAGCCCCGGAACCGCGCCAGCGGCACCATGGTGGCGGGGCCGTTCGCGGCCAGCCGCGGGAAGCGCTTCACCAGCCCGCCGACCGCGATCCGCCCCTCCACCCGGGCCAGGGTGGCGCCAAGGCAGACGTGGATCCCGGTGGCGAAGGCCAGATGCTTGTTGGGGCTGCGCGACAGGTCCACGCGGTCGGGATCGGCGAAGACCGCCGGGTCCCGGTTCGCGGCGGCGATCGAGGTATGGATATAGGTACCCTTGGGCAGCACCACATCGCCGAGGTCAATCTCTTCGCCCGCCAGCCGGTTGCCCTGCTGCAGGGGGCTTTCCACGCGCAGAAATTCCTCCACCGCCGTGGTGATGAGTCCGGGATCGGCGATCAGGCGGCGGTGCTCGTCGGGGTTCTTGAGCAGGATGCCGACCGAATTGCCGACCAGACTGGTGGTCGTCTCGTGCCCCGCGTTCAGCAGGAAGATGCAGTTCTGCATCAGTTCCTCGTCGTTCAGGCGCTTGCCGTCCACCTCGCCGAAGATCAGGCTTTCCAGCACCTCGCCCTCCATCGCCCCCTCCCGGTTGCGGCGGCGGTGGTCGATGATGTCGCTGAGGATCTCGGTGAATTCCACCACCGCCTCATTGCCGGCCCTGATCCGCTCGGGCGGCACCACCGGGTCCAGCGCGCCCAGGATCGCCAGCGAATAGCCGCGCAGCTTCTGGCGGTATTCGGGCGGGATGCCCAGCATGAAGCTGATGATCTCGGTCGGCAGGACCTTGGCGAAATCCTCGATCAGGTCCAGCTCGCCCTTCTCCTCCACCCGGTCCAGCAGGCGTTCGACGATCCCCTCGATCAGCCCCTCGAAAACCGCGAGCTTGCGCGGCGTGAAGGCCGAGGCGAGCAGCTTGCGCACCACGGTGTGATAGGGCGGGTCGTTGAACACCAGGCTGGTGGTGTGGTGGGTATGCAGCGGGCATTGCCCGAATTTCTTGCCGAATTCCTCGGTCTTGTCCGACAGCATGGCACGCGATTGATAGACTTTCAGCACATCGGCGTGCCGCGTCAGGAAGACCGAGCCATCAGCGTTGCGGTGCACGGGCGAGCGTTCCCGCAGGGCGCGGAGGGTCGGATAGGGATCGCGGATGTACTCCAGATCGATCCGGTTGAGGTCGAAGTCGGCGACGTCCGGCATGAGGCCCTCCCTTGGCGGCCCCGAAAGGTGGCGCAGAGGCTGCGCGATGGCAAGGGGCCACCGTCGCGTTTGCAACGACGCGGGCGGATCAGCCGCGCCGGGGGGTCAGATGCCCGTCCACCTCGGTGAAACAGAGGCCGTCCCCGCCCGGCCGACCGGCGAGGACACTGTCCGGCAGGGGCAACTTGTCGTAGGGGCAGACCACCGCGAAGGGGAAGGGCTGAACGCCATGCAGCGCCCGCATGTGCCCCAACAGCCAGTCGCGATACGCGGCATGGTAGGCGGCATTGCCCGCCACCTCGCTGTCATCCATGACCTGGATCATGAACCAGTCCCGCGGCTCGGCCCGGTCCCGCGGGCTTTCGCGAAACACGAAGGCTGCGCCGAAATAGGCCGGGAAGCCCGGCACGGTCAGCAAGCCGCGATCGCGCGTCAGGCCCAGCCGCTGCCAGGCCGCGCGGCGCAGCCTGTCCAGCCGCTTTCCCGCGTCGGGATCGGTCGGGCGTCCGGTCATCAGGGCGAGCGCTTCCAGCATGGCGGAAGCAAGCCATGATGCGCCGCGGCTGGCAAGTCACGTCGCCGTTGGACGCCCTATTCCGGCGCGCGCGGCAGGAAGATGGTGATGTCGCCGACGATGTCGTTGACGCCCCAGTTGCGGTGCCGGAGCTGCCCGTTGACGATATAGAGGTCGTCCACCTCGTACTCGACCGCCTCATACCCGTCATTGCGGTTGAGGCGCACGAAGGCGTCGCGGCGTTCAAGGCCCGGCTCGATGAGCGCGAAGAGGTCGGGCGGCATGGTCAGGCTCACGACCTCCAGCACCGCCAGCACTTCGTCGTAATCGGTGATGCGCTCGTCGCGGAAAAAGCACACCGCCTCGATCCCCGCCCCCGCCACGGCGCCCCCCGCGCTGACCAGGGGCGAATCGCGGGTGACGATGGCGACGGCGGACCCCAGGACCCGCGCGGTGCGGGTCAGGAAGCCGTCGTTGGGACTGCCGGTGCCGGTGGCGCCGAGGCTGGTTTCGCCGGTGCGCGGGTTGACGGTGAAATAGAGGAGCGGCCCCTGATCCTCGGGCGTGGCGATGGCGGCGCGCTCGGCCTCCATCGCCGGCGAGCCCCGCCGCTGGATCAGCGAGGACAGGCGATAGTCGCAGATACTGGCCTCGGCGGCGAGGGGGCCGAGGATCAGGGCAAGGGTCAGGACCAGACGCATGACGGGCTCCGCTGGAGGCCGGTCAGGGGTAGGCGAGCGGGACCGGGAAAGGAAGCGGGGGGCCGTTCACGTTCGGTCGAGGAGGGGTAGGATGGGCGATATTGCCCACCCTACGTTGGCCAGCGGCGCGCCAAACGAAAAAGGGCGGGGTTGCCCCCGCCCTTTCTCTCTGTCTGAACCTGTCGGCTCAGGCTTTTTCTTCGATGATCGTGACCAGATGCGGGATCGCGTTGACCATGCCGCGGACCGAGGGGGTGTCCTCGAGTTCGCGGGTCTTGTGCATCTTGTTCAGGCCGAGGCCCTTCAGCGTGTCACGCTGCTTGGCGGGACGGCGCGCGGGCGAGCCGATCTGCTTGACGACGATGGTAGCCATGTCGGTCTCTCCTTACGCTTCGACCGGCGCATCTTCCTTGCGGAGGATGTCGGCCACTTTCTTGCCGCGGCGCTGGGCCACCTGACGGGGGCTGGCCTGCTTCTTGAGGCCGTCCATGGTCGCGCGGATCATGTTGTAGGGGTTCTGCGAGCCGAGCGATTTCGCCACGACGTCCTGCAGGCCCAGCATCTCGAAGACGGCGCGCATCGGGCCGCCCGCGATGATCCCGGTACCGGGAACCGAGGTCCGCATCACGACCTTGCCGGCGCCATGACGGCCCTCGATGTCGTGGTGCAGCGTCCGGCCGTCCTTGAGCTGGACGCGGATCATCGAGCGTTTCGCCTGCTCGGTAGCCTTGCGAACGGCCTCGGGGACCTCTTTCGCCTTGCCCTTGCCGAAGCCGACGCGGCCCTTCTGGTCACCGACGACGACGAGCGCGGCGAAGCCGAAGCGCTTGCCGCCCTTCACGGTCTTCGACACCCGGTTGATCGCGACAAGGCGATCCTGGAATTCCGGGGTCTCCTCGCGGTCGTCGCGGCGGCGGTCCCGGCGGTTTTCACGTTCTGCCATTGAAGGCATTCCTTTCAATCATGGCGTCGAAGCGCCGATGGTATCCGATCACAGTGGCGGTCCCCTGAAGGAACCCGCCCTCGATCATCGAGGCGGCACCCCGGAAGGGACGCCGCCTGCAGGGATCAGAACTTCAGGCCGCCTTCGCGGGCGGCATCGGCCAGAGCCTTGATCTTCCCGTGGAACAGGAAGCCGCCCCGGTCGAAGTAGCATTCCTCGATGCCGGCGGCTTTCGCACGCTCGGCGATCGCGGCGCCCACTTTCGTGGCCGCGTCGATGTTGTTCACACCGACCACGCCCAGCTCTTTTTCGAGCGTCGAGGCCGAGGCGATGGTGATCCCCTTGGCATCGTCGATCAGCTGGGCGCTGATGTTCTTGTTGGAACGGTGAACCGACAGCCGCAGACGGCCGTTGGCGGTTTTCCGCAGTTTGTTCCGGACGCGCTGACGACGCTTCTGGAACAGCTTGAGCTTGGTGTTCGCCATCTGTCGCGTCCTTACTTCTTCTTGCCTTCCTTGCGGAAGATGAACTCGCCCTTGTAGCGGATGCCTTTGCCCTTGTAGGGCTCGGGCGAACGCCACTCGCGGATGTTGGCCGCAACCTGGCCCACTTGCTGCGCGTCGATGCCTTCGATCACGATCTCGGTGGGTTTCGGCGTGGCGACGGTGATGCCTTGCGGCACCTCGAAGATCACGTCGTGGCTGTAGCCGAGCGACAGCTTCAGGTCCTTGCCCTGCATCGCCGCGCGGTAACCGACGCCGACCAGTTCCATTTCCTTCTTGAAGCCGGTGGTCACGCCGATGGTCAGGTTCTCGACCATCGAGCGGGCCATGCCCCATTGCTGGCGCGCACGCTTCGAGGTGCCCCGGGGGGTCACCTTGATGCTGCCGTCTTCCTGAACGATGGTCACATCGTCGGTGGCGGTGAAGGTCAGGGTGCCTTTGGGGCCCTTCACGATGACCTTCTGGCCCTCGATCTTGGCGTCCACACCCTTGGGCAGAGCGACGGGCTTCTTGCCGATACGAGACATTTCAGCCCTCCTCAGAACACGCGGCAGAGCACTTCGCCGCCGACATTGGCAGCGCGTGCCGCCGCATCGGACATCACGCCTTTCGGGGTCGAAACCACCGAAACGCCGAGGCCGTTGCGGACCGACGGGATTTCCCGGGCGCCGGCGTAAACGCGGCGGCCAGGCTTGGAGACGCGGCTCAGCTCGCGGATCGCGGGCTCACCGGCCGAGTACTTGAGCTGGATTTCCAGCTCGGCATGACCGTCCGAGGAGGTCACGCGCTCATACCCGCGGATGTAGCCTTCGTTCGCGAGAACGTCGAGCACCCAGGCGCGCAGCTTCGACGCCGGCGTGCGGACGGTCGACTTGCCGCGCATCTGCGCGTTGCGGATGCGGGTCAGCATATCGCCGAGAGGATCGTTCATCATATGCGTACCCTCCTTACCAGCTCGACTTGACCATGCCGGGGATCTGGCCGAACGAGCCGAGCTCGCGCAGCATGATCCGCGACAATTGCAGCTTGCGGTAATAGGCCTTCGGACGGCCGGTCAGCTCGCAGCGGTTGTGCAGGCGGGTCGCGGAGGAGTTCCGCGGCAGTTCCGCCAGTTTCAGGTTCGCCTTGAACCGGTCTTCCATCGAATTGCTCGGGTCGGCCGCGATCGCCTTCAGGGCAGCGCGTTTGCCGGCGTATTGCTCCACCAGCTTCTGACGCTTCTTCTCGCGCTCGACCATGGATTTTTTAGCCATGTTTCTCTCTCCTTCCGCGTCAGGCCATGAAGGGCATGTTGAATTGCTTCAACAGCGCCTTGGCTTCCGCGTCGGTTTTCGCGGTGGTGCAGATGATGATGTCCATACCCAGAACCTCATCGACCTTGTCGAAGTCGATTTCCGGGAAGACGATGTGTTCCTTGAGGCCCATGGCATAGTTGCCGCGACCATCGAACGAGTTGCCTTTCACGCCGCGGAAGTCGCGGACGCGCGGCAGCGCGACGGTGATCAGGCGATCCAGGAACTCGTACATCCGGTCGCCGCGGAGGGTGACCTTGGTGCCGAGCGGCATCTCTTCACGGACCCGGAAGCCCGCGATCGAGTTTTTCGCCTTGGTGATGACGGCCTGCTGGCCGGCGATCAGGGTCAGGTCGGCCTGGGCCGATTTCACCTTCTTGGTGTCTTTCACCGCTTCGCCGACGCCCATGTTCAGGACGATCTTGTCCAGACGCGGGATCATCATGTCGTTCTTGTAGCCGAACTCTTCCTTCAGAGCCGCACGGATGCGGTTCTTGTAGTCGGCCTTGAAGCGCGGGGTGTAAGTCGCAGCGTCCAGCATCAGATCACGTCCCCAGTGGTCTTGGCGAAGCGCACCTTGGTGCCGTCTTCCACGCGGAAGCCGACGCGGGTCGCCTTGCCGTTGGCATCGACGAGGGCCAGGTTCGACAGGTCGATCGGCATCGCCTGCGGAAGGCGGCCGCCCTGCGAGGTCTGGCTCTGCTTGGTGTGACGGATGGCGATGTTGATGCCCTCGACCACGGCTTTGTTGTCCTTGGGCATGACCTGGGTGATCTCACCCTTCTTGCCCTTGTCCTTGCCGGTGAGGACGACGACCTTGTCGCCCTTTTTCAGTTTCGCGGCCATCAGAGCACCTCCGGCGCCAGCGAGATGATCTTCATGAAGTTCTTCGCCCGCAGCTCGCGAACGACCGGCCCGAAGATACGGGTGCCGACCGGTTCGCCCTGGTTGTTCAGGATGACGGCGGCGTTGCGGTCGAAGCGGATGGCGGTGCCGTCTTCACGGCGAACTTCCTTGGCGGTGCGGACGACGACGGCCTTGCGGACGTCACCCTTTTTCACACGGCCTTTCGGAATCGCTTCCTTGACCGACACCACGATGATGTCGCCCACGGAGGCATAGCGGCGATGCGAACCGCCCAGAACCTTGATGCACTGAACCCGGCGGGCGCCGGAGTTGTCAGCAACATCCAGATTGGTCTGCATCTGGATCATGGATAGTCTCCCGACCTTTGGGGATGATCCCCCAGGGTTTCGTTAGTCGCAGGAGCGCGAGATCAGGCCGAAGCCTCGGTCACGACGCGCCAGCGCTTCGATTTCGAGACCGGAGCGCACTCTTCGATACGAACAGTGTCACCGACCTTGAAGGTGTTCAGAGGATCGTGCGCGCGATATTTCTTCGACGAACGGACGGTCTTCTTCATGACGGGGTGCGTGAAGCGGCGCTCGACCAGGACGGTAACCGTCTGCTCGTTCTTGTCCGAGGTCACGGTGCCTTGCAGGATGCGTTTGGGCATGTCTCGTTACCTCAGTTGCTCGCCGCTTCGGCGGCTTTCTGGTTCAGTACGGTGTTCACCCGGGCCACATCGCGGCGCACCTGACGGATGCGGGCGGTGTTTTCCAGCTGGCTGGTGGCTTTCTGGAAGCGGAGGTTGAAGGCCTCCTTCTTCAGGGCCACCAGATCAGCGCGAAGCTGATCGGGGGTCTTGTTCTTCAGTTCAGCGGCGTTCATGCGCCTGTTCCTTTCAACATCACCAGAGGGCCCTTGCGGGTTACCCTGCGTCCGGTGGAGTCAATGACGAGCCTGCTGATTCCGACACCGGAATCCGCAGGATGAGGCGCTATAAGGGAGAGGGACCAGCAAGGCAAGGGGAAAGGGCCGCGCCCGCGGCCTTTTCCAGCGGGCTCAGCCGGCGATCTTGTCCATGGCCCGGGCCAGCGCCAGATCCAGTTCGGTCAGCCCCTTCTGGTCATGCGTGGTCAGCGAGACCTCGACCTTGTTCCAGCTGTTCGACCAGTCGGGGTGATGGTCCAGCCTTTCGGCTTCCAGCGCCACGCGGCTCATCCAGCCCCAGGCGGCGCTGAAATCCTTGAAGCGGAAGCCCTTTGACAGCCGGTCGGTGGCGGAATCATGGGTCCAGCCCGACGCCGTGAGTTCCGCCAGAGCCTCATCCCGGGCCGCGCCGGCCAGAACCTGCGGCCGCGCCATCACGCGGCATCCTTGGCAGTGGCGACCGCGCGGGCCGGGCGATCCTTGATGCGGTTCCAATAGGCCTCGAAGGCGGGGCGGGTCGGCAGGGTGCCGAACATCATCCCCCAGCCGATCTGCGAGCCAGTATAGACATCCACCGCCGTGAAGCGCTCGCCCGCCAGGTAGGGGCTCGCCTCCAGCCGCTTCTCCAGCACCGCAACCACTTCGTCGAAGGACCCGTAGCCCACCGCAACCTTGCGCTCGGGCGGGACGACGAAGCCCATGGCGTTGTTCACCACCGCCGACTCGACCGGGCCCGCGCCGAAGAAGAGCCAGCGGTAATAGGCGCCGCGTTCGGCCGCGGGCGGGGCAAGCCCCGCCTCGGGGAAAGCGTCGGCCAGATAGGCGCAGATCGCCGCGGCCTCGGTCACCACCTGGCCGTCGTGGACAATGGCCGGCACCTTGCCCATCGGGTTGATCGCCAGATACTCGGCCGCCTTGATCGTGGTGCCGAACTCCAGCCGATGCTCGCGGTAGGGGGCGCCGACCTCTTCCAGCATCCAGCGGGCGATGGCACCGCGCGAGCGGGGGTTGGTGTAGAAGTCGATCATTCCTGCTCCTCGGGTTGGGGGCCGCGACGGAAGGGGCCGTAGCTTTCCAGAAGCCGCATCTCGTCGCCGATGGCGGCGGTCTCGGCCTGGAGGTAATCCGCCACCGCGTCGCGGAAACGGCGGTCGGGAAACCAATGCAGCGAATGCACCTCGGCGGGCAGATAGCCGCGCGCGAGTTTATGCTCACCCTGCGCGCCGGCCTCGACCCGGGTCAGGCCATGGGCCAGCGCCCAGTCGATCGCCTGATAATAGCAGAGTTCGAAATGCAGGCAGGGGTGATCCTCGACACAGCCCCAGTAGCGGCCGAAGAGCGTGTCCGCGCCGATGAAATTGAGCGCCCCCGCCACCGGGCGGCCGTTCCGTTCGGCCAAAACCAGCAGGATGTCGTCGGCCATCGTGCCGTGCACCTGATCGAAGAAGGCCCGCGTCAGATAGGGGCGGCCCCATTTTCGGCTGCCGGTATCCTGATAGAAGCGCCAGAAGGCGTCCCAGTGTTCCGGCTTCAGGTCCGCGCCGGTATAGGCGTGGATCGTGCCGCCGAAGGCCTGCGCCTGCGCCCGTTCGCGCCGGATCGTCTTGCGCTTGCGGGAGGCGAGCGCATTCAGGAAGCCGTCGAAATCGCCATAGCCCTCATCCTGCCAGTGGAATTGCTGGGTGACGCGATGCAGATAGCCTTCCTCGACGCCGATCCCGGCCTCTTCCGCGGTACAGAAGGTGACATGGGCCGAGGAAAGGTCGTTCGAGCGCGTCACCTCGGCCAGCGCGCGCAGCAGGATCGGCCTGAGTTCCGGCGCGCCCAGCAGACGGGGGCCGGTGGCGGGGGTGAAGGGGACCGCCGATTGCAGCTTAGGGTAATACTGGCCCCCTGCCCGTTGCCAGGCATCGGCGAAGGCATGGTCGAAGATGTATTCGCCCTGGCTGTGCAGCTTCACGTAAAGCGGCATCGCCGCCAGCAGGCGCCCGTCCTGCCGGATGGTCAGATGCCGCGCCTCCCATCCCGTGCCCGGCCCGACCGAGCGCGAGGCCTCCAGCGCGTGAAGGAAGCGATGCGTCGTGAAGGGATCCTGCGGGCGGCCGCCATCCTGGGCGCAGAGCGCGTCCCAATCCGCGGCCTCGATGTCGCCGATCCCGTTGACGAGGGTGATGTCCACGGCTTTCCCCTGCCCCATAGCCTGTAGCTGGTCGCCCGAAGGCGCCGGTCAAGGCCCCGCGCGATGCCCGGTCAGGGCTGCACGGCGGCGTAATGCTCGAAGGTGACGTTCTGGGCGATCCGCCGGGCCTCGGCCTCTTCCTCGGGCGAGCGGATGGTCCAGCACAGGACCGCCGCGCCCTGCGCCTTCAGCTCGGCCACCCGGGGCCGCGCCAGATCGCGCCAATGGTGCGAGATGAAGCTGGCCCCGACCCGGTCGTAATCCTCGATGGCGGCCAGCGCCTGCCGGCGTTCCTCCAGTTCGGGCGGCAGGCCGGGCGGGAAATCCTCGGCCGGGAAGGCATAGGTCGTCAGCCCCCGCGGCACCTGCGGCGCCAGCCGCTGCAGATGCGCCACCGAATGCGGGTTGAAGGACATCAGCGCCACCGGCCCGTCATAGCCCTGAAGCGCGGCGGCGGTCGCGGCCTCCAGCACGCCGTTGGTCGGGCCGAAAGCGCCAGACTGGTCCTTGATCTCGACCAGCAGCGGCACCTTGCCCGCCACCTCGGCCAGAACCTGCCGGAAGGTCGGGATCGGCTCGGCCGAGGCGCGAACGCGGATGCGCTGCAACTCGGCGGCCGACCGCGCGGCGACCGGGCCCGTGTCAAAGGTCAGCCGGTCCAGCATCTCGTCATGAAAGACCATCGCCTGCCCGTCGGCCGAGGGCTGGAGGTCGATCTCGATCCCGTAGCCCGCGCGGATCGCCGCCCGGATCGCGGGCAGCGAATTCTCGGGGCGTTTGGCCTCGGCATCGTGATAGGCACGATGCGCGATGGGCAGGCGCAGGAAATCCTCGGGCAGGGGGACGCGCATCAGGCGATCTCGAAGATCGCCTCGATTTCCACCGCGACGCCCAGAGGAAGCGAGGGCGCGCCGACCGCCGAGCGGGCATGGCGCCCGGCATCGCCCAGCACGGCGACCAGGAAATCCGAGGCGCCGTTGATGACCTTGGGCTGGTCGTGGAAATCGGGGGTGCAATTGACGAAACCCGTCAGCTTCACCACGCGCTTCAGCCGCGACCAGTCGCCGCCCAGCGCCGCCTTGCATTGCGCCAGAAGCGACAGCGCGCAGGAGCGCGCGGCCTCGGCCCCCTGTTCGGTGCTCAGATCGGCGCCCAGCTTGCCGGTGACGAAACTGCCATTGGCCTGGCTGACCTGCCCCGAGACGAAGATCTGGTTGCCCGAGATCACCCAGGGCACGTAATTGGCGGCGGGCGCCGGGGCGGCGGGCAGAATGTGGCCCAGTTCCTCGATCCGGGCGTCGATGGCATGGGGCATGGGCTCTCTCCTGTTGGCGCGTGCGGCTCGGGGCGGAGGTAAGCACGTTTGCGCCGCGGCGAAAAGCCCCGGCCCGCGGCGGGCGGGGGTTGCGGGGGGCGCGGCTCTGGGGCACTTCTGGCGGCCTGACCCGACAGCCGAGGCCCGCCGTGTATCCCAGCCTGCGCCGCGCGCGCCTTGCCGTTTCGGCGATGTTCTTCCTCAACGGCATCCTGTTCGGCGCCTGGGCCGCCCGGGTGCCCGCCTTTGTCGAGGCCTTCGCGCTGGACCACGGCGCTTTGGGGCGGCTGCTGCTGTGTCTGGCCTTGGGCGCGATCCTGTCCTTTCCGCTGGCCGGGCGGCTGAGCGACCGGATCGGCGCCGACCGGGCCTCGCGCGCGATCGGGGTCTATTACGCGCTGTGCCTCCCGCTGATCGCGCTGGCGCCCTCGACCGGCTGGCTGGCGCTGGCGCTTCTGCTGTTCGGCGCGGGGCATGGGGCGATGGATGTGGCGATGAACGGCTGGGCCGCCGAGGTCGAGCGCAAGGTGATGCGCCCGATCATGTCGGCCTTCCACGCGATGTGGAGCCTCGGCGCCGGGATCGGCGCGCTGACTGGCGGCGGGGCGGTTGCGCTGGGGCTGGGCACCGTCGCGCATTTCGGGCTGGTGGCGCTGGTCTTCGGGGCGCTGACCCTGGGGCTGGCGCTGATCCCCTGGGAATCGCAGCGCAGCGCCGCCAAGGGACCGGGGTTCGCCCTGCCCTCGCGCAGCCTGATGGTGGTGGGTTTCGTGGCCTTCTGTTCCTCGCTGGGCGAGGGGGCGATGGCCGATTGGTCGGCCGTCTTCCTGACCCAGATCGCCCAGACGGACGAGGCGAGCGCCGCGCTCGGCTACACCGTCTATTCCGCGGCGATGTTCGTGGCCCGGCTGACCGCCGGCCATGCCATCGCCCGGCTTGGGCCGGTGGTGACGGCGCGGATCGCCGGGCTTTTCGCCTTCGCCGGGCTGGTCGTGGCGCTGGTCGGGCAGACGCTGGTCACCGGGCTGATCGGTTTCGCATTGCTGGGACTGGGGTATTCGGTGGTGATCCCGCTGGCCTTCACCCGCGCCGCCAATGACCGCGACACGCCGCAGGGCCGGGCCATCGCCGGGGTGGCGACGCTGGGCTATGGCGGCATGGTGCTGGGGCCGGCGGTGATCGGCGGCATCGGGCACGCCTTCTCGCTGCCGGTGGCCTTCTGGCTGATCGCGCTGCTGGCCCTGGGGATCACGGCCTTCGCAGCCTCGCTCCGGCCGGATGGCGGGCGGTGAGGACGGAGGGGATTCAGCGCATCGTCGCCGAGCGGGGGATCCGGTTCCTGCTGCATTTCACCTTCCTGCGGAACGTCCCGGCGATGGTGGAGCACGGCATCTGGCCCGTCGCCGATCTGGCAGAAGCCCGGTTCGATGCGCTCGTGCCCCCGAGTGAGCAGCTCAACAAGAAGCCTACCGCCGTCTCGCTCAGCATCGAGGCGATGAGCGCCTCCCTGTTCGACAAGAAAAGCGGCGGGGTGGCGGATGCGGCGCGGGTGGCGCTGTTCCTCGATCCCGAGATCCTCTGGCGCGAGCCTTGCCGCTTCTGCGCCACCAATGCCGCGACCCGGCAGATGCGCGATCATCGCGGCTACCTCGGCGGTCCCTGGGGGCTGGGGCGGTTCTTCGACGATCCGCCCGAGGGGCTGGCCCTCTGGCTGCCCAGCGACCCCGATGCCGAAGTACAGGTGCAGGGCCGGATCGCGCCCGACTACATCCTCGGCGCCTGGACCAGCGCGCGGGAGGAAGCCGCCGCCCTTCAGGCGCTGCTGGACCGGCTGCCCGGGCCTGAGCGCGATGTGCTGCTGGCGCCCTTCGCGCGGCAGGGCGGGCGCATCATCCCGCCCCTGCCCCGCGGCTGAGGTCAGGCCGGGTGGCGGGTGAAATCGAGGAAGGCGTCTTCCAGATTGGGCTCGGTGGTCTTGATGTCGACGACCTCGGCCCCGGCCTCGTGTAAGGCCGCCAGCACCGCCCCCGCCTGCACCCGGCTCTGCGGGTACGAGAAGGCGAGCCAGCCCTCGGCCTTGTCCTCGCGCGTGACGCCCTCGGGCAGGGTCAGCGCGCCCACCGGTCGGGCCAGCCGCACCAGCAGGGTCTTGGCATCGACCCGGGCGACAATATTGGCGGTGGTGTCGCGCACCACCAGACGGCCCTTGTCGATGATGGCGATCTCGTCGCACATCTCCTGCGCTTCTTCCAGGTAATGCGTGGTCAGGATGATGGTCATCCCCTGGCGGTTGAGCTCGCGCACATTGCCCCAGAGCATCTGCCGGAGTTCGATGTCGACCCCCGCGGTGGGTTCATCGAGAACCAGCACCTGCGGCGCATGGACCAGCGCCTTGCCCAGCAACAGACGCCGCCGCATCCCGCCCGAGAGCGTGCGGGCATAGGCGTTCTGCTTGTCGGTCAGACCGATCAGGCTGAGGATCTCGTCCGTGCGCCGGTCGCGGGCCGGCACGCCGTAGAGACCCGCCTGAACCTCCAGCGACTCGCGGGGCGTGAAGAAGGGATCGACCGTCAGCTCCTGCGGCATGACGCCGATGGCGGCGCGGGACTGGCGCGGGTTCACGTCCTGATCGAAGCCCCAGATCTTCACCCGGCCCGAGGTCTTCAGCACCAGACCCGCCATGATGTTGATCATCGTCGACTTGCCCGCCCCGTTGGGGCCGAGCAGGCCGAAGACCGAACCGCGCGGGATCTTCAGGTCGATGCCGGTCAGGGCCTCCTTGGCCGGGGCCTTGCCGCTGGCGCCATAGACCTTGCGCAGGCCCTCGATCTCGATCGCCCAATCGCCTTGGTCGGCTGAAACAACGTCGCTCATCTTGCTCCCGCAGCAGAAAATCGTCTAGATGGGCCAAAGCCCTTGGCCGCCCATCACCTAGGCCGAATACCCCGCCGAGACAAGGAAGCCCGGATGTCCGCCAGCCAGCCCGCGCATGACGCACCTGCCACCCATGTTGTGCAAACCCGCCGCTTTTCCTGCGATGGCGGCGAAGGCGCGCTGGGCCATCCCCGGGTCTGGCTGACGATCCCGCAGGAAACCGGCTGGATCGACTGTCCCTATTGCGACGCGCGCTATACGCTGGATCCGAACGCGGCCCACGACGGGCATTGAGGTGCCCGCAGGATGGGCAATATCGCCCGTCCTCCTGGACAGGTCGCGCAAGACTTGTGCCCCGGCGCACAGCCCCACGGCTGGATTCCGGGTCCCTGTGCCCCGATATGCGGGACAACAGCGAACAAGGAGAGCGACCATGTCCTTCCGTCCCGTCACCAAGACCGTCAAGGCGCAGCCCACCATGGAAGGCGCCGGGGTCCATCTGCACCGCGCCTTCGGCTTCGGCGATCCTGACGAATCCGATCCCTTCCTGCTGCTCGACGATTTCCGCAACGATTCGCCCGCGCTCTACAAGCGGGGTTTCCCCTGGCACCCGCACCGGGGGATCGAGACGATCACCTATGTCCTGGAAGGCACCGTCGAACACAGCGATTCGCTGGGCAACAAGGGCAAGCTCGGCCCGGGCTCGGTCCAGTGGATGACCGCCGGGCGCGGGATCCTGCATCAGGAGATGCCGCTCGGCAACGCCAAGGGCCAGATGCACGGCTTCCAGCTCTGGGCTAACCTGCCCTCGTCCCTGAAGATGACCAAGCCGCGTTATCAGGATGTGCAGGGGTCCGAGATCGAGACGGTGGTCGATGACGACGGCACCGCGGTCCGGGTCATCACCGGCAAATTCTGGGGCAAGCGCGGCCCGGTGGACGGGATCGCCGCCGATCCCCTGTACCTCGACGTCTCGGTCCCGCCGAACACCCGCAAGGTGCTGCCGGTCGATACCTACGCCAATACCTTCGCCTATGTCTTCGCGGGCGGCGGGCTGTTCCGCGATGCCTCGCATCCCGAGGGCGTGCTGGTCGAGAAGGAATTCGACGGCAAGGAATTGAACCTGCGCGACATGACCGGCAACCGGACTCTGGTGCGCTTCGGCACCGGCAACGAGATCGTGGTCAATTCGGGGCCCGAGGGGATCCGGTTCCTGCTGGTCTCGGGCCAGCCGATCCGCGAGCCTGTGGCGTGGCACGGCCCCATCGTCATGAACACGCGGGCCGAGCTGGAAAAGGCGTTCCGCGAGCTGAACAACGGCACGTTCATCAAGCAACCGGGGCCGGACCAGCGCGGCGGCGGGCGGAACGACCGGCCGCGCGGTCGCCGCTAACCCCTTGCGCCTGCCCCCCGGGGCGGGCGACACCGGGGCATGCAGACGCAGGCCCTGATCTATCGCCGCTTCGGCCCGCCGCTTGACGCGCTGGCCCTCGAACCCCTCGCCCTGCCCCCGGGCGGGGGGTTTCGTGTGGCGATGGTGCTCTCGCCGGTCAACCCCTCGGACCTGATCCCGGTGACCGGCGCCTATGCCCATCGCATCACCCTGCCCTGCGTCGCGGGGTATGAGGGCGTCGGCCGCGTTCTGGACGGCACCGGGCGTCGGGTGCTGCCCCTGCGCGCCGGTGGAACCTGGCAGGGGGTGGTCGCGGCCGATCCCGACTGGGCGGTGCCGGTGCCCGAGGACATCCCCGATACGCTGGCGGCGCGGGCCTATATCAACCCGATGGCGGCGCGGGGGATGCTGGCGCGCTGGCCGGTGGCGGGCCGGCGGGTGCTGCTGTCGGGCGCGGGCTCGGCCTGCGCGGCGCTGCTGGGGCGCTGGGCACTGGCCGGGGGCGCGGCCGAGGTGGCGGGGATCTACCGCGCGCCCGCCCGCCGCGCGGCGCTGGAAGCGGCGGGGATAAGGCCGATCCCGATGGCGGATCACCGGCAGATCGCCGAGGCCGCCGCCCGCGCCGATGTGGCCTTCGATTCGCTGGGCGGTCCGGTGGGGACGCTGGTGCTGGAACGGATGCGGCCGGGGACGGATTTCGTGGGCTACGGGCTGCTCAGCGGCCAGACCATCCGACCCGAACGCCCGCCCGCCGCGGGCTTCCACCGTTTCCACCTGCGCGAAGCCCAGGCGGCATGGACGCCCGCCGAGTGGCAAGCCGCTTTCGCCGCCCTCTGGCCCCTGCTGCGCGAGGCGCCCGAGCCCCCGGCGCGCGAATACCTGCTGACGGACTGGCGCGCGGCGATCGCGGCCAGTTCCCAGCCGGGCGGCGCCAAGGTTCTGCTGCGTTTCTCGGAGGAGGACGCAACATAAAAGGGCGGAGGTTTCCCCCCGCCCTTTTTATCACGGCCCCGTTGGGCCGGGCCCTCAGGCCGCGCGCTTGCGCCGGTAGGCTTGCTCACGCTGCAGCGCGTTCGCCGCCAGCGTCATGCCGGCCGCGGTCAGTTCCTCGATGCGGCGCGAGAGTTCCTCGTCGGTGAGGTCTTGGGACATTGGGGTCTCCTTTCACGTTCATGGCCCGCAAAAACGGCCGCTCGCGGTTCCGCCTTCATGCGGAGCCGGACGGAAAGCCCGTGCGGGGATCGACCCCGGATTGCGCAAAAGGCGCGCGGCCGCGAAAGCGGCCTGTCGGGGTGCAGGCTGTATATGGCAGCGAATGTGACTGATTTCAACCTTTCAAGAAGGAGAATGCGGACGGCGCAGACACGCGTGATCGCAGGACCTTCCGTTTCGCCCCGGCGCCGCACCGGGCAGCGCCCGAACCGCTCCCTTCCTGCCGGCCTTGCCCCTTCCCGGCTGGACGCCCCGGCCCCGCGCCGTTACCAAGGACCATCACGCCACAAGGAAGCCGCACATGACCTTCGGCAAGGGCTCGCACCTGCATCTGATCGACGGATCGGCCTTCATCTTCCGCGCCTATCACGCGCTGCCGCCGCTGACGCGCAAGTCGGACGGCCTGCCGGTCGGCGCCGTCCAGGGCTTTTGCAACCTGATCTGGAGCGAGATTTCCGGCGGGCCGACCACGAAATCGACGCCCACCCATATCGCGGTGATCTTCGACGCCTCGTCCATCACCTTCCGCAACGAGATCTATCCCGACTACAAGGCCAACCGCCCCGACCTGCCCGAGGATCTGCGCCCGCAATTCCCCCTGACGCGCGAGGCGACCCGCGCCTTCAACGTCGCCTGCATCGAGCAGGAGGGCTTCGAGGCCGATGACATCATCGCCACCTATGCCCGCCTCGCGACCGAGGCCGGGGGGACCTGCACCATCATCTCGTCCGACAAGGACCTGATGCAGCTTGTGGGCAACGGCGTCGACATGTTCGACCCGATGAAGAACAAGGTGCTGGGCGTGGATGCGGTGTTCGAAAAATTCGGGGTCGGGCCGGACAAGGTGGTCGATGTGCAATCGCTGGCTGGCGATTCGGTCGACAACGTGCCGGGCGCGCCGGGGATCGGGCTGAAGACCGCGGCGCTGTTGATCAACGAATACGGCGATCTGGATACGCTGCTGGCCCGCGCGGGCGAGATCAAGCAGCCCAAGCGCCGCGAGGTGTTGACCGAAAAGGTCGACCAGATCCGCCTGTCACGCGACTTGGTGACGCTGCGCCGTGATGTGCCGGTCGAGGAACCGCTGGAGGATCTGGTCTGCAAGCGTCCCGACGCGGGGCCGCTGATGGACTTCCTGACCCGCATGGAATTCCGCAGCCTGACCAAGCGGATTTCCGACAAGCTGGGGGTCGCGGCCCCGGCGATCACCGAAACGCCCGCCGCGCCCTTTCCCGACACGCCTGCCGCGCCGCCCCCCGCCGAACAGGTCCCCTTCGAACCCGAAAAATACGCCTGCATTCGAGATCTGGAGAGCTTGCAGGGCTGGATCGACCGAATCCGCGATCAGGGGTTCTTTGCCGTCGATACCGAGACGACCTCGCTGGATGAAATGCAGGCCGATCTGGTCGGCATCTCGCTGGCGCTGGCGCCGGGCGAGGCCTGCTATATCCCGCTGATCCATGCCGAAGGCTCGGACGACCTGTTCGGCAGCGCCAAGCTGCTGGAGGGGCAGATCCCGGCCGAGGCGGCGCTGGCAGCGCTGAAACCGGTGCTGGAAGACGATTCCATCCTGAAGATCGGCCAGAACATCAAATACGACGCCAAGATCTTCGCCCGCCGCGGCATCAAGGTCGCGCCGATCGATGACACGATGCTGATGAGCTACGCGATGTTCTCGGGCCTGCACAACCATGGCATGGACGAGCTGAGCGAGACCTATCTCGGCCATGTGCCGATCCCGATCAAGCCGCTTCTCGGTTCCGGCAAATCGGCCCGCACCTTCGACAAGGTGGGGATCGAGGAGGCGACGAAATACGCGGCCGAGGATGCGGATATCACGCTGCGCCTGTGGCAGGCCTTCCGCCCCCGGCTGCACCGCGAGCGCGTCACCACGGTCTACGAGACGCTGGAACGCCCGCTGGTGCCGGTGCTGGCCCAGATGGAGATGCACGGCATCACCGTGGACCGCCAGGTGCTGAGCCGCATGTCCTCGGCCTTCGCGCAATCCATGGCCGGGCTCGAGGCCGAGATCCACGAGATGGCGGGCGAGAGTTTCAACGTGGGCTCGCCCAAGCAGCTGGGCGAGATCCTGTTCGACAAGCTCAGCCTGCCCGGCGGGCAGAAGGGCAAGAACGGCGCTTATTCGACCGGGGCGGATATCCTTGAGGATCTGGCGACCGAGCATGAATTGCCGGGCAAGGTGCTGGACTGGCGGCAGCTGTCGAAGCTGAAATCGACCTATACCGACGCACTTCAGAGCCACATCAACCCGGAAACGGGCCGCGTGCATACCTCGTACCAGCAGACCGGAGCGAACACCGGGCGGCTGGCCTCGACCGATCCGAACCTGCAGAACATTCCCGTCCGCACCGAGGAAGGCCGCCGCATCCGCGAGGCTTTCGTGGCGGCCGAGGGGCAGAAGCTGGTGAGCCTCGACTACAGCCAGATCGAACTCAGGATCCTCGCCCATATCGCCGATATTCCGGCGCTGAAACAGGCGTTCCGCGACGGGCTGGACATCCATGCGATGACCGCCTCCGAGATGTTCGGCGTGCCGCTCGACCAGATGACGCCCGAGGTCCGGCGCCGGGCCAAGGCCATCAACTTCGGGGTCATCTACGGGATTTCGGGCTTCGGGCTGGCGCGGAACCTGCGGATCCCGCGCGATCAGGCGCAGGCCTTCATCGACACCTATTTCCAGCGCTTCCCGGGCATCAAGGATTACATGGACCAGACCATTTCCTTCGCCAAGGAACACAAATACGTCGAAACCCTGTTCGGGCGGCGCATCCATACGCCCGAGATCGGCGCCAAGGGGCCGAGCGCGGGGTTCGCCCGCCGCGGCGCCATCAACGCGCCGATCCAGGGCACGGCCGCGGATATCATCCGCCGGGCCATGGTGCGCATCCCCCCCGCCATCGCCGACCTGCCGGCGAAGATGCTGCTGCAGGTCCACGACGAACTGGTGTTCGAGGTCGCTGAAAGCGCGGTCGAGGAAACCATCGCCCGGGTGAAGGCGATCATGGAGGGCGCGGCCGCCCCCGCGGTCGAGATCGACGTGCCGCTGATCGTCGATGCGGGCGTGGGCATGACCTGGGCCGAGGCGCATTGATGTGTCTCATCGCGCGAACCGAACGGAACTTGAGCACAATCCCCGGATACACCCGAATTTCGGATTATGAGAGGACGCTCCTAAAGGCGTTTGCTTTAGCTTGGCCGCTTTTTGAAGAGCGGTGTTTAGGAAGAGAAGGGTCGCTTGAGACGATCCGCGACTTCGCCAGAACCTTTGCAGCAAGCGGCGATGTCGGTCACGAAATTCGTGCTGCCTTTGACTATTTTAAGAACCGTTACACAGTCGGCCCCGCACACACTCGAAGGTTCCATAGCCTTTGCTATGGACGGGAAGACGACCCCGAGAATCAGAGGAGCAGGGGGGTAAAGGAAGCCATCGAAGCTGGCTTTGCCAACGACGATCCGACGCCCACTACGATCGTTCAGACTGTAGCACTTGTTGTCTTCAGACTTCGCAATAACCTCCTGCATGGAAGCAAGTTCGACAATGTCGCCGGCCAACGAAACAACATTGAGCATTCCCTGCGCGTGCTGAATCGATTTGTCGAAATGCAACATGCATGAGCCGCCCGCGCCCCCGGCGGAAAGGGGACGCGGGCCCCGCTCGGTTGATCGCCCTGCACAAGCCGCCCGGGATCCTCAGCCAGTGGAGCGGTGATCCGCATTGGCCGGGGCTCTCGTCGCTGCTCTCGCTGCCCGGTTTCTACCCGGCCGGGCGGCTCGACCGGGACAGCGAGGGGCTACTGCTTCTGACCAATGACGGCGGTTTGCAGGCATGGCTGACCGACCCCGCCTTCCATCTGCCGAAGACCTATCTGGCGCTGGTCGAGGGCGCGCCCGACGCCGAGGCGCTGGAAGCGCTGCGCCGGGGCGTCACGCTGGCGGACGGCCCAACCCGCCCGGCCGAGGCACGGCGCATCCCGCCGCCCGACTGGCGCCCCCAGGCCGAGGAGGCGCCCGGAAGCTGGCTGGAACTGACGATCACCGAGGGCCGCAACCGGCAGGTCCGGCGGATGGGTCAGCACATCGGCCACAAGGTCCTGCGGCTGATCCGCTGGTCCATCGGCCCCTGGACGCTGGCGGACCTTCCGCCCGGCGAGACGCGTGAGGTCACGCCGCCAGCGTGGCCTCTGCCGCCGCCCCCAGCCTGAGCAGCCGCGCCTCCTGTCCCGGTCCCGCCATCAGCATCACCCCGGTCGAGGGCACCCCCGTGGGCAGGGTCAGCGCGCAGAGCCCCATCAGATTGCCGATCCGCGTGTTCCTGAGCGCCATCAGATTCTCGGCCGCGAAGAAGGCCGGGTCGGCCAGCAGGTCGTCGATCCGTTGCGGCAGGGTCGGCACGGTCGGGATCAGCACCGCGTCATAGCCCGAGACCGCCACTGTCCAGTCGCGCCGCAGCGCCTCCAGCCGCCGCCAGGCCGCGACATATTCATGCGCCTTGAAGGTGCCGCCCGCGCGGAAGCGGTCGCGGACCGGGGCGAACATGACGTCCGGGTTGGCCTCGATCGCCTCGCCCCAGATGCCATAGCATTCCGCGGCGAAGAGGATCCCGGCCATGGCCATCGCCTCGGCCACCGCCGGGATCTGGGCGTGGTCGATGCGGGCGCCCGCGGCCCCGAAAGCCTGCAGCGCCCGGTCGAAACCCTGGGCCGGGGCGGCATGGATGTCGTCGAAAGCGACCGTCTCCAGCACCAGCAGCCGCGCGCCCGAGAGCGTGGCGCCGCGCAGATCCGGCACGGGCGAGGCGTCAAGCAGCGCAAAGGCCAGTGCCGCATCCTCGACCGTTTTCGCCAGCGGGCCGATCGTGTCGAATTTCTCGGCCAGCGGCACGGCGCCGGTCAGCGGGATGCGGCCCGCCGTGGTCTTCAACCCCACAAGATCGTTCCAGGCCGAGGGCAGGCGCACCGAGCCGCCGGTGTCCGAGCCGATGGCCAGCGGCGCCAGCCCCCAGGCGACCGAGGCCGCCGCGCCCGAGGACGAGCCGCCCGGTGCCTTTTCGGGATCGTGGATGTTGGGCGGCGTCGCGGTGACCGGGTTCAGCCCCAGCCCCGAGAACGCGAGTTCCGTCATATGCGTCTTGCCCAGGGGCGGCAGGCCCGCGCGGGTCAGACGTTCGACCACCAGCCCGTCATGGCGGGGCGTGCGGCCCTTCAGCAGCAGGCTGCCCGATTCAGTGGCCACGCCCGCGGTGTCGAACAGGTCCTTCCAGCTGACCGGCACCCCGTCCAGCGGCCCCCGGCGCTGCCCCAGCTTGGCCCGCCCGCGCGCGGCGGCGGCGATTTCCAGCGCGTGCAGCCGCATGGTGCGGGCATAGATCCGGTCGCGCCAGGGATGGGCATCGATGGCCTCGAGATAGGCCTCGGTCAGCTCGACCGGGCAGATCTCGCCCGCCTCGATCCCGCGCCCCAGTGCGGCCGCGCTCATGGCCCGCCATTCTTCGCTCATCCCGACCCCCTGACCTTGCGCGCCGACGCTAGCGCGCGCGCGTCGCATGGACAATCCCGCGTATCCGGCTAGTTTGCGGCCATGGAACACGACGCCGATATCCTGATCGCGGGCGGCGGGCTGAACGGCCCCGCCCTGGCTCTGGCTCTGGCCAAGGGGGGGCTCAGCGTCGCCGTGATCGACGCCCGCCCCGCAGGGTCCCGGGCCGAGGACCATTTCGACGGCCGGGCCTATGCGCTGGCGCTGGCCTCGGTCCGCATCCTTAAGGCGCTGGGGCTCTGGCGGGGGCTCAGGGACAAGGCGCAGCCCATCCTCGGCATCCGCGCCTCGCAGGGGCAGGCGGGACAAGGCGCCTCGCCGCTGTTCTTGGGCTTCGACGCGGCCGAGATCGAAGAGGGCGCGATGGGCCAGATGGTCGAGGACCGGTTCCTCTATGCCGCCTTCCTCGACGCGATGCAGGCCGAACCGGGGATCACCCTGCATTCGGGCGCGCAGGTCGTCGGACAGGAAACCGGGCCTGCGGGCGCCTCGGTCACGCTGGCCGATGGGCGGGTGCTGCGCGGCCGCGTGCTGGTCGGCTGCGACGGACGGGAGTCGGCGGTGGCCAAGCGCGCGGGGATCAAGCGCTGGGGGCATGATTACGGGCAGACGGCGCTGGTCTGCGCCATCGCCCATGAAAAACCGCACAACGGGATCGCGCATCAATTCTTCATGCCGCCGGGGCCGCTGGCGATCCTGCCCTTGCCCGGCAACCGTTCCTCCATCGTCTGGAGCGAACGCAGGGCGACCGCCGAGGCGATCCAGTCCCTCGATGACGCGGGCTATCTGGAAGTGCTGCGGCCGCGCTTTGGCAATTTCCTGGGCGAGATCGGGCTGGAGGGCAAGCGCTTCGCCTATCCCCTGCGGCTGACGATTGCCGAGCGGTTCGTCGCGGAACGGCTGGCGCTGGTAGGGGATGCGGCGCATGGCGTGCATCCGATTGCCGGGCAAGGGCTGAACCTGGGCCTGCGCGATGTGGCGGCTTTGGCCGAGGTGCTGATCGAGGCGAACCGCCGGGGCGAGGATATCGCCGCGCCCGATGTGCTGGAGCGCTATCAGGACTGGCGGCGGTTCGACGTCACGCGGATGGCGCTGGGGATGGATGCGGTCAACCGCCTGTTCTCGAACGGCAATCCGCTGCTGGCGGCGGTGCGGGGTCTGGGGCTGGGCGCGGTCAATGCGCTGCCGGGCCTGCGCCGCCATTTCATCCGCGAGGCGGCCGGGCTGAACGCCGCCGAGCCCCGGCTCATGCAGGGCGAGGCGATCTGAGGCCTAGCGGGCCAGCCGGTCCAGCCCGTCCTGCAACGCCTCGGCCATACCAGCCGCGTCCATATGCTGGCGCAGCCGCTGGTTATAGCCGCCGGGCGTATCCAGCGCGGTCAGCGCCTTCCCGCAATCCTGCCCGGTGAGGGTGGAGCCGACCAGCAGCCGCAGGAAATCCTCGCCGCCCGTAACGCCCTTGCCGTCAAGCCATTGCCCCGCCTCCTCGACCAGCCTAAGGGCGGGCGAGAGCACCGCCTGCGCGCAGAGCAGCGCGTCCATCTGCGCCTCGGTCTCCACCGGGAAGATGCGGTTGCGGGCGCCGAAAAACCGCTCGACCAGCGCGACATCGCCCTGCGCCAGCACCGGCGAGCCCCCCCGGGCGATGCCGGGGAAGGGCAGCATGAGGGCGGCGGCACGGGCCGGGGCGATGAGCGGGGCCAGATCGGACAGCGACAACCCGGCGGCGAAGGAGATCACCTGCTGATCCGGGCGGAAGCGCAGCGATGGCAGGACCTCTGCCACCACCCCGGGCAGCAGCGCGATGAAGATCACGTCGCTGCCGTCCACCACCGCCTGATTGTCGGCCACCGTGACCTCGGGCAGTTCAGCCGCCAGCGCGGCCGAGACGGCCTCGGACCGGCGGGACACCAGGATCCGCGCGCCCTGACCGGCAAGGCCGCGCACCACCGCCTGAGCGATGGTGCCGGTGCCGAGGAACCCGAGCCGCGCGCCCGCCATCAGCGCATCCGCGCCAGCAGGCGGTCTTTCAGCACGAACTGGTGGAAAAGCGCCGCGCCGATATGACCCGCGACCAGCAGAAGCGCCAGATTGAAGAGCACTTCATGCACCTCGCCCAGATCGGTGATGCCGCCGAACCAGGCCGCGATGCCGGTCGCCGGGATCGCCAGCAGGACCAGATAGAGCAGCCCGTGCACGATGGACGAGGCCACCGTCAGCAGCGGCGATTGCCCCGCCACCGGCTGCGGCGCGCCCTGAGTCACGCGCAGCACCAGCCGGATCAGCGTCAGCGCCAGCACCGCGACACCGACCCAGACATGGACCTGCGAGCCGAGCCCGGCGGCGGCGGCCTCGCCCCCCTGACGCAGCGCGCGCCAGGCGTCCTTCATTCCCTCATGGCTGATGAAACTGACCAAGAGCAGCGCCAGCGTGGCCCAATGCAGGACGACCTGAGCGCGCGAATACCTCTCGACGGCGGCGGACATGGATAAACCCCTGTTAATGAACGCTCCCTGAGTGTTGAACGGCAGAAGCGCGTGGTTCCGTCGCCGATCTTGCATGCGGCAGGCGGGCGCGGCAAGGATAGCGCATGACCATGCAAACACGCACTTTGCGCAGGGCCGTGCCGGCCGATGCCCCCGCCCTGGCGGCGCTGCATCACGCCGTCTGGCAAACCACCTACGAGGGGCTCGCCCCGGCCGAGGCCGCGGCGCGGCTCGATGTCGCGCATCGCCGGCGCGGATGGGAGGCGGCGCTGGCCGATCCCGCGCGCGGTGCCTGGCTGGTCGAGGGGGACGAGGGGCTGGCGGGCCTGGTCGCCATTGGCCCGCCCGGCGAGGATGCGGCCTTTGCCGCGCAGCCCGGGCCGGTGGGCGAGATCAAGCACCTCTATGTCGCGCCGGGGGCGCGGCGGCAGGGGCTGGGGCAGCGCCTGCTGGAGACGGCGCTGGAGGCGCTGGCGGCGCAGGGCTGCGCCACCGGGGCCTTGGGCGTGGTGCGCCAAAACTACGCCGCGCGGCTGTTCTACGCCGATACCGGCGGGCGCGAGGTGGCGGATTTCACCGACCCCGGCCCGCTCTGGCGGTCACTTATGGTGCTGGTGGCCTGGGACCTCAGCGGCAGGCGGTGACGATGAACTCGACCTTGTAGGCCGGGGTCGCCAGCTTCGCCTCGCCGGTGGCGCGGGCGGGCGGGTTGGCCTGATCGACCCAGGCGTCCCAGACGGCGTTCATCTCGGCGAAATCGTTGATGTCGGCCAGCCAGATCTGGGTGGTCAGGATATTGGCCTTGCTGGAGCCAGCCAGCGCCAGCAGGCGGTCCACTTGGGCCAGCGCGCTCTGGCATTGCTCGGTCACGCTGGCGCCCTCGCCAACCTGACCGGCGAGATAGATCATGTCGCCGCGCACCACGGCTTCGCTCATGCGGCGGCCGGATTCGAGGCGGGTGATGGTTTTCGAGGCGGTGTCGGTCATGGCAGGCAGGGCTCCGTCTGGGGTTCAGGCTGCCTCTCTTCCACGGCGGCGGCACGCCCGCAAGAGGGGCGCGATGCGGGTTGAAACCCGGACGCGGCCGGGCCATGAAAGGCCCCTACGCCGGAGGAGGCCCGCATGACGCCCGACGATTTCGACCGCCTGGTCCGCACCCGCCGCTCGGTCCGCGGCTATCTGCCCGATCCGGTCGATCCCCGGGTGATCGAGGCCGCCTTGCAGACCGCGCTCTGGGCGCCGTCCAATTGCAACGTGCAGCCTTGGCGGATCGAGCTGGTGTCGGGCGCAAAACTCCGGTCGCTGGGGCAGGCGATGATCGCCCATGCCCAAAGCGGCAAGGCGCATCCCGACGTGCCGATGGACACGGCCTATCGTGGCATCTTCCGCGACCGGCAGGTAGGCTCGGCCAAGGCGCTTTACGGGGCGATGGGGATCGCGCGCGACGACATGCCGGGGCGCACGGCGGCCTTCCTGCGCAACCTCGACGCCTTTGGCGCGCCGCATGCTGCCTTCGTCTTCCTGCCTGCGGGCTTCGGCACGCGCGAGGCGGCGGATCTGGGCGGCTTCGTGCAGACCTTCCTGCTGGCGCTGACCGCGCACGGGCTGGGCAGCGTGGCGCAGGGCGCGCTCTCGCTCTATCCCGATGTCCTGCGCGAGGAGCTCGGGCTGGAAAGGGGCGATCAGCTGATGGTCGGGATCGCCTTCGGGCACGAGGATCCGTCTCATCCCGCCAACGCCGCCCGCACCGACCGCGAGGGGCTGGAGGGCATGGTCCGCCACCACGGCTGAGTGTCAGACGGCAGGCAGCCCGCGGATGTAATTGAGCAGCAGCGGCCGCAGGCGTTCCTCGCCGCGGTCCTTGGCTTCTTCGATCAGCGCCGCCACCTCGGACAGATCGGCGCGGCGGATCAGGTCCTTGACCGGGCCGATGGCCGCGGGCCTCATCGACAGCGAGCGGATCCCGGCGCCGAGGAAGGCCAGGGCCTCGACCGGGCGCCCGGCGTCCTCGCCGCAGAAGCTGAGCGCGCAATCGTTGTCCTCGCAACGCTTCACGATCTTCTGGATGAAGGTGATGAAGCTGAGCGACAGCGTGTCATAGCGGCGCCGCACCAGCTCGTTCTCGCGGTCGGCGGCGTAGAAGAACTGCTTGAGGTCGTTGCCGCCGATCGAGACGAAATCGGCCAGCTTGAAGAACGCATCCGGCGCGAAGGCGAGGCTGGGCGTTTCCAGCATGGCGCCGACCTCGACCGTGGCGGGCAGCGGATGGCCCAGGTGCCGCTCGCGCTCGATTTCCCGCATGAGCAGGTCGCGGGCTTCGGCGAATTCCGACATCTCCGCCACCAGCGGGAACATCACCGTCAGCGGGCGCCCGTTCGAGGCGCGGATCAGCGCCTGCAACTGCATCCGCATGACGCCCTTCTTGTCCAGACCCACCCGGACCGCCCGCCAGCCCATCGCGGGGTTCGGCTCCTCGGGCCGGTTCATGTAGGGCATCACCTTGTCCGACCCGATGTCCAGCGTGCGGAACGCAACGCGGCGGCCGTCGGCGGCCTTCAACACGCGCGCATAGAGCGCGGCCAGATCCGACCGGCGCGGCATCGAGTTTCGCAGCAGGAACTGGAGTTCGGTGCGGAAGAGCCCCACCCCCTCGGCACCGGAGCCGCTGAGCGAGGGCAGATCGGCCATGATGCCGGCATTCATCATCAGCCGCACCCGGCTGCCGCAGCGCGCCACCGCCGGCAGATCGCGCAGCGCGGCGTAGCGTTCCGCCGCGGCCGTCTGCATGACGATCTTGTCGCGATAGGCGGCGGCCACGCTTTCGTCGGGGCGCAGATGGACGACGCCCTCGTCCCCGTCGACGATGATCGTGTCGCCGTTCAGCGCCTCGGTCGTGACGCTTTCGGCATGCACCACCAGCGGGATCGCCAGCGCCCGGGCGACGACCGCGGCATGCGAGCCGACCGAGCCCTCTTCCAGCACCACGCCTCTCAGCATGCGCCCGTATTCCAGCAATTCACCCGGTCCGATGTTGCGCGCGACCAGAATCGGGCGGTCCGGCAGGGTGGCGCCGGTATCGCGGCCCTGGCCGGTCAGGATGCGCAGCAGTCGGTTGGACAGGTCGTCCAGATCGTGCAGCCGCTCGCGCAGATAGGGGTCGGGCACCTGCTGCAGGCGGGCGCGGGCCTCGGATTGCTCTTTTTCCACCGCCGCCTCGGCGGACAACCCGCTTTCGATGGATTGCTCCATCCGGCGCAGCCACCCGCGCGAATTGGCGAACATGCGGTAGGCTTCCAGCACCTCACGGTGCTCCTTGTCGTTGGTCGCCGCGGTCTCCATCAGGTCGTTGACCGAGACGCGCAGCCGCTCAACCCCCTGCCGCAGCCGCTCGACCTCGGCCACCGGGTCGTCGTTCACCAGATTGGTCACCACCACCCGCGGCTCGTGCAGCCAGACCTGCCCCTCGGCCGTGCCCTCCTGCCCCGAGCCGGCGCGGATCATCACCGGATGCTTGTGCGGCCGGGCGATGGGCGTGTCCTCGCTGGTGAAGGCACCGAGTTCGGTCATCTCGGCCAGGACCATGGCGGTCACGTCCAGCGCATAGATCTCATCATCGGAATAGGCGCGCGCCTCTTTCGACTGCACGACCAGCACGCCCAGCTTCTCGCCAAGCCGCTGAATCGGCACGCCAAGGAAGCTGGAAAAGATCTCTTCCCCCGTTTCCGGCATATAGCGGAAGCCGCGCTCGTTCGGGGCATCGGCGGTGTTCACGGCGGTGGCGGTGCGGGCCACGCGGCCGACCAGACCCTCGCCCAGCCGCATGCGGGTGCGGTGCACCGATTCCGGGTTGAGCCCCCGCGTGGCGCAAAGTTCCAGCGTCTCGCGGTCGCGGAACAGGTAGATCGAGCACACATCGGTGCCCATCGATTCCGAGATCAGCCCGACGATGCTGTCCAGCCGCTCCTGCCCCCGGACCGGCTCGGCCAGGGTGTCGCGCAATCGGCGCAGCAGGCGGCGGCTTTCGCTTTCGCTACGGTCCTGCATCAGAGGGGCTGTCCTGTTCAATGTCGGGGTGGCGAGCCAACCTTAGATCAACTCACAGCGGATAGGAAATGCCTTTGCGGCAGCGAAGCCTGCCACCGCATTGAGTATTTTTCTTGCCAAAATTGCAGGCGGGCGCCCCGGCGGCGCGCCCGCGACCCGTCAAACCGCCGAATCCAGCGCGAAAGCGTCGTGCAGGGTCTGGACGGCCAGTTCCATGTACTTACGGTCGATCAGCACCGAAATCTTGATCTCGGAGGTCGAGATGACCTTGATGTTGATGTTCTCGCCCGAGAGGGCCTTGAACATCTTCGCCGCGACGCCCGCATGGCTGCGCATGCCGATGCCGACGACCGAGACCTTGGAGACATCGGTGTCGATGATCAGCTCGTCATAGTTGATCTTGCCGGCCGCCTTGGCGTCTTCCATCGCCTTCTTGGCGCGGGCGACCTGATCGACCGGGCACGAGAAGGTCATGTCGGTGACGGCGCCGGCATGGGCCTCGTCATAATCCTTCTCGCTGATGTTCTGGACGATCATGTCCACGTTCACCCCCGCCTCGGCCAGCGGGCCGAAGATCGCGGCGGCGATGCCGGGGCGGTCCTCGATGGTGAAGAGGGTGATCTTGGCCTCGTCGCGCGAATGGGCGACGCCAGAGACGACTTTCGATTCCATGATTTCCTCCTCGTCACAGACCAGGGTGCCGGACGTTTCATCGGTTTCGTCAAACGAAGACAGCACGCGCAGGCGCACCTTGTAGCGCATGGCCAGCTCGACCGAGCGGGTTTGCAGGACCTTGGCGCCCAGCGAGGCGAGTTCCAGCATTTCCTCGTAGCTGATCTTGTCCAGCTTGCGCGCCTTCGAGGTGATGCGCGGGTCGGTGGTATAGATGCCGTCGACATCGGTGTAGATGTCACAGCGCTCCGCGTCGAAGGCGGCGGCGAAGGCCACGGCCGTGGTGTCCGAGCCGCCCCGGCCCAGCGTGGTGATCCGGCCCTCGGGGCTGACGCCCTGGAAGCCCGCGACCACGGCCACTTTCATGCCCTCGGCGAATTTCGCGTCGATATTGGTGCGCGGGATCGACACGAAACGCGCCGAACCATGTTGCGAGGTGGTGTTGATCGGCACTTGCCAGCCCTGCCACGAGCGGGCGGGAATGCCGATCTCCTGCAAGCGCAGCGCCATCAGCCCGGCGGTGACATTCTCGCCCGACGAGACAACCGCGTCATATTCGCGCGCATCGTAGAAGGCCGAGGTCTCGTTGACCCATTTGACCAGTTCGTTGGTCTTTCCGGCCATGGCCGAGACGATGACGATGACATGATAGCCCCGCTCGACTTCGCGCCGGACCTTGTCGGCGACATTGGCGATCCGCTCAAGATCGGCCACCGACGTACCGCCGAATTTCATCACCAGGATCGGCATCGACACCCCCAGAGAACGCGCGCCTCACCCCTCGTGCGGCGCGCCTCTCTTACTTGCGGGTTGCGTCTGGTGCAAGGGTGGCAGGCTGACGCGATCAGAGGCCCAGCGGCGTACCGACCAGCTGGCCGCGGGCGTCGTACCAGAGCGTATATTCGACCTGGCCGCGATCGTCATAGGCGGTGCGCGCCACCCATTCGCTGCCGTCGCTCATGCGATAGGCGGTGTCTTCGACCGGCAGGGCGCGGCACTGGCCGCTGACGGCATCGCAGCGGTCGATGGCGCCGCTGGCGGTGTCGAGCCGCTGCGCCACGCGCGGCGCGCCGGGTTCGGCCGGGCCGCTGACCGGCACGATGGCCGCCCGCACGAGGCCGGCGCTGTCAGGCGAGGCCTGTCCGTCGCCCGCCCCCATCGCCGCCAGCGCCGCAAGGCCCAGCCCCAGCATCGCCACCGCCGGAATCACCCAGTCGATGGCCCCGGACCGGCGGGGAACCGAACGGCGCGCAAAGGCCTGCCGGGTCGAGGTCGTGCGGATCATCATGCGGGTCATGGCGGCACCTGTCTCTGGAAGGGTCTGCCCGATCAGGCCCCGGGAATGTGGCGGCAATGGGTCATCATCGCGCTGCTTTGTTGACCATGGGTAAACAATCGCCGCGTCCTTCCGGTTCCCGGCAGAAAGGCGCCGGGCGGAATCCCGCCGGTCGGTCGGAAGCGTCCTGCTGCGCGTTGTCCCGCCCCTCGGCGCCGCCCGCCGGGCGATCCCTGTCAGTTGGCGCGGGCCTTGCCCATGAAGGGCAGCGGCGCCACCGGCACGCCGTCCTCGATCAGCGCCTTCGCCTCGTCCAGCCGGGCCTCGCCCCAGATCGGCCGCTCGGGGCTTTCGCCCGCATGCATGGCCCGCGCCTCGCGCGCGAAATCGCGGCCGACGTAATCCGAACTCTCCTCGACCTGCCGGCGCAGCGCGGCAAGTTTCTGCTCCAGCTCGCTGGTCGGCGTGGCCAGCGGGCGCACTTCGGCATCCGCCTGCGCGACCGAGGGCGCCATCAAGGCCTTCTCCACCCGGGTCGAGCCGCATTGGACGCAGCCGACATGACCTGCCTTGGCCAAGGCGTCATAGGCCGCTGCCGAGGCGAACCAGCTCTCGAACGTGTGACCCTGATCGCATTTCAGGCTGTAGCGGATCATCGTGTCTCCGGGGTAGAGGCGAGGCCTTAAAATAGTCCTTGCGCTGTCCGCTGCAAGCGCCCCCGTCCCGTTGCCCGGTTGCAACGCCCGGGGAGGAGTTGCATATAGAGCGCGTCCCAAGGGGGTTGCCGATGAATTACCTGGAATTCGAGAAACCGCTCGCCGAGATCGAAGGCAAGGCTGCCGAGCTGCGGGCCATGGCGCGCAGCAATCCCGAGATGGATGTCGAGAAGGAAGCCGAGGCGCTGGACAAGAAGGCCGACCAGCTTCTGACCGACCTCTACAAGAATCTGACGCCGTGGCGGAAATGCCAGGTCGCGCGGCACCAGGACCGGCCGCATTGCAAGGATTACATCGACGCGCTGTTCACCGAGTTCACGCCGCTGGCCGGCGACCGGAATTTCGCCGACGACCACGCCATCATGGGCGGGCTGGCACGGCTGAACGACCGGCCGGTGGTGGTGATCGGCCAGGAAAAGGGCTCGGACACCAAATCGCGCATCGAGCGCAATTTCGGCATGGCCCGGCCCGAAGGCTACCGCAAGGCGATCCGCCTGATGGACCTGGCGCATCGGTTCCGCCTGCCGGTCATCACGCTGGTCGACACGCCCGGCGCCTATCCCGGCAAGGGCGCCGAGGAACGCGGCCAGGCCGAGGCCATCGCCCGCTCGACCGAGAAATGCCTACAGGTGGGCGTGCCGGTCATCTCGGTCATCGTCGGCGAGGGCGGCTCGGGCGGGGCGGTGGCGCTGGCCACGGCCGACAAGGTGCTGATGCTCGAACATTCCGTCTATTCGGTGATCACGCCCGAGGGCTGCGCCTCGATCCTGTGGAAGGATGCCGAGAAGATGCGCGAGGCGGCCGAGGCCATGCGCCTGACCGCCCAGGACCTGCTCAGGCTCGGCGTCATCGACCAGATCATCGCCGAACCCCGCGGCGGCGCCCAGCGCGACCGCAAGGCCGCCATCGAGGCGGTGGGCAAGGCGCTGGAGGCGGCGCTGGCCAAGCTGGACGGCAAATCGGGCGACAAGCTGATCGCCGGGCGGCGCAAGAAATTCCTCGACATGGGCAAGAAGGGCCTCGCCGCATGAGCGCGCTTCTCGGGCCCTGGGGACTACTGGTCCTGGCGGGTCTGCTGGAAATCGTCTGGGCGCTGGCGCTCAAGGCCTCGGACGGCTTTACCAGGCCCTGGCCCACGGCGATCACCGCGATCGGCGCCCTTGCCTCGTTCTTCCTGCTGGCGCAGGCGCTGCGCGACCTGCCGGCCGGCACCGGCTATGCGGTCTGGACCGGGATCGGCGCGCTGGGCGTGGCGATCCTGGGCGTCATCTGGTTCGGCGAGGCGGTGAATGCGCTGAAAATCGCGGGCGTGCTGCTGATCGTCGCCGGCATCGCCGCGCTGAAACTGGCGTGAGCCTCTCGGTCCGCCCCTTCCGGCCCGGTGACGAAGGCCCGCTGACGGCGATCCTGAACGAGATCATCGCCGCCGGCGGCACCACCGCCTATGAGACCCCCTTCACGCCGGAGAAGCTGCGCGCCTATCATCTCGACGGGCCCGGGGTGCTGTGTTGCCATGTGGTGCTGGAGGGCGAGACGCCGGTCGGGTTCCAGGTGCTGAACGCCAATCCCGCCCTGCCCGAGGGCTGGGGCGACATCGCCAGCTTCACCCGCCGCGAGCCGCCGGTACGCGGCGCGGGCACGCTCCTTTTCCAGGCGACGCGGACGCGCGCCCGGGCGCTGGGGCTGGAGATGCTCAACGCCACGATCCGCGCCGACAACGTGCCGGGGCTGGCCTATTACGCCAAGATGGGTTTCGAGGATTACGAGCGCCTGCCCGCCGTGCCCCTCGCCGACGGCACGCCCGTCGACCGGATCCGCCGCAAACGCGCGCCCTGATCTTTCTCCGACCGCCCGCACCAGCCGCCGCCCCAAAGACGCACCCCCAACAGACGCACCCCTGTCATCTTCGTTCTGCAAATATCCTCAGGGGGGCGCGGGGGGCAGAATGCCCCCCGCCTGGTCGCCCGAGGGCTCGGCGCCGGAGGCGTCGCGGCCAAGGGCGAAACCCCTCCCTTTCGCGCGACGGAAGCCAAGCGCTCCGCCGTACTACCCAGACCTGACCCTGCCGCGAGACCGCCAATGTCCCTTCCCGCCCGCTCCGCCCTGCCGCTTGCCTTCGTCTCGCTCCTCATGACCGGGGCGATCTTCGGCTTTTTCTACGCCTGGGTGGTCTCGACCATGTGGGGGCTGGACACGCTCGACCCGCGGCTTGCCATCCCGGCCATGCAGGCGATGAACGCCTCGGTCAGGAATGCCGCCTTCGCGCCGGTCTTCTTCGGTACGCCCTTCGTGCTGCTGCTGACCGCCGGCGCCGCCTGGGCACTCGACCGGCGCGCCGCCTGGCTCTTCGGGGTGGCGGGCGTGGTCTATCTGGTCGGCGGGCTGATCCTCACCGCCACCGTCAACGTGCCGATGAACGAGGCGCTGGCCGCGCTGGAGGTCCCGGTCGAGCTGCCTCAGGCCGCCGCCATCTGGGCCGATTACTCGCCGCGCTGGCAGAGCTTCAACCTGATCCGCACCCTGGTCAGCGGCGCGGCGCTGGCGATCACCGGCCTGGGGCTCTGGCGCCTCGGCCGGGTGCGGCGTCACCACATACTGGCGGCGGCGCGGGCGGGCCATTCCCTGTCGTAATCGGCGCCATTGAAGGCGCCCTCGGTGATCTCGCTCAGGATCGTGCCGATGCTGGGCAGATCGCCGCTGTCGTCCCTCGACCAGAGCCCGGCGCGGATCAGCGCCCGGGCGCATTGGCCGTAGACCTCGGCGATGGCGATGACGATCACCAGCTTGGGGTTGCGCCCGGCCTGTTCGAACCTTCCGCAGAGCACGGGATCGGTCGAGAGCCGCGCCGTGCCATTGACCCGGATCACCGTATTCGAGCCCGGCACGAAGAAGGCCAGCGACACCCGCCCGTCGCGGACGATGTTCCTGAGCGTGTCGATCCGGTTGTTGCCGCGCCAATCGGGCATCAGCAGCGTGCCGGGGTCCAGCACCTGCACCACCGGCCCGTCATCGCCGCGCGGCGTGCCATCCGTGCCCTCGGGCCCGACCGAGGACAGCAGGCAGAAGCGCGAGGTCTCGATCCAGCGCTGATAGGCCGGGGTCAGACGCTTGGTGACCTTGACGAGGGCGGCCTCGGGCGGGGCGGCGAACAACGCTTCCAGCTCGTCCATCGTCGTGATCCAGCTCATGGCTCAGCCTTTCGATTTGCGCGGTTTCTTGGGTTTCGGCGCGGGCAGATCGTCCCAGATCGCCCGGGCGACGGCAGTCAGCGCCTCGGGTTCGTCCAGCAGCGCGCTGCCGATCAGATGCGGTTTGGCGCCGGGATAGGGCGGGCCGAATTCGGGCGCCTCGACCAGCGCCAGCGCGCCGGGCGTGGCTTTCAGGAACAGCGTGTCGTCGCAGATCAGGGCGATCACCTTGCCGTCGAGATAGAGCGCGTATTCCCCGAACATCGCCCGGGTCGAGACATCGCCCGCGCCCTCCATCACCTCGGCGATGAAGGCGACTGTCTCGCGGTCACTGGCCATCGGCGGCCCCGGGCGGCGGCAGGGCAAAGCCCGCTTCCGCCATCAGCGTGTTCGAGCGGGTCTCGACCACCTCGCGCACCTCGGCCAGGAAGTCGCGCATCGGCTTGCCCGCCGGGATCTCGGGCAGGAATTCGACGACGGCGAGGCCCGGCTTGCGGTAGATCGCCTGCCGTGGCCAGAAGACGCCGACATTGCAGGCCACGGGAATGACCGGCGCGCCCAGTTCCTGATAGAGGACCGCGACGCCGACCTTGTACTCGGCCTCGACCCCCGGGGCCACGCGGGTGCCCTGCGGGAAGATGATCAACTGGCCGGGTTCGACCGTGCCCGCGTTCACCTGCTCGACCATTGCCTTGATCGCCGCGCCACGCCGCCCGCGGTCCACCGGGACGCAGCCGATCCTGAGCGCGTACCAGCCCAGGATCGGGGTCCAGACCAGTTGCTTCTTCATGATGAACTTGGGCCGCGGCAGGACGTTGCACAGCAGGATGATGTCGAAGAAGCTCTGATGCTTGGCGGCGATCATAACCTCGCCCTGCGGCACGGGGCCCCGGACCTCGGATTTCAGGCCGATCATCCAGGAGGCGGTCCAGCGCACCCAGCCGGTCCAGGCATGGACCGCGGCCCAGGCGCCGCGCCGGTCGACCAGCGCCCAGGGCAGGAAGGCGATCGCCATCGGCACCATCATCAGATAGGCCTGTCCGGCGAAGACCAGCGACCGCAGCCATTGCACGGCGTAGCGCATCAGCTTTCCCTCCGAAGCACCCGCATGGCCGCGGTGCGGGTTGCGGCCCAGGCGATCAGCGCCGCCAGCACCGGGATGGCCAGCGGCGTCAGCCAGCCGGCACCGTGGAAGCCAAGCCCGGTGAGAAAGCCGGATTCGCCGGCGACCGGCAGGATGGCAAAGGCCAGCATCCCCAGCCCCGTGCCCAGCGCCGCGCCGATCAGCGCACGGATCGCAAAGCGGCGGGTGAAGGCACGGGCGATGAAGGCATCGCGCGCGCCCACCAGCCGCAGCACGCGGATCACCGGCGCGTTGGCGGCCAGCGAGAAACCGGCGGCAAGCGTGATCATCGCCGCCATCATCACCCCGATCAGCGCGACCGAGAACCAGGCCAGCGCGCGGAGCGAGGCAGCCGCCTGCACCAGCGGGCGGCGCCAACGGGTATGGTCGTCCAGCACCGCGCCCGGTGCCTCGGACGCCAGCCTGAGCCGGAGGCCCACGGCGTCGAAACCCCCGGCGGATTCGATGATCTCGATCAGGCGCGGCAGGGCCAGGCTCTCGATCGGCAGGTCGGGGCCGAACCAGGGTTCCAGCAACGCGCGCTGTTCGTCCTGATCCAGCACCCGGGTCGAGGTGATCCCGGGCGTGGTGCGCAGGATCTCCAGCACCGCGGCGGTCTGGGCGCCGATCTCGGAGGGCGGGGCGGAAATCCTCAGCGTGGCGCTTTGCGACAGCGTGGCCGACCAGCGCTGTGCCAATTGGCCCGAGCTCAGCGACAGCGCCAGGGCAAAGACCGCGAGGAAGGCCATCACCGCCGAGGTAATGCCGGTCAGAAGCGAGGTGATCCCCGAGGCCGGCACCACCCGCCCGGCATCGCCGAAGCCCGGGGTCTGGCGTGCGCCGCCCAGCGCCCGCAGCGGGTTCCTGCGCAATGTGCTCATAGGTCGGCCCCCGCCGATTGCAGCGTGCGGTCCTGGATGCGCAGCACCCGCGCCGAGACCTGCGCCTTGGCGTTGCGAATGAGCGCCAGGTCATGCGTGGCGATCATCACCGCCGTGCCCATGCGGTTCAGTTCGACCAGCAGGGACAGCAGGCGTTGCGACATCTCGGCATCGACATTGCCCGTGGGTTCGTCCGCCAGCACCACCTCGGGCGACATGATTACCGCCCGGGCCAGCGCCGCCCGCTGCCGCTCACCGCCCGAAAGGGTCGGCGGCAGGCTTTCGGCCTGACCGGCCAGCCCGACCCAGGCCAGGAGTTCGCGCAGATCCGTCTGTGGCACCGGGCGGCCGGTGGCGACGAAGGGCAGCGCGACATTCTCGGCCAGGGTCAGGTGATCGAGGAACTGGCAATCCTGATGGATCACCCCGATCCGCCGCCGCATATCGGCCAGCGCATCGCGGCTCATGCCCCGCAGCGACTGGCCGAAAAGCTCGATCTCGCCCTGAACGGGGCGCAATTCGCCGTAGCACAGCTTCAGCAGCGTCGATTTCCCGGCGCCCGAGGGACCGGTCAGGAAATGGAAGGCGCCCGGAGCGATATGCAGGTCGATCCCGGTCAGAAGCGCGCGTCCGCCATAATCATGCGCTACGTTTGCCAGTCGGATCACCCCATAACCCCTTTCAATCCGGCCGAAACCCGGGCTCTGCCCTTGGAAGTTGACTTGGGGATTGCTACAACGTCCAAGGACCATAGCCAATGGCCGAGGCGGGCCGGTGGCGAATTTCGTCTCAAGGAGAGCCGATGCGACTGACCTGTCCGAACTGCAACGCGCAGTACGAGGTGGATGACAAGGTCATTCCCAAAGGCGGCCGCGATGTCCAATGCTCCGCCTGCGGGCATACCTGGTATCAATATCCGATGGAGGTGGCGCTGCAGATGCGCGCCGCCGAGCTGGAGGATGACGACGAGGACGACGAATTCGACGAGGACCTGCCGGGACGTCCGGGGGGCGAGGGTCCGGCGGGCCGGCCCGCGGGCGACCGGGGCAGCGCGCGCATCGACAAGACGGTGCTGGACGTGCTGCGCGAGGAAGCCGAGCGCGAGATGTCCGAGCGCAAGAAGGCGCAATCGGGGCTGGAGACGCAGGGCGATCTGGGCCTGACCCGGCCGACCCGCTCGAAGGCTGCGCCCTCGCGCGTCTATGGCGAGGATGATCCGGCGGCGCCGCCCCCCGCAAGCGATGCCGCGCCCGAGGAGAGCGCGCCCGAGGAACCGGTGCGCCGCCGCAAGCTTTTGCCGGATATCGAGGAATTGAGCTCGACCTTGGAACCGGGACACGAGCGGCGCGACGAAAACGAGGATGTCGCCGACGAGGACGAGGACCAGCGCGGTTTCCGCCGGGGCCTGTCGCTGGTCATGCTGGTGGCGCTGGCGCTGATTGTCCTTTACATGCTGGCGCCCTTGATCGGCAACGCGGTGCCGGCGCTGGCCGGACCGCTCTCGGCCTATGTGGCGCTGATCGACGGGCTGCGCAGCGCGGTTGCGAACACCTTGAGGGGGCTGATCGGGGGCTGATCTCAGCCCGTCCAAAGCCCCCAGAGCAGGACCGCCCAGGCCACCCCCGCGGCCAGCGCCGCCAGCGCGACGCAAGCGCTGCCGCAATCCTTGGCCTTGCCCGCCAGCGGGTGCCTGTCCGGCGAAACGAGGTTCACCACGGTCTCGATCGCGGTGTTCATGAGTTCCGCCGCCAGTAGCAGGATCCCCAGCGCCAGGATCAGGGCCCGTTCGCCGGGGGTGAGGGGCAGCCAGAAAGCGGCGGCGGCCGAGAGGACATTGGCCAGCGACCATTGCCGCAGGGCGGGCTCCGAGGCCCAGGCAGCGATCCAGCCGCGCCAGGACCAGACGCAGGTCCACCCGATCCGGCGCAGTTGCGCGCCCAGCCATGCGATCATTCCCGCCTCCCCGGTTCTGGGCGGCAGGTTAGGCCCACATGACAAAGCTGTGAAGCGGGCTCAGAGGTTGGTCTTGGCTTCCAGCGCCTCGATCCGGGCTTTCAGCGCCTCGTTCTCCTCGCGGGCCTTCTGGGCCATGGCGCGGACCGCATCGAATTCCTCGCGCGAGACGAAATCGCGGTCGGCAAACCAGCGATCCATAATGCTTTTCATCGCCGTCTCGGCCTCGGCGCGGGCGCCCTGCGCCACGCCCATGGCGTTGGTCATCAGTTTCGACAGATCGTCGAAGATCTTGTTGCCGGGCTGCATGCTGCGCTCCTTTGCTGACTTGGCCTCTATATGGCCCCGGCGACCCCGCCGCGCAAGGTTGACATCCCCCGGCCGCCACGGGAAACCCAAGGGAAACCAGCGCGAGAAATCATGCCCTTCGTCATCGAATTTCCGGCCTTCCTGCATCCCGAGATCTTCACGCTGGACCTGGGGAGCTTTCAATTCTCGCTGCGCTGGTACGCGCTGGCCTATATCGCAGGCTTCCTGATCGGCTGGCGGCTGATCGTGGCGGCGATGCGCCGCCCGGCCCTCTGGCCGAACGACCGGGCGCCCATGCAGCCCGCGCAGGTCGAATCGCTGCTGACCTGGATCATCCTGGGCGTGATTCTGGGCGGGCGGCTGGGCTTCGTGCTGTTCTATCAGCCGGCATATTACCTGAGCCATCCCGCGCAGATCCTGCAGGTCTGGGAGGGCGGAATGTCCTTCCACGGCGGGCTTGCGGGCGCCACGTTGGCCGGGTTCCTCTTTGCCCGCCGTCACGGCATTCCGCCCTCGGCCATCGGCGATTCCATGGCCATGGTGATCCCGGTCGGGCTGGGACTGGGCCGGATCTCGAACTTCATCAATGCCGAGCTGTGGGGCCATCCGACCACCCTGCCCTGGGGGGTGATCTTCCCGGGCACCGGCGGCGTCTGCCCGCCCGACTGGCTGGTGATCTGCGCCCGCCATCCGACTCAATTGTACGAGGCCGGGCTGGAAGGGCTGCTGCTGGGTCTGGTGATGTGGCTGATCGTCACCCGCTTCGGCGCGCTGAAACGGCCCTGGCTGGTGACCGGCGTGTTCCTCGCGATCTATGGTCTGTCGCGCATCCTGGTCGAGTTCTGGCGCATGCCGGACGATCAGTTCCTGGCCGAGGATCCGGCGGGCTATGTCATCCGGCTGGGCGATTTCGGCCTGACCATGGGCCAGACGCTGAGCCTGCCGATGGTCGCCATCGGCCTGGCCCTGATCCTGTGGGCGAGGCGGCGGGCATGACGCCGCTGGCCGACCTCCTCGCGCGCCGGATCGCCGCAACGGGGCCGATCACGCTGGCCGAGTACATGGCCGAATGCCTGCTGAACCCGCAGCACGGCTATTACGCCACGCGCGACCCTTTGGGGGCGGCGGGCGATTTCACCACCGCACCCGAGATCAGCCAGATGTTCGGCGAGCTGATCGGCCTGTGCCTGGCGCAAAGCTGGCTGGATCAGGGCGCCCCGCGCGCCGTGCTGGCCGAGGCCGGGCCGGGACGCGGCACGCTGATGGCCGATATCTGGCGCGCGACCAAGGGCGTTCCCGGCTTTCACGAGCGGGTCGAGATCCGGCTGATCGAGGCCTCGCCGGTGCTGCGGCAGGCACAGGCGGCGCGGCTGGCCGGGGCGCCGGTCCAATGGCTCGACAGCCTCGAGGCGCTGCCCGAGGCGCCCTTGTGGTTCGTGGCCAACGAATTCTTCGACGCGCTGCCGATCCGCCAGTTCCAGCGCGCGGGCAACGGCTGGCGCGAGGTCGTGGTGGGGCTGGACGGCACGCGCCTGACGCCCGGCCTGACCCCGCCCGCGCCGCTGGCCGAACTGGCGGATCGGCTGGCCGATACGAAAGACGGCGATGTGGTCGAGATCTGCCCGGCCGCGAAACCCGCCGTCGGGGCCGTCTGCCGGCGCATCGCCGCCCGCGGCGGGGCGGCGGTGATCGTCGATTACGGCGACTGGCGGTCGCGGGGCGACACGTTCCAGGCGCTGGAAAACCACGCCTTCGCCGATCCCTTCGCCCGGCCCGGCCTGGCCGACCTTACCGCCCATGTCGATTTCGAGGCGCTGGCCCGGGCGGCGCATCCCCTCGCCGCCAGCCGCCTGACCCCGCAGGGGGCGCTGTTGCAGGCGCTGGGAATCGAGGCGCGCGCCGCCCGTCTGGCGCAGGGAATGAGCCCCGAGGCCCGCCAGCGCCATTTGGCCGCGCTTCGGCGCTTGACCGATGGCGATGAAATGGGAACGTTGTTCAAGGCCCTTGCGCTGGTTCCGTCCGGTGCGCCGATGCCGCCCGGGTTCACCCCCGCCCCTGCCCTGGTCGAGGCCGCGCGATGACGATGGAAATCCTGACCTCTGACCTGCTGGCGCCCGCCCGCCACGGGTTCTTCACCCGTCGCGGCGGGGCCTCGTCGGGCATCTTCCAGGGGCTGAACTGCGGCGCCGGGTCCTCGGATCAAAGCGATGTGGTGGCGATCAACCGCGCCCGCGTGGCCAGCGCGATGCAGGTCGCGCCCGAGGCGCTGGTCGGCGTCCACCAGATCCATTCGCCCGCGGTGGTGACCGTCACCGCCGCCGGCCCGCAAGGCAAGGCCGATGCGCTGGTCACCTGCGTGCCGGGTCTGGCGCTGTCGATCCTGACCGCCGATTGCATGCCGGTCCTGCTGCATGACCCCGAGGCCGGGGTGATCGGGGCCGTCCACGCGGGCTGGAAGGGCGCCCTGGCGGGCGTGCTGGAGGCCACGCTCGACGCGATGGAGGCGCTGGGCGGCGACCGGGCCGAGACCAGCGCGGTGATCGGCCCCTGCATCAGCCAGCGCGCCTATGAGGTCGGGCCGGAATTCCTGGACGCTTTCGAGGCCGAGGATCCCGATTTCGCCCGCTTCTTCGCCAATGGAAACGGCGACCGCTATCTGTTCGACCTGCCCGGCTTCGGGCTCGACCGGCTGCGCGCGGCGGGGATCGGTCAGGCGGAATGGACCCGGCACTGCACCTATTCGCAGCCTGAGCTTTTCTATTCCTACCGCCGTTCTGTTCACGCGGGCGAGGCCGATTACGGCCGCCTCATCTCGGCCATTCGCCTCTGATCCGAAACAAATCCCGGCTCCGCCCCGATTTGGCCCCATTTCAGGATCAATACTCCCCGAACAGCGCCCCCCGAGGGCCCCAAGGCACGGAGTATCGCGACATGGCCCAATCGTCCCGCTGGTTGACCTGGATCCTTGAAGCCAGCGCCGAACGGCAGATCCCGCTGCCCTGGACCCTGCTGCGACAGCGCAAGGCCGCGCAGGGCAAGAGTGCGCAGGACCGCGCCGAGCAGGCGCAGCAAGAGCCGGCCTGAGGCCGCGCCTCATCTTCGTTCCGGAAATATCCCAGGGCGGTCCGGGGGTGTGAAACCCCCGGGGCCCGCCCCAAGCACCGCCCCCTCTGCGGCGGGAGGCGAACGGGGTGGGCGGGCGGGAGAGAGCCTCCCGCCGCCGAAGTGCTAGATCTGCCGCCGGGCCGCCAGCGCGGCGGCAATCGTACCGTCGTCCAGATAATCGAGTTCCCCGCCCATCGGCACGCCGCGCCCCAGTGTGCTGACGGCGACGCCCGAAGGCGCCAGGGCCTCGGCGATGTAATGGGCGGTCGTCTGGCCTTCGACCGTCGCGTTCAGCGCCAGGATCACCTCGGTCACGCGTTCCCCGGCGATGCGGTCCACCAGGTCCGGGATGCGCAGGGCCTCGGGCCCCACGGAATCGAGCGCGCTGAGTGTGCCGCCAAGGACATGATAGCGCCCACCGAACCCGCCCGCGCGTTCCAGCGCCCAGAGGTCCGAGACATCCTCGACCACGCAGATCACCCCTTTGCCGCGCGCGGGATCGGCGCAGATCGGGCAGAGGTCGTCGTCCGAGATATTGCCGCAGACCTTGCAGTCGCGCGCGGTTTCCGCCACCCGCGCCATCGCCTGTGCAAGCGGCTCCATGACCAGCGTGCGTTTCTTCAGCAGATGAAGCACCGCCCGGCGCGCGCTGCGCGGGCCAAGGCCGGGCAGCCGCGCCATCAGCGCGATCAGGGCCTCGATCTCGCCCGGCGCGCGGGCCAAGTCACATCCCCGGCAGGTTCATGTCGCGCGGCAGACCCATCGATTCGGCCAGGTTGCCCATCTCGTATTTGGTCCGTTCGGCGGCGCGGGACTGCACGTCCTTGATGGCGGCGAGGATCAGATCCTCGACCACTTCCTTGTCCTCGGCCGAAAAGATCGAGGGGTCGATGCTGAGGCCCTTCAGCACACCCTTGGCGTTGGCCGTGGCCTTGACCAGACCGGCGCCCGATTCGCCCTCGACAACCAGATCCTCCAGCTTCGCCTGCAGGGCCGTCATCTTGTCCTGCATCTCCTGCGCGGCCTTCATCATCTTGCCCATGTCGCCGAGGCCCCCGAGGCCCCCCAAACCCTTCAGCATGCATCCGCTCCGTGCTGTTCGCGTGTTCTTCGCTTGTTCCGAATGTAGGGACTGAGGGACAGTGCCGCAAGGCAGCGCGCCCGTCAGGCCCGGCTCAATCCTCGAACGGATCCCATTCGTCCTCGACCTCGGCCAAGGCCGATTCCGCCACTTCCTGCGCGGTCTCGACCGGGGGGCGGAAGTCGTGAAACTTCGCGCCGGGGAAAGCCTCGAAGATCGCCTTGACCAGCGGATCGGCCAATGCCTGCGCGTCGCGTTCGGCCTTGGCCGCGGCCTCCTGCTCGGCGATGGTCGGGCCGCCGCCCTGGGCGATGGAAACCGCCCAGCGGGTGCCGGTCCAGTGCTGGAGCCGCCCGGCCAGCCGCGCCGCCAGATCGGGCGCCGCGTCGGGCGTCGGTTCGAACTCGATCCGGCCCGGGGAATAGCGCACGAGGCGCAGGCAGCGCTTCACCTCGGTCTGCAGGATGATGTCGCGGCGTTCGGCGATCAGTTCCATGACCCGCTCGAAGGTGGCGAATTGCGCCAGCGCCTGCGGTGCCCCGGCCAGCGCCGCCTGCGCACCGCCACCGGCTGAAGACACGGCCCCCCGGCCCATCGCCACGGTCCCGCCGCCAATCGGCACGCCGCCACCGCCACCGCCGCCCGAGGGGCCGGGCGGGGGCGGGTTGTCCTGCAGCCGGCGGATCAGCTCGTCCGGGGTCGGCAGGTCGGCGACATGGGTCATGCGGATGACCGCCATCTCTGCCGCCATCATCGCGTTCGGCGCCTGCGCCACTTCTTCCAGCGCCTTCAGCAGCATCTGCCACATACGGGCCAGGATCCTCAGGTCCAGCCGCCCCGCCAGATCGCTGCCGCGCTGGCGCTCGTCGGGGCTGACGGTCGGATCCTCGGCCGCGGCGGGCGTGACCTTGATGACGCTGACCCAATGGGTGATCTCGGCCAGATCGCGCAGCACCGCCACGGGGTCGGCCCCGTCCGCATATTGCGCCGCCAGTTCCTCCAGCGCACCGGCCGCGTCGCCCCTGAGGATCGCCTCGAACAGGTCCATGACCCGGCCGCGATCCGCCAGCCCCAGCATGGCGCGGACCTGATCGGCCGTCGTCTCGCCCGCGCCGTGGGAAATCGCCTGATCCAGTAGCGACATGGCATCGCGCACGGACCCTTCGGCCGCCCGCGCGATCAGTGCCAGCGCGTCCTCGGCCACCTGGGCGTTTTCCTTACCCGCCACCTTGGACAGATGGGCGATCATCACCTCGGGCTCGATCCGGCGCAAATCGAAGCGCTGGCAGCGCGACAGCACCGTCACCGGCACCTTGCGGATTTCCGTGGTGGCGAAGATGAATTTCACATGCGGCGGGGGTTCTTCCAGTGTCTTGAGCAGCGCGTTGAAGGCGCTGTTCGAGAGCATGTGCACCTCGTCGATGATATAGATCTTGTAGCGGGCGCTGGCCGCGCGATAGGCCACCGAATCGATGATCTCGCGGATGTCGTTGACGCCCGTCCGGCTGGCCGCGTCCATCTCCAGCACGTCGACATGGCGCCCCTCGGCGATGGCCCGGCAGGGCTCGCACACGCCGCAGGGTTCCGTCGTGGGGCCGCCCGTGCCGTCCGGGCCGATGCAATTCAGCCCCTTGGCGATGATCCGCGCGGTGGTGGTCTTGCCCGTCCCCCGGATGCCGGTCATGACGAAGGCATGGTGGATGCGGTCGGCGGCGAAGGCGTTCTTCAGCGTGCGCACCATCGCCTCCTGCCCGATCAGATCGGCGAAGGTCTCGGGACGGTATTTGCGGGCCAGAACCTGATAGGTCTCACTCATGCGCGCGACACTAGGCAGCAGCCCGCCCGCCGTCCAGCCCTTCCGCCCCTTGCCCCGCCGCCAGCGCTGCGCGACACCAGAGCGATGACCAATCGCGCCGAACGCCTTTTGCAGGTGCTGGAGATCCTGCGGCGTCACCGCCGCCCCCTTGCCGCCGCGAAGCTGGCCGAGGAGACGGGGACGTCCCTGCGCACTGTTTACCGCGATATCGAGGCCTTGCGGGCGCAGGGCGCGGTGATCGAGGGCGAGGCGGGCGTGGGCTATATCCTGCGCCCGGGCTTCCTGCTGCCGCCCCTGATGTTCAGCCGCGAGGAGCTGGAGGCGCTGGTTCTGGGCACCCGTCTGGTCGCCGCCCGCGCCGATCCGGCGCTGGCCGAGGCGGCCGGAAAGGCGCTGGGCCGCATCGGCGGCGTGCTGCCCGAGGAGTTGCGGGTCTTTGTCGACACCTCGCCCCTGCTGGTCCCCGGCCGCCTGCCCGGCGCCGGATCGAGCGTGATGACCGACCTGCGCGAGGCGATGCGGACCGAGCACAAGGCCGAGATCCTCTACCGCAGCCTCGGGGGCGAGGAGACGCGCCGGGTGGTCTGGCCGCTGGCCATGGGTTTTTTCGAATCGGTGCAGACACTGGTCGGCTGGTGCGAACTCAGGCAGGGGTTTCGCAATTTCCGCGAGGACCGGATCGCCGAATGCCGGGTGCTGGAGGCGCGCTTTCCCCGCCGCCGGACGGTGCTGCTGAGGGAATGGTGGGAGGCGGACCGGGCGCGGAAGGCTGCTGACAGACGCTGACACTCCGGGATGCGAGAGAGGGGCCTCGCAACCAAGGAGAGTATCATGCAAGCGACCCCGATGTTCATTTTCTATGTCACCGACCCGGCCGCCAGCGCCCGCTTCTATGCCGATGTGCTGGGTGCGCCGGTCCTTTATGAGGCCGCCGATTTCGCCATGCTGCCGCTGGGTCAGGGCGCCCGGCTGGGCCTGTGGCGGACCGAGGATGTCCAGCCCCGCGCCGGTTTCGCCCCGGGTGGGGCGGAGCTGGACGTGGCGCTGGCCGATACCGAGGCGCTGGCGGCGGCCGAGGACCGGCTGGCGGCCCAGGGGGTGACGATCCTGCAACCGCTGACCACGCTGGGCTTCGGTCAGGCGGTCACCGTGGTGGACCCGGACGGCCACCGCCTGCGCCTCTATGTCCCGGCGACGCCGTGACCCGTGCCTGGATCGCCGTCGCCTCGGCCGACCACGTACGGATCGGGCGGGCGGGCGGGTTCATGCAGGTGAACCACGGCAAGGAGGCGCCGCTCAGGCGCCTCCGGCCCGGGGACCGCGTGGCGTATTATTCGCCGCAGGAGCGCAACCGCGACGGCGCCCCGGTGCAGGCCTTCACCGCGCTGGGGATCGTGGCCGAAGGGCCGGTCTATCAGGGATTCATGAGCGCGGGCTTCCAGCCCTTCCGCCGCGATGTCCGCTGGCTGCCTGCGCAGGACGCGCCGATCCGGCCGCTGCTGGAGCATCTGTCCTTCGGCGGGCCGGGCTGGGGCGCGCGCTTTCGCTACGGGCTCTTCGAGGTCAGCACGGCCGATATGGACCTGATCGCGGCGGCGATGGCGGACTGACGCCACGAGAGGGGGCTGCGCCCTAACGACCCCCTTGCCACCAGGGGGGCTAATCCGGATGCTGGCGGAAAACGGGAGGACCCACCATGAAAACCCTGATTCTGAGCCTGACCGCCGCGCTGTCGCTTGCCGCGACCGCCGCCGCCGCCGACCCGGCCGAGGGTCGCTGGCGCACCCAGCCCGACGACAATGGCAATTACGGCGTCATCGCCATGACCATGTGCGGCAACACGCTCTGCGGCACGCTGGTGGAAAGCTACAACGGCGCGGGCGCGGCGATCCAGTCGGCCAACAACGGGCGCCAGATCGTCTGGGACATGGAGCCGCGGGGCAACGGCCAGTACCGCGACGGGCAGATCTATGCCCCCGACCGCGACCAGACCTATCGCTCGCGCATGGATCTGGCCGGCGACCAGCTGACCGTGGCGGGCTGCGTGCTGTTCATCTGCCGCGACCAGGTCTGGACCCGCGACAACTGAGCAATCCGCAGGTTCCGGGTCGCCCCCAGCGGCCCGGGTCCGGCACAAGGACCCCGTGACGAGGGAAAGGAAATCCGATGTCCGGGGCCGATTGGCTGCGCCTGATCCTGTTGTCCGTCCTCTGGGGCGGATCGTTCTTTTTCGTCGGCGTCGCGGTGCCGATGCTGCCGCCCTTCACCATCGTTCTGGCCCGGGTCGGGCTGGCGGCGCTGGTGCTGGCGGTGGCGCTGCCCCTGATGGGGCAACCCTATCCCAAAGGCTGGCGGCTCTGGGCCGGGCTGGGGGTGATGGGGCTTCTGAACAACGCGGTGCCGTTCACCCTTTACGTGCTGGCGCAGGGGCAGATCAGTTCGGGCCTAGCCTCGATCCTGAACGCGACGACGCCGCTCTGGGGCGTGGTCGTGGCGCATCTGGCGACGCGGGACGAGCGGCTGTCGCCCCGCAAGGCGCTGGGCGTGGTGGCGGGGTTCCTGGGCGTGGCGGTGATGATGGGGGGCGGGCTGATGGGCGGCGCCGGGACCATCTGGGCGCAGCTCGCCTGCCTGGGCGCCGCGCTGAGCTATGCGCTGGCCGGGGTCTGGGCCCGCCGCTTCCGCCGGTATGGGCTGCCGCCCCTGTCGCTGGCCCTGGGCCAGCTCTTGTGGGCGACGGCGATCATTGCGCCGCTCGCCGCGCTGACCGAGGCGCCCTGGACCCTGCCCTTCCCCGGCTGGGGCGTGGTCGCGGCGTTGGCCGGGCTGGCGGTGCTGTCCACCTCCTTCGCCTATGGGCTCTATTTCGGCCTGATCGCCAGCGCCGGGGCGGTAAATGCGTTCCTGGTCACCTTCCTGGTTCCGGTCAGCGCCATCGCGCTGGGCATCGCCTTTCTGGGCGAGGCGCTGCTGGCGCGGCATGTGGCGGGGATGGTGCTGATCGGGGCAGGTCTGGTGGTGATCGACGGGCGGCTGCTGGGACGGCGGCGCGCGTAGGGCCGGGGAAGGCGGGGGGCTACCGCCCCCAGAGAACGCAAGAGGCGGGGGGCTGCCGCCCCCCGCGCCCCCTGCTTCAAGGAGGGTTTTCCACCCTCCTTGAAAATCCTCCCGAGGATATTTTCAGCGCAAAGATGCGCCTGTCAGGCGAGGAGCAGGCTGACCCGGCGGTTCTGCTTGCCCTTCTTCTCGATCTTGCCCAGCGTGACGCGGCCGATCTCGGCAGTCGAGGCGACATGGGTGCCGCCGCAGGGTTGCAGGTCGATCTGCTCGTCCGCGGTGCCGATGCGGACCAGCCGCACCCGGCCCTGGCCCATGGGCGGCGCCACCGACATGGTTTTCACCAGATCCATGTTGGCCGCCATCTCGGCATCGGTGATCCATTGCGTGGTCACGGCCAGATCCCGGGCGATCAGGGCGTTGAGCGCGGCTTCCAGCGCCTCCTTGTCCGCGGGTGCCTCGGGCATGTCGAAATCGAGGCGGCCCTTGTCGGCGCCGATCGCGCCGCCGGTGACCGGCAGCGGGATGACCACCGACAGCAGATGCAGCGCGGTATGCACGCGCATGTGGCGATAGCGGCGGTCCCAGTCGAGATGCATCTCGATCTCGGCCCCCTCCGGCACCGAGGCGCCGGGTTCGAGGACCAGCGCCACCTCGGTCGCGCCCTCCTTGCGGGTGTCGATCACCGCCAGCCGCCCGTCCGGCCCGTCGATCCAGCCGGTATCGCCGGGCTGGCCGCCGCCCGCCGGGTAGAAGACCGAGGCGCCGACCACCAGCGCGCCATCCTCGGCCAGGCGGGTGACCTGCGTGCGGCAGGAACGCGCGTAGGGGTCGCTGCGGTAGAGCGGTTCGGTCATCGGGTCTGCTCGCGGAAGGGCGGATCGACCTCATCATTCGAGAGGCCGGCATTGTCGGCGGTGTCGCGGTCGGGCCTCGGCTCGGGCCCTTTGGGCTCGGCCTCGGGTTCGGGCTTGCCGGGCTTGGTCATCGACAGACCCAGAGTCTCGGGGTTCCTGAGCCAGATGTCGCGCTGGGCATAGGGGATCTCGATCCCCTCTTCGGCGAAGCGGGCGGCGATCTTGTGGTTCACCTCGGTCGCGACGCCCACTTTCATGCCGACATCGCGCAGGATCGCCCGGATGCGGAATTCCAGCGCATCGGCGCCGAAGCCCAGGAAATCGACCCCGGGCGCCGGGTCCATGACCACCAGGGGCTCGGCCTCGATGATCTCGCGCAGGATGCGCTCGACCTTGCGGGTGTCGGTGCCATAGGCCACGCCGACTGTCAGCACCACGCGTCCGGTCTTGGTCGATTTCGTGTAATTCGTCACCGCGCCGGAAATCAGGTCGGCGTTGGGGACGATGACCTTCGACTTGTCGAAGGTCTCGATCATCGTCGAGCGGACCGAAATGCGCTGCACGATGCCCTGGGTCGGGCCGACCTCGATCCAGTCGCCCTCGGAAACCGGGCGCTCGATCAGCAGGATGATGCCCGAAACGAAGTTCGAGACGATGTTCTGAAGCCCGAAACCGACCCCGACGGAGAGGGCGCCGGCGACGATGGCCAGGCCCGACAGGTCGATGCCCGCGACCGAGAAGGCGATGAGCGCCGCGGCGGTGATGCCGAGATAGCCCATGCCCGAGACCAGCGCCTTCTGCGCCCCGCGCTCGATCGAGGTCTTGGGCAGGATCGAGGTGCCGAGCGCGCCTTGCAGCGCCCGGGTCGTCACATAGCCGATGGCGAAGACGACGAAGAACCAGATCAGCGAGGCAGGCGAGATCCGCGCGCCGCCCAGGCTCATGCCCTCGGAAAACCGGGTCCAGAGTTCGATCAGATCGGTTTCGCGGGCGCCCCAGATCAGGGACAGCGGGATCAGGGAAAAGAGCGACAGCAGGAGACCCGAGAGCGCGGGCACCAGCCCCTGAGTCGCGTTCTCGCTGTCGCCGACGATGGTGATGTAGATGGCGATGATCAGCCGGTGCAGCACCATGACCAGCGCGATCACGGCCAGCGACTTGACCGGCGGATAGGTCAGCATCGCCGCGGCGGCGATATAGCCCGCCGCACCCAGAAGGGGCGAGATGATGCCAAAGAGGAACAGCACCCGCGTGCCCAGCTTGAGCATCCGGTCGAAGAAGGGCGAGGCATCGACCTCGACCCCGTTCTCGACCACCTTGCGCGGCTCGTGGCGGCGCAGGATGCGGGCGAAGCGCAGCATGGTCAGGGCGCAGAGGATGACCAGCGGGAAGGTCAGGGCCGCCAGCGCCGAAGGCGACAGCCGTTGCGGCGAGATGAGCGGGACATAGATCGTCTCGACCGCGGCGAGGAAGCCGAAGATCAGCGCCATGCCGCGCGCCCGGCGGCGGTCGGCGGCGCTGAGGTTCAGGTTCAGCCGCGGATCGTCGATGATCGGAAAGACATGCAGCGACAGCCAGCGGGCGAAGAAGATCGCCATCCCGGCCGGGACCATGGCGTTGGTGATGTCGATGATGGTCGGCCCCGTCATCCGCGTCAGGCGGATGGCCGTGGCCAGCAGCATCAACCCGAGGAAGGGCACGATCAGTTGCGAGAGCGAGACGAAGAAGGCGACCACCGACCGGCCGCGCAGGATCGAGGCGTTCTGCAACAGCCTCAGCGTCAGCTTTTCCATCCAGTGCCGGCCGCGCAGCAGCATCAGACCGGCCAGCAGCAGGGCGCCCAGCGTGATCGGCAGGTCGGACAGCATCTCCTCGTAATGCGCGGGGTCGCGATAGGCGCTGCGCGCCTCGGTGGCGATGGTCGCGGCCGAATCCATCAGCGCGTCCAACGCGTCGAGCCAGGTCGTCGGGTTCAGGGGCGTCGGCCCCAGGGTCATCAGCGCATTGGCCTGACGGGCGCGGAGCTCGCGGTCAATCTGGCGGATGATCGTCTCGGCGCGGGCAAAGGCCTCGTCCGCGGCCCTGAGCGGCGCTTCGCGCTGGGCCAGAACCTCGTTCAGTTCGTTGCGCCGCGCGGTGACGTCCGCGGCCTCGGTCTGGCCCTCGGCCGGGACCGGGCCCAGCGCGTCGATCTGGCCGCGCAGCGCGTCGATCCGTTCCTGCAGCACCACCTGCGCGTCCTGGAACTGGGCGCGCTTGTCGACGATCTGCGCGCGGATCGTGTTCAGCTCCTGCTCGCTGGTGGCGCTGTTCTCCAGCGCCGCCTCGGCCAGCGTCGCCAGCGTGTCCCAGCTGCCATAATCAATATCTACCGAGGGGCTGCTGGCGATGGCGCCCGAGCTTTGCGCGACCAGCGGCGCCGGGGCGAAAGGCACGGCCAGAACCGCGACCAGGGTCAGAAGCAGCACCCGAAGCGACAGGCAACGCAGACGCGGGGCGATGGTCATGCTGAACAATCCTCCGGCCATGGATTCAGGTCGCCCGCATGTCGGGCAGACCGCGCGCCTTGCGCTCCAGCCAGGCCGGAACCGGCAGGTTCTTTTCGCGCAGGAAGGCCGGGTTGAAGAGCTTGGACTGATAGCGTGTGCCGTAATCGCAGAGCACCGTGACGATGGTATGCCCCGGCCCCATCGCGCGCGCCATGCGGATCGCCGCGGCGACGTTCACACCGGTCGAGCCGCCCATGCAGAGCCCCTCGTGCTCCAGCAGGTCAAAGACCACCGGCAGCGCCTCGGCATCGGGGATGCGGAAGGCCATGTCGGGGGTGAAGCCCTCGAGATTGGCGGTGATCCGGCCCTGACCGATGCCTTCGGTGATCGAATTGCCGGGGTTGTCCTGCCCGGTATAGAGTTTCAGCAGCCCCGCACCTTCGGGATCGGCCAGCGCCACCTTCACGCCCTTGGGCTGCAGTGCCATGGCGACACCCGCCAGCGTCCCGCCGGAACCCACGGCGCAGGTGAAGCCATCGACCTTGCCGCCGGTCTGCGACCAGATCTCGGGGCCCGTCATCTCGACATGCGCCTGGCGGTTGGCCACGTTGTCGAACTGGTTGGCCCAGATGGCGCCGTTCGGCTCGGTCCGGGCCAGTTCTTCGGCCAGACGGCCCGAATATTTCACGTAGTTGTTGGGGTCCTTGTAGGGGACGGCCGGAACCTCGACCAACTCGGCGCCCGCCAGACGCAGCATGTCCTTCTTTTCCTGGCTCTGCGTCTCGGGGATCACGATCACCGTGCGAAAGCCCATCGAGGCGCCGACCAGCGCGAGGCCGATCCCGGTATTGCCGGCCGTGCCCTCGACGATGGTGCCGCCGGGCTTCAGGTCGCCGCGGGCCACGGCATCGCGGATGATGAACAGCGCGGCACGATCCTTGATCGACTGCCCGGGGTTCAGGAACTCGGCCTTGCCGAGGATCTCGCAGCCGGTTTCCTCGCTGGCACGCCGGAGGCGGATCAGGGGGGTGTTGCCGATCGCCTCGGCCAGATTGCGGCGGATCATGCGCTATTTCCTTTCAGGAGCGGACGGTTGCGCGGTCAGTGAAGGCAGCCGCGACGGTTGAGCGACCGGGCGTAAAGCCAGCCGAAAAGCGGAAAGACCACCAGCACCGGCAGCACGACAGCCAGCGGCAGCGGCAACAGCAGGACCGGCGGCGCGGCAAGAAAGACACCCGCCGCCATCGCCACCTGAAAGGCGGTGGCGAAGAAGAACAGCAGGACCGAAGCGTCGTCCTTCAACATCAGGAACAGCGCCGCCACCAGCCCCAGCCAGACGCCCAGCGCCCAGGTCACCTGAAGCCACAGCGCGTCCAGCGGCATCAACGCCATCAGCGCGGGCCAGCCCTCGGCCCCCAGCGCGAAACGCTCGATCACGTAATCCGCCGCCAGAAGCCCGTGCCAGACCAGCAGGATCAGCGCGACGGGCAGCAGATGCGAGGGGGCGGGTTCGGTGGATCGGGCCATGGTCTCCGTCTCTTCTGCCGGATGGGGGGCTGTCGTCGCCGAGGCGTCGCCCTGTCTGGATTTCTACGTTCTGGGGTTCAAAGTGGCGCGGAGCCGGGGCGCTGTCCAGCCCCGAAGCCCCGCTTATCCGGCGTCAGCGCGCGGCCTCGGCAAAGAGCGGGTCGTCGGTCAGCCGGATCGCCAGCGAGACCGGGACACCGCGGGTGATCATCCGGCGAAAGACCGCCTCGGCCCTTGTGCCGGGCGTGACAGCGGGCGGCAGCGCGGCCTGCCCCGCCTCGCGCAGCGAGGCGGTCTGGCGAGCAAGCGGCCGCGTGTCCCGGGCCTCGGTGCCAGGGCAGCCTTCGGACAGGCCGTCATGCGCGGGACTTCCTGCCGCCGCCATCATCGAGGCGGCCTGTGCCAGCAGCGCGCATTCGGCCGCGATGCGGGCGGGGCCGGTCGGCGGGGGCGGGACGGCGGGCGCGGCGGAAACGCAGGCGGCCAGCACCAGGGGCAGAAGGGCAAGGTATCGCATGCCCCGCTTTCTAGTGCGCGGACCCCCGCCTGTAAATCGCGCCTCACGCGACTGTTGGTTGGGCGGCACCCCGGCGGCAGTCAGACTGCGGCAGGCGAACTGCACCCATCGGACAGGAGAGCGGATGCGCTGGGGCTGGATCTTCGTCGCGCTGATGGTGCTCGTGGGGCTGATTCCGGTCCTGTCGCTGGGCGCGATGACGGCGCTGTCCACCCTGGCCGGATGCCGCAGCGCGCTGGGCTACAGCGATCCCTGCCTCTGGGCCGGCTTCGACTGGAGCGGCGTTCTGCACGGGCTGGACATCGCCGGACGTTTCTTTTTCCTGACGGCACCGATCGCGCTGGCGGGTTTCGTGCTGGGGATCGCCCTGGCGCTGGTCCTGCTGGTGCGGCGGGCGCGCGGTTGAACCGACGGCAGGGCGGGCACGACCCACCGCGCAAACGGCTCGATAGCGAGAGGATGGCGCATGCTTTTTGACGACGATGGCGACGGCGACCACGGGACCGGCCTGTTCGAGGATACCCGCCGCCCCCGGCGCGAGCCCGAGCCGCTGAGCCCCGGGATGCGGCTGGCTTGGCGGCTGGGGACTTTCCTGCTGCTTCTGGGCTTCGTGCCGCTGGTGGTCTGGGTCTTGGCCCGGCAGATCGGTTGGGGCAGCGCGGCGCTGGGTCCGCTGACGCTGCTCGCCCTGCCGGTCTCGGCCCTAGGCGGGCTGATGATCGTGGCGCTGGTCATCCTCTCGGCGCTGCAGGCGCTGCGCGGGGGCAAAGACCGCCCTTGAGCCGGTTCGGGCTTTCCTAGCCGCCCGCCCGGCGCTAGGGAGGGGCCAGGAACCCGCAGCCCAAAGGCGTGGCCATGCTGAAGACCCGGATCATTCCCTGCCTGGACGTGGCCGATGGCCGCGTGGTCAAGGGGGTCAATTTCGTCAACCTGATCGACGCGGGCGATCCCGTCGAGGCGGCCAAGGCCTATGACGCGGCGGGCGCGGATGAACTGTGCTTCCTCGACATCCATGCGACGCATGAGAACCGGGGCACGATGTTCGATCTGGTGACCCGCACCGCCGAGCAATGCTTCATGCCGCTGACCGTGGGCGGCGGGGTGCGCACGCATCACGACGTGCGGGCGCTGCTGCTGGCCGGGGCGGACAAGGTGAGCTTCAACTCCGCCGCTGTCGCCAATCCCGATGTCATCGCCGAGGCTGCGGACCGCTTCGGCAGCCAGTGCATCGTCTGCGCCATCGACGCGAAGACCGTGGAGCCGGGGCGTTGGGAGATCTTCACCCATGGCGGGCGCAAGCCCACCGGAATCGATGCGGTCGAGTTCGCCCGGACCGTGGCGGCCAAGGGCGCGGGCGAGATCCTGCTGACCTCGATGGACCGCGACGGCACGAAATCCGGCTTCAACCTGCCCCTGACCCGCGCCATCGCCGATGCGGTCGATGTGCCGGTCATCGCCTCGGGCGGGGTGGGCACGCTGGACCATCTGGTCGAAGGCGTGACCGAGGGGCATGCCTCGGCGGTGCTGGCGGCCTCGATCTTCCATTTCGGCACCTACACCATCGGCGAGGCCAAGGCGCATATGGCCGCCGCCGGGATTCCCGTCCGACTTTGAACCAGTGAGGGTCTGATGAGCGCGATTGCCCGACTTGCCGCCACCGTCGAGGCCCGCAAGGGCGCCGATCCCGAAACCAGCTGGACCGCCAAGCTGCTGTCCAAGGGGCCGGAGAAATGCGCCGAGAAATTCGGCGAGGAAGCCATCGAGGCCGTCATCGAAGCGGTGAAGGGCGACCGCGCCCGGCTGACGGCCGAGGCCGCGGACGTGATCTTTCACCTGCTGGTCATGTGTACGGCCCGGGGCGTGACGCTGGCCGATATCGAGGCGGAACTCACACGCCGCGAAGGCACCTCGGGCATCGCCGAAAAGGCCGCCCGGAAATGACGAAGGGGGGCCGGCAGGCCCCCCTTCGCGTTCCTGTCACCGGCCTCAGCGGCGGGTGATGCGCCCGTCGGTATAGGGCTGATAGGGGGCGTTGGCCTGCAGATAGGCGGCCAGAACGTCGGCCAGATCCGGGCCGAAGTCATAGGCGTTCATGCCGCTGTCGCGGAAGATCGCATAGCCGTCGCCACCGTTGCGCATGTAGTCGTTGGTCACCACGCCATAGGTCGCTTCCGGGTCGATCGGCGCCCATTCGCCATTCGCCTGCACCATCACGTCGCTGACGCGGCTGCCGGCTTCGGCGGCCGGATCGAAGGTGTAGTGCAGACCCGCGACCTGCGGGAAGCGGCCCGCGCCGTCCTCCAGCTGGCTCACGCCATTCTCCAAGGCGGCCACGACATTGGCGCCGGTCAGCTGGAAGGTGGCCAGCGTGTTCTGGAACGGCAGAACCTCGTAGACCTCGCCCATGGTGATCATGCCCTCGTCGATCGAGGCGCGCAGACCGCCGCCGTTCTGGATGGCGATGGTCACGCCCTGATCGGCGACGCGGGCCAGCATGGCATCGGCGACCAGGTTGCCCATGGTGCATTCCATCTGGCGGCAGACATTGCGGTCGCCCTCGATCATCGCCGCCGTCTCGGCGACGGGCTGGTTGCGCATCTCGTCAATGGGGCCGGCCAGGCTGTCGACCCAGGCCAGAACCTCGGGATCGGGGGTCACCTCGTTGTTGATCACGATGGCATCGCCCGAGGCATAGACCACGTTCAGGTCGTCATCGAGTTCCAGCACCAGATGGCCCAGGTATTTGCCATAGGCGCCGGCGGTCACGACCGGGACCATCGAGCCGTCCGCGGCATCCACCCAGGTCGGATAGGGACCCTGCCGCGCGGGATCCGAGGCCGAGAGGAATGTGTGGCTGTGCCCGCCGACGACGGCGGCAAGGCCGGGCACCTGCGCGGCGATTTCCTGGTCGAGGCGGTAGCCCACATGGGTCAGGGCGATGATCGGCGCGGCGCCCTGCGCCTGCAATTCGGCGACGGCGGCGTTCAACGCCTCGATCTCGTCCGAGAACAGCACGGTCGGTCCGGGCGAGGCGGTCTCGACCGTGTCGGTGGCCAGCGCCGAGACGATGCCGATGCGCAGGTCGCCTTCCTCGATGATCGTATGAGGCGCGACACGACCGGCCAGCAGGGGCTCGCCCGACACATCAATGTTCGAGGACAGGACCGGGAAGCTCACGGTGTCAAGGAACACGGCCAGACCCGCCGGGCCGAGGTCGAATTCATGGTTGCCCACCGCCATCGCATCGAGCTGCAGGCGCTCGAGGAAATCGGCTTCGACCTGCCCGCCATAGGTCGTGTAGAACAGCGACCCCTGCGACGCGTCGCCTGCGTCCAGCAGGATGACCGGGTTGCCCTCGGCCTCGATGGCGGCGCGCATCTGGGTGGCCAGGGTGAAGACCCGCGCGGCCCCGCCAAAGCATTTGCCCTCGGCCTCGTCGCTGTCCGAACAGGTCGAGTTGAAGCGGCTGATCGATTCGATGCGGCTGTGGAAATCGTTGATATGCAGGATGTGCAATTCAGTCGAGGCAAAGCCCGGAACGGCACCGGCCGCCACCAAGGCGGTCGAGCCGAGGATGGCCCTGAGGCGGATACGAAGCGACATATGATTCCCCTGTTGGATTTTTTCCCGAAGGTCAAAGATTGCGCGGAGCGGATGGCGAAGTCAAAGGCCCTGAACGCGATCTGGCACCCTCGGGTGACAGAGCGATGACATGCCTTGTCGTTGGGCGGTGCCATCCAGCCCATTGACCGGCAGGCGCGCATTCGGCATGAGCAGGCCATGCTGGTCTACAAGATCTTTCGCCGTTCCGAATGGGACGATCTCGTCGCCCGCGGCCGCAGTGCCGGGGCTCCCGTCGATCTGGCCGATGGCTATGTGCATATGTCGACCCCGCAGCAGGTGGTGGAAACCGCCGCCAAGCATTTCGCGGGGGAAAGCGATCTGGTGCTGCTGGCCATCGAGACCGACCGCCTGGGCGAGGCCCTGAAATGGGAACCCTCGCGCGGGGGGCAGTTGTTTCCGCATCTCTACCGGGAGCTGACCCGGGCGGATGTCGTCTGGGACAAGTCGCTGCCCTTGGGCGCGGCGGGCCATATCTTCCCGGAAGGGGTCGTCTGATGATCGAGGCTCTGGGCCTCTGGGCCATGCACCGGATCGATCCGGAAACCGCGCATGGCCTGACGCTGAAGGCGCTGAACACCGGCGCGGTGCCCTTGGCGAGCATCGTCACCTCGCCCCGGCTGCGCACGCAGGTGGCGGGGCTGGAACTGCCGAACCCGGTGGGGCTGGCCGCGGGCTTCGACAAGAACGCCGTGGCGCTGGGGCCGCTGGCCCGGGCCGGTTTCGGCTTTGTCGAGGTGGGCGCGGCGACCCCCCGCCCGCAGCCCGGCAATCCGCGCCCGCGCCTCTTCCGCCTGTCCGAGGACTGCGCGGTGATCAACCGCTTCGGCTTCAACAACGAAGGGGCCGAGGCGATCGCCCGGCGCCTTGCCACCCGCGCGCCGGGGCCGGTGGTGGGGCTGAACCTTGGCGCCAACAAGGACAGCGCCGACCGGGCGGCCGATTTCGCCACGGTGCTGCGGCTCTGCGGATCGCATGTGGATTTCGCCACGGTCAACGTGTCCTCGCCCAATACCGAAAAGCTGCGCGACCTTCAGGGTGCGGCGGCGCTGCGTGGGCTGCTGGCGGGCGTCATGGCCGAGCGTGACGCGCTGGAGCGCCGGATCCCCGTGTTCCTGAAGATCGCCCCGGATCTCGAGGCTTCGGAACTGTCTGACATTGCCGGTGTCGCGCGCGAGGCGGGGCTCGACGCGATCATCGCCACCAACACCACCCTGTCGCGCGAAGGGCTGAAAAGTACCCATCGCGGCGAGGCGGGCGGGCTTTCCGGCGTGCCGCTGTTTGAAAAGTCCACGCGGGTTCTGGCCCGGCTTTCGGCGCTGACCGGTGGCACGCTGCCGTTGATCGGTGTCGGCGGCATCGCCTCGGCCGAGGATGCCTATGCCAAGATCCGCGCCGGTGCCAGCGCGGTGCAACTCTATTCGGCGTTGGTCTATGGCGGGTTTTCGCTCGTCGGGCGGATCGCCCAAGGGTTGGACGGGTTGCTGGAACGCGACGGGTTTGCGAGCGTGGCCGAGGCGGTCGGAACCGGGAGGGACCAATGGCTGTAGAGATCTGGCACAACCCGCGCTGTTCCAAGTCCCGCGCGGCGCTGGCCTATCTGGAGGCGAAGGGCATCGCGCCGCAGGTGCGGCTTTACCTGAAAGACGGCCCCTCGCAGGAGGAACTGCGCGCGATGCTGATGGCGCTGGGGCTGCCCGCCTCGGCGCTCTTGCGCAAGGAAGGTGCCGCGCTGAAAGGCGAGTCCGAGAATGTGATCGTCGCCGCCATGGCCGTCGATCCCGCGCTGATCGAACGCCCGGTCATCCGCAACGGCGCGCGCGCGGTGATCGGCCGCCCGGCCGAGGCGATCGACGCGATCCTGTAATCAGGTACGACGAAGGCGGCGCCCTACCCCGCCGTCCTGACCGCCCGCACGGCAAAGACGCAGGCGTCGCTGGGCAGTTCCGGCACTGTGGCGCAAAGGCCCCGTGCCACGTTCCAGGCGGACAGCACGCGCGGCACGTAATCGCGCGTCTCGGCATAGGGGGGCACGCCGCCGTTGCGCCGGACCGCGCCCTCGCCCGCGTTGTAGCCCGCCAGCGCCAGCACCACATCGCCGTCGAATTCATTCAGCAGCCAGTCCAGATAGGCCACGCCGCCGCGGATGTTCTGCACCGGGTCCATGGCGTCGCCGACACCGAAACGTGCGGCGGTGGCCGGGATCAGCTGCATCAGCCCCTGCGCGCCGGCATGGCTGACCGCCGTCGGCCGGCCGCTGCTTTCGACCGCGATCACCGCCAGCGCCAGCGCCGGCGAGACCCGGGTGCCGATGGTCGCCCGCAGGATCGCCGCGTTGTGCAGCGCGGCGATATCGTGCAGGTGCTGCACCCCGGGCTCGGGCACGCGCCGCCCCTCGGGCGCGTCGCGCAGGGCGGCCATCGCCGCCAGATAGCGCCCCTCGCCCTGCGCGAGATTGGGCGAGACCTGGGTCCAGAACCAGCCGAACCGCGCGCCATCCGCCCCGGCCTCGGGCAGGGGCTGGGCCACGGGGGTCAGGAGGGGGGCCGAGGGCGCGACCGGCGCGGGCGGGGCCAGGCGGCGGGCCTGTTCATCGGGATCGACCTGCACGGTGATGCGTCGGCTGCCGTCCGCCGGCGCCACGCCGATCCGGCGGAAGGTGAAATCGCCCTGCGGCGCGACCTGCGCGGGCGCGGGCAGGCCGAAGCAGGCCGCCCCGGTCAGGGCCGCCGCGATCAGCGGGAAACGGGTGGGCAAGCTGCTCGGCATGGCCCCGGGGGTTCTTGTTGTTTTCCGCCAGAGTGCCAGAAATCCCCGAGCCGCGCAAATATCCTGCATGCGGGCGACAGCGGAGCGGTGCAGCGCAGGCAATTCGCAGTCGGATCCTGTGAGTCGGACCGCGAATCGCGGGGGCGGAACCGCATCTGCGCCGCAAAGATCTTAACAAGAGATTGCTGGATCATGGACAAACCGGCACGGCGCCCCTGCCGGTTTCCAGCGTCGGCACAAGTCCTGAAAATGCACGCCGTCCGCCACGATTTGGCCTGAATTGGCGCACGATCCCGCCCCCATGCGGGGCGATAAGGATCCTGCCAGAACGGAGAGCGGTTCAAAAACCCTCAACTCTTCCGACCTTCGGGCTGGCACGCAGAATAGACCCGCGAAACCCCTGTACTCTGGAGAGTAACCATGAACTTCCTCAACACCGTCAAAGCCTTCGCCGCCAATGAATCCGGCGCCGTCACCGTTGACTGGGTGGTGCTGACCGCCGCCATCGTGGGCCTCGGCCTGGCCGTCGTGACCTCGGTCCGCTCGGGCGTGTCGAGCCTCGGCACCTCGATCTCCAGCTCGCTGTCGGGCGCCTCGGTGGCCAGCCTCGGCACGCTGGGCAGCAGCGGCACCACGCCGACGGAATAATCGTTCGTCCGCCAGCCGATTTCGACGGGCCGCATCCCCGGGTGCGGCCCGCTGCAATTTTAGTCAATCGCCGGACAACTTTCCGTTTCTAGCCATCATCTTGCCCGATTCACCCTGCAGCTTTGGTGAATAGTATGGGTAAGCGTGATCCGCGCCGAAGTGGATCTGGCAGGTGTTCAGGAGCGAGCAATGCGAGCTGTGCAAATCGGTATTCTCGGTGTCGGGCTGGCCCTGGCGGGCTTCGGCGTGTTCATGGCCCAGAATTACGTAAGCCAGACCCAGGCCGCCATCGCCGCCGCCCAGGCCCAGGGCAATGCCGTACAAGCCATCCAGACCGTGTCCGTCGCCGTTGCGACCCGGCCGCTGCGCTACGGCGAGCCCATCAACCGTGACGCCATCCGCACCATCGAGTGGCCGGCCGAATCTGTGCCCCAGGGCGTGTTCCAGACCGTCGAGGATCTGGTGCCCGACCCCAGACGCCCCCGCGTCGCGCTGCGCGCGATGGAGGCGGGCGAACCGATCCTGTCGGTCAAGGTCAGCGCCCCCGGCGAGCCGGCCGGGATCGCCGCCATCCTGACCCCGGGCATGCGCGCCTTCACCATCCGGGTCGACCAGAACTCGGGGATTTCCGGGACGCTGCGTCCCTCGAACACCGTCGATATCTATTGGACCGGCCGCGGCGCGCAGGGCGGGGACATCACCCGCCTTCTGTCCTCGGGCGTGCGGATCATCGCGCTGGACGAAAACGCCGACGAGGACCGCAACTTCTCGGGCGTGCCGCGCTCGGTCACGATCGAAGCCACCGCCGAAACCGTCGCCAGCCTGGCGCAGGGCCAATCCACCGGGCGGCTGTCGCTGTCGCTGGTCGGCCTCGACGACACCACGGCGCTCAGCCAGATCCAGGTCGACGGCAACAGCCTGCTGGGGGTGGAAACCGTGGTCCAGCAGGCGCAGGAGCGCTGCACCGTGCGCACCCGCCGCGGCGCCGAGGTCGTCCAGATCGAGATTCCGTGCACCAATTGACGCGGCGCGGCCCGCCGCAAGGCCTGCGTCAATCTTGCCACACCCGCGGCCCCCTAGATCTGGGGGTCGTCGCGATTCTGCACGCCAGCGCTCGGGGCAGGCTGTGGAAAAGACAGGGGAATCACGCGAAAGACGCAGCGCAAACAATTGAATCTTGCAATAAAAACGGGATTCAAGCATTCTTTGTCGAAACGGCCCGTCAGAGGCCCGATGTACCCGTGATCGAGAGGCAGGATCACATGAGCACGAAACGTAGGATTGCGTCGGTGATGGCGCTGGCCCTGTGGGGCCTTGGGCAGGTGGCTTTCACGAGCCTGCCGGCATCGGCACAGATGCTCACGGTGGCATCCAGCCAGGTGCGCGACACGCTGGCCGTGGCGATGAACCGGGCGGTCGTGGTCGAAAGCGACACGCCCTTCGTCGAACTCTCGATCGCCAATCCGGGCATTGCCGATATCTCCACCCTCTCGGACCGCTCGATCTATGTGCTGGGCAAGGCGCCGGGCCGCACGACACTGACCATCCTGGGCGCCAACGGCCAGCTCATCGCCAATGTGGAGGTGCAGGTCACCCCCGATGTGGCCGAATTCCGCGAAAGGCTGCGGCAGATCCTGCCGTCCGAGCCCATCGAGGTGCGGACCGCCAATGACGGGATCGTGCTGTCGGGAATCGTCTCCTCGGGCGCGCGGCTGGACGCGGCGCTGCAACTCGCCGAGCGCTACGCGCCGGGCCGCGTCTCGAACCTGATGAACGTGGGCGGCACGCAGCAGGTCATGCTGCGGGTGCGCTTCTCGGAAGTGCAGCGCTCGGCCGCGCAGAGCCTCGCCGCCAGCCTCTCGGCGACGGATGGCGTCTCGGCGGCGGGGACCGGGCGCTTCTCGGCCGGGGCGCTGACCACGGCCGGCGTGCCGGTGGCCGTGACCTCGGCCACACCCGCGCAGGGCGTGCTGGCGGGCGGCTTCTCGGTCGGTTCGGTACAGTTCCAGGTCATGCTGGAAGCACTGGAATCGAACGGCCTGGCGCGCACGCTGTCCGAGCCCAGCCTGACCGCCCTGTCGGGGCAGGAGGCGCATTTCCTGGCCGGTGGCGAAGTGCCGGTACCGGTGGTCGGCGACAACGGCACGGTCACCGTAGATTACCGCGCGATCGGCGTCGAGCTGACCTTCACCCCGCGCGTGGTCGATGGCGACGTCATCAACCTGAGCATGGATGCTTCGGTCTCCAGCCCCGACAGCACCAATTCCTACAGCGCCAACGGCGTCACCCTGCCGGGTTTCCGCCGCCGCCAGACCTCGACCACCGTCGAACTCAGGGATGGCGAGAGCTTCGCCATCGCGGGCCTGTTGCAGGACGATTTCCAGGGCTCCATCGCCCAGGTGCCGTGGCTGGGCGACATCCCGGTGCTGGGCGCGCTGTTCCGCAGCGCCGATTACCAGCGCAGCCAGTCCGAGCTGATGATCTTCGTCACCGCGCATCTGGTCACGCCGACCCGGGGCGAGGCATTGCTCTTGCCCACCGACCGCATCCGCCTGCCGAACGAGGCGCAATTGTTCCTCAACGGTCAGCTCACCGGCTCGTCGTCCGGCGCCGCCGAAGTCGCGCGGCAGGATTTCCGCGGCGGCTACGGCTATGTGATGGAGTAACCCATGACCGCCCGTCCGCACCAACACCAGATCACGCGCCGCCTGCTGCTGCTGGGCGTTTCGGCCGGGGCGCTGAGCGCCTGTTCGGGCGCCTATTTGGCCGCCGAGGTCGGCAGCGACCTGGACGAGGGCGGCTTCGGCACGCCCACCGCCAACAACATCCTGATCCTGACCGGACAGCTGGATTACGTCGTGGCCCTGGCCGAGCGGTTTGCCCGCGAAGTGCCGAACACCGTGACCTTCGCCTTCGACAGCGCCGAGCTGGACCCGGCCGCGCAGCATATCCTCGCGCAGCAGGCCCGCTGGATGCGCCACTTCCCCGAGGTGACCTTCCGCGTCTTCGGCCATACCGATCTGGTGGGATCCGAACGCTACAACCGCGGCCTCGGCCTGCGTCGCGCCCGCGCCGCGGCCAATTTCATCGTCCGGCAAGGCATCAGCCGTCGCCGGGTCGAGGCGGTCGTCTCGAATGGCGAGACGCAGCCGCTGATCCCCACGCCCGACCGCGAACGCCAGAACCGGCGCGCGGTCACCGAAGTCTCCGGATTCGTGCAGGACAACGCCCGGATCCTGAACGGAGAGTATGCCCGTGTCGTGCATCGGGAATACGTCGAGAGTGCCGTGCGGGCCCCGAATACGCCCTGATACCTCTGCCGGGATACCCGTCCGGCAACCTCGCAGCGCCCCGCCGATCCTGTCGGCGGGGCGTCTGGTTTATTCGGCCCCGGCCCGACAATTACGTTTTTTTAGCCCCATTAATGCCAAGATTACCCCCGAAGTTGGGAAGAACCCGGTTCCGCCTGCCGTCGCGCGGCGCCGGTCGCGTACCACATGCCGGCAGAATGCCGGTGCGGAGGATAGAAGATGTCGAGTGTGAGCAGCCCCGTCAAACATGTCGCCCCGATTCGTGCCTGCACCGTCTCGCGCGATGTGCAGAACTTCGACCTGCTGATCGAGGACATGGAACAGGAACTCGGCGAAAGCTGGGGCGACCTCACCTTTCCGAGCGCGCTGAAATTCCTCGACCAGCCCGATGCCAAGGGGCTGGAATTCATCGCCATCGCGCTGGACGACGACGACGAATCGAACATGGCCCTGGTCGAGGCGGTGATCCAGCGGGCCAATACGCTGAATATCCGCGTCCTGCTGATCGCCGAGGAGCTGGGGCCGATCGCCCTGCACCGGCTGCTGCGCCTGGGCGCCAGCGATTTCGTGCCCTATCCGCTGCCCGAAGGCGCGCTGCATGACGCCATCCAGCGCCTGCGCGCGCCCTCGCCTGACATGTCGACCATCACCTCGCAATCGCGGATGATGGTGGCCCAGAACCAGCCGATGGGCGCCGTCTATGCGGTGCAGCCGCTGGCGGGTGGCTCGGGCGCCACCACCTTCGCCGTGAACTTGGCGTGGGAGATCGCCAATTCCGGCAAGACCGCGCCCAGCGTGTGCCTGCTGGATTTCGACCTGCAGACGGGCTCCATCGCCACCTATCTGGATCTGGCCCGCACCGAGAAGGTCTATGAGCTTCTGTCCAACACCGCCGTGATGGACCGCGACTTCTTCCTCAACACGCTGCAGACCTTCAACGACAAGCTGAAGGTGCTGACCGCCGCCGCCGACATGCTGCCGCTCGATCTGATCACCCCCGACGATATCGAGCGGGTGATCACCATGGCCCGCGCCAGCTTTGAGGTCGTGATCATCGACATGCCCGGCACCGTCGTGCAATGGACCGAGACGGTCCTGAACGAATGCGACGCCTATTACGCGACGATGGAGCTGGACATGCGTTCGGCCCAGAACGCGCTGCGTCTGATCCGCGCCCTGAAGGCCGAGGATCTGCCGCTGGACAAGCTGCGCTATGTCCTCAATCACGCGCCCAAGTTCACCGATCTGTCGGGCAAGGCCCGCGCCAAGCGGATGGCCGAAAGCCTGGATATCGAGTTCGAGGTGATGCTGCCGGATGGCACCGCCCAGGTCACGCATGCCAACGACCACGGCCTGCCGCTGGCCGAGATCGCGCCGAAGAACCCGCTGCTGAAAGAAATCCGCAAGATCGCCCAGTCCATCGTCGCGTCGAACCGCGACGAAGGCCGCGCCGCCGCCTGAGGAGAGAGGCATGTTCTCGCGTTACCGCAAGGAAACCACGCCCTCGGGCCAGGCCAAACCGGAATCCCGCGCCGTCCCCGTGCACGAGATCGCCACGGTCACCCCCTCGTCTCAGCCCGAGATGGCCGCGCCGCGCCCGGCACCGCGCCCCAGTTTCAAGGCCACGCAGGCGCCCCAGTCGATCGCCGCGCAGCCGGCCGCCAACGACAAGGACCGCCGCCGCCGCCAGCGCATCCTGGAGGTGAAGTCGGAACTGCACACAAGGCTCCTGGACAACCTGAACCTCGCCGCGCTGGACAGCGCCTCGGAAGCCGAACTCAGGGCCGAGATCGCCGCGATTTCCGCCGAGGCGCTGAGCGAGATCAACTTCGCCCTCACCTCGGAAGAGCGGCTGTCCCTGAACCAGGACCTCTATTTCGAGGTGCGCGGCCTGGGCCCGCTGGAGCCCCTGCTGAAGGACGACACGGTCAACGACATTCTGGTGAACGGCCCCAACCGGGTCTTTGTCGAACGCGCGGGCAAGCTGCAGCTGACCGACGTCACCTTCAAGGACGAACGCCACCTGCTCAGGATCATCGACAAGATCGTCTCGGCAGTGGGCCGGCGGGTCGATGAATCGAACCCCTATGTCGACGCGCGCCTGGCCGATGGCTCGCGCTTCAACGCCATGGTGCCGCCGGTGGCGGTGGATGGTTCGCTGGTCTCGATCCGCAAATTCAAGAAAGAGAAGCTGGGCATCAACGATCTGGTCGGCTACGGCGCCTTTTCGGAAGAAATGGCGATGTATCTGGAGGCCGCGGTCGCCACCCGGCTCAATGTCATCGTGTCGGGCGGGACGGGCTCGGGCAAGACGACGACGCTGAATGCGCTCTCGTCCTTCATCGACAATTCCGAACGCATCCTGACCATCGAGGATACGGCCGAACTGCAACTGCAACAGGTCCATGTCGGGCGGATGGAAAGCCGCCCGCCGAACGTCGAGGGCAAGGGCGCCGTCACGCAGCGCGATTGCCTCAGAAACGCGCTTCGGATGCGCCCCGACCGCATCATCGTCGGCGAGACGCGCGGCGAGGAAGTGATCGACATGCTGCAGGCCATGAACACCGGCCACGATGGCTCGATGACCACGATCCACGCCAACTCGGCCCGCGACGCGATCAGCCGGCTGGAGAATATGGTCGCCATGGCCGGGATCGAAATGCCGCTCAAGGCCGTGCGCAGCCAGATCGCCAGCGCCGTCAACCTGATCGTCCAGGCCTCGCGCCTGCAGGACGGCTCGCGCCGCATGGTCTCGATCACCGAGGTGACGGGCATGGAGGGCGAGATCATCACCATGCAGGAGGTCTTCCGCTTCGAACGCACCGGGCTGGAGCCGAACGGCAAGATCCTGGGCCATTTCACCGGCTCGGGCATCCGTTCGCATTATTCCGACCGGTTCAAGCGCTGGGGCTACGACCTGCCCGCCAGCCTCTACGACGTCGTCTGAAACGAGTAGCCCCCATGAGTATTTCGCCCACCCTCATCATCTACATCGCCATTTTCGGCGGCATCCTCCTGCTGGTCGAGGCGATCTACCTGCTGGCCTTCGGCCGCTCGATCCGCCTGGGCAGCCGGATGAACCGCCGGCTGGAGATGCTGGACGCCAACGCCAACCGCACCGAAGTCATCGAGCGACTGCGCAAGGAGGCGACGCAGCATACGAAGTCCACGGCGATCCCCTTCTATTCGCTGCTGGCCGAGAAGGCCGAGAAGGGCAAGATCGCCTTCTCGCCCGCCATGCTGATGCTGATGATGGTGCTGCTGGCGGCGGTCGTCTTTCTGGCGATGACGCTGCTGACGGCCGCCCCCCTGGGCGTGCGCGCCGGGGTCAGCGCGGCCATGGGCGTGGGCGCGGTCTGGTTCTGGGTCTCGGGCAAGGCCAAGAAGCGGCTGAGCCTGATCGAGGAGCAATTGCCCGATGCGATCGACCTGATCGTCCGCGGCCTGCGCGTGGGTCATCCCTTCGTGCATGCCCTGGCCGCCGCCGCGCGCGAGATCCCCGATCCCCTGGGGTCGGAGCTGGGCCTCATCGCCGACGAGGCCTCGTATGGCCGCGACATGGGCGAGGCGCTGCTGGCCTTCGCCGAACGGACGGACATGCAGGATCTGCGGTTCCTGGCCGTCGCGGTCACCATCCAGGCGCAATCAGGCGGCAACCTGGCCGAGATCCTGGACGGCCTGTCCAAGGTCGTGCGGGCCCGCTTCAAGCTGTTCCGCCGGGTCCGCGCCATCACCGCCGAGGCGAAATGGTCCGGCATGTTCCTGTCCGGCTTTCCCATCGCGGCGATGCTGATGATCTCGGTCGTGAAGCCCGATTACTACGACGAAGTGAAGGAGACCGCGCTCTTCATTCCGACGGCGCTGGTGGTGGTGGCGTTCCTCGTCATCAACGTCCTCTACATGCGCAAGATGGTCAATATTCAGGTCTGAGGGGCAAAACCATGAACACCGATCTGTTGGCCAGCCTGACCTCACTACCGGTGCTGATCGCACTGTCGGTCGCGGGGGGCGTGACGCTGGTGCTGCTGATCCTGATGGGTCGCGGCCCCGAAAAGCCCGATCCGCTGGCCCGGCTCAGGGAACAGGCCCGCCGCGGCCCGGGCGAGGACCGCACGCGGCTGTCGCGCCGCGCCGCGGCGGACGACACGGCGCTGGAAAAGAAGCTGGAGAAATTCAAGAGCTTCCTGGAGCCCACCGATCAGACGCAGATGGACGATGCCAAGCTGAAGATGATCCAGGCGGGTTATCACGGCAAGAACGCGGTGCGCGACTTCCACGCGGCCAAGCTGATCCTGGCCATGGGCGGGCTGTTGATCGGCCTGGCCTATGTGCTGGTGATGCAGCCGGGGGGCGAGGGGGCGTCGGTCCTGGCAACGGCGATGCCCGTCCTGGTGCCGACGCTGCTGGGCTATTATTTCCCGATCTACTGGGTCAACAAGCGCCATGCCGAGCGTCAGTCGCAGATTACCCGGGGCTTCCCCGACGCGCTGGACATGCTGCTGATCTGCACCGAAGCCGGGCAGAGCATGGACCAGTCCATCAACCGCGTCGCCAAGGAACTGAAGCCGGGCTATCCCGCGCTGGCCGAGGAATTCGAAACCGTCTCGCATCAGACCAAGGCCGGGATGGACCGGCTGGAGGTGCTGAAGGAAATGGGCGTGCGCTGCGGCAACAACGACATCAAATCCTTCGTCACCGTGCTGGTGCAATCGGCGACCTATGGCACCTCGGTGGCCGAGGCGCTGAGGGTCTACGCCGGCGAGATGCGTGACAAGCGCGTGATGCTGGCCGAAGAGAAGGCGAACATCTTGCCGACCAAGCTGACACTGGGCACAATGATGTTCACCGTGCCGCCGCTGCTGATCATCCTGATCGGTCCGTCGGTCTACGGGGTGATGGAAATGCTTGCGACGGCCGATTTCAGCCTATGATCCGACAGATCGGCGTGGCGGCGCTTTTGGCGCTGTCCGCCTGCTCCCAGAGCGGCGAGTTCTCGCCCGACGGTCTACCCGGCCGCGCTGTCAGCGCGGCCGAAGACGTTGACGGGCTGGTCGTCGGCCATCGGCTGATGGAAGCCGGCGAATACGAACTGGCGATGCGGGCCTATTACCGCTCGATGGGTGAACAGGGGCCGAGTGTCGACGCGCTCAGCGCGCTGGGCTCAGCCAATCTGCGGCTGGGCCGGCTGGGCCAGGCCGAGCAGATGCTGCGCCGGGCCATCGAATTCGACCCCGATTTCGTCCCCGCCATCAACAACCTGGGCGTGGTCATGGTCGAACGCGAGGATTGGGGACAGGCCGCGCATCTGTTCCGCACCGCCTTTGCCCTCGATTCCGGCCGCTCCGAAGAAATCCGCGAGAACCTGCGGCTTGCTCTCGCAAATCTCGAGAATTCCGGCTATACTGACGAAAACAACGATAATTTCGCTCTGGTGCGGCGCGGGAACGGACGTTTCCTTCTCCTCGCGACGCCCTGAAAGCGACGAGCAGTGTAGAAGGACAGATCATGCGCAAGGTGTGGATGGCACCATTGTGCCTGGCAGGTTTGGCCCTGCTGGGTGGCTGCGGTGAATCGATGCGGGCCCAGACGGCCCGGGCCATCGACAGCGTCCAGTCGATCGACCAGGAGAACATGGCCGAGATGATGCTGGCCGTATCGGACCCGGCCGAGGCGATCCAGTATTTCACCGCCCAGTCGCAGGCCCATCCCGACCGCATCATCTTTCGCCGCGGCCTCGCCCGGTCGCTGATGCGCGCGGGCCAGGCGGAGCAGTCGATCCCGGTCTGGCAGAGCGTCATCGCCCATCCCGAGGCGACGATGGACGACCGCGTGGACCTGGCCGAGGCCTTTATCCGCGCCAACAACTGGGCCCAGGCCGAGGCCACGCTCAACGCCATCCCGCCCACGCACGAGACCTTCAACCGCTACCGGCTTGAGGCGATGGTCGCCGACAGCCGCCAGCAATGGGCCCGCGCCGACAGTTTCTATGAGATCGCCGTGGGCCTCACGCCGACGCCCGCCAGCACGCTGAACAACTGGGGCTATTCCAAGCTGACGCGTGGCGATTCGCGCGGTGCCGAGCGGCTGTTCCTGGAGGCGCTGCAGCACGACCGGACGCTGTTCACCGCCAAGAACAACCTGGTCCTGGCCCGCGCGGCGCGGCGCGAATACGAGCTGCCGCTGATCGAGATGACCCAGGCCGAACGCGCCGAGCTGCTCTATACCATGGCGCTGGCCGCGATCCGTCAGGGCGATGTCTCGATCGGGCGGAACCTGCTGCAGGATGCCGTCGCCACCCATCCCCAACATTTCGAGGCCGCCGCCAACGCCCTCGCCGCGCTCGGCTAGGCCCGGAACATGCTGACGCAATCCGCCACGGCCGCGGTGTGGCTTCTGGTTTTCGCCACGCCCGTCTGCCTCTATGTCGCCTGGAGCGACCTCAAGGCCATGCGCATCCCCAACCTGGCGGTGCTGGCGCTTCTGGCGATCTATGCCGTGGTCGGTTTCTTCACGCTGCCGCTGGAGGAATGGGGCTGGTCCTGGCTGCACCTGCTGGTGGTGCTGGTCATCGGCTTCGTGCTCAGCCTGACCGGCAGTTTCGGCCCGGGTGACGCCAAATTCGCCGCCGCGATGGCGCCCTTCGTGGCGCTGGGGGATCTGCGCCTGTTTCTGGTCCTGCTCTGCGCGGTGTCGATCGCTGCGCTGGTCGTGCACCGGGCAATGCGCGCCATCCCCGCCATCCGCCGCGCCGCGCCCGATTGGGCCAGCTGGCAGCGGCGGGAATTCCCCTTCGGCATCGCCCTGGCGCCCGCGTTAATCTTTTATCTGGTTTTGGCGAGCATCTATGGACGGTGACGCCCCGCCTGCCTCCCCCGCTGAGCTCCCCTCTGAGGTCCGCCCATGAACGAGTTGTCCCCGGAAGCCCGCATCAGCCCGCCGCCGCCCCCCGCAACGCTGGAGGAGACCGGCCTGCCCGCGACCCTCATGCGGGACATCCTGCTCAAGACCATGTATCGCATGTCCTTGACGCTGGTGTCGGACATCTCGCGCGTTGTCTGCCTGTCCTTCGCGCAGGTGCAACAGCTGATCGACGATTGCCGGGGCGAACAGCTGCTCGAGGCGATGGGCACGCTGCAGGCCAATGCCCGCTCGACCGAAATGGGCTTCCAGCTGACCGACGCCGGGCGCAAACGGGCGCAGCAGGCCCTGGCGATCTCGGAATATTACGGGGCCATGCCGGTGCCCCTGGAAATATACGGCGACCAGGTGCGCCGCCAGTCGATCCGCAAGGTGAAGATCACGCGCGACCAGCTGGTGGCGGCGATGGGCGATCTGATCCTGCCCGAAAACCTGCTGTCGGACCTCGGGCCGGCGGTGACCTCGGGCCGGTCGATCCTGATGTATGGCCCGCCCGGCAACGGGAAATCCTCGATCTCGAACGGGATCAGGGACGCCCTGGGCGACAACATCTATGTCCCGCATGCCGTGGTTCATTCGGGCCAGGTGATCGCCGTCTTCGACCCGATCGTCCACCGCCGGATCAAGACCAATACCCAGGCCGGCACCTCGCTCAGGCTGCAATCGAACCGCTATGACCCCCGCTATGTGCTGTGCGAGCGGCCGACGGTCATCACCGGCGGCGAGTTGCGCCTCGACATGCTGGAACTGAAATACAATTCGGTTGCCCGCACCTATCAGGCGCCCCTGCAATTCAAGGCGATGGGCGGGGTGTTCATCGTCGACGACCTCGGCCGGCAGGAGGAACCGCCGCAGGCCCTCGTCAACCGCTGGATCGTGCCGCTGGAAATGAACTACGACATTCTCACCCTGACCTCGGGCGAGAAATTCATCGTCCCCTTCGACACGCTGGTGATCTTTTCGACCAACTTCCACCCGAACACGATCTTCGACCAGGCGGCGCTGAGGCGGATCTTCTTCAAGATCAAGATCGACGGACCGAACCAGGCCGATTTCCTGAAGATCTTTGCCCTCGTCGCCCGCAAGCGCCGGATGCCGCTGAACGAGGATGCGTTGATCCACCTGTTGCAGACCAAATATCCGACCATCGACAACGTCTATGCGAATTACCAGCCGGTGTTCCTGATCGACCAGATGATCGCCATCTGCGACTACGAGGGGAAGCCCTATCATATGTCGCCGGATCTGATCGACCGGGCCTGGTCGAACATGTTCGTCAAGGATGAGGATATCGTCCGCTAATCCGTGACGTAACGAAACGCGCGCGGCCCCTTGGTGGCGGCGGCGCTTCGCGGTTTCCTGTGCCGACAGGAGGACCGGACATGAGTGATTTCGCCCCGATCGACGCCAAGGCCCGCGCCAGCTTCGCCCGGCAGACCATGATGCAGACCATGGGGGCCGAGCTGATCGAAACCGCGCCCGGCCGCTGCGTGATCCGCGCCGCCATCGCCCCGCATCTGCGCCAGCAGCACGGCGCCGCCCACGCGGGGCTGGCCTTCACCATCGGCGATTCCGCGGCAGGTTACGCCGCGCTGACGTTGATGCCCGAAGACAGCGACGTGATGACGGTCGAGATGAAGATCAACCTGCTGTCCCCTGCGGTGGGCGAGGCATTGGAGGCCGTGGGTCAGGTGATCCGCGCCGGGCGGCGCCTGACCGTGGTCAGCGCCGAGGTCTTTGCCCTGACCGGCGACAGGCGGAAATCCATCGCGCTTCTGCAGGGGACGATGATTCCGGTCGCGCCCTCATGAAAACCTTTGCGTGACATTCCCTGCGACGTTCGTTATATAATCTGAAAGCTATATAACGAATCGCTCACATGATTGCCCTGCCCACCACCTTTGCCGCGCTGTCGGACCCTACCCGTCTTGCCATCCTGAACCGGCTGGCGCAGGGCGAGGCCACGGTCAACGATCTGGCCGCGCTGTTCCCGATTTCACAGCCCGCCATCTCGCGGCATCTCAAGGTGCTGGACGAAGCCGGGCTGATCGAGCGCCGCGTGGACGGCACCCGCCGCCCCTGCCGCCTGAACCCCGCGGCTCTGGCGCCGGTCAGGCGCTGGATCTCGGAACTCGAACGCGTGATGGAGGCGAATTATGCCCGCCTCGATGCGCTGCTTGCCCAACCTGAAAGGACGCAGCATGCCCCTGACACTTGACCGGACCTCGCCCACCACGGCCCGCGTGACCCGCTTCTTCGCTGCCCCGCCCGAACGGGTCTACGCCGCCCACACCGACCCCGAGGTGCTGCGCCAGTGGCTGACCGGACCCGAGGGTTGGCAGATGACCCGCTGCGAGATCGACCTTAGGCCCGGCGGGCATATGCGCTATGACTGGCAGGCGCTGGACGGCAGCTACGGCTTCCACATGATCGCCGAGGTGCTGGAGGTCGAGGAGCCGTCGCGCATCCTGCATGTCGAGCGCATGTACCTGCCCGACGAGACCCCGCCCAACCGGGTCGAGACGCATTTCCAGCCGCAGGACAGCGGGACGCTGCTGGTCATGACCATGCAGGTGGACGAGGCCGAGACGATGGACGCCATGCTCGCCACCGGCATGACCGATGGCATGGAAGCGAGCTACGCCAAGCTCGATGCCGGGTTCCTGCAGGAATGAGCTACTCGGCGACGATCGACGTGCCGGATCTGGAGGCGGGCGCCGCCTTCTACGCCGCGCTGGGCTGGGCGGAACGCACCCGGCCGCTGCCGGTGATGGCGGTGCTGGAACAGGGCGGGCAGAGCCTTCTGCTGATGCAGAAACCCGCGGGCAGCCAGCCCACCCCCGACCCGGAGATCCGGCGCGACTATGCGCGGCACTGGACGCCGGTTCATCTGGATTTCCACGTCGCGGATTACGAGGCCGCCCTGGCCGCCGTGCTGGCGGCAGGCGCGACCTGCGAGCAACGCCACGACGGCGTGCCGGGCCGGCCGCGCGTCGCCTTCCTCAGCGACCCGTTCGGCAACGGCTTCTGCCTGATCGAAGAACGCCCGTAGGCCGGGGTTCGCCCCGAGCGGAAGGCTTCAGGCGGTCAGGCCTTCGGGTTCGGGCAGGCCATTGGCGCGGCAGGCAGCGGTCAGCGTATTGGCCAGCAGGCAGGCGATGGTCATCGGCCCCACCCCGCCCGGCACAGGCGTGATCGCCCCCGCCACCTCGACCGCCGAGGCGAAATCGACATCGCCGACCAGCTTCGTCTTGCCGTCGCGCTCGATGCGGTTGATGCCCACGTCGATCACGGTGGCGCCCGGCTTCACCCAATCGCCCGGGATCATCTCGGCCCGGCCCACGGCGGCGACGAGAATGTCGGCCGAGCGGCAGACAGCGGCCAGATCCTTGGTGCGCGAATGCGCGATGGTCACGGTACAGCTGTCGCCCAGGAGAAGTTGCGCCATCGGCTTGCCGACGATGTTCGACCGTCCGACTACCACCGCGTTCAGCCCCGAGAGCGACCCCAGATGATCCCTGAGCAGCATCAGGCAGCCGAGCGGCGTGCAGGGCACCATCGACTTCTGCCCGGTGCCCAGCAGCCCCACGTTCGAGATGTGGAACCCGTCAACGTCCTTGGCCGGGTCGATGGCGTTGATCACCAGATCGCTGTTCATGTGCCCCGGCAGCGGCAGCTGCACCAGGATCCCATGCACCGCCGGATCGGCGTTCAGCGCCTGCACCACGGCCAGCAGATCGGCTTCGCTGGTTTCGGCCGGAAGCTTGCGCTCGAACGAGTTCATCCCGGCCTCGACCGTCTGTTTGCCCTTCGAGCGGACATAGACCTGGCTCGCCGGATCCTCGCCCACCAGCACCACGGCCAGGCCGGGGGTGATCCCGTGCTCGGCCTTCAGCCGCGCCACATGCTCGGCCACCTGGCCGCGGACCTTGGCCGCGAAAGCCTTGCCGTCGATGATCGTTGCACTCACGTCAAACCTCCGTATGGGCGTATTGGGCGCGGTAATGGGCCATCTGCATCCGCGTGGCCAGCACCGCGTTCTTCATCAGCGTGGCCACCGTCACCGGCCCCACCCCGCCGGGCACCGGGGTGATCCAGCCCGCCACCTCGGCGCAGCTGGCGAAATCGGCATCGCCCACCGTCTTGCCGTCGACCCGGTTGATGCCGATGTCGATCAGCGCGGCGCCGGGCTTGAGCATCTCGCCCGTCACCAGACCGGGCTTGCCCACCGCCACGAAAACCGCATCCGCGGCGCGGCTGTGCATGGCGACGGAACGGGTCATGTGGTGGCAAACGGTGACCGTGGCCCCCAGCCCCATCAGAAGGAAGGCGATGGGTTTGCCGACGATCTCGGAATGGCCGATGACGGTGACGTCGAGGCCTTCCAGCTTCAGGGGCAGCGTTTTCAGGATCTCGACCGCCGCCACTGCGGTACAGGGGCCCAAAGCCAGATCGTTGTAGACGATATTGCCGATCGAGGCGGGATGCATGCCCTCGACATCCTTGAGGGGATGCACGGCCTTCTGCAGCGTCTTGACCGGGATATGCGACGGCAGCGGGCGCTGGATGATGATACCGTTGACCCGCGGATCGGCGTTCAGCCCCTGCAGCACGCCGACGAGCTGCTCCATCGAGATGGTTTCAGGGTAATTGCGCGCCTCGAAGTCGACGCCCGAGGCCTCGGCGCTGCGCTGCTGGTTGCGCACATAGAGTTCGGCGGCGGCGGTATCCCCGACCGAGATGGAGACCAGCCGCGGCTGCCAGCCCTGCGCGGCCAGTTCCTTCGCTTCGGCCATGGTCTCGTCGCGCATCCGCGCGGCGATGGCCTTCCCGTCGATGATCGCAGCGCGCATCAGCGTCTCCCTTCAGGGCCAGATGTCTCAATACCGCACCAGGACATGAATTTCCTCCAAAGGAACACCACCGGAAGCATGGCGATGCCCAGGATTGCGGCCATCGCCCCCCTTCCACCGCCCGCCAGCCCGTCCAGACCCAGAAGGTTGCGGATTGCCGACACGATCAACGCAGCCACGAAGAACGCGGCGATGGTGAGCAACAGCAACCCGGTCACGCCCAGAAGGATCATAAGCGGGCCGGGTCGCTGTCGTTCGGTCATGGCGTCAGAACAGGCCCTCGACGAAGCCCTGGTCGTTGATGCGGATGGTTTCGGCGGCGGGGGTTTTGGGGAGGCCGGGCATGGTCATGATCTCGCCGCAGATCGCCACGATGAAGCCGGCGCCGGCCGAG
>JAIUPD010000003.1 GCA_020161615.1 Pseudomonadota bacterium | reverse complement strand
GGCCGATTGGCGCCGCGGATCAGGCTGGCGGGCCCGTTCTGCAGGTCCGGCATCGAGCGCTTGTAGCCCTCGTCAGGGACGAAATGCGCCGGATAGTCGCGCGCCAGGACCGGATAGGCCGGATCGGGCAGGCCGGGGATCAGGCGCAGCAGCCGCGGGTCCAGGCCCGCGATCTCGTCATCGCTGGCGCGGTTGGCCCAGGCGCGCAGGGTATCGAGCGCGGCCTCGGCCTCGGTGCGGCTGGGTTCGCGGTCCCCGATGGGCTGATAGATGTTCATTGGCTTCGCCCTCTCCGTTCGGCGCGCTTCGTAACGTAAGCCGTTATGACGCGCATTCAACGCTTATACGAAGCGGCGGCGCTCTGGATCACCGCCCACCGTTTCCTAAAGGCGCGACAGGGCGTCCATCACGTCGGCCAGCAGGTCCTCGGTCGCCTCCAGCCCCACCGACAGCCGGATCAGGCCGGGGGTGATTCCCAAAAGCGCCTTCTGCTCGGCGGGCAGGCGCTGGTGGGTGGTGGTGGCCGGATGCGTGGCGATGGTGCGCGCATCGCCGAGGTTGTTCGAGATCAGCACCACCTGCAGCGCGTCCATTAAGGCGAAAGCCGCTTCCTTGCCGCCCTTGAGGTCGAAGGCCAGCACCGTGCCGGGACCGCCCATCGTGGCCTTGGCGACCGCGTGCTGCGGATGGCTGGGCAGGCCGGGGAAGAGGACCGCGGCGATTGCGGCATGGCCCTCCAACGCCTCGGCCAGCGCCTGGGCCGAGGCCGCCTGCGCCTTGACCCTCATGTCAAGCGTGGTCAGCCCGTTCAGCATGACCCAGGCATTGAAGGGGCTGAGCGCCCCGCCCGTGTGCTTCATGTAGGGTTCGATCTTGCCACGGATCAGGTCGCGCGCGCCGCAGATCACCCCGCCCAGACAACGGCCCTGACCGTCGATATGCTTGGTCGCGGAATAGACGATGAGGTCGGCGCCCGCCTCGGCTGCGCGGCTGAAGACCGGCGTGGCAAAGGCGTTGTCCACGACGACCAGCGCGCCGGCCTTGTGGGCCAGATCGCAGACCAGCGGCAGGTCGATCACCTCGAGCGTCGGGTTGGAGACGCTTTCGAGGAAGACGACGGTGGCGGGCGTGGCGAGCGCTGCCTGCCATTGTCCCGCATCGGTGCCGTCCACGAAATCGACACGGACGCCGAAGCGGCCCAGCACGTCCTCCAGCACATAGAGGCATGACCCGAAGAGTGCGCGGCTCGCTACCACCCGGTCGCCCGCCCTGAGCAGCGCGGTTAGCGCCCCCGAGACGGCGGCCATACCGCTGGCCGTGGCGAAGGCGTCCTCGGTCCCTTCGAGCGCGGCAATGCGGTCCTCGAAGGCGGCGACGGTCGGATTGCCGTAGCGGGCGTAAATGAATTCATCGGGCCCCGACTTGACGAAGCGGCGCTCGGCGGTCGCGGCATCGGGATAGGCAAAGCCCTGCGTGAGGAAGATGGCCTCGGCCATCTCGCCGTATTGGCTGCGCCGCGCGCCGCCATGCACCGCCACCGTGCGGCTTTTCCATCCAGAGGTTGCGCCCGTCTTCGCGGTCATCCCGTCGTCTCCCCGGCGGCCGAAGCCGCACTGTCAACGCCGGCAGGAGGGGGCGTCGCCAATCCGCGATGCCCAGCCTCTTTAGCGGTTTCTTTTGCGTGGGCCGCAAGCCGGCACAAACCCCCACGATGTCCGCCGCATACGCCCAAGTGGCCGCCGGGTCAATGCCGCAAGGGCCGCGCCCGTCCCCTTGACGACGCAACAAGGCCCCCGAATGGCCCATGCGCTGCCCACGAATCGCCCGGATTCCCCGACATTTTGCCCCGGTGACGAAAGAATGACCGGATACGACGCAGATGAAACCCGCACTCCTTGACAGTGTGTTGGACCAGTACGGGAGCGTTTCCCTTCAGGCGTTCGCCCTCGCGGCCTCGGTGTTCGGGGCCTCGATGTTCGGGTTCGGACGAATTGTCGACACGGCGCAGGCTCAGACGGTGGTCGAAACCCCGGTCGCGCTGACCCTGCCGCTGGCCGAGTTGCGCATGACCTCCGAGGCCCGGCTCGATGTCGAGGCGGCCCTGCAGACCATGAGCGACGCGGATCTGGCGCTGACCTATGCGCGGATCTTCGCGACGTTCCGCGACTATATCGGCGAGGATGATCTGAGCGTCGCCCGTGCGCTGGTCGATTACGCCCTGCTGACCGAGGCCGCGCTCGAGGCCCGGGGGATCCCCCGCCCGTCTGGAACCGAAAGCGCCCGGTCGATGTTGACCACCTACGAGCTGGTGCTCTGACCTTCCCGCCCGGTTATCGGATAACCGCCGCCCGTGTTCGCCTAGCGACGCAGGCTTCTGCATCCTGTGTCCATCAAGGGCGTGCAGGCTGAACGACGACCGCGCCACGGTCGACACACCACCGAACGCCCCGGGAACCGGGTCGAAACCCGGAATGCCCGAGAAACAAGGACCGACGACGTGATTTGACGCTTGAGATGAGGCCCCGCGATGACGCTGTTATCCCTCTCCGCCACCCGTTCCGGCCTGTCGCTGGCCGGCAGCGGCCAGGGACCGGAAGCCGAGATCGCCCGCCGCCTCGCCTTGCTGCCAAAGGGCGCCCCCGTCGTCGTCATGGTCCATGGCAAGGGCTACCGCCCCGATTGCCCCGACCGCGATCCCCATCGCCTGATCCTCGCCGCCCGCCCGGGCCATGGCCGCAGCCGCAACGTTTCGTGGCCGCGCCGGCTGGGCTTTGCCTTGCCCGGGCCGCGTCAGCCGCTGGGCCTGTGCATCGGCTTCGGCTGGGACAGCAGCGGGCGGCTCTGGCGCGCCACGGCCGAGGCCCTGGCCATGGCGCCGATGCTCGCCCGCCTCATCCATCTGGTGCGCCGCCTCGATCCCGGGCGCCGCGTTGACCTCTTCGGTCATTCGCTGGGCGCGCGGGTGATCCTGGGCGCTGTGCCCTTGGTGGGCGAGGGGGCCGTGGGCCGGGTGATCCTGCTGGCGGGCGCCGATTTCACCGGCCGGGCCGAAGCCGCGCTTGCCAGTCCCGCCGGGCGCCGGGCCGAGTTCGTGAACATCACCACGCGGGAAAACGACCTCTTCGATTTCCTCTTCGAACGCGCCCTCTCGCCGCTCGGCCGCAACGGCGCGCTGGGACGGGGCCTGCCGGGGGCCGCGAACTGGCTCGATGTGCAGATCGACCATCCGGCGACGGCGGCGGCGCTTCGGGGCCTCGGCCTGCCGCTGGCGGCGCGGGCCGCGCGGATCTGCCATTGGTCGGTCTATCTGCGCCCGGGCGTCTTCCGCCTTTACCGCCGCCTGATCCATGACCGCGAGCGGCTGACCCTGCCAGTATTGCGCGCCGCGCTCGACCAGGCGCCCGAACCGCGCTGGAGCCGGTTCTGGGCTGAGATCCCGCTGCCGGGACGGCGCCCGGCCTGAAGTCAGCGCTCGCCGGTCCAGTGCTTCTCGATCAGGCGGTAATTGCCGATCAGGAAGACGAACATCACCGCCATCTGCCCGAACGTGTCCCACAGCACATAGGTATCGGTCGAGAAATTGCGCCAGATCACCTCGTTCATCGCCGCGAAGGCGAGGAAGAACCAGGCCATGCGGCGGGTCAGGATCATCCAGCCCTCGCGGTCGAGCGGCAGCGCCTGATCCAGCACGAAGGCCAGCCAGGATTGCCCACGCCAGAGCCCGATGAACAGCAGGATACCGAAGAGGCCGAAGATGAAGGTCGATTTCATCTTGAAGACCCGCTCGTCATTCAGAAGCACGGTCGCAAGACCCAGGATCAGCACCAGGATCAGCGTGGTCAGCTGCATCCGGCTGAGCCGCCCGGTCAGCAGGCGCATGGCGATCGTGGCAAGGAGTTGCAGCGGGACGAAGGCGATGACGGCGATGACGAAGCCCTGATAGTCGCGCCCGGCCAGGGTGACCGTGCTGTCGCGCATCCACAGATAGACGCCGAGGAAGACGAGCAGCGGCCCGAATTCGAGCGCTTGCTTGACGAGCGCCGAGGGCTCTTGGCGGGGCGTCTGGGCCATGGGGTCTCCGGTCCTCTGAAACAGGCGCCATCTGACCCAAACCATCCCCCGAGCGCAAGGCGGGATGGCGCGGTTTCGCCCTCGTGCCGCGGGCGAGCGGCGGTGAGGAGCATCCGCATCCCCCGGGATGACAGGCAAGGCGGGGGGCTGCCGCCCCCAGAGAACGCAAAGAGCGGGGGGCTGCCGCCTCCCGCGCCCCCTGCTTCAAGGAGGGTTTTCCACCCTCCTTGAAAATCCTCCCGAGGATAGTTGACGAACGAAGAGGGAAGAGCGGGCGGACCTGATCGCGGTCTTCGGTCCTGAAGTGCAGCAGGGAAACCGGCGCCTCGGCGCGCGACCCCGGGGGCAGTTCGTTCGCGACGGCCACCTCTGTGGCCGGCCGGACCCGGGTGGGCCTGCAGCGCGCGCCCCGCCGACGATCCGGCATGCGCGGCGCTATTGTCCCCGGGACGATGGTCCGTAGGGTGCGCGCCCTTCGGGACATTTCAGGGAATCTTCCGAGAAGCCGGTTGTGCGCGCAGGGCACCGTTCGTCGGCGCCTTCTCCCCCTCACTTTGCCAAAAATACGCCGGGGGGTCGGGGGGCTGGCCCCCCGGGGTCAACCCAAGCGCCACCCTCTCCGCGGCGGGAGGCGCGCGGGGTGGGCGCGCTCCCACCCGCCGCGTCGCGATGCCCTCAGTAGCTGCGGATCAGCCCGACCAGCCGGCCTTGCACCTGCACCTGGTCGTCGCGCAGCATGCGCGTCTCATAGGCCGGGTTCGCGGCTTCCAGCGCGATCATGCCGCGTTGCCGGCGGAACCGCTTGAGCGTGGCTTCCTGTCCCTCGACCAGGGCCACCACGATGTCGCCGTTGTCGGCCGTCGTCTGTTCGCGGATCACCACGATGTCGCCGTCATGGATCCCGGCCTCGATCATCGAATCGCCGCGGACCTCCAGCGCGTAATGGTCGCCCTTGCCGCCCAGCATCGAGCCCGGAACGGCGATATGGTGCGACACCTCCGAGATCGCCTCGATCGGCGTGCCGGCGGCGATGCGGCCCATCACCGGCAGGTCCATCGCCCCGGCGCTGCTGACTGCCATCGCCCGGGCGGGGGCGGCAGGGGCTGGGGCCGCGGGCGGGGCGCCGCCGTCGATCACCCGGGCAACCCGGCCCTCGGCCGCTTCGGGCAGGCGCACCACCTCGATGGCACGGGCGCGATGCGCCAGCCGCCGGATGAAGCCGCGTTCTTCCAGCGCGGTGATCAGCCGGTGGATCCCCGATTTCGAGCGCAGGTTCAGCGCATCCTTCATCTCGTCGAACGAAGGCGGCACGCCGTCGCGTTTCATGCGCGCGTCGATCAGTTCCAGAAGTTCGAGCTGTTTGCGGGTGAGCATCGCGTCCTCCAGCAGGCAAACGTCAGGCGTTTATCTCCTGTTCTACGCATGTTCCCGTTTTGTGTCAACACCGCGATCAGAGCGGCAGCACGGGAACCTCTTCGCCCGCCTTGCGAGGCCGGTCGCCCAGCGGACGTTCCAACAGGACATTGGCATCCGACAGCACCCGCAGAAGCGAGGAATCCTGCTCGGCGAAGGGCGTCACCACCCCGTCCTTCAGGACCGCCCGCATGTAATGGGTGCGCGGCCCTGTCGGCCCCACATCCTGCGCCAGCCGCGCCATCAGCCGGGTCGGCAGCGCCTCGGCCAGGCCCTGCCAGCGCCGGACCAGCGGCACCAGGAACAGATGCCCGGTGACGATGGCCGAGACGGGATTGCCCGGCAACCCCAGATAGGGCACGGCGCCCAGCCGGCCGGCGATCAGCGGTTTTCCCGGCCGCATGGCGATCTTGTAGAAGGCGCGTTCCATGCCGAGGCCCGCACCGACCCTGCCCACCAGGTCGTAATCCCCGACCGAGGCGCCGCCGATGGTCACGGCGATATCGGCCGTCGCCATCTCGGCCATGGCGGCTTCCAGCGCCTCCTCGCGGTCCGGGGCGATGGGCAGGATCACGCCCTCGCCGCCCGCCGCGTCGACCATCGCCTTCAGCGCGAAGATGTTGGAGGCGATGATCTGGTCGGGGCCGGGGGCGTCGCCGGGCATGACCAACTCGTCACCCGTGGCCAGAAGCGCGACGCGGGGGCGGCGGGAAACGGTCACCTCGGCCACGTTCATCGCCGCCAGCAGCGCCAGATCCGAAGGGCCCAGGCGCCGCGGCGCCGCCAGGGTGAAACCGGCGGGAAAATCCACCCCGGCGGCGCGGATGTTGGGGCCTGAGCCGAGGTTGGGCTGGATCGTGAGCGAATCGCCCTCGCGGACCACATCCTCCTGGATCACCACATGGTCGGCGCCTTCGGGGACCGGGGCGCCGGTGAAGATCCGCACCGCCTGGCCGGGGGCGAGGCGCCCCTCCCACCGGTGCCCGGCGGCGCTTTCGCCGACCAGGGTGAACCGGGCGCCGATCGCCACCTCGGCATCCCGAACCGCGTAGCCGTCCATTGCCGCCGAGGCGAAGGGCGGCTGCGCCCGGGGGGTCGCGACGGGGCGGGCGAGGACGCGGCCGGCGGCCTGAACCAGCGGCAGGGTCTCGGTTTCGGGCGCGGCCGAAACAAGGGCGAGGCAGAGCGCCTGCGCTTCCTCGACGCCGATCATGGGCGCGTCTCCTTAACTTGTGCTTCCTCCCAGGCGGCGTAGGTCTGACCACTGGGGACGTGCAGCCACGAGGTACGTCCGTTCGCAGACCGGCCCGCGACCACGGCTGCTGCTGCCGAGGGGCTCGAGAAGGCGAAATCGGCTGCCATGACTGCGGCGTCGCCTTCCATGCGGATCGTGCCGTTGGCGACGAGTTCATCGTGCAGTACAAAATAATGGGTGTTGTGCTTGCGGTCCCCGACCCACGCAGGCCGCACGACCGACCCCGCATGAACGATCATTTCGCCATCACGCAAAGTGGCCTTGGCGGCCACTCCGTGTCGTGGCACCCGAAATTCGAAGACGGGATCGGCCGAGGTGTGAGACGACGCTTCCTTGGTCTCGATCGACCGGCGCTTGTCGAGGAATGCGTCAATGCGGATCGCGGGCAGGACCATCATCAGCGTTTCGATGAAGCTCTCCATCGAGGCGGTCGCGGCCTCGGAGAGGCTGCTGCGCGTCGGCGTGTTACTATTGTCTAGGTCGACGGCGCCGACCGCGCGGGCGATCTCGACCAGGCGGGATTCCAGGTATTTGACATGGGCTTTATGAAGCGCGTCCGATGCTGTGGAGATGAGCGCCACCGTCTCCCACCAATCCTTGCCCGAAACATGCCCTCGCATCCGCTCGCGCATATCCTCGGCCTCGCCGACATAAAGCCGTGTGCGGCCCTCGGCTTCACCCAGCAGGAGGTAGACGCCGGTGTGGCCCGCCTCGCGACGGTCGAGCGCCTCGCGCAGCTGGGTGCGGGGGGCGCGCAGGACGTGCCCGGTCCAGTTGAACACCTCAGCCGTCAGCATACCGTCTGGCCGCCCATCGACGAAGAAGAGTTCCAGCGACCGGCCGCGCGTATTCATCCCGCGTCCCGCTCGTAGGTGCCGGACTTGCCGCCTTCCTTGCGGAGCACCGCGATGCCGCCGATTTCCATGCCTTTCTCGACCGCTTTCAGCATGTCGTAGACCGTGAGCGCGGCGACGGAGGCGGCGGTCAGGGCTTCCATCTCGACCCCCGTCTGGCCGGTGGTCTTCACCTCGGCGGTGATGCGGACGCCGGGCAGGGCCTCGTCGGGGACCAGATCCACGGAGACCTTGGTGATCGGCAGCGGGTGGCAGAGGGGGATCAGCGCGCTGGTCTGCTTGGCGGCCATGATGCCCGCCAGACGGGCGACGCCCAGCACGTCGCCCTTCTTGGCCGTGCCGGCGATGACATGGGCCAGCGTTTCGGGCTGCATGACCACATGCGCCGAGGCCGTCGCAACCCGCGATGTCACGGGTTTCTCGGACACATCGACCATCACCGCCCGGCCCTCGGCGTCGAAATGGGTGAGGCCACTCATGACGCGATCCGGGCGGGCGCGGGATCGGCCAGCAGGGCGCGGGTCGCGGCCGTCACATCCGCCTGCCGCATCAGGCTTTCGCCAATGAGGAAACAGCGCGCCCCGTGGCCGGCCATGTCGGCCAGATCGGCGGGGGTGAAGAGGCCGCTTTCGCAGACCAGCGTCCGACCGGCGGGCACCCGCGCGGCCAGCATGCGGGTGGTGTCGAGCGACATTTCGAAGGTGTTCAGGTTGCGGTTGTTGACGCCGATCAGCGGCGATTTCAGGGCCAGCGCGCGGTCCAACTCGGCACCGTCATGCACCTCGATCAGCACATCCATGCCCCAGCCCAGCGCCGCCTCTTCCAGCTCGGCCGCCTGCACGTCCGAGACCGAGGCCATGATAATCAGGATGCAATCGGCGCCCCAGGCGCGGGCCTCGGCCACCTGATAGCTGTCATAGAGAAAATCCTTGCGCAGGCAGGGCAGATCGACCGCCGCGCGGGCCGCGGTCAGGAATTCGGGGGCGCCCTGAAAGCTGGGGGCGTCGGTCAGCACCGAGAGGCAGGTCGCGCCCCCCGCCTGATAGGCGCGGGCGAGCGCCGGCGGGTCGAAATCGGCGCGGATGAGGCCCTTCGAAGGGCTCGCCTTCTTGATCTCGGCAATCAGCCCGTAGCCGGTGGCCGAGGCCCGGGTCAAGGCAGCGGCGAAACCACGCGGGGCGGAGGCGGCGCGGGCCCGATCCTCAAGCGCGGAAAGCGGCAGCCGGGCCTTGGCGGCGGCGACTTCCTCCAGCTTGTAGGCCTTGATCCGGTCGAGAATGCTTGCCATGGCGGGCCCTCCTTGCGCGTCCTGACTAGCGCCAGAACGCGGCGAAGGAAAGCCGCCAATCCCGTGCGGGGCCTTACAGCGCGGCCTCGATCTCGGCGACGATGCCGCTGAGGATCTCGTCCAGAAGGGCGGGGTCCTCGCATTCGGCCATGACACGGACCAAGGGCTCGGTGCCGGACTTGCGGATCAGAAGCCGCCCGCGTCCGGTGAGCCGCGCCTCGGCATCGCGCACCGCGGCCTTGACGGCGGCGGCCTCCATCGGCGCCTGACCGGCGCCATAGCGGACGTTGCGCAATTGCTGCGGCACCGGGTCGAACTGGCGGGTCAGGGCCGAGGCAGGCTTGCCGGTCTCGGCCATGGCCAGCAGGAATTGCAGCCCGGCGATGAGGCCGTCGCCGGTGGTGGCGTAATCGGTCATGACGATATGGCCCGATTGCTCGCCGCCCAAGTTGAAGCCCCGGTTGCGCATCCGCTCGACCACATAGCGGTCGCCCACGTTGGTGCGTTCCAGATGTAGGCCCTGGCCCTGAAGGAAACGCTCCAGGCCGAGGTTCGACATGACCGTCGCCACCAGCGTCCCGTCGTTCAGACGCTCCTCCGCGGCCCAGCGGCTGGCGAAAAGCGCCATGATCTGATCGCCATCCGCGACCTGGCCGTGCTCGTCCAGGATCAAGACCCGGTCGGCATCGCCATCCAGGCAGATACCGATATCGGCACCATGCGCCACGACCGTCTCGGCGGCGAGCTGCGGCTTGGTCGAGCCCACGCCGTCATTGATGTTGCGCCCGTTGGGGCTGACGCCCAGCGGGATGACCTCGGCGCCAAGTTCCCACAGCACCTCGGGCGCGGCCTTGTAGGCGGCGCCATTGGCGCAATCGACCACGACCTTGAGCCCACTCAGGCGCGCGCCCCGGGGCAGGGTGGTCTTGGCGTATTCGACATAGCGGCCGCGGCCGTCCTCGATCCGCTTGGCGCGGCCGATGTCGCCCGGGGCGGCCAGCAAGCATTCGCCTTCGAGGATCGCCTCGATCTCGGCCTCGGCCTCGTCAGAGAGCTTGAACCCGTCGGGACCGAAGAACTTGATGCCATTGTCGGTGGCCGGGTTGTGGCTGGCCGAGATCATGATGCCGACATCCGCGCGCATCGAGCGGGTGAGGAAGCCCACGGCAGGCGTCGGCACCGGGCCGAGCAGCAGGACGTTCATGCCCGTCGAGGTCAGGCCCGCGGTCAGCGCGTTCTCCAGCATGTAGCAGCTCAGCCGCGTGTCCTTGCCGATCACCACCCGGTGGCCGTTCTTGCCGTCCTGGCGGAAATAGCGCCCGGCGGCGGCGCCCAGTTTCAAGGCCAGTTCGGCCGTCATCGGCCAGCTGTTCGCCTGGCCCCGCACCCCGTCCGTCCCAAAGAGCTTTCTCGTCATAATCAATCCTCCGAAGCCAGCGCACGCCAGAGCGCCAGCGCCTGAATAGTTTCTGAAACATCGTGGACGCGCAGGATCTGCGCGCCCTGGCCTGCGGCCTGCAGGGCCACGGCCAGCGAACCCGCCAGCCGATCCGCCGCGACCTCGACCCCCGAAATGGTGCCGATGAAGCGCTTGCGCGAGGCGCCGAGCAGAACCGGCGCCCCCAGCGAATGGAACAGGGAAAGCCCCTGCAGCAAGGTCAGGTTGTGCCGCTGGGTCTTGCCGAAACCGATGCCGGGATCGGTGATCAGCCGCTCGGGCGCGATTCCCTGGGCCACGGCATGATCCATGCGGGCGGCCAGCCAGTCATAGACCTCGACCAGCACATCGTCATAGCGGGGATCGGCCTGCATGGTCTGCGGCGTGCCCTGGGCATGCATCAGGCAGATCGGCACCCCGGCCTCGGCGGTGACGCGGGCCAGATCGGGGTCCCAGGTCAGGGCCGAGACATCGTTGATGATGTCCGCCCCCGCCTCGATCGCCGCCGCGGCGACGCGGGCCTTGCGGGTGTCGATGGAGACGGGCGTGGCGATGCCGTCTGCTCGGAGCGCCCGGATCAGGGGCGCGGTGCGGGCGATTTCCTCGTCCACCGGGACTTCGGCCGCGCCCGGCCGGGTCGATTCGCCGCCGATGTCGAGGATATCGGCCCCGGCCGCGACCATGGCCCGGGCCCGGGCCAGCGCATCCTCCAGCCCCGAGAGCGTGCCGCCGTCGCTGAAACTGTCGGGCGTGGTGTTGAGGATGCCCATGACCAGCGGACGGTCGGCGGGCAGGCCGGGCAGAACGGGCTTTGGTGCGGCGATGCGGGCGGCCTCGGCCGAGGGCAGGGTGCCCGGGTGCCACCAGACATGGGCGGAACCCGCCAGCGGCAGGACGCCCGACGGGCGCGGCCGGTCGAGGCGCGGTTCTGGATGGATGCGGCGGTTCATGGCCCCCTGAGAATCAGATCGGAACGCTCTTGGCAAGGAAGCTGGCAGGCTGACCGGGGATTGTTTCAGCCCTGTTGCGGTTTCATGCCGAAAGGGGGAGAGGTTTCGCCCTCGTCCCCCGCTGCCACGGGCTCCCCGGGCGAGGAGGGCTGCGCATTCATGCGCAGCCCCAGGGGGCGGTGGGGGCGCGACCAGGCAGGAACGGGACACCCGCGGCGGCCCCGGGGGTTTTCCACCCCCGGACCCCCGAGGATATTTGCGGAACGAAGATGACAAGGGGCGGTCAGGCAGGGGCGATCCGGCGCGCCTTTTCACTTTGCCGAAAATACGCAACTCCACCCAGTCTGCCCGCTCCGAGGGTCCGGCCTGTGCGGGGCGCTTGCCACCCGCTTGCCGGGTCTCCTCCGGGCGGCCCGGGCAAGGCAGGCGGCGGGCCGCAGGCGGGGCGGGTGGGCGAGAGCCTGCGGCCCGGCGCCGTCAGTGCCAGCTCACATCGCCGAGGAAGATGTAGCCTGCGCCATAGATCGTCTTGATCAGGCGCGGGTTCTTCGGGTCCTCGCCCAGTTTCGCGCGAAGCCGCGAGATCCGCACATCCATCGCCCGGTCGAAGCTCTCGCCCGCCGCGCCCCCCAGTGATTCCTGCATCTGCGTCCGCGAAATCAGCCGCTTCGGCGCCTCGAGGAACAGGCGCAGCACCTCGCCCTCGGCATGGCTGAAGGGGACGTCCGTTCCGTCCGGTCCGATCAGCAGGTAGCGGTCGAACTGCGCCTCCCAGCCGTTGAAGCGCGCGACCGAGCCGCCCGCCTCGGCCGCGGGACGCGATTTCCGCAGCCGGGCGCGGATCCGGGCCACCACCTCGGCGGGTTCGAAGGGTTTGATGATGTAATCGTCGGCCCCCAGTTCCAGCCCCGTCACCCGGTCGGAGGCCGCCGCCCGGCCCGAGATGATGATGATCGTCGCCCCCGATTCCAGCGCAAGCCGGTGCACCAGCGCCAGCCCGTCGCGGTCGGGCAGTCCCAGATCGACCAGGCATACATCGGGCGCCGTCCGTTTCAGCGCTGCCTCGAACTCCGTCGCCCGCGAGAAGGTCGACGTGCGGAACCCCGCCTCGGTCAACGCATCGGCCAGGATGCGGCGGATTTCGGCCTCGTCGTCGAGGATGGCGACATGGGGCTGCGTCATCGGGAATCCTTAGGGCAGGGCGGCGCGTTCGGCCCCCGGCATAGCCGAGGCGGCGCTGCGCAGGAAGGCGTCAAGTTCGGCGGGGCTGAAGGGTTTGGCCAGCACGGCGGCGTCCCGGGCTGCCCGCGCGCGCAGCGGGTCCGAGGGCGGCAGCGAGGTCATCAGCGCCATCGCCAGCCCCGGGCGCAGGCCGCGCAGCCGGGCCAGCAGGTCGGGGCCGGTTTCCACGCCCTTCAGCTGGATGTCCGACAGCACCAGGCCGATCTCGGGCAGCAGCGCCAGGGCGCGGGCATCCTCGGCCGTTTCCGCCTCGATCACCCTATGGCCCAGGCCCACCAGCATCTCGCGCACCAGCATGCGGATCTCGGCGCTGTCCTCGACCAGCAGCACCAGCCGCGTCTCGTCCGGTGCGGGGTCGGCCGCCGGGCGCAGCGGCAGGCGCAGCGTGACCCGGGCGCCGCCCTCGGGCCGGTTGGCCAGCCGCACCGTGCCGCCGGCGAGCGAGGCCTGATCATAGACCATCGCCAGCCCGAGGCCCGAGCCCTCGGCCCCCTTCGTGGTAAAGAACGGGTCGAGCCCGCGTTTCAGCGCCTCGTCGGTGAAGCCCGGCCCGTCATCCTCGACCGCAAGCTCCAGCCAGGTATCCTGCACGCGGCGGGCCGAAAGGCGGATCTGGCCGCCGCCCTCCTCGCTGCAGCCGATGGCGTCGCGGGCGTTGAGGATCAGGTTCAACAGCGCGTCCTGCGTCGCGCCGGGGTCCAGCATGACCCGCCCGAGGCCGGGTTCCAGCGCGATGGAAAGCCGCATGCCCGCGGGCAGCGAGGGCGAGGCCATCATCCGCAGATCGTCCAGCAGCGGCTCCAGATCCGTGGACTGGGGGTTCAGCACCCGCGCGCCCGACATCTCGCCGATCCGCCTGAGCAATGTCCCGCCGCGCCGGGCCGCGGCCTGGGTGGCACGCACGGCCTCGGCCGCCTCGGGCGGCAGGCCGGGCAGGCGGGCGAGCTTGTCCTGCAGCCCCAGGATGATGGTCAGGAGGTTCGAGAAATCATGCGCGAGGCCCGAGGTGAGCTGCGCCGCCACCTCGCGCTTGCGGGTCTGCATCAGGGCGGCGCGGGCCTGGGTCTCGGCCGTGATGTCGGTGGTCAGCAGATAGACCCCGCCCTCCTGCCCATCGGAGGCATTGCGCGGGTCGGGGGTCATCACCACGCGGATCCGCCGCCCGCTGTCCTCATGCGTCAACTCCCGCACCGCATCCTCGCCCTGCAGGGTGCGCCGCATGTCGGCGATGAGGGCGGCGTGCAACTGGGGACCGACCGCCTCCTCGAAGCGCATGCCGACGACATTGGCGGGCACGCCCGGCACCAGCGACGACAGGCGCCGGTTGGAATAGGTATAGACGAGGTTGCGGTCGAGATGGGCGATATGCGCCGGCATCATCTCGGTCACCAGACGGGTGCGCGCCTCCATCTCGGTCAATTCGCGCTGCGTCTCCTCGAGCATCGCATTGGTCGAGGCGAGTTGCCGGTTGGCCAGCCCCAGCCGCTCGGCATGGGCCAGCAGCTGGCCCGAGAGTTCCTCGGAGCGCGCGCGCAGCAATTGCTCCTGCAGCTTGATTTCGGTGATGTCGGTATAGACCGTGACCCAGCCGCCCTGCGCCAGCGGCGCGCCTTCGACCGAAACCCAGCGGCCGTTGGCCCGCTGGCGCTCCATGTAATGCGGGCGGAAATCGCGCGCCGTCTCGACCCTGAGGCGCACCGCCTCCTCGACATCGCCGGGCGGGCCGTATTCGCCGCGCCGCACCAGAAAGCGGATCGTCTCCTCGAACGAGGCGCCGGGGCGGACCAGCGCATCGGGCAGGCCGAACATCTCCTGATAGCGGGGATTGCAGACGGCGAGGCGCAGGTCGCTGTCGAAAATGGACAGCGCCTGCTGGATCAGGTTCAACCCGGCGCGGGTCAGTTTCTCATGGGAATCCGGCTGCATGGAAGGCAGGCTAGCGCCGCGCCCGGGCGGCGTCCAGCACCGCCCGTCAATGTAGCTCCTCGTCCGGGTCGACGCCCCAGACGGCCGATGTCTCCAGCCAGCCACGGCTGCCCTCGACACTGACCCGGCACCAGCCGAGGGAGCATTCCATGATCCGCGCCACCACGCCCGCCTCCAGATAGGCAAGCTCGGTCGCGCTGGACTGGGGCAGGGCGCGCAGCGGCGTCATGTCCTGCGTGACCAGCACGGTGCGCACGCCCGAGAGCAGAGAGTAATGGATCCAGCCGCCCTCGCCCTCGGAATCCTCGACCCGGCGCCAATGCTCGAATTCGCCCGTCACCCGCAGCGGCAGGTCGCGCAGCGTATAGATCCAGTCGACGCGGTGGGTGTCCGACGGCCCGCGCCGTGCCCGCCCGCGCGAGGTCTTGAGCGAGACATAGCGCGGCAGGGGCAGCCCCGTCTCGGGGCCCACGGCCGGGGCGGAACTCGCGGCGGGGGGCGGGGTGGCGGCGGTCTGGGTGGCGATGACCTCATCGCCCCCCGCGCTGCCAGCAAGGGGGACGATGGCCGCCCAGACGACGATCGCAATCGCTTTGCGCATTCGGTCCTGCCCGGCCTGCTTGCGCAGGTCTGATGATGCCCCCGGCCCCCGTTCATTGACTGCGAAATTTAATTTCGCGCGGGGTTCTTCGGATGGCTTGTGCCTCGGTTCGCTCTGCGCCACTTTGCCAGCAAGCGGCCCGATTTGAAAGACCCAAGGAGAAGTCCATGCCCCTCAAGCGCCTGAGTGTGGTGGTCACGCGACGCCTGCCCGACCCGGTGGAAACGCGGCTGAAGGAATTGTTCGACGCCGAGTTGAGGGATGACGACCGGCCGATGAGCCGCGAGGAATTGCTGGCGGCGATGGCGCGCGCCGATGTGCTGGTGCCGACGCTGACCGACCATATCGACGCGGGGCTCCTGGCCGGGGCGGGCGAGAGGCTGAAACTCATCGCCAATTACGGGGCGGGGATCGACCATATCGACGTGCAATCGGCCCGCCAGCGCGGGATCCTGGTCTCGAACACCCCGGGCGTGGTGACCGAGGATACCGCCGACATGACCATCGCGCTGATGCTGGCGGTGACGCGGCGCATCCCCGAGGGGCTGGCGGTGATGCAGGCGGGCGGCTGGTCCGGCTGGTCGCCGATGGCGCATCTGGGCGGGCGGATCGGCGGCAAGCGGCTGGGGATCCTGGGCATGGGGCGGATCGGCCAGGCGGTGGCACGGCGCGCGCAGGCCTTCGGCATGCAGATCCATTACCACAACCGCAAGCGCCTGCGCGCCGAGGTCGAGGCGCCGCTGGAGGCCAGCTATTGGGAAAGCCTCGACCAGATGGTGGCGCGGATGGATGTGATCTCGATCAACTGCCCGCACACGCCCTCGACCTTCCATCTGATGAACGCCCGGCGGCTAAAGCTGATGAAGCCCTCGGCGGTGATCGTCAACACCTCACGCGGGGAGGTGATCGACGAGAACGCGCTGACCCGGATGCTGAGGGCGGGGGAACTGGGCGGCGCGGGGCTCGATGTCTTCGAACGCGGGGCCGAGGTGAACCCGCGGTTGAGGGAACTACCAAATGTGGTGCTGCTGCCGCATATGGGCTCGGCCACGCTGGAGGGACGGGTCGAGATGGGCGAGAAGGTGATCCTGAACATCAAGACCTTCGCCGACGGGCACCGGCCGCCGGATCAGGTGCTGCCGGGGATGCTGTAAGCGTCAGGCGGGGGAGAGGTTTCGCCCTCGTTGCCCGCTAACGCGGGCGCCCCGGGCGACCGGCGGCGCGGCCTTGCCGCGCCGGAAGCGGGGGGCGCCGCCCCCCGCACCCCCCCCGCCAAAGGGGGTTTTCCACCCCCTTTGGGAACCCCCGAGGATATTTTCAGCGCAAAGATGAGCGGGGCGGGGGTTACTTCACCGCCTTGCCGGCGATGGTGGTCGTCTTGCCGCCGGTGAAATTCGCCGTGGCGAGCACCTTCGGCTTTTCCTTCTTCGGTTTCTTGGCTTCCTTGTTGCCGCGTTTGCTATCGCCCTTGCCCATGGTGGGATTCCTTTTTCGAGCCCCCGCCCGGCGGATGCGGGGCGGGCCGATGCGCGGGAGGGCCGGGCCGCTGGGCCAGGGCCCTCGTCAGGCAGCAGGCGGGCGGGGCGCCTGAGCCGGGTCCGTCTTGCGCCGCGACGATGCGCCTCGCCGGGCGGGGGCGCAAGCGGGATCGGGGGCGCAGGACGAGCCTGCCGAAACGTCAGCGGGCCGGGTCGAGGGCTTGATATCGTGGGGAAGGCGGGTGTCCCGTGCGGGGAACACCCGGCCCGTCAGACCATCATTTCCTTGGTCGCGGTCAGTTTCACGCCCGGATGGTCACGGCCGATCCGGTCGATGTCCCATTGCAGGCGGGTCAGGTACACCAGATCGCCGTCGTGATCCGTGGCAATGTGCTGCTTGTTCACGTTGACCACCTTCTCGACCTCGGCCTTGTCGCCCGAGATCCAGCGCGCCGAGGTGAATTGCGACGGCTCGAAGCGCACCGGCAGGCCGTATTCCAGCTCGATCCGGCTGGCCAGCACCTCGAATTGCAGGGCGCCGACCACGCCGACGATGAAGCCCGAGCCGATCGAGGGTTTGAAGACCTTGGCCGCGCCTTCCTCGGCGAATTGCATCAGCGCCTTTTCCAGATGCTTGGCCTTCATCGGGTCGCCCGCGCGGACATTTTGCAGGAGTTCCGGCGCGAAGGAGGGGATGCCGGTGAAGCGCATCGCCTCGCCCTCGGTCAGCGTGTCGCCGATGCGAAGCTGCCCGTGGTTCGGGATGCCCATGATGTCGCCGGCCCAGGCTTCCTCGGTCAGTTCGCGGTCGGCGGCGAGGAAGAGGACCGGATTGGTGATCGCCATCGGCTTGCCCGAGCGGACATGCATCAGCTTCATCCCGCGCTGGAAATGCCCCGAGGCGAGGCGCACGAAGGCCACGCGGTCGCGGTGCTTGGGGTCCATGTTGGCCTGGACCTTGAAGACGAAGCCGGTGACCTTCTCCTCCTCCGGGCCGACCTGGCGCTTGTCGGTGGTCAGGGGCTGCGGCGCCGGGCCGAATTCGGCCATGCCGGCCATGAGTTCGCGCACGCCGAAGGAATTGATCGCCGAGCCGAACCAGATCGGCGTCATCGAGCCGTTCAGCACCTGCTCGCGGTCGAAGGCGGGCAGGAGGGCGCGGGCCATCTCCAGCTCTTCCTTCAGCGTCTCCAGCATCGCCGCCGGAATGTGCTGGGCGAGTTTCGGATCGTCCAGCCCCTTGATCTTGATCGACTCGCCCACCCGGTTGCGGTCGGCGCGGTCCATCAGTTCCAGCCGGTCGTGCAGGATGTCGTAGCAACCCAGGAAATCGCGGCCCTGACCGATGGGCCAGGACGCCGGGGTCACGTCGATGGCCAGGTTTTCCTGGATCTCGTCGATGATCTCGAATGTGTCGCGGGCCTCGCGGTCCATCTTGTTGCAGAAGGTCAGGATCGGCAGGTCCCTGAGCCGGCAGACCTCGAAGAGTTTCTGCGTCTGGCTCTCCACGCCCTTGGCGCCGTCGATCACCATGATGGCCGCGTCCACCGCAGTCAGCGTGCGATAGGTATCTTCCGAGAAATCCGAGTGGCCGGGCGTGTCGACCAGGTTGAAACGCCAACTCTCGAAATCGAAGGACATGGCCGAGGCCGAGACGGAAATGCCCCGGTCCTTTTCCATCTGCATGAAGTCCGAGCGCGTGCGCCGCGCCTCGCCCTTGGCGCGCACCTGGCCCGCCATCTGGATCGCCCCGCCGAAAAGCAGGAACTTCTCGGTCAGCGTGGTCTTGCCGGCGTCGGGATGCGAGATGATCGCAAAGGTCCGGCGGCGGGCGATTTCGGGCGGCAGGGTGGGGCGATTGTCCAGCATGCGCGCGCACTAGCCGAAAGCGCCCCGCCTGTCCACTGGGCGCCTGCGCTCAGCCGCCGGCAGGGAGCGGCATCGCCACCTCGCGCGGGAGGTCGGCCGGGCGGGCCGGGGGCGGCGTCAGCATGCCCAGCGGCACGGAGCAGGTGCTGCCGCCGGTGCAGGCGGCAACCGCCGCGACGGCGATGGAGCCGTTGAGCGAGAGGGTGAGCAGGGCGGCGAGGGCCAGGGCGGTACGGGTCATGGCGGCGATCCTGTCGGTTCGTTTCGTCCTTGTTGCAGGAACAACGGCACCCGCTCGCCGCAAGTTCCCCGGAAACAAGAAAAAACCGCGCTCCGGGGACAGAGCGCGGCGGAGGGAGGGCGGCAGGAGGAAAGGGTCAGCGTTGGCCCGCGGCGGGCAGCAGGAGCGCGGCGCGCTGGGCGAGGTCGGCGGGGCGGGCCGGAGGCGGCGTCAGCATGCGCAGCGAGATCGCGCAGACGCCCTGGGTGTTGCAGGCCACGGGGACCGAGGCGGCGGCGAGCGAGCCGTTGAGCGAGAGGGTGAGCAGGGTGGCGAAGGCGAGGGCAGCGCGGGTCATCGGGGCATCCTTGGGTTGGGAGCAGCATCTCTATGGCAATGGGTCGTGGCGATCCCGGATCCGGTTCAAAGATTTCGGCAGAGCCTTGCGGTATTGGCTGGCGCGGGGCGGAAAATGCGAAACGCCCCCGGAGAGCGGGGGCGTGCAGGGGCGCGGTCAGGGCCGGCAGCCGGGGGTCAGCGGCTGCGGACCGGGATGGCCAGCGGGATCTGGCGCAGGCGCGCGCCGCGGGGCGGGACGCCGATCTGGCGGAGCAGCGTGGCAGCGGTATCGAGGCGGAACATGGCACTCTCCGGGGTTGATACGTCTGTGTCGCGGGACCGGCGGTTGGGGTTCAATCGGGGGCGGCCGGCGACGACCGAACCGGGGGGCGGGCGAAAAAGAAGGGCCGCCCCGAGGGCGGCCCAGTCAACGAGGGGAGGGAAGAGGAGGATTCAGCGCTTGCCGAACAGCGTCAGGATCGGGCGGCGCGGGGTGGTGGGCGCGGGGCGCGGCTGGGTCAGCAGGGATTTGGCGGTGGTGGGGCTCATGATGGGTTCCTGGGCAGGAGGGATGGACTGAACAACCATGGGTCGCGCCGGGCAGGCCTGCGGTTCAAAGAAAAACACGCCCCGGCGGGCGCGGCTTTTCAAGAGGCCCAGGTGCCCGGGGCGGGTCAGTTCACCATGGCCGCCCGCGGTGTCGCCTCGTTCGCCACGCAGACCCGGTTGCGGCCGTTTTCCTTGGCCGTGTAAAGCTGGGCATCGGCCCTGTCGGTCCAATCCTCGACATCGAGGACCGCATCCGTCGCCTCGGCCACGCCGAAGCTGGCGCTGACCGGGATCTGGGGATAGCCCGGGATCGACAGGCGCTCGATGGCCCGGCGCACGCGCTCGGCCACATCCGAGGCGATGGCGGCATCGGCATTGGCGACGAGGACGGCGAATTCCTCGCCGCCGATGCGGCCGAAACTGTCCTCGACCCGCAGCTCACGCAGCACGCAACGCGCCACGGCCTTCAGCACCGCATCGCCCGCGGCATGGCCCCAGGTGTCGTTGATCCGCTTGAAATGGTCGAGGTCGAAGATCACCAGCGAGGCCTTGGCATGCGCCCGGGCGCGGGCGGCGAAGCTCTTGCGCAGCGTGTCGGAAAAGGCGCGGCGGGTCATGGCGCCGGTCAGCACGTCGCGGCTGGCCTCGCCCCAGAGTTCCACCTGGTCGACGACCAGCTTGGCGAACCCCTCGAGAAGCTGGCAATCGCGGTCGGAAAAATCCCGCTCGGCGCTGTCCAGCACCCGGAGCGAACCGATCACCACCTCGTCCTTGATCAGCGGGATTTCCAGAAAGGACCGATAGACGCCGCCCTCGGCATTGGCGGGCGCCCCATGCAGCGCGACCGAGACGGCGGGAACGTTGAAGACGGATTTGATGAGGTCGGTGACGGCGGCGAACTGGGCCGGGGCGGGAAGGGCGGCCTGGATCGGGGTATTCAGCATCAAGGGAACCTCGGCCGCGGTGCTGGCGGCGAACTCGGGATCGTCAAGGGAAACGCGGGCATTCATGGAACCGACCTCTGCGCTTTCGCGGATGGTTCTTTTTCGACCCGAATTGAGACCGGTTCGGGGACCGGGTGGGGCGGAAAAAAGGTTAATTGCGCGTTAACGACGACCGCGGGGCCGGATTCTGCCTCGATCATGCCGCGTTCTCCCGCATAGGTAGAATCTTGCCCCGCTGGAACCCGTATGAAGATGAATCCGCCTGTAGACATTGACCCAAAGGCAGATTCGGGGTAGGGCGCGCCATTGGCCGCCGCTTTTACCAGCGGCCCGACCGCTGCCGGGGCGCGGAATCTGGCGTCCCATCCCTTCCTTGCGGCCCGATGCCGCAAACCACGGACGCATATGACCAAGTTTACCGATCTGAAGCTGGACCCCAAGGTCCTCAAGGCCGTTGCCGAAGCCGGCTATGACAATCCCACGCCGATCCAGGCGCAGGCGATCCCCGAGGCGCTGGAAGGCCGCGACGTGCTGGGCATCGCCCAGACGGGCACCGGCAAGACTGCCTCGTTCACCCTGCCGCTGATCACGCGCCTGTCGCGGGGCCGCGCCCGGGCCCGGATGCCGCGCTCGCTGGTGCTGGCGCCGACGCGCGAACTGGCCGCCCAGGTGGCCGAGAATTTCGACGTCTACGCGAAATATACCAAGTTGACCAAGGCCCTGCTGATCGGCGGCGTCTCGTTCACCGAACAGGACAAGCTGATCGACCGTGGCGTCGACGTGCTGATCGCGACGCCCGGCCGCCTGCTCGACCATTTCGAACGCGGCAAGCTTTTGCTCACCGGCGTGGAAGTCATGGTCGTGGACGAGGCTGACCGGATGCTCGACATGGGCTTCATCCCCGATATCGAGCGCATCTTCCAGCTGACCCCCTTCACCCGGCAGACGCTGTTCTTCTCGGCGACCATGGCGCCCGAGATCGAGCGCATCACCAACATGTTCCTGTCGAACCCGGCCCGGGTCGAGGTGGCGCGTCAGGCGACCACCGCCGAGACCATCGAACAGCAGCTGATCGAACTGACGCCGACCCGCCGCGACCGCGCCTTCGGCGAGAAACGCGCCATGCTGCGCTCGCTGATCGAGGCCGAGGGCGACGCCTGCACCAACGCGATCATCTTCTGCAACCGCAAGATCGACGTGGATGTCGTGGCCAAGTCGCTGAAAAAGCACGGGTTCAACGCCTCGCCGATCCATGGCGATCTGGATCAGTCGGTGCGCACGCGCACGCTCGACGGGTTCCGCGACGGGACGGTGCGGTTGCTGATCGCCTCGGACGTGGCGGCGCGCGGGCTGGATATTCCGGCCGTGAGCCATGTCTTCAACTTCGACGTGCCTAGCCACGCCGAGGATTATGTCCACCGCATCGGCCGCACCGGCCGGGCAGGGCGTTCGGGCAAGGCCTTCACCATCGCCACGCCCTCGGACGACAAATACCTCGCCGCCATCGAGGCGCTTCTGCAGAAGAAACTGCCGCGCGGCGTGCCGCCCGAAGGTTTCGCCGAAGCCGCCGCCGAATCCTCGGCGCGTCCCGAGTGCAAGCGCGACGGCGACCGGCCCGAACGTCCGCGGCGGGGCGAGCGCAAGCCGCGGGGCGAGCGTCCCCCGCGTGAGACGGCCGCCGCGCCGGTCGAGGCTGTTGCCGAGGCCGTCGTGGAGGCCCCCGTGGCCGCCGCCCCGGCGCCGGTGGCGGAACTGGCCAGCGTCAAGCCCGCCCGCGACGAGCAGCGCGGCGAGCGGTCCGACCGCAATGGCCGTGGCCGCCGCGACCGCGACCGCAATCGCGACGACGCGCCGGTTGTCGGCATGGGCGACCATGTCCCCGACTTCCTGATGCGCGAATTCCGCGCCAAGGCCGGCTGAGCCCGCACAGGGTCCGATTGGCCGTCATGCGCGCCCCGCTTCGGGCGCGCATTCCCGTTGATTTGGCCAGAACAAGGCCTAGGATCGGGCGCGGCACGATGGGGTGCCGCTGCTGGGATTGCCAACGATGAATTTTTCCACCGCCGTTTCCACCTGCTTTTCCAAGTTCGTCACCTTCCAGGGCCGGGCCCCGCGCTCGGAATACTGGTATTGGGTGCTGTTCGTCCTTCTGGGGACGATCGTGTTCTCGGCCATCGACTATGCCGTCTTCGGCAATGGCAACGGCCTGATCTCGGGCATCTTTTCGCTGGTGATCCTGCTGCCCGGCCTCGCCGTCAGCGTCCGGCGCCTGCATGACGTCGGCCGCTCGGGCTGGTGGCTGTTCCTGTCGCTGATCCCGCTGGTCGGGATCATCGTCCTGATCATCTGGATGATCCGCGAAAGCGACCCGGGCGACAACGAATTCGGGCCGAACCCGTTCAGCTATTGACCGGATCCGGCGCAGCAATTGGGCCGGGTTTGTCCCGGCTCAATAGCTGTATTCGGCGTAGATCCGGCTCAGGTCGCCCTGCCAGTCGCCCCGGTAATGGGCCAGCAACTCGTCGGCAGGCACCATACCCGTCTCGACGCTTTCCTTCAGCGCATTGAGGAAATGCGTCTCGTCGGGGATCAGGCCGCCGGCACCCGGGCGCGCGCGTGCCTTGAGCCCGGCCTCGGCGATACCCACCAGTTCCCGCGCGAGGGTCAGCATGTTGACGCCATGCGTCTCGGCCTGCAGCCCGTCGATGCTGGCGGCCTTGCGCAGCGCCTCACGGGTTTCCGCATCCCAGTGCTTGCACAGGTCCCAGGCGGCATCGAGCGACGACTGGTCGTAGAGCAACCCGACCCAGAAGGCCGGCAGCGCGCAGAGGCGGCGCCACTGGCCGCCATCGGCCCCGCGCATCTCCAGGTATTTCTTCAGCCGCGCCTCGGGGAAGATGGTCGTCAGGTGATCGGCCCAATCCGAAAGCGTCGGCACCTCGCCCGGCAGGGCTGGCAGCTGGCCCTTGAGGAAATCGCGGAAGGACTGGCCCAGGGCATTGATATACTTGCCGTCGCGGTAGACGAAATACATCGGCACATCGAGCGCGTAATCCACATAACGCTCGAAGCCCATCCCATCCTCGAAGGCGAAGGGCAGAGTGCCGGTGCGGGCAGGGTCAAGGTCGCGCCAGATGCGCGAGCGCCAGGATTTGTGGCCGTTCTCCTTGCCCTCGAAGAAAGGGGAATTGGCGAAAAGCGCGGTGGCGACCGATTGCAGCGCCAGCGACACGCGCAGCTTCTGCACCATATCGGCCTCGGACGCGAAGTCGAGGTTGACCTGCACGGTGCAGGTGCGCCGCATCATCTGCGTGCCGTGGGTGCCCACTTTCTGCATGTAGCCGTCCATCAGCCGGTAGCGGCCCTTGGGCATCAGCGGCATCTGCTCATGCGTCCAGACCGGCGCGGCGCCGAGGCCGATGAAGCCCACGCCGACCGCATCGGCAATGGATTTCACCTCGCGCAGGTGTTCGTTCACCTCGTCGCAGGTCTGGTGGATCGATTCGAGCGGCGCGCCCGAGAGTTCCAGCTGCCCGCCCGGCTCCAGGCTGACATTGGCGCCGTCCCGCGTCAGGCCGATCAGCTTGTCGCCTTCCAGAACCGGCTGCCAGCCGTAGCGGTCGCGTAACCCCTCCAGCACCATGCGGATCGACCGCTCGCCGTCATAGGGCAGGGGTTGCAGGCTGTCCTTGCAATAGCCGAATTTCTCGTGCTCGGTGCCGATGCGCCAGTCGCTTTCGGGCTTGCAGCCCGAGGCGAGGTATTCGGCCAATTGGTCGCGATGCTCGATCGGCCCGCCGCCGGACTGGGGGATGGACATGGGAAAAGGCGCTCCGGCTGGGTCTCTGTGGACCCCAGACCTGTCTCGCGTCACGGCTCAAGTCAAGAGGCGCCGATCGGGATGTCGCCACACCAGCCGCGCCCGGGGCGCCGGACCCTGCGCCACCATGCGCAGCAGCCGCGCCATGTCGAAGCCCGGCAGCGCGGCAAAGGCATCGAACAGCGCCTCGTGACCCGAGGCCGCGCGGGGGATGACCAGCACCGTGCCGTCCTTGCCCTCGACCAGCCAATAGGCGGCATCGGCGCTGAGCGAGAGCGCGACCATGAGGTCGAGCGCCAGCACCCCGCCGCCGCGCGGGCCGAAATAGCGCACCTCGCCCTCGACGACCTCGATCAGCCCCGAGCCGAGGCCACCCGCGGCGAAAAGCGCGCGCTGCACCGCACCGATGGTCAGCCCGACGCCCAGCAGCGCCAGCGCCCAGCCCAGCCAATGCACCGGGCCCGGGCCGGAAAAGCCCCACCAGAGTCCGGCCAGCACCAGCGCCAGCGCCGCGCCGGTTTCGGCCCATCGACGGAGCGCGGCGCGGGCGGCGGGGCGGATGAAGCGGGTCATGGCGCGGCCCCCGCCGGGGCGTGCAGCAGCGCCAGGGTCATCTGGCCGACGGGGCGGAAGCCCAGGGCCTCGTAGCTGCGGCAGGCCGCGGGCGAGGCGGCGGCCAGCACCGCCTGCCGCACGCCATAGCGCCGCGCCTCGGCCAGATGCAGGCCGACGGCGCTGCGGGCGGCGCGGCGGTTGCGGCCCTCGGGCGGGGTATAGACGCCGCCGACCTGCACGATCCCGGGCAATTCGGCGTTGAAGGCGGTCATGGCGAGCGGGGTTTCGTCCCGCTCGAACAGGCGCACGTGATCGCCGTCGATGGCCAGATCCGCCCGGTCGGCCCCACGGTCGGCGGCCAGGGCAGGGGGCGTGTTCAGCGCGCTGGCCTCGAAACCCGTATACCAGGCGGTCAGCAGGTCGCGGTCCCGCTCGCGCGGGCGACGGATCGTGCCGGGGGCCAGCGTCGAGAGGTCGAGCGCGGCGAGGTCGAGATGGTAGAGCGGCTCGGTCGCGCGGTGGAGGAAGGCGGATTCGGGCAGGCCCAGGGCGGCGATCAGCGCCGCGGCCTGGCCGCTTTCGCCGGTCAGCCCCGCAAGCCGCCGTCCGCCCAGCCAGCGCGCGAGGTCCCGCCATTCGTCGCCCCCGGCCGCGGGCGCCTGCAGCATGGCGAAGCCCGCGTTGGTCATGCCGAGAAGGCCGGTGATGCGCCCGTTGTCGCGCAGCAGCACCAGCGAGACGGCGCGCGGGCTGCGCCTGTCGCCCAGTCCGTAGCGCCTGAGATTGGCGCGCAGCAGCATCGAGGTCGGGGCATGATCCGCGAGGAAGGCCTCGACCTCGGGCAGGTCGGCGTCGCGGGCCGGGTTCATGTCGGTCATCGGGCGGGCCTCGGAGGGGGTCAGCGAGGGATGGCGGGTTTCGGCGGCTGTGTAAAGGGAGGGGCCCGTGGAAAGGCCGGGCCGCGGCGGGCCGCGCGCTCCCGCCCGCCCGCCCCGCGCGCGGCCCGTCGCAATCCGGCGACGGCGGCGCTTGTGGCGGTGTCGCAGGCGTATTTCGGGCAGAATGAAGGGTCAGCTCTGGCGCGGCCAGTCGCCATGGCGGGCCTGCCAGAGGGTCAGCGCTGCCACCGCCGCGGTATCGGCGCGCAGGATCCGCGGGCCGAGCGAGAGGCGGCGGATCTGCGGCAGCGCCTTGAGCCGCGCACGTTCGGCAGGGGAAAAACCGCCTTCGGGGCCGATCAGGATGGCGGCGGGGGCGGGGGCGGGGTCGGCAAGCTCGGCCCCGGCCAGGCTTTCGTCGGCCCACCAGAGGCTGCGCCCCGCAGGCCAGTCGGCCAGCAGCCGGTCGAGGCGCTGAAGCTCCGCCACCTCGGGCACGAAGGTGCCGCCCGATTGCTCGGCCGCCTCGATGGCATGGGCCTGCAGGCGGTCGCGGCGGATGCGCTCGGCATTGGTGAACTCGGTCTGCACCGGCAGGATGCGGGCCGCCCCCATTTCGACCGCCTTTTCGACGATGAAATCGGTCCGCGCCTTCTTGATCGGCGCGAACAGCAGCCACAGGTCGGGCGGATCGAGCTGTGGCGCGACCATCGCTTCGCAGGTCAGCGTGCCGCCGCGCCGGGAGATCGCGGCGATCCGGGCCCGCCATTCGCCCGATCTGCCGTCGAAAACGGCAACCTCGGCCCCCTCGGACAGGCGCATGACATTGCCCAGGTAATGGGCCTGCTCCTGCGTCATCGCGATGTGTTGCCCTTGGCCCGGCGCTTGCTCTACATAGAGGCGCACCCTGGGGCGGGGATCGTTCCGGGACAAGTCGCTAGGCATGGACGGGAGTGTATGACCGGGTCAGGGCAAACACCAGAGGGCGGCGCGCCCGAGCGGCAGGAGGGATCTGCCGAGGATCGCGCGATCCAGGACCGGGTTGCGGACAACTGGGTCGACACCAAGGCGCCCGACGATCTGAAACCCTATCTCAGGCTCAGCCGGGCCGACCGGCCGATCGGCACCTGGCTTCTGCTGCTGCCCTGCTGGTGGGGCGTGCTGCTGGCGGCGCTGGCCTATCCCGAGACACGGGGTCTGGGCACGCTCTGGCTGATGATCGCCATGGCGCTGGGCGCGTTCCTGATGCGGGGCGCGGGCTGCACCTGGAACGACATCACCGACCGCGACATCGACGACAAGGTCGAGCGCACGCGCAACCGGCCGCTGGCCTCGGGCGCGGTGACGGTGCGCGAGGCGCTGATCTGGATGGCGATCCAGATGGTGGCCTCGTTCCTGCTGCTGCTGACCTTCAACGGCGCCGCGATCTTCCTCGGCGTGCTGGCGCTGCTGCCGGTCGCGATCTATCCCTTCGCCAAACGCTTCACCTGGTGGCCGCAGGCGTTTCTGGGGCTGGCCTTCAACTGGGGTGCGCTGCTGGGCTGGACGGCGCAGGCCGGGCACCTCGACTGGCCTGCCGTGGTGCTCTATGTCGCGGGCATCGCCTGGACGCTGTTCTATGACACGATCTATGCCCATCAGGACCGCGAGGATGATGCGTTGATCGGCGTCAAATCCACCGCCCGGCTTTTCGGCGAGAATACCGAGAACTGGCTCAGGGGGTTCCTGGTCGCCTCGGTCGTCCTGATGTCGCTGGCGATCATCTACGCGCTTGCCCCCCTGGCCCAGCCACTGTTGCTGTCGCTGACGCTGGCCGGGGCCTGGGCCTTCGGCGCGCATCTCAACTGGCAGTTGCGCCGGCTGAATATCCATGATTCCGGTGTGTTGCTGGGGCTTTTCCGCTCGAACCGGGATGCCGGGCTGATCGTTGTGCTGATTCTTGCCGCTGCCCTGCTGGTGTGATTGCATCGCCCCCCCGATGCGGCTAGGTCAGGCCTGACAGGCCCGGCCGGGCTGCCGATACGGATGCTCCATGTCACGAAAAACCCTGCTCGTTTCGATCGCGGCCTTCGTGGCGGCGGCGGTGCTGGCCCTGGGGACGGCGCTCTTGCTGGTCGCCCTGCTGGAACGGCGGACCGCCGAAGCGCTGCAGCAGGCCTTTGCCCAGGCGCATATCGGCTGGGTGCAGGTGACGCTGGACGGGCTCGACGTGACGCTGGCGGGCACCGCGCCCGATGAAAGCGCGCGGATCAACGCCTTGCAGGTCGCGGGCGGGGTGGTGGATGCCACACGGATCTCGGAAACCATCGCCGTGACCCAGCGCAACGCCACCGTCGCCCCGGTGTTCCGGGTCGAGATGATGCGCAACCGCGACGATCTGTCGGTCATCGGCCTGGTACCGGCGCGGCCCGGTCGCGCGCCCATCGCCGAGCGCCTGCGCGATGCGCTGCCGGAGCTGACGATCGAGGATCTGCTGCAGACCTCGGATTACGCCGTGCCGGGTGGCTGGGTCGCGGCCACCGATTTCGCCGTCGCCGCGCTGGAGAAGTTCGAGGTCGGGCGCATTTCCGTCACTGCCGGGCGCATCGAGGTCGAGGCGCTGGTCGACGGGCCCGAGCAACGCCGCAGCCTGGAAGAGGAGCTGCGCGGCATGGCACCCCGGGGCCAGGTCCTGACGCTCGACCTGATCGCGCCGCGCCCGGTCGCCGCGCCTTTCCTGCTGCGCGTCGATGCCGAGGGGGGCGTGCTGCATGTCGGCGCCTGCAACGCCGATACGGAGGAGGCGCAGCAGACCATCGCCACTGCGCTGGCCCGCGAAGGTTTCACCCGGCGGCTGGTCTGTCCGCTGGCGCTGGGCGCGCCCAGCCCGCGCTGGGGGGAAAGCGCTGCGCTGGCCATCGCCGCGCTGTCCTCGCTGGGCGAGGGGAACCTGACCATTTCCGACGGGACGGTGATCCTGGCCATCCCGCATACCGTCTCCGGCAGCGATTTCGACCGCGCGGTCGGCACGCTGGAAACCGCGCTGCCCGAGGCTTTCAGCCTCTCGGCCCGCCACCTCGACCCGCCGCCCGAGGTCGAGCCCGACGCGGATGCCGCGCCCGAGGTGCAGTTGCGCCTGACCGAAGAGGGGCAACTGTCGCTGGCCGGGCGTCTGCCCGACGAGAGGATCCGCGCTGCCGTCAGCGCCTTTGCCAACGCCCGGTTCGGCCGCGACGCGGTGGAGATCGGCGCGCGGCTCGATCCCGAACTGCCCGCGGGTTGGGCGGTGCGGGTGCTCACGGTGATCGAGGCCCTGGCCGAATTGCACCATGGCGAGGCACTGGTCCGCGCCGACCGCGTGCGGATCAGCGGCGTCTCGGGCAACCCCGATGCGCGCAGCCAGGTCACCCAGGCGCTGCTGCAGGGGCTGGGCAGCGAGGCGCGGATCGACGTGCAGGTCCGCTACGACGAAGCGCTGGACCCGGTGGCCAATGCGCCCACGCCCGACAATTGCGAGGCCCGGATCCACGACATCCAGCGCGAAACCAAGATCACCTTCGACCCCGGCGCGACCGAGATCAACAGCGCCTCGGCCCCGGTCATCGACCGCATCGCCGATGTGCTGCGCGAATGCGGCGAGCTGCCCTTCGAGGTGGCGGGTTATACCGACAGCCAGGGGCGTGAGGAGACCAACCTCAACCTCAGCCAGGCCCGGGCCGAGGCGGTGATCAACGCGCTTCTTGCCCGGCGCGTGCTGGTCGCCTCGCTGGTGGCGCAGGGCTATGGCGCGGCCGATCCCATCGCCGACAACGGCACCGAGGCCGGGCGCGAGGCCAACCGCCGCATCGAATTCCGCCTGATCCGTCCCGAGGCACCGCCCGAACCGATCGATCCGGCACTGGAAGCCCAGCTCACCTTCGATATACATTCCCCGGACGCCGACACGATCCGCCCGCGTCCGCGCCCCGGAAGCCAGGGCGCCGATGCGCCGACCATCGGCTCGGGCGACGAAGAGGCGAGCGACGAGACCCCGACCGAATCCCAATAGCCTGCCGCCCGGAGACGCCCCTCATGAACCGAACCGAATTCGTCATCGTGACCGTGATCGTTCTGACCGCGGCTTTCGCGCTGGGATGGTTCGTGAACTGGCTGATCCACCGCTTCACCCGCGTCACCCAGGCCGATCTGGGCGAGCTGGAGCGCATGGCGCAATCGCTGCACGAGGCCGAGGAGACGCGCGACCAGGCCATCGCCTATATCCACCAGCGCGACGAGGAAGTCGGCCGCGAGATGGCACAGCTTCAGGCCGAGCTGCGCGCGGCGATGGAAGGGCTGCGCAACGCGCGCCATGAATCGGACATGCTGCGCCACCAGCTCGAGGCGCGCGGCAACTGACCGGGGCTTCAGGGCAACGCCGGTGCTGCCGCCATTCGGTCGCTACAAAAGGGCGAGAGCGGGACTTGCCCGGTGTCGCGGCCCCGGGCAGAGTAGGGCCCATGTTCACGCCGCACAGGACTTCACGATGAGCAACCGATCCCGGTCCCGGGTCCGGCTTCGGACCCTTCCGGCGCTTGCGCTCGCGGCGGTGATGGCCCTGCCGGGGATCGCCCCCGCCCAGGACCTGACCGAGGCCGCCGCCGCCATCGAGCAGCTTCTAGCCACCGGCCGCGGGCCCGAGGCCGTCGCCGCCGCCCGCCTTTTCCTGCGTCATGTCACGGGCGAAGCGGGTTTCGGCGTGACCAATCCGCGCCTGACCCTGCTGCCGGCCGAGGGCTATGGCATGTTCGAGCCGCGCCCGACCAATGTCTATGCTCTGGGCGAGCCCGTCTATGCCTATGTCGAGGTCTACGGCTTCTCGATGACGCCGCTCGCCAATGGCGCCAACCGGCTGCTGTTCGATGTGTCCTTCACGCTCGACAGCCCCGAGGGGCGGCAGATGACCGACGCCATGATCCCGATGGGCGAGGTACAGCTGGACAGTTTCAGCCAACCCGTCGATGGCTTCTTCCATCTGACCTATCGGGTGACTGGTGCCGAGGGGCCCTTCACGCTGCGAACGCATGTCGTGGACCGGGCCAGCGGCCAGACGGCCGAATTTTCGCTACCGGTGGTGTTCGGCGCCGCCCCCGCCAACGCGCAGAGCAACAAATAGGGCAGGGCGACGGTGTGTGAGTGGTTACTCACCAGCGTTTGAGCTGGTCCTCGTCCTCGTCCCGGGCCGCTACCCAAGCCTCGCCGTCGGTGCCGAATTCCTTTTTCCAGAAGGGCGCGCGGGATTTCAGGTAATCCATCAGGAATTCCGCGGCGGCGAAGGCGTCGCCCCGGTGGCGCGAGGCCGTGGCGACCATCATGATCGCCTCGCCCGGCGCCATCGGCCCGTGGCGGTGCAGGATCAGCGCCTCGGTCAGCGACCAGCGGGCCCGGGCCTCGGCCTCGATCCCGGCCAGCGCGCGCTCGGTCATGCCTGGGTAATGCTCGATCTCCATGCCGCTCAGGCGCCCGTCCTCGTCGCGCACCAGCCCGCAGAAGGTCACCACCGCCCCGGCCCCGCCGCAAGCGGCCGCGAAGGCGTTGCATTCCGCGCCATAGTCGAAGGGTTCGGCCTGGACCCGGACCGTCATGGCTCAGCCCCCGGTCATCGGCGGGAAGAAGGCGATCTCGCGCACGCCGGCCAGGGGCGCGTCGAAATCCGACAATTCCTGATCCAGCGCCACCCGCACCGCCTTGAGGTCGGCGAAGGCCAGCGCATAGCGCTCCTCCCGGGCGCGCAGTTCCTCGACCAGGCCGGCCACGGTGGCGGCCCGGGTCTCGACCGTCTCGCGCGGCAGGCCGATGCGTTCGCGCAGCCAGGCAAAATAGAGGATGGTCACGCTCATTCGCCACTGTCCTTGAGGAAGGGCAGGGCCTTGCGCAGATAGTCCCAGCCGGTGATCGCGGTCAGCGCCGCGGCGATCCAGATCAGCACCAGGCCGATGTTCCAGACGGCCTCGCCGCCCAGATTGGCGATCGAGAGCACATTGAGGTCGGAATCGATTCCGGCATCGCTCATCTGGGTGATGATCTGGCGGTTGCGGGCCAGCGCCTGTTCGCGGACATATTCGAGTCCGAGCGCGGCAAAGAGCGTCGAGATCGCCACCATCTGCGCCGTGGTCTTCCATTTCGCCAGCTTGGTGACGGCCAGCAGGCGCGAGGTATTGCCCAGATATTCGCGAAGCCCCGAGACGAAGACCTCGCGGAACAGGATCACCGTGGCGGGCAGGATCAGATAGGGGTCCATGCCGGAATAGCCGGTCAGTACCAGCAGCGCGATGACCACCATTGCCTTGTCGGCGATCGGGTCCAGCATGGCACCCATGCGGCTTTCCTGCCGCCACAGCCGCGCCAGATAGCCGTCGAAATAATCGGTGATCGCGGCCACGAGGAACAGGACCAGCGCGAACCAGTCCGCCCAGGGGCGGGCGAAATAGAGGAACATGATCGCGACCCCGGGGGCGGCGATCAGACGCAGGAAGGTCAGCGTGTTGGGTATGGTCCAGCGCATGGCCTGTTCGTAGCCCAAGCGCCGCGCGGGGAAAAGAGGCCAGTTCCGGCGAGCCTCGCACTGGGCGGCGCGACGCAGGGTGAGGCCTAAGGCCGGGAAGGGGAGCGGCCGGGGGCATGGCGCGGCGTGGGGTGCGCGGGACGGCCGCCGCGCTGGGGCTGGGTCTTCGCCGGTCTCATCGCCGTTCCGGGCGGGGCGGGTGTCGCGCGGCAGCGCCCCGTTCCGGTTCCCGTCAGTCGGCGGACCGTCCTTGGCCCCGCGCCGAGCATAGCCGGACCAAGGTCCCGCTGGAGGGCCATGACGGCGCGCAGGGGCAAGACCCGGTGCGCCCCGCCGCCGACCGGACGGGGCAGGCAGCCCCGCACTGCGCTGGCGCCGCCCTCATCGCTTCCGGGCACGGGTGGCCATCCGGCGCGCCGCGCGCCGGGACCCCGGTCCCGGTCGGGCCGGCGCCCGTCGGCCGGCTATTCCGCGGCGACCCGGCGGGTTGGCGGGGCGGCTTGCGGGGGCGGGGATGCCGCGCGGGCGGCACGGGGGGCGCCGGCTGTCGGGGGGCCGGGTTGCGCGGTCGTTTCGCCCTCGGGGCGGCGGGAGACATTGATCAGCGACAGGCCCGTCTGGATGGCCACCGCCAGATTCGACAGGCTCTGCAGGCTTTCGGAAATCTCGGCCTGGACAGCGTCGATCTGGTCCAGCGTCGCCGAACAGGCCACTTCGGACACATGGTCGCGGCGGCTTTCGACCCGGCCCAGGATGCGGATCGTGTCCAGCCCCAGCACGAGGCGCCGGATCTCGAAGGCCGAGGCGATCAGCGCCGCCGCCAGCCGCAGTGCCTCGTTCAGCGAGATCTGCACCCTTGCATGGCTGCTCTGGCCGAGAGTCTCGACGATCTGGTATTCCTCGCGCCGCTCGACCTCGGGCGGGGTGCGGTCGGGCTTGCGGATATGGCGGGCCATTTCCAGGTGCAGCCGGGCGCAATTGCTCAGGATCAGGCTGCGGCGCACGGCGATGTCCATCTGGCCGCAGATATTCCCTTCGCCAGTGACGAATTTCGACAGCTTTTCCGAGATATTGTCGAAAGAGGTCTTGTAGTTCATCGAGATCTGGCTGATCGGACCGCCCTGCGGTTCCAGACGGGCGGCGATCAGGCGCATGTTGACCGGCAGCAGCTTCAGACTGTCGAAGAGGCTTACCAGCCGTGTTTGTTCCTTCAGCGCGTCGTTCAGGGCCGTCACCAGGCCCGACAGATGCGTCGCCACCTTGTCCGGCGGCTTGCCCAGCGCCGCGTCGCGCGCCAGCGATTCCTGGTGCAGCGCCTGGCTCATGAATTCGGGATAGGAATGATAGCCCAGCTCCTTCAGCCGGGAGAGCAGGATCTCGGCCGAGGCCTCGGCCGAAAGCTTCTCCGTCTCCTCCCGGCGGCGCAGGCGGGCGTATTCGGCGCGAATCGTGTGGAAAATGGCCGAGGACGGCCGCATCCGCACCGAGAAATAACCGCCGTCATAGGGGATGGCGGCGGCCAGGACCCAGTAATGGCGCCCGTCCTTCGAGCGGTTCTTGACATAGCCCACCGCCGGCTCGCCCGCCTTCAGATATTGCCAGAAGATGTGGAAGAAGGCCTTCGGCATGTCGGGATGGCGGACGATCTTGTGTGGGGCACCGATCATTTCGCTGTAGGCAAAACCGCCCAAACGCTCGAACACATCGTTCGCGGCGAGGATCACGCCGCGTTCATCGGTCCGGGAATAGACCAGTTCGCCCATTTCGAACGGGACTTCCTGTCCGGTATCCTTCGGGGCACCGGCGTGGCTGGGGGTCGGCGTGGCCTGCATCATGATCGCGAATCCGGGGCTGGGTGAGCCGCCAGAATGTCGCCGGAGTCTTTCCGCAAGGTTACCCGCAGCGCCGTATCAACTGCCGGTATGGAAGAAATTGTAGACAGTTTCGGCCATGGCCTGGCTGATCCCGGGCACCGCCATCAGATCGGCCAGCCCCGCCCGCGTCACCGCCTTGGCCGAGCCGAAATGCTGCAAGAGCGCGCGTTTGCGGGCAGCGCCGATGCCCGGAACCTCGTCCAGCGGCGTGCTGGTCGTGGCCTTGGCGCGCGCCGCGCGGTGGGTGCCGATGGCGAAACGGTGGGCCTCGTCCCGCAGGCGCTGGATGAAATAGAGCACCGGGTCGTTATGGCGCAGCGCGAAGGGCCGGGCGCCGGGGCGGTGGAATTCCTCGCGCCCCAGATCGCGGTCGACGCCCTTGGCAACGCCGACAAAGGGCACATCGTCGACGCCCAGTTCCGCCAGAACCTCGGCCACGGCACTGATCTGTCCGGCGCCGCCGTCGATCAGCAGCAGGTCCGGCCAGGCCTCGGTCACGCGGCCGGGATCTTCCTTCAGCAGGCGCTCGAACCGCCGGGTCAGCACCTCTTTCATCATGCCGAAATCGTCGCCCGGCGCGGTCTTGATGGTGAACTTGCGGTACTGGTTCTTGAGCCAGCCCTCGGGCCCCGCGACCACCATGGCGCCGACGGCATGGGCGCCCTGAATATGCGAGTTGTCGTAGATCTCGATGCGTTTCGGGGCTTCGTCCAGATCGAAAGCCTCGGCCAGCCCCTCCAGCAGCCGCGATTGCGCGGCGCTTTCCGACATCTTGCGGCCCAGCGATTCCCGGGCGTTGCGGGCCGCGTTTTCAACCAGTTCGGCCTTCTCGCCCCGCTGCGGCACGCGCAATTCGACATTGCGGCCGGCGCGGGCGCTGAGGAGTTCGTGGATCAGATCCTCGTTGTCGATGGGATGAGACAGCAGGATCTGCCGGGGCGGCGGCTTGTCGTCGTAGAATTGCGCGAGGAAGGCTTCCAGGATCTCGCCCTCCTCGGCACCCGAGCCGGTGCGGGGATAGAAATCCTTGTTGCCCCAGGACTGGTTCGCACGGATGAAGAAGACCTGCACGCAGGCCTGCCCCTTCTCCAGATGCAGCGCGATGACATCCGCTTCCTCGACGCCCCGGGGGTTGATCCCTTGGCCCTGCTGCACGGCGGTCAGCGCGCGGATCCGGTCGCGCAGCGCGGCCGCGCGTTCGAATTCCATGGCCTCGGAGGCCTCCTGCATCTGCTGTGCCAGGTCGGCCTGGATATGCGAGGTCTTGCCCGAGAGGAACCGCTCGGCATCCGAAACGAGCGTCTGGTAATCCTCGGGCGAGATCAGGTCGACGCAGGGGCCCGAACAACGCTTGATCTGGTAGAGCAGGCAGGGCCGGGTGCGATTGTTGAACGAGGAATCGGCGCAAGAGCGCAGCAGGAACACCTTCTGCAACTGGTTCAGCGTCCGGTTCACGGCGCCCGCGCTGGCGAAAGGGCCGAAATAGCTGCCCCGCCCGGTCCGCTTGCCGCGGTGCTTGCGGATCTGCGGAAAGGGATGATCCTTGGCGATCAGGATGTTGGGGAAACTTTTGTCGTCCCTGAGCAGCACGTTGTAGACGGGTTTCAACTGCTTGATCAGGTTCTGTTCCAGAAGCAGCGCCTCGGTCTCGGTGCGCGTGGTCAGGAACATCATCGAGCGCGTCTCGTGGATCATCCGGGCGATGCGGCCCGAATGCCCCGAGGGGCGCGCATAATTCGACACCCGCGCCTTCAGATTGCGGGCCTTGCCGACGTAAAGCACCCGCGCCTCGGCATCCAGCATCCGGTAGACACCGGGCGAGCCGTCGAGGGTGCGGACATAGCTGGCGATCAGCGCGTGACCGGTCAGTTCAGGGGTCTCGGTCATGGGTCGGTCTGGTGATTCTGCTCGCTCGTTGCACTCTAGCGCCCCTGAGTTCAAGGGCAAAGGTTTCCACGGAATCTGTGGATAAGCCTGTGGAGGCCAGGCCGTGATCGGTGAAAAATCCTTGTTTCCGGCCCGATTCCGTGAACTGCCTAATTTATAGGCGATTTCTCAAGGCATTGAAATGGCTTGATAAAAATATGAAGCGGATGCAAGGTCCTGAAATCTCTAGGGATTTCTTAACGAGAATGTGACAGTAAGATTTGCGGTGGACAAGGTGACGCGGGGTCTGCCCGCGGGGGGTTATTCCACCCCGATGATGTCGGGCGTCCGCCAGCCCAGATGCTGGCCGCCGTCGACGCAGATCAGCTGCCCGGTGACGGCCTTGGCGTCCAGAAGATAGGCCAGCGCGGCGGTGATATCCTCGGGGTCCGAGCCCCGGCCCAGTACGGTATTGGCGCGCTGGCGCGTGAAATGCGCCTCGGTTTGGCGAGCGCCTTTCAGGGTGGGGCCCGGGCCGATGGCATTGACGCGGATGGCGGGGGCGAGGGCCTGGGCCGAGGTCCGGGTCAGCGCCCATAGGCCCATCTTGGCCAGTGTATAGGTCATGAATTCGGGCGTCGGTTTCAACACCCGCTGGTCGATCATGTTGATCACAAGACCGGTCGCCACCGGCTCGCCCCGCGCATCCGTCGCCGCTTCGGGTGCCTGGACGGCGAAGGCCTGGGTCAGGACGAAGGGCGCGCGCAGGTTCGATTCCATATGCCGGTCCCAGCCGCGCCGGGTGGCGGTGCCGAGCGTGTCGTATTCGAAGATCGAGGCGTTGTTGATCAGCAGGGTCAGCGGCCCGCCCAGAGCCTCGGCGGCGGCGGGCAGCAGGGCTTGCGTCGCGCCCTCGTCCAGCAGATCCGCTTGCAGGGTCACGGCCGTGGCGCCCAGCACCCGGCATTCGGCCGCCACCGTCTCGGCCCCCTCGCGCGAACTGGCGTAATGCAGCGCCACGTCCCAGCCGCGCCCGGCCAGTTCCCGTGCCATGGCCGCGCCCAGCCGATGCCCCGCGCCGGTGATAAGTGCCTTGCCCGCCATGTCCGCCTCAGAAAAGGGAAACCAGATAGCCGCCATAGAGCGCGATCAATCCGACGCCCGCAAGCTTGCCGATGCTGCGGCCGGTCAGCACGAAGATGCCCAGCAGCGCCGAGACGGCCAGCATGACCCAGAGGTCGACGCGCAGCATCTGTTCGGGGACCGGGATCGGCCCGACCAGCGAGGCGATGCCGATGATCCCCAGCAGGTTGAAGATGTTGGAGCCGATGACATTGCCCATGGCCACGCCCGCCTCCTTGCGGATCGCGGCGGCGATGGTGGTGGCGAGTTCAGGCAGCGACGTGCCGACAGCGACCAGCGTCAGGCCGATCACCGCCTCGCTGACCCCCAGCGCCGTGGCGATGGAGGTGGCGCCGTTGACCAGCAGGTTCGCGCCGACCGGCAGGCCGATCAGACCGCCCACCAGATAAAGCGCGATCTTCAGGCCCGAGATGCTGGCATCGGCGCCCTCCAGATCCAGCTCGGTGCTGGCCCGGTGGGCCTGGGCACGGCTGTAGCTGTTCCACAGCATCGCCCCCAGCCCCGCCAGCAGCGCCAGCCCGTGCATCCAGCCGAAGGGACCGACCCAGGCCAGCGCGATGAACAGGACCGAGGCCCCCATCATGACCAGGAAATCATGCGTCAATTCGCGTGAGACCGGCACCACCGAGATCAGCGCGGGAATGCCCAGCACCAGAAGGATATTGGCGATGTTCGAGCCGATGACATTGCCCAGGGCCAGCGCCGGGGCATCGTTGATCACCGCCTCGACCGAGACCAGCAGTTCCGGCGCCGAGGTGCCGAAGGCTACCACCGTCAGGCCGACGATCAGCGCCGGCACCCCCAGCCTGAGGCTCAGGTTCACCGCGCCCTTGACCAGCGCATCGCCAGCCAGCACCAGCAGCACAAGGCCGCCGGCCACCATCAGAAGATCGATCATCATGTCTTGTACCGGCAATCGGGGCGCGCGCAGGGCGCCGGTTCCTGGGAGAGGTTCACGCGCTTGCAGGTCGGGCAGCGCAATCTGTCCAGCGTGGCCATGGGGCCGGCGCCGCCGATGCGGCGGCCCGGGCGCAGGGCCTTCTGGATCATCGCCATGACGACGATGAAGATCAGGAAAAGGATGACGACGCGCAGCAGCATCAGAGGCCCAGCCGCGACCAGAGCGCGGCTTCCTCGACCCCGGCCAGCGCGTCCTGCGCCAGGCTGAGGCCGAAGCGCGACAGCAGCCTGCGGCGGGGGCCGAAGACGCGGAACCGGATCTTGTCGCCGTAGCGCTCTTTCAGCACGGGCACGGCGTGGCCGATCCCGTCGGCAAGGCCCAGCCGCACCGCCTCGCGCCCCAGCCAGTAGCGGCCGTCGAAGAGGTCCGTTTCGGTGCTGAGCCTGTTGCCGCGCCTGCTGCGCACCTGCTCGGTGAAGACCCCGTGCAGCTCTTCCAGAAGCGCATCGAGCCGCGCCACATCCTCGGGGTTTTCCGGCCGGAACGGATCGAGCTGGCTTTTCGAGCGTCCGGCCGTGTGCACCCGCCGCTCGATCCCCAGCTTGCCGATCGCCTCCTGCAGGCCGAAGCCCGAGGAAATCACGCCGATCGAGCCCAGGATCGAGGCCGCGTCGCAATGGATCGTGTCGGCGGCCGAGGCGATCCAATAGCCGCCCGAGGCCGCGGCATCCTCGACAAAGGCATGGACCGGGGTCTCCGTCTCTTCCGCCAGCCGCCGGATGCGGGCGCCGATCAGCGCCGATTGCACCGGCGAGCCGCCGGGTGAGTTGATCAGCAGACCCACCGCCAGCGGCTTGCCGGCGCGGAAGGCGCGTTCCAGCAGCGGCGCCACCGCCTCGTCCGACAGGCGCCCGCGGCCGCCGGCGGCGATCATGCCCTGTAGACGGACGATGTTCACCCTTTTGGGGCGGCGGAAAAGCCGGGCAGGCAAGGACAGGGGCGCGCTCATCGCCCCGATGTAGGGCGCCCCCCCGGCCGCAACAACCCCTTCGGCGCGGAGTTTCCGGTGGCCGGTCGGCGCGGGCCGTTCAGCCCTGTGCCGCCTGCGCCCGGACAGGGTCCCGCCGCGCCGCGATCATCCGGTAGACGGTGCGCGCATCCTCGATCCGCTCGAAGCCGATGTTGGTGGTCGTGGTCTGGCTGCGCCGGCTCCGCCCGCCACTGCGGTTGCGCCGGGTGTACTGGCTGACGGTGATCTCGCGCTTGAAGGTCACGCTGCCGGGCGTGCCGTCCTCGAGTTCGAGGATGTTCATCTCGGCATAGGGGACGGCCTTGAGCCGCCGCTTGCCGAAGAGTTCCGTCGCGACATAGGCCTTGCGGTCGCTCAGCGTGTACCAGCTGCGCTTGCGAAGGTAATCCTTCCCGAACGGCAGGCCGAAGGCGACATAGAGCCCGACCAGCAGGAAGGGCAGGCCGAAGAGCGGGAAGACCGAGAAATCCTCGCCCTGGGTCATCAGCCGGGCCATGGCGATCCAGACCAGGGAAAAGCCGGTGAAGAACAGGCCGAAGACCAGGGGAAGCCCCAGGAAATCCCGCAGCCGGACGCCGGTGACCGGCCGTCCCTGCCAGAGGATCGTCTCGCCTTCTTCCAGAATGCCTTCCCAACCCTGGGGTATGCTCATCCCGCGATCTCCTTGCGGTGGGGCGCCATCAGGTCCCAGACCCGGCGCGCGTCGTCGATATGGCGAAACCCGAGGCGAGGGCTGCGCCCGGCGATGACAGCGCCCCGGGGATCGGCGGCATGGATCTGGCCGAACCAGAGCGTTCCGGGATCGCCCTTGACCAGCTGCATCCGGCGCATCTGGCCTTTGGTACAACGCGAGAGGTGCCAGCCACCAGCGCGATCCTCGAGGATCAGCGCCGCCCGGTCGGTCAGGGCGTAGTAGGTCCGGGCGCGTCGGCGCCGGTCGGCGACCAGCCGGCCGAGGATCAGGACGGATCCCAGCAGCAGCAGCGCGCCGCCCGCCAGCGGCAGGCCGCCGCGGGACGATCCAGCCATCAGCCCGGGCAGATCGAGCAGCCAGAGCCCGAGGGCGAGACACAACGCCGCCCCCGTCGCCCACAGCGCCTGCCCGGCAACGCGCCACAGGAACCCCTGCCGCGGCCGACCGTGCCAGAGCAGAACCTCGCCGGGGATCAGGAAATCGTCCAAGAAGGGGGCCGCCCGCATCCACGCAATCCTTTGACCCATCGGGTAATCATCGATCCCCGCACGATGCCGCGCCCCCGGGCGTGCGACAACCCCCCCGAATGGGGGGGCTCTTCCGGGACCGGGGGCGGGTGGCGAGGTCGGGCGGAAGCGGGGGGCCAGCCCCCCGCGCCCCCCGCCAAAGGGGACCCTCGGGACCCCTTTGGAAACCCCCGAGGATATTTCCAGAACAAAGATGAAGGTGAAGAGCGCGTTGAGCCGTCTTCTTTGCGCTCCGAATAGCCGCGAGGGTGAGGGCCCAGGCCCGAACGCCCGCAACACAAGCGACGGGCGGGATCAGGACGCGGGCCAGGAGGGGGAGGCGCGATCAGGGGATCGTCCGGTGGACGAGCCCCGCGCCGCTGGTTGCCCGCGGCAGCGGGGAACGAGGGCGAAGCCTCTCGCCGGACTTCAGGCCGCGCGCGCCGCGCGCAGGTTGCGCGCCAGCAGGTCCATCGCCGCCATCCGCACCGCCACGCCCATCTCCACCTGCTCCTGAATCACCGAGCGGTTGATGTCGTCGGCGATCGTGCCGTCGATCTCCACCCCCCGGTTCATCGGCCCCGGGTGCATGACGATGGCGTCGGGCTTGGCAAAGGCCAGTTTCTCGGCGTCGAGGCCGTAGCGGTGGTAATATTCCCGCTCGGAGGGGATAAAGCCGCCGTCCATCCGTTCTTTCTGCAGCCGCAGCATCATCACCACATCGGCGCCTTCCAGCCCCTCGCGCATGTCGTCGAAGACCTCGCAGCCGAATTCCGACACGCCCGCCGGCATCAGCGTCGGCGGGCCGATCAGGCGCACCCGGTTCTCCATCTTGCCCAGCAGGATCAGGTTCGAGCGCGCCACCCGGCTATGGGCGATATCGCCGCAGATCGCCACGCTCAGCCGGTGCAGCCGACCCTTCTTGCGCCGGATGGTCAGCGCGTCGAGCAGCGCCTGCGTCGGATGCTCGTGCTTGCCGTCGCCCGCGTTCAGCACCGCGCAATTGACCTTCTGCGCCAGCAGGTCCACCGCGCCCGAGGAGGGGTGGCGCACCACCAGCAGGTCGGGGTGCATGGCGTTCAGGGTCAGCGCCGTGTCGATCAGCGTCTCGCCCTTCTTCACGCTCGAACTCTGCATCGCCATGTTCATCACATCGGCGCCCAGCCGCTTGCCGGCCAGTTCGAACGAGGCCTGGGTGCGCGTCGAATTCTCGAAGAACATGTTGATCTGGGTCAGGCCCTTCAGCGCGTCGGAATGCTTGTCGCCCGAGCGGTTCAGCGCGACGTAATCGTCGGCAAGGTCGAGGATGGCGGTGATCTCGGCCGGGTGCAGCGGCTCGATCCCGAGGAGATGGCGATGGGTGAAGGTCATGGCGGCCTCGCGCGCGGCTTTGGGCGGGGTATAGAAAGCCCGCCCCGCCGCGGCAAGCCCCCGGTGGCCTGCGCGGGGCCTAAGCCATTGCGCCGGGCGCCGCCTCCGGCCTAGTCTGCGGCCGACCCAACCCCGGAGCGACGATGGCCGACACCCCCCTCTGGCAATTGACCGCCACCGAACTCTCGGCCCTGACACGGGCGGGCGAGGTTTCGGCCGAAGAAGCCGTCATCGCCGCCGTCGAGCGGATGCAGGCGACCAATCCCGCGCTCAACGCCGTGGTCGAGGATCTCTCGGCTTCCGCCCTGACCCGGGCCCGCGCGCTCGATGCTGCCGAGGGACCGAAAGGCCCGCTCCATGGCGTGCCGGTCACCATCAAGATCAACATCGACCAGAAGGGGCATGCCAGTTCGAACGGGCTGCCGGCGCTGCAGGATCACCTCGCGCCCGAGGATGCGCCGCTGGTGCGCAACCTGCTCGAGGCCGGGGCGGTGTTGATCGGACGGACGAACACGCCCGAGTTTTCTTTCCGGGTCGATACCGACAACCCGCTCCACGGCCGCACCTGGAACCCCTGGGGGCGGCATGTCTCGGCCGGCGGGTCCTCGGGCGGGGCGGGATCCGCGGTGATGGCGGGGATGGGGGCGCTGGCCCAGGGCAACGACATCGCCGGATCGCTGCGCTACCCGGCCGCGGCCAATGGGGCGGTGACGGTGAAGCCGGGGCTGGGGCGGGTGCCGGCCTGGAACCCCTCGCAGAAGGCCGAGCGCGGGATGCTGGCGCAGGCGATGTCGGTGCAGGGCCTGATCGCGCGGTCGGCGCGTGACCTGGCGCTGGCCATGCCGGTGATGATCCGCCCCGATCCGCGCGACCCGTTCCACGTGCCGCTGCCCTGGAAAGGCGCGGCGCTTGATGGGCCGGTGACGGTGGGTTTCACCCGCGAGACGCTGGACTTCCCGCTGCATCCCGAGGTCTCGGCGGCCCTTGACCAGGCGCGCGCCGCGCTCAAGGAGGCGGGCTATCAGGTCGAGGAGATCACGCCCCCCGCCTTGCGTCCCCTGGCCGAGACGGCTCTCCGCGCGCTGATGACCGAGACGCAGGCGATGATGGGCGCCGATATCCAGCGCATGGGGTCCGAGACGATCAAGGGCATCTTCGCCGAATATTTCGCGGCCTTCCCGCCCTATGAGCCGGACGATTACCTGCGCGCCATCGCCGCGCGCACGGGGTTCGCCCGGCAATGGTCGCTGCTGCTCGAGGATTATCCGCTGATCCTGACGCCGTTCCTGCCCCGGCCCTTCTTCGCCCCGGGCCGCGATGTCGAGGGGGCAGAGGGCGTGGCCGAGGTGATGGGCTCGGCGGTGTGGTCGACCTCGATGAACTTCCTCGGCCTGCCGGCAGGGAACGTGCCGGCCGGGCTGGCGGCGCTGGAGGCGGGGCCGCAGCCGATCGGGGTGCAGATCGTCGGCCGGCGCTGGCGCGAGGATCTGGTGGTCGAGGCGATGGCGGCGATCGAGGCGGCGGTCGGCCCGATGGCGCCCCGGCTCTGGGCGCGGATGGAGCGTGGCTGAACGGGAGAGGAGTTTCGCCCTCGTTGCCCGCTGCCGCTTGCGCCTCGGGCGACCAGCGGCGCGGCGTGCCGCCGCGCCGAAGAAGGGGGGCCTTCTGCCCCCCTCTTAGCCTGCGGCCAATTCACCCCCCGAGGATATTTGAAGCGCAAAGATGAAAATCATGACGGCGGCAAGCCGCCTTCTTTGCGCTTCAAATATCCTCGGGGGTTTCTCAAGGGGGTGGAAAACCCCCTTGAGCGGGGGGAGCGGGGGGCTGGCCCCCCGCTCCTCCGTCCCAAGCCTCGGCAGGCGGCCCGGCTATTCGTTCGGACGCACGCGCGCGGCACTCTTGTCGGCGAAGGCGGCGAGGCGGGCGCGGCTGGCGGGTTGGGTGTTGACGATCCCCGCCACCACCGATTCGGCATAGGCCGCGTCGAGCGCCGACATGTTCTGCATGTGGCTGATCGCCGAGCAGATGGCGAAATTCGACAGGGGCGGGTTCGAGGCGGCGGCACGGGCCAGGGCATAGGCCTTGGCCTCGCTGTCCTCGACAAGGTATTGCGCGAGGCCCACGGAAATCGCCTCGTCGCCCTGATAGACGCGGCCCGTCAGCATCATGTCGATCATCCGGGCCTTGCCGACCAGATCGGCGACCCGGATCGTCGCCCCCCCGCCGGTGAAGAGGCCGCGCTGGCCCTCGGGCAGGGCGAAATAGGTCGTGGCATCGGCGATGCGGACATGGGCGGAGGAGGCCAGTTCCAGCCCGCCGCCGACGACCGCGCCCTTCAGCGCGGCGATGACCGGCACGCCGCCGTATTCCATCTTGTTGAAGGCCTCGTGCCAGCGCAGGCAGACATGCATGAAATCCTCGGGCCGGCGGTCTTCCTGATGGTGTTCCACCAGATCGAGCCCGGCGCAGAAATGCGTCCCCTCGGCGCGCAGCACCACGGCCCGGACCCCCGCGCGGGGGATCACGGTGAAGATGTCGATCAACTCGTCCACCGTGGCGGCGTTCAGCGCGTTGCGCTTCTCGGGCCGGTTGAGGCTGAGCGTGGCGATGCCGTCCCCGTCCACGGTGAGTGTGGTGAAGGTGAGGTCGAGCGCGTCGAGTGATTTCATGATGTCCTCCGGTTTGGCGGGCAGGGTGGGGCGGGGCCGGGGCGAAGTCCAGACAAGACGCTGCGTCCTGATCGGGCGCTTGTCGGCCGGGCCGGCGCCGGGCATGCTGCGGGGCGCTTTGCAACGGAGAGGCCGATGAGCGATCTGATCTTCCGTATGACCAAGGGGGGCGTGGCCCCGGTCGAGACCCGGCCCGATCCCGCGAAACTGGTCTCGGGCGATCCCGTGCATACCAGCTGGGATTTCGAGGAGCGGGACGGGCTTTACGCCGGGCTCTGGCAATCCACGCCGGGGGCCTGGCGGTTCCATTACGAAGAATGGGAATACATCCGCGTGCATGAGGGGCGTGCGGTGCTGACCTGCGACGACGGCACGGTCATGGAACTGAAGGCGGGGGATACAGTGGTGATCCGGCCGGGGCTCTCGGGCGTCTGGGAGGTCTTCGAGACGATGCTCAAGGATTACGTGATCCGGCTCTGACACGGGGCGAAGCGGGCGGCAAGGTCCGGCCGCGCCACGGGCGCGGCGTTCGCGGCGAGAGGCGCGCCACTGGCGCGTTTCCGAGACGCCGCTCACCCCCGCACCCCCCGGCCGGAAGGGGGCAGGCCCCCTCCCGGCGCCCACCCCTGCGTATTTCCGGCAGAATGAACGGGCAGGGGGTGCTTTTCCTTGGCGGTGAGCCTGCTATGTAGCTCGGGTGCAGAGGATAGACCCGCGATGACCCAGACCTTCCGCCTGACCCTGGCCCAGTTGAATCCCGTGGTCGGCGCGCTTGCCGCCAATGCCGCGCAGGCGCGTGACGCCTGGGCCGAGGCCAGGGCCGCGGGGGCGGCGATGATCGCTTTCCCCGAAATGTTCATCACCGGCTACCAGACGCAGGATCTGGTGATGAAACCGGCCTTCGCCCGCGCCGCCATGGCCGAGGTCGAGGCGCTGGCCCGGGCCTGCGCCGAGGGGCCGGCGCTGGGCATCGGCGGGCCGCTGATCGAGGGCGGCAAGCTCTACAACGTCTATTACATCCTGGCGGGCGGCCGGATCGCGGCGGTGGTGAAGAAGCATCATCTGCCCAACGACCTGGTCTTCGACGAGAAGCGGCTTTTCACCCCTGCCGACATTTCCGGCCCCTACCGGGTCGGCCCGATCCGCATCGGCACGCCGATCTGCGAGGATGCCTGGCACGAGGATGTGGCCGAGGCGCAGGCCGAATCCGGGGCCGAGATCCTGCTGGTCCCCAATGGCTCGCCCTATTCGCGGGGCCGGTTCGACACCCGCATGGGGCTGATGGTCAGCCGGGTCATCGAGACCGGTCTGCCGATGGTCTATCTGAACATGGTGGGCGGGCAGGACGATCAGGTCTTTGACGGGACTTCCTTCGTGCTGAACCCCGGCGGGCATCTGACCCATCTGCTGCCCGGCTTCCTCGAGACGCTGGTTCATGTCGATTTCGAGGAGACGGCCGAAGGCTGGCGCGCGCTGCCGGGCGAGAAGGCCCCGATGCCCGAGGATTGGGAGCGGGATTATCACGCCATGGTCGTGGGGACCCGCGACTACCTGCACAAATCGGGCTTCAAGCGGGTCCTGCTGGGCCTGTCGGGCGGGATCGATTCGGCGCTGGTGGCGACGATTGCGGCGGATGCGCTGGGGCCTGAGAACGTGCATTGCCTGATGCTGCCCTCGGAATACACCTCGGCCCATTCGCTGGAGGATGCCGAGGCGGTGGCGCGGGCGCTGGGGACGAAGCTCGATACCGTGCCGATCAGCGGGCCGCGCGCGGCGGTGACCGAGGCTTTGGGCCCTCTCTTCGCCGGCCTCGCCCCCGATGTGACGGAGGAGAATATCCAGTCGCGTCTCCGGGGCCTGTTGCTGATGGCGATCTCGAACAAGACCGGTGCCATGCTGCTGACCACGGGCAACAAGTCGGAAATGGCTGTGGGTTACGCCACGATCTATGGCGACATGAACGGCGGCTACAACCCGATCAAGGACCTCTACAAGACCCGCGTCTTCGAGACCTGCCGCTGGCGCAACCTGAACCACCGGCCCTGGATGTTGGCCCCTGCGGGCGAGGTGATCCCGCCGCGTGTCATCGACAAGCCGCCCTCGGCCGAGCTGCGCGAGGATCAGAAGGACGAGGACAGCCTGCCGCCCTATCCGGTGCTGGATGCGATCCTCGACGGGCTGGTCGAGCGCGAGCTGTCAGTCGAAGAACTGGTCGCCGAAGGCTTCGCGCGCGAGACGGTGAAGAAGGTTGAGCACCTCCTTTACATCAGCGAGTGGAAGCGCTTCCAATCGGCCCCGGGCACGCGGCTGACGACGCGGGCCTTCTGGCTGGACCGGCGCTATCCGATGGTCAACCGCTGGCGCGACCCTTCCTGACGGGTCAGGCCAGCAGCGTCATCCAGCCCCAGGCGGTGAGGATGCAGAGCGCGGTGGCGATCAGCACGCTCGACGCCGCGATCCGCTTGGCGCGGCCGTACATGTCGGCGAAGAGATAGGCGTTGACCCCGGGCGCCATGCCCGCGGTCAGCACCGCCGAGCGGAACGGGCCATGGTCCAGCGCGAAGAACCGGCCCAGCCCCCAGGTGATCGTCGGATGCAGGGCCAGCGAGATCACCACGACATAGGCGATGAGGCGCAGATCGCCCTCGGGCCGGTAGCGGAAGAGCACGCCGCCCAGCCCGAACAGCGCCGCGGGCAACCCCGCGCGCGAGATCAGCTCGACCGCATCGACCACGACGCCGGGCAGGGTCAGCCCGCTCAGGTTCACCGCCGCCCCCAGGGCGATGCCGATGACCAGCGGGTTGTGCCAGAGCCCGTTCAGCGCCTTCATCGCCGTCCGGCCAAGGCCCGCGCCCCGGGCCTTCACCCCCTCCATCGCCGTGATGCCGATCAGGTAGCAAAGCGGCGCGTGGAAGGCGACGATGATGTAATTCGGCGCCAGCGCCTCGGTGCCATAGGCGCGTTCGGTGATCGGCACGCCCAGCAGCATCGAGTTCGAGAAGAGGCAGATGAAGCCCACCGCCACCGCGTCTTCCCACTCGCGTCCGAACAGGAACCGTGCGCCCAGAAGCCCCGCGACAAAGCCCGAGATGGCGCCGCCATAGAAGCTGACCAGCAGCCGCCAATCGAAGACATGGGCCAGGTCGAGCCGCATCATCGCCAGGAACAGCAGCATCGGGATGGCGATCCCTTGGGCGAATTTCATCAGCCCGTCGACGCCGCCCGCGGTCATCCAGCCGCGCCAGGCGGCCAGATAGCCCGCGCCCACCACCAGAAAGACGGGAAGGATGACCTGGACAAGCGCCTGCATGGCCGCCTTTCTGCGGGCCTAGAGGGCCAGCTCGATGACCATGCCGTCATAGGCGGCCGAAATATGGTCCGGGGTCTCGGATTCGATCACGCTGTGGTCGATGTCGACATGCATGTTGGTCAGCACTGCCCGCCGCGGCGCCGCCCGTTCGATCCATTCCAGCGCCAGGGCGACATGGGCGTGGGTCGGATGCGGCTTGTAGCGCAGCGCGTCGAGGATCCAGCATTCCAGCCCCTCCAGCACCGGCCAGACCGGATCGGGGATGCGGACCACATCGGGCAGATAGGCCAGATCGCCGATGCGGAAACCGAGGGCGTCGATGCTGCCGTGATCGACCTCGAAGGGCGTGAGCGTCAGCGGGCCGCCCGCGCCCTCGATCGTCAGGTCCCCGCGGATCGTGTGCAGGTCGCAGATCGGCGGATAGGGCGAGCCCTCGGGCTGCACGAAGGCATAGCCGAAGCGGCTGAGCAGCGCGTCCTGGGTCGAGGGATCGGCCCAGACCGGCAGGCGACGCCGGGTGTTGAAGACGATCATGCGCAGATCGTCGATCCCATGCACATGGTCGGCGTGCGCATGGGTGAAGACCACGGCATCCAGCGTGCCGATTCCCGCGTCCAAGAGTTGCTGGCGCATGTCGGGCGAGGTGTCGATCAGCACCCGCGTCGTGCCCTTGGCGCCGATGCGCTCCAGCAGCAGCGAGCAGCGGCTGCGGCGGTTGCGCGGGTTCATGGGATCGCAGGCGCCCCAGTCGCCGCCCAGCCGCGGAACCCCGCCCGACGAGCCGCAACCGAGGATCGTGGCGCGAAGGATGTCGCTCATGCCGGATGCGCCTTGGTAAAGAGACGGTCGAAATTCGCCGTCGTCTGGCGGGCGAAATCCTCGAAACTCAGGCCCCAGACCTCGGCCAGCTTGCGGGCGGTATGGGCGGTATAGGCGGGCTCGTTGCGCTTGCCGCGATAGGGGGGCGGGGCCAGATAGGGTGCGTCGGTCTCGACCAGAATACGGTCCACGGGCGCGCTGGCAAAGATCTCGCGCAAAGCCGTCGATTTCGGGAAGGCGGCGATGCCCGAGGCTGAGAGGTAGAACCCCAGATCCAGCGCGGCGGCGGCCAGGTCCGGCCCGGACGAGAAGCAATGCATCACGCAGGTATAAGCGCCTGCGCGGTATTCCTCGGTCAGGATGCGGGCCATGTCCTCGTCCGCGTCGCGGGCATGGATGATCAGCGGCAGGCCGGTCTGGCGCGCGGCCTCGATATGGATGCGCAGGCTGGCTTGCTGGATCGGCGCGCTTTCGGGCGTGTAATGGTAATCGAGGCCCGTTTCGCCGATGCCGACGAATTTCGGATGCGCGGCCAGCCGCGTCAGATCCTCCAGCGCGACCAGCGGCTCTTCGCCCGCCCGCATCGGATGGATCCCGGCGGCGTAATAGACTTCCGGGTAAGTCTCGGCCAGCGCCCGCACGATCGGCTCGCGGTCCAGCCGCGTGCAGATACTGACCATGCGCGTGACCCCGGCCTCGCGGGCGCGTTGCAGGAGCGCGTCATGCTCGCCGTCGAAATCGGGGAAGTCGAGATGGGTGTGGCTGTCAACAAGAAGGGGCGTCATCGGGGGTCCGGCATTTATCCACTCGCCGGGCGCGCCGCGGATTCCAGTCGCAGGAACATATCCAGCACCAGCGCGCCGGGGTCAAGGTTGACCGCCCGTCCGCCCCGCGCCCGCGCGCCCAGATCGGCCGCCATCTCGGCCCAGTGCCGGGCAGCGCGGGGATCGGGGGCAAGGCGGGCGTGCAGGCGGGATTCGCCCGGCGCGGCCTCGGGCAGGGGTTGGCCGGTGGCACCGGCGCGGGCCAGCCGCGCCAGCGCCAGATCCAGCAGCCGGACGGTCAGGTCAAAGCGTGGTTCAGCCTCGCGAGTGCCCAGCGAGTTGCACAATTTCAATATTCTTGCCCGGTCCATCTGCGGATATTCGGCCAGAAGTGCCACTATTTCCGCATAAAGCTCCAAGCCACCCCCCGAGGCGACCCGGATCGCCTCACCAACCGACCCGCCCGACAGCGCGGTCAGCGCCTCGGATTCCTCGGCTTCGCCCATCGCTTGTTCCAGCGCGCGGCCCATGTCCGCGGGGCCCAGCGGCTGCAAGCGCAGTTCCCGGCAGCGCGAGCGGATCGTCGGCAAGAGACGCGAGGGCTGGTGCGAGACCAGGAGCAGCATGGCACCGGCGGGCGGTTCTTCCAGCAGCTTCAGCAGGGCGTTGGCGGCGCTCGGGTTCATCTCGTCGGCGCTGTCGACGATGACCACGCGGCGCCCGCCCTCGGCCGAGGACATGCCGAAGAAATCGCGCAGCTTCCTGACTTCATCCACCGTGATCTGGCTTTTCAGCCGCCCGGTCTTCTCATCCGCCGCCCGGCGAATGGGCAGCAGCCCGGGTTCCGAGCCGGCGGCGATGCGGTGCGCGACCGGGTGGTCGGGGTCCACATCCAGCGTCTCGGGCGGACCGAAGAGGCCGCCGCCCGGCTCCTCGGCCAGCAGGAACCGGGCCAGCCGCCAGGCCAGCGTCGCCTTGCCGATGCCGCGCGGGCCGGTGATCAGCCAGCCGTGGTGCAGCCGCCCCTGACCGAAGGAATCGAGGAACCGGCGTTCCGCGGCCTCCTGCCCGAAAAGGCGGGCGGTGTCGCGCGGATGGGGGGCACCGGCGATGCGGTCGGCTTCTGGCGCCTCGCTCATAGCGCGGCCCGGACGGTCGCCAGCACATCGGCCGCCACCGCCTCGACCGGGCGGGCGCCGTCGATCACCCGGAAACGGGCCGGAAACTCGGCCGCCAGCGCCAGGAACCCCGCGCGCATCCGGCGCTGCAATTCGGGGCCGAAATCCTCGAACCGTTCTTCGGTGCCGCGCCGTCCCTTGGCGCGCGCGAGACCCACCTCGGGATCCATGTCGATCAGCAATGTCAGATCCGGCTCGCGCCCGATCATCAGCGCGTGCAGCTGGTCGACCAGCGCCCGCAGATCCCCGCGCGACAACCCCTGATACATCCGCGTCGAATCGGCGAACCGGTCGCAGACCACGATCTGACCCCCGGCCAGCGCCGGCTCGATGGTGCGCTCCAGATGGTCGCGGCGGGCGGCGGTGAAGAGCAGGATCTCGGTCTCGGCCGACCAGCGCTCGGGATCGCCTTCCAGCACCAGGCGGCGGATCTCTTCGGCCCCGGGCGAGCCGCCCGGCTCGCGGGTCAGCACCACCTCGCGCCCCGAACCGCGCAGCGCCTCGGCCAGCAGCCGCGCCTGGGTCGATTTGCCCGATCCGTCAATCCCTTCGAAGGTGATGAAGGCGCCCCGTCCGGCGCTCACCGGGGCGGTCACGGTGCGGTCAGGCCCAATTGGTTGCCCAGCACCATGGCAGCGGTCCGCATGCGCGGCACGATCCCGCCCTCGGGCACCGTGGCCCCGGCCACCAGCGGCATCGTGTAGGGGTCGGGCAGGCCCGGCACCTCGACGATCAGGCGGGCGACCTCGGCGCCCTCCTGCACCGGTGCGGCGAGGGGGCCGTCGTATTCGACCCGCGCGCTGACCGCGCCCTGCTCGATGGCCGGCATCAGCACCGTCAGGCCTTGCGGGGCGACCAGCGGCACGGTGGGCGCGGTGCCCAGCCAGACCTCGGCCTCGGCAATCGCCTGGCCGCTTTCCAGCACCTCACGCTCGACGAACTGGCGGAAGGCCCAGTTGACGATACGCTCGGCCTCTTCGGCGCGCTCGCCCATCGAGTTCAGGCCCGAGAAGACGAAGATGATCCGCCGGTTACCCTGATGGGCCGAGCCCACCATCGAATAGCCGGCTTCTTCGGTATGGCCGGTCTTCAGCCCGTCCATGCCGATCCCGGCCGACAGAAGCGGCAGCCGGTTCGGCTGCGTGATGTCGTTCCAGGTGAACTCGGTCTCAGCCAGGTAATGATAATATTCGGCGTGTTCGATCATCAGATAGCGACCCAGAATGCCCAGGTCGTGCAGGCTCATGCGGTGGCGCGGATCGGGCCAGCCCGAGGAATTGGCGATGGTGGTCTGGGTCATGCCGATCTGTTCGGCGCGGGCCTGGGCCATCTGCGCAAAGGAATCCTCGGTCCCGCCCAGCCCCTCGGCGATGACGACGGAGGCATCATTGCCCGAGACGACGGCCAGGCCGCGAATCAGATCCTCGGTCGTCGGCCGGTCCCGGGTTTCTAGGAACATCGACGAGCCGCCCATGGCATGCGCCCGTTCCGAGACGCTCCAGGTCGTGTCCAGCGCGATGCGGCCCTGATCCAGCGCGTCGAGCAGCATGGCCAGCGTCATCAGCTTCGACATCGAGGCGGGCGGCAGCGGGATATCGGCGTTTTGCTGCGCCAGAACCTGACCCGAGGCCACATCGAGAATGAAGTAATTGGGCGCGCGGCCGCCATAGGGCGACTGGGCAAGGCCGGCGACGGTGCCAGCCAGCAGCAGGGCCGCGGCGATCAGCAGGCGCATCAAGGGCATCGTGTTCTCCTTCGGGCAAGCGTGCCGCGGGTCCGGCACGCGTGGCGCGGCCGGGCGCGGGCCGCGCCACCTTAGCCGCATTCGGCAAGGGGTTTCAAATCACCTCAGCGCTGGACCGCATAGGCATCGGCAAAACCCAGCCCGCGCACGCGTTGCAGGAACTGCCCGCGTTCGGTGGTCGAGGTGGCGGGACCGACAACCACGCGCCAGAAGTCGTTCTCGCCGACCCGGCCGCGGCGGATTTCGGCGCTGAGGCCGGCGGCAAGCATCTGGGCGCGGGCGTTCACCGCGTTCTGTTCGACGCTGAAGATGCCGATCTGCACGAAAGGCCGGTCGATGCGGGGCGTCGGCGCAGCGGGCGCGGTGGCCGTGACGGGCACCGGCTGCGTGCCGGTCGCCTGCAGGGGCTGCGTCGCGGCGGCGGGGGCCGCGGTCGCGTCCGGCAGGGGGATCAGCGTGGTATCGGGCGCGGGCTGGCGACGGCGGAAGAGGTCGCGCAGCGTGCGGCGGGGCGGCTCGGTCGGCACGATCGCCGGCGGGCTCGCAGCGGGCGGAACCGCGGCGGCAGCGCCGGCGGCCACGGTCGCCACGCCTTCGGCCGGGGCGAGGGCGGTCTGGGCGATGGGCGCGGATTCGGGCGGGGTCTCGCCGCGGCGGAACAGGTCGCGCAGGCGGCGGCGCGGCTGCGGTTCGTCGAGGATGGCCACCTGGCCCTGGGCCTGGGCAGTCGGCGCGGGGACGGCCGTCGTGTCCGCCGCGGGGGGCGTCACCGGGGCGAGGGCCAGCGTCTCGGTGGCAGCGGTCGCGGGTTCGGGATCGATCTCCATCTCGACGCGTTGCAGGCGCAGCGCGGTCACCTGGATCTCGGTGGGCGCGCCCGCCAGGATGCCCAAGGCATTCGCCGCTTCGGACGAGACCTGAAAGCGCGGGCCGGGATTCTCGCGTTCGCGCCGGAACAGGGCACCGATCACCGTGGCGCCGGTGCGGGTATTGCGGATCATCACGCGTTCGGGGTCGCGGGCGGTCGGATGCGCCACCCAGACCCCGCCGAGCGAGGGCCGCCCGTCCCAGAGGCCGGGCTCCTGCACCTCGAAGACCTCGGGCGCCTCGACATCGCGTTCGATCACCCGCTGCCCGGGACCCGAGGAGGCGGGGGCAGAGGTGGTCACCGGCGCGCCCTCGGCCGTGCTCTGCGTCATCTGGCAGGCGCCCAGCGCCAACACCAGCGACAGCGCCACGGCAGAGGTCGCCGCCGGTCGCGGGATGGTTTTGGTGAACTCTCGACCCATTCTGCCCTCGTGCCCCGGCGCGTGACCGGGGTTTGACCCCGCGCCCGCGCGTCCTTGCCGCCCGACCCGCGGGCGTGGATTTTTTCCGGCAGGATAGCGTCAAGCGGCGGTCATGGAAAGCCTGATGGCACGGCCCGGGCGGGGCCGGCGCATCAACTTGCCGAAAGACGCGGCTTTTTCGCGCCCCGCGCCCGGCCGGGGGCGGTGAGGAGCCGTCCGGCCCCCCTGGAGGCAAGCGACCTCGGCCCCGGACATACACTTGCGCCGCAGACCAGTCAGCGGCGCAGCGCCGGCAGGCCCACGCCCGTGCTCTCGAACCCGCCATCGGCGGCGACCACCTGGCCGGTGACATAGCTCGCCTTCTCCGAGCAAAGAAAGACGATGACCTCGGCGATTTCGCGTTCCGAACCGTAGCGGTTCAGCGGAATCGCGTCGTGATAGGCGTCGATGATTTCCTGCGTATGGACCGCCATGGCGAGCTTGGTGCGCACCGGGCCCGGGCAGACACAATTGGCACGGATACCGTATTCGCCCAGTTCCGCCGCCTGCTGTTTTGTCAGATGGATGACCGCAGCCTTCGAGGTGCCATAGGCCACCCGCAGGGTCGAGGCCCGAAGCCCGCTGATCGAGGCGATGTTGAGGATCGCGCCCCTGCTGGCCTTGAGCGCGGGCGTGCAGGCCTGGCTGACCAGGAAGGGACCGTCGAGATTGGTGGCCATGACCCTGCGCCAGCGCCGGAAATCGGTCTCTTCGATCGGGCCGAAATCGGCGACGCCCGCGTTGTTCACCAGGGCGTCGATGCGGCCGAAATGCTCGGTGACCCGGGCCACCATCGCCTCGACCTCGCCCGGGTCCGAGACGTCGCAAGAAAAGGCGCGCGCGCCGTCGAGCGTGGCGCTGGCGCTGTCCAGTGCCGGGACATCGCGGTCGATCATGGCGACCTGCCAGCCCGCGGCGAGGAACAGCTCGGTCGTGGCCAGGCCGATGCCGCGGGCGGCGCCGGTAACGAGGGCGGTTTTTTGCATGGGTTCTCCTAGGCTTGCCCGGCCACGATGGCGCAGAGCATCTCGAACATGAGCGACGCGCCGAGAAAGGCGGTGGCGCCCGACGGGTCGAAGGGCGGCGAGACCTCGACCAGATCGGCGCCGACGATGCGCAGGCCCGCCAGGCCGCGGGCGCATTCCAGCGCCTGCCAGCTGGTCGGGCCGCCCACTTCCGGCGTGCCGGTGCCGGGGGCGAAGGCCGGATCGACGAAATCGATGTCGTAGCTGACATAGGTCTCGCCATCCCCGGCGATGGCGCGGGCCTCGACCATCACATCCTCGACCCCGCGGCGGTGGAAGTCCTCGATCGGGATCACCCGGATACCCTCGGCCCGGGCGAAATCCCGATCCTCGCTGTCATAGGCGGTGCCGCGGATGCCGATCATGCAGACGCGGTGCGGGTCCAGCAGCCCCTCTTCCACGGCACGGCGGAAGGGGGTGCCATGGGTGTACATCTGGCCGCCGAAATAGCTGTGGAAGAGGTCGGTGTGGCTGTCGAAATGCACCATGCCGAGCGGCCGGTCATGGGCCAGCGCCCGGAGGATCGGCAGGGTGCAGAGGTGATCGCCCCCGGCCGTCAGCGGGAGGATCCCGGCCTCGCGGACCCTTGCGTAGAAGGCGGTCATCCGGCGCAGGCTGTCCTGCACATCGGCGGGGTTCGGGGCGACATCCCCCAGATCGGCGCAGCGCGCGGCTTCGAAGGGGCGGATGCCGCTGATCCCGTGCTGGGCGCGGATCATGGTCGAGGCGTCGCGCAGCTGCCGCGGGCCGTGACGGGGGCCGGGGCGGTTGGTGGTGCCGCCGTCCCAGGGGGCGCCGATCAGGCCGATCTGCACCTCGGAGAGGCGCGGATCGTCAAGCGGCACATGCGGCAGGCGCATGAAGGTGGGGATGCCCGCAAAGCGCGGCAGGACAAAGCCCGAGACGGGCTGGAAGTCGGTCATTCTGGCCCCCAATCTGCCGCCACGGAATCTGCCGTCAGAGAAGCAGATGGGCGCGGGCTTGTCACCCCTGACGTGTGATGGCGGGGGGATTGCCCCGGCGTGTCGTCTCCCGGCGTATCGCTCTTGGCCTATCTCCCCGTCCGGCAGCTCTGGGCGTATCGCTTCCTCCTGTCAGCCCTGGCGTGCTCCCCTGCGTATCGCGCACAGCCTATCGCCATTGGCGCATCGTCCCGGCTTGTCGGACCTGACCTATCGCGCCCGACCGGTCACCCTGGGCGCGTCAGCCCCGCCGTGCGACCACGGGGCGCGCCACCCCCGGGGGTGTTGCGTTGGGCGGTCAGGGGCCCGCGACCAGTTCCACGCGGCGGTTGCGGGCGCGCCCGGCCTCGGAATCGTTGGGAAAGAGCGGCGAAAGTGGCCCCAGACCGAAGGCGCGCAGCGAATCGCGCTGGACGCCGTGACGTGCGACCAGGGCGGCAATCACCGCCTCGGCGTGGCGTTGCGAGAGGCGGGCGGCGTCGGCCAGGCTGCCCCGTTCTTCGGTATGGCCGACCAGGCGGAATTCCTGCCGCTGGTTGGCGCGCAGGTAATGGGCCAGCGCGCTCAGCACCGGCTCCGAGTCAGGCGCCAGCGCCCCGGCCTCGTCGAAGCGCAGCCCGTCCAGCACCACGCGCCCCTGCCGCCGGATTGCCCGATCCATCGCCTGCAGTCCCAGCGCGGGCGGCGGGTCGCTGCGCAGCGTCTGGGTGAGGTCCAGAAGGACGCCGATCTGCTGCGGCCTCGGCTGGGTTACCAGCATCACCACCCAGAGCGTGCCCTCCGCCCCCTCGCGTGAGGCGATCAGCGCGCCCTGCGCCGGTTCTTCCGCACCTTGGAGCGCGGGGGCCCCCTCGGGCAGGGGGTTCGCCCCCAGATAGAGGCCGATCCAGGCGTTGCTGCCGACCCCCATGCCGGTGCGGTCGGCGCTGAAACCGGCGGTGCGGATCTCGAACCCGGCGCTTTCCAGCAACTCGCGCTGGCGACGATAGATCGCCTCCATCTGTCGCAGGGTGCCGCGGCGGGTGTACCAGGTCCGGCTGCCCGCGCCGGTGACATGCGCCCAGTCGGCGATTCCGCCGAGGGCCGTCATCGGCCCCAGCGGCACCGAGGCGGGGCGCGGCCCTTCGGCCACGGCCTGCCAGTCGAGCGTCTGGCCGATGTCGCGCAATTCCGGCAGCGGGTCGGCGGGGCCGCTGTCCTGGGCCCGGGCCATGCCCGCCGCAAGCAGCGCCGCCAGCAACGCGGTTCCGATCCACCGAAAGAACTGCTGCATCCGCCTCTCCGCCTTGGTCGCCCGCAGCATGGCGCCGCCGGGTAAAGAATCCCTTTCCGCGGCAGGTGTTGACGGCCCCCGCGCCGCGCGCCACCTTCGCCCCAAAGGGAGATTTTCATGCCGATCCTCGCCATCGACCAGGGCACGACCTCGAGCCGGGCCATCCTCTTTGACGCCGATCTGAGGGTCCTGGCCACCGCCCAGCAGGAATTTCCGCAGCATTTTCCGTCCTCTGGCTGGGTCGAGCACGCGCCCGAGGATCTGTGGCAGACGACCCTCGCCGCCTGCCGCGAGGTTCTGGACCAGGGCCGCGCCGAGGCGATCGGGATCACCAACCAGCGCGAGACGCTGGTGATCTGGGACCGCGAGACGGGCGAGCCGATCCACCCGGCCATCGTCTGGCAGGACCGGCGCACGGCCGACCTGTGCGAGGATCTGCACGCGGGCGGGCACGAGGCGGAGGTGACGGCGCGCACCGGCCTGCTGCTGGATCCCTATTTCAGCGCGACCAAGGCGAAATGGATCCTCGACCGGGTGCCCGGCGCGCGGGAACGGGCCGAGGCGGGGAAACTGGCGCTGGGCACGGTCGATTGTTTCCTGATCTGGCGCCTGACCGAAGGGCGGGTGCATGCGACCGACGCCACCAATGCGGCGCGGACCCTGCTCTACAACATCGGCACCGGGGAATGGGACGAGGATCTTTGCCGGTTGTTCGAGGTGCCGATGGCCCTGTTGCCCGAGGTCCGCGATTGCAATGCCGATTTCGGCGAGACGCGGCTCTTCGGCGCGCCGATCCCGATCCTGGGCGTGGCGGGCGACCAGCAGGCGGCGACCATCGGCCAAGCCTGTTTCAAGCCGGGGATGATGAAATCGACCTATGGCACGGGCTGTTTCGCGCTGATGAACACGGGCGGGACGCGCGTCGCCTCGCAGAACCGGTTGCTGACGACCATCGCCTACCGACTCGATGGACAGGTGACCTATGCGCTGGAGGGGTCGATCTTCATCGCCGGGGCGGTGGTGCAATGGCTGCGCGACGGGCTGGGGATCATCGAACGCGCCGACCAGACGCAGGCGCTGGCGGAAAAGGCCGATCCCGAGCAGCGGGTGATCATCGTTCCGGCCTTCACCGGCCTCGGCGCGCCCTATTGGCGGCCCGAGGCGAGGGGCGCGGTCTTTGGCCTGACCCGCAATTCCGGTCCTGCCGAATTTGCCCGCGCCGCGCTGGAGAGCGTGGCCTTCCAGACCCGCGACCTGGCCGAGGCGATGCGGGGGGATTGGGCGGCCTCGGGTGTCGAGGCCGAGCTGGGCGTGCTCAGGGTCGATGGCGGGATGAGCGCGAGCGATTACGCCATGCAGGCGCTGGCCGATATCCTGGGGGCGCCGGTCGACCGTCCGCCGGTGCTGGAGACGACGGCGCTGGGCGCGGCCTGGCTGGCGGGGAACAAGGCCGGGCTGCTGCCGGGGATCGAGGGTTTTGCCGCGCGCTGGGCGCTGGAGCGCCGGTTCGAGCCCGAGATGAACAATACCGCGCGCGAGGTCCGCTATGACGCCTGGCGCCGTGCGGTGGCGGCGGCGATCGCCGCGGGCTGAGGCGTCAGGGCCTGCACAGGGCCGCGATCAGTCGGGTCAGCCGGTCCTCGCCCTTGCCGCGCACCAGCCGCAGGGATTGCAGCGCCAGCCGGGCCAGCACCTTGTGGGCCGTGATATCGGCCGTTGCGATGACCCGGCAACCGCCCTCGGGCATGTCGTGGAAATCGAGCGTGACCGCCGCATCGGCCAGATCGGAGGCGAGCGACAAGAGCAGCGTCTGGCCCGGGGCAGTTTCCTCCAGCCGGGCGGCGAAGCGGCGTTCGGCGTCGTGCCAGTGGACCCTGCAATCCCAGGCGGGCGCGGGCGGTCCGACAGTGCGGCGGGCACGGACATTCAGGCCGTCCATGACATCCTCGAACCGCTCGGGGCTGCGGGCCTTGTCCAGCACCTGCGCGCGCTGCCGGACGAAATCCCGGGTCGCCTTAATCTGCATGGGCCGCGCGATCCGTCCCGCTGGGCGCGAAACCGATGCTGCCTTCCAGCCAGCGCACCATCAATTCCTGGGCGATGGCGCCGCGGCGCGGGCGGCGGATGCTTGGATGCTCGCCTGCCAGCATCTGCGCCAGCTCGGCCCGGCTCAGCCAGACGGCGTCTTCCAGCTCGTGATCGAGGGTGATCTCGTCGCTCAGCGCCTCGGCCACGCAGCCCAGCATCAGCGAATTGGGCCAGGGCCATGGCTGCGAGGCGACATAGCCCACCCGACCGACGCGCACGCTCGTCTCTTCGAAGACCTCGCGGCGGACCGCGGCCTCCAGCGACTCGCCGGGTTCGACGAAGCCTGCCAGCGTCGAATACATCCCCTCGGGCCAGCCGGGCGAACGGCCCAACAGCACCTGGTCGTTCCGTTCGACGATCATGATGACCACCGGGTCGGTGCGCGGGAAATGCACGGCGCGGCAGGCGGGGCAGACGCGCTGCCATCCGGCCAGCGCCGCGACGCTGGGCTGGCCACAGGCCGAACAGAAGCGGTGCGAGGCATGCCAGTTCATCAGCCCCCGCGCGGTCGAGGCCATCGAGGCCTCGATCCCGCCCAGACGCATCATCAGCCCGCGCAGCTCGGCATAGCGGTGATCCTCGGGCAGGGCCGGGTGGTGGTATTCGGTGGCGTCGAAAAAGCCCGACATCGCCGCCTCATCCATCCCGGCCGGGGTCCAGGACGAGGTATCGGCGGCGAAGCGGGCGATGCCCTCGTGCTGGCCGAGGAAGATCCAGTCGGGGCCCGCATCGCCCAGTACCGGATGGCCCGGCGCCAGCCACACGGCCTGCACCGCCTCGGTGCCCGCGATCAGCGGCCGACCCCGCCAGAGCGGCAGCACGCGACTGGCCGAATCGGCCCGCATCGCGGCCATCGCCGCGGCATCGGCGCGACGCTCGGCCAGGCGGTCATCCCATTCGGAAGCAAAGACAATCTGGCGCGGCACTGCTATCCCCTTTGGATTGTCGGCTGTTTATGGCATTTTCATTCGGCAGGAAACACCGCAACGCGGGAGGTTCGAGTGTTTCCCAGTTGAATTGCAACCCTAAGCTGTCAATACTTGCCCCGTGCGAGCCAGCGTTTCGCCTAACTTGTGCCATTGAGTGCCCCCAAACCAGAGGAGTGACCGGGGCGCCTGCGTATCCTCCGACCCACAGGCTGCACCGGAACTGAAAACCGTGATCGTTCGAGGCAATGTGTTGCTCAACCCCCTTTCCTTCAGCGGTCTGACCACCGGCCAACGTGGGGTGCATCTGCGTCTGATCGAAACCACGGATCTTCATCTGCATCTCTTGCCCTATGATTACTATGCCGACCGGCCCCTGGCGGGGATCGGACTGGCCGCGGCAGCGCGGCTGATCGACGAGGCCCGGGCCGAGGCGCCCAACACGCTGCTCTTCGACAACGGGGATTTCCTGCAGGGCACGCCGATGGGCGATTACGTCGCCCATGAGCGCGGGCTGAGGCGCGGCGACCTGCACCCGGTGATGGCGGCCATGAACGCGCTGAGCTACGACGCGATCACGCTCGGCAACCACGAATTCAACTACGGGCTCGACTTCCTGATGACGACGCTGGAGGGGGCTGCCTTTCCGGTCGTTTCGGCCAATCTGAGCACGCGCTGCGGGGCCGGTCCGCGCGACGACCGGACGCTGGTCAAACCCTATGTGATCCTTGACCGGATGGTCACCGACGAGATGGGCTTTGCCCATCCGATCCGCATCGGCGTGATCGGCTTCGCCCCGCCCCAGGTGATCGACTGGGACAATCACGCGCTGGACGGTCGGCTTCAGGCCCGCGACATCGTGCAGGCGGCCCGGGCCTGGGTGCCCGAAATGCGCGAGGCGGGGGCCGAGCTGATCGTGGCGCTCGCCCATACCGGCATCGGCGGCGCCCGCTATGCCGAGGGGATGGAGAATGCCGCCGTACCCCTGGCGCGGACCCCCGGGATCGACGCGCTGCTGACCGGTCATACCCATCTGATCTTCCCCTCGCCGATGTTTTCCTCGATGCCGGATGTCGATATCGCCACCGGCACGATCGGCGGCAAACCGGCGGTGATGGGCGGCTGCTGGGGGGCGCATGTCGGGCTGATCGACTTGCTGCTGCTGCGCGAGGGCGGCGAATGGCGGGTGCTGGGCACGCGCTCCGAGGTGCGGGCCCTGCCCGCCGGCGGGCTGAAATCCGACCGCCGCATCGCCGAGGCGGTGGCGGGGCTCCATGCCGATACGCTGGCCGCGATCCGCCGTCCGGTCGGCCGCACCAGCGAGCCGCTGCATACCTATTTCTCGCATCTCGGCGTGACGGGGTCGCTGCAGGTCGTGGCCGAGGCGCAGCGCGATTACGTCCGCCAGCGCCTGGCCGATCCCGAACTTGCCGAACTGCCGATCCTCTCGGCCGTGGCTCCTTTCAAGTCGGGCGGACGGGGCGGGCCTGCGGGCTATACCGACGTGCCCGAGGGGCCGGTGGCGCTGAGGCATATCGCCGATCTCTACCCGTTCCCGAATGCCATCGCCGCGCTCTGCCTGACCGGGGCCGAGGTGGTGGAATGGCTGGAACGCTCGGCCGCGGCCTTCAACCGGGTCCGACCGGGCTCGCAAGGGACGCCGCTCAGAAACCCCGAGGTTCCGGGCTACAATTTCGAGGTCATCGACCCGCTCGATGTGGTTTACGACCTGTCGCAGCCCGCCCGCTACGATCACGCCGGCGCGCTGACGGATCCCCGGGCGAACCGGGTGGTTTCGGTCATGCTCGAGGGCCGCCCGCTGGATCCCGAGGGGCGCTATATCCTGTGCACCAACAGCTACCGGGCAGGGGGCGCGGGCCGTTTCGCCGGGGCGCAGGCCCGCAATCTGGTGCTTGCGGACGAGCGCGTGACCCGCGATATCCTGCGCCAATACGTGACCCGCCACGGGGCGCTGGTGCGGGCCGGGCAGGGCTCGGTCCGGTTCAAGGCGATGCCGGGGACCTCGGTGATCTTCGACACGGGGCCGGGGGCGGGCGCCCATCTCGACGAGATCGCGGCCTTCCACCCCGAGGCGAGGGGCCTCACCCGGGCCGGGTTCCTGCGGCTGAAACTGGACCTGACGGACGGGGCGTGAGGGGACCCGCTGGTGGGGTGAAACCCCACCCTACGGGGTGTCCCATACGTGGGACAGGTTTCGGTGTATTTGGTTTCAAAGGGTTAGGCTGTCGCGTTAAGAATTTGGCAGGAATGTCCCGGGGCGGTGTGGTGGGATGAAATCCCACCCTACGGGGCGCCCCCCTCCATTTGTCGCGCGACATACCATTGCGTGCCGTCCGGGGCGCGGAACCCGCCGCGCCGGTCGCCATCGCCCTTTTCCATCATCGGCTGCACCACCTCGGCCCCTGCCGCCAGAGCGCGGTCGAAGGCGGCATCGGGGTCGGCAAGGTAGAGATGCAGCATCGCCGGCGGCCCGTCGAATTCCGCCATCATCAGGATCGTGTCGCCGATCCGGCATTCCGCATGCCCGACGCCCCCGCCCTCGCCGCGAAAAACCCTGAGCCGCGTGGCCCCGAAAACCGTTTCGCAGAAGAGCAAGGCGGCCTCGGCATCCGGGACCGGAAGATAGGGGGCGAGGTCGGTGTATCCGTCGGGTTTGTAGGCCATGAGGGGAGGGTGGGTGGGGAGTAGCGGGTTGTCAAGGGCAGGGGCGGGTGGGACGAGGCAACCGCCACGTGGACGCCGCCGCGCTTCGGCTAATCGTTCAGAGCCCTGAGAACGTGTTGATAGAACGCCTCTTGCGCAGTCTCTGCCATTGGCCTTCCGACCCATTCCCGATCCAAAGTCAGTTTTCCTGCCGGGACCAAATGCCGCGCGATGTCAGCCGGCGTGGTCTGGTTGCTGGTTCCGTTCTCCCAGTCGTGAAACGCTGATGAGTATCGAACGACCGCGCCGCTGACCGGCAGATCGAGCAGCCCTCCCTCGGCGAAAAACGTCAAGCCGTCCCCCATTTCTTCCCCGATGAGGGTGAGCCTGCGCCTCAGGCGGTAGTTGAGGATGGCGACAAATACGATCGCGGCGGAAAACGTGAACTTGTCGACAAGCATGACGACCCGACGGCTCGTGTTTTCAGAGATGGCGTCGATCAAGGGCATCGTTCTGAGGAAGTCGCCGCCGGTGTTTCCGCGAATATCAATCAAGATATTCTTGTTCGGGTAGGCTCTTACATGCTCTGCCACATCGGAAATGGCCATCTGCAGCGCGGACTCGCCGGGATCGAAGAAACTGGGCAGGACAATTGAAAGCCCGAGCCCCTGCCAATCCTTGATCTCGGCGAATCTCCCGGGTCTCCAGCACGGGTCAGCCTTGCCATGCTCATTTCTCGGGTAAAGCATGGAGGCAGGAACCGTGTGCGCATTCTCCAACTCAAAGTCGGTTATCTGCCCATCTTCGGCTTTCACGCGATATTCGGTCGTGTTCTTTCCTGAAGAAAAGCCCAGGCGGGCCAATGCATAGGGCCATGCGAGAAGAAGTGGTCCGATGACCCGTTTCCTCTGGCGCGTTCCCGCAAGAAATGTCGCTGCGGCGGCTTCGATTTGCTCCCATGTTGTGCCGTTGACGGCAATCAATTCTCCTCGTGGTGCAGTCGTTTCGGACGCCGGGCCAGTTAACTGCACGCCTGTCCCGACGCTGACGAACCTCAGCGGAAGCACCGAGATGGAATCGTTCGGGATCAGCCGGGTGTGGCCGTTGTCGGGGAGTGCGAGCAGGCGCATCGCTGAGAACAGAAAAGCCTCTTTGGAGCCTTCCACGGCATGATGCCGGGCGTCACGGATGCAGCTGTCGATCATCGCCGGTTCGATCCGCCGAAAGCTGGGATCGGTTGGCAGGACAAGATCCAGAATTTGCTCAAGGTCTTGCGTCAGGGGCATGAGTCACGGTGCGCATGATTATCCGTCGATGTCCAGATTGCGCTCAAGGTCGACGCCTGAGCCGACGCCCCCGGGGCGCACCGCTGGTCCGGCTCGGGCAGCAAAAAGGGCCGCTTGCGCGGCCCTTCCTATGTTTCGGGTTAGTGTGTGCGAGCACGCTCCCTGCGGCGTGGCGCGCCCCTCACCCGTCCTTGCGGATCACGGCGTTGGTCGGGTCATAGGGGCTGTCCTCGACAACCACGGCGTCCCATTCCTTGAGCTGGATCTTCACCTTCAACTTCGTTCCCACCTCGGCCAGCGCGGGTTCGACATAGCCCATGCCGATCTGCTTGCCGAAGGCCACGGACCAGCCGCCCGAGGTCAGGCGGCCGACCTTGCGGCCGTCCAGAAGCAGCGCTTCCTTGCCCCAGGGATCTGTGTCGGACGGGCCGTCGATCAGCAGCGTCACGCATTTGGCGCGGATGCCGGTGTCGATCATCGCCTGCTTGCCGCGGAAGTCCTTGGTCAGGTCGATGAAGCGGTCAAGACCGGCCTCGGCGGGGGTCGCGTCGCGGCCGAGTTCGGTGCCGAAGGCGCGGTAGGACTTCTCCTGCCGCAGCCAGTTCTGGGCGCGGGCGCCGACCGGCTTCAGCCCGTGCTTGGCCCCGGCCTGCATCAGCAGATCCCAGAGGTAGCGGCCGAACTCAATGGGATAATGCAGCTCCCAGCCCAGCTCGCCCGTATAGGCCACGCGGATCGCGCGCACCGGGCACATGCCCAGCTCGATGTCGCGGTAGCTGAGCCAGGGGAAGCGCTTGTTCGACAGCACGGTTTCCGGGTTCGCGTCCTTGACGATCTCGTTCAGGATGGCGCGGGCGTTGGGGCCGGCCAGGGCGTAGACGCCCCATTGCGTGGTGATGTCCATCGCCTCGACAGGCGCGCCGCCGGCCGCGTGGAAATCCTCGATGGCTTTATGCAGGAAATCGGTGTCGTAGGCGGTCCAAGCACCGGCCGAGATGAGGTAATACTCGTGCTCGGCCAGGCGGACGATGGTGTATTCCGTGCGCGTCGTGCCGTGGTCGGTCAGGGCATAGGTCAGGTTGATGCGGCCGGTCTTGGGCAGCTTGTTGCAGGTGAAATGGTCGAGGAAGGCGGTCGCCCCCGGACCCCAGACGCGGTGCTTGGTAAAGGCCGAGGCGTCGATGATGCCGCAGGTCTCGCGCACGGCCTTGGCCTCGGCCTCGGCGTATTGCCACCAGGCGCCACGGCGGAAGCTGCGGGAATTGTGGTCGAAATCGGCGGGGGCATCGACGGGGCCATAATAGTTCGGGCGTTCCCAGCCGTTGACCTGGCCCATCTGCGCGCCCAGCGCGATCTGGCGGTCATAAGCGGGGGCGGTGCGCAGCGGGCGGCAGGCTTCGCGTTCCTCGTCCGGGTGGTGCAGGATGAAGACATGCTCGTAGCATTCCTCGTTCTTGCGCGCCGCGTATTCGGTGGTCATCCAGCCGCCGTAGCGCTTGGGATCGAGCGAGGCCATGTCGATCTCGGCCTCGCCCTGGGTGATCAACTGCGCGAGGTAATGGCCGGTGCCGCCGGCGGCGGTGATGCCGAAGGAGAAGCCCTCGGCCAGCCACATGTTCCTGAGGCCCGGGGCCGGGCCGACGAGGGGGTTGCCGTCCGGGGTGTAGCAGATCGGGCCGTTGAAATCGTCCTTCAGGCCCGCGGTTTCCGAGGTCGGGATCCGGTGGATCATCGACATGTATTCTTCCTCGATCCGCTCCAGATCCAACTGGAACAGGTCGGCGCGGAAGCTCTCCGGCACGTCATAGAGGAAGCGCGCGGGCGCGCCGCGCTCGTAGGGGCCGAGGATCCAGCCGCCGCGTTCCTCGCGCACGTACCATTTGGCGTCGGCATCGCGCAGGACCGGGTGCTCGGGGTTGCCGGCCGCGCGCCATTTTTGCAGCGCGGGGTCGGGTTCGGTGACGATGTATTGGTGTTCGACCGGAATGGCCGGGATCTTGATGCCGAGGAGGCGCGCGGTGCGCTGCGCGTGGTTGCCGGTGGCGGTCACCACATGCTCGGCGCGGATCTCGAATTTCTCGTCGGACGGGACCAGCATGCCGCCCTTGTCGACCATCCTTGTGCAGGACACGATCCATTCGTCGCCGGTCCAGAAATAGCTGTCGACCTGCACCTTGCGCTCGATATGCGCGCCGTGCTGGCGGGCGCCCTTGGCCATCGCCTGCGTCACATCGGCCGGATTGATGTAGCCGTCCTGCGGATGGAAGAGCGCACCTTTCAGGTCATCGGTGCGGACCAGCGGCCAGCGGTCCTTGATCTGCGAAGGCGTCAGGAATTCGTGGTAGACCCCGGCGGTTTCGGCGACCGAGGAATAGAGCATGTATTCGTCCATGCGGTCCTGGGTCTGCGCCATGCGCAGGTTGCCGCAGACCGAGAAGCCGGCGTTGAGGCCGGTCTCGGCCTCGAGCGACTTGTAGAAATCCACCGAATACTTGTGGATATGGGTCGTGGCGTAGCTCATGTTGAACAGCGGCAGCAGGCCCGCCGCGTGCCAGGTCGAGCCCGAGGTCAGCTCGTCCCTTTCAACCAGCATCGTGTCCCAGCCGGCCTTGGCGAGGTGATAGGCAATGCCGGTGCCCACCGCACCGCCGCCGACGACAAGGGCTCTCACATGGGTTTTCATGGCGCAGGGCTCCGCTGAATGTTTGGCCTTGGTTTCGCAGGTTATCGGGCGGGGCGATGAAAGGCACCCGACCGATGGCAGCGCGAAAGCGACAAGGCCCGGGATGCGGAACCGGGTCGGCCGAGGGCCGGGCAAGCAAAGGCCCGGGATGCGGAACCGGGTCGGCCGAGGGCCGGGCAAGCAAAGGCCCGGCAGCCTGCGCTGCCGGGCCGGATTGCGTCGGCGGTCAGATCAGAACGGGCTGTCGGGGAAGTAGAAATCGGCCGCGTTCTCGGGCGTGACCAGCACCGAACCGATGATGAACTCGCCCGCCACGGGCGCGTTCGAGGTCAGGCCCACCGCCGTCAGTTCGATGGCCGTGGCGATCATCGCCGGCGGATAGGTCACGTTCGCCGGGATCATCGGGTCGCCGTCGCGGGTGCGGGCGATCATCTCTTTCATGCCCGCGCCGCCCAGAACGAACTGGATGTCGGTGCGGCCCGCGGCCTCGATGGCGGCCAGGACGCCCAGCGCCATGTCATCGTCCGAGGCCCAGACCGCGTCGATCTCGGGGAAGCGCGACAGGAAGTCCTGCATCACCTCGAAGCTGGTGTCGCGGTTCCAGTTGCCGTGTTCGGCCGCCAGAACGTTGATGTTCGAGCCTTCGATTGCGGCCATGAAATTGTCGACCCGCTCGTTGTCGATGGTCGAGGCGATGCCGCGGAAGACGACGATATCGCCGCCCTCGGGCATGGCCGAGAGCATGTATTCGCCCGAGACACGGCCAAAGCCGGGGTTGTCGCCCGCGACATAGAGGTCTTCGATCCCCTCGACCGACAGACCGCGGTCAACGACCGTGACCCAGATCCCGGCTTCCGAGACGGCCTGCACCGGGGCGGTCAGGGGTTCCGATTCGAAGGGCAGGACGACCAGCGCGCTGATGTTGCGGGTGGCGACCATATCCTCGATGTCGTTGACCTGTTGCGCCGGGTCCGAGGCGGTGGCGAGCACGAAATCGAGCTCGGGATAGACCTCTTCCAGCCGGTTGATGGCGTCCTGCGCGAAGAAGTTCATCCCGCCGGCCCAGCCATGCGTCGCGGCCGGGATCGACACGCCGACCACCTGCGTCTGGGCGATGGCCGAGCCGGTCATCAGCGCCAGCGCCGTCGCGCCGAGGGTCATTTTCATGAAGGTCATTTCTTTCTCTCCTCCCTTAAGGGGCGTCAGCTCGACGCCTTTCTTCCGCGCTGCAAGATCACAGCGAGAACGATGATGATCCCCTGGATCGCGCCGTTGAGATAGGGCGAGACCAGCGAGGTCAGATTCAGGATGTTGTCGATGAGGCTGAGGATCAGCACGCCGATCACCGTGCCCCAGACCCGGCCGAAACCGCCCTTGAGCACGGTGCCGCCGATGATCACCGCGGCAATCGCCTCCAGTTCCCACAAGACGCCGGTGGATGACGAGGCCGAGCCCAGGCGGGGCACGTAGAGGATGGTGGCGATGCCGACCAGCAGGCCCAGCATGACATAGGTGACCAGCCGCACGCGGGCCACGCTGATGCCCGAGTAATGCGACACGTGCTCGTTGCTGCCCACCGCGGCCGCGTGGCGGCCAAAGGCGGTCCGGCTCATTACGATCTCGCCGATGATCACCACCAGGGCGAAGACGATGATCGGCCAGGTGACGCCGAGGATACCGTCGAAATAGATCGGCCGGATGAAACGGCGCAGGTCGAAATTCAGCGACAGCGTGCCGCCATCGGCCAGCCAGGTGACCAGGCTGCGGTAGATGCCCATGGAGCCCAGGGTGACGATGAAGGCTTCGATCCCCAGTTTGGTGATGAGAAGCCCGTTCAGAAGCCCGGCGCAGAGCCCCGCGAGCAGCGCCACGCCCATGCCCAGCAGCACCAGCGGCAGGCCGATCCCCAGCGTCGGCAGGGCCGCGTTCATCACCAGGATCATCAGCCCGGCGACGAAGGCGGCCATGGAGCCGACGGACAGGTCGAGCCCGCCGGCGGTGATGACGAAGGTCATGCCGACAGCGATGATGCCGATGAAGGCCGAGCGGGCCAGCACGTTGGTGACATTGGCGGCGCTGAGGAAGTTCGAGTTCAGCGAGGCCCCCAGCACGATCAGCAGGACCAGCGCCAGGACCGGGCCGATCACCGTCATCGGGGGCAGGGTGAAGCCGCGGCGGGGCGGGGCGGTGGTGTCGCTCATGCTGTGACCTCTGGGGCCGTCTCGGCGGCCGTCTTGGCGTCGCCCACGCCAAGCGCGAGGCGGACGATGGAATCCTCGGAAAGCGCCTCGCCCGACAGGATCCCCATCTGCCGCCCGGCCCGCATCACCAGGATGCGGTCGGCCAGGCCGATGAGTTCCTGCATCTCGGACGAGATGACGATGATCGCGTGCCCCTCGGCGGCGAGGCGGCGGAGGAAGGCGTAGATCTGCTGCTTGGTCCCGATGTCGATGCCGCGGGTGGGTTCATCGACAACCAGGATCTGCGGTTCGGACAGCATGATCTTGGCGAGCAGCAGTTTCTGCTGGTTCCCGCCCGAGAGGTTCCCGACCCGGACGGTCCGGCTGCCGCGGATGTCGAAATCCTGGATCGCCTGGTCGAGCGCCCTGTCCTCGGCCTTGCGGTCGATCAGCAGGCCGGTGAAATCCTCGAGCGCCTGCAGCGTCAGGTTGGGCCGCATCGGCATGTCCAGAAGAAGCCCGCGCAGCTTGCGGTCCTCGGTCAGGTAGCAAAGCCGCTGCGCCAGCGCGTCGGCGGGTCTGCGGATGGCGACGGGCTGGCCATGGATCTCGACGCTGCCCGAGGTCTTGGGCCGGATGCCGCACAGGCCCTCCATCGCTTCGGTCCGTCCGGCGCCGACCAGACCGGCGAGGCCCAGGATCTCGCCCTGGTGCAGGTCAAAACCGATGCCTTGCGCGAAGCGCGGGACGCTCAGGTCGCGGACCTTCAGCACCACGGGCGCGCCCGGCGCGACGCCGGGTTTCGGCGGGTAGAGGTCCGACATCTCGCGCCCGACCATGGCGGTGGCCATGCCGTCTTCGGTGATCTGGTCGGCCGGGCCGGAATGGACGACCGATCCGTCGCGCATGATCGTCACCCGGTCGGCCAGCCGCGCCACCTCGTCAAGCTTGTGCGAGGTGAAGAGGATGGCGGTGCCCGCCGCGCGCAGGGCATCGACCTGGGCGAACAGGATCTCGACCTCGCGCGAGGTCAGCACGGCGGTCGGCTCGTCCATGATCAGCACGCGGGCGTTGCGCGAGAGGGCCTTGGCGATTTCGACCATCTGCTTTTCGGAATTCGAGAGCCGCGAGACGATGGTGTCGGGATCGACACGGCTGTTGACGCGCGCCAGATACTCGCGGCTCAGCCGCCGCATCTGCGCCTTGTCCAGCAGCCCGCGGCGCCGCAATTCGCGCCCCAGGAAGATGTTCTGCTCGACCGTCAACTGTTCGGCCAGGGCGAATTCCTGGTGGATCATGATGATCCCGGCGCTTTCGCCGTCATGGGGCGAGTGGAATTGCGTCTCCACCCCGTCCAGCAGGATCTGTCCGGCGCTGGCGGGCTGATAGCCGGCCAGGATCTTCATCGCCGTGGATTTCCCCGCGCCATTCTCGCCCAGCAGCGCGTGCACCTCGCCCGGGGCCAGGTCCAGGTCGATGCCGTGCAGCACCTCGACCGGGCCGAAGCTGCGGCGGATCCCCCGGAGCGAGAGGATCGGATCTGCCATCAGAGCCTCACCCAGGCGGCATTCCCGCGCGAAGACTCGACGCAGGCGCGGACGAAATTCATCCCCGCCATGCCGTCGGCGATCCCGGGCAGAAGGCCCATCGCCGCGTCACGGCTGGCGCCGCCCTCGACCGCGCGGATCGCGTCGGCGGCGCTGGCGTAGAGGGTGGCGAAGGCCTCCAGATACCCCTCCGGGTGCCCGGACGGGATGCGGCTCACGGCGGCTGCCTCGGGCCAGATGCCCGCCCCGCCGCGCTGCATCTGCTGCTTGGGCTGGCCCAGCGGCGTGAACCACAGGACGTTGGGTTCCTCCTGCGACCATTCGAGGCCGCCTTTCTCGCCATAGACGCGCAGCCGGAGGCCGTTTTCATGCCCCGGCGCCACCTGCGAGCACCAGAGCATCCCGCGCGCACCCTCGGCAAAGCGCAGCATGACATGGCCGTTGTCGTCGAGCCTGCGCCCGGGACCGAAGGCCTGCAGATCGGCGGCCAGCTCCTGCCCGGTCAGGCCGGTCACGAAACAGGCGAGGTTATAAGCATGCGTGCCGATGTCGCCGGTCGCCCCGCCGGCGCCAGACCGCGCCGGATCGGTGCGCCAGACGGCCTGTTTGTTGGTGCCGTCGGCCTCGACACTCTCGGTCAGCCAGCCCTGCGGGTATTCGGCCTGCACGACGCGGATCTTGCCGATCTTGCCGGCCGCGACCATGGCGCGGGCCTGCCGGACCATCGGATAGCCGGTGTAATTATGGGTCAGGATGAAGAGCGCGCCCGAGGATTTAACCGCCGCGTCCAGCGCGGCGGCATCCTCCATCGTCGCGGTCAGGGGTTTGTCGCAGATCACATGGATCCCGCGTTCGAGGAAGGCCTTGGCCGCGGGGTAATGCATGTGGTTCGGCGTCACGATCGACACGGCGCGGATGCCGTCGGGGCGGGCGGCTTCGGCCTCGGCCATCTCGGCGAAGCTGCCATAGCTGCGGGCGGGATCGAGCCCCAGCGCCGCGCCCGAGGCGCGGGCCTTCTCGGGCGTCGAGGACAAGGCCCCCGCCACCAGCGAGAAGCGGTCGTCCAGCCGCGCGGCGAAGCGGTGCACGCCGCCGATGAAGGCATCGGCCCCGCCGCCCACCATGCCCAGCGGAATGCGGCCCGAGAGGGTTTCCTTGCGTCCTTCGATGGTCATTGTCGTCCCCTTACAGGCCCAGCATCCGGCGGTTGGCGGCATCATCCGTGCCGCCGTCGGCGAAATCGTCGAAAGCCTTCTCGGTCACGCGGATGATGTGGTTTTTCACGAATTCCGCGCCCTCGCGCGCCCCATCCTCGGGGTGTTTCAGGCAGCATTCCCATTCGACCACGGCCCAGCCGTCGAAATCATTGGCCGCCATTTTCGAGAAGACGGCGCCGAAATCGACCTGCCCGTCGCCGAGCGACCGGAAGCGCCCGGCCCGGTTGACCCAGGATTGATAACCGCCATAGACGCCTTGCCGCCCGGTCGGGTTGAACTCGGCATCCTTGACGTGGAACATGCGGATCCGGTCCTTGTAGATGTCGATATTGTCCAGATAATCAAGGCATTGCAGGATGTAATGCGACGGGTCGTAAAGCATGTTCGCCCGCGCATGATTGCCGACGCGTTCGAGGAACATCTCGTAGGTGATGCCGTCGTGCAGATCCTCGCCCGGGTGGATTTCATAGCAGATGTCGACGCCGCATTCCTCGGCATGGTCCAGGATCGGGCGCCAGCGCCGGGCGAGTTCGTCGAAAGCCATCTCGACCAGACCGGCGGGGCGCTGTGGCCAGGGGTAGAGATAGGGCCAGGCCAGCGCACCCGAGAAGGACGCCATGGCGGTGAGGCCCAGATTCCTGGATGCCGAGAGGGCCATCTTCACCTGCTCGACCGCCCATTCCTGCCGCGCGGTCGCATTGCCGCGCACCGCAGGGTCGGCGAAACCGTCGAAACCGATGTCATAGGCCGGGTGCACGGCGACCAGCTGGCCCTGCAGATGGGTCGACAGCTCGGTGATGGCAACGCCGTTCGCCTCGGCCACGCCCTTCAGCTCGTCGCAGTAATCCTTGCTGGCAGCGGCCTTCTTCAGATCGATGAAGCCCGAGACCCATGAGGGCAGCTGCACCCCCTTGTAGCCGATGCTGCCGGCCCATTTGGTGATGTTGTCCCAGTTATCGAAGGGCGCGGTATCGCCCGCAAACTGGGCCAGAAACAGCGCCGGTCCCTTGATGGTTTTCATGTCAATCCTCCTTGGCGCCCATGGGGCGCGGTGGTGTGGTCGAGCCCGGCCGCATCCAGCAGGGCGCTGTCCTCGGGGTCGGGCATGTTATCCTGAAAGATGATCGCCGGGATGATCGGACGGATCGGCGCGGCGGGCAGGCGGTCCGAGATCTGCCGCATGGTGGCGAGGGCCAGCGCGATCTCGGCCCCGGGGCGCTGGTCGATCACCACGTCGAAATTGCCGGTGCCCAACGCCTCGCGCGTGCGGGGGGTGAGTTCGTGGACGATGACGACCGGCCGATTGCCGGTGCCCTCAAACCGGGATAGGGCCCGGGCGAGGCCGCTGTTGCCGGCGCCGAAGCTGTAGATGCCCGAGAGCGCCTCGCCCCGGTCGAAGAGCCGCGCGAGGGCCTGTTCGACCAGCTCGGCGCGGTCGCGGCCCTCGAATTCCGGCAGCAGCGCGATCTGTGGGAAATCCTGTGCCAGGACAGCGCGGAAGCCCGCCAGACGCTCGCGATGGTCGCGGGCGGTGAGCGAGCCCAGGACCGGCAGCACCCGGCCCGGCCCCCGTGCATGGGCCAGGCCCATGAGCCGCGCGGCGGTGCGCCCGGCCGAGCAATTGTCGATGCCGACATAGGCGTGGCGCGCGGAATCCGGCATGTCCGAGACCAGCGTTACCACGGCGACACCGGCGGCGGTCAGATCGGCGACGGCCGCTGCAACCTCGGGGCTGTCGATGCCGACCAGGGCGATACCGTCGGGCGGCGACAGGCTGAGGCTGCGCAGCACGGCGACCAGCGAGGGTGCGTCGAAGGCCGCGACGTCCTCGATCCTGAGTTCGGTCTTCTCCAGCCGCAGCCGGGGCGCGACGGCGCCGAGGATCATCCGCAGATGCAGGAAGAAAGCGTTGGTGCCGGTGGGGATGACGAAGACGAAGCGATAGACGCGCCCCTGCGACAGGTTCGCGGCCGCGACATTGCGGACATAGCCCAGATCGGCGATCGCCTGGCGCACGCGGTCGGCGCGGGCATCGGCCACGCCGCCCCGCGCGTTCACCACGCGGTCGGCGGTGGCATAGCTCACGCCAGCCCGCCGCGCGACATCCGCCAATGTCGGTGCTTTCATAGGATCCTCCCTGCGCTCAGGCTAGGGATGGAATTGATAGACGTCAATCATTTTGGCAGGGGAGGCGCCGGATTCCGGGAATGTATCCTGAAATCAGAATATTACTGGTGGCTTGGGGTCCGGTGAGGCCGGGCGAGGGGGCTGCGTCCTGCGCGCCGCGGTCCGGGTGTGGGATGGGCAATATTGCCCATCCTGCCGAGGTCGCGCCTCAGGCGGATTCACGCTCGACCAGCGCGAAGCCCACGTCGATCACCTGGCGGTCGGGCGCCGCGCCGCCGATCCGGGTCAGCAGCGCCTGCGCCGCCGCGCGGCCCAGCGCGTCGCGGTTGACGCGCACAGTGGTCAGCGTGGGCGAGAGTGCCGCCGCCATCTCCTGATCGCCGAAGCCCATCACCGCCACCCGGCCCGGCACGGCAATGCCCCGCGCCGCCAGTTCGATCAGCGCGCCCTGGGCCAGCACGTCCGAACTGGCGGCGATCACCGCCTTGTCCGCCTCGCTGCCGAAGCCCGCGTCGATCAGCGCGGCGGTCAGCGCCCGGCCCCCGGCCAGGCTGGCGGGCGCATCGCCGCGGATCGGCACCGGCCCCTCTCCGCCGGCCTGGGCGAAGCGTTCGGCAAAGGCCGCGCCCCGGCGCAAGGCCCGTTCGTCGCCTGCGGTGATGAAGGCCGCGCGCCGGTAGCCCCTTGCGCGGGCGTAATCGGCCATGGCCCGCCCGGCCTCGGGGTGAGAGAAGCCGACGCAGAGGTCGATCGGCGTGTCGGTGATGTCCCAGACCTCAACCACGGGAACGCCCGCGCCCAACAGCATGCGCCGCGTCCGGTCGGCGTGGTGCACCCCCGTCAGCAGCATGGCATCCGGGCGGCGCGACAGATGCGCCTCGACCGTCGCGGCCTCGTCCTCGCGGTCGAAGCCGGTTTCGGACAGCAGGATTTGATAGCCCCGCGCGCGCAATTCGGCGCTGAAGGTCGCGAGCATGCCGGAATAGACGATGTTGGTGATCGAGGGCACCAGCGCCGAGATCAGCATGGATTTCTTCGACGCCAGCGCCCCGGCCAGCGCATTGGGCACGAAGCCGGTCGCGGCGATGGCCTCCTGGATTCGGGTCAGCGTCTCGGGCGAGACCTTGGACGGATCCGACAGCGCGCGCGAGACGGTCACCTGGCTGACCCCGGCCATGCGGCCCACGGTTTCCATGGTGATGCGGCGGGCCGGGGGGCGGGCCTCGGTCCGGGGCGGTATCGGGAGAGGCGGCCTGCGCGTCATGCGGGCATATTCCCCGGATCAGAGACCCGGCGCAAGATCGGGCGGCGAAGCGGAGCGGTCTTGCGGGTCGGGGCCATTCTGTCCTCGGCTGCCGGATTGTCCTGTCGATGTGCGAATAGATGTATGCGCTTTCAATGGTAGAATATAGGAAGAAAATTCCCGCCGTTCCCTGTTTCGCGACCAGTAGCCGGCATTCCACGCCCCCAGAAAGGTCGTTGACAGGCGGTAATGATTGCGCATACATCGCTGATGAATGCGAATACATGAGGTGCCAGCCTTGTCTCCGACCCGAAAAACACCTGAGGCGCTGCGATCCGCGCGCTGGTTCGCGCCGGACGATCTGCGCAGTTTCGGGCATCGCTCGCGGATGATGCAGCTGGGCTATTCTGAAAGCGATTTCATGGGGAAGCCGCTGATCGGCATCCTCAACACCTGGTCGGAACTGAACTCGTGCCACGCCCATTTCCGTGAGCGGGCGCAGGACGTGAAGCGGGGCGTGCTGGCGGCGGGGGGCTTCCCGGTGGAACTGCCGTCGCTGTCGGTGGACGAGAGTTTCACCAAGCCCACCTCGATGCTGTACCGCAACATGCTGGCGATGGAGACGGAAGAGATGATCCGCTCGCATCCGCTGGACGGCGTGGTGCTGATGGGCGGCTGCGACAAGACCACGCCGGGGCTGGTGATGGGGGCGCTGACGGCGGGCGTGCCGATGATCTACCTGCCCGCGGGTCCGATGCTGCGCGGCAATTACGCGGGGCAGAAGCTGGGGTCCGGGTCGGACGCCTGGAAATACTGGGACGAACGGCGCGCCGGGAATATCACCGAGGCCGAATGGCAGGGCTTGCAGGGCGGCATCGCCCGCTCGGCCGGGGTCTGCATGACGATGGGCACGGCCTCGACCATGACGGCGATTGCCGATGCGATGGGGCTGACGCTGCCGGGCGCCTCCTCGGTCCCCGCCGTGGACAGCGGGCATCAGCGCATGGCGGCCGATTGCGGGCGCCGGATCGTCGCCATGGTCTGGGAGGATCTGACCCCCGACCGGATCGTGACCGAAGCCGCGGTGAAGAACGCGGCCATCGTCGCCATGGCCACCGGCTGTTCGACCAATGCCGTCGTCCATCTGATCGCCATGGCCCGCCGCGCGGGCGTGGACCTGACGCTTGACGACCTTGACGCGCTGGGCCGGGTGACGCCGCTGATCGCCAATGTCCGGCCCGCGGGCAAGGATTACCTGATGGAGGATTTCTACTACGCCGGCGGGCTCCGCGCCCTGATGGCGCAGATCAAGGAGCGGCTGGACCTCGGCGCCCTGACGGTCACCGGCAAGACCATGGGCGAGAATCTTGAGGGGGCGCGGGTCTTCAACGAGGACGTGATCCGCCCACTGTCGAACCCGGTCTACAAGGAGGGCTCGCTGGCCGTCCTGCGCGGCAACCTCTGCCCCGACGGCGCGGTGATCAAGCCCGCCGCCTGCGATCCGACCTACCACGTTCACGAAGGCCCGGCGCTGGTCTTCGACAGCTACGCCGAGATGAAGGCATTCGTCGATGACGAGCATGCCGAGGTCAGCCCCGCTCACGTCATGGTCCTGCGCAACGCGGGGCCGCTGGGCGGGCCGGGCTTTCCCGAATGGGGCATGCTGCCGATCCCCAAGGCGCTGATCAAGCAGGGCCATCGCGACATGCTGCGCATTTCGGACGCGCGGATGTCCGGCACTTCCTATGGGGCCTGCGTGCTGCATGTCGCGCCCGAAGCCTATGTCGGCGGGCCGCTGGCGCTGCTGAAGACTGGCGACATCATCCGCCTGGACCTCGCCGCGCGCCGCCTCGACATGCTGGTCCCGGAAGACGAGTTGAAAGCCCGCGCTGCCGCCTGGCGCGCGCCGGAACCCCGGTTCGAACGCGGCTGGGGCTGGATGTTCTCCAAACACGTGACGCAGGCCGACAAGGGCTGCGACTTCGACTTCCTTGAACGCGGCTTCGGCAAGGCCGCGGGCGAACCGGATATCTACTGATGACCCTGACCCTCGACCAAGCCCTGACCGGCATTTCCGGGATCCTCGTCACCCCCTTCGATGCGGCGGGCGACGTGGCACCCGCGCGGTTGGCGCCGATCCTGGACCGGGCGCTGGCGGCGGGGCTGCATATGCCGGTGGTCAACGGCAATACCGGCGAATTCTATGCGCTGACGACGGACGAGGCGGTGACCATGGTGCAGGAGGTGGCCGCGCTGGTCGCCGGCCGCGCGCCGCTGCTGGCCGGGGTGGGGCGGGGATTGCGCGATGCGCAGCGGCTGGCCCGTGCCTCGGCCGAGGTCGGGGCCGCGGCGCTGATGATCCACCAGCCACCCGACCCCTTCGTCAGCCCGCGCGGCATCCTCGATTACCTGAACGCGGTGTCGGATGCTTCGGGCGGGCTGCCGATGATGCTCTATCTGCGGAACGATGCGATCGGCACCAGGAACATCGCCGCGCTTTGCGCCCTGCCGACCGTCAAGGGCGTCAAATGGGCGACGCCCAACCCGATGAAACTGGCCGAGGCCAAGGCCGCCTGCGACCCCTCCATCGTCTGGGTCGGGGGCCTCGCCGAGGTCTGGGCGCCCTCCTTCTACGCGGTCGGCGCCCGGGGCTTCACCTCGGGCCTGATCAATGTCTGGCCCGAACGCTCGCTGGCGATCCATGCGGCGCTGGAGGCCGGCGACTACGCCAAGGCCAACGCCCTCATCGCCGGGATGCGTGTGTTCGAGGATATCCGGGCCGAGGAATTGGGCGGAACCAATGTCACCGGCGTGAAATCCGCGCTGATCGCCCAGGGACTCGATTGCGGGCCGACCCGCGCGCCCTCGGCCTGGCCGCTGACCGAGGACCAGAGCGCCCGCATGACACGCTTTTTGACCGATAACCGACTGATCCGAGGCTGACATGACCGACTACATTCTCTCCGATGCCACGCGCGAGAAACTGAGGAAGGTCTCCACCGCCTCGGTCGCGACCGCGCTCTACAAGCGTGGGCTGCGCCAGCAGTTCATTCAGGGCGCGCGCCCCGTTCAGCCGGGCAAGGGCACGATGGTCGGCCAAGCCTTCACCCTGCGCTACATCCCTGCGCGCGAGGATCGCAACCCGATCACCATCTTCCGCGACCCCGAGCACAAGCAGCGCGTCGCCATCGAGACCTGCCCGCCGGGCTGGGTGCTGGTGATGGACGCCCGCAAGGATGCCCGCGCCGCCACCGCGGGCTCGATCCTGATCACAAGGCTGGCCCTGCGCGGCGCGGCGGGCGTGGTGTCGGACGGCGGCTTTCGCGACGTGACCGGCATCGGCGCGCTGGACATGCCCGCCTATTGCGCCGGCCCCTCGGCGCCGACCAACCTGACCCTGCACGAGGCCATCGAGATCCGCGGCCCCATTGCCTGCGGCGATGCGCCGGTCTTTCCGGGCGACGTTCTGCTGGGCGACAATGACGGGGTGATGGTGATCCCGGCGCATCTGGCAGACGAGATCGCCGAGGAATGCACAGGCATGGAATCCTTCGAGGATTTCGTGCTGGAAGAGGTCAATGGCGGGGCCGCGGTGATCGGCCTTTACCCAGCGACCAAGGACGAAAACCTCGCCAAGTATCAGGCGTGGCGTGAAAGGAACGGCCGATGAGCTATCAACCCCATGGCAAGCACCTGATCGCCGGCGAACGGATCGCGACCGAGGTGACTTGGCAATCTTCGCCCTCCTCGGGCCCGTCGCATGATTTCTCGACCGGCACCCCCGCGCTGGTCGCGCAGGCCTGCGAGGCTGCCGAACGGGCCTTCTGGACCTACGGCTATTCGTCGCGCGCCGAGCGGGCGGCCCTGCTGCATGCCATCGCAGACGCCATCGAAGCCCGCGGGCCGCAGATCACCGAGATCGGCTGTCAGGAATCCGGCCTGCCCGCCGCCCGGCTGGAAGGGGAGCGCGGGCGGACCACCGGCCAGCTGCGGCTGTTCGCGGATCACATCCTGAAGGGCGAGTATCTCGACCGCCGGGTCGATCCGGCGCTGCCCGACCGTCAGCCCGCGCCCCGGCCTGAACTGCGCATGATGCAACGGCCCATCGGCCCGGTGGCGGTGTTCGGCGCCTCGAACTTCCCGCTGGCCTTTTCGGTCGCGGGCGGGGATACGGCGGCGGCCCTGGCGGCGGGTTGCCCGGTGGTGGTGAAGGGTCATTCGGCGCATCCCGGCACCGGCGAGATCGTCGCCGAGGCCATCGCCGAGGCGCTGGCGGGGCAGGGGATGGACCCGGGCGTCTTCAGCCTGGTGCAGGGCGGTCGGCGCGATGTGGGCGAGGCGCTGGTGCAGGATCCCCGTATCCGCGCGGTGGGTTTCACCGGCTCGCTGGCGGGCGGGCGGGCGCTGTTCGATCTCTGCGCGCGGCGGCCCGATCCGATCCCCTTCTTCGGCGAGCTGGGATCGGTCAATCCGATGTTCTGCCTGCCCGCCGCGATGGCCGCGCGGGGCGCGGGGATCGCCCGCGGCTGGGCGGGGAGCCTGACCATGGGCGCCGGGCAGTTCTGCACCAATCCGGGCATTGCCGTGGTGCTGGACGGGCCCGAGGCCGAGGCCTTCACCCGCGAGGCGCGTGCGGCGCTCGAGGCGGTTCCGCCGCAGGTGATGCTGACCGATGGCATAGCTGATGCTTATCGCAAGGGCCGGGATCGGCTGCGCGCCTCGCAGGGCGTGCGCGAGGTTCTGACCTCGGTCTGCGATCAGCGGAACGCGACGCCCACGCTCTATGAGGTGGGCGCCGGGGACTGGCTCGCGAACCATGCGCTGGGTGAGGAAGTCTTCGGTCCGCTGGGTATGGTCCTGCGCTGCCGCGACGCCGGGCAGATGCTCGATGTGGCGCGGGCGCTGGAGGGGCAGCTGACCTGCACACTGCATCTGGACGCGGAGGACACCGATCTGGCGTGGCGCCTGATGCCACTCCTGGAACGCAAGGCGGGGCGGCTTCTGGCCAACGGGTTTCCCACCGGGGTCGAAGTCTGTGACGCCATGGTCCATGGCGGGCCCTATCCGGCCAGCACCAATTTCGGCGCCACCTCGGTCGGCACACTGTCGATCCGCCGCTTCCTCAGGCCGGTCTGCTACCAGAACCTGCCCGAGGCGCTGTTGCCCGCGGACCTTCTGGTCTGAGCCGTCACGAGGCGTCGCGCAGGCCCGTCAGGCCCTGCGCGACGAGCTTCAGCGAGGGCGTCGCGCGGTCCGGTTTCCAGTAGAATCCCATCGGCTCCAGCGGAGCGTCGACGGGGAAGGGAAGCTCGACCAGCGTGCCGTCCGCAAGGCGCGGCAGCGCCACGCTGCGGGGCGAGAGGCAGACCGCCGTCCCCTCACGCAGCAGGGACCACATGACCTCGGGTATCCGTGAAATCATGTTGATTTCCTGGAGGTTGTCCCAGCCATGTTCCTCGCGCAGCGCGTCGAAAACGTGCCGCGCCAGCGTCGCGACATGGTTCTGCAGCCAGACGCATTGCCCCAGGTCGGCGGCCGTTACCACCGCTTTCGTGGCCAGCGGATGGCGCTTGCCCGCCACGATCACCGAGCTGTCGTCATAGCAGGGGACGAAGGTCCAGCCCTCGGGAACAACGCGCTGGCGGCGGCAGAGCACGAGGTCGTAATCCTCGGCGTTGAAGGACGCCGAAAGGCTCAATCCCATCACCGTCTCGACCATCAATTGCAGCGTCGGATGCGCGCGGCTGAGCTCGGGCAGAAGCCGGTCCAGAAGCGCGCCGACCGCCGCCACCGTCACCGCCACGCGGATCGGTCCGCTGTCGCGGCGGATGCGGGTGGCGATGGCTTCGGCCCCTTCCTCCATCGCCGCGAGGATCCGGCGGGCGACCGGCAACAGGTCCTCGGCCACCGGCGTGGGGTCCACCCCGCGCGAGTGGCGCAGGAAGAGCCGCGTTTCCAGCAACTGCTCCATCTCGGCCACGAGCTGGGTCATGGCGGGCTGCGTCATGCCCATGGCCTGCGCCGCCCGTGTCATCGAACGCAGATCGTCCAGCACCACCAGCGCCTGCATGTGCCGCAGGCGCGCGCGCGTCGTCAGGCGCAGCAAAAGGGTCTGGGCGTTGAGCGCCATGCCAAAAGCATTCCTTATACCTTACCCGCATATCCAATTTCCCGAACACGCCGGATGTCAATAGGCTTCGGATCAGAGGAGAGGTCTGGGAGGACATATCATGACACAGTTTTCGATCGCGCGCCGCAGCCTGCTGGCGCTGGCCGCCGCCACCCTGATGCTGCCGCAGGCGGCGCTGGCGCAGGGCTGGCCCTCGGGCTCGGTCCAGCTGGTGGTGCCGGCCCGGGCCGGTGGCGGCACCGATGCCGTCGCGCGCATCATCGCCGGCGCCTTGCAGGAGCAGACCGGCCAGCCCTTCGTGGTGGTGAACAACCCGGGCGGGGGCGGCGTCGTCGCGGCCGAGGAAGTGCGCACCGCCGCGCCCGACGGGCAGACGCTGCTGTTCTTCCACACGGGTGTGCTGGCCATGCACCACACGGGCGCCTATGAGCCCGATCCGATGACCGCCTTCACCGTCGCCGCCGAGATTGCCGTGGGCGGGACCTATGCGCTGGCCGTGGCCGCCGATTCGCCCTACCAGACCCTTCAGGATCTGGTGCAGGCCTCGATCGACACCCCCAACAGCGTCTCGCTGGGCGTGCAGGTCCGGGGGTCGACGCATTTCATGGCGGGGCTGCTGACCTCGGACAGCGGCGCGCAATTCCGCATCGTCGATGCGGGCTCGGATGCTGACAAGATGGTGCAGCTGCAAGGCCACCAGATCGATGCGGCGCTGGTCAACACCCCCGGCACGCTGCAATACGTCCAGAACGGCGACCTGCGCGTGCTGGCCACCATCGGCGGCGAGGCCGGGCGCGATCCGGCGCTGCCCGATGTGCCCTCGATGGCCGAGGCGGGCTATCCGAACGCGGTCTATGGGCTCGATTTCCTGATCATGGCGCCGACGGGCACCGACGCGTCGGTCGTGCAGTCGATCCATGACGCCTTTGCCGCGGTGGTCGGGGACGAGGCGATCAACGGCCAGCTGTCGGGCATGGGCTTTGCCCTGAGCATGGTGCCGCAGGACGCGGTGCAGGCGCGGCTGGAGGGCATCGACGCCCGCGTCGCCGCCACGGCCGAACTGCTGGGCCTGAACTGAGCCTTTCTCCCCCCGAGACGGCGCGGGGCGGTTCGCCGCCCCGCGCATTCCCCAGATTGCTGAATGGACGATCCCGATGGCCCGCCGCCAACTGCCCCCGCTGCCCCTTGCCCCCCAAGATTGCCTGATCCAGGGCTGCGAACGCCCCTGGGAGGTGGCGGTCGATCCCTTCCCGGTGGCGCCGCGCACCTGGTATGTGGGCAACAACTGGGTCGGCGCCTATCTGCTGCAATCGACCGAGGGGCTGATCCTGATCGACACGACCATGCAGCCGCAGGTCTATCTGGTGTTCGAAGCGATCCGCAAACTGGGCTTCGACATCGCCGATCTGAAGCTGATCCTGGTCAGCCACATGCATTACGACCATCTGGGCGGCGTGCGCCCGCTGGTCGAGGCCTCGGGCGCCAAGGTGATGATGAGCCGCGAGGATTGGCAATTCCTCAACGACCGGCCCGACCAGCTGCTGAACGACGGCTATCCCTGGGGCCCGTTCGAGCCCGACGATTTCTATTCCGACAACCAGCCGGTGGTCTTTGGCGACCGCACCATCCGCACGCTGCTGACCCCGGGCCACACGCCGGGCACCACCAGCTTCTTCTTCGAGGTCGAGGAGGGGGGCGAGACGCTGCTGGTCGGCATGCATGGCGGGATCGGGCTGATCACCGTGACGGACGAGTATCTGCGCGACAACAACCTGCCCTTCAGCCTGCAGCAGGATTACCTGAACTCGCTGCTCAGGCTGCGGGACATGCCGGTGGCGATCACGCTCGGCTCGCATCCGGCGCAGGTGGCGATGATGGACCGGGTGGACGCCATCGCCGAGGGGCACAATCCCTTCGTCGACCGGGCGGTCTGGCCCCGGCTGATGGATCAGCGGATCGAAGGGATCCGCAAGATCCTGGAGAAGGCCGCATGACCGAGGCGATTCCCGATTTCTCGCTGACGCAGGCCGAGCGGCTGGTGCTGGCCGGGCAATTGCGCGCGACCAATCTGGTCGCCACCCAGATGACCCCGGACCTGATGGCCGACCTCGACCTCTGCACGGCCGAGGAGCGGTTCGTCCCGACCCGCGAGGGCGACACACGGATCGTGATCGTCACGCCCAAGGCGCCCGCCGCCGGGCCGCGGCCGATCTTCATCAATATCCATGGCGGCGGCTTCGTGCGCGGCTATCAGGAGCGCGACACGGTTTTCTGTGCCCATCTGGCGAGCCGTCTGGATGCCGTGGTGATCGACCTCGATTATCGTCTGGCACCGGAACATCCCTTCCCGGCGGCCCTGCACGAGGGCTATGACATCACTGCCTGGGCCTTTGCCAATGCCACCGCGCTGGGGGGCGACCCCGCGCGGATCGCCCTGGGCGGGCATTCGGCGGGGGGCAACCTGACCGCCGCGATCTGCCTCATGGCGCAGGAGACGGGGGCGTTCCGCCTGCGGGGGCAACTCATGTCCTATCCGTTCCTCGATGGCGTCACCCCGCCCGAGGAGAAGCTGGAGCCGCAATCCATCTTTCCGGCGGCGCGGCTGCATGCCTTCTCCGTCTGCTATGCGGGCGTCGAGGAGAACCTGCGCAACCCGCTGCTGTCCCCGGTTCTGGCCCCGGAGGCGTCGATCAAGGGTCTGCCGCCCGCGCTGATCATCACCGCCGGGCTGGACCCGCTGCGATTCGAGGCCCGCGCCTATGCCGCGCGGCTGGTGCAGGTGGGCAACGACGTGGTGGTGAAGCAATACGCCGACGCCGACCACGGTTTTCTGATCGCCGGCCAGTCGCGGTTCCGCGAGGCGCGGGCGCTGATCATCGACTGGCTGCGCGCGCTTTACGCGCCGTGACACCGACAAGGCATCGTTCATTCGGGAGGACATGACATGAACCTGCACAAGACCCTGGCCGCCGCTCTGGCGCTGGCCCTCGCCGCGGGCGCCTCGGGCGCCCAGACCTGGCCGAGCGGACCGATCCAGCTGATCATCCCCTCGCGGCCGGGCGGCGGCACCGATGTGATGGGGCGGATCTTTGCCGATTACCTGCAGCGCCACACCGGCACGGCGGTGGCGGTCATCAACCAGCCCGAGGGCGGCGGCGTCGTCGCGCAGGAAACCGTGCGCAATGCCGCGCCCGATGGCCAGACGCTGCTGTTCCAGCACACCGGGATGCTGGTGGGCATGCAGACCGGCCGCTACAATCACGGGCTGGACGCCTTCACCGTGCTGGGCATCGCCCAATCCTATCCGCCGCAGGTCTATGCGGTGGCGCCCGACGCGCCCTGGCAAACCATGCGCGAATTCGTCGAGGACGCGCGCGCCCATCCCGGTCAGTACACGGTCGGTGTCTCGCTGGGGCAGGCCACGCATTTCATCGCCGGCACGATCATGATGAACGAGGGCGTCGATCTGCGCCTGGTCGAAGCCTCGGCCGAGGTCGACAAGGTTGCGGGCATCCAGGGCGGGCATATCACGCTGGGCAATCTGGGTGCGGGTTCGGCGCGGCAATATGTGACCTCGGGCGACATGCGGGTGCTCTGCATGGTCGATCCGACGCCCGATCCCGATTATCCCGAGTTCCAGACCTGCCTCGATCAGGGGGTGAACGTGTCCTGGATCGCGCCGCTGGTGGTGTTTGGCCCGGCAGGGATCGACCCGGCGGTGGCCGAGGCCATCAACGCAGCGATCCAGGGCATGGGCGACGATCCGCAGGTCGCCCAGGCGCTGGCGGCGGCGGACAGCAGCTTCGTGGCGCATTCGCTGGAAGAGGCCAATGCGATACTGCAGCAGGAAGACCGCCACATCGCCGAGCTTGCGCAGCACCTCGGCCTTGCGGCGCAATGAATCCGGCGGGGTGGGCGGAGGTCCCGCGCGCCCCGACCACGGCAGGAGAGAGACATGAACACCGATCGTCCCCTTGGCGCGGGTCTGCTGGCGCTGGGCGTGGCGGGCATCGCAATTGCCTCGCAGATCAGCGTCCGCACCTTCAACGACGACCCAGGCCCCAAGCTGTTCCCGATCTTCGCCTGCACCATCCTGGTGATCTGCGGGCTGGGGCTGTTGCTGACCAGGCCCACGGAGCAGGGGCGCCGGATGGACCCCGCGGCGCTGGTCCGCGGCCTTACCATGGCGGGGCTCATGCTGTTCTACGCGCTGGCGCTCTGGCTGGTGGGTTTCTACGTCGCCAGCGTCACCGCGGTCTTCGGCTTCTACTGGATCATCGCCGGCCCCGAGCGCCGCGTCTGGTGGCGCGGGCTGATCTATGCGCTGGCCGTCACCGGAGGGGTGCATCTCCTCTTCAAGACGGCGCTCAACGCCTACCTGCCGCAAGGCATCCTTTTCTGAGGGTCCGGCCATGTTCGACACGTTCCTGTCGCTGCTGCAGCCCACGACGCTGCTGATCATCCTGGCCGCCACCGCGCTGGGCATCATCCTGGGGGCCATTCCGGGCCTGTCGGGGGGCCTGGGCGTGGCGCTGCTGCTGCCCATCACCTTCGGCATGGACCCGCATGTGGGCCTGGCCATGCTGGTCTCGATCTGGATCGGCGGCGTGTCGGGGGGGATGATCGGTTCCATCCTGCTGGGCATCCCCGGTTCGCCCTCGTCCATCGCCACGACCTTCGACGGCTACCCGATGACCCGCAACGGCGAGGCGGTGAAGGCCCTGGGCGCGGCCATCGTCGCCAGCTTCATCGGTACGGCCTTCTCGATCCTGATCGCCATGTTCCTGTCGCCCTTCATGGCGCGGATGGCGCTGCAGCTGGGGCCTTGGGAGTATTTCTCGCTGGGGTTCTGCGCCATCGCGCTGGTCGCGGCGCTGGCCCGGGGCTCGATCTTTCACGGCATGGCGGCGGCGGCCCTGGGGCTTTTGCTGTCAACCGTGGGTTTCGCGCCGATCGACGGCTATGCGCGCTTTACCTTCGGTTCGATCTACCTCTCGGGCGGGATCGACCTGATCGCGCTGATGCTGGGCCTCTTCGCGCTGAAGCAGATCGTGCAGGACCACGCCCGGGGCGAGCAGCAGATCCCCGAGGTCGATGTGTCGCAGATCAAGGGGTTCGGCGTCACGCTCAGGGAATACATCGACAACGCCTGGAACATCGTGCGGTCCTTCATGATCGGGCTCTGGATCGGCTTCCTGCCCGGCATGGGCTCGGCCCTGTCCAACATGGTCGCCTATGCGCAGGCCAAATCCGCCTCCAAACACCCCGAGAAATTCGGCAAGGGTTGCGTCGATGGCGTCTTCGCCTCGGAGACGTCTAACAACGCCTCGGTCGGCGGCGCGCTGATCCCGATGGTGGCGCTGGGCATCCCCGGGGACGGCACCACGGCGATCCTGCTGGGCGGGCTGATGATCCACGGGATCCAGGCCGGGCCGCTCCTCTTCGCCAACAACCCCGATATCGTCTATGCGCTGTTCCTGACGGCGATCCTGGCGGCGGTCATCACGCTGGTGCTGCAGTATTTCGGCATGCGGCTGTTTCCGGCGATCCTGAAGATCCCGTATCATTACCTCTATCCGGCCATCGTCGTGCTGGGCTTCATCGGCGTCTTCGTCGGCTCCTCGACCGCGTTCAACTACGTGCTGCTGCTGGGCTTCGCCGCCGCGGGTCTGCTCATGGACAAGGTGAAACTGCCGGTCGGGCCCTTCATCCTGGCCTTCATCCTGGGCCCGATGCTGGAGCTGAACCTGCGCCGCGGCATCACCTATACGGACGAGGGGGTCTGGCCCTTCTTCACCCGCCCCCTCTCGGCCTTCCTGCTGGCGGTCGCGGCCTTCTCCATCGTCTGGCCCTATCTCTCGCCCTGGATCAAGTCCCGCCGGGCGGCGGCGCTGGGCAAGGAATAAGCGCGATTGCGGTCATCATGGCGCCGCCGCCCCACCCGGGCGGCGGCGTTTTTCATGCGACGTTGACAAGGCCCGCGGCGCGCGGCACATAACCCCGACATAACCCGCAACCGGGCGTTCCGTGGGCGCCGAAACGACGAGGAGCTTGGCCCGATGAGCCAGATTTCCCTTAAATTTCCCGATGGCAATGTGCGCGAATACCCCGCCGGCATCACGCCCGCCGAGGTGGCCAAGTCCATCGCCCCGTCTCTGGCCAAGGCCGCCATCTCGGCCCAGGTGAACGGCCAGCACTGGGACCTCGCCTGGCCCATCGAGGGCGACGCCAATATCTCGATCAACACGCTGAAGGACGACGGCCCGGCGCTGGAGCTGATCCGCCATGACCTGGCGCATATCATGGCCCGCGCCGTGCAGGCGCTCTGGCCCGATACGAAGGTGACGATCGGCCCGGTCCGCGACTATGGCTGGTTCTACGATTTCGACCGCGCCGAGCCTTTCACGCCCGAAGATCTGGGCGCCATCGAGGCCGAGATGAAGAAGATCATCAACGCCCGCGAGCCGGTCAGGACCGAAGTCTGGTCGCGCGCCGATGCGCTTGATTACTATGAAAAATCGGGCGAGCCTTATAAGGTCGAACTGGTCAACCGCATCCCCGAGGACCAGCAGATCCGCATGTACTGGCACGGCGACTGGCAGGACCTCTGCCGGGGGCCGCACCTGCAACACACGGGTCAGGTCCCGGCCGACGGCTTCAAGCTGACGCATGTCGCGGGGGCCTATTGGCTGGGCGATGCCTCGCGCCCGATGCTGCAGCGGATCTATGGCGTCGCCTTCAAGAACCGCGACGACCTGAAGGCGCATCTGCACATGCTGGAGGAGGCCGCCAAGCGCGACCACCGCAAGCTGGGGCGCGAGATGGACCTGTTCCACATGCAGGAAGAGGCCCCCGGGCAGGTCTTCTGGCACCCGAACGGCTGGACGATCTATGCCACGCTGCAGGATTACATGCGCCGCAAGCAGCGCGCGGGCGGCTATGTCGAGGTGAACACGCCGCAGGTGGTGAACCGCAAGCTCTGGGAAGCCTCGGGGCATTGGGAGAATTACCGCGAGAACATGTTCATCGTCGAGGTGGACGAAGAGGGCGCCAAGGAAAAGACCGTCAACGCCCTGAAGCCGATGAACTGCCCGTGCCACGTGCAGATCTTCAACCATGGCCTGAAATCCTATCGTGACCTGCCGCTCAGGATGGCCGAATTCGGCTCCTGCGCGCGGTACGAGCCTTCGGGCGCGCTGCACGGAATCATGCGGGTGCGTGGCTTCACGCAGGATGACGCGCATATCTTCGCCACCGAGGAACAGATCGAGGGCGAGGCGAAGCGCTTCATCGAATTCCTGGCCGATGTCTATGCCGAGCTGGGCTTCGACAAATGGCGCATCAAGCTGTCAACGCGCCCGGAAAAGCGCATCGGCACCGAGGAGAGCTGGGATTACGCCGAAGCGGCGCTGGCCAACGCCGTGACGGCCGCGGGCTATGCCTATGAGCTGTTCCCGGGCGAGGGTGCCTTCTACGGGCCGAAGCTGGAATTCGTGCTGACCGATGCCATCGGCCGCGACTGGCAATGCGGCACCTTCCAGGTGGACCCGAACCTGCCCGAGCGGCTGGATGCGAGCTATGTCGGTGCGGACGGCGCCAAGCATCGGCCGCTGATGCTGCACCGCGCCTGCCTGGGCTCGTTCGAGCGCTTCATCGGCATCCTGATCGAGAACTATTCGGGCAAGCTGCCCTTGTGGCTGGCACCGCAGCAGGTGGTGGTGGCCTCGATCGTCTCCGAGGCGGATGCCTATGTTACCGAGGTTGTGGATGCCCTGCGCAAGGCGGGTCTGCGGGTCGAGGCCGATACCCGCAACGAGAAGATCAACTACAAGGTCCGCGAGCATTCGCTTGCCAAGGTGCCGGTGATCCTGGCTCTGGGCGCCCGCGAGGTGGCCGAGCGGACGGTTTCCGTTCGGCGTCTGGGTGACAACCGGACCGAGACGATGGCGCTGGACGCGCTGGTCCCGGCGCTGGCCGCCGAGGCGACGCCGCCCGATATGGTCTGAGCGGGCTGGTACTTTTTCAACATTGGGGCCGGGGTTCTTATAGGAATCCCGGCCCTTTTTGCATTTTTTCTACTTCGCGTGGATCGACGGCTAAGGTCTGACCTTTGTGCGAATGGTGCGTGCTCCCACGCACCGTGATCCGCCCCCCTACGAACCCACCCCCGCCATTCGCCGGACATACCCCCGGATCCCCGCAGGCCAATCCTCGACCCGCGCCGCGAAGCCTTCCAGATCGCCCGCGTAAAGCGCCCGGCTCGCCTCCTCGAATCCCGGAAGATCGCCCGCCAGCGCGTTCATCGCCCGCCAGCAGGCATCGCGCCGCTCGGCCGCGCCGCCCTCGGCCGCGCGGGCCGCCTCGACCAGCCGCCGGATCGTCGCCGAGGCCCCGCCCGGTTGCGAGCCGAGCCAGTCCCAGTGCCGCTGCATCAGCGTGACCTCCTTCGCCACCACCCCCAGCTTCGGCCGTCCGCGCCGGGGCGGGGCGGGCGTCTGCCATTCCCGCGGGTCGAGATCCACGACCCGCCCCGTCCGGTCGTCGAAGACCAGTGCCCCCCGGGCCAGCGCCACCGGCGCGACCTGCGCCAGGGGGCCTTCGGCCACGATCTCCAGCCCCAGAAAGGCGGTGCATGCATCATTCTGTTCCATGGTGCCATGAACACCAGCCGGCACCGCCTGTCAATATTACCCGGGTAATATTGCGCGGGGCGCGAGGTTCTGCTATCAGCCCGGGCAAAGGAGTCGTCTCATGAACCGACAGGACCGCAAAGCCGCCGTCTCGGCCTATCGCGAGGCCAGACCGCAGGCCGGGATCTATGCCGTCCACGCGGGCGGCCTGCTCTGGATCGGCGCCGCGCCAAGGCTCGACACGGTCGAGAACCGGCTGCGCTTCGTGCTGGGACAGGGGGTGCATCCCGATGCGGCGCTTCAGGCTGCGGCCGCGGCGGGATACCGGTTCGAGATCCTCGAACGGCTCGACCCCGAGACCGAGGCGCTGAGCCGACCGCGTGTGCTGAAAGAGCGGTTCGCCCATTGGCTTGAGGCCACCGGGGGCCGGGCGCTGTGACCCGCCGGCAGGATGAGCAATATTGCCCATCCTGCGGTCCCCATGGACGGCGGGGCAGGGCGCCGCTAGTCTGACGGCAAACCCGAGACCCGCCCATGCGCCTGATCCGCCTCGAGACTTTCCACGACGAATTCGTCTGCTTCGTCAAGGCGACGGCCGAGGATGGCGCCATCGGCTGGGGCCAGACCGCGACCTATAACGCCGACATAACCGCCCGCGTCTTTCACCGCCAGATCACCCCTTGGGCGCTGGGCCAGGATTCGGCCGACATTGCCACGCTGGTCGCCCGCATCGAGCGGGCCGAGCACAAATTCCCCGGCTCTTACCGCAACCGGGCGCTGGCCGGGCTCGACACCGCGCTCTGGGACATGGCGGGCCGGCGCGCGGGCAAGCCGGTCGCCGCGCTGATCGGGGGCAGCGCCGGGCCGGTGCGGGCCTATGCCAGTTCCATGCGGCGTGACCTGACCCCCGACCAGGAGGCCGAGCGCCTGAAGCGGATCTGCGCCGAGCAGGGCTTCACCGCCGCCAAGTTCCGCATCGGCGCCGAGATGGGCGAGGATCGCGACCAATGGGGGGGCCGGACCGAGGCCATCATCCCCGCCGTAACCCGGGCGCTGCGCGGCCTCGACACGCTGGTCGACGCCAATTCGGGCTTCTCCGTGCCGCGCGCCATCGCCGTGGGCCGGATGCTGGAGGATAATGGCGTCTCGCATTACGAGGAGCCGGTGCCCTGGTGGGACCTTGACGCGACCGCCGCCGTGGCCGAGGCACTGGATATCGATGTGGCGGGCGGCGAGCAGGAGGTCGAGGTCACGACCTTCGCCCGGATGATCCGCGACCGGGCGGTCGATGTGGTGCAGCCCGACATTCTCTATCTGGGCGGACTCGCCAAGACGCTGCATGTCGCGTGCCTGGCCGCGGCCGAGGGGCTGGCGGTCACGCCCCATGCCGCGAACCTGGGGCTGGTGACCATGGCCACGATGCACCTGCTCCGGGCCCTGCCCAATGCCGGGAAATATCTGGAATTCTCCATCGAGGGCGACGATTACTACCCCTGGCAGCGCGACCTCTTCCTGGGCGATCCGTTCCGCGTCTCCGGCGGGGCGCTGACGGTGCCGGAGGCGCCCGGATGGGGGCTGGAGGTGAACCCGGAGTGGCTGGCGGGCGCCGAATACCGGTCCTCGGATACGCCGGAGCAGACGGCTTATGCCCGGCTCTACCACGCGACCATTGCCGAGGGGCTGTGACCGGCTAGCGGTCCTTGCGGGCCGCGTCGAAGGCGATCCCCAGCGCCACGCCGATGCCCACGCCCAGCGCGATGCCCACGCCGATGTTGTCCATCGCCACGCCGATGGCGGTGCCGATCCCGATGCCGACGGCGATGCCCGCGCCCATGGTCATGCCCGTATCCTCCTGCCGGACAGCTAGCCCCGAGTCCCGGACCGTCAACCGGCCCCTTTCCTTCACCCCGGCGTTCCGCTATCTGACCGGGAACCCAGCCGAGGCCGCCGATGACCGAGCTCGACCGTATCCGCAACTTCTCCATCGTGGCGCATATCGACCACGGCAAATCCACGCTGGCCGACCGGCTGATCCAGCTGACCGGCACCGTGGCGCAACGCGACATGAAGGAGCAGATCCTCGACTCGATGGATATCGAGCGTGAGCGCGGCATTACCATCAAGGCCAACACCGTCCGCATCGATTACCCGGCCAAGGACGGCAAGACCTATGTGCTGAACCTGATCGACACGCCCGGCCATGTCGACTTCGCCTATGAAGTGTCGCGCTCGATGCGCGCGGTCGAGGGCTCGCTGCTGGTGGTCGATGCCTCGCAGGGGGTTGAGGCGCAGACGCTGGCCAACGTCTATCAGGCCATCGACGCGGGCCACGAGATCGTGCCGGTGCTGAACAAGATCGACCTTCCGGCGGCCGAGCCCGAGCGGGTGAAGGAGCAGATCGAGGATGTGATCGGCCTCGACGCGCAGGACGCGGTGCTGATCTCGGCCAAATCCGGCCTCGGCATCCCCGAGGTGCTGGAAGCCATCGTCACCCGCCTGCCCGCGCCCAAGGGCGACCGCAACGCGCCCCTGAAGGCGATGCTGGTCGACAGCTGGTACGACCCCTATCTGGGCGTCGTCGTCATGATCCGCGTCATGGATGGCGTGATCAAGAAGGGCGACACGATCAAGATGATGCAGACCGGCGCGGTTTACGGCATCGACAAGCTGGCCGTGCTGAAGCCGAAGATGGTCGATATCGCCGAGTTGGGGCCGGGCGAGATCGGCGTGCTGACCGCCTCGATCAAGCAGGTGCGCGACACCCGCGTGGGCGACACGATCACCCATGAGAAGAAGGGCACCGACAAGCCGCTGCCCGGCTTCAAACCGGCGCAGCCGGTGGTGTTCTGCGGCCTCTTCCCGGTCGATGCCGCGGATTTCGAGGCCCTGCGCGACGCGATCGAGAAGCTGGCGCTGAACGACGCGAGTTTCTCCTACGAGATGGAGACATCGGCGGCGCTGGGCTTCGGTTTCCGCTGCGGCTTTCTGGGCCTTTTGCACCTCGAAGTGGTCCGCGACCGCTTGGAGCGCGAATACGATCTCGACCTGATCACCACCGCGCCCTCGGTGGTCTACAAGATCTATCTGCGCGACGGCACGATGACCGAGCTGCACAACCCGGCCGACATGCCCGACTTGACGCTGGTGGACCATCTGGAAGAGCCGCGCATCAAGGCGACGATCATGGTCCCGGACGAATACCTGGGCGATGTGCTGAAGCTGTGCCAGGACCGGCGGGGGATCCAGCTGAACCTGACCTATGCCGGCAACCGGGCGATGGTGGAATACGACCTGCCGCTGAACGAGGTGGTGTTCGACTTCTATGATCGCCTGAAATCGGTGACGAAGGGGTACGCGTCCTTCGATTACCAGATCACCGGCTACCGCGAGGACAACCTCGTGAAGATGACGATTCTGGTGAACGCGGAACCCGTGGACGCGCTCAGCATGATGGTGCACCGCGACCGGGCCGAGATGCGCGGTCGGGCGATGTGCGAAAAGCTGAAAGAGCTGATCCCGCGGCACATGTTCATGATCCCGATCCAGGCGGCGATCGGCGGCAAGGTCATCGCCCGCGAGACGCTCTCGGCCCTGCGCAAGGACGTGACCGCCAAGTGCTACGGCGGCGATGCGACCCGCAAGCGCAAGCTCTTGGACAAGCAGAAGGCCGGCAAGAAGAAGATGCGCCAGTTCGGCAAGGTCGAGATCCCGCAGGCGGCGTTTATCTCGGCGTTGAAGATGGATAGCTGAGAGATCGTGGTCAGGTCGAGTGGGGGTCGGCGGGTTTCGCCGGCGATCCGCAGTAGGTCTGGCCCGCGCGCCCTGTAGGGTGGGATTTCATCCCACCCTCCTCCCACCCGAACCGGCGTTGGTCCCGATGGGCCGAGGAATAGGGCCAGGCCAGCGGATGCGCGGCAAGGCCGTGTTTCACCGGGTTCAGCCAGCAATACTCGACCAGCGCCCGATATTCCTCGTCATCGCGGATGTGGTGTTCCCAGAAGCGGCGTTGCCAGATCCCGCTGTCGCCCTTCGCCACTTTCGGGACCGACCGGCGTAGGGTGGGGTTCCACCCCACCGGCTTGCCCGCGGCCTTCGCCAGGGTGGGATGAAATCCCACCCTACAGGCGTCGCGCAGGGATCGTGTGAAGCGCGTCTTGATCGCGCCCCACCGCTCCGAATACTCGCAATCCCCCTCGGGCAGGGTCCAGACGCAATGCAGATGGTCGGGCAGCACCACGAAAGCGTCGATGGTGAAGGGGCGTTCACGTTGGGTCACGGCGACCGCCTGGCGCAGGCCGTCGATTTCGTCGGTGAGCAGCGTGCTACCGCCCGCGTTCAGACGGACGGTGAAGAAGATCGTGGCACCGGGAACGCGGGGGCGGAGATACGAGGACATGCCCCGATCAACGCGGAAATTGGTGAGAGAAGGGTTAACGTAGGAGGCGTGCTATTCCGCCGCCGCTCGGACCCGTTCGCCCTCGTCCGGGACGGTCCCCGCTTCCTCGATCTCCGGCAGGCCTTCGCGCGAGAGCAGCACGGCCACCGGCCTTGCCGCCGGGATATGCGAGCAGACGATCATCGTGGCGACCATGATCGGCACCGCCAGGAACATGCCGGCGATGCCCCAGAGCGCGCCCCAGAAGGCCAGCGAGATGATGATGCCGAAGGAGGATACCCTGAGCGCGCGGCCCATCAGCATCGGGTCGATGACCGAGCCCAGCACGAATTGTACCATCCCCGCCAGCACGAAGACCAGAAGCGCCGTCGCCGGTTCCGTCACCTGGATCAGCGCCACCAGACCCAGCAGGATCGTGGCGATGATCGAGCCGACCGAGGGGATGTAGTTCAGAACGAAGGTCAGGATCGCCATGGGCCCGGCGAAATCGAGCCGGAAGCCCTCCATCAGCAGATAGACGGCGAGGGCGGTGGCCACCGAGACGCCGGTCTTCACCAGCAGGTAATGGTTCACCCGCCGGACGATGGAATGGATGATCCGCCCCACGCGCTTCGCCTGGGCCTTGTCGTGCAGCAGGTTCTCGAGCTTGGTGTTGAACCACAGCCGCTCGGCGAAGAGGAAGCCAACGAAGAGGATCACCAGCGTCGTCGCCGACAGGAGGTTCGAGGCCTGGCCGGCCAGCGTGCTGATATAGGTCGAAACCTGGATCGAGCGGATCGAGGTTTCGACCATCTGCTCGGCCTCGGGCGAGATCCAGGCGGCAAGCCGGGCCATGGCGGCAATCGCCTGGTCGGTATAGCCCAACGTCGTGGTCACCACCGTGTTGACCTGGCTGATGATGATCCCCGTCAGCGTGAGCAGCAGCACCGCGATCATGGCGAAGGCCCCGACCGAGGCCAGCCAGTTGGTGATCTTCCACGACCCGATCCTGAGCCGCGAGAAGGCGGTGATCGCATCCGCCGTGAGCGAAAAGAGGATGATGGCGATGACCAGCGAGATCAGGATGAACCGGGCCTGAACCAGCAGGAACAGGATCATGGAAAAGGCGATGATCCCCAGGAACCAGGTCTGCAGCCGGTAGCGATCGACCAGCGACAGGCGGTTGGCGGGTTGCGGCTCGGCGGCGGCGTGTTCGATCTCGTGCGGGGTCATCGGGGCCAGGGAATGGGGATTTGGGCAAGACTAGGACGCGCCGCCCCGGGTTACAATGGCCGAGGCCGGGCGATCACCGCGCCGTGCGTCCGGCCAGCGCCGAGAGCGCGGGAACGAGGTCGCCGTAGCCGGTGACGCGGCGTTCATAGGCAAGGTTGAGGCGCGCGGCACATTCGGCCGCCTTGGCGTCGAGGGCGGGATCATCGACCTGCGCCAGATAGACCAGCGTTTCGTAATTGCCGAACATCATGGCGATCAGTTCGGGGTGGCGGTCAAAGCCCATCGGCCGCCAGACGAAGGCCTCGAATTGCTTGACCAGAAAGTCGGTGAGGTAGAAGGCGGTGAATTCCGTCTCGGCCCTTGCGGCGAAATCCGCGTTGCCGGCGAAGAAGGAATAGCAATGCGGCCCCTCGACCATCGGCACGCCCAGCGCCGCGCAACGGGCCTGCAGCAGGCCGCCGGTGCCGCAATCGGCATAGACGACGAGGATCTGCTCATAGGCGTCGCGGTATTTCGTCACCGCCGCCTCGACCGCATCGGGGATCCGGTCGGGCCAGAGATGCAGGTTGGCGGGCAGGCAATGCAGGTCCAGATGGGTCCAGTTGTTCGCCGCCTTGATCGCCAGGATCTCATGCGCGAGCGCGCCGCAGGCCAGCGCCAGCAGGCGCCCCTCGCGCGGCGCTTCCATCCCCTCGGTCGTCAGGCTCTGGTCCGAGGGGCGCGCCATCTCAGCTGGCCCGGCCCTGGGCGCGTTCGATCACCGGGCGCAGGCGCTGTTCCACGACTTCCTCGGTCAGGGGACCGGCGTGGCGCATCAGGATATTGCCCTCGCCATCGACGACGAAGGTCTCGGGCAGGCCGACCACGCCCCAGTCAAGCCCCATGCGGGCCCGGGGATCGGCGCCGATCGCGGCATAGGGATTGCCGAGTTCGTCGAGGAAATCCATGGCCCGGTCGGGTTCGTCGCGGTAGTTGACGCCGAGGACCGTCAGCCCTTCATGCGCCAGCCCCTCGACCACCGGCGCCTCGGCCCGGCAGGGCGGGCACCAGGAGGCCCAGAAATTGACCAGCGTCACCTCGCCCGTGCGCAGCATGTCGTCGGTGAAAAGCGGCAGGTCTTCCAATTGCGCCAGTTCCACGGCGGGCGCCTGATGCCCGGCCCGGGCCGAGGGCAGGTCGTTGCGGTCATCGCGGAAATTTCCCACGGCCACGAAGGCGACGAAACCGGCCAGGAGGACGGGCGGCAACAGCAGCAGGGGGTTGATCTTCATCTCAGCCTCGGGTCGTTCGGGTTTCGAGGGCGGCCAGCTCGCGCTTCACGCGGCGCGCGCGGGCCCAGCTCCACAGGATCAGCGCGGCGATCAGGCCCAGCGATACGGCATAGGCGAGCGTCACTTCGGCGGCATAGGTGCCAAGGTCGGGCATCAGGCACGGGCCCTTTCACGGGTCATAAGGGCGCGGGCCCGGCGGGCGCGGATCTCGGTCCGCGTGCCGGCCAGGACCAGCGCCAGAAACAGCAGGGCAAAGCCCGCCATGCAAAGGTAGAGGGGCGCCTTATAGGCCCAGTCCATCCGCGTCCCGGGCGCGACGCTGAGCGAGGCGCCCTGATGCAGGCCCTGGTTCCAGAAAAGCGCGGCGTAGCGCGAGAGCGCGGCAAAGACCGAGCCGACCAGGCAGAGGATGGCGGTCAGGTCGGCGGCGGTATCGGCATCTTCGATGGCGGACCAGAGCGCGATATAGCCGAGGTAGAAGAGGAACAGGATCAGGAACGAGGTGAGCCTGGGGTCCCATTCCCACCAGGTGCCCCACATCGGCTGGCCCCAGATCGCCCCGGTGATCAGCGCGATCAGCGTCATGGTGGCGCCGATGGGACCGGCGGCCTTGGCGGCCAGCGCGCTGACATGGTGGCGCCGGACCAGCCAGATCAGCGAGGCGATCAGCATCATGGCCCAGGCATTGATCGCCATCAGCGCCGAGGGGACATGCAGGAAGATGATCTTAACCGTGGCGCCCTGGCGGTAATCGGCCTCGGTGAAGAAAAAGCCCCAGACCAGCCCGGTCACGATCAGCCCCGCGGCGAGCCAGGCGCTCACGGGCATCAGCCAGCCCGAGAGCCGCATGAATTTGACCGGATTGGCGTATTCCCAGAGCGATGCCATGCAGGTTTCCTAATGTGTCCGGGGGCGGGGCTCAAGCCACACGGGCGTGATCCTAGCGCAGATTGATGCGCAGCGCGAAGGCTGCGGCGAAGGGTAGCAGGGCGGCGGAACCCGCGGTGATCCCGGCGGTCAGCAGCAGCGCGGTCGAGCCGTCGAGGCCCTGCGCCGCCCGGCTTACCGCCTGCGCGCCGAAGACCAGCGTCGGCACATAGAGCGGCAGCACCAGCAGCGACATGAGGAGGCCGCCGCGTTTCAGCCCCACGGTCAGCGCCGCGCCGAACGCGCCGATGACGCTGAGGGCGGGCGTGCCCAGCAGCAGGGACAGGACCAGCGGGGCGAAGGCCGGTCCCGGCAGGTTCAGCAGAATGCCCAGCACCGGCGCCGCCAGCGCCAGCGGCAGCCCGGTGGTCAGCCAATGCGCCAGCGCCTTGATGGCGACCACGCCCTCCAGCGGGATCGGCGAGGTCGCCAGCAGGTCCAGCGAGCCGTCCTCGTGATCCAGCGCGAACAGCCGGTCCAGCGACAGAAGGCAGGCGAGCAGCGCGCCGACCCAGAGGATGCCGGGCGCGATCAGCGCCAGCGTCCCGGTATCGGGGCCGACGCCCAAGGGCACCAGCACGGTGAGGATCAGGAAGAACCCCAACCCCAGCCCGAAGCCGCCGCCGGCCCGGATCGCCAGCCTCAGGTCACGGATCAGCAGCGCGATCACAGGAAAGCCTCGTCAAAGCCAAGGTCCGGCGGCAACGCGGCCCGGTAGGGGGTCAGGTCCAGCACCCGGGCCTCGGGCAGGCCCAGGTCGATATGCGTGGCCAGCAGCGCCGCGCCGCCCGCGGCCAGATGCCGCCGCACGACGCCCGCGAACAGGGCGACCGAGTCCGCGTCCAGCGAGACCGTCGGCTCGTCCAGCACCCAGAGCCAGCGCCCGGTGACCAAGAGCCGCGCCAGCCCCAGCCGCCGCTTCTGCCCGGCCGACAGATGCTGCGCCTGCCGTCCGGCGAGATCGGTCAGGTTCATCGCCGTGAGCGCCGCGCCGATCCCCGCCTGACCATGGATCGCCGCCCAGAAAGTCAGGTTCTCGGCCACGGTGAGGGTGGATTTCAGCCCATCGGCATGGGCGGCATAGGCCATCGCTTCGGGCGGGCAGGTGATTTCGCCCTTGAGCGCCGGCTGCAGGCCGGCCAGCGTCCGCAGCAGCGTGGTTTTCCCCGAGCCGTTCGGCCCACGCAACACCAGCGCCTCGCCGCTTGCGACGGCAAAGCTCAGCCCCTCGATCAAGGGCAGCCCGCCCCGGGCGCAGGCCAGATCCGTCACGCGCATGTCCATGAAACCCGCATAGCCGAAGCGCCAAGGCCCGCCAAGCCAAACCGCGCCCCTGCTTCATTCTGCCCCAAATACGCACGGGGGGATTTTCAAGGGGGGAGCGTGCTCCCCCCTTGAAGCGGGGGTGCGGGGGCGGCAGCCCCCGCCTCCCTCAGACGTTGAGCAGCAGATGCTCCCGCTCCCAGGGCGAGATGACCTGCTGGAATTCCTTGTATTCGTCGCGCTTGACCGAGGCATAGAGCGCCACGAAATCCGGGCCCAGCACCTCGGTCATCGCCGTGTCCTCGACCAAGAGGTCGATGGCGTCGCCCAGGGTCAGGGGCAGCTCGTCCTCGCCCATATAGGCGTTGATCCGGCATTCGGGCCGCGGGTCCTTCTTCTCCTTCAGGCCCAGATAGCCGCAGGCGAGCGAGGCCGCGATGCCGAGATAGGGGTTGCAATCCATGCCCGCCAGCCGGTTCTCGACCCGCCGCGCCTCGGGGCCCGAGATCGGCACGCGCAACCCGGTCGTGCGGTTGTCGCGGCCCCATTCCAGGTTGATCGGGGCGGCGAAATCGGGGACGTAGCGGCGGTAGCTGTTCACATAGGGCGCGAGCAGGGCCACGGCGGCGGGCAGGTGGTTCTGCATCCCGGCGATGAAATGCAGGAAGGCGGGGGTCTCTGACCCATCCTCGGCCGAGAAGATGTTCTTGCCGGTCTTCAGATCCACCACCGAATGGTGGATATGCATGGCCGAGCCGGGCTCGCCCTCGATGGGCTTGGCCATGAAGGTGGCGAAGCAATCGTGGCGCAGCGCCGCCTCGCGGATCATCCGCTTGAAGAAGAAGATGTGGTCGGCCAGATCGACCGGGTTGCCATGGGCGAGGTTGATCTCGACCTGACCGGCGCCGCCTTCCTGCAGGATGCCGTCGATCTCCAGCCCCATCGCCTCGGCGTAATCGTAGATATCGTCGATGACCTTGCCGTATTCATCGACCGCCGACATGGAATAGGCCTGTTTCGCCGCGGCCTTGCGGCCCGAGCGGCCCATCGGCGGGGTGATCGGCATGTTCGGGTCGGTGTTGCGCTCGACGAAATAGAATTCCATCTCGGGCGCCACCACGGGCTTCCAGCCCTCGGCGGCATAGAGGTCGAGCACGCGTTTCAGCACATTGCGGGGGGCGGTGGGCACCGGCTGGCCCGCCTGCGTCATCGCGTCATGGATGATCTGCAGCGTGATGTCGGCGGTCCAGGGCGCGGCGGTGGCGGTCGAGAAATCCGGGACCAGCGTCATGTCCGGTTCCTTGTATTCGTCCTCGCCGCCCGGGGCATTGGCCCATTCGCCGGTGATCGTCTGCAGGAAGATCGAGGTCGGCAGGTAGAAATGCGTCTGCTTGTCGAATTTGAAGGCGGGCATGGCCTTGCCCCGCGCCACGCCGGCGATGTCGGGCAGGATGCACTCGATCTCGTCCAGCCGGCGGCCGGCGAGGAAATCACGGGCCGCCTCGGGGATCTTGGTGGTCCAGTTGCTCATGGGTCAGTCCTGTGGAAATCCGTCATTTGACGGTCTGTTGCCGCTCCGCATGGGCGGCCTTGAAAAAGTCGCTGAGTTGTCGGGCGATGACGGCGCTGTCGGGACCCGCGCCCAGACGGGCCCGCGCCGCGTCAAGGAGCGGGTCAGGCACCACACCCTTCCCGCGCGCCTCGATCAGGTCGCCCACGAAGCCGTCGCCGAATTCGGGATGGGGCTGCACGGAATAGCCGGTCTTGCCATAGGCCAGCCCCGCGTATTGGCAAAAGGGCGAGGTCGCGGTGACCCGGGCGCCGGGCGGCAATTCGGTCACCTGGTCCTGATGCCAGGCGTTCAGCGTGACCGTCTCGCCGCCGAAATCGTACTCGGTCGGGCCGACCGACCAGCCGCCCGTGAATTTCTCGACCGTGCCTCCCAGGGCCTGGGCCATGATCTGATGGCCGAAGCAGATGCCCGCCACCGGGATCTCCCGCGCGATGGCGTCGCGGATGAACTGCTCCAGCGGCTCGATGAACGGGTGATCCTCGTAGACGCCATGGCGCGAGCCGGTGATCAGCCAGCCGTCGCACTCGGTGACCGAGGCGGGGAAGTCCATGCCGTTGACCCGCCAGCGGGCGAAGGTGAAGCCCTGGCCTGCCAGCAGCGTCTCGAACATGTCGGGATAGGTGCCGTGGGATTCCAGCCCCTGGGGGGCGTCGCCGGTTTGCAGAATGCCGATCTTCATAAGGTCCTCAAACGGTGTCGAGATAAAGGTCGAGCACCTCCGTCGGCGTCATCTCCGCCATGTAGCGAAGTTCCTGACGCTTGGTGCGGACAAGGTTCTCGATGAGTTGCGGCGCGAAGATGCGCTTCATCTCGGGGCTGCTCTCGAAAGTGTCGATCGCATCCTGCCACGTTGTCGGCATCTGCGGAAGATCGAGTTCATAGGCATTGCCGCTGATCGGCGCGGGCGGGGTCAGCCCGTCCTCGATCCCGATCAGCGCGGCGCCCAGCACGCCCGCCATCATCAGATAGGGGTTGATGTCGCCCCCCGCCACGCGATGCTCTATCCGCCTTGCCTTGAGGCTGCCCGAGGGGATGCGCACCGCCGCCGTGCGGTTTTCATAGGCCCAGGCGATGCCGGTCGGCGCATGGGCGCCCGGCTCGAACCGGTCGTAGCTGTTGTAATGGGGCGCGAGCAGCAGCGTCGTGCCGGGCATCGCCTTGAGGCAGCCGGCGACCGCCTGATGCAGCAGGGGCGAGCCGCCATGGGTGCCGTCGTCGAACAGGTTCTTGCCCGTCCGGTCGGTGATCGAGAAATGCATATGCATGCCGTTGCCCGGCCAATCCTCGTAGGGTTTGGCCATGAAGCTGGCGGCGAATCCGTGGCGGCGGGCGAGGCCGCGGACCAGCATCTTGAAGAACCAGGTGTCGTCGGCGATCTTCAGCACATCGGCGGAATGCAGCAGGTTCACCTCGAACTGGCCGGGCCCGGCCTCGGAAATCGCGGTGTCGGCGTCGATGTCCATCGTCTCGCAGCAATCGTAGAGATCGGTGAAGAACCGGTCGAAGGCGTCGAGCGCGCGCAGCGCAAGCGTATCGGCGCCGGGGCGGCGCTTGCCCGAGCGGGGCGAGGGCGGCACACGCAGCTCACGGCCCGAATCGTCGATCAGATAGAATTCCAGTTCCGTGGCGCAGACCGGCTGCATGCCGCGGTCGTGGAATTGCTCGACCACCCGGGCCAGCGCGTGGCGGGGGTCGCCGGCGAAGGGGCTGCCGTCCTCGTGGAACATCCAGATCGGCAGCAGCGCGGTCGGCGCCTCGAGCCAGGGCATTGGCAGGAAGCCGCGTTCGGTCGGTTTCAGAACCCCGTCGGCATCGCCCGAATCGAAGACCAGCGGGCTGTCCTCGATATCCTCGCCCCAGATGTCGAGGTTCATGACCGAGAAGGGAAAGCGAGTGCCCTCCTCGACGATCTTGTCGGCAAAGCGCACCGGGATGCGTTTGCCCCGTGCCTGACCGTTGAGGTCGGCGGCGGCAACACGGATGGTTCGGACGTCGGGGTGATGGCGGAGCCAATCACGCATGATTCACCTGATATATTGCGGACGGAACCGGAAACGGCCCCGCGCCTCGCGCGGGAGATGCCGGTTGAGCCGCCGGTTGACCGCACCGAAAAGGCCGATCACCGCCAGGGTCATCAGGATGAAATAGAGTCCGACGATAGGATAGGCGATGAACGGGTTGAAGGTCTGCGCGGCGAAGTAACTGGCGTAATAGAGGGCGTCGCCCATCTGCTGCCAGGCGGGAAAGGCCGAGAAGAACACCAGCGTCGTGGCGTGCAACAGGAAGATGGCCTCGTTGGTATAGCTGGGCCAGGCAAGGCGCAGCATGGTCGGCCAGACCACCCGCCGGAACTTGGCGAAGCCGGTCAGGCCATAGGCGTCGGCGGCTTCCAGATCCCCCTTGGGGATGGCTTTCAGCGCGCCGTGGAAGATCTCGGCCGTATAGGCTGAGGTATTGAGGAACAGAACGAAAAGCGCCCCCGCCCAGGCCCGTGTCGTCCATTGCGTGTCGATCGTGAGGCCGCCCAGCGTGATCCCGGCGCGGGGCAAAAGGACCAGCGCCTCGTAGATGAAGAAGAATTGCACGAAGAGGGGCGAGCCGCGGAACAGGAAGACGAAAGCCTCGGCCGGTTTGCGGGCCCAGGCACGCGGGCTGGCCTTGCCCAGCGCCACGGCGGTGGCGAGGAAGAAGCCGAAGAAAAGGGCGAGCGTGGCGAAATAGACGTTCCACACCAGGCCCGAGGCGATCAGGAACACCTGGTCGCAGACATTGATCTCCAGCCCCCGGGGCAGCAGCCGGTCGCCGAAATCGCGCCCCAGCGCGCGCAGGATCAGCCCATGGAAGCTTTCGGCGCAGGTCTCGAACGTCATGCCCCCGCCCTCCGCAGCGCTTCGCCGCCCGAGGTCGCCTGCCCGTGGCTCATCCGCACCATCAGCCGGTCAAAGACCTTCTGGCTGGTCCAGGTGAGCAGCAGATAGAAGACCAGCACGCCGAGGAAGTACCAGACCCGCCAGTCGGGATGGGGATAGGCATAGACCCCGGTCTTCTGCCCGCCAAGCTCGCGCGCCCAATAAACCACGTCCTGGATGCCGAGGAGAAAGAGCAAGGGGGTGGCCTTGGTCAGGATCATCCACAGGTTCGACAGACCAGGCAAGGCATAGACCCACATCTGCGGCAGCAGGATCCGGCGGAAGCTCTGGCCCGGGGTCATGCCATAGGCCTCGGCGGTTTCCAGCTGGCCGCGCGGGACCGCGTTCATGGCGCCGTTCAGCGTGTTGGCGGCGAAGGCGCCGAAGACCAGCGCGAAGGCGGCGAGCGCCAGCAGGAAGCCCCACAGATTGTGGACCCAGGCGGGATCGGTCGCGAGCGGCATCTTGGCGGCGGCGCAGACGATGAAATCGTTGCCCTGCCGCACCGGCTGGTCCCAATCGGGGCACAGGATCCGGTGGCGGGCGAATTCGACGCCCTGGTCGATGGCGAAGGGCACGAAGAGAAAGAAGATGATGTCCGGCACGCCGCGGACCATCGCAACATAGATCGTGCCCACCGACCGCAGGATCAGGTTGCGCGAGCGCATCGCCAGCGCGCCCAGAAACCCCATGCCCAGCGCCAGCGGTGCGGCAAGGGCCAGCAGCAGAAGGACCACCAACACCGACCGGTAGAGCGCCATATGCGAGCCCGTGGTCAGATAGCAGGCCATCCATTGCCAGTCGGGCAGGACGGAAGGATCAGCGCAGAACGAGAACATCGGGCACCGAGGCTTGACCCCGGTCGCGGCGATGCCGGGCCGGGGCCGTCTCTGGGGATCAGTCGAAGAGCAGCGTGTCCTCGCCGAACCATTGGACCAGCAGCGCGTTCAGCGACCCGTCCGCCTTCATCGCGTCGAGCGCCGCGTCGAAGGCCGCGCGCAGTTCGGTGTCCGACTGGCGCAGGCCGATCGACACGCCGTCACCCGGCGAGGGGACGGTGGCCAGCAGCTCGAACTCGCCGTTCGAATCGGTGACATAGGTCATCAGGAACTCGCGGTCGGCCAGCACCGCATCGGCGGTGCCGTTGCGCACCGCGGCGATGGTCTCGTCGGGGCTGGCGAATTCGACCAGCGTGGCGCTGGTTTCGGCGACCATATCGGCCTGGAACGTGTTCGACTGCGCCGCGATCACGCCCTCGGTCATCACCGAGGCATCGGTGCCGGCGAGCGCCATATAGGCCGAGGGATCGGGCAGCTTGTAGGCTTGCGAGAACGAGATGACCTCGGCCCGGGCCTCGGTCGCGCTCATCCCGGCGACGATGGCGTCGTAATTGCCGCTGACGAGGTTGGGGATGATCGAATCCCAATCGTTCTGCACCCATTCGCAGGTGAGACCGGCGCGTTCGCAGACCGCGTTGCCGACATCAATGTCGAAGCCTTCCAGCTGGTTGGATTCGTTGACGAAGTTATAGGGAGGGTAGGCGCCCTCGGTGCCCAGGCGGATCACCTGCTGTGCCAGCGCGCCACTGGCACCGAAGGCCAGGATGGCGGCAGAGAGAAGCAGTTTCTTCATGATTTGATACCTCTGTTGGTCGTCGTTATTATTGCCTCAGGCCGGTTGGCTGGCGCTGAGGAATTGCTGCAGGCGCTGCGACTTGGGCGCGCCGAACAGGGTGCCGGGCGGGCCCTCTTCCTCGATCAGGCCCTGATGCAGGAAGATGACGTGATCCGAGACATCAGCCGCCAGCCGCATGTCATGGGTGACGATCAGCATCGTCCGCCCCTCATCGGCCAGCGCCTTGATGACGCGCACGACTTCCTGTTCCAGTTCCGGGTCCAGCGCCGAGGTCGGTTCGTCGAAGAGAAGGGCGCGCGGTTCCATGCAGAGCGCCCGGGCGATGGCCGCGCGCTGTTGCTGGCCGCCCGACATCTGCGCCGGATAGACATCCGCCTTGTCGCCGATCCCCACCTTGGCCAGCAGCGCGCGGGCGCGGGCCTCGACCGTGGCGCGGTCCTGTTTCAGCACCGTCACCGGCGCCTCCATGACGTTCTGCAAGACGGTCATGTGGGACCAGAGGTTGAAGTTCTGGAACACCATCGACAGGTTGGTGCGGATCCGCGCCACCTGGGCGCGGTCGGCGGGATGACGCTCCAGCCCCTGGCCGCGCCAGCGCACCGCCTCGCCCTCGAACAGGATTTCGCCCTGCTGGCTGTCCTCGAGCAGGTTGCAGCAGCGCAGGAGCGTGGATTTGCCCGATCCCGAGGAGCCGATCAGCGAGATGACCTGTCCGGGCATCGCCTGGACATCGACCCCCTTGAGCACTTCGAGCGTTCCGTAAGCCTTGTGCAGGCCCCGGATCGCGATCACCGGAACGGTGGTCGGGGCGGGGGCAGCGGCGGCGTTGGAAGCGGTGGTCAAGGGGACTCCGGCGTTATTTGATCATATTTTATACTAGGACGCATTTCACCGCGGATTGCAACGACGGAATGCCGCTTTGTCAATTGCCGCGACGGCCGGCCCCGGGGCGGTGGCGGTGGTTCAGCGTCGGGGTAACGACGGCCGCCAGCACCAGGCCGGTGACGAAGCCGCCCAGATGCGCCTGCCAGGCCAGCATGCCCGAGACCAGCGCCCAGAGCAGCACATTCATGATCACCAGCCCGATGACCAGGCGGATCGGCTGATCCAGCGACAGGCCCCGGGCGCGGCGGATCTGCACGTCCCAATAGACCTGCATGCCGAAGAAGCCGAAGACCGCGCCCGAGGCGCCCAGCATCGGCGTGCCGGTGCTGTCGAGGAGGTAATAGGTCCCGGCCGCGCCGATGGCGGTGATCAGGAAAGCCAGCAGAAAGCCGCCCTGACCCAGCCGCGCCACCGCGTCCCGCCCCAGCGCGATCATCACCAGCATGTTGAACAGCATGTGCAGGAAGCCGCCGTGCAGGAAGGCGTAGCTGACAAACATGGTGACGGGCTGGCCGGCAAAGACCGGGTCCCAATCCTGCAACAGGCCCGGCCAGAAGGCGCCATAGACCAGCGCCGCGCGGCGCAGCCCCTCGTGTCCGACCATCGGCAGCTCGGCGAGGGTGAAGGCCAGTTCGAAAAGCGCGCAGAGCCCGGCGATCGCCAGAACGATCGGGGCCGGGCGGGCGGCGGCGGGAAGGGCGGGGCGGTCGGTCATGCCACAGGCATGGCAGGCCCGGGGGGCGACGGCAAGACCCGCCGCCTGCCCGGCACGATCAATAGCCCGTGGCCCGCCAGACCGCCCGGACCGTGGCGGCGATGATCCGGGCGTCGGTCCAGAAGGAGAGGCGCTGGGCATAGCGCAGGTCGATGATGGCGCGCAGCTCGAAGCTTTCCTCGTTGCGCGCGGATACCTGCCACAGGCCGGTGATCCCCGGGCGCAGGCCCAGATAGGCGGGTGGGTTCAGGTAGAGCGGCATCTGTTCGGGCAGCATCGGGCGGGGGCCCACCAGGCTCATGTCGCCCAGCAGCACATTCACCAGTTGCGGCAGTTCGTCCATCGAGGTCTTGCGCAACAGCCGTCCCACCGGGGTGATGCGGGGATCCTTCTTCAGCTTCTGCGTCAGTTCCCATTCGGCCCTGAGCGCCGGGTCCCGGTCCAGGAATTCCTGCAGCCGGGCCTCGGCGCCGGGCACCATGGTGCGCAGCTTGAACATGCGGAAGAGCCGCCCGTCCTTGCCCAGCCGGACCTGGGTATAGAAGGGATTGCCGCTTTCGATCCACAGCGCCAGCGCCAGGATCAGCAGGACCGGCGCGGCCAGGATCAGCGCCGCCGTGGCCAGGACGACATCGAGCAGGCGTTTGACCACCAGCGCGTAATCGCCCTCGAGCGCCGGCAGCAGGGCACGGACTTGCGGCAGATGCCGCTGCGAAGCGTCCGCGAGGGGCGCGCCTTCGCTCCAGACCGGAAAAACCGACGAAGCGGGCAGGGGGCCGAGATCGACCCCGGTGAGGTCGGGCAGGGCCCGGTAGTGAAGGGTCATGGCAGCACCCAAAGAGGTTTTCGGGATCGGCCGGACACCCCCCCAGGCGCCTTCCGACAGTCTCGCCCCCCTTTTAGCCGCAGACGTGCCACGAAAAAAACAAATTGAGGCGAGATTGTCTAAATTGCATATGAAACGGTTTGTTTCCAGATAGGAACCAGCGATCCCGGGGGCAGACTGCATCGCACCCTGCAAAGATCGTTGTGCATTCCGCGGATCGTTCGACCCAACGCGACAATGCCGTCGCGTCAAGGCGCGGTGGCCGCGAAGGCGGCGTCCGGAGCGGATGCTCGCTTGGCGGGAAAATGCAGAAAATTTGCATCGAATGCGAGAGCAACCGAATCACCCGCGCCGGAACCTGCCCCGAAAGCGCCTTGAGAATTTGGTATTGGTGACAAACTTGCCCTATATCCCCGCTTCACGACATCCGCCTCCTGTCCCCGCCCGGGGCCGGGTCCGGCGGGGGCAACGATAACCGGCAACACCACCGGAATGGGCATGGCACAGGCGCTGAATTATTATCTGGACCATTTCGGGCTGCGCGAACGTCCCTTCGCGCTGGCCCCCGATCCCGAGTTCCTGTTCTGGTCGCCCGAACATCGCGGCGCCTATGCCATGCTGGATTACGGCCTGTCCACGCGCGCGCCGATCACCCTGCTGACGGGCGAGATCGGGGCGGGCAAGACCACGCTTCTGCACCATTTCATCGACAGTCTGGGCGAGGGCGTGACGATCGGCATGATCTCGAACGCGCGGCCGGGGGTGAACGACGTGCTGCGCCGGGTCTGTGCGGCGCTGGGCCTGACGGTGCCGCCGGGCAGCGACAGCGCCGATATTTTCGCGGTGGTGCAGGAATTCCTGCTGGGTGAGCACCGGCGGGGCAACCGGGTGCTGCTGGTCATCGACGAGGCGCAGAACCTGAACCGCGACGCGCTGGAAGACCTGCGCATGCTGACCAACATCAACGCGGGCCGCGACGAGGTGCTGCAACTCCTGCTGGTCGGCCAGCCGGAATTGCGCGCCGTGGTGCGCCGCCCCGACCTTGTGCAATTCGCGCAGCGGGTCTCGGCCAGCTACCATCTGCCGCGGCTCGATGCGGCCTCGACCGCAGGCTACATCGCTTCGCGCGTGCGGCAGGCGGGGGGCAATCCCAACATCTTCAGCCGCCAGGCGGCGGAACTGATCCACGAGGCGACAGGCGGCGTGCCGCGGCTGATCAACCAGCTTTGCGATCTGGCCCTGACCTATGCCTATGCGGCGCAGGCGTCGATGGTGAAGCGCGACACGGTGGCGCAGGTGCTGGCCGATGGCGTCTTCTTCGGCGCGGGCGAGGCCGGGCCCGAATAAGCCTTGCGCAGAGGGCCCGGGCTTGACTTCCGGGGCCTGAGGGAGTGTATCCGGGCAGTCTGTTTCCAGCCGCCGGAGCCCAAGCGATGCACGCCTACCGCAGCCATACCTGTGCCGATCTGAACAAGGCGCATGTCGGCGATACCGTCCGGCTGGCGGGCTGGGTCCACCGCGTCCGCGACCACGGCGGCGTCCTGTTCATCGACCTGCGCGACCATTACGGCATCACCCAGGTTCTGGCCGACAGCGACAGCCCGGCCTTCAAGGATCTTGAGAAGGTCCGCGCCGAATGGGTCATCTCGATCGACGGCCGGGTGAAGGCGCGCGACGCGGCGCTGGTCAACGCCAAGATCCCGACCGGCGAGATCGAGGTCTATGCCCAGGGACTGCGCGTGCTGGGCGAGGCGGGCGAATTGCCGCTGCCGGTCTTCGGCGAACCTGATTACCCCGAGGAGACGCGCCTCACCTACCGTTTCCTCGACCTGCGCCGCGACACGCTGCACAAGAACATGATGTTGCGCTCGAATGTCGTGCGCTCGATCCGCAATCGGATGTGGGACGCGGGGTTCAACGAATTCCAGACGCCGATCATCACCGCCTCCTCGCCCGAGGGCGCGCGCGACTTTCTGGTGCCCTCGCGTCTGCACCCCGGCAAGTTCTACGCCCTGCCGCAGGCGCCGCAGCAGTTCAAGCAGCTGATCATGGTGGCGGGCTTCGACCGCTATTTCCAGATCGCGCCGTGCTTCCGCGACGAGGACCCGCGGGCCGACCGCTCGCCCACGGATTTCTACCAGCTCGACGTCGAGATGTCGTTTGTCGAGCAAGAAGACGTCTTCGCCGCCGTCCAGCCGGTCATCCAGGGCCTCTTCGAGGAATTCGGCGAGGGCAAGGTGGTCGACAAGGACTGGCCGCGCATCGCCTACAAGGATTCGATGCTGTGGTACGGCTCGGACAAGCCTGACCTGCGCAACCCGATCAAGATGCAGGTTGTGAGTGACCACTTCCGGGGTTCGGGCTTCGCCATCTTCGCGAAACTGCTGGAGAACGAAGGCACCGAGATCCGCGCCATCCCCGCGCCCACCGGCGGCAGCCGCAAGTTCTGCGACCGGATGAACGCCTTTGCCCAGAGCCAGGGTCTGCCAGGGATGGGCTATATCTTCTGGCGCAAGGGCGATGACGGGGCGATGGAAGCCGCAGGCCCCCTCGCCAAGAACATCGGCCCGGAACGGACCGAGGCGCTCCGTGTCCAGTTGGGTCTGGGCGAGGGCGACGCGGCCTTCTTCCTCGGCGGCAGGCCCGAGCAGTTCGAGGCCGTCGCCGGCCGGGCGCGGAACGAGATCGGCCGCGAACTGGGGCTGACGGATGAAAACAGCTTCCGCTTCGCCTGGATCGTCGATTTCCCGATGTACGAGAAGGACCCGGAAACCGGCAAGATCGACTTCTCGCACAACCCCTTCTCGATGCCGCAGGGGGGGATGGAGGCGCTGATGGGCGACCCCTTGAAGGTCCATGCCTATCAATACGACCTCGCCTGCAACGGCTATGAGCTGATCTCGGGCGGGATCCGCAACCACAAGCCGGACATCATGTTCAAGGCCTTTGAACTGGCGGGCTATCCGGCCTCCGAGGTCGAAAAGCGCTTCGGCGGCATGGTCAAGGCGTTCAAATACGGCGCCCCTCCGCACGGCGGTTGCGCGGCGGGGATCGACCGGATCGTCATGCTGCTGGCCGATACCGCGAACATCCGCGAGGTCATCATGTTCCCGATGAACCAGCGGGCCGAGGACCTGATGATGAACGCGCCCTCGGACCCGACCAACGAGCAGCTGCGCGAGCTGCGCCTCAGGGTGGTGCCCAAGGATTGACCGACCCGGACCGCCTGTTCCTCGATGCCGTGCGCAGCCTCGACGAGGCGCTGATGCGGCTTGACGGGATGCTGGGGCGGGTCGCGGATTGGGATGCGAATCGGTTGCAGGCCCTGCTGGGCAGCCGGCTTGCGCCCGATATGTTCACCTTTGCCCAACAGGTGCGCACGGCGGTGCAATTCGCCCTGCGCATCGCGCTGCCCTTGGCCGACCAGCCGCTGCCCGAGCCGCCCTCGGCCACGCCGGACCTCGATGACCTGCGCCGGCGGATCGCGGCCGCGCGGGGCGCGCTGGACCTGCCGGATGTAGCCTTCGAGGGGGCCTCGACCCGGCGCTACCGCGAACGCGCCGGTTTCGCGGATCTTGACCTTGGGGCCGCGGATTTCCTCGTGCGCTTCGGCCTGCCGAATTTCTGGTTCCACCTGACCACGGCCTACGCGCTTCTGCGCGCCGCCGGGGCCGAGGTCGGCAAGGCCGATATCGACGGGCTGCACGATTACCCGCCGGGTTTCAGCTTCTGAGGCCTAATCGTCGCGGATGTTCCAGCGGCGGCGGAAGTCGCGGTTCTGGCGCAGCAGGAAATCCTCGAACACCTTCAGCTTGCGCGGCTTGTGCCGGTGGCGCGGGTGCAGCAGATGGGCCATGCCGCCCGCCGCGCGGCAATCGTCCAGCACGCTGACCAGCGTGCCGTTGCGGATTTGCCGATAGACGATGTAGCTGCCGATCTGCATCAGCCCGCCATGCCCGAAGATCGCCGCGCGCGCGGCATCGGCGGCCTCGAAGGTCAGGCGGCTGACCGGGACGAAGCTGACCTCCTGCCCGTTGACCCGGAACCGCCAGGCCATCTGTTCGCCCGACCGGGACGAGCGGAAGCCGATGCATTGGTGGTTCTTCAGATCCTCGACGCGGCGCGGCGTGCCGTGGCGGGCCAGATATTCGGGCGTGGCCACGGTCAGCATGGGCAGGCGGCCGATGGGCCGGGCCACCAGGTCAAGGTCGGGCACCTCGCCGACATAGACCGCCGCATCCAGCCCCTGACCCACGAAATCCGGCAATTCGTTGCGTGACAGGATCTCCAGCGACAGGCCCGGATGCTCGGCCATGAAGTCCGGCAAATCCGGGGCGATGAGCCGGGCGATGCCCGCCGGCAGTTGCACCCGCAGCGTGCCCCGCACGGCACGCTCGGCGCTGCCGATCTCGGCCTCCATATCCTCGACCTCGGCCAGGATGCGGCGCGCGCGGTCGAGGTAGAGCAGCCCGTCCTCGGTGATCCTGAGCCGCCGTGTCGTTCGTTCGACCAGCTGCACGCCGAGGTAGCTTTCCAGCTCGGCCAGCGTGGCCGAGGCCGCGCCCCGGGCATAGCCGAGGTCGGTCGAGGCTGCCGTCAGCGTGCCGAGGTCGGCGATCCGCAGGAAGAGGCGCATGGCGCGCAGATGGTCCATCGCGATTGTCCGTCATTGCCAGAGACTGATTCCGGTTTGTCACCGTTTTTCAGAGAGGGGAAGCCCTGTAGATGACCGCCATTCGCCCGGCAACGGGAAAACCTTTGGAGATAGTCATGAACGCCAATACCGATTTCAAAACCGCAGAAACCGCGGTCCGCGACCTCTATTACGCGGTGCACAAGGGGCTCCGGCTGGCCAATGCGCGCATGCTGGTCGCGCTCGGCCAGTCGGACCCTGCCGACGATGGCGAGGTCGGCGCGGTGCTGGGCAAGCTCGCCCATCACCTCGATATCTGTCTGTACCACCTGAAGCACGAGAACGCCCGGATTCACGCGGTGGTCGATGCGCGGGTGCCGGGGGCCTCGGACCATGCCGATGAGGACCACGAGCATCACCTCGCCAGCTTCATCGAACTGCGCCAGCTGGCGGCGGCGGTCTCGGCCGCGACCGTCGACCGCCGGGCGGCGGCGATGCGCCGCCTCTACCAGCGCTTCGCCCTGTTCGTCGCCGAGGATCTGCAGCATATGCATGAGGAGGAAACCCGCCTCATGCCGTTGATCGCGCAGCATTTCTCGGCCGCAGAGATCGACGGGATCGAGCATGCCATCGTCACCTCGATCACGCCCGAGGTGATGGTGCCCTTCATGCGCGTCATGCTGGGCGCCGCCAACCGCAGCGAGCGCATCGCCACCGTGACCGGCCTGAAAGCGGGGATGCCGCCCGAAGTCTTTGGCCAGATGGCCGCGGCCCTCGTCCATCCGCAGTGGCGTCATGACGACTGGGACGAGATGGAGCGCGTGTTGTGCTGACCCATCGCCCCGGGGACGGTCGCAACCGGCGCGGGGCGGTCCCGGCCCCCGACAGGCGAACGATGCCCGCCACCTGCCGCGACTGCGCCAACCGGCTGCTCGGGCTCTGCCCGAGCTGGCCGCAGGGAAGCTGGTGAGGCCGCGCCCCTCGCGGCACCATGAAGCCACCAGCCGAGGGCCGCATCCCACCCGGGGTGCGGCCTTTCCTTGGGGGCGGGGTTGCGCTAACGCTGGGGGGCAACAGGGAATGACGCCATGACCGACCTCGCCGACTGGATCCCCCCGCCACTGCCGTCCCGCACGCCGATCAAGGGCCGCTACGTGACGCTCGAACCGCTGGGGCGCGCGCATGCCGCGGATCTGTTCGAGGCTTTCGCCGAGGATGGCGGGGCGATGTGGGATTACCTGCCCACCGGACCCCACAAGGATCTGGCGTCCTATATCGCCTGGCTCGATGCCGCGCGGCTGGGCTGGGACCCGCTGCATTACGCGGTCCGCATGGCGGACGGGCGGCTGGGCGGCACGCTCAGCCTGATGCGGATCGACCCGCGCGCGGGCTCGGCCGAGACCGGCTGGCTGACCTTCGCCCCCCGGCTGCAACGCACGCGCGAGGCGACCGAGGCGGTCTATCGCCTGATGGAATGGAGCTTCGAGGCAGGCTACCGGCGATTCGAATGGAAGTGCCACGCCGCGAACCTGCCCTCGCGCCGGGCGGCGCAGCGCTTCGGGATGAGTTTCGAGGGCGTGTTCCGGCAGGCGGGCGTGGTCAAGGGCGCCAACCGGGACACGGCCTGGTACGCCGCCATCGATCTGGAATGGCCGGCGCTGAAAGCGGCGTTCGAGACCTGGCTTGAGCCGGGGAATTTCGACGGGGCCGGGCGGCAGAAGCAGAGCCTCGCGGCGCTCACGCGCCCGGTTCTGGCGGCGGTGGATCCTCTGGTCGGGTGAGGAGGATTGGGGGGCGAGCACGCACCCCTCCAGTGAAACGGGACACGGCCGCGCTATGGGGCGCGGCCGTTCTCATCCGTTGCATGCGTGCTGGCTCGCACCGCCCGCCTCAGGCGCGGCGCATGGCGATGAGCCAGACGCCGACCAGCACCGCCGACAGGATCGCGTTCCAGCTGGCCATCGACAGGCCCAGCATCTCCCAGGCGACATCGGTGCAGCGCACGACCGGCGCGCTCATGATCGCCTCCAGCGCCTGTTGCGGCGTCAGCGTCGTCACGTCCACCGTGCCCGAACAGGCGGCCGGACCTTCCCACCAGCCGCGCTCGACCCCGGTGTGATAGATCCCCAGCCCGCTGGCGGTGGCCGCGGCCAGCGCGCCCAGCCCCATCAGCCAGGCCCGCGGGAAGAACCAGACGACGATGCCGAGGATGAAGGCCACCAGATGCGGCCAGCGCTGCAGGATGCAGAGGTCGCAGGGCGCCAGCCCGACAACGTATTGAAAGAACAGCGCGCCGCCCAGCAGCGCCGCCGAACCGAGCCCCGCAAGCGAAGCGAGCGACCAATCTCTCACAGGTACCTCACGGCAAAGAATCCGCCGAGGAGTAAGACGACGAAGAGGATTGTCATCAACCCCAGACGACGCTCGATGAAGTCACGAATCGGTGCGCCGAAGTAATGCAGAAGCGTGGCGACCAGGAAGAACCGCCCCGCGCGTGCCAGGATCGAGGTGACGACGAAGGTGGTCAGCGACAGCCCCGTCCAGCCCGACATGATGGTGATCACCTTGTAGGGGAACGGGGTGAGCCCGGCGATCAGCACCGGCCAGAAGCTGAGGTCGTTGAAGCGCTCGTTGAACTCCAGCACCGCATCGCCCTTGCCCAGCGCCTGCAGGATCGGATAGCCGAGCTGGTCGAAGGCCAGCGCGCCGATGGCATAGCCCAGAAGCCCCCCCAGCACTGACGAGACGGTCGCCACCGTGGCGATCAGGAAGGCCCGGCGCGGGGCGGCGATGATCATCGGGATCATCAGCGCATCGGGCGGGATCGGGAAGACCGAGCTTTCGATGAAGGCGACGAAGGCGAGCGCCCAGAGCGCCCTCGGATGCGCGGCAAGCGCGATGGTCCAGTCGTAAAGGCGGCGCAGCATGATGGCTCCGGTCAGCGGGTCGCCCACTCCGTGCCCCAGCCGCCCGGGTACGTCAAGGGCGCCGAGGGCGCGCGGCAGCCGTTGCCCCGTTGACCGCGCCTTCGGGCCGCGCTAAGCCCCGGATCGGGCCCGAGTGGCGGAACGGTAGACGCAGGGGATTCAAAATCCTCCGCCCTAACGGGTGTGCGAGTTCGAATCTCGCCTCGGGCACCAATGACTTAGCTGGTTTCTCTGCCATGGCGAAAACCGGCAATTCACCAAGCCTATTCACCACGTCCCCTTTCATTCACCGTCCGTTCCCCTGGTGATCGCCGCGCGACTCAGGCGCTTGCGCGAGGCCTTTTGTCGGTAGAAGCGCACCATTTCGGCGCTCTGGTTCGTGACGGCCTGGATCTGGGCGTCAGTGCATCCGGCCTCGGCCAGCCGGATGATCGCGACCTTGCGAAGGCCGTGCAGCGAGTAGGGCTTCGCCTTCGCGCCCAGCCCCGTGCGCCAAGCGCGGAACGCCTTCTCGATGGCGTCGTAGCCGAGGGGCTGGCGAAGCGTCTTTGCCAGCACGTGCTGGCCGCGCTTCGGCAGGGCCTCGACGTAGGCGCGCAGCTTCGGGTGGCAATAGATTTCGAATCGCTCGCCACCCTTCTCGTCAAGCACCTCGACCCACTCGCCCCTGAACTGCCCGCGCTCCATGGTGATGGCCGCATTGGGGCGCTGGCCGGTGCCGAGGATCAGCTCGGCCGCGGTGCGCACGACCTCGGGCGCCTCGTCCAGCTTTTCCACCATCCATGCCGGCCAGGGCTCGAACTCGCGCTGCTTGCCGTAAAGCTCGATGCCCTCGGCCACGTTCTCCACCTTCCAGTCGAGCGTGTTCTTCGCGAAGTTCAGCAGCAGGCTGATGATCTGGACATACCAATCGGCCTTGCGAGGTGTCGCGGCATACTTGGCATGCACCGCGCGGACCTGAGCGCGGGTGAGAGACGCAACCTCGCGCTCGCCATTGGCCGCCAGGATCGCCTCGATGTGCCGGTCATAGGATCGCCGCGTCCCAGCGGCCAGCTTCCGGTACCGGGCGGAGCTGCGATATTCCCGGGCCAGAACTGCCCAGGTGGTCTGCGATGCCTTCTCCTGCAGGCGCGGCGACCGGCCCGCTCGCAAGGCCCAGTATTCGGCGTCGAATTCAGGTGTGTCCGGCTCAGCCTGGATCAGCACCTCTCGCGCGCGCATCTTGCCATTTTCCTGCCAGCGGAGCCTGAAAAACGGGCGCCGCTGGCCGCCGCTCATTCGCCATACCAGGTGCGGGCGTTCGGTCTTTTTCACAGGTCAAACCCCGTATCCGGTCGGATCTTCTTGCCGGTGATGATGGCCTCCAGATCGGCCACAAGCCAGCGCTGATGCTCGCCGATCGGCAGGGCAGGGGGAAGCGCCCCGGCCTCGACCAGCGCGCGAAAGTCCTTCGGGCTCATGTCCAGCATCTGGGCGGCCGTGGTGTCCTTGACGGCGAGCTTAGCGATCGAGCCCATCCCCACCCCCCGGCATCTGGTCCCAGACCTTCCCGTCCAGCAGGCGACCGGCTGCTTTCTTGCCGGCTCGGGCGAGCCATTCGCCGTCAACGCGCCCATCGTCGGTCCATCCATTCGGCCCCCAAACGCGCAACGGCAGCGAAACCTGATGGTCTTCGTACCATCCAGCCGCTGGCGCCCACTCCCCCCATTGCTTGAAGAAGAACGCGGTCCCAGCCGCGACGCACTGGTCTCGCAGCGCGCGGGGCCAGTCGGGGTGCATCGGCCGCGCGCCCGGGCCGCTTTCCCCGCCGACTATCACGAGGTCGAGGCCGTCGCCACAGTCGAGGTCGGGAAGGTAGCCGCCGAGATCTACCGGCCCCAGCAGCGGCTCGGCCGAGACGAACCGTACCGCCGCCGCGGTGGCCAGAAGGTGCGGGATGCGGGCGTCGGCGGTCGCCTGGTCCTCGATGCTGGTGCCGAGCCAGACGTTGGGCAGGGGCCAGCCCTCGCGCAGATCCAGCGCGGGAGTGGACCAGCTGCCGGTCGCGGCCATCAACGCGGCGTAATCCATGGCGGGCCAGCGCCCGCGTTCGTCGCGCCTGTTCAGGTATTCCCGTGCCCGCTCGGGCCGCTTGGTCAGCACCATGAAGGTGTGCCAAGGCGCCAGCGCCATGACCGCGAACACCCGGTCCAGCCACTCGTCCGGCACGCCCTCGTGGAACAGGTCCGAGGTCGAGCAGACGAAGATCCGCCTCGGCTTGCGCCAGCGCAGGGGCTGGTCCAGCGCGCGCTCATTGAATCGCACCTTCCCGGTCCAGCGGTGATCCGCGCTGCCGTCCGGCTTGCGCACGATCTGCGCCAGCCCCTCGCCCCACTGGCCCGGCTTGCTGAACCGCGCGGCCATGACCTCGGCATAGCAGTTCCGGCACCCCTCGGACACGCGGCTGCAGCCGATGATCGGGTTCCAGGTGGCATCGGCCCATTCGATGGGGGTGCGGTCAGCCATGGCTTGCTTCCTTCTCGGCGGCGGCGAGGATGGCCCCTGCGATGGCATCGCACGCCCCGCCAAGAGATCCCCACTTCGCCGCTGCAATATCAGCCGCCTTCCGCATCCCCTCGGCCCGCGCTTCCCGGCGCACGGCTGCGAGGGCATCGTCAGCGTGCGCGGCGGGGTTGGGTTCTAGGGAGGCGAGGATGCGGTGCTCGTAGTCGGCTTGGGCTGCGGCTTTGGCGGCTTCGACGGTGAGGGCGCGGCGGTGCGCCCCGTCTGTCAAAGCTCGCTCAAGTTCCAGCTTGTCTATCAAGACCCCGTTCTCGGCGCACAGAGCGGTGATGGTGTCCTTTGCTTCTCGGTAGAGACTGTCGTCGCCTCCATATTTCATTTCTAGATCGGCTTTGGCTCCAAGACGTTTTGTAAGTACGTCCAGCGCCTCGTTCGACAGGTCAGCGGTCATGGGGAGTCTCCTTCCGAGCGGTTTTGTCGCTTTCGATCAGTCTAAGTTTCGCCTTTCCATCCCAGCGGGCAGGAGCAGTAGATTTCGAGGCGGGCCAGACGTGGAATTCCAGTTGCGCCATGTCGTCTCCACGACCAACGCAAGGGAAAAGTTTATGGAAATGAATGTCCGGTTCGATCTCGCGCTCCATAACGCCTCGTGTGACTTCATAGGCAAGTTCTTCAAGAAGACGCTCGATGCGCTCCTTCCTCATTTGTGCCGCTCCGGTCATCCCTTTCCCCCTCCTTCCGGGCGCGGTGGGCGGTGAGGGCTTCGGTTGAAGCCTTGGCGGCTTTCCTGAATGCGCGCAGCCAAGCGTCTCTGGCGTGGCTTTTCTTTGAGCGCTTGCTGCCGATCCGGCTGTGTTCGTTTGGTAGTGCGTGGTACGCTTCCCGCAGTTTGTCAGTGCGGACCGTCAGCGAAACCGCGTCCGCCAGCCGCTCCGCATCCGCGTTCGCCTCGTCCCGCTCTCGCGCAAGCCCGGCGATGACCTGCGCCTTAGCATCGCACTCGACCTGTCTGGCCTTCGCAATGGCGGCGTATTTCTTTGCTTCCTGCGCCCAGAACCGCCAGACATTCCCGTTTTCGGTAAAGCCGTTCGAAGTCTCGATGCCATCCAAGGCGGCGAGGCCGAGCTCAATTGCCGGGAGCGCATCGGGCTCGCCCATCCCTGCCAGCGCCTTGTTGATGGCGCCGCCGAAATTCTCGGCGCTGGCAGGGGTGCTGCGGATCCTATTCAGGACGGCAATCGTCCGGTCCATCTCGGCGATCCGGCCGAGGTCGGCGTGCAGCTCGGCGATGTGCTCCGGGGTCAGCTTGTTCACCATGCTGCACCCCCGGTCATGACCTTGCGGTCGCCGTTCCTCTCGATTTCCGCCGTGTACTCCCGGATCCACGCCCGCATTTCCTCGGGGCTGTCGCAGTCGATTTCGCCGGGATTGAACGGCTCGGCCGCAACAATCTCCTCCCACTGCCTGACCAGATCGCTCAGCATCGGGGCGCAATCGGCGCATAGCCAGCAGGCGTCTGCGGTGTAGTGATAGGCTGCGCCCTCGGGGATCGCCTTGGCGCAGCCTTCGCAGGTGCCCAGTGGTTCGTTTGCATCTTCGGCATCGGTCGCGGCCATCATCACTCCACCGCCTCCCGGTTCCGCTGCTCGATCTCGGCCATGGCCTCGCGCTCTGCCGCCGCGATCTGCTCCGCGGTGGGGCCAGCGTCGTCCTCGTCGGCCCGCGCGCTGAAGAACGGATCATCGCCCTCTTCATCGGCCATGGCCTGATCAGCCTCCTCGGCGATCTGCTGCAGCTGGGCGATGATCGGGCGAACGGTGGTGCGCAGGGCCTTGCCCTCCTCGCTGCCCCACCATTCCAGGAATGCGGCTTTGCCACGGCGGGCGACGGCGCGCGCGTTGTCGAGGATTTCCTTCTGGCGCTGAGCATCACCCTGGCCCCGCGCCCACTCCGCCATCTTGAGCCCGGTGTCCACGCCCAGCGGACGGCGCGCGTCCAGCAGCCCCTTGAACTGGTCCGCCACCTTGATCTGGTGGACCGGGCAACCCGGCGCCGAGGGGTCGAGGATCACCATCGTCGTCATCTCGAACATCAGATCGCCGTCCGACGCCGGATCCCACGGAACGTCCTCGCGGCGGGTCTTGGTCTTTCGCGCATTCTTGGCGTTCTGGCCGAAGCCGGTTTGCATCACGGGCTTGGCGCGGGTGCAGATGATGAGCTGGCACTTCGCGCGCACGATCCGGTCGATGAGCCGGCGATAGCGCGGCTTCACCTCGGCCCAAGCGAGCTGCGACCGCTTGTCGGCCAGCGCGTCGTTACCGCCGGTCAGGCGGTCCAGCGTTTTGGCGTGCAGGTCCAAGACCCCGCCGACGCCTTCCCAGGCGTGAGAAAACGAGTCCAGGATCATCACCGGCAGACCAGCGGCCTCGCCCGCGTCGATGACCTCGATCCAGCGCTCCGGCCCGAAGCCAACCAGATCACCCTTTGCGTCGGTGGCCTTGAAATCGAAGTGCATCATCTCGGGGAACGCGCTCTTGTAGTGCAGCGCCCGGCGGTTCTCGGTATCGACGTAGCCAATGGGAGCGCCTTTCCGGCCGGTCATGCCCTCGGCGATGCCGCGGGCCATCAGGAGGGCGGAATAGGTCTTGCCGGTGCCGGAACCGCCGCTGATCCCGATGGACAGCGTGAGCGGATCGTTGATCTCGGCAACGGGGATAAAGCGGATATGGGCGGTCATGGGTTTCTCCTGTGGGGGTGTTATTCAGCGGCCGAGGCTGGCGCCTGCCACGCGCGCGCCGCGTCGAGCACGTCGCGGCCAGTCCGGGCCTTGAAGTCCTGCTCGACGCTCTCGCGCTCCGCCCAGCGTTCGTGGAACCACTCGGGGAGTTCGATCTTCTGAACGCCGAGGGGATAGCCGGGCCAGTTTCCGACCTTGAGGCAGTGCGCCCACATCTCGCGGGCCCGGGCGACCTTCCGCGAGGCCATGCTCAGCGTGTCCTCGCCCAGCTCCACGATGCAGATCTCGTGCGGGGCGGTCTTCTCCTGGAACACGAACCGGAACTTTCGGCTTTCGCCCGTCGCCGCGCGCCAGGTTTCGAGGTAATGCGCGGCCTGCACGTCATAGCCGTAGTTCATCACGGCGCGCTGGCAGGCCTCGGGCGCCGCGCTCTCGCAGGTCTTCAGGTCGTAGAGGAAGCGCGGATCGGCGACAGGGGCGTTGTCGGCCATCATCCGGCACCAGGTCCCGTCGATCTGGGCGACGGCGGCGACCTCGGAATGCGCCGGATCAAAGTCGATGCCGAGCATCTTCAGGCGCACGGCCATCTTCTCGGCCATCACGTCGATCTCCGCCACCTCGGCGGCCTTGAGCGGCGTGATGCCGCGGGACCGGCAGTCCTCGATGAACTCCTTCGCCGCCTTCGTGCTGGCCGCGCCGTTGCTGGACAGCATGTCCTCGGGGATCGCGACGAAATCGGCGCCACGGCCGAGGATCGCACGGTGCGCCGCACGGCCAATGTCGAAGGTCTTTTTCTCCGTCGGCTGCCAGGTCGGATTGAGGCGCGCGCAGTCCGTCCATGCGTGGAGGGGGCTCTGGCCCAGCATCTTCTTCGCCAGGGTCGAGGACAGCGAAGGGAAGCGGCAGGGGTCGGCGTGGTAGGCCTCGGCGTCAATCTGGTGGACGCCGCTGGGCAAGCCCTCGCGCGCCATCGTCAGGCGGCCGGTGGTGGTGTTCGCCTCCATGCCCTCGGCCAGCACGGTCACGATTTCGCCGTCCGCGGAGACCACGGGAAACGCGACCTCGTAGCTGTGGAGCATGACCTCGTAGATCGCGCCGCCGCTGACAGGGGTGGCGACGCGCCCGACATTCGCGATGACGGCATCCCGGATCTGCTGAAAGGCCCGGGTCGGCTCGCAGCGCGGGAAGCGCTCGGCAAGGCGGTCGATGGCGTGCTGGGTCATTGCTTCCGGGCCTCCGACATCATCGCCCGCGCAACCTCGAAGGCCTTGCGAGCGAAAAGCTGTTCCCGGGTTTCGCCCGGCTTGGTCGTGTCGCGTGCGCATGTGTTGATGATCTGCGGCAGCGCCTGACCGGCGTACCATTCGAGGATCGACATGCCGGGCTGCCAGTACGGAACATCGCCGGGCGCCACGGGGAACGCATAGTCGCAGGGGTGCACGCCGCTCACAGCTTCACCTCGCAGTGCGGGATCTTGCCGGCCATCAGGGCATCGGCGATCTGTTGCGGGCTGGCCGCGCCGCGCATAGCGGACAGGGCTTCGATGATCTCGGCCCGGATCTGCGCGCGGTGCTCATGATCGGCCTCGCGCTTCCGGCGGGCCTCTTCCTCGGCCGCGCGCTCGGCGGCGATCCGGTCCCGCTCGGCCTGCGCCGCCGCCTTCGTGCGCTCCTCGGCCTCGGCCAGTTCGCGAACCCGGCGGGCTTCGGCTTCCTCGGCCACCCGCTTCGCGGCCTCGCGCTCCCGAAGCAACTGCGCCTCGCGGGTGGCGGCTTCACGAGAAGCGCGGTCGGCCTCGGCCTTCGCTTTCTCCTCGGCTTCCCTGCGGGCCCGCTCGGCGGCCTCGGCCTTGTCACGCTCGATCTGAGCAAGGCGCTCGGCTTCGGCCTTCTCGGCTTCAATGCGGCGCGCTTCAGCCTCCTCGGCCTCGCGGCGCAGCCGATCCTCTTCGTCACGCTTCGCCTGCTCCGCGCGCAGCCTGGCCAGCTCAGCCTGCTCCGCCTCGCGCTTCTCGGTGGCGGCCAGTCGCCTGCGCAAATCGGTCAGCTTGGCGTCCTTCGCCACGGCGGCATGCGCCTTGTACTCGGCCCAGCTGTCATCCAGTTCGACGGCCTCGACGCGCTGGATCAGCGCCCGGATCGCTTCGCTGGTGTCTTCGGAGGGCTGGGCCCCTTCCATGCGGGCGAGCCGGGCCTTGAGCGCTTCGATGCGATCCTCCTCGGCCTTCTCCCAGTCGGTGACCGGCTTGCGGATCTCGTCGCGCAGGGCGGCGAGGCGCTGATCGGCAACGCGGCGGCCAGCATTCACCGCGTCGATTTCCTTGCGCTGCTGCTCGGTCAGGGCTTTGCCCTGGCGGTCGAGCTCGGCCTTCGAGGTGCTGACCTTGGCCGCGAGCGATTTCAGGGCTTCGCGCCCCTTCTTCGTGCTGGCGTCGTAGCCCTTGGCCTCATCGCGCGCGGCTATCTCCAGCTGGGCGACGATGCCCGCGATCCCGTCCTCGCGCTTGAACAGGGCGGCAAGGTCGGTGGCGGCAGGGAGAGCAAGGGCGGTGCCCTGCTCGATTTCGGTGGCGGCGTTCATGGCTCAGAACTCCATCATGGGGTTGGTGACGTCGAAGGCGGCGCGGGAAATCGCGGAGCTGGCGACGATGGCCACGGCAAGCGTGGCGGCGATGGTTGCGGCGAGGAGAATGACGCGGGTCACCTGCAGGCCCTCTCCGCGACGGCCCCGACGACCGCGACATAGGTGCGAACGCGGGAAACGTCGTAGTCAAAGCGCGCGGCGATGGCGCGGCCCTCGCGCGCGGCGCTGACCGAGGGTCCGGGCAGCGCTGAACGGCAGCTGCGAAACACCGGCTCAGGCGCGGCGATCACCGGGCCCGCCTCGTCGATGGCCACGATGGCGAGAATGTCGCGCTGGCGGATCATTGCGCCGCCTCCGGCTGCGCCTTCTGCAAGGCGCGGCGGCATTTCACGACGGCATCCTCGAGGTAGCGCAGCCCCTCGGCCATGTTCTTCATGCTGCCGTCCCTCTCCCCGTGAGCGAACTCGTCCAGGGCGAGGGCGGTGATGCGGCGCAGCAGATTGGCCGCGCTCTTGATCTCCTCCGAGGTCATGCCGCGTCCCTCTCGGTCAGCAGGTCGATGATCGCTTCGATGGCCCAGCCCGTGCAGTCCTCGGCCCGGCCCGCCTCGATGTGCCAGACACGCAGGGTCTGCCGCGACGGGTGGTCGCCGATGGCAATCTCGTCCTTGAAGTTCTCGATGATGGCTTCCAGCGCGCCCTCGGCGTCAGGCACCGGGCCGTCGAGGATGTCGCCCCAGACGCCGCCATCGGGGAACGGGCGCCCGGTGAAAAGCCGGTGCGCGACATAGGTGGTATCGGGATAGGGCGCGGTCATTGTGTTCTCCTCTGGTCAGCGATCTGCCCGGCGGGCGTCTTCGGCTGGTACGGAGAAGGTGCATTAATGCACGATATAAGTCAATGCATAAATGCATCATCGTGCACTGATGCATGATGCCTGATTCTCTTCGGGCATAGAAAAGCCCCGCGAGGGGCGGGGCGCAGAGGCAGGTCTTTTGCGAGCTGGGCGGGGCTCAGCCTCCTCGTCGCGCGTAGTATTCGCTCCAATCCAAGGAGTCGCCATCTTGCCGGGGGTCATACAGCACGGCCTCACATACCTCTGCTGCCTCGCCGCTATGGATCATTTCCCTGACCATATCCTCCGCGCTTTCGCGCAGCACCTCTTGGCAAATCTCCTCGGTGGGGCGCGAGTTCAGGGCCTGTTGCTGAAGAACCAGAATTTCGTGGCTACGCCGCTCTCGGGCTTCCCGGTCGATTGCGTTCCGCTCACCGGTTCGCTGGCCTATCTGATAGGTGATGCCACCGGCAATCCAGAGCGCCACTGCCGCGCCGACGACCGCGGCCCATCCGTTTATCGACATCGCCACCTCCAGCGCCGCGGAGTCTCAATCAGTCTGGCACACAGCGGAATAGGATCTCCTGGTTCTGGTTGCTCATCGCGCTGAAGGAAGCGAAGCCCGTCGGCTGAGCCTGGACGAATCCGCCGCCGCCAATCTGCCGCGTGTCTTGTCTGACCATCACCGGCCTTCCGCCATTCACCGCAGCACAATGCTCAGCCATCTGCCTGTCTGCCTCGGCGAGCTGATGCCCGAAATTGGCCCGCCCTTGATACCGATAGGCCAGGCTTCCGTCTCCCAGCTGCATCGGGGTCGATGAGATTGAGCCATAGGTCGGCGCGCAGCCGGCCAACAAAACCATCACGGCGGTGAGCTTCTTCATACCTTCCTCCCATACCAGACAACCTTGCCGATGACCTCGATCTCCGAAATGGAGCGCTCATAGGCCGGATACTCCGACCTCTTGTCGGAAACGATCTGAACATAGCCCGCACGCGCGCCGCGCAGGATACGCTTCACATGAAGCACAGAATCGACCCGGATAACGAACAAGCCGTCGAAGCCCAGGTTCTTCTTGGTCAGGTCGATCATCACCACGTCTTTGTCGCCCAGAGTCGGCTCCATGCTGTCGCCGCGCACTGAAATGATGGCCAGCTTGGAGGGAGGCGTGCTGGTGATCTGCTGGAGATAGCCGCGCGGGAACGCCAAGGTGTCGACGATGGACTCATGGTCGATTACCGCGCCAGACCCGGCGCTGGCCTCGACATCGAATATCGGCACGAGAGCGTCACCGTTTGCCGCCACAGGTCGGCCAACCGCCCCAGTCTGACCGCTTTCGCCGAAGAACGGCCCCATTGGTACACCGGTCGCCCTCTCGATCAGCTTGAGCGTTCTAAGCGACACCTCAAATTTGTGATGCGGGTTGTTCAAGGGGCGCGTCAGCGTTGTCGACGAGACCCCGGCCGCCTCGGCCAGGGCTGATGGCGACATGTCACGCTCTTCGAGGACGTGGCGGATGTAGGAGATTGCTCGAACGTCGGTCATTTAAGCACGGTACTCGCTGCAGTCCTGCACGGCACGCTGCAAAGATGCACTTGACCGCAGCGGTGCATTAATGCATTCTCATGCTTAAATGCATTCCCGAGGAGCCAGCATCGATGACCTGGATGCCGTCCGACATCCCTGAAATGGAGCGCCAGCTCAGCGAGGCTGGGAAAACTGTCGCCGAGATGTGCCGCAGGGCTGAGATCGCAGAGACGACCTGGGGCCGCTGGAAGCGTCAGGAGTTCGAGCCGACTATGCGCCTCTGGCGCGCTGCCACCACGGCCTTCAACGAGCTTACCGCGACCGAAGACCGCAATACCGCACCCCAGGACGCCGCATGATCCTTCCATCCATCCCGCTCCTGCGCTTTTCCCGGCGGCGACTGTTGCGCCCTCATCTCGCATCTTCCTTCGCATTCAACCGCGTGTCTCAGGAGGATCGGCGCCGCTGGTTTGCAGACCTGCTCTGGCGGACCTTCCCGGGCGCTTCCATGCGGGAAAAGGCGCAGATCGCCGGGCCGGTCCTGGACCTGAGCCCGCGGCAGGTCGAGAACCTGATGAAGATGGAGCATGACGCCAAGCTGGGCACCGTGCTGTGCGTTCTCGCGCTGGCCGGGGCCGAGAACATCTTCGAGATCATCGAGGGGCGGGAGGAATGAGACGCCTCGCCCTCTATCTCGCCGCCCGGTTCTACGAGGCCCGCGCCCTTCGCGCGATGCGTGTCTGGGCGATCTGCAACCAAAAGGCGGAGAAGTTTTCTTCTCTTCTCAGGGAGTTCGCCCGCAATGAAAGCTGAGAAACCCGCCGCCCAGTCCGGTGACGCCGCATGACCGCGCTGTCCTCCAAGCCGCTCGTCTGGGAGCGGGAAACCGGCCCGAACACCTATCCCCAGCGCTTTCGTGCCATCACGCCCATTGCCGAGTACACCGTCGCCGGGGCTGACGGCAAAGACAACTGGCGCTGGTATCGCAACGGCTACAGCACCGGGCCGGGCTCGCTGATCGAGCGCAGCTTGCAGGGCGCGATGGACGCCGCCGAAGAGCATCACCGCGCCACGCTCGCGGCCTGCGTGGAGACGCCCGCATGATCCTGCACATCATCGCCACCATCCTCTGGGTCTGGGCTCTCCTGCTCGCGGTAGGCACCGGCATCGCCCACGCCGACCGGGACCGTGACGCCACCATCGGCGGGATCGTCCTGACGCGCACCTGCGCCTCATGGCCGCCATGAAATCCCGCGCCGAGGGTGCGGGCCCCACAGCCGCCCAGCGGCTCCCATAGGAGACCACCATGAAGAAGAAGGAAGACACGCCCGAGGTTGAGGCCGAGGTCGAAGGCGCCGCGGCGCCGGAAGACGATGGCCCCGAGCTGCTGCCCGAGGTCGACAGCGACATCAACGCCAACACGCTGTCCGGCGATCTGCGCGACGCGATGCTGACGCGGTTTCGCCTGCTGAAGCGGCCGTTCAGCGAACTGTCGCAGCAGGAGCAGACCGAGGTGGCCAACGGCCTCGATCTTGCGGCGCGCGACCTGGTGCGCAAGGCGGTGCGCGAAGTGACCAAGACCGACTTCGCGCATGTCGTGATCACGCTGGGCGAGGTCAAGATCAAGGGCGAGAAGGGGATCGAGGCCAAGATCACCTGTCCCAACATCGAGCACAACCGCTCGATCCTCGGCGAGCATGTCGGCGACATGGTGACGCTGGTCATGATCGACAGCGAGAGCTTCCTCGCCGAGCGGGGCCCGGCCCAGATCGACAAGGACCAGGGCGAGCTCGAGATCGCGGGCGACTTTCCCGAGCGCGCGGATGATGGCGACGAGGGCGAGGAGCCTGCCGACGAAGAGCCAGAGTCGCTCGGCGCGATCGAGGCGGCCTGACCATGCTCGATCTGGAACCACCCGTCTCGCTCGCCCTGCCGGGGCCGATCAGCACGAACAACCTGTTCCGCAACGAGCCGGGCAAGGGGCGGGTGGTTTCTGCCGAGTACGCGTCCTGGAAGAAAACTGCGCGCGACGCCATCCACGCCAATCAGGCGCCGCGCTTCACCCTGCCGGTCACCATATCGCTGTTCGTCGGCGAGAAGGGGGTCGGCCAGATGGACAGTGACAACACCGCCAAGGCCTACCTCGACGCCTTGGTGAAGGCAAAGGTCATCCCCGACGACAGCCGCAAATGGGTGCGCGGAATCTCCGTGTACTGGGTGCCAGGAATGGCCGGCGCCGTGGCTGAGATCCGGGTTGCCCCGCGCGCGCCGCTCGCGGCCGAGATCGTCGGGAAGGTAGCGAAGGGGCTGAGGGAGTTGCTGAGGTGAGCGGGAAGCGCGGGAAGCAGATCACAATTGCCGAGTTCAGGCGCCTTTGGGACGACATGTCGATCACCCAGACCGAGATCGGCGCGATGCTCGGCATCACCGAGCAGGCCGTGAACTTGCGCGCCAAGAAGCGCGGCTTTCCGCCTCGGGGCTACCCGAGGAAGCGCATGTCGAAGCCGGTCGACCGCGATCTGTTTGCGGCGATGTGGGCAGCCGGCGTCGGAAACCAAGACATCGCGGACCACTTTGCCGTCTCCTATTTCAGCGTCCGGCACTATCGAGACCGCTTCGGGCTTCAGTCTCGCGGCCGCTGCGGGAAGTTCCCAGCGATCAGCATAAAGGCGTTTTGGGAGGGTCGCATGGCCAAAGCCATGCGCGTCCAGGCCGAGACGGAGCGCGCCAAGGCAGCGAAGCGCGCCAAGCGTGAAGCCGCATGGATGAGGAGCGCAGCATGACGGCCGCATCCTCCAAGGCGCTCTTCAAGGCAACGCGCCGCAAGGTGGTGCGCGGGCCCGGCATGTTCGGCGACCTGCCCGACCAGAAGGTGCCGCAGGATCAGCGCCGCGCCGACGATTTCTACCCGACAGGCCAGCCCGAGGCGATCCGCGCGCTGCTGGCGGCGGATGGCGACCGCATCCGCCAGCTGGGCGCTGTGTGGGAGCCCGCCTGCGGCGACGGCGCGCTGGTGCGCGAGATCCGCGCCGCCGGGCTTCCATGCACCGCCTCCGATCTGGTCGACCGCGGTTGTCCTGACAGCTGGACCGCGGACTATTTCTCGTGCCTGCGATCCCGCGCCCCGGTGATCATCACCAACCCGCCATATGGCCTGATAACCGCGCGCGACGGGCATGGAGTCTGGTTGCGGCACACCCTCGCGATGCCGGGATGGCGCTATCTCGCGCTCCTCCTGGGCTGGGAATGGGCGGCAGGGCGTATCAATGGCCTGGGAGAGCTTCTGGACACGTCGCCTTTCTCCTACTGCTACCTCCTTCGCTGGAAGCTCGACTTCACCGGCGAGGGGCAGGCGCCCCAGCGCAACGCCTGGTTCGTCTGGGATCGTGACGACCCCCGAGACACCAAGTCCAACCATCCCGACTTTCGCTGGCTCGATCGCGTCGACTGGCGGCAACCTGAATTGGGGATCGCATGAGCGCTCTCGACACCCACCTCGCCCTCACCGACCCGCAGCCTCGGGGCGCGCAGCGCCTCGCTCGTCTGGTCCTCGCGCTTCACGCCGACCACCGCGGCCGCGTCGGAATCAGCCTGCGCGATCTTGGCGACATGTGCGGCGTCAGCGCCCAGGCGGCCGCTGGAGCGATCGCCAGCCTGATCGAAGTCGACCTTGTTGCTGTCGTCGAAAAAGGCAGCGGAACCGCCCCCAGCGTCTACCAGCTTCTCCGCCCGTTTGAGGTGGCAGCAGACGAGCGCCCCGGCACCGAGGTTTTCAAGGCCGTGGTTGACCATGTGGCCCGCGAGCGGGTTTACGCTGAGACCTTCCCGGAGCCTCGTGTCAAGGCGGGCGATGCGCTGCCGGTGATCGCCAGCGTCAACCCTGTCGCTGAGCCTGTTGCAGTACCCACCGAGCGCCCTGCGCCGACGCAGATGGCGACATCATCCGCCTCTCCCGTCACGCCGCCGCACCGCGATCATCCGCAGAACCTCGTGGGCTCGCTCCTGACCGCTGCCGGCGTCATGCCGCGTCCTGACGAGCCGCTGTTCTGGTTTCGGGCCGAACACCTCCGCGTGGCCCAGCAGATCCTGGCCGAGGCAGGGGTGGATGAAGGGCAGGCCTGCGCTCTCCTGCGCCGTGCCGCGCCGGTGGCCAATGTCCAGCAGTTGCGCGATCTCCGCGCGGCCTTGGGGGTGTGAGGTGTCGGGACGCAGGATCGGAATATCGAAGACCACCAGGTTCGAGGTGTTCAAGCGGGACAAGTTCACCTGCCAATACTGCGGCGCTCATCCGCCCGCGGTAATCCTTCATGTCGACCACATCCATCCCGTCGCGAAGGGCGGCACGAATGACGAGGACAACCTCGTAACCGCCTGTGAGCATTGCAATCTCGGAAAAGGCGCGCGCCTGCTTTCCTCAGCGCCCAAGAGCCTCGAAGACCGTGCGGTCGAAGCGGCTGAGCGTGAAGCGCAGCTGCAAGGGTACGCGGCAATCATGCAGGCGATTCGGGATCGAATAGAGGACGACGCCTGGCAGGTTCTTGATGCCCTGATCCCGGGATCATCCAAAGGCACGTCGATCACGCGCATCCAGAGCGCTCGAAGGTTTGTCCGGGAGATCGGGAAAGAAGCCTGTCTCGATGCCGTCAGCATCGCGTGGAGCAAGATCCCTTACAGCGACCCCCAGCGGTTCAAGTATTTCTGCGGCGTATGCTGGCGGAAGCACGAGCGGGGTGATTTCTGATGGCCTTCAATGCCAAAGCCTCACGCGCCAAGAGACCGTGCCCCTTGTGGGTCGATGCGTTCCAGCGCGACACGCAACACCTCGAAGCGGATGAGATCGGTGCGTACATGCTGCTGCTCATGGCGATGTGGACGCGCGAGTCCTGCGACTTCCCGAACGACGACACGCGCCTAGCTCGGGTGTGCCGTGTCTCGCTGCGCCTATGGAAATCCAGGGTTGGCCCCGTGCTTCGCGACTTCCTCAAGGCGGAGGGTGATGTCCTCGTGTCGAAGCGTCTGAGACAGGAGGCCGAGTACGTCGAGACTGAGGTGCAAAAGCAGTCTGACAGAAAAAGAGGTGCTTATGCAAAACCTCAGGGAAGCAACGAGCGATCCGACGAAAACGGCGAAAAATCCGATAAGCAGTTGAAAAATAACAAACCACATCAATCCGCGGATAATCCAACGGATGATCCGCGGTACTATCCTTCCCAACAACCCAACAACCCAACATTAGATGGTGATGCTGATACGCGCGCGTCCGAGCGCGAGCCGCCGGGGGCGCTGACCTTCCGAGAGCGCATCATCGAGGCCATGGGCGGCAATCCGGTCACCGGCATCACCGGGCCATCGTGCCGGGTGGTCGGGACGCAAGCTGACATGGCCGAGGCAAGCCGATGGCTCGATCTGCCCGGCATGACCGAGGAGGTGATCGTCGCCGAGGTCAAGCGGATCAGCGCGGGCAGGTCGCCGCCCAGCACGTTCCGGTATTTCACCAGGGCCATGCAGGAGCTCAGCGGCGCGCTCTCGGCACCCGCAGTCGTTCCAGTCCGGCCTCAAAACGGCGGTTCGCCGCAGCAAACGGGGCGGCCAGCCTACGATCAGCGGGACCAGCGCAGGATCGAGGCTGAGGAGCGAGAGCGGCGCATCGTCGATGCCGCAGTGCACGGGACAGCGAAGGGATTTGGGTGATGAACGAGATCGACAGGCCGGCGGGGTACTATGCCCTGACCAGCGAGCAGAAGCAGGCCCATCGCGGCAAGATCGCCGTCCGTGTCCGGGCGATCCTGAACCAGTTCTGGCGCGAGGACGTGCCGGACGCCGTAGAGGCGATGGAGCGTGAGGCATGGGTCGAGACCCTGGCGCCGCTGAGCCACGACGAGCTCCTTGCCGCCTGGGTCGAGTACCAGCGCACCGGGCCGCGCAGCGAGCGCGGGTTGCTCATCAAGCCTGATGCCGGGGCGCTCTACCGCATCGCCATGGATCGGCGCCCGCGGCCCAGCATCGTGCCGATGAGGCGGGCGCAGGAACCGGCACGCGCCCCCGTGGCGCCCGGCCGTGCGCAGGAAATCATCCGCGAGGTCTACGGCGAGGATCGCGCCGAGCGCGGCTTCGTCACCGCGGAACCGAAGCGTTTCGGGGGTGAAGCATGAGCGACGAGTGGGGGCCGTGGGTCAAGCATGACGGCAAGGGGCTGCCGGTGCCAGTCGGAACCGTAGTCATGGTCGAGGATGTCCACTCGGATGGGAGTCGCGAGATATTTGTCGTGACAGCAGGACTTGGAGGAGGCTTCTCATGGGACTGGCAATGGTCCGTGAAGCTTGTCCCAGGCTTCAACAAATATGCGACCCGTATCATTCGCTACCGCATCCGCCGCCCCAAGGCCCTGCGCGAGATGATCGACCGGGCGGAAAGCCTGCCCGTGGTGGCGCCGAAGCGCGTAGAGCCTGCCGGGCCGCTGGAGGTGATGTGATGAGCGGCGTGATCCGCATCCACGGAGGCCCGAGGCAGGCCGAGGCGCTGGAAAACCTCGTCGGGCTAATCGAAGCCGGGAGGCTGGTGCTTCAAGACCTCGGAGTCAATTCCAGAGCCTTTCCGGTCGAGATTTTCGACGGAGAAGCGATGACCCTCCACACGATCATCGCCGCCTACCACGGCTCCCTCGACGCAGCCAAGGCGCTTCATGGTGCGCTGCTGCCGGGATACACCCGCGACGTTGATGCAACCGCGCCAGAATGCGGCATCAGGGTTTCGATCTGGTCGCCCTCTGGCCCGATTGTCGGCGTGGGCGACACAGAGATTGAGGCCCGAGCATGGCTCCTCGCCATCCTCCATGCCTACCGGGGGACGCTGGCATGAGCGATTACACTGTTGGCCGCATCATCCCTGTCGGCGGTCTCGGCCCCGACCCGACCAGGAGCCAGCGGTCCACGCTACAGATCGGCCAGCCGCGCCCGGAACCAACCCAGATCGGCCCGCTGTTCAATCGCGACCAGCTCGACGACATCCGAGCCTCGGACCGCGAAGCCATCGCGAAGGCCGCCAGAGCCTGGGCCGTGGAACGCTGCGGGCCGGCTTTCGCTGACGAGCTGGCCGAGTACATCAGGAAGGGGATAGCGCCATGACCCGACCATCGATCAACAAGACCACGATCACCGTCCCCCAGATCAGCGTCAGCGGCTGCGGGGACGCCAACCCGGCCCGCCCGGTATCGGCCGCTGCCCCGCCGCCGAGGCTGGGCGATCTGCCCCGCGACGACCGGCAGGCCACCGCCCCGCGTGTCGGCGCCATCCGCTGCGCCCGGCAATGGCGCGAGGACCCTGTGCTGCGGCAGGCCAGTAAGAGGCATGACCGGGGATGACAGCCACCATGCGCAACATCTGGGATACCCCCATCTTTCGGCCCGAGCCTATGAGCCAGCGCGAGGCGTGGCTCTGGATCATCCATCGGTGCAGCCACGGTGGGACGGTTATCCACGGTCGGATGCACGCGCCGGGCGAATTCACCGCCTCCGTGCGATCCATGGCCTCCGAGTTCGGGTGGACCGCGGCGCGTGTGCAGCGGTTCCTGGCGCTGATCGAGGGGCGCGGGCTTATTGCGCGCCGGGTCGATACGGGCCTGACGACAATTTCTGTAAGGAATTCCGAGGCCATGGCGCTGATCCGACGCGGCGACGATACGCCGCGAAGAAATCTTCGCAGGGCCGATGTGACTGGCGGGCCCCCAGTTCGCAAGACCGTCTGGGACATCGAGAGCCTGGGGCGCTGGGTGCAGGACGCATCGCCTCGGGATGCCTGCATCTACCACATCGGCACGCTGGCCTCAGATCGGACGGAGAGCCCGGATCTCAACGACGTGGCTGAGGTGGTGACGATCCTGCAGGAGGCGCGCTGCGTGATCCCGACATCGCATCGGTTCCGCACCGCGGCCGCGACGGGCTGGACATACATCGCCACCAGGACCGAGGCGCCGGCAGGGCCCATGGGCATCATCCGGGGCATCGTGACGCCCTCGGAATGGCGGGCGCTGATCGCCATCCGAGACCGCGACCACGACACAAGCATCACCCGCGCGATCCGCAACGCCGTCAGCTCGTCGCTCGGAAATTCCGATGCAGTGGCCGGAACGATCCTGGCATCGCTGAAAAGCAAGGGCCTGGTCGCCCCGCAGGAGATCAAGGGCTGGGGCCTGTCCCCGCGTGGAGAGGAGGTTCTGGGATGATCGACGCCACCGACGACTGGAACCCGTCGCATGAAACGCGCTTTCCGACCGGCAACCAGCTGTGGCGCAGGCGCAAGGCCTTCACCGGCCCGCCGCGCAAGTTCGAGACCGCCCAGGATCTCTGGGATGCCTGCTTCGAGTACTTCGAATGGTGCGAGGGCAACCCGCTGAAAGAGGCCAAGGCATTTCAGTACGAGGGGAAGCCGGTTCACACGGAGGTCAGCAAGATGCGAGTGATGAGCATCGAGGCGCTGTCGATCTTCATCGGCGTCACCAGCCGGGCGTGGAGGGACTGGCGGAGCGAGCGGGCGGACCTCGCCGAGACAATCGAGGCGGTCGAAGAGATCATTGCCTCGCAGCAGCTGGAAGGTGCGGCCGCCGGGCTCCTCAATCCCGCCATCGTGGCACGGAAGCTCGGGCTGGTCGACAAGCGTGAACTGACCGGGAAGGACGGCGGGCCCATCGGGGTGCAGACATTCACGGATCTCACGGACGATGAGCTGGCGGAGCGTCGTGCTGCGCTGGTGGCGCGTCGCAAGGCAGAGGAAGGATGATGGCAGGGACTATCGTGAAGGTGTGGTTCGAAAGGGAAAGCGAGGATGGGCATGCGCGCGCACCGCGGTTCCAGATCATTGAAACGGAGATGCCGGATTTCGCGACCTTCTGCGAATTAGTGGAGGCTGATCGTTTCATCGGCGGTGCGATTCTCTTCACGTCGCGCCAAGGCGACACCCAGGTGATCATGGGGCGACGCCCGTGTGGTTTTCGCGGATCGGCGGTGCTGCGCTGCGAGTTGCCGGGCAACTGGCGTTACGTCGATGCGGTGAGCCCATGAACGACTTCGCCGCCCTGCGCCGCATCGCTGCCGAGGACCGCAGCCCGCTCGCCATCGGCCCCCTGACGCCCTGGGCTTGCAGCTACACCGGCCCGGACGGCGGGCGCTACTGCATCACGCTGCATGGGTCCGATCCTGAGCAGGTGGTCAACGACAACCTCGCGCGCCTGCCCGGCCTGACCATCGACGGCGTGCTGCATGGCAGTGGGCCGCTCGGTGATCGGCCATGACCGCGGAGCAAGTCGCCAGGGTCGAAGCCATCAAGGATGCGCTGCGCGGAGCTCGCAGCGTGGCTGAGGTCAACGAAGCGGTGCGGGTCCATGCGGCCGAGGTCGCCGAGATGGCGGGTTGTCCGGTCATGGGTGTCATGGCCATCCAGATCAAGAACCTGGCGGCATGGAAGCGCCGGGCGATATGGGCGGAAGAGGGGAGGCGGCCCCACAGCTGACCGAGGGCGCGGCGATGACGAAACCCCTGACCAGAGACGAGCAGCTGGAACTGCTGCGGATCGAGGACGAGATCGACAGGCGCCGGGCCAGGGAGAGTTTCCTGGCCTTCTACATGCGCATGACCGGGTTTCTGCCGCCGCGGCATATCCGCAAGGTCGCCGCTCTGTGTCAGGCGATGGAGGAGGACAAGATCGATCGGGCGATGCTGTTCGAGCCCCCGCGGCACGCGAAAACGCTGACCGTCTCAAAGCTCTTCCCCGCCTGGATCCTCGGCCGCCACCCCAAGGCCTACGAGATGATCGTGACGCACACCGGCGAGTATTCCGAGGAGATCGGCGGCGCCATCAGGAATTACCTGCGGATGCCGGAATGGCCATTCGATAGCGTCGAGCTGGCCCCGGATTCCCAGGCCAAGGGGCGCTGGAAGACCACGGCCGGCGGCGAGCTGAACGGCTTCGGCTCGATGGCAGGCAACACCCACGGCCGCCCGGCCGACTGGCTGTTCATGGATGACATCGTGAAGGGCCGCGAGATGGCGATGTCGCCGGAGCAGCGCAACAAGGTCTGGAACAACTACATCACCGACATGCGCACCCGCCTTCAGGGCCGCCGCAAGCAGCTGATGACCTTTACCCGCTGGCATATGGATGATCCTGCGGGCCGCATCCTGCCGGAGAATTGGGACGGGGAGAGCGGGTGGATCCGGGACCGGGAGACTGGCGAGCCTTGGTATGTGCTCTGCCTCCCAGCAATGGCGAACCGCGAGGACGACCCGCTGGGCCGCAAGATCGGCGAATGGCTCTGGCCGGAGGAATTCGGAGAGGAGCAGCTGGGACCGGAGCGCATCCGCGGCGGCTTCAACTGGTCGGCCCTCTACCAGCAGCGCCCGACGCCAGAAACAGGCCTGATGTTCTCCGCCGCGCATGTCGAGCAGACCTGGGGCCCGTCTCTCGATCTCACGCGCCTCGCCTTCTACGGGTCGAGCGATTACGCGGTCACGGCCGAGGCCGGTGCGCGCGATCCCGACTTCACCGTGCACATGGTCTGGGCCGTCGACGACGACTGGAATTTCTACCTCATGGACATCTGGCGCGGGCGGTTCACGGCGGAACGGTGGGCGTCCGAGCTCGTGCGGCTGATGCGGAAATGGAAGCCGACCAGGTGGTTCGAGGAGAGCGGCCAGATCATCAAGTCCGTGGGCCCTTTCCTGAATCAAACCTTGCAGCGCGAACGGCTCTACATCGACCGCGTGCAGATCACCTCCTCGCCCAAGAAGGAGGCCAAGGCGCAGGTGCTTCTCGGCATGGCCGCCATGGGCAAGATGTTCCTGCCGCGCCGCGAGACGTTGAATGCGGACCAGGTGGCGGCGCTCGATGCCTTCGTGACGGAGTTGCTGCAATTCCCGGGTGGCAAGCACGACGACACTGTGGACACCGCCTCGCTCTTTGCCCGCGGTATCGACCGGATCATTCAGGGCACGGCCCCGCCCCCGAAAACGCCGCACGAGCAGACCCTCGACGACCTATGGTCTGCCCATGAGCTTCAGATGAGCAGGAGGCGCGACTGATGCGCGAGATCGTGCCGGCCACCACGATAGGGCAAGACGGGTCCGACGCGGAACCGCATGAGCCCGTGCGCGGGCCGGAGAGCGATTACCTGCCGGAAAGCGACACGGAGGCATCGGAGCGCGGGCCGGACGAGAACTGGATCTTCTGGCACAAGCAGATCACTGCGGCGCTGGCCCATGAGCGACGCTGGCGCGTCGAGGCGCTGGAGGCCGACACCCTCTATTTCGGCGAGGACACGGACCCGGGTGCGAATGGGAAGCCCGAGGACAGGATCACCGACAAGACCGCGTTGATCCACGCCAACATCGACACCCTCAAGCCCATGCTCTATTCGGAAACACCGCAGCCGGTGGTTCGCCGCCGCTGGCGAGGCGACGGCAAGAGCGACGAGACCGACCTCCAGGCGGCCGAAGCCGCTCAACGGCTCGCCGCTTACATCCTCGATACCGAGCGCTTCGACGACATGATGGAGCGCGTTCGCGACGACTGGCTGATCACCGGGCGCGGGGCCGGACGGGTCTATTACGCCGCCGACATCATCGAGGTCGAGATTCAGGACGAGGCTGGCGTGACCATGAAGGTCGCAGCCAAGGCCAGTGAGCGGGTCTATGCGCGCGGCACCGAATGGCGGCGGCTGCTGCTGGCCGGTGGGCATTCGTGGGATGAACTGCCATGGCTGGCCTTTGAGATTCCGATGACGCGCAGTCGGGTGGAGAAGCGGTTCGGGCGCGAGGTCTGCGCTCGCATGGCCTTCACCCGGCTGGGCATGCAGGACACCGCCAAAGGCATCAGCGACGATGACCGCGACGTGACATCCTTCGACCGGTCGGAGGACGAAACCGGCGAGGTCAGTGCCAGCCCGTTCGACACCGCTGTGGTCTGGGAGATCTGGAACCGCGAGAGCGGCACCGTGATCTGGTGGAGTCCCAACTTCAAAGACGACATCCTCGACAAGGAGCCGGATCCGCTGGGGCTTGAGGGCTTCTACCCGATGCCGAAGCCCCTGCTGGCGACGACCAAGGGCGAGCAGATGACGCCCCGGCCGGATGTCAAATACTACGAGCAGCGCGCCAAGGAGATCGACCTCGCCACCGAGAAGATGCGCGAAATCCTGAACGTCATTAGCGTCTCCGGGCTCTTTCCCGGAGAGATAACCGATCAGATCAAGCAGTTGCTCAGCGGGAAGAGCCAGATGGTGCCCGTATCCAACTGGCTGTCGCTAATGCAGAAAGGCGGCATCAAGGATGCGATCCAATGGCTTCCGCTGCAGGAGATGGTTGCGGCGCTGCAAGCACTCGCCCTTCTTCGCGAGCAGGCCAAGAACGCGATGTTCGAGGCGTCCGGCGTCAGCGACATCATGCGGGCCCAGGGCGATCCGACGGAGACTGCGACAGCCCAGAATCTTAAGGGCCGATACGCTGGGCTGCGGCTCAAGGACAGGCAGCGCAAGATCGCCGTCTACGCCAGGGACATGCTGCGCCTGATGATCGAGATCGGGGTCGAGCACTTCGACACCGAAACACTGGCATCCATCACCGGGCTCGATCTGCCGATGACCGAGGCGGATCGGGCTATGATCGCAGCGCAGGCTGCCATGGTGCAGCAACAGATCAAGATGGTTGCGCAGGACTATCAGACGGCCCAGCGGGCGGGCCTGCAACTGCCACCGCCACCCGAACCCCCTGAGGTGCCGGAGGTTCCTGGCACGTCCTGGGAACTGGTGCATGCTCGCCTGCGCTCGGATGTCGGGCGCAAGATCACGGTTTCCATCGAGACGGATTCGACGGTTCTGGCCGACGAGATGGAGGACAAGCAGCTTCGGGTGGAGTTCATTCAGGCGTTCAGCATGTTCGTCGAGCGCCTGGCTCCACTGGTCTCGACCGGCATGTTCGAAATGAAGCTGGTCAAGGAGCTGCTATTGTTCGGCATCCGTGGCTTCCCGAAGGCCCGGACGCTCGAGTCGATGATCATGCAGCTGCCGGATGATGCCGAAGCCCCGAACCAGGGGCCGCCAGTGCAGGTGCAGGTCGCTCAGATCCGGGCGGAGGTCGACAAGATGAAGGTCCAGGCAGAGGCCGTCGACTCCGAGAAGGACCGCCAACACGAGATGCGCATGAAAGGCGTCGATCTGATGGCCGATGCCGCGCACACCGCCGGTCAGCCGCCGCAGTCGCCCGAGAAACCCTGAACAGGAGCATTCCCACGATGCCCAAGTACCGTCCCCGCCCCGTTATCGTCGATGCTTACCGGCTGCCCGATCCCCGCCGCGGGCCGGAGGAGGCCGCGATGTGGTCGACCATCGCGGTCTGGTGTTGCGCGGCCATCGCTTCCGACGCCATGGGCCACCTGCTGGACCTTCCCAACGACAGCGGTCAGACCATCGCGCGCCCGGGAGAGTGGATTGTGAAGAGCGCTGACGGCTTCGCTGTCATAGGGGATGCCGAGTTCCGGGCGCAGTTCGAGGAGGCGGTGTGATGTCCTGGGCAGAACAGATGCGCGCTGCGCTTCTGCGCCAACGCGAAATCATCGACGCGATCGAGCGCGCAATTCTGCGGAGCCAAGCATGACCCGCGCCGCCATGTCCGATCTGGGCGGAGAATACGCCCGCATCTTCGGCCCGCGCGATCCGCTGGATAGCGCGCCCGGCCGGTCCCGTCTCTGCAAGACCTGCGGCGGGTGGCATCCAGCCGGTCGCGTTCCGCACAACTGCCGGGCACCGGCCCCGCCGCGCTCACATCTCGCCGCGCCGCAACTGGCCCCTCGTTTCGACGAGTTCGTGGCCGGTGCCGTTGGCGAGCCCGAGATCATCGGCGATCGCAAGGCGAAGCGCGAATACATGGAGCGCCACGATTTCGTCGAATATGACGAAGGTGTTGGCCACCGGAATACCTGGGTCGAAGACCGCAAGCAGCTGGACGAGATCACCGCGACCATCATCCAGATGAAAAACACCGACACCGATTATTACACCCCGGATATGTTCGCGGCGCCGCTCGAGGAAGGCAGCCTTGCCGAGGGCACCGAGATTGACGTTGACGCCGTGGAGGCCATCGAGTGAAACCGCAGATCGTTCCCCCGCCGAGCCAGAGCCACGACGCCGACCGCCTGCGCGAAGCGCTGAATCGGCACGCCGACGCTTTTCTTGCCTCGGTCGATGCAGCGTTGCCCCTGCGCCAAGCGCCTGGCGAGGCCGCGCGTCTCCGGCACGTCGCGCGACAGAAGCTGGTCGAAGCCGGTCAGGCTGCAATGCAAGCCATGGCACTGGCCGAAGCTGACCGCATCCGCTGACGTTTCGCCGCACGTCGCGCCCCCGGGCTGACATCGTGATCACACGCGATTTCACCCCACGGAGAGCGACATGCCTGACTTCAACGACGACATCGACGAAAACGGTCACGAGGACGACGAGCTGGACGCGCAGCTGCGCGCCGCGATCGAGCCTCTGCTCAAGGCGCAGAACGAGGAAGAGAACGACGGCCTCGGACTGGACGCCCCGATCGAAGACCAGGTGGTTGTCGAGACGATCTCCGAAGAGGATGGCCTCGGCCTGATCGACGACGCCAAGGTCAAGGGCGCACCCAAGGAAGATGTTCAGGCCAAGGCCGAGGATGCCCAGCCGGGCGTCGGTGGCGATGATACCGCTCCGGCGGCGGATGGCGAGGACACCCAGGCCGCCGCCAAGGACGACCTTCCGGCTGATCTGACCAGCGCCAGCACCTCGGACCTGCTGTCCGGCCTCGACGACGCCCGCCGCGGAGAGATTACCCGCCGCATCGGTCAGGCCGACAGCGTGCTGGGCATCTTCAAGGGGCGCGAAGCCGAGATGAAGCTCCACGGCGTCGATGCTGCCACCGCAATGAAGCGCATGCTCGACCTGAACGCCTTCGCCCAGCAAAAGCCGGACGAATACCTCGCTTGGGTCGCCCAGCAGACCGGCGGCGACAATCCCGCGCAGGTGCTGGAGAATGCCGCCAAGCACCTCGGTTACAAGCTGGTCAAGGATCAGTCCGACGACGATGACCTCGAATTCATGGACGAGCGGACCCGCGCCGTCTACGAGGAGAACCGCCAGCTTAAAGCCCGGCAGCAACAGGCCGCGCAGTTCGGCCCCGACGCGCCCCTGCGTCGCGCCGCCGAAGACGCTCGCGACCGGCTCACCAGCTTCGTCAATGCCACCGGCCCCGATGGCCAGCCTCTTCGCCCGCTGTTCAAGCACCTCGAAGGACGTATTGCTGGGCTGGCGCAGGAGCACCTGCGCGCCACCGGGCGGCCGGTGACCGAGGAGGATCTGGGCCGCTTCTACACCACCGCTGAGGCCGAGCTTCGGGCCGCGACCGGCTATCAGGCCGCTCCAGCGCCCACTCCCGCCGCACAGCCACAGAAGACGGTGGCAGAACAGGTGAAAGACAAGGCGGCCGCTGCCCAGAAGGCGCAGCGTGCCAGCAAATCAATCGACGGCACCGGCCAGGGCGCCACCCGTCAACCCGCGTTGAGAGCGGATGCGTCTCTGGATGAGACGCTGAGGCACTTCGTCGGCTCGCATTTCAGCGGCTGAAGCGCGGGATTCGCCGAAAGGAGAACACAATGGCGAATCCGACCTGGGGTGAGGTGCTTGCGTCGACCCTTGCGCATCGTCGCAAGGCAATCGCGGATGCCATCTCGAAGAACAACATCCTGCTGTACGAGCTGCGCCGGCGCGGCCGCATCCGCACCATCGGCGGCGGCTATACCATCCTCACGCCGATCATGGTCGGGGACGAGAACGCCAACTTCCAATGGTACACCGGGCGTGATGCCCTGAACGTCGCCGGGCAGGAAGTCCTGACCGACGCCGAGGTGCCGTGGAAGCAATATGCCGTCGCCGTCTCGATGTCGGGCCTCGAAATGCTGCAGAACAGCGGCTCCGAGCAGATCATCAACCAGATGCGCGCCCGGATGCAGCACGCCGAGAAGACCATCCAGAACCAGCTGCACAAGTCCGCGCATGGCGACGGCACCGGCTCCGGCGGCAAGGAAATGGGCGGCATGCAGCTGATGATCTCGTCGGCGGCCGGCTCGACCTATGGCGGCATCAACTCCGGCACCTATACCTGGTGGGACAACCAGCGGGTCGCGACCGGCTCGGCGCCCGACAAGGATACCGCCTACGAGGACATGCTGGCGCTCTACATGAAGCTGCAGCGCGGGACCGACAAGCCGAACCTGATCTACTCGGACAACACCTGGTACACGGCCTATGCGACCGGCATCCAGCAGCAGCAGCGGTTCATGGACAAGAAACTGGCGGCCGCCGGTTTCGACAACCTCATGTTCCACACCACGCCGGTCGTCTTCGACGGGGGCATGGGCGGCTATGCTCCGGCGGCGATGCGCTTCCTGAACCTGGGCACGATCGAGATGATCATGCACAAGAACCGGAACAACGTCGTTCTGGGTGGCCCCAAACGCCCCCTGACCGAGGACTCCGAGACCTCGATCCTTGCCGGCATGGGCAACTTCATCTGCAACAACCGGATGCTGAACGGCGTTCTCTCGCAGTAATCGAGTGGCGCGGGCGGCCTTCGCCCGCGCTTCCCCGCTTCTCGCCCCACGGAGTAAAGCATGAACGCCTATGTCTCGGACGCCACCGCCAAGGATCTCAGCTCGCACCTGGGCTTCGTCGCCTCACGAGGCGAAGGTGGTGTGAGCGCCCATTTCTTCTACCAGCGCGTCCCCCAGTCCCGCGGCAAGTCGGCCTTCCGCACCCAGCTTTGCGTGGCCATGACGCCCATTGGCGACCGCTACACGATCTCCACCAAGTACATCGACGAGAAGGAGGCCCGCGAGCGCTTCCCCGCGCAGTATGACGCCTTCACCCGCAGCGCTGACCTGCCGTCGACCGGCACGCCGCTGACGGAACTCCCAGGCATCACCATGTCGCAGGTCGGTCAGCTCCTCATTTCCGGCATCCGCAGCGTCGAAGATCTCTGCAGCCTCTCAGCCGATCAGGCGCAGAACATCGGGCGCGAGATCGCCGTGGCCCACAAGCTCGCAACCGGATGGGCCGGGCGCCGCGATGCCGCTTCGGACAAGATCAGCGAGGCCGAGCGTGAGGCCAGGCGCGACCAGGAAGCGCGCGAGCTGCGCGCCACCATCGCCCGGCTTGAGGCGCAGAACGCCGCGCTGGCGGCGAAGAACGACGCTTTGTCCAGCATGGGTGGCCGGGCAGCTCCTGCGGCGCCGGCCGCCGCCGAAGCGGAGGGCGAGGATCTGCCGGATCCGTCCACCATGCCTGGCATCGGTGAAGAGTCCGATTTCTCCTCGGTACAAGGCAACAACGACCTGCTGAGCGATCCGCTCGCATAATCGGGGGCGGACATGGGGACGCGAACCATCCTTGAAATCGCGCGGGAGGCGGCGGAGCGGGACAATACCGCCCCGCCGCCTCGTTCGCTTTTCACCGAGAACACCCGCATCGCCCGGGCGCTTCGTATTGCCGCCGTGGACACGATGCGGGAATACCTGCGCGGCACCGAATTCGTGGGGCTCTCCGACTTCCATTCGCAATGGGTCTTTTCCCTGCTGCCGGGACGCTTTTCCTACCAGCTGCCACCCGACTTTCTGCGCATGATCCCCGGCACCGAAACGCGCGGCGCCTATCCCATGGGCCTGATCGGCCCAGCCACGCCCCAAGCTTGGGCCGCTTGGCTCTATGGTGGCGCCGCCGTCGCCTCACCGATGGGCTGGCGGATCAAGAACAACACGCTGAACATCGAGCCAGTCCCGCAGGCGACCGAACTGGTGGTGATCGAGTATATCTCGCGCTACCCGGTGGTTTCGCCGGTGAAGTCTGGCGATTATGCGGCCAGCAACCTGCCTGTCACCATCGAGCCGGTGGTGCCCCGCGATGGCTGGCTGGCCCCGTCGACGGTGCTGGAATCCCCGGATGGCAGCGGCAACATCACCTTCGACGAGACGCCCCCGGGCTGGGACGAGGGGGTCTGGCCGGTCGAGCCCAGCGAGATCCTGAAGCGCGTGAACCCGCAAGCCCTGAGCCAACCGATCCCCGAGGTGCGGCGCCCCGAGTTTACGGCCGATGATGATCGCCCCGTCTTCTCCGACGATCACGTCCTTTCGTTGGGCATGACGTATCGCCTCCGCCGCGCCCTCGGGCTGCCCTATGCGGAGCATGCCGCCGATTATGAGGCGGAGATGGCTGTGGCTGCCGCCACCGATGCAGGTGGCGCCCGCCCTTTCCGCATCGGCGCATGCGCGACCGAATATGACGCGCTCCCGCTGGGCGGCGGGCGCTGGCTGGTGTCCTGATGGCGATCCCAGCGGTCACGAGAAACCGCCGGCGCACCAGAACCTATGACATTCCCGACGACAACCTTGAAGAGATCATCGCTGCGATCGAGACGCTGCTGATTCCCACGGGATCCATCGTTCCGACGATGGCCTCGGAGGAGCCCAATGCCTCATGGAAGCTGCTGAACGGGCAGGCGCTCTCCAAGGCCGCGTTCGCCGACCTCTATGCGATCATCGGGGATGCCTATGGGGCGACCGAGGCCAACTTCAACCTGCCAAACCTTCAGGGACGCGCCATGTTCGGCGCCGGTGGCGATGTCGCCCTGGGCGCGCTTGCGGGCAACCGTCTGATCACGCTCTCGGTCAGCCAGCTTCCTGCCCACGGGCACGCCGTTACGGACCCTGGCCACGGCCACAGCTTTAACCCAACCCCCCACAGCCATTCCGCTGCCGCCGTCGTCGATGCTGCCGCCGCTGAGGGCACGGATGTCGGAGCGGCCGAGGCCGGCACCACAGGCGACACCTCGGCCGACGGCACGGTGGAACAGGCTGTGACCGGGATCTCGATCGAGGAGACGGGAGGCGGGGCCAGCATCGACATCCTGCCGCCCGTCATTGGCGTCAACTGGCTGATCAAGGTGTGAACATGAAGTGGGCGAGAGCGAGAGCGGCAACAAGGGCCTCGGGCGGGGCGCTCGCGCGCGAGATCCCGATCCCGCTGCCGCTGAAGGGGCTCTACACCGAGGCCAAGACCTCAGAGGTGAGCGGCATCTATGCAGGGGAGTTCCTGAATTGGGAAAGCACAGGTTCATCGCTTCGGTTGCGCCGCCAGGTGCAGGCCCTTTCCGCGCCCTCGACCGTCTTGCGGCGCATTCCGTTCGAGTTCGGTTCCGAGACGCGCTACATCGAGGTCCACGCCGACCGGCTGGTGTGCGGCGAGGCCAGCATCACCCGCGCCAGTTCCGCCACCTGCGATGTCGCCTATATCAGCGGGAACGCCATCATCGCTGATGGCCTAGGCTTGCCCGTGCGCTTCGATGGGACGGCCTTCACGCAGATGTCGATCGAGATCGCGGGCGTCAATCCGGCAACCTTCAGCGGCGTGATCGCGCACCAGGACCGGCTCCTGTTCTGGGTGCGGGGCGGGACGCTCGATTTCTACTACCCCGAGACGGTGGGCGCAGTATCCGGCAACTGGATCAGGTTTCCACTGGGCCGGCTGGGCAACATCACCGGCTCGCTGTCGGCCCTGCGCAGCATGACGATCGACGCCGGGCACGGCATGAACGACACGCTGGCGGTTATCACCACCACCGGCGTGATAGTGGCCTATGAGGGACTGGATCCTGGCGATCCGAACGACTGGCGCCTTCTGACCCGCGTGAACGCAGCCGCTCCTCTCGGCGGCGAGGCCTTCACCCAGGTGGGCGCCGATCTCTGGATGTTCACGGCCTCCGGGGTGATCTCGCTCTCCGATTCCATCCGGCAGAGCGTGCTGGCGCTGGTCGGCGCAGTCTCGGCCGCGATCTCCGAGGAGGTGACGGAGATGGCCGCCACGCCTGCGCGCTGGCAGATGCACACTGCCGACGACGGATCAATGGTGGTGGTGAACAGGATCGCGGAGACGATCGAGCAGTTCATATTCCGGCCCAAGGATGGCTCATGGGCGAAGGCTGACTTCCCGGCCGTTGCCTGGCACAACCTCGGGACGGCCACCGAGTTCACCGCCGATGATGGCCGACTTTGCCGGGTGGTTCAGGCGAAGGAGGGCGACCTGATCGCGGCCCGCTTGGTGACAGGCTGGTTCAGGATGCCGCGCGCCACCGGGATCACCTTCCTAAAGATTGGGATGACGGCGGCGTCCGAGGTCACCGTCAGCATCACCGTGCTGAGCGATCACCAGGAAACCCCGCGCGATATTCGAGAGGCGAAACAGACGGTGGTTCTGGAGACGCATCGCGGTCGCGGGCAACTCTTCGCGCTGGATGACCTGATTCCCGTCGATGCGGTGGGCGAGACCTTCAAGCTGATCATCGAGCTTTCAGCGGAATGGTGCGAGCTGACCAGCCTGCGCGCCGGGGTGCTTTGATGCTGGTCGACGACGTACTCTATGGCGCCGACCATCTGGTCAGCAGGTGGGTCGCCAAGAGAATACCCGGCATGTCGATCAGCGATGGCGCCAAGGCGCTTGGTGTCGTCCGCGGGACGGGACTGGTCGCCGGGGTGATGTATGAGCGCTTCAACGGCGTCCATTGCGAGGTGTCGATCGCTGCCGAGCCGGGCAGCGGATGGGCCAGCAGGAGCGCTCTTTTCAAGCTCTTCGCCTTTCCGTTCATCCAGCTGGGCTGTCACGCGATTTCGGTGACCGTGCCTGGCAGCAACCTTCCGTCCCTCAATCTCGCGACCAAGCTGGGGTTCAAGGGGGAGGCGATCGTGGCATTCGCCGCACATGACGGCGGCCCGCTGCTAGTCCTGAAGATGTTCAGAGACGAATGCAGGTGGATCAGCGATGGGCAAGGGCAGCAACGCACCGGAAGCGCCGGACCCGTATGAAACCGCCTCAGCCGAGGCGCAATTCAACCGGCCGGACATCTATTCCGCCGGCGGCTCGTCGATCCTGAACGGCTATACGGACCCCATTACCGGGCAGTTCGTGCAGGGCGTCGCTCCGCAGGGCGCGCAGGCCGCACAGAAATACGTGGAGAGCCCGTTCGAGCAGGCGCTGCGCCAGATGTTCGAGCCCGCATCGATTGACCTCGGGCGGACCGTGCTGGATCAGTCCATGGGCACTCTGTCGCAGGGCTTGCAGGTCCAAGACCGGGGTGATGTCGCGCAGTCGATCTTCGACCGGGCGTTCTCCATGATGTCTCCCGGGATCGACAAGGCAAACGAGCGCCTGCTGACGAACCTGCAGGCCCGCGGTATCCCGGTCGGGGCCGAGGGCTTCAATGACGCCTATGGTGAGCAGCTCAAGCAAACCCAGGACACGATCTCGCGGCTGGCCATGGATGCCGACATCGCGTCCGGCCAGGAGCAATCGCGGCAATTCGGGCTGGACGCGGCCCTGCGCCAGAACGCCATGTCCGAGATCGCCGCGGCGATGGGCGGCGGCTACAACCCCCCGAATGCAATGCCGTCGGGCAGCATGGCCAGCGTGAATTATTCGGGGCTGGTCGGCCAGCAGTACCAGAACGAAATGGCCCAGTATCAGGCGCAGCAGGCGCAGAGAATGAACACCGCCAGCACTCTGGGTGGCCTCGGCGCAAGCATGCTTCTGAAATGCACGATGGAGGCGAAGGAAATCGATGGCCCTCTGCGCGACGCATGGGCAGCCGAAGCCCTGAGCAGGATGCCGCTGGCGGTGTGGCGCTATCGCGACAGCAACCGGCCGGCCGGCGATCATGGCGAGCAACACATCGGCCCGATGGCCGAGCATTTCCGCGACATCACCGGGCTGGGCGACGGCCGCACCATCAACGTGATCGACTACCTCGGGCTTCTCGCCGGCGCCCTGCAATCGGCACTGCGACGGATCGAGGTGATGGAGCGTGAGATGCGCGGCGAGGGGGTACACTGATGGCCAAGGCTTTCGGCGGTGGGATGGCGGGCAATGCGCAGGCGCTACCCATGATCATGTCGGCCCTCAGCGGCGCCAATTCCAGCGCGCAGCAGTCTGGTTCACCTCTTCTCGCAGCTCTCGCACCGCTGGCCTCGGCCATGATCGGAGGGCGCGCGCAGCAGATGGACGAGAAGCGCAACTACGTCAGCGGCCAGCAAGCGCTGAACCAACTGGCCGGGGGCGCCGCAACACAGCGCGCGCGGGATCTCCTTTCGGTCTTGTCATCGGGCGACCTGCCCGGACCTCTGGAGTCCATCGCATCGACCATGCTGCGGCAGGAACTGCGGCTTCCTGGCGCTTCCGGCACCGGCCGTGGCGCCAGCAGATCGTCGGCGCCGCGCGCGGGTGGCGCGTCCAGTGCGGCAGGAGGATCGCGCCCGAGGCTTTACGGCCAGTATGAGATTGACGGCTTCATGTTCGGCCGCACCGCCAGCGGCGAGATGATGCCTTTCCTCGATGGAGAGGGAAACCCTGTGCCGGCGCCTCAGAGGCGAGGCAGCGCGGCAACTGCGCCTGCCACTGTCCCTCTTCCTTCCGCAGCGCAGGCCGCGCCAGCCATCGACCCCAACGACCCGCTCGGACTGTTCAGCCTGCCACCCGCCTGAGGGAGACCCACCATGTCCACCATCACTATCGCGGACATCCGGGCGCGGTATCCTCAGTATGGCGAGATGTCGGACAACGACCTCGCCGATGCCCTGCATCAGCGCTTCTATGCGGAGCGACCGCGCGGCGAGGTTTACCGGGCGCTCGGGCTGGATCCAGCGGCGGCCGCTCCGAGCCCGCAGCCGCGCCCTGCCTCGATTTACACGCCGCCCCCGGCAGCGCCTGCCGTGCAGCCGGCGCCAATCGACGGCGACACGGTGAGAACATCCGAGGGCTCGATGCGGATGACCGGCATCGACGCGCCGGAAAGCTCGCAGACCGGTCAGCGTGCGGACGGCGAGTGGCCCGCGGGCCAGTGGTCGACCGACATGCTCACGCGCCTGATGGAGGCGAACCCATCGCAGCCGGAGTTCAGCGGGACCGATCGCTATCAGCGCCTCCTGGGCACGCTGATGTCAGGCACCACCGACCTCAATCGCCGCATGGTCGGCGCGGGGGCTGCGCTGCCTTACATGGGCGAGCAGTATTCGCGTGAGGCCCAAGCGGCAGAGGCGGCCCGTCTCGGCCTCTGGTCCGGTGAATTCCAGGCGCCGAGCGATTACCGGCATGAGACGGGCGCCGCGCCCATGGGCAGCACCGCGCCGATCCCGCGCACGCCGATCACCTATGATGCGGGAATGATGGAGCGTGCCCGGGGCACGCTGAGGAACCTCGAGGCTGAGCTCGCATCTGCTTCGGAACAGCAGCGGCCCGAGATCGAGGCCGACATCGCGCGCGTCTCCGAGGAGATCCGTGCGCTGGAAGCCCGCACCATGCAGCCCGAGTACGTCGAGGGCGTCATGCGCGGCGTCGAGGAGCAACGGGCCGCGGCGGCGGATCCCTTCGCCGGGGAGGGCATTGGGGCGCTCCTGCAGCGTCGGGCCCAGCAGTTCGGCCTGGGCGCCAACGAGATGCTGGTGTCGTCGCTCATGGGCCTCGATGCGTTGCAGACAGCGGCATCCTTGGCCGACACGCCGGCCAGCGCCGGAACTCGTGAGGCTGCGACCGGTCTACAGGAAGAGCGCGCGCGCACCATCATGGAAATGCAGCAGCGTCTCGCCGATCCATCCCTTCGCGATGAAGAGCGGGCAATCCTTGCTCAGCGAATCGCCGATATGCAGGTGGGGCAGGAGCGTCTTTCCGGCATTGCGGCCGGCCAGCAGGCCGTCGCTGGCCAGCAGGAGCCTGTGGATTTCCGTGGGGCTGCGGAGGGCCTGCGCGCCAGGTTTGCCGACACCTTCGGGACGCCGCCCGATGATCCGTCCTTCTGGGCATCGCTTGCCCAGGGCGCCGGGTCCATGTCGGCCTTCCTCGGGGCGGCGCTGGCCGGTGGCGCGCTTGGCGGCCCGGGTGGTGCAATCGTCGCCACCGGCGGTATTGGCGCGGCCAGCAATTCCGGGCAGGTCTACGAGGAAGCGCTTCAGGCTGGCGCCAGTCAGGACGATGCGCTTTCGGCTGCCGGTTGGGGCGCGCTGGTCGGTTCCAGCGAGGTGATCCCGATCGGGCGCGCGTTCCGCTTCCTGCCGTCGGGCATCCGCGACAGGGTGGCGGGCACGATGTTCCGCCGGTTCGGGGAGATCGCTCTAAACGCGGGCGAGGAGGCCGCGCAGGAGGCGGCTTCGCAGGCGCTAAACAACCTGATCGCGCAAGGGTATTACGACCCCGAGCGCGGCTGGTCGGATGGCGTCACGGAGTCGGCGCTGATCGGCGGCATCCTCGGCGCTGGCACCGGCGCGCTTGCTCAGGCCATGGGGTCGCAGGTCGAGGCACCGGTCAGGGCGCCCCGCGAAGAGCCGAGCCCCGAGGACGTGCAGCGCGGCGCCGAGATCACCGGCATCCGGCCCTATGTCCCCGGTGTGCCTCGGCAGGTGCCGGACGTGGCACCCGTCCCGGCCGAACCTCAGGCGGTCGCGACTGCGCCGCTGCCTCCTGGCCGTGCAGCGGTTGCGCCGCCACCGGCCGCAGCAGCGCGCGCACGAATGGGGGTATCCATCGGCGGTCAGCAACCGTTCCCGGTTGAGGTGCTTGGGGAAGACCCCGACGGCATCCGCATCCGCGAGGCCGACGGGACCGAGAGCGTTCTCCCGCGCCAGGACATCGAAGACGGCGACATCGTGATTTCGCCGATCGAGGAACAGGCCGCCCCGGCGGCCACCGATGCCGTTGCCGCGCAAGCAGGTGACGTGGGGCAGGCAGCAGCCCCGGTTCAGCCGCAGGCCCAGCCCGTTGTGGGGCGGGTTGATCAGCCTGCGGCTGGGCAGCCCGAGCGTAGCGCGCCCGGCTCCTTTGCCGATCCAGCACGAGAGCCCGCCAGCTGGGTAATCCGAGACCGGGAAACCGGCGAGGCCATCATGGAGACCTCGAGCCGCGCGCAGATCGAAAACCTGCGAGATGATCGGTATGAGGCCGTCCCGATTGGTGAGCACTTGGCTCAGGTCAACCAGCGCGCCAGGGCGGAAGAGGCGGCCCGCGAGGCCGATCGGCGCGCCGAATTGCCGAAAGTGGCGCCGAAATATGCACCTCGCAATGCGCAGGCGCCTCGGCAGCAGTTCCCTGAGTTGCGTTATCGCCAGCCGCTCATGGCAAAGATCGCGAGCCAAGGAGGCATCGCGCCGACGATCCAGCAGAACGGAGCAACCGTTCCCAGCTGGGCCGCGAGCGAGCTTGCGGCGCGCGGCGTCACACCGCAAACGCATCCCCGCCTGTTCAAGCCGGGTGGCGCCACGGATCTCGACAACATCGACCCAGCCACGCTGGGCACTGACGCCGCGCAGCTGCTTGGGACCGACGGAACCGGGCGTTATGCCAACCGTGAGGCGATCATCGAAGCACTGGCGGGCGAGGCCGCGGGAACGCCATTCGATGTGAGCTATGGCGCGCGTGAGGCGCGGCGGATGGAGCAAGAGGCGCGCGACCGGCGGGCCCGCGGTCTGAACGAGACCATCGACGAGGGGGCTGACGGTCGGCGCGTGATGCCGCCCGATGCTGATTCAAGCGGGAACCAGCGCCGCATCAACCGGATTGCGAAGGAAGTTGACCGCAAGCTGGGCGAGATCGGTGGAAGCTGGACCGAAGGCGAGCGCAGCGCTATCGTGGATCGGCTGAACCGCGAAGGCGGCTCGATTGACGACGCCGTGCACGACCAGGCTGTTCGCAGCTATCAGGAGGCTGTCACCGATGAAAACGCTGCCGATGAGCCGCAATCTCCCGAAATGGGAGAAGTCCCTTTCGGAGATGAACCGCTCGCTCAGCGCGGCGAACCTGTCGCCGGAGAGCCGGGCGACGATCGAGCGGCATCGGGACAACCTGCAGAAGATGATCGACAACGCGAAGGCGGGCGGGATGAGCGCGGTGATTCCGGCGCCCAACCAGCCGATCGGGGTGTAACCGACCGCACCGCCGCGGGCGATCAGGCCGTCATCCCCGGTGCCGAGATCAGCGACACCCAGGCGCGTCAGCAGGTCAGCGACCGTCAGCGCGCCGAGATCGCCGCGCGCCAGCAGCAGAGCAAGATGCGGCGCCTTGGCGGTAATGAGGGCGACGCCGGGCCGTTGTTCGACACGCAGGGCGACTTGCTCGATGCGCCGGCGGCGCGGCCTGCCCCATCGCCGAAACAGCGCACCACCAAGGCGCAGCGCGAACGTGAGGCGCAGCTTGACCGCCTGGCGGAGTACTTCGCACCGGGTAACATCGTCCGCACCTATGGCGGAGGCCATGATCGCGTCATCAGCTTCGACCGCGGCACGAATGGCGAGTGGACGGCGACGGTGCAGGCCGTCTCGCGGAAGGATGGCGCTTGGGTGGATGCGCCCAACGAACGGCCCCGGACGCACCGCACCGAACCCGAGGCGCGCGACATGCGGGCGGGGCCGGTCTTGGTCGCCGCGCCCGTCACCGCCGCGGCCGAAGAGACCGACCGGGATCCGATCCAGGCGCAGGCCGAGGCGGCGCCGCTCTATGCCTCCCGCGCCGTCAGCAACCCTGGCGCGCTCGTCGAATGGGCCAAAGCCCAAGGCTTCACCAACCTCCTCGCAGCGGACGATCTGCACGTCACCACGGCTTTTTCCCGTGATCCTGTCGCGGCGCCCACCTCCGACAGCCCGGTCACGGTATCCGATTTCGGGCAACCCAAGAGACTGGGCGACGAAGGAGCCATTGTCCTGCCAATCACCGGCGCCAGCGCGCGCCGTCTGCAAGAGGACTGGCAGAAATACCGCGATGCCGGGGCGTCGTGGGATTTCCCGTCCTATCAGCCGCACATCACCCTGACCTACGATCTTGGCGACGTCGATCTGGCGCAGGTCGAGCCGTTCACCGGCACCCTGACGCTGGACGGGGAGACGCAGGCGCCGCTTGATTTGAGCGAACCGTCGCATCCGGTGGCGGAGCCGAAGTTCTCCCGCGCCGAAGAGCGCTACCGCCGCTCCAGCTTCAGCGCTGATCAGCTCGACATGAAGCGCCGCGCCATGGGCACGGCCCTGCAACAGGCATGGAAGCGGCTGGGCCTGCCTGAAGAGATCCGCCTTCGTGTCGTGGATCGCCTCCTGGGCACCGATGCCGACGGCAACGTGGTGCCGGTCGACGGCTCCTACCTCATGGGACTGGTTCAGGTCGCTCTGGATTCGACCGAGGGCAGCATGTCGACCATGCACCACGAGGCGATCCATATGCTTCGCGATCCCGCGCTCTGGGGCCGGGAATATGGCCTGTTCAGCGAGAAGGAATGGCGGGCGCTCGAAGCCGAGGCGGCGGCGTCCTGGATGGACAAGCACAACATCCGCGAGCTCTACCGCGACCTCGATCCGATCAGCCAGATCGAGGAGGCCATTGCCGCCGAGTTTTCCGAGGCCTGGATCGCCAAGCATGCGCCCCGCACACCAGTTTTGGCCCGGGCCTTCAACCAGATCAGCCGGTTCCTCAAGGCCCTCGGCAATGCCCTGCGCGGCGCCGGGTTCAGGGATGCTCAGTCGGTGTTCGACGCGATCCTCGCGGGTGAGGTGGGCGCGCGTGGGCAAGTGCGTGGTGGCGGTCAGGGCGCAGCGCAGTTCAGCCGCATCCCAACCATCCTCCGCCGCCAGCAGACCAACCCGGCAATCGGCCAGCCCTCGGCACACACCAGCGTGCCGGAGACTGCAATCGAGCGCATCCAGCGCGCCAACGCGCAGTTCGGCCCGCCGGCAGGCTTCCACCAGCCGCCGCTGCCGATGTCGTGGACGCTGCCGAAGCGGGGTCTCGGCATGGCGGTGCGCGAGGCGTTCCAGGACCAGTTTCTCTACCTGCGCGCCGCCCAGGCGGAAATCGAGGCAGCGACCGGACAGCCGCTGACGGACAGGCTGAATGCCTCGCAGCGGCAAAGCCTGTTCCCGGCCCGCGTTGCGGAGCGACTGGAGCGCCTGTTTCAAGGGGAGGTGAAGGATTTCTTCGACGCGATGAAGCGCGCATCGAAGCAGGCCGGCATCAGCCGCGAGGACCTGTGGGTCTACATGGTTGCCAAGCACGCCCCCGAGCGCAACGCGGTCATGCAGAAGCGCGATCCGCAGCGATTTGCCGCCGGTGGCGGCTCCGGCATCCATGACAGCGCCGCCCAGGCGCTGCTGGCCGACCTTCAGGCACAAGGCAAGGTCCCGGCCCTTGAGGCGCTGGCCAAGCGCCTGCGCAAGATGCTGGACGATGACCTGCTTCTGCGCCGCAACGCCGGTCTGATCAGCGATCAGCAGTACCAGAGCTGGCGCGGCATGTATCAGAACTATGTTCCCCTCCGCGGCTTCGCCGAACGCGATGATGGCGAGCAGATCGGCCGCCTCGGCAACGGCTTCGACATGCGCGGCAAAGAGGTGCGAAGCGCCTTGGGGCGGACTTCAATTGCCGATGATCCAATCAGCCAGATCATCACCATGCGGCAGGAAGGCATCGTTCGCGCCGAGAAGAACCGGGTGGCAAAGACGCTGATGAACCTGGTGCAGGCCTATCCGGCACCCGGTCTCTGGGAGGTGGTCGGCAAGCTGCCGACGCGCAAGGTGCTGGACCCCAAGACCGGGATGGTCAGCGATGTCGTCGACTTCGGCTATGTCGATCCGCGGCACGCGATGGCGGTCAAGGTCGGCGGCGACAAGGTGTATCTGCGGATTGAGGACGCCTATCTTCTGGACGCCCTGAACCGTCTTGGCGGTGACGATCCGCGCAAGCTCATGGAGCGCATCGCGCGATCCTTTCAGGTGTCCGTCGGCGCGGTCACCCGCATGGTCGCGGCCACGTCCACCGCTCTCAACCCGAACTTCACGGTGCCGAACCTGCAGTCCGACCTGATCGAAGGGCTCTGGACCGCGCACAACGTGGACAAGAAAGGCATGGCCGCCGCCTATGCCAAGGCCTACATGCCCGCGCTGACCGAGGCCTTCCGCGACGAGTTCGGCGATGCGGTTGACTGGATGCGGCAGCGCATCATGCGGCGCCAGAATGTCAGCCCAGCCCAGCAGCGCCGGATGCAGCAGTATATCGAGGAATGGAAGCTCGACGGGGGCAAGATCAACTTCGTCGCGCTCCGCGACATGGATGATGTTGCGCGCGACATTGACCGCATGACGCGCCGCGCGGGTCGCTCGACACCAGGCCTGAAAGCCAAGGCCTCGGCCGCCGGTGATGCGATGGCCGCGGCCGGCGAGGCGATGATCACCGCGATCTCGAAGCTGAACCAGCCGATCGAGAGCGCGTCGCGACTGGCGATGTATGTGGCGGCGCGCGAGCAAGGCCTGAGCCGCGAGAAGGCGGCTGCGCTCGCTCAGGATGCCACCACCAACTACTATCGTCGCGGAGCCGCCACGCCGACGCTACGGGCGGCCTATGCCTTCATCAACCCCGCGATCCAGTCGCTCGAGAAGCTGGGCCGGTTCGCGAAGCGCCCGCGCAACTGGGCGGTCGCCTTCCCCGCGGTCATCGTGCTGGGCGCGCTTCAGACGCTGTTGGGCGCGCTGGCGGGGGACGATGATGATCCCGAGGGCATCCTGCTCTATGAGCGGCTGTCGCAATACGACCGGCACCGCAACATCATCATTCCGACCGGGACCGTGACGGAGACCGTAATTATGCCGGACGGTCGCCCTCAAACGCGCCAGCGCCTCACCACCGTCAACTGGCGGATGGCCTACCCTCTGCGCCCGTTCCTCGCCCTTGGCTCGGAGCTCATGCTGGCCGCAATGGGGCGTCGCACGCCCGAGGAGGTGATCCGCAACGTCGGCAGCGCCGGCATGATGTCGTGGAACCCCCTGGCGGACGGCCAATGGGAGAACATGGTCACGCCGACGATCCTTGATCCGCTGGTCGACATGCGCCTGAACCGCAACTTCATGGACACCCCTATCGTCCCGGATGACAGGTACGGCGCCGCCGAGGGCCTGCCGCGCTCCTCGCAGTTCTTTGAGCGCAGCAACACTCGCGGTGCGGTCGAGATTGCGCAGTTCCTGAACCGTGTCTCTGGTGGTGACGCCTATACCCCTGGCCGGATCGACCTTTATCCCGGGCACCTCGATTACCTCTATCGCTTCGTCACCGGCGGGACCGGTATCTTCGCGCAGCAGGTCGGTGGTGCAGTGCTCGACATGGCCACCGGCACGCCGACGGAAAGGCGCAACATCCCGATCGCGCGCGCGTTCACCTCGGAGACCAGCAGCTTCCCGGAGCAGACCCTCTATTATGATCTGCGCGAGGAGCTGACCGAGATGAAGAACAGGGCGCGCCAGGCGTGGAGCGATTTGCAGGCCGACCCTGAAAATGCAGCGGCTCGGGAGGTGTGGGACGAGATCAGCGGCGAGATGAATGTCGGTGTCCGGCGCAACGGTCAGCTGGATTGGCGCCAGAGCATCATTCGGCCGCTCGATCTGGCTGATGGAGCGCTGAGCGACCTGCGCGCTGAGCTGACAGCCGTGGTCAACGGTGACCTGCCGCGCGCGGAGCGGGTGCAACGAGCCAATGAGATCCGCCTCCAGATTGAAGCGGTTCAGCGCCGGGCGCGCGCCGCCTCGGTCCAGCAACGCGCCGCGAATATTGCGACTATGCACCCTCCGGTGCCGTAGCGTCTTGCTCCGGCTCCGGCAGCGCGCGCGCGAGGCGCACCTTCTCTGGAAGGGTAAAGAGATAGGTGAGCAGGGTGATAGTGAACTCCCGAGCAGGCTCGATCTGATCCTTCGCATCAAAGTCATAGTCATTGTCGTGAAGCGCGAAATTCCCCTGGTCTTTGACGACGCGAATCCACTCGAGCATGGCTTCGGGAAGAGTCCCCTGCTTCTCTAGCATTCCCAGCTTTTTGCCCAGCTCTTTTCGATTTGTGTCGCCGTCGATCAGCGGCGTGACGGCGCGCTCGACCGTTTTCCGGTAGCTTGCTGCAGCGGCGCCCCAAAGCCCGTGAGAAAACGCTGTTTCAGCTTCGATTAATGGCCGGACCACGTTCTCGGGAAGATGGTCAGGCAATTCTGATTTTGGGATCTCAGGTGCTTGCCAGATCTTCTTGGCTCTTAGATCAAGTCCTCCAATAGCGCTCCCGCTAAAGCCTTTTGTGATATCGCCTCGAAGGTGGTCAGCCCTGAACTGGTATCCCGTTACGTAGGAAAATCCCGCCACGACTGAATGGTTGCAGGAGCGGCAAACTCCATGGACTTCGATTTCATTTGAGTAGATGTTTTGTATATTCTTTGATGAAAGAAGGTGGACACTTCTTATTGAAAAGGACGCAGTGCGAGCGAAGCAATGCGGACAATCGAGCGTCATGAATAGTGACAAGACTGGGGTCCTTACCTCAAAGAGAGCAGTGAACGGTACCTGGCCCTGATCAACGGGCTGAGCCCGGGTAGAGTCAATGATTCTGCCGCCATGCACCCGCCAGTTCCCTAGTTTCGCCGCACGATGAACCGCGGGCGCCGCATTCTGCCACTGGATGCGGGCGCTGTGCCTGCCCTTTCTCAGGAGACAGGTATGACCAAGGTCAACGACACCATCGACTCGATCCAGCACACCCTGGTTTCGGCCTGGGCGGCAGGTGGTACGCTTGCCATCGCCTATCCGTCGGGCCGCGGGCCCGGCAGCTATGGCGGCGGCACCAAGCATCGGATCACGTCCCGCGAGGCGCGCGCGCTGGAGGCGGAACGCAACGAGATCACCGTCAAGGATCTCGCCTCGACCGTCTCGATCACGAACAACTCGCAGACTTCTTTCCCCGCTGGCGCGATCATCTGGATCGAGCTCGATCGCAGCGGCGCCATGCTCGACGCCGACAACCTCGCCAACGACGCCGCGATGTCGGACCTGTTCCCGGTCATGATCGATCTGGGGTCGCCGGTGACCTCGGATTCGGATGGCGCTGTCGCCTCGCAGGCCGCCACGGCTGCTGGCGGCCTCGAGACCGGCATCAACGGGGCCCTCGCCGAGGATGGGGTGGCGACCTTCGATGTACCCCGCAACGTGGTCGCCGCCTGGACCGGGACCGCGGTGCTGACCGTGACGGGAACCGATGAGTTCGGCGAGACCATGGTCGAAAGCTCGGGCTCGGGAACCTCGATGACCGGCGCCAAGGCGTTCAAGACTATCACCGGGATCTCGGTCTCGGCCGATGTCACCGGGCTTACCGTGGGCAACTCCAAGGTCTTCGGCCTTCCCGCCTATGCTCCGGCTGGCGCTATCATCAAGGAGGTGGTCAACGGCGCTGTCGTGACGAACGGCACCTTCGTGGCGGGCGCAACGGCGGTGGCAACGGCGACGACCGGGGATGTGCGCGGAACCTATGCGCCGAACGCGAACCCCAACGGCTCCACGCCGATCAAGCTGATGTGCCTGCTGCCGTCGCGGTCGTTCCGCGGTGTCGCTCAGTTCGCCGGCTGACGCGAGCAAGCCCAGCCGCGCTGCCGGAATTGGCTGCGCGGCGCCTAAGCCAAGGGGAAAGCAATGGCAGGTCTCACCAAGGTCACGAGCGCGATGCTCGGCCTCTTCTTCGACACGCAGGCGCTTCTGGAGGCGGATGAAGGGCTGGGCTACGCCGCAGACGCAGCGCGCCAGGTCGCGGTTGACGATGTGGTCTTCGTCTTGGCCGAGGGCATCGGGTACAAGGTGGTCGCGGCCGATGCCGTTGATCCAGACGAAGAGACCGCCGGGGGCGTCAAGCTCGCACGTACCTCCGTCGATGCTGATGCCGTGATCGCCGCCCTGGCACTCGATCAAGAGGACTGGGACGCCGGAACCGGCACGGACGAAGCAACGATTTCTCCTTCGAAGCTGGAGGCGAAGCTCGACGACAAGCTCAATGTCGTCGGGTCCGCCCCACTCTACGCCTGCCGGGCGTGGGTGGTCTTCGACGGAACGGGAACGGCCGCGATCAAGGCGTCTGGCAACGTGGCCGCCCTGACCGACCTTGGCACAGGCCTCTACCAGATCACCTTCGAGACCGCGATGGAAGACGCCAACTATGCCTGGAATGGGAACTGCCTCAGCGACGATACGGCAACCAACACCAGAACCACGGTTTCGCAGATCGGGGGCCAGACCAAGACAGCATCCCAGCTCGATGTCGCCACGATGAAGGGCGCCAGCGCCACCAACCTCTTCGACTCCCCCGACGTGTCGATCTCCATCCACAGGTAATCCAATGGCCGGCAAGATCCTTTACGAAACCCCGGGCGGCGGTGTTGCCGTCGTAATCCCCGCGCCGTCCTGGGGCGCAACGCTCGAGGAGCTAGCCCTGAAGACCGTGCCGCCCGGTGCGAACTGGCGACCGATCGAAGACGACGATCTGCCCGATGATCGTGAAGGCCGCCACCTCTGGCGGTGGAGCGCGAGCGGCCCCGTCGCGGTAGCGCCGAGCGAGTAGCCTTTCGCCGCACGGCGCGGTGCGCTCTCCGCATGATGGCCTCAGTTGACCCGACCCTGAGGACTGCGTAGATGCCGCTGACCGATCTCACATATTCGCGGCCGTGGACGTTCGTCGAGCAGTACGACGCGGGTGATGAGGCATTCCGCGCTGCCTTCGATGCGCAGCTCAACGACCTGGTGGAACCCATCAACGTCGCGCTCGGGAGCGGCCTCAGGTTCGTCGGCACCTGGAGCGCTGCCAGCGGCGCATTCCCGGATGAGCGACCGGACCAAACCGACATCCGGGCCCGCGACGCATGGGTGGTTACTCTCGGTGGCGCCGTAGATGATGTGTCGTTCGCCAGGGATGAGGTGCTGGTCGCTCTGGTCGATGATGCCGGGCCCACCTATTCCGGGAACTGGCTTCGCATCAGGTTTGCAACCCTCGCGATCATGCAGGAAATCGCCGACCAGATCAGCGAGGATGCTGACCAGGTGGCGGAAGATGCCGAGCAGGTTTCGATTGATCGAGGGGTCGTTGAAGCCGCGCGTGATATTGCGGTAGCCGCTGCCAACAAGCTCGTCGCTTGGCGTGTCGATTTCGGCCTCAACCCCGGCGAGACGGAACTGACGCTCACCGCCGCCCAGGCTTCGCTCGGGTCGGACAGGATCCGCGTGTTCATCGGGGGTGTGGCTCAGCGCTTCGGGCATGCTTGGACGCTCGATGAGGCCACCATCACCTTTGCGGAGGCGCTGCCGGACGAGCCGGTCTGGGCGGAAGGGGTCACCAGCACTGGAACCAGCCTGGCGGAGGTTGAGGAGCTTGTCGGAGAGACTTCCGATCTTGTCGATGAGGCGGAAGCCCGGGCGCTCGATTCGGCTGGGGTCGCCGCTGCTCGCGGTCGAACCGGGCGCCCGTGGCTGTTCGTAGCCGCCGACGAGGGGCGGCCCGAGGATCTGTCCGGCTATACCTCCGACGACATGGCGCTTGACGCTCTGCTCGGTCCATCGGTGGAGATCGCTGGTGGCGGCTCGCATATCATCGCCCATCGCGAATGGGTCCCCCTGACCAATGGGCGCGTCTATGAGGCCAGATTCGACGGGATCTGCGCCGCGAACAGCTCGGGCATCTCGACCGTCGCCTATCTGGTGGAGACCTGGGAGGAAGACGGCACCACCAACGTCGAGACCATCGCCGTGCGTGCAGCAGCGGCGATCTCGGTTGCGGACGGGCGTGTTCAGATCGCCGCCACGCTCTCTCAAGATGTCGAGGGTGTGGATCATGTCCTTGACGCCGACGGCCGGCTCGCCCGGGCGAAAATCGCGACTGAGGACGCCGATACGGATGGCGTCTGGCGCTTCGCTGAGGTGTGGCTTGAGGACGTGACCGATCGCTGGCGGGCCGAGACCGCCGCCGAATCCGCGGGCGTAGACGCCGACCGCGCCGAAGAGGCCGCGAATCTTGCCGACAGCGAGGGCAACGCCACTGCCGCACAGGAGGCGCGGCTGGGCGCCGAGGCCGCGCTGGACGCCGCGTCGGAACTGGTGGCCGTGGATTACAGCCTCGCTCTGACCGCCGATCTGGACGATCTTACCCCGACCACCGGCGAGACGGCCTGGATCAGCAGCACGGGGCATTTCTGGCATTTCGACGGCTCGGACTGGGTCGATGACGGCTTGGGGTTCTTGCACGATTTCCGCGCGGTCTTCGATCTGCTGAGCTTTCAGGGCGATGACGATCTGATGGTCTTCGCAGAGGCTATGAACAAGATCTTCGGACGGGTGGACAAAGGCGCCCTTTGGCACATCGCCCTGGCCAAGCTCGGCACCGCCGATTTCGAGCTGGTGTATTACGAGATCAACGATCCTTTGGCTCCGCCGATCATCGCGACCGACGCCGATCTGAAAGTCCTGTGGGCCGCGCCCGCACCCGGGGACGACGCCTCGGCCGAGGTTGTGGCGGCGCGCGGGTCAGCGCCGGACCTCGGCACGCGCCTGGACGCCAGCCTGTCCCCCAGCGGCGTAACGTTGGCCCCGCAATTTGGCCGCGAGACCCTGCGCAACTGCCACTACAAGATGATCAAATGCAGGCTCGGCGAGGCGACCCAGATCAACATCGCGGCTATCGGCGACAGCTATACCCAGGCCGCCGTCCGCTGGACCGGACCCGCTGCGCAGTTGCTCATGGCTCAATACGGTGACGCGGGCGGCGGCTGGACGGGCTATGGTTGGTATGGTGGCGCGGGCGGGCCATGGGTCTATCCCGGGACGCAGCCCAGCGGCATCAACGGCAACGTGCGCCCGTCCTCCTATACCCTGCATTTCCACGGCGCCTGGGCGACGGTCTACAACGGCAGTGACGGCCCCGATCTGTCGCACGTCTCCAGCTCGACCGCCGGGGCCTATGTCCGGCGCGCGGTCCCGGCCTCGCCCGATCACACCGCCCTGCGCGTCGTCTACATCGGCACGGCCGATGGCGTCGTGCGCCACCGGGTCGATGGCGGCTCCTGGACCAGCCAAAACGTGCAGGGCACGGTGGATGCGGTCCAGACCTTCGACATTGCCCTGACCGCTGGGGCGCATGTGATCGAGATCGAGGTGGTCAGCGGCACGGTCAAGCTGTGCGGCGACAACGCGCTGTCGGACGCCTCGGGCGTGCGGTTTCACAAGCTGGGCGGTAGCGGGTCGAACATCAGCCAGTGGACCGCCCGTGACGAAGCACAGCAGCGCGCGGGTTGGGAGGTGCTGGAGGTCGATACCTTCACCGTCCTCGATGGTACTAACAGCCAAGTGGTCATGTCACCCGAGACCTGGGCCGGGCACGCCGAGACGCTGATCGAGCGCCTGCGCGCCGCTGCGGCGGTGCCGGATATTCTGCTGGCGATGCCGCCCGAAAACATGCGCGAAAACACCTACCCCATGGCGCTCTATGCAGCGCAGGCGCGAGAGATCGCGGCGGCGGAAGGGATCGCCTTCCGGGATTTCCAGCGGGATTTCGGGCTCGTCCCGGCTGACTACGCCAGCACCTCAGATCGCCCCCTTTTCAATGCGGATGGCATCCACCCCGAACCTCCCAACGGAGGCCGCGTCCTGCAATTTGGTTTCCTCGAAATGCTCGAAGCCTAAGGAGCTTGAAATGCCTGTCGTCATCAAATCCCTCTCCACCTCCACCGCGCCCGACCTCGTGACCCTGCGCCGCGATCCCATCCTGACGGGCGACAACGGGGGCGTGACCTTCATGTTCGACCTCGCGTTTCGCTATTGCTGGGCGGGCGGCAATCCGATCGGGGCCGATGTGGTCAAAGACGCGGCCGATGTGGGCGACGGCGCCTTTGTCGAGACCGGCGACGGCACCATCTTTGCGGGCGGCGGCTTTGACTTCGCCGCGCCGATCACCAACCGCGCCTATGTCGAGGGCCCGGCGGGATGCCTGGCCTCGATCCATGGTGGCCCGCAGTATTTCATGGTGGTCGGCTGGTACAAGATGCCGACCTCTGAGGCATGGTATGCGACGGGCGGCTCCATTGCGCCCATGTTCCAGTGTGCGGCCACCAGCTATTCGGCCGGACCCGAGCTGGTCACGTGGTCGCAGAGCAGTATTCCCCGGATCGACTACCGCCGCCAGACCAACGGCTCGACGTTCCAGGGGGGCAACACCGATCCCAACGCCAACATCTTCGGTCAGGTCACCCAGATCGCCTACTGGCGCAACGCCGGGGGCGTCGGCATGCGGATGCGCTCGGCCCTGGGCACGGTCCTGCTGGCCACGGTTGTTGGTGACGACAACGTGGGCGATTTCTCGGCCATGAAGCCCAAATGGGGCGTGCCCCCGGGCTTCGGCGCCGCGCCCAACACGCGCCTTTACCGGGGCTGGATCGAGGATCTGGCCGTCTCAGAGCGCGCGCCCCTGACCGTCCTCGATGACGACTTCACGCGCGTGATCGCCCGCGGGGCATTCACCTGATGACCGCCCCCAAGATCCCGATGACCATTTCGCTGGGCAACCTGCTGACCATCGGCGTGCTGCTGGTCAGCCTGACCGGCGCTTGGTTCGCGATGAGCGCCCGGGTCGAGCAGGTCGATGAGCGCAGCCGCGCCAACGCTGCCCAGATCTCTCGGCATGGCGAGCAACTGGCCGCCGGTCAGGCCGCCGAGGCCCGCACCAACGAGCGGCTGCGCTCGATCGAGACAAGCCTGGTCCGCATCGAGGCGGGCGTAGCGGATCTGACCCGATACCTGAGGGAGAACGGACGATGAAACTGGTCGACAACTGGCGCCAGGTGGCGCTTCGCTCGCACTCGATGCGGGCTTTCTACCTGGGCATGATCGCCCTATGGGCGCCCGAGCTGCTGTATCGCTTGCTGGGCTATGACCCCGTGGCGCCGTGGGTCTTCTTCGCGCTGGCGAACATCCTCTTCGTCTACGGCCCCCTTGGTCGGCTGGTCAAGCAGCCCAAGGTGTCGGGATGATCCAGTCCATCCTCTGCGCGGTCTTCGCGATCTGCACCGCCGCCGCGCCCGTCCCGCCCCAGAACGGGGCGCCGACCTGGCCCGAGACCGCGACCCACCTGGTGCCGCTCCTGGAGCAGGAAGAGGGCCTGCCCTGCAACGGTGACCGCTGCGAGGCCTATCTTGACCGCATCGCCAGCCCGCCGGTGCCGACGATCTGCTCGGGCATCACCGTGGGGGTGCGCATGGGCGACGTGCGGACCAGGGCCGAGTGCCGCGCTGACCTGCGGCGCGAGGCGCAGCGCTACTGGCAGGGCTTCCGCAACAGCTTGACCGAGACCGGCTATCTGTCGCTCACCGTCTGGGTCGATGTCGCGTTCTCGTCGCTGACCTACAACATCGGGATCGGCGCCGTCTCGGGATCGACCGCGGTGCGCCGCCTCAATGCAGGCGACGTGCGCGGGGCCTGCGAGGCGCTGACCTGGTGGACCCGCGCCGGGGTGCGCGCGCGGATCCTCTTCCCGCGCCGCCAGCGCGAGCATGCGATCTGCATTCGGGGTTTGCCGTGATGGAGAGCAACATGACCCTAAGCGAATACCGCGCATGGCTGGATGGCTTTCTCGCCGCGACCGGCGGCGCGATGACCGCGGAACAGGCCGAAGCGATGCGCGCGAAGCTGGCGACGGTGCAGGAGGCCACGCCCATTGACTGGTCCAAGATTGGCCCGGGCATCTTGCCGCGCCATCACCCTGACCCGGTGTGGCCTGAGCCCTATGTCACCTGCGGCGATCCGCCCGGGTCGATTACGCAGGCGCTGCCGTGATCCGCCTGCTGCTCGACCGCCTCGGCGCCTGGATCTGGCCGCTGGTGGGCGCGGCGCTGGTGGCCTCTCACGTCGCAGCCTTCGGCGCCGCCTGGTCCTGGCGCGGCGACCGGGAGGCCGCGCAGCAGGCCGAGGACCGCAGCCGCGTGCAGCGCCGGATCTTCGACGCGGCCGAGGCGCTGTCCCGCACCGAATACGACCTGCGCCAGCGCGAGGACGCGCAGCGCGCCCGATCCCAGGAGCATGACCATGCCATCCTCGCCGATCCCCGCGCTTGCCTTGTCCCTCAGCCTGACGACCTGTCTGGGCTCCGCGCCCGGTGGGGTGCAGACGGCACCCCTGCCGACTGAGGCGCGGCTGCCCTGCGCCGCCCCGGCCGATCTACTGGGCGGCGGGGACTGGCGCCTGATCGTCGGCCGGATGGGTGATGCGCTGATCACCTGCGAGGGGCGGCGCGGGCTGGCGGTGCAGGGCTATGACGGGCTGGTGGGGGCGGTGGGGGGCTGAGGCTGCAGCGGCCAGTCCGAGGGCCTGTATCCATCGAGATAAGCGCGCAGGAGGCGGATGCTGCGGCCATCCGGTGTGCGCTTTCCCTTCTCCCATTCGCTCACGGCCGCCGCGCCCCGCAATCCCATGACGGCGGCAAGCTGGGCCTGCATGAGGCCCAGCGTCTCGCGGGCGGTGCGGATCTCTTCGGGGGTCATGGATCAAGCCTTGATCGGGCATTCGCTGGCGGGCGAGCCATTTGCAGACCATTCGTCGAGCGCCGTCACCTGATCGGCCGTGACCTCATGCGCGACCAGGCCATCGGTATTGCCTTCCGTCCCGACTTCGTCGGCAGCAGCCTGCATCGCAGACTCGGCGTCAATGCTGGCCCAAGTGCCCCAGTAAGCGCCGTTGGCGAAAATGGCGAAGCTGTTCATCACGGTCTCTCCAATCAGTGGGCATCGCCCGTTTCCATGCTCTACAGATACGCTATGCGTAATCGCATTGCAAGGGCAAAATCACGCTAGGCGTAACTTTTGCGGGCCTATTTCGCAGGTGACCAGCTGCGCATGATGGCCGCGGGGCGCCCTTTCCGCCCGCACCGGCTGCACCGCAGGCGATCCCAGCCTTTGAAATAGAGAGGGTCGCAGCCGACATCCTCCGCCCGTAGCTCGGCGGTATGGCCGCAGGCGCAGTCGACGCGGAGAGTGATTTCGCCGGATGGGTACATGTGCCGGATGTAGGCGTGAGGGCGGCGGGCGTCGAGGGGTGCGAGGGGGATTGCCCAAAGAATATGTTCGCTCTATGTTCTAACCTAACATGCAAATCCACGAACCCAAATTCGACGAAAACGCCGCCCTCTACATCATCTGGGCAAAAGGCCCGCATTTGCACGAGACGGTTGCGGCCGGGAGTTTCACGGCCATGAAAGCGGCCTGGGACGCCCTGCAGAGCGAGAGGCCGCAGGACCGGCTGACGCTCCAGCATGGCGCCAGGGTGCTGCGTGAGCGGCCGCCATTGAGATAGGGATTGACCGGTCGCTGGCCGGCTCGCATGGTCACCCTCAGATTGCGAGGGATGAACGGATCCATGTGCAACCTCTACAACCAGACCACCGCCGTCGAGGCGATGCGCAGGCTGTTTCCCGGAATCAGCAACCGCGCGGGCAACATGGAGCCCGGCGACATCTACCCCGACAGGCTGGCACCGATCCTGACGCAGGGGGAGGATGGGGCGGTGCTGCGGGTGGCGCGCTGGGGCCTCCCCTCGCCGCCGCAATATCACAGCCCCTCGGGGATCGACCGGGGCGTCACCAACGTCCGAAATGTCGGCTCGCCTCATTGGCGCCGATGGCTGGGGCCTGACCACCGCTGTCTCGTGCCTTTCGACCGATTTGCGGAGCCGCGCGGCAAGGGAGCGGGCAACGCCTGGTTCCGGGTGATCAGCGAGCATCAGGCTTTCTTTGCGGGGCTATGGGTGCCCGAGTGGCGGTCGATGCGCAAGCTGAAGGACGGTGAGACGACCGACGACCTGTTCGCCTTTCTCACCTGCGAGCCCAATGCCGAGGTCCGGCCGATCCATCCCAAGGCGATGCCTGTCATCCTGATCGAGCCCGACGACTGGCAAGTCTGGCTACAGGGCGCCCCCGCGGCCGAGCTTCAGCGGCCGCTGCCGGATGGGGCGCTGGAGCTGATTGACGATCTGAGGTGAGCGCCATAGGGCGCGGTATTGGCCATTCACCTGTTCTACGGATGTTCACTTTATGTCTTGGTGAACAGATCGGGCCAAGATGTTGAAGCCGTGAGGAATCGGCTAAATTCAAAATCCTCCGCCCTAACGGGTGTGCGAGTTCGAATCTCGCCTCGGGCACCAATCACCTTGGAGTATTCTGCCGAGCTCGTCGGATGCATCGGAGCGGAGCGGCAGAACCGGTCCCCTCGCCCATAGGCCCGAGAAGACACCCACCACGCGACAGGGGCCTTCATCAGCCGGCCGAGAAGGTCAGAACATCCGTGCGTTGGCGCCCGTTGCCGAAGGTGATGGTCGCCGTAAGGGGGCCCTCGAGGTTACCGTAAAGCGAGGTACAGGCGCCCGTCCATCCCCCGGACGGTGCCACGCAGAAGCGATTTCCTTGCGCTTCCGTGACACGCGTCGGCCAGGTCAGGCCCGAGGTGGCTCCGAACGCGACGTGATCCACCGATCCGTCGCGATTGAATCGAAAGCCTTCGCCCCTCCTGTTCAGCAAGGAGAAACGGCTCGCGCCGGGGTTCTCTGCAAAATAGGTGCTGAGCATCCCCGCGATGTCGAAGGGTACAGCCTCGACAACGGCAGAACCGGACCCGCCTGATGTCGAGGGGGTTTGAGGAACGCAGCCGGCCAGGGCGAAGGCCAGAGCGGCCGAAACAGGAATTCGCACGGAAGCTCCTCGTCAATCAGGACACCGTCAGGCAAACACAACGCCTGTTGCTTGTCAAAATCGTCTGTAGGGGCAATCGGCGTCGGTGCGACGGGGGCATTCACTGCGGGTGTGCATCCCGCCCGGCGCGCAAGACGCGGCGAGGAGGGGGCCGGTCCCGGGGCCGCGCCTGATCGGGCGAAGGACCGACCCCTTCACCCGGCGCAGCGGAACAGGTCTTGGCTCTTGGCCATGAGCGGGAATCCCGCGCGGCCCTCTCGCGCCCCGTTCAAGAATCGCTCCGATGCTGCCAGTCTCGCCCCGAACACGGGTTCCAGAGGCATGCACGGAAAGGGTCACCCCATGAAACACCTCACCACGCTGGTCGCCGGGGCGCTGGCCCTTCTGCCGCTGGGCGCTGCGGCCGAGGACGCGGGGCAGGCGGGCACCCGCTGGACCATCGTCGCCGTCTCGGGTGCGGCGACCGTCAACGAGCCCGAGATCGTCTTCGAGGAAGGCGGCCGGGTCTCGGGGACCAGCGGCTGCAACCGCTTCGGCGGTGAGGGCACGCAGGCCGAGGGCATCCTGACCCTGGGACCGCTGGCCAGCACCCGCATGGCCTGCCCGGGCGGGCTGGGGGAGCAGGAAGAGGCGATCTTTGCCCTTTTGGCTCAGCCGCTCCAGGTCGCGCTGGATCTGGCGACCGCCGCCGTGACCCTGACCGCCCCCGATGGCGGCACCCTGGCCTTGCAGCGCCAGCCCTGAACGGGCTCAGCCCGCCGCGCCGAGGGGCGCGAAAGAATGCGCCCGGCAGAAATCGAGCAGGCGGGCGATCGGCGGGGCACCTTCGCGGATCGTCTCGCGGCTGGTGCCGATCAGGGTGATTACCGCCTGCGCCTGTCCCTGCCAGTCCAGCAGCGGCGCCGCCACCGCCGCCAGCCCCGGGATGTAATCGCCTGCAACCGTGGCATAGCCCTGCGCGCGAACCTTTTCGGCCAGCGCCTCGATCCCGGCGCGGCTGGGTTCGGCATCCGACAGGATTTCGGGCGTCTTGCGGGCGCGGGCCAGTTCCAGGCCCAGCTGCTGTTCCATCGGCGGGCGGGGGCCATAGGCCAGGAACACCCGTCCGGTCGAGGAATTGAGGAGCGGCAGCGTGGTCCCCAGCCCCATCGAGGTGACGACCGGCGAGGCCGCGCGCTCCCACCGCACCACGGTCGCGCCGCCCGCGCCCCAGACCGACAGCAGCACCGTGAGACCCGTCTCCTCGCGCAAGTCAGCCAGATGGGCCGAGGGGGCGTTGACGAAATCGTGCCGGTCCAGCGCGGCGAGTCCCAACTCGATCGCGCCGCGGCCCAGGTCGTATTTTCCCGACCGCCCGCCCTGCGCCACCAGCCCAGCCGCCAGGAACGAGGCGAGGTAGCGGTGCACCTTGCTGGGCGGCATGTCGGTTTCGCGGGCGAGATCGGTCAGCGAGATCGGCCCGCCCGAGCGGGCCATTTGCGCCAGCACCTTCAGCGCCGCGTCGAGGGATTGGATGCCCCCGCCCGCACCGCTGTCTTTCGGCTCTTTCGTCATCCGTCCGGCCCCCGTTTCGGTCCCGCGTTGATACCAGCGACCACCCCGGCAGACAACGCTGGCCGGGGCGTGGCGGGTATCTTATGGTTTCCGCTATACAGAATTAGTTGCATCCTGGGGAATTATTTTCTAACGTCCGCCGCGACGCGTTTCGGTCGGGAGGGGAAAACGATGGCGCAACTTCAGCGCATGGCCATTGTCGGGGGCGGGCCTGCGGGCCTCTATGCGGCGATCCTGATGCGGCGGAAGATGCCGCAGGTTCAGGTCACGGTGTTCGAGCAGAACCCGAAGGGGGCGACCTTCGGCTTCGGGGTGGTCTTCTCGGATCAGGCGCTGGATTTCCTGCGCGCCTCGGACCCGGAGATGCACGCGCTGATCGTCCCGCATATGGAGCGCTGGCAGAACATGACCCTGAACCATCCCGAGGATCAGGTGATCCTGGACGGGGTGGGCTTCACGGCGCTGGGGCGGCTCGACCTGATCGAGATCCTGCGCGAGCACGCCGAGGGGCTGGGCATCGACATAAGGTTCGAGACCACGATCAGCGACCTCGCGGCGCTGGAGGCGGATGTGGTGCTGGGCGCGGATGGCCTCAATTCGCTGGTCCGCCGCAGTTTCGAGGCCGACTTCGCGCCCGAGATCGAGCATTTCAACTGCCATTTCGCCTGGTTCGGCGCGACGCGGCCCTTCGACACGCTGACCCAGAGCTTCATCCGCACCCCCAAGGGGCCGATGAACGCGCATCACTACCGTTTCGCGCCCGACCGCTCGACCTTCATCGTCGAATGCGAGCATGAGACCTTCGAGCGCTACGGTTTCGGGCAGATGGACGAAAAGGCCAGCGCAGCGCTCTGTCAGGAGCTGTTTGCCGAGGTGCTGGACGGGGCCGAGCTGATCACCAACAAGTCGATCTGGCGGCAGTTCCCGCGCCTCTGGTGCAAGCGCTGGGTGCATGACCGCTACGTCATCGTCGGCGACGCCGCGCATACCGCGCATTTCTCCATCGGCTCGGGCACGCGGCTGGCCTTCGAGGATGTGATCGCGCTGGTCGAGGCCCTGGCCGCGACCGAGGATTGGCGCGAGGGGCTGGCCCGGTTCGAAGCCGCGCGCCTGCCGATTGCCCGCAAGATTGTCGATGCGGCCAATACCTCGGCCGGGTGGTACGACACGTTCGGCGAGCGGATGGAGAAGGCGCCCCTCGACTTCGCCTTCGACTACATCACCCGCTCGGGCCGGGTCGACATGGACCGCCTGCGCAAACTCGCCCCCGGTTTCGCCGCCCGCTACGAGGCCGAGAAACGCGCCCATCCCGACGCGATCACTGACCCGGTGGGCGAGGGGACGCCGGGCGCTCTGGAGATCGGTTTCGACAAGGCCGCGCATCCCAACTGTTCCGAGATCCTGTGGCAGAACCTTGCCCGCAACCCGGACAAGCCCGCCGTCACCGGCCCCGCCGGAACGCTGACCTACCGCGAGCTGATCGCCGAGGCCGCGCGCTGGGGGCATGCCTTCACCAAGGCCGGGCTGAAACGGGGCGAGCGTATTCCCTTCTTCCTCGACGACACGCCCGCTTATCCCGCCGCCTTCTTCGGCGCGGTGCGGGCGGGCTTTGTGCCGGTGCTGCTGAACACCCAGACCCCGGACGAGACGCTGAACTATTTCCTGACGGACACCGGCGCGCGGATGGCCCTGTGCGAGGCCGCGCTGGCGGCGCACTTCCGGCCTGAGGTTCTGGCGGGGACCGATGTGGCCCGCGTCATCACCGTGAACGGCGCGGCCGAGGGGTTCGAGACGGCCGAGGCCTTTCTGCAAGGCCAGCCGACCACGCTGGAGGCGGCCGATACCGGGCCCGACGACATGGCCTTCTGGATGTATTCCTCGGGTTCGACCGGGCGGCCCAAGGGGATCGTTCATCTGCATCACGACATGGCCTATTCCGACCTGTCCTTCGGGCGGAACGTGCTGCGGCTGCGCGCGGACGATCTGTGCTTCTCGGTGCCGAAGATCTTCTTCGCCTATGGGTTCGGCAATGCCTTCACCTTCCCCTTTTCGGTCGGTGCGACCACGGTGCTGATGCCCGGCCAGCCCCGGCCCGAGGCGGTGATCGACACAATCGAGCGGTTCCGGCCGACGGTCTTCTTCGGCCTGCCCACGCTTTTCACCGCCATCGCCCGCAGCCCGCGGGCGGAGGGCGCCGATTTCTCGTCCCTGAGGCAAAGCATGTCCGCGGCCGAGATCCTGTCCGAGGATGTCTACAACATCTGGGTGCGGCTGGCGGGGCATGGCCCGACCGAGGGTCTGGGCTCGACCGAGATGCTGCATGTGTATCTGTCGAACCGGCTGGACGATCACCGGCTGGGCGCGGCAGGCGCGCGCGTCCCGGGCTATGAAATCCGGCTGCTGACGCCCGAGGGGGCCGAGGCCAGGCCGGGCGAGGAAGGGGTGATGCTGGTGCGTGGCCATTCCTCGGCCCCCGCCTATTGGAACCGGCCCGACAAGACCCGCGACACGATGCGCGGCGACTGGATTTATACCGGCGACCGCTTTGTCGAGCGGGACGGGTATTATTACTTCCAGGGTCGCGCTGATGAGCTGATCAAGGTCTCGGGCCAATGGGTCTGGCCCGGCGAGGTGGAGAAATGCCTGGCCGAGCATCCCGATATCCACGAATGCGCCGTCCTCGCCCACGCGCTGGAGGACAAGCGGATGACGCTGAGGGCCTTCGTGCATCTGCGGGGCGGCGCCCAGCCGGGGCCGGCCATGGACGCCTCGATCCGTGATTTCGTCAAGGAGCGGTTGCAGCCGTTCAAATACCCCCGCCTGATCGAGTATTGCGACGCGCTGCCGAAGACCGGCACCGGCAAGATCGACCGCCAGACGCTCGCCGCGCGCTGAGCCCCCGGAAAGGAAAGCCCATGGATTACGTCTTCCCCCCGATGCCGACCCCCAGCCTGCCCGTGCTGGGCGACGAGGCGCGCTTCCCCGTGCGCCGGATCTTTTGCGTCGGCCGCAATTATGCCGCCCATGCGCGCGAGATGGGCAAGGACCCGGACCGCGACCCGCCCTTCTTCTTCACCAAGCCCGCCGATGCTGTCGTCGGGGATGGCGAAACCGTCGCCTATCCACCCGAGACCGGGAATTTCCATTACGAGGCCGAACTGGTCGTGGCCATCGGCAAGGGCGGGGTGAATATCCCCGAGGGGCAGGCGCTGGATCACGTCTATGGCTATGCCGTGGGCAACGACCTGACCCGCCGCGATTTGCAGCTTGAAGCGCGCGACAAGGGGCGGCCCTGGGATTGGGGCAAGGCCTTCGACCGCTCGGCCCCCATCGCGGCGATCCGCAAGGCGGCCGAGGTCGGGCATCCGGCGACGGGCTCGATCCGGCTGACGGTCAACGGTAAGGTGATGCAGGACGCCGATCTGTCGGAGCTGATCTGGACCGTGCCCGAGATCATCGCCATCCTCTCGCGCTCCATCGCGCTCAGGGCGGGCGATCTGATCATGACCGGTACGCCCGCGGGCGTGGGGGCGCTGGTGCCGGGCGATATTTGCGTGGTCAGCATCGAGGGGCTGGGCGAGTTGACAACCATCATCGGGCCCCGCGCGGGCCTCAGCGAGGCTGCGGAATGACCAAGGATCTGACCCACGAAACCGTCGCCCATGGCATGCAGCCCGAGGATACGCCGGAACTGCGCGCGCTCTATCAGGGCTTTGCCGATCACCACCTGATCCCGCTCTGGACCCAGACGGGCGATCTGATGCCGATGCACCCGAAGCCCAAAGCGGTGCCGCATCTCTGGCGCTGGAAGGATCTGCTGCCCCTGGCCGAGGCCTCGGGCGCTTTGGTCCCGGTCGGGCGGGGCGGCGAGCGGCGGGCCATCGGCCTTGCCAACCCCGGGCTGGGCGGTGCGGCCTATGTCAGTCCGACGCTCTGGGCGGCGATCCAGTACCTCGGCCCGCGCGAGACCGCGCCCGAGCATCGCCACGCGCAGAACGCCTTCCGCTTCGTGGTCGAGGGCGAGGGCGTCTGGACCGTGGTCAACGGCGATCCGGTGCGCATGTCGCGGGGCGATCTGCTGCTGACGCCGGGCTGGAATTTCCACGGCCACCACAACGACACCGACCAGCCAATGGCCTGGATCGACGGGCTGGATATCCCGTTCAGCAAGCAAAACGACGTGGGTTTCTTCGAATTCGGCGCCGACCGGGTGACGGATTACGCGACGCCGCGCTTCAGCCAGGGCGAAAGGCTTTGGGCGCATCCGGGGCTCAGGCCGCTGTCGAAGCTGGAAAACACCGTCTCCAGCCCACTGGCGGCCTTCCGCTGGGAACATACCGACCGCGCCCTGACCGAGCAGTTGCTGCTGGAGGATGAGGGCCAGCCCGCGACCTACAGCCTGGGCCATGCGGGCATCCGCTACGTCAACCCGACGACCGGCGGCGATGTGATGCCGACGATCCGCTGCCAGTTCCACCGGCTCAGGGCAGGGGCCTCCAGCCGGATGCGGCGCGATGTGGGGTCGTCGGTGTTCCAGGTCTTCTCGGGCCGGGGCTCGGTGGTCATGGGCGGCGTCGAGCATCGGCTCGACATCGGCGATATGTTCGTGGTGCCGTCCTGGGTCCCGTGGAAATTGCAGGCCGAGACCGGCTTCGACCTTTTCCATTTCTCGGATGCGCCGATCATGGAGCGGCTGCATTTCGACCGCACCGCCTTTGTCGAGGAATGAAGCCGTGACCGACGCGGCGCGTCAGGCGCTGATCGAGCGGCAGGGCAAGGGCGCGCGCTACGACGCGCCCGGCGCCCCGGCCGGGGACCTGTTGCAGGCCCGCCGTCTGACCGCCCAGGTCGCGCGGCTGCTGAACGACACGACCGATGCGGCGCTCTATGCCGGCGCCGCGCCCTCGCTTGCGTGGCGGATTGGGCTTCTGTCGCTGGAAGCGAGGCGGATGGGCGAAGCGATTGCCGCGCATCGGGCTGGTCAGCCGGTCGCATCGCTGGTGCCCGATCCGGCCGAGGTCGATTTCGCCGCCCATCTGCCGCCCCGGGCGCTGCGGCATCTCTTCGACCATACGCGCGTGCATCTGAATGTGGAGTGGCGCGAGATGCGTGATGAGGATTGGACCGCGCGGCTGGTCCCGGGGGGCGGGCCGCAGGTGGCGCTGGCCGACCTGCCGCGGCTGAGGGCCGAGGCGCTGGCGGTGGTGAGCGCGGCTTTCCTCAGCGCAGCGGCGGGCTGAGCTCCGCAGATTTCGCGTGCATCGGCCGGGGCCGGGCGCTAGAAGATGTCTAGTTGTCTATATCTTGAGCCCGAATCCCATGCCCCCTGTCCTTGCGCCGCCCCTTCTGGCGGGTGATACCGAATGACCGGCCTCGTCTTCGCCGTGGTGATCCTCGCCGCCGCCCTGCACGCTGCCTGGAACGCGCTGGTCAAGGGCGGCGCCGACAAGAGCGTGGCGATGGTCGCGGTGGTGGTCGGGCAGGGCCTGTTCGGCGCGGCGCTTTTGCCGTTCGTGCCCTTCCCGGCGGCGGAAAGCTGGCCCTATCTCGCGGGCAGCGTCGTCCTGCACATGCTCTATCAGGTCTTCCTGATGCAATCCTACCGCTTCGGCGACCTGACGCAGGTCTATCCCATCGCCCGGGGCGTGGCGCCCTTGCTGGTGGCGCTGACCTCGGCCTTCATCCTCGGCGTCACCTTTTCCAGTCTGGAAATCGCCGCGGTGGCGATGATCTCCATCGGCATCGCCTCGGTCAGCCTGGTGCGGCGGGGGGACGGCATCTTGCAGGGCAAGGCCGCGGTTCTGGCGCTGATCACCGGTTGTTTCATCGCCGCCTATTCGGTGACGGACGGGTTGGGCGCGCGGCTGGCGGGCACGGCGCTGGGCTATTTCGGCGTCTTGTCGGCGCTGGATGCGGTGATCTTTGCCGGGATCGCCCGGGTCTGGAAACCGGGGCTGCTGGGCCGGTCGCTGGCGCTGAAGCGCAGCCTGATCCTGGGCGGCGGCGCCTCGTTCACGGCTTACGCGCTGGTGGTCTGGGCCTTCACCCAGGCGCCCATCGCGCTGGTCACGGCGCTGCGCGAAACCTCGATCATCTTCGCGCTGATGATCGGCGTCTTCCTGCTGGGCGAGCGTCTGAGCCTGGCCAAGGTGCTGTCGACCGCCCTGACGCTGGCGGGGGCGGTGCTGCTGAGGGTCAGCCGGGCCTGATCTCAGCCCAGACGGGCGCGGTGGATCTCGGTGAATTGTCCCTCGGCATCCTCCGCGAAGACCGACAGCCCGCCCAGCACGAAGGGCTGCGGCAGGACCGGGGCGAATTCGGCCTCGGCCAGCGGGAGCAGGCGCTCGCTCTGCGTCGGGGTCAGCCGGTCGGTCAGGGTCATGTGGAAGCGGAATTCCTCCATCACCCAGGGGTAACCATAGGTGTCGAGGAGGGCGCGCTGGCGCTCGCTCAGCCGTTCGGGGCGGCGGCGGGCGCGGTCCTCGGCGCTCAGGGGGGCGCGGAACCGGTCGAAACGGACGACGACCTGCGCGGCGAAAGCATCGAACGCCGAGGCATCGCCCGAAGGCACCAGCGCCAGAAACCCGTCGAGTTCCGCGACGCGCAGCCCCTCGACCGAGAAGGGGGCGATCCCCGCGGCAAAGACCTCGACCGCGGCCAGAAGATCCTCCTCGCTCGACCCCTCAGACAGCCGGAACGGGGCCTTCAGCGTGGCGTGGAAACCATAGCGCCGCGCGCCGTCCGTCAGCCCGGCCAGCGCGAGATGCGGTTGCATCCTGGCCTCGCCGCTGACAGCATCGCGACCGAGCCAGCGCGCGGCAGTCTCGGCCCAGGGGCCGGGCGGCGGGGCATAATAGAGGGCGTAGCGTTTCATGAAGCAACCATGCGCAGCGGGGATCACAGCGCCGTGACAGAAGCGCCGAGAGCATGACCGAGACGACGATCCTTGCCAATGCCCGGCTGGTCCTGCCCGGCGAGGTCCTGCCGGGTTGGCTGGAACTGGCGGGCGGGGTGATCCGTCGGATCGAGGCGGGGACCGATCTGCCGCCGGGTGCGGTCGATTGCGAGGGCGATCTGGTGATGCCGGGCCTGATCGAGCTGCACACCGACAATCTGGAGCGTCATCTGAAGCCCCGCCCGGGCGTCGCTTGGCCGCAGGCCGCCGCGCTGCTGGCGCATGACGCAGAGCTGGCGGCGGTGGGCATCACCACGGTTTTCGACGCGCTCAGGGTCGGCGCGCTGGTCAGCCGCCCCTATGGCGCCGGGGAATACGCCCGGGGCGTTGCTGACCACATCCTCGCCGCGCATCGGGCGGGGGCGCTCAGGGTCAGCCACCGGTTGCACCTCAGGGCCGAGATCTGTTCCGAGACGCTGGAGCGTGAACTGGACGGCTTCGGCCCCGCCGACCGGGTGGGGATCGTCAGCCTCATGGACCACACGCCGGGGCAACGCCAGTTCGCCGACATCGCCATCTTCCGCCATTACGTCCGCGGCAAGCACGGGTTTTCCGAGCCGGAGTTTCTGGATCACCTGCACGCCCAGCAGGCCTTGGGCGCGGCGCGGCGGCTGCCGCACGAGGCGGCGGCGGTGGCGGCGGCGGGGCGCCTCGGCGCGGTGCTGGCCAGCCATGACGACACGACCGAGGGCCATGTCGCGGCCTCGGCCCGGCACGGCGCGGCGATTGCCGAATTCCCGACGACCGAGGTCGCTGCGCAGGCCAGCCAGCGGGCCGGAATCGCGGTGATGATGGGCGCGCCGAACCTGATCCGGGGCGGCTCGCATTCCGGCAATGTCGCGGCCGAGGCGCTGGCGCGGCAAGGCGTGCTGGAGGTTCTGTCCTCGGATTACGTGCCGTCCGCGCTGCTGACCGGCGGGCTGATGCTGGGCGCGATCTGGGGCGATCTGGCCCGGGGGCTGGCCACGGTGACGGCGGCCCCGGCCAGGGCGGCGGGGCTGGCGGACCGGGGGCGGCTGGCCGAAGGGCTCAGGGCCGATGTGATCCGCGTGCGCCGCTTCGGCGCCGAGGCGGCCGTCCGGGGCAGTTGGGTGGCGGGACGGCGGGTCGCCTGACGGGTGTCAGGGGGCCTTGGCCACCAGCATGTCCGAGGGGGGCGCCCGCATCAGGTCGCGCGCGTAATTGCCCAGCGTTCCCGGATCCTTGCCCGATTGCGCGCCGAGGCACAGCAGATCCGCGCCCAGCTCCTCGTGCCGGAAGGCCAGGACCTGATGCACGCCGCCCGGCACGATCTCGGGCCGTTCGGCCAGCGGCGGCAGGCCGGGCGTGGCCAGAAAGGCCTCGCACGCCGCCTCGGCCCGGGCCTGCGCCGCCTCGCGGTCGCCCACCAGCGGCAGTTCCAGCGCGTGGATGGCATGGAACTCGGCCCCGGGCGCCACCCGCGCGGCGGCTTTCAGCGCCTCGGCCGAGGCAGGCGAGAAATCGGTCGCCAGCAGGACCTGCCGATAGGGCCGGTCGGGCGGCAGTTGGGCGATCAGCACCGGGCAGGGCGCGGCCAGCACGATCTTCTCCATCGTGGTGAGGCGCAGCAGGTCCAGCACCCGGCGTTCCTGATGCAGGCCCAGCACGATCAGCCCGGCGGCCTGATCGAGGGCCAGCGCCGCCATCTGCGGCCCGGCCTCCCCCACCAGCAGGCGGTACCCGTCAGCGCCGGTCGCCGCCGCGATCCCGGCAAGCTCGGCCTCGACCTCGGCTGCCGGCGGCTTCTTGCGGTCCTCGGGGCGGACATGGACCAGCAGGACACGCGACCCGGGGGCCTGCGCCAGCCTCCGCGCCCGGCCGGGCACCTGCGCGGAACGCGCGGTCAGGTCGGTGGCGGCGAGCACGGCGGCAAAGGGCATGGGTCAGATCCCGCTGGAGGCGCTGCCCGGCCGGTCGCGCAGGCGCGAGACCAGCTCGGGCCGCAGATCGGCGCCGGTATGGGCGTGCTGAGAGAGGCCGGGGAAGGCCTCGGCGAGGGGCAGGGCCAGATCCTCGGGCAGGCGGGTGACGACCGAGGGGCAGACCATCAGGCTCTCGCAAGGGACGCCCTCGGCATAGATCACCTCGTGCGCGTCGAAGACCAGCGAGTGATAGGTGACGAAACCGCCCTCGCGTCGCAGGATCGACTGGCCGTCGACCAGATGGCGGGCCTGCACCAGCAATTCGGCCGCCCCGGCCAGCGCCCGGGCGTCGCGGCGGTAGAGGAAGAGCCGGTGATAGGGGCTGACGATCAGCGCGCCGGGGTTGCCCATGACGCCGGGCAGCACCGTCACGGGGGCGAAACCGCCCTCGGCCCTGAGCGTGACCTCGCCCTTCCAGCGCAAGGCCTGGGCGCCATGGTCGCGGGTGATCACCCGGTCGCCCGGCGCCAGATCCTCGACCGGGACCTGCCGCCCGTCGGCCAGCGCGATCCGCGTGCCCTGGGCGAAGGCGCCCGCCACCACATCGGCCAGCCGGATCGGGCCGGGGGTCGGGTCGGTGGCGATCAGCGAATAGGTCAGTTTGGGGCGAAGGGGCGACAGCGGCAGGGCGACCCGCGCATCGGGCAGGGCCAGAACCAGCGCCTCGACCAGATCGCCGTCGGGCGCCATGAGCGAGAGCCGCCCTTCCAGCCGGACGGGATCGCCGGGTTGGCCCGCCTCGCTGCCCGGCGCCAGGCGGCCGCCCGCGCCGCCCTCGAGGTCGAGCATCAGGGTCAGGGGCGCCGCGCCGTCATCCAGCCTGTAGTAATCGCCGCAGACCGACTCCTCCGGCGCCGGCAGCGCATCGCCCGCATTCGCGCCCGAGACGACCCTGAGCGCGGCGGCCGGGAACACGGCCACGGCATGCGCGACGGGCAGGGGGAGAGCGGGAGATTGGGCGACCATCGCGGTTCCGGAGGGCAGAGCAGCGGCGATCTTAGGGCCGGGCCCGGGGGAAGGTCAATCGCGCCCGGGTTGTCGGCCGCGCGAGGGCGGGTTACCTCTGGCCGGCAACAAGAGGAGACGGCTATGGATCTGGGGATCAGGGGAAAACGCGCGCTGGTCTGCGCCTCGTCCAAGGGGCTGGGCAGGGGCTGCGCCGATGCCCTGGCGGAGGCGGGCTGCACGCTGGTGATGAACGCCCGGGGCGCCGAGGCGCTGGAAGCGGCGGCGGTGGCGATCCGCGAGCGCTTCGGCGTCGAGGTGATCGCGGTGGCGGCCGATATCACCACCGAGGAGGGGCGCGCCCGGGTGCTGGAGGCGGCGGGCGACATCGACATCCTGGTGACCAACGCGGGCGGCCCGCCCCCCGGCACCTGGACCGACTGGGCGCGCGAGGATTTCATCAAGGCGCTGGACGGCAACATGCTGACGCCCATCGCGCTGATGCAGGCGCTGGTTCCGGGGATGATGGCGCGGGGCTGGGGCCGGGTGGTGAACATCACCAGCCAGGCCGTCAAGGCGCCGATCGGGGTGCTGGGGCTGTCCAACTCGGCCCGCACGGGGCTTACGGGCTTCGTCGCCGGCACCTCGCGCCAGGTGGCCAAATCGGGGGTGACGATCAACAACCTGCTGCCGGGGATCCACGACACCGACCGGGCAGTGGCGCTGGACACGGGCGCGGCCAAGGCGGCGGGCGGATCGCTGGAAGAGGCCCGCAAGGCGCGCGAGGCGACGATCCCGGCCGGGCGCTATGGCACGGCGGCGGAATTCGGCGCGGCCTGTGCCTTCCTGTGTTCGCAGCATGCGGGCTTCATCGTCGGGCAGAACCTGCTGCTGGATGGCGGTGGCGTGAACACCACTCTCTGAGGTCTCGCGGGGGCGGGCCTCGGGGGTATCGAGCTCCCTCGGCCCGCCCGGGGGGCGCTGCCCCCCGCCGCGCGTGCCGCGCGCCCCCCGGGATAGTTGCGGCGCAAAGAAGGTTGGATTTTTGAAGGGATTGGCAGGGTATCGGCGATGAATCTGGTGTTCGATGTCGGAAATGTGCTGCTCCGTTGGCGGCCGGAGCTGGCCGTCGCGCATGTCTATCCCGAGAAGGCCGAGGCGCTGGCCTATCTGGAGCGGGTGGGCTTCGCCGCCTGGAATCTGGCCAATGACGGCGGGCGGCCCTTTGCCGAGGCGATCGCCGAGCTGCGCGCCGCCCATGGCGCCGAGGCCGAGGCCCTGGCCGATTACCCCCTGCGCTTTGCCGAGACGATCCGCGAGCCCATCGCCGGGACCTGGGCACTGATCGACCGGCTGAAGGCGAAGGGCGCGCGCCTCTTCGCCATCACCAATTTCGCCGCCGAAACCTGGCCCGTGGCCCTGCGGCTGCATCCGCGGCTGGGCGCGGATTTCGCGGATGTCGTCGTCTCGGGGCAGGTGGGCTTGCTGAAACCCGGGGCGGCGATCTACCACCTGCTGCTGGAGCGCAATGGGCTGGCGGCCGGGGAGTGCCTTTTCGTCGACGACAGCGCCGCCAATGTCGCGGGGGCGCGGGCGGTGGGGATGGCGGCGCATCCTTTCACCACGCCCGAGGCGCTGGAGGCGGATCTGGTCGCGCGGGACCTTCTGTGATCCTTGCCCGTCCCGGGCGCGCGTGATCTAGTGCGGGCATTACAAACGGACCCCGCGCATGCCCCATTTCACCGCCGCCGATGGCGCCCGGCTCTGGTTCACGGACGAAGGCCATGGCATTCCGCTGCTATGCCTCGCCGGTCTGACCCGCAACAGCAGCGATTTCGACTATCTGGCGCCGCATCTGCCGCCCCTGCGGCTGATCCGCATGGATTACCGCGGGCGCGGCAAGTCGGACTGGACCGGAGCCGAGACCTATACGATCGTGCAGGAGGGCGCCGATGCCCTGGCGCTGCTCGACCATCTGGGGATCGAGAGCGCGGCCATCCTGGGGACCTCGCGCGGGGGGCTGATCGGGATGTATCTCTCGGCGGTGGCACCCGAGCGGGTGCGGGGGCTGATCCTGAACGACGTGGGGCCGGTGATCGACCCCCTAGGGTTGGAGCGGATCCGCGATTACATCGGCCGGCGGCCGGCGGCGCGGACCCATGCCGCGGCGGCCGTCGCGCTGCAACTGTCGATGGAGGGGTTCGAGGCCCCCGCCAGCCGCTGGATGGAAGAGGCCAAGCGCCATTATGTCGAGACCGATCAAGGGCTTGACATCAATTATGACCCCGCCCTCAGGACCGCTTTCCTGGAGGCGATGAAGCAGCCCCCGGCCGATGCCTGGTCGCTGTTCGAGGTCTGCACAGCGAAGCCGCTGGCGCTGATCCGGGGGGCCAATTCCGACCTGCTGACGCAGGCGACCGCCGACGAGATGGCCGCCCGCGCGCCCGACATGATTAGCGCCGAGGTGCCCGACCGCGGGCATATTCCCTTTCTTGACGAGCCCGAGGCCGTCACCGCCATTCACCGCTTCCTGGGATTGCTGATATGACGTCCATTGCCCTGATCGAGGCTGCCGCCAAGCGGCTGGCCGGCCATGCCCGGCGCACGCCGCTGCTGTCCTCGCCCTTTCTGGACGAGATCGCCGGCCGGCCGGTCTTCGTGAAGGCCGAATGCCTGCAGCACACCGGGTCCTTCAAGTTCCGGGGCGGCTGGAACGCGGTCTCGGCTTTGGTCGAGGCCGGGCCCATCGGCGGGGTCATCGCTTATTCCTCGGGCAACCACGCGCAGGGGGTCGCGCTTGCCGCGAAGATGCACGGCATCCCGGCGGTGATCGTGATGCCCGCGGATGCGCCCGCCATCAAGATCGCCAATACCCGCGCCCTGGGGGCCGAGGTCGTGACCTATGACCGCGCGGCCGAGGATCGCGACGCGCTGGGCGCGCGGCTGGCGGCGGAGCGGGGGCTGGCGCTGGTCAAGCCCTTCGACATGGCCGAGGTGATCGCGGGGCAGGGCACCACCGGGCTGGAGATCGCCGAACAGGCGGCCGAGGCGGGGGTGAGCGAGGCCACGGTGCTGGTGCCCTGCGGCGGGGGCGGCCTGACCTCGGGCATCGCGCTGGCCTTGCGGGCGCGGGCGCCGGGCATGGTCGTGCATCCGGTCGAGCCCGAGGGCTTTGACGATGTGGCCCGCTCGCAGGCCGCAGGGGAGCGGCTGAAGAACGAGCGTCTCTCGGGGTCGATCTGCGATGCGATCATCACGCCGGTGACCGGGGATCTGACCTGGCCCGTGCTCCGCGACCTCTGCGGGCCGGGGGTCGTGGTGACCGAGGAGGAGGCGCTGAAAGCCATGGCGCTGGCCCATGACCGGCTGAAGATCGTGCTGGAGCCGGGCGGCGCGGTGGCGCTGGCGGCGGCGTTGTTCCGGCCGGGCGCGGGGCCGGTCATTGCCGTGGCCTCGGGCGGAAACGTGGACCGGGCGATGATGATCCGGGCGCTGCAGGGGTGAGTCTGCCGGACCTTTCGGCGCTGGCTGTGCCGGGGGCGAAGCTGGCGGTCCGCGCCACGCCCCGGGCAAAGCGCGAGGCTGTCGAGGCGGGCGAGCCGCTGCGGATCTGGGTGACGGCGCCGGCCGATCAGGGGCGGGCGAATGAGGCGGTGCGCAAACTGCTGGCCAAGGCGCTGGGCGTGGCGCCGACCCGGCTGACCATGCTCAGGGGCCAGACGGCGCGCGACAAGCTCTTTCAGCTCGACTGATCGCCCGAGGGCCGTTTCAGCCGGTAGATCCCTTCCGGCAGGTCCAGCGCGGCGCGCAACTCCTTCAGCTGGTGCATGGACAGGTTGATGACCATCACCTCGTCGGTGTCGGGATCGACTTGGGTGAGGGTCACGCCCTCTTCATGGCTTTCGATCACCACATCCTCGTTGAGGGGGGCGTCCCCCTCGTCGATCAGGGTGATGACGGTGGCGTCGAAATCGTGCTCGATGGTGAACATGGGGCCAGCCTACCGCAGCCCCCGGCAGGCGCAATCGAAATCGCGATGCCCGGGGGCCGGGCGGCAAGGGGGTGCCGGGGTCAGTCGGTGTCGGTGACGGCGGCGCCGGCCAGATCGACCGTCGCCACCTCGGTCTCGCCAAAGAGGAGCCGGGCCTCGGTCAGCCCTTCGGGCACGAGCCAGAGCATCCGGCGCTCGGTCGATGCGCCGACCTCGACGCCGTTGAACTGGGAATCGAGCAGCCGGCGGATGAAGCGCTCGCCGACCAGCGGCAGGGTCGTGCCCTGGGGATCGGTCAGGCGGAAATCGGACGTGCTCCAGTTGAAGCGGTCTTCGCCATCGGCATTGTTGCCTGCCAGCCCGCTGACCTCCACCTCGATGTCGGCCAGCACGGTGCCGGGCAGCGCGGTGAGGGTCGAGGGCACGGCCCCGTCACCATTGCCGTCCTGCAATTGGGCCACGCGGAAGCGGCGCACGTCCCGGGGCGTGAAGCTGGCGAAGCTGGCGGCGCTTTCGGGGGTCGATGTCTTGGGCACCGTCACCACGCCCGAAAAGCGGATGTCGTCGCTGGCGATGGTCAGGGTGGCCTGACTGACGCCCTCGGGCACCAGGAACAGGCCGTTCCAGTGGATATCGGCGTCGGCCTCGGGGAAGTCGCGGGGGCGGCGGGCCGAGATGCTGCGGGGGATGAGGCTCAATTGCCCCCAGTATTGAAAGCCGCCCTCGGGCTCCAACTCGCGCCCGTCGGGCAGCACCAGGCGGATGTCGCGCGATCCCGCCTGCACCCGTTCGATCGTATCGGACCAGGGCCCGTCCAGCACCGCGCGCACGTCGAGAAGGATATGACCCGGCGCGCGGATCACCTCGGTCAGGCCGGCGGGACGGAACGAGCGTTCCTGCCAGCTGACGACTTGGACATAGGCGCGGGCGGTCAGGCTGATCGCAGCCAGATCGGTCTGGGCGAGGGCGGGCGGGGCGATGAGCGACAGCGCCGCCGCCAGAGGGAGGGAGAGCTTCATGCAAACGACCTTCGAGAAAAATCCCGCCCCAATATGACGGGCGGGATCAAGGGTCGTTCACGTTTCGAGACCTGTCAACCTTTCAGGCCATCGGGCCTCAGGTGCGGATCCCGGCGAAACGGGTCTGCCAATCCTCGCGCGCTTCGTCGGTAATCTTGGCGAAAAGCACCTCGGGCGTGGTGAAGGCATGGCCGGCGGGCAGCATCGACAGCGCCGCGCCCACATCCTCGGGCCAGGACCAGTCGGTGCAGTTCAGCGCCGCCATCATCGCCTGCGCCGCGTCGGGGATGAAGGGCTGCGAGACCACGGCGTAAAGCCGGATCAGGTTCAGCGCGAGCCGCACCTGCGCCGCGGCCAGTTCCGGGTCGGTCTTGAAGGTCGACCAGGGCGCGGCCTCCTGCAGGTATTCGTTGCCCAGAACCCAGAGCGCGCGCAGCTCGGCCGAGGATTTGCGCACCTCCATGGCCTCCATGAATCCCTCGTAGGCGCGCAGCCTCTCGGTCAGGTCGGCGACCAGCTTTTCCTCGCGCGGGCCGAGGGTGCCGCCCTCGGGCACCGCCTCGCCGAATTTCGAGCGGCAGAATTTGGTGACGCGGCTGACCAGGTTGCCGAGGACGTCGGCCAGATCCTTGTTCACCGAGGCCTGGAAATTCTCCCAGGTGAATTCGCTGTCCGAGCTTTCCGGGGCGTGGCTCAGCAGCCACCAGCGCCAGAAATCGGGCGGCAGGATGCTGAGCGCCTGATCCATGAACACGCCCCGGCCCTGCGAGGTCGAGAACTGGCCGCCGTCATAATTCAGGTAGTTGAAGGACTTGATGTAATCGACCAGCTTCCAGGGCTCGCCCGAGCCCATCAGCGTCGCGGGGAAGCTGAGCGTGTGGAAGGGCACGTTATCCTTGCCCATGAACTCGATATAGCGCACGTCCTCCGCGCCCTTGTCGGTGCGCCACCAGCGTTCCCAGGCCTCGTCCCCCAGCCCGTTGGCATGGGCCCATTCGGCGGTGGCGGCGATGTATTCGATGGGGGCGTCGAACCAGACGTAGAAGACCTTGCCCTCCATCCCCGGCCAGTCGGCCTGCCCATCCTTCACCGGGATGCCCCAGTCCAGATCGCGGGTGATGCCGCGGTCCTGCAACCCGTCGCCATCGTCCAGCCACTTGAGCGCGATCGAGGTGGTCAGGATCGGCCAGTCCTTCTTGGACTTGATCCAGTCGCGCAGCTGGTCGCGCATCGCCTTCTGGCGCAGGAACAGGTGCTTGGTTTCGCGCACCTCCAGGTCGTTCGAGCCCGAGATCGCCGAGCGCGGGTTGATCAGGTCGGTCGGGTCCAGCTGCTTGGTGCAATTCTCGCATTGATCGCCGCGCGCGCGCTCGTAGCCGCAATTGGGGCAGGTGCCCTCGATATAGCGGTCGGGCAGGAAACGGCCGTCGGCGATGGAATAGACCTGCTTCTCGTCGACCTCGGAGATCAGCCCGGCAGCCTTCAGCCGGCCCGCCATGTGCTGCGTCAGTTTATGGTTCTCGGGACTCGACGAGCGGCCGAAATGGTCGAAGGACAGCCGGAACCCGGCGGCCAGATCCGCCTGGACCTCGTGCATCTCGGCGCAATATTCGGCCACCGGTTTCTTGGCCTTCGCGGCGGCGAGTTCCGCCGGGGTGCCGTGCTCGTCGGTGGCGCAGATGAACATCACCTCATGGCCCCGGGCGCGCATGTACCGTGCATAGAGATCGGCGGGAAGCTGGCTGCCGACCAGATTGCCCAGATGCTTGATCCCGTTGATGTAGGGTAACGCCGAGGTGATGAGAATACGCGCCATGTCGGGCTTCCTGTCGTGCGGGCTGTCGTGCGGAGTGTCGCGCCGGTCCGGGGCCGGATTGCCCTGTCCTTACAGCATGGTCGTCGCCGCTGCCATCCCCTGATGGGGCGGCGCTGCACCAAGCCGTGAGCTTCCTGCAATGTGATTGACGCGCGCGGCGGGGGCGGGGCAATCTTGCCGCGCTGGTGCCCGGGGTTCGATTGTCGACGGGCGCGCATCGACCGCAGGACCGAGGTCCGAGGACAAAGGATTGCAGAATGACCCGCATTGATCGACCTTTATTGACCGCCACCACCGCGCTTGCCACCCTGCTGATGCCGCTGGTCGGCGGCGCGGCCTTCGCGCAAGAGGCCGGGTTCGCCGTCGAGCTGAGCCCTGCCTCGGATCCCTTCCTGCGCCAGCGCATCGGCCTGCGTGTCTATGGCCCGGTGACCGAGCCCGCTTCGTCCTTCGTGCGGGGCTGTCAGGGCGTGGTCCCGGCCGAGAGCGCGGGCGCGGCCTTCGAGGTGACGGCGCCGATGGACACGCTGACCTTCACCGGTGCCGGGGCGGGGCTGCAAAGCCTGGTGCTGGGCACGCCCGACGGGCTCTATCGCTGCGCTTTGGCCGATGACCAGGGCTTCGTCAGCACCTCGCTGGGGCATGTGGCGCCCGGGCGCTATACAGTCTGGCTGGGCGCGGCCGAGGGCAGCAGCATCGACGCGCGGCTCTTTGCCTCGGAAAGCCCGGTCTCGGCCATCGAGCTTTTCGGCCTCGACGTTGCGCGGCTGGGCGAGCCGCGGGCGGGCCGCTTCGCCTATGCCCCCAGCCCCGACAGCGCGCGGCAGGTACTGGTCAGCGGCGCCCCCCTCTATGCCGAGGAGGAACTCCGCCCGCTGGCGCAGGACGCGTGCTGGGGCTATGGCCGCCTCGATGCCGCCGATGCGATCCTGACGCTTGATGCGGCGACCGACCAGTTCAGCGTCTTCGCCATCTCGGACCGCGATCTGGTGATGGCGGTGATCGACCCGGCGGGCCAGGTCCATTGCAACGACGACACCTATAACCTCAACCCGGCCGTGACCTTCGACGGTGCCCAGCCGGGCGAATACCAGGTCTTCGTCGGCGGTTATGGCCCGGGGCCGGGGTCGTTCTATGACCTCTATGCCTCGGCCGGGACGCCCGCCTTCTCGGATGCGGTGCTCGACCTCGACGCCGAGCCCCGCGCGGGCCATGTCGCCTTCGACGCCGATCAGGCGCTGCAGGGGCAATTGCTGGCCAGCGCGCCCGTTTCCTCGCAAGATCCCGTCGAGTCGCTGCCGATCGGCATGTATTGCGCGGGCTATACCGACATTTCGGCCCCGGATCTGGTGCTGTCGCTCGATGGTGCGCAGTCGATGATGTCGATCTATGCAAGGTCGGAAACCGACCTGGTGCTGGCGGTGCGGGCGCCCGATGGCAACTGGTCGTGCAACGACGACGCGTTCCAGCTTAACCCGGGCATCAGCTTCACCGCGGCGCAGGCAGGCGATTACCTGGTCTATGTCGGCAGCTACGCGCCGGGGGCTGGGGGGACCTATAACCTCTATGCCTCGATGGGCGAGCCCAACTGGAATGCGACCGCGCTGGCCGGCGGCCAGACCGCGCCCGAGTCCCTCAACGTCACCGCCGAACCCTCGGTCGCGCGGCTGAGCTTTGGCCCGGACACAAGGATCGACCCGCGGGTGATCTTTGACATCGCCCCCAGCCAGACCGAGGCCTTCGGCATGGGCGACGGTTGCGCGGGCTACATCAACCCCGCCCAGCCCGATCTGGTGATCGACGCGACCGAGGGTCTGCCGCAGCTCATGGTCTACATGGTCGCCGATACCGACGGCACGCTGACTATCGTGGCCCCCGACGGGCGGATCTATTGCAACGACGATTTCGAGCAGTTGAACCCCGGCGTCATGATCCCCAACCCGCAGCCCGGTGCCTATGCGGTCTTCGCCGGCAGCTATGGCGGCACGGGCGGCATGGCGACATTGGGCGTCACCATCGCCTCGCCGCAATGGGTCATGGACCGCGAGCACTGAGCCTGACCGCCGCCCCCGGTGTTTGCCCGGGGGCGGTTCATCCTATTCTATGGCGGGGGGGCTTGCCATGTTCTTGAAGACATTTCGGATTTCCAGATTTTCCCTGACCCTGACGGCGCTTCTGCTGGCCACGGCGCCGGGGGCGGTTCTTGCGCAGGCCAATACCTGCCGCTGGGCCAATGACAACGAATGCGACGAGGCTCGCTTCGGCGGCACCGGCGCCTGCGAAAGCGGCACCGACGCCAATGATTGCCGGACCGAGGCCGATAGCTGGCAGCGCCTGATGGATGCGGTCCCGGCCGAGATCCGGGCGCAACTCGGCAACGACACCTGCCGCTGGGCCAATGACCGCGAATGCGACGACATCCGCTTCGGCGGCACCGGCGCCTGCGAGAACGGCACCGATGCCTCGGATTGCCGGGCGCTGGCCATCGGCTCGGACGACAGCTGCCGCTGGGCCAATGACGGGGAATGCGACGATCCCGGCATCGGCACCGGTGCCTGCATCTCGGGCACCGACCGCACCGATTGCGCGCCGGTCGCCATGATGCGCAACCGCTCGAACAATTGCGAGACCGCGTTCAACGGCATCTGCGAGGAACCGGGCAGCGCGCGGGCCACCTGCCGCGCCTTCACCGACACGGCCGATTGCATCGGCCGCGACCGGCCGGTGGTGATGCGCGACCATTATTTCGGTCATGACGACCGTATCCACCCCGATGTCACGCAGATGCCCTGGCGCGCTGTCGGCCTGCTCACGCTGGAAGACGGCTCCTGCACCGCGACGCTGATCGCGCCGCGCCTCATCGCCACCGCCGCGCATTGCATGCAGGCCGAGGGCGGCGGCCTGGCCAAGGTCATCAGCTTCCGCGCCGGGGCCTACGGCGATACCGAACAGGGCTTGGCCCATGTGGTAAGCTCGGTCGTGGCGCCGGATTATTCGCCGCAGAGCGCCGCGCCCAACGGCGGCAACGGCGACGATTGGGCGATCCTGACGCTGGACCGCGACCTGGGCACCGAGATCGGCTATGTCCGGCCCTATGTCTTCACCAAGGACGATCTGGCCGAGATCCGCAACGGCACCTATCTGGTCAGCCAGATGGGCTACAGCTGGGATACCGGCCGCTTCCCCTCGGGTCATATGGATTGCCAGATCCTGACCGCCTATCGCGACGGCTCGATGATCCATACCTGCGACACGACCCGGGGCGATTCCGGCTCGCCGATCATGCATCTGCGGGACGGGGAATGGCGTCTGGTGGCGGTGGACAGCCAGTTCTTCGACGCTCAGCCGCCCTTTCCGGAGATGTCGTCCTCGCATCTGGCGGTGGATACCCGCGCTTTCGCTGAGGCGCTGCGCCGGGCGGGGGCGCTGGACTGAAGCAGGCGGGGGAGGGGCGCGCCCCTCCCTCGGACCCCCTCCGCGAGTATTTTCGGCAAGATGATGGATCAGGCGGCTTCGAGGGCCGTGACGATCTGGCTGAAATCCGCGGCTTTCAGCGAGGCGCCGCCGACGAGCGCGCCGTCGACGTTCGGCAGGGCGAAGATCGCCGCCGCATTCCCCGGATTGACCGAGCCGCCGTAGAGCAGGCGGATGCCCGCATCGGGCGCGTTTTCGCGCAGGAAGGCATGGACCTCGGCGATCTGCTCGGGCGTGGGTGTGCGGCCGGTGCCGATGGCCCAGACGGGTTCATAGGCGATGACGGTGTTCTCGGCATTGGCACCCTCGGGCAGGGAACCCGCGAGTTGGTCGCCGATCACTGCCAGCGTCTCGCCCGCGTCGCGCTGCGCCTCGGTCTCGCCCAGGCAGACGATCGCGACAAGCCCCGCGGCCCAGGCGGCCCGCACCTTGGCCGCCACATCGGCCGAGCTTTCACCGTGATCGGCGCGGCGCTCGGAATGGCCGAGGATGACATGCGAGGCGCCCGCATCCGCCAGCATCGCCGCCGCGATGTCGCCGGTATGCGCGCCCTTCTCGGCCGCATGGCAATCCTGTCCGCCGAGTGCCACCGCCGTGCCGACCAGCGCCTGCGCCATGGCGGCCAGCAGCGTCGCGGGCGGGCAGAGCAGCACCTCGACCCCGGGCGCGGGATGGGCGGCGGCCAGCGCCATGGCCTCGGTCAACTGGGCGGTGCGCCCGTTCATCTTCCAGTTTCCGGCGGCGAGCTTCTTCATGAGGTCCTCCCATTTTTGCCCGCAACAGACCACGGATCGGCCCCGGGGCCAAGCCGGCAAGGCGCCGCAGATCTTCCCTCTGCCCGGCAAACGCGGTATGGACGGCCAACAGCTACGGGAGAGCCTGACCATGCCGCAATACCGTTCGAGGCGTTCCACCCATGGGCGCAACATGGCCGGGGCCCGGGGCCTCTGGCGCGCCACGGGAATGACCGACAGCGATTTCGGCAAGCCGATCATCGCGGTGGTCAACAGCTTCACGCAATTCGTGCCGGGGCATGTGCACCTCAAGGACCTCGGCCAGATGGTCGCGCGCGAGATCGAGGCGGCGGGCGGCGTGGCCAAGGAATTCAACACCATCGCCGTCGATGACGGCATCGCCATGGGCCATGACGGCATGCTCTATTCGCTGCCCTCGCGCGAATTGATCGCCGACAGCGTGGAATACATGGTCAACGCCCATTGCGCCGATGCGATGGTCTGCATCTCGAACTGCGACAAGATCACGCCCGGCATGATGATGGCCGCCATGCGGCTCAACATCCCGACGATCTTCGTGTCCGGCGGGCCGATGGAAGCGGGCAAGGTCCAGGTCGGTGACCTAGTGCGCAAGGTCGACCTGATCGACGCGATGATCGTCGCCGCCGACGACAATTACACCGACGCACAGGTGCAGGCCTTCGAGGAGAACGCCTGTCCGACCTGCGGCTCTTGCTCGGGCATGTTCACGGCGAACTCGATGAACTGCCTGGCCGAAGCGCTGGGCCTGGCGCTGCCCGGCAACGGCTCGATGCTGGCGACGCATGCCGACCGCAAGGAAATCTTCCTGCGCGCCGGCCGCCGCATCGTCGAGATCACCAAGGCGCATTACGAACGGGACGAGCCCGGCTATCTGCCGCGCGAGGTGGCGACTTTCGAGGCCTTCGAAAACGCGATGTCGCTGGATATCGCCATGGGCGGTTCGACCAATACCGTGCTGCACCTTCTGGCCATCGCCTATGAGGGCAAGGTCGATTTCACCATGGCCGACATCGACCGGCTCAGCCGCAAGGTGCCCTGCCTCTGCAAGGTCGCGCCGAACACGCAGAACGTCCATATGGAGGACGTCCACCGCGCCGGCGGCATCATGGGGATCCTGGGCGAGATGCATCGCGGGGGCCTGCTGCATGGCGAGGCGCGCACGGTGCATTCCGGCTCGATGGCCGAGGCGTTGGCGACCTGGGACATCAAGACCGCGAACGATCCGGCGGTCGATGAATTCTACCGCGCGGCGCCGGGGGGCGTGCGCACCACGCAGGCTTTCTCGACCGACAACCGCTACAAGGCGCTGGACGCCGACCGCGACAAGGGCGTGATCCGCAATGTCGAGCATGCCTTCTCCAAGGACGGCGGGCTGGCGGTGCTTTTCGGGAACATCGCATTGAACGGCTGCATCGTGAAGACGGCGGGGGTGGACGAGTCGATCCTGACATTCACCGGCACGGCGCGGGTCTATGAAAGCCAGGACGACGCGGTGAGCGGCATCCTGACCGGCAAGGTCAAGGAAGGCGATGTGGTCGTCATCCGTTACGAGGGGCCGCAGGGCGGGCCGGGGATGCAGGAGATGCTCTACCCGACCAGCTACCTGAAATCCAAGGGGCTGGGCAAGGCCTGCGCGCTGCTGACCGACGGTCGCTTCTCGGGTGGGACCTCGGGCCTCTCCATCGGCCATGCCTCGCCCGAGGCGGCCGAGGGTGGGCTGATCGGCCTGGTGGAAACCGGCGACCGGATCGAGATCGACATCCCGAACCGCTCGATCAATCTGGCGGTCGACGAGGCCACGCTGGAGGCCCGGCGCGCGGCCAAGGGCCCGCTGCCCTGGAAACCCGCCGCCCCCCGCAAGCGCGCCGTCTCGACCGCACTCAAGGCCTATGCGATGTTCGCCTCCTCGGCGGCCAAGGGCGGCGTGCGGATCCTGCCCGGCGAGGATTAAGCCAATCGGGTGTCCCACGCGTGGGACACGCGGCCAGGCCCTGGAAGATCAAGGGCTTGGCTGCCGCCGTTTACCTTTCGGCAAGACTGTCTCACGGGTCCAGCCTCACGCCGGGCCCGTCTTTCATTCTGCCGGAAATACGCACCGGGGAATTTGCAAGGGGGGCCACCATCCCCCTTGAAGCAGGGGGTGCGGGGGGCGGCAGCCCCCCGCCCTTGGCGGTCTCTGGGACTCACCCGGCCTTGGTCGCCGCGTCGAGCTTCGCCTTCAGCGTTTCGACATCCTCGAATTTCACGCTCTCGCCGCAGCCGCAGGCCTCCGAGACATTCGGGTTGCGGAACTTGAAGCCCGATTCCAGAAGCCCGGTCTGGTAGTCGATCTCGGTGCCGAAGAGGAACATCTGCGCCATCGGCGCGATCAGCACCCGGGCCTCGCCCTGCTGCACGATCTCCTCATGCGGCTCGATCGCATCGGCGAAAGCCATCGTGTATTCCATCCCCGCGCAGCCGCCCTTCTTGACGCCGATCCGCAGGCCCATCTTGCCCTGCTTGGCCATCAGCCGCGCCACGTGCCGCTCGGCCGCAGGGGTCAGGGTGACGGGGGATTTTCCGGGAATGCCGAACACTTACATGAACCCCAGTTCAAGACGGGCTTCATCCGACATCATCTCCATCCCCCATTGCGGGTCGAAGGTCATGTCGATGTCGACATCCTGCACGCCGGGGACCGAGCCCACGGCATCCTGCACCCAGCCCGGCATCTCGCCGGCCACCGGGCAACCCGGGGCGGTCAGGGTCATGACGATCTTCACCTTGTTCTCGGGGTCGATGGCCACGGTATAGACCAGCCCCAGGTCATAGATATTGACCGGGATCTCGGGGTCGAAGACCGTGCGGCAGGCATCGACCACCTGCTCGTAAAGCGGGTGTTCGGTGGTCGAGGGCGCGATCAGCGGGGTGCCTTCGGCGGGCTCTTGGTTCTGCGAGGCGTCCATGCCTTCCTCGGGGCTCAGGTATTCCTGAGCGAAGATATAAGTTTCTCGCCGCGAAGCGTAAAGGGGGCGGCCGTCATTCCGCGGCGGCGGCGGGTTTTCCGGGCAGCGCCGGATCGCGCAGGGCGGGGTCCATGAAATGGCCGATCATCGCCTCGGTCGCCAGCGCATAGGCTTGGTCGAGCGGCAAGTCCAGCTGCTGCCGGGTCGCGGCCAGCCCGTTTTCCGAGATGGGCGAGAAGCGCCCGGCCAGCGTCTCCGCCACCTCGGCCACATGGGCGGCCAGCGCCGCGTCCGGCAGCACCTCGGCGGCAAGCCCCGCCCGCAGCGCCCAATCGGCCGATTTCTCGGCCCCCGTCAGCAGCAGTTCCATCAGGGCCGCGCGGCTGGCCTTGCGGGCGACGCCGACCGCGGGCGTGGTGCAGAAGCCGCCGCGCTTCACGCCGGGCAGGCAGACGCGGGCGCTTTCCGACAGGAAGGCCAGATCGCAGGCAGCGATCAATTGCAGCCCGGCGGCGGTGGCCAGCCCCTCGACCCGGGCGATGGTCGGTTTGCGCGACCCGGCCAGCGCCTGCATCATCGCCGCGCAGCTCTCGAAGAGGTCGCGGATATAGGCCGCGCCCCGGTCGGGATCGGCCCGGTGGGCGGCGATTTCCTTCAGGTCGTGCCCGGCGCTGAAGATCCGCCCGGGGCCGTGAACCACGATGACCCTCGTCTCGGGATCGCTCTGCGCGCCCTCGACGGCCCGGTGCAGCGCCCGGATCATGCCCAGCGACAGGGGATGCGCCACGCCGTTCTCCAGCGTCAGGGTGAGGATACCGCCCGTGCGGCTTTCGGTGATGGTGCTCATGGGCGCGAGTGTGCCGTCCCCGGCCCGGGCTGGCAAGAGCGGCCGCGAGCGGCTACAAGCCCCGTCAAAACGAGGTGGCGGATGGTCGAGCGGTTTTCCTTTGAGCTGAGTGCGGTGGACGGGGCGGCGCGCACCGGGGTGATCCACACGCCCCGGGGCGAGATCCGCACCCCCGCCTTCATGCCGGTCGGCACGGCCGGGACGGTGAAGGCGATGATGCCCGAGTCGGTGCGCGCCACGGGCGCCGATATCCTGCTGGGCAATACCTATCACCTGATGCTGCGCCCGACGGCCGAGCGTATCGCGGCGCTGGGGGGGCTCCACAAGTTCATGAACTGGGAGCGGCCGATCCTGACCGATTCCGGCGGGTTCCAGGTCATGTCGCTGGCCAGCTTGCGGAAGCTGACCGAGGAGGGGGTGCGCTTCGCCTCGCATATCGACGGCTCCAAGCACCTGCTGACGCCCGAGCGCTCGATGGAGATCCAGCGGCTGCTGGGTTCCGATATCGTCATGGCCTTCGACGAATGTCCGGCGCTGCCAGCCGAAGACAAGGTGGTGGCGGAATCCATGCGGATGTCGATGCGCTGGGCCCGCCGCTCGCGCGAGGCCTTCGGCGACCGGCCGGGGCACGCGCTCTTCGGGATCATGCAGGGCGGCGTCACCCGTGACCTGCGCGCGGAATCGGCCGAGGCCCTGCGCGAGATCGGCTTCGAGGGCTATGCCATCGGCGGGCTGGCGGTGGGCGAGGGGCAGGAGGCCATGTTCGGCGTTCTCGATTATGCGCCGGGCTTCCTGCCCGAGGACAGGCCGCGCTACCTGATGGGCGTCGGCAAGCCCGACGACATCGTGGGCGCGGTCGAGCGCGGCGTCGACATGATGGATTGCGTGCTGCCGTCGCGGTCGGGGCGCACGGGCCAGGGCTGGACCCGCCGCGGCTCGGTCAATCTGCGGAACGCCCGGCACAAGGACGATCCGCGGCCGCTGGACGAAGCCTGCAGCTGCCCGGCCTGCCGCCAGTATTCGCGCGCCTATCTGCATCACGTGGTGAAGGCCGACGAGATCATCGGCTCCATGCTGCTGACCTGGCACAACCTGCAGTATTATCAGGAGCTGATGGCAGGTCTGCGCGCCGCCATCGCAGGCGGTCGGCTTGCCGCCTTCGTGGCGGAATTCCACGCGACCCGTGCCGAGGGCGATATCGAGCCTCTGTGACTGGCGCGGGACGGGAAGGAGCGGGGGGCCAGCCCCCTCGACTCCCGGCCGCGCCACGGGCGCGGCGTTCGCGGCCAGAGGCGCGCCACTGACGCGTTTCCGAAACGCCGCTCACCCCCCGCCAAAGGGGACCCTCGGGCCCCCTTTGGAAACCCCCGAGGATATTTACAGCGCAAAGATGATAGTTAAGGGGGCGTTAAGTTGCCTTCTTTGCGCTTCAAATATCCTCGGGGGGTGAATGCCCGCAGGGCAGAGGGGGGCAGACGGCCCCCCTTCCTTCGGCGCGGCGGTACGCCGCGCCGCTGGTCGCCCGAGGCGCCCGCGGCAGCGGGCAACGAGGGCGAAACCCCTCCCCCTCTCAGGCGCCGGCCAGTTCCGCGACGATGGCGCGGGCCGCCGCCACCGGGTCCGGGGCGGACCAGACCGGGCGGCCGACCACGATGTGGTCGGCGCCCAGACGCACCGCGTCACCCGGGGTGGCGATGCGTTTCTGGTCGTTAGCAGCCGAGCCCGCGGGCCGCACGCCGGGTGTCACGATCAGCCGCCCCGCCGCGCGGGGCAGGGCGCGGATGCGGGCGGCCTCGTGCGGGCTGGCGATCACCCCGTCGGCGCCCGCGGCGAAGGCGCGGTCGGCGCGTTCGGTGACGATATCGGCCATCTCGCCCGCCACGATCATCGAGGCGTCGAGATCGGCGCGGTCCATCGCCGTCAGCACCGTCACCGCCAGGATCTTCAGCCCGCTGCCCGCGGCGCCCTCGCGCGCGGCGCGGACCACGTGCGGGTCGCCGTGCACCGTCAGGAAATCGAGGTCGAAGCGGGCGATGCCGCGCACCGCCGCCTCGACCGTCGCGGGGATGTCGAAGAATTTCATGTCGAGGAAGATGCGCTTGCCCATCTCCTGTTTCAGCTCGTTGGCCAGGGCCAGCCCGCCGCCGGTCAGCATCCCCAGGCCGATCTTGTAGAAGCTGACCTGATCGCCGATCCGCTGGGCGATCTCGAGCCCCTGCACCACGTTCGGCACGTCGAGGGCGACGATCAGGCGGTCGTCGGCGGGAAGCGAGGCAGGAAGGGGGGCGGGCTGGGACATCGGGCGGGTCTCCGTGATGGGCGTCATGGGCGCTGGCCCGCTGATACGCGGATTGGCCCGGCCGGGCAACCTTGCGCAGGGTCGGGCGTGCGGGCAGTCTCGCCGCCATGAGCCAGCAGAACCGCGTCGACGCCACCCGCCCCGATTCCCCGCCGCTCGCCGGTCCCGGTCCGTTTCCGGTGGGCGTGCGCACCCTGACCGTCACCGATCCCGACCGCGTGGATCTGGCGGCCTCGGGCGAGGCGCTGGTCCGCGGTCCCCGGGCGCTGGTCACGGAACTCTGGTATCCGGCGCTGACCAACACCCGGGCGGGCGGCACCTATCGCACGCTTCTGCGCGACGGCGAGACGGCGATCACCCTGCAGGGCCGCGCCGCGCGCAATGCCAATCCGGCGCCGGGCCGGTTTCCGCTGGTGCTGATCTCACACGGCTATCCGGGCAACCGCTACCTCATGGCCCATCTGGCCGAGGCGCTGGCCTCGCGCGGGTATCTGGTCGGCGCCGCCGATCATCCCGGCAGCCTCTACGAGGATCAGCGCCCCTTCGGCGAGACGCTCCACCACCGGCCGCTCGACCAGCGTTTCCTGCTGGGGGCGCTGGCGGACCTGCCCAACGCCGGGGACGCGGCGGCGATCGTCGGCTATTCCATGGGCGGTTACGGGGCGCTGGTGACAGCGGGCGCTGGCCTTGCACCCGGCGTGCGGGAGCACGAGCAGGCGCCGCCGCATGACCTGCTGGCGGGTCATCTGGAGGGCGCCGTGCCGCCGCCGCCCGAGGCCCTGAAGGCGGTCATCGCCATCGGTCCCTTCGGCAATGCCAACGGGCTCTGGCGCGACAACGGCCTGTCCGCGCTGGCCCGGATGCCGCTTCTGGTCATGGCCGGGGATCGCGACACGGTGTCGGGCTATGACGGGATGCGCGGTATCGCCGAGGCGGCGCGGGGCCGGTTGCTGACCTTTCATAACGCCGGTCACAATGCCGCGGCGCCGATCCCGGCGCCGGCCGAGAGCCACGCGCTGAGCGCCAAGCTCGGCTGGGCGCCGTTCGAGCATTACGCGGATCCCGTCTGGGACAGCGTGCGGATGAACGCCATCGCCCAGCATTTCGCCGCCGCCTTCCTCGACCGCCATCTGAAGGGCGAGGCGGCGGCGGATCTCTACCTCGATCCCCAGACCGCGCTGGGGGCGGAGGCAGGATTCGGCGAGGGGCGCGCCGCTGGACTCAGGCTCGACCGGTGGCGCTGATCAGGCGATCTTTTCCATCCGCGCCTTGTCCATCGTGCCCGGCACGATGGTGATCGGCACCGGCAGCGAGCCCGAGTTGCGGCTCAGCTGGGTCACGAGGGGGCCGGGCCCCGCCCGGTCCGAGCCCGCGCCGAGGACCAGGATCCCGATCTCGGGATCCTCGGCGATCAGGCCCAGGATCTCGTCCACGGGCTTGCCCTCGCGGATCACCAGCTCCGGCTGGATGGCGTGCTTGTCGCGCATCCATTTGGCGAAGACCTCGAAATGGGCCTCGATCCGCTCGCGCGCTTCCTCGCGCATCAGGTCGGCCACGCCGATCCAGTGCTGGAATTCCTCGGGCGGGATGATGGACAGGATGGTGACGCCGCCGCCGGTATGGGCAGCCCGGAGTGCGGCGAAGCGGATCGCGTTCAGGCATTCGCGGCTGTCGTCCAGCACGACGAGGAACTTGCGCATTCAGTGTCTCCGGTTGGTCGGGCCATATTGGCGGATGCGCCGCGGGCTGTCCAGAAGGGGTGCGGGGCGGGCGGTTGCCCGGGTCAGTCGCGATAGCCCGGTGTCCTGATCTTGAGCTGTTCGCCGCAATGCTTGCAATGCACGGCGTCGGGGTCGTGGCGGTTGAGCCCGCAGGTCGGACATTCGTAGCGGACCTTGGGCGGCTGGAAGAGGGCACGGGCGAATTGCACGAAAAGCGCCACACCCACCACCATGACCGCCACCGAGAAGAGCTTGCCGCCGGTGCTTTGCAGGGTGATGTCGCCGAAACCCGTGGTGGTCAGGGTGGCCACGGTGAAATAGAGCGCGTCGACATAGGCCGCAAAGCCGGTATGCGCGGGGAAGAAGAGGGCGAAGGCCAGCGAGGTCGTCACGAACAGGAAGACGAAGAGATGCAGGCCCGCGACGAAGGTTTCCTCGTGCCGGCGGAAGAGCTTCCAGTCGCGTCTGAGGTCGGTGATCAAATGATAGGAATGCAGGAGCCTGAGGCCGCGCAGGATCCTGAGGAAGGTGATGTCGTGGCTGAGGAAGGGGGCGACCACCAGCGATAGCAGCACGACGATATCGGCGATGGTGTAGATCCTGAGCAGCATGCGCCGCCGGTTGTCGTCAACCCAGAGCCGGGCCAGGAAATCGAGCAGAATCACCAGCCCGAGCCCGAGGTTGATCGCCGTCACCCAGCCCGAATAGGGCAGGGCGGCGGCGAGGATGAAATAGAGGATCGAGGCGACGTCGAAGACGATCAGCCCGTAGCGGAAGCGCTTGGCGTATTCGGTCCGCCCCCGGTAGAGGATCCGCACCCGTCGGAAGAGGCGCGAGCGTTCCCTCACCGGGCCGAGGCCGCCCAATCCCAGTAGAGCTGGCGCGTGCGGCGGGTCACCGGGCCGATGGCATAGGTCACATCGTCGAAGGCGCTGACCGGGGTGACCTTGGACATGTTGCCGGACAGGAACACCTCGTCCGCGGCGCGGAAATCGTCGAGCGTGAGCACCGCCTCATGCACCGTCACGCCGTCGGCACGCAGGTTCTGGATGTGGCGGGCGCGGGTGATGCCGCTGAGGAAGGTGCCATTGGCAATGGGGGTGAAGACCTCGCCGTCCTTGACCATGAAGACGTTCGCCGTGGCCGATTCCGCGACATTGCCGTGGCTGTCCTGCACCAGCGCGTTGCCGAAGCCCTTGGCATTGGCCTCGGCCAGCATCCGCGCGTTGTTGGGATAGAGGCAGCCGGCCTTGGCATTGGTGACGGCCACGTCGAGCGTCGGGCGGCGGAAGCGGGTGGTGGTGAGGGTGGTGGTCGCGTCCTCAGGCGCCATCGGGATATCCTCGAGGCAGAGCGCGAAGCCCGTCTCGCCATAGAGCGGCAGCACGCCCGAGGGGCCGCCGTGGATCGACCAGTACATCGGCCGGATATAGACGGCGGGCGCGAAGCCCTCGAGCCCCTCGCGGGCGATGTCCAGCATCCGCTCGACGCTCATCGTCGGCTGGATCATCAGCGCCTCGGCCGAGCGGTTGACGCGGGCCAGATGCAGATCGAGGTCCGGGGTGAGGCCGTCGACATAGCGGGCGCCGTCGAAGACCGTGCTGCCCAGCCAGGCGCCGTGATCGGCGGCCCGCATCACCGGGACATCGCCCTCGTGCCAGCGTCCTTCGAACCAGGTGCGGATGCGCGAACCGACGGCCATCATGCCTCTCCCTCTGTCATGCTGCGCGAGTTAAACACCCGGCGGCGGGGAAGGTCCAGAGCGGGAGGGGTTTCGCCCTCGGCCCCGACGCCGGTGGCGTCAGGGCGAGGGCGACCATGCGGGGGGCGCCGCCCCCCGCACCCCCCGCTCAAGGGGGTTTTCCACCCCCTTGAGAAACCCCCGAGGATATTTGGCGCGCAAAGATGAGGGGCGGGGTCAGGGGATGCCTGCCGTCGAGATCGGAGGGGAGGGCGACCGGGCTGCGGGGGAGGTGTCGCGCAGGGACGCCTGTAACCGGCGCGTTGGGGTTTCGGATCAGAGCGGGTGGTAAGAGGGACAGAGGGGCGCTCCGTTGGGAGCGGGAGCCGTGGCGGGCTTCCAGCCGCGCAGGAGGGCGGCTGTGAGCAGGGGCGCTGGGCGGTGTTCCTGACCAGCGCGCTGGATTGGCGTGTTTCCCGACGCGGAGATCCCCATTCAAGGGGGCGATTCACAGCGGAAAGAACCGCGACGGCGATCTCTGGCACGATGCGGTGATGCGACAGGGGGGCTGGGACGGAGTGGGGGGCGGGTTCAGCATCCCTGCGCAGGCGCCGGAGTTTCGGCGGCATCGGGTTCTCGGGGAGGGGCCGGGGTCGGGTTGGCGCGCGCAGGCAGACAGGGACGGGCGGCAGACCTTCGCGCCCCCGCCACGAGCGGCATGCCCTTTGGAAACCGCAAGGCTATCGCGGGGGCGACGCTGGGGGTGGGGACAGGTGGGGCGCTTTCAGGTCGCCGTACGCCGCGCAAGGCAGGGCCTGGATCCTTGAAACGAAGGCCCGGTCAGAGGTTGAAGACACGGTTGGGGTGCAGTTCGCCCCCCATATAGGTGCCGACGGCGACCGGCTTGCCCTCGAAGCTGGCCCAGGCGATGTCGCCGGGCGCGGCGCGGGACGACAGGACCCGGCCGGGGTTGCCGTTCTTCAGCCGTACCGCGCCCTCGGGGGCGAGCGGCAGTTCCGGCAGGCCCGCCAGGGCGACTTCCAGCGGCAGGAGCCGCGCGTCCAGCTCGGGCGTGCGGGCCAGCGCGTCGATCTCGGCCAGGCCGATCCCCTCCTCGGCGCGGAACGGGCCGGACCAGTCCCGCCTGAGCCAGACGACATGGCCGAGGCAACCCAGCGCCCGGCCGAGGTCGCGGGCAATGGCGCGGACATAGCCGCCCTTGCCGCAGACCATCTCGAATTCGGCGGTATCGGCGTCGGGGCGGCGCAGCAGCACCAGCTTCTCCACCTCAAGGGGCCGGGCGGCGAGGTCCATCGCCTCGCCCGTGCGGGCGATGTCATAGGCGCGCTCGCCCTCGACCTTCACCGCGGAATATTGCGGCGGGACCTGCTGGATCAGGCCCCGGAAGGCCGGCAGGGCGGCCTCGATCTGCTCATCGGTCGGGCGGGCGTCGCTGGTCGCGATGGCCTGACCCTCGGCGTCGTCGGTATCGGTGGCCACGCCCCAGCGGACAAGGAAACGGTAGCCTTTCGTGGCATCGGTGACATAGGGGACGGTTTTCGTCGCCTCGCCCAGCGCCACGGCCAGGACGCCGGTGGCGGCCGGGTCGAGCGTGCCCGCATGGCCCGCCTTCTGCGCGTCGAGCGCCCAGCGCACCTTGCCCACGACCGAGGTCGAGGTCACGCCCGCCGGTTTGTCGACGATCAGCCAGCCGTTGACGGGGCGGCCCTTGCCCTTGCGTGCCATTGCGTTGCCTCCTGCGGGTCAGGCGCGGCGGATAGCCGTTCAGGGGGGCTGTGGCAAGAGCCGCCTCTGCCTCAGTCCAGGGCCGCAGCCATGGCGCAGGCGTCGCTGTCGCCCAGATCGCAGCCCTGCCGGATCAGCGCCTGACCGCGCGCGTCATCCTGCGCCACCCCGGTCCCGCCGCGCAGCTGAAGACCCAGTTGCAGGCAGGACCAGCCGTCCTCGCCGTCGCAGCCCAGCGCGTAGAGCCGGGCGGCCTCGGCGTGATCCTGCGCAACGACGATCCCGTCGTAATGCAGGTCGCCCAGATTGCCGCAACCCACGCCGATCCCGGCGGCGCAGGCCTGCTGGAAGAGGGGAAGCGCGGCTTCGGGGTCCTCGGGGCCGTCATAGCCCTGCCACAGCGCCCAGCCGAGGTTCGAGCAGCCCAGCATCTCGCCCAGGTCACAGGCCCGGCGGAACAGGGCTTGTGCCTGCGGCAGGTCCGGCGGGCCGTCGAACCCATCGGCGAGCGCGTTGCCGAGGTTCGAGCATCCCAGCGCCGAGTCCGCGTCACAAGCCTGGCGGTATAGCGCCACGGCACGGCGCCGGTCCTGCACGACATGCGTGCCGGTCTCGTATTCATAGCCCAGATTCTCGCAGGAGAAGGGATCGCCTGCGGTGCAGCCGGCCTCCAGCAGACCCAGGGCGCGCGGGTATTGGCGGGCGTCATCGCCCTCGAGCAGGACCAGCGCCACATTGTTGCAGGCCACCAGCGCCCCGGGCTGGCCGGTCAGGGCGCAGGCTTCCTCGTAGAGCGCCAGTGCCCGCGGCACGTCCTGCGGCAGGCCCGCCCAGCCGTGGTCGTGAAGCGTCCCGAGCCTGAGGCGGGCGAGTGCAGGCAGCGCGTCGAGAGCCGCGGTGAAGAGGCCCGGCACCCGGGGATCGGCGGGATCGACCGCCAGATAGGCGCGCCCCAGCTGCAGGGCGATATGGGGATCGGCGGGGTTGCGGTCGGCCGCCTCCTCGCAGGCGGCGACGGCTTCGGGCCCGCGGGTGATGATGTCGGCGCCGCCCGCGTCCGGTACGCGGGGGGCAAAGCGCATGCCCGCCAGCCGGTCGCACTTGGTGGGGGGCGTCTGGCCCAGGGCGGGGGCGGCCAGCAGGATCGTCAGCAGGGCCAGGGACAGCGGTCGTTGCATCGTCGGACACTCCCAGAGGGCGGGGATTTCAGCGCAGGACGTCGGCCATGTCGCAGGCTTCGGGATCGCCCAGGCCGCAGGCGCGTTCCAGCGCGACGATGGCGCGGGGGACGTCGCGGGCGACGCCGCGGCCCTCGGACAGGATGTCGCCCAAGGTCACGCAGGCATAGGGGTCGTTGCCCTCGCATCCCAGGGTAAAGAAATGCGCGGCCTGTTCGGGATCGGGCTGCACGCCGAGGCCCGAGCGGTAGATTTCGCCCAGATAGGAACAGCCCTGCGGCTCGCCGCCCTCACAGGCGCGGCGGTAGAGGGCCTGCGCGCGGGCGACATCGAGGTCGACCCCATCGCCCAGTTCCAGGCGGAAGCCGAACTGGCTGCAGGCCAGAAGGTCGCCCGCGTCGCATCCGGCCTCGAAAAGCCGGGCGATTTCCTGGCCGAGCGTCTCGTAGTCGCCGGTGCCGCGCAGGTCGGTCTGGAAGGCCTGCTGCGTGCAGGCGCCACCCCAGCCCGAGCGGCAGAGGTTGTCGAGCAGCGCGAAGCCCCCGGTTTCGTCGGCCGGCCCGCCCCGCCCCTCGATCATCATCACGGCACGGCGCGTGCAGCCCGGGGCGGCAAGGCGGTCCGGCCAGCTGTCGCAGGCGAGGCGATAGAAATCGCGCGCCTGCCGGTCGCCGATCGGCAGCCCGGCCAATCCCATCTCGTAGAGCCGCCCGAGTTCCGAGGCCGCCAGCGGCGGGATTTCCTCGACGACGCCCGCCAGCAGTTCGACGACGGTGCGGTCCTCGGGATTGGCGGCAAGCCTGGCCCGGGCCAGAAGGACATCGAAGAAGGGGTCGTCCGGGCGGGCGGCCCGCGCGGCCTCGCAGGCGGCGACGGCGGCCGCGGGCTCGTGCACGACATAGGGACCGGCGGCGCCCTCGATCCGGGGAAGCTGGGAAAAACCGGCGAGCCGGTCACAGTCGGTGGCCTGGGCCCAGAGGGGCGCGGGCAGCAGGAAAGCCAGAGCGACCCCCAGGGCCGGCCATCGGTGCATCGTGCAGGTCCCTCGTCGCCTGTCCTGTCCGCGGTCTTCGGGGAAGGCTAACACGTGGGCGGCGAGGGCGGAAGCCGGGGCGAAAAGGGAATTGCGCGCCCGACCCGCGGCTTAGCGCGTGCAGGCCTCGGCTTCACCCAGATCGCAGCCCTTGCGGAAAGCGGCCTGCGCCCGGGCGGGATCGGGCGTGCCCAGATCCCCCGCCGCCAGCATGTCGCCCAGATTGAGGCAAGCCAGCCCCGATCCGCCGGCGCAGCCCTGTTCGTAATAGCGCGCGGCTTGCGGCAGGTTCTGCGGCAGGCCGTCGCCGGTGGCCAGATGCACCGCCAGGTTGTTGCAGCCCACCGCCAGACCCAGCGCGCAGGCCCGCGCCGACAAGGCCACCGCCCGGGCCGGATCGCGGGTCACGGCCAGTCCTTCGGAATAGAGATAGCCGAGGTCCGTGCAGGCCCAGGGATCGCGGTCGGTGCAGAGCTGGTCGAACATCGCCAGCCCCTGCGCCTGCTCGCCGGGATCGGCCAGGCTGCCGGTGCCGTCCTCGCCATAGACCAGGCCGACGGCGACTTCGTAGCAGGATTCGGCCACCCCGCCGTCGCAACCCCGGCCGAAGGCCTCCTGCCGCGCGCGCCAGCCGAATTCCATGTCCGTCGCGTCGCGCATCACCGCACCCGCCCGGTAACAGCCGTCGGCCAGGCCCAGATCGCAAGCGATCTCGAAGCGACGCAGGGCGCCCAGCGTCTCGTGCGGGTCGGTCTGGGTCAGCGCATAGCCTGCCTGGATGCAGGCATGGGGTTCGAACAGGTCGCAGGCGCGTTCGCGCAGGGGCTGCATCCGAAGCGGGTCATAGCCTGGCGCGCGCCCCTCCTCGATCCGGTCGGCCAGATTGGCGCAGGCCCGGCCGAGGCCCACGTCGCAGGCCTGTTCGAAGAGCGTGACCGCCGCGGGCAATTCCTCGGCCAGCACCATGGCCGCGGCCAGGTTGTTGCAGCCCGCCAGCGACTGCGGATCGGGGAAGGCGGCGCAGCTTTCCTCGAACAGCGCGCGGGCCCGGGCGTCGTCCCGTTGCAGGCCGCCATGGCCCCGCTGATAGAGCAGCCCCAGACGGCTGGCGGCAAAGGGGGCCGAGGCCGCCGCGCCCTCGGCGACGAGGACAGGCAGGCGGGGATCCTGGGGATCGGCGGCCTCCAGCGCGCGGGCCAGCAGGAAGGCGAGGAACGGGTCGGGATCGCTGCGCCGCGCGGCCTCGCAGGCGGCGACGGCCTGCGCGGGCTCGGCGATCTCGGCCACACCGCGCAGATCGGGGGGCAGATCGGGCGTGCGGGGCACCGGCAGATAGCCGGCGAGCCGGTCGCAATCGGTCACCCCCTGCGCCCCGGCAGCGGGGGCGAGGTGGAGGGCGGCAAGGACGAGGCAGGCAAAACGCATCATGGGAAAACCGCATTGGCGCCGAATGCCGATGCCCCGGCCCGGGCGCCGGTCGCGCCGGAGGCCCCGTCAGCCTAGCACGAAAGCGGTCGTGATCAGCGGGATTTCACCGCGCCCGCATCACCATCCCGTAAAGATCGCGCGGGTCGTCGGGATCGGCGATCACGTCGAGCCGCGCGGTCCCGGGGTCGAGCTGGTCGTAAAGCCAGCCCAGCGCCGCGAAATCCTCGATGGCGAAGCCCACGCCGTCGAAGAGGGTGATCTGCCCCGAAGCCGTCCGCCCCGCGGCCTCGCCGGTCAGCACCTGCCACAGCTCGGTCACCGGATAACCGGGCGCGACCTGCTGGATCTCGCCCTCCACCCGCGTCTGCGGCTCGTATTCCACGAAGGTGGTGGCGCGGGACAGGAGGGCGGGCGCCAGCTCCGTCTTGCCCGGGCAATCGCCGCCGATGGCGTTGATATGCACGCCCGCGCCGACCATGTTGTCGTGCAGGACGGTCGCGTTGCGCTTGTCGGCGGTGCAGGTGGTGATCACGTCGGCCCCCTGGATCGCGGCCTCGGCGCTGTCGCAGGCGATGGCCTGCAGCCCCGCCGCGCGCAGGTTCCGGGCGCATTTCCGGGTGGCGCCGGGGTCGGTGTCGTAGAGCCGGACCTGGTCGATGCCGCAGACCGCCCGCAGCGCCAGCGCCTGGAATTCGGCCTGCGCGCCGTTTCCGATCAGCGCCAGCACCCGGGCATCCGGCCGGGCCAGCGCCCGCGTCGCCAGCGCCGAGGTAGCGGCCGTGCGCAGCGCCGTCAGCAGCGTCATTTCCGAGATCAGCAGCGGATAGCCCGTCGCCACCTCGGCCAGCACGCCGAAGGCGGTGACGGTCTGCAGGCCCGCCCGCGTGTTGCCGGGATGGCCGTTCACGTATTTGAAGGCATAGCGGCTGCCGTCCGAGGTCGGCATCAGCTCGATCACGCCGATGGGCGAATGGGCGGCGACGCGCGGCGTCTTGTCGAAGAGCGGCCAGCGGCGGAACTCGGCCTCGATCCTTGCGGTGAGGTCGACCAGCGCGGATTCGAGGCCGATGCGGTGCAGGGTCGCCATCATCTCAGCCACCGAGACGAAGGGCACCAGCGCCTGGGCCGAGGGTTGGGGAAGATCGCGCATCATGCCTGCCCCCGATAGGCGCGGGTCGGCCGGTCGAAGACCTTCTTGCCCATCAGCGAGGCGACCAGATCCACCATCAGATGCGCCGTCCGCCCGCGTTCGTCCAGAAACGGGTTCAGTTCCACCAGGTCCAGCGAGGTGACGCGCCCGGATTCGTGCAGCAGTTCCATCACCAGATGCGCCTCGCGGAAGGTGGCGCCGCCGGGGACGGTGGTGCCGACCGCCGGGGCGACGACGGGATCGAGGAAATCGACGTCGAGCGAGACATGCAGCAACCCGTCCGCCGCCTCGACCAGCGCCAGGAATTCGCGCAGGGGGGCCACGACGCCGCGCTCGTCGAGGACACGCATGTCGTTGATGGCGATCTCATGCTCCAGAAGCGCCGCGTGTTCGGCCGCATCGACCGAGCGGATGCCGAACAGGCAGATGTTTTCCGGCGGGACAGGGGCCGGGAAGGGCGGAAAGCCCTCGAACGGGCGGCCGGCCAGATAGGCCACCGGCGTGCCATGCAGATTGCCCGATTCCGTGCTGGCCGGGGTGTGGAAATCGCTGTGCGCGTCGAGCCAGAGGACGAAGAGCGGCCGGTCCTGCGCCCGCGCCGCCGCTGCCACCCCGGCGACCGAACCCAGGGACAGCGAATGGTCGCCGCCCAGGAAGATCGGCATTCCCTCGGCCATCGCCGCCTCGGCCATCGCGGCCAGCGCGCGGGTCCAGCCCAGCGTCTCGGGCAGATGATGGACGGCCGGATTGGCGACCGTCGCGGGCACCGGGACGCAGGCGGCGTCGCCCAGATCGCTCACCCGATGGCCCAGCGCCTGAAGCGCGGGCGCGAGGCCCGCGGTGCGATAGGCGGCCGGGCCCATCAGGCAGCCGGGACGGTGTTGGCCGGTATCGACGGGGGCGCCGATCAGCAGGCAATGGGTCTGGGTCATGGGATCCTCGCGGCTCTGGTGGGCTGAATATAGCGCGGAACGGCAGGCGTTCTGCTTGACAGGATGCGCGTTTCGGGCGGCTTATTGAGCGAAATGCACAGCCAGAGGGGGCAAAATGGTCAGCCTGGATGCCACGGACCAGAGGATCATGGCGGCGCTGAAGCGCGACGGGCGGCTGGGGCTGGCGGCGCTGGCGGCGGAACTGGGCATCAGCCGAAACACCGCGCGTGCCCGGTTGAACCGCCTGGTCGCGGCGGGCGAGATCGCCGGCTTCACCGCGCTGACCCGTGGCGATCTGGCGGAAAGCCCGGTGCGGGCGCTGATGATGGTGGCGATCGAGGGACCGGGCACCGATCGCGCGGTGGGGCGGATGCTGGCCATGCCCGCCGTGCAGGCGGTGCATGCGACGAGCGGGCGCTGGGATGTGATCGTCGATCTGGCCACGGATTCGCTGACCCATCTCGACGAGACCCTCTCGCGGATCCGCAAGCTGGAGGCGGTGACGCAATCCGAGACGCATCTGCTGATGTCGACCCGCCGCGCGACCTCGGTGCGCTAGCGCCTGCGGGGAGCGCGCAGGGGGGCGTTCTGCCCCCCTCTGCCCTGCGGGCATTCACCCCCCGAGGATATTTGAAGCGCAAAGAAGGCGGCTTAACCTCCCCATAATCTTCATCTTTGTTCTGGAAATATCCTCGGGGGTTTCCAAAGGGGACCCGAGGGTCCCCTTTGGCGGGGGGGGGGCGGGGGGCTGGCCCCCCGCATGCTCCGCGCGGCGTCGGGGCTGGTGCCGACCGGGACCCAGGCGTATCAGGGTCGCCGACTCCGCCGGGAAGAATGCCATGGAACTCTGGGTCCTCGTCACCCTCGCCGCCGCCGCCGTCCAGACCCTGCGCTTCACGCTGCAAAAGCGGCTGAAGGGGTTGGGGCTCAGCACCGGCGGCGCCACCTTCTCGCGCTTCCTCTTCGCCGCGCCGCTGGCGCTCGCCGGGCTGGCGCTGCTGCTCGCGCTCGATCCGCAGCCGGTGCCGCTGCCCGGGCCGAAGTTCTGGATTTTCGCCGTGCTGGGCGGGCTGGGCCAGATCGTCGCCACCTTCTGCACCGTCGCCCTCTTTTCCGAACGCTCCTTCGCCGTGGGCATCGCCTTCACCAAGACCGAGACGGTGCAGGTCGCGGCCTTCTCGGCGCTGGTGCTGGGCGAGGAAGTCTCGGCCCCCGGCCTGGTGGCGATCCTGGTGGGGGTCGCCGGGGTCATCCTGATCTCGCGTCCGCCCCAGGGCTGGCGGCAGGGCGGCATCCTGAACCGCGCCACGATGCTGGGCGTGCTGGCGGGCGCGCTCTTCGGCCTTTCCGCCATCGGCTACCGGGGCGCCACGCTGGAAGTGGCGCATCAGGACGCCTTGTTCCGCGCCACCGCCGCGCTGGCCATGGCCACCAGTTTCCAGGCGCTGGCCATGGCGCTCTGGCTTGGCTGGCGCGAGCCGGGCGAGGTCGGGCGGGTGCTGGCGTCCTGGCGGGCGACGGCCCTGGTCGGGGTGACCGGCGTGCTGGGCAGCCTTGGCTGGTTCGTGGCCTTCGCCCTGCAGAACGCGGCCTATGTCCGCAGCCTCGGGCAGGTGGAATTGCTCTATTCCATCCTCGTCTCGGCGCTTTTCTTCCGCGAGCGGCCGCGGCCGCTGGAAGTGGCGGGAATGGCGCTGCTGGCGCTGTCGATCATCGGTATCGTGCTGGTGGCCTGAGCGCTGACGCCTCAGCCGCCCGCGTTCACCGCCCGCATCCGCATGACGAAGCTGCGCAGGATCCCCAGCCCGCTGTCGCGCTCAAAGGGGTGGTCGGCGGCAGCCAGCACCGACAGCGTGACGATCCGCCCGGCAACCGGCAGGATGGCGCGCCAATAGGTCTCGTCAAAGGACTGGGGGTTGCCCGTGTCATGGATCAGCAGCCAGATCACGCCCTCGGCAAAGGTCGCCTCCAGCACCTCGACATCGCTGGGATCGCCCGAGCGTGACAGCTGCGCCCGGCCCGGGGCGCTTTGCAGGAAGCCGGTGAGGCGGCGGAAGGTCTCGGGGTTGCCGTCGGAATTGAGCCCGGTCACCGTGGCGCTGAGCACGGGCGACGGCCGCAGCGTGTAGCGGCAGCGCACCAGCAGCACGAAAGCCTCGATGTCGCTTTCGCGCGTGGCCTCGGCATCGACGCAATAGCCCGCCGGGCCCGCCACCGCCACCGCGCCATCCAGAACGCTGAGCTGCGCCGGACCCGCGGTCGGCTGAAGCGCGCGGCTCGCGGCTTCGGTCAGCGGCGCGGTCTCGAAACAGCCGGAGAGCGGCAGCACGAGCGCGAGGAAGAGGAGGGCGCGTCGCATCGGCTCAGCCGCTCCACCATCCGGCCTGGGGCGCCTGCACGGGCAGGGCGCGCTCACGCGGCGGGGGTCTGGAACTGGAGGGCATGGGGCCTGCGGGCGTCGTGGGATCCTGAGACTGGGATACTTAACGCAAGGAGGGGCGGCAAGGGGCCTGTGTGCCGCGGGGGCCCGGGGCCCCCGGGCGCGGCGGCGGCATCCGGCCCCTGCGCGCGCCCTGCCAACAGAAGCCTCGACAAATCCCGCGCCCTGCGCTATGCGGCGGGAATGATCGACCAAAGCGCCCCTCTTTCGCTGCGACGCCGACGCTGACCCGCGTCTGACGATCATTGCTGCGCGCCCGTTGGCCGCAGTTCCCCCTCTGAACCCGCATTGACTTGGCCCGTTGCCTTCGGCACGAATGGGCCTTCGCATCCAAGGGCATTCCCATGATTTCGACCGTTCTGCCGACCTATAACCGCACGCCTCTTTCCTTCGTGAAGGGCGAAGGCTCGTGGCTGATCGAGGCGGACGGGCGCCGATTCCTCGACATGGGGGCGGGGATCGCCGTCAACGCGCTGGGCCACGCCAATCCCGAGCTGGTGGCCACGCTGACCGAGCAGGCCGGCAAGCTCTGGCATGTCTCGAACCTTTACAAGATCCCCGAGCAGCAGGCGCTGGCCGATCTTCTGGTCGACAAGACCTTTGCCGATACGGTCTTCTTTACCAATTCCGGCACCGAGACCGCCGAACTCGCCATCAAGATGGCGCGCAAGTACCATTACGAGAAGGGCGCCCCGCGCGAGACGATCCTGACCTTCGAAGGGGCCTTCCACGGCCGCTCGACCGCCGCCATCGCCGCCTCGGGCAGCGAGAAGATGGTCAAGGGCTTCGGTCCGCTCATGCCCGGGTTCAAGCATCTGCCCTGGGGCGACATGGCGGCCTTCGAGGCGGCGATGGATGACAGCGTCTGCGCCGTGCTGGTCGAACCCGTGCAGGGCGAGGGTGGCATCCGCCCGATGCCCGAGGAAGACCTGCGCGCGATCCGTGCCGCCTGCGACCGGACCGGGGCGCTGCTGATCCTCGACGAGGTGCAATGCGGCATGGGCCGGACTGGCAAGCTCTTCGCCCATGAATGGGCCGGTGTGGCGCCTGATATCATGATGGTCGCCAAGGGCATCGGCGGCGGCTTCCCGCTGGGCGCGGTGCTGGCCACCGAAGAGGCAGCCTCGGGCATGGTGGCGGGCACGCATGGCTCGACCTATGGCGGCAACCCGCTGGCCTGCGCCGTGGGGCTGAAGGTCAGCCAGATCGTTTCGGATCCCGGGTTTCTGGACGAGGTCAGCCGCAAGGCGGGCCTGCTGCGCCAGCGGCTCGAAGGGCTGGTCGCGGCCCATCCCGACACGTTCGAGACAGTGCGCGGCCTGGGGCTGATGCTGGGGCTGAAGTGCAAGAAGCCCGCGGCCGAACTCGCCGCCGCCGCCCGCGAGGCGGGCGTGCTGGTGGTCCCCGCCGCGGACAATGTGCTGCGCCTGCTGCCCGCGCTGAACATCCCCGACGCGGATATCACCGAGGCGGTCGCCCGCCTCGATACCGCCGCCTCCGCCGCCGAAGGCAAGTGATTTTCATTCTGCCGCAAATACGCCGGGGGTGAATTGGCCGCAGGCCAAGAGGGGGCAGCGCCCCCTCGCTCCCGATCCAGAAAGTCCAGTCCCATGAACCATTTCCTCGATATTCATACCACCGACGCAACCGAGCTGCGCGCCATCATCGACAGCGCCGCCGCCATGAAACAGGCCCGCCAGGGCCGCCACAAGGGCGCGCCCGACGACGAGCAGCCGCTCAAGGGGCGCATGGTCGCGCTGATCTTCGAAAAGCCCTCGACCCGGACCCGTGTCAGTTTCGACGTGGGTGTCAGGCAGATGGGCGGGCAGACCATGGTGCTGTCGGGCAGCGAGATGCAGCTCGGCCATGGCGAGACCATCGCCGACACGGCGCGCGTCCTCAGCCGCTATGTCGATCTGATCATGCTGCGCACCTTCGATGAATCGGTGATCCAGGAGATGGCGGAATATGCCAGCGTGCCGGTGATCAACGGTCTGACCAACCGGACGCATCCCTGTCAGATCGTGGCCGATGTCCTGACCTTCGAGGAGCATCGCGGACCCATCGCGGGCAAGAGGGTGGTCTGGGCGGGGGACGGCAACAATGTCTGCGCCTCGTTCCTGCAGGCAGCGGGGCAATTCGGCTTCGACTTCACCTTCACCGGGCCGCAGACGCTGGACCCTGAGGATGCCTGGGTCCGTTTCGCCCGCGACAAGGGCTCGGAAGTGCGGATCATGCGCGACCCGGCCGCCGCGGTCGAAGGCGCCGATCTGGTGGTGACCGATACCTGGGTCTCGATGCATGACAGCCAGTCTACCAAGGAGCGCCGCCACAACCAGCTGCGCCCCTATCAGGTGAACGAGGCGCTGATGGAGCGCGCCAAGCCCGATGCACTCTTCATGCATTGCCTGCCCGCGCATCGCGAGGACGAGGTGACCTCGGCCGTGATGGACGGGCCGCATTCGGTGATCTGGGACGAGGCCGAGAACCGTCTGCACGCGCAGAAGGCGATCATGCGCTGGTGCCTCGGGGTGTGACCGGCGTCTGACCGGGTGCCCCTGCGCCCCGACCCTTGTACGGCCCGGCGGCCGGCTTAGGTAGGGGGAAAGGAGTTACACCCGTGCAGCATTTCTCGATCCTCGATCTGGCCTCGGTTCCCGAAGGCGGGACCGCCGCCGACGCGCTGAACGGCAGCGTCGCCCTGGCGCGCGCCGCCGAACGGCTGGGCTATCACCGCTTCTGGCTGGCCGAACATCACAACATGGTCGGCATCGCCAGCGCCGCCACCGCCGTGGTCATCGGCCATGTGGCGGGCGCGACCTCGACCATCCGCGTCGGCGCGGGCGGCATCATGCTGCCCAACCATGCGCCGCTGACGGTGGCCGAGGCCTTCGGCACGCTGGCGACGCTTTATCCGGGGCGCATCGACCTCGGCCTCGGCCGGGCGCCGGGGACCGACCAGGTGACCATGCGGGCGCTCCGGCGCCACATGCAGGCTGAGGACACCTTCCCGCAGGATGTGGTGGAGCTGTTGGGCTATTTCGGCGCCAACGAAGGCGGGCGGGTGCAGGCCGTGCCGGGGACCGGGACCAACGTGCCGCTCACCATCCTCGGCTCCAGCCTCTATGGCGCGCAGCTGGCGGCCTATCTGGGCCTGCCCTATGCCTTCGCCTCGCATTTCGCCCCGGCCGCGCTGGACGAGGCGCTGGCGATCTATCGCTCGACCTTCCGGCCTTCGGACTATCTGAAGCGGCCCTATGCCATCGTCGCGGCCGGGTGTTTCGCGGCCGAGACGGATGACGAGGCGCATTTCCTGCGCTCGTCGCAGGTGCTGGCCTTCGCCCGGTTGCGTTCCGGCCAGCCGGGCAAGCTGCCCCGGCCGGTGCAGGACGTGGCGGGCGAGGTGCCGGCCGCCCTGCTGCGCCAGGTCGACGGGGCGCTGGGCTTCTCGGCCACCGGCGGGCCCGAGACTCTGGAACGACGGTTCCGCGAGATGATCGCCCGGACCCAGCCGGACGAGCTGATCCTCACCGGTGCGATCCATGACCCGGCCAAGCGGATCCGCTCCTTCGAGATCGCGGCCGAGGTGTTGCAGGGGATGACGGTCCCGGCCTGAGGCGTTGCGCGGGGTGGGATGAAATCCCACCCTACAGCGTTGCGCGGGGAGCGTGCGAGCACGCAGCCTACCGGCCCCTTGCGCGTGCAACGCCACGATGCGGACCTGTAGGGTGGGATTTCATCCCACCCCCTACGCCGCCAGCTGCACAATGATCGCCCCCGCCGCGATCATCCCCATCAGCGCCACCCGGCGCGGCCCCGTGCTTTCGCCCAGCATCAGCCAGCCGATCAGCGCGGCGAAGACCGTCGAGGTCTCACGCAGGACCGCCGCCTGGCCGACCGGCCCCAGCCGGGTCGCCAGCATGATCCCGCCGAAACTGGCGAAAGCCACCAGCGCGCCGACGAAGCCCCGCCGCAGCAGCGAGGCGCGCTCGGCCCGGGGCAGGGCGATCATCCGCCGCGCGCTCACCAGCGGCATGAACAGGCTGTCGATGACGAAGAACCAGGCGAGAAAGGTGAACGGGTCCGCTGTCGCGCGGATGCCATAGGCGTCGAAGGTCGTATAGACCGCCACCATCGCCCCCGTCGCCACGGCAAAACCCAGGGCGGGAACCAGCCGCTCGCGGCCCGTGGTGATCTTGCGCAGGTTATAGAGCGCGAGCCCATAGATCCCGCCCAGCAGCACCGCGACGCCCAGCCATTGCCAGAGGTTGAAGGTCTCGCCGAAGATCAGCCATGCCCCGAACACCGTGAAAAGGGGGCCGGTGCCGCGCACCACCGGATAGACCACGGTATAGGCGCCGCGGGTATAGGTCATGGCCTGCAGGATCTTGTAGGCGACATGGATGACGAAGACGCCCCCGAATATCGGCCACAGATGCGGCTCGGGCCAGGGGACGAGGAAGAGCGCCGCCGGCAGCGCCATCAGGAAGGCGAAGACGTCGATCCCCGCCCGCGACAGCCAGGGATCGTGCCGCCCCTTCTGCAGCGCGCCGAAGATCGCGTGCAGGACCGCGGCCGCCAGCGCCAGCGCCATCGACAGATAGAGGCCGGTCTGGGTGCCCTCGTGCGCGATCAGCCACTCGCTCATGCGGGCACCCCCTGGAAAGCGCCGCGGCGCGCGCTAGAACACCCGACATGCTCGACCAGATCGCCACCGACTTCTCCGCCGGCCTCGACCATCTGCCGGCCTATGCGCTGCGACTCCTGGTGGCGCTGGCGCTGGGCGCGGCCATCGGGATCGAGCGCGAATGGCGCCGCAAACCCGCGGGGCTGCGCACGCATATCCTCGTCTCGGTCGCCGCCTGTCTCTTCGTCCTGCTGGGGCTGCAGATCGCGCGGCTCGACTTCGGCGCCCCGGGCGAGCAGCAGAGCGATCCCTTGCGCATGATCGAGGCGGTGACGGCGGGCGTGGCCTTCCTGGCGGCGGGGGTGATCTTTACCTCCAAGGGGCAGGTCCAGAACGTGACGACCGGCGCCTCGCTGTGGATGGCCGGCGCCATCGGCCTTGGCTGCGGCGCCGGGCAATTGCCGCTGGCGATCCTGGCCACGGTGATCGTGGTGGCCGTGCTCTCGCTGTTGCGGCTCTACGAAGCCCGGCAGGGCTTTCGCTGAGCGTGTCACGGGCCGGTGCCGGTGAGGGCAGCGGCGAAATCCTGCGGGTCGAAGGAATCGAGGTCGTCGATCTGTTCGCCCACGCCGATGGCATGGATCGGCAGGCCGAACCGGTCGGCCAGCGCCACCAGAACGCCGCCCCGCGCCGTGCCGTCCAGCTTGGTCATGATCAGGCCCGAGACATTGGCCATCTGCCGGAAGACCTCGACCTGGGTCAGGGCGTTCTGGCCGGTGGTCGCATCCAGCACCAGCAGGGTGTTGTGCGGCGCGGACGGGTCCTTCTTGCGCAGGACGCGGACGATCTTGGCCAATTCCTCCATCAGATCGGCGCGGTTCTGCAGGCGGCCCGCGGTGTCGATCATCAAGAGGTCGGCGCCCTCGGCCTGAGCCCGGGTCAGCGCGTCATAGGCGAGCGAGGCGGGGTCCGAGCCCTCGGGCGCGGTCATCACCGGCACGCCCGCGCGTTGGCCCCAGACCTGGAGTTGTTCCACCGCCGCGGCGCGGAACGTGTCGCCCGCGGCGATGATCACCGACTTGCCAGCGGCGCGGAACTGGCTGGCCAGCTTGCCGATGGTCGTGGTCTTGCCCGCGCCATTGACGCCGACCACCAGCACGACTTGCGGCTTCTTGGCGTAAAGGGGCAGGGGGCGCGCCACCGGTTCCATGATGCGCGCGATCTCGGCGGCCAGCGCCTCCTTGATCTCGGCGGTGGTGACGCGGCGGCCGAAGCGGCCCGCGGCGATATTGGCCGTAACCTTCAGCGCGGTATCCACGCCCAGATCGGCCTGCACCAGCAGATCCTCCAGCTCCTCGACAAAGGCGTCGTCCAGCACCCGGCGGGGCGCGTCCTGCCGCCCGGTCAGCCGCGACAGCAGCCCCGGTTTCGCGGCATCGGGGGCGACGATCGGCGCGGGCGAGGGGATCGGCGCATCCGGCGCCTCGGGGGCGGGTTCGGCGGCGACCAGCGCATCCAGCCCCTCGTCGAGCTTCGAGGACGAGCGGAACATCCGTTCCTTGAGCTTTCCGAAGAAGGACATGGGGCCTCCGGGCCGGTTTCGGGCTGTTTTCCAGCAAGTAGCCTCTCGGTCGCATGGATGGAAGGGGCGCAATGCCTTATGCTTGCCCAAATCCGCGCGTATCCGTTAACCGTACCCGTGCTCTGGACCCGCTCATGCGCCTGACCATCTTCACTTTCGCCACCCTTCTGCCGGCGGCTTTGCTGGCCTGGGGCGCCTTCCATGGCGGCTGGGCCATCTGGCTTGCCCCGGTCTCGATCGGCCTGATGTGGATCGCCGTCGATCAATTCCCCGACCCGGCCGACGAAAGCGAGATGCCGGTGGGCGACAACCTGCTGATCCTGCTGGGCTTCCTGCAGCTGACGCATCTGCCCCTGGGTGTTTGGGCGCTGACCCATAACCTGCACGGGCTGGATTGGGTGGCCGGAATCCTGGGCTTCGGCCTGTTTTTCGGCCAGATCGGCAACCCCGCCTCGCATGAGCTGATCCACCGTTCGGACCGGTTCATGACCGGGCTCGGCACGGCGGTCTATATCGGTTTCCTTTTCGGCCACCATGTCTCGGCCCATCGCTTCGTGCATCATCCCTATGTGGCGACGCCGCAGGACCCGGTGTCGGCCGACAAGGGGGTGGGCTTCTGGTCCTTCCTGCCCAAGGCCTGGTACGGTAGTTTCATCACCGGCTATCGGGCGGAAAAGGCGATGACCCGCCGCTCGGGGCGCAAGCGCATCAACCCTTATGTCTTCTACATGACCGGCGAGGTGACGCTTCTGGTTCTGGCCTTCGCGCTTTTCGGGCTGAAGGGGCTGCTGATCTACGTGGCGCTCTGCGCCCATACCCAGTCGCAGATGCTGGTCGCCGATTACGTCCAGCATTACGGGCTGAAGCGGCGGCGGCTGGCCAATGGCAAGTTCGAACCGGCCGGGCCCTGGCACGCCTGGAATTCGGTCGGCTGGTATTCCTCGGCCGTGACGCTGAACGCGCCGCGCCATTCGGACCACCATGCCCATCCCGCGCGGCCCTATCCGCAGCTCACCGTGCCCGAGGGGTCGGCCATGCTGCCCGCGCCGCTGCCGGCCATGGCCATGCTGGCGCTGGTGCCGCCCCTGTGGAAGGCGGTGATGGACAAGCGTCTGGCCGAGGTCCTGGCCCAGCACGACGCCGCCCCCCTGCCCAGCGCCGAGGCGCTGCTGCGGGGCTGAGGCGCGGCGTCCGACTTGCGCCTCCCGACTCGCGGCATCGTGACGGCCGGGCGGCTGGCCCTTTGTCCGGCCCTCTGGCAGAGTGCCCGGAACCTGCCAGGGAGTCTTGCCATGATCCGCGCCAATTTTCTGGTTCTTGCCACCGCGCTGAGCGTCGCCCTGCCGCTGGCCGCCGAGACCCCGCCGCCCGCCGCCGGGGGACCCACCCCGATGAGCGCCGAGGAATTCGACGCCTATACGCTGGGCCGGACGCTGAGCTACGTCTTTCAGGGCACCCCCTATGGGGTCGAGCAATACCTGCCCGACCGCCGCGTGCGCTGGACCTTCATCGGTCAGGAATGCCAGGACGGCAGCTGGTACGAACGCGCGGGCAACATCTGCTTCGTCTATGACAACGCGCCGGACGACGAACAATGCTGGCGCTTCTTCGCCGAGGGCGACGGGCTGAGGGCGGTATTCCAGGGCCTCGACGGGCCGTCGACCGAACTCTACGAGGTCGAGCAAAGCCAGGCGCCGCTGGGTTGCCTGGGCCCGGGCGTCGGAGTCTGAGAATCGGTTTTGTTGGGAAAGTGACAGGGCGGGCGGATTTCGCCCGCCCTTTTTGCTGCCGATTATTGACAAAGTGAATGCCTACGTCCGCGGCACGGCCACCACCGCCAGCGTGTCGCCGATCTGGGCAAGCCCCGGGAAATGCCGCGCCGCCAGGATCCCCGCGCCTTGCGCCAGGATCGTCTCGGGTGCGCCGCCGCTGCGCTCGATGGGCCAGATCCGCGCCAGGGCCATGCCCCGATGCACCGGCTCGCCCAGATCGACCAGAGGTTCCACCAGCCCGCTGCAGGGCGCGGCGTGATAGCATTCGTCGCCCGGCATATCGAGCATCACGGTGCCGGGGTCATCCATCGCGCCCCGCAGGTGCCCGGCGTGGATCAGCACGTTCCTGAGCCCGCGCCGCGCGATCCGGGCCGAGCGTGCCGTCGCCGTCCCGCCGCCGCCCAGTTCGGTGGTCACGAAGGTCTTGCCCTGACCCTCGACCTCGCTGTCATACATGCCGACCGCATCGATCTCGCGCAGCATCAGCGTATAGGGCGCGGCGAAGGCCCGGGCGGCGGCGACGCAGCGCGCCTGCTGCCCGGCATCCTCCAGCACATGCGCGCAGGCCTGCGGCAGGAAATCCAGCGTCTTGCCCCCCGAATGGAAATCGACCACCAGATCGGCCAGCGGCACCAACTGCCGCGCCACGTAATCGGCGATCTTCTGGGTGACGCTGCCATCGGGCGCCCCGGGAAACGCGCGGTTAAGGTTAACGCCGTCGATCGGCGAGACCCGGGTCCCGGCGCGAAAGGCCGGATGGTTGAAAAAGGGCAGGATGATCAGCCGCCCGGTCAGATCGTCCGGCTCCAGCTCATGCGCCAGGGCCTGCAGGGCGATCGGCCCCTCGTATTCGTCGCCGTGATTGGCGCCGGTCAGCAGCGCGGTCGGTCCCGGCGCGCCCTGGATCACCGTCAGGGGGATCATCTGCGCCCCCCAGGCGCTGTCATTGCGCGAATGCGGCAGCTTGAGGAACCCGTGCCGCTTGCCGGGCGCGTCGAGGGCAATGGTCGGGCGGATCGGATTGTCGGGCATTGGGCACCTCCCCCGCCATCCTGCCGCGCCCGGGACCGCCTGACCAGAAAAACGCGACCGCCCGCGCCCCGCCGCCGACCCGTTGGCGAGGAAGCGCCGCCGCGCCCTGCCGGCAGGCCCGGGCGCCAGCCGCTGCCGAGCCCGCCCCAAAAAAGCCGCCGCGCCCCGTTGCGCCCCTCCGGCACAACCCGCAGCCCTTCTTTGCGCCTTAAATATCCCGGGGGGTCCGGGGGGCAGCGTCCCCCGGCTTTGCGGCGCCGCGGAACGCGGCGCCGCTGGTCGCCCGAGGCGCCCGCGACAGCGGGGGGCGAGGGCGAAACCCCTCCCTCAGCCCTGCACCCGCAGCGCGGGTCCCGCCTCCAGCGCCTGGATCCGCCCGATCGCGGCGGCGGTATAGCCCGCCTCGCGCAGCGCGGTCAGAAGGCGCTCTGCTTCCCGTTCGGGCACCGAGGCCAGAAGCCCGCCCGCCGTCTGCGGATCGTAGAGGAGCGCCGTGCGCGCCCCGGGCGGCGCCGCGATGCGGCCGATCAGGGCGGCGCGGTTGGCCGGAGCGATGGTCGAGGCCACGCCGTCCGCCGCCAGCGCCTCGGCCCCCTCGTAGAAAGGGACCGCGCCGAGGTCGATCTCGGCCGCCACCCCGCCCGCCCTCAGCATCTCGTCCAGATGACCGGCCAGGCCGAAGCCCGTGACATCGGTCATGGCGCTGGCCCGGGGCGCGAGGATCGCCGCCGCTGCGCCCTGGCCTTGCGTCAGGAACGGCCAGAGCCCGGCGATGGCGCGGCCGGGCGCGCGTTTCTGCATCTCGGCCGCCAGCAGCGTGCCCGAGCCCAGGGGCTTCGTCAGGATCAGCACCTCGCCAGGGCGCGCGCCGCCCTTGGTCAGGATCCGGTCCCCGGCGATGCCGGTGACGGTCAGGCCGATGGTCAGTTCCGCGCCCTGCGTTGTATGGCCCCCGGCGATGGCGGCACCCGCCTCGGTCAGCACCCCGCCGAGGCCCGCCATGATCTCGGCCAACGTCCGGCCCTGCAGCTCCTCGGACAGCCGCGGCAGGATCAGGCTGACCAGCGCCGCCTGTGGCCGGGCCCCCATCGCCCAGACATCGCCCAGCGCATGCACCGCGGCGATGCGGGCCATCATCCAGGGATCCTCGGTCACCGCGCGCAGATGGTCGGTCGCCAGGACCTGCCGCTGCCCGCCCAGCTCCAGCACCGCCGCGTCATCCCCCGCGCCCAGTTCCAGCGTCGCCGCCGGCGGCAGCGCGCTCAGCGCCCGGCGCAGCGCGTCGGGGCCGACCTTGGCGCCGCAGCCGCCGCACATCGGCTTGTCGCCCAGCGCCTCGGCCAGGCCGAGGCTGCGCTCGGCGGGCAGGGGGGGCGCGGGCATGGCGGGAAGCGCGTGGAACATCCGCATGAACCTGCGGTCGATGCGATCCTTCAGCCACCACATCGCCCGGCCATGCAGCGGCAGCCCCCATTTGTCGGCCAGCGCCTCGCGCTCGCCCAGCGAGATCAGCTTCAGGTAATCGCGCTGCGGATGGAATGGGCGCATCGCCCCGCCCGAGAGCGCGGCGCGCAGGTTGTGGTGCAGGATCGGCGCCTGCCGCACGGCAAAGACCCCGGCCTTGGGGCGCGGGTTTTCGGCCATATGCGCGCAATCCCCGGCGGCAAAGACCCCGGGATGCGAGACCGAGCGCAGCATCGGATCCACGGTCACGTACCCCCCGGTCAGGGCAAGGCCGGTCGTGGCAAGCCAGTCCTGCGGCCGGCTGCCCGCAGCGCCCAGGGTGAAATCCGAGGGCAGGCGGCGGCCATCGGCCAATACCACGGCCTCGGCCTCGACCGCGACCGCTTCGGCCCCGGTTTCCAGCGCGATGCCCCGGCCGGCCAGAAGGCCCAGCAGATGACGGCGGGCCGCCGTGCCGAGATGCGGCAGCGCCCCGGCCCGTTCGACCAGCGTGATCCGGGCGTCAGGCAGGCGATGGTGCATGGCCAGTGCCAGTTCCACGCCCCCCACGCCCGCGCCCAGCACGGCGATCCTGGGCTCGGGCGGCGGCGCGGCGGCGAAGGCGGCCCAGCGTTCGGCATAGCCGCCCAACGGCTTGGCGGCGGTGGCATGGGTGGCAAAGCCCGGCAGCGCGGGCAGGTCCGAGGTGATGCCGATATCCAGCGAGGCCACGTCATAGGCCACGGGCGGGCGCCCCGCGACCTCGATCAGCCGCGCCTCGGGATCAAGCCCGGTGGCGCGGCCCAGAATCAGTCTGGCGCCCGCGTGCCGGGCCAGCGCCACCAGGTCCATTTCCAGCTCGGCCGCGCGATAATGCCCGGCGATGAGCCCCGGCAGCATGCCGGTATAGGGCGCGGTCGGGTTAGGGTCGATCAGCGTCAGCCGGGCGCCTGCCAGCGGCGCCATGGCCCAGCGCAGCAGCACCAGCGCATGGGCATGACCGCCGCCGACAAGGACCAGATCGCGGGTCTGGGGAAGGGTCTGCATGGCGCCTCCGCTTTGCCCTTTTCCTAGCCCGGCAGAAGCCCCGAAGCGAGGGGTCAAAGCGCCGCCCCGGCGCGGGGGAAACCCCGGTCGATTTCCCTCTTGACGCTGCCAGACGCCTGCCCTAGGAAGCCGCCAGCCAAGCGATACGGGTCGAAGATCCGGCGCCGGCAGCGTGGCGGAGTAGCTCAGTTGGTTAGAGCAGCGGAATCATAATCCGCGTGTCGGGGGTTCAAGTCCCTCCTCCGCTACCACATTCTTCCTTGATCATCGTTGAAGCCGGGCACGTCCGGGATCTGCCCGCCGTTCCGGGCCGCGTCCGGGGTTGCCCCTGTGCCGCTTCGAGGCGGCGGACGCAGCCGCCGCTCGGGCCGATCCACCGTCGTAACCCCTGCAGGGAAGTGGGCCCGCCTGTTTCTGACGGCGGGGCCGATCACCGGGCGTTTCGGGGGACAGGATCGGGTGCGCGAAACGCCTTGGTGACCTCCCCCAGACCCCGCGGTCGAGGTGATTTCACGCGCCCGCGCCGGGCTGCTTCGTTGCGGATGCGCTGGGTCGATAGCGTGGGATCATGGCGATCTGGAGCTTTCTCCTTGCCGCGATGGGTTTGCCGAGAGACCGGATTTGTCCGGGGGCGGATCCGCATATTCAGCGCCCGCCGGGGTTGGAAACGACGAACGCGGGCTGCCCCGGGCTGCGTCAGATTGCGCCCGTTTTGCGCGGCGGGATTGGCGGGCGGCAGGGATAGAAATTCGGGTATCGTCCGATACAGTCATGCGTCCCGGAATGCGGGAAGGGGCAGAGATTCTTCCGAAAAAATCAAGTATAAACAAATGATAAGTCGATTTATGGTATCGAGGATCACTTCCATAATTTCAATTGACCGCCACCAGAAAAATCCGCGTTTTGGGGCGGTTTTGGTTGCTGGGATGGGAGCGGCGGTATTGCCTGCATGAATGGCATTCGGAGCCCCATTTGGCCGCCGTTCATGAAAAATTTTAATTTAACCTTCAATTTAAGGATTGAAACTTTGCGCTGAACTCCTCGGTTGGGGGACAGTGGGGTCGCGATCCTGACGCACCCTTTCACCACACGGGAGAAGAACGATGAAGATCAAAAACCCAATGATCATCGCTTTGACCCTGGTCGGCGCGGGCTTTCCCGCTCCGACTTTCAGCCAGAGCGGATCAAGCTTTTGCGACCAACCTGCCCGCAACCTGTCAGCGGCTGAAATGCGCCAGGTGCTTGCCGGGTATTGCCAGCAGGCGACGGCGCGCGATCAGCCGGGCGCGGGCGGGACGCCGACCGTGCCCAACCCGGGTGTCACCCCGAACCCGGGCACCAATCCCGGCACCAATCCCGGCACGGGCGGCGGCGGCGTTGCCGTCGAGATCGGTGGCGGCGGGGTCGATATCGGCCTTGGCGATTCCGCGGCTTCGGGCAATGGCGGCGGCATCAATGCCGGCGTCGGCACCAGCGCGGCGTCGGGGAACGGCGGCGGCGTGAATGTCGGGGCCGGGACCGAGGCGGCCTCGGGCAACAGCGGCGGACTGAATGTCGGGGTCGGCGACAACGCCGCTTCCGACAACGAGGGCGGCATCAACATTGATCTGGGCGGCGGCGGAACGGGTGCCGGCAGCAACAACACCGGTGGCATCAACGCAGGTCTGGGCGGCGAGCATGGTCTCGGCGTTTCCCTCGACAGCGACGGTCTCGGGGTCTCCCTGGGGCGCTGACAGCGGGGGCGGGGCTGCGGCCCCGCCTATCGCCGAGCGCTGGACCGGGTAAGGCGGTTCCCGCCGTTGTTGCCTTGCGCGCCACGGCAAGCGGCATGCTGCGGCCGAGGCGGGGCGTCGCCCTCCGGGTGGCAGCACTTGACACATATAATCATACAATCATATCACTTTCCTCGTCAGCCGCCATCGCCCGGGCGGCAGGACGCAGGAGAGGGGATGCATGAGCGACAAACAAGTTCTGGTGGTCGGCGGTGGGCCGGTCGGTTTTCTGACGGCGCTGGGGCTGGCCCGGGCGGGTATCCGCGTCTCGCTGGTCGAAGCCGAGCCCGAGATCGTCGATTCGCCGCGCGCCATGGTCTACCATTGGTCGGTGCTGGAAGGGCTGGACCGGCTGGGGGTCCTGGACGATGCGCGCAAGACCGGCTTCGTGAAGCAGGAATTCTCGCATTGGGTGTTCCGCACCAATGAGCGGATCAACTGGTCGCTCGACGCGCTGGATCCGATCACGCCCTATCCCTACAACCTGCATCTGGGCCAGAACGAGTTGGCGCGGATCGCCTGGCAGCATCTGGAACGGCTGCCGGGGACCTCGGTGCGGTTCGGCACCAGGATCAGCGGGCTTTCGCAGGATGCCTCGGGCGTCAGCGTGACCCTGCAGACCCCGCAGGGGCCGGTGGAGGAGCGCTATGATTGGGTGATCGGCGCCGATGGCGGCGGCAGCACGGTGCGCGAGAAGCTGCTGAAGCTCAATTTCTTCGGCATCACCCATCCCGAGCGCTTCATCGCCACAAATGTTCGCCACGATTTCCGCCAGCACGGGTTCCTGCTGTCGAACCTGACCATGGATCCGGTCTATGGCGCGATCATTGTGCGGATCGACGACAGCGATCTGTGGCGGATCACGGTGATGGAGGATGCCTCGCTGCCGCTTGATGGTGTGCCCGAGCGGATGGATGCCTTCTATCGCACCTATGCCCCGGGGATTGGCGACTACGAGCTGGTGCAATACTCGCCCTACCGGATGCACCAGCGCTGCGCCGATACGATGCGGGTGGGCCGCGTGGTGCTGGCCGGGGATGCGGCGCATATCACCAATCCGACGGGCGGGCTGGGTCTGACCTCGGGCCTCTTCGATGTCTATCACCTGCTGGAGGTGATGACGGCGATCCTGTTGGAAGGGGCGTCCGAGGATCACCTCGACACCTATTCCGACCGCCGCCGGCAGATGTTCATCGAGCGCGCCTCGCCGCAGGCGGTGGCGAACAAGCGGCTGATCTTCCACGCCTATCAGGATAGCTGGCTGGAGGAACGGCTGGCCTTCCTGCGCCGTCTGCCGCATGAGCCCGATGTGGTGCGCCAGATGGCCGGGTTCACCAAGACGCTGGAAACCCACATGGAACGTTGACAGAAAAAGGGCGCCGCGGCGCCCTTTTTCCTCATTGGCCGGTCAGGGCTGAAAGTGGTACGTCGGTCCAGATCCCGGCCAGCGCTGTCAGCAGCGCCTCGGCTTCGGCCGGATCGCTACATTGCGCCCGCAGTTTCGCCGCCAGCGCCGCGTCGCTCAGGGGACGGCGGGGGCTGCCCTCGGCCTCGATGATGGTGCGCGAGAGGCTGCGGCCGTCTTCCAGCCAGAGCGTCACGCGGGCGCCATCGACGGTAAGGCCGGGATCCACGATCATGGGGCCCACCCGGGTACGGAGGGCGGCGATCTGCGGGTCATTGGCGGCCTCGGCATCGACCTCGGCCGGGCCGAAACGACCGCGCAGCAGCGCCGCGCTGACGCAATGCTGGGCGCAGACCTGAAGGTCGCGCGGCAGGCGGGCGAGGGGGCGGTCGGTGCGGTCGAGAAGCAGCTGGCAGCCGGCGATCTCGATCCGGGCGATGGGCGCGGCGCCGAGCTCCGCCCGCAGCGCCAGCGCCGCCTCGATCACCGGGTTCAGCACCACGCCGCAGGGATAGGGCTTAGGCATGTTGCGGGCAAAGGACCAATCCTGCCCGAGGCCCCGCGCCAGCCCCTCCAGATCCGGCCGGTCCGTCACCAGCCGCAGATAGCCGCGCGGACCTTCCAGCGGCGTTTCCGGCCCTGCCACGCCCTCGGCCGCCATCAGCGCCGCCAACACCCCGGCTTGCGCCGCATTGCCAACGCCCGTGCTCTTGGCCATGGTGCCCAGCGTCTCGACCGTGCCCGAGGCCTGCGCCGTGGCATGGCCCAGCGCCCAGAGACTGCGCCGGGCATCGAGGCCCAGAAGCCGGGCCGCCGCCAGCGCCGCCCCCAGCGCGCCGGTCGTGGCGGTGATGTGCCAACCGCGGCGGTAGTGTTCGGGCGAGACGGCATCGGCCAGACGACAGGCCATTTCGCAGCCCAGCGTGAAGGCGGTCATCGCCTCGGCCGGGGGCGTGCCCAGATCCTCGGCCAGCGCCATGACCGCGCCGAGGACGGGTGCGGTCGGGTGCAGGATGGTCGGCGCATGGGTGTCGTCGAAATCGAGGAGGTTGCAGAGCATGGCATTGGCGAAGGCCGCCCGCGTCACGTCGAGCCGCGGACCGCCCGCGATCACCCCGGCGCGTGGGGGACCAGAGAGCCGGGCCAGCACCCGCAGCATCGCCGCCGCATCGAGGTCTCGGCGGGCGGCAATGCCCGCGGCCAGCGCGCTGGTCACGGAACGCCGGGCGAGGTTGCGCAGCGCGGGCGGGATCGCCCCGGTCGGGGTCTCGGCGGCGAAGCGGGCCAGCGCGGCCGAGGGGGAGGGCGCGCTCATTCCGGCGTGGCCAGGGCGATGATGGCCCCCATGTCGGCCGCGCTGTCGAGGGACCAGAGCGCCTCGATCAGCGCTTCGGTCCGCACGGGTTTCAGGACCTCGGCCTGATCGCGGAACTTCTGCGCCAGCTGGTCGTCGGACAACGGCCTGCGGATGTTGCCGATGGAGGCGTCCAACTCCTTGGTCAGCACCCGCCCGTCCTTGAGCCGGAGCGTCACATGCACCCCGTCCTCGGGCACCTTGTCCGACGCCCGGGGCGTGACGCGGGCGCGCATCGCCTTCACATCGGCGGCGTTCACCGTCTCGTCGCTGAATTCCGCGCGCCCGGCGCGGTGGCGGGCCAGCGCGATCCCGGCGGCGTGGTAGATCGAGAACTTGCCCTGCAGGCCGACGGTGAAGTCCTTCTGGTTGCAGAGGTCGAGGACCAGCGGTGCCACGTCCAGCTCGACCGCCTCGATCATCTCGGGCGTCAGGCCATGCGCCGCGACCAGTTGCAGGCAGGCGTCGATGGTCGGATGCACGACGATGCCGCAGGGGAAGGGCTTGTAGGTATTCTCGTGCAGCAGCGTGTCGCGGCCGAGGTCACGGGTGATGAGCGACAGATCGAAGCTGCCCGAGGTGCCGGTCGTGACATGGGCAAAGCCGCGCGGGCCTTCCAGCGGCGTCGGCCCGGCGGTGAAGCCGTTTGCCGCCAGCAGCGCCGCCATATAGCCCGCCTCGGCCGAGCGGCCGGGGTGCAGCGATTTCGCCATCGCGCCGAAATTGTCGCGGATCCCGGCGGCCTGCGTCGCGGCCAGCCCCAGCGCGTGGCGCATCTGCTCGGCGTTCAGGCCCATCAGCCGGCCGATGGCCGCAGCCGCGCCGAAGACGCCGATGGAACCGGTCGAATGCCAGCCTGCCTGGTAATGCGCGGGATAGGTGGCGTTGCCGATGCGGGTGACCGCCTCATACCCCAGGATGAAGGCATGCAGGAAATCCGCGCCGCTGACCGGGTTGGCGCTGGCATAGGCAAAAAGCGCCGAGGCCACGGGCGAGGTCGGGTGGATGTAATTCGAGGGCGTGGTGTCGTCGAAATCGTGCACATGCGAGCTGATGCCGTTGATCAGGGACGCCAGCAGCGGGTCGAACCCCTCGCGCCGGCCCAGCGCCCGGGCGGTCGGCGCCCCGGCGAAGGGGCCGCGGGCGGCGATGGCGATCCCGACCGCCTCATGCTCGGCCCCGCCCAGGGCGCAGCCGACGATATTGACCAGCGCGCGGCGGGCTTCGTGGCGGTCGGCCTCGGTCAGGGCCTCGGGGCGCTGGGTGGCGAGATGCGCGGCCAGGGCCTGCGACACGCCCTGTGGCGTAGCATTTGCGGTCATCGGATTCTCCTCGGGTCGATGGTCGGGGGCGCGCTGGCCCGCGGGAAAGGCACCGCCCGGTCCGGCGATTCGCGGCTTGGCCACGGGGATAACGCCTTGAGTCGGGGGTTAGGTTCAGAATCATCATACAATACTACCATAATCAACCGTAAACTCACCCGCGACCATGACGGGGAACCGCTGCATCCATCCGATTGAAAAGAAACACGAAACCGGCGCGCTGTCCCGGTTTTCCAGGTCAAGGGCATTCTTCTTGAGTTATGATTGTATGATTGCTATACAGTAATCAGTTCGACCCGGCCATCACCGCAAGGAGGGTAGCGGCCCCAGGGGCGAAATGTGCTGCCGCACCGGGCCCCGGCCCGGCCGCGCGAAGGAGGAGCCATGACGCTTCTGGATGTGCCCCGGATCGCCCTCGATCCGTTCACCTACGAAACCATTCCCGACAATCTGGAGATCATGCGCCAGGCGCTGGCGCAGGCGCCGGTGTGCTGGCTTGAGCCTTACGGCGTCTATGTCACCGGCCAGCACGCGCTGGCGCAGGTCATGTTCAAGGAATGGGAGGTTTTCACCTCGACCGTGAAGGCCTTCGGCGAGCGCGAGTTCATCCGCAAGACCCTGGTGCAGGAGGATCCGCCCGATCACGCCCGGGTGCGCAAGCCGATGATGAGCCTGTTCTCCCCCTTGGCGTTGAAGGGATACGACGCCTATTTCCGCGCCGAGGCCGAAAAGATGGCCGACGAGATCGTGGCGATGGGCGAGGTCGACGGTGTGGAAGACATCGCCGCCCGTTACGTGCTGAAGGTCTTTCCCGACATTCTGGGCGTGATCGACATGGACCGTCCCCGGCTGCTGCCCTGGGCCGACCTTGCGTTCAATTCCAACGTGCCGGGCAATCAGATCTTCCTCGACAGCAAGGCGCGCAGCGGCGATGTGCTGGAATGGTTCGCCCATCAGATGCGGCGCGAGAATTTCCGGCCCGACAGCATGGGCGGCGCCATCTTCCGCATGGCGGACGAGGGGATCCTGTCGCAGGAAGACGCGCAGACGCTGGTGGTCATCATCTTCAGCGCCGGATTCGACACGACGATCCTGGCCATCGGCAACGGCTTGAAGCTGCTTGCGGACAACCCCGACCAATGGGACCGCCTGCGCGAGGCGCCGGAACTGGTGCGCACGGCATTTGAAGAGACGCTGCGCATGGAGCCGCCCGCGCGCACCGTCGGCCGGGGCGTGGCGCGCGACACCGACCTCTGGGGTGTGCCGCTCAGGGCCGGGGACAAGGTGGCGGCTTTCCTCAACGTGGTGGGGCGCGACCCTTCGGTCTGGGAAGAGCCCGACAGCTTCCGCGTCGACCGGCGCAAGGTGCTGGGCCACATGGCCTTCGGCGCTGGCGTCCATGCCTGCGCCGGGCAGGCGCTGTCGCGGATGGAATTCTCGGCCATCGTCGGGGCGCTGGTGTCCCGCGTCCGCCGGATCGAGCCCGCGGGGCCGGCCGAGCGCAAGATCAACAACAATGCCGCGGGCTTTGCCCGGGTGCCGCTGCGCCTGATCCCGGCCTGAAGCCGGGGCGGCGCGGCCCGATATCGGATCGTTCCGGCCCGAGGAGGCGGCCGCACGATCCGTCCGACATCAAGGATCCAGGGAGGGACCGATGAACATGACGACGACACTGGGGCGCCTGGGCGCCTCTGCGCTGGCCGCGCTGAGCCTGATGGCCGCCACCACCGGCGGGGCAGGGGCGCAGACCCTGCTGCGCATGGCGACGGCCCTGCCGGAAAACCACCTCTACATGAACGAGGTCTACACCCCGTTCATCGAGCGCGCCAACGAAGCCGCGGCCGGGGAATTCACCATCCAGCCCTTCCCGCCGCCCTTTGCCACCAACACCAATATGCTGGACCGCGTGGTCTCGGGCGTGGCCGATATCGGCATCATCCAGATGCCCGCCATCGGCGTGCCCTTCCCGCGCACCGATGTGATCGGCCTGCCGAACCTGACCAGCAGTTCCGAGGCGGCGATGGCCGCGCTCTGGGGGCTCTATGAGGACGGCATGCTGGACGCGGCGCTGAGCGAGCAATTCGTGCTCTTGGGCTTCGTGACCGCCACCGCGCCGCGGCTCTTCACCCGCTTCCCGGTCCATGCCGCCGCCGACCTGCAGGGCCGCCGCATCCGCATCACCGGCCGCGCCACCTCGGACGTGATCGAGGCCTTGGGCGGGGCGCCGACCTCGATCTCGATCACCGAGGTCTATCAGGCGCTGGACCGCGGCGTGGTCGAGGGGCTGACCACCGCGATCAATGCCGTCGCCGCTTTCCACTTCAACGAGGTGGTCAGCTACGGGGTCGAGAATTTCGCCTTCGGTCTGGTGCCGGGCGCGGTCATCATGAACCGCCAATCCTATGACCGCCTGACGGACGAGGGCCGGGCGGCGCTGGCCGAGGTCACCGGGCTGGACCTGTCGGTCTTCATCGGCCGGGCCATGGACGAGATCGACGCCGAGTCGCGTCAGGTGCTGGTCGGCGCGGTCGAGATGACCGACCTTTCGCCCGAGGAACTGGCGATCTGGCAGGTGGCGACCGAACCCGCGATCCGCAACTGGGTCGAGAGCACCGACAACGGCGCCGCGATCCTCGACTCCTATCGGGAGCGTGTTGCGGCCTACCGCCGCGCCGAGTGATCCCGGGGGGCCGGGGCGCGCGGATCCAGCCGCGCCCCGGTCCCGGCCTGTCGAATGCAGAGATCGGGCAGGGGCCGCCAGCAAGCACCGGCCGCCGGCCTGTTGAAAGGGGCTTGGGCAGATGGCTCAAGAGAACGCAGACCTCACCCTCACCGCGGCCGAGACCGCCCCTGTTCCGACGGGCGGCCTCGACCGTCTGGCACGGGTGCTTTCGGGCCTGACCAGCGCGATGGCGGTGATCGGTATCGGGCTTTTCCTGGTGGTCGGCGCCACCATGTCGGTCGATGTGGTGATCCTGCGCACCATCTTCGTCGTCTCGATCCCCGGCTCGAACGAGATCTATGCGGCGCTGATGTGCACGGCCATCGCGCTGGTCATGCCGAACGGGCTGGCGGCGCGGGCGATCCTGGAGATGGACCTTCTGGTCAATACCTTTCCGGCCCGGGTCGTGGCCTGGCTCAGGTGCCTCGGCGCCACGATCTTCGCCGGCTGCCTGGTGGCGCTGGCCTGGGCGATCTGGGGGCAGGTCGAGATGGCCTGGGCGACCGGCTCGCAGTCGCTGCTGTTCCAGATCCCGCATTGGTATTCCTATGCGATGATCCTGCTGGCGCTGCTGGTCTCGTTGCCGGTGGGTCTGGTCAATATCGCCCTTCAGGCGCGGGAAATCCCCGGGGCGCCGGTGGCGGGGGGCCTGTCCGCGCTGGTCGCGGGCGCGGGCGTTCTGGCGCTGGGCTACTGGCTTGCCGCGAGCTACCAGACCTATTTCCTCGGCAACATGATGATGAGCGCGCTGTGGCTGGTCCTGGTGCTCTGGGTCATGATCCTGCTCTTCGTGCCCGTCGCCGCGGCGCTGACCTTCTGCGCGCTGGTGGGCGTCATGGGCTTCTTCGGCAGCGGCGCCGCGGTCAGCGTGCTGGGGTCCGAGACGGTGGGCCTGCTCACCTCGGCCGACCTCGCCATCATCCCCTTCTTCCTGATGATGGGCAGCTTCGCAGTCACCAGCGGCATGGCGAGCGATATCTACCGGCTGGCCAATGCGCTGTTCTCGCCCTTCCGGGGCGGGCTGGCGCTGGCCACGGTGGCAGGCTGCGCCGGTTTCGGGGCGCTGACCGGATCCTCCATCGCCACGGTCGCCACCATCGGCTCGGCCGCCTTCCCCGAGATGAAGAAGCGCGGCTATTCGCCGGCACTCTCGGCCGGGACGATCACGGCGGGCGGCACGCTGGGCCAGCTGACCCCGCCCTCGACGGCGATTGTCGTCTATGCCCTGCTGGTCGAGGAATCGATCGGGTCCCTCTACATGGCGCTCCTGATCCCGGCGGCGGTCACGCTGGCGCTCTACATGGTGGCCATCGTCCTTTCGGTGCGGCTGGGCGCAGCGGGACCGGCCGGCGAGCCCTGGAACCCGCGCGAGATCGGCGCGGCGGCTTTCCGCTGCATCCCGGCCTTCATCCTGTTCGGGCTGGTCATCGGCGGCATCTTCTTCGGCGTCTTCACCGCGACGGAAGCGGCCTCGCTGGGCGCGATCCTGGCGGTGGCGGTGACGCTGCTGCGCGGGCGCCTGACCCGGCAGAACTTCCTGCAAGTCGCGTCGGACACCACGAAATCGACCTCGATGATCTATTTCCTGATCATCGGCGCCTTGACGCTGACCTTCCTCATGTCCTCGACCGGGGTGGCGCAGGAACTCTCGCGCATGCTGCTCGACACCCAGCTGGCGCCCTGGATGATCGTGTCGCTGATCGCGGTGCTGTTCATCCTGCTGGGCACGATCATGGACAGCATGACGATCATGATGATCACCGCCTCGACCACCGGGGCGCTGATGCAGGGGCTGGGCTATGACCTGATCTGGTGGGGCGTGATGATGGTCGTCGTGGTCGAGATCGGCGTGATCACCCCGCCCTTTGGCATCAACCTTTTCATGATGCGCTCGGTCGCGCCGGAACTCGGCCTGACCGAGATGTACCGGGGCGTGATCCCCTTCGTTGTGGCCGATCTTCTGAAAGTCGCGCTACTCATCGCCCTGCCGGGGCTGCCCCTGCTGCTGCTTTCCTGAGCGGCGGCCGGTCGGAAACAAGGAGAGGGACATGGCCGGATTCGGCGGTTTTGAGGGGCGGACGGCGGTGGTGACCGGCGGGGCCTCGGGGATCGGACTGGCGATTGCCCGGCGCCTCAGGGCCGAGGGCATGAACCTGGTCATCGCCGACATCGACGCCGAGGCGCTGGCGGTCGCCGCGGCCGAGATCAATGCGCTGGCCGTGCCGGTCGACGTGAGCCGGGTGGGCGAGGTCGAGGCCCTGGCCGAGGCGACGCTCGCGGCGCATGGCAGCGTCGATCTGATCTGCAACAACGCGGGCGTCGGTCCTGCGGGGCGGCTGGCGGATCTGACGCTGGCGGACTGGAAATGGATGCTGGAGGTCAACCTCTGGGGCGTGATCCACGGGCTGCATGTCTTCCTGCCGCTGCTGAAGGCCAATCCGCGGGGCGGCTGGGTGGTCAATACCGCCTCGATGGGGGGCCTCAGCCCGGTCGAGGGGCTGGGCGCCTATGTCACGGCGAAATACGGCGTGGCCGGCCTGACCGAGACGCTGGCGCTGGAACTGGCCAGCGACGGGGCGAAGGTGGGCGCGACGCTCCTCTGCCCCGGGCCGATCCGCACGAACATCGGCCGCTCGATGCGCCACCGGCAGGGCGAGGCCGCGCCGGGAGGGCTGGCCGATGTCGATGTCTCGACCATGGCGCATTACCGTAACGCGATCCCCTGGCGCCCGCCCGAGGATGCGGCCGAGGCGGTGGTGCGGGCGCTGCGCCAGGGCGCGCTTTACGCCATCACCCACCCCGAACAGCGCGACCGGATCGAGCGGCGGATGGGCGCGCTGCTGGCGGCCTTCGAGCAGGAGTGAGAGGAAAACCATGAAGATGATCGTGACCGGGGCCGAGGGTTTTGTCGGCCGGGGCCTCGTCGCCGCGCTGGCGCCGCTGATGGCCGAAACGGACGAACTGGTCTTGATCGACCGGCAGCTTGAGCCGGTGCAGGGACGGGGCCGGGTGCGGCTCATGGAGGGGTCGGCCAGCGACCGCTCGCTGATGGCCGAGGCGATGGCGGGCGGTGCGGATGTCGTCTGGCATCTGGCGGCGGCGCTGGGCATGGTGGCGGAACCCGACCTGCACGCGGGCCTTGACGCCAATCTGCACAGCATCCTCACCCTGATGGAGACCGCGACCGAGAAAGCCCCGGGCGCCCGCATCGTCAACGCCAGTTCCGTGGCTGTCTATGGCTCACCCGTCCCGTCCGAGGTGCATGATTACACCCTGCCCAACGCCAACAGCAGCTATGCCTCGCAGAAGCTGGTCAGCGAGATCCTGCTGGACGATTTCACCCGGCGCGGCCATGTCGACGGGCTGTCGCTGCGGCTGTCGGGCGTGATGGCGCGGACGCCGGGGTTTTCCAGCACCTCTTCCGCCTTTCTCAACAACGTCTTCCATGTGGCGCGGGAGGGGGGAGAGATCGTCCTGCCCTGCAGCCCCGACATGACGACCTGGCTGATTTCGCGGCAGGAGATGGTCTTCAACCTGCAACTGGCGGCGCGGCTTCCGGCCTCGGCCCTGCCCGCGCGGCGGCATTGGGCCTTGCCCGCGCTGACCGTGCGGATGGGCGATCTGGTGGCGGCCTTGGCCCGGCGCTATGGCCCCGATGTGACCGAGCGCGTGCGCTTCGCGCCCGATCCGAAGATCGAGGCGATGTTCTGGCAACCGCCGCTCAAGGCCGAGATGGCCGTGCGGCTGGGCTTTCGCGCCGATGCCGATTGCGACGCGCTGGTCGACCGGGTGCATGCGCAATACGCCTGAGCGCCCCCTTGCCCGGCGGGGCGTGGTCCGATCGCCCGCCGGTCGGACAATCGTCATTGCCGGGTCCCTGAGCGGAGCCTATAGATTGCCCCATGAAGCTGAACGAGCGCCATCTGATGCAATTGGCGGCCGTCCTCGACACCGGCAGCGTGTCCGAGGGCGCGGCGCTTCTGGGCATGACGCAATCGGCCGTCAGCCGCTCGCTGAGCATGCTGGAGGCCCGCGTCGAACAGCCGCTTTTCGTGCGGGGGCGCCGGCCGCTGAAGGCCACGCCCCTGGGCGAGCAGCTGGCGATCCACGGCCGCGCCATCCTTGCCGCCTCGCGCCATGCCACGGATGCGGTGCGGGGCTATGTGACCGGGGCGCGGGGCGTGGTCCGCGTGGGCGGCGTGCCCTTCTTCATGGATGCGATGATCAGCCAGATGATCGCCAGCTTCCACGGCGAGGAACCCGAGGTCACGGTCGAGCAGAGCTATGGCAACCTGCCGGAAATGACCGTTGCGCTGGAGGCGGGATTGATCGACATGGGCATCGTGCCTGTGGGGTCGGCGCATCCCGGCCCGGCCTTCGACTTTGTGGAACTCCTGCCCGGGCGCAACATCGTTGCCTGCCGTCCCGGCCATCCGCTGATGCGCCGCAGCCGGCTGCAGGCGGTGGACCTGACCGCCTATCCCTGGATCGCGCCCTTGCCCGGCTCGCCGCTGATGTCGGATTTGCAGATGATCCTCATGAGCATCGGCGTCTCGGAACTCAGCATCCGCTACGCCGGCGGCTCGCTGATGAGCGTGATCAGCTTCCTGTCGGGATCGGATGCGCTGGCGGTGCTGCCCTTCTCGGTGGTCTTTGCCCAGCGCAAGGAGAACCGGGTCACGGTGCTGCCCTTCGATATTCCCCAGCCCAACCGCTCGCTGGGCATCCTGCGGCTGGCGGGGGTGCCGCGGTCGCCCGCCGCCGACCGGCTGGCGCATTATATCATGACCGCCTTCGACGCGCTGCGCCACATCATCCAGCGGCACGAGAATGCCGTGGTCTGGGGCCGCTGACCCCGGGGCGGGCGCCCGCCGCTCTCCCTTTCCTGTTGGCCCTCCATGCGCTATGGATTGTGTTACCGTCATGCATGTCAGGAGGGTTGATATGCTGAGGGCCGATGTCGACAAAGCCGGAGTGAACGTGACGTTTCTGGTCGAGAGAGTGGCGGCGCCCCTGCGTCAGCAGGTGACAGACAGCATCCGCAACGCGATTGCGCTGGGGCATTTCAAGCCGGGACAACGCCTGCGTGAACGCGAATTATGCGAGATGGCCGGGGTCAGCCGAACGCTGGTGCGTGAATCCCTGCGCCAGCTCGAGACCGAGGGCCTGATCGAGGTTCATGCCAACCGCGGGCCGATGGTGACCAAGCTCTCGCGCAAGCAGGCCGAGGACATCTACCGCGTGCGCAGCCTGCTCGAAGGGCTGGCGGCCGAACTGGTCGCGACCGAGGCCGATGACGCCGCCGTGGCGGGGCTGGCCGCGGCCTTCGACCAGTTGCGCGTGGCGATGCAAAGCGCCGATGTGCTGGACCGGCTGGTGGCGAAGAACCATTTCTACGACGTGCTGATCAAGGCCGCCGACAACCAGGCGGTGGGCGACACGCTGCGGATGCTGAATTCGCGGATCACGCTCTTGCGCTCGGCCTCGCTCAGCGCGCCGGGACGGACCGAGCACAGCCTGGCGGAACTGGGCGCGGTGATCGACGCGATCCAGCGCCGCGATGCCAAGGCCGCGCGCGAGGCGGTGTCGCTGCATGTCCGCAACGCCGCCATCGCCGCCCTGGGCCGCTTGGAAGAGCCGGCGCCGGACGCCTCCTGACCCCGCTCTCATGCCTCTCGGGCTGCGCTCGGGCGCAATATACCCCAACGGTATATTGCGCCACGGGATGCGCATTTGACCTGAACGGGGGCGATCCCGGATAAGGGCCGGGACGACACGGCGGCGTGGCGGGGCGGGGCAGGGGCCTTGTCTTGCGGGTCTGCCGGGGTCGGAACCGTCCAGGCCCGGCGATCCCCGGGCCGCAGAGCAGGGGCCCTGTGACCATGAGCTATTTCGATGAAGCCCGTTCGGCCGAGACCGTCAACAGCCGGATGGGTCCCCAGACCGACGCCCGCCTGCGGCAGGTCATGGAAAGCCTGGTGCGCCATCTGCACGCCTTTGCCGTCGATGTCTCGCTGACCCAGGAGGAATGGGAATACGGCATCGGCTTCCTGACCCGCACCGGCCAGATGTGCTCGGACGAGCGGCAGGAATTCATCCTGTTGTCCGACGTTCTGGGGTTCTCGATGCTGGTCGATGCGATCAACAACCGCCGCCCCGCGGGCGCGACCGAGAACACGGTCTTCGGCCCCTTCCACGTCGCCGATGCGCCGATCCGGCAGATGGGCGACAACATTTCGCTCGACGGCAAGGGCGAGAGCTGCCTTTTCGAGGGCGTGGTGCGCGATCTGGACGGCAACCCGGTCGAGGGCGCCTGCGTCGATGTCTGGTCCGACAATGCCGAGGGTTTCTATGACGTGCAGCAGCCCGGCATCCAGCCGAAATGGAACAACCGCGGCCGCTTCTACACCGGGAAGGACGGCCGCTATGCCTTCCGCGGCATCAAGCCGGTGGCCTATCCAATCCCCGATGACGGCCCCGTCGGCCAGATGCTCGGCCACCTCGGGCGCCACCCCTATCGGCCGGCGCATATGCATTACCTCGTCACCGCGCCGGGCTTTCAGAAGCTGGTGACGCATACTTTCGTCGGCGACGATTCCTATCTGACCTCGGACGCGGTGTTCGGCGTGAAAAGCTCGCTGGTGGCACCCTACGAGCGGCTCGAGGGCGCCGAGACACTCTGGCGGTCGGCGTACGATTTCGTTCTGGTCCCGGCCTGACCCCGCGATGCCGAACATCAAGCTCTATGTCGATCTGGCGCGCCACCCCGAGGCGCGCGGCCAGATGCCGGCGCTGATGGCCGAACTGCGCGAGATCGTGGTGCAGCATCTGGGCGTGCAGAAGGCCGCCTGCCAGCTTGCCGCCATCGAGGTGGCGGGGCTGGCCGACCAGCCGCCCGTCAATCTGGAAATGAGCTATCTGCCCGCACCCAGCCGCACGCGCGATCTTATGGAGCAGGTGGCGGTCCTTCTGCGCGACGCCGTGCGGCGGTTCACCGGCCTGCATTCGGCGGTGCGGTTCACCGCGCTCGACGGCAGCACCTATCTGGCGACGAAATAGACCTCAGCCGCGGCGGCGGACCTGCCGCTCGTGATCCATCCGGTTCTGCAGCCGGTGCAGCTCGTCCCCGACAAAGGCCGCGAAAGCCTTCAGCGTCCGCGCCTCGCGCCCCTCGGCCGCGGTGAGGATGCCCAGCTGGCGGTCGGGGTGTTCGATGCGCACCGGCAGGATTTCCAGCGGCGTCGTCCGCCGCGCAAGAAAGGCCACCGAATAGGGCAGGACCGTCAGCGCGTCCGAGGCCGAGAGTACCGCCAGGATCGAGGACAGCGTGCCGCCCGAGAAACTGACCTGGAAATCCTCGCGACCGATGGAACGCAGGGCGCGTTGCAGGTCGCGGTAGAGCGGGCTGTCGCTGGGCGGCGCGATCCAGCTGAAATCCTCGATATCGGCCATGGTCAGGCCCTTGCGGCGGGTCAGCGGATGCCCGGCCCGGCAGGCGATGACGTTGTGCCCCGCCAGCAGGGGCGTAAAGGTCATCTCGCGCGGGACCTGGGTCGGGTGCATCGGCAGGATCGCCAGATCCAGCGTGCCATTGCGCAGGCTGGTCGCCAGCGCGTCGAGATAGCCGTAAACCTGTTCGATCTGCACATCGGCGTTGCGCGACTGGAAATCGGCGATGATGCCCGAGACGACGCCATCCATGAACACGGGCGTGCCCCCGACCCGAAGCCGCCCCGCCTGTCCCTGCTGGAAGCGGCGGACCATCTGCCCGGCCTCGATCCCCGCGGCGCGGATCCGCGCCCCCGCCTTGGCCAGGCTCAGGCCCAGTTCCGTGGGCCTGAGCGGGCGGCGTCCCGGCTCGAAGAGCGGCATGCCGACCCGCTGTTCGAGCAGGGCCATGCTGCGCGAGACCGAGGGCTGCGACTTGCCCAAGGCCTCGGAGCCTTCGGTCAGACCGCCCTTCTCGACGATGACGGCCAGGATTTCCAGGTGTTCGGCGCTGAGTTTCATGCTGACAAGCTATATAAGCTGGGCAGGATGCGATCAATATTGTCTGCTCGTCGGGCTAGGGTCGGACGGCCGGGACGGGAGGAGTCCGGCCGCGCATCGGACCCGCCCCCCGGGGGGCGCCGGGCGGCGCGGTCTGCTTCCTTCGCCGATATGCCCCTTCACGGGGGGCAGGGCGGGTCCTCCGCGCCGAGGGAGACGAGAAAGGACAGGGGCTCATGGCCGATATTTCGACGGATGTGCTGATCATCGGGACGGGCCCGGCGGGGGCGGCGTCTGCCGCGCTCTTGTCGAGCTATGGGATCGAGACGATGGCCGTGAACCGCTACCGCTGGCTGGCCAATACGCCTCGTGCCCATATCACCAACCAGCGCACCATGGAGGTCCTGCGCGACCTCGGCCGTGAGGTCGAGGATGAGGCCTATCTCTTCGCCACGCATCAGGAATTGATGGGCGAGAACATCTTCTGCGAAAGTCTGGCGGGCGAGGAAATCGGCCGGATGAAGGCCTGGGGCAACCATCCGCTGTCCCGCGCCGCGCATCAGATGGCATCCCCCACGCGGATGAACGACCTGCCGCAGACCTTCATGGAGCCTTTGCTCTTCAAGACCGCCTGTTCGCGCGGCACCCAGGCGAGGATGTCGACCGAATACCTGCGCCACGAACAGGATGCCGAGGGCGTGACCAGTGTCTTGCGCGACCGCCTGACCGGCAAGGAGGTGACGGTCCGCTCCAAATACCTGATCGGCGCCGATGGCGGCAAATCGCTGGTCGCCGAACACGCGGGCCTGCCCTTCGAGGGCAAGATGGGCGTCGGTGGCTCGATGAACATCCTGTTCCGGGCGGACCTCTCGCGCTATGTGGCGCATCGGCCCTCGGTCCTCTATTGGGTGATGCAGCCCGGGGCGGATGTCGGCGGGATCGGCATGGGGCTGGTGCGGATGGTGCGGCCCTGGAACGAATGGCTGATCGTCTGGGGCTATGACATCAACGGTCCCGAGCCCGAGGTGACGCCCGAATTCGCCACCGGCGTGGCGCGGCAGCTGATCGGCGATCCCGGACTGGATATCGAGCTTCTGTCGGTCAGCACCTGGACCGTGAACAATTACTACGCGACGCGGGTCTCGAACGGCCGGGTCTTCTGCATGGGCGACGCGATCCACCGGCATCCGCCATCGAACGGGCTGGGGTCGAACACTTCGATCCAGGATGCGTTCAACCTGGCCTGGAAACTCGCCATGGTGCTGAAGGGGCAGGCGGGCGAGCGGCTTCTGGACAGCTACGACGCCGAACGCGCGCCGATCGCCAAGCAGATCGTCACCCGCGCCAACCAGTCGATCGCCGAGACCGGGCCGATCTTCGCCGCGCTCGGCATGGCGGAAGGGGTTGACCCGGCGCAGATGCAGGCCAATCTGGAGGCGCGCTGCGACGGCACGCCCGCGGCCGAGGCCCAGCGCGAGGCGATCCGCAAGGCCATCGCCTTCAAGAAATACGAATTCGACGCCCATGGGGTCGAGATGAACCAGCGCTACCGCTCCTCGGCGGTGGTGACGGACGGGCAGATGGAACCCGCGCTGGAACTGGATGCCGACCTCTATTACCAGCCGACCACCTGGCCCGGCGCGCGGCTGCCGCATGCCTGGCTCTATCGGCGCGACAATGGCGCCGAGACCTCGACGCTGGACCTCTGCGGCAAGGGTCGGTTCACGATCCTGACGGGGCTCGGCGGCGAGGCCTGGACCGAAGCCGCGGCCAAAGTGGCCGAGGCGCTGGGGATCGAGCTTGTCTCCCATGTCATCGGCCCGCGACAGCCCTATGTCGACCATGGCGGCGACTGGGCCCGGATCTGCGAGATCCGGGACAGCGGCTGCCTGCTCGTGCGCCCCGACCAGCATGTCGCCTGGCGGGCGACGGCGATGACCGAGGATCCCGAGGGCGACCTCTTCCGCGTGCTGCGGCAGGTTCTGGCGCGCTGATCCGCGCCGCGCGCGCGCCCTATCCCGCCCGTCCGCGCCCCCCTGGGGGCAGCGGGCGGGCGCTGGCCTGTCTGGCACCCCCGAGGGGAAGGCCGGCGGGCAGCAACCCATGGCCCTTGGGGCCGAAAGGACAGAGAATGATGGATTCCTTCGTATTTCCCGGCATGACGACCCGCGTTGTCTTCGGCTCGGGCACGCTGGCGCAGGCCGGGGCCGAACTCGACCGGCTGGGTCAGGGCAAGGCGCTGGTCCTCTCGACCCCGCATCAGGAAGCCGATGCGCAGCGGCTGGCCGAGGCCTTGGGCGGGCGCACGGCCGGGGTCTTTGCCGGTGCCGCCATGCACACGCCGGTCGAGGTGACGGAAAAGGCCATTGCCGCCTTTCAGAAAAGCGGCGCTGGGGCGGTGGTCAGCCTGGGCGGCGGATCGACCACCGGGCTCGGCAAGGCCATCGCGCTGCGCACCGGCGCCGATCAGGTGGTGATCCCGACTACCTACGCGGGCTCCGAGATGACCGACATTCTGGGCGAGACGGCGGCGGGCCGGAAGACCACCCGCCGCGATCCCGCGATCCGGCCGGAAACCGTGATCTATGACGTGGACCTGACGCTGACCCTGCCGGTCGGGCTGACCGTCACCTCGGCGATGAACGCCATCGCGCACGCCATGGAGGCCTTCTACGCCCCCGACCGCTCGCCGGTGATCGAACTCATGTGCCGCGACGCGATGCAGGCCTTCAAGTCGGGCATCCCGGCGCTGATCGCCGATCCCCGCTCGCAACCGGCCCGGGCGCGGGCGCTCTATGCCGCCTGGTGCTGCTCGACGGCGCTGGGCTATGTCTCGATGGCCTTGCACCACAAGCTGGCGCATGTCTTCGGCGGGTCCTTCGATACGCCGCATGCCGAGACACATGCGATCCTGCTGCCCTATACCACCGCCTTCAACGAGGCCGCGGTGCCGGACGCCCTGGCGCCCATCGCCGAGGCTTTCGGTGGTGGCTCGGCCGGAGGCGGGCTGTGGGATTTCGCGCGTGAGGTGGGCTCGCCCCTCAGCCTGAAGGAGGTGGGGATTGCGGAAGCCGACCTCGACCGCGCCGCCGCGCTCGCGGTCGAGAACCGCTATTCCAATCCGCGCGACTTCAGCCGCGACGACATCCGCGCGCTGTTGCAACAGGCTTGGGACGGGAGCCGCCCCGGCGCGTGACCAGGCGGGTGGGCGCTCAGCGCTCGCCCCCGTCGGCCGGGCCGATCAGCCGGTGACGGATCGGGAACAGATGCCACCCGGTCCGCGCCGACAGCAGCCCCCAGAGGCCCTTCGGCGCGAAGATCATCGCCACGATTGCGGTCAGCCCCAGCGTCAGCAGATACCAGGACCCGTAATCGGCCAGCGTGCTGCGCAGGGCGAAGAACACCAGCACCCCCAGGATCGGCCCCTCGATGGTGCCAATCCCGCCGATCACCACGATGAAGATGACATAGGCCGTCCAGTCGGTGATGGCAAAGGCCGCATCGGGCGAGATGCGGGCGGTCTGCAGGAAGATCAGCGCGCCGGTCAGGCCGGTCGCGACCGAGGCGATCAGGAACACCGCCCATTTCAGCCAGCGCACATCGACGCCGACCGAGGCCGCGGCCTCGGCATTGTCGCGCACGGCGATCAGGGCGAGGCCCAGACGGCTGCGCAGAAGCGCGTAGATCCCGGCGATCAGCGCCACCGCCAGCAGCAGCGCGATCCAATAGGCCAGGATGTCCCGCGCTGCCGCGTCCCGGACGCCGAAAAGCTCGGCCACCTGCGCCACGCCGATCATGTCGCTGGTCGCCGCGCGGGGCAGCGAGGTGCCGGTGCCGCCGCCCAGCGCCTTCCATTGGGCAATGAGCAGCCGCGTCGTTTCGGCGATCACCCAGGTGCCGATGGCGAAATAGGCGCCGTGCAGGCGGAAGGCGAAAAACGCCATGGGGATCGCCAGAACGAGGCCCGCGGCCCCGCCCAAGAGGATCGCCAGAAGCGGGTCCATGCCGCCCAGGATCACGCCACCGAAGAGGGCATAGGCGCCGATGCCGACGAAGGCCTGCTGCCCGACCGATACAAGCCCGCCATAGCCCGCCAGCAGGTTCCAGATCTGGGCCAGCGTCAGCATGGTCAGGATATAGAACAGGTCCTGGATCAACCGGCGCGAGGCGAAAGCGGGCAGGACCAGCCCGGCGACGATCAGTGCCAGCGCCAGAAGCGCCACCAGGGTTCCGGTGCGAGTCCGCGTCGTCGCGCGCCAGGGGGCGGAGGGGGAGGACATCGGCAAGCTCCGTTTCAATCGCGGGCGCGGGGGAAGAGCCCGCGCGGCCGGACCAGCAGCACGAGGAGGAAGGCGAGATGCCCGGCGAGGATCTGCCATTCGGGATTGACCGCAGCGCCCAGCGTCTGCGCCACGCCGATGATCACGCCGCCCGCCAGCGTCCCCCAGAGGCTGCCGAGCCCGCCGATGATTACCGCCTGAAAGGCATAGATCAGCCGGGCGGGGCCGATGGCCGGGTCGAAATTGGCCCGCGTGCCGAGGTAGAGCGCGGCGACGGTGACGACCATCATGGCGATGCCGGTGGCGACGGCGAAGACCTTCATCGGCTCGATCCCCATCAGCCCCGCCGTGACCGGATCGTCCGAGGTGGCGCGGAACGACCGGCCCAAGGGCGTGCCATAGATCACCCGGTTCAGGATGACGATGACCAGCACCGCCGAGGCGAAGGTGAGGACCGGCATCACCCCCACGGTGACCGGCCCCAGCGCGACCGAGGCGCCCTCCAGATCCGGGTTCGGGATGCGGCGGCTGTCGGCCGAGAAGCCCTCGAGGAGCGCGTTCTGGATGGCGATCGACAGCCCAAAGGTGACCAGCAGCGGCGGCAGGATATCGGGGCCGAGCACCCGGTTCAGCACGACCCGTTGCAACAGCCAGCCGAGGGCGAACATCAGGGGCGCCGCGATCAGGACCGCCAGCCAGGGCGAGAGCCCCAGCCCGGTGACCAGCACCAGAATGAGGTAGGCCGCCAGCACGATCATGTCGCCATGCGCGAGGTTCACCAGCCGCATGATGCCGAAGACCAGGCTGAGCCCGGTGGCAAAGAGGGCATAGAGCCCGCCCAGCAGGATGCCCTGCACGATGGTGTCGAGCCAGATCATGCGTGGCCTCCGAAATAGGCGCTGTGGATCGCCTCGCGCGTCAGCTCCGCCGGGGTGCCGCTGAGGGTGACGCGCCCCTCCATCAGGCAATAGACCCGGTCGGCGACGCGCAGCGCCTGGGTGATGTCCTGTTCCACCACGATGACCGCCGCGCCCGTTTCGCGGATGCGGGGCAGGGCGGCGTAGATGTCGCGGATCACGACCGGGGCCAGGCCCAGGCTGATCTCGTCGCAGAGCAGCAATTCGGGGTTCGACATCAGCGCCCGGCCGATGGCGACCATCTGCTGTTGCCCGCCCGACAGCGCCGTGCCCGGCATGGCGCGCTTTTCGCGTAGGATCGGGAACAGGGCATAGAGGCTGTCGAGCGTCCATTGCCCGTTGCCGCGCCGCTTCTGGCCGCCGATCAGCAGGTTTTCCTCGACCGAGAGCGAGGGGAAGAGCTTGCGTCCCTCGGGCACCATGGCGATGCCGCGTTGCAGGATGGCGGCGGCGCTGAGCGCGCCGATGGGCTCGCCCCTGTGCCGGATCATGTCGGGCGCGTTGGGCAGGACCCCGGCGATGGAGCGCATGAGCGTGGATTTCCCGGCACCATTCGCGCCGATGATGGCGACGCATTCGCCGGCATCGACCCGGATGTCGACGCCGAACAGCGCCCGGAACCGTCCATAGCCCGCGTCGAGGGATCGGGTTTCCAGCAGCATCAGACCTCGATCCCCAGATAGATTTCGCGCACCTCGCGCGAGGCCATGATTTCCTCGGGCTCGCCCACGCCAATGAGCCGCCCGAAATCGAGGACGGCGAGGCGTTCGACGACCGAGGTCAGCGCGTGCAGCACATGCTCGATCCAGATGATCGTCGTGCCGCCCGCGTGGATGGCGCGGATCGTCTCGATCAGCGCGCGGCATTCACCCTCGGTCAGGCCGCCCGCGATCTCGTCCAGCAGCAGCAGGTCCGGCCCGGTGGCCAGCGCCCGGGCCAGTTCCAGCCGCTTGCGGTCCAAGAGGCTCAGTTCGCCCGCCAGCTGGTTGGCGCGGGGCAGCATGCCGGTCTCGCGCAGGATCTCGGCGCAATCGTGGACCGCGCGGTCATGGACGGCGGCACCGCCGAACCGGGCGGCGGTCAACAGGTTTTCAAAGACGGTCAGCCCCTCGAACGGCTGCGGGATCTGGAAGCTGCGCCCGACCCCCATGCGCACCCGCTTCATCGCCGGCAGGCGCGTGACGTCGCGGCCCATCAGCTCGATCCGGCCGGAGCTGACCATGAGGTTGCCGGTGATCAGGTTGAAGAGCGTGGATTTCCCGGCGCCGTTCGGTCCGATGATCCCCAGGGCCTGCCCCTTGGGCACGCTGAGGCTGACGCCATCGGTGACCGTCAGCGCGCCAAAGGATTTCGACACATTGTCGAGGGTGAGCATCATCCTTCGTCCCTCCTGGGCGGAAGCGGGGCGGCGCGGGGCCGCCCCGGCAGGGATCAGCCCAAGGGCTGCATCGTGTCGGCGGTCGGGATCTGCGGGGCGCTGCCGTTTTCGACGCAGACGAGATCGAAGCCGCCATCCTCGCGCCGACGCCACTGACCGCCGACCAGCGGCGTCTTGCAGACATTGGCGGCGGCGAAATCGGGCACGCCTTCGCCGTTCCAGGCGACGCGGCCGACCATGGTCTCAAGGTCCGTGGCGGCGATGGCGGCGGCGACTTCCTCGGGATCCTCGGGGCTGGTCACGCGGCCCATCACGTCCGAGGCGACCTCGAACAGCGAATGGATGAAGCCGATGGGCTGGGTCCAGGGGCGGCCGCTGTCGGCCTCGTAGTCGTCGGCCAGTTCCCGCGCCGATTGCCCGGTCAGCGACGAACGGAACGGATGCGACGGCGACCACCAGATCTCGCACGACAGGTTGTGCCCGGCCGCGCCCAGTGTCTCGACCGATTGCGGGAAGAGCAGCGCCTTCGCCACCGAAATGGCCTTGGGGCTGAAGCCCTGCTGGCGGGCCTGGTTCCAGAAGGTGGTGAAATCGGGCGGGATCACCACGCCGGTGACGATCTCGGCATTCGCGGCCTTGAAGGCGTTGATCTGCGCGGTGAAATCGTCGCTGAGGTTCTGATAGCGGCCCGGGTCATGGGTGGTATAGCCCGCCGCGGCATAGATCGCGGGCAGGCCGAGGTTCGGGTCGCCCAGCGCGTTCCCGTCGGCGTCGTTGGGGAAGAGCCCGCCGATCTGGCGGTTGGTCTCCAACTGGTTCCACATGGCGGTGAAGACCGCGCCCATGTCCTCCATCCCCCAGAAATAATGGAAGGCGAAGTCGAAGGGCCGCCAGCTGGCGGGATCGCCCGGGTTGCCCTGCTGGCCGATGAACCAGGGTTGCCAGGGCGCCTTGGTCGAGATGACCGGGATCCCCTCGGCCTCGCAGGTGGTGGCGACGGGGTTCGTGTTCTCGGGCGTCGAGGCGACCAGCATCAGGTCGATCTCGTCCGAGATGATCAGATCCTTGGCCACATCCGCGGCGCGGGTCGGGTTGGACTGGCTGTCCTTGACGATGACCTCGAAATTCTGGCCCGCCTCGGTCGCCAGGAAGCGGGCGATGTTATAGGCGTCGCTTTCGGCGAAACCGGCCAGCGGCCCGGTCTGCGGCGAGACATAGCCCAGCTTGATCTTGCGGCCCTGGGCGATGGCGGGGGCGGCGAGGCCCGAAGCGGCGAGCGTGAGCCCGGTCGCCGAAGTGGTGGTCAGGAATCTGCGTCTGGTGAACATGGTAATCCTCCCTTGGGTTTCAGGGGCCGGGGGACGGGCGCCTCCTCACGCTGTCTGTCCCGCGGCCAATCGGCCGTGTCCTTCGTCTGGGTCGCAGAGCGCGCCCGCACGGTTGCGCGCGCTCCGCCTCGGTTCATCGGGCCGCCGCCATGCGCAGCGCGCGCCCTGCGCACAGATCCGCCAGGATCCGGCCCAGCATGGCGATTTCGGCATCGGCGACCTCATGCCCGCGGCCCGGGAACAGATCCGCCCTGAGCCGCGCCCCGCCCTCGCCCAATTCCTGCGCCGCCTCGGCGAAGGCATGGACCGGGATCCAGGGATCCTGGTCGCCGCCGGTCAGATAGACCGGCAGGCCCGGGGGCAGGGCGCTGGCCCTTGCGCAATTCGGCGTGCCGACTCGGCAGCCGGTGAGCGCGGCCAGTGCCTCGGGCGGGGACGCGCCGCTGAAGGCGTATTCGAGCGACAGGCACGCCCCCTGCGAGAATCCGGCCAGCAAGAGCGGCAGGCCCGGATGCTCGGCGCGGAAGGCGGCGATCTCGGCGCCTAGCTGGTCGAGCGAGGCGGAAAGCTGCGCCCGGCAATCGGGCACCAGCGGGTCCACCGCCTTGGCGTCGTACCAGGCGCCGCGCTCGGCGCGGGGCAGGTGGAAGGCCACCCCCGGCACGTCGAGCCGTGCCAGGACATGGCTTTCCATCTCTTCGGGCGACTGGCTGCGGCCGTGAACGAAGACGCAGAGCGCCTTCGCCCCCGGGCCCCGCACGCCGCGTCGCAGGGGGCCGGTCTGGGCCATCAGACGAACGCGGCCTCTTCCAGACCCGAGCGCAGCTCGTCCTCGCGGTTCTTGAACCACGGCGGGAAGACCAGCGTCTTGCCGATCTCGCCGGGGGCCTCGTCCTTGGCCCAGCCTTCGGGCGTGGTCCAGGCGAGTTCGAACAGCGCCCCGCCCGGGCTGCGGACGTAGCAGGACTTGAAATACATCCGGTCCTTCTGTTCCGAGATGTCGGTGAAGCCCAGCCCCTCGATATGCGCGCGGAGTTTCAGCTGGCTGTCCTCGTCGCCGGTGTTCAGCGCGATGTGGTGGATCGTCCCGCCCGAGAGCGTCCAGGTCCCCTGCGGCGAGGAGCGGTCGTCGATCACCTCGACCCGCTGGATCACGCCATTGGCATCCGGCACGCGGTAGACGGTGCCTTCGTGGTTGTCGGCCTCCTTGGTCAGGGGGAGCGCGATGGTCAGGAAGTCATCCATCGCGGTGCGGTCGAAACAGGCGACCAGACCGCCGTAGATCCCCTTGATGCCATGCGCCTTGCCGATGCCCTGGGTGGCGTTGGTGATCGGCTCGCGCGGGTCGTTGTCGCTTTCGACCAGCTCGTGCGGGATGCCGCAGGGATGGGCAAAGGCCACGCGGTCGGCGCCGAAGCGGGTGATCTTCTTCGCCTCGATGCCGCGACCGTTCAGCCGGTCGACCCAGAAATCGGCGGCGCCCATCGGGATGGCCTGCATGATGGTGCGGGCCTGATTAGTGCCGCGGCGGCCGTAGATGCCGGGCTTGCGGAAGGGGAAGGTGGTGATGATGGTCGAGGCATCGCCATTGGGCGAGCCGTAGTACAGGTGATAGACCGGGATCACGCCGTCGAACAGCACGGTGCGCTTGACCGAATGCAGGCCGAGATCCTTGGTGTAGAAGTCGAAATCTTCCTGGGCACCGTCGGTCGACATGGTCAGGTGATGATAACCGCTGATTTGGCTCATAGTCGGGCTCCTCCCACTGGGCCGGATGCGTGCTGCCCCTCGGGGCAGAGCACGAGGTTGAGGTCGAGCGCATGGCGGCGGGGTCCCTCAGGGGACGCCAGCATGCGGAACTCGGCCAGAAGTTCGGGTTTGACCCCGAAGACGGCATCGCGACCGATGGCGGGATCCGCCTGGTCGAAAATCTGGGTGGTGAGCGTCTGGAACCCGGGGGCCGAGACGCGGAAATGCAGATGCGCGGGCCGGTCCAGCGACAGGCCCAGCCGGGTCAGCAGCGCCGCCACCGGCCCGTCGCCCGGCAGGGTGTAGCCGGCCGGCCGGATGGTGGCGAAGGCGAAATGCCCGCGCTCGTCGGCGGTCAGGCGGCCGCGCAGGTTGAATTCGGGCTGCAGGTCGGGTTCCTGATTTTCGTAGAGACCCTGGGCATTGGCGTGCCAGACCTCGACCCGCGCGCCCGCGACCGGGGCCTGATCCAGATCCGTGACCCGTCCCGTCACCGCCATCGCCTCGCCCCGCCCGTCGAGCGACAGGCTACCGCCCAGCGGCACCTCGGGCGCATCGGCGCGGTAGAAGGGGCCGGCGGGGGTGTTCGGCGTGGCGCCGGGCGGGCGGGGGGCGTTCAGATCCTCGATCGCGGCCGAAAGTCCCAGCGCATCGGCCAGCAACACCCATTCCTGGCGCCGAGGGTCGGTGTAATAGCCGACCTCGGTCAGGAAGCCGACCAGCGCGCGCAGATCCTCGGCGTTGGGGCGCAGTTCGTCCATCAGCGCCTGCAAATGGTCCGCGACGGCCATCATCGCCGCCGCCAGCCGGGCCTGTGACGGGTCCGAGGCCGCCGGTCCCCTGGCAATGCGCGCCCGGAAGGCGCCAAGCGGGGACAGGTAATCCTCGGCCAGGAACGGGCTTGGCGCGGCGTGACGCATGATCGGGGACCTCCCAGCTCCCGCCGTCACGATGGCCGAAGAATGCGCCCCGTATGATGAAATGAACGCCGTTCAATATAGCGATTTGCTATCTACCCGGCGGTGGGATTGCCGAAATCCGCGCGTCGGCACGCAGGCAGGGCCCGAACCCGCCCGGCAGCCGCCGGGGCAATGACCAGAATAACGCCGAGCTATGTTAACCCGGCGATAGCTGATTTGACTTCCGTCTCGGGCTGTTTCGATACTGCCGCCGACGGCAGGCAGCGCGGCGGACGCATCAGGTCGGTTGACATTCGGCTGAAGCGCTCAGTACTATAATCATACAATCATACTCACGCCTGGGGAGGAGCCCGTGGGAACTCAACATGTGCTGGTCGCCGGTGGCGGCCCGGCGGGCTTCATCACCGCCCTGGGGCTGGCCGGCCGCTACGGGATCAAGGTGACGCTGGTCGAGGCCGAACCGCAGATCGTCAATTCGCCCCGCGCGATGGTCTATCACTGGTCGGTCCTGCAGGGGCTCGAGGATCTGGGCATCCTGCAGGAGGCCATGGACCGCGGCTTCACCAAGCAGGATTACAGCTTCGTCGTGCACCGCACGGATGAGCGGATCCACTGGTCGCTCGACGCGCTCGAATCAGAGACGAAGCATCCCTACAACCTGCATCTGGGCCAGAACGACCTGGCCGAGATCGCCTGGCGCCGGCTGGAAACCAACCCGCTGGCGACGATTCGCTTCGGCACGAAGATCTCCGGCCTTGCCCAGGACGACCACGGCGTCACCGCCAGGCTGGAGGGGCCGGACGGGGCCACCGAAGAGCGGTTCGACTGGGTGATCGCGGCCGATGGCGGCGGCAGCACGGTGCGCGAGAAGATCCTGAAGCTGAATTTCTTCGGCATCACCTGGCCCGAGCGATTCGTCGCCACCAATGTGAAACTGCCGTTCGAATCCTACGGCTATGCCCGGGCGAACATGGTCATGGACGATGTTTATGGCGCGATCATCGCCAAGATCGACCGCGACGACCTGTGGCGCGTCACCTTCATGGAGGACGCGAGCCTGCCGCTGGAGGGTATCCGCGACCGGATTCACCATTTCTATCAGGCCTATGTGCCGGGGCTGGGGCGCGAGGATTACGAACTCGTGCAATTCTCGCCCTACCGGATGCACCAGCGCTGCGCCGATACGATGCGGGTCGGGCGGGTGATCCTGGCCGGGGACGCCGCGCATATCACCAATCCCACGGGCGGGCTGGGTCTCACCTCGGGCCTTTTCGATTCGTATTTCCTGACCGCGATCATGAATGCCATCGTCAACGAAGGCGCCTCGCATGACCTGCTCGACCGCTATTCCGACGAGCGGCGGCGGATCTTCCTGGAAATCGCCTCGCCGCAGGCCAGCCGCAACAAGCAGCGGGTGTTCCACGCCCATCAAGGCGAGTGGTTCGACCGCGAACTGGCCCAGGTGCGGCGGCTGGCGACGGATCGCGACGCGGTTCTGGCGCAGGCCACCTTCACGCGGCAGCTGCAATCGACGCTCTGAGCCCTTCATCCTTCCCATCTGCGAGGCCCCGATGACCCGGCCCGAGACCGATACCGGAGAAATGCCCGCCGCCCCGCCCGCCCCGGCGCCGCTGCGGCCCTCGCGGGTGCGCGACGGGCTGGCGGCGATGGACGAGGGGGTCGGGCGGCTGGCGCGGGTCGTCGCCACCGCGGGCGCGCTGACCATGCTGGGCGTGGCACTGGTCACGACCTTCGACGTCGTGGTCCTGCGCTGGATATTCAACGCGCCGATCCCCGGCTCGAACGAGATCTTCCACACGGTTTTTCCGACCGCCATCGCCGCGGTGCTGGCGGCGGGCCTTTCCGCCCGCGCGACGCTGGAGATCGACCTTCTGGGTTTGATGCTGAAGGCCCGGACCATCGCCTGGCTGCGGGCCTTCGGCGCGGTCCTCTTCACCGTGACCGTGGCGCTCATTGCCTATGCGGTGTGGCGGCAGACGCTCTCGGCCTTCAACCAGGGCAAGGTCACGACGATCATGCAATGGCGGCTCTGGCCCTGGTATGCGGTCATCACGGCCTTCTTCGTCCTCTGCATCCCGGCGCAGCTGATGGTGGCGTTGCGGGCCGCGGCCGATCTGACCCAGCGCTGGTATGTCGGCGTGATCGTCGTCTTCGCGCTGGGGCTGGGCCTGTCGGTCGGAGCCGTCTGGCTGTTCCTGTCGCTGCAGACCTTCTTCCTGATGAACATGCTGACCGCCGCCGCCGCGCTGGTCGGGCTGCTCTGGGTGCTGATGCTGCTCTACGTGCCGCTGGCCGCGGCGCTGACCGCCTGCGCCACGCTGGGGATCCTGGGCATCTTCGGCCCGATGCAGGCGGTCAACATCGCCGGGGCCGAGACCAAGGGCCTGCTGATCAGCCTCGATCTGGCGGTGGTGCCCTTCTTCCTGATGATGGGCGGATTCGCCGTGCAAAGCGGCATGTCGCGCGACATCTACGCTTTCGCGCAGGCGATCTTCGCGCCCTTCCGCGGCGGGCTGGCGCTGGCCACGATCGGCGGCTCGGCAGGCTTCGGGGCGCTGACCGGCTCCTCGGTCGCCACTGTCGCCACCATCGGCTCGGTCGCTTACCCCGAGATGGAGCGCCGCGGCTATTCGCCAAAGCTGGCGGCCGGCGCGATCACCTCGGGCGGGACGCTGGGCCAGTTGCTGCCGCCCTCGACGGTCGCCGTGGTCTATGCGCTGCTGGTCGAGCAATCCATCGGTGCGATCTACATCGCCATGCTGATCCCGGCGCTGATGACGGTGATCTTCTACATGATCGCCATCGGTCTGACCGTCACCTTCGTCCCTTCGGCCGCCCCCAAGGGCGAGCCCTGGAACGGGCGCGAGATCGTGACCAGCGGCCTGCGCTCGCTGCCCGTCGTGGTGATGTTCCTGCTGGTCTTCGGCGGGATCTTCTTCGGCGTCTGCACCGCGACCGAGGCCGCGGGGCTGGGCGCCGTCATCGCCTTCGCCATCCTGGTGCTCAGGGGCGGGCTGAAGGGCGGCGGGTTCTGGAAGGTCATGGCCGAGACCACGCGCTCCACCTCGATGATCTATTTCCTGATCATCGGCGCGTTGATCACCACCTTCCTCTTCTCGGCAACCGGGCTTTCCACGGCGATGACCGATGCCGTCGCCGCCCTGAACGCCCCGGGCTGGGTGATCGTGGTCTTGCTCTGTGTGGGCTATATCCTGCTGGGCTTCATCCTTGACAGCATGGCGATCATGATGATCACCGCCAGCCTGACCGCCGGGATCGTCGGCGCCTATGGTTACGACCCGATCTGGTGGGCGGTGATCATGGTGGTGGTGGTCGAGATCGGCGTGATGACCCCGCCCTTCGGCCTGAACCTGTTCATGCTGAAATCGGTGGCGCCGAAACTGCCGCTCGGACAGCTTTACGCCGGGGTCATGCCCTTCCTGCTGGCCGATCTGATCAAGCTCGCGCTGCTGATCGGCTTCCCCATGCTGATCCTCTGGCTGCCCGGGTTCCTCTGAGGCGGGGCGATTCGGCAAGGCAAGGGCAGGGCGGTGTTCGCCCTGCGCAAGGCACGGAAATCACGGCGTTTTATTGTGTCTTTCGGGCGCGATGCGCGATTGACAGGCCGGTCGTCCGCTCTCTAGCATATCGTATTACTGTATCACAATCAGGAGGGTCGAGATGCAGCATGTCCTGGTCGCCGGAGGCGGGCCCGTCGGGTTCCTGACCGCGCTGGGCCTTGCGCAGCGCGGCCTCAGGGTCACGCTGGTCGAGGCCGAGCCCGATATCGTCGATTCCCCCCGCGCCGCGGTCTATCACTGGTATGTGCTGGACGGGCTGAAGCAGCTGGGCATCCTGGACGAGGCGCTGGAAACCGGCTTCGCCAAGCAGGACTATTGCCATTGGGTGTTCCGCACCAACGAGCGCATCCACTGGTCGCTGGCCCCGCTGGCCGAGGTCGCGCCCTATCCCTTCAACCTGCATCTGGGCCAGAACGATCTGGCCCGTATCGCCTGCCGTCACCTGGAGCGCTTCGCCAGTGCCGAGGTCCGCTTCGCCACGCGCCTCACCGATGTCACCCAGGACGCCAGCGGCGTGACCGCGCGCCTGTCCGGTCCCGCGGGCGAGACGGTCGAGCGTTTCGACTGGCTGATCGGCGCCGATGGCGGCGGCAGCACGGTGCGCGAGAAGGCGCTGAAGCTCAACTTCTTCGGCATCACCCATCCCGAACGCTTCATCGCCACCAATGTCCGCCTGCCCTTAGAATCCTTCGGCTATGCCCGGGCCAATATGGTGATGGACGACGTGCATGGCGCGATCATCGCCAAGCTCGACAAGTCCGACCTCTGGCGCGTCACCTTCATGGAGGATGCGTCGCTCCCCCTCGACAGCGTGACCCGGCGGATCGATGCCTTCTACCGCGCCTATGCCCCGGGGGTCGAGGATTACGACCTGGTGCAATATTCCCCCTACCGGATGCACCAGCGCTGCGCCGATACGATGCGGGTGGGGCGGGTGATCCTGGCGGGCGACGCCGCGCATATCACCAACCCCACCGGGGGGCTTGGACTGACCTCGGGCCTGCTGGACCTCTATTTCCTGCTCGACATCCTCAACGCGATCGTCAACGAGGGCGCCCCGCACGAGCTTCTCGACCGCTATTCCGATGACAGGCGCCGCATCTTTCTCGAGATTGCCTCGCCCCGCGCGGTTCAGAACAAGCAGATGATCTTTCACGCCTATGCCGGAAGCCTGCTGGAAAACCAGCTGCGCGCCGTACGCCGCCTTGCGACCGATCCCGACGCCGTTCGGGCGCAGGTCCCGTTTGCCCGCTCGATGCGATCCAGCCTTTAGGGGCGGGCGGGGCCAAGATCCGATCCGGCGCGCGCCGGTCGGCCAATTCACTCTGGGAGGAGAGACCATGACGAATACGAGGAAGACCCCGAGCCGCCGGTTCGCCCGCGCGCTGATCTCGGCGCTGGCGCTGTCGGTGCTGCCGATGGCGGCGCCCGCGCAGCAGCATCTGCGCTTCGCCACGGCGCAGGCGCCCGACAGCATCATCATGCGCTGCTGCTATCAGCCCTGGATCGACGCGCTGAACGAGGGCTCGAACGGCACGCTGGACGTGGCCCCTTATCCGCCGCCTTTTGCCGCTGCCGACAATATGTGGGACCGGGTGACGGCAGGCGTGGCCGATATCGGCAACATGATCACCTATGCGACCGGCCTGCCGTTCCAGCGCACCGCCGTCGCCTCGCTGCCGGGGCTCGCGTCGAATGCCGAGGCCGCCTCGGCCGCGCTGTGGCGCCTCTACGAACAGGGGATGCTGGACGACACGTTCGAGCAGGTGCATGTCCTCGGCCTCTATACGCCGATGGCGCTGTCGCTCTATTCGAGGACGCCGGTGCAATCGCTGGACGATCTGGCCGGGATGCGCGTGCGCTCGACCGGGCGCGAGACCTCGGCGGCGCTGACCGCGCTCGGCGCCTCGCCGGTGTCGATCTCGTTCAGCGAGGCCTATCAGGCGATCAGCCGCGGCGTGGTTGACGGGGCCGTGGGCAACGGCAACTCGCTGGTCGTCTTCCGCTTCAACGAGATGCTGGAATACGAGGTCGACAACGTGTCCTTTGGCCTGTCGGTCATCGCCTTCATCATGAACCGCGACAGCTATGCCAACCTCGAACCCGATGCCCGCGCCTCGATCGACGCCTGGAGCGGCGAGCGGCTTTCGCGGCATCTGGGGCGTGAACAGGACGTGCTGCGCGCGCAATTCAACGACCAGCTGATCGAAGCGGGGACGCTGCACCAATATTCGCTGCCCGAGGAAGAGCGCGCGCTCTGGCTGGAGCGTCTGGCGCCGATCACCGAGACCTGGCTGGCCGAGACCGACAACGGGCAGGCGATCTATGACGCCTTCGTGGCCGAATACAACGCCGTCCTGGCCGAGATCGAAGCCGCCGCGAACTGAGCGCCGCCTCCCCGATCACAGGCTGCGGCGGGGGCGATCGACGATGTCGGTCGCCCCTTTTTTGGTTTGGTGCCCTGTCGGGGATCAGCAAAAAAACACCGCTTTGAAAAGAACTTGGCGGTCGGGCGTTGCGGTGGAGAATATTGTATTATAGTATGATCATAGAGATTCTGGAGGAACGGGAATGGGCAGAACGATCGGCTTCATCGGGGTTGGGAACATGGGCCGTCCGATGGCGGAGCGGCTGATGGCGGCCGGCTTCGACCTGGTGATCCACGACGCCAATGCGGCGGCCGTGGCCTCGCTGGTCGAAGCCGGTGCCCGGTCGGTCGACAGCGCGCAGGCCCTGAGCGATGCGGTCGACACGGTGTTCCTTTCGCTTCCGACGCCGCCGATTGTCGAGGCGGTCGGCCGCCAGTTGCAGGGCAAGGCGCTGCGCCGGGTGATCGACCTGTCGACCACCGGGCCGCAGAAGTCGCGCGAACTCTCGGCCGCGCTGGGCGCGCGCGGGGTGCGCTGGCTCGACAGCCCGGTCAGCGGCGGGGTCGGCGGTGCCGTGGCCGGGACGCTGGCGGTGATGTTCTCGGGCCCGCGCGAGGATTTCGACGATCTGCAGGACATGCTGAAGGCGCTGGGCAAGCCCTTCTACATCGGCGCCGAGCCGGGGCTCGCCCAGACCATGAAGCTGGTGAACAATTGCCTCTCGGCGGCGGCGATGACGCTGTCGTCCGAGGCCGTGGTGATGGGCGTGAAGGCGGGGATCGACGCCCGCACCGTGGTCGAGGTGATCAACGCAGGCAGCGGCCGCAACACCGCGACGATGCAGAAATTCCCGCAATCTATCCTCAACGGCGCTTTCGACTACGGCTTCCACACCGGGCTGATGCAGAAGGACGTGGCGCTTTTCGTGCGCACGGCCGAGGAGCTGGGGCTGGACCTGCCCGGCTGCCGCTCGGTGTTGGCCGCCTGGGACGAGGCGCTGGAGAAATTGGGGGCGGGGTCGGATTTCACCCGCATCGTCACTCTGACGGAAGAGCGTGCGGGGGTTCAGGCCCGGGGCTGAGGATGGCACCGCTTTCGCCGCGACGACAGGGGAGGATACCATGATCGAGATTTCGCGCAGCGGCAGCCGGGCCTCGTTCCGGGCCCCTGCCAGTCGCTTCAGCGGCACCGTCTGGCAGGACCAGATCGTGAAGATGCCGAAGCCCGGGCTTCTGTCGTCGAATGTCGTGACCTTCGAGCCCGGCGCCCGCACCGCCTGGCACACGCATCCGATGGGGCAGGCGCTGTTCGTCACCGCCGGGCAGGGGCTGATCCAGCGCTGGGGCGCGGCGGCCGAGGTCATCAACCCCGGCGACAGCATCTGGATCCCGCCCGGCGTCAAGCATTGGCATGGCGCGACCTCGACCGTCGCCATGACCCATATCTCGATGCAGGAAAGCGAGGACGGCCAGGTCGCCGACTGGCTGGAACTGGTGAGCGACGCCGATTACGCCGCCGCCCAGGCGCCGCAGGGCTGAGGGCGGGCGATGTCCATCGAACCCTACGAGGTCTTTGCCGTCAGATACGGCCACAATGCCGGGGCAACCGCGGCCGGGAACCATCTGGGCGGCGATCCGCACGACGGGCCGATGCCGCTGGATTACTTCGTCTGGGCGATCCGGGGCAACGGGCGGACCTTCGTTCTGGACACCGGCTATGACAAGGCGATGGGTGCGAAACGCGGCCGCGCGCATCTGCGCTGCCCGGGCGAGGGGCTGAGCGCGCTGGGCATCAACCCCGATACGGTCGAGGATGTGATCCTCTCGCATATGCATTTCGACCATTGCGGCAATCACGCCCTGTTCCCGCGCGCCCGCTACCACCTGCAGGACGCCGAGATGGCATATTGCACCGGGCGCTGCATGTGCCACGGCGCGCTGCGCCATCCCTTCGAGAAGGAGGATGTCACCGACATGGTGGGCAAGGTCTTCGACGGCCGCGTCACCTTCCATGACGGCGACATCCAACTGGCCCCGGGCCTCACGCTGCACAAGATCGGCGGACATTCCAAGGGCTTGCAGGTGGTGCGGGTGATGACCCGGCGGGGCTGGATGGTGCTGGCCTCGGACGCGAGCCATTTCTATTCCAACATGGAGACGGGGCGCGCCTTCCCGATCCTGCACAGCCTCGAGGACACGCTGGAAGGCTATCGCCGCCTTTACGCGCTGGCCAGCGACCGCCGGGGCGTGATCCCCGGGCATGACCCGCTGGTCCTTGGCCGCTATCCCGCCGCCGCGCCCGGGCTCGAAGGCATCGCAGCCCGGCTCGACGCCGATCCGAAGGAGTGAGCCGATGCAGCGCTACGGACATTTCATCGCCGGTAACTACGTCGATCCCATCGCGGGCCGCTGGTTCGAGACCGCGAACCCCTATACCGGCGAACCCTGGGCCGAGATCGCCCGGGGCGATGCCGCCGATGTGGCCCGCGCGGTCGAGGCGGCGGTCGCGGGGCAGGCCGAATGGGCGGCGCTGACCGCCACGGCGCGCGGCAAGGCGCTGGTGCGGCTCGCCGATCTGATCGAGGGTCACGCCGACCATCTGGCCGAGATCGAGGTCCGCGACAATGGCAAGCTCTATGCCGAGATGCGGGCACAGACCGGCTATATCGCGGAATGGTATCGCTATTTCGGCGGGCTGGCCGACAAGATCGAGGGGCATGTCATCCCCTCGGACAAGGCCGGTGTCTTCAACTTCACCCGCTACGAACCGCTGGGCGTGGTGGGGATGATCACCCCCTGGAACTCGCCGCTCTTGCTGCTGGCCTGGAAACTCGGCGCGGCGCTGGCGGCGGGGAATGCGGCGGTGATCAAGCCCTCGGAATTCACCTCGGCCTCGACGCTGGAATTCATGCCCCTCTTCGCCAAGGCCGGGTTCCCGGCGGGCGTGGTCAACACCGTGACCGGCTTCGGGGCCGAGGCTGGCGCGCCGCTGGTCGATCACCCTCAGGTCGCCAAGATCGCCTTCACCGGTTCGGATGTCGGCGGCGCCCGGGTCTATGAGGCGGCGGCGCGGCAGATCAAGCCGGTCTCGCTGGAACTGGGCGGCAAGTCGCCCAACATCGTCTTCGAGGATGCCGATCTGGAAGCGGCGGTGATGGGCGCGATTTCGGGCATCTTCGCCGCCACTGGGCAGACCTGCATTGCCGGCTCGCGCCTCTTGCTGCAACGCTCGATCCATGACCGGTTCGTGGAGCGGTTGGTCGAGGTGGCGGGCGCGGCGAAGATCGGCGATCCGATGGCGGCGGAGACCCATGTCGGCCCCGTCACAACCCCGCCGCAATACCGCAAGGTGCTGGAGTATATCGAGATTGCCCGGAACGAAGGCGCGCATTGCGTGCTGGGCGGCGGGCCGGTCGAGGCGGCGCCGGGCGGGCAATTCGTGCAGCCCACCATCTTCGCCGGCGTCCACAACAGGATGCGCATCGCCCAGGAAGAGGTCTTCGGCCCGGTGCTGGCTGTCATTCCCTTCGAGGACGAGGGCGAGGCGGTTGCCATCGCCAACGACATCCCCTTCGGCCTGGCTGCCGGGGTCTGGACCCGCGACATGGGCCGCGCGCTCAGATTATCCGAACGGCTGAAGGCGGGGACCGTTTGGGTCAATACCTACCGCGCGGTCAGCTACACCTCGCCCTTCGGGGGCTACAAACGCAGCGGCATCGGCCGCGAGAGCGGGATGGAATCGATCAAGGAATACCTGCAGGTGAAATCCGTCTGGATCGCCACCGAAACCTCCGTCGCCAACCCGTTCATCATTCGCTGATCCCGCCCCGGCGGGGCCGCGAGCCCATCGACAGACAGCCAGGAAGGAACACAGGCCATGTCATCCGATCACTTCGCCGACGGCCTCGCCGCCCGCAAGGCCACGCTGGGGGCCGAATACGTCCAGCGCAATCTCGACGCGGCCGACGAGTTCTCGCGCCCGTTCCAGGAGGCGATGACGGCCTGGTGCTGGGGCTTCGGCTGGGGGGACGAGGCCATTGACCCCAAGACCCGCAGCCTGATGAATCTGGCGCTGCTGGGGGTGCTGGGCCGCTGGTCGGAATGGGAGACGCATCTCAAGGGCGCGCTCAACAACGGTGTCAGCCGCGAGCAGGTGCGCGCCGCGATCCATGTCGTGGCGATTTACGGCGGCGTGCCCTGTGGGGTCGAATGCTTCCGCATCGCCCGGCGGGTGCTGGATGCGCAGCCCAAGGCCTGAGCTTCGGCCGTGGCCACCCTCGGCCGCGGCGCCCAAGTCGATCCAGACAGCACAGCGGGAGGAACCCTGATGCCCAAGACTGACGCAAGGCCGACGCGGCCGAACCGGCCCCTCAACGGCAATCACCACATCACCGGCATCACCGCGGATGTCACGGCGAATGTGGATTTCTGGAGCCGGATCATGGGGTTGCGCTTCGTCAAGAAGACGCTGAACTTCGAGACGACCTTCCGCTATCACACCTATTTCGGCAATGCCGATGGCGATGTCGGCAGCGTCGTCACCTTCCTGGAGTTCAAGGAATTTCCCCGGGGCCTGCCGGGACGCGGCAACCATCACGCGGCGATCCTGCGGGTGCAGAGCCATGCCGCGCTCGATTACTGGATGGACCGCCTGACGCAGGAGCAGGTCTATAGCGAACTGATCCGCCTCGACCCGACCCAACCCCGTAGGCTGGTTTTCCAGGACCCCGAGGGCCATAATGTCGAGCTGATCGCCACCGACGCGACGGACCCGCCGCAGGCTTTCCCGGCCTCGGACATCCCGGCCGAGTACCGGATCACCGGGATCGAGGGGATCCGCACCAACGCCTCGCTCGACCAGATCGCGCCCTATGCCGAGCATCTGGGTTTCACCCGCAACGACAGCCTCGGCCGGTTCGAATTGCAAGGCACCACGCGCTCGTCGCGCTGGTATTCCAACCCCGCGCCGAACCCGCTGCCGTTTCAGGAGATCGCGGTCGGCGTCTGGCATCACCTCGCGCTCGATGCCGAGGAGAACCTGCAGGGCTGGCGCGATTTCTCGAACGAGGGGCCGCTGAGGACCACGCCGGTCTATGACCACCACGTCTTCGATTCCTGCTATACCAACACCCCGGCGATCATCGAGCTGACCAGCGCCGGCCCCGGCTTTCTGGTCGATCAAACCAAGGAGGAGCTGGGCGAGCGGCTGGCCTTGTCCAAGCGCGTCGAGCCGCTGCGCGCCAAGCTGGAACGCGAACTGACGCCGATCACCAACCCGCGGCGTGCCGATGGCACGCTGATCACCGAGCCCGCGTCAAAGCCCGTCCGGGCCTGACGCGTCCGCCCGCCGCCTCTCCCTGGGGGTGGCGGGCCTCCCCCTTTCTTGCCCCGCAGGTTGCCGATGACCCGTTCCTTCCGTCCCGAGGACCTCCACGCCGCCAGCCCCACGCCCCTGACACTCGCCGCGCAGGGCTTCTTCTGGACCGGGATCGAATGGGTCGAGACCGCGGGCGGCCCGGCGATCCGCGGGCAGATGTATGTGGAATACTGGATCCCCGCCGCACTGGGCTACAGGACGCCTTTGGTGCTGGTGCATGGCGGGGGCGGGCAGGGGCTCGACATGCTGGGCACGGCCGATGGCCGCTCGGGCTGGGTGCAGCATTTCGTCCGTGCGGGGCATCCGGTCTATGTGGTGGACCGCCCCGGCCACGGCCGCTCGCCCCACCACCCGGACGCGATGGGCGCCATGGGTCCCCTGCCGCCGCCCGGTTTCATCGAGCGGATGTTCACCCGGCCCGAGGGCTGGCCCGAGCAATATCCGAGCGCCGCGCGCCATGACCAATGGCCGGATGGCGGGCGGCCCGGCGATCCGGGTTTCGACGCCTTCCTTGCAGGGTCCGGTCCGATGATGACCGACCTCGCGCGCCACCACCTCGATTGCCAGCGGGGGCTGGTCGAACTGCTGGAGCGGATCGGCCCCTCCGTGGTGCTGACCCACAGCGCCGGGGCACCGACCGGCTGGCTGGCGGCGGATGCGCGCCCCGATCTGGTGCGGGCGCTCCTCGCGGTCGAGCCGGTAGGCCCGCCCTTCGCCTCGCGTCCGACGGGGACGCTCAGTTGGGGCCTGACCGCCGCGCCGCTGAGCTTCGACCCGCCCGCCGCCAGCCCCGAGGAGATCGCCCGCGAAAACCGCGCCCCGGGGCGGCCGAGGGATGCGACCTGCCTCGTCCAGGCCGAACCCGCCCGCCAGCTGCCGCGTCTGGCGCAGGTGCCGGTGACGATCTTCACCGCCGAGGCCTCGTGGATGGCGCATGACAACCATGGCACGGTGGATTTCCTGCGTCAGGCCGGGGTCGGCTGCGATCACGTCCGGCTGGAGGACCACGGGCTGCGTGGCAACGGCCATGCGATGATGCTGGAGAAGAACAGCGATGCGGTGGCGGCGCTGATCGGCGGCTGGGTGCGGGATGCGAGTGAACCCCTCGTCTGAGGCGCAACGCAAAAGGCCCGCCATTGGGGCGGGCCTTCGGGCAATCGCCGGGGCTCAGGCGCGGGCCGGAACCCGGGTAATCTTCGCCCCCATCGCGTTCAGCCGCTCGTCGATGCGTTCATAGCCGCGCTCGATCTGCTGCGCGTTGTTGATGGTCGAGGTTCCCTCGGCGCACATCGCCGCAATCAGCATCGCCATGCCGGCGCGGATATCCGGGCTCTCCAGCCGCGAGCCGCGCATCTGCGAGGGACCGGCGACGATGGCCCGGTGCGGGTCGCACAGCACGATGCGCGCGCCCATGGCGATCAGCTTGTCGACAAAGAACATCCGGCTTTCGAACATCTTCTCGAACAGCATCACCACGCCCTCGCATTGCGAGGCGGTGACGATGGCGATCGACATCGTATCGGCCGGGAAGGCGGGCCAGGGCTGGTCGGAAATCGTCGGGATATGCCCGCCGAAATCGGCCTGCACCTTCATCTCCTGATCGGCGGGAATATGCAGGTCGTCGCCCTTGATCTGGCAGCGGATGCCCAGCCGCTCGAACCCCATGAGGGTCGAGCGCAGATGCTCGGTGCCGGCGTTCTTGATGGTGATTTCGGATTTGGTGACGGCGGCGAGGCCGATCAGCGAGCCGACCTCGATATGGTCGGGCCCGATCCGGTGCGAGCAGCCCCTCAGCTTGCGCCCGCCATGGATCGTCATCGTGTTGGTGCCGATGCCCTCGATCTCGGCCCCCATGGCGATCAGGAACCGCGCCAGATCCTGCACATGCGGCTCCGACGCGCAATTGCGCAGGATCGTCGTGCCCCGGGCGCAAACCGCGGCGCAAAGCGCGTTCTCGGTCGCGGTGACCGAGGGTTCGTCCAGGAACACATCCTTGCCGGTCAGCGTCTTGGCGCGAAAGGCGTAATGGCCGTTGGTGGTGATCTCGGCGCCCAGTTCCTGCAGCGCCAGGAAATGCGTGTCGACCCTGCGCCGGCCGATCACATCGCCCCCGGGCGGGGGCAGCGTGACCTCGCCGCAGCGGGCCAGCATCGGCCCCGCCAGCAGGATCGAGGCCCGGACCCGGGCACAGAGATCGGGGTCGAGGTCGGCGGGCCTGAGGGTCGCCGCGCGGATCTCCAGATGGTTGCGCCCCAGCCAGCGGGCCTCGGCGCCGACCGACTGGATCAGCTCGACCAGAACCTCGATGTCGCGGATGCGGGGAACGTTGGTCAGTTCCACCCGCTCGTCGGTGAGCAGCGCCGCCGCCACGATGGGCAGCGCCGCATTCTTGTTGCCCGAAGGCTCGATCTCGCCCGAGAGGCGATGCCCGCCCTCGACGATATACTGGATACGCTCGTGTGGTTGTGCCTGTGCCATGTCTGCCGCCTGCTTTTTTACCACATCTAGCAAAGGAAGGGCGGCACGGGAACCGGGTTTGACGCCCGGGTCAGGGTTTCCAGCGCAGGAAATTGGCGATCAGGCGAAGGCCCGCCGACTGGCTCTTTTCCGGGTGGAACTGCGTGCCGAGGATGTTGTCGCGCCCGACGATGGCGGTCACCGGCCCGCCATACTCGACATGCGCCAGCAGATGCGCCGGATCGGCGACCTGAAAGCGGTAGGAATGGACGAAATAGGCGTGATCGCCGGTCCTGAGCCCCGCCAGAACCGGATGCGGCCGGTCGAGGATCATGTCGTTCCAGCCCATGTGCGGGACCTTCATCGCGGGCTGCGAGGGCGTGATCCGCACCACGTCGCCGCCGATCCAGCCCAGGCCCGGGGTGGTTTCGTATTCATGCCCGGCGGTGGCCAGCAACTGCATGCCGACGCAGATGCCGAGGAAAGGCTTGCCCTGCCGGATCACCGCTTCTTCCAGCGCCTCGACCATGCCGGTCGCGGCCAGAAGCTCGCGCTTGCAGGCGGGAAAGGCGCCGTCGCCGGGCAGGACGATGCGGTCGGCGACCAGCACGTCCTCGGGGCGGTTGGTCACGCGCACCGCGCCGGTGCCGGTCTCGGCCGCCATCCGCTCGAAGGCCTTCTGCGCCGAATGCAGGTTGCCGGATTCGTAATCGACGAGGACGGTGAGCATGGCTGAAACCCCTTGTGCGGCTTTCCCCTAGCGCAGGTGACGGCGATGGTCCAGAACCATGCCCGCCTTTCATTCTGCCCCAAATACGCCTGCAACCCCGCCCCGTGACCCGCCGCCGGGGCAGGGCGCCGCGCGCCACGGGAACGGGGCGGGCGGGGGGGAGTGACCGTGGCGCGCTTGTTACAGCGTGCCCTTGGTCGAGGGCACCGCATCCGCCTTGCGCGGATCGACCTCGCAGGCGTCGCGAAGGGCGCGGGCCACGGCTTTGAACGCGGCTTCGGCGATGTGGTGGCTGTTCACCCCATGCACCTGGTCGAGGTGCAGGGTGATCCCGCTATGGGTGCTCAGCGCCTGGAAGAATTCGCGCACCAGTTCGGTGTCGAAAGTGCCGATCTTCTGCGTCGGCAGCGCCACGTTCCACACCAGGAACGGCCGCCCCGACAGGTCCAGCGCGCAGCGCACCTGCGCGTCGTCCATCGGCAGCGCGCATTCGCCATAACGGCGGATCCCGCGCTTGTCGCCCAGCGCCTTGGCCAGCGCCTGACCGATGGCGATCCCGGTATCCTCGACCGTGTGGTGGTCGTCGATATGCAGATCGCCATCCGCCCGGACCGTCAGGTCAAACAGCGCGTGCCGGGCCAGCTGGTCCAGCATGTGATCGAAGAAACCGACGCCCGTCTGGTTGTCGTAGCGGCCCGAGCCGTCGACATCCAGCGTCACGCTGATTTCGGTTTCCGAGGTCTTGCGGGTAATCGTGGCGCTGCGCATATGTCCGGGTCCATCGCGGGAACGCGGCCGGTATAGGGCGGGGAGGGGCGTTTGACTAGCCCTCGTAACCCTCGACGATGACCAGATCGGCGGTCGAGATCGGGTCACGGATCGCCTTGGCCGCCTGGTATTCGGGGCTGTCGAAACAGGCGGTGGCAGCGGCGAGGTCGGGGAATTCGATCACCACGGTCCGGGCCCGGCTCTGCCCCTCGCGCTGGATTTGCGGCCCGCCCCGGACGATGAAGCGCGCGCCGTATCTGGCGAAGGGGATGGCGTTGGCCTCGCGGTATTTGGCATAGATCTCGGGGTCGGCCACGTCGACATGCGCGACCCAATAGGCTTTGGGCATGGGGTCCTCCTTGGTTTCCGGCGGATCTTGGCGTTCCGGCGGGCGGGCGCAAGTCAGAACTTGATCCGCATCCGGGCGCCGGGGTGGAAGGGCTCGAACCCCAGCGCGGCGTAGAAGGCGCGCGCCTTGTCGTTGCCGGGATGGGTGCCGAGCGCGAGGAACCGCCCGCCCTGGGCCCGGGTCTGCGCGATCGCCGCCTCGACCAGGGCCTTGCCCAGCCCGCTGCCGCGCCGGGCAGGGTCGACATAGAGGTGATGCATCTCCATCCCCCGCACGCCCCAGTGCAACGACACCATGGGATAAAGCGCGGTGTACCCGCCCTCGGCAATCAGCACCGTCAGAAAGGCGTCGGGCCCGAAGAGGTCGCGTTCCAGCGCCGCGCGGGTGCAGGCGGCCGGGTCGCCATGATGGGCGGCCAGCGCATGCACCATGGCCAGCAGGCGGTCGAGGTCGTCGGGCATAGCCGGGCGGATCATGGCTCGGGTCCTGAAACGGGCTGTGCCCCGGGGAACCGCGGGGGCGGGCAGGGCGCGCTACTGTCATCCCATCGTCCCCTGATCGCAACCCCCGCATGGAGCCAGCCATGCCCCGCCTCCTCCTTCTCCCCGCCCTGCTGCTGCTTCCGATCCTCTCGCCGCTGCCCGCCGCCGCCGTGGCGCCGATCTGCTACCACGCCCCGGTCCTGTCGCAGCCCGGCGCGACGGTGGCGATCATCTCGCGCATCCTGTGTGTGCGTCCCTCGCAAACGAGCGTGCGGCGCTGACCCGAGTGATGGGATAGGATGCCGCCATGATGCCGCCCGATCCCACCGCCCAAGGCCCGCATTTGTCGGCCACACTCGCCGCCGGAACGCTCGATACCGGGGCGTTGGAGGCGTTGCTGACCCGGGCCCGCGCCGCGCCGCTGGCCGCGTATCCGGCCACGGCCCGGCGGATTCGGGCCGTGGCCGGAACGCTCCATCAGGCCGGGCCGATGGGCGCGGCACTGACCCGGGCGCCCGATCTCGCCTGGCTGCTGATCCATTCCCCGAACGGCTTTCACCGCGATGCGGCGCTGCTGCGGCTGCCCCTGCCGGCGCATCCCCTCGACCTCACCGCGCTGCTCGCCCGGCTGGACGATTGGGTGCCCGAGGTCCGCCGCCTCGCCGAGACCCAACTCGCCCGGCATCTGCCGGCGATCCCGCCGAGGGTCGCCGCCGAGGTGGCGCTGGCACGCGGCGAGGGCCTCGAGAGCGCCTCGCGGATTTCGCCCACCGGACGGCGGCTCTGGCAGGCGCTTCTGGATCGGGTGCCCGAGGCGCTGATCGAGGTGCTTCGGACCGGGCAGGGCCGGGCCGTGCGCCCGCTCTTTCTGCGGCTGATGCGGGATCCGGCCTTTGACGCCGCCCTGCCGATGCTGCTGCGTGAGGCGGCGCATCCCTCGCTCCGCGCCTCGGCGCTGTGGTGGATGGTCGGGGGGCAGGTCAGCTACACCGCGCCGCGCGGGTGCCGCTGGCGGGGCGATCACCCGGTGGCGGGGCGCCGTCCGCTCAGCGTCACGCCGGAGGTGGCCGCGGTCATGGCCCTCGGCGCCGCCGACCGCAGCAGCCAGGTGCGCAAGGTCGCGGCCGAGATGCTGAAAGCCTATGCCGCGCACGACCCGCAGGCGGCCCGGGCCTTGGCCCTGCAACTGGCAAAGGACCGCAATGCCGGGGTCCGCGCCCGCGCGGCCTGGTTCCTCTCTCCCCGTTGACAGGCGCGGCCCGCGGCCCGAGGCTGCCCGCATGACCGACCTCCACCTTCACCGCTGGGGCGATCCCTCGGCACCGCCGCTCCTTATGCTGCACGGCTTTCCAGAATACGGCGGCGCCTGGGCCGAGGTCGCGGCGCATCTGCCGGAACGGTCCTGCATCGCCCCCGACCAGCGGGGCTATGGTCTGAGCCCCGCGCCCGAAGGGGTCGAGGCCTATCGCATCAAGCATCTGGTCGCCGACATCGCCGCGCTGATCGAGGAATTGGGCGCGCCCCTGCCGGTCGTCGCCCATGATTGGGGCGCGGCGGTGGGTTATGCGCTGGCCATCCGGCGCCCCGATCTGGTCTCGGCGCTGGTCGTGGTGAACGGGGTCCATCCCGGCCCCTTCCAGCGTGAGCTGGCAAAGGGCGGGGCGCAATCCGCGGCCTCGGCCTATATCGACTATCTGCGCGACCCGGGCGCCGAGGCGCGGCTGTCGGCCGAGGATTTCGCGGGGCTGCGGCGGCTTTTCGCAGCCAAGATGGATATGTCCTGGCTGACCGGTCCGGTCCTTGACGCCTATCTCGGGCAATGGTCCCGCCCCGGGGTGCTGACCGGCATGCTGAACTGGTATCGCGCCTCACCCCTGCGGGTCGCGCGCCCGGGCGAGCCCCTCGACCTGCCGGAGATGCCGGTCGAGGCCGGGCGCGTGCCGGTCCCGCATCTGGTGATCTGGGGCGAGGACGACACGGCGCTTCTGCCGGTCTGCCTGGAGGGGCTCGAAGCTTGGTGCCCCGACCTGACGATCCACCGCCTTCCCGGCGCTGATCACTGGATCTGCCACCAGAAACCGGCCGAGGTGGCGGGAATCATCCGCGAATGGCTGACATTTCGCGGTGCCTAGCCGCTGTCACTTTTCCAACAATCTGCCCCAGAGATCGTAGTCCGAAGCCTCTTCGACTTCCACTTTTACGATATCGCCGGGTTGCAGCCCCTCGAAATCCTCGTCGATGAACAGATTGCCGTCGATCTCGGGGGCGTCTGCCTTGGTGCGGCAGGTGGCGCCTTCGTCATCGACCGTATCGACGATCACCTCCTGCACCGAGCCCAGCTTCGCCGCCAGCTTCGCCTCGGAAATCGCCTGCGCCTTTTCCATGAAGCGTTCCCAGCGCTCTTGTTTCAGCTCGGGCGCCACATGGTCCGGCAGCGCGTTCGAGCGCGCGCCCGCCACATCCTCGTACTGGAAGCAGCCGACCCGATCCAGTTGCGCCTCGTCCATCCAGTCGAGCAGGGTCTGGAATTCCTCTTCCGTCTCGCCCGGATAGCCGACGATGAAGGTCGAGCGCAGCACGATCTCGGGGCAATCCGAACGCCAGCGGGCGATCTCGTCCAGCGTCTTCGCCGCCGCCGCCGGGCGGGCCATCCGCTTCAGCGTGTCCGGGTGGGCGTGCTGGAAGGGGATGTCGAGGTAAGGCAGGACCAGCCCCTCGGCCATCAGCGGGATCAAGTCGCGCACATGCGGATAGGGATAGACGTAATGCAGCCGCACCCAGGCGCCGAGCGAACCCAGATCGCGGGCGAGGTCGGTGATATGCGCGCGGTGCCCCTTGGCCTCGGCGTGTTTCAGGTCGACCCCGTAAGCCGAAGTGTCCTGCGAAATCACCAGCAGCTCGCGAACCCCCGCTTCGACCAGCTTCTCGGCCTCGCGGATCACCGCATGGGCCGGACGGCTGACCAGACGGCCGCGCATGTCGGGGATGATGCAGAACTTGCAATGATGGTTGCAGCCCTCGGAAATCTTCAGATAGCTGAAATGCCGGGGCGTCAGCTTGACCCCGGCCGCGGGCAGAAGGTCGATGAAAGGATCGGGCGAGGGCGGCACCGCGCCATGCACCGCGTCCAGAACCTGCTCGTATTGATGGGGCCCGGTGACTGCCATGACCTTGGGATGGGCGCCGGTGATATACTCGGGCTCGGCCCCCAGGCAGCCGGTGACGATGACCCGCCCGTTCTCGCGCAGCGCCTCGCCGATCGCCTCAAGGCTCTCGGCCTTGGCGCTGTCCAGAAACCCGCAGGTGTTGACGATCACTGCATCGGCGCCGGCGTAATCGGGGCTGATCGCGTAGCCCTCGGCGCGGAGCCGGGTCAGGATCCGCTCGCTGTCCACAAGCGCCTTGGGGCAGCCGAGGCTGACCATGCCGATGGTCGGCTGGCCCGCACGGTTTGGGTCGCGGGGGGCGTCCTGGATCAGCGCACGCGGCGCAAGGTCTGGGCGGAGGCTGGGAGGGTTCTGGCTCATACGCGGCGATATACGCCTGCCGGGGTCCGCCGCAAAGCCCTTTCATTCTGCACCAAATACGCAGTCTTTCTGGACAGGGGAGGGTCCGGGAGGGGGCACGCCCCCTCCCGGGCAGGGGAGTGCGAGGGGGCGGCAGCCCCCTCGCCCCCTCGTCACCGGGCGCCGAAGCCCATGCGCCTGAGCAGGCCGTCGCGGCGAACCAGCGCGTGATAGAGCACCGCCGCCAGATGCAGGACGATCAGCGCGATCAGCAGATCGGCCAGGAAGCCATGCACCTGCCGCGGCGCGAAGACATGGAAATCGGCGGGCATTGGCGCATCGGCAAAGAGCGCTTCCATCAGCCCCGATTGCAGCGAGAGCGCGATGCCCGAGGCCACCATCAGCAGCACCAGCGCATAGAGCGCCCCATGCGCCAGCGGCGCCAGCCGGTCGGCCAGGGCGATGCCGGTCGTGGCCGGCGCCGGATGGGCGGTGCGCAGCCGCACCGCCAGCCGGATCAGCATCAGCGCGCCGATGCTCAGCCCCATCAGCGCGTGGATGCGCAGGGCGTCGACCTTGCCGGGCTCGGCATTGGGCATGTCCGAGATGACGAGGCCGCCGGCGATCAGCGCCAGCGTCACCAGAAGGGCGACCAGCCAGTGCAGGGCGACAAGGGCGGGGTGGTAGCGGGCAGGATGGGCAGGGGCGGGCATGGCAACCTCCGGGATGGGATGGCCCAGTGTCGCAAACTTCTGCAACAGTAGCAATTGCAAATATTGCTCAAGCGACGAACCGATGCTACCCGGAAGACATGGACGAACTGCCCGCCTCGAAAGCCACCCGTCACGCCAGCCCCGGCTGGCTGGTCCAGCGCCTGTCGCAGCGGTTCGAGGCGGCGATGGAACAGGCACTGGCCCCGCATGGTCTGGCGCTGGGGCAATTCGCGCTGATGATGGCGGTGCTGGAAACCGAAGGGCTGACCCAGGCGGAGCTGGGCGCGATCTTCGCCATGCCGGCCTGGAAGATCAGCCGTTACCTCGATGCCTTGGCGGAGGCGGGGCTCGTCACGCGCGAGGCCGATCCCGCCTCGCGCCGCAGCCACCGGATCTTCGCCACCGAGGCCGCGCGGCAGGCCGCCCCCGGCTGGCGCAGGGCGGCGATGGGTGTCAACCAGGCGCTGCTCGCCCCGCTCGCGCCCGAGGATCGGGCGCGGCTGGTCGCGTTGCTGCAGGCCGTGGTCGTCCCGGGCGAGGCCTTCTAGACCCCTTCGTCGAAGGGTTCGAAACTGTCGGCGCTGGCCCGGCGCCAGCGCTTCATATAGCCGAAACGCTCGTCATCCTCGCGCAGCAGGAAGCCTTCGGGCATATAGGGAAAGACATCCTCGCCGGTAACCATGTCGCGGTCGTTCTCGCGCATCATCAGGTGCCAGGGCAGGAAATCCGACGGATGCGACAGGCCCGCGGCGCCCGCCATGTCGCCCAGGGCCTTCATCGTGTTGCGGTGGAAATTGGCCACGCGCACCGCCTTGTCGCTGACCACCAGCGCCCGCTGACGGGCCTTGTCCTGCGTCGCCACGCCCGAGGGGCAATGGTTGGTGTGGCAGGCCTGGGCCTGGATGCAGCCGATGGCGAACATGAAGCCGCGCGCCGAATTGGCCCAATCGGCCCCCATCGCCAGCGCCCGTGCGATGTCGAAGGCATGGATCAGCTTGCCCGAGGCACCGATCTTGATGCGGTCCCTGAGCCCCGCGCCCCTGAGCGCGTTGTGGACGAAGGTCAGCCCCTCGACCAGCGGCATCCCCATATGGTTGGCGAATTCCAGGGGCGCCGCGCCGGTGCCGCCCTCCTTGCCATCGACGACGATGAAATCGGGGGTGATGCCGGTCTTCAGCATCGCCTTGACGATGCACATGAATTCCCGCCGGTGTCCGACGCAGAGCTTGAAGCCGATGGGCTTGCCGCCCGAAAGCTCGCGCAGCCGGGCGATGAACTCCATCATCTCGATGGGCGTCGAGAATGCTGAATGCGCATCGGGCGAGTGGCAATCCTCGCCCATCGGCACGCCGCGCGCCTCGGCAATCTCGGGCGTGATCTTGGCGGCGGGCAGGATGCCGCCCTGGCCGGGCTTGGCGCCCTGGCTCATCTTGATCTCGATCATCTTGACTTGGGGATCGGCGGCGACGAGGCGGAATTTCTCGGCGTCGAAACTGCCGTCCGGGGCGCGGCAGCCGAAATAGCCGGTGCCGACTTCATAGATCAGGTCGCCCCCGCCCTCGCGGTGATAGCGGCTGATCCCGCCCTCGCCGGTGTCATGGGCGAAGCCCTGCATCTTGGCGCCCTTGTTCAGGGACAGGATGGCATTGGCCGAGAGCGCGCCAAAGCTCATGGCCGAGATGTTGTAGAGCGACAGATCGTAAGGCTGTTTGCAATCGGGGCCGCCAACGCGGACGCGGAAGTCGTGGTCGGTGATCTTCTTCGGCCGGATCGAATGCGTGAGCCACATATAGCCCCCGCCATAGACCTTTTCCTTGGTGCCGAAGGGGCGCTTGTCCTCGACGTTCTTGGCGCGCTGGTAGACGATGTTGCGATCCTCGCGCGAGAAGGGGACTTCGGCGTCATCCTCTTCCAGAAGGTATTGCCGGATCTCGGGGCGGATCATCTCGAAGAAATAGCGCAGATGCCCCAGAACCGGGTAATTGCGCAGGATCGCGTGGTGGGGCTGGATCTGGTCGTAGACGCCCATGGCCGACAATGCGGCAAAGATCACCAGCGGGATCAGGAACCAGAGCGACCAGGCGAGCAGGATCGCCGACAGGAGGGTGAGAAGAACTACCAGCGCAAAAGTGGATAAGCGCAGGGTTTGAGAGAGCATGACGCTCCTCCGGCTTGGGGTCGGGGAGGTCAGACTAGCAGATGTTCCCTAACGGAACACCCCCGGCTTGGTGACGGCTGCATGACAGCGGGGGGCCGCTTCCCGGCCGGCAGAGGTTGCCATGGATCGGCCGGCCTGATAGCCCGGACCTCCGTTCGTCCGGCCCCGCGTCGTGCCGGCCGAACGAGGGCGCGCGGCGCCTGAGACCCCTGAAAACCTCCGGTCCCGTCGCACCCCGCCCTCTGTCGGCCCGGGCCGCTCCGGTCGGCCGGGGACAGCACGGAGCCTGCGGCAATGACGGCGGAAACGATTCTCGAAGACAGCACCCCCTCGCGGGCCCAGCTTGACCGCTTGGCGCGCGACGGAGAGCCAGTGATCCTCAAGGGCTGCACGCTGGACGGGGCGGACCTGAGCGACTTCGATCTGACGGACTGGCGGTTCGAGCGGTGCGCCCTGGTCGGCGCGCGCTTCACGGGCGCGCGGCTCGACGGGGTGGCGCTGGTCGGCTGCCGTGGCGCGACGGCGAGTTTCGCAGGCGCGATTCTGACCGATTGCCGGGTCGAGGGCGGGGATTTCGGCAATGCCAGCTTCGCGGCGGCAACGCTTTCCTCGGTCGCGTTCCGGGGCTGCAAGCTGACGGGGGCGGATTTCACCGGTGCCCGGACACTGGATGTCCGGTTCGAGGAGGCGATCCTCACCCTGGCCCTGATGCCGAACTTCTCGTTCCGCAAGGCGCAGCTTCAGGGCGTGACCTTTGCCGAGGCCGATCTGAGGGGCTGCGATTTCCGCGATGCGGTGTTCTCGGGCGCCTCCCTGAGGGACGCCCATATCGCCGATTGCCGGTTTGAGGGGGCGGACCTGCGGGGCGCCGATCTGGGTGGCATCCGGCTGACGGACGCGAGCCGCTTCAAGGGCGCGGTGATCTCGAAGGCGCAGGCGGGCGACCTGTTGGGCCAGCTGGGCCTCAAGGTGCGCTGAGGCGGCTCAGCGGAATCTCGGCGCGCGTTTCTGCATCCCGGCTGCCACGGCCTCCATCTGGTTTTCCGAGCCGATGATCGCCGCCTGAAGCCTCGCCTCCAGCGCCAGATGCGCGTCGCCGCCCGGCCAGGCGGCGCGCACGAGGGCCTTGGCGCCGCGGGCGGCCTCGGGGCTGCGGGCGGCGATGGCGCGGGCGGTGTCGCGCGCGGCCTCCAGCGGGTCATCGGCCAGGCGCGTGACCAGACCCAGCGCCTGCGCCTCGGGGGCGGGGACCTGCCGCGCGGTGAGGATCAGCTCCAGGGCCTGATCGGCGCGCATCAGGGGCGGCAGCAGCTTGGTCAGCCCCATGTCGGGAATGAGGCCCCAGCGGCTTTCCATGATCGAGAATTGCGCATCCGGTGCGGCGATGCGGATGTCGGCGCCCAGCGCCAGCTGCATCCCGGCCCCGAAACAGACGCCCTGCACGGCGCCGATGACCGGCACCGGCAGGTCGGCCCAGACGGTGCAGGGATGCTGGAACCGGTTCGCGGCCCGGCCTCCCGGGGGTGAGACGATCTCTTGCCGCAGCCGGTCGAGGTCACTGGCGAAGGCGCCCAGCGTGGCGATGTCGATCCCGGCGCAGAAGGCCCGGCCCTCGCCCCTCAGTACCACGGCGCGCAGGCCCGGCTCCCCGGCCAACCGGTCGCCCGCCGCGCTCAGCGCGTCGAACATCGCCAGGTCGAAGGCGTTCAGCTTGTCGGGGCGGGTCAGCGTGACTTCGGCGATGCCGTCGTCGAGGGTCACGCGCACGCGGTCGTCGGCCATGGGTTCCTCCGTCGTTTGGCGCAGGCTGGCAGGGCGGGGGCGCGCGGGCAAGGGCGACGTGACGGCAGGGCTCAGCCGGTCTGCCACCAGAGCCGGGTCAGGTGGAAGAACGCCGGTGCGGCGAAGATCACGCTGTCGAGCTGGTCGAGGAACCCGCCCTGACCCGGGATCAGATGCGACCAGTCGCGCAGGCCCCGGTCGCGCTTGATCGCGCGCAGCACCAGATGCCCGACCTGACCGGCCAGCGAGGCGACCGCCGCCATCGCCGCCGCGCCGAAGGGGCCGAAGGGCGTGATCCAGAACAGCACCAGCCCCAGCGCCGCCGCCGCCGCCAGCCCGGCCAGCGCGCTGCCCCAGGTCTTGCTGGACAGCCCCGGCACGATGCGTTTCCAGCCCCGCCCGCGCCCGGTATAGAAGGCCGCCAGATCCCCGGTCTGCACCACCAGCACCAGAAAGGCGATCAGCAGCATCCCGCGCCCCGGCTCTTGATCCGGGCGCTGCAACCACATCAGCGCCGGGATGTGGCTGAGGCAGAAGACGGCGATCATCAGCCCCCATTGGGTCTCGGACACCCGGCTCAGGAAGCGTTCGGTCGAGCCCCTCAGCACCGAGACGAAGGGCAGAAGCAGGAAGACGCCGACCGGGATGAAGACCGCGAAAGCGCGTTGCAGGTCGAAGAACACCAGCAGGAATTGCACCGGCAGGATGATGTAGAAAGCCAGCGCCAGCGACAGATGGTCGGCCTTGGTCCGCGCGGAATAGGTGTAGAATTCCCGCAAGGCCGCGAAGGAGGCCACGGCGAACAGCAGGATGATCGCCCAGCTTCCGGCCAGCATCGCCAGCGTGAACAGGATGAACATCGCCCACCAGCTGTCCACCCGGGTCATGAAAACCTCGACCGCCGTGTCGGGCTGCGCGCGCCGCGCCCGCATCCGCTCGCCGACGAGGGTCAGCGCCAGCAGCACCAGCGCCACGGCCAGTGCCAGAAGCGCGATGTCGCGCATCAGGGGGCTCATGGCCGGACCTCCGGTCTCAGCGCGGCCAGCGCGGCGGCGGCGCGGGTCAGGAAGTCGCGGCGATCCTCGCCCTCGCGCAGCGTCACCGGCTCGCCGAAGATCACCGAACACATCAGCGGCAGGGGGATGATCTCGCCCTTCGGCATCACCGAATTGAGGTTGGCGATCCAGGTGGGCACCAGCTCGACCTCGGGCCTTGCACTGGCGATGTTGTAGAGCCCCGACTTGAAGGGCAGCAGGGGATCCGGCCCCTGATTGCGCTGCCCCTCGGGGAAGATGATGAGCGAGGCGCCCTCGTCCAGCGCCTGAAGGATCGCGGCCATCGGATCGTCGGTCCGCTCGCCCGCCCGGCGGTCGATCAGGACGGCGCGGAACACCTCGCCCCCGGCAAAGGCGCGCAGCGGGCTCTTCAGCCAGTAGTCGGCGGCAGCGACCGGGCGGGTCTTCAGCCGCAGATGCTGGGGCAGGACCGACCAGATCATCGGCATGTCGCCGTTCGAGACATGGTTGGCGAAATAGACCCGCTGGCGGGGCGAGGGGCCGACGCCCCGCCAATCGGCATGAACGGCGGTGATGGCGCGGGCAAAGAGCACGATGGCCTGACCCGCGACGCGGGCGGCGAAGCGGCGCCAGGCGGGCAGGCGGGCGGGCTCGGGGGCGGGAACGCTGGTCATGCGCCGCATCATGCGACGGCGCCGCGCGGCTGGGAAGGGGTGGCAAAACCCCGCGCCCGTCGCGCCCGCGTGATCCACCCCGCCTTGTGCCGGGGCGGCCCTTTGATAACATGGCCGGGTACAGGTCTGCCCGGAGGTTGGAAAATGCGTTGGATCTTCAGGCTGCTGGGGGCGCTCTTGCTGCTGGTCGTCCTGGCGGTGGGGGCGCTGTTCCTGCTGCCCGCCGACCGTATCGCCAACCTCGCCGCCCGCCAGTTCGAGGCAGCGACCGGCCGGGCGCTGACCATCGACGGGGATGTGAGGCCGACCTTCTGGCCGGTGCTGGGCGCGCGGGTCGAACGGGTGACGCTGGCCAATGTGGCGGGATCGGACGCGGGGCCGATGCTGGTGGCGGATTCGGTCGATCTGGGCGTGGACCTGTCGCAGCTGATCCAGGGCAACCTTGTGGTCCGCCGGTTCGAGGCCCGCCAGCCGCAGATCGTGCTGGAACGCGATGCGAACGGCGTCGGCAACTGGAATTTCGCCGGGATCGGCGACCAGAACGCGCCAACCGCCGAGGCCGGCAGCCGCGCGACCCTGCCGCCCATCGTCCTTGACCGTGCCCAGATCGAGGGCGCCAGCCTGCGCTACATCGACCGGCAGGCCGGGACCGATGTGACGGTGCAGGGCGTCTCGATCGACCTGTCGATGCCGGAATCGGGTGGCGCCGCGACGCTGCGTATCGCCATCGACCGCAACGGGCAGGAGGCCGAGGTCAACGCCCGCCTGGGCTCGGTCAGCGATCTGCTGGCGGGCGAGGTCGTGGCGGTGAGCGCCTCGATCCGGGCCGAAGGGGCGCAGGGCTCGTTCGAGGGGCGGGCGGGGCTGGAACCCGTGGCGGCCGAGGGGCGGCTCAGCATCGACATCAGCCGGCTGGGCCCGGCGCTGGAACTGGCGGGCGCGGGCGGGGCGGAACCGATCCCCGAAGCCGCGCGGCCCCTGACGCTGGGCGGGCAACTCACGCTCGCGCCGACCGGCAGCCTGCATCTGCGGGAGGGGCTGGTGGGGATCGGCGCGAACCGTCTTCGGCTGGCGCTGGACACCACCTTCGACGGGCCGCGGCCCAACATCGCCGGGCAGATCAGCGCCGACGGGCTGGACCTGACCGGCTTCACCGGCGGCACCAACAGCGGCGTGTCCTCGGGCGCCTCCGGCTGGCCGACGGCCCGCATCGACGCCTCGGCGCTGGGACTGGCCAATGCGCAGATCGGCCTGACGCTGGGCCCGGTCAACACCGGCTTCGGCATCATCGACGCGACCCGCGGCTCGCTGACCATCGACCGCGCCCGGGCCGTGCTGGGCCTGAACGAGGTCCGCGCCTTCGAGGGCACGCTCTCGGGCGAGCTGGTCGCCAACAACCGCAACGGCCTGTCGGTCGGCGGCACGCTGGCCTTGCGCAACGTCAGCCTGATGGCCCTGCTGCGGCAGGCGCTGGGTTTCGAGCGGCTGACCGGCACCGCCTCGGCCGACCTGCGCTTCCTGGGGTCGGGCCAGTCGGTCGATGCGATCATGCGCTCGCTCGAAGGGCAGGGGACGCTGCAATTCGGTCAGGGCGAGATCCAGGGCATCGACCTGGCCGCCATGTTCAACAACCTCGATCCCTCGGCGCTGGGGTCGGGATCCTCGACCGTCTACACCAGCATCGGCGCCAGCTTCACCATGGCGGGCGGCGTGCTGTCGAACGAGGATCTGCTGCTCGACGCGCCGCTCTTTGCCGTGCGCGGGCGGGGCACCGCGGATCTGGGCGGCATGACGCTGAACTACCGCGTCACCCCGGAAGCGATGCGGAATGCCGAGACGGGCGATGCGCTGCGCGTGCCGCTGCTGATCACCGGCCCCTGGTCCGAGCCCCGCTTCCGGCTGGATCTGGAGGGCATGGCCGAACAGCGCCTGCAGGAGGAACGCGAGCGGCTTGAAGCCCGCGCCCAGCAGGAAATCCAGCGCCTGCAGGACGAGGCCCGCGCCCGCGCCGAACAGGCGATCACCGAACGGCTGGGCGGTAGCACCGGCGCCGCCGAGGGCCAGACGCCCTCCGAGGCGCTGGGGCAATCGCTGGAGGATCAGGCGCGGGACGGGCTGTTGCGGCTGCTGGGCGGCGGTTCGCAACAGGCACCCGCCGCCAGCGAGTAAGCGCTCAGCGGATGTAGTGCAGCCGGTCGAAGCGCGCGCGGAGCGCCCGGGTCCGGGGCGCCACGGCGGCGGGGTCGTTGCTGCGCAGCGCCTCGGCGACCAGCGCGGCGATTTCGGGGACATCGGCCGGGGTCACTCCCCAGCGCACCAGTTCCGGCGTCCCGATCCTGAGGCCGTTCAGATCGCCCTCGACCGGGGCGATGGGCAGGCCGATGCCGCAGGCCAGGAACCCGGCCTTTTCCAGCGTCTTCGATGCCGCCTGACCGCCGCCGAACCCGGCCGCCTCGACCGCGAACTGGTGTGAGGTGGTGAAGCCCTTCTCGGCCGCGAAGACCGGCAGGCCCGCCGCCGCCAGCGCCTCGGCAAAGGCCCGCGCGGTGTCGGCCATGGCCTGCGCATAGGCCCGTCCGTGGTCGCGCCAGTCCAGGAGGCTGATCGCCAGCGCCGCCGATTTGGCCGCGTCGAAATTGGCAGTCAGGCCGGGGAAGGCGATGCGGTCCAGCCGCTCGGCAATCGCCGCGTTATTGGTCACGATCAGCCCGCCCGCCGGACCGCCCAGCGATTTATAGGTGCTCATCGTCATCAGATGCGCGCCCTGGGCCAGCGGATTGGCCCAGACACCCCCGGCGATGATCCCGCATTGATGCGCCGCGTCGAACAGGACCTTGGCGCCGACCTCATCGGCAATCGCCCGGATCTGCGGCACCGGATGCGGGAAGAGGTTGAGCGAGCCCCCGACTGTGATGATCTTCGGCCGGACCTTCAGCGCCAGCGCGCGCAGGGCCTCCAGATCCACGGTATAGCCATCGGCATCGACCGGCGCGGGATGCGTGACCAACCCGTAAAGCCCGGCGCAACCGTCGACGTGGTGGGTGACATGGCCACCGATGCTGGCAGGCGGGGCGATGATCGTATCGCCGGGTTTGGCCAGCGCCATGAAGCCATAGAGGTTGGCCAAAGCGCCCGAGCCCACGCGGATCTCGGCATGGGTCGCGCCGAAGATTTCGGCCGCCAGTTCCGCCGCGATCACCTCGATTTCCTCGATGGCTTGCAGGCCCATCTCGTATTTGTCGCCGGGATAGCCCAGCGAGGGCCGGCTGCCGAGGCCCCGCGCCAGCGCCGCCTCGGCCCGCGGGTTCATGACGTTGGTCGCGGGGTTGAGGTTGAAGCATTCCTGCTCGTGGATGCGCTGGTTCTGCTGGATCAGCGCCTCGATCCTTGCATCCAGCGCGGCGCTGTCCAGCGCGGCGGCGGCTGTCGCGAGACTCTGGACATGGGCTTCGGTCTGGGCGGGGACCCAGGGGCGGGGGGCGAGATGGGTCATCGGGATCTCCTGTTCTGGGGGCAGGATGCCCGGCCTCGGCCCTTGCGCGCAAACCGAATTTCCTGTCCCCTGAGGCGCAGGAAACTTGAGCCTGCCATGCCCGTCGCCCCGCCCCCGCCGCGCCTGCCGCCGCTGCCGCATCTGGCGGCCTTCGAGGCTGCGGTGCGGCTGGGCGGCTTTGCGGCGGCGGCGGGCGAGATGGGGGTCACGCCGGGGGCGGTGCGGGTCAAGGTCCGGGCGCTGGAGGGGGCGTTGGGCGTGACCCTGTTCCGGCCCCTGCCGCAGGGGGTGACGCCCACGGCCGAAGCGCGAGATCTGGCCGAGGGCGTGGCGCGGGGCCTCGCCGCACTGGTCCGCGCGCTGGCGCCGCTGGGGGAACCGCCCCTGCCGCTGGGCGCGCTCCGCGTCTTCGAGGCGGCGCTGAGATCGGGCGGTTTCGCCACGGCGGGCGATGGGCTGGGCCTCAGCCCCGGGGCGGTGGCGGCGCAGGTGCGGCGGGTCGAGGATTGGGCGGGCCGTCCGCTTTTCACCCGCCATGCCCGGGGCGTGACCCCGTTGGCCGAGCCGCTGGCGGTGCTGCCGGGCCTGTCGCGGGCGCTGTCACGCTTCGACGCGCTGGCCATCGGCGCGACGACGGTGCGCATCGCCACTTTGCCCGCTGTGGCGCAGCTCTGGCTCATGCCGCGCCTGCCGGCGCTGCGGGCCGCGCTGCCGGGCGTCGCCGTCTCGGTCACCGCGCTGGAACGCCCGCCCGAGGCCAAGCGCGCACCCTATGATCTGGCGCTGTTTTTCGCCGAAACCGGCGGCAGGCTGCTGGCCGAGGATGCGCTCATCCCGGTCTGCGCCCCCGCTTTGGCCACGGCCCTGCGCAGCCCGGCGGATCTGGCCCGCCTGCCATGCCTGGGCGATTCCACCTGGTCGGGGGATTGGCGGCACTGGGCCAGCGTCGTCATGCCCGGCCGACCGGTGCCGCGCGGGGTGGATCATTCGCTTTACGCGCTGGCGGTGGCCGAGGCGGTGGCGGGGGCGGGCGTGCTGATGGGCCATACCGCACTGCTGGCGGGGGCGCTGGCCGACGGACGGCTGGTCGCGCCGCTGGGCCCGGCGGTGCCGGTCCCGCGCGGGTTGCGGCTGACGCGCTTGCGGCCCCTGCCGCGGGGCGGCGCGGCGGCGCGCGTGGCGGACTGGCTGGCGGGGCCGGGGCTTACCCCCTGAGCCCTCACTCCTTGAGAGCCGCCAGTTCGGCGCGGTGCTCCTGCATCCGCAGCATCACCCGGTAATCGCGGTCATAGGCTTTGCCGCGGGCGGGGTCGGGGATGATGACGCTGGCCAGCCGCGCCATCGCCCTTGCGGCACGCGGCAGGTCGGGGTGCAGGCCTGCGGCGGTGGCGGCGGCGATCGCGGTCCCCAGAAGGACGACATCCTCGGCTTCGGACCGCAGGACCTTCAGGCCGGTCACATCGGCGAAAAGCTGTTGCAGCAGGGGCGTGCGGGCCAACCCCCCGGCGATGGCCAGGCTGTCCGCGCGACTGCCCGCCCGGTGCAGATGCTCGACGATCTGCCGCACCCCCAGGGCCAGCGCCACGGCAGTCCGCCAATAGAGCGCGGCCAACCCCTCGGTGCTTCGGTCGAGCGACAGGCCGCTGACCACCCCGCGCGCCGCGGCATCCGAAAGGGGCGAGCGGTTGCCGTTGAAATCGGGCAGCACGTCGAGCCCGGCGCCGAAGCCCGGGCCCTGGGTGGCCAGAGCCTCGGCAATGATGGCGAGCACCGTCGCATGATCGGGCCGCGCGGCGAGCCCGGTCGCGGGCCAGAGGTCGAGAACGTATTCCAGCGCCGCCCCGGCCGCCGATTGCCCGCCCTCCGAGGTCCAGAAGCCCGGCAGCACCGTGTCGCGCGAGGGCCCCCAGAGGCCCGGGGCGAACAGGGGCCGCGGCGTGATCGCCATGATGCAGTTCGAGGTTCCGGCGATCAGCGTCAGGCATTCCCCGGACGTGGCGGCGGGATGCAGGCCGACCGTGCCCAGCGCGCCCGCATAGGCGTCGATCAGCCCGGCGGCGACGGGCAGACCGGGGGCAAGCCCCAGCTCGGCCGCCGCGCCGGGCGTGAGCGTGCCGATGGGACGGTCGACGGGTGCCGCCGTCTCGGGCAGGGCCGCGCGGTCGGGCAGGTCGTCCATGCCCAGCCCTGCAAGGAAATCCCGCTGCCAGCCGCCGTGATCGGGCAGATAGGGCCATTTCGCCGCCAGCGCGCAGGCCGAAGCCGCGGCTTGGCCCGTGGCCCGCGCTGTCAGGTCGTCCGCCAGATCGCGGGCATAGCCCAGCCGCGACCAGAGCGCCGGGCGCCGCGCCTTCAGCCACATCAGCTTCGGCGTCTGCATCTCGGGCGACATGGTGCCGCCCAGATGGTCGATCAGCCGGTGGCCGGTCTCGGTGCAGGCGCGGGCCTCGGCCTCGGCCCGGTGGTCGTACCAGGCGATGGTGTCGCGACCGCCGCCCAAGTCGAGCGGCGCGCCCTCGCGGTCGCGCAGGACCAGCGAGCAGGTTGCGTCGAACCCCAGCCCGGCGATGGCCCCCGGCGCCACGCCCGAACCCGCGACAGCCGCCTGGACGGCGCTGCAGACTGCCGCCCAGATCTGGTCCGAGGCATATTCGGCCCGCGCGCCCGGCCCGTCCACCAGCGCCAGCGGCACCACGGCACGCGCCAGCATCGCGCCCGAGGCGTCGAAAACCCCCGCGCGCGCACTCCGCGTCCCGACATCGACCGCCACCAGATACGCCGGCATGACCTCCACTTTCAGGCAGCACCCCGGATCAACCCGGGCAATTCCGCCATGTCCGCGATGATGGCCATCGGCGCGAGATTTTCAACCGCCGCGCGCAGCGAGGCCGGGCCGGCATGCGACCCGCCGGTAAAGGCGATGGCCCGCATCCCCGCTGCCTGCGCGGCTTGCAGCCCGGCCGGGCTGTCCTCGACCACCAGGCAGGCGGCGGGATCGGCGCCCATGGCCCGCGCCGCCAGCAGGAAGAGGTCGGGCGCGGGCTTGCCATGCGTCACCATCGTCGCGCTGAAGAGATGCGGCTCGAACAGCGGCAGCAGCCCGGTCACGCCCAGGGACAGCCGGATCCGGTCGGGCTGGCTGGAGGAGGCGACGCAGACCGGCAGGTCCAGCGCCCCGACCGCCTCGGCCACGCCCGGGACCGGCTGCAACTCGGCCTCGAACCTTGCCAGCAGGCGGCGGCGCATCTCGGCCAGAAGGCTGTCGGTCAGCGTCACGCCCCGTTCCCGCGCCAGCCAGTCCCGCACACTGCCCAGCGACTTGCCGAGGAAATGCGCGTATCCCTCGGCGGGTGTCAGGGGGCAGCCGGCCTCGGTCAGCAGCCCCAGCATGACCTCCAGCGAGATCGTCTCGCTGTCGACCAGCACACCGTCGCAATCGAAGATCACGAGGGCGGGGTGGGGCCGTGTCTGCATGCCTCAGGGGGTCTCCAGATAGCGGGTGAGCGTGGCGGCCGTACCGTCGCGCCAGAGCGCGTTCAGCCAATGGGCAAAGCGGGCCGCGAAGCCGGGATGCTCGGCCAGGTCGCCATAGATCGCCTCCTGCTCCAGCCAGGCCTGCGGGCGGCGGCGCGCCTGGTCGGCCACCGGGACCAGCCGGTCCCAGTTCGGGTCATTGGGGGCGATGATCTGGCCGCTGTCCGTCACCCCGGCACAATACCGCGCCCAGAGCGCGCTTTCCAGCGCCAGACCGTTGTAGCCGCCGCCCCCGGCCAGCGCATCGCGCAGCGTCGGGATGATAAATTTCGGCTGCCGGTTCGAGCCGTCGAGGCAGAGCCGCCGGATCGTGTCGCCGATCTTGGGGTTGGAAAAGCGCCGCTCGATCAGGTCCAGATAGCCGGGCAGGTCGGTATCGGGGACCGGGGGGACCTGCGGCAGGATCTCGGTCTCCTCGATCTTCCGCAGGAAACCGCGCACCAGCGGATGCGCCATCGCCTCATGCACGAAATGGATGTCCATCAGCCCCGCCGGATAGGCGATGACCGCGTGGCCGCCGTTCAGGATCCGCAGTTTCATCAGCTCGAAGGGCGCGACATCGGCCACGAATTGCGCGCCCACCGCGTCAAGGGCCGGGCGGCCGAGGGGGAAATGGTCCTCCAGCACCCATTGCGTATAGCCCTCGCAGAACACCGGCCAGCCATCCGCCACACCGAAATCCTGCGCCAGAATGGCGCGTTCGCGGTCGGTCGTGGCCGGGGTGATGCGGTCCACCATGGCATTGGGGAAGGCCACGTTCCCCGCGATCCACTCGGCGAAGTCGGGGTCGGTCAGCCGGGCGAGGCCGCAGAGCGCGTTGCGGGTCACGGCGCCGTTATGGGGGATGTTGTCGCAGCACATGATGGTGAAGGGCGCGAGCCCCGCGTCGCGCCGGGCCTTCAGCGCCCGCAGCATCATGCCGAAGGCGGTTTTCGGCGCCTCGGGGGTTGCGGCATCGGCGCGGATCGCCGGATGCGTCGGGTCGAAACGATCCTTGGCGTCGAGGAAATAGCCCCCTTCGGTGATGGTGAGCGAGACGATGCGGATATCGGGCTGGCTCATCCGGGCGATGATCGCGGGGGCATCGGCGGGGGGGAGGTAGTCGATCATCGAACCCAGCACGCGGGCCTCGGAATGATCGGCCTCCTGCTCGACCAGCGTGGTCAGCCAGTCCTGCGCCTGCAGCAGGTCACGGCCTTTCGCCTCGCCCTCGAAGACGCCGGCACCGACCAGCGCCCAGTCCAGCGATTGGCCCCGGCTGAACAGCCGGTCCAGATACATCGCCTGATGCGCGCGGTGGAAATTGCCGACGCCGAAATGCAGGATCCCGGCCGAGAGGCTGTCCCGCGCGTAGCCGGGTTTCGCCACACTCGCGGGCAGGGAGGCGAGGGTTGCAAGGGAGAGGGGCGTGGCCATGTCAGCTCATCCAGTTCCCGCCGTCGACGTTATAGGTCTGGGCGACGATGTAATCGGCCTCGGCCGAGGCGAGGAAAATGGCCATGCCGGTCAGATCCTCGGCGCGGCCCATGCGGCCGAAGGGGACAGCGGCGCCCACCTCGGCCTTCTTCTGGCCGGGCGCCTTGCCTTCGTATTTGGCGAAGAAGGCATCGACCCCGTCCCAATGCTCGCCCTCGACCACGCCGGGGGCGATGGCGTTGACGTTGATGCCGTGGGCGATCAGGTTCAGCCCGGCCGATTGCGTCAGGCTGATGACCGCGGCTTTTGACGCGCAATAGACCGCGACCAGCGCCTCGCCCCGCCGCCCCGCCTGCGAGGCCATGTTGATGATCTTGCCGCCCGTGCCTTGGGCGATCATCTGCCGGGCGGCGGCCTGCATGGTGAACAGCACCCCGGCCACGTTGACCGCAAACACCCGGTCGAAATCCGCCCGCGTGATCTCGACCAAAGGCGCGGCGGTGAAGAGGGCGGCGTTGTTCACCAGAATGTCGATGCCGCCCATGCCGGCCACGGCTTCGGCCACGGCGGCGTCGATGCTGTCCTGCCGGGTGATATCCATCTGGACCGCCCGCGCGCCGATCTCGCGCGCGGCGGCCTTGGCCCTTGGCAGGTCGATGTCGGCAATCGTCACCTCGGCGCCTTCCGCCCGATAGGCCCGCGCGAAGGCCAGCCCGATCCCCCGGGCGGCGCCGGTGATCAGCGCGCGTTTGCCGTCGAGCCGTTTCATGGCAGGCGCAGCCCCTTGGCGTCGAAGCGGTGGATCTGGCTGGCGTCGGGCGTCAGGTGGATCGTGTCGCCGTAATGCAGATCGACCTCGCCGCCTGCGCGGATGGTCAGGGGCTCTGCAAAGCCCGGCACGGTCACATGAAAGAACGTGTCCGAGCCGAGGTGTTCCGACACGCCGATCGTTCCGGTCCAGGTGCCGCCCTCGGTCGAGATCTGGAAATGTTCGGGCCGGACGCCGATGGTATGGGCGCCGTGTTTCTCGGCCTCGGCGCCCTCGATCAGGTTCATCTTCGGCGAGCCGATGAAACCCGCGACAAAGGTGTTGCGCGGTGTGCGGTAGAGTTCCAGCGGGCTGCCCACCTGCTCGATATGCCCGGCCCGCAGCACGACGATCTTGTCGGCCATGGTCATGGCCTCGACCTGATCGTGGGTAACGTAGATCATCGTCGTGGCGAGGCGCTTGTGCAGCTCGCTGATCTCCAGCCGCATGCCGACCCTGAGCGCCGCGTCGAGGTTCGAGAGTGGCTCGTCAAACAGGAACGCCGAGGGCTCGCGCACGATGGCCCGGCCGATGGCGACCCGCTGGCGCTGGCCGCCGGACAGCTGCCCGGGGCGGCGGTCGATATAGGACGACAGGTTCAAGACCTTCGCCGCCCCATCGACCCGGCGGTCGATCTCGGCCTGATCCATGCCGGCCATCTTCAGCGGGAAGGCGATGTTCTTGCGCACGGTCATATGCGGGTAGAGCGCATAGGATTGGAACACCATGGCCAGCCCCCGCTTGGCGGGTGACAGATGCGTCGCATCCGTCCCGTCGATGCGGATCTCGCCCGAGGTCACATCCTCCAGCCCCGCGATCAGCCGCAGGAGCGTCGATTTCCCGCAGCCCGAGGGGCCGACGAAGACCACGAATTCCCCATCCTCGATGCGCAGGTCCAGGGGCGGGATGACCTCGACATCGCCGAAGGCCTTGCGCACTTTATCAAGCGTGATGCGTCCCATTCTTCTTGTCCCTTACTTGACGGCGCCGAAGGTGAGGCCGCGCACGAGTTGCTTCTGGCTGAACCAGCCCATGATGAGGATCGGCGCGATGGCCATGGTCGAGGCGGCGCTGAGCTTGGCGTAGAACAGACCTTCGGGGCTGGAATAGCTGGCGATGAAGGCCGTCAGTGGTGCCGCGTTGACCGTGGTCAGGGTCAGCGTCCAGAACGCCTCGTTCCACGCCAGGATGATGTTCAGCAGGACGGTCGAGGCGATGCCGGGAATGGCCATCGGCGTGAGCACATAGAGGATCTCGTCCTTCAGCGTCGCCCCGTCCATCCGCGCGGCTTCCAGGATCTCGCCCGGGATCTCGCGGAAATAGGTGTAGAGCATCCAGATGATGATCGGCAGGTTGATGAGCATCAGGATGAAGATGAGCGCGATCTTGCTGTCCAGAAGCCCCAGCTGGATCAGGATCAGCCGGATCGGATAGAGCACGCCCACCGCAGGCAGCATCTTGGTCGAGAGCATCCACAGCAGCACATTCTTGGTGCGCCGGGTGGGCACGAAGGCCATGGACCAGGCGGCGGGGACGGCGATCAGAATGCCCAGGAAGGTGGACCCCAGCGCCAGCGCCACCGAATTCCACAGGTAGCGCATGTAATCCGACCGCTCCTGCACGACCTGGTAATTTTCCAGCGTCCAGTCGAAGTTGAAGAACACCGGCGGGTCGGCGATGGCCGTGGCTTCGGTCTTGAAGCTGGTCAGGATGGTCCACAGGATCGGGAAGAAGATCATCAGCCCGATGCCCCAGGCGAGGGCGGTGAAGACGATCTTGCGTTGCGTGGTGACGGCACGGGCCATGATCCGCTCCTTACGCGTCGAGGTTCTTGCCGACGACGCGCATCAGGATCGCGGCGACGATATTGGCGAGGATCACGGCGATGATGCCACCGGCAGAGCCAAGCCCCACGTTCTGGCTTTCGATCACGCGCTGATAGACCAGGTAGGTGAGCGTGCGGGTGCCGAAGGCGCCGCCGGTGGTCACGAAGATCTCGGCGAAGATCGACAGCAGGAAAATGGTCTGGATCAGCACGACCACGGTGATCGAACGGGCCAGATGCGGCAGGGTGATATAGCCAAAGCGCGCGAAGGGCCCGGCGCCGTCCATCTCGGCCGCCTCGAACTGCTCGCTGTCCAGCGACTGGATCGCGGTCAGCAGGATCAGCGTGGCGAAGGGCAGCCATTGCCAGGACACGATCAGGATGATCGAAAACAGCGGGAACTGGCTGAGCCAGTCCACGGGTTCCAGCCCCACGGCCTTGAACGCATGCGCGAAGAGACCGTTGACCGGGTTCATGAACATATTCTTCCACACCAGCGCCGAGACGGTGGGCATGACGAAGAAGGGTGCGATAACCAGGATGCGCACGATCCCCTGACCCCAGATCGGCTGATCCAGCAGGATTGCCAGCCCGATCCCGCCGACCACGGTGATCAGCAGCACCCCGCCCAAGAGTTGCAGCGTGGTCAGGATGCTGTCCCAGAAGGCCGAGGAACTGACGAAGCGCACGTAGTTCCCCAGCCCCTCGCAACAGTCGAAGGTGCCGCGCAGGGGCCGGTAATCGAGGGTCGAGAACCACAAGGTCAGGATCAGCGGCACCAGCATCCAGACGAGAAGCAGGAAGACCGCCGGGGCCATCATGGCGCGGGCCGCGGATCGGGAATGCTGGGTGGCCATCGGAACCCTCGGGCTGGGGCGGAGGAGGGCGGCGCGCAGCCCTTGGGCTGCGCGCCCGGTCAACGGAGGAGGAGCCCCGGACCGGCGGTTGGGAACCGGTCCGGGTCGGATGGTCGCCCCGGGCTCAGTAGCCCGCGGCTTCCATTTCTTCGGTCGCAAGCTCCTGGGCCTGCGACAGGGCGTCTTCGGCCGACATCTGCCCGGCGAGCGCGGCCGAGAAGAGCTGGCCCACTTCCGTGGCCAGACCCGCGAATTCCGGGATGGCGACGAATTGCACGCCCGTATAGGGGACCGGATCGACCGAGGGGCTGGTGGGATCGGCGGATTCCATCGACCGCAGGGTCATTTCCGCGAAGGGCGCGGCGGCCAGATATTCCTCGTTCTGATAGAGCGAGGTGCGGGTGCCGGGCGGCACGTTGGCCCAACCCTCTTCCGCGGCGACCAGTTCCGTATAGGCCGAGGAGGTAGCCCAGGCGATGAAGGTCTTCGCCGCTTCCTGCGCGTCGGACGAGGCCGGGATGCCCAGCGACCAGGCCCAGAGCCAGTTGCCGCGACGGCCGAGCCCGTTGTCAGGCGCCAGCGCGAAGCCCACGTTCTCGGCCACCTGGCTGTCCGTGGGGTTGGTCACGAACGAGGCCGCGACCGTCGCGTCGATCCACATGCCGCATTTGCCGGTCTGGAACAGGGCAAGGTTCTCGTTGAACCCGTTGTTCGAGGCGCCGGGCGGGCCATAATTGGTCATCAGGTCCAGATAGAAGGTCAGCGTGTTCGACCAGGCTTCGGTGTCGAACTGCGGCCGCCAGTCCATGTCGAACCAGCGCGCGCCAAAGGAATTGGCCATGGCGCTGAGGAAGGCCATGTTCTCGCCCCAGCCGGCCTTGCCGCGCAGGCAGATGCCATAGACCTCGTTGTCGCGGTCGGTCATGGCGGCGGCGGCCTCGCGGATGAACTCCCAGGTGGGCGCTTCCGGCATTTCCAGCCCGGCCGCTTCCATCAGGTCGGTGCGGTACATGACCATCGAGCTTTCGCCGTAGAAGGGCGAGGCATAGAGATGGCCGTCCACCGTCAGCCCGCCGCGCACGGCAGGCAGCAGGTCGTCGATGTTGTAATCCGCACCCAGATCGTCCAGCGGCACCAGCCAGCCATTCGCGCCCCAGATCGGAACCTCGTAGGTGCCGATGGTGATCACGTCATACTGCCCGCCGCCAGTGGCGATATCGGTCGTCACGTTCTGGCGCAGGACGTTCTCTTCCAGCGTCACCCATTCGACGGTGATGTCGGGGTGCATGTCGGTGAAATGGCTGGTCAGCCCTTGCATGCGGATCATGTCGCCGTTGTTCACGGTGGCGATGGTGATCGTCTCGGCCTGGGCTGCGAGCGCGACAGCCGTCAGCGCCGTCGCACCCATCAGGGCGCGCAGGGTATCGGTCATGGTATCCTCCCAAGATGAGCAAATGCTAAGCTCTTGGGCAAATTCTCACACGATCGCGTGAAAGGTCAACTGGTTTCTGGCCCCGAGACCGAGGAGCGGGGGCAGGTCCTTGGGATCGTTCGGAAAATTCAGCGCGGAGTGGCGAGGTCAGGCTGTTAGCGCCAACGCCGTATCCTCGTCCGTCACCAGGCCGGTGACCAGCCCGCCGGTCAGCGCGGCTCGAATCGCGGGCACCTTGGCGGGGCCGTTGGCGGCAGCGATGGTCGGCCCGTCGGGGGCGGGGCTCAGCAGTGCGGAACTGACGCGCTGGTTCACCTCGTCGTCCAGCAGGCGGCCGTCGCGGTCGTAGACATAGCCGATGATCTCGCCCACTGCGCCCTTGGCGGTCAGGCGCTGCTGGTCCTCGGGCGTCAGGAACCCGTCGATCACCAGGGGCGCGTCGGGCGCCATGGTGCCGACGCCGACGAAGCGCACATCGGTCCGGGCCGAGAGGCCGCGCGCGGTTTCCAGTGTCTTCTGGCCCAGCAGCGCCGCGCGTTCCTCGGCCGAGGCGGTGATGACCGGCAAGGGTAGAGGGTAGGTCGTGGCGCTCACCTTGTCGGCGATGGTGAAGAGGACGTTGTAATAGGCCGTGGAGCCATCGGGCGAGATGGTGCCGGTCAGCGACACGATCCGGTGCTGCGCGCAATCGAGATGCGGCAGGTGTTCGACCGCCGCGCGCAGCGTCCGTCCGGTGCCGAGGCCGATGACCAGCGGCTCGGGCTGGGTCAGGAAACGCTCGATCAGGTCGCCCGTTGCCTGCGACACGGCGAGGCCGGAGGAGGCGGGCGTGTCGAGGGACGGCACTACCTCGCAAAGCGAGAGCCCGTAGCGGGTCCTGAGGTCACGGGCCAGTTCCATGCAGCGCGCAATCGGGTGGTCGATGCGGACCTTGACCAGCCCCGCCGCCAGGGCCTGCGACACCAACCGCTGCGCCGACTGGCGCGAGATGCCCATGATCTGCGCGATCTCGTCCTGCTTGCAGCCGCCGATATAGGCGAGCCATGCGGCCCGCGCCGCGTCGTCATGCTTGCGTTCCGCCGAACTCATGGAGACTCCCGTGTTGCAATCCATCGTGGGCATGCCGTGGGCATTTGGCAAGGGAGCGCGGATCAAGGGTCCCGCAGATGTCTGACGATCAGAAATGCAATTTCGGATGGGGATTGCGGGGCGCTTTCGGGCTGTCCGCTGTTCAATTTCCGGCCTGATGGCCGGGCAGCGGGTGCGACGCCCGCCGCCGGTCTGGCGCAACCCCATGGACAGCGGCGGCGCGAGGGTGTTCGTTGGGGCCTCGGCAGCCGGAGGAGCGCGATGACCGACCTACCCAGAAACCGTTTCAAGGCGCAACTCGCCGCCATGCAGGTGCAGCGGGGCCTGTGGTGCCAGATCACCGATCCCCTGGTGGCCGAGATGGCGGCCGGGGCGGGCTTTGACTGGATGCTCTTCGACACCGAACACGCGCCGCTGGAGGTGCCTTCGGTCCTGCCGCTGTTGCAAGCGGTCGCGCCTTTCCCGGTCTCGGCCATCGTGCGGCCCCGGGTGCTGGATGTGGCGCTGATCAAGAAGATCCTGGACCATGGCGCCCAGACCATCCTGGTGCCGATGATCCAGAACGCGGAAGAGGCGGCGCTGGCCGTCGCCGCCACCCGCTACCCGCCCCGGGGCATTCGGGGCGTCGCTGGGGCGACCAGGGCCGCGGGCTTCGGCCGCATCGCGGGCTATCACCAGCGCGCGCATGAGGAGACCTGCCTGCTGGTTCAGGTCGAGACCGCGCAGGCCCTCGACCAGATCGAGGCCATCGCCGCGGTCGAGGGCGTGGACGGGATCTTCATCGGCCCCGCCGATCTGGCGGCGAGCCTGGGGCATCCGGGCAATCCCGCCCATCCCGATGTCACGAAGGCGATCCTCGACGGTATCCGCCGCATCCGCGCCGCGGGCAAGCCGCCGGGGATCCTGACCATGGATCCGGTCCTTTACGATGCGGCGTTGGAGGCCGGGGCGATCTTTGTCTCGAAGGCCATCGACCTGCTGGTCCTGCGCAACGGGTTGAAGCCGTGAGCGCGCCCGAGGAGGCCTCGGTCAACCCGGACCGCGCGCGCTTCGCCCGCTTCAAGGATCTGCCGCGCGATCGGCCGGTCCACATGCTCAACCTGGTCCGCCTGCGCGAGCAGGCGCGTTATCAGGACGGCCGCACGGCGACCGGGGCCGAGGCCTATGCCGCCTATGGGCGCGACAGCGGGCCGATCTTCCGGCGCCTCGGCGGGTCGATCCTGTGGAGCGGGCGGCCCGAGCTCATGCTCATCGGTCCCGAGGCCGAGCGCTGGGACATTGCCTTTCTCGCCGCCTATCCCAGCGGGCAGGCCTTCATCGAAATGATCCGGGACGCCGACTATCAGCGCGCGGCGCAGCACCGCACCGCCGCGGTGGCGGATTCGCGGCTGATCCGCATGGCACCAGGCAAGCCCGGGGCGGGTTTCGCCTGAATGACAAAGCCCCGCCCGGGTCAGGGGCGGGGCTGTCGATGGGGCAGGACCCCAGCGCTCAGCTATTCGAGGCGGCCAGCGTGACCGCCGGCTTCTTGGCCTTGCGGTTCCCGCGCTTGCTGTTGTCGTCCATGAAACTGAACACCAACGGGCGGATGTTGTTGCGCCAGCTGGACCCCGCGAAGATGCCGTAATGGCCCGCGCCGGGCTCCAGGTGCTGGGCCTTCATCGACTCAGGCAGGCCGGTCAGCAGATCCAGCGCGGCAAGGCATTGGCCCGGGGCGGAAATGTCGTCATTCGCGCCCTCGACGATCATCGTCGCCACATCGGTGACCTTGCTGATATCGACCCGCTTGCCGTTCACCTCGAAGACATTGCGGGCGATCTCGCGCTCCTTGAAGATGCGCTCGACGGTCGAGAGGTAGAATTCCGCCGTCATGTCCATGACCGCCAGGTATTCGTCGTAGAAGCGGTTGTGCTGGTCGCGCTCGCTGTCCTCGCCCTGGGCGGCGGCGACGATCTTGTCGCTGAAGGCCTGCGCGTGACGGTCGAGGTTCATCGAGATGAACCCCGCGAGTTGCAGAAGGCCCGGATAGACCTGCCGCCCGACGCCCGCGTATTTGAAGCCGACGCGCTGGATCGCCAGATGTTCGAGCTGTCCCATCGTCACCCGGCGGCCAAAGTCCGTGACCTCGGTCGCGGCGGCGTCGGGGTCGATCGGCCCGCCGATCAGGGTCAGGGTCAGCGGCTGCGCGCCGGGCGCCTCCTCGGCCAGCAGGGCGGTGGCGGCCAGCGCCAGGGGCGCGGGCTGGCAGACGGCGACGACATGGGTGTCGGGGCCGAGGTGTTTCATGAAATCGACGAGGTACTGGGTGTAATCCTCGATATCGAACTTGCCTTCGGAGACGGGGATGTCACGGGCATTGTGCCAATCGGTGATCCAGACCTCGGCGTCGGGCAGAAGCGAGGCCACGGTCGAGCGCAGGAGCGTGGCGTAATGGCCCGACATCGGCGCGCAGAGCAGGATGCGGCGGGCCTTTTCCGGGCGCGAGGCGACTCGGAAGCGCACCAGATCGCCGAAGGGACGGGCCAGTTCGATCTGCGGATCGACCAGATGGTCGCGCCCATCCTCGCCCACCACGGTGCGGATGCCCCAGGCGGGCTTGATCACCATGCGCGCGAAGCTGCGTTCGGTCACCCGGCCCCAGGCCGACATCACCTTGAACATGGGATGCGGGACCATGCCCCAGATCGGGTACGAGGCCATCGCCCGGGCCGATGCGCCCAACCATTCGTTGGTGTTGCGCACGGCTTCCATCAAGTCGTAGGTGGCCATCTGCTTCATGGGGGTCTCCGAGAGGACACGGCTGTGGTACAAGGATCCGGCCTTTCCACGGGGGGGGCGCGGGTCTATGCTGCACCGCAGGAGTTTAGGGGGGACAAGTTTAAATGGCAACTTCCGAGTACGAAGAATCCGCCAATCTCGAGGTCCTGAACGCCAATCTGGCGAGGATCGAGACGCTGACGCAACGTCTGATTGCTGCGTTCGCGAAAAAGCAGCCGCAGCGCAACGAACTGCAGGCCCCCGATCCCTCGCTCTATCTGCGCGCTGCCTCGGCCTATTGGCAGGAGATGGTGCAGAACCCCTCGAAGGTGCTGGAACAGCAGGTCGGCTACTGGGGCAAGACGCTGAAGCATTTCGTCGAGGCCCAGGAAGCCCTGCGCGAACATCCCCTGGTCGCGCCCGAGGACAACACCCCGGACGACAAGCGGTTTTCCAACCCGTTGTGGCGGACCCATCCTTATTTCAACTATATCAAGCAGCAATATCTGCTGTCCTCCGAGGCCATCGAGAAAGCGATCGAGAACCTCGATACGCTCGATCCGCGCGAGCGCAGCCGGCTGGAATTCTTCGGCCGGCAGATCATCGACATGATGGCGCCGACCAATTTTCTGGGCACCAACCCCGACGCGCTGATGAAGGCGGTCGAGACCGAGGGCGAGAGCCTAGTGAAGGGGCTGGAAAACCTGGTCCGCGACATCGAGGCCAACAACGGCGAGCTTCTGGTCACCCTGTCGGACCGCGAGGCCTTCAAGGTCGGCGGCAATATCGGCACCTCCGAGGGGTCGGTCGTGTTCCGCAACCGCATGTTCGAACTGATCCAGTACAAGCCGACCACCGAGCAGGTGCACGAGACGCCGCTACTGATCTTCCCGCCCTGGATCAACAAGTTCTACATCCTGGACCTGAAGCCGCAGAACAGTCTGATCAAATGGATCGTCGATCAGGGCTATACGCTCTTCGTCGTCTCATGGGTGAACCCTGACGCCCGCTATGCCGACGTTGGCATGGATACCTATGTCGAGGAAGGGTATCTGGAGGCCATCGCCAAGGTGAAGGACCTCTGCGCGGTCAAACAGGTCAATGTCATCGGCTATTGCATCGCCGGGACGACGCTGAGCCTGACGCTGGCGCTGCTGGACAAGCGCAAGGACAAGTCGGTCAAATCCGCCACCTTCTTCACCACGCTGACCGATTTCTCGGACCAGGGCGAGGTGGGCGTCTTCCTAGAGGACGATTTCGTGGACGGGATCGAAGCCGAGGCCGAGGCCAAGGGCTATCTGCATTCCTATTACATGACCAAGACCTTCAGCTATCTGCGCTCGAACGACCTGATCTATGGCCCGGCGATCCGCAGCTACATGCTGGGCGAGGCACCGCCCGCCTTCGATCTGCTCTACTGGAACGGCGATGGCACCAACCTGCCGGGTCGGATGGTGGTGGAATATCTGCGGGGGCTCTGCCAGCAGGACAGGCTCTGCTCCGACGGGTTCGAGATGCTGGGCGAAAAGCTGCATATCTCGGGCGTGAAGGTGCCGGTCTGCGCCATCGCCTGCGAGACGGATCATATCGCCGCCTGGCGATCGAGCTTCCGCGGTGTCTCGAAGATGGGATCGACCAACAAGACCTTCATCCTGTCGGAAAGCGGTCATATCGCCGGGATCGTCAATCCGCCCAGCAAGAAGAAATACGGCCATTACACCTCGGACCATCCGCTCGACGGCGATGCCGAGGGCTGGAAGGCCGAGGCCGAATATCATCCCGGCTCGTGGTGGCCGCGCTGGGAGGAATGGCTGAAGGCGCGTTCGGGCAAGCTGATTTCTGCCCGGGCCGTGGGTGATTCGGCGCTGGCGCCTGCACCCGGGACCTATGTTCTGGCCAATCCGAACGGTTGATCAACGGGTTAGAGAAAATGCTGCAGTGCAGAAAAACCACCTTGATTTTCTGCACTGCAGCATCCATATTCTCCTCATGACGCAGGGTCCTGGATGGCGGGATCCAAGCAAGGAGAGAGAAAATGGCGAAGAACGATTTCACCAAAGTCATGCAGGACATGATGGGCGCCTTCCCGGTCGACACCAAGGCGATGCAGGACGTGTTCAAGACCCAGGCTGCCCTGGGCGAGAAAATGAGCAAGGTCGTGCTGGAAGCCGCCGAGAAATCGGCCGAAGTTTCGTCCAAATGGACCAAATCGACCCTGGCCAAGATCGGCGAAGTCTCGACCGTCAAGGAAGAGCCCGCTGAATACGCCAAGGCCTATACCGATTTCGCCTCGGCCTCGGCCGAGATGGCTGCCGAGCACATGGCCGCTTTCGCCGAGATCGCCAAGCGCGTGCAGATGGACACCGTCGAGCTGATGCTCGCCGCCGGCAAGGACATGTCGGCCGAGGCCACCGCTGCGGTGCAGAAGGCGACCGCCGACATGACCGCTGCCGCCAAGAAAGCGACCGACGAAGTGACCGCTGCCGCCAAGAAAGCCGGCGCTGCAGCGAAGTGATCGCGCGGCGGGGCCACCGGGCCCTGCCTCGCTGAAGGCGGACGCCGGGGTTCCTCCCACCCGGGCGTCGGGGGCGGGCGAAAGCCCGCCCCTTTGCGTTTCGCCGGGATCTGACGCCCGCAGGCTGCCCGGTTTTTGAGCGCTTGGTCTAATCCGCGCAAAGAATCCTGTTTCCCGCAGCGAAATCGCGGTCTAGTCTCGCTGCAATGCAAAAATGATACGGGGAGCAACCGACGTGGCCGAGTCCGACAAGCCGCTTCTGATCAAGCGCTACGCCTCTCGACGGCTCTACAACACGGAAAGCAGCGATTACGTCACGCTCGAGGATATCGCCGGTTTCATCCGCGCGGGCCGCGAGGTGCAGATCGTCGACCTGAAGACGGGCGATGATCTGACGCGGCAATATCTGTTGCAGATCGTCGCCGAACACGAAAGCCGGGGCGAGAATGTCCTGCCGCTGGATGTGCTGACCGATCTGGTGCGCAGCTATACCGCGCAGGCGCAGAGCGTGGTGCCGCAATTCCTGGCCATGTCCTTCGAAATGCTGAAGGAAGGGCCGAAACTGGCCGAGCAGATGAGCGCCATGAACCCGATGATGGCGCAGATGGCGAAGATGCCCGGCTTTGCCGAGATGCAGCGCCAGCAGGCCGCCTTCATGGAAAGCATGATGGCCGGCTGGAAGAACATGCCCGGCCTGCAACCGGGCGAGACCGCGGCCGAGGGCGGCAGCGACGATGCCGAGGATCTGACCGCGATCCGCCGCCAACTGGCCGCGCTGGAAGCCAAGCTCAGCAAGATGGGCCGCTGAGGCGCCGGATCTGAAGGGGCGGTTCCGATGACGACGCGCATTTCCCTGTCGTCGATCCCGCCCCGTTTCGCCTTTCTCGGGCAGACCTTGCGCTCGCTCGTCCGGCAAGATCTGCGCGCCCCGGTCGAGTTATGGATCCCCGAAACCTATCGCCGCTTCCCCGATTGGGACGGCACCTTGCCCGAGGTTCCGCCCGGCGTGACCATCCGGCGCTGCCCGCTGGATTGGGGACCGGCGACCAAGGTGGTGCCCGCGCTGCTGGAATGCCTGGCCGCCGGCGACCGGGAAACCGACATCCTCTTTTGCGATGACGACAGCCTCTATGCCCCGGATTTCCATCGTCGTTTCAAGGAACTGCGCGCCGCCCGGCCGAGTGAGGCGCTGGCGGCACTGGGCCGTCATCTGCCGGGCTGGGGGCACGTTGAGCGGAAGCCTGAGCGGATGCCCCGCATGCGCCGCCTGCCGCGGGCGCTGACCAAGCCGATCCTCGACAGCCCCCGCCGCTGGGCAGAACCCGTGCCTCTGGTCGAGGCCAGCGGCTATGCCGACCTTCTGGGCGGCTGGTGCGGCGTCATGGTGCGCGCGGGTTTCTTCCCGCCGGAACTGCGCGACGGGCCGGGCGAATGGTGGCCGGTCGATGACGTCTGGCTCTCGGCCATGCTGGAACTGGCCGGCACGCCCATCTGGGTCGAGGCCTCGATCCTGCCGCCGACCCGCCGCCGGGCCGGAGGCAGCGCGGCGCTGGCTATGACCGAAGTCGAGGGGCGCGACCGCAAGGCACTGGACCTCGGCTGTATCGAGGATCACCAGAGGCGTTTCGGCCTCTGGTCGCCCGAGGGGATGTGACCCTCAGCGCCGCCGGCGCCGCCCGCCCTCACCCCCGCCGCCGGTGTTGTGCACGACCTGCGGCAAGGTCACGATCTGGGCCAGATGCGGGAAGGGATCGACCGCATGGGGCAGGGCCGAGGCATTGACGAAATGCTCCTGAAACCGCGGCTCGATGGCGGTTTCCACCTTGTGGATGCGCTTGACCTGCGCCTCGATCGCCGCCCGCGCCGCGATGTTGCACAGCGCGATCCGCGCCCCCGTGCCCGCCGCGTTGCCGGCGCTGGTCACATTCTCCAGCGGGCAATCGGGGATCATGCCGAGGACCATCGCATGCTTGGCACTGATATGAGCGCCAAAGGCCCCCGCCAGCGTCACATGGTCCACATGGTCCACGCCCATTTCATCCATGAGCAGGCGCGCGCCGGCGTAAAGCGCCGATTTCGCCAGCTGAATCGCCCGGATGTCGCCCTGCGTCACGGTGATGCGCGGCCCGTTCTGGGCGCTGCCGTCGTGGATCAGATAGGCATGGGTCCGCCCCTCGGCCTCACACCGTGCGGTGCCGGTCTGTTCGGGCGAGCCGATCAGCCCCGCCGCATCGACGATCCCCGCCATCCGCATTTCGGCCACCGCCTCGATGATCCCCGAGCCGCAGATGCCGGTCACGCCGGTCTGCGCGGTGGCTTCTGCAAAGCCCGGATCGTCCGACCAGAGGTCCGAGCCGATCACCCGGAAGCGCGGCTCTTTCGTCACTGGGTCGATCTCGATCCGCTCGATGGCCCCGGGCGCCGCCCGCTGGCCGGAGGAAATCTGCGCCCCCTCGAAAGCGGGGCCGGTGGGCGAGGAACAGGCCAGCACCCGGGTTCTGTTGCCCAGCAGGATCTCGGCATTGGTGCCCACATCGACGATCAGCACCAAATCGTCCTTTTCCTGCGGCGCCTCGGACAGCGCGACCGCCGCCGCATCGGCGCCGACATGGCCGGCGATGCAGGGCAGGGTATAGAGCCGGGCCTCGGCGTTCAGCGCCTTCAGGCCCAGATCGCGGGCGGGCAAGGACAGGGACGAGGAGGTCGCCAGCGCGAAGGGCGCCTGTCCCAGTTCCACCGGGTCGATGCCGAGGAAGAGGTGATGCATGACCGGGTTGCAGACGACCACCGTCTCCATGATCGCCGAGGGCTCGATCCCCGCCTCGCCCGCCACCGATTTCGCCAGCGCATCCAGCGCCTCGCGCACCGCGCTGGTCATCTCGACATCGCCGCCCGGGTTCATCATCGCATAGGAGACGCGGCTCATCAGATCCTCGCCGAAGCGGATCTGCGGGTTCATGATCCCGCCCGAGGCCAGAACCTCGCCGGTCCTCAGGTCGCACAGATGCGCGGCGATGGTGGTCGAGCCGAGGTCGATGGCCAGCCCCGCCAGCGCCCCTTCATAGAGCCCGGGGAACACGTCGAGCAGCCGCGGCGCCCCGCCGTGATGGTCGCGGAAGACCGCCGCCGTGACCCCCCAATTGCCCTTGCGCAGCACGCCCTGCAGCTTGCGCAGGACGGCCGGTCCGGCCTCGACCCCGGCGATCTGCCATTGCTCGGCCAAAGCCTGCGCCAGCCGCTCCAGATCGCCCGAGGGCTCGTGCATGTCGGGCTCGGCCACCTCGACGTAGAACAGCCGCGTCGCCGGGTCCATGGCGACAGCCCGCGCGCTCGCGGCCTTGCGGACCACCTGCCGGTGCAGCTGGCTTTCGGGCGGCACGTCGATCACCACATCGCCCATGATCTTGGCCTGGCAGCCCAGCCGCCGCCCGTCGATCATGCCACGCTTGTCCTTGTAGCGCTGCTCGACCGCGTTCCATTCGGACAGCGCCTCGGGCGCCACGGTCACGCCATGTTTGGGGAAGGCGCCGACGCCGGGACTGACCTGACATTTCGAACAGATGCCCCGCCCGCCGCAGACCGAATCGAGGTCCACCCCCAATTGCCGCGCCGCCGTCAGCACCGGCGTGCCCGGCGCAAAACGCCCCCGCTTGCCCGAGGGCGTAAAGATCACCAGCGCGTCGCCTGCCATGGTACCGTCCTGTCCCTAGTCCCGCGCACCATAGCCGGTGGGACGGCAGGGGGAAGAGGGCAGGGCGACCGACGCCGGACGGAAAGCGACTAGGCCTGCGTTCTGCGCTCGCGACGCGGGTTCTGGCCCGAAAATCGGTGCGCCGCTTCCCTGGATGGAAGGCAGCAGGGTGCGCTTCGACGACGCGAAGTCGAAGAGGATCTGATCCGGTTGCTGCTGCCCGACGAGCCGCGCCGGATGGCCCGAATGGACGACCGGCCGGCGCCCAACAGGATCGCTTCGGTTGCCGAACACGGTTTGCCTGAGGTTGATCTGCCCGGGAACTGGACCCGCCGCCTGTCGATCTGCGGGCGCTTCAGCGTGACTTAGGATCGACATCTAGCAGTCAGTGAATGAGACCGTTTCTGAGTGATTGTCGGACGGGCTGCGGCTTGTCGAGAGGTCGGTCACCCGCACCACCGGGCACACCGCTTGGGGACGAAAACGGGCGATGATCATGTCGTCGGTCGCTCGCGGCTAGATCAAGTCCCAGGTTCGACGCCATGATCGAATACCGCGGCCTCGGGTCGGCGAGTACCCAGACGTGGAACAGGTCTCTGGCGAGGCGGCGACAGCCGATTTTCTGGCTACCCGTCCGGTATCCGTGGCGGAAGTCACGGATCGAGCCCAGAATGCAGGGGCCATCATCGACGCGATTGTGGCGCAGGGCGCAGCTTCACCTCGACCCGCGAGGTTTTGCGTCCGGAAGATGCCGCGCTCTATCGCCAGCGCATTCTTGTCGAGCGCTTCGTCAATAGGCCTGAATACTGGCAAAGGTTGCGACACCTTGGAACAGACGGTCCGCTTTTATCCGGCAGCAGTGTTTCTGGCATCAGCACGACTGTTACCGCGACTTCGCAAGGCCGCTGCCCGGAGGTAACGCTTGCCGACGGCCGTGCGACGGCATCGCCTCGTGCGCGAGGGGGCTTGGCGCGTTTGTGTCCAATGTGGCGCCCTCGAGTGTCGGTGCCACCTGGCAGGACGCCAGTCCTGCCTGGCGGCGCGGGCGGTCGCCCCGCCACCCGCCCCAGAGTTACGCGAGGCTCGATACGTCCTTGGTCGCTCGATACACGCCTTCGTTTCCCCCGAGGGTGGCCAGATCCCGACGGCCGAATCAACCAGCGCCCCCGCGAAGATCCGCACCTCATACACGCAGGCACCACCCGACTCTTTGTTCTGGAGTTGTCCCTGGGGTTTCCAAGGGGTTTCCAAAGGGGGTGGAAAACCCCCTTTGGCTGGGGGGGGCGGGGGGCTGGCCCCCCGCCTCGGTGGCCCGCAGGCCCAGGTCCCAGGGCGAAACCACAATCCCTTCCGCTTACTGCAGGTAGGGCATCGGATCCACGCTCTCAAAGCCCTCGCGGACCTCGAAATGCAGGAAGGACGGATCGCCCGAGCGCACCGTGGCGATGGCCTGTCCGCGCGTCACCCGGTCGCCGCGGGCGACGCGGATTCCGTCGATATTGGCATAGACCGTCAGCAGGTTGTTCTCGTGGCGGATCACCATGATCGGCACCTGGTCGGTGTCCTGGGTGATCGCCGCGACCGTCCCCGCGGCGGCGGCATGGACCTCGGTCCCCGCCGGGGCGCCGATGCCGACGCCATCGTTGCGGCCCTGGGCATAGGCGCGGATGATGCGCCCCTGCACCGGCATGCCCAGACGCGGGCCCTGGGTGCGCTGGCTGGCCATGTCCGCCACCGGCGCCGCGGGTTGGGTCGCGCCCTGCCCGGCGGGGGCCGGGTTGCTCTGCGGCAGCGGTGTCGAGGCGGAGGGCGGCACCGGCGTGGGCGAACCCTGGCCGGGCTGGGTGGTGGCGGTCGTCGTCTCGGCGGCGGGCAGCGCGGCGGGCACCGGCACCGTGGGCGCCGCAAGCCCGGTCGCGTTCAGCGGGTCGCCCGCGGCCGCGGCAGTGATCGATTGCGGCACCGGAATCACCAGGATCTGGCCCTCGCGCACGCTCATGTCGGCCGGGAGCCCGTTCCATTCGGCGATGGAGCGCGGCGAGACGTTGTAAAGCCGGGCGATGGTGAAGGCAGTCTCACCCCGTTCGACGGTATGGCGCAGCGGCTCGGCCACCCCGGGCGTTGCCGGGCCGAGCGGCGTGGCGGTGATCGGCGTGCTGACCGAGCCGTCGCCCACCCGCGAGGGCAGCACCAGCAACTCGCCGCCGCGCAGCGTCGTGTCGGGGGCGATGGCGTTGTGGTTGGCCAGCGCCGTGGCGTCGAGGCCGAGGCGCGCGGCGATATCCGCGACCCGCTCGCCCCGCTGGGCGACCACGACCTGATAGCCGGGGTACGAGATGACACCGCGCGCATCGGGCGCCGGGCGCGAGCCGGTGGTGTTGCGCGCCGCATCCGTGGTCGAGAAGCGCTCGGACGGCCGCAGGTCCCAGTCCAGATCGTTCACGTTGCTGCAGCCCGCGACGCTCAGCCCCGCCAGGACCGCCAGTGTCGTCAGCCGCAAGCCGCGGTTGGTTTCCCGTATCGCCAAATGCTGTCTGCTCATTCCGTCCACGCCATTTCCGCCCGTTCATAGCCCGTCATTGGCCGGTGAACCGGCACCGCGCGGGCCTTGTGACATCTATACCGAAAAACAAGGGGTAATACACCCCATCACCACAACGTGTTGTGGATTTCCGCGCATCGGACGCGAGGTCCAGCCCGTCAATCCCGCGCCATCCCTTCGAGCAGCGGCACGAATCGCACCGGCCGCAGCTCTTCGTAATCGTAGCCCTGCTCGGTCTTGCGCACCTTGATGAGGCTCTGCACCGTGTCGGTCTGGCCCACGGGCACGACCATGATCCCGCCCGGGCGCAGCTGCGCCAGCAGGGGGCCGGGGGGGTCCTCGGCCGCGGCCGTCACGATGATGCGGTCGAAGGGCGCCTGATCGGGCAGGCCGAAACTGCCATCCGTGGCGATGGCGGTGATGTTGTGCAGGTCGAGCCGGGCGAACAGCGCCCGGGCCTCGGCGATCAGCGGGCGGTGGCGTTCCACGGTATAGACCCGCCGCGCCAGCCGGCTCAGGATCGCGGCCTGATAGCCCGAGCCGGTGCCGACCTCCAGCACCTTGTCGCGGGGCGTGACCTCCAGCGCCTCGGTCATCAGCGCCACGACCGAGGGCTGGCTGATGGTCTGGCCGCAGCCGATGGGCAGCGGCGTGTCCTCATAGGCCCGGTCGGCGAAGATGCCGGTGACGAAAAGGCCGCGGTCGATGGTCTCGAAAGCGCGCAGGATGGCCGGATCGGTGACCCCGCGCGAACGCAGGGTCAGGATCAGGCGCATCACGTTCTGGGCGCGCTCGGCGTCGGTCATTCGAGCCGCTCGCGCAGCGTGGCGAGGCTTTCGTGCGCGGTCAGGTCGCAGCGCATCGGCGTGACCGAGATCCAGCCGTCGAGGTTGGCCGCCGCATCGGTGCCGGGCAGCGTCGGCACGCCCTGCGGGCCGCCCTTGATCCACAGGAACTTGCGCCCCGAGGGGGAGATATGCGGCTCGACCCCGAACGAGGTGTGGCGGCGGAAACCCTGCGCCGCGACCTTGACGCCCTTGACCTCATCGGCGGGGACGGCCGGGAAATTCACGTTGTAGAACAGGCGGTAATCCTGTTCGTCCCAAAGGCCGCGTTCCAGCAGGTCGCGCACCACCTTCGTGCCGTGCAGGACGGCGGGTTCGAACAGCCCGCCCTCCATGTCGGCGCTGCGGGGGCCGATGTATTGCGAGAGGGCAATCGCCTTCATCCCCTGCAGGGCGGCTTCCATCGCCCCGCCGATGGTGCCAGAATAGAGCGTGTTCTCGGCCGAATTGTTGCCCCGGTTCACACCCGAGAGCACCAGATCCGGCCGCGCCCCGTCCAGCACCTCGTAAAGCCCGGCCAGCACGCAATCCGCGGGGCTGCCTTCGGTGGCGAAGCGGCGCGGCGCCAGTTCCATGATCATCATCGGATGGGTGTAGCTGATCTTGTGGCCGACGCCCGATTGCTCGAAGGCCGGGGCCACGACCCAGACCTCGCCCTCGGGTCCGGCAATCTCGGCGGCGATGGCTTCGATCACCTTCAAGCCCGGCGCGTTGATACCGTCGTCATTGGTCACGAGAATGCGCATGTCGGGCCTTTCCTGTCTGTCGCCTCTGCTTAGTCCAGCGGCGCACGGGCGGCAAGCGCGGGGGGCGTCTTCACGGCCTTTCTGCCTGCTGTCACGCGCATTTGCGGCCCGGGGGCGGGGATTGCGTGCCACACTCGCGTCCCGAAGAACCGGGAGGATCCGATGCGATGCTTTGCCCTGCCGCTGGCCCTGATGCTCAGCCCGACCCCCGTCCTGGCCGACGAGGCCTGGGAGACGAACCTTGGCTACGCCACCTGGGAGGAAACCCGCGGCCCCGATGCGGTGCTGCGCCTCTACCAGGGCGAGGGGGAAGGGGGGCCAGTGACCCGGTTGATCGTGCCGGGCCTCGGCCGCGACATGCTGGGCGGGCGCGGCAGCTATCAGGCGATCTGGCTCTCGAGCGAGGGCGAGACGCCTTGTGCCACCGAGATGCTCGATCCGCTGGACGGCAGCAAGACGCCCTATTGGGGCAGCGCGCTGGTGACCTTCGTCAGCCCGGATTTCCCCAGCGATTGGGCCGGGGTCTATGGCGATTGCCTCATGGCGCCCACCCAGCCGCTGCAAGCCCGTGCCCTGGTCGGCGAGGACCGCAACCGCGCGCCCTGAGCCTGGCTGGCCTGCGACCTGAGAGGTCGGTTTCGGACGCGCTGTCGGCGCACCGCGCGTGACAGGCTGGGGACCGGACAGGGCAGGGGAGGGCCGTGATGCGCTATGCCTATATCGGATTGGGAAATCTCGGCGGACATCTGGCGGCGTCGCTGGCCAAGGCGGGGTTTCCGCTGGTCGTGCATGACCGCGACCCGGGGCTGAGACCCCGGTTCGACGCGCTGGGGGCCGATTGGGCCGATGTCGCCGCCGAAGCCGCGGCCGAGGCCGATGCGGTCGTCACCTGCCTGCCTTCCCCTGCGGTCAGCGAGGCGGTGCTGGCCCAGATCCTGCCGGTGATGAAGCCCGGCGCCGACTGGATCGAGATGTCGACGCTGGGCCGGGCCGAGATGCTGCGCCTCGCCGCGACGGCCGAGGCGCAGGGCGTGGGCGTCCTGGAATGTCCGGTCACCGGCGGCGTGCATCTGGCGGCGCAGGGCAAGATCACCGTGCTGGCCGGGGGCGAGGCGGCGCTGGTCGAGCGTCACCGCCCCGCGCTCGAGGCGATGGGCGGGCGGATCTTTCACATGGGGCCGCTGGGCTCGGCCGCGCTGATCAAGGTCATCACCAACATGCTGGCCTTCATCCACCTCGTCGCCGATGGCGAGGCGCTGATGCTGGCCAAGCGCGGCGGCCTGGACCTGAAGACGGCCTGGGAGGCGATCGCCGCCTCCTCGGGCAGTTCCTTCGTGCACGAAACCGAGGGCCAGCTGATCCTCAACGGCAGCTACGACATCGCCTTCACCATGGACCTTGCGCTCAAGGATCTGGGCTTTGCCATGCGCTTCGGGCGCGAATTCGGGGTGCCGCTGGATCTGGCCTCGATGACCGAACAGACCTTCCTCAAGGGCCGCGCGGCCTTTGGCGGAGCGGCGCAATCGACGCAGATCGTCAAGCTGCTGGAGGATCTTCTGGGCACCGATCTCAGGGCCGAGGGCTTCCCGGCGCGGCTGGAATAGCTATTCCGCCGCTTCCCGGCGCTGGTCGAGCGCCGCCTTGACCGTGGCGCGCTGCCCTCGCGCCACGGGAATCGTGATCCCGGTCGAGGTGGTCAACTCCATCCCCCCGGCCTCGGTTCGGGCCAGGCTCACCACATGGTCGAGGTTGACCCACCACGACCGATGCACCCGCAGCCCGTCGAACCCCGCCAGATCGCGCTCGGCATCCGAGAGGCGCATGAGGATCGTGGCGCGGCCCAGGGGCGTGACGGCCTCGACATAATGGTCCTGCGCGCGCAGGCAGACGAGTTCCTGCCCCAGCTCGTCGGGCAGCTTCTCCAGCAACAGGGGCAGCGCGGGGCCGGCATCGACGGGCATAGGGGCCGGGGCTGGCGCGGGCTCTGCGGCGGTGGCGGCCGGAGTACGGCGCAGGTAGATCCGGGCATTGCCGACAATGCTGATCAGCACCAGAATCGTGGTTAATTCCGTCAGCAGGCGCAGCGGATAGCGCGGCGGACCATAGGGCGAAACGGCGCTTACCAACCCGTAGAACAGGGCAAAGGTCGGCGGCACGCCGATCAGCGCCGCCGCGATGGATACCAGAGTCCAGGGATAGCGGCGATCGGCGTTGAAATGGCGCGAGCCGACGATCAGAACCGTCATCACCAGGCCGGTGACCGGGATCCCGACGCCCCAGAAGAACGCCCGAACGGGCATGGTCATGCCGTCCAGCGTGCCGAAGGGACCGGCAACCACCGTCAGGGTCACGGCGGTGGCAACAATCGCCCAATAAAGGGGCCGCCGCAGCGTGTCCTGCACTTCACGAAGCGCGGAATGGACCCAGTCGCGCCAGGTGCCGGCTCCAGATTTCTCTGCGCGTTTACCATTATTTTCGGTCATGGTCCCTGAATACCGTTGTTCCGGCGAATTTCAAGGCGGTTACGCCGCATATTTTGCGCTCCAACGCCCCGGACTCGGGGTATTCATGGGCCTCAGCGCTGCGGGCGTGAGGCGTGCCATCTCTCCATGATATAGCGCGCCGTCATCAGGTCCAGATGCGCCCCGCCACCGTTCTTGAAAATCGTGATGTCCCCCGGCCCGCGCGGGGCCACCCGTCCGGCGGCGAAGTCGCGCAGATCGCCCAGGATATCGGCCTCCGTGATCGTGCCATTGGCCAGCGGGATCATGAGCTCGCCGATATGGGGAAGGGTCGTGGCGCGGCTGTCAACGAAGATCCGGCCCCGGCCGAGCGCGGCGTCGTCGACCTCGCGCATCTCGGGCGTATAGGCGCCGATCAGGTCCAGATGCTGACCCGGGCGCAGCCAGGCACCTTGGACCACCGGCGCCTTGGCCATGGTGCAGGTGCTGACGATATCGGCCCCGGCGACCGCCGCCTGCAGGTCGCGTGCCACGCCGACACCGGGATAGCGGGCGGCGAGGGCCTCTGCCGCCTCGGTCCGGCGGGCCCAGAGGGTGATGGCGATGCCCGGTTTCCAGGCGCGATAGGCCTCGATCAGCGTGCCGGCCACGGTGCCTGCACCGACGATCAGCAGGCTCGCGGCATCGGGGCGGGCCAGCAGGCGGGCCCCCAGCAGCGAGTCGGCTGCGGTTTTCCACTTGGTGATCAAGGCGTTGTCGATCACCGCCTCGATGGCACCGGTCCGGTCGTCGAACACCAGCATGGCGCCCTGCACGCTGGGCCGGCCTTGCGCCGCATTGCCGGGGAAGACCGAAACCGATTTCACCCCCAACCCCATGCCGTCGATCCAGGCACTGCGCGAGAGCAGCCGGTCGTCCTGGCGCGACAGCAGCACATCCTCGATCTGCGGCGGGGCGTTTCGGTGACCGTCAAGCAGGGCATCGGAGAGGGCGAGCCAGTCGAGCAGCGGCTCCACCGCTTCCAGGGTCAGGACGGGGATCATGGGACTCTCCTTCAACGCGGCGGGGCAGGATGGGTGAACCCATCCAGCATGGCGCGATTGTCGGAAAATGAATAGTCGTCCCGAACGGATCCAGGCCGATGTCGAAAGGGACGATCCCGCCTTCCTGGCCTGACCTTCCAAGGACAGACATTTCGTGACGACAGGATTTCAAGGTCTTGCCGGGCCGTGTTCCGTCAGCCTGCTGGCGCCGAGGCCGCGACGGCCGGCGCGCCCGTACAGGGCGAAGCGCGCGCAGAGCACAGGATTGTGGAAAAAGTGCCCGTCAGCGCCGCAGATTGCCCGGCGCGAAATCGATGCAGAGCGCGCGCATGTCGGCGCTGTTCAGCAGGGACTGGCTGCAGCGGCAAAAGACCTCGCCCGAACGCGAGGTATCGCAATGACCGCAATCGCCGCATTTGCCAAAGGTCGGCGCCGCCCGCAGACGGGCCAGCGCCTCGCCCAGATGGGCGAGCGTTTCGGTGAAGGCGGCGCGGCGGGCGGGCGAAAGATCCTTGATGCAATGGATCAGATCGTCGAGCGGGTCGTCGGCCAGCTTCTCGCGCCCGGCCTCGGTCAGTTCGATCAGGAAGGAGCGCCCGTCGCTTTCATGCGCCCGCTTTTCCAGAAGGCCCAGCGCGATCAGCGACTTCACCGTCTGCGAGGCAGTGCCCCGGGTGGTGGCGTTGAATTCCGAGAAGGCGGACGGGGTTCGCGACATCCGGTTGGCCGAGGCGAAATAGCGCAGCGCCGTCCATTGCGCCGGCGTCAGGCTGACATCGGCGGCGGCGCTGTGCACCAGACGCGCGAGGTGAACCAGAAGTTCGGCCGAATGACAGGGAATCGGGCCTGCGTCCTGCGCGGGCTCCGGCTGGGAAGTGGGCGACATCATCGGTGCGGGTTCGCTCATGGCCGGGAAATAAGCGGTTCGGTGAACTTGACAAGGGGGAGGGCAGATAGTAGCGTCACGAAACAATATGAGTTCGATGCGCTATTATTCGCGCTTCTCCAAGGATGAGTGCCATGGGCTTTCAGGATCCGCATATCCGCCGCTACGTGCGTGCCTCGATGGCCGAGGAAATCCTCGACGCCGAAACCGAGACGCAGCTGGCCATCGCCTGGCGCGACCACGCCGACGAGGCCGCGCTTCACCGCCTGATCCAGGCCTATGCCCGCCTCGCGGTGTCCTTCGCGGGTCGTTTCAAGCGCTATGACGTGCCCTACGAGGATCTGATCCAGCAGGGCAATCTGGGCCTGATGCGCGCGGCCGAGAAATTCGACCCCGAAAATGGCTCGCGCTTTTCGACCTATGCCGCTTGGTGGATCCGTGCGTCCATGCAGGATTACGTGATGCGCAACTGGTCCCTGGTGCGTACAGGCACCAATGCCACGCAGAAGAAGCTGTTCTTCCATCTGCGCCGCGCCATGCAGAAACACGCCCGGGACGAGGGCGCGGACGAGCCCCTCAGCCTGCGGGTGGCGCGCGAATTGCAGGTTCCGGCCGATCAGGTCGAGGCGATGATGGGCCGCATGGCCGGTCCCGACCTGTCGCTCGACGCGCCCCAGGGGGCGGATGAGGACGGACGCTCGTGGGTCGACACGATCGAGGACGAGGATATCGCCACCGAAGCGGAGGTGCTGGAAAAGCTGGACGGCGCCCGTCGGCGGGCGGCCCTGCACGCGGCGGTCGAACAATTGCCCGACCGTGAGCGGCACATCGTCTCGGCCCGCCACCTGTCGGACGAACCGGCGACGCTGAGTGACCTGGGCGCCGAGATGGGCATCTCCAAGGAGCGGGTGCGCCAGCTGGAAGAACGGGCGCTGGCCCGGCTGACGGTGCTGGTGCGGCAGACCACGCCCGTACCTGTGCATTGAGGGAACGGCGGCGACGAGGCGCCGCCGTTTTTCCATGCCGTTGTTTCGCCGCCTTTTCTTCATCTTTCTGCCATGGTCTACTGGGCCAATGGCATGTTGCCGAAGGCAAACGGGCGGTGACCCCCGATGACACGAAGCCCCACTCCTGATGATCGCCTGAAGGCGATCCGCGGTGACAATCCCGGTGCGACCGGGGCGTTGGGGACATTGATCGTCAGCCAGACCTGGCTCTGGCGCTGGTCCGGGCTGGTCTTGGGCCTGATGCTGGCGTTGCTCATCGCCTCGCTGACCCTGACGCCATTGCCCCCGACCCGGATCATGACCAACGGGCTCGACAAGGTTTACCATTTCCTTGCCTTCGCTGCCTTGATCTTTCCGGTGATCCTGACGGATTCGCGCCGCTGGTTCTGGGCCGTGCCCCTGGCGGTGGCCTATGGCGGGGCAATCGAACTGATCCAGCCCAGCGTCGGACGGTCCGGCGACTGGCTCGATTTCGGCGCGGATCTGACCGGCGTGCTGGCCGGCGCCGCGCTTGCCGAAATCCTGCACGACCGGATCCGCGACCGCTTCTTCGCGGTGGAGAGCGTCGATCTGCCGGAGGCCGACCTGGAAGCCGAGGCGCTCAGGGTCGAGGCGATGCGCGCCGAATTGATGGATGAATTGCGCGTCGTGCTGCGCGAGGAACTGACCGGGATGCGGGCCGAAAGCCCCGCGCCGCCCGAGGTCGAGGGGCCCCCGGCGCCCGCCCCGCGCCGGCATTAGCCGCCCAGACCCGGCGCCAGCCGCGGCAAGGTGCCCAGCCACAGCGGGCCGAGCCGCACCTCGCCCTCGACCACCGACAGCGGCACTTCCAGCGTTTCGCCTTCGACCCCGGCGGCCATGGCCGCCAGCGCCGGTTCCAGCCCCGATTCCAGATCGGGCGCGATGATGCCCGCCTCCCGCAGCGTCACCAGCAATTGCCGCCAGCCCTGGATCACCGCCGTCGCATCGCCCGACAGCGCGCCATCCACCCCCGGCGTGAGCCGCCCGGTCACGTCGATATCGACGCCCTCCCAGGTGGCATGGGCGCCGGTCAGGGTCAGCCGGGTGAGCCGCGCCTCGGGCCCATCGAAAAGGTGACGGTCCAGCGCCCGGTCGAAGGCGGCTTCGGCATCGAGGCGCAGCGTTTCGAACCGGCGCGGCCAGTGGCGCTGCGGATCCAGACGGTCCATCAGCGCCGCATCGGGAAAGATCCCCTCGGCCAGCGCGACAAGCTGATGCTCGCGCTCGCCGATCCGGCGGCTGGCCAGCCGCAGCCGATCCAGCCCATGGGTGGCATCGGGCAGGGCCAGGTCCAGATCCTCGCCCACCAACGTGACCGCGCGCAGCGGCAGGTCCAGCCCCGGCTCCATCTGCAGGGAGGCGCGCAGATCCTGCGAATGCACCGCCACCGACATCGGACCCACCTGCCAAAGCTGGTCATGGGCGAAGACCGCGATCAGATGGTTCAGCCGGTAGCTGAGCGCGAAGACCTGCACGAAGGGAGCCTGCCATTCGGCCCCGGCCAGACGGATCCGCGGCTGGTCGAAGGTCACGTCGAAGCGGTTGGGGAAGCCCTGGATCGAATGGCCCTGCACCTCGATCTCGGGCACATGGGCGAGGCCCCGTTCGATCGCCCGGTCAAGAGCGCGCGCGCCCACGAACCAATAGCCGCACCAGATCACAGCCGCGACCACGGCCAGCGCCGTCAAAGCCTTGAGCGCCCGCATCGGCTGCCCCCGTTGTTCTTTCTGCCCGTGCTGTTTACACAGCACGCGCGGGGCGGGCCAGACCCGCCGCGTCCAGTCTGGGAGGCCCGGCATGCACCCGCTGTGGGTATTCGGTTACGGATCGCTGGTTTGGAACCCCGGTTTCGCCTGGAGCGCCCGGCATCTGGCGGTGCTGAAGGGCTACCGGCGGTCGTTCTGCATGCTGTCGATCCACCATCGCGGCACCGTGGAACGCCCGGGCCTGGTGCTGGCGCTGGACGCCGCCGAGGGCGCCGAATGCCACGGCGTCGCCTTCGAGATCGCGCCGCAGATCGCCGAGGAAACACTGGAATACCTGCGCGCGCGCGAGCTGATTTCGGCCGCGTATCTTGAGGAAATCCACCCCCTGACGCTGGCCGATGGCCGGGTGGTCGAGGCGGTGGTCTATGTCATCGACCCCGCGCATGAGCAATATTGCGGGGCGCTGACGCTGGAGGATCAGGCGCAGCGGATCGCCGGGGCGGTCGGCGGGCGGGGTCCCAATGGCGATTATCTGCATCAGACGGCGGCGCATCTGGCGGCGCTGGGCCTGCCGGATCCGGAACTCGAATGGTTGTCGGATCGCGTCAAGGTGTTGCAGGGGGCCTAGTTCCTTGTTGGCAAAGCCCGGCTTGACCACTAGATTTTGAGGCAAAAGAAACAGGTGGGCCGGATGGCGAAACAATTGCGAGCGGGCGCGCTGGGGCCGATCGGGCGGGTCCAGTTCACGCCGCCCCTGCGCCAGCTGACGCTCATGCTGATCTCGCTGGGGTTGGTCGGCGCGGGTGTGGCGCTGGCCTTTCCCCGCGTCTCGCCGATCTTTCTGGCCAATGTCTGGCTGAACGGTTTCATCGCCCTGGTCTTCGTGATCGGGGTGCTGGCGACCTTCTGGCAGACGCTGCAGCTCTTCAGTTCGGTGCGCTGGATCGGTGGTTTCGTCGCCGGCACGCCCGGCCACCAGATCACCATCGCCCCCCGGCTCCTGGCCCCGCTGGCCGCTTTGCTGCGCCAGCATGGCAAGGGCAGTCATATCTCCTCGACCTCCGCCCGCTCGATCCTGGAATCCGTGGGGACCCGGATCGAGGAAGAGCGCGACATCACGCGCTATCTGGTCAACCTGCTGATTTTCCTTGGCCTTCTGGGCACCTTCTACGGCCTCGCCACCTCGGTTCCTGCGGTGGTCGAGACGATCCGCTCGCTCGCCCCGCAGGAGGGCGAAAGCGCGCTCTCGGGCTTCGGGCGGCTGATGGGCGGGCTAGAGGCTCAGATGGGCGGCATGGGGACGGCGTTCTCGTCCTCGCTTCTGGGTCTGGCGGGCTCGCTGGTCGTCGGCATCCTCGAACTCTTCGCCAGCCAGGCGCAGAACCGCTTCTACCGCGAGCTTGAGGAATGGCTCAGCTCCATCACCCGCCTCGGCACGGCCCTGACCGAGGGCGACGGCGGCGGCGCGGGGCTGGGCGCGGTGGCCGAGGTGCTGGATTCGCTGGCCGAGCAGATGGAGGGCATGCGCGCCCTGCAGGCCCAGGCCGAGGAGGGGCGCGCACAGCTCGATACTGCGCTTGAGGGGGTGTCCACGGCCCTGAACCGGCTGGCCGAGCGCGGGCAGGGCGAGGGCGCGATGCGCTCGGCGCTGGAGCGGGTGGCGGCGGGGCAGGAGCGGCTCATTGCCTTGATCGAGCGCCAGCAGGGCAGCGAGAGCGAACCGCATATCGAGGCCGAGACGCGGCTCAGGCTGCGCTCGATGGATGTGCAACTGGTTCGGATCCTTGAGGAACTCTCGGCTGGGCGGCAGGAATCCATGGCCGATTTGCGCAGCGACATCGCCATGCTCACCCAGGCCGTGCGCATGCTGAACCGCCAGCCGCCGCCCAGCATGGGCCGCGAGGACGAGTGCTGATGGGCCTCTCGCGCCGCGGCAACCAGCGATTCTCGGCCTCGATCTGGCCGGGCTTCGTCGATGCCATGACGGCGCTGTTGCTGGTGCTGATGTTCGTGCTGTCGATCTTCATGATCGTGCAATCGGTGCTGCGCGAGACGATCACCACGCAGGACCATGAGCTTGAGGGCCTGACCGCGCAGGTCGCCAGCCTGACCGACGCGCTGGGCCTCTCGCGCAGCCGAGTCGGCGCGTTGGAGGGGCAGGTGGCGGGGCTGAACTCGGACCTCGACGCCCTGCGCGACACCTCGCGCCAGCAGGAGGCGACGATTGCCGCGCTGAGCACCGACCTTGCCGCGCGCACCGCCGATCTGACCGAGGCCCGCACCCAGATCACCGCTTTCGAGGCGCAGGTGGCGGCACTGCTGGCCGACCAGACCCGGCTCAACACCCAATTGGCCGAGACGGAGGCCAACCGCGACGCGCTGATGTCCGAGACCGAAGCGCTGAATCTGGCGCTGGCCCAGGCACGGGGCGAGATCGACGCGCAGACCGAAGCGGCGCGGCTGGCGGCGGCGGAACGCGAGGCCATCGAAGCGGCGCTGGCCGAGATGCGGACAAGGGCCGAGGCCGGTGAGGCCTCGCTGGCCGAGATGCTGGCGCGGCTGACAGAAACGCAGGGCGCGCGCGATGCGGCGGTGACGGCGCTGGCCACCACCGAAGAGGCGCTGGCCCAGACCCGCGCCCTCCAGGCCGAGACCGCCGACCGGCTGACGCAGGTGCAGGACCAACTCGCCCGGGCCGAAACCGCCCGCAACGATGCGCTGGCGACGCAGGCCCGCACCGCCGCGACGCTGGCCGCGCGCGAGGCGGCGCTGGCGGCGCTGGCCAGCCAGACCGAGGAGCAGACGGCCCGCATCGCGGCGCTGGACGCACAACTCTCGGACGCAGAACTGGCCCGCCAGCAGGCGCTGGCCGATCTGGCGGCGCTGGACACGCAGACGCAGGCGCGGATCGCAGAATTGCAGGGGCAGTTGTCCGAGGCCGATCTGGCGCGTCAGCGGGCGCTGGCGGATCTGGCCACGATGGACGACCAGACCCGCGCGCGGATCGCCGAACTGGAAACGCAACTGACCGACGAGGAGGCCGCGCGCCAGCGGGCGCTGGCCGATCTGGCGGCGCTCAACGACCAGACCCGCGCCCGGATCGCCGAACTGGAAGCGCAGCTTTCCGACAGCGACCTCGCCCGGCAGCGGGCCCTGGCCGATCTGGCGGCGATGGACGATCAGACCCGCGCCCGGGTGGCCGAGTTGGAGTCGCAGCTTTCCGCCGTCGACCTCGCGCGGCAGCAGGCGCTGGCGCAACTGGCGGCGCTGGATGACCAGACCCGCGTCCGGGTGGCCGAGCTGGAGGCGCAGCTTTCCGCGGCCGACCTCGCGCGGCAGCGGGCGCTGGCCGAGATGGCGGCGCTGGATGACAGCACGCGGGCGCGGATCGCGGAATTGCAGGCGCAATTGTCCGACTCGGATCTGGCGCGGCAGCAGGCGCTGGCCGATATTGCCACGCTCGACGCGGCGACACGGGCGCGGGTGGCCGATCTGGAGCAGCAGCTTACCGACGCTGACCTCGCGCGCCAACAGGCCTTGGTGCAACTGGCGACGCTGGACGAAACCACGCGCGCCCGCATCGCCGATCTGGAGGCGCGGCTGTCGGATGCCGAGATCGCCCGCCAGCAGGCCGTGGCGCAGCTGGTGCAGGCGCAGGGGGACAGCGGCGCGGCGCTGGAGGAATCCGAACGCGCCCGTCTGGCCGAGGCCGCCGCCGCCGAGGCCCTGCGCCAGCGGCTGGCCGATGCCGAGGCGACGCTCAGCGAGGCCGAACGCGAGCGGCTGGCGCAGCTGGCCGCGGCCGAGGCGCTGCGGGAACGGCTGGCAGCCTCGGACGCGGAACTGACCGCGATGACCATGGCGCTCGAGGCGCAGCGCCAGCGGGCCGAAGACACGCTGACCCTGCTCGCCGCCGCCGAGGCCGCCCGCGACGAGGCGCGCCAGAGCCTGAGCCGCGAGGTGACCGAGGCCGAGACGCGCGCCGCCCTCCTGCAACTGGCGCAGCAGCAATTGACCGATGCGCAATCGGCCTCGACCGAGGATCAGCGGCGCCTTGCGCTGCTGAACGAACAGGTGGCGCAATTGCAGCGGCAGGTGGCGGGCCTGCAGGACCTTCTGGGTGAAAGCCGCGCGCGCGAGGCCGAGGCCGGAACGCAGATCGATTCGCTGGGCAGCGAATTGAACGCGGCGCTGGCCCGCGTCGCTGCCGAGGAACGCCGCCGCGCCGAACTGGAAGCCGCCGAACGGGCCCGGCTGGAACGGGAGGCCGCGAACCTGGAACGCTATCGTTCTGAATTCTTCGGCCGGATGCGCGACATCATCGGCGGGCGGGACGGGGTGCAGATCGTCGGCGACCGCTTCGTCTTTCAATCCGAGGTGCTGTTCCCGCCCGGTTCGGCCGATCTGTCGCCCGAAGGGCAGGCGCAGATCCGGTCTATCGGGCAATTGTTGCTCGATGCCTCGCGCGAGATCCCCGAGGATATCGACTGGGTGCTGCGCGTCGATGGCCATACCGACAACGCCCAGATCCGGCCCGGCGGCGCCTATGCCTCGAACTGGGAATTGAGCCAGGCGCGGGCGCTGTCCGTCGTCCTCTATCTCATCGACGAGCTGGATTTTCCACCCGAACGGCTTGCCGCCACCGGGTTTGGCGAATTCCGCCCGGTGGTGCCGGGGTCCAGCCCCGAGGCGCGGGCGGCCAACCGTCGGATCGAACTGAAACTGACCGAACGCTGACCGTCGCAGGGGCAGCGGCGGGGCAGGGGCTTGATTGGCGCTCAAATTGTGAGTAAGCACTCACTATCATGATTCCGGAGGTCGCCATGTCCCTCATCGCCGATGCCCTGCGCGACCGTCCCATCCTCAAGGGGGCGCTGATCGCCCCTTCGGTGGCGGCGCTGGTCTTTTCGCTCTTCAACCTCACCGCGGCGCCCGACCCGGCGGCGTTGGCGGCGGGGGTTACCATCGCCACGGTCAACCACGACGCAGGCCTGCCCTTTCCGCCCATCAATGTGGCAAGCCGCCTGATCGACGGGCTGGACAGCCGCCTGCCGATGCAGATGGAAGCCTTCGACAGCGACGAGGCGGCGCGCGCCGCGCTCGAGGCAGAATCGGTGCAGGCGGTGCTGATCTTCCCTGAGGATTTCTCGCGCGCCGTCGCCGGGTCCGAGGCCGTGCCGCTGACGCTGATCACCTCGGGCAGCCTGACGATGGCCGAGGCTCAGCTCACCGGCGCGCTGCCGGGGATGGTGGAATCGGGCGTCTCGGCCGCGGTTCAGTCGATCCGGCTGGCCATGGCGCGCGGCCAGATGCCCGACATGACCCCGCCGGTTGCCCTGACAGCCGAGGCGTTGAACCCGCCCGCCAGCGCGGCGGCGCGCATCGCGCCCTTCGTCGCGGGTTTCGCGACGGCGCTGGCGGCACTGGTCGGCGGCATCCTCGGCTGGGTCGGCACCCGAGGGCTGGGCGGGGGGAGGGGTGCCCTGCTGCGCACCCTCATTCCGCTGGTCGCGCTGCCCCTGGCGGGGCTGGTGTTGGCGGGGATCGTCGCGGGCCTCGCCGGGGGGGCGTTCGGGGTGCTCTGGCTTGCCATGGCCGGGCTGGGCGTGGCCTTCGGCTGGTTCTTCGCCGGCGCGCTGGCGCTCTTCGGCCCGCTGGCGCTGCTGGTGCTGGTGCCGCTCGCCTTCTGGCAACCGGCGATCGGCGGCGGGCAGATGCCGCTTTCCGCCGCGCCCGAGTGGCTGCATTGGCTGGCCTCGCTGCATCTGGATGCGGTCGGCGCCTATTTCCGGGCGCTGATCCTGGGGGCGGGCCATGATTTCCCCTGGTCGCTGGCGCTGGGCGCCGCGGCGCTGGGATTGGCCATGATCTGGCTGCGCGCCGCCCTGGTCCGCCGCCCCGCCTCGGTCGTCGCATGAATCCGGGCGATCTGACCGAGGCCGTCGCCGCCGTCCTCGCCGCCGTCGAGGGCGCCGAGGGGCGGCTCGCCCCCAAGAAGCGCGCGGTCATCGAGGCCGCGCTGCTGTGCTTCGCCGAGACCGGCTATGCCGCCACCTCGACCCGCAGCATCGCCCATCGCGCGGGCGTGGCCGAGGCCACGATCTTTCGCCATTTCGGCACCAAGGCCGATCTGCTGCTGCGCCTGGTCCGCCCGGTCGCCGCGCGGCTGATCCAGCCGGGCCTGGTCGAGGCACAGGAGATCTTCGCCGAGACCGAGGGCAATCTGGAGGCCAAGATCGCCCGCATGATGAAGGCGCGCCTCGCCTTCGCCGACCGATACGCGCCTCTGGTACGGATCCTGCTGCAGGAATTGCCGGTGAACCCCGAATTGCACGGGCTGTTGCAGGACAGCGTGATCGGCGGGCTGGTGCGCTTCCTCGACATCGCGCTGGGGGAAGAGATCGCGCAGGGCCGCCTGCGCCCGATCCCGGCGCCGCGGTTTCTGAGGATCCTGGCCTCCATGCTGATCGGCTACTGGATCGCGCGCTCCATGGTGGCGCCCGGCGACTGGGACGATGCGGCGGAAATCGACGTCATGGCAGGGCTTCTGGCCCGGGGGCTGAAACCCTGAGGCCCGGGGGCCGCGCGATTCCCCTTGGAACGTGGCAAGGAAATCCTCTAAATGGCGCGCAAACCCGCAGACCGAAGGGCCCGTTCCGCCAATGGCAAGCCTCAACGACATCCGCTCGACCTTCCTCGATTATTTCCGCCGCCAGGGCCATGCCGTGGTGGACAGCTCGCCCCTGGTGCCGCGCAACGACCCGACGCTGATGTTCACGAACTCGGGCATGGTCCAGTTCAAGAACGTCTTCACCGGGCTGGAGCATCGGCCCTACAACCGCGCGACCACGGCCCAGAAATGCGTCCGCGCCGGCGGCAAGCACAACGACCTCGACAACGTGGGCTATACCGCCCGTCACCATACGTTCTTCGAGATGCTGGGGAATTTCTCGTTCGGCGATTACTTCAAGACCGACGCGATCCCCTTTGCCTGGGAACTCCTGACCAAGGATTTCGGCATCGACAAGTCGCGGCTGCTGACCACGGTCTACCACACCGATGACGAAGCCTTCGAGATCTGGCGCAAGGTCGGCGTCCCGGCCGACCGCATCATCCGGATCGCCACCGACGACAACTTCTGGCGCATGGGCCCGACCGGCCCCTGCGGCCCCTGCACCGAGATCTTCTACGACCACGGCGACCATATCTGGGGCGGCCCGCCCGGCTCGAAAGATGAGGACGGTGACCGCTTCATCGAGATCTGGAACCTCGTGTTCATGCAGAACGAGCAACTGGACAACGGCGATCTGATCGACCTGCCGCGCCAGTCGATCGACACCGGCATGGGGCTGGAACGGATCGGCGCGCTGCTGCAAGGCAAGCACGACAATTACGACACCGACCTGATGCGCGGGCTGATCGAGGCCTCGGCCAATGTGACCGACGGCGCCCCCGATGGCCCCGGCAAGACGCATCACCGGGTCATCGCCGACCACCTCCGCTCGACCGCCTTCCTCATCGCCGATGGCGTCATGCCCTCGAACGAAGGCCGCGGCTATGTGCTGCGCCGCATCATGCGCCGCGCCATGCGCCACGCGCATATGCTGGGCGCGCAGGACCCGGTGATGTTCAAGCTGGTGCCGGCGCTGGTCCGTGCCATGGGCGGCCATTACACGGAACTGAAAACCGCCGAGGCGCTGATCGACGAGACGCTGCGCCTGGAAGAAACCCGTTTCCGTACCACGCTGGATCGGGGTCTGAAGCTGCTCGACGCCGAGCTGGAGAAGATCGCCGACGATACCGACCTGCCGGGCGAGGCGGCCTTCAAGCTCTACGACACCTACGGCTTCCCGCTGGACCTGACGCAGGACGCGCTGCGCGAAAAGGGCCGTGGCGTCGATACCAAGGGTTTCGAGGCGGCGATGGCCGAGCAGAAGGCCAAGGCGCGCGCCAGCTGGGCGGGCTCGGGCGAGGCTGCCAATCAGGCGATCTGGTTCGAACTGGCCGAGAAGCACGGCGGCACCGAATTCCTGGGCTATGACACCGAAACCGCCGAGGGCCAGGTCCTGGCGCTGGTCGAGGGCGACACGCTGGTCGACGAGGCCAAGGGCGACGTCTCGGTCGTCGTCAACCAGACCCCGTTCTATGCCGAATCCGGCGGTCAGGTGGGCGATTCCGGCTATCTGCGCTGGGACGGCGGCGAGGCCGTGGTCAAAGACACCAAGAAGCTGAACGGCGTCTTCGTCCATCAGGCGAGCGTCACCAAAGGCGCCCTGCGCCGCGGCGGCGCCGTGAAGCTGGAAGTGGACCACACGCGCCGCGGCGCGATCCGCGCCAATCACTCGGCCACGCACCTTCTGCACGAGGCCCTGCGCCGGGCGCTGGGCGATCACGTTGCGCAGCGCGGCTCGCTCAACGCGCCCGACCGGCTGCGGTTTGACTTCAGCCACGGCAAGGCGCTGGAAGCGACCGAGATCAGCGGTGTCGAGGCCGAGGTCAACGCCTTCATCCGCCAGAACGCCCCGGTGGATACCCGCATCATGACCCCCGACGACGCCCGGGCGCTGGGCGCGCAGGCGCTCTTTGGCGAGAAATACGGCGACGAGGTGCGGGTCGTGTCGATGGGCACCCTGCTCGACACCGGCAAGGGGGCGGAGGGCAACACCTATTCGCTGGAACTTTGCGGCGGCACGCATGTGAAGCGCACCGGCGACATCGGCGCCTTCGTGCTTTTGGGCGACTCCGCCTCGTCGGCAGGCGTCCGGCGGATCGAGGCCCTGACCGGCGAGGCGGCACTCGCCCATCTGCGCCAGCAGGAGGCCCGCCTGGCCGAGGTCGCCGCACTCCTGAAAACCCCGCTCTCGGATGTGGTCGAGCGCGTGAAGGCGCTGGCCGAGGAACGTCGGGCGCTGGCCAACGAAGTGGCGCAGCTGAAGCGCGACCTCGCCATGGGCGGCAGCGCCGGCGGTGGGGCCGAGGCCAAGGAGATCGCCGGCGTCAAGTTCATCGGCCAGGTGCTGAACGGCGTCTCGGGTAAGGATCTGCCGGCGATGGTCGATGCGCTGAAGGCCAAACTCGGCTCGGGCGCGGTGCTGCTGATCGCCGATACCGGCGCCAAACCGGCGGTGGCGGCGGGGGTCACGGATGACTTGACCGGGCGCCTCTCGGCCGTGGATCTTCTGAAGGCGGCGGTCGTGGAACTGGGCGGCAAAGGCGGCGGCGGCCGCCCGGCGCTGGCCCAAGGCGGCGGCGCCGACATTGCCGGGGCCGAGAAGGCGATTGCCGCGGCCGAAGCCGTCATCAAAGGAAACTGACCATGCCCAAAGCCCTCTGGATCGCCCATGTCGAAGTGACCGATGCCGAAGCCTATGGCCGTTATGCCCAGGGTGCGGGCCCGGCCATCGCGCTGCATGGCGGGAAGTTCATCGCCCGCGGCGCCCGCTACGTGACGCTGGAAGGCAAGGACCGCGCCCGCAACGTGGTCGCGGTCTTCCCCTCGCTGGAGGCGGCCGAGACCTGCTACAACTCGCCCGAATACCAGGCGGCCCTGGACCACGCCCGGGGTGCTTCGGTCCGCGATCTGGTGGTGGTCGAGCTGATGGACGACGCGAGCCTGTGAGAAGCGGGGGGCCAGCCCTCGGGATAGGTGAAGGGCGGGGGGCCAGCCCCCCGCACCCCCCGCTCAAGGGGGTTTTCCACCCCCTTGAGAAACCCCCGAGGATATTTGAAGCGCAAAGAAGGCGGCTTAACGCCCACTTAACCTTGATCTTTGCGCGTCAAATCTCCTTTGGGGGGGAGGGCCGCCCGGACGAGGCGCCCGTGGCGCGTCGTCGCGCCAAGAGAGGGGGGGCAGAAGGCCCCGTCTTCGTGTCACAAGGGCAGTGCGGTCGTATCCTTGAGCTCTTCCATCACGAAGCTGGCCGAGACATCGGACAGCTCCACCCGCCGGATCAGCCGCTGATAGAGCGCGTCATAGGCCTTCACATCGGCCACGCGGGCGCGGATCAGGTAATCAAGATCGCCGGTCATCCGGTAGGCGCCCAGGATCTCGGGCATGTCGCGCGTCGCCTTGGCGAAGCGTTCCAGCCAGTCGGGCCGGTGATCCGAGGTGCGGACCATCAGGAAGACCGTCAGCCCCAGCCCCAGCGCCTCGGGGTCCAGCAGGGCGACGCGGGCGCGGATCACGCCCGCCTCCTCCATGAGCTTGATGCGCCGCCAGACGGCGTTGCGCGACAGATGGACGAGGCCGCCGATTTCCTCGAGCGAAAGGTCGGCCTGGCGTTGCAGGATGGCGAGGATGCGGCGATCCGTGTCGTCAATATTCATGATGAATGGGTATATCATGGGATATTGTCCCAACATACCCCCAAGATCGCCGGATCTTTGCGACCCTTTCCCAGGCCGGCTCGGCTAATCTTCGGCGTCCCAAGGGAAGAATGACCATGATCCAGCGCCTGTTCCTCGACCATCCGGCCTCGGTCGACGAGACCTATCTCGAACACGCCCGTTTTGCCGGGTCCTTTGCCGTCTGGCTGGTGCTGGCGGGGCTGGCGGCCGCCGTTCACGCCGTGCTACCCTTTGCCTTCGAACATACGGCAAGCGGTATCCTGCGCCGCCTGCACCAACGGATCGAGAGCCGGAGTCGCTGAATGTGTCGCTGGGCCGCTTACGTCGGAGCGCCGATCTTTCTGGAAGATATCGTCTGCCGGCCCGGGCATTCGCTGATCGCCCAGAGCCATAACGCGACCCACAGCACCACGGCGATCAACGCCGACGGTTTCGGCATCGCCTGGTATGGCGAGCGGCCCGAGCCCGGGCTTTACCGCGACATTCTGCCGGCCTGGTCGGACCCCAACCTGCGCTCGATCACCGCGCAGGTGCGCTCGTCGCTGTTCCTGGCGCATGTCCGGGCCTCGACAGGCACCGCCACCAGCCGCAACAATTGCCATCCCTTCGTGGTCGGGCGCTGGAGCTTCATGCATAACGGGCAGGTCGGTGGCTATGACGGGTTCCGGCGCGATGCCGACATGATGATCCCCGACGACCTGTATCCGCAACGCAAGGGGGCCACGGACAGCGAGGCCCTGTTCCTGATCGCGCTGGCCGAGGGGCTGGACCGCGATCCGCAGGGCGGGCTGGAACGCGCCGCCGCCCGGCTGGCGGGGCTGAGCCGGGCCAAGGGCTGCGGGCCGCATCTGCGCCTGACCTGCTGCTTCAGCGATGGCGAGACGCTCTATGCCGTGCGCTACGCGACCGACGACAAGGCACCGAGCCTCTGGCACCGCTGGTCCGACACGCGGGGCGGGCGGGCCGTGGTTTCGGAACCGCTGGAGGCGGACGAGGGCGACTGGCAGGCGATCCCGCCGGGCTCGTTCTGCCGGTTCCGGGGCGCCGAGGTCGAGATCCGGCCCTTCGCGCCCGAAGGCCTCGCCGAGGCGGCTTGACCTTCGGCCCCGGTCTGGTCCGAATGGGGCGATGAACACACCCCTGACCCATGCCGCCTTTCTCAAGACCCTGACGCCCGAGGCAAGGGCGGCGCTGACCGCGCGATCTCCCCGGGCCGGCTTGGGGCATCTGGTGGCGCATGGGGGGGCGATCCTGCTGCTGGGCGGGCTGATCGCGGCCGGGGTGCCGGGATGGTGGGCGCTGCTGCCGGTCCAGGGGGTGCTGATCGTCTTCCTGTTCACGCTGGAGCATGAATGCACTCACAAGACACCCTTCGCCAGTGACCGGCTCTGCGATACCGTGGGCACGGTCTGCGGGGCGCTGATCCTCAACCCGTTTCAATGGTTTCGCTATTTCCATCTGGCGCATCACCGCTTCACCAATCAGCCGGGCGACCCGGAACTGGCTTTCCCGAAGCCCGAGACCCGGGCGCAATGGCTCTGGCATGTTTCGGGCGTCCCGCTGTGGATCGGATCGCTGCGGCTGCTGGGCCGGCTGGCGATGGGTGCCGAGCGTCCCTCCTATCTGCCCGACCGCGCGCGGCCCCGGGCCGAACGCGAGGCGCGGCTGCTGCTCCTCCTCTACGCGCTGGCGCTGCTGTCGCTGCTCTGGTCGCCCGTGGTCTTCTGGGTCTGGCTGCTGCCGGTCCTGCTGGGCCAGCCCTTCCTCCGGCTTTATCTGCTGGCCGAGCATGGCGATTGCCCGCAGGTCGCCGATATGTTCGACAACACGCGGACCACCTTTACCAACCGGCTGATACGCTTCCTCGCCTGGAACATGCCCTATCATGTCGAGCATCACGTCTACCCTGCCGTGCCCTTCGACAAGCTCCCTGCGCTGCACGCCCGGATTAAGGATCACTTGCGCGTCACCGCCCCCGGCTATGCGGCGTTTTCCCGCGCCTATCTGGCCCGGCGGCGCTGACGGGGGTTGCGCCCCGGGGCTGCACAGGGCATGACGGGAACAAGTGGGGAACGACCAATGAGCGAACGCAGCCTGTCATCCTTGGCCATGGCCGGCGCCACGGCCGGCCGCTCGGCGCAATACATGGAGGGGCTGAACCCCCCCCAGCGTGAGGCGGTGGAAACCCTGAACGGCCCGGTGCTGATGCTGGCCGGGGCGGGGACCGGCAAGACCCGCGCCCTGACCGCCCGGATCGCCCATCTGATCGCCACCGGCACCGCCCGTCCGAACGAGATCCTGGCCGTCACCTTCACCAACAAGGCCGCGCGCGAGATGAAGATGCGCGTGGGCAGCCTGCTGGGCGATGCGGTCGAGGGGATGCCCTGGCTCGGCACCTTCCACTCGATCGGCGTTCGGTTCCTCAGGCGCCATGCCGAACTGGTCGGGCTGAAGCCCAGCTTCACCATCCTCGACACCGACGACCAGCTGCGGCTGCTGAAGCAGCTGATTCAGGCCTGGAACATGGATGAAAAGCGCTGGCCCGCCCGGCAGCTGGCCAATCTGATCGACGCCTGGAAGAATCGCGCCTGGCGCCCCGACCAGGTGCCGGGGGCCGAGGCCGGGGCCTTCAACAACCGCGGGACCGAGCTTTACGCCGCCTATCAGGACCGTCTGCGGACGCTGAATGCCTGCGATTTCGGTGACCTGATCCTGCATGTGGTGACGATCTTCCAGCAGAACCCGGACGTTCTGGCGCAATACCAGCGCTGGCTGCGCTACATCATGGTGGACGAGTATCAGGATACCAACGTCGCCCAATACCTGTTGCTGCGGCTGCTGGCGCAGGGTCATTCCAACATCTGCTGCGTGGGCGACGACGACCAGTCGATCTATGGCTGGCGCGGCGCCGAGGTCGGCAACATCCTGCGGTTCGAGCGGGATTTTCCGGGCGCCAAGGTCATCCGGCTGGAACAGAACTACCGCTCGACGCCGCATATTCTGGCCGCGGCCTCGGGCGTCATCGCCGCCAACCAGAGCCGCCTGGGCAAGACCCTGTGGACCGAGGAAACCGAGGGGCTGAAGGTCCACCTGATCGGCCATTGGGAAAGCGAGGACGAGGCGCGCTGGGTCGGCGAAGAGGTCGAGGCGCTGGAGCGCGGCTCGCGCGGCCTCGCGCCGGTCAGCCCCGACGGCATGACCATCCTGGTGCGCGCCAGCCACCAGATGCGCGCCTTCGAGGACCGGTTCCTGTCCATCGGACTGCCCTATCGCGTCATCGGCGGGCCCCGGTTCTATGAGCGGATGGAGATCCGCGATGCGATGGCCTATTTCCGCCTCGCCATCTCGCCGACCGACGATCTGGCCTTCGAGCGGATCATCAACACCCCCAAGCGCGGCATCGGCGACAAGGCGCAGCAAACCATCCAGCGCGTCGCGCGCGAGGCGGATCTGCCGCTGCTGATGGGCGCGGCGCTGGTCTTGCGCGATGGGCTCGTCGGTGGGCGCGCGGCGGGCAACCTGCGGGAATTCATCGAGAATATGGCACGCTGGCACGATCTGGTGCGGGCACCCGCGGCGCCCGCCGAGGATGATGCGCTGGTGGTCGAGGATGTGGACGCCCCCGCGCCGGGTCTCTCGCATGTCCGGCTGGCCGAGATGATTCTCGACGAAAGCGGCTATACCGCCATGTGGCAGGCCGAGAAGACGCCCGAGGCCGAGGGGCGGCTGGAAAACCTCAAGGAATTGATCAAGGCGCTGGAGGGCTTCGGCTCGCTGCAGGATTTCCTGGAGCATGTCGCGCTGATCATGGACAACGAGAGCGAAGAGACGCAGGAGAAGGTCACGATCATGACCCTGCACGCGGCCAAGGGCCTGGAATTCCCCGTGGTTTTCCTGACCGGCTGGGAAGAGGGGCTGTTCCCCTCGCAACGCTCGATGGACGAATCGGGTCTCAAGGGGCTCGAGGAAGAGCGGCGGCTGGCCTATGTCGGCATCACCCGGGCCGAAGAGCTGTGCTTCGTCTCCTTCGCCGCCAACCGCCGGGTCTATGGCCAGTGGCAGAGCCAGCTACCCAGCCGTTTCATCGACGAGATGCCGCGCGAGCATGTCGAATTGCTCAGCGCGCCCGGTCTGGGCGGAATCGGCGGCGCGGCGCAGCGTCGCTATGCCCCTGAGGCCCGCGACGACAGCCTGGAGCAGCGCGCGGCCAAGGCCGATGTCTATAACGCGCCCGGCTGGAAACGCATGCAGGAACGCGCCCGCGTGGCCCCGCTGCCGCCCATGGCCGTGCGCAGCGCCACGGCCGAGGTGCATTTCACGCCCGGCGAGCGGGTTTTTCACCAGAAATTCGGCACGGGTTCGGTGGTGGCGGTGGATGGCGACAAGGTCGCCGTCGCCTTTGACCGGGCGGGCGAGAAGCATATCGTCGCCCGCTTCCTGATGCCGGCGGACGGGATGGACGACGTACCCTTCTGAGGCCCGTTCTTTACCAAGCAGTCCATAAGTGACTGTAATTCTATTTCCGGTGAAGCAAAAACGCGGGATGTCGTCGCAATATGCGAGAATCCGGGGGTCTGCCCGGAAAATGGGCATCCCTCACTCACCTTGAAACTGCGGGGCGAAAACAAAAAACGCGGCTGCCCGGGAGGAGGTGGGCAGCCGCGTCATCATCGGCGTTCGGGGGAGGACCGTCCGCCGCCTGTTTGGGGCGCGGCGATCCAGGGAGGAGGAAGGATCGCCGCGCCACGAACGGACACCCAGGGAGGAGGAGGGGCATCCGTAACCTTTGGGACCGGCCCGCCTGGCGGGGAGCCCCGGAATTCGGGGCGCGGTTCCCCAGGGAGGAGGAGGGGGAACCGCGCCGGAGTGCCTTCGGCCCAGGGAGGAGGAGGGGCCTCAGCAACAGGTCGGAACCGTACCGCAGGGAGGAGGAAGCGGCGGTTCCTTGCACGATCGGCCCAGGGAGGAGGAGGGGCCGTCGTTTCGATCACAGGCCCCTCAGGGCCCGGAATTCTTAAGCGTCGCGGCCGTAGGCGGCCTCGTAGGCCAGGCGCGAGATCATCGAGCGGCTGATGCCCAGATCGGCCAGTTCGCGGCTGGTCAGCGCATTCAGCTCGTTATAGGTCTGGACATAGACGCGCGAGCGCGCCCAAGCCGTCCGCAGCGACGAGAAGACTTCGGCGATCTGGCCGAACACGCCGGTCGCGCGGGTCGTATGTGCAGAGGCGTAAGCCATGGTGATTACCTTTTCGTTTCGAGGCGAGATCTTCCCAGCCGGGCTGGTGAATTTGTTTCGCCGTTGAAGCAAAGATGGCCCAATTGCTGCGCTTGCACAATCCCTCCTCACGGCAATGCTGCTATGCAGCGACAGCATGGCGACGTAGGGGAAACCCGTCTTGGGGGTGTATCTTGACGACCAAGGTCGCCTTCGGCGGGGGCGCGCGTACCCCGAAAGCGCTCGGCCTGCGGCAGAATGTCCCTTTTCGAGCGGGGGCCGCAGGGGGTTGCCTCGGCCCGATTCCCGGACAGGTTAGGGCAAACCGATTCTGAAGGAACAGGAGTCCCCCATGGCCGCCAGCCCGTCGCGCGACGCGATCCTCGCCACGCTTGCCCGCATCGCCGTGCCGGGCGGGGGCGATCTGGTCAGCCGCGACCTCGTTCGCGCGCTGGGTGTCGATGCGGGCAGCGTCCGCTTCGTCATCGAGGCCGCCACGGCCGAGGAGGCAAAAGCCCTCGAACCCGTCCGCGCCGAGGCGGAGGCGGCGGTGGCGGCACTGCCGGGTGTGGCCAAGGTCTCGGTCGCGCTGACCGCGCATGGCCCGGCGGCCAAGGCGCCGGCGGGGAAGGGGGCCGCGCCCTCGCTCTCCATCGGGCGCCACCCGACCGCCGGCCCCAACGAGGTGCCGGGCGTCAAGCGCATCATCGCCGTGGGCTCGGGCAAGGGCGGGGTCGGCAAATCCACCGTCTCGGCCAACCTCGCCGTGGCACTGGCGCGCGAGGGCTGGCGGGTCGGTCTGGTCGATGCCGATATCTACGGCCCCAGCCAGCCGCGCATGATGGGCGTGACCAAAAAGCCCGCCTCGCCCGATGGCAAGACCATCATCCCGCCGGTGGCCTATGGCGTGCGCGTCATCTCCATCGGCATGATGCTGCCCGAGGAACAGGCGCTGATCTGGCGCGGGCCGATGCTGATGGGGGCGCTGCAACAGTTGATGACGCAGGTCGCCTGGGGCGATCTCGACGCGCTGGTGATCGACATGCCGCCGGGGACGGGGGATGTGCAGATGACGCTTTGCCAGAAGTTTCCGGTGACCGGCGCGATCATTGTCTCGACCCCGCAGGACGTGGCACTGCTGGACGCCCGCCGCGCGCTCAACGCCTTCGAGACGCTGAAAACCCCGGTGCTGGGGCTGATCGAGAATATGTCGACCTTCGTCTGTCCCCAATGCGGTCATGAGGAGCATATCTTCGGCGACGGCGGCGTGGCGCGCGAGGCCGAGAAGCACGGGTTGCCGATGCTGGGCTCGCTGCCGCTGCTGCTGGAAGTGCGGCTGTCGGGCGACGGCGGCCAGCCCGTCGCGGCGGGCGACAGCCCGGCCGGCGAGCCCTACCGGCGCATGGCGCGGTCTCTGATCGCGCAGCTGGTCTGACCCGCCATCGGTTTGGGATTTTCAGGGAGCCCGGGCGCGAATGCCCGGGCTTTCGGTTTTCCGGCTGCTGGGACGAGAGGTGACTTGGCCAGCCTGGGCCAGGCCCGGCGGGGATTCGGGATTGCCGGGAGGATTGCGGGGGAAGGCCTCGGCTGCATGGCTTGGGGTGCGCTTCGAACCCTCGGTGTTCGGCGAAGCACCGACCTTCGCAACCGCTGTCCCGGTGGGCAACCGGAAGGCCCTTGGGCCGCGGACCTGGCGGACGATGGGATCGGGCTGGGAATTCCAGGGAACGGCCCGCGACGGACCGGGTTCGGGCCGGTCGTGACCCCCCGCATCCCATCCCGACCCCGGCCCTGAACCTTCCGAACCCAGGAAATCCCAGATCGGCGCCCGGATTCCGGCTGGGAACGGGTGGGAAGGGGCCTGGGATTGGCTGGGAACCGGATGGGCCAACCTCCGCCGAATCGGAATCACAGGCCGGTGAGGGGGATTTTAAGTGTGGATAAGTGTGGGATAATTAATCTTAACGATTGCGTGTGTCCCTGCGGCCACAAAGAGCGCCCTGGCCGACGATTCTCACGGCGGCCTTGGAAGGGCCCGTTAGCGCTTTATCTGGTGGGGTGACAGACGGGCCGGACGATATCTTGTGTCGCGGCGCCCTGTGTCCCAACGGCTTGTGGATTCAAGCCCCGAAGGACCTGCGCGTTCCCTCGAATTCCCGTTGATATCCGCGAAATCCCATGGCATCAAAGGACCATGGAAGGACACAAAAAAGATCCTCCGATACCAAGGCAGTAACTACAGGCAACTTCACATCAAGATCTGGAGCGTAGCGAGCAGACGTCTTTCATCCCCCCCCTAGTAAAGACGGTTACGTGACCAGGCGACCCCGCAGTGGGACGAGGGCGGCGGCTCGGGTATGGCAGCACCCGAGCCGCCGTTTCAATTTTGGCGCTCCCGGGATCGTGGAGCAACAGGAGAATGCGGCGTGTCGCTCAGATTTCGCAGCGACGACGAACAGGGCATCGACGGGAAGGGGCGCGTCTCCATTCCCGCCGCGTTTCGTCCTGTCATCGCCGCGGGCGATCACCTGATGGCCCAGGGCGACCGGCCGACCTTTGTCATCGTCTATGGCACCGACTCGCTCAATCACCTGCGCTGCTACACGCGGCAGGAGATGGAGAAGATCGAAGAGCGCATCGAGCTTCTGGACGAGGGCACCGAAGAGCGCGAGATCGCCGAAACCTTCTTCCTCGGCTCCTCGATGGATGTGCAGCTGGGCGACGACGGACGCATCGTCCTGCCGCAGCGCCTGCGCAAAAAGCTCGATCTCGACGACCGCATCTATTTCATCGGTGTCGGCAGCCACTTCAAGATGTGGAAGCCCGAGACCTACAAGGCGCATGAAGCCGGCCGCACGGACGCGCTGATCGTCGAGCGGGGCGGTGCCCGCTTCGATCCGGCCTCGCTGCTGCCGAAGCTTCCGCCGAAACCGACCCCTGCCGCGTGACGGAAAGGACGATGCCCGCCGAAAGCCAAGACGCTCCGCACATCCCCGTCCTCCTGACCCCGCTTCTGGCCAGGGTCGGGGCGGTCTCGGGCGTGTGGCTGGACGGGACGCTCGGCGCGGGCGGCTATGCGCGGGGGCTGCTGGCCGCCGGCGCGGATCTGGTCATCGGCATCGACCGCGACCCGCTGGCACTGCAGATGGCGCGGGACTGGGGTCGGCCCTATGGCGAGCGGCTCAAGGTAGTGCAGGGCACGTTTTCCGACCTCGACACGCTGGCGGGCGAGCCGCTCGATGGCGTGGTCCTCGACCTCGGCGTGTCGTCCATGCAGCTTGACCTGCCCGAACGCGGCTTTTCCTTCGCCAAGGACGGCCCCCTCGACATGCGGATGAGCCAGGAGGGGCCCTCGGCCGCCGATCTGGTCAACCACGAGGATGAGGGCACGCTGGCCGACATCCTCTATCACTACGGTGAAGAGCGCGCCTCGCGCCGCATCGCCCGGGCCATCGTCAAGGCGCGCGCGCTGGAACCCATCGAGACCACGCTGCGCCTGACCGAGATCGTCAGCAGCCAGCTGCCCCGGCCGAAACCCGGCCAGTCCCACCCGGCGACCCGTAGCTTCCAGGCCCTGCGCATTGCCGTGAACGCCGAGTTTCACCAACTCGCCGCCGGGCTGGAAGCCGCCGAACGGGCGCTGAAGCCGGGCGGCATGCTGGCCGTGGTCAGTTTTCATTCGCTGGAAGACCGGATCGTCAAGCGCTTTCTGCAACAGCGCTCGGGCCGGGCCGGGCAGGGCAGCCGCCACGCCCCGATGCAGGAGGCCGAGGCGCCGCGCTTCGAGACCCTGACCCGCAAGGCCGTCGCCGCCGACGAGGCCGAATGCGCCGCCAATCCCCGCGCGCGCTCGGCCCTTCTCAGGATCGCCCGGCGTACCGATGCCCCGGCCGGGCCCGTCGACCGCTCGGCGCTGGGCCTTCCCTCGCTTGTCCTGAAAGGAGACTGAGTTGCGCGCGCTCTTCTATCTGCTGACGGCCTTCGGGGTGATCGGGCTGGCGATCTGGGCCTATGACCAGAACCAGAAGACCCAGGTGGCCATCCGCGACGTGCGCGGCCTGCGCGCCGAGATCCGCTCGCTGTACGAGGCGCTCGACGTCCAGCGTGCCGAATGGGCCTATCTCAACCGGCCGCAACGCCTGCGGGCGCTGGCGCAGATGAACTTTGAACGTCTGGGCCTCTTGCCGCTGCAGGGCGCTCAATTCGGCCAGGTTGACGAAATCCCCTATCCGCTGATCGGCGCGGCCGTCGGCGCCGGCCCGGAGGATACGCTGTGAACCGCCTGCCGCTGCGCCCCCTGGCCCGTATCCTTGACGCCCGCGCCCAGGGCGTAAACCCGCTGACCATCGAGAAGGAAAACCTGCGCCTGCGCCGCGAGCAGCAGCGCGATGCGGGCCGCCGCCGGGCGGAATGGCGGCTCCTGTTTCTGGCCACGGCCTTTTTCGCGGGCTATGCGGCGATCGGCGCCAAGATGGGCATGCTGGCGGCCTCGCCGGTCGTGGAATCCGAGCCCTATGTCGGCGAGAGCATCTCGGGCGAACGGGCCGATGTGCTGGACCGCAACGGCAATATCCTGGCCACCAACCTGGTGACGCATTCGCTTTATGCCGAGATGCGCTACATGGTCGATGGCCGCCGCGCCGCGCATGAACTGGTCCGCATCTTCCCCGATCTGGACGAAGAGCGCCTGGCTGCACGGCTGACCGACCCCAACCGCCGTTTCGACTGGATCCGCGCCCGTGTCTCGCCCGAACAGGCCCAGGCCGCGCATGACATCGGTGAGCCGGGCCTCCTGCTGGGCCCCCGCGACATGCGGCTTTACCCCAACGGCACGCTCGCCGCGCATGTGCTGGGCGGCACGACCTATGGCGAGCAGGGGGTGACCGCGGCCGAGATCCAGGGCGTCGCGGGTCTGGAATATGCCGAGAACCAGCGCCTCAGCGACGCCGATCTGGCCGATGTGCCGCTCACCCTGTCCCTCGATCTGGGCGTGCAGGCCGCCATCGAGGAGGTGCTGACCGACGGCATCGCCATGTATAACGCGAACGGCGGCTCGGCGATCCTGATGGATGCGCACACGGGCGAGATCGTCGCCATGACCTCGGCCCCGACCTTTGACCCGAACGACCGCCCGGCACCGGCGCTGACCGGCGATCCGGCCGATTCGCCCCTCTTCAACCGGGCGGTGCAGGGGCTTTACGAACTGGGCTCGGTGATGAAGGTCTTCACCGTGGCGCAGGCCCTCGACATGCAGATGGTCACGCCCGAGACGATGATCGACACGCGCGGTCCGATCCGTTTCGGCCGCTTCCGGCTGAGCGACATGCATTCCATGCCGGCCTCGATGTCGGTGACCGATGTGCTGATCGAAAGCTCGAACGTCGGCACTGCCCGGATCGCCCAGATGATCGGCGCCGACCGCCAGCAGAGCTTCCTGCGCAGCCTGGGGCTGCTGGACCAGATGCCGCTCGAGCTCAGCGAAACCAGCCGCGTGCGCCCGCAATATCCGGCGCGCTGGACCGAACTCTCGACCATGACCATCAGCTATGGCCACGGCATGACCATGACGCCGCTGCATCTGGCAGCGGGTTATGCGGCGATGGTGAACGGCGGTACGCTGGTGCAGCCGACGCTGCTGCGCCGTCCCGACGCGCCGGTGGGTCCGCGCGTCATCTCGGAAGAGACCTCGCGCCTCATCCGCGGCATGCTGCGCGAGGTGGTGACCGAGGGGACGGCCTCGTTCGGCGATGTCGATGGCTATGCGGTGGGGGGCAAGACCGGGACCGCCAACAAGGTCCGTCCCGAGGGCGGGTATTACGAGGATCGCACGGTCGCCACCTTCGCCGGGGCCTTTCCGATGAACGATCCCCGCTACGTCTTCGTCGTGACGATGGATGAGCCGACGATCTTCGCTGCCGGTCAGAACCGGCGGACGGCGGGCTGGACGGTGGTGCCGGTGGTGGCGCAGATGATCGGCCGGGTGGCGCCGATGCTGGGATTGCGCCCGCAGACCCCCGCAGAGATTGAAGCGGGCATGCAGCTGCGTTAGGCATCCCCCAGACGGGCAAAGGCCGACGGGCAAGGGGGCCAGGATGACCGACAAGACCCTGGGAGAGCTGGGACTGACCGCGCAAAGCGGCGATTCCCGGGCGCGGATCACGGCGATCACGCTGGATAGCCGCGCGGTGCGGCCCGGGACGCTGTTCGCGGCGCTGCCCGGCAGCCGGGTGCATGGGGCCGAATTCATCGACCCGGCGTTGCGCATGGGGGCCTCGGCCATCCTGACGGACCGGCAGGGCGTCCAGATCGCCGCCGAGACGCTGGCCCGCCACCCGCAGGCCGCCCTTGTCGTGGCCGAGGATGCGCGCGCGGCGCTGGCCATGGCGGCGGCGCTGTACCACGGGGCGCAACCGGCGGTGATGGCGGCGGTGACGGGGACCAACGGCAAGACCTCGGTCGCCAGCTTTACCCGCCAGCTCTGGACGGCGCTGGGCCATGCCGCGATCAATGTCGGCACAACCGGGGTCGAAGGCGCTTGGGGCATGCCGCTTGCCCATACCACGCCCGATGCGGTGACGCTGCAATCCCTGCTGGCCCAGGCCGCGGCGGCGGGTGTGACCCATGCGGCGATGGAGGCGAGTTCGCACGGCCTCGACCAGCGCCGGCTCGAGGGGGTGCGGCTTTCGGCGGCGGCCTTTACCAATCTCACGCAGGATCACCTCGATTATCATCCCTCGATGGAGGAGTATTTCCTGGCCAAGGCCGGGCTCTTCACCCGCCTGCTGCCCGAGGAAGGGATCGCGGTGATCAACACCGACGATGCCTATGGCCGGCGCCTGCTGGGGATGGTCGAACAGCCGGTGATCAAGGTCGGCCAGGACGAAGATTGCGACCTGCGCATCCTCGACCAGCGTTTCACGGCCCACGGACAGACTCTGCGCTTCCGCTGGAAGGGGCGGGCGCAACAGGTCGATCTGGCGCTGGTCGGCGGCTTTCAGGCGGCGAATGCGCTGGTGGCGCTGGGTCTGGTGCTGGCCACCGGCGGCGACGCGGCCGAGGCGATCCGCGCGATGGCGACGCTGCAAGGCGTCCGCGGCCGGATGCAACTGGCCGCCACGCGGCAGAACGGCGCCCCGGTCTTTGTCGACTACGCCCATACCCCGGCGGCGGTGGAAACCGCGCTGAAGGCGCTGCGCCCGCATGTCATGGGGCGGCTGATTGTCGTGCTGGGCGCCGGCGGCGACCGCGACAAGAGCAAGCGCCCGCTGATGGGCAAGGCTGCGGTCGAAAACGCGGATGTTGTCTTTGTGACAGACGACAACCCGCGAAGCGAGGATCCGGCGGTCATTCGTGCGGAAATATTGAAAGCCGCGCCCGAAGCCACGGAAGTCGGCGACCGCGCCGAGGCGATCCTGCGGGCGGTCGATGCGCTGGAGCCGGGCGACGCGCTGCTGATCGCGGGAAAGGGGCATGAGACGGGGCAGACGGTGGCGGGCGTCGTCTATCCGTTCGACGATCTGGAACAGGCCAGCGTGGCCGTTGCCGCGCTCGACGGGAACCTCTGACATGATTCTCTGGACCCAAGCCGAGGCCGAGGCCGCGACCGGCGGCAAGGCGACTGCATCCTTCGAGGTCAGCGGCCTCTCCATCGACTCCCGCAGCCTGCGGCCCGGCGATCTGTTCATCGCCCTGAGGGCCGCGCGGGACGGGCATGATTTCGTGGCCCAGGCCTTTGCCGCGGGCGCGGCGGCGGCGCTGGTCGATCACGTGCCCGAAGGGGTGACCGGCCCCTGCCTGGTGGTGCCCGATGTGCTGGCCGCGCTGACCGCGCTGGGCGCGGCCGGACGGGCGCGGGCGAAGGGCAAGGTGATCGCCGTGACCGGTTCGGTCGGCAAGACATCGACCAAGGAAATGTTGCGCGAGATGTTCGATGCCTTCGGGACCGTCCACGCGGCCGAGGCCAGCTTCAACAACCATTGGGGCGTGCCGATCACGCTGGCCCGCCTGCCGGTCGATGCCGATTTCGCGGTGATCGAGATCGGCATGAACCACCCGGGCGAGATCGCGCCGCTGGCGCGGCTGACCCGGCCGCATGTGGCGATGGTCACCACCATCGCCCCCGCGCATCTGGAGGCTTTCGACTCGATCGAGGGGATCGCCCGGGAAAAGGCCGATATCTTCCTCGGCCTCGAACCCGGGGGAGTCGGTGTCTACAACGCCGATCTGCCGACCAGCCCGATCCTGGCCGCCGCGGCGGGCGAGGGGGCCTTGTCCTTTGGCCGCGATGGGAGGGCGAAACTGGCCGCGATCCGCCAGACCTCGGCCGCGACGGTGGCCGAGGCCGATATCGACGGCGGTCATTACCTGCTGCGGCTCGCCGACGCCGGTCCGCATTTCGCGCTGAACGGGCTCGGGTGCCTCGCCGTCGCCCGGGCGCTGGACCTCGACCTCGCCCTGGCCGCACAGGCCCTGGGCCGCTGGCGCCCGCCTGCCGGGCGCGGCAAGCGCGAGGTGCTGCTGCTCGACCCCGCCAGCGATTCCCGCGCCACGCTGATCGACGATGCCTTCAACGCCAATCCCGCCTCGCTGGCCGCCGCGCTCGACGTGCTGGCGGCGACCCAGCCCGGCCCGGGCGGCCGCCGCATCGCCATCCTGGGCGACATGCTGGAGCTCGGACCCGACGAGATCGCCCTCCACCGCGCCATTGCCGAGCACCCGGCCATCGCCCGGACCGACCTGGTGCACACGGTCGGCCGGCGGATGGAGACGCTGTGGCAGGCGCTGCCGCAATCGAAGCGCGGCAAGCATGTCGCACAGGCCGACGATCTGGGTGCCAAGGCGCATCACCTGGTCCATCCCGGTGATGTCGTGCTGGTGAAGGGGTCGAAAGGCAGCTATGTGTCCCGCGTCGTGGATGCGCTGCGCCATCTCGGTCACCCGCTACCTGAAGAGCCGACAGGGGAATAGGATGCTCTACTGGCTTGCCGAATTTTCCGAGGCCTTCATCGGCTTCAACCTGTTTCGCTACATCACTGTCCGCGCGGGCGCCGCCTTCTTCACGGCGCTGATCTTCGGCTTCGTCTTCGGCAAGCCGCTGATCAACTTCCTCAGGAAGCGTCAGGGCAAGGGCCAGCCGATCCGCGAGGATGGGCCGCAATCGCATCTGCTGACCAAGAAGGGCACGCCGACCATGGGCGGGCTCTTGATCCTCAGCGCGCTGACCGTCTCGACCCTGCTCTGGGCGCGGCTCGACAATCCCTATGTCTGGCTGGTCATGGGCGTAACCTGGGGCTTCGGCCTGATCGGTTTCGCCGACGATTACGCCAAGGTGACGAAATCCAACGTGAAAGGGGTCTCGGGCAGGATCCGCATGGCGGCGGGGCTGGTGATCGCGCTGGTCGCCTCGGTGGTGGCGATGTGGCTGCATCCGGCGGAATTGACCGGCCAACTGGCCATGCCGGTGTTCAAGAGCGCGCTCATCCCGCTGGGCTGGGCCTTCGTGCCCTTCGCCATGCTGGTGATCGTGGGATCGGCCAATGCGGTCAACCTGACGGACGGGCTGGATGGGCTGGCGATCATGCCGGTGATGATCGCGGCGGGCACGCTGGGGGTGATCGCCTATGCGGTCGGCCGGGTCGACTTCACCTCGTATCTGGACGTGCATTACGTGCCGGGGACCGGGGAGCTCCTGATCTTCACCGCGGCGCTGGCGGGCGGGGGGCTCGGCTTCCTGTGGTACAATGCGCCGCCGGCGGCGGTCTTCATGGGCGACACCGGCTCGCTGGCGCTGGGGGGCGCGCTGGGCGCCATCGCGGTGGCCATCAAGCACGAGATCGTGCTGGCCATCGTCGGCGGTCTCTTCGTGGTCGAGGCGATGTCGGTCATCATCCAGGTCGTCTATTTCAAGCGGACCGGGAAACGGGTCTTCCTGATGGCGCCGATCCACCATCATTTCGAGAAACGGGGCTGGGCCGAGCCGCAGATCGTGATCCGCTTCTGGATCATCAGCCTGGTCCTGGCGCTGATCGGCCTGGCGACGCTGAAGATCCGCTGAGGGCGCAGGTGCCCCGTCGGGTGTCCCATGCGTGGGACGCCCCGGTCGGGCAAGCGTTGCCAAGGGCTTGGCAGTCCGCGTTCAGGAAATCTTAGGAAAGTCCCACGGGGCGCCGGGGCTCAGAACCGCGCTTCCAGATGCACCACGTCGATCTGCGGCAGGCCGTCGCGGCCCGGGAAGACCCCGCGCCCGACCTCGACAAAGCCCCAGCGGTGGTAGAAGGGGACGGCGTTCAGCGTGGCCTCGATACGGACCACCCTGTCGCCCGCCGCCAGTGCGTCGGCCAGCGCACGCTCCATCAATGCCCGACCCAGCCCGCGGCCCGCATGATCGGCCCGCACGAACAGGCGCTTTACCTCGCCCGGCTCGCCCTGCGCGAAGCCCAGCGACACGCCATCGGCCTCGGCGATCCAGATCCTGCCCTCGGCGCAATCGGCCCGGTAATCCTCGGGCGTACGGCCGGTCATCCAGGTCTCGACCACCTCGGCCGGATAGGGGAGCGGGGCCAGCTTACGCACGGCGGCAGCGGTGAGCGCGAACACCGTTTCGGCATCGGCACCCGTAGAGCGGCGATAGATGATGAATCCCGAGGAAATGGCGGAAACTCCTGTTTTCGGCTCACCTTGCCGACGAAAGAGGCACCGTCAATCTAAACAAATGTGATTCACCTTAGGCGGGATCGGCGGGCCGTAACACACCTGATTCTGGCCCGGAAATCGCTTCAGACTCCGCGAAGCCGATGCAGCATCGACCGGTTGCGGCAGTAGTCGGGCGTATCCTCGGCGCCAGCGGCATGCGCGCTCAGCCAATCGGCGCAATCGCCTGAGCCTTCGCAGCCCATGCAGGCCATCACCGCGTTGCGCAGATCCTGCCCGTTGATCGCCCCCTCGGCCAGCCCCTGGCCCAGATCGGCGTGAAGGGTTTCGGCCATGCTGCCGATGAGGCCGCTGGCCCGGTCCAGTTTCTTGAAGAAGCCCATGATGTCCCGCTCAAACCCGTTGCAATGGCAAGAATTATGCGGAGGCGGGGGCGCGGCGACCTTGATCCAGATCAACCTGTGCCGGGGGGAACAGCGCGGGCAGGCCGGGCAAGGCAGAATGGTGCCAACGCAAAGGAGTGCCCCCATGGTCGATACAATCGCTGCGCTGATTGCCGAAGCAGACAGGCTGACCGCTCATCATCGCGCGGATGCGGCCGCAACGAGGCTGCGCCGTGCCCTTGCCGCCGACGGGCCCGGCCTCGAGGATCGGGTGCGGCTGAACGTGGCGCTCGCCCGGTCGCTGCTGGCGGCCCGCGACGGCGAGGCGGCGCTGGATGCGGTCTGCGCAGCGATGGTCATCGACCTGCCCGACGTGCTGCCCGCGCTGGCGGCGGTGCTCGACCGGATGGCACCGGCGCAGGTTCAGGGGGCGATGCGGCTGGTCCGGCACCGGGCGGCGGCAGGCCTGACGGGGGTGGCGCGTGCGGATGTTCTGGTGCTGTCCGGGCGCCATTCGTTGCGAATGGCAGAGGGATTTGCCGCCTTCAGCTCGGCCGCCGACCCGGAACAGGAACGCCGTTTCGCGGCGGTGGCGGTGGAGGACCTGACCGAGGCGCTGGAGGTCCCGCAGCCGGTGGCGGTGCGCGAGATGCTGGCGCGGGCCCGGGGGCTCGCCGGCGATTGGCAGGGCGCGGCCGAGCTTTGGGCCAGGATCGCGGCCGAGGACAAGGGTCCCACAGCCCGCGCCCAGCAGGCTCAGGCGCTCCGGCAGCTTGGAGATCTCAGGGGTGCGGCCGCGGCTTACGAGCAGTACCTCGGCGGGGGGATGGTGGACGATGCCGGAGATGCGGCGCTGGCGCTGGCCGAGATCTGGCAGGACCTCGGGGAGCCCGCGCGCGCGCTGGCCCCGGCCCGTCTGGCCCTGGTGCAGGCGCGCGCCGCGATGGATCCGGCGCAAGCCGGGCTTGCGGGCGGCCTGCTGGGTCGGCTGCTGGTGGCGACGGGGACCGAGGCCGAGGCGCGGCAGGTCCTGCGCGAGGCTCTGCCGCTGCTGGCGGCGGAATGGGGTGACAGCGATGCGGCGACGCGCGCCGCCGCCGCGCTGCTGGCGGGGCTCAGTGACCCGGCTTGATGTGTTTCTTCAGCCGCGAGGGCTGGCTGTTCTTGCGGCCCTGGTAGGGGTTCTTCTTCGCATCCGAGCGGAAGAACAGCCGAATCGGCGTGCCGGGCATGTCGAAGCGCTCGCGCAGCCCGTTGACCAGATAGCGGCGATAGGCTTCGGGCAGTTCCTCGGGGTGCGAGCATTTCACCACGAAACCCGGGGGCCGGGTTTTCGCCTGGGTGATGTATTTCAGCTTGATGCGGCGGCCGCCGGGGGCGGGCGGGGGATGCGCCTCGGTCATCGCGCCAAGCCATTGGTTGAGGCGCGAGGTGCCGACACGACGGTTCCAGATCGCATGGGCGCGCAGGATGGCGGCATGCAGGCGGTCGAGGCCGCGGCCGGTTTTGGCGGAAACGGTGACGAGGGGCGCGCCTTTCAGCTGCGGCAGGGCGCGCTCGAACATCTCGAGCAGCGCCTTCAGCTTGTCCTGCTTGTCGTCCTCGAGGTCCCATTTGTTGACCGCGACGACGACGGCGCGGCCCTCGGTCTCGGCCAGATCGGCGATGCGCAGGTCCTGTGTCTCGAACGGGATCTGCGCGTCGAGCAGCACGACGACGACTTCCGCGAATTTCACGGCGCGGAGGCCGTCCGCGACCGACAGCTTCTCCAGCTTGTCGGTGACCCGCGCCCGGCGCCGCATCCCCGCGGTGTCGAAGAGCCGCATGGGGGTGCTGTTCCAGGTGAAGGGCAGCGCGATGGAATCGCGGGTGATCCCGGCCTCGGGTCCGGTGAGCAGCCGTTCCTCGCCGATGATCTTGTTGATCAGCGTGGATTTTCCGGCGTTGGGGCGGCCGATCACGGCGACCTGCAGCGGACGCTTTTCGGTGGGGGCCCAGACGGGGGCTTCCTCACCCTCTGTGTTGTCGTCCTCGCTGTCCTCGGCGATGGAGACATCGGTCTCCGGCGCCTCGGCGGCGGCGCGTTCCTCGAAGGTCGCGGCCAGCGGCAGGAGTTCGTGATAGAGTTCGTCCATCCCGGCACCGTGCTCGGCGGAGAGGCGAATGGGCTCGCCCAGACCCAGCGAGAAGGCCTCCAGATAGCCGCCCTCGGCCGCGTTGCCCTCGGATTTGTTGGCGGCGAGGATGACGTGGCGGGCGCGGCGGCGCAGGATGTCGGCGAAGATCTCATCCGCAGGGGTGATGCCGACGCGGGCATCGACCATGAACAGGCAGACATCGACCATCTCGACCGCGCGTTCGGTCAGGCGGCGCATGCGGCCCTGCAGGCTGTCGTCGGTCACATTCTCCAGCCCCGCGGTGTCGATTACCGTGAAGCGCAGGTTGTGCAGGCGGGCCTCGCCCTCGCGCAGGTCGCGCGTGACGCCGGGCTGGTCATCGACCAGGGCCAGCTTCTTGCCGACGAGGCGGTTGAAGAGCGTGGACTTGCCCACGTTCGGGCGGCCCACGAGGGCGAGGGTGAAGCTCATGATCTACTCGGGTTCAGCGCAAGCTGCCCCGATACGCGGGAAGGCCGCGTTTGTAAAGCGCTCAGCGGTAGGCGAGCAGCTGACCGTCGCGGTTGAGGATGTACATGATCCCGCCCGCAACGATCGGGGCCGAGGCCGCGCCGCCGGGGATCTCGATTTCGGCCGTGGTATTGCCGGAAACCGGATCGAAGCCCCGCAGCACCCCGTCGCCTGACGCGACCCAGAGCCGCCCGCCGGCCAGGACCGGCCCGTGCTGCGGGTAGATCGCCAGACGGCGGCGCACGCGCGAGGTCGTGTAGAGCGGAAGCTCCTGCGCCCAGATCAGCGAGCCGTCGCTGGCGTCAAGCCTCAGCAGACGGTTCTGGTCCGAGACCAGGAAGACCGAGCCGCCGACCGGCCAGACCGGGGCGTTGGCGCCTTCCTCGACCGACCAGATCGTCGTGCCGGTGCGGGCGTCCAGCGCGAAGACGCGGCCGGATTGGTTGGCGGCATAGATGCGGTTGCCGTCGACCACCGGATCGCCGGTCAGCGCGGGGATCGTGCCCAGCGCGGCGCCGGTGCGGCGGCCAGCCGCGACCGTGGTCCAGAGCTGTGCGCCGTTCGCGCGGCGCACGGCGGTCAATTCCCCGGCCTGGGTCGGGAAGACCACGGCCTCGCCAGCGATGGCCGGGGCCGAGCCGCGGGCGATGGTCGACAGCGCGGGCGTGCCGGGCAGGGTCCATTCGATGCGCCCGGTCGCGGCGTCGAGGCCCCAGAGGGTCGAGTCGATGGCGGTGACATAGACCCGGTTGTCGGCCACGGCGGGCGAGCCGGTGAGGGGCGCGGCGAAATCGGTGCGCCAGATTTCCTGCCCGGTCGCCGCGTCGAGCGCCGCCAGATAGGCCTGGGCCGAGGCCACGAAGACCCGACCCCCCGCCACGGCGAGCGAGCCGCCCGAGGCCGAGGACCGCGCATCGCGCGCGGGCGTCAGGTCCGTGCCCCAGAGCACCGCGCCCGAGGGCGAGGTCGCCTGCACATGGGCGCGGGCGTCGAGCGTATAGACGCGGCCATCGGCATAGACCGGATCGGTGGTCAGGCGCGCGCGGCGGCTGTCGCCCTGGCCGATACCCGTGGACCAGATCAGCTGCGGATTGGCCGAGAGCGCGGGGTGTCCGGGGCGGCCGCCGGGCGTGCCCTGTCGCTGGCTCCAGCTGGCGTTGGCGCTTTGCCCCGGCAGCGAGATCGGCAGGCTGCGGTTCTGGGGCGCGGCCTCGCCGCCGCCCCAGGGCGCGCGCAGATCGACGCGCTCGCCCTCCAGCGGGCGGTCGCGGTTGCAGGCAGCCAGCGCGCTGGTGGCCATCAGGGCGGCAAGGCCGGTCAGGGCATGTCGGCGGGTCAGGCTCACGGTCGCTCTCCCTCGTCTCAGCCCAGATCGGTCGGCTGGGCGCCGCCGAGCAGGACGATCAGCTGCGCCACGCGGCGGCGCAGCCCGTCGGTCAGTTCGGGTTCCTGGGCCAGCGCCTGCGCCTGTTGCAGCGCCGCGGCACGGTCGCCCTGTTCCAGCGCCAGAAGCGCCAGTTGTTCCAGCGCCAGCGGCCGGAAGGTGCCGCCCGGCGCAGCAAGGCCCTGCAGCGTGGCGCGGCGCTCGTCGGCGGGAATATCGGCGCCGCCGATCATCACCCGCTTCAGCGCCGCGATCTGGCGGTAGCTGAGCGGCAGGGTCGCGTCATTTTCGACCGCGGCGAGGGCGGTCAGCGTGCCGGGGCGGTCGCCCTCGGCCAGATCGGTCGCGGCGATCAGCAGGTTCAGGATGCCCTGGCGGTCGCCCGCGGCCGTCACCTCGCCCAGCGCGGCGCGGCGCGCCTCGGGATCGCTTACGTCGAGCGCGGCAACCACCTGATCGCCAAAGGCTTCGGCGGCGGCGCGGTTCTGGGCCTTGCGCCATTCGTTATAGGCGGCGCCCCCCACCAGCACGATCACGAGGAGGATGGCGATCCAGCCGTATCGGCGCATGGCGGCGAACAGGCGGTCGCGCTTGAGTTCCTCGTTCACCTCATCGATGAAGCTGTCGGGGTTGCTCACGTCTCGCCTCCGGGTCCTGCTGGGCCGGCCACGAGGCGGGCTCGCGGCGCTTTGGCCCCCCTCTTAGCGCGGACCGGCCGGGCTGCCAAGCCTGCCGCCATCACCCCCGCGTGGGTTTGCCGCTTTTCGCGTCAGCGGCCCCCGGGGCTGCCCCGAGGGCAACCGCCGGAACCCCGGGGCCGGGTGACGTGGCGGCAAGCCGCGCGCCGCGATTGCAAAAAACAAGGGCTGGGAGTAATCCACCCGCGATGGCCTGCCTATATAAGGCACGCGCGCGCCCAAGGCGTGGAACGTGGAGCGCCGTGGTCTGCGCCGAGCGGGCGACCCCTCAGTCGGCGCGAGAAATCCGGGCATGGTCCGGGCAAGGATGGGTGTAGACATGCGAGTGGTCCCGCTGATTACCGCCACGCTGGTGCTGGTGTTCCTGTACCTGTTCGTGATGGAGCGCGAGACGTTGCTGTCCTGGGCCGGTGTCGAACCCGCCCCGGTTGAGGCTGCGGCGCTCGCGGGGGCGGCGATGGCCGCGCCTGTGGCCGAGGATCTGCCCTTTGCCGTGGTCGTCGAGCATCTGGTCGAGCGTGACCTCGAAAGCGCCATCGTGCTGCGCGGGCGGACCGCCGCCTCGCGCTCGGTCGAGGTGCGGGCCCAGACCTCGGGTCTGGTGATCTCGTCGCCGCTGGCGCGGGGCTCGATGGTGGCCGAGGGCGATATGCTCTGCGAACTCGATCCCGGCACCCGCGCAGCCTCGCTGGCCGAGGCGCGGGCGCGTCTGTCGGGCGCCGAGGCGGGGCTGGCCGAGGCCGAATTGAACCGCAGCACCGCGACCCGCCTGGCCGAGGGCGGTTTCCGCGCCCAGAACACCACCGCCAGCGCCGAGGCCGCAGTCGAGGCCGCCCGCGCCCAGGTCGAGGCGGCGCATGCCGGGGTGGAGGCGGCACAGGCCGAGCTTGATCGCCTGACCATCACCGCGCCCTTCGCCGGGCTGGTCGAGGCCGATCCGGCCGAGACGGGCAGCCTGATGCAGGCGGGCGGGCTCTGCGCCACGGTGATCCAGCTCGATCCGCTGCTGATCGTGGGCTACGCCGCCGAGGCGCAGATCGACCGGCTGGCGGTGGGGGCGATGGCGGGAGCGCAGCTGCCCAACGGCGAGCGGGTGGTGGGGCAGGTGACCTTCCTGGCCCGGGCCGCCGATCCCGCGACCCGGACCTTTCGCGTCGAGGTGACGGTGCCGAACCCCGATTTCGCCATCCGCGACGGGCTGAGCGCGGATATGCTGGTCGCCGCCACCGCGACGCGGGGGCATCTGGTGCCGGGCTCGGCCCTGACGATCAACGACGAGGGCGCGCTGGGCCTCAGGCTGGTCGATGCCGAGAACCGGACCTTCTTCCAGCCGGTGCGCGTCCTGCGCGATGCGCCGCAGGGCTTCTGGGTTGACGGTCTTCCGGCCGAGGCCGATGTCATCGTCGTCGGGCAGGAATATGTCACCGACGGGATCGAGGTGCGGGTGACGCGCCGCGGGGAGGAATAGCGCGATGTCGGGCATGATCGACTGGGCCGCCGCCCGCGCCCGCATGGTTCTGGCCTTCGTGGTCCTGACGCTGGCCGCGGGGCTCATGGCCTATGTCGGCCTGCCCAAGGAGGGCGAGCCCGACATCGAGGTGCCCGCCCTCTTCATCTCGGTCCCGTTCCAGGGCATTTCCGCCAGCGATTCCGAGACCTTGCTGGTCCGGCCGATGGAGCAGGAGCTTTCGGGCCTGACGGGGCTCACCGACATGACGGCGACGGCATACCAGGGCTATGCCTCGGTCGTGCTGGAGTTCGAATTCGACTGGGACAAGAACGCGACCATTGCCGATGTGCGCGACCGGATGAGCCGCGCGGCGGCGAATTTCCCCGAAGGCGCCGATAGCTACACGATCAACGAGTTCAATTTCAGCCAGTTCCCCATCGTCATCGTGGCCGTGGCGGGCGATGTGCCCGAACGCACGCTGATGCACGCCGCGACCGATCTGCAGCGCGCCATCGAAGGGGTGGATGCGGTTCTCAGCGCCGAGGTGGCGGGCACGCGCGAGGAAATGGTCGAGGTGGTGATCGACCCCTTGCGGCTGGAAGCCTACAACGTCAGCGCCGGCGAGCTGATCAACGCCGTGACGATGAACAACCAGCTGGTCGCGGCGGGCGAGATCGAGAACGAAAGCGGTCGCTTCTCGCTGTCGCTGCCGGGGTCCTTCGAGGATGTGCAGGACATCTACGATCTGCCGATCAAGGTGAATGGCGACCGCACGGTGACGCTGGGCGACCTAGCCACGATCCACATGACCTTTCAGGACCGCGAGGGCACCGCGCGCTTCAACGGCGAGCCGACGCTGGCCCTGCAGGTGGTCAAGCGCAAGGGCTTCAACCTGATCGACACCGTGGCCGCGGTGCGCGCGGCCATCGACGCCGAGGTTGCCACCTGGCCCGAGGCGCTGCAGCAGACGATCCATGTGACGCCGGCGCTGGACCGCAGCTATCAGGTCGCCTCGATGATCGCCCAGCTCGAAGGGTCGGTGCTGACGGCCATTGCCCTGGTAATGATCGTGGTTCTCGCCTCGCTCGGCACCCGCACGGCGCTGCTGGTCGGCTTCTCGATCCCCTCCTCGTTCCTGTTGTCCTTCATCCTGCTGGGGATCATGGGGGTGACGATCTCGAACATCGTCATGTTCGGCCTGATCCTGGCCGTGGGGATGCTGGTCGACGGCGCCATCGTGGTTGCCGAATACGCCGACAAGCAGATCGCCGAGGGCAAGGGGCCGATGGCCGCCTATACCACGGCGGCGAAACGGATGTTCTGGCCGGTCGTCTCCTCGACCGCGACCACGCTCTGCGCCTTCCTGCCGATGCTGTTCTGGCCGGGCGTGGCGGGCGAGTTCATGGGCATGCTGCCGGTCACGCTGATCTTCGTGCTGGCCTCGTCGCTGATCGTGGCGCTGATCTATCTGCCGGTTCTGGGCGGCGTCACCGGCCGCATCGCCCGGCGTTTCGAGCAGATCGCGCAGGGATTGCGGCGGCTGCCCTGGCTGGCGCGTCTGCCCGTCCTGCTGGTGGCGCTGGCGCTTCTGGCGGGCGGGGTGGTGGCGATGCTGAACCCGGCGGTGCTGTTCCCCGACCCGGCCGCGCGGCTGGCCATGGGCGTCCTGGCCGTGGTGCCCGGCGCGCTGGCCATGGCGCTGGGCGCGGCAGGTGTGTCGATCACGCTGAACGCGCTGAAGCCGCGCGCCCGGCCGAAACCCGTCGACGCCACCTATCGCCACACGCTGTTCGGCTGGTTCACCAAGCTGATCGTCGGCAATTTCGTCATGCCCTTCGTCGCGACGGCGGCGATCGTCTTCGCCGTCTGGCAGGTCTTCGCCTATTACGGCGAGAACAATTACGGCGTCGATTTCTTCGTCGAGACCGAGCCCGAGCAGGGCATCGTCTATGTCCGCGCCCGGGGCAACCTGTCGCTGGCCGAGAAGGACGCGATGCTGGCGCAGGTCGAGGCCATCGTGCTTGAGGAGCCGGGCGTCGCCGCGAGCTTTGCCTTCGGCGGCTCGGGCGGGCTCAACTCCAACACCGGCGGCGGCCAGGCGCCCCGCGACGCCATTGGCCAGATCCAGTTCGAGCTGCTGAACTGGGACGAGCGCGACGGCAATCCCGAGATGCTGGGCCAGGCGATCCTGGACCGGATGGAGGCGCGCTTCCGGCAGATCCCCGGGATCTATACCGAATACATGATCATGTCGGGCGGCCCGGCCTCGGCCAAGCCGATCCATTTGCGGCTGACGGGGCAGGATTTCGACGAGCTGGGCGAGGCGGTCGAAATCGTGCAGGCCCGCATGCGCGAGATCGGCGGCATCACCGGCATCGAGGACAGCCGCCCCTTGCCCGGGATCGACTGGGAGATCCGCGTCGATACGGCGATGGCCGGCCGGTTCGGCGCCGATGTGGCGACGGTGGGCGGCATGGTGCAACTGGTCACGCGCGGCATCATGCTGGACACGATGCGGGTCGAGAGTTCGGACGAGGAGATCGAGATCCGCGTCCGCCTGCCCGAGGAAGACCGGCTGCTGGCGACGCTGGACACGCTGCGCGTGCCGACGGCGCGCGGGCTGGTGCCCCTGTCCAATTTCGTGACCCGCGCGCCGGTCGCGCTGCGCGGCACCATCGACCGCTACGGCGAAGAGCGCTATTTCGACGTCAAGGCCGATGCCGCGCCCGACATGCTGAGCGTGGTCGATGCCGAAGGGCAGAGCCTGCGCCTGGTCCCGGCGGCGCTGGTCGATCCGCGGCTGCATCCCGCGGGCTCGGCCGAGGCGCAGGCCGCGCGGGCGGCCCGGGCCGAGATCACCGACGCCGGTCAGCATCTGGTGCCGGTCACGCCCTCGGAACGGATCGCGGCGCTGACCCAATGGCTCGAGGCCGAGGTGCCGTTGCCCGATGGCGTCAACTGGCAATGGACCGGCGAGCAGCAGGATCAGGAAGAAACCGGCGCCTTCCTGGGCGTCGCCTTCGGCGCGGCGCTGGGGCTGATGTTCATCATCCTGCTGGCGCAGTTCAACAGTTTCTACAACGCCGTGCTGGTGCTGCTGGCGGTGGTGCTGTCCACGGCCGGGGTGCTGATCGGCATGCTGGTGATGGGGCAGAGCTTCTCGATGATCATGACCGGGACGGGCGTGGTGGCCCTGGCCGGAATCGTGGTGAACAACAACATCGTGCTCATTGACACCTATCAGGAATTCGTCCGCTACATGCCGCGGCTCGACGCCATCGTGCGCACCGCCGAGCAGCGGCTACGGCCGGTGCTGCTGACCACGATCACGACCATCGCCGGCCTGGCGCCGATGATGCTGGGGCTCTCCATCGATTTTGTGAATGGCGGCTATACGATCGACAGCCCGACCTCGATGTGGTGGAAGCCCCTGGCGACGGCGGTGGTCTTCGGGCTGGGCGTCTCGACCGTGCTGACGCTGGTGCTGACGCCGGCCCTGCTGGCGGTCCGGGTCTGGGTCGAGGCCTTCTTCGCGGCGGTGCTGCCCTTCCTGCGCGCCAGGGCCGGCGGACGCGCGCTGGCGGACGAGAAGCTCAGGCGCCGAACCGGCCGCGTGCGCCATGCCGAGATCATCTGGGACCCGAATGGCGCCCCCGTCCCGCCCGCGCAAACCCCCGAGAAACGCCCCGAAACGCCGGCCCGCGGCGTCCCCGGCACGCCCCGCCACGCGGCGGAATAGGCGAGGGGTTTCGCCCTCGTTGCCCGCTGCCGCGGGCGCCTCGGGCGACCAGCGGCGCCGCGTTCCGCGGCGCCGAAGAAGGGGGGCTTTCTGCCCCCCTCTTGGCCTGACGGCCAATTCACCCCCCGAGGATATTTGTCGCGCAAAGAAGTCGGCGTAACGCCCTCTTAATCTTCATCTTTGCGCTACAAATATCCACGGGGTTTCCAAAGGGGGGCGTGCCCCCCTTTGGGCAGGGGGTGCGGGGGGCGGCAGCCCCCCGCCCTTTGCGGTCTCTGGGGGCGGCGGCCCCCCGCATGACTCCGTTCCCTACCTTGGCCGGGCCGAAAAGGCCGCCTCTTCCTCGGCCGTCAGGGTCTCGCGCGCCACGACATAGGTGTGGATCGAGAAGATCACCGCCTGCGTCCGGGGCAGCCGCATCAGCCCCTGACGTTCGCTGCGGATGAAGCCGCGGCGGCCTTCGGGCTTCGCCCGCCGGTTCGCCTCGGTGCGCGGCTGATAGAGCGAGGGATCGACGTAATCCAGCACATTCGCCCGCCAGAGCGGTTGCTCGACCCGGATGGCGTCGAAGAGGCGTTGCACGCGGGCGGCGAGCCCCTCGTCATAGACCGAAACCGGGCGGTGGATGCCGGGCAGGCCGCGGCCGAGCTTTTCGGCGAGGCTCCAGCTGGCGGGGAAGCAGAGGACGGCGGCGGTGAGGACGTGCTGACCCTCGGGCCCGGCTTCCATCACGCAGAGATCCTCCTGCACCAGCTGCCCCAGCCGGGCCAGCGCCGGCCCGCCATCCGCCACCAGCCGCCCGTCCGGGCAGCGCCAGGCCGCGCCCTCGCGGGTGAAGCCCAGCGCGGGCAGCCGGGCCTCGACCGCCTCGGCCAGCTCCGCGACCGCGGGTTCCGAGCCGGGGATCGCGCCGATCACCGCCCCGGGATCGCTGGCGATCAGCCGCACGCGTTCGGCCATCTGCCCGGCATAGGCCTCGTCCACCCGCAGCCAATCCGCCGGGTCCATGGGCAGGATGCCGGGCAGGCGGCTCAGGCGCGGGTCCCTCCAGACCTTGAAGGGCAGGGCATCGTGCAAAATCGCCATGGGATCGGGGCTCCGGGTCGCGTTCAGGCCAGACCTGCCACGGCCCCCGCGCGAGGCTTCCGGGGACAGGAGGCGCGACGATGGACCACTACCGAGACCGGCGCAAGATCGACCCCGCGCGCGGCGCGACCCTGGGCGACGGCAGCCCCAACGACAACGACCGGGTCGAGATCGGGCCGACGCAGCTGGCCTTCCGCGAATGGCAGGCGGCGGGGCTGGCGCTGCCGGATCTGGCGCGGATGCGGCGCTATCGGCTGGACCGGCTGGTGGCGGCGCTGCAGGCGCGCGACATGGGGGGCCTGCTGCTCTTCGACCCGCTGAACATCCGTTACGCGACCGACACGACCAACATGCAGCTCTGGAACAGCCACAACCCGTTCCGCGCCTGTCTGGTCTGCGCCGACGGGCATATGGTGGTCTGGGAATACAAGCAATCGCCGTTCCTCGTGACCTTCAACCCGCTGGTGGCGGAACTTCGGCACGGTGCCTCGTTCTTTTACGCGGTGACCGGGGACAAGGGCGAGGACGCGGCGCTTGGCTTCGCCGGTCAGGTCGAGGAGGTGATGCGGGCCCATGCCGGGGCAAACCGGAGGCTCGCGGTCGACAAGATCATGGTCGCGGGGCTCAGGGCGCTGGAACGGGCGGGTTTCGAGGTGCTGGAGGGCGAGGAGGTGACCGAGCGCACCCGCGCCGTGAAGGGCCCTGACGAGATTCTGGCCATGCGCTGCGCCCACCATGCCTGCGAGGCGGCGATGGCCGAGATGGAGGCTTTCGCCCGGGCCGAGATCCCGAAGGGCGGGGTCAGCGAGGACGACGTCTGGGCCGAGTTGCACCGCGGCAACATCCGCCGCGGCGGCGAATGGATCGAGACGCGGCTTCTGGCCTCGGGGCCCCGGACCAACCCCTGGTTTCAGGAATGCGGCCCGCGGATCATCCAGCCCGACGAAATCGTCGCCTTCGATACCGACCTGATCGGCTGCTACGGCATCTGCATCGACATCAGCCGCACCTGGTGGGTGGGCGAGGGGCGGCCGACCAACGCCATGGTCTCGGCCATGCATCACGCGATGGACCATATCCGCACCAATATGGCGATGCTGAAACCCGGTGTCGCGATCGAGGAATTGGTGCGGAGCGGTCATCAATTGGCGCCGGAATACTGGGCGCAGAAATATTCCTGCAAGATGCATGGTGTGGGGCTGTGCGACGAATGGCCCTATGTGCCCTATCCCGATGGCTGGGTGCCCGGGGCCTTCGACGCGGTGCTGGAGCCCGGCATGGTGCTCTGCGTCGAGGCGCTGGTCTCGCCCGAAGGCGGGGATTTCTCGATCAAGCTCGAGGAACAGGTGCTGATCACCGAGACGGGGTACGAGAACCTGACGCGGTATCCGTTCGATCCTGCGCTGCTGGGGTGAGCGCGCAGGGGCCGGGCAAAGGCGGGGCGCCGGCCCCCTCGACTCCCGGCCGCGCCACTGGCGCGTTTCCGAGACGCCGCTCACCCCCCCGCTCAAGGGGACCCTCGGGCCCCCTTTCTTCGGCGCGGCCTTGCCGCGCCGTTGGTCGCCCGAGGCGCCCGCGTCAGCGGGCACCGAGGGCGAAACCTCTCCTCCTGTCGCGGCTGCGCGCGGCGCTTTCAGGAAGCACCGCCGAGGCCCGTGAGGGCGGGCAGGACGGCGCCCCAGAAGGAGGCGGCCTGCCGGGCGGGGGATCCGGGCTCCGGCGCCTTGTCGCGCAGGGCGGCGTTCACCCGGTCGGATGCGCGGTCGAGGCGGGGCAGGAGGGGGGCACGGGCCGGGGGCGCACTGCGGCCGAAGAGGCGGCCGAGGCTCGCCGCCGCGGCGCGGTCCTGGCGGGTGGCGGGGGTGGTGCCGGGCGGGGACTCGGCTATCACTGTCCTGGCGCCGGGCCGCGGCAGGGCCAGCCTCTCGGTCCGGGGTGGGGTCAGCGGCACCGAGGCGTCGCCCGGTTGCAGCAGCAGGTCGGCCCCGGCGCGGCGGAATTCCTCGGCCGTCAGCACCAGCCCCCCTGGTTGCCAGACCAGCATCGAGGGTCCGGTGGCCTCGATCACCGGCAGCAGGCAGAAGCGGCCCTCTTCGGCGAGGGTCCGCATCGCCTCGTCCAGGTCGAGGATCGGCGCGCCGCGGCGGCGCAGCAGGAAGCCCATGGCGTGGCGATGGATGCGCAGCGTCCGTCCCAGATGCACCCGGGCGAAATCCGGCGCATCGCCCATCGGCGGACGCAGGAGACCCTGCATCGCGCTCAGGGGCAGCGGCGCCTCGGCCAGGGTAAGGACCAGCTCATAGGGGTCGCTGCGCAGCCGCAGGGTCGAGGGGGTCAGCTTGATCGCGGCGATCCGACGCCCTTCGCCGCGCAGGTCGTCGAGGAGGAATTGCATGGCCTGCACGAGATCGGGCGCCTGGTCGCGCGGCCCGAAAAGCATGGTCGCCCCGGCAATCCCTGTTCCCTTGCGCATGCTACCCTTTCCCCGCGGCGCCAGGCTGGGGCGCAGGCGGAAACATAGCAGGAAGTGCCCCCTGCTTCCCCTCTGAAATCTTTACAATTTCAGTACACTTGTTGCAGGGGCGGACGGGTCAGAAGGGCAGGCGGAACCCCATCTCCAGGGCCCAGACGCGAAGCTGGAAGATCACCGGATCGAGAAGATCGGTCTGCTGCGCCAGAACGATCAGCACGATGCCGATGATGATCAGCGAGCGCAGGAAGCCCATCAGCGCGCCAAGCCCGCTTTCGACGCGGCGGGTGGCCGGCACATTGCTGGCGGCAGTCTGGGTCGCCGCGCGGCGATTGGTGTTGCTGTCGGACCAGGGGGCGGCGGGCTGCGCGATACCGGCGGGTCGGGCCTTTTCCGTCCGGGCGGCGGTGGCGCGCGCGGGGGTGGGGGCGGCACTGCGCACGGGCGCCGGATCCAGCAGGTAATCGCGGCGCGTGAGGTCCCGGTTCGAGGGATGGCGCACGTCGAGGGGGTGGTATTTGCTCATGGTGTTCCCGATCCGGGCCGACAGGCAGGGGCTGATCCTACAACCCGCCGGCCCGGGGCAAAAGAGGCCACGGAGGGTGCTCAAGCAAAAGGGAGCACGCAGGCAAAAGGGGCGCCCTGGGGCGCCCCTTCGGTCCTGGATCCCGGGGGATCAGCAGGAATAGTACATCTGGTACTCGATCGGGTGGGGCGTATGCTCGTAGGCATAGACCTCTTCCCATTTGAGCGCCATGTAGCCCTCGAGCTGGTCCTTGGTGAACACATCACCGGCCAGCAGGAAGTCCATGTCCTTTTCCAGCTCTTCCAGCGCCTCGCGCAGCGAGCCGCAGACGGTCGGGATCTGGGCCAGTTCTTCCGGCGGCAGGTCGTAGAGGTCCTTGTCCGAGGCTTCGCCCGGGTGGATCTTGTTCTTGATGCCGTCGAGGCCGGCCATCAGCAGCGCCGCAAACGCCAGGTAGGGGTTCGCCGAGGGATCGGGGAAGCGGGCTTCGACGCGCTTGGCTTTCGGCGATTCGGTCCACGGAATACGCACGCAGCCCGAGCGGTTGCGGGCGGAATAGGCACGCAGGACCGGGGCCTCGAAGCCGGGGATCAGGCGCTTGTAGCTGTTGGTCGAGGGGTTGGTGATGGCGTTCAGCGCCTTGGCGTGCTTCAGGATGCCGCCGATGAAATAGAGCGCCTCCATCGACAGGTCGGCATATTGGTCGCCGGCGAAGAGCGGCTTGCCGTCCTTCCAGATCGACATGTTGACATGCATCCCCGAGCCGTTGTCGCCCTTCATGGGCTTCGGCATGAAGGTCACGGTCTTGCCGTAGCCGGCCGCGACGTTATGGATGATGTACTTGTATTTCTGGATGTTGTCGGCCTGTTCGACCAGACCGCCGAAGATCATGCCCAGCTCGTGCTGGCAGGTCGCGACCTCGTGGTGGTGCTTGTCGACCTTCATGCCGATCGACTTCATGGTCGACAGCATTTCCGAGCGGATGTCCTGGGCTTCGTCGATCGGGTTGACCGGGAAGTAGCCGCCCTTGTGGCCGGCGCGGTGGGCCAGGTTGCCACCCTCGAATTCGGCGTCGGTGTTCCAGGCCGCGGCATCGGCGTCGATCTGGAAGGCGACCTTTTGCGGGGTCACCGAATAGCGCACGTCGTCGAACAGGAAGAACTCGGCCTCGGGGCCTGCATAGAAGGTGTCACCGATCCCCGAGGATTTCAGGTAGGCTTCGGCCTTCTTGGCGGTCTGGCGCGGGCAGCGGGTATAGGCCTCGCCGGTGTCGGGCTCGACCACGTCGCAATGGATCGCCAGCGTCTTTTCGGCGTAGAACGGATCAAGATAGACGCTCGAGGTGTCGGGCATCAGTTTCATGTCCGACTGATCGATCGATTTCCAGCCGGCGATCGACGAGCCGTCGAACATGAAGCCTTCTTCGAGGAAATCCTCGTCCACGATATCGACGATCACCGTGACGTGCTGCAGCTTGCCTTTCGGGTCGGTGAAACGGATGTCCACATATTCGACCTGTTCGTCGGCAATCAGCTTGAGAACTGATTCAACGCTCATACTAAGTCCCCTGGATTGTTAGAGAGGTGTGGGGTCAGACCGCATCTTCGCCGGATTCGCCGGTGCGGATGCGGATGACCTGTTCGACGGGCGAGACGAAGATCTTGCCGTCGCCGATCTTGTCGGTGCGCGCGGCGGCGATGATCGCCTCGATGGCGGCGTCGACCATGTCGTCGGTCAGCACCACCTCGATCTTGACCTTGGGAAGGAAGTCCACGACGTATTCGGCGCCGCGGTAAAGCTCCGTGTGGCCTTTCTGGCGGCCAAAACCCTTTACCTCGATCACCGAAAGCCCCTGGATCCCGATGTCCTGCAGGGCCTCTTTCACTTCGTCGAGCTTGAAAGGCTTGATGATGGCTTCAATCTTTTTCATGCACGGTTCCCCCGTCCGGTTCGGGCACGGAGCCCAATGACCACGTTCACACCGGCACGACAATCCGCTAGCCTGCCGCAGGCCGGTTTTCCCCCGCCTGTCGGCAGGATTTGCCTAATCGTGCCTAAAAAACAAGCAAGCGGCCCGTCTGTTGTGCGGATTGTGGATGATTGAGGGGCGAAATGACTGATTTGGTGACATCTGCACAAATGCGCGCCATCGAGCGAACGGCCTTTGAGTCGGGGGTTGTGACCGGCCTGGACCTGATGGAGCGCGCGGGTGCGGGGGTGGTCGAGGCGATGCTGGAGCGCTGGCCGGCGATGCGCGAGGGGTCGCAACGGGCGCTGGTGCTCTGCGGGCCGGGCAACAACGGCGGCGATGGTTTCGTGGTGGCGCGGCTGCTGGCGGCCCGGGGCTGGGCGGTCGAGGTGTTCCTGTCCGGCGATCCGCGGCGCCTGCCGCCCGATGCAGGCACGGCCTGCGACCGCTGGCGGGCCATGGGCGAGGTTTCGGTGCTGGACGATGCCGGCCTGTCGCAGGCCGCCGCGCGGGCGCGAGCGCAGGGGCCCGGGCTGTGGGTGGTGGTGGACGCGCTCTTCGGGATCGGGCAACGGGCCCCTCTGGATGCCGTGCTGGCGCCCGTCAATCGGCTGATCGACAGGCTTTTCGAGGGGGGCGAGGGCCCGGCGCCCGTTTTCATCGCCGTGGACGTGCCCAGCGGGCGCGACGCCGATACGGGCGCGGATCTTGCCCGCCGGCCGCTGCCGGCGGATCTGATCGTGACCTTCCATGCCCTCAAACCCCTGCACCTCATGGTCGATACGCCGGTCAGGGTCGTCGATATCGGGTTGCCGCGATGAGCATGGATTTCTCGACCGACAGGCTGCGCGCGCTGCTGGCCAAGCCGCAGGGGCACAAATACGACCACGGCCATGCCCTGGTCCTGACCGGCGGCATGGGCCGGACCGGGGCGGCCCGGCTGGCGGCGCGGGGGGCGCTGCGGGTGGGCGCGGGGCTGGTGACTTTGGGCGCGCCGGGCTCGGCCATGCTGGAATGCGCGGCGCAGATCACCGCGCTGATGCTGCGCCGGGTCGAGGGGGCCGAGGATCTGGCGGCGCTGCTGGGGGACCCTCGGATCAACGCGCTCTGCCTCGGGCCCGGTATGGGGGTGGAGCGGGCGGGGGAGTTCCTGGCGGTGGTGCGAGATGGTGGGGTGAAACCCCACCCTACGGTGGTCGTCGACGCCGATGCGCTGACCGCCTTGGGGTCGGTCGCGGCGCCCCTGTCGCCCGGCTGGGTGCTGACGCCGCACGGCGGGGAATTCGCGCGGCTCTTCCCCGATCTCGCTGCGAAACTGACGGCGCTGGCGGTCACCGGCCCGGCCTATTCAAAGGTTGACGCGGCGCGCGAGGCGGCGGCGCGGGCGGGCTGTGTGGTGCTGTTCAAGGGGCCGGACACGGTGATCGCCCAGCCGGACGGGCGGGCGGCGGTGCATGCGGCCTCGGGCGCGCGGGCGGTGCCCTGGCTGGCGACGGCGGGGGCGGGGGACGTGCTGGCGGGGCTGATCGCGGGGCTTTGCGCCCGCGGGCTCAGCGGGTTCGAGGCCGCCTGCGCCGCGGCCTGGCTTCACGTCGAGGCGGCGCGGGCCTTCGGGCCGGGGCTGATCGCCGAGGATCTGCCCGACGCCCTGCCGGGGGTTCTGCGGGCGCTGGGGCAGCACGGGCACTAAGGCCCCTCCTGCGGGCTGTCTCAGTGCAGCCAGCGCTGGTGGGGCGCGACCGGCGTGCGGGCGCTGGCGATCTCGTGCCCGCCGACGCTGAACACCTGCGGCGTGTCGAAATGCAGCCGGATCAGCCTGAGCCGGGCCCGCGTCTCGCGCCGGACATGGAGGTCGTCGACCAGCGAGGCCGCCGGGGTCAGCATCTCGTCCTGCCCGTGCAGGACCATCGCCCGCCAGTCGCGCACCAGCACCTGCTGATGGGCGGGCAGCGTCAGCGGTGCCCCGGCCTCGCCCCCGGTGGCGGCGGGGCTGTCGATCACCACCACCTCGACCCCCATGGCGTCGAGGACCGAGGTGCCGCGCAATTCCACCAGCCCGTTGCGGGTCTGGATCCGGTCGCCCGCTAGCAGGAATTCCACCGGCATCGGCCCTTCGGCCGTATCGACCAGCGTGCCGGGCAGAAGCCCGGTGGGGCGCGAGCGGCGGGTGGCGAGGGGGAGGGGCGGCAAACTGGGGGCAAGCTGCGGCAGCATGGGGCGTCCTTTCCGGGTTACTGTTTCCACCTTGACGACAATCGCGGCGCAAATTGGGCGACGAAGGCGCGTTTTCGCGGCGATTCCCCCTCGCGCGGGGGCGCGGGCGTTGCTAGAAGCGGCGCGTGCGGGTGTGGCGGAATTGGTAGACGCACCAGATTTAGGTTCTGGCGCCCTTGGCGTGGGGGTTCGAGTCCCTTCACCCGCACCAGTTTGAAAGCAGAGATGAATATCCGCTGACGACTGCGTTTTCGCGGATGGTCCCGGATGCGTTTCCCGAGTCGCGTCCCGTCCGTCAGGCGTTGCGCAGCGCCGTCACGTCGCGATGGCTGATCGCCCGGCCGGTGCGCGCGTCGGTCAGGACCGGCTCGACCCGCTCGCCCGTTTCGCGCGAGACCAGCGTGATGGCCGTGGGACCTTCGGCCGGGACATGCGCCTCGGCCCAGCCGATCAGCGCCACCAGCACGGGATAAAGCGCCTTGCCCTTTTCGGTCAGGCGGTATTCGTGGCGGAGCGGGCGTTCCTGATAGGCCTCGCGCCGCAGCACCCCGTCTGCCTCCAGCTTGCGCAGTCGGTCGGCCAGCACATGCCGGGTGATGCCGAGGCGGGCCTGCATCGCCTCGAATCGTCGGACGCCCAGGAAGCAATCGCGCAGCACCATCAGCGTCCAGCGGTCGCCGATCACCGACAGGCCGCGGGCCACGGGGCAGGATTCGTCTTTCAGCTTGTCCCATTTCATGCGGGCCAGTCTAAACCATGTTGACAGGTTCCGAAAGGGAACTTACCCCAAGATAGTTCCTTTTCGGAACGGACTGGATAGCGGAAAGGAACGGGCAATGAGCATGGCAGTCGAGGGCCGGGAACAGGCGGCGGCTGCGAGTCGGGCGGCGCGGACCCGCGCCATGCTTCAGGGGCCGATCGGCCCGGTGCTGGCCCGCCTCGCCGCGCCCAATGTGCTGGCCATGGTGGTGCAGGCGCTGATGAGCATCGCCGAGGGCATCTTCGCCGCCCGCCTCGGCGTGGGCGCGCTGGCGGGGCTGGCGCTGGTCTTTCCACTGGTCATGCTGACGCAGATGCTGTCGGCGGGCGCAATCGGCGGCGCCATCTCTTCGGCCGTGGCGCGGGCGCTGGGGGCGGGGGATCCGGCGCGGGCGAGCGGCCTGGTGCTGGCCGCCTCGGTGGTCGCCGCGGGCTCGGCCCTGCTGTCGCTCATCGCCATGGCGCTGCTGGGCCGCCCGATCTTCGAGGCGCTGGGCGGGACGGGGGAGCCGGCCGAGGCCGCACTCGCCTATGCGGCGGTGTTCTTTCCGGGCTGTTTCGCCCTCTGGCTCTGCCATGCGACGCTGAGCGTGCTCAGGGGCACCGGCGGGATGGCGGCGGCCTCGGGCATCCTGCTGGCGGTCTCGCTGGTCTCGATCCCGATGTCGGGGGCGCTGTCGCTGGGCTGGGGCGGGTTGCCGGCGCTGGGCATGGCGGGTCTCGCGCTGGGGACGGTGCTGGCGCATGGCGCGGGAGCTGTGCTGGCGGTGGCACTGCTGGCCTCGGGGCGCGCCGGGCTCACGCTGAGGGGCGCGCGGATCGCCCCGGGGATGTACGCCGATATCCTGCGCGTCGGCGGCATCGCCGCGCTGAATTCCGGGCTGACGGTGCTGACCATCGTGCTGATGGTGGGCGCGGTCGGCCGCCACGGGGCCGAGGCGCTGGCGGGCTACGGCCTGGGCGCGCGGCTGGAATTCCTGATGATCCCGGTCGTGTTCGGCATCGGCGCGGCGATGACCGCCATGGTGGGCGCCAATATCGGCGCAGGGCAGAAAGGACGGGCGCTGCGGGTGGCCTGGACCGGTTCCGCCGCCGCGGCGCTGATCGTCGGCGCCATCGGCCTGACGGTGGCGCTGCTGCCCGACCTCTGGCTGCGGCTGTTCCTGACCGGGGACGAGGGCGGGGCGCTGGCGGCGGGCCGGTCCTATTTCCGCATCGTCGCGCCCTTCTACGGCTTTTTCGCCCTGGGCCTCGCGCTCTATTTCGCCAGCCAGGGGGCTGGGCGGATGCTGTGGCCCTTCCTCGGCGGCGTGCTGCGGATCGCGCTGGCCTTCGGGGGTGCGATGGCGGCCGGGGCCTGGACCGGCTGGGGCGTGAACGGGGTCTTCGCAGCCATCGCCGCGGGCATGGCGGCCTACGGGATCTTCGTCGCCGGGGCGCTCGCGCTCACCCGCTGGCGCTGATTCAGGGTTGATCCGCCTTCCCGCCCGCTCTAGGAAGGCGCAGATTTCTTCAGGCCGCCGTCCGGGCGGCCTGTCAGCTTATGCGAGGACACGAATGCAAGTCACCGAGACCCTGAACGACGGTCTGAAGCGCGGCTACACGATCACCATTCCGGCCGCCGATCTGGCCGCCAAGGTGGACGAGAAGCTGCGCGAGGCCCAGCCCGAAGTCGAGCTGAAGGGCTTCCGCAAGGGCAAGGTGCCGATGGCGATGCTGAAGAAGCAATTCGGCCCGCGCCTGATGGGCGAAGCGATGCAGGAAGCCGTCGACGGCGCCATGCAGGCCCATTTCGACGAGACCGGCGCGCGCCCCGCGATGCAGCCGAAGGTCGAGATGAAGGACGGCGAGACCTGGAAAGAGGGCGACGATGTCGTCGTCGAGCTGAGCTACGAAGCCCTGCCCGAGATCGACGAGCCCGATTTCTCGACCATCGCGCTGGAGCGTCTGGTGGTGAAGGCCGATGAATCGGCCGTGGACGAGGCGCTGGCCAATCTCGCCAAACAGGCGCAGAGTTTCGAGGACAAGGATGGCGCGGCCGAGAACGGCGACCAGGTGACCTTCGACTTCACCGGCCGCGTCGACGGCGAGGCCTTCGAAGGCGGCGCCGCGCAGGATTATCCGCTGGTGCTGGGCTCGGGCCAGTTCATCCCGGGCTTCGAGGACCAGCTGGTCGGCACCAAGGCCGGCGAGGAAAAGGACGTCACCGTCACCTTCCCGGAAAACTACGGCGCCCAGCATCTGGCCGGCAAGGAAGCGGTCTTCGCCTGCGTGATCAAGGGCGTGAAAGCCCCGGCCGAGGCGGAACTCAACGACGAGCTGGCGGCGAAATTCGGCGCCGAATCGCTCGAAGCGCTGAAGGGCCAGATCCGCGAGGGGCTGGAAGGCGAATACGCCCAGGCCGCCCGCGCGGTGGTCAAGCGTGGCCTGCTGGACCAGCTGGACAGCAGTGTCTCCTTCGATCTGCCCGAGAGCCTGGTCGAAGCCGAGGCCAGCCAGATCGCCCACCAGCTCTGGCATGACGAGAACCCGCAGGTCCACGACCACAATCACGGCTCGATCGAGACCACCGAGGAACACCGCAAGCTGGCCGTGCGCCGCGTGAAGCTGGGCCTCCTGCTGGCGGAAGTCGGCCGCAAGGCCGAGGTGACGGTCTCGGACGCCGAGATGACCCAGGCGATCCTGGCGCAGGCCCGCCAATACCCGGGTCAGGAGCGCGAATTCTTCGAATTCGTGCAGAAGAACCCGCAGATGCAGCAGCAACTCCGCGCGCCGCTCTTCGAGGACAAGGTCGTGGACATGATCCTCGGCAAGGCCTCGGTGAGCGAGAAGGAAGTCTCGAAGGACGAGCTGAAAGCGGCGCTGGACAAGCTGGAAGAGGAAGCCTGAGGCTTTCCGAACCCGCTGAGCGAAAAGAGCCCCCGTACCGCAAGGTGCGGGGGTTTTCTCGTGGCCCAGGCCGGGGGAGGGGTTTCGCCCTCGTTGCCCGCTGTCGCGGGCGCCTCGGGCGACCAGCGGCGCCGCGTTCCGCGGCGCCGCAGAAGGGGGGCTTTCTGCCCCCCTCTTGGACTGACGGCTAGGTCCGGCCCTACGCTTACGCTCCGGGCGTTCGGGCCTGACGACGCGCCACTGGCGCCTCGTCCGGGCGGCCCTCACCCCCGAGGATATTTGGAGAACAAAGATGAAGCTTAAGGGGGCGTCAATCCGCCTTCTTTGCGCTTCAAATATCCTCGGGGGTACGGGGGCAGAAGGCCCCCGGGGCAGCCACGGGCGCGCGGTCAGGTCAGCGCTTGAACCAACCCTTAAACTCTTCCCGCAGCAGGTTCTTCTGCACCTTGCCCATCGTGTTGCGGGGCAGGTCGTCGACCACCACCAGCGCCCGCGGCACCTTGAACCGCGCGAGCCTGGTGTTGAGGTCCTTGAGGATCGCGGCCGTATCCGGCGTTTCGCCCGGCTGCGCCACGATCACCCCCAGCACGCCCTCGCCCAGGTCGGGATGCGGCACGCCCACCACGGCGCTTTCCTTGACGCCATGGGCCTCGTCCAGTTCCAGCTCGATCTCCTTGGGATAGATGTTGTAGCCGCCGGCGATGATCAGGTCCTTCTGGCGGCCGACGATGGTGACATAGCCATCGGCGTCGATCCGCCCCAGGTCGCCGGTGATGAAGAAGCCGTCGGCGCGCAGTTCCGCCGCGGTCTTCTCGGGCATCTGCCAATAGCCTTGGAACACATTCGGGCCGCGGACCTCGAGAATGCCGATCTCGCCCTGCGGCAGCGTCGCGCCGGTATCGGGATCGGTCACCTTCACCTCGACGCCCGGCAGGGGCAGGCCCACGGTCCCGGCGCGGCGCTCGCCCGCATAGGGGTTCGAGGTGTTCATGTTGGTCTCGGTCATGCCATAGCGTTCGAGGATCCGGTGCCCGGTGCGTTCCTCGAAGGCCGTATGCGTCTCGGCCAGAAGCGGCGCCGAGCCCGAGATGAAGAGCCGCATATGCGCCACCAGATCGCGGGTGAAGCGGGGGTCGTCGAGAAGGCGCGTGTAGAAGGTCGGCACGCCCATCAGGCTGGTGGCTTTCGGCATCCAATGGATGAGCGCGTCGATGTCGAGCTTGGGCAGCAGGATCATCGCTCCGCCCGCCGCGAGCAACGTGTTGGTGGCGACGAAGAGCCCGTGGGTGTGAAAGATCGGCAGGGCGTGGAGCAGCACGTCCCGGTCGGTGAACTGCCAGTGGTCGACCAGGACCTCGGCGTTCGACAGCAGGTTCCGCTGGCTGAGCATCGCGCCCTTGGAGCGCCCCGTGGTGCCGGAGGTGTAAAGGAGCGCCGCCAGATCTTCGGGCCCCCGCTCGACTGGCGCGGCCGCGGGGGCGGCCGTCATCGCCTCGGCGAAACTGCCGCTGCCGTCGGCGTTGAGGACCATCAATTGTGTCCCGCAGCCCTCGGCCACCGGGGCCAACGCCGCCGCCTTGGCGCCGTCCGCCAGCAGCAGCTTCGCCCCGGCGTCGCCGAGGAAATAGGCCACTTCATCGGGCGTATAGGCGGTGTTCAAGGGCAGGAAGACCACGCCCGCCATCACCGCGCCGCCATAGAGCGCCAGCGCCTCGGGCGATTTCTCGACCTGCACCGCCATGCGGTCGCCCGGCTCCAGCCCCAGCGCCTGCAAGGCCCCCGCCACGCGCGCGCACATCGCATGAAAGGCCGCGCCCGGGACCGTGCTGCCGTCCGGCAGGATCAGAAAGGCGCTGTCGCGGGTCTTCAGGGGCGCGAAAAGTGCGTCGTAAAGCGGGTTCGGCATCGGTTTCCTCCATGCGGCCCGGGCATGCCGCGACCTTCTTCATTCACTTTGTTTCAAATACGCAGGGGGGGTGTCCAGAGGGGGGAGCCTGCTTCCCCCTCTGGCGAGGGGGTGCGGGGGGCGAGCAGCCCCCCGCTATCTCGGCGCCGCGGCGCGGCGCAATCTGTCGTTGATGGCGCGCCCCAGCCCCGTCTCGGGCACTGGGGCAAAGGCGATGCGTCCCTCGGGGCCGGCCAGCGCATCGGCCTCGTGCAGGGCGTGGAACAGGCGGGCCGCGGCCTCGGTGGTGTCACCCGCCTCGCTCAGCGTCAGCGCGGCGCCGGGGCAGGGGCCGAAGCCGACCCAGATCTCGCCGGGTTCGGGCTCGGTGACCTCCAGCCGCACCCGCCCGCGCGGTGCGTAATGCGAGGCGAGTTGCCCGGGGGCGGTGATGGCGCTGCCCTGGCGCGCCGCGACCCTCAATCCCAGTGCTTCGATCGCCTCGACCGGCAGGCCCCCCGCGCGCAGGAGCACCGGCACCTCGCCCGTGGCGTCGAGGATCGTCGATTCCAGCCCGACCGCGCAATCGCCGCCATCGACCACCGCCGCGATCCGGCCGCCCAGCCCCTCCAGCACATGACGCGCCGTCACCGGGCTGATCCGGCCCGAGGGATTGGCCGAGGGTGCGGCGAGCGGCCCGCCGAAGGCCTGCAGCAGCGCCTGCGCCACGGGATGCGCGGGGACCCGGATCGCCACCGTGTCCAGCCCCGCCGTGACCAGTGGCGAGAGCCCGCCCCTCAGCGGCAGGACCAGCGTCAGCGGGCCGGGCCAGAAGGCCTGCGCCAGCCGCCGCGCCAGCGGCGTGAGCCGGGCGTAACGCTCGACCTCGGCCAGCCCGGGAAGATGCGCGATCAAGGGGTTGAAGCGCGGCCGCCCCTTGGCGGCAAAGATCGCCGCGACCGCCCCATCGTCGCGCGCGTCGCCGCCCAGCCCGTAGACCGTCTCGGTCGGGAAGGCGACAAGCGCGCCGCTGCGCAGCAGCCCGGCGGCATCGCACAGGCCCGTCGCATCGGGGGGCAGGAGGCGGGTTTCGGGCATGGTCCGGTGACGCTGCGTCTTGATTTCCGTGGGTAGCGTGCGAGGTTCATTTGCGGCAATACAGCCGGCGACCGGGCTTGCCAAGTCGCCCGGCCCGCGTGTTAGCCCGGAGGATGCCATGCCCTACGCCGCGCCTGTTGCCGATATCCAGTTCCTCCTCGACAAGGTGCTGGGCTATGATCGGCTCGCCGCCACCGAGACCTTCGCCGAGGCGGGCGCCGATGTGACCGAGGCGATCCTGGGCGAACTCGGCCGGCTCTGCGACGGGGTGCTGGCGCCCCTGAACCGCGCGGGCGACCTGACCCCGGCCCGGCTGGAAAACGGGGTGGTGCGCACCTCGCCTGGCTTCAAGGAGGGCTACAGGGCGATTGCCGAGGGTGGCTGGCTGGGCATCTCGGCCACGCCAGACCATGGCGGGATGGGCCTGCCGCAGACGCTGAACACGGCGATGAACGAGATGATGTCGGGCGCGAACCTGTCGCTGCAGCTTTGCCCGCTGCTGTCGCAGGGCCAGATCGAGGCGTTGGAGCATCATGCCTCGGACGCGCTGAAGGACCTCTATCTGCCGAAGCTGATTTCCGGCGAATGGACCGGCACCATGAACCTGACCGAGCCGCAGGCCGGCTCGGACGTCGGCGCGCTGAGGACCAAGGCCGAGGATAACGGCGACGGCACCTTCGCCATCACCGGGCAGAAGATCTTCATCACCTGGGGCGATCATGACGTGGCCGAGAATGTCTGCCATCTGGTGCTGGCGCGGCTGCCCGACGGGGTGGCGGGGACCAAGGGCATCAGCCTGTTCCTGGTGCCGAAGCTGATCCCCGATGCCGAGGGCAAGCCGGGTGAGCGCAATTCGCTGCGCGTGGTCTCGCTGGAGCACAAGCTGGGCATCCATGGCTCGCCCACCTGCGTCATGTCCTTCGAGGGCGCGACAGGCTGGATGGTCGGCAAGCCCAATGGCGGCATGGCGGCGATGTTCACCATGATGAACAACGCCCGTCTCGGCGTCGGCGCGCAGGGGATCGGCGTGGCCGAGGCGGCGTATCAACACGCTTTGGCCTATGCGCAGGAGCGCAAGCAGGGCCGTACGCCCAAGGGCGACACCGCGATCATCGACCACGCCGATGTGCGCCGCATGCTGGCGGTGATGAAGGCCGAGACTTTCGCCGCCCGGGCCATCGCCCTCGATTGCGGGCTTGCCATCGACATGGGCCGGGCGACGGGCAAGGACAGCTGGAAGGCCCGCGCCGCCCTGCTGACGCCCATCGCCAAGGCGCATGGCACGGACATCGGCTGCGAGGTCAGCTCGATGGGCGTGCAGGTCCATGGCGGGATGGGGTTCATCGAGGAAACGGGCGCCGCCCAGTATTTCCGTGATGCCCGGATCACGCCCATTTACGAAGGCACCAACGGCATTCAGGCCATGGACCTCGTGGCGCGCAAGATGATGGACGGGGGCGAGGCGGCGAGCCGCCTGTTGCAGGAGGTCGAGGATGCCGCCGAAGGCGCCCGCGCCACGCTGCCCGATCTGGCCGAGAAGGTCTGGGAAGCGGCCGAGACGATGCGCGAGGCGGTCGAATGGCTGGTCGGGCAGGAGATGAACGAGCGTTTCGCCGGGGCCACGGCCTTCCTGCGGGCCTTTGCCCGGGTGCTGGGCGCGCATTACCATCTGAAGGCGGCGCTGGCCGATCCCGAGGGGCCGCGCGCGCGCCTCGCCCGGGTCTTCATCACGCGCATCCTGCCCGAGCATGAATCGCTTCTGGTGCAGGCCCGGGCCGGGGCCGCGCAGCTCTATGACCTCAGCGTCGAGGATTTGCAGACCGCATGACCGCCGCCACCGCAGCCCCCCGCCCGGCCGAGCCCGGTATCCGCTTCCCGCACGAGGCGCCGCCCGCCCCGGGCGCGGCCATCGAGGTGGCGCCGGGGGTGCTGTGGATGCGCCTGCCGCTGCCGATGGCGCTGGACCATGTGAATGTCTTCGCGCTGGACGACGGCGACGGCTGGACGATCATTGACACGGGCTTTTCCTCGAAACGCGCCAAGGCCGAATGGCAGACGTTGCTGGAGGGGCCCCTGGGCGGGCGGCCGGTGCGCCGGGTGGTGGTCACGCATCACCATCCTGACCATGTGGGGTTGGCCGGCTGGTTCCAGACCGAACACGGGGCCGAGCTGGTGACGACGCGCACCGCCTGGCTGTTCGCCCGGATGCTGCTGCTCGATGCCCATGCCCAGCCGGTGCCCGAGACCATCGCCTTCTGGCGCGGCGCGGGTCTTGAGGAGGACGAGATCGCGCGGCGCATCGCCGAGCGGCCCTTCAATTTCTGCGATGTGGTCGACCCGATGCCGCTGGGCTTCACCCGGGTGGGCGAGGGGCACGAGGTGACGATGGGCGGGCGCCGCTGGGTCGTGCATTGCGGCAATGGCCATGCGCCCGAACACGCGACCTTCTGGAGCCTGGACGACGATCTGGTGATCGGCGGCGACCAGCTTCTGCCGGGGATCAGCGCCAATCTCGGCGTCTATGCGACCGAACCCGGCGCCGATCCGGTGGGCGACTGGATCGAGAGCTGCACGCGCCTCGCTGCCTTTGCCGAGGACCGGCATCTGGTGCTGCCCGGCCACAAGCTGCCCTTCACCGGCCTGCCGCTGCGCCTGCGCCAGATGGTCGAGAATCACCAGGGCGCGCTGAACCGTCTGCACGGCTGGCTGGCCGAGCCGAAGACCGCGGCGCAATGCTTCCTGCCGCTCTTCAAGCGCGAGATCACCGGCCCCGCCGCCGGGATGGCGCTGGTCGAGGCGGTGGCGCATCTCAACCGCCTCTTGGTCGAGGGGCGGGTGCTGCGCTGGCGCGACGTGCGCGGCGCCTGGCTCTGGCAGGCGCTGGGCTGAGGCGCGCTGTGGCCGCGGGGCGTCAGGTCCGGGTGCCGCAAGGCCCCGGTCGCGCTGCCGGGGTGACAGGGGTTTCGCCATCCGCTATGGAGTGGAAAAAACACGGGAATGGAGACCCCCATGGCTGAACACAAGCACGGCTCGATGGACATCACCGAGCAGGAGAAGACCTTCCACGGCTTCATCAAGGCCTCGATCTATGTGGCGGTCTTTTCGATCGCCTGCCTGATCTTCATGGGCCTAGTGAACGCCTGAGGACCCCGGGCGGGCGCCGCCGGCCGGCGCCCTCGCCACGCCCCCGGACGGGGCCTGACAAAGGACTTCCCGACATGTCGCTGCTGACGCGCCTTCTGGCCCTTGTCACGCTGGTCGTGCTGGCCGGCTGTACGACCAAGCCCGCGGTCTGGGCCCCGGACGAAGCGGTCATGGCCGCGCGCTATCAGGCGGCGGGGCCGACCGAGATCGTGCTGTTCAACGTCATCAACAACGAGAATGGCCGCGGCGAGCATTCCGCGCTGATGATCAACGCGCCCAGCCAGCGGGTGCTGTTCGATCCGGCCGGCACCTGGACGCATCCGGCGGCGCCGGAACGCCATGACGTGCATTACGGCTTCGATGACGCGCAGCTGTACCGCTACACCTATTACCACGCGCGCCGCACCCATCACGTGCTGATGCAGACGCTGGCGGTGCCGCCCGAGGTGGCCGAGCGCATCCTGCGCCTTGCCGAGGCCGAGGGTCCGGTGCCGGACGCCTATTGCGCGAAATCCATCATCGCCATCCTGCATCAGGTGCCGGGTTATGAATGGATCCGCGATTCCTTCTATCCCAACAGCCTGTCCGAGCAATTCGCGACAATCCCGGGGGTGCGCGAGGAGAGGGTCTATTCCGACGCGCTGCCCACCGAACGACAGCAATACACGCAGTAAGCAAAACGGGGCCTTCGGGCCCCGTTTTCGTCTCGCGGGCAGGGTGACGCTCAGACGCCCAGCGCCAGCGTCAAAACGCCCAGTGTCGCGGCGCCGCCCAGCATCGCCCAGACCGCATTCCTGGTCCAGACGCCGACCGCCAGCGTCACCGCCACCGCCGCCAGCCGCACCGGGTCGGGGCTCGACTGCCCCTCGAGAGGCAGGAAGATCTGCGGGGCCATCAGGCCCGGGATCACGGCAACCGGCGTGTAGCGCAGCAGCCGCAGCGCCCAGGGCGGCAACGGGCGGCGCCCGACCAGCCCCAGGAACGAAAAGCGCAGCGCGAAGGTGCCGAAAGCCAGCGCCACGATGACGATCCAGATCGTCGTCTGATCCAGAGTCATGACGCGTCTCCTTCGGGGCGGTTGCGCGCGGTCCAGACCTCGACCAGGGCGCCGGTGGCCATGGCGGCCAGCGCCGCGACCAGCAGGCCCAGGCTATAGGGCAGGAAGGCCAGCCCCAGCGCCACCACGACCGAGACGAAGGCCGCCGCGACATGCGCCAGCGTGCGCAGCATCGGACCGATGAGGGCGATGAAGGCGATGGGCACGGCGGCGCCGATCGGCACCCAGTCGGGGATCTGGCTGCCGACCAGCGCCCCCATCAACGTGCCCAGATACCAGGTCGGGCAGATCAGGAACACGACGCCGAAATAGAAGGCGAGCTTGGCCCGCGGGCTCAGCGGCGGCCCCTGTTCGTAGCGCAGGATCGACACGGCATAGGCCTGATCGACCATGAGATAGGCCACAGCCGCCCGCTGCCAGACCGAGGCCCCGCCCAGATGCGGCGTGAGCGAGGCGGAATACATTGCCATCCGCGTGTTGACCGCCAGCGCGGTGATGATGACGATGAGGGTCGGCGCCTGGTCGGTCATCAATTGCAGCGCCGTCAACTGCGCGGCCCCGGCGATCACCGCGACCGAAAAGGCCATGGTCTGCCAGACGTCGAGCCCGGCCTCGCCCGCCACCACGCCGAAGACGAGGCCGAAGGGCGCCACGATCAGGATGAAAGGCCCGCCGTTGCGGACGCCTTGCCAGAAGGCGCGCGGGGGAGCGATGTCGGTGCTCATGACTTATCCGAAAATGCCGTTCATCCAAAAATGCCGTTCATCCAAAAATGCCGGTGACGCGGCCCAGCAGCATGAAGGCCCGCGCCGAGCGGGTCTCGGCGAATTGCGCGATCTCGCCGTCCGAGGCGCTGGCCTCGAACACGGTGAAACGGCGGTCGAAGGCGCGCAGGAAGCGATGCGCCGCCTCGCGGAATCCGGGGTCCGAGCGCATCCTGGCATAGGTCAGCGCCAGGCACGAGCGGTCGCGGATGCCGCCCAGCGCCGCTACCTCGGCCCCGCGCGAGCCCAGCGCGAAGGCGCGCCAGACCTCGGGTCGGGCGCGGTCGGGGCGCAGGTCGTCCATGTAGATGCCTTCTTGCGCCAGCGTCGTCAGCACCTCTTGCGCGGCGCGCACCAGAATGGCGGTGCCATGGTCGCCCAGCGCCCGGCGCAGCGCGGCGAAGCCTTCCTCGTCGGTCTCGGTCTCGGGAAAATTCAGCGCGCGGATGAAATCGGCGGGCGGTAGCGGTTCGGGCGCGGGCGCGGGATTCTCGAGCGCCAGGACCGGCTGGCTGCCGTCCTGCGGCACCGTTTCCTCGGCCGGGGCGGGGCGCGAGGGCGCGCGGCGCGTGTGGAACATCGCCATCCGTTCCTCGGCGGCCTTCTGCGAGGCGGCGATTTCGTCCAGCTTCGCCTCGACCGTGGGTTTCAGCGCCAGCCCCGCCGCCTGCTGCTCGCGGATCCAGCCGCGCCGCATGCCCTCGACGCTGGCCTGCAGCCTGAGCGATTCGTCCCGCATGTCGCGGGCCGCGCGCAGAACCAGCACCGCCAGCCAGATCAGCGCCACCGGCAGGAAGACGGCCAGCGCCACCACGACCAGCCCCAGCGTGTCCGAAATCCGCATGCCCTGCTGGCCCAGCGCCCGAAAGGCCGCGACCAACGCCACCAGCCAGGCCAGCGACAGCAGGAAGGCCAGAAGCTCGGCCGAGAGGCGCGGGCGGCGGCGGGGGGCTGGCTCGTCGGGCATCGACGCGCCGCCCGTCAGCGGTATTCGACCGAGAGAACCTCGTAGCTGCGCTCGCCGCCGGGGGTGCGCACCTCGACCGAATCGCCGGGCTCCTTGCCGATCAGGGCGCGGGCCAGGGGCGATTTGATGTTGAGCAGGTTGTTCTCGATATCCGCCTCGGCCTCGCCGACGATCTGATAGGTCTTCTCCTCGTCGGTATCCTCGTCGACGATGGTCACGGTCGCGCCGAACTTGATCGCGCCGGTCAGGCGGCTGGGGTCAATGACCTCGGCCCGGCCGAGGATCGCCTCGACCTCCTTGATACGGCCCTCGATGAAGCTCTGTTTCTCACGCGCGGCGTGGTATTCGGCATTCTCGGACAGGTCGCCATGTTCGCGGGCTTCGGCAATGGCACGGATCACCGCCGGCCGCTCGACTGACTTGAGCTCGCGCAGCTCCGCATCCAGGGCGTCGAAGCCGCGGCGGGTCATGGGGATCTTTTCCATCGGGTCTCACACGAAAAGAAAACGCCCGCGGCCGGGGCCGGGGCAATCAGGGTTCAGGTCCCTACCTGATAGCAGGCGACGATGAAATGCAAGCCCCGCGGGCGGGCGATGAGCGGGGCTTGCCCGAAGGGTCAGGCGTAGCTGACCACCTCGTATTCCACGCCATCGGCATCATGGAAATAGAACCGCCGCCCGGGCTCGTAATCCGCGTGGCTGTGGGGGGTGAAGCCGGCCGCGCGCACCTTCGCCTCGGTCGTGTCTAGGTCGGCGACGGTCACCGCCAGATGGTTCAGCCCGCCGATCGTGTCATAGCTGCGGGCAGCGGCCGGGCGCGGCGCGTCCGATGGGCGGTAGAGCGCCAGATAGCTATCGTCGCCGCCGACATGGATCGAGCGCCCGCCATGGATCGCCGGGCCCTGCCAGCGGATGTGCCAGCCAAAGACCTCCTCCATCCAGCGGGCGGTGGCCGCGGGATCGGTGACGGTGAGATTGGTGTGTTCCAGCGTGGCCTGCATGATCGGCTCCTCATGATTCGGGTTGCAGGCCGCTTGTGTAATTCCTAAACCTCACTTGAGGTCAAGGGAGTGGGCCATGCCCCCGGAACGCGGACTTTCCATTGGCGCGCTGGCCGAGCGGACCGGGCTCGCCGTCTCGGCCATCCGCTATTACGAGGCGCAGGGGCTGCTCACCGCCGAGCGCAACGCGGGCAATCAGCGGCGTTTTGCCCGGGCGGCGATCCGGCGGTTGAGCTTCATCCTCATCGCCCAGCAATTCGGCGTCTCGCTGGCCGAGATCCGCGCGCTGCTGGCCAGCCTGCCCGAGGGGCGCAACCCCAGTCCCGCCGACTGGCGCCGCATCAGCCTGCAGTTCCGCGACCGGCTGGACCAGCGCATCGCCACGCTGACCCGGCTCAGGGACGATCTGGACGGCTGCATCGGCTGCGGCTGCCTGAGCCTGCCGAAATGCGCGCTCTACAACCCCGGCGACAAAGCGGGGGAGCGGGGCGCCGGTCCACGCTACCTGATGGGCGACGGTCCGGGTTGAGAACGTGCTGCAACTGCATTCTGACGTTCCGTAGCAATTGACCCGCCCCGGTTTCAAAGGGTATGCCGCAGCCTAGCCAACCGTAACATTGTTGCGCACGACGTCAGCCAGCGAGGAGCCCCCATGTCCGAAGTCGAAACCGGGATCGAACGCGAGTCGATGGAATACGATGTCGTCATCGTCGGGGCAGGGCCTGCCGGTCTGTCGGCGGCGATCCGTCTGAAACAGCTGGACGCCGATCTGTCGGTCGTGGTGCTCGAGAAGGGCTCGGAGGTGGGCGCGCATATCCTGTCGGGCGCGGTGCTGGACCCTTCGGGTCTGAACCGGCTGATGCCTGACTGGAAGGAAAAGGGCGCGCCGCTCAACGTGCCGGTCAAGCACGACAATTTCTATCTGCTGGGCGAGGCGGGCAAGATCCGCGTGCCGAACTGGCCGATGCCGCCCCTGATGAACAACCACGGCAATTACATCGTCTCGATGGGCAACGTCACCCGCTGGATGGCCGAACAGGCCGAGGCGCTGGGCGTCGAGATCTTCCCCGGCATGGCCGCCAGCGCGCTGGTCTACGAGGGCGAGCGCGTCAAGGGCGTCGTCGCGGGCGAATTCGGGCGCGAGGCCGATGGCTCGATGGGCCCGAATTACGAGCCGGGGATGGAGCTGCACGGCAAATACGTCTTCATCGCCGAAGGCGTGCGTGGGTCGCTGGCCAAGGAGCTGATCGCCAAATACGACCTCTCGAAAGGCCATTGCCCGCAAAAATTCGGCCTTGGGATGAAAGAGATCTGGGAGATCGACCCCGAGAAGCACCGCGAGGGCACCGTCACCCATACCATGGGCTGGCCGCTGGGCTCGAAAGCGGGCGGCGGCTCGTTCATCTATCACTTCGAGAACAATCAGGTGCTGATCGGCTTCGTCGTGCACCTTAACTACGCGAACCCGTATCTTTATCCCTACATGGAATTTCAGCAGTTCAAGCATCACCCGATGGTGGCGGAGCTGCTGAAGGGCGGCAAACGCGTGGCTTATGGTGCCCGGGCGATTTCCGAGGGTGGCTGGCAGTCGATCCCCAAGATGACCATGCCGGGCGCGGTGCTGCTGGGCTGCTCGGCGGGCCTTGTGAACGTGCCGCGGATCAAGGGCAACCACAACGCGATGCATTCGGGCATCGAGGCCGCGGAAGCCGCCTATGCCGCGATCCAGGCGGGCCGCGAGGGCGACGAGCTGGCGATCTATGAAGAAAACGTGCGGGGCGGCGTGATCGGCAAGGACCTGAAAAAGGTCCGCAACGTCAAGCCGATGTGGTCGAAATGGGGCCTCGCGCCGTCCTTGGCCTTCGGCGGGCTGGACATGTGGACCAACACGCTGGGCTTTTCGCTGTTCGGGACGCTCCGGCACGGCAAATCCGACGCCAAGGCCACCGGCGAGGCCAAGGATTTCAAGCCGATCGACTATCCCAGGCCCGATGGTGTCCTGTCCTTCGACCGGCTGACCAATGTCAGCTTCTCGTTCACCAACCACGAGGAAAGCCAGCCCGCGCACCTCAAGCTCAAGGATCCCTCGATCCCGATCGGGGTGAACCTGCCGAAATACGCCGAACCCGCGCAGCGCTATTGCCCGGCCGGGGTCTATGAGGTGGTCGAGAAGGACGGCAAGCCCGAGTTCGTGATCAACTTCCAGAACTGCGTCCATTGCAAGACCTGCGATATCAAGGACCCCAGCCAGAACATCAACTGGACCACGCCGCAGGGCGGGGACGGGCCAAACTACCCGAATATGTAGGGCCGCCTCGCGGTTGCGTGATGGCGCGCGTCCCACCCCGGCGGACGCGCGCATTGCCCTTGCCGGGCCGGACCGCTACACCTTGGGCAACGCATCCCTGACCGACGCGGGAGTTCCCCTTGCCTTCTTCCCCTCGATTTCGCCCGGCCACCCTGGCCCTGCTGCTGATCCCGGCCCTGGCGCTGGCGCCTCAGGCGGGGCGGGCCGAGGGCACCGCCGGCGCCTTCCTCGCCGCGCGCGAGGCCGGGGTGATGAACGATTTCGCCGCCTCGCTGCCCTATCTGCAACGGCTGAATCAGGCCGATCCGGCCAATCTGGGAACGCTGGAAAGCCTGGCGGTCAGCGCCTTTTCCGTGGGCCAGTTCGACCTGGCGGCGCAGGCCGCGGGCGATCTGGCGGCGCTGGACCCGGCGAACCGGGCGGCAGCGCTGCTGCTGCTGGCCAAGGCGTTTCAGGACGGCGATTACGCGGGCGCGCTGGCCATCAGCGACAGCGGGGCGCCGGTTCATCCCCTGATCGACGGGTTGGCCCGCGCCTGGGCGCAGCTGGGCGCCGGACGCATGTCCGACGCGCTGGCGACGCTCGACACCGTGGCCGGGATCGAGGGGATGCAGGCCTTCGCCGAATATTGCCGGGCGCTCATGCTGGCGATGGCCGGCGATGTCGAGGGCGCGGTGGCGGTGATCGAGGATGACGCGGCCGGCGTCTCGAACGCGCTGAACCGGCGCGGCTATGTCGCCTATGCCCAGCTTCTGGCGCTGAGCGAACGCTATGACGACGCGCTGGCCCTGATCGACACGGTCTTCACCCCCGGTGCCGATCCCGCCATCGACCGGATGCGCGCCGCCTATGCCGAGGGCCGTGCGCTGCCCTTCGACGTGATCGCCTCGCCCGCCGAGGGCATGGGCGAGGTCTTTTCGGTCATGGCCAATGCCATGGTCACCGGCCGCAACCCGCTTGAGGCGCTGATCTATGCCCAGGCCTCGGTCTGGGTGAACCCGGCGCTGACCGAATCGCAGCTGATGATCGGCCAGATCTTCGAGGAACTGGACCAGCCGCAGACCGCCGCCGCCGCCTATGAGGCGATCCCGGCCGACAATGTCTTTGGCAATGCCGCGCGCATGGGCCGGGCGCAGGTGCTGGAGACGCTGGGCCGCCGCGACGAGGCGATCGCCGATCTGCAGGCCATGGCCGAGGCCAATCCGCAAAGCTATGCCGCGCACAGCGTGCTGGGCGACTTCCTGCGCCGCGACAACCAGTTCGCCGCGGCCGCCGCGGCCTATACCCGCGCCATGGACCTGCTGGCCGAGGCCGGGCTGGAACCGGAATGGCAGCTGTGGTTCTCGCGCGCGGTCGCCCTGTCGCGGGCCGATCAATGGGAGGCGGCCGAGGCCGATTTCCGTGCCGCGCTCGCTATCGAGCCGGACCAGCCGACGGTGCTGAACTACCTCGGCTATTCCCTGATCGAACGCGGCGAGAAGCAGGAGGAGGCGATGGAGATGATCCAGCGCGCCGTGGCGGGCGATCCCGACAGCGGCTATATCCTCGACAGCCTCGCCTGGGCGCTGTACCGGCTGGGCCGCTATGACGAGGCCGTGGGCCATATGGAGCGCGCGGTCGAGATGGAGCCGACCGACGCCGTGCTGAACGATCATCTGGGCGATGTCTATTGGGCGGTCGGCCGCCACCGCGAGGCGCATTTCCAGTGGCGCCGGGCCTTGTCCTTTGCCCCGGCCGAGGATCTGGACGAGGATCGCCTGCGGCGCAAGATCGAGGTCGGGCTCGACACCGTGCGGGCCGAGGCGGGCGAGCCGCCGCTGCATCCGGCCAACTGATGCCCGATGCGGTCCGGGCGCTCGCCCCCGCCAAGATCAACCTCACGCTGCATGTCACCGGTCAGCGCGCCGATGGCTACCATTTGCTCGATTCCCTGGTGGTCTTCACCGAGGCGGGCGACGGGCTGACCCTGGCCGATGGTCCGGGCCTGTCCCTGGACCTGACCGGCCCTGCGGCCGCCGCCCTGGCGGTCGAGCCCGACAATCTGGTCCTGCGCGCGGCCCGGGCGGTGGGCGCCAGCCGCGCCGCCTTCACGCTGGACAAACGCCTTCCCGTGGCCTCGGGCATGGGGGGCGGGTCCTCCGATGCCGCGGCCGCGCTGAAGCTGCTGGCAGGGCGCGGCTTTGCCCCGCCCGATACCGCCGGGCTGATGCGGCTGGGGGCCGATCTGCCGGTCTGCATGGCCGCGCCCGCGCCCTGCCGCATGCGCGGTCTGGGCGAGGCGGTGGAGCCGCTCGCGGGGGTGCCTGCGCTCTGGCTGTTGCTGGTGAACCCGGGGCAGGGGCTGTCCACGCCCGCTGTCTTCAAGGCTCTGAGCCGGCGCGACAATCCCCCGATGCCCGAGGTCCTGCCCCGCTGGTCCGACGACCGGGCGCTGGCCGAGTGGCTGGCGGCGGGGCGCAACGATCTGGAGCCGCCCGCACGCGGGATCATGCCGGGCATCGGCGATCTGCTGGCGGGGCTGGCGGCGCAGCCGGGGTGCCTGCTGGCGCGGATGACCGGCTCGGGCGCCACCTGTTTCGGGATCTTCGCCGGGGAAGGCGCGCTTCAGGACGCCGCCCGCGCGCTGGCCGCCCCGGGGCGCTTCGTGCTGGCGACGCGCAGCCTGCCGTCAGCCCGCTGATGCCGTCGGTCAGTTGACCCGTTCGACCACGAAATCGGCCAGATCCGCCAGCATCGCTTTCAGCGGGTGATCGGGCAGCGGATCCAGCGCCCGCCGGGCCCGTGCCGCCCAGTCCAGCGCCGTCTGCCGCGTGCTGTCCAGCGTGCCGTGCCGGGCCATCAGGCTCGTGGCCTGCGCCAGATCCGCGTCCTGTTGCTCGCCCCGGCCGATGGTCCGCTCCCAGAAGGCGCGCTCCTCGGCATCGGCGGCGGCGATGGCGCGGATCACCGGCAGGGTCAGCTTCCGCTCGCGGAAATCGTCGCCCAGGTTCTTGCCCAGCCCGTCGCCCGCCCCGCCGTAATCGAGGAAATCGTCGACGATCTGGAAGCAGATGCCCAGCGCGTCGCCGTAATCGTAAAGCGCCTGCACCTGCGCCTCGGGCGCGCCGGCGACCACCGGCCCGACCTGCGTCGCGGCGGAAAACAGCGCCGCCGTCTTGCCGCGGATCACCTTCATGTAGGTGTCCTCGGAGGTGGCGATGTTTTGCGCCGCGGTCAGCTGCAACACCTCGCCCTCGGCGATCACCGCCGCGGCATTCGACAGGATGGTCAGCGCCCGCAGGTTCCCGGGCTCGACCATCAGCTGAAAGGCCCGGGCAAAGAGGTAATCGCCGACCAGGACCGAGGATTTGTTGTCCCACAACAGGTTCGCGGTCGGCCGTCCCCGGCGCTGGGCGCTTTCATCGACCACATCGTCGTGCAGCAGCGTCGCGGTGTGGATGAATTCGACCGTCGCGGCCAGTTTCACATGCGCGTCGCCCGCATAGCCGCAGAGCCGCGCCGCGGCCAGCGTCATCATCGGCCGGATGCGCTTGCCGCCGGCCTCGATCAGATGGGCGGTGACCTCGGGGATGCGGGGTGCATTCTCCGAGGCCATGCGCTCGCGGATCAGCGCATTCACCCGGCCCATGTCCTCGGCCAGCACCTGCGACAGGGCTTCCAGCGGACTGATCTGGGTGACGTTCATCGGCTGCCTGCCTCGCTTTGACAAGTCCGGGGCCTTGCCGTTTAGTGACCGGATGAAAGAACTGCTGCGCACGACCGATCCAACGGTGATCCCCTTCGCAACGGCCCTGCTCGCGGCCGAAGGTATAGAGACCTTTGCGGTGGACGTCCATATGAGCGCGCTGTCCATTGTGCCGCAGCGGCTGCTGGTGCGCGACGAAAATCTGTTTATGGCCAAGGCGATCCTTATGGACAACGGTGTTCCGGTTGATGGCTGAGCCGTCACTCACGCGGGACGTGTTCCTGGACGGTCGCCTGGCCGTCTGGCAGCCCAGGGACGGCTATCGTGCGGCCACCGATCCGCTGCTGTTGGCCGCGGCGGTTCCGGCCCTGCCGGGACAGAACGTGCTTGAGCTGGGCTGCGGTGCGGGCGTGGCGCTGCTGGCGCTGGGCCGGCGGGTGCCGGGGCTGGGTCTGCGGGGCGTCGAGCGGCAGGCGGATTATGCCGCGCTCGCCCGCCGCAACGGGGCCGAGAACGGGATCGCGCTGAGCGTGACCGAGGCCGATCTGGTGGCGCTGCCCCCCGAATTGCGGGAGGGGTTCGATCACGTCCTGGCCAACCCGCCCTATTACCGCCCCGGCTCGCCCCCCGCCCGCGACGCCGGGCGCGACGCCGCCCTGCGTGAGGAGACGCCGCTGGCCGAATGGGTCGCGACCGGCCTCAGGCGCACGAAGAGCGGCGGGTTCCTGACCCTGATCCACCTGGCCGAACGTCTGCCCGAGATCCTGGCGGCGCTGGGCGGCCGCGCCTCGGCCAGCGTGCGGCCGATCGCCGCGCGCGAGGGCCGGGCGGCCGGCCGCGTGCTGGTCCAGGCCCGCAAGGGCGGCCGCGCCCCCTTCCGGCTGCTGGCGCCCCTGGTCATGCACGAAGGCGCCGCGCACAGGGGCGATGGCGACGATTTCACGCCCCGTGCCCGGGCGATCCTGCGCCATGCGCAGGCGCTCGATTGGGGCGATCCGGCGGGGTCGGCCTGAACCCGCCGGTCCGGTCAAATTGCCGCAAAACAACTTCGGGTTTCATGTGACAAACCGATGAAACTGTGGTGCACTGATGTCTCGGATACCCGAAACAGGAGGATACCAATGTCGTTGACTTCGCATCTTCAGGAACTGCGCCGCCGCCATCAGGCCCTGTCGGACCAGGTTGAAGTGGCCCAGCGCGCGCCGGGCAAGGACGACCTGGCCATCGCCGAGATGAAGAAGCAGAAGCTCCGCCTGAAAGAGGAAATCACTCGCCTCGCGGCTGAGTGACTCGCGACGATCCGGCGCGCGCGGCGAGGGCCGCGCCGCCGGTGATGACCAAGGCCGCCAGGGCCAGCGACAGGCTGGCAGGCGCCATCCCGGCAAGGACCAGGGCCAGCGTGGACAACAGCGGCGCCGCATAGGAGGCGGTTCCCAGAAGCTGAATGTCCCCGCCCTTGACCCCGATATCCCAGGTATAGAAAGCCAGCCCCACCGGGCCGAGCCCCAGCGCCAGAATGGCGAGCCATCCGCCGGTGCTGTCGGGCCAGCGTGTCGTCTCCAGCCCCCAATGCGCAAGCGCCGACAGCAGTGCGGTCGCCAGGCAGGTGACGGCGACCGCCTCGGTCGGGACGCCTGCCAGCCGCCGCGAGCCCAGCGAATAGCCCGCCCAGGTCAACGCCGCGACAAAGGCCACCGCATAGCCCGCCATCGCCCCCGAGACGGCGCCGATCCCGCCCGCCACGATCAGCGCCGCCCCGGCAAAGGCCAGAAGCGCGCCCGCGACATGGCCCGGGCGCAGCGTTTCGCCCGGCAAGAGGCCCGAGAAGAGCACGATGAACAGCGGCCAGAGGTAGCAGATCAGCCCGGCCTCGGCCGCGGGGGCGAGCCTGAGCGCGGTGAAATAGAGGAAGTGGTAGCCGAAAAGTCCCGCCGTTCCGAAGGCATAAGCCGAAAGCGGCACCGCCCGCAGCTTGGCGATACTGCCGGTGGCCAGCACCCAGACCAGCCCCACGCCGCCGCCGATGCCGAAGGTCAGCGCGGTCAGCAGGAAAGGCGGCACCGGCGCCGTGGCCACCGTGAACAGCGCCAGCAGCGCCCAGAGTGCCACCGCCGAAAATCCCACCAAGGTTGCCTTGCGCCGTCCCATGTCCCCGTCCCGCTCGACTCGGGGCCCGCCCCGGCGCGACAGGAAAACCCACCCTTCGGCAAAGGACAAGCCGCAGACTGCCCGTCTTCTGCCGTCAGGCGCCGGGTGGCCGAGAAGGAGCGGGGTGACCGCCCCAAGCCCCTCGTCCTTGCGCAGCCGGTGGCGGCAACTGGCCTCGGCGCTGTCGTGTTGCAGGGTTACGTCCGGCTGCGCTATCCCTCAGGCGCGGAACGCAAAGGGCGGGGCCGAAGCCCCGCCCTGTCCTCGCGCCCCGAAGGGGGTCAGACGAAGAATTGCGCGCCATTGGCGCTGATGGTCGAGCCGTTGACGAAGCCCGCGTCATCCGAGACCAGGAAGGCCACGCAGCGGGCGATCTCCTCGGGCTCGCCCAGACGGCCGGCCGGGATCCCGGCGATGATCGATTCGCGCACCTTCTCCGGCACCGCCATCACCATTTCCGTGGCGATATAGCCCGGGCAGACCGCATTGGCGGTGATGCCGAACCGCGCGCCCTCCTGGGCCAGCGACTTGACGATGCCGAGATCGCCCGCCTTGGTCGCGGCATAGTTCACCTGGCCGAACTGGCCCTTCTGCCCGTTGATCGAGCTGATGACCACCACACGGCCGAACTTGCGCTCGCGCATGCCGGGCCAGACGGGATGGACGGTGTTGAAGACGCCGGTCAGGTTGGTGTCGATGACCTGCTTCCACTGATCAGGGGTCATCTTGTGGAAGGGCGCGTCGCGGGTGATGCCGGCATTGGCGATCACCACATCGACCGGACCCAGATCGGCCTCGACCTGGGCGATCCCGGCTTTCGAGGCGTCGTAATCGGCCACGTTCCACTTGTAGGTCTTGATGCCCGTCTCGGCGGTGAACTTGGCCGCAGCCTCGTCATTGCCGGCGTAATTGGCGGCGACGGTGTAGCCCGCGTTCTTCAGCGCGACCGAGATCGCGGCGCCGATACCGCGCGACCCACCCGTAACCAGTGCAACCCGTCCCATATTTTCCTCCTGGGTATTGGCGTTGTAATTCTGTTATCGAAATGAATGGGCGGGCGCAACAAAGTTGCGCCCGCCCCTGGCAATTCCTTGCGAGATCCGGGCGCCTCAGCGCTCGATGCACATGGCAACGCCCATGCCGCCGCCGATGCACAGCGTGGCGAGGCCCTTCCTGGCGTCGCGGCGCTGCATCTCGAAGATCAGCGTGTTGAGGATCCGCGCGCCCGAGGCGCCGATCGGGTGGCCGATGGCGATGGCGCCGCCGTTGACGTTCACCACCTCGGGGTTCCAGCCCATGTCCTTGTTGACCGCGCAGGCCTGGGCGGCGAAGGCCTCGTTGGCCTCGACCAGATCCAGATCGGCCGCGTTCCAACCGGCTTTCTCCAGCGCCTTGCGCGAGGCGAAGATCGGGCCCACGCCCATGATCGCCGGGTCGAGACCGGCGGTGGCGTAGGAGGCGATGCGCGCCAGCGGGGTCAGGCCGCGGCGGGCGGCTTCGGCCTCCGACATCAGCATCACGGCCGCGGCGCCGTCATTGATGCCCGAGGCGTTGGCGGCGGTGACCGAACCGTCCTTGGTGAAGGCGGGCTTCAGCTTCTGCATGGCCTCCAGCGTGGCGCCGTGACGGATGTATTCATCGGCATCGACCACGATATCGCCCTTGCGGGACTTGATGGTGAAGGGGATCACCTCATCCTTGAACTTGCCGGCCTTTTGCGCGGCCTCGGCCTTGTTCTGGCTGGCGACGGCGAATTCGTCCTGCATCTCGCGGCTGATCTGCCATTTCTGCGCGACATTCTCGGCCGTCTGGCCCATGTGATAGCCGTTGAAGGCGTCCCACAGACCGTCCTTGATCATCGAATCGATGAATTTCATGTCGCCCATCTTGGTGCCGGCGCGCAGATGCGCGACGTGGGGGCTGAGCGACATGTTCTCCTGCCCGCCGGCGATGACGATGGCCGCATCGCCGAGCTGCACGTGCTGGGCGCCCAGCGCCACCGCGCGCAAGCCCGAGCCGCAGACCTGGTTGATGCCCCAGGCCGAAGCCTCCTGCGGCAGGCCGGCCAGGATCGCCGCCTGGCGTGCCGGGTTCTGGCCCTGGCCCGCGGTCAGCACCTGACCGAGGATGGTTTCCGACACTTCCGCCTTGTCGATCCCGGCGCGGGCAACGACCGCGTCGATGACCGCCGCGCCCAGCTCATGCGCGGGCGTATTGGCGAAGCTGCCGTTGAACGAACCGACAGCGGTCCGGCCGGCAGAGACGATAACGACGTTGGTCATGGAGGCTCCCTTCGCGTTTGGCGCGACCGCCCGGCCGCGAGACTGGCGTAGGTTTATGCCTGGCGCCCCCTCAAATCAATGCCGCAGTGCGGAAATGGCAGGCGAACTGCCCCGTTTTGCGGCGTTAGCGCCGCCGGTATCGCGGCCGGTAGCGCCCCCGGTACGATGCAGGCTCGCGGGCTCAGGCCAGCTTGCTCAGACGCGAGGTCAACCACGGCGCCTCGGTCGAAGGGATGCCGTAGAAATAGCCCTGAAGGCAGTCGAACCCGATGTCGATCAGGTAGCGCGCGTCTTCCTCGTTCTCGACCGATTCGGCGACGGTGAACATGTCGAAATGCCGGGCGATGGAGACCAGCGCCGCGGCCAGCACCTGGTTGTCCGGGTCATGGGCGATGCCGCGGATGAACTGGCCGTCGATCTTGATGATGTCGAAATAGAAATCCTTCAGATAGCGGAAGGCGGTATAGCCTGCGCCGAAATCGTCGAGCGCAAAGCAGATGCCGCGCGACTGCATGTCGGCCATGAAAACCGTGACCAGATCCGGCATCAGCATGGCCGAACCTTCGGTAATTTCCAGGATCAGGCGTTCGGCGATGGTCGGATCGGCGCGCAGCCCGCGTTCCAGCGTGGCCAGCCATTGCGGATAGCCGATGGAACGCGCCGACATGTTGACGCTGAGGCGGATCGAATGTTCCTGCGCCAGCGCGGCGAGGCCCAGTTCCAGCGCCAGGCAGTCGATGCGGCGGCCGATTTCATGCGTTTCGACGGCGCCCATGAAATCCCGCGCGGGGATCACCCGGCCCTTGTCGTCGAGGATGCGGATATAGGCCTCGTAGAAGGCGGCGCGGTTGGTCATGCGGGCCTGCACCACGGGCTGATAGGCGAGCATCGCGCGCTTTTCGTCCAGCGCGCGGCGCACCATGTCGATCGTGTCCTGCTGGCGCATCCGGTCGGCCACGGAAAGCGGGCTGTCGTAGCCGTCTTCGGGCAGGGCGGCGGTCGGGGGCGTGGGCATTCGGAGACTCCCTTCTGAGGGTTTTTTCTACTTTGACGCGAAATTCGTTAACGCCCGGTGAATCGCGGCGCTGATTGCACGCCGGGAGGGCCGGGCGTATACCGGCGCCGCAAGGCGACAGGGGGCCAGGATGAGCGACAGCGCGAACAGCATGTGGGGCGGCCGGTTCGCCGGTGGGGTGGATGCGATCATGGAGGCGATCAACGCCTCGATCGGTTTCGACCAGCGGCTCTATGCGCAGGATATCGCCGGCTCGCGCGCCCATGCGGCGATGCTGGCTGCGACCGGCATCATCACCAAGGCCGACCACGCCGCCATCGACGCGGGCCTGCAGCAGGTCAAGGACGAGATCGAGGCGGGGAATTTCCAGTTCAAGACCGCGCTGGAAGACATTCACATGAATGTGGAATCCCGCCTGAAGGAGATCATCGGCGAACCCGCCGGGCGGCTGCATACCGCGCGCTCGCGCAATGACCAAGTGGCGGTCGATTTCCGCCTCTGGGTGCGCGACCAATGCGACGCGGCGATTGCCGGGATCGACCGGCTGATGCGCGCTTTTCTGACCCAGGCCGAGGCCGGGGCCGCCTGGGTCATGCCCGGCTTCACCCATCTGCAGACCGCGCAGCCCGTCACCTGGGGCCACCACATGCTGGCCTATGTGGAGATGCTGGCGCGGGACAAATCGCGCTTCCAGGACGCCCGCAAGCGGATGAACGAATGCCCCCTGGGCGCCGCCGCACTGGCCGGAACCTCGTTCCCCATCGACCGGCACATGACCGCCGCCGCGCTGGGCTTCGACCGGCCGACGGCGAACAGTCTGGACAGCACCTCGGACCGCGATTTCGCGCTGGAATTCCTGGCGGCCGCGTCGATCTGTGCCATGCACCTGAGCCGCTTCGCCGAAGAGCTGGTGATCTGGTCCTCGGCCCAGTTCCGCTTCGTGCGGCTGTCTGACAGCTTCACCACCGGCTCGTCGATCATGCCGCAGAAGAAGAACCCGGATGCGGCGGAACTGCTGCGGGCCAAGGTCGGCCGCATCCTGGGCGCGACCGTCGCGCTCTTCATGGTGATGAAGGGTCTGCCGCTGACCTATTCCAAGGACATGCAGGAGGACAAGGAACAGGTCTTCGACGCCGCCGACAACCTGATGCTGGGCCTCGCCGCGATGGAGGGCATGGTCAAGGACATGAACGCCAACCGCGAGGTTCTGGCCGCCGCCGCTGCCTCGGGCTTCTCGACCGCGACGGATTTGGCTGACTGGCTGGTGCGCAGCCTGAACCTGCCGTTCCGGGATGCCCACCACGTCACCGGCTCGCTGGTGGCGCTGGCCGAGAAGAAGGGCTGCGACCTGCCGGACCTGACGCTGGCCGAGATGCAAACGGGGCATCCGGGCATCACCCAGGAAGTCTATTCGGTGCTGGGGGTCGACAATTCGGTGCGTTCCCGGGTTTCCTATGGCGGGACGGCCCCCTCGAATGTCGAGGCGCAGGTCGCGCGCTGGAAGGAGGCGCTGGCATGAAACACCTTCTCTGGGCGGCTTTGCTGGCCCTGGCGGCCTGCGGGGCAGGGGATCCGCCCTCGGCCCCGGGCGGCATGGATCTGCGGGCCTTCTGGGCTGAGGGATCGTGAGGCCGGTCTGGCTGCTGCTCGCGCTCTGGGGCGCGGTGCATCCGATGTCCTGGTTCCTCGACTGGTTCGGCGAACACGGGTTCACCCTGTCGGGCATGGTCGAGGCCTGGCACGCCAATGCCGCGACCTCGGGCCTCGTCTGGGATCTGACCATCGCCGCCATCGCCCTGACGCTCTGGGTTGTGGTCGACTGCGCCCGGACGCGGCAGTGGCGGGGCCTTTGGGCGATCCCGGCGACCTTCTGCATCGGGGTGAGTTGCGGCCTGCCGCTTTATCTGTACCTGCGCAGGCAGGATTGACTTTCTGACAGCGCCGCGCGCGCAATCCGGGGGCCTTCGTGGACCATTTTCTCTATCGCAACGGGCATCTGCACGCCGAAGATGTGGCAATGTCCGACATTGCCGCCGCGGTGGGCACGCCGTTTTACTGCTATTCCGCCGCGACGCTGAGCCGCCACTTCCTGCTGTTCAAGGAAGCGCTGGAGCCGCTGCCGTCGCTGGTCTGCTTCGCGGTCAAGTCGAACTCGAATGTCGCCGTCCTGAAGCTGCTGGGCGATCTGGGCGCCGGGATGGATGTGGTCTCCATCGGCGAATACCTGCGGGCCAAGGCCGCCGGCGTGCCGGGGGAGCGGATCGTCTTCTCGGGCGTCGGCAAGACGCCAGCCGAGATGCGGATGGCGCTGGAGGGCGGCATCCGCCAGTTCAACGTCGAATCCGAGCCCGAGCTTGAGGCCCTCTCAGCCGTCGCGTCGGCCATGGGGTTGGAGGCGCCGATCACGCTCAGGGTCAACCCGGACGTCGATGCCAAGACGCACGAGAAAATCTCCACCGGCCGCAAGGAAGACAAGTTCGGCGTGCCGATCTCCCGCGCGCGGGAAATCTATGCCCGCGCCGCCGCGTTGCCGGGGATCAGGGTGATCGGCGTCGACATGCATATCGGCAGCCAGCTGACCGACCTTGCCCCCTTCGAGGCCGCCTATACCAAGATGCGGGGGCTGGTGGAGGAATTGCGCGCGGATGGCCATACGATCGAGCGTCTGGACCTCGGCGGGGGTCTCGGCATCCCCTATACCCGCGGCAACGAGGCGCCGCCCCTGCCGGTCGAATATGGCGCCATGGTCAAGCGCGTGCTGGGCGATCTGGGCTGCGAGATCGAGATCGAGCCGGGCCGCCTGATTTCCGGCAATGCCGGGATGCTGGTCTCGCAGGTGATCTACCGCAAGAAGGCCGAGGAACGCGAATTCCTCATCATCGACGCGGCGATGAACGATCTGGTGCGCCCGGCGATGTATGGCTCGCACCACGATATCGTGCCGCTGGTCGAACCGGCGCCGGGCGAGCCGCAGGTGGCGGTCGATGTAGTCGGGCCGGTCTGCGAATCGGGCGACACTTTCGCCAAGCAGCGCGCCATGCCGCTGGTGCAGGCGGGGGAACTGGTCGGTTTCCGCTCGGCGGGCGCCTACGGGGCGGTGATGTCGTCCGAATACAACTCGCGCCCGCTGGTGCCCGAGGTGCTGGTCTCGGGCGATCATTTCGCCGTTATCCGCCCCCGCCCGACCTATGACGAGATGATCGCCCGCGATACCATCCCGGCCTGGCTGTAGAAGAGGATTTCCATGGCGGACCCCAAGGACCCGCTCGCCCCCGTTTCGCGCGCGCTGTGGCTCACACGCGCGGGGATGGTGGCGGAACGGGTCGCACGGGCGCTGTGGCTGCCCCTGTCGCTGGCGCTGATCGCGGGCGCGCTCTGGGCCTTCGACCTGCACACGCGCCTGCCGGGCGATGCCGCACTCTGGGTCGCCGGGGCCTTCGGCCTGGCGATGCTGGTGACGCTGGCGCTGGGCCTGTGGCGGTTCCGCTGGCCCACGCGGGCCGAGGCGACGGCGCGGCTCGACCGCACATTGACCGGCCGTCCGCTGGCCGCGCTGACCGATACGCAGGCGCTGGGCGCCGCCGACCCGGCCTCGGCCGCGCTCTGGCAGGCGCACCGTGCCCGGATGCAGGCCCAGGCCGCCAAGGCCCGCGCCGTCCGCCCCGATCCGCAACTCGCCCGCCGTGACCCCTATGCGCTGCGGCTGGTGGCGCTGACCGCCGCCGCCGTCGCGATCCTGTTCGCCGTGCCGGGCCAACAGGGGCCGCTGGCCGGCATGCCGGGCGCCGCCGGGGCCGCCATCGGGCCCAGCTGGGAAGGTTGGATCGTGCCGCCCGCCTATACCGGTCGGCCGGGCCTCTACCTCAACGAGATCGAGCGCGAGAGTTTCGAGGTGCCACAGGGCAGCCGCGTCGTCCTGCGGTTCTACGGCCCGCCGGGCGCCCTGACGCTGGAGCAATCGCTGGCCGATGGCGTGCAGGCCGACGAGACCGGGCAGGCGCTGGAATTCGACGCCCGCCGGAGCGGTGAAATCGTCATCGACGGGCCGAGCGGCCGCCGCTGGCAGGTGGCTGTCGCCCGCGACATGCTGCCCGAGATCCTGCCCATGGGGCCGATGGAACGCGCGCGGGGCGGCGTGGCCGAACTTCCCTTCACCGCCAGCGACGATTACGGCGTGCTCCGGGGCGAGGCGGTGATCACCCTCGATCTGGCCGCCATCGACCGCCGCTATGGCCTGACCCCGGATCCCGAGCCGCGCGCACCGCTGCAACTGGCCCTGCCGATGCCCATGTCGGGCGACCGCATGTCGCTGACCGAGACGCTGCGCGAGGATCTCTCGCAGCACCCCTGGGCCAACCTGCCGGTGCAGGTGGTCCTGCGCGCGGTCGATGCGGCGGGGCAGGCGGGCGAAAGCCCGGCCGAGGCGGCGATCCTGCCCGGGCGACGCTTCTTCGAGCCTGCGGCCAAGGCGTTGATCGAACTCAGGCGCGACCTGCTGTGGAACGCCATCAATGCGCGGCGCACGGCGATGCTGATGCGGGCGATGCTGCATCGGTCCGAGGGCGCCTTCCACTACGAGAACGCCCCGGTGCTGATCCGCGGCGCGGTCAATTTCATCGAGACCCGGCTCGAGTCCGACAGCTTCACGCCCGAGGCTCGCGACGAGCTGGCGCAGCGGCTCTGGGATCTGGCGCTGCTGATGGAGGAGGGCGAGCTTGCCAATGCCCGCGACCGGCTGCAACGCGCCCGCGACCGGCTGGCCGAGGCGATGGAACGCGGTGCGGATCCTTCGGAAATCCAGGAGCTGATGGACGAGCTGCGCGAGGCCACGCGCGACTACATGGCGATGCTGGCCGAACAGGCCCCCGATGCCGAGGACCCGCAAGCCGACCAGCGCGACCAGGGCGGTCAGCAGGAGGGCGAGCGGATCACCCAGAGCCAGATCCAGGAGATGATGGACGCGATCCAGCAGGCCATGGAAGAGGGCCGGATGGAGGATGCGGCCGAGATGATGGCGCAGTTGAACGCGCTGCTCGACAATCTGCAGATGACCCGCGGCGAGGGCGGCGAGCCGATGCCGGGCGGCGAGGCGATGGAGGGGCTGGGCGACACGCTGGGTGAGCAGCAGGGCCTGGCGGACGAGACCTTCGAGCAATTGCAGGAACAATTCGGCCAGGGTGGCCAGCCTCAGGATGGCCAGCAGGGCCAGCAGCAGGGTCAGCAAGGGCAACAGGGCCAGCAGGGCGAAGCCGGCAAGGATGCCGAACAGGCGATGCGCGAACTGGCCGAGCGGCAGCGCGAATTGCGCGAGCGGCTGCGCCAGCAGCAGCTGGGCGAGCTGCCGGGCGAGGGCACCGACGAGGGCGAGGCGGGTTTGCAGGCGCTCGAGGAGGCCAACCGCGCCATGGATCAGGCGGCCGAGGCGCTGGAAGAGGGCGACATGCGCGGCGCCCTGCAGCGCCAGGCCGAGGCGCTGGATGCGCTGCGCGAAGGTCTGCGCGAATTCCGCGACGCCCTGGACGCCGACCGGCGCGAGCGCGCGGGCTCGGAGGGCGACTCCGACCAGGCGCAGGCCCAGGGGGCGGGGCGCGATCCGCTGGGGCGCGAGATGGGCCCCTCGGCGCAGAGCGGCGATTTCGGCTCGGTCGTGCCGGGCGAGGACCCGCGCGAGCGCGCCCGTGAGCTGATGGACGAGATCCGCCGCCGCCAGGCGGAACGCGAACGGCCCGAGGCCGAGCGAGATTACCTCAACCGGTTGATCGAGCCCTATTGAAGGGCGTCTTGCGGGGTGGGTTGAAAACCCACCCTACGGGGGGCGGGATGGCGGCCGGAAATCGCACGCGGTGCGGCGCGTCCGGGCACGCATCCTGCGGGGCGTCGCGGGTGGGCAATGGCGGGATGAAACCCCACCCTATGCGGCGCCCGTAGGGTGGGGTTTCACCCCACCGCTCAAAGCGGCCCCGGCAAGCGTTCCTCGCTGAGGAGCACATTGGCATCGACCGCCCCGATCCCGGGCAGGGTCATGATCCGCCGCCGCAATACGCGTTCGAAATCGGCGAGGTCCCGGGCCACCACCCGCAGCCGGTAATCGTAGAGGCCGAGGACATGCTGCACGGTCTGCACCTCGGGGATGGCCGAGACGGCGCGTTCGAAATCCTCGAGGCTGACGCGGCCCTTGGCGGCCAGGCTGACGCCCAGGAACACGGTGACGCCGAAGCCCAGCGCCGCCTGGTCGAGGATCAGGCGACGCCCGGCGATGGCGCCCTCGTCGGTCAGGCGCTTGATGCGCCGCCAGGTGGCGGGCTGGCTGAGGCCGAGCCTGCGTCCGAGCGCGCCGGCGCTTTGCGTGGCATCCGCGGCCAAAGCCCGCAGCAGCGCGCGGTCGGTATCGTCGAGCGCGATCATCGGCGGGATCGGGGAAGGGGTTTCGCCCTCGTCCCCCGCGCCTTCGGCGCGGTCTCCTCGGGCGACCGGCCGGGGGGCGCTGCCCCCCGGACCCCCCGGGATATTTGGGGCGCAAAGAAGGGAGGGATGGGGCGCGTGCTCGTGCCGGGTTGGCCCGCGCTTGTGGCGGGGCGGCGAGCGCTGCCCCCGGCCATATCTGCAGCGCCTAGAAGACGGCGGGGTGGGGCACAGCGGGACGGGGCGCACGGCCGACTGGCGGCGGGGCGCGCGGGATTGGCCGGGGTGGTTCGGCGGGCGAGCGGCGGGTTGGGCTTGGCCCCTGCCAGGGCGAGTGGGAAGCGGAGGCGCGGGCGGATCGAGGTCACAGCGGCAGCGCCTCGCCGCGCTTGATCTCGGCCACATGCATCAGCGCCTCGAGATCGGCGATATGCGGCAGGGTGAGGAGGCGGGTGCGATAGACCTCCTGATAATGGGCCATGTCGCGGGCGATGACGTTGAGGCGCACATCGACCCGGCCGAGGAAGGTCTGGATCTCCAGCACTTCGGGCACATGCCGGGCGGCGGCGATGAAATCGTCGAAGGCGCGGGGATCGGTCTTGTCCAGCGTGATGCGGAGCGAGACCTCGACCTCCCAGCCCAGCTTGCGCCAGTCGATCACCGCGCCGACGCCCTTCAGGATCCCGCGCGCGCGCAGCCGTTCCAGCCGGCGCGAGGCCGTGGCCTCGGTCATGGCGGCGCGGCGGGCGAGTTCGGCCAGCGGCTGCGACGGATCGGCCTGATACTGGCGCAGCAATCGGCGGTCGGTATCGTCGACGGACATGAAAATCCCGGAAATGGCCTATTCCACGCATGATACCAGACAGGATTTCTCCAGGAATGCGGGAAATTGCAAGGGAATTCCCGTCAAACGGCCTATGATGCGCCCACCAATGAACAAAGGAGCGCCCCGATGCGCGTGTATTACGACCGCGACTGCGACATCAACCTGATCAAGGACAAGAAAGTGGCCATCCTCGGCTACGGGTCCCAGGGCCATGCCCATGCGCTGAACCTGCGCGATTCGGGGGCGAAGAACGTCGTCGTGGCGCTGCGCGAGGGGTCGGCCTCGGCCGCGAAATGCGAGAAAGAGGGCCTGAAGGTCATGGGGATCGCCGAGGCCGCCGCCTGGTGCGACCTGATCATGTTCACCATGCCCGACGAACTCCAGGCCGCGACCTACAAGAAATACGTCCATGACAACCTGCGCGAGGGTGCGGCGATCGCCTTCGCCCACGGCCTGAACGTCCATTTCGGCCTGATCGAGCCGAAGAAGGGCGTCGATGTCATCATGATGGCGCCGAAAGGCCCGGGCCACACCGTGCGCGGCGAATACGTCAAGGGCGGCGGCGTGCCTTGCCTGGTGGCCGTGCATCAGGACGCGACCGGCCGGGCCATGGAACTGGGGCTCAGCTATTGCTCGGCCATCGGTGGCGGCCGTTCGGGCATCATCGAGACCAACTTCCGTCAGGAATGCGAGACGGACCTCTTCGGCGAGCAGGCGGTTCTGTGTGGCGGTCTGGTCGAACTGATCCGCATGGGCTTCGAGACGCTGGTCGAAGCGGGCTACGAGCCCGAGATGGCCTATTTCGAGTGCCTGCACGAGGTGAAGCTGATCGTGGATCTGATCTACGAAGGCGGCATCGCCAACATGAACTACTCGATCTCGAACACCGCCGAATACGGCGAATATGTCTCGGGCCCGCGTATCCTGCCTTACGACGAGACCAAGGCCCGCATGAAAGCCGTGCTGACCGACATCCAGACCGGCAAGTTCGTGCGTGACTTCATGCAGGAAAACGCCGTCGGCCAGCCCTTCTTCAAGGCGACCCGCCGTCTGAACGACGAGCATCAGATCGAGCAGGTCGGCGAGAAGCTGCGCGCCATGATGCCCTGGATCGCCAAGGGCAAGATGGTCGACAAGTCGCGGAACTGATTGCGAAAAACGGTGCATGCGAGCATGCACCCTACGCCCCGGGCGTAGACGGAAGGGCGCGCGGCGGGGAGGCTGCGCGCCCTTTTTCCATGGCGGGGCGCAGCAAAAAGGGGCCGCGCGGGCGGCCCCTTTGGTCACGGCACAAGGGATCTCAGCGGCGCGAGCGGCGGGAATTGGTTTCGCCCACCACGACGATTTCCGACGCGGTGTCGAGCTGCGCCTGGGTCAGCGCGACCACCGCGGTGATGGTGCGCGTGGCCTCGGTCGGGCCGGGGGCAGGGGTGACGGGGGCGGCGGCGACGAAGCGGAAGGTCAGCACGCCGCCGACCGGGCGGCCGTAATTCTCGGGCAGAAGCTGCGCGTCCCACCAGCCGGCCGAGGGCATCACCGCCTCGGCCCGGACGATGGCGCCGGACGAGGTGCTCTCGATGGTCATCGCGGTCACCGCCGGCACCAGCGGGCGGCCGTCGATCACATCGCTGGTCGGTCCCAGTTCCGGGCGCGCGTCCTCGGTCGAGCTGCCGAACCAGTTGCGCGGGTTCAGGCGCGACTCGCGCAGGCCGCCACATGCCGAGACGGCGAGCGTGGCGACGAGGAGGAGGGTCAGCGGCGCTTTCATCGGGTTTCTCCGTGCGGGTCCAGCCTGAGCGGGTCGTCCTTGGCCTAGCGCAAAGGCGGGGGGTTGAAAAGGGCGGGACTGGACCTTTGCCCCGCCTCGGCCTAGGTCTGGGACCGTATCCAGCGAGGGGAGCGGCATGGCCCAGGCAGAGTTTGACGAGATCGCCGAGACCTTCGAGTTCCTCGACGATTGGGAAGACCGCTATCGCCATGTGATCGAGCTGGGCCGCGATCTGCCGCCCATGCCCGAGGCGCTGAAAGTGCCGGCCAACAAGGTGAACGGCTGTGCCAGCCAGGTCTGGCTGTTTCCCCAGATCGAGAACGGGCGCTTCGATTTCCTCGGCGCCTCGGATGCGATGATCGTCAGCGGCCTCATTGCCGTGCTGCACGCGCTCTATGCCGGGCGGCCGCTGGCCGAGGTGCCGGGCGTCGATGCGGCGGGCGCGCTGAAACGGCTGGGGCTGGACGAGCATCTGTCGTCCCAGCGCTCGAACGGGCTTCGGGCAATGGTCGAACGGATCCGGCTGGTGGCCACAGAGGCTTTGGGCTGAGGCTCAGGCCAGCAGCCGGGCGGTGGCGCGGCGGGCGCTTTCGGCCAGGACGCGTTCATCCAGCGTGACCAGGCGGAAGTCGCGCACCACCTCCCGTCCCTCGACCAGCAGGTGACGCACGCGATGCGGCCCGCAGAGGACCAGCGCCGCCACCGGATCCCACGACCCCGCGGCCTGGAGCGCGCGGAGGTCCCAGATGGCGATATCGGCGCGTTTGCCGGGTTCCAGCGAGCCCAGTTCCCCCGCCCGACCCAGCACCGAAGCGCCACCCAGCGTGGCGATCTCCAACGCCTCGCGCGCCGACATCGCATTGGCGCCGTTCGCCACCCGCTGCAACAGCATGGCCTGCCGCGCCTCGCCGATCAGCTCGCCCGCGTCGTTCGAGGCCGAGCCGTCGACGCCCAGCCCCACCTTCACGCCCGCGTCCCGCATCGCCCGGACGGGGGCGATGCCGGACCCCAGGCGGCAATTCGAGCAGGGGCAATGGGCAACGCCGGTTTTCGTATGGGCGAAGAGCGAGATTTCCGATGCGTCCAGCTTTACGCAATGGGCGTGCCAGACATCGGCGCCGGTCCAGCCCAGATCCTCGGCATATTGCCCGGGGCGGCAGCCGAACTGGGACAGCGAATAGGCGATATCCTCGTCATTCTCGGCCAGATGGGTGTGCAGCATGACGCCCTTGTCCCGCGCCAGCAATGCCGCGTCGCGCATCAGCTCTCGGGAGACCGAGAAGGGCGAGCAGGGGGCGAGGCCGACGCGGGTCATCGCCTCGGGCCGGGGATCGTGGAAGGCGTCGATGACGCGGATGCTGTCCTTCAGGATCGCGGCCTCGTCCTCGACCAGCGAATCGGGCGGCAGGCCGCCTTTCGATTCGCCGATCGACATGGCGCCGCGGGTGGCGTGGAACCGCAGCCCCAGCGCCCTTGCGGCGTGGATCGTGTCGTCGAGCCGCGACCCGTTGGGATAGAGATAGAGATGGTCCGAGGACATCGTGCAGCCGGAAAGCGCCAGTTCGGCGAGGCCGAGCTGGGTCGAGAGGTGCATGTCCTCGGGCCGGTAGCGGGCCCAGATCGGGTAGAGCGTCTTGAGCCATCCGAAGAGGAGCGCATCCTGCCCGCCCGGCACCGCACGGGTCAGCGACTGGTAGAGGTGGTGATGGGTGTTCACCAGGCCCGGGGTGACCACGCAGCCGCTGGCGTCGATCACCTCGGCCCCCGGGGCGATCAGGCCGGGGCCGAGGGCGGCGATGGCGCCATCCTCGACCAGAACCGAGGCGCCCGCCAGCTCGCGCCGGGCGCCGTCCATCGTCACCACCACGTCGGCGTTGCGGATCAGGGTTTTCATGGTGCCTCCCAGGGGTGGAAAAAAGGGGGCCGGGCGGCCCCCTTCGGGTCAGTGTTTCGATCCGGCGAGGCCGCCGGTGATCTCTTCCGTGGCTTGCTCGGTCAGATGTTCCGGCAGCAGCAGGTTCAGCACCACCGCGATCAGCGCCGCGGGCAGAAGGCCCGAGGTCATCAGGATCTGCGCCGTGCGCGGCAGGTGTTGCAGCGCCGAGGGCTCCAGCTGCAGGCCCAGGCTCACCGACAGGGCGACGGCGAAGATCACCATGTTGCGGCGGTTCCAGGTGACGTCCGACAGCATCGAGATGCCCGAGGCGCAGACCATGCCAAACATGACGATGACCCCGCCGCCCAGCACGTTGATCGGCACCGTGTTGATGAAGGCGCCGACCTTGGGCACCAGCCCGCAGAGGATCAGGAACAGGGCGCCGAAGGTCACCACATGGCGGCTCATGACGCCGGTCATGGCGACAAGGCCGACGTTCTGGCTGAAGGAGGTGTTGGGCAGGCCGCCGAAGACCCCCGCCAGCGCCGTGCCGAGGCCGTCGGCGAAGGTCGCGCCCTGGATCTCCTTGTCGGTGGCCTCGCGCCCCGCGCCGCCCTTGGTGATGCCGGAGGTGTCGCCCACCGTCTCGATGGCCGAGACGACGGCCATGAAGCACATGCCGATGACGATGGCCCAATCGAAGCGGAAGCCCCAGTGGAAGGGCGAGGGCACGGTGAACCAGCCAGCCCGGTCCATCGGCGCGAAGCTGACCTGCCCCATGGCCAGCGCCACGAGATAGCCCGCCACGATGCCGATCAGTACGGCGGCGACGGCAGCGAAGCCCCGGGCGAAGAACTTGATGGCCAGCGTGACGGCGATCACCACCAGCGCCGGGGTCCATTTGGCGAGCGTACCGAAATTTTCGGTCCCCATCAGCGGGACCCCGCCCGCGGCGTATTGGATGCCGACCCGCACCAGCGCGAGGCCGATCATCAGCACGATGAGGCCGGTGACGAGGGGCGGCAGGGCGAAACGCAGGCGGCCGATCACCGTGCCGAGCAGGAAATGGAAGATCCCGCCGATGAAGACCCCGGTCAGCAGGCCCGCGAGCCCGGCGGTGCCCGCCCCCGCCACGGCCGGGATCATGATCGGGATGAAGGCGAAGGAGGTGCCCTGCACGATCGGCAGCCGCGCGCCGACCGGGCCGAAGCCGATGGTCTGGAACAGCGTGGCGATGCCGGCGAAGAGCATCGACATCTGGATCATGTAGGTCATGTCGGGGAACCCGAGCGCCCCCTGGTCCGAGCCGAAGCCGATCCCCGCCGCGCCGCAGACGATGATCGCCGGCGTCACATTGGCCACGAACATGGCCAGCACATGCTGGATGCCCAGCGGCACGGCCACGCCCAGCGGCGGGGTGTAATGGGGGTCGCGCAATTGCTCGGGCGTGCCGATGCTGCTGGCGGTCATGATCTGTCCTTTCCCGGGGGGAGATGTGATTTTTCGCGCCGTCTCCGCGCCCTCCCCCGGGGAAGCGGTCCGGTTAGGTCGTTGCCGGGTTGGCCCCGGTCTGGGTTGAGGTGCGTTACTCCGTCACGGAATAGGCCGTGTCGAACCAATGCTCCTGAAGGTTGGGCGTGGGGCCGATCCGGTCGACCACGGCAAAGAGCCCGGGCGCGGCGAGGGGCGTGAGCACCCCGTGCCAGGTGCCCCGGTGCAGGTTGATCCCCTGCGCGCCATCGGTGAGGAAAGCCAGCGGACGGCCGGGCCGGCCGCCCTCGTCGGGCGCGACGATGACCAGGAAGGGCTGCTGGTGCAGCGGCAGGAAGGCCTGGCTGCCCTCGGGGTGACGCTCGACCATCTCCAGCCGGTAGGGCAGGGCGCGGGGCTCGGCGTTGAAGATCGAGATCCCGGCCCGGCCCCCCGGGCCGAAATCGAGCGCGGCCCGGTCATGGAACCGCCCGCAGAGGCCCTGGTTGATGATCTTGTCAGGGGCGCCGGTCGCGGCCAGCACGTCGCCGAACGGGGCGAAGGCCGAGGCGGTGAGGGGCTGGAGGCAGATCGTCTGGGGCATCGGGCGGCTCGCTTGTGGCGAGAGCCGGGGGTTTCACACCCCCGGACCCCCGTGGCGTATTGTCGGCAGAATGAAGGGGCGGGGGCTCAGGGCCGCGACCAGGGGCCGCGCAGGCGCGGGTGGCGGTTCACGTCCTTGTAGAGGAGATAACGGAAGGGGCCGGGGCCGCCAGCGTAGCAGGCCTGCGGGCAATAGGCGCGGAGCCACATGAAATCGCCGGCCTCGACCTCGACCCAATCCTTGTTCAGCTTGTAGACCGCCTTGCCCTCCAGCACGTAGAGCCCGTGTTCCATGACATGGGTTTCCTCGAAGGGGATGAGGCCGCCCGGCTGGAAGGTGACGATGTTCACATGCATGTCGTGGCGCAGGTCGCGCGGATCGACGAAGCGGGTCGTGGCCCAGTCGCCCTTGGTCCCGGGCATCGAGGCGGGCGCGTGGTGCTGTTCGTTGGTGACGAAGGCCGCGGGCTTGTCGATCCCCGGCGCCGGCTCCCAGATCTTGCGGACCCAATGCAGCGTGGCGGGGGTGGTCTGCGGGTTCCTAAGGCTCCAGCGCGATCCGGCGGGCAGATAGGCGTAGCCGCCCGGCGCCAGCGCGTGCTCCTCGCCCTCGAGCGTCAGCACCGGGCGGCCCTCGGTGACGAAGAGGACGCCCTGCACCTCGGCCTCGGGCTCGCCCTGTCCCTCGCTGCCGCCCTCGGGGTCCAAGGTCAGGATGTATTGGGTGAAGGTCTCGGAAAAGCCCGACATCGGCCGGGCGATGATCCAGGCATGCGCCTTCGACCAGCCCGGGAGGTACGAGGTGACGATATCGCGCATCACGCCCCTCGGGATCACCGCATAGGCCTCGGTGAAGACGGCGCGGCCGGTGTGGATCTGGGTCTGGGGGGGCAGGCCGTCGGCGGGCCCGGCATAGGTGGTCATGGCAGAAGGTCCATCAGGCGGATTTCGGCGATCCGTTCGACCTGCCGGCAGGCGGTCGCGAATTCGGTCGCGGTGTCATTGGCGATGCGGGCCTCGAAAGCGGCGAGGATCGAGGCCTTGGTGTGGTCCCTGACGGCGATGATGAAGGGGAAGCCGTGCTTGGCGACATAGGCGCCGTTCAGGGTCTGGAAGGTGGTGCGTTCCTGATCGGTCAGCGCATCGAGCCCGGCGCTGGATTGCTCACTGGTGGATTCCGCCGTCAGCCGTCGGGCCTGCGCCAGCTTGCCCGCCAGATCCGGGTGGGCGCGCAGCACGCCCAGCCGTTCCTCGTCCGAGGCCGCGCGGAACATGCGGGCCAGCGCGTTGTGCAGCCCCGCCGCCGTGTCATGCGCGGGGCCCAGTTCCAGCCCCCAGGCGCGTTCGGCGATCCAGGGCGAATGTTCGAAGATCGAGCCGTAGCGCTGGACGAAGGTGGCGCGGTCCATCCGCGAGGGGCGCTCGAACCGGCGGTGCGGGTGGTGTTCGGCCCAGAAATCGGCGATCTGGCTGCGGGTCGCGAACCAGGCGCCGCCCTTGGCTGCCACATGATCGAGAAAACGGATCAGCCCCGCCAGTTTCCCCGGCCGCCCGATCAGCCGGCAATGCAACCCGACCGAGAACATCCGCCCGCCCTCGGCGTGGAGCGTGTCGAAACTGTCGATCAGGTACTGGCCGAAATCCTGCCCCGTGACCCAGCCGGGCGCGGTGGCGAAGCGCATGTCATTGGCTTCGAGCGTATAGGGGATGACCAGCTGATCCCGCTCGCCCGCTTCCAGCCAATAGGGCAGGTCGTCGTCATAAGTGTCCGAGATCCAGTCGAGCGCGCCGATCTCGGCCGTCAGCCGCACGGTGTTGACCGAACAGCGCCCGGTGTACCAGCCGCGCGGCGGCTCGCCCACCACCTCGGCATGGAGGCGGATCGCCTCGGCGATCTGGGCGCGCTCCACTTCCTCGGGCATGTCCTTGTGCTCGACCCATTTCAGCCCGTGGCTGGCGATGTCCCAGCGCGCGGCCTTCATCGCCTTGACCTGTTCGGGGCTGCGGGCCAGCGCGGTGGCCACGCCATAGATCGTCACCGGCAGGTCGCGGCGGGTGAAGAGCCGGTGCAGGCGCCAGAACCCGGCGCGGGCGCCGTAATCATAGATCGATTCCATGTTCCAGTGGCGCTGACCGGGCCAGGGCTGGGCCCCGGCGATGTCGGACAGGAACGCCTCGGACTGGCCGTCGCCATGCAGGACGCTGTTTTCTCCGCCCTCCTCGTAGTTCAGCACCAGCGAGATCGCCACCCGCGCCCCGCCCGGCCAGGCAACCTGGGGCGCGCGGGGGCCGTAGCCGATCATGTCGCGGGGATAACGGGGGGGCTCGGTCACGACGGGATCCTCGGCAGGTCTCATTTCATCTTCAGGGTAGCCCAAAAAATCGGCGCGTTTATCAAATTATCCCGAAAAGACCTTTGCGGCGCGGGCGGGCTGGCCTTTGCGCGCCGCTTGGGCAGAATGGCGGGGACCATGAACAGGAGTGCGCCATGCCGGGTTATCTGACCACCCATGTCCTCGACACCGCCCGGGGGTTGCCGGCCGAGGGCGTGACCATCGCCCTCTATCGGGTCAGCGGCAATTCGCACCAGAAGATCGCCGAGACGGTGACCAATGCCGACGGGCGCACCGACAGCCCGATCCTGGCGCAGGACACGTTCAGGACCGGGACCTATGAGCTGGTGTTCTTTGCGGGCGATTACCTCAGGGCGACGGGACAGGCGGGGGCGCATCCGCTGTTCCTGGACCAGATCCCGATCCGCTTCGGCATGAGTGATGCCGAGGCGCATTACCATGTGCCGCTGCTGCTGTCGCCCTACGGCTATTCGACCTATCGCGGCAGCTGAGCCCGCGCCGCCCGGGGCGCGGCATGCAGCCAGACCCCGCCCTCCAGAAACCAGCTTTCCGGCGCCGCCGCGACAAAGCCGCGGGGCGTGGCGTAATGGCGGGTGACGCGCAGGTTTTGCCCCTCCAGCTCCAGCAGCAGAAAGACATTCGCCTCGCCCCGCAGCCGGGTCGAGAGCGAGGTGCCATTCTGCACGAAAAGGATGCCGGGATCGTCGCGGAACGGGGCGATGTGGCTGACGTGAATATGGCCCGACAGGACCAGGCGCACCCCCATGCCAGGCAGCGCCTGCATCAGGTCATCGGCGCCGCGCATCAGCGGATCGACGGTGACCGCGGCATGTTCGAGCGGGTGATGCATGACGGCAATTCGGTGGCGGTTGCCCGCGCCCTCGAAGGCCCGTCCGAGCCCCTCGATATGTGGCGTGCTGACCTTGCCGCGCATCCATTGCCATCGGTCGGCGGTGTTGATCCCGGCCACCACCACGCGCGGGTTGCGCCAGACGGGCTCGTCCGGTCCGCCGGTGGCGCGGCGAAAGCGGGCATAGGGGGCGAAGGCGCGCAAGAGCGGGTTGTAATGCGGGATGTCGTGATTGCCGGGGATCGACAGCTGGGGACCGGGCAGGGCGTTCAGAAAGGCCTCGGCCTGCTGCCATTGCGGGCGGGTGCCGCGCTGGGCGAAATCGCCCGAGATCACCGTCAGGTCCGGGCGGGCGCGGCCCACCGCGTCGATCAGCGGCGCGATCAGCGCCGGGTCATGGGCCCCGAAATGCAGGTCCGACAGATGCACGATCCGCATCATGCGGCGATCCGGTCCGCGGGATCGGGCCGGATGATCGCCAGGGCATCGTCCATGATCCTGAAATCGAGCGGCGCGGGCATCCGCCGCTTTTCGCCGTCATAGGCCACATAGGGCTTGCTGGCGCGGGTGGCGATGCGCATCTGGCGCGGCGTGATCAGGTCGATGTCGCGCCCGGCCTTCATGCTGCCGGTGGCCAGCCTCAGCGCCATGCGGAACAGGTGCCAGCGCGAGCCGTCGCGGGCGATATAGACCGCGAATTGGTCGGCGCTGATCGCCTCCCGCCCGTCGAGGCCGAAGTAATCCACCTGATAGGCCGAGCGTGCGGCAAAGACGAGGGGCGTGCGCAGGGTCAGCCTGGCGCCGTCGTCGGTCTCGATGGTCAGCCGGTGCGGACGCTGGAAGCGATAGAGCGTCCGCAGAAGGGCCACATGCGCCATGAGACGCGACCGGCCCCAGCGTTTATAGGCCGATTCGCGTTCGCGCAGCGCGGTGGGATAAAGGCCCAGCGAGGCGTTGTTGAGGAACACCTGCCCGTTGACCACGCCGACCGAGATGCGGTGCGGCGTCCCGTTCAGGATGGCGCGGGCCGCGGCCTCGGGCTCTTGCGGCAATCCCAAGCCGCGGGCGAAATAGTTGAACGTGCCGAGCGGCAGCACACCCATCGGCACGCCTGAGCCGATCAGCGCCTGCGCCACACCGGTGACGGTGCCGTCGCCGCCGGCGGCTACGATGATCTTGTGGCCCTCGGCCACGGCCTGCTTGACCTCATCCTCCAGCCCGCCCTCGGCTGACCAGCGGCGCAGCCGGGCGCCCGGGCCCAGCACCGCCATGGCGCGGTCTATGGCCGCCCTGTCGCGGCTGTTGCGGCCGGATTTGGGATTGGCGATGACGCAGATCTCCTCAGGCCGGATCCGGTTGTGGCTTTCGGGGGGGCTGGCGATGGGGCTGTTTGGGCGGCTGGGCATCCTTCGGTCGCACCTCGATCTCGGGCAGGTCGAGCCCCTGCACCAGCGCCGCCATGTCGGTGCGGATCCGCCCGACGATGAAATCGGCAAAGAGCCGCACCTTGGGATCGCGGAGCCGCCGGTGCGGGGTCAGCAGGCTCAGCGTGACGGGCAGCGGCGGCGTGGCCGTCGCCACCGGCACCAGCTGGCCCGTCCGCAGATAAGCGCCCACTTCGAAGAGCGGTTTCAACACGATCCCGTGACCAGCCAGCGCCCAATCGGTCAGCACATCCCCGTCATCGGATTCGTAAGGGCCTGAAATGTCGAACTTCTGCACGCCCGCAGGCGTTTGCAGCGCCCATTGGAATTCCTTCGCACCCGGGTAGCGCAGGTTCAGGCAATCGTGCCGGTCGCGGATCAGCGCCGCGCCGTCCTGCGGCATCCCGCGCCGCGCCACATAGCCGGGCGCGGCGCAGAGGATGCGCGGGCATTCGGCGATCACCCGCATCTTCAGCGCGCTGTCCTCCAGCCGCCCCAGATGCAGCACCACGTCGAGCCCCTCGGCGGTGACGTCGATGATCCGGTCGGACAGCCTGAGCCGCAGGTCGATCAGCGGATAGGCCGCCTTGAAATCAGGGACAAAGGGCCCGAGGAAGCGCCGGCCCACGCCCAGCGGCGCGCCTACGAACAAGACGCCGCGCGGGTTCTGGGTGGCATCCGCCACCGCGGCCTCGGCATCCTCGATCGCGTGCAGAATGCCCAGCGCGCCCTCGTAAAAGATCCGCCCGTTCTCGGTCGGCTGCAGCTTGCGGGTGGTGCGGTTGAAGAGCCGCACGCCCAGATGCTTCTCAAGCTCGCTGATCCGGCCCGAGGCGACGGCCGGCGAGGTTCGCTGATCGCGCGCCGCGGCGGACATGCTGCCCAATTCGTAGACACGCACGAACATGCGGATCATGTTGACATAGGACACTTTCAGGCCCCGCTTGAAAGTCCTCAGAGATTTGATGGACTAACAGAAAGACGGGGCGGGGTATAGCCTTGGCCCAAACAACGGGGAGACTGGGATGTTCGAACTCGCGATCATCGGTGCCTGGGCCGAATTCGCCGTGCGCTGGCTGCATGTGGTCACCGCCATGGCCTGGATCGGCTCGTCCTTCTATTTCATCGCGCTGGATCTGGGGCTGAACCGCAACATCCCGGGCCCCGCCGATGGCGAGGAATGGCAGGTCCACGGCGGCGGCTTCTACCACATCCAGAAGTATCTGGTGGCGCCCGAGCGGATGCCCGAGCATCTGGTCTGGTTCAAATGGGAAAGCTACATGACCTGGCTTTCCGGCTTCACCCTGATGGTGCTGGTCTATTACCTGGGCTCGGAATTCTACCTGATCGACCCCGAAGTGATGGCGCTGGCGCCCTGGCAGGCGATCGGCATCTCGCTGGCCTCGCTCGCCTTCGGCTGGCTGGTCTATGACCAGATCTGCAAGCGCTTCGTCAATTCGAACCAGACGCTGGTGATGATCGCGCTCTTCGTCGTGCTGGTCGGCATGAGCTATTTCTACACCTCGGTCTTCACCGGCCGCGCGGCGCTGATCCATCTGGGCGCCTGGACCGCGACGATCATGTCGGCCAACGTCTTCATGATCATCATCCCGAACCAGAAGATCGTGGTCGCCGACTTGAAAGCGGGCCGCAAGCCTGACCCGAAATACGGCAAGATCGCCAAGCAGCGCTCGACCCACAACAATTACCTGACGCTGCCAGTGATCTTCCTGATGCTGTCGAACCATTATCCCCTGGCCTTCGCCACGGAATACACCTGGGTCATCGCCAGCCTCGTGTTCCTGATGGGGGTGACGATCCGGCATTACTTCAACTCGAACCATGCGCGGACCGGCAATCCGACCTGGACCTGGGCGGTGACGGCGGTGATCTTCATCCTGATCATGTGGCTGTCCGTGGCCCCCGCGCTGCGCCAGCCCGAGGACGTCGCGGCGCTGCCCCCCTCGGTCCAGCGCTTCGCCTTGGCCGAGGAATTCCCCGAGGTCTACAACACCGTGACCGGGCGCTGTTCGATGTGCCATTCGGAATACCCGGCCTATCCCGGCATCAACTGGGCGCCCCATGGCCTGCGGCTGGAGACCGAGGCCGAGGTCGCTCGCGCCGCGCGGGTGATTTACCTGCAATCGGGGCGCGCCCATGCCATGCCCCCCGCCAACCTGAGCTGGATGGAGCCCGAGGAGCGGGCGTTGATCACCCGCTGGTATCAGGGCGTGACGGAAGGCTGAGGGGTTTCGCCCTCGGTGGCCCTCGGGCGACCGGAGGCGGGGGGCTGCCGCCCCCCGCGCCCCCTGCCCAAAGGGGGGCACGCCCCCCTTTGGAAACCCCGTGGATATTTGAAGCGCAAAGATGAGGGGCCGGTGGGCCCTTTGCTTTTGTCGAGATGATTGACATAGGTAATCAGTTGCGCGAGGCTGGGCGCAAGGGAGAGGACATCGTGAGCGGCTATCGGTTGCATGGCAGGCTGGGGTTCCGCGTCTCGCGGCTGGCGCGGCTGATGCAGGCGCGGCACGAGGCGGCACTGCCCCCGGGGCTGACGCGGTTGGGCGCGGCCGTTCTGGGGGGCGTGGGGGATGAAGGTGTCGTGACGCCCTCGGACCTTGCCGCCTATGTCGGCATCACCCGCCCGGCCATGTCCCGGCTCTTGCGCGGGCTGGAGGCGAAGGGCCTCATCGCCCGCGCCGCCGCCGGGGGCGAGGACGGGCGCCAGACCGCCGTGGCGCTGACGCCCCAGGGCGCGGCGGCACTGGCCGAGGTGCGGCGGGCGGGCGATGCCCTGCAGGCGCATTTCGCCGCCAAGCTCACGCCCGAGGAACTCTCCGCCCTCACCCGCGCCCTGGCCCGTCTGGCCGAGGGCGAGCCCGATCCCACCGATTTCTGAGGTTTCGCCATGCCGCTTTTCGCCCATGCCGACCGTCCCGTGCACCTCGGCCCTTTTCCGCTGGAGCGTCTGCGGCGGGGGGGCTCGGCCGATCCGGCGGCGTTGCCCTTCTCGCGGCCGCTGCGCTTCGACCATCCCGACCCGGTCTCGCTGACCCATGCCATGGCGCGCTACCAGGCGATGTTCGACACGGTGCGGCAGGGGCCGGTGGTGCATGAGGCGGCGGGGATCCCCGAGGATCCGGTCGAACGCTCGAACCATCTGAAGGCCGCGGGCTATTATTTCGATGCCTCGATGATGGGGGTCTGCGCCTTGCAGCCCGTCCATCACCTGCCCGAGCCGCATCGCAACCCGATGATCGACGCGCTGCGCGCGGAGCTGGAGCGGGGCCAGCCGAAGACCCATGCGGCGGGGATCGACGCGATCTATGCCGATATTCTGGACGCCGCGCGTTCCCCGCACGGGCCGGTCACCCATCACCGTTTCGCGCTGCTGATCGCCGTGGGCTATGCCCGCGACCCGGGGCAGGGGGAGCCCGGCTGCGACTGGCTGCACGGCACGCAGGCCGAACGCGCGGCGCTTCTGGCCAACAATACCGCCGTAGTGCTGTCGTCCTATCTGCGGATGCTGGGGCATGAGGCGCGGGCGCATTCCATGTCGACCTCCGAGGTCGATCTGCCGCGGCTGGCAGTCTCCTCGGGGCTGGCCTTCGTGGACGGGGGCGCGGCGGTCAGCCCCTATCTGGGCACGCGCTACGGCCTCGCGGCGGTGACGACCACGTTGGAACTGGCGCCGGACGCGCCTTTGCAGGGCGACGGGCGCAGCGCGCGCAGCCATGGGCCGGGCTGGTGGACCGGTGCCGCCGCGCCCCGCCGGGCGGCCACCGCCGAACCCTTCGCGCATCGGGAATTCCGCAAGGGGCCGTACCCGTTCGAGCGGCTGAAACGGGTCGAGGAACCGACCACGCTGATCGACCATGCCCGCGTGCCGCGTTTCCCCAAACGGGCCGATTTCTTCGCCCGGGCGCTCTACGGCGACATGGGGAAATCGGTGCAGGAGGGGGCCAAGGGCGGGCGCTATGTGGCCAAATCGCCGATCGGCGCCTGTGCTCGCCGCGCGCTGGGGGCGCTGCTTCTCCTGCAATTCGGGGACGCCCGGGGGCCGCAATCCGCCCCCGACCCCGAGAAGAACGCCGAGAATCTGAAAGCGGCAGGCTATTACCTCAGCGCCGATGCGGTGGGGCTCTGCGCGGTGCCGGACTGGGCCTATTACTCGCATAATTCGGCCGGGGAACCGCTGCAGCCCTATCACCGGAACGCCGTCAACATGCTCTTCGACCAGGGGCACGAGACGATGGAGGGCGCCTCGGGCGACGACTGGATCAGCGTCGCGCAATCCATGCGGGCTTATCTGCGCTTTTCCCTGCTGGGTGGCGTGGTGGCCGAACAGATCCGGCGGCTGGGCTATTCGGCGCGGGTCCATTCGGTGCTGGACGGCGACGTGCTGCAACCGCCGCTGCTGCTGCTGTCGGGCCTGGGCGAGGTCAGCCGGATCGGCGAGGTGATTCTGAACCCCTATCTAGGGCCGCGGCTGAAATCCGGCAGTGTCACCACCGACATGCCGATGGCCGCCGACAAGCCCATCGACTTCGGCCTCCAGACCTTCTGCAATTCCTGCAACAAATGCGCGCGGGAATGCCCCTCGGGCGCGATCACCGCCGGGCCGAAGCTGATGTACAACGGCTATGAGATCTGGAAATCCGACGCCGAGAAATGCGCCCGCTACCGGATCACCAACCAGGCGGGCGGCATGTGCGGGCGCTGCATGAAGACCTGCCCCTGGAACCTGCAAGGGCTCTTCGCCGAGGCGCCGTTTCGGTGGCTGGCGATGAACGCGCCGGGTTCGGCCAAGGCCTTGGCGGCGCTGGACGACCGGCTGGGGCGCGGCGCGATCAACCCGGTCAAGGCCTGGTGGTGGGATATCGAACTGGACAAGGCGGGCAGGCGGTACGTCCCCGCGGCGCAGACCAACCGGCGCGAGCTGAACCGCGATCTGGACCTGAAGTATGAGGACCAGACGCTGGCGGTCTATCCCGCCGATGTCATGCCGCAGCCTTTCCCGATCACCCAGCCTCTGAACCGCGAGGAGGGGATCGCCCGCTACCGCGCGATGCTGACGCCCGAGGAATACCGCAACCGGTTGGCGCGGGGCCAGACCGAGGGGCTGGTGCCGGGCACGAGGCCGCCGGAGGAGCCGCCGGTGTTCCCCATGCTGATTTCCAAACGCGAGGATCTGAGCGACGACACGATGCGGTTCGAACTGACCCGCGCCGATGGCCAGCCGCTGCCGCCGTTCGAGGCCGGGGCCCATGTCGCGCTGATGATCGCGCCCGAGTACCAGCGCGATTATTCGCTGGCCGGCAACCCGGCGGATGGCACGAAATACGTCCTCGGCATCCAGAAGGAGGCGGCGGGGCGGGGCGGCTCGTTGCTCATCCATCGGGTGTTCCGCGAGGGGCGGCGGGTCTTTGTCACCCCGCCCTCGAACCTGTTCCCGCTGGATGAGGCCGCTCCCTTCACCCTGCTGATCGGCGGCGGGATCGGCATCACGCCGATGCTGACCATGGCCCACCGCCTGCACGCCTTGGGCCGGGATTTCCGCCTGCATTACCTCGCGCGCGGCACGGCGCCCTTCGGGGCCGAGATCGCCGCCGCGCCCTGGGCCGGGCAAGCCCAGACGCATGTGAAGACCGACGGGCCACGCGTGGACCTGACCACGCTGATCCCGCCCTATACCCCGGGCGCCAAGCTCTATACCTGCGGCGGCGGCGGCTTCATGGATGGCGTTTTTGAGGCCGCCCGCGCGCAGGGCTGGCCCGAGGATGCGCTGTCCCGCGAATATTTCGCCGTTCCCGAGGCGCCCGATTGGGTGAACAACCCCTTCACCCTGCGCCTGACGAAAAGCGGCCGCGACGTGCCCGTGGCCCCTGACCAATCGGCGACCGAGGCGCTGGCAGCGGTGGGCATCACTGTCCCCACCAAATGCTCGGACGGGATCTGCGGCGTCTGCGCGGTCACGCATCACACGCCGGAGGGGATTGAACATCGCGACTATGTGCTCTCGGCCACGGAACGGGAGAACCGCGTCATCCTCTGCTGTTCGCGGGCCCGGGAGGCGGCCGGGGTGCTGACCGTCGATCTGTGAGCCGCTGCACAGCCCGCTTGCGTTCTCGCGCCTTTACGGAAAGGGCGCGCAGGCTTAGCTGAGGGCAAACAGGAGTTCCCATGACCGACATTTCCCTCGGCCTCGACACGTTTGGCGACATCAGCACCGGCGCCGACGGCCAGCCGAAACCCATGGACCAGGTGCTGCGCGATGTGGTCGAGGAAGCGGCCTATGCCGATGAACTCGGCATCGACTTCATCGGCCTCGGTGAACACCACCGCGACGATTTCGCCATCTCGGCGCCCGAGATCGTGCTGGGCGCCATCGCCGGCCGCACCAAGCGCATCAAGCTGGGCACCGCGGTCACGATCCTGTCGACCGACGATCCGGTGCGGGTGTTCCAGCGCTTCTCGACGCTGAACGCGGTCTCGAACGGGCGGGCCGAGCCGATCCTGGGCCGCGGCAGTTTCACCGAGAGTTACCCGCTCTTCGGCTATGACATGAACGATTACGACCAGCTTTTCGAGGAGAAGCTGGACATCTTCGCGCGCCTCCTGCGCGAGGAGAGCGTGACCTGGCAAGGCAAGACCCGTTCGCCCTTGAGGAATGCGACGGTCTATCCGCGCCTCGGCCAGCCGATGACCACCTGGGTCGGCGTCGGCGGCAGCCCGGAATCGGTGGTGCGCGTGGCGCGGCAGGATCTGCAGCTGATGCTGGCGATCATTGGCGGCGATCCCCTGCGCTTCAAACCCTATGTCGAACTCTACCACCGCGCGGTGAACCAGTTCGGGACCGAGGCAAAGCCGATCGGCGTGCATTCCCCGGGCTTCGTCGCCGCCACGGATGAGGAAGCGCGCGAGATCCTCTGGCCGCATTACCAGGCGATGTTCGGCCGCATCGGGCGTGAACGCGGCTGGCCGCCCACGACCAAGGACCGGTATCTGGCGGAAGTCGCCCATGGCGCGCTCTTCGTCGGCTCGCCCGAGACGGTGGCGCGCAAGATCGTGCGCGCGGTCAAGGGCCTGGGCGTGCAGCGGTTCGATCTGAAATACACCACCGGTCCCGTGCCGCATGAAAAGAACCTGGAGGCGCTGCGCCTTTACGGCGAGCAGGTGATCCCCATGGTCAAGGACATGCTGTCCGAGGCCTGAGACCGGCCCCGCAACCCGGCCGTGCATCCCGCGCGGCCGGGACCGTCTGAGCGGTATTTCGCCGCTTCACGGCGGCGTGCCTTCATTTTTCGCCCGGAACATGGAACCTCTCACGGAACCGTGCGTTATTTCGCCGGAACCCAACAGGAGACCTTTTCATGAAATCCGTGATCCTCGCCACTGTCGCTACCGCCAGCCTGGCGCTCGGGGCCTGCACCATGTCCCAGAACGAACGCACCGTGGTCGGCGGCCTCGCCGGCGCTGCGGGCGGTCTGATTCTTGCCGATGCCTTTGACGCCAACCCGAACTGGACCGTCGTGGCGGCCCTGGGTGGCGCTGCCGCTGGTGCGCTCGTTGCGCGCAACACGGCCAGCGGGCAATGCGCCTATTCGAACGGCGACGGCACCTATTACACCGGTCCCTGCGTCTGATCCCTCGGGGCGCAGTATCGGAAACGGGCAACGGGCGGGTTCCTTCGGGCGCCCGCCCGCGGCTTTTGCGGCCTTAGAACAGGCTCAGCTGATCGCCCGGCCGCGGCGGCGGGCGGAACTTGCCGCAATCCAGCGCGGGCAGGCGCTGGGCATAGCCCAGACGGCGCCGCGCGGCGACGACCCGGGCGCGGAGCAGATCGGCATAGGGCCCTTCGCCCCGGAACCGGCTGTGGAAATCGGGATCGTTGTCGCGCCCGCCCCGCATCTCGCGCAGCAGTTTCATCACCTTGCCCGCATGGTTCGGCCGGTGCCGCGCCAGCCAGTCCTGAAAGAGCGGCGAGACCTCGAGCGGCAGCCTGAGCAGCGCGTACCAGGCGGTGCGCGCCCCCGCCTCGCGCCCCGCTTCCATCAGCGCCTCGATCTCGTGATCCGTCAGCCCCGGGATCACCGGCCCCATCATCAGCCTGACGGGCACGCCCGCGCCGCTGAGCGCCCGGATCATCGCCAGCCGCCGGGCCGGGCTGGGCGCGCGCGGCTCCATCGCCCGGGCCAGCCCCGCATCCAGCGTCGTCACGCTGATCCCGACCTCGGTCAGCCCCTCGGCCGCCAGCGCGCCCAACAGGTCGAGGTCGCGCTCGATCAGGGCGCCCCGGGTGGTGATGCTGACCGGATGGCGCCAGTTCCACAGCACCTCCAGCACGGATCGGGTGACGCGGTATTGCGCCTCGATCGGCTGCCAGGGATCGGTGTTGGTGCCCAGCCCCATCGGCCGCACGACATAGGATTTGCGCCCCAGCTCCTTTTCCAGAACCCGGGCGGCATCGGGCCGCGCCACCAGCTTCGTCTCGAAATCGAGACCCGGCGAGAGGCCCAGATAGGCATGGCTCGGCCTCGCATAGCAATAGATGCAGCCATGTTCGCAACCGCGATAGGAATTCACCGCCCGGTCGAAGCCCAGGTCGGGCGACTGGTTCCAGGCGATGACCGACCGGGGGCGTTCGACGCTGACCTCGCGCCGGCGCAGATGCTCCTCCTCGGGCAGGTCCCAGCCGTCATGCTCCCATTCCCGCGCCTCGCGGTCGTAGCGCGGGGTGGGCTGGGCCAGGGTGCCCCGCGCGGGGGCGCGCAGGGCGGGATCGGTCGGGGGCAGGGGCGGGATGCGGGGCGGCATGAATCAAACTTGAACATAACATGAACAATTTTCAAGGCCCGGATGGAAACCTGAGCTTGCTGTCGTCTTTTATCCGGGGCATGTCGGGATTGGATCAGTTGCCATCGGCTTCCTGCCGCATCTACGGATCCAGAGACCTCTATCCGGAGACCCCGCCATGGCCGAGGACGACGACATCATCCTGTCCGAACTGAACGACGAGGAACTCGTCGCCCAGATGATGGACGACCTCTACGACGGGTTGAAGGACGAGATCGAGGAAGGGGTTAACCTGCTGCTGGAACGCGGCTGGACGCCCTATGACGTGCTGACCAAGGCGCTGGTCGCCGGCATGACCATCGTCGGCCATGACTTCCGCGACGGGATCCTCTTCGTGCCCGAAGTGCTGCTGGCGGCGAATGCCATGAAGGCCGGCATGGCGATCCTGAAGCCCTTGCTGGCCGAAACCGGCGCACCCCGCATGGGCAAGATGGTGATCGGCACCGTCAAGGGCGATATCCACGACATCGGCAAGAACCTCGTCGGCATGATGATGGAGGGCGCGGGCTTCGAGGTGGTGGATCTGGGGATCAACAACCCGGTCGAGAAATACCTCGAGGCGCTGGAGAAGGAAGGGGCCGACATCCTTGGCATGTCGGCTCTGCTGACCACGACCATGCCCTACATGAAGGTGGTGATCGACACGCTGAAGGAAAAAGGCATGCGCGAGGATTTCATCGTCCTCGTCGGCGGTGCCCCCTTGAACGAGGAATTCGGCCGCGCCATCGGTGCCGATGCCTATTGCCGCGACGCGGCGGTGGCGGTCGAGACTGCCAAGGCGCTGGTCGCCCGTAAGCACAATCAGGGCGCCGCGCGCGCCTGAGAGCCCCAGAAGGGGCGCGTTCTCGAACGGAACACAGAGGGCCCCCGCCATCGGCAGGGGCCCTCTTGCTGTTGCGCCCCCCGGTCTACCCGCCCGCCCGTTCCGGCCTCGGGGGGCCAGCATCCGACTCCCCCGGCATAGTTGAGACGCAAAAACGGGGCTAACGGATCCCTGATCCCCTCGTCGTTCCCCACATATCCACGGGGTTTCCAAAGGGGAACGTGCCCCCCTTTGGCGAGGGGGCGCGGGGGCGAGGAGCCCCCGCTTTTCCTTCACTCCTCGGACGCCGGAGTCACCGGTTTCGCGGCCAACGCCCCTTCGGCCATGCCGGCGATACCGCCTTCCATCGACAGCCCCAGCTCCTCGCCCAGCTTCCTGAGGGCGGGCATCTGCACCGCCATGCCCATGATCGAATCGAGCGCCTGATTGACCACCGGCTTCTCGCCCGGCGCACCCGCGGCGCCGCCGCCGCCCGGGCCGCCCAGACCGCCGACGTAATGGATCTTGATCGACTCGATCTTCTCCACCGGCTTCACCATCTGCGCCATGATCGAGGGGAAGGCCTCGAGCCGCGCCAGATCCACCTTCATCGCCACGATGGCAGGAGAAATCGCGTTGTCGGCTTCGGTGATGGCGCGCTTGCCTTCGGCCTCGGCCAGCATGTCGGCCTTCTTGGCTTCGGCGCGGATCGAGATGGCATCGGCCTCGGCCCGGGCCTCCTCGCGCCGGGCCTCGGCCCGGTCCTGTGCCGCGTCCTTTTCGGCCTGCGCCGCCAGCCGGATGCGGGTGGCCTCGCGTTCCGCTTCGCGCTGGGCCTCGATCAGGGCGATCTGCTTGACGCGCTCGGCCTCGGCCACCTGCCGCGCCGTGGTCACCGCCTCCATCGCCTTGGTCGCCTCGGCCCGGGCCAGATCGGCCGAGGCCCGGGCCCGGCTTTCCTCCTCGGATTTCTTGGCGACGATGATCTGGCGTTCCTGATCGGCCACTTCCAGCTCGCGTTCCTTGGCGATCTCGGCCTCGCGCAGGGTCCGCTCGCGCTCGATCTCGCGCGAGCGGATGGCTTCCTCCCGCGCGATCCGGGCGCGTTCGCGCTCGCGGGCCGAGTTCTCGTTGTCGGCGGCGATCTGCGCCTCCTGTGCGGCCTTCAGCGTGGCGATGCGCTGCGCCTGCTCGATGCGGGCCTGTTCCTCGTCCTGCTCGATCAGCAGCTTGTGGCGCTGCGCCTCCATCGCCGCCCGGCGCACCGAGACCTCGGCATCGGCGTCGATCTGGGCGCGTTCCTTCTTCGAGGTGGCGATCACCTCGGCCAGCCGCCGCATCCCCACCGCGTTGAAGGCGTTGTTTTCATCGAGCGCGGCAAAGGGCGTCTGGTCCAGCGCCGTCAGCGAGACGGATTCGAGCGAGAGCCCGTTCTTCAGCAGATCCTCGGACACCGCATTCTGCACTTCCTGCACGAAATCCGCCCGGCTTTCATGCAATTCGTCCATCGTCATCCGCGCCGCGACCGAGCGCAGGCCGTCGATCAGCTTGCCCTCGATCATCTCGCGCAGCTGGTCCACGTCGAAGGTTCGCGCGCCGAGCGTCTGGGCGGCGCGGGCGATGCCTTCGTCGGTCGGACTGACCGAGACGTAGAATTCCACGCCCACATCCACCCGCATCCGGTCCTTGGTGATCAGCGCCGCCTCGTTGTCGCGCTTCACTTCCAGCCGCAGGGTCTTCATGTTGACGCGGTTCACCTCGTGCAGCAACGGAATGACGATGGTGCCGCCGTCCATGATCACCCGTTTGCCGCCCGCCCCGGTCTTGACCAGGCTCACCTCGCGCGTGGCGCGGCGATAGAGGCGGCCCAGGACCAGGGCCAGAAGGATGAGAAAGACGAGAATGGCGCCGACCAGGGTCAGCAGGGATGTAAAGGCCATGAAAGAACTCCGTTCAGTGAGAAGGGCTTATTCAAGCGGCATCAGCCGGTAAAGGCCGCGCCGGTGGTCGCGCAGCACCAGAACTTCGGTGCCTTGGGCAAGCTGCGCCGCATCCTCGAGCGGTTCGGCGCGCAGGTAATGGGCATTGCCATGCCGGTCCGTGACCCGCACCTCGGCCGGGCGGCCGCGCGCCGCGGTGCCCTGGGTGATGATGCCGCGGCGGCGGCCGAGCTGGGTCTCGCTGACCGATTGCGTTTCGTCCTTGGGGACCAGCCGGGCGAAGAGCCCGCCGAAGCCCCGCGCGACGCCCCAGCCCGCCAGCAGCGCTGGCAGGGTCGCCAGCCAGGCGGGCAGGGGGCTGCCGGTCAGGCCGTCGGCAAGGCTCTGCACCGCCATCCCGCCCGCGCCGAATCCCAGCAGCGCCGAGGCGAGCCAGATCATGAAAGGGGTCCGGCCCAGTCCGAGGATCGCGCCGAGGCCGGAAACCGCGGGTTCGGGCAGCGCCTCGGGCGTGTCGAAGTCGGGGCTGTCGACCTCGAACCCGTCGAAGTCCGGCAGCTCGGCGTCGGGCGTGTCGATCGCGGGGGGGTCGAGGTCCGGCGCGTCGGGCCCGCCGCTGGCAAAGAGCGACCCACCCACCAGCCCCATGACCAGTTCCAGCGCCAGAAGACCCAGCAGCAGCGCCAGCGCGGCGGTGAAGGGCGCCATGGCCCCGGAGAGAAGCACTTCCAGCATCGGCGACCCCCAGGTCGTTTGGACGGAATCCCAGAATAGGCACTCCCGCCCCGGGGACAAGACGCCATGCGGTCAAGGTTTCGTACCGAACCGCTCCTGCCAGGCCGAGGGCGCCACCCCCTTGCAGCGGTGAAACGCCCGCCGCATGCGTTCCTCCTGGCCGAAGCCAAAGGCCGCGACCGCCTGCTTGCGGGTGACCTCGCCCCGTGCCAGCGCCTCGGCCGCGGCCTCGACCCGCGCTTCCTCGACGTAGCGGGCCGGGGGAAGGCCCGTCACCTGCCGAAAGAGCCGGGCGAAGCTGCGTTCGGACATGCCCGCCCGCGCCGCCAGCGCCGGGACCGACAGATCCGCGGCCAGATGGTCGGCGATCCAGCCTGTCAGCCCCTCGAACCTTCCGTCCCGCGCCGCCATCTGCTGCCGCAGCGGCTGGCTGAACTGCCGTTGCCCGCCGGGCCGCTTGAGGTACAGCACCATGTCGCGCGCCAGCCGCAAAGCCTCGGCCCGGCCGCGATCCTGTTCCACCATGGCCAGGGCCATGTCGATCCCGGCCGTTACCCCGGCCGAGGTCCAGACGCCCCGGTCCTCGGTAAAGATCGCGTCGGGCTCGACCCTGACCTCGGGCCAGCCTGCCGCCAGCCGGTCGCAGTATTCCCAATGCGTGACCGCGCGCCGCCCGGAGAGCCAGCCGCCCGCCGCCAGGATGAAGGCGCCGACGCAGACGGACCCCAGCCGCCGCACCCCCGGCACCGCCTGCGCCAGCGCCACCTGCAGCACAGGATCCGCCGCTGCGCCCCGCGCCGCCTCCCCGCCCGAAACGATGAGCGTGTCGATGGGCCCCGCTGCCGCCAGCGGCACCGTCTCCAGCGCCACGCCGGTATCGGTGACGATCCGCCCCCCGCTGGCCGAGGTCAGCGCAACCCGATACCCCGGCCGCGCATCGGCGAAGACCTGCAACGGGCCGGTCACGTCCAGAAGCTTGGTTCCGGGGAACAGGAAGAACGCGATCATGGCGGAATCGGAGGGCATGTTGTCATTTCTGCCGGGCCGCAGGCCTGTCATCAAGGGGGCCAACCCTGGAGGAACCCATGCTCGACCTGCGCCCCAATTGCGAGCTTTGCGACCGCGACCTGCCGCCCGACTCGGCCGAGGCCCGGATCTGCAGCTACGAATGCACCTATTGCGCCGATTGCGCCGAGCAGGTGTTGCGCGATGTCTGCCCGACCTGCGGCGGCAATCTCCGGCCGCGCCCGATCCGGCCCCGGCAGAACCACCGCGCGGGCAAGGCGCTGGGGCTGGCCCATCACCCGGGCGCCACCCGCCGCCACCACTCGCCCTGGAGCGCGGCCGAGATTGCCGAGATGGTCAACCGCCTCGTCGGGGTGCCGCCTGAGCGGCGGTGACCCCTTTCGCCCGGGCGCCCGGACGCCTATCCTCCGGGCCACAAAGACCCGGAGATTTCTCATGACCGACCTGTCCACCGCCGCCGAGATCCTCGCTGCCTGCGGTCTCGACGCCGCCACGCTCAACGGTGGCACGCTGGCCGTCCACAGCCCCATCGACGGGGCCGAGATCGCCCGCCTGACCGAGACCGCGGCCGCCGACATGCCCGCCGTCATCGCCCGCTCGCAATCGGCCTTTGCCGCGTGGAAGACGGTTCCGGCTCCGCGCCGGGGCGAGCTGGTGCGCTTGCTGGGCGAAGAGCTGCGCGCCTCGAAAGCGGCGCTCGGCGCGCTGGTCACGCTGGAAGCGGGCAAGATCGTCTCCGAGGGGCTGGGCGAGGTGCAGGAGATGATCGACATCTGCGACTTCGCCGTCGGCCTCTCGCGTCAACTCTACGGGCTGACCATCGCCTCCGAACGCCCCGGCCATGTGATGCGCGAGACCTGGCATCCGATGGGCCCCTGCGCCGTCATTACTGCCTTCAACTTCCCCGTCGCCGTCTGGTCGTGGAACGCGGCGCTGGCCTTGGTCTGCGGCGATCCGGTGATCTGGAAACCGTCCGAGAAGACGCCCCTTACTGCGCTGGCCTGCGCGAAGATCTTCGAGCGGGCGCTGGCCCGCTTCGGCGACGCGCCCGAGGGGCTGATGCAGGTGGTGGTGGGCGGGGCCGAGCTGGGCGCGGCGCTGACCGCCTCGCCCGAGGTGCCGATCGTCTCGGCCACCGGCTCTACCCGCATGGGCCGCATCGTCGGGCCCGAGGTGGCGAAACGCTTCGGCCGATCGATCCTGGAACTCGGCGGCAACAACGCGATGATCGTCGCGCCCTCCGCTGACCTCGACATGGCGGTGCGCGCCATCGTCTTCTCGGCCGTCGGCACGGCGGGCCAGCGCTGCACCTCGCTGCGCCGCCTGATCGCCCATCATTCGGTCCGCGACCAGCTGGTCGAACGGCTGATCCGCGCCTATGCCAGCCTGCCCGTGGGCGATCCGCGCAAGGGCACCACGCTGGTCGGCCCCCTGATCGACGCGGGCGCCCAGGCCCGAATGCAGGCGGCGCTGGAACAGGCCCGGGCCGAGGGCGGCATCGTCCACGGCGGCCGGGCCGCAGCCAACGCCCCGCAGGGCGGGTCCTATGTCGAGCCCGCGATCGTCGAGATGCCCGCCCAGACCGCCGTGGTGCGCGAGGAAACCTTCGCCCCCATCCTCTATGTCATGGGCTACGAGACGCTGGACGAAGCCATCGCGCTGCAGAACGGCGTGCCACAGGGCCTGTCGTCCTGCATCTTCACCCTGAACCTGCGCGAGGCCGAGGATTTCCTGCAACGCTCGGATTGCGGCATCGCCAATGTCAACATCGGCCCCTCGGGCGCCGAGATCGGTGGCGCCTTCGGCGGTGAGAAAGAGACCGGCGGCGGGCGCGAATCGGGGTCGGACGCCTGGAAAGGCTACATGCGCCGCGCCACCAATACGGTGAACTACTCGGCCAGCCTGCCGCTGGCGCAGGGCGTGAAGTTTGACGTCTGAGGGATTGCCATCGTCAAACCGCGCATCTTTGCGCATAATATCCTCGGGGGTGAGGGCCGCGCGGACGAGGCGCCGGTGGCGCGTCGTCAGGCCCGAACGCCCGGCGCGCAAGCGCCGGGCCGGACAGCCGTCAGGCCAAGAGGGGGGGCAGACGGCCCCCTTCGTCCGTCCCCCGGGGTGCGACATCAGCGGATCTCGCCCTGCCGCTCAACTCTGATAGAAAGACTCAGGTAACGCCGGGAGTCGCGCCATGAGCTTCGCCATGAATCGCCGCCAGTTCCTCGCCACCTCGGGCCTCGCCGGGCTCTCGCTCCTGGGCGGGCTGGGCCTCGGGCGGCAGGCAAAGGCCGAACCGCTGGCGCTGACCATCCAGAATGCCCGCTACGCGCTTGAATCGACGCCGACCGAAGGCATGGTCAGCCTCTCGCCCGATGCCCCGCCGCCGGTCCTGCGCCTCAGCCGCGGCCAGCCCTTCCAGGCCGAGGTGCTGAACACGCTCGACGCCTATACCTCGATGCATTGGCACGGGCTCAGGTTGCCCAATGTCATGGATGGCGTGCCCTATCTGACCCAGGTGCCGCTGGGGCAGGGCGACCGCTACACCTATGCGTTCACGCCGCAGGATGCCGGGACCTTCTGGTATCACCCGCATTGCACCACCATGGAGCAGATGGCCAAGGGCCTGACCGGCCTGCTGATCGTCGAGGACGAGCGCGACCCCGCCTTCGACCTCGACCTTCCGGTCAATCTGCGCGACTGGCGGCTGGGCGAGGACAGCCAGTTCATCGACCTCTACACGGCAAGGGGCGCGGCGCGGAACGGCACCTTCGGGACGCTGATGACCGCGAATTGGGCCTCGGAGCCGGTCTATGACGTGCCCGCGGGCGGTCTTGTGCGGCTGAGGCTGGCGGCGACGGATACGACCCGCATCTACCGGCTGCAGGTGCCGGGGACCGAGGGGCGGGTGATCGCGCTGGACGGCCATCCGGTGCTCGACCCGGTGCTCTGGCCCTCGGCCGAGGCGCCGCTGGTGCTGGGATGCGGGCAGCGCGCCGACCTGGCGATCCGGGCGCCGGGGCAGGAGGGGGCGGAACTGGCGGTTCTTAACGACCAGCCGGGCGGGCCGCGCGTGCTGCTCAGGCTGCGCGCGGTCGGGGCGGATCTGCGCCGCGACCTCGGTGATCTTGCGCCGCTGGCGCCCAACCCGCTGCCCGAGCCCGACGTGACCGGGGCCGAGGTTCTGGACTTCGTCTTCGGCTGGTCGCCCAGCGACGCGCCGGTCAATAACGGCTTCTGCGGCTCGCTGGGCTATACGTTCTGGTCGATCAACCGGGTGGCCTGGCCCGGCGATGCCTCGGGCACCGGGCCTCTGGCGGAACTCCGGCTGGGGCAAAGCTATATCCTCCGGCTCAGGAACGAGAGCCCGAACGACCACCCGATCCACCTGCACGGCCTGGTCTTCAAGCCCCTGCGCTCGAACCGGCGGGCGGTTTCGGGCAATTGGGTCGATACCGCGATGCTGCTGGCCGAGGAGACGATGGAGGTGGTGCTCGTCGCCGACAATCCCGGCGATTGGGCCTTTCACTGCCATGTCATCGAGCATCAGAAGACCGGTCTCACCGCCTATCTGCGCGTTGCCTGAGGGCAGGGCGGCCGGGGTGGCGGATTTCCCCCGCCGATGAGGGGGCAGTGTACTGGATCTATTGACGGAATCAGCGCCGGGTATATCGTCTTTGTCACGGGCCGCGCTGCGGCCCATGCCCTCCCCCCGCGCGGGATATCCCCGCCGGGCAGAGGGGTTCCGCACAGGAGGAGCGGAGATGGCTGACACCAAGAAGGCAGATCCCAAAGGCAGCGGCAAGGGAGCCCCGGCCAAGGGCGCACCGGCCAAGGGCGCGGCGCCTGTCAAGGGCACCGGCGGCAAGAAGTGAGGCCAGGGCGGGGCGCGTAAGTCGCGCATCCGACCCGCGTTCAGGAATGACCTGCCCGGCACCCCAGGTGCCGGGCTTTTGTCTGCGCTGCCGCTCTTTGCTTTTGACCCGCTCGCCGATTGCGCTAGGCTGGCAGCGTCGGCCTGTCTTTCGGTCGGCGCCGGTCCGCGCGACCCGATCCGCGTCATCGGCAGGAACGCATTATGACCAACGAATCAGAGATACGGAAAGGATACCAGGGCATGAGCAAGGACAGCAAAGGCGGCAACGGAGCCAGCGGCGGCCTGACCCGCACGAACGCCGGCAGCGTCGACAAGGGGTCGGTCACGCCCTTGAGCACCGGCAAGGGCGGCAGCGCGCCGGTCAAGGGCGGCAAGAAGTAAGCCCCCGGTCCCGCGCGGGCCTCATCGCGCCAAAAAAATGGCCGGCCTTTCGGCCGGCCAGGTCAATCCTCTGACCTGAGGGAACAAGGTCAGAGCAGGAAACTCACCAGATATCGGGGCCCTTGTCGGCGAAACGCTCGACCAGGAAATCGATGAAAGCCCGCACCTTGGGCTGCGTGAAGCGGCCGGGCGGATAGACGGCATAGATGCCCAGCGTGGTCGGCGGCAGTTCGGGGATCACATCCTCGACCAGACCCCGCGCCATGGCCTCGTGGTACAGGAAGCTCGGCAGATAGGCGATGCCGAGGCCCTTCACGGCGGCGTTGAGCAGCGATTGCCCGTCATTGACCGTGAGCCAGCCGGTGCCCCGCACCTGCCGCACCTCGCCCGAGGGGGCGGTGATCTTCCAGACGTTGGCGCTGGCCTGGTTGGAATAATGCAACAGCCGGTGTTCGTTCAGGTCGTCGATGCGGACCGGCCGGCCATGGGCCTTGAAATAGCGCGGCGCGGCGATCAGGCGCTGTGTCGTCTCGGTGATCTTGCGGGCGCGGAGCGAACTGTCCTCCATCTCGCCCACGCGGATCGACATGTCGAAGCCTTCGCTGATCAGCTCCACATAGCGGTTCTTCAGCACCATGTTGACGCTGATTTCCGGGAATTCGGTCAGGAATTCGTCCAGCACCGGCGACAGCAGGCTGACGCCGAAATCGGTGGCGACCGACATGCGCAACACGCCCGAGGGGGCCGATTGCATGGCGGTGACGATGCTGTCGGCTTCGCCCGCGTCGTTCAGCACCCGCCGGGCGCGGTCGTAATAGACGAGGCCGATCTCGGTCGGGCTGACCCGCCGCGTCGTGCGGTTCAGAAGGCGGGCGCCGAGGCGCGCTTCCAGCGACGAGACATGCTTCGAGACGGCGGATTTCGAGATCCCCATCTTCCGCGCCGCATCGGTGAATCCTCCCTGGTCGACCACCGTGGCAAAGGCTTCCATTTCGGTCAGACGGTCCATGCTTCACCCGTAACCCAGACTGTTTCGATGTTTCCGTTACACACCTCAATTGCGGCGCGATCTGGGCGCAGCCGGGGTATTGGTGGGACAATTGTCTGGAAATTCAGAACAATTTTCACGATCTTTGGGGATCGTTTCCGGTTCTCGCGGCGATTGTGTCCGTCAGGTCAAGAATTCAACCAGCGAGATCCAGAGCGGCAGTGTGAGCGCCGACAGAAGCGTCGATTGCGCCACCACCGTGGCCGCCCGCATCCGGTCGGCGCCGAAAGCCGAGGCCAGGACATGCGCGGCCGAGGCCGTCGGCAGCGCCGCGAACATGGTCAGCACCTGCGCGAGCCCGGGGTCGGTGCCCAGCAGCAGGCAGACCCCCAGCGTGGCGGCGGGCAGAAGCAGCAGCTTCACCCCCACCAGCACGGCGCTGAAGGCATCCATCCGCCCCAGCGCCCGCCAATCCATCGTCGCTCCGACCGACAGCAGCGCCACGGGAATCGCCGCCTGCGCCAGCAGATCGAGCGGGCCGAGGATCAGCGCGGGCGGGGTCCAGCCGCTGATGCCGACCAGCACGCCCGCGACCGAGGCCAGCAGGAACGGGTTCAGCGCCACCCGCCGGATCGTGGCCCAAAGCCCCAACCCGCCGCCCCGCGACAGCGCCCCCACGGCAAAGATATTGGCCAGCGGCACCGCCATCCCGGCCACAACGGCCATCATCCCGGCATCGGCCAGGCTCAGCGTGCCAACCGCGACGAATCCCATCGCCGTGTTGAAGCGCCAGGCCGTCTGCCAGCTTCCGGCGAAATCGAGGAACCGCGGCGGGCCGAAGCGCCGCGCGGCATAGCCCGCGACCAGCCCCAGCGTCAGGATCGCCCAGACCGCCGGCCCGATCACCGCCACCCGGCCCAGATCCATCGGACGGCTGGCGGCGGCGGTGAACAGCAGCGCCGGAAACAGGATCTCGAAATTCAGCCGGTCGAGGCCGGTCCAGGCGTTCTCGGACAACCGCTGGCGCACCAGACCGCCCAGAGCCACCAGCAGGAAGCTGGGGATCAGGCCGGCAAGAACGGCCGCGACGACCATGCGACTTCCTTACAGATGCGCCGCCAGCCGCGCCCCCTGGTCGATGGCCCGCTTGGCGTCGAGTTCGGCGGCCAGATCCGCCCCGCCGATCACATGCACCGATTTGCCCCGGGCTTCCAGAGCCTCGGCCAGGTGGCGGTTCGATTCCTGCCCGGCGCAGAGGATCACGGTATCCACCGCCAGCTCCTGCGGGCCGTTGGGCGTGCCCAGGATCATCCCCTCGGGCGTGATCGCCTCGTAGCTGACGCCGCCCAGCATCCTGACGCCGCGCGCCTGAAGGCTGGCGCGGTGGATCCAGCCGGTGGTCTTGCCCAGCCGCTTGCCGGGCTTCTCGGCCTTGCGCTGCAAGAGCGTCACGGCGCGGGCCGGGGCAGGGGGATCGGGCTCCAGCAGGCCGCCGGCGACCTCCGACGGATCGCCCACGCCCCATTCCTTGCGCCATTCGGCGGGGGCGAGCGTGGGCGAGACGCCCTGATGCGTGACATATTCGGCGACGTCGAAGCCGATCCCGCCCGCGCCAACGACCGCGACCCGCGCGCCGACCGGCGCCTTGCCCCGCAATACGTCGATGTAGCTGAGGACATTGGCACCATCCTGCCCGGGGATGCCCGGATCGCGCGGCGTGACCCCGGTCGCGACGATGATCTGGTCGAAGGGGTCGAGCGCCTCGGCCGTCGCCTCGGTGCCCAGACGCAGCTCGATGCCTGAGGCCGCGACCATCGTCTCGAACCAGCCCACCAGCCCGTGGAACTCCTCCTTGCCGGGGATGACACGCGCCATGTTGAGCTGCCCGCCGAGCCCGCTGTCCTTCTCGAAGAGCGTGACCTTGTGGCCGCGCTGATCGGCGACTAGCGCCGCCATCAGCCCGGCAGGACCCGCCCCGACCACGGCGATGCGCTTCGGCGCCTCGGTCGGGGTGTAAGTGAGCTCTGTCTCGTGACAGGCGCGCGGGTTGACCAGACAGGTCGAGATCTTGCCGCTGAACGTATGATCGAGGCAGGCCTGATTGCAGCCGATGCAGGGGGCGATGGTCTGGGCCTTGCCCGCAGCGGCCTTGGCCACGAAATCGGCATCGGCCAGGAAGGGCCGCGCCATCGAGATCATGTCGGCGCAACCGTCCTTCAGCACCTGCTCGGCGGTGTCGGGGTTGTTGATCCGGTTCGAGGTGATCAGCGGGATCCCCACCTTGCCCATCAGCTTCTTCGTCACCCAGGCAAAGCCCGCGCGCGGAACGCTGGTGGCGATGGTCGGAACCCGCGCCTCGTGCCAGCCGATCCCGGTGTTGAGGATCGTGGCTCCGGCGGCCTCGATAGCCTGCGCCAGCCGCACGATTTCGTCGAAGCTCTGTCCGTTCGGCACCAGATCCAGCAGCGAGATGCGGTAGATGATGATGAAATCCGGGCCCACCGCGTCGCGCACCCGGCGGATGACCTCGACCGGCAGTCGCATCCGGTTCTCGTAGGAGCCACCCCAGCGGTCTTTCCGCTGGTTGACATGCAGGCAGAGGAATTGATTAAGGAAATAACCCTCGGACCCCATCACCTCGACGCCATCATAGCCAGCCTCGCGCGCCCGCACGGCGGCGGTGACGAAATCGGCGATCTGCTTTTCGATCCCGTCTTCGTCCAGTTCCTGCGGCACGAAGGGGCTGATCGGCGATTTGACCGCCGAGGAGGAAACGCAATCCTTGCCGTAGGCATAGCGCCCCGCGTGCAGGATCTGCATGGCGATCTTGCCCCCTTCGGCATGGACGGCATCGGTGACAAGGCGGTGATTGGCGATGTCCTGCGGGGTGTAGAGCCCGGCGGCGCCCGGGAAGACCCCGCCCTCGGGGTTCGGCGCCATCCCGCCGGTGACGATGAGGCCCACGCCGCCCCGCGCCCGCTCGGCGTAATAGGCGGCGACCCGCGGCCAGTCGCCGCGCTCCTCCAGCCCCGAATGCATGGAGCCCATGAGGACCCGGTTCTTCAAGGTGGTGAAGCCCAGATCAAGGGGCGCGAGCATCAGGGGATAGGGGCTGGACATCGGCAACTCCTCCGGTCTGGCGACGTGGGGCCACCCTAGCCGCGGATCGGGCTTTGTCATCCGAAACCTTGCGTCAGGCGGTGTCGCCCTCGTGCCTCGGGCGACCGGAGGCGGGGGGCTGCCGCCCCCCGCACCCCCTGCTTCAAGAGGGGCACGCCCCCCTTGAAAATCCCCGTGGATATTTGAGGCGCAAAGATGGGTCTTTGGGATTCGATACCCTTCATCCTTGCGCTCCAAATATCCCGGGGGGTCCGGGGGGCTGGCCCCCCGGCCTCGCCACCCGCGCGACGGGACGGGTTGCGCGGGTTTTCGGGCTGGGGGATAAGGCGGCATGGCCAAGATCTCTGCCCAGTTCGTCTGCGCCGAATGCGGTGCTGCCCATCGTAAATGGAGCGGGCGGTGCGATGCCTGCGGAGCCTGGAACTCGATCCAGGAGGAGGCGCCGGTCGCCTCGGGCCCCAAGGGGCCTCTGGCCAAGGGACGGGCCATCACCCTGAGCGCGCTCGACACCGAGGAACCGCCGCCGCCGCGCTCGCTCTCGGCCATGGCCGAATTCGACCGGGTGCTGGGGGGCGGGCTGGTTCCGGCCTCGGCGATCCTGGTGGGCGGCGATCCCGGCATCGGCAAATCCACGCTCCTCTTGCAGGCGGTCGCGGCTTTTGCCCGCCGAGGCCTGAAGACGCTTTATATTTCCGGCGAGGAAGCCGCCGCCCAGGTGCGCATGCGGGCGCAACGGCTGGGCTTGGGCGATGCGCCGGTGAAGCTGGGCGCCGAGACCAACCTGCGCGACATCCTGACCACGCTCGACGCCGAACGCCCGGATCTGGTGGTGATCGATTCGATCCAGACCATGTGGCTGGACAGCGTGGAATCGGCGCCCGGTTCCGTCACCCAGCTGCGCGCCGCCTCGCATGAACTGGTGACGCTGGCCAAACGGCGCGGCATCAGCGTCATCCTGGTCGGCCATGTCACCAAGGACGGCCAGATCGCCGGGCCCCGGGTCATCGAGCACATGGTCGATTGCGTCCTCTATTTCGAGGGTGAGCGCGGCCACCAGTTCCGCATCCTGCGCGCAGTCAAGAACCGCTTCGGCCCGGCCGACGAGATCGGCGTTTTCGAGATGACCGGGGCGGGGCTGGCCGAGGTGCCGAACCCCTCGGCCCTGTTCCTGTCCGAACGGGGCCAGCCCGCCGCGGGATCGGTGGTCTTCGCCGGCATCGAGGGCACGCGCCCCATGCTGACCGAGATTCAGGCGCTGGTCGCGCCCTCGCCGCTGTCCAATCCCCGCCGCACGGTGGTGGGGCTCGATGGCGGGCGGCTCTCCACCATCCTGGCGGTGCTGGAGGCGCGCTGCGGCATCCCCTTTGCCGGGCTTGACGTGTTCCTGAACGTGGCGGGCGGGATGCGGGTCAGCGAACCCGCCGCCGACCTGGCCGTCGCCGCCGCCCTTCTCAGCGCGCGCGAGGATGTCGCACTGCCCGCCGATTGCGTCGTCTTCGGAGAAATCTCGCTATCCGGTGCGCTCCGTCCGGTGGCGCAGAGCGAAAACAGGTTGAAAGAGGCGGCGAAACTTGGTTTCACCACGGCCATGCTGCCCAAGGGCGGCAAGCCCGGCCCCGGCGCGGGCGTCAGCTTGCGCGAAATGGCGGACCTGACCGGGTTCGTGGGCGAGGTTTTTGGCGCGGGCTGAGGCGCCGGCGGAAGACGGGTCGAGACCCGAGGGAGCGGTAGGAATGGACACTTTCACCCTGGTCGATGCGGCCGTCGCGCTGGTCATCGTCGTCTCGGCGATCCTGGCCTATTCGCGGGGTCTGGTGCGCGAGCTCCTCGCCATCGCCGGCTGGGTCGTCGCCGCCATCGTCGCCTTCGTGCTGGCGCCGACGGTCGAGCCCCTGGTGCGCGAGATCCCCTATGTCGGCGACATTCTGGGCGATTCCTGCGAATTGACCATCATCGCCGCCTTTGCCGCGGTCTTTGCCGTGATGCTGGTGGTCATGGCGCTGTTCACGCCGCTCTTTTCCAGCCTGATCCGCAATTCGGCTTTGGGCGGGATCGACCAGGGGCTCGGCTTCTTCTTTGGTGTGTTGCGGGGGATCCTGCTGATCGCCGTGGCGCTGATCGTCTTCCAGCGTGCGGTGCCCGAGGGCACGGTGCCGATGATCGACAATTCGCGCTCCATCGCGCTGTTCTCGCGGGTCGAGGCGGCGATCACCGAGAATCTGCCCGAAGATGCGCCGAACTGGATCGTCGCCCGCTACGAGGAACTGACCTCGAGCTGCACCGCCAATTGAGGTGGAAGGCGCCGCCGCCGATTTCCGGGCCGAGCTGAGCGAGAGACTTTTCGTCCTCTATCTGGGCGGGCGCTGGATGGCGCCGTTGTCGGACCGGCTGATCGCGGTGCCCGGCCTGCCGCTGGCACGGCTGGCCTGCGCCGAGGCGGGGGATGTGGCGCGAGCCCGGGCGGGGCTGAAGCCCGCCCGGGCCTCGGGCGCGGCCTTGCGCGCGGCCTATGCCGCCAGCGCACCGCTGCTGCGGGCGCTGCGCGCCTATGAGGCGGCGGGCGATCCGGTGGCCGAGCCCGAGGATTGGACGCTCCCCTTCGCCGGACCCGCGGTGCTGGTGACTGCCACGGCGGTGCCGCTGGCGCGGGTGGCGGGGCTGCTGATCGCCGGGGCCGGGCAGGGGCTGCTGTGGAAGCCCGCGCCGGGCGCTGCCCCCTCGGCCCATGCGCTGATGGGGGCGCTGGGTCCCGCGGCGGGGGCGGGGCTGGCGATGCTGCAGGGCGATCATGCCACCGGGGCAGCTTTGGCCGGGCAGGGGCCGGTGATCTGGGTTTCCGACGCGCCACCGCCTGCGGAGATGTCGGTCAGTCTGCGCGTCCCGGCCACAGATCCACACCGCCGATGATCTTCGGATCCGGGGCGCCGATGGCCTCCGCATCCTTGCGGTCATAGTCGAAATCCCTGAGCACCCGCTGCACGGCGGCCAGCCGCGCGCGGTATTTGTCGTCGCCCCGGATCACCGTCCAGGGTGCATAGGGGTAGTCCGAGCGGGCAAAGGTCTCGCCGATCGCCTCGGTATACTCGTCCCATTTCGACAGGCCCTTCACGTCGATGGACGAGAGTTTCCATTGCTTGAGGATATGCTTCTCACGGTCGAGCATCCGGCGCAGCTGTTCGGCCTGACCGACGTTGAACCACAGCTTGATCAGCCGGATCCCGTCATCGACCAGCGCCTGCTCGAACCCCGGGAGCTGGTCAAAGAAATGCGCACGTTCGGCCTCGGTGCAGAAGCCGAAGACCTTCTCGACCACGCCGCGGTTGTACCAGGAACGGTCCATCAAGGCGATCTCGCCGGCGCCGGGCATATGGGCGATGTAGCGCTGGAAATACCATTGCGTGCGCTCGCGGTCGGTGGGTTTGGACAACGCGACCACATGGGCGCCGCGGGGGTTCAGGTTCTCGCTCACCCGCTTGATGGCGCCCGATTTGCCGGCGGTGTCGCGGCCCTCGAAGATGACGACGATGCGCTGGCCGCTGGCCTCGACCCAGCGCTGGAATTTCACGAGCTCCACCTGAAGCGCCTTCATTCGCTCTTCGTACGCGTCCTTGCTCATCCAGCGGTCATAGGGGAAACCCTCGGTCAGGATGTCCTTCTTGCCGCCCTCGGCGACGGCCGTGCGGACCGCCGCCGGCGCCTCGGTTTCGTAATAGCGCGAGATGGCGCCGTCGAAGGGAAGATCCATGGCTCACTCCGGGGTTTTCCTCAGGCTAGGGCGGGGGAAACGGGTGGACAAGCGGATTTGTGGAATTTCATGTCTGACATTCAAAAGCCTGACAATAAGGGTTTGGGCGGGTGTCGCGGATCGGGATGGATTCGGGGCGATGGAGGGGCAAGGCGTGGGACGGATGCTCCGGTGGTTGGATGCGTTCCAGTTCGCAGAAATTCCCGATAGTGCACTGAAATATATAATTGACAGACATTTAATTTCATTGCCTGAAAGGTATCGAAACCCGGACCCGTACACGAACTCCCTCCGCCTCCCGCCCTGGTCAGCTGCCGTCCCCTTGTCCACAAATGTCCGACGCTGCCGCGCCGCAGCAATCGGGGTGAGAGCGGCGGTCCGGCCTGCGGAATTCCACCGAAATCCGCTCCCCGCTGCGATAAATCTGACATTTGCACAGCCCCCGTGCCGACCCTTGCCAAAAGCCGCGCCTTGGGGGCAGGGTCTGGCGCATGGCGACCCCCATTTCCTCGATTCCCAACCTCGGTCCCGCCTCGGAACAGGCGATGATCCGCGCCGGTATCCCGGACGCCGAGACGCTGCGCCGGCTCGGCGCCGATGCGGCCTATCGGCGCCTGCTGGACTCGGGCGAGCGGCCGCATTTCATCGGCTATTACGTCCTGCACATGGCGCTGCAGGGCCGCCCCTGGAACGACTGCAAGGGCGCCGAAAAGGACGCGCTGCGCCAGCGTTTCGATGCGCTGAAAGCCGCGCATGGCGCGAAGGAGGGTATTGAAGGGATCGAGGCGATCCTCGATGAGATCGGCGTGATCGACCCGGCGGGCCCCAGGCGGGGCGCCGCCAAACCGGCAAGGAACGGATGATGCGTCTGACTGCGGCCCTGACCGCCCTGACCCTGCTTCTTGCGGCCTGCGGTGGCGGCCGGGACCCGGCGCCCGAGGTGCCATCGCGCCTCTATCCCGGCGAAACGGCGCAGATGCGCGCCCATATCCGCCGCGCCGCCGATGAGCTGGAGATCCCCGAAGCGCTGCTGCACCGCGTGATCCAGCGCGAATCCGATTACCGGGCGGATGCCCGCAATGGCCCCTATTGGGGGCTGATGCAGATCCTGCCGCAGACCGCCCGCACCATGGGCTTCCGGGGCGAGCCGCGCGAATTGCTCGATCCCGAGGTGAACCTGCGCTACGCCGGACGGTATCTGCGCGGCGCCTGGATCCTGTCCGAGGGCGACATGGACCGCGCCGTCATGTTCTATGCGCGTGGCTATTACTACGACGCCCGCGACCGCTGCCTGCTGGTCGAAACCGGGCTGGCGCAACGCGAGACCAACCGGCGCTGCCGATAAGGAAAGGGCGGGGAAATCCCCGCCCTTTGTGTTTTCGTCAGGAAGAAACGGTCAGCCGACCAGTTCCAGCCCCGAGAAGAAATAGGCGATTTCCTGGGCCGCGGTTTCCGGCGCGTCCGAGCCGTGCACCGAGTTCTCGCCGACCGAGAGGGCGAATTCCTTGCGGATGGTGCCCTCGGCCGCGTTGGCCGGGTTGGTGGCGCCCATCACTTCGCGGTTCTTGGCGATGGCGTTCTCGCCTTCCAGAACCTGCACGACGACCGGGGCCGAGGCCATGAAGTCGCACAGCTCGCCATAGAAGGGGCGGTCCTTGTGCACTTCATAGAACTTGCCGGCCTGGGCCAGCGACAGGTGGATGCGCTTCTGCGCGACGATGCGCAGGCCCGCGTCCTCGAACTTGGCGTTGATCTTGCCGGTCAGGTTGCGGTTGGTCGCGTCGGGCTTGATGATCGACAGCGTGCGTTCGATGGCCATTTGGGTCTCTCTGGATGCGCGGCGGGCCCCATGCCCGGCCGCCGGTGGACGGATGAAATCAGGCCCGGGCCTTATCATGGGCATCGGGGATTGAAAAGCCGGGGATTGAGGGGGCGCCGCGCTCAGAGCGCCGCGCGGTCGAGCCTCACGGCCACCAGCCCGGCCGCCAGCGAAACCAGCACCGCGCCCAGCAGGATCCCCAGCAACACCCCGGGGGCGGCGCTGATCGCCAGCGCGGCCAGCGTCAACCAGCTGAGGAGCGCGCCCAGCGCCACCGCCAGCGCCCCGCCCAGGCTGGCGGCGGTTCCGGCCAGATCCGGCCGCACCGACAGCGCGCCGGTATTGGCATTGGCGACCGTCAACCCGTTGCCGATGCCCACGAAAATCGTCGCCCCGAACATCAGATAGGGCGAGGAGGCGCCCATCAGGAACAGGATCAGCGCCAGGCTCAGCGCGAGCGTGGGAATGATCCGCCCCGCGACGATCAGCCGATGGATCCCCAGCCGCGGCGCCATCCGCGCCGTCACCGCCGAGCCCAGCATGTACCCGCCGGTGATCGAGCCGATCCCGGCGCCGATCCAGGCGGGCGACAGGTCCCAGAGCGCATGGGCGACGAAGGGCACGCCCGAGACGAAGACGAAAAATGCCCCCAGCGAAAACGCCTGGCAGAGCGCGAAGGCCCAGTAGCGCGGCGCGGCCAGAAGCGCGCCGTAATCGGCGAGCCTCAGCTTCCGGCCGCCCGCCTGTTTCGTCTCGCCCAGGTCCAGAAAGGCGATGAGCAGCCCCGCTCCCCCCAGCGCCGCATAAAGCCCGAAGACCGCGCGCCAGCCGATATAGGTGTCGAGTATGCCGCCAATGGTCGGCCCCAGCATCGGCGCCAGCGCCATCGAGGCGCTGACCGCGCCCATCCGGCCTGCGGCCTCGCTCGGCGGGTAAAGGTCGCGGATGATCGCGGCCGACATGACGGTGCCGGCAACGATGAAGGCCTGCGCCAGGCGGAAGGCGATGAAGATCCCGGCCGATTGCGCCAGCGCCGCGCCCAGCGAGGCCCCGGCATAAAGGACCAGCGCCGCCAGTGCGACCGGGCGCCGGCCGATCCGGTCGCTGACCGGGCCGATGACCAGCTGCAGCACGGCCGAAAAGATCATGTAGCCGGAGACTGCCAGCGCCAGACCCGCCTCGTCGGTGCCAAGATCCCTCGTCATCGCCGGCAGCGAGGGCAGGAACATGTTGAGCGTGAGGACCGGCAGCGCGGTCAGCAGGACCAGCGTTCCAAGGTGGGGAGGGGTGCGATGCATGGTGTTCTCGGACAGTCGCGCCACCAAAGGCGAGGATGCGGGGAATTGCAAGCTCCCTGATATAGGCGACCGCATCGGGGCCCCCCGCAAAGGGCGCGCCCCGGCTGGCGCCTGCCCGGCGCTTCTGCTAAGCGGCGGCATCATGTTGAGCATCACCGATCTTTCCTATTCCGTCGACGGCCGCCCGTTGATTCAGGGGGCCTCGGCCCGTATTCCGACCGGTCACAAGGTGGGCCTCGTCGGGCGCAACGGCTCGGGCAAGACCACGCTCTTCCGGCTGATCCGGGGGGAGCTGGTGGCCGAGGGGGGCGCGATCAGCCTGCCCAGCCGCGCCCGCATCGGCGGCGTCGCGCAGGAGGTGCCCTCGTCCTCGACCTCGCTGCTGGATACGGTGCTGGCCGCCGATACCGAACGCGCGGGGCTGATGGCCGAGGCCGAGACCGCGACCGATCCCCACCGCATCGCCGAGATCCAGGCGCGGCTGGCGGATATCGACGCCTGGTCGGCCGAGGGGCGGGCGTCCACCATCCTCAAGGGCCTGGGCTTCACGGCCGAGGAAATGCTGATGCCGTGTTCCGATTTCTCGGGCGGCTGGCGGATGCGGGTGGCGCTGGCGGGGGTGCTGTTCTCGCAGCCCGACCTTTTGCTGCTGGACGAACCGACCAACTACCTCGACCTCGAAGGCGCGCTGTGGCTCGAGGCGTATCTGGCGAAATATCCGCATACGGTGATCGTGATCTCCCACGACCGGGGGCTTCTGAACCGGGCGGTCGGCGCGATCCTGCATCTGGAGGACAAGAAGCTCACGCTCTACACCGGCGGCTACGATACCTTCGCCAAGACCCGCGCCGAACAACGCGCGGTCCTGACCGCCGAGGCCAAGAAGCAGGACGCGCGGCGCGCGCATCTGCAGGCTTTCGTGGACCGCTTCAAGGCCAAGGCCTCGAAAGCGCGGCAGGCGCAGTCCCGCGTCAAGCAGCTGGAAAAGATGACGCCGATCACCGCGCCCGCCGAGGCCGCGAAACACGTCTTCACCTTCCCGACGCCCGAAGAGTTGTCGCCGCCGATCATCGCCATGGAGGGCGTGTCGGTCGGCTATGGCGAAACGATCGTGCTGCGCAAGCTGTCGCTCAGGATCGACCAGGACGACCGGATCGCGCTTCTGGGGCGCAACGGCGAGGGGAAATCCACGCTTTCCAAGCTCTTGGCGGGCAAACTTGACGCGCGGGGCGGGCAGATGACCGTCTCGTCCAAGCTGCGCGTCGGCTATTTCGCCCAGCATCAGGTGGATGAGCTGTTTCTCGACGAGACCCCGGTGCAGCACGTCCGCCGCCTGCGTCCGACCGAGGGCGAGCCGCGTCTCAGGGCGCGTCTGGCGGGTTTCGGGCTGATGGCGGATCAGGCGGAAACCGTGGTGGGGCGGCTTTCCGGCGGGCAGAAGGCGCGGCTCTCGCTGCTGCTGGCCACCATCGACGCGCCGCATCTGCTGATCCTGGACGAACCGACCAACCACCTCGATATCGAGAGCCGCGAGGCGCTGGTTGAGGCGCTGACCGCCTATTCCGGCGCCGTGGTGCTGGTCAGCCACGACATGCACCTGCTGTCGCTGGTGGCGGACCGGCTGTGGCTGGTCAAGGATGGCGGCGTCGCGCCCTATGAGGACGATCTGGACAGCTACCGCGCGCTGCTTCTGGGCGGCGACGAGGGCGAGAAGAAGCCCAAGGCCGAGAAAGCCGCCAAGCCCAAGGCCACGCGCGAGCAAGTTCTGGCGCTGAAGGCCGAGTTGCGCAAATGCGAGCAGCGGGTCGAGAAGCTGGAGGACATGCGCGAGAAGCTCGCCAAGAAACTGGCCGATCCCGCGCTCTACGAGGATGGCCGCAAGGGCGACCTCGATGTCTGGAACCGCAAATACGCCGAGGTCATGGACGGGCTGGACCGGGCCGAGGCGATGTGGATGAAAGCCGTGGAAGCGGTTGAAAACGCTGAGAAGTGAATGGCTGACATTTAATGTCAGTCATTCGTTCCGGCATTCCTTTCCCGGGGCTGGCAGGGCGGCGGGTCCAGATAGGGCGGGGGCGCGGACAGGATCGCCAGCGCCGCATCGCCCAGCCCCGCCTCGACCGGCAGGCAGAACTCGGTGAGGAACTGCTGCAAAGCGCGGGATGTGGCCTCGCCCGCTCGTCCATCCATCGTCCCGGGTTCGTAGCCCCGCAGCGTCAGCGCCACTTGCAGCGCCTGCAGGTCGCCCTCGGCCAGCGCCGTGGCCCGGGCCTCGTCATCGGCCAGCGCGGGCGGAATCCAGCCCAGCGCCGTGACCCCGCTCAGCGCGCCTGCCTCGAAAACATAAGCCGTCAGCGCCACGGCGACCACGGGGCAGGCCCGGCAACCATCGGTCACTGCATCGGTGGCGACGAAACGCTGATGCGAGCCCCGGGCGCGATGGCCCAGAACCGCCAGCCTGAGCGAGGGAAAGGCCTGCGGATGCGCGGCGAGGATCGCCTGCGATTGCAAGTCCCCGGCGGTCTGCGGCTCCAGCGCCAGCGGCTGCACCACACCCGCCGCGCCGTTGACGAAGAGCGTCTGCTCGTTGGTATTGGCGAGAAAGGGAAACAGCACCTCGGCCAGATCGACCGCGCCCAACTCGGTGAAGCCGATCATGAGGCCGGGGCCGCCGATTACCGGATCTTCAGCCAGCCGCCGGGCGAAAGCGATGCCGCCCGCGGGCACCCCGGCCTCGGCCAGACAGGACCAGAAAACCGGGTCCGGCCCGGTGCCCCGGCAGCGCGCTATCGCCCCGTCGAGCGCGATTTCCCCGGGGCCGACGAGATCCTGCGCCAGCGCGGGGCCGGACAGAGCGACAGCAAGGATCGCGGGCAGAAGACGCGGCATCAGGGGCTTTCCAGGCCAGGGCAGGCCAGCCTAGGCAGCCCCGCCCGCGAGGGTCAACTCACAGGAGCGTTGACTTTGCGCCCGTCTGCGGAAAGCCTGAGCGAATGCCGGATATCGCCTTCCTCGCCACCGCTTTCGTCACGCTCTTCGTGATCATCGACCCCGTGGGGTTGGCGCCGCTGTTCATCCCGCTGACCGCCGGGATGGATGCCCGTCAGCGCCGGGCGGTGGCGGTGCGGGCCTGCCTGATCGCGGCGGGGCTGCTCGCGATCTTCGCGCTGGCGGGCGAAAAGATCCTGACGACCATCGGCATCACCATGCCCGCCTTCCAGATCTCGGGCGGGGTGCTGTTGTTCCTGACCGCGCTGGACATGCTGTTCGACCGCCGCCAGCAGCGGCGCGAGGGGCATGCCGCGACCGTGCCCGATCCGTCGGTCTTTCCCCTCGCCATGCCGCTCATTGCCGGACCCGGGGCCATGACCTCGATGATCCTGCTGATGAATCAGGTCGAGGGCTGGACCGGCACCGCCGCGGTTCTTGGCGTCATGCTGGTCGTCATCGCCTCGTGCTTCGTCTTCTTCCTGCTGGCGCCGCCCATCGAACGGCTGCTGGGCCGCACGGGCGAGATGGTGGTGACGCGGCTGCTGGGGATGCTGCTGGCGGCGCTGTCGGTGCAATTCGTGCTGAACGGGGCGCGGGCGGCCGGGGTGATCTGAGCCGCGACCTGACGGGCCTGTGACGGCGCGCCCTCTTCCAGCGCCGCCCCCGGCGCCCTACATCCGGGGTCACACCCCAGCGGAGGCCCGATGCCCGCCCTCGAGCAATTGACCGACGAGCAGATCCAACGCCTCGTGTATCTCACGGTGCTGCTGGTGGTGCTGGGCAGTTACGCGCTGGTGGCGATGCGGGGGCGGGTTGTTACCTTCCTGCGGCACGCGATTCTCTGGGCGCTGATCTTCGTGGGTGCCGCTGCCGCCTATGGCCTCTGGCAATCGCTGCCCTTCGCCAATGTCGCCGTGCAGACCGAGGATGGCGAGGGGCTGGTCCTGCAACGCTCGTTCGATGGCCAGTTTCACCTGACGCTGGACATCACAGGCCCCAACGGGGCAGTGACGCCGGTGCGCTTCATCGTCGACACCGGCGCCAGCGAGATGGTGCTGACCCAGCAGGACGCGGCGAAACTGGGCTTCGGGCCCGAGGATCTGCGCTATCTGGGCATCGCCCGGACGGCGAATGGCGTGACCCGCACCGCGCAAGTGACGCTGGACCGTGTGTCGCTGGAAGGGCACGACGCACGCCGGGTCCGCGCCTTGGTCAATGAGGGCGAGCTGCACGGCTCGCTTCTGGGCATGGGCTATCTGGAGCGGTTTTCGCGCATCGAGATCATGCGCGACCGGCTCAGGATCACTTTCTGAGGGTCAGTGAACCCGGGTCCCGCCGTGGTGCGAACAGCGCGCGGCGCTGGCGATCCGCCTGTGTTCGTCCAGCGACAGGATCGCTTCCAGCCCATCGTTGCACTCGACCAGCTCGCCCAGCATCAGCGGGTCCAGCGAGGCATAGAAAGCCTCGACCGCGCGCGTCAGATGCGAGGACATGCGGCAGACGCCCTTCAGCGGGCAGGTGTTGTCGGCCGAGAAACACTCGATGAAGGGCAGATCGGCCTCGAAGGTGCGGAACACATCGCCGACGCTGATCTGATCGGCCGGCCGCGCCAGGGTGAAACCGCCGTGCCGGCCCCGCATCGTGGTGATGAAGCCCGATTGTCCCAACTGGTTGACCACCTGCGCCAGGTGGTTTTCCGAGGCGTTGATCGCCACCGCGACATCGCTCTTGCGCACGATCCGGTCCGGGTTGACCGCGCAGACCATCAGCGTGCGCAGGGCGAGGTTGGTGCGGGTCGTCAGACGCATCGGGATCTCCGGGATACCAGGAACAGGGATAGATGCGAGACAGGGTTACGTTTATTTCCCGTGCCCGCCTTGATTGAGATCAAATCCCCGCCCTCGCCCCCGGGGAATACTGGTCCCAATACTGGTCTCAAGGAACGGCGGGGCGCGACAGGCTGTCGCAGCGCGGCCGCTTGTCTTCCGGGCCGCGAACACGCAAATACATTCGATATATGGAATATGAAGATCGGAGACGCCATGGCACGCCCCCTGACCCTGAATGCCTCGCGCCGCGCCTTTCTGGGACTGGCGGCGGGCGGGGCGGCGCTGGCGGCCTCGGGGCGGGGCGCCCGGGCGGAAAGGCTGCGGACCTCGGCGCGGATCGTCATCCTGGGGGCGGGCGCCGGGGGCACGGCCATGGCCAACCGCCTGGCCAATCGGCTGGAGGGGGCGACCATCACCGTTGTCGATGCCCGCCAGCAGCATTGGTATCAGCCCGGTTTCACCCTGATCGCGGCAGGGCTGAAGCCCGCCGGCTATGCCGTCAGCCCGACCGCCGGCTGGCTGCCCCGGGGCGTGGAATGGGTGCCCGAGCATGCGGCCGGGCTGGACCCGGTGGCGCAGACCGTCACCACCACGGGCGGCCGCGTGCTGGCCTATGATTACCTGATCGTGGCGACAGGGCTCACACTCGACTGGGACGCGATCGAGGGCTTTTCGCTGGACCTGGTGGGGCGCGATGGGGTCAGCGCGCATTACGCCGGACCGGAATACGCCGAACTCAGCTGGCGTGAACTGGACCGTTTCACCGACCGGGGCGGGGTGGGCCTGTTCGGCCGTCCCGCGACTGAGATGAAATGCGCCGGGGCGCCGCTGAAGATCACCTTCCTGGCCGAGGATATCGCCCGCCGCAAGGGCAACCGCGACCGGGTGCAACTGACCTACAACGCCCAGAACCAGACGCTGTTCGGCGTGCCGATCGTCCATCACCGCGTCCGGCAGTTGTTCGACGAGCGCGGGATCGCGGTGCGCCATGACCATGTGCTCAAGGCCATCGATCCCCAGCGGCGCGAGGCGACCTATGCCACGCCGGAGGGCGATGTGACCACGGCCTATGATTTCATCAACGTCATCCCGCCCCAGCGCGCACCGCAAGTGATCCGCGACTCGGGCCTCAGCTGGGGCGACCGCTGGCTGGATCAGGGCTGGATCGAGGTCGACCGCCAGACGCTGCGCCACCTGCGCTATCCCAACATCTTTGGCCTGGGCGACATCGCCGGGGTGCCGAAGGGCAAGACCGCGGCCAGCGTCAAATGGCACCAGCCGGTGGTCGAGGATCACCTGGTGTCGGAACTGGCCGGGCGCGAGGGGACGGCGACCTTCAACGGCTATACCTCCTGCCCGATGATCACCCGCATCGGCCGGGCCATGCTGATCGAATTCGATTACAACGACAACCTGACCCCCTCGTTCCCCGGGATCATCGCGCCGCTCGAGGAGCTCTGGATCTCGTGGCTGATGAAGGAAGTCGCCCTGAAACCCACCTATAATGCCATGCTGCGCGGCCTGGCCTGAGGAGGCTGCGATGAAAGACCTGACCTTCGCCACCCTCATCGCCGTCTGGGAAGAGATGTTCGGACAGGGCGTCTTCTGGGCGCTCGTCGCCCTCGCGGCGCTGATCACCGGGCTTTACCTCTATGTGCTGATCCGCGACCGGGCGATGAGCATGCGGAAATTCCTCTGGGCGCAACTGTCGATGCCGGTGGGGGCCATCGGCGCGGTCTGGTTCGTGCTGGCCGTCACCTCGTCGCAACTGTCGGACATGGGCGGGCCGATCGACTGGCTGGTGCTGGGCGGCATTGCCGCTGTTGGCGCGGTCGGTTTCGCCATCCTCGTCTATGTCGTGCAATCGCTGGTCCGGGGTCCGCGGGACGGGTAGCCCGGCTTTTCATTCGCCTGTGAAGCGTCTAGGGTGCCGCTGCCCTGACGCGGATCCCTGCATGCGCCCCTCCCTCCCGCTCGCCGTCGCCCTGATGCTGACCTGCACGATGCTGGTCGCGGCAACGACGCTCATCGCCAAGGCGCTGGGCAATGGCACGATGGGGATGACGGTCCCGGCCCTGATGCTCAGCCAGGCGCGGTTTCTCTTCGGCTTCCTCGCCGTCGCCAGTTTCCTGCTCATGCGCCGCGTCGCCGGGCTGCGCGCCTGGAGCGAGCCGCCGGGCGGCGCACCGCGGCCGAACTGGGGTCTGCACGCATTGCGGACGGGGCTGGGGTGGCTTGCGACCTTCCTCATGTTCAGCGCGGCCCGGCATCTGCCCTTGTCCGACGTGAACGCGCTGAGCTTCCTGTCGCCGGTCGCCACCATGCTCTTCGCGGGCGTCATCCTGGGCGAGAAGGTCGGCCCCTGGCGTTGGCTGGCGGCGCTGGTGGCCCTCTCGGGGGCGCTGGTGCTGCTCAGGCCCGGGGCGGGCATGATCCAGCCCGCGGCCCTGCTGGCGCTGGGCGCCGCCGCCGCCATGGGGATCGAGGCCATCGCCATCAAGCGGCTGGCCACCACCGAACCGCCGGGCCGGACGATGGCCATCAACAACGGCATGGGGACGGTGATCGCCTGCCTGGCCGCGATCCCGGTCTTCGTCTGGCCCGAGGGCGCGGGCGTCTGGGCGCTGCTGGTGGCGCTGGGCACGATCATGGTCTCGGCGCAGATCCTCTATCTCGGCGCCAACCAGCGGGCCGAGGCGAGTTTCGTCGCCCCTTTCTGGTACGCGACGCTCCTCTGGGCCGCGGCCTATGACATCCTGGTCTTCGACCTCTGGCCCGACAGCGTCAGCATCCTGGGCGCGCTGATCGTCGTGGCGGGCGGCCTGATCATGACCTGGCGCGAGATCCGCGCCGGGCGGCGACGCCCGGTCGGGCCGATGGGGCGCTGAACGCTGGGGCCCTGCGCTCTGTGCTTGCGCGGCCGGGGCCGTGGTGCTATCGCCAGACCCATGACGACGCTGCGCATCATCATTTGCTGCATTACCCGCTGAGCTGAGGCTCGCGCGGGGCGGTCGTCTTTTCCCCAAGAAAAGTTCGCAGCCCACCCCGCGCGGGGGTGTTTCTTTATGGAATGCGGATAGGGGAGAGGCCATGACCGCCATCCGGCTCTACAACACGCGCACCCGCTCGAAGGAGGAGTTCACTCCCTTCGACCCCCGGAACGTGCGGATGTATGTCTGCGGCCCCACGGTTTATGACCGCGCCCATCTGGGGAATGCCCGGCCGGTGGTGGTCTTCGACACGCTGTTCCGGCTCCTGCGCCATGTCTATGGCGAGGAGCATGTCACCTATGTCCGCAATTTCACCGATGTGGACGACAAGATCAACGCCACCGCCCTAGCCCGGCAGGAGGCTGGCGCCGTGGGAACGCTGGAGGAGCTGATCCACCAGCGGACCGAGGAAACCATCGGCTGGTATCACGCCGACATGGACGCGCTGGGCGCGCTGCGCCCGACCGCAGAACCCCGGGCGACCCAGTATATCGGCGCGATGGTGGCCATGATCGAGGGGCTGATCGAGCGCGGCCACGCCTACGAGGTCTCGGGCCATGTGCTGTTCGACGTGCGGTCCTATCCCGAGTACGGGCGGCTCTCGGGTCGGTCGGTCGATGACATGATCGCCGGCGCCCGCGTGGAAGTCGCGCCCTACAAGCGCGATCCGATGGATTTCGTGCTGTGGAAACCGTCCGATGCCTCGCTGCCGGGGTGGGACTCGCCTTGGGGCCGGGGGCGGCCCGGCTGGCATATCGAATGCTCGGCGATGAGCTATGAATTGCTCGGCGCCTCGTTCGACATCCACGGCGGCGGCATCGACCTGCAATTCCCGCACCACGAGAACGAGGTGGCGCAAAGCTGCTGCGCCCATCCCGGCGCCGATTTCGCCCGCGTCTGGATGCATAACGAGATGCTGCTGGTCGAAAGCAAGAAGATGTCCAAGTCGCTGGGCAATTTCTTCACCGTGCGGGAACTCCTGGAGCAGGGCTATCCGGGCGAGGTGATCCGGTTTGTCATGCTGTCCACGCATTACCGCAAGCCGATGGACTGGACGGCGGAGAAGGCGCGCGAGGCCAAACAGGCGCTCGACGATTGGATGCATTTGACCTGCGACCTGCATCCGGCTCCGGCGGAGGATTTTCAGGCTGACGAGAAGCTGTTGGAGGCACTCGGGGACGACTTGAACACTCACCTCGCGTTGACATACTTGCGAGCGCTCAGGTCACAACCACAGAAGTTGCTGGATCACGCGAGATTCATGGGCTTCCTGTCCGACGATGCCCGCGCCGAGTATAACCGGGCGCAAGCGTCGTTCGTAATGTCTTTCGGCGCTGGTTCTACGTCCCGTTTGGCGCATCTCGCGCAAAAGATGCATGCGCTCCGCGCCGCCGCCATGGCCTCCAAGGATTTTGCCCCGGTCGACGCGCTCAAATCGGCGCTGATCGCCGCCGGGGTCGAGGTGCGGATGTCGAAGGAAGGCGTGGAGCTGGTGCCCGGCGCGGGGTTCGATCCGGCGAAGCTGGAGGGGCTGTGATGAGCGTCGCCCGTAGGGTGGGGTTTCACCCCACCAAGCGCGAACGGGGGTGGTGGGGTGAAACCCCACCCTACGAGGCCCTGATCCGTCGCCTCGGGATGATGCGTGCAAGCACGCATCCTGCAAAGTCCCGCCCCGTAGGGTGCGTGCTTGCACGCACCGTCACCCTTTGCCCCGGGAGCTTGGTGTGACCGAACGCCTTTATCTCTACGACACCACCCTGCGCGACGGGCAGCAGACCCAGGGCGTGCAATTCTCGACCCCCGAGAAGGCCGCCATCGCCAGCGCGCTGGACGCGCTAGGGGTCGATTACATTGAGGGCGGCTGGCCCGGCGCGAATCCGACCGACAGCGACTTTTTCGAGACGCGGCCGGATCTGAAGGCCACCTTCACCGCTTTCGGCATGACCAAGCGGGCCGGGCGCTCGGCCGCCAATGACGAGGTGTTGGCGGCGGTGATGAACGCCGGGACGCGCGCGGTGTGCCTCGTCGGCAAGACCCATGATTTCCACGTCACCACCGCGCTGGGCATCACGCTGGAAGAAAACCTGGTCAATATCCGCGAGTCCGTCGCGCATATGGTGGCCGAGGGGCGCGAGGCCTTGTTCGATGCCGAGCATTTCTTCGACGGCTACAAGGCGAACCCCGGCTACGCGCTGGAGGCCCTGAAAGCGGCCCACGAGGCGGGCGCGCGCTGGGTTGTGCTGTGTGACACCAACGGCGGGACGCTGCCGGCCGAGGTGGGGCGGATCGTGGCCGAGGTGATCGCGGCGGGCATCCCCGGCGACCGGCTGGGCATCCATTGTCATGACGACACCGGCAATGCGGTGGCCTGTTCGCTGGCAGCGGTGGATGCGGGCGTGCGCCAGATCCAGGGCACGCTGAACGGGCTGGGCGAGCGCTGCGGCAACGCCAATCTGACCAGTCTCATCCCAACGCTCTTGCTGAAGGAACCCTATGCCAGCCGCTTCGAGACCGGCGTGGCGCGGGAGGCCCTGAGCGGGCTGGTCAGGCTCTCGCGGCAGCTCGACGACATCCTGAACCGGGTGCCGCTGCGCAGCGCGCCCTATGTCGGGGCCTCGGCCTTTGCCCACAAGGCGGGGCTGCATGCGAGCGCGATCCTCAAGGATCCCACGACCTATGAGCATGTGGACCCGGCGCTGGTCGGCAATGCCCGCGTCATCCCCATGTCGAACCAGGCCGGCCAGTCGAACCTGCGCGCGCGCCTCGCCGCGGCGGGGATCGAGGTGGCGCCCGGCGATCCGCGGCTCGCCCGCATCCTCGATGTGGTCAAGGCGCGCGAGGATCAGGGCTATGCCTATGACGGCGCCCAGGCCAGTTTCGAACTGCTGGCGCGGGCCGAGCTGGGCCTCTTGCCGCGCTTCTTCGAGATCAAGCGCTACCGCGTCACGGTCGAACGGCGCAAGAACCGCTACGACCAGATGGTCAGCGTGTCCGAGGCGGTGGTGGTGGTGAAGATCGGCAAGGACAAGGTGCTCTCGGTCAGTGAATCGACCGACGAGACCGGCACCGACCGCGGCCCGGTCAACGCGCTGGCCAAGGCGCTGGCCAAGGATCTGGGACCCTATCAGGCCTCGATCGAGGACATGCAACTGGTGGATTTCAAGGTCCGCATCACCCAGGGCGGGACCGAGGCCGTGACCCGCGTCATCATCGACAGCGAGGATGGCAGCGGGCGGCGCTGGTCCACGGTCGGGGTCAGCCCGAACATAGTCGATGCTTCGTTCAGCGCGCTGCTGGATGCGATCCAGTGGAAACTTATCCAGGACGGGGCTGTCGCCGCGCTGGGTTGACGCGTGGGGCACCCGGGACTAGGCCTCGGCACCATGAGTCGTGAGTGGCCGATCACGCGCAGCGCCGGAGGTGCGGCATGAGCCTTGTGGACCTTTTCCTGCGGCTGGACCGCGCCGGACCGGGCGATGCCGAAAGCCTGCGCTGGGCGCTGGGCGTGGCGGGAACCCGGGCCGATGCGCGCATTCTGGACGCGGGCTGCGGTACGGGGGCGGATACCGGGATGCTGCTGGCCGCGGCGCCGCAGGGGCGCGTCATGGCCCTGGATGCGGCGCCCGACTTCGTGGCCCTGGTCGCCAGCAAATATCCGGCGGTCAGCGCCCGGCAGGGCGATATGGCCGCGCCGCCCCGGGGACCTTGGGACCTGATCTGGTCGGCGGGCGCGGTCTATAACCTCGGCATCGGCCGGGCGTTGGACGCCTGGCGCGGGGTGCTGGCCCCGGGCGGGCGGGTGGCCTTCTCGGATCTGTGCTGGGCCGGGCCGGCGCGGCCGCAAGCGGTGACCGACTTCTTCGCCGCCGAAGGCGTCGCGATGCGCGATGCCGCGGCGCTGGAGGCCGAGGTCGCGGCGGCGGGCTGGCGGGTGCTGGGCGCGCGCTGGATCGGCCGCGCCGGCTGGGCGCGCTATTACGACCCGCTGGAGGTCGCGCTGGCCGGGGAGCGTGACGCCGATCTGGTCGCCGCCTTCCGGGCCGAGATCGCGCTCTGGAAGCGCTGGGGCGAGAGTTACGATTATCGTCTGTTGGTGGTGGAGCCTGCATGAATCTGTTGAGCAAGATTGCGATTTCGGCGGCGCTGAGCCTTGCCATTTCCGGCGGGATCGCCCTGGGCCTGATCGCCAGCGACCGCCCGGTCGAGGATCTCAGGGCCGAGGGCGGGGGGCTGGATTTCAGCGCGCTGAGCGGCAGCGCGCTGCCCGATCTGCAACGCTACCGAGCACGGGACGGCGCCGAGCTGGGCTATCGGCGCTGGGACGCGGCCCGGGAAGACGCGATGCTGGTGGTGGCCGTGCATGGCTCGGGCTGGCATGGCGCGCAATTCGCCCGGCTGGGCGCCGGTCTGGCGGCGGCGGGGTTCGACGTGGTGGCGCCGGATTTGCGCGGACATGGGCCGGCGCCCGCGCGCCGTGGCGATATCGATTACATCGGCCAATTCGAGGATGATCTTGCCGACCTCATCGCCGATCAGGCCCGGCCCGGGCAGAGGGTGGCGATGCTGGGCCATTCCTCGGGCGGCGGTCTGGTGATCCGCTTCGCGGGTGGCGATCAGGGCGCGCTGATCGAGCGGGCGGTGCTGCTGGCGCCCTTCGTGCAATACGACGCGCCGACCGCGCGGCCCGAGTCCGGTGGCTGGGCCCGGGTGATGACACGGCGCATCATCGGGCTGACCATGCTGAATGCAGTCGGCATCCGGGTGCTGAATCATCTGCCCGTGATCCAGTTCCGCTTTCCCGACAGCGTGCTGGACGGCCCGCAGGGGGCCACGGCCACGCGGGCCTATTCCTTTCGCCTGAACACCTCCTACGCGCCGCGGCGCGATTGGCGGGCCGAGATCGCGGCGCTGCCGCCCTTCCTGCTGCTGGCGGGGCGCGCGGACGAGGCTTTTCTGGCCGAGGCCTATGAGCCGACTTTCAGCGCCCTGACCGACCGGGGGCAGTATGCGCTGACCGGGGCCTCGCATCTGTCGGTGGTGGACGATCCCGAAACCCTGGCCCGCGTCGCGGCCTTCCTGAACGGGGGCTAGCGCGCGACCCCGCGCCGCGCTATGCCGCGCGCCATGGACCGTGACGCGATCAATGCCTGCGCCGCCCTTGTCGACAAGGGCGATCCCGACCGCTTCCTGGCCGCGATGGCGGCGCCGGTGGCAGCGCGGGCCGCGCTGTTCCCGCTCTATGCCTTCAATCTGGAACTGGCGCGCGCGCCATGGGTCACGCGTGAGCCGATGATCGCCCACATGCGGCTGCAATTCTGGCGCGAGGTCGTGGATCTGGAAGAGATGAAGGCGCATGAGGTGGCGGCGCCCCTGCAGGCGCTGATCCGCGCGGGGCTGCCCGCGGCGCCCCTTCACGCGATGATCGACGCGCGCGAGGCCGAGATCGGCACCGCCCGGCCCTTCGACGGGGAGCCCGCGCTCTGGGAGTATCTCGACGGTACCGGGGGGGCGCTGATGCGCGCCGCGGTGCTGGCGCTGGGCGGGCCCGACAGCCCGGCCGCGGCCGACCTGGGCGCGGCGCAGGGGCTGGCGAATTACCTGCTGGCGCTGCCCGCGCTCAAGGCCGCCGGCCGGCGCGGCCTGCCCGAGGGCGAGGCGCTGGCGGCGCTGGCGCAGACCGGGCTGGAGCGGATCTGGCGGGCGCGGCCGGCCTTGCGCCGCGATCTGCCGCCCCGGACCCGGCCCGCGCTCTGGGCCGCCTGGCGGGCCGAGGGCGTGCTGCGCCGCGCCCGCGCCCGGCCCGCGCTTGCCCAGGGGGGGGGGCTGGCCGAGGCGGAAATCCTGCGCCGTGCCGCGCTGATCTGGCGCCGGTGGCGGGGTTTTTGACATCCCTCGTCGATTGACGTGGAAAATGTCGCTATTACCTCTAGCCAAACCAAGGGTTTATCGCGTTTAGTGTGTTCAGGTGTTACCGGCCAGCCGGCTCTTTGATCGGAGCCGCAAAGGGGGTGCCTTGATCGGACATGGGGTACCGGGTCTAGAAATCCGGCAGGAGTACGATTTCACCTCGACCTGCGCTGCCTTGTTCACGGCGCTGACCTTGTCGCTCGATGCATGGTGGCCGGGCGATGTGCGGCTGACCGGGCCCACCGGACGCATGTCGCTGCCCCCTGAGCTTGGGGCCGCGATGGTCGAGACCGGCGCCGGTGGCGCAGCGGTCATCTGGGGTGTGATCGACGCGATCGAGCCGGCACGGCGGCTCTATCTGAACGGTTGGTTCGGTGTGCAGGGCGTGGTCGCGGGGCGGGTGCATTTCGATCTTTCCCAGACGGCGACCGGCAGCCGGCTGCTGGTACGGCATCACGCCATCGGCCCGGTGCCCGAGGATCTGAACACCCGCTACCGGGCGCTGTGGCGGCGCATCCTGGGAACCTCGTTGCGCGAGCATCTCGCCGGAACCCCGGTATGACCAAGGCGCCATGACCGGGGATCTGGCGGCGGCGATCCGGTCCCGGCTGGGCAGCGGGCCGTCACGCCGTTTCGTGGCCCTGGCCGGGCCGCCGGGATCGGGCAAGTCGACCCTGGCCGAGGGGCTGGCCAAGGCGCTGGGTCCGGGGGCGGCGGTGCTGCCGATGGATGGCTATCACCTGGACAATGCGGTGCTTGAGGCGCGCGGCCAGCGGTCGCGCAAGGGCGCGCCCTGGACCTTCGACACGGACGCTCTGGTGCGCGACCTGGCGCGGCTCAGGGCCGATGACCGCGCGGTGCTGGTGCCGGTCTTCGACCGGGCGCTGGACCTCGCGCGGGCTGCGGCGCGCGAGATCGGGCCGCCGGTGCGGATCGTGCTGGTCGAGGGCAATTACCTGCTGCTGGACGGGCCACCCTGGGCGGATCTGGCGCCGTTCTGGGACCTGACCATCCGGTTGGCGGTGCCCGAGCCGGTGCTGGAGGCGCGGCTCATGGCCCGCTGGCTGGCGCTGGGGTGGAGCCGCGACAGGGCGCGCGACTGGATCCGGGGGAACGACCTGCCGAACATCCGCGCGGTGGTGGCAGGGTCGCGGCAGGCAGATCTCACCGTCGCGACAGGCTGAGGCGGGCCGCATCGGGGGGCCAGCGGCCCGAACGCCCCCGGATATTTTCGGAACAACGATGAAGGAGGGCCAGCCGCTCGCCGCGCCGTTGGTTGCTTGCCGGTGCGGGCTGGTGGGGGAGGGCGCTGCGACAGGCAGCGTTAACCCTCTTGCGGCAGGAACGCCGCTGCCTCGTCGTTCCAGAAGTATCCTCCTGGGGAACGGGGGCGGAAAACCCACCGGGTTACCGACAGACACACAGCCCAGGCTCGGGCAGCGATCCCGTCAGGCCAGGTAGCGGGCGGCGAGCGGCAGGGCGGCGGCGCCGAGGGCGCGGGCGTCGGGGCCGAGGCTGCCTTCGATCAGCCGCAGCGGGTCGAGCCCCGCCCGATCCTGCCTGTGCAGGGCGGCCCCTGTCGCCGCGACCAGCCGCTTGCGGATCCCGCCCGGCATCCAGCCGTCGATCACCATCGCCTCGATATCGAGAAGCGCGAGCGCGGCAACGGCCGCCTGGGCGAGGCCCTCGGCGGCCTCGGCGATCCAGGGGGCGAGCAGGTCCTCAGGGATCTCCCATCGGTCGGGCGAGGTCCAGAGCCTCTCGGCCGGCAGGCCCCGGGCGAGAAGGGCGGCTTCGAGCCGGGCGGTCGAGGCCTGCGCGAGAAGCTGCGCGCGCCGACCGCCGCTGCCTGTCACCGGCAGTGAGCCAAGGGCTGCGGCATTGCCGCGTCGGCCGGGGAAGAGCCGATGATCCAGGACCAGCCCGCCGCCGACGAAGAACCCGACATAGGCATGCAGGAAGTCGGCGGGCAGGGGTGTGGTCCCGAACACGAGTTCCGCCCCGCAGGCCGCCGTCGCGTCGTTTTCGAGGAAGACCTCGACCCCGTGGCGGGCGGCCAGCGCGGCGCGCAGGTCGGTCCCGCGCCACGCCTCCATCGCCCGGGCCGGGGCGCCGAGGCTGTCGGGCCAGTCCCAGAGGCGGAAGGGTAGGGCCACGCCCATCCCGGCGACGCGGGGGCGCAGGGCGGTGGGCAACCCCGCCGTCAGCTCTTGCGCGGCGCTGTCGGCGAAATCGAGCGCGGCCTCGGGCGTCGGCCAATCGTGACGGCACAGGCGGCGGTCGCGGATCCGGCCGAGGAAATCGACCAGCACCATTTCGGACGAGCGCCGCCCGATCTTCAGCCCGAGGAAGAACGCCCCCTCGGCCGCCAGCGCCATCGGCACCGAGGGCTGGCCGACGCGGCCGCGCTGCGGGGTGCCGCGGGCCAGCAGCCCCTCGTCTTCGAGCGCGCGCATGATCACCGAGACCGTCTGCGCCGAGAGGCCGGTCATGCGGGCGATCCCGGCCTTCGGCAGCGGGCCGTGGCGGCGCAAGAGCGTCAGCACCAGACGCTCGTTGCCCTGGCGCATGCCGGTCTGATTGGTGCCGGGGTTCTGCATCGGTTCCTCCGGGCGGCAGCTTTGGGGCGCAGGGGCCGGCCTGTCAATAAATAAATCAGAATGAGTTATTAATTGACAGGCCCGCGGCACAGCGGCTTTATGGGCCGCGAGGGAATCGGGGGAGGGGTCGATGATCCTGTGTTGCGGCGAGGCCTTGATCGACATGCTGCCGGTGCAGGACGGCACGGCTTTTGCGCCGCATACCGGCGGTGCGGTCTTCAACACCGCCATCGCGCTGGGCCGGCTGGGGGCGCCCACGTCCTTTTTCTCGGGCCTTAGTGCCGATTTCTTTGGCGACATGCTGCGCGCGCGTCTGGCCGATGCCGGGGTCGACGCCAGCCCCTGCGTCACCGCCGCCCGGCCCTGCACGCTGGCTTTCGTGCGGCTGGTCGCAGGGCAGGCCACCTATGCTTTCTACGACGAGAACACCGCCGGGCGTCTGTTGACCGAGGCCGATCTGCCCTCCGTCACCGCCAAGGCCTGTTTCTTCGGCGGCATATCGCTGGTCGCAGAACCCTGCGGCGGCGCCTATGAGGCGATGATGGGCCGTGCCCGCGCGGCCGGGGCCGTCACCATGATCGACCCCAACATCCGCCCCGGCTTCATCCAGGACGAAGCCGCCTATCGCGCGCGGCTCGACCGGATGCTGGGCATGGCCGATATCGTCAAGCTCTCGGTCGAGGATCTGGGCTGGCTGGCGCGGGGGGACGGCGAGGGCTTCGTGCACGGGCTGCTCGCGGGCGGCACGGCGCTGGTCCTGGTGACCGATGGCGGCAAGGGCGCAACGGCGGTCAGCGCCCGGCACCGGGTGGTCGAACCGGCGCGGCGCGTGGCGGTGGTCGATACGGTCGGCGCGGGGGACACGTTCAACGCGGGCGTGCTGGCCAGCCTGTCGACCGCGGGACTGCTGAGTCGTGCCGGGCTTGCCGCGCTCGACGAATCGGCGATTCGGGCGGCGCTGCGGCTTGGATCCGCCGCCGCCGCCGTCACCGTCAGCCGCGCGGGGGCGAATCCGCCCTGGGCGGGCGAGATCCAGCCTTAACAAGGCGTTAACGCCAGCGACCCGCAAACCCAGGGCGCGGCGACGCCCGATCTGCGGGCGGGTGTTACAGAACTGTCATGCGGACGTGACAGAAGCGTCATGCAACGGGCGTACCCGGTGCACAGCCTCGAAAGACAGGGGCTGGACCCCGAATGACCCAGGAGAAATCCATGTTCGCCAAGACCACGAGCTTCCTCGCGATCGCCGCTGCTGCCGGCGTCCTGACGGCCGCGCCCGCGCTTGCCCAGACCCGCACCAACATCCAGATCGCCGGCTCGTCGACGGTTCTGCCCTTCGCCTCGATCGTCGCCGAGGAATTCGGCCAGGCCTTCCCCGAGTTCGAAACCCCGGTCGTCGCCTCGGGCGGTTCGTCGGGCGGTCTGCGCCAGTTCTGCACCGGCGTCGGTCCGGAAACCATCGACATCGCCAACTCGTCGCGCCCGATCCGCTCGTCGGAAATCGAGAGCTGTGCCGCCGCCGGCGTGACCGACATCCGCGAAATCCGCATCGGCTATGACGGCATCGTCTTCGCCTCGTCGGCCAATGGCCCCGACTTCGCGCTGGAGCCGCGCTTCGTCTACATGGCGATTGCCGCCAACCTGCCCGAAGGCACCGCCCAGCCGACGCTGTGGTCGGACATCGACCCGTCGCTGCCCGCGCAGCGCATCATGATGGCGATCCCCGCCTCGAACCACGGCACCCGCGAAGTCTTCGAAGAGAAGGTGATCTTCCCGGGCTGCGAAGAGGTCATGGGCGAAGACACCGACCACGAAATCTGCGGCGCGCTGCGTCAGGACAACGTGACCGAGATCGCCGGCGACTATACCGAGACCCTGGCCCGTCTGGCCTCGGACAGCGATACCGTCGGCGTCTTCGGCCTGTCGTTCTACGAGCAGAACACCGACACGCTGCAGGTTGCCACGGTGTCGGGCGTGACGCCCTCGCTGGAAACCGTTGCCTCGGGTGAATATCCGGTGTCGCGTCCGCTGTTCTTCTACGTCAAGGGCGCGCATATCGGCGTGGTTCCCGGCATCGAGGAATACGTCCAGTTCTTCCTGTCGGACGCCATGGCGGGCGCCGGCGGCCGTCTGGAAGCCGCGGGCATGATCCCCGCCCCGGCGGAAGAGACCGCCCAGACCCTCGACAACTTCATGAACGGCGTGAGCGTCGGCCAGTAACGGCCCCCCATCGTTGGCGCGTCCCGGATCCCCCGGGGCGCGCCGCTCCCCTGTCTCGAAGATGAAGCCCGGCGCATGACCAGCCTCCTGATTGCCGCCCTCGTCCTGGCCCTGATGGCCGTCGCCTATCAGCAGGGCGTCTCGCGCAGCAAGGCGCTGGCGGGTGTGGGCCGTTTGCACAGCCGCCCGCAATACCACGGCGCGCTGCTGGCCCTGTGGGCCACGCTGCCCCTTCTTCTCATCCTGTTCCTGTGGCTGGTGACCTCGGGCACCCTGCAGGATTGGTATATCGCCGGTCAGATCCCGGCCGAGATCGCTCCCGGCACCAGCGAATACGCCGGTGCTGCCGCCCGGTTGCGCAACATCGCCTCGGGCTTTGGCGTGGCGGGCGAGGCGCAGGCCTGGGAAACCGCCGCCGGCGTCAATCTGGCGCGGTTCAACACGACGCTCCTCATGGCCGCGGTCGGCCTTGGGGCGATCCTCGGCGTGGCTGCGCTCGTGCTGATGCGCGGTCGCCTCAGCGCCCGGATGAGGGCCCGCAACCATGTCGAGGCCGCGATCAAGGCCCTCCTGATCTTCTGCTCGGTGGTGGCGATCCTGACCACGCTGGGCATCGTCGTCTCTCTGGTGGCCGAGACACTCCGCTTCTTCACCTTCGTCTCGCCCGTCGATTTCTTCTTCGGCACCGTCTGGAACCCCGGCTATTCCACCACCTCGAACGACGCCTCGGGCAGCTACGGCATGCTGCCGCTGCTTCTGGGCACGGTGATGATCTCGGTCATCGCGATGGCGGTGGCGCTGCCGGTGGGTCTGATGTCGGCGATCTGGCTCACGCAATACGCCAATCCCCGGCTGCGCAACGTCATCAAGCCGGTGATCGAGGTGCTGGCCGGGATCCCGACCATCGTCTACGGCTTCTTCGCCCTGGTGACGGTGGGTCCGGCGCTTTCGGGACTCGGCGATCTGGTGGGGCTGAGGGTCAACGCCACGTCGGCCCTGACCGCCGGGATCGTGATGGGGATCATGATCATCCCCTTCATCAGCTCGCTCAGCGATGACATCATCCGCCAGGTGCCCCGCGCCATGCGCGACGGCTCGCTGGGCCTCGGCGCCACCAAGTCGGAAACCATCCGCATGGTCATCGTCCCCGCCGCGCTGCCCGGCATCGTCGGCGCCATCCTGCTGGCCGTGAGCCGCGCCATCGGCGAGACGATGATCGTGGTGCTGGCCGCGGGCAATGCGCCGATCCTGCGCTTCAACCCGGCCGAGCCGACCTCGACCTTCACCGTGACCATCGTCACCGCCCTCACCGGCGACGCCGATTTCGCCTCGCCGCAATCGCTGGTCGCCTTTGCGCTGGGCCTTACCCTCTTCGTCATCACGCTGATGCTGAACATCGGCGCGCTGGCCATCGTCCGGAAATACCGGGAGCAATACGAATGACCGAGATTCTGGAAACCGAGGCCGCCGCCAACGACCGGCGCCGGGCGCAGGTGCGCAAGTCGCTGGCCCGCCGCAACGGGGCCGAGACGCGGTTCAAGCTGCTGGGGCTGGCCTCGGTGCTGGCGGCCATGGCCTTCGTCGCCGTGCTCTTCGGCAATATCCTGATGAAGGGCGTGCCGGCCTTCTGGCAATACAACCTCGATGCCGAGGTCTTCTTTGACCCGGCGGTGATCAACGTCCCCGAGCGCCCGGTGCAACAGCCCGGCCAGTCCGCGGCCGATTTCCAGGCCGAGATGCTGGCCTGGCAACGCCGCCTGGCGCTGGTCAACTGGAACCGGCTGATCACCGCCTCGGTGCAGGGCGCAGGCGCGGGGGTCGAGATCGACGACCGCTCGGCCGTCTCGGTCATCGACTCGGGCGCCCGATTCGTGCTGCGCGACATGGTGGCGGCAGACCCCGCGCTGATCGGCCAGACCCGGACGGTGCGGCTGTTGCTGTCGGCGGATGGCGACAACTGGGCCAAGGGCAAACTCAGCCGCGACCTGCCCGACAGCCGCCAGCAACTGAGCCGCCCGGCCCGCGACACGATCGACGCTCTGATCGCCTCGGGCGCCGTGCACCGCAGCTTCGCCTGGCATATCTTCACCAATGTGGACAGCCGCGCCTCGCCCGCCTCGGCCGGTCTGGCGGGGGCCTTCATGGGGTCCTTCTACATGATGCTGGTGGTGATCCTGCTGGCGGTGCCGGTGGGCGTGGCCTCGGCCCTCTATCTTGAGGAATTCGCGCCGAAGAACCGCATCACCGACCTGATCGAGGTGAATATCAACAACCTCGCCGCGGTGCCCTCCATCGTCTTCGGCCTCTTGGGCGCGGCGGTCTTCATCAACATCTTCCATCTGCCGCTGTCGGCGCCGCTGGTCGGCGGTCTGGTGCTGACGCTGATGACGCTGCCCACGATCATCATCGCCACCCGCTCGGCCCTGCGGGCCGTGCCGCCCTCGCTGCGGCAGGCGGCGCTGGGGATCGGCGCGTCGAAAATGCAGATGGTCTTCCATCATGTGCTGCCGGTGACCTTCCCGGGGATCCTGACCGCCTCGATCATCGGCGTGGCCCAGGCGCTGGGCGAGACCGCGCCGCTTCTGCTGATCGGCATGAACGCCTTCGTCGCCAATATCCCGGCGACGCCCCTCGACCAATCCGCCGCGCTGCCGGTGCAGGTATACCTCTGGCAGGGCAACGAGAACCGGAACTTCTTCGAGGAACGCACCTTCGCCGCGATCATCGTGCTCCTGGGCCTGATGATCCTGCTCAACGCGCTGGCGATCTGGCTGCGGACCCGCCTGGAAAGGAAAGCCTGAGATGAACGCGACCCCCGAATCCCGCGCGCCCCTGAGCGGCAGCCGCATCCGCCCCTCGGCCCCCGCCTCGGTCGCGAGCAGCGTGAGCCGCATCTCGGCCAGGGATGTGACGGTGCATTACGGCCCGAAACAGGCGATCTTCGATGTCTCCATCGAGATCCCCGAGAAATCGGTCACCGCCTTCATCGGTCCTTCGGGCTGCGGAAAATCCACCTTCCTGCGCTGCTTCAACCGGATGAACGACACGATCGAGGGCTGCAAGGTCGGCGGCCTGATCACCATCGACGGCGACGACATCCACGACCCTTCGCTCGACGTGGTGGAACTGCGGGCGCGCGTCGGCATGGTGTTCCAGAAGCCGAACCCGTTCCCCAAGTCGATCTATGACAACATCGCCTATGGGCCGCGGATCCATGGTCTGGTGAAGACCAAGGCCGAGACCGACGATCTGGTCGAAAGCTCGCTGAAGAAGGCGGGCCTGTGGAAAGAGGTCGCCGACCGGCTGGACGCGCCGGGCACCGGGCTTTCGGGCGGGCAGCAGCAACGTCTCTGCATCGCGCGGACGATTGCCACGGGGCCGGAAGTGATCCTGATGGACGAGCCTTGCTCGGCGCTCGATCCCATCGCGACCTCGATTGTCGAGGACCTGATCCACGAGTTGCGCGCGCAATACACGATCATCATCGTGACCCATTCGATGCAGCAGGCGGCGCGGGTCTCGCAGAAGACTGCGTTCTTCCACCTGGGCAAGCTGATCGAATACGGCGAGACGGAGCAGATCTTCGTCAACCCGAAGGAAAAGCAGACCGAGGCCTATATCACCGGCCGCATCGGCTGAGGTGTTTCGCCCTCGGTTTCCTCGGGCGACCGGAGGCGGGGTGCTGCCGCCCCCCGCACCCCCTGCCCAAAGGGGGGCACGCCCCCCTTTGGAAACCCCGTGGATATTTGGGGCGCAAAGAGGGGCGCAGGTCACGATTGATTAAGGTTAATCGGGCATGATGAGAGCGCGGTACAGGCTGTGAAGCCGATGACCGTGCGCGAAGATGGCGGCGTGGCCCCTGCGGGTCACGCCGCTTTCGCATCTTTGCGCCTCAAATATCCTCCGGGGGGTCCGGGGGGTGGAAAACCCCCCGGCCTCCCCACCCCCGCGCCGCCGGGGAGTCAGCGCCAATGGGCCATCGGCAGCCCGGCGACGGGGCTGCGGAAGCCCGGGATCCGGTTGCCCCGGAGAGAGCCGATATAGACCGTCCTCAGATCCGGCCCGCCGAAGGTGATCGACGCGAACCAGGGGGCGATGGTCCCGCCGCAGGCCAGCATGTGGTTGGGCGTCACCGCGTCGCGCTCAAAAGCCTCGTAAAGCGCGGCCGAGGGTTCGGGATTGTCGTCGTCGAGGATCACCCGGAACTCGCCCTCGGGCGTGATCGCGAAGATCCGGTCGGACATCACATGCGTACCCCAGAGATTGCCGTAGGCGTCAAAGGCGATGCCGTCGATGAAGCCGCCGGTATCGGCGGGGCCGAAGGTCTCGCGCGCCAGCACCTCGGCATTCTCGCCGATCCTCAGGCGGGTGATGCGGCGGCCGGTGGTTTCGACCACATAGAGCCATTCCTCGGCGGCGTCGAAGCGGATCTCGTTGGTGAACATGAAGCCATCGGCGACGATCCGGGCGCCGTCGTTGTCCAGCACCGCCACATAGCCATCGGCATATCTCGGGCTGATCGCCGACATCCAGTTCACGATCCGGGTGGAAATCGTCAGCCAGATCCGTCCGCGCGCATCCCTGAGCACGAAATTCACCTTGCCGATGGGCGTGCCGTCGATTGTGTCCAACACCACATTCGTGCGCCCGTCGCGGGCCATCCGCTCGAGCCGGTCGGTCCCGAAATTCGAAATCAGGATCGAGCCATCGGTATCGAAGGCCAGGCCGTTGGGCAGCGTCCCCTGGGTGAAGCGGTCGGCCTCGTCCAGGGTGGCGCCGAAGCGGGTGTCGAGGTTCTGGGCGATCAGCGCCTGTGTGCCGTCGGGGCGGATATGCACCACGCCGCCGCGCGCATCCGCCGACCAGAGCGATCCGTCGGGTTCGGCCAGGATGCATTCAGGGCGTTGCAGGTCTTCGCCCACGAACCACAGGTCCTCGCGGGTGACGGTGAAGCCGTCGAGAGGGTTCTTCATGGCGTCGTCCCTCCGCCTGCCATGGCGATGAATTTCGCGGTCTGGGCCCAGGCGGCCTGGACCGTCTTGTCGACAGGCTGCGCGGCCAGGTGTTCCCAGGCCGCGGCGACATCCTCGGGGCTGGCGTCGGGGCCGAGCGCGATGCCCGGCGTCTCCTCGATCCGGGCGACGGCGAAGACCCCCGCGCCGGCGGTGAGGATGGTCTTGGTGGGCGCCGCCTCGGAGACCAGGAACAGCGCGCCGGGCGAGACCTTCTCGGGCGCCAGCAGCTCGGCGGTGCCGGGGGGCAGCAGCGCCTCGGTCATCCGGGTCGTCGCGGCGGGGGCCAGCGCGTTGACGCGGATCCCGTGTTTCTCGCCCTCGATGGCCAGCGTGTTCATCAGCCCGACCTGGGCCAGCTTGGCGGCTGAATAATTCGCCTGGCCGAAATTGCCATAGAGCCCGGAAGACGAGGTGGTCATCAGGATCCTCCCGTAGCCCTGTTCGCGCATGAGCTCCCAGACCGCTTGCGAGCAGATCCAGGCGCCGCGCAGATGCACGTCGATCACTGCCTCGAAGCCCTCGGGCGGGGTCTTGGCGAAGCTCTTGTCCCTCAGGATGCCGGCGTTGTTGATCAGGATGTCGAGGCGGCCCCAGCGGTCCATCACCTCGGCCACCATCGCCGCCACTGCGGCGCTGTCGCTGACCGAGGCCGTCGAGGCCATCGCCTCGCCGCCCGCGGCCTCGATCTCGGCCACCACGGCCTCGGCCCTACCGAGGTCGTTGACCACGACCCTTGCGCCTCGCGCCGCCAGCGCCAGGGCATGCGCCCGGCCGAGGCCGCCGCCCGCGCCGGTGACGATGGCCACCCTGCCGTCGAAACGGATTTCAGACATCGCCCTCTCCTTGTCCTCTGCCGGGTCCCGGGGAACCCGTCCTTGTCGCCCTCATCAACTGGCGCTCTGTCCCGCTCAGTCCAGGATCGCCACGCAGCGGGTGAACCCGGCCGAGGCTTTCCTGATCTTGAACGGAAAGCACGAGACCTTGAAGCCTGTCGCGGGCAGCTGGTCGAGGTTCGAGAGCTTTTCCATATGGCAATAGCCGATCTCCATCGAGGCGCGATGCCCCTCCCAGATGATCGAGGGGTCGTGGCTTTCGGCATAGGCGCGGGCGGTATAGGGGAAGGGTGCGTCCCAGGACCAGGCATCGGTGCCGGTCACCCGCACGCCGCGCTCCAGCAGATACATCGTCGCCTCGCGCCCCATGCCGCAGCCCTTGAGCAGGAAATCGGGCTGGCCATAGGCGGCGCCGGCCGCGGTGTTGACGACGACGATCTCCAGCGGGCTGAGGGTATGGCCGATGCGGGCGAGTTCCGCCTCCACATCCGCGGCCGTCGCCACATAGCCATCGGGGAAATGGCGGAAATCCAGTTTCACGCCGGGCTGGAAGCACCATTCCAGCGGCACCTCGTCGATGGTGATCGCGGGGCGGCCGCCGGGGGTAAGGGCGCGGTCCATCACCGAATGGTGGTGATAGGGCGCGTCCAGATGGGTGCCGTTATGGGTTGAAAGCTGCACCCATTCCACCGCCCAACCATCGCCCTCCGGCAGATCCTCGTTCGTCAGGCCCGGGAAGAAGCCGGTGATCTGCTCGCGCGTCTCCTTGTGGCCCTGATACTGGATCTTGGGCAGCATCATCTCGGGGTCCGAGGCGATGCCGGTTTCAAGCGCGACCGAGAGGTCGATGATCCGCATGGAAGGGTCCTTTCAGAGGAGGCCGGTGGCGATGGAGGGGACAAGGACGATCAGCAGCAGCACCAGCACCATGATCGCCGCGAAGGGCAGGGCGCCGCGGAAGACGTCGCCCAGCGTGATCGACGGATCGTCGAGCGATCCCTTGATGACAAAGACCGAAATGCCCAGCGGCGGGGTCAGCAGGCCGATCTCGACCGCCAGGACGGTGACGATGCCGAACCAGATCAGGTCCAGCTGCAGCGCCTGGGCGATGGGCAGCACCAGCGGCAGGGTGATCAGCAGGATCGAGGAGCTGTCCAGAATCGTGCCCAGCACGATCAGGATCAGGCAATAGATCAGCACGAAGCCCGTGGGTCCCAGGTCCAGCCCGGTCGCCCATTCGGTCACCGCCACCGGCAAGCCCGAAAGCGACAGGAAGCGCGAATACATGGTGGCGGCGATGATCAGGAAGCAGATCGAGGCCGTGATATGCCCGGTCTCCAGCGTCACCTGCCAGAGCGTCCTGAGGCCCAGCCGCCGTTTCGCCATGGCGATCAGGATCGCGCCGAAAGCGCCGATGGCGCCCGCCTCGGTGGGGGTGAACACGCCGCCGTAGATCCCGCCCAGCACCAGCGCGATCAGGAGGGCGATGGGGGCGAGCTTGTTCATCGTGTCTCGGGCCAACGATCCCTCGTGCAGGGCCGCCGGCGCGGGTTTTGGCACGCCGGTGAAGGACGGCCAGAAGCGCACCATCAGGGCGATCCCGCCGATATAGGCCAGGGTCAGCACCAGCCCGGGGCCGATCCCTGCGACGAAAAGAAAGCCCACCGATTGCTCGGCGATGATGCCGTAGAGGATCAAGAGCAGCGAGGGCGGGATCAGCATCCCCAGCACCGAGGACCCCGCGACGACCCCGGTGGCGAAGCGCGCGCTATGGCCGATGCGCATCATCTCGGGCACCGCGACCTTGGTGAAGACGGCGGCCGAGGCGATGGAAATCCCGGTGATGGCGGCGAAGATGGCATTGGCGCCGACGGTGGCCATGCCGAGCCCCCCCTTCAGCCGCCCCAGCGCCCGGTTGGCCACGTCGAACGTGTCGCGGCCGATATCGGCGCGGCTGACGACAAGTCCCATCAGCACGAAGAGCGGCACGACGCCGAAGAGGTAGGAGGAAATGCTCTCGCGCGTGGCCAGGGACAGCATGCGCGAGGCGTATTGCGGGTTGTCCCTGAGCGCCCAGATGCCGATGAACGAGGTCAGCGCCAGCGCGATCGAGACATGCATCCCCAGCCAGATCAGGCCCAGGATCCCCGCCAGCGACCACAGGCCGATCTCGACGCCACTCATGACAGCCCCCGTGCGGCGCGGATCGCCAGGGCCAGCCCGCGCAGCAGGAAGACGACCAGCATCATCAGCGCCCCCAGCAGGACGATGCCGTGCACCGGCCAGATCGGCGCCAGGAACTGGCCCACGGTGCCCACCATCTCGCCCCGGCCGTAGCTGCGCAGGAATTGCGGCCAGAAGGACCAGACCAGCGCCCCCAGGACCAGCGCCCCGGTCAGATGCAGGAGCGCGTCAAACGCCTCGGCAAGCCGGGGCTGGCGCAGCGTCAGCGCGCCCAGCAGCGCGTCCGAGCGCGTGAGCTTGCCTTGCGCCGTGGTGTTGGCGATCTGCAGGAAAGCGATGGCGAGGATCGACATGGCGACCATCTCGGGCACCCCGGCGATGGGACGGCCGAAGAAGAAGCGCCCGACCACATCGACGGTGATCAGCAGCATGACCGCCAGGATCAGCCCGGTGCCCAGCGCCGACAGCAGCGCCGTCAGCCGGTCGACCAGCCGCGCCAGCGCGTCGAACGGGGCGATCCCCGTGCGGAGGGAGACGAGAGAAGCCATGAAAATCCCACGGAAAGCGGGCCGGGCGCGCGGCCCGGCCCCGGCGTCAGGAAGGGATCAGCGCTGCGTCCAGTCGCGGCCGAGGTCCGCCCCCGCCGCCCGCACCGCGCCCACATAGGCGTTCAGCACCTCGGTGGCGGGCAGGCCCGCGCCGTCGGCGGCTGCGGCCCAGGTCCCGGCAACATCGGGCAGGGCCGCGGCCCAGCGGGCGCGTTCCTCGGGCGCCAGCGTGTGCAGGTGTTCGGCATCGGGGGCGATCACCGCCATGGCGGCGGCGACGCGCTGGGCCTGTTCGGCGATATAGGCCTCCTGATAGGCCACGGCACCGGCGCGCAGCGCGGCCTGCACGGGTTCCGGCTGGTCGTCGAACCAGGTCTGGTTCGCGATCACGCCCCCCGCCGATTGCGCGCCGAAGTCGGTGACCGTGACATAGGGCGCGACCTCTTGCAGGCGGGCGGGGGCGGCGGCGGTGGCGAAGACGATCACCCCGTCGAAGACCCCGGTCTGGATGTCGTTGTAATAGGTCGTGAGGTTCCCCGCGACACCCACCGCGCCCGTGCCTTCAAGCCAGTTGACCGCCGGGCCCGGCGCGGCGATGCGGTGCCCGGCCAGGTCGTCGATAGAATTGACCGGGAAGTTGGTCATCAGCAGGTAATTGTCTAGCGCGAAGCCGCCGCCCAGATAGACCGCATCATAGGTGTTCCAGCTATCGGCCATGCCGGGGATGGTGTCATAAAGCACCTCCATCGCCTCCATCACCACCCGCGGATCCGAGGGGCCGAAGGGCGTGTTGTAGGTCACGTTCTGCAGGGGCAGCTGGTTGGGCATGAAGACGGTGGGTACGACGCCCACCTCGGCCAGCCCGTCCTCGATCGCCTCCAGTTCGCCGCCGACACCGGCCAGCGTGCCGCCATAGGCCTCGGTCCAGTTGATCGTGTAGCCCGAGCCCTCCAGCGCTGCGTTGACGGTGGGGATGAAGGTCTCGGTCAGGTGCTTCACCCACAGGAAGATCGGCGGGTGGCCGTTGACGATGGTGATGTCGATGGTCTCGTCGGCCAGGGCGGGACCGGCCAGCAGGGCCGCCAGGGCGGTGCCGGTCAGAAGCCGGCGGATCGTATGGGTCATTCTCTCTCCTCCTCGGTTGGTCGTCGCCGGGGTCATGCCGCCCCGGGTTTGCTGCCGGGCGCGGCCAGCGCCCGGATCCCCGCCGCGACGAAACGCACGGCACCGCCGAGCATCTCCTCCAGATCGTCGTCGGCGAGGGTTCCGTCTGACAGGTCCTGGACCCGGCCTGTCGGTGCCATGAGCGAGATCGCCACGGCGATGGCGTTGAGATAGCCCCGCACCGCGCCCTCGCGGCTGAGGCCGGGGACGATGGCGGCAATCTCGGCGATGAAGACGCGGGCGATGGCGTCGTAATAGGCCGAGGTCACCCGGTGCGAGCGTTCGTCGGTGCCCGAGGCCGCATGCCCCAGCACACGGGTGTAATGCGCGCCGCCCCGCGTCGGATCGCGCCCCAGGCTGATCGTCGGCCGCAGCAGCGTGTCCAGCAGCGCCTCCAGTGTCACCCGGCCCGAGGCGTGCAACTCGGCCAGCCGGGCGCGGCGTTCGTCGTTGATGGCGCCCGCGCGGCGCGCGATCACCGCCTCGTAGAGCGCTTCCTTAGAACCGAAGTAATAATGGATCAGCGCGGCATTCGCCTGCGCCCTCACGGCGATGGCCCGCGTGGTGGCGCCGTGAAAGCCGCTTTCGCCGAAGACGATCTCGGCCGCGTCGAGGATCGCTTCCTGCGCCTCTCCGCGTTCCGGCGCCCCTTCGGGTCGCGTCACCGCCAGTCGGGCCAAAGCCGCCCCTCCCGAGCCTTAATTAACCGCTTGATTAAAACCAGCCGGATTCCGCCCCTCTGTCAAGTGAATCTTTGCATTCTGCAATGCAGCGTGGAGCAGGGGCTGCGCCGCCCCAAACATCACCCGGCCGGGCCATTGCCTGATTCCGCTTCACTCGCGGGATCTTGCCCGGCCGCCCGGCTGAAAACATGTGCGCCGCGCCCAAGTTTGCCGCGCGGGACGGCAAAGCCTGCCCAATTGCGCGGCGATCCCGGTTTGCTGCCCCGCAGCACGGTTAAAGCCGGTCACAAAGGCGCGACCCCGGAAATAGCGTGGGCTTGGGCAATCTCTCGCCCACCGGGACTTCACAAGAACCCGCCGGGCGCCACCACGGTGCCGCGGGAGGACAACAGGACAGGGGATTCATGAAAAAACTGCTGCTTTCGACCGCGCTCGGCGCGGTTTTCGCCACGGGCGCTCTGGCTCAGGAAGGCGAACCCATCCGCGTGGGTATCCTGCATTCGCTGTCGGGCACGATGGCGATTTCGGAAACCACGCTGCGCGACGTCATGCTGATGCTGATCGAACAGCAGAACGCCGAGGGCGGCGTGCTGGGCCGTCCGCTGGAGCCGGTGGTCGTCGACCCCGCCTCGGACTGGCCGCGCTTCGCCGAACTGGCGCGCGAACTGATCTCGGGGCAGGGCGTCTCGGTCGTCTTCGGCTGCTGGACCTCGGTGTCGCGGAAATCGGTGCTGCCGGTGTTCGAGGAGCTGAACTCGATCCTCTTCTACCCGGTCCAGTACGAGGGCCAGGAATCGCAGCGCAACGTCTTCTACACCGGCGCCGCGCCGAACCAGCAGGCCGTCCCGGCGGTCGATTACCTGCTGGAAAACGGGGTCGAACGCTTCTACCTCGCCGGGACCGACTACGTGTATCCGCGCACCACGAACCAGATCCTCGAGGCTTATCTGCTGGCGCAGGGCGTCGCGGCCGAGGATATCATCGTCAACTACACGCCCTTCGGCCATTCCGACTGGCAGACGATCGTGTCGGAAATCCGCGACTTCGGCTCGACCGGCCGTCCCGCCGCCGTGGTCTCGACCATCAACGGCGATGCGAACGTGCCCTTCTACAACGAACTCGCGGCCCAGGGCATCTCGGCCGAGGATATCCCGGTCATCGCCTTCTCGGTCGGTGAGGAAGAACTGGCGGGCATCGACACCGCGCCGCTGGTCGGCCACCTGGCCGCCTGGAACTACTTCATGTCGGTCGACACGCCCGAGAACGAAGAATTCATCGACGCCTGGCACGCCTATATCGGCAGCGAAACCCGCGTGACCAACGACCCGATGGAGGCCCATTACATCGGCTTCAACATGTGGGTCGAAGCGGTCGAGGCCGCGGGCACCACCGACGCCGATGCGGTGATCGACGCGCTGGTTGGCGTGGCCGTGCCGAACCTGACGGGCGGGATCAGCTCGATGGGGGCGAACCACCACATCACCAAGCCGGTGCTGATCGGCGAGATCCAGGCCGATGGCCAGTTCGAGGTCGTCTGGGAAACCGCGGGTCTGGTGCTGGGCGACGAATGGTCGGATTACGTGGCCGAAACCGCGCCCCTGATCTCGGACTGGCGCGCGCCGCTGTCCTGCGGCAACTTCAACACCGAAACGGGCACCTGCGGCGGCTCGGAATAAGCCGACGCGAGAGGGGGGCGTTCCTTCCCGCCCCCCTCCTTTTGACACCATGGCGCGCGGGTTCGCCCGCGTGCCCCCTCGCTGAAGACCGCGCGGCGCGCCCCGCCTGCCGCCTCTGACCCGGGACCCTCATGCCCTTTCGCCCCCTGACGCTGATCGCGGCTTTCTGCCTGGCGGTTGTGCTGCCCTTCCTTGCCTCGGCCCAGACGCTCGAGGATCTGATCGCCCGCCTGCCGGACGGCAATTTCAACGACCGCGCCGCCATCGTCGCCCAGATCGCCGAGACGGGCGATCCGCGCGCCGCGCAGGTGCTGGACGCGCTGCTGGAGGGCGAGCTGGAACAGCGCAGTGCCGATGGCCGGTTCGTGCGCGTCACCGGCAGCCGCAACAACCAGACAGCGACGGATGTGCTGACGGGCGAGGATCTGGGCCCGGTCGCCCGCCGCTCGACCGAGGCGGTGCGGGTCAACAACGCGCTGCGCCGCTCGATCCGCACGGCGCTGGGCGTGCTGACGCTGATGGACCCCGATCCCGCCCGACGCCTCGCCGCCGCCGAGGCCGCGTTGCGCTCCCCGTCCCCCGATCAGGTCGAGGCCCTCGCCGAGGCGATGGCGGCCGAGGCGAACGCCACGATCCGCATCGCCCAGACACGGGCTCATGCCGCCGCGGTCCTGGCCTCGGACCTGCCGCTGCAGGCGAAACTGGACGCGGTAGCGGTGATCGGCGAGGCCAATGCCCAGGTCGTGCAACAGACGCTCAACGCCTATCGCAACGCCGCCGAGCCGGAACTGGCCGCAGCGGTGGGCGCGGCGCTGGCCGAGGCCGAGAGCCGCCAGCGGATGTGGAGCCAGGCGCAGAACCTGTGGTTCGGGCTGTCGCTGGGCTCGGTCCTGCTGCTGGCCGCCATCGGGCTTGCCATCACCTTCGGCGTCATGGGGGTCATCAACCTGGCGCATGGCGAACTGGTCATGCTGGGCGCCTACACGACCTATACGGTGCAGCAGATCATCCGCACCAACGCCCCGGAATATTTCGGCTATTCGCTGGCCATCGCCATTCCGCTGGCCTTTCTGCTGGTCGGCGCGGTGGGCGTGCTGATCGAGCGCGGGATCGTCCGCCACCTTTACGGCCGCCCCTTGGAGACGCTGCTGGGCACCTGGGGCGTCAGCCTGATCCTGCAACAGGCGGTGCGCTCGATCTACGGGCCCACCAACCGCGAGGTCGGTACGCCGGACTGGATGTCGGGCGCCTGGCAGATCGGAGAACTGACCCTGACCGGCCCGCGTATCGCCATCGTGATCTTCTCACTGGCGGTGTTCTTCGGCCTGCTCCTCTTGATGAAATACTCGGCTTTCGGCCTGCAGATGCGGGCAGTGACGCAGAACCGGCCGATGGCCGCCAATCTCGGCATTCGCACCGGCTATGTCGATGCGCTGACCTTCGGGCTGGGCGCCGGCATCGCCGGGCTGGCCGGTGTGGCGCTCAGCCAGATCGACAACGTGTCCCCGAACCTGGGACAGGGCTATATCATCGACAGCTTCCTGGTGGTGGTGTTCGGGGGCGTCGGCAACCTCTGGGGGACCTTCGCCGCGGCGCTCAGCCTCGGTGTCGCCAACAAGTTCCTCGAACCCTGGGCGGGGGCGGTGCTGGGCAAGATCGTCATCCTCGTCTTCATCATCCTCTTCATCCAGAAACGTCCGCGCGGCCTTTTCCCGCAGCGTGGCCGTGCCGCCGAGGGCTGAGCCATGACCCGCCTCATCGACCTGCGCCTGGGGCTGTTCCTGGCCGCGCTCTTCGCCGTTACCGTGCTGGCGCCTCTCGCCACCACGCTGCCCTCCACCTCGGCCCTGAACCTGCCCAGCTATCTGATCCCGCTGATGGGCAAGTACCTGTGCTACGCGCTGCTGGCCGTCGCGCTGGACCTCTGCTGGGGTTATGCGGGCATCCTGTCCCTGGGCCACGGCGCCTTTTTCGCGCTGGGCGGCTATGCCATGGGCATGCACCTGATGCGCGAGATCGGGGCGCGCGGGGTCTATGCCAACCCGGAACTGCCTGATTTCATGGTGTTCCTTGGCTGGACCGAATTGCCGTGGTTCTGGTATGGGTTCGACATGTTCTGGTTTGCTGCCGTCATGGCGCTGCTGGTGCCGGGGCTGCTGGCCTTCGTCTTCGGCTGGTTCGCCTTCCGCAGCCGTGTCTCGGGCGTGTATCTGTCGATCATCACCCAGGCGCTGACCTTCGCCCTGCTGCTGGCGTTCTTCCGTAACGACATGGGCTTCGGCGGCAACAACGGGCTCACGGATTTCCGCGACGTGCTGGGCTTCTCGCTGTCGGCGCCCTCGACCCGCATCGCGCTTTTCGTGCTGACGGCGGTGGCGCTGGCGGGCTGCATGCTGCTGGCGCGGGCCATCACCATCTCCAAGGCCGGGAAAGTGCTGGTCGCGGTTCGGGACGCCGAAAGCCGCACCCGGTTCCTGGGCTACCGGGTGGAAAGCTATTCGGTCTTCGTCTTCACCGTCTCGGCGATGATGGCGGGGCTGGCGGGCGCGCTCTATGTCCCCCAGGTCGGCATCATCAACCCCGGTGAATTCGCCCCCGCGAACTCGATCGAGATCGTGGTCTGGGTGGCCTTGGGCGGGCGCGGCACGCTGGTGGGCGCCGCCATCGGTGCGCTGGTCGTGGTGGCGCTGAAATCCTGGCTGACCGCGACCTTCCCCGACCTCTGGCTCTTCGCGCTGGGCGGGCTCTTCATCCTGGTGACGCTGGCCCTGCCGAACGGGCTTCTGGGCCTGCTCGACCGCCTGAAACCGCGCCAGGCAAAACCCGCCGCCGAGGTGCCCGCATGAGTACCGCCCTGATCGGCGCGCCCCTGAATGCGGCGCAACTCTATCTCGATGGCGTCTGCCGTTCCTTCGACGGCTTCAAGGCGATCAACGGCCTGTCGCTTGCCGTCGCCAAGGGTGAGCTCCGGGCGGTGATCGGCCCGAACGGCGCGGGCAAGACGACGATGATGGACATCATCACCGGCAAGACCCGCCCGGATGAAGGCAAGGTGATCTGGAATGGCGACACGGACCTGACCAAGATCGACGAGGCCGGGGTCGCGCGCCTCGGCATCGGGCGGAAGTTCCAGAAACCCACGGTCTTCGAGACGCATAGTGTCGAGGACAACATCCGCCTGGCGCTGAAGGCGCCGCGCGGGGTGTTTCCCGTCCTCTTCGACCGCCGCTCGGCAGAAGAGAACCGCCGGGTGACCGAGTATCTGGACCGCATCCGCCTGACCCATTTGCGGGCCGAGACCGCTGCCAACCTCAGCCACGGCCAGAAGCAATGGCTGGAGATCGGCATGCTGCTGGCGCAGGAGCCGCAATTGCTGCTGGTCGACGAACCCGCGGCCGGCATGACCGATGCCGAGACGATGGAGACGGCGGAGCTGCTGAAATCCATCGCCGGCGAACGCACAGTGATCGTGGTCGAACACGACATGGATTTCGTGCGTGCCCTGAATTGCCGGGTGACCGTGCTGCATCAGGGCTCGGTCCTGGCCGAAGGGTCCTTGGACCATGTGTCGGCCCGTGATGATGTCATCGAAGTCTATCTGGGGCGGTAAGATGCTGGAAATCAAGGATCTGACGCTGCATTACGGCGCGGCCCAGGCGCTGAAGGGCATCTCGCTCACGGCCCAGGAAGGCCAGATCACCACGGTGCTGGGCCGCAACGGCGTGGGCAAGACCTCGCTGATGCGGGCAATCGTCGGGCGGCATCCGCCCTCGGGCGGGACGATCACCTGGCAGGGCGAGAGCATCGCCCGCCTGACGCCCCCAGAACGCGCCAAACGCGGTATCGCCTATGTCCCACAGGGGCGCGAGATCTTCCCGCTGCTGACCGTGCGCGAGAATCTGGAGGCCGCCTATGCCACGCTGCCGCGCGGCGCGCGCAAGACGCCCGATGCGGTGTTCGAGCTGTTCCCGGTGCTGCTTCAGATGATGAACCGGCGCGGCGGGGACCTGTCGGGCGGGCAGCAGCAGCAACTCGCCATCGGCCGGGCCATGGTCATGCAGCCGCGGCTTCTGGTGCTGGACGAGCCGACCGAGGGCATCCAGCCCTCGATCATCAAGGACATCGGCCGGGCCATCGAATACCTGCGCGACCAGTTCGGCATGGCCGTGGTGCTGGTCGAGCAATATTTCGACTTCGCCAAGGCGCTGGCCGACCGCTATGTCGTGCTGGACCGGGGCGAGGCGGTGATGGCGGGCGTGAAGGCCGATATCGACGCCAACGAGGCGGAACTGCGGCGCTGGCTGACCGTGTGACATTCCCCGCCGCCTGTGCTTATGTCAGGGCGGAAAACGGGGAGCGATCATGCGGCAAGTCTTTCGCGGGGCACAGATTTTCGATGGCTGGCGCCTGCATGAGGGAGCGGCGCTGAGTGTCGAGGACGGCTGTATCCTCGGCCTCGGCCCCGATACGGGCGAGGGGATCGACCTGGGCGGCGGCTTGCTGGCGCCCGGTTTCGTCGATCTGCAGGTGAACGGCGGCGGCGGCGTGCTGCTGGGGCAGGGCGACCCGGATGCGGCGCTGGCCACGATCTGCGCCGCGCATCGGCGGCTGGGAACGGCGGGGCTGCTGCCGACGCTGATCACCGCCGATCCCGACACCACCGCCGCGGTGATCGCCGCCGGGATCCGCGCGGCGCAGGCCGGTCTACCGGGGTTTCTGGGGTTGCATCTGGAGGGGCCGCACCTCGACCCAAGGCGCAAGGGGGCGCATGACCGCGCGCTGATCCGGCCGATGGAGGCATGGGACCTGGAGCGCCTCCTCGACGCGGCCCGTCGCCTGCCGGTGCTGATGGTGACGCTGGCGCCCGAGGCCGCAAGCCCCGAACAGATCGCCGCGCTGGCAGGGGCGGGGGCCCTGGTGAGCCTGGGCCACAGCGATTGCACCGAGGCGCAGGCCCGCGCCGCGATGGCCGCGGGGGCGGGGGTGGTGACCCATCTCTACAACGCCATGTCGCCGATGAGCCATCGCGCCCCCGGCCTGACCGGCGCGGCGCTCGACGGCTCCTCGGCGGTGGGGATCATCCCCGACGGCGTGCATGTGGCGCCGACGCCCTTCCGGGTGGCGGCAAGGATGGCGGAGGAGCGGCTTTTCGCCGTGACCGATTCGATGGCCCTGGCGGGGACCGAGGCGACCGAGTTCCAGCTCAACGACCGCGCCATCCACCGGCGCGACGGGCGGCTGACCCTCTCGGACGGGACGCTGGCCGGGGCCGATGTGACGATGCCCGAGGCGCTGGCCTGGATGACGGGCTATGCCGGGATCGACCGGGCCAAGGCACTGGCCATGACCACGCGTCGCCCGGCCGACCTGGCGGGCCGGGCCGATCTGGGCCGTCTGGTGCCGGGCGCAAGGGCCGATCTGGTGCACCTGAACGAAAGCTGGCGCCTGACGCGCCGCTGGTTCGCCGGGGAGGCGGGCTGAGGGAGGGGTTTCGCCCGCGTTCCCTGCTGCCGCGGGCGCCTCGGGCGACCTGAGGCGGAGGGCTGCCGCCCCCCGCGCCCCCTGCTTCAAGGAGGGTTTTCCACCCTCCTTGAAAATCCTCCCGAGGATAGTTGAAGAACGAAGATTGCAGGTTAACGCCCGCCTAAACTCCCTCTTCGTTCTGCAAATATCCTCGGGGGTCCGGGGGCAGACGGCCCCCGGGTCTCTTCACCCGCGGCACCTCTCCGCGGCGGGAGGGGCGCGGGAGCATGCCTCCCGCCGCTTCCCCTTTCGGCCGCTCCCGAAACCTGCCACACAGGGCGGATTCCTGACCGAGGCTCCCATGCACTGGCTCCTGCTCGCTATCGCCATCCTGTTCGAAACCATCGGCACCGCCGCCCTGAAGTCCAGTCATGGCTTCACGCGGCTTGGCCCTTCGGCGCTGTCGCTGGGGGCTTATGCGGTGGCGTTCTGGTTCCTGGCCCTGGTGCTCAAGGTCGTGCCGGTGGGCGTGGCCTATGCCATCTGGTCGGGCGCCGGGATCTGCCTGATCGCGATGATCGCGGCGGTGTTCTTCGGCCAGCGGCTCGACTTGCCCGCTGTCCTGGGCATGGCTCTGATCGTGGCCGGGATTCTGGTCATCAACCTTTTCTCGAACGCCGCGCCGCATTGAGGGGCGGGGACGCCGATCTCAAGAAGGTGCGGCGGGCGGCGACCCGGCGAGCGGTGGGCCGGTCAGGTGAGCGGGCGGGTGGTGCCGCGGATCAGGCATTGACCGGGGCGGGTCGGGCGCTCGCCCGGGCGGCAGAAGCGCAGCGCCTGCACGCCAAGGCCGAGCGCGTCGGCGACGAAGGCCGGAGTCGAGGCCTGGGCGGACGGGAGATGGCCGGCGCCGGCGAGGGCGAGGAAGCCGGCGAGGGCGAAGCGGAGGGCGGGGTGCGAGGCGGTCATGGTCTGGGCTCCGTGGGGGCCGGTGATCCGGCGTTGCGATAGCCTGTCCTACCGCGCCCCGGGCCCGCCCGCTGTTCCCCCGGGAACCCGGCGTAGGAAGGGCAACAGGGCCCGTCCTGCCGCCCCCCGCTCAGGGCGCGACCTGATAGACCGATTGCACGAAGCCATGCGGCCAGCTGCGGGTCTCCAGATGCAGCAGATATTGCGGCCCGGGATCGTCGAAGAGCGGCAGACCCGCCCCCAGGATCACCGGCAGCCGGGTGATGGTCAGCCGCTGCACCAGCCCCTCGCGCAGGAAGCTGGAGATCACCTTGCCGCCGTCGATATAGACGCGCCGCATCCCCTCGGCCCCCAGTTGCCGGAGCACGGCGCGGGGCGTGGCGCGCATCACCCGCACCCGGTTCGACAGATGCGGCGGCACATCCTCGGGGCCGAGGCTGCGCGAGAGCACCACCACCGGCTTGTCATGCGGCCAGTCGCGCATCGCCGCCAGCGCCCGGAAGCTGCCCGAGCCCATGACCAGGCAATCCACCGCCTCGATGAAGGCGGTATAGCCGTGATCCTCGTCCTCGGGCGCGGGCATCATCATCAGCCATTCCAGCCCGCCCTGCACATCGGCGATATAGCCGTCGAGCGAGGTGGCGATGAAGACATGGACTTCGGGCATCATCGGGGAAACTCCGGGTGATCCGCGTCGCTTCTGCCGCGTCCGCCCTGTGCGTCCCTGGAACGCGCAGCGCTATCCCGGGCGCCGCAGCCCCGGTCCCACCGTGGTGCACCCTCCGGCTTGCCAGACGGTTAACGCAAGGCAGGGTTTCGCAGGATGCATTGGACGCCGTATCGGAATTACCGCATATAAAGGTCATGATTGCTGACCCATTGCCTCAACCGCATCACCGCCCCATCGAGGACCTTCAGGGCCTCGTCCTTGCTTCGGCGCAGGCCGCGCTGGGCTTGCACCTGTTGCGTGCGGCGGGGCTGATGACCGGCGGCACGGCGGGGCTGGCGCTGATCCTGGCCTATGCCCTGGGCTGGAATTTCTCGCTGACCTTCTTCGCGCTCAACATCCCCTTCTTCGCACTGGCCTGGCGGGCGCGGGGGCCGGCCTTCTGCGCCAAGAGCCTGGGCAGCGTCACGCTGGTCTCCCTTCTGGCCGAGGCGCTGAAACCGCTTCTGCACCTGGGCTGGATCCACCCCGGCGCGGCGGCCGTTCTCTTCGGGGTCAGCGCGGGCGTCGGGCTCTTGGGCCTCTTCCGGCATTCGGGCAGCCTGGGCGGTGTGTCCATCGTGGCGCTGATCCTGCAGGACCGCTACGGCATCCGGGCGGGGGTCACGCAGATCGTGCATGACGCGCTGCTCTTTGCCTTGGCCTTCGCCGTGCTGCCGGCGGCGAATGTGGCCTGGTCGATGCTGGGCGCGCTGGTGCTGAACGGGGTGATCGCCCTGAACCACCGGCGCGACTGGTACGTGGCGAGTTGAGCCTCAGCGCCGGGGGAGTTGCGCCACCCGGGGCGGCGGGGTGACGGCGGGGACACCCGGCGCCTGCGCGATGGTCTGGCAGACCCGGCGGTGGGTCACGCCCACGACCGCCCAATCGTCGGGGCCAATCGGCACCATGCGGCAGATCTGGCCGTTGGCGCGCAGGCGGCCGGTATCGCCGGCGGGGCCTGAGGCAAGGGCGGGCGAGGTGGTGACGAGGGCCAGAAGGACCAGGGCGCGGATCATGGCGGGCTCCTGCAAAGGGTGTGTTCTTGCCCGTTCAGCCTGCCCGATGCCGCGATTGCACGCAGTTCCCGCGGGAACCGCCTGCGCCCACTGGCCAAGCGGCGCTTTTTCCACTATCGCCCGCGGCAATCACACGGGAAACGCATCATGGACCTTCGCAATATTGCGATCATCGCCCACGTCGACCACGGCAAGACCACGCTGGTGGACGAGCTTCTGAAACAATCCGGCATCTATCGCGAGGGCCAGGCGGTCACCGAGCGGGCGATGGATTCGAACGACCTGGAGCGCGAGCGCGGGATCACCATCCTCGCCAAGGCCACCTCGGTCGAATGGCACGGCACGCGAATCAACATCGTCGACACCCCCGGACACGCCGATTTCGGCGGCGAGGTGGAGCGGATCCTAAGCATGGTCGATGGCGTGTGTCTGTTGGTCGACGCGGCCGAAGGGCCGATGCCGCAGACCAAGTTCGTGACCTCGAAGGCGCTGGCGCTGGGGCTGAAGCCGATCGTGGTGCTCAACAAGGTCGACAAACCCGCGGCCGAGCCCGACCGGGCGCTGAACGAGGTGTTCGACCTTTTCGCCAACCTCGGCGCCAATGACGAACAGCTCGATTTTCCCGTGCTTTACGCCTCGGGGATCAACGGCTGGGCCGACAATGAGTTGGACGGGCCGCGCAAGGATATGTCGGCGCTTTTCGAACTGGTCATCAAGCATGTCGAGCCGCCGAAGCAGATCGCCCAGGCGGCCGAGCCCTTCCGCATGCTGGCGACCACGCTGGGCGCGGACCCGTTCATCGGCCGCATCCTGACCGGAAGGGTCGAGGCAGGCACGCTGAAAGTCGGCGCCACCCTCAAGGCGCTGAGCCGCACGGGCGAGCGGGTGGAACAGTTCCGGGTCACCAAGATCCTCGCCTTCCGCGGCCTCGGCCAGCAGCCCATTGACGAGGCGGTGGCGGGCGATATCGTCACCATCGCCGGCATGACCAAGGCGACCGTGGCCGATACGCTCTGCGATCTGTCGGTCGACACGGCGATTCCCGCCCAGCCCATCGACCCGCCGACCATCTCGGTCACTTTCGGGATCAACGATTCGCCGCTGGCGGGCCGGGACGGCAACAAGGTGCAGTCGCGCGTCATCCGCGAGCGGCTGATGAAGGAAGCCGAGACCAATGTCGCCATCAAGGTCGAGGATACGCCGGGGGGCGACGCCTTCGTCGTCTCGGGCCGCGGCGAATTGCAGATGGGCGTGCTGATCGAGAACATGCGCCGCGAAGGGTTCGAGCTGTCGATCTCGCGTCCCCGGGTGATCTTCCGCGAGGAGAAGGGCGAGCGGCTGGAGCCGATTGAGGAAGTCATCATCGACGTCGATGACGAATTCTCGGGCGCGGTGATCGAGAAGCTGACCGGCGCGCGCAAGGGCGATCTGGTCGAGATGAAGCCTGCGGGCGTCGGCAAGACCCGGATCGTGGCCCATGTGCCCTCGCGCGGGCTGATCGGCTATCAGGGCGAGTTCATGACCGACACGCGCGGAACGGGCGTCCTGAACCGCATCTTCCACGACTGGGCGCCCTACAAGGGACCGATCCAGGGCCGCCGCCAGGGGGTGCTGATCTCGATGGAAGCGGGCGTTTCGGTCGCCTATGCGCTGTGGAACCTCGAGGACCGCGGCCGCATGTTCATCGGCGCGCAGGAACAGATCTACGAGGGGATGATCATCGGCGAGCATTCGCGCGACAACGATCTGGAAGTGAACCCCCTGAAGGGCAAGAAGCTGACCAACGTGCGGGCCTCGGGCACCGACGAGGCGGTGCGCCTGACCCCGCCGGTGATCATGTCGCTGGAGCAATCCATCGCCTATATCGACGACGACGAACTCGTCGAGGTGACGCCCAAGTCGATCCGGCTGCGCAAGCGCTACCTCGATCCGCACGAGCGCAAGCGGATGGCGAAGGTCGAGGGTTGAGGGGCAAAGGGCGGGGGGCTGCCGCCCCCCGCACCCCCTGCTTCAAGGAGGGTTTTCCACCCTCCTTGAAAATCCTCCCGAGGATATTTGACGCGCAAAGAAGACAGGAAGAGCGGGCCTTGGGGCCCGGTTTCTTTTGTCTGTTCAAGCGAGAAACGAAAAAGGCCGGGTCCCGAAGGATCCGGCCTTTTTGTCCTGGAGCGGGCGATGAGATTCGAACTCACGACCCTAACCTTGGCAAGGTTATGCTCTACCCCTGAGCTACGCCCGCTCACTGGCCGCGATCTAGCATCGCCTCCGGCGGGGTGCAAGGGGTGTTTCGTGGGCTCAGGCGGCGGGTGTCGGGCCCAGCGAAAAGGCATCCAGAAAGCGCTGTGCGGCCTGGGGATCGCCGGTCAGACGCAGCCGGCCCGCCGCCAGATGCGCGCCGAGCGGCACGCTGCCATAGACCGCCGCAGCAAGCGCATTGCCGCTCCCCTCGAATCGCAGGGGCGCGGCAGCGCCGGGGCTGGGGCGCGCGGTGAAGCCCTGCGGGCCGAGCCGGGTCTCGAAGCTCTCGGCGCCCATGGTGAAGGCCGCCTCGGCCTCGGTTTCGACGGGGCGGACCATGACCCCCATCGACAGCATCAGCCCGGTGGGCGAGATGAATTTCCGCGGATCGTGGCCCGGCTGGCGCACGCCCCAGCGGCAGAGCGCCTCGATCACCGGGCGTGTCTCGTGTCCCGCTTCTGTCAGCGCATAGGCCAGCGCCGGCGCGGGTGGGGTCAGAGGGCGGCGTTCGACAAGGCCGTTCGCTTCCAGGTCGGCCAGGCGCTGCGTCAGAATGTTCGAGGCGATGCCGGGCAGACCCGCCTTGATCAGGCCGAAGCGCTTCGGGCCCAGCATCAGCTCTCGGATCACCAGAAGCGCCCAGCGGTCGCCGATCAGGTCCAGCGCATGCGCGGCCAGGCATCCCTCGTTATAGCCCTTGTGCGCCATCGTCCCCTCCGTCCATCGCCCATTAGGGATTGCGCGGTTGCTTTTTGCAAGTGCCTCCGGCAGCATGGCGCAGCGTCATGCCATGGACAGGAGGCCCCGGTGAGCGACGATTATCATGGAATGCCCTGCTGGTACGAACTGACCACGCCCGACCCTCTGGCCGCCGGCGCCTTCTACCATGCGGTGATCGGCTGGGAGGTCGAGAAGGCGCCGATGGAGGGCTTCGAATATTTCCTGGCCCGGCAGGGAACGGCGATGGTGGCCGGGATGTCGAAGCCGATGACGCCCGAGATCCCGCCCAACTGGCTGACCTATTTCGCGGTGACCGATTGCGATGCGACCGTGGCGGCGATGCTGGCCGATGGCGCGGGCCAGATCGTGCCGCCCTCGGACATTCCGGGCACGGGGCGTTTCGCCATCCTCAGCGATCCGCAGGGCGCCGTCTTCGGCCTGCTGCAGCCCCTGCCGATGCAGGCAGAGCAGGGGGGCGCCTATTACCCCGCCAAGCCCGGCCATGGCGCCTGGCACGAGCTGATGTCCGGCGATCCGGTGGCGGGGCTGGCCTTCTACGCCAAGCATCTGGGCTGGACCGCCTCGACCGCGATGCCGATGGGCGAGATGGGGACCTATCAGCTCTTCGCCCGCGAGGGGCAGGACATCGGCGGCATGATGGGCCTGCCGCAGCCGGGCATGCCGCCCTGCTGGCTGCCCTATACCGGCGTGACCAGCATCGACCGGGCCAAGGCGGTGGTCGAGGCCGAAGGCGGGCGGGTCATGCACGGGCCGATGGAGGTGCCGGGCGGGGCCTATATCCTGCAGGGCACCGATCCACAGGGGGCCTGGTTCGCCCTGACCGGACCGCTCTAAGGCGCGTCGGGGGGCACGATCCGGGCGAGAACGGCGGCGAAGGGGGCCTCGGCATTGACCGAGGGGCCCAACAGCGCGTAGCCATGCACGCTGCTCCAGACCAGCCCTTCGAGCACCGGATCGGGCGTCCCGCCCGAGAAGGGCAGGCAACCCTCGCGCAGGACGTCGTAGGCGCGGGCCGACTGGGCCGCGAGATCGGGGTCGCGCGGGTCGAGGTCGGGGCAGGCGAACATCACATGGAAGAGGCCCGCCGAGTCGCGGGCGAAGTCCAGATAGCCGTCGCAGATCGCCAGCAGGCGGGCGAAAGGCCGGTTTTCGGCCGCCGCCCGCCGGCGCAGCATCGCCTCGGTGAAGAGCGCGAAGGCCCGGCTGGCGATGGCGGTGTGGAGCCCGGGCAAGCCCTTGAAATGATGGGCGGGCGCAGCATGCGAGACCCCGGCGCGGGCGGCGGCGCGGCGCAGGGTCAACCCCTCGGCCCCGCCTTCGATCAACAGCGAGAGGCCGGCCTCGATCAGAGCGTCGCGGGTGGAGAGACTGTCGTTCATGACCCAACATCGCAGGCGGCCTTTACACTGTCAATCGAGACTTGACAGTGTAAAGATTACCCCTATCCTGACGGAAACTTTACACTGTCAAGGAGGCCGCCTTGCCCCGTTCCTTCGCCTGGTTCTTCTGGATTTCGGCGCTGGGCGTCGCGCTCGTCTCGTGGCGCGTCCTGCTGGCGCCGGTCGAATGGGTCATGCCCGCCATGGCGCATTACCTGGCGGATTTCCCGCTGTCCCTGGCCGCGCATGTCTTCTTGGGGCCGCTGGCGCTGCTGCTCGCGCCCTTTCAACTCTGGCAGGGGCTTCGCCGCCGCCGGCCGGGTTTGCATCGCTGGCTGGGGCGGCTCTATGCGCTGGCGATCCTGGGGGGCGGGCTGGCCTCGCTGGCGCTGATGCCCGGTTTCCAGGGCAGCGCCTTTGCCGCCTCGGGCTTCGTGGCGCTGGCGGTGCTGTGGATCGGCACGACGCTGTGGGGCATCGGCCGGGCGCGGGCCGGGGATCTGGCGGCGCATCGGCGCTGGATGCAACGGTCGGTGGCGCTGACCTTCGCGGCGGTGACCCTGCGGCTGATCATGGCCCCCCTGATGGCCGCAGGCTGGAGCGTGACCGAGACCTACGAGATCACCGCCTGGGGCAGCTGGCTGATCAATCTGGCCGTGCTGGAGGTCTGGCAGCAGCGGCGCAGCGCCGCACTGCGGCGGGCCTGAGCGGGGAAGGGGCCGGAATGCAGAACGGCGGCCCGAGGGCCGCCGTGTCTGGTCCGAACTGGAGCGGGCGATGAGATTCGAACTCACGACCCTAACCTTGGCAAGGTTATGCTCTACCCCTGAGCTACGCCCGCTTCCTTTCGGTGCCGGTGATTTAGGTCATGGCCGCGCGCCCCGCAAGCGGAAAATGCGCCGCGCGACGCATTTTCCTGCGCCGCCGGATGGCCCGGAATTCCGGCTGCGACCGGGCGGGAATTTCCGCTGGGGAAGGGCGGCGGATCGGGAACCGGATCGGTGGCTGCCGCGTTCTCCCTGCAAGCCGCGGATGACACCGCGACGATCTCAAACACGGAGCAAACCGATGAACAGCGACACCGTCGAAGGCAAGTGGAAGCAGATCAAGGGCGAGGCCAAGATCCAATGGGGCAAGCTGACCAACGACGACCTCGATGTCGTCGAGGGCCACAAGGACAAGCTGGTCGGCAAGATCCAGGAACGCTATGGCAAGTCCAAGGACGAGGCCGAGGCCGAGGTCAACCGCTTCTGGTCGAAGTACTGACCCGAACCGGTTTCCGAACGGAAAAGGGGGCGCCGGGCGCCCCCTTTTTCGTGCCGTCACAGACGCGTGAGCGGCAGAGGCCCGGATCTTGAAAACCGCCCAGGGCTTTCCGACATGGCCGGCGCGGGGACGATATGACCCCGCTCACAGCGTCACCCCCAAAGGGAAATGGAGCCATGCACAGGAAACTGGTCATTGCGGGCGCTCTGGGCGCCCTTCTCGCCGCGCCGGCCCTCGCCGAAACCACCAAGCCCAAGTCCGAACCTTCGGCGACCCCGCTGCTGCCCAGCGCGGTTCAGGATCTGCCCAAGGATATGCTGCCGCGCATCGACAGCGACGGCGATGGGTTGGTCAGCGAGGCCGAGCTGGAAGCGGCGCGCGCCGGCGGCCTGATCTGACCAAGGCCGGGCGGCGCGCTGGCGCCGCCCTATTCCAGCTCGATCAGCAGGTCATGCGCCTCGATCTGGGCGCCGGGCTGGACATGGACCGCCTTCACCACCGCCTCGCGGTCGGCGTGGAGGCCGGTCTCCATTTTCATCGCCTCGATGGTCAGCAGCAGATCGCCCGGCTTCACCTTCTGGCCCACCGACACCGCGACCGAGGCCACCGAGCCCGGCATCGGCGCGCCGACATGGGCGTCGTTGCCGTCCTGTGCCTTGGGCCGCACGGCGAGGCTGGCCTTGGCCTTGCGGTTCGGCACGCGGATCGTGCGGGGCTGGCCGTTCAACTCGAAGAACACCCGCACTTCGCCGTCGTCCTGCGTCTCGCCCTGGGCGATCAGGCGGATTTCCAGCGTCTTGCCCGGGTCGATCTCGGCCGAGATTTCCTCACCCGGCTCCATCCCGTAGAAGAAGTTCCAGGTCGGCAGGGTCCGAACGGGGCCATAGGTGTTGTGGCGCTCCAGATAGTCGGTAAAGACCTTGGGATACATGAGGTAGCCGTTCAGGTCCTCGTCGTCGATCGCCATCCCGTCGAACTGGGCCGAGAGCTTGGCGCGGACTTCTTCCAGATCCACAGGCTTCAGATGCTTGCCGGGCCGCTCGGTCGAAGGTTTCTCGCCCTTCAGCGCCTTCTTGGTGATGCCCTCGGGCCAGCCGCCCTCGGGCTGGCCGAGGTTGCCTTTCAGCATGTCGATCACCGAGTCGGGGAAGGACATGTCGCGGGCCGGATCCTCGACATCCTTGCGGCTCAGGCCCTGGCTGACCATCATCAGCGCCATGTCGCCGACGACCTTGGACGAGGGGGTGACCTTGACGATATCGCCGAAGATCTGGTTGGCATCGGCATAGGCACGCGCCACCTCGGGCCAGCGCTCTTCCAGCCCCAGGCTGCGCGCCTGCGCCTTGAGGTTGGTGAACTGCCCGCCCGGCATTTCGTGCAGATAGACCTCGGAGGATGGCGCCTGCTGGCCGGTCTCGAAGGCGCCGTAATGGGCGCGCACCTGCTCCCAGTAATCGGAAATCTCGCGCACCCGGGCCATGGAGAGGCCGGTGTCGCGCCCGGTATGGCGGAAGGCCTCGACCACCGAGCCCAGCGTCGGCTGCGAGGTGTTGCCGCTGAACGCATCCATCGCCGCGTCGACGCAATCGACGCCGGCATCGGCGGCGGCGATGATCGTGGCGATGGCGGCGCCCGAGGTGTCGTGGGTGTGGAAATGGATCGGCAGGTCCACGGCATCCTTCAGCGCGCTGAACAGGACTTTCGCGGCCGGCGCCTTCAACACGCCCGCCATGTCCTTCACGCCCAGCACATGCGCACCTGCTTCCTCCAGCGCCTTGGCCATCTTCACATAGTAATCAACGGTATACTTGCGCTGGCCTGGGTCCAGCAGGTCCGAGGTATAGCAGATCGTCCCCTCGCAGATGCGCCCCGTCTCGATCACCGCATCCATGGCGACGCGCATGTTCTCGACCCAGTTGAGGCTGTCGAAGACGCGGAACACATCGACGCCGGTTTCGGCTGCCTGACGCACGAAGCTTTGCACCACATTGTCGGGGTAATTGGTGTAGCCGACGCCGTTCGAGGCGCGCAGCAGCATCTGCGTCAGCAGGTTCGGCATCGCCTTGCGCAGGTCCCTGAGCCGCTGCCAGGGACATTCCTGCAAAAAGCGGTAAGCCACGTCGAAGGTCGCGCCGCCCCAGCATTCGACCGAGAAGAGCTCGGGCAGGTTCGCGGCATAGGCCGGCGCCACGCGGATCATGTCGATCGAGCGCATGCGGGTGGCCAGCAGCGACTGATGCGCGTCGCGCATCGTCGTGTCGGTGATCAGGAGCTTCGTCTGATCCTTCATCCAGTCGGCGACGGCCTTGGCGCCCTTTTGCTCCAGCAGCGTCTTGGTCCCCGCGGGCGGGTTCGCCACCACCATCGGCGGCGCGACGGGCGCGCGGGGCTGGGCGGCGGGTTTGGCGCGGCCCGCGGTCTCAGGATGGCCGTTGACCGTGATGTCGGCCAGATAGGTCAGGACCTTGGTGCCCCGGTCACGCCGCGTCTCGAACTGGAAGAGCTCGGGCGTGGTGTCGATGAACTTGGTCGTCGCCTGATCGGCCAGGAAGGTCGGATGCTTGAGCAGGTTCTCGACAAAGGCGATGTTGGTCGAAACGCCCCGGATGCGGAACTCGCGCAGCGCGCGGTCCATGCGGGCGATGGCCTCGGTCGGCGTCGGCGCCCAGGCGGTGACCTTGACCAGCAGCGAATCGTAATAGCGGGTGATGACGCCCCCGGCATAGGCCGTGCCGCCGTCGAGGCGGATCCCCATCCCGGTGGCCGAGCGATAGGCCGTCAACCGCCCGTAATCGGGGATGAAATTGTTGAGCGGGTCCTCGGTGGTGATGCGGCATTGCAGGGCGTGACCGGAAAGACGCACATCGGCCTGCGTGGGGGTGCCGGTCGCCTCGGCCAGCGTCTCGCCCTCGGACACGCGGATCTGCGCCTTCACGATGTCGATGCCGGTCACTTCCTCGGTGACGGTGTGTTCCACCTGGACCCGGGGGTTCACCTCGATGAAGTAGAACTTCTGCGAGTCCATATCCATCAGGAACTCGACCGTGCCCGCGCATTGATAGCCGACCGATTGGCCGATCTTCAGCGCCAGTTCGCAGACCTCGGCGCGCTGGGCCTCGGTCAGATAGGGGGCGGGGGCGCGTTCGACGACCTTCTGGTTGCGGCGCTGCACGGTGCAGTCCCGCTCGTAGAGGTGGTAAAGATTGCCGTAGCCATCGCCCAGCAACTGCACCTCGACATGGCGGGCGCGCAGGATCATCTTTTCCAGATAGCCCTCGCCATTGCCGAAGGCGGCCTCGGCCTCGCGACGGCCCTCGCGGACCTTGGCCTCCAGTTCCTCGGGCCCCAGGATCGGGCGCATGCCCCGGCCGCCGCCGCCGTGGCTGGCTTTCAGCATCAGCGGATAGCCAACCTCATCGGCCATGCGCCTGACCGCGTCCATGTCGTCGCCCAGCACCTCGGTCGCGGGGATGACCGGCACGCCCGCCTTGATCGCGACGCGCCGGGCCGAAGCCTTGTCGCCCAGGGCGCGCATCGTGTCGGCCTTGGGGCCGATGAAGGTGATCCCGGCCTCGACGCAGGCATCGACCAGCGCCGGGTTCTCCGACAAGAGGCCATAGCCCGGGTGGATCGCATCGGCGCCGGCCTTCTTCGCCACCCGGATGATTTCCGGGATCGAGAGATAAGCCGCCACCGGCCCCAGCCCCTCGCCGATGCGATAGGCCTCGTCGGCCTTGAACCGGTGCAGGCCCAGCTTGTCCTCCTCGGCATAGACGGCGACCGTCTTCTTGCCGAGCTCGTTGGCGGCACGCATGATGCGGATGGCGATCTCGCCGCGGTTCGCGACGAGGATCTTGTTGAAGGCTGCCATCTCCGATTCCCCCGGGCTTTGGTCAGAAACTTTGGCCGATTTCTGCAGTGCGGCGCAAGAAATGCAAGGATTTGTTACAATCCTGCTGCCTTTTTGTGCTCAATAGGACAGCAGGGCTGTCCCGTCCGGGTCATAGACCTGCACCAGCGCGCATTCGATGAGATACGGCCGTGCCGCCGTGTCGCAAAGGGCATGGGCGACCTGTTCGCCCGCTTCGCGCGAGGGCAGGCCGCAGATCACCTCGTGCCAATGCGGCCCTTCGCGATGCTGGGCGAAGATGTCGATCGAGAAACCGGCCGGGTAACACCAATTGGTACGCAGGCAATCCTCGGCCAGCGCGCCCCCTTCGACGCATTGGGCGGTGGCGGCGGCAAAGGCCTCGTCGGGCGTGCGGCCGAGGGCCACGCCCGAACTCTGTTCGGGCGCCTGCACGAAGGCGATGCCGCGCGGCCCGTCCTGGGCGAGGGCGGGCAGGGGCAGCAGGGCGACGAGCAGGCAGGGCAGCAGCGGGGAACGCATCGGCGGGATCCTTTCCTGAGGGAACCCCAGCCTAGCCCCGCCCCCCGCCTTTCCCAATGGCAAAAGCGACCGCTCAGCCGCGGCCAGCGGCGAGGATCGCGTCGATCATCCGCGCATTGCCCTGCGAGAACTCCAGAGGGCAGGCGAAAGCCGCCCCTTCCCGCGCGCTGCGTCCGAAAGCCTCGACCATCAGCCGGTATTGGTCGACGGGCTCGAACCGTTCGATCCGCGTTTCGTCATAGCCGCGGGTGACCACCAGCTGCGCCGCCCCCGCCACCCCGGCGTTGAACGGTGCGGTCAGGGTCAGCACCCCGTCGGTTCCGTGAAAGGCGATGCGCTGATGCGGTGCCATCCGGGTCGAGACGTGGAAGGCCAGGGTGAAATCCGGGAACTCGGCCCAGACTCGGGCATGGGTATCGACGCCGTTCTCCAGCCGCAGCCGCGCCTCGATCCGCCCGGGCTCGGCCCCGGTGGCGAAACGGGTGGTGACGCAGGGATAGACGCCGATGTCGTAAAGCGCGCCGCCGCCGGTTTCGGGCCGGTTGCGGATATTGCTCAGGTCGGGGTTGTTGAAGGAAAAATCCGCCTCGATATGCGCGAGCTGCCCGATGGCACCGTCCTGCAGCAGCTGCCGCGCGCGCTGCCATTGCGGGTGGTGGCAGACCATGAAGGCCTCGGCGCAGACCAGACCCGAGGCATCGCGCGCCGCGATCAGCGCGTCGATCTGGGGCGCGGCCAAGGCAATCGGCTTTTCGCAGAGCACATGCTTGCCCGCGGCCAGCGCCCGCAGCGTCCAGTCGATGTGCAGATGGTTCGGCAGGGGGATATAGACCGCCTCGACCCCCGGATCGGCGAGCAGCGCGTCGTAACTGTCATGCACCCTGAGTCCCGGCACCAGCCCCAGGAAGGGCGCGGCCTTTTCAGCCGAGGCGGTGGCCAGCGCCGCCAGTTCATGACCGAAGGCCCGGTGGATCGCCGGTGCCACGTATTCCCGCGCGATCTTGGCCGCGCCCAGAATGCCCCATTTCATCGCTCGCCCTCCCGCCGGTTGCGCTAACACCTCCATGCCAAGATGCGTGGCAAAAGGCGAGGGGGGAATGCGCCCTCAGGCCCGGGCGCCGGGCGCGATGGTCGGGGGCGCCGCGTTCAGCGTCTCGATGGCGAAGCCGGCGGCCTTCTTGTAGCCCGCCATGAAGGCCGCGCGTTCCTCGGCCGGGATCACCGCGTCGATGTCGTCGAACTCTCCGCCGCAGCGTTCATCCACCAGATTAAGCAGGTCGAAAGGCCCCGCGCCCCGGTTCCTGAGGATCAAGGCCGAGACCGGTCCGCAAAGCTGCGCGTCGAAGGCCGCGAGCGCCGCTTCGGTCGGGCCCTGGGCCACCATCGCGGCGCCCAGAATGCGGGCGTCGATGATCGCCTGGCTCGCCCCGTTCGAGCCGGTCGGATACATCGCATGCGCCGCATCGCCCACCAGCAGGACCCGGCCATCGCGCCAGGTCCCGATTGGGTCGCGGTCGATCATCGGATTCTCATACGCGACCGAGCCGCCCCGGATCAGCGCCGGCACATCCAGCCAATCCCAGGTCCAGCCGTCGAAATGATGGGCGAAATCCTCGATCTCGACCTGGCGGAACCAGCCGGTCGCGGCATGGGCGCCGGGATCGTCCCAGGTCACCTCGGCGATCCAGTTGATATCGGCCAGACCGTCGGGGCCGGGATGCGAGATCGGATAGATCACCATCCGGTGGCGGTGGGTGCCGAGGCCCACGAAGCTGGAGCCGGTACGGATCGGTTTGGCGCGCGTCACGCCCCGCCACATCACCGCGCCGCCCCAATGGATCGGCGGCTGGTCGGGGTGCATCTGGGCGCGGATCGCCGAATGGATGCCGTCGGCGCCGATCAGCAGGCTTCCCCGCTCCTCGCGCCCATCCTCGAGGATCGCGGTGACCCCTCCGTCATCCTGCCGGTAGCCCGTGACGCGCGCGCCGAGTTTCACCGATTCCGCGCCCAGCCGGTCCAGAACCGCCTGATACAGCATCATGTGAAAGCGGCCGCGGTGCACGGCGTATTGTGGCCAGTGATAGCCGGCCAGCGTGCCGCGTGGCTCGCTGTAGATGTCGTTGCCGTTCAGCCCGACCAGGGCCCATTCCCGGGCGGGCAGGCCCACCTCGTCCAGCGCCTCGGCTCCCAGCCCAAGGTCGTAGAGTTCGCGCACCGCATTGGGCTGCAGGTTGATGCCCACGCCCAGGGGCTTCAGCGCCCGCACCGATTCGAGGACCACGCAGGGCACGCCGATCTGATGCAGCGTCAATGCCGTGGCGAGCCCCGCAATCCCGCCGCCGGCGATCAATACCTTGTCCATGCGTCCCCCGTCCGTTTCCGCGCTTCTGGCAAGAAACCGGCCCGGGATCAACGGGGCGCGCGCGCAGCGGGACGGCCATCCCTGCATGGGCTCAGGGCGGGTGGCCGCGTAGCAGCCCAGGGTGACCACCGGCGGGGCGGTTCGGCGCGGTGGTGATCACGGGCACGCTGCAGCCCCACCCGGCCCGGCCGATGTCACTGCGCCACAAGCGGCGAGGGGGGACGGCGGCGGGGGGCGACCTGGGCGCCGGGGGCGATCAGCGAGGGGGAGGCGTTCAGCACCTCCCGCGCGAAGCCCGAGGCGATCTTGTAGCGGGCCATGAATTCCTCACGCTCGGCTTTGGGAAACAGCGTGTCGATCGAGTCCATATCGCCGCCACAGCGCGCCTCGACGAGGCGCAGCAATTCGAACGGGCCTTCGCCGCGGTTGCGCCTGACCAGGGCGGCGACAGGACCGCAGAGCTGGTCGTCATATTGGTGCAGCGCCCGGGTGGTGACGCCATGTTCGACCATGGCCGCCCCCAGGACGCGCGCGTCGATGATCGCCTGGCTGATCACGTTCGAGCCGGCGGGAAACATCGGATGCGCCGCGTCGCCCAGAAGTGCCACCCGGCCGTCGCGCCAGGTCGGGACCGGATCGCGGTCCAGGAGCGGGGTTTCGAAGGCCGCGTCCGCCGCGCGCATCATCCCGGGCACGTCGATCCAGTCCAGTGCCCAATCCTTGAAGAGCGGGGCGAAGCTCTCCGGTGGGGCGGGGCGGATCCAGCTGTCACTCTGCGGCGCGGCCTGATCGGCGACGGTGCGAACGCCGATCCAGTTGATCCGCGCCAGCCCGTCGCTGCCCGGATGCGAGATCGGGAACAGGACGATGCGCTTGTCGCCCTCGCCCATGCCGACAAAGCTGTAGGGGCCGCGGATCGGCCTGGCCCGGGTGACGCCGCGCCAGAGCACGGCATTGCCCCGGTTCGGCGGAGGCTGGTCGGGATACATCTGGGCCCGGATCACCGAATGGATGCCATCGGCGCCGATCAGCACATCGCCCGTCTCCTCGCGCCCGTCTGCCAGAATCACTGTGACCTGCCGAGCCGATTGGCGGTAGCCCGTGACCCGGGCGCCCAGCACCACGGTCCCGGCCCCCATGCGGCGCAGCACGAGGTGATAGAGCAGCATGTGCAAAAGCCCTCGGTCGACCGAGAATTGTGGCCAGCGATAGCCCGCCGTCAGGCCGCGCGGCTCCGAGACGAGGACCTGACCGCTGCGCGCCACCAGCGACCATTCCTGCAAGGGCACGCCAACCGAGTTGAGCGTGGCCCCGGCGATGCCCAGATCGTAGAGTTCGCGCACCGCATTGGGTTGCAGGTTCAGGCCCACACCCATGGGCCGAAGCTCGCGGACGGTTTCGAAGACGGTGCAGGAAACGCCGATCTGGTGCATCGTCAACGCGGTCACCAAACCGCCGATGCCACCGCCGGCAATCAGTACTTTCGGCATGGGTCCTCCGGTCGGTCAGACCGCAAGGATACCAGCGGTGCGTCAACGCAACGTAAATCCCTGCGCGGCGCCGCCCGGCGATCCCTGGCCGGGCCGGACGCGTCTCGCTCCCGGAAAGCCTCCGCCCCGATGGGCGATTGGCCGCCTGTTCAGGCGAATTGCGGCTTTGATTTGCAACCCCCGGGTGGTATGTTTGTCAATCTTGAACTCTGTTTGGGGGCGGAGGTGACGCCGGTCCAGAATGCCATCGGTGCCGAGGCGCTGTCCACCGTGGTGGGCCTGCTGATGCAGCGCTCGGATGTCTGCGCCAAGGTGATCGGTCGCGACGGTCAGGTGGCCACGTTCAACCGCCGGGGCCTCGATCTGCTCGACACCCCGCGCGAGGATGTCTGCGGTCAGGTCTGGGCTGCGTTCTGGGAAGGCGAGGATCGCGCCGCCGCCAAGGCCGCGCTCGAGGTGGGCTTTGCCGGCAAGGCCTGCGAATTCGTCGGCACCTTCCGGGCCGAGGGCACCCTCAGCGCCTGGGAGGTCGAGATTCTGCCGATCGAATGGCGCGACGGCGTGGTGCAGCGGCTGCTCGTGCTCTACAGCCGTCTCGGTCCCGCGCGCGACGGCGCCCCCCTCGCCGCGCCGCATCCGGGCGTGGTTGCCCAGCGTCAGTTGACCGAGGCGTTTCGCGTGCTGTCGGCGGTGGCGGATCTGTCGACCAGCGGGGCGGCGCAATTGCGCCATGGCAGGCTGGAGGGTGACGGGGCCGAACATCTGGCCCGCGCGCTGGAAGAAGCCGGCCGACGCGCGTCGCAGGCGATCGAGGATCTGGGCGCGCTTCTGGGCACCAATTCCCGGGTGCCGGCGATGGCCGGGGACGACGAGGGCTGATCCGCCTCGCGGCCAAGGCGATCCCCGCCGCGTCCGGCTCCGTGCCGACGCCGCGACGGGGGCCAACATCGGGGCCATGAAAGACTGCGGGCGACCGGAGCGGCGACGCCGCCCTTGCCCCCTCAGCCCAAAACGTCAGCCCGGGGATCCGCGCATCCGGTCGCGCATCCGTGCCTTGTAATCAGCCCAGCGTTCGGCGCGGAACCGGCCGAGAGCGGCGGCCTCGGCGGCGCCGATCGGGGCGAAGCTCACCCCATCCCCGGGTCGCAGCTGGGTGAAGGAATCGAGGTCGTCGTCCAGCACGGTCGCGATTTTCGGGTAGCCGCCCGTCGTCTGGTGATCGGCCAGCAGCACCACCGGCACCCCGTCGCCCGCCACCTGCACCGAGCCCCGGACAATCGGCTCGGACGGGATCGACAGCGCATCCCCCAGCGCCAGCACCGGCCCCTTCAGCCGCACGCCCATGCGGTCACCCTGCGGCGTCAGGAACCACGGCCCCGCGGCGAAAGCCTCCAGCGCCTCGGGCGCGAAGCAATGGGCCTGCGGTCCCATGACAACGTGCAATCTGCGGCGGGGGCGGGCACTGACCGGCCGGGGCAGATCGCGCGGCGGCAGGAGGTTCGCCTCGGCCACGACCCATTCCTGTCCGGCCTTCAGTACCCCGCCGCCCAGATTCGACGAGGCCAGCGTCGCGGCGCTGCCCAGCCAGCGCGGCGCCTGCAACGCACCGGCAAAGGCCAGATAGGCCCAGGCGCCCCAATGTCCCCGACGGATCGTGAACGTCTCGCCCGCCTTGATCGTCACGACCTGCCACGATGCCGCCCTGCGCCCGCCGGCCTCGACCACGAACGCACCGCCGGTCACGGCGATGCTGACCCGGCCCGAGAGGCATTCCAGCGTCAGCCCGCCCAGCGAGACCTCGATCACCGGCGCCCCTTCGGGCTGGCCAACCGCCAGATTGGCCAGCGCCAGCGCCTTGCGGTCCATCCCGCCCGAGGCCGGGACGCCGAAGCGCATCATCCCCGGCCGCCCGCCATCCTGCACGCTGACCAGCGGTCCGGCCTGCACCACCCGGAATACCGCCTCAGCCATGGGATGCCCCGTTCTCGGCCTCGAACTCGGCCAGCGACAGGCGGCGGAACCGTACCCGGTCGCCAACGCCGAAGAGGAAGGGCCTGTCCTCGTCGCCGGTCAGCACCTTGACCGGCGAGCGGCCGAGGATCCACCAGCCGGTCGGCATGGTCAGCGTGGTGATCAGGCATTGCGGCCCGGCGACGATGACCGAGCCCGCGGCGATGCCCCGGACCGGCGCTGTCTTGCGGTCGAGGCGCAGCTCCGGGGGCACCCCGGCCATATAGGCGTAGCCCGGCGCGAAGCCGTAGAGGTAAACCCGGTAATCGCCCGCCAGATGGGCGGCGATCACCGCTTCCTCCGACAGGCCCGTCTTGTCGGCCACCGCCGCCAGATCGCGGCCGAAAGGCTCTTCATAGCAGACGCCAACCTCATGCGTGACGGGGCTGGCGCCCGGCGCGCCGGCCTGATCCAGCAGGCCGGTGACATGCGCCTCGACTTGGGCGTGGTCGGTCACCGCGGGGTCGAAGTCCACCAGCAGATTGACGAAGGCGGGCACCCATTCGCGCAGCCCGGGGCAGGGCACCGTGGCCAGCGCCGCATCCAGCCGCAGGACGGCTTCATGGGCGGCATCGTCCAGCGCCCGGGCGAATTCGACCAGCAGCGCGTGGTCGGCCACGGCGGTGAAACGGGGCGGGATCACAGGAAACTCGCGACGCTCACGCCCGCCGCGCCCAGCCGCGCCCGGACCTCGCGCGCCATGGCCACGGCGCCGGGGCTGTCGCCATGCACGCAGATCGAGGCCGCGTCCAGCGGGATCGGATCGCCGCCGACCACCGGCATCAGCCCGGTGTCGAGGAAGCGCAGCAACCGCTCCGCCGCTTCGGCCGGGTCATGGATCATCGCACCCGGCTGCGAACGGGGCACGAGGCGTCCGTTCGGCAGATAGCCCCTGTCGGCGAAGATTTCGGCAAAGACCGGCAGGCCCGCCGCGCGCGCCGCCAGTTCCAGCTCGGTGCCGGAAATGGCGAGGAAGGCCAGATCGCCGGGCAGCGCCTTGACCGCCGCGACGATGGCATCCGCCGCCGCCCGGTCGTCCGAGGCGTGATTGGACAGCGCGCCATGCGGCTTGACATAGCGGACCCGCGCGCCTGCCAGCGCCGCGACGCCCGCCAGCGCGCCCACCTGCGCCGCCACCATCCGGCCCAGTTCGGCCGGAGCCATGGGGATGACCCGGCGGCCAAAGCCCTCGCGGTCGGCATAGCCCGGATGGGCGCCGATCACGACGCCCTTCTCCGCGGCGGTCCTGAGCGTGGTGAACATCGTCTCGGGGTCGCTGGCATGACCGCCGCAGGCGATATTGGCCGAGGTGACGAGATCCAGCATCGCCGAGTCGTCGCCCATCGACCAGGGGCCGAAGCTTTCGCCCAGGTCGGAATTGAGGTCGATCTTCATCCCATTTCCCCCGATCTGGCCTCCAGCCAAACCCCGAAAGCGCGCTGCGTCAAGGGGTTGCGGTCACTCGATCGCCTTGTCGCTGGCATCGGCCTGTCCCAAGATCCAATAACCCGCGGCCTTGATCCAGGCCTTGGGGTGACCCCGCTCGCCCTCGATATGGTCGCGCAGCGCCCGGGCGACCTTGGCTTCGGCGGCGATCCAGACGAAGCCCTTGCCCTCGGGCAAGGTCAGCGCCCGCGCGGCCTCCAGCAGCGGCGCGGGCTCGGCCGCCTCGCTCACCGGGCGGTGAACCCAATGGGCGCGGTGGCTGGCCGCGGTCTCGAAACGCTGCTCGTCCTCGGCGCCGGGGACGGCGCCCAGCGTCACCACCTCGACGCCTGCCGGCAATTCCTCGACCCAGCGACCCATGGCGGGGAGGCCCGTCTCGTCGGCGATCAGCAGATACCAGTCGAAGACCGGCGCCACCACCGCCGAGCCGCGCGGCCCGGCCACGGTGATCGTGTCGCCCTTGGTGGCGCCCAGCGCCCAGGCGGTAGCCGGACCCGCGTCATGGACGGCGAAATCGACCACCAGACGGCGGGCGGCATTGTCATAGCTGCGGGGCGTGTAGTCGCGCATCTCGGGCGTCTCGGCCCCGGTGTCGAGCAGCAGTTTCAGGTGGTCGTCGGGGGCAAGGCTGGTGAAATCGGCCAGATCCTCGCCCTCCAGCACGATGCGGATCATGTGCGGGGTGAGTTCGCTGACCGAGTGCACGGTCAGTTGACGGCGCCGGATCTCGTGGCGGTGGCGGGTGATGATCGGTTCCATGGGCACGTCCTTGAAGGCCCGGGCGGATCCCGGGCTGCGCGAGGGTCTGTCGGCTCCCGCGATCCAGACGGACCGGGTGGCTGGGGCAGGGCGGCGCGGCGCCGCCCGTCAGAGGCCGAGATAACCCCTCACAGGCCCGCAGACCAGCGGTTCGTGAGCGATGTGCGGACGCTCACCCCAGCGCGGGATTGACCGGCACCACGATCCGGCCCCGGACCTGACCCTCCAGGAAGCGCGGCGCCACGGCGGAAACCTCGGCCAGCGGGACTTCCGCCACCATGGCGTCCAGCTTGCTCATGTCCAGTTCCGCCGCCAGCCGCTGCCAGGCCACCAGCCGGTCGGCCAGGGGGCACATGACGCTGTCCACCCCCGCCAGCGTCACGCCGCGCAGGATGAAAGGGGTGACGGTGGTCGGCAGGTCGCGCCCGGCCGCCAGACCGCAGGCCGCCACCACGCCGCGATAGGCCATCATCGACAGGACATTGGCCAGAACCACGCCGCCCGCCACATCAATGGCGCCGGCCCAGCGCTCCTTGCCCAGGGGGCGCGGGGTGCCGGTCAGTTCCGCCCGGTCCAGGACCGTCGTGGCGCCGAGCCCGGTCAGATACCCGGCCTCATCCATCCGCCCGGTGACTGCCGCCACCCGGTAGCCCCGCGCCGCCAGCAGGGCGACGGCCACGCTGCCCACCCCGCCCGAGGCGCCGGTCACCACCACCTCGCCCGAAGCAGGCGTCAGGCCATGCGCTTCCAGTGCCATGACGCAGAGCATCGCGGTATAGCCTGCGGTGCCGATCGCCATGGCCTGTTTCAGGCTGATGCCCGCGGGCAGTTTCACCAGCCAGTTGGCGTTGAGATGCGCGCGCTCGGCCAGCCCGCCCCAATGCTTCTCGCCCACGCCCCAGCCGTTCAGCACCACCCGGTCACCGGCTTTCAGCGAGGGGGCGCGGCTTTCGCGGACGATGCCGCTCAGGTCGATGCCCGGCACCATCGGAAAGCTGCGCACCACGGGCGCGGCGCCGGTCAGGGCCAGCGCGTCCTTGTAGTTAAGGGTTGAATAGGCGACCTCGACCGCGACCTGGCCTTCCTCCAGCGCGGGCAGGGTGACGTCGGTCAGGCTGGCGCTCTGGCCGTCGTCGGTCTTGTCGATCAGGATGGCACGGGTCATGGGTCTTCCTTCCGGGTGACGAGCCGCAGGAACGCGGCGATGAAAAGGCGCAGCGGCGCCGGGCCATGGTCGAGCCGGGCGCGCATCACCGCCCCCTCCCAGCCGATCCAGAACAGCGCGGCCAAGGCGTCGGGGTCCTGGCTGGCGTCGATCTGGCCCGCGGCCTGCGCTTGCCGCAGGCAGTGCGCCGTGTCCTGCTGCCAGAGGGCCAGCACCGCTTGCAGCCGTTCGCGGTAGTCTTCGGGCAGGGCGGTCACTTCCTGACCAAGGTTCCCGACCAGACAGCCGCGCCGGTAGTCATGCGCCGCCATCCCGGCCTCGACCTCGGCCGCGAAGGCGGCGAGGCGGTCGAGGGGCGGCAGGTCCTCGCGCGTCAGCGAGCGGGCCAGCAGGCCACGGAAATACGCGCCGTAAGCCTCGATCAGGGCGGCGCCGAAGGCGGCTTTCGACGGGAAATGATGGTAGAACGAGCCCTTCGTCACCCCGGCCGCCGTCAGGATTTGATCCAGCGCCGCCGCACCATAGCCGAACTCGGTCAGATGCCGCAGCCCGGCCCGGATCAAGGCCTGCCGCGCCGCCTGATCGGCGGGGTCCTGGGGCGGCCTGCCACGGCGGCGGGGGGCGGATGAAAGGGTCATGTCGATTTAATAGACTGCATAGTATGGAAAATCAACCCACCTGGCGTGACGCTGGAAATCGCCCCTTGCGGCACTTTTTTCGCTTACTTTTCAACGGTACGCGCCGCATTGCAGCAATTGCGGGTTGCACTGAGGGTCGTTTGCCCTAGTCTAGGGAAAGGGTCCGGCGGCGGACCCGAGCGGGCCTTTTGCCTGCGTATCCCCCGCGCGACGCGCTTCCTGCGTGTTCTGCCCTGCCGCATCGCCCCGACCCGGGGCAAACGGGGCGCGCATCTGACAACCGGATCGACCTTCACAGGCTCCCCCAACAGGAGGCCCCATCACCCGTGCTTGCCCCCGATTTGCAGCGCTCAATCCCCCCTCTTGCCGCACGCCGTTTCACGCTGGCGACCGATCTCGACGGAACCTTCCTGGGCGGCAGCGATGCCGACCGCGCCCGCCTCTATAGCTGGATCGAGGCCAACCGCGCCAGCATCGGCCTGATCTTCGTCACGGGCCGCGACCCGGATTTCATCCTGTCGATGTGCCGCGAGCGGGGGCTGCCCTGGCCCGAATACGTGGTGGGCGATGTCGGCACGACCATTGCCGAGGTGACCGTCAACGGCATCGCGCCGCTGCCGGAACTGGAGGCCGAGATTGCCGCCGCCTGGGCCGACTGCGGCCCCCGGGTCCGCGCGGCGCTGGACGGGCATCCGGGCCTCAGCCTGCAACCCACGGCCTTTCGCTATCGGGTGAGCTATGACCTCGACGCCGAGGCTTTCAACCCCTCGGCCCAGGCCAAGGTCGAGGCGCTGGGCCTTGACTGGCTGATCTCGGACGACCGCTTCTTCGACGTGCTGCCGAAAGGCATCTCGAAGGGGCCGTCGATCCGCCGTCTGGTGGCGCATCTGGGCATTCCCGAGGATCGCGTCCTCTGCGCCGGGGATACGCTGAACGACCTCAGCATGCTGGCCTCGGGCCTGCCCGCCGTGGCGGTGGGCAAGTCGGAACCGGCCCTGACCCGCGCCCTTGCCGGGGTAAGGACCGTCCACCATGCCCGCGCGCCCGGCGCCGCCGGCATCCTCGAAGCCGTCGCCGCCTTTGACCTTCACGCCCTTCCGACCGGAGATTGACCGACATGCCCTCGAACCTCGTTATCGTCTACCACCGCCAGCCCTATGAAGAAGTCGAGATCGACGGAAAGGTCGAGTTCCGCGAGAACCGCAGCCCCAACGGCATCGTGCCCACGCTGAAAAGCTTCTTCGGCCGGGTCGAAAAGGGCGCCTGGATCGCCTGGAAACACGCCGACGATCCCGCCAACCCCGATTTTGAGCGGGTGGTCGAGATTGACGACCAATACGGCCGTTACACCGTCTCGCGCCTGCCGCTGACGCCGGAACAGGTGACGAGCTTCTACCATGTCTCGTCGAAAGAGGCTTTCTGGCCGATCCTGCACGGCTTCAAGGAGCGCTACAATTACGACCCCGTTGACTGGCCAACGTTCCGCGAGGTGAACTGGGCCTTCGCCGAAGCCGCCGCCGCCGAGGCGGCCGAGGGCGCCGTGGTCTGGATCCACGACTACAACCTGTGGCTGGTGCCGGGCTATCTGCGCAAGCTGCGCCCGGATGTGAAGATCAGCTTTTTCCACCACACGCCCTTCCCGAATGCCGACCTCTTCAACGTCCTGCCCTGGCGCAAGGAGATCCTGGAAAGCCTGCTGACCTGCGATGTGGTGGGCTTCCATATCCCGCGCTACGCCAACAATTTCGTATCGGCCGCGCGTTCGCTGCTGGAGGTCGAGACGCTGAAGCGCGAGAAGGTCTCGGCCGAATTTTCGTCTGAAACCACAGCGCTGTCGGAACAGAGCGTGGTGACCGAGATCGGCTATCAGGGCCGCACGGTGCGGCTGCAGGCCAGCCCCGTCGGCGTCGATGCGGCCTATATCGGCAAGGTCGCGGCCAGCGACGAGACGGCCGAACGCCTCGCCCGGATCCGCCAGCAGATGCGCGACCGGCGGCTGATCCTCTCGGTCGGGCGGACCGATTACACCAAGGGCGGCATCGAGCAGCTGCAGAGTTTCGAGCGCCTGCTCGAAGCGCGCCCGGATCTTCGCGGCAAGGTGCGGCTCATGCATGTCTCGGTCGCGGCCAATGCCAACATGACCGCCTACGAGGAAATCCAGCACGATCTGGAGGCGCTGGCGGGCAAGATCAACGGCCGCTACGGCAGTTTCGACTGGCAGCCGGTGGCGCTGATCTCGCGCCCGGTGCCCTTCACCGAACTGGTCGCCTATTACCAGGCGGCGGATGTGGCCTGGATCACGCCGCTGGCGGACGGGATGAACCTGGTGTGCAAGGAATTCTGCGCCGCGCGGGGCGATGGCGACGGGGTGCTGGTCCTGTCGGAATTTGCCGGGGCCGCGGTCGAGCTGGCCTCGGCCGTGCACACCAATCCCTTCTCGCACAAGTCGATGGACACGGCGATCCAATACGCGCTCGCGATGCCGGAAGAGGAGCGCCGCGGCCGCATGAAGGCCAACCGCGACAGCGTCCGCCGCCGCGATGTCCGGTTCTGGGCCGATGACCAGATGCAGGCCTTCGGGGAGGAGGTTCTGCCGCGCGACCCGGCCGACGCCCGGACGGCGGCCTGAGCCAGGGGCATGGTCCGGGCGCGCCTAGATCAGCGCCCGGACCATGCCGATCGCCGCCATCGCTATCAGAACGCCGATGGTGATGCGGCGAAAGCGGGCGGGGTCGGCACCGATGGCCTGCCGCGCCCCCCACCAGCTGCCCAGGACCACGAAGGGGACCGAGGCGGCGGTGGCGATCAGCACCGGGGCGTCGATCTTCCCGGCCAGGCCGAATTGCACGAAGGTCATGCTGTCGAGCAGCACGAAATAGGCCAGCAGCGTCGCCCGGAACACCAGCGGCGCCAGCCCCAGCGCCGCGGCGACCATCACCGCGGGCGGCCCCGCCACGCCGGCGGGCGCCGCCAGGCCCGAGACCACGCCCATGCCCAGCGTTGCGCCCCGTCCCGCGCCGGGCGGCAGCACCCAGCCCCTGAGCATCACCAGGGACGCCAGCAGTACCATTCCCGAAATGGCGATCCGCGCCGTCGCCTCGTCGATATGGGGCAGGATCCACAGGCCCGGCAGCAGCCCGATCAGCGCCCCCAGGGTCAGCCGCCAGACGGTCGGCCAATGGATATCGGGCCAGGCCGCGCGGCCGTGCTGCAGGCAGAGCACCAGATCCCCCAGCACCGCCACCGGAATGAGCGCCAGCGGGTTGGTGACAAAGGCCCCGGCCGCCACCACCAGCACCGGATAGCCAAAGCCGGAATAGCCCCGCATGAAGGCTGAAACGAAGACCACGGCGGCCATGAAGGCCAGCGCGGGCGGGCTCAATCCGAGGATTGGATCCATGGGGAAGGGCCTTTCGCTGCCGGGGATCAGAAGAACTGGAAACGGCCGGTCTCGCGCCAGCGCAGGAAGGCCCGGACCGAGGGGTATTCGGGCCGGGTGAAGCCCTCGGCCGGGATGGCGGCGGGGTCGACGAAGCGGAAGCCTGCGGCCTCGCCATCGTTCGAGGCGGGCGTGCCGCCCAGTGGCGGGGCCCGGGCCAGGATCGAGACGGTTTGTACCTGGTCGCCGTTGGGATAGGTGAACCGCTCGATGTCCGGGGCCGAGGAGAGGCCGAAGACCTCCAGATCGCCGAGCTGCAGATCGGTCTCTTCCCTGACCTCGCGCCGCATCGCCTCTTCGACCGATTCCCCCAGTTCCATGGCGCCGGCGGGCAGGCCCCAGTCGCCGGTATCCTGCCGCCGCAGGATCAGGACGCGGCCTGCCGCATCCTCGATCACCACCCGCACGCCGATCACCAGCAGCGGCCGGTTGCCCACCGCCGCCCTCAACTGACCGAGGTAACTGTCCGCGAAGCTCATGTCCTTCTCCCTCGGCGACAGCGTTACGCCCTTCGGCGCGGGGCCTCAAGCGGGGCTGTCGGGCCCGGCCCTCGATCCCCGCTGCCAAAGGCACCGGTGTCAGGGCCAGACCGGCGCGCCCTCCAGCCCCAGGGTTTCGGGCAGGCCGCAGATCAGATTCGCGTTCTGAACCGCGGTGCCTGCCGCGCCCTTGCCCAGATTGTCCACCGCCCCCAGCGCCATCACCAGATTGCGCGCCGGATCGGCGGCGTAGCTGAGGAAGGCGAGGTTCGAGCCGCTGGCCCATTTGGTCTGCGGCGGCTGGTCGGTCACCCGCACGAAGGGCCGGTCGGCATAGAAGGCGCGCGCCGCCGCAAGGCAATCCGCGGTCGTCGCCTGCCCCCGGGCATAGATCGTGACCAAGAGGCCCCGGGTCATCGGCACCAGATGCGGCGTGAACACCAGCCCCGCGGCGCTGGCCCCGCCCAGTTGGGCGATGGTCGTCGCCATCTCCGGCATATGGACGTGGTTGAGCAGGCCGTAGGGGATCAGGTTTTCGTTGGTCTCGGCGAAACCGAAGCGGCTGTCACCGCCGCCCCGTCCGGCGCCCGAGATCCCGGTCTTGGCGTCGATCAGGATGTTGTCCGTGCCGATCAGTCCCGCCTGCAGCAGCGGCGCCAGCGCGGTCAGGCTTGCCACCGGAAAACAACCCGGGTTGGCGATGCGGGTGCTGCCCCTGATCCTGTCGGGCCAGACATCGGCCAGGCCATAGGTCCAGCCCGCGACATGGCGGTGATCGCCCCCGATATCCACGATCTTCACGCTGGCCGGGACACGCGCCAGCGCGTCCGCCGACCGGCCGGTGGGCAGCGAGGCGAAGAGGAGGTCGAGGTCCGGCAGGGCCTCGGGATCCCATTTCTGGATCACACGGTCGGCCAGCGCCCCCGGGACGCCGGGGAAGCGGTCGATCAGGCGCGCGCCCGCGCTGCCGTCGCCGGCGGCGTAGACAAGCTCGAACGAGGGGTGGTTTGCGATCAGGCGCAGCGCTTCCCCGCCGCCAAAACCGCTGATGCCGACGATGCCGACGCGAATGCTCATGGTGAGGATCTTCCTGGGTTCGGGTAAAAGAAAGCCCCCGGAGCCGAGGGCTGCGGAGGTTCAGGAACGCGGATCGGTGGGGCTTTGCTTGGGGTGCCTACGAGAGGCAGGTATCCACGCCAGAAGTCCCTGACCGACGCGCAGCCCGAAGAGCCGCCGCCTGGGGGCGGGGTCCGCGTCGGTTGAAGAGGGTCTGGTTCCCGAACATGCCCGCAGCCATGGCGGCGGACGAGGGTTCTGTCAAGCGTGGCGTCGGGGGAGGGGCGTGTGGGGATGGTCGGGGGTCGGGATGCACCAGGTGGGGGCGCGCGAAGTGGTGGAGCTCTTGGTGCGCCGTGTCATTGTGTTGGTCGGAGGGGAGGAGCCTGTGGCAAGCGTCATGACGCCGGGCGGGAAATCGAGCGGATGCGGGTGGAAATGTACAGGAAGCTGTACTATATCTCGGACGAAGCACGAAGCACGAAGCACGAAGCACGAAGCACGAAGCACGAAGCACGAAGCACGAAGCACGAAGCACGAAGCACGAAGCACGAAGCACGAAGCACCCTATGAACATAGTCAGCTACACGGATGCGCGTAAGCATCTCAAATCCGTCATGGATCACGCGATCCATGACAAAACCGAAACCGTGATCACCCGGGCGGGCAAAGAGGCGGTGGTTGTCGTCGGGAAGGAAGAATGGGATGCGATTCAGGAAACGCTCTATCTTCTGAACTCTCCTGTCAACGCCCGACGCCTGCGGGAAGCCATCGCTCAGCTGGACGCTGGGCGGGGGATGGAGCGAACTCTGAACGATGAAGTTGATCTTCTCTGACGACGCCTGGCAGGACTATCACCACTGGCGCAACAGCGACGCCAAGGTCTTTGAACGTCTGAACGCGTTGATAAGCGAGGCGTCGCGCACGCCCTTCAAGGGGACGGGAAAGCCGGAGCCCCTGAAGGGCGATCTGAGCGGCTGGTGGTCCCGTCGAATCACGCGGGCGGACAGGCTGGTCTACCGGGTGACAGGAAGCGGGCCGGAGCAGGCGCTCGAAATCGCCCAGTGCCGCTATCACTACTGACGGACGGCCCGCCGAGCCGCGGCGCGCAGCGGCCCGTGGTCCCTCACTCCACCCCGGCCAGGAAATCCGCGATCCCCGGCACCAGCGCCGGATGCAGGGGCAGGCTGGGGTCCGTGTAGGTGGCGAAGGGCTGGCCCGCGACGTCCTCTTTCAGCAGATGCGTGCCGCCCGGCAGCGGCAGGCGCCGGGCTTGCGGCATCGCTTCGGCCAGCACCTCGGCGTCGCGGGGCGTGATCTGGAGATCCGCGTCGCCCTGCACGATCAGCGCCGGGCCGTCCCAGCCCCGGGCCAGTGCCGCCGGATCCTGGGCGAAAAGGTCGATCATGTAGCGCTGCTGCCCTTCGGTGAAAAGCGCCTGCAGGGGCGCCGAGACGGTCGCCGGATCGCGCGTCTGTCCCGCCTCCAGCCCCTCGATCAGCCCGCGCATTTCCTCCAGGATCGGCGCATTGGCCGGGTTGGCCTCGACTTGCTCCAGCATGATCCGCCCCAACGGTCGCCCCGGCGCGGCCATCAGGATCAGCCCGCACAGCGCCTCGGGCGGGTCCTGGGCCGCCGCCAGCGCCACCAGCCCGCCCTCGGAATGCCCGGCCAGCCAGACGCAGGGCGCGAGGGCGGCGGCCTCCCGCACCCAGGCGCGCGCGTCCTCGGCATAGGCGGCGATGGTCACGTCATTGGGGTCGGCGATGGCGCCCTCGCTGCCGAAGAAGCCCCGCTTGTCGATGCGGAGGGAGGCGACGCCCTCGGCCGCCAGCCCCTCGGCCAGCAGGCGCAGCGTGTCGCTGCCCATCCCCAGCCCCGGGGAATTGCCGTCCCGGTCGGTGGGACCCGACCCCGGGATGATCACCAGCGCATGCGCGGCCCCGGGGACGGCGACGCGCTCGGCTTCCAACGGCCCGGCGGGCCCGGGGATCTGCACGGGATCGGCCAGCGCCAGCGTCGGCAGCAGGAGGGCGGCGAGGGTGGCAGGAAGCTGTCGGGGCAGGGCGTAGAGCCGCCCGAGGGCTGTCGTTGCGAAACGCATGGTGTCCTCCGTGATTCCCCGCGGAGGGTAACGGGTCAGGACGCGAGGGGCAAAGTGGGGGGCACCGCGGGCCGCCGCTCAGGGACGGCCGCCGATCTGCGAGGCCAGAAGCGCCCGCAAATAGCTGCGAGTCGCGACCCCCAACTCGCTGGGAACGAACGAGAACGACCGTTCGCACATTCTTGCCTCGGCACATATCTGATCGATCCGCTGCGCATCGAGGACATGGACACAACTGCCATCGGCCTGCGGCGAAGCGACCTGCAGGAAGGTCCGGGGCGGAGAGGGGGTCTCGTGCAGGGCCGCCGAGCCGAGGCCAAGGTCCGCGAGCCGCCGATAGGCGGCAAACTCGGACTCATCCTCGCCGTCGTTCAGACAATGCTGGCTCAGGCCGATGTTGTCATGTCCGATCAGCGAAAGGGACGCGACGCGCAATGTGTCCTCATCGGTCAGCGCGTTCAGGGTCTGAGCGACCGCGCTGCTTGGCTGAGGCAGGTCGCCGATGGTCAGGATCAGCGACGGTCCCGGCGTATCCGGTTCCACCTCGATCGTGTCGTTGGCGAAGAAGAAGGGGATCAGCCCGATCACTGCCGCGACCACGCCTCCGACAATACCGAGCCCGCCGGCGATCAGCGTAATCTTCATGTCCCGGCGCAACTGATCCCCTCCGGCTATCAGGCATGGCACAGGCCATCCTCTGGCGCATCCTGGAAGCCTCTGGCCTTCCCGGGCAAGAGGCCGGTCAGAAGGTCCAGACGGCCCTCACCCCCCCTTGATCTGCTGCATCAGGAAGACCTCGCTGTCGGGCTGGACCGGCGTCTGGCGGCCGCCGGTCACCACTTCGCCGTCCACCGCGACCGAGACGCCCGCCTCGATCACCGGGCCGAGCCCCGGATGCGCTGCCACCAGCGCATCCAGAACCTGACCCACGGTCTTCGCCTCGACCTCGACCACCTCGGCGCCGTCGGTGAACTTGCGCAGCCCGGACCAGAGGTTGACCTCGACCATCAGCCTTTCGCCCGGATCGCCGCCAGCACCGCGGGCGGGTTCATCGGCAGCTTCCTCAGCCGCGCCCCGGTTGCCGCGTGGATGGCGTTGGCCAGCGCGGGCAGGGGGGGCGTGATGCCCGTTTCGCCCACGCCGCGCACGCCGAAGGGGTGGCCCGGGTTCGGCACCTCGACGATCACCGTGTCGATCATCGGCAGGTCCGAGGCCACCGGCATCCGGTAATCCAGGAAGATCGGGTTCTGCAACCGCCCGTCCTGACCATAGATATAGGCCTCGTTCAGCGCCCAGCCGATGCCCTGCGCGGCGCCGCCCTGATACTGGCCCTCGACATAGGCCGGATGGATCGCCGTGCCCGCATCCTGCACCACCAGATAGCGCAGCACCTTGGTGTGGCCGGTCTCGGGATCGACCTCCACATCCACCACATGCGTGCCGAAGGACGGGCCCGCGCCCGCGGGCGTCGATTCATGGTGGCCCGAGATCGGGCCGCCGGTCGAGCCCATCTCGGCGGCGATTTCCTTGATGGTCATCGGCTCGAACTTGCCGGCGTTCTCACCGGCGGGATGCGCCGCGCCGTCCTTCCAGGTCACGGCCTCGGGGTCGATGTCCCACTTGGCCGCCGCGCGTTTGCACATCTCCTTGATGGCGCCCTGCGCCGCTTCCCACATCGCCTTGCCGCTGGCAAAGGTCGCGCGCGAGCCATGGGTCGGCTCGTTCACGCCCAGGGCGCCCGTCTCGACGATGTTCACCCGGACGTTTTCGTAAGGGATGCCCAGCGTCTCCGCCGCCATCAGCGCGATGGAGGCGCGGCTGCCGCCAATGTCCGGGGTGCCCACGGACACCTGCGCGGTGCCGTCCTCGGTGATCGCCATCGACACCGAAGTCTCGCCGCCGTGGTTGAACCAGAAACCCGAGGCCACGCCCCGGCCCTGATTGGGACCAAGCGCGACGGCGTAGTTCGGGTGTGCCTTGGCCGCTTCCAGCGTCTCCACCAGACCGATGCGCTTGTATTTCGGCCCGTAGGAGGCGCGCGTGCCCTCCTTCACGCCGTTCTTCAGCCGTACCTCGATCGGGTCGAGGCCGAGTTCGCGGCAGAGTTCATCCACCATGCTTTCCACGGCATAGGCCGCCATGGGCGAGCCCGGGGCGCGGTAGGCGGCGCATTTCGGACGGTTGGCCAGAACCTCCCACCCGTGATGGGCGAGGTTGGGGATGTCGTAGCAGGCGAAGGCGCAGGACAGCGCCTCACCCACGGGCGACGCGCCGGGGAAGGGCCCGCCCTGCATGCGGAAATCGACGCGGGCGGCGGTGATCGTGCCGTCCTTCTTCATCCCCATCTTCACGTCCATGGACGCGGACGCGGTGGGGCCGGTCGCCCGCAGCACCTCGGCCCTTGTCATGACCATCTTGACCGGCCGGCCGCCCGCTTTCTTCGACAGCGCCAGCGGCAGGGGCTCCATGAAGATCGTGGTCTTGCCGCCGAAGCCGCCGCCGATTTCCGAGGGCGTGACGCGCAATTGCGCGGGGTCGGTGCCGAGGACGGCCGAGCACATCTTGCGGATGTACCATTGGCCCTGGGTGCAGACCCACATCTCGCCCTTGCCGTCGGCGCCCATCTGGCCCACCGCCGCATGGGGCTCGATATAGCCCTGATGCGTGGCCTCGGTCGTGTAATGCGCGGAACGCACCACATCCGCCTCGGCAAAGCCCGCCTCCAGATCGCCGCGGCCGAAGTCGATATAGCGGGCGACGTTCGGGGCCGAGCCTTCGGGCACCGAATGGTCGGCGCAGCCCGGCATGATGACCGGCGCGTCGGGCTTCATCGCCTCGTCCACGTCGGTCACATGCGGCAGGACCTCGTATTCCACCTCGATCAGCTTCGCGGCATCCTGGGCGATCAGCGCCGTGGTCGCCGCCACCGCTGCGACGGCATGGCCGTCATAGAGCGCCTTCTCGCCGGCCAGCGTGTTTTCCTGAAGGTAGAAATCCTCGCCCGTCAGGCCCGTGGGCAGGTCGGCGCGGGTCACCACCGCCTTCACGCCCTTCAGCGCCAGCGCCTTGGTCGCGTCGATCTTCACGATCCGGGCGTGGGCATGGGGCGAGCGGACCACCGCGCCGTGCAGCATGTTGGGCAGGCTGAAATCCGCGCCATAGCGCGCGCGGCCCGTCACCTTGTCCAGACCGTCCGGGCGGTCCGGCGTGGTGCCGATCCAGGTGTATCCCTTGCTGATCTCGTCCTTCGCCATCACGCAGCCCCCCGCATTTCCGCCGCCGCGTCCTGAACGGCGCGGATGATCTTGTCATAGCCGGTGCAGCGGCAGAGGTTCCCCGCCAGCCAGAACCGGATTTCGGTCTCGGTCGGGTCGGGGTTCTTTTCCAGCAGCGCCTTCGCCGCCACCAGGAAACCCGGGGTGCAGAAGCCGCATTGCAGGGCCGCGTGTTCCACAAACTTGCGCTGCAACGGGTGCAGCTCGCCCCCCTGCGCCATCCCCTCGATGGTGGCGATCTCGGCGCCCTGCGCCTCGACCCCCAGCACCAGACAGGACGACACCAGCCGCCCGTTCAGCGTGACCGAACAGGCGCCGCAATCCCCGGTGCCGCAGCCCTCCTTCGAGCCGGTGAGGCCCAGATGATCCCGCAGGCAATCGAGCAGCGTTTCGCGCGGATCGGCGAGGAATTCGACCTCGTCGCCGTTCACTTTCGCGGTGACATGGATACGGCTCATTTCCCGGCCCTCTCATAGGCGATGACGGCAGCGCGGCGGGCCAGCACGCCCGCCACTTCGATGCGGAACTCCCTGGTTCCGCGCTTGTCGCTGATCGGCTTGGCCGCTGCTTCGGCCGCCTTGGTCAGCGCGGCCAGAGCGGCCTCATCCAGTGTGGTGCCCTCGATGGCCTTGGCGCAGGCGTCCACCAGCAGCACGGTCGGCGCCACGGCCCCCAGCGCCACCCGGGCGCTGACCACCCGGTCGCCGTCGCGCACCAGCGAGACGGCGCAGCCGACCACGGCGATGTCCATTTCCGTGCGCGGGATGAAGCGCAGATAGGCGTCGCCCGCGTGATTGCCCCGCGGTGGCAGGGTGATGGCGGTGATGATCTCGCCGGGTGCCAGCGTCGTCTTGCCCGGCCCGGCCGGCACATCCTCGACCGCGATTTCGCGCGTGCCCGTCGGCCCCTGCACCGTGACCCTGGCCCCCGCCGCGACCAGCCCCGGCACCGAATCCGCCGCCGGCGAGCCGTTGCACAGGTTCCCGGTCAGCGTCGCCCGGCCCTGCACCTGGGTCGAGCCCACCAGTTCCATCCCCTCGACCACGCCGGGCCAGTCGGCCACCAGCGCCGCATGCGCGCCGAGTTCGGCGCCGGACACAGCCACGCCGATCCGCCAGCCGCCATCCTCAAGCCGGGTAATCTGCCCGGTGCCGGGGATCTTCTTCAGGTCGATCAGATCGTCGGGGGTGACAAGGCCCGAGCGGAGCTGGACCAGCACATCAGTCCCCCCCGCCAGAAAGCGCGTCACACCGGACGCACCCGCGGCAATGCTCACCGCTTCCTCGAATGTTGCCGGGGCGTGGTAGCGCATCGGGCCTCCTGTTCGCCAACTGGGTTGCGCCAGAACGTACTCCGTTGAGCGGCGCTGTCGATACCCCATCATCGCCTTCCGCCGCCTCCGGGGGTGGTCAGAAGGCGACCACCCGGGCTTCCGAACCGGCAGGCTCCTGTTCGCCGGACGGGCCAAACCCCCGTCACCAAACGGCTTTCACCCGCGCGGGCAAAGGTCTATCCTGCCCGCCATGGGATGGGTCGGATGAGCACCTCGACAGATCGGCACAGGGACGGCGAGTTCTCGGACGATGCGTGGCTGAGCGTCTTGGCCGCCTATGACAAGACCTATGCCGAACTCGCCAGCCACCACGCTCTGCTCGAACGCCAGAACCAGGAGCTGCAGACCCAGCGGCAGTTCATCGCCTCGATTCTGGAAGCGGTGAACGACATCATGGTGGTACTGGGCCGCGACGCGCGGATCGAGGAGGCCAGCGCCTCCTTCGCCGCAGCCACCCGCCGCGACCCCGCCGATCTGGCGGGCCTGCTTCTGAGCGATGTGTTCGATGCCGAGGGGGCCGGGCGCCTCGATGCCGCCTTGGCCGAGCTGAAACTGCAACGCAGCGCCGCAAGGTTCGAGGCGAATGTGCTGACGCCCGAGGGGCCTGCTCCCTTCGACATCGCGCTGTCGGCGCGGGTGAACGACCGGGGCCGCCTGATCGGCGCGGTGCTGATCGGCCGCCCGCTGGCCGAACTGCGCCGGGCCTATTCCGAACTTGAGGCCAGCCACCGTCAGTTGAAAGAGGCCCAGATCCAGCTGGTCAGGAACGAGAAACTCGCCTCGCTCGGTCGCCTGCTTGCCGGGGTCGCGCATGAACTGAACAACCCGATCAGCTTCGTCTATGCCTCGACCCATGCGCTGGACCGCTACGTCAGCCGGTTCGAGACCTATTTCGAACGCGTGCAGGCCGGGGCCCCGCGTGAGGAGCTGGTGGCGCTGCGCGGCGAGTTGAAGCTGGAACGCGACCTGAAGAACCTGCGCGACGCGATCCATGGCGCCCGCGACGGCGCCGAGCGGGTGCGCGACATCGTGGCCGACCTGCGCCGCCTCTCGGCCTCGGGCACCGGGGAACGGGTCGCCTTCGATCTGGTCGATATCGCGCGGATCGCGGCCAAATGGGTCGAACGCGGCTCGAAAAGCGGGATCGAGGCGCAGTTCACGGGCCTTCCCAGCCTGATGGTGCAGGGCGTCCCCGGGCATATCCAGCAGATCGTCATGAATCTGGTGCAGAACGCCATGGACGCGATGAAGGGCCAGCCGGACGCGCGCCTGACCATCCATGTCGAACGTCAGGGCCAAAGCGCCATCCTCGCCGTCAGCGACAACGGCCCCGGCGTGCCCGAGGCGCAGGCGGCCTCGATCTTCGATCCGTTCTTCACCACCAAACCCGTGGGGCAGGGCACCGGACTGGGCCTGTCCATCAGCCACAAGATCGCCGAGGAACACGGCGGGCGGCTGGCGCTTTGCGCCGTGCCCGACGGCTCGGGCGCCTGTTTCCGGCTCGAATTGCCGCTGGAGGAAGATCCATGAACGTGCTCTGGCTGCAATCGGCGGGCTGCGGGGGCTGCACCATGTCGCTCCTCTGCGCCGAGGATCCCAATGTCTTCGACCTGCTGGCCGATGGCGGGATCGAGTTCCTGTGGCACCCGTCCTTTTCCGAGGCGACGGGGGCCGAGGTCCGCCGCCTGCTGGAGGCCATCGAGCGGGGCGAACAGCCCCTCGACGTGCTGGCCGTCGAAGGCTCCATCGCCACCGGCCCCAAGGGCACCGGGCGGTTCCACATGCTGTCCGGCACCGGGCGCTCCATGCTGGATTGGGTGCGCAGCCTCGCGCCGATGGCCCGCGACGTGGTGGCGGTCGGCACCTGCGCCGCCTATGGCGGCATGACCTCGGCGGGCGGCAACCCGACGGGCGCCGTGGGCCTGCAATACGAGGGGCAACTCGCGGGCGGCGCCCTCGACCCCAGCTTCCGCGCGCGCTCGGGCCGGGCGGTGATCAATATTGCCGGTTGCCCGACGCATCCCGGCTGGGTCTCGGAGACCCTGCTGCTGCTGGCCGAGGGGCGGCTTGGCGAGGCCGATCTCGACGATTACGGGCGGCCGAGGCTTTACGCCGACCATCTGGTGCATCACGCCTGCACCAAGAACGAATTCTACGAATACAAGGCCAGCGCCCGGGAACTCTCGCAACTGGGCTGCATGATGGAGCATCTGGGCTGCGTCGGCACACAGGCGGTGGGCGATTGCAACATCCGCGCCTGGAATGGCGAGGGCTCCTGCACCCGCGCGGGCTATCCCTGCATCGCCTGCACCAGCCCCGAATTCGAGGAACCGCGCCACCCCTTCACCGAGACGCCGACGATCGCCGGCATCCCCGTGGGCCTGCCTTCCGACATGCCAAAAGCGTGGTTCATGGCGCTTGCGTCCCTGTCCAAGGCGGCCACGCCCAAGCGCATCGGCCTCAACGCCGTCTCGGACCGCATCCGCGTCCCGCCGGGTCAGAAGGCGCCGCGCCCGTGACGCGGCAATTGCTGGTCGGACCCTTCAACCGGGTCGAGGGGGATCTGGAGGTCTCGCTGACAGTCCGCGACGGGCAGGTGGCCGAAGCGCGGGTCAATTCGCCCCTGTTCCGCGGCTTCGAGATGATGCTTCTGGGCAAGGATCCGCGCGACGCGCTGACCATCACGCCGCGTATCTGCGGCATCTGCTCGGTCAGCCAATCGGCCGCCGCGGCGCTGGCTTTGGCCGATGCCGCGGGGGCGACGCCCACGCCGCAGGGGGCGTTGGCGGCGGCGATCCTGCACGGGGTCGAGAACCTCGCCGATCACGTCACCCATTTCGCCCTGTTCTTCATGCCGGACTTCGCCCGCCCCGCCTATCAGGGCCGCGACTGGCATGCGGAGGCCGTGAACCGCTTCACCGCCATGCAGGGCTCCGCCGCGCGGCGGCTGGTCGAGGCCCGGGCGCGCCTCCTGCACATCGCCGGGATTCTGGGCGGCAAGTGGCCGCATACGCTGGCCATCCAGCCCGGCGGCGTGACCAAGGCCCCCGATGCCCGCGACCGGGTGCGGATCATCGCCACGCTGCGCAGTTTCCGCCGGGCGCTGGAGGAGACGATCTTCGCCGCGCCCGTCGAGGATTTCGCGGCGCTCGCGACGCTTTCGGATCTGGAGGCGTGGTCTTCGGGCGATGCGGGCCTCTTCCTGCGCATCGCCCGCGACCTGGGGCTGGCCGGGATGGGGCCGGGGCCGGGCCGGTATCTGTCCTACGGCGCCTATCCGCTCGAAGGCGGCCGCGCCTCGCGGCAGGGCGTGCTGACCGGCGGGGTGCCTGGCCCCTTCGACCCCGCCCAGGTGACCGAGGATCTGAGCCATGCCTGGATGCTGGGCGAAACCGCGCATCCCGCGCGGGGCCGTACCGTACCGGACGAGGACATGCGCGAGGCCGCCTATTCCTGGTGCAAGGCCCCGCGGCTGGGCGGCCGGGTGGTCGAGGTCGGCGCCTTGGCCCGTCAGGCGGTCGATGGCCACCCGCTGGCGCTGGTTCTGGCGGCCGAGGGCGGGGTCCGCGCCCGCGTCGCCGCCCGGCTGCTGGAGATCGCCCGCACCCAGCTCTGGCTCGAAGACTGGGCGCAGGCCCTCGACCCCGGCGCCCGCTTCCTCGACCCGTTCGAGTTGCCCCGCCACGGCGAGGGCGTGGGGCTGGTCGAGGCCGCGCGCGGCTCGCTCGGCCATTGGCTGAGGATCGAGAACCACCGCATCGCCGGCTATCAGATCGTGGCGCCGACCACCTGGAACTTCTCGCCCCGTGACGGCGCGGGGGTGCCGGGGGCGCTGGAGGCCGCGCTGGTCGGTGCGCGGGTGGGCGAGGGGGAGGAAACGCCGCTCTCGGTCCAGCATATCGTCCGCAGCTTCGACCCCTGCATGGTCTGCACGGTGCATTGATGGCGGGGCGGGTGCAAAGCGGCCCGGGCACGCTCCCGCCCACCCGCCCCGCGCGCCCGGGCCGCCCCGGCCTTGGCGCTCTAGGCAGGCCCCGGGGGCGCTCCGCCCCCCGGACCCCCCGGGCGTATTTTTGGCAAAGTGATGGGGCAGGGGGCGCACTGACGGGGCTGCATGCGCGTGAGTATCTTCGTTCCTCAAATATCCTCCAGGGGGGCCGGGGGATGGAAAATCCCCCGGGGCCTGCCCCGGGCGCCGACGCCCTGATCGAAGCCCCGGTGGGCTGCGTCCCGCCCGGTAGGGTGCGGGCTTGTACGCGCCATCCTTCCACCCCGGGGTCACGCCCCTGATGGGCCGCCGCATCCGGGTCCGGGGGCAGGTGCAGGGCGTGGGGTTCAGGCCCTTCGTCTGGCAATTGGCGGAACGGTTGGGCATCACCGGCAGCGTGCGCAATGATGCCGAGGGGGTCTTGATCCTCGCCGAGGGTCCCGACCTCGAGGCTTTCGAGGCGGCGCTGCGGGCGGAGGCCCCGCCCCTCGCCCGCGTCGATGCCGTCGAAAGCACCCCCTTCGAGGTCATCGCCCGGGATTTCACCATCGAGGCCTCCGGCCACAAGGGCGCCGAGACCGCCGTCACGCCCGATGCCGCTACCTGCGAAGCCTGCGCGCGGGAAATCCGCGTGCCGGGGCGCCGCCAGGGCTATGCTTTCACCAATTGCACGCATTGCGGGCCGCGCTTCACCATCCTGAAGGGCCTGCCCTATGACCGGGCGCAGACCATCATGGCGCCCTTCACCCTCTGCCCCGCTTGCCGCGCGGAATACGAGGACCCGGCCGACCGCCGGTTCCACGCCCAGCCGGTGGCCTGCCCCGATTGCGGGCCGCGCCTCTGGCTGGAGCCGCCTGCCGAGGACCCGATTGCCGAGGCCGCCCGGCGCCTGAACGCCGGTCAGATCCTTGCCATCAAGGGCCTCGGCGGCTTTCACCTCGCCTGCGACGCGACGAACCCGCGGGCCATCGCCACGCTGCGCGCCCGCAAGTGCCGCCCGACCAAGCCCCTCGCCCTGATGGCGCCGCTGGCCCTGATCCGCGCCCATGCGGCGCTGACGGCGGAGGCCGAGGCGCTGCTCACCGATCCCGCTGCGCCCATCGTCCTGCTGCCGCACCATGGCACGCTGCCCGAGGCGCTCGCCCCCGGCCAGTCCACGCTGGGCTGGATGCTGCCCTATACGCCGCTTCACCATCTGCTGCTGGACGCTACCCGGCGCCCGCTGGTCATGACCTCCGGCAACCTCTCGGGCGAGCCGCAGGTGATTGGCAACGCGGAGGCGCGGGAGAAACTCGCCGCCTTCGCCGACGCTTTCCTGATGCATGACCGTGACATCGCCCGCCGCCTCGACGATGGCGTCGAACGGCTCGCCGCAGGGGGCCGCATGGTCCTGCGCCGCGCCCGGGGGCGGACGCCCGGCACGCTGGCCCTGCCGAAGGGCCTGCCCGACACGCCGGTCACCGCCTATGGCGGGCAGATGAAGGCCGCGCTCTGCCTGACCAAGAACGGCCGCGCGCTGCTGTCTCACCATCTGGGCGATCTGGACGACGCGCTGACGCTTGGCGAATTCCTGAAAGCCGATGCCGATTACGCCGCGCTCTTCGACCACCGCCCCCGGGCCATCGCCATCGACCTGCACCCCGATTTCCGCGCCTCGCGCCATGGGGCCGAGCGGGCGGAGGCACTGGGCCTTCCGCTGATCCGGGTCCAGCACCACCACGCTCATATGGCCGCCGCGCTGGGCGAGGCCGGGTGGCGGGGCGGGCAGGCGGTCGGCGTGATCCTCGACGGGCTGGGGCTGGGCGAGGACGGGACGCTCTGGGGCGGCGAGATCCTGCTGGGCGATTACGCCGGGGTTGCCCGGGTCGCGCATCTGGCGCCGGCCCCGCTGCCGGGTGGGGATCTGGCGCAGAGGGAGCCCTGGCGGAATGCGCTGATGCGGTTGGACCAGGCGGGCCTGTCCGATCTGGCCGACCGGTTGTTCCCCGACCAGCCGCGGGCGATGATCCGCCGCGCCGCCGCTGCCGGGCTCAATGCGCCGCAAAGCTCATCGGCCGGGCGGCTGTTCGATGCGGTGGCGGCGGTGCTGGGGATCGCGCCCGCGCGGCTTAGTTTCGAGGGCGAGGCGGCGATGAGGCTGGAGGCGCTCGCCGCCCGGTACCCGGACGAACCCGGCTACCGCTTCGCGCTCGACCTCGCGGCCCTCTTCGCGCAGATCGCCCGCGACCTGCCCGACACGCCGCCGGACCGCATCGCCGCGCGTTTCCAGAACGGCCTTGCCGAGACCATGGCCCGGGCCGCGCGGCAGGCGGCCGACGCGGCCGGGACGCGCACCATCGCCCTCTCGGGCGGGTGCTTCCAGAACGCGGGGCTGTTGGAGCGGACCTGTGCCGGGCTCGACGGCTACACCCTCTGCCTGCCGCGCGAGGTGCCCGCCAATGACGGCGGGCTGGCCTTCGGTCAGGCGCTGGTCGCGCTGGCGCGGCTGGAAAGCGCCTGACCACAGGCCTTCCAGCCTGACAGGCGCCTGTCCGCCACCACCCCCTGCCGTCAGCGCAAACACCCCCGTAACCCACGGGCCGCGCAGCACTTTCCCGGCGCAGGCAGAACCTGCCGCTTTTCCATGCGAATACCGTCGCATGCCGTCATCCTGAGCCTCGGGAGGGTGCGCCACGGGGTCGCACCGGACATCAACCGCGATGGGGGAGGAGCGGCCTTGAGCCAGATCGAGACCTTCTACGACGTGATGCGCAAGCAGGGGATCACCCGGCGGAGCTTCATGAAATACTGCTCGCTGACGGCGGCGGCGCTGGGCCTAGGCCCGGCCTTCGTGCCGAAGATCGCCCATGCCATGGAAACGCTGCCGCGCACGCCGGTGATCTGGGTCCATGGCCTTGAATGCACCTGTTGCTCGGAAAGCTTCATCCGCTCGGCCCATCCGCTGGCGGGCGATGTGGTGCTGTCGATGATCTCGCTCGATTACGACGACACGCTGATGGCGGCGGCCGGGCATCAGGCCGAGGCGGCGCTCAGGGACACCATCGAACGCTACCGCGGCAACTACATCCTCGCGGTCGAGGGCAACCCGCCGCTGAACGAGGACGGGATGTATTGCATCGTCGGCGGCAAGCCCTTCGTCGACCAATTGCGCGAGGCGGCCGAACACGCCAAGGCGATCATCAGCTGGGGCGCCTGCGCCTCCTACGGCTGCGTGCAGGCCGCGCACCCGAACCCGACCCGCGCCGTGCCGGTGCATCAGGTCATCACCGACAAGCCGATCATCCGCGTCCCGGGCTGCCCGCCCATCGCCGAGGTGATGACCGGCGTCATCACCTATATGCTGACCTTCGACCGGCTGCCGGAACTGGACCGTCAGGGCCGTCCGGCGATGTTCTACGGCCAGCGGATCCACGACAAATGCTATCGCCGCCCGCATTTCGACGCAGGCCAATTCGTCGAAAGCTGGGACGATGACAACGCGCGGCGCGGCTATTGCCTCTACAAGATGGGGTGCAAGGGGCCGACCACCTACAACGCCTGCTCGACCATCCGCTGGAACGAGGGCGTCAGCTTCCCGATCCAGTCGGGTCACGGCTGCATCGGCTGCTCGGAAGACGGGTTCTGGGATCAGGGCAGCTTCTACGACCGGGTGACCGACCTCACGCAATTCGGGGTCGAGGCGAATGCCGATCAGGTGGGCATGGCTGCCGCCGGGGCCGTGGCGGGCGGCATCGCGCTGCACACCGCCATCTCCGCCCTGCGCTCGGCGCAGAAGAAGGTTCAGGACCGTCCCAGCACGGCCAAGGAAGAGGCGTAACCCATGGTCATCCAGACCCCCAACGGCTTCTCGCTGGACAATTCCGGCCGCCGCATCGTCGTCGATCCCGTGACCCGCATCGAGGGCCACATGCGCTGCGAGGTGAACGTCGACGAGAACGGCGTCATCCGCAACGCCGTCTCCACCGGCACCATGTGGCGCGGGCTTGAGGTCATCCTGCGCGGTCGCGACCCGCGCGACGCCTGGGCCTTTACCGAGCGCATCTGCGGCGTCTGCACCGGCACGCATGCGCTGACCAGCGTGCGCGCGGTCGAGGATGCGCTGGGGATCACCATCCCCGACAACGCCAATTCGATCCGCAACATGATGCAGCTGAACCTGCAGATCCATGACCATGTGGTGCATTTCTACCATCTGCACGCGCTGGATTGGGTCAACCCGATCAACGCCTTGCGCGCCGATCCTCGCGCGACCTCGGAGCTTCAGCAGACCGTCTCGCCCTCGCATCCGATGTCCTCGCCCGGGTATTTCCGCGACGTGCAGGCGCGGCTCAGGGCCTTCGTCGAATCCGGGCAGCTCGGCCTCTTCAAGAACGGCTATTGGGACAACCCTGCCTACAAACTGCCGCCCGAGGCCGACCTGATGGCGACGGTGCATTATCTGGAGGCGCTGGACCTGCAGAAGGAGATCGTCAAGGTCCACACCATCTTTGGCGGCAAGAACCCGCATCCGAACTGGCTGGTGGGCGGCGTTCCCTGCCCGATCAACATGCATTCGACGGGCGCGGTCGGCGCGATCAACATGGAGCGGCTGAACCTCGTCTCCTCGATCATCCAGAAATGCACGGATTTCGTGAACAACGTCTATATTCCTGACGTGGTGGCGATCGGCGGCTTCTACAAGACCTGGCTTTACGGCGGCGGGCTCTCGTCCCAGGCCTGCCTCGCCTATGGCGATATCCCCGAGCATCCGAACAATTTCGACCCTGCGCAGCTCTATCTGCCGCGCGGCGCGATCATCAACGGCAACCTGGAGGAAGTGCACGAGGTCGATGTCCGCGACCCCGAGCAGATCCAGGAATTCGTCGATCATTCTTGGTACGAATACGGCCAGCCGGGGCAGGGCAAGCACCCCTGGGACGGCGAGACGAGCCCGCGCTACGAACTCGGCCCCAACGCCCGGGGCACCCGGACCAATATCGAGGAACTGGACGAGGCGGCAAAATACTCCTGGATCAAGGCACCGCGCTGGCGGGGCCATGCGATGGAGGTGGGGCCGCTGGCGCGCTACATCGTCGGCTATGCCTCGGGGCACGAGGATATCACCAACCAGGTGACCGGCCTTCTGCGCACCATGGACCTGCCGGTCGAGGCGCTGTTCTCGACGCTGGGCCGCACCGCCGCCCGGGCGCTGGAGGCGGAGTATTGCGCCCGCCTGCAACGCTATTTCTTCGACAAGCTGGTCACCAACATCCGCAACGGTGACGAAAGCACCGCCAATGTCGCGAAATGGGACCCCTCGACCTGGCCGCGCGAGGCCCGCGGCGTCGGCATGACCGAGGCCCCGCGCGGCGCGCTGGGTCACTGGATCTCGATCAAGGACACCAAGATCGAGAATTATCAATGCGTCGTGCCGACCACCTGGAACGGCTCGCCGCGCGATGCGCAGGGCAATATCGGCGCCTTCGAGGCCAGCCTGATGAACACGCCGATGGAACGTCCCGACGAGCCGGTCGAGATCCTGCGCACGCTGCACAGCTTCGATCCGTGCCTCGCCTGTTCGACGCATGTCATGTCGCCCGACGGTCAGGAACTGACCACGGTCAAGGTTCGCTGAGGGAGGAAACCATGAAGAAACTCGCACTCGCCGCCGCGCTTGCGCTGACCGCCGCCCCCGCTCTGGCCCACACCGGCCTGGGCGACGCCTCGGGCTTCGAACACGGCTTCCTGCACCCGCTGACCGGGCCCGATCACCTGCTGGCCATGCTGGCGGTGGGGCTCTGGTCGGGCTTCGTGCTGCCGCATCGCGCCTGGGCCGGTGCCGCCGCCTTCCTCTCGGCGATGGCCCTCGGCGCCGCGCTGTCGTGGTCCGGCGTGCCGATCCCGAATGTCGAGACCTGGATCACGCTCTCGGTCGCCGTCTTCGGCCTGCTGACCGTCTTTGCCCGCCGTGGCCAGCCGCCGGTCGTCACCGGCCTGTCGCTGGCCGCCATCGCGCTCTTTGCCGCCTGCCATGGCCATGCCCATGCCACCGAGGCGGCGGGCGATGCCTTGGGCTATCTGGCCGGTTTCCTGATCGCGACAGCCGGACTGCATGTCGTCGGCATCGCCTTGGCGCGCGCCGTTGCCAGCGGCCGCTTCGCGCGGGTGACGCAGACGCTGATGGGTGCCGGGATCACCGCCGGCGGCCTGCTGCTGATCGCGGGGTAGGGCCATGACCGACCTCTCGCATGACCCGGCCGCCGGGCTCGAGGCCTCGCGCCTCACCGGCGACGCCACCGAAAGCGACCTCGCCTCGGTCAGAAAACGCACGTCGGTCTATGTCTACGAGGTTCCGGTGCGGCTCTGGCACTGGATCAACGCGGCCTGCATTCTGGTGCTGATCGTCACCGGCTATCTGATCGGCCGCCCGCTGCCCACCATGCAGATCGCCGAGGCCACGCATCAATTCGTCTTCGGCTACATCCGCTTCGCGCATTTCGCCGCCGGGATGATCCTGACGGCGGGCTTTTTCGGCCGCATCTACTGGGCCTTTGTCGGCAATCACCACGCCCGGCAGATGTTCTACCTGCCGATCCATCGCAAGGTCTGGTGGAAGGAAGTCTGGCACGAGATCCGCTGGTACGCCTTCCTCGAACGCACGCCCAAGAAATACGTGGGCCACAACCCGCTGGCGCAGATCGCCATGTTCTTCTTCATGACCCTGGGGCTGACCTTCATGATCGTGACGGGCTTCGCCATGTATGCCGAGGGGGCGATGCAGGGCGGCTGGCTGGATGCCATCTTCGGGCCGCTGCGCGACTGGATCGGCAATTCGATGGTGCTGCACCAGATTCATCGGCTGGGCATGTGGGCCATCGTCGTCTTCATGCTGATCCATATCTATGCCGCGATCCGCGAGGATATCCTGTCCCGGCAATCCATGGTCTCGACCATGATTTCGGGGCACCGGACCTTCAAGGACGACCGGGCCGATTAACGGATCCTCACGGCACGAAACGAAACGGGCCCCCGCCGGGGCCCGTTCCGCATCAATGGGACAGCAGGTTGCGCCGGCCCTCGACCATCCGGCCGGCGAACCAGCCGACCAGACCCCGGCTGCCCGAAGGCAGGCTGCGCGGCCCGGCGGTGAATCGCCCGCGTTCAACGTCACAGATGGCGACGGGATAGGGGGCGGTGAAGGGCAGATCGGCAACGACAGGCGGGGCGGCTCGGTTTCGCATGGCGGGTCTCCTGGCAGGCAGTCTCTCAGGCAGGGTTAATGGCAGCAGTTGGGGTGACAACGCCTGTGGAATCATAAGGTTCCGCGCGGTGTCCCGGCCAATCCCGAGCCCGTGAATGCCGGGAATGTGTAAGCGATGCGACGAATGGGGTTTCCGGTGCGGAAGGGTGTATGGAAAGATAGTGACCGTTATGGATGAATAGTGAGAGAATAGCATCCACATCAATTTGCGGAACTACGCCTGAATCTCCTGGAAAATCCATTAAAATCAAAATGCTGAATCCCTGTTTCCTGAATGCTGAAAAAACCGCCAAGCCACGACCGAAAAGGATAGGTTCATTTCCATCCAGCAGCGGAAACTCCGGTTCCGCCCGCCAGAGAGGGAGGCTCCATGGCACAACGCGCGCTCATTCTGGGCATCGGCAACCTGTTGTGGGCCGATGAGGGGTTCGGCGTCCGCTGCGTCGAACATCTGGCCGAGACGCTGGAATTCGACGCCCCCGTGACGGTCCTCGACGGCGGCACGCAGGGTCTCTACCTGTTGCCCTTCCTCGAAGACCACGACCTGATGGTGGTCTTCGACGCGGTGGATTACGGGCTGGAACCCGGCACGATGAAGGTGGTCGAAGGTGAGGAAGTCCCCACCTTCATGGGCGCCAAGAAGATGTCCCTGCACCAGACCGGCTTTCAGGATGTCCTCGCCACCGCGCGGCTGATGGACTGCCACCCGGCGGAAATCGTCCTCATCGGCTGCCAGCCCGAGGAGTTGGAGGATTACGGCGGGGGCCTACGCGCGCCCGTGGCGGCGCGGGTGCCCGAGGCCGTGGCCATCGCCGCCCGCTGGCTGGCCGCCCGTGGCATCGTCTCGCGCCCCGGCCGCACCCCCACCGGCGACCTCGCCGATCCTTCGCTGCGCCAATCCGCCTATGAAGAGGGCCGCCCCTCGGCCGAGGAAGCCTGCCGCATCGGCGACGCTCGTTTCCTGCCGGGGGCCTGAGCCATGTGCGTCGGCATCCCCCTGCAGATTACCGCCGTCGACGGCACCAACGCCACCGGCCATGACGGCAGCCCCATCGACCTGTCGCTGACCGGCACCCAGCCTGTCGGCACCTGGGTGCTGGGCTTCCTCGGCGCCGCGCGTGAGGTGATCTCGGCGGACGAAGCGGCACTGATCTCCCGGGCGCTGGACGGGATGCGCCGCGTCATGGCCGGGGGCGAGCTGGGCGACGCCTTCGCCGATCTTGAGGCCCGCACCCCGCAATTGCCGCCCCATCTGCAAGCCGCGTTCGACGCGGGCCAGACCCAAGCCTGAACGCCAGCCTGAGCCACGCCCAAGGAGGCCGCCTTGTCCCACTCGCTGATCGACCGCCTGACCACCGAGTTCCGCTACCCGCTGCTGGCCGACCAGGCCGCACTCGACGCCTTCGTCGCAAGGCCCGGCGCGCATGTCCTCTTCGTGCCCGGCGATGTGGCGCGCAACCTCGAAACCCCGGACGTGGCCGTCATCCTGCCCGAACTGAAGGCCGCCTTCCAGCACGCTTTCGACTGCGCCGTGGTCGCCGACAGCCTGGAAAAACACGTCCGCGAGGCGACGGGTGTCTTCAAGACCCCCTCGCTGATCCTCTACCGCGAGGGTCGGTTCCTGGGCGGCATTCCCAAGGTCCGCGACTGGTCCGATTACGTCGCCCGCCTGTCGCATTACCTGTCCACCGAAAGCGCCTGAGGGTTCCATGGTCTCGAATTTCCACCTGCCGCCCAGCGGCTTCGGCCCCGGCTCGCAGCCAGTGCCCGAGGATGGCGAGGATCTGCATTACCTCGACATGCCGGCCAAGATGCACACCTATTCCCCGCAGCTCCCCGACATCGAGCTGACCGAGGATTTGGCCCCCGCCATCGCCATCCTCGACGCCGTGGTCGCCGCGGCGACGCGCGTCTCCGCCAGCCTGGTCGCCGAGCGGTTCGACCTGACCGGCCTTAACCCCGCCAACCGCCGGCTGGTGGCCGAGGTGCTGCGCGAGGGCGAGGTGTCGGTCAAGGTGCGCGGCCTGCCGCCGATCCGGGTTCAGGAAAGTGTCTTTGCCGGGATCTGGCGGGTGCAGGGCGCGGGCGAGGACTGGATCGAGGTCGCGCCGGTGCCCGCCCTCGCCGTTTCCCGCGCCTTCGAGCCGTTGCGCCGCGGGCAGGACATCCCGCCCGGCCCGGGCGTGGTCAACGCGCCGGCGCTGTGGTCCGAACTGACCGACAAGAGCGCCGATCCCGAGGGCGAGCTGCATGTCATCAACCTGACCTTGCTGCCGCACACGCCCGAGGATCTGGACTGGCTGGACGCGCGGCTGGGCGAGGGGTCCTCCGACATCCTGTCGCGCGGCTATGGCAATTGCCGCATCCGCGCCACCGCCTTGCCCCGGGTCTGGCGGGTGCAGTTCTACAATTCGCAGGACCAGCTGATCCTCGACACCTTCGAAGTGACCGCCATGCCCGAAGTCGTCCTCGCCGCGCCCGAGGATCTGGCCGACAGCGCCAAGCGGCTGAAGGATGTGCTGGGGGCGGTGCGATGAGCGGGTTCGAGGGCTCGTATGGCGGCCACGCCGGGCGCATCAGCCCGCAGGCGGTGATGGAATGCAAGATCTGCTGGTCGGTCTATGACCCGGCGCTGGGCGATGCGACCCGCCAGATCGACCCCGGCACGCCCTTCACCGACCTGCCCGACGATTGGTCCTGCCCGACCTGCTCGGCCGAGCCGCATCAGTTCATGGTGCTGCGCGATCCAGGCGCCGAGCGGCATCTGGAGGCGCTGCGCATCAAGGCCGCGACCGAACGGCTGGTCACCGATTTCACCGAGGTCTGGCACGGCAAGATGCGCGACGTGCCGCTGGTCAACAAGGCGCTGCGGGTCGAGGCCGTGGGCTTTCGCCTCTACGACGGCATGATGCTGGGCGTGCTGATTTCGCCATGGTTCATGAACCTGATCCTGCTGCCCGATGGCCAGGATTGGTCGGATCTGGTCGCGGGGCAGAAAGAGGTGGTGGATTTCCCCTCCGGTGCCTATGAATTCATCCATAATTCGCGCGAGATGACCGGGGGCTACAAGGCCTGCTCGCTGTTCTCGCCCATGGCGCAGTTCACCCGCCAGCAGGATGCGGTGGATGTGGCGCAGGCGGTGATGGCGGCGCTGTTCGATCCGGTGAACATGGCCGAGACCGACCGCCGCGCCGATATCCGCGCCGCGCGCGAGGCGGCGCTGGCGCCGCAGCCCGACGCGGCCGAGGAGGCCGAACCCGCCATCCCCTCGCGCCGCGCCGTGATCACGGCGGGCCTCGCCGGTCAGCCCTGATGCAGCCCGCACCCCGCCTCCACGCCCGTCCGGGCCAGGCCATGCCCGTCGCGGCCATGGTCCTCGGCGCGCGGGTCGAGGTGGCGGCCGCGCTGCTGCCCCGGGTGTTCAACCTCTGCCGTCAGGCGCAGGCGCAGGCGGTGGCCATGGCACTGGGCCAGCCCCTGCCGCCCGGGGGCGACGAGATCCTGCGCGACCATCTGCTGAAGTTCTTCGTCTCCTGGCCCGCGCATTTGGGGCAGGGCGCCCGCCCGCTGCCCGCCGGTTGGGCGACCGATCCCGCCGTCGTCCGCCTCGCCGTCTTCGGCCCGGCTGGCGTCCCCGCCCGATCCGGCGAGATGATGGATTTCCTCACATCGGGTCAGGGCGCCGCGCCGATCCTGCGGGCCATTGACCGCGCCTTTCCGGGCCGCGAGGCGGTCACCGGGGCGCTGCCCTTCGCCGATGCAAACAACCTCTGGACCGGCGCCCCGATCGAAAACTCGCCCGCAGCCCGACAGGCCCATCGCCCCGCGCTGCGGGCCTTGGAGGCGACCCGCGGCCGCGGCCCCTTCTGGCGCGTTGCCGCCCGGCTCTTTGACATCGCGGCGCTGCTGGACGGCGCCTTGCCTCCCCCCCAAAGCCCGGCCCCGGGCGAGGCGCTGGTCCCCGCCACCCGCGGCCTCTATGGCCTGCGCCTGCGGGCCGAGGGCGGGATCGTCACCCGCTTCGCCCGCGTGACGCCCACCGACAGCCTTCTCGCCCCGGGCGGCGTGCTGGCGCAATCGCTGGCCACGCTCGATCCCGCCCGCGCTGGACAGGCGGCGCTGCTTCTGGACATTCTGGACCCCTGTTCGCCGGTCACGCTGACCCGGGAGGTTGAGCATGCATGAAATGTCCCTCGCCGAAGGCATCCGCCGCATCGTCGATCAGGCCTCCGACCGGCCGGACGTGACCCGCGTGACCCGGGTAAGGCTGGAAATCGGCCGTTTCGCCGGGGTCGAGAAACGGGCGCTGGCCTTCGCCTGGGAGGTCGTGATGCGCGGCTCCAAGGCCGAGGGCGCGGCGCTGGAAATGCTGGATCTTCCGGGGCTTGCGCTGTGTTACGACTGCGGCAAGACGGTCGAGATCCACGACAGGCTGGACCCATGCCCCTTGTGCGGGGGCGGCCGGCTGATGCCCGAAGCGGGCGATGAAATGCGGATCAAGGATTTGGAGGTGATCTGATGTGCACGGTATGCGGCTGCAGCGACATTGTGACGGCGGACGGTAAAGCGGTGGGGCATTCCCATGGCCATTCCCACGATCACGGCCATCACCACCACCATGACCATGGCCACCACGACCATGACCATGGCCACCACGACCACCACCACTACGGTCAGGGCGAGGCGGGTGTGTCCGTCCCCGGCATGTCGCAATCCCGCTTGATCGAGGTGGAAACCGCGATTCTCTCCAAGAACGACGCCTACGCCGCCCAGAATCGCCGCATCCTGAAGGCGCTCGACGTTTTCGCGCTGAACCTCGTCTCCTCCCCCGGTTCCGGCAAGACCACGCTTCTGTGCGAGACGATCAAGCGGCTGGGCGACGCGCCGCTGGCGGTGATCGAGGGCGACCAGCAGACCCAGAACGACGCCGATCGCATCCGCGCCACCGGTGCCCGGGCGGTGCAGATCAACACCGGCAAGGGCTGCCATCTGGACGCGCATATGGTCGGCCACGCGCTGGATGACCTGCGGCTTCGGCAGGGCGCCTTCCTCTTCATCGAGAATGTCGGCAACCTCGTCTGCCCCGCCGCCTTCGACCTGGGCGAGGATTGCAAGGTGGCGATCCTCTCGGTCACCGAAGGCGAGGACAAGCCGCTGAAATACCCCGATATGTTCACCGCCGCCCGGCTTGCGATCCTCAACAAGATCGACCTCGCGCCGCATTGCGACGTGGACCTCGACCTCTATGAAGCGAACCTGCGCCGGGTGAACCCGGGGATCGAGATCATCGGCCTCTCGGCCCGCACGGGCGAGGGGATTGACACCTGGCTCGCCTGGCTGAAAGCCCGCCTCGCCGACAAGGCCGCGTGATGGCCAAGACCCTGCCCACCATCCTCGTCGTCGATGACGAGCCGCATTCGGTCGCCGCGATGCGGATGGCGCTGGAGGACGATTTCACCGTTCTGGAAGCGGGCGACGCGGCCGAGGCCTGGGCGCTGATGGAGGAGCATTGGGTCCAGGTCGTCGTCTCAGACCAGCGGATGCCCGGCAAGACCGGCATCGAACTCCTGACCGAGATCCGCGACCGCTGGCCCGAGACCGTGCGCATCATTGTCACCGGCTATACCGAAACCAACGACATGATCCAGGCCATCAACGAGGCCGGGATCTATCAGTTCATCACCAAGCCCTGGCACCCGGATCACCTGCTGATGGCGGTCCGCAATGCCGCGCGCCTTTTTGAGCTGAACCGCGACCACGAGCGCATGACGCTGGAGATGCGCTATCTCGGCAGTTCCGCCTCGGCCAAGCTGGACGAACGGCGGCGGATGCTGCAATCGGGGCTGGGGTTCGACAAGGTGCTGCGGGGTCCCCATTCCAGCCTCAACGCCACGATCCAGCTGGCCCGCCAATTCGCCAGTTTCGACGTGCCCGTCCTGATCCAGGGCGAGGCCGGGACCGGCAAGACGGAACTGGCGCGCGCCATGCACTACGGCTCGCTCCGCGCGGACCGGCCGTTCTATGAACTGAACTGCGTGGGCCTGCCCGACGAGGTGCTGGAGGTCGAACTCTTCGGCATCAAGCGCGGCGCGGTACAGGGGCTGGCGCAGACCAAGGTGGGCCTGCTGCAAAAGGCCGATCGGGGCACGGTGTTCCTGAACGGCGTCGATGCGCTGAGCCCCGCCATGCAGATCGCCCTCCTGCGCGTGGTGACCGAGGGCGCCTATCAGCCGGTCGGCGGGCGCGAGACGCTGACCACCAGCGCGCGGCTCATCACCGGCGCCCATCGCGATCCTCTGGACCTGATGGCCGAAGGGACGTTCCGGGCCGATCTTTACTATGCCTTGGCCGTGACCGCCTTGCAGGTGCCTCCTTTGCGCGCCCGTCAGGGCGACATCGCGCTGATCGCCGAGCGTTTCCTGCACGAACTGGCATCCGCCCATGGCAAGCCCGCGCGCGGTTTCAGCCCGGCGGCGCTAGAATTTCTGGAAAGCTACGACTGGCCCGGCAACCTGCCGGAGCTGAAGAACGAGGTGACGCGGATGCTGATCCTCGCCCAGCAGGTGACCTTGGGCCCCGAGATCATCTCGCGCCACATCCTGATGGCCGCCCCGGGGGACGAGGGCGCCGACCGCACTGCCACGCTGATCGGCGCGCTGGAGGGCACGCTCAAGGACCGGGTCGAGGTCATGGAGATGCGCATCCTGCGCGAGACGCTGACGCGGCTCAAATGGAACAAGAGCCGCGCCGCCGCCGAACTGGGGCTCTCCCGCGTCGGGCTGCGGGCCAAACTGGACCGCTACGGCATCGAGCCGCACGCCGTCACCGAGGAGGATTGACCATGTGCCTAGGCATCCCCGGCCAGATCGTGGCCATCACCGACGAGGCAAGGCAGATGGCCATGGCCGATGTCTCAGGCGTCCGGCGCGAGGTGTCGCTGGCCCCCGTCGCCCTGGGGCCGCTGGCGGATCTGGTCGGCGCATGGGTGCTGATCCATGTGGGCTTCGCCATGGCGGTGATCGACGCCGAGGAGGCCGCCGCAACGCTGGAGGCCCTGCGCGGCCTGGGCGAGGCGCAGGAGACGCTGGAGCAGATGGCGGAGGGCGCGAAAGCGTTGGAGGATCAATGAGATACGTCGAGGAATTCCGCGACCCCAAGGCGGCGAAGGCCCTGATTGCTGCCATCGGCCGTGTCGCCGACCAGATCGGCGCCACCCGCGAGAAGCCCGTGCATATCATGGAGATCTGCGGCGGCCATACCCATGCGATCTTCCGCTATGGCCTCGACAAGCTGGTGCATGAGGGGATCGAATTCATCCACGGCCCCGGCTGCCCGGTCTGCGTGCTGCCCATGTCCCGCGTCGACGATTGCGTGACGATTGCCGAGCGCGCTGGCGTCATCTTCACCACTTTCGGCGACGCGATGCGGGTTCCCGGGACGCGCAAGTCGCTCCTTCAGGCCAAGGCCGACGGCGCCGACATCCGCATGGTCTATTCGCCGCTCGACGCGCTGGAACTGGCCCGCCGCAATCCGGGCAAGGAGGTCGTGTTCTTCGGCCTCGGCTTCGAGACGACGACGCCCTCGACCGCGCTCAGCATCCAGCAGGCGGCGCGCGAGGGGCTGACGAATTTCTCCGTCTTCTGCAACCACATCACCGTGCCCGAGCCGATCAAGGCGCTGCTCGACGATCCCCACATGGTGCTGGACGGCTTCGTCGGCCCCGGCCATGTGTCGATGGTGATCGGCGTGCATCCCTATGATTTCATTGCCCGGGACTACCGCAAGCCCATCGTCGTCGCCGGGTTCGAGCCCATCGACCTGCTGCAATCGGTGCTGATGGTGCTGGAGCAGATCCGCGACGGCAAGGCCGAGGTGCAGAACCAATACGCCCGCGTCGTGCCCGAACACGGCAACCCGATCAGCCTGGCTGCCATCGCCGATGTCTACGAACGCCGGCCCCGTTTCGCCTGGCGGGGGCTGGGGGAAATCGACGCCTCGGGCCTTCGCATTCGCGAAAAATACCTCGCCTGGGACGCGGAGACCAAGTTCGGCATCGGCTATGCCGCCTCGCCTGATGACGAGCCCGAGGGCTGCGAATGCGCCGCCGTCATGACCGGGCGGCTGAAGCCCACCGCCTGCCCGCAATTCGGCCGGGGTTGCAAGCCCGAGACGCCCTTGGGCGCGCTCATGGTTTCCTCCGAAGGGGCCTGCGCGGCCTATTGGACGTATGGCGGCGCCAGGGTGGCGGCCGAATGAAGGACACGACCATGACCCTGCGCGATGAACGCGTGACGCTGGCCCATGGCGGCGGCGGCAAGGCGATGCGCGACCTGATCGAGAGCGTTTTCACCAGCGTTTTCAATCCCCCGGGGATGGAGGATCAGGCCCGGCTGATGCACGCCTCCCTCCAGGAACCCGGCGCGCGGCTGGCCTTCACCACCGACAGTTTCGTCGTGACGCCGGTGGAGTTTCCCGGCGGCGATATCGGCAAGATCGCCGTCTGCGGCACGGTCAATGACCTTGCCGTCGGCGGCGCGAAACCCCTCTGGCTGTCGGTCAGCTTCATCATCGAGGAGGGTTGCGAAGTGGCGCTCCTGCGCCGTCTCGTCGCCTCGATGGCGCGCGAGGCTGAAAAGGCGGGCGTCCGCATCGTCACCGGTGACACCAAGGTGGTGAACCGGGGCGCCTGCGACACGGTCTATATCACCACCGCCGGGGTGGGCGTGATCCCATCCGGCCGCGACCTGGACGCGCGGTCCATCCGGCCCGGGGATGTGGCCCTCGTCAACCACGTGCTGGGCGACCACGGCGCGGCGATCCTCGCGGCGCGGGGCGACCTGATGCTCTCGACCGACCTCGAGTCCGATTGCCAGTCGCTGGGTCATTTGATGGAGGCGCTGATCGCCGCCGCCCCCGGCACCAAGGCTGCACGGGACGCGACCCGCGGCGGCCTCGCCTCGACGCTGAACGAGATGGCCGAGGCCGCCGGCTGCTCGGTGGAACTGGACGAAACCGCGCTGCCGCTCAGGCCCGAGGTGAAGGGCGTCTGCGAGATCCTCGGCCTCGATCCGCTCTATCTGGCGAACGAGGGCACGCTGGTGGCCTTCGTCCCCGAGGCCGAGGCCGAGGCGGCGCTGGCCGCCCTGCGGGCGATGCCCGAAGGGCAGGGCGCCTGCATCGTCGGCCGGGCCGTCCCCAAGGGCAACGTCCCCGTCACCCTGCGCACCGCCTTCGGCGGCACGCGGATCGTCGACATGCTGGTGGGCGAGCAACTGCCCCGGATCTGCTGAGGGGTCAGGCCGCGCCGGCCAGCGTGTCGCGGATCTCGTATTCGCGGGCGATGCCGAGGGTCCTTTCCCCCCAGACCGAGGCCCGGGTCCGCGCCTGATGCGCCTCGAAGGCGGCGCGGTCGGCGAACAGCTCATCCACGGTCCAGGTCATCGCGCCGGCATGAACCACCTCGAACTGCAGGCAGCCGGGTTCGCCCCGGGTCAGCCGGATATGCTCGGGCAGGTATTCCCGCACGATGGCCGCCTGCTCTTCGCTGGCACAGATCAGCTTGCCGATCAGTTGGATGGCCATGCTCGCCCCCTCCCGTCATGGTCCTGTCATCGAACCGAGACGCGGTTGTGACAGTGGCGAGGTAATGCCGCCGAACCCAAGTTCAAGTCCCCTCGGAGAGCCCCATGCCCACCCGCCTTCTGGCCAGCAGCGCGCTGGCGCTGATCCTCGCCACCCCCGGCTTCGCGCAAGAGATGAATTTCAACCGCGTCGCTTCGTTCCCCGTGGCGCGGAACCTGCCCGCGGCCGAGGAAACCTCGGCCGAGATCATCGCCGCCACCGAAGACGGGATGACGCTGGTCTATACCGACAGCCCCTCGGGCAGCCTCGGCTTCATCGACATCACCGATCCGGCCGCCCCCGCGCCCCTGGGTGCCCTGTCGCTCGAGGGCGAGCCGACCTCCATCGCCATCGTCGGCACAACCGGCTATGTCGCGGTCAATACCTCGGCCGATTACGTGCAGACCGGCGGCGCGCTGCTCACGCTGGACGTGGGGACCCGGCAGATCGCCGAGACCTGCGATCTGGGCGGGCAGCCCGATTCCGTGGCCGTCGCCCCCGACGCGAGTTTCCTCGCCGTCGCCATCGAGAATGAGCGCGACGAGGACCTGAACGAGGGCGCCCTGCCGCAGATGCCCGCGGGCTTCGTGGCGATCCTGCCGCTGGTCGACGGCGCCGTCGATTGCGCCGGGATGATCCGTGCCGATGTCACGGGCCTGGCCGAGATCGCGCCCGAGGATCCCGAGCCCGAATTCGTCTCCATCAACGCGGATGGCGAGATCGCCGTGACGCTGCAGGAAAACAACCACATCGTCATTCTCGACCGCAGCGGCGCTGTCCTGAGCCATTTCTCGGCTGGCGAAGCCGTGGCCGAGGGCGTGGACGCCGCCGAGGAAGGCGCGCTGAGCTTCACCGAAAGCGTCACCCGCCTGCGCGAGCCCGATGCGATCACCTGGATCGACGCCAATCATGTCGCCATCGCCAACGAGGGCGACTGGAACGGCGGTAGCCGGAGCTGGACCATTCTCGCCCAGGACGGCACCGAGGTCTTCGAAAGCGGCGCGAGCTTCGAACACGCGATCGTCGAGATCGGCCACTATCCCGAGGGGCGCTCCGAGAACAAGGGGGTGGAGCCCGAAGCCATCGTCGCCGGGACCTTCGGCGAGACGCCGATGATCTTCGTCGGCTCCGAGCGTGGCTCGGTGATCGGTGTCTATGACGCGACCGATCCGGCGCACCCGGTGCTGCGCCAGCTCCTGCCCTCGGGCATCGGACCGGAGGGTCTGCTGCCGATCCCCGCGCGCGGCCTGTTCGTCACCGCCAACGAGACCGACCTTGGCGCCGATGGCGCGGCGCGCTCGCATGTGATGGTCTACGCCTGGCAGGAGGCACCGGCCGCCTATCCGCAGCTGACCTCGGCCGGCATGGGCGCCTTGACCGGCTGGGGCGCGCTCTCGGGCATGGTCGCGGGTGAGGACGGGATGCTCTACGCGATCAGCGACTCGGTCTATGGCGCGCAGCCGACGATCTTTGTCATCGACCCCGCCCAGCAGCCCGCCCGCATCGTGCAGGCAATCCGCGTGACCCGTGACGGCGCCCCGGCCCGGCACATGGACATGGAAGGCATCACGCTGGACGGGCAGGGCGGTTTCTGGGTGGCGAACGAGGGCCGCACCGACCGCGAGATCCCGCATGCGCTCTATCATGTCGACGCCGAGGGCGCGATCACCGAGGAAGTGCTGCTGCCCGAGGCCCTTCTGGCCCACGAGACCCGCTTCGGCTTCGAGGGGGTGACCTTGGTCGACGGCACGCTCTGGATGGCGGTGCAGCGCGAATGGGGCGATGATCCGGCGGGGATGGTGAAGCTTGTCTCCTACACGCCCGCGACCGGCGCCTGGGGGGCGGTGCATTACCCGCTCGCGGCGCATGAGCGCGGCTGGGTCGGGCTGTCCGAGATCGTGGCCCACGACGGCTATCTCTACCTCGTCGAGCGCGACAACCAGCTGGGCGATCTGGCGGCGATCAAGCAGATCACCCGCGTCGCCCTGGCCGACCTGCAGCCGGCGCCGCTGGGCGGCGACCTGCCAGTGGTGACGCCGGAAGTCGTGGTGGATCTGATGCCCTACCTCACCGCGACCGGCGGCTATGTGCTGGACAAGGTGGAAAGCCTCGCCATCACCGCCGATGGCACGATGTGGATCGCCACCGACAACGACGGCGTGGACGATCATTCGGGCGAGACGATGTTCTTCAGCCTGCCGCCGATGTGAGGTGCTTTCGCAGGATGGGCAATATTGCCCATCCTGCACCGGCCCCCGATGCCAAAGAAAAAGCCCCGCGCGATGGCGGGGCTTTTTGTCATTCCAGTTCGATCGTGCCCGGCGGCTTCGAGGTGCAATCGTAGAAGACACGGTTCACACCCTGCACTTCGTTGATGATCCGGGTCGAGGTCTCGCCCAGGAACTCATGGGTGAAGGGATAGTAATCCGCGGTCATCCCGTCGACCGAGGTCACGGCGCGCAAGGCCAGCGCGTAATCGTAGGTCCGCCCGTCGCCCATCACGCCCACCGTGCGCATCGGCAGGATCGCGGCGAAGGCTTGCCAGATCTCGTCATAGAGCCCGTGCTTGCGGATCTGGTCGATATAGATCGCATCGGCCTTGCGCAGGATGTCCAGCTTCTCGCGGGTAATCTCGCCGGGGCAGCGGATCGCCAGACCCGGCCCGGGGAAGGGGTGGCGGCCGATGAAGGACGCGGGCAGGCCCAACTCATGCCCCAGCGCGCGAACCTCGTCCTTGAAGAGTTCCCGCAGCGGTTCGACCAGCTTCAGGCCCATCTTCTCGGGCAGGCCGCCGACATTGTGGTGGGACTTGATGGTGACCGAGGGACCGCCCGAGAACGACACGGATTCAATCACATCCGGGTAGAGTGTGCCCTGGGCCAGGAACTCGGCCCCCTCGATCTGATCGGCGTATTTCTGGAACACGTCGATGAACAGCTTGCCGATGGTCTTGCGCTTGACCTCGGGGTCCGAAACCCCCTCCAGCGCGCCGAGGAACAGGTCGCTCTCATCGGCGTGGATCAGGTTGAGGTTGTAATTGTCGCGGAACATCCGCACGACTTGCTCGGCCTCATTGAGACGCAAGAGCCCGTGGTCCACGAAGACGCAGGTCAACTGGTCGCCGATCGCCTCGTGCAGCAGGATCCCGGTGACGGAGCTGTCGACGCCGCCCGACAGCGCGCAGATCACCTTCTTGTCGCCGACCTGCGCGCGGATCTTGGCGATCATCTCCTCGCGATAGGCGCCCATGGTCCAGTCGCCGGTGAACCCGGCCAGCTTCACGAAATTCTCGTAGAGCGTCGCGCCGTTCGGCGTGTGATGCACCTCCGGGTGGAACTGCACCGCATAGAAGCGGCGCGACAGGTCCGCCGTCATGGCGAAGGGCGCGCCGGGCGAGGTGCCGTAGACCGCAAAGCCCGGGGCCAGTTCGGCCACATGGTCGCCGTGGCTCATCCAGACCTGCTCACGCCCCGAAGGATCCATGAACCAGCCGTTGAAGAGGTCTGTCTTCAGCTCGGTGGGCTTCACATAGGCGCGGCCGAATTCGGCGGTATGGCTTTGCCCCGCTTCGACGCGGCCCCCCAGATCCTGCATCATCACCTGCTGGCCATAGCAGATGCCCAGGATCGGCACGCCCAGCTCATAGGCGGCCTTCGGCGGGCGCGGCGAGCCCTCGCGCGTCACGCTGTCCGGCCCGCCCGAGAAGATGATCGCCTTCGGGGCGAAGTCCTTCAGGAAGGCGTCGGTGACCTTCTGGTAGGGGTGGATTTCGCAATAGACATTCAGCTCCCTGAGGCGCCGCGCGATCAGCTGCGTCACCTGGGACCCGAAGTCGATGATGAGAAGGCGCTGGTGGCCGGAAAGGGGGCTTGGCTGGGTCATGGCCAGCCTTTAGGCGCGCGCCGAAGGCTTCGCAAGAGAACAATGCGGGAAGCCGCCGGTCCGGCGTGGGAAGAGGAGTTTTCGCCGCGCCGGGCGGCGCGGACGAGCCCGCATCCTGCCGGGCCAGGCCATTCCCCGGCCCGGCGATTCCCCCGACGAGACCCCCGTAGGGTGGGATTTCATCCCACCTTGCGCCCCCGCAGGCTGCCTGCCCACAGGCACCGACACCGACGCCCCGTAGGGCGGGATTTCATCGCACCGTACCCGACCGCCCCTCCGGCAATCCGGCCGCGTCGCCGATATCCCACCAGAGCCCCGCCATCAGCCCCAAAGCCTCGCGGCAGAGCGGCAGCAGCACGTGTTCATCGGGCGCATGCTGGTTACACGCGCGGTAGGAATGCGGGATCCAGATCGTCGGCAGGCCGAGGATCCCCGCGAAGATGTCATTGGGCAGCGAACCGCCGAGATTGGGCAGCACATGCGGCGGCCGTCCGGCGCTGCGGGTCAGCGAGTCGCGGACGAACCGCGCCCAGGGCGCCTCGGGGTCGAGGCGGGTGGCGGCGAAAGCGGCCTCGCCGCCCTCGATCCGCACCTGCCCGAACCCCCGCGCGTCGAGGTGGCGGCGCAGCGCGGGCAGCACTTCCTCGGGCTCGGTGCCGACGACGAAACGCAGCTGGCAACTGGCCCGCGCCTCGCCGGAAATGGCGTTCTGCGGCGCCTCGGGCACGCCCGCCTTCATCGCCAGCACCGCAAAGGAATTCCAGCCGAAGACCCGCTCGGCGGGGCTCAGCGCCGCCTCGCCCCAGCCGGTGTCGATCGCCGGCCCGTCAGGTTCCTCGACCGGCAGTTCCGCCAGCGCCGCGCGCATGCTGGCGGTCAGCGACCCGGGCCGCCATTCCGGCACCAGGATCTGCCCCCTTGCATCGGTGATCACCGATAGCGCCTGCGCCAGGATCATCGCCGGATCGGCCAAGAGCCCGCCCCAATTGCCCGAATGATGCGCCCCCTCCCGCAGCCGCACCGAGAGGTCGAAATTGAGAACCCCCCGCGCGCCCATGAACATCGTCGGCACGCCGGGTTGCAGCCGCGGCCCGTCCGAGGCGATGAAGACATCGGCCCTGAGTGCCTCGCGCTCGGCCTCGGCCAGCGCGGCGAGGCCGGGCGAGCCGATTTCCTCGGCCATTTCGAGCAACAGCAGCATGTTGAACCCCAGCCGCCCCCGCACGGCCAGCACCGCGTCCAGTGCCATCAGGTTGATCAGATGCTGTGCCTTGTTGTCGGCGGCCCCCCGGCCATAGAGCCGCGGGCCCTCGGCGCTCAGCACGAAGGGATCGCGCCCGGCGGCCCAATGGCCCGCCTGCCCATGCGTCACGTCACCGTGCCCATAGCTCAGCACGGTCGGCAGGGAGGGATCCTCGATCCGGCGGGCCAGCAACAGGGGCGGCGCGCCCGGCCGGGGATTGGCCAGCCTCCGGCAATCGAACCCCAGCGCGTCCAGCCGCTCTTCCATCACTGCCAGATAGGAGGCCAGCGCCGCCTCCGCCCCCGGCACCTGGCTTTCCGACGGAATCGCCACCAGCGCGGCCAAGGCTGCCGCGAAAACCCCGCCGTCGGCCTGATCCTGCGCCGCCGCGATGGCCGTTTCTCTGCTCATGACGTTCCTTTCCGCTGCCACCGCGAGGCTAGCCGCCCCGGCGCCCGATGGCTATACTCGCCCCGCAGCACGGAGGTCCGCATGAGCGACAATCCAACACCCGAGCCAAGTCCCTGGCCCGCCACCTGGCGCATCATCCTTGCCGCCATCCTCGATTTCTTCACCGCGTTTGTCGCTCTGGGCTATCTCGTCGCCCGCCTCACCGGCAACCTGACCGACACGGGGTTCTCGCTGAGCGGCGGCCCCGCCTTCCTCCTGTTCGGGCTCATCGCGCTCTACTTCATCCTCGGCATCAAGCTTCTGGGCGGCACCCCCTGGCAGCGGCTCCTGCGCGCCAACCGCCGCCGCTGAATGTCGCCTTTCGCCGCCAGAGGGCGCTTCCGGCCCAGCCGGTGACAGGTCCACGGCCTATTCCTCGCCTCAGACCATCTGCGGGGAGCGATTGCGATGAACGATGTCAGGGCCGAGCGTCGGGTGCGGGGTGGCGGCGGTGCCGCGCGTCGGGCCGAACGGACCGCGGTGTCGATGGACACCGCGAAATTCATCACCCGCAACATCCCCAATTTCGAGATCCTGAACGCCGAGGCGCTCGAGATCATCGAATGGAACGCCGATACCGTCCTGGAAGAGATCGGCGTCAATTTCGTCGAGAATCCGGCCGCGCTGCAACTCTGGCGTGAGGCGGGCGCCGATGTGCGGGGCGAGCGCGTGCATATCCCGCGCGGCCTCGCGCGCGAACTGTGCAAGACCGCGCCCTCGACCTTCACCCAGCACGCCCGCAACCCTGAACGCAATGTGGTGATCGGCGGCAAGGGGCTGGTGCTGGCGCCGGTTTATGGTCCCCCCTTCGTGCGCGACAACGAGGGCGGGCGCCGCTACGCCACGATGGAGGATTTCCGCAATTTCGTGAAGCTCGGCTATATGTCCAAGTGGCTGCACCATTCGGGCGGCACGGTCTGCGAGCCGACCGACGTGGCGGTGAACAAGCGCCATCTCGACATGCTGCTCGCGCACATGACCCTCTCGGACAAGCCCTATATGGGGTCGGTGACGGAGCCGGTTCGGGCCGAGGATTCGGTCACCATGTCGAAGATCCTGTTCGGCGAGGATTTCGTCGAGCAGAACACGGTGATGACCTCGCTCATCAACATCAACTCGCCGCTGACCTTCGACAGCACGATGATGGGCGCGCTCGAGGTCTATGCCAAGCATAACCAGGCCGCGATCATCTCGCCCTTCATCGTTGGCGGTGCCATGGCGCCGGTGACGGTCGCGGGCACCCTGACCCAGGTTCTGGCCGAGGTTCTGGCGGGCGTTGCCTATAGCCAGCTCATTCGCAAGGGCGCACCGGTGATCTTCGGGGCTTTCGTGACCTCGATCGACATGAACTCGGGTGCGCCGACCTTCGGCACGCCGGAAGCCGCGCATATCACCTATGGCGCGGGGCAACTCGCGCGGCGCATGGGGCTGCCCTATCGCTCGGGCGGGGCCTTCTGCGGCTCGAAACTGCCCGACGCGCAGGCGGCTTACGAGACGTCGAACTCGCTGAACATGGCGCTCCTGGCGGGGGTCAACTTCATGCTCCACGCCTGCGGCTGGCTGGAGGGGGGGCTGGTGTCCTCGTACGAGAAATTCGTGCTCGACGCCGACCAGCTGGGCACGCTGCACCATCTGGCCAAGGGCGTCTCAATGGACGACAACGGCCAGGCCATGGACGCGATCCGCGAGGTGGGTCCGGGCGGGCATTACCTCGGCTGCCAGCACACCCAGTCGAACTTCAAGACGGCCTTCTGGCGGACGGATGTTCTGGATTACAAACCCTACGAGACCTGGGAGGAAGAAGGCGCCCGGGATTCGGCGACGCTGGCCAACCAGCGGGTGAAGAAACTCCTGCGCGACTTCCAGGCCCCGGCACTCGACCCGGCGATTGCCGAGGCGCTGGAGAGCTATGTGGCGCAACGGAAGGCCAGCGAGCCGGACGCGTTCGGCTGAGGGGCCGGCGCGGTGGGTTTGAAACCCACCCTACGCGCCCCCCCCCCCGCCTCGCCCATGCCGCGTGGGGTGCGCTACAGCGCACCATGCCACCGCCCGCTGACGGTGCGCAATGAATGCGCACCCTACGCCCCACCCGTAGGGTGCGCATTCATTGCGCACCAGCCACGGCGTAGGACGGGGCACACCCCGCCATCCCTCACCCCGCCCGTAGGGTGGGTTTTCAACCCACCACCCGCCCCATATCGTGGCGTTCGTCCCGCAAGGTGGGGTGAAACCCCACCCTACAAGGACCCTCAGGGGAAAGGGGGCACGGAAACGGCGGTGCGTGCGAGCACACCCTACGGGCGGAACATCCCTGCCAAATCCTTAACGCGGCCGCGCAACCCGTTGATTCGCAACGTCCCTGGAAATGTCCCACGTGTGGGACACTCCCTCTCACACCGCCAATATCGTCGTCGACTTGATCTCTTCCATCGACAACAGGGCCGTCACGTTGTGGATCTTCACGTCCCGGATCAGCGCCTGATAGAAGGCGTCATAGGCCCGGGCGTTGGTCACCCGGACCTTCAGGATATAATCGATATCCCCCGCCAGCCGGTGCGCCTCAAGGCATTCGGGCCGCGACCGGACCGAGGCCAGGAACCGCTCCTGCCAGTCCGGGTCATGCTCGGCCGTGCGGACCAGAACGAAGAAACAGGCCTCCAGCCCCAAGGCCTCGGGATCCAGCAGCACCGTCTGTCGGCCGATCACGCCCTGATCCTTCATCTTGCGGATGCGGTTCCAGACCGGGGTCTTCGAGGAGCCGACCTTGCGGGCGATGTCGTCGAGGGATTGGCCCGCATCCTCCTGCAACTCCTTCAGGATCTTGCGGTCGAGCGGGTCGAGGTCGGGTCTGGTCATGCAAAGCCTCCGGCAACTGCGCGAGCCTACCCCCGCGTCACGCCCCCGTCCAGCAGGCGCCCCCTTGCGAAGCGGCGCGGCGAGCGGTTGAGTGAGGCCGGATCAAGGGGGCGGGAATGGACGGGGATTTCGACTTTCTGATCGTCGGCGCGGGCAGTTCGGGCTCGGTGCTGGCGTCACGGCTGGCGGCGGCGGGCAAGCGGGTGCTGGTGCTGGAAGCGGGCGGCAGCGAGCGGCGCTTCTATGTCGAGATGCCGCTGGGCTACGGCAAGCTCTTCTATGACCCCGCCGTCAACTGGGCCTACCGGACCGAGCCCGATCCCGGCCTCAACGGGCAGCGCGATTACTGGCCGCGGGGCAAGCTGGTCGGCGGTTCGTCCTCGATCAACGCCATGGTCTGGATCCGCGGCCACGCCAGCGATTACGACGATTGGCAGGCGGCGACCGGGACCTCCTTCTGGGGCCGCGAGAACACCACCGCCGCCTATCGCGCCATCGAGGACAACGCCGACGGCGCCGATGCTTTCCGGGGGCAGGGCGGGCCGCTGCACATCCGCTCGGGCCGCGAGCCCGCGCATCCGCTGGTCCGCCCCTATCTCGAGGCCTGCGCCGCCGCGGGCCTGCCCGTCAACGCCGATTTCAACGGCGCCACGCAGGAGGGTGCCGGGATCTACCAGCTGACCATCAAGGGCGGTCGGCGCAATTCGGCGGCGCGGGCCTTCCTCAGGCCGGCGATGAAGACCGGCCGCATCGCGCTGCGCACCAAGGCGCAGGTGACCCGCGTGCTGCTGGAGGGGCGGCGGGCCACCGGCGTCGAATACCGTTGGCAAGGCGCCCTGCATCGGGCGCGGGCGGGCGAGGTGATCCTGGCGGGCGGCGCCCTCAACACGCCGCAGATCCTGATGCTGTCCGGCATGGGGCCGGGGGCCATGCTGGCGGGGCAGGGGATCGGCGTGGTGCTGGACCAGCCCCAAATCGGTGCGCATCTGAACGACCATCAGGGCATCAATTACACCTACCGGATGACCGTGCCGACGATGAACGACATCCTTCGCCCCTGGTGGGGTAAGGCGCTGGTCGGCATGCGGTATCTGCTGACCGGCGGCGGGCCGCTGTCGGTCTCGATCAACCACGGCGGCGGGTTCTTCCGCACCGATCCCGGGCTCGACAGGCCCAACATGCAGCTCTATTTCCAGGCCTTCTCGACCCTGATGCCGCGCGAAGGCGAGCGGCCGATCCTCAGCCCCGACCCGTTCCCGGGCCTGTCGATCGGGCTTTCGAATTGTCGGCCGACCAGCCGGGGGCATCTGGAACTGGCCTCGCCCGATCCTTTCGCGGCGGTGAAGATCCACGCCAATGTCTTTTCCACCGACCACGACGTGGCCGAGATGCTGGCGGCGGTGAAATTCCTGCGCAGGATCGCCGATCAGGCACCGATGAAGGCGCTGATCGCCGAGGAATTGCGCCCGGGGCCGCAGGTGCAGACCGACGCCCAGCTCATCGACGATTTCCGCAGCCGGTCGGGGACGGTGTTTCACCCGTCCTGCACGGCGCGGATGGGCGCGGATCCGGCGAGCTCGGTGCTGGATGCCGATCTGCGGGTGCGGGGGATCGAGGGGCTGAGGGTCTGCGATGCCTCGGCCTTTCCCACGCTCATCGGCGGCAATACCAACGCGCCCGCGATCCTGCTGGGCTGGCTGGGGGCCGAGAGGATCCTCGCCCGGGTTTGATCCGTGTCATGGCAGCGCCCGGCGCCTCGCGCGAGACTGGCACCAGGTCAGGACCGGTGGAGAAGGGCGATGAGCGTGCTGGTCAGGGATGGGGGCTTCGTGCCCGAGGATTGGACCCAGGGCTATGTGCCCTTGCCGGCGCTTTGCGATCATCCGGGCGGGGCGGGGGTCGATCTGCGGACGCCTGAGCTGGGTCCGCGCGACTGGGCGCGGCTCTGCCGGCTCTTGCCCGAGCTGGGGCTGGTGCGCATCGCGTTGCGCCATTTCGCCGATGTCGCGGCGTTGGACCTGGCGCGGGCGATCCGGGCGCGGGGCTATGCCGGGCGGCTCAGGGCGCATGGCGCCGTGCTGGCCGGGCTCTATACGCTGACCCGGCGCGCGGGTTTCGACGAGATCGAGCTGGACCCCGAGCAGGCCCGCTTGCAACCGGCCGAACATTGGCGCTTCGAGCCGGGCTGGAGCCCCGCGGGGCGGCGCGGCGGAATGCGGCCCCAGGGCGCGCGTTTCGGCTGAGATGCGTCCCCGGGACGCAGCGGCAGACCCGGCTGCCGGGGTTCCCCTGCGCCCCATTCCGCCCTATGTCCGGGGCATTCCTGATCGAAAGGCCGTTTCATGTCCGATGCCGCCCCCGCCACGCCGGTGCCCCCGGTCAAGACCCTGCCCGACGCGCAGACGGTGACCTCGGTCCGGCACTGGACCGACCGGCTGTTCTCGTTCCGCTGCACCCGGCCGCAGAGCCTGCGGTTCCGGTCGGGCGAATTCGTGATGATCGGGCTTCTGGACGAACGTGGCAAACCGCTTCTGCGGGCCTATTCCATCGCCTCGCCCAGTTGGGACGACGAGCTGGAATTCTATTCCATCAAGGTGCCGGACGGGCCGCTCACCTCGCGGCTCCAGCATATCGAGCCGGGCGACCAGATCATCCTGCGCCCGAAGCCGGTGGGCACGCTGGTGCATGACGCGTTGCTGCCCGGCAAGCGGGTGTGGTTCCTGGCGACGGGGACGGGGATTGCGCCCTTCGCCTCGTTGATGCGCGACTCCGAGACCTATGAGAAATACGAGCAGGTGGTGATGATGCACACCTGCCGCACGGTGGACGAGCTTGCCTATGGCCGGGAACTGATCGAGAGTCTGCGCGAGGACCCGCTGATCGGCGAGATGGTCGAGGGCAAGCTGCTCTACTACCCGACCACCACGCGTGAGGATTTCCACCATCAGGGCCGGATCACCGACAACCTGACCTCGGGCAAGGTCTTCGCCGATCTGGGCATCGCGCCGATGGACCCGCAGCATGACCGGGCCATGGTCTGCGGCTCGCTCGCCTTCAACCATGACGTCAAGGCGGTGCTGGAGGGTTTCGGCCTCAGCGAGGGCGCGAACAGCGAGCCCCGGGAATATGTGGTGGAAAAGGCCTTCGTCGGCGAGGGGATCTGAGCCGAGCCGGCGACAGCGGCAAGAAAAAACGGGCGGCGAGGGATCTCGCCGCCCGTTTGCTGTGGGTCTGTCGCCTCAGAGGCCGAGAAGACCGCGCACCTGGTCCAGCGCCGCGGGCAGCAGGGCGGGATTGTCGCGCGCGCCTTGCAGCGCGGTGCGGGCGGTGGCCTTGCGCAGGGCGCTCATGTCCGAAGCCTCGATCGCGGCGAGCGCCCGGTCATAGTCGAAACCCTCGGCGGTGAA
>JAIUPD010000002.1 GCA_020161615.1 Pseudomonadota bacterium | reverse complement strand
ATCGCCGAAGTATTTCGTGATCGCCGCGGTCAGCGTGGTCTTGCCGTGGTCAACGTGGCCGATCGTGCCGATGTTGACATGCGGTTTCGTCCGTTCAAACTTTGCCTTCGCCATGATGGCTTCTCCTAAGTCGGTGTTACGGGCGGCGGGGAAGCCCCGCCCTACGGGTTTGGTAGGGCGGGGTTATCCCCGCCACACCGTCAAGCGTATTTCTTCTGGATCTCGTCCGAGATGTTCTGCGGCACGGCGTCGTAATGGTCGAACTGCATCGTGAACACCGCGCGGCCCGAGGACATCGAGCGCAGGTTGTTGATGTAGCCGAACATGTTCGCCAGCGGGACCATCGCGTTGATGACGTTCGCGTTGCCGCGGCTGTCCTGGCCCTGGACCATGCCACGACGGCTGGTCAGGTCCCCGATGATCGACCCGGTGTATTCTTCCGGCGTCACGACCTCGACCTTCATGATCGGTTCCAGCAGCTTCGCGCCGGCCTTTTTCAGACCTTCGCGCATGCCGGCCCGGGCCGCGATCTCGAAGGCGAGAACCGAGGAGTCGACGTCATGATAGGCACCGTCGATCAGCGCCACCTTGAAGTCGATCACCGGGAAGCCCGCCAGCGGACCCGAGTCCATCACCGACTTGATGCCCTTCTCGACGCCCGGCACGTATTCCTTCGGAACCACGCCGCCGACGATCTGGTTCGAGAACGAATAGCCCTCGCCCGGTTGGGTCGGTTCGATCACCAGCTTGACGCGGGCGAACTGGCCGGTACCGCCGGTCTGCTTCTTGTGGGTATAGTCGACCTCGGCCTTGTGGCTGATGGTCTCGCGATACGCCACCTGCGGGGCACCGATGTTGGCCTCGACCTTGAACTCGCGCTTCATGCGGTCGACGAGGATGTCGAGGTGGAGTTCGCCCATCCCCTTCATGATCGTCTGACCCGATTCGAAGTTCGTCTCCACGCGGAACGAGGGGTCTTCGGCCGCAAGGCGCGCGAGGGCGAGGCCCATCTTCTCCTGGTCGGCTTTCGACTTCGGCTCCACGGCGATCTCGATCACCGGCTCGGGGAAGGTCATGGTTTCCAGCACGACCGGCTTGGACGGATCGCAGAGCGTGTCCCCGGTGGTGGTTTCCTTCAGACCCGCCAGCGCGATGATGTCGCCCGCATAGGCTTCGTCGATCTCCTCGCGGTTGATCGCGTGCATCATCATCATCCGGCCGACGCGCTCGCGCTTGCCCTTCGTCGAGTTCAGCATCGAGTCGCCCTTTTTCAGGACGCCCGAATAGATCCGGGTGAAGGTCAGCGAACCGACGAAGGGGTCGTTCATGATCTTGAACGCCAGCGCCGAGAAGGGCTCGTCATCATCGGCGTGACGCTCGATGTTGCGGGTTTCCGTCTCGTCGCCCGGGGCGAAGCCGACATAGGCCGGAACGTCCAGAGGACCCGGCAGGAAGTCGATCACCGCGTTCAGCAGCGGCTGCACGCCCTTGTTCTTGAAGGCCGAGCCGGCGAAGACCGGGAAGAAGGCCATGGCCAGCGTGCCCTTGCGGATCAGGCGGCGCAGGGTCTCCTCGTCGGGCTCTTCCCCCTCGAGATAGGCCATCATCGCGTCGTCGTCCTGTTCGACGGCGAGCTCGATCAGCTTGGCGCGCCATTCGTCGGCCAGGTCCTTGAGCTCGTCACGGATCGGCTGACGGACCCAGCTCGCGCCGAGGTCTTCGCCCTTCCAGACCCATTCTTCCATCTTGATCAGGTCGATCTGGCCTTCGAGCTTATCTTCCGAGCCGATCGGCAGGCAGACCGGGCAGGGGGTCCCACCGGTACGGTCCTTGATCATCTCGACGCACTTGAAGTAGTCGGCGCCGATCTTGTCCATCTTGTTGACGAACACGATCCGCGGAACCTTGTAGCGGTCAGCCTGACGCCACACGGTTTCGGTCTGCGGTTCGACACCGGCGTTGGCGTCGAGCAGGCAGACGGCCCCGTCGAGCACGGCCAGCGAACGCTCGACTTCGATGGTGAAGTCGACGTGGCCGGGGGTGTCGATGATGTTGAAGCGGTATTTGGTATCCGAGGTGCCATCAGCGGTCGGATCTTCCTGGCGCTGCCAGAAGGTCGTGGTCGCGGCCGAGGTGATGGTGATCCCGCGTTCCTGTTCCTGCTCCATCCAGTCCATGGTCGCGGCGCCGTCATGGACTTCGCCGAGTTTGTGGGACTTGCCGGTGTAGTAGAGGATACGCTCGGTCGTGGTGGTCTTGCCGGCATCGATGTGGGCCATGATGCCGAAGTTGCGGTATCGCTTGAGCGGATATACGCGGGCCATGATCGGATTTCCTTACCAGCGATAATGGCTGAACGCTTTGTTCGCGTCGGCCATCTTGTGGGTGTCTTCGCGCTTCTTCACCGCGGTGCCGCGGTTGTTGACCGCGTCCGAAAGCTCGCCCGCCAGGCGCTCTTCCATGGTGTTCTCGTTGCGCTTGCGGGCGGCGGTGATCAGCCAGCGGATCGCCAGGGCCTCACGACGCTCGGTGCGGACTTCGACGGGGACCTGATAGGTCGCACCGCCGACGCGGCGCGAGCGCACTTCGACCGACGGCTTGATGTTGTCGAGGGCTTCGTGGAACACCTCGATCGGGGCGCGCTTCAGGCGCTTCTCAACGCGGTCGAGCGCGTTGTAGACGATCGATTCGGCCACCGACTTCTTGCCGTCGACCATCAGGTTGTTCATGAATTTCGTCAGCACGGTATCGCCAAATTTGGCGTCCGGCAGGACAGCGCGCTTTTCAGCAGCGTGACGACGCGACATGGGGGTCTCTCCTTACTTCGGACGCTTCGCGCCGTATTTCGAGCGGCGCTGACGACGGTCTTTGACGCCCTGCGTATCGAGCACGCCGCGCAGGATGTGGTAACGGACGCCCGGAAGGTCCTTCACCCGGCCGCCGCGGATCAGCACCACCGAGTGCTCTTGCAGGTTGTGCTTTTCGCCGGGGATGTAGCTGATCACCTCGAAACCGTTGGTCAGGCGGACCTTGGCCACCTTCCGCATCGCCGAGTTCGGCTTTTTCGGGGTCGTGGTGTAGACGCGGGTGCAGACGCCGCGCTTCTGCGGGCATTGCTCCAGGTGCTGGGACTTGGACTTCTGGACTTTCGGCTGCCGCGGCTTGCGGATCAGCTGTTGGATCGTAGGCATTCACATCGCCTTATCTTGCGGCCCGTTCAACCACCGCTCGTCAGCGAGGTATCCGGGGGCAGTTCTTCGTCTCGCACCCTGCGCGTCCGCAAAGCACAAAACCGCCGATGCGCCCATTCCGAGGGTTGGCATCGCGGTGGAATCTCAGAGGATCGGGGCTTGCACCGCCCGGATCATGACCACAACTGTGTTCTAAGCCCCGCGACCAGCGCATGCCGATCCCGGGTGGCCGCCGTATAGGGGGAGTCGCGGGGCTTGTCAACATGGCTCGCCGGGCCCCGCCCCCCTGCCCCGCGCCGCGTTGCCCGTGCCGCGCCGCGCTGCTAGGCTGGGGCAAAAATGAAGGGGCAGCGGCATGCGTCTACCAGGCTATTTTTCCCGGCGCCGGGTGGCACAGAATGCCCAGGTGATCGGCCTTTGCCGCTTTTCCTATCCCGCCATCGGCGGCTTCAAGACCGAACACGACAGCCCCGAGGAACGCGCCCGCTTCCTCTATGCGCCCGAGCGTCTGGACGAGCGGTTCCGCCTGTTCGAGATGTTCACCCTGCCCTCGATCCGCACCCAGACCAATGACGATTTCACCTTCCTCATCGTGATCGGGACGGATTTCCCGGCCGAGCGCGAGGAACAGCTCCGCGCGCTGACCGCCGATATCCCCCAGATCGTCATCCAGGCCCATCCCCCCGGCCGCCACCGCGAGGTCATGGCCCGCGCCATCAATTCGGTGCGCGACAAAGGCAAGTATTCGATCCAGTTCCGCCTCGACGACGACGACGCGATGGGCGTGGGCTTCGTGCACAAGGTCCGCAACATGCTGTTCCAGCATTTCCCGCTGTTCGAGGGCTCGCGCCATGTCGCGCTGGCCTTTACCCGTGGCTGGAACGCGACCGGCACGCCCGAGGGGATCTTGGCCGAACCCGCCAAGGCCAATTATCCGACCGCGGCGCTGGCCATCGTCTTCCGCCCCGATGTCGACCTGACGGTGATGAACTTCGCCCATCACGAGGTCTGGCAGCACATGCCCACCATCACCCGGGTGGACAACGACATGTTCATCCGCGGCGTGAACGGCTTCAACGATTCCGGCGACCGGATCGGGCAGGCGATGACGCTTTTGACCCGCGAGCAGGAAGACCGGTTCCAGCGCGCCTTCGGCGTCAACGCGGAATGGGTGCGCGCCCGCGCCGGACGGTGACCCGCTCGCGGTAGAACGTGAAAAGCCCGGTCCCCACCACCAGCGCCGCGCCCAGCTGGGTCAGCGTGTCGGGCCATTCGGCGAACAGGACGAAGCCCAGCACCAGTGCCCAGATCAGCCCGGTGTAGCGGAAGGGCGTGACGAAGCCCAGTTCGCCGGTCCTGACCGCGCTGACCGTCAGAACATAGCCGCCGACGATGAAAAGCGAGGTTCCCGCCAGCAGCATCGCCGCATAGGGCGCGGGCGTCACGAAAACCTCGGTCACGCTGCCGGCAAGACCGAAGACCATGACCGCCGCGGCGTTGGCCAGCGCCACCATCAGCGAGGGCACCGAGCGCGACATGCGCCGGGTCAGCAGGTCGCGCGCGGTGACCAGGCCGATGCAGATCAGCGCGTAGACGGCGTAGATGTCAAAGCCTCCGGCCTCGGGCCGGGCGATCAGCAGGACGCCCAGAAAGCCCACGCCGATCGCCGTCATACGCTGCCAGCCAACCCGCTCGCCCAGGAACAGCGCGCCCCCCAGCGTCACGGTCAGGGGCAGCGCCTGCATGATGGCGGTAAGGTTGGCAATCGGCGTGTGGTAAAGCGCCTGCAGGAAGAACCAGGTTGCCGCCGTATCCGCCAGCGTCCGCAGCGCCACCAGCCAGCGGTCGCCCCGGGCGATGGCGATGCGAAAGACGCCCCGGCGCCAGACCAGCAGCCCCAACACCAGGCTGACCGCCAGTCCGCGCCACAGAAGGGTCTGAAACAGCGGCAATTCGCTGGCGAGGAGCTTCATGATCGCATCCGACAGGGTGAACGACGCCATCCCCGCCATCATCAGCAGCGCGCCCCGCGCATTGTCGGACAGCATGAAAACCCCTCGTCCCCCGCTCCTGCTGCGGCGGTATCATTTAACAGGTGAAGGGGGAAGAGGCCGCAGGCAGGCGCGCCGCCCCCTCCTCTTCGTTCCTCACCTATCCTCAGGGGGGTCCGGGGGGAAGAATGCCCCCCGGCTTCCGGCGCCGCGGAACGCGGCGCCGCTGGTCGCCCGAGGGCTCGGCGCCGGAGGCGTCGCGGTCGAGGGCGAAACCCCTCTCCCGGCCGTCAACGAAAAACCCCCCGCAACCTGCGCTGCGGGGGGTCTCGTCTCTCAGCCCGAGGGCCTCAGCGGTCGTCGTCGTCCGCGGGCATCTCGCGGAACACCGGCTCCATATCGGGCGCCACCAGAACCGCTTCGGCCTCGGCGCGGCGCTGTTCGATCACCGCATCGTCGCGATCCGTGGCGATCTTGCGGGTCGCCGTGGCCACGCCACCGGTACCCGCCGGGATCAGCCGGCCGACGATGACGTTCTCTTTCAGACCGACCAGCTTGTCGCGCTTGCCGATGACCGAGGCTTCGGTCAGCACGCGCGTGGTCTCCTGGAACGAGGCAGCCGAGATGAAGGACCGGGTCTGCAGCGAGGCCTTGGTGATCCCCAGGAGGATCGGCTCGCCCCGCGCCGGGCGCAGGCCCATGGCGGTAACCTTGTCGTTCGCCTCGTCGAACTCGAACTTGTCGACCGTCTCGCCCTTCAGCAGCGTCGTATCCCCGCTGTCGAGGATCTCCAGCTTCTGCAGCATCTGACGGACGATGACCTCGATGTGCTTGTCGTTGATCTTCACGCCCTGCAGGCGGTAGACGTCCTGCACCTCGTCGATCAGGTAGTTCGCCAGCGCCTCGATCCCCAGGATCCGCAGGATGTCATGCGGCGCGGGGTTGCCATCCATGATGTAATCGCCGCGCTGGACGAAATCGCCCTCCTGCACAGGGATGTGCTTGCCCTTCGGCACCAGATATTCCACCGCGTCGACATTCTCGTCCACGGGTTCGATGGTGATGCGGCGCTTGTTCTTGTAGTCCTTGGCGAAGCGCACATAACCGTCGATCTCGCAGATGATCGCGTGATCCTTCGGGCGGCGGGCCTCGAACAATTCCGCCACGCGGGGCAGACCCCCGGTGATGTCCTTGGTCTTGGCGCCTTCGCGCGGGATCCGGGCAACGACGTCACCCTGGCGGACCTCCTGCCCGTCCTCGATCGACAGAATGGCATCGACCGACATCGGGTAGGTGATCGGGTTGCCCGCGTCGTTGCGCATCGGCTCGCCGGTTTCCTTGTTCATGATGATGATCTCGGGCTTGAGATCGCCACCACGGGGAACCGAGCGCCAGTCGGTCACGATCTTCTGCGACATGCCCGTCGCATCGTCCGTGTCCTCGCGCACCGACAGACCGGCGATCAGGTCCACGAACTTCGCCGTACCGGCCCGTTCCGCGATGATCGGAAGGGTGTAGGGATCCCATTCGTAGAGCTTGTCGCCGCGCTTCACTTCCTGGCCGTCGCGCACGAAGAGCTTGGCACCATAGGTCAGCTTGTGGGCCGCCCGTTCGATGCCGTTCTCGTCGATGATGGCGATCTGCATGTTGCGGCCCAGGACCACCAGTTCGGCCGAGGCATTTTCGAGCACGTTGGTGTTGCGGAACTCGACCTTGCCGGCCGAGCCCGATTCCTGGAACGACTGCGAACCGCCCTGCGCGATGCCGCCGATGTGGAAGGTCCGCATCGTCAGCTGCGTGCCCGGCTCACCGATCGACTGCGCGGCGATGATGCCCACCGCCTCGCCCTTGTTGACCAGCGTACCGCGCGCGAGGTCGCGCCCGTAGCACTTCGAGCAGACACCCTCTTCGGCGTCGCAGGTCAGCGGCGAGCGGATCTTGACCGTGGCAAGGCCCGCGGTTTCGATCATGTCGGCGTCGCGTTCGTCGATCAGGTGGTTCTTGACCACCAGGACCTCGCCCGTCGCCGGATGCACCACGTCCTCGGCCGCGACACGGCCCAGCACGCGCTCGGCCAGCGAGGCGACGATTTCACCGTCGTTGATCGCCGCCGAGGCGGTGATGAAGCGTTCGGTGCCGCAATCGTCCGAGCGCACGATGCAATCCTGCGCCACGTCCACCAGACGGCGGGTCAGGTAGCCCGAGTTCGCCGTCTTCAGCGCGGTATCGGCCAGACCCTTGCGGGCGCCGTGGGTCGAGTTGAAGTATTCAAGAACGGTCAGACCTTCCTTGAAGTTCGAGATGATCGGCGTCTCGATGATCTCGCCCGAGGGCTTGGCCATCAGGCCGCGCATGCCGCCCAGCTGCTTCATCTGGGCGGGCGAACCCCGGGCCCCGGAGTGGGACATCATGTAGACCGAGTTCGGCTCCAGCTCGCGGCCGGCATCGTCCCGACGCACAGCCGAGATTTCCGCCATCATCGCCGCGGCAACGGCGTCCGACGCCTTCGACCAGGCGTCGACGACCTTGTTGTACTTCTCGCCCTGGGTGATCAGGCCGTCGAGGTACTGCTGCTCGAATTCCTTCACCTGATCGCGGGTCTGGTTGACCAGTTCCCACTTGGCCTCGGGGATCAGCATGTCGTCCTTGCCGAACGAGATGCCGGCCTTGAAGGCCTCGCGGAAGCCCAGACCCATGATCTGGTCGCAGAAGATGACCGATTCCTTCTGACCGCAATAGCGGTAGACGGTATCGATGACGTTCTGCACGTCCTTCTTCCGCAGCAGGCGGTTGACCAGCTCGAAGGGCGCCTTGGCGTTGAGCGGCAGCAGCGAGCCCAGGCGCAGGCGGCCGGGGGTGGTGTCGTAGCGCTTGACGACCTCGTTGCCGTTCTCGTCGATTTGCAGGATGCGCCCCTGCACCTTGGCGTGCAGATGCACCTCGCCCGAGGCGAGCGCGTGCTCGACTTCCTCGATATCGGCGAAGACCATGCCCTCGCCCTTCATCCCGTCCCGCGCCATGGTGGTGTAGTAGAGACCCAGCACCATGTCCTGCGACGGCACGATGATCGGCGCGCCGTTGGCGGGCGAGAGGACGTTGTTCGTGGACATCATCAGCACGCGGGCCTCAAGCTGGGCTTCCAGCGAGAGGGGGACGTGCACGGCCATCTGGTCGCCGTCGAAGTCGGCGTTGAAGGCCGAGCAGACCAGCGGGTGCAGCTGGATCGCCTTGCCCTCGATCAGCATCGGCTCGAAGGCCTGGATGCCCAGACGGTGCAGCGTCGGCGCGCGGTTCAGCAGAACCGGATGTTCGCGGATCACCTCGTCCAGGATGTCCCAGACTTCGGGGCGCTCTTTCTCGACCAGCTTCTTGGCCTGTTTCACCGTGCTCGACAGACCCTTGGCTTCAAGGCGCGAGTAGATGAAGGGCTTGAAGAGTTCGAGCGCCATCTTCTTCGGCAGACCGCACTGGTGCAGCTTCAGTTCCGGCCCGGTCACGATGACCGACCGGCCCGAGAAGTCGACGCGCTTGCCCAGAAGGTTCTGGCGGAAGCGGCCCTGCTTGCCTTTCAGCATATCGGACAGCGACTTGAGCGGGCGCTTGTTGTTGCCGGTGATGACCCGACCGCGGCGGCCGTTGTCGAAGAGGGCATCGACCGATTCCTGCAGCATCCGCTTTTCGTTGCGCACGATGATATCGGGCGCACGAAGCTCGATCAGGCGCTTCAGGCGGTTGTTGCGGTTGATGACCCGGCGGTAGAGGTCGTTCAGGTCCGAGGTCGCGAAGCGGCCCCCGTCCAGCGGCACCAGCGGACGCAGTTCCGGCGGGATCACCGGCAGGACGGTCAGGATCATCCACTCGGGCCGGTTGCCCGACTCGAGGAAGCTCTCCACGACCTTCAGCCGCTTGATGATCTTCTTCGGCTTCAGCTCGCCGGTGGCTTCCTTCAGCTCCTCGCGCAGCTTGTCGGCCTCGGCCTGCAGGTCGATGTTCGACAGCATCTCGCGGATCGCCTCGGCACCGATGCCGGCGGTGAAGCTGTCCGAGCCGAAATTGTCCTGCGCATCGAGGTATTCTTCCTCGGTCAGCAGCTGGCCGTAGGAAAGCTCGGTCAGGCCCGGCTCGATGACGACGTAGTTTTCGAAATAGAGGATCCGCTCGAGGTCACGCAGCGTCACGTCCAGCATGAGGCCGATGCGCGAGGGCAGCGACTTCAGGAACCAGATATGGGCGACGGGCGAGGCCAGCTCGATATGGCCCATGCGTTCGCGGCGCACCTTCTGCAGCGTGACTTCCACGCCGCATTTCTCGCAGACGACGCCGCGATATTTCATGCGCTTGTACTTGCCGCAGAGGCATTCGTAATCCTTGATCGGCCCGAAGATCCGCGCGCAGAACAGGCCGTCGCGCTCGGGCTTGAAGGTCCGGTAGTTGATCGTCTCGGGCTTCTTGATCTCGCCGTAGGACCACGAGAGGATCCGCTCGGGCGAGGCCAGCGAGATCTTGATCTCGTCGAACTGCTTGGCCGGGGTCAGCGGGTTGAACGGGTTGGTGGTGAGTTCCTGGTTCATCTCAACGTCCTTGAAGGGGGTACGGGAAGGGTAGGATGGGCAACATTGCCCATCCTACGGAGCGAGCTGCCTCACTCCTCCTCCTCCGAATCCAGGAGTTCCATGTTCAGGCCGAGGCCGCGGACTTCCTTCACCAGAACGTTGAAGGATTCGGGCACACCGGCCTCGAAATTGTCCTCGCCCTTGACGATGCTCTCGTAGACCTTGGTCCGGCCGGCGACGTCGTCCGACTTCACCGTCAGCATCTCCTGCAGGGTATAGGCGGCGCCATAGGCTTCCAGAGCCCAGACCTCCATCTCCCCCAGACGCTGACCGCCGAACTGGGCCTTGCCGCCCAGCGGCTGCTGCGTGACCAGCGAGTACGGACCCGTGGAGCGCGCGTGCAGCTTGTCGTCGACCAGGTGGTGCAGCTTCAGCATGTACTTGACGCCGACCGTGACGGGACGCGCGAATTTCTCGCCCGAACGCCCGTCATAGACCACCGACTGGCCGGACTTGTCGAAGCCCGCCCGCATCAGCGCGTCGTTCACATCCGCTTCCTTGGCGCCGTTGAACACCGGGGTGCCGATCGGCACGCCCTTGGTCACCGAGCCCGCGGCCTCGACCAGCGCCTCCTCGGCCATGCCGGCGAAAGCGTCGTCATAGACCTGCTGGCCGTAGCCATGCACCAGCGCCTCGCGCACCGGGGTCAGGTCGCCCGAGCGGCGGTATTCCTGCAGCGCCTCGTCGATCTGGATCCCCAGGCCGCGCAGGGCCCAGCCCATATGCGTCTCCAGGATCTGACCGACGTTCATCCGCGAGGGCACGCCCAGCGGGTTCAGCACCAGGTCCACGGTCGTGCCATCGGCGAGGAAGGGCATATCCTCCTCCGGCACCACCTTCGAGACCACGCCCTTGTTGCCGTGACGACCGGCCATCTTGTCGCCGGGCTGCAGCTTGCGCTTCACCGCCAGGAAGACCTTGACCATCTTCATCACGCCCGGAGGCAGGTCGTCGCCGCGGCGCACCTTCTCGACCTTGTCGTCGAAGCGGTGCGTGAGCTGGCGCTTCTGCTGGTCGAAGAGGGCGTTGAGCGCCTCGACTTCCTGCGCCTCGGCCTCTTCGGCCAGCGCGAGTTGCCACCACTGGCCGCGCGACAGCGTTTCCAGCAGTTCCTCGGTGATTTCCGAATTGGGTTTCACCCCCTTCGGACCCTTCACCGCGACCTTGCCCAGGATCAGCTGCTTGAGGCGCGCGTAGATGTTGCGCTCCAGAATCGCCTGCTCGTCGTCGCGGTCGCGCGACAGGCGTTCGATCTCTTCGCGTTCGATCTGCAGCGCGCGCTCGTCCTTGTCCACACCGTGACGGTTGAAGACGCGGACTTCCACCACCGTGCCATAGGCACCCGGGGGCAGACGCAGCGAGGTGTCGCGCACGTCCGAGGCCTTCTCGCCGAAGATGGCGCGGAGGAGTTTCTCCTCGGGCGTCATCGGGCTTTCGCCCTTGGGCGTGATCTTGCCGACCAGGATGTCGCCCGCCTGCACTTCGGCGCCGATATAGACGATGCCCGCTTCGTCGAGGTTGCGCAGGGCTTCCTCGCCGACGTTGGGAATGTCGCGGGTGATCTCTTCCGGGCCGAGCTTGGTGTCGCGCGCCGCGACCTCGTATTCCTCGATATGGATCGAGGTATAGACGTCATCCTTCAGGATGCGCTCCGAGATCAGGATCGAGTCTTCGTAGTTGTAGCCGTTCCACGGCATGAAGGCGACGACGACGTTCCGGCCCACGGCCAGTTCGCCCATGTCGGTGCAGGGACCGTCCGCCACGACCGCGTTGCGGTCCACCACATCGCCCACCTTTACCAGCGGACGCTGGTTGATGCAGGACGACTGGTTCGAACGCTTGAACTTGCGCAGACGATAGATGTCCACGCCCGGCTCGCCGGCTTCCAGCATCTCGGTCGCGCGGATAACGATCCGCTGCGCGTCCACCTGGTCCACGACCCCGGCCCGGCGGGCCATGATCGCGGCGCCCGAGTCGCGGGCGACGATGCCCTCGATCCCGGTGCCGACCAGCGGCGCATCCGACTGCAGCAGCGGCACGGCCTGCCGCATCATGTTCGAGCCCATCAGCGCGCGGTTGGCGTCGTCATTTTCCAGGAACGGAATGAGCGAGGCCGCCACCGACACCAGCTGTTTCGGCGACACGTCGATCATGTCGATCACGTCGCGCGGGTTCAGCATGAAGTCGCCGCCCTTGCGGGTGGACACCAGGTCGTTCACGAATTCGCCGTCCTCGGTCAACGTCGCGTTCGCCTGGGCGATGACGTGGCGCTGTTCCTCGGTCGCCGAGAGGTATTGCACCTCATCCGTGACCTTGCCGTCGATGACCTTGCGATAGGGGGTCTCGATGAAGCCGTATTTGTTCACGCGGGCATAGGTGGCCAGCGAGTTGATCAGACCGATGTTCTGACCTTCCGGCGTCTCGATCGGGCACATCCGGCCGTAGTGGGTCGGGTGAACGTCGCGGACCTCGAAGCCCGCGCGCTCGCGCGTCAGACCGCCCGGGCCAAGCGCCGAGAGACGGCGCTTGTGCGTGACTTCCGACAGCGGGTTGGTCTGGTCCATGAACTGCGACAGCTGCGAGGAGCCGAAGAATTCGCGCACCGCGGCCGCGGCGGGCTTGGCGTTGATCAGGTCCTGCGGCATCACCGTGTCGATGTCCACGGACGACATGCGCTCGCGGATCGCGCGCTCCATGCGCAGCAGGCCCAGGCGGTACTGGTTCTCCATCAGTTCGCCGACCGAGCGCACCCGGCGGTTGCCAAGGTGGTCGATGTCGTCGATCTCGCCCTTGCCGTCGCGCAGTTCCACCAGCGCCTTGATGCAGGCGATGATGTCTTCCTTGCGCAGCGTGCGCTGGGTGTCCGGCGCGTCGAGGTCGAGGCGCATGTTCATCTTCACCCGGCCCACGGCCGAGAGATCGTAGCGCTCGGAATCGAAGAACAGCGTGTCGAAGAGCGTGACGGCGGCATCGACGGTCGGCGGCTCGCCCGGGCGCATGACCCGGTAGATATCCAGCAGCGCCTGCTCGCGGTTCATGTTCTTGTCCGCGGCCATCGTGTTGCGGATGTAGGCGCCGACGTTCACGTTGTCGATGTCGAGGACCGAGATCTCGGTGATGCCCTGATCCAGCAGCGTCTTCAGCGAGCCGCCCTTGACGTCGCCGTCCTTGTCGGTTTCCCAGGTCAGCTCGTCGCCGGCCTCGATCCAGATGGCGCCGGTCTCGTCATCGACCACGTCCTGCGCCGCGAACCGGCCGAGGATATGCTCGAAGGGCACCAGCAGTTCGGTGATCTTGCCCTCGTCGATCCATTTCTTGACCAGACGCGGGGTCGCCTTGTCGCCGGCCTTGAGGATCACCTCGCCGGTGGCAGCGTCCACCAGGTCCATGGTCGGGCGGGTGCCGCGCACGCGCTCGGGGAAGAAGCGGGTGACCCAGCCGCGATTCTTCTCAAGCCGGTACGAGACCTTGTCGTAATAGGCATCCATGATGCCGTCCTGATCGAGCCCCAGCGCATAGAGCAGCGTCGTCACCGGCAGTTTGCGGCGACGGTCGATCCGGGCGAAGACCAGATCCTTGGGGTCGAATTCGAAGTCGAGCCAGGAACCGCGATAGGGAATGATGCGGCACTGGAACAGCAGCTTGCCCGAGCTGTGGGTCTTGCCCTTGTCATGGTCGAAGAACACGCCCGGGCTGCGGTGCATCTGCGACACGACCACCCGTTCGGTGCCGTTGACGATGAAGGTGCCGACCGGCGTCATCAGGGGCATGTCGCCCATGAAGACTTCCTGTTCCTTGATGTCCTTGACCGAGCGGGCGCCGGTATCCGGGTCCACATCGAACACGATCAGACGCAGCGTCACCTTCAGCGGCGCCGAATAGGTCATGTCGCGCTGCTGGCATTCGTCGATGTCGTACTTCGGCTTCTCCAGCTCGTATTTCACGAACTCGAGGACCGCGGTCTCGTTGAAGTCCTTGATCGGGAAGACGGACTGGAACGTGCCCATCAGGCCTTCGCCATCGAGGGGCTTGTCGGCATCGCCCGAGCGCAGGAACAGGTCGTAGGACGACTTCTGCACCTCGATCAGGTTCGGCATCTCCAGGACTTCACGGATCTTGCCGAACATCCGGCGGATGCGCTTCTGGCCAACGTAGGACTGAGCCATGCTCGGTATCACCTTTCATTCGTTCGCGGATGCGCCTGCCGTCGGGCCTCGGCCGGGCTGCACCCCATGCGAATCAGAAGCGGAGGCTCCATTCCTGCGGTCCGTCCCAAAGGACCGCTCCCGAGCCTCGGCTGCTTCGGGAAGGGGGTTTCGCGAAACCCGCTGCCGGAAGCTGCCTCAGAAACAGTTCGGGCCGGGCCCGGACGATGCCGGACCCAGCCTTATCGCGCCGTCAGGGTGCGGAGCACCCCACCGGATTACTTCAGCTCGACCTTGGCGCCAGCCGCTTCGAGCTTCTTCTTCAGCTCTTCGGCTTCGGCTTTGCTGGCCTGCTCTTTCACGGCCTTGCCACCGGCTTCAACCAGGTCCTTGGCTTCTTTCAGGCCCAGACCGGTGATGCCGCGCACTTCCTTGATCACGTTGATCTTGTTGGCGCCGGCGTCGACGAGGATCACGTCGAACTCGGTCTTTTCTTCCACGGCTTCGGCGGCCGCGGCCGGACCAGCAGCCATCATGACAGCGCCGCCAGCGGCGGGCTCGATGCCGTACTCGTCCTTCAGGATTTGCTTCAGTTCCTGAGCCTGCAGCAGGGTCAGGTTCACGATTTGCTCGGCGAGAGCTTTCAGATCAGCCATTTTTCAGTTCCATTCTAACAGGGGTTTGCCGACATGGGGTGAAATACCGCCACGCGGGCCAAGGATTGCTCAAGCGGCTTCCCGCTCCTCCAGGGTGGAGAGGATGCCCGCGATGTTCGAAGCAGGCGCGCCAATCGCACCGGCGATGTTCGAAGCCGGGGCCCCGATGCACGCCACGATCGAAGCGATAAGCTCCTCGCGCGACGGCAGTTCGGAGACGGCCTTGACACCATCCGGATTGAGCGCCGTGCCACCCATCGAGCCGCCAAGGATCTCGAATTTCTTGTTGTCCTTGGCGTAGCCGATCGCCACCTTCGCCGCAGCGACGGGGTCTTCGGAATAGGAAAGCACGGTCATGCCCGTCAGAAGGTCGCCGATGCTTGCGCAGGGCTTTCCTTCAAGGGCGATCTTGGCGAGCTTGTTCTTGGCAACGCGCACGGAACCGCCGGCGGCACGCATGCGCGCCCGCAGATCCTGCATCTCGGCAACCGTCAGACCCGCGTAGTGTGCAACCACGACCACGCCAGAGCTTTCGAAGATCTGGCCGAGTTCCTCGACCAACGCTTCTTTTTGGGCTCTATCCACAGGTATGCTCCAAGTTTGGGGGTTGCCCCCCGGCTCAAGTCTGCCCGGACCGGCGGGATCGCTCCCAGAGGCCGGGCGTCGGGTCCGAAAGGAACCGAGGCCAAAACCGCCCGAGGAATGCCCGAAGGGACCCCCGGTAGAAATGCGTCTCGTTCCCATCTCAGGCAGGAAATTAAGCCTTACCTAAACCCTTTCGGGTCTGATGCAAGGCACCCACCGTCTCGGACAGGACAGGGCGTCGCCGCCCCGCCATCCCACGGGCCGAAACCCGGGGAATTCGTCGCAGGATGGGCAGTATGCCCATCCTGCGGGCAATCACTGCGCCGTGGCCGAGGCTAGGTCGACGCTCACGCCCGGGCCCATGGTCGAGCTGAGCGAGACCTTCTTCAGGTAGGCACCCTTGGCGCCCGAGGGCTTCGCCTTCGACACCGCATCGACGATGGCGCGGACGTTCTCGGCCAGCTTCTCGGGCGCGAACGACACCTTGCCGACGCCGGCGTGGATGATCCCCGCCTTCTCGACCTTGAACTGGACCTGACCGCCTTTGGCGTCCTTGACCGCTTGCGCCACATCCATGGTCACCGTGCCCACTTTCGGGTTCGGCATCAGGTTGCGCGGGCCGAGGATCTTGCCCAGACGGCCGACCAGCGGCATCATGTCCGGCGTGGCGATGCAGCGGTCGAAGTCGATGGTGCCGCCCTGGATGGACTGCATCAGCTCTTCGGCGCCGACGATATCCGCACCGGCAGCCTGGGCTTCCTCAGCCTTGGCGCCACGGGCGAAAACGGCGACGCGCACGGTCTTGCCGGTGCCGTTGGGCAGCGACACGACGCCGCGGACCATCTGGTCGGCGTGACGCGGGTCGACGCCGAGGTTGATCGCCACTTCGACGGTCTCGTCGAACTTCGCCGAGGCAGCGCCCTTGATCAGGCTGACCGCGTCCTCAACCGACACGTTGGTCTTGGTTCCGAAGGCTTCGCGCGCCTTGGCCGTCCGTTTACCGATCTTGGCCATGACTTACCCCTTCACCTCGATACCGCAGCTCTTGGCCGAGCCGAGGATGATCTGCATCGCGCCTTCGATATCGTTGGCGTTGAGGTCCTTCATCTTCGCTTCGGCGATCTCGCGAACCTGCTTGACGGTCACGGAGCCGGCGACCTCGCGGCCGGGCTTCGTCGAGCCCTTGGCGCGGTTGCGCTTGCCGACCGGCTTCAGGCCGGCGGCTTTCTTCAGGAACCACGACGCAGGCGGCGTCTTCAGCTCCATGCTGAACGACTTGTCCTGGTAATAGGTGATCACGACCGGAACCGGGGAGCCGGGCTCCATGTCCGCGGTCCGCGCGTTGAAGTCCTTGCAGAACTGCATGATGTTGATGCCGCGCTGACCCAAAGCCGGGCCCACGGGCGGGGACGGGTTGGCTTGACCCGCCTTCACTTGCAGCTTCAGCTGCCCGATAATCTTCTTGGCCATCTGGCCGCTCCTTCTGTCACACGGCCCCGCACGGGGACCTGCTTAGTGGTTCGGCCGGGGCCTTGGCCCTGCCTCCCACGCGAACACTCAGGTCCCTTTGGTGACCTGGGTGAATTCCAGTTCGACCGGCGTCGGCCGGCCGAAGATCGAGACCATGACCTTCAGGCGGCCATTGTCGTCGTCCACTTCCTCGACCATGCCCGAGAAGCCGTCGAAGGGCCCGTCGGACACTTTCACCTGCTCGCCGACCTCGAAGCGGATCAGGCTGCGCGGCGCCTCCTGCCCTTCCTCGACGCGGTTCAGAATCAGGTTCACCTCGTCGTCGCGCATCGGGCTGGGCTTGCCGGGCTGACCCAGGAAGCCAGTGACCCGGTTGATCGAGGTGACCAGATGATAGGTCCGGTTCGACATTTCCATGCGCACCAGCACATAGCCGGGCATGAAGCGCCGCTCGGACGTCACCTTCTTGCCGCGCCGGACCTCGATGACCTCCTCAGTCGGCACGAGAACCTCTTCGACCTCGTCCTCAAGCCCCGCCTCGGCGGCAGCCTGGCGAATTGCTTCGGCGACCTTCTTCTCGAAGTTCGAGAGGACGCTCACCGAATACCACCGCTTGGCCATGCCATTTCCCCGTCTGCATCCGCCATCAGCCGATGCGCATTTCCGTTTTATGTCAGAGGCTTGCGCCCGACCAGATCGCAGAAGCCCGGCAGACAAAAAATGTGCGCACCGAATCGGTGCGCGCCATCCTGCCGGGTATTGCTGGTGCCTTTATCGCCCCCGGCCACAAGATTCAAGGGGCCGGGCCGGATTTCGCGTCCCGCGCGGCCTCAGCTCACCAACCCCAGAAGCGCGCCGAGGCCGGTGCGGATCAGCAGGTCGACGAGGAAGAAGAACACCGCCGTCAGGCCGGTCAGCGCCAGCACCATGATGGTGCTCACCCCGACTTCGCGGCGGGTCGGCCACGAGACCTTGGCGGTTTCCGAACGCACCTGCTGGAGGAAGGTCAACGGATTGGTCCGGGCCATGGTCACACCTTTGCGGGATCGAAGGGCCGCGCGGGGCAGCGACGCGGCGGTTGGCGCCGAGATACGCCGGAGGGCCGCGCCTTTCAACCCACCGGGGCCGCCCGCGCCCATTCCGAAGGCACGAAGCCGCCGATGTTGACGTTTCTGCAACACAGCGATGTCGGGAGGGAGGTGGCAGGGGCAGCAGGGTTCGAACCCGCGACCTACGGTTTTGGAGACCGTCGCTCTACCGGCTGAGCTATACCCCTATCCTGCGCCGGGGGTTACGGCACCGGGCGGGGGAAATCAAGGGGCGAATTGGCCTCCCCGCGCAGCTTTCGGGGCCGGGTGTGGACGCGCCTTGCCCGCCGCCTTGCGCCTGTCGTCAACTCCCCGTGATTCGCCCGCGCCCCGGCGGGATCGGCGCGGAGGTGGAGAATCTCGGGCTCCTCGGGCGCACCGCCGATGCGCGCGGCGGCAGGCAGTATCGCTGGTCGGTGCTGGCCACTGGTGCGGCGCAGATCCCGCTGGCGGGGACGGCCACACCGATAGGCGGCCGGAGCGGGTCAGGCAGGAGGATAGTCCTTTAGCGCTTGCCCCAACGAGCGCGCGGCAGGGGACGAACGGACGGCGCCACCCCGATCAGGCGCAAGAGTTGCGGGATCGGAGGGGCGCGGGCCGGGTCGGCTTCTGAACAACGGCGGGCCCGGGGGCGGCCGGGGCCAAGGGGGTTTTCCACCCCCTTGGAACCCCCGAGGATATTTGCAGCGCAAAGAAGCGCGAGACTTCGTTAACCATGATCGCGCGCCCTGAGAGCGTGCCAGCGCGAGGTACGAAGAGGGCGCCGCCCCCCGCTCCGAGGCGCATCGGCCCGTCACAGGCGCGGCAAGCGCTGCGGGACCGGGCGTCCCCGCGCGCTCTCTGCGAACCCCGCGCGCTGGGGCGCGGCGCGTTCGACGCCGCTCACCCCGTCGCGCGCCCGGCCCGTCCCCTGCCACCTTTCGAGCGGCCCGAACCCGGGATCGGCGCAAGGCGGCGGCTTTGGCCATCGCCCTGCCGCCACGATGCCGCGTTAACGTTAAGACACCGTTACCGCGCCCATTTTTGTTCTGAAAATATCCTCCGGGAGGGTCCGGGAGGGGGGAAAACCCTCCCGGGGTCGCCACCCGCGCCGGGGTCCCAGCGAGGGGCGCAAAGGAAAGGGGCGGCCGAGGCCGCCCCTGCCCGTTCCGTCTCGGGAAATCTCAGTTCAGGATGCCCGCGTGGCGCATCGCGGCGTCGATCGCCTCGGCGGTTTTCTCGGTCACGCCCAGAAGCGGCAGCCGTACCTCGGCCGAGCAGCGCCCCAGCCGCGAAAGACCATATTTCGCCCCAGCCAGCCCCGGCTCCAGGAAGATCGCGGTGTGCAGCGGCATCAGCCGGTCCTGGTATTCCAGCGCGCGGGCGTAATCGCCGGCCAGCGTCGCCTCCTGGAATTCGGCGCAAAGCTTCGGCGCGACATTCGCCGTGACCGAGATGCAGCCGACGCCGCCATGGGCGTTGAAGCCCAGCGCCGTCGCATCCTCGCCCGAAACCTGGACGAAATCCGCCCCGCAGCTGGCCCGCTGCATCGAGACGCGCTCGATCTTGCCGGTCGCGTCCTTGACGCCGATGATCGAGGGCAGCTTGGCCAGCTCGCCCATCGTGTCGGGCATCATGTCCACGACCGACCGGCCGGGGATATTGTAGATGATGATCGGCAGCGACGAAGCCCGGGCCAGCGCGGTGAAATGCGCGATCAGCCCTGCCTGGGTCGGCTTGTTGTAATAGGGGGTCACGACCAGCGCCGCATCGGCGCCGACCTTCTCGGCGTGTTTGAGCAGACGGATCGCTTCGGCCGTGTTGTTCGAGCCGGCACCGGCCACCACGGGCACGCGGCCCTTGGCAACCTTGACGACGAAGGCCACGACCTCTTCATGCTCGTCATGCGTCAGCGTCGGGCTTTCGCCGGTGGTGCCCACGGGAACCAGCCCGTGCGACCCTTCGGCGATCTGCCATTCGACCAACGATTCGAGCGCCTCGTAATCGACCGCACCGTTGGTGAACGGCGTGACCAGTGCGGGAAGCGAACCCCGGATCATGTCTTGCTCCTCTTGGCAGCCTGCCGCCGGTGCCAGTCTCCTGACCCCTTTGTGTGTTGCGCAGGCATCTTGTGCGACTAGACTCTTGGACGCCCCTTTTCAAGAGCATCCATGCGCCTGCTGAAGACCCTGATGACCGCCGCAACCCTCGTCGCGGCTCAAGCCGCCCTTGCCCGGCCCGCCCTGGCCTGGGAAGGCGCCCCGCCGCCGCGCGCGGGCGGCGCCATCGGCGCGCTGGTCAGCGCCGTGCGGCTGGGCGATGTGGAGCGCTTCCAGGTCCTGCGCGAGGCGGCGGGCCCGATCGGCGTGCGCATCGCCACCTGGCGGATCCTGCGCGAGGGGATTGCCGGGGATCTCTCGACCTATGCCGCCTTCGCTACCCATCACCAGGACTGGCCGGGGATGGACCTGCTCTATACCCGCGCCGAGGCCCGGCTGGCCGGGGAACCGCCCGAGGCGGTGCTGAGCTGGCTCAGCCTGCATCCGCCCCGCACCTCCGAGGGGTATCTGGCGCGCCTCAGGGCCGAGGTGGCGCTCGACCGCGATCCGACCGAGACGTTGCGCGCCCTCTGGCTGGGCTATCCCCTGACCGAGGCGATCGAGGAGGATCTGCTGACCCGCTTCGGTGACCGGCTGCGGCCCCTGGCGGCCGAGAGGCTGGATGCGATGCTGTGGGAGGGCGAGCGCAACGCCAGCGAGCGGATGATCCCCCGCGTCGGCGCAGCCGATGCGGCACTGGCCCGCGCGCGGCTGGCGTTGCAGGCCCGCGCCGACGGGGTCAATGCGCTGATCGACGCGGTGCCGGCCGCCCGTGCCGATGACCCCGGGCTGGCCTATGACCGGTTCTACTGGCGGCTGAACCGCGGCCTGCAGGACGAGGCGGCGGATTTGATGCTCTCCGTCTCGCCCGACAACCTGGGCCGGCCCGAGAAATGGGCGGCACAGCGTGCCCGTCTGGCCCGCCGCGCCATGGAGGCGGGCGCCTATGAGACCGCCTTCACGCTCGCCGCCAATCACGGGCTCACGGACCATGGCACCAGCATGGCCGACCTCGAATGGCTGGCCGGCTATATCGCGCTGCGCTTTCTCGACCGGCCCGCCGAGGCACTGGCGCATTTCCAGACGCTGCGGAACCGCTCGGTCAGCCCGATCACGCTGGGGCGGGCCGGCTATTGGGAGGGGCGCGCGCAGGAGGCCCTTGGCAATGCCGAAGCCGCGCGCGAGGCCTTCGCTTTCGGCGCCCAATACCAGACGGCGTTCTATGGCCAGTTGGCGGCAGAGCGGCTGGACCTGAGCCTCGACCCCGCGCTGATCGCGCCGCCCGCCTATCCCGACTGGCACGACACGCCCTTGGCCTCGTCGGAATTGCTGCAGGCAGCGCTGCTCTTGCATGATGCCGGGCAATGGTACGAGGCGCGGCGTTTCACCCTGCAACTGGCCGAGAACCTGACGGACGAGGCGCAACTCGGCGCGCTGGCGCAACTCTGGCTCGACCGGGGGGAGCCGAATTTCGCCCTGCGCATCGCCAAGGAAGCGATCGGCCGCGGGATCCTTCTGCCCAACGCCTATTTCCCGGTGACCGAGCTGGCGCAGGCCGACCTGCTGGTGCCGGCCGACCTGGCGCTGGCCATCGCCCGGCGGGAAAGCGAGTTCGACCCGCGTGTCACCAGCCATGCCGATGCGCGGGGCCTCATGCAGGTCATGCCCGCCACCGGACGGCATACGGCGCGGCGGCTGGGCCTGCCGTTCGAAGAAGGGTGGCTGATCTCGGACCCGGCCTATAACGCGAGGCTGGGTGCGGGCTATCTGCAGGAAATGTCCGAGCTTTTCGGCGGCACCCTGTCGATGGTCAGCGCCGCCTACAACGCCGGCCCCGGCCGCCCCCGCCGCTGGGCGCAGGACTACGGCGACCCGCGCGATCCCGGGGTGGACCCGATCGACTGGGTCGAGATGATCCCCTTCAGCGAAACCCGCAACTACGTCATGCGGGTGACCGAATCGGTCATCATCTACCGCGCGCTCCTGTCCGGCCAAAGCACCCCGATCCGCCTGACCGACCTCTTGCGCGGTGAGGGATAACAGGTGCGGGCCTGTGGGGGATCGGCGGCCGTCTCGGCAGGGCTGATCCCACCGTCGGGCTGAGTCAACGGACAAAGCCCTCGCCCGGCGCGCGCCCTATCGTGCAGCAATCTGGGGAAGGTGGCGGAGACGAAGGGATTCGAACCCTCGAGACGGTTTCCCGTCTGCACCCTTAGCAGGGGTGTGCCTTCGACCACTCGGCCACGTCTCCACCGCCCCGTATATTGGCCCGGATGCCGGAGAACAAGGGCTTTCTGGGGGGATTTCTGTTGCGGGGCGGGAGGGGCCGAGATGAGGCCAGCAAGCTGATTTTTCGCGATAATCCCCGCGAAGGGGCAGATCGCCCCGGGGCCGGGCGGTGGGGCGATGCGGGTGTTGCCGACTCGGTCGGGCGCCTGCCCCGGCCTCAGCCCGGCAGATACAGCACCAGACCGTCCAGCGCCTCGGTCACCGGGATCTGGCAGGACAGGCGCGAGGTCTCGCCGACATTCTCGGCGAAATCCAGCATGTCCTCTTCGAGGGGATCGGGACCGCCCACCCGCGCCATCCAGTCGGCCGCGACATGGACGTGGCAGGTCGCGCAGGAGCACGCCCCGCCGCATTCGGCGATGATGCCCGCGACATCGGCACGCCGCGCGGCTTCCATGACGCTGAGGCCGGGCTCGGCCGCGACGACCTGCGTGGCGCCGTCCGGGGCGACGAAACGGATCTGGATCATGGGGAACTCCGTAAGGGTCAGGCGCCGCAGCCCATCCCGCCCGAGACGCCCAGCGCCTCGCCGGTGATGAAACCCGCGTCCTCGGAACAGAAGAAGGCGATGGCGGCGGCGATTTCCTCGGGCCGGCCGAGGCGCCGCAGCAGGGTCAGGCGGGCCATGTCGTCGAGGATCTTTGCGCCGACCTCGGCCACCGCGCGCTCGACCATCGGTGTGTGCACCGGGCCGGGAAGGACCGCATTCACCGTGATCCCATAACGCGCGTTTTCCCGCGCCAGCGAGCGGCCGAAGCCCAGAAGCCCCGCCTTGGCCGCGGCATAGACCGCGCCGCCCTTGGAACCCAGCCGCCCGGCTTCGGAGGAGACCAGCACGATCCGCCCCCAGCCCCGGGCCTGCATCCCGGGCAACACGCCGTGGCAGAAAGCGAAGGCGGTCTGCAGGTTCACGGACAAGAGGCGCTGCCAGTCGGCCGGGCCGGTGCCGGTAAAGAAGGCGTGCTGATCGGCGCCGATGTTGCTGACCAGGATGTCGAAATCCTCGCCCGCCAGAAATTCAGCAACGGCGCCAAGATCCATCCCGTCCAGCGCCGCGAACCGCGCGCCGGTCTCCTGGGCCAGCGCCTCGCCCGCCACGCTGTCCAGGTCGATGAAAGTCACCGCCTTGCCCTCGCCCACCAGCCGCCGCACCGTCGCGGCCCCGATCCCGGCGGCCCCGCCGGTCACCAGCGCGCGGCGCATCAGCGGCCCGTGAAGCGCGGAGCGCGCTTTTCGATGACCGCGGCCAGCCCCTCGCGGCTGTCGGCTGTCGAGGAGAGACCGGCGACGGTCCGCGCCTCCTCGGGCAGGCAGCGTTCGACGTCGAGGGCATTCCACAAGAGCCGCTTGGCCGCCGATTGCGCGAGCGGCGCGCCCTGGGCATAGAGCGCCGCGGTGGCCCTGGCTTCGGCCGCCAGATCCGCATCCGGGACCATCCGGGTGACGAGGCCGATCCGCTCGGCCTCCTCGGCGGGAACAGCGCGGTTCGAGAGCACGATCTCCGCCGCGCGGCGGAAGCCCACCAGATGCGGCAGGATGACCGAAGCGCCGCCATCGGGCGCCATGCCGACCCGCGTGGCGCCCGCCATGAACTTCGCCCCCTCGCCCGCGATGACGATATCCGAGGCGCAGACGAGGCCCAGCCCGCCACCGCCCGCGGCGAAGCCCTGCACCTCGGTCACCACCACCGCATCCAGCCGGATCAGCGCGCCGATCGCCATCTGCAGCCAGGCCGTGACCTCGCGCAGGAAGTCACCCAGCCCCTCGCCCATCGCCGCGAATTGCCGCACATCGCCGCCGGCGCAGAAATTCCGCCCGGCGCCCCGCAGATGCACGACCCGCACCCCCGGCTCGCGGTGACAGCGCAGGATCGCCGCATGCAGCGCCTGCATCAGGGCGATGTTCATGCCATTGGCGGCCTCGGGCCGGTTCAGGGTCAGTGTCGCCACGCCCGCCTCGAAGGACAGCAGCACGGGGCCGTCAGAGATCCAGTCGGTCATGCTCACACCAGGAAAGAGAGGGTAAAGACGGGCCGCGCGTTGTTCACCAGCCCGATTTTCTTGCGCACCAGCCGGAAGGCGCCATCGACCAGCCGGAGCCGGTATTCGTTGCGCGCCGCCCAGAGGGTTTCGCCGCGCAGATTGTCCTCGTAGATCAGGACATTGGCGCGGACCGAGACCTCGGCCCCCTCGACCCCGACCACCTCGATATTCGAAATGAGCCGCGCCAGTTCCGAGCGCGGGGTCTGGGTGTGGCGGCGGCCGGTCTTCAGCTGCTCGACCCTGACCTTGATGCGCGAGCGGTTGTCGTAAAGGATCGACATCTGCCGCTCAGGGTCGGTGTCATGGCCATTGGCCGGCACCCAATAGATCGCATCGTCCTCCCAGAGCTGTTCCCAGGCGTCATAGGCATGGGTGTCCTGCAAGCGGGCCTCAAGATAGAGGAATTGCGCCACGCGGTGGTGCAGATCGGCGGGGCTCAGCGCCGCCAGATCCACGGGTTTCTCGGCAAGGATCGGGTCCATCGCAATCACTCCTGCATCAGGCTCAGGTAATGCCGCCAGATCCCGCGCTGGGGCACTTCGTCGGTCGAATGGGCGACGCGGAACCCGTTCTCATCCCGCCGCTCGCGGTGCAGGCCGCGCGACAGGACCAGCCATTCGGGGTCATGGATCAGCGCCCCGCGGTGGTTGCGCTCGTACATCTCGGTATCGTCGGCCAAAAGCAGCCCGGCCGGCCCTACCGAACCCATGGTCTGCTGCCGCAGCCGCCGGTTGATATCCGGCGCACCCTTGAACTGGACGGCGGTGACATGCTGGATCGTCTCGTCCACCGCCATCGGCTGCAGGACGAAAAGCTGGATCTCGGCGATGAACAGGTTCGGGAAGATCATCGTATGCGGCGAGCCGTCGATCATGATCTGCCGCGCCCGTTCGTCCCCGTAGGCCGCCTTCATCGCCGCGGTGTAGTCGGGCAGCCGCTCTTCCGAGGTGCCAAACCATTTCAGCGGCGTGTCGAGGCGGCGCCATTCCGGCCGCAGGTCGAATTCCGTGTGGCCGTTGCCATAGTCGCGGGTCAGAGCCGTCGAGTCCTTGCCATAGAGATTGGCGATGCCGCTCTTCGTCACCTGAAAGATCGAGGCATGGACGAAACCGGGGTGATAGCCGTCGGTCTCGTTCTCCAGCATGAATTTCCAATTGGCCTTGGTGCGGTGCTGCAGGAAGCCCGCGGTGAGTTCCAGCTCGCCGGTCGGGGAATTGTCGCATAGCTGGTCAAGCGCCGCCCTGGCGCCCCCCAGATGCTCCATCAGCGTCGGCCCCTCCGCCGCCATCGAGCCGAAGACGAAACCGCGATAGATCCCGATCCGCGCCACCTTGCCGAGGCCCACGCCGGTCTTCGACACGCCCTCGTACCCGTCGGGCAGCGCGTAGCCCATCAGCTCGCCGGTGTTGGCGAAGGTCCAGGAATGATAGGGGCAGGTGAAGGTCGCGCGGTTGCCCTGCTTGTAGGCGCAAAGCTGATTGCCGCGATGCGGACATTTGTTCAGCAGAAGCCGGATCTCGCCCTGCCGGTCGCGCACCATCAACACCGGGGTCGGGCCGATCGACTTGGTGACGTAATCGTTGGCGTTCGGCACCTCGCTCTCATGGCCGATATAGACCCAGGTCCGGTGCCAGATGCGGCGCATCTCCTCCTCGAAGATCGCCCGGTCGGTATAGAGCCGGCTGTGAACGCGCGCAGGTTCGATCAGGGAATCGAGGCGCGGAAGGGCTGTTGTCTCGGTCATGGCGGGCTCTCTCGCTCGTCGGGAATCGCCGGATCAATTATCCGAACGTTCGTTCTGTTTTTGAGAATCGGGCGCCCAGTGTCAAGAGGATTTCGCGCCGCCCGCCACCCGAAACCGCGCCGCGCCATCCCTTTCATTCTGCCAAAAATACGCTCTTTTTCCTGCAACATCCGTCGCTTCGCGGCAAAAACCGCCATCCGAAATGTCGGATTGATTGCTCGCCACCCTTCGTATAAATTGACCGAACGATCTGACGATTATTTGGCGTAACGACCGCCAGATCGCCCAAACACACGGTCAGGGAGGACCCGATGAACACGCACAAGACCCTTGCCCTCGCGGCGCTGCTCGCCGCGCTTGGCGCCCCGGCGGCGATGGCGCAGATCCGCATCGGCGCCACGGTGGCCGAAACCGGCCCCGCGGGCGCGCTGGGCGACCCGGAGGCGAAGACGCTTCGCCTGCTGGTCGAGCAGATCAACGCCGCAGGCGGCGTGCTGGGCGAGCCGCTGGAACTGGTGCTCTATGACGACGGCGGCGATCCGAACAACGCCCGCACCTTTGCCACACGGCTTGTCGAGCATGACGAGGTGGTGGCGATCATCGGCGGGACCACGACCGGCACCTCGCTCGCCATCCGCTCGGTCGCCGAGGAAGAGGAAATCCCCTTCATCTCGCTGGCCGGCGGGATCGAGATCATCGACCCGGTGCAACCCTTCACCTTCAAGACCCCGCATACCGACCGCATGGCCTGCGAGAAGATCTTCGAGGACATGCAGGCGCAGGGGATCGCCCGGATCGGCATGATCTCGGGTACGGACGGGTTCGGGGCGTCGATGCGCAACCAGTGCCTCGCGGTCGCCGAAACCTACGGCATCACGGTGGCAGCGGATGAAAGCTATGCGCCGGGCGATGCCGACATGGTTCCCCAGCTCACCAACATCCGCAACACCGAAGGGTTGCAGGCGGTCCTGAACCCGGGCTTTGGCGCGGGCCCGGCCATCGTCACCCGCAATTACCGCCAGCTCGGGATCGAGCTGCCACTCTATCAATCGCACGGCGTGGCGGGGCAGGCCTATATCGACCTCTCGGGCGCCGAGAATGCCGAAGGCGTGCGCCTTCCGGGCACCGCCTTGCTGATCGCCGACCAGCTGGCCGAGGATGACATCCAGCGCGCCGCGGTCATCGCCTACCGCGACGCCTATGTCGGCCGCTACAACGAGCCGGTCTCGACCTTCGGCGGCTATGCCCATGACGCGCTGGCGATCCTGGTCGACGCCATCACCCGCAACGGCGAGGCCGAGCCCGATCCCGCCGACCTGCGCGACGCGATCGAGGCGACCTCGGGCCTCGTTGGCACCACCGGGATCTACAGCTTCACCGCCGAGGATCACCTGGGCCTCGACCTTTCGGCCTTCCGTCTGCTGGAGATCCGCACCGGCGGCTGGACGCAGGTCCAGTAACGCCAGACCGGGCGGCGCTCTTGCAAGCGGGCCGCCGCCCGGCCCCACCCCAACCAGCGCGGGTTCTCATGGCCGATCTTTTGCAATTCCTGATGTCCGGGCTCACGGTCGGCGCGGTTTACGCGCTGCTGGCGCTGGGATTCACCATCATCTTCAACGCCTCGGGCGTGGTGAATTTCGCCCAGGGCGAATTTGTCATGCTGGGCGGCATGGGCACCGCCTTTGCCATCGCCGCGGGCCTGCCGGTGCCGCTGGCGGCGCTGCTGGCGATCCTGGGCACGGCGGCCGTGGGCGTGGCGCTGAATCGGCTGGCCATCGCCCCCGCCCGCGGCGCGCCAGTCGTGTCGCTGATCATCATCACCATCGGCGCGGCGATCTTCCTGCAGGGCGCGGCGGGGCTGATCTTTGACAAGCAGATCCACCGCTACCCGGGTTTTTCCGGCGAGGCCCCGCTGCGGCTGGCGGGCGCGACCCTGCTGCCGCAGAGCCTCTGGGTCATGGCGGGCGCGGCGCTGACCTTCGCCGCGCTCTGGCTTTTCTTCACCCGCACGCTGACCGGCAAGGCGGTGCTGGCCACGGCCAACAATCCGCTCGCCGCCTCGCTGGTCGGGATCAACACCAAGGCGATCATGGCGCTGTCCTTCGGCCTGTCGGCAGCCATCGGCGCTGTGGCGGGCGTGCTGGTCACGCCGATCACCATGACCGCCTACAACACCGGCGTGGCGCTGGCGCTCTCGGGCTTCGCCGCCGCCATGCTGGGGGGTCTGGGCAACCCGCTGGGCGCGCTGGCCGGGGGCCTGCTGCTGGGCGTGCTGGAGGCGATGACCGCGGGCTATGTCAGTTCGGAATACAAGGATGCGGTGTCCTTCATCCTCATCATTCTGGTGCTGGCGCTGATGCCGCAGGGCCTGCTGGGCCGCAAATCGACGGATCGGGTCTAGGGCCATGCGGATGAAACCCAAACACCTGTCGTTGCTGATCCTGACACTGCTGGTCGTCGCGGCGCCTTTCTTCTTCCCCTCGGGCTTTTACTACCGGATCGGGGCGCTGATCTTCATCAACGCCATCGCTGTCACAGGGCTGGTGATCCTGATCGGCTATGCCGGGCAGATCAGCCTGGGCCATGCCGGTTTCGCCGGGATCGGCGCCTATGCCTGCGCGCTGGCGCCCGAGCATCTGGGCCTGCCCCCGGTCGCCGCCATCCTCCTCGGCGCGGCCTTGTCGGCGGCGCTGGCCTGGCTGGTCGGGCGGCCGATCCTCAGGCTGCATGGCTATTACCTCGGCGTCGCCACGCTGGGGCTCGGCATTCTCATCTCCATGGTCCTGTCGAACGAGGCGCAATGGACCGGCGGCCCGGACGGGATCGCCGTGCCGGACCTCGGGCTCCGGGGGCTCTTGCGGGACCTCGGCTGGCGCGTCGGCGCGGGCGAGCTCTGGTACGGGCTGGCCGGGCTGGTGATGATCCTTGGCGCCTGGCTGGCGCTCAACCTCTTCGACAGCCCGACCGGCCGCGCACTCAGGGCGCTGCATGGCTCCGAAGTGGCAGCGCGGACCATGGGCATCGACGTGGCCCGCCACAAGCTGCACGCTTTTGTCGTCTCGGCAGTCTATGCCTCGGTCTCGGGCTCGCTGCTGGCGCTGATGAACCGGCTGATCACCCCCGATGTCGCGGGCTTCATGCATTCGGTGCAGATGGTGACCATGGCCGTGCTGGGCGGCGTCGGCTCGGTCCTGGGCGCGATCTTCGGCGCCACGATCCTGACCGCGCTGCCGCAACTGCTGACCGTCTTTCACCAATACGAGCATATGGTGCTGGGGCTGGTCATGATCCTGGTGATGATCTTCCTGCCCGACGGTCTGCTGCCCAGCCTGATGAAACGCCTGCGCGGGAGGGATGGCGAATGAGCGCACTTCTGGAGATCGACGGGCTCGGCATCGCCTTTGGCGGGATCAAGGCGGTCGATGACGTGTCCTTTGCCGTGCGCGAGGGCGAGATCGTCTCGGTCATCGGGCCGAACGGCGCGGGCAAGACCACGCTGTTCAACATGATTTCGGGCCTTTACCGCCCCTCGCAGGGCAAGGTCCGGCTGAAGGGCTCCGACATCACCGCCCTGGAGCCGCATCTGCTGGCCCGGCGCGGGTTGTCGCGGACCTTCCAGAACCTGCAGGTCTTCGGCGAGATGACGCTCTTGGAAAACGTCATGGTCGGCCATCACCTGCGCGAGAAAGGGGGTGTCCTCTCGGACCTCCTCGGCCTGCCCGCCTCGCGCCGCAAGACCCGCGCCTCGGCCGACAGCGCGCTGGCGCTTCTGGCCCGCGTCGGGCTGGAGAAGGCCGCCTATCGCGCCGCCCGCACCATGTCCTACGGCGCGCTGAAACGGCTGGAGATCGCCCGGGCGCTGGCGCTCGACCCCAAGATCCTGCTGCTCGACGAACCCGCCGCCGGCTGCAACGCCGTCGAGACCGAGGAAATCGACCGTCTGATCGCCGAGATCGCCCGCGCCGGCGTGGCGATCCTGCTGGTCGAGCATGACATGAAGCTGGTGATGAAGATTTCCGCCCATCTCGTGGTCCTCGACCACGGCCGCAAGATCGCCGAGGGCGCGCCCACCCAGGTCGCCCGCGACCCTCAGGTGATCGCCGCCTATCTGGGCCAGCACGGACAGGAACAGGTGCTGCATGCTGAAGGTTGAGGGGCTGCGCGCCCGTTACGGGCGGATCGAGGTGCTGCACGGCATCGACCTGGAAATCGCCTCGGGCGAGATCGTCTGCGTCTTGGGCGCGAACGGGGCGGGCAAGACCACGCTGCTGCGTTGCCTCTCGGGCGTGCAGCCCATCGCTGCCGGGACCGTCACCTTCCGCGGCGAGGATCTGCGCCCCCTGCCCGCCCATCGTCGCCTTGCCCGCGGTCTGGCGCAAAGTCCTGAGGGGCGACAGATCTTCACCAACCTGACGGTCGAGGAGAACCTGCGCCTCGGCGCCTGGCTCTACGCCGATGACCGCGTTCAGACGGACATGGATCACGCCTTCACCCTGTTTCCGGTGCTGAAGCAGAAGCGGACGCAGGCGGCGGGGGGACTTTCGGGCGGACAACAGCAGATGCTGGCGATTGCCCGGGCGCTGATGGGGCGGCCGTCCTGCCTGTTGCTGGACGAGCCCTCGATGGGGCTGGCGCCGATCCTGGTGGACCAGATCTTTGACGTGGTGCGGCAGATGAAGGCGCTGGGGGTGACGGTCCTGCTGGTCGAGCAGAACGCCTTCGGCGCGCTCCGCATCGCCGACCGGGGCTATGTGCTGGAAACCGGGCATGTCGCGCTTTCCGGTCCCGCCGCCGAACTGATCGAGAATCCCCGCATCCGCGAGGCCTATCTGGGCCTCTGACCTCTGGCGCATGGACAGGTCCCGGAAACCCTCTATCCTGCCGCCGGGCAGCGGGAGGGCGGCGCATGGCACTGACGGCCTTGGCCTATCTGGGCATCCGGTCGGAAAGGCTGGAGGATTGGGGCGACTTCGCCAGCGGCCTGCTGGGCATGCAGCGGATCGACCGGGGAGGCAAGGCGCTGGCCTTCCGCATGGACGACCGCCAGCAACGCCTTCTGGTCAGTGACGAGGCCGGTGACACGCTCGCCTTCATCGGGTTCGAGGTCGAAGCAAAGGCCGACCTCGACACATTCGCCGCGCGGCTCGACGCGGCGGGCACTCGGGTCCATGTGGGCGATGCGGCGCTGTCCGACCGGCGGCAGATAGGGGCGCTGCTGTGGTTCCTCGACCCGATGGGCAACCGGGTCGAGCTGGTCCACGCGCCCCGCCGGACCGACGAACCCTTCACCCCGGGCCGCCCGATTGAGGGCTTCAAGACCGGCCCCCTGGGCATGGGCCACGCCGTCCTGCATGTGAAGGACATCGGCCTGATGCTGCCTTTTTACCGCGACCTTCTGGGCTTTCGCGTCTCGGATTACGGGCTGACGCCCTATCCGCTCTATTTCTTCCACCTCAACCCCCGGCACCACAGCTTCGCCATGGTCGGCTCGGGCGGGGCCGGGTTTCATCATTTCATGGTCGAATACCAGAACCTCGACGATGTGGGGCAAGGCTATGACATCGCCGGGCTGGACCCTGAGCGCATCGCCTACACGCTGGGGCGGCACACCAATGATCACATGACGTCCTTCTACGCCAAGACGCCGTCCGGGTTCTTTGTCGAAAGCGGCTGGGGCGGGCGGCTGATCGACCCCGCGACCTGGGAGCCGCTCGAGACCCATAACGGGCCGAGCTTCTGGGGCCATGAACGGCTCTACCTGCCCGAGGGACCGCGGGGAAAGATGCGCGAGATGCGGATGGAGGCCGCGCGCCGCGGGGTGCGGGCGCCGCCTCTGGTGGATTGCCCCTGGCTTTACGGGCAATGGACCGGCGGGCGGTAGCGCTCAGCCCTGCGGGACCGGCTGGCGCAGGAAGGCCGGGATGCAGGCCTCCAGCCCCGCGGGCAGCACCAGCCAGGCCCCGGCGGCATAGAGCCGGGCGGTCAGGTCCGGCCCCTCGGACCGCAGGGTCAGGGAGACGGGCGAGCGCCCGGTGACCGCGACCTCTCTGGGCAGCGCGGCCAGCAGACCCGCGGGCGGAAAGGGGACGAAAGCTGCCGGAGCCTCGCCCCCCAGCCGCATGACCAGCGCCAGCGTGGCGATCCAGCCCAGAAACAGGATGGGCACCGCCAGCAGCAGGCGCCGGATCATCGCCCCGCCTCAGTAATCATGGATATGCTCCAGCCTCAGCCCCCTTGCGTCGAGGCCCCGCAGCCTCTCGGCCAGATCCGCCACCGGCACCAGAAACAGATGCCGCGCATCGCCATGGCCCTGCCGCGGCAGGTCGAGCAGTGCGCCTTCCACCCGCGGCCGGTCCGAGGTCGCGGTGAAGAGGATCCGGTCATTGCCCGCCATATCGACAAAGCGCGCGCCCTGCCCGGCCCAATCGGCCAGAATGCCGGTGAGTTCGCGGTAGCGCGGCGTCTCCACCTCATACCCCCCGCCGACCGGGCGCAGCACCGTGACGTCCGGCGTTGCCGACAGTTGTTCGGGCGTCAGCCCCTCGACCACCATTTGCAGCGTCAGGTCGTCCTGCCCGGTCGCCGCCACCGCCCCGGCGATGGCCCCGGCGTAGAGAGCCCGGGTCCGGTGTTCGAGGCCCAGCGCAAAAGCCCGCTCGCGGTCGCGGAAGACACCCGTATTCGCCGCGTCGAGCGCGGCGGCATCGGCGCGGAAATCGTAGCGATACCACGGCACCTGTTGCAGGAAACGCGCGTAACCCGCCGCCTGTTCGGCCGAGAGCCGGTCAAGGGGCGCATGCTCCGGGCCCCGGATCCAGGTGGCGATCCTGCCCAGCGTCTCCTCATAGGCAGCCTTCATCACCATCTCCAGCGTGAAGGAGACGCCGATCACATAGATTGTCGTCTTGGTCTCGGTGTCGATCTCGCCCAGCGCGGCGCTTTCGCGGGTCAGGGTGCAGGCCGAGGACCAGAACCCGGCGATCCCGCGCAGGAAGCCGTACTCATGGGGGTCGCCGGTGCGGATCACCTCGGCGTAATCGTCATAGGCATGGACGATGTGCCATTCGGGATAGGTCATCAGCGTGCGGATCGCGGGCCGCGTTTCCGAAGACAGCGGCGCATGCGCGACCGGCGTGGCCTCGCCCCGGCACATCGTCTCGACCCAGAGGACCGGCGCGGCCAGCGCCACGGCAACCAGCGCCAGCGCCCCGGCCAGCCAGGCGACGATCTTCAGGATCAGCTTCATTTGCGGACCGAGACCAGTCCGGCGACCAGCGCCACCGCCCCGAGCCAGATATGCGGCAGATTGGCGGCGATCCTCAGCCAGCCGAAATCGGGGCCGAGGCTGTCGTTGGTGAAGATCCCGAAATCGAGATAACCCCAGCCGGTCAGCAGCCCCGCCACCCCGTCGCCCAGATAGGCCGCGCCAAAGAGGATGAGGAACACCTGCGCCGCCCGCTGCGACCGCAGCCCGGCGAAGAGCGCCCAAAGCGCCGAGACGAGGTGCAGCGCATCGTCGAACGGGTCCAGCGCGAAGATGCCGAAGGCCAGCCCCTGATCGTCGGTCAGCCCGGGGATGTAATTGATGGCGGCGGCGCCCAGCAGGATCACTGCGTAGACGAGGCAAAGAAGGCGGGCGGGGGTCATGAGCGCTCCAGATAGCTATCCCAAAGGTTGTTGCGCAGGGTCAGCGCCGGGTCCAGCGCCCGCTTGGCCGCGGCGAATTCCCCGGCCCGCGGATAGGCGGCGAGGAATTGCGCCTGCGTCGCATGCGGGCGGTAGGGCAGATAGTATGTCCCGCCCAGGGCCACGATCCGTTCAATCAAGGCCTGCGTCATGCGGCGATGGTCGGCTTCGGCCCGCGCGGTCATCTCCTGCGTGAAGGACATGACGGCGGCAATCCGGGGGGTCGGCGAATGGGCCAGCACGCTGTCGGGATCGGCGCCAACGTAGCGCAGGGTCACGTTCAGGAACTCGACAAAGGCGTCGGGGATCACGTCCCGGCAGGCCTGAAGGAAGCCGTCGAAGGCCGCGGGCGGGACGAAATATTCGTGCAGGATATCGACCCGCTGGGGGTTGCGGTCGTCCAGCGTCACCACCGGCTCGTTCATCAGCGAATTGCGGGTGCTCTCGCCCGCCAGCCGCGGGTAGAGCCCGCTCTCGACCCACCAGCGCAGATCCTTCATTCCCTCGCGCCCGACCTGCGCGCGGTAGATGTAGGAGGCCAGATGCGACATCAGGCCCGAGCCGGTGGCGGCAGGCAGGTCGGATTGGTCGGCACTGGGGCTGTAGGTGACCAGCATCGCCTCCTCGAACAGGGTCTCGCGCGCGACATTGAGGCGGCCATAGGCCATGGGGATCGCCGGATCGTTCACCGCTTGCAGGAAGGCGGCCGGGAAATCCGTGGCGGGCAGGATGGCGAAGGCGGGCGCGAGGCGCTGGTTCGGCACCATGTCGAGTTCCATATCGACGATCAGCCCAATCAGCCCGTAGCCACCCATCGCCAGGCGGAACAACTCGGCATTCTCGGTGCGCGAGGCGGTGACCAGCGCCCCGTCCGGCAGCACCATCCTCAGCGAGCGGACGGTCGCCCCCATCGGCCCATAGGGCACCGGCCAGCCATGGGCATTGACGGAAAAGGTCGCGGCGACGCCGAAATCGTTGTTCGACTGCATGACGGCCGGGGAAAAGCCGATCGCATCCAGCGCGGCAATGACCTGCGACCAGCGCGCCCCGCCGTTCACGCGATAGGTGCGGCGGGCGGGGTCGGGCTCGATCCAGCCATCATCCACGGTGATGGCGTGACCCTCGCGCGGGATCGCCTGCCCGCCCATGGAATGCCGGGCCGCGCCCACGTTGACCGGGCGCCCGGCGGCGCGGGCGGCGGTCAGTTCGGCGCGGAAGGCCTCGACCAGCGCCTCGCCATGGGCGGCGGGGCGGGTGTGGGAATGGATGGGCGTGGACGACAGCAGACTCGCGTCGTTCAGGATCTGCGGCCCGACCAGTTCGCCACCCAAGGGGGTGATCCCGTTGCGCGGCGCCAGTCCCGGGGCCCAGCCGCGACCGGCCCAATAGCCCGCCACCGCCCCGCCGCCCAGCAGCAGACCCCGCCGCGTCAGTTTGCCCATCATGCTCCTCCGCGCTGCGACATCGCGCCACGCTAGGCATGCGCGGATCGGGGTGCAAGCGGGGCCGACAGGGGTTGGCCGTCCGACGCTTATTCGGCGGGATGCGGCAGCGGCGACCAGCCCGGGCCATTGGCCGGAACCGTAGCCTTGGCGACAAACGGCGCGGGCGCGGCGACCGGGGCCGCAGCCGGCGCGGCCGGCCGCCGCTTCTGCGCCTTCTGACGCTCGGCCAGCGCGGCGATGGCGATACTCAGCGCGATGCCCAGGGGCGGCAGCAGCCAGGCCATCCAGGCCGGGTTGCCATAGCCCGCCATCAGCACCTGGAAAAACAGCGACAGCACCGTGCCCGAGGCGAAGACCAGCAGCCCGTGACGCCCCATCAGCCGCAGGGGCGCGGCCCAGGCCTGCCCGCAGAGCACCCGCACCGAGGCGAGGCTGGCCAGCAGATAGACCAGCGCCAGGATATGCAGAAGCCGGGGCAGCGAGACATAGGTCTTGTCATGCGCGGTGAAGAGCGGCGGCGCCCCCAGCCGCTGTGCGCGGGCCATCTGGTGGTTCAGCACCTCGCCCAGCCCCGGCAGATAGCGCCAGGCCAGCACGAGGACCAGAAACCCTGCCGCCAGCGCGATCAGCGCGGGGTGACGCGGCACCAGCCGCTCGCCCTTGCGCATGGAAAGCCCCGTGGCGAGGCCAACCATGAAAATGAGCTGCCAGGACAGGGGGTTGAAGAACCAGCCGCCCGGGTTGGGATAATTCGGCAGGTTCAGATACCAGATCCCCGCCGCCAGCCACAAAGCCAGCGACAGCCCCAGCAGCAGGCGCGGGCTCCACAGGCCGATCAGAATCGCGACGGGTGCCGCCAGCATCAGCACGGCATAGGCGGGCAGGATGTTCACATAGCCCAGCTGATGCGTGAGAAGAGGAATACCCAGCAGCGCGGCCTCGGTATTCTCGAAGACCTGACGCAGGTTGATCGTGGTCAGCAGCTCGGGCAGGTTGAAGATCAGCGAGCCCCCGGCGAAGATCGCAATGGCCCAGAAGGTCAGCAGGATCTGCGCCTGATAGAGCGTCCAGGCCCGGCGCCAGACCGGCTGCACCGCGGGCCAGAGCCCGTGTTCGGCCCGGGCCTCGGCCCCGAACCGCCCGGCATAGGCCAGCCCCACCGCCACGCCCGAGATGACGAAGAACGCCTCGGCCGCGTCGGAAAAGCCCCAGTTGCGCAGGGTGAAGCGCTCGTAGGGGTTCCCCGGCACATGGTCGATGAAGATCATCACCAGCGCCGCGCCGCGGAAGGCGTCGAGCCTCGGGTCGCGGGTTCCGGGCAGGCGGGGGGTGTCAGACCGGGGCATGGCCAGCCTCCGCGATGGGCGGCTCGGGTACGGCGGGCGCGGCCCCGCCCCATTCGGCGAGGATCGCGTGATAGCGGCGCACGACCGGCGCGGGCGCGGCCTCATCCGGGACGACAAAAACGCTGCGGCCGACCGCGCGCGAGGTCAGGGCGATGATCAGGGGGGCCGCCACCATCGGCAGGCAGACCGGGGTGAGCCAGAGGGTCAGTTCGGGCGCGACCCGCGCCACCAGCACCAGCGCCGCGACCCCTACGGCCGAGATCCAGAGCCCCGCCTGTACCCCCTGCCCCAGCGTGAGCGAGCCCTCGCCCCGCTGGTTCGCGGGCCAGCCGCCGTCGCGTCCGGCAAAGACCTGCATCACCGCGCGGCTTTGATACATCAGCATCAAGGGTGCGATGATCGAGGTCAGCGCGATCTCGACCAGCACCGAAAGCCCCGCCTTCAGGCCACCGCCGAAGCCCCGTGCCCGCCCCGACAGCACCGCGCCGGTCAGGATCGCCACCTTGGGCAGCACCAGAAGCCCGGCGATGCCGAAGACCAGCGTGGTGATTTCCTTGGTGCGGTCCGAGGGGAAGACGGGGAACAGCAGATGCGGCTCGGGGAAGTAATCGGGCGGCGGCGCCTTGATGGTGGCGACGATCGAGGCGATCATGAACGCCCCCCAGAGCAGCGACACCAGATAGGCGAAGATGCCTTGCAGAAAGACGAAGCGGCTCCACATCGGCAGGCCGGGGGCCAGGAGCAGGCGGATATGCTGCAGATTGCCCTGCGCCCAGCGCCGGTCGCGGCGGGCGAAGGAGAGGATGTTCTCCGGCCCCTCCTCGAATGAACCCTCGATGGCGGGATCGACGCGCACCGCCCAGCCCGCCCGGGCCAGAAGCGCGGCCTCCACATAATCGTGGCTGAGGATATGCCCGCCGAAGGGCGGCTTGCCCGACAGTTCCGGCAGCGCGCAGCTTTCGGCGAAGGCGCGCATGCGGACGATGGCGTTGTGCCCCCAGAAGGGCCCGGTTTGCCCCTGCATCCGCGCCAGGCCGCGGGTGAAGACCGGTCCGTGGAAGGCCGCGGCGAATTGGACGGCGCGCCCGAAAAGGGATTGCGCGCCGATGATCCGCGGCAGGGTCTGCAAGAGGCCCAGCTTCGGATCAGCCTGCATCCGCGCGATCATGGTGCGGATCGCCGTGCCCTCCATCAGACTGTCGGCGTCGAGGATCACGGCGTAGTCATAGGCCCCGCCCGAACGGCGGATGAAATCCTCGACATTGCCCGCCTTGCGGCCCCGGTTGTCGTTGCGCCGGCGGTAGAAGATCCGCCCGGTCCCGCCGGTGATCTGCAGGAGCCGCACATAGGCGTGCCGCTCGCGCAGCGCGCCGCCCGCATCGCGGGTATCCGACAGGATGGCGATATCGGCCTCGACCCCCGCCGCCCGGATCGACTGATCCATCGCGGCGATGCGGGCAAAGGTGGTGACCGGATCCTCGTTGCAGATCGGCACCAGAACCACGGTGCGGGGCACGGGCCCGGCGGCAGGTTCGACGGCGGCGACCGGACGCGCCGGGGCGAGGCCGGTGAAGGCCAGCGCCGCGCCCCAGGCCAGCCAGGCGGTCGAGATGAAGATCAGGCCCGACCGCACGACATCCCAGACATCGCGCCCGTCCTGAACAGCCGCCTCGATCAGCAGCACCGTCGCCGCCAGGGCCGCGACGAGCGATAACGTCAGCGCAAGGGTCCGGGTGGCGACAGTGCGCCGGTCAGGGGGAAGGGGCGTTGCCATGGCAAGGGTCTCAGGCCCGGGCGCGGGGCGTCAGGGCGTGCAGCAACCGGTCCAGGAAAGGCACCGGCTGCGCCGAGCGCTCCAGCACCTGATGCGGCATGTCCAGCGGCGCCTCGGGCGGTGCCCAGAACGGTGCCTCGACCACGTCCATGCCTGCTTGACCGGTTACATTCTCATGCGCGCTCATTGCCGAACCCATTGGTATAGCCACGTTTCCGTCAGCGCCCGGCCAAAGCCGGACAACCGCGCCCGCAATTCGACCACTGCCCCCTCGGGGGCCTGTACCTCGATCACCAGACGCCAAGTCTCGCTGTCGCCGACCCGGCTGAGGACCATCTCGGTCACCTGCCCGTTCGCCGCGCTGACATCAGGATGAACCTCTTCGGGGTCGATCAGTTCCCCCAAAAGTCCGCCGGCGAAGTCGATCACGAATTTCCGCTGGTCCGGCGCCACCTCGGCACCCGCCACGCCCGCAACACCCGACCGGGTTCGCAGGACGCGCGCCACATCCCTACCGCCGCTTCCGGGGGGCTCCAACCCCCAGCTCAACCGATAGGCGACTTCCAGCGCGTCACCGGCCCGGGTCGGGGCCGAGGGAACCCAATAGGCGACGATGTTGTCGTTACCCTCGAAGGTCGAGGGGATCTCGATCAGCCGGACAACCCCCTGGCCCCAGTCGCCGAGGGGTTCGACCATCAGCGAGGGGCGACGCTCGTAATGCGCCTCGGCATCCAGGTAATCGTCGAAACGTCGGCTGCGCTGGATCAGGCCGAAGGATTGCGGGGCGGTCATCGTCAGATAGGAGGACGCCAGCCGCGGCGGGTTGTTCAGCGCCCGCAGCAGCGTCTCGCCCGACTGGGTGTTGACCACCAGGTACTCGCTGTCATGCACCGAGACCCGGAAATCGCCGGTCGCATCGGGGTCCGCGCCCCCGAACATGAACATCGAGGTCAGCGGAGCGATGCCCAGTTGCTCGACATCGCGCCGCAGGAACAGGCGCGCGGTCACCTCCATCTCGGTGTTCTCGCCCGGATGGATGACAAAGCGGTAGGCCCCCGCCACCGACCGGCTTTCCAGCGCGGCGTAGAGCGTCGCCACATCCGAGTCCGGCGCCGGACGTTCCAGCCAGAAGGCGGTGAAACGCGGGAATTCCTCGTCACCCGACAGCGCCGTGTTGACCGCGAGGCCCCGGGCGCTGAGGCCATAGAGCGTGTCACGCCCCAGCGCCCGGAAATAGCTGGCGCCGAGGAAGGCCACCAGTTCGTCGAAAAGATCGGCGCGGTTCAGCGGCGTCAGCAGCCGGAAGCCCGCGACCCCCGGCATCGGCGCATCGGCCGGCACCTGATCGGCCAGCCCGCCGCGGTACTCGAAATCCGCGGTCGAGAAGGTCATCGGGCGGGCGTTACCCTCCACCACCTCGTAGACATGCACGGGCTCACCGAATAGCCAGCCCAGATGGAAGGCCTGAAGCCGCAGCTGCATCCCCGGGTCCTGCCAACGGGTGCGGTCGGTGCGGAACTGGATCCGCTGGTAGCCGTCGTAATCGAGCGTGGCCAGGAAACCCTCCACCTGCTCGGGGTCGGGCGCGGCGCTGGCCGCAGCCTGGCGCATCCGTTCGGTCAGCAGATCGAAGGAGAAGGGTTCGGCCACCGCTTCGGCAGGCTGCTCGGCCGCCTCCTCGGCCCGGAGGCGCGAGGCAGGCAACAGCGCAGCCGCCGCAACGCTGCCTGCCAAAGCGGCAAACAGGCGGCGACGGGTGAAGGACGACGAAACAGGAACGCGGGGCGCAGGGCGCGACTGGGTCTTCAAATGGCAGCTCCAAGAGAGAATCGGGCCTCTCAGGGCGATGATGCTTTTGCTTTTACGAAAGAAAAGACAAGGGGGATGCTGCATGGCAGAAACCCGCGCAGCGGAATATCGCCTTCGGCCCGGGGAACCGGCAACGCGCCGGTCAGGCGACTGAAAAGCGGGCAGAAAAATCGCGACTGCCTGCAGGGCGTGCAAAGCGGGGAGGAGGGGCCGAACCGCCCCCCTCTGCCCCCCGGATGGACGAAAGGCGGGTCGCCCCGCCTTTCACCGTTCCCTCCCTCAGCCCCGCTGGCGGGCGAAGTCCGCGAACCAGTCGAGGGCCTTGGGATTCTTCGTCGCATCGCGGCTCGCGACCTTTTCCAGCGGCGCGCCCAAGAGCAGCTTGCGGATCGGCACTTCCATCTTCTTGCCGGTCAGCGTGGTCGGGATCTCGGGCACCGGCACGATCTCGTCGGGGACATGCCGCGGGCTGCGTTCGGTGCGCAGGCGCTTGACGATCTCGGCCCGCTTGGCCTCGTCGAAGGTCGCGCCCGGCTGCATCTGCACGAAGAGCGGCATGTAATAGCCGCCCTTGCCGTCCTCGATACAGACGATCAGGCTGTCTGCCACGCCCTCGATCCCCTCCATCGTGCGATAGATCTCGGCCGAGCCGATCCGCACGCCGAAGCGGTTGAGCGTCGCGTCCGAGCGGCCCAGCACCACGCTGCCGCCATGCTCGTTGAACCGCACGCGGTCGCCGTGGCGCCAGATGCCGGGGTACATGTCGAAATAACTGTCGAGATAGCGCGCGTAATCCGTGTCGCCCCAGAAGAAGAGCGGCATCGAGGGCATCGGCTTGCGGATCACCAGCTCGCCCACCTCGCCGATGACGGGCTTGCCCTCCTCGTCAAAGGCCGCGGCGTCGCAGCCCAGCGCGGGCGCCTGGATCTCGCCCGCCCGGACCGGCATCAGCACCGAGCCGACCAGGATCCCCGAGCACAGCTCCGTCCCGCCCGATTGCGTGGTCGAGAAGAGGTCTTCCTTGACCGCCTCATGCACCCAGGCGAGGATTTCGGGCGTGGCAGGCGAGCCGGTCAGCAGCATGGAGCGCATGGCCGAAAGGTCGTAATCGCGGCCCGGAACGATGCCCTGCTGGCGCACCATGGTCATGAAGGTGGGCGAGACGCCGAAATGGCTGACCTTCGTCGCCTCGATGATCCGCCAGAGCGCGCCTGCGTCGGGGTAGGTCGGATGCCCGTCATAGAGCGTGACCTTCCCGTTCAGCAAAGGCCCGGTCATCAGCGTGTTCCAGACCATCCAGCCGGTGGTGGAATAGCAGAAATACGTATCGCCTTCGCCCATGTCGATGGCGAAGCCGCCGTTCTTCAGATGCTCAAGCACGATGCCATGATGGCCCTGCACGATGGGCTTCGGCAGCCCCGTGGTGCCCGAGGAAAAGAGCGTCCAGAGCGGGTGATCCGAGGCCACGCGCTCATAGCTGAAAGCCTCGCGCGGGACCTCGGGGCCGGTGAAGAGGTCGTCCCAGTTCAGCGTTTCGCCGTGGAATTCCGGGGCCTTGGCCGCGCCCGGCAGGTAGTCGAGCATCACCAGCGTCTTGGCGCTGGGCAGGTTCGGCAGGATCTTCTCCAGATCACCGGTTCGGTCGAAATCCTTGCCGCCATAGCGGTAGCCGTTGACGGCGAAGACCAGCGTGGGCTCGATCTGGCTGAAACGGTCGATCACCGTCTGCGGGCCGAATTCCGGCGCCGCGGTGGCCCAGGTGGCGCCGATCGCGGTCGAGGCCAGCATGGCGATCACGGTTTCGGGGATGTTCGGCATATAGGCGACGATGCGGTCGCCCTTCTTCACGCCCAGCGCGCGCAGCTTGGTGGCCAGCTTGCGGACAGCCCCGCCGACCTCGGCCCAGGACATCGAGGCGATCTCGGGCCGGGTTTCCGAGCAATGGTGCAGCATCGGCCGCGAGGGATCACCGGTGCCCTCATGGCGCAGCACCTGCTCGGCATAATTGAGGCGGGTGCCGGTGAACCAGCGGGTCCGGGGCATCGGCGCGTCGGTCATGACCTGATCCAGCGTGCCTTCCATCTCGATCCCGAAGAAATCGCGCAGCGCCAGCCAGAAGGCGGCGGGATCGTCGACTGACCAGGCATGCAGCGCCGGGTAACCGTCGAACACCAGCCCGCGGGCGGCCAAAAACCGCAGGAACCGCGTCGCGATCGCCCCCTCAAGCCGTTCAGCCCCGGCCTGCCACAGGATGTCACCGTCGGTCGTCATGATACTGCCTCATCGAATGGGAATGGCTGCGCGCGGCCCGGGGCCCGCAGGATCGGCGCGGCATCGGGGGCCGCCGTTCTCGGCATGGGTCGCATGCGGGCTCCTCCCGGCCACCGTTTCGCGCGGCCCCAAGTGACCCGGTGGGACGGTGGGGTGCAAGGGGAAATGCGTGCCTGTCCGGCCAGCGGCAGAGGTCGCACAAGCGCCCCCATCACCGGCACGAGGGCGTTTTTTCGCCCGGTCCCCTTGACCCGGGCCGCCAAAGGACGATTTCCCTTCGGCTGCCGCCGCCCCGTCCGGGGCCCGCGACACCTTTTCCAATTCGCTCCATAGGTTTCCCGATGCGCGATCCCCTGTTCCGCATGGCCCTCGTTCTGGGCCTTCTCTCCGCCGTCGGGCCTTTCGCCATCGACATGTACCTGCCGGCGCTGCCGCAGGTCGCCCAGGACCTCGGCACGACCGAGGCCGGGGCCGGCCTGACGCTGACCGCCTATTTCCTGACGTTCGGGGTGGCGCAGATGATCTGGGGCCCGATGGCCGATGCCATCGGCCGCCGCAAGCCGCTGCTGATCGGCGTGGGGATCTTCCTTGCCGCCTCGGTCCTGGCGGCGCTGGCACCCGACCTTGGCACGCTGATCGCCGCCCGTGCCCTGCAGGCGCTGGGCGCGGCCACGCTGATGGCGGTGCCGCGAGCGGTGATCCGCGACATGGCCTCGGGCCCCGAGGCGGCGCGGATGATGGCGGCCATCATGATCGTCATCTCGGTCTCGCCGATGCTGGCGCCCATCACCGGCTCGCTGGTGCTGGCCTTCGGCACCTGGCGCGAGATCTTCGGCGTCCTTGCCGCGGCTTCGGTCGTGAGCCTGCTGCTGATCACGCTGGTCCTGCCCGAGACGCTGCGGCCCGAGGATCGCCGCCCGGTCCGGGTTCGCGCGCTGCTGGCCGGGGCAAAACGGCTGCTGGGCGACCGGCGCTTCATGGGGCTGACGATGATCGGCGGCTTCGGCATGGCCTCGTTCTTCGTCTTCCTCGCCACCGGCGCCTTCGTCTACACGCGCGAGTTCGGCCTCTCGCCCACCGGCTTCTCGGTCGCTTTCGCGGTCAATGCCGTGGGCTTCTTCGGCGCCTCGCAGCTGGCCGGGCGGTTCTCGGCGCGGTTCGGCATGCAGCGGGTGATTGCCGTCGCGGTAGCGGGCTTCGGCGCGACCACGGTGCTGCTGGCGATCCTCGGCTGGGCCGGCATGGCCTCGCTGGTCGTGGTCGTGGCGGGGCTGCTGATCGCCAACGCCTTCCTGGGTCTGGTGATCCCCACGGCGATGGTCATGGCGATGGACCCGCATCCCGATATCGCGGGCCTCGCCTCGTCCCTGGGCGGCACGATCCAGATGCTGACCGGGGGCGTCATGATCGTCGTTACCGGGCTGCTGCTGGACAATTCCGCTGCCAGCATGACCGCCGCCATCGCGCTTTGCGGCGTGCTGGCCTGGCTGGCCGCCGTCCTGTCGGTGCCGCGGCGCGAGGCGCTGGCCTGATCGGTCACGCGGTGTAGACGACACCCGGCGCGGGCAGGCGGGCGAGGAAATCGCCCGTCCGCCTGAGCCCTTCGCGCAGAATAGCGGGGGCATTGGCATAGCCGATGCGCAGATGCCCCTCCACCCCCAGCGCCGAGCCGGGCGTGAACAGCACCCCGGACGCCTGCAACAGATCCACGCAGAACTCGCGCGAGGTGACGGGCGCGTCGTAGCGTACCAAGGCCGTGGTGCCCGAGCGTGGACGCACCCAGCTCAGCAGCGGCTGACTGTCGATCCAGTCCGACAGGATCGCCAGATTGCCGCGGGTGATGGCGCGCGAGCGTTCCAGCACCGCCTCTGCCGCCTCAAGCGCCATCGTGGCGAAATGATCGTCGATCCGGCCGACGCTGATCGTGTCATAATCGCGGTGGATCGAGACCGCCTCGATCAGCTCCGTCGGCCCGGCAATCCAGCCCAGCCTCAGCCCCGCCAGCGAAAAGGCCTTGGACATGCCGGCGGTGGAAATCCCCTTCTCATACAGATCCGCCATCGAGGCGGTGCGCCCGCTCCCCTCCTGATCGGTGCCGCGATACACCTCGTCGCAGAGGACCCAGGCGCCCACTGCCCGGGCGATTTCCGCAATCTCGCGCAGCATCGGCTCGGGGATCAGGGCACCCGTGGGATTGTTGGGATTGGTCAACGCGATCAGCCTGGTCCCCGGCACCGCCAGCGCCCTGAGCCGGTCCAGATCCGGCAGCCAGCCGTCCTCGGCCCTCAACCGCAGGGGATGGACATCGGCGCCGATGCTGGCCGGGATCGAGTAATGCTGCTGATAGGTCGGCACCACCGCGACGACCCGGTCGCCCGGCTCGACCAGCGCCTTGTGGACCAACATGTTGGCGCCGATCGTGCCATGGGTCACGACGACATTGCCCGGCTGCTGGCGCCGATAGAGCGCGGCAATCGCCCGCCGCAGCCGGGCCGAGCCCTCGATCGCGCCGTAGGTCATCGGCATCGGCAACAGCGCCGAAAGATCGTCGTCGTTGCGCCCGGCGAGGCGCAGCAGGTCGCGGATGGTCAGGCTTTCGACGCAGGTTTCGGCGAGGTTCCACTCGCAGCGCGTCTCCCACTCATTCATCCAGATTTCGACCCCGAACGGTTCGATCCGCATTCTTCCCCTCCGATCCTTCCGGGGTTGAGTGTAATACGACATAGCTGCCCGGGAAGCCCCAACCGGTCACATCGACACCTTTCCGCCGACGCCGGTTTCGCGCAGGATGCCGGGATGATCGACAAACTCGAGATGCTGATAGCCTTGGCGCGCGAGCGTCACTTCGGCCGCGCGGCCGAAACCTGCCATGTGACGCAGCCCACCTTGTCCTCGGCGATCAAGTCGCTGGAGGATCAGCTGGGTGTGCAGCTGGTGCAGCGCGGCGCGCGATTCATCGGCCTCACACCCGAGGGCGAGCGGGTGCTGGCCCGCGCCAAATCCATCGTCGCCGAGGCCCGCGCACTGAAATCCGATGTCGCCGTGGCGCGCGAGGGTCTGTCGGGCACGCTGCGGCTGGGGGTGATCCCGACGGCGCTGGCCTCGGTCCATGACCTGACGCGGCCATTCCTGGACAGCCATCCGGGTGTGCGGCTCCGGATCCTGTCGCTCAACAGTCATCTGATCGTGGAAAAGCTGACCGAGTTCGAGATCGACGCAGGCCTCAGCTACGCCAGCGCCGATCTGCCCGCCGACCGCCTTCCCGGCTATACGACGATGCCGCTTTACGAGGAAAGCTACGCGCTGGTCACCCGCAGGCATCCCGACCTGCCCGCCAGCATGGCCTGGGCCGATGTCGCGGGCTTCGAGCTTGGCCTCCTGACCCCCGACATGCAGAACCGCCGGATCATCGACCGCAACCTCAAGCGGGCCGGCGTCGCGGTTACGCCGCGGCTCGAGTCGAACTCGATCATCGGGCTGGTGAGCCATGTGACCGAGCATCACAGCGCCACGATCCTGCCTTCGCGCACCGCGGTCTTCTATGCCACCGGCCGCGATCTGGTCTGCATCCCGCTGACCGGCGGCGTCTCGGGCATTGCCGATGTGGCGCTGTTGCTGCCGCCGCTGGGTCGGCGCACGCTGCTGCTGGACGCGTTCATCGAGAGCATCGCTCAGGGGTTTTGATAGATACACTCTATCAAACAACGGAATTTACAATTTGATTGGCAATCGACTCGTCGGTATCCCGGAACCAACCGACCGGAGAAGCCAATGTCAGCCACACCAGAATTCGGCGATGCGGGTCTTGAGACCCTGCACGAGATCCTGAACGCCCACCGCGGCATGGAAGGCGCGCTGCTGCCGATCCTGCACGCGGTGCAGGAGGCCTTTGGCCATGTTCCGCAAGAGGCCCTACCGGTCATCGCCAAGGACCTGAACATCACCCGCGCCGAAGCTCATGGCGTGATGAGCTTCTACCACGATTTCCGGGAAAATCCGGCCGGTCGCACCGTGCTGAAGCTCTGCCGGGCCGAGGCCTGCCAATCGGTGGGCGCCGATGCGCTGGCCGATCACGCCCGCGGCAAGCTGGGCATCGACTGGCACGAGACCACGGCCGACGGCGCCGTGACGCTGGAGCCGATCTTCTGCCTGGGGCTTTGCGCCTGCGGCCCGGCCGCGATGGTCAACGGCAAACTGGTCGGTCGGACCGATGCCGCGAAACTGGACCGCATTCTGGAAGGGGCGCGCTGATGAAGATCTACCTGCCCCTCGATTCGGCCGCCGTGGCGCTGGGCGCCGACGAGATCGCCGAGGCTATCACCGCCGAAGCGCAGAAGCGCGGCGTCTCGATCACGCTGATCCGCAACGGCTCGCGCGGGATGGTCTGGCTTGAGCCGATGGCCGAGGTCGCGACCGAGGACGGGCGCCTCGCCTTCGGGCCGATGACGCTTGAGGACGTGCCCGCGCTCTTTGACGATCTGGCGGCCCATCCCAAGGCGCTGGGCCTAACGGACGAGCTGGACTGGATGAGGCGCCAGACCCGCCTGACCTTTGCCCGCTGCGGCGTCATCGACCCGCTCAGCCTGCACGATTACGAATTGCATCATGGGCTGAAGGGCCTGAAGCGCGCGCTGGCCATGGCGCCTGCCGCCATCGTGCAGGAAGTGACCGATTCCGGCCTGCGCGGCCGGGGCGGTGCCGGCTTCCCGACCGGCATCAAGTGGAAGACCGTCCACGACGCCAAGGCCAGCCAGAAGTACATCGTCTGCAACGCCGACGAAGGCGACAGCGCCACCTTCGCCGACCGCATGCTGATGGAAGGCGATCCCCTGACCCTGGTCGAGGGCATGGCCATCGCCGGGATCGCCGTGGGCGCGACCAAGGGCTATATCTACACCCGTTCGGAATACCCGATCGCCATCACCCAGATGCAGAAGGCCATTCAGGTCGCGCGCGCCGCCGGGATCCTCGGCCCCCGCGTGCTGGACTCGGATTACGCCTTCGACATGGAGGTCCGCGTCGGCGCGGGCGCCTATGTCTGCGGCGAGGAGACCTCGCTTCTGAACTCGCTGGAAGGCAAGCGCGGTGTGGTGCGCGCCAAGCCCCCGCTGCCCGCGCTGCAAGGCTTCATGGGCAAGCCCACCGTGGTGAACAACGTCATCTCGCTGGCCTCGGTGCCGGTGATCCTGGAGCGCGGCGCCGCCTTCTACAAGAATTTCGGCATGGGCCGCTCGCATGGCACCATGGCGCTGCAGATCGCCGGGAACGTGAAATTCGGCGGGCTGTTCGAGACGGCTTTCGGCCTCTCGCTGGGCGAGATCGTTAATGAGATTGCCGGCGGCACCGCCTCGGGCCGGCCGGTCAAGGCGGTGCAGGTGGGCGGGCCCTTGGGCGCCTGGTTCCCGACCTCGCTCTTTGACACGCCCTTCACCTATGAGGATTTCGCGGCCAAGGACGGCCTCATCGGCCACGCCGGTCTGACCATCGCCGATGATCGCACCGACATGCTGAAGATGGCCCGCTTCGCGATGGAATTCTGCGCCATCGAAAGCTGCGGCAAATGCACCCCCTGCCGGATCGGCGCGGTGCGCGGGGTCGAGACGCTGGACCGCGTGGCGGCGGGCGATCCTTCGGCCCTGCCGCTGGTCGCCGACCTTTGCAACACGATGAAATCGGGTTCGCTCTGCGCGCTGGGTGGCTTCACCCCCTATCCGGTGATGTCGGCGCTGACGCATTTCCCCGACGATTTCGCCACCACCAGGGCGGCCGCGGAATGAGCGATCCGGTCAAGGGCCCCGCGTCCTATTTCCCCTCGATCGAAAAGACCTATGGCCAGCCCATCGACCATTGGCTCACCATCGCCCGCGAGGGGCTGAAGGACCAGCCGCATATGGCGGTGGTCGGCGCGCTCAAGGCCAAGCACGGGCTGGGCCACGGCCATGCCAATGCCATCGTCGCCCATGCCAAGGCGCAGAAGGAGGGCACGCCATGACCCCTCCTGACCCAAAAGACCTCCTGACCCTCCTGCGTGGCGAGCTGATCGCCCGCTGCCCCAAGCCAAAAGCCAAGCCCCAAGGGGAGACCACGCCATGAAGGATTTCATCATTCCCTGGGACGACCGTGACTATGGCACCCCCGCCTCGCGGTCGGAAAAGCAGGTCACGCTGACCATCGACGGCTTCGAAGTGACCGTGCCCGAGGGGACGTCGATCATGCGCGCCGCCTCGCTGGCCGGGATCCAGATCCCCAAGCTCTGCGCGACGGATAGTGTCGAGGCCTTCGGCTCGTGCCGCCTGTGCCTGGTGCAGATCGACGGCCGCAACGGCACGCCGGCTTCGTGCACGACGCCGGTGGCCGAGGGGCTGAAGGTCCACACTCAGAACGAGACGCTGAAGCGGCTGCGCAAGGGGGTGATGGAGCTCTATATTTCCGACCACCCGCTCGATTGCCTGACCTGCGCCGCCAATGGCGATTGCGAATTGCAGGACATGGCCGGCGCCGTGGGCCTGCGCGACGTGCGCTATGACGCCGTCGAGACCCATTTCCGCCCGCGCAACAACGGCCATGCCAACCCGCAATACATGGCCAAGGACACGTCGAACCCCTATTTCGATTATGATCCGTCCAAATGCATCGTCTGCTCGCGCTGTGTGCGCGCCTGCGAGGAAGTGCAGGGCACCTTCGCGCTGACCATCCAGGGCCGGGGCTTCGACAGCCGCGTCTCGGCGGGCATGGCGGGCGACACCTTCCTGTCCTCGGACTGCGTGTCCTGCGGCGCCTGCGTTCAGGCCTGCCCCACCGCCACGCTGGTGGAAAAGTCGGTCGTGGAAATCGGCACCCCGGAACGCTCGGTCATCACCACCTGCGCCTATTGCGGCGTCGGCTGCTCGTTCAAGGCGGAACTGCGCGGCGACGAGCTGGTGCGCATGGTCCCGCACAAGGACGGCAAGGCCAACCGTGGCCATAGCTGCGTCAAGGGCCGCTTCGCCTGGGGTTATGCCACGCACAAGGAGCGCATCCTCAACCCGATGATCCGCGACAAGATCACCGATCCCTGGCGCGAGGTCAGCTGGGACGAGGCGCTGGGCTTCGCCGCCAACCGCATGAAGGGCATCATCGCCGAACACGGGCGCCAGTCCGTGGGCGTGATCACCTCCAGCCGCTGCACCAATGAGGAAACCTACCTCGTGCAGAAGCTGACCCGCGCGGTGTTCATGAACAACAACACCGATACCTGCGCCCGCGTCTGCCATTCGCCGACCGGCTACGGCCTGGGCCAGACCTATGGCACCTCGGCCGGGACACAGAACTTCGATTCGGTCGAGCATTCCGACGTCATCATGGTGATCGGCGCCAACCCGCATGCTGCGCACCCGGTTTTCGCCAGCCGGATGAAGAAACGCATCCGCCAGGGCGCCAAGCTGATCGTGGTCGATCCGCGCCGCACCGAAACGGTCGAGGCCCCGCACGCCAATGCGACGCATCACCTGCCGCTGCGCCCGGGCACCAACGTGGCCGTGGTTACGGCGCTGGCGCATGTGATCGTGACCGAGGGCCTGATGAACGAGGCCTTCATCCGCGAGCGCTGCGACTGGGACGAATTCCAGGACTACGCCGAATTCGTCAGCCAGCCGCACCATTCGCCCGAAGCGGTCGAATCCCTGACCGGCGTTCCGGCCGAAACGGTCCGCGAGGCTGCCCGCCTCTATGCCACCGGTGGCAATGCGGCCATCTATTATGGCCTCGGCGTCACCGAGCACAGCCAGGGCTCGACGACCGTGATCGGCATCGCCAACCTCGCCATGCTGACCGGCAACATCGGCCGTCCGGGCGTTGGCGTGAACCCGCTGCGCGGCCAGAACAACGTGCAGGGTTCCTGCGACATGGGCTCGTTCCCGCACGAATTGCCGGGCTATCGCCACGTCAAGAACGACGAGGTGCGCGACCTGTTCGAAGGTGCCTGGGGCGTCAAGATCGACAACGAGCCGGGTCTGCGCATCCCCAACATGCTGGATGCGGCGGTCGAGGGCAGCTTCAAGGGCCTCTATTGCCAGGGCGAGGACATCCTGCAATCGGACCCCGACACCAAGCATGTCGCGGCCGGCCTTGCGGCGATGGATTGCGTCATCGTGCATGACCTCTTCCTGAACGAGACGGCGAATTACGCGCATGTCTTCCTGCCGGGCTCGACCTTCCTGGAAAAGAACGGGACCTTCACCAACGCCGAGCGCCGCATCAACATGGTGCGCAAGGTGATGGCGCCGAAGAACGGCTACGAGGATTGGGAAATCACCCAGATGCTGGCCAATGCCATGGGTGCCAACTGGAACTACGCCCATCCCAGCCAGATCATGGACGAGATCGCACTGCTCACCCCCTCGTTCGCCGGGGTCAGCTACGACATGCTGGAGCAAAAGAACTCGGTGCAATGGCCCTGCAACGAGAAGGCGCCCGAAGGCACGCCGACCATGCATGTCAACGGCTTCGTGCGCGGCAAGGGCAAGTTCATCCGCACCGAATATGTCGCGACGGATGAAAAGACCGGGCCGCGCTTCCCGCTCCTGCTGACCACGGGCCGGATCCTCAGCCAGTACAACGTCGGCGCCCAGACGCGGCGCACGGCGAACGTCATCTGGCACGATCAGGACGTGCTGGAGATCCACCCCTACGATGCCGAGAACCGCGGCATCCGCGAGGGGGATTACGTGCGGCTGGCCTCGCGTTCAGGGGAAACCACGCTGCGCGCGACGATCACCGACAAGGTCTCGCCCGGGGTGGTCTATACGACCTTCCACCACCCGGACACGCAGGCCAATGTCGTCACCACCGATTTCTCGGACTGGGCCACCAACTGCCCGGAATACAAGGTGACGGCGGTGCAGGTCTCTCCCTCGAACGGGCCCTCACAATGGCAGGAAGACTACGCGGCCCAGGCCGAAATGGCCCGCCGCATCCTGCCGGCCGCCGAGTAAGGCGATGCTGGGCGCCCGCCCCCGTCCGCGGCTGGCGTTCGGCACCTCCCCCAAGGCGGGGATCGTGCCGGGCGAACGCGTCCTGCCCGAGGAGGTCGCCGTCGCGCTGACCTTCAACGGCTCGACGCAGGCGGTGATGATGGCGACGCCCGATCACCTGGAGGACTTCGCCTATGGGTTCGCGCTGACCGAAGGGCTGGCGCGGCCCGACGAGATCGAGAGCGTCGAGGTGGTCGAGACCGAGAAAGGCCTCGACGTGCAGCTCTGGGTCGCCGAGGGGGCCGAAGCCCGGCTCAAGGAACGCCGCCGGGTGATGGCGGGGCCGGTAGGCTGCGGGCTCTGTGGCATCGACAGCCTGGAACAGGCGCTGCGCGAGATGCCGCCGCTGCCTCATGGCAGCTACCGGCTGACGCCGCCGCAGGTCATGGCCGCCGTGGCCGCCCTGCCCGGCCAGCAGGCGCTGCATGACGTGACGCGCTCGGCCCATTGCGCGGCGTTCTGGGACGGAACGGGAATGGTCGCCGCGCGCGAGGATGTCGGGCGGCACAACGCGCTGGACAAGCTGGTCGGGGCGCTGGTCTCGGGCAGGATGGGCAAGAACGCCCATCCGACGAAGGGCGCCGTGGTCCTGACCTCGCGTGTGTCCATCGACCTCGTGCAGAAAGTGGCGGCGCTGGGGGCGCCGGTGCTGATCGCCGTTTCCTCGCCCACCGCCGATGCCGTGGACCTCGCCGACCAGCTCGGCCTCACCCTCATTGCCCAGGCCCGTCCCGACCGGTTCGAGGCCTTCACCCATACCGACCGCATCGAGACGGAGCAAACCCATGTCCGCTGACAAGATCACCCGCATGGCCAATCAGATCGCCGCCTTCATGGCCTCGAAGCCGCATGACGAGGGCGTGGCGGGCCTTGCCGCGCATATCAACGATTTCTGGGAACCCCGGATGCGCCGTCAGTTCTTCGACCTGATCGACGCGGGCAGCGAGGGATTCGCGCCCCTGGTCCTTGAAGCCGCGCCGCTGATCCGCCGGCCCGCCGCCGCGGCCTGAGCCGCAGGGCGGCCCGCCGGGGGCCGCCTCGGGTCAGCTACCGGGCTGATCCCAGGTGTTCAGCATCAGCGTCGCGGTCACCGCGCAGCCCTGCAGCCCGTTGAAGTTGCGGATCCGTGCGCGCAGGCGGATGGTTGGCGCATGTTCCGAGATCGCACCGCCCGAATAGGGCGCCAGATCGACGCTGAGGATGCGGATCTGCGTGCGGCTGCCCAGATCGTAAAGCCGCCCCCAGACCACCGCGCCCTCGACCCGGTGCCAGCGCGGCGCCTGGGTGACATCGCCCCGGAAGCGGTAGGTGTTCGACCCGCCGACGGCGAAGTTCAGGACCAGCTCGCTGGTCCAGCCGCCGAGTTGCCGCGCATTGAGCCGGGCCCGCACCATCTCGGTGCCCAGCGGCCAGCCATAGCGTTCGCAGCCATAGGCATCGCTCAGATAACCGCCGCCCATGTATTCGGCCCGCGCCGGCAGCGCCGCCAGCAACGCCAGCGGCAGGGACAGGACCAGGGGCCGCAGGGCACGAAGGCGTTTGAGAAACCGGTTCATCGCAGCCCCCTCAATTGCGGCGCAACGCCAGATAGGCGTCAACCTGGCACCCCGGGTGCTCGTTGAAATTGTTGAAGACCAGGACGAGGTTATCGATCGCGGTATCATCCGCCGACGGGATATTGCCGACGTAATGGTAATAGAAATTCATCGTCGGCTCCTCGGGCGACCAGGGGCCGTTCCAGACATAGGTCGCCTCGTCGATGGTCTGCGTGTAGCGGTATCTGCGCACGTTGTCGTAGCGGAAGGCGATGGTCCCGGTGGAAAGCAGGAGCGCGATCTGGGTCTGGTCCTCGGGATTGCCGGGCGCCCCCTGCGGGGCCAGCCGCGCCAGCACCTGATGCGTGCCGGTCCAGCCGTATTCGGCGCAGCTGTCGTATTTCACCACGAGAAAGCCGCCGCCGAGGAACTCGGTTTCGGCCAAGGCCGTACCGCCGCCGCAACCCAGTGCCAGAAGGGTCAGACTGGCCAGCCTGGCCCAGTTACGCCGTCCCGGTCGAGCCATTGCTCGTGTCATCTCCGTTCTCCTCACTCGCAATACGTCGGGCAGACGCTGCTGGCGGAACGGGGCGGGAATGGGGCATTTCAGGTATAATTTATTGCCGTTAACGATTTGTTAGGAATTTTCGCGGGGATTTTCCCGCCAATTCCACCCATGGTTGATTCTATTGGCGAAATTCCCGCACTTCGTGCGTCGCAGAGTCCAAAGGCGACTCGGCAGGGACCCGGGTGGGACTCAGCCCAGGCGGGCCAGATCGGCGGCGATCAGGTCCAGCCGCGCCCGCATCGAGCCGGTGGAATCCAGAGGTTCCGGTGCCTGCAGGGTTGCGGTGAGGTCGGCCTGCGCCGCCATCAGCAGGGTCCGCGTGGCCGCAGTGCCCCGGCCCCCGTCGATCTGGCGCCGGGCCTCTTCGTGCCGGGCGGTTCCGCGCACCGCCAGCGCCGAGAGGCGGATGGCGCCCTCATGCCGGGCGATCAGCGGATCGGTGGCGGCGACGGCCTCGTCGAAGCGGTTCCCGCGCAGCAGCGCATGGGCGTATTCCAGCTGCAGCCGCGCGGCGGCGCTGGCGTCGACCCGCCCCATCAGGCGGCCATAGGTGCGGATGGCGATGTCGTAATTGCCGGTCTCCAGCGCCTGGCGGGCGACCAGATAGTCGGATTCCGCCCCGCCACCGGCCAGGGTTCCCGCATTCTCGCACGACGCGAGCGCCGTCGCCACGCACAACGCGGCAACACCACCCCGGAACCCGCGAAACTGGATCACTGCTCTCACCCTGATTTTTCTTTTCATCCTAGGCGGAGAGGCGGATAATGTCCAGAAAAACACCCAGAGGCTGATCGCGCATGACCCTTGCCACGCCCGCCCGCGTGACGACAGCGCCCCCGCACGCGCAGGCGGGGCGGTCTTCGGCGCTGGCGCTGTTTCCGGCGGCGGTGGTCTGTGGTCTGGGCCTGGGACTGGCCGCGCTCGCCGCCCTTGCCCCGCCCCCGCGCGTGCCCCCGCTGCCCCCGATCACGGCCCGCGCCGTCGCGGCCGGGGCGACGCCCGCTGTCCCCGAGGCCGGGCGCGATTGGGCCGCGCTCTTTGGCCGGGCGCCCGCGGCCGCGCCGCCGCCCCCGCCGCAGGCCGCCCCCGCCCCCGCGCCGCCGCCCGCCTATGACCCGGCCGACGATTTCGATCCCTCGATCTATGTCCTGCGCGGCCTCGCCGTCGCCACCGACGACACCGAAGGCTTCGCCCTTCTGGAAACGCCCGAGGGCGCGATGGTGGTCCGCCGGGGTTCGCTGCTGCCCGAAGGTTACGAAGTGCTGGAGATCACCGCCGAGGGGCTGGTCATCGATGTCTTCGGCGCCGATGTGGTGATCGGCTTCGAGGAAGACCGCCAGTCGGTCGACGGCGACGCCTATGACGGCGATCTGCGCAGCCGCGCCGAAGGCCCCTCGGAACCCGCCGCCTTTGCCGCCCCCGAACGCGAAGGAAGCTTCGAACAATTCGGGACCCCCGACCGGTTGGATCTGCCCCCGGGCGGCCAGGGCAGCCGGCGTCCCAGCTTTCCCGCCTCCGGCCCCACGGGCAGTTTCGGACGCGATATGTTCGGCCTGAGCCGATGACCGATCGGACCTGCCGCCACAAGTCCCCCGCCCGGCGCCCGGCGTCGATGCCCGTTGACGCTGCCCCCTTTTCGGAAACAATTGCCTCATGAGCCGCCTCATTGCCCTGTTCCTTCTGTGCCTGTACCTCGCTGTCGGCGTCGGGCATCCCGCCGCGGCCCAGCTCAGGCTGGATCTGCGCGATGTCGATCTGCGCAACTACATTCAGCTGGTGGGCGAGCAGACGGGGCGCAATTTCCTGGTCGATCCCGATGTGCAGGGCAGTGTCTCGGTCTTCGCGCCGGTCCCGGTAACGCCCGCCGCCATGTATGAGATCTTCCTCAACGTGCTGGAGATCAACAACCTCACCATCGTCGAGGGCGAGGGCGTCGACCGCATCGTGCCGATGACCGCCGCCGCCAGCCTCGCTTCGGGCGCGGGGCGGGTGCCGCGGCCGGGCGCCTATGAGACGCGGGTGATCCCGGTGCCGGGCGGCGACCTGACCGAGGTCTATGACGTGGTGGAACCGCTGATCGCCCCCGAAGCGGTGCTGACGCCCGTGCCCTCGGCCGGGCTTCTGATCCTGTCGGACCGCAGCGAGAACATCGGCCGGATCGAGGCGCTGGTCGCCCGCCTGGGGCAGGCCAGCACCCGTTCGGTCGAAACGATCCCGCTGAACTACGCCCGCGCGGGCGAGATGATCGCGGTCCTGCAGGCCGCCCTGCCCGCCACCGGCGGCGCGGGCACCATCGCCGCTGATACCGGCGCCAATGCCATCGTGGTGGCCGGACCGGCCGAGTTTCGCAACCGGGTGCGCAACGTGGTCAACCAGCTCGACCAGCCGCAGCAGCGCCCGACCTCGCGCGTGGTGCGGCTGAGCTATGCCCAGGCGACGGATCTGGCCGAGGTGCTGCGCCAGTCGATCGGCACGGGTGGCGAGGGCGAGGCCGCGATCACCATCGTCGCCGAGCCGCAGACCAACTCCATCCTGGTGACCGCGCCGCGCGACCGGGTCGATGCCATCGCCCAGGCCGTGCAGTCGCTGGACATCCGCCCGTCGCAGGTGCTGATCGAGGCGGTGATTTTCGAGATTTCGGCCGAGAATTTCTCGGACCTCTCGGTACAGTTCGGCGGCCTTCTGAACGAGGCCATCGGCGGCGGCACCTCGTTTGCCATGGACGGGCGCTCCTCGCTCATCACGCTGATTTCGCAGGCGATGGCCGGGGGCACGACCACGCCCAACCCCGGCAACGGCGGCTTCATCGGCGCCTCGGACGGGAATTTCGCGGCGCTGATCACCGCCATCGCCCGCGAACGCACCACCCGGCTGCTCAGCACCCCGGCGGTGCTGACGCTCAACAATCAGGAGGCCGAAATCGTTGTGGCGCAGAACGTGCCCTTCGTGACCGGCTCCTATTCCTCGACGCAGGGAGGGTCCGCGCAGGATCCGTTCCAGACCATCGAACGCCAGGACGTGGGCCTGACGCTGACCGTCACGCCGCAGATCACCGACGACGGCACCGTCCGCATGGCCATCGCGCAGGAGGTGTCGAACCTCACCGGCTCGACCGCGGCGGCGGGGGGCGAGATCACCGCCCGGCGCAGGCTTTCGACCAATGCGCTGGTGGGCGACGGCGAGGTGATCATCCTCGGCGGCCTGATCGAGGACAGCTCGACCGCGCAGAACCAGCGCGTCCCGGGGCTCAGCAACATTCCCCTGCTGGGCAACCTGTTCCGTGGCCGCTCGGTGCAGGAAGGGCAGCGCGTGCTCCTCGTGATGCTGCGCCCCCGCGTGGTCGGCAGCGAGCATGACGCGACGCGCCTCACCCGCGAGATCGCCCGCCAGAGTGAAACGCTCAGCCGCCAGATCGCGCCGCGCAACAACGACAGCCTTTATCCGCAGGTTCGCCGCACCGGATTTCCTTTCGATGGCGTGGACCTGAACCAGCCCTTCGACGAAACCTATGTCGATCAGGCGGTGCGCGAGCGGCTGTTCCCGCCGCTGCCACCGCGCCTGAACGTCGGCTCAGGCCAATGAGCGGGCGATGAGCGGCGCGCGCCTGCCCTTCGCCTTCGCCCGCGACAACCAGGTGGCGCTGGATGAAACAACGCTGCTGACCGGGCCCGAGGCCACGATGAACGGCCTGCGCGCCGCCCGCCGCGCCGCCGGCCGCCCGGTCGATCCCGAGGCGCTGGAACTGGACGCCTTCCAGAGCCGCCTGTCGCGGCTTTACGACACCGGGCAGGAAGAGGGTGGCGAGGTCGCCTTCGACCTCGAGGACAACCCCCAGCGCGCCGCCCGCGACATTCTGGAGGATCCCGAGGACGCGCCGGTGATCCGGCTGGTCAACCAGCTGCTCAGACAGGCGGTGCGTGGCGCCGCGTCGGACCTGCATCTGGAACCGCACGAGGACGGCTTGCGGGCCCGGATGCGGATCGACGGCACCATGCAGAACGTCTTCGACCGCCGCGACGTGCCGGCCAAGCGGGTCGTCTCGCGGCTGAAGGTCATGGCCGGGCTCGACATCGCCGAGACGCGGCTGCCGCAGGACGGGCGGATTGCCCTTCGCCTGGGCGGGCGGGCCATCGACGTGCGCCTCTCCACCCTGCCCGGCCATCATGGCGAGCGGGTGGTGATGCGGCTTCTCGACCGATCCGGCGGGTTGATGGGACTGGACCGGCTGGGCCTGTCCGAGGAAAACGCGGCCCGGCTGAACCGGCTGGCGGCGCTGCCGAACGGGATCATCCTGGCGACCGGCCCCACCGGGTCCGGCAAGACCACGACGCTTTATTCGCTGCTCAGGCTGGCCGACCGGCGGGAACGCACGATCCTCACGGTCGAGGATCCGGTCGAATACGACCTGCCCGGCATCAGCCAGACCCCTGTGAACCCCGAGATCGGGCTCACCTTCGCGCGCGGCCTGCGCTCAATCCTCAGGCAGGACCCCGATGTGATCCTGGTGGGCGAGATCCGCGACGGCGAGACGGCACAGGTCGCCTGCGAGGCGGCGCTGACCGGGCATCTGGTGTTTTCCTCTCTGCACGCCAATTCCGCCCTGTCGGCCGTGGTGCGGCTGCGCGAGCTGGGGGTCGAGGGTTATCTGATTGCCGCCACCCTGCGCGGGGTGCTGGCCCAGCGGCTGGTCCGCCGCCTCTGCCCGCAATGCGCCCGGCACGAGGCCCCGACCGAGGCCGAGGCCGCCCAGTTCCGCGCCCATGACCGGCCGGTGCCCGCGACGCTCGCCCATGCCCGGGGCTGCGACGCCTGTGACCAGACGGGTTTTTCCGGCCGGGTCGGCGTCTTCGACATTCTGGAGATCGACGAAAGCCTGCGCGCCGCCATCGACAGCGACGCCTCCGAGGTGCGGCTGCGCGACGCCGCAGGCCCCCGCCCCTCCCTCATGCAATCGGCGCTGGATCTGGTGGCCGAGGGCCAGACCTCGCTGGCCGAGGTGCGCCGCGTACTGGGTGAGACCCCGTGAAAACCTTCGCCTATACCGCCTATACGGCCGACGGCAAACGAAAGCGCGGCATGGTGGTGGCCGAGGACGAGGGCGACGCCTCGCAGCGGGTGGCGGCGCTGGGGCTCATGCCCTCGACGCTGGAGGCGCAGGCCAGCACGCCAACCCGCGTGCGGCGGCGCGAACGGCGGATAGACCGCGACCTGCTCAGCGTCTTCACCCGACAGATGGCGGTGCTGCTGGGCGCCGGGCTGACAGCCGATGCGGCGCTGGAGGCGGTGCAGGGCTCGGCCGGGGCGGCCCGGATCGAGCGACTGGCGGCCGAGGCCCGGGCCGGGCTGCTGGAAGGCGAATCCATGGCCGATGCGCTCAGCCGCGCGGGCGGCGCGCTGCCGCCCTGGTACGCGGCGGCGGTCCGCGCGGGGGAACGCTCGGGCGATCTGGGCGCGGTCTTCGCCACGCTCGCCGACCATCTGGAGACATCGGCCGGGGATAGGGCGGCGATCACCTCGGCGCTGGTCTATCCCGCCTTCGTCACCGTCGTCGCCGTGGTCGTCTGCGCCATCCTGATGACCACCGTCGCCCCTGAAATCATGGCCATGTTCGAGGATTCGGGCCGCCCGATGCCGCCCCTCACCGTGGCCGTCATGGGCATCGTCGACTGGATCAAGGGCAACTGGCCGCTGCTGCTGGCGGGCGTCGCGGCGCTGGTCTTCCTGTGGATCACCGTCAGCCGCACGCCCAGCCTCAGGGATCGGCGGGACGAGCTCTTCCTGCGCCTGCCGCTGATCGGGCGCTTCCTCAGGATGGCGGCCGCCGCGCAATACCTGCGCACGCTCGCCGTGGTCATCAACTCGCGCCTGCCGCTGACCGAGGCGCTGCGCTTTTCGGCCGGCGTCCTGGACATCGCCCGCTACCGTACCACGGCCGAGGAAGCGGGCGAGGCGCTGAAACGCGGTGAAAGCCTCAGTCAGGCGCTGGCGCGGCTCCCGTTCCTGCATCCGGTCGCCCGGCAATTGGTGCAGGCGGGCGAGGCTTCGGCCCGGCTGGGGCCGATGACGGAACGGGCGGCGGTGCTGGCGGAAAGCTGGCTCAGGACCGAGCGAAAGCGGGTCTCGGTGATCATCGAACCGGCCAGCATGGTGATCGTCGGCGGCATGGTGCTGACCATCGTGCTGGCGATCCTTCTGCCGATCTTCGACATGCAGGCGCTGGTCAGCGGTTAGCGTTCCGCCAGGCGCCGCCCTCCCACAGCAGGGTCACCACAGCGCCGCTCGCCTGTCCGTCGATCCGGCCCTCGCGGATCTCCCCGTCCAGCCCGACGAGCAGATCGCCGCCGTCCAGCGCCAGCATCCCCGGCCCCGCGCCCAGCCAGTCGAGCGGCAGCGTGCCGCGCAGCGCGCCGATCCTCAGCGCCGCCCCCTCGGGCTCGGCCCGGCCCGTCGCCTGCCAGTCGGGGCCGGTCAATCTCAGATCGAACCCGTCCCAGCCCGTGAGCCGCCAGTCCAGCGACGCGCTCTCCAGCCTGCCCTGACCGCTGGTGAAACCGCTGTCGTCGTCGAGCGCCGCGACCCAGCCCGGCAGCGCCCAGCCGATGCGCTCGCTGACCATCCGCAGATGCCCCAGCGTGCCGCCGACCAGGAGTGCCAGACACAGCCCCAGCCAGAGCCCGAAAAAGACGGCAAGGACCCGGATCATGGCAGCGGCTCCAGTTGCAGTTCGGCGTCCACCCTGCCCGGTCCGGTGCGGTCGAACCGCAGCGCCGCCACGGCATAGCCCGCCGCGCCGATCCCGTCGATCCAGGGCATCAGATCGGCGAAATCCACCGAGTCCAGGCTCAGCGCCACCCGCCCGTTCGGGGCATTGGCCAAGAGCGTCACCGAAGGCCGCAGGCCTGCAGCGATGAGCCGCGCCTCGATCCCGCCCAGGCCCACCGGGGCGGGGCGCCCATCCTCGGGGGGCGCCACCCCGGGCTGGGGAAGCGCCGCGATCTCGGCCTGACGGGCAATGTACCAGGCCTGGGTGGCGCGGGCGGCCTCCAGATCGGCGCGGGCGGCGGTGCGGGCGTCGTTCAGCGGCAGCGCCAGCAGGGACAGGAAGGCCAGTGGCACCGCGCCGAGGAGGAGCAGCGCCAGAAGAAACCTCTCGCGCGGGCTGCGACGGACAAGCTGGCGGGCAAGCGCCGCGATCATGGCAGAGCCTCCAGGGCCAGCGTGGCGCCGACACCGCCCGCGGGGTCGATGGCCGAGCGGCTGGCGCGCACGGTCAGATCCGCGGCGGCCAGCGCCTCGACCAAAGCGTCGAGCGCCTGGAAATCCGGCACCTGCACCTCGACCGAGAGGCCGTCCGCGCCCAGCGTCACCGCCTGCACCTCGGTCCCGGCCAGCACCGGCGCCGCCTGCCGCAACAGATCCAGCGGCCCCAGGGCGGCGACCTCGGGCCGCGCGGCGCTGCGGCGGCGCTCGATCTCGCGCATCACCTGCACCTCGAGGTCCAGAATGGGGCCCGAGGGCAGCAGATCGCGCCGCACCGCCGCCAGCGTTTCCGCCTGCACCGCCGCGGCCTCGGCCCGGTCGCGGGCGATGCCCAGTCCTTGCGCCCCAACCCAGCCCAGCGCGCCCAGCACCACCAGCAGCGCGGGCCAGATCAGCCGCCGGATCCGCGCCTCGACCCCCTCGGCATCGGCGCGGGGATCGCGGGCGAAATCGACCGCAGCCTCGCCCAGCGCCATGACCCGGGGGGTCAGCGCAGCGGGAAGGTCCCCGGCCCGGGAGACCAGGCTCATCCCCTCGAACAGCGGGGCAAAGGCCGGGGCCGTTTCGCCCGTCAGAAGCACCGCGCGAGGCAGTGCGCCTCCCGCCCGCGCCTCGGCCAGCGCGAGGGTCAGCATCCGCAGGGCCAGCGCGTGTTCAGCGGCAAAGCCATCGGCCGGGCCCAGCCGCGCCACCACGCCGTCGCGGTCGGCCTCGACAACCCAGAGGCCCGGGGCGGCGGGCAAGGCCAGGTAATCGGGCACCAATCCCCGGCAGCGCGCCACGGCCGGACCCAACGCGCCCCGCCAGCGCAGCACCTGCGTCCGTTCGGCGACGGCGACGCGGGCCCAATCTTCGACTCCCTCCAGCCGCGCCGGACGCACATCGAGCCCCGGCCCCATCCGGTCCAGCGCCTGCCGCCGCGCCACATCCTCGCGCGCGACGCCCTTCAGCGCGGCCGGCAGGGTCAGCGCGATCAGCGGCGCCTCGGCCCCGGGGACCAGCGCGACGAAGGGGCCGGCGGGCGGCGCCCCGTCGCCGATCCGCCAGGTCGCGGGCGCAGGCGCGCGTCGGCGGGCAGAGGCGGAGTCACGCATTCTCAAGGCCTTGGCACTGACATCAGCACGGCGCCGGGCCCTGCGGCCCCGCCCGTGTCCACCACAACAGACCGGCGCAGCACCAGGCTGTCAAGTCGCGCCTCGACCTCCAGCGCGAAGCGTCGCGATGTCACCCCCAGGCGCAACGACTCGAGCGCCGTTGCCGCGGGCTCGCCCAGCCGCTGACGCAGCCAGACCGCCAGAACCTCGGGGCTTGGCACCGGCTCGCTCTCCAGCCGCCGGACCAGCAGATCCAGGCCCGAGCCCCCCAGATCGGGCATCAGCGCGGCCAGCACCGGCGGCGGCAGGGTGTTGACGTTCATCGCCTCGCTGCCCGGCCAGGCGGCGATGAGCGGGTCGAGCGCCGCCCAGGCCTCGGGCTCGTCGGCCAGCGCGCCCAGCAGAAGCGGCGCGCTGGGCAGCAGGTCCTCTGTGGCGGCGGCGATGTCGGCCAAAACGCGGGTCTGCGCCGCCTCGGACAGGCCCTGCGCCGCGGCGAGGCGCCGGAACGCCGCCTGATAGCTCTGGTCCGGGTCGCCGCGCAGCAGGTTCAGGTTGAACCGCCCCTGCAGGTCTGTGGCCCGCCAGGACAGGCTGCCCCGGTCGAGGGGCACGGCGTCGCGCGGCCGCGCCCAATCCTGGCGGCGATGGACTTCGCCCCGCTCGGGCAGAAGGCGGCGCACTTCCTCGACCCCGGCGCCGAGATAGAGCGCCGCCTGATCCCCCTCGAAACGCCATTCCAGCCGGGCGCGCGCCGTCTCGGCCCGCGAGAGCAGGGCTGCGGCCACCGCGGCGATGGCCGCGACGATCAGCAGCGCCTGGATCAACGCCATGCCCCGGCTGCGCCTCATCGCGCCACCACCAGCCGGAGGCGACCCCATTCCGTGGTCTCCAGCATCACCTCATAGCCGGGCGCCAGCAGGCGGGGGTCGGCCTCGTCGCCCTCGGGCAGGCCCAGGGGAACCAGGGTCAGGGCGGTGACGCCCTCCAGCATCACCTGCGACGAACCGCCGGTGCCCGGCAGCACCCGGATCGCCCGACGGCTCAGCCGTGCCTCGGTGACAGACCACTCGACGCTGCCCGCGCCCGTCGCCGGATCGCCCGGCAGATCGGCCAGCCCGCCCCGCATCCAGCCCAGACGGCCCGGCTCGACGCGGATTCCCGCGGTCACCGCTTCGGACAGACCGCCGGTCGTCGGCAGGGGCAGCGCTGCCTCCAGATCCTGCCTTAACGCCGACAGCGTGCGGATCAGCGCGGCCGAGCGATCATCGACCCGGTTCAGGACCGCCCGCTGCTGAAACACGCCGCCCAGCGCCTGCACCCCCATGACCGAGACAACGGCGAGAATGGCCATCGCCGCCAGAAGCTCGATCAGGGTAAAGCCGCGCCGCATCAGCGCCGCTCCCGTGGCACGATGGTGACGAAACTCGCACCCGGACGACCCGGGGCCGAGACGAGGATCGTCGCCTCGATCATGCCGGAGGCGGTTGCCGCCTCCTCGACCGTGACGCGCCAGTCGATGCGACCCTGGGACACGCGATCGGGCAGGCGGCGTCCGGCATGCATTCCCCCTAGCCTGAGTTCCGCGGCGCGGTTCAGCGCCACCTCGGCCGCCAGCGCCCGGTCCAGTTGCCCCCCCACGCCGCGCTGTGCCTGATCGACGCTGCGATAGGCCGCGACCGACCCCATGGCCAGAATCGCCACGGCCACCGCCAGTTCGATCAAGGTGAAACCCCTCACTCGCATGTCAGCGCCCCCCCGGCCGGAGCCCGGCAGACCTGTCGCGCGCTTCCGCTGAGGATGGTGACGGCATAGGGTGTGCTGCCGCCATCCGGGGCGATCTGCACGGGCGGCGCCTCGTCTCCGGGACCGTTGAGGCCGGGCAGAATGGGTCGGCCGGCGACCTCCCAGGACAGCCGCGCGGCGCCGAGGGTGAGCGCCGCGCCCTCGGACTGCCAGTCCTCTCCGGTGCGGTGCATCAGCGCCCAGCCGTCCTCGCGCGGGAACAGCCCGATCATGCCGCGGCCCAGAAGCGCCCGGTCGCGCGCTTGGCGATCGGCCTGCACCAGCCGCTCGGCCGCCGAGACCGCGCCCGGCCGCGCAAAGAGCCCGCCCGCCGAAAGGCCGACGCCCAGGGACAGGATGGCGACGATCGCCACCACCACCAGCAATTCGATCAGCGTGAAGCCCCGCGCGGGGAGGCGGCTATCGCCCTTGCCAGCTGGTGATGTCGGCATCGGCGCCGCTTCCCCCGCTGCGCCCGTCGGCCCCATAGCTCACGAGGTCGAAATCCCCATGCACCCCGGGCGAGAGATAGAGATAGGGCCGCCCCCAGGGATCGTCCGGCACGCGCTCCAGATATCCGCCCTGCGCCCAGTTCTGCGGCACGGGTGCGGCGGTCGGGCGGGTGGCGAGCGCCGCCAGCCCCTGATCGGTGGTCGGCAGGCTGCCAGTATCCAGCCGGTAGAGGTTCAGCGCGGCGGTGATCGCGGCGATATCGGCCTGCGCCCGGGCGGCGCGGGCCTGATCGGGCCGGTCGATGACCCGGGGCACGATGACCACCGCCAGCAGGGCCAAGATCACCACCACCACCATGAGTTCGATCAGCGTGAGCCCCGCATCCCGTCTGAGGGCGCGCTTTTTCTGCGCGCGCGTGCCGGGGAAATCCGCTTTACTAACCGCTGCCATGCTTCAACTACGCCCGTTCAAGATGCCCTTGCCCGACCCTAGCGCCGCTTCCTCTCCCCCACAACCGGGCGCGTCACAAGCATGACGCCCGCCCTGCTCCTCGGGCTTCTGGGCGCCGCCATGGGCTCTTTCGCGGCGCTCCTGGCCGAGCGGCTGGTGCGGGGCGAGGGCTTCGTCACCGGGCGCTCGCGCTGCCGCTCCTGCGGCACGGGGCTGGGCGCGGCCGAGCTGGTGCCGCTGGTGTCCTATCCGCTGCAGAAAGGCCGCTGTCGCCATTGCCAGGCGCGGATCCCGCCGATCCTCTGGCAGGCCGAGATTAGCGGGGCGCTGATGGGCGCCGCCGCGGGCTGGATCGCCTGGGACCCGTGGCGGGGTCTCCTGATGGCGGGCTGGATGTGGAGCCTGCTGGCGCTCGCCGTGGCTGATCTGCGCTGGTTCCGGCTGCCCTTCCCGCTGCTGGCCCTGAACGCCGTGCTGGGTTTCGCGATGGCGATGGCGGGGGACGGGCTGGGCTGGCCCCCACCCGAGGACCGGTTGACCATCGCGCTGGCCGGGGCGGCGGCGGGGGGCGGGGCCTTCTGGCTGGTGCGCGCGGTCTATGCGCGCCTCGCGGGGCGGCAGGGGATGGGGCTGGGCGACGTGCTGCTGGCGGCCGCGCTGGGCCTCGCGCTGGGCATCCCGCGCCTGCCGGTGGTCGTGCTGCTGGCGGCACTGTCGGCGCTGGCCGTCGCCGTACTGCGGGCGCTGGTGAAGGGTCGCAGCCTCAGGCGGCTGGGCCGTGTGCCTTTCGGCGCGGCGCTGGCACTGGCGGCGGCGCTGGTCGCGGTCTTCGTGCCCTACTGACCCGGCGCGAGGCGCGAGCGCAGAACCTCGCCACGTTCCTCCAGAATGGGCAGTGCCACCGAGACCAGCAGCGAGTTGATCTCCTTGTAGGCCCTCAGCGCCTCCAGATGCCAATGGCTGGTGGCGAGGCTTTCGGCATTGCCGGCGCTCAGCCGCCCCAAATGCGCCTGATGGCTGTCGCGCTCCAGCGCTCGCATGACCTCTTTCTCGCGCATCAATTGCCGCGCTGCGTCGGGATCGCCCGAAATCAGCACATTCATCGCCAGTTGCAGGTTGGTCAGCACCCGCGCATGCATCGCCTGCAACTCGTCCCGCCCCTTGGCCGAGAAACTGCGCCCGCTGGCCGTCTTCTTCTGCGCCACCGGCAGCAGCGATTTGGCGACAATATCGCCCGCATATTCGAGGTTGATGGCAACGCCCGTCAGGTGCAGCGATTCCCGCGCCTCGTCGGCGGTCAGCCCGCCTTCGTTCAGCGCGGCAAGGAACAGTTTCACATCGGCGTGGCGGCGGTTCATCTCCTCGTCCAGCGCGCTGGTTGCCGCCAGCAGATCGGGCGGCGCGCCGTCCAGAAGCTGCGGTGCGGGGCGCAGCATTTCCTCCAGTGCCGCCCCCATCAGCAGAAGTTCCCGCTTGGCCGAGGCCAGCGCCAGTTGCGGCAGGGCCAGCGTGGCGCGGTCCAGCGCCGTCTTGCGCCGCTGCCCGGCGATCACCGGCTGTGGCTGCTCGGGCGCCAGCCTTTCGGCGAGCCACAGCGCCGGGCGGATCAGCGGCAGGGCGCAGACGGCGATCACCGCGTTGAAGACCACATGCGCGTTGACGATGCGGACCGAGGCCCCCTGTCCCAGCCACTCGGGCAGGCCCGCGCCGCTCATCCAGCCCAGCCAGAGCAGGATGGCCGCCGCCGCACCGCGAAGGATCAGGTTGCCGAGCGGGATCCGGCGCGAGACCGGGTCCATGCCCCGCGTCAGCCAGACGGCGATTACCGCGCCGCCGACATTGGCCCCCAGCAGCATCGGCAGCGCCGCGGTCATTGGCAGCCCGCCGCCCTGCGCCAACGCGGCGAGCAACAGGACCGTGGCGACCGAGGAATGCACCAGCCACGCCAGTAGCGCCGCCACCAGAAAGGACATCAACGCGTCGCGGCCGAGGTAATCCATGATCACCGGCAGCGCCGCCGATTCCCGCATCGGCAGCGTCGCCGCGCCGATCATCTGCAAGGACAGCAGCACGAAGCCCACGCCCAGCACGATGCGCCCGTATTGCTTGGCGCGCCGCGCCTCGACCTTCAGGAACAGCACGCAGCCGGTCAGGATCAGGATCGGCACCAGCTCGGACAGATCCAGCGCCAACAGCCGCACCACCAGCGCCGAGCCGAGGTCGGCCCCCAGAAGCGCCGCCAACCCCGTCGCCACCGTGACGATCCCCGAGGCCGCGAAGCCCGCCGCCAGCACGCCGACCGCTGTCGCGCTTTGCAACAGCATGGCCAGCACCATCCCGCCCAGCGCCGCCGTCACCCGGTTGCCCGAGGCGCCCTGCAAGCGGTCCCGCAGTGCCGCGCCATGCGCGCGTTCGATGCCGGTACGAACCATGCGCACGGCATAGAGCAACAGCATCACCGCCGCCGCCAGGTTGATCAGGATCAGGATCGGATGCATCCCCGCCCCCTATCGCGCCCGGCGGAAAAGCTGCGCCCGGGCATAGAGGGCTTCCATACGCCGCAACCGATCCGCCGTCTCGTCCCAACTGCGGTTCTGCACGCCGGCCAGCAGCGCCTCGACCAGCATGACCAGCGCGGTGATCGAATCCCAGGCAGAAGGCGCCTCGATATGGCAAGGCAGGATATGCTGGGCATGGGCCGCGGCGGGCGAGACCCAGCGGTCGGTGATCAGCACCACCTCGGCCCCTTGGGCGCGCGCCATCTCGACGATATGCAGGACCGAGGCCTCGTAGCGCCGGATGTCGAAAGCCACCAGCACATCGCCCGCCCGCATGTCCAGAAGGGCGGGCGGCCAGGAATTGGGCAGGTTGGACCAAAGGCTCACCTCGCCCCGCGTCACGCGCAGGGTGGTGGCGAAATATTCCGCTACCGGATGTGTCAGCCGCCCGCCCAGCATGGCGATCCGCCGCTCGCGATCCGCCAGCAGCGCCGTCACTGCGTCGAAACCCGCGTGGTCAATCTGGCCCAGCGTGGCGGTCACATTCTCCACCACCTTGGCGGCGAAGGCGTCCAGCACGTGGTCCGAAGCACCCGCCCCGGCCCATTTCTCGCGCTTGGCGATGGGCGAGGCCAGCTTTTCGCCCACCTCCTCGCGCAGCTGGGCCTGAAACTCGGGATAGCCGGAATAGCCCAGCTTCTGCACCAGCCGCACCACCGTCGGACCCGAGACCCCGGCCCCCCGCGCCACCGAGGCGACCGAGCCCAGCACCGCCACCGGGTAATTGCCCAGCATATGCGCGGCCAGCTGCCGTTCGGCCCGGGTCAGGTCCGGCATGGCGGCGCGCAGGCGCGTCTCGGGGGTATCCGCTGGCGTGTCGTTCATCGGGGGCCCGGCTTGGTGCTCAGAAAACAGCCTAGCGCCGTTTGTGCGATTTGTAACAGAAATTTCCTTTCCGAAAAGAACTTGACAGAATTGCCCGCGATGGCCGAGGCTTCAGGGACCGAACCCGGAGTCCCTGCTCATGTCCCTCTCCGCTCTGCGTGCCGCCGACGCCCCTCTGCCGCGTTTCGAGGGGCTGGTGGAGCAGTGGGATGCCGCGGGCCAGCCCGGCCCGGGCACGGAACCGGCGGGGCTGGTGCTGATCTGCGACCATGCCTCGAACGTGCTGCCGCTGGACTGGCCGGTGCTGGGCGGCGATCTGGGATTGTCGGCCGAGGCGCGGGAATCGCACGCCGCCTGGGACATCGGCGCGTTGGGCCTGGCGCGAGGCCTGGCGGCGCGGCTGGCGCCGGTCGCGGGGGGCGCGGTGCTGGTCTCGGCACCGCTGTCGCGGCTGGCCTATGACCTGAACCGCGCACCCGACCACCCCGCCGCCATGCCCGCGAAATCGGAAATCCACGAAATTCCCGGCAACAAAGGCCTGACGCCTGCCGACCGGCTGGCCCGGACCGAGGCGATCTGCCTGCCCTTTCACGCCACCCTCGGCACCGAGATCGCGCGGCTGGTCGCCCGGGGCCGCCGCCCGGCGCTGATCGCCGTGCATTCCTTCACCCCGGTCTATTTCGGCATGAAGCGCGCGGTCGAATTCGGGGTGATCCATGACGACGACCAGACCCTGACCCATGCGGTGATCGAGGCGGCGAAGGGCTGCGGCCTGGACACCCGCCTGAACGAACCCTATTCGGCGGCCGGCGACGTGACCCACACGATCCGCCTGCACGCCGTGCCGATGCGGCTGCCGAACACCATGCTGGAAATCCGCAACGACCTGATCGCCGACGCCCCCGCGCAGGCGGCGATGGCCGAGCGTCTGGCGCCGGTGCTGGCGGCGGCGCTGACCGCGACGGGGGCCGTGTGATGCCGGGATTCCTGATCGCCTATGTCCGCTGGGTCGAAAGGTTCAACTGGCTCTTCGGCCGGATCGCCATGTATTCGCTGCTGGCCCTGATGGGGGTCATGCTCTATGGCGCGCTGGCCCGGGCCTTCGGCACCCCGCCGATCTGGACCGACGAAATGGCCCAGTTCCTGCTCATGGGCTATTTCATGATCGGCGGCGCCTATGCGCTGCAACTGGGCTCGGCCGTGCGCATGGACCTGCTTTATTCGCGCTGGTCCGACAAGACGCGGGCGCTGGTCGATATCCTGACCGTGGGCTCGCTGCTCTTCTACCTGATCGTGCTGCTCTGGGGCGGGTGGGAAAGCCTGCAATACGCCCTGGAATACGGCGAGCGGCGGCGCGGCCTTTGGCGGCCCTATATGGCGCCGGTCAAGGCGATCATGGTGCTGGGCATCCTGATGATGATCCTTCAGGTCCTGGCCTTCACCATCCGCGACATCGGACGCCTGAAAGGCGAGGAGATCTGATGCCCACCGAGATGATCGCCGCGCTGATGTTCGGCAGCCTGCTGCTGCTGATGCTGACCGGACAGCGGATGTTCGGCGTGATCGGCTTCGTCGCCGTGGTGGCCGCGCTCTTCCTCTGGGGCGACCGGGGCGGACATGACATCGCCTTCTCACAGGCGTTCAAGCTGATGAACTGGTTCCCGCTCATCACGCTGCCGATGTTCATCTTCATGGGCTATGTCCTGTCGGAATCGCGGCTGGCCGATGACCTTTACCGGATGTTCCACGTCTGGTTCGGGCCGGTGCCCGGGGGCCTCGCCATCGGGACCATCGTGCTGATGGTGCTGATTTCGGCGATGAACGGCCTCAGCGTGGCGGGGATGGCCATCGGCTCGACCATCGCGCTGCCGGAACTGCTGAAACGCAATTACGACAAGAGGATGGTGACAGGGGTGATCCAGGCGGGCTCATCGCTGGGCATCCTGATCCCGCCTTCGGTGGTCATGGTCCTTTACGCGATGATCGCCCGGCAGCCGGTGGCGCAGCTGTGGCTCGCCGGGATCCTGCCGGGGCTGCTGATGGCCTCGCTCTTCATCGCCTATATCTGGCTGCGCTGCCGGATCAATCCGGCGCTGGGTCCGGTCCTTTCGGCCGAGGAACGGGCCGGCATCTCGCGCGCCGAAAAGAACAAGCTGCTTCTGGCGGGCGTGCTGCCGCTGGGCATTTTCCTGGTGATGATGGTGCCCTTCATCCTGGGTTATACGCGGCTGGTGGAAAGCTCGGTCATCGGCGCGCTGGCCGCCGTCGCCGCCTCGGCCTTCAAGGGGCGGATGACGCGGCAGGTGTGGGAAACCTGCCTGGTGCAGACCCTGTCGGTCAGCTGCATGTTCCTGTGGATCATCCTGGCGGCGCTGGCCTTCGGGGCGATCTTCGACGGGCTGCGCGCGGTGGATTTCGTCCGCGAGCTGTTCATCACCGACCTGGGCCTCAACCGCTGGCAGATCCTGATCCTGATGCAGCTGAGCTTCATCCTGATGGGGACCTTCCTCGATGACACCGCTATGCTGGTGATCGTGGCGCCGCTTTACGTGCCCATCGTCCGGGCCCTGGAATTCGATCTGGTGTGGTATGGTGTCCTTTACACGATCACCTGCCAGATCGCCTATATGACGCCGCCCTTTGGCTACAACCTGTTCCTGATGCGCGCCATGGCGCCGAAAGAGGTCTCGCTGGCCGATATCTATCGCTCCATCGTGCCCTTCGTGGGGGTGATGATCCTCGGCCTCGCGCTGATCATGATCTTCCCGCAAATCGCGCTCTGGATGCCGCAGACGCTGTATGATCCCTGAACCCCAGAAGGCCCGAAGGCCCATCCCAAGCCCAACAGAAGGAGATACGGAAATGACGACGACGAGACGGAAGTTCCTGACCACCAGCGCCCTGGGCGGCGCGGCGGCACTGGCGGCCCCGGCGGTCCATGCGCAATCGACGATCCGCTGGCGGATGCAGACCTATGCCGGCGCGGCGCTGGGCGAATTCGTGGTGAAACCGGCGGTCGACATGTTCAACGCCATCGCAGGCGACGAGATGCAGATCGACCTCTATTACGCCGATCAGATCGTGCCGACGGGCGAACTGTTCCAGGCGCTGCAGCGCGGCACCATTGACTGCGTGCAATCGGACGACGATTCCATGGCCTCCCCCACGGAAGTGACGGTGTTCGGCGGTTATTTCCCGCTCGCCAGCCGCTATTCGCTGGACGTGCCGGCGCTCTTCAACAACTGGGGCCTGAACGAGATCTGGGGCGAGGCCTATGCCGCGGTGGGCGTCAAGCACATCTCGGCCGGGTCCTGGGACCCCTGCCATTTCATCACCTCCTCGCCCATCACCTCGCTGGCCGATCTGCAGGGCAAGCGCGTCTTCACCTTCCCGACCGCCGGGCGCTTCCTCAGCCAGTTCGGCGTGGTGCCGGTGACCGTGCCGTGGGAGGATGTGGAGATCGCGTTGCAGACGCGCGAGATCGACGGCGTGGCCTGGTGCGGCGCGACCGAGGCCTATACGGTCGGCTGGGCCGATGTCACCAGCCATTTCCTGACCAACAACATCTCGGGCGCCTGGATCGGGCATTTCTTCTCGAACATGGACCGCTGGAACGAACTGTCGCCGAAGCTGCAGAATCTGGTCGCGACCTGCTTCGAGCAGTCGCATTACTACCGCTAGCACTGGTACTGGGCGGGCGAGGCGCGCTACCGGACCGAGGGCACCAAGCTGGAACTGACGGCGATCCCCGATGCCGAATGGGCGACCGTCGAAACCGCGGCGCGGACCTTCTGGGACGAAATCGGCGCGGAAAGCGAGACCAAGGCGCGGGTCGTGCAGATCTTCAAGGATTACAACGCGGCCATGGACCGCGCCGGGCGGCCCTACCGCTATTCGTGACCGGGGAAAGCGGGGGGCCAGCCCCCCGCACCCCCCGCCAAAGGGGCCCACGGGCCCCTTTGCAAACCCCGTGAGTATTTCAGGCAAGATGATGGGACGCGCGGCGCGCTCCCGGTGAGGACGAGATGAGCGGATATCTGACGCTGGAAACCCTGGGCGCGGCCTTCGAGGCCGGCGAGATCGACACCGTGGTCGTGGCCGGCATCGACATGCAGGGGCGGCTGATGGGCAAGCGTTTCCATGCCGCGCATTTCCTTGGCCACGGCTGGGAAGAGACGCATTGCTGCAATTACCTGCTGACCGTGGACATGGCGATGAATCCGGTCCCGGGCTATGCGGCGGCGAGTTGGGCGCAGGGCTATGGCGATTACCTGATGAAGCCCGATCTGGCGACGCTGCGCCGGGTGCCCTGGCTTCCGGGCACGGCGCTGGTGCTTTGCGATCTGCTCGACCACCACACGCATGAGGAAATCGCCGTCAGCCCCCGCGCCATCCTCAAGCGCCAGATCGCCCGGGCCAAGGCGCTGGGCTATGACGCGATGATGGCGACAGAGCTGGAATTCTTCGTCTTCGAGAACAGCTATGAGCAGTTCCGCGACAAGGGTTTCCAGAACCTCGTGCCGATCTCGGGCTACAACGAGGATTACCACATCTTCCAGACCACCAAGGAAGAGCCGCTGATGCGGGCCCTGAGGAACGGGCTTTACGGCGCGGGCATCCCGGTCGAGAACACCAAGGGCGAGGCCGAGGCGGGCCAGGCCGAGGTCAATATCCGCTACGCCGATGCCCTGACCACCGCCGACCATCACACGATCACCAAGGCCGCCACGCGCGAGATCGCCCATGCGATGGGCAAATCGGTCACCTTCATGGCCAAGTATCACCATGACAAGGCGGGCTCGTCCTCGCATGTCCACCAGTCGCTCTGGACCACGGGCGGCGAGGCGGCTTTCGCCGACAAGGCGGACGAGCATGGCATGTCCGAGCTGATGAAGCATTTCCTGGCCGGCCAGCTGGCCCATGCGCGGGACATCACCCTGTTCCTGGCGCCCTATGTCAACAGCTACAAGCGCTTCTGCGTCGGGCTCTTCGCGCCCACCAAGGCCGTCTGGTCGGCCGATAACCGCACCGCGGGCTTCCGGGTCTGCGGGGCGGGCACCAAGGGCGTGCGGGTCGAATGCCGGATCGGGGGCGCCGACCTCAACCCCTATACCGCGTGCGCGGCGCTTCTTGCCGCGGGGCTCGACGGGATCGAGCAGAAGCTGACGCTGGAGCCGGAACTGAAGGGCGACATGTACGCCGCCCAGGGCGCGCGGGAGATCCCCAAGACGCTGCGCGAGGCGGCGGATCTGGCCGAAAGCTCGGTCTGGCTGCGCGGCGCGCTGGGCGAGGCGGTGGTCGATCACTACGTTCACGCCGCCCGCTGGGAAATCGCCGAGGCCGACCGGGTCGTCACCGACTGGGAGCTGAAGCGGGGCCTGGAACAGGCCTGAGCCCCGGGACCCCTGCAGCATGGCGCAGCCCCGGCACCCTGTTGAGCGGACGGCCCTGCCCCCGGTCGGCGGCGGGCAGCACCCTGCCCTGCGCGCCGCGGGCAGGCCGGGTCGCGGACCCGTGTCTGGGCCGGAGCGGCGAAAAATGATACTCTCCTCCTCATTGAAACCCGCCTCTGTCCGGTCCGGGCCGGGGCGGCCTGACATGAGGTTTGTCATGAAAAGACGTTTCTCCGCCCTGGCTGCGGCCGGGCTTGCCCTGACCCTTGCCGCCCCCGCCAGCGCCGATATCAGCCGCGGCTGCCGCGCCAGCATCGCCGTCATGGGGCCAAACATTTACAACAATCTCCAGCGCCTGATCGAGATGGACGCCTCGGGCACCTGCTCGAACGGGCGGCCGAACCAGTGCCGGGTCAACGCCCATGGCGCGCTGAGGGCCTGTATCGGCGCGCTCTGGGCCGAGCGGCGCAACCATGCCATCCCGGCGGCCTGCCAATCCTCCATCGGCGGCAACAGCCGCATGAACTGGACGCGCTGGGTCGGCATCTATCCGCATCTGCCGCATGGGCAGGACAGCCTTCTGGACCGGGTGCGGGTCGAGGCCTGCTGCCCGACCGACCGCTTCGACGTGGTGCATGTGCTGGTGCGCTACGGGATCGACGGCGACAACGGCTGCGCGGGGCGGATCGACGGCCGGTTCCGCACTGTCGATCAGGGCGATCTCGACGCAAGCTTCCGCATTGACTGCGGCGCGCAGCGGGCCCGGGGCCTCTGCGGGCCGATCCGGCGGACCAATCCCTAGACAAACACCGGCGGGGGCGGGCCAAGGCGCCGCGCCCCCGCGCTGACCAAGGAGCCAGAATGACGACCATCCAATGCCTCTCGCCCGTCGACGGGCGGATCTATGCCGAGCGGCCCGCCCTGCCCCTGGCCGAGGCCCGGGCCGCCGCCGCCCGCGCCAAATCGGCGCAGAAGGCCTGGGCCGCGCGCCCGCTGGACGAGCGCATCGCGCTGGTCATGGCCGGGGTCGAGGCGCTGAACGCGATGAAAGCGCCGGTGGTCGAGGAGTTGGCCTGGCAGATGGGCCGCCCCACCCGCTATGGCGGCGAATTCGGCGGCATGAACGAGCGTTCGCGCTACATGGCCAGCATCGCAGCCGAGGCGCTGGCGCCCACCATGATCGAGGATGGCGCCACCTTCCGCCGCTACATCGCGCGGGAAGCGGTGGGCGTGGTACTGGTCATCGCGCCCTGGAACTATCCCTACATGACGGCGATGAACACGATTGTCCCGGCGCTGATCGCAGGCAATGCGGTGGTGCTGAAACACGCCTCGCAGACGCTGCTGGTGGGCGAGCGGATCGGCATGGCCATGGCCGAGGCGGGCGTTCCGGCGGATGTGTTCCAGAACGTCGTGCTGGACCATGCCACGACCGAGGCCCTGATCGGCGCCCGGGCCTTTGGCTTCGTCAACTTCACGGGCTCGGTGGGCGGCGGCGTGGCTATCGAGAAGGCGGCGGCGGGCACCTTCACCGGGGTCGGGCTGGAACTGGGCGGCAAGGACCCGGGCTATGTCAGGGCCGATGCCGACCTCGATGCGGCGGTGGACAGCCTGATGGACGGCGCCATGTTCAACGCGGGCCAGTGCTGCTGCGGGATCGAGCGGATCTATGTGCACGAGAGCCTCTACGACGCCTTCGTCGAGAAGGCGGTCGCCTGGGTGAAGGCGCTGAAGCTCGGCAACCCGTTCGAGCCGGAAACCACCCTCGGCCCGATGGCTCATGCCCGTTTCGCACGGATCGTGCGCGAGCAGGTGGCCGAGGCCGTGGCCGCCGGCGCCAAGCCCCTGATCGACCCCGCGCTTTTCCCCGCCGATGACGGCGGCGCCTATCTGGCGCCGCAGATCCTGGTCAATGTGGACCATTCCATGCGGGTGATGACCGAGGAAAGCTTCGGCCCGGTGGTCGGGATCATGAAGGTCTTAGACGACGAGGAAGCCCTCGCCCTGATGAACGATTGCCACTACGGGCTCACCGCCTCGATCTGGACCGCCGATGCCGAGGTCGCCGCCGAGATCGGCGCGCGGATCGAGACGGGGACCGTGTTCATGAACCGCTGCGACTATCTCGACCCGGCCTTGTGCTGGACCGGCTGCAAGGATACCGGCCGGGGCGCCGCGCTGTCGGCGCTGGGTTATCAATCGGTCACGCGGCCGAAGTCTTACCATCTGAAGAAGGTCACGAAATGAACGTCCCCACCATGAACTGGTCCTACCCTACGGCCGTGAAATTCGGCGTGGGGCGCGTCAAGGAACTGGCCGATCACGCCAAGGCGGTCGGCATGAAAGCGCCCTTGCTGGTCACGGACAAGGCGCTGGCCGCCCTGCCGATCACCGCCGAGGCGCTGGCGGTGCTGGAGGCGGGCGGGCTTGGCAAAGCCCTCTTCTCCGAGGTCGACGCCAACCCGACCGAGGCGAACATGGCCGCCGGTATTGCCGTCTACAAGGCGGGCGCGCATGACGGGGTGATCTGTTTCGGCGGCGGCTCGGCGTTGGATCTGGGCAAGATGATCGCGCTGATGGCGGGGCAACCGGCGTCCCTCAGTGTCTGGGATCTGGAGGATATCGGCGATTGGTGGACCCGCGCCGATGCCGCCAGGATCGCGCCGATCATCGCCGTCCCCACCACCGCCGGCACCGGTTCGGAAGTGGGGCGCGCGGGGGTGCTGACCAATGCGACGACGCACAAGAAGAAGATCATCTTCCACCCGGCGCTGATGCCGAAGGTCACGATCTGCGACCCGGCCCTGACCGTGGGGATGCCGCGCTTCATCACCGCCGGGACCGGCATGGACGCGCTGGCGCATTGTCTCGAGGCCTATTGCAGCCCCTTCTACCACCCGATGTCGCAGGGCATTGCGCTGGAAGGGATGCGGCTGGTGTTCGAGAACCTGCCGAAGGTCTATGCCAATCCCAGCGATCTGGAGGCCCGCGCGCATATGATGTCCGCCGCCGCCATGGGGGCCGTCGCCTTCCAGAAGGGCCTCGGCGCGATCCATTCGCTGAGCCATCCCATCGGCGCGGTTTACAACACCCATCACGGCACCACGAATGCGGTGGTCATGCCGATGGTGCTGGATTTCAACCGCCCGGCCATCGAGGAGCGCCTGAGCCGTGCCGCCGCCTATATCGGCATCGCGGGCGGGTATGAGGGGTTCCGCGCGGCGGTGATGGACCTGCGTTCGACGCTGGCAATCCCGGCCAACCTGACCGCGCTGGGCGTCACCAACCCCGACCTCGCCACGCTGACCGAGATGGCGCTGGAGGATCCCTCCTGCGGCGGCAATCCCATCGAGATGAATGCCGAGAATACCCGCGCGCTGTTCGAGGCCTGCCTCTGATACGAAGAACGCCGCGCCCTTGCGGGGGCGCGGCGGTTCATGCCTCGTCGTCGTCCGGGACCGGCGGTTCGGTGGTGGGGATCCGGTAATCCTCGCGCAGCCAGCGGGCCAGATCGACATCGGCGCAACGCTTCGAGCAGAAGGGCTTGTAGGCCTCGACCGCAGGCTTGCCGCATTGCGGGCATTTGCCGCTCATGCCAGCCACTCGGGCAAAGGCGCCCGATCCCGCCGCCGCGTCAGTTCGAAATTCCCGAGCGGCGTCCAGCCCGCCACCGTCGCCTCGCCCGCATCGGCGCGCAGGGCCTTGCCGATCACCTGTTCCAGCACATGCCGGTCGCGTTTCGGACAGGGGGCGAAATCGACGATCACCATCCCGCCGAGGCCGCGCAGCCTGAGTTGCCGCGGCAGGTCGCGCGCCGCGGCAATCGAGGCCTTCAGCCCTGCCGCGGGCGACGTATCGGCGCCGGTGTTCACATCGACCGCGACAAAGGCCCGGGTCGCCTGAATATGCATCGAGGCGCCGCCTTCCAGCCGCACCTCGGGCGAGAACAGCGCGGCGATCTGGTCCAGCGCGCCGGAATGCTCCAGCGCGTCCGGCCCGTCATCGACCTCATCGACATCGCCCCAGTCGCGCCAGGCCAGTTCATGCGGCCCTGGGGCATCGACCAGCAGCTCGGGCCCGCCGGAAAGATCGGCCAAAACCGCCTCGGCCAGCACCCGCATCTGGGCAATGTCGGTGGTGATTTCCTCGTCCGAGGCCGCCTCGCAGGCCGAGCGCAGGATCAGGCCCAGGCTCTCGTCCGCGCCGTCCATTCCCTCGGTGGCCAGCGCCGTCAGCTCGGCGCGCAGCCCCTCGTCGCGGATCGCGCGCGAGATGTTCAAGCCGGGCGCCTCGGGGGTGACGATGGCATAGCGGGACTTGAAGAGCAGCCGTTGCGTCAAGGGCAGCGCCTTGCCCGGCTCGGCCGCACCCGCCACTTGCACCAGAATGCGCTGCCCCGGCGCCAACCCCTTGGGCGCGCGCAGAAAGCCCGATACGCCGTCCGGCAGATCGACAAAAACGCCGCCCAGCCCCTTGACGGGCCGCCCGACCACGCCGCGCAGGATGGCGCCCGGACCGATCCCGTCCTCCTCGAGCGCGAGGTCGGTCAGCAGCCCGTCCACCATCAGCGCCGCGACCTCGCGCTCGCCGATATGGCCCAGGGCGATCACGCTGCCCTTCATGCCCGATACCCCGCCGTGTTGAGCAGCACCGCCGTCTCGGCCAGCGGCAGGCCCACGACCGCGCTGAACGAGCCCTGAATCCACGGGATGAAGGCCCCGGCCCGGCCCTGGATGCCGTAGCCCCCCGCCTTGCCCTGCCATTCGCCGCTGGCCAGATAGCCGTTCAGCTCTTCGTCCGAGAGCCGCTTCATCTTCACGGCTGTTTCCACCACCCGCTCCCAGACCTGCGCACCCCGTTTCACCGCCACGGCGGTGATCACGGTATGCCGGCGCCCGGCCATGTCGGTCAGGAATTTCGCCGCCTCGGCCGCGCTTTCGGGCTTGCCGAGGATGCGGCGACCCAAAGCGACGGTGGTATCGGCGCAGAGCACGATTTCATCCCCGGCAGCCTGAACGGCCGCCGCCTTCTCGGCCGCCATGCGCGCGCAATAGGGGCGCGGCAATTCGCGGGGACGGGGGGTTTCGTCGATATCGGCAGGGCGCACGGCATCGGGCACGATGCCAATGGTCGCCAGCAGGTCCAGCCGCCGGGGACTGGCCGAACCCAGAATCAGCTTCATCACTTGAAGCGATAGTTGATCCGGCCCTTGGTCAGATCGTAGGGCGTCATCTCGACCTGAACGCGGTCGCCTGCCAGAACCCGGATGCGGTTCTTCCGCATCTTGCCTGCCGTATGCGCGATGATCACATGGCCGTTGTCCAGCTCGACCTTGAACGTCGCGTTCGGCAGGAGTTCCTTCACGACGCCGGGAAATTCGAGCAGTTCTTCCTTGGCCATGGTCTCTCCAAATGGGTATCCGCCCGCATGAAGCAGGCGCGAGCCATATGCGCCTTCAAGGGCGGGTTTTCAAGGATTAACTTGCGCCCCGCCAAACGGTTCCGTTTGCCAGCCGTGCGTCCTGTTCTTCCCAATGCCGGAAATTGAGCACGCCGCCATGCGCGCGCGTCCAGGCGATCAGATCGCGCGACACGCGGTCCAGCATCCAGCCAGCCTCGTCCATGCCGCTCATCACCAGAAGCCCGTCCTCGGGCCAGCCCTGATCCGGCGGGCCATAGAGGGCCGAGGCGCCGGTATTCTCCTCGACCCCGGCGCACCAGGGGGCCTTGCCGATCAGGCAGGAATGCGCGGCGACGCACTGGTTTTCCAGCGCGCGCGCGGAGGCGCCGGTGCGCACCCGCCAATAGCCGGCCTTGGTTTCGGTGCAGGAGGGGACCAGCAGGATTTCCGCCCCCTCCTCGGCCAGTTTGCGGGCCAGCAGGGGGAATTCGCTGTCATAGCAGATCGCCACGCCGATCTTGCCCAGCGGCGTGTCGAACACGGTCAGCCCCTCGGTCCCGGGCACCACGTTCCATTCCTCGCGCTCGAAGCGGGTCATGATCTGCTTGTCCTGATGGCCGATCACCCCGCCCGGCCCGTAGAGCGTGGCGCGGTTCACCGGCCGCTCGCCGGTAAAGACGGGGCCCGAGGGGCCGAGGATGTGGATGCCGTGCCGCGCCGCCAAGGTGCAGAACAGCGCGTCCATGGCCGGGCGGTGGCGCGCGACTTCGTGCAGCGCGCGTTCCAGATCCGCCGCGACCTCGGCGCCGCCCAGGCTGGACAGCTCCATCGCGCCGTATTCGGGAAAAACCAGCAACTCCGCCCGGGCCCCGGCGGCATTGCCGACCCAGCCCGAGATCTTGGCCTCGTAATCGGCGAAGCTGTCGAGCCAGTCCAGCGGATAGGCGGCCACGGCGATGGTGACCTCGGTCTGGGCGTCAGTCATGGCAGGTCCCGGATCCAGAATTGCAGCGGTTTGGGTGTTTCGTGGCTGTTGCCCAGATCCTTCCAGCGGAAGGTGGCGACGACGCCGGGCAAGGGCGCATAGCCCCGCGCCCGCCAGAACCCGTCAAGCGGCCGGTAATCGGCAGGATGGGCGGGATGGTCCACGGGCCGCTCGACCCGGCAGAATGCGACATGGCGACGGCCCAGCGCCGCCGCTTTCGACTCGCGGATGTCAAAGAAGCGATGTCCGACGCCCTGACCGCGATACGCCGGCAGCAGCACCGATTCGGCGCAATAGAAAATGTCAGACAGCGAAAGGCCAGAGGCTGCGAAGGCTTGGGCGAAGTCGTCGGCGTGATCCTCCATCGGCGTCCCGGTGGCCGCGCCGACCAGCTGGTCGCCGTCGAAGGCCCCGGCCACCACCGCCCGGTCGTTGTTGCGATAGGGCGCAAGGTAGTCGCGTTCGTAATCCAGCGAGCCGTCGTAGAGATAGGGCCAGTCCCGGAACACCGCGATCCGCAGCCGCGCCACGCCGTCCAGCGCCGCGTCCAGCACCGGGCCGGAAAGCGCCTCGACCCTCATCCGCCGACCTGCCGCAGCCATTCCTGCAGGTTGTAATAGGTGGTGACGCGGGTGATCTGACCGTCCTTCAGGCTGAAGAAGCCGCCCGCCGGCAGGACATAGGTCTGGCCATGCGCCTCGGGCAGGCCCGGGTCGGTCTTCAGATAGGTGCCGTTTACGGTGAACTCAGCCGCGCCGCGGGTCCCGTCTTCCGAACCATAGACCACCATGTCGGTCAGATTTTCGCGATAGGTCTCGCTCATATGGGCGCAGAACTCGGCGAAAGCCGCCTTGCCCAGACGCGTCGCGCCCTCGTTCACGTGATGGGCGAAATCCGCGTGCAGGCAGTCCAGCATGCCGGGAATGTCGCCCCGGTTGAAGGAATCGTAATAGGCCTGGATCGTGGCGCGGGCGGTGTCTGACGGGCTCACGGAAGTCTCCTGTTTCTTTGCAGGAAACATAGCGCGCCTGAGCGCAGACGGAAGCCTCAAAAGCGTCAGGGGCAGGCCGAGGACCGACCCGCCCCCACCCGGTCAGGCCAGCGCGGCGGCGACCGCCACCGACAGCGGCGTCGTCGGCCGCCCGATCAGGCGCGACAGGGTGCGACTGTCGTCATAAAGCGCCCCCTCGGCCGAGCGTGCGTCGCTGTCGGCGAGGATCTGGGCAAAGCCCTCGGGCAGGCCGAAGCTCTTCAGCAGATCGACATAGGCGGCCTGCGGCATCGGCGCATAGGGCACCTCCTTGCCCGCCTGGCGCGAGACCTCGGCGGCGAATTCGGTCATGGTGAAGGACTCGTCCCCCGCCAGCTCATAGACATTGCCGGTATGCCCGTCCTCGCTGACCACGACCGCGATCGCCTCGGCGAAATCGGCGCGGGTGGCGGGCGCGACCTTGCCGGTGGCATTGACCCCGACGATGGCCCCCGCGGCCAGCGCGCCGGCCAGGTTGCCGGTATAATTCTCGGTGTACCAGCCGTTCCTGAGCACCGTCGCCGGCAGGCCCGAGGCGGCAAGCGCGATCTCGGTCGCCTTGTGATCCCCGGCCAGGATCATCGGCGAGTCGGTGCCCTTCAGGATCGAGGTATAGACCAGCCGCCCGACGCCCGCGGCTTTCGCGGCGGCGATGACATTGCGGTGCTGCCCGGCCCGGTCGTTGAAATCGCTCGACGAGATCAAGACCAGCACGTCAACGCCCTTGAGCGGCGTTTCCAGCGTGGCGGGGGCGGCGTAGTCGAAGGCGCGCGCCTCGATCCCCAGATCGGCGGCCTTGGCGGGATCGCGCACCAGCGCGACGAGATGGGCGCCGGGGGCACGGCGCTGAAGGGCGGCGACGGCAAGGCGGCCGAGTTGGCCGGTGGCGCCGGTGATGGCGATGGTCTGGGTCATGGGAGCGGTCCTTTCAGGGTCTTCCGGGTTGGTGAGGACCCATCTAGACCTTTACTTACGGAATGTAAGTACCTACATAAATGTTAGTATAGCCAGGAGCCGATCATGCAGACTTTCGACCCGACCGCCGACCGAGCCCAACAGATGCTCGACGCCTATGCGCGGGCCGATGTGATGGCCGCCGACTGCCCCTCGCGCCCGGTGTTGCAGCATCTGACCAGCCGCTGGGGCGTGCTGGTGATGGCCGCGCTGGCCACGGGCACGCATCGTTTCTCGGAATTGCGGCGCCGGATCGGCGGGGTCAGCGAGCGGATGCTGGCCCAGACCCTGCAACAGCTGGAAGGCGACGGCTTCGTCCGCCGGCGCGATTACGGCGAGGTGCCGCCGCGGGTCGATTATTCGCTGACGCCGCTGGGCGAGGGGGCGGCGGTGCATCTGGTGGCGCTGGCGGGCTGGATCGAGGCAAATTTCCCCGCCATCGCCGAGGCGCAGGCGGCCCTCAGCGCTCAGGCGGACCGAAGCGTTCCTGCATCCGCTTGAGGATCTGATCGCGAGTCTGGCGGTAAGCCTGCAACTTTGTCTCGCGCGTTTCGCCCAGGCCGGTCGGATCCATGATCGGCCAGTATTCGACATCGGTATGGGCGTAGCGGGTCAGTTCCAGCGCCGCGCGCTGGCTGGCGGGCGAGAGCGCGACGATCAGGTCGAAGCCCGACAGGTCGTCGCCCCAATCCATCATTTCCTCGAAACTGCGCGAGCGGTGGCGCGACAGTTCCACCCCCTTCTCGGCGCTGACGGCGATGGCGAAGCCGTCGATGTCGAGGTCGTTGTGGACCCCCGCCGATTGCACATAGGCGCGCTGGCCATAGAGCTGTTTCATGAAGCCTTCGGCCATCGGCGAGCGGACCGCGTTGTGATCGCAGCAAAACAAGACGGAACTGGGAAAGCCTGAACCCAAGATCACGCCCCGCGGTTCAGGACGCTGATCAGGGTGAAAAGGCGCCGCGCGGTGTCGAGGTCGATCTCGGCCTTGCCGTCCAGCCGCTCCTGCAGGACCCGCGCCCCCTCGTTGTGGATGCCGCGGCGGGCCATGTCGATGGCTTCGATCTGGCTGGGCGGCAGGCGCTTCACCGCGTCGAAATAGCTGGCGCAGATCTGGTCGTAATCCTTCACCACCTGCCGGAACGGGCCCAGCGCCAGATGCAGCTCGCCCACCCGCGCGCCATCCTCCTGTGCGATTTCCACCACCAGCCGCCGCTCACGGATCGCCAGCCCCAGCCGATAGGGACCGGGCGGCACCGGGCGGTCGTCGCGGTCGGGAAGAAGGAAGCTGTTATCCTCGAGCAGGTCGAAGACCGCCACCTTGCGCTCCTGCTCCATCTCGGGCGTGGGGGCGGGAAGGCCGGAATCGTCGATGTCGATGTGGCAGATGCGGCTCATGCGTCGGTCTTTCGGAAGTGACCTGTCGGTCATGCCCCAGCGCCGTCGCCGGATCAAGGCATCCTTGGGCCTCAGCCGTGGACCCGCTCCATCGCCCGCCGCAGATCCGAGCGCAGATCCGCGAAGTCCCGGCCGATGGTCGCCTCGGGCTTGCCGACCAGCACATAATCCCAGCCGGGGCGGCCCAGGTCGGGCAGGATCTCGCGCGCCAGCGCCCTCAGGCGCCGCTTGGCCCGGTTGCGCGCAACCGCATTGCCGACCTTCTTGGAGCAGGTGAAGCCCACGCGGATACCCTGCGCGGCCTCGGTCGCGGCGCGCTCACGCGCCTGCAACAGGAAACCCGCCACGGCAGCGCGGCGGGCGCGGGCGGCGAGCAGGAACTCGGCCCGTTTCTTCAGGACACTCAGGCAAGACGAAGCCGCCGGGATCGCCTGCGCCGCCGAATCGGGGCTGGTCAGGGGCACGTCCGGCGGCGTCATATCCGTGCCGAAGCAGAAGGCCTCAGGCCGACAGCTTCTTGCGGCCGCGGGCGCGGCGGGCGTTCAGCACTTTCTGGCCGCCCTTGGTGGCCATGCGGGCGCGGAAGCCGTGGCGCTTCTTGCGAACCAGGTTCGACGGCTGGTAGGTGCGTTTCATCGCAACGGTCCTTCTGTCATGCCCGAATCCGAAAGAGGATTCGAGGGCGTCATGTTCCGAGGGCCGGGCAATAGCCGGGCCACGCGCGCAAGTCAACAAAGCCGCCACTGCTTTTCGCAGAAAAAGGCGCGCTTGACAGCACCGCGGCGGCACCGCCCCATGGCGCCATGACCTTGATCGCGCGAAACCGGCCGTTCCGGCTGCTTCTGTCCTCGGCGGCGCTGGCCAATCTCGGCGACGGGATCGGCGCGCTGGCCTTTCCGTGGCTGGCCACGCTGATCACCCGCGACCCGCTGCTGATCGCGCTGGTGGCCTTTGCCACGCGTCTGCCGTGGTTCCTGCTGGCCATTCCGGCGGGCGTGCTGACCGACCGCCACGACCGCCGGCAGCTGATGCTCAGGGCCGATGCCTTTCGCGCGCTGCTGGCCGTGGGCGCCGTGGCGCTGGCGATCGGGCTGAAGGACGGCACCGCGCCGGGGGGCGAACTGGCGGCGATTCTGTCGCTGTCCGCGCTCGCCTTCCTGCTGGGCTGCGCCGAGGTGGTGCGCGACAACGCGGCCCAGACCGTCCTGCCGTCCATCGTCGCGCCCGGCGACCTCGAACGCGCCAATGGCCAGATCTGGAGCGTCGAGAATATCGCCGGTTCCTTCATCGGTCCACCGCTGGCCGGTCTGCTGATCGCCCTGGCCCTGCCCGTGCCCTTCGGCGCCGAGGCCATTGGCTTTGCGCTGGCCGCCTGGTTCGTCTGGGCCATTGCGCTTCCGCCGCGGGCCAGACCCGCCCGCCGCCACCCGCTGACCGAGGCCGCCGAGGCCTGGCGCTGGATGCGGGCGCATCCGGTGGTGCTGCGGCTGGCGATCATGCTGGGGATCCTGAACGCCTTCACGCTCATGGCGCTGACCGTGCTGGTCCTCGTGTCGCAGGACCGGCTGGGTCTCGGGCCGGCCGCTTACGGCATCCTGCTGACGGTCGAGGCCGCGGGCGCCGTCGCCGGGGGCCTGCTGGGTCCGGCGCTGGTCGCCCGCCTTGGCCCCGACCGCAGTGTCAGGCTGGCGCTGGCGCTTTTCCCGCTGCCGTGGCTGGTGATCGCCGTCAGCGACCAGCCGGCGGTGGTCGGCGCGGCGCTCTTCGTCGGCATGGGCGCGGGGGTGGTCTGGAATCTGGTCACCGTCTCCTACCGCCAGCGTCTGATCCCCGATGCGCTCTTGGGCCGGGTCAACAGCCTCTACCGTTTCTTCGGCTGGGGGATGATGCCGATCGGCGCGCTGGCAGGCGGCTGGATCGTCTCGCTGGCCGAAGGCCCCTTCGGCCGTGACATGGCCCTGCGCCTGCCCTATCTCGCTGCGGCCTTCGGTACGGCGGCGCTGGCCGTTTATGGCTGGCGGCGCCTCAGAATGGCGGCACTGGGCTGATGCGGCGCTGGCTGCCGCTCCTCCTGCTCGTGACCGGCGCGATCCTCGGCGCCGTCTTCCTGCGTGACCAGCTGAGTTTCGAAGCGCTGGCCCGGCACCGCGAGGCGCTGATCGCCTATCGCGACGCCCAACCGTTGTTGACCCCCGCCCTGTTCGTCGCCGTCTATGCGCTGATCCTCGCCTTCTCGGTCCCCGGGGCGATCTGGGCCACGCTGACCGGCGGTTTCCTCTTCGGCCTCTTCCCCGGTGTCCTCTACAACGTGAGCGGCGCCACGCTGGGCGCGCTGGCCCTGTTCCTCGCCGTGCGCGCGGGCCTGGGCGAGAGCCTGCGCACCCGGATCGACGCCTCGGACGGCGCGGTCCGCAGACTGAGCGAGGGGATTCGCGCCAATGAAGTGCCGGTGCTTCTGTCGATGCGCCTGATCCCCGTGGTTCCCTTCTTCGTCGCCAACCTGATCCCCGCCTTCCTGGGCGTAGCCGCCGCCCGCTTCACCTGGACCACCTTCATCGGCATCATCCCCGGCGCGCTGGTCTACACCTGGGTCGGCGCCGGGCTGGGCGAGGTCTTTGCCCGCGGCGAAAGGCCCGACCTGACTGTCATCTTCCAGCCCTATATCCTGGGCCCGATCCTGGGGCTGGCGGCGCTGTCGCTGCTGCCCCTTCTGATACGGCGGAGGAGAGGCGCATGATCGAGACCGATATCTGCGTGATCGGCGCGGGCTCGGGCGGGCTGTCGGTGGCGGCGGGCGCGGCGCAGATGGGCGCGCGGGTCGTGCTGATCGAAGGGCATGAGATGGGGGGCGATTGCCTGAATTACGGCTGCGTCCCCTCGAAGGCCCTGCTCGCCGCCGCCAAGGCCGCCGCCGCCCATCGCCGCCCTTTCCCGGGCGTCGCACCCGACCAGCCGGACCTCGATTTCGCCGCCGCCAAGGATCACGTGGCCCGGGTCATCGCGACCATCGCCCCGCACGATTCGCAGGAGCGGTTCGAGGGCTTCGGCGTGCAGGTGATCCGCGACTGGGCGCATTTCGTCTCGCCGCGCGAGGTCGAGGCCGGGGACCAGCGCATCCGTGCCCGGCGCTTCGTCATCGCCACCGGCTCCCGCCCGCTGATCCCGCCGATCCCGGGCCTGGCCGAGACACCCTATCTGACCAACGAGACGATCTTCGCCCAGAGGAAGCCGCCCGGGCATCTGCTGATCATCGGCGGTGGCCCGATCGGGCTGGAAATGGCGCAGGCCCATCGCCGCCTCGGCGCCATGGTCACGGTGATCGAGGGCGCGCGGGCGCTGGGGCATGAGGACGCCGAAGCCGCGGCGCTGGTCATCGCCCGGCTGAAATCCGAGGGCGTCGAGATCCTGGAGGGCGTCACCGTCCGCCGCGTCGGCGGTCGCGCCGGGGCCATCGAGGTCGAGGTGGCGGGCGGCACCATCCTGGTCGGTACGCATCTGCTGGTCGCCACAGGGCGCGCCCCCGCGCTCGGCCGGCTGGACCTGGACGCCGCGGGCATCCGCCACAGCGCCAGGGGGGTGGAGGTGGACGCGGGTCTGCGCAGCTCGAACCGCCGGGTCTATGCCATCGGCGATGCGGCAGGGCGCGGGCAGTTCACCCATCTGGCGGGCTATCACGCGGGGCTGGTGGTACGCTCGGCCGTCCTCGGCCTGCGTGCCCGGGTACGGACCGATCACATCCCCCGCGTCACCTTCACCGCCCCCGAACTGGCCCAGGTCGGCCTGACCGAGGCTGAGGCCCGTGCCCGCTTTGGCGCCAGGCTCAGCGTCCTGCGTCACGATATCGCCGCCGCCGACCGCGCCCAGGCCGAGGCCGAGACGCTGGGTTTCCTCAAGGTCATGAGCGTCGGCGCCCGCCCGGTCGGCGCCACGATCTGCGGGGCCGGGGCCGGGGAACAGATCGCCCTTTGGTCGCTCATTCTGGCCAATCGGCTGAAACTCAATGCGCTTGCCGCGACGGTTCTGCCCTATCCGACCATGGCGGAACTTTCCAAACGCGCCGCCTCCACCTATTTTAGCCCCAAGCTGTTTGATAATGCCTTGATCAAGCGGGTGGTTCGGGCTGTCCAGCGTTGGGTTCCCTGACCGCCCGGATCGCGGGAAACTTAATGTTCTTTCGTTCGCTCTCGGGCCGATTCCTGCTGTTGACCTTGCTCTTCGTCCTTCTGGCCGAGGTGCTGATCTTCGTGCCCTATGTCGCCCGGTTCCGCGAAGATTATCTGCTGACGCGCGTGGAACGGGCGCAGATCGCCTCGCTGGCGTTGCTGGCCTCGGACGGGCAGATCTCGGACAAGCTGGCCGAGGAATTGCTGGCCACCGCCGGGGTCTACAACGTGGTCCTCCGGCGCGACGCGGTGCGCGAGCTGGTGCTGTCCTCGCCGGTGCCGGGGCCGGTCCGGGCGACCTATGACCTGCGCGATTCCTCGATCTGGCTTCTGATGCGCGACGGGCTGGCGGCGATGTTCACGCCTGAGAATACCGTGATCCGGCTGATCGGCGACCCGGTGCAGGAGGCGGGCTTGCTGATCGAAGTCACCATGAACGCCGATCCCCTGCGCGAGACGCTGAGGGATTACGCGCTGCGGATCCTGTTCCTGTCGCTGGTCATCACGCTCGCCACCGCGGCGCTGCTGTTCCTTTCGGTGCAGACGCTGATCGTGACGCCGATCCAGCGGGTCATCGCCTCGATGGCGACCTATGCCAAGGCGCCCGAGGACGCGCGCTCGATCATCGAGCCCGATTCGCGGGTGACGGAACTCCGCGCGGCCGAGGAAGCGCTGCAGCATCTGCAAGAGGACCTGACCGCGGCGCTGAGGCAGAAGGAACGTCTGGCCCAGTTGGGCGGCGCCGTGGCAAGGATCAGCCACGACCTGCGCAACATCCTGTCCACCGCCTCGCTGCTGGCCGACCGGATTGAGGGCTCGACCGACCCGGCCGTGGTGCGGTCCGCGCCGAAACTGCTGAACGCCTTGTCCCGCGCCATCAGCCTGTGCGAAAGCACGCTGGCCTTCGGCAAGGCCGAGGAACCGCCGCCGCGGCTCACGCAATTCGCGCTGCGGCCGATGGTCGAGGATCTGGTCGATGGCGAGAAGATGGCCGCGGGCGAGGCCAGTTGCGCCGTCGAATTCCTGATCGACGTGCCGCCGACGATGATGCTGCGCGCCGATCCCGAACAGCTGTTCCGCGTCATCACCAACCTGGTGCGCAATGCAAGGCAGGCCATCGAGGCGACCGGCCGGCAGGGCTCGATCGAGGTGACGGCCCGCGACAAGGAGGACGGCACCGCGATTCGGGTCATCGACACCGGCCCGGGCCTGCCGCAGCGGGCGAAAGACAATCTTTTCGCGGCCTTCCAGGGCGGGGCACGCAAGGGCGGCACCGGGCTGGGGCTGGTGATCGCCGCCGAGCTGATCCGCGGCCACGGCGGCAAGCTGGAGCTGGTGCGCAGTGACGAAGAAGGCACCGAGTTCCGCATCTGGCTGCCGCACGGGGCCTGACCGGCACCCGCGCCGGACCCGCGGAAAGTCTTTTGCCGCCCGATCAGAAAAGCGCCGAAACCCTCTTGCGCTGTCCGACAGCGGGCGATACATGACGCCCCACAGCGGACCCGTAGCTCAGCTGGATAGAGCACCAGACTACGAATCTGGGGGTCGGGCGTTCGAATCGCTCCGGGTCCGCCATGTCCCCCCATCGACGAAGCATCATCCCCTCGCGGGGAAAACCGTGGCTTTTGGCCGCGCTTTCGCGCTGTGCCGCGAACGGATCCCGGAACATCGCGCTTGACCTCAAGTATCCTTGAGGAACTAGCCTGCGAAAAAAAGAGGCCGGACTCACGATGCGCGACAACAGCTTGCTACCCGAGGCACGGCCCGGCGGCGCCCTGGTCCTGCGCTTCATCGCGGCCAGCGGGCTGGCCAATCTCGGCGACGGGATCGCCACAATCGCCTGGGCCTGGATCGCCTCGCTGATCACCCGCGACCCGCTGCTCATCGCCGTGGTGGCGGTGGCGTTGCGCCTGCCCTGGGCGCTCCTTGCCCTGCCTGCGGGGATCGTCACCGACCGGCTGGACCGCCGCCGCCTGATCCTCGCCATGGACCTGCTGCGTGCCCTGGCCTTCGGCACCGCCGCCGTCGCGCTCTGGCTCGCCCTGCCGCTCGATCCGCCCGCCGAGGGCGGGGTCTCGTCGCTGCCGGTCTTCATCACGCTCCTGCTCGCCGCGCTGGTGGTCGGCGGGGCCGAGGTCTTTCGCGACAATGCCGCGCAGACCATGCTGCCCGCCCTCGTGCCCCACGACCGGCTCGAGGCCGCCAACGGGCGGCTCTGGAGTGTCGAGCTGACCGGCAACGCCCTGCTCGGCCCGCCGCTGGGCGCCTTGCTGATCGCGCTTTTCCTGCCGCTCGCCTTTGCCGCCAATGCCGCCTTCTACGCCCTCGCCGCCCTGTTCGTCGCCGGCATCGCGGGGCGTTTCCGCCCCGCCCGGACGCAAGGCGGCGCCTGGCGCACCGAGCTGGCCGAGGGTTTCTCCTTCCTCAGGAACGCCCCGCTCCTGCAGCTGCTGGCCTGGCTCACGGGTTTCTGGAACCTCTTCTTCCAGATGGTGATGATCGCCCTGATCCTGCACGTGCAGGAAAATCTCGGCCTCTCCTCGACCGGCTATGGCCTGGTGCTGGCGGCGGGCGCGGTCGGCGGCATCCTTGGGGGGCTCAGCGGCGAATGGATCGTCGGCCGCATCGGCAAGGGCGCGGCGGCGCAATGGACACTGCTGGCCTCGGTCCCGGCCTTCGCCGCCATCGCCCTGGCGCCCAACCTCGTCACGCTGGCGCTGGTCCTCGCGCTGTTCGAATTCTGCGGGCTGGTCTGGAACACGGTCTCGGTCTCGACCCGTCAGCGGATGATCCCCGATGCGCTGCTGGGCCGGGTCAACAGCCTCTACCGGCTGCTGGCCTGGGGGATGATGCCGCTGGGCCTGCTGTTGTCGGGCCTTGTGGTGCGGGTGGCCGAGCTGGCCCTGAGCCGCGAAATGGCGCTGACCGCGCCCTTCTGGGTGGCCTCGGCCGGGGTGATGGTCGTCACCCTGGCCGGTTGGCGCGGGCTGGGGCGGGGATTGCAGGGCTGAAGGGCCCGGCTGGCAGAAGCGCGAGATTGCGCTAGGGTCGGCGGATGTCCCGCGCCGCGCCCCTTTTCCTGCACCGCATTCCCGGCCCGATGGCCGCGCCCGACGCCCCCCTTGTGCCCTATTGGAGCGTCAGCAAGACGGTGATCGCGCTCTGCGCCCTGCGGCTGGCCGACGAGCGGCGGCTCGACCTGGACGCACCGCTGCCGGAATACGGCGTCACCCTGCACCAGCTTCTCGACCATACCGCGGGCCTGCCGGATTATTTCACCCTGCCCGCCTACCGCGAGTCCGTCGCCCGCGATGACGAGCCCTGGTTGCCGGACGACTTACTGCGGGCCGCCCTGGCGCAGGACCGGCTCTTTGCCCCCGGACAGGGCTGGGCCTATTCCAATGTCGGCTATCTGCTGGCCCGGCGCGTGATCGAGGAGGCGGCGGGCCTGCCGCTAGGCAAGGTGGTGCAAGACCGGATCTGCGTGCCCCTTGGTCTGCGCAGCATCCGGCTGGCGACGGGGCGGGAGGATTTCCGCGACCTGCCCTTTCCCGGCGCCCGCTTCTATCACCCGGGCTGGGTCTATCACGGCTGCCTCATCGGCACCGCCGAGGATGCCGCCCGGTTGATGCATGCGCTTTTCACCGGCGGGATCCTCGGACCCGGATCCCTGGCCCGGATGAAAGCCGCCCGCGCGCTTGGCGGCGCCCTGCCGGGCCGTCCCTGGACCGAATGCGGCTATGGCCTGGGGCTGATGTGCGGCCGGTTCGGGGCGGCGGGGCGGGTCCTGGGCCACAGCGGCGGCGGGCCATTCAGCGTCTGCGCGGTCTATCATTTCCCCGATCTGCCCGTCCCGATGACGGCAGCGGCCTTTTCCGGCGGCGGCAACGAGGGTATCGCCGAATTCGCCGTGCAGGACGCGGCGCTGGCCCCCCTTGCCCCTGGTCGCGAGGCTTGACTTCGCCGCCCTCTCCGCGCCTTCTCGGGGCCCGTTCCGGCCGAGGTTTCCATGACTGACCCGATCCGCCCCGCTCGCCTGCCCGTGATCGACATCGCCCGGGGCGTGGCGTTGATCGGCATGGCGGTGTTCCATTTCACCTTCGACCTGGAATTCTTCGGCCTGGTCGAGCCCGGCACCATCGTCTCGCTACCCTGGCGGACCTTCGCCCGGCTGGTTGCCGGCAGTTTCGTGTTCCTCGCGGGGGTCAGCCTGGTGCTGGCGGCACGGGGCGGGATGCGCTGGCCGGCCTTCTGGCGCGACACCGGCAAGGTGGCGGCTGCGGCGCTGCTGGTCAGCGTGGTGACCTATTTCGCTTTGGGCGAGGCCTGGGTGTTCTTCGGCATCCTCCATATCATCGCCGTCGGCCGGGTGCTGGGCCTGCCGGCGCTGCGCCTGCCGGTCTGGGCGCTGGCGGTGCTGGGGGTCTTGGTCTGGGCGCTGCCCTATCTGGTGCAATTCCCGGCCTTCGACAGCCGCTGGCTGGCTTGGATCGGCTTCGCCGAGTTGCAGCCGGTCAGCATGGATCTGGAGCCGATCTTCCCCTGGTTCGGACCCTTCCTGCTGGGCATGGCCTTTGCGAAACAGGCGCTGGTCGGGCGTCGGCCGGGTGGCGACGGCGGGCCGCTGGGGCGGGCGCTGGCCTGGGCCGGGCGGCGTTCGCTGGTGATCTATCTGCTGCATCAGCCGGTGCTGATGGGCCTCTTGTTCGGGGTTACCCAGGTCTTGTGACGGCTGGCCCCGCCCTAGCGCCCGCCGACATCCTCGGGCGCGACCGCCACCGACTTGATCACCGCGTGGCAGGCGACGCCCGGCCCCAGCCCCAGAGCCTCGGCCGAGCGGCGCGTGACCCGGGCCAGCAACCGCCCCGCCCCGGTGTCGACCGACACGATGGCCCCCGGCCCCTCGCCGCCCCGGACCTCGTGCACCATGCCCGGCAGGATGTTCAGCGCCGACAGCCCCTCGGGCCGGCCCCGCGACAGGATCACGTCATGCGCGGCGATGCGAACCCGCAGACGACTGCCCGGGGCCTGCCCGACCCGCGGCAGAAACAGGGGATGGCCCCCCGCCTGCAACTCGCTCAGCCCGTCCGCATGGTGGCGCACGACCACCGCCTCCAGGATCGCCCCCGCCGCCCGCGCGCCGACCGGCGTCACCGCGGGATCGGCCAGAACCTCGGCCGCCGGACCCTGCCGCACCACGCGCCCCTTTTCCAGCACCACGACCGTGGTGGCGAGCCGCGCCACTTCGGCCGCGGAATGGCTGACGTAAAGGATCGGCACTTCGGCCCTGAGCCGCTCGAAATAGGGCAGGATCTCGGCCTTGCGCGCCTCGTCCAGCGCCGCCAGCGGCTCATCCGCCAGGATCAGCCCCGGCGAGGCCAGCAGCGCCCGGCCGATGGCCACGCGCTGCTTTTCCCCGCCCGACAGATCCCCCGGCCGCCGCTCCAGCAGCGCGCAGATGCCCAACATCTCGGCCACCCGGCCCAGTTCCTCGCGCCGCGCGCCCTTCGGCGCGAACCAGCGGCCGTAGAGCAGGTTCTGGCGAACCGAGAGATGCGGGAACAGCCGCCCCTCCTGAAACACATAGCCCAGGCGGCGGCGGTGGGTCGGCAGGAAGACCCCGGCCGCGCTGTCGAACAGCACCCGGTCGCCGACCGCGATCCGTCCCGCCTGCGGCCGCAACAGCCCGGCCACGGCATTGACCAGCGTGGTCTTGCCGCTGCCCGAGCGGCCGAAAAGGACCGTGATCCCGGCCGGCGCCTCGAAGGCGGCATCCAGCAGGAAATCGCCCTGCCGATGGGTCACGCGAATGGACACGCTCATGCCCCGCCCACCCGTTTCTGCACCCGCCGCGCCAGCAGTTCCGACGCCAGCAGTGCCCCCATGGCCAGCACGACCGAAACCGCGACCAAGCGCAGCGCCGCCCCCTCGCCCCCCGGCACCTGCAGGAAGGTGTAGATGGCCGAGGCCAGGGTCTGCGTCTGGCCGGGGATGTTGGAGACGAAGGTGATCGTGGCGCCGAACTCGCCCAGCGCCTTGGCGAAGGCCAGTACCGCCCCCGCCAGCACCCCGGGCAGGATCAGCGGCAGCGTCACCGTCAGGAACACCCAGAACCGCGAGGCGCCGAGGGTCGAGGCGGCCTCTTCCAGCTTCGGATCCACCGCCTCGAACGACAGGCGGATCGCCCGCACCATCAGCGGAAAACCCATCACCGCCGCGGCCAGCGCCGCCCCGGTCCAGCGGAAGGCGAAGACGATGCCGAGGGGCTGCAGCAGCCCCCCCACCGGCCCCCGCACCCCGAAGGTGACAAGCAGCAGATAGCCTGTGACCACCGGCGGCAGGATCAAGGGCAGATGCACCAGCCCGTTGACCAGCGCCTTTCCGGCAAAGTCCCGCCGCGCCAGCAGATGCGCCACGGCGATGCCGAAGGGCAGCGAGACGAGCGTGGCCCAGAAGGCGACTTTCAGCGACAGGATGATCGCCTGCCATTCCGCGGGGCCGAGCCAGTCCATGCCGTCAGGGTCCGATCGTTCTTACGGGGTGGTGAAACCATGCCGTGCGAAGATCGCCCGTGCCTCGTCGCTTTGCAACCAGTCGAGGAAAGCCGCGGCGGTCGGCGCCTCGGCGGCCCCGGCGGTCACCGCGGCCGGGTAGAGGATCGGCGCATGGCTCTCGGCCGGGAAGGTGTAGACCACGCTCGCGCCCTCCTCGGCGGCGGCGTCGGTGGCATAAACAATGCCGTAAGGCGCCTCGCCCGTCGCCACCAGCGCCAGCGCCGCGCGCACATTGTCGGCCTGCGCCACCTGCGGCTCGACCGCGGCCCATTGGCCAAGGAAGGTGAGCGCCGCCTTGCCATAGACCCCGGCCGGCACCGCATCGACCAGCGCCATGGCCAGCCGCCCCTCGCCCAGCAGCGCGGCGATGTCGGGCGTGCCCTCCAGCGGTGCGGCCGCACCATGCGCGACCAGCACCAGGCTGTTGCCCAGCAGGTCAACCCGCGTCGCGCTGTCGATCAGCGCCGCGCCCGCCAGTGCGTCCATCCAGTCGGTCGAGGCCGAGAGGAACAGATCCGCCGGCGCCCCGGCCTCGATCTGCCGCGCCAGCGCCGAGGATCCGGCGAAGACCAGCACCGCGCGGTCGCCCGTCGCGCCCTCATAGACCTGCGCCGCCTCGCCCAGCGCATCCGACAGGCTGGCCGCGGCGAAGACGTTGAAATCGGTGGCGACAGCGGGCGTGGCCAGTACGGCGCCCAGCATCAGGGCAGAGAGGCTGCGGTTCATCGGGAATCCCTCAAGCAATATGTTCGACGAAACATATCGCAAGTAGGACCCGCCGCCGCAAGCGTTATTTCCCGTCAGGCATATCGCGCAGGAACCCGGCCAGCTCGGCGATCTCGGCCCCCGCGGCCTCGGCGGCGATCTCCTCGATCCGCCGATAGCCCGTCAGCACCGCCTCGCCCATCGCCGTGAGCTGCGCCCCGCCACCGCTGGCCCCGCCCCGCGCCGACAGCACCAGGGGCTCGCGGAAGGCGGCGTTCATCTCGTCGACCAGCGACCAGGCGCGCTTGTAGCTCATGCCCATCGCCCGCCCGGCAGCCGAGATCGAGCCGGTCTCGCGGATCTGCTGCAGAAGATCGGCCTTGCCCGGGCCCAGCATGGCATCGGTGCCAAAGAGCAGTCGCAGGCGCAAACGGGTGGGGACGGGATCGGCAGACATGGCCCTGCATGCCATCCGCGCCCTTTCCTGACAAGCACCGGCCCGCGGCACATCGCGGGCATCGAATCGCCCGCGCCCCGGGACAGCCTTTGCCCAGCGCCGCTTTCCTGCTCCACAGCCCGCACGACTGCCCGGGAAACGCGCATTGAGCGCGGCCTTCGCCGCAATGCAGCAACCGGGATGCGATCGCGGCAAGCCGGGGATTGCCCGCGCGTTCCCCGTGCGCAACACTGATCCTGTGGAGGTGAAAACGCCTCCGAAAGAACCTCTTCCCGCCGTTTGGGAAACCTTGGCACAGCCGCTGGCAGGCCTGCTCCTCCCGCAGATCCGGTCAGCGGCTGTTTTTCCTTTCTCCATTCTTTCGCGCGACTCTTGCCCGGCCCGATGCCCGGACAGGACCCGCCATGACCCGCCGATTCGCCCCCCTCCTCGCCCTGATGCTGAGCGGCCCGGCCTGGGCCCAGGAACCCGAGATTGCCGAACTGACCTTCGGCTTCATCAAGCTGACCGACATGGCCCCGCTCGCCATCGCGCTGGAGCGCGGCTATTTCGCCGAGGAAGGGCTGGAGATCACGCTGGAAGCGCAGGCCAATTGGCGAGTGCTGGGCGATGGCGTCCTGTCGGGCGCGTTGCAGGGCGCGCAGATGCTGGCCGGCCAACCCCTCGCCGCCGCCATCGGTTATGGCTCGGACGCGCGGATCGTCGCGCCCTTCTCGATGGACCTCAACGGCAATGGCATCACCGTCTCGACCGAGGTCTGGGACAGGATGCGCCCGCATGTCGCCTCGATGGCCGACGGGCGCCCGCAACACCCGATCGGTGCCGACGCCTTGGCGCCGGTGGTGCAGGAATTCCGCGCCCAAGGCCGCCGCTTCGACATGGGCATCGTCTATCCTTTCTCGACCCATAATTACGAGTTGCGCTACTGGCTGGCGGCGGGGGGCCTGCACCCGGGCTTCTATGCGCCCGACGATTCCAGCGGCCAGATCGGCGCCGATGTGTTCCTCTCGGTCACCCCGCCGCCGCAAATGCCCGCGACCCTGGCCGCGGGCGCCCTCTTTGGCTATTGCGTGGGTGAACCCTGGAACCAGGCGGCGGTCCGGCGCGGCATCGGCGTCTCGGTCATCACCGATTACGAAATCTGGCCGAACAATCCCGAGAAGGTCTTCGCCCTGCGCGCCGATTTCGTCGAGGCCTATCCCAACACCACCCGCGCCATCCTCCGTGCCCTGATCCGCGCCGCGATGTGGCTCGATGCCGACGACAATGCCAACCGCGCCGCGGCGGCCGAAATCCTCAGCCGCCCGGCCTATATCGGCGCCGAGGCCGGGATCATCGCCGCCTCGATGACCGGGACCTTCGAATACGAACCGGGCGATGTGCGCGCGGTGCCGGATTTCAACGTCTTCTTCCGCCACAACGCCACCTATCCCTATTACTCGGACGCCATCTGGTACCTGACCCAGATGCGCCGCTGGGGCCAGATTGCCGAAGCGCGCAGCGACGCCTGGTATCACGAGGTGGCGGCGCGCGTGTACCGGCCCGACATCTACCTCGATGCCGCGCAAAGCCTGATCGACGACGGCCTCGCCTCGGTCACGGATTTCCCCTTCGACAGCGACGGCTACCGCGCCCCCGCCGCGCTGCTGGACGGCATCGTCTATGACGGCCGCACGCCCAACGCCTATCTCGACAGCCTGCCGCTGGGCCTGACCGGCACCCGGCGCGTGATCAACGGCGAGGTGGCGCCCCGGTGACCCCGACCGGGTGGGGGTTTCGCCCTCGGCCACGACGCCTCCGGCGCCGAGGCCCCAAGAGACGAAACGGGGGGCGACCGGCGGCGCGGCGTGCCGCCACGCGGAAGGGAGGGGGCCCTCTGCCCCCCCCTTTTCCCCTGATGGCCTGTCCGGCCCTGCGCTGGCGCTCCGGGCATTCGGACCTGACGACGCGCCACAGGCGCCTCGTCCGGGCGGCCCTCACTCCTGAGGATAGTTGCAGAACAAAGATGAGAAAGCGCACCCGCCTGACGGGATACCCCGCCCTTCCCCTCACTTTGCCAGAAATACGCCGGGGGGTCCGGGGGGCTGGCCCCCCGGGGTCGCAGCAAGCACCGGCCTCTCCGCGGCGGGAGGCGCGCGGGGTGGGCGGGCGGGAGCGCGCCTCCCGCCGCCTTGCGCGACGCGACGACATCCCCCTGCCCCCGATTGCATCGATGACGCAAAGGCGTCACACTCCTCGGCAAATCGCGCCGAAACGCGCAGGGAGGACATCAATGACCCGTCAATTCGCCAACGCCGCGGACCGCGACGCCATCGAGGCTGAACAGCCCTGGGAGGCGCGCGACCTGCCGGCGACCGTCTATGATCAGCTGACCCGCACCGCCCGCGCCCATGGCGCGCGCAAGGCGATCAGCTTCCAGATGTTTTCGGACGATGGCGCCAAGGCCGAGACGCTGACCTGGAACGAGTTCCACGCCCAGGTCACGCGCGCGGCCAACCTGTTCCGCAGCCTCGGCGTCAAGGAGGGCGAGACCATCGCCTATATCCTGCCGACGGTGAACGAGACCGCCATCACGCTGCTGGGCGCGATGACCGCGGGGATCGTCAACCCGATCAACCCGCTCTTGGAGGCCGAGAAGATCGCGGGCATCCTGCGCGAGACCAACGCCAAGGTCGTCGTCACCCTGCGCGCCTTCCCAAAATCCGACGTGGCCCAGAAGGTCGCCGAGGCCCTGCGCCACGCGCCCAATGTCAAGACGGTGCTGGAGGTGGACCTCCTGCATTACCTCAGCGGGGTGAAGAAGCTGATCGTGCCCTTGGTGCGGCCCAAGAACCCGGTGCACCACAACGCCCGCGTCCTCAGCTTCTATCGCGAGATGCAGAAGCAGCCGGCCGACCGGCTCACCTTTGCCCAGGCCTCGGGCGATGCGGTCTGCGCCTATTTCCACACCGGTGGCACCACCGGCCTGCCCAAGGTCGCGCAGCACCGCCATTCCGGCGTCCTGTACAACGGCTGGCTGGGCGCCAGCCTGCTGATGTCGGAGGAGGACGTGATCCTCTGCCCGCTGCCCCTCTTCCATGTCTTCGCCGCCTATCCGATCCTGATGTCGGTGGTCACGGCGGGGGCGCATATGGTCATGCCGACGCCCGCGGGCTATCGCGGCGACGGCGTGTTCGACAATTTCTGGAAGCTGGTCGAACGCTGGCAGGTCACCTTCATCATCACCGTGCCGACCGCCCTGTCCGCGCTGATGCAGCGGCCGGTCAATGCCGATATTTCCACCTTGAAGAGCGGTTTTTCCGGCTCGGCGCCGTTGCCGATGGAACTCTACCGCCGTTTCGAGGAAGCGACCGGCGTCGCCATCGTCGAGGGCTACGGCCTGACCGAGGCCACCTGCCTCGTGTCCTGCAACCCGGTCGACGGGATGAAGAAGGTGGGATCGGTCGGCATCCCCTTCCCCTATACCGATTGCCGCATCCTGCATCACGGCGCGGACGGCACCGTCAGCAAGGAATGCGCCACCGATGAGGTGGGCGAGATCTGCATCTCGAACCCCGGGGTGATCCCCGGCTCGACCTATACCGAGACGGCCAAGAACAACGGGCTCTATGCCGACGGCAAATGGCTGCGCACCGGCGACCTCGGCCGGATCGACGCCGATGGCTATCTGTGGATCACCGGCCGGGCCAAGGATCTGATCATCCGCGGCGGGCATAACATCGACCCGGCGATGATCGAGGAGGCGCTGCTCAGCCATCCGGCGGTCGGTTTCGCCGGGGCCATCGGCCAGCCCGATGCCAAGGCGGGGGAATTGCCCTGCGCCTATGTCGAACTGGTGGCGGGCCAATCCGTCACCCCGCGCGAACTGGCCGAGCATGCCGCGAACCGCATCCCCGAGCGCGCGGCCGTGCCAAAGCATGTGGAGATCATGGCCGAATTGCCCAAGACCGCCGTTGGCAAGGTCTTCAAGCCCGATCTGCGGCGCATGGCCATCACCCGGGTCTTCGACGAGACGCTGAAGGAGGCCAAACTCGACGCGTCGGTGGCCGAGGTGATCGAGGACAAGAAGCGCGGGCTGGTGGCGAAGATACGCACCGGCGAGGGCGTCGATCAGGCGAAACTGACCGAAGTGCTGGGCGAATTCGCCGTCCAGTGGGACAAGATCTGACCGAGGGTCCGGTGCTGGCCGCCCGTCAGGCGGCGGTCAGCTGCGCCCCGTCATGCCCGACGATCCGGGCGGGGACGATGGCGCCGACCGGCTGGTCGGCGTCGAAGCGGACCTCGGTGAATTGCTCGGTCCGGCCCATGCGGGGATTTTCCATCAGCACCTGATGCTGGCGACCGACCTGCGCGGCCAGATGCGCCGCCGCCAATTCCTCGCCCAGCGACCGCAGCCTTGCGGCGCGGTCCTTGATGAGGGGTTTCGCCACCTGCGGCATCCGCGCTGCGGGGGTGCCCTTGCGCGGCGAATAGGGGAAGACGTGCAGCCAGGTCAGGCCGCAGTCCTTCACCATGGCCAAGGTATTGGCGAACATCTCCTCGGTCTCGGTCGGGAAACCGGCGATGATGTCGGCGCCATAGATCAGGTCGGGGCGGGCGGCCCGCATGTCCGCGCAGAAGCGGATCGCGTCATCCCGCAGGTGGCGGCGCTTCATCCGCTTCAGGATCATGTCGTCGCCCGCCTGCAGGCTCAGGTGCAGATGCGGCATCAGCCGGGGCTCGGTGGCGATGGCCTCGATCAGCGCCGGATCGGCCTCGACCGAATCGATGGAGGAGATCCTGAGCCGCGGCAGATCCGGCACCAGCTTGAGGATCCGCCGCACCAGATCGCCCAGCTTGGGTTCCGCCGGCAGGTCGGCGCCCCAGGAGGTGAGGTCCACCCCGGTCAGCACCACCTCGTTATAGCCCGCGCCGACCAGCCGCTTGATCTGCTCGACCACCACGCCCGCCGGGACGGAGCGCGAATTGCCGCGCCCATAGGGGATGATGCAGAAGGTGCAGCGATGGTCGCAGCCGTTCTGCACCTGCACATAGGCCCGCGCGCGGGTGCCGAAACCGTCGATCAGATGCCCTGCGGTTTCCTTCACCGACAGGATGTCGTCGACCTGCACCCGTTCCGTCTCGCCGATCAGATCGGGGGCGAGGCCCTTCCAGGTTTCGGCCTGCATCTTCTCGTGGTTGCCGATGACGCGCGTCACCTCGGGCATCTCGGCGAAGGTCTCGGGCTCGGTCTGGGCGGCGCAGCCAGTGACGATGATCGTGGCGCCCGGGTTCTCGCGCGCGATGCGGCGGATCTCCTGCCGGGCCTTGCGCACGGCTTCGGCCGTCACGGCGCAGGTGTTGACCACATGCGCATTCGCCACCCCGGCCTGCTGCGCCAGATCCTTCATCGCCTCCGTCTCATAGGCGTTGAGACGGCAGCCCAGCGTGGTGAAGACCGGCGCGCTCACAGCGTGGCCAGGAAATCGGCAGGGATCGTGGCGGTGAAGACCTCGGCCACCGGGCCGGTCAGCCAGACACCCGTGTCCTGCCAATCGACCTCGAGCCGCCCGCCGTCCAGATCCAGCACCACCTGCCGCCCGGTCAGGCCCCGCAAAGCCGCGGCCACCGCCGCCGCGCAGGCGCCCGAGCCGCAGGCCAGCGTCACGCCCGCGCCGCGTTCCCAGACCCGCATGCGCAGATGGTCCTCGCCCAGCAGGCTGATGAATTCGACATTGGTGCGCTGGGGGAACAGCGGATCATGCTCCACCGCGCGCCCCTGTTCCTCCAGCGGCACGGCCTCGGCGTCATGGGTCAGAAAGACGCAATGCGGGTTGCCCATGCCGACAGCGACGGGATCGCCCGGCAGCGGCAGATGCAGCGTGTCCTGCGGCCCGGACAGCGGGATTTCCCGCCAGTCGGTCATGGGCGCCCCCATGTTCACCCAGATCCGGCCATTGCGGTTCACCGCGTCCAGCAGGCCCCGCTCGGTGCGGATGGTCAGCCTATCGCGCCCGGTCTCGCGCATCACCAGCCAGGCGACGCAGCGCGTGGCATTGCCGCAGGCGCCCGCGGTGGTCCCGTCCGAGTTCCAGAAATCGAGCGCGAAATCGGCCTCGGGATCGTCGTGCAGCTCGGCCAGCTGGTCGAAGCCCACACCCCGGTGCCGGTCGCCCAGCGCGCGGGCCAGCGCGGGCGTCGTCACCCGGGACCGGCCCCGCGAATCGAGGACCACGAAGTCGTTTCCGGCTCCGTGCATCTTGCGGAAGGTGAGGGGTTCGGCCGAGGGTGTCATGCGCGGGCATATAGGCGAAAACCTTGTGCCCTTCCAGTGGGAGCACAGGCCATGCGGATCGCGATCTACGGGGCGGGGCTGATCGGCTGCTATATCGGCGGGCGGTTGGCCGCCGCCGGGGGCGAGGTGGTGCTGATCGGCCGGGCCCGGATGCGCGCGGCGCTGGCGGGCGGCCTCACGCTCAGCGACTACACGGGCGCGCGGCTTGGTAGCGGCCCCCTGCCCTTTGCCGAGGGGCCCGAGGGGGCGCAGGGCGCCGGTCTGGTGCTGATCTGCGTGAAGTCGCAGGCCAGCGCCCCCGTCGCCCGCGCCCTGCGCCCGCATCTGGCCCCCGGCGCGCTGGTCGTCAGCCTGCAGAACGGCGTCAGCAACGCCGATGTGCTGGCCGAGGGGCTGGGCCGCCCGGTCCTGCCCGGCATGGTCGGCTTCAACGTGGCCGAACAGGGGCGAGGGCATTTTCACCAGGGCTCGCAGGGCGGGCTGCACATGGGCGTCGATCCGCGCCTGCCGCTGGATCTGTTCGCCCGGGCCGGGCTGCCCCTGACCCTGCATGCCGAGATGGCGCCGGTCCTCTGGGCCAAGCTTCTGATGAACCTCAACAATGCGGTCAATGCGCTGTCCGGCCTTCCCCTGCGCGAGGAATTGGCGACCCGAGATTTCCGCCGCTGCCTGGCGCTGGCGCAAGAGGAATTGCTGGCGCTTTGCGCCGAGGCCGGTCAGCCGCTGGCCCGCCTGACACCATTGCCTGCGGCCTTCCTGCCGAAGGTCCTGCGCCTGCCCGATCCCCTGTTCCGCCTGATCGCCGGCAACATGCTGAAGATCGACCCGCTGGCGCGATCCTCGATGGCCGACGATCTGGCGCTCGGCCGCCCCCCGGAACTGGACGCCATCAACGGCGAGGTTGCGCGGCTGGCGGCACGGCTGAACCGGGAGGCCCCGGTCAACGCCCGTCTGACCCGACTGGTAGACGACGCCACGACCACGGCTGCCCGCTGGTCAGGCAAGGCGCTGCTGGCCGAGTTGCAGCGGGCGCGGGCCGGGTAAGGCACGGATCGGACGGGAAAACAGGGAGAGCCTGGAGGCGGGTACCGGAATCGAACCGGTCTTCACGGATTTGCAATCCGCTGCGTAACCTCTCCGCCAACCCGCCGTTGCCTGAGGCCCCCCTGCTTTAGCCGCTTCGCCCCATGGGTGCAAGAGGGCGTCAGGCGCCCCAGGCGCGGCGCAGAAAGGCCAGCCAGTTGCCTTGGCAGAGCTTCTCGATCAGCGTCGCGCCGAAGCCCGCCAGCTCCATGGCGCCGATCAGCGCCGGAAGGTCGGCGGCGCTGGTCATGCCCTCGGGCAGCGGCGCCCCGTCGAAATCCGAGCCCAGGCCCACGTGATCCTCGCCCGCCCCCTCGATCATCGCCTCCAGTTGCCGCAGGCAATCGTCGAGCGTGGCGCGGCCGGTCTTCCAGCCCTCGGGCGACAGGAAGACGGTGGCGTAGTTCAGCCCCGCCATGCCGCCCGTCGCGCCGATCGCCCGAAGCTGCGGCGCGGTCAGGTTGCGGGTCGTGGGGCAGAGGTCCCAGGCGTTGGAATGGGTGGCGACGAGCGGCAGGCCCATGTCGCCGACCTCCCAGAAGCCCTTCATCGTCAGGTGGCTGGTGTCGACCACGATCCCCAGCTCGGCGCAGCGGGCGATCAGGCGGCGGCCGTCCGCGGTCAGGCCCGGGCCGGTGTCGCCGTCTCGGTCATAGCCGAAGGGCACGCCCTCGCCCCAGATCGTCGGGCGCGACCACACGGGGCCCAGCGAGCGCAGACCCATCCCGTAGAGCGCATCCAGCACCAGGAGTTCCGGGTCGATGCATTCGGCGCCTTCCAGATGCAGGACCGCGGCGATCTGCCCCGAGGCCATCGCCGCCTCGATCCCCGCCACTTCGGTGCAGAGCCGGATCAGGCCCGCGGCCTGCAGGCGACCGGCGATGCCGACCTCGGCCATCACCGATTGCAGCGCCGCGCCCTGTTCCATGGGGGTCGAGAGCGGCATGGTGCCGCCCCGGAAGCCCCGGAAATCGAAGGCGCGCCGCGCCTGCGGGGAATACAGCGCGAAAAGCCCGCCGCCGAAGCCCCCGGCCCGGGCGGCCGGGACCGAGATATGCCCCTCGTCCCGCGCGAATCGCAGAACCGGATCGCCGCCCGCGCACCACAGGCGGCTGAGAACGTCGTTATGGCCGTCAAAAACCAGCATGGCGCCTCCTTGGTCGGGGCAGAGCCTAGGGGCTGGGACGGGAAAGGAAAAGCACCTCCTGAGGGGCCGTGCGCCCAGGGCCGGCGTCGGGGGTTTCTCGGCGCGAAGAAGCGCGGGCGCGCGACGCGACGGGATGCTTTTGCCGGGCTTGCGTTGCTGCTAGCGTCAGCGGTCACAAGAACAGGAGTTGCCCATGACCGTGCATATCGGCGCCAAGCCCGGAGACATCGCCCCGACCGTCCTGCTGCCGGGCGACCCCTATCGCGCGCGCTGGGCCGCCGAGACCTTTCTGGAGAGCCCGCGCCTGGTGAACGAGGTGCGGGGCATGCTGGGCTATACCGGCACCTGGCAGGGCCATCCGGTGACGATCCATGGCTCGGGCATGGGGATGCCGTCGCTGTCGATCTATGCCAACGAGCTGATCCGCGATTACGGCGCGAAGACGCTGATCCGCGTGGGTTCCGCCGGGGCGATGCAGGAGCGGGTCAAGATCCGCGACGTGGTGCTGGCGCAGACGGCGAGCACGCTGTCGACCCCCTCGCGCGGGATCTTCCGCGAGCTGAACTTCGCCCCTTCGGCCGATTTCGGGTTGCTGGCCGCGGCGCATCGGGTGGCGACGGGCAAGGGGATCGCCACCCATGTCGGCAATATCTATTCCTCGGACGTGTTCTATGACGAGCGGCCGGACCTCAACGAGATCATGCAGCGCCACGGCGTCCTCTGCGTCGAGATGGAGGCGGCCGAGCTTTACAACCTCTGCGCCCGGCACGGTGTCAGGGGGTTGGCGGTGCTGACCATCTCGGACCATCTGCTGACCCACGAGGCCCTGCCCGCCTCGGACCGGCAAAGCTCGTTCGGCGAGATGATCGAGATCGCGCTGGGGGCGGCCTTTTCCTGAGCGCGCGGTGTCGGCCGCCGAAATCCGCGAGGAGGCCTTCGCCCTGGGTCCGCCGGGGACGATCCTGCGCGGGACGCTGGCCGTGCCACCGGACCCGGCGCGGGTGATCACGATCAACGGCGCGACCGGGGTGCCGGCGCGCTTCTACCAGCCCTTCGCCCGCTGGGTGGCGGCCGAGCGGAACGCCGCCGTCCTGACCTGGGATTACCGCGATTTCGGCGCCTCGGGCGCGCCCTACCGCTCGCCTGCCCGCATGACGGATTGGGTGCGGCATGACCCCGTCGCGGTGCGGCAGGCGCTGAGGGCGCGGTTTCCGGGCCTGCCGCTCTGGCTGATCGGTCATTCGCTGGGCGGAATCGCCGCCGGGTTCCAGGAGGATATCGCCGAGGTCGAACGGGTGATCGCCATCGCCGCGGGCCATGGGCATATCGGCGACCACCCGCCGGGGATGCGCGCCCGGGCCTGGCTGCTGTGGTATCTGCTGGGGCCGTTGAGCACGGCGGCCCTGGGCTATCTGCCCGCGCGCTGGCTCGGGCTGGGTCTGGACCTGCCGAAGAATGTCTTCTGGCAATGGCGGCGCTGGCTGCTGGACCGGGGCGGACCGCCCGCCGACCCGGCCCTGGGCGGGCTCAGGCGGCCCGGGATCACCGGCCCGCTGACCCTGATCGGGTTCTCGGATGACACGATGCTGCCGCCCGCCTCGGTCGAGCGGATGCGCGCCTGGCATCCCGAGGCCGAGATCGAGCTCCGGCTGATCCGGCCCGGCGATCACGGGCTTGCTGCCATCGGCCATATCCAGGCCTTCCACAGTCGCAACGCGGTTCTCTGGCCGCGGCTGATCGCCTAGGCCAACGCCGCCAGCACCTGCGCGGGCGCCGAATCGGGCGCTAGGTCGCGCAGCGGCCACAGCGCCAGCGTCAGGCCGCTTTCCGCCGCGATACCATAGGGATCAATGAGCCGCCCCTGCGCCAGCGCCGCCTCGGCCAGGGGCCGGGCGATAACCAGAAGCCCGGCGCCATTCGCCGCCTCCTCCAGCGCCAGCGCGGCCGAGCCATGGACCGGCCCGCGCGGGCGGAAGGCGGGAATGCCCGCCGCTGCGGCCCAGCGCGCCCAATCCCCTGCCGCCCCCGCCAGGCTGAGGGTGAAAGCCGGGTCCAGCGCCATCAGCCCTGCCGCGGGACCGGGGGCGGAAACCGCGATCAGCGGCGCCTCTGCCCCAGCGCCCGGCAGCAGGAACAGCCCCAGATCGGCGAGGCCCCGCGCGGCCCCAGGCGACTCGACCGGGACGGGTATCACCTGAAAGCCGGCGCGACGCAGCCGGGGCAGCCGGGGCGAGAGCCAGAGCTGCGCCAGATCCGCCGTTGTGGCGATCCGCACCAGGCCCGGCGTGGCCTCGCCCTCGAGCCTTTGCATGGCGGCATCGAGCTGGCGGAAGGCGCGGGTGAAATCCGGCAGCACCCGGGCGCCGAGATCGGTCAGGGCGACGCCCCTCGGATGACGCTCGAACAAAGCGGCGCCCAGCGATTGTTCCAGGGTCTTCAGATGGGCGGTGACGGCAGCGGGGGTGACCCCCAGCTCGCGCGCGGCAGGGGTAAAACCGCCCAGCCTCCCGGCGGCTTCGAAGGCGCGCAACGCTGTGAGCGGCGGCAGTTTCGGGCGCGGGGGCTGGGCGGCCATTTGCTTGATATTTTCTTGCCTAAGTTTTTCTTAGCCTAAGAGAATTGAACCTGACAAGCGGAAACTTGCGGAAAGCCGCGGTCGACATGAAAAAACCCGCGCCGAAGCGCGGGTGTCGGATCGGGGCGTTGCACCGCCTCACCAGGGGATCGGCTGACGCTCTCGGAAAAAGCCGCCGGTTGGCCCGTCATCGGGCAGAAGCGCCAGCCAGACGGGCGTATCGGCGCCCTCTGCCGGAGAGAGCGGCGCCCCGGCTCCGCCCATCGCGGTCGCCACCCAACCCGGACAGCAGGCGTTGATCTTCACCCCCGGCGGCAGGTCGCGCGGCAGCGCCCGGGTCAGCGCGTTGAGCGCGGCCTTGGCCACGCCATAGGCGCCCGGCCCCTCCAGCCCCTCGGCATGGGCGCCCCAGCCCGACGACAGGTTGACGATCCTGCCCCAGCCCGTCCGCCACCAGTGCGGCGCGTTCAGGCGGATCAGGTCCAGCGGCGCCTGCACCATCACCTCCATCGCCGTGTCGAACTCCGAGTCAGGCGACAGCAGGGAATGATGGCCGAGGATCCCGGCGTTGTTGACCAGGATGTCGAAACCACCGGCGGCGGTCACCGCCTCGAAATAGCTTTCGGGCTCCTGCAGGTCGATGCGGGCGAAACGGGCGCCCAGGGCATCGGCGGCGCGCTGCCCCTCCTCGGGGTTGCGGGCGCCGAGCGTGACGCGGCAGCCGCGGGCGATGAGCCCGGCAGCAATGGCATGGCCGATGCCGCGATTGGCGCCGGTGACAAGGGCGGTGGGATGCAGGGGTCGGGTCATCGCCCTTAGGTAGCCGGGGCTGGCGGCGGCGGAAAGGGGCGGCGGCTCAGAGCCCGGCCCGGGCGGCGATCCCCGCCCAATCGGCGAAGACCGCATCCCGGCTGCGCAGCCCGGGCGAACCCGGGTGGCGTTCCTCGTCCTGCGCCAGCCGCACAACGATCACCCGGCGGCCGTCCCGTTCGGCCCAGCCCGTGTACCAGCCCCAGCCCCGCGCATAGTTGAAACTGCGGTCGGTTCGGCGAGGATAGGCGCCGCCGGTCTTGCCGTGAAACGTCCAGCCCGCGACCTCGTGCCCGGTGGCGAGGCTTTCGGCAAAGGCCATGGACTCCGCGCTGACCGGAAGCTGGCGGTTGAGCAGCCGCTGCAGGAATTCCACCTGTTCCCGCCCGCTGATCGTCAGGGACGAGGCGATCCAGGCGCGTTCCAGCCCGTTGTCGAAACCGGGATCGCCCGAGACATCGGCATTGCCGTAGCCCAGCGCCCGCACCGCGGCGGCGAAACGCCCGCCCCCCAGCGCCCGGGTCAGGCGCTGCGAATACCAGACGACGGAATCGCGCATCCATTCATGGGGCGAGACCGCACCGCGCCAGCTGTCGCCGCCCCAGTCGGGATCGCCCGGCTGCCACATCATCACCGGATGCTCGGCATCCTCCAGGAGGCCCGCGTCATGGCCTATCACCGCCAGCGCCAGCTTGAAGGTCGAGGCCGGGGTGACGCGGCGGTCGCAATCGCCCTCTTCCAGCAGCACCACGCCGGTCCGCGCATCGGCGAGCATGAGGCAGATCACCTCGGCCCGGACGGGCAGCGGCGCGAGCAGCAGAAGGCAAAGGAGCAAGCGTTTCATCCGCCCCTTGTGCCAGAAGCGGCCGGGAGCAGAAAGCCGCGGGGTGGGCGGTTCCGCGCCCCTCGGCGCGGGTTCGCCCACCTCGGGTTCAGCGGGAGGGGCGCTCAGCGGTAGAGGCCGACCTCGCCGCCCGGCTGCGCGACGGTGGCCAAAGCCTCGAAAACATAGGAGGCGACCGAGCGGAAGCAAACGAGCTTCCATTCCGTCTCCGACTCGCGCCAGAGCGCGGCTGCCACCTGTGCCGCGCGCGTGCGGCGCACCGACGCCACGGGGAAATCGGCGAAATCGACCGGCATCAGCTTGGCCAGCACGTCGCGCGCCTGCGCCCCCGTCACCGTGATCAGGGCCCGGGCATCCGAAACCACGGCGACCGTGGCAAAGGCATCGCCCAGCGCGGCGCTCAGCGCCGCCGCCACGCCCGGTGCCTCGGCATAGGGCAGGACGATCAGCAATTCGTCGGGCGACATCCAGAGGACCTGCCCCCGCTGCCCCGTCACCACCTGCCGTTGTCCGGGCAGGCCGAGGCCCAGCACCGACTCCAGCGCCCCACCCAGCAGGGGCAGATCGCCGCGCAGCGTGATCATGCCCGTCACCCCGGCATCCGCCAGTTCGACCAGACCCGAGCCGCGCGCCCCGGCCAATGCGCTCACCGCCTCAGACATTCTGCTTCTCCCCGGCCTTGTCGTAGAAGCACGGATCGACGACCCGCGCCGCCACCGTGCCGCCGCTTGCGTTCTGGAACTGGACAACCTCGCCCATCCGCGCCGGCCCCTTGTGCAGGAGGCCCATGGCGATCCCCTTGCCCAGGGTGGGCGAGAAATAGGTCGAGGTCACCCGGCCCTGCGTTTCCTGCTGGCCGTTGTCGTTCTTGCCCGGCAGGGGCGCCAGCGCCCCGTCCGGCAGGACCGAGCCGTCCAGCGTTTCCAGCCCCACCAGCTGCCAGCGGTCGGCCGAGACCATCGCCTCGCGCTCCATCCCCCGTTTACCGAGGAAGTCGGCCTTTTTCTTGCTGATGGCCCAGCCGAGGCCCAGATCCTGCGGGATCACCGTGCCATCCGTCTCGTCGCCGATCATGATGAAGCCCTTTTCGGCCCGCATGACATGCAGCGCTTCGGTGCCATAGGGCGCGACGCCGAATTCGGCGCCCGCTTCCATCAGCCTTTCCCACAGCGCCAGCCCCTGCCCCGCCGGGACCGCGACTTCGTAGCTCAGCTCACCCGAGAACGAGATGCGGAAGATCCGCGCCGGGATATCGCCGAGATGGCCTTCCTTCCAGTCCATGAAGGGGAAGGCTGCGGCCGAGAGGTCCATGTCCCCGCCCAGCTTCTCCAGCAGCGCGCGGGCCTTGGGGCCGACCACGGCGATCTGGGCGAATTGCTCGGTCAGGTTGACCACATGGACCTTCCAGTCCCACCATTCGCATTGCAGCCAGTCTTCCATCCAGGCGTGGATGCGGTCCGCCCCGCCCGAGGTGGTGTGGCAGAGCCAGGTATCCTCGGAGAGTCGCGCGACCACGCCGTCATCGGACAGGAAGCCGTTCTCGTTGCACATCAGCCCGTAGCGGCATTTGCCGACCTTCAGAGTGCTCATCACGTTGGTGTAGAGCATGTCGAGGAAGCGGCCCGCGTCCGGCCCCTTGACCACCAGCTTGCCCAGCGTCGAGGCGTCGAGGATCCCCACCGCCTTGCGGGTCTGGTTGATTTCTCGGCTCACCGCCTGGGCATGGGTTTCGCCCGCTTTCGGATAGCAATAGGGGCGGCGCCAATAGCCGACAGGCTCCCAATGCGCGCCCCGGGCCGCGTGCCAGTCGTAGATCGGCGTCTTGCGCAGCGGCTGGAAGATGCCGCCCCGCGCCTCGCCGGCGATCGCGCCCAGCGAAATGGGGGTATAGGGCGGGCGGAAGGTGGTGGTGCCGGTCTGCGGGATCGGCTGGCCCAGCGCATCCGACAGGATCGCCAGACCGTTGATGTTGCTCAGCTTACCCTGATCGGTCGCCATCCCCAGCGTGGTGTAGCGCTTGGTATGCTCGACCGAGGCATAGCCCTCCTGCGCGGCCAGTTGCACGTCCGAGACCTTCACGTCGTTCTGCGGATCGAGCCAGGCCTTGGCGCGCAGGTCGTAGCTGGCCTGCGCGGGCATCAGCCAGACCGGCAGCATCGGCGCCTCGCCCTCGTTGCCCAGTTCGCCGTTAGCGGCGCCCACACAGGTGACGAAGCCCTTGCCATCCGCGCCCAGCGGCGGACGGGCGGGATCGGGGCGGAAGAAGGCCCCCGCCTCGTTCCACAGCAGCTTGCCGCCGCAATGGGACCACAGATGCACCACCGGCGACCAGCCCCCCGACATGGCCAGCGCGTCGCAGGACAGCGTTTCGATCACCGCGCCGCCGTCCGAGTTGAAGCGGCAGAGCGCCACGCCGGTGACCGCCTTGCCGCCCTCGACATGGCGGATGGCCGCATCCTCGATCACCCGGATACCCGCGGCACGAACCCGCGCAGGCAGGTCGCCCGTCGCCTCGCGCCGCGCGTCGATCACCGCGGGAACCTTGATCCCCACGGCATGCAGCGCCAGCGCCGTGCGATAGGCGTCGTCGTTGTTGGTCACCACGGCGACCGATTTGCCCGGGCTCACCGCCCAGTTGACCACGTAATCCCGCACGGCCGAGGCCAGCATGACCCCCGGCAGGTCGTTGCCCGCGAAGCTGAGCGGGCGCTCGATGGCGCCGGTGGCCGAAACGATCTGCCCGGCGCGGATCCGCCACAGGCGATGGCGCGGCTTCTCGGCGCCCGGCGTATGGTCGGCGATCCGCTGATAGGCCAGCGCATAGCCGTGGTCATAGACGCCGGAAACCATGGTGCGGCTCAGCACCGTCACGCCCGGCATCGACGACAGCGCGGCGAGCTGCGCCGCGACCCAGGCCTCGGCGCCTTGCCCCTCGACCTCCAGCCCGTCGACCACCGCACGGCCGCCGAAATGGGCGGTCTGCTCCACCAGGATCACCCGCTTGCCCGCATCCGCCGCCTCGCGCGCGGCCTTCAGCCCGGCGATGCCCCCGCCCGCGACCAGCACGTCGCAGAAGGCATAGATCTGTTCGTAGCGGTCGGCGTCATGCGTCTCGGCATCGGGCGCGCGGCCCAGACCTGCCGAACGGCGGATGATCGGCTCGTAGAGGTGTTTCCAGAAGGGGCGCGGGGCGATGAAGGTTTTGTAATAGAACCCGGCCGGGAAGAAGCGCCAGAGCTTGGCGTTGATCGCACCCACGTCGAATTCGAGGCTCGGCCAGTGGTTCTGGCTGCTGGCCTTCAGGCCCGGAAACAGCTCGGTCGTGGTGACGCGCTGGTTCGGCTCATAGCGCTGCCCCTCACCCAGACCGACCAGCGCGTTGGGCTCCTCGGCGCCGGAGGCCATGATGCCGCGGGGGCGGTGGTACTTGAAGGACCGGCCGACCAGCACCTGCCCGGCGCCCAGCAGCGCCGCCGCCAGCGTGTCGCCGGCATAGCCGCGCATGGTCTTGCCGTTGAAGGTGAAATCCATCGGACGGGCGCGGTCGATGAGGCGCCCTCCGGTGCCCAGACGATGGCTCATCAGAAACCCTCCCATTCCGGCCGGCGGGCCTTGATATGCGCCTGCAGCTCGGCCGGCGGCTCGGTGGTCTGGGCCTTGTAGGTGCCATAGACCTCCAGCGTCATCGTATCGCGGGCCATCAGGAACCACTTGCCGCAGCCATAGGCATGGCGCCAGCGCTCGAAATGCACGCCGCGCGGGTTCTTGCGGGCGAACATATAGGCCTCGTATTCGGCATCCGTGGAGCCCGGGCCGAAGCGCTTGAGATGCGCCTCGCCGCCATTGGCGAATTCGGTTTCCTCGGCGGTGACCCCGCAGCAGGGGCAGCTCAGCAGCAGCATGAAACCTCCGTTGGCCATGCGAAAGGGCTGGCCACGGCAAAGCCGCGACCAGCCCGGTCGGTGTGATCAATCGCGTGAAGCGGGTTAGTTGGTGTCCGACGCGGCGCGCTCGGCAGCGCCTTCGACGGCCTGGGCAGCGCCGGTCGCGGCATCGCCCACGGCATCGGCGGCAGCGCCAGCCGCTTCGCCGACACGTTCGGCAGAATTCTCGACCGAGGCCGGGACGTCGACAGAGATGTTGACGTTGTCATCGGCCGGGCCGGGGTTGGCGATGACGAAATAGGCGATGATCGCCGCCAGTGCGACGAGAGCACCGATCGCCAGAGCCACGCCCGCGCCGCCCGAGCGCTGCGGCGGGACGGTCGTGTTCGTGGTGTAATTGTTGGTGGTGTGGTTCGGGGTGCGGGCGTCTTCCGTGGTGTACGACATGGGATGTCTCCTGTGCGAAGTCCATTTGCACAGAAAACGCCGCCCCCCTGAAACCGGTTCCGCCCGTTTCCACCGATCAGACCGGGCAAGCGGTCATCCGCCGATGCGCAATCGGCGACCGGAGGGCGCCCTGCCCCTGCGGCGACGGAGCGGCGGAGGCCGTGATGCAAGACCGGGGCAAGAGGGGATCGCGCGTCCCCCTGCCCCGGGCCAGGCATCGGCAACAGAACGGCACCGGGGCGCGCAATGGCCCTGGTGCCGCAGGTCATGAGACGGCTGGCTGCCTTACTCGGCAGGCGCCGGGGCGACAGGGTCGCCAGCGGCGGGATCGGTCGGCACCAGACTGGGCGCCGGGGCCGGGGCGACCTCGCCAGCGGCATTGGGCGCCGCGGGGTCGAGCAGCGGTTCCTCGCTGACTCCGCTGAAGAGCATGAGACCGATGAGCAGCGCCACGACGACGGCACCGATGGCGATGCCGACGCCGCCTGATCGGCCGGCAGGGCGCTGGCGGTCCATGGCGCCGCGCGGTTCGATCCGCGAATAGGCGTTATGCGGTTCGTTGGGATAGGCCATGTCTTCTCCTCCTGTGCGATGGCACTTGCGGAAAAAACAACCGGGGCGTGCCCCGGGTTCCCGGGGCGCAGGGCCCGTTGGCAGGAACCGGCCGATGCGGTCATCAGTGCGCCACCCCCGCCGCCACGCTTTCATCGATGAAGCGGCCCTCGCGGAAGCGGAACATGGAGAAGTCGCGCGCGAGAGGGCCCGGCTCGCCCTTGGCGATCAATTCAGCCATGGCCCAGCCCGAGCCGGGGATCGCCTTGAACCCGCCCGTGCCCCAGCCGCAGTTGATGAAGATGTTGCCCAAGGGCGTTTTCGAGATGATCGGCGAGCGGTCGCCGGTCATGTCGACGATCCCGCCCCATTGCCGCAGCATCTTCAGCCGCGACAGCATCGGGAAGGTCTCGATCAGCGAGCGGACCGTCTCCTCGATATGCTGCCACGAGCCGCGCTGGGTGTAGTTGTTGAAATGGTCGGCGCCGCCGCCGATCACCATCTCGCCCTTGTCCGACTGGCTCATGTAGCCGTGCACCGTATTGGCCATGACCACGACATCCATGCAGGGCTTGATCGGTTCCGAGACCATGGCCTGCAGCGCCACCGATTCGATGGGCAGCCGGAAGCCCGCCATCGCCGCCAGATGCCCGGAATGCCCGGCCACGACGATGCCCAGCTTCTTGCAGCCGATGGTGCCCCGGGTGGTGTTCACCGCCGTCACCTCGCCGCCCGCGCTTTCGACGCCGGTGACCTCGCAATTCTGGATCACATGCATGCCCATTTCGGAACAGGCCCGGGCATAGCCCCAGGCCACCGCATCGTGGCGCGCCGTGCCGCCGCGCGGCTGCCAGAGCGCGCCCAGCACCGGATAGCGCGGCCCGGCGATGTTCATGATCGGCACCAGGCGCTTCACTTCGGCCGGGCCGATGAAGCGGGTGTCCACGCCCTGCAGCTTGTTGGCCATCTCGGTACGCTTGTAGCCGCGAACCTCGTGTTCGGTCTGGGCCAGCATCATGACGCCGCGCGGGCTGAACATGATGTTGTAGTTCAGGTCCTGGCTCAGCCCCTCGTAGAGGCTGCGCGCCTTCTCGTAGATCGCGGCCGAGGGGTCCTGCAGATAGTTCGAGCGGATGATCGTGGTGTTGCGCCCGGTGTTACCGCCGCCGAGCCACCCTTTTTCGATGATCGCGACATTCTTGATGCCGAAATTCTTGCCGAGGTAATAGGCGGTCGCCAGCCCGTGCCCGCCGGCACCGACGATGACCACGTCATACTGCGCGGCCGGCTCGGGCGAGGCCCAGGCCCGCGTCCAGCCCGTGTGCTGGCGCAGGGCTTCGCGGGCGATGGCAAAGGCCGAATAGCGGGTCATGGGCGTGCTCCCTTTCAGGGCCGGGTTTTGCCCCGGTGATGGATTGCGCAGGGGGATAAGCCTTGGCTGCAAGCGGCACAATGAGGCCAAAACCGACATAGGCCGAAAGCTGCGTCCCCACGCCGCAGCCCGGCGCCCGGTTCGGGCCCTATGTCGCGGGCGTTTGACGGCGGTTTGGCTTTTTTCCCGGGCATCTTCCGGCTATGGGAAAGGCTGCGAACAGGAGGTGGCATGGCGATCTGGTGGTTCCTGGGCCCGGCAGTGGCCCTGACGGCGGTGATCGTCGTGCTGGCGGTGCTGGGATTGCGGCGCGGCGCGCGGGTCGAAACCGCCGAGCCCGGCCAGCGGCGCGAGATGCGCATCTATCGCGACCAGCTGAAGGAAATCGAGCGTGACCGCGCCCGCGGCCTGATCGCCGAGGACGAGGCCGAGCGCCTGCGCACCGAAACCGCGCGGCGGCTTCTGGACGCCGACAAGCGCGGCGCGGCGGAATTGCGCGAATCGCCCGCCGCGATGAAGACGCTGGCGCTGGTGCTGGTGGCGCTGGCCCCGATCCTGGCCATCGCCCTCTACTGGCGTGAAGGCGCACCCGGCTACGAGGACATGCCGCTGGTGGACCGCTATGCCCAGGCTCAGGTCCTGCGCGAAAGCCGCCCCGGCCAGGCGGCGATGGAGGCCAGTTGGGAGGCCGACCCGCAGCGCCCGCCGACGCCCGAGGTCGATCCGCAATACGCCACCCTCATGGCGCAATTGCGCGAGGCGCTGGCAAGCCGGCCGGATGATCCGCGCGGCCTCAGGCTGCTGGCGGTGAACGAAGGGAATATCGGCAATTACAGCGCCTCGGCCGCCGCCTGGATCCACCTGATCGAACTGCAGGGCGAGGATACCCCGGTCGAGGATCTGGTCGCGCTGGCCGAGACCATGGCACTGGCCACCGGCGGGCTGATCTCGCCCGAGGCCGAGGCGGTGCTGGAGCGCATCCTGCAACGCGATCCGCAAAACGGCACCGCGCGTTATTACCTCGGCCTGATGTTCGCCCAGACCGGGCGGCCGGACCTGACCTTCCGGCTCTGGCGCGGGTTGCTGGAGGACAGCGAACCCGATGACCCCTGGGTGCCCGCGATCCGCGCCTCGATCGAGGAACTGGCCGCCGCCGCGGGCGTGCGCTACACGCTGCCGGCGGTGACGGCGGGCGGGCGCGGCCCCTCGGCGGCCGATGTCGCCGCCGCGTCCGAGATGAGCGACGAGGACCGCCAGCAGATGATCGGCGGCATGGTCGAGGGGCTGGCCTCCAGGCTGGCGAACCAGGGCGGCCCGGCCGAGGATTGGGCCCGGCTGATCAACGCGCTGGGGGTGCTGGGCCAGACCGAGCGTGCCCGCGCCATATGGTCCGAGGCGCGGCTGGTCTTCGCCGACCAGGCCGAGGCGCTGGCCGTGATTGACGCCGCCGCGCGTCAGGCGGGGTTCACCGAATAATGACCGTCTTCACCGACACCGGCGCCTTCGTCGCTGCTCTGCCGCCCTCGGGCGCGCTGGCCGGGCTGGACCTGGGCGAAAAGACCATCGGCGTCGCCGTCTCGGACCTGCGCCGCCTGGTGGCGACGCCCCTCGAGACAGTGAAACGCAAGAAATTCACCCTCGACGCCGGGCGCCTGCTGGAGATCGCCAGGACCCGGGGGCTGGCCGGCTTCGTGCTGGGGCTGCCCCTCAACATGGACGGGACCGAGGGCCCGCGCTGCCAGTCGACCCGCGCCTTCGCCCGCAATCTCTCGGCCCTGACCGAGCTGCCGATCGGCTTCTGGGACGAACGGCTGTCGACCGTGGCAGCGGAACGGGCGCTCCTTGATTTCGACACCTCACGGGCGAAACGGGCCGAGGTGATCGACCATGTGGCGGCCGGGTTCATCCTGCAAGGCTTCCTGGACAGATTGGCCGCCATGCGTCGCTGACAGGCTGGAAACACCCCGGCAGAGGCCTATCTTGGCCCGGACCACCCCGCAGGTTACCGCATGAACGACCTCTCGCTCGATACGCTCTGGATGCGCAAGGAACTGGACAGCCCCTGCGTCAAGATCTGCGTGATCCATCCCCGGGCGGGTATCTGCGCCGGCTGCTTCCGCACGCTGGAAGAAATCGCCGCTTGGTCGGCGATGAGCCCGGAAAACCGCGCCGAGATCCTGGCACAACTGCCCGAACGCTCGACCCTGCTGAAAAAGCGCCGCGGCGGGCGCGGGGCAAGACTCGCGGAGGAATGAGGGGTTTCGCCCTCGTTGCCTCGGGCGAGTGGCGGCGGGGGGCTGCCGCCCCCCGCACCCCCTGCTTCAAGGAGGGTTTTCCACCCTCCTTGAAAATCCTCCCGAGGATATTTCTGGCGCAAAGATGACACGGGGTGGGGCGCTCTTAACCTCCATCTTTGTTCTGCAAATATCCTCGGGGGTCCGGGGGCAGACGGCCCCCGGGGTCGCAACAGGCGCCGCCCTCTCCGCGGCGGGAGGCGCGCGGGGTGGGCGGGCGGGAGCGTGCCTCCCGCCGCTCAGCGGCAGGCGTCGCGCAGGCGGCCCATCAGCTCGGCCAACTGCGCCCGGTAGCGCTCGGACCTGAGCCGCCCCTCGGCGTCGAACTCCGTCTCGGCCCGGGCCACCAGAACCTCGGGCCAGGCCAGCGGCTCGACCCGGTGCGGCACCAGCATCCAGCGCAGGATCATCTGCGACCGTTCGCCCCCGGCCCGCCCGTCCGCCGCCGTGACGATCGCCACCGGCTTGCCCCGCAGCGGGTTGGGCTTCAGCCGACTCAGCCAGTCGAGAGCATTCTTCACCGCCCCCGGCGGCGCCTTGTTGTATTCGGGGCAGGCGATGAGCACCGCGGCCGCCCCCTCCACCGCCGCCCCAAGCGCCGCCACCTCCTCAGGTATCCCCTGCGCCTCCAGATCCTCGTCGAAGAGCGGCAATCGGAGGCTCGCCTCGGCGAAATCGCCGTCGAAGGCGCGCGCCGCCTCCAGCATCAGCTTGCGGTTCAGGCTTTCCGCCCGGAGGGATCCGCACAACCCCAGCAATCTCGGCCCGTTCATCGCCTCTCCGCCTCTGCCTCCCGGGCAATCTTGCATGCCGCCGTCATTTGCGCCACCGTCCGGCCGCAGAGCGGAAGGACATCACATGCGGCACGGCGGACAAATCCTGGTCGATCACCTCAAGGCCGAGGGCGTGCGGCGCGTCTTCTCGGTCCCCGGCGAAAGTTTCCTCGCCGCCCTGGACGGGCTTTATGACAGCGGTATCCAGAATGTCGTCTGCCGCCACGAGGGGGGCGCCGCCATGATGGCGGAGGCGCATGCCAAGCTCACCGGCAAGGTCGGCGTGGCCTTCGTCACCCGCGGCCCCGGGGCCACCAATGCCTCGTCCGGCGTGCATGTGGCGCAGCAGGATTCGACGCCGATGATCCTGTTCGTCGGCCAGATCGACACCGCCCACCGCGACCGCGAGGCGTTTCAGGAGGTCGATTACCGCCGGGTTTTCGGGGGGCTGGCCAAATGGGCGACCGAGGTGGACGACATCCGCCGCCTGCCGGAATACCTGAGCCGCGCCTTCCATCTGGCGCAATCGGGCCGCCCCGGACCGGTGGTGCTGGCGCTGCCCGAGGACATGCTGTCGGCGCTCTCGGACGTGCCGGACCTGCCGCCCCGAAAGGCCCCCCTCGCCGCCCCGCCCGAAACCGCGGCGATCTGGCAGGCGCTGAAGGGCGCCGAGAAGCCGCTTCTGGTGGTCGGCGGCCCGCATTGGTCGGCACAGGCCGCCAGCGATCTCGCTGCGCTGGCCGACGCCAGCGGCCTTCCCGTCGCGGTCACCTTCCGCCGCCAGGACCGGATCGACAACCGCCACCCGCATTACGTGGGCGACCTCGGCGTCGGCATGAACCCGAAACTGGGCGCGCGGCTGAAAGAAGCCGATCTCGTCCTGATCGTCGGCGCCCGGCTCGGCGATACGGCGACCAATGGCTATGACCTGATCGACCCTGCAGCGCCCGGCAAGACCATCCTGCATATCCACAGCGACCCTGACGAACTTGGCCATGTCTGGCGCCCCGATCTGGCCATGGTGGCGCAAGCCCCGGCAATGATCGCCGCGCTGAAAGCGAGCGTGCCGCAGGGCCTGCCCGATTGGTCGGCCTGGACCCAGGCAGCCCGCGCCGAGTACGAGACCTTCACCACGCCCCGCGAAACCCCCGGCGCGGTGAAGCTGGAACAGGTGATGCGCTGGCTCTCCGACAACGTGGCCGACGATGCCATCGCCACCAATGGCGCGGGCAATTACGCCGCCTGGATGCACCGCTATTTCCGCCCCCGCGCCTGGCCCGGCCAGCTCGCACCCACCTCGGGCAGCATGGGCTACGGCTTCCCCGCCGCCATCGCCGCCAGCCTCGAACACCCGGAGAAAACCGTGCTCTGCTTCGCGGGCGACGGTTGCTTCCAGATGACGCTGAACGAACTTTCCACTGCCCGCCAGCACGGCGCGACGCCGATCGTCATCCTTGCCAACAACGGCCGCTACGGCACGATCCGGGCGCATCAGGAACGCACCTATCCGGCGCGGGTCTCGGGCACCGAACTGTTCAACCCCGATTATGCGGCGCTGGTGCGGGCCTATGGCGGGCATGGCGAAACCGTGCACCGGACCGAGGATTTTCCCGAGGCCTTCGCCCGCGCCCGGACCTCGGGCACCGTCGCGGTGATCGAACTGATCCTCGACCCCGAGGCGCTGTCCCCTGGCCAGGACCTTTCCGCCGCCCGCGCCCAGGGCGAACGCGCCCGACGGGCCTGACCCGCCCTCTCTTTGTTCCCTAAATATCCACAGGGATTTTCAAGGGGGGCGTGCGCCCCTTGAAGCAGGGGGTGCGGGGGGCGGGCTCCCGGCCGCGCCACGGGCGCAGCGTTCGCGGCTGAAACGCGCCACTGGCGCGTTTCCGAGACGCCGCTCACCCCCCGCCCCGGTCGCCCGAGGCACGAGGGCGAAAGCCCTCACCCTTCCGGCGGCGGGTCCAGCAGCACGCCCCGCGAATGCGAGGCGAATTCGCGCGACCAGATCAGCCAGCTCACCACCAGCGTCGCCGCCATCAGCGCCCAGGGCCCCAGCAACCAAGCCAGCGAGGCCAGGGCGAAATAGGTCGCCCGCAGGCCGCGGTTGAAATTATAGGCCGCGCGAATGTTGATTTCGGCCGCCTGCCGGGCGCGGGGATAGGCCAGCGGATCCGCGGCCTCGTTCGGCACCGTCGACATCATGATCGAGGAATAGCCGAACAGCCGGTTGGACCACAGGAATTTCAGGAAGCCATGCGACAGGAAGAGACCCGCCAGCAAGAGCCGCGTCTCGAAGGACCGCGCCGATCCCGCCTCCAGCGACAGGTCCTGCGCCACGCCCCGCAATTGCTCGGGATTGCCGATCAGCGCCAAGAGCCCGCCCAGTGCCAGCAGCGTGGTCGAGGCCAGCCAGTTGGTGCTTTGCCTGAGGCTCGCCAGGACCGAGGCATCGTACATCCGCGGCATGCGGGTCACGAATTGCCGCAGCCATTCGCGGCGGTATTGCGCCATGAGCACGGTGACCGAGGGCTTGGCGGTCCGGGTCAGCTCGATGCGCCAGCCCAGCGCGTACCAGGACAGCGCCACCAGCCCCAGCGCCGCCAGATCGGCGGGCGACAGCAGCGCAAGGATCGTCTGGGCAATCATCGCTGTTTCCGGCATCGCTGTCTCCGGGCTGGTTTCGCGCTAGATCGTCACATCGGACGCGCCCTGCGCCCCTGTCAACCGTCCTGTCCCGCAAACGCGCTGGACGCCACCGCGAAACTGGTTATATTTTCTTACCAAAGCGGCCATCAGGCGGCTGCGAGGAGGAACGCCATGCAGATGCCCCGTCCCAGCGCCGACATCCTCGCCCGCCGTGCCAGCATCGTCGCGCGCCTGCGCGCGCTGCTTCCCGCCGATGCGGTGATCGACGACCCGCACGAGACGCGCGCCTATGAATGCGACGGCCTGACCGCCTATCGTTGCGCGCCGCTCGCCGCCGTCCTGCCTCGCACCACCGAGGAGGTCTCGGCGATCCTGAGCCTTTGCCATGCCGAAGGCGTGCCGGTCGTGCCGCGCGGCGCCGGCACCAGCCTGGCGGGCGGCTCGCTGCCCACCGCCGATTCGGTCATTCTGGGCGTGGCGCGGATGAACGCGGTGCTCGAGGCGGATTACGACAACCGTTTCATCCGGGTGCAGACCGGGCGCACCAATCTCTCGGTCACCGGTGCCGTGGAAGCGGACGGGTTCTTCTATGCCCCCGACCCCTCGTCGCAGCTGGCCTGCGCCATTGCCGGGAACATCGCCATGAACTCGGGCGGGGCACATTGCCTGAAATACGGCGTGACGACCAACAACCTGCTGGGCGTGACGCTGGTGCAGATGGACGGCACCGTGGTCGAGATCGGCGGACCTTACATGGACGCAGGCGGGCTGGACCTGCTGGGGGTGATCTGCGGCTCCGAGGGTCAGCTGGGCGTGGTGACGGAGGCAACGCTGAGGATCCTGCCGAAGCCCGAGGGCGCACGGCCGGTGCTGATCGGCTTCACCGCCAACGAGATCGCCGGGGCCTGCGTCAGCGACATCATCAAGGCCGGTGTCCTGCCCGTCGCCATCGAATTCATGGACCGCCCCTGCATCCGCGCGACCGAGGCTTTCGCCCATGCGGGCTATCCCGATTGCGAGGCACTGCTGATCGTCGAGGTCGAGGGATCGGACGCCGAGATCGACGAGCAACTGGGCCTCATCCGCCAGATCGCCGCCCGCCACGATCCGGTGGAATTCCGTGAAAGCCAGTCCGAGGAGGAATCGAAGAAGATCTGGCTGGGCCGCAAATCGGCCTTCGGCGCCATGGGCCAGATCAACGATTACATGTGCCTGGACGGCACGATCCCGGTCAGCGAATTGCCGCGCGTGCTGCGGCGGATCGGCGACCTCAGCCGGGAATACGGGCTCGACGTGGCGAATGTCTTCCACGCGGGCGACGGCAACATGCATCCCCTGATCCTGTTCGACGCCAACAAGCCCGGCGATCTGGAAACCTGCGAGGCGCTGGGGGCCGAGATCCTCAAGCTCTGCGTCGAGGTGGGCGGCTGCCTGACCGGCGAGCATGGCGTGGGGATCGAGAAACGCGACCTGATGGTGGTGCAATTCGCGCCCGCGGATCTGGAGGCGCAGATGCGTGTCAAGGATGTTTTCGATCCCGCCTGGTTGCTCAACCCCGCCAAGGTCTTCCCGCTGGCCGCCAGCGCGCCGCGCCGCGCCTCGTGAGCGCTGTGCCATCCGATAGGTCGTCCCACCCCCGACGCGGGTTCACGCAACCCGATAACCCGGACCCGATCTTGTCTGTCACCCGCCAAAGCCCCGATCCTGTGTTCATGCCTCCCGGAAGCCCCCGGGCGGCGTTTTGCAACACAGGATATCGCCATGCTTTCGCTCAAATCCCTTCTGACTGCCTCGCTCGTCGCGCTGGTGCTGCCCATGGCCGCCTCGGCGCATGCCCCCGATCCCGCCATCGCCCGGGTCATGCCGATGATCTCGGCGCTGATGGAGGCCCCCTCGGCCCGGCTCTACCGCACCGAATACATGCGGACCCCGACGCTCAGGCCGACCTACCACCTCGGCCCCTCGATCCCGCATCTGCGGCTGCGGCTGCGGCTGAACTGCGCCGTCGCCGGCACGCCGGTCGAGTTTCCGGACGACCTGCACATCTGGGCGGATTTCCCGGTCGCGGCCGGAACCGTCGCCCATTGGAACGTGACCGGCACCTCGATGCAGGGCTCGGTCGTGCTGCCGGCGCTGGCCGCGGGGCAATACTACTTTGCCGCGCATGCCCTGCCCGGAGGCTGGCCGGCAGGATCGGCCTGCACCGCCTACGGCCACTGACCCCTCCCCCCGCGCCCCCCGCGGGATCCCCTCCGGCAGGCCCCGCGCCCGCCGGAGGGGTTCGCCCATCCCGATCCCCGGAGGTGACGCCATGAGTTCCGACACCCTTGCCGTCCTGCGCCCGGAAACCGAGGCCGAGCTGGCCGAGGCGATCCGCCTCGCCTCGGGTCCGCTGGCGATCCGCGGCGGCGGGACCCGACCCATCGGCCGCCCCCAGCCCGGCGCGCTGCTGGAAACCGGCGCGCTCACCGGCATCACGCTCTACGAGCCCGGCGCGCTGACGCTGGTCGCCCGCGCCGGCACGCCGCTGGCCGAGGTCGAGGCCGCGCTCGCCGCCCAGAACCAGCGCCTGCCTTTCGAGCCGCCGGACCATCGCGGCCTGCTGCGCACCGGGGGCGAGCCCACGCTGGGCGGCATGGTCGCCGCCAATGCCTCGGGCCCTCGCCGGGTGCAGGCGGGCGCCTGCCGCGACAGCCTGATCGGCGTGCGCTTCGTCGATGGTACGGGAACGGTGGTGAAGAACGGCGGGCGGGTGATGAAGAACGTGACCGGCTATGATCTGGTCAAGCTGATGGCTGGCAGCTGGGGCACGCTGGGCGTCCTGACCGAAGTCGCGTTCAAGCTGCTGCCCGCCCCCGAAAGTGCCGCCACGATCCTCTGGCAGGGGCTGGACAGCGCCAGCGCCCTGCGGCTGATGGCCGAAGCCTTGAAAACACCGTGGGAGGTCAATGCCGCCGCCCATCTGCCGGACCAGCGCACGATGCTGCGCGTCGAGGGTTTCGCCCGTTCCGTCGCCTACCGGGCCGACGAACTGGCCAAGGCGCTGGCCCCCTTCGGCCGCTCGGTCACGCTGGACGCCGAGGAGACCGCGACCCTCTGGGCCCAGATCCGCGACGTGGCGCCCTTTCACGATCAGGACGGCGACGTCTGGCGCATCGCCGTCAAACCCTCGGAAGCCGCCGCGCTGGTGGCGAGGGCCGGGGGCGAGGCGCTCTATGACTGGGGCGGCGGCCTCGTCTGGCTCCGCGTCGGCGAGGGCGTCGACCTGCGGGCGCGGCTGGGCGAATTTCCGGGCCATGCCACGCTGGTCCGCGCCAGCCCCGAGACCCGCCGCCGCATCGCCCCCTTCCCGCCCGAGGCCCCTGCCATCGCCGCCCTCACCCGCGGCCTGCGCGCAAGGTTCGATCCGCGCGGCCTGCTCAACCCCGGCCTGATGGACGCCTGAGATGTCCTTTGTCGAAGCCCTGATCCCCTTCGCCCTGATCCTCCTGCCCGGCTTTGCGGTGATCGCCCTGGCCCGCCCCCTCTGGGTTCCGGTGGCGGGGGTGATCCTCGGCGCGTCGCTTCTGACCGCCCTGGCGCTGGGCACGATGGGCCAGCCCTGCACCAGCGACGCCGCCGGCTGCGGCATGGCCCGCGGCTACGAGGTGCTGGCGCTGATGCTGGGGGTCTTCATCCTGGTCGCGGCCGCGCTCGCGGCGCTCGGCTGGCGCCTTGCGGCCGGGCGCGAGGCCGGGCTCGGCCCGCGCCTGCTAGCGATGATCCTCGCGCCGCTCGGGCTGGCCGCCCTCGCCGCCGTCGTCTTCCTCTAGGGGCCTCTCCCATGCAGACCACCTTCACGCCCGAGCAGTTGAAAACCCCCGCCCTCCAGCGCGCCAACGAGGTGCTCAGGACCTGCGTGCATTGCGGTTTCTGCACCGCCACCTGCCCGACCTATCAGGTGCTGGGCGACGAATTGGACAGCCCCCGCGGCCGGATCTATCTGATCAAGGACATGCTGGAACAGGGCCGCCCGGCGGATGAAAAGACCGTCAAGCACATCGACCGCTGCCTGTCCTGCCTGTCTTGCATGACCACCTGCCCCTCGGGCGTGCATTACATGCATCTGGTCGATATCGCCCGCGACCATATCGAGAAGACCTACAAGCGCCCGCCGATGGACCGTTTCCTGCGCTGGATGCTGGCCCGGATCATCCCCTATCCCACCCGCTTCCGGCTGGCGCTTCTGGGGGCCAAGATCGGGCGCCCCTTCGCTTTCCTCATGCCGGACGCAAGGCTGAAGGCGATGCTGGCGATGGCGCCGAAACAGATCCCGCCGGTCAGCCGCAACGACGCGCCACAGGTCTTCCCGGCCCAGGGGCCGCGCCGGATGCGCGTCGCCCTGATGACCGGCTGCGCGCAGAAGGCGCTGAACACCGACATCAACGATGCGACGATCCGCGTGCTGACCCGGTTGGGCTGCGAGGTGGTGGTGGCCCGGGGCGCGGGCTGCTGCGGCGCGCTGACCCATCACATGGGGCAGACCGCGCTGAGCCACGCCTCGGCGGCGCAGAACATCAAGGCCTGGATGGCCGAGGTGAAGGGCGACGGCCTCGACGCCGTGGTCATCAACACCTCGGGCTGCGGCACGACGGTGAAGGATTACGGCCATATGTTCAGGAACGACCCGCAGGCGGCCGAGGCCGCGCAGATCGCCGCGCTGGCCAAGGATGTGTCCGAGGTCCTGACCCGCCTGAAACCCGAGGGCGCGGCCCCCGAACCCCTGCGCGTCGCCTACCACGCCGCCTGTTCGCTGCAACACGGCCAGCAGATCAAGGACGCGCCAAAGGCGCTGCTGAAGCGGCTGGGCTTCACGGTCGTGGAACCCGCCGATCCCCATCTCTGCTGCGGCTCGGCCGGGACCTACAACCTGCTGCAACCCGAGATCTCGGGGGAACTGAAACGCCGCAAGGTGGCGACGCTGGAAGCGAAAGCCCCTGACGTGATCGCCGCGGGCAACATCGGCTGCATGATGCAGATCGGCTCGGGCACCGGCGTCCCGGTGGTGCATACGGTCGAACTGGTGGATTGGGCCACGGGCGGGCCGAGGCCGCGCGGCCTCGAAGCGGTGCGGGCAAGCACGCACCCTACCCGCCAGCCATAGGGAGTGTGCCTGCCCGCACCGAAGCGGCAAGGCGTTCCTGGAGCTGTCCCAAGGCGAAGCGGCGTTCGGGAGGCCCGGCATGGTGGGGTGAAACCCCACCCTACCCAACCGCGCCCACCCTACGTCCTTCCCCGCCGCCCTATCACCCGCGGCGGGGCGCAGGCGTGGTGGGCGGGCGGGAGCCTGCGCCCCGCCGCGCGGCGCTGCCACCGCCCCAATTCCGCCACCTTCCGCTTGCACCTTGCCCGCGCCCCGCCCATAGCCGGACCCATGCGCCACCTTGCCCTCATCCTCGCCCTGCTGCCCCTGCCAGCACCCGCCCAAGAGGACAGCCGCCTGCAGGCCCTGCAGACCGGCGACGCCTCGCGCGGGTGGGAGGCCGTCGGCAGGCTCGACATGCAGGGCATGGGCTTCTGCACCGCGACGCTCATCGCCCCCGACCGGGTGCTGACGGCCGCCCATTGCCTCTTTGACCGCGCGACCGGCGCCCGCCTGCCCGAAAGCCGGCTCGAATTCCTGGCCGGGTTCCGCACCGGCCGGGCCGAGGCCATTCGCGGCGTCACCCGCGCCGCCATCTGGCCGGCCTTCGATTTCGCCGCCGGGGCCGATCTGAGCAACGTCTCCGAGGATATCGCCGTCCTCGAACTCGACCGGCCGGTGCGCACCACCGCCATCCAGCCCTTCCGCGTGGGCGAGGTTCCCGCCGTCAGCGGCACCGCCGTCGCCGTGGTCAGCTATGGTCGCGGCCGGGCGGAGGCCCCCTCGATCCAGGAGACCTGCCACGTCCTCGACCAGCGCCGCGACGGGGTTTCGGTCTTTTCCTGCCAGATCGACTTCGGCTCCTCGGGCTCGCCGGTCTTCGCGGTGGAGGGGGGCGAGGTGCGGATCGTCTCGCTGATCTCGGCCCGGGCGGAAACCGGCGACAGGCCGCTCTCGCTGGGGATGCGGCTGTCGGGCCGGGTGCAGGCGCTGGAAACCGCGCTCGACCAGGGCGTCTCCGGCCTGACGGCCCCCGGCACGCAGGGCGCAAGGCGCAGCGCGCGCTTCGTCCGGCCCTGACGGAACCTCTTGAAACCCGCGAAAAGGCTTCCCACATCGGGGGGACCGGGCGCCCATGATGGGGTCCGGGACACAGCCCGGCCGGGCCTTCCGGCGGGCAACACATTGACATCGCTTATCAAAGGATGACACCGATGCGTGCTTTCGACCCGACCCCCCTGTTCCGTGCCTCCGTGGGTTTCGACCGGATGGCGGATCTCATGGATCGCGTCCTGGCGGCCGAACCCGTGCAGCCGACCTACCCGCCCTACAACATCGAGAAGACCGATGAAAATGCCTATCGCATCTCGGTCGCGGTCGCCGGCTTTGCCGCCGATGAACTCTCGGTGGAGCTGAAGGAGAACGGGCTTACCGTTTCCGGCCGCAAGGCCGACGATACCGCCGAGCGGACCTATCTGCACCGCGGCATCGCCACCCGCGCCTTCGAGCGCCGCTTCCATCTGGCCGATCATGTCCGCGTCTCGGGCGCGACCCATGCCGATGGCATGCTGCATATCGACCTGGTGCGCGAGATCCCCGAGGCGCTGAAACCCCGCCGGATCGAGATTGCCAGCACCAAGTCGAACGCCCAACTGGTTGACGCCTCGGCGGCCTGAGGTCTCCGCCGCCTATGCGTGAAGGAGGGCGCGCCCGGTCACGGGCGCGCCCTTTTCCCCGGCTACCTGCCGGGTTAGCCTGCCCACCGGACAGGTGGAGCGCGACATGCTGACTTTCGAAATCTGGGACGTTTTCACCGAAACGCGGTTCAGCGGCAATCCGCTGGCCATCGTTCATGGGGCGGAGGGGCTGAGCGAGGCGCAGATGCTGGTGCTCGCCCGTGAATTCAACCTGTCCGAGACGATCTTCGTCCTGCCGCCCCGCGACAAGGCCCATACCGCGCGGGTCCGCATCTTCTTTCCCACCGCCGAGATCCCCTTCGCCGGGCATCCGACCATCGGCTGCGCCCTCTGCCTCTCGGGCTTGGCCGGGGACGGCCCGGACCGGGTGCAGCCGCTGGTCCTGGAGGAGGAGGCGGGCCTCGTCCCCGTCACCGTGACGCGGCAAAGGGGCCGCCTGCGCGCCGAATTCACCGCCCCCGTCACGCCTTTCGCGCTGCCCGGCCGGGCCGATCCCACCCTCTGCGCGCAGGCGCTGGGGGTTGCGGCCGTGGGCGCTGCGGGGCATCCCGCGCCGTCGCTCTGGCAAGGCGGTCCCGGGTTCCTCTATGTGCCGCTGCCGGATCTCGCAACGCTCGCCGCCGCCGGCCCGCGCGAGCCCTTCTGGTCGCGGCTGATGGCCGAGGCTGGGGTCGATTCCGCCTGGTGCTACGTACCGGTCGAGGGTGGTTACCGCGCGCGGATGTTCTCGCCCCCGGCGGGCATCCCCGAGGATCCGGCAACCGGCTCGGCCAGCGCCATCTTCGCGGCGGAACTGCATGCGCGGGGACTGGTAGCCGAGGGTGAGACGCCGGTCGCGATCGCCCAGGGGGTCGAGATGGGGCGGCCGTCCGAGATCGGCTTGACGGTGGTGGTGAAGGACGGGGCGCTGGACTCGGTCCGGGTGGCGGGCTCGGCGGTGCCGGTGTCGCGGGGCGAGATTGCGGTGCCGTAGGGGGGCGGTGCGTGCGAGCGCGCATCCTACGGGGTGAGGCGTTTGGATTGTGGGTGGTGTTCGGTGGGATGAAATCCCACCCTACAGGCGTGCGACATGACCCCCCGTAGGGTGGGATTTCATCCCACCGTCAGCGCCCCGGGATGATCACCCCCAGGCGTGCAGCGTCACCGGCGCCTCCCGTAGACTGCATGCTCGCCCGCACCAGCCACGCCGCCAAAGCCGGAGAGTCCTGTCATGCGCCTCGGAGGGTGGGATGGAATCCCACCCTACAGGTCTGTCACCTGACATGCCCTCTCACCGCCGCCCCTCGCGCAGCCATCCGACCAGGACGAACCCGACGCCCAGCAGCAGCCACAGCCAGGCCGGCAGCAGCGGCGAGAGGCGCAGATCCGTCGTCACATAGGCGCCGCGCGGCGTGACGCCCAGCCAGCCGCGGCCCCAGGCCTGGCGCCCGGCCTCGACCAGCCGCAGCGACGGCACGCCCGCCGCCACTGCCGCCACCCCGCCGCGGGTCGCTTCCAGCAAGGGCGTCAGCGGCGCGGCATCCGCCACCACCCGCTCGTATTCGCGGGGGTTGGCCGTACCCAGCACCGCCACCGTGTCCAAGTCGTCCGACCGCAGCCGGTAGAGGCCCGGCTCGGCCCCCTCCCATTCAGCGGTGAAGCGGCCCGGCTCGGTCTCGGTCAGCGGCACCTCGACACTGCTGTCGTCGGGCCCGGTGATGGTTACCGCATGCGGCCCGTCCGACAGCGAGCGGCGGGTGATCGACATCGTGAGCCCGTCGCCGGTGGCGACCAGCGCCTCCTCCTCCAGATCCGGCTCGCGCATCATCCAATGCGCCAGACGCCGCAGCAATTCCGCCTGCGGCCCGCCGCCCTCGAACCCGCGGTCCCAAAGCCAGGCCTGGTCCGAGGCCAGCATCGCCACCCGCCCCTCGCCCGCGTGATCCAGCACCAGAAGCGGCCGGTCGCCGATGCCCTGCATCACCACCTCGCCCGCGCCGGGCGTCAGCTCGATCTGCCTGAGCCACCGCCCCCAGCCGGGCAGCGCGCTGCCGTCGCGGGGCGGGAAATCTGTGTCGAGCCCGGCCGTCACGGGGTGGCGCTGGCCGATCTCGGACAGATGCGGCGTGAAGGGCTGGTCGAAGACCCGCGCGGTCGGCTCGGCCGGCAGGATCCGGCCCAGGGCGGAGTGATAGATGCTCTCGGCGCTGGCCAGTTCGGGGCCACCGGCAACCAGCAGGGCGCCGCCTTCCATGACGTATCTTCGGATATTGTCGAAATAGGAGGGCGGCAGGATCCCGCGGCGACGATAGCGGTCGAAGATGATCAGGTCGAATTCGTTGATCTTCTCGACGAACAGCTCGCGCGTCGGGAAGGCGATCAGCGAGAGTTCGTTGACCGGCACCCCGTCCTGACGATCCGGCGGCCTGAGGATGGTGAAATGCACCAGATCGACGGACGGGTCGGATTTCAGCAGGTTGCGCCAGGTGCGCTGCCCCGTATGCGGCTCGCCCGAGACCAGCAGCACCCGCAGACGGTCCCGGATGCCGTTGATCTGCACCACGCCCGCGTTGTTGCGGTCGGTCAGTTCGCCGTCCACGACCGGCAGCTGGAAGCGCAGCACGTTCAGCCCGCCGCGGTCCAGCGTCAGGTCCAGCGTCAGATCCTGCCCGACCGGCGCCGTCGCATAGCGCAGATCGTCGCCGTTCAGCGCGAAGCCCACCTGCACCGGGCGGTCGCGCAGGGCCTCGGGCACGGCGCCCTCATCCTCGATGCGGATGGTCAGGCTCAGCGTCTCGCCCAGGATCGCATAGGCCGGGGCGTTGCGGATGATCAGGCGGCGGTCCCAGTCGCCGGGCGTGCCGGTCTCGATCAGATGGACCGGGGCCTGGGGCGCGGCACTCACCGCGTCATGGGCGATCCCGTCCGAAAGGACGAAGACCCCTGCCAGCCGGTCATGCGGCAGATCGGCCAGTGCCGCGGCCAGCGCGGTGTTGAGGGTCGAGCCGGTGTTGTCGGCCCCGTCCGGGACCGAGACCACCCGTTCCTCGATCCCCAGCCGGGCCAGTTCGGCGCCGATCTGCGCCGCCGCCGCGTCGGTCTGGTCACCCCGCCCGGCCAGCCGGTTCGAGCCCGTGTCGTCCCTCAGCACCAGGGCGATGTCGCTCAGCGGCTGGCGTTCCTCGGATTGCAGGGCGGGATTGGCCAGCGCGGCCAGGATCAGCGCCAGACCCAGCGTGCGGAAGGGCCAGCCCGCCAGCCCCCGCCAGACCGACAGCAACGTCACGGCCAGCGCCAGCGCGCCCAGCACGGCGATCACCGGCCAGGACAGAAGCGGATCGAAGACCAGCGCGGTTCCGTTCATTGCCCCAGCCTTTCCAGCAATGCCGGCACATGCACCTGATCGGATTTGTAGTTGCCCGAGAGGACATGCATGATCAGGTTGACGCCGAAGCGCAGCGCCATTTCGCGCTGCCGCTCGCCGGTCGAGCCGCGCCCGACCTGCAGCAAGGGCACCCCCTGCTCATCGACCGCCCAGGCCGAAGCCCAGTCGTTCGACCCGATCACCACCGGCGTCACCCCATCGTTGAGGTTGCGAAACGGCATTCCCTCGGCGCGTTGCGCATCGGGCGGCGCGGCTTCGACCCAGACGGTGCCGCCCTGCCAGCGGCCGGGATAATCGGCCAGCAGATAGAAGGTGCGGGTCAGGACGTGATCCTCAGGCAAGGGTTCCAGGGGCGGGATGTCGAGCCCCGCCGCGATCTCTTGCAACCGCCGGCCGGCCGAGGTCATGCCGCCGGTCAGCCGCGCCTGATCAGCGTCGCGGGTGTCGAACAGGATCATCCCGCCAGAGCGCAGGTAGCGGTTCAGCCGGTCGTTGGCCTGGGCCGTGGGCAGCGGGCTGTCCGCCGTCACGGGCCAATAGAGGAAAGGGAAGATCGACAGCTCGTCCGTCTCGACATTCACCGCCATCGGCAGCGCAGGCTCGACCGAGGACCGCTGGTAAAGCGCCAGCGACAGGCCGCGTAGCCCCGCCAGCGCCACATCGTCGACCTGCCCATCGCCGGTGGTCACGGCGGCCAGCACCACCGATTCCGTGGCCTCAAGAAGCCGCGTATCGACCGGCTGCGCCTCGGCCCGCGGGACCGACAGGCCCAGGGCCAGCAGCAGCATCGCCGCGCGCAGCAGCCGCCCGCCCAGCGCCAGCGTGGCCAGCGCGTCCAGCATCAGAACCGCGGCGGCGGCGGCGAAGAGGTAACCGCCCAGCGGCACCTCGGGCCGTTCCACCCCGGTTTCCACATTGGTGCCCATCGGCCATTGCGCCGGCGTCAGCGGGGTCTGCGCGTCGGTCGCATTGACCGCGAGCCTGAGCGCCGTTCCGGCGTAAAGCCCGGGCGGCAGGTCCGGCCCCGGCGCGCGTTCACCGGCCAGAACCGGGGCCAGATCCTCGCCCGTCACGGCCGGGCGGTTGGCGGTGCTGTGCAGCAGGCCGAAACCGTCCAGCTCTTCCTCGGGCTGCCAATGCGTGCCTTCCAGCTCGCCCGCCTCGGGCACCGCGCCCCGGGTCGAGATCGCCAGCCGCTCCAGCATGCTGACGAAAAGCCCGGAGATCGGCAGGTTCGACCATTCGGCGTTGGCGGTGACGTGGAACAGCACAACCTGTCCCGAACCGCGCGCGGCCCTTGTGACCAAGGGCGTGCCATCCGCCAGCGCGGCGATGGTGTGGCTGGCCAGTTCGGGGCCGGGCTGGGCCAGAACCTGGGCGCGGATGCCCACGTCATCGGGCACGGGCAAACCGGCGAAGGGCGAATCCTCGGGGAATGGCGCCAGCGAGCGGGGATCGCCCCAGCTCATCGCGCCGCCCACGGTGCGGCCGCCCGCGCGCAGCGGCACCGGCAGCAGCGGATCCTCGCTCGGCGCGCCGAAGCCCGAGGCACTGGCCCCCGCGCCCGCCATCCGCGGCCCGGCGAAGCGCAGCAGCAGCCCGCCCGCCTCGACCCAATCGGTCAGTTCCTGCGCCTCGGCCTCGGTCATCGCCGGCATGTCGGCCAGCACGATGACATCGGGGCCGGTCAACAGCAGATCGTCGAGTGAGGAGGATTCGACCAGATCGGCCGAAGGCTCCAGCGCCTGACGCAGGTAATGTAGCGGACTGAGCAGCGCGAGGGATTCATTGCCCTCCCGCACCGTCAGCAGCGCCACCTTGCGGCGGCGCAGGCTGTCGTCGGTCAGCGTCACCGCGCCTGCCCCCCGCGCGCCCTCGATCTGGAAGCGGGTGATGCGGTTGCGCAATTCCGGCGGCAGGTCGAACAGCGCCTCGGCGCTCAGCGCGCCGGGATCGAAGACCAGCGCGGCGCGGGCAAGGTCGCGCTCGGCCCCGGCGGGATCGCGGCCGATGGCCAGCAGGGTCAGGGCCAGCGGCGGGCCCTGGGTCCGGCGGGCGCTGACCGTCACGTCCTGCCCGTCGAAGCTGGGCGGCGCCAGCGCCACGACCGGCGTTTCCGGCTGATAGACCTGGACCGGCCCCTTCCCGGACAGCGCCGACAGCAGCGCATTGCGCCCGTCCCGCGCCAGCCCGTCGCTGAGCCACAGCGTCTCGGTCCCCTCGGGAATCGCCCCGGCCCAGTCGGGCAGCACGGTTTCGGGCGACCAGGGGCGGGGCGTCAGGCCGGTCAGCCGCTCGTGCCAATGCTCGGCAGCGCGGAATTCGATGACGCCCTGCGGCGGATCGGTCAGCAAGACCACGGCAACCGGCCGGCCGGCCCGCTGCGCGCCGTCCAACGCCTGGCTGACCCGTTCCAGCCGGCGTGGCCAGTCGCGGGCGCTGGCCCAACTGGCATCCATCACGATCAGCAGATTGCCCTGCCCCGGCAGCGCGCGGGACGGGTTCAGCACCGGCCCGGCCAGCGCCAGGATCAACGCGGCCAGCGCCACCACGCGCAGGAGCAACAGCCACCAGGGCGTGCGCTGACTCTCCGGGTCGCGGTCGCGCAGGCCCAGGAGCAGGGCGATACCGGGGAAGCGGCGGCGGACCGGCGCGGGCGGCACGGCGCGCAATAGCCACCACAGGATCGGCAGCGCCAGCAGCGCCCAGAGCAGGAGAGGCGTGGTGAAACCGAGCATGTTCATCGCCGCCGCGCCTCGCCCAGCGCCTGATAGAGCCAGAGCAACCCCTCGGCGGCCGGCCGGTCGGTGTGCAGCGTCGTCGCGTGCCAACCCGATTGCCGGGCCATGGCGTGCAGATGGTCCTTGCGCGCGGCAAGCCGGGCCAGATAGGCCTCGCGCAGATCGCCCGCGCGCAGGGTCTCATAACTCAGATGGCCCGACATGCTTTCGAACCGGGTGCGGCCGTCATAGGGAAAGGCCTCCTCCGCGGGGTCGAGGATCTGCACCAGGATGCCGCGCATCGACCGGGCGGCGGCAAGGGCCAGCGCGCCCTCGATCTGGGCCAGATCGCCCAGGAAATCGGAGAAGATCACCACATGTCCGCCGCTGGGCGAGGCATGCAGGTCGATGGCGCCATGTTCGGCGCCTTGTTCGGCTTCCTCGGCCAGCGCCGCGGCCAGAAGCCCGGCCTGCGCCCGCCCGGCGCGGGGGGCGAGGCTTGCCTCGGCCAGACCCACGCGCTCGCCGCCCCGGAGCAGCACCAGCGCCAGCGCCATGGCCAGAAGCCGCGCGCGCGCCGCCTTCGTCTCGCGCTCGCGGGCCGAGGTGAAGGACATCGCCGCCCCGCCATCGACCCAGAGCGTCACCGCCCGCGCCGCCTGCCATTCCGTCTCGCGCAGGAACAGATCGTCCCCCCGTCCCGAACGGCGCCAGTCGATCCGCGCCACGCCCTCACCGGGGGCCAGCGGGCGGAATTGCCAGAACTCGGCCCCCGACCCCGCGCGGCGGCGGCCGTGGGCGCCGGGCAGCACCGATTGCGCTAGGTGCTCGGCGGCAACCAGCAGGGGCGGCAGGGCACCCGAAAGCGCTTCACCCTCGCGGCGAAGGTCAGCGCCATGGGGCGCGGCGATGCTCACGCAGCCGCCTCCATCGTGCCGGTCACGCGCCCCGCCACGCGGTCGATCACCCCGCCCAGCGTCTCGCCCCGCGCCCGCGCGGCAAAGCTCAGCGCCATGCGGTGCGACAGGACCGGCCGGGCCAGCGCCGCGACATCCTCGGCCGAGGGCGCAAGGCGGCCCTGCAGCAGCGCCCGGGCGCGGACTGCCAGCATCAGCGCCTGCGCTGCGCGCGGACCCGGGCCCCAGGCCAGGCTGTCGCCCAGCGAGGCATCGGCCTCGGCCGAGCCCGGCCGGCAGGCGCGCACCAGATGCAGGATCGTGTTCACCACGCTTTCCCCCACCGGCATCCGGCGGATCAGCGTCTGCGCGGCCAGAAGGTCGGCGGCGGTGAAGACCTCGTGCGATTGCGCCTCCTCCGTGCCGGTGGTGGCCATGAGGATCGCGCGTTCGGTCGCAAGGTCCGGGTATTCCACGTCAATCTGCACCAGGAAGCGGTCGAGCTGGGCCTCGGGCAGCGGATAGGTGCCCTCCTGCTCGATCGGGTTCTGGGTGGCGAGGACGTGGAAGGGCGCGCCCAGCGGCCGGTGGCGCCCGGCGATGGTCACCTCGCGCTCCTGCATCGCCTGCAGCAGCGCCGATTGCGTGCGGGGGCTGGCGCGGTTGATCTCGTCCGCCATCAGCAACTGGCAGAAAACCGGGCCTTCGATGAAGCGGAACTGCCGGCGGCCGTCCTCGCCCGTGTCCAGAACCTCGGAGCCGAGGATGTCGGCGGGCATCAGGTCCGGCGTGAACTGGATCCGGTTCGAATGCAGGCCCATGACGGTGGCCAGCGTATCGACCAGCCGTGTCTTGCCCAGGCCCGGCAGACCCACCAGCAGCGCATGACCGCCCGACAGCAGCGCCGTCAGCGACAGGTCCACGACCTTTTCCTGACCGATGAACCGGGGCGCGATGGCCCCGCGGGCCTGTTGCAGGCGGGCGCCGAGCGCCTCGATGGCGGGGACCAGCGTGTCGCTCATGGGCGCATTCCTCCGGGCGTGACCTCTGTTCCCCACGGGTTATATGTCAGGGGTTACCCGCTCGCCCAGACCCAGTTGGATAAAATGACCGCGCCACAAGACAATGTGACACCCGCCGCCACACCGGATGCCGAGTCGCTCGCCGCCTCGGCCAGCAAGGCCGCGAAAAAGGGCGGTTTGCCGCCGGTGCATCTGTGGAATCCGCCGTTCTGCGGCGATCTGGACATGCGGATCGCCCGGGACGGGACCTGGTTCTATCTGGGCACGCCCATCGGGCGGCCGGCGCTGGTGCGGCTGTTTTCCACCATCCTGAAGCGGGAGGATGGCAAGTATTTCCTGGTGACCCCGGTCGAGAAGGTCGGGATCATGGTGGATGACGCGCCTTTCGTGGCGGTGGATTACACGGTCTCGGGCACGGGCGAGGCGCAGGTGCTGCGGTTCGAGACCAATGTGGGCGATACCGTCGAGGCCGGGCCCGAGCATCCGATCCGCGTGGTGCGGGACGCCGAAACCGGCGAGCCCGCGCCCTATGTCATGGTCCGCGCCGGGCTGGAGGCGCTGATCGACCGCAAGAGTTTCTACCGGCTGGTCGAGATCGGCGCGCATCACCCCGTCGGGGAAGAGTCGTGGTTCGGGCTCTGGTCGGGCGGGCAGTTCTTCGGGGTGATTCCCTCGGTTGAACTCGGCTGACGCCGCGCGACGAGGGCGACGCCCGGACCGCCGGGGTGGTGCGAGCGCTGCCCGGCATGCCGCCGGGCAAAACACATTCCGACGATTACACCACCCGCAACCGCCGGATCACCGGCTCCTCGGCCCGGGCCAGCACATCCGCCATCGGCTCCTCGGTCACTGCCATGTGGTGGGCATTGGCGTGGATCAGGCGACCGGGTTCGCTGACCATCGCCACATGCCCGGCCCAGAAGATCAGATCGCCCGCTTCCTCGGCCCCTTCCAGAACCTCGGCGCCCTCCATCAGGCTCTGCAGATCGCTGTCACCCGGACACTCGCGCCCCAGGGCCCGGAACGCCGCCTGCACCAGGCCCGAGCAATCGATCCCGTCGCGCGAGTTGCCGCCCCACAGATAGGGCGTGCCCAGGAAATCCCGCGCGACCGCCACCGCATCCGCCCGCCAGTCGCCGATCCGGCGCAGGTGCCGGGAGGGGACATACCCGCCCGGCGTCACCGCGAAGCGCCCGACCTCGCCCGTGACCTGCAGCCTTGCGCCCATGCTCAGGGCCATCCGCTCGCGCTGCTTGATGTCGGGGGCGCCGTAGACATGCGTGGCCGGCGCCGCGACCCAATGGCTGACCGACAGATCGTCGCCCAGGGCCGCCTCGGCGATCCAGCCGCAATAGCCTTCGTCCCCGTCGAAGCCGAACGCATGGCCGTCGCATTCGGTGATCACGCAGATCCGCGTCCCCAGCAGCATCTGCCGGTCCCGCGCCCCGCCCGGCGTAGCGCAGAGATCGGCCAGCGGCACCACGACGCGCTGCCAGCGGCCCGGCACGAAGAGCACGCCGTCCAGCGCGCCCTTCAGGCTGTCATGCGCCACCCCGCCCGCGGCGCGGAAATAGCGCCGGTCGGTCACGCGCCACCCTCGATACCCGGACCCAGAACCTCGGGCAGGGCCCAGAGCACGGCCCGCGCGCCCTGCCCCTGTCCGCCCTTGGGGCGACCCGGCTCGTCTTTCGGCTGCCAGCCGTAGATGTCGAAATGCGCGAATCGCGTGCCGGGCGTGACGAAGCGGCGCAGGAACAGCGCGGCGGTGATCGACCCGGCCATGCCACCCCCCGGCGCATTGTCCAGATCGGCGATGCCGGGCTCGATCAACGCTTCATAGGGCTCGTGGAAGGGCATGCGCCACAAGGGGTCCGATTCGGCCGCGGCGCCATCGGACAAGGCCAGGGCCAGATCCTCGTCATCGGTGTAGAAGGGCGGCAGGTCCGGCCCCAGCGCCACCCGCGCCGCGCCGGTGAGGGTCGCCATGCAGATCAGCGCGTCGGGCGCTTCCTCGCAAGCCAGGGCCAGCGCATCGGCCAGCACCAGACGCCCCTCGGCATCGGTGTTGTTCACCTCGACCGTCAGGCCATTGCGCGCGGTCAGCACGTCGCCCGGGCGCATGGCGCTGCCCGAGATCGCATTTTCGACCGCCGGGATCAGCACGCGCAGCCGCACCTTCCAGCCCAGCGCCATGATCATCATCGCCAGCCCCATGACGGTGGCGGCGCCCCCCATGTCCTTCTTCATCAGCCCCATCGAGGCAGCGGGCTTGATGTCGAGCCCGCCGGTATCGAAGCAGACCCCCTTGCCGACCAGCGTGATGCGCGGGCCGCTGTCGCCCCAGCGCAGATCCAGCAGCCGCGGGATCCGGTCCGAGGCCCGGCCGACCGCGTGAATCAGCGGAAAATTCTCCTGCAGGAGATCGTCGCCATAGGTGACCGAGACATGGGCGCCGAACTCCTCGGCCAGGGCCAGCAGCGTCGTCTCCAGCTCCTCGGGTCCCATCTGCGAGGCCGGGGTGTTGATCAGGTCGCGTGTCAGGCATTCGGCCGCCGCCAGCACCGTCACGCGTTCGGCATCAATCCCGGCGGGCGCCTTGAGCATCGCCAGCGATACCTCATCGGCGGACCGGTGACGGAACCGGTCGAAGCTGTAACCCGCCAGCAGCCAGCCCAGCGCCTGTTCCGGCAGGTCCTCGGCCTCGAAGCCTCCGGCCAGGTGATAGGTGCCGCGTGGCAGCTTCTTGCGGGCGGCGCCCAGCGCCATGCGCCGCCGGGCGCGCGCCTTGGCACCGCCCAGCCCGAAAACCGCCATCGAGACCGCGCCCGCCACATCCGGCACGCAAAGCGTCTCGCCCGCAGCGGCGGAAAAGCCGGTCGCGTTCAGCCAGGTGCGCACCCGTTCGGGCTGCTGGTCCAGCCAGGCCGCCAGCCCGTCAGCGCTGACCGCGTGCAACGGAACCGACGGCGCGTCGGCGGGGGCGAAGGTAGCAAGGCTCTGTCGCATGGGCCCTCTCAGATGCAGAACGGCCCCACCCTAAAGCCCCCCGGGGAGGAAGGGAAAGGGCCTTTCCGCGCCCGGCCCGGGGGCGCGCAAGCCGTCGCCGCCCGTCGAAACAGGCGGCGCGGCAATCCTGCGGCAAGCGGGGATCAGAGAGAGAGGCGGGGCTCCATCCAGACATTCGCCAGCGAGCGGTCGCCGATGCGCACCAGACGTTCCCAGACGGCGCGATAGGCGATCACGTCGCCCCGGCGGGCGGCGATGCCCATGTCGCGCGCCACCTTGGCCAGAGAGGTCAGCCCGATATCGGCGCTGCGCCGCGACACGGCCTGAGCGCGCGGCGCGATCTCGGCCAGGCGATCCTCGCGCCCCAGCGCGTCAACTTCGGCCAGCGTATCCGAGATGGCCTCGACCGCTTCCATCACGAAGTCTTCGGCCCCACGGCGGCCATAGCGATTGAACACGTCATCCAAGACAGCGGTGTCGATGACAACCCGCTCGCTTGGACGCATCTCGATGACGAATGTCACGATTGCACCCTTTCTGCCTCTCCGACTCTCCCTTGCGCCCGTGGAGGATCTTTGATCCAGGCTAACAAATCGTTGCCTCGGGTGCGGAATTGTCGCTCGATTTTCCTGCAATTTGAGCATAGCACTGTCTCCGGCCTGGAAGTATAGGGAAATGCACATGTCTCACGCCCGCAAACTGCCCGGATACCTCGTCAACAGGTTTCGTGGCTGGCGCGCCACACATTATGCCGAGAACAAGAGCTGGTTCCGCCATCTGGCCCAGGAAGGACAGCATCCGCGCTCGATGCTGATCGCCTGCTGCGATTCTCGCGTGCATGTCACGGCGATCTTCGGCGCCGATCAGGGCGAATTCTTCATCCACCGCAACATCGCCAATCTGGTGCCCCCCTACACGCCCGACGGTGACCACCACGGCACCTCGGCCGCGGTCGAATACGCGGTGACGGCGCTGAAGGTCGCGCATCTGCTGGTGGTCGGTCATTCGAACTGCGGCGGTGTGCGCGGCTGTCACGACATGTGCGCGGGCAAGGCGCCGGAACTCGCCTCGGGCTCCAGCTTCGTCGGCAACTGGATGGAGATCCTGCGCCCCGGCTACGAGGCCACGGCAGAATTCACCGACCCCGAGGCCCGGATCGCGGCCATGGAAAAGCAGGCGGTGCGCATCTCGATCAACAATCTGATGACCTTCCCGTTCGTCAAGGAAGCGGTCGAGAACGAGACGCTGACCCTGCACGGGCTCTGGCACGACATCGGCGAGGGCGGGCTGGAAGCCTACGACGCCGAAACGGACAGCTTCGCCTCGGTGCTCTGAGACGGCGCTTCGGGCTGCGGGATACCCTTGCATACCGGAGGGGCCGCGCGCTAGGCTCGGCCCGATCCGACTACATGCGAGGGGGCCATGCCCTATTCCGACCGGCTGGTGCCGGCGCTTTATGCCGTCCTGCGCGAGGGCTATGGCGCCGATCATCTGAAACGTGATGCGATCGCGGGGCTGACCGTGGCCATCGTCGCCGTGCCGCTGTCGATGGCGATTGCCATCGCCTCGGGCGGGACGCCGGCCATGGGGCTTTACACCGCGATCATCGGCGGCTTCTTCATCTCGGCCCTGGGCGGCAGCCGGTTCCAGATCGGCGGGCCGGCGGGCGCCTTCATCGTCCTGGTCGCGGCGACGGTGCATGAGCACGGCATCGCCGGGATGGTCATGGCGACGATGCTGGCGGGCGTCATCATGGGCGCCATCGGGCTGCTGCGCCTTGGCTCCTATATCAAGTTCATCCCCTATCCGGTGACGGTGGGCTTCACTGCCGGGATCGGTACGATCATCTTCGCCAGCCAGATCAAGGACCTGCTGGGACTGACGCTCAGCGGCCCCGAACCCGGTCCGATCCTGGAGAAACTGCCGGTCATCTGGCAGGCGCTGCCGACGCTGAACCCGGTGACGGTGGCGCTGGCGGCGGGGACCATCGCGCTGATCCTGGGGCTGAAGCGCTGGGCGCCGCGGCTGCCAAACCTGCTGATCGCGGTGGCGGCGACGACGCTGGCGGTCAACCTCTTCGCCCTCGACACGCCGACCATCGTCTCGACCTTTGGCGCGGTGCCCTCGATGCTGCCCGCGCCCAGCTTGCCGCCGCTCGACTGGGGGCTGATGGTCGCGGTCCTGCCCAATGCCCTGGGCTTCGCGCTGCTGGGGTCGATCGAGGCGCTGCTGTCCGCGGTGGTGGCCGACGGAATGAGCGGGCGGCGCCATTCCTCGAACATGGAGCTTCTGGCGCAGGGCGTCGCCAATATCATGTCCGGCCTGATGGGCGGCATGGTCGCCACCGGCACCATCGCCCGGACCGCCACCAACGTCCGCGCCAATGCCCATTCCCCCGTCGCGGGCATGCTGCACGCCGTGTTCATCCTGGTCTTCATGATGCTGGCCGCGCCGCTGGTCGGCATGGTGCCGCTGGCGGCGCTGGCCGGGGTGCTGGCCACCGTCGCCTGGAACATGATCGAACGGCACGCCATCGCCACGCTCTTCCGCTCGTCCCGGGCGGATGCCGCCGTCCTGATGGTCACCCTGCTGCTGACCGTGTTCCGCGACCTGACCGAGGCCATCGTCGTGGGTTTCGCGCTGGGCTCGGTCCTGTTCATCCACCGCATGTCCAAGGCCGCCGAAGTCTCGATGGTCGAGGCCGAGGGGCTGGACGATCCGCCGGTCCCCGGCCTCAGCCGCAGCGACGAGATCATGGTCTACCGCATCCGCGGCGCCTTCTTCTTCGGCGCGGCCGCCTCGGTCGGCGCGGTGCTGGAGCGGATCGCCGATACCCACCGCGCGCTGGTCGTCGATTTCGCCGATGCGGCGCTGGTCGACAGCACCGCGATCCATACCGTCGAGGGGCTGGTCCGCAGCGCCCGGCGCAAGGGCGTTGCCGTGATCCTGACCGGCGCCTCGGAGGATCTGAAAGCCCAGTTCCACGCCCATGACCTGCGCCCACCCGAAGTCGAGATCGAGGGGACGCTCCGGCAGGGTGTCGCCCGCGCCCGCGCACTGCTGGGGCGCGACGCCGCAATGCCCGGGACCAGCGCGGCGCCGGTCAGTTGACCTGAGAACGCCCGCGCCCTATGCACCCTGCTGACAGTATTTCCGGGGGAGCATCATGGCCCAGCTTGTCACCATCGGCGACGTCATCCTGGGGGGTAGCCACCCCTTCGGCCTGATCGCCGGCCCCTGCCAGCTGGAAAGCCTGGACCACGCCCGGGCCATGTGCGCGGGGATCCTCGAGGCCTGCGCGCCCTCGGGCACGAAGCTGATCTTCAAGGGCAGCTACGACAAGGCGAACCGTTCCTCCGTCACCACCCAGCGCGGGCTGGGGATGGAGAAGGGGCTGGAGATCCTGGCCGCGATCCGCGAGGAATTCGGCGTGCCGGTGCTGACCGATGTGCACGAGCCCTGGCATTGTACCAAGGCGGCGCAGGCGGTCGACGTGCTGCAGATTCCGGCCTTCCTGTGCCGCCAGACCGACCTGCTGATCGCCGCGGGCGAGACGGGCAAGGCGGTCAACGTGAAGAAGGGCCAGTTCCTCGCCCCCTGGGACATGAAGAACGTGGCCCAGAAAATCGAGAGCACCGGCAACCGCAACATCCTGCTCTGCGACCGCGGCACGTCCTTTGGCTACAACACCCTGGTCACCGATTTCCGCGGCCTGCCGGTGATGGCCCAGACCGGCTATCCCGTGGTCTTCGACGCCACCCATTCGGTGCAGCAGCCGGGCGGTCAGGGCACGACCTCGGGCGGGCAGCGTGAATTCGTGCCGGTTCTGGCGCGGGCGGCCTGCGCGGTCGGCGTCTCGGCGCTGTTCATCGAGACGCATCAGGACCCCGACAACGCCCCCTCGGACGGGCCGAACATGGTGCCGCTGGACCAGATGAAGGCGCTGATTTCGCGCCTTTCGGCCTTTGACCGGCTGTCGAAGGAGAGCCTCGATGCGTGAAGCCGTCATCATCATTCCGGCGCGCTATGCCTCGACCCGGTATCCAGCGAAGCCCCTGGCCAAGCTGAAAGGCGCCTCGGGCATCGAACGCAGCCTGCTCGAACGCTCGGTCATGGCCGGGCGGGCGGCGGCGGTGTCGACGCGGGGCGTGACCGGGCTCTATGTGGCCACCGACGATGAGCGCATCGCCGAGGAAGCCCGCCGCATCGGCGCCGATGTCATCATGACCGCGCCCGAATGCGCCAACGGGACCGAGCGCGTGGCCGAGGCGGTAAGGAACGCGGGCCTGACCCAGCCCATCGTGGTCAACCTGCAAGGCGACGCGCCGCTGACCCCGCCGCATTTCGTCAGCGCCCTGATCGCCGCGATGCGCGAGGATGACGAGCGCCAGGTCGCCACGCCCGTCCTGCGCTGCGACCGCGAGGCGCTGGACAATTTCCTCAACGACCGCAAGCACGGGCGCGTGGGTGCGACCACCGTGGTGCGCGACCTCAAGGGCAACGCGATCTATTTCTCGAAGGAAGTCATCCCCTTCACCGGCAGCCTGAAACGCCACGACGCGATCCCGGTCTTCCACCATGTCGGGCTCTACGCCTATACCCCCGCGGCCCTGGACCTCTATGCGGGCCTCGCGCCCGGGCAGCTGGAGCAGGTGGAAGGGCTGGAACAGCTGCGCTTCCTGGAACACGGGCACAAGATCGCCGCGGTCGAGGTCTCGGCCCCCGGCGCCGCCTTCTGGGAGTTGAACAACCCCTCTGACGTGCCCCTGATCGAAGGCTATCTCAAGCGGATGGGCATGGAGTGAGGGGGCGCTGCCCCCTCTTGGCCTGACGGCCAATTCACCCCCGGCGTATTTGTGACAAAGTGAAAGGGCGGGGTTTGGGCAGCGAGGTGTTGATCGTCGGCGCGGGGCTCACCGGTGCGGTGATCGGGCGCGAATTGGCCGAGGCCGGGCTCAGGGTGCGCATCGTCGAGGCAAGGGGCCATGTCGCGGGCAATTGCCATACCGAGCGCGATCCCGAGACCGGGGTCATGGTCCATGTCTATGGCCCGCATATCTTTCACACCGGCGATCCCGAAATCTGGGCCTATGTGAACCGCCACCAGCGCTTTCGCCCCTATATCCACCGGGTCAAGGCGATGGCGGGCGGCCGCGTGCATGCGCTGCCGATCAACCTGCTGACCATCAACCAGTTCTTCGGCGAGACCCTCCGTCCGGACGAGGCGCGCGCCTTCCTGGCGGCGCAGGCCGAGCCGGGCGACGGCGAACCCGCCAGTTTCGAGGAATGCGCGCTGCGGATGCTGGGGCGGCGGCTCTACGAGGCCTTCTTCAAGGGTTATACGCAGAAGCAATGGGGCTGCGACCCGGCCGAGCTGCCGGCCTCGATCCTGAAGCGGCTGCCGGTGCGCTTCGACTATGACGACGCCTATTTCGCCCATCCGTTCCAGGGCCTGCCCGAGGGCGGCTACACTGCGATGGCGGACAGCATTCTGGACCATCCCGGGATCCGGGTGGATCTGAACACGCCCTATGACCGGGCGATGCGGGCGGGGGCGGCGCATGTCTTCTGGTCCGGGCCCCTCGACGCCTGGTTCGGCTATGACCGGGGGCGGCTGGCCTACCGCACGCTGGATTTTGAGCGCTTCACCCATCGGGGCGACTGGCAGGGCTGCGCGGTGATGAACTACTGCGATGCCGGGGTGCCCTGGACGCGGATCACCGAGCACAAGCATTTCGCGCCCTGGGAAAGCCACGCGGAATCCATCCTTTACCGCGAATATTCGCGGGCGGCGGGACCGGGGGACATTCCCTATTACCCGGTGCGTCTGGTGGCCGAGAAGGCGCTTCTGCGCGACTATGCCGCGCGGGCCGGGGCCGAGACGGGCGTGAGTTTTGCCGGGCGGCTGGGCAGCTATCGGTATCTCGACATGGATGTGGCGATCCGGGAGGCGCTGGACACCGCGCGCGCCTATCTGACCGCAAAGGCCGAGGGGCGCGCGCCCCGGCCCTTCCTGCGCCCGCCGCTTTAGAGCATCGCGTCACATGATCTCGATATGCGCGGGCAAAGCGTCGAGGTCGTTGAAGCCGTTCAACACCACGACATTGCCGCCCACATCCGAGAAATCGAGCACCACATTCCCGGCCTCGTCCAGCGAGCCGAAGCGGTCCACGACCTCTTCCGCGGTCAGGTCGCCCAGGCTGAACCAGATCCAGTCGTCCAGGCGGATCAGATCGCCCTCGTCGGGGTTGAAATCCATCACCTCGCCCCTGTCGTGATCGCGAAAGAACTCGAACACATCGGCGCCGCCCCCGCCCCAGAGCAGATCATGCCCCGAGCCGCCGCGCAGCGTGTCGCTGCCCGCCCCGCCGTTCAGCACGTCGTTGCCAGCCCCGCCGGACAGCCAGTCGTCGCCCCAGGCACCGGTCAGCGTGTCATTGCCATCCTCGCCTTGAAGCGCGTCATTGCCCGAGCCGCCGATCAGGCTGTCATGCCCCTCGCCGCCGTAAAGCTGGTCGTCCCCGGCGCCGCCGTCCAGCACATCGTTGCCCGCCCCCCCTTCCAGCCGGTCCGCGCCCTCGTCGCCCAGCAGGATGTCGTTGCCCGCCGCGCCGCGCAGCGTGTCGTTGCCGAGGCCGCCGTTCAGCAGATCCTCGCCGCCGCCGCCGTCCAGCATGTCATTGCCGCCCTCGCCCTGCAGGGTGTCATTCTCGCTGCCGCCGCGGATGTTGTCGTTCCCCTCGCCGCCATAGATCAGATCGGCCCCGGCCTGGCCCTGGATCACGTCGCGCCCGTCGCCGCCATAGGCCGTGTCATCGCCGCTTGCCAGGAAGATCGAGCCGCCGCCGGACCCGGCATACACCAGATCGTTGCCCCCGCCCGAGCGGATGATGTCGCGCCCGTCGCCGCCATGGATCGTGTCGTTGCCGGCATCGCCATAGAGGATGTCCTTGCCGCCCCCGCCCTCGATCCAGTCGGCGCCGGACCCGCCGTTGATCGTGTCCTGACCATAACCGCCCAGCAGCGTGTTGTTGCCCGAGGTGGCACTGATCAGATCGCGCCCCTCGCCCCCATCCAGCAGGTCGTTCCCGTCGCCCCCTTCCAGCGTGTCCTTGCCCAGCCCGCCGCGCAGCGTGTCGTCGCGTGCGGTGCCCAGCAGCCGGTCGCCGGCGGCGCCCCCCTCACGGCTGACGCCGGCGCTGACCGGCGTCTCGGTCTCGGGCGGGATATAGGCGTAGCGGTCGGCCCAGTCGAAACCGTTGGGAAAGACATCGGCCTGGCGCAGGGGTTGGCCGTTGGACGAGGTGATGACCATGGTGTGACCACGGTATTCGATGACGCAGCCGGTCGAGGTGGCGGTGAAATTCAACTGCGAGACATCGCGCAGCATCGGCAGGTCGCTGAGGTCCAGCCGGTCGAGGCCGCGGTCGAAATCGGTGATGACCGCGCCGCCGCTGCCCGCGCGCACCACGAAGACATCGGCGCCGATGCCGCCGCTCATCACGGTGCCGGTGCCGCCGGTCACCAGGATGTCGTCGCCCCCGCCCCCCACCAGCGTGTCATTCGCACCCGAGGCCATCAGCACATCGTCGCGTCCGGTGCCCGCCAGACGCTCGGCCGTGGCCGTGCCCTGCATCGTCTCGCCCAGCGTGGTCAGGTTCAGCCGGTATTCGGTGATGCCACTTTCGTTCTGCGAGCCGACGAAGACATGCAGCGTGTCTCCGTCGACCGCCAGGGTGATCGCCGTGACCCGGTGCATGGAGGTGGCGCTGTCGTCGGCCAGCGTGGCAATGGCCACCATCGTGCCGCCGGGCAGCAGTTCGAAGACGGTGATCCCGTTGTCGGCCCCGCCCGCGACGACGAAGGTATGGCCGCCTGCCTGGATCACATCCATGGCCTGCACCCCCTCGAAGCGGGTGTTGCCGGTATCGACCAGGTGATCGGTCGGCAGCAGCTGGCCGTCGGCGGTCAGTTCCATCACCGAAAGCGAACTGGTGTTGGCCGAGGCGAGCACCACATAGGTCCTGCCGTCCAGCGTCACCACCTCCATCGCCGTCGGCGCGTCGATGCCCAGCCCCTGCTCGGCCCCCATGCTGCCCGTGGCGCTGAGCCTGCCGCCCGACCCATCGGCGCGATACGCGGTGACGCTGTTGCCGGCCTGATCGGCGGTGATGACGAAATCGCGGCCGTTGACCGTGGCGCAGCGCAGGTCGATCACCTGGCTGGTATCGGTGCCCGCCGGGAACAGGGCGAGCGATCCATCGCTCAGGATGACGCGCGCGCTCAGATGCGCGTCCGAGCCCTGGGCGATGGCATTGTCCACCGCTTGCCAGTCGATCGTGGTCTGGCTGCCGATCCCGCCATCCGGGCGCAGCGTATAGGCCACCAGCCCGCTGGCCCTGTCGCCGATCATCAGCATCCCGCCCGAGCCGGTTTCGGCGACCACCAGCCGGTCGCTGACGCCGCTGGTGATGCTGGCCGGGAAGATCACGCTGGTCTGCAGGCTGACCTGTCCGTTGGCGCCGACGACATACTCCGCGATCCCGCCATTGCGCCCGGTCGAGGCGTAGAGATGCACGACACCGTTGACGACACCGATCTCAAGATCGGTGATGCCGGAGTCGAGCAGCGCCACCCCTGTCTTGACCACACCCTGCAACTGGAGTCGCATGGAGACACCTTTACCCAGGAACCGCACCAGCCTAGCAGCCGACCCGTTGCCGCCCCGGCGCCAAAATGTGGCGAAAATGCGGCGTTCGCCGCCGATTTGACGGGTATTGGAAATAACCGCGCCGGTTGTGCCCGCTGCCGGTTTGACTTCCCGCCGGTGGATCGCCTAGCTGGGACGCAGTAACGGTGAGACGGCGCGATGCAGGACGAAACAGGCGAGAACGGGCGGCTGGTGGCTGTCGTTGCAACCCATCGTCGTCTCGCCGATCTGCGCCAGACGCTTGCGGCGCTGCTGGCCGCGCCCGCGCGGGATCTGGCGGCAGTGCTGGTCGTCGACAATGCCTCGGACGACGGGACAGGCGCGTGGCTGGCGGCGCAGCGCGAGCCCCGGCTCCATGTCCTGACGCTGCCGCGGAACCTGGGCGGCGCCGGCGGGTTCGAGGCCGGGATGCGGCAGGCGATGGCGGCGCTGTCGCCCGACTGGCTGCTGATCATGGACGACGATTCCCGCCCCGAACCCGGCGCGCTGGACATCTTCCAGCGCCTCGACCTGAAGGGCTATGACGGGATCGCCGCCGCTGTCCGCTGCCCCGACGGCACGCTGGCCGACATGAACCGCCCGACCTTCAACCCTTTCTGGCACAAGGGGATTCTGCTGCGCACACTGCTGGGCGGCGGCCGCGGCGCCTTTCATCTGGGCGAAAAGGATTTCGCCCTGCCGGGGCTCAGGCCGGTCGATGGCGCCTCGTTCGTGGGCTTCTTCGTCCGCGCCCGGGTGGTGGCCGAGGCGGGTTATCCCGATCCGGCCCTTTTTCTCTATGGCGATGACGCGATCTACACGATGGGGTTGACGCGGGCGGGGTATCGGCTGGGTTTCGCGCCCGAGGTGCATTTCGTGCATGCCTGCACCACCTATTCGCCCGCCGATCCCCGGCTGCGCCCGCTGTGGAAGGTCTATTACTACCATCGCAACATGCTGATCCTCTACCGGATCGCCACCGGGATCTTCTTCTATCCGGTGCTCTGCCTCTATATTCCGCGCTGGCTCTACCGGCTGCGCTATCACGGGGGCGAGCGGCGGCGGTTCCTGGCACTCTTCGGCCTGGCGCTGCGGGACGGGTTGCGCGGACGGACCGGCCGCCCCCATGCCGAGGTTCTGACCCGGGCCGACGCGCTCAACGAGTGAGCAGGTCGCGGTGATAGCGCCTGAGCAGCAAGAGGCCCAGCACCAGGGGGATCAGCGCCCAGGCCAGGACATAAGCGACCGAGACATAGGTGGGCTGATAGGTCGAATAGAACCCCGCCCGCATCAGCCCGGTGACGTGCAGGGCGGGATTGTACCACAGCCATTCCTGCGCCCGGCGTGGCAGGTCGTCGTAAAGGATGATCACCCCCGACATGATCATCAAAGGCGCATTCAGGATGCCCCAGAGGTTCGCCCAGATGGCGATCCGCTCGAACAGGTAGCAGTTCAGCGTGCCGATCCCCAGGCCCAGCAGCGCCGCCAGCGCCATCGCCAGCACGATATCGCCCCAGTTGAGGATCAGGGACAGGTCCAGCGCCACGATGATCCCGGCGAGGATCAGCACCGCCACCACCACCGACACCAGCGTGTTGAGGATCACCCGCGCCAGGATCGCATCGGCCCAGGTGACGCCGGGATAGGTCAGCAACGGGGCCGAGAAGGCCAGGCTCTTGCCGACCATCATCGAATTGGACTGAAAGGTTTGATAGGCCAGAAGCCCGGTCGCCTTGAACAGAAGAAAGCTCGTACCCAGCGCGGGCGTGCGGGCGATGAGCGAAAAGGCCAGGCCCAGCACGATGATCGTGGCCAGGGGTTGCAGCACCGCCCAGGCGAAGCCGCCGGGCGTGCGGCCAAAGCGTGTCGACACCTCGCGCAGGATCAGGGCGGCGATTGTCCGCAGGGCGCGGTAACGGCGGTTCAGCCGCGCCGGGGGCAGCGCCCGCGGTCCGCCGTTGCGGTTGCCCCCGACAATGAAGGTCCCGTCCGAGGCCACGCCCTCTCCTACTGCTGGCCAATCAGGCCGCGACTATGTAGAAATCGACCGGCCAACGCAAACAACACTTGGAGTTCCGGGTGGACAACCTCAGGCCTCGGCAACGCCAGGAAGCACGACGCAAGGCCCAGGCCGCGGCGGCCGAGAGCGAGGCGAAGCCGCAGGCAAGCGCCGTCCGGCCGCCCCACCCCGTCCCCGAGGCCGAGCTGGCAGCCGCCCCCCCGGCCGAGGTCCGCCCGCTGGTCGCCCCCGCCCGCTTGCGGCGCCGCCACCACGGGCTGTTCTTGTCCTTCGTGCTGCTGGTGCTGGTGCCGACGGCGCTGGCGACCCTGTACCTCTACCTGCTGGCCCGGGACCAGTACGCCTCGACCACCGGGTTCACCGTGCGCAGCGAGGAATCGGCCTCGGCCTCGGATCTGATGGGCGGGCTCAGCGCCTTCGTCGGCGGCGGTGCCTCGTCGAACACGGATGTGCTGTTCGCCTTCATCCACAGCCAGCAGCTGGTCGAGCGCGTGCAGGCCGAGATCGACTTTCGGGGGCATTATTCGACCCATTGGGAAACCGATCCGGTCTTCTCGATCTGGCCCAGCGCCACGATCGAGGATCTGGTCTGGTTCTGGAACCGGGTTGTCACCGTCTCGTACGACAAGAATTCGGGCCTGATGGATGTGCAGGTCCGCGCCGGCGACGCCGAGACAGCCCGCCGCATCGCCCGGATCGTCGTGGCCGAAAGCGAGGCGATGATCAACGCCTTGAACGAACAGGCCCGGCGCGACAGCATGGCCAATGCCGAGCGCGACCTCGAGGAGGCGCTGGCCCGGCTGCGCAGCGCGCGCGAGGATCTGGCGAGCTTCCGCGCCCGCACCCAGATCGTCGATCCCCAGGCCGATATCGAGGGGCGCATGGGCGTCATCAACGGCCTTCAGCAACAGCTGGCGCAGGCGCTGGTGGATTACGACCTCTTGTTGCAGACCACCGCCGACAGCGACCCCCGCGTGCGCCAGGCCGAACGCCGGATCGAGGTGATCCGCGACCGTATCGGCGAGGAGCGGCGCAATTTCGCCACGCAGGACGTCACCGTCTTCGACACGGATTATCCCCGCCTCATCGCCCAGTTCGAAAGCCTGATGGTCAATCAGGAATTCGCCGAGCGGACCTATACCGCAGCGCTGGCCGCCCTCGATGCCGCGCGCTCGAACGCGCAGCGCAAGAGCTTGTATCTGGCGACCTATGTGCGCCCGACGCTGGCCGAGCAGGCGGAATACCCCCGGCGGCTGCAATTCGTGCTGCTGACGCTGCTGTTCCTGACGCTGGCCTGGTCGGCCCTGGCGCTGATCTATTACAGCCTCAGGGACCGGGGGTGACCCGTGATCCAGTTCGACGACCTGTCCAAGGGGTTCTGGCTGCACAACGAGTATTTCCCGGTGATCCAGCGGCTGAACCTGACCCTGCCGACCGGGCGCTCGCTGGCGCTGCTGGGCGGCAACGGGGCGGGAAAAACGACGCTTCTGCAACTGATCGCGGGCACGCTGCCGCCCGATACGGGGCGGGTCTGGTCCGATGGCTCGATCTCCTGGCCGGTGGGATTCGCGGGCTCGTTCCACCGCGATCTGACCGGGGCGCAGAACACCCGCTTCCTGGCCCGGGTCTATGGCGCCGATACCGACGAGTTGATGGATTTCGTCCAGGATTTCGCCGAGATCGGCAAGCATTTCCACATGCCGATCCGCACCTATTCCTCGGGCATGCGCTCGCGCCTGACCTTCGGCATCTCGATGGGCATTCCCTTCGACACCTATCTGGTGGACGAGGTGACGGCCGTCGGCGATGCCCGTTTCCGCCGCAAAAGCGCGGCTGTGTTCCGCGAGCGGATCCTGAATTCGAGCGCCATTTTGGTGAACCACAACCTCAACGAGTTGCGCGAATATTGCGACGCGGCGATCGTCCTGCATGAGGGACAGCTCACGTTCTTTGCCGATCTGGACGAAGCCGTGAGCCGTCACCAATGGAACATGCGCTGATCGCCGCCCCCCTCTGGAACGACCGAAAACGACCATGGCGCGTGAACTGATCCTGCATATCGGGCATTTCAAGACCGGCACCACGGCCTTGCAGAGCTACCTCGACTATAACCGCGACCTGCTGGCCGAGGTGGGGCTGCATTACGCCGCCGAGACGCGCAAGCACGCCAAGCATTCCGCGCTGGCCTTCTCGCTTCTGCGCCGGGCGGGGGTGAGCGAGCTGATGCATGGCTATGCCAGTCCCCGCCCGCCGGGCAGGATCTGGCAGGCGCTGTTCGACGAGGCCCGGGCGCTGCCCGATGGCCATTCCCTTCTGGTCAGCAGCGAGGAATTCATCCGCCTCGGCGCCCATCCTGCGGCGGCGACCCTGCTGCGCCAGCAGATCAACCAGGCGCCCGACCTGCGGTTTCGGGTGATCGCCTATCTCCGGCCGCCGCAGGCGCATCTGCAAAGCTGGTACAATCAACTGGTCAAGATGGGAATCCCGGTCGGCAGTTTCGCCACCGCCCTCTCTACCCAGATGGAGCCGATCCACTGGGATTACGCGCTGGCGCTGACACCCTGGCTGGAGATTTTCGGCGCCGGGGCGGTGATCCTGCGCCCCTACGACCCCTCGCTGCGCGAGGGCGATGCGCTTTATGCCGATTTCCTCGGCGCGCTCGGTTTTCCGGTTCCGCCGCTGGCCGAGCCGATGCCCGGCGATCCCAACCGGCGGATCGACCCGCGGCGGCTGGCCTATCACCGGGGCCTCAACCGTGTGGACCTGCCCCGCCATGTGCGCGAGCTGATGAACGCCCATGCCCAGGCCAGCCTGGACAGCGACGATGGCGACGGGCCGGGCCGCGCGCTGGCCACGATCCGCGACGAGGCGCGGCGGGGGATCGAGGCGGTCGCCGCCCTGCCCGGCGCAGCGCTGGACGCCGAGACGATGCTCGCCGCCCTGCCCGACTTGCCCGAGGGTCCAGCGCAGGACCTCGATGCCCTCATCGCCCTCATGGCGGGCGAGATCGGGCGGCTCAGGGCGCATGTCGTCTCGCTCTCGGGCCGGATCGGGGTGCTGGAGGAGGCGGCGCGCCGTGAGGCCACGCCGAAAGACCCGCGGGATCCCGAGGCGTGAGAATCCTCTACGTCAACTGGGTCGATTACCGCGATCCCGAGGGGCGGGGCGGCGGCGTCAGCGTCTATCAGCGCAACCTGATCGCCGCGCTCGCTGGCCGTGCGGGGGTCGAGACCGCCTTCCTTTCCTCCGGTATCGCCCATGATCTGTGGCGCCGGACGCCCCGTGTGGTGACGCTGGCGGACGGCCCCAGCCCCCGCTACGCACTGGTCAATTCGGGGCTTGTCGCCCCCTCGCACGCCGATTTCGCCGGGGCCGCGCAGCTCGACCATGCCGCCACCGAACGGGCCTTCGCCGATTTCATCGACCGGACCGGTCCCTGGGACGTGATCCATTTAAACAATCTTGAGGGGCTGCCCGCCAATATCCTCGCCCTGCGCCCACGCTGGCCGCGGACCCGCTTCGTGCTGTCCCTGCACAATTACTATCCGTTCTGCCCCAGGTGAATCTCTGGTTCGCCGAGCGCGAGACCTGCGACGATTTCCACGCCGGGGCGAAATGCGCCCGCTGCCTGCCCGCCCCGCCGCAGCCGGGCCCGGTGCGGCTAGCCTATGCCTTTGCCTGGAGCCTGTCGCAACGCGGCCTCGGCCCCGGGACCGCCTTCTACGACCGGCTCTTCCGCCCCGGCATGAGCCGTGCCTGGCGGCTGGCCCGCAGGCTGTTGCGGCGGCGGCGCGGCGACGATGTGCCCGCCCCGCCCCCCGCCATCGGCCTCCGCCCTCACGGGCACGCGGGCGACCCTTTCGCCCGGCGCCGGGCGCGGATGGTCGGGCTGATCAACGCCCATTGCGACCGGGTACTCTGCGTCTCGGACCGGGTACGGCAGATCGCGCTGCTGCACGGAATCCATGCCGAGCGGCTGCAAACCCTCTACATCGGCACCGCCGAGGCCGCCGAGTGGCAAAAGACGCTGCCGCGTCCCGGGTTCCTGGCCCCGGACGGCACGCTGCATCTGGCCTATCTGGGCTATATGCGACGCGACAAGGGGTTCCATTTCCTGATGCAGGCGCTGCAGGCCCTGCCGCTGGTCCAGGCCCGCCGCCTGCGCCTGACCGTCGCCGCCCGGTCGGGCGATGCCGGGGCGATGGCCGGGCTCAACGCGCTGCGCCCGCATCTGGCCGAGGTGCGGCATGTCGACGGCTACACGCATGACGACCTGACCGCGCTGCTGGCCGATGTCGCCCTGGGCATCGTCCCCGTGCAATGGGAGGACAACCTGCCCCAGGTCGCACTGGAGATGCACGCCCGCCATATCCCGCTGATCACCTCGGATCGCGGCGGCGCGCAGGAACTGGGTCGCGCGCCGGCCTTCGTCTTCCGCGCAGGCGACGCGCAGGATCTGCACCGCGTACTGTACCGGATGCTGGAGGGCGCGGTGCAGCCCGCCGATTACTGGACCCGCGCCCAGCCCCCCACCAGCATGGACGAGCATCTCGACGCCCTGCTTGAGGTCTATGCCCGGGACTGAGCGCGGCCCGCCTCCAGCCCCAGAAGCCGGCGGACGAAAGGCGCCTGGTCCCAGGGGACCGAGATTGCCGGATCGTGGATCACGTCCCGCCCCTCGCTGACCACGGCCAGATATTTGCGGTATTCCTCGGCATTGTTGAAATGCTGGCGGCGGGCGACCTCGGCCCTGGCCTTGGCATGAAAGGCGGCGCTGTACTTGAAATGGGCGAAGATCAGGTCGCGCGGGGCCAGCCGCGCATCCGCCACGAAATGCAGCCCGGCCGAGAGCCGCATCCAGGGCCGGTATTTCAGAAGCGCGATCTTCTGCGCCACGAAAAGGTCCGACCGCGCGCCGGGGATCAGCCGGTGCCTGAGCGCGCTGGTCCAGACCGGCGCATCGGAATAGGGTCCGCGTGCACCCGTCACGGCCAGAAAGGGCTCTCGGTCGACGAAACCGGCTTGCGCGAAGGGGCCCTCGGCCCGGAAATCCGCGCCCGAAAGCGGTCCTTCGGGATACATGTCCAGCATGAAAAGCCGCGCGGCATCGGCGCCCCGGAACGCGGGCGTTTCCACAAGCGCGGGCAGATCCCCGCTCAGATCCGCGGCCAGCACCAGTAATTCGTCCAGATCGGCGACCAGCGACCAGCGGTTCGGCCTGAGATTGGCCAACAGCGCCTGCTGCCAGGCCACCCCGTATTGCGATTCCGAATAGGGCGTATCGACCGAGAAGAGCGCCACATCGGGCTGTGCGGCCAGATAGTCGAAACTGCCGTCGTCCGAACCGTTGTCGACCATCAGGAATCCCCGAACCCCCAGCGCGCGGTAATGCTCCAGAAAGCGGGGCAGCATGAAGCGCTCGTTCCTCAGGCAGGATACCACCGCCACGGGCGCCTCGTTGACCTCCGCTAGCTTCTCCGGGGGCGAGATCAGGTCCAGCGTGTTCGAGGCCCAGCCCTGCCGCACCGGCTGATAGCTGGGCCAGATCTTGGCCTGCACCGGCCGCGGCTGCGACAGGCCCGCCAGCACCTCGGCCATCTTCTCGGGCCCATCCAGATGGGCCAGTTTCATGCCCGACCCCTTGAACGGCAGGAACCCGTTGTCCCAGAGCGACACCAGCGGGCCGCCCGGTCGGGTCCGGCGCAGCAGCGCCACGCGGTAATCGGTGTTGTCCACCGCGATCCGGGCACTGGCCAACAGGTCGCCGACCAGCTTGTCCTCCATGAAGGACACATGGATCAGCGCCCGGCCCTCGGGCCGCTCGCTGGCCTCGATCAGCGTCTGAAGCGCGATGCGCGACAGGGCGTAGCCCGATCCGCCATCGGCATAGGTCGAGGGCTCGGGCGATTTGTCCAGCTCCATCCGGGCGCGGCGGCTGCGGGATTTGGGCTGGTGCCAGGTCCGGTCCATCTGCCCGCGCCGCCGGGTCAGGCTGCGGCCGTAATAATTCGTCGACCGATGGGCCAGATCGCCGAACCAGGATTCCGGGTCGACGAAGCAATCGTCATCCACCTTTACCAGATGGGCGAAATCGGTGTGGTCCAGCACCCAGCGCGCCATCGCCAGGGTCTTTTTCGGCAGGGATTCGTAATCGTCGGGCGCGTCGAGATAGATGACATCCCCCTCGCGCCGCCCGTCCCCGCCGCCGACGAAGATCAGGCAGGGCACGCCCATCTTCGCCAGCAGCGGCAGCCAGGTCTCGCGGATCGCCCGGACCCGGGTCTCCAGATAGGGCTGGCAGGTGTAGAGGCAGAGGAGCGTGTCCTGCAACGGATGCGCCCGGGCGCTGAGGTCCGCCGCGCGGTCCTCACGCGGGGGGGGCGGGCCGGGGGCCAGCAGCGGCTCCAGCGCCAGGGCCAGCGCCGCCACCGCCGGCAGGGTGCCATGCGCGCGGGTCAGCGCATCGAGCGCCAGCCGCGGCGCAGGGGCGGTGAAGAGCGCGGCGGCGGTGGCGGGGTCCTTTGCCAGATCGGGCAGCGCGGCCGCGATCTGCGCCACCAGCGGTGCGCCCTCCGCCGCCCGCCCCCGGTCGCAGAGACCGCGCAGCAGCGCCAGCGGCAGGGCGATCCCCATGAAGCGGCTGTAGCCCGACATCATCGCAGCCGCCCCTCTCAGGAACCGCGCCATCGTCGCCTCGTCCGGTGCCTCCAGCAGCGCCGTCGCCTCGGCCAGCATCCGCCCCTGCAGCCGGGCGAAGGGATTGCGCGGCATCCCGGAGAAGCTGTCGGCGATCACCTCGGCCACCCCCTCCAGCCCGGCGGCGTCGAGCCTGTCGGCGTTGCCCGGGAAACTGAGATGGCGCAGCAGCGCCTCGTCGGGGTCGAAACCCGCGACCAGCGGCGCCAGCGGCCGCGCCGCCTCGGCCCCGGGCAGGCCCAGCGGCCCGAACAGCTCGCGCCGGAAGCGTTGCAGGTCGGGGCAACCAAGTTGCCGGAACAGATCCAGATCCCGCGACAACGCCGCCTCGTCGCGCGTCCCGGCATCAAACGCGGCGCGGATCCGGGCAAAGGCTGCCCGCACCGGCACAATCTGGCGCGGTGGGGTCCAGCCGCGGGCGATCTCCGCCTCGACCAGATCCCAGAAACCGGGCGTCAGCCCATAGGCCCTGAGCGCGGTCCAGATCGCCTTCTGGCGGACATCCTCGGGCAGGGAATCGGCGTTCAGCAGGATCACCAGCACGGCGCGGATCAGCCGTCGGCAGGGGCTGCGCCCCCAATAGCCCTGTGCCCGCGCCGCCACCATGTCCAGCCCCGCCTTCAGCATGTCGGTCCGCTGCCAGTCGAGGGGGGCTGTCCCGTCCAGCCCGGGCGCCGCCCGTGCCGCCTGTTCCAGAACCCAGCCCAGCGCGGGTGTCGGCAGCCAGGCCGGCCCCTCGGGCGCCAGATCCCAGAGCGTCGCGGCGATGGCCCCGAACCGCCCCTCGGCATAATCCAGGCTCAAGAGCAGCCCGCGCCGATAGAGGTCCCCCGCCCCCGGAGGGTTGAGCGCCGGAAGGGCCCGGTCGCGGCGCAGGCGGAACAGATCCTCCAGCCTGTCCGCCAGGGCGAAGCATTCGATCAGCCGCTCGACCAACTCGCCCTGGTCGTGGGGCTTGTCCAGCGCCGCCAGCTCGGCCGCCAGCAGGGCCAGGGGATCCGACCCGGGATCGGCGCGCAGGGCGGCGGTAAAACGGTCCGAGGCTTCCTCGGCACGGCGGGGCAGCGGCGCGGGCGGCAGGTCGGGGGATGAAACGGCGCGGGGCGCCTCGCCCCCTTCGGCCAGGAAATCTGCCAGACGGAAGCGCGCCGCGGCATGGGCCAGCCGGTGATAGGCCTCAGGCGTCAGATCGGCGGCGAGGCCCGCGTGCCTTGCATGCTCGATGGCCTGGATCGCGACCCGGTCGTCGCCCTCCAGCCCGCCCGACAACGCCAGCCGCTCGATCCGCTCGACCAGTGCCGGGCGCTCCAGCCTGAGCCCCCCCAGCCCCCGGCCGGCGGCATCCTCCAGCACCATGTCCAGCGCCTGAACACCCCCCGACCAGAGCCAGCCGGGCAGGACCGCGACCATCGCGTGTTCATGCGTCCCATCGGGCAGGAGATAGGGCAGCGCCTTCAAGGCCGCCGGGACCTCTGCCTCCTGCCCCATGATCCGCAGGACGCCCAGGGGCGGGCTGTCGTCGCCCACGCCGCGCCGGATCACCTCGAGCGCGTCGCTGAGCGCGATCTCGTCGGACGGGGGCGCCCCGTGCTGCGCGCGGTCGACGAGGACGCTGTTCCAGACCACATCGCCCTGCACATCGACATGGGCGATGCGGCCAAGACCGGGAAAGCCGCGCCGCAGCCCGTAGCGGCAGGTCGGGTCGAGGCGGGGATAGGCGTCGAAGCTGCCGATGGCCACGCCATTGACACTGACCCGGACGCGGCCCGCGGCAAAGAGCACCTCGACCGGCACCGCCACCCTGTCAAACCGCATCGGCCTGCGGATCTCACGCCGCCAGCCCTTCGGATCCTGCCGGTTGACCACGACCAGCGCCTCGTCGCGGCGAATCGAGAGGTGAAAGGGGATCGAGCGCCAGTCATCCGCATGGAAGTTGACGTTGAGGACCGAGCCCCAGACGAAATCGGCCTCGCAGCGGAACCGGGCACCACCGGCGGTTTTGAACGAGAACATGACCGGACCCAGACCCTTTCGGCAACCCCGTGCTTATGGCAAGGCCGCCTTGCCGTTTCAACAAATCCTCACCGCCGGGGCATCAGCCTGCGAACCCAGCGCGGCAGGTCCGGGTCCGGCGCAGCCTTGCGCCCGGCAAGCCAGCCCTCGCGCAGCGCCCCGGCCAGCGCCCCAACCAGCCGCAGGCCCCCTCCCCGCAGCCGCGCCAGCCGCAACAGCACCACGGCCTGCCAGCCTTGCGGCAGATCGGGCAGGGCCGGACAGGCGGAAAGCAGGCGGCGCGCGGCTCCGGTGCCGGGGATCGCCAAGGGCCGGTCCGGCACCGAAAGGACGGCGAGCCGCGTGTAGCCCGCCCTGCCCGCCTGCAGCCCGCCCAGAAGCGCGAGCATCTGCGCCGAGCCCGCCTCCCGCCCCAGCCCCGGCGACCCGGGCAGCGCCGCCAGCAACTCGCGCCGCATCAGCCGGTTGCCCAGCGCCGGATAAAGCTTCAGCGCCTGCGCGCCGCCCATCGCGACCTCGCCGCCCCAGACCGGCAACGCATCGAGCCCGGGCACGACGCGGTTGTCGGTCCAGCCGTCGTGATAGCCCCGCCCCCGCCGCTCCAACGCGCCGATGATCAGCGGCAGGTCCAGCCGCTCACCCAGATTGACCAGCCTCATCAGCCCCTCGGGCAGCGGCACCTCGCCCGGGGCCAGCAGCAGGACCCAGCGCCCCTCCAGCACCGAGGCAAGGCGGGCAGGCGTCAGGCCCGCCGGATCGAGCCGCCGCACCGCGCGGCCCGATGGCAGGACGCCGGGCGCCCCGTCCCCCAGCACCACCAGCTCGAAATCCGCCATGCCCTGCGCGTCGAGCGCGGCCAGCGCCGGGCCCGGATCGCCCTGCACCACGACCGAGAGCGGCAGCACCCCCGCCAGCGCCAACCCCAGCCCGCGGCTGATCTCGGGGTCCCAATCGGCCTGCCAGCCTGCCCCGCGATGCTGCAAGAAGGCCTGCGCCGCCGTCAGAAAGCGCGCACGGCGGGTCGGGTCGCGGATCACCAGCGCGCGTTCGTGGATCAGCCGGGCGGACAGGCGGGCATAGCCCTCGGCCGCGCGGGCCATCCCGCTGCCCAGGATTACCGGTCCCAGCCGGTCCAGCACCCTGAGCACGTCGAAAACCCGGTCGCTGTCGGCGCCGGTGATCTGGCCCGGCCGGTCGCGGCGATGGCGGTACAGGGCCTGGGGCCGATAGGCCAGCAGGGGGGCGCGGCGGGCCATCGCCCAGAAGACCTCATGATCCTCGAACCAACTTCCCTCCGGGAACCTGATCCCGTCGAACAGCGACCGGCGATAGAGCTTGTTCCAGGCCGAGGGGAAGATCCGCGCCACCTCGCAGGCATCGGTCAAGGGCAGACGCCCGGCTTCGGGCGGCATGTCGCAGGCGTGAAGCCCCGGATGCGGCCGCTCCTCGCCGCCCGGATAGACCAGCGCAAGGCCCGAGGCCGCCCACTCCGTCCCTTCTTCCAGAATGGCCCGGTGCAGCACCTCCAGAAAATCGGGCGCCATCGCGTCGTCGCCGTCGAGGAAGGCGACAAACTCCCCCCGCGCCTGGTCGAGCCCCGCGTTGCGGGCCGCCGACAGGCCCCGGTTCGGCTGCACCAGCAGGCGAAAGCGCGCATCCCCGGCGAAAGCCTCGGCGGCGAGCCGCCCCGATCCGTCGGTCGAGCCGTCATCGACGACCAGCGCCTCGAAATCCGGCAGCGATTGCGCGCGCAGGCTGGCGATGGCCTCGGCGATCTGCGGTGCGACCTGGTGGACGGCGACGATCACCGTGATCAGGGGCGCGGCAGGATCGGCGGGCCGCCCGGTCATCGGCTCAGAAATAGGCGCCGAAGATAGCGTAATCTTCGGCATAGTAATCTTTCAGAAGGGTGATCTCGTCGGGCGAAAGCTGCTCGATTTTGGCACTCCCACTCGACCGCTGCATGACCTCCAGCGCCACCTCCTTGCCGGTGATCCGGCCCACGTCGGCGACCATCTCGGGCAATTCCTCGAAGCGGTAGATGCGGTGGAAATAGCCGGGATTCTCGCCCAGAAAGACCGTCAGCGGCGCCGTGTGGTGGCCGATCTCGGCCACCCGGCGCGAGTATTCGGCAATGTTGCGCACGAAGGTCGAGAGGTCGGGGTCGAAGGGCAGGCCCGAGCCGGCCAACCGCTCTCCGGCGATCTCGCGCGAAAGTTCGCGGTGCTGCACGACGCGGTTGCTGTGGCACGACAGTGCCCGCTTGATCGGATCGCGCACCACGGTGATGCGGTGCAGATCGCGCAGACGGCCGCGCTTCAGTTCCGCGAAAGGGACAGACGGATAGAAATTGTGAATCCAACGCATCTGACCGTTGGCCGAGAAGGGACGGAACGCAAAGCCGTTCTCCACCTCAAACATCATCGCCTTGATCGAGGTACAGGCGACCTTGGGCACCGACAGATAGCCAAGGCCGTATTTCCTGAGAATGACGGTCATCGTGTTTCCTCGTCGGGGGATGTCAGCCCCGGGACGTCCGCCGCCGCGCCGGACGACCCCGACCCTAGGCCATCGTCCCAGCGGCGGCAATGGCGCGCGGGCCGGCGGTGACTTGCCCGGCGCGGGATGTCAGGATAGCCGGAAAGGCCCGCACCGAACGCCCCCGGGTCCGAGGATCACGATGAAGCTCTTGTTGCATATCGGTGCCGCCAAGGCGGGATCGACCACCATCCAGGACTCGCTGTTCCTGAACCGCGCGGCGCTGGCGCAGCAGGGGATCGCCTATTGGCAACCCAGCGATGCCACCGTGCCCCCGCCCCGCGTGCTGTCGAACCTGTTCGAGCCCGGGCGAAAACCCCTCCTGCCGAAGGAACGGCTGCATTTCGCCACGCGCGAAGAATCCCGCGCTTTCAGCCGCCGGGAATGGGACCGGATGGCCGCCGAAATCGGCGCGCAGGGGCCCGCGCTGACCATCCTGTCCAGCGAGTCGCTCTATTACCTGCGCCCCGGACCCATCCTTGACGAGTTGCGCCGGACCTTTTCCGAAATCGTCGTGCTGATGTATGTCCGCGACCCGGTGCCGCTTTACCGCTCGGCACTGGACCAGCTGATCCGCGACGGCGCGCGACTGGCCGATCTGCCCCTGCCCGCGCAGGTGAGGCTGGGCGCGGCGGATACGCTGCGCCGCTATCGCCAGCAACTTGGCGCCGAGAACGTGATCCTGCGCCGGTTCGACCGCGCCTGTCTGGCCGGCGGCGATCTGCTTGTCGATCTTTACCAGCAGATCGGCCTGATCCATGGCCAGCCGGTCGCCCCGCTCCATCCCGTGCACAGCACCAACGAGAGTTTCAGCGCCGCCGCGACGCTCTGGATCCTCGGGCTGAACGAAGGGTTCGAGCGGCTGGGCAGCGGCGGCGACGCGGCCCAGATCCAGCGCCGCCAGGTCCTGCTGGAGCGGTTGCGCCGCGCGCCGGGGCTGACCGGACTGCCCAAGCTCACCGATCCGCCGGCGGCGATCCAGGAATGGATCCGCCGCGCCAACCGGGACGACATCGCCTTCCTCAATCAGCACGCCTTCGACCGTACGCTGCCCCTGGAAGGCCCGGACAGCGACGCCCCGCTGCCGCCCGAGGCCGAACAGCGGCAGGCGGTCCGCGACTGGCTGCTGGGACAGGTGAAGCCCGAGGATCTGGCCCGGGTGCTGGTCGCCGCCCTGCCCTGAAAGAAAAAAGGCGCCCCAGCGGGCGCCTTTCGGACGATCTGGGCGCGGTCCTCAGCCCTTTTTCAGGCAGCGCTGGCCCAGGACCTCGGCGATCTGCACCGCGTTCAGCGCCGCGCCCTTGCGCAAATTGTCGCTGACGCACCACAGGTTCAGCCCGTTATCGATGGTCGAATCCTGCCGGATGCGGCTGATATAGGTCGCGTATTCGCCGACGCATTCGATGGGCGTGATGTAGCCGCCCGGCTCGCGCTTGTCGACGACCAGGATGCCGGGCGCCTCGCGCAGGATCTCGGTCGCTTCTTCCCAATCGAGGAAATCCTCGGTCTCGATGTTGATCGATTCCGAATGGCCGACGAAGACCGGCACCCGCACGCAGGTCGCCGTCACCTTGATCTTGGGATCGAGGATCTTCTTGGTCTCGGTGACCATCTTCCATTCTTCCTTGGTGTCGCCGCTGTCGAGGAAGACGTCGATATGCGGGATCACGTTGAAGGCGATCTGCTTGGGATAGACCGAGGGCGCAACCTCCTGACCCGGGACGAAGACGCCCTTGGTCTGGTTCCACAGCTCGTCCATCGCCTCCTTGCCGGTGCCGGACACCGATTGATAGGTCGAGACGACGACGCGCTTGATGCGGGCGCGGTCATGCAGCGGCTTCAGCGCCACGACCATCTGCGCGGTCGAGCAGTTGGGGTTCGCGATGATGTTCTTCTTTGAATAGCCGGTGATGGCGTCGGCGTTCACTTCCGGCACGATCAGCGGCACATCGGGATCGTAGCGATAGAGCGAGGAATTGTCGATCACCACGCAGCCCGCCGCCGCCGCCTTCGGCGCATAGGTCTTGGTCGCGTCCGAACCGATGGCAAAGAGCGCGATGTCCCAGCCCTTGAAATCGAACGTGTCGAGGTCCTGGCATTTCAGCGTCTTGTCGCCGAACGAGCATTCCGTACCCAGCGACCGGCGCGAGGCCAGCGCGGCGATCTCGTCCACCGGGAATTCGCGCTCGGCGAGGATGTTCAGCATCTCGCGGCCCACATTCCCCGTGGCGCCGACAACAACGACTTTGTAGCCCATGTATCCCTCCTGAACCCAGCGGTCAGGGGCGCGCATAAAGGATTGCGCGTTGACTGGAAAGCCCCCGGACCCCGGCCGCGGCGATTTATCGGCGGCCCGGTCCCCCGGGGCTGCGCTCAGTCGGTGCGGTCTTGCGAAAAGGCGTAAAGCGCGGCGCCTGCCAGCAGGAGCAGCGCGAACATCAGGAAGATCGCCTGGTAGGGCGCCTCGGCCGGAACCGGGGCGACGGCGCGATGCAGGCTGCCCGAGAGGGTCTGGAACACGCCCACCCCGCCAATCCCGAAAAGGTTCATCAGCGTGACCCCCCGGCCCAGCAGATGCGGCGGGAAGAACGAGCGCCCATGCGCCACCATCGCCGGGAAGGACGAGCCGAAAAAGCCGATCCCGGCCATCAGGCAGGCCACGGCCCAATAGCCCGCGGTCGGCGCCAGCCACAGGGCCAGCACGCAGGCCGCGCTCAGCAGGTTGCCGACCAGCACCACGCCCTTGCGGGTACCGAAGACCCGGTCGGCCGCGCCATAGGCGAAGCTGCCCGCGACCATGGCCAGCGCCATGACCAGCGTCGCGGTGCCGATGGCCAGCGCATCGGCCTGATAGACATCGCGGAAGAAGGGCCCGGCCCAAAGGCCCCGGATGGCCGCCGCCGGGACATAATTCACCGCCATCAGGGGCAGGATCAACCAGAGCGCGCGCAGTTTCAGTACGTCGAGCAGCGATCCGCGCCCGGCGGCAGGCTGGTCCACCGGCGGCGGATCCTTGACGAAGACCCCGAGCGCCAGAGCCACCGCCACGGTTGCCATGGCGAGGCCCAGCACGCTCTGCCGCCAGCCGAAGGTCTCGGCCGCCCAGGCCAGCGGCCAGGCGCCCGCCAGATTACCCAGGGTGCCAAAGCCGATGATCGCCCCGGCGAGCGTGGCGAAGACCCGCACCGGATAGACCCGGCCAAAGATGTAATAGGCGGCCATCAACACCGGCGAGCAGCCGATGCCGATCAGGATCATCGCCGCATGGATGTGCCAGGCCTGCTGCGCCAGGGCAAAGACCAGCGCCCCGCCGCCGCCTGCCAGCCCCAGCAGCCAGGCCGCGGTCCGCCGCGGCCCGATGCTGTCGAGCGCGGCACCGACCGGGATCTGCATCAGCGCGAAAGTCAGGAACCACAGCCCCGAGGACAGCGCGAGGTCCTGCGGCGTCGCGCCGATCTCTACCCCCAGCACCGGCGAGAGCACGGCCAGGAAGGCCCGGTAGAACTGGCTCAGCACATAGGCGAGAACCAGAAAGAAGATGCCGAGCTTCATGCGCGCAAGTCCGTGAACAGGTGAAAGGCCGTGCACGATTGCCGAAATATCAGGCAAGGTCCAGAGACCGCGCGCGGGGGGATGACACCCCACCCGACGGGCGCCCTGTAGGGTGGGATTTCATCCCACCTGCCCCTCAGGCCAGATGCGACCGGAACGCCGCCACCACCTGCCGGTAGATCTCGCGCTTGAAGGGCACGATCGCCTCGATCATCTCCTCGGCCGTCACCCAGCGCCATTCGCTGAACTCCGGGTGTTCCTGCTCCAGGTCGATCTGGTCGTCGCGCCCCAGAAACCGCAGCAGATACCATTTCTGCTTCTGGCCCCGGTAGCGCCCCTTCCACATCTTGCCCAAGAGCTCGGGCGGCAAGTCATAGGCCAGCCAGTCCGGCGTCTCGGCCAGCACCTGCACCAGCGCGGGGGGCACGCCCGTCTCTTCCTGCAACTCGCGCAAGGCGGCGGCGCGGGGGTCCTCGCCCTCGTCGATCCCGCCCTGGGGCATCTGCCAGGCCGGAACCGCGCTGTCGAGCCGCCGGGCGGCGAAGATCAGCCCCCGGTCGTCAATCAGCATCACGCCGACATTCGGCCGATAGGGCAGCGCGTCGACCTCGGCCGGGCTCATCGGCGCCCCCGTCACTGACCGTTCATCACCGACAGGCCGCGCAGGATATCCAGCGCATAGGCCAGCTGGTAATCCTCGCTGCGCAGGCGCGAGACCTCCTCGGCGGCGCGTTCCTCTTCCTCCATCTGCCGGCGTTCGTCGTCCGAGATGGTGCCGTTCTGGAAAGCGCCGCGCAGGCTCGATTCGCTGCGCGGGGGCCGCGGCGTGTCGTCCTCGGGCGCGACGGCGGCGGTATCGGCAACCGGCGGCTGATGGGCCACGATGTCGGGCGCCACGCCCAGGGCCTGGATCGAGCGGCCCGAGGGCGTGTAGTAGAGCGCCGTCGTCAGCCGCATGGCGCCATCGCCCCGGAGCGGGATCAACGACTGCACCGAGCCCTTGCCGAAGCTGCGCTCGCCCACCACCACCGCCCGGCGGTGATCCTGCAGCGCGCCCGCCACGATTTCCGAGGCCGAGGCCGAGCCGCCGTTGATCAGCACCACCATCGGCCGCCCGTCGATCAGATCGCCCGGCGTCGCATTGTGACGCTCGCCATCGGCACCGTCGCGCCCGCGGGTCGAGACGATCTCGCCGGTCTCCAGGAAGGCATCCGAAACGCGGATCGCCTGCACCAGCAGACCGCCCGGGTTGTTGCGCAGATCCAGCACGACGCCCTGCAGGTTGTCGATGCCGCCGATCTGCTCGATCCCCTCGTTCAGCTCGCTTTCGAGGTTGTCGTAGGTCTGCTCGTTGAAGGTCGAGACGCGCAGGACGACGATATTGCCCTCGACCCGGCCACGCACCGCCTGGATGCGGATCGTGTCGCGGATGATCGACAGGTCGAAGGGTTCGGCCACGCCTTCGCGCAGGATCGTCACCACGATCTCGGACCCGACCGGCCCGCGCATCAGATCCACGGCCTCGGGCAGCGTCAGACCCAGAAGCGAGACGCCATCGACATGGGTCAGCAGATCGCCCGGTTGGACGCCCGCCGCGGCGGCGGGCGTGTCGTCGATGGGCGTGATCACGCGGACATAGCCCTCTTGCTGGGTGATCTCGATCCCCAGACCGCCGAAGGCGCCGCGCGTCTGCACGCGCATGTCCTCGTAATCGTCGGGCGGCAGATAGCTGGAATGCGGGTCGAGCGAATTGAGCATGCCGTTGATGGCCGCCTCGATCAGCTGGCGCGGCTCGGCCTCGGTCACGTATTGCGAGCGGATCCGCTCGAACACATCGCCGAAGAGGTCGAGCTGTTCATAGACCGACTGGTTGGCGTCCTGCTCTTGCGCGAGCAGCGGCGCCGCCACTTGGGTCGACAGCACGACACCCCCCAGGATGCCCGCCGCTGCCGCCACCAGATATCTGTTCATGCTTCCATCCCGTCTGTCGGTTCGGATGTGACCGCGGCTCGTCCGCAGGCCCCTCCCGCGCCGGCCGTTCTACGGCCGTTCCTCACCACTCAAGTCGAACCAGTCGGCCGGGTCAATGGCTTGCCCGTCCTGCCTGAGTTCCAGATACAGCGTTTCGCTCCGTCCCGCCACCGGATCCGCCTGCACGAATTCGTCAGCACCCGTCGCGCCCCCCGGCATCAGACCCAGCGCATCGCCCTGCGCCACCACCTCGCCCTGCCGCGGATAGACCAGATCCAGCCCGGCCAGAACGATCAGCCAGCCCTCGCCCGGCTCCAACAGCACGACATTGCCGTAATCCAGCAAGGGGCCGCGATACCGCACCGTCCCGTACCAGGGCGCGGTGACCAGCGCCCCGGGTTCAGTAGCGACCACCAGGCCCGGCCGGGTGATGCCCGCCGCATCGGCCTCGCCGAAACCACGCAGCCGGGTGCCGATCACCGGCATCGGCAAACGGCCCCGCGCCGTGTCGAAAATCGGCAGCTCGGCCGAAGCGCCCGAGGGCCGGGTGGCCAGCCCGGTCGCCAGATCCTGCAGCGTGCGGACCGATTCCAGCAACGCCAGCATCCGCGTCTCGTCATCGCCGACCCGGGGCGGCAGGTCGCGCCGGTCGGCCATGGCCTGGCTGAGTTCGGCCCGCGCGCCCTGCAGACTGGCCAGCCCCGCCGCCAGCGTCTCCACCGCCGTCTCGCGCAATTCCCTGAGCGCCGCCAGCTCGCGGGCCAGGGCGCCGATCCGGTCGGCCTCGGCCTGCATGCCGGCCGCGACATCGGCGATCATCATCCCGGCGCGCGCCGTGGCCAAGGGGCCCTGCGGATGGACCAGCATCACCGGTCCCTCGATCCGCTCGACCGCCATCATCGCGCCCAGGATCCGGCTGACCTGCGCCTGCTGCTGCTCCAGCACCCGGTTGATCGAGGCCTCGCGCAGCGCCGCCTCGCGCAGCCCCTCGCGCAGGGCCGAAAGCCCGGCCTCATGCGCCTGAATCGCCTGGGTCAGCGCCGCCACCTGATCGGGCGCGCGCCGCGCCTCGGCCAGCGAGTCGATGGCGTTCAGCAGCGCGATCGCCGCCGCCTGCGCGTTCCCGGCCGTATCCGCCACCACCGGGGCGGGGCCGGCCAGACAGGCAACGAGCGCCAGGATCCGGGCGAGCCGCATCCCTCAGCCCCGCCGGATCAGGGATTGGCCGGTCATGTCCTCGGGCTGCGGCACGCCCATCAATTCCAGGACCGTGGGCGCCAGATCCGCCAGCCGCCCATCGGCCAGCGTCACCCCCTCGGGGCCGCCCACTAGGATGACCGGCACCAGATTGGTGGTATGCGCGGTATGCGGCCCGCCGGTCGCGTAATCGATCATCTGCTCGCAATTGCCGTGGTCGGCGGTGACGATCATCGCGCCCCCCGCCTTTTGCAGCGCCGCCAGCACCCGGCCGAGGCCCCGATCCACCGCCTCGACCGCCTTTACCCCGGCCTCGACGATGCCGGTGTGGCCCACCATGTCGGGATTGGCGTAATTGGTGACGATCAGGTCATAGCCCGCCTCGATGGCGGCGACGAACCGGTCGGTCACCTCGGCCGAGGACATCTCGGGCGCGAGGTCATAAGTCGCGACCTTGGGCGAGGAGGGCATGAAACGGTCCTCGCCTTCCTCCGGGCTTTCCTTGCCGCCGTTCAGGAAGAAGGTGACATGGGGATATTTCTCGGTCTCGGCCAGCCGGAACTGGCGCAGCCCCTGCTTCGCCACCCATTCGCCGAGCGTGTTCCTGATCACCCGCTTGGGGAAGGCGGTGTGCATGAAGGCGTTATGCGCCTCGGAATAATCGACCATGCCCAGCATGCTGGCCCATTCGACGCGGCCCTTGGCCTCGAAACCGCGGAAGGCAGGGGCACCCAGCGCCGCCAGGATCTCACGCGCGCGGTCGGCGCGGAAATTGAGGCAAAAGAATCCGTCGCCGTTGCGCGCGCCCTTGTAGCCGTCGATGACGGTCGGGTCGATGAATTCATCCGTCTCGCCCGCGGCATAGGCCTGGGCAACGGCAGCGACCGCATCCGGCGCGGCGCGGCCCTCGGCCCGGACCATGGCGTCATAGGCGCGCTCGACCCGCTCCCAGCGCGAGTCGCGGTCCATGGCCCAGTAGCGGCCGATGATTGTGGCGATGCAGGCATTCTCGGGCAGGCTGGCGGCCAGATCGGCGATGAAGCGGTCGGCCGATTTCGGCGCCACGTCGCGACCATCGGTGATGGCATGGATTGCAACCGGGACGCCCTCGCCGGCGATGGCGGCGACGGCGGCCTTCAGATGGGTGATATGGCCATGCACACCCCCGTCCGAGACGACGCCCATCAGATGCGCCGTGCCACCGGTGGCCTTGAGCCGGGCGATGAACGCCTGAAGCGCGGCATTGGCGGCGAAGGAGCCATCCTCGACCGCGAGGTCGATCTGGCCCAGATCCATGGCGACGACCCGGCCCGCGCCGATATTGGTGTGCCCGACCTCGGAATTGCCCATCTGCCCGGTCGGCAGGCCCACGCCGCGGCCGAAAGTGACCAAGGTCGCATGCGGGCAGGTCGCCATCAGCCGGTCGAAATTGGGCTTTTCGGCCAGCGCCACGGCATTGCCTTCGGTCCGCGGATTGATGCCCCAGCCATCGAGAATGCACAGGACGACGGGTTTGGGATGGGTCATGACGGGTGCTCCGGTCTTCGTGCTGCCTGTCTAAGCGCGGGGGTCGGCGGGGGCAATGCCCTTGCTCCCCGGCTGCGCGAGGTCCGGCCGGGGAGGGGTGTCACCCTCGGCCGCGACGCCTCCGGCGCCGAGCCCGCAAGCGACGAAACGGGGGGCGACCGGCGGCGCGGCGACGCCGCGCCGAAGTAGGGGGGCCTCCTGCCCCCTCTTGGCCTGCGGCCAATTCACCCCCCGAGGATATTTCGGGCGCAAAGAAGGCGGCTTAACGCCCTCTTAATCTTCATCTTTGTTCTCTAAATATCCTTGGGGGTTTCTCAAGGGGGTGGAAAACCCCCTTGAGCGGGGGGTGCGGGGGGCTGGCCCCCCGCCTCGCCGCGGGCGGAACGCCCGCTATTCCCGATGATAGGGCGATCCCGCCAGGATCGTCGCCGCGCGGTAGAGCTGTTCGGCCAGCATCACCCGCACCAGCGCATGGGGCCAGACCATCGCCCCGAAGCTGAGCGCCGCGTCCGCCTCGGCCCTGAGCGACGGTGCCAGGCCATCGGCGCCGCCGATGAAAAAGGCCAGATCCTGCCGGCCCTCGTCGCGCCATTTCGCCAGCCGCTGGGCGAAATCCGGGGAGGGCATCACCGACCCCCGCTCGTCCAGCACCACCCGCACCGCGCCCGCGGGGCAGGCGCGGGCCAGGAGCACCGCTTCCGCCTCCATTCCCCCGCCCTTGCGGTCCTCGACCTCATGTTCCGCGCAGGGACCCAGCCCCAGCGGCCGGCCGGTGCGGTCGAGGCGTTTGAGGTAATCGTCGATCAGCACCCGCTCGGGCCCGGCGCGCAGCCGGCCCACCGCGACGATGTGCAGCCGCATCAGGCCTTGCCGGCAGGCACCTGCCACATGCGTTCGAGCTGATAGAACTCGCGCACTTCAGGGCGGAAGATATGCACGACCACATCCCCGGTATCGAGCAGCACCCAGTCGCCGGTTTCCTTGCCCTCAGACCGGGCGGTGATGCGGTAAGCCGCCTTCAGCCGCTCCAGCAGCTTCTCGGCAATGGCGGCGACCTGGCGGGACGAGCGGCCCGAACAGATCACCATGTAATCGGCCACGGACGAACGGCCGCGCAGGTCGATCGTCACGATCTCCTCGGCCTTGTCGTCATCGAGGGATTGCAGGACCAAGGCCAGAACATCGGCGGCCGAGAAATCGGGGGCCGAAGGGTTGGCGGCGGGGGCCGCGACGGCGGCCGGGTCGATGTAAGACAGAGAACTGTCCTCCTGCAGGGGCGATTACCCCTCAATGTAACGCGCGCCCGAGGGAATCTCAATGGAGGCCCGTGCGGCGCCGCGCGGGCGGCGGCATCACTTCGCCGAGGGGTCGCGGGCGCCATCGGGCGGCACCTCGGACGCGGGCCCGGCCGCACCCCCGGCGGGCGCCTCGCCCAGGATCCGCACCTCGCGCTGCGGGAAGGGGATGGAGATCCCCTGCGCCTTGAACGCATCCCACAGCGCCAGATAGACATTGCCGCGGATATTGGTCAGCCCGCCCGTGGGATCGGTGATCCAGAAGCGCAGGATGTAATCGACCGAGGATTCGCCGAATCCGGTGATATGGCAGACCGGCGCGCGGTGTTGCAGAACCCGCGGACAGCTCAGCGCAGCCTCGATGGCAATGCGGCGGACGGCATGCGGGTCATCGGCATAGGAGGTGCCGAAAAAGATGTCGAGGCGGACAAATTCGTTGGTATGCGACCAGTTGACCACCTGGCCGGTGATCAGATCCTCGTTGGGGATCAGGTATTCCTTGCCGTCGCGGGTCACGACCGAGACATAGCGCGCGCCCAGTTCCTCGATCCAGCCGAAGGTATCGCCGATCGAGATGACGTCGCCGGGCTTGACCGATTTGTCCAGCAGGATGATGACGCCCGACACGAGGTTCGAGACCACTTTCTGCAGCCCGAAGCCGAGCCCCACGCCGATGGCGCCCGACAGCACGGCGAGGCCCGTCAGGTCGAACCCCACTGCCTTCAGTCCGATGAAAAAGGCCGCGCCGTAAAGCCCGATGCGCAGAAGCTTGACCAGCAGCTCCTGCATCGAGGGCGAAATGTCGGCCATGCCGCGGATCCGGCGCGAGGAGCCGATGGTGACGGCCCGGGCGGCGGTGAAAAGCGCGGCGGTCAGCACCACCGCCTTGATCGCCGACAGCTCGAAATCGCCGAATCGGACGGCGATGGCGTCGAGCGCGCTGCTCGTCTCGTCCAGAAGATCGAGGTAATAGAGCGTGGCCCAGATCGACAGGCCCCAGACCGCCAGCGTTCGCACCAGCCGGTTGCGAATCAGCTGCGCGGCCAGGCGGATGCCCAGCCAGGCGGTGGCGATGGTCGCCACCAGCACCAGCACATAGCGGCGCGAAGGAAAGGCATAGGCCGCGGCAAAGACCCAGACCGCGCCCCAGATCAGCAGCATGTACAGGATCAGTGGCAAGCGGCGGCGCAGGACGATGAACAGCCGCAGCTGCCATTTCGGCCGCCCCTCCTGCGCATGCATCCAGGCATCGACCCGCGGTGCCAGCCAGCGCGACAGGGCCCAGGCGAACAGGGCCAGCACCAGCGCCACGCCGATCTGTTGCAGGCGCGAGGGCAGCAGCATGGTCTGCCCGAAGAACAGCAGCGCGTTGAAGAACTCGGCAGCGCTGTCGCGCAGGCTTTGCAGCCAGGAGACGATTTCGCGGTCCATCCGGCAAGTTTACGGCCTCGGGGAAGCAAGTCCACGGGAATGAACGGGCTGACAGCGCGGCGCGCCTGCCAAGCGGCGGCAAGCGCTGTCGCGTTCGCCCTGCCCCTTCCCGTCGCGGTGCCGTCATCGCTGCTGTCGGGGCCTTTGCCCCCCCGGGTGATGGGCAGGCGGGCAGGACAGCGCCCGGGCTTGCGGCCCCTGCGATGTCGGCAAGGGACAGCCCGCGGATCAGCGGCGCGTAGCGGACGCCCCCGTCGAGGCTTAGATCGGCGGAAACGGTTGCCTCGGGGTTTGGCCCCGCGCCGATGGCACAACCGCCAAGGCTGAGCGACAGGGCGCCGGAACTTTCATCCGGCGCCTCGGCTCTCCAGCGGGCGGCCTCGGCCTGCGCGGCGCGCAGCGAACGGAGATCCGTCGGCGAGAGCCGCCAGACCGTGCCCCCTTCTTCCAGGGAATAGGCATGCTGGAAGGCTTCACCGGTATCCTGCCGGCTGGCGGAGAGGGTCAGAACCGCGCTGCCCGGCCTCACCCCCAACCCATCGGGCAGAGTCAACCGCGCGGCGATGGCGGCGGGATCGGCGGTCAGCGGATCGAGCCGGGACAGGCGCAGGGCGGTGACGGGGTTGAGTGTGGCGCAGGCCGGCAGGCTGGCGGCGAGGCAGAAGGCGGCGATCATTGGGCGCATGGCGATTCCCCTTGATTCGATATTCTTTTAATGTATTACAATAAATATTGGCTGTGAAAGGAGTATTACAATGACCGACACCGCACCTGTGCGCCGCTGGGCCGCCACTCTCCGGGTTCTGACTTGGGTGGCGATGGCGATCCTTGCCACTGCCCTGTTGGCCGGGATCGCCTTTCTGGATTTGCCCGAGGCATTGCGCCGCGCGGCCGGGATCGCCCCTGACCACAGGCTCGATCCCCTTCACCGCGCCGGGGTCGCCGCCCTGGGCGCCCTGCCCTCGCTGGCCATGCTCTATGGGCTGCATCAGATGGCCCTGCTGCTGGGGCGCTACGCCGGGGGCGAGACCCTGACGCAGGCCTGCGCGCGCCATATCCAGCGGATCGGCGCGGCGCTGCTGGTCGCCGTGGCGCTGGAGCTTGTCTCCCGCCCGCTGCAGATCATGCTGGCCAGCCTGGCCAATCCGCCGGGTGAACGGGTGCTGGCCCTCTCGCTCGAGGGCGCCGACCTTGGGCAGGTCCTGGCGGGCGGGCTGATGGTGATGATCGGCTGGGCGATGCACGAGGCCGCCGAGATGGCCGAAGAAAACCGGGGCTTCATCTGATGGAAATCGTCGTGCGGCTCGATGTGATGCTGGCCATGCGCAAGATGAAAAGCCGCGACCTGGCCGAGCGCGTGGGCATCACCGAGCAGAACATCAGCCTGCTGAAGTCAGGCAAGGTCAAGGGCATCCGCTTCGAGACCCTCGCCCGTATCTGCGAGGTGCTCGACTGCCAGCCCGGCGATCTGCTGGAGGCGGTGCAAACGCCGTCCTCGCTTGCCTGAACCCGGATTCGGGCGTATGAACCGCGCATGATCCGCTTCTTCGACATGACCGATCACGCGCGCCTGCCGCAGCGTTTCGCCCGGGAAAACCGGTCTGTCCTCGCGCGACTTCGCGGCTGACCCTTTGGTCCGCCGCCGGTGCCTGCCCGCAGGCACCAAGCCTATCCAAGCCAAATCCGTGAGAGATGAGCCATGACCGCTCCGAAAACCCTGTATGACAAGATCTGGGACGCGCATGTCGTCGACCGTTCCGACGACGGCACCTGCCTGCTCTATATCGACCGCCACCTGGTCCATGAAGTGACCAGCCCGCAGGCCTTCGAAGGCCTGCGCATGGCCAACCGCCCGGTCCGCGCCCCTGGCAAGACCATCGCCGTGCCCGACCACAACGTCCCCACCACCGCCGACCGCGTGAACGGGATCGAGAACGAGGAATCCCGCATCCAGGTCGAGGCGCTGGACAAGAACGCCAAGGATTTCGGCATCGTCTATTACCCGGTCTCGGACATCCGCCAGGGCATCGTCCATATCGTCGGCCCGGAACAGGGCTGGACCCTGCCGGGCATGACCGTGGTCTGCGGCGACAGCCACACCGCGACGCATGGCGCCTTCGGGGCACTCGCGCATGGCATCGGCACCTCCGAGGTCGAGCATGTTCTGGCCACCCAGACGCTGATCCAGACCAAATCCAAGAACATGAAGGTCGAGATCACCGGCAAGCTGAAGCCCGGCGTCACGGCGAAGGACATCACGCTCGCGGTCATCGGCAAGACCGGCACCGCCGGCGGCACCGGCCATGTCATCGAATATTGCGGCGAGGCGATCCGTGCGCTGTCGATGGAAGGCCGGATGACCGTCTGCAACATGGCGATCGAAGGCGGCGCCCGCGCCGGTCTGATCGCCCCGGACGAAACCACCTTCGACTATGTGAAGGGCCGCCCCCATGCCCCCAAAGGCGCCGCCTGGGAGGCCGCGATGGCCTGGTGGAAGACCCTCTACACCGATGAGGGCGCGCATTTCGACAAGGTCATCACCCTGCGCGGCGAGGATATCGAGCCGGTCGTGACCTGGGGCACCTCGCCCGAGGACGTGCTGCCGATCTCGGCCAAAGTCCCCGCGGCCGGGGATTTCACCGGCGGCAAGGTCGGCGCTGCCCAGCGCTCGCTCGACTATATGGGCCTGACCCCGGGCATGAAGCTGACCGACATCAAGATCGACGCGGTGTTCATCGGGTCCTGCACCAACGGCCGGATCGAGGATCTGCGCGCCGCCGCCGCGGTGCTCAAGGGCCGCAAGATCGCCGACGGCGTGCGCTGCATGGTCGTCCCCGGTTCGGGCCTCGTGCGCGCCCAGGCCGAGGAAGAGGGCCTGGCCCAGATCTTCATCGACGCGGGCGCCGAATGGCGGATGGCCGGCTGCTCGATGTGCCTGGCCATGAACCCCGACCAGCTGGCGCCCGAAGAGCGCTGCGCCTCGACCTCGAACCGCAACTTCGAGGGGCGGCAGGGCTACAAGGGCCGCACGCACCTCATGTCGCCCGCCATGGCGGCGGCGGCGGCGGTGACCGGGCATCTGACCGATGTCCGTGAACTGAGCGCGGAAACCGTGTGATGCGCCCGGCCTCGGTCTTCCTGACCGTCGGCGCGGTCCTTTTGATCGGCGGGGTGCTGGCGCTGGCCAATCCCTTTGCCGCCTCGCTGGCGGTGACGACGCTGGTCGGCATGGTGCTTGTCTTCGCGGGCATTGTGCAGACCTGGGCCGCCGTCACCGGCCGGGACCTGCCGCACCGGATCTGGACCGGGGCCGTCGGCCTTCTGGCGCTGCTGGCGGGGATCTCGCTGATCGCCGATCCGCTCGCCGGAGTCGTCTCGCTCACGCTGCTGGTGGGGATCGTCTTCCTCCTCACCGGGGCGGTGCGGCTGGGCATGGCCTGGCGCCTGCGCGAGACCTCGCTCTTCTGGTTCCTGCTTCTCAGCGGCGCCGCCTCGGTCCTGATCGGCTTTCTGGTCGTCACGGATATCGGCGCTGCCGCCACCTCGCTTCTGGGCCTGCTGCTGGGCCTCCAGCTGCTGGCCGATGGTATCGGCCTGATCGCGCTGGGCCTCATCGCCCGCCGGTCCTGACCCTTTCGGAGATTGAAATGGACAAATTCACCACCCTGACCGGGATCGCGGCGCCCATGCCGCTGGTCAATATCGACACCGACATGATCATCCCGAAACTGTTCCTGAAGACGATCCAGCGTTCGGGTCTCGGCAAGAACCTGTTCGACGAGATGCGCTACGACCGTCAGGGCAACGAAATCCCCGATTTCGTCCTGAACAAGCCGCAGTACCGGCAGGCCGAGATCATCGTCGCCGGCGACAATTTCGGCTGCGGCTCGTCGCGCGAACACGCGCCCTGGGCGCTTCTCGACTTCGGCATCCGCTGCGTCATCTCGACCAGCTTCGCCGACATCTTCTACAACAACTGCTTCAAGAACGGCATCCTGCCGGTCGTCCTGCCGCCCGAGGCCGTCAATTATCTGATGGACGACGCGGCCAATGGCGCCAATGCGCGGATCACGGTGGATCTGGAAAACCAGACGGTGACCGCCTCGGACGGCAAGAGCTTCGGCTTCGACATCGACCCGTTCAAGAAGCATTGCCTCATGAACGGGCTCGACGATATCGGCCTGAGTTTGGAAAAAGTGTCGTCAATCGACGCCTATGAGGAAAAGCAGAAAACCCAGTTCCCCTGGCTCTGATTTTCCAGCGATTGCAAATTGTTAGGGCGTCCCTCCGGGGGCGCCTCTTTTTTGCCTCCAGTTTGATGCAAAGCTGCGGCATTTCTGCCTCGGAATCCCCTTCTTGATGCGCCACCCTTTGTGGACGTCTTGCGGGGTCGCGGGAAAATGGGCAGAATTGTGGCAAAATTGAGGCAGGCACTGGCATTCGCCGGTCGCCGCAAACACTCCACCGGCTTTCACCGGCCGGCCAGGGGATCGAGCATGGGTGACGCGAAATCGAAGTCGCACGTCCCGGGCGCCGCCGCACGCGCCCTGCTTGTCGTTGTCCTGGCCCTGTTTCCGGCACTGGTCGTGCCCTCGACCGCCCCTGACACCGCGCAGAGCATGATCCTGCTGGCGCTGTTCGCCGGTGGTATCGTCTTTGCCGAATACGCCTCGGAATACCCCGGCCTCATCGAATTCCGCTTCGCCGCCCCCTTCAACCGCACCCGCTTCGCGCTGATCGCCCTGATGACCGTGCTGATGGCGCTGATGCAGCGCAACCTGGTCGAACCCGGGATCCTCGGCGGCCTTGCCACCGCGGCCGGGGCGCTCTGCGGCCAGATCCTCGATTTCGGCCTCAGCCCGGTGCGCCTCCTCGTCAACGCCCTGCCCGCCGCCGTCCCGGCCGAGCATCTGGCGATGGTCCGCGACGGCGCCGCGCTGGCCCTGGTGCTGGCCGCGACCACGGTCGCGGGTTTCGTCACCGCCATCCGCCTCAATGCCTGGCCCATGGGCAACGGCCCGTTCAACGTCTGGATCAACCTGCCGACTTTCGACCCCACGGCCGGCAATGACGTGGTTCTGCGCCTGCAGCGCCACGCCCGCATTAACATTGCGTTAGGGCTTGTGCTGCCATTCTTGCTGCCGGGCGCGGTGATCGTGTCCGAGGTTCTGGTGAAGCCGCTGACGCTGCTCTCGCCGATGGGCTTCGTCTGGGGGATCGTGCTGTGGGCCTATGTCCCGGCCAGTCTGGTGATGCGCGGGGTGGCCATGGCCCGCGTGGCGCGGATGATCCGTGCCAGCCGCCGCCGCTTCGCCGATTCCGAGGGCAACGCCTTCGCCACCGCCTGAGCGCTCCTTGCCGGCGCCCGCCCCGGCGCCCGGATCCGCTGCGCAGCCCGGCTGACCGACGCCGCCACCGGCTCGCCGGCCTCCTCCTCTGCCTGCTGTTCCTCGCCACCGCCCTGCCCTGCGGCGCCGAACCGCTGCGGCTGGCCCTCTGGCACACCGGCCTCGGGCGCGACGGTCCCGGCCTCCTGCTGCGCGATATCCGGCGGGGTGCGGCGGATGTCCTGGCCGCCCGCGACGCCCTGGTGACGCTGGCCCCCGACGCCATCCTGCTGCTCGATGTCGACCATGACCGTGATCTTCTGGCCCTGACGGCCTTCGCCGCGCTCCTGGCCGAGGGTGGGCTTGTCCTGCCTCATGCCCATGCTCCCCGGCCCAACAGCGGCCTTGCCACCGGCCTCGACCTCGACGGCAATGGCCGGCGGGGCGAGGCGGACGACGCCCAGGGCTGGGGCCGCTTCGCCGGTGCCGGCGGCATGGCACTCCTCTCCCGCTGGCCGATCGGCGGCAGCCTGGATTTCAGCGATTTCCTCTGGCAGGACCTGCCCGGCACGCAACTGCCGATGCAGGCGGGGCAGCCCTTCCCGTCACCCGAAGTCTTCGCCGTGCAACGCCTCTCCAGTACCGGCCATTGGCAGGTGACACTCGCTACGCCCGGGGGGCCGCTCACCCTGCTCGCCTGGCACGCGGGCCCGCCCCTCTTCGGCGGCCCGCATGACCGCAACGCGCTCAGAAACGCCGCCGAGACCGCCTTCTGGCGCTGGCGGCTCGACACTGCGCCGCCCCAGACGCCCTTCGTCCTGATCGGCAATTCCAACCTCGACCCCCAGACGGGCGCCGGTGACCAGGCCGTGATGGGCGCCCTGCTTGCCCACCCGCTGCTGCAGGACCCGGCACCCCAGGCGCCGCTCCCCGGCACCATCGGGCCGCCGACCACGGCCACCGCGCATTGGCCTGACGGGCCCGGAGCGCTCAGGGTCGATTACCTGCTGCCCGACCGCCGCCTCATCGTCCGGGACGCGGGTCTGCTCTGGCCCAACCCCGGCGCGACCCACGCGATCCTCTGGGCCGACCTCATCCTGCCCGACTGACGCCGCGCCGGGCACGACCGCGCGCGGGCCTGCGCGCCGCGGCGGCGGGGGCTCGATGCCCCCGCCGCCGCGACCCCCGAAACGGGAGAAGTTTCAGGCCTTTTCCAGCTCGTCCTTCACCAGCGCCTCGATCTTGTCGAGCGGATGGTTGGTCAGCGTCTTGTCCAGTTCTGCCACCACCCGGCTTGCCACCTCCTTATGCAGCTTGCCGCGCAGATCCCCCAGAACCGAGGGCGGCGCCGCGATCACCAGCCGATCGAACCTGCCTTTATGCGCCTGTTTGTACAGGATTTCGGCCAGATCGTCGGCGAACCGCTCCTTGGCCAGCTGGTGAAAATCCGTCTCGGCCAGGGCCGAGCGCTGCCCCGGCCCGTTGTCGGCCATCCGGCCCGGCCGGTCGGTGGCCTGGTCGCGGTCGGCCGGGTTCTCCTGCTCCTCGATCCGCATCACCACCAGATGCGGGTCCTGCGCATCCATGTCATTCCTGAGGAACAGGGCCTTCTGCCCGTCCGCGACCAGCACCCAGGTGCCCTGCGTCAATCGGGTCATCACATCTTCTCCTTGTCGCCGCTCTCGTTGCGATCCCCGGCCAAGGCCCGGGTGATCCCGTCCGAGGTCTCGTCGACGCGCTTTTTCTCGTCGCGCGTGCCGACCTTGCGTTGCAGATTGCCGCCGGCGCTGCCTTGCTGGCCGGTCGGTCCGGTCCCGGCATCGCCCTCGAGAATGGCGTCGGTTTCGCGCGATCCATCGCGCGAGCGCACTCGTTCAGCCATCATGGCCTCCTCTCTCTTGCTGCAAGGGAAACGTCCCGCAGCGGCCAAGGTTCCGCCCGGCCCGCCGCGCCCGGCGTCCCCCCGCGCAACAAGAAACACCCCGCGCCGGGTCGGACGCGGGGTGCTTCAGGCCCCGGAAAAGGGCCGCGTCTAACAGGGCTCAGAGGCGCGAGGCCACGTTTTCCCAGTTCACCAGCTTGTCGAGGAAGTTCGACAGATAGGCCGGACGCTTGTTGCGGAAGTCGATGTAATACGAGTGTTCCCAGACGTCGCAGCCCAGCAGCGCGGTCTGGCCGAAGCAGAGCGGGTTCACGCCGTTCTCGGTCTTGGTCACTTTCAGGCCGCCGTCGGTGTCCTTCACCAGCCAGCACCAGCCCGAGCCGAACTGCCCGGCGCCCGCGGCGGCGAAATCTTCCTTGAACTTGTCGACCGACCCGAAGCTGTCCTTGATCGCGGCTTCCAGTTCCGACGGCATTTTCTTGCCCGAGGGACCCATCATTTCCCAGAACTGGTTGTGGTTCCAGTGCTGCGAGGCGTTGTTGAAGATGCCGTTCTGGGCGACGGCGCCTTTCTGATAGGTGCCCTTGATGATCTCTTCCAGCGACTTGCCTTCCCATTCGGTCCCGGCGATCAGCTTGTTGCCGTTGTCGACATAGGCCTTGTGGTGCAGGTCGTGGTGGTATTCCAGCGTTTCCTTCGACATGCCCAGGTCGGCCAGCGCGTCATGGGCATAGGGAAGATCGGGAAGGGTGAAGGCCATCGGGTTACCTCATTGATTGGCGGTCTGTCGGGGGTAATAAGGGCTCGCCGCCGCCAAAGGTCAAGGCCGCGCGGCCCCCTCAAGGCTTCGGATGGTCGTCATAATCGCCGCGCAGGATGCGCTGGCTGTCGCCCTCGGGGTCGTCGTACTGGCCGCGTTTCAGCGTCCACCAGAACCCCACCAGCCCCGCCAGCCCCAGAAACAGCGATACGGGTATCAACACGGCAAGAATGTCCATCGGGACCCCCGCTTGAAGGATTATTTCAGCCGCAGCGCGTTCAGCGCCACGGTGATCGAGGAGACCGACATCGCCAGCGCCGCGATAAGGGGCGAAGCCAGGCCCACCAGCGCGATCGGCACGGCGATGACGTTATAGCCGAACGAGATGGCGAAATTCTCGCGGATCCGCTGCACGGCCCGGACCGAGACGCGCTGCGCCTCCGGCAGCGGCGCCAGCGAGGTGCCGAGCAACACGATATCGGAGGCCACCCGCGCCGCATCCAGCGCCGAGGCGGGCGAGATCGAGACATGCGCGGCACTCAGCGCGACGGTATCGTTGAGCCCGTCGCCGACCATCAGCACCTTGTGTCCCTGCGCCTGCAGGGCGTTGATGGCAGCGGATTTGTCCTCGGGCAGCGCCTCGGCCCGCCAATCGTCGATCCCCAGCCGCGCCGCCAGATCACCCACCGCCCCCGGCACGTCGCCCGAGATCAGGATGACCCGCTTGCCCTGCGCCTTGAAGGCGGCAACCGCTTCCTCGGCGCCGTCGCGCAGCCGGTCGGCGAAGGCCACGGATTGCGGCGCCTGCCCCTCGATGCCCAGATAGGCGGCGGTCACGTCCAACGGCTCGGCCCCGACCCAATGCGCGCGGCCCAGCCGCACCCGGCGCCCCTGCCAGAGCGCCTGCACGCCAAAGCCCGGGACCTCGGCCACCTCGGTCAGTACCGCGGGGATCGCGCCCTCGGCCCGAGCCGCCTGCGCCAGCGATTGCGCCAGCGGATGCGACGATGCCCCGCCCAGCGCCGCGGCGATGGCCAGCGCCTCGGGCGAGAGGCCCTCCAGCGTCACCGGCTCGGGCGTGCCGCGGGTCAGGGTGCCGGTCTTGTCGAAAACCACGGTATCGACCTCGGCCAGACGCTCCAGCGCCGAGCCGTCCTTGATCAGCAGCCCCGCGCGGAACAGCCGGCCCGAGGCCGCGGTGACCACGGCAGGCACCGCCAGCCCCAGCGCGCAGGGACAGGTGATGATCAGCGTCGCGGCCGAGATGTTCAGCGCGAAGCGCACGTCGCCGCCGGTCAGCCACATCCAGACCGCGAAGGCCGCGAAGGACAGAAGGTGGACCGAGGGCGAATACATCCGCGCCGCCTTTTCGGCCAGCGTCGTGTATTTGTTACGCGCATTCTCGGCCACCGCCACCAGATCGGCCATCCGGTGCAAGGAGCTGTCCTTGCCGGCCGCCGTCACGCGGAGGGTCAGCGGCCCGGTCAGGTTCACCGCCCCCGCCGTCACCACCAGATCGGGGCCGGCGAAGACCGGCAGCGTCTCGCCGGTCAGCAGGCTGCGGTCCAGTTCCGACTGGCCCGCGACGACCACCCCATCGACCGGAATCCGGCCCCCCGGGCGCACCAGAACCAGCTCACCCGGCCGCAGATCGGCCACCGCCACCGGCTCCTCGGCCTCGCCCGTCAGGCGGATGGCCCGGGGCACTTCCAGCGCCGCCAGCTCCTGCGCGGCAGACCTCGCCACGGCCCGGGTGCGGAAATCGAGATAGCGCCCGGCCAGCAGGAAGAAGGTCAGCATCACGGCGGCATCGAAATAGGCGTGATGGCCGCTGTTGAACGTCTCATACAGCGACATGCCGGTCGCCAAAACGATGGCCAGCGAGATGGGGAAATCCATGTCCAGCCGGCCGTTGCGCACCCCGGCCCAGGCCTTGCGGAAAAAGGGCTGGCCCGAGAAGGCGACGGTCGGCACGGCGATCATCGCCGAAATCATGTGGAACAGGTCGCGCGTCGCGTCGGTGGCGCCCGACCAGACGGCGACCGACAGCAGCATGATGTTCATCATGCTGAACCCGGCCACGCCCAGCCGCATCAACAGGTCGCGGCCCTGCTTGTCGGTCTCGGTCATCGACAGCTGCCCGGGGTCGAGCTCATAGGCCGGATAGCCGATCTTCTCCAGCCGCTTGGCGATGGACTCGGCGCTGATGCCCGGCTCGGCCTCGACCGAGACGCGGCGCAGCGTCAGGTTCAGCCGGGCGCTTTTCACCCCCGGCATCTTCTCCAGGTCGCTCTCGACCGTCTGGATGCAGAGCGCGCAATGCGCATCCGGCACCGACAGCATGATCCGCGCGGCCTTTTCCGCCGCCGCTGCCCGGGCACGATCCACGGCCGAGGGCGTGGCGATGCAGGCCGGGCAGGCCGCGAGTGCGGGATATTCAGGCTCGGCCGTGGGGTTGGTCATCGTGTCGGTCATGGCTGCCGTCTCAGCGGTGGTGGATCAGGCCGAGACGATAGGCGAACTCGGACCCATCCGCCGCCTGGGCGACAAGCCTGAGATCCCAATTGCCGTAATCGACATCGACATCGGCGACGAAGGCCCCGCCCTCGAAGCGGAATTCGGGCACGGTATCCTCGCGTTCGGTGGTCGGCCGGCCCAGGATCGCCGAGATCTCGGCAACGGGGGCCGGGTTGCCGTCGGCGCCCAGGATCCGCACCGTCAGGCGCCCGCCGGTCATATCGACCTCGGTCGTCCAGCCCAGCGCCCGCTGCTCGCGCAGGCGGTCGTTGAAGCCCTGGCTCGCGACATAGGAATTGCGCACCTCAAGCCCCGGGAAAGTGTCGACCGCGAACCAGGCCATCACCAGATTGACACCGATGATGACGCTGAAGGCCGAGACGGTGATCGCCAGGACCATGCGGCCGGTAAGGGGGCGCCCCTGGGTTTCGCTCATCGCTGTCCACTCCCGTTGAAGACGGTTTCGCCATAGATGCGGTCGGTCTCGCCGGTGACCGAGACCCACAGGCGCACCGGGGTCGTCGCGGCCGCAGCCGCCGGGGTCCCGGCCGAGGCGGTTAGATAGACGCGCTGGATCAGCTGTTCGTCCGGTCCCACGGTGACCAGTTGGCCCTGCACACCCTCCATCGTCAAGGTGATCGAGGGGTTGTCGGCCACCGTCAGATAGAACTGCCGCGCGTTCTCGTTCATGTTCCGCAGGCGAATGTCATAGGTGTTTCGGATCGAGCCGTTCGACAAGGTGACATAGGTCGGGTTGCGGATGGGCGAGATCGACATGTCGATATCCGTCCGCAGGAACAGCGCCACCAGCAGGCCCAGGCCAATCCCGGCCCAGAGCGTCGTGTAGACGATCGTGCGCGGGCGGAAGACGTGTTTCCAGATGGATTTCGGCGGGTTGCCGGCGCGTTCGCGGGTCTCGTCCGTCAGCGCCATATAGCCGATCAGGTCGCGCGGCTTGCCGATCTTGTCCATGACATCGTTGCAGGCGTCGATGCACAGCCCGCAGGTGATGCAGGCCAGCTGCTGATCGTCACGGATGTCGATCCCCATCGGGCAGACGTTGACGCAGGCCATGCAATCGATGCAATCGCCGTGGCTGCCCTCGGCCTCGCCCTTGCGCTGCTTGCCGCGCGGCTCGCCCCGCCATTCGCGGTAGCTGATGGTGATCGTGTCCTCGTCCATCATCGCCGCCTGGATGCGCGGCCAAGGGCAGCCGTAGATGCAGACCTGCTCGCGGAAGAAGCCGCCGAACAGGAAGGTCGTGGCGGTCAGGAAGGCGATGGTGCCATAGGCCACGGGATGCGCGTCGAAGGTCACGAGGTCGCGCAGCAGCGTCGGCGCATCGGTGAAATAGAACACCCAGGCGCCGCCCGTGGCCAGGCCGATCAGCAGCCAGAGAAACCATTTGGTGCCGTATTTGCGGATCTTCTCGGCGCCCCAGGGCTGGCGGTAGAGCCTGAGGCGGGCGTTGCGGTCGCCCTCGACCCAACGCTCTACCAGGATGTAGAGGTCGGTCCAGACGGTCTGCGGGCAGGCATAGCCGCACCAGACCCGGCCCAGCGCCGAGGTAAACAGGAACAGCCCGATCCCGGCCATGATCAGCAGGCCCGCGACGAAATAGAATTCGTGCGGCCAGATCTCGACCATGAAGAAAAAGAAGCGCCGGTTCGCCAGATCGACCAGCACCGCCTGATCGGACAGATCGGGGCCCCGGTCCCAGCGGATCCAGGGCGTGATGTAGTAGACGCCCAGCATCAGCGCCATCAGCCACCATTTCAGGGTGCGGAAACTACCCTTGACGCGGCGCGGGAACACGGGCTCGCGCTTGGCGTAGAGCTGCGGTTCGTAATTTTCTGAGGAACTCACGGAATCGCTTCCTTTGCTTGCTTGCGATGGTCAATCGCACGGCGTCGCTGAGGTAACCTTGACCTGCATCAAAAACCCGGATTCTCGGCACGGGTTAAATGTGGCAAAGGCGCACACCGGAGGGACAGCCGGGTGCGCCTTGACCATGGAAACGGCTGCACCGGCCCCGGGAAACGCGCGAACAGGACCGGTCCGGTGCAGCCACCGGGCCCGCGAACGGGCCCGGTTTGTCGGGATCTTACTGGCCACCGCCCAATTGGTGGACATAGGCCGCGACCGCGCGGATCTGCGCATCGGGCAGACGGCCGGTGAAGCCGGGCATGATGCCGAAACGGGCGTTGTGGACCGAGGCGCGGATCTCGTCGGCGCTGCCGCCATAGAGCCAGATCGCGTTGTTCAGCGCAGGCGCACCGACGAAGGGATCGCCCGAGCCGTCGTCCATGTGGCACGACGCGCAATTGTCCAAGAACACCTGCTCGCCCGCCGCGGCCAGGGCGTTGTCATGCGCCTGCCCCGAAATGGCGAGGACATGGTTCACCACCTGGTCGATTTCCGCCGGGGTCAGCAACCCGTCCCGCCCGAACGAAGGCATTTCCGAATAGCGCGCATCGGGGAAATCGGTGTTGCGGATGCCATAGGTCACCGTCTGCACGATGTCCTCCATGGTGCCGCCCCACATCCATTCGTCGTCCAGAAGGTTCGGGAAGCCCGAGCCCGGACGCAATCCGTTGGCGCCCGCGCCGTGGCATTGCGAGCATTGCGCCCGGAACACCGCGGCCCCGGCGTTGACCGCGAAGCGTTCCAGCTCCGGGTTGGCCGCGATCTCGGTGACGTCGGTGGCCATCAGCTGATCGTACCAGACCTGGTTGGCCTGATCGGCCGCCGCGATCTCGGCCGCGACATCGGCGCGCGAGGAATAGCCCAGCACGCCGGCGGTGGCGCCCCGGACCAGCGGCCAGGCCGGGAACAGGATCCAGTAGACCACCGCCCAGATGATCGTGGCGTAGAAGGTCCACAGCCACCAGCGCGGCATCGGGTTGTCGAATTCCTCGATCCCGTCCCAGGAATGCCCGGTGGTCGGGCGATCATGGTTCTTCTTGTTCGGCGTGGCCATCAGCGTGCCCCCTGGCTCTGGCTGCGGGGGGCGTCGTCATAGGCCGCGCCCGCTGCCGGTCTGTCGTCGTTGCGGAAGATGCTGCTGGCAGCCTCGTCCTGAGCCCTGCGGCTGCCCGGGCGCCAGGCCCAGGCGATGATGCCGACGAAGAAGAGCGTCATGAACAGCAGATACCAGCTGTCCGCGAAGCTGCGGAGAAGGGTATAGGTTTCCATGCTCCCCCTCCGTCAGCGGCTGGTTTCGGCGGTGAAGGTGCTGAAGTCCACGAGCGTGCCGATCATCTGCATATAGGCGATCAGCGCGTCCATTTCGGTCAGCTCTTCCTGGCCATCGAAGTTGCGGACCTGGGCCGAGTGATACCGATCCAGCAGCGCGCCGCTGTCGCCGAAAGGATCGACCTGGGCGCGGAAATCTTCCGGCGCGGCTTCGATCATGTCGTCGGTATAGGGCACGCCGACCAGACGGTAGGCCCGCATCAGATCCTGCACGTATTCGGGCGTCACCGGCCGATCCAGCAGGTAGGCATAGGGCGGCATCACCGATTCCGGCACCACGTCGCGCGGGTTCACCAGGTGGGCCACGTGCCATTCGTCCGAATAGCGGCCGCCGAGGCGCGCCAGGTCAGGCCCGGTGCGCTTCGAGCCCCACTGGAACGGATGGTCGTACATCGACTCCGCCGCCAGCGAGTAATGGCCGTAACGTTCAACCTCGTCGCGCATCGGGCGCACCATCTGGCTGTGGCAGACGTAGCAGCCCTCGCGGACGTAGATCTCGCGCCCGGTCAGCTCCAGGGGCGAGTAGGGGCGCATGCCCTCCACTTCCTCGATCGTGTTCTCCAGATAGAACAGGGGCACGATCTGCACGAGGCCGCCAATGGTCACCACCAGGAAGCTGAGGACCAGCAGCAGGGTGGCATGCGTTTCGATTTTCTTGTGGTGATCGAGAATACCCATCGTCACACCCTCCGCTTATTCAGCGGCGACCGCGACGGAGGTGGCAGGCTTCGCTTCGCCCACCTTCCGCACGGTCATCCACAGGTTGTAGCACATGATCAGCGCACCGACGAGGAACATGAGGCCGCCCACGCCGCGCACCACATACATCGGGAACTTCGCGGCAACGGTGTCGGCGAACGAGTTCACCAGGAAGCCCTGCGCGTCGACCTGACGCCACATCAGCCCTTCCATGATCCCCGTCACCCACATCGAGGCGGCGTAGAGCACGATGCCGATCGTGGCGAGCCAGAAGTGCCAGCTGACCAGCGACAGCGAATAGAGCCGCTCGCGCTTCCACAGTTTGGGCACCAGGTAATAGAGCATCCCGAAGGTGATCATCCCGTTCCAGCCCAGCGCACCCGAATGGACGTGACCGATGGTCCAGTCCGTGTAATGCGAGAGCGAGTTGACCGCGCGGATCGACATCATCGGCCCCTCGAAGGTGGCCATGCCGTAAAAGCCCACGGCGACGACCATCATCCGGATCACCGGGTCGGTGCGCAGCTTGTCCCAGGCGCCCGAGAGCGTCATCAGGCCGTTGATCATCCCGCCCCAGCTGGGCATCCACAGCATGATCGAGAAGGTCATGCCCAGCGTCTGCGCCCAATCGGGCAGCGCGGTGTAATGCAGGTGGTGCGGACCGGCCCAGATGTAGAGGAAGATCAGCGCCCAGAAGTGGATGATCGACAGCTTGTAGCTATAGACCGGACGCTCGGCCTGTTTCGGGATGAAGTAATACATCATCCCCAGGAAGCCGGCGGTCAGGAAGAAGCCCACCGCGTTATGGCCGTACCACCATTGCACCATGGCCGATTGCACGCCCGACCAGACCGGGATCGAGGCCGAGCCCAGGAACGACACCGGCACCTGCAGGTTGTTGACCACATGCAGCATGGCGATGGTGACGATGAAGGACAGGTAGAACCAGTTCGCCACATAGATATGGGGTTCCCGGCGCTTGATCAGCGTGCCCATGTAGATCAGCAGGAAGACGACCCAGACGATGGTCAGCCACAGGTCGGCCAGCCATTCGGGTTCGGCGTATTCCTGGCCCTGGGTCGAGCCCAGCACATAGCCGGTCGCGGCCAGCAGGATGAAGACCTGATAGCCCCAGAAGACGAACCAGCCCAGGCCGCCGCCGAAAAGCCGCGCCGCGGTCGTGCGCTGCACGACATAGAAGGCCGAGGCGATCAGCGCGTTGCCGCCAAAGGCGAAGATCACCGCCGAGGTGTGCAGCGGGCGCAGACGGCCGAAATTGCCGAAGCCCTGCAGCACCTCGAAGTTCAGCGACGGAAAGGCCAGCTGGAAGGCGATGACCACGCCGACCAGGAAGCCCACGACGCCCCAGAAGGCCGTGGCGATCACGCCATAGCGCACCACGCCGTCGAAATATTCGTTTTGGTTGTGAACCCCTTCCCCGATATGGCGGATCTGCCAGAGGAAGGCGATCGCCGCGGCCCCCATGAAGATGATCATGTGGACCAGGTAGGCGAGGTCACGCGCTTGACTTGCGGCATACGCGGCGAGCACCGCGACGGCGGCAAGCAAGATCAGCTTGACGTAATCCCACATTTGTTTGCGTCCCTTCGTTTTATCGTTGGCGTTCCCCCCGAGGGTCCGGGGGGACTCGGGGCCTGTTTCGCCACCGCCCTTATCCAGCGCCTAGGGCGGCAAAACCTTGATTCAGGTCAAGTCCTGGTACCCGGGCTATATTGACGCATATCAAGGTAAGGACCGCATCCGCGGCAGAGTATCGCAGGGTCAGGCTATGTCCTATGACACACACGCCAAAGGAGACCTCTCTATGGCCTACAAGTCAATTCTCACCTTTGTCGCAAGCAGTTCCGAGCTTTCCGCCACGCTCCCTGCCGCGATGGAAATCGCCGCCCGGAACGAGGCGCATCTCACCGCCACCCTGCTTGGCGTCGATATGACCCCGGCGGGCGGGTTCTACATGGGGGCCTCGCCAATCATGCTGCAGGAAACCCTGGAGCGTGCCCAGCAAGAGGCCGAGGCGCTGGAAGCCCAGGCGCGGCGGATGCTGGACGGGAATGTGCTGCGCTGGGGGGTCGATTCGGCCGTGGCGCAGTTCGGCGGGCTGCCCTCGCTCGTCGGGCTTCGGGCGCGCTTTTCTGATCTGGTGGTGCAGACCGGTCCCTATACCGGCGGCGCAGGCACCACGCAGGAGGCGGTGATCGAGGCCGCGCTGTTCGAAGGGCAGGCGCCGGTGCTGGTGCTGCCACAAGGCAAGCTGGTCAAGGATTTCGGCAAATCGGTGATGATCGCCTGGAACCAGTCGAACGAGGCATTGTCCGCCGTGCGCCGGGCGCTGCCGCTGTTGCAGGCGGCCGATTCTGTGCAGGTGGTGGTGGTCGATCCGCCGGTGCACAGCCCCGAACGCTCGGACCCCGGCGGCATGCTGACGCAGATGCTGGCGCGGCATGGCGTAAGGGCCGAAGTCTCGGTCCTGGCCAAGACCCTGCCCCGGGTCTCGGACGTGCTGATGCGGCATATGGAGGATATCGACGCCTCGGTCCTGGTGATGGGCGCCTATGGCCATTCGCGCCTGCGCGAGGCGATCCTGGGCGGCGCGACCCGCAATGTGCTGGAGAATGCCAAACGCGCGGTGTTCCTCGCACACTAGGGCACAGGCCCCCGTAGGATGGGTAATATTGCCCATCCTACGGCTTGCTGCGCGCGCCGGGGCGGATTATCCTCTGCATTGGTCGGCAGTTCCCAAGGCGTCGCTGTCCCGCAAGGGAAGCTAAACCTGCCATTACCATCCCGACGACTGGCCCCTCGGCGCCGCATGTCGGAAGTCAGCGACCCCGACCCCGCCCGCGGCGCAGACCCGAGGTTTCCATGTCGCGCGACCTGATCCCCCTGACCACGCCGGATGTCTCCGGCTTTGCCCGCTCGCTGTCCAGGCAGTTGACCGGGCGCGAGGCCCCGCCCTCGCATCTGGAACTCCTGAACATGCTGGCCCGGGCCGCGGGTTTCCGCAATCACCAGCACCTGCGCGCTGCCGAGGCGGCCCGCGCCAGGCTGGACACGCCCGCCGCCCCGCCCGAAGCCGTGGATTTCCGGCAGGTGGAGCGCGCGCTGGGCTGTTTCGATCAAGGCGGCGTGCTGACCCGCTGGCCCGCCCGGCGCCAGCAGCAGATCCTCTGCCTCTGGGCGCTTTGGGCGCGGCTGCCCGCCGGGCTGTGCCTGGACGAGCCGCGGATCAACCGGCTTCTCGACACGCTTCACGCGTTCGGGGATCGCGCCCTGATCCGCCGGGACATGGTGGGGCTGGGTCTTCTGCGCCGCGGCCCCGACGGGCGCGACTACCAGCGCATCGAAACCCGCCCGAGGCCCGCGCCCTGATCGCGCGCCTCAGCCGCTGAGGCCGGGCGCCAGCCGCGCCGCGATGCGCACCGCCGCCCCCTCGGCCGAGAGGGCGGCGGTGTCGAGCCTGAGGTCCGCCTCCTCCCAAGGGTGGTAATCCCGCGCCTCCACCGCCGCCCAATCGGCCGCGACGAAGCCCGGCAGATCGTCCTGCCGCGCCTCCAGCCGCTGCCGGTGCAGCGCCCGGTCGGCACAGAGCACCTCGACCCCCAGGAACCGCGCGCCCGCCTCATCGGCGGCGGCGCGGAACAGCGCCCGGGTCAGCGCCCAGGGGTTCACGCAATCGCAAATCACGTCGCTACCCACCGCCAGGTTGGTCACCGCCAGGGCGCAGGCGATGGCGTAGCTTTCGCCGCCGATCTCGGCGCCGGGGCGGCTGCGCAGCATCGCCGCCTCGATGGCGTCGATGCGCAGGAAGACCGCGCCGCTCCGCAGGGCCAGCGCCCGTGCGATGCTTGTCTTGCCCACCCCCGGCAACCCGGCCAGAGCAATCAACGTCGGCATCTGCCCCTCCTCTCGGCGCCCTGTCATGCGCCTGTCACCTCCGGCGACGATGAATCGCGCGGCACCGGGGCGGGAAGCAGCCGGTCACAATTGGACCCCATGGTCAAATTCCTTGCCGCCTTCCCGCCCCGGGTTCACCATGACCCTTTCGCCACCAGAGCGACTCACCCAGGGAGATCTTTCCATGACCCGCCGCCTGACGCGCCGCGCCTTCCTCGCGTCCTCGACCGCCGCCACCGGCTTCGTGCTGCTGCACCCCTTCTCCGCCCGCGCCCAGGCCGGCCAGGCGCATCTGCGCATCCTGACCACCACCGACCTGCATTGCCACGCGCAGGCCTATGATTACTACGGCGACCGCCCGAATGACACGCTGGGCCTGTCGCGCACCGCCTCGATCATCGAGGAGATCCGGGCCGAAGCGACCAACACCCTGCTGGTGGACAACGGCGATTACTTCCAGGGCAACCCGATGGGTGACTGGATGGCCTATGAACATGGCATGAACGAGGGCGATATCCACCCGATCATCGCCGCCATGAACACGCTGGGCTATGACGCAGGCACGTTGGGCAACCACGAATTCAACTACGGCGTCGAATTCATGGACCGGGTGAACGCGGGCGCCAACTTCCCCGTGGTCAGCGCCAATTTCGGCGCCTCGCTGGGCGCGACGCCGACCGAGGACAGCCTGCACCTGCCGCCCTATGTCATCCTCGACCGCATGGTCCGCGACGGCGACGGCACGGAAATGCCTATCAAGGTCGGCATCATCGGCTTCCTGCCGCCGCAGATCCTGCAATGGGACCGCGCGCATCTGGAAGGCGCCTACAACGTCCGCGGCATCGTCGAGGCGGCCGAGGCCTGGGTGCCCCGGATGAAGGAGGAAGGCGCCGACATCATCATCGCGCTGTCGCATTCCGGCATCTCGGCTTCGGAGTACGAGCCGATGATGGAGAATGCCTCGCTCTATCTGGCGGGCGTGGACGGGATCGACGCCGTGGTCACCGGCCACCAGCACCTGACTTTCCCCGGCACCAATCACGAGGGCGAGGGGATCGACGCCGCCGCCGGCACGCTGATGGGCAAGCCCGCGGTCATGGCCGGGTTCTGGGGCTCGCATCTGGGGGTCATCGACCTGATGCTGGCCCGCGACGGCGACGGCTGGACGGTGGCCAATGCCGAAAGTTCGGTGCGCCCGATCTCGCAGCGAAACGAGGACCGCTCGATCTCGGCGCTGGTCGGCGATTACGCGCCGGTGGTCGATGCCACGGCCGATGCCCATGCCGCGACGCTGGAATACGTCCGGGCCGAGGTCGGCCAGACCGCCGTGCCGCTCTATTCCTATTTCGCGCTGGTGGCCGATGACCCCTCGGTCCAGATCGTGTCCGACGCGCAGAAATGGTACGTCACCGACATCCTGCGCGGCACCGAACACGAGGGGCTGCCGGTCCTTTCCGCCGCGGCGCCCTTCAAGGCCGGTGGCCGGGGCGGCCCCGAGTATTACACCGACGTCCCCGCGGGCCCGGTGGCGATCAAGAACGTGGCCGACCTCTACCTCTATCCCAACACGCTGATGGCGGTGCGGATCACCGGGGCGCAGGTCCGCGAATGGCTGGAACGCTCGGCCGGCATGTTCAACCAGATCACCGCCGGACAGGCCGACCAGATCCTGCTGAACCCCGATTTCCCGTCCTACAATTTCGACGTGATCGACGGCGTTACCTATCGGATCGACCTGACCCAGCCGTCGCGCTACGACAATGACGGCAACGTGGTCGCCCCCGATGCCCATCGCATCGTCGATCTGCAGTTCAACGGCGCGCCGATCGACGAGGCCGCGGAATTTATCGTCGCCACGAACAATTACCGGGCGGGCGGCGGCGGCCACTTCCCGGGCGCCGATGGCTCGACCATCATCTTCCGCGCGCCCGATACCAACCGCGACATCATCGTGCGCTACATCGTGCAGAACGGCACGATCTCGCCCGCGGCGGATGACAATTGGGGCTTCGCGCCCTCGCCGGGCACCACGGTCCTGTTCGAGACGGGACCGGCGGCCGAGCAATATCTGGGCGAGGTCCGCGCGCGCGGCGTGCTGATGGAGGCCGCGGGCCCGGGCGAAAACGGCTTCGCCCTCTACCGCATCGCGCTCTGAGCGACCGCCAAGGGAAAGGGCCGCCCCGTCGGGCGGCCCTTTTGCCGTCTGGCTCAGCCCATCGCGTGATAGGCGGAGTTGAGTTCCTCCACCGTCGCCGATCCTTCGGGGATGGTGCCCCCCCGCTCCGTGATCTGCTGCGCTGCGGCAGCCGCGAGGTCGGTATAGAGCCCGCCCTCGTAACTGTCGTTTGCGCTCATCCGTTGCTGCGCGATCAAGGCTACCTGCGTGTAGAGATCGGCCAGATCCTCGTCGCTGTAATTGTCCAGGATGGCCATCCATTCCTCATAGACACCCTGATCGACCGCCAGCAATTCGTGCACGTATTCCGCGATCGCCTCGCCCGCCCCCAGGGTCCCCAGGGCGACGATAGAGGCGCTGGTCAATGCCGAGTCGATATCGGTGCCCAGCGCGGCGCTGCCCGTGCGCACAGCGGCGGCACTGGCGATCCCGAGGCCCACGACAGCGGCGGCAAGGACGGTCCAATCAACCGTCACCGCGCCCGTGTCTTCCGTCATCCAGCGAGAGAGAAAGGGAAACTTCATGATAGGCTCCGGTGAACGAATATCTGTTAAGCTTGATCTGCGCCGAAGATGGCCTCATTGGGGCAAAGGTTCGGCACAATCCTGAATTGAGTGGGAAAAGAGGATTGAGCGGCAATGGCTTATGACGAGGGGATGGCCCAGCTTCTGCGCGAATCCCTGGCCGAGGCGCCGGATTACAGCGAACGGAAGATGTTCGGCGGGCTGTGCTTCATGCTGGCGGGCAACATGGTCTGCGGCGTGCACCGGCGCGGCGGGATGTTCCGTGTCGGCGCGGCGCGGGTCGAGGCGGCGCTGGCCGTCCCCGGCACCCGGCCCATGGATTTCACCGGCCGTCCGATGACCGGATTTGTCGAGATCGGCTATGACGAGCTGGGCGATGACGACACCCGCGCAGCGCTGCTCGCCATGGCGCGAAGCCATGTCGCGACCCTGCCGCCCAAGTAAGCCATGGCTGCGGATCCGGCCCTTGCCGCCACCCTCAGGCACGACCTCGCCACCGAGGCGGGAATCACCGAGCAGCGGATGTTCGGCGCGCTCATGCTGATGAAGGACGGGCACCTGCTGGCGGGCGCCTCGGCGCGGGGACAGGCGCTGTTCCGGGTCGGACCCGCCGAGATCGCCGCGGCGCTGGCGCTGCCGGGCGTGGAACCGGCGGTCATGGGCGCGCGGGTGATGAAGGGCTTTGTGGCGCTCGATGCAGCGGCCGAGGGTGGGCTCAGGCGCGCGCTGCTGGCGCAGGCGCTGAGCTTCGTGGCCAGCCTGCCACCCCGCTGATCAGCGAACGACGCCGCCCGCCGCCCCGCCGGAAAAGCTGCCCGGCCCCTGGCTGCCCGCCCGGTCCGAGCCATAGAGATAGCCGCCGCTCCAGGGATGCGCGGGCTGCTGGCGGGTCGCCTCGGTCTGACGGGTGCTGGTCTGACGCATGATACTCTCCTCCTACTGACCGATGCGGGCTTGGGGCCGGACACCGGGTCCTGCCAACAGGAAACCCCGCAAGCGTGTCAAAGCTGCGGGGCGAAAAGGGAAAGATTGTGGCAGATCAGGGTGCTAACGCTATCACGAGCGCCGCATCGCATCCCCCAGCGAGGACAGGGGCCGGATCAGGCCGCGCCGGTCAATCTCGCGCTGGGTGAGGAAAAGCGCATCCTGCGTATAGGCCGCCATCACGTTGCGCCCGTTGAGTTCACGCTGGGTGACGCGCAGGAAATCGAGCAATTCGGCATCGCTGAACCGGGCGATCCCGCGGCGGAAATTGTCGTATTGCGCCTGATCATAGGCCAGCAATTCGGCCGGCATCGTCGGATCGTCAAGGCCCAGCCGCACCGCCGACCAGCCCATCGCCGCCGAATACCAGCGTCCCGGGGCCCCGGGCGGGACCATCAGCGCGCCGAAGCCCGCGGCGCCCAGGCACAGAGCCACCGCGCCCGCCATCGCCCAGCGCCCGGCGAAGGCCCTCGCCCCACCCGCCCAGCGGGTCCATCGAGAGCCCGGCTCGGGCTGCGCCACCGGCGTCACCATCACCGGAGCCGTGGCCACCACATCGTCGTAATGCTTGTCCCAATCGAACATCTGCCGCGTCCCGGTCGTGTCTCCGCTCTGGAAACAATCTGCGCGCGAACCGGGGCAGGATTGAGGCCAACCCGGGGCATTCTTGCGACAGATCAGACCAGGAAACCGCCGTCGCTGTCGTCGCCGGCCTCTTCGATAAGCCTGTCGAAGTCGGGAATGGTGATGTGGCGCTTGCCCTCGATCTCGATCACGCCATCCTTGCGCAGCGCGCTGATCTGGCGGCTCACTGTTTCCAAAGTGAGCCCCAAATACTCGGACATTGCCTCACGCGTCAGCGGCAGGTCAACGATCACCCGCCCCTCGCTCTTTTGCATCTTCAGCGAGGCATCGCGCCGGGCGATGATGGCAATCAGGCTGGCGATCTTTTCCCGCGCCGTCTTGCGCCCCAGAAGCAGCATCCATTCCCGCGCCGCGTCCAATTCGTCCAGCGTCATCTCCAGCAGGCGCTGGCCGACATGCGGCGTCTGGACCATCAGCTCTTCAAACGGCTTCTTGCGGAAGCAGCACATCACCAGATCGGTCGTCGCCACCACGTCATAGGCGGCGGTCTCGCGCCCCGGACGGCCGACGAAATCCGAGGGCAGCAGAAGGCCCACCATCTGCCGGCGCCCGTCTTCCATGGTCTGGGTCAGGGTGGCGATGCCCGTGACCACCGAGCCCACGAAATCCATGCGGTCGCCCGACCAGACGATGGTCTGCCCGGCCTCGAAGCTGCGGTAATACTTGGTTTCTTCCAGCCGCGCCAATTCATCCGTCTCGCAACGCGCACAGACCGCCCGATGCCGGATCGGACAATCCCCACATTGCACATGGGTGAACTTCGCGGGGGCGGTCGAGGTTTTCTGCATCGGGTTGATTTAGGTCAAGGCTCGCGGGCTGCGTATCGCCAAATTAGGCGAATGGATACGGAATCGCAACTCGCCCGACTGGGTCTCTTTGACGCGCGCGTGCCGCGCTATACGAGCTATCCGACAGCGCCGCAATTCTCGGCCGCGGTCGGTGGCGATCATTTCGCCCGCTGGGTCAGGGCGATCCCGCCGGGCAGCCCGGTCTCGCTCTATCTGCACGTGCCGTTTTGCCGGCGGCTGTGCTGGTTCTGCGCCTGCCGCACGCAGGGCACCTCGCACGACGATCCGGTGATCGCCTATGTCGAGACGCTGAAAACCGAACTCCGCCTCCTGCAGCGCATCCTGCCCGAGGGCGTGACGCTATCGCGGCTGCATTGGGGCGGAGGCACGCCGACGATGATCCCGGCGCCGCAGATGACCGAACTGGCGGGCGTGATTCAGGACGTTGTGCCCCTGGGCGCAGGCGCCGAATTCTCGGTCGAGATCGACCCGAACGAGATTGACGAGGCCCGGCTCGACGCGCTGGCCGCGGCGGGTATGAACCGCGCCTCCATCGGGGTGCAGGATTTCGACCCCGAGATTCAGAAGGTGATCGGCCGCGATCAGAGCTATGAGATCACCCGCCACGCGGTCGAGATGATCCGCGCCCGGGGCGTGACCAGCCTCAACGCCGACATCCTCTATGGCCTGCCGCATCAGACCAGCGCGCGCCTCAGCGATTCGGTGCTGAAACTGCTCTCGCTCTCGCCCGACCGGGTAGCGCTTTATGGCTATGCCCATGTGCCCTGGATGGCGCGGCGTCAGCAGATGATCCCTTCGGACACCCTGCCCCGGCCCGAGGAACGGCTCGCGCTTTTCGAGACCGCGCAGAAACTCTTCAACTGGGACGGCTATGTCGATATCGGCATCGACCATTTCGCCCGGCCCGAGGACGGTCTGGCGGTGGCGGCGCGGAACGGCAGGCTCAGGCGCAATTTCCAGGGCTATACCGATGATACCGCCAGCGCGCTGATCGGGCTGGGTGCGTCCTCCATCTCCATGTTCCCGCAGGGCTATGCGCAGATGAACGCGGCAACCTCGGGCTGGACCAAGGCGGTGCGCGAAGGGGTTTTCGCCACCGCGCGGGGGCACGAGTTCCAGGGCGAGGACCGGCTGCGCGCCCGGATCATCGAAGCGCTGATGTGCGATTTCGCCGTGCAGACCGAGGCGCTGGTGCGCGATTTCGGCGTGACGCGCGCGGCGATGAACGCGCTCTTCGCGCCGGTGGCAGAGAAATTCGGCGCCTTCGTCCGCCACGATGCGCGGGGCCTGTCGATCCCGCCGGAGGGGCGGCCGCTGACCCGGATGATCGCCGCGCAATTCGACGCCTATGCCATGGCCAAGACCGGCCATTCCTCGGCGATCTGACAGGCAAGGGCCCGCGCGAGGCGAGCCCTTCCGGTCTCAATGCGGGGCAAAGCGGGCGAGCAGCCGTCCGCCCTCGCCGCGCAGGATCAAGCGGCCGCCCTGAATCTCCAGCAGCCGCGTGGCGCCGAAAGCCTCCAGCACCAGGCGCTCCACCTGCCCGGCCTCGCCGCCGCAGCCGCGCCGGGTCAGCATCAGGCCGCCGATGCGATGCCCGCCGCCCTCGGCCGTGACGCGGCCGTCGAAAGCGTTGCAGCCGGTGTTGCCCTGGACCCCGCCCTGCCGGTCGATGCCCAGCTGGACCGCAGCCCGGGTGGCAACCGACAGCGGCAGCGACTGGCCGTTCACATAGAGGTCCTGCACCCGCCATTCGCCGACGAAGATCGCGGCCGGGGGGCGGGGCGGCAGCGGGCGGGGCGCGGCCCCCACCGGCATCAGGCGGAATTGCTGCCCGCGCCCGGCGCTGCCCCAGGTGGCATTGAGCCGCTGGTCGCGGCCATCGGCGCCGACATACTGCCCGCTCTGGACCGAGCGCAGCACCACGCTGCCGCCCTGATCCCACAGTTCGAACGTCTCCCAGCCGCGGATATGCGGCGAGACGAGGGCCATTTCGGTCGCCGCGCCGACGCCCGCGCGCAGGAACAGCCCGCTCGCCGGGTCGCGGAAGGCGACGCGGCGGCCATCGAGGCGGATCATCTCCATCGGCACCGCGGCCCCGGCGCCCAGCCGCAGCAGGCCCGCGCCGTCGCGGCCGACCGGCTGGCCGGTGGCGATGGATTGCAGGGTGACGACCTCGGCAAATGCGGGCGCGGTCAGGCACAGGACAAGCGCCAGCGCGCGGCAGAGAGAGCGCAGCATCGGCTCAGAGACCCAGCGCGGGCGAGGTGGCGGGAACGATGGCGATGAAGGCGCCGATGATCCCGGCGAGAAGAACGAGCAGCTTGTCCATGTGAGCCTCCGCTACGGCCCGATGCGGGCCTTTCAGAGGTCAGTCGGACACCCGCCGCCAAGGGTTCAATCAGGCGTTCACCGACGCCCAGTCGCGCACCGCTTCGCCGAAAGCCGCGAAGAGGGGGCGCGAGACGGGATCGTTGGCGGCGTTGTATTCGGGGTGCCATTGCACGGCCAGGGTGAAGCCCGGCGCGTCCTTGACATAGATCGCCTCGGGCGTGCCGTCCGGCGCATAGCCGTCGATGACGATCCGCCGGCCGGGCGTCTTGATCCCCTGCCCGTGCAACGTGTTGGTCATCACCTGCGGCGAGCCCAGCAGCCGGTGGAACGGCCCGCCCTCGGTGAAGGTCACCATATGGCGCAGCGCGAATTTCTCTTCCAGCGTGCCATCGGGCGGCATGCGGTGGTTCATCCGCCCCGGCAGGTCGCGGATCTCGGGATAGAGCGAGCCGCCCAGGGCCACGTTGACCTCCTGGAAACCCCGGCAGACGCCGAAGAAGGGCTGCCCCCGCTCGACACAGGCGCGCACCAGGGGCAGGGTGATCGCGTCGCGGTTGCGGTCATGGGCGCCGTGGGCCTCGGTATGCTCCTCGCCATATTCCTCGGCATGGACATTGGGCCGCCCGCCGGTCAGCAGGAAGCCGTCGCAGACCGCCATCAATTCCTCGACCGAGACAAAGCGCGGGTCGGCCGGGATCAGCAGCGGCATGGCGCCCGAGACTTCGGCCACCGCGGCCGAAATCATCGAGGCCCCGGCATGCACGTGATAGGTTTCGTTCAGTAGAGCGGCGTTACCGATAACCCCGACAACCGGACGCTTGCGCGACATCATCTGTTCCTGCGGATCGCTTCCCTGGCCAAACCTAGTCCCGCCCGGCGGCGAAGAAAAGGGGGCGGGCGGTCAGGGCAGACGCAGGATCACCGCCTGCCCATCGCTTGACCAAGGATCGCCCGCTATCGACCGGCCCGAAAGCGCGGATCCGGTCGCCACGCGCCCCAGCGCGACCGCGCCCGCCGCCACCAGCGCCGCGGCCAGCCGGTCCCGCTCGGCATCCGGGTCGGGGGCTATGTGGTGCAACAGCGTGCGGTCGATCCCGTCGTCGAAACTGGCCGCCCCGACCCAGAGCCTGTGTCCGTCGGCGGTAACATAGCGCGAGCGCCAGAGCCGCAGGTGATGGCGGCGGCGTTCGGTGTTGTCGGGCGTGGCGGCTTCCCAGGCGCTGTCATTGGGCGCGCCTTCCCAGAAATAGGGGACGACGGGCGCGGTCGGATCTTCCAGATTGCGCCAGGCGCTCCAGGCGGCGCGGGTCACGGCCTGCAGGCCAGGAGGCTCGGCCAGAACCCAGCCCAGACCTTGCATCGCCGCGCTGACCGCCGCCTCATCCCGGGCGGCGAGGATCAGGTTGATCGGCTCCAGCGGCGTGCCCAGCAGCGATTCCGTCTGCCCGGCAAAGCCCCGGGCCCCGACCACCGCCGCGACCTCGGGCAGGACCACATCGGCGGGACCGGTCCAGGGCAGCGTCTGCGCCTTGTCGTAAAAGACCGTGACCCAGGCCGCGCCCGCCAGCAGCAGCGCCACCGGCAGCGCCATCCAGCGCCCCCGGGGCATCGGCGCGGGCCGGGGGCGGGTGTCGTCCCACCATTCGGCCATGGCGATGCCCACGACCAGCCAGAGCGTCCCGACCAGCCAGCCGTTCAGCACGTCGCTGAGGTAATGCTGCGCCAGATAGATCCGGCTGCCCCCGACCAGCAGCGCCATCAGCGGCGCCAGCACCAGCACCACCGGCAGCCGCAGCCAGCGCATGCGCCAGGCGACATAGAACACGCTGCCCCAGAACGCGGCCGAGATCGCGGCATGGCCCGAGGGGAAGCTGTTCGTCGACTCGACAAAGAAGGCAAAGGGCGGCCGGTCGCGCTGGAAGATCAGCTTCAGCACCGTCACCGACAGCGCATTGCCGACCACCGCCACCGACAGCCCCAGCGCCAGGTCGCGCCGCCCCCGCGCCAGCAGCCACAAGGCCAGCGCGACCGAAACGGCGGCGACGACCCGCGTATCGCCCAGCGCCGTGACATGGGTCGTGACCCTCAGCGCCGCCGGGTTGCGGAAAGCGTGCATCAGATTGGCGACCCGCTCGTCGATAGCGACGATGGGCGCGGCCGTCAGCCAGTCGAGGACCGAGGCCCCCCAGACGCCCAGCAGATAGACGAAGACCAGCGCCAGCATGGTGGCGGGCAGACCGCCGAAGCGCCCCTGCTCGACCCGCCGGGCGATGAACGCCGCCGCCCGCGGATGCCGCGCCGCCAGCCGTTGCACCCAGGGCAGGGCGACCAGCGCCCCGGCGGCCATGCCGGTCACGCGCTGCACGAAGGGCCAGAGCCTCAGCGCCCGGGCAACCAGCCAGATCAGCAGCAGGATCAGCAGCAACAGCGCCAGCAGGGGCAGGCCGACCCGGGTGACCATCGGCCCCAGCTGGCTCAGCGCCCCGCCCAGCAGATAGCCCAGCGACAGGTGGAACAGCGTATAGGGGACCGCGGCGACGATGGACCAGAGCAGGAAGCGCCGGTGCGCCATCCCCGACAGCGCCGCGGCGATGGGCACGAGGCCCGAGACCGGCCCCAGGAACCGCCCGATGACCAACGCGAGCCCGCCGTAACGCTCGAACAGCGTCACCGCACGGGCAAAGGTGCGCGACGTCTCCAGCCGCCCCTTCAGCCCGCGCTGCGCCAGCCGCCCGGTCCAATAGCCCAGTTCAGTCCCCAGGACCGAGCCGATGGCCACGAACCAGGCGAGGTCGATGGCGTCCAGAACCCCCTGCTGGATCAGCAGCCCGCCCGCATCGACCACCAGCGCGCCCGGTACCACGATGCCGGTGACGAACCACGCCTCCAGCATCGCCGCCAGTCCGACAACCCAGTACCCCAGAGCGCCCATCGCCTCGATGGACGGCAGGATCTGGTCCATGGAAGGAAACATGCGGGCCTCAGCCCTCGCCCACCAGCCCCGCGGCCTCGGCCCCGGCGACCCCGGCCAAGGCGTCGTTGTCCGAGGTGTCGCCGGTCACACCGACCGCGCCGACGATGGCGCCGGTGGCCTTGTCGCGCAGCAGAACGCCGCCCGCCACCGGCACGACCTTGCCGTCATAGACCCCGCCCAAGGCGCCGATGAAATGCGGGCGTTCGGCGTACATCTCGCCCAGCTTGCGGCTGGGTACGCCGATCATCACCGCGCCATAGGCCTTGCCCTGGGCGATGCCGAAACGGCCGACCGGCGCGCCATCCTCGCGCTCGAAGGCCAGCACATGCCCGCCCGCGTCCAGCACCACGACCGAGAGCGGTTTCATCCCCATCTCGCGCCCCTTGGCGCGGGCGGTGGCGATGATGGTGCGGGCTTGATCGAGGGTCAGCATGGGGGTCTCCTTACCAGCGACGTGTCGCCGCAATATAGCGTTCTGCCTCGGCCCCGAAAGCCTCGCGCAGGCCCTGTTCCTCGGCCCGGACAAAACGATGCGTGATCAGGGGCGGAAAGAGCGCGACGACCAGCACGGCGCCGAGCGCGCCCCAAAGGAAGCCGGTGCCCAAAAGCGCCAGCACCATCCCGCTATAGATCGGGTTGCGGTTCAGCCGGTAGGGCCCCTCGACGATCAGCGCCTTCGGCACCCGCCGCGGCTCGATCGCCGTGCGCTTGCGCCGGAACCAGAGCGCAGCCCAGCCCGCAAGCCCCAGCCCCGCCGCCAGCAGGGCCCAGCCAAGGGGCGAGGCCCAGCGCCCGAACCCCGCGAGCGGCAGCAACCATGAGAGCCCGCCTTGCAGCAGGAAGACCCCGAAGGCCCAAACGGGTGGCAGATCGGGGAAGCCCCTGAGGTGGCTCACCCCCGCGCGGCCTTCAGCTCCAGCCGCCGGGCATGGAGCACCGGCTCGGTATAGCCTGAAGGCTGCTCGCGCCCTTTGAACACCAGATCACAGGCCGCCTGAAAGGCGATGCCGTCGAACCCGGGCGCCATCGGCACATAGAGCGGATCGCCCGCGTTCTGCCGGTCCACGACAGCGGCCATCTTCTTCATCCCGGCCATCACCTGCGCCTCGCTGATCACACCATGGTGCAGCCAGTTGGCCAAGGCCTGCGACGAAATCCGGCAGGTCGCCCGATCCTCCATCAGCCCCACGTCATGAATGTCCGGCACCTTGGAACAGCCGACGCCCTGATCGACCCAGCGCACGACGTAACCCAGAATGCCCTGCGCGTTGTTCTCGATCTCGGCGGTGATCTCGGCCTCGGACCAGTTCACCCCCTGCGCCACCGGAATGGTCAGCAGGTCGTCCAGCGTGCCCCGGGCACCGCCCGCCGCGATCTCGTCCTGCCGGGCCATCACATCGACCTGATGGTAATGCGTGGCGTGCAGCGTGGCGGCGGTCGGGCTGGGCACCCAGGCGCAGGTCGCGCCGGCCTTGGGATGGCCGATCTTCTGCTTCAGCATCTCGGCCATCAGATCGGGCGCCGCCCACATCCCCTTGCCGATCTGCGCATGGCCTTTCAGCCCGCAGGCAAGGCCGATATCGACGTTGCGATCCTCGTAAGCGGCGATCCAGGGCTGGGACTTCATGTCGCCCTTCTTCACCATCGGCCCCGCTTCCATCGAGGTGTGGATCTCGTCCCCCGTGCGGTCGAGGAAGCCGGTGTTGATGAAGGCCACCCGATGCTTCGCCGCGCGGATGCATTCCTTGAGGTTGGCCGAGGTGCGGCGCTCCTCGTCCATGATCCCCAGCTTGACGGTGTATTGCGGCAGGCCCAACGCCTTTTCGACCTCGGTGAAGATCTCGTCGGCAAAGGCCACTTCCTCGGGGCCGTGCATCTTCGGCTTCACCACATAGACCGAGCCATGCAGCGAGTTGCGGGGCCCTTCTGTCTTTTGCAGGTCATGAATCGCGCAAAGCACCGTGACCATCGCGTCCAAGAGCCCCTCGCCCGCCTCGCGCCCCTCGGCGTCCAGCACGGCGGGGTTGGTCATCAGATGGCCCACGTTCCTGACCAGCATCAGCGCCCGGCATTTCACCGTCAGCGGCTGCCCCGAGGGCGTGCGATAGGCGAAATCCGGGTTCAGGCGGCGGGTGAAGGTCTTGCCGCCCTTCGAAACCTCTTCGGAAAGGTCGCCCTTCATCAGGCCCAGCCAGTTGCCCCAGGCCAGAACCTTGTCCTCGCCATCGACCGCCGCAACCGAATCCTCGCAATCCATGATCGCGCTGATCGCGCTCTCCAGATAGACATCCGAGATGCCGGCGGGATCGGTGCTGCCGACGGGGGTCGAGGGATCGACCAGGATCTCGATCATCAGCCCGTTGCGGCGCAGGATGACCTGCAGCGGGCAGAGCTCGTTCTCCTGCCAGGCCAGGAATTGCCCGGGATCGGCCAGGCCGGTCTCCCCCTTCGCCGTGCTCAGGACCAGCGCACCGTCCCTGACGGCAAGCCCGGTCACGTCGGCCCAGCCCGCGCCCTTCAGCGGCGCGGCCTTGTCCAGATGCGCCTTGGCCCAGGCCACCACCCGCGCGCCGCGCGCCGGGTCGTAGCCCTTGCCGCTGGGCAGGTCGCCCAAGGCATCGGTGCCATAGAGCGCGTCATAGAGGCTGCCCCAACGCGCATTCGCCGCGTTCAGCGCATAGCGCGCGTTCATCACCGGCACGACCAGCTGCGGGCCGGGGGTGGTGGCGATCTCGGGGTCGATTCCCGTGGTTTCGATGCTGAAATCCGGCCCTTCCGGCACCAGATAGCCGATCTCGGCCAGAAACGCGCGATAGGCCGCCGCGTCGAACGCCTGCCCCTTTCGCGCAACATGCCAGGCGTCGATCTGCGCCTGCATCGCCTCGCGCTTGGCCAGCAGCGCCCGGTTCTTCGGGCCCAGCCCGTTCACCAGCCCCGCCAGCCCCGCCCAGAAGGCGCCGGCCTCTATGCCGGTGCCCGGCAGGGCCTCTCCCTCGATGAACGCCACCACGCGGGCATCCACCTGAAGACCCGCCTTGTCGATGCGCCGCACCATCGCCCACTCCCGTCCCGCCGGCCCCACGGCCGGATTGTATGCTGTTGTAGACAATACGAACAAAGGTTTCCGATAGGCAACACGCGATTGCTGCCCCGCAGCAGCGAAATCCCCACAGGAGTTTTCGGGAAAATTAGTTAGTTTCTTTCCTAACTTTTCTCTTGCGCGACTCGGCAGGAATAGTTAGCCAATTACCTAACCAAAAAGGGAGAGCCCGATGCCCCGCATGATCTTCGTCAATCTGCCCGTCGCCGACCTGCCGAAAGCCATGGCCTTCTGGCGCACGCTCGGCTTCGATTTCAACCTCGATTACACCGATGAAACCGCCGCCTGCCTGGTGCTGTCGGACACGATCTTCGCCATGCTGCTGACCCATGACAAATTCCGCGGCTTCGCTCAGCGCGAACCGGCCGACACCACGACCCACCGCGAGGCGCTGATCGCCCTGTCGATGGACAGCCGCGAGGAGGTGGACCGCATCGTCGACGCGGCCATGGCGAATGGCGGCGCCGCGCATGGCGAGGCGATGGACCACGGCTTCATGTATTACCGTCCCTTCACCGACCCGGACGGCCATGTCTGGGAACTCACCCATTTTCCGGCCGCCTGACATGCCCCTGATCCGCGTCGAAAGTTTCACCGTCTCGGCGGACGGCTATGGCGCCGGGCGCGACCAGTCGCGGGAGGCGCCGATGGGCGTGAACGCGCAGGGGCTGCACGGCTGGGCCTTCGCCACCCGCACCTTCCGGGCGATGTTCGGGCAGGAGGGCGGCGCGGAGGGCGCGGATGACCACATCGCCCGCCAGGGGTTCGAGAACATCGGCGCCTGGGTCATGGGGCGGCATATGTTCACCCACGAGCGGGGGGAATGGTCGGACCCGGAGTGGCGCGGATGGTGGGGTGAAACCCCACCCTACCATTGCCCGGTCTTCGTCCTGACCCATCATCCGCGGAACGACCTCCAGGTGGCCGATACCACCTTCCATTTCGTCACCGAAGGGCTGGAAACCGCGCTGACCCGGGCCAAGGCGGCGGCGCGGGGCAAGGATGTTCGCCTCGGCGGCGGGGTCGCCACGCTGCGCGAAGGGTTCACCCGGGGCCTGATCGACCGCGCCCATATCGCGGTCTCGCCGGTCCTTCTGGGCGGGGGGGAATCGCTGTGGCAGGGTCTCGACCTCCCCGCGCTGGGCTACCGTCTCGCCGAAGCGCTGCCCGGCGAGGGCGCCACCCATCTGACCCTGATGCGCGGATGAGCGCCGAACCCCGCCTCGATGCCCTGTTCCAGGCCTTGGCCGATCCGACGCGGCGGGCCATCCTGTCCCAATTGGCGCGGGGTCCGGCGAGTGTCAGCGACCTGGCGCAGCCCTTCGACATGGCGCTGCCCTCGCTGATGGGCCACCTGCGCAAGCTCGAGGAGGCGGGGTTGATCGACACGAAAAAGGACGGCCGCGTCCGCACCTGCGCCATCGTGCCCGAGGCTTTCGCCCCGGTTCGCAGCTGGCTGGATGAGCAACGCGCCCTTTGGGAGGGTCGGCTGGACCGACTGGAAGATTACGTCATGCAACTGATGAAGGAGAGAAGCGATGATTCTGGATCCTGAGACCGACCTGAAACTCACCCGCACGCTGAACGCCCCCCGCGCCCTGCTCTGGGACTGCTGGACCAAGCCCAAGCACCTGGTGCATTGGTTCGTCCCGCGCCCGCACAAGGTCACGGCCTGCGAACTGGACGTGCGCCCCGGCGGCAAGTGCAACACCACCTTCGAGGTCGAGGGCACCGAAATGCCCAACCACGGCGTTTACCTTGAGGTGATCCCGGGCGAGAAGCTGGTCTTCACCGATACCTATACCGAAGGCTGGAAACCCAATCCCGAGCCCTTCATGACCGCCATCGTCACCTTCGAGGATGCGGGCGACGGCAAGACCACCTACACCGCCATCGCCCGCCACCGGAACCCTGAGAGCGCCAAGCAGCACGCCGACATGGGCTTCTACGACGGCTGGGGCACGGTCGCGACGCAGCTTGAGGAATACGCGCAGGGGCTGGCGGCGAAATGACCAGCCGTTTCGCCACGCTCGTCTTCGAGCGCCATGTCGCGGCGCCGCCTTCGGCGCTGTGGCACGCCTGGATCAGCCCCTCGGCCCGCGCGCTGTGGTCCGCGCCGAACGAGGCGGTGACGGTGGAATACCTGACCGCCGATCCCCGCGTCGGCGGCGAGGAACTCTCGCTGTGCAAGGTCGAGGGGCAGAAGGACATCGCCTGCGCCATCCGCTGGCTGGCGCTGGAGCCGAACCGGCGCAGCGTCAATACCGAGGTGATCGGCTGCGAGGGCGTGACGCTTTCCGCGGCTCTGGTCACCGCCGACCTTTCCGCGCAGGGCGAGGGTGCGGCGCTGAAACTGACCGTGCAGCTGACCTCGCTGGCCGAGGATATGGAGCAGGGCTATCAGCAGGGCTTCGGCGCGGGGCTCGACAACCTCGTCGCCGTCGCCCATCGGACGATGGTGCTGGAACGCGAGATCGCCGCCCCCGCGGCCTTGGTGTGGGAGGCCTGGACCGACCCGAAAGCGCTGCCGCTCTGGTGGGGACCCGAGGGGTTTTCCTGCCGGACGCAGCGCATCGACCTGCGCGCGGGCGGCGAATGGGTCTTCGACATGATCGGGCCGGATGGCACCGTGTTCCCCAACCACCACAAGATCAGCCGCCACGACGCTTTGGAGCGCATCGACTATACGCTGCACTGGGGCGAGGACGGGCCGAAACACGCCGATGCCTCGGCGCTGTTTCAGGATCTGGGCGGCAAGACGAAGGTTTCGCTCTGCATGACCTTCTCAAGCCAGGACGAACACGATCAGGCCAAGGGCTTCGGCGCCTATGAGCTGGGTCTGCAGACGCTGGGCAAGCTGGCCCGGCATCTGGGCGTCTGACCTACAGGTCCAGCGCCATCTGCATCCCGTCGCCCCGCCGCCGTGCGGGGCGGAGCGGCCCCTCGATCAGCGGGTCGAGGCCCGGTCGCGACCGGGGCGGGGCCAGACGCGCCCGCATCAGCCGCGCCTCGCGCGTGGCATTGGCCGGGTCGACCACCGGCTCGGGATACCGCCCGGCCAGCAGGCGCCGAGCGGGCGGCCAGAGCCAGGGCGCGTGCAGATGCGCGGCGGGCACCCGCTGAAGCTCGGGCAACCAGCGCCTGAGGAACGCGCCGTCCGGGTCGAGCCTGCGCCCCAGGGCCACCGGATCGGGCACCCGCCCATCCGCCGCGCGGGCGATCTCGCGCCACAGGATCGCCGGGTCGTGATCGGTGGAGAGCCGCGCCAGATGCAGGCCGACCGAGGCCGGATCCAGCCCCAGATGGTGCAGCCCGACCGAAGCCAGCAACCCCCGCGAGGGGCCATCCAGCCACCCGCCCGCCGCCAGCGCCCGCATCGCCGCATCGACATAGGGAAGCCCCGTCTCGCCCCGCGCCCAGGGACCCGTATCGGCCAGCCCCTCGGGCTCGTCTGGCGAGGCCGCCAGTGCGGCCGCCCGCTTGCCCAATTGCACGCCTAGCGCCCGGCCCCGGAGCGATCCCGCCACCGCCGCCCGGACCTCGCGCGCCGACACCGATCCGAAAGCCAGATAGGGCGACAGGCGCGACCCCGATCGTTCCGCCGCCAGAGCCGTCGCCTGAGCGGGCGCATAGCCCTCGCCCCGTGCTTCCAGCCAGCCCTGCACCAGGGCCAGCGCCGCCGCGCGCCCGCCCGGCTGGCGAAAGCGGCAGGGATCCTCGGCCAGCCCCAACGCCTTGAGGCCCGGCAGCGCGCCCGTCCCCTCGGCCACCGGCGCCAGCACCGGGGCGGGCAGGACAGCGCCCTGATCCTCGGCCACCTCCAGCCAGTCCAGCCCGCGCCCCCGCGCCCAGTCGGCGACGCGGGCGAATCGCGCGCGGGCCCGGGCATTGCCAGTCTCGGGATGGGTCACGATGCGGGTGAAGCGATGCTTGGCCTGCAGCCGCGCCAGAACCTCGACCGCCTCGCCCGCGCGCAGGATCAGCGGCTGGCCGGCCCGCGCCAGATCGTCGCGCAACGAGCGCAGCGATTCCTCCAGAAAGGCCCAGTGCCGCCCCGAGGCATCGGGCGCGACCCAAAGATCGGGCTCGGCCACATAGACCGGCAGCACCGGCCCCTCGGCCGCGGCCCGGGCCAGCGCGGGATGGTCATCGACCCTCAGGTCGCGCCGGAACCAGACGAGAGACAGCATGCGGGGACCGAACAGCGAAGCGGATGTTCATGGTTTACCCTCGCGCCACCCTGCTGCGCAACCCCGCCGCATCGCCGCCCCGGAAGAAACCGCAAACCACCCTTTGGGCGCCGCAATCTCGCCCGAAACCTCGGCTCAATTAACCTTGAACGCAAACGCCACGGAGACCCCGCCCATGACCTTTTCGCAAGCCGCCCTCGACCTGCTCGGGCAAGCCGTGAAACTGCCGCTGAACCTCTTTGCCGATGACGAGAAGAAGGTCTACGACCGGCTGGACGAGCTGCATCGCCACCTGCCGGACACGCTGCCGGAAAAGCGCTTCTTCAAGCACTGAGGCTCAGACGCTGACCTGAATCCTGGGCAGGCGCAGCGCGGTCAGCAGATCGCGCAATTCCTGCCGCGCGGCGACGTTCGAGATGTTCATCTGCTCGACGCCCGTGTCCTTCAGGTCCAGCAGCGTCAACCCGCGCGGGAACAGCTCGCGGAAGATCACGCGCTCGGAGAACCCGGGCGCCACGCGGAAGCCGATGCGCTTGGACAGGGCGTCCAGCGCCTCGCCGACCTTGCGCTTGTTGTGCATCTGCTGCGCGCCCAGACGGTTGCGCAGCACGATCCAGTCAATCGGCTTCAGCCCGGCCTTGGCGCGCAGTTGTCGCGCCTGCCAGACCATCTCGGCATAGATGGACGGGCCCAGCACCGCGTTGGTGTTCGGGTCGATCCGCGCCAGCAGGTCGAAATCGACGAAACTGTCGTTCATCGGCGTGATGAGCGTGTCGGCCAGCGAATGCGCCACCTGGCTCAGCCGCGTATGGCTGCCGGGGCAGTCGATGACGATGAAATCGCTGGCCTCGTCCAGACCCGCCATCGCCTCGGACAGGCGGTGGTCGTTGATATTCTCGCCCGCGGGCAGGCTGGCCGGGTCGATGGACGGCAATTCGCGATAGACCGGGCTGGGCAGGGTGATCCCCTCCCGCGCGCAAAAGGCGTTGCGGTTTTCCACATAGCGGCCGAAGGTCCGCTGCCGAACGTCGAGGTCCAGCGCCCCCACCCGGTGCCCCATCCGCGCCAGTGCCGTGGCGATATGCATGGCGGTCGTGGACTTGCCCGACCCGCCCTTCTCGTTGCCGGTGACGATGATATGCGCCACGGTGTCTTCCTGCCTTGTCCCGCCCTTCGCGGCGTCGCCGGACCATATGCCGAGGCTCGGCGCGGGGAAAGCGGAAACCCGCCGATCCGGGCCAGCGGCCCGCCCGGGCCGTGACCCTGAAATGCAGAACGCCGCTGCACAGGCAGCGGCGTTCGCGGATCGCATCGAGGGGTCGGCTCAGAAGCCGAGGCCCGCGTATTTGTTCTTGAACTTCGACACGCGGCCGCCGGTGTCCATCAGGCGCGAGGTGCCGCCGGTCCAGGCCGGGTGCACCGAGGGGTCGATGTCCAGCGCCATGGTGTCGCCTTCCTTGCCCCAGGTCGACATCATCTGCACCACAGTGCCGTCGACGAGCTTGACGTTGATCAGGTGGTAATCGGGGTGGATCGAGGCTTTCATCGTCCGGTTCCTTACTGGTCGCCGCCCAGGGCGCGATAGTTGGTTTTCTCGGCGATACGGGCCGATTTGCCGCGGCGATCACGCAGGTAGTACAGCTTGGCGCGGCGGACCTTGCCGCGGCGGACCACGGTGATCGAATCGATGTTGGTCGAATAGAGCGGGAACATCCGCTCGACGCCTTCGCCGAACGAGATCTTGCGCACGGTGAACGAGGCACCGATGCCCTGACCGCCCGAACGGCCGATGCAGACGCCTTCGAAGGCCTGCACGCGCGAGCGGGTGCCTTCGGTCACTTTATAGCCGACGCGAACGGTGTCGCCGGCCTTGAAATCCGGGATGTCCTTGCCGAGCGCAGCGATCTGCTCGGCTTCGAGTTCCGCGATCAGGTTCATCTGATCTCTCCTATGATGCTCACGGTTGCTCCGTGAAGGTCTGTGCCGGCCCATTGCTCTGGTCGTCCACCGGATCCCGCCCGACAGGGCCGTCCGCCAGAGATGCGCGCGTCGTTCTGTGCCTTTCGTGCGGGCCTGGCTCCACCGGCGCAGGCGGGGCCCAAACGAAAACGGCCCGGCGGGCGATTCCGCCCCCGGACGGGCGCGGTATAGGGGCAGAGGGATCGGCGGTCAAGCCTTGCTGGCAAGGGGCGAAGCGGGGGCGGCACCATCATTCAACGAATCGGTTGACTGAATGTCCGTCCCGCCGTAACTTTACCATATGGTTGAACGAGAATCGCCCCCCATGGACCAGATCTTCCACGCCCTCAGCGACGCCACCCGCCGCGCCATGCTGCGCGACCTTGCGGGGGGTGAGCGGACCATCGGCGAATTGGCCGCGCCCCATGCCATGACCCTCGCCGCTGCCTCGAAGCACATCAAGGTGCTGGAGAAGGCGGGGCTCATCGACCGGCAGGTGCAATGGCGCACCCATACCTGCCGCCTGAACGCGGCCCCCCTCGCCGCCGCGCAACAGGAACTCGCCTTCTACGAACGCTTCTGGACCGACCGCCTCGACACGCTGGAACGCCTCCTGCGCGAGGATGACGCGCAGCCCCAACCCGGAGAGACCGAATGAACGACCAGACCCCGACCGAAGATTTCGCCGCCCTGAACCCCGCCGGCGACACGCTGGTGATCCAGCGCTGGCTGCCCGGCCCCCTGCCCCGGCTCTGGGCCTTTCTGACCCACAGCGACAAACGCGCCAAATGGCTGGCGGCGGGCGAGATGGAACTGCACCCCGGTGCGCCGCTGACCCTCACCTGGCGCAACGGCGATCTCAGCGCCGCGGACGACCCCCGCCCCGCCGATTTCGGCGAGGAGCATTCGATGCAATCGCAGATCACCGCCGTCGATCCGATGCGCCTTCTGGCCTTCACCTGGGGCGCGGGCGAGGTGCGGATCGAGTTGACGGAACGCAACGACCGCGTGTTGCTGACCCTGACCCATACCGGCATCACCGATTCCATGCGGCTCAGCGTCTCGGCCGGCTGGCACACGCATCTCGACATCTTGCGGGCGCTCACCGAGGGGGTCGAGCCGCCCTCGCTCTGGCGCCATTACACGCGGCTGCGCGGCCTTTACGCCGCCCGTTGAGCGATGGGTCCCCGCCCCGAAAGGCGGGGACCAAGCCATCAATGCCCGGGCCGCACCGCCCAACCGGCAAAGATCCGCTCCAGCGCGACGATGGCGTAATAGAGCATGATCCCCAAGGCGGCCAAGGCGATCAGCACCGCGAACATCAGCGGGAAGTCGCTGTTGGTCTGGGCGCTCTGGAACAGATGCCCCAGCCCCCGGCCATGCGGGGTGATGATCTCCACCAGGTTGGTGCCGATGAAGGCCAGCGTCACCGCAACCTTCAGCGCGCCGAAGAACTCGGGCAGGGTCTTCGGCAGGGCGATCTTCCAGAACACCGTCATCCGGCTGGCCCCCAAGGACCGCAGGATGTCGCGATACTCGGGCTCCAGCGTTGACAGGCCGATGGCGACCGAGACCGCGATCGGGAAGAACGAGATCATGAAGGCCATCAGGATCGTGTTGAAATCGTGCTGGCCCACGAACATCAGGGCGATGACCGGCACGACCGTCGCCTTGGGGATGGCGTTGAACCCCACCAGCAGCGGATAAAGCGCGTCGTTCATGGTCTTGGACAGGCCCATGACCATGCCCAGCAACGTGCCGAACACCACCGCCACACCCAGCCCCACCACCGTGCGCCACAGCGTCTGCCAGCCGTATTGCCAGAAGAGATGCTGGTAGCGCAGGAACGCGGGCCAGAGGTCGCTGGGCGAGGCCATCTTGTAATCCGGCCAGCCCATGGCCCAGACCAGCAATTCCCACAGCAGCAGCAGGATCACCACCGCAGCGACGGGGACGAGGATCTTTTTCCAGTCGATCATGCCACGGCCCTCCCCTGCGCGATCTGGATTTCCCGGCGCAGCACCGCCAGCCGCTCCACCGTGTCGGGCTCGTAGAGCATTTCCAGCGGCCGCGGCCCGGGGATGTCGACGCGCATCACGTATTGCGTGGTGGCGGGGCGGCCGGACAGCACCACCACCTGATCGCCCAGATAGACGCTTTCGCGCAGGTCATGGGTGATCAAGAGCGCGGTGAAGGGCTCTTTCGCGCGCAGCTGGTGCATGGTCTGCCACAGATCCTCGCGCGTGAAGGCATCGAGCGCGCCGAAGGGCTCGTCCAGGATGATGATATCGGGCTTGTGAACCAGGGCGCGGCACAGGCTCGCCCGCTGCCGCATGCCGCCCGACAGTTCGGAGGGGCGCTTGTTCTCGAACCCCTCCAGCCCGACCATGGCCAGCAATTCCCGCGCCCGGGCCTCCTTCTGCGCCTTGGGCATCATCGGCGCGACGATCTCCAAGGGCAGGATCACGTTCTGCAGGATGGTGCGCCATTCCAGCAGGACCGGGTTCTGAAAGGCCATGCCCACCGTCTTGCGCGGGCTTTTCACCAGCTCGCCATGCAGCCAGACCTCGCCTTGGTCCGGGAACATCAGCCCGGCGATCAGCCGGGTCAGCGTCGATTTCCCGCAACCCGAGGGGCCGACCACCGCGCAGAAGGAATGCTGCGGGATCGAGATGTTGAGATCCCGCAGAACCGGAAACGGCCCGGCCTTGGTCTTGTAGGCGTGGGTCACGCCCTTGATGTCGATCAGATTATCCACCGCTGTCCCCCGTTCTTTTTTCAGCAAAAGGCCCGGCCGCTGGGGGCCGGGCCTTTCGGTCTCATGCCGCCCGATGGCTCATTGCATCATCAGGCTGCCGTCGGTCGGCAGATAGGCGTCGGTGAAATAGCGCGCGGCATCGACCGGGTTGGTGAAGGTATAGCCCATGCCGATCTGCTCCAGCGAGGTCGCAAAACGCTCGGCATCGATGCCACCCAGGCCGTTCTCCATCACCCAGGGGGTCAGGATGTTGTCGCGCAGCGCCATGTTCAGACGCTCCGTCTCCAGTTCGCTGTCCAGCGCCGGGTTGCGCGCGGCGATGGCGGCGACGCCGGCGGCCGGATCGGCGGCGGCATCGCGGACCCCGGCGGCGACGGCGCGCAGGAAGCCGGTGACCAGCTCGGGATTGGCCTCGGCCCAGTCGGTGTTGACGATGATCGCGTTGCCATAGAGTTCGACGCCGTAATCGGCCATCAGCATGATCACGATGTCATCGGCCGGCACGCCCAGCCGCATGGTCGACAAGGACGAGGTGAAGGAGAAGCCCGTCACCGCATCGACCTCGCCCGCGGCCAGCATCGGCTCGCGCGTCGGGAAGCCCACGGGCTCCACGGTGATCGTGCTCAGGTCGAGGCCCTGCTCGGCGGCGAAGACCGGGAATTGCGCCCAGGCCCCATCGGGCGGCGGCGCGCCCAGGCGGCGGCCCTGCAGATCCTGCGGCGTCTCGACACCCAGCGAGCGGCGGCCGACCACGGCGAAGGCCGGAACGTCGTACATCATCATGACCGCCGTGACCGGCGCATCGGGGTTCTGGTCCAGGAACTTGATGACGCTGGCCATATCGGCAAAGCCCATCGGGAAGGCGCCGGTCGCCACTTTCGGAATCGCATCGAGCGAGCCCTGGCCGGGCGAAATCTCGACCGAGAGGCCCCCGGCGGCGAAATGGCCGTTGTCGATGGCCAGGAAATAGGGCGCTGCCGGCCCCTCGAACCGCCAGTCCAGCGTGAAGGGAACCGAGGTCTGCGCGAAGACGGGGGTGGCAAGCACCGCACCGAGAAGGCTGGCAAGGATAAGCGGACGGGTCACGGGATCTGGCTCCTGTTGCAAAGACTGGCTCATTCTAGCGGCCCCGGCGCGGTTGGAACGATCCACCGCCGTGCCGGTGCCACCACGGCCCAAGGCGCCCACCAAACGGGCGAAAAAACGCAGTGACTGCACAAACCTACACCACTTCCCGCGCGCGGGTTTCCGTTCATGCCTGAAACACTTGTCGTGGAATCGAAAGAATAGCCGCTACTCGGCCGCCAGATCCAGCGGCCCGCCGCCCGCCGCGGCCAGCCCCGGGTCGATCGCCGCCAGCCGCTGCACGACCGAGAGCATCAGCGCCCGGAAGGCCTCGAATCGCGGCAGGGGCTCGACGGACTTTTCGTCGAGGTAAAGCGCGCGGTCGATCTCGACCTGGACGGCATGGATCCCGCGCGAGGGCTGGCCGTAGCGCTGCGCGATATAGGCCCCGGCGAAGGGAGCGTTGCGGGCGACGACGAAACCATGGTCGGTGAAGGCCTTCTCGACCGCCGCCACCACCCCGGGCGCGGCCGATGCCCCCCAGCGGTCGCCGAGAATCACATCGGGCCGCGTCGGGCCCCGGCCCGGGTGGCCGGCCAGGGCCTCGTGCGGCATCGAATGCATGTCGCACAGCAGCACCGAGCCGAATCGGGCATGCTGCGCCGCGATCATCTCTTCCAGCGCCCGATGATAGGGCGCCCAATATTGGCCGATCCGCCGCTCGGCCTCGGCCATCGGCAGCTTGCCGCGGTAGATCGCGCGCCCGTTCGCCACCACCCGCGCCAGAACGCCAAGGCCGGACGCCACGCGCGGATTGAGCCCGGCCCGCGGCGCCCCCTCGATCAGCGCGGGGTCGAATTCATCGGCGGCGCGGTTGAAATCGACATAGGCGCGCGGCACCTCGGTGGTCACCAGCGGCGCGCCGCAAAGCGGGGCCTCGGTCAGCAGAAGATCGACATAGGCGTCCTCGGACGAGCGCAGGACCCGCTCCGGCACCTGCGCCCGGGCCAGCAGATCGGGCGGATAAACCCGCCCCGAATGCGGCGACGCGAAGATCACCGCCGAGGTGATCCGGTCGGGCGCATGGATGGTGACGGCACGCGGCATCCCGGGCCTCCTTTCGGCGGAGTATAAAGGCCGAAATCGGGCTGCGGAAAGCCCTTGCGCGTCCCGAAGAGTCCTTTTATAGACCCCTCCACGGACGCGGCCCCCCTCGCGGATGGGCCGGCTGTGCGGGCGCGTAGCTCAGTGGTAGAGCACTACGTTGACATCGTAGGGGTCACAAGTTCGAACCTTGTCGTGCCCACCATCGCCTCTGTCGGGAGGCAGGTGATCATCGCGTCCCACGGGCTTTTGCCCACGGGGCGTAACAGTTTCAAGGCGCCCGGCGCCGCGAAGAGGAGAAGACCGATGAAGGTCAGGAATTCGCTGCGCTCGCTGAAGCAGCGCCATCGCGATTGCCAGATCGTGCGCCGCAAGGGCCGGATCTATGTGATCAACAAGACCCAAAAGAAATACAAGGCCCGCCAGGGCTGAGCCTCGACTTCGAGGGACAGTGAAGGCCGCACCCCAGGGTGCGGCCTTTCGCATTTGCCGGGGCTGGGGGGATTTCGCCCTCGCCCCCCGCTGCCGCGGGCGCCTCGGGCGACCAGGGCGGGGGGCGCCGCCCCCCGCACCCCCCGCCAAAGGGGGGCACGCCCCCCTTTGGAAACCCCGTGGATATTTGGGGCGCAAAGAAAGGCTCGGGCCAGCGCCACCACCGAGACGGAAAGTCCTGCCGAGCCGCCCAGGATGGCGCGCGGCCCCCGGCGGTTACGCGGCGCGGGGCGGAGGGCGGCCTCCGGGCTGGGGGGGGTACGAGGCGCCTCTTCGCGCACGGCGGTGAAAAGGCGCGCCGAGGGTCGACGCGCGCGCCCGGAGCACGCCCGGGGCAATCGGTTGCCCGGGTCTGATCGGGTGATTCGACCGCCGCGGCAACTTGCGCTGGGCGCCGGAGTGCCGAACGACTGTGCGACCACGCCCCATGACAGGCGCGGGCGAGGTCACGCACCGGCAGGGAGGGCGCTACGGGCGCATCCCCTCTCGCACGGGCGGAGGAGACTCGCCGCGCCCCAACGGGCGCACCTCCCGGCGCGATTACATCCTCGCCCCGCGCCGATCTCGGTGCGGCGCCGTAGGGTGGGGTTTCACCCCACCCAGATCACGGGACGCGCTTGCGAAACCCTTGCCGGCGCCGCAACCCCCTTAAACCCCCGGCCGCGCCCCAGGTCCCACGCGCGGGGGAGCCGCTCAGCGCAGGATGTTCAGGAAGCCCTCGGTCAGCAGCCGCGCCACGATGGGCTGGGTGAGGTAGCCCGTCACCGGCAGGTCGGCCCGCCGCTGATATCGCCGGATCGCGCGGCGGGTGTCGCGGTCGAAGGTGCCGTCGGGGGTGCCGGGCTCCAGGCCCAGCATGGCGAGCCGCTGTTCGATGATCACCCGGGTGAATTGCGGCAGCTGCATCAGATCCTCCTCGGCCCGGGCGGCGCCCTCGTCGACCTCGGGCTCGGGCGGGCGGGACAGCTGCTGGATCCGGGTGCGGGCCTGATCAACGAAAGCGCCCTGCGGGAAGGCGCGGATATAGCCGTCATAGGCGGCGATCGTATCGGTCTGGGCGGCCTGGTCCCAGGCGGCGCGGTCGCGGGCCTGGGCGGCGGCGCGGCGGTCGGCCTCGATCTGGTCGAGGCGTTGCTGGGCCACGGTCGAGAAGATCCCGTCGGGGAAGCGCTGCAGATAGGCCCGCATCCCGGCCTCGTCCTGCCCGGCGCCGGTGTCACGCCAGAATTGACGGTCGGCGCGCTCCTGCTCGGCGGCGCGGGCGCGGGCTTCCTCCTCAAGTTGGGCGGCGCGGCGGGCGCCCTGCTGGGCCAGTTCGAAGATCTGGTCGCGGTTGAGGAACCCGGTCTGGGTCAGCCGGTTGGCGCCCTGCCAGGCCCCGACCGCGGCCCTTGTCCCGGCGCCGAAGATGCCGTCGATGCCACGCGGATCAAAGCCCAGGATGGTCAGGTCGCGCTGGATCGCCCGCCGCTCGTCGCGGGTCAGGTTCAGCGCCTGCTCGATCCGCTCGGGCGTGTTCATCAGCCGCTGGCGGGCGTTGCGGGCCTGTTCGGCGAAGATGCCGTTGGGCCAGTTGGCAAGATAGGATTCATAGGCCGCCAGCGTGTCGGCATTGGCCGCAACCTGCCAGGCGAGGCGGTCCTCGGCATTGCGGTCGATCTGGGTGGGCGGCTGATGCCCCTCGGGCAGGAAGGTCAGATGGGGCGGTGTGAAGCCCTCGATCCTGAGGTCCGAGCGGCGGGCGACGGCCTCGGCCACATTGACCCCGGGCCGGGCGATGTCGCGCAGGAAGACGGCGATGCCGGCGGCGGGGCCGCGCACCAGCGTCACCCCCTGCGGCACGGTGATCTGCGGCGGCAGCCCGCCGCGGAACCCGGTCGAGGCATTCTCGGGGAAGCCGAAATCGGCCAGCGCCACGATGGCCCCACCCTGCCGCTGCCCGGCCAGCGCCAGCACCGTCTCAAGCCTCACGCCATAGCTTTCGACGCTGGCGAAATCGGGGCTGCGGGCCTCGGTCCCCATCAGCCAGATGCCGTGATCGGCGCTGACCGTATAGCCGGCGTAGACGAAGACCACCCGCTCATCCTCGCCGGTCCTCAGCGTCTCGGAGAGGCCCGAGAGCGCGGCGCGCAGCGCGTTGGCCGAGACGTCGGTGGCGATATCCACGTCGAAACCCGCCTGTTGCAGGACCCCTTCGGCCTGGACCATGGCCCGGGCGCCGCGGGCGTCGCGGATCGACTGGTAATCCTCGTTGGCGACGATCAGCACGGCGCCGGTATCGGCCATCGCCGGCAAGGCGACGGCGGTCAGCAGCATCGCGGCGGTCAGACGGAATTTCATCAAGGCCTCCCTTCCTGCGGAGGCCCAAAGGTTACTCGTAGCTGCGCAGATCCTCGATCACCTTGCCGTCATTGGGCAGGGTGCCGGGCGGCACGAGTTCAACCTTGCCCCGCAATTTCAGCGTATCGAGCAGCGTCGTTTCATACAACGCCGGATTCGAGGCCCGGGTTTCGATGCGCACCGTCATCACGTCCATCTCGCCCTCACGCGTGGCGACGACGCGGGCGCGGCCCACTTCCTCGTGCCGGGCGACGAAGGCCGCGACCTGCTCAGGGCGCACGAACATGCCCTTGATCTTGGTGGTCTGGTCGGCGCGGCCCATCCAGCCCTTGATTCTGAGGTTGGTGCGGCCGCAGGGGCTGGCGCCCTCCATGATCGCCGAGAGGTCCCCGGTGGCGAAACGCACCAGCGGGTAGTCGCGGTTCAGCGTGGTCACCACGACCTCGCCCACCTCGCCATGCGGGACCGGATCGCCGGTGCCGGGGCGGACGATTTCCACGATCACCCCCTCGTCGATGACCATGCCCTCCATCGCGTCCGTTTCATAAGCGACGTTGCCGAGGTCGGCGGTGGCGTAGCATTGGCGGCAAGTGATCCCGCGCTCGGCATAGAAGGCGCGGAGCGACGGGAAAAGGGCGCCGCCGCCCACCACCGCCTTGGTGATGGCCAGCCGCTCGCCCATCTCGTCGGCCTTGTCGAGGATGATCTTCAGGTAATCGGGGGTGCCGGCATAGGCGGTGGTGCCGATGTCGACGGCCGCCCGCACCTGCAGCTCGGTCTGGCCGGTGCCCGCAGGCAGGACGGCGGCACCGACCGCGCGGGCGCCGTTCTCGAACATCATGCCTGCCGGGACCAGATGATAGCTGAAGCAATTCTGCACGATATCGCCGCGCCCGATGCCCGAGGCGGTCAGGAACCGTCCCAGCCGCCACCAATCGGCGCTGGCGCGGCCCGGCTCGTAGATCGGGCCTGGCGACTGGAACACATGGTCGAACTCGGCGGTCTTCAGCGCGGCGTAACCCCCGAAGGGGGCTGAGGCCGCCTGCGCTTCGACCAGCGCCGATTTGCGCAGCACCGGCAGCGCGGCCAAGGCGGCGGCATCGGTGATCGCGGCAGCATCGACCCCGGCGAGCGAGGCGCCCATCCCGGCGGTCGCCTGCGCCCGGGCGATCAGCCCCGGCAGATCCCGGGCGAGGTCGGCGGCGCGCTGGTCGGCCGAGCGGGTCTCGAGCGTGTCGAAGTGCTTTCCCATGGCTCCTACTGGGGCCTCCCGTCTTGTGCCCGCCTCGGGCAGGTCGTTATCGTTTGCGGCCTCAGGCCAGCCAGCGCTTGCGGCGGCGGTAGCTGCGCACGTCGCGGAACGACTTGCGCCCCTTGTCCGACATGCCGAGGTAGAATTCGGCCACATCCGGGTTCTCGCGCAGGGCCTGCGCGGTGCCGTCCATGACGACGCGGCCGTTTTCCAGGATATAGCCGGTATGGGCGTATTTCAGCGCCACGTTGGTGTTCTGCTCGGCCAGCAGGATCGTCACGCCCTGTTCCTGGTTCAGCCGTTTCACGATCTCGAAGATCTGTTCGACCAGCTGCGGCGCCAGGCCCATCGAGGGTTCGTCCAGCAGGATCATCTCGGGCCGCGCCATCATCGCCCGGCCGATGGCGACCATCTGCTGCTCGCCGCCCGATGTATAGCCGGCCTGCGATTTGCGGCGGGTCTTCAGGCGGGGGAAATATTCGTAGACCATCTCCAGATCGGCGGCCGTGGCGCCGCGTCCGTCGGTCCTGGTATAGCTGCCGGTCAGAAGGTTCTCCTCGACCGTCAGGTGTTCGAAGCAGTGGCGACCTTCCATGACCTGGATGACACCGGACTTGACCAGATCGGCCGGGTCGCGGCCTGCCAGATCCTGGCCCTTGTAGCTGATCGAGCCCTTGGTGATCTCGCCCCGTTCGGATTTCAGCAGGCCCGAGATCGACTTGAGCGTCGTGGACTTGCCCGCGCCGTTGCCGCCCAGAAGCGCGGTGATGCCGCCCTTGGGCACCGACAGGCTGACCCCTTTCAGCACCAGGATCACATGGTTGTAGATCACCTCGATGTTCTTCACATCGAGCAGCGTCTCGGCCTGGGGCTTGGCATCGAACATGGCGGGATCCGTCATTGACTGCGTTGGGGGATGGCGGGCGCCCCGCAGGGCGCCCGCGGCTCCGGGCTTACAGGCAGCCCGGGGTGATGTTGTTCTCGGTCGCATAGGCCGCGGCGTCCGCCGTCGCCAGTTCGCCGATCAGTTCGCGGTCCGACTGGATCCAGTCGGTGATCAAGCTCCAGGTCTGCGTGTCGGCATCCCATTGCTGCATCATCGCCGCGCCGCCGCCGCCGTGGTTCTGGCAGCTGACGTCGAAGGGCGCCGAGAAGTTCGGCAGACCCAGTTCCGCCAGACGCTCTTCGGTGATGCTCAGCGCTTCCATGCCCGCCCGCATTTCGGCGGCGTTGATCTGGGCATGGCCCGCCAGTTCCTGCGCGGTGCGGGCGGCCTCGACCGCCAGCATCGCGGCATAGAGCCCGCGGGAATAGACGGCCGAACCGATCTGGTCGCCGTTGCCGGCAGCCAGGCCGCGGTCGACGACATAGGTCTGGATGTCGTCATAGAGCGGATAGTCGCGGCCGACGCCGTGGAAGGTCAGCGCGGTATAGCCGTCGGCACCCGCGCCCACCGGCACCACGTCGTTTTCCGAACCCGACCACCAGATGCCGATGAAATGGTCCATCGGGAAGCGGATGTTGGCGGCCTCCTGGATGGCGACGGCGTTCATCACGCCCCAGCCCCACATGATCACATAATCCGGGCGCTCACGGCGGATCTGCAGCCACTGGCTCGACTGCTCCTGACCGGGCGAGTCGACGGGGATCAGCACCAGCTCGAACCCGTTGCTGGCGGCGAGCGATTCCAGCGTCGGGATCGGTTCGCGGCCATAGGCCGAGTTGTGATAGAGCAGGACAATCTTCTTGCCTTCCAGGGAATCCCCGTTCTGGCTGAGCAGATAGTTGATCGCGACCGAGGCTCCGTCCCAATAGTTGGCAGGATAGTTGAAGACCCAGGGGAAGGTCTCGCCTTGCATGGCCGAGGTCCGGCCGTAGCCCATCGTGTGCAGCGGCACGCCATCGGCGGTAACGCGCGGGATCAACTGATAGGTGATGCCGGTCGACAGCGGCTGGATGATCAGCGGGTTATCGCCACGGATCGATTCATAGCATTCGACGCCGCGCTCGGTGTTGTAGGCGGTTTCGCATTCGCTCATGCGGATCGGCAGGCCGCCGATGCCGCCGTCGCGCTCGTTGATCAGCGTCAGGTAATCCTGATAGCCGTCGGCGAAGGGGATGCCGCCGGGGGCAAAGGGCCCGGTGCGGTAGTTCAGCATCGGGAAGTGCAGATCCTGCGCGACGGCGGGCGCCGCGAGGCCGGTCGTGGCGGCAAGCAAGGCCGCGAACGTGGTCATCTTCATTGGTTTCTCCTCCCAGTCGATGACGGTTTCATTGGTCTTCGATCTCTCGGGCCCCGCCTCAATGCGGGAAGGGCCAAAGCCGCAGTTTTTCCTTGATCGTCCGCCACAGCGCCGCCATGCCGTGCGGCTCGGCGATCAGCACGATGATGATCAGCGCGCCGATGATCATGATCTCCAGGTGCCGCGCGAGGTCGGCCGGCCAGCCGAGGTTATCGACCAGCAGGATCTTCAGGAGGACGGGCAGCACCACCAGGAACGCGGCCCCCAGGAACGACCCCAGGATCGACCCCAGCCCGCCGATGATGACCATGAAGAGGACGAGGAAGCTCTTGTTGATGCCGAAGGCCTCGCCTGCCTCGACCGCGCCCAGATAGACCCCGAACATCAGTGCCCCGGCCACGCCCACGAAGAAGGACGACACGGCGAAGGAGCTAAGCTTGGCGATCAGGGGATTCACGCCAATGATCTCGGCCGCGATGTCCATGTCGCGGATCGCCATCCAGGTGCGGCCCATCTGCCCGCGCGTCAGGTTGCGCGCCAGCCAGGCCATCGCCACGGTGAAGATCAGGCAGGTGAAATAGACCGCCGTCGAGCTGGCCGTGGCCCCGGTGATGGTGACGCCGAACATCGAGCGTTCGGGCATCGAGATCTGGCCGGTGGACGAATAGTTGAAGAACCAGCCGTAACGGGTGAAAAGCCAGATCAGGAAGAACTGCGCGGCAAGCGTCGCCACTGCCAGGTAGAACCCCTTGATCTTGAGGGACGGCAGCCCGAACAGGACGCCCACGGCCGAAGTCACCAGACCCGACAGGATGAAGACCAGATAGATCGGCATCGCCGGAAAGGCGGTCGACAGCTTGAAGGTCGCATAGGCGCCCACGGCCATGAAGGCGGCGGTGCCAAGCGACAGCAGGCCCGTATAGCCGATCAGGATGTTCAGCCCCAGCGCCGCGATCACATAGATCATGAAGGGCACGACGATGGAATTGGCCCAGTAATCGTTCATGACCATCGGCAGGACCAGGAAGGCCACCGCCATCACGACCCAATAGGCATAGCGGTCGAACCGGATCGGAAAGGTCTGGTTGTCGCTGGCATAGGACGTCTTGAAGTCGCCCGCTTCACGGTAAAGCATAGTCTCAGACCCTCTCGATGATGCGTTCGCCGAACAGGCCCTGCGGACGGAACAGCAGGAAAACGAGGGCGAGCATGTAGGCGAACCAGTTCTCGGTGGCGCCGCCGATCACCGGCTGCATGAAGAAATCGAAGAGCTTCTCGCCCACGCCGATCAGCAGGCCGCCGACGATGGCCCCGGGGATCGAGGTGAAGCCGCCCAGGATCAGCACCGGCAGGGCCTTGAGCGCGATCAGCGACAGCGAGAATTGCACGCCGGATTTCGAGCCCCACATGATCCCCGCCACCAGCGCGACGATCCCGGCGATGGACCAGGTCAGCACCCAGATGAACCGCAGCGAGATGCCGACTGACAGCGCCGCCTGATGGTCATCGGCCACCGCGCGCAAGGCCCGGCCCTGCTTGGTATATTGCGAGAAGAGCACGAGCCCGGTGACCAGCACCGCGGCAATGCCCAGCGCGTAAAGGCTCAGCGTGTCGATGAAGAAGCCGTAACCGAAGAGGTTGTAGGTCGTCTCGTCCACCCAGGAGGACATACCCTGCGGGATGCCGACATCCAGCCGCTTGACCTCGGCCCCCCACATGATGTCGCCCAGCCCCTCGAGGAAGAACGCAAGGCCGATGGTGGCCATGAACAGGATGATCGGCTCCTGGTTGACCAGATGCTTCAGCACCACCCGCTCGATCGCCCAGGCCATGCCGATCATGACCAGAACGGTCAGCGGGATCGCCACCAGCGAGGGCAGGTTCCAGCCGAAATTGTGGATCGAGGTGCCGAAGGCCGCGTTGATGATCGGCGCGAAGGGGATCTGGCCGTTCTGCAGGCCCACCAGAGTCAGCGCCGCGAACAGCGCCATCACCCCTTGGGCAAAGTTGAAGATGCCGGAGGCCTTGAAGATCAGCACGAACCCCAGCGCCACCAGCGAATACATGATGCCCACGGTGACGCCGTTGAGCGCGGCCTCCATGGCGAAGAGAAGGTTGTCACTCATGGGCCACCCCCAGATAGGCGTCGATGACGTCTTGGTTGTTGCGCACCTCGTCGGGCGTGCCGTCGCCAATCTTTTTGCCGTAATCCATCACCACCACCCGGTCGGAAAGGTCCATGACCACGCCCATGTCATGCTCGATCAGCACGATGGTGGTACCGAATTCGTCGTTCACATCGAGGATGAAGCGGGACATGTCCTCCTTCTCCTCGACGTTCATCCCGGCCATTGGCTCGTCCAGCAGCAGGATCTGCGGTTCCGCCGCCAGCGCCCGGGCCAGTTCGACCCGCTTCTTCAAGCCATAGGGCAGGCGTGCCACGGGGGTCTTGCGGATGTGCTGGATTTCCAGGAAGTCGATGACCTTCTCGACCTTCTCGCGGTGCTCGTCTTCCTCGCGCGATGCCGGCCCCCACCAGAGCGCCTGTTTCAGGAAGCCCGATTTCATCAGGTTCATGCGGCCGGTCATGATGTTGTCCAGAACCGACATGCCTTCGAACAGCGCGATGTTCTGGAAGGTGCGGGCGATGCCGGTGCGCGCCACCTGATAGGGCGGCATCTTGCGGCGCTTGTAGCCCTTGTAGAGGATCTCGCCCTCCTGCGGGACATAGAAGCCCGAGATGACATTCATCATCGACGACTTGCCCGCCCCGTTCGGGCCGATGATCGCCCGGATCTCGCCCTCACGGATGTCGAACGAGATGTTCTTGATCGCCTCGACGCCCCCGAAACGCAGGGTGATGTTCTTCAGTTCCAGCACCACCGGGCCGATCTGGCGGCCATCGGCGGTGACATAGCCCTCTGCGGGTTGATCCAGCATGTCCCTCGTCCCTTATTCCGCCGCCATCCGCTGCCCGGCCGGGGCCACCACCGCGGCGTCTCGCAATTCCAGCGTGGCTTTCAGCGCGCCCTTGCGGCCGTCCTCGTAGGTGACTTCCGTCTCGGTGTAGACGGTCTTCGCGTCCGAATAGAGCGCGGCGATCAGGTCGGCGAATTTCTCCTCGATGAAGCGGCGCTTGACCTTGCGGGTCCGCGTCATCTCGCCATCGTCGGCGTCGAGTTCCTTGTGCAGCACCAGGAAGCGGTGGATCTGGCAGCCGGACAGCATGGCATCCTGCGCGACCGAGGCGTTGACCGCCTCCACATGCTCCTGGATCTGGGCCAGCACCCGGGGATGCCCCGCCAGTTCCTGATAGCTGGAATAGCCGATGTTGTTGCGCTCGGCCCAGTTGCCGACCGCCGTCAGGTCGATGTTGATGAAGGCCGTGCAGCGGTCGCGGCCCGAACCGAAGACCACCGCCTCCAGGATGTTGGGATAGAACTTGAGCTTGTTCTCGACATACTTCGGCGCAAAGAGCCGCCCGTCGGCCATCTTGCCCACATCCTTGGCCCGGTCGATGATCCGCAGGTGCCCGGTGCCTTCCTCGAAGAACCCGGCGTCGCCGGTGGCCACCCAGCCCTCGGCATCCTTGGTCGACGCGGTGCTTTCGGGGTTCTTGTAATATTCCACGAAAGTGCCCGGCGAGCGGTAGAAGACCTCGCCCGTCTCCCCGATCCGCACCTCCACGCCGGGGCTGGGCACCCCCACCGTATCCGAGCGGACCTCGCCATCCGGCTGCTGGGTGATGAAGACCGAGGCCTCGGTCTGCCCGTAAAGCTGCTTCAGGTTGATCCCCAGCGAGCGGTAGAAATCGAAGATCTCGGGCCCGATCGCCTCACCGGCGGTATAGGCCACGCGGATGTTGGACAGGCCCAGCGTGTTCTTCAGCGGCCCGTAGACCAGCATCTCGCCCATCCGGTACTTCAGCCGGTCGCCGCCCGAGACCGGCTTGCCATCCAGAATGGCGCCGCCGACCTTGCGGGCATGGGCCATGTAGCGGTCGAACATGCGCTTTTTCGCCGGGCTCGCATCCTCCATGCGGATCATGACCTGCGTCAGCATGGTCTCGAACACGCGAGGGGGGGCGAAGAAATAGGTCGGCCCGATCTCGCGCAGGTCCGACATCATCGTCGTCGCATTCTCGGGGCAGTTGACGCAGAAGCCGCCCCAATAGGCCTGCCCCATCGAGAAGATGAAATCGCCCACCCAGGCCATCGGCAGATAGGCCAGGATCTCGTCCTTGTGCCCGAGGCTGTCGAAGCTGCACGAAGCCTTGGCGGTCTCGATGATGTTGCGGTTGGACAGCACCACGCCCTTGGGCTTGCCCGTGGTGCCTGAGGTATAGAGCATCACGCAGGTCGTGTCGTAATCCTGCTCGGCCAGGCGCCGGGTCAGCTCGACCCCCAGCCGCGCCTCGGCCGCACGCCCCTCGGCCTGGACATCGATCAGCCAGTTCATCTGCCCGTGGTCGTATTTCCGCATGCCGCGGCGGTCGAGGTAGAGGATCTGCTCGATCCCCGAGACGCTCTCCTGCACCTCGATCACCTTGTCGACCTGTTCCTGATCGCCGCAGATGGCAAAGCGCGCCCCGCAATGGTCGAGGACATAGGCCATCTCCTCGGTCACCGCATCCTGATAGAGCGGGACGGGAATCGCCCCCACCGATTGCGCCGCCACCATCGACCAGTACAGCGCCGGACGGTTGCGGCCGATGATCGCGACGTGATCGCCCCGCTCCATGCCCAGGGCCAGAAAGCCCAGCGCCATGGCCCGAACTTCGTCGGCCACCTCGGCCCAGGTCCAGGCCTGCCAGATGCCGAATTCCTTCTCGCGATAGGCGGTCAGACGGGCGTATTGGCGGGCGTTTCGGGCCAGAAGCGCGGGCACGGAATGCAGCGCGGCCTCGGGTGCGGTCGTGGTCACCTGTCGTTCTCCTCCCCTGGCGCTGGGTCCCGGCCTCCCCGCCTGCCCTGCGCGACGCCCGATTGGTGGCGGGCGAGTATTGCCGCAGTTTGTCGCAATCCTTACGAATTGTTACGGAGGCCGGCGGCCCCGCCCCCTCGGCGCTTCTGCAGCCCCGGCACGCAGCAGACGCCGCCCACCGCCGTGCCCCGCCAGCGCATCACGGCCGGATCCACGATTTGCGGCAGGATGGCCGGGGGGGGTCAGCAGAGGGGACAGGTCGGGCATGGCGGCCTCCGTAGGGTGCGCGTCATCCTGCGGCAGGGCGGTCGGGCGTGGCAAGCCTCCGCCGCGCCTGAGCTGCCGCCCGGCTTATCCCCAGATTCTGCGTTGCGGCGGACTGGACCTCGGCCTACCCCCCGTCGCATGATCCTGCCCATGACGCCCCCCGACGCCCCCGATTCCCGCCGCAACCAGCGGCTGAACCTCTCTGCGGGGCTTGCGTCGGTCACCGTCGCGGTCACGCTGGTGGCGCTGAAACTCTGGGCGATGATCGCGACGGGCGCGCTGTCGATCGCCGCCTCGCTGGCCGACAACGCCCTGGACGTGATGACCTCGGTCGGCGCGCTGGCCGCCATCGCCTATGCCGCCCGCCCCGCCGATGACGATCACACCTTCGGCCATACCTCGGCCGAGGATCTGGCGGCGCTCCTGCAATCGGCGCTGGTGCTGCTGTCCTCGACCATGATCGCCGTGGTGGCGCTGCGCCGCCTCTTCGCCAGCGACGCCTCGCCGGTCGAGGCCGAGGGCGCGGGCATCGCCGTCATGGTGGTGGCGATGGTGCTGACCGGCGGTCTGGTCCTCTGGCAGCGACACGTGGCGCGGGTCACCGGCAACCGCGTCGTCGCCGCCGATTCGCTGCATTATCTGGGCGACCTGCTGCCCACCGGCGGCGTGCTGATCGCGCTCGGCAGCTCGGCGCTCTGGGGGCTGGCGCGGGTCGATTCGGTGATCGCGCTGCTGGCGGCGGGCTGGCTGGCGCGCAGCGGCCTCGCCATCGGCCGCGGCGCCTGGGACGCGCTGATGGACCATGCCGCGCCGCCCGAGGTGCTGCGCCGGATCGAGGCCATCGTCAACGACTGGCCGGGCCTCGCCGGGCACCATGAGGTCAAGACCCGCATGGCCGGCAGCCGCACCTTCATCTCGATGCATGTGGAACTGGACGGCCGCCAGACGCTCAACGCCGCCCATGCCGTCGCCGATGCGCTGGAACACGCGCTGGAACACGCCATCCCCGGCGCCGAGGTGATCATCCACCTCGATCCCGTGGGCCCCGGCTCGGGCCGCATCGCCCGCGGCCATGAACCCGTCCCCATCGAGGGCGAGACGAACGGCGGCTGACCCCGCCGTCGCTTCAGCCCCTCCGAAGGCACGTCGCGGCCCCGGGGAGCCAGCCCCCCGGACCCCCCGGCGTATTTTGGGCAAAATGAGGGGAAGGGCGGAGCGCGTCGGTTCCGGCGCCGCTCTTCGACTTCTTTGCGCCTCAAATATCCTCGGGGGTGAGGGCCGCCCGGATGAGGCGCCGGTGGCGCCTTGTCAGGCCCGAACGCCCGGAGCGTAAGCGGAGGGCCGGACAGGCCCCTGGGCCAAGAGGGGGGCAGAAAGCCCCCCTTCTTCGGCGCCGCGGAACGCGGCGCCGCTGGTCGCCCGAGGCGCTCGTGCCGAAGGCGCGGGCAACGAGGGCGAAACCCCTCCCCCGCGCGCCTCGTCCGCCTCACGCGCCCATGAAATCCCGCTTGCCCAGCACGACACCGTTATGGCGCAGGATGTCGTAGGCGGTGGTCATGTGGAAGAAGAACTGCGGCTTGGCATAGGCTTCCAGGAATTGCGCCCCCGGCATCCGCATTTCGCCATTCCGCAGGGTCAGCACCACCTCGCGCGTCTCGGCCCCCTCGAACTCGGCCGGGGTGAAGCCCGCGAGATAGTCCGCGGCGCCGGCCAGACGGGCGCGAAGCCCGGCGAAATCGGTCTCGGTATCGGGAAAGCTGCGCACCTCGCGCCCCGTCAGCCGGTCGGCGCCGCGGGTCGCGAAATCGGTGGTCAGCTGCACCTGCCGCGTGAAGGGCAGCATGTCGGGATAGAGCCGGAAGCCCAGCAGCGCCTCGGGCTTGATGCCCTGGGCCTCGACATGGTTTTCGGCCTTGGTCAGCACGCCCGAAAGGGCGGTCAGAAAGCGGGTGAAGACGGGGACGGATGCGGCGTACATGAATCCTCCTGCGCGCAAGTCCTGCCAGAGATCACCCGCCGCCCCTCCCCGTCAAGGCCGCCGATCAGGCGGGCGCTCAGGCCGCCTGGGCCTCCGCCACCGCCCGGTCCCGCGCCAGGGTCCGCTGGACGGACTCGCGGGCGCCGCAGCGCGCCACCCAGTCGCGGATCAGCGGCACGTCCGGGATGAAATCGGGGAACCACAGGAAGGGGCTGACGCAGAGCAGGTCCGCCGCCGAGAAGCGCTCGCCCAGAAGCCAGGGCCCTTTGGCCAGCGCCGCCTCCAGCTGGGCGAACATCACCCCGCTGTCCCGGATCGCCGCCTGAAAGGCGGGGTGGTTGACCTGCGCGAAATCCAGCAGCAGCACGGTCTCGATCACCGAATGGTAATAGAACAACCAGGACAGATAGGCCCCTCGTCCCGGTTGCCCCGGCAGCGGCCCCATCCCGGCCCCCGGGAATTTGTCGGTCAGGTAGAGCATGATCGCCCCCCGTTCGCGCAGATGCTCGTCGCCGTCGACCAGATAGGGAACCTTGCCCTCGGGATGCGGATTGCCGGGATCGCGGCCGCCAGAGCCGTCGATGCGGGGGATCGTCACCTCGCGGATTTCCACCGCCGCGCCGAGTTCGTCGATCAGCGTCACCAGCGCCGAGGAGCGGGAATTGTGCGAGTGAAAGAGCGTGGCCATGAGAACCTCCTTTGGCATTGCGATGCCCGGGGTATAGGCTGGGGCTCCTGACAGTTTACGGCAGCAAGTCCCATGGCAAGAACCGACCGTCTGATGCGCCTGATGGATGCGCTGCGCCGCCTGAAGCCGCCGGTGACCGCCGCGCGTCTGGCCGAGGAGACCGGCGTCTCCGCGCGTCAGCTCTATCGCGACATCGCCACCTTGCGGGCAGGCGGGGCGCTGATCGACGGGGCGGCGGGGTTGGGCTACACGCTGACCGAGGACCCCGCCCTGCCGCCGCAAAGCTTTTCCAGGCTGGAGATCGAGGCGCTGGTGCTGGCGCTGGGCGCGCTCGACCAGATGGGCGATCCGGCGCTGGCCAAGGCCGGGCGCAACGCGGTGGCGCGGATCGCCGCCACGCTTCCCGACCGGCAGGCGCGGCAGGCGATGCATCCGGTGCTGCACGCCTGGTATCCGCCCGATGCGCGCCCGCCGGTCACCGTCGATCTGGCGCTGATGCGGCAGGCCTGCTGGGACGAGACCTCGCTGGTCATCCGCTATCGCGACATGCAGGAGAGGGTCAGCGAACGCCCGGTCTGGCCGCTGTCGCTGTCTTACTCCGAACGCACGCTGATGCTGCTGGCCTTCTGCCGGTTGCGGCAGGATTTCCGCGTCTTTCACGTCAGCCGGATCGAGCGCGCCGAGCCCGGCGGCGAGAGCTTCCGCCCCCGCCGGGTCTCGCTGCTGCGCGACTACATGGCCCAGCGACGGGCGCGCCACGCGGCCCAGGTCAGGCCGCGATCAGCCCCCGCCCCTTGAGCAACGCCTCGACCCCCGGCATGGCGCCGCGGAACTTGAGGTAGAGGTCTTCAGCCTCCTCCGATCCGCCCGCCTTCAGGATGAAGGTCTCCAGCTTCCTCGCCACCTCGGGGTCGAAGGCGCTGCCCGCTTCCTCGAAGGCGGCGAAGGCGTCGGCGTCCATCACCTCGGACCACATGTAGCTGTAATAGCCCGAGGAATAGCCGTCCCCCGCAAAGACATGGGCGAAATGCGGCGTGGCGTGGCGCATGCGGATCGCATGGGGCAGGCCGATGCTCTCCAGCACCTCGGCCTGTTTCTGCATCGGATCGGCCGGGGGCGGGCCGTCGTGGAACTCCAGATCGACAATCGCCGAGGCCAGGAATTCGACCGTCGCGAAGCCCTGGTCCCAGGTCGCGGCCCCCTTCAGCTTCTCGCGCAGCTCCAGCGGCATCGGCTCGCCCGTCTGCCAATGCTTCGCATGGGTCTCGATGACCTCGGGCACCTCCAGCCAATGCTCATAGAGCTGGCTGGGCAGTTCCACGAAGTCGCGCGCCACCGATGTGCCGGAGATGAACTTGTAGCGTACATCGGTCAGCATCCCGTGCAGGGCATGGCCGAATTCGTGGAAGAGCGTCCGCGCATCGTCCCAGGACAGAAGCGCCGGATCGCCCTTGGCGAAGTTGCAGACATTGACCACGATGGGCCGCACCTCGCCCGCCATCGCCGATTGGTCGCGGAAGGTCGACATCCAGGCGCCCGAGCGTTTCGACGGCCGGGCGAAATAATCGCCGATGAAGACCGCCATGTGCCGCCCGTCGCGGGTGACCTCCCAGGCCCGGGCATCGGGGTGGTAGAGCGGCGCGTCCAGCGGCGTGAAGCTGAGGCCGAACAGCCGGTGCGCCACGTCGAAGGCCGCCTCGATCATCGCGTCGAGCGAGAGATAGGGCTTCAGCGCCGCCTCGTCGAAATCGTGCAGCGCCTTGCGCCGCTTCTCGGCATAGAAGCGCCAGTCCCAGGGTTCCAGCGGGCCGGTGAATCCATCGGCGTGCAGCAACGCCTCCATCGCGGCCGCATCCTCGCCCGCCTTGGCCACCGCCGGCTCCCAGACCCGCATCAGCAGGTCGCGCACCTTGTCCGGGCTGCGCGCCATCTCGGGCTCCAGCTTGAAGGCGGCGAAATTCGGATAGCCCAGCAGCGCGGCGCGCTCATGGCGCAGCGCCAGCGTCTCGGCGGCGATCGCGCGGTTATCGGTGGCGCCGCCGTTGGCGCCGCGCTTGCCCCAGGCCTCATAGGCCTTTTCGCGCAGGTCGCGGCGGGTGGAATATTGCAGGAAGGGCACGATCAGCGAGCGGTTGAGCGTGATGACATGGCCATCGAGCCCGCGCTCCTTCGCCGCCGCCCGGGCGCTGTCCACGACGAAATCGGGCAGGCCTGCCAGATCGTCCAGCACCATGAACCAGTCACGCTCATCGGCCAGCAGGTTCTGCGTGAACTCGGTTCCGAGCGTCGCCAGCCGCGATTTCACCGCCGCCATCCGGTCCGATCCCGCCTTGTCCAGCGCCGCGCCCGCCCGCACGAACATCCGGTGATAGAGCATCAGGACCCGCGCCTGCTCGGGGTCGAGGTCCAGGCTGTCGCGCCGCTGCCAGAGGTCGTCGATCCGCGCCCAGAGCACCGGATTCGAGGTGATCTCGCTGGAATAGGCTGAGAGCTTCGGCGCCAGATCGCGCTGCAACGCCTCGCGCGCCGGGTTGGAATCGGACCCCGAGAGGTTGAAGAACACGCCCCCCACCTTGTCGAGAAGCGCATCGGCCTGCTCCAGCGCCTCGATCGTATTGGCGAAACTCGGCGCCTCGGGATTGCCGGCAATCGCCGCAATCGCCGCGCGTCCCTGGGCCAGCCCGGCCTCGAAGGCCGGGGCGAAATCCTCGTCCTTGATCGCGTCGAAGGGCGGCAGGCCGAAAGGGCCGTGCCAGTCGGAGAGCAGCGGATTGGTCATCGGGGCTTCCTGTCAGGCTATTTTCCCAGATATGCACCCGCCCGCACCGGGTTTCAACGCGCCCTGCGTCGAGGGAGCAACTGACAGGGTGCTGGGGGCCAGCCCCCCGCACCCCCCGCCAAAGGGGACCCTCGGGCCCCCTTTGGAAACCCCCGAGGATATCTGGAGAACAAAGATGAAGGTTAAGGGGGCGTTAAGCCGCCTTCTTTGCGCTTCAAATATCCTCGTGGGGTGAATGCCCGCAGGGCAGAGGGGGGCAGAAAGCCCCCCTTCTTCAGCGCGGCGGCACGCCGCGCCGCTGGTCGCCCCCATTTCGTCTCCAGGGACTCGACGCCCGTGTCAGCGGGCAACGAGGGCGAAACCTCTCCCCCTATCGGGCCGGCAGCGGCGCGGTCATCAGGTGCCCGTGATAGAAGCCGGGGGTCGAGAGCACCCGGTAGAGCAGCAGCGCCGCGCAGGCGATCAGCGCCGCCACCATGAAGGGCGTGACCAGCGAGCGGCGGCTCTCGGTCAGCTGCGGGTCGAGCGTCAGTTGCCGTCCCATTCCCGCCACGCCGATGCCCATCAACAGGGTGAAGACGATCCCCATCCAGGCGGTCGTCGGCCCCGGCAGCGCATAGGGTCCCGGGATCAGTGTCCGGTACACGGCCGTCAGGACAAGGAAAACCACCATCGCCTGAAACAGGCGCCAGCTTGTCGTCGTCGCCTTTTGCTCGGTCATGACACGGCCTCCGATCGCTCCGATCCCGTCAGCCTCCACCCGGCGAGGATGTCGGTCAAGGGTCGCGCACAGGCCCCCGGGCGGTGCCCCGCTGTGCCGCACCGTCGCGACCTGACGTAAAGGTCACCTCGTGACGCAGCGTCTCGACTTACGTTAACGTAAAGCTTCCTTCAATCTGCGCCAAATCGCGCTATGTGTTGCCTTGCCGGTACGTCAACCCGGCACTGCGAGGTATGGTATGGACCAGGAACTTCTGACGATCCGCGAGATGTGCGAGGCCTTCGACGTGACCCCGCGCACGCTGCGGTTCTACGAATCGAAAGAGCTGATCAGCCCGATCCGGGACGGGCAGAAGCGCCTTTACACGCGCCGGGACCGCGGGCGGCTGACGCTGATCCTGCGCGGCAAGCGCTTCGGCTTCGCGCTCGAGGAGATGCGGCAGTTGCTGAACCTCTACGACCGCGGCGACCAGAAGGGCGAGCAGCTCAAGCGCACCGTCGCCGCCGCGCGCGAGCGTCTGGCACAGATGGAGCAGCAGCGCGACGAACTGAACGAGGCCATCGACGAGTTGCGCAGCCAGCTCGAGGCCGGGGCCGAGATGCTCGCGGCGTTCCGGCCCGCCGCCGAATAAACCCGAATCGACTCCAGGGAGAGACCCCATGCCCCGCTACAAAGCCCCCGTGAAGGACATGCAGTTCCTGCTGCATGACGTGCTCAAGGCCACCCGATCCGGCATCCCCGGCTATGCCGAGCTGGAGCCCGACTTCACCGCCGCCATCCTCGACGAGGCCAGCAAGCTGGCCGAGGGCGTTCTGGCCCCCCTCAACGCCGTGGGCGACGCCGAGGGTTGCCGGCTGGAAAATGGCATCGTCTATACGCCCACCGGCTTCAAGGACGCTTTCGAGCAGATCAAGGAAGGCGGCTGGAACGGCCTCGACCTGCCCGAGGAATACGGCGGCCAGAACCTGCCCTATGTCATGGGCACCGCCGTGGGCGAGGTCTTCGTCTCGTCCAACATGGCCTTCAACATGTACCAGGGCCTGACCCATGGCGCGATCAACGCGATCCTTGCCGCGGGCACCGAGGAGCAGAAGGCCAAATGGCTGCCGAAGATGGTCAGCCTCGACTGGACCGGGACGATGAACCTGACGGAGCCCCATTGCGGCACCGATCTGGGCCTCATCCGCACCAAGGCCGAGCCGCAGGACGACGGCAGCTACAAGATCACCGGGCAGAAGATCTTCATCTCGGCCGGCGATCACGACATGAGCGAGAATGTCATCCATCTGGTGCTGGCCAAGGCCCCCGGCGGCGGCGAGGGCACCAAGGGCATCAGCCTCTTCATCGTGCCGAAATTCATTGTCGATGACGACGGCCGGATCGGCGCCCGCAACGCCGTCTCGGTCGGCAAGATCGAAGAGAAGATGGGCATTCACGGCAATGCCACCTGCGTCATGAATTATGACGGCGCGACCGGCTATCTGATCGGCGAGCTGCACAAGGGCATGAAGGCCATGTTCGTCATGATGAACGAGGCCCGTCTGGGTGTCGGCCTGCAGGGCTATGCCCAGGCCGAGGCCGCCTATCAGAACGCGCTCGATTACGCCCGCGACCGCCTGCAGGGCCGCGCCGTGACCGGGGCCGAGAACCCGGGCGGCAATGCCGATCCGCTGATCGTGCATCCCGACATCCGCCGCATGCTGATGGACCAGAAATCCTTCGTGGAAGGCGCCCGCGCCTTCACCTTCTGGGGCGCGCATCTGATCGACCGCGGCCACCGGCTGGGCGACAAGGAGGCCGAAGGGCTGGTTTCCCTGCTGACCCCGGTCATCAAGGGCTTCCAGACCGATATCGGCTTCGCCATGACGGTCGAGGCGCAGCAGGTCTATGGCGGGCACGGCTATATCGAGGAACAGGGCATGTCCCAGTTCGCCCGCGACGCCCGGATCGCCATGATCTATGAAGGCGCCAACGGCGTGCAGGCGCTGGATCTGGTCGGCCGGAAGCTGGCGGCCGAGGGCGGCAAGCCCGCCATGGCCTTCTTCGAGATGGTGAAGAGCTTCATCAAGGAGAACGAGGGCAATGAGGCGCTGAAGGCCCCGTTCCTGGAGCCGCTGAAGGCGGCGTCCAAGGACCTGCAAGCGGCGATGATGTTTTTCATGCAGCAGGGCATGAAGAACCCGAACGCCGCGCTGGCCGGGTCCTCGGACTTCATGCATCTCTTCGGCCATGTGTGCCTGGGCTACATGTGGGCGCTGATGGCGAAAGCCTCGTCCGAGGCCTTGGCAGCGGGCACCGCTGACGCCACGTTCCACGAGACGAAGATCAAGACCGGCCGCTACTATATGGCCCGGCGCCTGCCCGCCACGGGCATGCATCTGGCCCGGATCCTGTCGGGCGCCGAGCCGGTCATGGCGCTGGAAGCCGAGGCGTTCTGAGGACCCGGGCCGCCATACCCGAGGAGGGGGAGCAATGGACAGGGGCTTTACCGATCATCCGGCCTTCGCAGGTGGCTGCCAATGCGGCGCCCTGCGCTATCGGGTGTCGGCGGGCCCGGCCAAGGATAGCGTCTGCCATTGCCGGATGTGCCAGCGCGCCACTGGCAATGCCTTCGCCCCCCTCGTCGAGGTTCCGGCCGACCGGGTGCACTGGACGGGGACGCCCGCCGAATGGGCGTCCTCCTCCGTCGCATGGCGGGGGTTCTGCCCGACCTGCGGCACGCCGCTCTATTATCGCTCGGGCGATACGATCGAGTTCATGGCCGGCACGCTCGCGCCCGGCACGGCCTTCGATCCGGTCTACAATACCAGCGTGGAATCGCGCGTGGGCTGGCTGGGGACGCTGACCCACGGCCCCTCGAGGATCACCGACCCGGCGCTGGCTGCCGGGGTCCGCAGCTATCAGGCCCCGGAGGAGTAATGCCCAAACGCCTGCGCCTGACCCGCCGCTTCCCCGTCGCCATGAGCGAGGACGGCTACCGAAAACTGAAACGCTTCGCCGCCGAGGCGGGGCTGGACGAGGGCGAGGCGCTCTCGTTCCTGTTCGAGAATTTCGAGAGCGTGACGCATCACGACAATCTCACGCACCGGCTGCGGCTGTTCAACGCCGAGCTGGAAGCACGCAAGAAATAAGCTGCCCGGGCCTTGGGAGGGGCCTTGCCGATGACATTCCCCATGCTGCCCTCGCCCTGGATGACGGATGAGCACAAGATGCTCGCCGAGGTGACGCGCGATTTCATCACCCGCGAATGGGCGCCGCAGTTCGACCGCTGGCGCCAGCAGGGCGAGATGGACCGCGACACCTGGCGGCAGGCGGGCGAGATGGGGCTCCTCTGCGCCTCGATCCCCGAGGAATACGGCGGCGCGGGTGGCGATTTCGGGCATGAGGCGGTGATCCTGATGGAAGCCGCCCGCTGCAATCTGGCCAGCTGGGGCCACGGCATCCATTCCGGCATCGTCGCGCATTACATCCACGCCTATGGCACCGAGGAACAGAAACGCCGCTGGCTGCCGAAGATGGCGACGGGCGAGCTGGTCGGCGCGCTGGCGATGACCGAACCCTCGGGCGGCTCGGATGTGCAGAACCTGAAGACGCGGGCGGTGAAGGACGGCAACAGCTATCGGCTGACCGGCTCGAAGACCTTCATCACCAATGGCCAGCATGCCAATCTGATCGTGGTGGCGGCTAAGACCGACCCCGATGCGAAAGCCAGGGGCATGTCGCTGATGGTGGTCGAGACGGAGGGCGCCGAAGGCTTCCGCCGCGGCCGCAACCTGGAGAAGGTCGGGCTCAAGGCCGCCGATACCTCGGAGCTCTTCTTCGACGCGGTGCCGGTGCCACCCGAGAACCTCTTGGGCGGGGCCGAGGGCCAGGGTTTCTACCAGATGATGAAACAGCTGCCGCAGGAAAGGCTGATCATCGGCCTCGGCGCCGTGGGGGCGATCGAGGGCGCGGTGGAGCGCACCATCGCCTATTGCAAGGAGCGCGAGGCGTTCGGGCAGCCGATCATCAATTTCCAGAACACCCGCTTCAAGCTGGCCGAATGCAAGACCAACGCGGTCGTGGCGCGCAGCTTCCTCGACACCTGCATGGTGGCGCATCTGAAGGGCGCGCTGACGGTCGAGATGGCGGCGATGAGCAAATACTGGCTCTCGGACCTCCAATGCCAGGTGCTGGACGAATGCGTCCAGCTGCACGGCGGCTACGGCTTCATGCAGGAATACGCGGTGGCCGAGATGTGGACCGACGCGCGCGTGCAGCGGATCTATGGCGGCACCAACGAGATCATGAAGGAATTGATCGGAAGGTCGCTGTGAGCGGCCGCGCGCCTCGTCGCGGCCGCAAGCCGGGGGTTTCACACCCCCGGACCCCCGTGGAGTATTTTCGGCAAGATGATGGAAAAAGGCAGACGGTGAGCACACCCCTCCCCGCCTGTGCGATACGCTCTCGGGCGGGTCGGGGTGGCATCACCTTGCACGGTCATCGGCTCTCCAGCCTGTACCGTGAGACCAGTGTGCCGGGCGCCTGGTTAAAAGATGCTGAAGGCGCCCCATCATCTTGCCTCAAATACTCACCTGTTTCCCTCTCCCCCCTCACCACGCCCGAAAGGACGCGCGCATGACCGCACAGCTTTATTGCTTCGGCGAATCCGGGAATTCCTACAAGGCGGCGCTGACCATGGCGCTGGCGGGCTATGACTGGGCGCCGCGCTATGTCGATTTCTTCGGCGGCGAGACGCGGACGCCCGAGTACCGGGCGCTCAATGTCATGGGCGAGGCCCCCTTGCTCGTGGAGGGGGATCTGGTCCTCAGCCAGTCGGGTGCAATCCAGTACCATGTCGTCAAGGCGACCGGCCGGCTGGGCGGCGCGCCGGGCGAGGAGGAGGAGGTGTTGCGCTGGATCCTGTGGGACAACCACAAGCTCTCCAGCCAGGCGGGCATGACCCGGTTCCTGATGAATTTCCTGCCCGAGGACAAGCGCCCCAAGGAGGTCATCCCCTTCCTGCAGGGCCGGCTCAAGGCCGCCTATGCCACGCTCGATGCGCATCTGACGGGACGTGACTGGATCGTCGGCCGTGACGTCACCATCGCCGACACCGCCTGCTGCGGCTATCTCTATTACCCGGAACCCTACGGCTTTTCCCGCGCGGACTGGCCGAACATCGACCGCTGGCTGGACCGCCTTTCGGCGCTGCCCGGCTGGAAACATTCCTATGACATGATGCCCGGCTCGCCCGCCGACCGGGCCAAGGCTTGAGGAGAGTCCCATGACCGATGCCTTTATCTATGACGCCGCCCGCACCGTACGCGGCAAGGGCCGCAAGGACGGCAGCCTGCACGAAGTGACCGCCGCGCGGCTGTCCGCCATCGCGCTGAATGCGTTGAAGGAGCGCAACGATCTGGACACCCGCGCCATCGAGGATGTGATCTGGGGCAACGTGACCCAGATCGGCGAGCAGGGCGCGTGTCTGGCGCGGACTGCCGTTCTGGCCTCGGATTTCGACGAGCAGGTGCCCGGCGTTTCCATCAACCGGTTCTGCGCCTCGGGGCTGGAAGCCGTGAACATGGCCGCCAACCAGGTGCGGGGCGGCGCGGGCATGGCCTATGTCGCGGGCGGGGTCGAATGCATGAGCCGCGTGCCGATGGGCACCGACGGTGGCGCCATCGCCGTCGATCCGCAGATCGCCATCGACAATTACTTCGTGCCGCAGGGGATCAGCGCTGACATCATCGCCACCAAATACGGGTTCACCCGTGACATGGCCGATGCCATGGCGGTCGAAAGCCAGAAGCGGGCGGCGGCGGCCTGGGCGGCGGGGCGGTTCGACAAATCCGTCATCACCGTCAAGGACATCAACGGCTTGACCATCCTGGACCGTGACGAATTCATGCGGCCCGAGACCGATATGCAGAGCCTCGGCGCCTTGAAGCCCAGCTTCAAGGACATGGGCGAGGTGATGCCGGGCTTCGACAAGATCGCGCTGATGAAATACCCGGAGCTGGAATATGTGAACCATATCCACCATGCCGGGAATTCCTCGGGCATCGTCGATGGCGCGGCCGCGATCCTGATCGGCAACAAGGAATTCGGCGAGAAATACGGGCTGAAGCCCCGTGCCCGGATCCGCGCCACGGCCAAGATCGGCACCGATCCGACGATCATGCTGACGGGCCCGGTGCCGGTGACCGAGAAGATCCTGCGCGAGAGCGGGATGGCGATCAGCGACCTCGACCTCTTTGAGGTGAACGAGGCTTTCGCCAGCGTCGTGTTGCGCTTCGAACAGGCTTTCGACGTGGACCATGCCAAGGTGAACGTGAACGGCGGCTCCATCGCCATGGGTCACCCGCTGGGCGCGACCGGCGCAATCATCCTCGGCACGCTGCTGGATGAGCTGGAGCGCACCGGCAAGGGCACCGGCCTTGCCACGCTCTGCATCGGCTCGGGCATGGGGGCCGCCACGATCATCGAGCGCGTGTGATGCCGAAGATCGACATCGCCCAGACGCCCTACCGCACCGGCTCGGTCTATCCCGAGCCCTATAACGGCCAGATGGCGGGGCGTTCGTCGCACCGGCTGGGCCAGGCGGCGGGGCTGACCCAGTTCGGGGTGAATATCGTCTATCTTCAGCCGGGGGCGGTGGCATCGCTGCGCCACTGGCACCTGAACGAAGACGAATTCGCCGTGGTGCTGACCGGCGAGTTGATCCTCAGCGAGGACTCGGGCGAGACCGTGATGCGGCCCGGCGATTGCGCCGCCTGGAAGGCGGGCGTGGCCGAGGGGCACCGTTTCGTCAACCGCTCGGACGCCGAGGCCTCGTTCCTCGTGGTCGGTTCGAAGGCCGAGCGCGAGGTCGCGACCTATACCGAGGTCGACATGCAGATTCACATGGAGGGCGGCAACGCCCGCTTCACCTATCACGACGGCAGCGCCTGGGCTGGGCCCCGCGACCTGCCGAAGGGAGACCTGAAATGACCGAATTCCATTACGACGTGGACGCGGACGGCGTGGCCGTCATCACCTGGGACGTGCCCGGCAAGACCATGAACGTCATGTCCTTCGAGGGGCTGGGCGAACTCAGCGACGCCATCGACGAGGCCCATGCCGATCCGGCGGTGAAGGGTATCGTCATCACCTCGGGCAAGGCGGATTTCGCGGGCGGGATGGACCTGAACGTGCTGGCCGACATGCGCAACAACGCGGGCGACAACCCGGCGCAGGGCCTCTTCGACGGGATCATGTCGATGCATGCGCTGCTGCGGAAGATCGAGCTGGCGGGCATGGACCGCAAGACGCAGAAGGGCGGCAAGCCGACCGCCGCCGCCCTGCCCGGCACGGCGATGGGGATCGGGCTGGAGCTGCCGCTGGCCACCCACCGCATCTTTGCCGCCGACAATCCCAAGGCGCAGATCGGCCTGCCCGAGATCAAGGTTGGCATCTTCCCCGGCGCCGGTGGCACCACGCGGCTGTCGTGGAAGCTGGGCGCGATGATGGCGGCGCCGCTGCTGCTGGAAGGCAAGGCCAACGATCCGAAGAAGGCCAAGGCCGCCGGCGTCATCGACGAGGTGGTCCCGGCCGATCAGCTGCTGGCCGCGGCCAAGGCCTGGGTGCTGGGCGCCAAGGACGCGGATCTGGTCAAGCCCTGGGATACCAGGGGCTACAAGGTGCCGGGCGGCACGCCCTATTCGGCAGCGGGCTTCCCGACCTTTGTCGGGGCCTCGGTCATGGTCCATGCCCAGACCTGGGGCGCCTATCCGGCGGCGAAGGCGCTGCTGAGCGCCGTCTATGAAGGGCTGCAGGTGCCCTTCGACACCGCGCTGAAGATCGAGGCGCGGCATTTCGTCAGCGTGCTGATGAACCCCTCGTCCAGCGCCATGATCCGTTCGCTCTTCGTCAACAAGGGCGCGCTGGAGAAGGGCGCGAACCGGCCCGACGTGCCGGATGAGAAGGTGAAGAAGGTGGGCGTGCTGGGCGCGGGCATGATGGGTGCGGGGATCGCCTATGTCTCGGCCGTGGCGGGGATCGAGGTGGTTCTGCTCGACTCGACCATCGAGGCAGCGGAGAAGGGCAAGGCCTATTCCACCGGCATCCTCGACAAGGGGATGAAGCGCGGCAAGGTCACCGAGGAGAAGAAGGCCAAGGTGCTGGGCCAGATCAAGACCACGACCGATTACGCGGATCTTGAGGGCTGCGACCTGATCGTCGAGGCGGTTTTCGAAGACCCGAAGGTCAAGGCCGAAGTCACCGCCAAGGCCGAAGCCGTGATCCCGGAAACGGCGATCTATGCCTCGAACACCTCGACGCTGCCGATCACCAGCCTGGCGGCAGCCTCGAAGCGGCCCGAGCAATTCATCGGCATCCACTTCTTCAGCCCCGTCGACAAGATGCTGCTGGTGGAGATCATCAAGGGCGCCAAGACCGGCCCGCGCGCCGTGGCGAAGGCGCTGGATTATGTCCGCCAGATCCGCAAGACGCCGATCGTGGTGAACGACGCGCGCTTCTTCTACGCCAACCGCTGCATCATCCCCTATATCAACGAAGGGATGCGGCTGGCGTCCGAAGGCGTGCCGCTGCCCATGGTGGACCGCGCGGCGCAACTCTTGGGCTTCCCGGTGGGGCCGATCACGCTGGTTGACGAGACCTCGCTCGATCTGGGCGCCAAGATCGCCAAGGCGACCAAGGCGGCGATGGGCAACGATTATCCCGATGACGCCGTGGACGAGGTTGTGTTCTGGATGGTCGACGAGGGCCGTCTGGGCCGCAAGTCGAAGGCCGGGTTCTTCAACTATGACGAGACCGGCAAGCGTCAGGGCTATTGGCAGGGCTTCAACGACAAATACCCGGCGCTGGAAGGCGCGGAACTGGAGGAAGTCCAGAACCGGCTGATGATGGCGCAGGTCCTGGAAGCGGTCCGCGCGCTGGAAGAGGGCGTGCTGGAAGACATCCGCGAGGGCGACGTGGGTGCCATCCTCGGCTGGGGCTTCGCGCCTTGGTCGGGCGGCCCCTTCGGCTGGCTCGACATCATCGGCGCGAAGAAGGCCGTGGCGATCTGCGACGGGCTGGAAGCAAAGTTCGGCGCACGGTTCAAGGCCCCAGCGCTGCTGCGCAAGATGGCCGAAACGGGCGAGACCTTCTACGGGCCGAAGGCGGTCACGGTCGCGGCGTAAGGCCGGTTAAGGGGTGGGATGAAATCCCACCCTACGAAAAACGCGCGGCATCCTGCGATGCCGCGCGTTTGGCGTTTCATGGAGGGAGGAAACGTCGGACGGCCGTCAGGCGCCCAGTTGCATGGCCTCGACCAAGCGGCGGCCCTGCTGTTCGGTCAGCCGCTGATAGCGCAGCGGCGCGGCGCCGCGCAGGCGCTCGATCTGGCCCTCGGTCGTCGCCACCTCGGGCGCGGGGCATTGTGCCAGCAGCGTGCCGTTCACATAGACCACCTCGTCATTGTCGAATTCCAGCGCCACCACGCTCATTTCGCGCGCCGGGGGGACCCGGGTGATGCCGCGATAGCCATCCAGCACGCCGACCGGCAGCATGAGGAAAGCATCGCCGTAGAGGACCTCGGCCGCGTCCGATTCGATCAGCACCGGCTGGTCGGGCAGCACCTTCAGCGCCGAGCGGTTGCCCAGGACCCCGGCCGGGATCGACAGCGGCCAGAGGCGCTGCGGCGCGGCCTCGGCGGCGGTATAGAGCGTGCTGATCCGCACGGCCCGCAGCGGTCGCATGCCGTGATCGAAGGTCACGATGCGGTCGCCGGGCTGCAGATCATCGACCGGCTGCCAGCCGGTTTCGGTGGCCACCAGCGTGCCCGCGATCAGCCCCTGGGCGATACCCGCGGCATCATGCTGGGCCTGTGCCGGGACGAACCCGTCAACCGGCGTCGACGGCCACAGATTGCCGCGATCCGCGAACGAAAACGGGACATACTTCCCGGCACCAACCGAACCACCAATCAGAGAATGCAACATTGTCGGTCCCTCCATCGGACGCATTTTGCGTTTCGATGGGACCATATGGCGGGCCGCCCGTGGCGAAGACGGGGACCAAAAAGGGAAAAATTGAGGTAATTGCAATGCACCGCCCGCCATCCCCGCCACAATTGCAGGGCGAGGATCAGCGGTTGCGCAGCGCGATCATCGCCCCCGCGGCGATGATCAGCCCCATGCCCAGCACCGCCAGCGCGGCGATGGTCTGGCCCCAGAGGATCCAGCTCCACAAGGCGGAAATCGGCAGGATCACGTATTCGAAGACCGACACACGGCTGGCATCGGCCAGCTGATAGGCCCGCACCATCAGGCTGACCGCCAGCGTCGAGCCCAGCGCCTGCACGAAGGTCCAGAACAGCACCGTGCCCGAGGGCGTGACCCAACCCCTGAGGATGAACCCGGCGGCGCCCGCGGGAACCTCTGGCTGCCACAGCGCCAGGGCTCCCATGCCCGCCAGCCCCGCCAACCCCAGCGCGACAAAGAACCCCAGCGTCAGCGAGGCCGCGCTCTCGCCCTCGCACCATTCGCGGGTGGCCAGGTTGCCCAGCGCATAAAGCGCCCCCGCGGCGACGGGGAACAGGCTGGCCCAGCCCAGGGGCGATTGCGAGCCCGGTTGCAGCACCAGCACCACGCCGACAAAGCCCAGCGCCACGGCGGCGATGCGGACCGGACCCAGCGCATGGCCGAACAGGAAGCGCGAAAAGAGCAGCACGAAGATCGGCGCGGTGAAAAGCCCGGCTGCGGTCTGGGCCACGGTCAGGAAGGCGAGGCAACCGAAATACACCAGCATCGAGGCCGCGTGGATGGCCGAACGGGCGATCATCGGCGCCCAGCGCTTCGGCGCCAGAGCCAGCCCGAAGACCCGCGCGCCCAGCGCGAACAGCACCACGGCCATGCCGGTGCGCAGGGCATGGAATTGCCAAAGCCCGACCTCCTCGGCCACCAGGCGCACGAAATTGTCGGTGAAGCCGATCAGCGCGGCATAGCCCAGCACCGCCAGCAGGGCCGCGCGCGTGCGATTGAGCGTGATGGCAGACATGCCGAGGCCCCTTTCCGACGGCGCGAACTGCCGCCACAATGGCGAAGCAGAAGCGCAACACCTTGGCAAGGGGGAACTCCATGGGATGGCTGGCAGACGAATCGGGGCTGGGGAAATGCCGGGCGAATTACGTCCCGCTCACGCCCCTCTCGCATCTGGCGCGCGCCGCGGATCTCTTCGCCACGCGCGAGGCGCTGGTCTATGGCAACCAGCGCTGGACCTATGCTGAATACCACGCAAGGGTCACGAAACTGGCCTCGGCGCTGGCGAAGCTGGGGGTGAAGCCGGGCAATGTGGTGGCGACGCTGTTGCCCAACGTGCCCAGCCATGCCGAGGCGCATTTCGCGGTCCCGGCGGCGGGGGCGGTGCTGAACGCGATCAACACAAGGCTGGATCTGGATACGGTCGCCTATATCTTCGAACACGGCGGAGCCAAGGTGGCGCTGGTCGACAGCTCGCTGGTGGAACTGGCGGAACGGGCCTGCATGATCATCGGCGGCGGGCCGAAGATCGTCGAGGTGCCGGATGCGCAGGCGGGCGTCGCGCCGACCGGGCGGCATATGGTCTATGAGGATCTGGTCGCCTCGGGCGATGCGGATTTCGCCTGGATCATGCCCGAGGATGAATGGGAATCGCTGGCGCTGAACTATACCAGCGGCACCACCGGGCGGCCGAAGGGCGTGGTCTATCACCACCGCGGCGCCTATCTGGCGACGCTGAGCCAGCCGATCAGCTGGCGGATGACGCTTTACCCGCGCTATCTGACCATCGTGCCGATGTTCCATTGCAACGCCTGGTGCCATCCCTGGATGATCCCGGCGCTGGGGGGCGCGATCATCTGCCTGAGGGACATCACCGCGAAAGGGGTCTATCAGGCCATCGCCGTCGAGGGCGCCACGCATTTCGGCGGCGCGCCCATCGTGCTCAACACCATCATCGCCGCCAAGCCCGAAGACCGCCTGCCCTTCGACCATGTGGTCGAGGTCTTCACCGCCGGCGCCCCGCCCCCCGCCGCGACTCTGGCCGCCATCGAGCCCCTGGGCTTCAACGTGACCCAGGTCTACGGATTGACCGAGACCTATGGCCCCGCCACCGAATGCACCTGGCATGAGGGGTTCGAGGCGCTGCCCGCCGACCAGCGCGCGGCCGTGAAGGCCCGGACCGGGGTGAAAATGCCCTTCATGGAAGAGATCACCGTGCTGGACGCCCAGATGCAGCCGGTCGCCCGCGACGGCGCCGCGCTGGGCGAGATCATGCACCGCGGCAATGGCGTGATGAAGGGCTATTTCCGCAACCCCGAGGCCACGGCTGAGGCCTTCCGCGGCGGCTATTTCCACTCGGGCGACATCGCCTTCATGCACGAGGACGGCTATATCAAGATCGCCGACCGCTCGAAGGACATCATCATCTCGGGCGGGGAAAACGTCAGTTCGGTCGAGGTGGAGGGCGCGCTGGCCCATCATCCCGCCGTCTCGCTCTGCGCCGTGGTGGCGAAACCCGACGACAAATGGGGCGAGGTGCCTTGTGCCTTCGTCGAGTTGAAGGAGGGGATGGCCGCGACCGAGGCCGAGCTGATCGCCTTTTGCCGCGAGCGTCTGGCCGGGTTCAAGACGCCCAAGCGCGTGATCTTCCACGAGCTTCCCAAGACCTCGACCGGCAAGATCCAGAAGTTCGAGCTGCGCGCATTGGCCAAAACCCTCTGAACCGGGCAGGCCGGGCGCCGAATGAGCGCCCGGCACTGGCGCGGCGGGGCCTCCTCGGGTAGCATGGGCGCCCAGGCCAAAGAACAAAAACCGGGCGGCAGTTGAGGCATGACGGCGCTTGAAAAATACGCGCGGCTGGAAGGCTCGGGCGTCTGGCGGGCAGGCCCCGACGAACAGCGGCGCGATGTCGTGGTGTCTTTGGGCGATTCCAGCCTGATCATCGCCGATACCAAATCCGGCCAGGCGCTCAGCCATTGGTCGCTGCCCGCCGTGGTGCGGATGAACAAGGGCACGCGGCCCGCGGTCTATACCCCCCTCAGCGACGGCGACAGCGAGACGCTGGAACTGGACGACGCCCTGCTGATCGAGGCGCTGGAAACGATCCGCGCCGCGCTGAGCCCCAAGCCGCCCCTGCGCTGGCTGCGGCTGGGTCTGGGCGCGGGCGTGCTGGCGCTGGTCGTGGCGGGGTTCCTGTGGCTGCCCGGCGTGCTGGTTGCCCGAACCGCCGCCATCGTGCCGGAGGCGGCGCGCGTGCAGATCGGGCGCGAGGCGCTGGACATGATCTTCGAAAGCGCCGCCAGCGAACGGATCTGCGCCGATCCCGACGGGCGGCAATCGCTGGCCACGCTGCGCAACCGGGTGTTGGGCAGCGACTGGCGCGTGGTGGTGATGACCGGGATCCCGGGGCTGGAGGCGGCGCATCTGCCGGGGCAACTGATCGTCCTGGGCGATGCGCTGGTCTCGCGCCTGGACAGTCCCGAGGCGCTGGCGGGCTACCTGCTGGCCGAGGCCCAGGCGCGCGCCGCGACCGATCCGCTGCTGGACCTGCTCTCGGCCGCGGGCACCCGGGCGACGCTGACCCTGCTGACCACCGGCACCCTGCCCGAGGATTCGCTGCGCGGCTATGCGCGGCAGCGTCTGCAGCGCCCTCCCGCCCTGCCCGGCGCCGCGGCGCTGGGCGAGGCGCTGGAGCGGATCGGCGTCTCGCCCCTGCCCTATGCGATGTCCCTGCCCGAAGGGCGCCAGGCGCTGACCCAGGCGCTGGCCGACCGGCCCGCCCAGCCCCGTGCCGCCGAGCGCCTTCTGAGCGACGGCGAATGGCTGACGGTTCAGGCGATCTGCGCCCATTGACCGCGATCAGGCCTTGAACCGCCCTGCGCCCCGTCTATCTTGCGGGGGCGAGGACGACCTCCCCCATGACGGGTAACTCGCCGGGACGACCCGGCAGCCGCATCGGAGGTTGCCATGCGTTCCCCCCTCGATCGTTTCCGCCACGCCGTCAGTTTCGAGCTGATCGCGCTCTTGCTCGTCGTGCCGCTGGGAGCTGCCGCCTTCGGCATGCCGATGCACGATATCGGCGTCGTGGGCGTGGTCAGCGCCACGTCGGCGACGCTGTGGAACCTGCTCTACAACTGGCTCTTCGATCTGGCGCTCAGCCGGGCGCGGGGCACCACCCTGAAGACCCTGCCGCTCAGGATCCTGCACGCCGTGCTGTTCGAGGGCGGGCTGCTGCTGGTCCTGCTGCCCTTCATCGCCTGGTATCTGGGCGTGACGCTCTGGCAGGCGCTGGTCATGGACCTGTCCTTCGCGGCCTTCTACCTGGTCTATGCCTTCGGCTTCAACTGGGCCTATGACCGGCTCTTTCCGCTCCCCGAATGGCAGCGGAAGGCCGGGGCGGTCAGCGGATGAAGGCGTCGGTATAGCCCAGAGCGCGGGCATGGCGCAGGGCGGCGCTGACCTGACCGGCATCGGCGAAGGGCCCGGCCAGGATCACGCGGTATTCGCTGCCGCCCGCCACCGCGCGCGCCATCGCCACCGGCATGCCGTTGGCCTGCAGATTGGCCGCCGCCGCGCTGGCGTTCGAGGCCGAGCCATAGACGCCCACCTGCACATATTGCCCGTTGGTCATCCGCCCGCCGCCAGTATGCAGCCCGCCGCCGTTCTGCGGGCGGCTGTCGATCGCAGCGGTGCTGCCCATGGTCGAGACGGTCGGCTGCGGGCTCCGCGCCCGGGGTTCGGTCGCGTTGGCACCGTGCATGAAGCCCGGCATGCCCGCGGTGATACAGGGGTTGAGGCCGCAGAAGGCCCGGCCCAGCCCGTCGCCGCGGCGTCCGGCCGTCTGGCCCTGGCTGTCGGACAGGGTGACCTGCGGCGCGGCGGGTTCGGACAGGACCGGCGCCCGGGGCGCGGCATAGGCGGTGGCGGGCGCGCGGCTGCGGGTCTGGGGGGGCGCCAGAACCTCGGCCTCGACCCCGCCCGAGGTGCGGACACGGATGCCGCTGCGCTGCTGCCCCGCCGGGGCGGCCACGGTCACCGGCGGCGGGGCGGCGGGGGCCTGCACCGCGGTTTCGGCCACTTGCGTGGCGCCCGCGCCGTTCGTGGGCATGAAGCCGCACATCGGTTGGCGGTCGTTGCCGTAGCGCGGCACCCAGGTCACCGTACCGTTGAACCCGGCGCGCACGAAGACGCAGCCGTTGGAATCGACATATTGCGACTCGGCATAGCCAGAGGGCGGAACCTCGGCCGGAATGCGTGCGCTCTGCGCCCCGGCGGCGGAACCGCAGACCAGGGCGGCCAGCGCCACGGCCGAAAGCATCCTGATATCCATGGCGAACCCCCTGTTGCCCGCCGGAAGGATGCTACGCCGATTCGGCAGAGTAAAGGGTAAACGCCCCTTATTTAGTCCCGAACATCCGGTCGCCCGCATCCCCTAGTCCGGGGACGATATAGCCGTGATCGTTCAGATGGCTGTCCAGCGCCGCGGTGACGATGCGCACATCGGGATGCGCCTCGTGCATCCGCTTGACGCCTTCGGGCGCGGCCAGCAGGCACATGAAGAGGATGTTCTTCGCCCCCGCCTTCTTCAGCAGATCCACGGCGGCGGCCGAGGAATTGCCGGTGGCCAGCATCGGGTCCACGACGATGGTCCAGCGCTGGTCCAGATCCGGCGGCAGCTTGCAGTAATATTCGACGGGTTGCAGCGTCTCGGGGTCGCGGTAGAGGCCGACGAAGCCGACCCGCGCCGCCGGGATCAGTTCGAGGATCCCGTCCAGAAGTCCGTTGCCCGCGCGCAGGATCGACACCAGGGCCAGCTTGCGCCCCTCCAGCATCGGCGCGTCCATCGGGCAGAGCGGTGTGTCGATCTTGACCGTGGTCATCGGCAGGTCGCGCGTCACCTCATAGGCCAGCAGCATCGAGATTTCGCGCAGCAACTGGCGGAACTTGGAGGTGGAGGTATCCTTGTCGCGCATGATGCTGAGCTTGTGCTGCACCAGCGGATGGGTGACGACGGTCAACATTTCGGTCATGCGCGGCCCTCGATGATCTGGAGAATGCGGTCCTTGGTCGCCGCATCGCAGAAAGCGGCGCGGGCGGCATCGGCGTTGATGGCCCGGAAATCCGCCTCTGTCCAGTTGAACGCCCGGGCAAGCGCCTCGTATTCCTTGACCAGCGTGGTGCGGAAGAAGGGCGGATCGTCGGTCGACAGCGTGACGATCACCTCGCGCTCGCGCAGCTTGTCGACGGGATGCGCCGGAAAACTGGGATAGACGCCGAGGAACACGTTCGATCCCGGGCAGACCTCCAGCACCACGCGGTCCTCGGCCAGCCGGTCGACCAGCACCAGGTCGTCGATGGCCTGCACGCCGTGGCCGATGCGTTCGGGCTTCAGGTGGTCGAGCGCGTCCCTGACCGATTGCGCCCCGCCCCATTCGCCCGCATGCGCGGTAAGCCTCAGCCCAGCTTCCCGCGCGCAATCGAAGGCCCAGGTGAAATCCCTCGGATGGTGCAGCTTCTCGTCCCCGGCAAGACCGAAGCCCGTCAGGAAATCGCCCTTCGTTTCGGCCGCGCAAAGCGCCGTGGCGCGCGATTTCTCGGGTCCGAAATGGCGGATGGCGGTGACGATCCCTTTCAGCGTGACGCCGAAGTCACGCTGGCCGATCGCCGCCGCTTCCTCGATCGCGTGCAAGTATTCGCGCCAGGCGCTCACATCCCCGCCACCGCAGAAATCGGGTGACAGGAAGGTCTCGGCATAGACCACGCCGTCGCGCGCCCGGTCCTCCAGCACCGCAAGGCACAGGCGGTGGAAATCCTCGGGCGTCTGCAGGGTCGAGGTCGCGGCCTCGTACACCTCCAGGAAATGCCAGAAATCGCGGTAATCATACCCGCCGTCCTCGGTGAAGATCCTCGAGATGTCGAGGTTCTTCTCCTTCGCCAGCCCCCGGATGAACGCGGGTGGGGCGGCGCCCTCGAAATGCAGGTGCAGTTCGACTTTCGGCAGGGCGGGGTCGATCTTCTCGCTCACGGGAACCTCACAGGAAAGATTGGCCGGGGCCCGTCTGGCTGAGCCCGAGATGGGTGGCAACCGAGGCCGCGACGTCAACGAAGGCGCAAAGCCCGATCTCGCCCGCTCCCGCGCCATGGACCAGCACCGGCACGCGTTCGCGCGTGTGGTCGGTGCCGGTCCAGGTCGGGTCGTTGCCATGATCGGCGGTGAACAGCGCGATGTCGCCGGGGCGCAGCCGGGCCAGAAACTCGGCTGCGCTGGCGTCGAAGCTCTCCAACGCGCGGGCATAGCCCGAGACGTCGCGGGGATGGCCATAGAGGCTGTCGAATTCCACGAGATTGACGAAGGTGAGCGACCCCTCCTCCGCCTCAACCGCCAGCCGCAGCATATGCGCCACCAGATCGGCGTCGCTCTTGCCCTTGTGCAGATGGGTGACGCCGCGATGGCTGAAGATATCGCCGATCTTGCCCACGGCATGAACCACGCGCCCGTCGGCCTGCGCCCAGTCCATCAGCGTCGGCGCGGGCGGCTCGATGGCGAAATCGCGGCGGTTGCCGGTGCGTTTGAACGCGCCCGGCTCGCCGACGAAGGGCCGGGCGATGACCCGGCCAACGCGGCGCGCGTGCAGCAGGGGCGCGAGGTCCTGGCAGAGACGGATCAGGCGATCCAACCCGAAGGCTTCCTCATGCGCGGCGATCTGAAACACGCTGTCGGCCGAAGTATAGCAGATCGGCCAGCCGGTCCTGAGATGCTCGGCCCCCTCGGCCTCCATGATGGCCAGCCCCGCGGCATGGCAATTGCCCAAGATCCCCTCGGTCCCGGCCAGCCGACAGACCTCGGCCACCAGTGCGTCGTCGAAGGCGGGCTCGGTCTTGGGGAAATAGGTCCAGTCCCAGGGCACCGGCACGCCGGCCAGCTCCCAATGCCCGGACGGCGTGTCCTTGCCCTTCGACACCTCGGTCGCGGCGCCCCAGCGCCCCTGCGGCTCGGCCCCCAGCCCCGGCGCCCGCAGGCCCGAGGCCGCGGCAATCGCCCGGCCCAGGCCCAGCCCGTCCAGCACCGGCAGGCGCAGGGGGCCGCTGCGCCCCTCCTCGGCCCGGCCTGCGGCGCAGGCTTCGGCGATATGGCCCAGCGTGTTGGCACCGGTATCGGGATGGCCGTTGTTGAAGAAGCGGTCGGCATCGGGCGCCCCGCCACAGCCGACCGAATCGAGGACCACGAGGAAAGCGCGCGTCATGCCACCCGCTCCTGCACCAGCGCCACCGGAGCCGGCGCCTCGCCCAGACGATAGGCTTGTTGCAGCACGGCGATGGCGGCCTCGGCCGCATCTTCGCTGGCGGCATGGACCATCGCCAGCGGCGCGCCCGGTCCGACCGAGGCGCCGGGCTCGGCCAGCGCCGAGAAGCCGACGCGCGGATCGACCGCATCCCCGCCCGCCAGCCGCCCGCCGCCCAGATGCACTACCGCCGTCCCCACGGCGCGGGTGTCGATGGCGGCGACGATGCCGGGGCCGGGCGCCGGAACCTCGCGGATCACCGGCGCCTCGGGCAGGAGGCCCGCGTAGCGCTCGACGAAATCGGCGGGACCGCCTTGTGCCGCGACCATCTGGCCGAAACGCTCGGCGGCGCGCCCGTCCTCGATGGCGGCGCGGATCCTGGCCGCGCCCGCCTCGGCGCTGGGGGCGAGCTTGGCCAGGAACAGGATCTCACCCGACAGCGCGCAGGTCAGGTCCAGCAGCCGGGGCGTCGGGGCGCGCAGGGTCAGGGTGTCCATCACCTCGGCCACCTCCAGCGCGTTGCCCGCGGTCAGGGCCAGCGGGCGGTCCATGTCAGTGATGAGCGCCGAGGTCCGGCACCCGGCCCCGTTCGCCGTATCGACCAGCGAACGGGCCAGCGCCCGGGCCTGATCGACGCCGGGCAGGAAGGCGCCCGAACCCTGTTTCACGTCGAGGACCAGCACCTGCAACCCCGCTGCCAGCTTCTTGGACAGGATCGAGGCGGTGATCAGGTCGAGGCTTTCCACCGTGCCGGTCACGTCGCGGATGGCATAAAGGCGTTTGTCGGCCGGGGCGATGCGGCTGGAGGCTGAAACGATGGCGCAGCGCGTCTCGCGCATCAGGGCGCGCAGCCGGGGTTCCGAGACATCGACGTTATAGCCCGGGATCGCCTCCAGCTTGTCGAGCGTGCCGCCGGTATGGCCCAAGCCCCGCCCCGAGACCATCGGCACATAGGCCCCGCAACAGGCGAGCGCCGGCGCCAGAAGCAGGCTGATCGAATCCCCCACCCCGCCGGTCGAATGCTTGTCGACCACCGGGCCCGGCAGATCCCAAGTCAGCACATCGCCCGAATCGCGCATGGCGCTTGTCAGGGCAACGCGGCACTCCTCGGGCAGACCCTTGAGCAGCACCGCCATGGCAAAGGCCCCGGCCTGCGCATCGGTGACCTTGCCGCTGGCCAGCCCACGCGCGAACCAGGCCATCTCCTCGGCCGACGCGCGTCCGTCGCGTACCGATTCGATGACCGCGCGCGCGTCCATCACGCCCGGTCCATATGCTCGGGGCCGAAGGCGCCCGGCAGGAGTTCGGTCATGGTCATGGTCATCGCCGCCCCGTCGAGCGTGGCCATGGTGATCCGCGCCTCGGGCCCGGCGAATTCGCGGATCTTCTGGCGGCAGCCGCCGCAGGGCGTGGTGGGCGTCTCGGAATCGGCCACGACGACGATCTCGGCGATGCGGGTGTCGCCGCCTGCGACCATGGCGGCAATGGCCCCGGCCTCGGCACAGGTGCCCTCGGGATAGGCCACATTCTCGACGTTGCAGCCCCGGTAGATCACGCCCGACCCGGCCCGGATCGCCGCGCCAACCTTGAAGCGCGAATAGGGGACATAGGCCCGCTCACGAACGGCGAGAGCGGCTTCGAGCAGGTCGTGGGAAGGCGTCATGAGGAGGGTCCCGGCTAAGTTTGACCGTTTGATCCAGCTTTGCCCAGCGACGGGGGCGATGCAAGCCCTGCCGGCGCCCGAGGGGCCCCGGACACGGGGGATAGGCAGGAGGAAGCCTGTCCGGGGCGCCTCGGCCGCCGCGCCCGTGGCACGCGGGCAAGGGCGTATTTGGGGCAGAATGAAAGGGCGGGCGCCGGGGTGGGCCAGTCGGGAAAGCGTCAGTCGGGCAGAATTTCGGTGTCGGGGTTCCCGGGCAGCGTGACCTCCAGCAGTTCCAGATCCGGCGTCGGATCGGCGTAGCGGGTGGCGAGGCCCGGAGGGAGGACGAAAGCGTCGCCCTCGGCCAGGCGGAACGGGTCCTTGCCCTCGCCCTCCAGCGTCAGGCCGCCCGCCATGACATAGGTGAACAGGATATCACCCTTGTGTCGGGTCCAGCGGGTCGGGCTGCCGTCGGGGCGCGCAACCATCACCGATGCAACCCCGCGCGTATTCCGGTCAATCGTGGTATCACGGGCCTGAAACCCGGGGAGGCGGAAGGGATGATAACGGCCCTCGGCGCCAATGTTATGGACGAAACGCTGCCCCTGCCATTCACGGTCAGGGCGAAGCTGCGGCGTGGGCAAGGTCATCAGGTGGTCGATCTCGGTCACATGCTCGGCCGGCACGCCAATCTCGATCACCTCGATTCCGTCCGAAGCCTCGCAGACCCGATGGCGGATCTCGGGCGGCTGGATGAAGCAATCGCCGGCGTTGAGACGGCGCATGCCGCCCTGATCCTCGTAGAGGACATCGACCCAGCCCTTGACGCAGAAAATGAGCTGAAAGCCGACGCGGTGGAAATGCACCATGTCGGGCACCGGCCCGCCGTCGGGGATGCGGATGTGGCTGGCGATCATCGCGCCGCCCAGCCGCGAGGGCACCAGGTCGCGGTACTGCATGCCCGCCCGCCCCACCACCCAGGGCGCCTGATCGGCCAGGCGGCGGACGACGAAGGCATGGTCGGTCTCGGGCAGTACGAGGGGCGGGTTCAGATCGTCGATCTCGACCCGCGTGCCATTGGGCGCGGTCAGCACGCGCGGCCCGGCCAGCCGCGCGGGATCGTCGGTCAGAAGGCGCAGCGTGCCAGGGGCCTCACCCGCGCCCTTCTCGATCCTGAGCCTGAGCCCATGGCCCGACAGGACCGCGACCGAAGGGTCGTCGGCCGGATAGATCATGTCCAGCCGGAACCCCAGCTCGCGGGTATAGAACGGCAGGTCGTTGCGCAATTCCTGCGTCGGCAGGCGGATCTCGGCCCGGGTTTCGGTCATGGCTCACCCCCTTGTCGCGGGCAGTCTGGTCGCGGCCGGGTCCGAAGTCCAGAGCGTGTTTACGCCACCATCCGCAAGCGGGCACTGGCGTTTTTCCGGGAATGGTTTAAGGCTGAACCAAATTTGAGGAGGTGCCGATGAGCGAGTCTCACAAGGAAGAGGCGAGGCAGGCGCTGCGGGCCGCGGCGCTGTTTTACCACGAATTCCCCAAACCCGGGAAACTGGAGATCCGGGCGACGAAGCCGCTGGCCAACGGCCGCGACCTGAGCCTGGCCTATTCGCCAGGCGTCGCCGAGGCCTGCCTGGAGATCAAGGCCGATCCCTCGACCGCCGCCCGCTATACCAGCCGCGGCAATCTGGTGGCCGTGGTCTCGAACGGGACCGCCGTGCTGGGACTGGGCAATATCGGTGCGCTGGCGTCAAAACCGGTGATGGAGGGCAAGGCCGTCCTCTTCAAGAAATTCGCCAATATCGATTGCTTCGATATCGAGCTGAACGAACCGGACCCTTACAAGCTGGCCGATATCGTCTGCGCGCTGGAGCCGACCTTTGGCGCCATCAACCTCGAAGACATCAAGGCGCCGGATTGTTTCATCGTTGAACGGATCTGCCGCGAGCGGATGGGGATCCCGGTCTTCCACGACGACCAGCATGGCACTGCCATCGTCGTCGGCGCCGCCGCGCTCAATGCGCTGAAGCTGACGAACCGGGAATTCGCCGATATCAAGGTAGTGTCCACCGGCGGCGGGGCGGCGGGGATCGCCTGCCTCAACATGCTGCTGAAACTGGGCGTCAAGCGCGAGAATGTCTGGCTTTGCGACATTCACGGCCTTGTCTACGAGGGCCGGGTCGAGGACATGAACCCGGAAAAGGCCGCCTTTGCCCAGCCGAGCGACAAGCGCACGCTGGCCGAGGTTATCGCGGGCGCGGATCTGTTCCTCGGCCTCAGCGGCCCGGGCGTCCTGAAGCCCGAGATGGTGGCGCAGATGGCCGCCGATCCGATCATCTTCGCGCTGGCCAACCCCACCCCCGAAATCATGCCGGATGAGGTGCATACCGTGGCCACGGGTGCGATCATGGCCACCGGACGGTCGGATTTCCCGAACCAGGTCAACAACGTGCTCTGCTTCCCCTTCATCTTTCGCGGCGCGCTGGATGTGGGGGCCACGACCATCAACGACGAGATGGAAGTGGCCTGTGTCGAGGGGATCGCGAAACTCGCCCGCGCCACGACCTCGGCCGAGACGGCGGCGGCCTATCAGGGCGAGACGCTGACCTTCGGGCGCGACTATCTGATCCCCAAGCCCTTCGATCCGCGGCTGATCGGCGTCGTCGCCTCGTCGGTGGCGAAGGCGGCGATGGAAACGGGCGTCGCCACGCGACCCATCGAGGACCTCGCGGCCTACAAGAACAGCCTCGACCATTCGGTGTTCCGCTCGGCGCTGATGATGCGGCCGGTGTTCCAGGCGGCCCGCGCCGCCTCGCGCCGGCTGGTCTTTGCCGAGGGCGAGGATGAGCGCGTGCTGCGCGCCGCCCAGGCGGTGTTGCAGGAAACCACCGAGGTGCCGATCCTGATCGGCCGCCCCGAGGTGATCGAACGGCGGCTGGAGCGCTACGGCCTGCCGATCAAGCCGGGCCGCGATTTCGAGGTGGTGAACCCTGAAAACGACCCGCGCTATCGCGACTACTGGGAGACGTATCACGGGCTGATGGCCCGGCGCGGCGTCACCCCGGATACGGCCCGCGCCATCCTGCGCACCAACACCACCGCCATCGGCGCGATCATGGTGCACCGGGGCGAGGCCGACAGCCTGATCTGCGGCGCCTTCGGACAATTCTCGTGGCATCTGAACTACGTGCGGCAGGTGCTGGCGCGGGACGGGCTGCGCCCGGTCGGCGCGCTGAGCCTGATGATCCTGCCCGAGGCCGGGCCGCTCTTCATCGCCGATACGCAGGTGAACCCCGAACCCACGCCGCAGCAGGTCGCCGACAACGTGATCGGCGCGGCCCGCCATGCGCGGCGTTTCGGCGTGGTGCCGAAGGTTGCCCTCTGCTCGCATTCGCAATTCGGGACGATGGACACCGCCTCGGGCCGGCGGATGCGCGACGCGCTGGAGATCCTGGACCAGATGGGCCTCGACTTCGAATACGAGGGCGAGATGCATGTCGATTCGGCGCTGGACCCGGCCCTGCGTGAGCGGATCATGCCGCAATCGCGGATGGAGGGGGCGGCAAACGTGCTGGTCTTCGCCAATACCGACGCGGCCAGCGCCGTGCGCAACATCCTCAAGACCCGCGCACAGGGGCTGGAGGTCGGGCCGATCCTGATGGGCATGGGCAACCGGGCGCATATCGTCACCCCCTCGATCACCGCGCGGGGGCTGCTGAACGTCGCCGCCATCGCGGGAACGCCCGTTTCGCATTACGGCTGACGGCGGCAATCCCCGCGGAACCGGGTCTGTGTGACATGATGGCCACACAGACCCTTCACCTTGCCCCTGCGTCACTTTGTGATTTCAACCCCAACAACACATTCAGATAATTGAATCACTCGACAGGGGATCCACCCCTGAAGATCGAGCTATCTCGGTTCGGCCCTTTGGCCGACCTTTCTGTGGGGGAAGGGAATGAAAAGGACTTTGACAAGCGCTGCCGCGCTGGTTTTCACCGCATCCATGGCCAGTGCATCCGGGCCGGCGGCGGTGCCACCGCCGATGACCATCGCGCAATTGCCGGCCACCACCAGCTGGACCGGTTTCTACGCCGGTGGCAGCCTAGGGTTCGGCTCGGCCAATTACGACATCGGCGGCACCTACGACAACCCGGGGATTCCGCTGACGGCCGCCCTCAACCTGCCCGATCTCGGCGCCCAGGGCGTCGTCTTCGGGCTGCAGGGTGGCTATAACCACCAGATGTCGAACAACTGGGTGCTGGGCGCCCAGATCGACGCGATGGGGTCGGGCATCACCAACGACACCGCGCTGAACATCGCCTTCGGGCCGAACACCATTTCCGGCACTTACGACTTGCGGGTGTCGTCGATGTACAGCCTGTCGGGGCGGCTGGGCTATCTGACCTCGCCGAACACCATGGTCTATGGCCTGCTGGGCGTCACCCGCGGCAACTTCTCGGGCGCCTACAACCTCACGGTCAATGCCGTGCCGGTGGTAAACGGGAACTACGACTTCAGCCTCAACGGCATGGCGGTCGGCATCGGCATGGAAACCATGCTGAACGACCACCTCAGCCTGGGCCTGGAATACCGCTACAACGCCATGCAGCGCTATACGTTCTACAACGGCCCGCTGGTGGGCGGCGACACGCTGGACGTCGGCTTCGACACCTCGGTCCACACTTTCCGCGCCATGCTGAACTACCGGTTCTGACGCAGCACCGGGCATGACCGAACGGGCGCGGGGTCTTCCCGCGCCCGTTTTGCTGTCCGGCAGAGCCAATGGAATCACGGCGGCGACCTTCCGAGGCCTGTTTGCAAACCTCTGCGCGCCGATCGCAAAGCCCCGGCTTTCCAGCCGGGTTTGCAAAGGTTTGCTGCGACATTCGGTCCCGTTCTGCAAATTTCTGCGCCTGCATCCTGACTGACATTCGGTAACAGAGTTGCGTGACGCGCGGCGGGGGGCGTAATTCAGGCGCAGGATGAGGAGGGATTTTCCATGAGCTACGCAGACGTCTATCGGCGCTCGATCACCGACCCGGAAGGGTTCTGGATGGAACAGGCGCAGGCGATCGACTGGGTGTCGGCCCCGTCGCGGGCGCTGTTCGCCGAGAAGGCCCCCCTCTATGAATGGTTCAAGGACGCGCAGGTCAACACCTGCTGGAACGCCGTGGACCGCCATGTCGAAGCCGGGCGGGGCGAGCAGCTGGCGATCATCCACGACAGCCCGATCACCCATGCCACCAAGGGCATCACCTACCGCGAATTGCGCGACCGGGTGGCGAGCCTCGCCGGAGCGCTCAGGGCGAAGGGGGTGGAAAAGGGCGATCGCGTCATCATCTACATGCCGATGATCCCCGAGGCGCTGGAGGCGATGCTGGCCTGCGCCCGCCTCGGCGCGGTGCATTCGGTGGTGTTCGGCGGTTTCGCCGCGCATGAACTGGCCGTGCGCATCGACGATGCCAAGCCGAAGGCGATCATCGCCGCCTCCTGCGGGTTGGAACCGGGACGGGTCGTGCATTACAAGCCCCTCCTCGACGCCGCCATCGACGCCGCACAGCACAAACCCGCCTTCACGGTGATTTTCCAGCGCGAGCAGGAAGTGGCCAAGCTGATCGAGGACCGGGATTTCGCCTGGCACACCTTCCAATACGGCGTGGAGCCTGCGGAATGCGTCCCGGTCTCGGGCGATCATCCGGCCTATGTCCTCTATACCTCGGGCACCACCGGGCAGCCCAAGGGCGTGATCCGTCCCACCGCCGGACATCTGGTGGCGCTGAACTGGACCATGACCAACCTCTACAAGATCGAGGCCGGGGATGTGTTCTGGGCCGCCTCGGACGTGGGCTGGGTCGTGGGGCATTCCTATATCTGCTACGGGCCGCTGATCGCTGGCGCCACGACCATCGTGTTCGAGGGGAAGCCCGTGGGCACCCCCGACGCCGGGACCTTCTGGCGGGTGATCCAGAACCACAAGGTGAAGAGTTTCTTCACCGCGCCCACCGCGCTGCGCGCCATCAAGCGCGAGGATCCGACCGGCGCCTTCATCAAGGAATACAACCTGAAGAACCTGCAGGCGCTGTTCCTGGCGGGCGAACGGGCAGACCCCGCCACCATCGAATGGGCGCAGCAGCATCTGGGCGTGCCGGTCATCGACCATTGGTGGCAGACCGAAACCGGCTGGGCCATCGCCGGGAACCCGCTGGGGATCGAACTCTTGCCGGTCAAGGTGGGCTCGCCCACCGTCGCCATGCCGGGCTATGACGTGCAGGTGCTGGACGAGGGCGGGCATCCCCTGCCCCCCGGCCAGCTGGGCGCCATCGCGATCAAATTGCCGCTGCCCCCCGGTACGCTGCCGACGCTGTGGAACGCCGAAGAGCGGTTCCGCAAATCCTATCTCACCACCTTCCCGGGATATTACGAGACGGGCGACGCAGGTTATATCGACGAGCAGGGCTATGTCTATATCATGGCCCGCACCGATGACGTGATCAACGTCGCCGGGCATCGCCTGTCGACCGGCGCGATGGAGGAAATCCTCGCCTCGCATCCCGATGTCGGCGAATGCGCGGTCATCGGGGTCGCGGACGAATTGAAGGGCCAGCTGCCCATGGGCTTCCTGTGCCTCAACAAGGGCACCAACCGCCCGCATGCCGAGGTGATCAAGGAATGCGTGGCGTTGGTGCGCGACCAGATCGGCCCGGTCGCGGCCTTCAAGCTGGCCTGCGTCGTGGACCGCCTGCCCAAGACCCGCTCGGGCAAGATTCTGCGCGCGACCATGGTAAAGATCGCCGATGGCGAGGCCTTCAAGACACCTGCGACGATCGATGACCCGGCGATTCTGGACGAAATACGCTCAGCCCTGAAAACATTGGGATATGCCCGAAGCTGAAGCAAAATTTCACGTGTTCATGACGCCCCGCCGCACCGTCGACGGGGCGTCTTGCATCGGTTGGTGGATTTCATCCCTTGATTGTGCCCCCGATCCGCCGCAATCTAAGGTTAGTGTGGGTAAAAAGAGTAATAACAAACGACTATGGAAGATCGCTTTCCCATGGGCTCGCCAGACACCACGCCACCGGCCTTTGACCGGGCCGTGTTAGAAGCCCTCTTCGCCATGGGTGATGAAACACTGCGTGCCGCCCTCGGCGCGCAGCTTGAGGCGGATTTCGCGCGGTTGCGGGCCGTCCTTGATCACGGCACACCCCACGAGGTCGGCCGTGCCGCACATGAGCTGAAGGGGCTGGCTGCGACCGTCGGCGCCGGGCGGCTGGCGGAAATGGCGCGCAGCGTCGATGCCGTGGCGCAGGGGCTCTCGCCCGTTGCCCTTGCCGCGGTGACCGCCCCTCTGAAGGCCGAAATCTCGGCCGTGCTCGTCTCTCTGGCTGAGGTCGTCGCGGACACGCCCCGCCCATGAGTTCAAAGCAAGATTCCGAAACGATCCTCCTGGTCGAGGATACCCCCTCGCTGCAGATGATCTATCGCGCCGCGCTGATGCGCGCGGGCTATGCGGTCGAATGCTGCGGCACCGCCGCCGAGGGCATGGCCGCCTTCCACCGGCTCAATTCGCAGATCGTGCTGCTGGACCTGATGCTGCCCGACCGCACCGGGCTCGAGGTCATGGAAGACATCCTGCGCGAGGCGCCGCAGACCTGCGTCATCGTCATCACCGCCAATGGCTCGATCAACAAGGCGGTCGAGATGATGCGCGCCGGCGCGCATGAATTCCTGGTCAAGCCCTTCGACGACCAGCGCCTGTTGGCCGCCATCGAGAACGCCCGCAAGGCGCTGCGCCACCGGCCGCAGGCACCGCGCGACGTCTCGGCGGTGCCGGTGCTGGCGCCCTTCATCGGCCATTCCCCGGCCATGCTGGACGTCTATGACAAGATCCGCTCGGTGGCCCGTTCCATGGCGACGGTCTTCATCACCGGCGAAAGCGGAACCGGCAAGGAGCTGTGCGCCGAGGCCGTGCACCAGACCTCGGCCCGGGCCTCGGGGCCCTTCGTCGCGCTGAACTGCGGGGCGATCCCGGTCGATCTGCTGGAATCCGAGGTCTTCGGCCATCTGCGTGGCAGTTTCACCGGCGCCATCAACGACAAGATCGGTGCGGCGGCGGCGGCGGACGGGGGCACGCTGTTCCTGGACGAAATCTGCGAGATGGACCTGAACCTGCAGACAAAGCTCCTGCGGTTCCTGCAAACCTCGACCATCACGCCGGTTGGCGCCACCAAGCCCCGCAAGGTCAACGTGCGGATCATCTGCGCCACCAACCGCAACCCGCTGGAAGAGGTCCGCCGCGGCCGCTTCCGCGAGGATCTCTATTACCGGCTGCATGTGGTGCCGGTGCATCTGCCGCCCCTGCGCGAACGCGGCGAGGATGTGATCGAGATTTCCGAGCGGTTGATCGTACAGATGGCGCGGGAGGAGGGGCATGTCTTTACCTCGCTCGCGCCCCGGGTGAAGGAATTGTTCCGCAGCCTGCCCTGGCCCGGCAACGTGCGCCAGTTGATCAACGTCCTGCGCAATGTCGTGGTGCTGAACGAAGGGCCACAGGTCACGGTCGAGATGTTGCCGCCCGACCTGCTGGCCGACCGCCCCGCCCCGGCCCCCGCGGCGGAGGAACGGCCGCATGTGACCATGCAGGACCTGAGCGGCCGCACCCTGGCCCAGATCGAGCGGATCGTCATCGAGGATGCGCTGGCCCGGCACGGCGATTCGGTGCCGAAGGCGGCGCGCGAACTGGACGTCTCGGCCTCGACGCTCTATCGCAAGCGGGAAGCGTGGGAAAAGGCCGACCGCAAGAAATGACCGTCACCAGCCGTTCGATCCTGATCACCGGCGCCTCGTCGGGGATCGGCTATCATTGCGCGCAGGTCCTGCGCGCGCGCGGCTGGCGGGTCTTCGCCTCGTGCCGGGCCGAGGAAGATTGCGACCGCCTCAGGGCCGAGGGGTTCGAGAGCCCGCGCCTTGATTACGCCGATACCGCCAGTATCGAGGCCGGGCTGGCCGAGGTTTTGGCGGCAACCGGCGGCACGCTGGATGCGCTTTACAACAACGGCGCGCATGCCTGCCCCGGCGCGGTCGAGGATCTGCCGACCGACGCCCTGCGCGAGATTTTCGAGGTCAATGTCTTCGGCTGGCATGAACTCACGCGCCGGGTCATCCCGGTGATGCGGGCGCAGGGTCACGGCCGGATCGTCAATTGCTCCAGCGTGCTGGGTTTCGTTCCCTACCGCTGGCGCGGCGCTTACGGCGCCAGCAAATTCGCGCTGGAGGGGCTGACGCGCATTCTGGCACTGGAAATGGCCGATACGCCGATCAAGGTGGTGCTGATCCAGCCCGGCCCCGTCACCTCGAAGATCCGCGTCAACTCGATCCCGCATTTCGAGCGCTGGGTGGATTGGCGTGCCAGCCCCCGCCGCGCGCAATACGAAGGCGACCTGTTGCGCCGCCTGTACCAGCCCGGCCCCAAGGACCGCTGGGAACTAGGACCCGAGGCGGTGGCCAAGGCCCTGATCACCGCCCTTGACCATCCCTCGCCCCGCCCCAGCTACAAGGTGACGGTGCCCACGCGGGTCATGGGCGTCGTCATGCGGCTGTTCCCCGAAGCCTGGGTCGCGCGTTTCCTCGCGCGGCAATAGGGCGCGGCGCTTTGCCTGCTGCCTTCGGCGCCAAGCTGCGCTAAACGGGGGCAGACGGCACCCAGACCCCGGAGGGCCCCATGCTGCTGACCGATCCCCTGTTCATCACTGCCGCGATCGCCTCATTGATCGTGCTGGCCATCCTCATGTTCGGTATCGGGAGCTTCGCCAAGGGCGGCGAGTTCAACAAGCGCAACGCCAACAAGATCATGCGCTGGCGGCTGGGTGCGCAATTCATCGCCGTGGTGCTGATCGTCACCTACGCCTGGCTGCGCTCGAGGGGCTGAACCATGGTGGTGCTGAACAAGATCTACACCCGCACCGGCGACAAGGGCGACACCGCGCTGGGCAACGGGTCGCGCGTGCCGAAGGATGACCTGCGGGTCGAAGCCTACGGCACCGTGGATGAGACGAACGCCACCGTCGGCATGGCCCGCCTTCATGCCAAGGGCGAGATGGACGCAGCCCTGATGCGCATCCAGAACGACCTGTTCGATCTGGGTGCCGACCTGTGCCGGCCGGATCTGGCGGGCGACGCGACGGCCGAATACCCGCCGCTCAGGATCATCGACGCGCAGGTGGACCGGCTGGAAGCCGAGATCGACGCGATGAACGCGGCCCTCGCGCCCCTGCGCAGCTTCGTGCTGCCCGGCGGCTCGGCGCTGGCCGCGCATCTGCACCTCTGCCGTACGGTAAGCCGCCGGGCGGAACGGCTGGCCGTGGCGCTGGCGCGGGAGGGCGACACCAACCCGGCGGCGGTGAAATACCTCAACCGGCTCTCGGACTGGTTCTTCGTCGCCTCGCGCGCGGCCAATGACGACGGCGCGGGCGATGTGCTCTGGGTGCCCGGCAAGAACCGCTAACCGCGGGGCGCCGCGGGCAGACGCATCGCCGCGACCGAATTTTCCCACAACACATAGCCGCATTCGGCCATCTCGCGGCCCAGCGGATCCTTGAGCCGCAGCGCCGCGCGGAACATCAGATCCCCCAGCCGCGGGTTCATCACCGCCAGGTTCATCCGCTCGGCCATCGCCCGGGGCATGATCCGCGTGGCGGTGCGGAAATCCTCCCAGGCGCGGCCGGCGCGGGCATCGGGGGCACAGGCGCGTCCGGCCAGAACCTGCGCCCAGAACGAGAGCTGCGCGCGCAGCGGCTGGTCTTCGACCCAGGCCATCAGGGCGGGCAGGCCCCGGCCGAAGGCACCGAGATAATCGAGCGTGTCGAGCAGCCGGGCCGACCCGCTGGCCAGCGCCTCGTCCACCAGCGCCATCAGCGCCCGGTCCAGCGCGCGGCGCGCGGGTTCGGGCAGGGTGAAGGGCAGACCGCAGGCCAGAAGCCGCTGCGTCCAGGCGGCGGGCTCGACGAACCACCAGTCGCGGCGCAGCGCGGACAAACCGGGACCGGCCTCGGTCATCTCGGCCGCCAGGGCCTCCAGCACCTTGATCAGCAAGGCAAATCCCTCGGCGGCATGGTCCCGGGCGTGACCCGTCGGCAGGGGGCCGATGGGCCGCCCGTCGGCATGATGCGCGGCCGCCGCCGCGAACCAGTGGCTCACCGCCTCGGGCGGGATGGCGGCAAGGGGGCGTCCCTCAAGACACAGCAGAACCTCAGGCGGCAGGCATTGGTCGCAGGTGCAGATCAGCGCCAGCGGGCCGATGCGGTCGGGCGCGAAGCCATGCAGCGCCGCAAGGGCATGGTCGAGGTCGCTTTCGGTCAGGGTCGCCATGGAAAGTCCCTTTCGGCTTGCGTTGCCATGGGTCGCGCAGCGCCTTGCCCCGGTTCAACCGCCCCGCTCACGATGCCGCTAACAATGCGCCGACGCGGCGTCCCCCGGTGGTCGGGGGTCGTTTTTCCCCTGTTTTCCGCGCCGCAGAGAGGCTAGGAAACGGGGCAGCAGCCATGCGCCCGCCGGACCCGGCCGGGCGGACCACGAGAAAGGGAGAGGACGCCCATGAAAATCCTGGTGCCCGTGAAGCGGGTTATCGACTACAACGTGAAGGTTCGCGTGAAGGCGGACGGGTCTGGTGTTGACCTCGCGAATGTGAAGATGTCGATGAACCCCTTCGACGAGATCGCGGTCGAAGAGGCGATCCGGCTGAAGGAAAAAGGCGTCGCGACCGAGGTCGTGGCGGTGTCGATCGGCGTGAAACAGGCGCAGGAGACGCTGCGCACGGCGCTGGCCATGGGCGCGGACCGCGCGATCCTGATCGTTGCCGCCGATGACGTGCATACGGATATCGAGCCGCTGGCGGTGGCGAAGCTGCTCGCCGCCGTGGTCAAAGACGAGGCCCCGGGCCTGGTTCTCGCCGGCAAGCAGGCCATCGACAACGACATGAACGCCACCGGCCAGATGCTCTCGGCGCTGCTGGGCTGGTCGCAGGGCACCTTCGCCTCGGAGCTGGAGATTGCGGGCGACAAGGCGCGGATCACCCGCGAGGTGGACGGCGGCCTGCAGACCATCGAAGTGGCGATGCCCGCCATCGTCACCGTGGACCTGCGGCTGAACGAGCCGCGCTATGCCTCGCTGCCGAACATCATGAAAGCCAAGAAGAAACCCCTCGATGAGAAGACCGCCGCCGATTACGGCGTCGATGTCTCGCCGCGGCTCACGGTCGTGAAGACCTCGGAACCGGCGGCGCGCAAGGCGGGGGTGAAAGTGGGCTCGGTCGACGAGCTGATCGCGAAACTGAAAGACGAAGCGGGGGTGATCTGATGGGTGTTCTTCTGCTGGGTGAAGTCACCGATGGCGCGCTGTCGCGCGATGCGACCGCCAAGGCCGTGTCGGCCGCGGCGAAACTGGGCGATGTGACCGTGCTCTGCGCCGGGGCCTCGGCCGCGGCGGCGGGGGCGGAAGCCGCGACGATCAAGGGCGTGGCGAAGGTTCTGGTGGCCGAGGACGCGACGCTGGGCCACCGCCTGGCCGAGCCGACCGCGGCGCTGATCGCCGGCCTCGCCTCGGGCTATTCGCATATCGTGGCCCCGGCGACGACCGACGCCAAGAACGTGCTGCCCCGCGTGGCCGCGCTGCTGGACGTGATGGTGATCTCGGATGTGACGGGCGTCGTCGATGCCGACACGTTCGAGCGTCCGATCTATGCCGGCAATGCGATCCAGACGGTGAAATCCTCGGACAGTGTGAAAGTCGCCACCATCCGCACCGCCAGCTTCGAGGCGGCGGGCGAACAGGCGGCGGCCCCGGTCGAGACCGTCGCGGCGGCGGCCGATCCGGGCCTGTCGTCCTGGGTCGAGGACAAGGTGGCAGCGTCCGACCGGCCCGAGCTGACTTCGGCCGGGATCGTGGTCTCGGGCGGGCGCGGCGTCGGCTCGGAAGAGAACTTCAAGATCATCGAGGCCCTGGCGGACAAGCTGGGCGCGGCGGTCGGCGCCTCGCGCGCGGCGGTGGACAGCGGCTTTGCGCCGAACGACTGGCAGGTCGGCCAGACCGGCAAGGTCGTGGCGCCGCAGCTCTATGTGGCGGTCGGCATCTCCGGCGCGATCCAGCACCTCGCCGGGATGAAGGATTCGAAGGTGATCGTGGCGATCAACAAGGACGAAGAAGCGCCGATCTTCCAGGTCGCCGATTACGGCCTGGTCGGCGACCTCTTCACTATCGTCCCCGAACTGACCGAAAAGCTCTGATCCGCGCAGGAGGGGCGGTATTGCCTCTCCTGCCAGCAACACCAGACGGCCCGCCCCCATGGCGGGCCGTTTGCGTCCGCGGGACCGGCGCTACAGCGGTCCCTGCAACAATGCCGCGCGCAGCCGTGCGAGGCCTTCCGCGCGATCGCCGGGGTCAAGGGCGATCTGGCGCAACCCCTCGCGCATTGTCACCGGACGCCGCAACCACTCGGGCGTCGGCAGGTCGATCAGCGCGCCCCGTGGGGGCAGGACCGCCAGAAGCAGGCGCATGCGGGGCACCCAGGCCTCGACCAGACCGTGGCGCACCAGCGCGAAACGCTCCGGGCAGGTGCTGGCCAGGCTGCCCAGCGCATGGCCGGTAAAGGCGAAGGCCGCGAAATCGACCTCTGGAAACAGGGCCTTGAGCGGCGCGCGGGCAGCCAGGAACCGGTCATTGCGGCGCGGATGCACGCGGTAGAAAGCATTCGACAGATTGCCCAGCGGCGGCAGCACCAGCGCGAAGGCAACGGCCCATTGCGCCCGTCCGGCCAGCGCCGGATCCGCCAGATGCAGATCCACCCCCTCCACCTGCGCGGAGGGCGCCAGCAACCGGTCCAGCACCCGCAGGCCCAGCGGCCCCGCCATCCGGTCGGGCCCCCGCGGTCCGATCAGCATCAGCGCCCGGTGGCGAAGGCCAGCGCAGGCCGGGCTCTGCCCCAGGGGCGGCACGCCCCTGCGCCCGCCCCCCAGAGGTTGCAGCTGGTGTTGCATGGCCCCGGCCCCCCTTTCATCGCCCGCCCCCTATCCTAGGCGCGAATGCTTACAATCCCCTAACCGCCGCCCGCCTCGTCGCCGCGTAAGACTTGCGCCGCCGGGCACCGGATGCATAAGGTCGCCGCAATCAACCGGGGACAGGTCATGGACATTCAGAGCGTGGGGATCGTCGGCGCGGGGCAGATGGGCAACGGGATCGCCCATGTCTTCGCCATGGCCGGCTTCGATGTGGTGCTCAACGACATCTCGGAGGACGCGCTGAGCCGGGCGCTGGCGCTGATCGACAAGAACCTCGAACGCCAGGTGCAGCGCGGCAAGATCGCGGCCGAGGCCAAGGCCGCCGCCCTGGCCCGGATCCGCACCACCACCCGGCTGGCCGATGTCGGCCCGACCGATCTGGTGATCGAGGCGGCGACCGAGCGCGAGATGGTCAAGCAGGCGATCTTCGAGGATCTGCTGCCGCATCTGAAGCCGCATACGATCCTGACCTCGAACACCTCCTCGATCTCGATCACCCGGCTCGCCAGCCGCACCGACCGACCCGAGCGCTTCATGGGCTTCCACTTCATGAACCCGGTGCCGGTGATGCAGCTAGTGGAGCTGATCCGCGGCATCGCCACCGACGACGCGACCTACAAGGCGCTGCACGCGGTGGTCGAGAAACTGGGCAAGACCGCCGCCTCGGCCGAGGATTTCCCGGCCTTCATCGTCAACCGCATCCTGATGCCGATGATCAACGAGGCGGTCTATACGCTTTACGAGGGCGTGGGCTCGGTCAAATCCATCGACGAATCGCTGAAACTCGGGGCGAATCATCCGATGGGACCGCTGGAACTGGCGGATTTCATCGGGCTGGACACCTGCCTCGCCATCATGAACGTGCTGCATGACGGGCTGGCGGATACCAAATACCGCCCCTGCCCGCTGCTGACGAAATATGTCGAGGCCGGCTGGCTGGGCCGCAAGACCCAGCGCGGGTTCTACGATTACCGGGGCGAGGTTCCGGTCCCGACGCGGTAAGGAAAAAGGAGGGGCGCCAGCCCCCTCGGCGCGCCAGGCGCGCCTCACCCCCCGGGATATTTGCAGAACGAAGATACAGGGTTAAGGAAGGGTAAAGGCCCTTCTTTGCGCCCCAAATATCCTCGGGGGTGAATTGGCTGAAAGCCAAGAGGGGGCAGAAGGCCCCCTTTCTTCGGCGCCGCGGCACGCGGCGCCGCTGGTCGCCCGAGGAGGGCGCGGCGAAGCCGCTCCTGACGAGGGCGAAACCCCTCCCCCGTTCAGAAGAACTGTTCGCGGATCAGGCGCTCTTCCAGCCCGTGGCCCGGGTCGAACAGCAGACGGTGGCGGATGCGGGGTTCCGAGCGGACTTCGACCGAGACCACATCCCGCACCGATTGCCCGTCGCCTTCCGCCATCACCGGCCGTTTGCCCGGGTCGAGCACGTCGAAGCGCACCGCGGCCGCCTTGGGCAGAAGCGCGCCGCGCCAGCGGCGGGGGCGGAAGGCGGCGACGGCGGTCAGGGCCAGCACATCGGCGCCGATCGGCAGGATCGGGCCATGGGCCGAGTAATTATAGGCCGTGGACCCGGCGGGCGTGGCCAGCAGCGCCCCGTCGCAGACCAGTTCCTCCATCCGCACCAGCCCGTCGACGGAAATCCGAAGCCGCGCCGCCTGCGGTCCCGCCCGCAAGAGCGAGACCTCGTTGATCGCCAGCGCCTCGTGCACCACGCCCTTGCGGTCGGTGGCCTTCATCGCCAGCGGGTTCAGCACCGTCTCCTGCGCCGCCTCCAGCCGGGCGGGCAGATCCTCGATCGCGTAATTGTTCATCAGGAAGCCGACCGTGCCCCGGTTCATGCCATAGACCGGCACGTCGCGGTGTTGGGTCGCATGCAGCGTCTCCAGCATGAAGCCATCGCCGCCCAGCGCCACGATCACCCCGGCCTGGGCCAGCGGTGCCTCGCCATACATCGCCACCAGTTCCGCCCTTGCCTGCTGCGCGGCCTCGGCGTGGCTGGCCAGAAAGACGATGGGGCCTCTGCCGCCCTGCCCTGTGGTCACGTTTCTCTCCCGCTCGTCCCGGCCCCTCAGGTTTCGCAAATGCGGCGCGGGCCCGCAATCGGAAAGGGCAATTCGCATCCGGCGTGCATTGCGGCGTTTTCAGCGCTTTCCGGGGCCCCGGCCCTGCGATAAACAGCGCCACGACAGCCCCTTGCCTTGCCCCGGAGATGCGCATGACCCCCTCGACCGGCTTCTTCACCGAAGACCTCGCCACCCGCGACCCCGAGATCGCCCGGGCCATCGGCCTCGAACTCGGCCGTCAGCGCGACGAGATCGAGCTGATCGCCTCGGAAAACATCGTGTCCAAGGCGGTGATGCAGGCCCAGGGCTCGGTCATGACCAACAAATATGCCGAGGGCTATCCGGGCAAGCGCTATTACGGCGGGTGCCAATATGTCGACATCGCCGAGGAACTGGCCATCGAGCGCGCCAAGAAGCTCTTTGGCTGCAACTTCGCCAACGTCCAGCCGAACTCGGGCAGCCAGATGAACCAGGCGGTGTTCCTGGCGCTGCTGCAACCCGGCGACACCTTCATGGGGCTCGACCTCAATTCGGGCGGGCACCTGACGCATGGCAGCCCGGTCAACATGTCGGGCAAGTGGTTCAACGTGGTCAGCTATGGCGTGCGCCAGCAGGATCAGATGCTGGACATGGACGAGGTTCGGGCCAAGGCACGCCAGCACAAGCCGAAGCTGATCCTGGCCGGCGGCACGGCCTATAGCCGCACCTGGGACTGGGCCGCTTTCCGCGAGATCGCCGACGAAATCGGCGCCTATCTGCATGTCGACATGGCACATATCGCGGGCCTCGTGGCGGGCGGCGTCCATCCCTCGCCGCTGGAGCATGCCCATGTCTGCACCACGACGACCCACAAGTCGCTGCGTGGGCCGCGGGGCGGCATGATCCTCTGCAACGACCCGGATATCGCCAAGAAGATCAACTCGGCCGTTTTCCCGGGCCTGCAGGGCGGTCCCCTGATGCATGTGATCGCCGCCAAGGCCGTCGCCTTCGGCGAGGCGCTGGAGCCCGGCTTCAAGGATTACGCGGCGCAGGTGGTGAAGAACGCGCAGGCGATGGCCGATCAGCTGCTCAAGGGCGGGATCAACATCGTCTCGGGCGGCACCGACAACCACCTGATGCTGGCCGATCTGCGGCCGAAGAAAGTGACCGGCAAGGCGGCCGAGGCGGCGCTGGGTCGCGCGCATATCACCTGCAACAAGAACGGCATTCCGTTCGACCCCGAGAAGCCTTTCGTCACCTCGGGCATCCGGCTGGGCACCCCCGCCGGCACCACCCGCGGCTTCGGCGAGGCCGAGTTCCGCCAGATCGCCGACTGGATCGTCGAGGTGGTGGACGGGCTTGCCGCCCATGGCGACGAGGGCAATGCCGAGGTCGAGGCCGCGGTCCGCGCCAAGGTGCAGGCCCTTTGCGACCGCTTCCCGCTCTACCCCGGGCTCTGAGCCCTGGGCGGACGGGCGACACGGCGGCTCGAGCGCGCGCTGGGCGATCACGTCCGCGCGCGCCTGCCGGCTCCGATCGAGGAGCCGGCCATGTTCGTGCTCAAACATCTTTGGGCCGGGCTTTTCGGCGGCGTCCTGCTGGTCGCCATCTTCTTCTCGAATCTGTTCTGGGCCCCGGACTGGCCCGTCGCGCGCTATGACGGGCTGTTCCTGATCGCGCTTCTGACGCAGGCGCTGTTCCTCCATTACCGGCTGGAATCGCGCGAGGAGGTGGCGGCGCTGGTTTCCTTTTCCGTGCTGGGTCTGGGGATCGAATGGTACAATACCGCCAGCGGTCACTGGTCCTATCCCGAGGAGGGGATCTTCGCCCTGGCCCATGTGCCGCTCTTCGTCGGCGCCATGTATGCGGCGGTCGGCGTCTGCGTGATCCGCATGATCCGCATCTTCGACATGACCTTCGCCCCCTATCCGCCGCGGCCCGCCGCCTTTGCCCTCGCCGCGGCGATCTATGCCAATTTCTTCACCCAGCATCTGTGGATCGACCTGCGGCTCGGCCTGTTCGCGCTGATCGTGCTGGCCTTCTGGCGGACCCGGATCTGGTTCACGCCCAGTCCGGGCCGGCGCTGGTGGATGCCAATGCTGCTGTCGCTGGGACTGTCTGCGCTGGGGGTCTGGCTGGCCGAGAATCTGGGCACCGTGACCGGCACCTGGCTGTATGACGGGCAGGCGTCCCATGAATGGGTCAGCCTCGCCACCCTTGGCTCCTGGGTTCTGTTCCTCTATGTCGCGCTCATGGTGGCCCTGGCGGTCCTGCCGGAAGCCACGGCACGCCAGCCCCTCGCGCGCCCAGAACCTTTGCGCCCAGACCCCTTGCGCCCTGAAACCTGAGGACCGGGATGACCCTGCTCACCACCCTCCGCCATGGTACGCCCTCGGACCTGCCGCCCCTGCTGATCGTCCACGGGCTCTTCGGCTCGGCCCGCAACTGGGGGGCCATCGCCAAGCGCATCTCGGACAGCCGCGCCGTGGTGGCGGTGGACATGCGCAACCATGCGGGCAGTTTCTGGCATGAGGATCACACCTATCCCGCCCTGGCCGCCGACCTCGCCGCGGTGATCGAGGCCGAGGGTCAGTCCATGGACGTGATGGGTCATTCCATGGGCGGCAAGGCGGCGATGTGGCTGGCCCTGACCCGGCCCGCCCTGGTCAACCGGCTGGTCGTGGCCGATATCGCGCCCGTCGCCTATGGCCACAGCCAGAACCACCTGATCGCGGCCATGCGCGGGCTCGACCTCGGCGGGCTCGACAGCCGGCGCGAGGCCGATGCGCGGCTGGCCGAGACGGTCAAGGACCCGGGCGTGCGCGCCTTCCTGCTGCAATCGCTGGACCTGAAGGCCGAGCCCCCCTGCTGGCGGCTCAACCTCGACGCGCTGGAACGGCAGATGGACCTGATCACCGGCTGGCCCGATACCGCCGGGCTGACGCCCTACACCGGGCCCACGCTGTTCCTGTCCGGCGCGCTGTCGGATTACGTCACGGCCGAGGCGCGGCCGGCGATCCGCGCGCTGTTCCCGCAGGCACGGTTCGCCAAGCTGCCCGGCGCGGGCCATTGGCTGCACGCCGAGAAGCCCCGCGATTTCGAGGCGACGCTCAGGGTCTTCTTCGACTGATCGCTCAGAGCGATTGCAGCTTGCGTGCCACCAGCCAGCTGACCGGCAGGCCAGCCACCGCCCCGATGACCGCCGCCACGATGATCGACTGGAAGTCGTAGAGATTCAGCGACACCGCCACCACCACGCCGATCCCGGCCAGAGTGGTTCCGACGATGGCATAGAGCAGGCTCGTCAGGCGAAACATGGTCATCCCTCTCGTTCTGTTTGGGCTGACCATAGCGGGGCTGGCGGCTGCGTCCTTGATCTTGCTCAAGTTGCGGCTGCGGTGTTTTGCCGGTCCGCCGGGTCACACCCTGCCGCAATCCAGCCGCGCGTTCATCACCCCGCTGTCGCCCTGAACGCTGCCCTCGACCAAGGCGCAACCGCTGACCGCTTCGGCGGCACGGGGCATGGCGGCCAGGATCGCCTCATGCTGGCCGCGTCTCGCATATCCCAGGCGGATCACCTGTACCCGTGGCCGCGCGCGGTCGCGGTCCACATAGACGGCATACTCCCGCCCGTCGAGCGTGATGCGCCCGGCCTCGGCCCCCCAGAAGGTGCGGTCGGGCGAGGCACAGGCGGCCAGCATCAGGGAGAGGAGCAGCGGTTTCATCCGCCAAGTGTCGCGCCCCATGGTTAACGCAGGCTTAACGCCACCCACCCTTGCGAGCGGGGGCTCGCTTGCGCTATCAGGGCGGCGCGGGTGATTAGCTCAGTTGGTAGAGCGTCTCGTTTACACCGAGAATGTCGGCGGTTCGAGTCCGTCATCACCCACCATTCCCCGTTCACCGCGCATCGAAAAAGCCCCGATCCACAGGGGACCGGGGCCTTCTGCCCAACCTCGGGCTAACCTCGGGCGTGGCTTACATCGCCGGCAGCAGCACGTGGTCGATCACATGGATCACGCCGTTCGACTGGATCACGTCGGCGGTGGTGACGCGGGCCATGTTGCCCTGGCCGTCCTCGATGGTGATGACGCCATCCACGTTGCGCGCGGTGAATTCGCAGCCGCCCACGGTGGTGAAGGTATGGGCGCCGCCATCGGCCGAGATCATGCCGTTGATGTCACCCCAGAGCGCGCGGGCCGGGATCACGTGGCAGGTCAGGATGGTCTGCAGCGTCTGCAGGTTTTCCGGCTTCAGCAGATCCTCGACCGTGCCCGCGGGCAGCATGGCGAAGGCTTCGTCGGTCGGCGCCAGCACGGTGAAGGGGCCTTCGCCCTGCAGCGTGTCGACCAGGCCCGCGGCCTGCACCGCGGCAACCAGCGTGGTGTGGATCGGCGAGTTCACCGCGTTCTCGACGATGTTCATCGATTCCATCATCGGCGCGCCGCCGACGGTCGGATTGGCCAGCGCGAAAGTCGAGCTGAAGGCGGTGATGGCAGCGGCAGCAAAAAGCGTTTTCATGTGGTTTCTCCCTTGGAACCAGATCGGGGCGTTTCCTTCGCCCATGCCCCAGCTACGGAGGGAAAGGCGCGACAGTTTCCCGTCGCGCCATTTTCTTGTGTCACAGGCTCGTGAGCGGGGCGGCGGCCAGAACCGGGCCTGTCGGCAGATCGCCGGGCGAGCCGCCCTCGGGCTCCAGCGACACGGCCAGGGTCACACCCGGGCCGAGGGCATCGGTCGCCAGCGCCTCGCGGTCGCCCCTGAGCAGGCCCAGCGAACGCGGCACACCATCCTCGCCGATCGCCCAGAGCTGGTAATCCTGCCCAGCACCCGCCGCCGGGCCGCTGCGCTCGATATCCAGCATGGCGCCGTCGAACCGCGCCTCGAAGACCAGCGCGCCGCCATCCAGCCGGGCGACCAGCTCGGCCGGTTGCGGCGGGAATTGCGGCCAGATCACCACGGCCAGCGCCAGCACCGCAGCCACCAACGTGCCGCTCAGCCACAGCCAGCCGAAGCGGCGGCGTCCGGCGGGGGCCGGGGCCTCGTCCCCGCCAAAGAGCGCGGCCTCGACCCGGGGGAAGACCTCGGGCGAGACGGGGCCGTCCTCGTAGGCCGCGTTCAGCATCGCCAGCCGGTTCTCCCAGGCGGCGATGCGCTCCTGCAGCGCGCCTTCAAGCTCGGCGCGCTTGGCCACGGCCTGCCGTTCGGGGGCAGGCAGCACGCCGAGCACATATTCCGCGGCCAACAGGTCGTCGCGGTCCTCGGGCGGCCAGGCATCGGATTGGAAAGTGTCGCTCATCTGTCCAGGCACTCCCTCAGTCGCAGAAGGCCCCGGCGCAGCCATGTCCGCATCGTGTTCAGCGGCACGCCGTGGCGTTCGGCCAGATCGAGGTACGACAGGCCCTGCAGATAGGCGCCCTTGATGGCCGCGGCGCGGTCATTCTCCAGCTCGTCGAAGCAATCGACGACGCGGCGCGCCTCGCCTTGCGCGATCAGCCCCGCCTCGGCCCCGGCGGCCTTGTCGGCGACGCGGTCCAGCGGGTCCTGCCCGTCCTCGTCCCGCGCCACCTCCTGCCGCAGGCCCGCGCGCTCGGGCCGGGCACGCAGCCGGTCCAGCGCGTGATTGCGCGCCACGGCGATGAGCCAGCTCATCCCCGCCCCCCGTTCGGGACGGAATTGCGCGGATCTTTGCCAGACCCTTATGAAAACTTCCTGCATGGCATCATCCACCTCGGCCTTGTTGCCCAGGATACGGGTCAGCACGCCGGAGAGTTTCGCGGCCGTGGCGGCATAAAGCGCCTCGAAGGCCGAGCGGTCGCCCCCGGCGACACGTTGCAGCAGAAGGCTGATCTGGTCGACCGTCACGTTCCCTCCGTTCTGGCGGCCTCGGGTCGGGCCCCTGTTACGGGCATGGCCCGGCACAAAGCTAGGGCCCGGCGACGTTACGTCCAGCGGATTTCCTGCTGGACAGCACGGGGAGCGCGGTTTACGAAATTCCAGATAGAGAATGCCATTCCAAGGGGGGAATGCCGCTTGAGCGACGAGGCCGCCTCGCAGCGTCCGGTGGGGGCGCTGGTCCATGCGCTGCGCATCCTGCGGCATCTGGCGGCGCTGGGACGGCCCGCCGGGGTCAACGCCATCTCGCGCGCGACGGGGGTCAGCCCCTCGACCTGTTTCAATCTTCTGCGCACACTGGCGGCCGAGGGGCTGGTCACCTTCGACGCCTCGGACAAATCCTATCGCCCCGGGCTGGGGCTGGTCGAGTTGGCGGTGGGCGTGCTGGGCACCAACCCCGGCGACCTGATCCGCCCGGAACTGGAGCGTCTGGCGCGGCAATACCGCGTGCTCATGTGCCTGTGGCACATCACCGGCGATGACCGGATCGTGCTGATCGAACGCGCCTTCGAGCCCGCGGCGACCCGCGTGGACCTGCCGCTGGGCAAGCGGCTGCCCGCCTATACCGGCGGCGTCGGTCGGGTGCTGGCCGCCCAGCGCCGCCTGCCCGAGGCCGAGATCCGCCGCCATTACGACGCGCTGCGCTGGGAGAGCCCGCCGCCCGATTTCGCCGCCTATCGCGCCAGTATCGAAGAGGCCGGTCGCCAGGGCTATGCCGAGGATCTGGGCCAGCTCTATGTCGGTGTCGATGTCGTCGGTGCGCTGATCGTGGATGCCGCGGGCGAGGCGCGCTATGGTATGTCCAGCATCTCGCTGGCCGGGCAGATGGATGCCGGGGCCCGCCGCGCCATCGGCGAGGATCTGGTCCGAACCTGCGGCCGCATCGGCCATTCGCTATTCGCCGCGCCCCGGGGCGCGTTTCCCGTTTCGACCTGAGAGGAGCCCGTGATGGAAGGTCCCGTCCGCTATGAATCCCACGGCGAGATCGCTGTGATCCGCATCGACAACCCGCCGGTGAACGCCACCAGTCACGCGGTGCGCGAGGGGTTGGTGGCCGCGGCCGCGCAATTCGCCGCCTCGCCCGAGAAGGTGGCGGTTCTGGTGGCCGAGGGGCGCACCTTCATCGCCGGCGCCGATATCACCGAATTCGGCAAGGCCCCGCGCGAGCCGCATCTGCCCGATGTGATCAACCGGATCGAGGCCAGCGAGAAGCCCGTGGTCTGCGTGATCCACGGCACGGCGCTGGGGGGCGGGTTCGAAGTGGCGCTGGGCTGCCATTACCGGGTGATGCTGAAAGGCGCCCGTGTCGGCCTGCCCGAGGTGAACCTGGGCCTTCTGCCCGGCGCGGGCGGCACGCAGCGCCTGCCGCGGCTGATCGGGATCGTGCCCGCGTCCGAAATCTTCACCTCGGCCGCGCAGGTCAAGGCCGAGGATTGCCTGGCGCTGGGGATCGTCGACGAACTCTCGACCGCCGACCCGTTCGAGGCGGGGATGACCTTTGCCCGCAAGGTGCTGGCCGAGGGCCTGCCAGTGCGCCGCGTCAGCGAAATGTCAGTGCCGCCGACCGATGCCGAGGCGCTGGCCGCGCTGAAAAAGAAGGTGGCGAAGGCCAATCCGGGCCATGTCTGCCACCTGCGCGCCATCGACACCGCCGTCGAGGGCACGAAGCTGCCCTTCGCCGAGGGGATGAAGCTGGAACGCGCCGCTTTCTGGGACATGATGCAGACCCCGCAGCGCGCCGCCATGATCCACGCCTTCTTCAGCGAGCGCAAAGTCGCCTCGCTGCCCGAGCTTAAGGGCGTGGAGCCGCGCAATCTGGCGCAGATCGGTGTGATCGGCGGCGGCACGATGGGCGGCGGCATCGCCGTCTCCTGCCTGCTGAACGGCCTCTCGGTGGTGCTGATCGAGCGCGACGCCGAGGCGGTCGAGAAGGCGCATAACGGCATCGCCCGGACGCTAGCCGACAGCGTGAAGCGCGGCAAGCTGGGCGCGGATGCGCGCGACATGCTGCTCTCGGACAAGCTGCTGGTCACCGACGATTACAACAAGCTGTCGAATGTCGATCTGGTGATCGAGGCGGTCTTCGAATCGATGGAGGTGAAGAAGGATGTCTTCACCAAGCTCGACGCCGTGTGCAAACCGGGCGCGGTGCTGGCCACGAATACCTCGTATCTGGATGTGGACGAGATCGCCTCCATGACCAAGCGGCCCGAGGATGTGATCGGGCTGCATTTCTTCAGCCCGGCGCATGTCATGCGGCTGCTGGAGATCGTGGTCGCCGGCAAGACCTCGAAAGAGGTGGTGGCCACGGGCTTTGCGCTGGCCAAGGCGCTGAAGAAGGTGCCGGTCCGCGCGGGCGTCTGCGACGGATTCATCGGCAACCGCATCCTGAAGACCTATCGCACGGCAGCCGACATCATGGTGCTGGAAGGTGCCTCGCCCTTCCAGGTGGACAAGGCGCTGGAGGATTTCGGTTTCGCCATGGGTCCCTATGCCGTCGCCGACCTCGCCGGGATCGACATCGGCTATCTGACCCGCAAGCGCCTGGCCCCGTCCCGCAAGCCGGGCGAACGCTGGGGCGAATGGGGCGACGTGCTCTATGAACTGGGCCGCCTGGGTCGCAAGACCGGGCGCGGGCATTACATCTACGACGAAGCCAGCCCCAAGGGCCGCCCCGACCCCGAGGTCGAAGACATCATCGCCAAGGAACGCCACGCCAAAGGGATCAACCCGCGCAGCTTTACCGACGAGGAAATCGTCGAACGCTACATGGCGGCGATGATCAACGAAGGCGCCAAGGTGGTGGGCGAGGGGATCGCGCGCAGGCCGCTCGATGTCGATGTGACCAAGCTCTTCGGCTACGGTTTCCCGCGCTTCCGCGGCGGGCCGATGCATTACGCCGACAGCCTGGGACTGGCGAAGGTGTTGGCCAGCGTCGAGGCGGCCTATCAGGAGGGCGACGCGATCTTCGAACCCGCGCCGCTGCTGAAGAAACTGGTGGCCGAGGGCAAGACCTTCGCCGACCTCAACTGACCAACGGGGCGCGCCGTCCGAAGCGCGCCCTTCCCCAGGGAGGACCAAGACTCATGCGTGAAGCCGTCATCGTTTCCACCGCCCGGACCGCCATCGGCAAGGCCTATCGCGGCGCCTTCAACAAGACCCATGGCGTGACCATCGCCGCCCATGCCGCGCGCCATGCCGTGGACCGGGCGGGCATCGACCCGGCGCTGATCGAGGATTCGATCTGGGGCTGCGCGCTGCCCGAGAACGTGACCGGCGGCAACATGGCCCGTCAGGTGGTGATCCGCGCGGGCCTGCCGGTCAGCGTGGCCGGCACCACGGTCAACCGCTTCTGCGCCAGCGGGTTGCAGGCCATCGCCATGGGCGCCCATATGATCACCCAGGAAAGCGCGCGTGCCATGCTGGTGGGGGGTGTGGAGAGCATCAGCCTCAACCAGCCCAGCCCCCGGAACGCGCCCGAGCCGTGGATCCTGGAGCACAAGCCGGAACTCTACCTGCCGATGATCGACACCGCCGATATCGTCGCCCAGCGCTATGGCGTCAGCCGCGAGGCGCAGGACGAATACGCGCTGCGCAGTCAGCAGCGGATCGCCGCGGCACAGGCGAACGGGATCTTCGGCGATGAGATCGTGCCGATGGACGTCAGGATGGGCGTCCAGGACAAGGTGACGAAGGAAATCAGCGAACAGGCCGTCACCCTGACGCAGGACGAATGCAACCGCCCCTCGACCACGCTGGAAGGTCTGGCCTCGCTGGCACCGGTGCGGGGCGAGGGCAATTTCGTTACCGCCGGGAATGCCAGCCAACTCTCGGACGGCGCCGCCTCGCTGGTGCTGATGGAGGCCAAGGAGGCCGAGCAACTGGGCCTCGAACCCCTCGGCGCCTTCCGCGGCTTCGCCGTGGCGGGCTGTGAGCCGGACGAGATGGGCGTGGGCCCGATCTATGCCGTGCCGCGCCTTCTGGACCGCGCCGGGCTGTTGGTCGGCGACATCGACCTGTGGGAGTTGAACGAGGCTTTCGCCAGCCAGTGCCTTTACTGCCGCGACGAACTGGGCATCGACCCCGAGAAATACAACGTCAACGGTGGCTCCATCGCCATCGGCCACCCCTATGGCATGTCGGGCGCGCGGATGGCGGGGCATATCCTGCTGGAAGGCCGCCGCCGCAAGGCGAAATGGGGCGTCGTGACCATGTGCATCGGCGGCGGCGCCGGGGCCGCGGGCCTGTTCGAGATCTTCTGAGGGAGGAAGACATGGACCTGAACTATACCGCCGAGGAAATGACCTTCCGCGAGGAGGTGCGCGCCTTCCTCAAGGCAAAGCTCCCGCCCGAGATCGCCGAAAAGGTCGCCTCGGCCACGCATCTGAGCAAGGCGGAATACGACCTGTGGCACCTGCGGCTGGCCGAACAAGGCTATCTGTCCGGTCCCTGGCCGAAGAAGTTCGGCGGTCAGGAATGGTCGGCCGTGCAGAAACACATCTTCGAGGAGGAATGCGCGCTGGCCCATGCGCCACGCATCGTCCCCTTCGGCGTGGCGATGCTGGCGCCGGTGTTGCAGGCCTTCGGCTCGAAGGAACAGCAGGAGTATTACCTGCCCCGCATCCTCAGCGGCGAGGATTGGTGGTGCCAGGGCTATTCCGAACCGGGCGCAGGCTCGGATCTGGCCTCGCTCAAGACCCGCGCGGTGCGCGAGGGCGATCATTATATCGTCAACGGGCAGAAGACCTGGACCACGCTGGGCCAATACGCCAACAAGATCTTCTGTCTGGTCCGCACCGGGACCGAGGGCAAGCCTCAGGAGGGGATCAGCTTCCTGCTGATCGACATGGACACGCCCGGCATCGAGGTGCGGCCGATCATCCTGATCGACGGCGAGCATGAGGTGAACGAGGTCTGGTTCACCGATGTGAAGGTCCCGGTCGGAAACCTGGTCGGCAAGGAGAACGAGGGCTGGACCTATGCCAAATACCTGCTGACCCATGAACGCACCGGCATCGCCGGGGTCGGCTTCACCAATGCCGGGCTTCAAGCGCTGAAGCGCATCGCGCACAGCGAGATGCAGCACGGCCGCCCGCTGATCGAGGATCCGCTCTTCGCCGCGCGCCTCGCCCGGTTCGAGATCGAGCTGATGGCCATGGCCACCTTCAACCTGCGCACCGTGGCGGGGGCGGATGCCGGCAAGGCGCCCGGCGCCGAAAGCTCGATGCTGAAGATCAAGGGTTCGATCATGCGCCAGCAGATCAACGATCTGGCCCGGCGCGCCGTCGGTCCCTGGGCCATGCCCTTCGTCTCCGAACAGATGGAGGGCAACCTCTATCATCCGGGGCCGGAATACGCGGCCAAGGCGTCGAACGTGTATCTCAACAACCGCAAGATCTCGATCTATGGCGGGTCGAACGAGGTGCAGCGCGGCATCATCACCAAAGCCATTCTGGGGCTCTGACCATGGATTTCAACCATACCGAAGAACGCCGGATGCTGGCCGATTCCCTGCGCCGCTCGCTGGAGCGCGGGGCGGATTGGGCGGCGCTGGCCGAGCTGGGGGTGCTGGGCGCCCTTTTCACCGAGGACGAGGGCGGCTTCGGCGGCCAGGGCTTCGACATCGCCGTTGTGTTCGAGGAACTCGGCCGCGCCGGGTCAGAGGCGCCGGTGCTGGAGGCCGGGCTTGCGGGCGGTCTGCTGGCCGATTGCGGCCAGACCGATCTGGTGGAACGGATCATCGGCGGGGAGATGAAGGTCGCGCTCGCCCATGCCGAACCGGGGATGCGCTACGATCTGGGACCGGTCTCGGCCTCGGCGCATGACGGGCATCTGTCGGGCCGCAAGAGCCTTGCCACCAATGCCGAGGGCGCCGATCTGCTGGTCGTCTCGGCGCTCGACGGTGGCAACACCGCGCTCTTCCTGGTCGATCCCAAGGCACAGGGCGTGGCGCTGCACACCACCCCCGCGCTGATTGGCGGCACGATCAGCGAGATCACCTTCGACCGCGCCCCGGCCGAACGCCTCGGCGATGCCACCACGCTGGAGACGCGCGTCGCCGCCGCAACGCTCGCCGTCTGCGCCGATGCGCTGGGGGCGATGGAGACGGCGAAGGCGATGACGCTGGATTACCTGCGTACCCGCAAGCAATTCGGCGTGCCGATCGGCAAGTTCCAGGCGCTGCAGCACCGCATGGCCGATGTCGCCATCGAGATCGAGATGGCGCGCTCGGCGCTGATCAACCTGGCGGGGCACCTCTCGGCCCCCGCGCCGACCCGCGACCGCCATGTCAGCGCGGCGAAGAACCTGATCGGCCGCGTCGCCCGCCTGGTGGCCGAGGAAGCGATCCAGATGCATGGCGGCATCGCCATGACCGAGGAATACGCGCTCTCGGACGTGGCCCGCCGGCTGGTCGCCGTCGATCACCGCTTCGGCGACGAGGACTGGCACCTCGCCCGCTTCATGCGGCTCTCTGCCTGATGGACGCGCGCGCCCATGGTGTCACCGGCACCGCGCGTCTGTTGGGCTATACCATCGACCTCGCCCCTGAGGGGGCGACGGTCAGCATGACGGTGACCGAGGATCACACCAACCGGCAGGGCAACCTGCACGGCGGGCTGATCGCGACGCTGCTGGATACGGCCATGGGCGCGACGGCCAGCCATCTGCGGGGCGATGGGGGGCGCCTGCCCTTCTCGACCCTCAGCCTCACGGTGAATTTCCTCGCCCCCGCGCCACAGGGCCGGATCAGCGCCACGGGGCGCGTGACAGGCGGCGGGCACAAGACCGTCTTTGTCGAGGCAACCGCCCGGGCCGAGGACGGAACCCCGGTGGCCCATGCCATCGGGACCTTCAAACAGGCAGCGGTCTGAAGCGGGGATACCGGGCTGCGACCCACGGCGCGATGGCCGGGCGGATCGGTGGCGGCCCGAAGATTCTTTTTGCAGTGCGGGAACCTTCGGAACCCAGCGGCGTTGTCGCAAGATGCCCTCCATCGGGGAGGGCGATCGACAGAGAGTGGCCCATCGTTGCACCCACCGACTAACGACCCGACCGCCGGGGCGACTTCCTTGCGGGTGCTGTTGCGTCGCGAAACCAGCCAGGCCCATACGCAACTGGATGCGCAGATCGCGCAGCTCGACCTGCGCGAACCCGGCCCGCGCGCGGTCTATTCGCGCCTCCTCTATCGCGCCACGCTGCGCGTCGGACGTGCCTGCCAGTGGCGCGCGGCCGAGGCCACGCCGCTCATGGCGCGGATGATCGAGGCGCTGGGCCCCGATTTTCCCGCAGACAACCCGCCGCAACAAGACGCGCCCCTCGAAGCCGATGCGGCCGCCTATGTGATGCTGGGCTCACAGATGGGGCTGACGCTGCTCAGACAGGGGCTGGCCCCCGCGCAGCGCACGGGGGCGCTGGCACTGGCGCCCGATACCGCCGCCTGGGGCGCCTTTGTCGGCCGTATCGGCCGCTGCGCGCCCGGGACCGAAGCCGCCGAACGCCTCGTTGCCGATTCCTGCCGTGTCTTCGGCATCTTCCACGACGAAGCCCTTGCCCTTGTCACGCCCGCCGCAGAACGGATTCCATGAACGACCCTTTCATTTCGACCGACACGCCCGTCGATCTGACGAATTGCGACCGCGAGCCGATCCACATCCTGGGCAATGTGCAATCCTTCGGGGCGCTGCTTGCCGTCTCGGCCGACTGGATCGTCCAGCACGCCTCGGAAAACTGCGAACACGTTCTGGGCATCCCGGCCGCCTCGCTGATCGGCTGTCCGCTGGGCGATTTCCTGCCCGCCGCCAGCGTCGCCAAACTACGCGAACGCCTGGGCGGGTCCAGCAACGAGAACGCGATGGGGCGGCTCTTCGGGTTCGACGTCTTCCGCGACGGGCGGCTTTTCGACATCAGCGCGCATCAATCGAACCTGAGCTTCATCTTCGAATTCGAGGCCAAGTCGCGCGGCACCGACCATGACGAAATGGCCATCGTCACCCCGATGATGCGCCGTATCGGAGTCGAGAAGGACATCCTCGGCGTGTCGCAGACCGCGGCCGAACAATTGCGCAGCCTCGCCGGATTCGACCGGGTGATGGTCTATCAATTCGGCCCCGAGGGCGACGGCAGCGTCATCGCCGAAGCCAAGGACAGCCAGGATACCGAGACCTATCTGGGGATGCATTTCCCCTCCTCCGATATTCCCCGGCAGGCGCGCGACCTCTACAAGCGCAGCCTGTTGCGGCTGATTTCGGACGTGGACGATCCCGTCTCGCCCATCGTGCCGCAATACAGCCCCGAGGGGCAGCCGCTGGACCTGTCGCTGGCCGTGACCCGGGCTGTCTCGCCCATCCACCTGGAATACCTGCGCAACATGAAGGTGCGGGCCTCGATGTCGGTCTCCATCGTCATCCGGGGCGAGCTTTGGGGCCTTTTCGCCTGCCATCACCGCGAACCGCTCTATGTCGATTACGAACGCCGCACCGCCATCGAGCTGCTGGCGCAATTCTACGCCTATGAACTGGAGCGACGCGAGGCCCGGGCCGTCAGCGAAACGGCGGGGCGGGCGCAGAAGCTGCACGACCGGCTGATGATGCAGCTCAGCTCGAACGAGGATCTGGAGCACGGCTTTCAGGGGATCGTGCGCGAGGTCGCCAAGGTCATCCGCTTCGACGGCATCGCGCTCTATTCCGACGGCAAATACGTCACCCAGGGCAAGACGCCGACGCTGCAGGACTTCCAGACCATCGCGCGATTCCTCAACACCTCGGCGGTGTCGCGGGTCTATGCGACCGACCATCTGGTCGCCCGCCTGCCCTCGATGGCGCATGTGATCGATTGCTGCGCCGGGATTCTGGCCATCCCGATCTCGCGCAAGCCGCGCGACTATATCGTCCTTTTCAGGACCGAGGCCGTGCGGCAGGTCGCCTGGGCCGGCAATCCGCACAAGCCCGTCGAGGTCGGGACCTATGGCGCGCGGCTCACCCCCCGCAAGAGTTTCGAGATCTGGAAGGAAGAGATCGGCAGCCGGTCCGAGCAATGGTCGCCGACCGCACTCCGCGCCGCCGAGGCGATCCGCGTCACCCTGCTGGAGGTGGTGCTGAAACTGGCCGACGAGGTGAACAGCGAACGCAAGCGCGCCCAGGACCAGCAGGAATTGCTGATTGCGGAGCTGAACCACCGGGTCCGCAACATTCTGGGCCTGATCCGCTCGCTGGTGAAGCAATCGCGCAAGACCTCGGGCTCGATCGAGGAATTCACCGCCGCCATCGACGGGCGGATCCATGCCCTGGCCCAGGCCCACGACCAGCTGACCGAGACGGAATGGAAGCCCGTCGCCTTCCGCGAACTGCTCAGGACCGAGCTGCGCGCCTATCTGGGCGGCGACGAACGCCGGCTGATCCTGTCCGGCGCCGAGATCGAACTCTCGCCCGAGGCTTTTGCCACCATGGCGCTGGTCTTTCACGAACTGGTCACCAACTCGGTCAAATACGGCGCCCTCTCCACCGCCGCCGGCCAGGTCGAGGTGCAGACCCGTTTCCTTGGCGACGGCTTCGTGCGCATTACCTGGACCGAAAGCGGCGGACCGGCCGTGCAGCCCCCCAGCCGGCGCGGCTTCGGCACGACGATCATCGAGAAGTCGATCCCCTTCGAGTTGGAAGGCGCGGCCGAGGTCGATTTCCGCCTGACCGGCCTGCACGCGGATTTCCTGCTGCCCGAGCGCTACGTGAAGGAATGCGCCGTGCGACCCGCCCCCGACACCCGCAGCGCCCCGGCCGAAGCTGCGGGGAAACTGGCGCTCTCGGGCGTCGCGCTGGTGGTCGAGGACAATCTGATCATCGCCATGGATGCCTCGGACATCCTCAGCGACTTCGGGGCCGAGGTGGTGCATATCGCTTCATCGGTGGCCGAGGCCTTCCGCGTGGCCGATGCCAGCAACCTGTCGCTGGCGATCCTGGACATCAATCTGGGGGCAGAAACCAGCCTGCCGGTCGCCAAATACCTGGCCGCGCGGGAAATCCCCTTCGTGCTGGCCAGCGGCTACGGCAGCCAGTCGGACGCGCTGGCGCAATTCCCGCCCGCGCCGGTGGTGCAAAAGCCCTATACCGCCGAAACGCTGTCCAAGGCCCTGATCCGGCTGCGCGACGGCGGCTGATCAGGCCGCCGGGGGCTCTGCCTCGATCAGCGCCTTGAGGTCACCCATCGCGCGGGCCGCGGCCTGGCCGCTCTCTTCCAGCGACTGGGCGAGGGCCTCGGCCCGTTCCGCCGTGATGCCCCGGCGCAGGATATTCGCGGCCGAAATCGCCGCTGTCGAGAGATTGGCAATCGTGTGCAGCGTCTGGGCCAGCGCGGCGGCGGTGTCGCGGCTCTTCATCGCCGCCTCGGCATCCTCGGACGGGCCCTGCGCCGGCGTCGACAGCAGCAGAACGCGCGAGACAGCGCCGCCAGCCCAGTCGCAGGGCACCACCTCGACCTCCCAGGGGCCTTGCCTGCCCGTGGCGATCAGGCGGGCGGCGAAACAGGTGGCGTGGCCCTCGAAGCAGGCGGTCATGGCGGCCGCCGCGCGGGTGCGGTCCTCGCCCGCGCAGAGCGTCAACCAGTCCTTGCCGCAGATATCGGCCGCATCCTGCTCGATCAGCGCGAGGCCGGCGCGGTTGACCGCGACAATGCGACCCTCGCTGTCGATCAGCATCGCGCAGACCCGGGTATACTGGGCCAGATAGCCGACGATTACCGACAGGGTACTGGGCGCAATCTGCGCATCTGCGAGAATCATGAGCCCCCCGGAGCCCTGAATTTTCGCCCACCGTATACCGCCGGTCCCGGGCCGGAAAGGTCCTTGAGGATCAGGCAGTTCGGCCTTTCAGCGCTGCCCGCGGCCCGGACCGGTCCGATCCCGACACCCGACGCGACGTCAACCGATCTGCGAGACGTCGCGCATCGGTGGCCCCGGGCCTGGCGCCGGCGCGGCCTCACGAAATCGTGACCGCCATCATTCCGGGTCGAAGAGTTCGGCCTGCCCGGCCGGGCGCGGCGGGGTCAGGCCCAGATGCCGCCAACTGGCCTGCGTCAGCATCCGCCCGCGCGGCGTCCGCGCGATCAGGCCCTGTTGCAGCAGATACGGCTCGATCACCTCTTCGATGGCGTCGCGGCTCTCGCTCAGCGCTGCGGCAATCGTCTCCACCCCCACGGGACCACCGCCATAGCTCTCCGCCAGAAGCCGCAGATAGCGCCGGTCGGCACCGTCCAGGCCCAGATGATCCACCCCCAGCCGGGTCAGGGCATCGTCGGCCAACCACCTGTGCAGCGTGCCGTCGCCCTCGACCAGCGCGAAATCGACCACCCGGCGCAACAGCCGCCCGGCGATCCGCGGCGTGCCCCGCGCGCGGCGCGCAATCTCGCGCACGCCCGCCTCATCGGCACCGACACCCAGAAGCCGCGCGCCCCGGGCGACAATCTCGCACAGCTCGGCCTCGGTGTAGAATTGCAGCCGGGTCGGGATGCCGAACCGGTCCCTCAGCGGCGTGGTCAGCAGGCCCAGGCGCGTGGTGGCACCGACCAGCGTGAAGGGTTGCAACTCGATCCGCACGGTGCGGGCCGCCGGCCCCTCGCCAATCACCAGATCCAGCTGGAAATCCTCCATCGCCGGATAGAGAACCTCCTCCACCGCCGGGTTCAGCCGATGGATCTCGTCGATGAAGAGGACGTCGCGGGCCTCGAGATTGGTCAGGATCGCCGCCAGATCCCCCGCCTTGGCCAGCACCGGGCCCGAGGTCATGCGGAAGCCCACGCCCAACTCCCGCGCCATGATCTGCGCCAGCGTCGTCTTGCCCAGACCCGGCGGGCCGTAGAACAGCGTATGGTCCATCGCCTCGCCGCGCATCCTGGCCGACTGGATGAAGACCTTGAGGTTGGCCCGCGCCTCGTGCTGGCCAATGAACTCGTCCAGCATCTGCGGCCGAAGCGCGCGGTCGGTATCCTCGGGCTGACGGTCCGGGCGGAGGGTGGGATCGGGATTGCTCATATCACTCATGTCGCGCGGAACGGCAGGCGGCGTCCATGCGTATTTTCAGCAGAATGAAGACGCGAGATCACTTCGGCGCCAGCAGTTTCAGGGCGGCGCGGATCAGGGCGGGGGTTTCGCTTTCCTCTTCTGCCGCGGTGGCCACGGCCTGCGCGGCTTCGGAGGGCGCATAGCCGAGGTTGGTCAGCGCCGAGAGCGCGTCGGCCTGGGCCTGCTGCGCCTGACGGCGGGCCGAAGGTTTGGCGGGTTTCGGGGCTGCGGCGGCGGGCGCCTCCGCCACCGGCTCGACCAGCGGCGCGTCGTCGTCCAGGTCCGGGGCGGCGCTGCCCATGGCCATGACGGCGGGCGCCTTGTCCTTCAGTTCCATCACCACGCGGCTGGCAAGCTTCGGCCCGACGCCCGGCGCCTTGCGGATCGCACCCGCGTCGCCGATGGCCAGCGCCCGCGCCACGCCCTCGGGCCCCAGCGTGCCGAGGATCGCCATCGCCGCCTTGGCGCCCACCCCCTGCACCGACATCAACAGCCGATGCCATTCCTTCTCGGCCAGGGTCTGGAAACCGAAGAGCTGCAACAGATCCTCCCGCACCAGCAACTCGGTATAAAGCGCGGCCATCCCGCCGGGCCCGGGCAGTGCCATCCGCGTGCGGTCCGAAACATGGACGATATAGCCCACGCCCCGCACATCGAGCAGCACGTGGTCACTGCCCTTGTAATCGATCCGACCCGAGAGTTTGCCGATCATTCCGCCGCCCTCAGCGCTGCCTGCAACCGCCCGGCGCTCTGCATGTGGAAGGCGTGGCAGAGGGCCACCGCCAGCGCATCGGCGGCATCGGGGCCGTCGATCACCGCGCCCGGCAATTGCATCCGCACCATATGGTCGACCTGCACCTTGGCCGCCTTGCCGACGCCGACCACCGCCTTCTTCACCGCGTTGGGCGCGTATTCCCCGACCGTGAGCCCGGCCTGTGCCGGCACCAGCAGGGCCACCGCCCTTGCATGGCCCAGCTTCAGCGTCGCCACGGCATCCTTGTTGACGAAGGTCTGTTCGACCGCGGCGCAATCGGGACGCTGCGCCGCGACCACCGCCGTAAGCTGACGATAAAGCCCCAGCAGCCGGGTCGCCAGATCGGCCGTGCCGTCCGAATGCAGGACCCCGTTGGCGACATGCCTGAGGCGGCTGCCCTCGACCTCGATCACCCCCCAGCCGAGGTTGCGCAAACCGGGGTCGATTCCCATCACACGCATCGCGAAGCCCTGCCTGTTCCTGCTGGCGCGGTTGCCCCGGCCTTGCCCCGCTGACTAGCACGAAAAGTGAACATTGACCAGCGTAAAGGCGATTCGCCGGCCTCAGGGGTCACAATCTTGTTGCATCCTTCGCAAAGGACCCTAAATTGGTCGTATTCGCCCTCGATCCGTCGCGCACGGGGCGTGTCCCCATGCCGCTTGCCATGCTTGGCTTGCATGGCGGGATTGCGCGTTCCCCGTCTTCTCGCTGCACCTGCAAAGAGCTATCTAGCGCTCACAAGCACAATGCTTTGGCAGTTTTGAAACGACAGGAGCCTCCGATGGCCTTCTTTACCTCCGCTCGCCCCGTCGCCGACGGCGTGTTCGGCCGCAGCCTCGGGTTCTCGTTCGCCGATACCTTCGCCCGCGTCGCCGCGTGGAATGACAAGCGTGTCACCCGCCGCGAGCTTGCGAAGCTCTCCGACCGCGAACTCGACGATATCGGCCTGTGCCGTGGCGACATCGAGGATGTGGTCGGCGCCCTGCGCTGATCCCATCCCGCCAGAATGACAGCAGCGCCGCCCGGGCAACCGGCGCGGCGCTTTGCTTTGGCAACTGGGGTCAGAGCGTGTCCCGCGCCCCCGGCCGCGGCGCGTTGCGCAGGGCGGCGGCCAGGGTTGCGCTGATCGGATCGGCGCCGGCGAACCAGTGATGGATCTGCGCGGCGATCCCGGCCTCGGCGCCCGGCGGCTCGGCGAAGGCCTGGCCGTTATGGGCGACGGCCGCGCCCTTCAGCACGAAGAAACAGACCAGGGTCGCGGCGAAGGCCGACAGGACGCCCAGAATACGGCGCGGCTTTTGCTCGCGCGCCTTCACCGCCTCGACCCGCGAGGCGAGGACATGGGCCATGCGACGGCGGAAATCGGAAGACTGCATCGACAACACTCGGCATCTTGACCAGACAGAGGTCCAGCCTAGCCGCCGAGTTTGGCGAAATTCAGGCGCGGCGCAGGACCAGCGTGGTCCAGTCGCCGATTTCCTCGCGCTCCACCTCGGTGAAACCCGCCGCCTGATAGGCCGCCAGCACATCCGCCGCCTGGGTATTGAGCAGCCCCGAGAGGATGGCGAGGCTCCCGGCCTCGGTGTGCCGGGCCATGTCGGGGGCGATCTGGATCAGCGGACCCTTGAGGATATTGGCGAAAACCAGGTCATAGGGCGCGCGGGCATGGATCAGATCGTGATCGAAGCCCATGGCCTCCAGGCATTCGACCCGCCCGTCCAGCCCGTTGGCGACGACATTGGCCTCGGCCACGTCCACCGCCACCTGGTCGATGTCGGTGGCGAGCACCGTCTCGGGCCAGATCTTGGCCGCGCCCATCGCCAGCACGGCGGTGCCGCAGCCGACGTCGATGACATTCCTGCCGTGAAACCCGCCCTCGGCCAGCCGGTCCAGCGCCCTGAGGCAGCCCAGCGTGGTGCCGTGATGGCCGGTACCGAAGGCCATGGCGGCCTCGATCAACAGGCCGATGCGGTCGGCCGGCAGCTTGTCGGAATCATGGCTGCCATAGACGAAGAAGCGCCCGGCCTCGACCGGCTTCAGCTCGCGGCGGACATGGGCGACCCAGTCGATCTCGGGCAATTCGCTGATCGCGAATTCGGCCGAGCCGAAGGCCGCGGCCATCAGCGTCAGCGCGATGTCGTCGGGAACTTCCGTGAAATAGGCGCCGACCTCCCACAGGCCCGAGCCATCCTCCAGCTCGAACACCCCTACGCCCACCGGCGCCGGCTCCAGCTCTTCCAAAGCCTCGCCCAGGGCCTGGGCGCGGGATTCGTCGGACAGCGTGGTCAGGGCGGTATAGGTGGGCATGGGGGCCTCCGGGGTTGCCCCGCGGCCCTAGCGCGTCCCGCCCCGCAAGGCAAGGGCGCACCCCTTGCGCTTCATTCTGCGGAAAATACACACGGGGGTTTCCAAAGGGGGAGCGTGCTCCCCCTTTGGCGAGGGGGTCCGGGGGGCGAGCAGCCCCCCGGCTACCCGTCAAACCCCGGCTCGTCCAAGAGCGTCCGCCCGAGCCGATCCTCGACCTCGATCACCCACAGATCCGGGTCCCGCCCCCGCTCCCGCGCGATCTGGGCGTCGATCTCGGCCTCGGGACCGCGGGCCACCTCGGTCCAGCGGGTCACGTCTTCCATCAGGTCGAACTGGCGGCGGTGCAGGCTGGCGCTGCCGTCGAGCGGGCTTTGCTTGATCAGCACCGCGCCCGCTGTCGCGTCGCCCTTTTTCACCACGAAAGCCGGGATATCGGCCAGACGCAGGCGGGTCAGATAGGCCTGGACCCAGAAACCGGCCGTCAGCCGCGGCGTCACAGGTGGAGCGAGGGGGCTGCTCGCCCCCTCGCGCTCCCCTCGCCAAAGGGGGAGCACGCTCCCCCTTTGGAAACCCCCGTGAGTATTTCCGGCAAGATGATGTCAGGCATCGCCGTCGCGGAAATCGAGGCCCATTTCGCCATAGCGTTCGGCCTCGTTCAGCCAGTTCTCGCGCACCCGGACGGTGAGGAACAGATGCACCTTGCGGCCGAGGAAGTCGGCGATCTCGGCGCGGGCCTGCTGGCCGATGGCCTTGACCGTTTCGCCCTTGTGGCCCAGCACGATCCCCTTGTGCCCGTCGCGCGCCACGTAGATCACTTGGTCGATGCGGGTGGAGCCGTCCTCGCGATCCTCCCAGGCCTCGGTTTCGACGGTCAGCTCGTAGGGCAATTCCTGATGCAGCCTGAGGGTGCATTTCTCGCGCGTCATCTCGGCGGCGATCATCCGCATCGGCAGGTCGGCGATCTGGTCCTCGGGGTAAAGCCAGGGCCCTTCGGGCAGCGCGCCCGCCAGCCATGCCTTCAGATCCTGCGTGCCATGCCCGCGTTCGGCCGAGATGAGAAAGGTCTTCTCGAAGGGGAAGGCCGCGTTCATGTCCTGCGTCAGTTTCAGCAGCACCTCGGCCTTGACCTTGTCGATCTTGTTGATGGCCAGCGCCACGCGGCGACCCTCGGTCCTTTCGCGCAGCGACGCGAGGATCGCCTCGACCCCTTCGGTCAGGCCTCGATGGGCCTCGATCAGCAGGACGACGATATCGGCATCGGCAGCACCGCCCCAGGCGGCCGCGACCATGGCGCGGTCCAGCCTGCGGCGGGGGCGGAAGAGGCCGGGCGTGTCGACAAAGACGATCTGCGCCTCGCCTTCCAGGGCGATGCCACGGATCCGGGCGCGGGTCGTCTGCACCTTATGCGTGACGATCGAGACCTTGGCCCCCACCATCCGGTTCAGGAGCGTCGATTTGCCGGCGTTCGGCTCTCCGATCAGGGCGACGAAGCCCGCGCGTGTGGTCATTTTGAGTCCTGTCTCATCCGCCATGCCGCCCCTTATACCATGCGCGGCGCCACTGCCACCAAATGCTGAAATCATCCCTGGGCGACACGGCGCGACCGGGACAGCGTGAACAGGCCCGAGCCCACGATCAGCGCGGAGCCCAGCAGCATCGGCAGGTCAGGCCGTTCGCCGAACACCGCCATGGCGAGGATCAGGGCGAAGACCAGCCGCGTGTAGCGGAAAGGGGTGACGACCGAGACCTCGCCCGTGCGCATCGCCACGGTCAGCGCGGCATAGGCGATGCAGCCAAAGACCGTGGCGCCGAGGATGGCGGCCGCCGCCCTGGGTGGGGGCAGCGCCAGCGGGCTCAGCGTGACCAGTTGCACCACCAGCCCCGCCAGGAACAGCATGCCCAGCCCCAGTACACCGAGCTGCGCATTGGTCACGGTCAGGGGCGCGGCCCGGGTTGCCAGATCGCGCCCCGCGAAACCCACCATCCCCAGCAGCGCGAAAAGCGCGGCGGGTTGCAGCGCCTCGCCGGTCGGGCGCAGCACCAGCAGCACGCCGAGGAAGCCCACCGAAATCGCCGTCCAGCGCCGCCAGCCGACCCTTTCGCCAAAGACCCAGACAGCGCCGGCGATGACCACCAGCGGGGTCGCCTGCAGGATGGCCGAGGTGGCGCCGAGCCCGGCAAAGGCCAGCGCCAGCGAATAGAAGAGCCGCCCGCCGATCTCGAAGCCCGAGCGGATGGCAAGGCCCCGGGTGATCCGCGGCAGCATCGCCTCGCCCCGCGCGCGGGCGATGAGCGCGAAGACCAGCGCCCCCAGCGCGCCAAAGCCCATCATGGCGGTGGCGGGCGGGACCAGCGCCGTCGCGGCCTTGAGGAAGCTGTCCTCGACCGCGAAGGCGGCCATGGCCAGCGTCATGAAGGCCGCGCCCTTGCGATTGTCGGGCGGGCTCACGCGGGGCTGACCTGATCCAGCAGCATCTTCGCCGCCGCCTGTTCGGCGGCGCGCTTCGATCCGGCTTCGGCTCGCGCACTGAGGCCGCCTTCGGTGCGGACCTCGATGGTGAAGACCGGCGCATGGGGCGGGCCCTCGCGGGCGATCTCCACATAGGCCGGGGGCGCCTCGCCCCGGCCTTGGGCCCATTCCTGCAGCGCGGTCTTGGCGTCGCGGGCGTCGGCATCCACCTGGTCAATGCGCTGCGCCCAATGGCGCAGGATCACGGCGCGCGCGGCCTCCAGCCCCGCGTCCAGATAGACCGCGGCGAGCACCGCCTCCATCGCGTCGCCCAGCAGCGCCTCTTTCCGCCGCCCGCCCGAAATCATCTCGGACCGGCCGAGGCGGAGCACCGCGCCCAGGTCGATGGTCCGCGCCACATCGGCGCAGGTTTCCTTGCGGACCAGCGCGTTGAAGCGGGGCGCAAGCTGCCCCTCGGTCGCCTTGCGGTCGGCGGCGAACAGGGCCTCGGCCATGACCAGGCCCAGCACCCGGTCGCCCAGAAACTCCAGCCGCTGGTTATGCGGCCGGACCGGAGAGCCGGCGGAGGCATGGGTGAGTGCCCGGATCAGAAGCTCGGGCCGCTGGAAATCGTGACCCAGCCGCCCGGCGAAGGCGATCATCTCGGCGGAAAGCGAAAGTCCCTTGGCCATCAGTGTACTGCATGCAGAAAGCGGTCGCCGCGCCAGGTCCAGAAGGCCCAGAGCGACGATCCCGCCGAGGAGAACAGGACCCGGTCGGCGCGGCCGATCAGGTTTTCGAGCGGCACGAAGCCGACCCCACCCTGCGCCGGCGCAAAGCGTGAGTCGAGCGAGTTGTCACGGTTGTCGCCCAGGACGAAGACATGGCCCGGTGGCACGACGACTTCCTGCGTCGTATCACCACGCCCCAGATCGGTGATGTTCAGCACCGGATACGAAGCGCCGCCGGGCAGAGTCTCGACCGCACGCTCGACGAGGCAGGCGCCGCCCGGGCGTGGCCGGTTCGCGCAACGGGGCAGCGTCCGGGCGCTGCCTTGCGGCAGATAGGCCTCGGTGAAGGTGCCCGAGGGGCGCAGATCGACGGGCTGGCCATTGAGATGCAGCACCCCGCCCCGCATGCGGATCCGGTCGCCCGGCAGGCCGATCAGGCGCTTGACGTAATCCTCGCCGGTGACGGGATGGCGGAAGACGACGATATCGCCCCGTTCCGGCAGCGCGCCCCAGAGCCGCCCGTCGATGGGGCAGAGGCCCCAGGGGCAGGACCAGCGCGACCAGCCATAGGCGAACTTGTTGACGAAGAGGAAATCGCCGACCAGCAGCGTCTCTTTCATGGACCCGGACGGAATCCAGAACGGCTGGATCAGGAAGGTCCGCACCGCCACCGCCAAGAGCAGCGCCACCGAAAGGGTGCGCAGGGCCTCGCCCCAATCCTGCCTGCGATGCGTCCTGGTGCTGGCCACGGCGCTGCCTGTCCCCGCCTGTTTCCCCGCCAAGCCCCTTGGCAACGGCCGCTTTCTGGGCCGGGGGGCAGGCCGAGTCAAGCCAAGGGCGGCAGCGGAGCCCCGCCCTCAGTCCAGCCGCAGCGAGTGGAAGAAGCGGTCGGGGCGCCAGGTCCAGAAGGCCAGCATCGAGGTCCCAGCCGAGGAGAACATCACCCGGTCCGCGCGGCCGATCAGGTTCTCGAAGGGCACGAATCCGACGCCGCCGGTCGCCTGCGGGAAGCGGCTGTCGACCGAATTGTCGCGGTTGTCGCCCATGAAGAAGAAATGACCCTCGGGCACCGTGAAGACCGGGGTGTTGTCAGCGAAACCGTTGTCCTCGATGTTGAGGATGTAATGGCTCACGCCATTCGGCAGCGTCTCGATCTGGCGGCCCTTCAGGCAATCCCCGCCCTGCCCCACCGGCGCATTCTCGCAGCGCGGGTATTGCCCGGCCGAGCCCTGACGCTCGTAGGTCTCGGCGAAATCGCCGGCGTCTTCCAGCTGGACGGCCTCGTCGTTGATGTAGAGCACGCCCTCGCGGACCTGGATGCGGTCGCCCGGCAGGCCCACCAGCCGCTTGATCAGGTCATCGCCGCTGACCGGGTGGCGGAACACCACGATGTCCCCGCGTTCGGGCATCGAGGCGAAGATCCGGCCGCTGATCGGGCAGATCGCGAAGGGGCAGGAATAGCGCGAATAGCCATAGGCCCATTTGTTGACGAAGAGGAAATCGCCGATCAGCAGCGTCTCTTTCATCGAGCCCGAGGGAATCCAGAACGGCTGGAAGAACAGGGTGCGGAAGACCCCGGCGATGACCAGCGCCCAGAAAACGGTCTTGACCGTCTCCCAGATCCCGTCCTTCTTTTCGGCGGTGGCGGCCATGCTCGTTCCTCGCTCTGCTGCGAGGGGTTTCTGGCCCGCGCCTGCCCGCGTGTCAAGCGATGTGGGGGCGCCTCCGGGCGACGTGATCGCGGGGCAGGTGCGGGGCCGAACCGGGGTGGTGTTTCCCGCCGCCTGCCGCCATGCTGCAGCGCAGGAACGCGGAGGAGCGGATGCTCGGCACCATCGGTTACGCTCTGGGCATCGCGGCGCTGCTGGCGGGTCTGGCCGGGGCCGGGCTGCGCCCGCTGCCACCGTTCTGGGGTCCGCCCCGCTTTCTGCCGCTGGCGCTGGCGCTTTATGCCCTGCAACTCTTCGTCTGGTCGCTGGTCCACCGCGGCGACAACGCCGCCATGGCCCGCGACCGCGACGGGCAGGACGCCCGCGCGCGCCGCCTGCTCGGCCGCCTCGGCCATCCCGGGATCGGGGACCTGGACGAGGTACAGGCGCTGGCGGCGGCCTATTGGCTGTTCGTCGCCGCGCTGGGTGCCCTGCTGATCGGGCTGGAATTGGCCTTGGGCCTGATGGCGGGTTAAACCCTCAGCGCCTCGCGCGTGGCCATCACCGGCAGGCCCAGCGCCTTGCCCACCGCGTCATAGGTCAGATGCCCGGCATGGGTGTTCAGCCCGTTCAGCAGATGTTCGTCCTCGGCGCAGGCCAGCCGCCAGCCCTTGTTGGCCAGGGCCAGCATGAAGGGCAACGTCGCATTGCCCAGCGCCTGGGTCGAGGTCCGCGCCACCGCCCCCGGCATATTGGCCACGCAATAATGCAGGATGCCGTCCACCTCATAGATCGGATCGGCATGGGTGGTGGGGCGCGAGGTCTCGAAACACCCGCCCTGATCGATCGCCACATCGACCAGCACCGCCCCCGGCTTCATCGCCGAAAGCTGCGCCCGCGTCACCAGCTTCGGCGCCGCCGCCCCCGGGATGAGCACCGCGCCGATCACCATATCCGCCTCGGCCACCAGACGCGCGGTCAGTTCGGCGCTGGCGTAACCGGTCTTGAACTGCCCGCCGTACAGGTCATCGAGCGTCCGCATCCGGGGCAGCGAGCGGTCCAGCACGGTGACATCCGCCCCCATCCCGGCCGCCACCCGCGCCGCATGGGTGCCGACCACGCCGCCGCCGATCACCACGACCTTCGCAGGCAGCACCCCCGGCACACCGCCCATCAGCACGCCGCGCCCGCCATTGGCCTTTTGCAGCGACCAGGCCCCGACCTGCGGTGCCAGTTTGCCTGCCACCTCGGACATCGGCGCCAGCAGCGGCAACCCGCCCGCCCGGTCGGTCACTGTCTCATAGGCGATGGCGGTGACACCCGAGGCCAGCAGATCCGCCGTCTGTTCGGGATCGGGGGCCAGATGCAGATAGGTGAACAGAACCTGTCCCTCTCGCAGCTGCTTGCGCTCGCCCGCCTGCGGTTCCTTGACCTTGACCACCAGCTCGGCCGTGGCGAACACCTCGGCCGCGGTATCGACAATGCCTGCCCCGGCCGTGCGGTAATCGGCATCGGTGAAACCCGCGCCCAGCCCGGCCCCGGCCTCGATGATCACGCGATGGCCCGCGGCCACGGCCTCGTGCGCGGCGGCGGGGGTGATCCCCACGCGGAATTCCTGCGGCTTGATTTCCCGGGGACAACCGATCAGCATGATACCCTCCTGCGTTCTGTGGGCGGAAGAATTACCCAGATTCCACCGCGATTGCTTGATTTCGGCGGCCGGCCTGCGCGATAAGACGCAAGATTCTTCGAAAACCCCGCCTCTGACCCCGATGAAAGTTGCGCTGCGATGCAGCTAGACCCCACCGACCGCCGCATTCTGAAGGTCTTGCAGCACGAAGGCCGGATCTCGAACGCCGACCTGTCCGAGCGCGTGGCCCTCTCGCCCTCGGCCTGCCACCGACGAATGCAGCGGCTGGAAACCGAGGGCTTCATCGCCGGTTATGTGGCACTGGTCGATCCCCGGCGGATCGGCAAGCCGACCACGGTTTTCGTCGAGATCACGCTCAACGGCCAGTCGGACGAATTGCTCGACGGGTTCGAAAAGGCGGTGGCCCGCATCCCCGATGTGCTGGAATGCCACCTGATGGCGGGCAGCGCCGATTACCTGCTGAAGCTGGTGGCCGAGGATACCGAGGATTTCGCCCGCATCCACCGCCAATACCTCGCCCGTCTGCCGGGCGTCGCGAAGATGCAAAGCTCCTTCTCGCTGCGAACGGTGGTCAAGACGACGGCGCTGGACCTCTGAGGCCACCACGCCCCGGGCCCGGGCAGAAAGAAACCCCCGGGCCGCGGGGGACCGGGGGTCTTTTCCGTCACGCCCCCGAAAGGGCGAAAGGTTCAGACCAGACCTTCACGCTGCGCCTTCTTGCGCGCGAGTTTGCGCGCACGGCGGATCGCCTCGGCCTGTTCACGGGCCTTCTTCACGGAGGGTTTCTCGAAATGCTGCTTGAGCTTCATTTCCCGAAACACGCCCTCGCGCTGGAGTTTCTTCTTCAGCGCCCGAAGTGCCTGTTCGACGTTGTTGTCGCGAACCGATACCTGCATGTGGTTTTCACCACCTTTCTAAGCTAAAGTGACATAAGTGCAGGAAGCGCCCCCATAGCAAAGCCCGGGCGGCTTGTCCACGCCCCGGCAGGGTGTTTTGCGGGCCAGACGGGCGGATTCTGTGACCTTTGCGGCCCCCTGCGCCGCTTCGGGCTTGGCCGCTGGCGCCAGGCGGCCTACATGCTGGGACAGTTCAGAACCGCGAGGCCCCGCGATGACCGACAGCCAGACCTCCGCCGCCGACCGCCTGCTGCAGGCCGCCCTCTCCCATGTTCCCTTCGACGGCTGGTCCGAGGCGACGCTCGCCGCCGCCGCCGCCGATACCGGCATCGACCCGGCGCTGGCCAAGGCGCTCTATCCCCGCGCCGGCCTCGACCTGGCGCTGGCCTATCACCGGCAGGGCGACCGCCTGATGCAGGAGGCGCTGGCAGGCCGCGACCTCGGCGCGCTGAAATTCCGCGAGAAAGTGGCCCTGGCCCTGCGGCTGCGGCTGGAACAGGCCGACCGCGAGGCGGTGCGCCGCGCCGCCACCCTCCTCGCCCTGCCGCAGAACGCCCCAGAAGCCGCCCGCGCCGTCTGGAGCACCGCCGATACGGTCTGGAACACGCTGGGCGACACCTCCGAGGATGGCAATTGGTATTCCAAACGCGCGATCCTCTCGGCGGTGCATTCGGCGACCGTGCTCTTCTGGCTGGGGGACACCAGCGAGGGCAGCGAGGAGACCTGGGCCTTCCTCGACCGCCGCATCGAGAATGTGATGCAATTCGAACAGACCAAGGCCCGGATCAAGGCCTCGCCGGTCCTGAACCCGGTGCTGGGCCTGCCGTTCCGTCTGCTCGAATCGCTGAAGAAACCGCAGGCAACCGGCCCGATGCCCGGTAGCTGGCGCTGAACAGCGACCCCGCGCCCGGAGCGACCCCGGGGGGCCAGCCCCCCCGGACTCCCCGGGATATTTGAAGCGCAAAGAAGGCGGGTTAAGGAAGGCTTAAGCTCCGTCTTCGTTCGACAGGCACCCTCCGGGCGGAGCAGGTTTGGCCGCCACCCGCGCCGAGGCCTCCGGGGACAGCCCGTAGGATGGGCGATTTCGCCCATCCTCTTCTGCGGCTAAGCTGCGCCCGACTCAAGACAGGAAGACCGATGACCCAACCCCATACCATGCGCGTGATCGAGATCTCGAAACCCGGCGGACCCGAGGTGCTGGTCCCGGCCGAGCGCGCCGTGCCCGTCCCCGGGGCGGGCGAGATCGTGATCCGCCTGGCCTATGCCGGGGTCAACCGCCCCGATGCCTTGCAGCGCGCCGGCAATTACGCCCCGCCCCCCGGCGCCTCGGACCTGCCCGGGCTCGAGGGCTCCGGCATTGTGGTGGCGCTGGGCGCCGGCGTCACCCGCTGGCGGATCGGCGACGAGGTCTGCGCGCTTCTGCCCGGCGGCGGCTATGCCGACTATGTGGCCACGCCCGCCGCCCATGCGCTGCCGGTGCCGGCAGGTCTGGGCCTCAGGGCCGCAGCCTGCCTGCCCGAGACCTTTTTCACGGTCTGGACCAATGTCTTCGACCGCGGGCGCCTGCAAGCAGGCGAGCGGTTCCTGATCCATGGCGGCACCTCCGGCATCGGGACGACCGCCATCCAGCTCGCCGCTGCCCGGGGCGCGCGGGTCTTCGCCACCGCCGGTTCGGACGAGAAATGCCAGGCCTGTCTCGACCTCGGCGCCGAGCGGGCGATCAATTACCGCTCCGAGGATTTCGTCGCCGTGCTCAAGGCCGAGGGCGGCGCCAACCTGATCCTCGACATGGTTGGCGGCGAGTATCTGCCGCGCAACGTCAAGGCGCTGGCGGACGAGGGGCGGCTGGTGCAGATCGCCTTCCTCAGCGGCCCGACGGTCGAGCTGAACTTCGCCCAGGTGATGATGCGCCGCCTGACCATCACCGGCTCGACCCTGCGCCCGCAATCCGTGGCCGCCAAGGCCGCCATTGCCCAGGCGCTCGAGGCCGAGGTCTGGCCCCTGCTGGCCACCGGCCGCGTCGCGCCGGTGATCGACAGCGAATACCCGCTGGACGAGGCCGCCGCCGCCCATGCGCGGCTGGAAACCTCGGCCCATATCGGCAAGATCGTGCTGAAGGTCGCAGGCTAAGGCCGGATCATCACCTTGCCGTTGCTCTTCCGGTAAGCCGGGATCACCCCCTCGATCGCCGCATCGAGGGGCAGATCCGCACCCACCCGCGTCTGCCAGCGGCCGGTGGCGAAGCGCTCCTGCACCTGCCGGATCACCGCCGCCGCCCGCTCGGGCGGGGCGGCGGGCAGCCAGCGGCTCAGCCAGAAACCCTCGATCTGCTTGTCCATGAAGATGAACTGCCCCATCGCGGTCAGCGCGGGCGCCTCGTCCGACATCTTGCCATAGCTCACCCAGCGCGCCCCCGCCGGCATGGCGAAGAACAGATCCGCCGTCGCCTGATCGCCCACCGCGTCGAGCAGCGCCCGGGGCTTATGCGCCTTGATCGCCGCCCGCGCCTGTGTCGCGAAATCGGCGGCGGAACTGACCAGAACCTCGGCCGCGCCCAGCGCCCTCAGCTCTTCCGCGTCCTCCGGTCGGCGGATCACGGCAAGGGCGCTCAGCCCTTCGTCCTTCGCCAGCCCCAGCATCAGCCGCCCCAACTGCGACCCTGCCGCGTTGACGATGAAGGCGCTCCCGGTCTGCCGGGCGCGGTCGACCAGCGCCACGGCGGTCAGCGGGTTGACGATCAGCGCCGCCGCATCGGCTTCGGGCACCGCCGGGTGCAAGGGGATGCAGAGCGCCGCATCCGAGACCGCATGCGCCGCCCAGGCCCCCGTTCCCGTGCCCAGGAACGACACGCGCTGCCCGATCAGCTTTTCGCCCGCCGGGCCACCCGCGCCGATCACCACGCCGACGCCCTCGAACCCTGCCGCCTGTCCCTGCACCCGGGGCTGGCCATAGCCGCCCTGCACGAAGAACAGATCCGAAGGATTCACCGGGCTCAGGCCCACCTCGATCAGCACCTGCCCGGGTTTCAGCGCCGGCAGCGGCACCTCGCGCAGTTCCAGGAAGGGGGTGAGGCTCTCGGGCACCTGCGGCGTGGGGGCGGCGGCGAAGCCGCCCTCGCGCAGGGCAAGGGCGCGGGTCGTGGTCGGCGTGGTCATGGTCATCCTCCGGTTCAGGCCATGCTAGCTTGCGGGCGGCGCGCGGCAAAGCCTCGGCTTGGCAGGGGGCGTCACGTCATCCGCTTGCAGCCGGCCGGGGTGCGGGGCAGGATGCCCGCTCAGCGCGGGGGAACCATGGCACGCATCCTTCTCATCCACGGGGCCTGGGGCAATGGCAGCAGCTGGACCGGCGTCGTCCCCCTGCTCGCCGCCCGGGGCCATCAGGTCGAGGCCTTTTCGCTGCCCGGGCATGGGCGGAACGACACCCCTTCGGCCGAGATCGGCCAGCCCGAGTATGTCGCCGCGGTCGAGGCCCGGTTGATGGACGGGCCGCCCGCGCTGCTGGTCGGGCATTCCATGGGCGGGATGGTCGCCGCGCAGGTGGCGGCGCGGCAGCCCGCGCATGTCACCGCCGCGGTCTTCGTCGCGGCGCTGCTGCCCCGGGATGGCGAGAGCCTGCTGGACCTGGTGCAGCGGCAGGACGCGCCCGGCGTGCGCGATTTCGTCCGCCCCGGCCCGATCAAGGGCACGACCCTGCTGGATCCCGGCGCAGCGCAGGCGCTTTTCCCCGAGGCCAGCCCCGACCTCGCCGCGGCGGCCATGGCGGTCCTGAGCCCGCAGCCGAACCGCGCCCAAACCGACAAGGCCGTGGTCGGGCCCGGCTTCGCCCGGGTGCCGAAAGCCTATGTCTATTGCACCGAGGACCGGGTGGTCACCCATCCCCTGCAACGCGCCATGGTCGCGGCAACGCCCTGCGAGGCCGAATTCACGCTGGAATGCGGCCATGTGCCGATGCTGACACAGCCCAGGGCGCTGGCCGGGATCCTGTTGGGCCTCGCCGCCTGACGCGAAATTGCGCGGCGGGGGCTGGTCAGGGGACCGCCCGCGCGCCATCCTCGCGCAGCCCATTCCCCGGAGGATGCCATGACCCGCCCGCCGTTTCTTGCCGCCGGCCTTGCCCTCTCCCTGCCGACGCTCGCGCTGTCCTCGGCGGCGCTGGCCGATCCCACGATGGAATGCGATGGCGGCAGCCAGATCGAGATCGGCGCCTGCGTGACCGCGACGCTGGCCGCGGTCGACCGCTCGCTGGAGACGGCGCTGGGCTTTGCCCGCATCAGCGCCGAGGAGCTGGACAATGCCACGGGCTTCGGCACCGCCGTGCCTGCCCTCGATGCCGCGCAAGAGGCCTGGTCGGCCTATCGCGATGCGCACTGCCACGCGGTCGGCGAAGGGTTCGGCGGCGGCTCGGGCACCGGGATCGCCATCACCGCCTGCCGGGTCACGCTGGGCCGCGCACGGGTCGAGGAATTGCTCAATTCCGTGCATTGAGCGCGCCATCCCCTGAGCCAGCCGTGAGGCGGGGCGAGGGGCGCGGAGCGGGCGGGTGGGAGCGTGCCTCCCCCCGCCTCACGCCCTGACCACGCGCCCCGCGCCAAGGGACAGGACGAACAGCCCCGCCGCCGCCGCCACGATGCTCGGCCCGGCGGGCGTGTCGAACCAGAGCGACGCCATCAGCCCCAGCACCACGCTCAGCGCCGCCACCGCGACGGCGCCCAGCGCCATCCGCTCGGGCGTCCGGGCCATGACCCGGGCCGTGGCGGGCGGGATCACCAGCAGCGCGCCGATGAGCAGCGCGCCGACCACTTTCAGCGCCACCGCCACCACCAGCGCCAGCGCCAGCGTCAGGATCATCCCCTCGCGTTCAGGCTTCAGCCCCAGGGATCGCGCCAGATCCTCGCTGATCGTCGCGGTCAGCAAGGCCTCCCACCGCCAGAGCATCAGCGCCGTCACCGCCGCCGTTCCCAGCGCCATGGCGATCAGGTCCGAGACCTGCACGGTCAGGATATCGCCGAAGAGGAACGCCTCCAGATCCACCCGCACGCCCTGCAGGAACGAGGCCGCGACCAGACCCAGCGCCAGCGCCGAATGCGCCAGAACGCCCAGCGTCGTGTCCATCGCCCAGCCCCGCCCGGCCAACGAACTGACCATCAGGGCCATGGCGAAGGCCGTGACCAGGGTGCCCGCGAAGATCGAGACGTTGAACCCCAAAGCCAGCGCCACGCCCAGGATCGCCGCATGCGCCGTCGCATCGCCGAAATAGGCCATCCGCCGCCAGACCACGAAACAGCCTAAGGGCCCCGTCGCCAGCGCCGCCAGAAGCCCCGCGCCCAAAGCGCGCAGGACGAACGCGTCAATGATCATGATCGCAGGTCTCGTGGTCGTGGGGATGGTCGGGATGGTCGGCGCCGTGGTCGTGGTGGTGCTGGTAAAGCGCCAGCGCCCCCCCGGTGCCGAGGCCGAAGAGCGCCCGGTATTCCGGCGCGTTGGAGACGACCGAGGGCGTCCCCTCGCAGCAGACATGCCCGTTCAGACAGACCACGCGGTCCGACGCGCTCATCACCACATGCAGGTCGTGGCTGACGCTGAGGACGGCGCAGCCCAGTTCGCGCCGGACATCCTCGATCAGCCGGTAGAAGGCCGCCGTGCCGGGCTGGTCCAGCCCCTGCGTCGGCTCGTCCAACACCAGAAGTTGCGGGTTTCCGGCCAGTGCCCGCGCCAGCATGACCCGCTGCAATTGCCCGCCCGAGAGGGTGGCCAGCGCGCGCTCCTCCAGCCCCGGGGCGCCGACGCGGGACAGAAGATGGGCGATCTCGTCCCCGGTCAGCTTGCGGTTCAGCCTGAGGAAGCGCGCGACCGACAGCGGCAGGTTCGGGTCCAGATGCAGCTTCTGCGGCACGTAGCCAACCCTGAGCCCCGGCGCCCGGGTCACGCTGCCCGCGGTACCCGGTACCATCCCCAGAAGCGCCCTGAGCAGCGTGGATTTGCCCGAGCCATTGGGGCCGACGATGGTGACGATCTCGCCAGGCTGCAGGGTAAAATCCACATGGCTCAGCACCGGCGCGGCCGGGCCATAGGCGACCGAGAGGCCGCGCGCCTCGACCAGAGCGGGGGCAGTCATGCGCCGGCCTCACGGCAGGCGGCGCAGAGGCCCATCGCCTCGATGGTCGCCCGTTCGACGCTGAAACCCAGGGCCGCCGCGCCCTCGTCCAGCGATACCCGCAGCGGGTCGGCCGAGACTTCGGCCACGGTGTGACAGCCCCGGCAGATCAGAAAAGCGGCGTGGTGCGCTTCGCCCGGATGCAGGCAGGCGGCAAAGGCGTTGAGCCGCTGGATGCGATGCACCAGCCCATGCTCGACCAGGAAATCGAGCGCCCGGTAGGCGACCGGCGGCTGATGGCCGAACCCATCCTCGGAGAGGCGCTGCAACACGTCATAGGCGCCCATCGCCCCGTGCCGCTCCAGCAGGATCTCCAGCGCCCGGCGCCGGACAGGCGTCATGCGCAGCCCCTTGGCGCGGACCAGATCCTCGGCTCCGGCCAGCGCGCTCTCGACGCAATGGTGGTGATCATGCGGCTCGAACGCCGGTTCGACGCCGGAGGGGGGGCTTGAGGCGGTCATGCAGGCCTTGCGGGTGGCTATGTTATGTTATAACAAGTAACAGTATAACATTCCTGACAGCCGAGCCAAGCCCATGTCGAGACTTCTTTGCGCCCTCCTGCTGACCACCTCGCCCGCCCTGGCCGAGGCGCCCAGCGTGGTGACGGATCTGCCCCTCACGCAATCGCTGGTGGCCGGCATTCTGGGCGAGGGGGCCGAGGTCACCGCGCTGCTGGAAAGGGGCGCCGATCCGCATCACGCGCAGTTGCGCCCCTCGCAGGCGCGGGCATTGTCGGGCGCCGATCTGGTGGTCTGGATCGGCCCGGGGCTGAGCCCCTGGTTGCAGGGTCCGCTGGACAGCCTGGCGGGCGGCCGGGTGCTGGACCTGAGCGCGGTGCCGGGGCTCTACACCCAGGACTTCGCCGAGGACGAGCACGACGACCACGCGCACGACGATCACGACCATGATCACGCGCATGACGATCACGACCATGATCACGACGACCACGGGCACGACCACAGCGGCATGGACCCCCATCTCTGGCTCGATCCGGGCAATGTGGCGATCTGGCAGCGGGCGCTGGGGGCCGAACTGGCGGCCGAGGATCCCGAACACGCCGCCGACTACACCGCCCGGGCCGAGGAAGCCGCCTTCAGGACCGAGGCGCTCAGGGCCGAGGTCGCGGCGATCCTCGCCCCGGTCGGCGATGCCGGGCTGGTCATGTTCCACGACGCCTATGGCTATTTCGCCCATGCCTTCGGGCTGAACGTGGTGGCCACGATCAGCGACGGCGACGCCTCGGCGCCGGGCGCGGCGCGCATCGCAGCGCTCAGGGCCGACCTGCAACAGGATCAGGCCGTCTGCCTCTTCCCCGAGGCCAATCATCCCGACGATTTCGCCCGGGTGGTGGCCGAGGGCACCAATCTCAGGATCGGCGCCCCGCTGGACCCCGCGGGAATGGGGCTGGAGCCGGGGGCGGATCTCTATGCCCGGCTGATGCGCGGCCTGGCGCAAAGCATCGCCGATTGCGTCACCGGCGGCTGAGCCCGCACCGGGGTGGTCGAACCCGCGCCCGACGGCACGGCCGCCCCCTCCGTTCCTCAGCCCGGCAAGGCGTCGCAGGAAAAGATCGGCAGATCCAGCGCGGCGGCCAGGCTTTGCAGCCATTCGCGCCCCGGCGCGGCGCCCGACGGGTCCAGAATCTCGCAGATCACCGCCGCCGGGCGCAACCCCGCACGATCGCAGATCTCGACCGCGGCCCAGGGGATGCAGCCGCCGGCGCGCGGTCCGTCCCGCTCGACCCGGATGGGAAAGACATGGCCCGGCGTCGCCAGATCCCCCGGCGCCGCGCCCGGATGGATCGCCGCGGCGACCGTCGCGGCCCGGTCGGGGGCGGAAATGCCGGTCGACACCGCCCGGCTCGCCTCGATCGACAGGGTAAAGGGGGTGGCGAACCGGCGCCGGTTGGTCTGCGGCTGCAGCGCCAGTTGCAAGCCGTCGACGATCCCGCTGTCCAGCGCCAGACAGACCAGCCCCCGCGCATGCGTCGCCATGCGGTTGATCGCCCCGGCGTCGGCGAATTCGGCCGGGATCATCAGGCAGGGCAGCGCCGCCCCCGCCGGATCGCAGAGGATCATCATCCGCGCCGCGCGGGCGCAATCGACGGGCGACAGGCCCAGAGGCTCGACCGGGGGGGCGAAGGTGCAATGGCGGGTCATGGTCTCATCAACTCCGGGATGATCGTGGCGATCTCGGGAAAGGCGAAGACCGCGACGGCTGTCAGGAACTGACAGACGATGAAGGGGAAGACGCCGCGATACATGGTCAGGGTCGAGAAATCGGGCGGCGCGATCCCCTTGAGGTAAAAGACCGCGGGCGCCATCGGCGGCGTCAGATACGAGGTCTGCAACATGATCACCGCCAGCACGCCGAACCACATCGGGTCCACCCCGGCCGCATGCAGGAAGGGCAGGAAGATCGGCGTGCAAATCAGCACGGCGGAAATCCAGTCCAGGATCATGCCCGCGATGAAATAGGCCAGCAGCAGCACGATCACCAGGCCCGCAGGACCCAGATCCAGCGAGGACACCGCCGCATCGACCAGCTCGGCCCCGCCCTGGATCTTGAAGATGCTGGTGAACATCGTCCCGCCCAGCGCGATGAAGATGATCATCGAAGAAACGGTGGCGGTCTTCAGCGTGGCGTTCCAGGTCTCGCGCCAGCTGAAATCGCGATAGAGGACGTTCAGCAGCACGGCCCCCACCGCGCCGATGGCGGCGGCTTCGGTCACGGCGGCGATGCCCAGCAGGATCGAGCCGATGACCGAGGTGACCAGCGCCAGCGGCGGGAAAAGCGCATAGGCGGTGAAGCGGAGCTTCCGGCCCAGCGGCATCTCTTGCCCGAACTCGACCCGGGGCGCGGCCGCGGGCCAGATCAGGGCGTAGACGACGATCCAGATCAGAAAGAAACCGACCATCAGGAAACCCGGCAGCAGCACCGCACCAAAGAGGGTGCCGATCGGGATCTGTGCGACCGAGGCATAGATCACAACGACGATCGAGGGCGGGATCATCGTCCCCAGCGAGCCCCCGGCGCAGATCGTGCCCGAGATGATCGACTTGCTGTAGCCCGCGGCGCGCATCGGCCCCATGACCAGAAGGCCGGTCATCACCTCGACCGCGCCGACGACGCCGGTTCCGGCGGCAAAGAGCGTGCACATCGACAGCGTGGCGATGGCGAGGCCGCCGGGCAGGCGCCCCATCCACATCGACAGCGATTCGAAGGCCCGCCTGCCGATGCCCGAGCTTTCCAGCACCGCGCCCATGAAGATGAAAAGCGGCACCGCCGCCAGGGAATAATTGGACGAGACGCTGCCGACGAACTGGTAAAGCTGCAGCCCGGTGAGGCTGCCGAACACCGGAAAGGCGAAGATCACCGCGACGATGATCAGCGAGAAGGCGACAGGGATGCCCGCGAAAATCAGCGCGAAGGCGGCCGGGAACATCCAGATGGCGAGGTCAAGGGCCATGTCAGTGCCCCCCGACCGGGGTGGACGGGGTGCCCAGCAGGCGCAGGCCGGACGCCAGCGTCTTGCCCAGGATCTGCAGCCAGAGGACCGACAGCCCCAGGGCGATCATCAGCCGGAATGGCCAGAGCACCGGCCGCCAGGGGCTGACCGTCTCGACCGTGCCATGGACATAGGCGGTCCAGAATTGGCTCCACGAGACCAGGCTGATGAAGCCCAGCGCGGGCAGCAGCAGCAGGGTGAAGACCGTGACCTCGATCAGGCGCTTGGTCCGGTCGCGAAACAGCTGCGACACGATGTCGATGACGACATGCTGATCCGCCTTCATCGCCAGCGCCCCGGCCAGCATGATGACGGTGCCGTTCAGCATATAGGAAATGTCGTAGGCCCAGACGGTCGGCGCGTTGAGGAAATAGCGCGAGGCGACCTCGTAGAGGATGACGCCGATCATCAGCAGGATGCCTGCCGCGGCGACATATCCGGTGATCCGGGTAAGCCAGTCGATGAGTCGAAGAGCGTGTGACAACGGGCGGCCCTGCCTGTTCTGTGGCGACGGGTGGCCGGCCGGAGCTTTCCGGCCAGCCACCACTTTCGGTTTCGGTCGGGACGGGATCAGATGCTGTTCGCCTGCCAGCGGTCGGCGAAGCCGTAATAGGAATCGGTGACCCGGCGCATCCATTCGTCCCCGTTGGCGGCGCGCTCGGTCGCCTGGGCCTCGGCCCAGTCGCGGCCGGCGGCGCGGATCGCGTCGATCAGGGATTGGTCCATCTCGATGATCTCGATGCCGCGTTCGCGCATCGTCTCCATCGCCGTCAGATCCGCCGCGTTCCATTCGGTCAGGCATTCGACGACGGCTTCCCGCGCCGCGATCTCGATCTTGCGCTGGATGGATTCGTCCAGCTCATCCCAGACCTCGGCCCGGATCGCGAGTTCGAGGCAGGCGGCGGGGGCATGGATCCCCGGGACGATCATATAGGGCGCGGCGTCTTCCAGCCCCATGATCAGGTTCTCGGAGGGCGTCGACCATTCGGCCGCATCGACGCCCCGCCGCTCGAGCATGGTGAAGACATCCGCCGGGCCCACGGTGGTCGCGGCGCCGCCGAAATATTCGTTGAGGATCGTGGCCCAGGCCCCGGCCGTGCGGAAGCGGACGCCCTGCAGATCCTCGGGCACGCGGATGATCTTGTGCGAATGCCAGACCTCGGACGGGTTCATCGACAGCAGCATCGAATGCAGACCCATCGTCTCGCGGCGGTGTTCGGCCAGCAGTTCCGAGCCGCCGCCGACATAGTACCAGTTCAGCATCTGCTCGGCGTTCATGCCCCCGGGATGGCCGCCGAACAGGCTGTTCACCGGATCGAGGTTGACGGCCCAGAGGGGCGGCACCATCCCGGCCTCGGCCAGCCCGTCCTGCACGGCCTGATAGGTCTGCAGGGGCGGCGCAATCGTTCCCCCGGCGAAGACCTGGAACGAGAACGACCCGTCGGTGATGATCTCCAGCGCGCGCTGGAACGGGCCGACCGACAAGGTGTACATTTTCGAGGATTCCGGCACGATATGCGCGGCTCGGATGCGGCTGCGCCCTTGCGCCTGCGCACCGCTGCCCGCAAAGGCGGCGGCGGCCGATCCCAGGGCGGCGGTCTGGATGAAAGCTCTTCTCGACGGTTTTTCCATGGTCGTTCTCCCGGTTGGTGGTGGCTATTTCACTTGCTTTTCAAGGTCTTCTTGCCGAGCGCCCGTTCCAGAAGCTCGGTTTCGCTGTCGTCGTACATCGCGGCGATCAGCGGGGCGTAGCGCAGGGCGATGGCCCGGCGCTTCTTCTTGCGGGTGGGGGTGACGACGCCGATCTCGGGCGTCAGCTCCTCGGGCAGGATGGTGAAATCCTTGATCTGCTCGGCCCGGGCCAGCCGCCGGTTGGCCTTGTGCACCTCGGCCCAGACGAGTTCCTTCAGCCGCGCCGAGGCACTCATGTCGGCGTAGCTGGCAATCGCGGGATCGACCTCCTGCGCCCATCTGAATCCGACTGTCGGATCGATCTCGATCAGGGCGGTCAGGTATTTCCGCCCCTCGCCGATCACCGCGGCCTCGGCGATATAGGGGCTGCCGCGCAACTCGTTCTCGATCTGGGTGGGGCTGATCGTCTTGCCGTTGATGGTCTTGATGATTTCCTTGCTGCGGTCGATCAGCTTGTACTGGCCGTTCTTCTGCACCTCGACGATATCGCCGGTATGAAGCCAGCCGTCGCGCAGGGCCTCGGCCGTGGCTTCGGGGTTGTTCCAATAGCCCTGGGTGACGCCCGGGCCGCGCACCAGCATCTCGCCGTTCTCGGCCACCCGGGTTTCCCAGGCGGGGTCGGGGATCGGCGCGCCGATGGTGCCCGCGGGCTGCCAATCCTCGCCTTGCGCGATGTTCGACCCCACGGTCTCGGTCTGGCCATAGGCCTCTTTCAGGTTCACACCCCATAGCTGCCACAGCGTCATCACATCGGCCGGCATCGGCGCCGAGGCGGTGATGGCTGTCCGGATCTGGTCGAAACCCACAAGGGCCAGCAGCGGCCGGAAGACCTGTTCCTGGCAAGCCTGCGACAGCGCGGCCAGAAAGGGATCGTGCCGCGGCGTGCGGGCCTGCCGCTCTTTCAGCACCCGGCGCGAGATCGACAGGGCCAGCCGGTAGTTCGCCCGCTCCGATGGCGCGCTTTCGTTGACATGGTTCACGATGGTCGAGGCGAAACGCTGGAAGAACCGCGGCGGGGCCACGAAGTAATGCGGCCGCGTCTGGCGCACCGTCTCCTCATAGCTGGCCGAGGAACGGCCGAAATGCGGGACGCATTCGGAAATCAGCGGGAAACAGGCCGATTGCACCCGCGCCACGATATGCGACAGCGGCAGGTGCACCGCCACGCGGGTTTCCCGCTGATAGGCCTCGGGTGTCGAAATCAGGTTGGCCAGCGCGCCGCCCAGCAGGTTGACATGGGTGTTGATCACGCCCTTGGGCTTGCCCGTGGTGCCCGAGGTATAGCCCAGGCTCACGATATCCGAGGGGGCGGCCTGCGCGGCCCAATCGGTCAGCATCTCCAGCGGTGCGGAAAAGGAAGCGCCGAGGAAATCGTCGATGGCCAGCGCATTGGCAGGAGCATCGGCCGAAGGCCGCCAGGAAGGGTCCAGCACGACGATCTGGTTCAGCGCCAGCGCCTTTGGCGCCCGGGCGGCAATGGCCAGTTCCGTCGCGCTGCCGACGAAGAGCAGGCAGGCGCCCGCATCCTCGATGTAATAATCCAGCTCTTCGGGGGACGAGGTGAAATACACCCCCACCGTGATCGCCCCCATGGCGATGGTGGCAATGTCGGCGATCATCCACTCGGGCGTGACATCGCCCATGATGCAGACCCGGTCGCCCCGGCTGACGCCGCTCGCCTGCATCGAGGCGCCAAGGCGGACGACCTTCTGCACGTACTCGGCGAATGTCACGTCGCGCCAGCCGTCCGCGCTCAACGTCCGATAGGCGACCGCCTCGGGCCGGGCGCGGCATTTGCGCGCCAGCAGGCCGGGGATCGTCTGTTGCAGGATCTCCGCCCCCTGCGCGGCAGCCAGCGTTTCAGTGCCGTGTTTCATGGTTTCTCCTGGTCTTGTCATTCGGGAGCTTGGTCATTCGGTAGGGCGCGAGAGGGGGTCCGGCGTGTGATAGGCCGCGCGCAGATAGACCAGGGGCGGCGCCCCGTCGTCGCAGCGGGTGGCGACGACCTGGCCCAGGAACATCGTGTGCGACCCCAGCCCGATGCATTCGATCAGCTCGCAGTCGATATTGGCGACGGCCGAGGTCAGCGCGGGCGAGCCGGTGACCAGGCTGTCCCAGTCCTGCGGCGCGAAGCGGATTGCGCCCTTGAGGCCGTGCTGGCCGGAAAACAGCGTCGCTTCCGGCACATGCCCGGCAGCCAGGACGCTGACGCAGAAGGCGCCGGTCGCCTTGATGACGTCATGCGCCTCGGCCGATTGGTTGACGAAGACCGCCAGGGTCGGCGGGGTCGAGGTGACGGCGGTGACCGCCGTGACGGTGAGCCCGCGGCGATCCTCGTCCCGGCCGCTGGCGATGATCGAGACGCCACCGGCGAGATTGCGCATCGCGGCGCGGAAGGCCTCGCCCGAGACAGGCTCGGAGCGGCCCTGAAGGGGTCGTACCAGTGTCATGATGTCGGATCCTCTGCGGCCTTCGCGACACCCGCGAAGGCCGGCCGGTGCGGGGGCGTTACTCGGCGTAGCGCTTTTTCTTGGCGGCGAAGGCGGCGGCGGCCTCGCGCCGGCCGGGCAGGTCGAAGGTCAGGGCCTCAAGCGCGAGGCCGATATCGAGCCCCAGTTGCACCTGATCCTTGATCAGCTTGTTGACCGCGTATTTGGTCCATTTGATCGCTTCCGGCGGACCCGAGGCCAGAAGCTCGGCGTAGCGGATCGCCTCGTCCAGCACGGTGCCTTCGGCGACCAGCTTGGTGATCATGCCGTATTGCAACGCTTCTTCAGCCGACAGGAAGGCGCCGGTCATCAGGTAATGCTTGGCCCGGATCGGTCCCATCAGCATCGGCCAGATGACCTGCCCGCCATCGCCCGCCACGACGCCCGCGTTGACATGGGTATCGGCGAACCGGGCGCTGGGCTGGGCGAAGACCGCATCGCAGTAAAGCGCCAGCGTCGCGCCCAGGCCGACGGCCACGCCGTTGACCGCGGCGATGATCGGCACTTCCAGCTCCAGCATGTTGCGCACGATATGCCGCCCGCCCCGGGTGACCGAGGGCATGCCGGTATCGACCGCCTTCTGGTCCCCGCCCGAACAGAACCCGCGCCCGGCGCCGGTCAGCACGACCGCCTTGACGCTGGGGTCCATGTCGAGGTCGTAAAGCGCCAGCTCGATCTCCTCGTGCATCTGCCAGTTGATGGCATTCAGGATCTCGGGGCGGTTCAGGGTCAGCACCGCCACGCCTTCGGCCCGGTGCTCGATGGTGATGAATTCGGGTTCCTTACGCATCGCGCATCCCCCGGATGGTGTTGAGGATTTCGTCGGTCGGACGGACCACGTTGTTGCGGTCGTTGAAATGCGGGATGATGTATTTGCCCACCATGTCGATGGCGTCCATGATCATCTCGTGCGACACGGAATCGAGGTGGAACAGCACCTCGTCGACGCCCATGTCCACGATCCGCTCCAGCTGCCGGATCACCGTATCGGGGCTGCCGCAGAGCGTGGTCCCGGATTCGTTGACCAGATAGTCCCAGTCGGTCGCCGCGCGTTGCAGCCCTTCCAGCCCCTCGGAGAAGTAATTGTAATCGTCGGCGATCTTGGCCAGCCGCGGATAGGCGTCGGTCGAGATCCTGGCGTAGTTCATCAGCGGTTCGGCGTAATTGTCCTTCGCCTCCTGATCGGTCTTGCCGATGCCAAGGAAAAGCGGAATGCCCAGGCTGGGACGGGTCAGCGGCCCGTTCTCGTCGCGCTTCCAATTGTCCTTGTAGAGGGCGATGTACTCCGCCTGCTTTTCCCAGCCCGAATAGAAGTTGTTCGACAGGCAGGCCATGCCCTGTTCGGCGGCATAGACATGGCTGCGCGGGCTGGTCGCGGCGATGCCCATGATCGGATAGGGCTTTTGCAGCGGCTTCGGCACCAGCATTCGGGGCGGCACGTTGTAATGCTTGCCGCTGAACTTGAAGATGTCCTTCGACATCGCCTCCTTCATCAGCGCCAGCCCCTCTTCCATCTGCGACAGGGTTTCGGCAGCCTCGACGTTGAAGGCGCGCATGGCGATGGTGGTGTTCGAGCGTCCGGCGAAGAATTCCATCCGCCCGTTCGACAGGATATCGGTCACCGCCAGCCGCTCGGCCGAGCGCAGGGCGTGGTTGAAGTTCTTGGGCATCAGCGTGACGGCCGGGCGAAGCCGGATGCGCGAGGTTTTCGCGGCCAGATAGCCATAGACCACCTCGGGCGCCGAGCTGGAAATGCCGCCCAGCGCCACATGCTGCTCCGAGAGCGACACGAAGTCGAAGCCCATCTTCTCGGCGAAGACCGCCTCGTCGACCAACTCGTGCAGCCGCCGCGCGTAGCTATGGCCGACCTGCGTCTCCTGCTCTGACCAGAAACCGAATTTTAGCGTCATGGCGCACCTTCCAAGCGTTATTCCGTTGGTCAGATGCTACGCCCGAGCGCGCCGCAGGTGCTGCCGAACTCCCGGCCCGACCCGGCAGACCGCAGCACAAAAAAGGGCAAGGCGCGGGGGGTGAAGCGGAATGTACCGGGTCCCGAAACGGGCCTGCCGCACGGCCCGCCGCAGGGCGAATCGGTCGGCCGGAAGCGCAGCCTTCCCTGGGGAAAATGGGGGGGTCAGACGGGGCTCACGCCAAAGGCGTGCTGCCACCCAGATCGCCGGTCGCCTCGATGCGCCGCAGATAGCGCCGGGGGGAATCGCCGAAGACCTTCTTGAACATGGTGATGAAGGCGCTGGTCGATTCATACCCCAGGTCCTGGGCGATGATATGCACGCTGCTGCCCGCCGACAGCCGCTCCAGCGCGACCAGCCCGTGCAGTTGGCGCCGCCACTGGCCGAAGGTCAGCCCCGTCTCGCGCACCACCCAGCGGGCGAAGCTGCGCTCGCTCATCGCCAGTTCCGCCGCCCATTCGGCCACCGTCCGCCGGTCGGCCGGATCGGCGAGCAGATGCTCGGCCACCTCGACCAGCCGCGGATCCGAGGACATCGGCAGATGCTGGTCACTGGTCGGGGCCTTGGCGAATTCGTCCATCAGCACCTGCGCCAGGCGGCCCGAGGGGCTGTCCGGCGTATAGCGGACCGAGCGCTGGGTCAGCGCCTCGGTAATGACCCGCATCAGCGGCGTCACCCCCAGCGTGCAGCATTTCCGCGGCAGGCCCGACACCTCGCCATCGACAAAGACGCAGATCACGCTGCCATTGGGCGAGACGGAGTTGGAATGCGCGATGCCGCCGGGCACCCAGAAGGCGCCGAAGGTCGGCACCATCCAGATCCCGTTCTCGACCCGGCAGGTGACCGAGCCGTTCTCGGCGATGACCAGCTGGCCCTTGCGGTGGCTGTGCAGCGGCAATTCGTCATCGGCCGGACCACGCCCCAGCCGGATGGCGAAGACCGGCGTGTCGATGCGGTCGGGGTCGACATTGGGATAACTGAGGGTGAGCGACGGGTTGCGCTCACGAAGGGACCAGACATGGTTCTCATGCTCGATCTCCTGCTGCCGGTAGCTGTCCATCGGGCGACCTCCGCGGGTTGGCCTAGGGGACGCGTCGTCTGCCGCTGCGCCCCTCCTTGTAGCACAGGCGGGCCCGGTCGGTCGATCTTCCGCCGCGCGCGGCCTCGCCCGATCAGGCGCTCGCCGTGAAATCGGCCAGGATCAGCCCGGCGATCGCTGCCAGGCAGGCGGCGCCGATCCCGGCGCTGGCGCCGCGGGCATCGCCCAGAATGCCGTTGGGGCTGACCGCGGGCAGGCCGTCGCGCCACATGACCTCCAGTTCCGCCCGGGTCATCAGACCAAGGCGCCCGGCCTCGATCCGCGCGGGGCGCACCGCCTCGGGCTTGATATGCAGCATGACCGAGGTCTCGGCGATATCGGCGTGACCGCCGACACTGGCAGCGGCACCGCCGGCCGCGGCAACTGCCTCGGCCCAGCAGGCCAGCCAGGCCGTCGAATCGGTGAAGGCCTCGACACGCACGCCGGGCACCGCTCGCCGCAACCCGGGCAGGGCGTTTTCCAGCACCGGAAAATTGCCGATATGCCCGGAATAAAAGAAGATTTCCGTGATGCCATGGCGCACCAGACTGGTGCAATACTCGCGGCAGATCGCGGTGAAGGTCGCCTCGGACAGCGAGATCGTACCGCTGAAGGCAAGGTGATGGCTGGAGCACCCCACGGCGATGGTGGGGGCGACGAAGGCGCCGCCCAGGCCCCGCGCGATCAGCGGCGCCAGCGCCTCGGCATGATCGGCATCCATGCGCAGCGCCATATGGGGGCCGTGCTGCTCGACGGCGCCACAGGGCACGAGGACGCGGGTGCAACCGGCGCGGATCGCCTCGGCAATCTCGGGCGAGGTCATGCGTTCAAGGGGGTAAACCGGCGCGTCCATGGCTCAGACCCTGTCCTTGGCCAGGAACCGCTGCCGGGCCTCGACCGCCGCGGGCCGGGTCAGGATCTTGCGGAATTCGGTAAGCGTCCGGCGCCGCATCGCCTCGGGTCCGGCATCGCCGCCCTGCACCGCGCGTTTCAGGATGCCCAGGATCAACGGGTCCTTCGCCGCCAGTTCCGTCGCGGCCTCGGTGGCCCGGGTCAGGACCGCCGTATCGGGAACGACCGTCTGCGCCAGCCCCAGCGCCAGCGCCTCGGGCGCCGACAGGAACCGCCCGCTGGACAGAAGGTCGAAGGCCGCCTGCCGCCCGAGGCTCTCGACCGCGCGGCGGATGCCCATGATCGCGGGCATCAGCCCGTTGCGGATTTCGGGAAAACCGAATTTCGCCCCTTCACCCGCGATCACCACATCCCCCATCAACGCCAGTTCCAGCCCGCCCCCGGCGGCATAGCCCCGCACGGCGACGACGATGGCCGAGGGATAGGCGGACAGCGCCAGCAGCATGTGGTGGAACCTCTCCATCCGGCGCAGGGCGTGCTCCGGCTCGGTGCCGTCCAGTTCCTTGATGTCGCCGCCGGCACAGAAGAACCGTTCGCCCTCGGCCGCCAGCAGGACGACCGGCGGTTCGGACCGCCGGGCGAGGTCGCGGATGGTGGTGGTGATCGCCTCGATCAGATCGCTGGTCAGGGCATTGGCCGGCGGCCGGTCGAGGGTCAGCACGCACAGCCGGTCGGCCGGGTCCTCGATCCGCAGGGAGGGATGCTTGACACTCATGACGGTTCAGTAGACGGCGCGCGGATAATTGTCCGACACCATGGTCAGATCGGCCCCGGTGCGATGAATGGGCAGCGCGGTCTTGTGGCGCTGCTTGCGCAGGACGATATCGGTCTTCACCTGCACAACGCCCTCGATGCGTGAGACGCGGGCGGTGGCGAAACGTTCCAGCTCGTCGATGTCGCGCATCATCACCCGCAGCACATAATCGAAATCGGACATCAAGTAGAGTTCCATCACCTCATCCATGTCGCTGATCGCGGCCGCGAAGCGCTCGACCGCATCGGTGTTGTGTCGCGACAGCCGCACCCGGACGAAGGCATTGACGCTCAGCCCCAGGGCCTGCGGGTTCAGCAGCGCCACGCGCCGTTCGATCACGCCGTTCTGTTCCAGGAATTTCACCCGCGACAGACAGGGCGAGGGCGACAGGTGAATGCGCGAGGCCAGTTCGACATTGGTAAGCGATGCGTCTTGCTGAAGCTGGTTCAGGATACGGATGTTGGTGGCATCCAATGGCACGGCTGTCATGGCGGCATTCCCCGATGATGGTGGACCCCTGCGCCCCTGTCGTTCGGCCCGGCGATGGGCTGGCGGGCGCTTCCCTTGGGCTTGTCGTGAAAATGTAACATCGAAGATGTGGCAATGGATTATGCCAACGCGGACAAAAAAGTGCTAAAAACTGCCATTCCGCCGACAAGCCGAGGCCACCGCGCGGCACGCGGGGACGGACGGCTTTCCCCGGGGAATCGGTCCGGCAGTCTCGGTCAGGCAGTCTCGGTCACGACCGCAGCGCCATCACCCGCGCATAAAGGTCCTCGACATAGGGATCGCTGACCCCCAGCCCCGCCAACTGCGCCCGCGTCCCAGCGAGATAGTCGAAATTGCTGCCCAGAAAGCCCGAGGCCGTGGCGATCATCCGCGCCTTTTCCTCCATCGGGATGCCGGTGACGATCTGCTCGGTCCCGTGGTCGGCGACGAAGCCCAGGGCCTCGATCGGACCCGGCGCCGTGTCCAGCGCCAGCATCACCGGACGATAGGCCGGCGCGATCATCTCGCGCCGCCAGAGGACGAAAGTCTCGCCGTCCAGCAGCGCGGCATCAATACGGAACGCCAACCCCTCGCAGCCCGCCCCCTTGTCCAGGGCCAGTTGCAGCCCCGGCTGCGCCACGGACCCCCGGCCGCCCTGATCGAACAGGCAGAAGCTGCGGGCATAATCGGGGGTGAAGGCCCGCCGCACCTCGGTGAACTCGAAGCCCGGGTCCCACATCAGCGAGCCATAGGCGAAGACCCACAGATCCCGCCCGCGCCGGGCGTCCAGAAAGGCGGCTCGCGCGGCCTCGCGCTGCTCATCGGGCGTGCGCCAGTCGGCAGGCATCCCCGCTTCGACGGCGCGTGCGTCGAAATCCGCCATGTCCAGGGTGCGGAACAGGCTCTCGGCGGCGGGGCGGATCTTGCCCCTGAGGCCGGGGTGATGGCGATAGGGATCGTCGGACATGGGGCCTCGGCTTGTGGACCCCGCCAGCAAGCCACCGGGGGCGGCCAAGGTCAACCGACCCCTCTGTGCGCCACCTCGGAGGCTGCGTGCCCTGACGCACGATCCCCGCCGTCCGACGCGCCCAACACCCCGGCGGGGCGGGAGGTCATTCCCCGCCGCGCCCGGGTAGGGTGGGATTTCATCCCACCCTGCGCCTCACACCAGGAACCCGCCGAAGAACGCCGTCAATTCCTCCCGCGCCGAAAGCGGCAACACCTGCGCCACATATTGATCGGGCCGCACCACCACCAGACAGCCCCGGGCCTTGTCGATGCCCCGCGCCTCATAGATGTTCACGCCCCGCTTGTGGTCGACGCAGAAAACCTTCTCGTAATCCCTCAGCCCCAGCGCCCCGCCCTGCGGCCTGAGCAGCGCGGGCATCGCCCCGTAATCCAGCTCGCGGAACCCCGGCTGGAACACCGCGCGGACGTCGATCACCGCGTCGATGTCGTCGCCCTCCTTCCGGTGGCGCAAGACGGGCGAGGCCGGGTCATGCTCCAGCCATTCGCACAGCGAGGCGACCGGGCCGCCCGGCTGCCCGACATCGCCCTCGGGCGCGAAGGCAAAGATCCGCCAGCGCGCATCGGCCTCGATGCAATGGCCCAGTTCCATGGGTTTCGCATCCGCCAGCCGGATCACCGGCGCCGAATGGAAGCGCTTGCCCAGATCGAACCCCGGCGCCAATGCCTGATGCGCCGCGCCGCCGGTCAGGGCCGAGGGCGCGTATTGGATGGTCAGCCCGCAGGTGAAGGGCAGGTTGTGGACGAAGGCCTGCGCCACCACCGGCAATTCCCCCGCCTTGTCGTCATGGGTCTTCGCCCCGACGATCCGCGCCCATTCATGGTCGAAATCCACCAAGCCCTTGGCCGCTGCCCGCCGCTCCTCGGTATAGGAATGCAACAGCGAGGGCGCCGCCCGCCCGGTCAGCACGTGGCGCAGCTTCCAGCCCATGTTGAACGTGTCGCCCATCGACACGTTCATCCCCTGCCCGGCCTTCGGGCTGTGCGTGTGGCAGGCGTCGCCGGCCAGCATGACCCGGGGCGCGCGCGTGGCGACCTCGCCCTCCGGCACATCGTCGAATTTATCGGTCAACCGGTGGCCCACCTCATAGATCGACCACCAGACGACCTCCTTCACCTTAAGCGCATAGGGCGCGAAGATGCGCTGCGCCTTGGCGATGATGTGGCTCTCGTCCATCCCCCGGTCGGCGGCCCGCTCATCCTCGCCCAGACGGTCCAGCTCCACATAGAGCCGCACCAGATGCCCGCCCTCGCGCGGCAGGACCATCAGCGTGCCTTCGGCCTCAGAGCGGACGAAGCTCTTCATCCGCCAATCGGGAAAATCGGTGACCGCCAGCAGGTCGATGACGCCCCAGGCATGATGCGCCGCATCGCCGTGCAGCGCCCCGCCGATGGCCCGCCGGACCGAGGACCGCGCCCCGTCGCAGCCCACCACATACTTGGCCCGCACCACCTCGCGCTCGCCCTCGCGCCCCGGGGCAGTGTGTTCCAGCGTCACCGTCACCGGATACGCGCCCTCGGTGCCCACCACCAGATCGGCGACCTTCAGGCCATAGTCGGGCACCAGCCGGGTCGGCGAGTTCTTCATGATATCCAGATACATGTCGTGGATGCGCGCCTGATTGATCAGGACATGCGGCATTTCGGACATGCCGTCGGGCACGTCCTGCACCCGCGCCACCCGCCGGATCCCCGCGCCCCCCGGCGTCCAGAAGGTCGTCTCGTTGATCCAGACCGATTCCCGACTGATCTTCTCGGCGAATCCGAAGGCGCCGAACATCTCCATCGACCGGACCGAGATCCCGTCCGCCTGCCCCTTCTCGATCGGTCCCGACTTGGGCTCGACGATCATGGTATGGACCGACGGCTCCAGCGCCAGTTGCGCGGCCAGGCACAGCCCCGCCGGACCGCAACCCGCGATCAGCACATCCACCTCGCGCGGCAATCCGTTGGAACGGTCATGCACCCGCGGCCCCGGGGCCAGGATGTCCGGGTCGCCGGCGCGAAATCCGTTGCGGTGGTATTGCATGTCTTTCTCCCCTCGACGCCGGAACGGCGGCTGGGGAATTAATAGCTACACTTATCATTTCCGGCAAGGGAAAAGATAAGTGTACATTCTATCTCCCGCAAACTACGGTTCGGTGGGGCAAACCAGGAAGGACGGCAAGCGGATGGAAGCCTATGGCATGGCCGGTCACCTGATCCGGCGCCTGCACCAGCAATCGACGCAGGTCTTCGCCCAGCACGCGCGCGAGGCAGGTTTCGACGTGACCTCGGTACAATTCGCGGCGATGGACGCGATCCGCAGCCATCCCGGCATCGATCAGGCCGGGGTGGCCGCGCTCATCGCCTATGACCGCGCCACGATCGGCGGGGTGATCGACCGGCTGATCGGCAAGGGCTGGGTGGCCCGCAGCGTCAGCGCCCGCGACCGCCGAGCCCGCGAGGTCCGGCTCACGCCCGAGGGCGAGGCCGTCTTCGCCGCCCTCCTGCCCCTGGTCCGCGCCCTTCAGGACGAGATCCTCGGCCCCCTCTCGCCCGGGGAACGCGCCACCTTCCTCGCCCTCGCCCGCAAGGCCCTCGCCGTCGACCCCGCGCCGGACGCCTGACCCCTGCAATTCGCCTCAAATTATCCGAAATCGCCGCCCCCTCACCCGACGGCCCGCCCCTTCATTCTGCCCCAAATACGCCCTTCTTGCCGACGCCCGCTCTCACGACCGCGCGTAGGGTGGGGTTTCACCCCACCGCCCCCTCGACAACAAACGTCGCCGCGATCTCGACCGGGAAGGCCACCGAACGGGCGATGAAACAGACTTCGTGGATTCGGTGATGGATCGCCTCGGCTACCGCCAGATCGGCGCCCGGCTTCACCACGATCCGCGGCTTCAGCACCGCCTTGACGAAGCGCCCGGCGCCGCCGCGCCCGACCTCGCCGATCCCCTCGGGATCGTCCTCATAGGCCACGACCACGATCCCCGCCTCCGAGGCCAGATGCAGATACCACAGCATGTGGCACCCGGCCAAAGCGCTCAAGAGCAGGTCCTCGGGGTTCATCAGCCCGGGATTGCCCCCCAGCAGCGGATCGTTGGAACAGGGGATCGCGGGCTTGCCCGGCACCGCCACCTCCCAGTCACGGGCATAGGCGCGGTAATGCGCCGTGCCCTCGCCGGTGTTGCCGGTCCAGCGGATCCGGCTGCCATAGCTGTGTTCACCCATCCCGTCCTCCTAGGTCAGCGCCTGCACCACCAGGCTTGCCGCGATCATCCACATCACCGCCCCGATCAGCGCCTCGACCGCCACCCAGGCGCCCGGCCGCGCCAGAACCGGCGCCAGCAGCCGCGCGCCATAGCCCAGCGCGGCGAAGAAGCTCAGCGAGGCCAGCACCGCGCCCAGGCCGAACCGGGCCTCGAACGGCGCGTATTGCGCCGACAGCGCGCCGATCAGCGCCAGCGTATCCAGATAGACATGCGGGTTCAGCCAGGTCAGCGCCAGGCAGGTCAGCACCACCCGCTTCAGCGGCACAGCCCCGCCGCCGCCGGCCGCCAACCCCTCGCCCCCGCGCAGCGCCGCCCGGAACCTGAGCGCCCCATAGACCAGCAGGAACACCACCCCGGCCCAGAGCATCACCGGCTCCAGCCAGGGCAGCCGCTCGGCCATGGTGTTGAACCCCGCCACCCCGGCCACGATCAGCAGCGCGTCGGACAGCGCGCAGAGCGCGACGACCACGCCGACATGCTCGCGCCTGAGGCCCTGCCGCAGCACGAAGGCATTCTGCGCGCCAATGGCCGCGATCAGGGAAAGGCCGGTCAGATAGCCGGCGAGCAGGGGCGTCATCATCCCGCTTTTGGACACCGGCCGGAGGGCAAAGTAAAGCCGCCGGACCGCAGGATCCGGCGGCGGGAAAGAGCTCCGGGATCAGCGCGAAACGCGCATCGTCCGGGCCCCGGCCAGCAGGCGCTCGAAGGTGCGGGGCGGCACGGTCGGACCGTTGCGCAGATAGGCACGGGCCGGGGCCGAGGCCGTCTGGTTCCCGAATTCCTCGTCGCAGGCATCCAGACCCGAGGAACTGCCGCATTGATCGGCATGATCGGGGAAGGTCTCGGTGCACCAGTTGATGACGGTCGTATAGCATTCCTCCAGCGTGGTGATCGGCGCGGCATGCGCGGCGTTGACGCCCGTGGAAATGCCGAGGGTGGCGGTGGTGACGATGGCAATGTAACGAATCATGCAAAGTATCCTTGGTTTGAAATGAAACTCACAGCGTGAGTGCCTCTGGGTCGCCCCGGCCTCCGGCATGGTTCAATCGCCCCGGCGCCATTCCGCCGCCCCGCGCGGACGGCCGCCGACCTAGCGCGGCCCGGCGGCCCGGTCGGACGGCCTGGCATCCGACATCAGCGCGGTCAGGTCAGATCCCGGCATGGCCTCGTCGGCATAGGAGAAGGTGCCCGCGCCCAGCACCTCCTCGGCGGCGCGGCGCAAACCGCCAAAGGCCGCCCGGGCAAAGGACCCGCCCACGCTGATCCGCCGCACCCCGGCCTCGGCCAGTTGGGCCACCGAATAGCGCGGGCCAGAGAGGCCCATCACCACATTCACCGGCTTGTCGACCTCGGCGCAGAGGGTACGGATCGCCGCCAGATCCGGCAGGCCGGGGGCGTAGAGTACCGCCGCCCCGGCCTCGGAAAACGCCTGCAGGCGCGCGATGGTGTCGCCCAGATCGGGGCGGCCCCAGAGGAAATTCTCGGCCCGCGCGGTCAGCAGAAAGGGCAGGTCCCGCGCCGCCTCGGCCGCCGCCCGCACCCGGTCGGCGGCCAGGGCCAGGTCGAAGATCGGCGCGGCGGGATCGCCGGTCGCATCCTCGATGGAGCCTCCGACCAGCCCGATGCCCGCCGCCAGGCGGATCGTCTCGGCGCAGGTCTCGGGGGCGGCGCCGAACCCGTCCTCCAGATCGGCGCTGACCGGCAGATCGCAGGACTCGACGATCTGCCGGGCATTCTCCAGCAACTCGTCGCGGCTGAGCCCGGCAAAGGAATCGCGCCGCCCGACCGAAAAGGCATAGCCCGCACTGGTCGTCGCCAGCGCCTCGAACCCCAGATGGGCCAGCAGCCGGGCCGAGCCTGCGTCCCAGGGATTCCCCACCACGAAGGCCCCTTCGCGCGCATGCAGCGCCTTGAAGGTCTCGAATTTCGTACGCTGGTCCATGGCTCGCTCCCGCTGATCGGGACAGCCTAGATTAAATGGAACGTAAAGGGAACATTCTATGGACGGGCCATTCGCCCATCCCTAGCGCCGCTCGCGCCACCAATCCTGCAGCTGCAGCGCCCAATAGGTGCCCTGCGCCGCCATCAGCCCGACCGGCCCACCCGCCCAGTCGAGGCCGAAGGGCGCAAAGAGGGCCAGGCGGTCACTCTGCCCCAGCATCGCCTCGGCCAGCACCGTGCCGCCGATGGCCGTGGTGTTCAGCCCGTGCCCGCCGAAGCCGTAGCAATGCCAGAGCCCGGGCCCGAACCGCCCGATGATCGGCATCCGGTGCCGGGCATAGGACATGAGGCCGGACCAGGCGACCTCGGTCCTCAGCGCCGCCAATTGCGGATAGGCGCCGGTCATCTCGGCCCGGAGTTGCCGCACGATCCCCGGCACATCCGCCGCCCGCGTGGTGATCCGCCCGCCCCAGAGCAGCCGCGCCCCGCCCTCGACCAGCCGGTAATAATCCCCCGCCCGCCGGTCGTCGCCGACGCCCATCGGCGTGCGGATGGCACTGGCCAGCAGCTCGGGCGCGGGTTCCGAGGCCATGACATAGGTGGCAATCGGCAGCATCGCCCGCCTCAGTGCCGGGACCAGCCCGCCAGTATAGCCGCCGGTGGCGACCACCACCTCGCGCGCCTCGACCCGGCCGGCCTCGGTGGTCAGATGCTTCACCGCGCCCGAGAGATCGCAGCCGGTGACACGGCTGCCTTCATGGATCAGACCACCCGCGCGCTCGACCTCGGCCGCGAGGCCGCGCAGCACGTTCAGGGGATGGACGTGGAAAGCCAGCCGCTCCTCCAGCCCGTGCCGGTAACGGGTTGAGACCAGCCGCTTTTCGATGGCGGCGCGGTCCAGGTACGCCAGATCCGGCCCAGCCTGCGCCGCCAGATCCGCGCCCCGGTCGAAGCGGCGCAGCCGCAGCAGCCCGTCGACCTTGGCCGCGCCGGGGATCCGGCCGCTTTCGACCAGGCCGCGCATGATCTCCACCCCCTCGACCGAGAGGTCCTGCAAGGCCGCTGCATGGGCCGCGCCCACCCGCCGTTGGATCGAGGCATCGCCCGCCGCGAAGCCGTCGCTGACGAACCCGCCGTTGCGGCCCGAGGCGCCGAAGCCCACCGCCTCCGCCTCCAGCACCGCCACCCGCATCCCGCCCCGCGCCAGGCCCAGCGCGGTGAAGAGCCCGGCAAAGCCCCCGCCCACCACCGCGCAATCGACGCGGAGGGGTCCGCTCAACACCGGACGTTCGCGGCGCTCGGCCAGGGTGCGGGAATAATAGGTATCGGGATAGCGCAACGCCGGGGCCTCGAACGGGGGTTTTCGCGCAGGCTATGCGCGGGCCGAAGCGGCTGCAATCGCCGCCTGACGCCTCAATGCCGGGCGGCCTGTGCCGCCGCCTCCTGCCGGTTGGCGATTTCGGTCATCGCCAGCAGCACCGCCTGATCCAGATGCTCGGCCAGTGCCGGCAGCCCGTTCTCCCGCGCATAGTGCCGCAGGACCTCAAGATCCCGAATAAGTCCTTCGTGCGTCACCCCGGCGCTCCTTTCCGCGACCGGAGCAGGGTGGGCAGACATGGTTGAGAAATCGTTGCGGGCCGTCCCCCCGCCCCGGAAACGGGCAACGGGGCCGCCCCTTTCAGGGTAGCCCCGTCTCCCGCGCGCGCTGCGAGGGGTCAGCGGCGGCTGGCTTCCAGCGTATCCTCGAAGGTCCTGAGGCCGGTATGCGGCGCCTGCACCAGCACGGCCATGTTGCCCGGCTTGTGCTGGTTCTTGCGCATCTTCACATGCGCCTGCGGGATCTCCGCCCAGGGAAAGACCTCGGACATGGCGGGGTCGATCCGGCGCTCGATCATCAGGCGGTTGGCGGCCGAAGCCTGCTTCAGATGCGCGAAATGCGAGCCCTGCAGGCGCTTCTGGTGCATCCACATGTAGCGCACGTCGAAGGTGCAGTTGAACCCCGAGGTGCCGGCGCAGATCACCACCATGCCGCCCTTCTTGCAGACCAGCGCGCTGACCGGGAAGGTCGATTCGCCCGGATGCTCGAACACCATGTCGACGCTGACGCCCTTGCCGGTGATGTCCCAGATCGCCTTGCCGAACTTGCGCGCTTCCTTCAGCCAGTCGTTGTATTCCGGGCTGTTGACGGTCGGCAGCTGCCCCCAGCACTTGAAATCGTTGCGGTTGATCACGCCCTTGGCGCCCAGCGCCATCACGAAGTCGCGCTTCGATTCGTCGGAAATGACGCCGACCGCATTGGCCCCCGCCGCGTTGATCAGCTGGATCGCGAAGGAGCCCAGCCCGCCCGAAGCGCCCCAGACCAGCACGTTCTGGCCGGGCTTCAGTTCATGCGGGTGGTGGCCGAACAGCATCCGGTAGGCGGTGGCCAGCGTCAGCGTGTAGCAGGCCGATTCCTCCCAAGTCAGATGCTTGGGCCGCGGCATCAATTGCTGCGCCTGCACGCGGGTGAATTGCGCGAAGGAGCCGTCCGGCGTCTCGTACCCCCAGATCCTCTGCGAGGGCGAGAACATCGGATCGCCGCCGTTGCATTCCTCGTCGTTGCCGTCGTCCTGGTTGCAATGGATCACGACCTCGTCGCCGACCTTCCAGGTCTTCACCTTGTCGCCGACCTTCCAGACGATCCCCGAGGCATCGGAGCCGGCGATGTGATAGGGCTGCTTGTGGCCGTCGAAGGGGCTGATCGGCACGCCCAGACCGGCCCAGACGCCGTTGTAATTGACGCCCGCCGCCATCACCAGGACCAGCACCTCGTTGCTGTCGATCTCCCAGGTATCGACGACCTCGACCTCGAAGGATTTGTCCGGCTCGCCGTGACGCTCGCGGCGGATCGCCCAGGCGTACATCTTCGGCGGCACATAGCCCAGGGGCGGCATCTCGCCGATCTCATAGAGGTCTTTCTCGGGGGCGTCGTACTTGACGATTCCGGCGTTCACATCGAGGGCCATCTGTCTCTCCTGATCATGCCGCCGCAACGCAGAAAGAATGCGGCAGTTGCAGCATCAATAGAATCGGGCGCGCAACAATGCAATCCCCCAAGCGCTGAAATTGTAATTTTATGTCTCGGTCACTTCGGGCAAGGTCACGCTCTCGGTCGCGGGGGCGTCTTCCTCCCCCGGTTCGCCCAGCCTTTGCAGGGCCGAGGCCGCGTAATAGCCCAGCATCGCCTCCTGTCCGGGGGCGACGCGGAACCCGTCCGCCTCTCGGGTCAGGATACCATGGCGGACCAGCGCCTCGGTCGCGAATCGTACCGAGACCTCGGCGCTGCCACCCGGCAGATGCAGGTTTGCCCCCTTGGCGCGCGCCTCGGCCACCAGACCGGCAACGCCTGCCTCAAGATCGGGCGCGGACAAGGCGCCGCCCGCCCGGACCAGCGCCGCCGCGACCAGCGGCACCGGCAGGATCGGCACCGCCGCCCGGATGCGCGCCATCAGATCCGCGGCCAGCGCCTCGGTCGAGGCGCCGGGCTGGCCGGTCACATACTGGCGCAGGGACAGCGGCTCGCCATAACAGACCGCGGCATGCCCATAGGTCGAGCGGCGGCGCAGCAGCTTCTGGCCGATGATCCAGAAGAACCAGCCAGCGGCCTCGGTCACCTTCAGCCGGAAGCGCCGGTCACCGGTCTGGCCCGCCTTGACCAGCACCTCGTCCTCCAGCACGCGGTCGTAGTTCAGCGCGACGGGGACAAAGACCACATCCTGCTCTCCCGTCACCTCGAAATCGCGGACGATGTAATGCAGCAGCCCCTTCTTGGCCGAGCCCACAGCCCCGTCCAGGCTGAGCCCGCCCTCGGGGAAGATGGCCTGCGTGACGCCCTCGGCGATCGACATCTGCACATAGCGCGCCAACACCGCCCGATAGAGCGCGCTGGAATAGCGGCGGCGGATGAAATAGGCGCCCATGGCCCGGATCAGCGCCCTGAGCGGCCAGACCCGCGCCCATTCCCCCACCGCATAGCTCAGCGCCGAGCGGTCGGCGGCCAGCCAGGTGACCAGCACGTAATCCATGTTCGATCGGTGGTTCATGACAAAGACCACCGCCGATTTCGGGTCGATCCCGCGCAGCGTCCGCGCCTCGGCCGGACCCAGCCGCACCTCGTAGAACAGGCGGCTGAGGCCCCGCGCCACCCTGATGGCGAAGCCGAAATAGGTAGCGGTCGAGAAGCTGGGCACGATCTCGCGCGCATAGCTGCGGGCGCGTTCGAAGGCGACCGAGCGGGGGATCTTCTCATCCCGGGCGTAATCGGCGACGGCCTGCATCACCTTGGGATCATAGACCAGGCGGATGATCTGGTCGTGGCGCCGCATCAGCTTGAAGGGCTGGATCGGCCGCTCCAGCCGCTTGTTCAGCTCCTCGACCGCGCGCTCCATCCGCCGGCGCAGGAACCAGCGGACCGAGGGGAACAGGAAATGCGACAGGAAAGCCACCGCCGCGAAGACGAGGATCAGGATCAGAAGCCACAGGGGCAATTCGACGCGCTGGAACATGGATCCTATGTGGCACCCCCGCCGCCCCTGGGCAAGCACACCCCCGCCGGACGGGCGAACCGCCCCTTCTACGGGGAACCCACGGCCCCATGATGGGCCAGGACGCCAGCCTCTTCATTCTGCCGCAAATACGCTCTTCGGAACACGGCTGCCTCCCCCGTACCGCTCGGATGACACCGTTCGGCCGGTGGGCGTGTCGGCACCAGAAGGGCGTATTTGCGGCAGAATGAAAGGGCTGGGAAAGCGCGCGGGGTGGGGCGGGCGGGAGCGTGCTTTCCCAGCCCTGCTTTCTCGGCCCTGCTTTCTCGGCCCGACCAACCCCTGGGACAATGATAACGAAAGATGAATCGGAGGTCGCAACCCCTTGGACTCTCTCGAGTCGACGGGCTGTCCCACGCGTGGGACAGCTCAGCCGATCCCCGCCAAGGCCCGGCGCAGAAAGGCCTGCCCGTCCCGTGCCACCGGGGTTCCATGCGCCACCACGACCCGCTCGGCCGGCCAATCCGCCACCCGCTGCAGCGCCGCCCCGGCCCCCCGGCTCGCCAGCCGGAACTTCCGCGGCATGGCCGGTTCCGGGCCGACCATCCGGTCGAGCCGCGCGACCAGCCCGCGCCAGCCGTGGAACCAGTCCCGGGCCATGTTCTGCAACAGATCGCAGATCAGGACCGTCCGGCTTTCCCGATGATAAAGGACCACCTCGGGCGCGATGGAATTGCCGACCAGCACCCCCTCGATGTGCCCGGCCCAGTCGGGCGGCAGGCTCTCCCCGATCTCGGCCGCGATCCTCAGATCCGGCCGCTTCACCGCCAGCCCCGGCGCGGCGAGGATCGCGGCGTCCGGGAAAGCCGCGGCCCAGTCGGAAAGGAAGCTGTGATGCAGCCGGTTCGGCGCGACCAGCGCCCGGACCGGCCCCAGCGCGGCCACGGCGGCGACCAGCCCGGGCGCGGCCTGAACCGGCGACCAGAGGACCAGCCCGCCCTCCGCCAGCCGCAGCACGGCCATGCGGATCGGAAAGCGGAACCCCGCCGCCCCGGTGACCGGCGTACCCTCCGCCAGCCAGATCCCCGGGCCGAAGTCTTGCAAGCTCATATCCTGTCTCCCTACATTCAGGGCAGGCTAGGCCCGTCGGGGCAGGAGGACAACATGGCAGGCGGCTGGGCGAAGGACGGCGCGGTCAACGAGCAGATCGAGGCCTCGATCGGCGAGGAACTGGCCCGCCTCAGGCTGCGCAACCGCGCGGGCGGCGAAAGCCGGACCCATTGCGTCGATTGCGACGAGCCGATCCCGGAGGCAAGGCGCGAAGCGATCCCCGGCGTCACGCTCTGTCGCGACTGCCAGGACGAGCGCGACCGCGCCTTCCGGCACCGCCCCGGCATCAACCGGCGCGGCAGCAAGGACAGCCAGCTGAAATAGCCGCGTCAGACCAGCCGCGCCGAATTCTCCTTCACCCGCCGGATCGGCAGCGAGGATTCGAGCGAAGCCACGCCCTGCACCTTGGTCAGTTTGCCGGTCAGGAAATGCTCGAATTCATGCAGGTCGGCGACCGCCACCCGCACCAGATAATCCCGGTCGCCGGTCATCAGCCAGCAATCCGTCACCTCGGGGAATTTGCGGATCGCTTCCTCGAAGCTGCGCAGCCGGTCGTCGATCTGGTGGTCCAGCTTGACCGAGACGAAGACGCTGATCGGGAACCCCATCTTCGCCTCGTCCAGAACCAGCGTATAGCCCCGGACGACACCGGCCTGTTCAAGGATCCGCACCCGCCGCGCGCAGGGGCTGGGCGAGAGGCCGACGCGGGCGCTGAGATCCTGCACCGAGATCCGTGCGTCGCGTTGCAGCTCGGCAAGAATCCTCCGGTCGATTGCATCAATGATCGGTGAATTCATGGTGGTTTCCGCCAAGAAGTTTTCATAGCTGCCAACTATCAGCTAAATAATCTACCAATCTTGGCCTCTTTGGCAACATCCGGCGCGGCACTTGTCTTACGCTTCGCGCAAAGGAGACGCCCATGACCCTGATCCCGCAAGCGCCGAGCCGGAGAACCGACGATGCCGACCCGACCGAAACCGCCGAATGGATCGACGCGATCGAAAGCCTGACCCGCCAGGCCAGCCCGGAACGCGCGAATTTCGTGCTGAACCGGGTGCTGGACCACGCCCGCCTGATCGGCGTGACCACCAGCGGCCTGCCCTATTCAGCCTATCGCAACTCGATCCCGCTGGCGCAGCAGCCGGCCTATCCCGGCGACCTGGCGCTGGAGGAGCGGATCACCTCGATCATCCGCTGGAACGCGCTGGCCATGGTGGTGCGGGCGAACCGGGCTTACGGCGAACTCGGCGGGCATATCGCCTCCTACGCCTCGGCGGCCGAGATCTTCGAGGTCGGCTTCAACCATTTCTTCCGCGCCCGCACCCCGGATTTCGCGGGCGATCTGGTCTATTTCCAGCCCCATTCCGCGCCCGGCATCTATGCCCGCGCCTTTCTGGAGGGGCGGCTGGACGAGGCCGATATCGCCAATTACCGGCAGGAGGTCGCGGGGAAGGGCCTCTGTTCCTACCCCCATCCCTGGCTGATGAAGGATTTCTGGCAGGTGCCCACCGGCTCCATGGGGATCGGGCCGCTGAGCGCCGTCTATCAGGCGCGGTTCATGCGCTATCTGGACGCGCGGGGGCTGGCCCAGACCGAGGGGCGCCATGTCTGGGGCGTCTTCGGCGATGGCGAGATGGACGAGCCCGAATCCATCGCCGGGCTGACGCTGGCCGCGCGCGAGAACCTCGACAACCTTACCTTCATCGTGAACTGCAACCTGCAGCGGCTGGACGGGCCGGTGCGCGGCAATGGCCAGATCATCCAGGAGCTGGAATCACTGTTCATCGGCGCCGGCTGGAACGTGATCAAGGTGCTTTGGGGTTCGGAATGGGACCCGCTGTTCGCGGCGGATACCAAGCATGTCCTGCTGCGGCGCTTCGCCGAGACGGTGGACGGCGCTTATCAGGATCTGGGCTCGAAGGCCGGGGATTACAACCGCGCCAAGTTCTTCGACCTCGACCCCGAGGCGGCGGCGCTGGTGCGGCACATGAGCGATGACGAGATCCACAAACTGAAGCGCGGCGGCCACGACCTGAAGAAGCTCTACGCCGCCTTCGCCGCGGCCAAGGCCCACAAGGGGCGGCCCACGGTCATCCTGGCCAAGACCAAGAAGGGCTACGGCATGGGCGGCGCGGGCGAATCGCGGATGACCGCGCATCAGGCCAAGAAGCTGGATGTGGAGGCGCTGCTGGCCTTCCGCGACCGCTTCGATCTGCCGTTGAGCGACCAGGCGGTCGAGAGCCTGTCGTTCTACAAGCCCGCCGAGGACAGCGCCGAGATCCGCTATCTGAAGGACCGCCGCGCCGCCCTGGGGGGCTATCTGCCCCAGCGCAGCGGCGCCGCCACCGCGCCGATCCCGGCCCGGCCGCAGCCCGACGCCTATGCAGGCTTCGCGCTGAACGCCGAGGGCAAGGAAATGTCCACCACAATGGCTGCCGTGCGGATCCTCGGCAACCTGCTGAAGGACAAGGCGTTCGGCCCCCGGATCGTGCCCATCGTCGCCGACGAGGCGCGGACCTTCGGCATGGACAACCTGTTCCGTCAGATCGGCATCTATTCCCCGCAGGGCCAGCTTTATGACCCCGAGGACAAGGGCTCGATGATGTTCTACAAGGAAGCGGCCAACGGTCAGCTTCTGGAAGAGGGCATCACCGAAGCAGGCGCGCTCAGCTCCTGGACCGCCGCCGGAACCGCCTATTCGGTGCATGATACCGAATTGCTGCCGGTCTATATCTATTACTCGATGTTCGGCTTCCAGCGGGTCGGGGACCTGATCTGGGCCGCCGCCGACCAGCGCACGCGGGGTTTCCTGCTGGGCGCGACAGCCGGGCGCACCACGCTCTCGGGCGAGGGGTTGCAGCATCAGGACGGCTCCAGCCATCTGGCCGCCGCCGCGATCCCCAATTGCCGCGCCTATGACCCGGCCTTTGCCTATGAGCTGGCGGTGATCATGGAACACGGCATGGCGCGGATGCTGGACGAGAAGCGGGACGAATTCTTCTACATCACCGTGATGAACGAGAATTACGCCCAGCCCTCACGGCCCGAGGGGGTGGAGGGGGATATTGTGCGCGGCCTATACCGGCTCAGCGCCACGCTGCCCGGGGTCGAGACCCGGGTGCGGCTGATCGGCTCGGGCACCATCCTGCGCGAGGTGATGGCCGCGGCCGAGATCCTGGCTGCGGACTGCGGGATCGGCGCGGATGTCTTTTCGGCGACCTCGTTCACCGAGCTGGCGCGGGACGCGATGGCGGTGGAGCGGCGCAACCGTTTCGTGGTGAAGAACGCCGAGGAAAGCCATCTGGCGCGGATGCTGCCGGGTGACCTGCCGGTGATCGCCGCCAGCGATTACGTGCGCGCCTTCCCGGGTCAGATCGCGCCCTTCGTGACCGCCCCGCTGACCCTGCTGGGGACGGACGGATTCGGCCGCTCGGCCAACCGCCAATCGCTCCGCCGGTTCTTCGAGGTCGACCGCCAGCATATCGCGCTCGCCGCGATCAAGGCGCTGGTCGGGCGGGGCGCGTGTGACGCGGGCGTGCTCGCCAAGGCGATCACGGATCTGGGTCTGGATAGCGGCGCCGATGCGCCCTGGACGCTGTGAGCGGGGGGCTGACATGAGCAGGATCATCGACATTCGCGTTCCCGATATCGGCGATTTCAAGGACGTGCCCATCGTGGAAATACCGGTCGGGGCGGGCGATCTGGTGCAGATCGACGACACGCTCCTGGTGCTGGAATCGGACAAGGCGACGCTCGACGTGCCCGCGACCGAGGCCGGGCGGCTGGTGGAATTGCTGGTTAGCGAAGGCAGCCGGGTCAGCGCGGGAACGCTGGTGGCAAGGCTGGAGGTTGCCGAAAGCGCGGGCGCGCCGCCCGCAGCGGCTGAGCAGGCGCCGCCCGCCGCGGCCCCCGCCCCCGTCGCGACCCCGGCGCCGGCACCGTCGCCGGTTCCCACGCCCGCCGCCATGCCGCCCGCCGACGTCTCGGTCCATGCCTCGCCCTCGATCCGGCGCTATGCGCGGACGCTGGGCGTGGCGCTGGGCAAGGTCGGGGGCACCGGCCCGAAAGGCCGCATCCTGCGCGAGGATGTGGAGGGCTTCGTCAAGGCGCAGCTCAGCGCCCCGACGGCGGGTGCCGCCTCGCCCGTCGCCGGGCTGCCCGACTGGCCCAGGGAGGATTTCGCCAAGCACGGCCCGATCGACCGCCAGCCCCTCAGCCGGATCGTCAGGATCTCGGGCCCGGCGCTGGCCCGCAACGCCATGGTCATCCCGCATGTCTGCAATTTCGACAAGGCGGACGTGACCGAGCTGGAAGCCTTCCGCAAGGAAATCAACGCCGAGGCCAGACCGGAGGCAGCGAAGATCACCATGCTGGCCTTCACCGTGAAGGCCGTCGTCTCGGCCCTGCAGGCCTACCCGAAGTTCAACAGTTCGCTCGACGGCGAGGAACTGGTGCTGAAACGCTACTGGAACATTGGCGTCGCGGCCGACACGCCCGAGGGGCTGGTGGTGCCGGTGATCAAGGCCGCCGACCAGAAGGGCATCGCCGAGATCGCCGCCGAGATGGCCGACCTCGCCGCGCAGGCGCGGGCTGGGAAACTTTCGCCTGCGTCCATGTCGGGGGCGAGTTTCACCATCTCGTCGCTGGGCGGGATCGGCGGAACGGGTTTCACGCCGATCATCAACGCGCCGCAGGTGGCGATCCTGGGCATGACGCGCGCCGAAATCCAGCCGGTCTGGCGCGACGACAGCGTGCAGCCGCGCCTGATCCAGCCCCTGAGCCTGAGCTGGGATCACCGCGTGGTCGATGGCGTCGCCGCCGCGCGCTTCCTGCAACACATCTGCCGGATCCTCAGCGATTTCCGGCGCGTTTCGATCTGAGGACCGCCATGATCAAGGACATCACCCTGCCCGCCATCGGCGATTTCACCGATGTGCCGGTGGTCGAGATCCTGGTCGCGCCCGGCGATCGCATCGCCGAGAACGACTCGATCCTGGTGCTGGAAAGCGACAAGGCGACGCTCGATGTGCCCAGCCCCGCATCCGGCATCGTGCGCGAGGTGCTGGTGACGCTGGGGGGCCGGATCAGCGCCGGCGACCTGATCCTGCGGATCGAGGCAGAGGCAGGGGTCAGCCCCGCGCCCGCCGTGCCAGCGCCTGCCGGGGATCACGCAGGGCTGGTGGTGATCGGCGCGGGGCCGGGCGGGTATACCGCCGCCTTCCGCGCCGCCGATCTGGGGCGGGAGGTGACGCTGATCGACCCGCGCGCCACCCTGGGTGGGGTCTGCCTGAACGTCGGCTGCATCCCGTCAAAGTCGCTGCTGCATATCGCCAGGGTGCTGGACGAAGCCGAAGCCGCGCGCGCGCACGGGCTGGGCTTCGCCCCGCCCGAGATCGACCTTGGCAAGATCCGCGCTTTCAAGGACGGGGTGGTCGGGCGGCTGACCTCGGGGCTCGAAGGGCTGGCCAAGCGGCGCAAGGTGCGGGTCATCCGGGGCACCGCACGCTTCACTGGGCCGAACCGGCTGAGCGTCGAGACCGAAGCCGGGACGCAGAGCCTGGGCTTCGATCAGGCGATCATCGCCGTGGGGTCGGAACCCGTCCGCCTGCCCTTCCTGCCGGACGATCCGCGGATTATCGACAGCACCGGCGCGCTGGCACTGGCCGAGGTGCCAGCGCGGATGCTGGTGATCGGCGGCGGCATCATCGGGCTGGAGATGGCGCAGGTCTATCACGCGCTGGGAACCCGGATCGAGGTTGTCGAGGCCACCGGCCAGATCATCCCGGGCGCCGACAAGGATATCGTGGCGCCCCTGACCAAGCGGCTGCGCGAGAAGGGGATCGTGATCCATACCGATACCAAGGTGACGGCAGTCGGCGCGGGCGAACGGCTGGCGGTGAGTTTCGCCTCGGCCAAGGGCGATTTCACCGAAAGCTATGACCGGATCCTGGTGGCCGTGGGACGCCGACCCAATGGCGACCGGATCGGGGCAGAGGCCGCGGGCATCACCGTCTCGGCCCAGGGCTTCCTGTCGGTTGATGCGCAGATGCGCACCAGCCAGCCGCATATCTTCGCCATCGGCGATGTCGTGGGCCAGCCGATGCTCGCCCACAAGGCCACGCATGAGGCCAAGGTCGCGGCCGAGGTGGCCTGTGGCGAGAAGGTCGCCTTCGAACCCGCCTGCATCCCCTCGGTCGCCTATACCGATCCCGAAATCGCCTGGGTCGGCCTGACCGAGGCACAGGCGAAACAGGACGGTATCAAGGTCGGCAAGGCGAGTTTCCCGTGGATGGCGTCCGGCCGGGCGCTGTCGATGGGGCGCGGCGAGGGGCTGACCAAGCTGCTTTTCGATCCCGAAAGCGGCCGGGTGCTGGGCGGCGCCATCACCGGCCCCAATGCGGGCGACCTGATCGCCGAGATCGCGCTGGCCATCGAGATGCGGGCCGATGCCCATGACATCGCCCTGACGATCCATCCCCATCCGACACTGTCGGAAACCATCGGCTTCGCCGCCGAGGCGCATCTGGGGAGCCTCACGGATCTGTAGGGGGGACGAATCGCGGGGGCGAAGCATGCAGTTGACCTCGCCCGGGCACGCGGCTAGGCCTATGTCAATAAAGTTGACATAGGATCCCGCCATGCTCTCCGCTTCCGATCTGGCCGCGTTCCAGACCCTGCGCCGCGACCTGCACGCCCATCCCGAACTCGGTTTCGCCGAAAAGCGCACCGCGACCATCGTCGCCGAGCGGCTGGCGGCCCTGGGCTGGGCGGTCACGACCGGGCTGGCCGGGACCGGCGTGGTGGGCGTGCTCGATAACGGGCCGGGGCCGGTGACCGGTCTTCGCGCCGATATGGACGCCCTGCCGATGACCGAGGCCAGCGGGCGCCCCTGGGCCTCGGCCACGGCGGGGGTGTTCCACGGCTGCGGGCATGACGGGCATACGACGATCCTGCTGGCGCTGGCCGCGCATCTGGTCCGCAACCGCCGTTTCGCCGGACGCATCGTGCTGATCTTCCAACCGGCCGAAGAAGGGCTGGGCGGCGGCCGGGTGATGGTCGAGGAGGGGCTTTTCGACCGCTTCCCCTGCGAGCGGGTTTATGGTTTCCACAACATGCCGCTGCTGCCCCTGGGCACGGCGGCTGTGCGGGGCGGGCCCTCGATGGCCTCGCAGGACGATTTCCGCGTGCAGTTCCGGGGCATCGGCGGCCATGCCGCGATGCCGCATCTGTCGCGCGATCCGGTGCTGGCGGCGGCCGAAGCGACGGTCTCGCTGCAGGGCCTCATCGCGCGCGAGGTCGGGCCGCATGTCGCCGCCGCCCTCAGCGTCACGCAGATCCATGCCGGCACGACCGAAAACGTGATCCCGGCCGAGAGCTGGATCTCGGGCACGATCCGCACGCTGGACCGCGAGGCGCGGGTCAGCCTCGAGGCCGGGCTGCGGCGCGTCTGCGCGGGAATCGCGGCGGCGCGCAACGTGGCCTGCGAGGTCGCGGTGCACCATGGCTTCCCGGTTCTGGTCAACGACCCGGCGGCGGCAGAGCAATTGCGCAGCGCCGTGCAGAAAGCGCTGGGTCCGCAGGCGCTGCGCGACGATTTCCCGCCGCTCCTCGCGGCCGAGGATTTCGCCTATATGCTGGACGCCTGCCCCGGCGCCTATGTCCTGCTTGGCCAGCAGGACGGCGAGCACCGTGAAATGGTCCACAATCCGGGATACGATTTCAACGACCGGCTGATTCCGCTGGCGCTCGGGGTCTTTGACGCCCTTCTGGCGCCCGAGACAGCCCCAGACATGGCGAAGGAAAGACCATGAGTGACCCTGCCTCCCTTCCCGCGCAGGACGAGCCCGAAAGCTGGGACGATGCGACGCTGGCCGAGCTGCGCCTGCGCAACCTCGGGCGTCTGCTCGACGAGGTGCATGTGGGCTTCGACCGGCTGGCGCTGAGCTATCTGCACGAGGCCGGCTATCCCGGCATGTCCGCCGCCCATACCCATGTGCTGCGCACGATGCAGGTCGAGGGCGAAAGCCTGACCGCGATGTCGGAACGCGCCGGGATCTCGAAACAGGCGATGAGCAAGCTGGTCGCCTATTTCGAATCACAGGGCTTTGTCGAATGGCGGCCGGTCGAGGGGACGGGGATGAAGCTGGTCCACGCCACGGCGGAAGGGCGCAAGCTGCTGGCCGTGGGTCTGGGCGCGCTGAAACGGGCCGAGGAGGATTATTTCACCGGCCTTTCCGCGGGAGAACGCGAGATTCTGCGGGATCTTCTTGCCCGCGCCCTGCGCAAGACGGACCGTCCCGCCGAACAATCGGGCGGCTGGAGGCGTCGTCGCGCCTGATGTTGTCAATATAGTTGACGGATTGCCGGAACTCCGCCACAGTCCCCCCATCAAGGCGCAGAAAGCGCCGGGAACAGGAGGATGTCATGACCGGGAATTCCATTACCAAGGCAGGCAAGCACCGCAGGCGGGCGGGCAGCGCGGCCCTGCCGCTGTCGCTGGTTCTGGCGGGCGCGCTGTCCGCGGGCAGCGCCCCGGCGCAAGAGTTGACCTTCGGTTCCGGCGTGCCCGAACGCTCGGCCGCGAACCGCGAGGGCGTGCTGCCGCTTCTGGACGCGATCACCGCCGCGACCGCGGGGCGGGTCTCGTTCACCCCGATCCTGGGCGGGCAACTGGTCTCGATCCCCGGCGCGCTGGAGGCGATCGCCGACGGCGTGGTGGACAGCGGCTTCCTGATCACCCAATTCCACCCGGCCGAACTGCCGGCGGCGGCGCTGATGTCGGAACTGACCGGGCTGGGCACCGATCCCTACGCGACGATGGGCGCCCTGAACGAGGCCTATTTCATCGACTGCCCCGCCTGCCGTGAAGATTTCGCAGCGCTGGGCGTGGTGCCCGCGCTGCTGCAATCGGCGGCGCCCTTGACCATGCAATGCACCCAGCCCGTCGCCACCGCCGAAGATCTGGCCGGGCTGCGCGTCGCCACCATCGGCCGGCCCGAGATGCGCTGGGCCACGGCCCTCGGCATGGTGCCCGTGCAGACCGCGATCTCGGACCTGCTGTCGGCGTTGCAACTGGGCATGGCCGATTGCGCGGTCATTGGCACCTCGTGGATCCGCAGCTACGGGCTGGAGGATACGATCAGGGGCGTGATCGAGATGCCGCAGGGGATCATCGCCGGGGCCGTGCCGCTGGCCTTCAATGCCGACAGCTGGGCATCGGTGGCCGCCGAGGACCGCGCGGCGATCCGGGGGCTGATGGCGCCGACGCTGTGGGATTACGTCAGCAACGCCTATATCACGCCCGACGTGGAGACCCGCGCCGCGCTGGCCGACAGGATCGCCTTCGTTCCCGGCGACGCCGCGCTGGCCGAGGCCTGGCGCGCCTTCTCGGCCGGAGAGGCGGCGGCGCTGCGCGAGTTGGCGGCGGCGCGCGGCATCGCGGACAGCGAGGCGCTGATCGACCGGATCATCGAGACTTTCCGCGTCTGGCACGAAGACTTGCTGCCGCAATTCGCCGGCGACCGCGAGGCGTTCATCCGCATCGCCAACGAACGTATCTTCGACCGTATCGACCTGTGACGGGCGGGGTTGCCCGGCCCCTCGGCATCGTGGGCGGGATGAGTTGGCACTCGACCGCCCATTACTACCGCCTTCTCAACCAGCTCAGCGAAGCCCGGAACGGAGTTCACATGAACGCCGCATGCCTGATTGCGTCCTTGTCCTTCGGTCCGCTGCTGGCGCGGGTCGAGGCCGAGGGCACCGACGCCGCCAGCGCGGTGATCGCCGAGGCGGCGCAGGGCCTGGAACGGGCGGGGGCCGGGTCGGTGATGCTGGCCGCCTTCACCGCCCATTTCGCCGCCGACAGGCTGCGGACGGTGCTGGCGGTGCCCTTTGTCGATGCGGGCGAGGCGTTGGCCCGGACCTGCCGCGCGGGGGGCTTGCGGCGCGTCGGCCTCCTGGGCACGGCGCGGATGACCGGGGCGGGCCATATCGCCGCCAGCCTGCGGCGCGCGGGGATCGAGGTCCTCGCCCCGCCGGCCGAGGAAGCCGAAGCGCTCGACCGCGCCATTGCCGAAGACCTGACGCTCAGGGGCGCGACCCCTGAGGCAGGGGCGGCGCTCGACCGGGCGGTCGCGGCGCTGGCCAAAGCCGGGGCGGATGCCGCCGCCCTCGCCTGTACCGAACTGCCGCTGCTGCTGCCGCGGCCCTCTTCCCCGATCCCCCTGATCGATGGGGTCGAATCCCACCTCGATCTGGCGCTATCCCTGACGGAGACGACACGATGAAGGCCCTTTATTTCACCGCGCATGGCGATGCCGACGCGCTGATCCACGGCGAGATGGAGCGCCCCGCGCCCCCGCCCGGTTGGGCGCTGCTCAAGGTCCGTGCGGCGGCGCTGAATTACCTCGACGTCTTCACCCTGCGCGGGATGCCGGGGATCAAGGTGCCCTTCCCGATGGTCACCGGCGGCGATTGCGCGGCCGAGATCGTTGAGATCAACGGCGAGGCGCAGGGCTTCGCGCCCGGGCAGCGGGTGCTGGTCAATCCCGCCCATATCGACGACCGTTCGGGCCATTTAAAGATGCTGGGCGAAACGCGGCCCGGGGCGCTGGCCGAATATGTCGTGGCAAGGGTCAGCCAGCTGATCCCGATCCCCGACCAGGTGACGGATGCGCAGGCGGCCGCCCTTCCGGTGGCCTATGGCACCGCTTACCGCATGCTGGTGACGCGCGGGCGGATCGCGGCGGGCGAGTCGATCCTGATCCTCGGCGCCAGCGGCGGGGTGGGGACGGCCTGCGTGCTGCTGGCCAAGCTCTTTGGCCTGACGGTTACAGCGGGTGCCGGATCGGCCGCCAAATGCGAGCGGCTGATCGCGCTGGGGGCGGACCACGGCTATGATTACGCGCAAGAGCCGGTCGACGCCTATTCGCGCCGCACCACCGGCTCGCTCTTCCGGGGCGGCGGCTTCGACGTCGTGGTGAATTTCACCGGCGGCGAGACCTGGGCGCCCTCGCTCAGGGCGGTGAAGCGCGGCGGGCGGCTTCTGACCTGCGGCGCGACCGCGGGCTATGACCCCAAGACCGACCTGCGCTTCATCTTCACCGCCGAGATGGATGTGCGCGGCTCGACCGGATTCACCACCGAGGATATCGCCGCCTGTCTGGCGCTGGTGGCCGAGGGGCGGCTCGATCCGGTGATCGACCTGACCCTGCCCCTGAGCCGCGCGGCCGAGGGCGTGGCAATGCTGCGGGACCGCAAGGTCTTCGGCAAGATCATCGTCGTGCCGGACAGTCTCAGGGGCGCTGCATGAGCGATCTGCCCCTGTTCGACGGCCCCGCGGCGGTGCGTGCCATCGAGGCGCGCCCGCTGGGCGACTGGCTGCACGGGCGCACCATCGCCGAGCTGGTGAGCGGCGCGGCGCAGCGTTATGGCGGGCAACGCGCGCACCGTTTCCTTGCGACGCCGGAGGCTGCGCCGGTGGACCAGAGCTTTGCGGAAGTTGCGGCACGCACCGAACGGATCGCCGCGGCCTTTGCCGCCGAAACCCCGCGCCCCATTGTCGCCAGCCTGCTGCCGGGGATGCCGCTGACCCTGCCGCTGCTGCTGGGGGCCATGGCAGCGGGCGCCTGCCTGCCGGTCAATCCCTTCCTGGAAGCCGGTGCGATCATCCATATGCTGAGCCGCACCGGCACGCGTTTCCTGCTGGCGGAGGGGCCTTCAGGCGCCCAGGGCGTGTGGGAGAAGCTGCCCGCGATCCGGGCGGCGCTGCCCGACCTGACGATCCTGATCTGCGGCGAGCCCGAAGGGCAGGCGGAAAGGGTCGAGGATTGGCTGGCCGCCCACGCGGATGCGCCCGCGGCGCCGCTGCCCCGGCCCGACGACATCGCCGCCTGTTTCCACACCGGCGGCACCACCGGCCTGCCGAAGATCGCCCGCCTGACCCATGCGAACCTGGCCTATATGGCCTTCCTCACCGCCTTTGGCGGCGGCATCCGCGAAGGCAGCACGATCCCCTGCGGCATGCCGCTGTTCCACGTCGGCGGGCTGATCTTTGGCGGGCTGGCGCCGCTCTGGGCCGGGGCCAGCGTCGTGCAGCTGGGGCGCATGGGCTATCGCGACCCGGCGGTGGTCGCCGCGCTCTGGCAGATCGCGGCGCGGGAGGGGGCCGATATCCTCTTTGCCCCGCCGACCATCGCCATGGCCGCGCTCGAGGGCTTCACCGCCCCCGCGCCGCCCCGGCTCAGGCACTGGGTCTCGTCGGCCGCGCCGCTGCCCGCTGCCGCGCATCGCCGTTTCACCGAGGTCACCGGCCTGCCGATCAAGGAGGCCTGGGGCCTGACCGAAGCCTCGCTCGTGCTGACCTTCACCCCGCCCGGCGGCGAAAGCCGCCCCGGCTCGGTCGGTCTGGCGCTGCCCTGGTGCCGGCTGGGCGTCCAGTCGCTGAGCGACCCGACCCGCGCCGCCGCGCCGGGCGAGCCCGGCCTGGTGCTGGCACAATCGCCGGGGCTGTTCGCGGGATATCTGGACCCGCCGGGCGACGGGCTTTGCGAAGCGCCGCATCTGGGACCGGGCCGCTGGCTCGACACCGGCGACGTCGGGCAGATCGACACCGACGGCTACCTGTTCCTGACCGGGCGGGCCAAGGATCTGATCCTGCGCGGCGGTCACAACATCGACCCGGCGGTCATCGAGGAGGCCTTCATGGCCCTGCCCGAGGTGCAGGCCGCCGCCGCCGTCGGTGCCCCTGACGCAAGGCTGGGCGAGTTGCCGGTCTGCTACGTCGCGCTGGTCCCAGGCGCCCGGGCCACGCCCGAGGATCTGGCCACCCGCGCCCTGCCCGCCATCGCCGAACGGGCCGCGCGGCCCAGGGCGATCAAGGTGCTGGAGCGCCTGCCGCTGACGGCGGTGGGCAAGATCGACAGGCTGGCGCTGCGCCGGGACGCGGCGCTCGATGTGCTGCGCGCCCTCTACCCCGGCCATCAGATGCGGGCTGAGACCCGCGCGGGCGGGCGCATCGCCGTCGCGCTCTCCCCCCTCCCGCCCCAGGCCGCCCGGATGCTGGCCGACCTGGGCCTCGACCTTCTGACAGAGACGAAAGCCACAGAATGACCGACCGAATGCTCGCCCTCGACCACGTGATGGTCCATGTCCCCGATTCCGAAGCCGCCGGCGCCCTGTTCGAACGGCTGGGCTTCGTCGCCACGCCGAAAAGCGGCATGCCGGGGCTGTCGAACCGGCTGCTCTGCTTCCCCCGGACCGACACCGGCGCAGGCATCTGCAATTATGTCGAGCTGATGCAGCTGGAGGATCCGCTGCGCGCGCCGCCGCCCATGCCGCAGCTGCTGGTCACGCCGGGCGCCGTCTCGACCGTGCTCAGCGTCACCGACGCGGCGGCGGTGGTCGATCGGCTGCGCGGGCAGGGCCTGCGGCTGGGCCCGGCGCTGGATCTGGCCCGCGACTGGCATCTGCCCGATGGCACCACGATCACCCCCAGCTTCCGCGTCGCCATCCCCGAGATCGGCCAGGCGCCGGTCTATTGGAACTTCTGCCAGCACAAAACGCCCGAACTTTACGTGCGCCCCGAGTTTACCGCCCATCCGAACGGCGCGCTGGCCATCGCCCGGGTCTGGGCCACCGATCCCGACCCCGAAGCCGCCGCCCGCCATTATGTCGCGTACTGGGGCGCGGACTGGGACGGCACCGACGTCCGGCTGCGCCACGGCCCCGCCCTGCGCCTGCTGACGCCCGAGGCGCTGGAGGCGGCGCTGCCCGGCAGCGGCAGCAGTGCTGCGCCGGGGATCAAGGGCATGACGATCCGGGTTACGGATGCCGGGCGCGCGGCGGCAATCGCCCGGGCGGCGGGGTTCACGCCCGTCGAGACGCCCGAGGGGTCGCTGATCCCCGCCCCGCAGGCGGCCGGGTGCTTCCTGCTCTATTCGGAGGGCACCGATGCATAAGCTGGGGGACGGGCTGATCCGCGCCGCCGACGGGGTGGCGATCCTGGCGCTGACGGCGATGATCCTGCAGGTCGGCGCCACGATCCTGCTGCGCGAACTGGCCGGGATCGGCATCAGCGGCGCGGCCGAGATGGTGGCCAAGCTCTACATGCCGCTGATCGTCTTCGGCGCGCTGGCGGGCCATTACCACGCGGGCGCCGAGATCCGCGTCGACCTGATCGCGCATTGGCTGCCGCCCGGGGCGCTGCGCCTCCTCGACCGGCTGATCGAACTGGCGCTGGCGCTCACCGCCGGGGCGCTGGCCTGGAAGACCGCCGGCCTTGCCGCCCGCGCCCTGCGCATCGGCGAACGGATCGAGATCGGCAGCATCGCGATCCCCGGCTGGCCCGGCAAGGTCGCGGTGACGGCGGGTTTCGCCCTGCTGGCGATGGCCGCGCTGATCCGCCTGTTCCGCGGAGGCCGCCATGTCCCCCGTTGAGATCGGCGTCGCCGTCCTTCTGGGCGCGGTAGGGCTGACGCTGCTGCGCCTGCCCGTCGCGCTGGCGCTGGGTCTGGCCGCCTTCGCGGGCGCCGCTGCCATCCTGCCCCTGCCCGCCGCCCTGTCCCTGACCGCGCGGCTGCCCTTCGAATTCGCCGCCAGCTGGGAATTCGCCGCCGTGCCGCTGTTCCTGGCCATGGGCGCGGTGATCACCCGCTCGGGCCTGGCCGAGGAGATCATGGCGCTGGCCGAGCATTGGCTGCGCCGGGCGCCCGGGGGGCTGGCGGTCGCCACGAACCTCACCGGCGCGGGCTTCGGCGCGGTGTCGGGGTCGAGCATGGCTTCGACCGTGGCTTTGGGCCGGATGGCGGTGCCGCAGATGCTGCGCAGCGGCTACGACCCGGGGCTGGCCACGGCGACCGTCGCCTCGGCCGGGACGCTGGCCGCGCTGATCCCGCCCTCGATCCCGCTGATCGTCTACGGGATCCTGTCGGAAACCTCGGTGGCGAAGCTCTTTTTCGCCGGGATCGTGCCGGGGCTGCTGACCGCCTTCGCCTATGCGGCGATGATCATGATCCGCTGCCATCTGAACCCAAGCCTGGCGCCACCGCCCGCCCGCAACCAGCCGCGTCCGCCGCTCAGCTGGCGGGTGCTGGCGCTGCCGCTGCTGGCGCTGGTGATCCTGGCGGGGATTTACCGCGGCCTCTTCTCGCCGAACGAGGCGGGGGCGGTCGGCATGATCTGCGCGCTGATCCTGGCCCTGCCGCAGAAGGACTTCGGCTGGGGCGGCCTTGTCGACGCGCTGGCCGAGGCGACACGGCAGACGGCGGCGATCATCGCCGTCGCCATGGCCGCCTTCCTGCTGACCCGGACCATGGCGCTGACTGGCATGCCCGATGCGCTGGCGGCGCTGGTCGATGGCTGGTCGGTCTCGCCGCTCCTGCTGATCCTGGGCTCGACCCTGCTGTTCGTCCTCATGGGAATGGTACTGGATCCGTTCGGCGTCATGCTGCTGTCGGTCGCGGTGCTTCTGCCGACCTTCGAGCAGCAGGGCTTCGATCTGATCTGGCTGGGGATCATCATCGTCAAGCTGATCGAGATCGGGCTGCTGACCCCGCCCGTGGGCCTCAATGTCTTCGCTGCCAAATCGGTGACGCCGCCGCACATTCCCCTGACCACCATCTTCCGCGGCGTCGGCTGGTTCCTGCTGGCCGAGATGGGCGTGATGGCGGTGCTGATCCTCTTCCCCGGCGTCGTGCTGTGGCTGCCGCAAACCCTGTCAAACTGACCAACGAGAAAGACACCATGAACGCCGATCAATTGCGGGCGCTGCTGGCCCGGGCCGAGTTTCACAAATTCCTGGAAATGGAGGTGGTGAGCGTCGAGCCTGACGGCCGCCTGACCCTGAAACTGCCCTATCGCGAGGCCTATACGCTCTTCGCCAGGGCGGGCACCTATCACGGCGGGATCATCGCCAGCCTGATCGACGTGGCCGGGACTATGGCCTGTTCGGTGGTCAAGGGTCAGCCCACGCCCACCGCGAACCTGCGGGTCGATTACCTGAAATCCCCCGCCCGCTGCGACCTTTACGCCGAGGCCGAGGCCCGGCGCATCGGCCGCACGCTGGGGGTGGCCGATGTCACGATCCGCGACGCCGAGGGCAGTGTCTACGCGCTCGGCCGCGGTACGTTCAACACCGCCACGCCGGAACCCGTCAGGGCGTGACTATTTCCGCGCCACCAGGATGAACCGGTCGTAGACGCGGGTCTTCAGGTTGTTCCTCAGCCCGCAGCCCTGCCGCTGGGCGCGGGCGATGGGGGCGTGCGAGAGGCGCTGGAGCTCGCGAAAGCCTGCGGCCTCCAGCATCGGGGCGAGCCGGTCATAGGTCAGCCCCGCGCCGAAGGGCAGGCGGCGCATGATGTCCTGATGCGCCGCCGTCATCTGCGGATCGAGCGACGAGCCCCCGGCGACCCGCTCCCACACCCTGAGAGCCGCCGCCGCCCAGCGCCCGCCGGGCGCGGGCCGGGCCCAGTTGCCGTCATAGATCAGCAGCCGCCCGCCCGGTGTCAGGATCCTGAACCAATCGGCAAAGGCCGCCTCGGGCTCGCTCAGGGTCCAGACCAGATGACGGCAGAGGATCGCGTCATAGCGCGCGTCGGGCTCCATCGTCCGCCCGGCATCGGCCATCAGGAACCTGAGCCGCGGCTTGCCCGCGTGCTTCGCCCGGGCGACGCCCAGCATGGCCTCCGAGAAATCCAGCGCCGTCACATGATGGCCGAGGTCATGCACCAGCCGCGTGACCTCACCCGTGCCGCAGGCCAGTTCCAGCACCTCGGCCGGGGCCGGGGGCAGATGGGCGCGCATCGGGGCGGCCCAGGCGAGGGCCTCGGCCCCCGGGGCGATGCCATGGCCGAAATCCGCGTCGAAACTGCGCGAGCGTTCCGACCAATAGGCGCGGATATCCTCGATCAGATCGTGGTTCGTTCTCACGGCGCCGCCGCTTCCAGGATCGCCTCGAACCGCTGGCGGGCGCGGGGCGGCAGGTCCTCCGGCAGGTCGCGCGCCGCGCCCTCGCCGACCTCGATCACCATGACCATGCCCATCGCGAAATGCGGGCTGCATTTGATGCCGTAAAGACCGGGTACCGTCAGGGTCACGGTGACATCCTCGTTGATCCGGCTGCGGAAGGGCTCGGCGCCTTCGGGCAGCATGCCGTCGATGGTGGCCGCGTTGTGGCCGGGCTGGGTGGGCAGGAAGCGCACGCTGTCGCCCGGTTCGATGCGCAGGAACGAGGGTTCATAGAGCATCGGACCGGAATCCGAGCGGGAGTACATCCGCACCTCATGGGTTTCGGCCAGAACCGGCGCGGCGAGGGCGCTGAGCAGCAGGGCAAGACGGATCATGGGGAGGGCTCCATCGGCAGAAAGCGAAACAGGGTCGAGCCGTCGCTCGGGTCGATCATCGGTTGCGCGCGGACGCGGAAGATGCGGGCCAGCGTGTCGGTCGTCAGCACCTCGGCGGGCGGGCCGCAGGCGACCATCCGCCCCTCGGACATGACGCCCAGCCGGTCGCACATCATCGCCTGATTGAGGTCGTGGAGTGCCATCACCACTGTCACCGGCAGTCCTGCCACCAGCCCCAGCAGCGCCAGCTGGTGGTGGATGTCGAGGTGATTGGTCGGCTCGTCGAGGATCAGCACCCGCGGCTCTTGCGCCAGGGCCCGGGCGATATGCACCCGCTGCCGTTCGCCGCCCGACAGCGTGGCCCAGGCGCGCGCCGCCATCTCCTCCATGCCCACGGCGGCCAGCGCCCGTTCAACGATCTGCGTATCCTCGGGGCCGAAGGGCGACAGCGGCGACAGCCAGGGCGTGCGGCCCAGCTCCACCGCGTCGCGGACGCTGAGCGCCTCGCCCGTGTCGGCGAATTGCTCGACCAGGGCGACGCGCTGGGCGATCTGGCGGCGGCTCAACTGCGCCAGCGGCACGCCATCGAGCCTGACCTCGCCCGCCGCCCGCGGCATCAGCCCGGCCAAAAGCCGCAGCAGCGTCGATTTGCCCGAACCGTTCGGCCCGACCAGCCCGAAAGTCTCGCCCGGGCGGATCTCGCACGACACGCCCTGCACGATCTCGCGCCAGCCGAGGTTCTGCGCCTCGATCCTCATGATCGCCTCCGGTTGCGGATCAGGATCAGGGCGAAGCCGGGGGCACCGACCAGGGCGGTGACCACGCCGATCGGCACGACCTGACCCGGGATCAGCACGCGCGAGGCGATATCGGCGGCGATCAGGAACACCGCGCCGGCCAGCGCCGAGGCCGGGATGAGCCGGGCGTGCCGCGGGCCGACGAGAAAGCGCATGGCATGCGGGATCACCAGTCCCACGAAGCCGATGGATCCGACCAGGCTGACCAGCGTCGCGGTCATCAGCGTGACAGCCGCGATCAGCACCAGTTGCACCCGGCGCACGGCGATGCCCAGCGAAGCTGCGGCGCCCGAGCCGAAGGAAAAGGCATCGAGCGGGCGGACATGGGCCAGGCAGACGAGGAAACCCAGACCCACCACCGGCAGCGCCAGCGAGACATCGGGCCATCGCACGCCCGACAGGTTGCCCAGCAGCCAGAACATCAGACCCCGCGCCTGTTCGGCATTGGCCGATTTGGCGATGAAGAACGAGGTCAGCGCGTTGAACAGCTGCGATCCGGCGATGCCCGCCAGCACCAGTTGGGCGGGTCCGCCGCCCGCCGCCTTTGCCAGCAGCGCCACGATCAGGAAGGCCGAAGCCGCGCCGCCGAAGGCCCCGGCCGAAAGTCCGATGGCGCCGCCGCCGAGGCCCAGCAGCGTGACGGCAACCGCCCCCGCCCCCGCCCCGGCCGAGACGCCCAGAAGATAGGGATCGGCCAGCGCGTTGCGGACCAGGGCCTGCAGCACCACGCCCGACAGCGCCAGCCCCGCGCCGCAGGCGGCGGCGACCAGCGTGCGGGGCAGGCGATAGCTCCACAGGATGCCCGCGTCGATGGGATCGAGCGCGCGCTCGGCCCCCAGCAGCTTCACCGCCAGCAGGTCGCCGACCAGCCCCAGCGGCAGCGCCACCTCGCCGATGGTGACACCGACGAGGACCGCCAGCGCCAGAAGGACCGCCCCCAGCCCCGCGTGTGCCAGCACGGGGACAGCCAGCGCCGAAAGGGCGGCCCGGCGGGTCATTGCAGATCGAACCCGGCCAGCGCGGCAGAGAGGGTTTCCAGCGCGTCGATGTTGCGGATCGACGGGTCCATGCCATGCGCGTCAAGGATCACGATCCGGCCCTCGCGCACCGCCTCCATTTGGCTCGCCACCGGATCGGTGCGCAGGAACTCCAGCTTGCGCTCGATGTCGTCGGCCTCGAACCGGCGGCGATCCATGCGGGCCAGCACGATGACCGAAGGGTTGGCGCGGGCGATGGTCTCCCAGGCGACCACGGGCCATTCCTCGTTGCTTTCCACCACATTGCGCAGGCCGAGCGCCTGCATCATGTAGGCCGGCGCGCCACCCTGGCCCGCGACATAGGGGTCGATATCCATCTCGGCCGAGGAGAACCAGAAAACCGCCGAGGCATCCTCGAGCGCCAGCGCCTCGGCCGCGGCGATGGCCGCCGCCTCGCGCTCGCGCAGGGCGGCGACCATCGCCGTGCCACGCTCGGGCACGTCGAAGATCTGCGCCAGTTCCTCGATGCCCTGATAGAGGCTGTCCATGCTGTACAGATCCAGCCGCGTTCCGTCGGATCCGGTGGAATTGTCCTTGCCGACGCAATCCGAGGGCAGCGTATAGGTCGGGATGCCGAGATCGGCGAATTGCTCACGGGTGGCGACGATGCCTTGCGGGCCGATGTGCCATTCGTATTGCACCGCCACCAGCCCCGGGCGCAGCGAGACCACGCTCTCAAAGCTGGGATCGTTGTCGGCAAGGCGCGGCACGCTGGCGTTCACCGCCTCGAACTGCGGCAGCACGGACGAGAACCAGACCGAGGTGCCGAGCACCCGGTCGCCCAGATCCAGGGCATAGAGGATTTCGGTGGCGGCCTGGCCCACGCTCACCACGCTCTGCGGCGCCGCCTCGAAAGTCAGGTCGACGCCGCAATTCGACAGATGCAGCGGATAGGCCGTCTGAGCCAGCGCGGGCAGCGTCGCGACAAGGGGGGCCGCCATGAGCGCCACGCGCAAGGTGCGGCGATGGATCAGGGGAAGGATCGGCATGGAATGTCTCCGGTTGGGAAAAGGGCCGGAGGGCGATCGAAGGGGCAGAGCACCTGGCCCGTCCCGTGGCTGACCCCCGCCTCTGCCCCGGGGGCAGAGGGTTCGGGGCTGGCAATGGCACGCCGGCTCGCGTGCGCGGGGGAAAACACCATGAGACATCTCCCCGGACACCCCGCCCGGGCCGCGTTGCTGACGATGTCGGCAGGTCTCCTGACTGGCGGATCGTGGCTTGCAGCGCCTTCCCATGTCCCGGCGGACCGGATCACAGTGGCTCGTTGCTGCGCGCTCACCGCCTACAGTTGCGGGGGCAGTTTCGGTTCGCCGGCGGACCGGCGGCGAATTCCCTTTTGATCCCTTGCGGGAACCGACAGGCGATGCGTAGCGGTCGGGAATGGGCTTGGCAAGCCCTCGATGGCCCGGCGCCGCCGGGCATCGCCCGATGCGGCGGGACGGCGCAGGCGGCAGATCACGGCTTGCGCGACCCGATGGGCGCGGTAAGAAGGCGCATGATGCGGCGCGTCCCCCTTCTGGCCCGCGGGCTGGTTCTTGTCTTCGCGATGGCGCTGGCCATGGCGGGGTTCGGGCATCGCTTCGCATCGGCCAGCGACCTGGAGCGGGCGCAATTCGCCCAGCTTTATGGCGCCGAATTCTGCGTCACTGACGATGAAGGCGCGCCCCGCGCCGATGCCTCGTGCCCGGTCTGCCATCTGGTCGCCGGGCTCTATCTGGCAGCGGCAATCGAGGGCGCCGCCGCCCCGGCCGAGCTGACCTTCCGTGTGCAGCCCCCGGTCGCGGCGCGCCATCTTCTGGCCTCGACCGAGGCCGCGCCGCCCCCCTCGCGCGGGCCACCCTCCGCCTGATCCCGTCTACCCCGCCCCACCGGTTTTCCGGTGGCGGACGCGCTGCCGGCACCCTTCGGCAGCGATGGCATGCCGGCGCCTTCCCGCGTTGCGGGACCGCGCCGTCACGGCGGATCTTTCTGCGTTCCCTTGGATCCGCTGTCACTGCCCGCCCGGGCACGGCTGCGCCGCAGCGTCGGGCGGGCCCTTTCCCCCCTCAACGGCGTCGCCCGGTCCCCGGGCGCCCTTCCGCACAGCAACAAGGACCCACCAATGAAACTCCTGATGACCGCCGCCGCCCTGAGTCTGTCGCTCGCGACCCAGGCCTCGGCCCATGCGACCTTTGCCGAAACGCAGGTCGTCCAGGGCGAAACCGCCCGCCTGACCATCCGCGTCGGCCATGGCTGCGAGGGCGAGGCGACCCTGCGTGTCCGCGTGCAGATCCCTGAAGGACTGATCGCGGCCCAACCCATGGTCCATGCCGGATGGCAGCTCGAAACGGTGACGGGCGCCTATGCCCAGCCCTACGAATATTACGGCCGGACCCTGACCGAGGGCGTGCGCGAGATCGTCTGGTCGGGCGAGTTGCCCAACGCCCATTACGACGAATTCGTGTTCCGCGCCCGCGTCACCGACACCGTGCCGTTGGACCAGATGCTTTACATCCCCGTGGTGCAGGAATGCGCGAATGGGGCCGAGCGCTGGATCGAGATCCCGGCCGAGGGGCAGGATGCCCATGACCTGGAAGGCCCCGCGCCGGGCGTGATGGTCGTCGCGCCCTCGGCCGGCCACGGCCACTGATCCTTCCGCGCCACCGCCCCTTTCGGCGGTGGCGCCTTCCCTTGTCCCTCGGAGGAAGCCCATGCCCTTCATGCCCCGCATCGCGTTGGTCGCCGCGCTGAGCCTTGCCACGCCCGTTCTGGCCGATGGCCCGATATCCAGCGCCGAAACCGGCGCGATCACCCATCTGATGATGGCCCAGTTCGACCGTCCCGAGGCCCCCCTGACTGTCGAGCCCATCACCATCCGCGGCGACACCGCGATTGCCGGATGGCGGCAGGGCGACATGGCGGGCCGCGCGCTGCTGCGGCGGGGGGCCGAGGGCTGGGCCATCGTTCTCTGCGCCGGGGAGGAGGTGCTCGATCCGCATTTTCTGGCGCATCACGGTATCGACGGCTCGGCCGCCCAGAGCCTGACCGAGGCCGCGCGCGGGGCGGAAAGCGGCCTGGGCGCCGCACTCATCGCCCGCCTCGACGCGTTCGAGGGCGTGGTCCTGATCGGCCCCGGCGAGGGGCACCACCCCCCGGCTGGCCATTGACAACCGGATCCGCCCGCGACGGCTGCGCGCCCGGCGCGGTCCCGATGCCCGACCTGACCCCGAGAGAGGCCTGATGCCCCGTTTTCGCACCCTGTGCCTGTCCCTGCTCCTGATCCTGTCGCCTCTGGCCGCCTTCGGTCATGCCCAGCTGGTGACCGCGACGCCCGGCGACGGCAGCATCGTCGAGGCCTTCCCGCCGTCGGTCACCCTGACCTTCAGCGAGGCCGTGGCGCCGCTGATGCTGCGCTGGGTCGCCCCGGACGGCAGCGCCGAGGAGGTGCAGGGCGAAGCGCGCGACACCGGCCTCGCGATCCCGGCCCCCCAAGGCTCGGCCCGGGGCAGTTATCTGTTGTCCTGGCGGGTCATGTCCGGCGACGGTCACCCGGTCGGCGGGGTGCTGACGCTGCATCTGGGCGCCCCGTCGCTGCACAGCGCGGCCCCGCCTGCGGCCGCCGGTGCCCGGCTTGCCGCCGCCGCGCGCTTTGGCCTGACGCTGGCGATGCTGGGCGCCATCGGCCTCGCCCTGCATGCGGCCTTCATTGCCCGGACCGCCGCGCCCTTGGGGCGGCGGCGCCTGGGGCTGGGCGCCGCGCTCGCCGGTCTGGGCCTCGCCGGGGTCTTCCTGTGGAGCCATGGCCTCGACCTTCTGGGCCTTGCCCCGGGCGAAGGGCTAAGCGGCGCGCCGTTCCGTGCGGCGCTGCTGGCGCCGCTGGCCCGGACCATCGCGCTGAGCGTTCTGGCGCTGCTGCTGGCGGCGCTGGCATTGCGGCAACCGCATCCGCCGCGTGGCCTCGCCCTTCTCGCCTGGCTTTGCGCCGGGCTCTCCTTCGCGGGGTCCGGCCATGCCGTCACCGCCCCGCCCGCCGCGCTTTCCACCGTCGCCGTCGCGGTTCACGGCCTGGCGTTGGTCTGGTGGATGGGCCTGCTGCCGACCCTTCTGGCGGATCTGCGCCATCCCGAGGCCGGGCTGCGGCTGCGCCGATTCTCGACGCCCGCGCTGGGTCTGGTCGCGCTGCTGGTGCTGAGCGGCGCCTGGCTGACCTGGGCGCAAAGCGGCGGCGTGCCGTCGCGTTTGACCGAAACCGGCTGGGGCCAGCTGCTGCTGGTGAAACTGGCCCTGGTGATGGGGCTGCTGGCGCTGGCCGGGCTGAATCGACTCCGGCTGACGCCCGCCCTGGCCCGGGGCCGCGTGCGGCCGCTGGCGCGGTCGGTCCGCGCCGAGATCCTGCTGGGTCTGGGTGTCCTGCTGATCGCCGCGCTTTTCCGCCTGACGCCGCCCCCCCGGACCATGATCGAGGCGGTCCCGCCGGTCCTGGCGCATCTGCACACCGACCGGGTGATGGCCGATCTTCGTCTGAGCCCGGGCACCGCGGGGCCGGTTGTTCTGGAACTGGCCTTTCAGACCGGCGATTTCGCGCCGCTTGAGCCGCGGGAGGTGGCGCTGGCCCTGGCCCCCGCCGATGGACGGCTGGAGCCCCTGCGCCTGTCCGCCCGGGCCGGGGCGGACGGGATCTGGCGCACCGAGGCGGCGGTCCTGCCCTTCGGCGGCGATTGGGTGGTGAGCGTCCGGGTGCTGGTCAGCGATTTCGAAAGCGTCTTGCTGCGGGAGACGCTGACGCTGGCGAATTGACCGGCGGTCAGAGGAGCCGCAGCGCCGCCGATCCGGCAAAGACAAGGATCGCCGCGCCCAGCAGGAACTCGGCCGCAACCAGCCCGCGGGCCAGCGCGCTGCCGTCTTGGGCGAGGCCGATCAGCCCCCGCCGGGCCATGCCCGCGACAAGGCCGGACGAAAGCGTGACCGCCATCGTCCCCACGCCCATGACCAGCGCGCCCAGGATGCCCAGCGCATCGAGCCCCAGCTGCCAGGTCAGGATCAGGAGGAACAGCGCACTGGTGCAGGGCCGCAGCGCCACACCCGCGACCAGTGCCGCGACTTCGCGCACCGAGCGCGCGCTGGCCAGTTCAGCCGGGTCCGGGGCGTGGCTGTGGCCGCAGCCGCATTCCGGCCCGTGGTCGTGATCGTGGTGATGGCCGTGCCCGGCCTGCTCACGCGGGAAGCGGCGCCAGGCCCGGATGCACAGCATCAGACCCAGAAGGGCGACGAAACCGAAGGACAGGGGCTCGATCGCTGCGGCCAACCCCTCGACGCCCTCACGGGCGCCGTCCAGCAGCCAGACGCCAGCATAGACCACAAGGATCGCGGTAACCGCCTGCGCCAGGCTGGAAAGACCGGCGATGACGACAAGCCGCGCGGCGGGGACCGGGGCCGCCACGGCATAGGCGGCGATCACCCCCTTGCCATGTCCCGGCCCTAACGCATGCAGGAAACCGTGCAGGAAACAGATCGTCAGGAACCCCGCCACCGCCCCCGGTTCGCCGTTGCGCAGCGCGCGGAGCGCGCCGGCCAGCGCGTCCTGCGCCTGCCGCTGGGCGCCCAGCGCGGCCTCGGCCATCCAGCCCTGAAGGCCAAGGGCCGCCAACCCCAGCGCGATCAGCGCCAGCACGGCCAGGGCCCAGCCCGCTATCCGGGGCATGTCAGCACGAACGTATCGGCGAAGGCGCTGCCGACCAGCGGCTCCTGCCCCGGTTCCATGAGCTGCTCTTCGGTCAGATCGCCCACCAGCCGCTCATAAAGGCTGCGCGCGGCGCCGAGATCGGCCGTGATCCGGGTGACGTCGCAGGCGGTCGGGCCGATGACGCCCGGCAGCTCCGGCACCTCGTAATAGACGAAATAGGTGGGATCGAAGGCCTGCAGCCGCACCGAGGCACCCGCCATCGGGATCGGATCGGCCAGCGCCCGGCGGAAATCCAGCACGAAGCGCCCCTCGCGCAGATCGACATCCATGCCGTGAGGGCGGCGCAGGGCGACGACCTGCCCCGCGTGCTGCAGCTGCATGTCGCCGGCGAAATCCTCGGGCCAGTCGCTGAAGCGCTGCGCCAGGGTCGCGCGTTCCCTGGCCGACAGCGCGCCGTCATGGTCGGGGTCGAGGCCCAGATCCTCGAGCGTCAGCAGCGACATCAGCTCGTCCCAGTGCCAGACGACATGGACCGCGGCCAGACGCCCCTCGGCATCCATCTCGAAGGTGAGGGAGGTATCGACGAATTCATGCGGATGCGCCCCCGCGCGGAGCGGCAGCACCACCAGCAAGGCCAGGGCCGTCAGAAAGGACACCGCGCGGGGCATGCATTTGGCTTCGGTCGGAACGGGGGCCTATTCCAATCACATCATGGTTTTCCACACAAGGCGCCGACCGGGTGCCGTTTTTGCCCGGGGCGCGGTTGTCACCCTCGTTTTGATATGTAATATCATAACATACTGCAAGCCCGGACCACGGAACCCTGCGGTTCTCCGCGCATCCCGCGGAACCGGATGCAGAAACGCAGCCCATCAAGGAGACCTTGCCATGCTGAAAACCCTCACCAGCGCAACCGCGCTGGCCCTGCTGCTTGCACCCGCCGCCCTGGCGCAGGCGGAGGCACCCGGCGGCGAGACGGTATTCCGCGTCTTCATCGGCGACCATGCCGCGCCGCGGATCACCGCTTTCGACCTTTCCGCGCCCGAGAGCCGCTGGGTCTTCGACACCATCGGTCAGGCCAAGCTCTATGCCGTCGCCCAAGGCAGTGCCGTCGCCGCCGTGCAATCGGACGCCGGGACCGTGCAGTTCCTGTCCAGCGGGATCCGGCTGGAGGATCATGGCGATCATCAAGACATCGAGATCACCGAGCCCGCCGCCCTGCCGCACCGGCTGGACGGCCCGCGCCCCTTCCATCTGGTCGATCACGGCCAGCAGATCGCCATCAACCTCGATCAGGGCGGCTATGCCGAGATCCTGGACGGCGCGGCACTGGCCCAGGGCAGGCTGGAAAGCCGCCGCTTCCCGCAATCGGTGGCGCATCACGGGTTCGTCGCGCCGCTGGGCGGGTTCTGGCTGAGCAGCGTCGCGCCTGAGCCCGAGGAAGGCGCCGAGCCCGCGCCGCGTCTGGGCTTGCAGGCCTTCACCGCCGAGGGCACGCCTGCCGGGGATCTGGCGACCTGCACCGGCATCCATGGCGAGGCCTTCTCGGGCCTCTATCTGGCTGCGGGTTGCGCCGAAGGCGTGTTGACCGCCCGCAGCGGCGATGACGGCATCGTCTTCGAGATGCTGCCCTATCCTGCCGATCTGCCTGCCGGTAACACCACCGGGACGCTGCTCGGCGCGACCGGGATGCAGGTCTTCCTGGGCAATTACGGGCGCGACGGGCTGGTGGTCATCGATCCGGAAGAGGCGCCGCATTTCCGGCCCATCGCGCTGCCCTTCCGCCGTGTCGATTTCGTGCTGGACCCGATGCAGCCGGCCCGGGGCTTCGTGCTGACCGAGGACGGCACGCTGCACCGGATCGACCTGCTGGCCGCCGGCCTCGACGGCAGCGCCGCCGTGACGCAGCCTTACTCGATGGATGGTCATTGGAACGACCCCCGGCCCCGGCTGGCCATGGCGGGCGCCGAGATCCTGATCACCGACCCGCGCGAGGGGCTGGTGCGCCGGATCGACGCGGCAACGCTGGAAGATCGCGGCAGCATCGCGGTCGGTGGTGCGCCCTACAACATCGCCGTGGTGGCGGCGAGCGGCCACACCCACTGAACCCGCACTGAAAACGGCGTCCCGCGCAGCCTTGCCGGGACGCCACCCGCGGCACCCTCCCTAAAGCCGGTCGATCCGCTGGCTGATCTGCCGCAGCAGCGTCTTCAGCTCATGCGCCGCCGCCGCATCCATGTCGCCAAGGATCCCGCGCTCGAACCGCATGGCGATCTGCATCAGCTCATCGGCCAGCGCCGCGCCCTTGTCGGTGATCTCGATCGAGACGACGCGCCCGTTTTCCGGCGGGCGGATGCGCGTGACCAGTCCGGCCTTGGTCATCGTGCCGATCATCCGCGACAGGGTGGACATCTCGACCGAGACCAGCGAGGACAATTCGCCCAGCGACTTGGGCCCGGTCTGGCGCAGGATGGCCAGCACCCGGTACATCGGCAGCGTCACGTCATAGCGCGCGATGCGCTTCGAGAAGGTCTCGCCCAGTGCGACACCTGCCCGGTTGAGCAGATAGGGCAGCGAATCGGTGAACCAATAGTCCATGCGTCCCCAAGGATGGCGCCCTGCGCGACGGCGAGATCTGTCGGCGCGCAAATGTTTCAGTTGCAAGTATTTACGGCGGATGCGGCGCAGGGCGCAAGGGCCGGCAACCAGCCGGGGCAAGGGAAATCAATATTTTCCACACCAAAGTTTTCCCTCACAAAAGATGCCTACGAAACATTTGTATTTGCAAAAGCCGTCTGATACCGTTCGAGTCGCGCTGCCCCGCGCCACATCATCTGGGAGGATTGGATGTTCAGACCGACTTTCGCGGCCCTGTGCCTGGCGCTGCCCTGCACGCTTGCCACGCCGCTGCTCGCCGCCGATTTCACGCTCAAGGTGTCGTCGCCCACCAACAACGACGCCATCCTGCGCTGGATGCAGGGCTTCGAGACGCGGCTCGAGGCCGCGACCGACGGCGCCATCGACGTGCAGCTTTTCCCCGCCAACCAGCTGGGCCAGATCCCCGCCACCATCGAAGGCGCGGCGATGGGCACCATCGAGGTGACGGCGCCCGCGTCCAGCTTCTTCGTGCAATACGACCGCCGGTTCGAGGTGCTGGACGTGCCGGGCCTGTTCCAGAACCTGGCCCATGCCCAGGCCACCCTCGCCGACCCCGACGTGCTGGACCGTCTGGCCACCTATGCCCAGGATCAGGGGCTGGAGACCATCGCCGCCTTCCCGCACGGCCCCCTCGGCATCGTCAGCGTGCGCGCGGTCGACAGCGCCGCCGCGCTGCAGGGCCAGCGGATCCGGGTGGCCGGGCCGACGGTGCTGGCCACCGGGCCGCTGTCGGCGCTGGGCGCCTCGCCCATCTCGCTGCCGTTGGGCGAAGTGCTGCCCGCCATGCAGAACGGCGTCGTGGACGGGCTGATCGCCGGTCTGCCGGTCTTCACCACCGGCCGCTACTATGACGTGGCGCAGGACCTGACCGTGCTGCCCGAAAGCTACCTGATCGTCACCGCCGTGGCCTCCGGCGCCTTCCTCGAGACGATCGGCGAGGAACTCGCCGGTGCCGTCCGCACCGCCGCGCGCGGGGCGCTTGAGGATACCAACAGCTGGAACCTCGGCGCGGTGGATGCGGTGCAGGGCATCTGGGAAGAGAATGGCGGGCGCCTCGTGACCCTGCCCGAGGCCGATACGCAGGCCTATCTCGACGCCGTGGCCGCCGTGCTTCCTGACGCCGAGGCGCAGAACCCCGCGCTGGCCGAAGAGCTGTCCTTCCTGCGCGGCGTCGCCCAGCGCCACGCCACCGAGTGACGGAGACGGGGCGGGACACGCGGCCCCCGGGCCCCTGCCCCGCCCCCCTTGAGCCATGAACACCGCCAAAGCTTCCCGCCCCCTCTCGCGCCTCGCCGCGGGGTTCACGCTGCTCCTGTCGCTGGCGCTGGTCGCCATGGTGCTGCTGGCCTGCGTCAATGTCGCGCTGCGCTACATCTGGCAGGTCTCGCTCCTCTGGGCCGATGAGACGCTGGTCTTCGGCATGATCGTGCTGGCCTTTCTGGGCACGATCACCGTGTCCATCCAGAACCGCCACCTGCGCATGGAACTGCTGACCCGCGCCCTGTCCGGCCGCGCCGCATGGGCGCTGCGGCTGGTCGAGCTGGTGGTCACCGCGGGCGTGCTGGGCTTCACGGCCTGGTATTCGCTGGCCGTCACGCGGCGGCTCTGGACCCGGGGCACGCTGAGCAACATGGCCGAGGTGCCGCTGTGGCTGATCAACGGCGCGGTGCTGGTGGGGCTGACCGGGATGGCGCTGGTCGCGCTGGCGCAGCTGGTCGGCCATCTGATGCAGGGACGCAAGTGAGATGATGATCCTGACCCTCGTGGGCCTGCCGCTGGTGCTGATGCTGGCCGGGTTCCCGATCTATCTGATCCTGCTCGCCGCCTCGGCCGCGACCATGGCGCTGACCATGCAGGTGCCGCTGATGGCGCTGCACCAGTACCTGTTTTCCTCGATCAACGCCTATGCCCTGCTGGCGCTGCCCTTCTTCATCTTCGCCGGCGAGATCATGGACCGGGGCGGCGTGGCCGGACGGCTGGTCGGGCTGATGCGCGCCAGCATGGGCCGGGTGCCGGGCAAGGTGCCGCTGACCGCCATCGGCGCGGGCGCGGTCTTCGGCGCGATCACCGGGGTCGGCGCCGCCTCGGTCGCGACGATCAGCAAGGTCATGCTGCCCGCCATGCGTGCGGAGGGCTATACCGACCGCTATTCCGGCGGGCTCATGGTTTCGGTCGGCGCGGTGGGGGTGATCCTGCCGCCGTCGATCCCGATGATCGTCTATGCCGCGGCGGCCGATGAATCGATCCCGCGCCTTTACGCTGCTGGCATCGTGCCGGGGCTGCTGATCGTCGGTCTGATGGCGCTGCACGCGCTCTGGGTCGGGCGCGGCAACCGGGGCTCCGAGGCTGACCGCTTCACGCTCCGCGGCTTTGGCACGGCCTTCCGCCGGGGCGTCTGGGCGGCGGGCGTGCCGGTGCTGATCCTGGGCGGGATCTATGGCGGGGTCTTCTCGCCGACCGAGGCCGCCGCCGTCGCCTGCCTTTACGCCTTCATCGTCTCCTGGGCGGTGATGCGCGAGATGACCTTGCGCGACCTGCTGGGCGCCGCGGCCAGCACCGTCTCCTTCACCGCGCAGATCCTGGTGGTGATGGCCTGCGCGGGCGTCTTTTCCTGGCTGATCACCGTCAACCAGGTCTCGGTCCAGTTGGTCGCGCTGATCGAGGCGATGGCCCTGCCCGGCTGGCTGCTGCTGCTGGCGATCAACCTGTTGTTGCTGCTGGTCGGCTGCCTGATCGACCCGCTGTCGGCCATCCTGCTGCTGACCCCGCTGCTGGTCCCGCTGGCCGGCGCCATCGGCGTCGATCCGGTGCATTTCGGCATCATCGTCACGGTGAACCTGGCCATCGGGCTGTTCACCCCGCCCTTCGGCATCAACCTCTTCGTCATGCAGACGATGTCGGGCATCCCGCTGAAACAGATCTACCGCGGGATCGTGCCGTTCCTGGCGATCTATCTGATCGCGCTGCTGCTCATCACCTATATCCCAGCGATTTCGCTCTCTGGCGTGCGCCTGCTCATCGGCCCCTGAGGGGCCACCGCACGGGCCCGGTCGGGGCCCGCGCACCGGCTAACATTTGCATTTTCAAAACTTGCCAACGCAAGACAATCGGGATGGAGGAGGACCTCATGACATTCGATGTAGCCATCGTGGGCTATGGCCCCACGGGGATGGTGCTGGCGGCGCTGCTGGGGCAGGCCGGGCGCAAGGTCGTGGTGCTGGAGCGCTACGCCGGCCTCTACAACCTGCCGCGCGCCGCCGCCTTCGACGACGAGACGATGCGCACCTTTCAGAAGCTCGGCATCGCCGAGACCGTGCTGCCCGGGACCAACATCCAGGCGGGCTATGTCTGGGTGAACGGGCAGGACGAGGTGCTGCTCGACATCGAATACGACAATCCCGGACCCTGCGGCTGGCCCGCGCAATACATGATGTACCAGCCGCATCTGGAGGACACGCTGGACGCGCTGGTCCGCCGCACGCCGGGGGTCGAGCTGCGCCACGGCGTCACCGTCACCGGCCTGGCCGAGAGCGACGGCAGCGTGACCGTCACCGGCCATGAAACCGAGGGCGGCGCCCCGGTCGAGGTCAAGGCGCGCTATGTCATCGGCTGCGACGGCGGCAACGGCTTCGTGCGCGGCCATCTGGGCGGCCCGCTGGAAGACCTCGGCTTCCACGAAAACTGGCTGGTCTGCGATTTCGCGATGAAGCGCGAGGTGCCGACCCTGCCCTCGTTCCGGCAGGTGTGCCGCCCGGAGCAGCCCGTCTCCATCGTCAATATCGGCCCGCATCACCACCGCTTCTCGTTCCGGCTGGAAGCGGACGACACCCGCGATTCCGTCACCGCGGCCGAGGGCGTCTGGCGCCGGGTCGCGGCCTTCCTCAGCCCCGAAGATGCCGATCTGATCCGCGTCGCCAATTACACCTTCCGCTCGCGCATCGTGGGTCAGTGGCGCAAGGGCCGGGTGCTGCTGGCGGGCGACGCCGCGCATGAGATGCCGCCGTTCCTGGCGCAGGGCATGGTCTCGGGCATCCGCGACGCGCGCAATCTGGCGTGGAAGCTGGGCATGGTGCTGGACGGCGCGCCCGAGTCGCTCCTGGACAGCTACCAGCCCGAACGCGAACCGCATGTGCGCTTCATCACCGGCCGCGCCATCGAGCTGGGCCGCGCCCAGACCATGCGCGACCCCGAACAGGCCCGCGCCCGCGACGCCAGGATGATCGCCGCGCGCAAGGCCAACCAGAAGCCCGACAAGCTGGTCTATCCGGCGCTGACCGGCGGGCTCATCGCCAATCATGGCGCGCTGCTGCCGCAGGGCTTGGTCTCCACCGCCGAGCGCACCGCGCTTTTCGATGAGATCGCCGGCACCGGCTGGCTGATCGTGGCGCGGAACGAGGCCGCGCTGGCTGCGCTGGGCGAGGCCGAGCGCAAGGCTTTCGCCGCGCTCGGCGGCCGCTGCCTGCATTTCGCCATTGGCCAGATGGTCGGCGGCGCGCCCATTTCGGACACCAACGGCGTCTACAAGCGCTGGTTCGACGCGACCGGCGCGCAGGCGGCCATCGTCCGGCCGGACAGCCATGTCTATGGCCTGGCCGCCACGGCCGGGGATCTGCCCGCCCTGCTGACCCAATTGCTCGCCGCCCTCGGCGCGCTGCAACCCACCGCCTGACCCCAAAGACCGAGACCGGAGAGAGACCATGCAAGGCAAGATCGCGCTCGAAGAGCATTTCGCCATCCCCGAAACCCTGATGGATTCGGCGGGCTTCGTGCCGCCCTCGTATTGGAAGGAGCTGGAACACCGGCTGCTCGACATCCAGGACACCCGCCTGAAGGAAATGGACAAGCACGGGATCGAGACGATGATCCTGTCGCTGAACGCCCCGGCGGTGCAGGCGATCACCGACCGCAAGCGCGCCATCGAGATCGCGCGGCGCGCCAATGACGTGCTGGCCGAGGAATGCGCCAAGCGGCCCGACCGCTTCCGCGCCTTCGCCGCCCTGCCGCTTCAGGACCCCGACGCCGCCGCGGCGGAGTTGAACCGCTGTGTCACCGACCTCGGCTTCGTCGGCGCGCTGATCAACGGCTTCTCGCAGGACGCCGAACAGGGCGGCGGCGAGGAACTCCTCTATTACGACCTGCCGCAATACCGCCCGTTCTGGGCCGAGGTCGCCAAGCTGGACGTGCCCTTCTACCTGCACCCCCGCAACCCGCTGCCCCGCGACGCGCGGATCTATGACGGCCACCCCTGGCTGCTGGGACCGACCTGGGCCTTCGCGCAGGAAACCGCCGTCCATGCGCTGCGGCTGATGGCCTCGGGGCTGTTCGACGACCACCCCTCGCTGCAGATCGTGCTGGGCCATATGGGCGAGGGCATCCCCTACATGCTCTGGCGGCTCGACCATCGCAACGCCTGGGTCAAGACCCCGCCGAAATACCCGGCCAAGCGCAAGTTCGCGGAGTATTTCACCGAGAACTTCCACATCACCACCTCGGGCAATTTCCGCACCCAGACGCTGATCGACGCGATCCTGGAACTGGGCGCGGACCGGATCCTGTTCTCGACCGACTGGCCGTTCGAGAATGTGGATCACGCGAGCGACTGGTTCAACGCCGCCAGCATCGCCGAAGCCGACCGCCGCAAGATCGGCCGCACCAATGCGCAGAAGCTGTTCAAGCTGGGCTGAGGCAAGCGAAAACCCCGCCCGGAGGCGATCCGGGCGGGGCGTCGATCAGGGGGCGCGGGTCACCTCCCGCACCGCGCGGATCAGCCAGGGAATATCCCCCTCGCCCAGCCGCGCCACATTGACCCGCCCGCCCTTCACCACATGGATGCCGTGGACACGGGTCAGGGCCAGTTCCTGCGCCTCGGTCAGCGGCAGCAAGGAGAACATGCCGCGCTGACCGCCGAGGTAATCCAGCGTCCCGCTGCCGAAGAGATCGCGCTCGACCGCCACGATCCGGGCGCGGACCCCGGCGACCCGGGCGCGCATCGCGTCCAGCTCCCCCAGCCACAGCGCCTTCAGCGCCGGATCGCCCAGGATCACCCGCACGACCGAGGCGCCATGGTCTGGCGCATGGGACGAGCCCGCCCGGACGATGGCCGAAACGGCGCGGTGCATCCGCTCGCGATCGGCCGCCCGGGTCTTGACGAACAGCGCCCCGGCCCGGTCACGGTAGATGCCGAAGGATTTCGACAGCGTGACGCAGACCACGCATTCCTCGAACCGCTCGGCGATCTGCCGGGCGACGGCGCAATCGGCTTCGAACCCTTCGGCGAAACCCAGATAGGCGAGGTCTAGCCAAGGCACGATCCCGCGCTCGTCCAGCACATCCAGCAGCGCTGCCAGCTGGTCCGGGCTCATGTCGGCGCCGGTCGGGTTGTGGCACACGCCCTGGAACAGGAAGACATCGCCGGGCTTGGCGGATTTCAGCCCGTCGAGCATCCGCTCAAAGGTGATCTCGCGCCGGAGCGGATCGTAATAGGGCACCGAAGCAAAGCGGGCCCGGGCGGCGGTCAGGATCGGGACGTAATTGCCGTAGGTCGGGGTCTGCAGCCAGATGGTCGCCGGCTCCGGCATCTGCGCCAGCAATTCCGCCATGACCCTCAGCGCCACCGCTCCGCCCGAGGTCTGCGCCGTGACCCAGCCCGGCCCGTGCGCGGGGCCCAGGATCTCGGCCCCCAGAAGCCGGCCATAGTCCGCGTCGCCGGTCAGGGCGAGGTAGGATTTCGTCGCCTGCGTCTCGACCAGCCGCGCCTCGGCCCGCTTCACCGCCTCCAGCACCGGAGTCCGGCTCTGGGCGTCCTGATAGATCCCGACCGTCAGGTTCAGCTTGTCCGACCGCGGGTCCTGGGCGAAATACTCGGCGCCGATCATGATCGGATCGACGGGATAGCCCTCGACACGTTCGAACATGGCTCAGAACCGGGTGATGACGGTGGCGCCGACCGACTGGAAGCGGTCCATGGCCATCAGTGCCTCGGGCGCTTCGGCCAGGCTGATCTGCTTGCCGACCAGCCGCGAGGGATCGACCTTGCCGCTCGCCACCATGTCCAGCATCGCGCCATAGCGATGCGCCTGCATCCCGTGCGAGCCGAGGATCTCGATCTCCTGGCCGACGATCTTGGGCATCGGGATTGAGGGCGCGGCATGCTCGCCCAGCATCAGACCCACCTGGATATGCTTGCCGCGCGGCCGCAGGCAGAGGATGGAATTGGTCATCGTCACCGGATGGCCCAGCGCATCGAGCGAGACATGCGCCCCGCCCCGCGTGATCTCGCGGATCGCGCCGGGCACATCGGCCTCGCGCCCGTTGATCACCGCCACGGCGCCCAGATCACGGGCCAGTTGCAGCTTGGCAGGATCGAGGTCCACGCCGATCACATTGGCCCCGGCCGCCGAGGCGATCATCACCGCCGAGAGGCCGACGCCGCCGCAGCCATGCACCGCCACCCATTGCCCGGCGCGCACCTGGCCCTGGTCGATCACCGCCCGGAACGAGGTGGCAAAGCGGCAGCCGAGGCTGGCGGCGGTGGCGAAATCCATCCCCTCGGGCAGCGCCACGAGGTTCAGGTCGGCCTGATGCAGTGCGACATATTCCGCGAAAGAGCCCCAATGCGTGAAGCCCGGCTGCTCCTGATTCAGGCACACCTGCTGATGGCCCGCATGGCATTCCGGGCAGGCGCCGCAGCCGCAGATGAAGGGCACGGTCACCTTGTCGCCGACCTTCCAGCGGGTGACGTCGCGGCCCACCGCCTCGACCACGCCGGCCAGTTCGTGCCCGGGCACATGCGGCAGTTCGATATCGCTGTCGTGGCCCATCCAGCCGTGCCAGTCGCTGCGGCAGACGCCAGTGGCGGCAACCCGCAGCACCACGCCATGCGGGGCGGGCGTCGGATCGGGCAGCGTGACCAATTTCGGGGTTTCCTGAAATTTCTCGAACAGGACGGCTTTCATGGAATCTTCCGGATGCTGGGGCGGGCCGCGAGGCTTGGTGGCGCGCAAGGTGACCGATTCCGCGCGGTGCCGCAATGCGATCCGTGGCGCGGCCCGTCAGTAGACCGCGACCAGCCGGCCGGCGAGTTCGTGCACGCTGATGGGTGTCTCGTAGACCGCAGAGAGGAAATCGGCCTGCATCAGTTCGGCCGGGGTGCCGTGGCGCAGGATACGGCCGCCCTTCATCACCACGATCCGGTCGCAATGCGCGGCGGCCATGTTGATGTCATGCAGCACCACGACCACCGTCTTGCCCAGCGCCTGCGCCGCCTCGCGCACCAGGGTGATGATCCGCACCGCATGGCTGATGTCGAGGTTGTTGAGCGGCTCGTCCAGCAGGATGCAGCCGGTGTCCTGAGCCAGCACCATGGCGATATGCGCCCGCTGCCGCTGTCCGCCCGACAGCTGGTCCAGGAACCGGTCGGCCAGCGGCTCCAGCCCCAGAATGGCCAGCGCCCGGTCGATCTGGGCCTGATCCTCGGGTCCGGGGTTGCCGCGGCAATGGGGGTAGCGGCCAAAGGCCACGAGGTCGCGCACGGTAAGCCGGGCCGCCGTGTGGTTGTCCTGCCGCAGCATCGCCAGCTTCTTGGCCACCGCGCGACCCGGGGCCTGGGCCAGGTGCATCCCCTCCAACGTCACGCGCCCGGCATCGGGTTTCTGCAAGCGCCCCATCACCGACAGCAGCGTCGACTTGCCCGCGCCGTTCGGCCCGATGATCGCCGTGAGCCCGCCCTTGGGCAGGCTCAGCGTGACCTCGGACAGGACGGCAACGCCGTCATAGCGACGCTCGACCCCTTCGACCTCGATCATCGTGCCACTCCTCTGATGACCAGGAGGATGAAGACCAGCCCCCCGGCGAATTCGACCACCACGGCCAGCGCCGTGTCGTAATGGAGGACCCGCTCCAGCAGCGCCTGCCCGCCGATCAGGGTGATGAGCGCGATCAGCGCCGCGGCGGGCAGGAGCACGGCATGGCGCCCGGTCGGCAGCAGCAGATAGGCCAGGTTGGCGACCAGAAGCCCCAGGAAGGTGACAGGCCCGACCAGCGCCGTCGACAGCGCGACCAGCAGCGTGACGATGACCAGAAGGCCCAGAACCAGCCGCTCCTGCGGGACCCCGAGGCCAACCGCCGCCTCGCGCCCGAGGGCCAGAACGTCGAGTTCCGGCACCAGCCGCCACAGGATCAGCGCCAGCCCCGCGACGATCAGCGCCGACAGGGTCAGCAGCCCGGGATCGACGGCGTTGAAGCTGGCGAAGAGCCGGTCTTGCAGCACGGTGAAGCTGTCCGGGTCGATGATCCGCTGCAGGAAGCCCGCGATCGAGCGGAACAGCGTCCCCAGCACGATCCCCACCAGCATCAGCAGGTGCAGGTTGCGCGCGGCGGGTCCGAACATCCAGCGGAAGAGGAGCAGCGCGAAAACCACCATCGCCCCCAGTTCCAGACCGAAGACCAGCCGCGCATCCAGCGCCGAGACCCGCCCGGCGCCGAGGCCGAACACCAGCCCGGTCTGGATCAGCACATAGAGCGCGTCGAACCCCATGATGGCGGGGGTCAGGATCCGGTTCTGCGTCACGGTCTGGAAAACCACGGTGGAGAGCGCGATGGCCACCGCCACCACGGCCAGCGCCGCCAGCTTCCGGCCGCGGAAGGGCAGCAGGAAATCCCAGCTGCCCCGCGCGTTCAGAAGCAGGAAGGCGGCGGCGGCCAGCAGCGCCAGAAGCGCCAGCAGCGCCATCCGGTGGGTGATCTGGCGGGCGCGGATCTCAGGCGACATGGCCGCGCCTCCGGGTCAGCAGCCACAGGAAGGCGGCGCTGCCGACAATGCCCATGGTCAGGCCGATCGGCATCTCATAGGGGCGCACGACCAGCCGGCCGACGATGTCGCAGGCCATGACCAGCGCGGCGCCGGTCAGGCAGACAACGGGCAGCGTCCGGCGCAGGTTGTCACCCATCAGCAGGCTGACCACGTTCGGCACGACAAGACCCAGGAAGGGCACGATGCCGACGGTGACGATCACCGCCGCACTCAGCAGCGCGACCAGCACCAGCCCCAGCGCCCGGACCGCCCGGTGATTGACGCCCAGCCCGATGGCCATGTCGCGGCCCAGCCCGGCGACGGTGATCTGGTCGGCGAAAAGCGCGCTCACCAGCGTCAGACCGGCGACGATCCAGAGCAACTCGTAGCGGCCCTGAAGCACGACCGAGAAATCGCCGGTGCTCCAGGCGCCGAGGCTTTGCAGCATGTCGGTGCGATAGGCGATGAAGGTGGTGACGGCGCCGATCACCCCCGACAGCAGCAGCCCGATCAGCGGCACCATCAGTGCCGAGCGTTGCGGCACGGCGCGCAGGACCAGCAGGAAAAGCCCGGTCCCGGCCAGGCCGAAACCCGCCGCCACCGCCATCCGCCCGGGCACCGGCAGCCCCGGCGCCAGCAGCATGACCAACAGGATGCCCAGCGAGGCGCTTTCGGTGGTTCCCACGGTCGAGGGTTCGACGAAGCGGTTGCGGACCAGCACCTGCAGCACCAGCCCGGCGAGCGCGAGCCCGGTTCCGGCCAGCGCCAGCGCCAGCGTGCGGGGCAGGCGCGAGGTGAGGAACACCTCGGTCGCGGGACCGGTCCCGCCCTCGGCCCAGAGGAGCGTGGGGCTTACCGAGCTGACCCCGACGAAAAGGCTGGCCAGCCCCATCGCCAGCGTCAGCCCCAGCGCAAGCGGAAACAGCAGCCGGGCGGCGGGGCCCGGCTGCTGGGAGGATGGCCTTGGCGAATGCGGCTCAGGCAAGGGAGCGATCCGTCAGTTCCGCGCCGCGGCGAGGGCGTCGCGCAGCTGGGCGATGCTCGAGCGCAGCGCCTGCACACCCGCGCCGGTCAGATACCAGGCCTGCGCGTCCAGATAGACGACCTGCCCCTGCTGCCAGGCGGTGGTCGCCTGCACCAGCGGGTTGTCGAGGTATTCCGCCGCCGATTCCCCCTCGCGCCCGATGGCCGCGTCGCGGTCGACGACGAAGAGCCAGTCGGGGTTTGTCTCGCGGATGAATTCGAACGAGATGGCCTGGCCATGGGTGCCGGTATCCAGTCCCTCGACCGCCGGGGTGAAGCCGTAATCGTCGTACACAACCGCAAAGCGCGAGCCCGGGCCATGGGCGCTCATCCGCCCGCCGGTGGTCAGCACGACCAGCACGCGGCCCGCCTCGGCGGCCTCGGCATGCAGCGCAGCGACATCGGCGCGCAGGCCCTCGACCAGCGTCTCGGCCTCGGCCTCGCGGTCGAAGATCCCGCCCAGAAGGCGCAGGTTGGCCGCCACGTTGTCGATATAGCCCTCACGCGCCACGGTCAGGTCCAGCGTCGGCACCAGAGCCGAGAGCGCGGCATATTGCGCGGCCGAGCGGCCGCCGACCAGCACGAGGTCGGGCTCGGCCGCGTTCACCGCTTCGAAATCGGGCTCGAAGAGCGTGCCGATCGGCGCGGCATAGCGGGCCAGATACGGGGGCAGCGCGGCGCCGGGGGCCCCGGCCACCGGCACGCCCAGCGCGTCGAGGTTGTCGAGCGTGGCGATGTCGTAGACCAGAACGGTTTCGGGCGTGCCGGTGATCTCGGTCTGGCCCTGGGCATGGGTCACGGTCTCGGCCAGCGCGGGCGAGAGGGTCAGCGCCAGCGCGGCGGCGGTGCAAAGAAGGCGGATCGCCATCATATCGTCCTTTCAGACAGGGACACGGGAAGGATCAGAAGGTCGCGGTCAGGCCCAGCCAGAGCCTGCGGCCCTCGCCGGCGGCGTTGTTGTCGGTGGCGTCCACGATCTCGTCGAAGAGGTTGTAGACCGCTGCGTTCAGGCTGATCGTGCGGTTGATGGCATAGGAGCCGCCGATATCCACGGTCGCATAGGGGTCGTAGGCCCGGCCCGTGACGCCGTTGATGACCACCGGCCGCCCGTTGCTGCCGATCCGCGGCCCGGCGGCGATCTCCTCGCCATGATAGGTGGCCGCCGCCCAGAGCGAGAGCGCGCTGTCCACCGGCTCCCAATCAAGGCGCAGCGTAGCGCGGTGGCGCGGCGTGCGCTGCAGCGGGAAGCCCGCATAAGTGCCGGTACGCTGCTCGCTGTCGGTGAAGGCATAGGTGCCGCGCAGCGACCAGGTATCGTCCATCTGCCAGGACCCGGCCAGTTCCAGCCCCTGAATCACCGCATCGTCGATGTTGAACGCCTGCCAGAGGCAGGAATATCCCGGATAAGCGGCAATCGCCGCGGCGTCGCAGGCAGCCCCGCCCAGCGGATCGATGATAGAGCCGGTCGTGGGATTGACCAGCATCCCGGTGTTCATGTTCGAGATCTTGTCCTCGAACTCGGTGCGGAAGGCGGTGGCGCTGAAGCTGAGCGGCCCGCTTTCCCAGACCGCGCCCAGCTCGAAGCTGACGCTGGTCTCGGGGCTGAGCCCGGGGTTCGGCGCGATCAGCCCGGCCCCGCGCTGCGTGGGATAGTAGTAGCCCGGCGCAATCGAGCGGATCCCCGGCGCGGTGAAGCCGGTCGAGACGCCGCCCTTGAGGGTCAGCGCCTCGGTCGCGTGCCAGACGGCATAGAGGCGCGGGCTGAAATGGCCGCCATAAATCGAGTGCCGGTCAAACCGCAGACCGCCGGTCAGGGCGAAGCTGTCGGTAATGCGCCATTCATCCTCGGCGAAGAGGGCCCATTGCTGCACCTCCATCGTCTGGTCGGTGGTGGTATGGCCCCGGTCGGTCAGCCGGGCCTGGCTGAACTGGAACCCGGCGACGGTGCGATGGGCGCCCGCCAGATCCCAGGGCACGGTGATCTGCCCGTCCAGCGTGGTATTCGCCAGCCGCGGGATGCGCGGGTTCAGGACGCGGGTCCCGGTGCCGAAGGGCTCGCCATAGGTGAAGCGCGCGGCTTCCTCGTGCTGGAGGGTGAGCTGCGTCTCGACCGCGCCGAATTGCCCGGTATGGCCCAGCGCCACGTAGTCCCGGTCGTTCTCGCGTTCGCTGCCGTCGCTGCCCGGGGCCAGGGTGCGGTCGGCGGTCCCGCGGGAACTGAGCCGCGAGCGCCCGGCCTCGACCGTGAATTCATGGTCGTCGCTGGGCGTGAAGCTGAAGCGGACGCCCAGATTGCTGTCCTCGGCGCGCTGGATACCGCCCAGAAGGCTGTCCTCGGCCCGCCGGTAGAGCCGCCCCCAGAGCTGCACGCCCAGCCGGTCGGCGATGATCGGCCCGCTCGCCTCGAACGAGAGCGCGGCGGAATTGCCGTAGTCGCTGTGCTGCTGCACGGTGCCTTCGGTCGTCACGCTGCCCGACCAGGTGACCGCGACCGGACGGGTGATCACGTTGATCACGCCCCCCATCGCATCCGCGCCATAAAGCGAGGACATCGGCCCCCGCACCACCTCGATCCGCTCGATCATGTTGAGCGGCGGGAAATGGCGCTGCTCGAAACCCGAGCTGCCGTTGGGGCGCGATTCGCGGGTCGAGACGCGGCGGCCGTCGATCAGCATCAGCGTGTATTCGCCGGGCAAGCCGCGGATCTGGATGTCCTGTTCGTTGGCGACACCGGTGGTGACCAGCCCCTGCACCTCGCGCAGGGCATCCGACAGGTCGCGATAGGCGCCCGATTCCAGCTCCTCGCGCGAGATCACGGTGATCGAGGCGGGCGCGTCGGCGATGTTCTGCTCCACCCCCGCAGCGGTCACCACGATACGGCCCAGATCGACAACGCCCGAACCGGCGCCGGGCCGGGTCTGCGCCGCAAGCGCCGCGGGAAAGGCCACGGCCAGGGCCGCAAGGGCGCAACCCGCCGAAAGGCCCGCCCGCCCGGCCCGGCGGCCGATGCGGAGCCCGTGAGCGGGCGTTGTGCGTCGATGCTGCGACATTTCCTTGTCCCCCAGGTAAAGCTGACTATTTCGATCAGCTATACGAGGGGCGGACAGGGACAACCGCGATGATTGAGAACGATTCCAAATTCAGGAAAGTGAAAAGCCGGGCGCCGGGGACAGGTCGCCGGGGGCTGCGCCCATGACCCGCCTGGACCGGAACCTGCAATCGGACGTCCCGCAATCCGTTAATAACAAACCGAAAAACCGCACGGACGGCGGCGGCGCCACGCTGTCGCAACTGCGCCTTCTGGTGGCGCTGGACGCCATGCTCAGGGCGGGCTCGGTCTCGGGCGCGGCGGCCGAGTTGCAGATGTCGGTTCCGGCCGCCAGCCGCCTGCTGGCACAGCTGCGTGCGCATTACGCCGATCCGATCCTGATCCGCGAGGGGCGGCGCATGGTCCCTTCGCCCCTCGCCGCCACCCTGCGGCGCCGTGTCGCGGCCCTGAGCCGCGAAGCACGGCTGTTGTTGTCGGCCGACCGTCTGCCTCAGGCAGAGAGTGGCCTTGACCGCGCCGATCCTCCCTCGGCGCTTGTGCCCTTCCCCGAGGCACCGCGCCTGCCGCTGCGCGTCAGCGAGCCGACCCGCGCCGAGGGCGAGCCCGGTGCCGACACGCTGTTGCGGCGGCTGGACGGCGCGGATGACAGCGGCTGCCCGCGGCACCGGCTGGCGGCGCATATCGCGCGGCTTTCGGGCGGGGCCGGACCCGCCCCTTCGCTCAGCGCCGGCCAGGCGCGGGACGCTTTCGAGATCGTGTTGCGAGGCGAGGCCGATGCGGTGCAGATCGGCGCCCTGCTGGCCGGGATCCAGCAGCGCGGTGTTGCCGGTCCCGAACTGGCCGGGCTGGTGGCGGCAGCGCGGGCCCAGCGCCCCGGCCCCGGCTGGCAGGGCCAGGCACCGGGGCTCGACTGGCCGGTCTATCCCTCGCCCCGCCAGCGGCGCCCCGCCTGGTTCCTGGCCGCGGCCAGGCTGCTGGCCGATGCCGGAACGCCGATCCTGCTGCACGGCTTCACCCCGCAGCCCGGACCCGTGGCCACGCTGCTGAGCGCGCTGCAGATCCCCCAGGTCGAGACGTTGCCCGAAGCCGAGGCGGCGCTCGACCGCAGCGGCATCGCCTTTCTGCGCATCGAGACGGTCGCGCCGCAAATGGCCGCCCTGTGCAACCTCTACGCCGTGCTGGGCATGCGGACCGTGGCGCAGATCGGCCTGCGGCTGCTCGATCCGCTGCGCTTCGGGGTGACGCTGGCCGGGGTGCCGTTCAGCGGGGGCGGCGGGCTGATGACCTCGGCCCTCACGCACCTCGGGGACGGGCGCCTGCTCAGCGTCCTCAGCCAGCGCGACGTGGCCCAGGCGACGCCGCACCGCTGGATGACGCTGGTCTTGTCGGGGGCAGAAGGCGAGACGCTCACCCATGTGCCCCCCAGCCTGACCAGCGCGCCCGAGGGATTGCCGCCGGGCTATGGCCCGGAAGCCATGCTGACCGCCCTCTGGCAGGGGCGCGAGCGCGACCCCGGCGTCACCGCGATCATCCGCGACAGCGCCGCGCTGGCCCTCATGGCGCTGCGCCCGGCCCAGCCCTTCGCCACGCATCAGGCCGAGGCGACGCGCCTCTGGGAGGACCGGGCAGGACGGCTCGCGTGAGGGGAATCCCGGCTCTCGGGATGACGCGCGTCGCGACCGGACCCAAGGGCAACGATAAAGGCCGTATGGGCTGGGCGGTTATGGGACGCCGGTCGGGTGCGCTCCCGATCCCGCCGCGAGCAGTGGAACGGGGCTCAGGCCGGCAGAGGTCGCGTCGAATCGCGAGACGCAGCTTTCACCCGCTGCCGCCTGCCGCGCCGACCTCATGATAATCATGGAACACCGCTGCGCCGGAGGCGGGACACCATTCCCTTGGTTTTCAGTGAAGAAACGAAGGAAATGGTGGGCGACCCTGGAATCGAACCAGGCGTGGGTCTCCCCGGCGGAGTTACAGTCCGCTGCCGCACCTTGCAGCTCGTCGCCCGACGCTGGCCGGGGAATAGCGAAGGGGCGGGGGGGCGTCAAGGGCTGTCGAACGGGGAAATCGGACCGGTGACACGGCCGCCGGGACCCGTATTTTCAGCAGAATGGCAGGGGGCGGGTTGCGCCAGCCGCCGGGGCGGCGCAGAGAAGGGAAAACGAGGGGCTGGCCATGAAGAAACCGACCTGGGTGATCGACAAGGAACGCGCCAAACGGGCGGCGGCGGCGGAAACCGTGTGGCTCTTCGGCCTGCACGCCGTGCGCGATGCGCTGGTGAACCCGGCGCGGGTCAAGCTGCGCCTCTTGGTGACCAAGAACGCCGCCGACAAGCTGGCCGATGCCATCGCCGAAAGCGGCATGACGCCTGAGATCGAGGATGCGCGCAAATTCTCGGCGCCCATCGCCAGTGATTCGGTGCACCAGGGCGCGGCGCTGGAAGTCAAGGCGCTGGACTGGGGCCGGTTCGAGGATGTCTGCGCCGCCGGGGCCGGGGCGCCGGTGGTCGTGCTGCTGGACCGGGTGACGGATCCGCATAACGTGGGCGCCATCCTGCGCTCGGCCGAGGTGTTCGGCGCCCGGGCGGTGATCGCGCCGCGCCACCATTCGGCGCCGGAAACCGGGGCGCTGGCCAAGACCGCCTCGGGCGCGCTGGAGCGGCAGCCCTATCTGCGGGTGACCAACCTGGCCGAGGCGATGGAAAGCCTGAAGCGTATGGGATTTCATATCCTTGGCCTGGATGGCGAAGCCGAATTGACGCTGGAGGCCGGGCTGGAACAGGCGGGGACGCGGCCGGTGGCGCTGGTGCTGGGGGCCGAGGGGCCGGGCCTGCGGGAAAAGACCCGCGAGACCTGCGACGCGCTGGTGCGGATCCCCTTCGGGGGGGCTTTCGGCTCGCTCAACGTGTCCAACGCGGCGGCGGTGTCGCTCTATGCGGCGACTACGGGACGCTTCGCGCGTTAACCGTTCCATTATCACGAAATCGCGACAGGTCTTTTTTTTCCCGCAAATGCGCTCATATTGTCACATGAAGCGTTGAGCCGGAACTCTCGCGTTTCCTCCACTGTCCCTCGTTCCCACCTTGCGCCCGGTCCCGACGACCGGGCGCTTTTTCTTTGACGAGGGTGCGGTTTGTCCCCTGCCCTTGCCCGGCGCTGCCACATAGATAGCTTGTGTGGCAACGGGAACCAGACGGACGGGGATTGCATGACCATCACGCGGGACGAAGAGCTTGAGGCGCTGAAGGTCATCGGCCGGATCGTTGCCGATACCCTGCAGGCTATGGGCCGGGCGCTGGAGCCGGGGATGACCACGGCCGAGCTGGACGCCATCGGCCGCGCGCTGCTGGAGCGCGAGGGCGCCCTGCCCGCGCCCGAGGCCCTCTATGACTTCCCCGGCGCCACCTGCATCAGCGTCAACGAGGAAATCGCCCATGGCATCCCGGGCGCGCGGGTGATCAAGGCCGGGGATCTGGTGAATATCGACGTCTCGGCCTCGAAGGACGGGTATTTCGCCGATACCGGCGCCAGTTTCCGGGTGGGCCGCGTGGCGCCCTCGCTGGAGAAACTCTGCCGCGACGGGCGCAAGGCGATGCAGATCGGCGTGGCCCAGGTGGCGAGCGGCCGGCCCCTGGCCGGGATCGGACAGGCCATCGGCCGTTTCGCCGAGGCGCGCGGCTATACGCTGATCCGCAACCTCGCCAGCCACGGCGTCGGCCGCTCGCTGCACGAGGAACCGGGCGAGATCCCGACATGGCCGGTCAAGGGCGAGCGTCGTCGCATCAACCGGGGCCTGGTGCTGACGGTCGAACCCTTCCTGTCGCGCGGCGGCCTCTGGGCCAGCGAGGGGCGGGACGGCTGGACGCTTTACAGCGAGCCGCGCGCGGCCGTGGTGCAATATGAGCATACCGTGGTGGCCACAGATCGCGGCCCCCTGGTGCTGACGATCCCGGGCTGACACCGAATCGTCGCGTCGCGCGGGCAGGATCGGTGTGACGGCGCGTCCCCGGACGATGCGCTGTCGGCACTGTCCCCCTCGTCCCTCTGCGCCCGGCTCCGTGCCGGGCGCCTTTTCTTTCCCCTTGTTTGCATTTTGCATGACGCTAAGTCTTGCCGGAACCAAGGAGAGCCGCATGACGATTGCCGATGCCCCCGACGATACCGAATTGCGCCGTCTGCTGACGGGAATGCGCGTCGTCGGCGTGGTCGGCGTCTCGCCCAACCCGGTGCGGCCCAGCTATTTCGTGGCGCGCTATCTGGGGCTGCGCGGCATGCGGGTGATCCCGGTCAATCCCGGCCATGCCGGCGAGCAATTGCTGGGCGCCACGGTGGTGGCCGGTGTGCGCGACCTGCCGGCCGAGGTGGATACCCTCGATGTTTTCCGCCGGTCCGAGCATGTCGCGCCCATCGTGCGCGAGGCCCTGGACCATCTGCCGGGGCTGAAGCTGGTCTGGCTGCAGATCGGCGTCACCAGCGACGAGGCGCGGGCGATGTGCGCCGAGCGCGGCGTCGCCTTCGTGCAGAACCGCTGCCCCAAGATCGAATATCAGCGCCTCTTCGGCGAATTGCGCATGGGCGGGTTCAACACCGGCGTGATCAGCTCGAGGCTTTGAGCTTCAGCCGGTCCCTCAGCCCCTTCACCTGATCGCGCAGCGCCACGACCTCGGGCAGGCTCATGCCCGTCGCTTCCAGGAAACAGGCCGGGACATGCGCCGCTTTCTGGCGCAGCGCCTCGCCCCCCGGCGCCAGCGTGATGCGGACTTGCCGCTCATCGGCCTTGTCGCGGCGGCGGGCGATCAGCCCGGCGCCCTCCATCCGCTTCAGAAGCGGCGTCAGCGTGTTCGTCTCCAGTGCTAGCTGCGCGCCCAGCGCGCCCACTGTCTGGTCATCCTGCGCCCAGAGCGCCGAGAGCACCAGATATTGCGGATAGGTCAGCCCGAGCGGATCCAGCAGCGGCTTGTAGGCCGCCTGCATCGCGTGCTGGGCCGAGTAGAGCGAGAAACAGAGCATGTCGACGGGGGCGATGGGCATGGCCCAGAGATAAATCGCACGCGATAGAAACGCAAGCGATTGACAGACCGGCCGAGTCGCGCTAGAAGTATCGCACACGACATAATCGGAAACGATAGGAGAGAGCGATGAGCGTCGACGTCAAATACCGCACCGAAGCCACGGCCACCGGCGGCGGCCGCAACGGCAGCGCCAGCCTCGCCAGCGGCATGCTCACCATGACCATGGCAACGCCCAAGGAGCTGGGCGGTTCCGGCAAGGGCCACAACCCGGAAGAATTGTTCGCGCTGGGCTATGCCGCCTGTTTCCTGGGCGCGATGCGCGCCGCGGCCAACATGCAGAAGCTGGGCACCGTCCCCGACGACGCGACGGTCACCGCCAATGTCGGAATCGGCCCGCGGGGCGATGGCGGTTTCGGCATCGCCGTCGAGCTGAAGATCGCCCTGCCGGGGGTCGAGCCCGAGCTGGCGCAGAAGATGGTCGATGCCGGGCATTTCGTCTGCCCCTATTCGCACGCGACCAAGGGCAATATCGACGTGACCCTGACCTTGGTCTAATCCAGCAGGGTCTGGATCAGCAGGCTCTCGGGATCGGCCAGATCGTCGATCACGTCGAAATGGTGCCGCCCCGGTGCGACATGCCAGGGGCAGTCCCAGGCCTCGCTGAGCGCCCGTGCCTGCCACAGGAAGCTGGGCCGTTCCTGCCCGCCGACCCAGATTGTGCAATCGACATCCCCGCGTTTCGCCAGAAGCGCGGGGCTTTCGCGTTGCGCCTCGGCCGCGTCGAGGCCCAGCGTGGCGTTCATGCCCGTCTGCCTGAGCGGATTCAGATCCGACAGCGGCGAGATCGGCACGACGCGGGTCAGACGGTCGCCCCAATCCGGCCTGCGGTCGGAGCAGGCCATCCGCGCCGACAGATGCCCGCCCGCCGAATGGCCGGTCACCACGATGGGCCCCTCGATGATGGCGGCGGCGGCGCCGATCGCCGCCTCGACTTCGGCCGTCATCTGTTCGATCCGCGCCTCGGGCGCCAGCGTGTAACCCGGCATCGCCACCGCCCAATCGCGGGTCAAGGCCCCCGCGGCCAGATGCGACCAGTCGGAGGGGCCGAAGGCCATCCAATAGCCGCCATGGACGAAAACCATCAGCCCGGCGATGGACCCTTCGGGCAGGAACAGGTCGAAAGTCTGGCGCGGCGCGGGACCATAGGCTACACCCAGCCTTGCGCGTTCCCCCAGCGCTTTGCGGAAGGCCCCGGCCTCGGCCGCCCAACGCGGCGGGAACGACCCGGCGTCGGGAATGAAATCGGCGTTGGCATAGGCCAGGCTCAGGTCGTCGTGCACGTGCCTCATTCCTTGCGTTGTTAAGTAATTCATGCTCAGGTCGTTCCGCCCCCGGACCGGCCGAAGGAGGACAAGACCATGCTGGACCAGACTACCGACCTGCGCAGCCTTCTCAAGGACCCATCGCTTCTGGAAACCCGCGCCTTCGTGGCGGGCGAATGGGTTGCGGCCGATGACGGCAGGACCTTCGCGGTGACCAACCCCGCCCGGGGCGATGTCATCGCCGAGGTCGCCGACCTCGGCCGGGCCGAGGTCACCCGCGCCATCGCCGCCGCCGAAGCCGCGATGAAGGACTGGGCCAGGCGCACCGGCAAGGAACGCGCCGCGGTCTTGCGCCAATGGTACGACCTGATGGTCGAGAATGCCGACGATCTGGCCACGATCCTCACCGCCGAAATGGGCAAGCCGCTGGCCGAGGCCAAGGGCGAGATCCTCTATGGCGCGGGTTTCGTCGAATGGTTCGGCGAAGAGGCGAAACGCATCTATGGCGAGACGATCCCCGGCCATCTGCGCGACAAGCGGATCACCGTGCTGAAACAGCCGGTCGGCGTGGTGGGCTCGATCACGCCCTGGAACTTCCCCAACGCCATGATCGCCCGCAAAGTGGCCCCGGCGCTGGCCGCGGGCTGCGGTTTCGTGGCCCGCCCGGCGGCCGAGACGCCCCTCTCGGCCCTGTCCATGGCGGTGCTGGCCGAACGCGCGGGCGTCCCGAAGGGGATCCTGTCGGTCGTGACCTCCTCTCGTTCGGCGGACGTGGGCAAGGAATTCTGCGAGAACCCGGCGGTGCGGAAGCTGACCTTCACCGGCTCGACCGAAGTGGGGCGCATCCTGCTGAAACAGGCCGCCGATCAGGTGATGAAATGCTCGATGGAGCTGGGCGGCAACGCGCCCTTCATCGTCTTCGACGACGCCGATCTGGATGCGGCGGTCGAGGGCGCGATGATGTCCAAGTTCCGCAACAACGGCCAGACCTGCGTCTGCGCCAACCGGATCTACGTTCAGGCCGGGGTCTATGACGCCTTTGCCGAGAAGCTGCGCGCGGCAGTCGAGAAGCTGAACGTGGGCGACGGGCTGGAGAAGGGCGTGACCACCGGCCCCCTGATCAACGAAAAGGCGGTCGAGAAGGTCGAGGAGCATATCAAGGACGTGCTCGACCACGGCGGGGCGCTGATGACCGGCGGCAAGCGGCACGCGCTGGGGGGCACCTTCTTCCAGCCGACCGTGGTGACCGGCGTCACCCAGGACATGAAGGTCGCGCAGGAGGAAACCTTCGGGCCCTTGGCGCCGCTCTTCAAGTTCGAGACGGAAGAAGAGGCGATCCACTACGCCAATGACACGATCTTCGGGCTGGCCTGCTATTTCTACGCTCGAGACGTCGGCCGAGTGACCCGGGTGCAGGAGGCGCTGGAATACGGCATCGTCGGCGTCAACACCGGCATCATCTCGACCGAGGTGGCGCCCTTCGGCGGGGTGAAGCAATCGGGCCTGGGCCGCGAGGGCTCGCACCACGGGATCGAGGATTTCCTGGAACTGAAATACGTCTGCCTCAGCATCTGAGCGCCGGCCGCAAACAGAAAGGGGGGGCTGTCTGCCCCCCTCTTGGCCCCGGGGGGCCAATTCACCCCCCGATGATATTTTCAGCGCAAAGAAAGGCAATTTGAATAAAATTGTCTACTTGCGGCGGGCCACCCTCATCCTCGTGTCGCAGAGACGGCCTTCGGGGTCACGTTGCCGCGTGCAGGCGGTTATGAGGCCGCCGGAACCAAAAGGTCAGCCCGCCGCCTCGACCCGTTCGATGCCGTTATGGCTGCGCTGATGCAGGTCGCCGCGGTAGATCATGTAATTGACATGGGCATGCACCTCGTTGAAGGCGAAGCCCAGCTGATGGACGTCCTGCACCTTGGGGAACAGCAGCGGCACCAGATCGGCCACGCTCTGCGGCCGCTCGGCGCAGGCGGCGGCGATGCGGGCGCAGCGTTCGACATGGTGCTCGGCCAGCTCCCTCGTACGCTTGTGCAGGCCGCGGAAGGGCAGGTGATGGCCCGGCAGGACCAGCGCATCCTCGGCCACCTCACGCTCGATCATCGCCAGCGACCGCAGGAAGAGGCCCAGCGGGTCGCCGTCGGGATCGACCGCCCAGACGCTGACATTGGGGGTGATCCGGGCCAGAACCTCGTCGGCGGGCAGGAAGATATTGGCCGCGCGGCAATGCAGCATGACCTGTTCCTGGGCGTGACCCTCCGAGGTCAGCACCTCGAACTGACGCCCGCCCATGGCCAGCCGATCGCCCTGCACCAGCCGCCGGAAGCTGGCGGGCAAGGGCGTCACCATGCGCAGATAGCCATGGCCCAGCGTCAGCACGGCATCGGCCACATCGCGGCTCATGCCGTGACTGCGGTAGAAATCGCGATAGGTCTGGGCCTCCATCGCGCCGGGGCTGAGCGAGATGTTGACGCAGCCGAGATACGAGCTGAGGCTGGTCTGCAAAGGCACCCCCAGCCGGTCGCAGAGCCATCCGGCCAGCCCGATATGGTCGGGGTGGTGATGGGTGACGATGAGGCGGCTGAAGCGCGCACCCGCCAGCGGCCCGGCCAGCAGCGCCTCCCAGGCGGCGCGGCAATCCTCGTCGCCGATGCCGGTGTCGACGATGGCCCAGGCGCCGCCGTCCTCGATGAAATAGACGTTCACATGGTCCAGCCGGTAGGGCAGCGGCAGCCGGGCCCAGAGGATGCCGGGCGCGACCTCGATCACGGTGCCGGGGGCGGGCGGGTCGGCGAAGGGGAAGTCGAGGGCAATATCGGGCATCGGATCGGCTCGCATTCGGCAGGGTTGTCCGAGCTATAGACCCGACCCCGGAGACAATGAAGCCCGAACGTCCCGTCATCGCCCCTCTGGCCAAGTGGCCGTTCGCACCCCACATTGAGGGGCATCGCGGCCCAGAGGCCTGGCCGCAGCGATCAACAGGAGGATCAGCGATGAGCGAACGCGCCGTTCTGGCGGGGGGCTGTTTCTGGGGCATGCAGGATCTGATCCGCAAGCTGCCCGGTGTCACCGCCACCCGCGTGGGCTATACCGGGGGCGATGTGAAGAACGCCACCTACCGCAACCACGGCACCCATGCCGAGGGGATCGAGATCCTGTTCGACCCTTCGGTCATCAGCTACCGGCGGCTTCTGGAATTCTTCTTCCAGATCCACGACCCGACCACGCCGAACCGGCAGGGGAACGACCGCGGCATGAGCTACCGCTCGGCGCTCTACTACACCTCGCCCGAACAGGAGCAGGTGGCGCGGGAAACCATCGCCGATGTCGAGGCCTCGGGCCTCTGGCCGGGCAAGGTGGTGACCGAGGTGGAGCCGGTCGGCGATTTCTGGGAAGCCGAGCCCGAGCATCAGGATTACCTGGAGCGGATCCCGAACGGCTATACCTGCCACTTCCCGCGCCCGAACTGGGTCCTGCCCCGGCGCAGCGCCGCCGAGTGACGCGCGCCCTGTAGCGCCATGAAGGGGACGCCATGAAGGCGGGCGGCCCCGTGACGGGTGGCCCGCCTCAGGGTGCGACGGCCGGGTCGTAGCGGTGAAAGACGCAGGCCAGCTTGTTGCCGTCCGGGTCGCGCAGATAGGCGACGTAGAAGCGCGGGCCATAGGCGTCGCGGAGACCGGGCGCCCCTTCGTCCTGCCCACCCGCACCGAGGCCCGCGGCGTACCAGTCGCGGACCTGTGCGGCGCTCTCGGCCTTGAAGGCCTGCATGGCCCCGTTGCCCGGCGTGGCGGGGGCGCCGTCGAAAGGCGCGCACAGGAAGAGGCCATAGCCGGTGTCGTAATCCTCGCCATAGGCCGCCCAGCCCTCGGATTGCAGGTCGAAGCGTTTCTGACCCAGCACCCCCATGATCGCGTCGTAAAAGCGCGTCGCGCGGGGCATGTCGTTGGTGCCGAGCGTGGAATAGAGAAGCATGGCGGTTCCTTCCGGCGGGGGCTGAGGGTTACTCGGGGATCACGCTGAGCGTCACGCGCTCGCCCGCGAAATGGATGATGCCATATTCGACGGGCACGCCCTCGGGGTCGGTGTTGACCGATTCCGCGCGCATCACCGGGGCGCCCTGGCGGATTTGCAGATGCCCGGCCAGCAGCGCATCCGCCGCCACCGCCGTGAGCTTCGTCCAGGCCCGCAGGTGGTCCGGCACGCCGCACAGCGCCAGCGAGGCGGTCACCCCCTCGCCGGCGCGCAGCGGCGCCTCCAGCCCCGCCAGACGCTCACCCGGAAAGGCCGAGCGGAAATGGCCGATCACCGTCCCGTCCGACAGCGTCAGCCCCTCGACCCGCAGCACCGGGGCGCCGGGGGGCAGCGCCAGCGCTTCGGCCTCGGCCGGGCTGGCTGCCACCCGCTCGACGCTCAGCACCCGGCGCCCAGGCACGCGGCCGGTGGCCGAGAGGGCGTTGTGGAACCGCATGCGGCGGGTGAGCGGGTATTCGGTGGGCCGGGCGGCGACGAAGACCCCGGCGCCGCGGCGGGAATGAAGAAGCCCCTCCTCGGCCAGCGCCGCCAGCGCCCGACGCACGGTGTGGCGGTTCACGCCGAAGCGGGCGGCGAGCTGCGCCTCGGTCGGCAGGCGATCCCCGGGGCGATGACCCTCGGCGATCTCCTGCCGGAGGCGCTGTTCGATCTGCTGCCAGAGGGCGCTGTCCGTCCCTGCCATGGAATGCCGCGCGCCGCTGTTGAAAGTGGGGTTCCCCCGGTTATAGGGGCCGCCGCCCGGCCTGCCAAGACATGCGCCCGGCAGGCCCCCGCGCGGGTCAGAGGTCGAAGGTCGCCAGCACGGGCGCATGGTCGCTGGGCTGCTCCCAGCCCCGCACATGGCGCAGCACGGTGGAGGAATGCCCCGCGTTGCCGATATCGGCCGAGGCCCAGATATGGTCCAGCCGGCGTCCCTTGTCAGCGGCGTCCCAATCGGGCGAGCGATAGGACCACCAGGAATAGAGCTGGCCTTGAGGAATGTCCTTGCGGGTCACATCCACCCAGCCACCCGCCTCGCGCGCGGCCTCGAAAGCCTCGACCTCGACCGGCGTATGGCTGACCACCTTCAGCAGCGCCTTGTGGTTCCAGACGTCATCCTCGCGCGGGGCGATGTTCAGGTCGCCCACCAGGATCGACTTCTCGGGCCGGGAATCGCGGAACAGGGTGCGCATCTCCTCGACGTAATCCAGCTTGTGGCCAAATTTGTCGTTGAGCGTGCGGTCGGGGATGTCGCCGCCGGCGGGGACATAGCAATTGTGGACCGTCACGCCATTCGACAGCTTCGCCGCCACGTGGCGCGCGTCGCCCTTCTGGCACCAGTCGATATGGCCCGCATCCTCGATGGGCAGGCGCGACAGGATCGCCACGCCGTTGTAGCCCTTCTGCCCGCGCGCGACCATGTGGCCATAGCCCAGCGCCGCAAAATCGGCGAGCGGGATCTTGTCGACCGGGCTTTTGCATTCCTGCAGGCACAGCACGTCCGGCGCGTGATCGGTGAGGAACTTTTGAACCAGAGGGCTCCGCAAACGGACAGAATTGATGTTCCAGGTAGCGAGGGTAAAGCTCATGGGGTTTCCTTTCCCCTTCCCTCTACACCGCCCCTCGTTTCGGAGAAAGCCGTGACCGACCTTCTGTCCCGCCGCACCGTGCTGCTGGGCGCCCTTGCCCTGGGCGTCGCGCCCCTGGCGGCGCCCGCCGCATCCGAAAGCGTCACCCTGACCCGCGACGGCGCGCGCCATACGCTGACCATCGCCGCCGAAACCCGCGGCTACCGGACCAGCTGGGACCCCGACAACGGCGGCTACCGCTTCAACATCGACGCCGAGGGACCGGACGGTACCTACAGCGTCTCGGGTTCGTACCGGGATGGCGAGGCCGTCGACGGCCTGCTCTTCGCGCCGGGGCTGCCGGGACTGGGCAATGCGCCGGGCGTCACGCTGAGCCTGTCACGGGTGCTGCAGCGCGGCTCGAACCTGCGGCTGCGCGGGGTGATTGAAAGCGCCGAGGCCGGGATCCGCGTCGATTTCGACGTGACGCTGCCGCCCCTGAATTTCGCGCCGACCCCCGGCCCGCTGGACTGACGCCCGCGCCCTGAGAAAAGAGAGGCCCCGCGCAGGCTCTGCGTCGGGGCCCAAGTCCAACAGGGAGAGATCATCAGATAAACCTGCCTGCCGGATGCTGCTTTGATGCAGATCAAGCCCGCCCCTGACCCCGGTTGCGCGGCGGAAAGACCGGGCAAATGAAAAAAGGCCCGGGCAAAGCCCGGGCCAGTCCAACAGGGAGGAGCGTGTCATGACCCCGACACGCAGGGGAGGGAAAACCACTGACAGTCACAGCCTGCCAGAAGAGTCTTTATGCCGGGTAAATCCGGCAACAATGCGACCCCGGCCCGGAAACAGTCACGGGACCAGCCGGTAACCCCCCGGCTCTGTCACCAAGAGACGGGCGTTCGAGGGGTCGGATTCGATCTTCTGCCGCAGGCGGTAGATATGCGTCTCCAGCGTGTGGGTGGTGACCCCGGCGTTGTAGCCCCAGACCTCGTGCAGCAGCACCTCGCGCGGGGCCAGGCCATCGGGCGCCCGGTAGAGGAACTTCAGGATGTTGGTCTCCTTCTCGGTCAGGCGGATCTTGCGCTCTTTCGGGTCGACCAGCATCTTCTGCGCCGGCTTGAACTGGTACTCGCCCAACTGGAAGACGGCGTTTTCCGATTGCTCGTGCTGGCGCAGCTGGGCGCGGATGCGGGCCAGCAGCACCGGGAATTTGAAGGGTTTGGTGACGTAATCATTGGCGCCGGAATCCAGGCCCAGGATCATGTCGGCGTCCGAATCCTGCCCGGTCAGCATGATGATCGGGCATTTCACCCCGGCCTTGCGCATCCGCTTGCACAATTCGCGCCCGTCGGTATCGGGCAGGCCCACGTCCAGGATCACCAGGTCGTATTGTTCCTCGCGCACGCGCTCCATGCCCGAGGCACCGTCGCCGGCCTCGAACGTGTCGAAATCCTCGGTCGCGACCAGCTGCTCGGCCAGCGCCTCGCGCAGGTCCTCGTCATCGTCCACCAGCAGGATCTTGTTCAGTTTTCCCATCTTTCGGGTCCTCGTCGTTCACGGGGTCTTCACGGATAAGGTGTTGCAGCGCAGCGAAAGGTTCAAGCGAGGGGCGGTTTTCTCACGCGGACGTGTCGCCATGCCGGGTTATGTTTCAATTTCCGCCCGGGTGTCTTACATCCTCGGGGGAATTGTTTCAGACCGCAGGCGGATATGTCGCTCACTCCCGGCCCTCTCGAACGCCTGAACCGTGCCCGCGCCGACCTGCGCGTGGGCCTGCCGGTCGTGCTGACCGATGGCGCCGAGGTGGCGCTGGTCGCCGCCGCCGAGACGCTGGATGCCGACCGGCTGGCCGCAATCCGGGCGCTGGGCCAGCCGGTCGTGGCCCTGACCGCGCATCGGGCGGCGACACTGAAGGCCCGCGCCTATGACGGCGACCTGGCGCGGATCCTGCTGCCCCGGGATGAGGGTGTCGCCTGGATAGAGGCCCTCGCCGATCCCGCCGACGACCTGACCCATCCGATGAAGGGCCCGCTGGTCAGCCAGCGCGAGGGTCGCGCCGATCTGCACCGCGCCGCCATCCGGCTGGTGAAATCGGCGCAACTTTTGCCCGCGGCGCTGGTGGTGACCGGCATCACCCCGCCCGCGGGCTTGACACAGCTCTCGGCCGCCGAAACCGCGACGCCCGAAACCCGCCTCGCCCCAGTGATCGCCGCCCGGCTGCCGATGCGGTTGGCCGGCGCCGGCCGGCTGCATGTCTTCCGTCCCGAGGATGGCGGGATCGAGCATTACGCGGTCGAGGTCGGCAAGCCGATGCGCGATGCCCCGGTGCTGGCGCGGCTGCATTCGGCCTGTTTCACCGGCGATGTGCTGGGCTCGCTCAAATGCGATTGCGGCCCGCAGCTGCACGCGGCCCTTTCGGCGATGCACGCGGCCGGGTCCGGCGTGCTGCTCTACCTCAATCAGGAAGGGCGCGGCATCGGCCTCGCCAATAAGATGCGCGCCTATTCGCTTCAGGATCAGGGGTTCGACACGGTCGAGGCCAATCACCGCCTGGGGTTCGAGGATGACGAGCGCGACTTCCGCCTCGGTGCGGAACTCCTGCGCAAGATGGGCTTTTCGCAGGTGCGGCTCCTGACCAACAATCCCCGCAAGGTGGCGATGCTGGAAAAAGGCGGCATCGAGGTGGTCGAGCGGGTGCCGCTGCAGGTCGGCCTCACGGACGAGAACGCCGCCTATCTGGCGACCAAGGCCGCCAAGTCGGGGCATCTGTTGTGACGCCGATCTGATGAGCGGCGGGGTGGTCCTCCTCCTCGGCAGCGCACCCCAGGCGGTGCAGGTTGCCGGTTGGCCCCGCCCCTTCGACACGCTGGTCGCGATCAACAACGCTTGGCGGCTGCGGCCCGACTGGGACGTGCTGATCCACCCCGAGGATCTGCCGCCCAACCGGCTGCCCCAGGCGCCGCGTCCCGGCCAGCGGATCGTCACCGCCGCCGAGTATGTGCCGGTGCAGAACCGCTTCGGCGGCTTCGTCCTTGCCGGGGCGACCATGGCCTTCACCGCCGGGTATTGGGCGCTGGGGGCGCTGAAACCGCGGGTGCTGGCGTGGTTCGGCTGCGATCTGGTCTATCCCGCCACCGGCCCCACGCATTTCTACGGCACCGGCCAGCCCGATCCCCTGCGCGCCGATATCTCGCTGCGCAATCTCGAGGCGAAGGCGGCCCGCCTTCTGCTGCTGGCCGCGGCCCGCGGCTGCGCCTGTGTCAACCTCTCGGCGGGCGAAAGCCGCCTGGTCTTCCCCCGCAGCACGCTCGCTGCGCTTGCCGACGAAATACCCCTCCCCCCGCCCGACCTCGCCGCCCCTCTGGCCACCGAGGCGCGGCTCGGCTACCACACCCCGACCGGGCGCTACGAGCACGAGGCCCGGCGCTTCGACACGGCCGAACTGGACGCGCTCGACACGATCTGGCTGTCCCTGGCAAAGGAGATCCTGCGCTGAGCCCCGACGACCTGCTCCTCACCCCCCTCGGCCTGCGCTTCAGGGGCCGCCTGATCCCCTGCACGCTGGGCCGCGGCGGCATCACGCGCGACAAGCGCGAAGGCGACAGTGCCACCCCGGCCGGGATCCTGCATGTGACGGGGATGCTCTACCGTCCTGACCGGCTGAACCCGCGCGCCCTGCCCCGTTGGGCCCGGCCCATCGGCCTGCGCGACCTCTGGTGCGACGACCCGGCGCATCCCGCCTATAACCTTCCGGTTCGCGCCCCCTTCAAAGCCAGCCACGAAGCATTGCGCCGCGCCGATCCGCTCTATGACCTGATCCTGACCACCGACTGGAATTTCCCGACGGCCATTCCCGGCAAGGGCTCGGCCATCTTCCTCCATAGCTGGCGCCGCCCCGGCTATCCGACGGCGGGCTGCCTCGCCTTTGCGCGGGAACACCTTTTCTGGATCGCCCAGCGCCTTCAACCCGGCGCCCGGATCCTGATCCGCTCCTGACCTCTTCTTTATGCTGGAAATATCCAAGGGGGTGAGGGCCGCCTGGACGAGGCGCCTGTGGCGCGTCGCCAGACCCGAACGCCCGGAGCGAAAGCGGAGGGCCGGACTGGCCCGTCAGGGCCGGCAGGGGGCAAACGGTCCCCCGGCGCGGCGAGGGGCTCGATGCCCCCGAGCCGCGCCCCTTGCGGCCCTCAGACCGGCGAGACCCGCGTGCCGAAAATCGCCGAGCCCACGCGCACATGCGTGGCCCCCAGTGCCACCGCCGTCTCGAAATCCTCGGACATGCCCATGGAGAGCCCGCTCAAGCCGTTGCGCCCGGCGATCTCGCCCAGCAGGCGGAAATGCGGCGCGGGGTCTTCCCCGGCCGGGGGGATGCACATCAGCCCGGTGACCGGCAGCGACAGCGCCCGGGCCCGGGCGACCAGCGCATCGGCCTCGGCGGGCAGAACGCCCGCCTTCTGCGGTTCGGCGCCGGTGTTGACCTGCAGGAAAAGCTCGGGGCAGCGGCCGATCTCGTCGGCGAGGCGGGCCAGCGTTTCGGCCAGTTTCACCCGGTCCACCGAGTGGATCGCATCGACCATGCCCATCGCCGCCCGCGCCTTGTTGGATTGCAGCGGACCGATCAGATGCAGCGAGATTCCGGCATAGCGGGCCTGAAACTCGGGCCAGCGGGTCTGCGCCTCCTGCACCCGATTCTCTCCGAAGATGCGGTGCCCCTGCTCCAGAACCGCCTCGACCCGCTCGGCAGGCTGCACCTTCGAGACGGCGATCAGCGTGACCGATCCCGGCGTGCGCCCGGCGCGGCCTTCGGCGGCGCGAATCCGCTCGGTAATGGATTGCAGGGACATGGCCTTACCTCCTCCGCGCCCGGGCTATCGGGCGGTTCGGGCCGAAAAAGCCACAGCAGGCCGGAAAAGGAAAGTCAGTTCCGCCGGTCGGCCGCGCTGGCGCGCGATTCGAAGGGCGATTGCGGGCGACGGTCGGGATCGAGGTTGCCAAACATCACGCCCAGTTCGAAACGAAAGCGCATGCCATTGTCGGCCTGATGGTCGAAAGTCGTGGTATAGCGCCCCTCAAACAGCGGCTCGGCCTGGCCCCCGGCTGCACCCGGACCCTGGGTATAGGCGACGCCGAAGCGCCCCTGAATCGAATGCGAGACATCGGCCAGCGCCGGTCCCGACAGGGCCAGCGGCAGAATCGCAGAAAGGAGGGCGGCGCGGAAAGGGGGGATCATGGGTGAAATCGCGTTTGTTTTGAAAACGCTATCACGCGGGCTGGCAACTCGGAAGGCTCGCGCCCGGAATGGGCGGAGATTTGCCGATCCGGCATCCGGGTCCGGGGCAATCGGTGCAAGGCCAGCAGCCCGGGATCTGAAAAAACAAAGAGCGGGCCTGAGCCCGCTCTTTGCCGATCCGGTAGAACCGTATCAGAAGTTGAACGCAACACCGACTTCGGCGCGGGTCACGTCGTTGGTGCGCTCGATGCCGGCGGCAACGCGAGCACCACCGCCCAGGCCGTAGGAGTAGCCGAGGCCGTAGGTGTTGTCGTTGGTCGCGACGACGCCATCGACATAGCGGCCGACGTAGCCGTTCAGAGTGCCACCGCCCAGAGCGACGTTACCGCCGATGATCCAGTTGGTGCCGACGTTTTCACGACGGGCGACGATGGCGCTGAGGCCCCAGCTGCCGCCGTTGTAGGCACCGGCAACGGTGGTCATCGAGGTGCCGGCGAGGTAGAGCGGGCCGGTGGCGTTGGCATGGCCAACCATCACGCTGAACTGGCCGAAGGTGCCGCCGACGGCGATTTCGGTACCGGCGTTGGCACCGCCCCAGGCGCGGTCATGCGACACGTGCACATAGTAGCCGTTGGCCTGGTACTGGACCGCGACGCGCTGGTTCGGGCCGGCGCCGTTCGAGGTCTGGCCCTGCGGGAAGATGAACATGCCAGCCGAGCTGCCCGCGAAGGTGCCGCCGGTGTAGCCAACGGTCTGGGCGCCGACGAGACGCGACTGGATGGCACCGTCCTGGTTGCCGAAGGTCAGACGCAGGCCGTTCGATTCGACCCAGATGCGCGAGCCCGAGATCACGCCAGCGAACGCAGCGCCACCGTTCGAACCCGACTGGGTACGGGCGAAGGCACCGAAGGTCAGGCCGTGGTCGGCTTCGATCGCGACGTTGAACTGCAGACGCAGGCGGTTTTCCATCACGGTGGTCGAAACGCCGCCAGCGCGGGTGTGGATGAGACCCATCCGGCCGTTGCCGTTGATGGTCACGCCTTGCGCGTGGGCCAGACCAGCCGACAGGGCCAGGGCGGTCGTAGCAAGAAGAAGCTTTTTCATGGTTTCCCTCGTTGACGTAAAATCTTGCCCACCTTGCCAACAAGCTGGGTCTTGCTCTGTTTCGTTTTTTCGTTGGCTCAATGCAAGTTCACCGCCAAGCCCGCCCAAACTCTGCCGATTTGTGGTGCAGATTTGCCACGACACCCCGCGCAGCCCCGGTCCCGCCCCGAAACGGCCTGCTTCTACGCGCGCGCGGGCGCAGGCACGCCGAACGAGGCGCCCTGGCCCCGCCCCGGGGAGCAAAGCGCTTGTTCGGATCGCGCCGCTCGGCTAGACACGGCCCGACCGGACGCCGGGCGACACGAGGCCCGCCGTTCAGAAGAACCGCGCGAGGATCAGGAGCGACGGATGGCGGAAACACGGGTGACACGACGGTCGCTGCTGGCGCTGGGCATGGCCGGGGCGCTGGCCGGCTGCGGCGGCGGCGGGCTGTTCGGCGGCGATAACTCGGACGACCGCGCAGCGGCAGAGCGCGAATCCCTCAGACAACGCCAGGCCGAGACCGGAACCACGGATTCGATCTGGAACCTCTTTTCCAATCGCGAAGACCCCTCGACCGTCCTGACGGTGAACCGCTACATCTGGACCGCCGCGCTCGAGACGCTGGATTTCCTGCCGGTCGAGCAGGTCGATCCCTTCTCAGGCGTGATCACCACCGGCTTCGGCACGCCCCCCGGCGGCGGGCGCCCCTATCGCGCCACCATCGCCGTGACCGATGCCGCGCTGGACGCGCGCTCGCTCAACGTGGCGCTGATGACGCGCAACGGCCCGGCCAGCGCCGAGACGGTGCGCGCGGTGGAAAACGCCATCCTGACCCGCGCCCGGCAGATCCGCATCCGCGAGCTGGGTCTCTGAGCGGATAGGGGCCGATTCGGCGGGCTGGAATCCCTGCCCGCCTCAGAGTAAGACACGGCCGGGCCCCGAAAGCCCGGCCTTTTCAGTTCAGGAAACGCGCATGTCCGCTGACGCCCGCTATTCGCCACAAGAGATCGAGCCCCGCTGGCAAGCCGCCTGGGACGCCGAGGGCTGCTTCGCCGCCAAGGCCGACCCGGCGCGCCCGAAATATTACGTGCTGGAGATGTTCCCCTATCCGTCGGGGCGCATCCATATCGGGCATGTGCGCAACTATACGATGGGCGACGTGGTGGCGCGCTACAAGAAGGCGCAGGGCTTCAGCGTGCTGCATCCGATGGGCTGGGACGCGTTCGGGATGCCCGCGGAAAACGCCGCGATGGCCGAGGGCGGGCATCCCGGGACCTGGACCTACAACAACATCAAGGTGATGAAGGGGCAGATGAAGCCCCTGGGCCTGTCGATCGACTGGTCGCGCGAATTCGCCACCTGCGACCCGGAATATTACGGCCAGCAACAGGCGCTGTTTCTGGACATGCTGAAGGCGGGTCTCGTCTATCGCAAGAATGCGGTGGTCAACTGGGACCCCGTGGACATGACGGTTCTGGCCAACGAGCAGGTCATCGACGGCAAGGGCTGGCGCTCGGGCGCCGAGGTCGAGCGGCGCGAGCTGACGCAATGGTTCTTCAAGATCTCGGATTATTCCGAGGAATTGCTGGATGCCATCGACGGGCTGAAGGACTGGCCCGAGAAGGTGCGCCTCATGCAGGCCAACTGGATCGGCAAGTCGCGCGGTCTGCAATTCGCCTTCGACCGCACCGATGGCCAGGGCCGGATCGAGGTCTATACCACCCGCCCAGACACGTTGATGGGCGCAAGCTTCGTCGGTATCTCGCCCGATCACCCGCTGGCCAAGGAGCTGGCGGCGGGCAATCCCGCGCTGCAGGCCTTCCGCGAGGAATGCGCCAAGGGCGGGACCACGGCGGAAGAGCTGGAAACCGCCGAGAAGAAGGGCTTCGACACCGGGCTCACGGTCAAGCATCCCTTCGATCCCGACTGGCAGCTGCCCGTCTGGATCGCGAACTTCATCCTGATGGATTACGGCACCGGCGCCATCTTCGGTTGCCCGGCGCATGATCAGCGGGACTTCGAATTCGGCACCAAATACGCCCTGCCGATCCCGCCCGTCTTCGTCCCGGCCGAGGCCGGGGAAGACGCGCTGACCGAGGCTTTCGTCCCGCCTAAGACCGAGCCCGTGCGCTATGTCCGCCTGCTGGCGGGCGAGGCGGTGCAGACGGGCGAGGCCGCTGTCGATGCCGCCATCGCGCTTTGCGAATCGAAGGGCATAGGCCAGGGCGTCACCAAGTTCCGCCTGCGCGACTGGGGGCTGAGCCGCCAGCGCTATTGGGGTTGCCCGATTCCGGTGATCCATTGCGACACCTGCGGCGTGGTGCCCGAGAAAAAGGAAAACCTGCCGGTCCGCCTGCCCGAGGATGTGACCTTCGACAAGCCCGGCAACCCGCTGGACCGGCACCCGACCTGGCGCGATTGCACCTGCCCCGCCTGCGGTGCCCCGGCCAAGCGCGAAACCGACACGATGGACACCTTCGTCGATTCGTCGTGGTATTTCGCCCGCTTCACCGCGCCCCATGCCTCGACCCCTACGGACATGGCCGAGGCCGAATACTGGATGAACGTCGATCAATATATCGGCGGCATCGAACACGCGATCCTGCACCTGCTCTACTCGCGCTTCTTCGCCCGGGCGATGAACAAGACCGGCCACCTGCCGGCCAAGTCGATCGAGCCGTTCAATGCGCTCTTCACGCAGGGGATGGTGACGCATGCCATCTTCCAGACCCGCGACGCGCAGGACCGCCCGGTCTATCACTTCCCCGAGGAGGTGACAGAATTCACTGATAGCGCCGGGAGAAAGCGCGCGGTCCTCAAGCAAACCGCACGCGAACTTACAGGGTCTGCCGAAGATGCCGCTGCTCTTGCGCAAGAGCACATGCGTGGAAAGCTCCAGGAACATGACCTTGTCGAGATCATCCCCTCGGCCAAGATGTCGAAATCGAAGCGCAACGTGGTCGATCCCGTCGCCATCATCGAGCAATTCGGCGCCGATACCGCGCGCTGGTTCGTGATGTCGGACAGCCCGCCCGAGCGCGACGTGGAATGGACCGCCGCCGGGGCCGAAGCGACGCACAAGCACCTGGGCCGCGTCTGGTCGCTGGGCGAGCGGGTCGCCGCGATGGAGGCCACAACCCCCGGCGAGGGCGACGATGACCTGCTGCGCGCCACCCACCGGGCCATCGACGACGTGACGCGGATGATCGAGGGCTTCGCCTTCAACAAGGCCATCGCCAAGCTCTATGAATTCACCAATATCCTGAGCCGCTCCAAGGCCAGCGGCGCGGCGCAGAAACAGGCGGCGCGGGTTCTGGCGCAGCTGATGTCGCCGATGACGCCGCATCTGGCCGAGGAACTCTGGCATCGTCTGGGCGGCGCCGGGCTGGTGATGCTGGCCCCCTGGCCGAAGGCCGACCCGGCGCTGCTGGTCGACGACATGGTCACGCTGGCCGTCCAATTCAACGGCAAGCGCCGGACCGAGATCACCGTGCCCAAGGACGCCAGCAAGGAAGAGGTTGAAAAAGCCGCGCTGGCCGACGAAGCTGTCATCCGGGGGCTGGCGGGTGCCACGCCCAAGAAGGTGATCGTGGTGCCGGGGCGGATCGTGAATGTGGTGGTCTGAGACCAAGGGCTTGAACCGGCGGGGCTTCCTGATGGCAGGGGGCCTTTTCGCGCTGGCGGGCTGCGGCTTCCGCCCGGTCTATGGCGAGGGGGGCGCGGGGCGGGTGCTGCAGAACGCCGTCCGCGCCGACGATCCCGTCAGCCGCGCCGATTTCCAGTTCCTCCATGCGTTTCAGGAGCGGCTTGGCCGCCCGGCCGCGCCGCGATTCGCGCTGGCCTACCGGATCGTCACCCGGCGCGACGGCGGCGGCACGGTGCAGGATTTCGGGGATACGCGGATTCAGCTGTTCGGCACGCTGCATTTCACCCTGACCGAGATCGCCACCGGCGCCACGCTGGCCGAGGGGCAGGTCGAGGGCAACACGGCCTATTCCACGACCGGCACGCAATTCGCCAGCTTCACCGCCGCCGAGGATGCCGAACAGCGGCTGATGCGGATGCTGGCGGATTCGCTGGTCACGCGGCTTTACACCGAGCCGGGCATCCCCGCGGCATGAAACTCTCGCCCCGCGATGCGGCGGGTTTCCTGAACCGCCCCGATCCTCGTGTGCCGGGTCTGCTGATCTATGGCGCCGATGCGATGCGGGTCAGCGAACGGCGGGCGAAGGTGGTCAGCGCCCATACCGGCCCGAATGCGGATACCGAGATGCGGCTGGCGCGGATGCCGGGCAGCGACCTGCGCCGCGATGCCGCCGCCGCCGTCGATGCGCTGAAGGCGCAGGGCTTCTTTCCCGGACCGCGCGCCGTGGTGGTGGATGACGCGACCGACACCGCGGCCGAGGCGCTGAAGACAGCGCTGGCCGAATGGGCCGAGGGCGATGCGATGCTGGTGGTGACGGCGGGCGCCCTGACCCCGGGCTCGAAGCTGCGCAAGCTCTTCGAGGGGGACAAGCGGGCGCTCTGCCTTGCCGTTTACGACGATCCACCCGGGCGGGCCGAGATCGAGGGAATGCTCCGCGCCGAGGGGCTGGGCGATGTTCCGCCGCAGACGCTGGCCGATCTGGTGGCACTGGGGCAGGTGCTGGAACCCGGCGATTTCCGCCAGACCCTGACCCGCATCGCGCTTTACAAGCTGGGGGATCCGCAGCCGCTGACCCCGGCCGAGGTGGCGCTGCTGGCCCCGCAAAGCAGCGAAGCCGATGTTGACGACATCATCGAGGCTTTGGCCGAAGGGCGTGTCGCCGACCTCGCGCCGATCCTGTCGCGGCTGGCGGCGCAGGGGGTGACGCCGGTCACCATCTGCATCGCCGCCACGCGGCACATGCGGCTGCTGCACGCGCTGCTCAGCGCGCCGGGCGGGCCGACGCAGGGGATCGGCACGCTGAAACCGCCGGTCTTCGGCCCCCGACGCGACAAGCTGCTTCGTCAGGCGCAACGCTGGACCCTGCCCCGGGTCGAGGAAGCACTGAAGGATCTGACGGCGACCGACCTGACGCTGCGCTCCACCACACGGGCGCCCTTGCAGGCCGTGGCGGAGCGCGCGCTTCTGCGGCTGGCGCGGATGGCCTCGCGGCGGTGACGTTGCGGCGGACTTGCTGCCATGACCCCCGCATGTCTTGATGCGGCCGAGGCCAAGGGAGGACATTCAATGACCCATTACACGCTGATCGGTGCGGCCAGCACCCGCGCCGGACGCGCGCTGTGGATGCTGGAAGAACTGGGCGTGCCCTATGAGCATGTCGGCGTGAAGCCCCATGCCGAGGAAGTCACCCGCCACTATCCGCGCGGCAAGGTGCCGGTCCTTCTGGTCGATGGCGAGCCGCTGACCGATTCAACGGCGATCATCCAGTATCTGGCCGATGCGCATGGCCAGTTCACCGCCGCCGCCGGCACGCTGGACCGGGCGCGGCAGGACGCGATGCTGCACCTGATCCTGGACGAGTTCGACGCGGTGCTCTGGACCTCGGCCCGGCACAGTTTCATCCTGCCAGCCGAACGGCGGGTGCCCGAGGTCAAGGAATCGCTGCGCTGGGAATTTTCGGTCAACCAGGCCTCGCTGGTGCGGCGCATGGGCGACCGGCCCTATGTCACGGGTGACAGTTTCACCGTGGCCGATGTCGTGCTGGCGCATTGCCTGATCTGGGCCCGGGCGGCGAAGTTCGAGATCACCGAACCCGCGCTTCAGGCCTATGCCGGGCGCATCGCCGAGCGTCCGGCCTTCCGCCGCGTTTTCATGAAGGGCTGAGCGCCCTTTTGCTTAGCCGTCAGTAATCGCGCTCGTAGAACAGGCCGACGCCGGAGCCCCCGGAGGTATCGGCGCGGCCCCTCAGCGTGACATTGGGCAAGAGGTCGAGGTTGATCGTCACCTCGCCCTGTCCGGTCGAATCGACGCTGACATCGGTATAAACCCGGTCGCCAATGTGTCGTCCGGCCCTGAGCTGGGTATTGCCCGCGTCATTCACCGTGAAATCGAGGTCATCAAGCCCCATCGCCTCGCGCGTGCGGGACAGGATGGAATTGTCGGCGCGGCCCGTCAGCGTGGCCACCGACATGGCCAATTGTGCCGCCTGGAAGGGGCTGAGCGAGGTCAGCGAGCGGCGGAAGATCAGCCGCGCCATTACCTCGTCTTCGGGCAATTCCGGCACCGAGGAGAAGCTGATCTCGGGGCTGTCGGCCTGCCCCGACAGCGTGACCGAGGTCAACACGCCGTCGCTTTCGGTCGTTGCGGTCAAGCGGATGAAGGGCATGAAGCTGCCGACCATGCTGGCCGAACCGTCGGTCAGGGTGAAGCGGTTGCCCAAGAGGTCCAGACGGCCACGGATCAGGGTGAAATTGCCCGCGGGCACCACGGTCCGGGTATTGCCGCCCAGGGTCAGCGTGCCCCCCAGTTCCGCGTCCAGCCCCCGCCCCCGCACGAAGACCCGCCCCGGCGCATTGAGCCTGAGGTCCAGCCGCAGCGGCACCGGCGCCGCGCCCACGCGGGTGCCGGTGGCGATGCCCGCGTTGATGCGGGTCTGGCGGCTGGCGGCATCCTCGGCCACATGGGTGAGGCCCTGCAGGCCGATACCCGCCCGGCCGAGGGGCGAATTGGGGATGCGGATCTCGGCCTCGTTCACCGTGACATCGCCCGAGACCAGCGCCCCCGCGCCCAGGGGCCCGTTCAGCCGGAACGTGCCCGAGACGCGCGCATCGAAGAGCCTTGGCTGCTGCACCATCAGATCGGTGACCTGGATGCTGAGGTCGGCGCTGCTGCCCCGGTCCAGCCGGATCCCGCCCGAGATCGTTGCCCGCCCGCCCGACAACGAAGTGCCCGACAGCTCGACCTGCGCGCTGGCGCCGTTCAGCCGGGCGCTGGCCTCGATATCCTGGAAGGCGACGCCGACCGCGGGCAGCGAATAGCGCCCGCCCGACAGGCTGGCGGAAAGCCGCAGTGTGTCGAGTCCCGGCCGGCCGTTCATCGACCCGTCGAACCGCACCACGCCCGAGACGCTGGCGGGCTCCAGCATCGGGTTCAGAAGCACGCTGTCGGCCTGTCCGCCGAAATCGAGCGCCACGGTGAAATCGTCGTTGATCCGGCCGGTCGTGGTGGCGTTCAGGCCCGAAGGACCCGCCAGCCGCAGATCGACGCCATAGGCTGTGGCGCCCGCGCCGCGCGTCACCGCCCCGCCCAGCGTCACCCGTCCGCCGATGCCCGGCACCAGACGGCCGATGTTCTCGATCGCCGCGTCGATGGCGAAGCGGGCGGCGCCGGTGGCCTGTTGTGTGCCGCTGACCCTGGCGCGCAGCCCGTCGGCGGTCAGTTGCGCCGTGTCGATGGTGATCGCGCCCCCTTCCGTGGCCGTGGCCCGGACCATGAGCGACAGGCCACTGCCGATCAGCGTATCGACCTGGGCGATGCCGGTGGCGAGCGGCCCCTCGCCTTCGACCGCCAGCGCGTAGCGGGTGGTGCCCGCGGCGCCGTTCATTTCGGCCCGGCCGCTGATCGCGCCGCGCCCGCCCGGCGTCAGCGCCGCCAGGTCGAGCCTGAGCAGCCTCAGCGTCAGGTCGGGGGCGGTGCCGGAATAGGCGCCTTCGGCCTCCATCTCCAGCCGCGGGCCCTGCAGCGAGGCCTGGACCACCTGCGTGACGCCATCGGCGATGACCAGATCGGCCAGCAGCCGGTTGGTGCCGGTGAAGATACCGCCCAGGATGCCCGCCGCGGGCAGATCGGCCAGCGCCAGATCCGACACGGTGCCGTCCAGCTGCACGCGCGTGGCGCTGGCGGTGGTCGAAAGCCGTGCATCCAGCGCCGCCTGCCCGCCATAGCCCGCCCCCAGCCGCGACAGGTCCGAGGCCGCGAGCCGCGCGCTGACATCCGCGGCGCCGGGTTCCAGCGACCCCTCGGCCGAAAGTTGCAGCGTACCCGCCGTCAGGCTGAACGAGCGCAGCGTCGTCCCCTCGGTATCGCGGCGGATCGACAGTTCGATCCCGGCCTGACCGGCCAGCAGCGCATCGGCCTCGGCGATCCCGACCGACAGGTCGCGCGTGGTCAGGTTGGCCGCCAGGTCCAGCGCCCCGGTCAGCGGGTTGACGCTGCCCTGCATATTGGCCAGCGCATGCCCGCCCAGGGGACGCCCGGCCAGCGCGCCGAAGGCCGAGAGGTCCGGCGCCTCGAATTCGACATAGCCGTCGAAATTCAGCCCGGTCAGCTCGCCATAAGCGGTGAGCGAGACGGTCTGCCCCTCGAAGGCGAGGCCGGTCAACTCGACAGGGCTGTCGGCGCCGGGCCAGTTGAGGCTGGCCAGGCCGAAAAAGCTGCTGCCGATGGCCTGTTGCAGGGCGGGATCGGCGGCATCGACACCCTGCGCCTGGAATTCGAAGACCCCCTCGAAAAGCGGCAGTTGCGTGTTACCGGACAGCGGCGCCTGTTCGGTGGCGTTGAGCCGCCCTCGACCGTCCAGCGTGGCGGTGGCGATGGTCAGGTCGGTCAGGTCGAGCCTGTCCAGCTCGGCCCGGACCTGCCAGTCGCGCGACTGGCTTTCGTCATAGTCGATGGTCAGGGTGGCGCTGCGCAGATGTCCCGCGCCCGAGGTGCCCGGCAACAGAACCGGCTCGCCATCCTCGCGGGAAATCCCGGCGGTCAGCTGCACCCGGCGCGGCACGCCCTGGGCACTGAAGGCGGCATTGCCGTTCACCTGCATCGCGCGGGTGGCGATGGTCAGCTCCGGCAGGTCGATCTCGCCCGCATCGTCGCGGGTGCCGGTGGCCCTAAGCCGCGAGTTGGGGCCGAAGAACGGATGCAGATCCGCGACCAGCAGGGGCCGCAGGTCGCCCTGGATGTCCAGCGCGAACCCGCCACCGGTCAGGACGCCGGTCTCGGGGGAATCGTCCACGACCGTGAAGCGGCCGGTGACCTGTTCCTCGCCATCGGTCGAGAGTGCGATGTCGGCGGCGAAGGTGCTGATCGGCCCCGCGCCCTGGACCCTGAGGCCCAGCGCCGGATGACCGGGGATGTTCAGCAGATTGGCGACGATGCCGTCGGCGCCCTCGGTCAGTTCCAGGTCCAGCGTCAGGTTTCGGCTCTGGTTGTCGAAATCACCGGCGAAGCGGAAGGCGCCTTCCTGTCCGTCGGTGCGGTGGGCGTCGAAACGCGCCTCGCCCTGCCCGCCCTGCAGCCGTGCCGAGCCGGTCAGCGTGAACTCGGCCACCTGCCCGATCACCGGCGGTTCCAGATGCACCAGCCCCGCCCGAACCTCGCCGATCAGCACCGCCACGGGCAATTCGGGCAGCGAAAAATCCTCGCGCGCGGTGGGGCTGGGCAGATTGTTGTCGGCGGGCGCGGTATTGGGCAGGCGGGCGATGTCGATGCGCCCGGCGCTGAGCTCGTTGATCTCGACCCGGCGGTTCAGCAGCGCCGAGCGGTTCCAGTCGATCACCACATCGCTGAGCGTGATCCAGATGCCCTGATCGTCGGCGATGGAAATCTCGCGCACCGTGGCGCGGGAGGACAGCGCGCCCTGGAAGCCGCGGATCCGCACCTCGCGTCCGGCGTCGGACAGCAGGTCCTGCAACGTGCCGGCCAGAATCCCGACATCCTCGCTGGTGTCCTGGGCGGCCATCGGCAGGGGCGCGGCGAACAGCGCCACCAAGGCCAGCAACCCAGCAAGAACCCAGCGATGGCGGCGAAGCAGGCGCTCCGCAGCCCGGGTGAAAGCGCGCCGTTCCCTCATCAGAACGCCTGGCCGATGCCGAGATAGATCTGCAGGTTGTTGCCGGTCACGCCCGCGTTGCGGCGCACCGGTACGGCCAGATCCAGCCGGAGCGGCCCGATGGGCGTGGCGTAGCGGATGCCGAAGCCCGCGCCCGCCTGCCAGCCTGTCGTACCGGAAAAGACCTCGGACGAGACGGCGCCCGCATCGGCGAAGCCTACCACCTGCCAGCTGTCATTGACCCGCACCCGCACCTCGCCCGAAAGCGCGGCAAAGCCCCGCCCGCCCGAGGGCGGCGGTCCGGCCACCCCCAGCGATTGATAGGGAAGCCCGCGCACGCTGCCCCCGCCGCCGGAATAGAACAGGAAGCCGCGGGGCGTCGCGTCGATATCGGGACCGATGACCGCGCCCAATTGCCCGCGACCGGCCAGGACGATCCGCCCCTCGGTGCCCAGATCGGCATAGATCCGGCCGTCGAACCGCAGCCGCAGCCCGCTGTCCGCCCCGGCGAAACCGTAATAGGGCATGGCCTCGGCCCAGAGGTAATGACCGCGCGTCGCGTCGAGTGCCTCGTCGCGGGTGTCACGGGTCACGGCGACCGGCAAGCCGAAGGTGCCGAAATTGCGGTCCACGCCGGAAAATGCCGCGTTCTCAAAGCGCAGAACGGCACCGGCGCTGACCCGGAGCGCCTCGCCAAAGCGGCGCACCAGCTGGGCCGAAGCCTCATACGCATCGGCCTCGTAATCGCGTTCGTTCATGCGGACGGCGTTCAGGCCGAGTTCGAGATCGGTGTCGCGGTTGAAGGTCGCGGGACGGGTATAGCGCGCGTCCAGCGTGAAACCGATGCCGCCGACCCGGGCGCCGATCCCGTCGATCGCCGCCTCCAGCCGCAGCCGCTCGGCCCCGCGCAGAAGGTTGCGGTGCAGCCAGAAGCCGCTGAGCCTGACGCCGGATTCGCTGTCCACCTCGACCCCGAAACCGATGCGGCGCGGCAGGGCCTCGTCCACCCGCGCCGTCACGTCGATGGTGCCGTCAGGATTGGCGCGCTCGGCCGTTTCCAGCACCACGGAGGAGAAGGTACCGGTCTGGCGCAACCGCGTCTCGGCATCGGCGATGGCTTCGGGCGTGTGCAATTCGCCCCGGTCGAGCCCGGCGATATCGACAATCCGGTCGCCGCGCGTGCGTTCGTTCCCGGCCGGGATGACAGCGCCCACATTCAGCTGCGGGCCCGGCGCCAGCGACAGCCGCACGTCGAGGCGCTGCGCCGCATGATTGGCCACGACCTGCTGCCCGGTCGGTTCGATCAGCGCATAGCCCTGGTCGCGCCAGGCATCCATCGCCGCCGCCAGCGCCGCGCGCACGGTGGTGGAGCGTGCCGGCTGGCCGGGAGCGAATTCCTGGGGCAGGATTGTGCCGGGCGCCAGCGGCGCGATCGCGACCGTGCCGAAGGTGAATTCCGGCCCCAGCTCGATATTCACCACGATCCGGTCGATCCGCGACGGGTTGGAGAGGGGCGAGATATCGGCCGCCTCGCGCCCATCGACCAGAACGTGGATCACCGGGGCGTAATAGGCCTCTTCATAGAGCAGGTTGATCAGCCGCCCGTATTCCGCCCGCGCCGCCGCCATCAGGTCGAGGGGCGCGGTCCGCTCGGCCGCCTGCGCGGTCATCAGAAGCGAGCTGGCTTCCAGCGTCTCGCGCAGCGCGTCCGAGGCGCCCGGGACGTTGAGTTCCAGGGATTCCAGGGCCTTGGCCGGCGTGCCCAGCGGCAGCAAAGCGATCAGCCCGACGGCAAAAAACCAAGACAGCCGGGAGCCACCGCCCCGGAATCCCGGAGTCCCTGCCACCCCGGCGGCGCCCGGGTTTCCCCGCCGTCCTGCCGTCGCGTTGCCCACGCGCTGTCCTCTTGTCGTACCGCCTTTTTTCAAGATGTCGCACAAAGCCCCCCAGCGGACAACACCCGATTGCCCCGCCGCGGCGGCCCGGCGCCTGCCGTGGCGGAAAGGCGCCTTGCTCATTTCAGGGGCAGAACGCTTGACAGAAAGGGCGCCGAGGTTCAGTTCACCCGTGAACATGTGAAGGAAGCTGCGATGGCCGACTCGACCGTGCCCCAGTCCGCAATCGGCACCCCGCCCCTGCAGCCGGCGCAGGCGGTGGTTCAGACCCAGTATCTGGTGATCCTGTCGATTGCTGTGTGCCATTTCATCAACGATGTGATGCAGTCGGTGCTCTCGGCAAGCTATCCGCTGCTTCATGACGAATTCTCGTTGAGCTTCACGCAAATCGGCCTGATGTCGCTGGCCTTCATGGGCACCGCCTCGGTCCTGCAGCCGCTGGTCGGCACGATCACCGACCGCTACCCCTTTGCGCAGTCGCTGACGCTGGGCATGGGCTCGACCATGCTGGGCCTTCTGCTGCTGGCCAATGCGCCGAGCTATGCCTTCCTGCTGATGGGTGCCGCGCTGATCGGCATCGGCTCGGCCGTCTTCCACCCCGAGGCCAGCCGCGTCGCCCGCGCCGCCGCCGGCCGCAAGTTCGGCACCGCGCAGAGCTTCTTCCAGGTCGGCGGCAACGCCGGCCATGCCGCAGGTCCCTTGCTGGCCGCCTTCATCGTCGTGCCGTCGGGCCGGGCCTCGGTCGCCTGGTTCGCGCTGCTGGCGCTGGTCGGCATGGCGATCCTCAGCCAGGTCGGGCGTTGGCACGCCAATCACCGGCGCACGAAAAAGGCCGTGGCACCGGCGCGCGCGCATGGGCTGCCGAAGCGGACGGTGGTGATCACCATCGCCATCCTCGCCTTCCTGGTTTTCACCAAGAACGCCTATATCGCCTCGATCAGCTCCTACTACACCTTCTTCCTGATCGAGCGGTTCGAGCTGAGCACGCAGGAAGCGCAGATGATGCTGTTCATCTTCCTCGCCGCTTCGGCCGCGGGGGTGATCTTCGGCGGGCCGATCGGTGACAGGATCGGCACACGGGCGGTGATCTGGGTGTCGATCCTGGGGGTCCTGCCCTTCACCCTGGCCCTGCCCTATGCCAACCTCTTCTGGACCGGCGTGCTGACCGTCTTCATCGGGCTGATCCTGTCCTCGGCCTTCCCGGCCATCGTGGTCTTCGCACAGGAACTGGTGCCGGGCCGGGTCGGGCTGATCGCGGGCGTGTTCTTCGGCCTGTCCTTCGGGATCGGCGGCATCGCGGCCGCAGCGCTGGGTCTGGTGGCCGACGCCACCAGCATCGAGTTCGTCTACCACCTCTGCGCCTTCCTGCCGGCGCTGGGCATCCTGGCAGCCTTCCTGCCCCGGCTGGGGCAGGACCCGGCCTAGGAAGCGGACTCATGATGCCTGAACCGGAAGCTTGAACCGATGATGAGTGCGGCAGCGACCTAGGTCCTGCCTGCCTTTCCGCACCGGGCTGCAATCAAGGTGAGCATCGCACGGGCGTCATATCCGTGATCGACCCCCAAGCGCGCCGCCGGCGTATCAGCCAGTATCGCCTGCTTTTAAGTGCGGATGATCGACATGTCGATGAACTTCAGCCTGTTTCGGGACTCGGCGGCAAAGATGTTGGATACCTGCCGGCGACCCTAGCTTTGAACCAACCGCTGCAACGATCCGAGATCGCAAGGCCGGGCCGTAGCATTCTGGCAGCTGACGCAAAGGAAAGCTGGTTCACGGCGGCCAGAAGATCCCCTTCGACGCTCGCCAGCAATGCCCGCGCGCCATCCCGCGCGGCCAGCAGGGCATCAGCGATTGGACGAGATCCTGGTCGTCCTCGCTCCCGTCAAGGCGCGCCACGCCACCTCCCATCTTGGGAAGTGGCTCACCGATCCGCGCCGACGACGACGACAACAACCTTCGTGGGTGGAGAACCTAGTCGGCCGCCAGCCGCATCAGGCGCCCGTCGATATCGTCCTCGATGACCCAGACCGCGCCGTCCGGCGCCACCGCGACGTCGCGGATCCGCGCTTCCATGTAATAGCGCGCGGATTCATTCGGGATGCCGTCCTCGAAGCGCACGACCACCAGCGCCTGGCTGGCCAGGCCGCCGATCAGCGCCGCCCCCTCCCACTCGGGGAACATGGGGCCGCTGTAGAAGCTGAGCCCGGCGGGCGCGATCACCGGTGTCCACCAGAGCGCGGGCGCGTGCAGATCGGGGCGGGTGACGTGATCGGGAATGTCCGTGTCGCCGTAGTTGCGGCCGTTCGAGACCAGCGGCCAGCCGTAATTCGCCCCGCGCTCGATCAGGTTCATCTCGTCGCCGCCGCGCGGACCCATCTCGTGCTCCCACAGCCGCCCGTCGGGGGCGAAGGCCAGCCCGTAGGGATTGCGGTGCCCGCTGGTCCAGGTCAGCGCCCGCACCCCGCCCTCGCCCGCCATCGGGTTGTCGGCCGGCACGCTGCCATCGAGCCTCAGGCGCAGGATCTTGCCGCGCGGATCGTCGGGATTGGGCAGGCGGTCCTGCTCGGTCCGGTCGCCCACGGCAAGGAACAGATGCTCGCCCGCCGGATCGAAGGCGATCTGCGCCCCGGGATGGCCGCCGCCGCCGGGCGGGTCCTGGCGCCAGAGCTCGGTCACCTCCTCCAGCGCGGGCGCATCGGTGAGCCGTGCGCGGACCAGCGTCAGCGCGTTCCCGTTCCGCCCCGGCGCGGTATAGGACAGATAGATCAGGCCCGATTCCGCGAAATCGGGCGCCAGCGCCACATCCAGAAGGCCGTTCTGCCCTTCGGCATGCGGTTCGGGCGCATGGGCGACCTCGGTCATGTCCCCCTGCTGCGTGACGAGGAACAGGCCGCCCGGGCGCTGCGTCACCAGCATCCGCCCATCGGGCAGGAAGGCCATGGCCCAGGGCGATTCCAGCCGCGCCACCTCGGTGACGGAGAAGGGTGGATCGGCATCGGGCCGTTCGCCGATCTGGCGGTTCTGGGCCTGGGCGGGCTGAGCGAGAAGGGCAAGCGCGAGAAGGAGCGGAAGAGCCATCGGGAGGGTCCGTCGTTGAGGGCGGGCGATCGGGTGGTTCCCGCTGAAGATAGGGGTTCCTGCGGCCGAAAGAACCGCGCCGCGCTGACAATCGCGTCAGCGGCCCTTGAATCGCGCGCCAGCCGCCGCGCCACACCGCGAATTCCATCGGCCAAGGGGGGAATCGCGTGCAAACCCCTTGACCTTGGCGCCGCGCCCGCCACCATTCCGCCACCCTTACGAACGCCCGGATTGCCGTGACCTATCGATTCAGCCTGCTGCTTGCCGCCGCCCTCTGGACCTCGCCGGCCCTCGCCAATCCCACCGACAGTTCCGAGACCAGCGCCTTCTACGGCTCGGCCCGCAACTGGATGATCGAGGCGCTGAGCATCGGCGGAATCTTCACCGGCTGCCGGGCGACGATCCCGCTGCAGGCCGCGGGGCCCCTGCTGCTGGAGCGCAGCTATGCCGGCTATGGCGACTGGGCGATGTTCCTGCCGACCTCGCAGGCGCCGAGCCCGGTCTACGGCCATCAGTTGCCCGCCCTGTTCAGCGTCGACCAGCAGGAGGTGCGGACCGAGGTGCGCCTCTATCCCGGCGGCTGGGCCTCGATGCCGGTGGACGAGGCGATGCTGCAGCAGCTCATGGATGGCAATATCCTGACGGCTGAACTGCAGGGCGAGGATCCGCGGCAATGGATCCTGAACGGATCGACCGCGGCGCTGGATCTGGCGCAGGAATGCTACGAGCGGCAGGGCACCGCCTGGCGCTGAGCGGGAAGGGGTTTCGCCCTCGTTGCCCGCTGTCGCGGGCGCCTCGGGCGACCAGCGGCGCGGCGGACCGCCGCGCCGGAAGACGGGGGGCCAGCCCCCCGAACCCCCCGGGATATTTGAGGCGCAAAGAAGGCGCAGGCGGCCGGGCGCTCAGTCCTTCGCGTCGCGCGCCGCCCAGAGGTCCGGCCGCCGCTCACGGGTGATCCGCTCGCTTTCCGCCCGGCGCCATTTGGCGATCTCGGCGTGGTTGCCGGACAGAAGGACCGGCGGGATCTCGCGCCCTTCCCAGACCGGTGGCTTCGTGTACTGCGGATGCTCCAGCAGGCCCGCCGAATGGCTTTCCTCCTCGGTCGACTCGGCGTTGCCGAGGACCCCGGGCAGCAGCCGGACGGTGGCGTCGATCATCGCCTGCGCCGCGATCTCGCCGCCGGTCAGGACGAAATCGCCGAGGCTCACCTCCTCGATCCCGAAATGCTCCAGCACCCGCTCGTCCACGCCCTCGAACCGGCCGCAGAGCAGCGTCACCCCGTCGCAGGCCGCCCAGCGCCGGGCCATCGCCTGGTCGAAGCGCCGCCCACGGGGCGAGAGATAGACCACCGGCCAGCGCGCGCGCCCGGGGTTGCCCCGATCGGCGGCGCGCAGGGCCTTGGCCACGACATCGGCGCGCAGCACCATCCCGGCGCCGCCGCCCGCGGGCGTGTCATCCACGTTGCGGTGCTTGCCCTCGCCGAAGGGGCGCAGGTCGATGGTCTCCAACCGCCACTGGCCACGGTCCATGGCCTTGCCGGTCAGGGATTGCTCCAGCACGCCGGGAAAGGCGGCGGGAAAGAGGGTGATCACCTTGGCGGTCCAGGCACCCTTGATCCGGGGCGGGCCGCCCATCAGATCCTCGGGCTGCAGCGAGAGGCGGATCGCCACCCGCCGGTGCGAGCGCTTGGGCGCCTCCTCGTCGCTCATTCCCACAGCCCCTCGGGCGGGTCGGCGATGATCCGGCCGGCGGTCAGGTCCACGGTCGGCACCACCGCCAGGGTGAAGGGCAACAGCGCGTTGCCCTTGCCGGGGCGCTGGATCTCCAGAATGTCGCCCGCGCCGTGGTTCAGCACCGCGCTGACCCGCCCCAGAACGGCACCGCCGGTGTCCAGCACCGTCAGCCCGATCAGATCGGCATGATAGAATTCGTCATCGGGCAGGACCGGCAGCTTGGAGCGCTCGGCGAAGAGCCGCAGCCCCTTCAGCGCCTCGGCCTCCTCGCGCGTCGCGATGCCCGAGAGCCGCGCCGAAAACCCGTTCGGGATCGCCTGCCCCAGCCGGACCGAGAAGTGCCGCGTGCCGTCCTCGGACCAGAGCGGCGCATAGGCGGCAATCGCCTCGGGCTGGGCGCAGAAGGACTTCAGCCGCACCTCGCCGCGCACCCCGAAGGCCCCGGCAATCGCCCCCACACAGACCCGGTCAGATGCCACGCGCGGCTCCCCTCATCTTCGTTCTGCAAATATCCTCAGGGGGGTCCGGGGGGCAGAATGCCCCCCGGCCGGTCGCCCGAGGGCTCGGCGCCGGAGGCGTCGCGGCCGAGGGCGAAACCCCTCGCCGGTCTTACTCGGCCGAGTCGGCCTTGGCGGCGCGCTCTTTGGCGCGTTCCACGGCTTTCTTGCCCGGCTGGGCTTTCTGCGGGTTGTTGCGCTCGGTCTTGGGGCGCAGACCGGCCGCTTCCAGGAAGCGCACAACGCGGTCGGTCGGCTGGGCGCCGCGTTCCAGCCAGAACTGGACGCGCTCGACATCCATCTTCACGCGCTCTTCGCTGTCCTTGGCGACCAGCGGGTTATAGGTGCCGACCTTCTCCAGGAAGCGGCCGTCGCGCGGCATGCGCGAATCGGACACGACGATGGCGTAGAAGGGGCGCTTGTTCGAACCGCCGCGGGCGAGACGGATTTTGGTAGCCATGGTTGGATCTCCTTTGAATGGCTGGTCTGGCAACCCCGCCGGGGCTGCCAATGGGGGGTCAGTGCTGCAACCTCTCGTGGTGACGGATCACCTCCGAGATGATGAAGGTCAGGAATTTCTTGGCGAATTCCGGGTCGAGGTCGGCCTCTTTGGCCAACCATTCCAGCCGCTCGATCTGTCGCGCCTCGCGCGAGGGATCGGACGGGGGAAGGGCGTGTTCCGCCTTCAGCTTGCCCACCGCCTGGGTGTGCTTGAAGCGTTCGGCGAGGGTATAGACGAGGATCGCATCGAGCCGGTCGATGCTTTCGCGGTGCCCGCGCAGCAACTCGTCGGCGCGTTGGGAATCGTCGGTCATTCGGGCCTCCGGCCTGTCCTTGGAATCGCGAGGGCTCATGCCTTCCCTCCGAGATTGTGGCGCCAGACCTCGCAGCCGGCATGGGTTCCGTCGCGCGCGGCGCCCAGCCGTTGGGCCAGGGCGCGCGAGCGGTCGTTGTCGGGGGCGATGTAGCTGACCAGCGAGGCCATGCCCAGCGCGTCCCGCGCATGGGCCAGCACCGCGCGCGCCGCCTCCTGCGCCAGCCCCTGCCCTTCGTGATCGGCAGCCAGGAACCAGCCGAGTTCGGGTTCCAGGTCGCCGGGCTCGAAGCCGATCAGCGCGAAGCCTGCAACCTCGGCCGTGCCGGTCTCCAGCGTCCAGATCCCGTGCCCGCGCAAGAGCCACAGGCCCACCAGGCGGCACCAGTCGCTCCAGGCCTCCTCGCGTGTCAGGCGCTCGCCCATCGGCTCGGCCCTCGGACCGGTCAGGATCGCGGCATAGGCCGGGAAATCCTCCAGCCGCGGCGCGCGCAGCACGAGCCGCGCGGTACGCAGCACCGGCACATGGGCGGCAAGCGCCCGCGCCGCATCCTGCGCGGGGCCGGCGATCGGCGTCTCGTGCGCGGCGGCGATCATGCGTAGGCCTCCATGCCGGCGCCCTGGGCATCGGCCGCGGGGTGGCGCCAGATGCCCGCCGGGCCGAATTGCGCATGGGTCACGCTGCTTTCCCGGACGCAGCCCAGCCGTGCGGCCAGCGCCTCGGACCGGGTGTTGCCGTCGAGGATCAGGCTGATCGCCGTGGTCCAGCCCAGCGCCTCATAGGCCCAGGTCCGGGCCGCAAGCGCCGCCTCGGTGGCGATGCCGCGGCCTTCGCCCTGCCAGAGGGTCCAGGCGATTTCGGGTTCCGGCCAGCCCTCGGGGAAGAAGGGCCCGGTGGTGCCGAGCGCTTCGCCGGTCACCTTGTCTTCGATCACGAAGACGCCGTAGCCCCTGAGCACCCAATGGCCCACCACATGCCCGAAGGCCCGCCAGGCGAGGTTGCGGTCCATCGGCCCGCCGGTGAAACGCGAACGCTCGCTGGCCAGATAGACTGCATAGGCGTCAAAATCCGCAGCGCGGGGCGCGCGCAGCACCAGACGCGGCGTTTCCAGCCGGGGGACCAGCGCCTCAAAGCTCTGCGACAGGCTCATGCCGCGCCCCCTTCCGGGTGGCGCCAAGCCCGCACGTCCTCGGTGCCCGGCGTCGCGGCTGCGGCATCGGGCGTGCAGCCCAGCCGCCGTGCCAGCGCTTCCGAACGGGTGTTGGCCCGGTCGATGTAGCTGACGAAACGGGTCCAGCCCAGGCTGTCCCGCGCCCAGTCGCGCACCGCGCTCGCGGCTTCAAAGGCATAGCCCTTGCCCTCGGCCCCGGCATTCCAGATCGACCAGCCGATTTCCGGCTCGGGCCAGGCAGCGGGGAACCAGGGGCCAGCCATGCCCAGCGCCCGGTCGTCGCCCTTGGCGGTGATCGTGAACATGCCGTAGCCGCGCAGCACCCAATGGCCGATGACATGGCCGAAACCGCGCCACGCCTTCTCGTCATCCATCTCGGCCGCGCGCACGAAGCGCGAGCGCTCGTCGCGGGTGAAATCCAGAAACAGCGGCCAATCCGCCGCCACCGGCGCGCGCAGCACCAGCCGGTCGGTGGTCAGCACCGGCGTCGGGCTCAGTGTGACCGCGCTCATGCCGCCCCTCCATGCGCCGCCCGCCGACCGGTGCCGGGCACCGTCCGCCGCATCGCCGCGCTGAAAGGGGTCTGACGCATCCGCTTACCGTTTCTTGCCGAGGCCCGAGAGGCCCCCCGGCAACCCGCCGCCCAGCCCGGGCAAACCCATGCCGCGCGGCATCGCCCCGCCGCGCATCGCGGCCGAGGCGGCCTTCATCGCCTCGGGATCGGCCAGTTGCTTCTGCATCTCGGCCATGTCGGGGTTCTTGCCGAACATCGACTTCATCGCTTGTTTCAGCATGCCGCCCTTGCCCATCTTCTTCATCACATCGGCCATCTGCCGGTGCATCTTGAGCAATTTGTTCAACTCGGAGACTTCCAGCCCCGCGCCCGCCGCGATCCGCTTCTTGCGGCTGGCCTGCAACAGCTCGGGGTTGGCGCGTTCCTTCTTGGTCATCGACTGGATCAGCGCGATCTGGCGCTTCAGCATCCGGTCGTCGAAGCCGGCTTCCTCGGCCTGCTTCGACATCTTCGCCATGCCGGGCATCATGCCCATCACCGATTGCATGCCGCCCATCTTCAGCATCTGGTCCAACTGCTGCTTCAGGTCGTTCATGTTGAACTGACCCTTCTGGAAGCGCTTCATCATCCGCTCGGCCTGTTCGGCCTCCAGCGTCTGCTGCGCGCGCTCGACCAGCGCCACGATGTCGCCCATGCCGAGGATCCGCCCGGCGATCCGCTCGGCCTCGAAAGTCTCCAGCGCGTCGGTCTTCTCGCCCAGACCGACGAAGCGGATCGGCTTGCCGGTGACAGCGCGCATCGACAGCGCCGCACCGCCCCGCCCGTCGCCGTCCATCCGCGTCAGCACGACGCCGGTGATGCCGACCTTGCCCTCGAACTCGGTCGCGACGTTCACCGCGTCCTGGCCGGTGAGGCCGTCGACCACCAGCAGCGTCTCGCGCGGGTTGACTGCATCGCGGACGGCCTGAACCTCGTCCATCAGGACTTCGTCGATGTGCAGACGGCCGGCGGTGTCCAGCAGATAGACGTCATAGCCGCCCAGCGTCGCCTGCGACTTGGCGCGCTTGGCGATCTGAACGGCGTTCTCGCCCTTGACGATGGGCAGCGTGTCGACGCCGATCTGCCCGCCCAGAATGGCCAGCTGCTCCATCGCCGCCGGGCGGTTGGTGTCCAGCGACGCCATCAGCACCCGCTTGCCCTCGCGCTCCTTCAACCGGCGGGCCAGCTTGGCGGTGGTCGTCGTCTTGCCCGAGCCCTGCAGACCGACCATCAGAACCGGTGCCGGCGGGTTGTCGATCTTCAGCCGGCCCGGATCCTCATCGCCACGCAGGGTGGCGATCAGCTCGTCATGGACGATCTTCACCACCTGCTGGCCGGGCGTCACCGACTTCGTGACCGCCGAGCCCGTCGCCTTCTCCTGCACCCGCTTGATGAAGCTGCGCGCCACCGGCAGCGAGACATCCGCCTCCAGCAGTGCCACCCGCACCTCGCGCAGGGCAGCGGTCACGTCATCAGCCGACAGCGCGCCCGCCTTGGTGAGGCGGTCGAAGACGCCGCCAAGGCGCTCGGACAGATTCTCGAACATGGCAGTCCTTTCGGGACAGACTTCGGGTCCACGGGGTTCCGCACCCGTGGGCGCAACGCGCTGACGGATGGCGATCCCCGCAAAATGCGATGGGACCGGACGCGTAAGGGCATCCGGGGAATTGACCGGCACATAGGCCCGCAGGCCGCCCGAGTCAAGGAAATCCCCCGCCCGAGCCCGCGCCGCCTGTGCTTTTCATTCTGCCTGAAATACGCTCGGGGGGTCCGGGGGGCAGACGGCCCCCCGGCCTATCCACCCAGAGGGCCCCCGGATGTTCGCCATCGCCGACCACAATCCCACCCGCCACATCCGCTTTCCCTATGTGAACTGGGCCCTGATCGCGCTCTGCACGCTGCTCTTCGTGATTCAGGTTCCCTGGCCCGATTACGCCTTCACACCGGCCAGCCTGCATTCCGTGGGCGGGATCAAGCCCCCGGGCGGCGGGCCCGAGGTCGTGGGCCAGATGGTCAGTTACATGTTTCTGCACGCCACCTGGCTGCATCTGATCGGCAACATGATCACGCTCTGGGTCTTCGGCGACAATATCGAGGATGCGATGGGCCATTGGCGCTATCCCCTGTTCTTCATCCTGTGCGGCATGGCGGGCGCGGGGGCCGAGGCCTGGCTTTCCGCCGATCCGACCGTGCCGGTGATCGGCGCTTCGGGGGCCATCGCCGGGGTGATGGGCGCCTATCTGCTGCTGCATCCCCGGGCCAAGGTGCTGGTGCTGGTGGCCTTCCGCGTGCCCGTGCTGGCGCCGGCCGGGCTTTTCGTCGGGCTCAGCGTCGCGCTCGACGTGATCGCCGCGCTGTCCGAAATCCCGGGCGAGGTGCGGGTGGCCTTCTGGGCCCATATTGGCGGTTTCGCGGCGGGGGCGCTGCTGATCGTCGTCATGCGCTGGCGCGATGTGCCGCTCTTCCAGCCGCCCCAGCCGCATCCCGAGGCCGGGTTCCTCGGCGCGGGCCGCTGGCTGCCGGATTTCGGCAAGGAGCGGCCGGGCGGTTCGGCGCTGTGGTTCTGGGTCAAGGCCACGATCTTCTTCATCGTTGTCGCCGTTCTGGTCGAGACGGTGCTCGGGGGGGCCGCCTGATGCTGGTTGTCGCCGCGCTTTACCATTTCGCCCGCTTCCCCGACCCCGCCGCGCTGAAAGGCCCGCTCGCCCGGCTCGGCTGTTCGCTGGGGGTCAAGGGCTCGCTCCTGCTGGCGCCCGAGGGGATCAACGGCACCATCGCCGGCACCCGCGAGGGCATCGACGCCATGCTGGCGCATATCCGCGCCCTGCCCGGCTGCGCCGATCTGGACTGGAAGGAATCCCCCGCCGAAACCATGCCCTTCGGCCGTCTCAAGGTGCGCCTCAAGCGCGAGATCGTGACCATGGGCCAGCCCGGCGTCGATCCCCGCGCCCGCGTCGGTCATTATGTCGAGGCGCGGGACTGGAACGCCCTGATCAGCGCCCCAGACGTGGCGGTCATCGACACCCGCAACGATTACGAGGTCGCAATCGGCAGTTTCGAGGGCGCCGTGGACCCGGGCACCAAGGCTTTCGGCGATTTCCCGGCCTGGTGGCAGGCCAACCGCGAGCGCTTCCACAACAAGCGCATCGCCATGTTCTGCACCGGCGGCATCCGATGCGAGAAATCGACCAACTGGCTGCTGCAGCAGGGGGTCGAGGAGGTCTATCACCTCAAGGGTGGCATCCTGAAATATCTGGAGGAGGTGCCCGAGGAGAAAAGCCTCTGGCACGGGGGCTGCTTCGTCTTCGACCAGCGCGTCGCGGTGGGACACGGGCTGAAACCCACGGGCCACGCGCTCTGCCATGCCTGCCGCCGACCGCTGGAGGCCGCCGACCGGCAGCACCCGGATTACGAGGAAGGTGTCAGCTGCGCCCGCTGCATCGGGGAATACAGCGAGGCCCGCCGCGAAGGCTTCCGCGAGCGCCAGCGCCAGATGCGGCTGGCCCAGGCGCGGGGCGCACGGCATCTGGGACCGGACGAGGCGTAGGATGGGCCGTTCCGCGCCCTGGCGCGGGTTGGCCCATTCCCCGGGCGGCGGTTTCGGCCGAAAGGCGGCGGTTTCCCCTGTCCGCCGGCGCGTCAGATGCCTAATTCTTGGGCAACTGACGGAGGCATCCATGAACGACACCCCCGAACCCGCCTCGCCGCCCTGCTACGCGCATGAGGTTCCCGCGCCCGCCCGGCCGCTCGATTGGCCACATTGGCGCAAGGCTCAGCGCGAGGCGCTGCTCGCCGCCCGGCAGGCGATCCCGGCCGAGGAACGCGCCCGGGTCGCGGCCGAAGTGGCGTCGGTGCTTGACCGGCTGATCGCCCCGGGGCCGGGGCAGGTCATCAGCCTCTACTGGCCGTTCAAGGCGGAACTGGACCTGCGGTTCTGGATGGAAAGCGCGCAGGCCCGGGGAGCCCGGATCGCCCTGCCGCTGGTCGTCGCCAAGGGTCAGCCGCTGAAATTTCGCGAATGGCACCCGGGCTGCGCGATGGAACGGGGGGTCTGGAACATCCTGCAACCGGCGGGAACCGAGGAGATCACGCCGACCCTGACCATCGCGCCGCTGGTCGGTTTCGATCCTGATGCCTTCCGGCTGGGCTATGGCGGCGGGTTCTTCGACCGGACGCTCGCCGCGCTGGGGCCGGGGGTGAAGGCGGTGGGCGTCGGCCATCCCTCGGCGGCGCTGCGCAGCATCCATCCCCAGCCGCATGACATCGCCATGAACGCGATCGTCACGGGGGAGAGGGGCGTGATCCTGAACGGGTGGTGAGGTGTGTGGTGGGATGAAATCCCACCCTACAGGGTGAGGGGCAATCGAAACCCGATATGACGAGGCGCACCGGGCGTAGGGTGGGATTTCATCCCACCACGCGCCTCACCGCAACCCGGCCAACAACGTCGCCGCCCAGAAAAGCCCCGCCGAGAGCGCCGCCGTGGCGGGAACCGTGATCACCCAGGCCGCCAGGATCGTCAGCATATGCGAACGGCGGACGACCTTGCGCCGGGTCCGTTCCTCGACCGGCAGGGTCGAGAGGTCGCGGTTCTCCTTCAGGATCTTCTCGTGATACCATTCGCGGTAGAAGCCCACGCCGAAGATCCCGCCGATGGCGATATGGGTCGAGCTGACCGGCAGACCCAGCCACGAGGCGATGATCACCACCACCGCCGCCGACAGCGCCACGCACCAGGCGCGCATGGCGTTGAGCCGCGTGATCTCGGACCCCACGATGTTGATCAGCTTCGGCCCGAACAGCATCAGGCCCACCGACAGGCCCACCGCGCCGACGATCATCACCCAATAGGGGATCTGCACCCGGTCGCCCGAAGCCCCGTCCGACACCGCATGGACGATGGCGGCGAGCGGCCCCACCGCGTTCGCCACGTCATTCGCGCCATGGGCGAAGCTGAGCAGCGCCGCCGACAGGACCAGCGGGATCGCGAAAAGGCCCTTCAGCGATTTCGTCCGATTCTCCAGCCCGCGTGACTGGCGGGCGATCACCGGGCGCATGACCAGCGCCAGCGGCACCGCCACGGCAAGGCCGACCAGCAGCGACTCGCCCAGCGACAGATGCACCAACGCCTTCAGCCCCTTCAGCGCCATATAGGTGGCAAAGACGCCGCCCATCACGCCGATCAGGATCGGCACCCAGGTCCGGGCGGCGGCGATCTTGTCCTTCCGGTACAGGATCCGGTTGTTCAGAAGCGCCAGGAACAGGGCGGCGATCACCCCGCCCATGACGGGCGAAATCACCCAACTGGCGGCGATGGTGCCCATGACCGGCCAGTTGACCGCCCCGAAGCCCGCCGCGGCGATCCCCGCACCCATCACGCCGCCGACGATGGAATGCGTGGTCGAGACCGGGGCGCCCATGGCGGTGGCCAGGTGGATCCAGAGCGCCCCGGCCAATAGCGCCGCCATCATCGCCCAGACGAAGATTTCGGGCGCGGCGACGCTTTCGGGTGCCACGATCCCGCGCGAGACGGTGGAGACCACATCGCCCCCGGCCAGCAGCGCCCCCGCAGTTTCGCAAAGCGCCGCGATGACCAGCGCGCCGCCCAGCGTCACGGCGCGGGCGCCCACCGCCGGACCCATGTTGTTGGCGACATCATTCGCGCCGATGTTCAGCGCCATATAGGCGCCGATGGCGGCGGCCAGAACCACGACCCAGGTCCCGGCGCCGCCGCCCATGATGGTGACGGCGGCCAGACCGGCGATGACGATGAAGACCAGCGCGATCCCCGGCGCGACCAGCGGCCGCGAGGTGAAGAGCGTGGCCTGTTCCAGCAGGCCGATACGACCGAGGTCCTTGTCGAGGGTCTTGATGGCCTTGGCGTTCGGGTCGGCAGGCGAGGTCATGCGGGCTCCGGGGAGTGTCACAGAACTGTTACAGCCCCCTAACGCGGCATGGGCACGATCACAACCGGGAAGTCAGGCCAGCGCGCGGATCACCGCCTTCAGTTCGGGCTCTTCCACCGCTTTCGCGGCCTCGTTCACCCGCATCCAGCTGCGGCGGCGGCGGGCCCTTTCCGGGTATTCCTCGGCCAGCGTGGTCACGTCGATCCGGTAGATCGAGCAACGGCAGGTCACGGGAATCCCGCCCTTGACCATCTTCTGATAGCCATAGCTGCCGACCGGGTATTCATCGACCGCCCCCTGGACGCCCGCTTCCTCCCAGGCTTCCTGCAGGGCGGCCTGGGCCAGGGACTTGCCCTCCATCGGCCAGCCCTTCGGCACGATCCAGCGCTTCGAATCGAGGCTGGTCACCAGCAGCACCTCGGGACCCTTCTTGCCCTGCCGAACGCACAAAGCCGCCGTCTGAACGAATTCAGGGCGCTTGAACACCGGTTCGACAAAGTTGCGAAAGGCCGCCAGGGTGGTCTGTTTCATGCGGTTCTGCTCGACCTCGGGGGCTGCCTCGCTGCGGGGCGGCTCGTTTTGCGGTTTGGACTTATCCACAGACTGCGCTCAGCTTTCCGGGTCGTCAACAGGACCGCGCAAGGATTTGACCGACCCGCGCCGGGTTTTCGCATCCATGCGGCGTTGCTGGCTACCATAGGTGGGTTTCGTGGCAATCCGGCGACGCGGCGCGACCAGCGCCTGGCGGATCAGGTCGGTCAGACGCTCGCGCGCGATCTCGCGGTTGCGGGCCTGGCTGCGGGTCTCGTCCACTTGCAGGACCAGCGCCCCCTCCAGCGTCCAGCGCCGCCCGGCCAGCCGCTTGAGCCGCGCCTTGACGGCGGGCGCCAGCGCAGGCGAGCGCTCGGCCTCGAACCGCAATTCCACGGCCGAGGAGACCTTGTTGACGTTCTGCCCGCCGGGTCCCGAGGCGCGCATGAAGCTCTCGCTCAGTTCCCAGTCCTGGATGGTGATCTGATCGGTGACGTAAAGCATGGATCTTGAAATAGGCTTCGCAACGCTAATCGAAAGGGCCGCCCGACTATTCGAGCGGCCCTCACGAGCTTCAGGAGATGGAGCCGGTTAGAAACAGGCCCAATCAGGATATTACAGCCGACGGGCTGCCGTCAGCTGGCCGTCCTCCTGACTGTCCCGACACCTCTCTCCAATATCACTCTCGACACTGGACCACCTCCTTTCGCTGGGTTGAACCGTAAGGCGATGGTGGCATGTATGTTGTATTTGTCAAAGGCTTTTACGCCATCCTTTGGGTCAATTTCGCAACGATGAGTCGGAAGGGCAACAAAGCCACCATTGCCAGCGCCAATTTGACCATCCAATCGGCAAGCGCGAGAGAAACCCACAAAGGTGTCATCGGACCGACACCCAGCGCTGGCACAATCTCTTGCGCCCAGCTAACATCCGCCGCCGGATCGACCCATGCCATGGTCGCCGAGAAGGCGGTCGAGAAGAAAATCAGCGTGTCGAGCGAGGCACCGACCAGGGTCGAGATCAGCGGCGCTTTCCACCACACCCCTCCGCGGACCGCGTTGAAAACGCCGATATCGACCATCTGCGCCACCAGGAAAGCGGCGCCCGAGCCCAGCGCCACGCGCAGCGTCACGGCGGGGAAGTCGTAGCCATCGCCCTGGATCATGATCTGCGTGCCGATCAGCGAGCAGAGGACGCCGACGGCGAACCCGGCCCAGACGACGCGGCGCGCGGCCTGCGGTCCATAGACGCGATTCATCACATCGGTGACGAGGAAGGCGAAGGGATAGGTCAGCGCGCCCCAGGTGAGCCAGTCACCCAGAAGGAATTGCACAAGGATATTCGAGGCCACGACGATGGCGGCCATGGCAAGGATGCCGGGGAGGTAGAGGCGGGTCATGTTCTGAAACCGTTTTGACAAGGTGGTCGGGGACTTGGCCGCGCCCCCGGGCCGTTCTGGCCGGGCGGGCGACGCGCCCCTCTACGCCCGCGCGGCCCGCAAATCAAGGCCGCGATGAAGAGGTCGTGATCCTGAAAGTCCACGAGAGGCTTTGTTTGTGGGGAAGGAGTGTTATCGTACCCGGCAATTGGCCGATCCTCCGGGGAATATATTCATGACTGCTTTTTCGCTTCGCGGCTCGACCGCCCTTGTCGCGCTTTCGGTTTCGCTGACCATTGCCGTTCCGTTCACCGCCTTCGCGCAGGCCACGTCCGAGGCGCCCGCGCCCCAGGCCCCCCTGCCCGGGGCTCCGGCGCCCGAAATCGCCGCGCCAGCGATCGCTGCCCCTGACGCCGCCGCCGGAGCCGAGGCGCCCTGGCAGGCCGTCACCCGGCTGGGCCTGGACTTCGAGGTTCCGCCCGGCGCCGCCATCCCCGACCCCGCCGAGGGCCAGCGCGAGGTCACCGTCTCGACCATCGGCGCGGACGGGGTGGGCACGCGGATGGCGATCAGCCTGCTGGACGCCAGCGACCGCGAGGGGATGCCCGCCGCGGGTTCGGTCGAGATGGCGACCTATCTCTCGGACCTCGCCGGGGTGCCGGTCACCGCTACCGGGGTCGAGATGACGCTTGGCGGGCAACGGTTGCTGGCCTATGGCGGCAGCGGGCCGATCCCGGCCGCCGGCGGCGCCACGCTCGAGGCGCGGATGCTCTATCTCGTGTCCGCCGAACCTGACGCGAACGGGCAGGCGCTGATGATCGCGGTCTTCAGCGCGGGCCTGGGCGAAGGCGTCGCGGCCGAGCTGGAAGCGCGTTTCGTGGGCTCGCTGGCCCCGGCCTCAGCCGCGCCCGATGCCGCGCCTGAGGCCGAAGCCCCGGAAGCCGCCAGCACCCCGGAAACCGCGGCCGAGCCCGCCGCCGGGGCGGACCCGACGCCCGCCCTGCTGGCCGCGGTCGAGGCGATGCCCCTGCCCGCCCGGATCACCCCCGAGGGCTGGCAGCGTCACAGCGCCTTCGGTCTTTCCGTCGCCGCCCCGGCCGAAGCCGAGGTGACCGACCGCAGCAACCGGCGGAACCCGGAGGTTTCGTTCAGGCTGCGGCCCCAAGGTTCCGGGACCGAGCTGCGGATCGCGCTGGCGGCGATGAGCGCCGAGGAACTCTCGGCCCTCGGCATCGCCCCCGGAACCCCCGGCTTCCTCGAGATGATTGCCCGGGGCGCCGGGATCCCGACCGCCGAAAGCCCGCGCCGCATTCTGGTCGGCGACCGGGGCATGATGATCTATGTCGGCATGGGCCTGCGCGATCGCCCGCCGCATCAGGGCGACTATGAGCACACCGTTTCTCTGATCACCGAGGAACCCGACGCCGAGGGCATCTATGCCGTCGCCGGCGCCACGGCCCGCGGTTATGCCCCGGATGAGGCCGAAGCGCTGGTCAATCAGGCGATCGCCTCGATCGCGCCCGAGATTGTCGAGGCTGCTCCGGCCACGACCGAGACCCCGCCCGAGGCCGAAGCCGCCACCACCGAAGCCACCACCGACGCCGGCAGGCTGGACTTCGACGCCATCGCCGCAGCGCTGCCCGATCCCTCGGGCGCCCTGCCCGCCGGCTGGGAGCAGATCGAGGCACTGGGCGTCAGGATGGCGATCCCGCCCGGTCTGACGGTGGAAATCGCTCCCGAGGGCCGCGGCGTCACCATCGGCGGCCGCGACGAGGCCGCGCGTACCGAGATCGAGATGGGCGGGATCATCGGCGGGCTGGACCGGGTAGAGGCCCTGCCCGGCAGCCCCGAATTCCCCGCGGTGCTTGAGCGCTGGGCCGAGGTCGAGGTCCGGGATACGGGCCGCTCGCTGTATATCGGCCCGCGCGAGATGCGGCTCTACGTCGCCGCGGGCGAACAGGAGGAAACGCCGCAACTGGGCGGCCGGCTGATCGGCTACTATCTGGTGTCGATGCAGCCCGATGCGGCGGGGGATCCGCTGATCCTGGGCGGTGTGTTCCGCGGCTACGCCGATGCCGAGGCCGTGACGCAGATCGGCCAGATCATTGCCGGCTATGGCGATGCGGCCGCGCCCCGATCGGACGCCCCGGCCGATGATCCGGCCGACGCGCCCGCGACGGAAACCGCGATTCTGCCCGGGCTTGCCGGACTTCGCCTGCCGCCGGGCGTCACCGTCATGCAGGAAGACCGCAACGATCGCTCGGCCGACCTGTTCCTGGGCGACGCGGGCGCGCAGCCGCATACCCGGATCAACGCCGGGCGGCTGATGGGCCGCCCCCTGGAGCAGCAGCTCGACCGCATGCTGCACGAGGTCGATGCGGTGATCGAGGCCGAGATCGGCGGCGTGCCGGTCTGGGTCATCCACGGCACGGCCACCCATTCGCTCGAGGATCGGCCGGTCGATGCCGCCGCCCGGATCCCGGCCCAGATCGTGGTGCCGCGCCTGTGCGAAGACGGGGCGCCGGTCTATCTCCTGGGCATCCTGGTCGCCCCGGGGGACGAGGCGCGCCTCGACGCCATGCTGCCGCAGCTGGCGCTGCAACGGCCCGACGGGGCCGAGGAATGTGCAGCCTCGGTGATCGAGGCGGTGCACGCGTTGTTCGCCCGCAGCGTGGCGCCCGCAAGCGGCAGCAGCGATGCAGCCCCGGTCACCCCATCCTCCGCGCTGCCCGAGGGCTGGGTGCAGCACAGCCGGTTCGGCCTCAGCTTCGCCGCCCCCGCGGGGATGGAGATGCGCCGCGAGCGCAGTGTCGCCGACCGGCTGGAATACTGGCTGCAGGCGCGCGATGCCTCGGGCGAGATCACCGAGGAAATCTCGATCCGCGTCTTCACCCCGCGCGCGCTGCAGGACATGCCGTTGCAGAGCCCCGACCAGCAGGGTTTCGCGGCAATGCTCTCGGATTTCGGCGAGCTCACCGTCGCCGACACCGGCGAGCGGATGGTGCTGGGCGATCTGTCCTTGCGCGCCTTCCGGGGCGAAGGCCAAGAGGACGGGCGCGCGGTGCGGCTGCTCTATCTGATCGCCGAGGCGCCTGCGGCCAACGGGCTCACCCCTTGGCTGGTGCTGCGTTCGGCCGGGCTGGCACCCGAGGCCGCCGCCGGATTCGAGCGGGACTTCCTGGCAAGCCTGAGCGGCAGCCCCGAGATCCCGCCGCAGACCGAGGCTACGGCGCCCGAGCGCACCCCGCCGGCGGCCGAGACGCCCCAGAACCAACCCGGGCAGGTCCAATCCCCGGCCGCCTCGACCGCCAGCCCCGAGGCGCAGGCCTTCGAGGCCGCGCGCAGGGACGGCAGCACCGAGGCGCTGCTGGCCTATCTCGCCGCCTATCCGCGGGGGCTGCATTCGGGCGATGCGCGGGCGATGCTGCGGGCGCGCGGCATCGTGCCGCCGGATGAACGCCGCCCGACCACGCCCCGCACCGACCCCGAGGCGGTGGATTGGCAGCGGGCGCTGGACGAGGCGCGGATGGAAGGTTTCTGGACCTATCTGAAGATGTGGCCGCAAGGATTGCACGCCGACGAGGCCCGCGCCCGGTTGGAGGAATTGCGCCCCCCGGCGCCCCTGCCCCATGCGCCTGAGCCTCGGCCGATGAAATAAGCGGAACGCAGGTCTGCAGGATGGGCAAACTTGCCCATCCTGCGGGCGCCTTCACACGCCGTCGCCGACGAAGGCCTTTTCGATCACGTAATCGGCGGGCGCGGAATTCGAGCCCTCTTGCAGCCCGAAGCTTTCCAGAACCGCCGCCACATCCTTGTTGAAGGCAAGCGAGCCGCAGACCATCGCCCGGTCAAGCGCCGGGTCGAGCGGCCCCTCGAGCCCCAGATCGGCAAAGACCTTGCCCGAGGTCAGGTTGTCGGTGATCCGGCCCATAAAGGGGCTCTCTTCCCGCGTGGTCGTCGGGTAGTAATGCAGCTTGTCGCCGATCAGCTCGCCGATCAGGAGATCGTCGCGCAGATCCTCGACCAGCCGCCGCCCGTAGTCGAGTTCCCCCACCTCGCGGCAGGTGTGCATCATCACCACGGTCTCGTATTTCTCCCAGGTCTCGGGCTCGCGCAGGAGGCTGGCGAAGGGCGCGAACCCGGTCCCCGTGGCCAGGAACCACAGCCGCTTGCCGGGTTTCAGCGCGTCATGCACCAGCGTCCCCACGGGCTTGGGTCGCAGGATGATCGGCTGGCCCACCTCGATATGTTGCAGGCGCGAGGTCAGGGGGCCGTCCGGCACCTTGATCGAGTAGAATTCCAGTTCCTCGTCCCAGGCGGGCGAGGCGATGGAATAGGCGCGCAGGATCGGCTTGCCGTTGTCGCCCGCCAGCCCGATCATCACGAACTCGCCCGAGCGGAAGCGCAGGCTTTTCGGCCGCGTCACCCGGAAGGAAAACAGCCGGTCGGTCCAGTGGGTGACCTGCGTCACCGTCTGCAAGTCGGGGCTCAAAGCGACGTTCATGCGATCCTCCGCAACCGGGCGCGGTAATCATGGCCCTGCCAGCCGGCGCGAGACAGCCATTGCGACTCGGGCTGACGTTCGGCCAGATCCTCGTCGATCTCCACCTCGTCGAACCCGGCCCGCCGAGCCATGGCGTATTGGTCGGCGATGACATGCCCCGCGGCCCGTAGGCGCCCGGTGAAGCCTGCACGCCGCAGCCGCGCGGCCAGCGTGAAGCCGCGCCCATCGGAGAAGGCCGGAAAGGCCACGCGGATCGCCGTCACGCCGTCAAGCTGCGTCTCGACGGCGGCGATATCCACATCGGGGGCGAGGTCGAACCAGTCGCCGTTATGGGTTTCGGGCTGAAAGCCCTGGTCAGTGACGATCACGCTCATGACGCCTGCCTCCTGATCACGCGGCCATCGACGATATGGATGCCGCATTCGTTCTTGTCCTGCCCGCGCCAGCGACCGGCGCGGGGATCCTCGCCCGGGGCCACCGGCCCGGTGCAGGGCGCGCAGCCGATGGACGGATAACCCTTGGCAACCAGCGGGTGCCGGGGCAGGTCATGCGCGTCCATATAGGCCGCCAGATCCGCGGCCTTCCAGCCGGCCAGCGGGTTGACCTTCAGATGCCCGGTCGCGCTGTCATGCTCGAAGAGGTCGATGGCCGCGCGCTCGCCGCTCTGGAACCGCTTGCGGCCGGTGATCCAGCCGTCGAAGCCCTGAAGCGCCTGTTCCAGCGGCCTTGTCTTGCGCAGGTCGCAGCAGCTGTCGGTATCCGACAGATGCAGCAGGTTGTCGCTGTCGCCCTGAAACAGCGCCTCGCGCGAGGGGCGGATGACCCGCAGGTCGCTCAGGCCCAGCGTTTCCGCCAACTCGCGCTGATAGGCCAGCGTTTCCTCGAACAGCATCAGCGTGTCGATGAACAGGACCGGCGTGTCGCGGTCGATCTGCGCCACCATATGCAGCAGCACGGCCGAATCGGCCCCGAAGCTCGACACCATGGCGATCTGCCCCAGCGCGCCGGAGAGCGCGACGCGCAGCGCGCCCGCGCCATCGCCCTCGTAGCGGGCGTTCAGGCGGCGGAGGTCAGGCTGCATGACGTTCTGCGCCATAGAGCGCCTCCTTGAACGGGCCGAGGCCGAGGCGGCGATAGGCCTGCAGGAAGGTCTCTTCGCGGCTGGTCCGCAGCTCCAGATAGGCGCGCAGGATCCGCTCGATGGCCGGGACGATCTGGTCATAGGCGAAACCGGGGCCGGTGCGTTCGCCCAGCGCCGCGTCCTCGGACCCGTCGCCGCCCAGGGTGATCTGGTAATTCTCCACCCCCGCGCGGTCCAGGCCCAGGATGCCGATATGCCCGACGTGGTGATGCCCGCAGGCGTTGATGCAGCCCGAGATCTTGATCTTCAGCGGGCCGATGTCGTGCTCCAGCTTCAGCGCGTCGAAATGGGTGGCGATCTCCTGCGCGATGGGGATCGAGCGGGCGGTGGCCAGCGCGCAATAATCCATGCCCGGGCAGGCGATAATGTCGCTGACGAGGCCCACGTTCGCCGTGGCGAGGCCGCGCCCTTTCAGCGCCTTGTGGACCGCCGGCAGATCGGCCAGCGCCACATGCGGCAGGATCACGTTCTGCTCATGGCTGAGGCGGATCTCGCCATAGCCATAGCGCTCGGCCAGATCGGCAATGAGCCGCATCTGGTCCGAGGTCATGTCGCCGGGCGTCGCGCCATGCGCTTTCAGCGAGATGGTGACGATGGCATGGCCCTCGGCCTTGTGGGCGTGCAGGTTGGTATCGGCCCAGGCGCGGAACACCGGGTCGGCGCCATGGGCCGCCTGATAGGCGAGGTCCGAGACCTGGCGAAATTCCGGCGCGCGGAACATCCCCTGGATGCGGGCGAGCGTGGCCAGCGTCGCGGCGGTGTCGAACTGCGGCGCGATCTCGGCGAAGCGGGCCTCGACCAGATCGCGGACCGCCTCGATCCCGTTCTCATGCACGGTGATCTTGATGCGGGCCTTGTATTTGTTGTCGCGACGACCCAGCAGGTTGTAGGTCCCGACCACGGCCTCCAGATAGGGCAGCAGATCGGCCACCGGCAGGAAGTCGCGCAGCACCTTGCCGATCATCGGCGTCCGGCCGAGGCCCCCGCCCACGATCACCTCGAACCCCTCGGCGCCGTCCTTGCGGACCATGCGCAGGCCGACGTCATGGGCCTTGGTCACCGCGCGGTCGATCTCGGACCCCGTGACAGCGACCTTGAACTTGCGCGGCAGGAACTGGAATTCCGGGTGGTCGGTGGACCATTGGCGGATCAATTCGGCGTAGGGCCGCGGATCGGCGATCTCGTCCGCCGCAGCGGCGGCGAAATGGTCCGAGGTCACGTTGCGGATCGTGTTGCCCGAGGTCTGGATCGCGTGCAGCCCGACCTCGCCCAGCGCGTCCAGCATGTCCGGCACATCGGTCAGCTTCGGCCAGTTGAACTGCACGTTCTGCCGGGTGGTGACATGGCCATAGCCCTCGTCCCAGCGGTCGGCGATCTCGGCCAGCTTGCGCAGCTGGTTGGGGTTCAGCGTGCCGTACGGCACGGCCACGCGCAGCATGTAGGCATGGAGCTGCAGGTAGAGCCCGTTCATCAGGCGCAGCGGGCGGAACTCGTCCTCGGTCAGCGAGCCGTCGATGCGGCGGGCGACCTGCTCGCGGAACTGGCGGTTGCGCTCTTTCAGGAAGGCGGTGTCGAAATCGTCGTAGACGTACATGGATCTGTCCTCAGGCCGCAGCTTGCTTGCCGTGGGCATAGTTCGAGGGGCCGCGGCGGCGGAAATCCTCGCGGAAATGGGTGGGTTCGATGCCCTGGGCAGTCAGGCGGACCTCGGCGAGGTAACAGCCGACCACCTCATTGCCGCGCTTGGCCGCCTTGGCCAGCGCCGCCTCGGCCTCGGTCTGATCCTCGAAGGCGCGGGCCGCTTTCAGGTCGCGGGTCCAGCCTTCGGCCGCGGTCAGATAGACCACGTCGCCCTCGATGAGGGCGTTGGCGGTGACGACATGGATCTTGGGCGCGCGGGACATCAGGCGAATTCCTCGAGAAGGGCGGGAAGGACGGCAGCGGCCTTGGCGGGCGCGAGGCCGAAGAGGGTGATGACGGGACCGGCGAAGGCGGCCTCGGCCAGCGTGGCGGGCAGATCGCCCAGCGTCGCGGTGACGATGCGCTGGTCAGGGCGCGAGACGTTCTCGACCAGCGTGACCGGGGTGTCGGCATCGGCGCCGTGCATGATCAGCCGCCCCTGCACGAAGCGCGCGGCGCGCTTGCCCATGTAGATCGCGGCGACGGCACCCGGACGCGCCAGCGTGCGCCAGTCATGATCGGCGTAGCCCTGCACATCCTGCGCGGTCAGCAACCGAAGCTCGCTGTTGCGGCCCCGGCGGGTCAGGCTGGCGCCGATGGCGGCAGCGGCGGCGCTGGCGGCGGTGATGCCGGGCGTCACGGACCAGTCGATCCCGGCCTCGGTCAGCGCTTCGGTTTCCTCGTCCAGACGGCCGAAGACCGAGGCATCGCCGCCTTTCAGCCGCACCACGCGCAGCCCGGCGGCGGCGTGGCGGATCATGTGGGCGTTGATCTCGTCCTGCGGGGTCGAGGGGCCGAACCCCTCCTTGCCGACGGCGATGAACTCGGCCTCGCGCCGGGCCAGTTCCAGGATCGCGGCGGGAACCAGCCGGTCGTGGATCACCACATCGGCGGCATCCAGCAGGCGGCGGGCCTTCAGCGTCATCAGCTCGGGATCGCCGGGACCGGCGCCGACCAGATCGACGCGGCCGGCCTCGGGCTCGGCGTGCAGGTGCTCGTGCAGCAGGGCTTCCAGCGCGTGGTCCAGCAGTTCCTCGCCGGCCTCGGCCAGAACCTCGGGCCCGGTGCGGAAATAGTAATCGGCCCAGAAATCGCGCCGGGCGCGGCCCTGCGGCAGCGCCTCGGCCCGCGCGCGGAACAGCTTGCCGGCGCGGGCGAGCGGGCCCAGACCTTGCGGCAGACGCTCTTCCAGATCGGTTTTCAGGGACCGGGCCAGCACCGGCGCGGCGCCTTCGGTGCCGATGGCGATGGTGACAGGATCGCGGTCGACGATGGCCGGCGTGATGAAATCGCTGCCTTCGAGGTTGTCGACCACGTTGACCAGCACCCCCGCGGCCCGCGCCAGCCGGGCGAGGCGCGCGTCGGCCTCGGCCTCGCCATGCGCGCCATAGGCCAGCGCCGCGCCTTGCAGGTCGGCGGCCTCGGGCGCGCGGCGGATCAGCGGGACGGCATGGGCGGCGGCGGTCGTTTCGAGGTCAGCCTCGGGCTCGGCCGCGAAAAGCACGAGCCGCGCCTCGGTCTTCAGCAGGAGACGCAGCTTGGCCAGCGCGAAGGCACCGCTGCCGGCGATCACGACCTTGCGGTCGGCGAGATCGAGGAAGATCGGGAAATGCTGCATCGTCGCCTCCGGGGTTGAGGCTCAACATGGAAAAATTTCCTCCAAACAGCAAGATAACCGGCGAAACAAGGAGGATTCAGGGACGTTCCGTCCCGTGAAGGGAGAAAATCGTTCTACGGGGGCCGCTTTCGGAATTCCGGTCCGCGAAGCCCCGGCCGCGCCGGAATTCCGGTCTTGCCGCGCTGCCGCGACTCAGCGCCGGCCCAACCGGAATCGCACCGAAAGCCCGGTCCGGTCCTCGTCAAAGAGGGCGATGGTCGAGCGCGTGACCTGATGCGTGACCTCGATGCTCATCCCGCGCCGCGCCTCGATGGAGACGCCGAGCCCGGTCACGCGGTCGGCGCGGTCCATGCCCAACAGGCGGCCACCCGAGGCCTGCACATGCCAGGCGCTGAGCGAGACCGCGCGCTCGTGCCACAGGAAGCCGACCCGGGCGCTGACCCGGCCCCTCGTCGCGGTCGCGTCCGGGATCGGCGTGCCGGCGCCCAGCGTGATCTCGGTCACGGCGCGGTTCCAGACCGCCGACCAGCCCAGCGTCAGCCCGGTCTGGAAGCCTGCGTCCAGCGCGCGGCGATCAAGCTCCAGGCTGAACTGATGCGCGGCCTCGGCCGTCGAGACCAGATGCACCAGCGCGGCCGAGATGCCGGCGGCGCTGCCTTCGGACAGCGCGCGCTGGCTGGCCGAGGCCGAAGCGCAGAGATCGACGAAGGTCCAGCCGGTGACATGGTTGCGCCCGCAGGCCTCGACCCCGGCCGAGGCGCGGCCAATGTCATGCTCGGGCGACCAGGCGAGTTCGGCGCTGGCGCGCAGGTCGATCACCCGCCCCTCGTCCCAGGACAGGCGGGCCGTGGCATCGACCCGCCCGCCGACCAGCGCCCCGGCACGGGCCAGATTGGCGGGATCGGCGACCAGGATCAGTCCGCCCAGATCCAGCCGGTCGTTGAAATAGCCGCCGTTGATGTTCTCGTCCCAGGTCAGCACGGGGCTGAAGCGCAGGGAACGGTCCATGAGCTCCGCCCCGCCCTCATGATAAAAGCCGGTGTCGCGCAGGGCCCGACGCAGCGCGTTGGTATAGGCAGGCGGCGCGCGGCGGGTGTCCTGCGCCCGGGCGAGGGTGAAGAGTCTGAGCCGCTCGCTGGAGGCCAGGGGCGCCAGCCGCGCCCGGTCGAAGGCATCCGCCAACGCCCGCGGCGGCAGCGCCGTCAGACCGATGCAGAGCATCGTCAGAAGGGCAAGCGCCTTACGGGCGAACGAAGGCATTCGGATCCACCCCGACAAAGCCGCCGTCCACGGTCACCAGCCGGCCGGTCGTCGGATCGGTGCCATCGGCCTCGTAGAGGCCCGAGGTCGACAATTGGTTCAAGCCGTCCTCGTAGGTAGGTGTGCCGCCCAGCGTGCCGCGCAGCGTGCCGTCCACCGCCAGGATGGCGGGGCTGTCCGGGTCCCAGACGCGGATCGTGACGCCGTCGCCGTAGGCACCGCTGATGATGTTGAGCGGCATGTCCTCGGCCTCGATCTCCATGCGGACCTGCGACTCGGCGGTGACCCCGGTGCGCAGGTTCAGGCTGACCGTCTCGGCATCGAAGTCGATCTCCATGTTGACCAAGCCTTCGGCGTCCGACCCCTGCAGCATCGGGCCGCCGTCGATGGTCACCCAGGAATAATTCGCGCCCCGCAGGTAGAAGCGGCCGGTCGCGGCGATCAGGGCGCCGTCACGCACGTTCGAAAAAGGCTCCTGGTCGGCGGTCAGCCGGACCAGCCGCGTGGCGCGGCCGGTCGGGCCATCGACCTCGGCCAGAACCTCGATCGCCATCCGCCCCTCGTAGGGGGTGCCACGCAGGTCGATCAGCGAGCGATAGCCGGCCGGGTCGGCGGGATCGTCATCCTCGAAAGCGGCGATGGCGCTCTGGTCGGCGGGCGTCGCATAGTCGCGGCGCACCCGGCTATAGCCGTTGTGGGCGGTCGTATAGGTCTCGTAGCCGGCGACGGTGATCGGCTGACCGGTTGGAAGCGGCGGCAAGCCGCCTCCCGACGAGCAGGCGGCGACAAGAACGAGGGCGGGGAGGGCGAGGATCGGGCGCATGGCCCTTTCCTATTCAGAAACAATGGCAAAATCCGGGCAGATTAGGCTGGAAATTGTGGAAAATTGTTTCTATTCGCCCGCCCCCGCGTTCAGCCGGTTCCAGCGCACCGACGACCAGAGCGCCACGCCGATCAGCCCCGCGCCGAACAATCCCGTCACCACCTCGGGGATCGCCACCAGCGCCTGCACATACATGATGACCGACAGCGCGATGATCGCATAGAAAGCCCCGTGTTCGAGGTAGCGATACTGCGCCAGCGTCTGCTTCTCGACCAGCATGATGGTCATGGAGCGGACATACATCGCCCCGATGCCAAGCCCGATGGCGATGACGAACAGGTTGTGGCTGAGGGCGAAGGCGCCGATCACGCCATCGAAACTGAACGAGGCATCCAGTACCTCGAGATACAAGAACGCCCCGACCCCGCCCTTGGCGGCGGTGGCAAGCGCCGCCTGCCGCGAATCGAGGAAGCCGGACAGCACCTCGACCAGCAGGAAGGTCAGCAGGCCCCAGATGGCCGAGACGGTGAAGAGGTGCCGCTCGATCTCGGGCAGAAGGCGCGAAATGCCCAGCGCCAGCACCAGGACCACGGCGACCTCAATGCCACGGACGGTGGCATAGCGGGACATGCGGCTTTCCAGCCAGGGAAACCAGTGGATATCCTTGTCATTGTCGAAGAAGAAGGTCAGGCCGACCATCATCAGGAAGGTGCCGCCGAAAGCCGCGATGGGCAGATGCGCGTTCTCCAGGATATGCGCATAGCTGTCGGGCTCGGTCGCCGCCAGGCGCAGGGCCTCCCATGGGCCGACATGGGCGGCGATCACGACGATCAGCAGCGGGAAGACGATCCGCATGCCGAAGACGGCGATCAGGATGCCCCAGGTCAGGAAGCGGCGTTGCCATTCGGGCCGCATGTCCTTGAGCTTGTTGGCATTGACGACAGCGTTGTCGAACGACAGCGAGATTTCCAGCACCGCCAGGACCGCGACGATGAACAGCGTCGACAGCGCCCCGGACCAGGTGCCGCTGCTCTGCCAGCCCAGAACGCCGCCCAGGGCAATCCCCAGGATCGTGACCACAAGGGCGGCACGGAAATAGTGGAAAAGCGGGGCATGCGCCGGGCCGGGCGCAGCGGCGGAGGGCAGCTTGGGTGTCGGGGACATGATGACCGTCGGGCGGCAGTTGTCACGTCGGTGCCGACATCGCGAAAGCGCCGCAACTTTCGCCAGAGGGGCCCGGTCACCGATAGCGCCCCCGGGCCAAGCCGGGGGTCGCCCTGATATAGCGCGGCCACGGCCATTGGAAAAGGGCTGTGTCGCAGGTCGGGTCCGGCGGAGTTCCGCCGCCCGGCGGGGGCAGGTCTGGAACTTCGGGCCGGTCCTCGCGTTTCCTGCGCAACCAAGACCCGCCGCCGCGGGTCCCCGTGGAAGGAAGAACACCATGAACCGCATCATGATCGCCGGTATCGCGGCCATGAGCACGCTTGTCGCGGCCCCGGCGGCCTTTGCCGACCCGCCTCCTCATGCACGGGCGCATGGCCGGGGGCATTCCGAATGCGTCGGTCACAATTGCGGCCAGCGTGGCAATCCCGGACACGGCTGGAACGACGAGCGGCATGGCGGACGGCATCTGGACCGCCGTCACGACACCAACGTGACCAACATAACCATCAACATCGGCGACAACGCCCGTCATGGCGAGCGCTGGACCTGGCGCGATGGCTATGGCTTCGGCCCCGCGCCCTATGGCCGGGAATACCGGGTGATCAATGGCCAGCTGGTCATGGTCGATGCCCAGACCCTGCAGGTGGTGGCCATCATCGGCCTGCTCAGCGCGCTGATCAACTGACGGCGCGCGCGGATCAGAGTGGGACGTCCGTCCCCCGCCCCTCGCGCTCGGCCCGTCCCAGTACGTGATGCGCGACGGCCAGATCCTGCGCCACGATCCCCAGCGAGCGGTAAAGCGTGATCGCTTGCGGCTCCGACCGCCCGGGCCCGCCGTCCAGATGGGCGCCGATCTCGCCTTTCAGGTGATCCGGTCCGAATATCCCGGCTTTCAGTCCTTCGACCACCTCTCCGGCCTGCGCCAGCAGCGAGGGCAGGTAATCGCAGAAGACCTCGGCCCGCGGGATGACGGCATCGTCCACCTCCCGTTTCGAGGCGACCGAGGCACCGACGATATTGAGGTGCTGCCCCGGTTCCAGCCACGCGCCTCTCAGCACCGGCGTGGCGGAATTGGTCACGGTGCAGATGATGTCGGCGCCCTGCACCCCCGCCTTCACATCAATGCCATGCGTGATGGTCAGCCCGGGATGCCGGTCGGCGGCATGGGCGGCGAAGGTCTGCGCGGCCTCGGCCCGGCGGCCGACGACATGCAGATGGGTGATCGGGCGGACCGCCATCATCGCCGTCAGATGGTGCTCGGCCTGCTCGCCGGTGCCGATCAGCGTCAGCCGCGTGGTATCAGCCCGGGCCAGTGCCCGTGTGGCAACCGCCGAGGCGGCGGCGGTGCGGATCGCCGTCAGCAGCCCCGCATCCATCATCGCCACGGCGCCGCCCGTCTCGGACTCGAACAGCACCACGGCGCCGCGATGGCCGGACAGGCCTTTCTTCGGGTTTTCGGGAAAGAGGCTCACCAACTTCACCCCGTAGCACAGCGGCTCGCCCAAGGCGCCGGACATGACGCCCATCATGTTCGCGCCGCCCACCGGCACCACATGACGCAGGGGCAGTTCCGCCGCCCCGCGCGAGACGCTGCGCATCGTGGTGTCGATGACCTCGATCGCCTGGTCCATCGGCAGCAGCGCGGCGATATCGGCGTTGGAGAGGATCCTCATGCCTGAAAGATCCCGTCCTGCAGCACCCAATCCGCCGACAGGGGTTCCAGCCCCAGCCGCGCCGTGAGGATGTTGGTATAGAGCGCCGGGCGCAGCAGATAGGGGAAATGCCCGCCCCAGAGGAAGCGGAACCCGGCGGCCGGGGCGTTGCGCGCCCGCACGGCGTCGCGCATCGGCGGGGGGATCAGCGGGTCGTCCACGGATTCGATGGTGGTGGCGCTGTCGGCGGTGTTGGTCAGCGGCGGCAGGACGGGGCCGGTCTTGATCGCGTCGAGCCTTGCGCGGAGTTCGTTCTCCAGGATCCGGCCCCCCGCCTCGGTCAGCAGCAGATCGAACATCTCGGCCCAGTCGGGATAGGCCGCCTGCGCAGCGCTCATCGCGGTCTCGAACCCGGCGCGCAGGTCTTCGATAGGGGCGTGCCACAGGTCCAGCGAATAGGGCAGATGGGTGCGTGGGGCGCCGACATCGGCCAGGGTGTTGGCGGGGAACAGATGGGTGACCAGCCCCGGATTCCGCGCCGCGAAATATTGCGCCAGGAACCCGCCCAGCGAGGAGCCGAGCACAGCGGTCCGCGCGATCCCCAGCCGTGCCAGCAGCAGGGTCAGCGAGGCCGACCATTCGGGGACACCGCCGCTGTCGGGATAGCTGACGGACAGCACGCGGCAATGCGGCGCCAATGCCTCGATCTGCGCGAAGAAGATATCGGCGCGGCCCAGCGTGCCGGGCAGGAACAGAAAGGCCTCGCCCGCGCCACCGGTGTCGATCAGGCCCCAGTCGCGGCCTTCCAGCTCGATCCGTTTTTCGGGAAAACGCGAAAGAAAGGCGTCGCGCGCCAGCATCAGCGAGTTGGTCATGCGAAGGGGTTCTCCACGCGCGGCCAATAGGTCAGCGACCGGTGACGGTAGGGGATGGCGGTGAAATCGGGGGTGATCGCCCCCGGCGCGGCGATGGGGATGATGACCGAGGCGATGGGCGCGAACCCGGCGCGGTAATGGTTCGAGGATTTCACGCAGACATGGCGCTTCCGCGACAGGTCGATGCCGAGCTGGGTAAAGGCCTCAGGGTGGAAGGTCTGGGTCCTCGTATCGTTGACGATTAGGTCGATATCGTCCGTCTCGTCCCCCGTGCCCGCGTCGATGGACAGCCAGGCGATGGTGCCCAGAGTGACCGGCAGGCTGCCGAAGCGTTGGGTCAGGCCGGTGGCGACACGCTTGATGGTGACGTTAAGGTCCAGGGGATCGCCCGACATCGGCCCGCATTTGCCCCCCAGCCGGATGGCCAGCTGTGCGCCCTCGCCGATCTCGGCGCAGAGCCTGACGACTACCGGGTCCCAATAGATGCCCGAGGCGACCGAGGTCAGGCCGCGGTCGAGGATCGCGCGCAGCAGGAAGGTCGAATCCGACGGCGCCCCGCCGCCGGCATTATCCGACATATCGGCCAGCACGATCGGCCCCTGGTTGTGACCGGCAGCCTTGTCCAGCGCCTGATCGATGGTCAGGACCTCCTGGAAGATCGCCTCCTTCTCGCGCCAGAGCTTTTCGCCGATCTCGCGCGCCATCTTCTCGGCCAGCGCCGGGTCGCCATCGGTGATCGCCAGCGCCCTCGCCCCGGTGCGTTCGTGATCGCCCCAGGGGAAGCCATGGGCCAGCGACAGGGACAGCACCCCGGGCTCGGCCTCGCGCGCGGTCAGGGCATCGACGAAGGCGCGCATCGGGCCTTCGGGCGTGGGCATGGCCATGATGATCCGGCAATCGTAATCGCGCATCACCGGGTTGGTCTTCCCTTCGGCCGCGTCGGCGAGGAGGGCGAACAGCTCCGCCCCGCGCTCCAGAATATCGATATGGGGGTATTCCTTGAAGCAGATGAGGGCGGTGGCCCGGGTCAGCATCTGCTCGGTCAGGTGGCAATGCGGATCCAGCAGCGCACCGATCTTCGCCTCCGGCGCGACGGCGCGGCAGGCGGCGATCAGGTCGCCCTCGCAATCGGGATAGCCGTCGGCGATCATCGCGCCGTGCAACTGCAGCAGGATCACGTCCACCGGCATCGCGGCCTTGAGGTCGGCGACGATCTCGTCCCGAAAGTCCTGATAGACCTTGCGCAAGGTCAGGCCGCCGGGCTGGGCAAAGGCGGCGAGGCTTTCGGCCACCTGCCAGCCGCGTTCCTCGGCCGCCTTGCGCCACAGGTGCAGCGCGCCGGTCCAATAGACGGGATCGCCCCGCGTCGCGGTGCCGTGGTGGATATGCCCCTCCTCGAAGGCGGCAATGCCGGTGGGCAGGGGCGAGAAGCTGTTGGTCTCGGTGGCAAGGCAGGCGATGAAGCACTTCATGGGGCAGTCCGGGCAGGGGCGGGAAGCTGACCCGTCATCTGCAGCGCCAGCCGGGCCGCCAGATGCACAAGGATCAGCGCGAAGGCGACCGGCACGGCCGCGGTGAACCAGATCATCGGAATGTCCAGCATCTCGGCCGAACGGCCGAGGCTGCGGCCCAGAAACCCGCGCGACAGGCTCATATTGGGACCGAAGAGGCAGTACCAGAGGACGGGCACCACAAAGATCAGGACGCCCAGCGCCCGGATCGCTGCCAGCGCGCCGCCCGCCGCACCGCGGACCGCGGCCATGGCCGGGAACAGAACCGGGTCGGCCCCGGCGCGGAACGCCGCCGAAGCCCCCAGCATCCCGGCCCAGACCATGGCGCGGCGGGCCATTTCCTCGGTCCAGATCGGCGGATCAGAGAGGAGGTAACGCGCGATGACCTGCCAGCCCGCGGCATAGACCATGACCAGCACCGCCAGCACCGCGCCCCAGAGGGCAATGGTGTTGAGCGCTGCCGAAACGCGGTCCAGGCCGCGGGCCGCCTTGCCGATCATCGCGCGCGTCCTTCCCCAACAGAGACGTTATTCGGCGATCGCCGCCTGCCACTGGGCAAGCTGCTCGGGCGTGACGATCGTCTCGTAGGTGGTGGCCGAGGCCGTCTGGAACTCGGCCCGCGCCTCGGGCGAGAGTTCCGAAACGGTGACGCCCGCGGCTTCGAGTTGCGCGATCACGCCGGTCTGGGTTTCCAGCCAGGCGCGGTTCGCCTCGTTGGCGGCGGTAGCGGCGGCATCGACCGTGGCGCGGTCGGCGTCGCTCAGCCCCTCGTACCAATCCTCGGAGACGATGATGATCCGCAGCGAGGGCGAGATTTCGGCCGGGGTGAAATACTTGATGAAGTCGGTATGGCCGAAGAGCAGCGGCACGAAGGCCGGGTTCAGATAGCCGTTGGCGACGCCCGTTTGCAGCGCGTTCGGCACCTCGGCCCAGCTGACCACAGTCCCGGTCGAGCCCCAGGACGCGTAGAGCTGGATCTGGCTTTCATCGAGCGCCCGCATCCGCAGCCCCGCCATATCGGCCATCGAGGTGATCGGGCGCTCGGTGTTGAAGATGCCGGTCGCCGGGCCCACGGTATTGACCGCCAGCACCTGCACGCCCGAACCGTCGAGCCCCTCGTTGATCGCCGCCAGCATGCCGTTGTCGTAAAGCGCGCGGTCAACGGTCGCCATGTCGGCGAAGAAATAGGGCAGGCGCAGGCCGTAGATCAGCGTGTCGATCGAGGCGACGATGCCCAGGGGCGAGAGGCCCACTTCCACCAGGCCCTGGCTGACCTGATCGAACACCTCGTCATCGCCGCCCAGCGCGCCGCGCTGGTATTCCTCGGCCGCCATGCCGTGTTCGTTCAGATAGGTCGAGAAGGCATGCGCCCAGACATAGCTGCCCGAGCCCTGCAGATCGGGCGGGCTGTCGAGCGAGATCTTGATCTGCGCCGAGGCGGCGCTGGCGAACAGGGCGAGCGCGCTCGCCGCGAGAAGGATCTTTTTCATCGTCTTACCTCCGCTTGTTGGTTTCGTTCTTGGGTCAGTCTCCCAGCAGCCCCATGGTCCGGGGCAGCCAGAGCGTCACATCGGGCAGCCAGATCAGCACACCCAGCACCAGAATCTCGACCACCAGGAACGGCAGCACCGCCCGCGCCAGCCGCCAGTAATTGAGCCCCGTCACCGTGGACACGATCAAGAGGCAACCGCCGAGCGGCGGCGAGATCAGGCCGATGCAGAGATTGAAGCACAGCACGATCCCCAGATGCACCGGGTCGGCGCCCTGTTCGATGGCCACGGGCGCCAGCAGCGGCACCAGCAGCGCCAGCGCCACGGGGATGTCCAGCACCATGCCCGCCGCCAGAAAGATCAGGTTGAGCAGGATCATGTAGCCGACCGGCCCCAGCCCCATTTCGGTGACCAACCCGGCGATGGCCTCGGGCAGGCGTTCCAGCGCGCCCAGATAGCCCAGCGCCGAGACGGCGCAGATGATCATGAAGATCGATCCCGACAGCATCGCCGTGCGCCTGAGCGCCTCGATCATCTGGCCCAGCGCCAGACGCTCGTAGAACATCCCGGCCAGCGTGGCGGCGATGACGGCGACGGCGGCGGCCTCGGTCGGCGTCATCCAGCCCAGAACGATCCCGCCGACGATGATCAGCGGAATGCCCAGCGCGGGCAGCGCGTTGAGGACGGTGGGCAGCAACGGCGGGATCTCGGCGCGAGTCAGCCGCGGGTGATCGTCGCGCCAGGCGAAGAAGCTGTTCGTGGCCATCAGCGCCGCGGCCAGCAACAGACCCGGCACGATCCCGGCGATGAAGAGCGCGGTGACCGAGGTGCCCATCAGCGCCCCGTAGAAGATCATGATGATCGAGGGCGGCACGATCGGCCCGATGATCGACGAGGCGGCGGTGATCGCCCCGGCATAGGGCAGCTTGTAGCCCTGTTCGGTCATCGCCGGGACCAGCGTGTTCGACACCGCCGCGCTGTCGGCCACCGCCGAGCCCGAGATGCCGGCAAAGAAAACCGAGGTCAGCACGTTCACATGCCCCAGCCCGCCGCGCACCCGCCCGACCATCACCATGGCCAGCCGGATCAGCACCCGGGTCACGCCGCCGCGGTTCATGATCTCGCCCGCCAGGATGAAGAGCGGCATGGCCATCAACGCGAAGACGTCGATTTTGGAGAAGATCTGCTGCGGCAGGACGGCGAGGTAACGCTCCTGCCCGGCGGCGAAGAAGGCCACCACCGTGGCGCCGCCGATGACATAGGCGATGGCCAGGCCCGACCCCAGCAGCACCGCACCCAGGAGGGGGACCGCCCAGATCATGCGGCAAGCGCCTGGCGGCGGGGGGCGAGTGCCTCGGCCCGGACCCCCTGGTCGGCGATGTCCTGCGGGATCGGCTGGCCCAGCGCCAGCGCCGCCGCGGCGCGACCCAGGGCGGGCGCGGTCTGGATGCCGTAGCCCCCCTGCCCCGCCACCCAGACGAAGCCCGGGGCATCGGGCGCATGGCCCACGACCGGCGCCTTGTCGGCGACGAAGGACCGAAGCCCCGCCCATTTATGCTCGACCCGCCGCACCGGCAGGTCCACCGCCTGCTGCACCCGGTCGATGCAGACCGCCACATCCCATTCGTCGGGCTGGGCGTCGCAGGGCTCGGAGGGCGTTTCGTCGGCAGGCGAGAGCAGCAGCTTGCCCGCGTCGGGGCGCAGATAGAAGGTTTCGTCGATATCCACGACCATCGGCCAATCATCCACATTCTGCCCGGCGGGCGGCGCCACCAGCATCGCCGTGCGCCGCTTCGGCACCAGACCCACCGGCGCCACCCCGGCCATGAGGGCGATCGCGTCGGCCCAGGCGCCCGAGGCATTGACCAGCATCTCGCCCGTGACCTCGCCCTGGGGCGTGGCGATACGCCAGCCGGCGCCCTCGCGGGTGATCGCGGTCACCTCGGCCCTGAGCCGCAGGTCGCCGCCATGGGCGGTCAGCGCCCGCAGGAACTGGCGGTGCAGCGCCTCGACGTCGATATCGGCCGAGCCCGCATCGTGCAGCGCGCCGGCGAGGTAATCTTCGCGCAGCAGCGGCAGCATCGCCCGCGCCTGCGCAGGCCCCAGCCGGGTGACGGGCAGATCGGCGGCGGCGGCCTCGAGGCTGTCGATCTGGTCGGCCCTGGCGATGAAGAGCACATCCCGGGGGCGCAGCAACGGATGCGGACGCTCTGCCGTGGGGCCCGCGTTGAAGGCCGAGGCCGAAGCGCGCGTCAGGGCGCGGATCACCGGCGGGCCGTAGCTCGGGGTGTACAGCGCGGCCGAGCGCCCGGTCGTGTGGTAGCCCGGCGCGCTTTCGCGTTCCAGCAGCAGAACGTCCTGCCCCGCCGCCGCCAGTTCGGCCGCGACCGAGGCTCCGGCAATCCCGGCGCCGATCACGACGATCCCCCTGTGATGTCCCGTTGAGCCCATCGTGCACCTTCCCCTGCCTCACGCTAGCACGGATTTTCGCATCAGAAAGAAGAATTTTTCCGATACGAAAATTAATTGCGCGCGTCATGGTTGCGCGTATGATCACCGCATGTCGCCCAGAAACCGCGCCCTGGCCCGCCCCGATCCGACCGAGATGGCTGACAGCCAGCGCGCCGAATTCGGCAGCCGGTTGAAGGAGTTGCGCCTTGCCCGCGGCTGGACGCTGGCACAGTTGGCCGAGCGGTCGGGCCTGGCCGTCTCGACCATTTCCAAGGCCGAGCGGGGGCTGATGTCGCTGACCTACGACCGGATGCTCGCGCTGGCGCGGGGAATCGGCGTGGACATGGCTGAGTTCTTCACCGCCGAGGGCGCGGTCTTCGCGCCCGGCAGTTTCGCCGTGGCGCCGAAGGGCGTGTTCCAGAAGCAGGAGACGCGGAACTACGTCTACGAAATGCTGTTCCCCGAGATCCGCAACAAGGCGATGGTGCCGATGATGGGCACGCTCAAGGCCCATGACCTGATGGATTTCGACGATTTCGTCCGCCATCCGGGCCAGGAATTCCTGCTGGTGCTGGAAGGCGCGGTCACGGTCTTCGCCGAAGGGAAGGCGCCGGTGCTGCTCAGGCAGGGCGATTCGCTCTATTTCGACAGTTCGCGCGGGCATCTCTATGCCTCGGCCGGGGCGGTGGATGCCCGGATCCTGGTGGTCTGCACCGAATCGGAAAGCGGCGCCTGACCCCGCAGGGCGCGTGCTCGCCCGCACCGGCCCCGCCCCGTAGGGTGGGATTTCATCCCGCCGTCGCGCGCCCCGATTGAATAGGGCCCGTACCACCGGCACGGGCCCTTCCCTGTCACGCGCCGGAAAACGCTACTTCTCCGGGATCAGCCCCCTCGGCGCGAAACGCAGGACCAGCAGCAGGATCAGCCCCATGGTCAGGAGCCGCATATGCGCCGCGCTGTCCAGCAGATGCGTCCGCAGGAAGCTGTCCGCCGGCAGGGGGGCGGTGATCCAGCCCATCAGCCACAGGCCGATCGGCTCGACCTCGACCCAGAGGAACCAAATCAGGAAGCCACCCAGCACGGCCCCCCAATTGTTCCCGGACCCGCCGACGATCACCATCACCCAGATCAGGAAGGTGAAGCGCAGGGGCTGGTACGAGCCGGGCGTGAACAGCCCGTCCAGCGTGGTCAGCATCGCACCCGCCAGCCCGCAGACCGCCGAACCCAGGATGAACACCTGCAGGTGGCGCTTGGTCACATCCTTGCCCATGGCCCGGGCCGCGGTTTCATTGTCGCGGATCGCGCGCATCATCCGCCCCCAGGGCGAGCGCCAGGCGCGTTCCGACAGCCACATGATGACGCCCAGCACAACAATGAAGGTCAGCGCGAAACAGGCCTTCACGAAGAGGGACGAGGCCTCGGCCGGTTCCAGCCCGAACCACGAGGCCCAGGCGATGAAATCGGGGTTGCTCTGCAGGCTGACCTCGTAGGGGATCGGCGCGCGCGGCAGGCCGTTCACGTTGCGCACCCCGCGCGAGAGCCAATCCTCGTTCTTCAGGACGGCGATGATCGTCTCGGCGATGCCCAGCGTGGCGATGGCCAGGTAATCGGACCTGAGGCCGAGGCTGATCTTGCCGATCACCCAGGCCGCGCCCGCCGCCAGCAGCCCGCCGACGATCCAGCTGACGAAGATCGGAAGACCGGCGCCGCCCAGATAGCCCGCGACGGCGGTATTGGTGCCCTCGATCGCGTTGACCGCCGGGTCCAGCACTGCGCGGTAGAGGAAAAAGCCGCCAACCACCACGACCAGCAGCACCGCGGCCCGGGCCCAGCCCTTTGGCATCCGCCGGTAGACGACGACGCTGAGCGCGATGGCCGCGACCCCGATCAGGATGCCGAAGATCGCCCTGAGGCCGCCCGCCGCCCAGGCGTCATGCACCGGCGGCATCGAGGTCAGCACCGTGGCCAACCCGCCCAGCGCCACGAAACCCATCGTGCCGACCGAGAAGAGCCCGGCATAGCCCCATTGGATGTTCACGCCCAGCGCCATGATCGCCGAGATCAGGCACATGTTGACCAGGCCCATGGCGACCGAGGGGCTCTGCAGCCAGCCGACCAAGACCAGCAGCACCGCCATGATGAGGAAATAGGAGGTGTTCTTCGCGCTCATACGGATTGCCCCTTGAAGAGCCCGGTCGGGCGGAACAGCAGCACAAGCACCAGCAGCACGAAGCTGACCGCGAACTTGTAGTCGGTGGAGAGGAGTTGCATCAGCCCCTGCGGCTCCAGGCTTTCGGGCAGCAGGTATTCAAAGAACTTGCGGAAGGCATAGGTCACGCCCACCTCGCTCAGCGCGATGACATAGGCCCCCGCCACCGCGCCCAGCGGGTTCCCCAGCCCACCGAGGATGGCAGCGGCGAACATCGGCAGCAGCAACTGGAAATAGGTGAAGGGCTTGAAGCTCTTGTCGAGGCCATAAAGCGTGCCCGCCACCGTCACCAGCACGGCGACGATCAGCCAGGTCACCATGACCACCCGTTCGGGGTTGATGCCCGAGAGCAGCGCCAGATCTTCGTTGTCGGAAAACGCCCGCATCGACTTGCCGGTGCGGGTGCGGTTGAGGAACCAGAAGAGCGCGCCCACCACGATCAGCGTCACCGAGATGGTGATCAGTTGCGACCAGCGGATGCCCAGCCCCTCGTCCAGCCCCGTAGCGTCGCGGAAGTCCCGCACGGTGAACAGGAACCGCGCGCCATCGGCGAAATTCTGGTCATCGGGACCAATGACCAGACGGGTCAGCCCGTTCACCACGAACATGACGCCGAGCGAGGCCATCACCACGACGATCGGCGCCGCGCGCACCTTTCGATAGAAGCGATAGACGGATCGGTCGACCCCCAGCAGCAAAAGCGCCGTCACCACGATCCCGACCGGCAGCGCCAGCAGCGCGGTCGGCAAGGGGTCAATGGAGACGCCCAGCGATTGCAGCCACCAGGTGCAGAGGATCACCGCCATCGTGCCGAAGGCCATCACGTCGCCATGCGCGAAATGCGAAAAGCGCAGGATGCCGTAGACCAGCGTGATCCCCAGCGCGCCGAGCGCCAGCTGGCTGCCATAGGAGACGGCCGGGATGAGGACGAAATTGCCCAGCAGAACCAGGGCGTTCAGGAAATCCATGTCGAAGCCTTTCCGGTTTCGATGGGGAACGAGGCCGGCATCTGGTGCCGATCCGTGAGGCGGGGCCGGGTGAGGTCTGTGTCAGGCATCCCGAAACTCCCCGCATGCGCCATGCAGCAGCCACTCGGTCTCGCCGTCGAGGCCCAGCGACAGAAGCTCGGCATTCGCGCCCGTCTCGTCGACGCTGAGCGCGAAGGCCCCGGCGGCATGCTCGCCCCCCAAGACCACGCGACCGGATTCGGCGCCGAGGAAATGCAACCCCAGGTCGGCCTCGCCCAGCCGGAAGCCGATCACCGCATCAATCGGCGTGCTGCGCTCGAGCCTGGCCACGATTTCGGCACTCTGGCACAGGCCATTCGCGTCACAGCGCTGGTCGAAACGGCATCCCGCCGTTTGCAAGGCCAGCGCCGCGCCGGGGGTTAACAGCGCACCCAGCACCAGCAAGCGCCCATGGGATATGGGTCTGAACAAGATGGATTTACCCTGCGAAAGCAGGGCGCTCAGAAGGTCCATGCGTTTGCCTTTCCCGCGACGCGCGTCATTCGGGCGAACAGTGGATGGTCATCAGCGTGGCCTCCTCGGCACTGCCCGCCGCCGGAGAGGCGGTCAGCAGGCCGGCGCCATCGCCGGTGAAACGAAGCTGATAGATGCGGCCCGCGCTTTCCCAGGCGGCGGTCTGCAGCACACCGTCATAGGCCGGACTGAGGTGGTCGCCGTTCATGGCGACCTCCAGCCCGCCGCCGAGGAAGGCGAGATCGAACACCGCGCCCCCCTCGGTGCAGGTGCCTTGCAGGTCGCAACTGCGCAGCACGGCGCAGGTGAAGCCGTCGCGCTGGCTTTCGGCAAGGGCGGGCGTGGCGAGGAGCAGGTTCAGCAGAAGATATCGCATCGCTCAGCCCCCCAGGAAGGAACGCCGCACCTCGGGATCGGCCAGCAGCGCCTGTCCGGTGTCGGTGTAGCGGTTGGCGCCCTGAACCAGCACATAGCCCTTGTGGGCGATCTCCAGCGCCTGACGGGCGTTCTGCTCCACCATCAGGATCGAGATGCCGGTGCGGGCGATCTCGATGATCCGGTCGAAAAGCTCGTCCATGACGATGGGCGAGACGCCGGCGGTGGGCTCGTCCAGCATCAGGACCGTGGGCTTGGTCATCAGCGCGCGGCCCACGGCCACCTGCTGGCGCTGCCCGCCCGAGAGTTCGCCTGCCGCCTGCCGCCGCTTGTCCTTGAGGATGGGAAACAGGTCATAGATCTGCGCCATCGTGTCCCTGTAATCATCCGTGCGTATGAAGGCACCCATCTCCAGGTTCTCCTCGACGGTCATCGAGGGGAAGATGTTGCGCACCTGCGGCACGAAGCCCATGCCCTTGGCCACGCGGGCCTGCGGGGAAAGGCCGGTGATATCCTCGCCATTCAGCCGCACCTGCCCCTTGCGCAGGTTCAGCATGCCGAAGACGGCCTTCATGGCGGTCGATTTCCCCGCGCCGTTGGGGCCGACGATCACCGCGATCTGGCCCTTGTCCACGGCGATGGTGCAGGAATGCAGGATGTCGGCGGCGCCATAGCCGCCGGTCATCGCCTCGCCGATCAGCACCGCATCGGGGTCGGGCAGGACGGGATGCTCAGACATGCCCCACCTCCGCCTTCACCTTGTTCTTCAGGCCAGTGCCCAGATAGGCCTCGATCACCGCCTCATTGGCCTTGATCTCGTCCAGCGTGCCCTCGGCCAGGACCTTGCCCTCGGCCATGCAGATGACCGGGTTGCAGATGCGGCCGATGAAATCCATGTCGTGCTCGATGACCACGAAGGTATAGCCGCGCTCCTGGTTCAGACGCACGATGGCATCGGCGATGGTGTTCAGCAGCGTGCGGTTCACGCCCGCGCCCACCTCGTCCAGAAAGACGATCTTGGCGTCGGTCATCATCGTGCGGCCCAGTTCCAGCAGCTTCTTCTGCCCGCCTGAGATATTGCCCGCCTTCTCGTCGGCGATATGGCTGATGGTCAGGAACTCCAGCACCTCGTTGGCGCGGCGGCGGATCTCCTCGTCCTCCAGCGCGACCTTGCGGCGCTGGAACCAGGCCGAGACCAGCCCCTCGCCCATCTGCCGGGGCGGCACCATCATCAGGTTCTCGCGCACGGTCATGGAGTGGAATTCATGGGCGATCTGGAAGGTTCTGAGCAGCCCCTTGTGGAACAACTCGTGCGGCTCGAGGCCGGTGATATCCTCGCCCGCCATCGTCACGGTCCCGGAGGTGGGTTTCAGCACCCCGGCGATGACGTTGAACAGCGTGGTCTTGCCCGCGCCATTGGGACCGATCAACCCGGTGATCGACCCTTCGGCGATATGCAGCGTCGCACCGTCGACAGCGTGAAAGCCGCCGAAGTGCTTGTGCAGATTCTCGACACGGATCATGGGAAATCCTTACGAAAAGGCAGCCCGGACCCGCGCCCGGACTGCCCTTGAAATCAGGGTTTACGCCGCATCAGCGGAAGCGGACGGTGACGAATTCGTCGCCCTGGATTTCCAGCTCGCGGTAATTGCCCGCGCTTTCGCCCGGCCCGATCAGTTCCACGGCCGAGGCGCCGACATAATCGACGTCGCCGCCAGCGGCGATGATCTCCAACGCGCGGCCCAGTTCACCCGGATAGATCGGCTCACCCGGGGCGTTGGCCACATCCATCACGTGATCCTTGTAATCGGCCGAGGCGGTCGACCCGGCAGCCGCCATGGCCAGCATGATCAGCGCCGCGGCGTCATAGGATTCGGGCGCGAAGGCCGAGGTGCCGTCGAAGCCCGCCGCCGAGGCGAGGTCCTGGAACATCTGCGTGCCGGGGTTGTCGGCACCCGGCAGCTGGCCGAACGAGCCCTGGATCTCGTCCCCCATGGCGTCGATCAGCGACTGGCCGATCATGCCGTCCACCAGTTCGAACGTGTCGAAGGCGCCGAGGTCCAGCGCCGAGCGGATGATCCCGCGGCCGCCCTGGTCGACATAGCCCGCCACCACCAGCACCTCACCGCCGGCCGCAGCCAGCGCGCCGACTTCGGCCGAGTAATCCGCCTTGCCGTCCTCGTGGCTGGCAACCATGGTCACGGTGCCGCCCGCTTCGGTAAAGGCCGCCTGGATCGAATCAGCCAGACCCGCGCCGTAGTCGTTGTTGGTGTACGAGATGGCGATCGAGTTCACGCCACGGTCGCGCAGGATGTCGGCCACGACCTGGCCCTGACGGGCGTCCGAGGGGGCGGTGCGGAAGAAGAGGCCATCGTCCTCGGCCGTCGACAGCGCGGGCGAGGTCGCCGAGGGCGAAACCATGACGATGCCGTTCGGCCGCGCGACGTTCTGCAAGATGGCGCCGGTGACGCCCGAGCAATCGGCGCCGACGATGCCCATCACGCGATCCGAGGTCACCAGACGCTCGGCCGTGGCGACGGCGAGGCCCGAGTCGACGCAGCCGTCATCGCCGCGCACCGAGGTCACGGTGCCCAGCGTGAAGAGGCCCGAGGCGTTCACTTCGGCAATCGCCGCCTCGGCCGCTTGGGCCATCGTCGGCGTGATCGATTCCAGCGGCCCGGTGAAGCCGAAGATGATGCCCAGCGGCACATCGTCCGCCTGCGCGGCACCTGCCGCGAAGCCGACCAAGGCGGTGGTCATAAGAAACTTTTTCATGGATCTGGTCCTTCCTGTGGATTGGATTTCCGGTCGGTCTGGGGGCAATGTCGCCTCCGCAACCTTGTCTGTCGCACCGGCTCTCGTTCCGCCCTGCGGGCGGCTGGCCGGTGTCGGCGGCAAAACTCGCGAGTCGTCTCGTGGGTCTCAACTCCCTCCTTCTGCGCGCCGTTGACCGGCATTCTGACGGCGTTCCCGCTGCCGGGCCCGAAGGCCGCGTCCCGGGTGTATCGCTTTGCCGACTTTACCCGGCGCCACGTTTTCGGCAACACCCTTCCGTCACCGAATGCCCCCTGCAGGCAGGGCCCGTCCGGGTTTTTCCTGCCTTCCGCAAGGTAAACCGCGCACCGACCCGGGCGTCATCGCCGAATCGTGCCCCGCCATCGCGTTGAACTCGCCCGGGTTTTGGCCCAGAAGGGCAGCGCTTCCGAAAGGGATTCCCCATGACTCTGCGCAGCTATGCCATCGGCGACATCCACGGCCAGATCGACCTGTTGCACGCCGCCCATGCCCGGATCGCCGCCGACCGCGCCCGCACCGGCGATGCCGAAGCGCCGGTGATCCATCTGGGCGACCTGGTCGACCGCGGGCCGGATTCGCGCGGCGTGGTCGATCTGCTGCTGAAAGGCCAGCTGTCCGGTCAGAACTGGGTGGTGCTGAAGGGCAACCACGACCGCATGTTCAGCTATCATCTGGAGGGTCGGGCCGATCCCGCGCTGCGTGTCGGCCTCGATTACCTGAACCCGCGGATCGGCGGCGCCGCGACTCTGGAAAGCTATGGCCTGCCGCCCGAAGCGACCCCGGCCCAGGCCCGGGCTGCCGTCCCCGCCGGGCACCGCGCCTTTCTGGAGGGGTTGCCCAGCTATCACCTGCGGGGCGAGGTGCTGTTCGTCCATGCGGGCATCCGCCCCGGCGTGGCGCTGAACGACCAGACCGAGACCGACATGGCCTGGATCCGCGCCCCCTTCCTGGAGTTCACCGGGCCCCATCCCTGGCTGGTCGTGCACGGCCATACCCACCGCCCCGCGGCCGAACATTGCGGCAACCGGGTGAATATCGACAGCTCGGCCGCCTATGGCGGGCCCCTGACCGCCGTGGTGATCGAAGGGCGCGAGGTCTTCACCCTGACCGACCGGGGCCGCGAACCCCTGGTGCCGCGGGCCGATTAACCCCGGCTTCACCTCTGCCTGCTAGGCCGGAAGCGGGTGAATACAGGTGTTGAGATGAGCCGACAGAACGACGTCGCGCCCATCATCATCAAGCGCAAGAAAGTGATCGCGGGGGGCGGCCATCACGGCGGTGCCTGGAAGGTGGCCTATGCCGACTTCGTAACCGCGATGATGGCTTTCTTCCTGATGATGTGGCTGCTGGGCGCAACCACCGAATCGCAGCGCCGCGGGCTGGCGGATTACTTCAATCCCTCGATCCCGGTGCACCGGATCTCCTCGGGCGGGGAGGGGATGTTCGGCGGCTCGGATCTGGAAACCCGCGAGCAATCCGCCCCTGCCACCTCGCCCGAGGACGAGAGCGATTCGGCCGCCGATACCCAGGTCGAAACCCAGAGCTTCGAGGATCTGCAGCAGCGGCTGACCGGCCTCGGCGGCGAAAGCGCGGTGCTGGACGAGGCCTTGCGCCATGTCGTGACCCGGCAGACGGATGAGGGGCTGGTGGTCGAACTCTTCGACCTGCCCGGCGCCCCGCTGTTCGAGCCCGAAACCAACGAGCCGACCGAGGTCACGCGCCGCATCGTAACCATCGTGTCCGAGATTTTCGGCATGGTCCTCAACCCCTTGGCGATCGAAGGGCATACGCGCAGCTATTCCGTCGTCCAGGCCAGCGATCCCCGCTGGGCGCTGTCCACGGCCCGCGCCGACCGTATCCGCCGCCTCTTGGACGAGGAGGGTTTCGACCCCGCGCGCATCGCCAGGGTGAGCGGCCACGCCGACCGCAGGCCCGCCGATCCCAACCCGATGTCGGTGCGCAACAACCGGCTGGAACTGATCCTGCTGCGCAGCCGCCGCTGACGATTCTGACGTTAGGCGCGCATTAAGACGCCTCGTGCAACCTCGGGTCCAGTCGCTCCGCACCAGCACGAAAGGTCAGGACCCATGTCCACCCTCTATTCCTCGTTCAACGCCGGTATCGCCGGGCTGAACGCCAACTCGACGCGGCTCGCCGCGATCTCGGACAATATCGCGAACACCGGAACCCTCGGCTACAAGCGCGTCGTCGCCTCGTTCCAGTCGATGGTGATGGGGGGCTCGCATTACGGGCCCTATATCGCCGGGGGCGTGCGCGCCTCGACGATCCGGCTGATCGACGAACGGGGGGCGATCACGGCCAGCGCCAATGCCACCGACCTTGCCGTCAGCGGCCGCGGCTTCCTGCCGGTGACCGCCCAGTCGGCGCTGAACCGTTCGGGGAACCTGCCGCTCATGCTGACCACGACGGGCTCGTTCCGGCCCAATGCCGACGGCCTTCTGGAAAACCCCGCCGGGCTGATCCTGCTGGGCTGGCCCGCGGATCCCGATGGCTCGATCCCCGCCTTCCCGCGCGACACGATCGGCGGGCTGGAACCCATCCGCATCAATTCGAACCAGTTCGCCTCGGACCCGACGACGCGCATCGACGTCCGCGTCAACCTGCCCGCCACCGGCACGCGCGCCGATTCGGACGGCCGCTCGCATGACGTGGCGCTGGAATATTACAGCCCGCTCGGCACCACCGACACGCTGACCATGACCTTCGCGCCAACCGTGCCCGCGACCGGACAGTCGAACGAATGGACCGCCACGGTGACCGATCCCACGACCGGCAGCGTGATCGGCGAGTATACGATCACCTTCGACGACCAGCCGCCGAACGGCGGGCGCATCCTCAGCGTCGCCACGGGCGGCGCGGGCGGCGCCTATGACCCGCTGACCGGCGAATTCATCGTCACCACCGACTCGGGCCAGGACATCGCGCTGAACATCGGCATGCTGGGGGATGAGGACAGCATCACCCAGATGGCCGACAGCTTCATCCCCGTCTCGACCGACCGCGACGGCTCGCCCGTGCAATCGCTGGTCGGCGTCCAGGTCGATGCGACCGGCTATGTGAAGGCCTATTATGACAGCGGCCTGATCCGCATCATCGCCCAGATCCCTCTGGTCGATGTGCCCAATCCCAACGGACTGATGGCACTGGACAACCAGACCTATCAGGTCTCGCCCGATTCCGGCGCCATGTTCCTGTGGAACGCCGGTGACGGCCCGACCGGAGAGATCAACGGCTTCTCGCGCGAGGAATCGGCGACCGATGTGGCGGCGGAACTGACCAACATGATCCAGACCCAGCGCGCCTATTCCTCGAACGCCAAGGTCATCCAGACTGTGGACGAGATGCTGCAGGAAACCGCCAATCTGAAGCGCTGACCGATAGGAGGGCCGGACCATGGGCATCACTTCCGCGCTGAACAACGCCAATTCCGGCCTCTCCGCCTCGGCGCGCGCGGTGCAGGTGGTCTCGGCCAATATCGCCAATGCGCTCACCCCCGGCTATGCCGCCCGCCAGCTGGAGCTGAGCGCCGCGACGCTGGGCGGCGCCGGCGGCGGGGTGCGCGTCACCGGGGTGACCCGCCTCGTCGATCCGATACTGCTGGGCCTGCAGCGCGACGCGGGTGCCTCGCTCGCCTCGGGCAACAGCGCCGCCGCCTTCTGGCAACGGATCGAGGCCAGTCTCGGCCAGCCGGGCGAGGGGCTTTCGGCCGCGCTCTCGGCCTTTGACGCGGCGCTGATCGGTGCCAGCGAACGCCCCGACCTGACCAGCCGCCTCGCCGCCGTCGCCGAGAGTGCCAAGGCCCTCGCGACCAAACTGGGCAGCATCGAGGAGACGGTGCAGCAACTTCGGGTCGAGGCCGACAAGGCCATCGCCCAGGACGTGCGAACCCTGAACGAGGGGATCGCGCGGGTCGATGTGCTGAATGACCAGATCGTCAAGCTGCGCATGAGTGGCCAGCCGACCGAAGGGCTGGAGGATGAGCGCCAGGCGCTGATCTCCGCGCTCTCCGAGATCGTGCCGCTGCGCGAGTACCCGCGCGACACCGGCCGCGTCATGCTCTATTCCGCGGCCGGGGAACTGCTGCTGGACACCGAACCCACGGTCTTCGGCTTCTCGCCGAGCGTGGCCATCGACGCCGGCATGACGCTGGGCGCGGGGCTCTCGGGGCTGACCATCAACGGCCGCCCCCTCGCCACCGGCGACTCGGGCCCGATCGGCGGCGGACGGCTCAGCGCCGCTTTCGCCCTGCGGGACGAGGCCGCGCCCGGCGTCCAGACCCGGATCGACGCCTTCGCCCGCGACCTGATCGCCCGTTTCTCCGATCCGGACAGCGATCCGACCCTGGCCGGCGCGGTCGGTCTTTTCACCGATGGCGGGGGACCGGACAGCGGCCCGCCCGGCCTCGCCGCACGGCTGACCCTGAATGCAGCCGTCGATCCGGCGGCGGGCGGTGCGCTCTGGCGGATCCGTGACGGGATCGGCGCCGCCGCCCCCGGCCCGATCGGCGATCCCGCGCAGATCAACCGGCTGCTCGGCGCGCTGGACCGCAGCCTCTCTTCCGGCGCCGGCAGCCCGTTGCAGGATTCCGCCGCCCTTCTGGGCGATCTGCTGACCGGCGTGTCCCGCAACCGCCAGGTCGCCGAGGACAGGCAGACCAGCGCCCGGACCCGCCACGACACCCTCACCGAAGCGATCCTGGCCCAAGGGGTCGATACCGATTCCGAAATGCAGCGTCTCCTCCTGATCGAGGAAGCCTATGCCGCCAATGCGCGCGTCATCCAGACGGCCGACGCGATGCTGCGCACCCTGCTGGAGATCTGAGCGATGAGCTGGCTTACCCTCGGCAGCCTGGCCCTGCCCTTCACCATGAACCGAAACGCCCTGGTCCTCAGGACCGAGATGGCGCGCCTCAACCACGAGCTTGTCAGCGGCCAGGCCAAGGACCCGCAGCGCAGGCTGAACGGCGATCTGGGGCCACTCAGCGCTGTTGAAAGCCGCCTCGCACGAATCGAGGCTTTCGACCAGGCCAACAGGCTGGCCACCAGCGCCGCCGACATCGCGCAATCGGCCCTGACCCGGGCAGGGGATATCGCCTCGGACATCGGCAACCGGATGCTCGCGGTCTCGACCGATGGCATCGCCCCCGCCACGCTGCGCGCCGGCGCCACCGCCGCCCGCAGTGCGCTCGGCGACCTGTCCAGCACCCTGGCCCAGCGCGTGGCGGGCCGCGCGGTCTTTTCCGGCACCGCCAGCGACACCGCCCCCCTCCCGGAGGGCGAGGCGGTGCTGGCGGCGATCCTGCCCTCGGTCTCCGGCCTGACCGAGGCCGAGGATATCGTCGCTGCCGTGACCTCCGCTTTCATGGACCCGGGCGGCCTGTTCGAGACGGCGCTCTATCAGGGCGGTCCCGCCGCCGGGGGCCCGGCCATCGACACCGCCGCCAACGCGCCGGCGCTGCCGACCGCCGCCGATCCCGCGCTGCGGCGGCTGCTGGCCGGGCTAGTGATCTCGGCCCTGGCCGGAGAGGGCGCACTGGGCCTTGCCGACGTGCACCGCCAGGCGCTGGCGCGGGCCGGGGCCGAGGCGCTGATCGGCGCGGCCCCGGCCATCGCCGAGGCCCAGGCGAGCCTCGGCGAAACCCAGGCGCGGCTCGACTCCACGCTGACCCGCCTGGGCGGCGAGCGCGACGCCCTCACCCTGGCGCGCCAGACCCTGATCGGTGTCGATCCCTATCAGGCGGCCAGCGAGCTCGAGGTGGTGCAGACAAGGCTCGAAACGCTCTATGCGCTGACCGCCCGCACGCAGCGGCTGTCGCTGACGGAGTATCTGTGATGCGTCGCGTCCTTGCGGCACTGCTGCTGATGCTGCTGACGGCCAGCGCCGCCGCGGCGCAGATCCGCCTCAAGGATCTGGTCGAATTCGACGGCGTACGGGGGAACGACCTGATCGGCTACGGCCTGGTCGTCGGCCTCGACGGCACCGGCGACGGGATCCGCAACGCGCCCTTCACCGAAGACATCATGACCAACATCCTGGAACGGCTGGGCGTCAACATCACGGGCGAGCAGTTCCGGCCCCGCAACGTGGCCGCCGTGCTGGTCACCGCGACGCTGCCGCCCTTTTCCCGGGCAGGTTCACGGGTCGACGTGACCGTCTCGGCCATCGGCGACGCCAGCAGCCTGTTCGGCGGCACCCTGGTGATGACGCCGCTGAACGGGGCGGACGGACAGATCTATGCCGTGGCGCAGGGCGCGGTTCTGGCCGGCGGTGTGGCGGCCCGCGGCGCGGCGGCGCAGGTGGTCGAGGGGGTGCCGACCTCGGGCTCGATCCCCGGCGGCGCCCGGGTCGAGCGTGAGGTCGATTTCACCCTCGCCTCGCTGCCGCGGATCAGGCTGGCGCTGCGTCAGGCCGATTTCACCACGGCGGTGCGGATCGAACAGGTGATCAACGGCCATTTCGGCCGGGCGGTCGCCGCCATGCAGGATTCCGGCACCGTGCTGCTGGACATCGCGGCCACCCGCGCGCCCTCGGCCGCCCATGCGCTCAGCCAGGTCGAGAATCTGGTGGTCGACCCCGGCTCGCGGGCCCGTGTGGTGATCGATCAGCGCTCGGGCACCATCGTCATGGGCGAGGATGTGCGGATCAGCCGCGTCGCCGTGGCCCAGGGCGGGTTGACCCTGCGGGTCGAGGAAACGCCGCAGGCCATCCAGCCCAATCCCTTCAGCCCGGGGGAAACCGTTGTCGTGCCCCGCACCGAGGCCTCGATCACCCCGCGCCCCGGGGTCGGCATGGCCGAGGTCGCGGGCGGAACCTCGCTGGCGCAGGTGGTCGCCGGGCTGAACGCCCTGGGGGTGGGTCCGCGCGACATGATCGACATTCTGAACACGATCAGTGCCGCCGGCGCCTTGCACGCCGATCTGGTCGTACGCTGACCGGCGTGATGCGGCGATGGACGCCCTCCCTTCGCGTCGCCCCAGCGCGGCAAGTCCGGAGGTGGCGCAGGAGGCTATCGATTCCGTGAACCGCGATCCGCCCACCGCTCAGGGCGCAGCGGGCGAGAGGGGTGTCACGATCGGCCATGACGCGCACAGCTTTCGCGCTGACCGGAACGAGCATGGAGGCTCGGGCACAGGCCATCCGAGCGGTTCGGGGCCATCGGTGGCAACCAGCGGCAGCGCGGCTCGGTCGCGGCGGAACCGGCGGGTGACTTGGCCTCCCCGACTCGAACGGGGCGGCGGAGCAAACCCAAGACGGGGGCAAGACGGATGCGTTCTGGCTTCCCCGAAGCAGGGCGACAGCGAAAGGAGGGGCATACCGCCTGCGGTGGCGGGCCGGGCCAGCCCGCTTCGCCTTAATTGGCCCATGCCGGAAGAGGGCACGCGCCGCTTCCCCGATCAGAGCAAGGGTGACGTCCGCCCGTTGCCCGCAGGGTCACGACCGCCCTGTGCCCACAAGGGCAGAACGGCCCTTTTCCGGCCGGGCCGGCACCGTCCGCGCCTACGACGCCGGGATCACGCTTTGCTCGCGGTGTCGGGACCGGCATTTTCCTGCAGTTCCCGGCCTTGCCCTGCCCGTCCGAGACCCCCGCCTGAGCCGCAACCAACCCGGGTGCAGCGAGGATCCCGGCCGCCCAGTGGCGACGATCAGGCGCCCAGTTCGAACCGATGCCAGGGTCCATCCGCATTCGGACCGGCACCGTCGGCGCCTACTGCACTGGGACCACGCTTTGCGCGCGGGGTGGGGCCGGCATTTGCCTGCAGGCTCGAGGCCGTGCTCTGCCCTGCCCGTCCGAGACCCCACCCGGCCCGCGACCACCACGGGCGCGGCGAGGATCCCGGTCCCCACGCTGGCGACGATCAGGCGCCCGGCTCAAACCGATGCCAGGGCCCATCCGCATTCGGACCGGAGCCGACCGGGCCTACCGCACCGGGGCCACGCTTTGCCCGTAGGGTAGGGACCGGCGTTTGCCTGCAGGCTCGAGGCCTTGCTCTGCCCTGTCCGTCCGAAACCCCGCCTGGCCCGCGACCACCACGGGCGCGGCGAGGATCCTAGTCCCCCCGCTGGCGACGATCAGGCGCCCGGCTCAAACCGATGCCAGGGCTCTTCCGCATCCGGGCCGGGACCGTCCGCGCCTACCGCACCGGGATCACGCTTTGCCCGCGGGGTGGGAACCGGCATTTGCCAGCAAGTTCGGGGACTTGCCCTGCCCGTCCGAGAACTCGCCTGACCCGCAACCACTACGGGCGCAACGAGGATCCTGGCCCCCGGTGACGATGGCCAGGCGCCCGGCTCGAACCGATTCCGGTGCCCGGCAGTCGCGCCCGCCCCGGCTGGGGCCGCCCGCCCGAAGGATCACGCCGCCAGAGTGCCTTCGACGAAGGCGATGAGGCGGGGCAGGCAGATGCGGGTCAGGTCGTAATTCTCGACGATATGCGCCCGGGCGGCGCGGCGCAGCGGGGCAAAGTCGGCCGGGCGGGCGAGGCAGTCGATCAGCGTGGCCGCCATCGCCCCGGTGTCGAAGAAATCCACCAGCCGCCCGTTCACCCCGTCCTCGATCAATTCCTCGACCGGGGCGGTGCGGGAGCCGACGACCAGCGCCCCGGCGCTCATCGCCTCCAGCATCGACCAGGACAGCACGAAGGGCACCGTCAGATAGCAATGCACCCGCGTGCATTGCATGAGGCCCACGAACGTGGCGTAGGGCACCTTGCCGGTGAAATGCACCCGCGACAGGTCCAGCCTGTCCTTCACCTCATCGAGGAAGATGTCCTTCCAGCTGCGCCCGCCGCCGGGACGCGCGCCATAGCTCACCTCGTCGCCGCCGATGATGACAACCTGCGCGCGGGGCCGGGCGCGCAGCACCTCAGGCAGGGCACGCATGAAGGAATGATAGCCGCGATAGGGTTCGAGATTGCGGTTGATGAAGGTCAGAAGCTCATCGCCCGCCCGGAATTCGACACCCGAGGGCAGGGTCACCCGGGCGGCGGGATCGGGCACCAGCCGCGCGGTATCCACCCCGTCATGGATGATGGTGATCTTGTCGCGGAAACAGGCCGGGAACGTGTCGGCCTGAAACTCGGTCGGGGCCAGCGCGGCATCGGCCTGGGCCATCATCAGCGCCTGATGCCCCTGCCGGGCGACGACGGCATAGGCCTTGTCCTCGTTCCCGGTCGAAAACTCGGGGTCGAAACCCACGTCGAGGCCCCGCGGCGCGTAATAGAGTTCGGCATAGACGATCAGCCGCGCCTCAGGCCAGACCTCGCGCAGAAAGAGGGTCTCGCCCCAGCCGCCATGGCCGAAGATCACGTCCGGGCGATAGCCGTGCCGGTCGCGCAGGATGCGCGCGGCGCGGGCCACGCGATAGGCGCGGTTCGTCATCTCGGTGAAGGTGGTGCCAAGCTGGGCGACCTTCGGATCCGGGCGGGGATCGGGCTTGCGGTAACGGAACGTGGTGATGGCGGTCTTGCGGATGTTCGTCTCATCCGTCAGCGCCGTCACGTCATGGCCGCGTTCCACCAGAGCCGGCGCCAGATGCAGGAACTGGCCCGGGAAATTCTGGTGGACGAAGAGGATCTTCATCCCTCGGACCGGCCGATCGTGCGCAGGTCGAAGGCCGCCGCCAGCAGGGCCTTGGTGTAGTCGCTTTCGGGCGCGTCGAAGATCTGCGTGGCGGGGCCGTATTCCAGCACATCGCCCGATTTCAGGACGAGGATCTGGTGCGCCATGGCCCGCACGACGCGCAGATCGTGACTGATGAACAGATAGGCCAGCCCGTGGCGCCGTTGCAGGTTGCGCAGAAGCTCGACGATCTGCACCTGCACGGTCATGTCGAGCGCCGAGGTCGGCTCGTCCAGGATCACCAGCTTCGGTTGCAGGATCATGGCGCGGGCCACCGCGATCCGCTGCCGCTGCCCGCCCGAAAATTCATGCGGGTAGCGGTCCATCATCGCGGGGTCGAGGCCCACTTCTTCCATGATCGCGGCGACGGCTTGGCGCGCGGTGCCGCCGGTCGGCACACCATGGACGCCCAGCCCTTCGGCGATGATCTCCTCGACCGTCATGCGGGGGCTGAGGCTGCCGTAGGGGTCCTGAAAGACGATCTGCATGTCGCGCCGCAGCGCCCTGAGCGCCGCCCGCCCCGACCCGTCGCGCGCCCCGGCCGAGATGTCGCGACCGAGGAAAACGATCTTGCCCTCGGACCGGGTGAGGCGGGCGATGGCCAGCGCCAGGGTCGTCTTGCCCGAACCGCTCTCGCCGACGATGCCCAGCGTCTCGCCCGCGCGCAGGCTGAGGCTGGCGTCGTTCACCGCCTTGATATGGCCCACGGTGCGGCGCAGGAAGCCGCGGGTGATCGGGAACCAGACGCGCAGAGTCTCGGTCCGCAGGATCTCGGGCGCGGCGTCGGGCACCGGCTCGGGGCGGCCTTGCGGCTCGGCGGCCAAGAGCTTGCGGGTATAGGGGTGCCGGGGGTCGGTGAAGACACGCTCGGTCGGACCCTGTTCGACGATCTCGCCATTCTGCATGACGCAGACCCGGTCGGCGACGCGGCGGACGATGTTCAGGTCATGGGTGATGAACAGCATCGACATGCGCTCGGAGCGCTTCAGATCCGCCAGCAGTTCCAGGATCTGGGCCTGGATCGTCACGTCCAGCGCGGTGGTCGGTTCGTCCGCGACCAGCAGTTTCGGCCCGTTGGCCAGCGCCATGGCGATCATGACACGCTGCCGCTGCCCGCCCGACAGCTGGTGCGGATAGGCGGAAAGCCGGGTCTCGGCGTCGCGGATGCCGACCTTTTCCAGCAGCTCCAGCGCCCGGGCGCGGGCCTGATCGCCGCGCAGCGCCTGATGCAGTTCCAATGCCTCGGTGATCTGCCGCTCGACCGTGTGCAGCGGGTTGAGCGAGGTCATCGGCTCCTGAAAGATGAAGCTGATGTCATTGCCCCGGACCCGGCGCAGTTCGGCCGCATCCGCGCCGACCATCTCGGCCCCCTCGAAGGTGATCGAGCCCTGAAGATGCGCGGCATCGCCCAGCAGGCCCACGGTCGACAGCGCCGTCACCGACTTGCCCGAGCCGCTTTCGCCGACCAGCGCCACCGTCTCGCCCTCGGCGATGTCGAAGCTGACGCCCTTGACGGCGTGGGTCTCCTGCCCGCCCTGCCGGAAAGTGACGCTCAGATCGTGGACGCGCAGCAGGGTCATCGGAAGGTCTTTCGCGGGTCGAAGGCATCGCGAATGCCCTCGAAGATGAAGACCAGCAGGCTGAGCATGATGGCGAAGGTGAAGAAGGCGGTGAAGCCGAGCCAGGTGGCTTGCAGGTTCTGCTTCGCCTGCAGCGTCAGGTTCCCCAGCGAGGGGGCGCTGGCGGGCAGGCCGAAGCCCAGGAAGTCGAGCGTGGCCAGCGCGCCGATGGCGCCGGTGATGATGAAGGGCAGCATGGTGACGGTGGCGACCATGGCGTTGGGCAGCACATGGCGGAACATGATCCGCCCGTTCGACACGCCCAGCGCCCGGGCCGCGCGCACGTATTCGAAGTTCCGCGCCCGCAGGAATTCGGCCCGGACCACGCCCACTAAGGCCGTCCAGCTGAACATCACCATGAGGAAGACCAGCAGCCAGAAATTCATCGGCGTGATCGCGGCGATGATGATGATGACATAGAGCGAGGGGACCGAGCCCCAGAGCTCGATCAGGCGCTGCGCCACCAGATCGGTGACGCCGCCGAAGAAGCCCTGCACCGCGCCGGCGAAGATCCCCACGACCGAGGAAATCGCCACCACGACGAAGGCAAAGCTGACCGACAGGCGGAAGCCATAGATCACCCGCGCCAGCACGTCGCGGGCGCCGCCGTCGGTGCCCAGCCAATGATCGGCATCGGGGGCCGAGGGCGCCGGGCCGCCGAGGTTGTTGATCGTGTCATAGGAATAGGGGATCGGCGGCCAGAGCAGCCAGCCTTCGACCACCGGCTCGCCCTCGACCGTGCCGCTGGCTTCGGCCTGGGCCAGCGCATCCTCGGGATCGTCCAGGCACCATTCGATGCCGCCGGTGCGGATCAGGCATTGCACCTCGTCCGTGCGGTAATCGGCCTGGGTGCGGAACTCGCCGCCATAGGCAGTTTCGGGATAGAACTGGAAGATCGGGAATTGCACATCGCCGCGATAGCTGACGGCGATCGGCACGTCATTGGCCAGGAATTCCGCGAACATCGACACGCCATAAAGGACCAGAAAGATCCACAACGACCAGAAGGCCCGGCGATTGGCGCGGAAATTGCGCCAGCGCCGCTGATTCAGGGGCGAAAGGGCCATGCGCTCAGCTCTCCCGCGTCTCGAAGTCGATGCGGGGGTCGATCCAGACATACATCAGGTCCGAGATGATGCCGACGATCAGCCCCAGCAGGGTGAAGATGAAGAGCGTGCCGAAGATCACCGGGTAATCCCGCGCCAGCGCCGCCTCGTAGAACAGCTTGCCCAGCCCGTCGAGCGAGAAGACCGCCTCGATGATGAGCGATCCGCCAAAGAAGGCGCCGATGAAGACCGCGGGGAAGCCGGCGATGACGATCAGCATGGCGTTGCGGAACACATGGCCATAGAGGACCTTGCGCTCGACCAGCCCCTTGGCGCGGGCGGTGACCACGTATTGCTTGCGCAATTCATCGAGGAACGAGTTCTTGGTCAGCAGCGTCAGCGTGGCGAAGCTGGAGATGGTCAGCGCGATGGTCGGCAGGACCATGTGATGGGCGTAATCGAGGGCGTATTCGAACCAGTTCATCTGTGCGACGACTTCGGCCTCGGAATGGAGGCCGCGCAGCGGGAACCACTGGAAATAGGAGCCCCCGGCGAACAGCACCAGCAGCAGGATCGCGAACAGGAAGCCGGGGATCGCATAGCCCACGATGATCGCGCCCGAGGTCCAGGTATCGAACGGCGTGCCATCCTTCACCGCCTTGCGGATGCCGAGCGGGATCGAGACCATATAGGCGATGAGCGTCGACCAGAGCCCCAGCGAGATCGACACCGGCATTCGTTCGATGATCAGCTCGACCACGGTTTTCGAGGTGAAATAGCTGGTGCCGAAATCGAAGCGGAAATAATTCCACATCATGTCAAGGAAGCGCTGCAAGGGCGGCTTGTCGAAGCCGAATTCACGTTCGAGCTGCTCGATGAAGGCGGGCGGCAGGCCGCGAGAACCGATATAGCGTTCCTCGCCGCCGCCCCCTGCATTGCCGCGGCTCGCGTCGTCGCCCGAGCCGGTGAAGCCGCGCATCACATCGCCCTGTCCCTGCATGTTGGCGATGACCTGTTCGATCGGCCCGCCGGGGACGAACTGGACCAGCGTGAAATTGATGATCATCACGCCGATCAGCGTGGGGATCACCAGCAGCAGGCGGCGGAGGATATAGGCACCCATGGCGGAAGCCCTACCTCAGCGCCCCCGCGGCGCGCAACTCTGCCGCGCGCTCGGCATCGTACCACCACCAGTCCAGCACACCGGCCGAATAGCGCGGCGTCTCCTCGGGATGGCGGTAGATGTCCCAATAGGCGAACCACTGGTTCGCGCTGTACCACAGCGGCACCATAATCCGCTCCCAGCGAAGCACGCGATCAAGGGCGCGCAGGGCGGTGTCGCGGTCTTCCGGTGCCTCGGCCATCAAGGAAATGTCGATGATCCGGTCCACCAGCGGGCTGCGCAGCCCGGCCGGGTTGAACACGTCATCCGCCGCCTCGGAGCCGAAGCGCTGGTGCAATCCGGTGCCGGTGTCGAGAAAGGCGATATAGCCGTCCAGCACCATGTCGTAATCGTGGTTGCGCGCGCGCTCGGTATATTGCGCGGGGTCGATGCGCTGGCCCTGGGCGTCGATGCCCAGCGTCCGCAGATTGTCGAGGAAGCTTTCGATGATCGCCTCGGCCGTGGCGGAGCCCGAGGTCGAATAGGGGAACTGGATGACCATCCGCTGCCCCTCGGCATTGCGGCGCAGGCCCTGATCGCCGACAGTCCAGCCGGCCTCTTCCAGCAGGCGGTTGGCACGGCGCATGTTGCGCCGGTCGATCAACTGATCGGCCGAGGAGGTATGCGCCGTCACCGCCTCGTCGGTCAGCAGTTCCGGCGGCACCAGATCGCCCAGGGATTGCAGCAGCGCCAGCTCGGCCCCTTCCGGCACGCCCGTGGCCTCCAGCGGCGAGCCCTGGGTATAGGAATAGCGCTGGCTCATCAGCCCGTATTGCAGCTGCTGGTTGGTCCATTCGAAATTGTAGGCCAAGGACAGCGCCTCGCGCACGCGGCGGTCCTGCAGGAAGGGACGGTTGAGGTTGAAGACGAAGCCGGTGGGCGTGGGCGGCGTGCCGTCCGGGATCTCCTCGCGCTTGACCCAGCCGCGATCCACCGCCGGAAAGTCGTAACCGATGGCCCATTGCCGCGAATTGCCCTCGGCGCGGAAGGTGTATTCCCCGGTCTTGAAGGCCTCGAACGCGGCCGCGTCATCGCTGAAATATTCGACCCGGATGCGGTCGAAATTGTGCCGCCCCTTGTTCTGGCCCAGGTGCCAGCCCCAGTAATCGGGGTTGCGGCGGAAGGTGATGCGGCGGTTGACCTCGAACCCTTCCAGCACGTAGGGGCCGGACCCGGGCGAGGTTTCCATCCGCGGCTCGTCCAGCCGCGCGCCGGTCTCGTCGAACCAGCGCTTCGAGAAGACAGGCGTGCCGCCCACCTGGTCGATCAGCGACCGGCGCGAGATCTCGGGGGCGAATTCGTAGCGCAGGGTGCGTTCGTCGATCACCTCGGCGTTGATGACACGCTGGCGCACGGCCTCGGCATAGGAAGGCAGGCCCTGTTCCAGAAACAGGTTGTGGGTGAAGACCACATCCTCGGCCGTGACCGGCGCGCCGTCGCTGAACCGGGCCTCCGGGCGCAGGAAGAACACCACCCATTCCTTGCCTTGCGGGTATTCGAGCCCCTCGGCCAACAGGCCATAGGCCTCATCATAGACATCGGCGGGCGCGGCATCGCCGAAGGGGCCGCCGGTTTCCAGAAGGCTTTCATAGAGCGCCCAGGAATAGCGCCCGGCCCGGCCCCGGCGCGAATAGGGGTTCATGGAATCGAAAGTGCCCGAGGCGTATTCAGAAATCTCGCCGCCCTTCGGCGCGTCGATGTTCACATAGCTGAAATGGTCGAACCCCTGCGGATAGCTGAGGTTGCCGTAATAGGAATAGCCATGCGCGCGGATCAGGGTGTCCTGCGCCCGGCCCCGGCGCGGCATGATCAACCCCGCCCCCAATGCCGCCGCCCCGCCCATCAAGCCGCGCCGCGTCAGCGTCAGGGCGGAATTCGATGCCAGGGGGGAAAGGGGTCGGGTCATGCGGCGCTCTCCTGTAGACGTCTGACTTCTGGGGGTCAGATGGACTTTCTCCACGTAAATCCGCCCCTGCCCCCCGTTGCAAGTGGCGTTTGCGTGAGGAAAGGCCGTTTTCCGCCCCTGAGGGCTCAGCGCGCGCGCTCTTCGAGGAATCGGATGACGTTCAGCCGGTCGCTGCGCTCCTGCGTGCCGAAGAACGCCATGCTCGTGCCGGGCGCCGCCTCGCTGGGGTGGGCGAGGAAACGGCTCAACGCCGCAACATCCCAGACCGGACCCAACCGGGCCAGCGCGCCGGTATAATTATAGCCCTGCACGAAATTCACCGGCATGCCGACCACGTCGAACAGGCTGGGCCCGACGCCGTTGTCGTTGGGGTCGAGCGAATGGCAGACTTGGCAGCGGCGGGTGAAATAGGCCTCGCCCGCCACCGGATCGGCCTGGGCATAGAGCGCCAGCAGATCGACACCGGCATCGGGATCGAAAGCGGGGGGCGGCGCCTCGTGGTTCGGCGCATGGGCGGCCGAGGGCGGCTGGCCGGTTTCCCGCGCGCTGTCGGCAAGGACGGGCGGCGGGGCAAGGAGCAGGCAGAGCAGCAGGGCTTTGGCGCGGGGCGTCATGGCTATGTCTCGCAGGGGCGGCAGCCGATGAAAGCGCGGCGGCACGCTTCCGGCAAGAGGTCTTGGCGGACCGCCGGACAGCAAAAGGGCCGCGCGCGAAAGCGGCGACCCTTTTCGAGGCGTAAGGATCGGCCGGTCAGCCCGGGTGATCTTCCAGATAGCGGATCAGGTTGACGCGATCCTCGGGGCTGGACAGGCCGCGGAAGCTCATGCGGGTGCCTGGGGCCGTGCCGCGCGGGTCGCGCAGGAAGCGGAACAGGGCCTCGACCGACCAGGTATCGCCCAGCGCCAGCAGCGCGCCCGAATAATTGTAGCCGTCCACCGCGTCGATGGCGCGGCCGACCACGCCGTCCAGATGCGGGCCGGTGCCGTTGGTGCCGTCGAGCTTGTGGCAGGATTGGCAGTTGCGCCACAGCGCGGCGCCGGCGGCGGAATCGGCAGTCTCGTACAGGGCCAACACGTCGATCCCGGCGTCCGGGTCGGCCGGCGCGGCCGGAGCCGCGCCCTCACCGCCTTCGACCGGCAGCGGATAGACCGCATGGGCATGGTCGTCGCCATGAGCGGAGGGCAGATAGATCGCCGAGGCGCCCCAATTCGCAAGAAGGAAGAACAGGAGCGCCGCGCAGAGCGCTGCCACCGTCTTGGTGATAACCATGGTATCGAACATGTCGCATCCCGAGCCTGAGCAGAAGTCGCGCCCTTCTACCCGCTTCCCCTTGGCCAATTCAAGCGCTAGTTACCGCGACGAATTGACTGAGCAGCCTGCTTTTTGCGGGCGGAGGGCATGATGAGCAAGCGTATCGCATTCCAGGGCGAACCCGGCGCCTATTCGCACGAGGCCTGCGCCGCCTCGCGCCCCGGATACGAGGCGCTGCCCTGCCACACCTTCGAGGAGGTGATCGACTCGGTCCGGGAAGGCCGCGCCGATCTGGCCATGCTGCCGGTCGAGAATTCGACCTATGGCCGGGTGGCCGACATCCACCGCCTGCTGCCGGAAAGCGGGCTGCATATCGTTGACGAGGCTTTCGTGCGGGTCCGCATCGCGCTGATGGGCCTGCCGGGCGCCAAGCTGGAAGACATCCGCCACGTCCGCGCCCATCTGGTGCTGATCCCGCAGGCGCGCAGCTTCCTCAAGGCCAAGGGCATCACCGCCGAGGCCGCCGCCGACAGCGCCGGAGCCGCCGCCGATCTGGCCCGTACCCGCGTCGCGCATGAGGGCGTACTGGCCAGCGAGATGGCGGCGAAGATCTACGGGCTTGATGTGCTGGCCACGGATATCGAGGACAACCATCACAACACCACCCGCTTCCTGGTCATGTCGCCCGAACCCGACCTGACCCGGCGCGGCAGCCATGGCATGATCACCACCTTCGTGTTTCAGGTCCGCAACATCCCCGCGGCGCTCTACAAGGCGATGGGCGGGTTCGCGACCAATGGCGTGAACATGACCAAGCTGGAAAGCTATATGGTCGACGGCTCGTTCACCGCGACCCAGTTCTACGCCGATATCGAGGGGCACCCGGACGATGCCAACGTGAAACTGGCGCTGGACGAGCTGCGCTATTTCACCACGCGGCTGCATATCCTGGGCACCTATCCGGCCTCGGACGCGCGGCTTTGAGCGGGGGCGGGGGATGCTGAAGGGCGTGTTGAACGTTTTGGGGTGGTTCGCGATCATCTCGGCGGCATGTGACATTGCGATACGCGTCGCCGGCTCTGACGAATTCCTTCGCACGTATGCTGGCGCATCTCGCAACCTGAATCCCGGGTTCGCACTGCTTGCGGTGGGCCTCGTGTTTCTCGCGCTTGCCGCCATCATCTCCCGGCTCGACGCACTGCTGGCCGAGCGCGAAGAGTGAGCGCCCGCCGAGTTTGCCCCCGCGTAACCGGCTTTGCCTTGCGGGGATTACTTTCCTCTTCGTTTCAAGCGGTCTAGGCTCCGCGCAACCGAGGGAGGAAGCTCATGGACACGCAACTTCAGGGACGTCACGCGCTGGTCACCGGCGGGGGCACGGGGATCGGGCTTGCCATCGCGCAGATGCTGGCGGGCCGGGGCGCGCAGGTCACCATCACCGGCCGCCGCGCCGATGTCCTGTCTGACGCCGCCGCCGCCACGCCCGGCCTGCATGCGCTGGCCATGGACGTGGCCGATGAGGCCAGCGTCGTCGCGGGGACGGCCCAGGCCATCGCGGCGCGCGGCCCGGTCACCATCTGCGTCGCCAATGCCGGCATCGCCGAGGGCAAGTCGATGGCCAAGATGGACCTCGCCTTCTGGCGCAAGATGATGGCCATCAACCTCGACGGCGCCTATCTCACGGTGCGCGAATGCCTGCCCGGCATGCTGGCCGAGGGCTGGGGGCGCACGCTTTTCGTGTCCTCCATCGCCGGGATCAAGGGGCTGAAGGGGGCGCCGGCCTATACCGCCTCGAAACACGGAATGATCGGCCTGATGCGCGGCCTGTCCGAGGATTACCTCGGCTCGGACCTGACCTTCAACGCGCTCTGCCCGGGCTATACCGACACCGATATCATCACCCGCAACACCCAATCCATCGCCGCCCGCGCCGGAATCGACACCGACCAGGCGCGCAACATGATGGTCAATACCAACCGCCACAAGCGCCTGATCACCGCCGACGAGGTCGCCGCGGTGGCCGGCCTGCTGGTCGGCCCGCAATCCTCCAGCCTCAACGGCCAGATCTACGAGATTGCGGGGGGGCAGATGTGACGCAGGACGTGACAGCGGGCGCATGTCGGCCCTGACCCGGTTCACCAACGGCATCCCGCCGCTGACCATCCTGGCGACCTTTGCCCTGGGCGGTGCGGGCGGGCTGCTGGCGGCCTGGCTGGGCCTGCCCCTGGCCATGCTGCTGGGCTCGATGACCGCGGTGACGCTGGCCTCGGCGCTGGGTCTCAGGATCGGGGGGCATGCGCTGGCCGTGCCACAGAAGTGGCGCTACGTGCTGGTGCCGATCGTCGGCACCGCCATCGGCGCCAGCTTCCCGCCCGATTTCGCCAGCCAAGCGCGGCACTGGTGGCTGACCATGGCGGCGCTGTTGGTCTTCATCCCGACCGCGCATGCGCTGGGCTATCTGCTGTTCGGCCGTCTGGGCGGGCTCACCCGTCCGACCGCCTATTTCGCCGCCATGCCCGGGGGGTTCATCGAATCGCTGGACATGGGGGAAAAGGCCGGGGCCGACATGCCGATGCTGATCATGCTGCAATTGCTGCGGCTGATCCTGTGCATCGTGCTGATCCCCATCGCCTTTTCGCTGATTGAAGGGCATGCGGTCGGATCGGCCTCGGGCTTTGCGGCGGGGGCCGGTCACGCAGCGCTGACCGCCTGGGACGCGGCCGTCCTGACCCTCATCGCCGTTTCGGGATGGTTCATCGCCAGCCGCCTCAACTTTCCCGCCGCCGTCCTCTCCGGCCCCCTGCTGATGAGCGGGCTCGCCCATGCGCTGGGCCTGACGGCGGCGGTGCCGCCCGGCTGGATGGTGCTGGTCACGCAATGGGTGATGGGGACATCGCTGGGCGTGCGCCTCACCGGCTTCACCCGGGGCGAGGCCGGCCTGGCGCTGCGCCTGTCGCTGGCGCATATCGGACTGATGCTGGGGATCGCGCTGGGCATTGCCCTGCTGGCCTCAGGCCCGGTGGGCGAGCCCGTCTCGGCGGTGGTTCTGGCCTTCGCGCCGGGCGGCGTGACCGAGATGTCGCTGGTCGCGCTGTCGCTGCACCTGAGCGCCGTCTACGTCACGTTGCACCATCTGGCGCGGATCGTGCTGGCGGTGCTGGTGGCCCGGATCGGGCAGCGCTGGGTCGGGCTTTAGCGCCCGACCCCAGAGCCGTCAGGGCGTCACTTCGTCAGGATCAGCTTGCCCGCGCGGGTGATGCGCAGGTCATAGACCTTGCCGTCCAGCTCGATCTGCGCCTGCGTGCCGCCCTTGGTCAGCGCGCGGGCCGAATGCACGGGCAGGCCGCGTTGCGGAACCGCTTCGGCGCGGGTGAAATCCGGTTGGGAATAGAGGGACATAACACTCTCCATGGTCGGGTGAGCCTATTCCTGACAAAAACACTTGGATGAGTCAATCCCGATTTTAACACTCAGGATTTAATCACCCCGCCGATGGACCCGGTGATCTCGGCCGCCGCCGCCTTGACGCGCGCGCCAAGGTCCGGCAGCGCATCGGGCGGCAGGCGGAACACCGGCCCGCTGATCGAGACCCCGGCGACCGGCTCGCCATGGGCGTTGAAGATCGGCGCGGCGACGCAACGCATCCCCTCGGTCCGCTCCTGATTGTCCAGGGCCCAGCCCCGGCTGCGGGTCAGGGCGAGGTTTCGCGCCAGCGCCTCGGGTTCGGTGATCGTGGCCTCGGTGAAGCGGGTGAGCGGGCCGGGGTTCAGCCCTGGCATCCAGGCCAGAAGCGCCTTGCCGATGCCCGAGGCATGAAGGGGCGAGCGCGTTCCGGGCGAGAAGAAGGCGCGGATCGCCTGATGTGTCTCTACCTGCGTCAGGAACAGGACCTCACCCTGCTGTTCGACGCCCAGATTGGCCGTCTCGTTCGTGGCCCGCATCAGCGCCTGCATCGGCGCGCGGGCTCGCTCCACGACATTGGTGCGCCTGAGGAAGGCCGCGCCGGTGCGGAAGGTGCCGGCACCTACGTGCCAGACCTGGCCCCTTGGATCGAGTTCGACCATCTGCCGCTGCGCCAGCGTGGTCAGCACGCGATAGGTGGTAGCAGGCGATTCGCCCTGTGCCTGGGCGAGTTCGGTCAGCGTCATCCCGTCCGACCCGGCCAGCGCCTGCAACAGCGCCATGGCCCGGTCCAGGGCGCGGATCGTGTTCTGGCCGGTCTTGTCGTGAAAGGCCTTGGGACGGCCGCGGCGGGTCTCGGTCATGCGCTTCTCCGAAAATCACTTTCAACAGATGAAAAAGGATAGCAGACTGGGATGGTTGAGAAAATCGCCCCTCTGCCATTTATGAAAAAAGATTTCAAAAAAATTGAGGCCGGTGGCTCCCCGGCCTAGGATCAGGGAGCAACCCAGGAGCGCGACCATGACCGCCCAGCATGCCTTTGCCCAGAACCCGGTCTTCATCCCCGGCCCCACCAACATGCCCGAGGCCCTGCGCAAGGCCTGCGACGTGGCGACACTCGACCACCGCTCGCCCGCTTTCGCGCGGATGCTGAATCCGGCGCTGGCCGGGGTGAAACGGATCCTGGGAATGGAGGCGGGCGAGGTCTTTCTGCTGCCCGCTACCGGCACCGGCGGCTGGGAGGCGGCGATCGCCAACACGCTGTCGCCCGGCGACCGGGTGCTGGCGGCGCGTTATGGCGTCTTCTCGGCCCGCTGGATCGACCTCTGCCAGCGCTTCGGGTTGGAGGTCGAGGTGCTGGACACCCCCTGGGGCGAGGGCCTACCGCTGGCGCGGATCGAGGCCGCGCTGCGGGCCGATCCCGAGGGCCGGATCAAGGCGGTTCTGGCCACGCATAACGAGACGGCGACCGGCGTGCGGTCGGACATCGCCGGGCTGCGCAGGGCGATGGACCGGGCCAGGCACGGGGCGCTGATGCTGGTGGATGGCGTCAGTTCCATCGCCTCGATGCCCTTCGACTTCGGGGGCTGGGGCGTCGATGTCGCCGTGACCGGCAGCCAGAAGGGCTTCATGCTGCCGCCCGGGCTGGCGATCCTGGGCCTGTCGGACAAGGCGCTGGCGGCGATGGAGAATGCCCGCCTGCCGCGCACCTATTTCGACCTGCGAGACATGCGCCGCAGCATGGCGGCGGGCGGTTATCCCTATACGCCGCCGGTCGGCCTGATCGCAGGCCTCGCCGCCTCGGTCGCGATGCTGGAGGCCGAGGGGCTGGCCCAGGTCCATGCCCGCCATCACCGGCTGGCCGAAGGCGCGCGCCGGGCTGTCGCTGGCTGGGGGCTGACGACCTGCGCGGCCTCAGCCGCGCTGGCTTCGGATACCGTGACGGCGGTGCTGGCGCCCGAGGGGTTCGACGCCAATGCCTTCGTCGCCCGCGCCGCCGGGACCTATGGCATGGCTTTCGGCACCGGGCTGGGGGCGCTGGCAGGCAAGGCGTTCCGCATCGGCCATCTGGGAATGCTGTCGGAACCGCTGATGCTGGCCGGGCTGGCAACGGCCGAGATGGTGATGGCGGATCTGGGCTGGCCGGTCCGGCTGGGATCGGGCGTGGCGGCGGCGCAGGAATTCTATCGCGGGACCTTGCCCCTGGCGGCAGCGGCCTGAGATCGGGGCTGACGCCCCGGGAAAGGCGGGGGGCTGCCGCCCCCCGCACCCCCTGCTTCAAGGAGGGTTTTCCACCCTCCTTGAAAATCCTCCCGAGGATATTTGGAGAACAAAGATGAAGGATTTGGGGATGGAGATCCCGACCTATGCGGATGTGCTGGCGGCCCGGGGGCGGATTGCGCCCCATGTGCACAACACGCCGGTGCTGACCTCGCGGCTGCTGGACGAGGTGGCGGGGGCCTCGCTGGTCTTCAAATGCGAGAATCTGCAGAAAGCCGGGGCCTTCAAGGCGCGCGGCGCCTCGAACGCGGTCTTCGGGCTGAGCGAGGCGCAGGCCGCGCGGGGCGTGGCCACGCATTCCTCGGGTAATCACGGAACCTGTCTGGCCTATGCGGCGGGGCGGCGGGGGATCCCCTGCACGGTGGTGATGCCGCACACGGCGCCGCAGGCCAAGAAGGATGCGGTCCGCGGCTATGGGGCGCGGGTGGTGGAATGCGAGCCCTCGACCTCGTCGCGCGAGGCGGTCTTTGCCGGGGTCCTGGCCGAGACGGGGGCGGAATTCGTCCATCCCTACAACGACCCGCGCGTCATCGCCGGTCAGGGCACCTGCGCGCTGGAGCTGATCAAACAGGTGCCGGCTCTGGACGCCGTGATCGCGCCGATCGGCGGCGGCGGCATGGTCTCGGGCACCTGTCTGGCGCTGTCGCAGGCCGCGCCCGGGATCCGGATCTATGCTGCCGAGCCCGAGCAGGCCGACGATGCCGCGCGCAGTTTCCGGGCCGGCCATATCATCGCCGACGATGCCCCGGTCACGGTGGCGGACGGGCTGAAAGTGCCGCTGAAGGAGCTGACCTGGCATTTCGTCAGCCGCCATGTCACCGATATCCTGACGGTCAGCGAGGCCGAGATCGTCGCGGCCATGCTGCTGATCTGGAAGCGGCTGAAGATCATCGCCGAACCCTCGAGCGCGGTGCCGCTGGCCGCCGTGCTCAGGAACCCCGCCTTATTCGCCGGGCAGCGGGTCGGCATCATTCTCACCGGCGGCAATGTCGACCTCGACCGCCTGCCCTGGCAAAAGGAGCCTGACCATGCGTGATTTCGACGGGTTGGAGGTGGGGTTCGACGTCCCCGCACGGCCGGGGATGCCGGAGGCGGAGGTCCAGACGCCCTGTCTGGTGCTGGATCTGGACGCGCTGGAGCGCAACCTGCGCAAGATGGGCGCCTATGCCGCTGCGCATGGGATGCGTCTGAGGGTGCATGGCAAGATGCACAAGTCGGTCGATGTCTACCGGCTGCAGGAGGAGATCGGCGGCGCCTGCGGCATCTGCTGCCAGAAGGTCAGCGAGGCCGAGGTCTTCGCCCGGGCCGGGGTGAAGGATATCCTCGTCTCGAACCAGGTGCGGGGTGCGGCCAAAGTGGACCGGTTGGCGCGGATGCCGAGGCTCGGGGCGCGGGTGATCTGCTGCGTCGACGACCTGGCCAATGTGGCGGAACTGTCGGCGGCGGCGGTGCGCCACGGGACGCAGATCGAATGCCTGGTCGAGATCGATTGCGGGGCGGGACGCTGCGGCGTCACCGCAACGGCCGAGGTGGTGACGCTGGCCAAGGCCATCGCGGCGGCGCCGGGGCTGCGCTTTGCCGGGCTCCAGGCCTATCAGGGGGCGATGCAGCACCTCGACCGCTACGCCGACCGCAAGGCCAAGCTGGATGTCGCGGTGGCGATGGTGCGGGAAGCCGTCGAGGCGCTGGGGGCCGAGGGGCTGGATTGCGACATCGTTGGCGGCGGCGGCACCGGCAGCTATTATTTCGAAAGCGCCTCGGGGGTCTATAACGAGCTGCAATGCGGCTCCTACGCCTTTATGGATGCCGATTACGGGCGGATCCTCGACGAAGAAGGCCGGCGCATCGACCGCGGCGAATGGGAGAATGCACTGTTCCTGCTGACCTCGGTCATGAGTCATGTGAAGCCCGACCGGGCGGTGGTCGATGCCGGGCTGAAGGCGCAATCGGTGGACAGCGGGCTGCCGGTGGTCTTCGGCCGCGACGATGTGCGCTATGTGAAATGCTCGGACGAGCATGGGGTGGTCGAGGATCCTGCGGGCGCCTTGAAGGTCGGCGACCGGCTGCGGCTGGTGCCTGGGCATTGTGATCCGACCTGCAACCTCCACGATTGGTATGTCGGCCTGCGCAACGGGGTGGTCGAGGCGGTCTGGCCCGTCTCGGCCCGCGGCAAGGCCTGGTGAGGAAGCCGGGGGCATTCTGCCCCCGGACCCCCTGAGAGTATTGTCAGCAAGATGATGAGGGTTCGGCATGCTGGTGGTTCCTGAGCGGCTGATTGCCGGTCTGATCGGGCCGGACGAAGCCTTTGATGCTGTCGCCGAGGTATTCCGGCAGACGGCCGGAGGCTTGGCGCGGAATTTCCCGGTGGTGCGCGAGGCCCTGGGCGGCGGGCGGCAGTACGGGTTCAAGTCGGGGCTCGGCCCGGACGCGCTGGGAGTCAAGGCAGGGGGCTATTTCCCCGGCAACGCGGCACGGGGGATCACCAATCACCAATCGGTGGTGACGCTCTTCGATCCCCAGACGGGGCGGCCCGAGGCGATGATCGGCGGCAATCTGCTGACCGCGCTGCGGACCGCGGCGGCGGCGGCGGTGTCGATCGAGGCGCTGGCCCGGCCCGAGGCGCGGGTGCTGGGGATCCTAGGCGCCGGGCATCAGGCGGCGTTCCAGCTGCGCGCCGCGGCCCGGGTCCGGTCATTCGAGCGGGTGATCGGCTGGAACCGGACGCCCGCACGGCTGGCGGGGCTGGCGGCGGTGGCGACCGAGTTGGGCCTGCCCTTCGAGGCGGTGCCGCCAGAGCGGCTGCGGGAGGCGGAGGTGATCGTGACCGTGACCTCCTCGACAACCTGGACGCTGGGCATCGAGCATGTCGCGCCGGGCACGCATCTGGCCTGCATGGGGACCGACACGATCGGCAAGCAGGAGGTCGAGCCCCGGCTCGTCGCCCGTACCCGGGTCTTCACCGACGAAGTGGCGCAAGCCGCGACCCTGGGCGAGGCGCAGCACGCGGTGGCGCAGGGCTTGCTGGACCCGGCGCGGATCACGCCCCTGGGCGCGGTCCTCGCGGGCGATGCCCCGGGGCGCGAGTCGGCCGATCAGATCACCCTTTACGATGGCACCGGCATCGGCCTGCAGGATATCGCCGTCGCTGCCCGGGTGCTTTCGCTGGCGCGGGACCGGGGCCTCGCAATCCCGGTTGAGATTTGATCAAACGAAGCCTAGCAAGGGGGCCTCAGCCTTTGGAGGATGCCATGCAGGTGATGATCAACGGCTTCGGACGGATCGGGCGGACGGTGCTCAGGGCCTGGCTCAAGGGCGGCTGGCCGGGGGTCGAGATCGTCGCGATCAACGATATCGCGCCCGCCGAGACCTGCGCCTATCTGCTGGAATACGACAGCGTTTTCGGACCCTTGGAGGGTGTCTCGCTGGAGGGCGGGACGCTGATTGTCCAGGGCCGCGGCCTGCCGCTGACCCGGGTTTCGGACATCGGCACGCTGGACCTGTCGGGCGTCGATCTGGTGATGGAATGCACCGGCAAGGCCGAGTCGCGGGCGGTGGCCGAAGCCGGCCTCAGGGCCGGCGCGGCGCGGGTGCTGATCTCGGGCCCCTCGGATGCGGCGGATGTGACGCTGGTGCTGGGGGCCAATGACGCGCTGCTCACCCCGGCGATGCGGGTCGTTTCCAACGCGTCCTGCACCACCAACGCGCTGGCACCGCTGGCCCGCGTGCTGGACGAGGCGTTCGGCATCAGCGCCGGCTGGATGACGACGATCCATTGCTACACCGGCTCGCAGCCGACGGTGGATGCGCCGCGCTCCACGGACCCCGCGCGCAACCGCGCGGCCGCTCTGTCGATGGTGCCGACGACCACCAGCGCCGGGCGCTTGCTGGACCGGGTGCTGCCCGGGCTGGCAGGGATCATCGAATGCGCCGCGGTGCGGGTGCCCACGGCCAGCGTCTCGGCGGTGGATCTCTGCGTCGTGCCGAAACAGCGGGCCGGGGTCGAAGCGGTGAACGCCGTCCTGCAAGGCGCGGGCGGCGTCATCGGCTGGACCGCGAAACCGCTCGTGTCCTCGGACCTGCGCGCGCGGCCCGAATCGATCGTCATGGCCCTCCCGGAAACCCGGGTCAGCGGCGCCGGGCTGATCCGGGTCTTCGGCTGGTACGACAACGAATGGGGATTTTCCTGCCGGATGCTGGACATGGCGCTCAGGATGGGTGCGCGATGATCACCGTGGCCGACGCGATCCTGCACGCCCTCGACCACGGCCTGCCGATGGCGCCGATCACCAACTCGGATCCGGGCTTCGACCTGCGCCGCGCCTATGAGGCGCAGGCGCTGCTGACCGCTACGCGGCTCCGGCGCGGCGCCCGGGTGGTCGGCGTAAAGACTGGATTCACCAACACCACGATCTGGGACGAATACAACGTCCACGCCCCGATCCACGGCCCCGTCTTCGACACGACCTGGCAGGAAGGCCCCCTGCGCCTCGCCCCGTTCCTCGAACCGCGGATCGAGCCCGAGATCGTGCTGAAGCTCGGCGCCTCGCCCGCGCCCGGCATGGGACCGGAGGCGCTGAAAGCCTGCGTTGCCGAAGTCGCGCGCGGGTTCGAGATTGTCCAATCCCCCTTCCCCGGCTGGCGCTTCCGCGCGCCCGACACGGTGGCGGCCGGCGCTTTGCACGGCGCCCTCGTCACCGGCGACTTCCTTCCCGCGACACAAGCGCTCCTCGACGCGCTCGCCCATCTTGAGGTCACGCTCCTCTGCGACGGGGTGGCCATGGACCGCGGCCATTCCCGCAACGTCCTGGGCGGCGGCCCGCTGGCCGCGCTGGCCGATTTGGTGGCGCAGCGGGGCGCGGAGCGTCTGCCTGCGGGTTGGATCGTCTCGACCGGCACGCTGACCCGCGCCTTGCCCATCGCCCCCGGCCAGAGCTGGACCACCCGCATGGCAGGCGCCGACCTGCCGCCGCTGACCCTCGCCCTGACCTGACCCCTTCTTTGCGCCGGAAATATCCTGGGGGGTGAATGCGCGGCACGCGCAGAGGGGGGCTAGCCCCCCTCCCTTTCCCCGCGCTAACACGGGGACCAAGCTAAGGGTGAGGCGGATGACGGCCACAAGCACGGCCACAGTGATGATTCAGGGTGCGGGCTCGAATGTGGGCAAGTCGCTGCTGGTGGCGGGCTTCGCGCGGGTCTTCGCCCGCCAGGGGCTGCGCGTGCGGCCCTTCAAGCCGCAGAACATGTCGAACAACGCCGCCGTCACCCCGGAGGGGGCCGAGATCGGCCGCGCCCAGGCGCTGCAGGCCATGGCTTGCGGGGTGGCACCTTCGGTCCATATGAATCCGATCCTGCTGAAGCCCGAATCCGAGATCGGGGCGCAGGTCATCGTGCAGGGCAAGCGTTTCGCCACCTGCAAGGCGCGGGAGTATGCGGCGCTGAAACCGCAGCTCATGCCCGCCGTGCTGGACAGTTTCGCCCGGCTGAAGGCCGAGGCCGATCTGGTCATCGTCGAGGGCGCGGGCAGCCCGGCCGAGGTCAATCTGCGCGCGGGCGACATCGCCAATATGGGCTTCGCGCAGGCGGCGCGGGTGCCTGTCGTGCTGGCGGGTGACATCGACCGGGGCGGGGTGATCGCCCAGATAATCGGCACGCAGGCGGTGCTGGACGCGGCCGACAATGCCCTCATCAAGGGCTTCCTCATCAACAAGTTCCGGGGCGATCCCCGGCTCTTCGACGATGGTTACCGGATGATTGCCGAGCGCACCGGCTGGCAGGGTCTGGGCGTCCTGCCGTGGTTCGCGGATGCCCACCGCCTGCCGGCCGAGGATGCCGCCGACCTGCGTCGCAAAAGCGCGGGCGCCGGGTTCCGCATCGTCGTGCCGCAGTTGAACCGCATCGCCAATTTCGACGATCTGGACCCGCTGATGGCCGAGCCCGGCGTCAGCGTCGAGGTGATCGCCCCCGGCCTGCCCCTGCCGGTCGAGGCCGATCTGATCCTGATCCCCGGCTCTAAATCCACCATCGCCGACCTCGCCCATTTCCGGGCGCAGGGCTGGGACATCGACCTTCAGGCGGCGCTCCGGCGGGGAGCCAAGGTCCTCGGCCTCTGCGGCGGCTATCAGATGCTGGGCCGCAGCATCGCCGACCCTGACGGGATCGAGGGCGCGCCGGGCTCGGTCCCGGGCCTCGGCCTGCTGGACGTGGACACGGTGATGACCCCCGAAAAGCGCGTGACGCTGACCGAGGCGGTGCACGCGGCCTCGGGCGAGGCGGCGCAGGGCTATGAGATCCACATCGGCCGGACCGAGGGGCCGGACCGCGCGCGGCCCCTCTTCACCGTCGCAGGCCAGCCCGAAGGCGCGATCCGCGCCGATGGGCGGGTGATGGGCAGCTACCTGCACGGCCTTTTCGGCGCGGACGGGTTCCGCCATGCCTTTCTCCAGGGCCTCGGCGCGACGACCGGGAATGCGTCCTATGCGCAGGGGGTCGAGGATGCGCTGGAAGCGCTGGCCGATCACTTGCAAGCCCATGCCGATTGCGACGCCCTGCTGCGCATCGCCCGGGCCGGAGTCTGAGGGGCGCGGCCCCTATGCATTCGATTGACCCCGGCGCAGGGGTGGGCGTAGCCTTTCGGCATTTGACGAAAGGATTTCTCATGCTGCGCCCTGCTTCCCGCCTCTGTGCGGTCATTGCTGTTCTCTGTCCCCTCCTGACCCCGCTTCCCGCGCAGGCCGAATGGCGGCGCATCGCAACGCTGAGCGAACGGCATTGGGCTGGCATCCGCCAAGCAGCGGTGCGTCGCGGGCCGCTGTCGCCGCTGCTGAACGAGGCGATTCCCTATTTCAAGGTTCCCGCGCAGGATTCCGAGGTGCTCGTCTGCGAGAACCGGGGGCTGCCGGGCCTGGAATGCTGGATCGAGTCGCGCGGCCGCACCTGCCCGTCCGAGGTCGAGGTGCGTATTCCGGGCGTTCCCACGCCTGCCCGGGTGCCGGTCACCTGCATCGGCCCCGATGTGGCGGGCGAATGCGAGTGCGACTTCGCCCAGGGATAGGCCGGGGCTGCGGCATGGCGGGGCCGCCCGGTCAGGCGGGCCCCTGACCGGACTGCTGGTCTGTTCTGCGCAGCCGGGTTTCCTTTGTCCCGCCCAAGCGCTAAGCCTGCGGGAACCAGATTGACAGGCCGCACCATGACCCAAGACCTCGCCCAAGCCCTTCTCGATGCCGTCCGGAAGGCCGGGGCCGATGCCGCCGACGCGCTGGTGATCGAAGGCACGGCGCTGTCCATCGACGTGCGCGAGGGGCGGCTGGAACATGCCGAACGGGCCGAGGGGCTGGACCTGGGCCTGCGGGTGCTGATCGGTCGTCGGCAGGCCTGCGTGTCGTCCTCGGACTCCAAGCCCGAGACGCTGGCGATGATGGCCGAACGCGCCGTCGCCATGGCCCGCGAGGCGCCCGAGGATCCCTTCGCCGGCCTCGCCGACCCCGGGCAGCTGAGCGCCCGGCGCGATGGCGAGGGGCTGGAGCTGTTCGATCCCTCGGCCGAGCCCGAACCCGCCCAGCTGGAAGACGACGCCCGCCGGGCCGAGGCTGCGGCGCGCGCCGTGCCCGGCATCACCCAGATCGACCAATCGGGCGCCAGCTATTCGCGCCGCACGATCCATCTGGCCGCGACGAACGGGTTCGCGGGCGGTTATCAGCGGACCACGCGCAACACCTCCTGCGTCGCCATCACCGGCGAAGGCACGGGGATGGAGCGCGACTGGTCCAGCGAAAGCCGCATCTTCCAGGCCGACCTGCCCAGCCCCGAGGCCATCGGCACCGAGGCCGGCCAACGCGCCGCCGCCCGCAAGGGCAGCCGCAAGCCGCCGTCTGGCGCCTTTCCGGTGCTTTATGACGAGCGCGTGGCCTCGTCGCTGATCGGGCATCTGACCTCGGCCATCAACGGCACCGCCATCAGCCGCGGCGCCAGTTGGCTGCGCGATGCGCTGGGCCAGCCGGTGCTGCCCCGGGGCTTCACCCTGACCGAAGACCCGCTTCGCCGCCGCATCGCCGGCACCCGGCCTTTCGATGCCGAGGGGCTGGCCACCACCCGCCGCCTCTGGGTCGAGGACGGAGTGCTGCAAGGCTGGGTGCTGGACCTCGCCACCGCCCGCAAGCTGGGCCTAGCCAGCACGGCCAATGCCGCGCGCGGCCCCTCGGCCCCGCCCTCGCCCAGCCTGTCGAACCTGGCGCTCAGCCAGGGGACGGCCAGCCGCGCCGATCTGATCGCCGGAATGGGGACGGGGCTTCTGGTCACCTCGCTGATCGGCTCGACCATCAACCCGACGACCGGGGATTATTCGCGCGGCGCCTCGGGCTTCTGGATCGAGAACGGCGAAATCGCCTATCCGGTCAACGAATGCACCATCGCCGGCAATCTGCGCGACATGCTGATGCGGATGACGGCGGCCAATGACGCGCGCGCGCATCTTTCCACGCAGGTGCCGTCGCTTCTGGTCGAGGGCCTGACGATTGCCGGCGCGTGACGGCGATCTGGCCGATCTGCATCTGCTGACCGAGGCCGCCGAGGCGGCCGGCGCCATCGCGCGCCGCTATTTCGACGGCGAGGCCAAGGTCTGGGACAAGGGCGACGGACAAGGCCCGGTCACCGAGGCCGACCTTGCGGTGAACGAGCATCTGCACAGGATGCTGGGCAGGGCCCGGCCCGGCTATGGCTGGCTGTCCGAGGAGAGCAACCCGCTGGGCAACCTGGCCCGGCTGAACCACGAGCGTTGCTTCGTCATCGATCCGATCGACGGCACCCGCGCCTTCATCGACCGCCAGCCGGGCTTCGCTCATGCGCTGGCGGTGACCGAGCGGGGGCGGCCCGTGGCGGCGGTGGTGCATCTGCCGATGCTGAATCTGACCTATGCCGCGGTGCTGGGCGGGGGGGCCACGCTCAACGGCAAACCTATCGCCGCCACCCAGCCCGCCGGGCCACAGGGGGCAACGATGCTGGTGGCGCGCCCGGCGCTCGACCCGGTGCATTGGCCGGGGGGCGTGCCGCCGGTCAAGCGCGAGTTCCGGCCCTCGCTGGCCTGGCGGCTGTCGCTGGTGGGCGAAGGCCGCTTCGATTCCATGCTGACGATCCGCGATTCCTGGGATTGGGACATCGCCGGCGCGGCGCTCATCGCCGCCGAGGCGGGCGCCCGCGTCACCGACCGCCACGGCCATCCGCTGCGCTTCAACCGGGCCGAGGCCCGCAACCCCGGCGTGGTCGCCGCGGGCCCTGCGCTGCATGCGGCGCTGATGGCGGGCCTGACCGGAAAGGCCGCCTGATGCCCGCCGCGACACCCGCCCGCGGGGTCTGGCTGCACGCCACCGACCCGGCGCTGGCCCCGGCGCTGCGGGTGCTGGCCGGGCATCTGGCCGAGCGGGCCGAGGCGCCGCCGACCTCGGTCACCGGCGATGCCGCGGCGCCCGGCCCGGGCGAGGATCTGCGCGCCATCGATGCCGCTTTCGACCGTTTCCCGACCCGGTTGCTGGTGCTGGCCGGCGCCGCGCTGCCCGCCGCGCTGATGGACCGCGCCCGGGCCCGCAACATCGCGCTGATGCTGATCGAGGCCGCCCCCCCCAGCGCGCGCGGCGGCTGGCGGTTGTTTCCGGTGCAACCGCGCGGCCAGCTCGCCCGCTTCCAGCAGATCCACGCCCGGGACGAAGCCGCCGCCACCGCGCTGCGCCGTCAGGTCAGGGACGCGGTGCCGGTCCTGGCGACCGGGCGGCTGGCGCGCCACGCCCCGGTGCCCGGCTGCAACATCCAGGAACTGGACGCGATGCGCCAGTCGATCGGCGCGCGCCCGGTCTGGCTGGCCCATGACCTGCCCGAGGCCGAAGCTGACGCCGCCTTCCTCGCCCATTCCCACGCCTTGCGCCGGGCCCATCGCCTGCTGATGATCGCCCAGCCCCGCGACCCCGCCGGGGGCGCCACGCTGGCCGGCCGCGCCGCCGAGGTGGGGTTCGTCTGCGCCCGCCGGTCGGCCGACGAGGAGATCGACGAGACGACGCAGGTCTATGTCGCCGATGCGGGCGACGATCCGGGCCTCTTCCTGCGGCTGGCGCCCGTCACCTTCCTCGGCGGATCGCTGACCGCGGGGGCGCCGATCCCTTCGCCGGTGATCCCGGCGGCGCTGGGTTCGGCGCTGGTCTTCGGCCCGCATGCCGAGGGCGACGAGGGGCGCTTCATGGACCAGCTGCGCGTGCAGGGAGGCGGGCGGCAGATCAACGGCCCCTCGGACCTCGGCCCCGCGGTCAGCGCGCTGCTCTCGCCCGAGGCGGGGGCCGATGCCGCGCTCAGGGCCTGGTCGCTGGCGACCGACGGGTCCGAGGCCACTTTGGCCGTGACCGAGGCGATCTGCGACTGGCTCAGGCTGAACGGGGGGATGCGATGAGGGCACCGCGCTTCTGGACGAATCCGCCCGCACGTCCCGGCTGGCAGGCGCGGCTGCTGGCGCCACTGGGCTGGCTCTATGCCCGCGCGACGGCCCGGCGACTGGCGCGGCCCGGGGCACTGCGGGTGGGGGTGCCGGTGATCTGCGTCGGCAACCTCAATGCGGGCGGCACCGGCAAGACGCCCACGGTCATCGCGCTGATGCAGGCGCTGACGGCGCGGGGCCTCTCGCCGCAGGTCGTCTCGCGCGGCTATGGCGGCGCGCTGGAGGGGCCGGTCTATGTCAGCGAACGCGAGCACCGCGCGGCCGATGTCGGGGACGAGCCGCTGTTGATGGCGGCGTTCGGCCATGTCTGGGTGGCGAAGGACCGCGCCGCCGGGGTGCGGATCGCGGCCGACAAGGGCGCCGATGTGGTGCTGATGGACGACGGGTTCCAGAACGGCGCGGTCGAGAAGACGGCCTCGGTCGTGGTGGTCGATGCCGCGGTCGGTTTCGGCAACGGGCGCTGCATCCCGGCAGGGCCGCTGCGCGAGCCGGTGGCGGCGGGGCTGGCGCGGGCAACCTGCGTGCTGGCCATCGGATCGGAGGAGGCGCAGGCGCGGTTCCGGGCGGAATGGGGCCCGGCGCTGGGGACGGTGCCGCTGTTCACCGGGGTTCTGGAGCCTTTGCAGACCGGAATGCACTGGCGGGGCCTGCGGGTGCTGGCCTTCGCCGGCATCGGCCGGCCCGGCAAGTTTTTCGAGACCCTGCGCCAGACCGGGGCCGAGGTGGTGCGGATGCAGGCGCTGGACGACCACCAGCCGCTGACCGCGCCCCTTTTCATGCGGCTCGAGGCCGAGGCGAAGGCCGCGAAGGCGCAGCTGGTGACGACCGAGAAGGACGCGGTGCGCCTGCCCTTGGACGCGCGAAAGCGGGTGCTGACCCTGCCGGTGCGGCTGAAGATCGCGGAGGAGGAGGGGTTCCTCAAGGCGTTGGGGCTGAGCAGGGTGGGATGAAATCCCACCCTACGCGGCGGGCGCTCACCCGACCCGGACCACCACCGCCATCGCCGAATCCCCGGCCGCGCAGCCCTGGAACAATCCCATCCCGCCGCCGCGCATCTCCAATTCCTCGATCAGTTCGATCACCCCGCGCAGCCCGGTCGGCCCCTGCGGATGGCCCCAGATCAGGGACGAGCCGTAGTTGTTCATCCCCCGCCAGTCGATGCCGAAGGCCCGGGCGAAGGCGATGTCGTTGACCGCGAAGGGATTGTGCGACTTGATCGCGTCGATCGCGCCGATCCCCAGCCCCAGCTGATCCAGCGCCCGTTGCGTGGCCTTGATCGGCGCGGCGGGCATGAAGCCCTTTTCCTCGCGCGCCTGCGTCACCGCCAGGATCGAGACCTGCGGCCCCTTCCCCAGCTCGGCCGCCTGCCCGGCCTCGGCGCAAAGGATCATCCCCGCGTTGCCATCGGCCGGGTGGGTCTACCCGGCGAAGGTCACGCTGCCGCCCTCGCGCACTGGTTTCAGCCGCGCCATCTTCTCGGGATCGACCGGCCGGATGCCCTGATCGCCCGCCACCGTGGCCACAGTCTTGCGGAACCCCGCATCCGGCACCTCCAGCTCGGCCATGTAGCGGCGCTGAAAGGCGCGGTCCCCGGCCAGCGCCTGCTGGTACTGGGCGTAGCGGTGGATCACCAGCTCGTGCTGTTCCTCGGTCCCGATGCCCTCGCGCCGAGCCACGTTCTCGGCCGTGTCGACCATGGCGCTCTTCGCCCAGGGGTCGTGGTTGAAACTGTCCAGCACCCAGTTCTCGCTGGCGCCGGTGCCGCCCGGGCCGCCCGGCGCCGGGTAATAGACATGCGCGCCGTTCGACAGCCGGTCGCCCGCCGCCACCAGCGCCACCTTGGCATTGCCCAGCGCCATCTCGCCCGCCGCGGTGGCGATCAGCCGCGGGCCTGTGGCGCAGGCCTGGTTGACGGTGGGGCCCGGCAGTCCCTCGGCCCCGATCAGGGCGGAAAACCACGGCGCGCCGTAGAAGATGTTGGGCTGGATCACCGTATAGCCATAGGCCACGTGATCCAGCGCCCCCGCCGCGAGGCCGCGCTCGGCCATCGCCGCGCGGGTGACATGGGCCGCAAATGGCACCGAATGGAGATGGGCGAAAGCCCCCTGCCAGCGCGCGAAGGGCGAGGACCAATACGCCCCGTAGGGGATATAGGCGAGGGCCATGGGATCAGACCTTGATCGTCGCCGGATCGGCATCGTCATAGAGCCGGTCGAGCAGCGGTTTGCGGGTGATGAGCAGCTTGCGGAAATTGAGGTTGCCTTTGGCGGTGATCTCGCCCTCGGCGATCGAGGGCGGATCGGTCAGCACCTGCGCCCGGCGGACGGCATGGGCCGAGCCCTCGTTCGGGCCGGGTTTCAGCCGCCGGGCGATCTCGGCCGCCTGAGTCACGACCAGCGCGCCGCCGTGGTCCACCGCGCCTGCGCGCAGCACCTCGGTCGGGACGATCATCACCCCGACCTCGGCCCGGTCGGCGCCGGTGATGACGATATCCTGCGCCAGCCCCTTCAGCTTGCCCAGCAATTCCAGCCTGAGGCCCGCTGCCCGCACCCAAGTGCCGGTGTTGAGCTTGAATTCCTCGGCCAGCCGGCCGTCAAATTTCATGCCCTTGTTCATGTCTTGGGGATCGACGAATCGCATGGCATCGCCGGTAATGAAATAGCCTTCCTCGTCAAAGGCCTCGGCGGTCTTTTCGGGGTCGTTCAGATAGCCCGGCGTGATCGTGTCGCCCTTCACCCGCACCTCGAAGCGGTTCTCGTCATCGGCCGGAACAAGCTTGATCGTCACCTCGGGAAGCGGCACGCCGATGATCCCCGATTGATGGGTGAATTCGTGCTGGATCAGCGCGGCGGGCGCCGTCTCGGTCAGACCCCAGGACGAGTTGAAGAGCGGCATGTCGCCCCGCACCTCATGCGCCATCGCCTCCAGATCGGCCCAGATGTCCTGCGGCAGCGAGGCCCCGGCGTAGAACAGCATGTCGAGGTGCTGGAAGTACTGCCGCCGGAGCGCCGCATCCTCTTTCATCGCATCGCGCAGAACGGCGAAACCGACCGGCACGTTGAAGGCAATGGTGGGCGAGACCATGCGCAGGTTCTCGATCGTATGCGCGGCCAGCGCGGGCGTCGGCTTGCCGTTGTCGATATAGAGCGTGCCGCCATTGGCCAGCACCAAGTTGAAATTGTGCGAGCCGCCGAAGACATGGTTCCAGGGCAGCCAGTCCAGCAGGACCGGCGGTTTCTCGGTCACGAAGGGCAGGCAGACGGCCAGCTGCGCCTGGTTGGTGGTCATCATCCGCTGGGTGGTCAGCACGCCCTTGGGATGCGAGGTCGAGCCCGAGGTCAGCAGGTACTTCGCCACCGTGTCAGGACCGACGGCGGCGTTGAGCGCGCTAACATCGCCGCGACCGTTTTCCAGCGTGGCGAAGGCGGTCATGCCCGGGCCCGCGCCTTGGCTCACGACCTTCTCCACCCCGTCGAACACCGGCAGCGCCAGCGCTGCGCCATAGCGGGTGGCGTCGTCGGCGAAGACCATGGCGGGACGGATCATCGCGGCGATGCGCTCCAGCACCGGATGGGCGCCGGGGATCAGCGCGTATTGCTCGGCCACCGGCACGGTCGGCACGCCGATGTATTGCGCGGCCAGAGTCAGCAGGGCGTGGTCCACCCCGTTGCCGCTGATGATCAGGATCGGCGTTCCCGCCCCCATGCCGCGCCCGGCGAGGGCCGCGGCGAGGGCCTGCACCTGCTGCAACGCGGCGGCATAGGTGACCTCGCGCCAGCCCGCGCCCGAGCGTTCGGCCAGGAACACCCGATCGGGCACGCGGGCGGCCCAATCGACCAGCCAGTCGGTCGTCCGGCGGGCGACCGGGCCCAGATCCCAGCCGCTGGTCAGCAGGATCGCGCCATCGGCCCGATCCTCGCGCTGTGCCCTATGGGTGCGATACCTGTCGTGCGTCATCCGAACTCCTCCCGTTCGATTGAATCTGCCGCAGGGCGCGGTGCAGGGCTGCGCGTTCCTCGGCGCTCAGCCCCCGCGCCATGCGGTCGTCATGCTCGGTCACGGCGGTGAAGGCGCGCTCGGCCAGGCGGCGCCCTTTCAGCGTAACCTTCAACTCATAGGCCCGCCGGTCGTCGCGCGCGCGGGTCCGCGTCACCAGGTCGAGCCCCTCAAGCTCGTCGAGGATCAGCACCAGATTGGGCCGCTCGATGGCCAGGATCTCGGCCAGTTGCGTCTGCCTCAGGCCGGGATTGTCGCGGATCACCGAAAGCACGGAAAAGGTCAGCATCCGCAGCCCGAAAGGCGCCAGCACCGCGTTCACATCGGTCTGGATCGCGGCAAAGGCGCGCTTCATGTCGTAGCCCATGAAGACCCGCAGGATGCTGTCGCCGCTCATTCGCGAAACCGGGGATCGCGCTTTTGCAGGAAGGCGGTCAGCCCCTCGCGGGCGTCGGTGCTGGTCTGGGTGATCGCGGCACAGAGGCTTTCGGTGAAGAACCCGTCCGCGCGGCCCATGTCGTCGATCCGGGCCAGCGCCTGGATCATGATGTAATTGCTGAGCGGCGCGTTGCCGGCGATCTGTGCGGCCAGCTCGCGCGCCTTGGCCAGCGCATCGTCCACGACGTAATGGGCAAGCCCCATCGCCCGGCCCTCCTGCGCGTCGTATTTGCGCCCGGTGAGCATCATCTCGGTCATCCGGTCGGCGCCGATGATCCGGCCGACGCGGACGCTGGCGCCGCCGCCGATGAAGATTCCGCGCCGCCCCTCGGGCAGCTGGAAATAGGCGGTCGGATCGGCCACCCGCACATGCGTCGCGGTGGCGATCTCCAGCCCGCCGCCGATCACCGCGCCCGACAATGCCGAGACCACCGGCAGCCCGCCGAATTGCACCCGCTCCAGCGTGGCATGCCAGCCGCGCGAATGGCGCATGACGGCTTCGGCGTCCATCCGCTCTGCGTGCTCGCTCAGGTCGAGGCCCGAGCAGAAATTGCCCCCCGCCCCGGTCAGGATCGCCACTTTCACAGACGCGGGCGGGGCGCGGAAAAAGGCGTCGATCTGGGCAAACAGGCCATCCGACATGGCGTTGCGCTTGTCGGGGCGGTTCAGGGTCAGCGTGGCGATGGCGCCGTCGATCTCGATATCCAGCATGGGATTACCGCGGCGGCAGGCGTGTGAATGGAGCGACTTCTGGCTCGACCGGCATGGAAACCTCCTCCCAAGGTTATGCTGAATATTAATTACATCTCGTAACTATATCGAGTCAAGAAAACCCCGGGGCCTGGGCCACCGGGGTTTTCGCAGATCAGGGGATCAGGAACAGCGTGATCGCCGGGAAGGCCACCAGAATCAGCACGCGGATCAGGTCGGACACGACGAACCACGACACCGCCTTGTAGGTGTGGGTCATCGGCGTCAGCCGGTCCATGGCGTTGATGATGAACAGGTTCATCCCCACCGGCGGGGTGATGAGCCCGGTCTCCACCACGATCAGCACCAGGATCCCGAACCAGATGGCGACGTGTTCGGAGGGCATGCCGAAATCCAGCGCCATCATCATCGGGAAGAAGATCGGGATGGTCAGCAGGATCATCGACAGGCTGTCCATGACGCAGCCCAGCACCAGATAGATGGCCAGGATCAGCAGCAGCACCGCGACCGGGGCCAGGCCCAGGCTGACCACCCAGTCGCTGAGCGCGTTGGGGACCTGGGTGCGGGCGAGAAAGCCGTTGTAGAAGGCCGCGCCGAAGACAATGAAAAAGATCATCGCCGAGGACCGCGCGGTCGAGGTGAAGCTCTCGAGCAGCGTCTTGAAATTCAGCCCCCGGTTCGCCAGCGCGATCAGACCCGTGCCCAGCGCGCCCACCGCCGCGCCCTCGGTCGGGGTGAAGACGCCGCCATAGATGCCGCCGACCACCGCCAGGAACACCAGGATCACCGGCCAGACCTGCCACAGCAGCTTGAAGCGTTCGCCCATCGGCACCCGCTCGGCGGTGCCCGCGCGTTCGGGGTAGAAGCGGACGTAGATCGAGATGACGATCATGTAGCCGATGGCGGCCAGGATGCCGGGCGCGAAGGCGGCGAGGAACAGCTTGGCGATGTTCTGCTCGGCCAGGATCGCGTAGATCACCAGCACGACCGAAGGCGGGATCAGGATACCCAGCGTCCCGCCCGCCGCCAGCAGCGCGGTCGAGATCCCGCCGTCATAACCGAACCGCCGCAGTTCCGGCAGCGCCACGCGGCCCATGGTGGCGGCGGTGGCCAGCGACGAGCCGCAGATCGCGCCGAACCCCGCGCAAGAGGCGACAGCGGCGATGCCGACCCCGCCCTTGCGATGGCCGACGAAGGATTCCGCCGCCTTGAACAGCGCCTTCGACATGCCGCCGATGGTGGCGAAATAGCCCATCAGCAGGAACATCGGCACCACGGCCAGCGATTCACTGGCAAAGGTGGAATAGGCGGCGTTCTTCAGCTGGGCCAGCGGCACGCGGGTGGAGCCGTCGATGATCCAGTAGCCGGCGAAGCCCGTGACGAACATCGACAGGCCGATCGGCACGCGGACGAAGATCAGACCGAGGAGGACGGGAAAGGACAGGATGCCGATCGCAAGGTTGCTCAATGGTCTGCTCCGGCGGTGGCGATGAGGGTACGGTTGGTGACAGCCTCGGCCAGGCGGACCAGGGCCATGTAGACGGCGATGGCGGCGGTGGCGATGGCCGGCACCAGGGCAAGCGCGTAGTTCCACCACAGCGGATATTGCAGCAGGAAGGTCGTCGAGCGGCGCCGCGCCAGCGTGTTCATCCCGTCGTAGAGCTGGATGGCGATCAGCACCAGCGCCGCGGCGAAAAGCGCCTCGATCAGCACCTGCATCCAGCGCCGGGTCCGGTCGCTGAGCCCCGAGGTGAAGACATCGACCGTCGCATGGCCGGCGGTGATCTGGCACCAGCCGAGGAAGCAGAAGACGGCAAAGGCCAGCCCGCCGACCAGCAGCTCATAATCCCCGAAGATCGGCCCCACGCCCGCATCGAGCAATTGCCGGGCAAGGCCGGGCATGGTCGATTGCATCCAGGCGGAATGCAGCAGGTCCGAGGCCTCGCGCCCGATGATCGAGACGCAGAGCATCAGCACCAAGATGGTCAGCACCAGGCCGCCGATCACGGCCATCAGCCAGGCGATGCCGTAGAAGATCCTGTGTATCGTTGCGAACATGCGTGTCCCGTCCCTCGGGTCCTTCAGGTTGCCGCCCGCCCGCGCTCAGGCGGGCGGGCATGTCGCTGCCACGCGGTCAGTGCGAGGCTTGGTAATCCGCCATCAGCTGACGGGCCTGGTCGAGAAGCGCCTGACCGTCGATCCCCTGCGCCTGCATGTCGGCCAGCCAGCTGTCGTAGACCGGCTGCGCCGCTTCGCGCCAGGCCGCCACATCGGCCTCGGGGATGGTGATGATGTTGTTGCCGTTATCGACCGCCAGCTGACGGGCGGGAATGTCCGCATCCGCCTGCGTGCCACCGGCAAAGACCGAGAGGTCCGCCCCCGAATTGCGGTCGATGATCGCGCGCAGGTCGTCGGGCAGCCCCTCGTAGACGTCGCGGTTCATCGCCAGGGTGAAGGTCACCGTATAGGGATAGGAATTCTCGAACTCGGTGTGGTTGTTGACCAGCTCCGGCACACGCAGCGAGGTCGTCACCTCCCACGGGATCACCGCGCCGTCGATGACGCCGCGCGACAGGCTTTCGGGGATCATGGTGACCGGCAGGCCGATCGGCTCGGCGCCGAGGATCTGCAGCAGTTGCCCGACCATCCGCGAGGGCGTGCGCAGCTTCAGGCCCTGCATATCGGGGATGGTGTTGACCGGCCGGTTCGAGTGAATCACGCCCGGGCCATGTACCCAGGTCGCCAGAAGATGCACGTCCTGGTAATCGGTGTCGGCCATATGCTCGGTGAACATCTGCCAATAGGCGGCCGACGCGGCGCGGGCATCTTGCACGAAGAACGGCAGTTCGAAGACTTCGGTGCGGGGGAAGCGGCCGGGGGTGAAGCCGTTCACGGTCCAGGCGATGTCGGCAATCCCGTCGATCACCTGGTCCATCAGTTCGGGCGGGGTGCCGCCCAGCGCCATGGCCGGGAAACGCTCGATGCGGATGCGGCCTTCGGACTCACGCTCGATGGTGTCGGCCCACACGTCCAGCACCAGCGCCGGCACGTTGGCCTGCGGCGGCAGGAACTGGTGCAGGCGCAGCGTGACCTCCTGCGCCCAGGCGGCCCCCGCGGTCAGCGCGGTCAGCGCAACGGCGCCCGCAAGGCCTGCGATCTTGGAAAAATGCGGCATACTGTCCTCCCTGATGCCCGGTCGGTCGATAGTCTCGGGTCGATGGTGCGAGAGGGGCGCGGCTTGCGACCGCGCCCCCTGGCATGTTGTGGCCTGCGCGGCTTATTGATGCGCCGCCTCGTATTCGGCCATCAGCGCCTGGGCCTGGTCGATCAGGGCCTGCCCGTCGATGCCGCGGCCATTCATGTCCGCGACCCAGGTGGCATAGAGCGGCTCGACCAGCGTGCGCCATTCGGCGGCATCCGCTTCGGACACGGTGACGATGTTGTTGCCCGCATCGACCGCAGCCTGACGGGCCGGACCATCGGCATCGGCCTGCGTGCCGCCCGCGAAGATCGAGAATTCGAGGCCCGAGTTCTGGTCGATCACCTGTTGCAGGTCCTCGGGCAGCGAATCGTAGGTGTCCTGGTTCATCGCGAACGAGAAGGTCAGGACATACAGCGCCGGGCCTTCGAATTCGGTATGGTTATGCACCAGTTCCGCGACGCGCAGGGCGGTCGTCACTTCCCACGGGATCGTCGTGCCGTCGATCACGCCGCGCGACAGCGCTTCCGGCACGCCCGAGACGGGCAGGCCGACAGCCTCGGCGCCGACCAGGGCCAACAGGTCGTTCACCCCGCGCGAGCCGCCGCGGATCTTCATGCCCTGCAGGTCCGAGGGATGCGCAACCGGACGGTTGGTGTGGAACATGCCCGGGCCGTGGACCCAGGTGGCCAGCATGTGCACGCCGGCGAAATCGTCCTGCATGTGCTCTTCATACATCTGCCACAGCGCCGACGAGGCCGCGCGAGCATCGGCCACCATGAAGGGCAGTTCGAAGACTTCGGTCCGCGGGAAGCGGCCGGGAGTGTAGCCGTTCACGGTCCAGATGATGTCGGCCACGCCGTCCATGACCTGATCCATCAGCTCGGGCGGCGTGCCGCCCAGCGCCATCGAGGCGTAACGCTCGATGCGGATGCGCCCGTTCGAATCGCGCTCGACATTGTCGGCCCAGACGTCCAGCACGTCGCGCGGCACGTTGGCCTGCGCCGGCAGGAACTGGTGCATCCGAAGGGTGAATTCCTGGGCCGAGGCCGCACCGGCCGTCAGGGCCACCGCCGCAGCGGCCCCCATCAGACCCAGGATCGTTCTGCGTTTGGTCATGTGTTTTCCTCCCAAAGACACAATGCTGGCACTATGTTGCAAGTGATGGCACACGTCGCATTATATTGCCAACATATTTTTGTTTGTCGTGCATCCCCGCGACGGGCGCCCCTCGCACCCGCTTTGTTGCGAGTGCAAGGTTCCACGCGGCGGCGATTCCTGCAAGCATTATTTGTTGACCGGTCGGTCACTCTTTGCGCGGCGGGCGAGGCTCATTCGGCGTCGGGCTGCCGGCTGGGATGGGCCTCGGCAAAGGCGGGAATCGCCTCGCAGGCCGCGGCGATGGCACTCAGCCGCGGCATGGCGGAAAGATCGACCTTGAAGCGCCGCGCGGCGAAGATCTGCGGCATCAGATAGACCTCGGCCATGCCCGGCCCCTCACCGAAAGCGAAGGTACTGGCCGGGCGCTGGGCCAGCAGCGCCTCGCAGGCGGCGAGGCCGTCGCCGATCCAGCGCTGGCACCAGGCCTCCTTGCCCTCCTGCCCCTGACCGAATTCGGCCTCCAGATATTGCAGCGTGCGCAGGTTCTGCAGCGGGTGAATCTCGCAGGCGATGACGGCGCAGAAGGCCCGGACGGCGGCGCGGTCGGCGGCGCCAGTCGGGAGCAGCGCGGGCTCGGGGTGCGTTTCCTCCAGCCATTCGAGGATGGCGGGCGATTGCGTCAGGACCAGCCCGTCCACCTCCAGCGTCGGCACGAGGCCTTGCGGATTCAGCGCCTTGTAGGCCGCGGTTTTCTGTTGCCCGCCATCCTTGACCAGATGGACCGACACCTGCTCATAGGCCAGCCCCTTGAGGTTCAGCGCGATGCGGCAGCGATAGCTCGAGGACGAGCGGAAATAGCCATGCAGCCGCATCATTCCGCCTCCCCCAGCGTCAGCGCGATGGGTTCCAGCCCGTCGATACCGCCGGTGATGACATCGCCCGCCACCACGGCACCCACGCCCGCGGGCGTGCCGGTCATGATGATGTCGCCGGGCATCAGGTGATAGTAATGCGACAGATGGCTGATCACCTCGGCCGGGGACCAGACGAGTTCATCGAGCGTCGCGTCCTGCCGGGTCACGCCGTTCACCGCCAGATGGATGCGCCGCCCGGCCAGCGAGGGGATGGCGGCCGCCGGGGTCAGCGCCGTCAGCACCGCCGATTGTTCCACATCCTTGCCCAGATCCCAGGGGCGGCGGTTGTCCTTGCCGTCCTGCTGGCGGTCGCGCCGGGTCATGTCCAGGCCCGAACCATAGCCGAAGATCGCCGCCTGCCCCGCCGCCAGATCGCCCTTGAATACCGACGCGCCCACGGCCACCACCAGCTCCATCTCATAGTGGAAATTCGAGGTCCCCGGCGGATAGGGCACCGTCGCGCCCGAGGCACAGAAGGCGCCCGAGGGGGTCTTGGTGAAATACCAGGGCGCCTCGCGGTCGACGGTGCCGCCCATCTCGGCCGCATGCGCCTCATAGTTCCGGCCGACGCAGAAGATGCGGTTCACCGGGTATTCGGCGCTCTGGCCCAGCACCTTGAGGCTGTGCACCGGCGCGGGCGGGAAGAGGTAGTCGGTCATCGGGGGCGTTCCTTGTCGTCATCCAACCTGTCGTGCGGCGGCATCGGCCGAAGCCGGGGAAACGGGCCCGGCCGTGATCTTGTCGATCAGCCTCCCCAGCCCCCGCCGCCGGTCACAGGCGTAGCGCCGAAGGCCTCCACATGGAAGGCCGAAGCGCAGTTGCACCCCAAGACTAGCCCAGCGTCAGCCGCCGGGTCGGGGCCAGCGCCTCAAGGAAACGGGTGTCGTGGCTGACCACCACCAGCGCCCCGTCATAGCCTGCCAGCGCCGCTTCCAGCGCCTCGGTCGCGTCGAGGTCCAGGTGATTCGTCGGCTCGTCCAGCAACAGCAGCGCGGGGGGCCGGGGCCCGCCCAGCGTGCAGGCCAGCCCGGCCCTCAGCCGTTGCCCGCCGCTGAGCGCGCTGGCCTTCTGCAAGGCGTCCTCGGCCCGGAACAGGAACCGCGCCAGGGTCGCGCGCGCCGTGTTCTCCCCCGCCCCGGGGTTGAGGCGCAAAAAGGCCTCGCGCAGCGTTTCGTCCGGCGCCAGCAGACTCACCGATTGATCGAGCAGCGCCAGCGGCACCGGCCGCGCCACCGTTCCGGCCAGCGGCGAAAGTGCCCCGGTGATAAGCGCCATCAGCGTGGATTTTCCCGACCCGTTCGGCCCGGTAATGGCCAGACGCTCGGGCCCGGTCAGGGTCAGCGACAGATCGCGGATTACCGGATGCGCCGGGTCGTGCCCGCCGGTCACCCGGTCCAGCCGCAGCACGATCCGGTCGTTGGGCAGCCCGGTTGGCGGCAGGTCCATCCGCATCGGTTCCAGGATCTCGACCCGGGCGCGCGCCGCCTCCAGCGCTGCCCCGGCCTCGGCCGCGCGCGCCTCGCGCAGCCGGGCGCCGGAGCCATCGGTGCCCTCGGCCCGATCCTTGCGCGCGTCGAGCAATAGCTTCGGCTGATCGCCCCGCGCCCGCACCCGCCGCCCGGCCGCATCGCTGCGGGCCTTGCGCTCGGCCGCCTGCTGGGCGCGGCGCGCGACCTCGGCCTGCTGACGGGCGGCATGGTCCAGCGCTTGCCCCGCCGCCTGCAGGTCCAGCGCCTTCTGCGCGCGATAGGCGCTGTAGCCGCCGCCGTAGCGGGTGGCACCCAGAGTCGTCAGTTCGACGATGGCATCCATCCGCTCCAGCAACTCCCGGTCATGGCTGACGATGATCGCGGCTCGCTCCCAGCCGGCCAGAACCGACAGCACCGCCGCCCGTCCCTCGGCATCGAGGTTGTTGGTCGGCTCGTCCAGCAGCAGGATATCGGGCGCGTCGAACAGGGCCGCGGCCAGCGCCGCCCGCGTCACCTGCCCGCCGGACAGGGCAGCGAGCGGCGTGTCGGGCGGCATCGGCAGACCCAGCGCCAGCAACGCCGATTCCAGCCGCGCCGGCAGGGTCCAGTCGGCCTCGGCCAGATCCTCGGCGCTGGCGTCGCCGGCCTCGGCCCGGTCCAGCAGCGCAAGTGCCGCGCTGAGGCCGAACAGGTCGGCCAGCGTCTGGTTCCCGGCATGGACCTGCCGCAGCATCGCCACCCGGCCATGGCAAAGCACCTGCCCCGAGGCAGGCGTCAACTCTCCGGCGATGAGACGCAGAAGACTGGTCTTGCCGGTGCCGTTGCGGCCGACCAACCCGGTGCGCCCGGGGCCGAAGGACAGCGACAGATCGGTGAAAAGCGGCGCGCCGTCAGGCGTGGTGAAGCCGAGCGCGGCAAGGGTGACGGAGGTCAGGGCAGGCATGGAGGGCATCCCGAATCGTGGCGTTGAGGGCGACGGTTTCGAGAGGGCGATCCATGGCGGTGACTCCGGTGTAGTTCGCGCCCAATCTAACCCCTTGGTGCCCGAGTTCAACCGAACCGGCCAAAGTTTCCTTGACAGAAAGGGATTCGCCCGGCATCCCTAAGTGAAACATGAATCATTGTTCATGTTTGCGAACAGGGAGGAATTCATGAGACTGCTGTTGAGCGCGGCCTTCGTTGCCTTGGCCACCGCCCCCGCCATGGCCGACGAAATCCGCATCGCCCATATCCACGACATGACCGGCGCGCTGGAAGCCTATGCCGCGCAAAGCCAGATCGGCCTGATGATGGGCCTCGAATACGCCACCGAAGGCACGATGCAGGTGGAAGGTAACGACCTCGTTGTCACCGAATATGACAGCCAGCTGCGCCCCGATCTGGGCCGCGCGCTGCTGGCGCAGGCTTTCGGCGACGACGGCGCCGATATCGCCGTCGGCCCCACCTCGTCGGGCGTGGCGTTGGCCATGCTGCCAGTGGCCGAGGAATACGAACGCATCCTGCTGGTCGAGCCTGCGGTGGCCGATTCGATCACCGGCGCCGACTGGAACCGCTACATCTTCCGCACCGGGCGCAACTCCAGCCAGGACGCCATCTCGAACGCCATCGCGCTGGGGCAGGAGGGCGTGGTGATCGCCACGCTGGCGCAGGATTACGCCTTTGGCCGTGACGGTATCGCCGCCTTCCGCGAGGCGCTGGCGGGAACCCCCGCGCAGCTGGTGCACGAGGAATATGTGCCCACCGACACCACCGATTTCACCGCCGCCGCCGAGCGGATCTTCAACGCCCTGCAGGAACACGAAGGCGACCGCCGCCTGTTCGTGATCTGGGCCGGCGGCGGCAACCCGATGGGCCGCATCCAAGCGATGGATCCGGGCCGGTTCGGCATCCAGATGGCCACCGGCGGCAATATCCTGCCCGCGATGGTCGGCTATCGCGACTTCCCCGGCATGGAAGGCGCGACGTACTACTACTACGAGATCCCGCAGAATCCGGTGAACCAGTGGTTCGTCGAACAGCACATGGAACGCTACGGCACCCCGCCCGACTTCTTCACCGCGGGCGGCATGGCGGCCGGGATCGCCATTGTCGAGGCGCTGCGCGCCACCGGCGGCTCGGCCGATGCCGAGGAGCTGATCACCGCCATGGAAGGCATGCACTTCGAGACGCCGAAGGGCGAAATGTGGTTCCGCGCCGAGGACCACCAGGCGATGCAATCCATGTACCACTTCCGCATCGCCCTGCATGACGGCGTCGAATGGGCCGTGCCGGAACTGGTGCGCGAGATCACGCCCGACATGATGGACATCCCGATCCGCAACCAGTGATCGGCCGGGGGCGCGTCCGCCGCGCCCCTTCATCTTTGCGCTTCAAATATCCCGGGGGGCTCGGGGGGCTGGCCCCCCGAACCTTGCCGCACGCGCCATCCTCCCCTCGAAAAGGCCTGCCATGCCCCAGCCTTCTCTCGTCACCCAGGATCTGACCGTGCGCTTCGGCGGCCATGTCGCCGTGGACCGCGTGAGCTGCGCCTTCACCCCCGGCGAGCTGACCGCCATCGTCGGCCCCAACGGCGCCGGCAAGACCACCTATTTCAACCTGATCTCGGGCCAGATCCGCGCCACCTCGGGCCGGGTCGAGCTGATGGGCCGCGACATCACCGGGCTTTCGCCCTCGGCCCGGACCGAGGCCGGGCTCGGCCGGGCCTTTCAGCTGACCAACCTCTTCCCCCGACTTACCGTCCTGGAAAATGTCCGTCTGGTGATCCAGGCGCGCGAGCGGCGGGGCTTCAACCTCTGGACCATGGCGATGGGCCATCGCGACCTGATCGAGGAAGCCAAGGCGGTGCTGGACCGCGTGCGCCTGACGGCGCTGCGCGACCAGGTGGTCAGCGCCCTGTCGCACGGCGACCAGCGCAAGCTGGAGGTCGCGGCGATGATCGCCCTGAAGCCCCGGGTCTTCATGTTCGACGAACCCACCGCCGGCATGTCGGTCGAGGAGGCGCCGGTGATCCTGGACCTGATCGCTGGGATCAAGGCCGACCCGCAAGCCACCGTCCTGCTGGTGGAACACAAGATGGACGTGATCCGCTCGCTCGCCGACCGCATCATCGTCCTGCACAACGGCGCGCTGGTCGCTGACGGCCAACCGGCCGAGGTCATGGCCTCGGCCGTGGTGCAGGAGGCCTATCTGGGCAAGGAACTCACGGATGTCTGACCCCATTCTGCAACTGAAGGGCGTCAAGACCGACATTGCCCAATACCACATCCTGCACGGCGTCGATTTCGACGTGCCGCGCGGCGCCGTCACCATGCTTCTGGGCCGCAACGGCGCGGGCAAGACCACCACCCTGCGCACCATCATGGGCCTTTGGAAGCCGCATCAGGGTGAGATCCTGCTCGACGGCGCGCATATCAACGGCCTCAGCCCGGCACAGATCGCCCGCCGCGGGATCGGCTTCGTGCCCGAGGATATGGGGATCTTCGCCGACCTCACGGTCGAGGAGAACATCCGCCTCGCTGCGCTGTCCGGCCAGCCGATCCCCGAACGGCTCGACTGGATCTTCGAGGCCTTTCCGGCGCTGCGCACCTTCTGGAAATCCGCCGCGGGCACGCTGTCGGGCGGGCAGAAGCAGATGCTCTCGGTCGCCCGTGCCGTGGTCGAGGACCGCGAACTCTACCTGATCGACGAACCCTCCAAGGGGCTGGCCCCCGCCATCGTCGCCACCCTCGCCAAGGCGCTGAAGGATCTGAAGAACCGCGGCGCCTCGATCCTTATGGTCGAGCAGAATTTCTCGCTGGCCAAGGCGCTGGGCGATCATGTCGCGGTCATGGATGACGGAAAGATCATCTGGACCGGCAGCATGAAGGAGCTGGCCTCGGACACCGGCCTGCAGGAACGCCTGATGGGCCTGAAGATGGAAACCGCATGACCGATTCCGCCCCCACCCATACCCCTACGATGACCAAGCTGCCGCTGGCCGAGCGTCTGCGGCCCTGGCTGCCGGTGCTGCTGGTGCCGGTGCTGATCGTCGTCGGCTACCTGATCATTCCCTCGTCCTCGTCCTGGCTGACGCTGACCGTCTCGGGCCTCGCCATGGGGATGATGATCTTCGTCATCGCCTCGGGCATGACGCTGGTCTTCGGCCTGATGGATGTCATCAACTTCGGCCATGGCGCCTTCATCTCGTTCGGGGCCTTTGTGGGCACCACCGTGCTGCTGGCCCTGGGCCAGATGACCGGCGCGCCCTCGCTGCTGCTGAACCTGCTGGCCATCGCCGGCGCGGTGCTGGCGGCGATGATCGTCACCGGCGGCATGGGCTGGGCCTTCGAGCGGGTCATCGTGCGCCCGGTCTATGGCAGCCATCTGAAACAGATCCTGGTCACCATGGGCGGGCTCATTGTCGCCGAACAGCTGATCTATGTGATCTGGGGCGGGCATGAGATCGTCATCGCCCGGCCCGAGACGCTGAAAGGCGCCATCACCTTCGCCGGCGCCGCGCTGGAGAAATACCGGCTGGTCGCGGTCGCCGTGGGGCTGATCGTCTTCCTCGGGCTCAGGCTGGTGCTGCGGCGCACCAAGCTGGGCCTCATCGTTCGCGCCGGGGTCGAGAATCCCGAGATGGTGCAGGCGCTCGGCTACAACATCACCCGCGTCTTCGTCGGCGTGTTCATCGCCGGGTCGGCGCTGGCCGGCCTCGGCGGCGTGATGTGGGCGCTCTATCAGGAGGTGATCACCGCCCATATGGGCAACGAGATCATGATCCTGGTGTTCATCGTGGTGATCATCGGCGGCCTGGGCTCGGTCGAAGGGTGCTTCATCGGCGCGCTGACCGTGGGTCTGGTGCAGAACTACGCCGCCTTCATGGAGCCGAAACTGGCGCTGATTTCCAACATCGCCCTGATGGTGGCGATCCTGATGTGGCGGCCCATGGGCATGGTCCCCGTGGTGAAGGCGAAGTGACGATGATGCGCATTCTTTCCGGCGATTCCCCGAAAAGCGCCGTGCTGGCGGTGCTGCTGGCGCTGATCCTGCTGGCGCTGGCCTTTGCCCCCTTCCTGTTCCCCGGCTCACGATCCTTGGAAACCGCCGCCCGCATCTGCATCTTCATTGTGCTGGTCGCCAGCTACGATCTGCTTCTGGGCTATGGCGGCATCGTCAGCTTCGCCCATACCATGTTCTTCGGCATGGGCGCCTATGGCGTCGCCATCGCCACGGCGCGGATGGGCACCTCCTATCCGTCGCTGGCGCTGGGCGCGCTGGCCGGCATGGCGACAGCCGGGGTAGTGGCGCTGCTGATCGCCCTTCTGTCGCTGCGCGTCAGGGCGATCTTCTTCGCCATGATCACGCTGGCCATCGCCTCGGCCGTGGCGGTGCTGGTCAGCCAGCTGTCCACGATCACCGGCGGCGAGGACGGGATGAACATCCGCATCCCGCGCGAACTGACCCCGGCCTTCCGGCTGGGCGAGGTGATGGGCACCGGCATCAACGGCAAGATCCTGAACTATTACCTGGTGTTCTTCTGCTGCCTGGGGCTGTTCCTGCTGATGCTCAGGATCGTCAATTCGCCCTTCGGCCGCGTCCTGCTGGCGATCCGCGAGAATGCCTTCCGGGCCGAGGCGATCGGCTACCGCGTCGTCCTCTACCGGGCGCTCGCCACCTGCCTGAGCGCGATGATCGCGGCGCTGGCGGGGTCGCTGTTCGCGATCTGGCTGCGCTACGTCGGCCCCGCCACCACCCTGGGAATGGAGATCATGATGGACATCCTGCTCATCGTGGTGATCGGCGGCATGGGGACCATGTATGGCGCGGTAGTCGGCACGGCGATCTTCGTGCTGGCCCAGAACTACCTCAAGGAATTGATGGGCGGCGTGTCCGAGGCGACCTCGGCCCTGCCGCTGGTCCCGGACCTCCTCAGCCCGGATCGCTGGCTTCTGTGGCTGGGCGTCCTCTTCATCCTGTCGGTCTATTTCTTCCCCACCGGGATCGTCGGCCGCCTGCGGGGAACCCGGTGACGCGCCAGAGCCGCGTGAGGATCCAGGGTCCCGAAGGCGCGCCGCCGGTGATCCTGCTGCACGGCTGGACCATGACCGGCGGGATCTGGGCAGCCGTCGCAGAGCGCCTCTGCGCGCGCAGCTACGCGCCAGACCTGCCTGCGCATGGGGGAACGACGGGCTACGCGCCCTCGGTCGAGGGGGGCGTGGCGCTGCTGGGCGACCTGATCGCTGAGCAGGGAATCAGGAACGCCACGCTGGTCGGCTGGTCGCTGGGCGCGCTGATCGGCTGGCGCTACCTGGCCGGGGGCGGGACCGGCATCGCGCGCATGGTCTCGCTCGACATGTCGCCCTGCCCCCTGCCCGCACCGGGCTGGGCCTTCCCGATGCGCGGCCAGAGCGCCGAGAAAGCCGCCCGCAGCGCCGCCCGCTTCCGCGCCGACTGGCCCGGGGCGGCGCGGGCCATCGCCCAGGGCATGTTCGCCCGCCCGGACAGCGCCCCGCCCAGGATCGAGGAGGGCATCCGCGCGCAGGAGCCGGAAGCCATGGCCCGCTTCTGGGAATCGCTGGTCGCGGTGGATCTGCGCGCAGCGTTCCCGGCGCTGGACCTGCCGCTTCTGGCGATCCATGGCGCCGAGAGCCGGGTCTATGCGCCCGAAACCGGCGCCTGGATCGCCGGGGCGGCGAAACGGGGCTCGGTCACGGTGTTGCCGGGCTGCGGCCATGCCCCGAACCTGGAGGATCCGGTCGCCGTGGCCGAGGCCATCGCCCGTTTCGCCGCGCTCGCCTGAGGCACCGTTGCCCCGGAAGAGAGTATTTTCAGCAAGATGATGGCTGCAGGAGAGCGCGAACAATTTGATTCAAATTGTCCTTCTTTGCGCTGCAAATATCCTCGGGGGGGAGGCCGCAGGCCGAGGGGGGCAGAAGGCCCCCCTGCTTCGCCGCCCCCCCGAGGCGCCGTCAGAGGATTGCGGCGATGCCCTTCGCGACCATCGGGATGCTCTCCTCGGTCAGGCCCGCCATGTTCAGCCGCCCGCCGCCGACGATATAGACGCCGTATTCCTCGCGCAGCCGCTCGATCTGCGCATCGTCGCCGCCCAGAAGCGAGAACATGCCGCGCTGATCGGCCAGAAAGCCGAAGCGGTCCGAGCCGCTGGCGTCGCGCAGGGCCTCGGCCAACAGGCGCCGCAGCTGGTTCATGCGGTCGCGCATCTCGGTCAGCTCCGCTTCCCAATCGGCGCGCAGCGCCGGATCCTCAAGGATCATCGTCACCACCCGCGCGCCATGGTCGGGCGGAAAGCTGATCGCCTGCCGGTTCAGCACCTCCAGATTGCCCTGCACCGTGGCGCGTTCGCCCTCCGGCGCGATGACCAGGCAGCAGCCGGTCCGCTCGCGGTAGAGCCCGAAGTTCTTCGAGGTCGAGGCGGCGACGATCATCCGCTCGACCCGCGTCGCCAGATGCCTCAGCCCCGCCGCATCGGCATCGAGCCCGTCGCCGAAGCCCTGATAGGCGATGTCGATGAAGGGCAGCACGCCCGTCTCGGCGCAGAAATCGGCGAGCCGCGCCCAATCCTCGGCGTTCAGATCCGCGCCGGTGGGGTTGTGGCAGCAGCCATGCACCAGCACCACATCGCCCGCCTGCGCCCCGGCCAGATCGGCCCACATCCCGGCCCGGTCTACCACGCCATTCTCGGAATCGTAATAGCGGTAGGTCTTGAAGGCGAGGCCCGCGGCCTTGGTCAGGGCGAAATGGTTGGGCCAGGTCGGTTGCGAGATCCAGATCGTGGCATGCGGATGCGCCTTGGCCACCAGGTCGAGCCCCAGCCGCACCGCCGCCGTGCCACCGGTCGCGGCGCTGCCCGCCAGGCGCGCAGCGGGCACGCTGTCGCCCAGCACCAGCCCCGCCATCGCCGCGCGGAAGGCGGGATCTCCCGAGAGCGTGGTATAGGTCTTCGTCTCCTGCGTCTCGACCAGGCGGCGTTCGGCGGCCTTGACCGCGCGCATCACCGGCGTGTTGCCCTGCGCATCCTTGTAGACGCCAAGGCCGAGGTCGACCTTGGCTTTGCGCGGATCCTCGCGGTAGAGGGTCATCACCTTGAGGATCGGGTCGCCCGGCGGGGGGGTGAGCGTCTGGAACATGGCGGGATCCTCAGGTCAGGGGTTGCGTGGCGGTGAAATCCTGCACCAGCTTGCGCGATTTCACCTCGGTCCGCACGGGCGAAAAGCCGGTGCGCTGGTATTGCTGCAGGGCGCGGGGATGGTCCAGCGTGCAGGTATTGACGGTGACTTTCCGCGTCTCGGGCCGGTCCCAGGCGGTCAGCACCGCGGTCTTCAGCAGCCAGCTGCCCAGGCCCGTCCCCACCGCCTGCGGCACCAGCCCGAAATAGGCGAGGTCGCAGATCCCGACCTCGGACCCGTCGAGCAGGAAGAAGCCCTGCGGCCAGCCGCGCGCCATCAGCGTGTAAAGCGCGACTTCGGGGTGCTGGATCCAGGCTTCGACCTCGGCCCGGGGGCGGGCGTGCTGGTCAGTCCAGGCATAATCGCGCCCGACGGCATCATAGAGCGACAGGAACCACCAGGCGGGCGGCGCATCGGCGCGGACCAGCATCGCCTCGCGCCCCAAGGGCAGCGGCGGCCAGCCGAAGGAGGGCCGCTTGCTCATTTCCAGCCAGGTGACGCGGTAGTCGATCGACTGACCCGCCTTGTAGAGCGTCATTTCAGCCCTTCTCGACCTTCAGATCGGGATACATGCCCCATTCCGACCAGGACCCGTCATAGAGCGCATGCTGCCGGTTGCCGAGGATTTCCAGCGCCAGCGACAGCACCGCCGCCGTGACACCCGACCCGCAGGAGGTGATCACCGGGCGGCTCACGTCGATGCCCGCAGCCTCGAAGGCAGCCCGCAGCCCGACCTCGTCCTTCATGGTGTTGTCGGGGTTCAGCAGCGTCAGGAACGGCACGCTCTTGGCGCCCGGAATATGGCCCGCGCGCAGGCCCGGCCGGGGTTCGGCGGCCTCGCCCCGGAAACGCTCGGCCGAGCGCGCGTCGGCGATTTGCCAATCGCCCAGTTTCGAGGCCGAGGCGACCTGGCTCACGTCCTTCACCAGATGCGCCTGGCGCTGGACGGTGATGTGGCGGTCGCGGACCACGGGCGGCATGTCCTCCATCGGGCGGCCCTCGGCCTTCCACTTGGGCAGGCCGCCGTCCAGAACCGCGACATCGGTCTTGCCCATCAGGCGGAAGGTCCACCAGACGCGGGGCGCCGACCAGATGCCCTTGCTGTCATAGACCACGACCTGATGGCCGTCGCCCACGCCCATTGCTCGCATCCGGCTGATGAATTTCTCGGGCGGGGGCGCCATATGCGGCAGCGCCGAGCGCTGGTCGCTGATCTCGTCGATATCGAAGAAGCGGGCGCCGGGGATATGCTCGGCCTCGTATTCCGCGCGGGCATTGCGGCCCGAGTCGGGGAAATGCCATGAAGCGTCCAGAAGCCGCAGATCGGGATCGTTCAGATGCGCGGCCAGCCACTCGGTGGACACCAGCGTGCGCGGATCGTCGGCCATCTCAATCTCCCTTGCTTCACACGGCCCACCGTTACCGAATGCGCACCGGGTGAGGCAAGGGCAGAAGCGGGGTTCCGCCCCCGTGACGGCGGGGCCGGCGGGAAATGGCAGGCCCGCCCGCCGGGGATTTCGCGCTGTATACCGGCGCATGCTGGCATTGGCCGCAACGGCGCGCTAAGTCAGCCGCATGACACAGAACGGCCGACGGACCCTGACCGAGATCTATGACGCCAAGGTGGAGGCGGGCGAGCTGCATCCCGATGCCGCCCAGCGCGCCGTGCTGCCCGCGCTGGAGGAACGCCGCGCCTTTCTGGAGCAGCCGGTCAAGAAGGGCCTGCTGGGCGGCTTCTTCAGGAAGGCGCCCGAGGGGTACAAGGGCCTCTATCTCTGGGGCGGGGTCGGGCGCGGCAAGTCGATGATCATGGATCTGTTCGAGAAATCCGTGGCCATCGAGGCCAAGCGCCGGGTGCATTTCCACGCCTTCATGCAGGAAATCCACCACGGCATGCACGAGGCCCGCAAGACCGGCGTCGATGACGCGCTGGCCCCGGTGGCGAAGAAAGTGGCCGAGGATCTGCGGCTGCTGGCCTTCGACGAGATGCAGATCACCGACATCACCGATGCGATGATCGTGGGCCGCCTGTTCCAGATGCTGATGGAGGCAGGGGTGGTGATCGTCACCACCTCGAACCGGGTGCCCGAGGATCTGTACAAGAACGGGCTGAACCGGGCGTTGTTCCTACCCTTCATCGACCTGATCCGCGACAGGATGGATGTGGTCGAGATGATCAGCGAGACAGATTACCGCCAGCACCGGCTGACCGGGCAGCAGGTCTATTTCACCCCCGCCAGCGCGGCGGCGAGGGCTGCCATCGACACGCTCTGGGACGAACTGACAGGCCATGACCGCGGCGCACCGCTGGTCCTGACCGTGCAGGGCCGCCAGGTCGAGGTGCCGCGCCACCACAACGGGGTCGCCCGGGCCTCGTTCTGGGACCTCTGCGGGCGGCCGCTGGGGCCGGCGGATTACCTGACGCTGGCGGAAAAGGTGCGGGTGCTGATCCTCGAGGACATTCCGATGCTCTCGGCGTCCAATTACAACGAGGCCAAGCGCTTCGTCACGCTGATCGACGCGCTCTACGAGGCGAAGGTACGGCTCATCGCCAGCGCTGCAGACGAACCCGAGCGGCTTTATGCCGAGGGCGCGGGCGCCTTCGAGTTCGAACGCACGGCCAGCCGCCTGCGCGAGATGCAGGCGGCCGACTGGGGCAGCGACCTTTAGGCCCCGCTGCCGGTCTTCTCGATCCTGGAGAAGGCTTTCAGCTTGCCGTCACCTTGCGTCCGGGGGCGCTGTTGCAGCGCCATCGTCGCCTTGCTGGGCATGTCGGCCTTGGCGGCGGCGGTGAACCGTTCCAGCCGCCCTTTCGAGGCACCGCGATCATGGTCGAGGGGATGCTTGGACATCAGTCTCTCCTGTGTCGATGGCTCCGGTCCTCAAGACTAGCGCAGCGGACGCCGCAAGTCACGCCGCGGCCGCGAAACCCTGCCGCCGCGCCAGCACCGCGCGCAGAACCTCGCTCAGCGGGGTTTCGCGGAAACCCGGCAGCAGCGCCTGCAGCCGCGCGCCGGACAGGCTGTGCGGCGTGTCGTAGAGATAGCGCATCTCGCCCAGCTCGCGCCCCAGTTCCCAGACGGGCGAGGCCAGGCGGATCGCCCACCAGGGGAAGTGACCCAGCCGGAGGCTGCGCCCGGTCAGCGCCTCCAGCGCCTGCATCAAGCCCCGGGTCGTGAAGGTATGCCCCGGGAAGGGCACGTCGCAGAAGGCGGGCAATTCGGCGCGGATCGCCGCCAGTTGGACCCCGGCGCGGGCCATATCCGGCAGATAGGCATAGGCGTGGTCCGCGTCGGGATCGCCCATCGCAGTGACGACACCTTTGTCGAATCGGCGCAGCGAGGCGATGTCGATCAGCGATTCCGCGCTGTCGGGGTCAATGAAATCGCCCGCGCGCAGGATGATGGTCTGCACCCCCTCCGCCGCGGCCGCCTTGTAGCGCGCCTCAACCTCGGCCCGGATCCTGCCCTTACGGGCCACCGGGCGGTGTGGCATCGTCTCGTCCCAGGGGCCGGGCTGGGTGCCGAAGACATAGACGTTGCCAGGAAACAGGATCGTCGCGCCCGAAGCCTTGGCAGCGGCTAGAACCTCGGTGGTGATGGCGGGCAAAAGCCGGTCCCAAGCGTGGTAATTTGGCGGGTTCAGCCCGTTCACGATCACGTCGCAGCCCTGCGCCGCGGCGGCCATGTCGGTGCCGCGGGTGAAGGCTTTCGTCTGCCAGCCGGCATCGCGGAAGGCCTTGGTGAAATGGCGGCCGATCTTGCCACGGGCGCCGAGGATCAGGGCGGTCTGGGTCATGGGATACCTCCGTTGTCCCTGCCGATATGCACCCGCGCAGCCCTCAATGAAATTGCATGGATATGCATATCCTGTATTCATGAATGAATGGATACACTGCATTCCCTCGATTGGTCGCTGGTTCAGGCCTTCCTTGCCGTGGCCGAGACCGGCAGCCTGTCGGCTGCTGCCCGCCAGCTAGGTCGCAGCCAGCCGACGCTGGGCCGCCAGATCCGGGCCATGGAGGGGCAGCTCGGCGCCGACCTCTTCCACCGCCAGCCGCGGGGTCTGGCCCTGACCGAAACGGGCAGCGCGCTGCTGGCCCCGGCCCGGGCGATGCGAGAGGCGGCGCTTGCCATGGCCCTCGCCACCGCCGCGCGCGAGGAGCGGCTGGAAGGCACCGTGCGCCTGACCGCCTCGGTCGCCGTTTCGGTTTTCCACCTGCCCCGCATCCTGACCAGCATTCGCCGCGCCGAGCCCCGCATCGCGCTGGAACTCGTCCCCTCGGACCGGTCGTCGAACCTGCTCTACCGCGAGGCCGATATCGCCATCCGCATGTACCGCCCCACGCAGCAGGATCTGGTGACGCGGCATCTGGGCGACACGGCCATCGGCGCCTTTGCCTCGCGCGAGTATATCCAGCGGCGCGGCCTGCCCCGCGGCGTGGCCGAGGCCATCGGGCACGACCTGATCGGCCAGGACCGCGAGACGCAATTGCTGGAAGGGATGCAGGCGCTGGGCCTGCCCGCGACCCGGGACTGGTTCGCCCTGCGCTGCGACGATGTGGCGACCAGCTGGCAGCTGATCCGCGCGGGGGCCGGGATCGGCTTCATCCAGCGCAGCCTGGGCCATCGCGATCCCGATCTGGTCGAGATCGACCTGGGCGTCGCCCTGCCGACCCTGCCCGTCTGGCTGACCGCGCACGAGGCCATCCGCCGCACGCCGCGCATCCGCCGGGTCTGGGACCTCTTGGCCGAAGCGCTGGTCCCGGCGATGGATCTGAAGGGCTGAGCGCTATTCGATCGGCGTGGCTTCCAGCGACCCGCCCCAGGCGATCAGCCGCCGGATCAGGGGCTGCACGCGCGGCATTTCCCGCGCGCAGGTGTCGGGCTTGTCCAGCATGCTGAAAGCCGGGTGATAGAACCGGTCGTCATAGGCGCCGGCGTCGAGCCCCAGGCTCTCCGCGATCAGATCGGCGGTTCCGGTCAGCAGCGCCCATTCGGCCATGCTCTGTTCGGGCCCCGGACAATTGCTCTGCACGACATTGGCCACGACCAGCTGCATGAGCAGATGCTCCTGTTCGCCCTGCGTCATCGGCGGCAGGGTCGGCAGGGGCACGGTGACACCCCCGTCGGCTTGGGCGGCACTGGCCGCCAGGCACAGGGCGAGGACAAGGGGAAAGCGCATGGAAAGGACCTGCTGAAAAGGGTTCAGGCCGCAGAGTAGCACGGAGTCGCGACCGGAAAAGACACGAAAACCGGCGCGCGCTTGACCGCGCGGCAGAGGCAGGCTAGGCCGCTTGCGCATCCGTTTTGACAGGAGTCCCCCGTGGCGAACCCCTCCATCCTGATCCTGGCCGGCGACGGCATCGGCCCCGAAGTCATGGGCGAAGTGAAGAAGATCATCGCCTGGTACGGCGACAAGCGCGGGCTTGCCTTCGACGTCAGCGAGGATCTGGTGGGCGGCTGCGCCTATGACAAGCACGGCACGCCGCTGGCCGATGCGACGATGGCCAAGGCGCAAGAGGTGGATGCGGTGCTGCTGGGTGCCGTGGGCGGCCCGCAATACGACAGCCTGCCCTTCGCCGTGAAGCCCGAGCGCGGCCTCCTGCGCCTGCGCAAGGAAATGGACCTCTACGCCAACCTGCGCCCGGCGCAATGCTTCAACGCGCTGGCCGATTTCAGCTCGCTGAAAAAGGACGTGGTGGCCGGGCTCGACATCATGATCGTGCGCGAATTGACCTCGGGCGTCTATTTCGGCGAGCCGCGTGGCGTCTTCACCGAGGGCAACGAGCGCGTCGGCATCAACACCCAGCGCTATACCGAGAGCGAGATCGCCCGCGTCGCCCGCTCGGCCTTCGAACTGGCCCGCAAGCGCGGCAACAAGGTCTGCTCGATGGAGAAGGCCAATGTCATGGAATCGGGCGTCCTTTGGCGTGAGGTTGTGCAAGAGATCCACGACAAGGAATACCCGGACGTGGAACTCAGCCACATGTACGCCGATGCCGGCGCCATGCAGCTGACCCGCTGGCCGAAGCAGTTCGACGTCATCGTCACCGACAACCTGTTCGGCGACCTGCTGTCGGACCTCGCCGCCATGCTGACCGGCTCGCTGGGCATGCTGCCCTCGGCCAGCCTGGGTGCGCCGATGGCCAACGGCCGGCCGAAGGCGCTCTATGAACCGGTGCACGGCTCGGCGCCCGACATCGCGGGTCAGGGCAAGGCGAACCCGATCGCCTGCGTCCTGTCCTTCGCCATGGCGCTGCGCTATTCCTTCGACCAGGGGGCCGAGGCCGACCGGCTGGAGAAGGCCGTGGAAGCAGTGCTCGCCAAGGGTCTGCGCACCGCCGATCTGATGGGTCCCGAAGGCGGTTCGCCGGTTTCGACCGCCGCGATGGGCGATGCGATCATCGCCGCGCTGGACGCCTCGCTCGCCTGAGCCGATCCCGGGCAGGATGGGCAATATGACCCATCCTGCGCCTCAATCGTCCACCAACCGCAGAGCCAGCGCCGCCAGCGAATCGGCGAAGGCGCGGTCCAGCGGCAGGTGCCCGGTCAAGAGCCGGTAGAAGAGCGGCCCGTAGAGCATGTCGAGCAGCGTCTCGATCTCGGCCTCGGCCACTGCCCCTTGCACGATGCTCCTCCCCGTTTCGCGGCTGGCCAGGATCACCTGGTTGCGGAAGGCCCGGCTGATCTCGCTCTCCGGGTCCGAGGCCGCCAGCGCCATGGCGATCTGCCGCCCGCGCGTCGCGGCAAAGGTCGCGACCAACGCCCTGAGCTGCCCGCGCAGCCGCACCTCCCGCGTCTCGCCGCGGGGTTCGGGATCCTCGGCATCCAGCATCAGCGCCGCCATCGCCAGTTCCAGCGCATTGGCCCAGTGGCGGTAGAGCGTGGGCTTGCCCACGCCCGACCGCTGCGCCACCGCATCCATGGTCAGACGGCCCAGCCCCTCTTCGGTCAGCAGCGCACGCGCGGCCTCCAGTGCCTTGTCGCGGGCCTCGGGCGACGGGGGGCGGCCGGGGCCGCGGCGGGAAACGGGTTGACGGGTCATATTACGAAACGTAACGTAACATAATTCACTGTCAACCCCGAACCGGAGTCGCCGATGCCTGCCCTGCTCTCGCTCAGCCCCTATCTGGTCTGCCGCAACGCCGCCGCGGCGGTCGATTTCTACCGGGATGCCTTTGCCGCCGAAGAAGTCTTTCGCATGACCGACCCCGCCGATGGCCGCATCGGCCATGCCGAGTTGAAGATCGCCGGCGCGCTGGTCATGATCGCCGACGAATACCCCGATTTCGGCGCCATCAGCCCCGATACCCTCGGCGGTACCGCGGTAACGCTGCATCTGGCGACCGATGACGCCGATGCCGCCACCGCGCGGGCCCAGCGGGCCGGGGCGCTGGTCCTCCGCCCGCCAGCGACGCAAAGTTTCGGCGAGCGCAGCGCCATCGTGCTGGACCCGTTCGGCCATCGCTGGATGCTGTCGCAGAATGTCGAGGCGCTGACGCCGGCGGAAATGCAGCGCCGCTGGTCGGAACAGGGCGCATGACCGGGGCGGGGTTCCGGGCGATGGCGCTGGCCCTGCCCGGCACCGAAGAGGCACCGCATTTCGACCGCAGCGCCTTTCGGGTGCGGCGGATCTATGCCTCTCTGTCGCCGGATGGGCGCAGCGCCAACCTCAACCTCTCGCCCGAGGAACAGGCGCATTACGCGGTCCTCCTGCCCAACCATGTCCGACCTATCCCGAACGCCTGGGGCGCTCGGGGCTGGACCGAGGTGACTCTTCCCGACCTCGACCCCGAAACGCTGGAGGGGCCGCTGCGCGCGGCCTGGACACGGGGATCGGCACGCAGGCTCTAACCCGAATGGGTAAAGCGCCGCGGGCCGAGCGGGCGTAGACTGACCGCGCATTTCAACGAGGTTCTTTCATGCAAGCCCTGCTCTCTCTGACCGTTGCTCTCGCCGTCCTCCTGTCCCTGTCCCCGGCCGCCGCCCAGGTCGCCACCCCGCGCGAGGCCGCCGACCGCATGGTGGCCGCCGTCGCCGCGCAGGATGCAGGCGCCGTCGCCGCGCTCTATGCGCCCGAGGCGATCGTTCTTGTCGCCTCGCAGCCCGTGATCGCGGGACGCGATGCGATCCGCGACGCCTGGGCGCGCAATTTCGGGGCCGGATACGCGGCGCTGGCCATCCTGCAGGCCCGCACCGACACCGGCACCGACCGCGCCGCGATGGTCATCCTGTGGGAGGCGACGATCCGGCCGCAGGGCGCCGCGCCCCAGACGATGCGGGGACGGTCGCTGCTCTATTTCACCCGGGCGGGGCAAGGCTGGCTGATCTCGGCCGACATGGCACAGGGCGCGAACTGAGGCGTTCGGGGCGACGACGGCACCCGCCGCCGTCGCCCCGTGCCTGGGGTTCTTCCAGACCGGCGGCCTGACAGGCCGGCCGGGATCTTCTGTTATGAAATCGACAGAACGTTACGCATGTTAAAGGTTCAAGACCCCTCACGCGCGTTTTACCGCGCATTTTCGCACAGTCGCCGGTCAATTCGGGCATATATGTTACGGATTGATGACAGCGCAGGAAGTCTTACCTGAAGCTCGTGACCGCAAACGATCACAAACACACACAGACAGAACAACAAGAGACACTGAAATGAACCGCGTTATCACCACCGCCGCCGTCGCCGCTTTTGCCGCTCTGGGCGCCGTCGCTGCCAATGCAGCGGACGTCAATGGCGTTGGCATCGTGACCCCGTCGGCCGTCGCCGCGACCGCCTCGTCCAATACCGTCGCCCTGCGCGCCGGCAACGTCTTCTCGGCCCGTGATCTGGCCGTCGCTGGCCTGAACGCCTCGGACGTCGTCCAATTCGAAGCCCCCGCCCAGCTGCAAGTCCGGGCCGGTGACGTCTATTCGTCGCGCGACCTGAATGTCGCGGGCCTGAACGCCGATGAAGTGCTCAACGTCAGCAACTTCGCCGATCCCCTGCGTGTGCCGTCGAACAACGACCCGCGCAACTGGAGCGATGCCCGCTGATCGCCGAGGGCATCCCGGAACTACCCTCACGACGCGCGCCCTCCCCGGCGCGCGTCGAAATGTTTTCGGGGGCCGGGCACCGGAGCGCAGGCCCCTGGCGGTGGCGCCCCTGACCTCAGGGCCGCTCGATGGCGATCGCCGTCCCCTCGCCGCCCCCGATGCAGATGGCGGCGACGCCCCGCTTGAGCCCCCGGTTCTCCAGCGCGTGCAGCAAGGTCACGATGATCCGCGCACCCGAGGCGCCGATCGGATGACCCAGCGCACAGGCGCCGCCGTTCACGTTCATCCGGTCGCGGGGGACTCCCATCTCGCGCATGAAGGCCATGGGCACCACGGCGAAGGCCTCGTTGACCTCCCACAGATCGACATCCGCGACCGACCAGCCCAGCCGCTCCAACAGCTTGCGCGCCGCCGGCACCGGCGCGGTGGTGAACCAGCCCGGCGCCTGGGCGTGGCTGGCGTGCCCCCGGACGATGGCGCGGATCGGCGCACCCAGAGCCTCGGCCCGGTCGCGCGACGCCAGGACCAGCGCGGCCGCCCCGTCCGAGATGGACGAGGCATTGGCCGCCGTCACCGTTCCATCCTTGCGGAACGCGGGTTTCAGCGTCGGAATCTTCTCGGGCCTGGCATTGGCGGGCTGCTCATCGGCAGTGACCGTCACCTCGCCCTTGGGCGTGTGCAGCGTGACCGCCGCAATCTCGCCGTCGAAGGCGCCATCCGCCTGGGCGGCAAGCGCATTGGTCAGCGAGCCCAGCGCGTAGTCATCCTGCGCCTCACGCGAGAACTGGTAATGCTGGGCGCAATCCTCGGCGAAGGTGCCCATCAGGCGGCCGCCGCCACTCTCGTCGCGGACATAGGCATCCTCCAGCCCGTCCAGGAACATGTGGTCGATCACCTGCTGATGGCCGATCCGGGCGCCCGCCCGCATCTTGGGCAGCAGATAGGGCGCCTCGGTCATGCTTTCCATGCCGCCCGCGACCATCAGCCCGGTCTGGCCCAGCGCGATCTGGTCATGGGCGATCATCGCCGCCTTCATGCCAGAGCCGCACATCTTGTTCAGCGTGGTCGCCGGCACCTCGGGGCCGAGGCCCGCCTTGAACCCGGCCTGCCGGGCCGGCGCCTGCCCCTGGCCCGCGGGCAGGACGCAGCCCATCAGCAATTCCTCGACCCGCTCGGGCGGGGTACCCGCGCTCTCCAGCGCCGCCGCAATGGCCACGCCCCCCAGCTCGGCCGCCGGCACACCCTTGAAAATACCCTGGAAACCACCCATCGGGGTGCGCGCGGCACCAATGATGACGACGTCGGCCATCGGGCTCTCCCTTCGGACGTAAACCTTTCAGTAACGTTTAGCGCCTAGGCTCTTCCAGGAACAGGACAATTGCGGAGGATGGAGTGGACATCGCCACGTCACGGATCGGCCAGGCGCTGGTCGTTACCGTCATGGACAGCCGGATCGACGCCGCCGTCGCGATCGAATTCAAGGAGGCCGTGCGGACGGAGGCCGAGGCGCCGGGAAACCCCGTCATTCTGGACCTGTCCAACGTCACCTTCCTCGACAGCAGCGGGCTGGGCGCCGTGGTGGCGGTCATGAAACTTCTGGGCAGCGAGCGGCGGTTGGAGCTTTCCGGCCTGACCCCGCCGGTGGCCAAGGTTTTCCGCCTGACACGCATGGACAGTGTCTTTACCATTCACCCCGAACTCCCCGGCGCGTTGCGGGCCACCGGCTGACCGCGGGAGAGAGGATGAAACAATGTCGGGCCGTGCTGTGAGCATGTCAGAGTCCAGCGTCTCCGCCGCCTCCCGGCCCCGGGCGTCGGCCGGGCAAGAACGGACCGACGCGGACGAACGGCGCCCCCTTTTCCTGCGCGGCTTCCTGGCTGCGGACAAGACGACCCGGGCGGTTCTGGCCGATCTGGTGACCGAGCTGACCCGTGCCGGGCTTACGCCGGACGATCTGTCGAACGCCGAACTGGTGCTGGCGGAAGTCCTGAACAACATCGCCGAACACGCCTATGGCAAGGCGACGGGTCCGGTCGAACTGCGCGTCGATCTGCTGCGCGCGGGCCTGGGCTGCACGATATCCGACCAGGGCCACCCCCTGCCCGCCGGCGTGGTGCCGGACCCGGACCTGCCCCTGATCGCGCCCCCCGATCACCTGCCTGAAGGCGGGTTCGGCTGGCACATCATCCGCTGCCTGACCACCGATCTGCGCTATGCCCGGGACGGCGACTGGAACCGGCTGAGCCTGCGCATCCCCTGGGCGGATTGACCGCACACGGCCAAGGGCGGAGGGCGCGCCTCGCGCGGCGCGAAAAACCGGGAGAGAAGACGCGACATTCCCCGCCGGCGACCGAAGACGGCTGAGCCTCTGGGCACTGCCCATCCCCGGAACAGCGCCGGAGCGGCGCGCTCGACGGGGCCCCGGGCGGCGGGACGCCTGCGTCAGAAACTCAGTTCAACTGCGCCTGAAGCGGATAGAAGCCGTTCTCGAAATCGCCGAACAGATCCGGCAGATCGGGATGGTCGATCGGCTCGCCCGTCTCGTCCGCAACCAGGTTCTGCTCGGACACATAGGCCACGTAATAGCTGTTATCGTTCTCGGCCAGCAGGTGGTAAAAGGGCTGATCCTTGGCCGGACGGCTATCCTCGGGGATCGCGTCGTACCATTCCTGCGTATTGGCGAAGATCGCGTCCACATCGAAGACCACACCGCGGAACGGGTGCTTGCGGTGGCGGACCACCTGGCCGAGCCGGAATTTCGCGTGTGTCTTGAGCATGGAACGGTCCTTCACACCGACCATCTAGCGTGAGTCGGTGGTTAACGTCCATACGGGTCCGTGGGATCACGGGGAAACAGTCTGTGAATCCTGTCCCAACAGTGGCGCCATTGCGGCAAGATTGTGGCGTCGCAACCCGATCGGTCCCGATCACGCGCGGACACGTCCTCGTTACGGCATTTTCCCCGCAAGATCGTTCCAAAACGCCCCGAAATGCGTTACGAAGGTAAAAAAAAGATCGAGGCAGTATCATGAGCAGCGTTCCCCGCCTTGCGGCGGCGGTTCTGGCATTGTCGGTCCTGGCCGCTTGCGGCGGGCGCGACCATGCCCCTCCCCGCAATCTGGACGACGCCTGCGCGCTGGCGGACGAGCGCCCGGCCTATCTGCGCGCCATGCGCGACACCGAGCGCCGTTGGGACGTGCCGGTGCCGGTGCAGATGGCGATCATCCATGCCGAAAGCCGCTTCCGGGGCGATGCCCGCACGCCGCATCGCTATGCGCTGGGGGTCATTCCGATGGGGCGGCAATCCTCGGCCTATGGCTACAGCCAGGCGCTGGACGGCACCTGGGAGGAATATCAATCCTCGACCCGCAACCGCCGCGCCTCGCGCGACGACATCCGCGACGCGACCGATTTCATCGGCTGGTATTCCTCGCTCTCGGCGCAGCGCAACGGCATCCCGCCGACCGACGCGCGCAACCTCTACCTCGCCTATCACGAGGGGCACACGGGCTATGCCCGCGGCAGCTATCAGAACCAGGCCTGGCTGCTGCGCGTGGCCGACCGCGTGGCCGATCGCGCGGTGATGTACGACACGCAGCTGCGCGCCTGCGGGCGCCGTTAACGGTCCTGCAGCGACAGGCCCCGGCGATCCAGCTCGGCATCGAGGCTGAACAGCAACGAGCCGAGCGACACGCCGGTCCTGAGCGTGCCCAGGATCACCGTCGTCTCGCGCCCGGTGTCATCGGTGATGACCCATTGCCTGAGTTCGGTCGGGTTGGCGCTGAACACCAGCCGGATGCTGCCGTATTCGGGATGCGCCGGATCCTGCGCCACGACCACCGTGGTCGGCCCGTCCTCGCCATGCTGGACGACCATGCGGTCGCGCTCTAGGTTGACGGTATCGTCCAGGATCAGGTTCAGCGGCGTGCGCGACAGCGGATAGGTCGAGGGCCCGGCGTTCGAGCGCGCGTCGAAGATGTTCACCGCCCCGTTCGAGGCCAGCACCAGCGACCGGTCAGGCGCATCGTATTCGAAACGCACCCGCCCGGGACGGTGGATCATCAGCCGTCCGGTCGAGATGGAGCCATCGGGGTTCACCTGGGTGAAATCCGACTGCGCCGTGCGGAATGAATTGAAATAGCGCGAAATCTCGGCCAGCGAGATCGGCGCGGCGACAGCCGGCTGGGCGAGGGCGAGGCCGGCAAAGGCCAGCGTGGCAAGGAGCATGCGACGGTTCATGCCGCCTAGATAGCGCAGCCCCTGCCGTGCCGCAGCAGGGAAGTTGCTCACGGCTCAACACATCGGCGCGACAGCGCCGGTTGCCTTCCGTCATCGGCGCCTCTATTGTTATATTATCACATGCCCTATGAGGCCCCGCATGTCCCCTGATCCCCGCCTGCCCGTCACCGTCCTGTCGGGCTTCCTCGGCGCCGGCAAGACGACGCTGCTGAACCATGTGCTGAACAACCGCGAGGGGCTGCGCGTGGCGGTCATCGTCAACGACATGTCCGAGGTCAACATCGACGCCGATCTGGTCGCCGCCGGGGTCGATCTGCGCCGGGGCGAGGAGCGGATGGTCGAGATGTCGAACGGCTGCATCTGCTGCACGCTTCGCGGCGATCTGCTGGCCGAGGTTCGCGCGCTGGCCGAGGAAGGCCGCTTCGACCATCTGCTGATCGAATCGACCGGCATCAGCGAGCCCCTGCCCGTCGCCGCCACCTTCGCCTTCCGCGACGAAGAGGGGCAGGCGCTTGACGATGTGGCGCGGCTGGACACCATGGTCACAGTGGTGGATGCGGTGAACCTGCCGCGCGATTTCGCCAGCCACGACGCGCTGGCCGACCGGGGCGAGACCGCCGGCGAGGGCGACACGCGGCATCTGGTGCAGCTGCTGACCGAGCAGATCGAGTTCGCCGATGTGATCGTGCTGAACAAGGTAACGGATGCGGGGCCCGCGCGGCTGGATGCGGCGCGCAAGATCGTGCGGGCGCTGAACCCCGACGCGCGGCTGATCGAGACGGATCGGGCGCAGGTCGCGGCGGCCGACATCCTCGCCACCGGGCTTTTCGATTTCGACCGGGCGCAGGAGCATCCGCTCTGGGCCAAGGAACTGTATGGCTTCGACCAGCACGTGCCCGAAACCGAGGAATACGGCATCGCCAGCTTCGTCTACCGCGCCCGGGCGCCCTTTCACCCGCAGCGGCTGCATGAGGTGCTGAACGGCCCGCTGCCCGGGGTGATCCGCGCCAAGGGGCATTTCTGGATCGCGACGCGCCCCGCCTGGGTGGCCGAGTTCAGCCTGGCCGGTGCGCTGTCCTCGGTCTCACCCTTGGGGATGTGGTGGGCCGCGGTCCCGCGCGACCGCTGGCCCGACGACCCGCGGATACAGGCCGAGATGCGCGAGCATTGGGCCGAGCCCTGGGGCGACCGGCGGCAGGAACTGGTCTTCATCGGCGCCGGGATGGACGAGGCCGCGATTCGCCGGGCGCTGGACGCCGCACTGGTGCAGGGCGCGCGCGAACCCGGCGATGCCCTGGCCCTGCCCGACCCCTTCCCGCGCTGGGGCCGGGGCGATGCCTAACCTGCGCAGCGGCTTGCGGCGGCGGGATGGCTCGATGCGGGCGCATGACGCGCTGCCACCGCCCTTGCGCCTCTGGCTCTGCGCCGCGGCCCTGCCCTGGAGCCCCCGCTCGGCGCTGAAACTCTGGACCCGGGCGATGGCCGAAACCGGCGACCCCGCCGAGGCCCGCGCCCAGCTCGACCGGGCCGAGGCGCGGACGCTGGCGCGGGACGCCCGGCGTATCTGGGGCCAGAATCACCCCGCCACACGGCTGGCAAAGGAAAACCCGCGCCAGGGGGACCGGCGCGGGTGACAGGATAGCAGCGCGGGATCAGACCGGCGCTTTGGTCTTGCGCAGATAGGGCAGCGGGATGTCCAGCTGGCCGAAGCGGGCCTTCGCATCCTCGGTCGAGACCGACAGCGCGACGATCACGTCATCGCCCGGCTGCCAGTCCGCCGGGGTGGCGAAGGGCTTGCCGTCGGTCTGGCGGATGGCATCCAGCGCGCGCAGGATCTCGTCGAAGTTGCGGCCCACCGACATCGGATAGATCAGCATCAGGCGGATCTTCTTGTCCGGCCCGATGATGAAGGTGGTCCGCACGGTGGCCGTGTCGTTGGCGGTGCGGCCATCGGGCAGATAGGCCTCGGCCGGCAGCATGTCATAGAGCTTGGCGACCTCGAGCCCCTTGTCGGCGATGATCGGGAAGGACATTTCGGCGCCGCCATAGGTCTTCACGTCGGCCATCCATTTGTGGTGTTCCTCGACCCCGTCGATCGAGATGCCGGCCAGCTTGCAGCCACGTTTGGCGAATTCGCCGGCCAGCTTGGCCGCGGCCGAGAATTCGGTGGTGCAGACCGGGGTGAAATCCTTGGGGTGGCTGAACAGGACAGCGTAATTGTCGCCGATGTACTCGTGCCACTTGATCGTGCCTTGGGTCGATTCCGCGGTGAAATCGGGGGCGATGTCATTGATGCGCAGGCTCATGGCTCATTCCCTTTTTTGAATGCTTAAAACCCGAGATAAGGGTCTTTCCCGCAAAGAGAAGCCCCTTTCCGGCGATTTCCGCCGATGGCGACATTCCGTCACGCGGCCAGGCCCCGGCGTCAATGACTTTCTGCCCGGTCCCGGCACCTTGACGCCTGCCTGACGGGTCGCGGCGCACGCCTTTACCGTTTGTTAACTATCCGCGCGCGACAAGAGAGGTCTCCTGTGTTGGGGAAAGTTTGTGGTGCGTGTCCGGTTTCTCGTGCTGTGGGTGATGGCGCTGCTGCTCGGCGCCGGGGCGGCAGGGGCCGGCCCCTGGCCGCGCGAGGCGGGGCGCTTCTTCCTGTCCACCACCACGACCCTGGGCGCGGCGAACGGCTGGCGCCCGCAGCAAAGCGAATATTACGCCGAATACGGCCTGCGCCCGCGGCTGACGATCGGCGCGGCCCTCTCGACGAGTTGGCGCTTCGATTACGCCGACCTCTTTCTGCGCTGGCACCCGTTCGACCTGCCGCAGGGGATGACCGTGGGCCTTACCTCCGGGGTCCGATACGTGCCCTACAGCATCGCGCGCTACCAGCCCTTCGTCGCGGTCGAGGCCGGGCGCGGCATGGCGCTGGGCGACGGGAACCTCTGGACCCAGGCGGGCGTCCGGCTCTATGCCGCCCGCGTCCCCTGGGGCACCGAACTGGCGACCGACTGGAACACCCAGATCGGCTATGCCCGGGGCCGCTGGCTGGTGATAATGACCGCCACCCATTTCCGCAGCCGCCAGGTCGCCATCACCCGCCTGCGCCCCGCCCTGGGCCTGCGCCTGATGAGCCGCTTCCGTCTGGTGGCCGAGGCGGTGATTCCCCCGGACGGACGGGTCGAGGCGCTGCGCCTGGGCCTCTGGTCCGAGTTCTGAGGGCGGCGGCCGGGGCGGCTCCCCTTGCCCTCTCCGGGGGCAGGTGACAGGGTGTCGGCAAAATTACCGGAGATTCCGACCATGCTGGACAAACGCCGCTTCTACATCAACGGCCAATGGGTGAACCCGGTCGCGGGCCGCGATCTGGAGGTGATCGACCCCTCGACCGAAGAACCCTGCGCGGTGATCTCGCTGGGCGGGACGGCCGACAGCGATGCCGCCGTGGCCGCCGCCCGCGCCGCCCTGCCCGCCTTCATGGAAACCCCGCCGGCCGACAGGAAGGCGCTGGTCGAGCGGATCCTTGAGGTCTACAAGCGCCGCAACGACGAGATGGGCGCCGCGATCAGCCTGGAGATGGGCGCGCCCATCGACATGGCGAAGAGCAGCCAGGCGACCTCGGGCACCTGGCATATCGAGAATTTCCTCCGCGCCTTCGACCAGATCGAGTTCGAAGCCCCGCTCAGCGAGCGCGCGCAGGAGGATCGGATCATCAAGGAAGCGGTCGGCGTCTGCGCCCTGATCACACCTTGGAACTGGCCGATGAATCAGGTCACGCTCAAGGTGATCCCGGCGCTGCTGGCGGGCTGCACCATGGTGCTGAAACCCTCGGAAATCGCGCCGCTATCGTCGATGCTGTTCGCCGAGATCCTCGATGAGGCGGGCGTGCCGCCCGGCGTCTTCAACCTGGTGAACGGCGACGGACCCGGGGTCGGCACCGACCTTTCGGGCCACCCCGACGTCGATATGGTCAGCTTCACCGGCTCCACCCGCGCGGGCATCGCCATCTCCAAGAACGCGGCCGAGACGCTGAAGCACATCCATCTCGAACTCGGCGGCAAGGGCGCAAACATCATCTTCGCCGATGCCGACGAGAAAGCCGTGATCCGCGGCGCCCGGCATTGCTTCAACAACACCGGGCAGTCCTGCAACGCACCGACGCGGATGCTGGTGGAACGCTCGATCTATGACAAGGCGGTGGAGATCGCCGCCGAGACGGCCGGGAAAACCCGCGTCGCCAGCGCGCATGAGGCCGGGAACCATATCGGCCCGGTGGTCAGCCAGGCGCAATTCGACAAGATCCAGGGCCTGATCCAGAAGGGCATCGACGAGGGCGCCAAACTGGTCGCCGGGGGCCTCGGCCGCCCGGACGGGCTGAACCGTGGGTTCTTCGTGCGGCCCACGGTCTTTGCCGATGTCACCAACGACATGACCATCGCCCGGGAAGAGATCTTCGGCCCGGTGCTGTCGATCATCCCCTTCGAGGACGAGGCGGATGCGCTGCGCATCGCCAATGACACGGTTTACGGGCTCACGAATTACGTGCAGTCGCAGGACGGGGCAAAGCGCAACCGGCTGGCCCGCCGCCTGCGCTCGGGCATGGTGGAGATGAACGGCAAGTCCCGGGGCCGCGGTTCGCCCTTCGGCGGCATGAAGGCGTCCGGGCGCGGGCGCGAAGGCGGGGTCTGGGGCATCGAGGATTTCCTCGAGGTCAAGGCCGTCTCGGGCTGGTCGCCGGAAGATGCGTAAGCTCGCCGCCGCCCTGTTGCTGACCCTCGCCGCGACGGCAGCGGGCGCCTGGACCGAGCCGCCGCGCGGCTCGGCGTTGAGGGTCGATCTGATGGATGCGGCCCGCCCGCTGGCCGAACGGGTGCTGGGCGCGCCGGTCGAATTCGTGGTCCATGACCTGCGGGTCGAAGGCGATGTCGCCTTCGCCGCGCTCACCGCCCAACGCCCGGGCGGTGCCCCCATCGACATGCTCGCCACGCCCGGCTACCAGCGGGGCGAGATCGACCCCGAATTCATGGACGGCTCGACCCTGCAGGTGCTCTACCGCCGCTCGGGCCACCAATGGGTGGCGGTCGACCACGCCATCGGCGCTACCGATGTCTGGTATGCCGACCCCGCCTATTGCCCGATCTGGGCCCCCGTCCTGCCCGGGAATTTCTGTCCCGGATCCCCGCCTATGAAATGAGACCGGAGTAACCGCCGTGGCCTATGCCTATGATACCAATAACATCTTTGCCAGGATCCTGCGCGGCGAGATCCCCTGCAACAAACTGCTGGAAACCGAGCATTCGCTGGCCTTCCACGACATCCGCCCGCAGGCGCCGCATCATGTGCTGGTAATCCCGAAAGGGCCCTACGTGACCTTCGACCATTTCGCGCTGGAGGCCTCGGACGCGGAGAAGGCCGATTTCATCACCGCCATCGGCAGGGTCTGCAAGGAACTGGGCGTGCAACCGGGCGAAGGCGGAGCGGGGTATCGCGCCATCTCCAACGCCGGCAATGACGGCGTGCAGGAGGTACCGCATCTGCATGTGCATATCCTGGGCGGCAGGGTGCTGGGCCGGATGCTGGAACGCGCCGGATAAGGCAAGGGAAAAAGGAGGGGGGCTTTCTGCCCCCCTCGCCTTCGGCTCACCCCCCGAGGATATTTGCAGCGCAAAGAAGCGGCGGGTCGGGCCTCGTTTCGGAAAGGGGAGCATGAGCAAGAACCGGATCAGGGCCTGCGTGTTCGACGCCTATGGCACGCTCTTTGACGTGGGCGCGGCGGCGCGGACCGCCGCCGGTGAGCCGGGGTCGGAAAGCTGGGCGCCCCGCTGGCCCGAGATCGCCGCCGACTGGCGCCGCAAGCAGCTGGAATACACCTGGCTCAGGGCCGTGGCCGGGCACCACGCCGACTTCTGGCAGGTGACGCAGGACGGGCTCGACTGGGCGCTGGAGAAGGCGGGCCTGTCTGACCCCGGACTGCGCTCGCGGCTGCTGGCGCTCTACTGGGAACTGGCCGCCTTTCCCGAGGTTCCGGGCATGCTGGCGGCGCTGGCCGCGCAGGGGCAGCGGCTGGCGATCCTGTCGAACGGCTCGCCCGGGATGCTGGAGGGCGCGGTCAATTCCGCCGGGCTTCAGGGCCAGTTCGAGGCGCTCTATTCCGTGGAAAGCGTCGGCGTCTTCAAGCCGCACGACCGGGTTTACGCGCTGGTCGGCACCGGTCTGAGGCTGGAGCCCGAGGAGGTGCTCTTCGTTTCCTCGAACGGCTGGGACGCCTGCGCCGGCGCGGCTTTCGGCTTCACCACCGCCTGGGTCAACCGCGACGGCGCGCCGATGGACCGGCTGTTCGGCCGGCCGCATCACATCCTGCGCGACCTAGCCGCGCTGCCCGATCTGCTGGCGGGCCTTTAACCTGTAAAATTCCCACTGGCGGCACCGGCGAGCGGGCCCTAATCTGCCGCCATGAACCCGATCCTCGACTCCCGCTATTCCTGGGCGCGCCTCGCGCTGTCGCTATCGATCTCGACCGTCGGCAGCGTCGGCATGTGGTCGATCATCGCCCTCATGCCGGCGGTCCAGGCCGAGTTCGGCGGCGGGCGGGGCGCGGCCTCGCTGCCCTATACGCTGACCATGACCGGCTATGCGCTGGGCAATCTTCTCTGGGGACGGCAGCTCGACCGCTTCGGGGTGACGCCGATGCTGATGGCCGCGGCGCTGCTGACGGCGCTGGGCTACGTGCTGGCGGCGCTCAGCCCCTCGATCGCGACACTGGCCGGGGCGCAGGCGGTGATCGGGCTGGGCGCGGCGGCTTTCTTCGCCCCGCTGATGGCCGATATCTCGCTCTGGTTCCGCCGCCGCCGGGGGATCGCCGTGGGCATCGCCGCCAGCGGCAATTACCTCGCGGGCGCGATCTGGCCGCTGGCGCTGTCGGGCGTGCTGGCCGAGAGCGGCTGGCGCGGCGTGTGCTGGCTGCTGGCCCTGCTGGTGCCGCTGCTGATCATCCCGGCCTCGCTGTTCCTGCGCCGCCGCCTGCCCGCGGAAAGCCTGACCGCCGCCGCCCAGGCCACCGGCCGGGCCCTGCGCGAGGTTCCCTGGTCGCCACGGATGATGACCTGGCTTCTGGCGCTGGCAGGCGTCGCCTGCTGCGTCGCCATGTCGATGCCGCAGGTGCATATCGTCGCCTTCTGCGTCGATCTCGGCTATGGCCCGGCGGTGGGGGCCGAGATGCTCAGCGTCATGCTGATGGGCGGCGTCGTGTCGCGGCTTATCTCGGGCCTCGTCATGGACCGGCTGGGCGGCATCCCGACGCTGCTGATCGGGTCGGTCGGGCAGATGATCGGGCTGATCCTCTATCTGCCCTTCGACGGGCTGGCCTCGCTCTATGCCGTGAGCCTGATCTTCGGCCTGAGCCAGGGCGGGATCGTGCCCGCCTATGCCATCATCATCCGCGAATATCTGCCCGCGCGCGAGGCCGGTGCGCGCGTCGGCTTCGTCATCATGGCGACGATCCTGGGCATGGCGCTGGGCGGCTGGATGTCGGGCTGGATCTATGACGCGAGCGGATCCTACCAGCTGGCTTTCCTCAACGGGATCGCCTGGAACGCGCTGAATATCGGGGTGATGGTGACGATCCTGCTGCGCAGCCGTCCAAGACGGCCCGAGGCGGCGCTGGCCACTGCCTGAACGATCCGCACGGGAAAACGGGCAAACAAAAAACGGGACGGCGCGGGTTGCACCGTCCCGTACCTTGCAGAAATGTCTATCTGAATGGAATCAGCCTATCCCTGCTTGACGCAAAGACAACTGTGACTTGTGACAGGTCACACCGGCAAGAGATGCTGTTCCACTGCGATGGCGATCGCCTCTGACCGAGAGCGGGCGGCGAGCTTGCGGCGCGCGTTGTCGAAATGGAACCGCACGGTGCGAATGCTGATCGCCGCCTGCCGGGCGATATCGGCATCGCCCTGCCCCTGCCGCGCCAGAGACAGGATCTGCACCTCGCGCGGGGTCAGGAGGGCGTTTTCATCCAGGTGCTGCGCGACCAGCACCCGCAGCCGGTCATGCGCGTGTTCCAGCAGGAATTGCAGCCGGGCGCGCAGTGCGGGTCCGGGGTCGGGCGCATCCCCGACCAGCACCGCAAAACCGCGATAGCCATTGGCGCGGAAGACGGGCACCAGAAACCCCTCGGGATAGCCGAGGGTCGCGGCGTAATCGATCACCTCGCGCTCGGCGGCATCGGGCAGGAAACCGCAGCGCCCAGCCCGCAGGTCCGAGACGCTGAACGGGCGGCCCAGCGCCTTCATCGCCCTGAGCGTCGGGTCGCGGTCGCCAAACTGCCGGTCGTAATAGGCGCTGTGCCATTCCGGCGGCCAATTGGTCACCATGAAGGGCGTGGGATAGGGCGCGCCGGGGTGGGGCGCGGCGCCGATGGCATAGGTGGTGAATCCGTGCGGCTTGGACCAGGACAACAACTCGGCGCAGGCGGCGGCCGGGGTCTGGGCCCTCGCCAGAGCGGCGGGAAAGTCGAAGACATCGGGCATTCGGACGTTCCTCTCGCGCGACCCGTTGTCAGAGCCTGCCAGATTCCACGCATCCCACAAGTCCCTTGCAGGGCTTGCGCGCGGGCGCCTTTCGCCTAACCTAGGCCGCTGCCCAAGGAGCCGCCATGCCCCACGATCACGACAACCACCTCGACCCGATGGAGGCCCGCGTCCGCGCGCTGGAAACGATCCTGACCCGCAAGGGCCTGATCGAGACAGCGGCGGTGGATGCGATCATCGAGACCTATGCCGAGAAGGTCGGCCCGCAGAACGGCGCCGCCGTGGTGGCCCGCGCCTGGACCGATCCCGCCTTTGCCGACTGGCTGGAGCGGGACGCGACCGCGGCCGTCGCCTCGATGGGCTTCACCGGCCGTCAGGGCGAGCATGTGCGCGCCGTCTTCAACGCGCCGGACCTGCATCACGTCATCGTCTGCACCCTCTGCTCCTGCTATCCGTGGAGCCTGCTGGGCCTGCCGCCGGTCTGGTACAAATCGCCCGCCTATCGCTCGCGCGTGGTGATCGAGCCGCGCGCGGTGCTGGCCGAGTTCGGGCTGGACCTGCCCGAGGGTACGAAACTGCGTGTCTGGGATTCCACCGCCGAGCTGCGCTATCTGGTCGTCCCGATGCGGCCGGAGGGGACCGAGGGCTGGTCGGCCGAGGCGCTGGCCGAGCTGGTGACGCGCGAGAGCATGATCGGCACCGGCCTGCCCCGGGTCCCGGCATGAACGGCCCGCATGATCTGGGCGGCAAGATGGGCTTCGGCCCGGTCCTGCCCGAGGCGGACGAGCCCTGGTTTCACGCCCCCTGGGAGGCCCGCGCGCTGGGCGTAGTGCTGGCCTGCGGCGCGCTCGGCCGCTGGACGCTGGACGAAAGCCGCCACGCCCGGGAATGCCTGCCCCCCGCCACCTATTACGCCGCCAGCTATTACGAGATCTGGATCAGGGCGCTGGAGGTGCTGCTGACCCGTCACGGCCTGATCACCCCGGCCGAACTGGCGACCGGCACGGCGCTGGAGCGTCCGGCCGATGCCAGACGCCTCGGCGCCGAGCGGGTGCCCGCCGTCCTGGCCCGCGGCACGCCCTGCGACCGGCCGCTGAGCGAGCCGCCGCGCTTTGCGACGGGCCAACGGGTGCGGGCGAAGAACGCGCATCCCCGCGGCCATACCCGCCTGCCGGTCTATCTGGCGGGCAAGGAGGGGGTCATCGAATCCGACCATGGCGGTTTCGTGCTGCCCGATGCCAATGCCCATGGAAAGGGCGAGGTGCCTGAGCGCCTCTATACCGTGGTCTTCGACGCGGCCGAAGTCTGGAGCGCGGACAGCGAACCCGGCCTGACGATCAGCGCCGACCTGTGGGAGGGCTATCTTGACCGGCTCTGAGCCCGATCACGCCCCGTTTCAGGCCCCTTGGCAGGCGCAGCTTTTCGGGGTGACCGTGGCGCTGGCCGATGCCGGCGTCTTCACCTGGCCCGACTGGACCCGCGCGCTGGGGGCCGAGATCGCCCGGGGCACGTCCTATTGGGAGGCTTGGCTGGTGACGCTGGAAAAGCTGCTGGCCGGGCTCGGCGTCGCCCTGCCGCTCGAAGTCGCGGCGCTCGCGCATCTGTGGGAAGAGGCCGCCCATGCCACGCCGCACGGCCAGCCGATCCTCCTGGAGAACGCGCCCGGGGCGTGACGCCTGCCCGCCTGTACGGATCCAGTCCGCGCTGATAGACCCGGGGGATGCCGCGTCATCAGACCCTTGCCCTGCTGGGCGTGATCCTCGCCTCGGTCGGCTTCGGCCTCGTGCCGCTCTTCGCCCGCTCGCTGACCGATCAGGGTATGGCGCCCCATGCCGTCGCGCTCTACCGCTACGCGCTGGCCACGCTCCTGCTGGCGCCGCTGGCCTGGCGCTGGCGGCATCGGGGGCGGGTGCTGGCCTGGGGGCTGGGGGCGGGGCTGCTGATGGGGCTGGGCTGGGCCGCCTATGTCCGCGCGGTCGAGGTGGTGCCGGTCTCGACCGCCGGTGTCCTCTACATGACCTACCCCGCCTTCGCGCTGGCCTTCGCCTGGGCGCTGTTCGGTGAACGGCCGCAGGCCCGGGCAATCATCGCCGCGCTGGTGATCCTGGGCGCCGCGGCGCTGGTCACCGGCCCCGGCGCGGTCGAGCCCCGGCACCTGCTCGCGCTGCTGCTGTCGCTGGCCGCCCCGGCGGGCTTTGGTCTGGGGATCGCCGTGCTGGTCCACCGCCTGCCCGAGGTCCCGGCGCTGGTCCGCATCGGCATCGTCTCGGCCGGCTCGGTGCTGGGCCTCGCGCCCCTGGCGCTGGCCACCCCCGCCGCGGCGCTGGTCCCGGCAGGGGCCGAAGGCTGGCTGATGGTGGCGGGCATCGGCCTGGGCACGGCGCTGATCCCGCAGCTCCTCTACACCATCTGTTCGCCGGTGGTCGGCACCGCCCGCACCGCCGTGGCGGGCAGTGTGGAACTGCCGGTGATGTTCGCCATCGGCTGGTTCGCCTTTGGCGAGGCGCTGGGACCGCGGCAATGGATCGCCTGCGCGCTGGTGCTGGGGGCGATCCTGCTCAGCCCGGCGCGGCGCCCGCGCAGCGTGGCGGGCGCGGTGGAGCCCTAGGATGGGTCGTTCCGCGCCCCCCGGGCGCGGGTTGACGCACCGCCCTCAGCGCCGGTGCATCACCTCCACCCCCAGCACGGTCGGCAGGTGACGGGCGATCTCCTGCCAGGTCTCGCCGTCGTCGGTCGAGGCAAAGACGCTGCCCGAATTGGTGCCGAAATAGATCCCCGCCTTCTCGGCCTTGTCGGTGGCCATCGCCTGCCTCAGCACGGTGAAATAGGCGTCGTCGGGCAAGCCCTGCCGCAGCGGCTCCCAGCCCTCGCCCGCCTGGCGTGAGCGCCAGACCGTGGCCTTGCCCTCGGGCGGGGTGCGCCCGCCCCATTCGCTCAGCGGCAGGACATAAAGCGTGTCGGAATCCTGCGGATGCACTGCGACCGGGAAGCCGAAATTCGAGGGCAACCCCTCGGTGATCTCATCCCACGACCGCCCCTCGTCGCGCGAGCGGAAGACGCCGTTGTGGTTCTGCATGTAGATCACCCGCCCGTCGGCCGACCGCACCATGTTGTGCACGCATTGCCCGACATCCTTGGCGCATTCGCCGGTGAAGGGGTCCGGCGTTGTCGCCTGGTTGGTGCGCCGGTTGCGCCGCTCCCAGGTCGCGCCGCCGTCTTCTGAGGCGAAGACCCCGGCGGCCGAGATCGCCACCCAGAGCTTGTCGCCCTCGCCCAGCACCGTATGCAGCACCAGCCCCGCGCCGCCCGGCTCCCAGCTCTCGGCCGAGGGGTGATTGCTCAGCCCCTCGACCAGCTCCCAGCTCGCACCCTCGTCCTTGCTGGCATAGAGCGCGGCGGGGCGGGCCCCGGCATAGAGCGTGTCACCCACTTTCGACAGCACCCAGATCGCGTTCATCTGGCCCTTGAAGGGCGCATCCGGGTTGGGGCCGCGGCCCAGCATCTTGCGGAAGTTTTCATCCGCCGCCAGGAAATCGTCCATCTTGCCGTTGGACAGCTGCGCATGGCTCCAGCTTTTGCCATGGTCGGACGATTTCCACACCGCCACGCCCTGCCATTCGCCCCCCGCTGCGGCCCAGATCGTCCCGGTCGCGGCGTCCCCCGTGGCGTGGTTCACCGGCCAGCCGTCGCAATAAGGTCCGCTGAGCGTCCATTCCTGCCGCGCCCCGTCCGAATCGATCAGAAACAATCCTTTCGAGGTGCTCGCCAGCACCGTCACCCGCTCGTCCATCGAATCCTCCCGTCTTTGGTCGGAGGGATCCTAGCACAGTTTCCATACCGATTGGTCTGTTTCTTTCACCAGCGCGCGGCGGTGATCGTCGCCCGAAAGAAACCGTCGAAATCGGGGGTGCCCCAATGGTTGCCCAGCTCGACCCGGGCGGGGATCGTGAAGCCGCCGAACCGGCGGCTTTCGAGGATCCTGCCGCCGAAAGATTGCAGGCGATAGCTCCGGTCGGGATTGGCATCCGACCAGCGCGGGGCGGTCAAACTGAGGATCGTGCCGTCGGGCGCCAGCGTCAGCTCCATCGGCGCGACCGCCAGACCGGGGATCGAGACGCGGGCGCTGTCGGGGCCGGTCGCTTCCCACTGCGCGCCGAAAAGCGGCAGCAGGGCGGCGGGTGCCCAGACCGCTTCCAGCAGGGCCCGGGTCGCGGCCGAGCGGCGGTGATCGGCGTTGCCGCCTGCCCGCGCCACCGGCAGCAGGCCGAACAGACCGAAGCGCGTCCAGCTTTTGGCCCCTGCCAGCGCGTCCGAACCGCGGAGTCTCAGCGCCCCGCTGCCGAAGGCCGACTGCCAGACGAAGGCCTCGGGCGCGTGCAGCACCTGCGTGGCGCGCATCGGCAGGGCGGAGCCGTTCAGCAGGAACACACCCTCCATGGACAGATCGACGGTCCGGGACAGCGGCGTCCCCGGCGCGATGGCGCGCAGCAGATAGCGCTGCGCCACCTCGGGCAGCCCCTCGACCATTGCCGGATCGAAGAGCGGCGGCGCCGGATCGCGGCCTTCCCGCAGGGTCTGCGCAAGCCGGTCCGCCGCCCGCCCGTCCCGGATCGCCAGCGCCGAGAGGAGGGCAGCGGCCAGCAGCAGACAGTCGAGCAGAATCACAAGCGTGAGTTTCAGCATCGTTACCTCCGCACCCTCCCTAGGTCGCGCCCTTGGACCCTGCCTTGATTCAGGGCAAACCCGGTTTGTGCTTGACAGATTTTCTGCCGCTTTCAATATGACGACTGATTCATGTGTCAGGAATGCCAATGACCGAACCCGCCGCCCGCCGCCCCGTCGCCAGCCGTCCGCGCACCCGTCGCGGGCAGGACACGCGCGAGGGGATCCTGCGCGCGGCCGAGGCGGTGATCGGCGAACTCGGCTTCGCCGCCGCCTCGATCGCCGACATCACCCGCCGGGCGGGGATCGCGCAGGGCACGTTCTACATCTATTTCCAGTCGAAGGACGAAGTTTTCCGCGAACTGGTCATCGAGATGGGCAAGTTGACCCGCGCCTTTCTGGCCGAAGCCGTGGCCGACGCCCCCGACCGCCTGACCGCCGAGCGCCGGGGCCTGCGGGCGTTTCTGGGCTTCGTCGGCACAAGGCCCACGCTCTACAACATCGTCATGGAGGCGCGCTTCGTCGCCCCTGACGCGTACCGGCAGTACTATACCACCTTTGCGCGGGGCTATGGCCAGAACCTCGCCGCCGCGGTGCGCGAGGGCGAGATCCGCGAGGGCGATGCCGAAATCCGCGCCTGGGCCCTGATGGGCATGGCGATCACGCTTGGTGAACGCTTCGGCATCTGGGAGGGCGAGGCCGATCTGGACCGCATCGTCGAGGAGGTCTTCGACATGCTGGAACGCGGGCTGAGGCCATGAGCCTGGTGGCGCTGACGGAGGAGGCCGGTATCGCCCGCCTGACCCTCCACCGCGAGGGGCGCGCGAATGCGCTGACCGCGGAATTGCTGGAGGATCTGCTGGCGGCGCTGGAACGGCTGGGCGATCCCCGGGCGCTGGTCCTGTCGGGCGCGGGGCGCAACTTTTCCACCGGCGGCGACGTGACGCGCTTCGCGGCCGAGGTCGAGGCCGGGAACGGCCGCGCCTATGCCCGGCGGACCGTTGGCGCGCTGAACGCGGCGATCCTGCGGCTTTCGGCGCTGCCCTGCCCGGTCATCGCCCGGGTGCAGGGCGCGCTGGGGCTGGTGCTGGCCGCCGATCTGGTGGTGATGACGCCCGGCGCCTTCATCCAGCCCTGGTACGCGCTGGTCGGTTTCGCCCCGGACGGCGGCTGGACCGGGATGCTGGCGGACCGCATCGGTGCCGACCGGGTGCGGGCACTTCATCTGCTGAACGGCCGGATCACGGCGACCGAGGCGCAGGCGCTGGGTCTGGCGCAGGCGGTCAGCGGCGACCCCGATGGCGTGATCGCGGGCTGGCTCTCGGTGCTGGCGGGGCATGAGAGGGGCAGCATGGCGGCGGCAAAGCGGCTGCTGGCCCGCGATCCCGCGCCCTCGCTGGCGGCGGAACTGGCGGCCTTCGTGGACCGGATCGAGACGCCCGAGGTCCGCGCCGGGATGGCCCGCTTCCTGCATTCGCTGGAGAGGGCGTGACATGGGCCTGATCCCCGACCTTGCCGCCCGCCGCGCCCAGCTTTCGCCCGGGGCGCCCGCCTTCATCGACCACGAAACCGGCGATGTCTGGTCCTTCGCCCGCGTCAATGATGCCGCCGCCCGTCTGGGCGCCGCGCTGCTGGAACGGGTGCCCAAAGGGTCGCGCGTGGCCATCCTCTGCCACAACCGGCCCGAATTCTTCGTGGCGCTCTTCGCCTGCCAGAAGGCCGGGCTGATCCTCGCGCCCCTGAACTGGCGTCAGCCGGTGGCGGAGCTGCTGCCGGTCGTGGCGAGCGTCAGCACCGCGCTGGTCCTGCATGACGAAACCTTCGCCGCCCCCGCCGCCGAACTGGGCCTGCCCACTATGGCGCTGGCGATCCCCGATACCGCCCCCCTGCCCCCCGCCTCGGTGGATGAGGATCAGCCGTGGTATGTCCTCTTCACCTCGGGCACCACGGGCACGCCCAAAGCGGTGATCCAGACCCCGCGGATGGTGGTGGCCAATGCGGTGAACATCGCGCAGGCCATGGGCCTGACGGCGCAGGATCGGACGGTGAATTTTCTGCCGCTCTTCCACACCGGCGGCATCAACCTCTTCACCATGCCGCTGTTCCTCTGGGGCGGCGTCTCGCTGGTGTTGCGCAAGTTCGACGCGCCGGTGCTGCTGGACCTGCTGGCCAAGGGCGCCGTCACGCAATTCTTCGGCGTGCCCGCGATCTATCAGGCGCTGATGCTGATGGATCTGTCGGCGGTGGACCTCGCCGCCTGCAAGGGCTGGGCCTGTGGCGGCGCCGCCCTGCCTGAGGCCACGATCCGTTTCTTCGCCGACAAGGGCGCGCTGATCTGCAACGGGTTCGGCATGACCGAGACCGGGCCGACCGGCTTCCTCATCGACCGCGAGGCGGCGATTGCCAAGATCGGCAGCGTCGGCAAGCCGCAGATGATGACCGAGGCGCGGCTGGATGGCGTGCCGGAGGGCGAGCCCGGGGCGGGCGAGTTGCTGCTGCGCGGGCCGACGGTAACACCCGGCTACCTCGACAATCCGCAGGCGACCGAGGCCGCCTTCACCCCGGACGGCTGGCTCAAATCCGGCGACGTGGCGGCCCGGGACGCCGATGGCTATTACCGGATCATCGACCGGATCAAGGACATGTACATCTCGGGCGGCGAGAACGTCTATCCGGCCGAGGTGGAGAAGGTCCTCATTACCCATCCCGCGATTCTGGAGGCTGCGGTCATCGGAGTGCCGGATGCCCGCTGGGGCGAGACCGGCGTCGCCTTCCTGATCGCAAGGCCGGGGCAGGTGCCCGATCCCGCCGCGCTCACCCCCTGGCTGCGCGAACGCCTCGCCGCCTACAAGCTGCCCAAGGCCTACCATGTGGTCGGGGATTTCCCCCGTACCGCCGCCGGGAAGGTCCGCAAACCCGATTTGAGGAAACTTCTGTGACCGAAACCCTCTGGACCCCCACGCAGGCCGAGTTCGACGCCTTTGCCCGCGTCTCGGGCGACGACAACCCGATCCATGTGGACGAGGGGTTCAGCGCCCGCACCCGCTTCGGCCGCACGGTCAGCCACGGGATGCTGATCTATTCACGGCTCTGGGCGATGGTCCGCGCAGCGCATCCCGGGCGGGAGCATGCGATGCAGGAGATGATGTTCCCGAACCCCGCCTATGCCGGGGAGGCGCTGGTCCTGACGGTCGAGGGCGACGGGCCGGAGGTCGCGATGCGCGCGGTGCGCCAGGCGGATGGTGCGGTGTGTTTTCAAGGCAAGGCGGTGCTGGCATGAAGCCGGGGGACTTCGCCGAGATGACGCGCCGCTACAGCGCCGCCGACATGGCCGAGTTCGCGGATCTGGCCGGGGGTGCCTTGCCGGATCATGTGCCCGAGCCGCTGATCGGGGCGTTGTTTTCCTATCTGCTGGGGGTGAAGCTGCCCGGGTTCGGGACGAATTACCTGAAGCAGAGCCTCGATTTCCGGGGCGCGGCGCCCTTGGACGTGCCCCTGACCGCGCGGGTCGAAATCACGCGGCTACGGCCCGACAAGCACCTTGTCGATCTGGCAACAACCTGCCGCCTGCCGGACGGGACGCTGATCTGCGAAGGCCGGGCGCTGGTGCTGGCCAAGGATGTGGGCGCGTAACCCTCTTTCTGTTTCGCCCGGCGGCAGGTCGGGCGCCGCCCTTCTCGCCTGACATCATCACGAGCGAAACCCGATCCTGAACCGCGCGCCCCTGTCGGTGGGCAGCAGCGCGATCCCGGCCCGATGCGCCTCCAGCAGGTTGCGCACCACGGAAAGCCCCATGCCGGTCCCCCCCTCCTCCCTGCGTGTGGTGAAGAAGGGGTCGAACACCCGCGAGGCATTCCCCGCCGAAATCCCGCGCCCGTCATCCGCCACCTCGACCCAGGGCCCGGGCTCGGCCCCCGCGCTCAGCACCACGCGCCCTGCGCCATGCTCCGCCGCGTTGCGCAGCAATTGCCCCAGCACGATCCGCAGCCCCTCGGGCGCCAGCGGCACCTCGGCATCTGCCGTCACCTCAACCCGCAACTCGGGGAAATCAGCGGCGAGGCCCGGCACCACCTCGCCCAGCCGCGACACGCCCAGATACCGCACCTCGCGCGCCTGAGCCGCCCGCCTCAGGGCTGCAAGCTGCGCCTCGATCTGCGCCCGGGCGCCGTCGATCTGCGCCACCAGCGCCCGGTCGTCCTCCCCCAGCCCGCCGCCGTCCTCCAGCAGTTCCACCGCCGCGCGGATGGCGGAAACCGGGGTCTTCAACTCATGCGTCACATGGTCGGTATGGGCGCGGATCGTCGCCTCGCGGTCCCTCAGCGCCTCGGCCATGGCGATGACCCGCTGGCCGGTGCGAAAGGTCTCGCGCGTGCCGAAATGGCGGGGGCGTTCGGGCGTGGCGGCGCTTTCCTGCGCCTCGGCATAGGCTTCCAGCGCCAGCGTGGGCCGCAACAACAGCCGCCATTGCAGCCAGCCCAGAAAGGCGGTGCCCAGCGCGATCAGCGCGGCGAGGATCATCTCGGCGTTGCGAAAGCCGATGGCGGGGCCGAGGTAGCGCAGCGCCACCAACCCGGCAAAGGACAAGGCCAGCGTCCCCGCCAGCCCGCCCCCCAGCACAAACGCCAGAGAAGGACGCCAGCCCGGTCTCACGCGCGGACCCCGGCGCGGATGCCCTGGCCGTGGACGGTCTCCAGCAGACCGTCGCACCCCGCCTCGGCCAGCTTGCGGCGCAGATTGCGCAAATGGCTGTCGAGCGTCCGGTCCGACACCGCGCTTCGCGCCCCCCAGAGCGCCGCGACCAGAACCGGGCGCGTGACCAGCCGCCCGGGCGCCGCCATCAGCTGCGCGAGGATCTGGAATTCGGTGGCGGTCAGCGGCACCTCCACCCCCGCGGCCCGGCAGAGCCGCGCCTCCAGGTCCAGTACCAGATCGCCCAGCACCAGCTTCTGCCCCGCCCCCCCGCCCGCGCGCTTGAGGATGGCGCGGACGCGGGCCACCACCTCGCGCGGGCTGAAGGGTTTGGTGACGTAATCGTCGGCCCCCAGTTCCAGGCCCAGCACGCGGTCGATCTCATCGTCGCGGGCGGTCAGGAACAGGATCGGCACCTCCGAGGTCGCGCGGATCCGGCGGCAGGCCTCGAACCCGTCCATCTCGGGCAGGCCGACGTCGAGGATCACCAGATCCGGCCCCTCGCGGGTGACCGCCGCCAGCGCGGCGCGCCCGTCCCCCGCGGTCGCCACCGCATGCCCCGCGCGTTCCAGCGCCAGTCTGAGCAGGTCGCGCAGGCGGGGGTCGTCGTCGACGATCAGGATCTTCATCGGGCAGCCTCCAGTGCCGCGAGATTATGGCGCAGCCGCCACGCCCGGAAGCCCCAATCCCGCCAGCCCCGGGTCACGGGTGCGTGCCGCGCGCCGCAACTGCCCAGACGGAAGCCCGGGGGCGGCGGGTTCGCGGCCTCGGCCCAGGCCAACGCCGCCATCGGCCCCAGATCGCAGACGTAATTTGGATCAGTATTGGGATGCGAGAGGTTCTGCGCGGCGATGATCCCGGCGAAATTGACGAAACAGGCGACATAGAGCGTGACGAGCCCCAGCCCCCCGGCCCGGAGCAGCAGCCAGCGATTGCCGCGCCCGGCCAGCACTTGCCACAGGCACAGCCCCAGCCCCGCCGCCACCAGCCCCATCCAGATCAGCGCATGGAGCCGCAGATAGGTCAGCCCGTAAGCCTCGATATAAAGGTCGAGCCGCAGGGCCGCCGCGCCGCAAAGCACCATGTTCTGCCCCAGCCACAGCCCCAGCAGCGGCTTGATCGCCGGATGCGCCGACAGGAACGGCCGGGCGGCCAGCGCGAAGGCCCCGGCAAGCATCGCGGTCGCCAGCAGCGGATAGGCGCCGCGATGGGCGTAATCGGCAAAGCTCATCCCCTCAGGCAGATCGGCGCCCGCCACAAGGATCGACAGATCGGTCAGGGTCTGCAGGCCGATCACCAGATTGAAGAGGATCAGCGCCCGGATCACCGAGCCCGCGCTCAGCCCGCTGCCCGGCAAGCGCCACTGCAGGGAGGCGGTAACGGGTGCGGGGGTCAGGAAAGGCGCGACCATGAGGGCGATCCCGGCCCAGAAGAGCCCCCGTTTCAGCGCACGGAACAGGTCCAGATCCAGCGAGAAAAGCTGCGACAGCACCGGGTTCGCATCCATCAGCAGCGCAATGAACACGGCGCTGCCCCCCAGCGGAAAGGCCCAGAGGGCCAGCTGGCGACGGATCGTCCCGGCCTCGGCCGGCAGGGCCCGCAGCGCGCGAAGGTTGCGCGCCGGGTTCAGCGGCGCCAGCCAGCGCCCGGGCAGGGACAGCGCATAACCGGGCGCGGCGCTCAGCGGCCCATGGACCCAGGCCAGGGCGAGGACCAGCCCGGCGGCGAGGAAGGCTAGGGACAGGGCCTGCAGCATCTCGATGACCGGCAGCACGGCGGCGAGCAGCAGCAGGCCGGGACCGACCAGGCGGCTGAGCGGCCGGACCGACCAGCTGGCGGCAGCAAAGATGGCGAAGACAAACAATGCCAGGGACAGGCCCCTGTCCTGATGCCAGAACAGCCAGTCGCCCAGCAGGACGAGGAAAATCAGCGCGGCAAGCCGCGCGAGCGGGGAAATACGGGTCTGCATGAAAGGCTCCGGGTCAAGGTGGATCGCCCCACCCTGCCCGTCGCCAGGTGCAGAAGCCCCGCGCGGTTCGTGCAGATTTCGTGCAGGCCGTCAGAGCCCCAGCACAGCGGCCATGTCGTATTCGCCGTTCGGCTGACCCTGCGCCCAGAGCGCGGCCTTGACCGCGCCCCGCGCAAAGACGCCCCGGTCCGAGGCGACATGGCGCAGGATGATCCGCTCGCCATCCGCGGCAAAGATCACGTCATGTTCGCCGATGTAATCGCCCGCCCGAATGGCCGAAAAGCCGATGCTGCCCCGTTCCCGCGGGCCGGTGATGCCGTCGCGGCCCCGCACGGCGGCCTCGTCCAGCGAGACGCCCCGCCCCTCGGCCGCGGCCTGGCCCAGCATCAGCGCCGTGCCCGAGGGCGCGTCGACCTTGTGCCGGTGGTGCGCTTCGACAATCTCGATGTCGTAATCGGCGTCGAGCGCGGCGGCGACCCTGCGGGTCAGCGCCACCAGCAGGTTGACGCCGAGGCTCATGTTCCCCGCCCGCACGATCACGCCCGATTTCGCCGCCTCGCCGATGGCGGCGAGGTCGTCCTTCGACAGCCCCGTGGTGCCGATCACATGCGCGCAGCCCGCGGCCATCGCCACCGGCGCCAGCGCCACGCTGGCCGCCGGGGCGGTGAAATCCACCACCGCCTGCGCGCCCTTCAGCACCGCCGCCGGATCGTCCGAAACGGTCACGCCCAGCGGTGCCCCGCCCAGCATCAGCCCCAGATCCTTGCCGACCCAGGGGTGACCTGGACGCTCCAGCGCCCCCGCCAGACGGGCCTTGTCCGAGCCCGCCAGCACCTGCACCAGCATCCGGCCCATGCGGCCGGAAACGCCGTTGACCACGATCGCGGGAAGGGGGGCGGCGGTGTCGGTCATGTCAAACTCCTGTGTTCGCCCCTCCATATCCTGCGGCTGGGGGCAGGAAAACCGCTTTCCGCGCCCGGTTTCTTGCCCTAGATGGAGGGTCATGTGCGCAAAACGTTTCTCTCAGGGATCGGGTCCCACCCAGCGGCAGCTTCGTGTCGCCGAAGTCATCCGTCACCGGCTGGCCGAGGTGCTGGCACGGGGCGATGTGCATGACCCCGACCTGTCGCGGCTGGTCATCACCGTCTCCGAAGTGACCACCTCGCCCGACCTCAAGCATGCCACGGCCTATGTCATGCCGCTGGGCGGCGAGGGGGCCGAGGATGCGCTCAAGGCGCTGCGCCGGTCCAAGGCGGAACTCCGCCATCACGTAGCCCGCGATCTGGGGCTGAAATACGCGCCCGATCTGAAGTTCGAGCTGGACGCCACCTTCGACCGCATGGACGACGCGCGGCGCATCTTCAACGATCCCCGCGTGCAGGCCGATGTCGCCGCGCCGGACGAGGACGATGAGGAATAGCCTGGCCGTCGCGCTGGGGCTGCTGCTGGCTGGTCCCGCCTCGGCCGAATGCCGCGACCAGGCGTTCGAAACGCTGAGCTTCACCGTCTGCGAGGCCTCGGCCGATCAGGACCTGCGGCTTTTCCTCGACGATGCCGAGGGGCAGCGTTTCGGCTCTTTCGCCCGGATCGACGCGGCGCTTCAGGGCCAGGGCTCGCATCTGGTCTTTGCCATGAACGCGGGCATGTATCACCCCGACCGCGCCCCGGTGGGCCTTTACGTCGAGGAGGGCGAGCGCCGCACCGCACTGGTCACGCGCGCGGGACCGGGGAATTTCGGCCTGCTGCCCAACGGGGTCTTCTGCTTCGGGGACGGCGTTCTGGCCGTCATCGAAAGCCGCCGCTTCGCCGACGAGGCGCCCCGGTGCCGCTTCGCCACGCAATCGGGACCGATGCTGGTGATCGACGGTGCCCTGCATCCGCGCTTCCTGCCCGACAGCGAGTCGCTGAACCTGCGAAACGGCGTTGGGGTCAGCGCGGACGGGCAGCGGGCGTTCTTCGTGATCTCGAACCAGCCGGTCACCTTCCACCGCTTCGCCCGCTTCTTCCGCGACGAACTCGGCGTGCCGAATGCGCTCTATTTCGACGGCCGGATCTCGCGGCTCTACGCGCCGGAACTGGGCCGCGACGATTGGGGCGTGCCGATGGGGCCGGTGGTGGGCCTCGTCGCCTCGGGCGGCTGAGGGGGTTTCCCCGGGCGTCCGAGCGCCTATCTGGTGGGGCAGAGGTGCCCCATGCTGACCATTCCCTTCGACAATTCCTATGCCCGCGAGCTTGAGGGCATGTATCTGCCGTTCCAGGGCGCCGTGGCGCCGGAACCGGCTCTGGTTTGGCTGAACGAGGGGCTGGCGGCCGAGCTGGGCCTTGATCCTCTGGCGCTGCGGGAACCGGCCGGGCTGGCCATGCTGACGGGGGGCGCGATGCCCGAAGGCGCCTCGCCGCTGGCCATGGCCTATGCTGGGCACCAGTTCGGCGGTTTCTCGCCGCAGCTGGGCGACGGGCGGGCGATGCTGGTGGGCGAGGTGATCGACCGGCAGGGACAGCGCCGCGACATCCATCTGAAGGGCTCGGGCCGGACGCCGTTTTCGCGGGGCGGCGACGGCAAGGCGGCGCTGGGCCCGGTGTTGCGCGAGGTGATCCTGGGCGAGGCGATGCACGGCCTCGGCATCCCCACCACCCGCGCTCTCTCGGCCGCCACGACCGGCGAGACGGTCTGGCGCGACGGCGCCGGGCTGCAAGGCGCGGTGCTGGCGCGGGTCGCCTCCAGCCATCTGCGCGTGGGCACTTTCCAGTTCTTCTATGCCCGCCGTGAAACCGCGCGGCTGCGGCTGCTGGCTGATTACGCGATTGCCCGCCACGACCCCGACCTGACCGGGACCGAGGACCGTTACCTCGCCTTCCTGCACCGGGTCATCGCCCGACAGATGGCGCTGGTGGCCGGGTGGGTCTCGGTCGGGTTTGTGCATGGGGTGATGAACACCGACAACATGACGATTTCCGGTGAGACCATCGATTACGGCCCCTGCGCCTTCATCGACGCGCATGACCCGGCGGCGGTGTTTTCCTCGATCGACAGCCAGGGCCGCTATGCCTATGGCAACCAGCCGCTGCTGGCGCGCTGGAACCTGGCCCGGCTGGCCGAGACCCTGCTGCCGCTGATCGCCGAGAACCCCGACGAGGCACTGCCGGAATTGCAGGCGGTGATCGAGGGGGCCGAAGGGCTCTATGCCGCCGAGCGCCGCAAGCGCTTCGGGGCGAAGCTGGGGGTGAGCGCCGCCGATGACGCGCTGATCGACGGCTTCCTCGACATGCTGACGGCGCAGGGGGCGGATTTCACCGGCGCCTTCCGCGCGCTGTCGGACGTCGCCCGGGGCAACCGGCTGCCATTGGGCGCGCTGATCGGACGCGACCCGCGGCTGGAGGGCTGGCTGGCCGAGTGGGATACCCGGCGCGACCGGACGGCGGAGGCGATGGAGGCGGTGAACCCGCTCTACATCCCGCGCAACCACCGGGTCGAGGAAGCGCTGGCCGCGGCGCAGGCCGGCGACCTGACGCCGATGCGGCGCCTGATGGAGGCGCTGGCCGCGCCCTTCACCCCACGCCCCGGCTTCGAGGATCTGGAGGGCCCGGCGCCCGAGGGATTCGGCAATTACGTCACTTTCTGCGGCACCTGACGAAACCAATCCGGCCCCTGCTGCGTAGGAGGGGCATGCGCGCGATCCTGACCTTCGTCCTGATCCTGATCCCCGGGCTGCTCACTCCGGGCATGGCCCCGGCCTTCGAGCCGGTGCGCGACGGCGGTGAATTCCGGCAACTGGTTCTGGGCCATGCGCTGACCCGGCTGGGCATCCGGCTGGAGGTGCAGGCCGACGGCCAGATCACCGGGCGCGGCATGGGCCGGCCGGTCAGCGGCGAATGGCAATGGCGGGACGGATATTTCTGCCGGACGCTCTATTGGGGCGAGACGGATCTGGGCGCCGATTGTCAGGCGGTGCTGCGCGACGGCGACGAATTGCGCTTCGTCACCGAGCGGGGCGCGGGGATCCACGCGGATTTCCGGCTGCGGTGAGGAGGATGGGCGAATCGCCCATCCTACGGCCCGCGTAGGGTGGGATTTCATCCCACCTTGGCCCGGCCCTCAGAAATCGACCGCGATCCCCTTCTTCTCCCAATCGCCGTAGCGCACGGGCTCGGGCCCGTTGCGGCCGCCCAGCTCCTTGGGCAGGGTCGCGGCCTCGGCCTCGGCCTTGCGGCGGCGCTCCTCGGCTTCGGCCAGGGCGCGTTGCGCGGCGGGTGGCAGGTCGGAAGCGGACATTGGCTTTCCTCTCGTCGGGCGGCGGGATAAGGGCTAGGTAGCCCTCTGCCCCCCGCGAAACAAGCCCGAGGACCCGATGCCGCCCAGCCAAGACCCGCGCCGCATGGCTGCCACGCTGGTGGCGGGCGTTGTCGGCGGTGCCATGCTGCCCGAGGTGTCGCTGCCGCCGGCAGAGCCCGCCGACCGCGCCCGCGCGCAGCGGCTGGCGCTGGCCACGCTGCGCAATTTCGCCCGCACGCAGGCGGTGCTGGGGCCGCTGATGGCCCGCGAACCGGCACCCCTGGTGATGGCGGCGCTCAGGGTGGCGACGGTCGAACTGCTGGACCTGGGCGAAGCGCCGCATGGCGTGGTCAGCGCCACGGTGAACGCGCTGAAAGCCGACCGCCAGACAGCCCGCGCCGCCGGTATGGCGAATGCCGTCTTGCGTCGAGTCGCCGGGTTCGAGGGCTGGGCCGATCTGCCGGTACAGCCCCTGCCCGGCTGGCTGCGCCGCCGGTTGCGGGGGATTTGGGGCGAGGAGAGCGTCCAGGCCATCGAGGCGGCGCATCACCGGACCCCGCCCCTGGACCTGAGCCTCAAGCCCGGCAAGAGCGCGCCCGAAGGGGCCGAGCCCGTCGCCTCCTCCTGGCGGTTGCCAGCGGGGGTGCAGGTCAGCGCCCTGCCCGGCTTTGCCGAGGGCGATTGGTGGATCCAGGACGCCGCCGCCGCCCTGCCTGCGACATTGCTGAACGTGCAACCCGGCGAGGCGGTGCTGGACCTTTGCGCCGCCCCGGGGGGCAAAACGATGCAGCTGGCGGCCATGGGCGCTGAGGTCACGGCGCTGGACCTCAGCGCGGCGCGGCTGAATCGGTTGTCCGAGAACCTCGCCCGCACCGGGCTCACGGCGCAAGTTGTCACCGCCGATGCGCTGGACTGGACCCCGCCCGCGCCAGTCGATGCCGTGCTGCTGGACGCGCCCTGCTCTGCCACCGGCACGATCCGCCGCCATCCCGACCTGCCCTTCGTGCGCAAACCCGCCGATGTGGAGGCGCTGACCGCCTTGCAGGCGCAGCTCCTCGACCGGGCGCTCGGCTTCCTCAAGCCCGGCGGGCGGCTGGTCTATTGCACCTGCTCCCTCTTGCCCGAGGAAGGCGAGGGGCAGGTCGCCGCCGCCCTGCTCCGCCACCCCGGCCTGATCGCCGAGACCCCGGCCCTGCCCCTGGGACGCGCCACGCCGGAAGGCGGCTGGCGCATCCGCCCCGATGATCACGAAGGGGGCATCGACGGCTTCTACATGGCGCTCCTCCGCCAGAGAGGATGACAGAAGCCGCCCTTGGCGCTATGCCCGAGGGAAAAGAAGGGTAAGGGCCATGGAGCAGGGCTGGAGCGCGCGCAAGACACGGTGGGGCAACCGCCTTGCCGCGCGCGCGGTGCGCTCGGCGCCCCCGGCGGGCGGCTTCGTCTCGATGCCCGAACCCCGCACCGTGGGCTTCTACGCCAAGGGCCGGCAGCTGGCGCAGGGCAATTTCCTGCTGGCCGGGCATATGGTCGAAACGCTGGCGCCCTGGGATGTCGAGCCCCCTTCGCAGGGCTTCGCGGCGGAATTGCACGGCATGGCCTGGCTTGACCATCTGGCGGCCAATGGCGACCGCGAGGCGCGGCTCAAGGCGCAGGCCTGGGTGACCGACTGGATCCAGCGCTTCGGTATGGGCGAGGGGCCGGGCTGGACGCCCGATGTCACCGGCCGCCGGGTGCTGCGCTGGCTGCATCACGCGGTCTTCCTGACCGTGGGCCGCGAGGCCGAGGAAAACCAGCCCTTCTTTGCCGCTTTGGGCCGGCAGACCGCCTTCTTGGCCCGCCGCTGGCGCCACGCCACCCCCGGCCTGCCCCGGTTCGAGGCGCTGACCGGCCTCCTCTACGCCGCCTTCGCCCTGATCGGGATGGAGCCGCACCGCGCCGAGGCGGTGGGCGCCCTGACCCGCGCCTGCACCGATGACATCGCCGCCGACGGGGGCCTCGCCAGCCGCAATCCTGAGGATCTGCTGGAGACCTTCACCCTGCTGACCTGGGCCCTGCGCGCGCTGGAGGATGCCGGGGCACCGATCCCCGCGGCGCTGGAAACCGCGCTGGGGCGGATCGCGCCCTGCCTCAGGACGCTGCGCCATGCCGATGGCGGGCTGTGCCGCTTCCACGGCGGCGGGCGGGGGATGGAGGGGCGGCTGGAGCACGCCCTGTCCATCGCCGCTGTGCCGGTACGGCCCAACAGGACGCTGGCCATGGGCTATGCCCGGCTGGAAGGCGGACGGACAACGGTGCTGGTCGACGCCGCCGCCCCGCCAGCCGGACCCGCCGCGCGCTTCGCCCATGCCTCGATGCTGGCCTTCGAGCTGACCTCGAACCGGCGGCCGCTGGTGGTCAGCTCGGGCTCGGGCGTGCCGTTCGGGCCGGAATGGGAAAAGGCCGGGCGCGCCACCAATTCGCATTCTACCCTCTCGCTCGACGGCTTTTCCTCGGCCCGCTTCGGCCGCATCTCGCGCCCCGAGGAAGGCGGCGCACCCTTGGTCGAGGGACCCTCGCTGGTCACCCAGCACCGGTCGGACGAGCGCGACGGATCGTCGCTGCTGCTCAGCCACGACGGCTATGTGCCGACCCATGGCCTGACGCATATCCGCACGCTGAGCATGGGGCGCGACGGGCGGGTCCTGCTGGGCGAGGATACGCTGGCCGCGCTGGAGCCCGCCCACCGCAAGACTTTCGAACAGGTGCTGATGCGGGGGAAAATGCGTGGCGTTTCCTATGCCTTGCGCTTCCATCTGCACCCCGATGCCGATGCGTCCCTCGATATGAACGGCAGCGCGGTGTCGGTGGCGCTGCCCTCGGGCGAGATCTGGGTTTTCCGATTCGACGGCGCCGGGCGGCTGTCGCTGGAGCCCTCGGTCTATCTGGAAAAGGGGCGGCTGGCGCCCCGGCCCTGCCAGCAGGTGGTCGTCCGGGGCGTGATCCTGGACGACAGCAGTCAGATAAACTGGACACTCGCCAAGGCACGCGATACCCCGCTCGCGATTCGCGACATCGGCCGCGACGACGACCTGGCCCTGCCGCGTGACCTGTTCGCCCTGGATTGAGGAAGCCCTCCGAAATGACCGATCTTGTCCCCGTCAAACGCGCCCTTCTTTCGGTTTCCGACAAGGGCGGACTGATCGAACTGGGCCAGGCGCTCGCCGCCAAGGGTGTTGACCTGGTGTCCACCGGCGGCACCGCCAAGGCCCTGCGCGAGGCGGGGCTGGCGGTGAAGGACGTGGCCGAGCTGACCGGTTTCCCCGAGATGATGGACGGACGGGTGAAAACGCTGCACCCGATGGTCCACGGTGGGCTGCTGGCGCTGCGCGAGGATCAGGGCCACCTCGGCTCCATGGCCGAGCACGGGATCCTGCCCATCGACCTGCTGGTGGTGAACCTCTACCCGTTCGAGGCCACGGTGGCGAAGGGCGGCGATTACGACGATTGCGTGGAAAACATCGACATCGGCGGCCCGGCCATGCTGCGCGCCGCCGCCAAGAACCACGCCTATGTCACCGTGATCACCGACCCCGAGGATTACGCGCCGCTGTTGGCGCAGCTGGAACAGGGCGGCACCACCCTGCGCTTCCGGCAGGAATGCGCGGCCAATACCTATGCCCGTACGGCGGCCTATGACGCGGCCGTCAGTGCCTGGTTCGCCAAGACGCTGGAAATCGAGGCCCCGCGCCGCCGCGCCTTTGCCGGTACGCTGGCCCAGACCCTGCGCTATGGCGAGAACCCGCACCAGTCCGCCGCCTTCTACACCGAAGGCACCGGGCGTCAGGGCGTCGCGACCGCGGTGCAGCATCAGGGCAAGGAACTGAGCTACAACAACATCAACGACACCGACGCCGCCTTCGAGCTGGTCGCCGAATTCGACCCGACCGAAGGCGCCGCCTGTGCCATCATCAAGCACGCCAACCCCTGCGGCGTGGCGAAGGGCAAGACCCTGCTTGAGGCCTACAAGGCGGCGTTTGATTGCGACCGGACCTCGGCCTTCGGCGGGATCGTCGCGCTGAACCAGCCGCTCGACGCCGAAACCGCGCAGGAGATCACCGGGATCTTCACCGAGGTTGTGATCGCGCCCGGCGCCTCGGACGAGGCGAAGGCGATCTTCGCCGCCAAGAAGAACCTGCGCCTGCTGACCACCGAGGGGCTGCCGAATGTGCGCGACGGGGGCCTGACCTTCCGTCAGGTCGCAGGCGGCTTTCTGGTGCAGGACAAGGACAACGGCTTTGTCGGGCTGGACGATCTGAAGGTCGTGACGAAGAAGGCGCCCACCGCTGACCAGATGGCCGACCTGCTGCTGGCCTGGAAAATCGCCAAACACGTCAAGTCGAACGCCATCGTCTACGTCAAGGACGGCGCCACGGTGGGCGTCGGCGCGGGCCAGATGAGCCGCGTGGACAGCGCCCTGATCGCCGCGAAAAAGGCCGAGCGTATGGCCGAGGCGCTGGGCCTGCCCCAGCCCCTGACCATTGGCTCGGCCGTGGCCTCGGACGCGTTCTTCCCCTTCCCTGACGGGCTGATGGAAGCCGCCGCCGCCGGCGCCACCTGCGTGATCCAGCCCGGCGGCTCGATGCGCGATGCCGAGGTGATCGCGGCCGCCGACGAGGCCGGGCTGGCGATGGTCTTCACCGGCATGCGCCATTTCCGGCATTGATCGCATGCGGATCACCTTCCTCGTTGCCCTGATCACCTTCGTGGCCGACCAGATCCTGAAATGGGTCGTGGTCGTCGGCCTGAACCTGCGCGAAATCCTGATGATCGAGGTCTGGCCGCCCTATTTCACGCTCAGCATGGCGTGGAACCAGGGCGTCAACTTCGGCCTCTTCGCCGATGAGTCGCCCCTCTTGCGCTGGGTGCTCATCCTGCTGCCGGTGGTGGTGACGATCTGGGTCTGGCGCTGGGTCCGGCGCGAGGGTGGCCGGCCGCTAATGCAGGCCTCGGCCGGGCTTCTGATCGGCGGCGCGCTGGGCAATGCCATCGACCGGCTGGTCTGGGGCGCGGTCGCGGATTTCCTCAACGTTTCCTGCTGCGGCTTCACCAATCCCTGGGCCTTCAACATCGCCGATATCGCCATCTTCGTGGGCGCCTTCGGGCTGATCCTGACCGCCGGGGGAAAAACGCCCCGTGACGACCGCGCCAGCATGGGCTAAGACAGGGCAACTTTTCCGCCGAAGTCCGAGACCGGGATGACCCTTCTTCGCCTCTGCACCCTTGCCACGATCGGCGCCCTGGCGCTGGGCGCCTGTTCGCGCAATGGCGATGTGCCCTTGCTGATGAACGCCTCGGCCCGGCAGGATTCGCCGGACGAATTCTCGGTCCTGCCGACGCAGCCGCTGCAGGCACCGCCCGATTTCAGCACCCTGCCGACGCCGACGCCCGGCGGTTCCAACCTGGTCGACCCCGATCCCCGCGCCTCGGTCGTGGCGGCGCTGGGCGGGCGGGTCTCGGCCGAGCGGACGGGCGGCGTACCCGCCGCCGATGCGGGGCTGGTGGCCTATGCCGGGCGCAACGGGGTCACGCCCGATATCCGCACCACGCTGGCGGCCGAGGATGAGGACGTGCGCCGTCAGGGCGGCGGGCGCATCCTGGAACGGATGTTCAACACCAACCTCTACCGCCGCGCTTATGAGGAGCAGATCCTCGACCCGCAGGCGGAATTGCAGCGCTGGCGCGCCCGCGGCGTGCGCACCCCGGCCGCGCCGCCACCGCCCCAGAACTGAGCCCGCCGCGCCGAGGCGTCGCCAAGGCTTCACAAACGCGGCACACCCCGTTGCGCCGCGCCGGTGCCCCGGTCATTCTGCGCCGACTGACCGCGGAGCCCTTTTCATGTTCGTTGCCAAGCGCCTGATCGCCGCCTCTTTCGTCTGGGCTGCGAGCGTCCTTGCCGCCGCCGCCGAAGATCCCCAACTCTTTACCCTCGACAACGGCATGCAGGTGGTGGTGGTCGAAGATCACCGCGCCCCGGTCGTCGTGCAGATGGTCTGGTATCGGGTCGGCGCCGCCGACGATCCCGCCGGACATTCCGGCATCGCCCATTTCCTCGAACATCTGATGTTCAAGGCCACCGATTCGATGGAGGAAGGCGAGTTCGACGCCGTGGTGCAGGCCAATGGCGGCAGCCACAACGCCTTTACCAGCTGGGATTACACCGCCTATCACCAGCGCGTTGCCGCTGACCGCCTGCCGATCATGATGCAGATGGAAGCCGACCGCATGGTCAACCTGCGGCTCGATCGGTCGGACTGGCTGCCCGAGCGTGACGTGATCCTGCGCGAACGCGGGCAAACGCTGGAATCGAACCCCGACCGGGTTTTTGCCGAACAGATGCGCGCGGCGCTCTATCAGAACAGCCCCTATGGCCGCCCGATCATCGGCTGGCGGCACGAGATGGAGCAGCTGACCGGCGACATCGCCACCGATTTCTACCGCGTCCACTACGCGCCCAACAACGCGGTGTTGGTGGTTGCAGGCGATGTCGAGGCCGACGAGGTTCTGGCCCTGGCCAACCAGTATTACGGCCCCATTCCCGCGGTCACCGACCTGCCGACGCGGTCCCGCCCGCAGGAACCGCCGCAACTGGCTGAACGGCGGCTGATCATGCGCGACGCGCGGGTGGGCCAGCCCTATGTGAACCGCCTCTATCTGGCGCCGAACCGCCGGCCGGGCGACCAGCGCGAGGCCGCGGCCTTTCAGGTGCTGGCGGCGATCCTGGGCGGGTCCTCGCAGACTTCGGTTCTGGAACGGCGGCTGACCTATGACGAGGGGATCGCGATCAGCGCCTGGGCCGGCTACAGCGGCGCCGCGCTGGACAGCGGCACCTTCTCCTTGGGAATCATGCCGGCCGAGGGCGTGACCCTGGAGGCGGCCGAGGCCGCGCTGGACCGCGTTCTGGCCGATTTCATCGAAACCGGCGTCGACATGGACCAGCTTGAGCGCGTGCGCATGCAGATCCGCGCCGCCGCGGTCTATGAACAGGACGACACCGCTGACCGGGCGAACACGCTTGGCCTCAATCTCGTGCTGGGGCTGAGCCTGCAGGACAGCGAGGAATGGCTCGATATCCTTGAATCGGTAACACCCGAGGAAGTGATTGCCGCCGCGCGCAGGCTCGATCGCCGCGCCTCGGTCACGGGCTGGCTGATGGGAGCGGAAGAGTGATGCGTTTGAACCGTCTGATGGGCGCCACGCTGGCGCTGGCCCTCTCTGTCGCCGCCCCGGCGCAGGCCATCGACATCGAGGCCGTGACCTCGCCTGCCGGGCACCAGGCCTGGCTGGTCGAGGAACATTCGATCCCCTTCGTCTCGATCGAGGTGATCTTCACCGGCGGCGCCTCGCTGGACCCCGAGGGCAAGGCGGGCGCGGTCTCGCTGATGACCTCGCTTCTGACCGAAGGCGCGGGCGATCTGGACGCGCAGGGCTACGCCGCCGCGCTCGAGGCGCTGGCCGGATCGGTCAGCTTCTCGGCCGGGCGCGATTCCGTCTCGATGACCATCCGCGCCCTGACCGAGAACCGCGATCAGGTGGTCGATCTGGCATTGATGGCCCTGACCGATGCACAGTTCAGCCATATGAGTCTGGACCGGGTGCGGGCGCAGACCATCGCCTCGCTCGAACGCGCGGCCCGCAACCCCAGTACCATCGCCCAGGAAACCTATTCGCGGCTGGGCTATGCCGGGCATCCCTATGCCACGCCCGTCGACGGCACCGCCGCCACGGTGGGGGCGCTGACGCTGGACGATGTTCTTGCCGCGCATCGCGCCGCCTTCACCAGCGACCGGATCGTGGTGGGCGCGGCGGGCGACATCACCGGCCCGGAACTGGCCGCCATCATCGACCGCATCGCCGAAGGGCTGCCTACGGCAGACCGCCCCCTGCCCGACTACCGGGTCTTTGACGCCGCCCCCGGTGTGACCGTGGTGCCCTTCGACGGACCGCAATCGATCATCCAGTTCGGCCATGCCGGCATGGATGCCGACGACCCCGATTTCATGCCCGCCTTCGTCATGAACGAGATTTTCGGCGGCGGCGGCTTCAACTCGCGCCTGATGGCCGAGATCCGCGAGGCGCGCGGCCTGACCTATGGGATCTACACCTCGCTTGCCTCGTCGCGGTTCGGCGACAGCTATGTCGGCCGCTTCTCGACCGGCAACGAAACCGCCGCCGAGGCGATCGCGCTGGTGCGCGAGCAGTTCCGGTGGCTGGCCGAAGGCGGCATCACGCAGGAGGATCTGGAGCGCATCCAGACCTACATGACCGGCGCCTATCCGCTCAGGTTCGACGGGAACGAATCCATCGCCCGAATCCTGGCCTCGATGCAGTTCCAGAACTATCCGCTGAACTACGTGAATATCCGCAACGACCTGGTGCGGGCCGTCACGCTGGAGGATATCCAGCGCGTCGCCCAGCGCCTGGCCCAGCCCGAGGCGTTGCATTTCGTGGTGGTCGGCCAGCCCGAGGGCGTGGAATCCACCACGCCGTGACGCTTTTCCGGGACGGGCTCTCATGCTATGCCTAGTGGCATGCATGCAGCCCGCCCCAAGATAAGCCAAGCCCTTCCCGTCATTCGTCAATTGGACGAGGCCGCCGCGAATCGCATCGCCGCGGGCGAGGTGGTGGAGCGCCCGGCCTCGGCCGTGAAGGAGCTGGTGGAAAACGCGCTCGACGCGGGCGCCACCCGGGTGCGGGTCGATTATGCCGGCGGCGGCAAGGTGCTGATCCGGGTGACGGACGACGGCCACGGCATGACCCCCGCCGATCTGCCGCTGGCGCTGAGCCGCCACGCCACCTCGAAGATCGACGGCTCGGACCTCTTGGACATCCACACCTTCGGCTTCCGGGGCGAGGCGCTGCCGTCCCTCGGCGCGGTCGGGCGGCTGACCATCACCAGCCGGGCCGCGGGGCATGAGGGCGCCGAGATCACTGTCACGGGCGGCCAGATCGGCCCCGTCCGCCCCGCCGCGCTGAACCGGGGCACGCAAGTAGAGCTGCGCGACCTCTTCTTCGCCACGCCCGCCCGGCTGAAGTTCCTGCGCACCGACCGGGCCGAGGCGCAGGCCATCGCCGACGTAATGCGCAAGCTGGCCATGGCCGAGCCCTTCGTCGGCTTCACCCTTTTCGACGTCGACGGCCAGCGCGAGATCCTGCGGGTCGATGCCGAACAGGGCGAGTTGTTCGACGCGCTCGGCACCCGCCTCGGCCGGTTGATGGGCCGCGATTTCGTGGAGAACGCGATCCGGCTGGATCTTGAGCGGGACGCCTTCCGCCTGACCGGCTTCGCCGCGCTGCCGACATATTCGCGGGGCTCTGCCGTGGCGCAGCACCTCTTCGTCAACGGCCGTCCAGTGCGGGACAAGCTGCTGATCGGCGCGCTGAGGGCCGCCTATATGGACGTGCTGTCGCGCGACCGGCATCCGGCGGCGGTGCTGTTCCTCGAGTGCGACCCGCATCTGGTCGATGTGAACGTGCATCCCGCCAAGGCCGAGGTCCGGTTCCGCGATTCCGCCCTGGTGCGGGGCATGGTGGTCAGCGGCATCCGCCACGCGCTGTCGGGGGCCGGGCACCGGGCCTCGGCCACCGTGGCGGAGGAGACGCTGGCGGCGATGCGGCCGGAACCCGTGGCGCCGCGCATCTACCAGATGGATTTCGCCAGCCGCCCCTCACTGGGTGTGCTGCGCCACGCCTATGCCGCGCAGGCGCCCGAGGCTGCGCCGGTGCTGGCCGAAAGCCCCGCGCCCTTCACCTCTGCCCGGATCGAACCCGAACAGGGCCCGGTCGAAACCCCGCTGGGCGCCGCCCGCGCGCAGCTGCATGAAAACTACATCATCGCCCAGACGAAGGACGGAATCGTCATCGTCGACCAGCACGCCGCGCATGAGCGGCTGGTCTATGAACGGCTGAAGGCGCAGGTCGCCGAACACGGCATCAAAGCGCAAGCGCTGCTGATCCCCGAGATCATCACCCTTTCGGTCAGCGACGCCCAGCGCCTGCTGGACCATGCCGGGGACCTCGCGAGCCTCGGTCTGGTGCTGGAGCCCTTCGGCGAGGGCACCGTGGCGGTGCGCGAAACCCCTGCTGCGCTGGGGAATTGCGATGCGCGCGGGCTGGTGCTGGATATCCTCGATGAACTCGCCGACCTCGGGTCGTCGCAGAAGCTGGGCGCGCGGATCGACGCGGTGCTGAGCCGGATGGCCTGCCACGGCTCCATCCGTTCCGGCCGCCAGATGCGCGCCGAGGAGATGAACGCGCTCTTGCGCGAGATGGAGGCGACGCCGCTGTCGGGCCAGTGCAACCACGGGCGGCCGACCTATGTGGAGCTGAAACTCTCGGATATCGAGAAGCTGTTCGGCCGGCGATGACACTCGATCTGTCCGACCCCTGGGTGCTGGCCGCCGGCGCCGCCGGGATCCTCGCCGTGCTGCTGCTGCTGATCCTCCATGCCGCCCTGAAATCCGCCCGCATCGCCGCGCCCTTGGCCGGGCAGATGGCGCAATTGGGTCAACGGGTGCAGGCGCTCAGCGATGGCCAGCAGCATCTGGCGGGCGGGCTGCACCATGTCTCCGACGCGCAGGCGCGGGCGCAGACGCAGATGCTGGGGCTGATGGAGCAGCGGCTGGCGGACGTGGCGGACACGATGGGCGAGGCGCTGGAAGGCAGCGCCGTCCGCACCGCGCGCTCCCTCGGCGATCTGCACGCGCGGCTGGAGGCCATCGACAAGGCGCAGGCGAATATCGAGAAGCTGTCGGGCGACGTGCTGTCCCTGCAGGACATCCTGTCCAACAAGCAGACCCGCGGCGCCTTTGGCGAGATCCAGCTGCATGACATCGTGGCGCAGGCGCTGCCGTCGGACAGCTACACGATGCAGGCGACGCTCTCGAACGGGAAACGCGCCGATTGCTTGGTGCATCTGCCCAAGCCCCCCGGCCCCATCGCCATCGACGCGAAATTCCCGCTGGAACCCTACGAAGCGCTGCGCGCGGCCGAAACCGAGGGCGAAAAGCAGGAAGCCCGCCGCATGATGCGCGCCGCGATCCGCCACCACATGCGAGCGATTGCCGAGAAATACATTCTCGAGGGCGAGACGGCAGATGGCGCGCTGATGTTCCTGCCCTCGGAAGCGGTCTATGCCGAACTCCACGCCAATTTCCCCGATCTGGTGCGCGAGGGCTTCGGGCTCAGGGTCTGGATCGTCTCGCCCACCACCTGCATGGCGACGCTCAACACCATGCGCGCGGTGTTGAAGGACGCGCGGATGAAGGAGCAGGCAGGGGCGATCCGGCGGGAACTGGCGATGCTCTGCCGCGATCTGGACCTGCTGGGCGGGCGGGTCGAGAATCTGGACCGCCATTTCGCGCAGGCGACGAAGGACGTGGCCGAGATCCGCACCTCGGCCGACCGCGCCACGCGCCGCGCCCGGCGGCTCGACAATTTCGATTTCGAGGAACTGGCGCCGGAACGGACGCCCGCCTCGCTGCCCTGAAACAGCGAAAAGGGCCGGGGAGCGAACCCCGACCCCTTTGCCTTCCGTAGTTTCCCAACCCGGAATGCCCCCGCCGCCCGGCCCAACCGCCAGACGACAAGGGATCTTCAAAACGGGTATCGGGCGGGGAAGCACCCCGCCCTGGCGTTGCCGCTCGTGAATGGGTGTTACGCCCCGTAGGGCACCCAGACCGTCTTGACCTGCACGGACCGCCGCAGGAAGTCCCGCGACTGCCCGGCCGGTCCCGTCCAGTCGCGCATCCGCGACTCGGCCCAGACGGGTTTCAGGTTGCCGGCCGAAAAGGCCTCGGCCTTGCGGCAGAGATCGGGGTCGGCAAAGACCCAGAGCGCCGCCACATCGTCATGTTTCGCCAGCGTCTCGGCCAGTTCCCCGCGCGGGCCGGTGACGATGTTGACCACGCCCCCCGGCACGTCCGAGGTATCCAGCACCTGATAGAGGTCCAGCGCCGGCACCGGATTGGACTGCGACGCCACGGCGATCACCCGGTTACCCATGGCGATGGCGGGCAGCACGGTCGAGACGAAGCCCAGAAGCGGCGCTTCCTCTGGGCAGACAATGCCCATCACACCGTAGGGTTCCTTCATCGCCAGGGTGATGTTGGGTCCGGTGGTCGAGTGGACCTTGCCGTCATATTTGTCGGCCCAGGCCGCCCAGTAGAAGGCGCGTTCCACGGCCTGCGCCACCTCGTCCCTCGGCGCGAAATCCTTGGCGCGGGCCTGCAGGTTCTCGGCCAGGAAATAGAGGACCTGCGCGCGGTTGTGGCCGGTGACCTTGGACCAGCCCTTGGCCCCATGCGCCGCCTCGACCGCGTTGCGGATGTCCTTGCGCCCGCCCAGCGGGACCTGCGCCCCGGCGACGGCATAGGAATAGCCGCCGTCCGGGCGCTTCTGCCCGCCGCCGATATAGAGCTTGCGCGTGCGGTCCACGGCATCGCCCGAAGCCTCGCCCGGCAGGGCCGAGACGGCGGCGGGCGCCTTGCGCTCCTTGCCAGTCGCCTCGTCCGAGGTGAGATAGGCCAGCATCCCCTCGCGCGCGCCTTCACGCCCGAAGCCCGATTCGCGCATGCCGCCGAAGGGGGCGTTGGCGTCGAACATGTTGGTGCCGTTGATCCAGACAACGCCGGCCTTGACTTGGCTTGCGATGTCCAGCGCGGTCGTCAGGTTCTCGGACCAGATGCTGGCGGCCAGCCCGTAGCGGGTGTTGTTGGCCAGTTCCACCGCCTCGCCCGGGGTGCGGAAACTCATCAACGTGACGACCGGGCCGAAGATTTCCTCGGTATTGGCGATATTGGCGGCGCCCAGGTCGGTCAGCAGCATGGGCGGGCAGAACGAGCCCGGCCCCTCCGGCAGCGGCGCCTGATGCAGGATCGCGCCCTGCTGGATGGCCTGATCGACCAGCCCCCGGATCCGGTCGAGCTGCGTTCCATGAACCACGGCGCCGATATCGGTGGACTTGTCCAGCGGATCGCCGACGCGCAGCTTGGCCATGCGGGCTTTCAGCCGGGCGGTGAAGGTTTCTGCCACCTGCTCCTGCACCAGAATGCGCGAGCCCGCGCAGCAGACCTCGCCCTGATTGAACCAGATCGCGTCCACCACGCCCTCGACCGCCGCATCCAGATCGGCCTCGGCAAAAACGATGAAGGGGGATTTCCCGCCCAGCTCCAGCGTCAGCGCCTTGCCGCTGCCCGCGGTCTGCTGGCGGATCAGGCGGCCCACTTCGGTCGAGCCGGTGAAGGCGATCTTGTCCACCTCCGCGGCGACCAGCGCCGCCCCCGTCCGCCCGTCGCCGGTGACGATGTTGACGACACCCTTGGGCAACCCGGCCTCGACGCAGAGTTCCGCGAAAAGCAAAGCCGTCAGCGGCGTGAACTCGGCGGGTTTCAGCACCACCGTGTTCCCGGCGGCCAAGGCGGGCGCGATCTTCCACGCCAGCATCAGCAGCGGGAAGTTCCACGGGATGATCTGCCCGCAGACGCCATGCGGGCGCATCCCCGGAAATTCCTCGGCCAGAAGCTCGGCCCAGCCGGCGTGGTGATAGAAATGGCGCACGGCCAGCGGCACGTCGATGTCGCGCGATTCGCGGATCGGCTTGCCGTTGTCGAGGCTTTCCAGCACCGCGAACAGCCGCTCACGCTTTTGCATCAGCCGGGCAAGCGCGTAGAGGTACCGCGCCCGCTGCCCGCCCGAGAGTTTTGCCCAGCCCTTGGCGGCCGAACGCGCGGCCTTCACCGCCTCGGCCACATCGGCCTCCGACCCCTGCGCGACCTGCGCCAGTTCCGCCCCGGTCGCGGGGTTGGTGACGGCGAAGGTCTCGCCCGGTTTGGTGAAGGCGCCGTTGATGAAATGTCCGAAGGCGCGGCCTTTCAGCCAGTCCATCGCGACGGCGGCGGATTCGGGGGCGGGACCGTAGTCCATCATGGCGAGGGCTTCCGTGACTGTGGGCATGGCGACCTCAGGCGATGGCGTGGCGGTGCGAGGCGGCATAGCGCCCGGTGACATAGTGTTCGAGCTGCCGCTCGATATCGGCCAGCATGGAGGAGGCGCCGAAGCGGAAGAGGTCCGGCTCCAGCCAGTCGCGGCCCAGCTCCTCCTTCATCAGGATCTGCCAGCTGAGCGCGTCCTTGCCGGTCTTCATGCCCCCGGCGGGCTTGAAACCGATCTTCACGCCCGTCCGCTCGCCATAATCGCGCAGGGCCCGCACCATGGTCAGGCTGACCGGGATCGTGGCGTTCACACCCTCTTTCCCGGTCGAGGTCTTGATGAAATCGGCCCCTGCCTGCATAGCCACCATCGAGGCGGCATAGACATTCGACAGCGTGACCAGATCGCCGGTCGCCAGAATCGCCTTCATATGCGCCGCGCCCGAGGCCTCGCGCATCGCCGCAACCTCGTCGTAAAGCGCATTCCACTCGCCCTGAAAGACATGGGCGCGGGTGATAACGATGTCGATCTCGTCGGCGCCCTGATCCACGGCATAGCGGATCTCGGCCAGACGCAGGTCCAGAGGCATCAGACCCGCCGGAAAGCCCGTCGCGACCGAGGCCACCGGGATCCCGCTGTTCGACAGCGCGCGCTTGGCCGCCGAGACCATCGTCGGATAGACGCAGACTGCGCCAGTCTTCGGCATTTCGGTCAGGCCCAGCCCCTCGGCAATGGAATCGGCCAGCGGGCGGCGTGCCTTGGCACAGAGCCGGGCCACGCGATCCTCGGTGTCGTCGCCCGCCAGCGTCGTCAGGTCCATGCAGCGGATGGCATTGACCAGCCAGGCCGCCTGATGTTCCTTTTTCACGCTGCGCCGCGCCAGCAGGCTGGCCGCCCGACGCTCGGCCGCGGGGCGGTTGACCTGAACGCGGTCGAACCAGTCTTTCGTCAGCGGCATTCCGGGGTTGCGGTCGTGCGTCATGGGGGAATCCGGGCTCGGGGAGAAGCGACACTATGGCATGCCCGGGGTAGCACACAATTCCCTTTTGACCAAACGGTCAAATTACGCGACGTCGTGAGCGGCGGCCTGCCGATGGCCAAAGAAAATTGACATTCCCGCGGCCCGGGAATAGCCAAGCGCAACGGTTGGGATTGCCGAAATGACCGAACTACCCAAGACCCTGACCTTCCGCATGCCGGCCGATGCCTCGCCCCTGGGCTTCCGTCAGCGCCCGGCCAAACCGCTGCTGGACGTCGACCGCCTGCGCAAGACCTTCTCCCATGCCGGGACGGCCGCGGTCGAGCGCGTGTCGCTGGCGCTGGGCGAGGGGGAATTGCTGGCGCTCCTTGGCCCCTCGGGCTGCGGCAAGACCACCACGCTCAGGATGATCGGCGGTTTCGAGGACCCGGACGAGGGCTCGGTCACCTTCGAAGGCCGCGACATCACGCATCTGCCGCCCGAAAGCCGGGGCATTGGCTTCGTGTTTCAGGATTACGCGCTGTTCCCGCATCTGTCGGTGCTGGACAATGTGAAATTCGGCCTGCGCAAACTGCCCCGGGCCGAGGCCAATGCCCGCGCGCAGGAGATGCTGCGCCTGGTCGGCCTGGCCGATCTGGGCAAGCGGCGGCCGCATCAGCTGTCGGGCGGACAACAGCAGCGGGTGGCCCTGGCGCGCGCCCTGGCCGTGGCGCCGAAACTGATCCTGCTGGACGAGCCCTTTTCCAACCTCGACGCCAAGATGCGGGTCGAGACGCGGCAGGAAGTCCGCAAATTGCTGAAGGAAACCGGCTCGGCCGGGATCCTCGTGACCCACGATCAGGAGGAAGCGCTGGCGCTGGCCGACCGGATCGCGGTGATGGACGCGGGCCGCGTGGTGCAGATGGGCACGCCCGACGAGATCTATCGCAACCCGGTCAGCGAATTCGTCGCCAATTTCATCGGCCGGTCGAACATCCTGACCGGCACGGCGAACGGCATGAACGTGCAGACCGCCTTCGGCAACCTGCCGATGAGCCGTGCGGCGAATGGCGCGGTGACGCTGGCGGTGCGGCCGGAACAGATCATGCTGGACGCCGATCCCAACGGCGCGGCGATCATCACCGGGCGCGAATTCCGGGGGCACGACCAGATCTATTGGGTCCAGGAAGGCGACGATTGCCTGATCGTCATTTCCGGCCCCGGCCAGCAGCATGCCATTGGCACCCGGGTGACGATGCGGATCTGCGATTGCGTGGTTCCGCTCACCTGAACACGCCGTTCTTTCCCGTTTGAGGCGATTGCGCTAGACTTCTGTCAAAACAAGGACAGAGCAGGCTTTCCATGGATCTTCGCGCCGGTTTCCTCTGGCTGTGCGCCGCATGCCTTCTCCCGGTCGACGCGGGCGCCAATGTCGATCGCTCGCCCCGCCCGCAAGGTCGCCCCATCGCGGGCGGTACGGTCGCGCTGACGCCGCCCACCCGCGCCGCCACCCCGATCGAGGGCGAGGAGCGCGAGACGACGCGCAGTCTGGCCCGCAGCGCCACGCTGGCCGGGCTCGCCCCCGCCAGCAGCCGCCTGCCCCAGGCCCGGCCCCTCGCGCTCGCCCGCGCCACAAGGGCCAGCGCGCCGGCCGTCACCGCCTCGGGGAATGCCGACTTCGACCGCTGGCTGGCCGGATTCCGCACCCGCGCGCGTCAGGCCGGGATTGCCGAACGCGTGCTCGCCGCCTCGCTCGACGGCATCCGCCCGAACAGCGAGATCCTCCAGCGCGAGGCGCATCAGCCCGAATTCAGCCGTTCGATCTGGGAATATCTCGACAGCGCCGTCTCGCAGACCCGCATCGCCAACGGCCAGCGGGCCCTGCGCGAGCATCGGCGCCTGCTGGACGAGATCGAGGCGCGCTATAACGTCGACCGTGAGGTGGTGGTCGCGGTCTGGGGGCTGGAAAGCTCTTTCGGCACGCTCAGGGGCCGCACCCCGATCATTCCCGCGCTGGCCACGCTCGCCATGTCCTCGCGCCGGGCTGATTTCTACGAGGAACAGTTGATCGGCGCCTTGCGCATCATCCAGTCGGGCGACGTGGACCCCAGTCACATGGTCGGCTCCTGGGCCGGGGCCATGGGCCATACGCAGTTCATTCCGACCAGCTACCTCGCCTATGCCGTCGATTTCCGCGGCGACGGGCGGCGCGACATCTGGTCCGACGATCCGACCGATTCACTGGCCTCGACCGCGGCCTATCTCGCCAGCCACGGCTGGCAGCGCGGCCAGCCCTGGGGGGTCGAGGTGGTGATCCCCGGCAATTTCAACCCGCGACTGGCCAATACCAGCCGCGACGTGGCCGAATGGCGCCGGCTGGGGCTGGAACCGCAGCGCGGCGCCACGCTGCCCCGCTCGGGCGAGGCGACGCTGCTGTTCCCGGCCGGCTCGCGCGGGCCCGCGATCCTCGCCTTCCAGAACTTCCGCACCATCAAGCGCTACAACAACGCCGACGCCTATGCGATCGCCATCGGCCATCTGGCCGACCGGCTGCGCGGTGGCGGCGGCTTCGTCGGCAGCTGGCCGCGCGACGACCGCCCGCTCAGCCGGACCGAGCGCGAGGAGCTTCAGCGCATCCTCGCCCGCGCCGGGCATTACGACGGCACCATCGACGGCCGTGTCGGCCAGGGCACGCTCAGCGCGGTGCGCGACTGGCAGGCCCAGAACGGCCTGCCGCCCGACGGCTACGTCTCTCTCGCGCTCCTGCAAAGGATGCGGCGGTAGGCAAAGCCCACCGCCCCATCTTTGTTCTGGAAATATCCTCGGGGGGTATCCAAAGGGGGTGGGAAACCCCCTTTGGCGGGGGGCGCGGGGGGCTGGCCCCCCGCCACCTCCGTCAGGCGCGGACCAGCTTCTCGTAGGTATCCGAGACCTTCCGCGTCAGCTCCCCCACCTGGAAATGGAACTCGCCGATCTGGCCCACGGGGGTCACTTCCGCCGCGGTGCCGGTCAGCCAGCATTCCGAGAAGGACGACAGCTCCTCGGGCATAATGTGGCGCTCCTGCACCTCCAGCCCCATGTCCTTGAGCATGCCGATCACCGTCTGCCGGGTGATCCCGTTGAGGAAGGCGTCGGCCAGCGGCGTATGCACCACGCCGTCCTTGACGAAGAACACATTGGCCCCGGTCGCCTCGGCCACATAGCCGCGGTAATCCATGAACAAGGCGTCCGAGCAGCCCTTGGCCTCGGCCGCGTGCTTGGACATGGTGCAGATCATGTAGAGGCCCGCCGCCTTGGCCGCGGTCGGGATCGTCTCGGGCGAGGGGCGCTTCCACTTGGCGATGTCGAGCTTGGCGCCCTGCCATTTGGCGTCGCCGTAATAGGCGCCCCATTCCCAGCCGGCGACCGCCAGCATCACCGGGTTGCGCGCCGCCGAGACGCCCATGTCCAGCCCCGCCCCGCGCCAGGCGACGGCGCGCACATAGGCGTCGGTCCAGCCATTGGCCTTCAGCATCGCATATTTGGCTTCCTCGATCTGGTCGACGGTATAGGGGATCGTCATGTCCAGGAGGCGCCCGGATTCGATCAGCCGGGCCGAATGCTCGCGGCTCTTGAAGATCTTGCCGTTGTAGCAGCGCTCGCCCTCGAAAACCGACGAGGCGTAGTGCATGGCATGGGTCAGGATGTGGACCTTGGCGTCGCGCCAGGGCACCAGCGCCCCGTCCATCCAGATGTATCCGTCTCTGTCGTCATACGCGCCGGCCATCGTCGCCTCCTCAGGCACAGAATTTTCCGATTGTTGCGCCTATTACGTTCGAACTGGACATAATCTTGCGTCAACCCGCCGGGTTGCTAACAATTGATTCTTGGAAAGTCAACAAGGCTGACATAAACAGGGGCGGACCGGAACGGGAGGCACGGATGGCTGACGGGACCACGGGCGGCGAGAATCTGCTGTTCCTGACCGACGAACAGCTGCGCAAGGGGATCGAGGCGATGTTCTTCGCCTATCGTGGCTTCACGGCCGATCCCGACCGTATCCTCGACGAACTCGCCTATGGCCGCGCCCATCACCGGGCGTTGCATTTCATCAACCGCTCGCGCGGGACCACGGTCAACAACCTGCTGGCGGTGCTGGGCGTGACCAAGCAATCCCTCAACCGCGTGCTGCGCACGCTGATCGAGGACGGGCTGGTCGAATCGCGCGTCGGGCGCGAGGATCGGCGCGAGAGGCACCTCTACCTCACGCCTGCGGGCGCCGAGCTGGAACGCCAGCTGTCCGAGGCGCAGCGGGCGCGGATGCGCGCGGCCTATCGCGCGGCGGGGCCGCAGGCGGTGGCGGGGTTCCGGCAGGTGCTGGAAGCGATGATGGACGAGGGGATCCGCGCCCAGTATCTGGCGCTGAAGGACGGCAAAGCATGAGTGACCAGGCGGCGCATCTGTTGATCGTCGACGATGACGAGCGGATCCGCGACCTGCTGAAGCGGTATCTGATCAAGCAGGGTTTCATGGTGACCGCCGCGCGCGATGCGGCCCAGGCGCGGCGGCTTCTGTCCGGGCTGGCCTTTGACCTGATGGTCCTGGACGTGATGATGCCCGGCGAGGATGGTGTGGCGCTGACCCGCTGGCTCAGGGGCGAATTGGCGACGCCGGTGATCCTGCTGACCGCAAGGGGCGAGGCGAAGGACCGCATCACCGGTTTCGAGGCCGGGGCCGACGATTACCTGTCCAAACCCTTCGAGCCGCGCGAACTGGTCCTGCGGATCAACGCCATCCTGCGCCGCACCCCCCGCCCCGAGGCGGACCAGACCCAGCAGCCGGTCCTGATGCTGGGCCGCCTGCGCTACGAGATCGAGACCGGCGATCTGCGCGACGGCTCCGACCCCGTGCGCCTGACACAGACCGAATCGGCGTTGATGAAAGTGCTGGCGGCGCGGCACGGGCAGGTGGTCAGCCGCGAGGCGCTGGTCGATCAGCTGGGCCGCGAGCGGGGCCTCGGCGCCGAGGTGGCGCAGGAGCGCGCCATCGACGTGCAGATCACCCGCCTCAGGCGCAAGCTCGAGGTCGACCCGCGCCGCCCGCGCTACCTGCAAACGGTGCGTGGCGAGGGCTATATGCTGACCACCGGCTGAGGGACGCGGCGTCGCGACGAAGGGCCCTGCAAGTCCATCTGAAAAAAAGGCATCTTTCGCCTTGACCCCGGCGACAGTTCTTTCTAGTTAGCCTCGCATCGTGGGCCGGTAGCTCAGCGGTAGAGCAACTGACTTTTAATCAGTTGGCCACAGGTTCGATCCCTGTCCGGCTCACCACTTTCTTCCGAAGGCTCGGGCGGCAACGCCCGGGCCTTCGGTCGTTTCGGGGCAGCGCTCGGCGCCTGCCGGACCCGCCGCATCGCGCTGTCTCGGCCCTTGTTTTCGGCCCCTGCGCCTCTCCCTCGCCAGAAAATCAGACGGCGCCCGCGCGCCCGGACAAGCCAGATCCGGCGCCCGGCACGCGAATCACACGGCAGCCCCCGGCCGGGGTGGCTCAAGATATCGTGTGCCAGAGGTCCCTTTTTTCGCTGGGCGGGCGCGCTCTCTGGTTTACGCTGCGTTGCAGAAGCGTCATGATTCCGTCACGCGGCCGTTTCCCCCAGGGGACAATCTGCGCGCGACCGTAGCGACCGCAGGTTCAGAATGCCCGACCGCTCAGCCCCGTTTGCCCTGCCGCAGCCCTGCCGGACGCTTTTCCTCTCCGATCTGCATCTGGGCGCGCTGGGGGCCCAGCCCGAACGGATCCTCGACTTCCTGCACGCCCATCCGGCCCAAACCTATGTGCTGGCCGGCGATGTGCTGGACCTCTGGCAACCGCTGCTGCCGCATTGGACCGGCGCCGATCAGGCAGTGATCGACCACCTGAACGCCCGGCAGGCGCAGGGCGCGCGGCTGATCTATCTGCGCGGAAACCACGACCCTTTCCCCGAGCGCGCGCCCGAGGCCAAGCGCCCGCGGGCCGAGGCCGTCGATACCCATCTGCACGAGGCCGCCGACGGGCGCCGCTATCTGGTGATCCACGGCGACCAGATCGACGCGCGGCTCTTCCGCGCCCATGTCTTCACCCGCCTCGGCAGCCGTATCGACCATGCGCTCAGGCTGGTGGACCGGCGGCTGCAACGCCTCTCGCGCTCGACGCGCGGGACCGAGGCACGCAGCTCGATCGAGGCGCTGCTGGCCTGGCTGAACACGCTGATGCACATGGGCCGCACCCATGAGCGGCGGCTGGTGGATCTGGCCCGGGCGCAAGGCGTGGACGGGGTGATTTGCGGCCATTTCCATATCGCCGGCCTGCATAGCGATCACGGGCTGGTATATGCCAATTGCGGCGATTGGGTGGATAGCCTAAGTGGGTTGGTGGAGACTTTCGACGGCCGCCTTCGGCTGGTCAGCGCGCCCGAACCCGCGCGTGCCCCGCAGACCGCGACCCCCGACCTCCTGGAGGCGTGATGTCCCTGCTGCTTGCCATCGGCGCCGCAACCCTGCTGGGGGTGCATCTGGCGAGCGTCGCCTTCTACCTGCACCGCCTGAACAGTGCCCGCCGCCTGCCCGGCGGCATCGGTCAGCCGCACGTGACACTGCTCAGGCCGGTCTGCGGGCTGGATCCCTTCGACGCCGAGACGCTGGAAAGCTCTTTCACCCAGGATTACCCCGATTACGAGGTGATCTTCTGCGCGCAGGCCGCGGATGACCCCGCCATCCCCCTGCTGCGCCGCCTGATGGCCCGCTACCCGCAGATTCCCGCGCGCCTGATGATCGGTTTCGACGCGGTGACCGGCAATCCCAAGCTGAACAACCTGTGGAAGGGCTGGAATGCCGCCGCCTCGGACTGGATCTGCACCACCGACGCCAATCTGCTGCTGCCGCCTGACTATCTGACCACCGTGGTCGGCTCCTGGGGGGCGGGCAGCGGCCTTGTCTCCTCGCCGCCGCTCGGCATCCGCCCCGAGGGCTGGGGCGGGCATCTGGAATGCGCGGTGCTGAACTCGAACCAGGCGCGGCTGCAATATGCCTCGGACAGCCTGGGCAACGGCTATGCGCAGGGCAAGACCATGTTCTTCAACCGGGCGCTGGTCGACCGGGCGGGAGGCTTCACCGCGCTCGGCGCCTATATGGCCGAGGATGCGACCGCCACCCGCATGATCCGGTCGCTGGGGCTGGAGGTGACGCTGGCCCCCCTGCCTTTTGCCCAGCCTATTGGCAAACGCAGTCTGCGGCAGGTCTGGGACCGGCAATTGCGCTGGAGCCGGGTGCGCCGCGACGCCTTTCCCGGGCTCTTCGCGCTGGAATTTCTCAACGGCGCGTTCGTCCCCTTCCTGCTGGCGATGCTGGCGGCCGGGCCGCTGTTCGCGCTGGCCTATCTCGCGGTCTGGTATCTGGCCGAGGCCTATCTGATCCGCCGCGCCGGCTGGCCCGGCGGCTGGCGCGACCTCGCCGTGCTGCCGCTGCGAGATCTGATGCTGCCCGCGCTCTGGCTCGCCACCTTCGCCCGGCGCGGCTTCGAATGGCGCGGCACGACGATGACCAAGCCCGAGCCGGACAGAAAAGGGCAGATGTCTGTTGCGGAATAATGGATAACGCCGAACTTCTGGCTCTGGTCCACCAATACGGGCTGGCCATCCTCGCCCCCCTGGCGCTGCTCGAGGGGCCGATCATCTCGATCCTGGGCGGGTATCTGGCGGGGCATGGGCTGGTCCATCTGCCCGCACTGCTGGTCGTGGTGATCGCCGCCGACCTCTTGGGCGACGCGATCCTCTATGGTGTCGGGCGGCGTGGCGGGCGGCTGCTGCCCCCGCGGCTGCGCGCGCGGATGACCCGCAACACCCGTCTGCAGGACCGCCTGAAGCGGGAAATGCAGGACCACGGCGCGCGCCTTCTGGTCATCGCCAAGCTGACCCATGGCGCCGGTTTCGCCGTGCTGATGGCGGCGGGCGCGACGCGCTACCCTTTCCTGCGCTTTCTGCTGGTCAATCTGGGCGCCACGATCATCAAGAGCAGCGCTCTGGTCGCCCTGGGCTGGTGGCTGGGCGACCGCTGGCAACATGCCGAGGTCTGGATGGACCGCGTCATTGTCGCCGTGGTGGCGCTGGCGGTGATCCTGCTGCTGGTCTGGTTGCACCGCGCCCACCGGAGCGAGGCATGACCCGCCTGACCTGCCTGATCCCCGCCTGGAACGAAGCCGCGCGGTTGCCGGGCGTGCTGGCCGCCGTGCAGGACCATCCGCTGATCGACCGGCTGCTGGTCATCGACGACGGCTCGACCGACGGCACGGCCGAGGTGGCGCGCAGCCTTGGGGCCGAGGTGCTGGCGATGCCCGCCAATGGCGGCAAGACCGCCGCGCTGGCCGCCGGGATCGCCGCGCTCTCGAGCGAGCATGCGCTGCTGCTGGACGCGGATCTGGTGGGCCTGACGCCCGAGGATGTGACGCGCCTCGCCACCCCGGTGCTGGAGGGGACGGCCGAGGCCACCATCTCGCTCAGGGGCAATGCGCCGGGGCTGTGGCGGGCGCTCGGCGTCGATTACATCAGCGGCGAACGGGTGCTGCCGGTCGCGCTGCTGCAGGCGCTGGCACCGGACCTGCCCGGGCTGCCGCGCTTCGGCTTCGAGGTCTTTCTGAACCGGGCGATGAAAGCGCAGGCCCTTCGCGTGCGGATCGTCGCCTGGCCCGGCGTCGCCAGCCCTTGGAAGGCGGCCAAGCAGGGCCTCTGGCGCGGACTTTGGGGCGATGCCGCGATGATCCGCGACATCCTGCGCTGTCAGAGCCCGCGCGAATTGCTGGCGCAGATCCTCTGGCTGCGGTCTCAGACCGCGCGCCAGAACCGCGCATGCAGCGCCAGCGCCGCGGTGGTCAGCCCCAGCACCAGCCCCAGCCAGATGCCGACCCCTTCCCAGCCGGCCAGGAAGCCCAGGCCGTAGCCGCAGGGCAGGCCCACCAGCCAGTACGAAACGGCGGCGATGATCATCGGCTGCTTGGTGTCCTGAATCCCGCGCAACAGACCCATGGCCATGACCTGCCCCGAATCCGCGAACTGAAAGAGCGCCGCCACCATCAGCAGCGTCACGCCCAGCGGGATGATCGCCGGACGCTCGGGATCGTCGGGCTTGAGGAACAGACCCACCATCTGCTCGGCAAAGATCCAGTAGACGACGATGGTGGCCAGCGCGAAGCCGAGGGACAGCACCACGGCCGCCCGCGCCCCGGCCCTCAGCGCCGCCACGTCGCCAAAACCCCGCGCCCGCCCGACCATCACCGTCGCCGCGTTCGACAGGCCCAGATGGACCATGAAGAACAGCGCTGTGATCTCCAGCGCGATGGAATGCGCGGCCAGCGTGTTCTTGCCCAGCCAGCCCATCATCACCGCCGAGGCCGCGAAAAGCCCCGTCTCGGCCAGCAGCGCCAGGCCGATGGGCAGGCCCAGCGCATTGACCCGCCGCAGCGCCACCCAATCGGGACGCCAGAAGCGGACCAGCAGCTGGTAATGCCGCAGCGAGGGCAGGCTGATCGCATAGACCATCAGCACCGCCAGCGTGACGATCTGCACCAGGACCGAGGCCACGGCCGCACCCCGGGCCCCCATCTCGGGAAAGCCCAGATTGCCGAAGATCAGCAGCCAGTTGACGCCGATATTGACGAAAACCCCGGCAATCGTGGCCCAAAGCACCACCTGCGTCCGCCCCAGCGCGGCGAGGTAGCTCTTCATCACCATGGCGACCAGCGCCGGCGCCAGGCCGAAACCGACGATAGAGAGATACCCGCCGCCCACCAGCGCCACATCCGGCTCCTGCCCCAGCACCGCCAGCAGCGAGCCCGAGAACAGGAAGACCGGCAGCGCCAAGGCGGCAAAGGCCAGCGACAGCCAGATCCCCATGCGGGTGACGCGCCGCACCTCGGTATCGTCGCCCGCGGCGGCGGCGGTCGCCACCATCGGCATCACCGCCTGGGCAAAGCCCATGCCCAGCGTGAAGACGACGAAGAACACCGTCGCCCCCAGCGCCCCCGCCGCCAGATCGGTGACGGTATACCAGCCCAGCATGACCGTATCGGTCACATGCAGCAGGAATTGCGCGACATGGCTGCCGACCAGCGGCAGGCCCAGGACAAGGACGGAACGGGCATTCGCGAGGAAGCCGGTTTGAGCGGCGGCAGACATGGGTGAATTCCGAGAACAAACGCCCGACAAAATGGTCGAGCCGTCCTCTATGCCTGCGATCCCGACCCTTGAAAAGACCCCGGGGGTTGTTTTTTAACCTGCGAAGCGTTCGAACTCGGCCCGCGCCCGACCCCAGACGCCTTGCTCCGGCGAATCCAGCGTCATGAGATGCGGCAGGAGCTGCGCCGCGAAATCCTGCGACGATTCGACGGGCAGCAGCGAGGGCAGGTTGTCGATGGCCATGACGTCGAGGGGCGGGTTCTCCGCCACACGCAGCACCGGTTCGGCCCAGTCCGTCGCCCGATCATAGACCGGCACCGGGTTATAGGCGCTGCCCGGGTCGCAGGCGATATCGCCGATCACCGTCAGCCGGCGCGGGCGTGTCCCGGCATCGGCGGGCACGAAGACCGGGCAGCCCGGCCGGGCGAGGATGCAGTTGAAGAAGAGGTCATGCGCCAGAACCTCGGGGAAGGGTCCGCCGCTGGCGGTTTCGGCCATGTCCCAGCGGGTGACGGCAAGGCCCAGCGCCTCCAGCAGATCGGCCGCCCCGGTGCCGACACGGCCCAGCGCGCCGATGATCAGCGCATCGGGCCTGCGCCCGGCAAGATCGGCGGCCAGATCGGCAATCATCGCCTCCTTGTCGGCATAACGCTGGACCGGCGGACAGATCCCGCCCGCCTGCTGCGCCGCCCAGGCCTTGACGCTGACGCCCGCCCCCGCGAATCCGGCCCAATAGCCGAAAGCCGCGACCCGGCGCCCCCGCTCGTCCACCAGCGATTCGAGGTCATACAGCGTGCCGCCCCCGTCCCGGAACCGTTTCAGCAGCGCGGGCCCGGCGGGCTGGCCCTTGTAGGCATGACCGAAGAGGATATGCCGGTGCCGCAGCGGCGTGCCATCCTCGGGCAGCTCCTTCAGGCCGAAGACGATGGCGTCAGAGGGTGCCTCGGGCCAGCTGGCATAGGGTGCGCTCTCGCAGCCCGCCGCCCGATAGGGCGCCAGCGGCAAGGCGCGGACCGGGCTTTCCTCGACGGTGACGCGGAAGCCCTTGGCGATCAGCGCCGCCGCGCCTTCGGGCGTCAGACCGACCCGCTCCTCGTTCGGCCGCTGCTCGGCCCGGACCCACAGATGCACCATGTCAGACTCCGGCAAATGTTTCCTTGAGGATCGCCGCCAGCGCGCGCGCATCCTGGTCGGTGAAGGCATCTGGCGCGTCGCTGTCGATATCGAAGACGCCGATCAGATCGCCCCGCCCGTCAAAGACCGGCAGCACCAGCTCGGAGCGGGTCGAGGACGAACAGGCGATATGCCCGGGAAAAGCCTCGACATCCGGCACCAATTGCACCGCCCGCGTGCGCGCCGCCGCGCCGCAAACCCCGCGCTCGAAGGGGATCACCAGACAGCCATGCTCGCCCTGATAAGGCCCGATCTTCAACAGACCCGGCGCCACGACGCGATAGAACCCGGTCCAGTCGAAGCGGTCGTCGGCGTGATGCACCTCGCAGGCGAGCGTCGCCATCAGGGCCACGAGATCGGTCTCGCCCTCGGTGAGGGCGCGGATATTCTGGGCAAGGGCAGGATAATCGGCCATCGGCGCCTCCGTTTCGCTGACCTCTGCCACAGCGCGGGCGGCGAAGAAAGGGGGCGCTTCGGCGCGAACCGTGCTCCACCGGAAGACGGTCCCTTCGCAACTCGCCCCTCGGGATAGCGGCAAAGCAAGGAAGCCGCGGTTACGGGCCATTAGGGTTAACGCGACACTACCAGCCGAGGCGCGAAGCCACCCCCGAGCGCGATGGCATGGCCGAAGCCCGCGCCCCTCCCTTCTTTGCGCCGCAAATATCCCGGGGGTCCGGGGGCAGCGCCCCCGGGGCCTCGGCCCGCGCGCGGCTCACAGGAAGAGACGCAGCACCACCGGCGCCAGCAGCGCCGTCAGGATCGCGTTCAGGCCCATGCCGATCCCGGCAAAAGCCCCCGCCGTCGGATGCACCTGAAAGGCCCGCGCCGTGCCGATGCCATGCGCCGCCGTCCCCACCGCCAGCCCCCGCGCGCGCCAGTCCCGGATCCCCAGCCGGTTCAGCAGCGGCGTGGCGATCAGCGCGCCGGTGATTCCGGTCAGGATGACCAGCACCGCCGCCAGCGTGGGCGAGCCGCCCAGCCCCTCGGCGATGCCGATGGCAACCGGGGCCGTGGTGCTCTTGGGCGCGAGCGAGGCCAGCGTCGCCAAATCCAGCCTCAGCGCCCGGCCGATCGCCAGGGCCGAGACCATGGCCACGACCGATCCCGTCACCACGCCGGCCAGTACGGGCAGCACGGCCCGCCGCAGCCGAGCGCCCTGCCGACAAAGCGGCACCGCCAGCGAGACGGTGGCCGGGCCCAGCAGGAAATGCACGAATTGCGCACCCTCGAAATAGGTCGCATAGGGCGTCCCGGTGGCCCACAGCATGAGCCCCAGCAGCACGACCGAGATCAGCACGGTATTGGCCAGCGGCGGGCGGCCCAGCGCCTCGGCCACCAGATCGGCCAGGGCATAGGCCAGCAGCGTCAGCGTCAGCCACAGCAGCGGCCCCTGCGCCAGGTAGGACCAGATATCGGCCACGTCACGCATCCCGCGACCCCATCAGCCGCGCCACCAGCGTGAAGGCCAGCGCCCCGGCCGCGATGGCGAGCGCCGTCGAGATCAGGATCGCCGCCGCCAGCGCCAGTGCTTGCGGCCCCAGCCGGTCGAGGTGGCCGACGACGCCCACCCCCGCCGGGACGAACAAGAGCGACAGGTGGCGCAGGATCCCCTCGCCCACCGGCGTGACGGCCTCGGCCACCCGCGGCAGCAGGACCATCAGCGCCCAGAGCAGGGCCATGCCCAGCACCGGCCCCGGCACGGGCAGCGACAGGAAGCGGGCGCCGACCTCGCCCGCCAATTGGCAGGACAGGATCAGCGCCAGCGCGCGGATCATTTCCCGTCGTCCAGAAGCACGGCGATCCCGGCCTCCAACCCCTCGACCAGCGGACCGAGCTTCGCCTTCATCTCTTCCTGATAGGCAATCGCCACCGGCAGCAGCCGCGCTACCAGCGCCTCGCCCTGGGGCGTGAGCCTGAGCAGCAGCAGCCGCCGGTCGCTGTCATTCACCGCCTTGGTGATATAGCCCGCCGCCTCCAGCCTCGAGGCCGCGCGGCTGACCTTGGATTTCTCCATGTCGACCCGCGCCTCGATATCGCGGACCGAGACATCGCCGCCCTGATGCAGATGCACCAGCACCCGCCATTCCGGGATCGAGATGCCGAATTCCTCGCGGTATCGCTCGGCAAAGGCCCGGCTGATACGACCCGCCACCGCGTTCAGGCGATAAGGCAGAAAGGTGTTGAGGTCGAAGGCGTTGGCGTCGGTCATGCGCGGTCAATTTCGATGGGGAGGGGAGGCCGGCGCCAGCCGACCACACTTGACGGGCGAAATCAATCTGCCCTGCGGCGTCGGCGAGGCCTCATCCCGCTAGGCCTTGACTTTGTTGCATGTGCAATAAATATTTGGTGCACCCCAGATGACCCATTACGCCCCGCGAGGAGACAGCCATGAACGACCAGAGCCTGCCCCAAGGCATGATCCGCGCCCCCTCGGTCACCGGCCCGCATGAAGGCTACATGCCCGGCTTCGGCAATGACTTCGAGACCGAGGCACTGCCGGGCGCGCTGCCCGAAGGCCAGAACAGCCCCCAGAAATGCAGCTACGGGCTTTACGGCGAACAGCTTTCCGGCACCGCCTTCACCGCGCCCTCGCATCAGAACGAGCGGACCTGGTGCTACCGCATCCGGCCCTCGGTGAAGCATTCGGGGCGCTATGCCAAGATCGCGCTGCCCTACTGGAAGACCGCGCCGCATGTGGTCGAGGATGTCATCAGCCTTGGCCAGTATCGCTGGGACCCGGTGCCCCATGCGGGCGAGAAGCTGACCTGGCTGACCGGTATGCGGACGATGACCACGGCGGGCGACGTGAACACGCAAGTCGGCATGGCGAGCCATATCTACCTTGTCACCGAAAGCATGACGGACGCCTATTTCTACTCGGCCGATTCAGAGCTTCTGGTGGTGCCGCAAGAGGGCAGGCTGCGCTTCTGCACAGAACTTGGGATCATCGACCTTGAGCCGAAGGAGATCGCCATCCTGCCGCGCGGTCTTGTCTACCGGGTCGAGGTGCTGGAAGGCCCGGCGCGGGGCTTTGTCTGCGAAAACTACGGCCAGAAGTTCGAGCT
>JAIUPD010000001.1 GCA_020161615.1 Pseudomonadota bacterium | reverse complement strand
AAGCTACCAGTCGTAGGCATAGGCGTAGAACTAGTTCTAGACATGGAACCTCGGCGATCAGAGCAACGCAAGAAGCCTACTCCACACCGGACGCGCTCTTAACCCACGGGGTTCCCTTCCCGCTTACGCCAGTCCGGCTGCCCTTCTTCGACCTCATAGCGCTGATAGAACAGCTGCGCTTCACTCCGAACGCGGTTTTCTAGGCTCTCGACCACCTTTCGGTCTGCGTCACTTGAGCGGTCCCGCACAACGAGCGCCAGCTCGCGGTGGGTCCGCCAGAAATCATCGAGCGAGAGGCCAAGTAGCGCTGCCATGGCCTCCGTAGCGGCAAAGAGGTTTGGATTGCGAAGTGCGTGCATCCAGAGGCGGAGGCCGACCCGGCTTGGCATGATGCGCCACTCCTCTGCTTGCCGCCGCGCCCCCGGCGCGTCAGTCGCCGCGACCAATGGGAGCAGGCGGGCAAGCAGCTCGGTGAGGAAGACGATCCCATCTCGGTGCTCGTTCTGAGCATGGGGCTCAATCGACGGAACGCCTGAGTCGAGCCGGTCGAAGTCTTCCCCAACCAGGCCTGCGTCAACTCCCCTGCCGATAGCGTCGCGCAGCTCTGCCGTGGCCAAGCCAATGAGCACTGAGGGCTGAGGATGCCTGAGCAGCGCGTGGAGCAGTTCGGCGGCGCCTCCGTGGTCGGGAACGCCCAATCTGATCCAGGTAAGGTCCGTCAGACGTTCAGGAGAGTCTAGAGTTGGCGAGCCGTAGAGATCGCTCCGGTTCGGTTCAAGAATGAGGCGCGGAGACAGCAAGCCCACGGCCTTTCGAAGATCAGCATACAAGACAGTTTCATGCGCCAGTTCTCGCCGCACGGCGTAGGATCGATCATCCCAGTGCAATCGCTGCGGCTCACTGGTCGCCATGAGACGCCAAGCTAAGCGCCATAGTTCAGGCAGTTCTCGCGCCTGACCTAGCCGAAAGCCCAGTTGTGACCGGAAACCTTTTCCGAGCTTTGCATTCCATTTGAGCGCCGCCTGAAAGCGTGCCTTGCTCTGAAAGTCCTTGCTCGCCCACGCAGCCGATATCCAGTCAGCATCTTGGTCCGTCCAGAGCTTTCGATCAGCACAGAAGTCCAGCCAAGCGCTATCCTGAACGGCGTCGATTACGAGATCGAAAAGGTCGCGCCGGCCCGTAAAGAGCCATGCGACCCAATCGAGCTCGGTCGGGGTAGCTTCATTAAATGGCCTACACAGGAGATCCGAAGCCCAGCGACGGCGCGTTGCTTTCGGCGTCTCAACCAGGTCGGCGAGCTTCTCCAGGTCTCGCCACAATGCAGTATGCTGCTGCGGTTGCTCATCAGGGCCTACCACAGCTCGATAAGGCAGCACTTCGACTGCCAAGGCCGCCCAACGAGCTATCGTGTCTTCCTCGCTGTCCCGAACAGCATCAAGAGCGTAGACCGTACGAAGGTCAGGGAAGCGGGTCCTGTCAGCCTCCAGCACGTTGAGGAAGTACCGAACCGGCGCGTCATTGGCACTGTAACCGACCAGTACAACCGTCTTGCAGCGGCACAGGTCGAACAGGAACCGCGAGACCCAACCGGACCTCATGTAGGCGTCGCCATAATCGGCGCTGGTCATGACAAGGGCGGACTGTTCCACCCCGATGGCCTGGTCGCCGATGCGGCCGTGGATGTGGATGACGCCCTGAAACCCGGCGCTGCCAGGCAAGGGCAGCGCTTGGCCTGCGAAACTCGCTCCCGCGACAACCTTCCGGGGCGCACCTTCCTGCATCCAGGCGTGCTCGATCAAGGTGTCGAAGTTTGTAGTGACAATGCTTGGCCGGTTTTCCAAATCGCGCGATAACCGGAGGAGCGTTCGATGGCATGAGAGGTCCGGAGGGTCTGGCAGTTTGACCAAGCCGCTGACGGTGCGAACCAACTCATCAGGATCGGCGATCCTGCGACTGAGGGAACCCAGAACCTCTTCGAACCTGTATTCTGAGTACGAGAAGTGCTCAGAGCGATCTTTTTCAAGGTTCAGCTCAGCGTAGCAAAGATCAACAAGATCAGCAAAGCCAGGTAGCTGCGGGGCACTAATGCCCGCGCCACACAGGAATACAACGTCGCCCTTGAGCAAAGCGTCGACCAACGGCGAAGGAAACTCTGGTCCTTCCTCGGAAAAGCGAAGCGGCATGATTGGTATACATCGACTTCAAGACCAAGAACTGCACAAGTAGATGCTAAAGAACCAATCCGGTGTCGACCCTTAATTGAAGCGACGCCCGGCGCAGGGCGAAATTGTTCAAACGAAGCCCGCACCGGCAGGCACGCAACGCATACTAATCCACCTCCCAGTCTCTAAAGAGCTCCGCTGCGGTCGCTCAGATCTAGCCTCGCACCCAATACGGGCATCCACTCCCCGCCCTGTTTGTAACACTTACCGCAGAAGACTCAGCCGCCAACCACGACTGCTGTATTCCCCCTCCCTAACCTTTCGGCTTTCGCGCAGGCATCCACTCGGTCAACTGAGGGCTCTTTCACCTCGCCATGCCTTTGTTAAGTTTAGGCTTTCCTTAGAGTTAAGCGGGGCTTGACCACCGGGGTGCGAATTACCCGCGGAGGGGGTTTGCTTGGGAAGGACCCGCTCGCATCGGCAGGTCGATGCGGGCCTCCCCCTCGATCATGTAGCGCAGGTGGCGGAGCCTGGTCTGCATCTTGACCAGCTCGCCCGTCCCTTTCAGGGTCATGTCATCCTGGTAGGTCATGACCAGTTCGATCAGCTCGCGGTCCAGGTCTCGCACCCGCTCGCACAGCTCGACCGCGCGGCCCTGATCCGGGTTCTTCCTCATCATTCCCATGGTCTTTCCTTTCCCAGTTGCCGGGGGTGTAACGGATGTAACGGATACTTCGGTAACTCTGCCGCGCGCACGCGTGTACGCGCGTGAGGAAGTTACAAATCGATCCGTTACATCCGTTACAGCCCCTTGTTTCATTGCCTCTTTCGCCGCCGCCTCGGCTCCACAAGACGGATAAGACAGATCTCTGGGTAACTCTGCCGCGCGCACGCGCGCGTACGCGCGTGAGAAAGTTACAAATCGATCCGTCTCATCCGTCTTATGCGTCTTGGTCACCCGCTAGATCCCGCCTTCCAAGTGCAGGCGATGCAACATGATGCCGCGCCAGATTCGCACCTGTTTCCCCTGCACATATGTTTTCGTCGCTTGCGCTCCCTTCGCCTTCAACAGCTCCGCGAACGCCTTCGAACTACCCGGGGCCGCGTTGCGGGCCTCGGCGAAGGTCTTCCAGCTCTGGAACAGCTCCAGCGCCACGTCCCAGCAATGCGGGTCCCGGCTGTCCACCCGGCAGCATTCCGAGATCCATTGCCCAAACGTGTCCTGCTCCCCGAAATACTCGTCGGTCTCGGCCGAGATCACCTGCGGCCGTGAGAGGCCTTCGCTCTGCCATTCCAGGCAGCCGAGGATCATCCAGTGCAGGATGCCCGGCCATTCCGGTTTCAGCCGCTCGAACAGGTCCGGGTCGGGGCGTTCGGGCTTGTGGTTGAAGGGGATGATGTTCATCCGCCGCCGCATCGCCTCGTTGACATTGCCCAGCTCGGGCTTGTGGTTGCCGACCACCCAGAGCTTGAACTTGGGGTGATACTCGAACTCATCCTGCCGCATGAAACGGGCGCGCACCTTGTCGCCGCCGGTCATCTGCGTCAGCCGCTGCTGGTTCCAACCCACGCCCTGGGCGACCTCGGAGACCGCCACCACGCGCGCGCCCCGCATTGCTGCCAGGTCGGTCGAATGCCGCTCGAAGGTGGAGGCGGCGAAGGTGTCCATGCTGGCGGTCTGGGCGTACTCGCCCAGGATGCCCACCAAGGTGTTGAGCAAGAGCGACTTGCCGTTGCCGCCGCCGCCGTGGAAGAACACCATCTGATGTTCCTTGACCGATCCGGTCAGCGAGTAGCCCGCGAAGACCTGCAGGAAGCGCTCCAGCTCATCGTCCTCCCCCGTCGCCCGGCGCAGGAACTCCCGCCAGATCGGGATCGGCAGGGTCGGATCGGGCGCCACGGCCGCCAGCCGGGTGAGCATGTCCTCGGGGCGCGGCGCCTGGTGACGCCCGCTGCGCAGATCCACGGTCACGCCCGGGCAGCCCAGGAGCATGTCGTCCGGGTCCCAGACCTCCTGCGTGACGGCATGGGTCGGATCGGCGCGGCACATGGCCTCGACCCCGGACAGGAAGCTGCGCCGGCGCACCCGTTCCAGCACCTTGGGCGCCTCGCCGTCGCTGGCCTCGCGGGCCAGCTCGCGGCACCAATGCGCCGCCGTCTGGCGCTTGTCCCAGCGCCAGCGCCGGGCCTCGGCGTCCCAGATCGCCCATTTGCCCAGCTCGTGGTCAAAGCGCGCGCTCTGGCCGTGCTCGGCGGTGAAGAGGAGCGCCACCGCGTCTTCGGTCAGGACGCCCCCAGAGAGCGCCGCAGGGGCGGCAGGCTTGCGCTTTCTCCTGGCTGCACCGCCAGGCGGGGGCTTGGCCCTCGCCGGGCCTCCTGTGGCCTCCCGGGAGGCGCTGACCTCGGCCGTCCCCTCCCCGGTGTTGCCCGATGCCGCGCGCCCCTTGCCGCCGCCGCCCTCGATCACCTTCAGGCCGGAGGCCCGATCTAGCGGATCGTCAGTCATGGTCCCTCCGGATCACCAGTCCCTCGGGGTCGATCCGCTGCACGAACCGCAGCCGCTCCGCGTCGGAGAAGCTTTCCCAGAGGGACACGAACAGTTTCTTGCGCGTGGTCGGCGCCAGGGCCGTGCTGCGCAGTCGGTCGAGCGCGGCCATGCCATAGGCGACCAGCTCGTGCGGCGGGGCGATGTCGGCCCACCAGCGGGCATCCTCGACCGACAGCCGGTCCTGTGCGGCCAGCGCCGGGCCGCCGGTCTCCCGCTCTGCCAGGAAGGCGGCGCAGATCACCGCCGCATCCCGGGCGTGGCATTGGCCCAGAGCGTAGCAAAGCGCCTCAGCCCAGGCCCGGCGCAGATCCGCCTTGTCGGCGATGCCGCCTGCCCGGCTATGGAAGTCCTGTGCCACAATCGGCCTCTCGAGGATGCAAAGGACCGCCCCGGCGCGGTGCCGGGTCGATCAGTGTCGTCAGGAACGCTGTGGGACCTGCCCGGCGCGCTGGGGGCCTCGTGCCTCCCGTCACGCCAGGCCGGTCAGCGGCGCGCTAGGCGGGATCGTCGAAGGTGGGCGGCGCCTTGAGCGCCAGATTGGCCGACAGCTCGACGCCCTTGCGGACGTCGGCGCTGGTCGGCCAGGAGCCGTGCGGGGCAAAGCCGTCCACGCTCGCGGCACTCACCAAGCGCCCCGCGTCAATCGGCCAGGCGTAATGGGCCGCCGGTGCGAAGGGCGCGACAAGCGAGTTCATGATCCGCACGACCGGCTGCCGGTGCTTGGTGCCCGTGCAATCGTTGAAGCCGCGCGCCAGCCCCTCGGGACCGTGGAGCGGCGCCCTGCCCTCGGGCAGATCGCGGTTCACGGCGACCACCTGCTCGGTTGCGCTGCGGATCTTCTCGATCAGCGCCATGAGCTTGCGGGACAGCTCGGGATACTCGGCGGTGATCTGGTCGGCGACCGCCTGCGAGCCGCGGGCAGCGGCCTCGTAGGCCGCCACCCGGTCCGCCTCCTTCTCGGCGGCTTCCAGCTCGGCGACCTCGGCGCGCAGGGCCGCCGAGGCGGCGGTCAGGCGCTCGGCCTGGAACTCGGCATCGGCGCGGGCGCGGCGCAGCTCGGCGACGTCCTTGCTGGTCAGGCGCGGGTCGAGCGCCGCGCTGCGGGCGCGCTCGGCCTCTTCGGTCGCCCGGTCGGCGGCGGCATCGACCTCGGTCGACAGGGACGCCATGCCGGACGCCGTCCGCAGGGGATCGGACAGCAGGGCCGCCACCCTGTCGGAGAGCGTGGCATGCGCCGTGAGGGGCGTTTCTTTCTTTGGGCTTGCAGACATGGTTTTGACCTTCACTTCTGGGCCTTCACTTCTGGGGATGACGGATGAGGCGTTGCTGGGCCGCCTTGAGTTCGGGCGGCAGGGCATCGGGCGCGCGCGCTTCCTTCCGCGCCCTGGCCGTGGCGCGCTTGCGGGCGGCCATCAGGTGCAGGCCCGCCTCTTCGGCGGTGGTATCGGTGAAGCAGGCCAGCCTTGCGGCCTCGGCCACCGTCAGCGGGCAGGCCTGGGCGAGGATCGCCGCGACCCGGCGCCGCTCGGCCAGGACCACCTTGCGGGCCTCCTTCCTGTCCGGCTGTTTCTTGCCGGGCGGCTCTTTCGCAGTGCCGGTTAGTGCCTGGTTGAACGTGAATTTCCTGGGGCTCATTCCAATGCCTCCTGTGGCTGTCTTTCCTTTATGGCGATCCGTGGTGGGCAAAAAAATCCGGGGTCCCTTTTATTGTCCACCAAACCCCGAAAATAATTGGATTCCGGGGCGTTATTCCTCGAAATTGGTGGTCATGAGTTTCTGAATCGCGCACTTTCTGGCCTTTGCGGCCTCGGCATTGCGGAGCAGGAATTGCCATTCCCATTCCGCCTGGATGCGGGATTTGCGGGTGGCGAGCCTGATCGTGGAATAGCCCAGGGCGCTGCTGGTGCGGCCGTCGATGACATGCCCCTTCAAGGCATCCGCCACCGCGTCACAGGCGCTTTGCCTCGGCGCATCGGGCGTCCTGGCGCCGTCGCGCCGATAGAGGCTGAGGCCATAGACCTCGCGCACCGCGATGGCGCAGAGCGCCAGCGTGCGGTCGCGATCCTCGAGCGCCAGGCGGTTCTTCCTCGGCCGCCCCGGCCGCCCGGGCGCGGGCAGCGCGGAGAGGAGCGCCGCGCGATCCACGGGCGACAGCGCCTGCCCCGCCGCCAGCTTCGCCCGCACCCGCGCCAGCTCCCCAGGATCCCGCCCCGCCCCCGCCTCCGCCTCGAAGGCACAGGACGGCGGCTCCTCAAGCCAGGACAGTCGCTTGCGCCCGTAGATCGACGCGTCGAGCGACAGCATGAATTCCATCAGGTCGTTGACCAGCGAAGACCAGGCGTCAGGGGAAAGCGGCGCCGCCCGTCGGGATGACCGCCTGGGTATCCGGTCAGGCTGCATGGCGAGGCGTTTCAGTGAGCGGCGCTTGGCAGATCGTGCGAGGCGAAAGGCTGATGGAGCGAAAGCGCTCGCCACATTTTGCGCGCATGGCAAAGCCCTCCGGTCCCTCTGCGGAGGAACCGAGAGCACTGTCGGGGAACTCGGGGGAGAGACTACCGTGAGCGATTGCCGGCATCGGCACCGCGGCCTCGGGCTGGCATTCACGGCATGCGACGATCAAGGCAGCTGCCGCCTCGAATCGCTTCCAATATGCCTCTGTCCCGATGATCGGACCTTCGGCCTCGGCCCCGGTTACGCTTGCCAGCGCACTGTGGATTCCCGCTTCCAAGCCAACGCAAAAAGCCGCAATCTGTGCGGCTGCACAGTTTGCGGTTGCCCCCGGAGGGGCGGACTTGCTGCTAACTTGTTGGAAATACTGGTCGGAGTGAGAGGATTCGAACCTCCGGCCCCTGCCTCCCGAAGACAGTGCTCTACCAGACTGAGCTACACTCCGACCGTGGGGCGGGGATTACCCCGGCGCGGCGGGGTTTGCAAGGGCAGATCGCGCGCCCGGAGCAGGTTCAGCGTGGGGGATTTTCCGTGTCGCCGACAGCATCGGCCCCCTGTTCGGCCATGGCCTCGGCCAGGTCCTCGTCCGGCATGACCGGGCGGGGCGCCGCGACCGATTCGTTGCGCAGCCGGGTGCTCTGCACCGGGCGGTTGGCCGAGACGTCGCGCCGCGATTCCCGGAACACGATATAGAGGCCCGAGGCGATGATCAGCGCGGCCCCGGCCACCGTCCAGCGGTCGGGCGATTCCCCGAAGAGGAGCGCGCCATAGAGCGTGGCCCAGACGATCTGCGAATATTGCATCGGTGCGACCAGCGCCGCCTCGGCCCGGCGGTAGGCGCCGATGGAGAGAGTCATCGCGCCAAAGGCCAGGAGCGCAATCAGCGCGACGATGCCCAGATGCGGCAGCGCCATCGGCACATAGACCAGCGGCAGCGTGGCCGCCATGATCACCACATTAGCCAGCATCGGATAGAGCAGCAGCACCGCCGGACGCTCGTCCCGGCCGATCTTGCGCACGATGACCCCGTTCATCGCCGCCGTCAGGGCCGAGGCCAGCGCCGCCAGATGGCCGAGGCCCAGCGCCTCGCCCCCGCCCGGCCGCAGCACGACCAGCACGCCCGCCAGGCCCACCGCCACGGCCAGCCCGCGGTGGATGCCGACTTTCTCGCCCAGCATCGGGATCGCCAGCAGCGTGACCAGCAGCGGCGAGGCGAAGAGGACGGCATAGACCTGGGTCAGCGGCAGCACGGTGAAGGCGTAGAAGGCGCCGCCGGCCGAGATCACCACGCAGGCGGTCCGCGCCGCCGACCAGCCGGGATGGACCGCGCGCAGCGTCCCCGGCTCGGGATCGCGGATCAGCATGAGGACCAGGAGCGGGAAGCTCATCAATCCCATGAAGAACATGATCTGGAAGACGCTGTATGTCTCGCCCAGGATGCGGATCAGCACGTCATGGGTGGCGTAGAGCGCGAAACTGCCCAGCGCCATGATCGGACCGACGGGGCCCGAGGGGGCCCGGATCGGCGTGTCGCTATCGGAATGACTCATGGGCGAAGAACTCAGTGGCCGGAAGCGGCAGCGGCGGGAAGTTAGCGATCACATCGCAACCCTAGGGCTGCGAGAGTGCCGGGGCAAGGGAGGGGGGCCAGCCCCCCTCTTCGTCCCCGCAAGCGGGGCCGAATTCACCCCCCGGGATATTTGAAGCGCAAAGAAGCGACGGGACGGGATGGTAAAAGGGGCCACGCGGGCCCCTTTTGCGTCGGTCTGTCGGGCGACGGCTCAGCCGCGGAGCGCCCCGCCGGTCGCCTTGGCGACCTTGTCGACGATCTTGGCCGACACCGCCTCGATCTCGTCCTCGGTCAGGGTCTTGCCCTGCGGCTGCAGGCGCACGGCGATGGCCAGCGACTTCTTGCCCGGGCCCATCTGGCTTTCCGCCTTCTGGCCCGAGAATTCGTCGAAGACCCGCACCGATTCGATCAGCGCCTTGTCGGCGCCCTGGGCAGCGTTGACCACCGCGAGCGCCTCGACCGAGGTGTCCAGCACGAAGGCGAAGTCACGCTCGACCGCCTGCAGGTCGTTCAGCACCAGCGCCGGGCGGGTGGCGGAGGCATTCTTCGGCATCGGCGCCGCCGCCACCGGCAGGGTGAAGGCCACGGCCGCACCCTTGATGCCATAGGCTTTCAGGATGCGCGGATGCACCTCGCCGAAACTCGCCAGCGCGTTCTTGCCCAGCGTCAGGCGCCCGGCGCGGCCGGGGTGGAACCAGGCGGCGACGTTGCGGTCCGATTGGGTGCGGGCGGGCGCGCCGATGGCGGCCAGCACTGCCTCGGCATCGGCCTTGGCGTCATAGAGGTCCGCGGGGCGGCGGGCGTGGTGCGGGTCGCGCGGGCCATTGGCGCCGATCAGCAGGCCCGTGGCATGGATCACCTGTTCCCCCGGCTCGCCGCCGTGGAACACCGGCCCCAACTCGAAAAGCGCCATGTCGGCGAAACCGCGGGCCTGATTGCGGGCGGCGGCCTGCAGGAGGCCCGGCAGCAGGTCGGGGCGCATATGCGTCATCTCGCTGGAGATCGGGTTCTCCAGCTTCAGCGCATCCTCGCCGCCGCCGAAGAGCGTGGCGGAGGCCGCGTCGATGAAGGAATAGGTGACGCATTCGTGGTAGCCCAGCGCGGCCAGCGTCCGCCGCATCAGCCGCTCGCGCTTTTGCAGCGGGGTCAGGATCGGTGCCGGAACCCCCGCTTGCGGACGGCGCATCGGCTTGCCCTCAAGCTTGGTCAGCGAGGCGACGCGCGCCACTTCTTCCACCAGATCGGCGTCGCCCAGCACGTCCGGCCGCCAACTCGGCGGCGTGGCGCGGTCGCCCTCCAGCCGGAAGCCCAGCGATTCCAGGATGCGGCGCTGTTCGGCCTCAGGAATCTCCATCCCGACCAGGCTGGAGCAGCGCGCGGCGTCGAAGCGGTATTCGCGCGCGGTGTCGGGCACCGCGCCGTCCACGACCACCTCCGACGCCTCGCCGCCGCAGAGGTCGAGGATCATGCGCGTCGCCAGTTCCAGCCCCGGCAGGGTGAATTCCGGATCCACGCCGCGCTCGAACCGATAGCGGGCGTCCGAGTTGATCTTCAGCGCCCGGCCGGTGGTGGCGATGGTAATCGGGTCCCAATAGGCCGATTCCAGGAAGACATCGACCGTCTCGTCGGTGCAGCCCGAATGCTCGCCGCCCATGATCCCGGCGATGCTTTCCACGCCCTGGGCGTCGGAAATCGCCATCATGCCCGGGGCCAGCGCATAGGTCTTGCCGTCGAGCGCGAGGATCTCCTCGCCGCCCCCGGCCGGATGGATCCGCAGCGCGCCGCCCTCAACCTTGGCCAGGTCGAAGACATGCAGCGGCCGGTTATGGGCGAAGGTGAAGAAGTTCGTCACATCGACCAGCGCCGAGATCGGCCGCAGCCCGATGGCCTTCAGCCGCTGCTGCAGCCATTTCGGCGAGGGGCCGTTCTTCACGCCCCGGATCACCCGCCCGGCGAACAGCGGGCAGCCCTTCTCCTTCAGCGCGGGGTCGATGCGGACCGAGACGGGGCTGGGGAACGCCCCCGCCACCGGCTGCACATCGAGCGGCTTCAGCGTGCCGAGGCCGCGCGCGGCGAGGTCGCGGGCGATGCCGCGCACGCCCAAGGCATCGGGGCGGTTGGGGGTGATCTTGATGTAGATCATCGGGTCGTTGAGCCCGGCGTAATCGATATAGCGCAGGCCCAGCGGCGTGTCGGGCGGCAGGTCGATAATGCCGTCGTGGTTGTCGGACAGCTCCAGCTCGCGCTCGGAACACATCATCCCGTTCGAGGCCTGGCCGCGGATCACGCCCGGTTTCAGATCGACGCCGGTGCCCGGAATATGCGTGCCCACGGGCGCGAAGACGCCCACGAGGCCGGTGCGGGCATTGGGCGCGCCGCAGACCACCTGCACCTCTTCGGCCTTGCCGCCGGGACCGTCCAGCACCTCGACCCGGCAGAGATTCAGCTTGTCGGCATCGGGATGCTTCACCGCCTCGATGATGCGGGCGATGCGAAACGCGCCCAGCGTGGTGGCGGGATCGACCACCTCCTCGACCTCGAGGCCCAGATCGGTCAGCGCCTCGACGATCGCGTCGAGCGTGGCCGTGGTTTCCAGGTGCTCCTTGAGCCAGGACAGGGTGAATTTCATCGCCGGACCTTCGCGGTTGGTTTCGGCGCCCTGTTAGCCGATTGCCGCGGCCAAGGAAAGCCACCCGGCCCCTGCCGGCCTTGCAGCGTTGCCAGGGGTGTCCGGCGGGCGAATACTTTTTGCATCCTTGCCGCCGCACCATGGAAGGATGCGATGCGGAAAGGAGCCCTGCTTGCCGCGCTGGCGCTGACCGACAGCGAAGTGCCGGAGCCGGCGCTGCGGGGCCCGGTGCTGTGGACGCTCTTGGGTGGGGCGCGGCACGCGCGGGCCAGCGGGACGCGGCCCCTGCGCCTTGCCTATCAGTTCAGGCGCGATGACTAGGATCAGGCGGGGCGGCTGACCGGCGCGCAGCCGCGTCCGCTCCCTTTCGACGCCGCGCTGCAGAAGGCCGCGGCACCGGCGATGGCGGGCTATCTGGTGGCACCCGGCGCCCGCACCTTGGTCGAGCGCCTGCAGGCACCGGCGCCTCGGTCGCGGCCGAGGCGGCCTTCGCGGCCCGCAACCGGGCCGTGCTGCGACAGCGGCTGGTGGGCGGCGCGGCCCGCATCGGCGCGCGCCGGGCGCAATCGCCTGTCGGCGCGGCATGGCGCGGCCCTGATGCGGCGCGAAAACGCGGCGTTGGAAGCGGCCGATACCGCGGTTCTGGCGCACCTCCCTCCCGAACGCGCCGAACTGCTGGCCCGTCTCGGCCGCCGCCTGCCGGGACGCGCGCTCAGCCGCCCGGCGCTGGAGTATCGCCGAAACGACCCGTTCCTGCCCGAGGCCGAAACCTGGATCATCGTCCGCTTCGCCGGCCCGGCGCCAGAAGCCCCGCTCCGCGTCAACGGGATCGGGGCCGAGGCCGCGCCCGAACCCGGCCATTTCCGGTTGGGCATCGGCCTCATGGCCGAGCTGGCGCAGGGGGCGGTGCCGGATCTGGACCTCGATCTGGTCTTTCGCTGAAAGCCGTTGGCAGCGGCGCCCCGACGCGGCACGATGGCGTCTCATCCCCGTTGGAGGTTCCCGTGAAGCATCCCGCCGTCCCGGTCATCGTCGCCGCGCTCTGGATCATGATCAGCGAATTCATCCGCAACGAATTCCTGTTCAAGGCCTATTGGCAGCGCCATTACGAGGGGCTAGGGCTGGCCTTCCCCGACGCGGCCCTGAACGGCGCGGCCTGGGGGCTGTGGTCGCTGTGCCTGGCCGTCCTGCTCTGGATGCTGCTGAGGCGCTTCACCCTGGCCGAGGCGACCGGGGTCGCCTGGTTCGCGGGCTTTCTGATGATGTGGGTGGTGACGGGCAACCTTGGCGTCCTGCCCTTTGCGCTGCTCTTCTACGCCGTGCCGCTGAGCCTGATCGAGGTGCTGGTCGCGGCGCTGATCCTGAAATACTGGCCCCGCGACCGGAGTGTTTGAACCGCCGGGCAGCGGCCGCGAACCCACGAGCGGACCCTCAACGCCGGAGCCCCCGATGCTGCGCCTGATCCTTGCCATCCTCCTCGCCGCCAGCCCTGCGCTGGCCACCAACGAACGCGCCTTCGCGCCGAACCCGGACGGGACGGTGTCCTTCACCATGCCCTCGGGCAATGTCGGCTGCACCTTCATCCCGGCGGGCGGCACGCCCGTCTACCAGACGATGACCGGCATGGCCGAGCTGCATTGCACCATCGTCGAGCCGGTCTACACCACCGTTGTGCTTGAGGCACATCTGGGTGCCCCGCAGCCGATCCGGCGCGGCGAGGCGCCGGGGCTGCCGATGGCGGGCACCCTGCCCTACGGCAGCTTCTGGCAGGCCGGGCCCTTCACCTGCCTCGCGTCCCGCAACGGGCTGACCTGCACCAATGCCTCGGGCGCGGGGCTCAGAATGGCAAGGGCCGGGGTCGTCACCTGGTGACGCCCCGGCCCCGCTGGCCTGTGACGATAGATCAGCGGCGCGGATCGTCGCTGTCTTCGTCGTCGTCCTCGTCATCCGCATCGGGCAGGTTGAAGAAGCTGTCGGCGTTCGAGTAATCGACCGGCTTCTTGTGCTCGTCCTCGTCCGAGCCGCCCAGGGTGAAGTTCTCCAGCCCGGCGATGTTGCGCGGCAGACGGGGCTCGGGCGCCATCTCCAGCGATTGCTCGGTCGAGACCAGCTTGCGCCGCTCGTCATCGGTCATCACCGAGCCTTCGGCCTCGCGCTTCTTGGCGGCCTTCTGCACTTCCATGTCAAGTTCCGACTGGCGGCAGAGACCCAGCGCCACCGGGTCGATCGGGGTGATGTTCTGGATGTTCCAGTGGGTCCGTTCGCGGATCGCCTGGATCGAGGGGTTGGTCGTGCCCACCAGCTTGCGGATCTGGGCATCGGCCAGTTCCGGGTGGAACTTGACCAGCCACAAGATCGCCGCCGGACGGTCCTGGCGCTTGGAGAGCGGCGTGTAGCGCGGGCCACGGCGCTTTTCCTCGCCCACCGCGGCGGGGTTGTACTTCAGCTTGAGGGTATAGCGCGGGTCCGCCTCGCCCTTCTTGATCTCGGTCTCGTCGAGCTGGTTATGGGCGATCGGGTCGAAGCCCTTCACGCCGGTCGCCACATCGCCATCGGCGATGCCCTGCACTTCCAGCTCGTGCAGGCCACAGAAATCCGCCACCTGCCTGAAGGTCAGGGTGGTGTTGTCGACCAGCCAGACGGCAGTCGCCTTGGCCATCAGGGGTTTTGCCATCGTAAACGTCCTTCAACCTGCGAGAACCGCAAACCGCGGCACTCGCCGGAAGGACCGGCCGCGGCCGCGGGCCACGCATCCTCGATTTCGGGGAATGGAGCGTATATAAGCGCGCCGTCGATCCGAGGAAAGAGAAAATGCACCGTCTGACCGCCGCCTTTCTGGCCCTGCTGCCGATTTTCGCCGCCCCCGCCGCGCTTGCCCAGGACCGCGCGGGCGAGTTCGATTCCTACCTGCTGGCGCTCAGCTGGATCCCGGCCTATTGCGCCACCGATGGCGACGAGCGCGACGATCCGCGGTGCGAGGACGGGCGGCGGGTCGGTTGGGCGGTGCACGGGCTCTGGCCGCAGCACGACGATGGCGGCTGGCCCGAGTATTGCCACACCAGCCAGCGCTCGCCCTCGCGCCAGGAGACGGCGGCGCAGGCGGGGCTCTTCGGCACCTCGGGCTCGGCCTGGCATCAGTGGAACAAGCACGGGCGCTGCACTGGGCTTTCGGCCGCCAATTACTACCGGCTGGTGCAGGCGGCGCTGGACCGCATCGCCCTGCCCGAGGTCTTCGAGGGCATCGACCGGGAATTGCGCGTCGATCCCGATGTGGTCGAGGCGGCCTTCATCGAGGCCAATCCGGGCCTGACCCCGGACATGATGATCACCTCCTGCCCCGGCGGCGACCTGGTGGAGCTGCGCCTCTGCCTGACGCGCGACTTGCAGCCCGAGGACTGCGCGCCCGCCCTGACCCGCCGCGAATGCCGGCGCGACGCGGCGACGCTGCTGCCGCTGCGCTGATGCGGGATTTCTGCGTCATCGGCGGCGGGATCGTCGGTCTGGCCACCGCGCGGGCGCTGCTGGACCGGCATCCCGGCGCCAGTCTGGTGCTCTTGGAAAAGGAAGCCGGCCTCGGCCGTCACCAGACCGGGCATAACTCCGGCGTCATCCATTCCGGCATCTATTACGCGCCGGGCAGCCTGAAGGCGCGTCTTTGCCGGGAAGGTGCCGCACGGACCAAGGCCTTCTGCCGCGAGCATGGCATTCCCTATGAGGACCGCGGCAAGCTGATCGTGGCGACCCGCGCTGATGAAATCCCCCGCCTCGACGCGCTGCACACCCGCGCGGGCGAGAACGGCATCCGGGCCGAATTGATCGACGCGGCCGAAATCCGCGCCCGGGAACCCGCCATCACCGGGCTGAAGGCCATCTGGGTTCCCGAAGCCGCCATCGTCGATTACAAGCGCGTGCTGGCGGCTCTGGCCGACGAGATCACCGCCAAGGGCGCCGAGATCCGCTTTGCCACCGCCCTCACCGCGATCCGCGAGACCGACACGCATGTCGAGATCGCAACCGCGGCCGAAACACTGAAAGCCCGCCGCCTGATCGCCTGCGCCGGGCTGCAATCGGACCGTCTGGCGCGGATGGCCGGCCTGCCGATCCGTCACCGCATCGTGCCGTTCCGCGGCGAATACTGGCGCCTCCGGCCCGAACGGTCGGGCGTGGCGCGGGCGATGATCTATCCGGTGCCCGAACCCGGGCTGCCCTTCCTCGGCGTGCATCTGACGCCGATGATCGACGGCTCGATGACCGTGGGCCCCAACGCCATGCTGGGCCTTTCGCGCGAGGGCTATCCGAAATTCTCGATGAATGCCCGGGACATGCTGGAGATGGCGGGCTTCCCCGGCTTCTGGCGCTCATTGGCCAAGAACATCCGCCCGGGGCTGGATGAGATCGGCAATTCCCTCTTCAAACGCCGCTATCTGGCCGCCTGCCGGCGCTATTGCCCCTCGCTCACGCTGGACGACATGCGGCCCATGGACCCCGGCATCCGGGCACAGGCGGTGGGGCCGGACGGGTCGATGGTGCAGGATTTCCTGATCGAGGGCACGGCGCGGATGCTGCATGTGCTGAACGCCCCCTCGCCCGCCGCCACCTCGGCCCTGCCCATCGGCGAGATGATCGCCGGGCGGCTGCCCGCCTGATTTTCCCGGTTTGTTCTTCCTTATCCTCCGGGGACGCGCTATCCTCGGCGCAGCCTTGGGGGCGGGGCATGAGCGACGAGAGCGAAGCACAAAGGCCGCAGCGCAAGATCATCCATGTCGATATGGATGCCTTCTATGCCTCGGTCGAACAGCGCGACAATCCCGAGTTGCGGGGCAAGCCCGTGGCGGTCGGCGGCGCCGGGCCGCGCGGCGTCGTGGCCGCCGCCAGCTACGAAGCGCGGGAATTCGGCGTGCGCTCGGCCATGCCCTCGGTCACTGCGCGGCGCAAATGTCCTGAGCTGATCTTTGTCCGGCCCCGGTTCGATACCTACCGCGAAGTCTCGAACCAGATTCGCGAGATCTTTGCCGAACACACCGACCTGATCGAGCCCCTGTCGCTGGACGAGGCCTATCTCGACGTGACCGAGAACAAGCAGGGCATCGCCTCGGCCACCGAACTGGCGCAGCAGGTGCGGGCGCGGATCAAGGCGGTGACGGGGCTCAATGCCTCGGCCGGGATTTCCTACTGCAAGTTTCTGGCCAAGATGGCGTCCGACCTGAACAAGCCGAACGGCCAGGCGGTCATCACCCCAAGACGCGGCCCGGCGTTTGTCGAGGCGCTGCCGGTCGCCAAATTCCACGGCGTCGGCCCCGCGACGGCGGCCAAGATGGGGCGCCTCGGCATCGTCACCGGCGCCGACCTGAAAGCGCAATCTCTCGATTTCCTGCGCGAGCATTTCGGCAAGTCGGGCGGCTGGTATCACCGGATCAGCCGCGGCATCGACGACCGCGCCGTCCAGCCGCATCGTGAACGCAAATCGGTCGGCGCCGAGGATACGTTTCTGGAGGACATCCACGCCCTCGACCTCGCGCGCGAGGAGGTGGCGAAGCTCGCCGCCCGCGTCTGGCGCCATACCGAGGGCAAGGGGCTGAAGGCCCGCACCGTGGTGCTGAAGGTGAAATACGCCGATTTCCAGCAGATCACCCGCTCGCGCACGCTGTCAGTGCCCCTAGCCTCGGCCGCGCAGATGGAAGCGTTGTGCTTCGCCCTGCTAGATCCGCTGTTTCCCACCGCCAAGGGTATCCGGCTGCTCGGCGTGACCCTTTCGACCCTCTCGGGCGACGAAGCCGAGGCACATTCCGAAGACGCGCAACTCTCGCTCTTCTGAACCCTGACATTCTGCCGCACCGCCGCCGGAACGCCCCGTGCCCCGCGTGACATCGTTGTTCCGGGACGATCCCGGTCTGCGATGGAGCTTCCGATGCCTGCCCTTTTCAACCGTTACGCCACGCCCCTCATCACGGGGCTGTTCCTGATCTCGCTGGTCTCGGGGGTGGCGCTGTTCCTGCACTGGGGCTCGGCCTGGTTTCACGGGATGCACGAATGGCTGAGCCTGGCGCTGATCCTGCCTTTCGGGCTGCATCTGTGGAAGAACTGGCGCCCGGTGACGGCCTATCTGAAACACCCGCCGCTCTGGATCGCGCTCGCCGGCTCGCTGGTGCTGGCGCTGGCCTTCGCCCTGCCTGCGGCAACCGGCGGCGCGGGCGCGGGCGGCCGTCCGCCGCATTTCGCCTTCGCCGAGCGGATGATGAGCGGCACGCTGCCGGAACTCGCCGCCGTCCTGGACCGGGAGCCCGCCGCCCTCGCCGCGGATCTCGCGGCCGCGGGCTATGCCTCGACCTCCGATCAGACATTGGCCGAGATCGCCGCCGCTCAGGGCCGGACCAGCGGCGAGGTCATGGCGCTGCTGCTGAGCACCGGGCGTTAACCCCCGTCCACAACCACAGGTTGACAAGCCAAAGCCGACCACCCGGCCGGGCGGAAACCGCCCGCCCCGCCGCGAATCAGACGAGTTTCATAAAATGCGAACAATCCCGGCAAACCGCGCCAATCCCCGCCCAGCCGAGAAACGCGCCTTTGCGCGGCCTATCGCCGGGCCGGCTTCACATCCTTGTGTGACGGTGGTTCGGAGGCAGAGACAATGATCGGCAGGTCTGGCGCCGGAATGGCCGAATTTCGGCAAGAATGGCGCAAAGGTGGCCCATACCTGGCAAAAATGTGTCCAAAATGGGGCGCCGACTGTTTCCTTAGACGCAACAGTTCTTTCCTGCGACAGGGGAATGACCCGGGCCTGTCGTCGGCCCTGACCCGCCCTTCCGGTGATTTCTTTTTGTTTTCCAGACCCCTCTGCTATATTGAACCTCGACCCGAAAGGGGGGCCGGATCATGGGGGTGGTTCGGCGAGATGCTGCCAAGGTTAAACCGGGGTTAAGATCGACGACCGCAACCGTGGCGACAGCCGCGCGGAGCCCCGTGTCCTCTGCATGCATCGTTTCGGGGACGGCGCCCGTGCCGTTCCATCCTGCGCCAGGCCGCCGATGGCTGGGTGTGATTTAAGACAATGGTCCGCGCAAGGACCCGAGGAGATGCAAGATGCCGCCGAGAAACGACACTCCCCTCACCCCGACCGCCGCCGATCCCGGCATCTTCGAGGGCACCGATGGCGATGACGTGATCCGCTACGGCGATACCGACGGGGATGGCGATCAGGTGACCGACGGCGGCAATGTCATCAACGCGGGCGCCGGGAATGATACGGTCTATGCGGGCTATGGCGACGACACGATCGACGGCGGCACCGGCAGCGACTGGCTCTTCGGCAGCCAGGGCGATGACATGCTCTCGGGCGGCGCGGACAATGACACGCTCTGGGGCGACGAGGGCAATGACTCGCTTTACGGCAACGAGGGCGACGACAAGCTGATCGGCGGCGCGGGCGACGACCTTCTCACCGGCGGCGAGGGCAATGACCTGCTGATCGGCGACAACAATCCGGGCGACCAAGGCGGCCTCTCGCCCGAGGATCCGGCGGAACCCGGCTTCGGAAACGATACGCTCGTCACCTCGACCGGCAACGACACCGCCTATGGCGGCTCGGGCGATGACGTGTTCCGCGTCTTCGACGAATTCGGCCATCACCACATCGTCGGCGGCGAGACGGGCGAGACCGAGGGCGACACGCTCGACGCCTCGGCGGTGACCGCCGATCTGACGATGTATTACACCAGCGACGAGAAGGGCACCTTCACCGATTACGGCGCGACGGTGAACTTCTCGGAAATCGAGAAGATGTATCTCGGCACCGGCGACGACCGGGTCGAGGTGATCGACACGACCACCGGCTATGTGCATGGCGGCGACAGCTTCGACACGCTGATCCTGCCCGAGGGCGACGACGCGCCGGAAGTGGTCATCACCAGCGAAGTCCCCTATCCGGCGGTGCCCGGCGCGACTTCGAAGACCGGTTATGTGATGTTCAAGGACGGCTCGCGGCTCGATTTCGAGAGCTTCGAGAAGATCGAGAACAAATGCATCTGCTTCACCCCCGGCACGCTGATCGACACGCTGCGGGGCCGGGTGGCGGTCGAGGGGCTGGTGGCGGGCGACAAGGTGCTGACCCGCGACCATGGCTATCAGGAACTGACCTGGACCGGCCGGCGCGACCTCACCATGGCCGATCTCGCCGGCAGCCCGGAGGTGGGTCCGGTGCGCATCGCCGCCGGCGCGCTCGGCCGCGGCCTGCCGGAGCGTGACCTGACCGTCTCGCCCCGCCACCGGATGCTGGTCACCGGCGCGCGCGCGGAACTGATGTTCGGCGAGCGCGAGGTGCTGGTCGCGGCGCAGGATCTGCTGGGCCTGCCGGGCGTCTCCCGCGCCGATCTGGCGCCGGTCAGCTACATCCATGTGATGTGCGAGCGCCACGAGATCATCCGCGCCGAGGGCGCCTGGACCGAAAGCTTCCAGCCGGCGGAAGCGGTGGTCGATGCGCTGGAGGAAGCGACCCGGGCCGAGCTGCTCGCGCTCTTCCCGGCGCTGGCCACCGAAGCCGGCCGCGCCGGTTTCGCCGCAGCCCGCCCGGTGCTGTCGGGCGCCGAAGCGAAGACCCTCTTCGCCGCCTGAGGCCTTCGAGCCGCACCAACGAGCAAGGGCCGCCCGCAAGGACGGCCCTTTTCCTATTTCCGCACGGCGGCGTGAGGCACGCTCCCACCCGCCCACCCCGCGCGCCTCCCGCCACGGAGAGGGCAATGCTAGGGTCGGCCCCGGGGGGCCAGCCCCCCGGACCCCCCGGCGTATTTTCGGCAAAGTGAGGGGAGGGGCGGAGCGTGCCGACAGGCGGGCGCCCTTTCCCATCTTCGTTCTCCAACTATCCTCGGGAGGATTTTCAAGGAGGGTGGAAAACCCTCCTTGAAGCAGGGGGTGCGGGGGGCGGCAGCCCCCCGCCCTTCGTGGTTTCTTGGGGCGGCCCCCGCCCTTGGTCGCCCGAGCCACGAGGGCGAAACCCCTCCCCGTCAGCCGAAGAGCCGCAGGCCGCTTTCGGTGACGATGCCGTCGAGCGGCTGGTCGTACAGGTCGGTCGGAACCTCGGCCTGTTCCTGTACGTCATAGGCGAAGCCCAGCGCCGTGACCGGACCCGCCGCGCGCAGCCGGGCCAGCGTCCGGTCGTAGAAGCCGCCGCCATAGCCCAGCCTGTAGCCCCGCGCGTCGAAAGCCAGCATCGGCACGATGACCACGCGGGGCACCATCGCCACCCCGTCGGCCGGGATTCTGGCGCCGAACGGGCCCTCGACCAGCGGTGCCTCGGGCGTCCAGAGATGGAAATCGAGCGGCTGGCCGTTGCCCAGGATCACCGGCACGCCGACCGGGCCGGGATGGGTGGCCATCACCGGCATCGGGTCGATCTCGGTGCGGATCGGCAGGTAGCCCGAGGCCGGCGCCGCGCCGAACTCGGCCAGCGCCGCCCTCAGATGCGCCTGGGCCGCCGAATCCCTGCCGGTGCCGAAGACCGATTTGCGGGCGGCGAAGGCGGCGCGGCGGGCCTCGGCCTTGATCTGGTCGACGTTCACAGCAGCACCAGCGTGGCGAGGCCGAGGAAGACGAAGAAGCCGACCACATCGGTGAGCGTGGTGACGAAAGTGCCCGAGGCCAGCGCCGGGTCCAGTTTCAGCCGGTTCAGCGCCAGCGGCACCAGCACCCCGCCCAGCGCCGCCACCGTCAGGTTGATGATCAGCGCGGCGCCGATCACCGCCCCCAGCCAGACATCGCGACCATAGAGCGCCCAGGCCACCACCCCCATGACCATGGCAAAGCCCAGCCCGTTGATCAGCCCGACGACCAGTTCCCGCCGCACCACCCGGGCGGCGTTCGATTCCGTCAGATCCTTGGTCGCCAAGGCCCGTACCGCCACGGTCAGGGATTGCGTCCCGGCATTGCCGCCCATCGAGGCCACGATCGGCATCAGCGCCGCCAGCGCCACCAGAACGGCGATCGTGCCTTCGAAAAGCCCGATGACGGCGGCGGCGATATTGGCGGTCAGCAGGTTCACCGCCAGCCAGGGGAAGCGCTGTTTCACCGTCTCCCAGACCCCGTCCGACAGGCTCGATTCGTCGCCGACCCCGGCCATGCGCAGCATGTCCTCCTCGTGCTCGTCATCGAGCACGACCATGGCGTCGTCGATGGTGATCACGCCCACCAGCCGCCCCGCCCCATCGACGACCGGAGTCGAGATGAGATGGTACTTGTTGAACATTCGCGCCACCTCGGCCTCCTCTTCGGTGGCCTCGACTGTCATGAAACTGTCCTCGATAATGTCAGACAGCGCGGTATCGCGTTTCGCTGCCAGCACCCGGCCCAGCGTCGCATAGCCGGTCGGGCGGTGGCGTTCATCGACCAGGATCACGTGGTAGAACTGGTCGGGCAGCCAATCGGCCGAGCGCAGGTGGTCGATGGTCTGCCCGACATTCCAGTCCTGCGGCACGCTGACCGTCTCGGATTGCATGAGACGGCCGGCGGAATATTCGGGCCAGGCGAGCGAGCTTTCGACCGCTGCCCGGTCATCCTTTTCCAGCGACTCGAGGATGAAGGCCTGATCGTGGTCCTCCAGATCCTCGAGGATGTCGACCACATCGTCGGTGTCGAGTTCGCGCACCGCCTCGGCCAGGGCCTCGCGCGGCATGGCCTCAATGACCTCTTCGCGCACCGCCTCGTCGAGTTCCGAGAGCACGTCACCATCGACGCCCTCGGGATAGAGGGTCAGCAGCGCCTTGCGCTCCTGGCTGGAGATCTGTTCCAGCAGGTCCGAGATGTCGGCCGGGTGCAGCGGGTCCAGCGCCGCGGCAACCGCCTCGGCATCGCCCGCATCGACGGCCTCCAGCACCGTTTCAATGCGTTCGGCGTCCAGCTCTCCGACCTCACGGTCCTCTTCCGGCGGCTCGGGCCGGGGCGTCGGTTCGGGTATCGGGGTCTCCGGGTTCCCGGGTTTGTGGTGTTCCGGTTCCGTCATCGCCGCCTCCCGTTCCCGTTTCGGCCTGCGCCCGGGTCGAATCGTCCCCGTGCCCGTGGTTGTTAAGCGCAAACGGCCGCGCGATAAAGGGTCAGCCGCCCCCCTGGAGGTTCCCATGCGCGACCTGCTTATCGGCCAGGTGCTGAGTTTCGATGACGACCCGTTTCTGCACGGCCCCGCCGCCGCCCGATACGAGGCCGAGGGCGCCGTCCTGATCGAGGGCGGGCGCATTCTGGCGGTCGGACCGGCCGCGGATTTGCGGGCAGCGCATCCCGGCGCGCGCCTTCACGATTACGGCAGGGCGCTGATCTCGCCCGGTTTCGTCGATGCCCATGCGCATTATCCGCAGACCGGGATCATCGCCAGCTGGGGCAAGCGGCTGATCGACTGGCTGAATACCTATACCTTCCCCGAGGAAGCGCGTTTCGGCGACCCTGTGCATGCGCGGCAGGCGGCAGAGACCTGCCTCGATCTGATGCTGGCCCATGGCACGACCAGCGTCTGCAGTTTCTGCACCATCCATCCCGAAAGCGTCGACGCCTTCTTTGCCGCGGCGCAGGCGCGGGGGATGCGGGTGATGGCGGGCAAGACCTGCATGGACCGCAACGCGCCCGACAGCCTGCGGGACACGGCCCAAGCGGCCTATGACCAGTCGAAGGCGCTGCTTGAGCGTTGGCATGGCGTGGACCGCCTGGGCTATGTGATCACACCGCGTTTCGCGCCGACCTCGACCCCCGACCAGCTGGCGGCGCTGGGGGCGCTCTGGGCCGAACACCCGGAGGTCGCGATGCAGACGCATTTGTCCGAACAGAAGGAGGAAATCCGCTGGGTGGCGGAGCTATTCCCTGAGGCGCGCGATTACCTCGATGTCTATGAGCGGTTCGGGCTTCTGGGCCCGCGCGGGCTTTACGGCCATGCCATCCACCTGGAGCCACGCGAGCGGGACCGGCTGCGCGAGGTCGGCGCGGCGCTGGTGCATTGCCCGACCTCGAACGCCTTCATCGGCTCGGGGCTCTTCGACATGGCGGGGCTCAAGGCTGCGGGGCACCGCATCGGCCTCGCCACCGATATCGGCGGGGGCTCCAGCTTCTCGATGCTGCGTACCATGGCGGCGGCCTATGAGATCGCCCAGCTGCGCGGCGAGGCGCTGCATCCGGCGCAGCTCTGGTGGCTGGCGACCGCAGGCTCGGCCGGGGCGCTGGGGCTGGGCGAAAGCATCGGGCGGATTGCGCCGGGTTATGAGGCGGATCTGGCGGTGGTCGATCTGGCCTCGACCCCTGCCATCGCCCAGCGGGCGGCGCGGGCGGGCGACCTGTGGGAGGCGCTTTTCCCGACCATCATGATGGGCGACGACCGGGCGATCCTTGCCACCTGGGTGAACGGCAAGCCAATCCACCGGGCATGAAAAAAGGGCCGGTCCCGCAGGACCGGCCCCCTTCTTTTCCGTCCGTCCGCTTATTCCCGGTTGCCCAGGAACATCAGCAGGAACTGGAACATGTTCAGGAAGTCGAGGTAGAGGTTAAGCGCGCCCGCGATGGCCGATTTTTCCAGCCATTCGGTGTCGCCCTGCGCCGCATGAGCGATGTAATTCGCCTTGATCGTCTGGGTGTCGAAGGCGGTCAGGCCCGCGAAGATCAGCACACCGATCACCGAGATCGCGAAGGCCAGCGCCGACGAGCCGATGAAGATGTTGACGACCATGGCGACCAGAAGGCCGATCACGCCCATCACCAGGAAGGTGCCCATGCCCGACAGGTCACGCTTCGTGGTATAGCCGTAAAGGCTGAGACCGGCGAAGGCGATCGCGGTAATCAGGAAGGTCTGGGTGATCGAGAAACTGGTGTAGACGAGGAAGATCGAGCTGAGCGAGACGCCGATCATCGCCGCGAAGACGAAGAAGCCGACCTGCATCGCCGCGGCCGAGGCATTGCGCATCAGCGCGCCGAAGCCGAAGAACAGGAAGGCGAGCGGGGCGAACATCACCACCCAGCGGAACGCCGAGGCGTAAATCAGATAGCCGAATTGCGACAGATAAGTGCCGTTCGGCAGCATCGCCGCAGCCGCGTTCGGGTCAGTCGTGGTGGCAAGGCCGGAGATTGCCCAGGCGCCCGCCGCCGTGATCAGCATGCCCACGGACATCGTGCCGTAGACCTTGTTCATATGCGTGCGCAGGCCGGCGTCGATCCGTGCGCCAAGCGCGCCAGCGTCAGACGTGCGCACCGACTGGTAGTTGGCCATGTAACCCTCCGTTGGAACCATCTTGTCACGAAGGCCCGGTTCCCCGAGCCCCCGCGAATGGTTCCAATATCGGGATTGCGAACCCTTATTTCAAGACTCGCGTTCAGCGGTTCTGTCGGGTTTTCAACGCCAGTAGCTGGGTGCGTCCCACAGGGGGCGCCGGGCCTCGCGCTGGGCCTGTTCGCGGGTGATGCCGATATCGGCCAGCATCTGGTCATCGAGCGCCGCCAGGTCAATGCGCTGGCGGCGCAGTGCGCGGGCCGTGGCCAGGGCCTTCAGCACCCGGCGCAGGACCGGACGCCGGGCGGCGGCAACGGAAGCGGGAGTGGTGCAGGTCGAGCTGGCCATCGGATCATCCTTTCAGAGCGGCTATGAGTCCCGCGCTTTGCATCACGGGTATTGATTGAGTAGCCGGAGTCGGGATATGATGGAAACGAATGTTTCTGATGGTCATGATCACGGATACTGATATGCGACGCAATCTCGACCTCTCCGCCCTGCGCGCCCTGGCCGCCATCGCCGATTTCGGCGGCGTCACCCGGGCCGCGCAGTTGCTGAACCTCACGCAATCGGCGGTCTCGATGCAGATCAAGCGGCTGGAGGAATCGCTGGGGCTGACGCTGCTGGACCGCACGGGGCGCGGCGTCTCGCTCACCTCGGCCGGCGAGCAACTGCTCAGCTATGCGCGCCGGATCATCGCCCTGAACGATGAGGCGGTCGAGCGGCTGACCGACAGCGAATACGAGGGGGTGATCACCGTGGTCGTGCCCCATGACATCGTTTATCCGCATATCCCCCAGGTGCTGCGTCATTTCCACTCGATGTATCCGCGCATGCAGGTGCAGTTGCTGACCCAGAACACGCTCCGCGCCAAGGAATCCTTCGCCCGGGGCGAATGCGACCTGATCCTGACGACCGAGGCGCATTGCGACGCGGGCGGCGAGACGCTGACGCGGCTGCCGCTGCTGTGGATCGGCGCCCCCGGGGGCAATGCCTGGCGGCAGCGCCCCCTTCGGCTGGCGCAGGGTCGCGTCTGTGCCTTCCGGGCCGGGATCGTCGCGGCGCTGGACCGGGCGGACATTCCCTGGGAAACGGCGGTGGAATCGGAAAGCGACCGCACGCTGGAAGCCGCGGTGAGCTGCGACATGGCGATCCATGCGCTGCTGGCCGGGACCGAGCCGCCGCATGTCGAGCGGATCGCCCATGGCGGCGCCCTGCCCGACCTCAACAGCTATCTCATCAACCTCTACATGCGCCCGGGCAACGCCACGCCCGGGGTCGCGGCGCTGGCCGACCTCTTGCGCAAGGCCTGGGACAGCGACGGCCGGATCCCGCAGGGGATGGCCGCCGAATAGGGCTCAGTCGCCGATGGTGATGACCACCTTGCCGGTCGAGGCGCGGCTGCGCATCAGTTCCATCGCCTCGTCCACCCGGTCGAGCGGCAGGGCATGGCTGACATGGGGATGCAGCTCGCCCCGCGCGTACATGGCCATGAGATCGGCCAGCGAGCGGGTCAGGACCTGCGGCGCGAAGATGTTGTAGCCCCCCCAGTATAGGCCGATCACGTCGATATTCTTGACCAGCAGGATATTCGCCGGGAATTGCGGCACGCCGCCGCCGGCGAAGCCGATGACGACGAAGCGCCCCTCGGGTTTCAGCGCGCGCAGGGCGGCCGAGGCAGCGGGTTCCCCCACCGCGTCATAGACCACATCGACCCCGCCCAGCGCCTTGAACGCGGCCTTCAGGTCCGCCCCCTCGCTGTCGATCAGGACCGAGGCCCCGGCGGCCTCGGCCACTTTCAGCTTCTCGGGGCCACGGGCCACGGCGACAACCTTCGCCCCCAGCCGCGCACCGATCTCGACCGCCGTCAGGCCGACGCCCCCCGCAGCCCCCAGCACCAGCAGCGTCTCGCCCGCTTTCAGCCGCGCGCGATGGGTCAGCGCCAGATGCGAGGTGCCATAGGCCACCATGAACCCGGCCGCCTGATCGAAGGGCATGGCCTCGGGCAGCGGCAGGCAGCGCTCGACCGGGAAGCAGCCGTATTCGGCAAGCCCCCCCTGCCCGGCGAAGACCGCGACCTTCTGACCGGGAGTGAAGCCGGTGACGCCCGCGCCCAGCGCGTCGACGGTGCCGGACAGCTCCATCCCCATGACGAAGGGCATCGGCGGGATATCCTGATAGGTGCCCTTCGCCATCAGCAGATCGGCGAAGTTCAGGCCGCAGGCGCGGATCTTCACCCGCAGCTCGCCCGGACCCGGCTCGGGCATCGGCAGATCGGTAAGGGCGGGCGGGGTCTCGGTCGAGGCGAGGACGAAGGCGCGCATCGGCAGGCTCCGGCTAGGGGAATCGGGATGGCAGGATGGGCCGCCCCCCGGGCAAGGACAAGACCGCGCCGGGCCGGGGCCGAGATGACATAGCGTCCCGCGCATGAAACTCCCGCCAAATCACGTTTGCATTTTGCGAATACACGCAAAGGTTGTTTGCGTAACGCATTGCAAATTGCAAAACACGTCTTGATGGAATGGGCGAGGGATGCTTACATCCTTCCGGGTGTACGGCCACGACTCGGCTCCTGCCGTTACGTCAACCGTGACGTTAGCGTAAACGACAGGGACATCTGTTGCGCGATCAGCAACGCGCGGCCCTTTCCGGCGATCCGAAGTCCCGTTTTCGGGACATCCCTATGTGTGAGGCGAAAAAAATGACTCGTGGTGCAGAAGTTGGCACGGAAATTGCTTCTCTTGGCTACGAAGGGTTTGGTCCCCGATGGCCCGATCGGTCCCGGGGATTGGTTGACAAGAGGAGTCAGGAAGTGAAGCACCCGGTTGACGTGCATGTTGGCAAGCGGATCCGTCATCGCCGCTGGATGGTGGGCATGACCCAGCAGCAGCTGGCCGATTCGGTCGGCATCAAGTTCCAGCAGATCCAGAAATACGAAACCGGGATGAACCGCGTCAGCGCCTCGCGTCTGTGGGACATCGCCCGTACCCTGGGCGTGCAGATCGGCTTCTTCTTCGAAGGCCTGGCTGGCGAAAACGCCGGTGAAGCGGCACCCTCGGCCGATATCCTGGCCAACAAGGAAGCGATGGAACTGGTCCGCGCCTATTACTCGATCCCCGAAGCGCAGCGCAAACGCCTGTTCGACCTGGCCCGCGTCCTCTCCGACGCCGCCTGACATCCGGGTTTCCTGGGGGCGGGTACTCTTGCCCGCCCGCGCCGGCACGCCTAGACAGGGCTTTCACGCCCGGTTGAGGAGATGCCGCCGATGACCCGATCCCCCCTCCGTTCCCGTTTCTCGCCGGCTGAAATCGCCGCGCTCTGGCAGGCGGCCGATGCGGTGGCCGATGCCGCGCGTCCGGCGACGCTGGCGCATTTCCGCACCGAGGGGCTTTCCGCCGACAACAAGGCCATCGCCGGTTTCGACCCGGTGACCGCCGCCGACCGCGCCAGCGAGGCGGCGATGCGGGCGGTTCTGGCGCAATTCCGCCCCGACGACGCGATCCTCGGCGAGGAAGAGGAAGCCAAACCCGGCACCTCGGGCCTGACCTGGGTGCTGGACCCGATCGACGGCACCCGCGGCTACCTGTCGGGCACCCCCACCTGGGGTGTGCTGATCGCGCTGGCGGATGACCATGGCCCGTTTCTGGGCATCATCGACCAACCCTATATCGGCGAGCGGTTCCGGGGCGGCCTGGGCGAGGCCCGGGTTGACGGCCCCCTCGGCCGCCATCCCCTGCGCGCCCGCCCTGCCCGGCCGCTGTCGCAGGCGATCCTCTTCACCACATTTCCCGAAATCGGCACCGCCGAAGAAGGCGCCGCCTTCCGCCGCGTCTCGGCCCAGGCGCGGCTGACGCGCTATGGCACCGATTGCTACGCCTATGCGCTGCTGGCTGCGGGCCAGATCGACCTGGTGATCGAGGCGGGGTTACAGCCCTATGACGTGATGGCCCCCATCGCGGTGATCGAGGCGGCGGGCGGTGTCGTTACCGACTGGCAGGGGCGGCCCGCGCATCAGGGCGGGCGGATCCTCGCCGCCTCGTCCCCCGCGCTCCACGCCGAGGCGATGGCCCTGCTGAACGGCTAACCTGTCCGCAGGTCAACGAAAAACCCGCCGAGCGCAAGCCCGGCGGGTTTTCCATTTCAGTGACAGCGCTCCGCTCAGGCGGTGGCGCCGGCCTTGGCCTGCTCGACGATCAGCGCGAAGGCTTCGGGCTCGTGCACGGCGAGATCGGCCAGAACCTTGCGGTCCACTTCGATCCCGGCAACGGCCAGCAGGTTGATGAAGCGCGAATAGGTCAGGTCGGGATCGACCAGACGCACCGCGGCGTTGATCCGCTGGATCCACAGGGCGCGGAAGTTGCGCTTGCGGGTCTTGCGGTCACGGGTGGCGTATTGGTTCGCCTTGTCGACCGCCTGGGTGGCGGTGCGGAAGTTGCGCGAACGGGCGCTGTAATAGCCCGAGGCGGCCTTGATCACCTTGCGGTGACGGGCGTGGGTCACCTTGCCGGATTTGACGCGTGCCATGTGTGTCTCTCCTCAGCTCAGCGGGCGTAGGGCATGTAGGTCTTGACGATCTTCGTATCCGGCTCGCTCAGCACCATGGTGCCGCGGGCGTCGCGGATGAATTTCGTCGTACGCTTGATCATGCCGTGGCGCTTGCCGGCCTGGGCCGATTTGATCTTGCCGGTAGCAGTGACCTTGAACCGCTTTTTGGCGGCCGATTTGGTCTTCATCTTGGGCATTTCCGTCTCCTGTCTTCTCGAGAGGTCATAACGCGCGACTCGGCATGCCACACCGGCCGGCCGCGCGGGCTCAGAGGGCGCCCCAATACCCCGCCCTCCCCCGCTTTGCAAGGGGGCGCGGCCCCGGGACGATCACCGCTCCATGACAGGCCGCGCCGCCGGACGCAAGGTCATCCACGCCGGGGGCTTGCCGCGTGCGTCAACCGGGCGCAGGTCCGACAAAAAGGCGAGGAGACGCGCATGACCGAGAGCATCTGGAAGACCCCCTTCACCGTCGAGATGGCCAATGCCTATGGCCAGGGGACCGCGAACGCCCATCTCGGGATCGAGGTGCTGGAAAAGGGGCCGGATTACCTGACGGGCCGGATGCCGGTCGATGCGCGCACAAAGCAGCCGGCCGGGATCCTGCACGGCGGCGCCTCGGTCCTTCTTGCCGAGACACTGGCCAGCTGGGCCGGCGCCTTCTGCGTCGATGTGGCCCGAGAAAGCGTCGTCGGGCAGGAGATCAACGCCAACCATCTGCGCCCGGCCACCGGCGGCTGGGTCACCGGCACCACCCGGCCGGTGCATATCGGCCGGCGCAGCCAGGTCTGGGAAACCCGGATCGTGGACGAGAACGACAAGCTCGTCTGCATCTCGCGCATGACGCTGGCGGTGATCGACCGCCCGGTGCCGCAACCGAGCTAGCGCGGCCAGTAGCGGGCGATCGTCTCGACCGCGAGGTCCGGGATCAGGCGCCAATCATAGGGGCCGGCGGGGTTGGTGAGCGAGGCCCAGGCCGCCACCCCAACTCCCACCGCCACCAGGATCAGCGCCGCCCAGGGCCGCCGACGGTCGGCCCAGGCGGAAACCAGCGCGACGAAGGCCAGCGGCAGGAACACCAGCCCGACAAGGAACAGAAGGTCGCGATCCATGGGCCCTCCGGGGTCACGGGGCCGAGGGGATCATTCCTCGGCGCGGAAGATCAGACGCTCATCACAAGGCGCCACGCGCAGGATATTGGTGGTGCCCGGCTGGTTGAAGGGCACACCGGCGGTGACGACGATCTGGTCGGTCTGCTCGGCGAAACCCAGCTCACGGGCTGCCCGCGCGGCGCTGACGACGGCGGATTTGAAGCGGTCCACGCTGCCGGTCGCCACGCAGGTCACGCCCCAGACCAGGCAGAGCCGCCGCAGCGTCGCGGCCTTGGGGCTCAGCGCCAGGATCGGCACCTGCGGCCGCTCGCGCGCGACCTTGAGCGCGGTAGTGCCGGATTCGGTAAAGCAGCAGATCGCCTTGATATTGGTCGATTCCGCGATTTCCCGCGCGGCCGAGACGATGGCATCGGCGACCGAGGTGCGCTCATAGGTACGGAAGGCGGCGATGACCTGGCGATAGGTCGTGTCCTTCTCGACCGAGAGGGCAACGTTGTGCATGGTGCGCACCGCTTCGACCGGATAATTGCCCGCTGCCGATTCCGCCGACAGCATGACCGCATCGGCGCCCTCGTAGATGGCGGTGGCGACGTCCGAAACCTCGGCCCGGGTGGGCATCGGGCTTTCGATCATCGATTCCAGCATTTGCGTGGCGACGATCACCGGCTTGGCCAGCGCCCGCGCCCGGCGCACCAGACGCTTTTGGATCGGCGGCACGGCATGGACCGGCAGTTCGACCCCCAGGTCGCCGCGCGCCACCATGATCCCGTCCGAGACCGCGGCGATGGCGTCGAAGGCATTGACCGCCGCCGGTTTCTCGATCTTGGCCAGGATCGCGGCGCGGCCCCGGGCCAGTTCGCGCGCTTCCTCGACATCCTCGGGGCGCTGCACGAAGCTGAGCGCCAGCCAGTCCACGCCCAGATCGCAGACGAATTCCAGATCGGCCTTGTCCTTGGGGCTGAGCGCGCGGAGCGGCAGCACCACATCGGGCACGTTCACGCCCTTGCGGTTCGAGATGACGCCGCCGACCGCGACGGTGCAATTCGCGTAATCGGCGCCGCAATCATCGACCACCAGCTTGATCTTGCCGTCGTTGACCAGAAGCCGGGCGCCGGGTTCGAGGGCGGCGAAGATCTCGGGATGGGGCAGCGTGACGCGGGTATGATTGCCCTCGGCTTCGTCGAGGTCGAAGCGGAATTTCTGCCCCTCCTCCAGCTCGACCGAGCTGACGCCGAAGGTGCCGACACGCAGCTTCGGCCCCTGCAGATCGGCCAGCAGGGCGATGGGGCGCCCCGCCTCGCGCTCGACCTGGCGGACGATGGCGTGGCGGGCGGCGATCTCCTCATGCGAGCCATGGCTCATGTTCAGCCGGAAGACATCGGCTCCGGCCTCGAAAAGCGCGCGGATCGTGGCCAGATCGGACGAGGCCGGGCCCAGCGTGGCGACGATCTTGACGTTGCGGTTGCGGCGCATGGTGCCCTCTTTCCTGTTCCCTGACCGGCCCTTCCCGGCTTCTTGCTTCCCGTATCGCCCAAACGCGCCCCTGCGGCAACAGGCCGGGCAGTCTTTTGCGATACCGCTAACGCGAATAATTTGCGCGGTTTGCGGTGACGATCGCGTGACGCGGGCCGAAAGGGCGGCTTGACCCGATGGCACAGGCAGGACAGTTCTGAGGCAAAGCGATCACCGTTTCAACGAGGAAGCCATGGACGAGGCCACCAGAACCCGCATCGAGGCCGCGACTTTTCGCCGCCTGCTTCAGCATCTGATGCATGACCGCCCCGATGCCCAGAACATCGACCTGATGAACCTGGCCGGTTTCTGCCGCAACTGCCTGAGCCGCTGGTATGGCGAGGCCGCTGCCGAGGAAGGGATCACCCTGGACAAGGAGCAATCGCGCGAGATCGTCTACGGCATGCCCTATGACGCATGGCGTGCCGAGCACCAGCGCGAGGCCTCGGCCGATCAGGTGAAGGCTTTCGAGAAAAGCTTCGCCGAGAACGTCGGCAAGCGCGACTGATCGCCCTGGCGCCCGGCTTTCACTCGCCAGTGACGCGGGGTGGCCGGGGGATGATGGCACTGTTTCCATTCTGGCAACTATCTGTCGATAAAGAGAGAATTGATCCGAATCCCCGTCGGGCAAACCGCGGAATTTCCAAGAATCCCTTGACTCTAGCAATCTTGAATGTGGTAACCAAACAGTTAACGCATGCAAGTTAAGGGGTGGGACGATGGGGCTTCTGGCGCTGATCCTGGCGAGCTTTGTGGTCATGGGCCTTGGTAATCAGGATTCCTCGGAACCCCCGACCGAGACCGAAGACGACGTGCTGGACGGCACCGAAGGCGCGGATCTGCTGGAGGGCCAGGGTGGCGACGACCTGCTGAACGGGCTGGCGGGCAACGACACGCTGGCCGGGGGCCCGGGCGAGGATACGCTGCATGGCGGCGCCGGCGCCGACAACCTGCACGGCGGCACCGGCAACGACACCTTGCATGGCAACGACGGCTGGGACCGCCTGTCGGGCGGACGCGGCGATGACGAGCTTTATGGCGAACAGGGCAATGACCGGCTCTGGGGCAACGAAGGCAGCGACACGCTCTGGGGCGGGGTCGGCGACGACACGCTTCTGGGTGGCGCGGGCAACGACCAGCTTGGCGGCGGCCCCGGTCGCGACATGATGGACGGCGGTGACGGCAACGACACGCTGTTCGGCGGCGACTGGGACGACACGCTGCTGGGCGGCGCCGGCGATGACCGTCTGTTCGGCGGCAACGGCCAGGATTCGCTCGACGGCGGCGACGGCAACGATTTGCTGGAAGGCGGCGATGGCGAGGACACGATGCTCAGCGGCCTCGGGCGCGACACGATCCTGGCGGGCGAGGGTGACGATACCGTCAATGCGGTCTTCGACGGCGACAAGGAGGTCGATGGCGGCGCGGGCAACGACCTGCTGGAAACCGGCGACGGCAACGACACGCTTCTGGGCGGCGAGGGCGTCGACATCCTGCGCAGCATGGGCGGGCGCGATGTCTTCGACGGCGGCGCGGGCAATGATTCCCTCTATGGCGATGCCAATGACACCTATTCCGGCGGCGAGGGCGAGGACCTCTTTGTCATCGAACAGAAAGTCGGCGAGAGCATCACCTACGACGGCGTGGGCGAAGTGGTCGATTTCGAAGCGGGTGTCGATCAGCTGCACCTCACCATCCCCTATCTCGACGGCACCACCCCGCCCGAGGTCACGCTGGAACCCGATGCCGAAAGCGGCAACCTGAACGTGCTGATTGATGGCACGCTGGTCACGGTGATCACCGGCGGCGCGGGTATCGACGTGGAGGCCGATGTGGCGGTCTATCTCACGCCGCTCACCACGCTGGATTGATCGCGGAACGCCGGGGAACAGCGACCTCAGCCGCCATCAACAATCCGTCGATCAGCCATCCCATACGCACCGCCGGCATCGAGCGGATCGAGGGCGCGGCCAGCGTCAACCTGCTGCTTGACCGCCGGGTCGTGCGGGTGATCCAGGACGCGGGCATCCGCGACGCGGCGACGGAGATCGCCCTCGGGGCCAGCACCCCCCGCCTCGCCTGCCCCCGAAGATGACAACGCCGCCCGGCCCTTCCCGGGCGGGCGGCGCTGTCGCGGCACAGGCTGCGATCAGATCGCCGCCTTGCGCATCTCGTCCAGATAGATCTCGCGCATGCGGGTCGCCACGCGGCCCGGCTTGCCATCGCCCAGCGTGGCGCCGTCGATCTCGACCACCGGCATGACGAAAGCCGAGGCCGAGGTGATGAACGCCTCGTCCGCCTGCTGCGCCTCGGCGATGGTGAAGGGGCGCTCGACCACCTCCATCTGCGCCTCGCGCGCCAGTTTCAGCACCGCCGCGCGGGTGATCCCGTGCAGGATGTCGGTGGACAGTTGCCGGGTGATGATCTGGTTGTCCTTGACGATATAGGTGTTGTTCGAGGTCCCCTCGGTCACCAGCCCGTCCTCGACCAGCCAAGCATCGTCGGCACCCGCCTTCTTGGCCATCATCTTGCCCATGGAGGGATAGAGGAGCTGCGTGGTCTTGATGTCGCGCCGGCCCCAGCGGATGTCGGGGATCGAAATGACCTTCATGCCGACCTTCGCCGCCGGGCTGTCCGCCAGCCCCGGCTTGTTCTGCGTGAACAGCACGACACCGGGCGGGCAGGTCGCGGGATCGGGCCAGGCGAAATCGCGGTCGCCCGGCGCGCCGCGCGTCACCTGCAGATAGACCAGCCCCTCGTCGATGCCGTTGACCTCGACCAGCTTGCGGTGAACGGACAGCCATTCCTCCTCGGTCAGCGGATTGGCCATTTCCAGCGCGTCGAGCGAACGGGCGAGGCGCTTCAGGTGGCCGCTGAAATCGATCAGCTTGCCGCCGAGGACCGAGGTCACCTCATAGACCCCGTCGGCCATCAGGAAGGCGCGGTCGAAGATCGAGATCTTGGCCTGATCCTCGGGCAGGAATTCGCCGTTGACATAGACGGTGCGGGTCATGGGGGCTCCTTGGGTTCGTGCAGGGTTCATCCGCGAGGCCGCGCCGCGCGTCAAGAGGCGATCCAGCCGGTGGCGAGCGCGCGGGCCCATTCCGGCCGACCGGCGGCCCGGGCGCGCGCCGCCATCCGGGCGCTGTCATAGGGCACGCGGCGGAAAGTGACGCTATCGCCCTCGACCAGCGCATACGAGGCCTCGGGGAACCCGGCTTCGACCGCATGGGGCACGGGCGTTGCATCGGTATAGGCCGGGCAACCGACCGAGCCCGGGTTCACCACCAGCCGCCCGTCGGGCAGCCTGAGCGCCCGCGGCAGATGCGAATGCGCGCAAAGGATCACCGGCGCCTGGATCCCCGCCAGCAGCCGGGCGATGGTCGCCGCATCGCGCTGCGCCACGCCGCCGTCCGGGGTGATGCGCTCGCAAAGATAGGTCTCGTCCGAGGCGGGCGTGCCGTGGCAGGCGAAGACATCCCCGCCCGAAAGGGTCGGCGGCAGGCTCGCCAGCCAGTCCAGCGCCCCGGGCGGCAGATCGTCATGCGCCGCGCCATCCGAGGCGCCCATGGCCCCGCGCGGCACCTCCAGCAGGTAGCGGTCGTGGTTCCCCCGCAGCGCCCGCGCCGGCAGGTCCCTGAGCAGGTCCCAGGTCTCGGCCGCCGCCAGCGGGCCGCTGAAATGATCGCCCAGGATCAGGACCTCATCCGCCCTCTGCCCCGACAGATCCGCCAGCACCGCCGCCAGCGCATCGGCATTGCCGTGGATATCGGCCAGAACCGCGCGTTTCACCCCCAGAGCCCCGGCTCCGACGGATGCACCCCCGCCGCGTCATAGACCAGCGGCAGATCGCGATCCTCGGCCAGCAGAAGCGGCCCGTCGAGGTCGGTCACCTCCGCCCCCTGCGCCACCAGCACGGCGGGCGCCATGGCCAGCGAGGTGCCGACCATGCAGCCGACCATCACCCGGTAGCCCTCGGCCCGCGCGGCATCGCGCAGGGCCAGCGCCTCGGTCAGCCCGCCGGTCTTGTCGAGCTTGATGTTCACCATGTCGTACTTGCCCTTGAGCCCGGACAAGGAGGCCCGGTCATGGCAGCTTTCATCGGCGCAGACCGGCAGCGGCCGGGCGATCCCGGCCAGCAGATCGTCCTGCCCCGCCGGCAAGGGTTGCTCGACCATCGCCACGCCGAGCCGCAACAGATGCGGCGCCAGTTCGGAATAGACGTCGGCCGTCCAGCCCTCGTTGGCGTCCACCACGATCCGGGCCTTGGGGGCGCCCGCGCGGACCGCCTCCAACCGCGCCATGTCGTCGGGCGTGCCCAGCTTGATTTTCAGGACCGGCCGGTGCGCGTGCCGCGCCGCCGCCGCCCGCATGTTCTCGGGCGTGTCCAGTGACAGGGTGAAACAGGTGATCTCAGGCCCGGGCGCGGAAAGCCCCGCCAGTTCCCAGACCCGCTTGCCCGCGCGCTTGGCCTCCCAATCCCACAGCGCGCAATCGACGGCGTTCCGCGCGGCGCCCGGCGGCAGGGCGTCCTGCAAGGCCATCCGGTCGATCCCCTCGGGCAGCGACCGGATCTCGTCCGCCACGCTCTCCAGCGTCTCGCCATAGCGCGCATAGGGCACGCATTCGCCCCAGCCGACCAGCCCGTCCCGCTCGACGCGCACAGTCAGCACCTTCGCCTCGGTGCGCGACCCGCGCGAGATGGTGAAGACCTCGGCCAGACGGAAACTTTCGGGCGTCACGCTGATCATCCGCGCCTCTTCATCTTTGTTCTCTAAATATCCACGGGTTTCCAAAAGGGGGAGCGTGCTCCCCCTTTGGCGAGGGGAGCGCGAGGGGGCGAGCAGCCCCCTCGCCCCTTCTCTCAGACAGCCGCCAGCGCGTCGACCAGTTTCCCCGCGCCATAGCGGAAGGGATCGGTCGCGGGCAGGCCGGTCTCGGCCTCGACCTGGGCCAGATAGGCCTTCGCCTCGGCATCGGCCATATGCTGGGTGTTGATCGACACGCCCACCGCCACGCAGGCCGGGTTCGGCACCCGGGCCAGCGCCAGCGCCGTATCGCGCACCTGGGCAATCGTCGGCAGCTTGTAGCCCGGCAGGCCGCGCATATGGGGCCGGGTCGGCTCGTGGCAGATGACCAGCGCATCGGGCTGGCCGCCATGGACCAGCGCCAGCGTCACCCCGGAATAGCTGACGTGGTACAGCGAACCCTGTCCCTCGATCAGGTCCCAATGGTCGGCGTCGTTGTCGGGCGTCAGGTATTCGATGGACCCGGCCATGAAATCGGCGATCACGGCATCCAGCGGCACGCCGCCGCCGGTGATCAGGATCCCGGTCTGGCCGGTCGCGCGGAACGAGGCCTTCATGCCGCGCTCGCGCATTTCCTTTTCCATGCAGAGCGCGGTGTACATCTTGCCGACCGAGCAATCGGTGCCGACGGCCAGCATCCGCTTGCCGGTCCGCTTCTCGCCGTTGGCGATCGGGTATTTCACCGAGGGGATGCGCACGTCATGCAGCTTGCGGCCGGTGGCCTTGGCGACGGCGGCCAGATCTTCCTCGTCGCGCAACAGGTTATGCAGGCCCGAGGCGAGGTCGAACCCTTCTTCCAGCGCTTCGACAAGGACCTTCTTCCAGGACTGGCTGATGATCCCGCCGCGATTGGCGACGCCGATGACGACGGTTTTCACCCCCGCCGCCTTGGCCTCGGCCAGACTCATGTCCGGCAGGCCCATATCCGCCTTGCAGCCGGGCAGGCGGAACTGGCCCAGCGCATATTCCGGGCGCCAATCCTTGATGCCCTGCGCCACCTTGGCCGCCAGCATGTCGGGCGCATCGCCCAGGAACAACAGATAGGGGGTTTCGATCATGGCGGACTCCATCGCGCTTCTGGCGGGAGGATGCCGCGTTTGTCGCGGAATGTCCTTGATATCTTGCGCCGAGACCGCCAGGCTGATCGAAGATCCTTCGACAGCTGCGATAGATTGCGCAAGAAACGTGCGCCAGCTCGTCAGAAGATCGGAAAAGCGCCGGCCAGATGCAGGTCGCGGATCCATTCGATCACCTCGACCAGCGGCAGCACCACCAGAAAGCCCAGCGCGTCGCCGCCATTGGTGCGCAGGATTCTCGGCACGAAGGTCACCTCGGCGGGCGTGGTGAAAAGCTCGGGCTGCGGCAGCACCCGGTTGCGCACCCGGCTGGCATAGGCCTCGTAATCCGGGCCGAATTCGGCGCGCAGAAAGCGCTCCTCGCGCGAGGCTGTGGCGACCAGGATCCCCAGCGTCAGCGCCCCGAACAGCGCCGCCAGCAGCACCGATCCCAGCATCAGCCCGAAACCCAGCGCGCCCAGCGTGGTCCCGAAATAGAGCGGGTGGCGGCTCATCGAATAGGGGCCTTCCTGCACCACCCGCTGGTTCTTGCGCCCCCCGATATAGAGGATCGCCCAGAATCGATAGAGGATCGCGGCGATGACCAGCAGCGTGCCCATGAGTTTGAGCAGCGTGGCGAAGCCCGGCCACCAGACCGGCACCCCCAGCAGGATCACCGGCACGCAGGCGATGAACGCCACCCGCACCGTCCAGTAGCGGATACGCTGGTCGAAAGGCTGAACGGCGGTCTCGGTCATCGGGCTACTCCTTGATCGCCCCGGGATAAACCCCGCAACGGCCCCCCGTCAATCAAGGCCGCCCGCCATGCGGCGCCATGCTGCAGCAGCACCCGGCCCTTCGCGGGCGCAGAAATCGGCTTGCATCCGGCAGCGCAACATTATAACCAGCACCCAAGCCAAGACGTAATTTCCTTAGCCCAAGGCCCTGCATGTCGTTTCGCATCCAGCCCCCCGCCCCGGCCCGTCCGAACCGTTGCCAGCTCTTCGGCCCGGGATCGCGCACGGCGCTCTTCGAGAAGATGGCGGCCTCGGCGGCGGATGTGATCAACCTCGACCTCGAGGATTCGGTGGCACCGTCCGACAAGGATTCCGCGCGGGCCAACATCATCCAGGCGACGCATGAGGTCGATTGGGGCAACAAGTATCTGTCGGTCAGGATCAACGGCCTCGACACGCCCTATTGGTACAAGGATGTCGTGGACCTGCTGGAACAGGCGAGCGACCGGCTTGACCAGATCATGATCCCCAAGGTCGGCTGCGCGGCGGATGTCTATGCCGTGGACGCGCTGGTCACCGCCGTGGAACGCGCCAAAGGCCGCACCAAGCCGATCAGCCTTGAGGTGATCATCGAAAGCGCCGCCGGCATCGCCCATGTCGAGGAGATCGCCGCCTCCAGCCCCCGCCTGCAGGCGATGAGCCTGGGCGCCGCCGATTTCGCCGCCTCGATGGGCATGCAGACCACCGGGATCGGCGGCACGCAAGAGGCCTATTACATGCTGCGCGAGGGGGCGAAATACTGGTCCGACCCCTGGCACTGGGCCCAGACCGCCATCGTCGCCGCCTGCCGCACCCATGGCATCCTGCCGGTTGACGGGCCGTTCGGCGATTTCTCGGATGACGAGGGGTTCCGGGCTCAGGCCCGCCGCTCGGCCACGCTGGGCATGGTCGGCAAATGGGCGATCCATCCCAAGCAGGTGGCGCTGGCCAATGAGGTCTTCACCCCCTCGGACGAGGCCGTGGCCGATGCCCGCGCCATCCTCGCCGCGATGGAAGAGGCCAAGGCCCAGGGCCAGGGCGCCACGACCTACAAGGGCAAGCTGATCGACATCGCCTCGATGAAGCAGGCGGAAGTCATCGTGAAGCAGGCGGAGCTGATCGCCCGCGGCTGAGTTACCCGGCCCGGCACCGGGGAGGGTCGCCGGGCATTGGGGAGGAGGGGCGCGCGCCGGACAGGGGTCTGGCGCGCGCTCTGCGTTTCAGCGCTGGTGCCATGTCAAGGCGCGCCGGACCAGGAAGGCGAGCGCCGCCTCGTCCAGCTCCTCGCCCTGCCGGAACAGCACCGCCCGCGTGCCCTCGACGCGCTGACCGGCGCCGGGACCCGCAAGGAAGTCCGCAATCAGCGGGGTCCGGCAATGGACGTAGAGCGCGAAATCCGCCTGATCTTTCATCGCCTTGGAGGGCGTCCCGATCCGCAGGCTCGCGCCTTTTGCGGCCAGAAAGGCGGGCTGCCCCCAGCGCAACCCCTCCTCCAGCGTGACACCCTCGGCCAGCGCCACCCGGTGGATCAGCGCCCGCAAGGCCATGAGGCCCGCGCGTGCCCTCTCCGGCGCGGCCTCGATGGCGGCCTCGACCGGATCAGACATGCGCCCGCACCGGCTGACGCAGGATCGTCTTCAGCTTCTCGGGCGCGACGCGTCGGGGGTCCGAGAGGTAGATCTCGTGGTGCAGGCCGCTCAGCGCCAGCCCCTCGGCCGCAGCCTGCGCATGGATCCGGGCGATCAGCGGGCCTTCGTCGGCATAGGGGCCGAGGTGAAGAGCCTGCAGGCACAGCCCCTCGTCCAGCGGCCAGAGCGTGACCTGCGCGAAGACGCCCTCGCCCTTCTTGGCGATCGCCGCCCGGCGCAGATCCTCGAACGCCGCCGGATCCAGCCAGCCCGGCGCCCGGATCAGCATCCGCCAGCGCCAGGCCTCGCGGTCGCCGCCGGGCTGGAAGACCGCGTAATCCTCGGACCACCAGAGGCCTTCCAGCGGCCCGACCTTCTCGTCATGGCCCCGTGCCTTGCCCGCGAAGCGCGCGCCATAGGCCAGCGGGTACAGGGCCGCCACCGCCGCCGCATGCGCCTCGCCCCCCGGGGCGCCCTGCCCCTCGATGGCGAAAAAGCGCATCGGCGGCACGGTCACATGGTCGATGCGGCCGGGTTTTCCCGTGAGCAACGGGTCAGTCATTCGTTTCCTCCAGCGGCAGAAAGATGTCGGTGCGCAGATCCTCGGGCGCGGCGCTCAGCGGGGTGTTGAGATAGAGTTCCCAGCAAGGGGCGCCGCGGGGCGCCTCGCCGCTGGCCGCCAGCCAGGAACCATAGAGCCAGTCATAGGCCATCCCCATCCCGGAATAGGGTCCCCGGAACGCCATCCGCGCATGGAGCCCGCCCGCCAGTCGGTACTCCTGCAACCCCTCGGGCAAGGGCAGATCCTCGGCCACCAGAACGCCCGCGAAACTGCGGAGCGCCTCGGCGGGAACCGATCCGGGATCGTCGAGATAGACCCCGACCATGCCACGCGTCCGGGGCCAGAGGCCGAGCGCGCCGATCTCGGCCGAGAGCCGGTCGAAGGCGGACCCGATCTTCAGATAGGGGCCGGTGAAGGGCAGGCCGATCAGGCGCTGCGGCGGCGTGGTATCGAGGGTCACGGGATACATGCTTTCTCCTTCCGGGGTGATCCGGCGCAGTGTCGCGGGCAGCGCCTTGCCCTGCCGCCGGAACGCGCCGGGGCTCATGCCATAGGCGGCGCGGAAGGCCCGGCTGAACCCGGCGGCATCGGCATAGCCATGGGTTCCCGCCAGATCGGCCAAGGGCGCCTCGCCGCGCACCAGCGCCTCGGCCGCGCGGTGCAGCCGCACCCGCCGCACGGCCTCGGCCAGCGTCTCGCCGGTCATCGCGGCAAAGACCCGGTGGAAGTGGAACCGCGACAACGCGGCCAGATCGGCCATCGCATCCAGCGAATGTTCGCCCGCCGGATCGTCGTGGATCGCCGCATAGACCCGGCGCAGTCTCGCTCTGTAATCGACGCTCATCTGACCCTCCTACCCCCTTCTGACATGGCGTCGCTTTGCCTGTCTTGCTATTCTTCCCCTATACAGCGCGCCCGCCCGGGCGTATGGGGGCGCGTTCAGTCTCAAGGATCTGCCATGACCGCCGCCCTGCCGCCCCTGCCCGCCCCGCTCTCGCGAGCCCTCGCCGAGAAGGGGTACGAGACGCTGACGCCCGTGCAGGCGGCGGTGCTGGAGCCGTCGCTCGCTGGTCATGACCTTCTGGTCTCGGCGCAGACCGGCTCGGGCAAGACCGTGGCCTTCGGCCTGGCCATGGCCGACAGCCTGTTGCCCGACGGTGCCATGATGCCGCCGCCCGACACCGCCCGCGCGCTGGTCATCGCGCCGACGCGCGAACTGGCCTTGCAGGTGCGGCGCGAGTTCGAATGGCTCTATGGTCCGGCAGGCGGCGTCATCGCCTCCTGTGTCGGCGGCATGGATGCCCGCAGCGAGCGCCGGGCGCTGGAGCGCGGCGCGCATATCGTCGTCGGCACCCCCGGCCGCCTGCGCGACCATATCGAGCGCGGCGCGCTTGACCTGTCGACCGTGGGCTCGGTGGCGCTGGACGAAGCGGACGAGATGCTGGACCTCGGCTTCCGCGAGGATCTGGAATTCATCCTGCAGGCCCTGCCCGAGGAGCGCCGCACGCTCCTTTTCTCGGCCACCGTGCCGCCGATGATCGAGCGTCTGGCCCAGACCTATCAGAAGGACGCCAAGCGCATCGCCACCGAGGCGCCGCGGGAATCGCACGCCGACATCGCCTATCAGGCGCTGATGGTCGCGCCCGAGGATGCCGAGCACGCCATTGTCAACGTCCTGCGCTTCCACGAGGCCCGCAATGCGCTGGTGTTCTGCAAGACCCGCGCCGCGGTGAATCATCTGACCGCGCGGCTGCTGAACCGGGGCTTCTCGGTCGTGCCGCTGTCAGGCGAGTTGGCACAGGAGGAACGCGCCCGCGCCCTGCAAGCGATGCGCGACGGCCGGGCCCGGGTTTGCGTCGCGACCGACGTGGCCGCCCGCGGCATCGACCTGCCGGGGCTGGAGTTGGTCATTCACGCCGACCTGCCCTCGAACAAGGAAACCCTGCTGCACCGCTCGGGCCGCACGGGCCGCGCCGGCAACAAGGGCACCTCGGTGCTGATCGTCCCCGCCTCGCAGCGCCGCAAGACCGAGCGTCTTCTGGGCTTTGCCGGGGTGCAGGCCGAGTGGGGCACCGCGCCCACCGCGACCGAGGTTTCGGCCAAGGACAGCGAGCGCCTGCTGACCGATGCGACCCTTTGGGGCCCGGCGACCGAGGACGAGGCCGAGGCCATCGCCAACCTGACCGAAAAATTCGACGCGGCCGCCCTGGCCGCCGCCGTCACCCGCATGTATTTCGCCGCCCGCTCGGCACCCGAGGATGTGACCCCCGTCAGCATCGACGGGCCGAAGCCGCGCGCGCGGGCCGAGTTTGACCGCTCGTTCTGGGTCAAGATCGGCGTGGGCCATGCCCAGCGCGCCGAAGCCCGCTGGCTCCTGCCGATGCTCTGCCGCGCGGGTGCCCTGACCCGCTCGGACATCGGCGCGATCCGCATCTTCGAGGACGCGACCTTCGCCCAGTTGCACGAGGATGCCGCGGACCGATTCTGGAACGCCGTGGGCAACACCGGCATTCTGGAGCAGGACATCACGCTCGAGCGTACCGAGGCACCGGCAGAGGGCGAGCGCCCCCCGCGCGCGCCCCGTCCCGACCGTCCCGAGGGCGAGCGTCCGGCCCGTGCCCCGCGTCCGCGCCGCGAGGACGGCGAGGGGGAACGTCCCTATAAGCCCCGCGTCCCGCGCGAGGATGCCGGCGAACGCCCGTTCAAGCCGCGCGCGCCGCGTCCCGAGGGCGCCGACCGCCCCTATACGCCCCGCGCCCGCAGCGAGGAGGGCGAGCGTCCCTATGCCCCGCGCCCGCCCCGTGGCGAGGACGGCGAGCGTCCCTACAAGCCCCGCGCGCCGCGGGCCGAAGGGGCAGACCGGCCCTTCAAGGCCCGCAGCGAAGGCGGCGAGCGCCCCTATTCCCCGCGCCCGCCGCGGGGCGAGGACGGCGACCGCCCGTTCAAGCCGCGCGCACCGCGGGCCGAGGGCGAGCGTCCCTACAAGCCCCGCGCGCCGCGCGCCGCCGAGGGGGGTGAATACCGCGCCCGTCCCGATACGCGCCCCGACTCCGGCGACGCGCCGCGCAAGCCCCGCACCAAGCCCGATGCGGCCAAGGCGCGCCCGCCGAAGCCCGAGGGCGCCGGCAAGCCGGCCCGGCCGCGCATCGACCCCGATGCGGCGCGCAATCCTTCGGCCCGTCTGGGCGGCCCGGCCCGCAAACCGGCGGGCAAACCGGCCCGGGGCGGTGGCGCCGACCAGCGGCCGACGCGCCCGAAGCGTTGAATGCCCTCAGCCGCGGCGGTCGATGAGATGCATCGCCGCGGCCCCGACCCTGAGGCCCAGGGTCCGAATGCCGCGCAAGGGATCGGGCTTGGCCGGGGCCAGCGGCGGCAGCTTCTCCTCCCCCAGCGCCGCCCGCGCCAATGCCCTTCCCAGCACCGTCCCCGGCGCGATGCCGCGGCCGTTGTAGCCGGTGATCCCCAAAGCGCCCTCGCCCGCCTCGATCAGCCGCGGCAGCGCGTCGGGCGTGGTGCCGATGCGCCCGTACCAGCGATGGGCAAAGACCTGCCCCCTTAGTTGCGGATAAAGCCGGCCCATCATCCGCCGCGCCCAGCCCTCGTGCACCGCCAGATCGACACCCAATTGCCCGATCGAGCCGATGACGAAGCGCCCCGCCGCATCCAGCCGGAACGAACTGAGCACCGTCGCCGTGTCCCAGGCGCCCTCGCCCCCCGGCAGGATGGTCCGGCGCAGATCCTCGGGCAGCGGGTCGGTGGCGAAGTTGAAATAGGGCATGATCGCCACGGCCTTGTTGGCCGCCGGTCCATGGCCATAGGCGTTGCCCGCCCAGATCACCTTGGGCGCCGCCACCCTGCCACCGGGCGTTGTGAGTATCCACTCACCGCCCCGCCGTTCGGCCGATGTCACCGGGCTGGGCGCATGGAGCCGCGCCCCCGCCCTGATCGCCGCATGACCCAGCCCCCGGGCATAGGCGAGCGGCTGCACCGTCCCCGCCCGCGGATCGAAAAGCGCGCCGTGGAAGCACGCCGAGCCGGTGCGGGCCCGCGTCTCGTCGGGCGACAGCAGCCTGACGGCCACCTGCCGCGCCTGCCATTGCCGCTCGCGTTCGGCCAGCGCCGCCAGCCCTGCGGCATCCGGGGCGCAATGCAGCGTGCCCACGGGACGGGCCTCACAGGCGATCCGGTGACGCTCGATCGTCGCCCAGACGGCGGCGGGGGCATTGGCCAGCATGCTGGGCAGGGGATTGCCGGGCGAGAGCTTTGCCTCCACCTCGTCCGGCATGATCCAGAGCCCGGCATTGACCAGCCCGACATTGCGCCCCGAACCGCCCGCGCCGATGCCCTGCGCCTCCAGCACGACGACGCGCGCGCCGGATTCGGCGGCGGTCAGCGCGGCGGAAAGGCCGGTGTAGCCCGCCCCGACGACGGCGATATCGGCCGTGGTGTCGCCCTCAAGGGGGATCAGCGCCGGGGCGGCGGGGGCGGTGACGGCCCAGAGGCCGGGGGTATCGAGACTCATGAAGGACCTGCGATGCAAAGGCCCTGGAGGTTCAGCCCGCCCGCCCGTCGCCGTCAAGGGGCGCCAGAACGCAAAAGCCCGGCGCGCGCGGCGCCGGGCTCAGAAATTCCTTGCTTGTCAGCGTCTTACTCGGCCGCCGTCGCCTTCAGCTCGAACCCGGCCTCGATCATGTCCGAGGGCGCGACTGGATATTCGCCCGAGAAACAGGCATCGCAGAATTGCGGCTGCACCGGGTTGCGGCCCCCGGCCTCGCCCGCGGCGCGATAGAGCCCGTCGAGCGAAACGAACTTGAGGCTGTCGACGCCGATGAAATCGCGCATCTCGTCCTCGGTCATCCGCGCCGCCAGCAGTTTCGACCGCTCCGGCGTGTCGACGCCATAGAAACAGGGCCAGGTCGTCGGCGGGCTGGCGATGCGGAAATGCACCTCCTTGGCGCCGGCTTCGAGGATCATCTCCTTGATCTTCTGGCTGGTCGTGCCGCGCACGACCGAATCGTCCACCAGCACCACCCGTTTGCCAGCGATCAGCGCGCGGTTGACGTTCAGCTTCAGCCGGACGCCCATGTTGCGGATCTGCTCGCTGGGTTCGATGAAAGTGCGGCCCATGTATTGGTTACGCACGATCCCCATGGCGAAGGGGATGCCCGATTCCTGGCTGTAGCCAATGGCCGCGGGCGTACCGCTGTCGGGCACCGGGCAGACCAGATCGGCCTCGACCGGCGCCTCGCGCGCCAGTTCCACACCGATCTGGCGGCGCGTCTCATAGACCGAGCGCCCGCCCAGAATCGAATCGGGGCGCGAGAAATAGACCTGCTCGAAGATGCAGAACCGCGGCGAGGTGCGCTCGAAGGGCCGCGACGAGACAACACCCTTCCGGTCGATCACGACCATTTCGCCCGGCTCGATCTCGCGCACGAAGTCGGCGCCGATGATGTCGAGCGCGCAGGTTTCCGAGGCCAGCACCCAGCCGCCCTCCTTCTCGGCACCGATCCGGCCCAGCACCAGCGGCCGCACCCCCAGCTTGTCGCGCACGCCGATCAGCTTGGTGCGGGTCATGGCGATGACCGAGAAGGCACCTTCGCAGCGGCGCAGCGCATCCTTCAGCCGTTCGGCATGGGTGCGCTGGATCGACCGCGCCATCAGGTGGATGATGCATTCCGAATCGCTCGACGACTGGAAGATCGAGCCGCGCTCGATCAGTTCCTTGCGGATCGCATTGGCGTTGGTGATGTTGCCGTTATGCGCGATGGCCGCGCCGCCCATCGAGAATTCGCCGAAGAAGGGCTGCACGTCGCGGATCGCGGTCGCGCCCTTCGAGCCGGCGGTGGAATAGCGCACATGGCCGATCCCGATCGAGCCCGGGAGGGTTTCCATCAGCTTGGCCGAGGTGAAATTGTCCCGCACCAGACCGAAGCGATGCGCCGACTGGAAGCCGCGCGACTCGTCGTAGGTGATGATGCCGCCTGCTTCCTGGCCGCGGTGCTGCAGCGCGTGCAGGCCCAGCGCGACGAAATTCGCCGCATCCTGGACGTTGACGGCGCCGAAAATCCCGCATTCCTCCTTCAACTTGTCGTCGTCGAAGGGATGGCTGAGCCAAGGCTCCATGGTTCGGGCCCCCGATAGCTGCGATGCGCCCCCTTTAGGCGCTTGGCCGCGCCGGGGCAAGGGCCATGGCACGGGCGGCACGGGAATTGCGACGACGCGGTGACGGCGGCGGGCCGGAGGGCTCACGCCTTGGGCGGGCGGCGCATCGCGGCGGCAATCCCGGTGCGGCCCTGCCCCGAAAGCGCGTCAGCCACCCCGGCGATGTCGGCGGGGCTGCGGTTCTGGTTGAGCTTCGATTTCGCCTCGATCCGTTCGACGCTCAGGCGGAAGGCGACGAACTTGCCCAGCAGCTCCTCCAGGAAATCGGTGGGCGCATCGCCCATCTTCCAGGCGGAGGCGCCATTCACCGCCTTTTCGTGCCGCGCCGTCAGCAGCGCCACCGCACGCCGCTTGTCCTTGTCGGCGTGGGACCAGGTGATGCGGGCATGGACATGAACCACCTGGTAATTCCAGGTCGGCACCGCCTTGTGCGTTTCGGCCTTGGATGGATACCAGTTCGGGCTGACATAGCCCTCGCCCGCGTGGAAGATCGCCAGCACGGGGGCGCCGTCCGGCACCTCGCGGTGCAGGGCATTGGCCAGCGCGACGTGACCGACGAAGCCCTCGCCGTCGCGCAAGAGCGGCAGGTGATTGGCGTCGAGCCCGGCCCCGGTCATGGCCACCAGCGCGGCCAGCGGATGCGTGTCGATCAGGCGCTCGATCTCGGCCTGGTCGGTTTCGGTGAAATGGGCCGGGGAATACATGGTGGCTCCGGTCTTGGGGGCGGCGGGAAGGTAGCCCCCCGGCCCGGCGACGACAAGCGCGGAGGCATCCCGTCTCGTCAGGGCGTGCCGTCCGAGGAGGGGGCGCGTGGCGGGTCGGGGCCGGTCCCCCCCGGGTCGGAGCCGGGTGCGAGGGACTGCGGCGGCGGGGCTGGCATCGGAGGCCAGAGGGAACTTGCCCCATGGCTACAGCCGAAGAGGGCCAGCAGGGCCAGCGGCGCCACAGCCGGACGGCGCAGCTGCAGCAGATAGGCGGCGACCGCCAGGGCCAAGGGGGCGGTTTCCTGAAACCAGCCGGTGCTGCCGCACAGCAGCGGCAGAAGGATCCCCGCCAGCGCCGTCCACACGACGGCGTTGCGCGGCGGGTTCGGCCGGACGAGGGCCAGAAGCGCCAGCAAACCCGTCAGCACCGCCAGCAGCACACCCGGCAAATCCCGCAGCGCGAGGATGACACTGACGGCAACGCCCACCAGCACCCCCTCGACATCCCCCGCCAGCGCCCCAGCCAAGGTCTGGGACGGGACCGGGGGCCATGGCGGCAAGCCCACCGCCGGGGGGAGGACGGCAAGGGCCGCGGTCAGCAGACCCAGCCCCGTCAACGCCAGGAGCGCGGGCAGGCGATGGCCCAAGGATAACAAGGCGATGACCGCGGCGAGGGCCAAGGCCGCGCCCTCGACCCTCAGGGCCAGGACCAGGAGGATCGCCGGCAGCAGAAACCCCGGCACCGGTCCCTTGGCCGCGCGCGACAGCCCCACCAGCACCGCGACCGAAGCGGCGACCAGCCAAGCCCCTTCCATGCCCGCCAGCGGCAGGGCGAAGCCGTTGACGGCCTGCACCAGCAGCGGTGCCCCCACCACGGCCGAGGCCGGACGCCCCGCCACCGCCGGGCCAAGCGCCCCGGCCAGCAGCCAGACCGCCACCCCCTGCCCTGCAACGGCCAGCAGCAGCGCCTGCCCATCGCCGAGGCCCAGCGCCAGCCGCAGCGCGGACAGGGCCGAGGGCGAGGCATGGCCGGCCCCGCCGCGCGCAATCTCCGCGACCCAGGCGCGGCGCAGCAGCGACGCCTCGCCGCCGAGGCTCAAACCGCCCGGCGCCCCATGCAGCGCCATCAGCACGCCGACGCCCGCCAGCATCACCATCAGCGCATAGATCTGGAATATCCGTGCCGGCATCGTTTCTCCTGCGCGGGCAGGCTACGCGGCAGGAGTAAAGAAAAAGGCGCGGCCGAAGCCGCGCCTTTCGAAAAAATCGCGAAAGCGATCAGCGCTTCGAGAACTGGAAGCTCCGGCGCGCCTTGCGCTTGCCGTATTTCTTCCGTTCCACGGTCCGCGCGTCGCGGGTCAGGAAGCCCGCAGCCTTGAGGACGCCGCGCAGCGTCGGATCGTAGAGCTGCAGCGCTTTCGACACGCCGTGCTTCACCGCGCCCGACTGGCCCGAGAGGCCGCCGCCGACCACGGTCGCCACCACGTCGAACTGGCCGACGGTGTTGGTGATCTCAAAGGGCTGCTTGAGGATCATCTGCAGCACGGGACGGGCGAAATACTCGGCCATCGGCTTGCCGTTGACGGTGACCTTGCCCGAACCCGGCTTGATCCAGACGCGGGCAACCGCGTCTTTCCGCTTGCCGGTGGCATAGGCGCGGCCCTGGGCGTCGCGCTGGGGGGTCCGGGGCGCAGCGGCCTCGGTCTCGGTCTCGGCGGCGGGACGGGCAGCCGCGGCGCCGGCGACGGCATCTTTCAGCGCGTCGAGGGACTTGATCTCATCGGCCATGATCAGGCGCTCCGGGTGTTCTTGGGATTCAGCGACTTGACGTCGAGGACGGTCGGCTGCTGGGCCTCGTGCGGATGCTCGGCACCGGCATAGACGCGCAGGTTGGTCATCTGCTGACGGCCCAGGCGGTTGCGGGTGATCATGCGCTCGACGGCCTTGATCACGACGCGCTCGGGGTGGGCGCCGTCAAGCACCTGACCGGCGGTGCGGAACTTGATCCCGCCCGGGTGGCCGGTGTGCCAGTAGTAACGCTTGTCGGCGCGCTTGTTGCCGGTCATCTGCACCTTGTCGGCGTTGATGATGATGACATTGTCGCCCATGTCCATGTGCGGCGTGAACGTCGGCTTGTTCTTGCCACGCAGGATGTTGGCGACGATCGTGGCGAGGCGGCCCAGAACAACGCCCTCGGCGTCGATCAGGATCCACTTCTTCTCGATCTCCGCCGGTTTTGCGGTGTAGGTTTTCATGGTCCAGCCCTGAAAGTGAGAAGCGAGTCGCAGCCGGGCAGAACCCGGGCACGGAATGGCGCTGTTCTAACGGAATGCGCGGATGGGTCAAGCGGGGTGCGCGCGAAATATTGGTATGTTTTCAATAGCTTGAAAAATAGGTATCATATTACCCCAACAAGCGCTTGCCCGTCGGCCCCTCTTCCTCGCCCAAGGCCCAGGGAATCCGCCGGTGATCGAAACCGCGCTGGATGGTCGGCTTGACCACGGCGAAATAGGGCGAAAGGTCGAAGTCGCGCGGCACGATCAGCGTGGCGTGTCGCTGGCGCCAGATGGTGCCCAGCGGCCGGCCCGAACTTTCGCGCAGCATCTCGATCTGCGGCAGGATCGGATAGCCGACCGACTGAAAGGCCTGTGCCACCAGCGAGGAGCAGATGGCCCGCGTCGGATCGCCCGACCCCAGCGTCAGCAGCCGACGCCGCCACCGCACCGGGATCGGCGGCGTCGGGAACAGATAGCGCGCCAGATCGACGATGTTGCGCAGGTCGTAGGTCATGCCGATCCGCTCGACCATGAAGCGGGCGACGGCGGCGCGTTCGTCAACCGACAGGCCCGCGGCGCGGCACAATCGGGTGTTGAAATTCGCGTATTTCGCCAGGGGCACCTGATGCGCCCCCTCCTGGATCGTCACCTCGACCAGCAACACCTCGCCGGTGCCCGCGCTCAGGTCCTGCACGCAGAGCGCGGCATGGGACCAGGTGCTCTGCGTCAGGTACTTGATCGCGGTCGAGACCTTGGCCCGCCCCTCGACCAGCAGCACATCGCCCACCCGGATCGCGGCAGTCAGCGCCGCGTGGTCCTGGGCCACGACGGGCTGGTTCTCGGGTTTGTCCCGCTCGAGGATGCGTCCGAGAAAGCGGCCGAGTTCCGCGAACATGGCGCTACCGGAGGCGCGGCGGGCGCGCGGGGTCGAGCCCTGGATTGGCACCCGGTGTCAGGCGTTGTTCTTCGGGGGGCGCAAAGGGCGCAGGCGAGAGCGCCAGCCCCACCCCGGCGATGGCCGCCATGGCCCGCCCCTCGGGGAAGATCACGTCGAGCGCGCCGCCCTCCAGTCCCGAGAGCGCCAGCGCCTCGGACACTGCCCGGGCGATCGGGGCCTGCGCGGCCTCGGGCAGACCGGCCAGCGCCAGCACATGACCGCGCCCGCCGCCCTGCCACTGGACCGCGGCCAGCACGGCCCCGCTCAGCCCCGGCGTGCCCGAAAGCCGCCGCTCCAGCGCCGCGACAAGCGGCGCGCGCACCGCCTCGGGCAGATCCGGCGCGCCGAAGGCCAGCGGCACGCCCTGCCCTTCGGCGGGGGCCGGCGCAGCCAGCGTGTCGGCCAGCCAGCCCAGCGCCTCGGGCGGCAGAAGCGCGGCGTGTTCGGTGTCGGGATTGACCAGCAGCGAGAGCCCCTCGGCCGCCTCGGCCAGCATCGCCACCAGCACGCGGCCGGGCAGCGCCGCATAGGCCGCGGCCTCGCCGGCGAAACCGGCCAGCCGCAACTCGCTGTCGAAGGCCAGCACGGCGCGCACATCCGACAGGTCGAAGACCTTGGGCGCCATCGTGCCGCCCGTCACCTCGGCCGTGAGCAACACGAACAGCTCGGCCCGGCTCAGTTCGGCGTGAAAGGCCAGGCGGGCGGCGATCTCATCGGCGCTGTCCTCGGGCGCCTGGGCCAGGCGGCGCATGGCGGCGTTGAGCTCGGTCTCGGGGGTATCGTCCATGGGGCTGGTCTGAATCCTGGTCGGTCGCATGGGCGCGGATGTCGGCGGTTTGCCGCACAAAGTAAAGGCGGACACGATTGCGCAACAGTCTTAACACGCAGTTTTCACTACCCCCGCCGGGGCTTCTGCGGCATAATCCGCCCATCCCGGCCTGCCCGATCCGTGGACAGCCGCAAGAAACAGCCTGTAAACACCCGCATGCGACACTTCGCTGACGGATGGGCGACCTGGGGCGCAATGTAGCAGATGCTGGAGTTCTACAACGTCAGCAAGTCCTTCTGGACCGGGAAGACCCGCAAGGTCATCCTGCACAAGGCCTCGTTCCGCATCGAACTGGGGCAGTCCGTCGGCATCCTCGCCGCCAATGGCACCGGCAAGACCACGATCATCAACATGATGGCCGGGCTGGAGAAACCCGACGAGGGCACGATCACCCGCACCTGCCGCGTCTCGTTCCCGCTGGGCTTCATGGGCGGGCTGAACCACCGCCATACCGCGACCGAGAATGCGCGCTACATCGCCCGGCTCTATCAGCTCGACCCCGACGAGGTGGAGGCCTTCTGCCGCTGGATGTGCGACATCGGCGATTATTTCGACATGGCGGTCGGCACCTACAGCCAGGGAATGCGCGCGCGTTTCGCCTTTTCGCTGATGCTGGCGATCGAGTTCGACCTCTATCTGGTGGACGAAGGCATGCCCGCAACGACCGATGTGAAATTCAACAAGCGCGCGGGCGCGATGCTGAAGGAACGGCTGGAAAAGGCGACCGTGCTCATCGTCTCGCACCAGGCCGAGACCTTGGAAAAATACTGCAAATCCGCAGCGGTCCTCAGGGACGGCAGACTCACGTTCTACGAGTCTCTGGAAGAGGCGAAGGCACTTTATGACTACGAAACCCAAAGCTAGGCGGTTCCGGCTCAGGCTGGGGGACGAGGCGTCGGAAACGCTGCGCACCAGCGTCGCGCCCCAACGGGCCGACGGCACGCCGCCCCCTGCGCCGCAGCCCGCGGCCCGCTCGGCTGCCCCGGCCCAGGCCCGGCAGGCCAGCGCAAGCCCGGCGGCCCCGCCGCGCCCCGGCAGCCCCGCCGCGGCGGCGGCCGCCGCCATGCCGCCCCATGACGCGCTCTTTGACGAGGATGCCCCGCCGTCCCGGCCCGCGTCCCCCTCCCGGGCCGACGCCCCGGCGCCCCCTTACACCGTCCAGCCTGCCGCGCAGCCCGCCGTCCAGGGCGAGGCGGAAAGCGGCGAGGAACTCTCGGGCCGGCAGCTGCGCATGGCGATGCGGGTGGCGCAGCGCAACGGCATCAAGGCCAGTTCGGGGATCGAGGCCGTCCGGCTTCTGCGCAAGCAGGGCATCGACCCGTTCGAACGCTCGACGCTGCTCGATATCGTCAAGGAGGAAGGCTCGAAATCGCGCGAGCTGACGACGACCGAGGAAGCCCGGCCCCAATTGCCCAAGGCCTATCGCCAGCCCGGCATGCCCGCCAAGATCGACCCCGCGCCCCAGACGACCGAGAAACAGCGCCGCGCCGAAATCTCGAAGATCCAGCGGGACATCGCCAAGCGGCGGCGGCGGCGCATGGCACTGCTGGGCGCGCGGCTGGGGGTCTTCGTGACCCTGCCGACGCTGCTGGCGGCCTGGTACTTCTATTTCGTCGCGACGCCCCTTTACGCCACCAATTCCGAATTCGTCATCCAGCAGGCGGACGGCGGCGGCGGTGCGGGTTTTGGCGGCGCCGGGGCGCTGGCGGGCATGTTCGGCGGCGCGGGCCTGGGCACGACCAACGATTCCATCACCGTGCAGAGCTACCTGCAATCGCGCGATGCCATGCGGCAGCTGAACGAGCAGGAGGGCTTCAAGACCTATTTCCAGCAGGAATCCATCGACCCGCTGCGCCGCCTGCCGCCCGATGCGACCGACGAGGCGGCCTATCGCCTCTATCAGGACATGGTGCAGGTCGCCTTCGACCCGACCGAAGGCATCATCAAGATGGAGGTGATTGCGGCCGATCCCGAGACCAGCGAACGCTTCGCCCGGGCGCTGATCGGCTTTGCCGAGGCGCAGGTCGACCAGTTGACCCAACGGGTGCGCGACAACCAGATGAGCGACGCGCAAGAAGCCGTCGCGACCGCCGAGGCCCGGATGAGCGAGGCGCAATCGCGCTACCTCGACCTGCAGGAGCGCTTCCAGATGCTGTCCTCCGAGGTCGAGGTCTCGCTGTTGACCCAGCAGATCAGCACGCTGGACGCGCAGCTCAACACCGAACGCCTGCAGTTGTCGGACCTGCGCGCCAATCCGCGACCGAACACCGCGCGGCTGGAACAGGCCGAGCGGCGGGTGGCCTCGCTGGAGGAGCGGATCGCCGAATTGCGCAATTCGCTGACCGCGGGGGGCGAGGACGGCACCTCGATCGCCCGGCTTCAGCGCGAGCAGGTCATGGCCGAGGCCGATGTGGCCACAAGGCAGATGCTGCTGACCCAGGCGATGCAACAGCTCGAGGCCGCGAGGATCGAGGCCAATCGCCAGGTGCGCTATCTGTCCCTCGGCGTGAGCCCGGTCGCGCCGGACGAGCCGACCTATCCTCGCGCCTTCGAGAATACGGCGCTGGCCTTCCTGATCTTCGCGGGGCTCTATCTGATGATCTCGATGACCGCGGCGATCCTGCGCGAGCAGGTCACCGGCTGACCAGGGTGGGCAGTTCCGAAGCCCCCGGGCCTCGGAACCGCCCACCCTCCGCGCCCCGACCGGGAAATATTTCCCGCCCCGGGGCGCTTCGCGGATGAAATAAGACCCGACACCGCGCCCGATGCGGCCGAAGCGCGACAGATTTCCCCCTGGACGCGCTTTTCGCGAACATGCGTTCCGCCCCTTCCGCCCCATTCGGAATACCCGCCTCGCGCGCGCGGACCCGCCCGGGCGCGCGAGCCTTGTCAGCCCGGCCCAAAGCCGCCAGATCGCCGGTCATGACCCCCGCCCTCAGTGCCGGAGACCCCGCCATGACCCGTTCCCTTGCCATCGCGACCGCCCTCGCGGTCAGCCTGTCGCCCCTCGCCGCCGCCGCCACGCCCGAAGGCTGGTCGCCGCTGCTGGAACCCGCCGAACTCAGCGCCCTCCTTGACCAATACGGCGAGGATATCCGCGTCGTGCAGATCACCGGCGAATATTCCCAGGGCCATATCCCCGGCTCGGGCTGGTCGCCCTATGCGTCCTGGCGCTCGGACATGCCGAATCCCGGCGCGCTGCGCGACCTGCCGCATCTGACCACCGTGGTGCAGGAACTCGGCATCGACACCGACACGCCGGTCGTCGTGGTCCATGCGGGCCGCGACGCCACCGACATGGGCGCGGCCGCCCGCGTCTACTGGACCCTGCGCTCGATGGGGATCGAGGATCTGGCCCTGCTGAACGGCGGCCTCGCCGCCTGGACCGAAGCCGGCCTGCCGGTCGAGACCGCCGATGCCTCGTTCTTCCCGTCCGACTATCAGGGCGAATGGACCGACCAATGGCGCGCTACCACCGCCGAGGTCACCGCCATGGTCGCCGATGGCAGCGCGGAGCTGATTGACGCCCGCCCGGCCGATTTCTTCGACGGCCTCACCTGGTCCGTGGCCTCGCCCGGGACGATCCAGGGCGCCGACAACCTGGAATATTCCGCGTTCTTCGACGGCACCCGCCTGGTCGGCGCCGAGGCGATCCGCGCCGCTGCCGCCGAGGCGGGCTATACCGGCGGCACCACGGCGGTGAGCTTCTGCAACACCGGCCATTGGGCGGCGATCAACTGGTTCGCGCTGAGCGAGGTCGCGGGCTATGACGACGTGCGCCTCTATGCCGAGAGCATGGCCGAATACGCCGCCGACGGCTCGCAGCCGCTCGACAACGCGCCGAACCGCCTGCAATACGCCTGGCGCGCGGCCACCAACTGGGTCGGGAGCCTCTTCTAATGATCCTCAGACGTCTGGGCCTCGGCGCCCTGGGATTGGCCGTGGTCCTCGCCGTCGCGCTGGCGGCGGGGCCGCAGGCCGGGATCCTGGTGGCCATCGGCATCGGCTACGGCCTGGTGCTGGAGGGGCTGCGCTTCGGCTTCGCCGGTCCCTGGCGGCTGATGATCGTCGAGCGTGACGCACGGGGGCTGCTGGCGCAGCTCCTCGCGATCGCGCTAGTCGCCGCCGCAGCCTTCCCGCTCTTGGCCGCGAACCCGCTGGAACTGGCTCCCGCACAGGCGCCGATCGGGACCGGCATGATCCTGGGCGCCTTCATCTTCGGCGCGGCGATGCAGGTCGTCATGGGCTGCGGCTCGGGCACGTTGGTCAACGCGGGATCGGGCAACACCATCGGCGCCGTGGCGCTGGTGGGCTTCGTCGGCGGCGCCTTCCTCGGCACGCTGAACGCGGGTTTCTGGGCCTCGCTGGGGCAATTGCCGCTGATCTCGGCGCAATCCGTGGCCGGTCCGAACGGCGGCCTCTGGCTGACGCTGGCAGGCCTTGCGGTGGTCGCGGGCTTTCTGATCTGGCGCGCCGCCCCCGGCAAGCGCCGTCCGCCCGCGCGGCTTTTCGTAGCGGCCGCGCTGCTGGCGAGCCTTGCCGTCCTCAACCTCGTGGTGGCGGGCCAACCCTGGGGCATCGTCTATGGCCTGGGCCTCTGGGGCGCGAAACTGGCGACGGCGTTCGGTGCCGATCTCAGCGCGACGGGCTTCTGGGCCAATCCGGTCAATGCCGCGCGGCTCGATCAGTCGATCCTGACCGATGTCACCTCGCTGACCGATATCGGCCTGATCCTCGGCGCGTTCCTGGTGATGCGCGGCAAGCGCGATCCGGGCGCCCCGCCGGCCCCCCTTGCCCCGCTGGGCTGGCTGCTGGTCCTGATCGCGGGCCTGGTGCTGGGCTATTCCAGCCGCATGGCCTTTGGCTGCAACGTCGGCGCTTTCTTCAGCGGCATCTCGACCGGCTCGGCCCATGGCTGGGTCTGGTTCGCGGCCGCCTTCGCGGGCTCGGCGCTGGGGCTGAAGCTGAGGCCTTTCGTGCTGATCCCCGCCCGCCGTCAGGGAGTGGCCGCATGACCCGCCCCCGCGTCGCACTGCTGGCCATCGCCGCCATCGCCACCCTCGTGGTCTGGGACGCGGCCGCCACCGGCCTGCCCGAACCCTTCCGCTTCCCCGCGGCCATCGCCCTGGGATCGGGCGCGGCCCCGTCGGGCGCGCATTGCACGGCCAATTGAGCGCCTGACCAAGCTGTGATGGCAAGCCCCCGCGCAAGGCCAGCAAAGAGGCTGGCCCTGCGCCTTTCGCCCGGATATTCTTTCGCGAAATCATTTCTCAAGGAGAGAATTCCATGCGTCTCATTCATGCCGCTGCCCTGGCTGGCGCCCTGGCCCTGTCGGGCTGTATCGACGTCGACATGACCGCCACCATCGACGGCGCCGACCATGCGACCGTCACCGGCCACATGATCGTGCAGCGGCAGATGCTGGACATGATGGGCGGGGGCGAGGCCTTCTGCCCGGCCGAGGAAGGCGGCACGCTGACCACCACCGAAACCGAAGCGCGCTGCGATGTCCGCACCGAGGGCAGCTTCGCCGAGGTCTTCGAGAGCGAGCCCGGCCAGCCGACCCCCACCGCCGAGGATCTGGGCGACGGCACCGTGCGCGTAACCTTCCCGCTGGGCGACATGGGCGCCCAGACCGAAGAGATGCGCGCCGATCCGCAGGCCGCGGCGATGATGCGCCCGATGCTGGAGGGCCATACCTTCACCATCCGCATCGCCGGCGCCGAAGTCGTCTCCAGCAACGGCACCATCGCCGAAGATGGCCGCTCGGCCTCGTTCAGCTTCAACCTGGTGGACATGCTGGACCCCGACCTGACGCTGCCCGAGACCTTCGAGACGGTCGTGCGCTACTGAGCGGGCTGCCCCTGACCGGACAATCAAAGGGCCCCCGCGGGGGCCCTTTTTCGTGCCTCCTCAGGCGTTTCGCGCCAGATCCCGCAGCGCCTCGGCGATCCGGTCGAACGACTCTCGCGCACCCTTCGCCATGTGGCGCGCGCGCAGGTAGCCATGGACCATGCCCGGCTCCTCGGTCAGCGAGACGGGCACCCCCTCCTCGGCCAGCCGCGCCGCGTATTCGACCCCGCCCGAGGCGATGGGATCGGCCTCGGCGGTGAAGATCGCGGTGGGCGGCAGGTCGCCATAGCTTTCGGCATCAAGCGGCCGGGCGGTCACATCGCCCTGGGGCGGCTCGGCCCCGCCATAGCGGATCTTCTCGTAGTAAAGGCATTCCTCGGCCGTCAGCATCGGCGCCTTGGCATGGCGGGTGAAGCTGGGCATGTCCGGCCCGCCGCCCAGCCCCGGATAGATCAGCACCTGCCCGACGATATCGCCCCGCGTGGCGCTGATCGAGGCCGCGAGCGTCCCGCCCGCGCTGTCGCCCACCACGACCTTCGGCCCCGGCACCGCGTCGACCACCGCCGCGCAATCGTCATAGGCGGCGGGATGGGGATGTTCGGGCACCAGGCGGTAATCGACGGCGATCATGGTCAGCCCCGCCTGCTCGGCCAGTTCGGCGACGATGGCATCATGGCTTTCCAGGCCTCCCACCACGAAACCGCCGCCGTGGAAATAGATCCCAGTGATCCCCGTCAGCGGCCTGGTCGGCACGTAGCAGCGGCAGGGAACGCCGGCGATGGTCTCGTCCGTGGCTTTCAGGCCCGGCGGATGCGGCTGGTCGAAATCGCGGCAGAGCTGGTCATAGAAGGCCCGCTGCTGCGCGATGGAGAAGTTGACCGCATCGGCAGGATAGGCCGCAAGCGTCCGGTCGATGAAGGCGCGGATATCGGCCGGAAGCCAGCTGTAATCGGTTATCGTGTCAGTCATCCGGGACTCCCTAGGTTAAGACGCATGGCGGCCATCAGCTTGCGCCAGACGGGCCGGTGTCGGTTACGGTAATGGATCGCGGCGAAGATCGGCTGCGTCAAGCGCGGCGCGCCCTCGACCGCGACGACCTGCCCCGCCAGGATCAGCCGCTCGGCGGCACGCTCCTCCTGATACCCCGCGACGCCCAGGGACAGGATCATGCCGCGCACCGTCGCCCCTTGCCCGGCGGCGAGCACCGGAAAGGCGAGGCCCGGCAAGAGCGCGTCATGGGTGCGTGAGAAGGCGGGCGAGAGATTGGCCAGCACGTAGCGTTCGGGCGTGACTGCCGCCAGCGCCTCCAGCCCCTGTCCGGGCGGCGCCACCATGCGGTAGGTCAGCTCGCCCAGCGATTCGAAGTGGATGTCGGGCGAGGGGTGGGGGGTGAAGATCAGCGCCAGATCGAGGCCGCCGCCCAGCACGTCGCGGCACATCTGCGCCGAATAATCGGCCTCGATATAGAGCGCGGCCTCGGGCAGCAGGGCCTGCACCCGGGCCACCCAGCGCGCCGGATCCTCGGCGGCGAGATCGTTCTGCAGCCCCAGCCGGATGGTCATGGCCCGCCCGCCCGCGCCCCGCGCCGCAGCCCGGGCCTCGACCATGGCGTGACGCAGCGCCCGGGCATGGGGCTCGAACCTGAGGCCCTCGGTGGTCAGCTCGCACCCGGCCCGGGACCGCCGGAGCAGCGTGACGCCCAACGCGCGTTCCAGCGCCGCGATCCGCCCCGAGACGGTCGATTGCGTGACCCCAAGCCGCTCGGCCGACCGGTGGAAGCTGCGCGTCTCGCAGAGGTCGAGGAACGTGTCGATCTGATCGGGCTGCATGGGGCGAGGCTATGCCGGCGCGCGACGCGCGCCAAGGGGGCGGGTTCAAGCGCCGGGCGGCAGCGCCCCTTTCAGGACCAACGGCAATCCAGCGGCAGTGAAGACCACGGTATCGGCGAGGGCGGCAACCCGCTGGTTGAGGCGCCCGGCTTCGTCACGGAACCGGCGGGCGAGCGCGTTGTCGGGAACGATGCCGAGGCCCACTTCATTGCTGACCAGAAGGGTCGGCGCGCGGCGGCCGGCCAGGGCGGCGAGCAGGATTTCGGTTTCGGCGGCGAGATCATGCTCGGCCAGCAGGTGATTGGTCAGCCACAATGTCAGACAATCAACCAGAACAGTCTGATCTTTAATGTCAGACAATGATGCGGCGAGGTTCAGCGGCTCTTCCCGCGTCAGCCAGCCTTGCCCGTCGCGCTGCACGCGGTGCAGCGCGATGCGCGCACGCATCTCGTCATCCCAGGCCTGAGCAGTGGCGAGATAGACCGGGGCATCCTTGGTTGACAATAATGCCAGACGTTCAGCCAGCGCGCTTTTGCCCGAGCGGGCGCCGCCGAGGATCAGGGTCACGCTCATCGCCAGTCGATCCTCCGCCAGGTGCCGAAGGTGGTTTCCGCCCGCCAGGCCTCGGGCGCGCGCTGGGCCGCCAGCGCCGCCTTGATCACCCCGGCATGGGTGACGATCAGCGCGGGGACCGGGCCCTGCGCCGCCTCGGCCAGCGCCTCGCGGACGCGGGTGTAAAGATCCTGAACGCTCTCACCGCCATGCGGACGAGCGTGCAGGAAATCGTCGCGCCAGGCGTCGATCTCGGCGCGCGGGATCTCGGCCCAGGGGCAGGTTTCCCAGCGGCCGAAATCCATTTCGGTCAGCCTCGGGTCGACCGTGACCGGCAGGTCGCGGGCCGCGCTGATGGCCTGGGCGAGGCGGTGGCAGCGCGAGAGGGGGGAGGAAAGGATGCGCGTGAAATCAGGAAGTTCCGAAGCGATCCTCCGCGCATCACCGGCAAATTCCGGCGCGAGGTCAAGATCGGTGCGGCCATAACAGGTGCCCTCGGCCACCGCCGGGCGCGTATGGCGCAGAAGGATCAGCGCCATGCCAGAAGCCCCAGCAGGAGGCCCAGGTCGCCCAGAACCTGCGCCGCACCCAGGACATCGCCCGTGATCCCGCCGAGCCGGCGCCGGGCCCAGGCGCGGATCGCCAGCTGTGCCAAAGCAAGACCCGCGAGCGCACTCAACAGCCCCCAACCGGCGGTCCAGAGCAGCAGCGCGCCGCCGGCCAAAGCGGCGCCCAGCGGCGGCGCCAGGGGTTGCTGGCCGGTCATCCCGGTGCCCGCGCCTGAAAGTCTGACATAGGGCCCACTCTGCAGCATCACCCCCATCCCGCCGCGGCTGAGCCCCTGTCCGGCGATCAGCGCGGCCGGGGCCCAAGGCCCCAGCGCCGCCAGTGCCATCACCCGCGCGGCCAGGACCACGCCCAGGGCCAGCGCCCCGAAACTGCCGATGCGGCTGTCGCGCATGATCTCCAGCGCGCGCTCGGCCGGACGGCCGGAACCCAGCCCGTCGAAGGTGTCGGCAAGCCCGTCCTCATGCAGCGCGCCCGTCAGCAAGAGCCCGGCCGTGACCGCCGCCAGTGCCCCCAGCACCGGCCCCCAGAGCCAAGAGGCCAGAAACCAGACGCCAGCCGAGAGCGCGCCGATCCCCAGCCCGACAGCCCCGAACCAGCCCGGCGCGCGCGCGAAATCGGCGCTGTCGAGCGGCCCCGCGGGCAGGCGGGTGAGAAAGGCCAGGGCTGCGCGCGCGCCCCGCATCTCAGTCGCGGTTCGAGACGCCGGCCGCTTCGAAACTGGCCATGTCGGTCATCATCGCCGCCGCCGCCTTCAGCAGCGGCCAGGCCAGCAGCGCCCCTGTCCCCTCGCCCAGCCGCATGTCGAGTTCCAGCAGCGGATCGGCGTCCAGCGCGGCGAGCAGCGCGCGGTGCCCGGCTTCGTGCGACTTGTGGCAGAAGACCATGGCGCGGCGGCTCTCGGGCTCCAGCCGGGTCGCCAGCAGCGCCGCCGCGGTGGCGATGAATCCATCGACCATGACGACGCGGTTGGCCCGCGCCGTCTCCAGCATGGCACCCGCCATCATGACGATCTCGAACCCGCCGTATTCGGCCATGGCCTGCGCCGGCGTCAGCGCCCCGGTCCGCGCGGCGGCGCGGGTCAGCACGTACAGCTTGTGGCGAAGCCCGGCGTCGTCGAGCCCGGTGCCGCGCCCCACCAGATCGGCCAGCGGCAGGCCGGTCAGCTTGTGGGCAAGCGCGGCGGCGGTGGCGGTATTGGCGATGCCCATCTCGCCGAAGGCCAGCGCCTCGCCCTTCGCCGCCCGGGCCACCGCGGCGCCGTGGTCGAGTGCGGTCTGCGCCTCGGCGGCACTCATGGCGGGCGCATCGAGGAAATTGGCGGTGCCCGGGCCGATCCGGCGCGAGACCAGCGCGGGATGGGCGATCGGCTCGCCCGCGACGCCCGCATCCACCACCTGCAGCGCCACGTCATTGACCCGGGCGAAGACATTGGCCGCCGCGCCGCCGGCGAGGAAGTTCAGCACCATCTGTCCGGTCACCACCTGCGGAAAGGCCGAGACGCCCGACAGCGCGATCCCGTGATCGGCGGCGAAGATGGTCAGCGTGCAGGCCCGCATCACCGGCGCAATCGTCCCCTGCAGGAGGGCGATCTGCTCGGCCAGGCTCTCGATCCGGCCCAACGCGCCCAGCGGCTTGGTCTTGGTGTCGATGGTGCGGCGGATCGCGTCGGCGAGGGTTTCGGTCACGGGCAGGTTCCGGTCTGAGAAAGGGGTCGCGCCCTTCCTAGCAGCCCCGCCCCGCGTTGCAAGGCCGGGGGCGACGGCTCACCCCTCGCCTGCGACCCCTGCAAGGGCGTCGCGCTTCGCCAGTTCGCGGGCGATCATCTCGCTCAGGTCCTTGAGCGAGAAGGGTTTGCCCAGGAAGACCGATCCCGGAATACGCCCCATGGCGGCGCTGAGCGAATCCTCGGTATAGCCCGAGACGAAGACCACGGGCGTGCCCGGCCGATCCTCCAGCGCCTCGGCCACCCAGCCGGGGCCGTCGATCCCGGGCATGATGACATCGGTGACGAAGAGATCGACCCTGAGCGCTGGATCGCGCAGGAAATCAAGGGCTTGCTCACCGTCCTGCGCCTCGAAGACCTGGTAGCCCTGAAGCCGCAGCGCCCGCGCGGCGAAGGCGCGGACCGGGGCCTCATCCTCGACCAGAAGGATCGCGGCGCTGTTCACGGTGACCGGCGGCGGGCTTGGCCGCGGGCGGGCCGGAACACGCCGCGACAGGGGGGCGGCCGAGGGCGCAGCGGCCGGTTCTTCGGGCCGGGCGGCGACTGGGGCGGGATCGGCGAGGGCCTCGGCCGGTTCGGCGGCGAAATAGAGGGTGAAGGTGGTCCCCGCCCCCTCGATCGACTCGGCGAAAATATAGCCGCCCATCTGCTTGACGATGCCATAAGCGGTCGAGAGGCCCAGTCCCGTCCCCTCGCCGATCTTCTTGGTGGTGAAAAAGGGCTCGAAGATCTTGTCGATGATGTCGGCCGGGATGCCGATCCCCTGGTCGATCACCCGGATCAGCGCGTAATCCCCCGCCGGCAGCCGGGCACGGCCATGCTCATGCTCGTCGAGCAGATGCAGCGCCTCGGTCTCGATCCGGATCGTGCCGCCCATCGGCATGGCGTCGCGGGCATTGACCACCAGATTCATGATGACCTGTTCGAGCTGCCGCTTGTCGGCGCGGATCGCCGCCAGCGCCGGATCATGGGTCAGCGTCAGGGTGATCCGCTCACCCACCAGCCGGGTCAGCAGATGCGTGAGTTCCTCAAGCAGGCTTTCCAGCGAGACGACCTCGGGTTTCAGCGTCTGCTTGCGCGAGAAGGCCAGCAGCTGCCGGACCAGGGCGGCGGCGCGGTTGGCGTTCTGATGGATCTGCAACAGGTCGTTGTAATCGGGGTCGAAGCGGTCACGGTTCAGCAGCAGAAGGTCACAATGCCCCGAAATCGCGGTCAGTAGATTGTTGAAATCATGGGCTATGCCCCCGGCAAGCTGCCCGATCGCCTGCATTTTCTGGCTCTGCACGAAGCGCGCCTCCAGCGATTTCAGCTCTGTCGCGTCCGAGATCACCGCGACCAGCGCGCCCTCGGCATTCTGGCCGGTGGCGCGGCGCAGGATGATCTGCACGAAGGTCTCCTGCTGCGGCAAGGTCGCGCGCAGCACCTCGGGCCGGCCCAGCGCACGGCCCGCCCTTGCGTCGTCCAGCCAATCCGGGACCGGGCGCCCCAGACCTTCGACCACCTCCGAGAAAAAGGGCGCTTCCTCGCCGCTCAGGCCCAGCAATTGCCGCGCCAGCCGGTTGGACCCGCCGACCCGCCCCTCGGCGTCGATCTGCATCAGGGCGACCGGTATGTCCTCGAAGACCGAAGCGGGCGGCGCCGGGCTACCCTCGCCCCCCTCGGGCAGGGCGCGCGGCGGCAACAGCACGATATCGGCCAGCCCGTCGCGCGACGGAACCGAGACCGCCTGGATCCCCCGCCCGCCCGGCAGGCTGAGGGCGAAGACGCCGCTGGTGCCCGCGTCGAGGACCTGTTCGAGCGCCTCCAGCACCTCGGCCTCCTCGCCCATGAAGGCGGCGCGGGCGGCGGGGTTGAGCCGCAGTTGCACCCCCTCACGGGTAACGACGGGCAGGCCCAGCACATCCAGCCCCCGGCCGCCGCCCCGCATCAGGGTCGAAAAATGCCAGACAATCAGGCCAAAGGCCCCTTCCACGCTGTGCAGAGAGACGCGCATCCCCCTGTCCTGCCGCCAGAATTCGCGGGTCGTGGCCTCGCGCCGCCGGACTTCGACCAGCAGGGAATCGACCACCTGCGCGGCATCCACGCACCAGCCGTGCAGCCGCTCTGCCGGATCCGCGACGCCCCCCGCCGCGGGGTTCGCGGCGCAGGGCCGGCCCTTGAGGTCGGTCACCACCACCGGATCGGGGTCGGTCGCCGCCGAACGGGCCAGCGCCGCACCGACGAAACGGCGGCGCCGCGCGGCATAGGTGCGCACCAGCATCGCCGCAATCGCCAGCAGCGCCAGCGTGGCCGATGCGGTCGCCACCACCATCGCCGCCCGGTCCAGATCGGCGATTGCCAGGCCCAGCGCCACACTGGCAATGAGGATGCTGGCGAAGGCCAGCACCCGCCCGCCCGCGGCCAGCCGGATCAACGGCTCCAGCACGGAAGCGCGCGGATCCGCCCCCCCGTCGGGCGGGAGCTGCGGCGAGTCAGAGGGCGAACTGGTCAATCGCATGCGCCTTTGTCGCCCCCCGGAGTTAAAGCGATATTAACGCTTTAATCCTACCACCCATGGTTGTCAGGTCAAACGCGGAAACCGCCGTCACTCGCGCCGCAGCAGCGCCAGATAGAACCCGTCCCCGCCGTCGAGGGGGGTGAGCCGCCGCTCCGCCATCAGCCGCCAGCCGGGCTGCGCGGCGAGGAAGGCCGCAATCCTGTCCTCGTTCTCCGCGCGCAGCATCGAACAGGTGGCATAGCCCAGCACCCCGCCCGGGGCCGTCAGCGCCGCGCAGGCCTCCAGGATCTGCGTCTGCACCGCGTTGAGCGCGACAAGACGCTCCGGCGTGAAGGCCCATTTCGCCTCGGGCGCGCGCCGCCAGCTGCCCGAGCCGGAACAGGGCGCATCGGCCAGAACCGCCGGCCAGAGCCCCGAGGCCTCGCCCGCCAGCACCTCGATCCTCGCCCCGGCCCGCCCCGCACGCACCGGCAGATCGCCCATGCGCCGCGGCTCGGCATCATGGGCCGTGACCGCGAAACCCTCGGCGGCCAGCGCCAGCGCCTTGCCGCCGCCGCCCGCGCAATAATCGAGGACCGGCCCCGAGGCCACGGCGGCGAAATCCAGCGCCACCGCCTGGCTCGCCGCATCCTGCAGCTCGACCCGCCCCTCTGCCAGCGCGGCGCTGGTGCGCAGCTTGCGGGCGCCCGCCGTGACCTCCAGCGCCGTCTCGGCCAGGGGATGGGTCCGCGCCTCGATGCCCGCCTCCGCCAGTTCCGCGATCACCGCCCCGCGGCTGGCCCGTCCCCGGTTGACCCGCAGGAAGACCGGCGCGCGGTCGCGCATCAAGGCCAGGACCGGGTCGGCATCCTGGCCCAGCGCCGCGTCGAAAGCGGGCAGCAGCCAGTCGGGACAGTCCAGCGCCTCGCCCCGCGTCAGGCGCGGCAGCGGCGCCTCCATCAGCGCCGCCTCCGCCATGGTCAGCGGCACCGGCGCATGCCCCTCGCCGGTCCAGCCCTCGGGCAACCGCCCCTCGGCCCGCGCCAGCCCCAGCAGCAGCGCCCGCCCCGTGCTGCCCCCCCCCAGCGCCGCGGCCGAGCGGAATCGCCGCACCGCGCCAAAGACCAGATCCCGCACCGCCTCGCGGTCGCCCGAGCCCGCGAAACGGCTGGCCCTGCCCCAGGCGGTCAAGGCCGCCTCGACCGCCCGGCCCTCGCGCCAGCGGTCCAGAATCTCGATGGCGGCGGCCTCGCGCGCGGCAGGTTTCATGGGCATTCCCCGTCTTGACCCGCCCCTGATGCGGCAGCCCCGCCCCCTTGGCAAGCCCGCCCCCTTCTTTGCGCGGCAAATATCCCGGGGGCGGCCGAAGGCCGGCGGGGGCAGCGCCCCCGAGGCGGGCCGGGGGGCTCGATGCCCCCCGGCCCGCCCTCTGCGTCGCCCGCAGCCCTCGGTCTCGCCGCTTGCCGCACGGCACCGCCACGCCTACCCTGCCCACAGCCGCCAGCGGAGACCGCCCGATGATCCTCGCCCTGCAAATCCTCATCCTCCTCGCGCTCTTCGCCCTGACCGCGCTGCTCCTCCACCGCTCCGCCCCGCGTTTCGCCCCGACCCAGCGCCGCGCCCAGCGCAGCATCGCCTTCGCCACGGCGGGCGCCATCCTCGGCGCGCCATTCTGGTGGTTCGGGGTGCCGACCAGCTTCGCCTGGCTGCTGCCGCCCCTCGCGTTTCGCTTCCTTGGGGCCGCGGCGCTGGCCTTCGCCGCCACCGGCCTCACCGTGCTCTGGCGCCCCTCGCCGGCCCGCATCCGCCTCTATCTCGGCATGGTCGCGCTCTATCTCGCCCCGGTCGTGGCCGCCGTCCTCCTCCTCCACCGAGACCGGCTCGACTGGCAGACACCGATCGCCTGGGCCTTCCTCGCCGTAGCGGGGGGACTTGCCTGCAGCGCGACCCTCGCCATGCTCCGCGCCCCTGACCTGCGCCGCGGCAGCCCGCCCGGCCCCGCCGAACAGGCGATCTGGACCGGCTTTTGCGCCCTCTTCGCCCTCTGGGCGCTGGCGCTTTACGGCTGGCCCGCGGCGCCGTTCGCGCCGCTCTTCCTCTGGGCCGCGGACCCGCTCAGCGCCCGACTCATCGCCGTGATGCCGGCCACGCTGGCGCTGATGGCCTGGATGGCCCGGGGCCGACAGGAACTCGGCCGCCCGGTCGCCATCGGCTATGCCACCTATGGCTTCTGGGTCGTGCTGGCCTCTCTGCTGCATGGTCTCGCCGGGCGCCCGCTGCCCTGGCTCTACCTCGCCGCGCTGGGCCTGGCCTCGGCTTGGGGCTTCGCCCGCGCGCTCCGCCGCTGAGGCCCGGCTTGCGGGTCGGAAGGCCTTGGGGCAGTCTGGCGCCACCCAAAGCGAGCCTGCCATGTCCCTCCTGCTGAACCCCGCCTTCGCCGCCACCTTCGCCCCGCCGGTGATGGAGGCCCGCCGCTGGCTGGCCGAAACCCGGCTGCCCGAGGGCTATTCCCTTCTGAACCTGTCGCAGGCCGCCCCGGTCGACCCGCCGCCCGCCGCGATGCGCGCGGCCATGGCCCGGGCCATCGAGCAGGATCCGGGCATCCACCTCTATTCCCCTGTGCTGGGCAACGCGCCCCTCCGCGAACGCCTCGCCGCCCGCACCGCCGCGCTCTACGGGGGCGAGATCCGCGCCACTCAGATGGCGCTGACCTCGGGCTGCAATCAGGCTTTCTGCGCCGTGATGGCGACACTCGCCGCCCCCGGGGACGAGGTGATCCTGCCCATGCCTTGGTATTTCAACCATGTGATGTGGCTCAGCATGACCGGGGTGACGGCCATCCCCCTGCCGACCGGCCCCGGCCTGCAACCCGACCCCGAGGAAGCCGCCGCCCTCATCACCCCCCGCACCCGGGCCATCACCCTCGTCACGCCCAACAACCCGGGCGGCGTCGAATACAGCGCCGAAACGCTGGACGCCTTCGCACGGCTTTGCGAGGAAAGGGGCATCGCCCTCATCGTTGACGAGACCTACCGGGATTTCCACACCCAGGACGGCCCGCCCCACCGGCTGTTCCGGAACCCCGACTGGGAGCGGAGCTTCATCCATCTCTACAGCTTCTCCAAGGCCTACCGGCTGACCGGCCACCGCGTCGGCGCCATCGCCGCCGCCCCGAACCGCCTGGCGGAGATCGAGAAATTCCTCGACACGGTGACGATCTGCGTCTCGGGGCCCGGGCAGATGGCCGCGCTCTGGGGGCTGGAAAACCTCGAGGATTGGCTCGACGGCGAACGGCAGGAAATCCTGCGCCGACGCCAGGCGATGACCGAGGGTTTCGCCGGACTGCCGGGATGGGAACTCCTGGGCTGCGGCGCCTATTTCGCCTATGCCCGCCACCCGTTCGAGGCCCCCTCGCCCGCCATCGCCAAACGGCTCCTGGCCGAGGTGGGCGTGCTGATGCTGCCCGGCACGATGTTCCGCCCCGAGGGCGCGCCTGGCGGCGCCCGCGAGATGCGCATCGCCTTCGCCAATGCGGATGTGAGCCAGATCGGCGATCTGATGGCCCGGCTGAAGCGCGTGACCTGAGCGGTTTCGCCCTCGTTGCCCGCTGTCGCGGGCGCCAAGTCCCTGGAGACGAAATTGGGGGCGACCAGCGGCGCGGCGTGCCGCCGCGCCGAAGAAGGGGGGCCGTCTGCCCCCCTCTGCCCTGCGGGCATTCACCCCCCGAGGATATTTGAGGCGCAAAGAAGGCGGCTTAACGCCCCCTTAACCTTCATCTTTGTGCCCTAAATATCCTCGGGGGTTTCCAAAGGGGGCCCGAGGGTCCCCTTTGGCGGGGGGTGCGGGGGGTTGGCCCCCCGCCTCTGCCGACCTCGTCACCCGCGCCTCGGGCCATGACAGCGCCCCTCCCCGCGCCCGCGCAGCAGACTTGCCCCCTGACCCGCTTGGCCATACACAGGGCCAGCCCGAAATGCGGACAAGACGGACGGAGCCCCCCATGGCCAAGAAGAACGGCGCGCAATCGATCATGATGTGGATCCTGATGGCGATGCTGATCGCCGGTCTGGGCGGCTTCGGCATCGACAGTTTCCTCGGCGGCCGCGTCACCTCGATCGGTGCCGTCGGCGACCGCCAGATCCCGGCCGATACCTATGCCCGGGGCCTCCAGGCCGAGATGCGCGGCCTCGAGAGCCAGATCGGCCAGCCCGTCACCCTGGCCATGGCCCAGGCGGCGCAGATCGACCAGCAGGTCCGCGCCCAGCTCATCACCGAAGCCGCGCTCGACAACGAGGCCGACCGCATCGGCATCTCGGTCGGCGACCAGAACGTCCAGCGCAGCATCGTGCAAATGGGCGCCTTCCAGGGCCCGACCGGCGCCTTCGACATGGAAACCTACCGCTTCCGGCTGCAGAACAACGGCATGACCCCCGCCGAATTCGAGGAGCAGGTCCGCCGTGACGCTGCCCGGAGCCTGTTGCAGGCCGCGACGGCGGCCGGCATCGAAACGCCCGACAACCTGCGCGCGCCGCTGATGGCCTATTACGCCACGCGGCACCGCTTCGACATCTTCACCCTGACCGAAGCCCAGCTTCCGGCACCGCTGACCGAGCCCGACGAGGCCGCGATCCAGGCCTATTACGACGCCAATCTGGCCGAGTTCACCACGCCCGAGACGCGCCACCTCACCTTCGCCTGGCTCACCCCCGAGATGGTGATCGACAGCGTCGAAGTCGACGAGGCGACGATCCGCGCCCTCTATGACGAGCGCATCGCCGATTACGTCCAGCCCGAGCGGCGGCTGGTGGAACGGCTGGTGTATGGCACCGAGGCCGAGGCCCAGGCGGCCATGGACCGCCTGACCGCGGGCGAGGCCAGCTTCGAGGATCTGGTGACCGAGCGCGGCCTCACCCTCGACGATGCCGACATGGGCGACGTGAGCGAAGCGCAGCTTGGCGCCGCCGGGGCGGCGATCTTCGCGCTGGAGGACCCCGGCCAGGTCGTCGGTCCGCTGGCCTCGAACCTCGGGCCGGCCCTCTTCCGCATGAACGCCATCCTCAACGCCCAGGAAACCACCTTCGAGGAAGCCCGCGACGAATTGCGCGCGGAACTGGCGGGCGACGCCGCGCGCCGGGCGATCCAGGACCAGCAGGAAAGCCTGGACGACCTGCTGGCGGGGGGCGCCACGCTCGAGGATCTGGCGGCCGAATCGGCGATGGAACTGGGCGAGATCGACTGGAACGCGGACGTGACCGAAGGCATCGCCGCCTATACCGAATTCGCCGCCGCCGCGGCGCAGGTCCAGACCGACGATTTCCCCGAACTCGCGCCGCTCTCGGACGGCGGGCTCTTCGCGCTGCGCCTCGACCGGGTGACGCCGCCCGCGCCGCAACCCCTCGACACCGTGCGCGAAGCCGCCACCGCCGGGGCCCGCGAAGAGGCGCTGAACGCGGCGCTGGCGGCGCTGGGCCAGGAATGGAGCGCCGAACTCGCCTCGGGCGGGGTCGAGGCCTTCTCGGAAGCCCGCGGCATCGCCGCCGAGACGCTGGCGGATGTCACGCGCCTGGACCCGCAGCCGCAGATCCCGGCCACGATGATGGAAGAGCTGATGGCGGGCGACGAAGGCACGACCGTGCTGCACGTCGGGGGCGGTCAGGCGCTGCTCGCCCTGATCGGCCCGACCGAGGCCCCCGATCCCGAGGATGCGCAGACCCAGCGGCTGGCCCAGGCCATCGACCAGCAGATGGGCCAGTCGCTGGCACAGGACGTGTTCACCTATTTCGCCCGCGCCCTGCAGGCCGAGGCCGGGATCACCCTGAACCAGGCGGCCATCGAGGCCGTGCACACCAACTTCCGCTGACCCGAAAGGCGCCTCCCCCGTGTCCACCTCGACCCTTCTCTTCCCCGCATTCGCCGAGTTCGAGGCCGGGTGGAACCGGGGCGAGAACCAGCTTGTCCATGCCCGCCTCGCCGCGGATCTGGACACGCCTGTCTCGCTGATGCTGAAGATCGCCGGCAACCGCAAGGACAGCTTCATGCTGGAATCGGTGACCGGCGGCGAGATCCGTGGCCGCTATTCCATCGTCGGCACCAAGCCCGATCTGATCTGGCAATGCCGCGACGGCCAAAGCCGGGTGAACCGCGAGGCCCGGTTCGACGACCACGCCTTTCGCGACCTGCCCGGGCACCCGCTGGAGGAATTGCGCAAGCTCCTGGCCGAAAGCCGCATCATCATGCCGGCCGACCTGCCCGCCATCTCGGCCGGGCTCTTCGGCTATCTCGGCTATGACATGATCCGGCTGGTCGAGCATCTGCCGATGACCAATCCCGACCCGCTGGACCTGCCCGACGCGGTGCTGATGCGCCCGTCGATCGTGGCGGTGCTGGACGGGGTGAAGGGCGAGGTGACCGTGGTCTCGCCCGCCTGGGCCAATTCCGGCCTTTCGGCGCGCGCGGCCTATGCCCAGGCGGCCGAGCGGGTGATGGACGCGCTGCGCGATCTCGAACGCGAGGCGGTGGGGACCGGCCGCACGCTGGGCGCGGCGCTGAGCGTCGGCGAGGCGCGCTCGAACTTCACCAAGGAGGGCTACAAGGCCGCCGTGGAGAAGGCCAAGGATTACATCCGCGCGGGCGACATCTTCCAGGTCGTGCCGTCGCAACGCTGGGCGCAGGAATTCCCGCTGCCGCCCTTCGCCCTCTACCGTTCGCTCAGGCGCACCAACCCCTCGCCCTTCATGGTCTATTTCGACCTCGGCGCCTTCCACATCGTCGGCGCCTCGCCCGAGATCCTGGTCAGGCTGCGCGATAACGAGGTGACGATCCGCCCCATCGCCGGCACCCGCAAGCGCGGCGCCACGCCCGAGGAGGACAAGGCGCTGGAACTGGATCTGCTGGCCGACCAGAAGGAACTGGCCGAGCATCTGATGCTGCTGGACCTTGGCCGCAACGACGTCGGCCGGGTGGCCAAGATCGGCACCGTCCACCCGACCGAGAAATTCATCATCGAGCGCTATTCCCACGTCATGCACATCGTCTCGAATGTGGTGGGCGAGATCCGCGACGATGAGGATGCCTTGTCCGCCCTGCTGGCGGGTCTACCCGCCGGCACCGTCTCGGGCGCGCCGAAAATCCGTGCCATGCAGATCATCGACGAGCTGGAGCCCGAGAAACGCGGCATCTACGGCGGCGGCATCGGCTATTTCGCCGCCAATGGCGAGATGGATTTCTGCATCGCGCTCAGGACGGCGGTGCTGAAGGACGGGGTGATGTACACCCAGGCCGGCGGCGGCGTGGTCTTCGACAGCGACCCCGAGGCCGAATGGCAGGAATCGGTCAACAAGGCCAAGGCATTGCGCGCGGCGGCCGAGGGCGCGGGCCTCTTCGTGCGTGGCAATTACTGAGGGGTTTCGCCCTCGTGCCTCGGGCGACCGGAGGCGCGGGGGTGAGCGGCGTCTCGGAAACGCGCCAGTGGCGCGCCTCTCGCCGCGAACGCCGCGCCCGTGGCGCGGCCGGAAGACCGACCCCAGAAAACGCAAAGGGCGGGGGGCTGCTGCCCCCCGCACCCCCTGCTTCAAGGAGGGTTTTCCACCCTCCTTGAAAATCCTCCCGAGGATAGTTGAAGAACGAAGATGAAGGGGCGCGGGTCTGGCCTCCGGTGCCCGGCCATGCGACACTGGCCCGCTGCTGCGGAGGACGCCCATGAAACTCGCCACCTTCAACATCAACGGCGTCAAGGCGCGAGCCGAGACGCTCGGCCGCTGGCTGGACCAGGCCCAGCCCGATGTGGCCGTCCTGCAGGAGATCAAATCGGTCGACGAGGCCTTTCCCCGCGCCCTGATCGAGGATCGCGGCTATCACCTGGAGACCCATGGCCAAAAGGGCTTCAACGGCGTGGCGATCCTGTCGAAGCTGCCGCTGAGCAACGTCACCCGGGGTCTGCCTGGCGATGAGACGGACGAACAGGCGCGCTGGATCGAGGCCGATATCGGCGACACCGGGCTGCGGGTCTGCGGCCTCTACCTGCCGAACGGCAACCCGGCGCCCGGGCCCAAATACGACTACAAGCTGGCCTGGATGGAACGCCTGAAAGCCCGCGCCATGGCGCTGCTGGCCGAGGAACGCCCCCTTGCCTTCGCCGGCGATTACAACGTCATCCCGCAGCCCCAGGATGCCGCCCGCCCCGATGCCTGGCGCCAGGACGCGCTCTTTCTGCCCGACAGCCGCGCCGCCTTCCGCCGTCTCGAAGCGCTGGGTCTCTATGACGCGCTCAGGCTGCGGCGCCCGGAACCCGGGCTCTATTCCTTCTGGGATTACCAGGCCAACGCCCGTGGCCGCAACGACGGGATCCGCATCGACCATTGGCTGCTCTCGCCGCAGGCCGCCGACCTGCTTCAGGATTGCTGGATCGAGACCGAACCCCGCGACTGGGACAAACCCTCGGACCACACGCCGGTCTGGGTCGATCTCGCCGCCTGAGCCCTTCTTTGCGCTGAAAATATCCTCGGGGGTTTCTCAAGGGGGTGGAAAACCCCCTTGAGCGGGGGGTGCGGGGGGCTGGCCCCCCGCCTTGGTCGCCCGCAGACCGAAGGCCCAGGGCGAAACCCCTCAGCGTCCCTGATTGCGCCGCGCCATGAAGGCCAGCCGCTCGAAGAGATGCACGTCCTGCTCGTTCTTCAGCAGCGCCCCATGCAGCTTCGGCAGCGCGTTCACGCCCTCGCGCTTCAGATCCTCCGGCCCCAGATCCTCGGCGAGCAACAGCTTCAGCCAGTCCAGCATCTCCGAGGTCGAGGGCTTCTTCTTCAGCCCCGGCGTCTCGCGCAGCTCGAAGAACTGGGTGAGTGCCGTGGAGAGAAGCTGTTCCTTGATCCCCGGATGGTGCACCCGGACGATCTGCGCCAGAACCTCGGGCTCGGGGAAGCGGATGAAATGGAAAAAGCACCGCCGCAGGAAGGCGTCGGGCAATTCCTTCTCGTTGTTCGAGGTGATGATGACGATCGGCCGCACCTTCGCCCTGATCGTCTCGCCCGTCTCGTAGACGAAGAATTCCATCCGGTCGAGTTCCTGCAGCAGGTCGTTCGGGAACTCGATATCCGCCTTGTCGATCTCGTCGATCAGCAGGACGACCTTCTGCTCGGCCTCGAAGGCCTGCCAGAGCTTGCCCTTGCGGATGTAATTCCTGACGTCATGCACCCGCTCGTCGCCGAGCTGGCTGTCGCGCAACCGGCTCACGGCGTCGTATTCGTAAAGCCCTTGATGCGCCCGCGTTGTCGACTTGATGTTCCACTCGATGATCGGCAGCCCCAGCGAGTCCGCCACCTGCCGCGCCAGCTCCGTCTTGCCGGTCCCCGGCTCTCCCTTCACCAGAAGGGGCCGTTCCAGCACCACCGCGGCATTCACCGCCATGGTCAGGTCGTCGGTGGCGATATAGGTCTCGGTCGAGGCAAAGCGCATCTGGGTCCTTCCCGGAAATCGCGCCCCCGGGGGGCGGCTCGGGCGTGACACTAGCCGCGCCGCGGTCCTGCCGCAAGGCAGCACACCCCGGCCCCGTTGCGTCACCCGACACTACACATGGGGGCACGCGCCCTGCGGCCCACAGGACACGCGCCCGCAAATGTTACCGATTGCCTCGTGACATCGCCCTTGCATGGGTTTAAGGCGTCCCCAGAGGGGGCTCGGAATGACCGCAAAGAACGAAACCATCGTCGAGTCGGTTGCCTTCGGTTCCGGGCAAACAGGGGATACGCTGATGAAGCCGGAAAACTTTCTGCCTGACGATTACAAGCCCGCCGAGGACGAGCCGTTCATGAACGAACGGCAGCTCGAGTACTTCCGCCGCAAGCTGCTTGCCTGGAAGGAAGAGATCCTCGAGGACAGCAAGGAAACGCTGGCCGACCTCGCCAATTCCACGCGCAACCTGCCCGACATGGCCGACCGCGCCTCGGAAGAGACCGACCGCGCGCTGGAACTCAGGACCCGCGACCGCCAGCGCAAGCTGGTCGCCAAGATCGACGCCGCGCTGCGCCGCATCGACAATGGCGAATTCGGCTATTGCGAGATGACCGGCGAGCCGATCTCGCTCAAGCGCCTCGACGCCCGCCCGATCGCCACCATGACGCTCGAGGCCCAGGAACGTCACGAGCGCAGCGAGCGCGTTCACCGCGACGACTGAGCGCCCGCCCAGCACAGGCGGAAACCATGCCCGCAACGGATCCCGCCGCGCCCCTCGCCGGACAGAATGCCCTGGTCCTGGGCGCGGGCGTCGCCGGCCTCGCGGCCGCCACCGCGCTCTGCCACCAAGGCGCCGAGGTCGCGCTGCTGGAACAGGCCGGCCAGATCACCGAAGTCGGCGCCGGGCTGCAGATCAGCCCGAATGGCGCCCGGGTGCTGCGGGCACTGGGAATCGATCCCGAAACCGCCGGTGACCGCTCCGAGGCCGTGGAACTGCGCGACAGTGCCGGGCGGCTCGTCACCCGCCTCGCCCTGCCGCAGCAGGGGCCGGGCTTCTACCTTTGCCACCGCGCCGACCTGATCGAGGCGCTGGCGACGGCCGCCCGCGCGGCGGGCACACAGGTGCAGCTGCTGCAACAGGTCCAGGACATCGCGCTGACCCGATCTGGCGCCCGCATCACCACCGCCGTGGGCGCCGTGCATGAAGCACCGCTCGTGCTGGGGGCGGACGGGTTGCGCTCGCCCCTCAGGACCCGGCTCAATGGCAAGCGCGAGCCCTTCTTCACCGGCCAGGTCGCCTGGCGCGCGCTGATTCCCGGCGACGGCGGCCCACGCGTGGCGCAGGTCTTCATGGGACCGGGCCGGCACCTCGTCAGCTACCCGCTGCGGGGCGGGACGCTCAGGAACATCGTCGCCGTGCAGGAACGCCGCAGCTGGGCGGCCGAGGGCTGGAATCACCCCGATGACCCGGCCGCGCTGAAAGCCGCCTTCGCAGGCTTCGGCGGCCCGGTGCCGGGCTGGCTTGACGCGGTGGAGGAGGTCTTCCTCTGGGGCCTCTTCCGCCACCCGGTGGCCGAGCACTGGCACGACGGCGCCGGGCGCGCGGCCCTTCTGGGGGACGCGGCGCATCCGACGCTGCCCTTCATGGCCCAGGGCGCCAATCTGGCGCTCGAGGACGCCTGGTGCCTGGCCAGAAGCCTCGCCCGTCGCCCGCAGAACCCCGCAGGCGCCCTGGCGACCTACGCCACCGTCCGCGCGCCCCGCACCGCGAAAGTGGTCGCCGCGGCCAATGCCAATGCCCGCAATTACCACCTTCGCGGCCCGATGGCCCAGGCGGCCCACACCCTGCTCCGCGCCGCCAACCGCCTGACCCCGAGCCTGGCGCTGCGGCGCTACGACTGGATCTACGAGCACGACGTGACGGCCTGACGGGCGAGGGATTTCGCCCTCGTTGCCCGCGCCTTCGGCACGAGCGCCTCGGGCGACCAGCGGCGCGGCGTACCGCCGCGCCGAAGGAAGGGGGGCCGTCTGCCCCCCTCTGCCCTGCGGGCATTCACCCCCCGAGGATATTTACAGCGCAAAGAAGGAGGTTAAGAGGGCGTTAAGGCGCCTTCTTTGCGCCTCAAGTATCCTCGGGGGTTTCCAAAGGGGGTGGAAAACCCCCTTCGGCGGGGACGTTGGGGTGAGCGGCGTCACGGAAACGCGCCCGTGGCGCGCCTCTCGCCGCGAACGCCGCGCCCGTGGCGCGGCCGGACCTTGGCCCCCCGCTTCCTCGTCTCTAGTCCGCCAAGGCGGCGTCGATGATTGCCGCAGCCTCGGTCACCGCCCCCTCCAGCCGGGAAAGCAGGGCGTCCAGATCCTCCTCCCCCGCTTCGCGCAGCAGGAAGGCCCGCGCGCCTTCGCCCAGCGTCGCCGGCTCGCTCGGCCGGTGGGCCAGCAGCCGCAGCCCGCATTGCACCCGCCAGAGCAGCCGGTAGGCCGCCAGCAGCCGCGCGCTCTCGGCCGGGGCGATCAGGCCCGCGCGCTTGCCGGCAGCGATCTGCGCCTCGACCCGCCGGGAGGAGGAGGCGGCCTTCAGCGCCAGCATCTGCGCCAGCAGCTCGATATCCTGCAACCGCCCCGGCCCGTCCTTGGCCTCGAGCCCGCCCTGCCCCGGCTTCGCCGCCCTGAGCCGGGCCCGCATCTCGGCCACGTCCCGGGCCACGCCGGCGCCCTCCGCCTTCTGGCCGAGCAGAGCCTGCCGGAACCGCTCCACCTCCTCGCCCAGCGCCACGGAGCCCGCCACCGGCCGCGCCCGGGTTAGCGCCAGATGCTCCCAGGTCCAGGCCTCGCCCTCCTGATAGCTGCGGAAGGCATCGAACGAGGTCGCGACCGGCCCCTGCCGCCCCGAGGGCCTGAGCCGCATGTCGACCTCATAAAGCCGCCCCTGCGCCATGGGCGCCGACAGCGCCGTCACCAGCGCCTGCGTCAGCCGGGCGAAATAGGCCCGCGCGGCGAGGGGGCGCGGCCCTTCCGAGGCCTCCTGCCCCGCCGCGTCATAGATCACGATGAGATCGAGGTCCGAGGCCGCGTTGAGCCGCCCGGCGCCCAGCGAGCCCATTCCCAGCACCACCGCACCCCGCCCGGGCGCCGGTCCGTGCTTGCGGGCGAATTCGGCCGCGACCAGCGGCCAGAGCCCGGCCAGCACCGCATCGGCGAGCCCGGCGTATTGCCCTGCGGCCTCGAAGGCATCAATGAGCCCACGCAGGTGATGCACGCCAATGCGGAAATGCCATTCCTTCATCCAGACCCGCGCCGCATCGAGCTTCTTCTCGTAATCCGCCTCGGCCTGGAGCCGCCGCGCCAGCCCCTCGGCCAGCGCCGCCGTCCCCGGCCAGGGCGCGAAGAAGCCGCCGCCGATCACCGCATCCAGAACCCCGGCGTTGCGCGCCAGATACTGGCCCAGGACCGGCGCCGTGGTCAGCACATCGGCCAGAAGGTCAATCAAGGTCGGATTGGCCTCGAAGAGCGAGAAAAGCTGCACCCCGGCCGGCAGGCCCGAAAGGAAGCGGTCGAAGCCCAGGATCGCCTCGTCGGGCTGCGAGGCCTTCAACAGCCGCGCCAGGATTTCGGGCTCCAGCCGGGTGAAGATCTCCTGCGCCCGGGCCGAGCGCAGGGCGGGCAGCGCCCGCCAGCCGCGCACCACCTCGCGCTGCTGCTCGCTGAGGCTCGGGCGCGGCGCCGCCTCGCCCCCGCCCGGCTGGAAGAAATCCTCGGTCAGCGCCGTCACCCGGTCGAGCCGGGCAAACAGCGCCTCGCGGAAGGCGGCGGTGTCGCCCTCGCCCGAGAACCGCGCGAGCCGGTCCCAATCCTCGGGCGTCTTCGGCAGGATCTGGGTCTGGGCGTCCTGCACCATCTGCAGGCGATGCTCGAGTTCCCGATGCGCGCGGTAAAGCTCGGTCAGCGCCGCCGTCACCGGCTCCGGCACCCAGCCCTTCGCCGCCAGTGCCGCCAGCCCGCCCACCGTGTCGCGGGACCGCAGATCCGGGTCGCGCCCCCCGGCGATCAGCTGCCGGGTCTGGGTGAAGAATTCGATCTCGCGGATGCCGCCGCGGCCGAGCTTCAGGTTGTGGCCATCGAGCGCCAGCGCCCCGGCCAGCCCCTTGTGCTCGCGGATCCGGCGGATCATGTCATGCGCGTCCTGGATCGCCGCGAAATCGAGGTGACGGCGCCAGACGAAGGGCCTGAGCGCCTCCTGGAACCGCGCCCCCGCCTCCAGATCCCCCGCCGCGGGCCGCGCCTTGATCCAGGCGGCGCGTTCCCAGGTGCGGCCGAGGCTCTCGTAATAGCGCTCGGCCGCCTCCATCGAGATACAGACCGGGGTCACGCTGGCGTCGGGCCTGAGCCTGAGGTCGGTGCGGAAGACATAGCCCTCGCCGGTATGGTCGTTCAGCATCGCCGCCATCTTGCGGGTGGCGCGGATGAAGGCCTGCCGGGCCTCGTGCCAGTCGTCCGGGGCGAAGCGGCTTTCGTCGAAAAGGCAGATGAGGTCGATGTCGGAGGAATAATTCAGCTCGCCCGCGCCCATCTTGCCCATGGCGAAAGCCACCATGCCCGCGCCCCGCTCTTCGTCGCCGGGCTGGGCGCCGGGGATCTTGCCGCGGCGGATCTCCTCGGCCAGATGGGTGGCAAGCGCGCGCTGCACGGCGCGATCGGCGAAACGGGTCAGCGCCTGGGTCACCGCCTCCAGCGACCAGACCCCGCCCAGATCGGCCAGCGCCGCAAGAAGCGCGACGCGCCGCTTGGCCTGCCGCAAGGCGCTGCCGGTGGCGGCGGGCCCCTCGGGCACAAGGGCGTCAAGGATCCCCTCGAACGCCGCCTCCGGCGCGCCCTCCAGCGCCGCGCGCAGCCAGACTTCCTCGCGCTCCATCAGCGACTTGAGGAAAGGCGAACAGCCCGCGGTGCCCTCCAGCAGGCCCCGCAGCTCGGGGGCGAGACCCGAGAAACGGCTGGCGATATCGGCGCCCGCCTCGGAATCATGCGGCAGGGGGCAACGGGTGAGTCGGGCGATGAAATCCGTCATGCCCGATTTGCCCCCGCCCCGGGCGGAAGGTCAACGCCCGAGGAGCGACAGAGGGGTGCCGCCCCCGTCCCCCACCGACCCGGGCGCCAGGGGCGGCCCGCGGCGCCGCGAAGGAAGCGGCAACCTTCGGCACGGGTGATCGTCCTCGGGCCGATCGCCTGACCGCGCTTCCCCCCCTGGCCCAAGGGTCTGCTCCGGCCCCGCGCCTGCGCGCCGAGCCTTCGGGCCTGACACGGTGCCAGCGACGCCTCGTCAGGGCGGCCCTCACCCTGCAGACGACTCGAGGAACGAAGAGGAGCGCGTCCGACCAGGCGAGCCACCCTTCCCCTCACTTTGCCAAAAATACGCCGGGGGGTCCGGGGGGCTGGCCCCCCGGGGCCGACCCAAGCACCACCCTTGCCGCGGCGGAAGGCGCGCGGGGTGGGCGGGCGGGAGCGCGCCTTCCGCCGCCTCGCGCCCGTCAGGCCAGCGCCATCCCCTCGCCGTCGCCCTGCCGGTCGGACTGACGCGCGAGGCCACCCGCCACGACCACGAACCCGCGGATATCCGCGCCGCGGTCCTGGCGCAAAACCGCCTCCTGCCGCGTGACCGCGGTGAAGCCCGCCGCCTGCAGCACCCCCTCCACATAGCCCGCCGAATGGGCGAAGCGGCGGCTGTCGCGCAGGATGAGCGGTTCCTCCCCCGCCTCGACGGTGAAGGCGAGCACACCGCCCGGCTCAAGCGAGCCCGCGCACCAGGCGACGATCCTCTCCAGCGCGCCGAGATAGACGAAGACATCGGCCGCGAGGATCAGGTCATAGCGCGCGCCGACCTGCAGCGCCGCCAGATCCGCCTTTTCCAGCCGGTCGTAGATCCCCTTGGCCTGCGCCTGTCCCAGCATCGCCGCCGAGATATCGCAGCCTTCGAGCCAGTCGACCGCAGGCCGGAAAGCCTCGCCCGCAAGCCCGGTCCCGCAGCCGAGGTCCATGGCCCGCGCAAAGCGCCGCCCCGCCAGCGCCTCGGCCAGAAGCCAGGGCGCGCGGTAGCCCAGCTTGTCGACCAGCGCCGTGTCGAAGCTCGGCGCGTATTGGTCGAAGAGTGCCTCGACGAAGGCCGCCGGCATCGCCTCGGCTACCGGCACCCGGCGGGCGAGGTCGCGCTTCAGCCCCGCGCCCAGCCGATCCTCGGGATCGGCCCTCAGCGCCCGGTCCCAGGCCGCCACCGCCGCCGCCGGATCGCCCAGCGCCTCGTGCCATTCGCCCAGCCGGAACCAGCCCGCAGGCCAGTCGGGCGCGCGCTCCATCGCCTCGCTCAACAGTTCGACCGCCGCGCGCAACTCGCCACCCGCAGCGAGCCCTTCCGCGAAATCGAAGCGCCGGTCCACGATCAGGTCGCCCGAGGACAATCCCCACGCCGCCATCGCTCAAACTTTCATATGGGGAACCGGCCGCTGGCGCCCACGCCGCACGACGGGTCCGGTCACGGCGCCCGGTCCCTCGCCAGGGCCCGCGCCGCAGCGCGCAGCTAAGGGCCGGGCGCGATTCCGTCAAGGGGGGACTTGTCTTTGCCCGCCCGCCTGCCAGACTGCCCCTTCCAAGGGGGGCCGCCATGCGCAGATTCTTCAAACGTCTGGGATGGGGCCTCGTCGCCCTGATCATCGTGCTGGCCGCTCTGGCCGTCTGGAAACGCGAGGAGCTGACGCGCCTGCTGGCCGTCAACTCGCTCTTTGCCGAGGACCGGATCGTCCACAATTTCTCGCATATGGACACGCTGTTCCTCAGCCGCGGCATGGCGGGCGGCACGCCCTCGCCGCTGCCCGAAGGGCCGCGCGCCACCCTGCCCGAGGGCTTCGACGCCTGGGCCGAAGCGCGGCAGGTCACCGGCATCGTCGTCCTGCACGGGGGCGAGATCGTCTACGAGGATTACCGCCTGGGCACGGCACAGGACGATCCGCGCATCTCGTGGTCGGTGGCGAAAAGCGCGCTGTCGCTGCTGCTGGGGACGCTGGTGGCGGATGGCACGATCCCCGACCTCGACGCGCCGGTCACGCAATACGCGCCCGCCCTGCGCCAATCGGCCTATGACGGCGCCACCATCCGCCAGGTGCTGCGCATGGAATCCGGCGTCGCCTTCAACGAGGATTACCTGGATTTCTGGTCCGATATCAACCGCATGGGCCGTGTTCTGGCGCTGGGCGGATCGATGGACGGCTTCGCCGCCGGGCAGAGCGCGCGGCGCGGGCCCGCCGGCAGCGACTGGCAATACGTCTCGATCGACACCCATGTCATCGGCATGGTGATTCGTGGCGCCACCGGCCGCTCGATCCCCGACCTGATGTCCGAGCGGATCTTCCAGCCGCTGGGTCTGGACCGCGATCCCTATTACGTGACGGATGGCGAGGGCGTGGCCTTCGTGCTGGGCGGACTGAACCTGACCACGCGCGACTATGCACGGATCGGCCAGATGGTGCTGCAAAACGGCGAATGGCAGGGCCGGCAGATCGTGCCCGCCGACTGGATCGCCGAAAGCACCGCCCCCGGCCCCTTCACCGCCGAATCCGGCGCCGGCTACGGCTACCAATGGTGGCTGCCGCCCGAGGCCCGGCCGGGCGAGGTCTGGGCCCGCGGCGTCTATGGCCAGGAGATCTGGATCGACCGCAGCAATGACGTGGTGATCGCCGTCAACAGCGCCGACCGGGGCTTCACCGCGCCTCAGGTCATGGTCGAGAAGATCGCCCTGTTCCGCGCCATCGCCGACAGCCTCTCGGCGAACTGAAACCCGACACGCCAGCCGCAGGAGCCAGCCATGTCAGATACCGTCCCGATCATCGCCCAGAAAGCCCCCTATCCCGTCGAGGTGGAGGCCGGGAAAACCTATTTCTGGTGCGCCTGCGGGCGCTCGCAGAACCAGCCTTTCTGCGACGGTTCGCACAAGGCGACCGGCCTCAGCCCGGTGAGATTCACCGCCGAGGCCGACAGGAAGGCCTTTCTTTGCGGCTGCAAGCAGAGCGCGCGGAGCCCTTTCTGCGACGGTTCGCACAAGTCCCTGTGACAGGCTGCACGCTGCGGCTGCCCCCGACCCGCGATTCCGTGCTAGGCTGGGCAGGCGCATTCCCCCGGAGGTTCGCCATGACGATGCCGTCGAAGACCCTGCTGAGCGCCCTGGCCCTGGCCGTGTCGCTGGCCCCCACAATCGCGCTGGCGCAGCACGCCTGTGAAAGCACACAGACCATCTCCTGCCCCGAGGGGCATCGCTACGACAGCACCACCCGCACCTGCACGCCCGCGCCGACGAGTTGACCCGCTGATGAAAGACGCCTCCTTCAACGTGCTGGGCGGACCGCTCGAAGATTGCTCGCGCGATCCGATGACCGGCTTCTACCGCACCGGCTGCTGCGAGACCGGACCCGAGGATCAAGGCCGCCACACCGTCTGTGCGGTGATGACGGCCGAATTCCTGGCCCTGTCCAAATACCTGGGCAATGACCTGTCCACGCCGCGGCCCGAGTTCGGCTTTGCCGGGTTGAAGCCGGGCGACCGCTGGTGCCTCTGCGCTGCGCGTTTCCTGCAGGCCCATGACGAGGGCGCGGCCCCCCGGATCCGGCTGGCCGCGACCCATCTGCGCACGCTCGACACCGTACCGCTGGCCATCCTGCGCCTCTATGCCGAGGATGCGGCGGCCGGGTGAGCCGTGACCGCGCGACAACCTGCCGCTGGCCTTCTGCCCCGCTCCAGCGCTAGAACGGGCCATGGTTCAGCCGCGATTCCCCATCACGCCCGAAGAGATCGACACCGTGGTCGCCGATTTCTACGCCTTCGTGCGCGAGCATCCGGGCCTGGGCCCGGTCTTTGCCGCCCATGTCACCGACTGGCCCGCGCACGAGGCCAAGGTGGCCCGCTTTTGGCGCAACGCGATCCTCTTCGAACGGGTCTATGACGGCAACCCGATGCAGGTGCATCGGGACGCGGGGAACGTCCGGCCGGGCATGTTCACGCCCTGGCTCGGTCTCTTTGACATGGTGCTGCGCCGCAATCTGCCGCCCGAAACGGCCGAGGCCTGGTCGGCACTCGCCCGTCGCATCGGCGCGGGGCTCAGGTCGGGGCTGGTGGAGCCCAGCAAGGGCGTCATCCCCAACCTGAGATGACGCCCAGGCGACGGCATCGTCAGGATGCGGGCGTCATCGTCAGGCCGGGAATGGTGATCGGGCGGCCGTCGATATTCTCGATATCGAGGTCGCGCACCATGCCGGTCGCCCGGTCATAGACCACCTCGATCTCCATGGCGCCGCGGCGCGCCTCGATCTCGATCGAATGGTCATTGCTCTGCATCTCGACCGATTCCCAGCCTGCGGTCTGGAACTGCCCCCGCAGCGACTCGGGGTCCATGACCCCGGCGGGCTGGGTCTGAGCCACGGCCGGCAGGGTCAGGGCAGCGGCAAGCAGGAAGGGAGCGAGGAAGCGTTTCATGGATCTTTGTCCTTGGTTCGTGACTGTCACTATCCGAACGTCGAACCCAAGCCTCGGTTCCCCCGGCTCCGCCCTCTGCCCCGAAACCCGCCGAGCGCGACATCGCTGACCGGCGGGGATCCCGTCTCAGACCTTCATATCGACGCCAAGGTGCTTGGCGACGGTGAAGATATCCTTGTCGCCCCGGCCCGAAAGGTTGATGACGATGATATGGTCCTTCGGCAGGCCCGGCGCGATCTTCTGCACATGCGCCACAGCATGCGAGCTTTCCAGCGCAGGGATGATCCCCTCAGTCCGGCACAGCAGCTGGAAGGCCGCCAGCGCCTCGTCATCGGTGATCGAGACATATTCGGCCCGGCCCGTGTCATGCAGCCAGGAATGCTCGGGCCCGATCCCGGGATAATCGAGCCCGGCCGAGATCGAATGCCCCTCGAGGATCTGCCCGTCCTCGTCCTGCAGAAGATAGGTCCGGTTGCCGTGCAGCACCCCCGGCCGACCGCCGGTCAGCGAGGCGCAATGCTCCATCCGGTCATCGACGCCATGGCCGCCGGCCTCGACCCCGATGATCTTGACCGACGGGTCGTCGAGGAACGGGTGGAACAGGCCCATCGCATTGGATCCCCCGCCCACCGCAGCGATGATCGTGTCGGGAAGGCGCCCCTTGCCTTCCTGTTCCTCAAGCTGCCAGCGGGTTTCCTTGCCGATGATCGACTGGAAATCCCGGACCATGGCCGGATAGGGATGCGGACCCGCCACCGTACCGATGCAATAGAAGGTGTCGCGCACATTGGTCACCCAGTCGCGCAGCGCGTCGTTCATCGCGTCCTTCAGCGTGCCGCGACCGCTCGTCACCGGCACCACCTCGGCCCCCAGCAGCTTCATGCGGAAGACGTTCGGCGCCTGACGCTCCACATCCGTCGCGCCCATGTAGACGATGCACTTGAGCCCGAACTTGGCACAGACCGTGGCCGTCGCCACGCCATGCTGGCCCGCGCCCGTCTCGGCGATGATCCGGGTCTTGCCCATGCGGCGCGCGAGGATGATCTGGCCCAGCACGTTGTTGATCTTGTGGGCGCCGGTGTGGTTCAGTTCTTCACGCTTGAGATAGATCTTGGCGCCGCCCAACTCCTCGGTCAGCCGCTCGGCGTAATAGAGGGGCGAGGGCCGGCCCACGTAATTCTTCCACAGATCCTCCATCTCGGCCCAGAAGGTCGGATCGGTCTTGGCATGCTCGTAGCGCGCCTCGAGTTCCAGGATCAGCGGCATCAGCGTCTCGCTCACGAAACGGCCGCCAAAAATGCCGAAACGGCCCTGGTCATCCGGGCCGGTCATGTAGGAATTGATCAGATCGTCAGGCATGCCATCCCCCATCCTTTGGCCCTTGCCTACGTGTTTCGCCGAAGCCCTGCAACAAGGCAATGACCGCGGATTTCGGCGGCCCGCCGCCGATTTTTCCGCGCGACGGAATTTTTTCACATCGCCGTGAAACCTTCGTGATGTTCACGCGTATATGTAGCAAGACCCCGCGCCAGACGGGGACCCACCAACCCGGAGATCGAGATGCCGCATCCCCTGATCCTGGCCCCGTTCATCCTCGGCATCGCCGTGGCCGCCGCGGCGGCCGCCGTCCATGGCCCTGGCCAGTCCAGCGGCAGCGCGGTGCTCACCCTGACCACCACGGCCGGCGATGCCACCGGCGTGAGCGGCGAGGTCACGCTGTCCCCTCTGCCCGCCTCGAAGGTCACCGCCGACGACAGCGCCGCGCCGGGCCATGGCACCTTTGGCCGGATCGTGTTGCTGCGCGTCGCCACCACCGCCGCGACCGACCTGCCGGGCGCGGCCAAGGACCGCTGAAGCGCGGCACGAACGCCCCTCTGGGCGCTGCGACCGAGGGGCGCCCAGATAACGCGCCTGTGATCCGCGCAAGGCCGCCCCGGCGTGAAACTTTCCGCCGACGCTTACGTACCTCAAGGCGAAGGGCGACCAACCGCCCTGTCACAACGCCAACAAGAGGTATCTCATGCGTTTGCTTTTGTCCGTTTCCGCCGCCGCCCTGATGACCGCCGGTGCCGCTTCGGCCCAGAGCGTCGTCGCGCTGACCGGCGACAACACGCTCGTCATGATCGACCCCGCCAATGCCACCGCCACCGGCTCGCTCGACGTCGCTGTCGAAGGCCGTCTGCTCGGCATCGACTGGCGCCCCAACACCCAGCAACTGATCGGCGTGACCGAGGATTGGCGCGTCGTGTCCATCGACTGGACCTCGGGTGAGACGACCGACATCGTGACCATGGACACGCCGCTGGAAATCGCCGATGGCGCGGCGGTGATCGTCGACATCAACCCGGCCGCCGATGCGCTGCGCTTCATGTCGGGCACCGTGAACCACCGGGTGAACCTGGGCACCGGCGCGGTGATGGTCGACGGCGCGCTGCATTTCGCCGCCGATGGCGAGCATGCCTCGGAAACCCCGATGGTGGGCGGCACGGCCTATACCAACTCGGTCGGCCGGCCCGAAGCCACGGCGATGTACAACATCGACACCGCAATGAGCGCGCTCCTGCGCCAGAACCCGCCGAATGACGGGACCAACATGGCCGTCGGCATGCTGGGCGCCGAGATCGAGGGCCCGATCGCCTTCGACATCTACGCCGCGGCGGTCGATGACAATGCGGCCTGGCTGATCGCCAATGGCGGGCTGCATTCGGTCGATCTGGAAACCGGCGCCGTCACCGGCTCGTGGGAGCTGCAGGGCGTCGATGGCGAGGTCCGCGACATGACCGTCGTGCCGCCGATGTAATCCCTCCCCCAAGGGTAGCCTGAAAGGGCGGAAAGGGCGGACCTTCGGGTCCGCCCTTTTCTTACACCGTTGCGGCGCGGGTGAAGCGGGCGATGGCCTCGGCATCCTTGACCCCCGGCGCGCTTTCCACGCCCGAGGAAACATCGACCTGCCGCGCCCCGGTCAGGGCGATGGCCTCGGCCACGTTCTCGGGGGTCAGCCCCCCCGCCAGCATCCAGGGCACCGGCCAGCGCCGCCCGGCGATGAGCCGCCAGTCAAAGGCCAGGCCATTGCCTCCCGGCAGCACCGCATCCTTGGGCGCCTTGGCATCGACCAGCAGCATGTCCGCCACGCGGCCGTAATCCGCCAGCGCCGGCAGATCCTCGGCCGTGGCCACGCCCACCGCCTTCATCACCGGCAGCCCGTGGCGGGCGCGCAGCGCGGCCACCCGCTCGGGACTTTCCTTGCCATGCAGTTGCAGGATGTCGAGCGGCACCTCGGCCAGCACGGCGTCGAGGAACTCATCCGTCGGATCGACGAACAGCCCCACCCGGGCCAGCCCGGCCGGAAAGGCCAGCGCCAGATCGCGCGCCTCGGGGATCGTCACCGCGCGGGGGGATTTCGCGAAGAAGACGAGGCCGCCGTAAGCAGCCCCCGCCGTCACCACGGCATCGACATCCTCGGGCCGTTTCAGCCCGCAGATCTTGACCCGAACCTCAGCAGCCATGGCGAGGTCAGGGCTCCTTGTCGTCGAGGATCGCCAGCACCCGGTCGCGCGGCGCGGCCGGATTGGCGGCGGCGGGGGCCGGGGCGGGGTTGCTATCGGCCCTGAGCCGGTCCAACTCGCGCCGGTTCTTCTTGGCCTCGACCCGCTGGCCGCGCTCACGCAGCCATTCCCAGACCAGCCCCAGCAGCAGCCCCAGCCCCGCCGCCAGCCCGACAATGGCAAAGAGCGGCAGCGTCACCGCATAGCCGAAGCCGATGAAGGCCGTGACGGTATCTGGCCAGAGCGCCAGCGTCACCGGCTCACGATTGGCCAGCGCCACCGTGACGCAAAGCACCAGGACGACGGCAAGAAGGGCGTAGCGTAGGTATTTCATACTCTCTCGGGCCGAGGGTTACTCGGCCAGTCCGTTGAGCCGGTCACGCAAGAGCTTGCCGGTCTTGAAGAAGGGCACGCATTTTTCATCGACATCGACGGTCTCGCCGGTGCGTGGGTTCCGGCCCGTGCGCGCATCGCGCTGTTTCACCGAGAAGGCGCCGAACCCGCGCAACTCGACCCGCTCGCCCCTGGCAAGGGCTTCGATGATCTCGTCGAAGAAAGTATTCACGATGCGCTCGACGTCGCGCTGGTAGAGATGCGGATTGGCCTCGGCAAGCTTCTGGATCAGTTCCGAACGGATCATCGCCTCCCCCCCAGGTGGCAACAGATGGTGTGAACGGGCGCTTCTGTGGGGCGCCTTGGCGAGGTTCTGACTATAGGCCAGATTCCGGCGGGCACAATGAAAACTGCACGAATCCGCATGTTTGCGCCGAAAGATCGCCGATGCTGCCGCCTTGCCGGGCCACCCCGCGGCGTCGGCCCGGCGAATCACCGCCCGAATGGCAAAGGGCCCCGCCTGTCGGCGGGGCCCTCCGGGATTGGCGATCAGGCCTGAGCCGATCAGTTGTTGCCGCGCAGCGCGGCGCCGAGGATGTCGCCCAGCGAAGCGCCGGCATCCGACGAGCCATATTGCTCGACGGCTTCCTTCTCTTCGGCGATCTCGCGCGCCTTGATCGACAGGCCCAGCTTGCGGGTCTTCGAATCGACCGAGGTAACGCGGACATCGACCTTGTCGCCGACGCCGAAGCGCTCGGGGCGCTGGTCGGCACGGTCGCGGGCCAGGTCCGAACGGCGGATGAAGGACTTCATGCCGTTGTAATCGACCTCGATGCCGCCGTCTTCGATGGCGGTGACCTCGACGGTGATGACCGAACCGCGCTTCACGCCGTCGATCGCTTCCGAGAAGGTATCGGCGCCCAGAGCCTTGATCGAGAGCGAGATGCGCTCACGCTCGACGTCGACTTCCAGAACCGAGGCCTGCACCATGTCGCCCTTGCGGTACGACTGGATGGCTTCCTCGCCGCGCTGATCCCACGACAGGTCGCTGAGGTGAACCATGCCGTCGATGTCGCCGTCCAGGCCGATGAACAGACCGAATTCGGTGATGTTCTTGACTTCGCCCTCGATGGCCGAGCCCGAGGGATGGTTCTCGGCGAAGACTTCCCACGGATTGCGCTGGGTCTGCTTGAGGCCGAGCGAGACGCGGCGCTTGGCCGAGTCGATTTCCAGGACCATGACTTCGACTTCCTGCGAGGTCGAGACGATCTTGCCGGGGTGCACGTTCTTCTTGGTCCAGCTCATTTCCGAGACGTGGACAAGACCCTCGACCCCCGGCTCCAGCTCGACGAACGCGCCGTAGTCGGTGATGTTGGTCACGCGGCCCTTGTGCACCGAACCCAGCGGGTAGCTGCGCTCGACCGAATCCCACGGATCGGCTTGCAGCTGCTTGATGCCCAGGCTGATGCGGTGGGTTTCCTTGTTGATCTTGATGACCTGAACCTTGAGGCTCTGGCCGATCGACAGGACTTCGGACGGGTGGTTGATGCGGCGCCAGGCCATGTCGGTGACGTGCAGCAGGCCATCGACACCGCCGAGGTCAACGAACGCACCGTATTCGGTGATGTTCTTGACGACGCCATCCAGCACCTGGCCTTCGGCCAGCTTGCCGATGACTTCGGCGCGCTGTTCGGCGCGGCTTTCTTCCAGGATGGCGCGACGCGACACGACGATGTTGCCGCGGCGACGGTCCATTTTCAGGATCTGGAACGGCTGTTTCAGACCCATCAGCGGGCCGGCATCGCGCACGGGGCGGACGTCGACCTGCGAGCCGGGCAGGAACGCCACGGCGCCGCCCAGGTCAACGGTGAAGCCACCCTTGACGCGGCCGAAGATCGCGCCGTCGACGCGCAGTTCTTTCTCGAAGGCTTTCTCGAGGCGGTCCCAGGCGGCTTCGCGGCGGGCCTTTTCGCGGCTCACCACGGCTTCGCCGCGGGCGTTCTCGACGCGCTCCAGATAGACCTCGACCTCGTCGCCGATGGCGACTTCGGGGGCCTCGCCGGGGTTCGCGAATTCTTTCAGATCGACGCGGCCTTCCATCTTGTAGCCGACGTCGATGATGGCCTGGCCCGCCTCGATGGCGATAACCCGACCTTTGACAACCGTCCCTTCCTGGGGGGTGTCGATCTCGAGACTCTCGTTGAGAAGGGCCTCGAATTCAGCCATAGCATTGGTCATATGAGTTCAGTTCCTTTGGTTCTGTTTCACTGGCCAGACGGTTGGATCCGCCGGTCTTTCGCTGCTCGTTCCCCAAAGCGGCAATCGGCGCCGCCGGGGCGCCCGCTGCCAATGCGCCTCGGGATGCGCGCGCTATAGACGCATTGGCGCCCGCTGGCAAGCGTTCCGGCCTTGATTTGTTGGGCTCGCCCGGGCTTGACATACCGACCGGTATGTCGCGTAATGAACCCGGGTCAGCCACAGGAGCCGCCGATGTCCGATACCGCCCTCGCCCGCCTCGGCTGGGTCCTCTCGGGCCTTTTCGCGCTTTTCATGCTGGGCGCCTCGGTCGCGCCCAAGCTGCTGGGCCTCGATGTGGCGCAGGAAACCATGACCGCGCTGGGCTGGACCGAGGCGCCGATCCTGCTGATCGGCCTTCTGGAACTGGCCTGCACGCTGCTGTTTCTCTACCCGCCGACCGCCACGCTGGGCGCGGTGCTGATGATGGCGATCCTCGGCGGCGCCATCACCACGCAGATCCGCGCCGGCTCGCCGCTGGCCTCGCATACGCTCTTCGGCGTCTATCTGGGGGTGATGATGTGGGGCGGGCTCTGGCTGCGCAGCCCCGCCCTGCGGCGGCTCTTTCCCTTCGGCAGGGGCTAAGCCCTACCCCTCGGCCAAACGCGCCGGACAGATCGACCGGAACTGGTCCAGCACCACGCCATAGCCGCTGGCCGTGGTGCCATCGAGCGGCGTGTCGCTGCCTTCCTCGCGGAAATCCCATTCGGCACCGAACTCGCTGCGCGCGGGCAAGCGGCCCAGGAACCGCATCCGCCCGCCCCAGAGTCCGGTGAAGACGCCCGCCGTACAATCGCCCGCGATCCGGTCACCGACCCAGCCCGCGACATCGGCCAGAGTCGCCGTCACGCAGGCCTCGGACGGATCCATGACATAGAGCGTGCAGAAGGCCCGCGCATTCTCGGGCGTATGGGCGACGCGCACCTCAGCCGCCGCGCTGTCGATCCCCTGGCGCGACAGGATGGTGACCTCCATTCCGGCCCGGCTGCCATAGGCCACCAGATCCGGCGCGCCCTGCTGCGCCCCGGCCCATCCCGGCACCCCCAGCAAAATGCCCAACACCACCGCCCGCTTCATGGTCGCTCTCCCGCCGCTCTGCCGGAAGGCTGCCCCAACCGGACCCACCGGTAAAATCACGTCCCCGCGCGCGATCCCGCCCCGGGCCCCAAGGGCTAGGCAGGGGGCGCCGGGCTGATAAGCTACCCTCGGGAGGATCGACCATGACCATCATCAACAGCCCCTTTCCCGAGATTCCGATCAGCGATCTGAGCATCACCCAGCGGGTTTTCCAGGGTATCGACCCCGAGGCAACGATCCTGATCGACGGTCCCACCGGCCGCAGCCTGACCGGCGCGCAGTTCATGCAGTCGGTCAAGGCCCTGGCCGGGGGCCTCACCGCGCGCGGCTATGCCCCGGGCGGCTGCGTGGCGCTGATGGCGCCCAATGTCCCCGAGTTCTGCACCGTGTTTCACGCCGCCGCCTGGGCAGGCGGCTGTGTGACCACGGTAAACCCGACCTACACGGCGCATGAATTGCGCCACCAGCTGATCGACTCGGGCGCCGAACTTCTGGTGACGGTGGCCCCCTTCCTGGACACGGCGCGCGAGGGGATCAAGGGCACCCGGGTGCGCGAGATTGTTTTGATCGGCCCCGCCGCCGACGGGGCCGCGGGCCTCGCCGATTTCATGGGGCAGCCCATGGCCGAACAGGTGGCGGTGGATCTGGACGAACACGTGGTCTGCCTGCCCTATTCCTCGGGAACGACCGGCCTGCCCAAGGGCGTGATGCTGACCCAGCGCAACCTCACCGTGAACGCGGATCAGCTACTGGCCGTGGCGGATCTGGCGCGGGGCGAGGCGACCGTGGCCTTCCTGCCCTTCTTCCACATCTACGGCCTGCATGTACTGATGAATGTCTATATCGCCGCCGGGGGTCGGCTGGTGACCATGCCCCGCTTCGATCTGGAGATGTTCCTGTCGCTGTGCGAGACCTACCGCACGCCGCGCATGTGGATCGTGCCGCCGGTGGCACTGGCCTTGGCCAAGCACCCGCTGGTCGACAAGTTCGACCTCGGCTGCCTGACCCAGATCAACTCGGCCGCCGCGCCCCTCGGCGCCGAATTGGCCGAGGCGATGGGCAGGCGGCTGGGTGCCCATGCCACGCAGGGCTACGGCATGACCGAACTCAGCCCCGGCAGCCATGTCTCGCCCCGGGGCCGCGGCCGGGCGGGCGCCTCGGGCATGACGATCCCCAACACGCAATGCCGCATCGTCAATCCGGCGACGCTGCAGGATCTTCCGCCCGGCGCCGATGGCGAGATCTGGGTGAAGGGACCGCAGGTGATGAAGGGCTACCTCAACAATCCCGGGGCGACGGCCGAGACCATCGTTCAGGATGGCTGGCTCCGCACCGGCGACATCGGCCATTTCGACGCGGACGGCTATCTCTATATCACCGACCGGCTGAAGGAGCTGATCAAGGTCAAGGGCTTCCAGGTCGCGCCCGCCGAGCTGGAGGCGCTGATCCTGACCCATCCGAAGATCACCGACGCGGCGGTGATCGGGGTGCAGGATGCGGAATCGGGCGAGGCGCCGATGGCCTTCATCGTGGCGGCCGACCCGCCCTCGCTGGCTGAAGTGCAGGCCCATCTCGCGCCCGAGATCGCCCATTACAAGCAGATCCGCCGGCTGGAGGTGGTGGAGGCGATCCCGAAATCGGCCTCGGGCAAGATCCTGCGGCGGGTGCTCAGGGACCGGATGACGGCGCCTGCCTGAACGAAGAGAGGGGGCATTCTGCCCCCTCGTCGCCCCGGGGGCGACTTCACCCCCTGAGGATATTTTCAGAACAAAGATGCGCGGTTAACAAGGGGTTAAACGTCGCGCAAGCCCGTCAGCAATAGCGCTCCGGGCCGATCCATTGCACCACGTCATAGCGGTCGCCATGGGCCCAGCCGACCGGCAGGATCCCCTCGATCCGCGCCAGATCGGCCTCGGTCAGGGTGATCGCCGCCCCGCGCAGGCATTCGCGGAAATGCTGGACCGAGCGGGTGCCGGGGATCGGCAGGATGTGATCGCCGCGCGACAGAAGCCAGGCATTGGCCAGCGCCGCCGTGGGCTCGCCCATCTCGGCCGCCAGCGCCCTGAGGCCATCGGTCAGCGCCAGATTCGCCTGGTGATTGCCGGGGGCGAAGCGGGGATTGATCTTGAGGAACGGGATCTCGCCGATCTGGTCGGGCCGGATCGGGTTGTCGGTCAGCATCGAGCGCCCGACCGGCGAGAAGGCGACCAGCGAGGCCCCAAGTTCGGCGCAGGCCTGCACCAGACCCAGTTCCGGCGAGCGGGTGGCGAGCGAATATTCCGACTGCACGGCGTCGATCTGCGTGACCGCGGCGGCGCGGCGCAGGGACGAGGGCGCGATCTCGGAAAACCCCACCGCGCGGGTCTTGCCCGAGCGGCGCAGGCGCTCCAGCGTCTCGGCGACCTCCTCGATCGGGCGGTCCGCCTCGCGCCGGTGGACGTAGAAGAGGTCGACGTGATCCACCCCCATCCGCTGGAGGCTCTTGTCGAGTTCACCCTCCAGATAGGCCGGGTCGTTGTCGAGCTTGCGGGCGCCCTGGGCGTCGCGGCTGATCCCCGCCTTGGTCGCGATCACGAACTCGGCCCGCGCGCCGGGGTTCCTTGCCAGATAGCTGCCGATCCATTGCTCGGAGCGGCCGTTGCCGTAGACGTTCGAGGTGTCGAGGTGGTTCACCCCCTCGTCCCGCATCAGGTCGAGGATCGCATGCGAGGCCGCCTCGTTGGTCGGCCCGTAGAAATCCGAGAACGACATGGCGCCGTAGCCGATGGCCGACACTTCGATCCCTGAGGACCCCAGGACACGTTTCTGCATCAATCCCTCCGCAGCTGACCGCCCCTAGGTGCGGTCAATCGGCCGCGGGGTCAAGGCTTGCTCTCCCGGAAAAACCCGCTGTCCCATGCGTGGGACAGCGACGCGGGTTCAATGATTCCAACGCGATAGAGAAGCGCATTAACCTCGCGTTCAGCGACCCACCCGCGTTCATCTTCGTTCTGGAAATATCCTCGGGGGTTCCCAAAGGGGGTGGAAAACCCCCTTTGGCGGGGGGTGAGCGGCGTCTCGGAAACGCGCCAGTGGCGCGTTTCAGCCGCGAACGCCGCGCCCGTGGCGCGGCCGGGAGTCGTGTGGGCTGGCCCCCCGCTTCCCTCGTCACCGGGAAAACAGCGCCGACACGCGGGCCAGGAAATCCTCGCGCACCTCGGGCCGTTCCATCAGCAGCTCGTGCCGCGCGCCCGGGTATTCCGCCAGTTCCGCCCCCGGCCAGCGCGCCGCGCGATCCCGGACCGCGGCGGGGGAAACGATCCCCTCGGCCCCGCCCAGGCCGAAGAGGGCGGGCACCTCGGGCGAAGGCAGCGCCGCCAGCGCCGCGATCTCGGCCAGCGCGGCCGCCATCCAGCGCAGCGAGGGGCCGCCGAGCGAGAGCCGGGGATCGCCCAGGATTTGCGCCTTCATCCGCTCGAATTGCGCCGGGTCGGTGGTCAGGTTGTTGCCCTCGAACGCCATCGACGGCAGGCCGAAACCCGCGCCGGTGGTCGGCGCATAGCCCCGGTCCGCGCGGAACGGCCGGGCCAGCGCCGCGAGCCAGCCCAGCGCCCTCAGCTTCCCCGGCTCCTGCGCCAGGCCCAGCATCGGCGCGCTGAAGGCCACGGCCTTGCAGGGCAGGCCCCGCGTCAGACCGCGCAGGGCGATGCAGCCGCCCATGGAATGCGCGAGCCAGGGCATCGGGCCCGGCGCCTGCGCCTGTGCGAAATCCAGCACCGCGTCGAGGTCGCGCTGAAATTCGGCGAAATCGCCGACATGGCCGCGCAGGGGATCGGCCAGCGCCCGGTCGGCCAGCCCCTGCCCCCGCCAGTCGACCACCAGCGCGCCCCAGCCGGCGGCGGCCAGATCGCGCACGACCAGCCCGTATTTCTCGATGACTTCGGTGCGCCCGGGCAGAACCAGCGCCAGACGCTCGCCGGGCCAGTAACCGACCCGGAACCGCACGCCATCCGCAGCCCGCAGCCAGACAGCACGCCCGCCCTCGGGCGCGCCGCACTCGGCCAGCGGGGCGGGGGCCTGTCCGGCCAAGGCCTTAGCCGAGGACCGAGGCGAGTTTCATCGCCTGCCCCATCGAACCGTCGATCTTCAGCTTGCCCTGCATGAAGGCCATCGTCGGGTTCACATCGCCCTCGATCAGGCCCTGGAACGTCTCGGCCGAGGCGGTCAGCGTGACATCGGTGTCCTCGTCGCCGGCGCGCACACCCGCGTTGTCGAGGACGATGGCGCCCTCGCCCTCGATGACGAATTTCGCCGAGCCGTCGAAGCTGGGCACGCGGGCGGCCAGCACGTCGACCGCCTTCTGGATGATGTCGCTCATGGTATTGTCCTGATCGTGATGAAGACACGCGCGCGCCCTGCATCCGGCCCTCTCGCCTTTCGCCCGGCACGCGCTATGCTGGGCAGTATGAAGCAGGCCCGTGCGTTCCTCAATCCTGTCGTGGCGGCAACATTGACGTTCGCGTCACTTTGCCTCGGCCCGGCGGTCCTTCCCCTTCCCGCGCAGGCGCAGGAGGCCGATGTCGGGCTGTTGCTCGACCAGTTGGCCGACCCGGCGCAGGACCGCTGGATGCGGATCGAGCGGCAGATTCTCAACGCCTGGGGGCAATCGGGCTCGGCCACGGTCGATTACCTGTTCCAGCGCGGCGAGGCGGCGCTTCAGGCCGGGCAGGCGGCCGAGGCCATAGACCAGTTCAGCGCGGTCCTCGATTATGCGCCCGATTTCGCCGAGGCCTGGAACGGCCGCGCCACGGCCTATTTCCTGGCCAACCGGCTGGGGCAGTCGCTGTCGGACATCGAGCAGGTCCTGCGGCTGAACCCGCGCCATTTCGGGGCCTTGGCGGGCCTGGGGATCATCCTGGAACAACTCGACCGACCCGAGGAAGCGCTGGCGGCCTATCGCGCGTCGCTGGCGATCCATCCGCATCAGCAGCAGGTCATCGACTCGGTCGCGCGGCTTGAGCTTGCCTCGGCCGGGCAGGCGCTTTAGGTCCGGTCGGTAAGCGCACGATCGCGCGGCAGGCGAGCAGATGAACAGCAAAAGCCGCGTCACGGCGGTCCTTGGCCCCACCAACACGGGCAAGACCCATTACGCCATCGAGCGGATGCTGGGCCATCGCACCGGCGTCATCGGCCTGCCGTTGCGGCTGCTGGCGCGCGAGGTCTACGACCGGATCGTCGCCTTGCGCGGGCCTTCGGTGGTGGCGCTGGTCACGGGCGAGGAGCGGATCGTGCCCGAACGGACCCAGTACTGGGTCTGCACGACCGAGGCGATGCCGCTGGAGATCGGCGCCGATTTCATCGCCATCGACGAGATCCAGCTCTGCGCCGATCCCGACCGCGGCCATGTCTTCACCGACCGGCTGCTGCATGCCCGGGGGCTGCACGAGACCTTGTTCCTGGGCTCGGATACAATGCGGCAGGCGATTGCCGCGCTGGTGCCCGGCGTGCAATTCGTGCGGCGCGAGCGGTTGTCGGTCCTGTCCTACGCCGGATCGAAAAAGATCGCCCGGATGCCCGCGCGCTCGGCCATCGTCGCCTTCAGCGTGGAAAACGTCTATGCCATCGCCGAGCTGATCCGCCGCCAGAAGGGCGGCTGCGCCATTGTCATGGGCGCCCTGTCGCCGCGCACCCGCAACGCGCAGGTGGCGCTCTATCAGAACGGCGATGTGGATTACCTGGTGGCGACCGATGCCATCGGCATGGGGCTGAACCTCGACATTCGGCATGTGGCCTTTGCAGGCACGTCCAAGTTCGACGGGCGGCGGATGCGGATGCTGAACCCCGACGAGTTGGCGCAGATCGCCGGACGCGCCGGGCGACACACGGCCGAGGGCAGTTTCGGCGTGACGGGCGAGGCGCGGCCGCTGGCGCCCGAGGTGGTCGAGGCGATCGAGAACCATCAATTCCTGCCCGTGCGCAAGCTGCAATGGCGCAACGCGCGGCTGGAATTCGGCACGGCCGAGCGGCTGATCGACTCGCTGGAGAAGCCCACGCGCGACGAATGGCTGACCCGGGTACGCGAGGCGGACGATCTGGTGGCGCTGAAGGCGCTCTCGGCCGAGCCCGAGGTGCGCACGCGGCTGCGGGATTCGCGGGACGTGCGGCTTTTGTGGGATGTCTGCCGGATCCCCGATTTCCGCGGCATCAGCCAGACCGAGCACACGACGCTCCTGTCGCGCCTTTACGGCTTTCTTCACGATGGGGGGCGTATCCCGACCGAGTGGCTGGCGACGGCGATCAAGCGCATCGACCGGACCGAGGGCGACATCGATACGCTTTCCCGCCGACTGGCCTTTATCCGCACCTGGACCTACGTTGCACAAAGGGCGGGCTGGGTGGATGATGAAAGCCATTGGCGCGGCGAAACGCGCGCTGTAGAAGACCGGCTGTCGGATGCCCTGCACGAGCGTCTGACCGCAGCATTTGTCGACCGGCGCACCAGCGTTCTGCTGCGCCGGTTGAAACAGAAGGAGAGCCTTGTGGCCGAGGTGAATGACAAGGGCGAAGTGACGGTGGACGGGGAACTCCTGGGCCGTCTGGAAGGGTTCCGCTTCCGGCAGGACAAGACTGCCACCCCGGACGAGGCGAAAACCCTGCGGCAGGCCGCGGTGGCGGCGCTGGCGCCCGCGTTCAACCTGCGCGCCGACCGCTTCTACAACGCCCCCGATACCGAGATGGATTTCACCGAGCAGGGCGGCCTGATGTGGGGCTCCGAGGCGGTGGGCAAGCTGATCCCCGGCTCGGACCCGATGCGCCCACAGGTGCAGGCCTTCGTCGATGACGAGGCCGGGCCCGACGTGGCCGAGAAGGTGCGCCGCCGCCTGCAGCATTTCATCGACCGCAAGGTGGCCGCGCTCTTCGAGCCGCTGACCAACCTGCAGCGCGACGAGACGCTGACCGGCCTCGCCCGGGGTTTCGCCTTCCGTCTGGTCGAATCGCTGGGCGTCCTTCCGCGCGAGGGCGTGGCCGACGAGGTGAAGGCGCTGGATCAGGAGGCCCGCGGCGCGCTGCGCAAGCACGGCGTGCGCTTCGGCCAGTTCACCATCTTCCTGCCGGCGCTGCTGAAACCCGCGCCGACGCGTCTGCGGCTGGTGCTGTGGTCGCTGGCGCAGGGGCTGGACACTTTCCCCGAAAGCCCGCCGCCCGGGCTGGTGACGATCCCCAACATCGCCGATGTGCCGATGCAGCATTACACGCTGTCGGGCTATCGCCCGGCGGGCGCGCGGGCGATCCGCATCGACATGCTGGAACGGCTGGCGGATCTGCTCAGGACCCGCGATGCCCGCGCCGGCTTCGAGGCCGCGCCCGAGATGCTGTCGATCACCGGCATGACGCTGGAGCAATTCGCCGACCTGATGCAGGGGCTGGGCTACGGCGCCGAGAAGGGCGAGCGCGTCAAGGCGCGTCCCGCCGCGGCCTCGCTGGAGGCCAAGGCCGAGGATATCGCCGCCAAGGCGCAGGACGAGGCCGAACACGCCCATATCCTGCCTGAGGACGAGGCGCCCGCCTCCGAAGGCGCCGACGAGGCGAGCCCGACGGCAGAACCTGCGGCCCCGGCCGAGGAAATGGAAGTCTTCTATACCTTCCGCTGGTCCCCCCGTCCCCGCCATGCGCGCCCCGAGGGGCAGCGCCGGGGCGGCGGCCCCCGCCGCGATGGCGCGCCGCAGGGCGAGCGGGTCCAGGGCGACCGGCCGCAAAGCGACCGTCCGCAAGGCGAGCGCCCTCCGCGTGAGGCCCGCGAGGGCGGCGCGCCGCGGGGCGATCGTCCGCGCCGCGACGACCGCAAGGGCGGTGGTCAGGGCGAGCGGCCCGAGCGTGGCGACCGGCCGAAGGGCGGCAAGCCCCATGGCAAGCGCGACGATCGCGGCGGCAAGGGCCAGCAGCCCCGCAGCTTCACCTCGGGCCCCGAGAAGAAGCGCGACCGCATCGACCCCGACAACCCCTTCGCCGCGGCGCTGATGGGGCTGAAGGACAAGCAGTGACGGCCCCTGAGCGGGACCAGGACAGCGGCCCTTCGCCTCATGGCGGGGGGCCGATCCGTCTGGACAAATGGCTCTGGCACGCGCGCTTCTTCAAGTCGCGCAGCCTGGCGGCGGCGGCTTGTGCCGGTCCGATGCGGCTGAACGGGCAGCCGGTGGCGAAACCCTCGCAGCCGGTCCGGCCCGGGGATGTGTTGACCTTCGTGCAGGCGCGCGAGGTGCGGGTGGTCAGGGTGCTGGCCCCCGGCACCCGGCGCGGCCCGGCCACCGAGGCACAGGCGCTTTACGACGATCTGACCCCGGCCCGGCCGGCGCCCGAAGCCGGCCAGCCGCAGCCCGAAGCCGGCGGCCGCCCCACGGGCCGGGACCGCCGCGCCTATGACGCGCTCAGGGGCGGGGGCGGGGCGCATTGACGCGTTGCGGCGCCAAGCGCCTCGTGTCGGCTTGATTGATCCGGCGAAGGGGGTTAAGTCCGCCCCCGGAAGACCCGTCACCACCCTGCGGAAGCTACAGCGAGACCCGCCATGACCTATGTCGTGATCGACAACTGCATTGCCTGCAAATACACCGATTGTGTCGAGGTCTGCCCGGTCGACTGCTTCTATGAGGGCGAGAACTTCCTGGTCATCCACCCCGACGAATGCATCGATTGCGGCGTCTGCGAGCCGGAATGCCCGGCGGACGCGATCCGCCCCGATACCGAGCCGGGTCTGGAAAGCTGGGTCGAGCTGAACCGCAAATACGCCGAGCTCTGGCCGGTCATCACCCAACGCCGCGAGCCCCTGCCCGGGGCGTCGGAGCGCGATGGCGAGCCGGACAAGCTGACCAAGTATTTCTCGGAGAATCCCGGCGAGGGCAGCTGACGCCACGGCACCCCGCGCCCGGGGCAAGGGCCTGCGCCGTTGGCGCTATCAGGTCACGCTGCCGTGCAGCGTCGGCTTGATTCCGGGCTTTGATTCGGCCGTAATTTGTGTTACAAGATTGCTACAACAATGATCTGCCCGGCATCCGCAGTGCTGCTCGCCTGTGCGATGTTTTTTTTCGGCTCCACAATCTGATCCACCGGGAAACGCTGTTTCCCGTGGGGTTTTTGTCGCCGGAAGACCGGGCTCAACTCGAGGAAGCTGAAGCATGAGCAAAACCCGCAAGGCCGAATTCCGCCCCAACGAGTTCGTGGTCTATCCGGCGCATGGCGTCGGCCAGATCGTGTCCATCGAGGAGCGTGAGATCGCCGGGATGCAGCTCGAACTCTTCGTCATCTCGTTCGAAAAGGACAAGATGACCCTGCGCGTTCCGACCGAAAAGGCGACCGCGGTGGGCATGCGCTCGCTGTCGACCCCGGATGTGGTGGCGAAGGCGCTGGCGACCCTCAAGGGCAAGGCCCGCGTCAAGCGCGCCATGTGGTCGCGCCGCGCGCAGGAATATGAACAGAAGATCAATTCGGGTGACCTGCTGGCCATCGCCGAGGTGGTGCGCGACCTGCACCGCACCGACGACCAGCGTGAGCAGAGCTATTCCGAGCGTCAGCTCTACGAGGCTGCACTGGAACGTCTGACCCGCGAAGTCGCGGCCGTTTCGGGCCTGGACGAGGCGGGCGCCGCCAAGCAGGTCGACGAGGTTCTGGTCGCCCGCGCCGCCTGACCCCGCGTCTTTCTGACGAATGTGCAGCGCCCCGGCTTTGGCCGGGGCGTTTTCGTTTGCCCTGACGGGATTCGTTCCTGGCGGCCGCGCCCCCGGGGACAACCGTGATTAATGCGCGATTTTCCCTAACACCCGTTAAGGTTGTCAAAATCTTGCCGCAATTTGCGAGCAGATTTGCAAAATGCTTACCATTATGCAAACGCTCACCCCCCGAGTCGCCGACGCCGCCCTGGCCTTCGTCGACATTCTGCCGGACGGAACAGGCATTGCCCTGGCGTGCTCCGGCCTGGCGCTCGTCGCTTTCGCCATGGCGAAGGCGAGGGCGTTGATCGAGACCCCGGCCGCAGAACCGGCCGCGACCCGCTACCTGGCCCGGCCGCTGCACGACCCGGCGGAATGCGACCTGCATTTCGACCTGGAACGCGTGGCGATGGAGATCTATCCCGGCGCCCGGCTGCTGTCGCAAGTGTCGATGGCCGAATTCCTCCGCCCCGAGGACGGCAGCTTCGGCGCCGGGCTGGAGAGGGAGCGCGTCGATTTCCTGCTGGTCGACGCCCGTTTCCAACCCTTCTGCGCGCTGGAATACCTGCCGCTGCGCGACGCCGGGCACATGGCCGACGAACGCGCCGAACAGGCCCGTAACGAGACGCCCAAGCGCCAGGCGCTGCGTCAGGCCGGCGTGCCGTTGATCGAGGTGCCCTGGCATTACGACCGCGAGTTCCTGCGCGAGAAGCTGGACGTTCTGCCCAGCGTCGAACCGCTGGGCGCCCCCGTGCCGCAACCGGCGCGCAAGGCGGCCCCGCGCGCGCCCGCGCTGGCGCATCATCACCGGGCGATGCCGCTTCACGCCTGAGCCGCGCCGCCCCCCTTTCTTGCAGCACGCCGGCCCCCCGTGGCCGGCGTTGCCCGTGACCCCTGCCCTGCAGCCCGCCCTTGCCAGCCAGCCCCTGCCTGGACTATAGCCTGCCCGACCACGAAGACCCGGAGCGCATCATGGCAGGCCATTCCAAATGGGCCAACATCCAGCATCGCAAGGGGCGGCAGGACGCCGCCCGGTCGAAGCTGTTCTCGAAGTTCTCGAAGGAAATCACCGTCGCCGCCAAGATGGGCGACCCCGACCCCGACAAGAACCCGCGCCTGCGCCTGGCGATCAAGGAAGCCAAATCGCAGTCCATGCCCAAGGACAACATCGAACGCGCGATCAAGAAGGCGATCGGCGGCGATGCAGACACCTATGAAGAAATCCGTTACGAAGGCTATGGCCCGGGCGGCGTGGCGGTGATCGTCGAGACGATGACCGACAACCGCAACCGCACCGCCTCGAACGTGCGCTCGATCTTCACCAAATACGGCGGCAATCTGGGCGAGACGGGCTCGGTCGGCTTCATGTTCGACCGCATGGGGCAGATCATCTACCCGGCCTCGGTCGGCGACGCCGATGCGGTGATGGAAGCGGCCATCGAGGCCGGCGCCGATGACGTCGAAAGCAGCGAGGACGGCCATGTGATCTGGTGCGCCTTCGAGGATATTGGCGAAGTCTCCTCGGCGCTGGAAGCCGCGCTCGGCGAATCGGACTCGACCAAGATCGTCTGGAAGCCGCAGACCACGACCGAGCTGGACCTCGACGGCATGCAGAAGCTGATGAAGCTGATCGACATGCTGGAAGACGACGATGACGTGCAGAACGTCACCGCCAATTTCGAAGCCTCGGACGAGGTGATGGCCGCGCTCTGAGCGCCTGGCCTTCAAGGATTGGCAAGGGGGGCAGCCGCCCCCCTTTTTTCTTGCGCCCTCAGGTCCGGGGCTGCGCCCGCTCGACCAGCCGGGCAAAGAAGCTGGCGCCGACCGGGGCCACCGCATCGTTGAAATCGTATTTCGGGTGATGCAGCCCGGCCCCCTCGCCCTGCCCCAGGAACAGATAGGCGCCGGGGCGTTTCTCCAGCATATAGGCGAAATCCTCGGCCCCCATGCTGGGTTCGCAGTCGCCCGCCTCGACCCCCACTTCAGCCGCGACGGAAAGGGCGAAGGCGGTCTCGGCCTCGGGGTTGATGGTCGCGGGATAGCCGCGGTCATAGGCGATCTCGGCGCTGACCCCCATCGCCGCCGCCACGCCCTCGACGATGGCCCTGCAACGCGCCTCGGCCATGTCCCGGACCGACGCGTCATAGCTGCGGATCGTGGCGCAGAACCAGCCGCTCTCGGGGATGATGTTGTCGGCCGAGCCGGTGTGGATCTGGGTGACCGAGACGATCAGCGCATCCGTCCCCCGGCGGTTGCGGCTGACCACGGTCTGCAGCGCGCTCACCATCTGCACGATGGCGGCGACCGGGTCGATGGTCTCTTCGGGATGCGCGCCATGGCCGCCGCGGCCGGTCACGGTGACATACATCGTGTCGACCGCGGCCATCAGCGGCCCCGCCCGCCCCTCGAACCGGCCGAGCGCCACGCCGGGCGCGTTGTGCAGCGCATAGACCTGGCCGATGCCGAAGCGCTCCAGGATCCCCTCCTGCACCATGACCTCGGCGCCCCCGCCCCATTCCTCGGCCGGCTGGAAGATCAGCGCCACCCGGCCGGCGAAATTCCGCGTCTCGGCCAGGTATTTCGCCGCGCCCAGCAGCATGGTCGTATGCCCGTCATGGCCGCAGGCATGCATCTTGCCCGGCACGGTCGAGGCATGGGGCGCGCCCGTCTCCTCGGTGATCGGCAGCGCGTCGATATCGGCGCGGAGCCCGATGGTCGGCCCCTCCCCCTGCCCCTCGATGATCGCCACGATCCCCGATTGCGCGATCCCCTCATGCAGCGCATCGACGCCGAAATCGCGCAGCCGTTCGGCGATGAAGGCGGCGGTCTGGTGGCAGTCGAAGCGGGTTTCGGGGTGCTGGTGCAGATGGCGGCGCCATTCGGTCATCTGGGGCGCATAATCGGCGATGCGGTTCAGGACGGGCATGTGGACTCCGGGGGCAGGCTGAGGGATAGAGGGGCCCAGCATCCGCGCTTCTTCGAGGGGTTTCAATGGCCGACGATCCGCTGATCCACGATCCCGAGGGCGGGCTGCCCCGCCTGGCCCGCATCATGGCCCGTCTGCGCGCGCCCGAGAGCGGCTGCCCCTGGGACCTGGAGCAGGATTTCGCCTCGATCGCCCCCTATACGATCGAAGAGGCCTATGAGGTCGCCGATGCCATCGCCCGGCAGGATTGGGACGGGCTGAAGGGCGAACTGGGCGATCTGCTGTTCCAGTCGGTCTATCACGCGCAGATGGCCGAGGAGGCGGGGCATTTCACCCTCGACGACGTACTGCGCGGCATCGCCGACAAGATGGTCGCTCGCCACCCCCATGTCTTCGGCGCCGAGGTGATCGCCAGCGCCGAGGCCCAGACCGAGGCCTGGGAGGCGCGGAAGGCCCGCGAGCGGGCGGCGCGCGCCCAGACCGGGGTGCTGGACGACGTGCCGCTGGGCCATCCGGGACTGACGCGGGCGGTGAAGCTGCAGAAGCGCGCGGCGCGGGTGGGCTTCGACTGGCCGGAGGTGGCGCAGGTCGTGGACAAGATCGCCGAGGAAGCGCGCGAGCTGACCGAGGCCGCGCCCGAGGACCGGTTCGAGGAGTACGGCGACCTCCTCTTCGTGATGGCCAATCTGGCGCGCCATCTCGACATCGACCCCGAGGCGGCGCTTCGGGCGGCGAACGACAAATTCACCCGCCGCTTCCGCGCCATCGAAGCCGCCCTCGCCGCCCAGGGGCGCCGCCCCGAGGATAGCGACCTGGCCGAGATGGACGCGCTCTGGGATGCGGCGAAAGCGGCCGAGAAAGCCCGCTGAGGGCGGGAGCAGGCGGGGGGCCTGGTCCGGCCGCGCCACGGGCGCGGCGTTCGCGGCGAGAGGCGCGCCACTGGCGCGTTTCCGAAACGCCGCTCACCCCCGCACCCCCGCTCAAGGGGGTTTTCCACCCCCTTGAGAAACCCCCGAGGATATTTGCAGAACGAAGATGAAGATTAAGGGGGCGTTAAACCGCCTTCTTTGCGCCCGAAATATCCTCGGGGGGGTGAATTGGCCACAGGCCAAGAGGGGGGCAGAAGGCCCCCCTTCTTCGGCGCGGCGGCACGCCGCGCCGCTGGTCGCCCGAGGCGCTCGAGCCGAAGGCGCGGGCACCGAGGGCGAAACCCCTCCCCCGTTCAGTCCTCGAAGAGCTCGGTCTGGCCGGGGTCTTCGTCCTCGTCCTCGCCCGGCAGGCTTTGCGCGCCGGGCATGCCGCGGCTGTCCAGGAGCCCCGCTTCGCGCAATTCCTTCAGCCCCGGCAGATCGCGCGGGGTCTCCAGGCCGAAATGGTCGAGGAATCCGTCCGTCACCACGAAGGTCAGCGGTCGCCCCGGGGTCATGCGGCGGCGGCCGAAGCGGATCCAGTCCAGTTCCATCAACTGGTCGATGGTCCCGCGCGAGAGGGTCACGCCGCGGATCTCTTCGATCTCAGCCCGGGTTACCGGCTGGTGATAGGCGATGATCGCCAGCGTCTCGATGGCGGCGCGGCTCAGGCGCCGGGTTTCCACCTGTTCGGTGCGCATCAGCCAGCCGAGGTCCGCCGCCGTCCGCATCGCCCAGCCGTCGCCCACCCGCACCAGATGCACGCCGCGCCCGGCGTAGCGGTTTCGCAGATGCACCAGCGCCTCGGCCACGTCGCAGCCCTCGGGCAGGCGCTTGGCCAGTTCCGCGCTGGTCACCGGCTCGGCCGAGGCGAAAAGCACCGCCTCGATCATGCGTTCCTGTTCGCCCATCGGCGGCACCGGGAACAGGCCCGGTCCCTTGTCCGTCTCGTCGTTCATCGGACCTCGCCCTGCCGGTGGCGCAGGCGGATCGGCGCGAAGGTTTCCGTCTGCTGAATATCCAGCCGTCCCTGTTTCGCCAGTTCCAGCGAGGCAGCGAAGGTCGAGGCCAGCGCCGAGCGCCGCCGCGTCCCGGCCGCGCGCCACCCGGGCGGCAGGAAGCCCGCCAGATCCGACCATTGCACCGCCTCGCCGATCATGCCGCGTAGCCGTTCCAGCGCGGTCTCCAGCGGGTAGATATCCGTGCGGTCAAAGGCATAGGGGCGGAATTCGTCCTTGGTGCGCAGTCTGGCATAGGCCTGGATCAGTTCCAGCAGCGTCGCCGTATGCTGGGTGCGTTTCTCGATCGCCTGCGTCTCGGGCGCGCCGCGGGCGAAGAAGTCGCGCCCCAGCCGGTCGCGGCCCATCAGCCGCCCGGCCGCCTCGCGCATCGCCTCCAGCCGTTCCAGCTGGAAGGCGAGGTGGGCGGCGAGGTCTTCGGCCGAGGGGCCTTCCTCGGTCGGGTCGGGGGGCAGCAGCAGGCGGGATTTCAGGAAGGCGAGCCAAGCGGCCATCACCAGATAATCCGCCGCCAGTTCGATGCGCAGCGCCCGCGCGGCCTCGACAAAGGTCAGATATTGTTCGGCCAGTTGCAGAACCGAGATGCGGCGCAAATCGACCTTCTGGCGGCGCGAGAGTGTCAGCAGCAGGTCGAGCGGCCCTTCATAGCCGTCGACATCGACAATCAGCGCCTCATCCTCGAGCCGGGCAGCGATATCGCCCTGCTCTGCCCCGGCTTCCATTCACGCCCCTTCTTGACTGAGGCGTTCAAATTCGGCGGTGGCGGCGTCAATGTCAATCGGCGCGGGCGGGCGGCGGCAGGCCAGCGCCGCCTCGGCCCGCGCGGTCGCGGTCAGCGGACCGGAGGCGGCGACAACCGCGACCATCTCGGCCATCTCGCCCGAGCAATGCAGCACCAGATCGCAGCCCGCCCTGATCGCCCCCGCGGCACGGCTGGCCAGCGTGCCGGGCAGTGCGTTCATGTTCAGATCGTCGGTCATCAGGAGCCCGTCGAAGCCCAGCTCGGCCCGCAGATAGCTGATGACGGTGGGGGATAGGGTGGCGGGGGTCTCGGGGTCGAGCGCCTCGTAGACCACATGCGAGGTCATGCCGAGCGGCAGATGCGCCAGCGCCCGGACCGGCAGGAAATCGGCGGCGTTGAGCTGGGCGAGGCTCAGCCGGCAGCGGGCGAGGTCGTGGTGGGTGTCGGCATTGGCCGCGCCGTGGCCCGGCAGGTGCTTGATCACCGGCAGCACACCGCCTTTCATCAGCCCCTCGGCCGCGGCCATGGCCAGCGTCGCCACGTCGAACGGGTCACGCGACCAGATGCGGCGTTGCAGGAAGGGATGGGTATCCGGCCCCGCCACGTCGATCACCGGGGCGCAATTGCCGTCGATGCCGCAGGCCATCAGTTCGGCGGCCATCACCCGGTGGCGCAGATAGACCCCGGTCGGCCCGCCCTGCGGCAGGCTGGCGTCTGGCCAGTCCCGCGCCAGCGGCGGCCGCAGGCGCTGCACGGTGCCGCCCTCCTGATCGACGAAGACGGGGGCCTGCCAGCCCACCGCTTCGCGCAGGCTGCCGGTCAGGGTCTGAAGTTGCGCCACGCTTTCCACGTTGCGGCGGAAGAGGATGAAGCCCCAGGGATCGGCGTCGCGGAAAAACGCCCGCTCGCTCTCGGTCAGCACCGGCCCGGAGCATCCGAGGATGGTCGCGCCGGTCATCGGTTCAACGGATCAGCGTGGGGATGCAGTCGACATTCTCGGCCAGGAGCATGGTGCAGAAGCGCCGGGCCTCGGGTTCGTCGGCAAAGCCCGCCGCGCGCAGCCGGTAGAAGACCCGCCCGCCCGAGGTCGCCGGTTCGACGATGCGGCCGCGATTCTCCAGGAACGAGGGGAAGCGGGCGGTGATCGTCTCCCAAGCGTTGCGGGCGGCGCTTTCGTCGTCATAGACGCCGAGCTGCACCAGCCGCGTGCCGGGGGTCAGCGAGGCCGGGTCGATGTCGGTGACGCGGGGCGCACCCAGCCGGGTGACCAGTTCGGCCAGCAATTGCTCGGCCTGCGGATCGGCGCCGCCGGGGATCGGGGCGCCGACCTGGGCCGCCACCTGCGTCGGCGCTGGCGGGGCCGAGGCGGGCGCCTGCGCGACACGGGTGGCGCCGCGGCGCCGCGGGATGGGCGAGCGGGCAATGCCGGGGGTGCTGGCGGGCAGGATCTGCAGATCGGCCGTATCCTCGGCCACGGACACGCCCACGGGCAGCGCTTCGCCGGAGGCGAAGGCGGTCTCGGTGGGCGCGGCGATCGCCGCGGGGGGCGCGATGGCGGCCTGCTGGCTGCGCGCGGCGAGCGCGGCGGTGGCGCGGTCCTCATCCGTCAGGGGCTGGGCGCCGGGTGCCAGCGCGATGGTCTGGGCGGCACCGGCCGCGCCACCCTGGGCTGCGACGGTATTGACGGCGAGGCCCTGATAGGCGGCTTGCCGGCCGCCCGGATCCTCGGGCGAGACGCGGATCGGACCGGCCAGCGCCCGGATCACCGGCACGCCGGTCACGTCGCGCACCATGAGACGGTAGGACCAGATGCCGACGCCCGCGACCAGCGCGACCGACATCACGGCCCCGGCGAAATTGACCAGCCTGCCGACGCGCATCGCCGCCGGCATCGCGCCGCTGGCCGAGGTCGGGGACGGAATCCGCCCGGAATGGGGGGGTTGATACCCCTCGTAATAGCCTTGTGCCATGCTCGCCTCACAAACCCGCCGGGTTAGTCCCGGTCTTGGCCCACGTCCTTCACCAGCCCGTTTTCAGGGCAGCCCGCCGTGCGCCGGCCTGTGTTCAGCGCATTTCCTCGACGGGAGTGACGCCAAGGATAGCAAGACCCGCGGAAATAACAACGCCCACGGAACGGGCAAGGGCGATTTTGGCCGCCGTTGTGGCCGGATCGTCCTGCACGAACCGCAGCGAGGTCTCGTCATTGCCCTTGTTCCAATGGCCATGCAGGTCGGCGGCGAGTTCGGTCAGAAACCCGGCGACCCGGTGCGGCTCGTGCGCGCGGGCGGCGATTTCCACCTGACGCGGCCAATCGGCCAGCTTGCGGATCAGCGCCAGTTCCGCCGGATGGTCCAGCTTGCCCAGGTCGGCCGTGGCCAGCGCGGCGTCGGACACGTCGAGCGTCGCCCCCGCCTTGCGCAGGACCGAGGCAATGCGGGCATGGGCGTATTGCACATACCAGACCGGGTTGTCGCGCGATTGCTCCAACACCTTGTCGAAGTCGAAATCCAAGGCCGCGTCGTTCTTGCGGGTCAGCATGACGAAGCGGGTCACATCGGCGCCGACCATCTCCACCACATCGCGCAGCGTGACGAAGGTCCCCGCCCGCTTCGACATCTTGAAGGGCTCGCCGTTCTTGTAGAGCTTGACCAGCTGGATGAGCTTGATGTCGAGCGGCACGCGCCCCTCGGACAGCGCCGAGACCGCCGCCTTCATCCGCTTGACATAGCCGCCGTGGTCGGCCCCGAAAATGTCGATCAGCTGGTCGAAGCCGCGGCGTACCTTGTTGTAATGATAGGCGATATCGGGGGCGAAATAGGTCCAGGAACCATCCGATTTCTTCACCGGACGGTCAACGTCATCGCCATGCGCGGTCGAGCGGAACAGGGTCTGTTCGCGCGGTTCCCAATCCTCGGGCGTCTTGCCCTTCGGCGGTTCCAGCACGCCCTCGTAGATCAGGCCCTTGGCGCGGAGTTCGTCAATCGCGGCCTCGATCTGGCCGGTGCCGTAGAGCGATTTCTCGGACGAATAGACATCCATGCGGACGCCCAGCGCCGCCAGATCCTCGCGGATCATGGCCATCATCGCCTCGGTCGAGAAGTCGCGGATCACCGGCAGCCAGTCGGCCTCGGGCGCGTTGAGGAAGCGGTCGCCGAACTTCTCTTTCAGCGCCTCGCCCACCGGGATCAGGTAATCGCCGGGATAGAGCCCCTCGGCGATCTCGGGCGAGAGACCATGCGCCTCGCGGTAGCGTTCATAGGCCGAGCGGGCCAGCACATCGACCTGCGCGCCGCCGTCGTTGATGTAATATTCGCGCGTCACATCCCAGCCGGCGAAGGCAAGCAGGTTGGACAGGGCGTCGCCCACCACCGCGCCCCGGGTGTGGCCGACATGCATCGGGCCGGTGGGGTTGGCGCTGACGAATTCGACGTTGATCTTCTCGGCCGCGCCGATGGCGGTGCGGCCGAAATCCTTGCCCGCAGTCAGCGCGGCGGCGACGACGCCCTGCCAGGCCTGCGGTTCCAGCCGCAGGTTCAGGAACCCCGGGCCCGCGACCTCGGCCGAGGCCACGCGCGGATCGGCGGCGAGGCGGGTAGCCAGCGCCTCGGCAATCGCGCGGGGCTGTTGGCCCGCGGGTTTCGCCAACACCATGGCGGCGTTGGTGGCCATGTCGCCATGCGCCGCATCGCGGGGCGGCTCCACGGTCACGGCGGCGGTTTCCAGCCCGGCGGGCAGCACGCCCTCGGCGGCCATGGCGCCGAGGCAATCAATCACCAGCGCCCGAATGTCGTTGAACAGGTTCATCGCGTCGTCCTTTGCTGGCCCCTGCCCTACCACGGCAAACGAAAACGTCAACCGAGCGCGCGGTTCAATGGTCCCCGGCGGGCATCGCCGGCCCTTTCGCCGCGCCGGTATTGGTGCGCAGCAGGAAGACGATGGGCAGGGCCAGCGCGGTGAAGATCAGCATCAGGTGGAAATTGTCGATATAGGCGATCATCGCCGCTTGCTGCGTCACCAGACCGTCGACCTGCGCCGCCAGCGCCTGGTCATGGGCCAGAAGCCCGGGCACCAGATCCCTGACTGCCGGCGCATCGGCGGTCAGGCGGCCGGCGATCTCCTCATGGTTCGTGGCGACCATACGGGCCAGGACCGAGGTCACGATGGAGATGCCGACGCCCGAACCCACGTTCCTGACCAGCGCGAACATCGAGGTTCCGTCGCCGCGGTATTTGGTAGCCAGCGTGGCGAAGGTGAGCGTCGAGAAGGGCACGAAGACAAAGCCCAGACCGAAGCCCTGCAACAGCCCCGACCAGATGATCGGTCCCGAATCCATCTGCGTGTCGAAGCCGGTCATCATCCAGAAGGCGAGCATGGTCAGCGCCAGCCCGAACAGGACCAGCGCCCGGGCATCGACCTTGCCCATGAGGCGCCCGACCACGATCATGGAGATCATCGTGCCCACCCCGCGCGGGGCCATGACGATGCCGGTGGTGATCACCGGATAGCCCAGCAGCGATTGCAGCAAGGGCGGCAGCAGCGCGAGGCCGGAAAACAGCGTCAGGCCGATGACGAAGATGAACAGCATCCCCATTGCGAAATTGCGGTCCCGGAACATGCGGAAGTCGATGAACGGGTCTTCCGCCGTCAGGCAATGCACGCCAAAGACCCAGAGCCCGCTGATGGCGAGGCCGATGTAGATCCAGATCTCGGCTGACTGGAACCATCCCACCGCCTGCCCCCGGTCCAGCATGAGCTGCAGCGCGCCGACCGCCAGCGCCAGCATGGCGAAGCCGAAAAAGTCGAAGCGGCGGGTTTTCGTCGGCGTCTTCGGCATGAAGGCCGCGACACCGAGAAGCGCCAGAATGCCGATGGGCAAGTTGACGAGGAAGACGTAGCGCCAGCCGAAATCCTCGGTCAGCCAGCCACCCAGCGTCGGGCCGACAATCGGCCCCAGCATGATCCCTGCGCCATAGACGGCCATGGCCTGACCCATCCGCTCACGCGGGTTGATGTCGAGGATGGTGGATTGCGCCAGGGGGCTGAGGACCGCGCCGAAGACGCCCTGCATCACGCGGAAGAGGACCATCTCCTCCAGCCCGGTGGCGATCCCGCAGAGAAGCGAAAAGAAGGTGAACCCGGCGATCGCGACGATGAACAGCAGCCGCGCGCCCAGCCGGTCCACCAGCCAGCCGGTCATCGGCGTGGCGATGGCCGAGGCCACGATATAGGACGTCAGGACCCAGGTAATCTCTTCCTGGCTGGCGCCGAGGCTGGCCGTCATATGCGGCAGGGCGACGTTGGCGATGGTGGTGTCCAGCACCTGCATGATCGTCGCCAGCATGATCGAGGCCGTCAGCCAGCCGCGATGACTGACCTCCAGCGTCGGGCGCGAGAGCGCGGTCATGGCAGCCAGCGTTGCCAATGGCCAAGGTCGAGGCGGTCAAGCCGCGAACTGCCGGTATCGACCGAAACATTGGCGCTGAGCCCGCCGCGCAGCGCCTGCTCGGGCGCCCCCTCCAGCCGGATGCGGACCGGGACACGCTGGACGACCTTGACCCAGTTGCCGGTCGCGTTCTGCGCCGGGATCAGCGAGAATTGCGAACCCGTGGCGGCGCCGATGCTCTCCACCACGCCGTGCATTTCGGCGCCGGAATAGGCGTCGATCTCGACCGTCACGGGCTGGCCGGGGATCAGCGCGCCGATCTGGGTTTCCTTGAAATTCGCCTCGATCCACGAGGCGTCGGATTCCACCAGGCTCGCCACCATCGTGCCGGTCGCGACGTATTGGCCGATGTTGAGGCTTCCGGTCTGGCTGACGATACCGCTGGCGGGCGCGGTAATGATTGTGTGGTCCAGCGCCCTTTGCGCCGCCTCGCGCGCCGACAGCGCCGCGCGGACCGAGGGCAGCGAATCCGTCTCGCGCGTCGGATCGCCGCCCAGCGCGGCGGCCGCCTGCGTCACCGCCAGCGCCGCCAGCCGCACGTCGTTTTCCGCCGCCTGCACGGTCAGCGAGGCAGAGTCCAGCGCCGCATGGGTGATCACGCCCCGGTCGGACAATTCGGTCTGGCGCTGGTAATCGCGCTCGCGCAGGTCCAGCACCTGCCGCGCCGCATCCAGCCGCCCCTCGGCCGTGACCCAGGCCGAGCGCTGCTGCTCAGCCGCCAGCCGCGCCGAGGCCAGCGCCGCCTCGGCCTGATCCAGCGCGATGCGGTAGGGTTCGTCATCCAGCCGGAAGAGGACGGCGCCCGCCGCGACATGCTGGTTTTCCTGCACCGCCACCTCGGTGATGCGGCCCGCCACATCGGCGCTGACCGGCAGGATGGCCTGCCGGACATAGGCGTTGTCGGTGCTCTCGTAGCGCCCGCCATTCAGCCAGACGAAGCCCCCGGCCAGCGCTAGCACCAGCGGCACCGACAGCAGCAGCACCCGGCGGCGGCGCCTGGGTTTGGCGGGGGCCTGCGTGGCGGTCGGGTCAAAGGCGGTGGTGGTATCCTTGGGACTCATGGCGGTCTCAGTCATGCGTGGCGGCGAGCGATTCGAGATTGGCGATCAGGCGGCCGAGCAGGACCTCCAGTGCCTCGCGCTCGGGTTCCGAGAAACCGGCGAAGATCCGGCTCGACAGATCCTGGGCGATGGCGCGCATCTCCTCGACGATGGGCAGGGCGGCGGGGGCGAGGCGCACCAGCTTGGCGCGGCTGTCGGCCGGATCGACCTCGCGCAGGACATAGCCCAGCGATTCCAGCCGGTTGACGATATCCGACATGGTCATCGGACTGGCCTCGATCCGCTGGGCGATGGCCGATTGCGTGAGTGGCTCGCCCCGCGCCAGCATGCCGAGCGTGCGCCATTGCAAGAGCGTCAGCTTGTGATCGCGGGCCGAGCGGCCGAATTCCGACCGCACCATGCGCGCCGCATCGTTGATCAACACCAGCAGGGATTTCGCGTCCTGGGACATCGGGCCGCCTTTCATACGGACCCATATAGTATTGGTCCGTAGTATTGGCAAGCGCCGATGCCGCGCCGCAGAATCGGCCCTTTGTCAGCCCGAGACGATGTAGCGGGTAAAGCGCGCGGGATCGGTGCCCAGAAGCCGCGCGTGTTCCTGCAGCGCGAAACGGTCGGTCATGCCCGCGACGTAATCGGCGACCACGCGGGCCTGCGCCGCCTCGTCCCCGGTATGGCGCACATCGCCCCGCCATTCTTCGGGCAGCAGCGACGGGTCGTTCATGAACAGCCCGAAGAGGTCGCGCACCACTTCCGTCACCTCGGCCCGCATGGCGACCACCCGCTCGGCCCGATACATGCGGGTGAAGAGAAACTGGCGGATCACCTTCAACTCGCGGAAGAGGCGATCCGAGAAGCGGATGATCCTTGTGCCGAGGAAGCGCACGGCATCGGCATTCTCGGGCTCGGCGGCCTGCAGGCGGGTGCGGGCGACCGAGATCACATCCTCGACCATCACGCCGAAGACGCGCCGAAGCGCCTCGTGCCGCCGCCGCATCCGGTCGAGGCCGGGATAGAGCGCGTCGACCTCGGCGAAAGCCGGGCCGGTGATCGGCAGCTCCATCAGATCCTCTTCGGTAAAGAGGCCCGAGCGCAGCCCGTCATGCAGGTCATGGTGATTATAGGCCACGTCATCGGCGATAGCCGCGACCTGCGCCTCGGCGCTGGCATAGGTGTGCAGCCACAGGTCCTGCTGGGCATTGTATTCGACCAGCGCCGCGGGCAGCGGACCCTTGAGCGGCACGCCATCGGCGCCGACCAGCGGGCCGTTGTGCTTGGCGATGCCTTCCAGCGTCTCCCAGGTCAGGTTCAGCCCGTCGAAATCGGCGTAGTGCTTTTCCAGCATGGTGACGATCCGCAGCGCCTGGGCGTTGTGGTCGAAGCCGCCGTAAGGCTCCATCAGCGCCGCCATCGCATCCTCGCCCGTATGGCCGAAGGGCGTGTGGCCCAGATCATGCGCCAGCGCGATGGCCTCGGCCAGATCGGTGTTCAGGCCCAGCGCGGCAGAGAGGGTGCGCGCCACCTGCGCCACCTCGATGGAATGCGTGAGGCGGGTGCGGTAATAATCGCCCTCATGCTCGATGAAGACCTGCGTCTTGTGCTTCAGCCGCCGGAAGGCCGAGGAATGGATGATCCGGTCCCGGTCCCGCTGAAAGGGCGAGCGGAAGGTCGAGATGCGCTCGGGGTGCAGCCGCCCGCGCGATTGCGCGGGGTCGGCGGCGAAGGGTGCCGGTTGGGTCATGCTGTCCGTTCTGCCACGGCGCTTGTCGTGCGCCTTTGCCCTTCTTATATCTGCCGTAGCCTTGCAGGAAAACGCCGTTTCGCCATGAATCTGCCCCCTCGTGTCACCGACCGCGCCTTCACCCGCCTTGCCGAGATCGCCGAGGATGCGGGACAACCGCAGGTCCTGCGCGTCGCCGTCTCGGGCGGTGGGTGCTCGGGCTTTCAGTATGAGATCACGCTGGATGCGCCGGAGGCGGAGGATCTGGTCCTGGCCGGCCAGGGCCAGCAGGTGGTCATCGACCCGGTGTCGCTGCCCTTCCTGTCGAATGCGGTCATCGATTTCACCGAGGAACTGATCGGCGCACGCTTCGTGATCGAGAACCCCAACGCGGCCTCGAGCTGCGGCTGCGGCATCAGCTTCTCGATGTAAGCAGGTCAGGCGTTAACCCTCTCTGAACGCCGCCTTCTTTGCGCCGAAAATATCCTCCGGGGGGGTGATCGGCGTCTCGGAAACGCGCCAGTGGCGCGTTTCAGCCGAGAACGCCGCGCCCGTGGCGCGGCTGGGGGAGGGTGGAAAACCCCCGGGTCTTGCCACCAGCGCTAGGCACAGGCCTCGGCGATCTTCTCCACCGCCCGCTCGGCCGCATCCTCGAAGGGCGACAGCACCAGCGTGGCGCCCAGATCCCGGAAGGCATCGGCCTCGGCCCCCGACGTCACCGTCACCGCCACCTCGCCGCGATAGCCCGCGGCCTTCAGCGCGTGCAGCAGCGCGGGCTGCGTATCGGCCTCGCTCAGGACATTGCCCCGCCCGCGCGGCACGGCCGAGATCACGGCGCGGACCGTCGCCAGCGGCAGATGGGCGACGAATTCCGGGTCCGTCGCATCGCCGAATTGCGCCGGCAGGCCCTGCGCGCGCCAGGTCTTCAGCGCCTCGGGGTCGAAATCGACGCCCAGCACGGTCAGCCCGCGTTCCTTCAACCCCTGTCCGATCCGGCAGCCGAAGCGCCCCAGGCCCAGAATCACCACATCCGGCCCCGCGCCCTCGGCCGGTGCGCTGTCGCCGTTCTCGCGGTAGGGCGCGCTGCGTTCGAAGAGGCCGAGGAGGGGCTCGCACAGGGCGTAGAGCTTGTGCGACCAGGTGATCATGTAGACCGAAAGCGCGATGGTCACGAGGCCGACCAGCGTGACCAGACCCAGGGCGCCCTCGTCGACATGGCCCAGCGCGATGCCCATTCCCATGAAGATCAGCGAGAATTCCGAGATCTGGGCCACGGTCAGCCCGGCCAGGAAGCCGGTCCGCTTGCGGTAGCCCATGAAGCCCAGGATCGCCAGCACGATCAACGGGTTGCCGATCAACACGAAGACCGAGAGCACGGCGGCGGGCGCCACCTGCGCGCCCAGCGTCGACAGGTCCAGCCCGGCGCCGAGGCCGATGAAGAAGAAGAGCAGCAGGAAATCCCTGAGCGGCGCCAGCCGCGCCCCGATCGCGTCGCGAATGGGGGTCGAGGCCAGCGAGACCCCGGCCATCAGCCCGCCCAGCTCCTGCCCCAGCCCGATGACATCGGCCAGCGCCGCCAGCCCGGCCGCCCAGCCGACGGCGAAGATGACCAGCAATTCCTGCGAGCGGGCGATCAGCCCCATCAGCGGATTGGCGATCCAGCGCACGAAGACCCAGACGAAGGCCATCAGCGCCAGCGCGCCCCCGGCCAGCAGCAGGATCTCCCGCGCCCCCGTCTCGCCCTCGCCGCCGCCGAAGCCCAGGGCCGAGACGACGACCATGGCGAGGATCACGAAAATATCCTGCACGATCAGGAAGCCCAGCGCGATCTGGCCATGCAGAGAGTCGATCTCGCGCTTGTCGGACAGCAGCTTGACGATGATGATGGTCGAGGAAAAGGTCAGCGCCACGGCGATATAGACCGAGGACAGCGGGTCGATCCCCATTACCAGGCACAGGAGGAACCCGACCACGGCGGTGAAGCCCACCTGCCCCAATCCGGTGGCCACCGCCACGGCGCCCAGGTTCCTGACCAGCGTCACGTCGAGCTTGAGGCCGACCAGGAACAGCAGCACCGCCACGGCGATCTGGCCCAGGACTGCGATCATCTCGGTCGATTGCACGAGGCCGAGCGCGCCGGGTCCGGCCAGGATCCCGGCGGCGATGAAGGACACGACCAGCGGCTGGCGCAGCAGCAACCCCGCCAACCCCAACGCCGCCGCCAGCATGACCAGCGCCGAGACTTCGAAGAAGATGAAGGAAAGGCCGCTGTCGTGCATCTCAGTTCCTGTTGAGGACCGCCGAGACCGGCGCCAGCCCCACCCCGGCGCGTCCCGCCCCTTCGGCGAAATCGGTCAGTTCGCGCATCGTGTCGCGGTCGGTGGCGGCGGCGCTGATCACCACGCGTGGCTGGCGCAAGGCCTCGAAGGCGGCGCGGTCGATCAGGCGGCGGATGGTGAACTCGCTCTGATCGTCGCTTTCGATCACCCGGTAGACCGAGGCGGCCCTGAGCCCCGCCCCGCGCGAGGCCTGCAGGAAGGCGTCGAGCCCGTCCCTGAGCGCGATGGCGCCGTAGCCCTCGGGCGCGAGCGCGGCGGCGACATTGCGCGCCAGCGCCGGATTGGCGCCGAGCCCGTTCACCGGCACGTCGATCACCGCCATCGCCTCGGGGAAAGCGCGGCGCCAGCCGTCGATCAACGTGGCAAGGTCCGAGGGCGTGGCCAGTTGCGGCACCCGCATCGCCTGCAGCGCGATTTCGTGCCCCGCGGCGCGGTAGGCACCCGCGCGGCGCGGCGCTTCGGGATCATAGGGGTCGAGCGCGACGGTGACCGGCACCGGCAGGGCCAGAATCGCCGTCTCGGCCGCCGGGTCGTCGATCAGCACCACGCCCAGCGGCACCTGATCGGCACCGAGCGCGGCCTCGGCGGCGAAGCGTTCGACGGCCGGGCGCGCGTCACTGCCCGCGGGCGCGTCGGCTGCGGGGGCCTCGGCCGCGGTCTCGCCCAGGGTCGGCAAGCGACCCACCATCTGCGAGCCGCCGCGGCGGATTGCGGAATCGTCGCCCAGGCTGCCCCGGCCGATGATCACCCCCGCCACCTGTCCGGGCAGGGTCGAGACCGGGGGCCGCTCAGGTGCCACGCCGGGCAGAAGCGGTTCGCCCCGGGGCAGAGCCTCGGCGACAACCGGTGCCGGCTGGCCCGGGCCCGCGGGTTCCTGCGGGGCCGGGGGTTCGGCAACCGGCGGAACGAGGGCGAGCGCTTCCTCCTCGGCCACGGCGGGCGGCGCGGCCTCTGGCACGGGCGTCACGGCGGCCGCTTCCGGCGCTGCCGCCTCAGGCTCCGGTCGGGCCGGGGTCAGCAAGGGCTCGTCCGACGGCAAGGCGGTCGCGGCAACCGGCGCGATCCGGGCCAGCGCATCGCTGCCGCTGGGGGTATCGGCGGGGGGCGGGACCGGCACCCCGGCCTCGGCCGCAGGCACCTGCGGCGCGGTCATCGCGGGGGCCACCGTGCGGTCAGGCCCGGGAAGCACGGGGGCGCCGGGCGCCGGGGGCGTCGTGACCGGCGCCAGAGCCGAGAGCGTGGCGTTGGCATCGCTTGGCGTATCGGCCGGGGGCACGGGCGAGGCGTTGGGGGCGACCACCATCTCGGCCGGGGCCGCCAGCGTGGTCGCCGACACCCCGTCCGCGCCGGGCATCGCCGGAGCGGTTGGCGCGGGAGGCGTCGTGACCGAGGCCAGCGGGGAGAGTGGCGCGTTGGCATCGCTCGGCGTATCGGCCGGGGGCGCGGGCGAGGCGCTGGGGGCGACCACCATCTCGGCCGGGGCCGCCAGCGTGGTCGCCGACACCCCGTCCGCGCCAGGCATCGCCGGAGCGGTTGGCGCGGGAGGCGTCGTGACCGAGGCCAGCGGGGAGAGTGTCGCGTTGGCATCGCTCGGCGTGTCGGCCGGGGGCGCGGACGGCGGGCTGGCGCCGGCCGGCATCGCCGTCAGGGCCTGCATCCGCCACGGCGCCTCGTGACCCGAAGGCGCGGGCATCGCCGGGGTCGCGGGCGGCGGCGGCAGGGCGGCAGAGGCCGCGGGCAGCTCGGCCCCGGGCGCGGGGGTGGCGGCCACCGGCGCCGTCGGTGCCGGGGCTGTGCCGGGCGCGGCGGCGACCAGATCGACCGGCTCGGCCCCCGGGGTCGGCGCCGGGCCGGGATCGACCGGCACCGCCACCGACAGCACCACGAATCCCAGCGCGAAACTGGCCAGCCCCACCCCGATCCCCTTGACGAACCCGCCCATCTGCCCCTCGTCGCTCCGCATTTTTTTATGGTTATACCGCGTCCGCCAGACGGTTGCACCCCCGCGCAAGGCGCGCCGGGCTTGACCCCGGCCGAAACGCGCGTGCATGAAGAGGGCCCCTGCCCCGGCCCGCGGCCGACCCATTCGGATGCCCTGTCATGCTGCTCCTGATCGACAATTACGACAGCTTCACCTACAACCTCGTGCATTATTTCGGTGAACTCGGCGCCGAGGTGGTGGTCAGGCGCAACGATGCCCTCGACGTGCAGCAGGCCATGGCGCTGAACCCGTCGGCCATCGTCCTCAGCCCCGGCCCCTGCGACCCTGATGCGGCCGGGATCTGCCTGCCGCTGGTCGCCGCCGCCGCGGAAACCGGAACACCGCTGCTGGGCGTCTGCCTGGGCCATCAGACCATCGGTCAGGCTTTCGGCGGACGCGTGGTGCGGGCGGGCGAGATCGTGCACGGCAAGATGGGCGAGATCCGGCATGCGGCAAGCGGGGTTTTCGCCGGCCTGCCCTCGCCCCTGAAGGCTACGCGCTATCATTCGTTGATCGTCGAGCACGAGACGCTGCCCGAGAGCCTCGAGGTCACCGCCTGGCTGGAGGGGGGCATGATCATGGGGCTGCGCCACCGCGCCCTGCCCATCGAGGGCGTGCAATTCCACCCTGAGAGCATCGCCTCGGAACACGGCCACGCCATGCTGAAGAATTTCCTCGACCGCGCGCAGGTGGCGGCATGAGCCGCTTCAAATCCCTGATCGCCCAGGCCGTTGAACGCCCGCTGACCCGGGCCGAGGCCGAGGAGGCCTTCTCGATCCTCTTCGCCGGCGATGCGACGCCGGCGCAGATGGGCGGCTTTCTGATGACCCTGCGCACCCGCGGCGAGACGGTGGACGAATACGCCGCCGCCGCCGCGGTGATGCGCGCGCGCTGCGTCCGGGTGGCGGCACCGGCCGGGGCGATGGACATCGTCGGCACCGGCGGCGACGGCAAGGGCACGCTGAACATCTCGACCGCGACGGCCTTCGTCGTGGCGGGCGCAGGCGTGCCGGTGGCCAAGCACGGCAACCGCAACCTGTCGTCCAAATCGGGCGCGGCGGATGCGCTGGGGGCGCTGGGGATCAACGTCATGGTCGGCCCGGCCGAGGTCGAGCGCGCGCTGGCCGAGGTGGGCCTCGGCTTCATGATGGCGCCGATGCATCACCCGGCGATGCGTCATGTCGGGCCGGTCCGGGCGGAACTCGGCACGCGGACCATCTTCAACATCCTGGGCCCGCTGACCAATCCGGCCGGGGTGAAACGGCAGCTGACCGGCACCTTCTCGGTGGATCTGGTGCGGCCGATGGCCGAGGTGCTGCTGGCGCTGGGGTCGGAAAAGGCCTGGCTGGTGCATGGCGGAGACGGGACCGACGAGTTGTCGATCGCCGCGCCGTCGCAGGTCGTGGCGCTGGAGGGCGGCCGGCTGCGCGATTTCACGGTTCACCCCGAGGATGCGGGCCTGCCGGTTCATCCCTTCGAGGATCTGCTGGGCGGCGATCCGGCCGAGAACGCGGCCGAACTGAAGGCCGTCCTTTCGGGCGGCGGCCGCGCGGCCTATCGCGATGCGGTGCTGCTGAACGCGGCGGCGGCGCTGATGGTCGCCGACCGGGTGTCGGATCTGAAGGAGGGCGTGGCCTTGGCGTGCGAGGCCCTGGCCTCCGGCGCCGCAGCGGGCAAGGTCACGGCGCTGGCCAAGTTGGTGCCGGTGGGGTGAGTTTCTGACTGATTGCACTTTTTCGACATTCCGGCGGGTTTCTGCCGGAATGTCGGAAGTAGAATATCAGAAATCCGACAATCGGAGAATTGGGCTTAAGGTCTGGCATTTGGGGCGGCCCCGAAGCGGAAGAACCCTGCCCTCGGCTGGCGCCTCGGGCGTTCGCGACTGAAAACGATTCAGCGGATCGCTTTCCCCCGGCGCAGGCGCCGGGGCGCCGCTCACCCCATCATCTTCCCGGTTTCGCCCTGGGACTCGTAGTGCCGTTTCAACCGCAACAACGCGATGCGCAGCACGATCTTGCCCGAGCGCGCCGACCAGCCCAAGCGCCGCTCGGCCGTTTCCAGCCCCTCCATGTAGCAGCAACAGCGCAGGGCCATGTCCGCCAGCCCCGGCCCCAGATCGTCAAGCGCGGCGATCACCCTGTCGCGGGCGCCCAACGCCCCCTTTCCCGGCAACGCCCCCTTTCCCGCTCCCGTGCCGCGGATCGGACCGCTGAGGAAACGGTCCCAATCCTGGGTTACTGGGGCGCCGGTCTGCGCGGCTTCGAAATCCTCGCGCAGCCGCTCGGCCGCGGCCACCAGATCCGGCGTAAGGAAGGGCTTGCCCTCGCGGTCGCGGCGCCGGGCCAACGCGGTGATCGGGCTTTCCACCGTCACCGGACGGGTGCGGCGGGTATCCTCCTCGTCGAAACTGCGCGGCGCGGGCGCAGGCCCCTCCTCGCCCCTCAGCCGCCGCAGGGCCAGGCGCCCGGCTTGTGTGATCACATAGCGCAGCACCCGCCCCGATTGCACACAGACGATCCAGTCCTGAAGCGCGAAAGCCTCGGCGACCAGCCGGTCCAGGACCGCCAGCCGCACCGTGCCCTCGGCCCCTTCGCGCAGGATCACCGCGCGGTCCATGTCCGGCGCCACCGCCATCAGCGCCCCTTCCTCGGCCAGCCGCGGCAGCACGCGCCTTGCCTCGGCATCGAGCGCGCTGTCGCCGGTGGCGGTGCCCGGCCCCTCTTCAACCCCCTTGAGCCGCCCCAGCGCCCCGTCGACCAGCGGGTCGTCGCGCCGGTTCTCGAAGCGGCGGACCTGGCGGAGCACGGTCGAGGCATGCACCCCCTCGGCCCGCGCGATCTCGCGCAGAGACAGGCCGCCCTCGGTATGGGTAAGATAGAGCCGCACGGCCGAGGGCACCCAGTCGGGCAGCTGGTCGAGCGGCGAGAGATTGGCGGTCATCGAACCCCCTTTGGCCTTGCCACACCCACGGCACGCGCCGGGTTCCGGTGTGGCAGACCCGAAATCCCGGAAAATACAGGTTGCCGTATGGTTAATTGGATCAACCTATGCGTGCATCCGTTACCGGATTCTTAACCCGATCACCCGGTCGATAATGGTTAGCAAAGCGTAAGGACGCTTGAAGCTTGCGAACGGTGGGAAAAGGGCGGCGCGCAACACCCGCATAGATTGTGTCATCATGATGGCATCCTTGTGGTGTTATCGTGAAAGGATCGTCCCGATGAGCAGCCCCCACGCCGATTCGCTGTTGAACGCCCTGGCCGAGCTGACGGCCCTGACCCGTCCCCGGCTGATGCTGCGAACCGCGCGCTACGGCACGGTCGATTACCAGCGCGAGACCGACCTGCGGCGCATCCTGCGTCTGCCCGCAACGCCTGCTCCGGGGGTCGCCACCCTGCGCCTGCTGATGGATCTGGAGAGCCAGCATGAGGCGATGCGCACCCGCCCCCCGCAGGAGATCGGCAATCCCTGGCGCGCAACCCGCCATATCGAGGTACTGATCGCCCTGATCGCCGAAGCCCGATTGCTGGCCGAGGGGGTAACGCGGCCCTCTTGGGCTGCTGCCGGTTCCGTGCCAACGACAATAAGATCATGACTAAAGACTTGGAGAACAATCATCCCGAGAGAGAATCCGCTGTCCGCTCAAGATAGCGGTCATCAAGCCGGCGACAAATTGGGATGCCTCGGTGGTTCAGGCCGCACGAGACCCAAATGCCGCGAAGAACACTCGGCAGCGCTGCGCGCTGAAACGGGCCACAGCGCCCGCCACGACGTTTCCCGCGAAGGGGCAGGTTCGGAACGACTTGGCCGGGACAGCGGCGTTGAGGATGAGGTCGCTTAATTGCGGACGAAGCGTGACATCAGCGAAAAATATCAGCTTCCCTAACACGCGGCGGAATGAGGTAGGCCTTCATCGTCACGCAAGACCCCAGCTGGCCCGTCACCTGACTTCGCGATGCTCTGGACGTTTCGCAGTCGGGGGTCGGCACCTGGCCCAATCGCCCGGCCAGCAGCCGCGAGTTTCAAGACGTCAAACGCGCGATAACGATTGAAACAGGCTTCAAGACTTGCGACCGCTTCAATCGGCCTTCAAGATTGATCCCTGATAGGCGTTGAACCGCTCCGGGTTTTCCGGAGGCTAATTGATCTTAGTTACGCTGCCATATCTGGTCTTTCCAGAGCTGCGTAGAAATTGGCCTCAGCCTCCGCTGGCGGGATATTCCCGATAGGTTCGAGACGGCGGCGGTCGCGGTGCAGGGGCCCCAATTTGCGCGCCTGACCACATACCGCTCCATTCCGCCACGAAGACGTCCCTGAGCGCCGTGCCCTCACCGAAGGACATGAATCAGATCCCCATTGGCGATCTCGCCGTCCTGTTCCACGCTGCACAACAGGCCACGCAGGCGCAGCGGCGGGTGGCCGGGGGCGGTGATCCAGTCCTTGGCGGCGGCGCCGTAGCGGACCTTCCACTTCACGCAGGCATCGTTGAAGACCTCGGAGACGCGCAGCACGGCCTTGCCGACGGCGAGCAGGCTGCCGGCCGGCAGGTTGGCCTCGCTGGTGTCGAGATCGGCGACGAAAGTGTCGCCCGGATGCGTCGTGCCCTCGCGGTCGCGCCAGACCAGATCCAGCACCCGACGCGGCAGGATCGAGACCTGGATGCCGGGATGCGGGCTGCCATCGGGCAGGCGCAGCCAAGGGGCGGTGGACCAGCGCTCGCCAGGAATGCCGCCGGCGCGGGTCACGGTGATCCGATCGACGAAGCGGCGTTCATTATAGGCGGGGCGCAGGCAGAGCCCCTCGACCGCCGCGCCGTCTTTCGGCGCGGCCAGGACATGCGGCAGGGCCGCGGCGAGTGCTTCGGCCGTGACCTGCGCCTTGTCCGTCACTCGTCGAGCACCGCGCCGTCTTCCTCGCTCATGTGGAAATCGAGGCCATTCGCCGCACGAATCTTGTCCTCGATCTCATAGGCGACCTGGGGGTTGGACTTGAGGAAGGCCTTGGCATTCTCGCGCCCCTGCCCGATCCGTTCGTCGCCGTACGAATACCACGAGCCCGATTTCTCCACGACGCCGGCCTTGACGCCGATGTCCAGAAGTTCGCCGGTCTTCGAGATCCCGTCGCCGTACATGATGTCGAATTCGACCTGCTTGAAGGGAGGCGCGACTTTGTTCTTCACCACTTTCACGCGGGTCTGGTTGCCCACAACCTCGTCCCGGTCCTTGATCGAGCCGATGCGGCGGATGTCGAGGCGCACGGAAGCGTAGAATTTCAGCGCATTGCCGCCCGTCGTCGTCTCGGGCGAGCCGAACATGACGCCGATCTTCATGCGGATCTGGTTGATGAAGATCACCATGCAGTTCGACCGCGCGATCGAGCCGGTCAGCTTGCGCATCGCCTGGCTCATCAGCCGGGCATGCACGCCGACCGAACTGTCGCCCATATCGCCCTCAAGCTCCGACTTGGGCGTCAGGGCAGCGACCGAATCGACCACCACCACCGAGACGGCGCCCGAACGGACCAGCATGTCGACGATCTCCAGCGCCTGTTCGCCGGTGTCGGGCTGCGAGATCAGCAGGTCGTCGAGGTTGACGCCCAGTTTCTTGGCGTATTGCGGGTCGAGCGCGTGTTCGGCGTCGACAAAGGCGCAGGTGCCGCCCTTTTTCTGTTCTTCCGCGATCACATGCAGCGTCAGCGTCGTCTTGCCCGAGCTTTCCGGGCCATAGACCTCGATGATCCGGCCCTTGGGCAGGCCGCCGATGCCCAGCGCGATGTCGAGGCCAAGCGAGCCGGTCGAGGTCGCCTCGATCTCGGCCACGGGGTTGTCCTTTCCCAGCCGCATGATCGAACCCTTGCCGAACTGCCGTTCGATCTGCGCCAGCGCCGAGTCGAGCGCCTTCTGCTTGTCCTGTGCGCGTTTGTCCTGCATGTCGAGAAGGCTCGCCGTTGCCATGTTCAGACCCCTTATCCCATAGCCCGTAGCGGGCGGCAATGTCGCGTTTGTTCCATTCTTGTTCTCGCCAATATGCGCACAAAAGGGGAACATTTCAAGCGGAGTTTCAGGAACACCAGCTTCGGGCCAATATGGTTAAGAAAGCGTTCACGGCGATGCCGGCCGAGGTGGACTCGCAGACCGGCGTTCCGGGGAACCGGCCGCGTCGCGCCATGACCCGGGAACAACCTGGAGCGGGTAGCGGGAATCGAACCCGCCCCATCAGCTTGGAAGGCTGAGGCGCTACCACTACACCATACCCGCCAGGTGTCGCTGGCATAGCGCCTCGACGGGCGGAGGGCAAGAGCAGCCGACAATCCGAGGGCTAAGCCTTCAGGACGCTTGCAAATTGCAAAAATCGCGCGATAACCCTAGGAACTTCGGGTTTTCCGGTGATGATGAATTCTATTGACGAGACCATTCTTCGACTTCTCGCGGCCGATGCCCGGCGCGCGCTGGCGGATATCGGCGCCCATGTGGGCCTCTCCCCCTCGGCGGTGAACGAGCGGATCCGGCGGCTGGTGGCGCGCGGCGTGATCCGCCGCTTCACGGTCGAGGTGGATCCCGATGCGCTGAACCGGTCGATCCTGGCCTTTGTCTGGGCCACGCTCGCCGAAACCGGCGACGAGGCCAAGCTGCACGCGCAGGCCGGCCAGGACCCGCGGGTCATCGAATGCCACCATGTGACGGGCGAATGGCGCTATCTGCTGAAGGTTCGGGTCGAGTCGCTGGCCGCGCTCGAGGATTTCATGACCGAGCTGAAGGCCGCGGGTCAGGTCGGGCGCTCGCATGCGGTAGTGGCGATGTCCTCGCCGGTGGCCGATGCCTATGTGCCCACAGTCGGTTAACAGAGGGTCGGCAGCGCGGCCGCGGCCCTGAGGCCGCGGCAACGGACAGGCCTCAGCGGCGACGGTCGCGGCGGGCCTGCATCGGCTGGAACGCCACCGAGACATGCGCCTCGCAATAGGGTTTACCGGCCACCGAAGGCAGGCCGCAGAACCAGAATTCATCCGTCGCCGGGTCGCCGATCGGCCATTTGCAGGTCCGTTCGGTCAGTTCCATCAGGCTGAGCTTGCGCGCGGTCTTCTCGACCTCGCGCACCGTGGCCAGCGCCTCGGGCGAGATTTCATTGGCCGAGGGCTGCGGCGGCAGGGGCTGGCCCGCGGGCACGATGGGACGGCGGCCCGGCACCAGCGGCGCGACGACGCCCCCCTGCTGGGCGGCCGGCGCGGCCGCGGCGACGCGGGGCGCCGTGGGCTCGGGCGCCTCGAGCGCGTCATCCTCGGGCTCGGGTTCAACGGCCGGGGCCGCAGCCGCGGCAGGCGCTGCCGGCTCAGGAGAGGGCGCGACCTCGGCCGGCGCAGCGCTGCCCGTGGGGGCGGCGGTGACGGGGCTTGCCGCCCCCTCGCCATCGCCACCGCGGCTCGACAGGCCCAGCCGGTGCACCTTGCCGATCACGGCATTGCGCGTCACCGAGCCCAGCTCCTTGGCGATCTGCGAGGCCGACTTACCTTCGGCCCACATCTTCTTGAGCAATTCGACCCGCTCGTCGGTCCAGGACATCCGTGACGCTCCGCAAGAGTGAAGACGGCCCGGGCGGCGCCAGATGGCACCGCGGGACTGGCCGTCGATCGTCCCTATTCTATCTGCGAGCGGGTGAGATACAAGGAGGCGCAGCCGAGGGCAAGGCCTGCCCCCGCTTCCGGCCCCCAATACCGGGCCCAAATACCCGGCCCCGAGACAGGCCCAGAAGGAGAAGCCCATGACCCATGCCGTCACCCCGCCCGACGCGGGCGCCACCAACGCCGCCCAGCGCATCACCGCGCTTCGCGCCATGGGCGCACGCCGGTTCGGACGGTTCAACACGCTGGGCACCTGGACGCTGGCCCTGCGCGAGATCCGCCGCTTCCTGGCCGTCTGGCAGCAGACCGTGGCGGCGCCCCTGGTGACGGCGGCGCTGTTCCTGGGCGTCTTCTCGCTGGCGATGAGCGGGCGACCCCCGGTGATGGGCGTGCCCTTCCTGCATTTCCTGGTGCCCGGCATCCTGATGATGTCGGTGATCCAGAACGCATTCGCCAATACCTCGTCCTCGATCGTCGGCTCCAAGGTCATGGGGTCGATCGTCGACACGCTGATGCCGCCCCTCTCGCCGGTCGAGCTGCTGGCCGGCTATCTGGCGGGCGGCATCGCCCGGGGCCTGCTGGTCGCCGTGGTCATGGTGCTGGCGGTGGGGCTGGTGCTGGGGCTCTGGCCTGCGCATCCCCTCTGGCTGCTGGCCATCACCGTGGTGGCGGGGGCACTGCTGGGCGCGCTGGGGATCGTGGCCGGGATCTTGGCCAACAAGTTCGACCAGATCGCTGCGATCACCAATTTCGTGGTGACGCCGCTGTCGTTCCTGTCGGGCACCTTCTATTCGGTCGAGGCCATGCCGCCCGCCATGGCGGCGGCAAGCCATGCCAACCCGTTCTTCTATCTGATCGACGGGGCGCGCTTTGCCTATCTCGGAACCTCGGACAGCTCGCCCTGGCTGGGGCTGGCGGTGACCGGCGCGGCGGCGCTGGCGCTGGAGCTGCTGTCCTGGATCTGGCTCAGCCGCGGCTATCGCCTCAAGGCGTGAGGCGCCTGTGACATTTCGCTGCAATCCCTAGACCCGCCCGCCGCCCGGGGCCTATAGAGGACAGGAAAGCCACCTGCGGGGCAGGGACGCCCCGCACAGCCGGAGTCTGTGTCCCCATGATGAAGATCCTTACCCTGTCCGCCGCCGCTGTTCTGTCGCTGGGCGCCGGTGCGGTCCACGCCGAGGGCGATGCCGCCGCGGGCGAAGGCATGTGGCGCAACTGCCGCTCGTGCCATGCCATCGTCGCCGACGACGGCACCGTCATCCAGCGCGGCGGCCGTACCGGGCCGAACCTCTACGGCCTGCCGGGCCGCGCGCCCGCCTCGGTCGAGGGCTTCCGCTATTCGGACGGGCTGCACCAGCTTGCGGCCTCGGAAGGGGGCGAGGTCTGGACCGAGGAATTGTTCGCGGAATATGTCGCCGATCCCACCGGCTTCCTGCGCGCGCATCTGGGCGACAACAGCGTTCGTTCGCCGATGAGCTATCGCCTGGCCTCGGGCGCCGAGGATATGTGGGCCTATCTGGTCAGCGTCTCGCCCGAAGCGGCACCTGCCGAATAAGCCTTCTCGGCCAAACCCTTGCAACGCCCCCGGCCCGGCCGCGGGGCGTTCGCCGTACTAGAGGCCCGGGTCGCGCAGCCCCTGCTGCCTGAGCGCCGCCAGCCGCGCGAATTTCAGCGTCACCGCCTTGCGCCGCGCCCCGGCCAGCGGTGTCTCGGGCCCCTGGCTCAGGATCTCGCCGCCGTAATCGTCGGCCAGGATCAGCCCGGCGCCATCGGGCAGGATCTCGACCGGGAAGTCCGGCGGCACCGCCCAGAAGAAACGGTCGCACCAGTCCAGATAGCCCTGCCATTTGCGGTCCGAGGTGAAATCGGCACGGCAGGATTTGCACTCCACCACCCAGATCTCGCCCTTCGGTCCCAGCGCCATGACATCGACGCGCAGGCCCGGTTTCGGCACCACCTCGTCGAGGCAGGCGAAATCGTGGCTACGCAGCAGACGGCACACGCCGCGCGCGATCCTTTGGCCGGGCATCAGCAGATCATCGGGCATGGAGACGAGAATAAATCATGAACACTGACTTTCCAAGCCTCAAACCGCAGGGGGAGAACGGCCCAATCGGCCCGCCTGCGCGCTTATGTCCGTTGACGCAGGTTCGACGCGGGTGCAGAGGCTGAATCGTCAAGGGGAGACGTTTTCCGATGCTGTCTGATCGCATGGTGGCCGCCGGCCACGTCCTGTTCCGCTGGCGCAGTTATGCGCTTCTCGTGTTCCTGCCGCTGTTCCTCTGGACCGTCTGGGACGGCGAGACGATCGAGGCGCAATGGGGCGAGGCGGTCGGCGAGACCTTCGAGGTTCTGGCGGTCCTGATGGTCATCCTGGGCGAGGCGATCCGCATTGCCACCGTGGGCTTCGTCCCCAGGGGCACCTCGGGCCGCAACACATCGGTGGGCCAGGTGGCGACGGTCCTGAACACAGGCGGGCTTTATTCGCAGACCCGCAACCCGCTCTATCTGGGCAATTGCCTGATGTATCTGGGGGCGGCGCTGTTCACCCAGCATTTGTGGTTCGTGGCGGTGCTGAGCCTCACGCTGATCCTCTATTACGAGCGGATCATCGCCGCCGAGGAAAGTTTCCTGGTCGAGAAATTCGGCCAGCCCTATCGCGACTGGGCGGCCGAGACGCCCGCTTTCTTGCCGCGCCTTCACGGCTGGCGGGCGCCGGGGATGCCCTTCTCGCTGAAGACGGTGATCCGTCGGGAACATACGTCGATCTTCGGCGGGCTGGTGATCCTCTATCTGATCGAACTGGGCCTGCACAATCTGCCCGCGGGCAGCGACGGCATCGCCCCCGGCTGGCACTGGCTGATGGGTCTGGCGGCGGCGCTGGAGCTGCTGGCGATCACCGCCAAGAAGCGCGGCTGGCTGGAGGTCGCCGGGCGCTGAGCCGTCCCTCGCGCCGTGGTGATGGCCTCTTGCCGGAAGCAAGGCGCCCCCCTACATTGGTCAGCGGCGGGTTCTGCTCTTCTCGAGGACGGCACTTTTCCAGTGGCCGATAAGCATTTCCGAGGGGGCTGGCTCTGCCGGGATCCTGGTCCCGGTATCTGGCGCCCACCTGATTCGTCAGGCTCTCGGGAAAACACAGCCCGATACGGTCGCTGCGGGCCCGCCACCCTTCCCCTTCGTCAGCGGCCTGCCGCCACCCGGATGGGCGCCGGTTGACCATGGGCGACGCGCTGGCGGTGGCCGCCCTTGGGGCCCTGGTCGTCCTTGTCGGCCATCCGCATGACGGTGATGGCGAATTGTACCCCGGCAAAGACCAGCCCGTTGAAGAAGAACAGCATGAAGGCAGCGATGTAGCCGCCCTGCGTCGCCAGCATCAGCCCGCGCAGATTGGCGACGTTGAAGCCCAGCAGCAGCCCGACAAAGATCCCCGACAGGGCAAAGCCCACCGCCACCTGCCGCAGATAGAGCTTCACCAACTTTGGCAGTCCGGGCTCGGGGTCGGGCATCATGGTCATGGCAGGCGCCTCCTGTCCTCTCAGGATAGGCTGCGCCGCGGAGAAAACCAGTGGGTCGAATGTCGCGCCCTAGCGCGCCGGGAGCTGCCCGGCGAGGCCCTGCGCCGCGACGGCGATAATTGCCAGCGCCAGCCGGTGAAGCAGCGACGCGTCCTCCCCCGATGCGTCGGGCGCGGCGGCGGCCGGGTCCAGCGCCTCCAGCCGCGTGACCAGCGCCCGCAGATCCTCGCGCGCAGCCCCCTCGCGCGCCGGGTCGTCCAGCGCCGCCAGCGCCTCGCGCGCCTCGGTCCGGGCCGCCTGCAGCTCGCCCTGCATCGCCGCCAGATCGGTGCGCAGCCCGGTGCGGACGTCATCGGCGAGGCCCCGCAACTGCCAGACCAGCACCACCGCCAGCAAGAGGACCAGCGCCACCAGCATCAGCGTCGCATTGAGCAGGGCAAGGCCCAGTTGTTTCAGCCGTGATCCGGTTTCAGACGGCATTGGGCAGCGCCCTCCCCTCTTTGAAGGCGACGGCATTGGCCACAGCCATCAGCCCCATCTCGGTCCGGACCTCCAGCGCGGCGGTGCCCAGATGCGGCAGCAGCACGACATTCTCCATCGCGCGCAGGGCCTCGGGCACCGCAGGCTCGAATTCATAGACATCGAGCCCCGCCCCGGCGATCCGCCCCGCCTGAAGCGCCGCGATCAGCGCCGCCTCGTCGACGATGTCGCCGCGCGCGATGTTGACCAGATGCGCATGCGGCTGCATCGCCGCCAGTGCCTCGGCCCCGATCAGGTGATGCGTGGCGGGGGTGGCGGGCAAGGCCACGACCACCACATCCGATTGCCCCATCAGCGCGGTCAGCGAGGGCACGGCCTCGGCCCCCGGCAGATCGGGCAAGTCCTTGGGCGTACGGGTGAAATAGGCAACCTTCATGCCGAACCCGTGCATCGCGCGCCGGGCGATGGCCTGGCCGATCCGCCCCATACCGATGACGCCCAGCCGCTTGCCCGACAGGTGCAGGCCCAGCATCTGCGTCGGGTGCCAACCCTCCCAACGGCCGGAGCGCACCAGCCGCTCGCCCTCGCCCGCCCGCCGTGCGCTCATCAGCATCAGCGTCAGGGCAATGTCGGCCGTGGCATCGGTCACCGCGCCCGGCGTGTTGGTCACGGCAAGCCCCGCCGCCCTGGCCGCCGCCACGTCGATGTGGTTATAGCCGACGCCGAAATTCGCCAGCAGCTTCGCGCGGGGCGCGGGCACGGCGGCGAAGACGGCCGCCTGAAAGCGGTCGCCGAGGGTCGGCAGCACCACGTCGTAGTCACTCAGCGCGGCCACCATCTCGTCGTGCGACAATGGCGCGTTCGAGGGGCGCATCGTCACCTCGAAAGCCGCATGCGCCGCCGCCATCACCGCCACCGGCAGGGGCCGCGAAACGAAGAGCTTCATCAACACATCCTCGCCCCATTGGGGACCGCGCGCTCGGGCCCGATTACCACCACAGCGCCGCCCGCGTCATAAAGGCCGAGCACCAGCACCTCGGACATGAACTTGCCGATCTGGCGGGGCGGGAAATTCACCACGCCCAGCACCTGACGGCCCAGCAGATCCTCCTTGCCGTAATGGACGGTGATCTGCGCCGAGGAGCGTTTGACGCCTACCTCCGGCCCGAAATCGACAGTCAGCTTCCACGCGGGTTTGCGCGCCTCAGGGAAGTCGTCGACGGCGATCACGGTGCCGACACGGATATCGACCTTTTCGAAATCGGCGAAGTCGATCATCGGCCCAACTCCCGCGAGCGGTCGGCGGCCGCCTTGACAGCCCGCCGCAGCAGGGGCGGAAAGCCCGCATCCTCGGCCATCAGCACGCCCAGCGCCGCCGCCGTTGTCCCGCCGGGCGAGGTGACGTTGATGCGGAGTTGCGCGGCACTTTCCGGCGATTGCCGCGCCAGTTCGCCCGCGCCGCAGACCGTCGCGCGCGCCAGCTGCATCGCCATCGCCGGGGGCAGTCCCTCGGCCTCGCCCGCGGCGGCCAGCGCCTCGATCAGGTGGAAGACATAGGCCGGGCCCGAACCCGACACCGCCGTCACCGCGTCCATCTGACCCTCGTGTTCCAGCATCACCGTCTGGCCGACCGCGGCCATCAGGCTTTCGGCCAGCGCCAACTCGGCGGGCGAGACCAGCGGATTGCCGATCAGCGCCGAGATCCCGCGCCCCACGGCGGCCGGGGTGTTGGGCATCACGCGCACCACCGGCGTGCCCGTGCCCAGCGCCGCCTCCAGCGACGCCAGCGAGGTCCCGGCGGCGATCGAAACGAAAAGCGTGCCGCCCCCGCCCAGCGCGCGCAGGGCCGGCAACGCCTCGCCCATCATCTGCGGCTTGACCGCCAGCAAGGCCACGGCGGGCGCGGACGGAAGCGCGCCATTCAGGTGCACGCCCGTGGCCACCAGCCAGTCGGACGGCCGCGGTTCCAGCACATGCACCGAGGTGGCCGGCAATCCCTGGTTCAGCCAGCCCTCCAGCAGCGCCGAGCCCATCTTGCCGCAACCCAGCAGGACCAGCCCACGCGCGGCAATATCGTTCATGTCCATGAAAACCCCCATCGTTCGGGCGCAGCCTAGCCGCGCGGGACGACCGGGAAAAGCCCTCAGAGCGCGGACCAATCGGCCTCGGCCGCGGCGATTTCGGCGACCAACCAGTCGCGGAAGGCCCGGACCGCCGGTTTGCGGGCCGAAAGGGCCGAGGTCACGAACCAGAAGGCCTGACCGCTGGGCACCCGGCGCGGCAGGGGCGCGGCCAGCGTGCCCCTGAGCACGGCGTCGCCCGCGACCGCCTCCCATCCCATGAAAAGCCCCTGCCCGGTCATCGCCGCATCGAGGCAGAGCGCCGCATCGCCATAAGCGGGGCCCGGTTGCAGCCCTTCGGTCCCGCGTCCCTCGGCCGCAAGCCAGGTCGCCCAATCGGCCAGATCCTCGCGCCCGCGGATGACGGGGTGGCGGTAGAGGTCGTCGGTGCTGCGGATTTCAGCCGCCAATGCGGGCGCGCAGACCGGGAAGAACCGCCGCTCCATCAGTTTCAGCGCCTGAACGCCGGTCCCCGCGTCGCGCCCCACCCGGATCGCCGCATCGACGCCCGAGGCGTCGAGGTCCACCAGGGCGACCGTCGGCTCCAGCCTGAGGGTAACCTCGGGGTGACGTTCGGCGAAGCGGTGCAGTCGCCAGATCAGCCAGCGCGAGGCAAAGACCGGGGCGACGGACAGGACCAACACCCCGGGCTCACCGCCCCTCAGCGCGCCGGCGGCGGCGTCGAGCCCGGCCATGTGCTGCGTCAGGCGCGGCAGGATATCGGCCAGCGCCTCGGTCGGGATCAGGCCCTCGGGCTGGCGGTGGAAAAGCGGCCGCGCCAGCGCCTCCTCGGCCTTGCGCAGTCGCTGGCTGAGGGCGCCGGGCGTCACGCCCAACTCCGCGGCCGCCGCGGTCAGGCTGCCGAGGCGGCCCGCGGCCTCGATCACACGCAGGGCCGACAAGGGCAGGAGGTTGAGGTTGCGCATGAAGGTTTTCTAAACCCCAGACCTCGATTCGTCAATTTTCAGGCGCTGCGCTTTGAGGCACGATAAACCAAACCCCAGGAGGTTCCGATGCTCTGGAAAGCCGTGAAAGACTGCGCCCGCTGGTGGCGCGACCCGTTGAGCCACCCCGACATCGCCCGGATGAGCGAACGCGAGCGCGCCGATCTGCCGTTCGAGCGTCCCCGTCAGGCGCGGCCGTAGGCCTGGGTGATCGCCAGTTTCAGCGCCTCTTCGGGCGCCCGGTCGGCCCAGGCGACCAGCTGAAAGGCCGGGTAGAACCGCTCGCAGGCGGCGACGGCGGTGCGGATCATCTGGTCGACCTGCTCGCTGGCGGCGATCTGGCCGCCGCTGAGCAGGAGGCCGTAGCGCCAGACCATCAGACCCTGCTGCGCCCAATAGCTGAAGCCGCCCGACCAGACCATGTCATTGGCCAGGTTGAGAATCTCGTGCAACTCGGGCATCCGGGCCGAGGGCGGCTCCATCTCGAAGGTGCAGATCAGCCGCAGCGTCTCGTCCGGGGCCGACCAGGCGAGGGTCAGCGAATAGCTGCGCCACTGGCCCTCGACCGCCATGGCGATCTGGTCATCGCCCACCCGGTCGAATTCCCAGGCATGGTGTTCGGCGAGGGTTTCAACGATGTCGATCGGATGAATCTCATCCGTCAGGAGGTCGTGCTCGGACAGGGGCATATCCCGGTCTTTCCTGCTTAGCCTCAACAGACGCCACGCCCACTATGGCTGCGGACTTTGGCAAATTGCGGCGATCTTTGTCGCCTTCGATACTAGATATGGTGGGAGAAAAGACCATGCCTGTAAAGGAAATTTCCTGTGGACAAGCGACATGGCGCCGGGATTTCCCGAAATAGCTGGGGATAAGTGCGGGCGCGCGCTTGGCGCAGAAGCCCGCGAAACAGCTAGGCGGCAGGCCAGGCGCGGGGGTAGAACGGGTCCAGCCCACCCGACGCAAACCGGAGGTTCCATGCGACCTGCCCTCTCCGTCGCCCTTCTGCTGGCCCTGCCGCTGCCCGCGGGCGCCGCCAGCTACGATTGCACGCTGCCCACGCTCAGCCCCAACGAGCGGGTGATCTGCCAGACCCGCGACCTCAACGACATGGATGTCGAGATGGCAACCATGTTCCGCCTGTTGAGCGGCCTTTTCGGCATGGGTATGCGCGGCGCCATGCAGGACGCGCAGCATGAATGGCTGCAAGGGCGCATGGCCTGTGGCACCGACATCCCCTGCATCCGCAACGCCTATCGCCAGCGGATCGACGCCCTGCAGGCGATCTATGACGGGATCGACCGGCCGATCTGAGCGCCTTGTCGCCCCCCGGCCGACCGCCTAGTCTCGTCCCCGGAACCACCCCGGGGCAGGCATGAAACGGCTGACGGTCGACGCGGATCTGATCTTCACCGCCGCCACGCTGACGGGCCTGCTGCTGGCGGCGCTGGGGCGCTGGTTCCTTGCCCTGCCGGGGCTGGAGGTCACGGGCTACGCGCTGGCCTATCTGGCGGGCGGCGCGCCGGCCTCGCTCAGGGCTGCAAGGGAGCTGATCCGCGACCGGGTGCTGGACATCGATCTGCTGATGGTCGTCGCGGCCCTTTCTGCGCTGGCGGTCGGGGCGGCAATGGAGGGGGCGGTGCTGCTGGCGCTCTTCTCGCTCTCCAGCACGCTCGAGGACCGGGCCATGGGCCGCGCCCGACGCGCGGTCGAGGCGCTGATGGCGCTGAGGCCCGACACGGCGCTCCGACGCGAGGGCGATACCGCGCGCGAGGTGCCGGTCGCGGCGCTGGTTCCGGGGGATGTGGTGATCCTGCGCCCCGGCGCCCGTGTGCCGGTCGATGGCACCATCGCCGGGGGCAGCGGCGCGCTGGACGAAAGCACCATCACCGGCGAATCCATGCCCGTGCACAAGGGCCCCGGTGCGCCGGTCTTCGAGGCGACGGTGAACCTGGACGGGGTGCTGGAGGTGACGGTGATCCGGGGCACGGCCGACTCGACCGTGGCGCGGATGATCGCCCTTGTGACCGAGGCACAGGCGGCCAAGGCCCCCTCCGAACGCTTCAGCGCCTGGTTCGGGCAGCGCTACACGATCGCCGTGCTTCTGGGCGCGATTCTGGCTTTCGGCGTCTTCCTGGCGCTGGGCTGGGGCCATGACGCGGCGCTCTACCGCGCGGCCACGCTCTTGGTCGCGGCCTCGCCCTGCGCGGTGGTGATCTCGGTCCCCGCCGCCATCCTGAGCGCGCTCTCGGCGGCGGCGCGGGGCGGCGTGCTGTTCAAGGGGGGCGCGGCGCTGGAGACGCTGGCCGAGGTCCGCGCCTTCGGCTTCGACAAGACCGGCACGCTGACCACCGGCAAGGCCGAGGTGACCGGGCTCTGGACGCCGGACGGCGACGAGGCGGGGTTCCTGAGCGCGCTGGCGGGGCTGGAGGCGCAATCCGAGCATCCCATCGGCCGCGCGGTGCGGGCCGAGGCCCAGCGCCGGGGCCTGTCCCCCGCCCCGGTGACGGAGGTGCATTCGGCGCCCTCCGAGGGGATCGAGGGGCAGGATGCAGCCGGGGCGCTCTGGGCCGGAAACGCCCGGATGGTGGCGCGGCGGGGCGCGGGATCGGACGACCCCGCGCTGGCGGCGCTGGCCGAGGAGGCCGAGACGCTGATCTATGCCGGGCGCGGCGCGCGGCTGCTGGGCGCGGTGACGGTGGCCGACCGGCCGCGGGCGACATCGGCGGCGGGGCTCAGGGCGCTGCGCGCGGGCGGCGTCACCGAACGGGCGATGATGACCGGCGACCGGCGGTCTGTGGCGCTGCGGATCGGCGCTGAACTGGGCCTTCGGCCGGACGAGATCCACGCCGACCTGCTGCCCGGCGACAAGGTGCGGCTCATCGCGGCCATGACCGAACGGGGCAAGGTGGCTTTCGTCGGCGACGGGGTGAACGACGCGGCGGCGCTGGCGCGGGCCGATGTCGGCATCGCCATGGGCGCGGCGGGGTCCGAGGTCGCACTGCAGGCCGCCGATGTTGCGCTTCTGAGCGAGGACATGACCCGTCTGGCCGAGGCACATCGACTGGCCCGCCGCACGGCGCGGATCGTCAAGCAGAACCTCGCCTTCGCGCTGGGGGCCATGGTCCTGCTGGTGACGGGCGGCCTTTTCTTCGATCTGCCGCTGCCGTTGGCGGTGATCGGCCATGAGGGGGGCACGGTGCTGGTGGTGCTGAACGGGCTGCGGCTGCTGGCCGATCCGATCCGCAGCGACCGGCGGGGGCGCTGAGGCCTCAGCCGGGCATCAGCACCCGCACGCCCTCGATCCCCGCCAGATCGCCCCATTCGGTCGCATAGCCCGCGTCCAGATCCGCGAGGCGCGCCCGCGCCCAGCCGGGCAGCCGGGCGGCGGGATCGGGCGCGGGGGCGGCGCCGTACCGCCGGGCGAAAACCCCGGCCACTTGCCGCAATTGCCCGGCGCTGGCGGGCGGGGCCTCGGCGCTGGCCAGATAGCGGGTCAGCCGCAGGCGAGCCTCGGCCCCCAGCCCCGCAGCGGCGAAATCCAGCAGGCCCGCGGGTGGCAGGGGCACGCGCTGGCCCACGATCTCGGCCAGGACGCCCGGCCAGACCTGCGGCAGATCCTCGTGCCGCCAGACCAGCAGCCCTGCGCCCGGCACCTGCCGGCGGATGGTGCCGACCAGCCGCGACCAGGGCAGCGTGTCATCGGTCAGCAGCGGCACCAGTGCCCCGGCAGCGTCGGCCTCGTCGGGCAGGATCGCCGGGATCACCCCCGAGGCCTTGCGCACCGACAGCAGGAAGCTGAGCTGCGTGCGGGGAAAAAGCGTGCGCAGCCCGTACAGGCGGCGGGCCACGTCACGGGCATAGAAACCGTCGGGCGCCAGCACATCGGCCACGCTGCCCAGGAGGCCCGGGGCGCTGACCACCATGCGCCGCCGCAGCCCGCTGGCGCCGAGGCCCCGAAGCAGCGCCTCTTCCCGGGTCAGCGGGTCCGCGTCGCGCTGAATGTCCAGCGCCTCGGAAATGCGGGCCAGGAACAGACGCGGCGGCGGGGCAGCGATGCCTTCCCCTTCCAGCGCGACGCGGTTCTGGGCGATCCAGGCCGCGACTTGCCCCCGGTCGGTGCCATGCGCGCCGATATGGAGGACAAGCCGCACCCCGGCCTTTCCTCAGCCGCCGGTCACGGCGCTGCGGGCATTCTCCAGCGCGGCGCGGGTCTCGTCGGTCGAGAGTTCGTTGTTCAGCCGCTCGAACTCGGCCAAGGCCTCGCGGCGCTGGTCGTTGTTCTGATAGGCATAGGCCCTGAGCATCGCCAGATCGCGCCGCAGGGGGCCGGTCAGCTGTTCCAGCGCGGTCAGATAGGCGATCGCCTGGGCATAGTCGCGGCGGTGGAAGGACCGAACGCCGCGCTGGTCCAGGATCGTCGATTCCGCGGTGATCCGCTGTTCCTGGGTGAGATTCGTGGCGGCGGCGAGGCGCGCGGCCTCTTCCGTCATGTTCATCGCCAGATAGGACAAGATCATGCCGAAGCGCGCGTCGCGCGGCACGTTGCCGCCCAGTCCGCCGCCCGATTGCACCGTCGCCGAGAAACCGGCCAGCGCCTCGCCCGTGCGGTCGAGGTTATAGGCGCACCACGAACGTTCGTAGAGCAGTTCGAGCGAGCGCGGATTGGCCGAGGCCGCGAGGCAGGCGGGCCAGTTGCCCTGCTCCTTCAGCGCGCGCGTCTGCCCGACACGGCCATCGCCCCTGCGCGACCGCGGTCGCGGCAGGCGCGCGCGGCGTGCTGGCGCGCGGTGCGCTGCCACCCCGGCCGGCGCGCAGGCGCTCTTCCAGCGGGTCCAACTGGCTGCGGTTGGCGGGCGCGGTCTGACGGGCCACCTCGAACAGCTGGACCATCTCGTCCCAGCTGGCGACCTCGTTGGCCTTTTCCAGCGTCGGCACGACATCGCCCGCGCGGGTGCAGGACGACAGCACCCCGCGATAGGTCGTCACCGCGTTGGCGTTCTGCCCGGCGGCGGCGTAAAGCTCGGCCAGACGCCAGGCGTTGTTGATCCGGTCACAGCGCATCAGCGCCGGAACCCGGCGGGCGGCAGCGATGGCGCCGGCCGCGTCGCGGCGGGCATAGGCCTCGTCAAAGGCGGCCTGGGATTCGTTCAGCTCCAGCACGCGCAGCATCTCGGCATCGGGCTGCCAGCCGGGGACGCGGGTGCGGGCCTCGTCGATCAGGCTGCGGGCGCCGGCGTAATCCTGACGCTCGATCCGTGCCCAGATCGGCGCCACATCGACCGTCGCCGTGGCGGTGGCGCCCATGGCGCGCAACTCGTTGACGTCGCCGGGCGGGGTCCAGCGCGGGAATTGCGCGCGCAGGCGGCGCATCTCGGCCTGGACGGCGCGCTGGTCGTCGTGGTCGAGGTAATAGATCAGCGCCCTGAGATCCTCGGCCGCGGGGGCCTGGGCCATGGCCGGCATCGGCGCCATCAGGCTCAGCGCCAACGCGGTCGCGGCGCTGGCCAGAAGGGGGCGGAGGGCGGGGATCAGATCGGCACGCATTCGGGGCTCACCTGGTTGGCAGCGATCATCGCGAACATCTGCAACGTCGCCGGGTAATAGGGTTGCGAGGGGTCGAAGGGCGGCATGTCCGAACCCACGCTCCCCGCGGCACCGGCGCAGGACACGAGGGCGGCCAGCGCCCGGTATCCCGCGTCGGACGAGGCCTCGAGCACCGCGCCCGACAGCGGGTCCACCCGCGTGGGCACCGGCACGCCGGGCTGCACGGTGCGGGCATAGACCCGCATCATCTGCGTCACGGCCGGGTGACGGTTCAGGCCCGACCAGACCAGATAGAGCGGCACGCGCATCGCCTCGTATCCGGCGGCGGTCGAGAAGCCCTCGGCCGGAACGATGCCGCGGGGCGTGACCTGCACCCAGTCGGGCACCGGCCCGGTATCGGCCAGCCTGAGGAGCATCCCCTCGGCATGCTGGGCGGTCTGCGCCAGTTCGACGACGCCGGTGGCCATCGCCACCTCGCGCATGGCCAGGGGCATGATGTAGCTGGGGTTGAAGACCAGCCGGTCCTCGTGCACGAAGCCCTGCGCCGCGGGCAGGAACACCGTCTCGCCCGCATTGGCGAGCGAGGGGACGATGCAGCGCTCGGCCAGCGCCGCGGCGATCTGCTGGGCGCGGACCAGATGCTGGCGCTCGTTGAAGCGGTTGGCGGCGCGCACCAGCGCCCAGGCATAGAACAGATCGCCGTCCGAGGCGTTGTTCAGGTCGGGCACCGGATTGGCCTGCCCCGGCAGGAATCGCCAGGCCAGCAGCCCGTCGCCGCGGATCGAGAGATTCATCTCGGTCCAGTCGAAGATCCGGCGGAAGGCATCCCGGTCACCGAACTCGGTCGACAGGAAGAGGCCGTAGCCCTGGCTTTCGGAATGGCTGGCGTTCTGCTGCACCCCGTCGACCACCCGGCCGTCGTTCTGCAGATAGGCGGCTTTCCACGCCTCCCAGACCGGACCGGCGGTATGCGACAGATCCGCCGTCGTCAGCAGGCCCTGCGCGCCCGCCTCCCCGCCCGCGCAGGCCGCGACGAAGGGCGCGACTCCGGCCAGCGTCAGGAAATGGCGTCGGTTCATTGCTTGTGCTCCCGCGTGGCGATCACCAGTCTGAGCGCGAAAAGCGCCGAGACCAGGGCAAGAAAGAAAAGGCCGGCCACATAGCGGATCGGCATGGCCGAGACGACATTGCCGACCACGTGGCGGATGTTGGACAGCGTGACCGGTTCCAGCAGGACCGGCTGGCGGTCCGGTGCGGTCCAGTTCTGCCAGCGCCCCTGCCGGTCCAGCACCGAGACCTGCCCGCGCGGCCCGTCGGCATTGGTGCGCGCGGCGACGATGGCCGAGGCGATGGCGCTGATGTCGCTGTCGGGCGCGCGGACCATCCACAGCTGGTTGGGCCGCCCAGGGTCGAGCTGCAACAGCACCGCCTGCGCGTTCTGGCGTTCCAGCCATTGCTCCAGAAGCAGGCCCGAGCGCGGTTGCAGCCATTGCAGCGCGGTCTGGAAACCGTTCTTCAGCCAGTCCCAGCCGCGCGACAGCGCCGCCCCGCTGTCCGACCGCTCGCGCGCCCTGAGCAGCGCATGCGCCGGTTGCTCGCCCGGGACGGCCCCGGCCGGCGTCTCGTCGTTCAGCAGCGCGGCATCCAGCGCCCGGCGGCTGAGCTGATAGCCGCCCAAGGGCACCGACCCCAGGTCGTCCAGCGCCAGCAGGTGCAGATGCGTGTTCAGCGCCACCGCATCGGGCCGCTCGCCACCGCTGAGCGCCGCCTGCAGCGTCACCACATCGTTGTCGTCGAAGGACCGCGCCGACATCTCGTTCGTCTCGACGCTGGCGGGCGTCAGCCCGGCGAAGGCGATATGCATGTCGGGCAGATACATCGAGGGGCTGTAGGGCACCGCGAGGGTCGAACTCTGACCGATGGCCAGGATCGGGGTGTCGTTGAAGGGGCACGGCATGTCGGCGGGCGAGCCCGGGACCAGCACCTCGAAGCTGAGCGTGTTGATACCCGCGCGCAGCAGCCGCGCCTCGAAGCGGACCGGGAATTGCTCGATCAATTCGCCGCCGCCGCGCCACATCGGCAGCAGGCGGATGTTCTCGTTGTTGATATGGACCAGCAGCATCGACTGGTCGGGCAGGCCCTCGACGAAGATGTAATCGAGCCGGATCTCGGCCTTGTCGTTGGTCAGGACGATCCAGTCGTCGGGCAGGCGGAAGCGCGTGTCGATGCGGGCGTAATGGTCATAGACCTCGGTCGTCTCGAAGCCGAATTCCGAGAAGGCGACCGGGCGCATCGTGTCGATGAGCGGCGGCTGGGCCCGGTCGGCGACGCGCGGCAGGATATTCTCGAATTCGGGCAGCGCATGCGGGCGCTCGTCAGGGACGAATTCGACCACCATGACCTGCGCCCCGTCGCCCGAGACGCGGAAGGTCAGCCGGTTGACCGCCGAGGGCAGGAAGGTGATCCGCGCGGCCGAACGCGCGGTGCCCTGCACCGACCAGTATTCGGTGAAGCGGAACGGGATCGGATCGCCCCCCAGCGCGGCGCTGATGCGCTGCGTGATGGTCGAGACCCAGGCATCGCGGTAATCGCCCAGCCCATCGGCGCCGCGGATCTCGATCCCGCTGCCGGTCGCCGCCGCCGCGGCGAGGCCCATCAGGAACCCCTCCTGCCCCGAGATACCCTCGGCCGAGGCCAGGACCGCCCCGGAATTCGCAAGGTCGATGTCGGACCAGAGCGCGAACGAGGCTTCCGGCCCGCAATAGATGCGGTGGTACTGCACCAGTTCGATACGGACGTTGTTCTGCCCGGGCAGCACGGCGGCCGCGTTCATCGGAAAATCGACGGTGCCGAAGCTGGTGAAATTCTCCAGCCGCCCCTCGCCCACCATCGTCTCGTTGACCCAGACGCGATAGGTCGAGCGTTCGGGCAGGACGTTGATCGACGAAAGCGTGGAAATCCTGAGCGCCCGCACCTGATCGGGGCGGGGGACGAAGAGCGCGAATTGCAGCGTGCGCCGCTCGCCATCGAAGCGGATGGCGCTGCCGGCGGGGCGGCCCCGGGCCTCGATGGGGCGCAGGGGGCTGATCACCGTCGGGTCGACGGCAATTTCCTCGACATAGGTGCCGCGATGGGCCTCGGCCTCGATCCTGTCGGCGTTGAGCTGGTCGATCATCGTGTCCGAGACGCCGCCGGACGGATCGCTGTCCAGGGGCAGCGGAATGATCGCACCCGATTGCGCAAGAACCGCGCCCGGGAGGGCGAGGGACAGAAGGGCCGCGGCGAGAAGGGGACGGAAGCGGCGCATCAATAGGCCTCCCCCGGGGTATTGGCCCCCTGCTGCGGCCCGCCGCGCCCCGCGTTTTGCGAGATCGCGGCCTGCAACAGGCTGATCGGCCGGTCGGTGGGCGGCGGGTCGAACGCCTCGCCAAAGGCCATGACGTGCGCGGGCACCGTGCGGGACGCCTGGGCGTTGCGCTCGCGCTCGCGGACGCGCTGCTGACGGGCGGGCTCTTCGGCCAGGGCGCGCAGCGTGTGATAGATGCCCTGGAAGGACAGCCTGAACACGTAGAACATGCCCCGGAGCAGACCCATCTTCTTGTGCCGGCGGGCGCGGATCGCCTCCCACGAGGCGCTGTCGCCGAAGATCATGTGGGCGATGGTCTCGCGCACGATCATCGGCTGGGTCGGGTCGAACTTGACGCCCAGCGCGACCGCATCGCCCTCGCGTGTGACGCTCTGGACCTGAACGCGCACGGCGTTTTCCAGATGCGGCGAGCGGGGGAATTCCGGGGTGAAATAGAAGGCGTCAGCGACCCTGGGGATCACTGGCGTGGTGCCGTCGGGCAAGGGTTTCGCACGCAGGACCAGCCGGCAACCCGAGGTCGAGGCATCGACCACCGTGGCCGGCAGGAACACCGGGTGATCGAAGCCCAGCGCCACCGTCGCCGGCACGTTGACCGGCACGCGCGGCACGGCGCGGCGCTGCTGACGCTCGGCCACGGCGCGCATCGAGGCGCCGACCAGCAGGAAGTTGTAGACCGCCCAGCCGCCCACCACCATGATGATGTTGTGATCGCCCGGGAACATGACCCAGCGCACCGCCGCCGCCACGACCCCCAGCAACGTCAGCGCGAAGATGAAGATCAGGGGCTTGTAGATCGGCGAGACGAAATCCTCTTCCAGAACCTCGTCCTTGGCGGTCACGTTGAACTTGGCGCCGCGCGGGTTCCAGAAGGTCTTGAAGATCGCCGCCGCCAGATAGGGGGCCTGCGCCGTCTCGTAGATCTCGGAGATCAGGGGCCAGCGCACCTTGCCGTAAAGCGCGTTCTGGATCAGGAAGTTCACCGCCATGTAGCTGGTCATGTAGACCGCAACCTCGCCGATGGTGGCGACGAAGATCTGCAGACCGAAGAAGAGATACATGAGCGGTGCCAGGATGAAGGTCATCCGCACCAGCGGGAACAGCCAGAAAGTCATCGAATTGAGGTAGCACAGCTTCTGCGTGATGCTGAGACCGCGGTATTTCAACGGGTTCTTCAGGATCAGAAGCTGCATCATCCCCGTCGCCCAGCGGCCGCGCTGTTCGATGAAGGACACGAAGGTCTCAGGCTGCAGGCCCGCGATCATGGCGTGATCGACATAGAGCGATTTCCAGCCGCGGGCGTGGATGCCCAGCGCGGTTTCCGCGTCCTCGGTGATCGTGTCACCGGCGAAGCCGCCCGCCTCGTCCAGCGCCTTGCGCCGCAGAAGCGCCGCGGACCCGCAGAAGAAGGCCCCGCCCCAGCGGTCCAGCCCGCGGTGGCTGAGATGGTAGAACATCTCGTTTTCCGGCGGGCAATCGTCGCGCAGTCCGATGTTGCGGTCGATGGGATCGGGGTTGAGGAAGAAGTGCGGCGTCTGCACGAGGAACAGCTTCGGATCCTCGACGAAATAGCCGACCGTGCGGGCCAGGAAATCGCGGCTGGGCACGTGGTCGGCGTCGAAGACCACGACGATTTCGCCGTCCAGCTTCTCCAGCGCCGCCGACATGTTGCCTGCCTTGGCGTGGACGTTGCGCTCGCGCGTTGAATACATCACCCCCAGCTCGGCGCAGAGCTGGATCAGCTCGCGACGGCGCTTGCGGGCCTTCTCGGCCAGTTCGGGATTGTCGCTGTTGCAGCGCTGGTCGGTGCCGCCGTCGTCGCACAGGACCACCGTGCGCTTGTGCTCGGGGTAATGCATGTTCTTGGCGGCCGATAGCGTGACCGCCAGCATCTCGACCGGCTCGTTGTAGGACGGCACGAGGATATCGACCGTCGGCAGATCGCTGGCGGCGACGCGCGGCGGCAGCGTGCGGTTCACCGGATCCGCCGTCATGAAGGCCGACAGGAAGAAGACGCCGATGGCGTAGGTCTCGACGATGAAGAGCAGGATCGCCGGAATGAACGAGATGACATCGGTCACCGGCGGCAGCGTTTCGGTCACCCGCCAGGCCCAGTAGCGCAGCACCAAGGTCGAGGCGATGGACATCATCGCGAAGCGCGCGACCATGCTGTCCATGGCGACCGGCTTGAGCATCACGACGACGACGAACGAGGCGATGCCCAGCGTTGCCTGCACCTGGATCGAGGTCGGCACGCTGACCAGGCCCGCCACCAGGACCAGAAGACCCAGCCACAGCAGCAGATTCGTCTTGTCCGCCAGGGACAGCGTTTGCGTCCCGATCATCTTGCCCATGTCACCTGTCCCTGCAAAACTCTTTACCTTCCCGAACTTGCCTGTCGGGCTCAGCCCTGCGGCGCCGCGTGCGGCGACATCGTGTAGATCGTGCCGCTGGCGCCGCCCACGCCGAAAGCGCGCCCGCTCATCGGCTCCAGCGCCTGTTCGAGCGAGCCGTTGACGCAGTTGCGCATCATCACATCCAGCGCCTGCGTCCCGCGCGGCAGCGGCCGGGCACCGACCCCCATGCGCCGCAGGACCAGCACGCAAAGCGTGCTCGCGCCGACCGACTCGGTGGCATAGACATAGCTGCCCAGCGCATCCGTCCCGGTGTTCAGGCCCGAGGCCGAGACCCGCTCGAAGGGCGGCGGCAACCCGCCGAAGCGGGCCCGCATCTCGTCGAAGTCAAAGCGCGTGAGTTCCGCGCTGCGGCCGGTCTGGGCGCGGATATGCAGCAGATTGTCGCCCCGCACCGCCGTCGCATTCGGCAGGATGATCTTCTGCTCGATGGCGCCGTTGAGGTTGCGCTCGAAGACCAACAGCGCATCCGGCGCGTTGACCATCGCGCGCGAGGGCTGGACGACCGTGTATTCGACGGTGTTCTCCAGCGTTTCCAGGGCCGGGTGGCTGGTCGAGTTGAAGAAGCGGTTGAGCCCGCCTGCCGCCTGATCGCCCGCCTCCTGCGAGCATCCCGCCAGCAGGGCCAGCGCGGCAAGCCCGCCCCATAGCGTACGAACCGAGAACGAACGTCCGCAATCGGACGCCGCGCGACGGAATGGGGCCTTGGCCCGGGACCGGTCAACCATGTGCCTGCTCTGCCTTTGTCCGAGGACTGCAGCGGTCTACCCGTATCGGCAGCCTGCAGGCCCCGGGATTCACCCTGTGCCTGCGCCTTGCCGGGAACGTGTTTCTGCCTGTGCCTCGGTTATCGTTTTGCTCGCAAATCTACTGAATTTGCCGGAATCGCGCAATCCACTTTCTCAGAACGCGCCCCAAAGGCTCGAATTTTAGGGATTTTCTTCACTTCCCGTCCACAATTTGCGCCCGATGCTTGGGTCGGCGGCATTTGTTGTGCGTGACACGTCAGACATTCACCGCCGCAGGGTGGCAAAGAAGTCACGCAGCAGCTGCGCGGCCTCGTCCTCGGCGATGCCGTCATAGACGTCGGGGGCATGATGGCACTGGGGATGGGCATAGACGCGGGGCGCCTGCGCCACGCCGCCCGACTTGGGGTCCGACGCACCGTAATAGAGCCGGGCGATGCGGGCAAAGCCGATGGCCGCGGCGCACATCGGGCAGGGCTCCAGCGTCACCCAGAGCGCATGGCCCGGCAGGCGCTCGCTGCCCGCCGCGGCGCAGGCCGCGCGCAGGGCCAGCATCTCGGCATGGGCGGTAGGGTCGGACAGTTCCCGCGTGCGGTTACCCGCCCGTGCCACCACCCGCCCCGCCGGGTCGACCACCACCGCCCCCACCGGCACCTCGCCGCGCAGCGCGGCCGCTCGCGCCTCGTCGAGGGCGATCTGCATGGGGCTGACGGGTACGGGCTTCATTGACATGGCGGGCGCAACGCGGTTGATGGGACTGGATGCCCGCTTGCGCGCCCCCATGCAAGCCCATGCAAGCCCAGACCCTTTCCCGGACCCCAATGACCCTGACGCCCAAGCCCCCCCGCCGCCCTGCCGCCACCGCCCTGCCCCAGGGCGACAAACGGGCGGGCGAGCGCATCGCCAAGGTGCTGGCCCGCGCCGGTGTCGCCTCGCGCCGCGCGGCCGAGGCGCTGGTCGCCGAGGGCCGCGTGGCGGTCAATGGCGCGGTGATCGACAGCCCGGCGCTGAACGTGACGCCGCGCGACAAGATCACCGTCAACGGCCAGCCGCTGGCGGCAAAGGAGCCGACGCGCGTCTGGCTCTATCACAAGCCGCTGGGCCTGGTGACCTCGGAGAAGGACGAGAAGGGCCGCACAACGGTCTTCGAGACGCTGCCGCCCGAACTGGGGCGCGTGCTGTCGGTGGGGCGGCTCGACCTCAATTCCGAGGGGCTCTTGCTGTTGACCAACGACGGCGCGTTGAAGCGGCGCCTCGAACTGCCCTCGACCGGCTGGCTGCGCAAATACCGGGTTCGCGTGAATGGGACGCCGACCGAGGCGATGCTGGCGCCCCTGAGGCTGGGTGTCACCATCGACGGCGAAAAATTCCAGCCGATGATGGTCAATGTCGACCGCCAGCAGGGCGCCAATGCCTGGCTGACGGTGGGCATCCGCGAGGGCCGCAACCGCGAGATCCGCCGCGCCCTCGATACGGTCGGGCTGACGGTGAACCGCCTGATCCGCACCGCCTATGGCCCCTTCCAGCTGGGCGATCTGGCGCCCGGCGCGGTCGAGGAACTGCGCCCGCGCGTGCTGCGCGACCAGCTGGGCCTTGCCGCCGAGGACGTGGCCGAGGGCCGCGCCGCCCCCCCTGCCCCGGCCGCGAAAAGCGGCCCGAAAGCACCCGCACGGCCCGGCCGCACCCCGACCAGGACGCCGGTGGGCGAGGATGGCAAGCCGCAGCGCCTGTCCTGGGGGATGAAGTCCCACGGCGGGCGCAAGGGGCCGGACGGCGAACCGGCCAAGCCGAAATCCTGGGGCATGAAATCTGCGCGCCCGACGGGCGATGCGCCGAAGGGTCGGCCAAAGCCCCGCGGTTGACCTGCCATCGGCGCTTTTCAATCGCCCGACAGCTGTCTTATAGTTTCAATAACACGCCCTATATCTGGGGCCGAGGGGCGACTGCCTCGCCAACAGGCAACGACAGGGAAACGGACGTGACCACCACCGGCTTGCAGAAGACCGCCTATGCGCTGCTGATCGCGCTGCTCGTCTACGCCTGGGTCGTGGGGGGCTGAACCATGGCACGACGCTTTGGCGGCCCCTACAGCCCCGGCGGCGACCCGCGCCCCGAGGACGAGCGCGCCGCGCCCAACCCCCGGCCCGCACGCCGCAAGCGGGCGCGCCGCCACCCGGCCGGCTTTCGCGTGAACCTGCTGTTCGTGATGCCCTTCCTCTGGGCCTTCAGCGCGTTCTTCCGCGATCCCGCAGGCATGGCGCAGCATCTGGGCGTCTTCGCGTTGTTGATGTTCTCGGCCTGGCTGACCCGGGAAGGCGTGATTGCGCAGGACGCCTATGAGCAGCGCCGCGTCGCCCGCCGCCCGGCCATCCCGCGCAAGATCTTCGGCTCGGTGGCCATGGGGCTGGGCCTGGCGCTGGCCGGTGTCGGCAGCGCCTATGGCATGGCCGTGCCGCTGGTGTTGGGCGTGATCGGCGGCGCGCTGCATCTGACCGCTTTCGGCCCCGACCCCTTGAAGGACAAGGGGATGGAGGGGGTCGACGAATTCCAGACCGACCGCGTGGCGCGCGCCGTCGAGGGCGCGGAGGCCTATCTGCGCGCCATGTCCGACGCGATGCTGCGCGCCCGCGACCGCGATCTGGAGGCGCGGCTCGCCCGCTTCCAGTCCCATGTCCGCGACCTGCTGCGCGCGGTCGAGGACGATCCGCAGAACCTGACCGCGGCGCGGCGTTACATCAGCGTCTATCTGCAGGGGGCCCGCGACGCGACGGTCAAGTTCGTCGAGGTCTACGAACGCCAGCGCGATCCCGCCGCGCGCAAGGAATACCTCGACCTTCTGGACGATCTGGAACAGAATTTCATGCTGCGCACCGAGACGCTGCGCGATTCCGACCGCCAGGCGATGGAGATCGAGATCGACGTCCTGCGCGAACGCCTCGAACGTGAGGGGCTGCGCCCCGCCCTGCCCCCGACCAATTCCGCCATTGACCCGCTTTCCCCGGCATTTCAGAACCAGACGAAAGTCCCCGTGAAAGGAAACCCCGATGTCTGACGACGTTCGCAAGCAGGCCACGCAACTGACGACCGCCATCCAGGAAGCGACCGCGCTGCGCCTGCCCGAGCCGGTCGGCGAACTCGTCCCCCTCGAACAGGCCGACCCGCCGGTGGCCGAGGCCATCCGCAGCCGGATGAACGAGATCGACATGGGCGAAACCTCGTCGATCATCGGCTTCGGCTCGCGCGCGCAGCTGGAACTGCAGACCATCAGCCAGGCGATGCTGGACGATGTGAGGAACAAGGACGTGGGCCCGGCGGGCGACAGCCTGCGCCAGATCGTCACCACGATCCGCGGCTTCTCGGTCAGCGAGCTGGACACGCGGCGCGAGCGCAGCTGGTGGGAGCGTCTGACCGGCAAGGCCGCACCCCTGGCGAATTTCATGGCCCGCTACGAGACGGTCCAGAGCCAGATCGACAAGATCACCGAGACGCTGCTGGGCCACGAGACGGTTCTGCTGAAGGACATCAAGTCGCTGGACCTGCTCTATGAAAAGACCCTCGATTTCTACCAGGAACTCGCGCTCTACATCGCCGCGGGCGAGGAGAAGCTGAAGGAAATCGACGCCACCGCGATCCCCGCCAAGGTGGCCGAGGTCGAGGCCGCTTCCGAGGATCAGAAGATCATCGTGGCGCAGGAATTGCGCGACATGCGCGCCGCCCGTGACGATCTGGAGCGCCGGGTGCACGACCTGAAGCTGACGCGGCAGGTGACGATGCAATCGCTGCCCTCGATCCGGCTGGTTCAGGAAAACGACAAGTCGCTGGTGACGAAGATCAACTCGACGCTGGTGAACACCGTGCCGCTGTGGGAAACCCAGCTGGCGCAGGCACTGACCATCCAGCGCTCGAAAGAGGCGGCGGAATCGATCCGCGCGGCGAACGATCTGACCAACGAACTGCTGACCAAGAACGCCGACAACCTGCGCGAGACCAACCGCGTGGTGCGCGAGCAGATGGAGCGCGGCGTCTTCGACATCGAGGCCGTCAAGCATGCCAACGAGAGCCTGATCGCCACGATTCAGGACAGCCTGCAGATCGCCGACGAAGGCAAGGCCAAGCGGGCCGCCGCCGAGGAAGAACTGCGCAAGATGGAGGCCGAATTGCGCGACTCGCTCGCCGCGGCGAAGGCGCGTGCCGACACCCCGGCGGCCTGATCGGGCAGTCGCCCTTCTGGCGTTGGTGCTGACCGCGGCGCTCGCCTCGGGCTGCACCTCGTTGTTTCCGCGGGGGGAACCGGCGCCGGGCCCCAGCGCCGCCCCGCAACGTCCGGCCGAGGTGCTGCCGGTCGACCCCAGGTCGGCCGACATGCGGGCCTATTTCACGCGGATCGAAGAAGAACGCCGCGCCCGCGGGCTGATGCGCACCGATCCCGGCACGCAGGATGTGGTCGTGACCCCCGCGCGACTGGCCGAAACCTATATCGCCATCGCCCTCAACAACGAGCTTTCCAGCCCCGGCGCCTCCAGTTCCAGCGTCCTGCGCCGTTGGGAGGTGCCGGTGCGCTACAGCCTCGAGTTCGGCGCCTCGACCGGGCGCGCGACGCGGGTGGGCGATTACCAGGACGTGCGCGCATTGGCGGCGCGGATGGCCACGGCGGCGCGGCATTCCATCACCGTCGCCCCTCTGGGCGACAGTTCGGGGAATTTCCATGTGCTGGTTCTGTCGGAATCCGAGCGTCTGGAGGCGGGCGAACGCATCCGCACGCTGATCCCGGGGATCGACGAACGCGCCGTGCGGCTGATCACCGACATGCCGCGCGAGACCTTTTGCCTGGCCATGGCCTTTTCCCGGGACGGCTCGGCCGCCTATACCGAAGCGGTGGCCGTGATCCGCGCCGAACACCCCGATCTGACGCGGCTGGCCTGCTACCACGAGGAGCTGAGCCAGGGGCTGGGCCTGGCGGCGGATTCGGTTCGTGCGCGGCCCTCGATCTTCAACGACGACCAGGAATTCGCGCTGCTGACCGATATGGACCTGCTGCTCTTGCAGATCCATTACGACCCGCGCCTCACGCCCGGCATGACAGAACGTGAAGCCCGGCCGATCATCTTTTCCATTGCGTCCGAACTGGTGGCGGGTGCAAGTTGACCGCAGATTTGAAAGCATTTCCGCAGGAGTGATCCATGGTTTTCAGCTTCCTCAAGGGCCAGTTCATCGACGTCATCGAATGGCTCGACGACAGCCGGGACACATTGGTCTACCGCTTCGAGCGCTACGGCAACAACATCATGATGGGCGCCAAGCTGACCGTGCGCGAGGGGCAGGCTGCGGTCTTCATCCATGAGGGCCAGCTGGCCGATATCTTCGGCCCCGGGCTCTATGAGCTTGAAACCAACAACATGCCGATCATGACCGCGCTGCAGCACTGGTCGCATGGCTTCAACTCGCCCTTCAAATCCGAGGTCTATTTCGTCAACACCCGCCGTTTCCCGGGCCTGAAATGGGGCACGCAGAACCCGATCATGCTGCGCGACCCGGAATTCGGCGCGCTCAGGCTCCGGGCCTTCGGCAGCTACACGATCCGCGTGACCGACCCGGCCAAGTTCATGACCGAGATCGTCGGCACCGATGGCGAGTTCACCCAGGACGAAATCTCGGGGCAGATCCGCAACATCGTGGTGCAGAAAGTCTCGCAATCCCTGGCGGCCTCGGGCATCCCGGCGCTGGACATGGCAGCCAACACGCAGGACCTGTCCAAGATCGTCGGCGACGCGATCCAGCCGACGTTGACCGAATACGGCCTGTCGATGCCGGAACTCTATATCGAGAACATCTCGCTGCCGCCCGAGGTCGAGAAGGTGCTGGACCAGCGTTCGTCCATGGGGATCGTGGGCGATCTGAACAAATACACCCAGTTTTCGGCCGCGCAGGCCATGCAGCAGGCGGCGGGCGCCAGTGGCGACAATGCCATGGGCGCCGGGATGGGGATGGGCATGGGGATGGGCATGGCCCAGGCCATGGCCAATGCGATGGGCGGGATGGGTCAGGGCAACCAGGCACCCGCCGCCGCGGCCGCCCCGCCGCCGCCACCCCCGCCCGCCGCGGCGCAGTTCCACGTCGCCAGGGACGGGCAGACCACCGGCCCCTTCGGCACGCAGACGCTGCAGCAGATGATGGGCGCGGGCCAGTTCGACCGCGACACGATGGTCTGGACGCAGGGCATGGCCGGCTGGGCCAAGGCGGGCGAAGTGCCCGCGCTGGCCTCGCTCTTCGCCTCGATGCCGCCGCCGCCCCCGCCCGCGGGGTAAGCCGCCATGTGCCCCAGCGACGACACGCCCCCGCCGCCGCCCGGCGCGGCGCCCTGGGGGCAACCGACGCCCCCCGCCCCGCCGCCTGAGGCCGCAGGCAGTGACGAACACCGCTTCCCCTGCGAGAATTGCGGCGCCCAGCTGCGCTTTGCGCCGGGCCAGCGGCGGCTTACCTGCCAGTATTGCGGCCACGAGCAGGACATCCCCTATTCGGAGGCCGAGCGCGACACCGCGCTCGAAGCCTATGACCTGCGCGAGGCGCTGGCCAATCACCTGCCGCCCGAGGCGATCGAGGAACACCGCGTTCTGAGTTGCTCGAACTGCGGGGCGCAGGTGGAATTCGACCCGGCCCAACACGCCGCGCAATGCCCGTTCTGCGGCTCGCCCGTCGTCACCGACACCGGCACCCAGCGGCAGATCAAGCCGGGCGCCGTGCTGCCCTTCAAACTGACCGAGCGCGAGGCGCATGACGCGATGCGCGGCTGGCTGGGGCGGCTGTGGTTCGCGCCGAACAAGCTGAAGGAATACGCGCGCTCGGACGGCTCGCGCCTGGACGGGCTTTACGTGCCCTATTGGTCCTTCGACAGCGACACGCGCAGCCGCTATCGCGGCGAACGGGGCGACGCCTATTACGAGACCCGCACCGTCACCCGCAACGGCAAGACCGAGACGGAGCGGGTGCGCAAGATCCGCTGGACCCCCGTCTCGGGCCGGGTGGCGCGGGATTTCCGCGACATGCTGGTCATGGCCTCGCAATCGCTGCCGCGCAATTACGCCCATGCGCTGGAACCCTGGATGCTGGGGGAACTCGCCCCCTATAACCCGCAATACCTGTCGGGCTTCCGGGCCGAGGGCTATACGGTGCAATTGCCCGAAGGCCATGTGATCGGTGTGCAGCGGATGGACGAGGTGATCCGCCAGGACGTGCGCCGCGACATCGGCGGCGACGAGCAACGGGTGCATTCCGTCGATACCGACCACGACAACGAGAAGTTCAAACACGTCCTCTTGCCGATCTGGATGGCGGCCTATCGCTATCGCGACAAATCCTACCGCTTCATCGTCAACGGCCAGACCGGCAAGGTGCAGGGCGAGCGGCCCTGGTCGGCCTGGAAGATCGCCGGCGCCGTGGTCGTGGCGCTGATCGTGGCGGGCGTCGTCCTCTATGTGACGCAGGGCCGCTGATGCGCGCGCTGGTGCAGCGGGTGACCTCGGCCTCGGTCGCGGTCGAGGGTGAGACGGTGGGCGCCTGCGGGCCGGGACTGATGATCCTGGTCTGCGCCATGCAGGGCGATGACGAGGCCAAGGCCGAGGCCCTGGCCGAGAAGATCCTGAAACTGCGGATCTTTCGCGACGAGGCGGGCAAGACCAACCGCTCGCTGGCCGATGTGGGGGGCGGCGCGCTGGTCGTGTCGCAATTCACCCTGGCGGCGGATACCTCGCGCGGGAACCGGCCGGGCTTTTCCGCCGCCGCTCCCCCGGATCTGGGCCGCGCGCTCTATGAGCATTTCGCCGGACATCTGGCGGCGCAGGGCGTCGAGGTCGGGCGCGGAATCTTCGGCGCCGAGATGCAGGTCGCGCTGGTCAATGACGGGCCGATGACCATCTGGCTGGACCTCTGAGCGGTTTCGCCCTGGGCTGTCGCCTGCGGGCGACCGGAAGCGGGGGGCTGCTCGCCCCCAGAGAATGCAAAAAGCGGGGGGCGAGCAGCCCCCCGGGCCCCCTCGCCAAAGGGGACCCTCGGGCCCCCTTTGGATACCCCCCGTGGATATTTGCAGAACGAAGATGGGGTTTGGTGGAGCGCCCTTGGCGTGCCACACTCGGGCAAGACCGAGGGGGTGCCATGGACGAGACCGACTTTTCCCTGAGTGAATACGAGGCGCGGCTGGCGCGGATCCGGGTGGCGATGGCGGCGCAGGGCCTCATGGCGCTGATCGTCAGCGATCCGTCGAACATGGCCTGGGCCACGGGTTATGACGGCTGGTCCTTCTATGTGCATCAGGCGGTGGTGATCGGCCCCTCCGGCCCGCCGCTCTGGTGGGGGCGGGGCATGGATGCGGCGGGCGCGCGGCGCACGGTGTGGATGGAGGACGCCTGCATCCACGGCTATGACGACAGCTATGTGCAGAACCCGGACAAGCACCCGATGGCGGTGCTGGCCGCGCTGATCCGCGACCACGGCTGGGCCGGCGGGCGCGTCGGCGTCGAGATGGACAATTACTATTACTCGGCCAAGGCCCATGCGGTGCTGGCCGAGCACCTGGACCTGGCCGATGCCACGGGGCTGGTGAACTGGCAGCGGCTGGTGAAATCGCCGGCCGAGATCGCCCGGATGCGGCGCGCAGCGGGGATCGTCGAGGCGATGCACAAGCGGATCCTGGAGGTGGCCGAGCCGGGCATGCCCAAGAACCGGTTGGTGGCGGAGATCCTGCATGCCGGGGTCATCGGCGCGGGCGGACATTGGGGCGATTACCCGGCCATCGTGCCGATGGCGCCCTCGGGGCTGGACGCGACCGCGCCGCATCTGACCTGGGACGACCGGCCGATGCAGCGGGGCGAGGCGCATTTCTTCGAGATTGCGGGGGTTTACCGGCGCTATCATTGCCCGCAGTCGCGCACGCTCTTCTTCGGCGAGCCGCCCGCGACCTATCGCCGGGCCGAGGCCGCGGTGCAGGAGGCGACCGAGGCGGCGCTGGCCAAGGCGCGGCCGGGCAATACCTGCGAGGATATGGCCGTTGCGTTTTACGAGACGCTGGGGCGGCACGGGTTCCGCAAGGACAGCCGCACCGGCTATTCCATCGGCCTCAGCTACCCGCCCGATTGGGGCGAGCGCACGCTGTCGCTGCGGCGCGGGGATCTGACGCCCCTGCAGCCGGGGATGACGCTGCATTTCATGCCCGCGCTCTGGCTCGATGACGGCGGGATCGAGATTACAGAACCGATCCTCATCACCGAGGGAGGGGTGGAAAAGCTCAGCACCCTGCCGGGGGCGCTGTTCATCAAGACCTGACCCGCCGCTCGGCGCCATCGGCGCGGGCCAGTTCCTGCGATATGTCCTGGTCGGGGTTCCACAGCATCATGCGGCCGCGGCCCGCCCGCTTTGACGCATAGAGCGCCAGATCGGCCAGCGAGACCAGCGCGGCCTCGCCCTGGTCGCTGCCCGGCCCGACCAGCACGGCGCCGATCGACAGGCCGATGGGACAGGGGCGCCCCTCATGGGTGATGGTCAGCCGCATGTGGTCGTAGATCGTGGCGCCGATCCGTTCCAGCGCCGCGCTGTCGAGGACGCCGGCCAGCAGGATCACGAATTCGTCCCCGCCGACGCGGGCCACCAGATCGCCCGCGCGCACGCTGCGCCGCAGCCGCGCGGCGACTTCGGCCAGGACATGATCGCCCGCGGAATGGCCGAGCGTGTCGTTCACCTGCTTGAAGTAATCGAGGTCGATATGCAGCAGCGCAAACCCCTCGCCCCCGCGCATCAGCCGCTGCAGCGCCGCCTCCATCGCGCGGCGGTTGCCGAGGCCGGTCAGGGGATCGGTCGCCGCCTGTTCCTCGGCCCGGGCGCGGGCGCCGCGCAGACGGTCGGCCATGCGGGTGAGTTCGCCCATGACGGCCGTCTTCGCCTCGTAGAGGTAAAGCAGTTCGATGGCGAGGTCGGTATCGGCGAAATCGGTGGCCGAGAGCCCATGGTCGCGCACTGCATCGCGCACGCCGAAGCCGAAGGAGAGATTCAGGAGCACCCCATCGCCCAGAAGCGGCACCGCGGTGCCCTTAAAGGTCGTGGCCGGGGCGTCGCGCAGGCTCATCTGCAGCCGTTGCGCGCGCAGCAGGGCGCTGGCCTGCACTGCACTGCGCGGCTTGCGCAGGGTGAAGACATCCTCCAGCGGCTTGCCGACCGCCCCCTCGCCCATCAGTTTCAGCAGCGTCGGCCCGGCTCCCCGGATGCGGCAGGCGGCATCGAGCGACAGATACATCGGCATCAATTGCCCAAGGGCACCGGGGCCGAGGTGAAAGCCGGGTTGGCGCAGATCCCCCTCCATCATCGCGCCGCTTCGGTGGCGAGGTCGAAGCGTCTGCCGGCATGATAGGCCGGATCATGCACCTCGATCTCGATCAGTTCTACCGTGCCGGGGGGGCCGTCCGCGCCGTCGGTCCGGCGGATCCCGCGGTGTTCCAGCACTACAAGCGCCCCGTAATCGTCGGCCAGCGCCCGCAGGATGCCGACCATGACATGACCGAAGCCCACCGGCCCGTCCGAGCAGGTCAGAAGAAAGCTGTCCGCCCCGGCTTCGCTGAGGGCGAGGTCGGGCAGGGCCAGATCGGGAACGGCCAGATGGCTGCGCCCCTGCAGTTCGTCCAGCGAATAGAGAAAGTCGGTAAAGCTGACACCGCCGAAGCGCAGCAGCCGGCGCAACGGTTCCATGCGCTCGTGGGAAATCAGGTAGGTCCCCAGATCCTCGAGCAGCGAATCGCGCGGGCGGCGCAGCAGGACCACGGCGGAATCCAGCACCGCCTCGGTCAGAGCGTCGTCATAGCTCTGCATCGCCTCAAAGCCATCGGCGCCCAGAAGTTGCGTAATTCCAGCGTGTTGCGCCACGTCCCGCCAGACAGCAGCGCCAAAGGCATCGCTGATGAAACTCTGCAACGCCTTGTTGACCAGACCATGCATTCCCAGTCCCCGTACTCCACCGTCCCGAAGGTCGCGTGAATGCGTTAACAAATTGCAAATGGCCTCAGGCCAGGTCAAGCAGCGTCGGCAGATGCCCGATATCGGGGCGCACCGCATCGGCCAGATCGGCCAGATCCGCCACCTCGGCCACCCCGGTCAGCACCGCCAGCGTCGCCATGCCCGCGCGGCGCCCGGCGATCAGATCGTGCCGGGAATCCCCCACCATCAGCACCGCCGAGGGCGCCAGCCCCGCCACCCGGGCAAAGGCCAGCAGCATTCCCGGCTCGGGCTTGCCGCCATGGCCGGAATCGAACCCCGCGACGAAATCGAAAAGCTCGATCACCCCGGCCACGTGGCGACGGGCGACGGATTCGAAATCATTGGTGGCAATGCCCAGCTTCAGCCCTGCCCCGCGCAGCCGCTCCAGCAGCGCCCTGAGGGGCACCGCTTCGGCCAGCGGCGCCTCGGCCGCGGCACGGGCGATCCGCGTCTCCAGCGCATCGGCCGTCAGGCCGGCGAGCGGGGCCAGCAGCTCGGCCACCTCGCGGCCGGTGCCGGCGATCACCGGCGATTCCGGCCGGAAGCGCCCGCGGTCAAGGTCGAAGGCCATCACCTCGGCCATCGCCGCCGCGCGGGCCGGGTCCCCAGCCGAGAGTTCGGCCAGCAACTGCCGCGCCCAGGCGCCCCAGGTCGCCTGGAAATCAAAGAGCGTGCCGTCCTTGTCGAAGAGGATGCCGCGAATGCCCTTCATGATCAGGTCCAGTGCATGTCGGCCCCGCCAGGCAGCGCCGCGCGCGCCCGGCCGGGGGTTTCCGGCGGCAGATTGAGCGCCCGGCAGGCCTCGAGCAAGAGGGCTTCGTCACCCATGATGAAATCCAGCACCGCCAACAGCAGCCCGGGGTCCGAAAGGCGCGAGCGGAGCGACCCGGGAGACTCGCCCGACCAGCCCAGGAAGCTGCCCAGCCGCTCGGAATCCTCGGTCAACCAGGCGAGCAGGGTCGCGGCCACAATTTCGGCGTCTTCTTGCCTCATGAAAATCAGAATCTCGCGCGCAAGTTTGCTGGACGAAAGGTTTCGTTAACCATTGTTAGGCTATCGTTTCAGCTAAGCCCCCGGATCACCGGGATCAAGCGAAATGACCGGGGCGGGCACAGGCAGGATAGCATCGATGTCAGGCAGAATACTCATCGTCGACGATCTGGCCACCAACCGGATCATTCTCAAGGTCAAGTTGAACGCAGCCTGCTATGAAACGCTGCAGGCCGCCACGGGGGCCGAGGCGCTGGCCGTCGCGCGCGCCGAACAGCCGAAGCTGATCCTGCTGGACATGGTGCTGCCCGATATCTCGGGGATCGAGGTCTGCCGCCAGTTGCGCGCCGACCCGACCACGACGCATATCCCGGTGGTCATCATCACCGCGTCGAACGACCGCCGGGCGCGCCTCAGCGCGCTGGAGGCGGGGGCGGACGAATTCCTGACCAAACCCCTGAACGAGGTGATCCTGCTGGCGCGGATCCGCGCGCTCCTCCGGGCGCGCGAGACCGAGGCCGAGTTGCGGCTGCGCTCGGAAACCTGGGGCGATCTGGACCTGGCCGAGGGCGAAGCCGTCTTTGCCATGCCCGGCCGCGTGGCGCTGGTCGCCGCCGAACCCGCCATCGCCATGGCCTGGCGCGCGGCGCTCGCGCCCCATGTGCAGGAGCGGCTGGCGGTCATGACCCCCAATGCCGCACTCAGCGACATGCCGCAGGGGGCGGTGCCCGATTTCTACCTGATCGCCGCCGATCTGGGCAGCCATGGCTCCGGCCAGCGGCTGGTGGCCGACCTCAGGGCGCGCGAGGCGAGCCGCCATGCGGCCATCGCGCTGGTGCTGCCCGAGGCCGACCCCGACATCGCCGCCATGGCGCTCGACCTCGGGGCCTCGGACCTGCTGACCCTGCCGCTCGACCCGCAGGAAACCGCGCTGCGCATCACCCTGCACGTGACCCGCAAACGCCGCGCCGACCAGCTCAGGCGGGCGGTGAACACGGGGCTGCGGCTGGCGGTGACCGACCCGCTGACCGGGCTTTACAACCGCCGTTACGCGCTGGCCCATCTGGACCGGATCGCCAGCCGCGCCGCCGAACAGGGACGGCGCTATGCGATCATGGTCCTGGACCTCGACCGGTTCAAGGCGGTGAACGACACGTTCGGGCATGTGGCGGGCGACGCCGTGCTGGAAACCGTGGCGACACGGCTGCGCAACAACCTGCGCCCCTCGGACCTGGTGGCGCGGATCGGCGGCGAGGAATTCCTGGTGGCGCTGCCCGACGCGACGCTGGGCAGCGCGCGCCTCGCTGCGGAACGCCTCTGCCGCGTGGTCGGTGACGAGCCGGTGCCGCTGCCCGACGGCCGCGGCTCGGTCGAGGTGACGATCTCGGTGGGCCTCGCCATGGGCCCCGCGCCGCATGGCCCCGGCGAGGAATCGCCGGCGCGCGAAGCGCTGAACCGGGCCGATCTGGCGCTGATGAACGCCAAGGCCGAAGGCCGCAACCAGGTGACAATCGCCAGCGCCGCCTGAAGCCGCGGCGCCCATGCGGATCACCGTTTACGGCCAGACCGGGCAAGGGCAGCCGTCTTCGGCACGGGGGATCGTCCACTGGACAATCCCCTGATCGCCCCTCACCCCCTCTTGGCCCTACCGTCTGATCCGGCCCGCCGCCTGCGCTTCGGGCGTTCGGACCTGAGGGCCCTCACCCCTTGGCTATTTGGAGCGCAACGGAGGCGGCTTCGTGCCCTCTTGGTCTTCCTCTTTGTTCTGAAAATGTCCCGGGGGTTTCCAAAAGGGACCCGAAGGTCCCCTTTGGCGGGGACGCGGGGGTGAGCGGCCTCACCGAAACGCGCCCGTGGCGCGGCCGGACCTTCGCCCCCCGCACCCTGCGGCATTCCTTCAAGTGTGAACATTTTCGCTTCCCTTCCCCCGGAGCCCGCGCTACGCCATCGGCATGAGCACGATGCCCCTTTCCGACGACCGGCGCGCCAAGCGCAATGTCACCGTCCTGGTGGCGGCCCAGGCGATTCTCGGCGCGCAGATGCCGATGATCTTCACCACCGCCGGTCTTGCCGGGCAATCGCTGGCGCCCAATCCCTGCTGGGCCACGCTGCCCATCTCGGCCAGCGTGCTGGGCTCGATGCTGTCGGCCGCGCCAATGTCTGCCTTCATGCAGCGCCGCGGGCGGCGGCAGGGCTTTGTGCTGGGCTCGCTGGCCGGCGCGCTGGGGGCGGCGATCGGGGCGCTGGGGCTGCTGAACGGCTCCTTCGCGCTCTTTGTCATCGGGGCGCTTTTCACCGGGGTCTACATGTCGGCCCAGGGCTTCTACCGTTTCGCCGCCACCGATACCGCCTCGGACGGCTACAAGCCCAAGGCAATCAGCTATGTCATGGCCGGCGGCCTGCTGAGCGCGGTGATCGGGCCGCAGCTGGTCAAGGTCACGGCCGAGTCGATGGTCGTCCCCTTCCTGGGCACCTATTTCGGCGTCATCGTGCTGAACCTCGTCGGCATGTGGCTCTTTGCCTTCCTCGACATCCCGCGCCCGGTCGCCGCCCCCAAGGGCACCCCGCGCGAGGGCCGCAGCCGCCTGCAGCTGCTGCGCGAGCCGGTGATCGCCGTCGCCATCATCTGCGCCACGGTCAGCTATGCGCTGATGAACCTGGTCATGACCTCGACGCCGCTGGCGGTCGTCGGCTGCGGGTTCCAGACCTCGCATGCCGCGGACATCGTCTCGGCCCATGTGCTGGCGATGTATGCGCCTTCGTTCTTCACCGGCCATCTGATCGCCCGCTTCGGGGTCGAGAAGATCATCGCCGCCGGCCTGGTGATCCTGGCGGGATCCGGCGCGGTGGCGCTGTCGGGGGTCGAGCTGGAGCATTTCTTCATCGCGCTGATCCTCTTGGGCATCGGCTGGAACTTCGGCTTCATCGGCGGAACGACGATGCTGGCGCGCTCGCATACCCAGGCCGAGCGCGGAACGATCCAGGGCGTCAACGATGCCATCGTCTTCGGGGGCGTCACGCTGGCCTCGATCAGCTCGGGCCAGTTGATGAATTGTTCGGGCTCGAATGTGGAAACCGGCTGGCAATTGGTCAATGTCGCCATGCTGCCCTTCCTCGTCCTGGCCGGCGGCGCTTTGATCTGGCTTGCGCTGCGCCCGCGCGCCGCCTGAGCCAGGCCGAAACCGCCGCCCAAATCGCCACCCTGCCCGAAAAATCACCCGCTTTCAGCGGCTTGTTGTCCCAGGGGGCGGCCCGATCACGGGCCGTTGATTTCCTGTTGACGCATGAAGTTTTTGTCCATAGCGTCGGGTTCAATAAGTCGGCCAGTCCGACAGGGAGCAAAAAAGTCGGAAGGGGTCCAGCTTGCGGGCCCCTTTCGCTTTTTCGTCATCGCCTTGCCGGACGGGTGATTTCCCCCTGACTTGGCCCCGTCTTCATGCTAGGCCCAAGGCCGACAGTCACGCACCAGAGGATGCTTCCATGACCCTCCGTTCCGCCCTGCTTTCGGGCCTTTTCGGCGCCGCAATCCTGGCCGCGCCCGCGCTGGCGCAGGACACGACGACCGCCGAGCCCGCCGCACCGGCCGCAACCGCCGAACAGGGCGCGCCGGTCGTTGCCGCGACGCATCGCGACTGGCAGATCATCTGCTCGCCCGAGGTCGAGGGGCAGCCGCAGCAATGCGAAATGTACCAGCTGCTGACCGACCAGACCAACAACCCGATCGCCGAGATCAGCATCGCCGCCCTGCCGCTGGGCGCCGAATTCGCCGCCGGTGCGACCGTCACCACGCCCCTGGAAACCTTCCTGCCGACGGGGATGGGCTTCTACATCGGCACCGAGCCGGCCGATGGCCAGATGCGGGTCGAGGGGTTCCGCGTCTGCACCGTGGTGGGATGCGTGGTCCGCATGGGCCTGTCGGTCGAGGAAGTCGACAGCATGAAATCCGGCGCCTCGGCGACGATCATGATCGCGCCCTTCGTGGCCATCGACCAGCCGATCCGGGTCAATATCTCGCTGGCCGGGTTCACCGCCGCCTATGACGACCTGCAGACCCGCCTGTCCGAAGCCGCCGCTGCCGCCCGCGCGGGCCAGTAAGATCAGACACGCCTGAGCGCCAGGCAGGCGTTCAGGCCGCCGAAGGCGAAAGCATTGGTCAGCGCCGCGTCCACCCGGGCGCGGCGCGCGACATTCGGCACCACGTCGAGGCCCAGCACCTCGGGATCTTCGGCGTTCCAACCCGCCGTGGGGGCGATCACCCCCTCGCCCAGCGCCATCAGCACCGCCAGCAGCTCGACCGCCCCGGCCGCGCCCAGAAGATGGCCGTGCATCGACTTGGTGGAGCTGACCGGCGGCGGGGTGGCAAAGACCCGGCGGATCGCCTGCGCCTCCGACCGGTCGTTGACCGCGGTGCCGGTGCCATGCGCGTTGATATAGCCGACCTCGGCCGGCGCCATCGCGGCATCGTCCAGCGCGCCCTGCATGGCGCGGACCGCGCCATCGGGGTCGGGCATGACGATATCGCCCGCGTCCGAGGTCATGGCGAAACCCGCCACCTCGGCCAGGATCGTTGCCCCGCGGGCGCGCGCCCTCTCCCATTCCTCGAAGACGAAGACCGCCGCCCCCTCGCCCTGCACCATGCCGTTGCGGTCGGCCGAGAAGGGGCGGCAGCCGTCGGGCGACATGACGCGCAGCCCCTCCCAGGCCTTGAGCCCGCCGAAGCAGAGCGTGGCCTCCGCCCCGCCCGCCAGCATCACATCGGCAGCGCCCGAGCGGATCATCTGAAAGGCCTGCCCCATGGCATGATTGGAACTGGCGCAGGCGGTCGAGACGGTAAAGGCCGGCCCCTTCAGCCCGTGCCGCATCGCCAGATGGGCCGCGGCGGCGGCGTGCATCAGCCGGGGGATGGTGAAGGGATGCACACGGTTCTTGCCCTCGACATGCACCGCGCGATAGCTGTCGTCGATGGTCGTGTACCCGCCGCCGCCGGTCCCCATGACCACGCCCGCGCGCAGGGCCTCGTCCGGCGCGAGGGTCAGCCCGGACTGGGCCACCGCCTGCCGCCCGGCTTCCAGCGCGAATTGCACGGCGCGGTCATAGAGCGCCAGCTCCTGACGGCTGTGGCGGGCCTCGGCGTCCCAATCCCTGATCTGGCCCCCGATCCTGACCGACAGCCGCTCGACATCCTCGAACTCGAGCGGCCCTATGGCCACCCGCCCCGCCGCCAGCGCCGCATAGGTTCCGGGCACGTCGAGGGCCAGCGCGTTGACACTCCCCGCGCCGGTGATCGCCACGCGCCGGGTCATGGTTCAGCCCCTGTCCGCGCTCACCAGCGCCTCGACCGCATCGCAGATCCCGCCCACGGTGCTCAGATCCCGCGTCGCGCCGGGGTCGTTGGCGTTGAAGGGAACCTGAACATCGAAGGCCTCCTCGATGGCGAAGAGGATCTCGGCCATCCCCAGCGAATCGATGCCGAGGCTTTCGAGACTCATCTCGCGCGTCAGACCCGAGGGCTCGCGCAGCGCCTGCGCGGCCAGAATCGCGATCACGCGGCGATGCAGCCCGTCCCCGAGCGCCACAAAACTGCCGTCCATCCTGTCATCTCCTGATCAAGAGCCCTTCGGCCCCTTCTCCATCAGACTTGCGACAGTTTTCTGAAGCTCGGCGATTTGGCCGAGAATTCTCGGCAATCGGCGGTTGGCTTTGTAGATCTCGACGTGCTGATCCATGCGCACCGCGGGGAAACCCATCAGCACGCGGCCCGCCGGCGCGTTGGAATTGACGACCGAGCCGCCCCCCACCACCACGTCATCGCCGACGAAGATGTTGTCGACGACGCCGACCTGCCCGCCCAGTACCACCCGGTCGCCGATCCGGGTCGAGCCGGCCACACCGCATTGTCCGCAGAGCAGGCAATCCTCGCCCACCACGACGTTGTGGCCAACCTGGACAAGGCTGTCGATCTTGGTCCCCCGGCCGATGCGCGTATCGCGGATGGTGCCGCGGTCGATGGAACTGTTCGCGCCGACCTCCACATCGTCGCCGATGGTCACCGCGCCCAGCGAATGAATGCGCAGCCAGGGTTGCGGCTTCGTCTCGCCGGGTTTACCCAGCGTGGCGCGGGCTTCCTCGACGCGCGAGCGTTCCTCGGTGACGAAGCTGAACCCGTCGCCACCGATGACGCAGCCGGGCTGGGCGATGAAGCGCGCGCCGATTGTCACCCGGGCGCCGATCTTGACGCCGGGCAGGATCAGCGCGTCCGGTCCGATCACCGCCCCCGCCCCGATCGAGACCTGCTCGGCAATGCGTGAGCCCGCACCGATGCGGGCGTCGGGGCCGATCACCGTGAAGGGCCCGATGGCGACATCCTCGCCGATTTCGGCGCTGGGATGGATCGCCGCGAGGGGAGAGATGCCGGGCGGGATCGCCGGCCCCTGGTCAAAGACCTGCGTGAGCCGCGCCATGGCGAGCCGCGCGCGGGGCGCGAAGATCGCGGCCTGCAGCCCCAGCGCCTGCCAGTCGGCTCCGGCCCAGAGGATCGCCGCCCGGGCACGGCCGCGGCCGATCCCCTCGGCAAAGCGGGGATCCATGGCCATCGCCAAATCGAAGGGGCCGGCCGAGGCTGGCTCGGCGGCCCCTGTCACCGTGAGGTCACCGGATCCGGCATATTCCGCGCCCAGCGCGGCGGCGATCTCGGAAACCTTGTGCGGCATGTAGGGGGACTCCGGTCAGGATGCCACCCCGGTGTAAGGTACTCAGGCCCCCACTTCCACCCCGGCGTTGACCAGCGCGTTATAGAGGATCGCGTCGCGGCCATAGATGTCGTTGCGGTACTGCATGCGCCCGGTGACCGAGGTATAGGCCGTCCGGTAAACAAGATGCACCGGCACGTGGTCGATCAGCGGCACACGGGTCTGACGGCCGGTCCGCTGGATCGCGTGATAATAGGTCACGGGATCGGCTTCCTGCCGGGCCAGCAGCGCATAGGCGAATTCACGCGGGTCCTGCAGACGGATGCAGCCATGCGAAAAAGCGCGGGTGTCCTGTGCGAAGAGCGAGCGCGAGGGCGTGTCGTGCAGATAGATCGCGTATTGGTTGGGGAACATGAACTTGACCTCGCCCAGCGGGTTGCCCGGGCCGGGGGCCTGACGGACCTCGTAGGGCAGCGTCTGGGGAGAATAGGCGGCGACATTGGCATATTCGCGCGGCACCACGCGCCCGGCGCCGTCGATCAGCTGCAGATGCCCTGCCCCGCCCGAGGCCAGCGCGTTCCAGTATTCCCCGACGATCGAGCGCGGCAGCGTCCAGTCGGGGTTGATCTCCATGTATTCCATCTCGTCCGAGAATTCTGGCGTCTGGGTGCCACGGGCACCGACCACGGCGCGGGTCTCGAAGGTGACTTGATCGTAATCGACGATGCGGGCGACGAAATCGGTCAGGTTCACCCAGATATGGCGGTCGCCGCGGGGGATGTTCAGCCAGCGCTCGCGCTCCAGCGCCACGGTGATCGCGCGCAGGCGCTCCTGCGGGTCGACGTTGATCGCCCGGATGGTCGAGCCTCCGGCGATGCCATCGGCGTCGATGCCGACCGATTCCTGGAATTCCTGCACCGCCTGCTGCATCAGGCTATCATAGCTGGCGGTGGCGATGCGCGGCAGGAAACCCTGGGCGATCAGCCGGTTGCGCAGCTGGATCACGGCCTCGCCCCGGTCGCCCGGACGCAGGCTGCCGGCCTGCACTTGCGGGCCCCAGCCGCCATTGGCGATGGTCTCGACCAATTCCTGACGGGCGCGATAGAGCCGCGCGTATTCCGGCGACGAGGGCGCTAGGTTGCGAATGAAGCTGACCGGCTCGCCGCTGGTGAAATCGCGCATCAGCTGGGCCGGATCGGGGCGCGGCAGGACGCGGACGATATCGGGGATCAGCGAGGCCGGCTCCAGCACGCCCGAATGGATGTCGCGGGCGTATTGCAGGAAGGTCATCGAGGCCCGCGCCTCCAGCAGGCCGCGGTCGCGCTCGGTCTCGACCGCCTCGAAGGCGGCGATCAGGCCGGGCAGGTCGTAGCGCGCCTCGGGCAGGCCATGTTCGGCAGCGCGACTCAGCGCCGACACCAGCGCCGTGCGCCGCGCCGCATCCTCGGCCCCGGTCCAGACGGCGCGATAGCCGTTCTCGCGGTAGAAAGCCGCAAGTTCGCGATTCTCGGCAACGCCTTCGGCCAGCGCCTGGCGGAAGGCGGGGAATTGCTGCGCCATCGCGGGCGAGGGCGCCATCAGCGTGACCAGCGCAGGAGCCGCGGCGCCCATGCCCAGCGTCAGCGCCATCAACGCCGCCCGCATGCCCGTCGAGGTCCGTCGCATCCTTTGCATCGCTGTCTCCCGTTCAGAGGTTTCCCCGGGACTGTCACCCGGCTGTTGTTGCGCGTGTGTCGTTTCCCGACACCCGTAAGTTCACGGAATTGTGCCAAGAATACAGATTTGGGGTCGATTCACAATGTCGAGACACACCCGATTCCCGGCCCAACGCACCCGGGACCCATCCGGTTCCCCGCATCCGGTCCCGGTGCCCGGATTTGTCGCCCAACGGCCCCGCGGAGACCCCGAAAGAGGCAGCTTTTCCACATGAACAACCCCGCGCAGCGACATGTTAATAAAAGGTTTTTGGTCAGCTTAAGCCTTTTTCAGCAGATTCCCGCCTATTTTTGCCTCAGCCCAGGGATCCACCCGAATCCGCGCTTGGGATACCGCCATCGTTGTGGCATAGAAGCATCAGACAGGAAAATATCTTCGTGATGCTCAGCCCCCGGTAGGCGCCCCAGCGCGGCGCAACCCAGAAGGGGAAGGCTCATGACCATAAGCCGCAAAGGCTCTGAACTGAACTTGGGATGGGACAGGACAACGATGACTTCCTCGGCTGAGACCGGTTTTTCCCGGCGTTCGCTCCTTGGCATCTTCGCCGCGACCGCCGTAACCGCCGCTCCGACCATGTCGAAGGCCTTCGCCTTTAACCGTGGCGCGGGCGACATCCGCCGCCTCCGCATGTACTCGGGCCATTCGGGCGAAACGCTGGACACCATCTATTGGGTCGACGGCGAATACATCCCCGAAGTGCTGGCCGAAGTGAACCGCTTCTTCCGCGACTGGCGCAACGACCGCGAGCATTTGATCGACACCCGCACCGTCGATATCCTTGCCGCCGCGCATAACCTGCTCGACGTCTCGGAACCCTACATGCTGCTCTCGGGCTACCGCTCGCCCGAAACCAACGCGATGCTGCGCTCCCGTTCCTCGGGCGTGGCCCGCAACTCGCGCCACATGGTCGGCCAGGCCGCCGATGTGCGGATGAGCAACCGCTCGGTCAGCCAGGTCGCCCGCGCGGCGCTGGCCTGCAACGCTGGGGGCGTCGGCCGCTACTCGCGCTCGAACTTCACCCATATGGATTGCGGCCCGGTCCGCAGCTGGGGCGGCTGATCCGTCCAGATCGTCAGCCCGTCACACGACGCCCCGCGCCCTCCCGGTCGCGGGGCGTCGTTTTTTTTGTTGCGCTGCGTGACCTTGCACAGGCCCCCCCCGGCACCCTAGATTGAGGGCTTCCCAACATTCATCGGATCATGCCCGTACTCGACACCTCCTTCTGGCTGACCACCGGCGCGATCCTGGCGCTGATCGTGCTTTCCGCCTTCTTCTCGGGCAGCGAAACCGCGCTCACCGCCTCGTCCCGGGCCAAATTGCGCGCGCTCGCCGACCGTGGCTCCTCGGGCGCCGAGACCGCGCTCAAGATCACCGAGGACAGCGAACGGCTGATCGGCTCGGTGCTTCTGGGCAACAACCTGGTCAATATCCTCTCGGCCTCGCTGGCGACGGCGCTCTTCACCCGGCTCTTCGGCGATTCGGGCGTGGCGCTGGCCACGCTGGTCATGACGCTGCTGCTGCTGATCTTCGCCGAGGTGATGCCCAAGACCTATGCCATCACCAACCCCGAAAGCGCCGCCTCGCTGGTCGCCCGGCCGATCCGGCTGATCGTGCTGGTCTTCGCGCCGATCGTCACGGCGGTGCGGATGCTGGTGCGCGGGATCCTGGCCCTGGTCGGCGTGCGCACCGATCCCGACAGCGCCATCCTCTCCTATCACGAAGAGATCGCGGGCACGCTGGCGCTGGGCCATTCCGAGGGAACGGTCGACAAGCAGGACCGCGACCGGCTGCTGGGCGCGCTCGACCTCGGCCATCGCACGGTCGAGGAGGTGATGCTGCACCGCTCGCAGCTCGAAACGGTGAACCTGGCGGCCCCCCCGGCCGAGATCATCGCACTTTCGGTCAATTCGCCGCATTCGCGCCTGCCCGCCTGGAAGGACGACCCCGAAAACATCGTCGGCGTGATCCACGTCCGCGACCTGATGCGCGAGGTGCACCGCCTGGTCACCGAGGCGGGTGGCGATTTCTCGGCCGTCGAGAAGCTCGACATCGCCTCGGTCGCGCGCGAGCCCTATTTCGTGCCCGACACCACGCCCCTCGACGAGCAGATGCAGCAGTTCCTGCAGCAGCGGCGCCATTTCGGCCTGGTGATCGACGAATACGGCGCGCTGCAGGGGTTGATCACGCTCGAGGACATCCTGGAAGAGATCGTGGGCGAAATCGTCGACGAGCATGACCTGCCGACCGAGGACCCGATCACCCGGCTCGAGTCGGGCGCGATCGAGATCGACGGCACGATGACGATCCGCGACCTCAACCGGGCGATGGACTGGGCGCTGCCGGACGAGGAGGCGAATACCGTCGCCGGTCTGGTGATCCACGAAGCGCAGCTGATCCCCGAGGCCGGACAGGTCTTCCAGTTCCACGGCTTCCGCTTCACCGTCGTCGAACGGATAGAGAACCGGCTGACCCGCCTGCGCATCCGCGCCATGTGAGGGGCGGGCGGATCGCCCACCCTACGCGCGCGCCCTCAGAGGTTCGTCTGGATCCAGCGCGGCGCGTGGTGGATGTCCAGCGTCTGCAACCGCCCCGGCCCGGCATTCTCGAACCGGTGCGGCACGCCCTTGGGCCCCAGGACCACGCTCCCCGCCCCGGCCTCGATCACCGCCTCGCCGACGAAAAAGCGCGCGCGCCCCTCGAGGACAACGAAGGTCTCGTCATAGGGATGGACATGCCAGGGTGGCCCCTCGCCCCGCTGGTCCGTACCATAGGCGAGAACGGTCACCGGCCCGCCCAGTGCCGCCCCTTCGACCGACCCGCGCCAAGGCTGGCCGCGTGCGGGATCGAAGAGCGGCGCCGAGGCGGCCGGGCGGCCATCCGGGACGACCTCGGCAGGGTCGAAATCGCGGCGGGTCATGCGGGCCTCCTGTGCTGTGCCCCGCCGCTCAGGATCAATGCCCCCTGCCCGGGGGTCAAGGGCCCCCTCACGCGATCCTGAAACGCGGGCCCTGTGGCGGCGCCGACTTTCATGGCATCATCACGCTCTTTGCAGCCATTTCCGGATTTCATTCATGCACAAGACCTTGATCGCCGCCGCCGTCACCCTGCTCTCTGCTGGCCCCGCGCTCGCCCTCGGATGCAGCGAAGGCAGCCATTTCGCCGATGCGGAAGTCTATCCGTCAAAGACCATGGGCAGGCTGACCACCGCCACCCAATACGCCTGGGACGGCGGCACGGGGATCGTGCGAACCTGCAACCTGACCACCGAAAACGGGGACCTGGCCGGGACTTGGCAGCTCTTCTCGGGCGAGATCGACGTGGCGCATGGCGGGATCTGCATCGCCCTGACCAACAGCGACGGGCGCAGCTGGTATTCCTGCGCCGCCCCGGATGCGGTCGCCCGCGCCAGCGCCGCCCGCCCCGGAACGCCCGGCTTCGCGCTGACCTTCCGCGACTGGCAGACCGAGGTCGCCGCCTTCCGGCGTTGAGCCACAACTGCCCCGGCACGCTGGCCGGGTGCCGGCGCAGAGGGGGCCTTCTGCCCGCCTCTGCCCTGCGGTCCGGTCCTGCGCTTGCGCGCCGGGCGTTCGGGCCTGACGACGCGCCGCAGGCGCCTCGTCCGGGCAGCCCTCACCCCCGAGGACATTTAGGCGCAAAGATGGCGAGTTAGCGCGCGCTTAACCTTCATCTTTGTTCTGGAAATATCCTCGGGGGTTTCCAAAGGGGGCCCGAGGGTCCCCTTTGGCGGGGGAGGCGGGGGGCTAGCCCCCCGCCTCCCGCGTTTCTGGTTCTGGCGGCTGGCCCCCCGTCTCCTGCCGACAAGCGCCCTCAGGAATGTTCCTCGGCCGCCGTCGCCGCCAGCGCCCGGTTGAACGCCTTCAGCGCGTCGACATGGCTGAGGCTGCCGCCGACCTTCAGCGTCCCGTCCGCGCCGCGCTGCATCACCGCCAGATGCGAGGCGCCGGTCCGGTCGAAGATCCGCAGCGCCGGCTTGAGCCTTGCCTCCACGGGAATGCTCCGCCCCTCGGCGGCCAGCGCCTCCAGCGCCTCGAGCGGGGGCGCACCGGGGGCGCCGGGGCGACGCATGGACCCCGAGACGCTGACCAGTTGCAGCAGATATTCCTGCGGTCCCTGGGCGATGCGCACGTCGCGCCGCGCCAGCTGCGCAAGGAAAAACGAGCGTTTCACGAAGCGGCTGGCCACCGCCGTCCCGGTCGAGATGGCGGCGAGGACAGCGATGGCGGTCTGCCAATCGCCGGTCAGTTCGAACACGATGAGCGTGGTCGAGACCGGCGCGCCCAGCACCGCCGCCGCCACCGCCCCCATGCCGGCCAGCGCATAGGTGGTGGCGCTGCCGGAATAGGCCGGGATCAGCGCCGTGGCGATCAGGCCGAAGGCAAGCCCGGTCAGCGCCCCCACCACCAGCGAGGGCGAGAAGATCCCACCGCCCATCCGCCCGCCCAGCGTGATCGACACCGCCAGCACCTTGGCGGCGGCGATGAGGATCGCCTCGTGCAGCAGCAGATGCCCGGTCAGCGCAAGGGTCGTCACCTCGTAGCCGATGCCGATGACCTGCGGCGCGGCGATGGCCAGCGCGCCCACCAACGCCCCGGCCACGGCCGGGCGCAGCCAGCGCGGCAGGCCGGTCCGGGCCTGCACCCGGTTCGCCAGATCCTCGGCGAAGAAGACCGAGCGCATGAGCGCGACCGCCACCGCGCCCGAGACGAGGCCAAGGATCAGATAGGCCGGGATCTCCCAGTAGAAGGCGACCATATTGCGCACCGGCAGGGTGAATTCCGCCACATCGCCGAAGGCCAGCCGGTTCACCAGCGTCCCCATGATCGAGGCGATGGCGATGGGGGCAAAGGCATGCAGCGCGTAATGCCTCAGCACCACCTCCATGGCAAAGATCGCCCCGGCGATGGGCGCGTTGAACGAGGCCGAGACCGCCGCCGCCACCGCGCAGCCCAGCAGGTCCCGCCCGGTCACGCCCGAGGCGTGGATCCGGTCGGCCACCCGGGTCGAGATCACCGCCGCCAGATGGACCACCGGACCCTCGCGCCCGGCCGAGCCTCCCGCCCCCAGCGTGATCAGCGAGGCCGCGGCCGAGGCGAGCCCCGCCCGCTGCTCGACCCGTCCGCCCCGCAGCGCCGCCCCCTCGATCACATCGGCAACCGCGCGTACCCGCCCGTCGGGGGTGAAACGGTGCAGGATCAGCCCCACCACCAGCCCCCCCACCGCCGGGATCGCCACCAGCGCCCACCAGGGCATCGCCTCGGCGGCGGCCAGGACCGCGTGGTTCTGCGTGCCGTAGAGCAGTGTCTCCAGCGCCCCGATGCCCAGGCGGAACATCAGCGCCGCCGCCCCCGCCGCGGCGCCGATGAAAAAGGCGATGACCCAGAACTGCACCTCGTCCGGCCCCTGCTGGCGGATGCGCCGCAGGGCCAGGGTGAGCAATCGGGTCAGCCGGTGGCGGTGATGGTGTTTGCGCATCGCGTCCTCTTTCTCTGTGAAAAGCACGCAAGCAGGCGGGGTTGCAAGCGATTTGCCCCCTCTGGTCAGCGCCCGGCCCAGGCGCTAGGGTCCGGGCGGAGATGAAATACCCCGAGGAGGAAGGGATGAGCACCAAGACTGACGCGCTGCAGGCGCTGAGCGACCTCCTGGGTGCACGGCTCAACCGGTCGGATTCAGATCGCGCGCTGCATGGCCGTTCCGAGGCGCATTTCCAGGACATGCCGCCCGATGCCGTGGCCTATCCCGAGACGACCACCGAAGTGGCCGAGATCGTGCGCCTCTGCCGCACCGCCGGTTTGCCGCTGATCGGCTGGGGGGCTGGCACCTCGCTCGAGGGGCATGCGCTGGCGCCGCGTGGCGGTGTCACGGTCGATTTCAGCCGCATGAACAAGGTGTTGGAGGTCGCGCCCGAGGATATGGTCGTCACCGTCCAGCCCGGCATCACGCGCGAGGAGCTGAACACCGAACTCCGCGCCACCGGCCTCTTCTTTCCCATCGACCCGGGTGCGAACGCCAGCCTTGGCGGCATGGCCTCGACCCGGGCCTCGGGCACCACGGCGGTGCGCTATGGCACGATGCGCGCCAATGTGCTGGGGCTGGAGGTGGTGCTGGCCGATGGCCGCGTGATCCGCACCGGGACGCGGGCGCCGAAATCCTCGACCGGCTACGACCTGACGGCGCTTTTCGTGGGCGCCGAGGGCACGCTGGGCCTGATCACCGAACTGACGCTCAAGCTGCACGGCCAGCCCGAGGCCGTGCGCGCCGCGGTCTGCGCCTTCGACAGCATGGCGGGCGCCGTCGATGCGGTGATCGCCACCATCCAGTCAGGCATCCCCATGGCGCGGATCGAATTCGTCGACCGGGCGGCGGCCGAGGCCTTCAACCGCGGCGCGGGAACGGACTGGCCCGACGCCCCGCATCTGATGCTGGAATTCCACGGCACCGAGGCCGGTGTCGCCGAACAGATGGAACGCTTCGCCGAGATCGCGGGCGACTTCGGCGGCCAGGGCTTCCGCTGGGCCGAAAAGCTGGAGGATCGCAACGCGCTCTGGGCCATGCGCCACAATGCCTATCGCACGACGCTGAAGGCCTATCCCGACAGCGACCCGCTGACCACCGACATCTGCGTCCCGATCTCGAAACTGGCGCAGGCGGTCGAGGAGACGGCGGCGGAAATTGCCGCCGCGGGCCTCCCCGGCCCGATCGTCGGCCATGTCGGCGACGGCAATTTCCACGCGCTGCTGCTGCCGCGAAAGGGCGATGCGGCACAACGGGCGACCGCCGTGACGCTGGCGGCGAACATGGCGGAACGGGCGCTGCGGCTGGGGGGTACGGTCAGCGGCGAACATGGGATCGGCATGGGCAAGACCAAATACATGCGCGCCGAGCATGGCGACGCCTGGGACGTGATGGGCGCGATCAAATCGGCGCTGGACCCCGAGGGGCTGATGAACCCCGGCAAACTGCTGCCGGGGAACTGAGCGCGGCCGGTCGATTCCATCGGGATCGGGCTGGCCGCTGCTTTTGCGACCAGTCGGCCGGCGCCGCCGAGCCGCCTTTCAGCCGCGGGACCAATCCTGATCCAGCAACCAACGGTAGAGCGCCGCCACCGGCTTCACGCGCAGCCGCGGCCTGGTGCTGATGACATAGAAACCGGGGATCGCGGCCGCGGGCATGCCGACCAGCGCATCGATGCCCAGCGGGGCGACCAGCCTGCCCGCGGCGATGTCCTCCTCGGCATCGATGCGCGACACGAGGCCCACGCCAAGCCCCTGCTGCGCCGCCCGCCGCATGGTGGCGGAATCGTCGAAGGTCAGCTGGCGGTCCAGCTTCGGCACACTCAGACCCAGATAGCGCAGAATATCCGGCCAGAGCCGCGTGGAGCGCGAGGGTTGCAGCAGGCCCGTCGTCAGCAGATCGGCGGGGACCTTGATCGCCCCGGCCAGGTCGGGGTGGCAGCAGATCACCTTCGGATCGCGCAGCAGAAGGCGGCTTTGCACATCCTTGCGGTCGCCATAGCCCCATTGCACCGCCAGGTCGATCCCGTCGCGTTCGAGGTCAACGAGGTCGATGAGCGTGGTCAGCACGATTTCGGCATCGGGCACTGCCTTGCGGAAATCGGCGAGGCGCGGCATCAGGTAGCGGGTGCCGAAGTAGGGGCTCACGTTAAGGGCGATGCGGGGCCGCTCTGACGCGGTGGTGATCCGGCGGATCCCCTCCTCGAATTCGTCGAAGCCCGCGCGGACGTGATAGGACAGCGCGATCGCCGCATCGGTCAGGCGGATCGAGCGGCCCTCGCGCTCGATCAGCGTCACGCCCAACGCCTCTTCCAGATGCCGGATCTGCTGGCCCACCGCCTGCGGCGAGACACAAAGATCCTCGGCCGCCTTGACCAGCGACCGCGCGCGGGCCACCGCGTGAAAGACCCGCAGCGCATTGAGCGAGGGCAGACGCACGCGGCCCGTCACGGGAACCTCCATCATCGGGGGGCGAAAGTTCTGTCGTCCGGTCATAGCGCGTTCGGGCCGATGAGGCAAAGCGCCGGAGGGCTGGTGCCGCCCTGAACCCGAAAGCGCAGCTTTGTCGCCCCCTGCCCCGTCAGGCGTAGATATAGCCCCCCGACACGATGATATTCTCGCCGGTCATGTAGGTGTTCTTCGGCCCGCCCGCGACCAGCACCCATTCGGCAATCTCGCGCGGCTGCGCGCCACGGCCCAGCGGGCTTGCCTTGGCCAGTTCCGGCAGGAACCCGGCCTGACGCGCCTTGTCGGTCGCCATGCCGGCCGGGGCCACGGAATTGACCAGGATCCCCTCCGGCGCGACATGATCGGCGACCGAACGTGTCAGGCTGACAACCGCGGCCTTGGTCGCCGCGTAATGGATGTTGCTGGGATGCGCCTTGAAGGCATCGACCGAGGTGATGTTGACGATCCGGCCGCGGATCTGATCGACCGGTTCCTGCATCCGCATATGGGCGATGGCCGCGACCCTCATGTGATAGGTGCCCTTGATGTTGATGGCGTTGGACAGGTCCCAATCCTCGTCCGTGACACCCAGCGTCGGGCGGCGCGGATAGATCGCGGCGGAATTGACCAGCGTGTCCACGCGGCCCAGCGCCTCGGCCACCCGGGCGAAGGCCGCGTCGCAGGCCGGGCCGGTGCGGATGTCGCAGGCGGCGACGGCGGTGGCCAGGCCCTTGGCGCGGGCCGGGGCCAGCGCGGCCTCGGCCGCCTCGGCGTTGATGTCGATGATGCCGATGGCGCGGGCGCCGGCCTCGACCGCCATTTCGGCCAGCAGCGCGCCGAGGCCCGAGGCGCCGCCGACGATGACCCAGGAAAGTGCCTGCATGGGGGACCTCAGGACAGGGGAACGGGGGAAACGGGACGGGTCGGCGTCAGATCGAGGCGGGTGACCGCGGCGCGGGCGGGCAGGCGCAGCACCGCCAGCAGCACATCGGCCAAGTCCTGCGGTTGCAGCGCATGGCCGTCCTGATACATCGCCGCCCGCGCCGCCTCGGGCAGGACGCCGGTATAGAGCCCGGTCTCGACCCGGCCGGGGACCAGTTCCGTGACGCGCAGGCCAAGGGGCGAGACCTCGGCCCGGAGCGCGGTGGCGAAGGCGGCGATCCCGGCTTTCGAGGCGGCATAGGCGGCAAAGCCCGCGCCCGGCGCATGCGCGGCCGAGGAGCCGGTGAAGACCACATGCCCCGCCCCCCGTGCCAGCATTCCGGGCAGCACAAGCCGGGTGAGCGCGAGCGTATCGGCAAGGTTCACCGCCAGCGTGCGCTCGATCGCCTCGGGCTCCATGGTGGCGAAAGGACCCGGGCGCGGCATCATTCCGGCGTTGTTGACCAGCACGTCGATGACCCGTCCCGCCAGCGCCTCGGCCAACCCGGCGTGGTCGGCGAGGTCGAGCGCGATCGCCTCGATCCCCGGGGCCTCGGCGCTGAGCGCCTCCAGCGCCGCGCGGTTGCGGCCCAGCGCCAGCACGGCGTAGCCCGCCTGCGCCAGGGTCAGCGCCATGGCACGGCCGATGCCGCCGGTCGCGCCGGTGATGAGGATCCTGTCCATCGGGGTTCCGCCTTTCTGCTCGGGTCCGGGCTCCGCCCCCGTCGCCGGGGAAGGAGGGCTCGCATGGCCAGGGCGGGCGCCCCTCAGATCACCGCCTTCTCCAGGAAGGGCCGGTTCTCCAGCACCCGTTCATAGCCGACCTCGCTCAGATCCAGTGTGCGGAACCCGCCATAGGTGATCAGCTCCGCCACACCGCGCCCGGCGGCCGGACCCTGTTGCAGCCCGTGACCGGAAAAGCCGTTGGCATAGATGAAATTCGTCACTTCCGGGTGGCGGCCGACGATCAGATTGTGGTCCAGCACGTTGAAATCGTAATGCCCGGCCCATTGGTTCACGACCTTGACCGCCTCGAACGCCGGAGAGCGTTCGGCCAGCGCCGGCCAGATGACGTCCTGGAATTCCTCGTAGCGCGGCTCGAAATCGTCCCAGTCGGCGGCCGGGTCCATCACGGGTGGGCAGCCGGTCAGGAAATAACGCCCCTCGGGCCGGCAGAAGACGCCGGACGGGTCGATCATCAGCGGCAGGCGGCCGTTGTTGACCCGGGCGCTGCCTTCGGGCGTTCGGGCGCAATCCACGACGAAGAGCGTGCGTTTGCGCGGCTCGACCGGCACGTCGAGCCCCGCCATCCGCGCCGTCAGCGCCGCGCGTGGCCCCGAGGCGTTCACGACGGTCCCGGCGCCGACCACCCGGCCCGATTTCAGCGTGACCGAGGTGACGCGGGCGCCGCTGCGGGCAATCGCGACCACCTCGTCGGCGGCGTAATCGACACCCAATTCCCGCGCCTTGGCCTTGAAGCCGTTCATCAGGCCGGTGTTGGAGAACCAACCTTCGCCCGACCGGCCATAGCTGGCGAGGCGCAGATCGCCGACGCGGAGATGGGGAAAGGCCTCGGCCAGCGCGTCCGGCTCCCACAGCACCACATCCGCGCCGCAGGCGCGCTGAACGGCATGGTTTTCGCGCAGGGTCTGTTCCTGCTCGGGCGTGGCGGCCAGGAAGAGATAGCCACCCTTGTGGAAGTTGAGGTCGGGCGCGGCCTCGCCCGCCACCTGCATGGTGCGGGCGAAATCCTGGATGAAGGCGCTGCCGAACTGGCTGATCTTCACATTGATCGGGTTGGAGAATTGCACCCGGATCGAGGCGGCCGACAGCGAGGTGGCGGCGAAGCAATAGGTCGGGTCACGCTCCACGACCAGGATCGAGCCCGCGAAATCCGGGTTCGCGGCCAGGAAATAGGCGACGGACGAGCCGATGACGGCGCCGCCGACGATCACCACATCATAGGCTGATTTCACTTCTGCGCCTCATCGTCAGGATGGCCAAGATCCACGAACCAGCCGCCCAGGCATTGCACGGCGGGGGCGGAGCCCTCCGGGCGAGGCAGCCGCGCCTCCAGCCCCGCGCGGAAGGTTTCGGTATTGTCCTGCGGCTGATAGCCCAGATGGCCGGCCAACCGGTTGTCCACGGGCTTGACCCTGTTGTCGGACATGCCGAAGGAGATGGTGAAGCCGACGCTGGGCGCGGTCAGGGCGGCGCTGGTAAGGCGGATGCAATCTTCGAACGACAGCCAGGACCAGAGCATGCGGCGGTCGGCGGGTTCGGGAAAGGACGAGAAGATGCGCAGCATCACGCTCTCGATGCCGAACTTGTCCCAATAGAGGCGGCCCAGATCCTCGACGAAGCATTTCGACAGGCCATAGAGGCTGTCGGGGCGGTGGGGCGCATTCGCGTCGATGTGGTCGGTCAGGGCGTGATAGCCGATCGCATGCACCGACGAGGCATAGACGACGCGCTTGACGCCGTGTTTCCGGGCGGCCTCGTAGATATGGTAACTGCCGCGGATGTTGGAATCGAGTACCTCCTGCCAAGGCCGTTCCAGCGGTGCGCCGCCAAAATGGACGATGGCATCGACCCCCTCGACCGCTGCCATCACCGCCGCCTGGTCGGCCAGATCGAAGACCTGCGCCTCCTCATGCGGGGCGAGCGGGCCGAGATCGGCGATATCGGCCAGGCGCAGCGTCTTCGCCAGCGGCACCAGCCCCCGGCGCAGATGCGAGCCCAGGCGGCCCGCGGCGCCGGTGATCAGGATCGTGTCATAGGGTTTGGTCATCTCAGGCCTCCGTCAGCGCGGCGACGGCCTTGCCGATCCGCGAGAGCGCCTCGACCAGCACCGCATCGGCGGTGGCGGTCGAGAGGCGGAAAAAGGGCGACACGCCATAGGCGGCGCCGGGGACCGAACTGACATGGCCCGCGTTCAGCAGATAGGCCACGACATCGGTATCGTCGGTCAGGATCGCGCCCTCGGGTGTGCGTTTGCCGATCAGGCCGGCGCAGCCGATATAGGCGTAGAAGGCACCCTCGGGCGGCGGCAGGGTCAGGCCGGGGATGGCGGCCACGGCCGCCACCACCAGATCGCGCCGACGCTCGAAAGCCGCGCGGAACGCGGCCACGCAATCCTGCGGGCCGGTCAGCGCCGCCAGCGCCGCCGCCTGCATCGGCGCCGCGACCGAGGTGCAGGACTGGCTCTGCACGGTGTTCATCGCCGTGATCAGCGCAGCCGGCCCTGCCGCATAGCCCACGCGCCAGCCGGTCATGGCATAGGCCTTGGCCACGCCGTTGACGACGAGGGTCCGGTCGCGCAATTCGGGGCAGGCCTGGCCGAAGCTGGTGAAGGCGCGCCCATCGAACAGAATATGCTCGTAGATCTCATCGGACAGGATCAGCACCTGCGGATGGCGGGCCAGCACCGCGCCCAGCGCCCGTAGATCCTCGGGTCCATAGACCGCACCCGAAGGGTTGCCGGGCGTGTTGAGAAAGAGCCATTTCGTGCGGGGGGTGATCGCCGCCTCCAGCGCCTCCGGCGTCAGGCGAAAGCCGGAGTCCGCGCCGCAGACCGGCGTAACCGGAACGCCGCCCAAGAGCTTCACCATCTCGGGGTAGCTGACGAAATAGGGCGCGGGCAGCACGGCCTCATCCCCCTCGTTCAGCGTCGCCATCAGCGCGTTGAAGATGATCTGCTTGGCGCCATTGGCCACGGCAATCTCGTCGGCGCTGTAATCGAGCCCGTTCTCGCGCCGGAACTTCCCGGCCACCGCCTGCCGCAATTCGGGGGAGCCCCCGGCGGCGGTATAGAGCGTCTCGCCCCGGAGCGCGGCCTCATGGGCGGCGTCGATGATATGGCGCGGCGTGGGAAAATCGGGCTCGCCGAGGCCGAGGTCGATCACATCGACGCCCCTGGCCCGCAGCGCCTTGGCGGCCAGCGAGGCCGCCATCGAGGCCGAAGGTTTCACTGCCGCCAGACGGCTCGCGAGATGGCTCATTTCCGCCCCTTCGTGACATAGCCCTTGGACAGGTCGTTGTCCCGTGCCTCGGCCGGGCGCCGGGCCGGATCGCCATAGCCGCCGCCGCCGGGCAGTTCCAGCACCAGCCGGCGCCCGGCGGGCACATGCTGCCAACCCTTCGGTTTCAGCACCGTGCCATCGTCCAGCCGGGCCGACCCGGGCGCGCCGTCCTGCCCGCCGTCGCGCCCGCGCGGTGCGTTGTAGATCCGGTCGAACATGGCCGAGAAGTCGAATTCATGGCCCGGCGCCGGTTCGATCTCGATGATCTGGCCCAGCCCGCCCCGGAATTCGCCGTCGCCGCCGGAATCCGGCCGCAACTCCTTGCGCCAGATGACGATGGGGCCGGTGTGTTCCGTGGCCTCGATCGGCATGGTCATCACGCCCGAGGGGAAGGCGGTAGCAGCAAGCCCGTCGAGTCCCGGCCGCGCGCCCATGCCGCCCGAGTTGAACATGAGGATCTCGGCCCGCTGGCCCGTCTGCCCCGCCGCCGGGCGCACCGACATGTGGATGTTCCACAAGGCCCCCGCCCCTTCTGCCAGGATCTTGCCCGGCAAGGCCTGCGCCAGCGCGCCCAGCACCAGATCCGGCACCAAATGGCCGAAGACATGCCTGAGGCTGACCGGCGCCGGGCGTTCGGCGTTCAGGATATTGACCGGGGACGAGATGGTGAAGGGCGCAAGCGAGGCCCAGTTGTTCGGAATGTCCGGCGCGATCACGCATTTCATCGCGTAGCAGGCATAAGCCTTGGTGTAGATGATCGGCACGTTGATGCCCCAGCGGCTGGGCGCATCGGTGCCGGTGAAATCGACGTTCACCGTATCGCCCCGCGTCTCGAGCGTGGCTTTCAGCGTGACCGGCTGGTCATAGCCATCCGTGACCAGCGTGTTGGACCAGGCCCCCTCGGGCAGCGCGGCGATGCGCTCAAGGGTGACGCTACGGGTACGCTCGAAGATGAAGGCACCGAGGTCGTCGAGCGTCTCGAGGCCGATTTCCTCCATCATGGCGATGAGGCGGCGGTGGCCGACATCGTTGCAGGCGGCGAGCGAGTAGAAATCACCCACCACCTGATTGGGCTCGCGCACATTGGCCCTGAGCATCCGCACCAGATCCTTGTTCACCACGCCGCGCTCGGCGAATTTCATGATCGGGATCTGGATCCCTTCTTCGTAGACGGTCTTGGCGTCGGCCCCGAAACCCCGCCCGCCGACATCGACCACATGCGCCGTGCAGGCGAAGAAGCCGACCAGCCGGTCGCCCTTGAAGCTGGGCGAGACCATGGTGATGTCGTGCAGATGCCCGGTCCCCTTCCAGGGGTCGTTGGTGACATAGGTGTCGCCCGGGTACATGTCGTCATAGCCGATTTCCCGGGCGAAATGCAGGACCGCCTCGGCCATCGTGTTGACGTGGCCGGGGGTCCCGGTCACCGCCTGCGCCAGCATCCGGCCTTGCGGATCGAAGACCCCGGCAGAGAGGTCCCCGGCCTCGCGCACCGAGGTGGAAAAGGCGGTGCGCAGCAGGGTCATGGCCTGTTCCTCGACCACGGATATCAGGCGGTTCCACATGACCTGAAACCGGATTTCGCGGGTCTGGTCACTCATGGGTCCGGTCCTTGCGCAGGAGGAGCAGCGAGCCGTCGGGCTGCATGACGGTATCGAAGGCCGAGGTGACGACGGTCGAGGTCTCGCGTTCGGTGATGACGGCGGGGCCGCTGACACGCTCGCCGGGGGAGAGGTCGGCGCGGGCGACGATGGCGGTGTCGAGGGCGCGCGCCGTGGCCGGGTCGAAGACCGCGCGCCAGACGCGGGGCCTGTGAACCCGGTCACCGCGGGTCAGCGTGACCGGTCTCGGTGCGGGGCGCTCGTCCATCGCCTTGACCGACAGGGTGACGATCTCGACCTCCAGCCCCGAGAGCCCGTCGATGGCCCGGCCGAAGAACCGCGCATAGGCCTCGCGGAAGGCGGCACCGATCAGGGCGGCGTCGGCATCGGTGAAGGGTCGGTCGGGCAGTGGCACCGGGATCTCCCAGCCCTGGCCGCGGTAGCGCATGAAGGCGGTGATCTCGGTCAGGATCGCCCCTTCGGTGCCCTGGCGCACGAAGCCTTCGGCGGTGGTTTTGAGTTCTGCGATCAGGACGTTGACCTGCGCCGCGTCAAAGCCGCTGAGGCCGATGATGCGCGAGGCCAGCGCCTCATAGCCAAAGGGCGCCTTCAGGAAACCGATGGCCGAGCCCACACCCGCACCCGGCGGGATCAGGCATTCCCCAATACCCAGCTTCTCGCAGAGCCGCGCGGCATGAAGGGGCGCGGCGCCGCCGAAGGCCACCATCACATTGTCCGAGATGGTCTTGCCGTTCTCGACGGCATGGACCCGGGCGGCATTGGCCATGTTTTCGTCCACCACCTCGCCGATGCCGAAGGCCGCGGCCCCGGCGTCAAGGCCCAGCCGGTCGCCCACCGCGCCGAGAACCGCGGCCTCGGCCAGGGGCCGAGAGAGCCGGATCGCGCCGCCCGCGAAATTCTCGGGGTCGAGTTTGCCCAGCAGCAGATCGGCATCGGTGATCGCCGGCCGCTCCCCGCCCCGCTGGTAGCAGGCGGGCCCGGGTTCGGACCCCGCGCTCTCGGGGCCGGTCTGGATGCGGCCCATGGCATCGACCCAGGCCAGCGAGCCGCCGCCCGCGCCGATCTCGATCATCTCGATCACCGGGATCGACACCGGCATGCCCGAGCCCTTGGCGAAGCGCGTGGTGCGCGCCACCTCGAAACTGCGCGCGGTCTTGGGCGCGAAATCCTCGATCAGGCAGATCTTGGCGGTGGTGCCGCCCATGTCGTAGCTGACCACCTTCTCCAGCCCGAAGCGCCGCGCCACGTCGGCGGCGAAGATCGCGCCCCCCGCCGGGCCGGATTCGACCAGACGCACCGGAAATTCCGCCGCCGTTTCCACCGAGACGAGGCCCCCGCCCGAATGGATCATGAAGACCGGGCAGGTCGCGCCCTTCTCCTTCAGCCGGACCTGCAAGCGCTCCAGATAGCTGGCCATCTGCGGCCGGACATAGGCATTGGCGCAGACGGTGTTGAAGCGTTCGAACTCGCGCATCTGGGGCGAGACCTCGCTGGAAATCGAGATCGGCAGGTCGCAGCGCGCGGCGATGATCGCGCGCGCCCGCCGCTCATGCGCGGGGTTAAGGTAGGAATGGATGAAACCGATGGCCACGGCGCCGTAGCCGCCGCTGGCAATGCGCTCGGCGATCTCGGCCAGCGCCGCCTCGTCCAGCGGTGCCAGTTCCTGCCCCTGGGCCCCGATCCGGCCGGCAACGGGAAAGCGATCCTCGCGCGGGACCAGGGGTTTGGGCAATTCGATCGCCAGATCGTATTGATCGAAGCGGCTTTCCGTCCGCATCTCGATCACGTCGCGAAAGCCCTCGGTCGTGACGAAAGCGGTCCTCGCCCCCCGCCGCTCGATCAGGGCGTTGGTGGCCAGCGTCGTGCCGTGGATCACGATCTCCAGATCGCCGTAGCCGATGCCGGTCTGCGCCAGCACGATGTCGATCCCGTCGAGAATCGCCTGTTCGGGCGCGGCGTAGCTGGTCAGCACCTTGGTCGAGTGGATCTCGCCCCGGTACTCAAGCGCGATATCGGTAAAGGTGCCGCCGATATCGGCCCCGAGGCGAATGGAAGAGGTCATGGCGCAGCCTTCCGGGCAAGAGCCGCCGCACGCCACCGGCAGAGCGTCAGGCGGGTATCCACCCGGAAAGTGTGACAAGAAACCGGCGCGCCGAAAATGAAGTTTTCGGCAGGACAGGAAAGTAATTCTTTCGGGTTGCCCGTCAGCGGGACCCTGCCCGAGGCTACCAGGAAGCCGACACCGGGCCGTCGATCCGGGTGAACCCCTAGCATGCGGGTGATTTTGCTGCGCTGTCGCGCGCCAGGCGCACGCCTGCCCCTGGGGCCGGTTCCGCACCTCGGGATGGTCGGGGCGATAGGATTCGAACCTACGACCTACGGTACCCAAAACCGTCGCGCTACCAGACTGCGCCACGCCCCGATGATCCCTCGTCACCGGCCTCTTAGACCAGTGCGCGCGAAGTGGAAAGGGTCAGTCGCAGGGCCAGGCGGCAAGATCCTGCGCGACGGCCGGATGGCGCAGCTCGGCCCCCGGGGCCAGCTGCAGGCGCGAGGCCATGCCGCCGTTGATCTCCAGCACGAAAGCGATGCCCTCGCCGCCGTCGATCGGGGTGCGGTCCATCGGCACGGCATTCTCATGCACGCTCTGGACCACGCCCCGTTCGTCGATGAACAGCATGTCGAGAGGGATCAGCGTGTTCTCCATCCAGAAGACCGCGCGCTGCGGCCGGTCGAAGACGAAGAGCATGCCGCTGAAGCGCGGCATCGAGGCGACATGCATCAGCCCCTGCGCGCGCTCGGCGTCGGTATCGGCGATGTCGACGGTAAAGGCGGCGGTCCCCTGCGCGCTACGCAGCTGGACCCGGTCCTCGCGGCAGTCCGACGCCAGCGCCGGAACCGCCATCGTCATGGCCATCACCCCCGCCAGCACGCCGCCGGCCAACCCCTCACGCATGCGCCCTCACCCCTTCTTGTGCAACGCCGTTTCCCACGACGAGATGGATACCGCCATGCGGCCCCGCTCGCCCTCGACGATGCGCAGACCCACGGCTTCACCGGGTTGTAACTCGGCGAAGCCCGATTTGCGCAGCACTTCCATGTGAATGAACACATCTTCGGGACGGCCGAAGACATTGGCAAAGCCGAAGCCCTTGACCTTGTCGAACCATTTCACCCGTGCGGGTTCCAGCGGCAGCATCTCTTCCGCCGGGTCGAGCTCGGGCACCTCGACCTCACCATCGGCCGGCGGCGACACCTCGAAAACCTCGACCGCTTGCAGCCCGCGTTGCGTCTGCTGCACACTGACCACGATTCCCGCGCGGTCACAGACCGAACTCTGCCCGAAATTCCGCAGCGCATTCACATGCAGCAGAATATCCGGCCCACCTGACTCGGCAACGATAAATCCGAACCCTTTCGCAGGATCGAACCATTTGACGCTGCCCCGGACGCGCGGGAGACCCCGCTCAACCTCGACCATCGTATTCCCAACCATAGAAGTCCCAACCGCGGTCAGCATCTTCGCATTTTGCAGCGAGTGCAAGGGGAAGGCGTTTCGCGAAGCGTGAATTTCATGGATTCAGCCGGATATTGGTCCATCGTCCCGTTCCCTGACTGCGTGTAAAGCGGAACCGGTCATGCAACCGGAAGGCGCCGTCTGCCCAGAACTCAATTTCGGTCGGACGCAGACGAAATCCACCCCAGAATTCAGGTCTCGGCGGGTTCATGCCGAATTTGAGGCTCATCTTCGCGACCTCGGCCATCAGCGTGCCGCGCGACTCGAGCGGCTGCGACTGCTTGCTGGCCCAGGCGCCGAGCCGCGATTGCAGCGAGCGGCTGGCGTAATAGGCGTCGGCCTGCGGCCCCTCCTCGCGCGTTACGGTGCCCCGGACGCGAATCTGTCGGCGCAGGGACTTCCAGTGCATGACGAAGGCCGCCTTGCCGGACTGCCCGATCTCCTGCCCCTTGCGGCTGCCATAGTTCGTGTAGAAGACGAAGGCGCCCTCGCCGTTGCCCTGGCTCTCGATTTCCTTCAGCAGCACCATGCGGACATTGGGCAGCCCCTCGGAATCGACGGTTGCCAGGGCTATCGCATTGGGATCGTTGGGTTCGCTCGCCTCGGCCTCGGCCAGCCAGCGGCGGGCGATGACGAAGGGATCCTCGCCCGCGAAGATACCGGTGCGGATGCTGTCGTCGTGGTCGTCGCTCATGGCCGGGCCTTCCTTGCTGGCGGATCGCGGGGCAGACACTCGCAGCAAACCCGGCCTCGCTGCAAGTCCTGCGCGCCCTTGATGCGTCAGGGGCTTTGGCCTAAAGCTGGCCCCTACGTAAACTCAGGAGCCGGAGAGCGCGATGTCAGCAGGACTTATGGCGGGCAAGAAAGGCCTTATCATGGGCCTCGCCAACGACAAATCCATCGCCTGGGGCATCGCTCAGGCGCTGGCGTCGCAGGGTGCGGAACTGGCCTTCAGCTATCAGGGCGAGGCGCTGAAGAAGCGCGTCGTGCCGCTGGCCGAACAATTGGGCGTGCCACGGCTGTTCGAATGCGACGTCGCCAGCATGGAATCGGTCGATCGGATGTTCGCCGCGCTGCAGGCGGAATGGCCCGAGATCGACTTTGTGGTCCATGCCATCGGCTTTTCCGACAAGAACGAGCTGCGCGGCCGCTATGTCGATACCAGCCACGCGAACTTCCTGATGACGATGGATATTTCCGTCTATTCCTTCACCGCCGTCGCCAAACGCGCCGCGGCGATGATGCCGAAGGGCGGCTCGCTGCTGACGCTGACCTATTACGGCGCCGAACAGGTCATGCCCCATTACAACGTCATGGGCATCGCCAAGGCGGCACTGGAAGCCTCGGTCATGTATATCGCCGAGGATCTGGGCAAGGACGGCATCCGCTGCAACGCCATCTCGGCGGGGCCGATCAAGACGCTGGCGGCCTCGGGCATCGGCGATTTCCGGTATATCATGAAGTGGAACGAGTTGAACTCGCCGCTGCGCCGCAACATCACGCAGGAAGAGGTCGGCAAGGCCGCGCTCTATTTGCTGTCGGATCTGGGCTCGGGCACCACGGGCGAGGTACTGCATGTGGACGCGGGCTATCATGTCGTCGGCATGAAGGCGGTGGACGCGCCCGATATCGACGTGGTGACCGGCCGCAAGGGCGAGTGACATGACCGCCGCCCAGCTCGCCGCTTTCGTGCTGACCCTCGCCGCGGCCTTCATCGTGCCGGGTCCGGCGATGCTACTGGCGCTCAGGAACACGCTGACCGGGGGCCTGGGCGCCGGGATCGCCACCGGCACGGGCCTGGCGATGGTCGCGGCGGGCTGGACCGCCGCGGCGCTGGCGGGGCTGGGCGCGCTGTTCGTGCTGGTGCCCTGGGCCTTTGCCGCGATGAAACTGGCGGGCGCGCTCTACCTTCTGTGGATCGCGGTGCAGATCTGGCGCGACGCGGGCAGCCCGCTGGGCCAGGGTCCCTCGGACGGACGCAGGCGCTGGAGCCGGGCGTTCGGCTCGGGCCTGCTGGTCAACCTCGCCAATCCGAAATCGGTGCTGTTTTCCGCCGCCGTGCTGGTGGTGATCTTTCCCGCCGGCCTGGGCTTCGGTGACGCCACGTTCGTCGTCGCGGCCCATTTCCTGCTGGAGATCCTGGGGTATACGCTTCTGGCGCTGATCCTCTCGCGTCCGGCGGCGCGGGCGGCCTATCTTCGCGCCAAGCTCTGGATCGACCGGACCGCGGGGGCGGTGCTGGGCGCGCTGGGGCTGCGCCTGCTTCTGTCCCGCTGAAGGAGTTCCCGATGATCGACCGCCTGCCCCATGAGAAGGGTTTCCACGTCAGCTGGGATCAGCTGCACCGCGACGCGCGCGCGCTGGCCTGGCGCCTGCAGGGTCGCGGCCCCGACAACGGCAGCTGGCGCGCGGTCGTGGCGATCACCCGCGGCGGCATGGCCCCGGCGATGATCGTCTCGCGCGAGCTGGACATCCGCATGGTCGACACGATCAGCGTGAAATCCTACCATTCGGGCGGCGGGAAAGAGGACCAGCGGCGCGAGGCCCAGGTCATCAAATCGCCGAATGCCGAGATGATGGGCGACGGCGAGGGGATCCTGATCGTCGACGACCTCGTGGATACCGGCAAAACCCTGGAACTGGTGCGCAAACTCTATCCCAAGGCACATTTCGCCTGCGTCTATGCCAAGCCCGAGGGCGAGAAGCAGACCGACACCTTCATCACCGGCGTCAGCCAGGACACCTGGATCTTCTTCCCCTGGGACATGGCGCTGCAATACGTCGAGCCCTTCCGCGGCCGCGACTGACGCCCGCCTTCCACGCGAACGCCAAGGGCCGGGCCGCCAAGGCGCCCGGCCCTTGCTCGTTTCAGACGGCGCGGCGGGCCAGACGACGAAGCCCCTGCCCCATCGCGGCGAGCAGCGCGAGGGCCAGGGCCCCCATCGCGCCGGTCAGCAAAGCGAATTTCACCGCCGCCCCGCTGGAATAGGTCAGCGCCATCAAGGGCGCGATATCGGCCGGATCCGTCAGGATGACGAAGGACAGAAGGTTCTCCAGCGCGTCGAATCCCGCCCCCGCCATCCCCAGCATCGCTGCTGCCAGGCCCAGGCCCCGCGCCCATCCCCCGGCGCGCGACACCAGCGTCCCCAGCAGGGCCGACAGCAGCAGGACCGAGGCGATGAAGCCGAAATCGATGATCTGTGTGCGCAGATAGACCGCCATCGTGCCGGCTTGCGTCATCACGGCGTAATACCCCTCGAGCCGCTCGGCGCTGAAGGACAGCTGCCCGGTCGCGTAATCCACCGGATAGCCCGAGGCGGCATAGCTGGCATCGAGCCTCGTCCTGGCGATCTGAAACAGCCCGAAGGCCCCGGCCGTGGCCAGCCCATGAAGCGGGAGAGAGAGGGTGCGCAGGCGGGTCAGCATGTCGGTCTCCATTTGCATTCCGTGGAATATAAATTACATTCCGCGGAATGAAAGTCAACACCCCATCTCCGCTCCCGCCCATCGAAGCGCTGTTCGGTCAGCGGCTGGGTATCGTCACCCAACAATACAGCGGCCTGATCGTGCGCCTGCTGGAGCCGCATGACCTGACTTGGCCGCAATTCGCGCTGCTGGTGCATCTGTCGCGCGCCTCGGGCCCGTCGCGGATTTCGGATATGGTGCGGGCCCTGGATCTGACCCAATCCGCGATCACCAAGATGGTGCAGAAATTCGCCAATCTCGGCCTCGTCGAGGTCGCGCGGGATCTGAACGACGCCCGGAACCGGCCCGTATCGATCACGGCGCAGGGGCGCGCCCATGTCGGCGCGGTGCAGCGATCCTTCGGCCCTGCCTTTGCCGTGCTGACCGGGGGCTGGGACCCCGACAGGCTGGCAGGGCTGTTGCGGGATCTGGAGGAGCTTTCGCGCCGGTTGGAAACCCTGCGCGACACATCTACTGGTCCCGGCGATACAACGCGTTAGACTGGGGGCCGGAGGTGCCGCCCATGTCTTTCCCGATCCTGACCTTTCACGGCGCGGCGCGCGGCGTCACCGGCTCGTGCTTCCGCCTCGTGATCGCCGGGGGCACGATCCTTGTCGATTGCGGCATGTTCCAGGGCTCGAAGACGGAAAAGGAGCTGAACTACCGCCCCTTCCCCTTCGACCCCGCCGACATCGACGCCGTTGTCCTGACCCATGCCCATATCGACCATTCGGGCCTCCTTCCGAAACTGGTGCATGACGGATTCGCGGGCGCGATCCATGCCACGCGGGCCACGGTCGACCTCTGCGGTGTCATGCTGCCCGATTCCGCGCATATCCAGGCGCTGGAGGTACAGCAACTGAACCGCCGCCGCGCCCGCTGGCAGAAGGATGCGCTCACGCCCATCTACGACGGCGCCGATGTGGACCGCACCCTGGCGCAGATGCGGGGCCATGATTACGGCGACTGGGTGCCGGTGCTGCCGGGGCTCAGGGCACGGTTCTGGAACGCGGGGCATATGCTGGGCTCGGCCTCGGTCGAGCTGGAGGTGCTGCTGCCCGGCCATCGCGAGCCGCTGTCCCTGTGTTTTTCGGGCGACATCGGCCCGGCCTTCAAGCTTCTGCATCCCGATCCCGAGGGACCCTCGGGCGTCGATTACCTGATCTGCGAAAGCACCTATGGCGGGACCGACCGGCTGGGCGCCTCGGACGAGGTGCGCCGCGCCATCCTGGGCGAGGAGGTGCGCGCGGCGATCCGCCCCGACGGTGCGCTGCTGATCCCCTCCTTCGCGGTAGAGCGCGCGCAGGAGCTGATCGCGGACCTCACCCGGCTGATGGACGAGGGCATTCTGCCGCCGATCCCGATCTATGTGGACAGCCCGCTGGCCGGCCGCGCGACCGAGGTCTTCCACCGCCACCGTCGGACGCTGGAGACCGGCAACGCGCTGGCCCGCGGGCTGCACAACCCGAACCTGCATTTCACCCAGGATGTCGAGGATTCGAAGCGCCTTGACCAGATCGAGGGCTTCCATATCGTCATCGCCGCTTCCGGCATGGCCGAGGCCGGGCGCATCCGTCACCGGCTGAAGCGCTGGCTCTGGTCCGAGGCGGCGACGGTGCTCTTTGTCGGTTATCAGGCGCAGGGGACGCTGGGGCGGCTCCTGGTCGATGGTGCCAAACAGGTGCGGATCCAGGGCGAGGGGTATGATGTCGCGGCCCGGATCCGGGTGATCGACCTCTATTCCGGTCATGCCGACGGGCCCGAGTTGCAGGCCTGGATCGCCGCGCGTGCGCCCGTCCGGCAGGGGCTGTTCTTGACCCATGGCGAGCCCCCGGCGATGGAGGCGCTGGCCCGCAGCGCAGCCGCGGCGCTGGCCCCGCTGCCTGTCCTGCAACCGGCGCTCGACTCGGGCTACCTGCTGACGCCCAGCGGACCCCAGGAAATCAGCGAGGGCCCGGGCCGGGCCGGGCCCCGGCTGCAACCGGCGGCGGTGGCCAATCTCGACTGGCACAACGACGTCTCGAAACTGTTCCTCGACCTGAACGAAGCGCTCTCGGACGCCGGGGACGAAAAGGCCCGCGGCGTGCTGATCCGCCGGCTGAGGGGCGCGCTGGAGGAATGGCAGGCGGGGCACGGGGACTGATTAGGCACCCTTCCGCGCATGTCCGCCCAGCCGGCTGGACGACTTCGGCCTTCCTGCCCAGACTGCCCCGATGACTCGCTGGTTCGTGCTCCTCGCCACCCTTGCCGCCCTGGTGCTGGGCCTCTGGCAATTGTCCCGGGCGCGCGAGTTCCAGCTGTTCGGCCGCCTTGTGGCGCGGGTGGAAACCGATCGCCCGCTGGTCGCGCTGACCTTCGATGACGGGCCGACCCCGGGCTACACCGACCAGATCCTCGGCATCCTGGCGGGGCGCGGCGCGCGCGCCACCTTTTTCGTCACCGGCCGCGAGGCCACCGAACACCCGGCCGAGACCGCCGCCCTGGTCGCCGCCGGTCACGCGCTGGGCAACCATTCCTGGAGCCATCAACGCATGGTCCTGATACGCCCCGCCGAGGTGGAGCAGGAACTGGCCCGCACCGACGCGGCGATTCGGGCGGCGGGCTACGAGGGGCCGCTGCCCTTCCGCCCGCCCTATGGCAAGAAGCTGTTCTCGCTGCCCTGGGTGCTGGCGCAGCAGGACCGGCTGACGGTGATGTGGGATGTCGAACCCGACAGCGACCCCAACGCAGGCGCCGAGCGCATCGCGCGAGCCGCCATCGATCAGGCGCGGCCCGGCTCGATCATCCTGCTGCACGCGATGTATGACAGCCGCGCCGCCACCCGCGCGGCCCTGCCCGCCATCATCGACGGGCTGCGCGCACGCGGCTTCCAGCTGGTGACGCTGCCCGACCTGCTGGCGGCGGGGGGCATCGCAGCCGGACCCGCCCCGCCCTCGGGCGCCGTTGCGCCCGGCCCCTCCGCACCCTAGTGTGCGCGCGACATCTAACACGGAGATAGAGATGCCCGCCCTCCACGACCATATCGACGCCGGCGGCCTCGAAGAATTCTCGGTCGTCTTCACCGACCGCTCGCTCAACCACATGTCCAAGCGCTTTCAGGGCGTGATGAAGGACATCTCGACCACGATGAAAGAGGTCTATAACGGCACCGCCGTGGCCCTGGTTCCCGGCGGCGGCACTTTCGCCATGGAATCGGTCGCCCGCCAGTTCGGCCGCGGCAAATGCCTGGTGGTCCGCAACGGCCTTTTCAGCTTCCGCTGGAGCGCGATCTTCGACGCGGGCCATCTGAACGACGGGACCGAGGTGATGAAGGCACGGCCCCAAGGCAACGAGGCGGAGGCCCCCTTCGCCCCCGCCCCCATCGCTGAAGTGACCGCCCGGATCCTGTCGGAAAAACCCGAAGCCGTCTTCGCGCCCCATGTCGAGACTTCGGCCGGGATGATCCTGCCCGATGCCTATATCAAGGCGATGGCCGAGGCCGCGCATGAAGTGGGCGCGCTGATGGTGCTCGACTGCATCGCCTCGGGCGCGGCCTGGGTCGACATGAAGGCGCTGGGCGTCGACGTGCTGGTCTCGGCGCCGCAGAAGGGCTGGAGCGCCTCGCCCTCGGCCGGGATCGTGGTGATGGGGGCGCGGGCCGAACAGCGGCTCGAAGCCACGAATTCGGACAGTTTCGCGCTGGACCTGAAGAAATGGCGCGCGATCATGAAGGCCTATGAGGACGGCGGTCACGCCTATCACGCGACCATGCCCACAGACGCGTTGGCGGGTTTCCGCGACGCGATGCTGGAAACCAAGGCCATGGGCTTCGACGCCGCCAAGGCCGCGCAATTCGCCCTGGGCAAAGGGGCGCGGGCGCTGCTCGCCGCCTATGGCCACAAGCCGCTGGCGGCCGAAGGCTTCGGCGCCCCGGGTGTGGTGGTCTGCTACACCGGACGGCCCGAGCTGCAGAACGGCTCGGCCTTCGCCGCCGCGGGCTACCAGATCGCGGCGGGCGTGCCCTTGATGGTCGGCGAGGGCGAGGGTTTCCGCACCTTCCGCATCGGCCTCTTCGGGCTCGACAAGCTGAAGGACGTCCCCGGCACGCTGGCCCGCCTCGACGCGGCGCTGAAGGCCGTCGCCTGAGGCGACAGCCTTTCGGCCGCTGATGGCGGCCCTTGCGGCAGGTCGCCCCGATGACCGGGCAGGGGCAGGGCCGATCGCGGCCCCTGCCCTTTGCCTTGAGGCGGGTGCCGGCGGGCGCAACAAAGCTCGGGACGATGACCCGGGTGCGGCCGGGGCGCGCCAGAACCCCCGGCCAGAAACCGGATTCATCCCCCCTGCCGGTTTTCTCGCTGGCCCGACGGATGCTCGGCGCGTTGATCCCCTCCGCGGAAGAGGCGCGGCGGGTGACGCGGAGGGAGGAGAGGTTTCGCCCTCGTTACCCGCCATCGCAGGCGCCTCGGGCGAGCAGCGGCGCGGCGTGCCGCCGCGCCGAAGAAGGCGGCTTAACGCCCCCTTAACCTTCATCTTTGCGCTTCAAATATCCTCGGGGGTTTCCAAAGGGGGCCCGAGGGTCCCCTTTGGCGGGGGGCGCGGGGGTGAGCGGCGTCCCGGAAACGCGCCAGTGGCGCGTTTCAGCCGCGAACGCCGCGCCCGTGGCGCGGCCGGACCTTCGCCCCCCGCTCCTCGCCCTATTCCTGGGCACGGAGCACGCCCGCAGGCCGCGCCGCCAGCGGCCGGAGCGCGAAGAGGAGCCCTGCGAGCAACACCGCGAGGATCCCGCCCAGCACGATCAGCAGCGCCGAAACCGGGTCGAAGCGGAAGGGGATTTCCATCACCTGCGTCAGCACGGCCCAGGCGGCGATGCCGCCCGCGCCGATCGCCACCAGCCCCGCCGCGCCCCCCATCAGCGCCGAGCGCAGCGCGAAGCTGGCCAGGATCCGGCCCCGCGTCGCCCCCAGCGTCTTCAGCACCGCCGCCTCGAAGACGCGTGCCCTTTCGCCCGCCGCAGCCGCGCCGATCAGCACCACGAAGCCGGTCGCCAGCGTGGCCAGCGCCGCCAGCGAGGTCGCGGCGGCGAGCGCGCCCAGCGCCTCGCCCAGCCGCTCGGCCGCCTCGCGGATCGGAATCGCGGTCACGTTCGGGAAATCGCGGCCCAATGCCCGCAGGATCGCCCCCTCGCTGCCCTCGGGCGCACGGGCGGTGGCGATGACCGTATGCGGCGCCCCGGCGAAAGCCCCCGGGTTGAAGGTCATCACGAAGCCGATGCCCCCGGTGCGGAAGTCCAGTTCGCGGAAATTGGCGATGGTGCCGGTGATGTCGCGGCCGAGGACATTCACCGTGATCGTGTCACCCAGCGCAAGCCCCAGCTCCGCCCCTTCTTCGGCCCCGAAGGAAATCAGCGGCGGCCCGGCGTAATCGTCCGGCCACCATTCCCCCTGAGTCAGCCTGAGGCGCCCCTGATCGGCGGCATAGGTCAGGCCCCGGTCGCCCCGCAGCACCCAATGGTTACCGTAGTCGCGCGCCGGGCGGCCGTTGATCTGGCTGATAACACCCCGCAGCTGGGGCGCCGTCTCGATGTCGCTCACGCCCTCGAAGGCCGTGAGCGCGGTGCGGAAGGGCTCGACCTGATCGGGCTGCAGGTCGAGGAAGAAGAACGAGGGCGCGCGATCGGGCATTTCCGTGGCGATGGCCCCGCGCAGATTGGCGTCGATCTGGCCGACGGTGGCCAGCACGGTCAGCCCCAGACCCAGCGAAAGGACGACCGCCACCGCCCCCTCGCGCGGGTTGCCGACCGCGCCGAGCGCCAGCCGCAGCGCCGTCCGGCCGCGCAGCGCCGTGGACCGCGCCACCCGCCGGGCCAGCGCCCTGAGCGCCAGCGCGACCAGCGCCAGCAGACCCAGCGCCCCGGCGATACCGAGTGCCGCGCCCAGCGCCAGCTCCCAGGTGCCCGAGAACCAGACCGCCGCGCCGATCAGCGCCGCCACCGACAGCGCCAGTGCCAGAATCAGCACCAGACGCGGGCGGGCCCGGGCCTCGGCTCCCTGCCCGCGATAGAGGGCGGCGGCGCGCACCCGCTCGACCCGCGCCAGCGGCCAGAGGGTGAAGACCAGCGCCGTCAGCAGACCATAAAGCGCGGCTTCGGCCAGCGGCCGGGGATAGATCCCGTTCGCAATCGGCACCGGCAGGCTGTCCTGTGCCAGCGGCACCGCCACCAGCAGGGCCCCTGCGCCCAGCGCGACGCCCAGCGTCACCCCCAGCAGGGTCAGGACGCCGATCTGCAGGAAATAGGTGGCGAAGATCACCCGCCCCTCGGCCCCCAGCGTCTTCAGCGTGGCGATGACCCCGGTCTTGGCGTCGAGATAGGCCCGCACCGCCGCCGAGACGCCTATGCCCCCCACGGCGAGCCCCGCCAACCCGACCAGCACCAGGAAGGCGCCGATCCGGTCGACGAAACGCTCGATCCCGGGCTCGGCCCGGGTCGAATCGCGCCAGCGGATGCCGGCATCGTGGAAGGTGTCGATCAGCGAGCGGCGGGTCTCGGCCAGCGTGTCGCCGTCGCGCAGCACCAGCCGGTAGGAGGTGTCGAACATCGAGCCCGCGCCGACCAGCCCCGACTGGCGCAGGGCCTCGATCCCCACCAGGCTGCGGGGGCCGAAGCCGAAGGTGGTGCCAACCGTATCAGGCTCGCGCACCACCGCGGCCATCAACGCGAAATCCTGCGTACCAAGGCGCACCCGGTCGCCGATCTCCAGCCCCAGCCGGTCGATCAGAAGCGGGTCCAGCGCCGCGCCCGGCAGGCCGTCGCGCCCGGCGAGCAGGGTGGCGATGTCCATCGGCGGGTCGAAGACCGGGGCGCCGACCAGCGGCCAATTGTCGTCGATGGCCTTGACCTGGGTCAGCGAGCGTTCGCCCGAGGGCGCGGTGGCCATGGAGCGGAAATCGACCACCTCGGACCAGGCGGCGGAATGCTCGGTGAGCCAGGCGCGCTCGGCCTCGTCGGCGAAGCGATAGGTCAGCCGCAGTTCGGCGTCACCGCCCAGCAGTGCCCGCCCTTCGCGCGCAAGCCCGCCCTCGATGGCCGAGCGGACCGAGCCCACGGCAGCGATGGCGCCCACGCCCAGCGTAAGGCAGAGAAGGAAGATGCGGAACCCGCCCAACCCGCTGCGCAGCTCGCGCCGGGCCAGCCTGGCGGCGATGGCGAGGCTCATTGCGCGGCCTCGGCCCGGGCCTCGGCGCGCGTCTCGGTCTCGATCATTCCGTCGCGCAGATGGATCACCCGGTCACAACGCGCCGCGAGTTCCGGCGCATGGGTCACCAGCACCAGCGTCGCCCCGTGCCGGTCGCGCAGACCAAAGAGCATGTCCATGATCGCCTGCCCGTTCGGCCCGTCGAGGTTGCCGGTGGGCTCGTCGGCCAGCAGGATCGCGGGTCGGGGCGCGGCGGCGCGAGCCAGCGCCACGCGCTGCTGCTCACCCCCCGACAACTGCGCCGGGTAATGGTGCATCCGCGCGCCGAGCCCCACGGCGGTCAGCTCCGCCTCCGCCCGTTCGAAAGCGTCCTTGCGGCCAGCGAGCTCCAGCGGCGTCGCCACATTCTCCAGCGCGGTCATGGTCGGGATCAGATGGAAGGACTGGAAGACCACCCCCATGTTGCCGCGGCGAAAGCGAGCCAGCTGATCCTCATTCATCGCGGTCAGGTCACTGTCCAGCGCCCGCACGCTGCCACCGGTGGCGCGCTCCAGCCCGCCCATCAGCATGAGAAGCGAGGACTTGCCCGACCCCGAGGGCCCCACCAGCCCGACCGATTGCCCCCGCTCAACTTCCAGCGAGATGCCCTTGAGGATATCGACAGGCCCGGCGTTGCCCTGCAAGGTCAGACGGGCATCGCGAAGCGACAGAACAGGATCGGGCATGAAGAATTTCCTTGGCGTTTTAGGCCGATATGGGGTCTCCCGGCGCGCAGGCAAGCGCTGGAGCAGGGTGGCAGCGCTGGTTTTCACGCTGGCGGTGCCGTTTTCCGGCGCCGCTGCCGAAACATTGCGCATCACGGCGCTGGGGGATTCGCTGACCCAGGGGTACGGGCTGATGCAGGACGAAGGGCTGGTGCCGCAGCTTGAGGGCTGGCTCCGGGCGCGCGGCCATGACGTGACGGTGCAGAACGCGGGGGTCAGCGGCGATACGACGACGGGCGGGCTGGCGCGGCTCGACTGGACGCTGGCCGATGGGCCACAGGCGATGATCGTGGCGCTGGGGGGCAATGATCTGTTGCGCGGGATCGACCCGGGGCTGAGCCGCGCCAATCTGGAGGCGATCCTGGCCCGCCTCTCGGACCAGGGGATCCCGGCGCTGCTGGTCGGCCTGCCCGCGCCGGGCAATTACGGGCCGGACTATCAGCAGGCCTTCGCGGCCATGTATCCCGAGGTCGCGGCGCAATACGGCGCGCTGCTCGTCCCTGACATGCTGGCCCCGATCGGCGCCGCGGTCGAGGCGGGGGCCGCCCCCGGGTCGCTGTTCCAGAACGACATGATCCACCCGAACCCGCAGGGTGTGGCATTGGTGGTGGAGGCCCTGGGTCCGGCGGTCGAGGATCTCCTGGCCCGCATCACGCCCTGACCGGAGCGCCGCGCTTGTGGCGAGGCCGGGGGGTTTTCCACCCCCCGGACCCCCCGGAGGATATTTGAGGCGCAAAGATGCGAAAGCGGCGTGACCCGCAGGGGCCACGCCGCCATCTTCGCGCACGGTCATCGGCTTCCCAGCCTGTACCGCGCTCTCATCATGCCCGATTAACCTTAATCAATCGTGACTTGCGCCCATCTTTGCGCCCCAAATATCCACGGGGTTTCCAAAGGGGGGCGTGCCCCCCTTTGGGCGGGGGGCGCGGGGGGCGGCAGCCCTCCGCCCCGGTCGCCCGAGGCACGAGGGCGAGACCGCTGCGACCTCAGGCCATGGCGCGCAGTTTCGCCAGGACCTCGGCCAGTCGCGCCGCCTCGTCCGACTTCTCGGCCAGCGTGGCGCGGGCTTCCTCGACCACCTCCTCGGCCGCATTGGCCACGAAGCGCGGATTGTCGAGCCGGCCCTTCAGCCCGCCGATCTCTTTCTCCAGCTTCTCCAGCCCCTTGCCCAGCCGGTCAGCCTCGGCCTTGACGTCGATCACACCCTCGAGCGGCAGCGCATAGGTCGCGCCCTCGGCCGCCACGGTCAGCGCTGCGCGCGGCACTTCCGTGCCCCGATGCAGCCCGTCGAGCCGCGCCAGCCGTTCGATCAGCGCCTCGTTGCGGCCGTAGCGCTCGGCCGCGGTCACGTCCTCGTCCACCACCAGCATCGGCAGTTTCAGCCCGGCCGGCACCCGCATCTGCGTGCGGGACGAGCGGATCCCCTCGATCAGACCGATCACCCAGGACATCTCGCGGTCGGCCTCGGCATCGGCCAGTTCCGGCCCGTATTCCGGCCAGGGCGCATGCACGCAGAGGGTCTCGCGCGGGCCGGTCAGGGCCCAGAGTTCCTCGGTGATGAAGGGCATGATCGGGTGCAGCATCACGAAGCACTGGTCCAGCACCCAGCGCATCACCGCCTTGGTCTCGCCCGCCTGCTCGCCGTCGAAGAGGGGCTTGGCGAATTCTACGTACCAGTCGCAGACCTTGCCCCAGACGAAGGCATAAAGCGCCTGCGCCGCGTCGTTGAAGCGGTAATTGGCCAGCGCCTCGTCCACGGCCACGCGGGTGCGCGCCGTCTCGCCGATGATCCAGCGGTTCGCCGTGGCGGTGGCCGCGGGGACATCTGCCGAGGGCGCCCCCTCGAAGACACCGTTCATCTCGGCGAAGCGGGTGGCGTTCCAGAGTTTGGTGGTGAAGTTCCGGTAGCCGGTAATCCGCTGGGTATCGAGCTTCAGCACGCCCCCCAGCGAGGCCATGGCGGCATTGGTGAACCTGAGCGCATCGGCGCCGAATTCGTCGATGATCTCCAGGGGGTCGATGACGTTCCCCACCGACTTGGACATCTTCTTGCCCTTGGCGTCGCGGACGAGGCCATGCAGATAGACCGTGTGGAACGGCACCTCGCTGACCACGGCCAGCTGCATCATCATCATCCGGGCGACCCAGAAGAACAGGATGTCCTGCCCCGTCACCAGCACATCGGTGGGGAAATACTTGCCCAGTTCCGGGGTCTGTTCGGGCCAGCCCAGCGTCCCGATGGGCCACAGGCCCGAGGAGAACCAGGTGTCGAGGACGTCGGGGTCGCGGTAGAGCGGAACGGGCGTGATTTCGTTTGCGTTTCCTGAACCAGTTAAGAATTCGGCAAGTTTCGCATTGAACTCTTCTAGGTCACTTACTTCGATGACTGGAATAGGGTCGTAGTATGAGCGCGCTGCTGCCAACGCATCCGCAACAGAAGCGGCACAGAAGGACTCAAATTTCTCCGCTCTAACCCGGTTCTCGTTTTGCGCCGTAGGCTCATGGGTAATATGCAGCGTCATTGTTGAACCGGCCGACGAACGCTTCAAAGGCCCGTACCACACCGGGATCTGATGCCCCCACCACAGCTGCCGCGAGATGCACCAGGGCTCGATATTCTCCAGCCAATGGTAATAGGTCTTCTCGCCCGATTCCGGCAGGATCCGGGTATAGCCCGCGGTCTCGTCGAAGCCACCGGCCCGGTCGGCCTCGCAGCCCTTGCGCACCGCCTCCAGCGCCGGGCCCACCAGTTTCGAGGTATCGACGAACCATTGCCAGGTCAGGAAGGGCTCGATCACCACTTTCGAGCGGTCGCCGAAGGGCTGCATGATCGGCTTGTCCTCGACCAGCGGCACCTTTTCCAGATGCTCGGCATTGGTCTCGGGGTCGATGCTCTTCTTCAGCACCGTCACTGCCAGCCCCTCGGCGTTGATCGCCGCGACCACCGCCTTCCGCGCGTCATAGCGGTCGAGGCCGCGCAGCTCCTCCGGCACCAGGTTGATGGCCGAGACATCCCCCGCCTCGCGCTCGCCCCGGGCAATCGCCCCCGCGATCTGCGCGCTTTCCTCATAGGACAGCCCGTCAGCGCGCATCCGCGCCTTGGTGTCCATCAGGTTGTAGAGCGGGATGCCGTTGCGCTGCGCCACGGCGTAATCGTTGAAATCATGCGCGCCGGTGATCTTCACCGCGCCCGAACCGAAGGCCGGGTCGGGGTATTCGTCGGTGATGATCGGGATCAGACGGCGATGTTCCTTCGGTCCCACCGGGATCTCGCAGAGCATGCCGACGATGGGCTTGTAACGCTCATCGGAGGGGTGCACCGCGACCGCACCGTCGCCCAGCATGGTTTCGGGCCGGGTGGTGGCGATGGAGATATAGTTGCGCGTCTCGCGCTTGGTGACGTTCCCGTCCTCGTCGCGCTCCACGTATTCATAGGTCGCGCCCCCAGCCAGCGGGTATTTGAAATGCCACATATGGCCTGCGACCTCGGTATTCTCGACCTCGAGGTCCGAGATCGCCGTCTCGAAATGCGGGTCCCAGTTCACCAGCCGCTGGCCGCGATAAATGAGGCCCTTGTTATAGAGGTCGACGAAGACCTTGATCACCGCGTCGTGGAAATTCCCCTCCTCGCCGGCCGGCGCGCCCGGGGCGCCCGACATGGTGAAGGCATTCCGCGACCAGTCGAGCGAGCAGCCCAGCCGCTTGAGCTGGCCGATGATCGTGCCGCCCGATTGCGCCTTCCATTCCCAGATCTTGGCGGTAAAGGCCTCGCGCCCCATCTCGCGACGCGTGGCGTTGGCCTTGTCCTTGGCCAGTTCCCGCTCCACCACCATCTGCGTCGCGATCCCGGCATGGTCCTGACCCGGCTGCCAGAGCGTGTCGAATCCGCGCATCCGGTGCCAGCGGACCAGGATATCCTGAAGCGTGTTGTTGAAAGCGTGCCCCATGTGCAGGCTGCCCGTCACGTTGGGCGGGGGGATCATGATGCAGAAGGTCTCGTCCCGGCGGGCCCCGGCCCCGGCCTTGAAGGCACCGCTCTCCTCCCAGAGGCGGGCGATCCGCGCTTCGGCTTCGGCGGCGTCGAAAGTCTTGTCCATCGTCATCTGCGCAATCCTCGGGAGGTTTCGCCGGTGTTTAGCCAAGGAGGAGGCAAAGGGAAAGAGCGGCGCACGCGTGGCGCCCCTGGGGGTTTCACACCTCCAGACCCCCGTGGGATATTTGAGGAACAAAGATCAAGGTTACCGAAATGCTAATCCGCATCTTCGTGCGTCAAATATCCACGGGGGGATTTTCAAGGGGGGAGCGTGCTTCCCCCTTGAAGCAGGGGGCCGGGGGGCGGCAGCCCCCCGCCTTGTGCGCTCTCGGGGGGCGGCAGACCCCCGCCCCGGTCGCCCGCCGGCGCAGCCCGGGGCGAACCCCCTTCCCGGCCCGCCTTCGCTCCGCTAAGCCAGCGCCATGCAACGCGTCACCCTGACCTCCCTCGCCGATCTCGCCTCGCTGCCCTATGACGAGGTGATCGACACCCGTTCCCCCGCCGAATACGCCGAAGACCACCTGCCGGGCGCGATCAACCTGCCGTCGCTCAGCAACGCGGAACGGGCCGAGATCGGCACGATCTACGTCCAGGAAAGCCGTTTCCTGGCCCGCCGTCTGGGGGCCGCCTATGTCGCGCGGAATGCCGCCGCGCATCTGCTGACCCATCTCGCCGACAAGCCCGCCGGCTACCGCCCGCTGGTCTATTGCTGGCGGGGCGGCATGCGGTCGAATGCCATCGCGCTGATCTACGGCCAGATCGGCTGGCGGGTCGGCGTGCTGGACGGCGGTTGGCGGAGTTGGCGGCGGCTGGTGCAGCAGGCGCTTTACGAGGCCCCCTTTCCCGCCCCGGTCGCCGTGCTGGACGGCAATACCGGCACCGCCAAGACCGCGATCCTGGCGAAGGTGCGGGCACGGGGCGGGCAGGTCATCGACCTCGAGGGACTGGCGCGGCACCGGGGCAGCCTGTTCGGCCTGGTGCCGGGCGATGCCCAGCCCGCGCAAAAGGGCTTCGAGAGCGCGCTCGCGTATGACATGGCGCGGCTCGATCCGGCCCGCCCGGTGCTGGTCGAGGCGGAATCGAACCGGATCGGCGCGCTGCGGCTCCCGCCGGCGCTTTGGTCGGCGATGCAGGCGGCGCCGCGGATCGAGATCGCCGCGCCGGTCGCGGCGCGGGCCGAGTGGCTGACGCGCGCCTATGGCGATGTCACCGCCGATCCCGCCGAGCTTTCGGCGCGCATCGCCGCGCTCGGCCCCTTTCACGCGCGGGAGACCATCCACGAATGGCAGGCGCTCGCAGAGGGGGGCGATTTCGCCCCGCTGGCGGCCCGGCTGATGCAGGAACATTACGATCCGCGCTACGCCAAGACCCGGCTGCGTCAGGCGCCGGCGGTTCAGACGCTGGTCACCGACAGGCTGGACGATGCGGCGCAGGAGGTGCTGGCGGATCGGATTGCCGCCTGGCTCGGCTGAGACTTTTTCAACATTGAAATACCGAGAGCCCAGAGCATAAGCGCCCTAGCTTTCAGTTTTTCAACATCTGCGGAAGGTCAGACCTTCAGGCCCGCCAGTCGAAGAATCCGCGCGGTGCCCGGGCCAGCAGACGGCGGGCGATCTCGGCCCCCAGCGCCGCCCCGTCGGCCACCGCGGCGCGGCCTTCCTCGGCCAGGGCGTCCGAGCCATCGGGGCGCAGGATCTCGCCCCTCAGCCAGATTTCGTCGCCATCGAGCTGGGCAAGCCCGGCGATCGGTGTCTCGCAAGAGCCATCGAGCGTGGCGAGATAGGCGCGTTCAGCCGCGAGCCGCAGGCCGGTCGGCCCGTGGTGGATCATCGCCAGCATCGCCTCGGCCCGCGCATCGCCCTGCCGCCGCTCGATGCCGATGGCGCCCTGGGCCACCGCCGGCAGCATCTCGTCGGGTTCGATAGCCGAGCGCGCCACCTCGGCCATGCCCAGCCGGTTCAGCCCGGCCATGGCGAGGAAGGTGCAATCGGCGACCTTTTCGGACAATTTGCGCAGCCGGGTCTGCACATTGCCGCGGAATTCCACGACTCTGAGATCGGGCCGCCGGTGCAAAAGCTGCGCGCGCCGTCTGAGGGACGAGGTGCCCACCACCTGGCCCGGCGCCAGATCGGTCAACCGCCCGACCAGAGGCGAGACGAAAGCGTCGCGCACGTCCTCGCGCGGCAGGTAGCAATCCAGAATCAGCCCCTCGGGCTGCGCGACCGGCATGTCCTTCATCGAATGAACGGCGATATCCAGCGCCCCCGCCAGCATCATCTCCTCGATCTCGCGGGTGAAGAGGCCTTTGCCACCCAGTTCCTTGAGCGCGCGGTCCTGCACGCGGTCGCCCGTGGTCTGAACGGTGACGATCTGGAAAGCCGCCTCCGGCAGGTCGAAGGCCGCCATCAGCCGGGCGCGCGTTTCATGGGCCTGCGCCAGCGCCAGCGGCGAGCCGCGGGTGCCGATACGCAACGGATCGGAGGGGGAAGGCAGGGTCACGCTCATGGCTTTCCTTAGCCCCGCGCGACGGGGCGCGCAACGGGGCGCTCGTCTTTGAACCGGACCGCCACGCCGTACGACTCACCTGCGTATTCCAGAAAGGAGCCCGCCATGCCCCAGCAATTCAAAGCCGCCCGCCTCTGGACCGTGGTTGCCGTCGCCGTGCTGATCGCCGGCGCCGTGTCCGCCCTCGGCCATGGCGATACCGAGGTCGCCTTCCTGCATCCGGTGATTTTCTCGGCCGCGATCTGAGGGTTTCCCGATACATTGCCCAAGTGTTGCCGCATTATGGGATCACGACCGAGCCATTCCAAGCGGATGGAGCTGACCCATGAAGGACTTCGCAGGCATGTCGGAAACGATTGCCCCGCTGAGCATCTACCCCTGCTGCCCCCTGACAGGGTCTGTCATGCACCCCGGTCTCACGGTGCCCATCGACTGGCGCCGCCCCGCTGACCGTCGTGCCTGGCAGATCTGGTGGAACGAGGACGACGGTTTCGGCCAGGTCTTCCCGCGGCCCCGCGCCTCGGAAGTGGCCAGCTTCTACGACATCGACGCCTATTACACCCACGCCGAGCGCTACAAACCGGATGTCGAGGCCGAGGCCGAAAGCGTCGGTCTGCTGGGCAAGATTCTGGGCGCCCTGGCCTATCGCTTCGAACGCGGGGCCGAGCCCACCTCGGCCTGGTGGCGGTCGATCATCCCGCCGGAATCCGAAAACGGGCTCGAGATCGGCTGCGGCGACGGCGACCGGATGCGCACCTTCGGCCCGCATCTGCGCCATGTCCGGGGGGTCGAGCCCGATCCCCGCGCGGTCTGTGTGGCGCGCGAGCGGGGCCTCGACGTGATGGAGGGCACGGCCGAGCGGCTGCCCGAGGCGGTGCGTGACCGCCGTTACGACCTTGTGGTCTTCTCGCATGTGCTGGAACACACGCTGGACCCGGTGCTGGCGCTGGCCAATGCGCGCGACCTCCTGACCGAGGGCGGGGTCATGTCGGTCGAAGTGCCGAACAACGCCTCGGAAGGCAGCCGTCGCATGGGGCCGCGCTGGCGCTGGCTCGACGTGCCCCGGCATCTGAACTTCTTCACGCCGGAAAGCCTGCAGGATTGCGCCGAAGCCGCGGGCCTGAAGGTGCAGGCGGTGCTCTACCGCGGCTATGTGCGCCAGTTCCTGCCTGACTGGATGGTCGACGAAGCCCGCATCACCGCCGAGATGGAGCGCCGCGATGTGACCCAAGCCGATATCGACGCGCAGGTCCGCCACTCTGCCCGGCTCCTTGCCGCAACCGCGCTGGCCGAGCCGCGGCGAAAATACGATTCGGTGCGGATTATCTGCACCCGCGACTGACCGGCAGGAACCGCGCGCAGCGGCGCCGCAGATCGGGCAGGTCCGGGTTTGGCCCCGGATCCTGCCCGTCGTCCTTCAGAAGCTGGCAGAGCAATGCCAGCAGCGCCCCGGGCTGAGGGGGACGATCCGCCGGCGCGATCCGCACGGAGATGCCATCGGTGGTGATCGCATAGGGTTCGCCCCCGGGCCCGTAAGCCGCGGGATAGACGCCTTCGGTCACGTCGACCGGTTCCAGTGCCCGTTCCGCCTGCGCGAGCGAGGCAAAGACGAGCGCCGGTTCATCCGCCGCAATGATGATCGCGATCCGGGACACCGGCCTCAGCGCTCGCGGCGGCGGCGGATGCGGCCGGCCTTGGCAGCGGCGCCCTTGCGCGAGACCGGGCCCTTGCCGCGCCCCTTGCCGCGGCGGGCGCGGGCCATGGGGGCGCCCTCGACTTCCAGCAATTCCAGCAGCAAGCCGCCAGTCATCGCTTCGGCTTCGGCCAGCTTGACCACGACCTTCTGGCCAAGGCCCAGGACCGTCCCGGTCTTCTCGCCGCGGAGCGTCTGACTGTCGGCGTCGTGGTGGAAATACTCGTCACCCAGGGACCGGATCGGCACCAGCCCGTCAGCGCCCGTCTCATCGAGTTTCACGAAGAGCCCGAAGCGCGCGACGCCGCTGATCCGCCCCTGAAAGACCGCCCCGATCCGGTCGGCCATGAAGGCGGCAAGGTAACGGTCGGTCGTGTCGCGCTCGGCGGCCATTGACCGGCGCTCGGTCTCGGAAATCTGCGTCGCGGTCTCGGCCAGATGCTCGATGTCCCAGTCCGACAGCCCGTCCTTGCCCCATTTATGCGCCGAGATCAGCGCTCGGTGGACGATCAGGTCGGAATAACGCCGGATGGGCGAGGTGAAATGCGCGTAATTGCGCAGCGCGAGGCCGAAATGGCCGAAATTCTCGGGCGCGTAATAGGCCTGGGTCATGGACCGGAGGGTGGCCATGTTGATCAACTCGTCGAATTCCGACCCCTCGGCATCGGCCAAGAGCTTGTTCAGGTGCCGGGTCTGCAAGACTTGCCCCTTGGCCAGCACCAGCCCCGCCCCTTGCGCCACCTCGCGCAGGGCCTCGATCTTTTCGATGGTCGGCTCTTCATGCACCCGGAACAGCAGCGGTGAGCGGCTGGCGATCAGCTCCTCGGCGGCGGCGACATTGGCCATCACCATGAATTCCTCGATCACCTTATGCGCGTCGAGTCGGTCCTTGAAGGCGACCGAGGTCACGGTCCCGGCCTCGTCCAGCACGATCCGGCGCTCGGGCAGGTCCAGATCCAGCGGCTGCCGCGCCGCGCGGGCCTTCAGCGTCGCCTGCCAGGCGGCGTAGAGATGGCTCAGCCCCTCGGCCAGCGGGTCGGTCTGGTCGTCGAGCCGCCCCTCGAACGCCGCCTGCGCCTGTTCATAGGTCAGCGAGGCGCGGGAAGTCATCGTCCCCCGCACAAAGCGGTGCGCGGTCTTTTCACCCTGCGCGTTCACCTCCATCCGCACGGCCAGCACCGGGCGGTCGACGCCCTCGTGCAGCGAGCACAGATCGCCCGACAGCCGGTCGGGCAGCATCGGCACCACGCGGTCGGGGAAATAGCTGGAATTGCCGCGCTTGCGGGCCTCGCGGTCCAGTTCCGAGCCCGGGCGCACATAGGCCGCGACATCGGCGATGGCGACCCAGACGATGAACCCGCCATCGGCGCCGGGTTCGGCGCAAACGGCGTCGTCATGGTCGCGCGCGTCGGAGGGGTCGATGGTCAGCAAGGGCAGCCCGCGCAGATCCTCGCGCCGGCCGCCGGGATCGGCGGGCGCATCCTCGGCCTCGGCCAGAACCGTGTCGGGGAAATGGTCGGGGATGCCGTGCTGGTGGATGGCGATCAGGCTGACGGCGCGCGGCGCACCGGGATCGCCCAGCCGCCGCACGATCCGCGCCTTGGGCAGGCCCAGACGGGGGGGCGAGGTCTGCTCGGCCTCGACCAGTTCGCCGTCCTTGGCGCCCCTTGCGTCGGCTGTGGACACGCGGAATTCCAGATCGGCGCCCTTGTCGATGGGCAGGATCCGCCCGAATTCCGAGCCCGCGCGATAGATGCCCAGCACCGTGCGCGGCCCGCTCTGCAGCTTGCGGATCGGATGGGCGTGCCAGCCGTCCTCAGTCTGCGTCAGCTTGGCCAGCACCCGGTCGCCCGCGCCCAGCGCCGGCTGGTCCTTGCGCTCGATCACCAGGATGCGCGGCGCCTCGCCCTCGAACTCGGCGGGTTCGGCCATCAGCTCGCCCTGCGCATCGGGGCCGGTCACCCGGATAATGCCGACCGGCGGCAGGCCCTCGCCCCGGGGGCGGCGCCTCTTGCGGCCCTCGTAGAGCCCCTCGGCCTCCAGTTCCGCCAGCATCCGCTTCAGGTCGATCTTGGCCGCGCCCTTGATGCCGAAGGCGCGGCTGATGTCGTGAAAGGCCGGGCGCCCCTCCTGTTCAGAGAGCCACTGGGCGATTTCGGGTTTCGAGGGAAGACGTTTCATCCCCCGGCGCTACCACGCGGGGCGGTCGTCGTCACGCGCAAAACCGGGCGGCGGCGGGCCTCAGGAGGGGTCCACCACCGTGCAATCCTGATCGCGGGCGGCCAGGCGCAGGCAGGCGAGTTGCGCTTCCTCCTGCGTCAGCGAATTGACCTCGGCCACGTGGCGCCCGCCGCGCGCGGTTACCCGGCGAACGCCGTTGCGCAGCGTGCCTGCCTCGGACAGCGCCACCCGCAGCAGCGTGCGCTCGGCGTCGAAGGGGGTGTTGAAACGGCCCAGTTCCACCCGCCACAGCCGTCCGCCCGAGGTCGAGACATGGGTGACGATCTCGGGCGTGGGGGTGGCCGCGACCTCCTCGGTATCGGACGAGCTGGTCAGCACGATGGTCGGCGCCAGCACCGGCTCTTCTGGATTTTCGTGGCTGAGCGCCTGCAACAATTCCTCGTCGCGCCACAGGATGCGGCCGTCGTCATCCACCGTCAGTTCCGAGGCGACGGGTTCGAGCGAAGGCATCAGCGGCGCCTCGGCCGGGGCTTCCAGCGCGGCGATCCGGGTCTCCGCCTGCGCCTCGGGCAGGGCCGCAGGTGCCTCGGCCCCGTCCGCAAGGGGAATCGGCGGCAGGCCGGGGATGGTCAGCGCCCCGTCGCCCGCCGTGACATCGGCCAGCGCCACGGTCTCGGCGGCGGGGGCCTCGGTCGCGTCTCCGACCAGCGCCGCCACCAGATCCTCGGGTCGGGCGGGCGGCGTCACCGGCACCTGCACCCCGCTTTCGGCGAGCGCCACGTAATCCTCGGTGCCCAGCACACCGCTGCCGGCGCGGGCAGCGACCGGAATCTCCGCCTCCTCGGTGTCGGCGGCGGCGAGGGCCACGGCCTCGGACCGCGGCCTGCCGCGCGGCAGGGGCGAGCGTTCGGGGGCGACGGCGGCGACCAGCACCTGTTCGACCGCCTCGGTCAGCCCCTCGGGCGCATCGCTCTCTTCAGGCTCTTCCGAGGTCACGCCGGGCGCCACCCCCGAATCGTCGGTATCGGTCGAGGGATCGGGCTCGCGGATCTCCTCGATCACCTCGTCAATGCCATCGCGCAGCGCGGCGATCAGCTCTGCGGCGGGCGCCTCGCCCGGTTGCGGGCGGGCCCTGGGGAACCGCGAGGTGGTGGGCGCGGTCTGCAGCCGGATCACCCGACCGGCGGCGGGTCCGCTGCCGCGATCATCCGCGCCCCGCACATAATCGGGCCGGGCCGGTCGCCGGATCGCCGCGCGCCGTGGCGCGTCGCGGAATCCGCGGTCCATGAGCTGCGACACCCGCCGCAGCCGGTCCTGCGACGAGCGCGCGCCGAACACGGTGACGATCAGCCGCACGCCGTTGCGTTCGGCCATGGCGGTAAGGTTGTAGCCCGCGGCATTGGTGAAGCCGGTCTTGATCCCGTCGGCGCCGCGATAGCTGCCCAAAAACAAGCGATTCGTGTTGTTGACCGTAGCAATCCCCGCGTTGTCCGACCGGCGCGAGAAGATGCCGTAATAGCCCGGATAATCGAAATAGAGCTGCCGCCCCAGGATCGACATGTCGCGCGCCGTGGACAGATGCCCGTCCGTGGTCAGCCCATGCGGGTTGCGAAAGGTGGTGCGGGTCATGCCGATGGCGCGGGCGGTGCGGTTCATGCGCTCGGCAAAGGCCGGGACCGACCCTTCCAGCGCCTCGGCGATCGCCGCCGCCGCGTCATTGGCCGAGCGCAGCGCGGCGGCGCGGATCAGGTAGCGGAAGGCGATGGTCTGACCGGCCCTGAGTCCCAGCCGCGAGGGCGGCTGCGAGGCCGCGTGACGCGAGATGCGCACCGGCGTATCCTCGGAAATCTCGCCATTCTCCAGCGCCTCGAAGGCGATGTAGAGGGTCATCATCTTGGTCAGCGACGCGGGATGCAGCCGCGACGTCGAATTGTCGGTCTGATAAAGGATTTCGCCAGTGCGGGCGTCCATGACCACCGCGGCGAAGGGTTGCGCATGGGCGCGCGGTGCGGCGCAAACAATCACCATCGCGGCCACCAGGGCCACCATGCCGATCACGCCAAAGCCTCGGAACCAACGCCCGAATCGCGTTGTCACGTGCCTGTCCTCTGCCTCTGCGCCCCCGTTTGGCCGGCGGCGTCAATTTTGCTCAAGAACAGGCTACCACCAAAGGCACGACATGAAAACCCCCCATGTTTTCAAAGCCTTTTCGGACGATCTTGAGACGCGATCAAGATCTGGCAGATTCGCCGGGTCGCCCCACTACATTCAGGAAGCCTCGATCCGCTCGATCAGATCGGGCAGATCCGACAGGGTGGAAATCCGCCGATAGCGGGGATGATCTTCGGGCGGGTCGGCTTTTTCCAGCGCCCATTCCAGCCCATGCGGCACGAAGACCCCCCAGGCCCCGGCCCGGATCGGCGCCACCACGTCCGAGGCCATGGAATTCCCGGCCATCAGCGCCCCCTCGGCCCCGCCATAGCGAGCGAAGACCGTGGCATAGGTCTCGGGGTTCTTGTGGCTGACGATCTCGACCCCGGCGAAGTGATCGCCCAAGCCCGATTGCGCGAGCTTCCGCTCCTGATCCAGCAGATCGCCCTTGGTGATCAGGACCAGCCGATGCGCGCCCGCCAGCGATTCGACCGTATCCTCCACCCCCGGCAAAAGTTCGATCGGATGGGCCAGCATCTCCTGCCCCGCGGCGATGATCTGGCCGATGACATGGCCGGGCACCCTCCCCTCGGTTACCTCGACGGCGGTTTCGATCATCGACAGCATGAAGCCCTTGATGCCGAATCCATAATGGCCGATGTTGCGCCGCTCCGAGGCCAGCAGCCGCTCGGCCAGATCCTCGGGCGCGGCGTGATCGGCCAGCAACTCGGCGAACCGCGCCTGGGTCAGGTGAAAGAAACGCTCGTTGTGCCAAAGCGTGTCATCGGCATCGAGGGCGATCGTGGTCAGGCGCGTCATGGCTTTTGTCCGGTAGGGTTTTCTTGGCCGCTGTGGGCGCTATATACTGCCCTGCAACCGAATCTGTCACCCCAGGCCCCAATCGCATGGTTCAGACCGTTACGATGACCGAGCGCAAGCACGGCCCCGGTGAGGGCGATCCGGGCGTAGCGGTCAAGACCCGCACCCGCACCCAGCGCCCGCCGATGTACAAGGTGATGCTGCTCAACGACGATTACACGCCGATGGAATTCGTCGTGCATGTGCTCGAACGCTTCTTCGGCATGAGCCATGCCCAGGCGTTCGAGATCATGCTGACCGTCCACAAGAAGGGCCTGGCCGTGGTCGGGGTCTTCTCGTACGAGATCGCCGAGACCAAGGTTGCGCAGGTGATGGATTTCGCCCGCCGCCACCAGCATCCGCTGCAATGCACCCTGGAAAAGGAGTGAGGCGCCTCCGCGCCCGCCGATGACCATGTCCTTTCATGAACCGGCGCCCCGTGCGCTGCGGCTGGAGCTTGCCGTCGAGGCAGGCCTGGCCCTGCCCGATACGGGCACCATTGCCGTCATGCACCCGCGCGCGGGCGAGGATTTTGGCCCCCTGCCCCCGTCGCGGTTGCAGATCGTCACGCCCTTCGCGCCCGATCACGGCTTTTTCGCCGCCCGGGGCCTTGCCTGCGCGCAGGCGGCCGAGGGGCCGTATGCGGCGGCGCTGGTCTGTCTGCCCCGCTCGCGGGTCGAGGCGCGCGACCTGATCGCCCGGGCCGCCGCGCTGACCTCCGGCCCGGTGATCATCGACGGGCAAAAGAACGACGGCGTTGACGCCATGCTGCGCGAATTGCGCGACCGGGTGGATATGAGCGCCGCCATCGCCAAGGGCCATGGCAAGATCGCGTGGTTCCCCTCGCCCGGCGACGCGCTGGCCGATTGGCGCGCGGCCCCGGGCGAGGCGAAGGATGGCGAGCGGGTCTACCACACCCTGCCCGGCCTCTTTTCCGCCGACGGGATCGACCCGGCCTCGGCGCTGCTGGCCGCCTCGCTGCCCGCCGGGCTGAAGGGCGTCGTGGCGGATCTTGGCGCAGGCTGGGGCTATCTCTCGGCCCAGATCCTCGAGCGCGCGCCCGGCATCGCCACGCTGCACCTGATCGAGGCTGACGCCCGCGCCTTGGCCTGCGCCCGGCAGAACGTCACCGATCCGCGCGCGCAATTCCACTGGGCCGACGCCACCAACCCCTTGAAATTGCAGCTTGACGCCGTGGTGATGAACCCGCCCTTCCATCAGGGCCGCGAGGCGCGGCCGCAGCTGGGCGCGGCCTTCATCCGCAGCGCGGCGGCGATGCTGAAACCCTCGGGCCAATTGTTCCTGGTGGCCAACCGCCACCTGCCCTACGAGCAGACCCTGGCCGAGGCCTTCCGCAAGCACACCGAGCTTCCCGGCAGCCCGGGCTTCAAGATCTTCCATGCCGAAGGCCCCCAGCGGGCGCCCGTCGCGGCCCCGGCCGCGCGCGCCCGCGTGACCCACAGCAGAGGACGGCGCTGATGAGTTTTTCCATCGAGGGCAAGACCGCCATCATCACCGGCGCCGCCACCGGCATCGGCCACGCCATCGCCCGGCATTTCGTTGACGAAGGCGCGAATGTCGTCTTTTCGGACATGAACGAGAAGCGGCTGAAATCGGGTTGCGACGATCTGACGGACCTGCCGAATTGCCGGCTGTTCGCGGGCGATCTGCGCGAGAAGCTGAACGTGGCGAACCTGCTATCTACCGCGCTCGACGCCTTCGACCGGGTGGATATCCTGATCAACGCCACGCGCAGCTTCGCCGTGACCGACCCGCTGGACCCGACCGACACCTCGGTCGAGACGCTGCTGGATCACAACCTGAATGTCGCGCTCCGCACCTCGCAGGCGGTGGCGCGGCGGATGATCCTGCAGGCGGAACAAGAGGATACGAAGCCGCAGGTGGCGGGCGCGATCATCAATATCTCGTCCATCGCCGCGCACCGGACCCAGCCGCAATTGCTGGGCTTCTCGATTTCCAACGCGGCGCTGGAACAGATGACCCGCTCGCTGGCCGTCTCGCTGGCGCCTCAGGCGATCCGGGTCAATGCCATCGCCGTGGGCTCGCTGATGTCAGGCACGTTGCGCGACACGATCGCGGAACACCCCGAATACCGCGAGGCGATCATCGCCGGCACGCCGCTGCACCGCATCGGCACGGCCTCGGAAGTGGCGGAGCTGGCGCAGTTCCTGGCCTCCTCGGCCTCGGCTTTCATGACCGGGCAGATCGTCACGCTGGATGGCGGGCGCTCGGTGTTGGATACCGTGCAGCGCCCCGCCCATTAACGGTTAAAGCGCAGCGGGCTGACGGCTTCGTCCCCCGGCCCGCCCGCCAATGCGGCCGAGACACGCTCGGCCGTCCAGGGGGCCAAGGTCAGACCCAGATGGCCATGGCCGAAGGCGCAGACCAGCCCCTTGCGGGCCAGCCCCACCACCGGCAGGCTGTCAGGGACCGAGGGGCGCAGCCCCATCCAGCGGCGGGACGGTGGCGGCAGGTCGGGAAAGACGCTGCGCACGCCCTCTTCCAGCCGTTCCCAGCGATGGGGCGAAGGGGGGGCGCCGATGCCGCCCAGTTCCACCGTTCCGGCCGCGCGCAGGCGCCCCGCCAACGGGGTGAAATAGAAGCCCCGCCGCACCGGGCAAAGGGGGCGCGCGACTTTCTCCACCCGGTCGAATTCCAGATGATAGCCGCGCTCGGCCGTCAGCGGCACCCGCACGCCCAGCGGCTTGAGCAGCCGTGCCGACCAGGCGCCCGCGGCCAGGACCACCGCCTCGGCCTCCAGCGCGCCCTCCTCATGCGTCACCCGCCAGCCGGCGCCGTGCCGGCTCAGCGCTGTCGCCCGCGCCCCGATCCGGGCCACCTGCAGCCCGGCCTCGATCCGGGCCAGCATCGCCGCCGGGTCGCTGAGCCAGAGCGTACCGGGAAACAGCATGCCGCCCCCGAACCGTCCCGGCGGCAGGCGCGGTTCCAGCGCCAGAAGTTGCGAGGCATCGAGCCGCTCGACGGTGACGCCATGGGCGCGGCGGCGCTCCATCCCCGCCTCGGCCGCGTTCAGATCCTCGACGGTATCATAGGCATAGAGCGCGCCGGCCTCGTTCAGCAGCGTCCCGGCGCCGAGCGAAAAGGCCAGTCCCCGCCAACGGCTGTCGGCATCGCTCAGGATGCGTGCCAGCACGCGGCGGTTGGCCTCGGCGCTGCGCGGGCCCGACTGGCGGGCAAAGCGCCAGAGCCAGGGCGTGAGCCGCAGGGCCGAGGGGCGATGGATCGCCAAGGGGCTGTCGCGGTTGAACAGAAGCCGCGGCAGGTCGCGCAGCACCTCGGGCGTGCCGACCGGATCGACGGCATAGCCCGCGATGGTCCCCGCGTTCCCCGTCGAGGCGCGGTGCGGCTCGTCGGCGGGGGCGATCAATGTGACGCGATGCCCCTCGCCCGCCAACCGGTGCGCGACGGTCAGGCCGATGATGCCCGCACCGACGACCGCGATCTCCATCAATAGCCCTCGGCCCGGTCCACGAGATGCAGAAGCGGCTCGCCGTCGCGCAGGCGGCGCAGGTTCTCGACCACCACACGGGCGGCGGTGACGGGGCGGGTTTCGGCGGCGATATGGGGCGTGACCGTGACCTTGGGATGCGCCCAATAGGGATGGTCCCGCGGCAAGGGCTCCACCCGGAAGACATCGAGCGTTGCGGCACCGACCTGCCCCGCGTCCAGCGCCGCCAGCAGCGCCGCGTCGTCGATGAGCGCGCCGCGGCCGGGGTTGATGATCGCTGCGCCCTGCGGCAGCCAGCCCAGCGTCTCGGCGTTCAGCGTGTTCTCGGTGCCGGGGGTCGCGGGCAGCAGCGTCACCACGATCTGCGCCCGGCTCAGCACGGTCTTCAGCCCGTCCCGCCCGTGGTGGCACTCGATGCCCGGCAGATCCTTCGGCGTCCGGCTCCAGCCCAGGACAGGAAAGCCCAGACCCGCCAGCGCGTCCGCACAGGCCGCGCCCAGCGCGCCGAGGCCCAGCAAGGCCACCGGCCGCTCCCGCGCCAGCGGCGGCACCGCGGGCGCCCAGCGGTCCTGCGTCGCCAGCACCCGGTCGAGGCCGAGATGATAGCGCAGCGCATGACCGGTGACGTATTCGACCATCCCCTCGGTCAGCCCGGGATCGACCATACGGCAGAGCGGCTGGGTCAGCGTGCGGTTGCCGACGATCCTCTCGACCCCGGCCCAGAGGCTGAGGACGGCCTTGCAACGCGTGTAGGGGGTGAAATCGTCGGGCGTCTCGCCGCCCGGGGCATAGATCATCGCATCGACCGTCTCGGGCGCGGCGTCGCGCACCAGATCGACGGTCAGCCCCGCCTCGGCCAGCGCGTCGCGCAGCGGCCCCTCATATTCGGGCCAGCGGTTTTCGCCGGCGGCAAACAGAACCTTCATGCCTTCTCCCTCGGGCGGTGGATGCAGGCGGATTGCACGAGGCCGAAGCCGATGAGGATCATCAGCATCGCCGATCCGCCATAGCTGACCAGCGGCAGCGGCACGCCGACCACCGGCGCCAGCCCCATGACCATGGCCATGTTGATCGCGAAATAGAGGAAGAAGTTCCCGGCGATGCCAAGGATCAGAAGCGAGGCATAGCGGTTCTTCGACTGCATCGCGGCGATCACGCAGGTGACGATGATGCCGACATAGAGCGCCAGCAGAAAGACCCCGCCGATGAAGCCGAATTCCTCGGCCAGCGTGTTGAAGATGAAGTCGGTGTGTTTTTCCGGCAGGAAGTTCAGCCGCGACTGGGTGCCCTGCATGAAGCCGCGCCCCGACCAGCCACCCGAGCCCAGTGCGATCATCGCCTGGTTGATGTGGTAGGAACTGCCCAGCGGGTCCAGCGAGGGGTCGAGGAAGGCGTCGATGCGGCGGAACTGGTAGTCGCGCAGCAATTGCCACGAGGTCCCGCGTGAGGCGAAGACCAGCGACACCAGCCCGACCCCGGCACCGATCACCCCGCCAAAGTACCAAAGACTGACACCGGCGAAGAACATCACCATCCCGCCCGCGCCGATGATCATCAGGGCGGTGCCGAGGTCCGGCTGGATCAGCACCAGGAAGGACGGCACCAGGATCAACGCCACCGCCACCAGCACCCAGAAAGGATGCGAAACGCGCTTGATGTCCAGCCAGTCGTAATAGGCCGCCATCATCATGACGATGGCGATCTTCATCATTTCCGAGGGTTGCAGGCGGATCGGCCCCAGTTCCAGCCAGCGCTGCGCGCCCATGCCGACCGAGCCGAAGAACTCGACCCCCAGCAGCAGAACGAAGGACACGCCATAGGCCAGGACCGACAACGAGCGCCAGAACCACAGCGGCACGAAGCCGACCGCAAACATCACCGCCAGCGCCAGGGCGAAACGCTGCATCTGCGGTTCGGTCCAGCGCTCGAAATTCCCGCCTGACACGGAATAGAGCTGCAGAAAGCCGATGGAGGCGACGGCGGTCAGCAACAGGACCAGCGCCCAGTTGACGTGCAGCACCTTGCGAAAGCCCGAGGGCGAGCGCTTGACGTTGTATTCGAGGTAACTCATGCGCGGCTCCGCCCGGTTGGCGGGGCCACGGCCGGGCCGATCTGCTCGCTGATGGTGCGGATCATGGTTTCGATCCGGTTACGCTGCGGGGCGGGATAGGCCTCGATGGGCGGCAGCCCGCCCGATTGCGCGGCAAGAATGATGTCGCGGGCGATGGGCGCTGCGACCGAGGAGCCGCCGCCGCCGTGCTCCACCACCACCGAGACGGCATAGCGCGGGTCGGTATCGGGGGCGTAGCAGACGAAGAGCGCGTGGTCCCGGCGGTTCCAGGGCAGCTGGTCCTGGCGCCGGACGCCCGCCGCCCGCTCGGCCGCGGTGATCGAGAAAACCTGGCTGCTGCCCGTCTTGCCCGCCATCCGCAGATTGGCATCGACGATGCGCGACCCATAGGCCGTGCCGCGCTGCGCGTTCGAGACTTCCCACATGCCGCGCTGCACCTGTGCCAGGGCGGCGGCACTCAACCCCAGGGGCGGCTGGTCGGGGATCGGCTGCTCGATATCGTCGATGGCATGGATGAGCCGCGGCAGGATCGCCCGGTTGGTGGCCAGCCGCGCCGTCATCACCGCCAGTTGCAGCGGCGTGGCCAGCACATAGCCTTGCCCGATCGAGGCGTTGATCGTGTCGCCCACCACCCATTCCGCGCCGCGCCGGTCCCTCTTCCACTCCCGCGAGGGGTTGAGGCCCGAGGAAATTCCCGAGAGCGGCAAATCGTAGCGAATGCCTAGGCCCAGCCGCTCGGCCATGGCGTTGATCCGGTCGATGCCGACCCTTTGCGCCATGTCGTAGAAGAAGACGTCGCAGCTTTCCGACAGCGCCGAGGTCAGGTTGACCCGCCCGTGCCCGCCGCGGTTCCAGCAATGGAACCGCCGGCCCGCGGCCTCGATATAGCCCGGGCAATAGACCCGCTCGTCGGGCGTGGCGAGCCCCGCCTCGAAGGCGGCGAGCGCCGTGACCATCTTGAAGGTCGAGCCTGGCGGATAGGCGCCCTGCACGGTCTTGTTGGACATCGGCCGGTGGTCGTTGTCGCGAAGCGCGCCGTAATCGGCCACGGAAATCCCGCGCACGAAGAGGTTCGGATCGAAGGACGGCGCCGAGGCCAGCGCTAGCACGTTGCCGGTCTGCACCTCCAGCACCACGGCCGCCGCGCTTTCCTCGCCCAGCCGGGCCAGGGCAAAGGCCTGAAGCTGGCGGTCCAGCGTCAGTTGCAGGGTCGAGCCGGGGTCGCCCTCTTGCCGGTCAAGCTCGCGCATTTCGCGGCCGACGGCGTTGACCTCGACCCGGCGGTGGCCGGCGGTGCCGCGCAGCATCTCCTCGTATTCCCGCTCGACACCGATCTTGCCGATCTGGAAGCGCGGGATCATCAGCAGGGGCTCGGGCGTCTCGCGCGCGGCCAGGTCGGCCTCGGACACCGGGCCCACATAGCCCACCGAATGCGCAAATTCGGCGCCGAAGGGATAATGGCGGTTGAAGCCGACCTCGGGCGTGATGCCGGGCATCGCCGGGGCATTGGCCGCGACACGCGCCACCTCCTCCCAGTTCAGCTGGTCGACGATGGTCACGGGCACAAAGGGCCGGTGGCGCATGATCTCGCGCTCGGCCCGGTCGATCTCGTCCGGGGTCAGCGGGATCAGCTGCGCCAGCCGCTCCAACGCCGCCCGCGGCTCGCCCGCATCCTCGCGCACCAGGACAATGCGGTAATTCTGCACATTGCCGGCCAGAAGCGTGCCGTTGCGGTCGACGATCAGCCCGCGCGAGGGCGGCAGAAGCCGGATGTTGATCCGGTTCTCGTCGGCCAGCAGGCGAAATTCCTCGGACTGGCCCAGCTGGAGATTGCGCATGCGCAGCACCAGCACCCCGGCAAAGACCATCTGCGCGCCGCCCATGAGCATCGCCCGGCGCGAAATCAGACGCGCGCTGTCCTCGTTGTCCTTGGGCGGTCGTTTCATAGCCTGCGGCCCAGTTCGTCCACTTCGCCGGTGGCGGGTTTCTTCACGCGCAGCACGACCTGCAAGACCCAGACCACCAGCGGATAGACCAGGATTGTGACGACAAGTGACTTCAGGCTCAAGTCGAGCGGCTCGCGCGGGGACATCACGATCATGAGCACAAGCCGATACGCCAGGGTCATCGCCCCCAGAACCGCCGCCACCATGGCCCATTCCAGCAGCAGGTTCATCTCGCGCACCACCTGGTTGCGGCGGCGCAGGAATTCGGTTCCGACCAGCACCGCCAGCGCCCAGAGGCCGGGTGGCCGCATGAGGAACAGATCCTCGGCCAGAAAGACCAGCACGATGGCGAGCGCCGGCAGATGCGCGGGGCGCCTGAGCACCCACGCCATCGTCAGTAGAAGCAGCAGGTTCGGCAGCGGCCAGCCGCCCTCCAGCACGCCGAGCGGCAGGATGCGGCTCAGGATCGAGGCGCTGGCGATTACCAGATAGAGACCCAGGTACGCCAGCGTATCGAAGCGCAGCGCCTCATTCATCGGGCGGCCCGTCGGTGGCTTCGGCGCCGGGCAAGGGCACCGCGGGCACGGCCTCGACATTGCCCGCGGCGGGGTCGGGCACCGTCTCGGGCTGCGGCGGCTGGGCGGGGGCGCCGGTCGCGGGATCCAGAAGCGTGCCGTCGCCCGCCACGGGGCGCAGAAGGGTGCCCGATTGCTCGATCCGCTCGGCCGGACGCGAGCGCAGGACGCGCAGGAAGTCGAGCCGCCCGTAATCCGCGGCCAGTTGCACCCTAAGCCGCCCGTCGGTGGCCATCACCACCTCGCCGACCAGAAGGCCGGGCGGAAAGACCCCCCCGTCCGAGGCGCTGATCACCCGGTCGCCGGGCCTCAGCGCATCGGGTGATTCCACGAAATCGAGCACCGGTAGCGGCGTGTTGTCCCCCGACAGCAGCGCCCGCTGCCCGGTGGGCTGCACCATCACCGGCACCCGGCTGTTGGAATCGGTCAGCAGGATCACGCGCGACGAGCGGTCGCCCACCCCGGCGATGCGCCCGGCCAGGCCGAGCCCGTCCATCACAGCCCAGCCGTCCACGATCCCGTCCCGCGCGCCCACATTCAGCAGCACCGATTGCCGGTAGGGGCTGCCCGCATCGGCCATCACCACGCCGGTCACATGGGTCAGCTGCGGGTCGAGCCGCACCCGGGCCATGTCCAGAAGCTGCGCGTTGCGCTGTTCCAACTGCAGCGCCGCCTCGCGCCAGGCGCGCATCTGCTGCAACTCGCGGCGCAATTCCTGATTCTGCTCGTAGATCCGCGTATAGCTGCGGAAATCCTCGATCATCCGGGCGACGCCGGTGATCGGCGCCATGGCCCAGTCCATGTTCGGCACCACGGCATCGACGACGGCCGTGCGGAAGCGTTCGACGCGGGGCGAGTCGATCCGCCAGAGCAGGAAAAGGCCGAACAGCACCAGCACCAGCACGCCGATGACGAGTCGGCGCACGGGGCGGACGTAATCGGCCTCGTTGCTGCGGTCGCTGGGCACGGCGATCCCCTACGCGGGACCCAAAGGGTCAGCTTTCGTAATCGATGGCGTGGCGGAGCTGTTTTTCGTATTCCAGCGCCTTGCCGGTTCCCAGCGCCACGCAATTGAGCGACTGGTCGGCCACGGTGATGATGAGCCCGGTTTGCTCGCGCAGCGCCAGATCCAGATCGCCCAGCAGCGCGCCGCCGCCGGTGAGCATCACGCCCCGGTCCACGATATCCGCCGCCAGATCGGGGGGCGTGGTTTCCAGCGCGATCATCACCGCCTCGCAGATGGTCTGCACGGTTTCAGACAGCGCCTCGGCCACCTGGCCCTGGGTGATCTCGATCTCCTTCGGCACGCCGTTCAGCAGGTCGCGGCCGCGGATCTGCATCACCTTTCCGCGCCCGTCATCGGGCATGCGGGCGGTGCCGATGGTGCATTTGATCCGCTCGGCGGTGGATTCACCGATCAGAAGGTTCTGGTGACGCCGCAGGTACGAGATGATGGCCTCGTCCATCCGGTCGCCGCCGACCCGGACCGACCGGGCGTAAACGATGTCACCGAGCGAGAGCACGGCCACTTCGGTGGTCCCCCCGCCGATGTCCACGACCATCGAGCCCGTGGGATCGGTGATCGGCATGCCCGCACCGATGGCGGCAGCGATGGGTTCGGCGATCAGCCCGGCGCGGCGCGCCCCGGCCGAGAGCACCGACTGGCGGATGGCGCGCTTCTCCACCGGCGTCGCGCCATAGGGCACGCAGACGATGATCTTCGGCTTCGAGAAGGTCGAGCGCTTGTGCACCTTGCGGATGAAATGCTTGATCATCTCTTCCGCCACGTCGAAATCGGCGATCACACCGTCACGCATCGGGCGGATCGCCTCGATGGAACCCGGGGTCCGGCCGAGCATCAGCTTGGCGTCCTCGCCCACCGCAAGGACCTGCTTGCGGCCGTCCTTGACGTGGTAGGCCACGACCGACGGCTCATTCAGAATGATCCCCCGACCCTTGACATAGACCAGCGTGTTCGCGGTCCCCAGGTCGATGGCCATATCCGACGAAAAGAGGCCAGTCAGTCCCAACATGCGGCGATCTTCCTGAAGATGTGGAGGGCCCGAGCGCAGCGCCAGCGGGCCGAAGCGGGGTCCTTATAGGCCCCCTATGGCAGCGGCGTAAAGGCCCCCGCCCCGCCGCGACCGCGTTTGCACGGCGCATATCCGCTCACGAAAGGGATAGGGCGGTGGATTGACGCCCCCCGCCCTTCATTCTGCCGGAAATACGCCGCGCCGGTGCCGGCAGAAGGGCCAACTTTGCCCATCCTACGCGGCCGGCCGCGCCGCTTACCCGGCAGCCGAGGTCTGCAGCGCCGAATTGTTGGCCCGGCCCTGCCCCGCATGCATCCGGTTCAGCGCGTTGACATAGGCCTTGACCGAGGCGACGACGGTATCCGTATCCGCCGATTGCCCGGTATAGACCCGCCCGTCGCGGCTGAGGCGCACGCTGACCGTCGCCTGGGCATCGGTGCCCTCGGTCACGGCCGAGACCTGGTAGAGGTCGAGCTTGGCGCCATGCGGATAGAGCATTTTCACCGCGTTGAAACAGGCATCGACCGGCCCGTCGCCCGTGGCATCGACGAATTTCTCCTCGCCGCCCACCGCCAACGTCAGCTCGGCCTCTTGCGGGCCCTCCGTCCCGCAGACCACGCGCAACTTGCGGACCTGCAGATGATCGTCCCCGCCCGAAGCCGAGGTGTCGGCGACCAGCGCGATCAGGTCGTCGTCATAGACCTCTTTCTTGCGGTCGGCCAGGGCCTTGAACCGCACGAAGACGTCTTTCAACTGGTTGTCGCCCAGATCATAGCCCAACTCCGCCATCTTGGCGCGCAAAGCCGCGCGGCCCGAATGCTTGCCCATGGCGATGTTCTTCGAGGTGAGGCCGATATCCTCGGGCCGCATGATCTCGAAGGTCTGGACGTTCTTCAGCACGCCGTCCTGGTGGATGCCCGATTCGTGGAGGAAGGCGTTCTTGCCGACCACCGCCTTGTTGTACTGGACGGCAAAGCCCGAGACCTGGCTCACCCGGCGCGACAGATGCATGATCTTCGTCGTGTCGATCCCGGTCTGGTAGGGCATGATGTCGTTGCGCACGCGCATCGCCATCACCACTTCTTCCAGCGCCGTGTTCCCGGCGCGTTCGCCCAGGCCGTTGATCGTGCATTCGATCTGGCGCGCGCCGGCCTCGACCGCGGCGAGGGAGTTCGCCGTCGCCATGCCGAGGTCGTTGTGACAATGCGTGGCGAAGACGATACGGTCGGCGCCCGGCACCCGCTCCAGCAGCATGCGGATCAGGTCGGCGCTTTCGCGCGGCGCGGTGTAGCCCACCGTATCGGGGATGTTGATCGTCGTCGCGCCCGCCTTGATTGCGGTTTCCACGACGCGGCAGAGGTAATCATGCTCGGTCCGCGTCGCATCCATCGGCGACCATTGCACGTTGTCGCAGAGGTTGCGGGCATGGGCGACGGTGGCGGCGATCTTCTCGATCATCCCTTCCTGATCCAGCGCCGTGATGTCGCGGTGCAGGGGCGAGGTACCGATAAAGGTATGGATGCGCGGCTTTCCGGCGTGCTTCACCGCCTCCCAGCAGCGGTCGATATCGGCGAAATTGGCCCGGGCCAGCCCGCAGATGACCGAATTCTTCGCGTTCCTGGCGATGTCAGAAACGGCGGCAAAATCGCCCTCCGAAGCGATGGGGAAACCCGCCTCGATGATATCCACGCCCATCTCGTCCAGAAGGCCCGCGATCTCCAGCTTCTCGTCATGGCTCATGGTGGCGCCCGGCGATTGCTCGCCATCGCGCAGGGTGGTGTCGAAGATCAAGACATGGTCTTGGGCTTTGGGTGCGTCCGTCATGGGAAAATCTTTCCTGTCCTTGGTGTCCTTTAGCGTCGTATCCGGGCGCTGGCTACCTCTGAGCGGTCGCGCCCGAGGGCACGCTCAGAGGAGGCTAAGGAGCAGGAGACCGCGCGCGTGCACAGCCCGGGCCACGGGGGCCGGCAGGCAGATATCAACAGAGGGGCGCGTGCGGTTCATGGGCCGGACTATACGGGGGCTTTCGGAAAAGAAAAGGGAAAATGCGGCAGGGCAAGGAGCCGCAGCCACGCACCCCTGGCGGCCCCGGGAGGGTTTTGCACCCTCCCGCAGGATATTTGGAGCGCAAAGATGGGGATCAACGAGACGCTAACCTGGATCTTTGCGCCTTAAATATCCTCGGGGGTTTCCAAAGGGGGTGGAAAACCCCCTTTGGCGGGGGGCGCGGGGGGCTGGCCCCCCGCCACGTCCAGTCCCTGCTTCACGCGGCGAAGTACCGCTCGGCGCTGAGGTAATAGCCCAACCGCGCGGCCTGCGACCAGTCGCGCTCCTCGGTCGTGTCGCCCACCATCACCACCCGGTCCGCGGGCCAGCGACCTTCGGCGACGGCGGCCAGCAGCGCGCGGCGGCTTTCGCTCCAGGGCGCGAAGGGGCGGGGGGCGGGGGCGGCGCAGTCGATCAGGCCGGGGGCGAGGTCGAGCACCTGCACGGGCGTCACCGGCGCGCGGGCCAGGGCCGCGCGCCCGGCGGCGAGACAGGCGAGTTTCGCCGCCCGGTCCGCGGGCAGCGCCGGTTGCGGCGCGAGCAGCCGCAGCGCGTTGGTCGAGAAGAGAAAGGCGATCACGTCATGACCCGAGGCGGCGCGGATCGAGGCATAGGTACGGTAATCGAGCCCGATCTCGGCCGCGCGTTTCACCCGCAGGCGCACCACCTCGATCGGCAACGTTGGCAAGAGCCGCGCCCGCGCCTTGCCCCAGGCATGCCGCCGCCAGCTTTCGCCGGCTTCCATCGTCGGGCCGTTGTTATGTCCGATGCCTGCCATCTGCGCCTCCGTTCCGGTGGCGTCAGGCTAACGGGTTGCGCCCGGACACGGAAGGGCCCTCCCGCAGGGAAGGGCCCGGCCGGGGATCACGGCAGCGCCGGGATCGTCACATCCGGCATCTCGCCGGTCAGCGCCTCGAGGAAGGCGACGATGGCCGAGACGTCTTCGGCCGCGAATTCCTGTCCCAGCATCTCGCGGCCCATGATCGCCACCGCTTCGGGCAGGGCCTCGACCGAGCCGTTGTTGAAATAGGGATAGGTCACCGCCACATTGCGCAGGGTGGGCGTGCGGAAGGCGTGCCGATCTGCCTCGTCGCCGGTCACCAGGAAGCGCCCCTCGTCGGTCGAGCCCGGAACCTGGATCATGTGGAACTGGCTGTCCGAGAAATTCGGGCCGTTGTGGCAGGCGATGCAGCCGCTGTCGGCGAAAAGCCGCATGCCCTGCTGCTGTTCCGAGGTCAGCGCCGAATCGTCGCCCGCCAGGAAGCGGTCGAAGGGCGAGTTCGGCGTGTTCAGCGTGCGCTCGAAGGCGGCGATGGCCAGCGCGACATTGCCGGCATGCACCGGGTCGGCATCATCCGGGAAGGCCGCGGCGAACATCTCGCGGTAGATGGCGAATTCGTTCAGCCGGGCGATGGCCGCGTCCAGCGTCATCGCCATCTCGACCCCGGCCTGGATCGGGCCCAGCGCCTGGCCTTCGAGATCGGGCTCGCGCCCGTCCCAGAACTGCGCCGCCAGGAAACCCGCGTTCAGCACGGTGGGCGTGTTGCGGTTGCCGACCTGCCCTTCGTGGCCGGTGGCGCGCGGGATCCGGTCGGTCCAGCCCAGCGCCGGGTTGTGGCAGGTGGCGCAGCTGATCACGCCCGATGCCGAGATGCGCGGCTCGAAGAACAGCATCTGGCCCAGGGCGATCCGCGCCTCGGTCATCGCGCGGCCGGCCGGGATCGGCGCCAGAGCCGGCAGGGGCTCGAACAGGGGCCGGTAGTCGGCCATGTCCTGCGCCGCCGCCGGAGCGACGAGGCTCAAGGCCAGACCCAGGGCCAGAACCGGGGCCGGCAACGTCAAACGGGTAAATGATACAGATGTCACGGGTAACCTCCGTTGGTTCGGGGACCGGGCAAGCGTCCGTGTCAGACCGGCCCCGGTGACTCGCGCGTTGCCGACAGGCGATCACGGGACGAAGGGAGTCGCCATGATCCAGATCACACTTTGGAATGGTTCCAGAATTTTCTCCTGGCCGGGCACGGCCCGCAGGCGCTAGCCCTCAGACCTGCGGCGGCCAGGGCCGTTCGGCATCGACGGCGATCCAGGCCTGGACCCAATCGGGCAGGTCCGGCGCCTGCGTCACCGGCCCGAGTCGCGCCAAGGCCTCGGCGGGCGGCACGATCCCCCGGGGCCCGGTGACCGCCATCCGCACCAGCAGGTGGTTGAGCGCCTCGCCCCCGCGCCAGATCGCTTGCTCGATATAGAGAAAGCGCGCGTCCCAGCCCAGGAGCCGGCTGTGCATCTCGAAGCGCTGGAAGGCGCGGATCCGGCGGCGATAGCGCACGGTGGACCCGGCCACGGTCATCCCCCAGCGGTTCCCGAACACGACCTTCGTCAGCCCGATCCGGGTGCACAGCGGGATTCGCCCCAGATCGTAGAGCGTCAGCGTCCGGCCGTTGTTGAGTTCCATCCAGGGGTCGAGGTCCCAGGGCCAGCAGAGGTGATGCGAGACATGCGTCTCGAACAGGCCCAGCGGGCGGCGGTGGTGGGTCACCGTTTCCTTTGCGAAGCGAAGAAGGGGATACATGCGGGACCTCCTGCGGCTGAGGCCCTGCCTCGGCCAGCGAACGGCCCGGGTCAACCCGCGCCGCAGCGTCAGACCGGCAGGAAACCGCCCGGTTGACGAAACGGTTACACGGCGATGGCAAGGTTGACCAAGCGTCGGCGTTGCCCTGACCCGCGCGCGCGCCTAGCATGGGACTATCCCAAGGAGACAATGATGACCGGCGCCTTCCGCACCGCCTATTCCAAGGCCGAACAGATTTCGGATGCCGTGGTGCATGTCGCCGGGCTGATGCTGGTGCTGATGGCGGTGCCGGTGCTGATCGTGCTGACCGCGCTCTATCGGGGCGATGCGGCCTCGATCACCGGCGTCTCGGTCTATGGCGGCGCGCTGATCCTGATGATTCTCTTCTCGGCGCTCTACAATATCGGCGAGACCTCGGGCCTGGGGACGGCCAAGGAATGGCTGCTGCGCCGGCTGGACCATGCGGCGATCTATCTGAAGATCGCGGGCACCTATACACCCTTCACCCTGCTGTCGGGCCATGGCGTGGCGCTGACGCTGGGCGTCTGGGGGGCGGCGCTGGCCGGGATCGCGCTGAAGATCGTCTCGCCCGAACGGTTCAAATGGATCGCGCTGGCGCTCTATCTCGGGATGGGCTGGGCGGGCGCGGTGGCCGGCGGGCCGCTGTTCGCGGCGCTGCCGACCGCGGTGCTGGTGCTGATGGCCGTGGGCGGCGGGCTCTATACGCTGGGCGTGGTCTTCTACCTGTGGCGCCGCCTGCCCTTCCATTACACGATCTGGCATGTCTTCGTGCTGGCGGCGAGCTTCGTCTTCTACTCGGCGGTGCTGGTTTTCGTGCTGCTGGGCCCGGAAGCCGCGCTGGCCTAGCTGTCGGCCAGAACACCCAGGAACGCCTCGCCGAACCGCTCGACCTTGGCCGCGCCCATGCCTTGGATCCGCTCCAGTTCCGACAGGCTGCGCGGGCGGCGCTCGGCGATGGCGCGCAGCGTTGCATGGGTGCAGACGAGGTATTTGCCGGTGCCGTCCTCGCCCCGGGTCAGCGCCGCCTGCGCCTCGGCCAGACGGTCCATGATCTCGCCCGCCTCGCTGCCGGCGAGCTTGCGGCGCGCGGGATGGGCGGCGGGGGCCTCGGCCCCGGTGATCACGCCGAGGAAGGTCTGGCCGTAGCGGTCGAGCTTGGTGGCCCCCACACCCGAGATCGCCGCGAATTCGTCCAGCGTCGCGGGCCGCCGCTCGGCCATCTCGATCAGCGAGCGGTCGGTGAAGATCACATAGGGCGGCACCCCGGCCCGGTCGGCCAGCGCCCGGCGCATCGCTTTCAGCGCCGAGAGCAGCGGCGCGTCCTCGTCCGAGACCAGCGCCCGGGGCTCGGCCCGCGTGGCGATCCGCTCGACGGTATCGGCGCGGAAGGTGAGCGCCTGCTCGCCTTTCAGCACCGGCCGCGCGACCTCGGTCATCCTGAGCGCGCCGTGGCGTTCGGCATCGGGGCGCACCAGATCGCGGCCCATCATCTGCCGGAAGACCGCCTGCCAGGCGTGCTTGCTCAACTCCCGCCCGACGCCGAAGGTCGGCAGATCGTCGTGGCGCCATTGCTTGACCTTGTCGGTCAGCGTGCCGGTCAGGATGTCGACCAGATGGCCGGTGCCGAAACTCTCGCCCGTGCGCAGCATGGCCGACAGGGCCTTCCGCACCGCCTCGGTCGCGTCGAAGGTCTTGGCCGGACGCTCGCAGAGGTCGCAATTGCCGCAGGGCTCCGACACTTCGCCGAAATAGGCCAGCAGCATCCGGCGGCGGCAGGCGGTGGCCTCGGCCAGACCCAGCAGCGTGTTGAGGCGGGCGTGATCGGCTTCGCGCCGTTCGGGGGGCGCGTTCGATTCGTCGATCTGGGCCCGGCGCAGGCGGATGTCGTCGGGGCCGTAGAGGGTCAGCGTGTCGGCCGGCAGCCCGTCACGCCCGGCGCGGCCGATCTCCTGATAATAGGCCTCGATGGATTTGGGCAGGTCGGAATGGGCGACCCAGCGCACATCGGGCTTGTCCACGCCCATGCCGAAGGCGACGGTGGCGCAGACGATGAGGCCTTCCTCGGTCTGAAACAGGGTCTCGACCTTGCGGCGCTCCCAATCCTCCATCCCGCCGTGATAGGCGCGGGCATTGTGCCCGGCCTCTTCCAGCGCGCGGGCCAGCGTCTCGGTCCGGGCCCGGGTCGCGCAATAGACGATGCCGGACTGGCCCTTGCGGGCGGCGGCGAAGGCCATGATCTGCTTGCGCGGGCTGTCCTTGGCGGCAAAGGCCAACCGGATGTTCGGCCGGTCGAAGCCGCGCAGGAAGGTCTCGGGGCTCGTGCCGGCAAAGAGGCGCTGGACGATCTCGTCCTGCGTGGCGCGGTCGGCGGTGGCGGTGAAGGCGGCGAGCGGCACGCCCAGTGCCTGCCTGAGTTCACCGATGCGCAGGTAATCGGGGCGGAAGTCATGGCCCCATTGGCTGACGCAATGCGCCTCATCGACCGCGATCAGCCGGCAATCCGAGCGCCTGAGCAGCGCCGTGGTGCCCGAGGACGCCAACCGTTCCGGCGCGATATAGAGGAGCTTGAGCCGCCCGCCCTCCATCGCCGCGAAGATCTCCTCGTTCTCCTCGGGCGTGTTGCCCGAGGTCAGCGCGCCCGCGGCGACGCCCGCTTCCTGCAAGCCCCGCACCTGATCGCGCATCAGCGCGATCAGCGGCGAGATGACCACCGTCAGCCCGTCCCGGGCCAGGGCCGGCAACTGAAAGCACAGCGACTTGCCGCCACCCGTGGGCATGATCGCCAGCACGTCGCGCCCGGCGATCACCGCCTCGACGATCTCTTCCTGGCCGGGGCGGAAGGCGGCAAAGCCGAAGACCCGCGCCAGCAGGTCGCGGCTGCGGTCAGAGACGGCGGCCTCGCTCACCGGATCAGCGCGGATAGACGAAGTTGTTCACCAGGACGATCTGCAGCGCATAGACCGCCAGCAGCACGATCAGCGGCGCCAGGTCCAGACCACCCATGTTGGGCAGAAGCCGCCGGATCCGCGAATAGAGCGGATCGAGCAGCCGGTTCAGCCCGTCCCAGATCTGCGCGACCAGCGGCTGACGCAGGTTCAGCACCTGGAAATTGATCAGCCATGACATGATCACATGCACGATGACGATCCACCACACGACGTTGAGGAGCATCAGAAGGATCTGGATCAGGGACGTCATGGCAACCTCTTTGGTCGGGAGTCCCCCTCAGGTAAGGCCTGCACCCGCCCGCCGCAAGCCTTCACCATGGCTCAGGCCTGGCGTTCCTGCGGCGGGGCGACCGGACAGGCCTCATCGGGGCGGTAGCGCTGGATCATTTCCATCAGTAGGGGCTTCTTCAGGGGTTTGGTCATCACATGGTCAAGCCCGGCCGCCAGGATGTCGTCCTGGTCCCCCGCCATGGCATGCGCGGTCAGCGCCACGATCGGCACCTGGGCACCGCCCGGCATCTGCCGGATCTCGCGCGTGGCGGCGCGACCGTCCATGCCAGGCATGGAGATGTCCATGAAGATGAGGTCGGGTTTCCTGTCGCGAAACGCCTCGACCGCCTGCAGGCCATCCTCGGCAAAGGTCAGATCGACCGCCAGCCCGTCGATCATCTTGGAAAAGACCAGCCGGTTGGTGCGGTTGTCCTCGGCCGCGAGGATCCGCATCCGCCGCCCGGCCGCGGCCGGGGCCGCCGCTGGGGTCAGACGGGGAACCGGGCGCGGCGGCGGCTGGCCATCGGGCGCTGACAGAAGGTGCAACTGGCGCACCAGATCGTGCCGCAGCAAGGGCTTTTGCAGGATCGCCCGAAGTTCGCCGATTCCCGGATGATCGCGCAGCACCGCAGGGCTGGAACTGAGCAGGATCACCGGAACCCTATGCCCCGCCGCGCGCAGCTTCAGCACCAGATCCAGCCCGTCGAGGCCCGGCATCTCGTGATCGGTGATCAGCAGATCCACCCCCGCGCCCGCGGCGAAGAGATCGAGCGCCGCCTGCGCGCTGCCGACCATTGTCACCCTGAGGCCCTGCGCGGCAAGCTGCCGCTCGAGGATCGTGCGGTTGATGACATTGTCGTCCACCGCCATCACATGCTCCAGCCGGATCGGCGCATGGGTGAAGGGCGCTGCGGCCTCGGCCAACGGCAGGGTCAGCGCGAAACCGAAGCACGAGCCTTTGCCGAACTCGCTCTCGACCCAGATCTGGCCGCCCATCAGCTCGATCAGGCGGCGGGTGATGGCCAGGCCCAGCCCCGTCCCCTCGAACTTGCGGTTGGCCTGTTCGTCGACCTGGGCGAATTCGCCGAAGATCCGCTCGATATGCTCGGGCGCGATGCCGATGCCGGTATCCTCGACCGTCACGGTGACCCGGCAGGCCCCCGCGCCCTCGTCCAGGCCGACGACGCGGATCAGGACATGGCCGTTCTGGGTGAACTTGACGGCATTGCCGATCAGGTTGGTCATCACCTGCCGCATGCGCCCCGGGTCGGCCATGAACCGGGTGGGCAGGAACAGGTCGTAATCCATCAGCAGGTCGATGCGCCGCTTGCGGGCGCCCGCCTGCAGCAGGATCAGCACCTCATGGATGCAGCGTTCCAGATCGAAGGGTTCGGGATGCAGCGTCAGCTTGTCGGCCTCGATCTTGGAGAAATCGAGCACGTCGTTGATGATGTTGAGCAACGCCTCGCCCGAGGAGCGGATGGTCTCGGCATAAAGCCTCTGTTCGTCGCTGAGACTGGTGTCGCACAGCAGTTCCGCCATGCCGACGACACCGTTCATGGGCGTGCGGATCTCGTGGCTCATATTCGCCAGGAAGGCCGATTTCGCCCGGTTCGCGGCCTCGGCCCGCTGGCGGGCATCGTCCAGTTCCGCGGCGTGGCGCTGGGTTTCGGTGATGTCGCGCACCAGGCTCACGATATCGCCCCCCCGGGCCCGCCGATCGTAGATCCGCGCCGTATCGCCCCGGGTGAAGGTCAGGAGCATCGGCTCGATCTCCTCGGCGTCCCAGCGGGCCAGCATGGCGGCGATCCAGGCGTCCTGGCTGCCGGCATCGACCTGGACGCGTTCCTCATGCACCAGGATTTCCACCAGCCGGCGATAGGTGATGCCGATCTGCACCTCGGGGATGCCCGAGAACACCCCCAGATAGGCCTGGTTGGCGATCACCAGCTCCTGCTGGCTGTTGAAGACCGCGAATCCGTCGCGAATCGTGTTGATCGAATCCCACAATCGCCGTTCCGCCTGGGTGGCATGGCGCTGCGCAGTCTCGGTCTCGGCCCGGGCGCGGTGCTGCAATGTCTGCACCTCGGCGGCGCGCTGCGCTTCTTCCAGCGCACTGGTGCGGCCCCGCTGGCGCAGGGAATGAAGTTCGGCCCGCATGGCATCGATCTGGGCCAGCGCCTGATCGCGCTCGCGCGTTCGCTGTTCGAGGCGCTGCTCGGCGGTCAGCCGCGCGCGCCGCTCCTGAGTGAGCTTGTCGAAGAGCGTCATCTGCCCCGGAACCCTGAATCGACGGACCGGCGCAGGGCCGGTCCGCCGAGGATCCCCGGTATGGGTGAATAGGTCCTTAACCCGCCTTGCGCGTCAAAGACCTTTTGTCACAGCCGCTCGATGGCCAGCGCGATGCCCTGGCCGCCGCCGATGCACATGGTGATCAGCCCGTAGCGCCCGCCGATCCGCTCCAGCTCGTACAGCGCCTTGACGGTGACGATGGCGCCGGTCGCGCCGACCGGATGGCCCAGCGCGATGGCGCCGCCGTTGGGGTTCACCTTGGCGGGATCGAGGCCGAGGCCCTTGTTCACCGCCAGCGCCTGCGCCGCGAAGGCTTCGTTCGATTCGATCACGTCGAAATCCTCGACCGTGAGGCCGGTGCGCGCGCAGAGCTGCTGTACCGCCGGGATCGGGCCGATGCCCATCACCTCGGGCCGCACGCCGGCGACCGCATAGCCCACAATCCTGGCAAGCGGCTTCAGCCCGGCCTTTTCGGCCGCGTCACGCCGCGCCAGCACCAGCGCTGCGGCGCCGTCATTGATGCCCGAGGCATTGCCCGCGGTCACCGTGCCGTCCTTCTTGAAGGCCGGGCGCAGACCGGCCAGCGCCTCGGCCGAGGTCGCTTTGGGATGCTCGTCGGTGTCGAAAACCACGTCGCCCTTGCGGCCCTTCACCGTGATCGGGACGATCTGGCTGGCAAAGCGGCCCTCGGCGATGGCGCGGGCCGCCCGCTGCTGGCTTTCCAGGGCGAAGGCGTCCTGCGCTTCGCGGCTGATGTCGTTCTCGGCCGAGACGTTCTCGGCCGTTACGCCCATATGGCCGGTGCCGAAGGGGCAGGTCAGCGCGCCCAGCATCATGTCCAGCACCTGCGCATCGCCCATTTTCTGGCCAAAGCGCGCGGCGGGCACGATATAGGGGGCGCGGCTCATGCTCTCGGCCCCGCCCGCCAGCGCGAAATCCGCGTCGCCCAGCGCCAGCGCCTGCACCGCCGAGACGATGGCCTGCGCGCCCGAGCCGCAGAGCCGGTTCACGTTCATCGCCGGGGTCGTGTCGGGAATGCCCGCGCCGATGGCGGCCACGCGCGACAGATAGGCGTCGCGCGGGATGGTGTTGATGACATGGCCGAAGACGACGGTGCCGATCTGCGAGGGCTGGACGCCCGCACGCTCCAGCGCCGCTTTCGAGACCTGGGTGGCCACCTCCGCCGGGGGCAGGCCCGAGAGGCTGCCGCCGAAGGTGCCGATGGCGCTGCGCGCGCCGCTGAGAATGACGATCTCGTCCATGTCCATCCCTTTCCGTGATGCTCCTCGGCCCCTGTATAGACCCGTGCTGCACCTGCACAAAGAGCCTCGGGCCAAAGTCACGCAGCGTCAGAAGCCCTCAGCGGCAATAGGTGCCGCCGCCCCGGTGCTGGGCCACGTCGAAGTGGAAATGGTCCTGATGGAAACGGTCCGAATCGGGGCCCAGCGTGGTGCGGAAGATGCCGCAGGCCGCCTGGTACATCTGCCGCATCATGCGCCGGTAAGGGCCGCGGCGGTAATGCTGCTCGACCGTGACGACGGTGCCGTCGGCCAGCCGGAAGCCGCCAACATCCACCGCCCTGCCCCGCCCGTGCTCGGAAATCCGCGCCCCGCGCTGGTTGTTGCGGGGTCGGCAGGAATAATGGCCCATGATGCGGATCTGCGTGACGCCGCCACCGGTCCGGCCGATGGCAGGCAGCGCCTCGGTGCGGACCCAGCGTTCGAAGGCCGTGGCCGCGTCGCAATCGAGGGTCGCGGCCAGTGATAGCGGGATGCCGTTGACCGAGGTCACGCTGACCGGCCGGGCGATGCCGCAGCCCTGCGTGGTCGAGGTGATGCGCGGCAATTCCCGCCCGGCAAGACCCCGCACCCCGCAAAGCCCGCTGCCCGAAGGGCCGCCGGTGCGGTTGGGTACGGCCACGGCGGCCGTCTGCTGCTGGGCCCTCTCCTGCGCCCGGATCGCGGCCAGCGTCGCAAAACGCTGCACGACCGACGAGGTCCGGCGGCGCGGAAAAAGGCTGCTGGCGACGGCAAGCGGGCTGATCTCGGCCGCCTCGGCGCCCTCGTCATGCGCGACGCGTTCGGCCACCTGCCGCTCGGCCTCGATCCGCGCCGCCTGCGCGGCTTCGGCGGCGTGGCGGGCTGCATCGGCGGCCTGCTGGGCGGCCAGCGCCTCGGCCGCGACCGCCTCGCTGAGCGGGACAGCACCGGGCGGACGCGGGGGCGGGGCGATCAGGGCGGCGGCGACGGCCGCGTCGATGCCCGGGGCGGCCGGACGGGCGCGCGGAGGGGGCGATGTCAACGGCGCCTCTCCCCAGCCCGGCCCCGGCGCCATCAGCGCCAGAACCAGCAGGGAGATGCGCCAGAACGCCACCCGCTCAGCCCTTCCGCACCCGGCCGAAATCCGGCGCATCGGTGTCCTGCCCGGCCTCGATGATCCCGCGCCGGATGGCTCGGGTGCGGGTGAAGTAATCGAAAAGATGGTCGCCGTCGCCCATGCGGATCGCTCGTTGCAGCACGAACAATTCTTCGGTGAAGCGGCCGAGGATGTCGAGCGTCGCCTCCTTGTTGGTCAGGAAAACATCGCGCCACATCGTCGGGTCCGAGGCCGCGATCCGGGTGAAGTCGCGAAAGCCCGAGGCCGAATACTTGATCACCTCGGATTGCGAGACACGGCGCAAGTGATCGGCCACGCCCACCATCGTATAGGCGATGAGGTGCGGCGTATGCGACACGACCGCCAGCACCAGATCGTGATGCCCGGGCTCCATCGTGTCGACATTGGCGCCGACGCCTTCGTAAAGCGCCCGGAGCCGAGCCACGGCCTCGGGATCGGCGCCCTCGAGCGGGGTCAGCAGCCACCAGCGGTTCTCGAAGAGCGTGGCGAAGCCCGAATAGGGCCCCGAATGCTCGGTCCCGGCCAACGGATGGCTGGGGATGAAATGCACGCCCTCGGGGATATGCGGCCCCACCGCGTCAATCACCGCCTGTTTGACCGAGCCCACATCAGTCACGGTCGCGCCGGGGGCCAGATGCGGGGCGATTTCCTCGGCCACCGCGCCCATCGCACCGACCGGCACGGCAAGGACCACGAGGTCCGCGCCCTTGACCGCCTCGGCAGCGCTTTCATGCACGCTGTCGATGAAGCCGATCTCGGCCGCCGCCTTGCGGGTTTCCGCAGTACGGGCGAAACCCGCGATATGGCCCGCAAGCCCCCGCCGCTTCATCGCATGCGCCATCGACCCGGCGATCAGCCCCAGCCCGATCAGGGCCACCCGTTCATAGACCTGCGCCATCAGCGGATTCCCTTGAAAGTGGCGATCACGCCGAGGATACGCCGGCAGGCCGCTTCGTCGCCGACGGTGATGCGCAGGCACTGCGGCAGGCCATAGCCCCCCACCTTGCGCACCAGGATTCCGTCCTCCCTCAGCGCACGGTCCACCGCGTCGGCTTCCTCGGCGCTGGCGAAGCGGGCCAGCACGAAATTGGCGAAGCTCTCGTCGCAGGCGACGCCCATCTGCACCAGGCCATTCCTCAGGAACTCGCGCCAGCGCGCATTCTCGGTGGCGCAGAAGCGGGTGTAATCCAAATCCCGCACCGCCGCCTCGGCCGCCGCCATCTGCGCGAGGCTCAGGTTGAAGGGCTGGCGGATGCGGTTCAGCACCTCGATGATCTCGCGCCGGGCATAGCCCCAGCCGATCCGCAGCCCGCCCAGCCCGTGGATCTTCGAGAAGGTACGGGTCATCACCACATTGGGGAAGTCCTCGACCAGCGAGACGCCGCCGTCGAAATCGCCCGCGAATTCGGCATAGGCGCCGTCCAGCACCAGGATCACCCCCGCGCCCAGCCCCTCGGCCAGGCGGCGCAGATCGGCCTCGGCCACCATCGTCCCGGTCGGATTGGCGGGATTGGCGATGAAGACGATCTTCGTGCGCGGCGTCACCGCCGCCAGAATCGCGTCTACATCGACCCGCCGCTCGGCCTCGGCCACCGTGACCGGCACCGCCCCCGCCGCATGGGCCAGGATCGGGTACATGGAAAACCCGTGCTCGGTGGTGATGCATTCATCGCCCGGCCCGGCATAGGCCTGGGTGATGAATTGCAGCACCTCGTCCGAACCCACGCCGCAGATGATCCGCGCGGGATCGAGGCCGTGGATCTCGCCAATCGCGGCCCGCAGCTCGGCGTGATCGGTCGAGGGGTAGCGATGCAGGGACGCCGCGGCCTCCGCAAAAGCCGCCTGCGCCCGGGGCGAGGGGCCATAGGGATTCTCGTTCGACGAGAGTTTCAACACCTCGGTCTTGCCCGCGACCTTGCTCTCGCCGCTCACATAAAGCGCGATCTCCATGATCCCGGGTTGCGGGCGGATGGCGTCGTTCATGTCTTCATGTCCCCCAGAACGCATTTATCCGGTGATGATCCTGGCGGCTACCCGCCCGGGTCCCTCGTATCGCCCCGCTGGCTTCATTCTGCCGAAAATATGCTCTTCGGAGCCACGCATGCGAAAGGGCCGCCCCGGTTCCCCGGCGCGGCCCTTCCCCAAAGGCAAGACCTCAGCCGTGGCCGGATCAGTTCTTCGCGTAATATTCAACGACGAGATTCGGTTCCATCTGCACCGCGTAGGGCACATCGCCCAGACCCGGCGTGCGCACAAAGGTCGCGGTCAGTTTGGAATGGTCGACTTCGAGGTAATCGGGCACGTCACGCTCGGCGGAAGCGACGGCTTCCAGGACGATGGCGAGCTGCTTCGAGCGGTCGCGGACGGCGATCACGTCGCCTTCCTTGACGCGGTAGGAGGCGATGTTCACGCGCTTGCCGTTCACGGTCACATGGCCGTGGTTCACGAACTGGCGGGCGGCGAAGATGGTCGGCACGAACTTGGCGCGGTAGACCACGGCGTCGAGGCGACGCTCCAGCAGGCCGATCAGCATCTCGCCGGTATCACCCTTCACGCGGGCGGCTTCGGCGTAGATCTTCTTGAACTGCTTTTCGGTCAGGTCGCCGTAATAACCCTTCAGCTTCTGCTTGGCGCGCAGCTGGGTGCCGAAGTCCGAGAGCTTGTTCTTGCGGCGCTGGCCGTGCTGGCCGGGGCCGTATTCGCGCTTGTTGACCGGCGACTTGGCGCGGCCCCAGATGTTCTCGCCCATGCGGCGGTCGATCTTGTACTTGGCAGTCGTGCGTTTGGTCACGGCTGATCTCCTTTTCGTTTTGGCTTTCTCGGCTTGTCCGAAAACCGGTTCCCACTTTTCGGGCCTCGAACAGCTCTGCGCCGCTCTGCCTGCCCGTGGGCACCGGCCCGCAGGGCCGAGTCACGTAAAAGGGCGTTGTCCTTTCCGGGTTTCCCCGGCGACAGGCTTCCCCTTGCGGGGTCCCCCAACACCAATGAAAATCCGGGCCACCGCCTTGAGGGGCGGATCACCCGGACGGCGCGCTTATACAGCCCCGCCCGGCACTGTCAATCCGTTCAGAAAAATCGGGCGGGGGCTGACCGGAAGTTGACGAACCCGCCCCTTGCCGATCCCCCTTCCCTACCCCACATCGCCACGGCCAACCAGCCAGAGGGCCGCGATGAACCGCCACCACCGCCGTTTCGAGCGTCAGCTCGACCGCATGGGCCGCAGCCTGCCGGGCGTCGGCGGGCCCCTCAGGGGCCTCGCCGCGCCGGGCCGGTTCTGGATCCGGCTGCCGGTGGCGATCCTGCTGATCCTGGGCGGTCTGGTGGGCTTCCTGCCGGTGCTGGGCTTCTGGATGGTGCCGGTCGGGCTGATCCTGCTGGCCGTCGACCTGCCGGGGCTGCGCCCTCGGGTCGCCGCGCTGCTGGTGCGCGGCCGGGCGATCTGGCGCCGCTTCCGCCGCCGCTGAGCCAGCCGCCGCCCAAAGTTCCCCGCCCCACCGTTCCCTGCTTGCCAAGCCCGTGTCTGCGTGCTCCGCTGGGCGAACCCGGCCGACCCCGGGGCGTCAGCAACAGCGAGAAGGAATGGGCACCATGGGACTCCTCGACGGTATCCTGGGCGGGATCGTGGGCGCGGGCGCCGCGCGCGTCATCGAACAGGTCCTGCAGAACAACGGCGGCGTTCAGGGCCTGATCCAGAATTTCGAGCGCAACGGGCTGGGCGGCATCGCGCAAAGCTGGGTCGGCAACGGCCAGAACCAGGCGGTGACCCCCGAACAGGTGCAGCAGGCGCTGGGCCCCGAGGCGCTGAACAACCTCGCCGCGACGACCGGCATGGACCCGCAGGCGCTGCTGGCGCAGCTGGCCCAGCACCTGCCCGGCGCGGTCGACACGATGACCCCGGGCGGGCGGATGCCCTCGTAATCAAATGGTGGCGAAGCGCAGGATTGCCGCTTCGCCCCGCGTCAGGCAGCGCCGCGCCGGCTCGCCGAAGCGCGCCGGATCACCCACCAGCCCCGGCGCCGCCTTTTCCAGCGTGCGCGCGTGCCATTTCAGCACCGCCGGATCGGCCATGCCGGGGTGGAAACTCTCGCAGGGCTGACCGTTGGCGGTCAGGATCTCGTGGCGTTCCAGCATCAGATGGACATAGCGCACGGCCGGCAGCGCGAAATCGCGCCGGATGCCGCGCCCGTCCTCCAGATGCGCCGCCGCGACCAGAACCTCGCCCGCGCCCAGCCCCTCGGGCGCCGGCATCAGGAGCCGGTGCGCCGGCGAGACCAGCAGGTCGCTGTCCGGCCGCCCGCCAGGCAAGGCACCGGCGGCGATGCGCAGGGGCCTGAGATGGGGATGCAGGTAGAGTTCGGCCCCCGACAGCCGCGTCTCGCCCCGCCAGACCACCGGCTGCGCGCCGTTGTCGCGGGTCAAGACCGTCGCGCCGGGTTCCAGCGTCTCGACGGCGCGCGGGCCGCCGGGGGTGGCGATCATCGTCCCAGGCAGGAAACAGATCACACCGCCCCGGCGCGTCAGCGCGGGCGCAAGGCTCAGCGCGGCGATCCAGAGTTCGGTATCGGGGGCGGGCAGCAACGGGTGAAACACCGCCAGCCGCCGCCCGTGCCGCTCGACAATCCGGGCGGGATAGAGCCGCGCGCCATCGGTCAGGACCAGCGATCCGCCCCCGGGCGCGTCATCCTGCAGGTCCTCGGCCGCCATGTCCGGCATGGCGGCCAGCGAAAGGCGCCTCATCCGGCGCCGGGCCCGTCTGCGCGGGTCGTCCCGGTCCGCCGGGCGGTCCAGCCAGAGTGCGGCCACCCCGGCATCGAGCCTTTGCGCCAGACCGCGCCAGCGCCAGGACATGCCCACCGCCAGCAGGTCTGGCGGCAATCCCCACTCCTCTCCAGGCGCAGTCTGCGCCCATTCCACGGCATAAACGCCGCTGAACCCGGATACACTGCTCATTGTTTTGCCTGTTTGTTTCCGCAAGCGTAACAAACGCCGAGTCACCGGGCGAGGCTTATGTGCCCCCGGCCCCGCGCATTCCGCCCGGGGTGTTGCCGTCGGGACTCAATCCGACCGGCGCGGGCGCGGCGCCGGGCTCCAGAGCCTTTGGCCCGAGGCTTCGGCCGCCGTCCGCATCCCGCCTCCGGCCTCGAAGGCCAGCGCGCCCGTCGCCCGCAGGCTCCGCGGATCCCAAAGCGTGCAGGTCCCGGCGGGCGGCCCCGCCATGCGCTGGTCGGTGACGATCACCACCCCGTCGCGGCAGGCGTCCGCCAGCGCCTCGGCCCCGCGCCTGCCCGTTAGATGCAGCCAATCCGTGCCCCCGAACCGGAAGGCGACCCCGCCCGGCACCGGCTGGAACCCGGGCCTTCCGGCGGCCTCGGCCTGCGAGGCCCCGTCGCCATCGGCCTCCAGCCAGTTGCGCGCGACGAAACCCGCGCCGCGCGGCTTGCTCAGCGCCCGCCCCTCGGGCGTCATCAGCCCGACCAGCGCGCCGCCGCCCTCGACCAGCAGCGCGGGGCGCGTCCCCAGTCCCCAAAAGGCCAGCGCGGCGATCGCCAGCGCCGCCCCGGCCAAGCGCGAGCGCCCGGGCCAGAGCACCAGCCAGAGCGCCCCCAGCGTGAAGACCGGCATCAGCCAGCCGGGCGGCGCGGGCACCTGCCGAACCGCGCCGTCAAGCTCGCTCACCCAATGGGCGACGAAGAGGATCCAGCGCGTCCCCTGCGCCATCAGCCACAGACCGATCCCCTCCAGCCCCAGGGGCCAGAGCACCGCCGCCAGCACCGCCGCCGGCATCACCAGCACCCCCATCAGCGGCACGCTGACGATATTCGCCAGAAGCCCGTATTCGGCGATGCGGTGAAATTGCGCCGCGGCATAGGGCGCGGTCGCCAGCCCCGCCACCAGCGAGCAGAGCGCCGCGCCCGCCAAGGGCGCCAGCAGCCGCCGCCAGCCACGCAGTCGCGGGGCGCCCTGCCGCCGCTCCCGCAGCCAGCGGAAGACCGCGACCAGCGCCACCGTCGCGGCAAAGGACATCTGGAACCCGACCGAGAGCAGCGCCTCGGGCCGCCAGGCCAGCAGGATCAGCGCCGCCAGCGCGACCGAGCGCATGGACAGCGCCCGCCGCTCGGCCAGCACCGCGCCCAGCATCACCGCCACCATGACGAAGGCGCGTTGCGTCGCGACATTGCCGCCCGAGAGCGCCAGATAAGCGGCGGCGGCAACCAGCGCGACCAGGGCCGCGATCTTGCGGATCGGCAGGCGCAGCGCCAGCACCGGGAAGAGCGCCAGAAAGGCCCTGAGGCCGCCATAGACGACGCCGGTGAGCAAACCCATGTGCAGCCCGGAAATCGCCAGCAGATGCGCGAGGTTCGAGCGGCGCAGATCCTCGGTCGTCTCGATCCCCACCCCGGACCGGTCGCCGGTCAGGAGCGCCGCGACGAAGCCGCCCGTCTCGCCCGGCAGGCGGTCACGAATGCCTTGCGCCAGGCGCTGGCGCAGACGGGTGAGGGACAGCGCCAGCCCCGGTTCAGGATCCTCCAGCGCCAGAACCGGGCTTTGGGTATAGCCGACCGCGCCCAGTCCCTCGAACCACGCCAGACGCCGGAAATCGAAGCCGCCCGGCTCGACCGGCCCGCCGGGCGGCCCGAGGCGGCCGGTCAGCATGACCCGCGTGCCCGCAACAGGGTCGAGATCCAGCGTGCCGTGAACCGAGACCCGCACCGACTGCGGCACCCTGTCGGGATCGACCCCCGGCAGCACCACCCGGTCCAGCGTCAGCCGCACCGCGTCCGAGACGGAGCGGTCGACCTCGACGATCCGTCCCTCGACCGGGCCATAGCGGTGCCAGCCCAGGACCGGCGCGGCGACGGATTGCGCCCGCCAGGTGGCCAGCAGCAGCCCCGCCGCCATCAGCGCCCCGGCCAGCGCCAACGGCCGCACCCAATCGGGCCCGAGTCGCGCGCCGATCAGGCAGAGCGCCCCGGCCAGCGCCGAGGCGGTCAGCAGCAGCGGCCCGGGCTCGTCCGTCAGGGCGAAGTAGAGACCAACGCCCAGACCCAGTGCCACGGGGGCGAGCGGGAACAAGGCGCCCTGTGCCCTGGCGAGGGCGGCCCCGATTGCGGCCGCAAGCCACCGCGCCAGGCTGGGCGCGCCCGGTCGCGGCAGATCCCCGGCGGGTTGGGCGGGGCTCCACACTTGTTCTCGCCCCCGTCATTGCCTAGAGGTTTCGTCCAGCCTATCTCCCCCTTGGTTTCCGAAAGGTTAACAACAGATGAACGCCGCCGTGGTCACCCGTTTCGCCCCCTCGCCCACGGGTTTCCTGCATATCGGCGGGGCCCGGACGGCGCTGTTCAACTGGCTCTATGCCCGGGGCCGGGGCGGGAAGTTCCTGCTCAGGATCGAGGATACAGACCGCGCGCGGTCCACGCCCGAGGCGACGGCGGCCATTCTTTCGGGGCTGACCTGGCTGGGCCTCGACTGGGACGGCGAGGCGATCAGCCAGTTCGAACGCGCGCCGCGCCACGCCGAGGTGGCGCAGGAGATGCTGGCCCGCGGTCACGCCTATAAATGCTTCGCCACGCAAGACGAGATCGAGGCCTTCCGCGAGGCCGCGCGGGCCGAGGGGCGCTCGACCCTCTATCAATCGCCCTGGCGCGATGCGGATCCCGCGACGCATCCCGACCTGCCCTTCGTGATCCGCCTGAAGGCGCCCCGCGACGGCGAGACGGTGATCGAGGACGCGGTGCAGGGCCGGGTGGTGTTCCGCAACGATCAGCTCGATGACATGGTTTGTTTACGCTCGGATGGTACGCCGACATACATGCTCGCCGTGGTGGTCGACGATCACGACATGGGCGTCACGCATGTCATCCGGGGGGACGACCATCTGAACAACGCCGCGCGCCAGACGCAGGTCTATCAGGCGATGGGCTGGGACGTGCCGCAATTCGCGCATATCCCGCTGATCCATGGCGAGGATGGCAAGAAGCTGTCGAAGCGCCACGGCGCGCTGGGGGTCGAGGATTACCAGAAGATGGGCTATCCCGCCGCCGCGATCCGCAACTATCTCGCCCGGCTGGGCTGGAGCCATGGTGACGACGAATTCTTCTCGGACGCGCAGGCGGTCGAATGGTTCGACCTGGGCGGCATCGGCAAGGCGCCGGCACGGCTGGACCTGAAAAAGCTGGACCACCTGACGGCGCAGCATTTCACCGCGATGGACGAAGGCGCTGCACTGCAGGAACTTGAGGCCTATCTTTCGGCCACCGGGGCCGCCCCGCTGACCCCGCGGCAGCGCGACGGCGTGGCCCGTGCCATGGCGCCCCTGAAAGAGAAAGCGCGCAACTTCAGCCAAATCCTTGAACGCGCTCACTTTGTGCTGACCGAGCGTCCGATCGCCCGGGACGAGAAAGCAGAGAAATCCCTGGATCCGGTATCCCGTCGTATACTGGGTGAATTGACGCCGCATCTGCAAAATGCTAGCTGGGACCGCGAAAGACTCGAAGCCATCGTGAGCGACGTTGCAGCGACGCACGGCCTCGGACTCGGCAAGATCGCCCCCTCGCTGCGGGCGGCTCTGGCCGGTCGGGCCGTGTCACCCAGCGTGTTCGACATGATGCTTGTTCTGGGACGTGATGAAACCCTTGCGCGGCTCTCGGACGCCGCTGCAGGGGGCTGACTACCCCGCGGCCCGGGGCTGGGCCGCCCAACGCTGGTTAATAAGGAGCGAGGGACGCGATGGCAGACACCAAGGGAAGTGCAACACTCACGATTGGCAACAAGGCAATCGACCTGCCGATCCATTCGCCCACCGTCGGCCCGGACGTGCTGGACATCCGCAAGCTCTACGCACAGGGCGACGTTTTCACCTACGACCCGGGCTTTACCTCGACCGCGTCCTGCTCCTCGACCATCACCTATATCGACGGCGACAAGGGTGAGCTGCTCTATCGGGGTTATCCGATCGAACAGCTCGCCGAGAAATCGCACCACCTCGAAGTCTGCTACCTGCTTCTCTACGGAGAGCTGCCGACCGCGCAGCAGATGGTCGATTTCGAGACCCGTGTGACCCGTCACACCATGGTGCATGAGCAGATGCACTATTTCTTCCGCGGCTTCCGCCGTGACGCGCATCCGATGGCCACCATGGTCGGCGTGGTCGGCGCGATGTCGGCCTTCTACCACGATTCGACCGATGTGAACGATCCCTGGCAGCGGGAAGTCGCGGCGATCCGCATGATCGCCAAGATCCCGACCATCGCCGCCATGGCCTATAAATATTCGATCGGTCAGCCCTTCGTCTATCCGAAGAACTCGCTCGATTACGCCGGCAATTTCCTGCACATGTGCTTCGCCGTCCCGGCCGAGGATTATGTCGTGGACCCGATCCTGGCCAAGGCCATGGACCGGATCATGATGCTGCACGCGGATCATGAGCAGAACGCCTCGACCTCGACCGTGCGTCTGGCCGGTTCCTCGGGCGCCAATCCCTTCGCCTGCATCGCCGCCGGCATCGCCTGCCTTTGGGGCCCGGCCCATGGCGGCGCCAACCAGGCTTGCCTGGAGATGCTGCGCGAGATCGGCACCGTGGACCGGATCCCCGAGTTCATCGCCCGCGCCAAGGACAAGAACGATCCCTTCCGCCTGATGGGCTTCGGTCACCGGGTCTACAAGAACTTCGACCCGCGGGCGAAGGTCATGAAGGAATCGGCGGATGAGGTTCTGGGCCTGCTGGGCATCCACGACAACGAGACCCTGAAAGTCGCGAAAGAGCTGGAGCGCATCGCGCTGGAAGACGAATATTTCGTCGAGAAGAAGCTCTATCCGAACGTCGACTTCTACTCGGGCATCATCCTCGAGGCGATGGGCTTCCCCACGTCGATGTTCACGCCGATCTTCGCGCTGTCGCGGGCGGTCGGCTGGATCGCCCAGTGGAAAGAAATGATCGGCGACCCGGAGCTGAAAATCGGCCGGCCGCGGCAGCTCTACACCGGCGCCCCGCGCCGCGACTATTCCGAAGTCGAAGAGCGCTGAACCCCGCGCCCCAGCATCTGAAACGCCGCCCCCCGGGGCGGCGTTTTGCGTTCGCCCCCCCGGCGCCGCGTCGCAGCGATTCCCGGCTTGACATTATCTTTCGTCCCACTATTCCCTTCGGGTAAGAAAGTTGCGCTGCGACTGCATCCATAGCGGAGGCTCCGATGACCCAAGACACCGTCAAGAAAGACAAGCCCTGGCTCTTCCGCACCTATGCCGGCCATTCCACCGCCAAGGCCTCGAACGAGCTGTACCGGACCAACCTGTCCAAGGGGCAGACGGGCCTGTCGGTGGCCTTCGACCTGCCGACGCAGACGGGCTATGACAGCGACCACGAACTTAGCCGCGGCGAAGTCGGCAAGGTCGGCGTGCCCATCTGCCATATCGGCGACATGCGGGCCCTCTTTGACGGTATCCCGCTGGAACAGATGAACACCTCGATGACGATCAACGCGACGGCGCCCTGGCTCTTGGCGCTCTATATCGCCGTGGCCGAGGAACAGGGCGCCGATGTCTCGCAGCTGCAGGGCACGGTGCAGAACGACCTGATCAAGGAATACCTCTCGCGCGGGACCTATATCTGCCCGCCGAAACCGTCCCTGCGCATGATCACCGATGTCGCGGCCTATACGCGGGAGCATCTGCCGAAATGGAACCCGATGAATGTCTGTTCCTACCATCTGCAGGAAGCGGGCGCGACGCCGGAACAGGAGCTGGCCTTCGCGCTGGCCACGGCGATTGCGGTGCTGGATGACCTCAAGGGCAAGGTCCCGGCCCAGCATTTCCCCGAGATGGTCGGGCGGATTTCCTTCTTCGTGAACGCGGGCATCCGCTTCGTCACCGAGATGTGCAAGATGCGCGCCTTCTCGGAACTCTGGGACGAGATCTGCCTTGAGCGCTATGGCGTCGAGGATGCGCGCTATCGCCGTTTCCGCTATGGGGTGCAGGTCAACAGCCTGGGCCTGACCGAGCAGCAGCCCGAAAACAACGTCTACCGCATCCTGATCGAGGCGCTGGCGGTCACGCTGTCCAGGAACGCCCGCGCCCGCGCCGTGCAATTGCCCGCCTGGAACGAGGCCCTGGGCCTGCCGCGCAAATGGGACCAGCAATGGTCGCTGAGGATGCAGCAGATCCTGGCCTATGAGACGGATCTTCTGGAATACGGCGACCTCTTCGACGGCAATCCGGTCGTCGCGGCCAAGGTCGAGGCGCTGAAAGAGGGCGCCCGCGCCGAACTGGCGCTGATCGACGACATGGGCGGCGCGGTGCAGGCCATCGATTACATGAAGGGCCGCCTGGTCGAGGCCAATGCCGAACGCATCGGCCGCATCGAGCAGGGCGAGACGGTGGTCGTGGGGGTGAACCGCTTCACCACCACCGAACCCTCGCCCCTGACCACGGGTGATGGCGCGATCATGGTGGCGGATGCCGATGCCGAGGCCGACCAGATCGCCCGCCTTCAGGCCTGGCGCGGCGCACGCGACGAGGGCGCGGTTCAGGCGGCGCTGGCCGCGCTGCGCGAGGCGGCGCTCTCGGGCGCCAATGTCATGCCCGCCTCGATCAGGGCGGCGAAGGCGGGGGCGACGACCGGCGAATGGGGCCTCGTGGTGCGCAAGGCCTTCGGCGAATACCGCGCCCCGACCGGCGTGTCGCGCAACCCCTCGAACCGGACCGAGGGGCTGGAGGAGATCCGCGCCGCGGTCGATGCGGTCAGCTCGACCCTGGGGCGGAAGCTGAAATTCGTGGTCGGCAAGCCGGGCCTCGACGGGCATTCCAACGGCGCCGAGCAAATCGCCGCCCGGGCCCGCGATTGCGGGATGGACATCCATTACGAGGGGATCCGTCTGACGCCCGCCGAGATCGTCTCGGCCGCCGAGGCGGAAGCGGCGCATGTGGTCGGCCTGTCGATCCTCTCGGGCAGCCACGTGCCGCTGGTCGCCGAGGTGATGGAGCGGATGCGCATTGCGGGCCTCGATGCGGTGCCGGTGGTCGTCGGCGGCATCATCCCGGAGGAAGACGCGGCAGCCCTGCGCGCCATGGGCGTGGCCGCAGTCTATACGCCCAAGGATTTCGAGCTGAACCGGATCATGATGGACATCGTGGGGCTGGTCGACGCCCGGCCGGTCGCCGCGGAATAAGCGAGCGCGCGGACATTCACCCTTGTTTCCCGATGTCTCGGGCGACCGGCGGCGCGGCGTGCCGCCGCGCCGAAACAGAAAGAGGGGGCTTTCTGTCCCCCCTTTCTTGGCCCAGGGAGCTGCCCGGCCCTTCGCTGGCGCTCCGGCCGTTCGGACCTGACGACGCGCCACAGGCGCCTCGTCCGGGCAGCCCTCACCCCCGAGGATAGTTGAAGAACGAAGATGAGAAAGGGCGCCCGCCGGACGGGACGCCCCGCCCCTCTCATCACTTTGCCAAAAATACGCCGGGGGGTCCGGGGGGCTGGCCCCCCGGGGTCGCAACAAGCGCCGCCCTCTCCGCGGCGGGAGGCGCGCGGGGTGGGCGGGTGGGAGCGCGCCTCCCGCCGCTCAGCGCATCGTGCTCAGCCGCTGCAGCGCCTGGGTCACGCCGCCCGCCATGGCGGCATAGAAATCGGCCAGACCGCAGAGCCGCCGCCGCGCGCCCTCCTCGGCGGGCAGCGCCTCGGCGAAGCCGCGCACGGCCTGCGAGGTTGCCGTCATCCGGGCGATCAGTTCGGCCAGGATCGTGTCGAAGGATTGTTCCGCGAGGCAGAAATAATCCTGCCGGTCGCCCGGGCGGTTCTCCTTGATGATGGCGCCGCGCGCCAGCAGGTGGCGGGCATTGGCGCTGATCGACCCGCGGCTGACCCCGAGCTCGGTCGCCAGTTCGCTGAACGAGCGCGGCTCGCCGTCGAAGATCAGCAGCCCCAGCATCCGCCCGGCGATCGGCGGCAGCCCCTGCGCCTCGAGCGCCTGGCCCATATAGGCGATAAAATCGGCGCGGGTGCGGGAAATCGGCAGGGTCATGATCTCGTCCGTGAACCATGCTATTCTGATCGGGCACAAGGTGTCATTCAAGACCGAACGCTTCTTGACGGACCCTCCCGAGGCTCTTATCTGCGTTCAATCAAAAATGAACATTCCCGGCACCCGGCGGTGCCGCAGTGGAGGCCAGGAATGCCGAGACCCCCTTTTTCCCCCGCGGGCCTCTGGCTGGCGTTTGCCCTGGCGACTGCCCCCGCCCTCGCCGACGAGGCCACCCCGGCGGTCACCGTGGCCGCCGCCTCGGTCCAGCCGCTGATGCTGGTCGTACCGGTCTCGGGCTCGCTGGTGGCGCGCAACGAGGTGCTGGTCTTCCCGCATTCGGGCGGTTTCGCCATCACCGACCTTGCCGCCGAAGTGGGCGACCGGGTGGCGGCGGGCGAAACGGTCGCGCGGCTTGACGACCGGACGCTTGCGCTGCGGGTTACCCAGGCGCAGGCGGTTCTGGCCAATGCCCAGGCCGGGCTGAACCAGGCCGAAAGCCAGGTCAATGCCACCGCCGCCCAGCTCCGGCAGGCCAATCAGGTGCTGGAACGGCTGCGCAGCCTGCGGGCCAGCGGCACCGCCACGCAATCGGCGCTGGACGAAGCCGAGACCGCGCAGCTGGGCGCCGCGGCCAGCGCGCAATCGGCCGAGGACGGGGTTCAGGCGGCGCGCGCGGCCTTGCAGCAGGCGCAGGCCTCGCTGGATGTGGCGCAGCTCGATTACGCCAATGCCCGGATCACCTCGCCGGTGGCGGGGGTGGTGAGTGCGCGCAACGGGCAGATCGGCGCCATCGCCTCGGCCGGGGGCGAGCCCATCTACCGCATCATCGAGGAGGGCACGGTCGAGGCCGTGGCCGAGGTGATCGAGACCGAGCTGGTTCTGCTCAGCCCCGGCGACCCGGCCGCGCTGCAGATCGCCGGCCTGCCGCCGGTCACCGGCCAGGTGCGGCTGGTGGCGCCGACGGTCAGCCCAACGACCCGGCTGGGCGAGGTGCGAATCGCGCTGGAGGCGCGCGAGGGGCTGCGGCCGGGGCTCTATGTCGGCGGGCGGATCGTGGCCGAGGACCGGCAGGGGCTGGCAGTGCCCGTCTCGGCCGTGCTGCGCGACGCGCAGGGCGCCTACGTCCTGCGCCTGGGCGAGGGCGACAGGCTCGAACGGCGCAGCGTCCAGACAGGGATCGCCTGGAACGCCTGGCAGGAAATCACCTCGGGCCTGGACGAGGGTGACGAGGTGGTGGCCCGCGCCGGCGCCTTCTTCAGCGACGGCGATGTGGTGCGGCCGATCCGGCCCGGGACCGACACCGAGACCGCCGCCGACACCGCCGCCGCGACCAGCACCGGGGCCGACCAATGAACCTGTCAACCTGGTCGATCCGGCACCCGGTCCCGCCGATCGCGCTGTTCGTCGTGCTCTGCATCGCGGGGCTGGTCAGCTTCGCCCGGCTTCCCGTCACCGAGATGCCCAACGTCGACCTGCCGGTGATCACGATCGACGTGAGCGCGCCCGGCACCGCCCCTTCCGAGATCGCCAGCCAGGTGATCCAGCCCATCGAGGACGAGGTCAGCGACATTGCGGGCCTGAGGCATATTCAGGCCACCGCGCGGGACGGCAGCGCCCAGCTGACCATCGAATTCGAGTTCGGGACCAACACCGACCGGGCGCTCAACGACGTGAAGGATGCGGTGACCGCCGCGCGCTCGTCGATGCCCGATACGGCGACCGATCCGGTCGTCCAGCGGCTCGATTTCACCGGCCGGCCGATCCTGACCTATGCGGTGGCCGACCGGACCCGCAGCATCGAGGAATTGTCGGCCTTCGTCGATGACGTGGTGGCGCGCTCGCTGCAGGGCGCCGAGGGCGTCGGATCGGTCAGCCGTCTGGGTGGCGCCGAACGCGAGATCCGGGTCGATCTGGACCCCGACCGGCTGCTCGCCCTGACCCTTTCGGCCACTTCGATCAGCCAGCAACTGGCGCAGACCAACCTCGACCAGGGCGGCGGCCAGGGGGATATGTTCGGCTCGGAATACGTGATCCGGGCGCTGGGCTCGGCGCCGACGCTCGAGCAGCTGGCCGCCACGCCGATCCGCCTGCCGAGCGGCCAGACCGTGCCGCTGAACCAGCTGGGCACCGTCACCGACGGCGCGGGCGAAGCCGAGAGCTTCGCCCTGTTCAACGGCCGCCCGGTCGTGGCCTTCGGCGTCTTCCGCGCCACCGGGGCCTCGGATCTGGTGGCGGCCGACGCCGCCCGCGCCCGGCTGGCCGACTTGCAGGCGCAATATCCCGACACGGTTTTCTCGCTGATCGACGATGCGACCATCACCACCGAGGCGACTTTCGATTCGGCGATGAACACGCTTTACGAGGGCGCGGCGCTGGCGATCCTCGTGGTCTTCCTGTTCCTCAGGAACTGGCGGGCCACGGTGGTGGCCTTCATCGCCCTGCCCCTCTCGGCGATTCCGACCTTCATCGTCATGGATCTTCTGGGCTTCTCGCTCAACACGATCAGCCTTCTGGGGATCACGCTGGTGGTCGGCATCCTGGTGGACGACGCCATCGTCGAGATCGAGAACATCGACCGACATATCCACATGGGCAAACCGGCCTATGAGGCGGCCATGGAGGCCGCGACCGAGATCGGCACCACGGTGATCGCGATTTCGCTGACCATCGTCGCGGTCTTCGCGCCGGTCAGTTTCATGGGCGGCATCGCGGGCGAGTTCTTCAAGCAATTCGGCCTGACGGTCGCGGTGGCGGTTCTGTTCTCGCTGGCCGTCGCGCGGCTCATCACCCCCCTCTTCGCCGCGCATTTCATGCGCTCGAAGCCCGGCGCCGGCACGCATGAGGTCAAGGACGGCTTCCTGATGCGCGGCTATCTACGGATCCTGACCTGGACGCTGCACCACCGCTTCGTCACCCTGCTGGCGGGATTGCTGATCTTCGGCGCCTCGATCTTTTCGGCAACCCTGCTGCCGCAGGAGTTCATCCCGGCCGAGGATGCCGGACGCTCGGTCGTCTCGGTCGAACTGCCGCCGGGCAGCACGCTGCGCGAAGCCCGCGCCGCCGCCCAGCAGATCTCGGACCGCATCGAGCAGGTGCCCGAGGTGCAGCGCGTCTTCGTCAACGGCTCCTCGGCCACCTCGCTCAGCATCCAGGTCAATTACGGCGACAAGGAAACCCGCGAGCGTTCCTGGACCGAGATCAACGCCGAGATCGAGGAACGGCTGGCCGATCTGCCCGACCTGCGGGTGTTCGTGCTGGGCGCCGCGGGGCAACGCGACATCACCATCAACGTGCTGGCCGATACCGAGGCCGGCGTGACCGAGGCCGCGACCGCCCTTCTGCAGCAGATGGGCGACGTGCCGCTGATCCGCCATGCCTCTTCCGAGGCGGCGCTTCTGCGCCCGGAAATCCAGATCGTCCCCGATCCCGAACGCGCCGCGCAGCTGGGCGTGACGGCGGCGACGCTGGCCGCGGCGATCCGGGTGGCCACGATCGGTGACATCGACGCCAATCTGGCGCAGTTCAGCACCGGCGAGCAGCGCATTCCGATCCGCGTTCGCCTGAACGAAGAGGCCCGCAGCGACATCTCGCGACTGGCCGGGTTCCGCGTGCCCTCGTCACAGGGAACGATGGTGCCGCTTTTTGCCGTGGCCGATGTGCGCCTGGCCTCGGGCGTCTCGGTGATCGAGCGCTACGACCGTCGCTATCGCGTCTCGATCCAGGCGGATCTGGCGCCCGGCGCCTATCTGGGCCCGGCAACGGCCGCCATCGACGCCTTGCCCGCCGCCCGCAACATGCCGCCCGGCACGCAGATCCAGCCCTCGGGCGATGTCGAGGTGATGGGCGAGATCTTTGCCTCGTTCGGGCTGGCGATGGGGGCTGGGCTCATGCTGGTCTATGTGGTGCTGGTGCTGCTGTTCAACAGCTTCGTCACGCCGCTGACCATCATGCTGTCCCTGCCGCTGGCCATCGGCGGCGCCATCTTCGCGCTCTATCTCTATGGCGCGGGGATCGGCCTTTCGGTGGTGATCGGCTTCCTGATGCTGATGGGGATCGTGACCAAGAACGCGATCATGCTGGTCGAATTCGCGCTCGAGGGGATCAAGGACGGCAAGGACCGTGCCGCCGCCATGATCGACGCGGGTCACAAGCGCGCGCGCCCGATCATCATGACCACCATCGCCATGACCGCGGGCATGATCCCCTCGGCGCTGGCCCATTCGACGGGGGGCGAGTTCCGGGCTCCGATGGCCATCGCGGTGATCGGCGGGCTCTTGCTGTCGACGGCGCTGTCGCTGGTCTTCGTCCCCTCTCTCTTCAGCGTGATGGAGGGGCTGAAGGACCGGCTGCGCTGGCTGCTGACAAAGGTCTTCGGCAGCGACACGCTGGCGGCGCACCGCCGTCACTGACCCCGGTTCGGCCCCGCCCTCAGGCGGTCGAGGAATGCCTCGGCCGCCAGCGATTTCCGCCGGGCGCGGGGCCAGGCGACGTACCAGTGGCGCATCAGAGGGAAGCCCTCGACCGCCAGTTCCACCAGATAGCCGTGGCGCAATTCCAGCGCCACGGTGCCCCGGCTGAGGACGCTGAGCCCCAGCCCCGCGATCACCCCCTGTTTCACCGCCTCATTGGCGCCCAGTTCCATCCGCCCCTTCGGCGCCATCCCGGCTGCGGCGAAAGCGGCCTCGACCGCGCGGCGGGTGCCGGAACCCTCCTCGCGCATGAGGAACGGATAGGCCGCCAGATCGGCAAGGCGGGCCTGCCGCCCCGCCAGCGGATGCCCCGGCGGCGCGATCACCACCAGCGGGTTCTCGGCATAGACCTCGGCCCCGGCGTCGATCCCTTCGGGCGGCTGTCCGAGGATATAGAGGTCGTCGGCATTCTGCGCGAAGCGCGCCAGCAGCTCCTGCCGGTTGCCGACGGTCAGGGCCACCTCGATCCCCGGATGCGCCGCGCTGAAGGCGCCGATCACCGCGGGCAGGTCGTATTTCGCCGTGGACACCACCGCCAGCCGCAACCGCCCCCGGGCCAGCCCGCCGAGTTCCGCCAGCCGCATCTCCATCGCCTCGGCCTCGGCCAGGATGGCGCGGGCCGAGGCCAGGACCTCTTGCCCCGCCTCGGTCAGGTAGAGCCGCTTGCCCAGCCTTTCGATCAGCGGCTGGCCCAGCTGCTCCTGCAATTCGCGGACCTGGGCAAAGACCGCGGGCTGGGTCAGATGCAGCGCCTCGGCCGCGCGGGTGTAGGACAGGCTCTCCGCTACCGCCCGAAAGATCTGCAATTGCCGGAGGGAATAGCGCATGAATAGACTAAACACTATTCTTTGACTAAAAACTATCCATTTTTCATTAGTCCTGAAATCACGCTTACTCCCCCCAGCAAGGGGAGGAGACCCGCATGAACATCCAGTCCACGAAACGCTACGACGCCGGCGTCAAGGAATACCGCTCGACCTATTGGGAACCCGATTACACCCCCAGGGACACCGACATCCTGGCCGTCTTCAAGGTCATCCCCCAGGCCGGCGTCCCGCGCGAGGAAGCTGCCGCCGCCGTCGCCGCCGAAAGCTCGACCGGCACCTGGACGACCGTCTGGACCGACCTTCTGACCGACCTCGATTTCTACAAGGGCCGCGCCTATCGGGTCGAGGATGTGCCGGGCCATGACGACGCCTTCTATGCCTTCGTCGCCTATCCCGCCGACCTCTTCGAAGAGGGCTCGGTGGTCAACGTCTTCACCTCGCTGGTGGGCAACGTCTTCGGCTTCAAGGCGGTGCGGTCCCTCAGGCTGGAGGACGTGCACTTCCCGATCTGGTTCGTGAAGACCTGCTTCGGCCCGCCCCACGGGATCCATGTCGAACGCGACAAGATGGACAAATACGGCCGCCCCCTGCTGGGCTGCACCATCAAACCGAAGCTGGGGCTTTCCGCCAAGAACTACGGCCGCGCCGTCTATGAATGCCTGCGCGGCGGGCTCGATTTCACCAAGGACGACGAGAACGTCAACTCGCAGCCCTTCATGCGCTGGCGCGACCGCTTCCTCTTCTGCCAGGAAGCCATCGAGAAATCCGAGGCCGAGACGGGCGAGCGCAAGGGTCACTACATGAACGTGACCGCGCCCACCATCGAGGACATGTTCCAGCGCGCCGAATTCGCCAAGGAACTGGGCACGCCGATCATCATGTCGGATTACCTGACGCTGGGCTGGGCCGCCCATAACTCGCTGAGCAAGTGGTGCCGCGACAACGGCATGCTGCTGCATGTCCACCGTGCCATGCATGCGGTGCTGGACCGCAACCCCAACCACGGCATCAACTTCCGGGTGCTGGCCAAGCTGCTGCGGCTTCTGGGCGGCGACCACCTGCATTCCGGCACCGTTGTCGGCAAGCTCGAAGGCGACCGCGCCGCGACGCTGGGCTGGATCGACCTGATGCGCGACCGGTTCGTCAAGGAGGATCGCGCGCGCGGCATCTTCTTCGACCAGGATTGGGGCTCGATGCCCGGCGTTTTCCCCGTCGCCTCGGGCGGGATCCATGTCTGGCACATGCCGGTGCTGGTCTCGATCTTTGGCAATGACTCGGTCCTGCAATTCGGCGGCGGCACGCTGGGCCACCCCTGGGGCAACGCCGCCGGCGCCGCCGCCAACCGCGTCGCGCTGGAGGCCTGCGTCCAGGCCCGCAACGAGGGCCGCGACCTGGAACGCGAGGGCAAGGACATCCTGACGAAAGCCGCCCTTCACTCGCCGGAACTGAAGGTCGCCATGGAGACCTGGAAGGAAATCAAGTTCGAGTTCGACACCGTGGACAAGCTCGACGTCCAGCACCGCTGACCGCCCTTTCATTCTGCCCCAAATACGCTGGGGGTCCGGGGTGAAACCCCCAGCTCCCGGCCGCCACGAGGAAACCCGCATGAGCGTCCAGGACTACACCTCCCGCCTCTCCGACCCCGCCAGCCGCAAGATGGGCACCTTTTCCTACCTGCCCGAGATGACCAAGGATCAGATCCGCCGCCAGGTGGAATGGGTGGTCAAGCACGGCTGGAACCCGGCCATCGAACATACCGAGCCGCAATTCGCCGCATCGACCTACTGGTACATGTGGAAGCTGCCGATGTTCGGCGAAACCGACGTCGAGGCGATCATCGCCGAGCTTGACGCCTGCCACGCGGCCAATCCCGGCAACCATGTCCGGCTGATCGGCTACAACAATGTCACCCAGTCGCAGGGTGCCAACATGGTCGTCTACCGGGGGATCCCGGTCTGACGCCCGCGGCCCGCCGAGTCCCCTCTCCGGCGGGCCGCTCCCTTCCCCGGAGGCCCCGATGAAAGACGTTCTCGACCAGCACCGCGTCGCGTCCGAACCCTGGTACAGGCCCCAGGGCGAGGAGGTGGCGCTTTTCACCGCCGCCTGGGAAGCCCGCATGCCGGTCATGCTCAAGGGCCCGACCGGCTGCGGCAAGACGCGCTTTGTCGAACACATGGCCTGGGCGCTGAACCGCCCGCTGGTGACAATCGCCTGCAACGAGGACATGACCGCCTCGGATCTGGTCGGCCGCTTCCTGCTCGATGCCGAGGGGACGCGCTGGCAGGACGGGCCGCTGACCGTCGCTGCCCGGCACGGGGCGATCTGCTATCTGGATGAGGTGGTCGAGGCCCGGCAGGACACGATGGTCGCGATCCACCCGCTGACCGATGACCGCCGCGCCCTTCCCCTTGAAAAGAAAGGGGAACTCCTGCGCGCGCATCCCGATTTCCTGCTCGTGATCAGCTATAACCCCGGCTACCAGTCGCTGATGAAGGACCTGAAGCAATCGACCCGGCAACGCTTTGGCGCGCTCGATTTCACCTGGCCCGACCCCGGGATCGAAGCCGAGATCGTCGCCCATGAAAGCGGGGTCGATGGCGACACCGCGCGGAGACTGGTCGAGATCGGCGCCCGCGCCCGCAACCTCAAGGGCCATGGTCTGGACGAGGGGCTGAGCACGCGGATGCTGGTCCATGCCGGCCGCCTGATCGCCGGGGGCGTCGCGCCCCGTGCCGCCTGCTCCATGGCGCTGGTCCGCCCGATCACCGATGATCCCGACATGCGGGACGCGCTCGATGCCGCCGTCGCCACCTGGTTCTGACATCGCCACGGCGCTCGACGCCGCCCGGCCCGAGGCGATCCGCCGCCTCTCGCCCCGGGGGCTGGAGGTCTGGGAAAGGGGCGCCGAGGCGCTCAGGCAGATGGGCCGGGGTGAGTCCGTGGTGCTGGCCTGGATCGAGGCCGCGCCGCAGGTTGCGCGCGAGATCGGCGAGGAGGTTCTGGCCGACCTCGCCCCCGCCTGCCTGGGCTTCGCCTCCCGCACCTCGGGCGCGGTGATCGAGCGCATCCTGGCGACCGCGCCCCTGGCCGCACGGCGGCTGGGGGATGCAGGGCTCTTCCGATCCTACCTGCGGTTTCTGGAGCATCTGCTCGCACGCGCCCCCCGGGCGCTCAGGCCGATGCTGGACCATCTGGGCGAACTGCTGGAGGTGCTGACGCTGGGGGGCCTGCGCCGTTGGGCCGATTGGGGGGCCGAGGCGCATCGCACCGATTACCCCGAACTCGACCGCTTTTTTTCCCTGGCCTCAGCCGAGTCGAAGGCGATCTTGCAACGCGAACGCAAGGGGGTGTTGCTGGTCGATGTGCAGCGCCGCCTCGGCCTCTATCTGCGCGCGCTCTGGGGCCGGGATTTCCTTCTGGTGCCGACGGCGGGGGATTTTGACCGCCGCACCGGCTTGCAACCCTTCATTGAGGGCCCCGCCCTGCACCTGCCCGACGCGCTGGATGATTGGCAGGGCCTGCCCGCGCTGGACCTTTACCGCGCGCAGGTCGCCCATCTGGCCGCGCATCTGGCCTGCCTGCGAAAACCCTTCCAAGGCGAGGGGCTGAACGCCCTTCAATCCCTCTGCATCGGCCTGATCGAAGACGCCCGTGCCGAGGCCCTTGCCATAGCGCGCTTCCCGCGGCTGCGTGACCTCTGGGCCCCTTTCCATACCGCCGAGGCCCCCGGCCTCGGCGGGCAATTCGACCGCATCGCCCGGGCTCTGCTGCTGGGAAAAAGTGTTGAAGATGACCCGCTAGAGCGCTGGATTCTTGACCTCTTCCAAACGTCTGACCTCCAATCGCCTGACGGGGCGCGCGACCTAGGGCTGCGGCTGGCAGACCGGCTGAAAGGCCAGACGTTTTCAGCCTGGGCCGACCGCCCCTCCTGCCCCTATCGCTGCGACAACCGGGTGCTCTGGGCCTTCGAGGAGATGGATTTCGACACCGCCCCCCTGATGACCCCGCAGGTGCGCAAATACGTCTCGGTCATGGAGATGGTGAACGAGGTCGAGGTCGAAACCGCCGGCGCCAACGCCCAGGAAATCTGGGTGCAGGCGGCCGAGCTTGTCGACGACGACGGCACAAGCTTCAACGAGCGCGAGGGCAAGGAGCCCCTCTCGCCGCCGATCCCCTATGACGAATTCGACCACCGGATCCAGATGATGCGCCCGGCCTGGGCGACGGTGCTGGAAAAGCGGCCCCGGCTGGGCGATCCCGCGAGGGCCGAGGCAATCCTCGACCGGCACCGCAAGGTCATGGACCGCCTGCGCCACCGGCTGGAGGCGATGCGGCCGCAGGGGACAATCCGGGTGCGGAAGCTCGAGGATGGCGACGAGTTGGACCTCAACCCCGCCATCGCCGCCGCCATCGACACGCGCCTTCGCCGCCAACCCGATCCAAGGGTGATGATGCGCCTCGACCGCAAGATCCGCGACACGGCCGTGATGGTGCTGCTGGACCTCAGCGAATCGACCAACGACGCGGCGGCGGGCGGCGAGACCGTGCTGAACCTCACACAGGCCGCCTGCGTCCTCTTGGCCGAGGCGATCCACCGGGTCGGCGATAGCTTCGCCCTCCATGGCTTCCAGTCGGACGGGCGGCATCAGGTATTCTACAGCCGCTTCAAGGACTTCGCCTCACCCTGGGATAGCATCGCCAAGGCCAGGCTGATGGGCGCCGAGGGGCGGCTCAGCACCCGAATGGGCACCGCGATCCGCCACGCGACGCATCATCTGGGTCCGGTGCAAGCCAGTCGCAAGCTGATGCTGGTGCTGACCGACGGGGCGCCCGCCGATATCGACGTGACCGACCCGCTCTATTTGCGCGCCGATGCCCGCCGCGCCGTCGAGGAAGCCACGCGGCAGGGCGTCACGCCCTTCTGCCTGTCGCTCGATCCCGGGGCGGATGCCTATGTGAGCCGCATCTTCGGCCCCCGCAACGCGCTGGTGCTGGACCGGGTGGACCGCCTGCCCGAGCGCCTGCCGCAGCTCTACGCCGCCCTCACCCGCTGAACGGCGGGTCGGGGAGATAGGCGCCGCCAAGCGCCACGATCTGATCGGCGATCCGCCGCGCCACGGCCGAGGGCTGGCCCGGTACGATCAGATACCAATGCCGCATCAAGGGCAGCCCCTGCCCCCTGAGCAGCGTCAGTCGCCCGGCGCGCAATTCCTCGACCACCGTGTGCAGGCTGAGGAAGGCGACCCCGAGCCCGGCGATCACCGCCTGTTTGATCGTCTCGTTCGAATCCATGGTGACCAGCCGCGCGGGCGGCCCCTCGCCCGTCCGGTCGAGGAAGCGCTCCATCAGGATCCGCGTGCCCGACCCCGGTTCGCGCACCAGCCAGGTCTCGGCCATCAGCCGCGCCGGGTCGAAGCCCTCGGCCCCCGCCAGCGGATGGCCGGGCGGCAGGATGATGCCATGCGGATGCGGCCCCAGCGGCACCGCGCCTTGCAGATAGTCGCGGGGCGGGCGGCCCATGATCGCCAGATCGTATTCGCCGCGATCCAGTTCGGCCAGCGTCTCGCCCCGGTTGGCGACCCGCAAGGCGATCTCGATATCCGGGCAGGCCTGCTGCAGCATCGCCACCAGATGCGGGGCGAAATATTTGGCGGTGGAGACCGTGCCCAGCGTCACATGCCCGGCATGGCCCGTGGCCAGCGCGCGGATCTGGTCCCCGGCCTGCGACAAAAGCGCCTCGATCCGCCGTGCCGCCCCCAGCAGCGCGGCGCCCTCGGCGGTCGGAAGGAAGGCCGCACCCTCCGAAGGACGGATCAGCAACGGGCGCCCGACGGCCTCCTCCAAACCCTTGATCTGGCTGTGAATCGCCGGTGTTGACAGGTGCTGCGCGGCGGCGGCCTCGGTCAACGAGCGATGCTCGGACACGGCGATCAGGGCGCGGAGTTGCTTCAGCGTGACGGCATCGAGGCGCGGCATTCCAAAATCCTGAAGATCCGTTCCGAATTATTAAATTTCTTCAAAACTGCCCCTGCTGCATGGTGCTGTCAAGCCAGAGGCCCCCGGGCCCGGCCGATCTGGGAGGATCCATCATCATGCTGAGAAGCCTCGACCGGGTGCCCGCTGGCACCCCGGAGGACCTTGCGCAGGCCATCGACCGGCTGGCCGGGGTGGCTGCGCAACTGGCCCGGCGCATCCAGCGCGGCGGCCTGGACGAAGCGCTGGGCGCCAGCGCCGGCACCAACAGCGACGGCGACGCGCAGAAGGCGCTCGACGTCATCGCCGACGATGCCTTCCGCGCCGCGATGGCCCGGGCGGGCGTGCGCTTCTACGCCTCGGAGGAACAGGAGACCGTGGTCGAGTTGGACCCCGAGGGCACGCTGGCGCTGGCCATCGACCCGCTGGATGGTTCGTCCAACATCGACACCAATGTCTCGATCGGCACGATCTTCGGCCTCTACCCCGCCGCCCGGACGCCCGAGGCCAGTTTCCTGCGCCCGGGCCGGGACTTGCGCGCCGCGGGCTACGTGATCTTCGGCCCGCAATGCGCGCTGATGGTCAGCTTCGGCGACGTGCCGGTGAAATACGTGCTGGACCCCGAGACCGGCCACTTCCGCCTGCTGGGCGCCCTGCCCGTTTTGCCCCGGGAATCGACCGAATACGCCATCAACGCCTCGAACTACCGCCACTGGGAGGCGCCGATCCGCGCCTATATCGACGACCGCGTGGCGGGCGCCGAGGGACCCGCGGGGCGCAATTTCAACATGCGCTGGATCGCCTCGCTGGTGGCCGAGACGCACCGCATCCTGACCCGGGGCGGCATCTTCCTCTACCCGGGCGACGCGCGCCCCGGCTATCGCGCGGGCCGCCTCAGGCTGGTCTACGAATGCGCGCCCATCGCCTTTCTGGTCGAGAAGGCGGGCGGGCGGGCCACCGATGGCGTGGACCCGGTGCTGGACGCCATCCCCGGCCAGCTTCACGCCCGCACCCCCTTCGTCTTTGGGTCGGCCAACAAGGTCGCCCGCGTCGCCACCTACCACGACCTGCCCGTGGCCGAGACCTCGGCGCTGTTCGGCAAGCGTGGCCTGTTTCGGAGCAGCCAATGAGCCGCAAGTTCCCGATCATCTCCGTCACCGGATCCTCCGGCGCCGGGACCTCGACCGTCAAGGCGACGTTCGACCAGATCTTCCGCCGCGAAGGCATCACCGCCGTCTCCATCGAGGGCGACGCCTTCCACCGCTTCAACCGGGCCGAGATGCGCGACGAACTCGCCCGCCGCTATGCCGAAGGCGACCAGACGTTCTCCCATTTCAGCTATGAAGCCAATGAGTTGGGCGAATTGGAGCGGGTCTTTCGCGACTATGGCGAGACCGGCAGGGGCCGCACCCGGCATTATGTCCATGACGCGGCCGAGGCCGAGCGGCACGGCGTCCCGCCGGGTGAATTCACCGCCTGGAAACCCTTTGCCGATGGCTCGGACGTGCTCTTCTACGAAGGCCTGCACGGTGCCGTGGTCAACGATCAGGTCAACTTGCCCACCCTGGCCGATCTGAAGATCGGTGTGGTGCCGGTCATCAACCTCGAATGGATCCAGAAGATCCACCGCGACCGCGCCACGCGGGGCTATTCGACCGAGGCCGTTACCGATGTGATCCTGCGCCGGATGCATGCCTATGTGCATTGCATCACCCCGCAATTCACCGAGACGGACATCAATTTCCAGCGCGTGCCGGTGGTCGATACCTCGAACCCTTTCGTCGCCCGCTGGATCCCGACGCCCGACGAAAGCCTGGTGGTCATCCGTTTCAGGAACCCGCGCGGCATCGATTTTCCCTATCTGACCGCGATGATCCAGGGCTCCTGGATGACCCGCGCCAATTCCATCGTCATCCCCGGCAACAAGCAGGATCTGGCGATGCAACTGATCCTGACCCCGCTGATCGAGCGGCTGGTCTCGACCGCGCGCAAACTGCGCGCCTGAGGAGGGTTTCATGACCGTGCACTCCCCGATTGCCGATGAACGCACGATGGCCAATGCCATCCGCGCCCTGGCCATGGACGCGGTTCAGGCCGCCAATTCCGGCCATCCCGGCATGCCGATGGGCATGGCCGATGTGGCGAGCGTCCTCTTCAACCGCTTCGTCACGCTGGACCCCACGGCGCCAGGCTGGCCGAACCGGGACCGTTTCGTGCTGTCGGCGGGGCATGGCTCGATGCTGCTGTATGCGATCCATCACCTGCTCGGTTACGACGACATGGGGATGGACCAGCTGAAGGCCTTTCGCCAGCTGGGCAGCCGCACCGCCGGACACCCCGAATACGGCCATGCCAAGGGGATCGAGATGACCACCGGCCCGCTGGGTCAGGGCATCGCCACCGCCGTCGGCATGGCGCTGTCCGAACGGCTGGGCAACGCTCGCTTCCCCGGGCTGATCGACCATTTCACCTATGTCATCGCCGGCGACGGTTGCCTGATGGAGGGGATCAGTCAGGAAGCCCTTGATCTGGCAGGGCATCTTGGCCTCGGCCATCTGATTGTGCTGTGGGACGACAACAAGATCACTATTGACGGCGACACCGATCTTTCGACCTCGACCGACCAGGTGGCGCGCTTCGCCGCCTCGGGCTGGCATGTGCTCTCCTGCGACGGGCATACGCCGACCGAGATCGCCGACGCCATCGAAGCCGCCCGCAGGGATCCCCGCCCCTCGCTGATCGCCTGTCGCACGGTGATCGGCTTCGGCGCGCCGAACAAGCAGGGCGGGCATGACGTCCACGGCGCCCCGCTCGGCAACGAGGAAATTGCCGCCGCCCGCGCCCATCTTGGCTGGACCCATCCGCCCTTCGAGATCCCCGCCAGCGTCACTGCCGCCTGGGCGCGGGTCGCCTGCCGGGGGGCCGAGGCGCGGACGGCCTGGGAGGCGCGGCTTGCCACGGCGCCGAACCGGCTCGATTTCAACGCCTTGCGGGCCAAGGATCTGACGCCCTTGACGCAGGCCATGGCCGGGTACAAGCAGCATCTATTGTCAGACAAACCGAAAGTCGCGACCCGCAAGGCCTCGGAAATGGCGCTGGGGGTGGTGAACGGCACCCTGCCCTTCATGATCGGCGGCTCGGCCGATCTGACCGGCTCGAACCTGACCCGGACCAAAGGTCAGACATCGGTCCGCCCCGGCGACTTCACCGGCGACTATATGCATTACGGGGTCCGCGAGCACGGGATGGCGGCGGCGATGAACGGCATCGCCTTGGCCGGGTTGTTCCGCCCCTATGGCGGGACTTTCCTCGCCTTCGCCGATTACGCCCGGCCCGCGATCCGGCTGGCGGCGCTGATGGGCGTGCCGACGATCTTCGTGATGACCCATGACAGTATCGGGCTGGGCGAAGATGGGCCTACGCATCAACCCGTTGAAATCCTTGCCTCGCTGCGGGCGATCCCCAACCTGACTGTCCTGCGCCCCGCCGATGCGGTGGAAACCGCCGAGGCTTGGGAAATCGCCCTGGCCGAGACCGATGGCCCGGTCCTGCTGGCTCTGAGCCGCCAGAACCTGCCCCTGCTCCGCGCCGAAGCAGGCGAGAACCTGACCGCCCGCGGCGCCTATTTGCTGCGCGACCCGGGGGCGCGGCAGGTGACGCTGATCGCCACCGGCTCCGAGGTCGAGATCGCGGTCAGGGCCGCCGAAACGCTGGAGAGCCACGGCATCCGCACCGCCGTCGTCTCGGCCCCGTCCTTCGAGCGTTTCGCCCGCCAGTCTGACGATTACCGCGCCGCGGTGCTGGGCAACGCGCCCCGCATTGGTATCGAGGCGGCGATCCGCATGGGCTGGGAGGCGCTGCTGCGTCCCGAGGATGCCTTCATCGGCATGACGGGTTTCGGCGCCTCGGCCCCCGCGCCCGCCCTCTATGAACACTTCGGCATCACGCCGGAAGCCGTTGTCAAATCGGCACAATCCCTGATCTGAGGATAACGTATGACAATCAAGGTTGCCATCAACGGCTTCGGCCGTATCGGCCGGAGCGTGCTCCGCGCCATCCATGAATCCGGGCGGAAGGACATCGAAGTCGTCGCGATCAATGACCTCGGCCCCGTCGAAACCAACGCCCATCTGTTGCAATTCGACAGCGTGCACGGCCGCTTTCCAGGCAGCGTCACGCATGGCGAGGGCTGGATCGACGCGGGCCGTGGCAAGGTCCGCGTCACGGCGATCCGGAACCCCGAGGACCTGCCCTGGTCGGATGTGGACGTGGCGCTGGAATGCACCGGCATCTTCACCGCCCGCGACAAGGCCGCGCTGCATCTGAAGAACGGATCGAAGCGGGCGCTGGTTTCGGCCCCGGCCGAAAATGCCGACAAGACCGTGGTTTACGGCGTCAACCATCAGGCACTGACCCCGCAGGATCTGGTGGTCTCGAACGCCTCCTGCACCACCAATTGCCTGAGCCCGGTCGCCAAGGTGCTGAATGACGCGATCGGCATCGTCAAGGGTTTCATGACCACGATCCATAGCTACACCGGCGACCAGCCGACGCTGGACACCATGCACAAGGATCTCTACCGCGCCCGCGCCGCCGCGCTGAGCATGATCCCCACCTCGACCGGCGCGGCAAAAGCCGTGGGGCTGGTGCTGCCGGAACTGAAAGGGAGGCTCGACGGCGTGGCGATCCGGGTGCCGACGCCCAATGTTTCGGTCGTCGATCTGGTGTTCGAGGCCCAGCGCGACACCAGCGTCGAGGAGGTGAATGCCGCCATCCGCGCGGCCGCTGACGGGCGGCTGAAGGGGATCCTTGGTTACACCGACAAAGCCAATGTTTCCAGCGACTTCAACCACGATCCGCATTCGTCTGTCTTTCATATGGACCAGACCCGGGTGATGGAGGGCCGGATGGTCCGCATCCTCAGCTGGTACGACAACGAATGGGGCTTTTCCAACCGCATGGCCGATACCGCCGTCGCGCTCGGCCGCCTGATCTGAGGAGAGAGACCCATGGCCCTCATCACCCTGCGCCAGCTTCTGGACCATGCCGCCGAGCATGGCTACGGCGTTCCTGCGTTCAATATCAACAACATGGAGCAAGGTCTGGCGATCATGGAGGCGGCCCGGGCGACCGACGCGCCGGTCATCATCCAGGCCAGCCGCGGCGCGCGTTCCTATGCCAATGACATCATGCTGGCCAAGATGATCGAGGCCCTGGCCGCGATCTATCCCGAGATCCCGCTCTGCATGCATCAGGACCACGGCAACGACGAGGCCACCTGCATGAGCGCCATCCGCCACGGATTCACCAGCGTCATGATGGATGGCAGCCTGAAGGCCGACGCCAGGACCCCGGCCGATTACCGCTACAACGTTGTGATCACAGAACGGGTGAGCCGGATGGCGCATTGGGTCGGCGCCTCGGTCGAGGGGGAGCTTGGCGTGCTGGGCTCCCTGGAAACCGGCGAGGGCGAGGCCGAGGACGGGCATGGCGCGGTCGGCACGCTGAGCCATGCGCAATTGCTGACCGACCCCGACCAGGCCGTTGATTTCGTGACGGAAACCCGGGTCGACGCCTTGGCCATCGCCTGCGGCACCTCGCACGGGGCCTACAAGTTCAGCCGCAAGCCCGACGGCGACATCCTGGCCATGGGGGTGATCGAGGCGATCCACAAGCGGCTGCCGAACACGCATCTGGTGATGCACGGCTCGTCCTCGGTGCCGCAGGAATTGCAGGACGTCATCAACGCCCATGGCGGCGAGATGCCCCAGACCTTTGGCGTGCCGGTCGAGGAGATCGTGCGCGGCATCCGCCACGGGGTGCGCAAGGTCAATATCGACACCGATTGCCGGATGGCGATGGCCGGGCAATTCCGCAAGGTGGCGCAGCAGAACCGCCGCGAGTTCGACCCGCGGAAGTTCCTGAAGCCCGCGATGGATGCGATGCGGGACCTCTGCCGCGACCGGTTCGAGGCTTTCGGGACTGCCGGAAATGCCCACAAGATCAAGGTGATCCCGATGGATGACATGGCGAAGCGCTACAAGGCGGGCACGTTGTGAGGCGGCCGCTGATCATCGCGCCCTCGATCCTGTCCGCCGATTTCGCCGATTTCGGACGGGAGATCGAGGCGGTGGAGGCGCACGGCGCCGATTGGGTGCATGTCGATGTGATGGACGGGCATTTCGTGCCCAATCTGACCTTCGGGCCGCCGGCCGTGGCCGCTTTCCGCAAGCATGTGACGACCGTTATGGACGTGCATCTGATGATCGCGCCGGTCGATCCCTATATCGAGGCTTATGCCGAGGCGGGTGCCGATGTGATCACGGCGCATGTCGAGGCCGGGCCGCATAGCCACCGCACGCTGCAAGCCATTCGTGCGACCGGGAAAAAGGCGGGGATCGCGCTCAATCCCGGAACGCCGGCCGAGGCGGTGAAACCTCTTCTCGACCTGGCCGAACTGGTCTGCGTGATGACCGTCAACCCGGGCTTCGGAGGGCAAAGGTTCCTCGACATGACCGACAAGATCCGCGCGCTCAGGGCGATGATCGGCGACCGGCCGGTGCAGATCGAGATCGACGGCGGGGTCACGCCGGAAACCGCGCCGTTGGTCGTCGCGGCGGGCGCCGATGTGCTGGTGGCGGGCTCGGCCGTGTTCAAGGGCGGCTCGGTCCAGAACCCCGCTCCCTATGGTGCCAATATCAGAGCGATCCGCGACTCGGTCCTGCAGGCGCGGGCATGAGGATCGTCTTCGATCTGGACGGCACGCTGATCGACAGCGCGCCGGACCTGCATCTGGCGATCAACCGGGTGCTGGGGGAATGGGGGGCGAAGCCGCTGGACCTGCCCACCCTCACCCGCTTCATCGGCAACGGCATCCCGGCGCTGGTCAGCCTGGCCCGGCAATCGCGCGGTATTCCGCTGGAGGAACAGCCGCTGATGACCGCGCGCATGTTCGCGCATTACACCGCCGCCCCCGCCGTGCTGACCCGCCCCTATCCGCATGTCATCCCGACGCTGCAACGGCTGGTCGGCCAGGGGGCGCGGCTGGGGCTTTGCACCAACAAGGCCGAGGCGCCGACGCTGGGCATCCTGACCGCGCTCAGGCTTGAGCGGTTCTTCGATACTGTGGTGGGGGGCGACACGCTGCCGACGAAGAAGCCGGACGCGGCGCCCCTGCTGGCGGCGTTCGATGTTCTGGGGGGCCCGGGCCTGTATATCGGCGACAGCGAGGTCGATGCCGAGACGGCGGTGCGGGCGGGAATGCGCTTCGGGCTCTATACACGGGGCTATCGCAAGACGCCGGTCGACGCGTTGCCGCATGATTTCGCCTTCGACGATTACGCGGCGCTGCCGGGACTGCTGGCGGCTGAACGATGCGGCTGAAGGCACTGATCTTCGACGTGGACGGCACGCTGGCCGAGACGGAGGAGGGCCATCGCGCGGCCTTCAACGCGGCCTTTCGGGCAGCGGGGCTGGGCTGGCATTGGTCGGTCGCGGATTACGCGCGGCTCTTGACCACCACGGGCGGCAAGGAACGGATCGCGCGCTACCGGGACGAGGTATCGGCCGGCCCCCTCGACATCGCGGCGCTGCATGCGGAAAAGACCGCGCGCTACACGGCCTGGGTGGCGGCGGGGGGCGTCCGGTTGCGGCCGGGGATCGCCGCGCTGATCGGTCTGGCCCGGGCCGGTGGGCTGAGGCTTGCGGTCGCCACCACCACCAGCCGCCCGAATGTCGAGGCGCTGGCGCAGGCGGCTTTCGGGCGGGGTGCGGGCGAGGTCTTCGACGTGCTGGCCTGCGGCGATGAGGTGAAGGCCAAGAAGCCCGCGCCCGATATTTACCGGCTGGCACTGAAGCGGCTGGGGCTCAGGCCGGAGCAGGCGCTCGCCTTCGAGGATACGCCGATGGGCGTGGCCTCGGCCCGGGGCGCGGGGCTGAGGGTCGTCGCTTCGCCCGGGATCTACTCGCAGGGTGCCGATCTGTCGGCCGCACACAGGGTGGTCGCGGAGTTCAGCGACCTGTTGCCCGGCGGGCTGGCGGGGCTCGACGCGCTTTAGACGCGCAGGAATCCGGGAAAGGGCTCCAGCAAGCCGCTGTCGGGGAAGACCACGCGCTCGGCATAGCCGGGGTCGAGGCCCAGATGCCCGATCAACACCGCTTTGAAGATCGCCTCATAGGCATTGACCGCGCGCACGTCGCGTTCGTCGTTCAGCGCCGTCGGGCTGAGACCCGGCCAGTCGCCCAGGATCCGCCCGCCCCGCACCGCGCCGCCCGCCAGGATCGCCAACCCGCCGGTGCCGTGATCGGTGCCGCCGCCGCCATTCTCGGCCGCGGTGCGCCCGAATTCCGAGGCAACCATGACCACGGTGCGCGACCATTCCGCCCCCAGCCCCGCGCGCAGGGTCAGGATGCCCTGCGCCAGCAGGTCCAAGAGCCCACGCAAGCGGCCGGTCTGGTTGGCATGGGTGTCCCAGCCGTTCAGGTCCATCACCGCGATCCGCGGGCCTTCGGGGCGGGACAGCAAGTCGGCGGCGGCGGTGACGGACAGCAGGAAGCCGTTGTCGGGCGGGTTCGCGCCCATCATCGGCTCGGGCGAGTTGGCGGCATTGCCCAGTGCCTCGGCGAACAGCGGATCGTCCCGGTAGACGATGGCGAGGCGGGTCAGGAAATCCTCATCCAGATCCGGCAGTTGCGCATGGGTCCAGGCCTGCACCGGCGCGCCGCCCTGCAGGATCAGGGGCAGCGCGGGGCCCAGCGTCAGCCCCAGCCGCCGGTCGCCCGCGTTCAGCCCCAGAATCGCCCGGCTGAGCCAGCCATCGCGGGCGCCGAAGGGGCGCGCGGTGCCGTTCTCCAGCAGGTTCTGGCCGTCGAAATGCGAGCGGTTGCGATAGCGGGTGGTGGCGGCCGGGATCAGCGCCAGCTCGCCCGCCCGCCAGAGCGGCATCAGCCCGCCCAGCGAGGCATGCAGCGCGAAATAGCCGTCGAGATCGACGCGCTCCTCCGCCCCCGGGGCCAGCCGCGGCCGCAGGCGCTGGAAATCGGTATCGGCATAGGGGATCAGCGCATGCAGCCCGTCGAGCCCCCCGCGCAGGAAGATGAAGACGAAGCGGCTGTCGGTCGGCGCCCCGGCGAAGGCCACGCCCGAGGCGGCAAGCGTCGCGGCGAGGCTGGCCCCCGACATCTGCAGGAAGAGGCGGCGGTTCAGCATGCTCATCTCCGCTGGAACTCGGGGCTGCCGAACAGAAGCGTCAGCGCCTGATCGCCCGAGGGCGCGCGCAACAGCCAGGTCTCGGTCACCGGCCGCGCCACCGGGCCGATGGTGGCGTGCAACAACGCCCGGGGCACATAGCCGCCCGGCAGCGCGGCCGCGTATTGCTGCGCCCATTCGAGGCGCAGCATCAGCGCCTCGGGGCTGATCCAGTCGCCCGCCCGGTCGCCCCAGCCCTGCGGCGACGGCGCGGTGAAAGGCTCGTTGCCCATCAGCCGCAGCGGACGGAACAGGTTCTGCGCGCGCGGAAAATCGGGGCCGATGGCGCGGTGCACGGCGATGACGAAGTCGTAATGCGACTTGACCTTGGCCAGGGGATCCGCCCAGGCCGATGGCAGGTCGACCAGCGCCCGCGTCACCTCGGCCAGATCGCCGTCGCTGTCCTGGAAGACCCGGGCGATGTGCGCGACATCCGCGGCAGGCGGGTCGTCGGCCACGAAATGCCGCACCAGCTTGGTGGCGAGGTGCCGGGCGGTGGCCGGGTGGCGCGCCAGATCGTCCAGGATCGCCAGCCCCTCATCGGCGCCCGCCTCGGCATAGCGGCGGCCGAGGACCGTCTTGAGGCCGGGCTGGTGCTGGCGCCGGACGAACTGGAAGCGGCCATGCACCTCCTCGCCCTCGATCCCGCGGCGCAGCCCGCCATGGCTCCAGCCGGTGAGGGCCAGCGCCAGCTGGATCACGTCCTCCTGACCATAGCCCCCATCGACACCCAGCGTGTGCAATTCCAGAATCTCGCGCGCGAGATTCTCGTTCAGCGTCGTCTCCACGCCACGATTGGCCCGCCGGTTGCGGCCGGCGGGCGAGTCCGGTCCCATCGAGGCGATGTTGTCCAGATAGGTCAGCATGCAGGGATGACGGGTCACCGCCTTCAGCATGTCGGCGAAGCGGCCGAAGACATGCGGGCGGATCGCCTCGCGTTCATAGGCCGGGATTGCCGGGGCGATCACCCGGCGCGTGGTCGAGACAGTGAAATGGTTGGACCAGAAATGCGCCATGCGCTCGGGCAGAGGCTCGGCCGTGGCGATGGCCTGCGCCGTCCGGGCCTGGACCGAAGGCCGGAAATCGCCGCGGATCCCGTCGCGGATCGCCTCGGCCTGACGGTTCGGACGTTCGAGCCGGGCCGAGAAAATGTCGGCGATGATCGCCTCGGAAGAACGCAGATCGCCCGGAATCGGCGCCAGCGGACGGATCTGCGCCTTGAGCCAGCCGCGCGGGTCATCGCCCGGGCGCGCGCCATCCTCCGGCCCGGCGCCCATGCCGAACCGATTGAGGGCGATGAAACTGGCGATGTCGCGCATGCAGGGCTCCGGGTCCGGCGGCGGCGCTGTCCTCGGCGCATCCTAGCCGCCTTCGGCCGCTGCGGGTAGCGCCCCGCGACGCACAAAAACGTGCGAGGCGCGGTCCTGCGCGAGCAAGCGCTCTGGCATGGCACGCGCCCCTTGCCTAAGCTTGGCACAAACCGACCCGGGTTGCAGAGGCAGTTTCGCAATGACCCCCATGATCTATATCCTCAACGGGCCCAACCTGAACCTTCTGGGCCGCCGCCAGCCCGAGATCTATGGGCGCGAGACGCTGGACGATGTGGCCGCCGCCTGCGCCGCCATCGGGGCCGAGGCGGGGTTGGAGATCCGGCTGCTGCAATCCAACTGGGAGGGGCAGATCGTCGACTGGATCCACGAGGCGCGCGAGGCGGCGGCGGGGATCATCATCAACCCGGCGGCGTTGACCCATACCTCGGTGGCGGTGCTCGACGCGCTGAACACCTTCGAGGGGCCGGTGATCGAGGTGCATATCAGCCAGGTTCACCGGCGCGAGGCCTTCCGCCACCATTCCTATGTCAGCCACCGGGCCGATGCGGTGATGGCGGGATTCGGCGTGCATGGCTATGCGCTGGCCATGCGCCACATGGCGCATCTGCTGGGCTGAGGCTGCTGGCCTGAGCCCCCCTCGCAACCTGCCGCCATCGGCCGGACCGGGGCAGCACGGCAGGACGAAGCGCGGCGGAACGCCGCGGCGGCGAGGGCCGGGCGAAATACCCAACTAAAGATATCGGGATTGACTTTCGGCTGCGCTGGCGCGATGGTGCCCCCGCCAAGCCAGGTCGTTTTCCCGTTGCGATGGCCAGCCCGGCACGCCTTTCCGCGCCCTTCCGCGCGGTGCCAGCCAGAGGATCCCATGCGCCCGATCTCGCCCCTGCTTCTTGCCGCCGCCATCGCCCTGCCCCTCCCTGCGCCCGCGCTGGCCGCCACGCCGGGCGAGGTGCTGACGACCTATGCCGATATCGCCGAGGCCGGCTATGCCGACGCCCAGACCAGCGCCGAAACCCTGCAGGCCGCGATCGAGGCCTTCCTGGCAGACCCCTCGGCCGAAGGGCTCGAGGCCGCCCGCGCCGCCTGGCGTGCGGCCCGCGTGCCCTATATGCAGACCGAGGTCTTCCGCTTCGGCAACGCCATCGTCGATGATTGGGAAGGCCGCGTGAACGCCTGGCCGCTGGACGAGGGGCTGATCGACTACGTGGCGCGCGGTTATGTCGGCGGCGACGACAACGGCCTGGCCGAGCTGAACGTGATCGCCAACCCCAGCTTCACGCTGGGCGGGCAGACGGTCGATGCCTCGACCATCGACGCGGCGCTGTTGCAGGATGTCCTGCACGAGGCCGATGACGTCGATGCCAATGTGGCGACGGGCTATCACGCCATCGAATTCCTGCTCTGGGGTCAGGATCTGAACGGCACCGGCCCGGGCGCGGGCGAGCGGCCCTGGACCGATTACGCGCAGGGCGAGGCCTGCACCAACGGCCATTGCGACCGCCGCGCCGAGTATCTGCGCGCCGCGACCGACCTTCTGGTGGCCGATCTGGCCGAGATGGCGGGGCATTGGTCCGACGGCGGCGAGGCCCGCGCCACGCTGATGGCGGACGAGCGCGCGGGGCTGGCGAGCATCCTTACCGGCATGGGCAGCCTGTCCTACGGTGAACTCGCGGGCGAGCGGATCCGGCTGGGCCTGCTGCTGAACGACCCCGAGGAAGAGCACGATTGCTTCTCGGACAACACGCCCTGGAGCCATTTCTACGACGGGGTGGGCATCCGCAACGTCTATGTCGGCGAATACACCCGTCTCGACGGCAGCGTCGTCAGCGGCCCGGGCCTTGCTGCGCTGGTCGAAGCCGCGGATCCGGCGCTGGACAGCGCGCTGCAGGGCGGGCTCGACGCCTCGGTCGCGGCATTGCGGGCGATGGTCGATACCGCCGAGGGCGGCATGGCCTATGACATGATGCTGGCGCCCGGCAATGCCGAGGGCGAGGCGGTGATCATGGCCGCCGTGGACGCGCTGGTCGCGCAGACCCGCGACATCGAGCGCGCGATCACCGCGCTGGGGTTGGAGGGCGTCTCGCTCGAAGGGTCCGACAGCCTCGACAACCCCTCGTCCGTCTTCGAGTGAGGCCCATTCGATGATCGTCTGTTCCTGCCAGCATATCACCGACCGCGACATCCATTCCGCGGTCGACTGGATGCGCGCCGCCGACCCGATGACCATCGTGACACCGGGCAAGGTTTACCGGGCGCTTGGGAAATCGGCCGATTGCGGGGGCTGCATGTCCCTGTTCCTCTCGACGCTGCGGTCGAATCCGCATACGCAGGTTCCTATGCAGCTGCGCGGATTGCGCCGCGCTGCCACACAGGAGGAACGCTGATGAAGGGTGACGCGAAGGTCATCGAGTATCTGAACCGCGCGCTGCGCTCGGAACTGACGGCGGTCAGCCAGTACTGGCTGCATTTCCGCCTTCAGGAAGACTGGGGCCTGGCCAAGATGGCCAAGAAAAGCCGCGAGGAAAGCATCGAAGAGATGCAGCATGCCGACAAGCTGATCGCCCGGATCATCTTCCTCGGCGGTCACCCGAACCTGCAGAAGCTCGATTCGCTCCGCATCGGCGAATCGCCGATCGAGACGCTGAAGGCCGATCTCGCCGCCGAGGAAGAGGCCGCCGCGCTCTACCGCGAGGCCCGCGCCTATTGCCAGTCGGTCAATGACTTCGTGTCGATGGACCTGTTCCAGGAGCTGCTGGCGGACGAGGAAGGCCATATCGACTTTCTCGAGACGCAGATCGCCCTGCACGACCGGCTCGGGGAAGAACGCTATGCGCTGCTCAACGCCGCCTCGATGGATGCGGCCGAGTAAGGCCCTTGCGGCCGCGGCGTTGCTCGCGGCCGCCCTCCCCGTCGGTTCCGCCGCGCAAGACCTGCCCGACCTGCATCTCGGCGTCCCGCCGCATGCCCCGCGCGAGGCACGGCGGGCGGCGCTGGTCACGGCCCCGCCCCAGGACCCGACCCAGGCGCAGCGCTTCGAGTTGCGCTCGGGCGGTGCCGGAACGGTCCGCGCGCGGGCCGGCGCCGACGCCTTTTCCCAACCCGCCGCCAATCTGACGCCCGAACAGCGCATGGATTTCGTGCTGGGCGAAGCGCTGTTTCAGCGGCCTTGGGTCTCGGCCCCCTCCTCGACCATCGCCTCGGACGGGCTGGGGCCCTTGTTCAACGCCCGGGCCTGCGCGCTCTGCCACCGGCAGGACGGCCGCGGCCAGGTGCCCGATGGCAGCGACGAGCCCTCGGGCCTGGTGCTGCACCTCTCGGTCCCCGCGCCGGAGGGGACCCCGGGCCCCGAGGGCATCGCCGACTGGATCGCCACCCTGCCCGATCCCGTCTATGGCGCCCAGCTTCAGGACCACGCCCTGCCCGGCCACCGCGCCGAGGGTCGGGTGGTCGTCACCTGGGAAGAGATCCCGGTCGATCTGTCGGGCGGCGAGACGGCAAGCCTGCGCCGCCCCCTCTGGTCCGTCGCCGATCCGGCGTCCGGCCCCCTCGCCGCCGGGGCGATGCTCAGCCCCCGGGTGGCGCCGCCGCTCATCGGCCTGGGCCTGCTGGAGGCGATTCCCGAGGCCGAGATCCTGGCCCTGGCCGATCCCGAGGATGCGGATGGCGACGGCATTTCGGGCCGCGCCTCGGTTGTCTGGTCGGCCGACCACGACGCACCGATGCTGGGCCGCTTCGGCCACAAGGCGGGGATGCCCACGCTGCGCGCGCAGGTCGCCTCGGCCTTTCACCGCGATCTGGGGCTTTCCTCGGCGCTGCACCGCGAGGGTTGGGGCGATTGCACCGAGGCGCAGGCCGAGTGCCGCACCGCCCCCGATGGCGCCGACCCCGAACAGGGCGGACTTGAGGTGAGTGACGCGGTGCTCGACCTCGTGACCTTCTACAGTGCCATGCTGGGCGTCCCGGCCCGCCGCGGGGTCGAGGATGCCGAGGTCCTGCGCGGCCGCACCATCTTTCACGAGACGGGCTGCGCTGCCTGCCACCGCCCGGCCTTCGTCACCGCCACCCTGCCCGATGCGCCCGAACGCTCGTTTCAGCTGATCTGGCCCTACACGGACCTCTTGCTGCACGACATGGGCGAGGACCTGGCCGATAACCGGCCCGAGGGACGCGCCAGCGGCCGGGAATGGCGCACGCCGCCGCTCTGGGGCATCGGCTTGACCGGGCAGGTCAGCGGCCATACCCAGTTCCTGCACGATGGCCGCGCCCGCAGCCTGCTCGAGGCGATCCTCTGGCACGGGGGCGAGGCCCAGGCCGCGCGCGACGAGATCGTCGCGCTGGCCCCCGACGACCGCGCCGCGCTGTTGCGCTTTCTGGAGTCCCTCTGATGCGCCTTGCCCCCGCCGTCCTGGCCCCTGTCGCCCTGGCCCTGGCCCTGCTCGCCGCGCCGGCGCGGGCCGGTGTCGATGCGGTGCTGGACGACCACATCCTGCCCGGCACCGCCGCCTTTGCCGAGGCGACGCAGGCGCTGGACGATCTGGCCATCGACTTCTGCCAGCCCCGGGACCTGGCGCCCCTCTGGAACACCGCCATGGATGCCTGGGTCCGCATCGGCCATCTGCGGCTCGGCCCCGGGGAACAGGCGGCGCTGACCATCGCCTTCTGGCCCGATACGCGCAGCGCCGGGCGCCGGACGCTCGCCCGGATGATCGCCGCGCGCGACCCGATGGGGGTCCATATAGACGAGTTTCCCCAGGTATCGGCCGCCGCGCGCGGGCTCTACGCGCTGGAGACCCTGCTCTACGATCCCGATTTCAACGATTACGAGCCCGACAGCTATTCCTGCACCCTGGTCTCGGTCATGGCCCATGACCTCGCCACCCAGGCGGCCGCGCTGGACACGGCCTGGCGCGAGAAATTCGCGCCCGAGCTGCGAACAGCGGGCGAGCCCGGCAACGCCACCTTCCTGTCCACGGCCGAAGCCGAGCGCGCGCTTTTCACCGCGCTGCACGGCGGGATCGAGTTCAACGCCGACCAGCGCCTCGGCCAGCCCATGGGGACCGAGGACCGCCCCCGCCCGCGACGGGCCGAAAACTGGCGCTCCGGCCGCAGCCTGCGCAACCTGACCCTCTCGCTCGACTCGTTGCATGCCATGGCCATCGCCCTGGCCGGTCACCCGATCGATGCGGTGGACAGCGCCTTCGACGCCGCCGCCTATTTCTCGCTCGCCGTCGCCGACCCCGCCTTTCAGGACGTGACCGATCCGCAGAACCGCCTGCATCTGGAATCGCTGCAAGGCCGGGTGCGCACCATCGGCGAGGTGCTGGTCACCGAGATCGGCGCCTCGATGGGCATCGCCCCGGGCTTCAACTCCCTGGACGGGGACTGACATGGGGTCGCGCCGCGCCTTCCTCGCGGGTCTCGCCGCACTCGCCGCGCCGCTGCCCTCCTGGGCCGACGCGGGCAACCCGTTATGGCTGGCCTGCGCGCGCGAGGCGGACGGCGGCCACGCGCTTTTCGGCCTCGGCGCAGAGGGGGCCGACACCTTCCGCCTGCCGCTGCCGGCCCGGGGGCACGCTGGCGCGGCACACCCGGCCCGGCCCGAGGCCGTGGTCTTCGCCCGCCGCCCCGGCACCTGGGCGCTGGTCCTCGATTGTGGCTCCGGCGCTTTGCTCAGGCGGCTCACCCCGCCCGTGGGGATGCAGTTCAACGGCCACGGCGCCTTTGCCGCGGACGGCACGCGCCTTTACACCGTCGAGCAGCGCGCCGCCGACAGCCAGGGCTTCCTGGGCCTCTGGGATAGCGACTATCGCCGGATCGGCCAGATCGAGACCGGCGGCATCGGCCCGCATGAGGTCCTCCGCCTGTCGCCAAACGCCTCGGGCGGCGATGTCTTCGTCGTCGCCAATGGCGGCATCGCCACCGATCCCACTGACCGGACCAAGCTGAACCTGCCGACGATGGCGCCCTCGCTCGCCTATGTCGAAGACGACAGGATCACCGAGAGGGTCGCCCTGCCCGAGGCCCTGCGCTTCAACTCGATCCGGCATCTCGCCCATGAAGGCGACACGCTCGCCTTCGCCATGCAATGGGAGGGTGATGCGGCCCTGAGCGTCCCCCTCCTCGGCCTCCACCGCCGGGGCGCCGCGCCCCTCCTGGCCGAGGCCCCCGGCCCCGAGCAAACGCTGATGCAGGGTTACGCGGGATCGGTCGCCATCTCGGGGCATGAGGTCGCCATCACCTCGCCCCGCGGCGGCCGGATGCACCGTTTCTCGCTGACGGGCGCCTTCCTCGGCGTCACGACCCGCGCCGATGTCTGCGGCCTCGCCCCCTGCGAGGGCGGGTTCCTGACGACGGATGGCGGCGGCGGCATCCTCCGGGTCGAGGGCGGGATCGCCCGCCCCCTCGGCCTGCGGCCCCGCGCCTGGGACAACCATGTCGTGACGCTGTGAGGCGGTTTTCGGCCAATCTCGGCTTCCTCTGGGCCGACCGCCCCCTGCCCGACGCTATCCGCGCCGCCAAGGCGGCAGGCTTCGCGGCGGTCGAATGTCATTTCCCTTATGCGGTCCCCGCCGCCGAAGTGGCGCGGGCGCTGACCGAAACCGGCCTGCCGATGGTCAGCCTCAATACCCGCCCGGGCGCGCCCGGCGAGTTTGGCCTCGCCGCGCTGAAGGGCCGCGAGGCCGAGGCCCGCGCCGCCATCGACCAGGCGCTGGCCTATGCCGCCGCCACCGGCACCGGGGCGGTGCATGTCATGGCGGGCAAGCACGGCGACGAGGCCACCTTCCGCGCCAATCTCGCTTACGCCTGCGACCGGGCGCCCCCGGGCGTCACCCTCCTAATCGAGGCGCTCAACGCCCAGGACGTGCCGGACTACCACCTCGCCACCCAAGCGCAGGCGGCGGCAACCGTGCAGGCCCTGAACCGCCCCAACCTGAAACAGATGTTCGACTGTTACCATGTCGGCCGGACCGAGGGCGACATCGCCGCCACCTTCCGCGCCCACCGGGCCCTGATCGGCCATGTGCAATTCGCTGCCGTCCCGGATCGAGGCCCGCCCGACCAGGGCAGCGTCGATTACGCGCGCCTCCTGCCGGACCTCGACTGGCCCGGCTTCATCGGCGCCGAGTACCGCCCGAACGGCCCCACCGAGGCATCCCTCGACTGGCTCCCCCGCCTATCATCTTGCTGAAAATACTCACGGGGTTTGCAAAGGGGGGCGTGCCCCCCTTTGCCGGGGGGTGCGGGGGGCCGCCCCCCCGCCGCTTTCAGCGATGCTCGCCCAGCCACTCGGCCGAGGTCTTGATCCCGCCCAGCGGGAACAGATGCACCTTTTGCAGCAGGCTGTCGGGGTTCGTCGCGCGATAGGCGGCGATCTCGGTCAGCAGGTCGGTCGGCTCGAAGGGCACCAGCAGCTTGGTCAGATCCATGGCGCGCTTCTGCAGCACGCTCAAGGACGGCCCCACCCCGCAGGCGATGGCGAATTTGATCAGCGTCTGCAGCTTGGTCGGCCCCGCCACGCCCAGATGGATCGGCAGGGTGATGCCCATCGCCGCCAGCCGCTCGGCCCAGGCGATGATCGGCCCCGATTCGAAGGCGAACTGGGTGGCGATCGCCATCTCGGCGTCGGTCTGCTGCGAAAAGCCCTGCTTCCACATCAGTGCCTCGTCCACCACTTTCGTCCCGCCCGCGGGGTCGATGTCCTTGTTGCCCTCGGGATGCCCCGCGACATGGAGCCGCTTGAAGCCGAGCTGGTCGAAGAGCCCGGTCTTCAGAAGGTCGATGGCCGAGGTGAACGGGCCCGCCACCGTCGGCACGCCGCCCGCCAGCACCAGCGCCTGCTCGGCGCCCGCTTCCTCGCGGTAGCGCTTCAGCCAGGTTTCCAGCGTGGCGCGGCTGTCGATGATCCGGCCGGGGACATGCGGCATGGCCGCAAAGCCCTCATCCGTCAGCCGCTTCACCGTGGCCACCATCTCGTCGATGGGCGTGCCCTCGATATGCGCGACATAGACCCGGGTCCCCGCCGGCAGGATCTCGGCGAAGCTGTCGATCTTGGCGGCGGTGCGGGGCATCACCTCGATGGAGGCCCCGTCCAGAAGCGCGGCCAGCGCGTCGGACTTGGGTGCAGTCCCCTTGGTGGGGCGCAGGTTGAACAGGGCCATCTCAGATCTCCTCAGCTCTGGTTTCGGTAGGTGAGGCGCGAGGCCTCGTGAATGGGCCAGGGGTGGACCGTGGCGCGCAGGGTCACCTGCCGGTGGCGTTCCACCGCCGGCTTGCGGCTGCCGCCATCGGGTTCGCCCCAGACCACGGACAATTCGGTCCCGGTCACCGCCTGTTCGGGCGCGACAATGGCCAGCGACAGGAAGGCGCGTTCATTGGCCGAATAGATCGGCGTGATCGAGACGCCGACCAGGGCGCCGTCCTTTTCCACCCGGTCATAGGGATGGGCCGCGTAATGCGCCGCGGGCATTTCCATGATCTTGGGCGCCAGCCCCTCGGCATCTTGCAGACCGCGGAACAGCTCGGCCACATCGTCGGGGTTCCAGACCAGCGTCACCTTCTGCCGGTGCGGCCCCGGCGCCATGGCTTCCAGCGCCTTGCGGCCGATGAACTCGTGGTCGAATTTCACCACCCGGCCGTAATCCAGATCCCAGGGGGTGAAATAGTAATCCTCGACCCGGTCCGAGACGAAGCTGCCGCCGATGGTGCTCATCCCCTCGAAGCCGTTCGCAGGCAACCAGCCGCGATAGGCGCGCGTGCCTTCTCCCGTGTAGATCGCCGGCAGGGGCGAGGGCACCCAGCCCGATTCCGCCGCGGCCGAGGCATAGGCGCGGGATCCCACCTGCCGCAGCCCGAAGGCCTCACCGGCTTTCAGGAGCGCCGCCTTCACCTTGGGGCCATCCGCCGCCGGGCCGAAGATCTCCAGCCCCTGCGAGCCGCCCATGCCGTGAGACAGGGTGCGGGCGACGCAACCGGCGATGGTGATCTCGCCCATGTTGAAGAACTTGGTGATCAGCGGCCCGCCCTCGTTGACCGAGTTCAAGAGGTCCAGCGCCTTCGGTCCCTGGATCTCATACCGGTAGGTCAGGCGCGGCTTGTCGGGATCGTCCAGGCTGCGCTGGTCGCGGACGATTTTCACGTCCCAATCGCCGGTCTCGGCGTGGAACTGCACCCAGTTCGGCACCGGCGGCCGGCCGACGATGTCGACCGCATCATCCTCCAGCCCGAAGACGATGCAATCGCCGATCAGGTAGCCGTCCTCGTTGCAGCAGACGATCTGCTTGGCCTTGTTGCGGCCGAAGCCCTTGAAGCTGTTGACGGCGAGATGTTCCAGCAGCTTGATCGTATCGGGCCCCGACACATAGAGGTCGGTCATGTGGAACGACTGGTCCATCAGCGCCACGCCCTCGCGCCAGGCGCGCTGTTCCTCGGCCCAATGGGTGAATTCCGAGGCGATGGGAAACGCGTAGCGCCCGGTCGGGGCGTTGTACATCATGCGGGCCGGGTTGCCCTCGGCCTTGAGCTTGTCGGTGAGCGATGTGACGGTCACGGAATCCTCCCTTGCGAAACCTGTGATCCGTCCATAGCAGGGCGCGCGCCAGCCCGCTTATGTTCGATTTGAATATCACCCGTCACTTTGCTTATATCCGGGTGATGAGTCCGCCCCTGCCCCTTTCCGCGGCCGAGATCCGCGCCGTCCGGGCGCTGGCCGAACACCGCCGTACGGCCGAGGCCGCCGAGACGCTGAACCTCAGCCAATCGGCCCTCTCGCGCCATGTCCGCGCCGCCGAGGAGCGGCTGGGCGTCACGCTCTTTCAGCGCGGCTGGTCGGGGACCGACACGACCGCCGCGGGCGATGTCGTGGCGCGGCAATGCCAGCGGGTGCTGAACCGGATCGAGGCCTTCGACGCCGCCCATCCCCCGGCGCGGCTGGCGGTGCTGGCCCGCTGGCGGCATCTGCGCGCCGTCTCGGCCTGCGTCCGGGCCGGCAGCGCCTCGGCCGCGGCGCAGGCGCTGGGGATGCGGCAGCCCGCCGTCAGCCAGGCCCTGGGCGAGGTCGCGGGCTATGCCGGACAGCCGCTCTTCGCCCGGCGCCGCGACGGGTTGCAGGCCCTGCCGGTGGCGCGGGATCTGGCGTTCCTCTGGGACGCGGTGGCGCAGGAACTGGCCGCCATCCCCGGGCTTCTGGACAGCAGCACCACAGGCCTCGGCGGGCGCGTCGCGGTCGGGATGCTGCCGTTCTCCGGGCAAAATCTGGTGGTCGAGGCCTTCGCCGAGCTGACGCGCGACCATCCGCGGCTGCGGCTGGTCGCGGTCCCGGGCGGCTATTCCATGCTGGTCGACGCGCTCCAACGGGGCGAGATCGACCTCATCATGGGCACGCTGCGCGATCCGGCGCCGCCCGGCCTGACCGAGGAATGGCTCTATGACGAGGAATATGTGATGATCGCGCGCCGCGATCATCCCTGTCATGACTGCCCCCGGACGCTGGAGGCGCTGGCCGCGCTGAACTGGAGCGTGGCCCCGCACGGCACCCCTGTCCGGCGCTATTTCGAGGCCTTCTTTCTGGAGGCCCCCCGCCCGCCGCAAACCCAGTCGGTCGAGATTTTCTCCTTCGCCAATGCCGAGCAGATGGCGCTGGGCAGCGGGTCGGTGGCGATGCTGTGCTACAACCGCGAACGTCTGGCGCGCCTCAATCCCGATCTCAAACGCCTCGATGTCGCCTTGCCCGATCCCCGGGTGCCCATCGGCCTGACCCGCCGCGCCGACACGCCCAACCCGGCGGCGGTCGATGTCTTCGTGGCGTGTCTCAGGCGACATATCGCGGCGCTCGGGCTGGTCTAGAGGGTCATCCGGGGGCTCACCCGGTCGGCCATGAAGGTGTCGGCCAGCCGCGTGACCGTGACCTCGCGCACCACGCCCTCGCGGGCGAAGGGATCGCCCTGGGCGAAGGCGCGCGCCAGTTCCGGCGTGTCGGCCTCCAGGATGCCCCAATGGCCGATGGCCGTACCATCATCGGCCCAGAGCGCCGAGCCGATCAGCACCGAAGCGAGGCCGTCGCCCCCCGATTTCACCCAGTCGCGATGCACCGGGCGCAGGCGGTCGCGGGCGTCGGCCACGCCGTCGTTGTGCAGGCATTCCATCAGGAAGAACATGGGGTTACTCCGACAGGAAGGGGACCAGAAGGTCGGCGACAGCCTTGGGCTGCTCGACCGGGGCGAAATGGCCGGCGTTCTCGATGATCTCCAGCCGCGCGCCGGGGACGAGGCGCTGCATGTCCTCATGCTGGGACACCGGCGACCATTGGTCCTGACGGCCGACCATCAGAAGCACCGGACAGGCGACCCGCGCCAGCCCCGCCTCGGCATCCGGCCGGTCGACCAGCGCCTTGATCTGACGCGCGTGCAGGTCGGGATCCATGCGCAGCACCATGGCGGTGAGGTCGGCCATCAGCTGCGCGTTGCTCTGGTTCCCTTCCCAGACCATGGGCGGCAACCAGCGCGCTGCCAGGGCTTGCATCCCGTGGTCATAAGCATAGCGGACGATCTCGGCCCGGCTCTCGGGCTCGCCGGGTTTCAGCGGGTGGATGCCGGTATCCAGCAGCGCCAGCCGCGCGATCCGCTCGGGCGCGAGGCGGGACATCTCGATGGCGACACGGGCGCCCATGGAATGCCCGGCGACGCGCAACAGGCCGGGGTTGAGGTCCAGCAGGTCCTTTGCCATCCGGGTGATGCTGTCCTGACTGGACAGGTCGGCAACGCGGGCATCGGGCAGTCGGGAAAGGACCGGCCCCCAGCAATAGGAATCGCACAGGAGGCCGGGTATCAGCAGGATCGTCATCAGTTGATCATCGTATTGGGCAGGTAGAGGGCGATCTGCGGGAAGGCCACCAGCAGCCCCAGCGTCACCATCATGGCGATCCAGAACGGCACGACGCCGCGGAAGATCGTCCCCAGGGTGACATGCGGCACCAGCGACTTGACGATGAAGACGTTGACCCCCACAGGCGGCGAGATCAGCCCCATTTCCAGCGTCAGCACCACGAGGACGCCGAACCAGATCGGGTCGAGGCCCAGTTGCTGGATCACCGGAAAGAAGATCGGCATCGTCAGCACCAGCATGGCGAAGCCTTCCAGGAAGCAGCCCAGGATCAGGTAGCAGAACAGGATCAGCCCCAGCACCACCAGCGGCGGCACGTCGAGGCCCGACAGGAACCCGCCCAGCTGCTGCGGGATATGGGTCAGCGCCAGGAAGGGGATGATCATATGCGCGGCGATCAGGATCAGCATCACCGTCGCCGTGGTCACGACCGAGGATTTGGCGGCGGCCCAGAAGGCCCTGAGCGTCAGTGTACGGCTGATCAGGCCAATGGCGATGATGAGGCCCGCGCCAACGGCCGAAGCCTCGGTCGGCGAGAAGATCCCAGTGTAGATGCCGCCAATGGTGATGACGATCACCGACAGGATCGGCACCGCACCGACCATGGCGCGCATCTTTTCGGTCAGGGTGGTGCGGGGACCGGCGGGGCCCATCTCGGGCCAGATCCAGCACATAAGGATGATGGTCAGGACGAACATCGCCAGCAGCAGAAGGCCCGGCAGCACGCCCGCCAGGAAGAGCCGGCCGATCGATTCCTGCGTCAGGATCGCGTAGATGACGAAGCCCGTCGAGGGCGGGATCAGGATGCCCAGCGTGCCCCCTGCCGCGACCGAGCCGGTGGACAGGCGGTTGTCGTAGCCAAAGCGCTCCATCTCGCCCAGCGAGACGCGGCCCATGGTCAGCGCCGAGGCGACCGACGAGCCCGAGAGCGCGGCAAAGCCGCCGCAGCCGATGATCGTGGCCGAGGCAAGACCGCCCCGCACCGAGCCGATGATGGCATAGGCCGCGTCATAGAGCCTGCGGCTCATGCCGGTCTCGGTTGCGACGTTGCCCATCAGGATGAAGAGCGGCACGACGACCAACTCGGCCGAGGCGCCCAGCGTGAAAGGTTCCGAGGCGAGGTAATTCAACGCGACGTTGAAGCCGCGCATCGCGGCGATGCCCAGGAAGCCCACCACGAACATGGCAAAGGCCACGGGAATGCGGAAACCCAGCAGGACGAAGAGGCTCGCCATGCCGATGATGCCAATGGCGAGTTCGCTCATGACTGGTGACCTTCCGAGCGCCGGATCGGCCCGCCCAACAGCAGCGACACCACGCGCAGCAGCATCCCGACGGCAGTGATGATGCAGCAGACAACGATGTAATACTGGAACCAGGCCTTCGGCAGGTAGATGATATTGGTGGCAAGGTTCAGCATCTGGCTGATGGCGGCGGATTTCCACATCTGCCAGGCGATACCGGCAAAGATCAGCGCCCCGGCGATCGCGCCCAGCAGGTCGGTCAGGCGGATCATCCAGTCGGGCATCTTGCGTTCGAACAGATCGACGGCGATATGCCCGCCCTGCCGGTCGCAGAGCGCCATGCCGCCGAAGACGAGGACCACCATCCCCATCTGCGTCAGATCCTGGGCGCCCCTCAGGGGCGAGCCGAAATAGCGCCCGGCCACATCGACGAGGATCACGACGACTTCGCCGATCAGCCCCAGCGTGCCGAGGATCGCGGACAGGGCGATGACCCTGCCCGCGAAAGTGTCAAGCGTGCGAAGCACTTACTGGCCCTGCATCACGCTCAGGACCTCGGCGCCGCCATCGACGGTGCCGACGACCGCATCGCGGACCGGCAGGGTCAGCGCGGCAAAGGCCTCGGCCTCTTCCGGGGTCAGCGTGTAGACGGTGTTGTCACCGGCGGCCGTGATCTGGTCGATGACCTGCTGGGCGCGGGCGTTCCAGCCTTCCTCGGCCGATTGCGACAGCGGACGGCCGGCGATGGCGTCGAGCGCGGCGCGCTCGTCATCCGAAAGCCCGTCATAGGCCCCCTGGTTCATGACCAGGTAGAACGAGATGCGGCCCAGCGGCGCGCCCAGCGTGTAGCTGTTCGCCACCTCGTCCAGACGGAAATCGCCGATCGCCGAGGCGCCGGTGATCACGCCGTCGATCAGGCCGGTTTGCAGCGCGTTGTAGATCTCGCCCGCGGGCATCTGCACCGGCGTCGCGCCCAGCGCCTCGACCGCGGCGGCGGCGGCCGAGCCCGAGACGCGGATCTTCAGCCCGGCGATATCGGCCGGGGTGCGGATGTCATGGTCGCGCATGATGAAGACGTTGGGCTCCGACAGCCACAGCGCCAGCGGCCGGGTGCCCGGGAATTCGCCGTCCAGAAGGCCGGCTTCCTGGGCGTTCCACAGCATGTCGTAGCCGGTCATGCCCTCGGGCAGCGCGCCCGGCAGTTCCGAGATCATGGTGCGCGGGAATTGCGACGAGGTATAGCCCTGAAGCCCCCAGACGATATCGGCCACGCCGGTCACGGCGCGGACATATTGCTCCAGGGGGCCGGCACCCAGTTCGCCGCCCGGATAGACCTGGATTTCGACGCCGGCATCGGCCACGGCGGCCTGCAGCGGTTCGATGGTCGAAGCGGTCAGCGTGTGCTGCGGCGGCACCCAATGGGCCAGGCGCAGGGTCGTGGCAGCAGCCGGAGCGGCCAGAACGGCGGCAGCGGCCAGCGCCGCACCCGCGGTGCGCAGGGTGGTGAAGTCAAGCATGGCAGTTCCTCCCAGGTTCGGGGCCTTCATGCCCCGGTTCGACGTGCGTCCGCGCCACTATCACCGGAAACGGCGCGCGACAAAATCGTTTTCGCGGCACCGGGCATAAGACCGGGCTATAGCTGCCTTCCCGGCAGCGCGCCCGCCCGATGCGGCCAGGACGGCGCAGAACGCCATCCGAAGCGGAAACGGCGGCGGGTTCCCCCGCCGCCGTCCCTGCCGGTCTTAGCTGCGGGTCCGCCAGCTGTCGGCGTAATTGGTGCGCGCTTCCGACGAATAGGGCGTCGGCGACACGCGGACCCGGATATCCGCCTGTTTGTGCGTCTCGGTCGAGGTCTTGCCGGTCGGCTCGGGCTCGCCCCATTTCAGGGTCAGAACGTCGCCGATCTGCACGTCGGTCGAGACCACACCCAGGCTCAGCAGGCAGCGCTCGTTGAACGAATAGCCGTTGAACATCGACATGCCGACCATCTTGCCGGCCTCGTTGAGGACCATGTCGGCCGAGGACGAGGCATAGTTCGGCTGCGGGAAGTCGATCCACTTGTAGGGCGTGCCCTGTTCGAAGGACGAGGCGATGACCTTCAGCACGTCGTCACGGTTCCATTCGAACGTGACCTTCTTGCGCTTCGGACCCTCGGCCTTGATCTTCTCCAGCGCGGCCTTGCCGACGAAATCGTCTTTCTTCCAGCCGATGTAGAAGTCATAGCCCAGTTCGAACGGGTTGACGTAGTAATCCTCGATATTGTCCGAGACGAACGAGCCGCCGATGGCGCCCGCCGCTTCGTACATGTCGGTGCCCAGCCATTCGCGGAACGCCTTGGTCATGCCGTCGCCGGTGTAGATGCCGGGCAGCGGCGAGGGGATCCAGCCCGATTCCAGCGTGTTGGTCGAATAGGCGCGGCTGCCGCACTGGACCAGGTTGACGCCGGCGTCGCGGGCGGCCTGCAGGATGGTCGAGTGGATGTAATCCTTGTCCTTGTAGGGACCCCAGATCTCCAGACCCGGCGCGCCGGACATGCCGTGACGCAGCGCCTGCACCTTCTTCGAGCCGATGTTGATCCAATCGACGTGGAAGAACTTGATGTCCGGGATCGGGCCGCCGTTCATCTTCTCGAAGATGGCGTTGGCGTCGGGGCCCTGGATCTGGAAGCGGTAATGCTCGCGCAGGACGCGCTCGCCTTCCGGGCGGCTGGGGCTGCGCGGGTCATAGCGCAGACGCACGTTCCACTTGCCATAGGCGGCAGCGAACATCAGCCAGTTCGAGGTCGGGGCGCGGCCGACGAGGATGTACTTGTCCTCGCGCTCGCGGAAAATGATGTGGTCGCCGATGACATGGCCGGCGGGGGTCACGGGCACGTAGTGCTTGGCGCGGTTCAGGCCGAAGTTCCCGAAGGCGTTGATGCCGTGATAGGCGAGGAATTCGGTGGCCTGCGGGCCTTCGACGATGACCTCGTCCATGTGGTGCGACTGGTCGAACAGCACGGCGCTGTTGCGCCAGGCTTCCTGCTCGACACGCCAGTTCGAGAATTCGGGCGCGACGACCGGATAGACATACATGCCGATCTTCGAGTTGCGCAGCATCTGGACGGGATTGCCGCCCTTCTCCGCGATCAGGGCTTCAAGGCTGGTAGCAGCCATCTCGATTCTCCTCCCAAGGCAAGAATGTATACACATTGCTCAGAGGAGGCCCCCATTGCAAGCGGATTCGACCGATCGGCGCCGGATCGGCATCAATTTGTATGCATCAAGCCGAACGCCCCTCGCGCACGATCAGGGCGATCCCGGGCATCGCCTCAGGGGTCTGTGCATCGGTGACAAAGGTCGATTCCAGATTGGCCCGGGCGATGCGGGCATGTTCGCGGGCGATGGCCTCGGCCCGCGCGCCCTCGCGCCGCTCGATGGCCTGCACCATGGCCCGGTGCTGCACCTGCGCCACGACCAGCGAATGATACGAGCGCGCGTTTTCGTTCGAGCCCAGCACGAAAGCCGAGGGCGAGGCGAAGGGCAGGGATTTCACCCGCTCCAGCTCGCGCAGGATCACCGGGCTCTGGCAGAGTTCCGCCAGCCGGGTATGAAATTGCGCGTTCAGCTCGCTGTAGCCGTCGAAATCGATGGCGCCCACGGTGCCGGTGGCGAAACAGGCGTCCAGCCGGTCGAGGATCGTGCCGATCTCGGCCAGCGCGCGCGGCTCTGCCCCCTGTTCGGCGGCAAGGCGGGCGGCGGTGCCTTCCAGCACGCCCCGGAGTTCGATGGCATCGGTGACGTCGCGCAGGGTGAAGCTGCGCACCTGGAACCCACCGCCGGGCGCGCGTTCCAGAAGTCCCTCCTCGGCCAGCCGCGACATGGCCTCGCGCACCGGGGTGCGGGAAATCTGCAGATCCTCGCTCAGCGCCACCTCGTAAAGCCGGGTGCCGCCGGGCAATCCGCCGTGGATGATCCGCTGACGCAGCTCATAGGTGGCGCGCTTGGTCAGGTTGACGGATTTGGATTCGGCCATGGTTCCCCCCGGTGTATACAGTGAATGTATACATTCCCGAAGACACCGCAAACCCTTTCCAGCGCGCGTGCGGTGAGGGAGAGAGGGGGCCTTCTGCCCCCTCTTCGGCTGCGCCGAATTCACCCCCGAGGATATTTGAAGAACGAAGATGGGGCGTTAAGGATCTCTTAACCGCGCATCTTTGTTCTCAAAATATCCTCGGGGTGGGTCCGGGAGGGTGGAAAACCCTCCCGGGTCTCTCAACCCGCGCGACGGCGCGGCAAGGTTACTTCGCCTTCAGCCGGACCGAGCCGTCCAGCCGCAGGCATTCGCCGTTGACGTAGCGGTTGGTGGCCATGAAGCAGACGGCATCCGCGAATTCCGCCGGATCGCCCAGCCGCTGCGGGAAGGGAATATCGGCGGCGAGCGCCTTCTGCGCCTCCTCGGGCAGGGTGTAGAGCAAGGGCGTCAGGAAGATCCCCGGCGCGATCACGTTGACCCGGACGCCCACCCTGGCCAGTTCGCGGGCGATGGGCAGCGACATGGCCACGATACCGCCCTTCGATGCGGCATAGGCGGCCTGGCCGATCTGCCCGTCCCAGGCCGCGACCGAGGCGGTGTTGATCACCACGCCGCGCTCGCCATCCTGCAGCGGCTCGGCCGTGGCCATCCGCGCCGAAGCAAGACGCAGCACGTTGAAGCTGCCCACGAGGTTCACGGTGATCGTGCGCTGGAAAACCTCCAGCGGCAGCGGGCCGTCGCGGCCCAGGACCCGGCCCGCGGTGCCGATCCCGGCGCAGTTCACGACGATCCGCGGCACCCCATGCGCCGCCGTCGCCGCGTCCAGCGCCGCGGTCACATCGCCCTCGGCGGTCACGTCGCCGGCAAAGGTCACGCCGCCGATGGCCTCGGCCACCGCCCTGCCCTTGTCGGCCTCGCGGTCCAGCACGCAGACTTTCGCCCCCCGCTCGGCCAGCATCCGCGCCGTCGCCTCGCCCAGTCCCGAGCCCCCGCCGGTGACCAGCGCGGACGTTCCCTCGATCTGCATCGCCTATTCCTTTCCGCTTTCGATGACCCGCGCATCGCCCGCGTAGATCGCCGCCACCAGATCGCCCCGATGCGCGCGGACCGCCCGCTGGTTGACCGAGCCCTTGTCCGTGACCTCGCCCCGGTCGATGCTGAGCGGCTCCACCATCATCATGACCCGCGGCACGCGCAGGGACGAGCCGGTGGCGGTCGCGTTATAGGCCGCAAGACGCCGGGCCAGTTCCGCGCGCAAGGCGGGATGGCTGAAGAGATCGGCATCGCCCATCGCCTCGCCGCCCGGCACCAGCTTCTCGATGGCCGGGCGGAACGGCACCAGCAGCGCCCCCAGCCAATCCTCACCCTCGCCCACGATCACCGCGTCGCGGGCATAGCCGCCCAGCGCGTCGGTCAGTTTCGCGCGCAGGGCGCCGACCCCCACCCAGGTCCCGGTCGAGAGTTTGAAGTTCTCGGCCACCCGCCCGTCGAAGAAGAAGCCTTTCGACGGATCCTCGGGATCGGCGAAACGCAGGGCGTCGCCCAGGCAATAGAAGCCTTCGTCGTCGAAGGCTTCGGCGGTGAGCTTGGGGTTGCGCCAATAGCCGGGCGTCACGTTCGGGCCCTTGACGCGGGCCTCCCATTTGCCCTCGGCGGGCACCAGTTTCAGCAGGATCTCCTTCGCCGGCACGCCGAGATTGCCGGGCGCCGCGTCGGGATCGGTGTTGAACAGCGCGAAGGGCGCCGTCTCGGTCGAGCCGAGGCCGGTGCCAAGCTGGATCCGCTCGCCGGTGGCCTGCTGCGCCAGCCGCTCCAGCGCCGCCCAGGTATGGCCCGCCATGGCGGCACCCGCGTAATACTTGAACTTCAGCTTCGAGAAGAAGGCGCGGGCGAGTTCGGGATCCTCGTCCATCGCCTCGACCAGCATCTCATAACCGAAGGGCACGTTGAAATACCAGTTGGTGCCGACCTCGCGCAGGTTGCGGATCGTCTCGGCCATCATCTGCGGCGTCGGTCGGCCGCCGTCGATATAGAAGGTGCCGCCGTTCCAGATCGCCGCGTTGAAGACCAGATTCCCGGCCGCGACGTGGTTCCAGGGCGCCCAGTCCAGGATCACCGGCGGTTCGTCCCTGAGGAAGGCGTAGCAATCGACCACCTGCTCCATATTGGCGCAGAGCATCCGCTGGGTGGTGATCACCGCCTTGGGGCTGCCCGTGGTGCCCGAGGTGAAGAGGAATTTCGCCACCGTATCGAGCCCGGTCGCGGCATTGGCCTTGTCGACCGCCGGGGTGACGGGGGTCGCGTTGAGCGCCGCCCAGTCGATGGCCAGCCCCTCGCCCCGGACGCCCAGCAAAGGCAGGTCGCCGAAAACCTCGCCCACGGCGCGGGCGAAGGGGCCGCTATCCTCGACGAAGACGGCGCCGGGCGTGATCTGCTCGCGGATCGAGATCAGCTTGCCGAACTCGCCCGCGACCAGCGAATAGGCGGGGGCGATGGCGGCCGAGGGGATGCCGACATATTGCGCACCCAGCGCCATCAGCGCATGGGCAACGGAATTGGCGGACAGGATGATCAGCGGCCGTTCGGTCGAAAGCCCCATGGCCAGCAGCGCCTGGCCGATGGACCGCACGCGCGCCAGCATCTCGGCATAGCTCACCCGCTCCCATTCGCCCGAGGGGCCGCGTTCGGCCATCCAGGTGCGGTCGGGCGCCTGTTCGGCCCAATGGTGAATCCGGTCCGAGATGCGGGGCGGATACGCGCCCAGCTTGCCGTTCTGCCAGACCAGGATCGAACCGTCGTCCCGGCGCTCCCAGTCGATATCGGGTTCCCACAGCCTGACGGCGCGCAAGGGTGATTCTGTCATGATGCCTTCCTCCCGAGAGAAAGTTTACATGGATACAATTTCCCCGGATAGCGAATGTTTGTTTACACGGATACTTTTTGCGCGGATACTTCCTCGGGAATCGGCCCGGGGGGAGCGGTTCGCCACCACAGACACGTCAGGGCGACAGGGCACGACATGGATTACCTCACTCTTGAGTATAACGGCGATGTCGCCGTTGTGGGCTTGAATCGTCCGCAGAAGCGCAACGCGATTTCGGATGCGTTCATCGAAGAACTGAACGACGTGATCACCGAGGTCGAGGCGCGCGCCAAGGCCGCCGTGATCCACGGCCACGGCCCGCATTTCTGCGCCGGGCTCGATCTGGCCGAACACGTCAAGAAGACCCCGTTCGAAGGCGTGCACGGCTCGCGGCGCTGGCACGAGGTCTTCGCCCGCATCCAGCGCGGCAAGCTGCCGTGGTTCGCGGCGCTGCACGGCGCGGTGGTGGGCGGCGGGCTGGAGTTGGCCTCGTCGGTGCATGTGCGCGTGGCGGACCGGACGGCGTTCTTCGCCCTGCCCGAAGGCCAGCGCGGGATCTTCGTCGGCGGCGGTGCCTCGGTGCGCTCGGCCCGGCTGATGGGCGTTTCGCGGATGACCGACCTGATGCTCACCGGCCGCTCGGTCGATGCCGACACCGCCGAGCGCTGGGGCATCGCCAATTACGTGGTCGATGCGGGCGAGGCGCTGGCCAAGGCCATCGAACTGGCCAAGCATGCTGCCACCAATGCCGAAATCTCGACCTATGCGATCATCCACGCCCTGCCGCGGATCGCCGACATGGGCTCGGACGACGGTCTGTTTGTCGAAAGTTTCATCGCCTCGTTCACGGCAACCTCGCCCGAGGCGGAAGCGCGGCTGAATGCCTTCCTGTCGAAAAAGGCAGGCAAGGTCACCAACCCGAACGGGTGAGGCGATGAACGCGCCCTTCACCACCGCAGACGACGATACGGTCGAACTGGGCGCGTTGAACGAGTCGGTCGGCTTCATGCTGCGCATGACCCAGACCCGCGCCTACGACCAGTTCTTCCGCGATTTCGCCGGGACCGATGTCCGGCCCGGCGAATACACGGTGCTTCAGGTCGTGGGCATGAACCCCGGGCTGAAACAGGGCTCGCTGGCCCGTAGGCTGAACATCAAGCCCGCGCATATGACCAAGCTGGTGCAGCGACTGGTCCGCGCGGGGCACCTCAAGCGCACCGTCCCGCCCGAGGACCGCCGCTCGGTCCGGCTGGAGCTGACGCAGGCGGGCCAGGCCCATGTCGACCGGCACCACAAGCGCTTCCTGTCGGTCCACCGCGCCGAACGCATCGGGCTGACCGATGCCGAGAACGCAGCGCTTCTGGCGCTGCTCAAGAAACTGTCCTTCAACGAGGGTCCCGAATGCCCCTGAATCTCGACGATATCATCGCCATCGACATCCACACCCATGCCGAGGAGCCCTGCGACTCGTGCCGGGATGATGGCTATAACGAGTTCCAGTCCGGCATGGCTGCCTATTTCAAGAACCCGGCCGGCGCCGAGGGCATGCTGCCAACCGTGCAGGATACCGCCGCCTATTACCGCGAGCGTCGCATCGCCGCGGTGATCTTCCCGGTCGATGCCGAGCGCGAGACGGGCTTCCGGCGCTACCACAACGAGGAAGTCGCCCAGATCTGTGCCGAGAACGACGACATCCTGATCCCCTTCGCCTCGATCGACCCCTGGAAGGGCAAGGTCGGCGTGCGCGAGGCGCGGCGGCTGGTGCGCGACTTCGGCGTGAAGGGCTTCAAGTTCCATCCGACCATGCAGGGCTTCTACCCCAATGACCGCATGGCCTATGAGCTTTATGAGGCGATCCAGGACGAAGGCGCCATCGCCCTCTTCCACACCGGCCAGACCGGCGTCGGCTCGGGGATGCGGGGCGGCATGGGGATGCGGCTCAAGTTCTCGAACCCGATGTATCTGGACGATGTGGCGGTTGATTTCCCCGACCTGAAGATCATCCTCGCGCATCCCTCCTTCCCCTGGCAGGAGGAAGCGCTCTCGGTCGCGACGCACAAGCCCAACGTCTACATCGACCTGTCGGGCTGGTCGCCGAAGTATTTCCCGCCGATCCTGCTGCAATACGCCAACACCATGTTGCGCAAGAAGATGCTGTTCGGATCGGACTGGCCGGCCATCACCCCCGACCGGTGGCTCGCCGATTTCGAGAAAGCCGATTTTCGGGACGAGGTGCGCCCCCTCATCCTGAAAGAAAACGCGAAGAGGTTGCTGAACCTCTGAGCAATCGGGCGTCCTTGGGAGGAGACCAATGATGAAACTCACGAAACTTGCCGGGCTGACGCTGGCCGCGTCGGTCCTCGCCTTCAGCGCCGCCGCGCAGGACCGCGTCCTTCGCATCGCCCCGGCCGCACCGCCCGCGCACCCCGCGAACGGCGTCCTCTACACCAACTTCGCGCAATACCTGCCCGAGGAATCGGAAGGCCGCCTCGGCACCACGATGCTCGGCCCGGAAGTGGTGAACCTGGGCCAGATGAAGGACGCGCTGCAAAGCCAGGTGGCCGAGGTCGGCAACTTCCTGCCCCTCTACTTCCCGGCCGAACTGCCGCATATGTCGCTGGCGGGCGAGCTGTCGCTCACCTCGGGCAACAGCCAGGCTGCCGCCGCGGCGATGACCCAGTGGATCGTCGAATGCGAGCCCTGCCTGCAAGAACTGCATGATTTCGGCTTCGTCTATCTGGGTTCGGGCGCGTCCGACGTCTACGAGATCCTCTCGACCCGTCCGGTGCATTCGGTCGAGGACCTGCAAGGCCTGCGCCTGCGCTCGGGCGGCAGCCCCTGGGCCCGCTTCGCCGAGCATTTCGGCGCCGTGCCCGCGCAGATCTCGGTCAACGACACCTTCGAGGCGGTGAGCCAGGGCGTGGTCGACGGCTCGATGGCCTCGATCGCCGACCTGATCTCGTTCCGGCTGGTCGATGTGATCCGTCACGTCACCTTCCTGCCGCTGGGCCTTTATCAGGCGACCTCGAACTTCATGACCTCGGGCCAGACCTGGTCGGAACTCTCGGTCGAGGACCGCGCCGCCATGGCCCGCGCCGCGAACCGCGCCAACGCCGACTTCACCAACCGCTGGGGCCACACCATGCCGGCCGAGGCGGAAGAAGCCGCGCGCGCCGCCGGGATCGAGCTCTATCAGGCCGATGACGAATTCATCGCCGCCGTGCAGGAGTTCGTCGCGACCGAGGCCGCGACCGCCGCGACCATCGCCCAGGAGCGTTTCGGCATCGCCGATGCCGCCGATCGCATCGCCCGCTTCCAGGAGCTTTATGCCCAGTGGGAAGCCGTGGCCATCGAGGTCGACAACGACCCCGTGCAGATGGCGCAGCGCGTCTATGACGCGGTCTGGGCGAACGTCGATTACGCCACCTACGGCCAGTGATCCCCGACCGCCGGGCCCCTTCCGGGCCCGGCGGTTTCCTGTCCTGCTTGGCCCGCAAGGCAACCGGAGCTTCCGATGAACCGTCTGGAACGGATCGAGGACGCGGCACTGTCGCTGCTCGCGCTGCTGGGAGCGATCGCCACCATCGCCCTCATGTTGCATGTCGCCGCCGACATCACCCTGCGCAACCTCACCAACCGCCCGATCCCCGCCACCTTCGAGGTGGTGACGAATTACTACATGGTCGCGCTCGCCTTCATCCCGCTCGCCTGGGTCGAGAAATCCGGCGGCATGGTGCAGGTCGAGGTGCTGGAGGGCTTCATGAGCCCCTTCGTCAAGCGCCTCTCCGACCGCATCGTCTCGCTGATCTCGATGATCGTCTATGGCGTGCTGGCCTATGTCACCTGGCAGGTCGCCATCCGCAATTCCGCGACCGGCAGCTTCCTGATGGCCAATAACGTCCGCGTGCTGACCTGGCCTGCCTACTGGATCCCGCCCCTGGGCTTCGGCCTGGCCGCGCTGGTCACCTTCATCCGTCTCGTTTCGCCCCTCAAGGATCCGCGCGTATGAGCATCACCGTCGGTTTCATGGGCGTCGCCGTCCTTTTCGTGCTGCTGGCCCTGCGGGTGCCCGTGGCAATCGGCCTGATCGGCGTCTCGTTCGGGGGCGTGGCCTGGATGCTGGGGCTGACGCCCGCCATCGGCATCGTCTCGAACACGCCCTTCTCGTTCATCGCCAACTGGACCCTCTCGGCCGTGCCGATGTTCCTGCTGATGGGCTTCGTGAGCTACCATGCGGGCCTGACCGCCGGACTGTTCGAAGCCGCGAAAGCCGTGTTGCGCCGGGTGCCCGGCGCGCTGGCCATCTCGTCCATCTTCGCCTGTTCGGGCTTCGCCGCGGTCTGCGGCTCGTCCCTCGCCACCGCCGCCGCCATGGGCCGGATCGCCATCCCGGAAATGGTCCGCTCGGGCTATTCGCCCAGCTTCGCCTCGGGCTCGATCGCCGCGGGCGGCACCATCGGCGCGCTGATCCCGCCCTCGATCCTGATGATCGTCTACGGCGTCTTCGCCGAGACCTCGATCACCAAGGTCTTCGTCGGCGGCATCACCATCGGCATCGTCACCGCCATCTCCTATTCGGTGATCGTGCTCTTGACCTGCTGGCTCAGGCCCGACATCGCACCGCCCCGGCCGCTGGATGCCGAGGGGCTGGACACCCGGAAGGCGCTGCTCAACATCTGGCCGGTGCTTCTGCTGATGGGGATCGTCTTCGGCGGCCTCTTCACCGGCACGTTCACCGCCACCGAAGCCGGCGCCGTCGGCGCGTTGGGATCGCTCGTCATCGGTGTGGTGACGAAACGCCTGACCTGGGGCATCTTCCGCATCTCGATGATCGAGACGCTGCAGACCTCGGCCTCGCTCTTCATCATCGGCGTCGGCGCAGCGATGTTCACCCGTTTCCTGGGGCTCACCGGCCTGTCCGGTTTCCTGTCCAACTTCGTTGCCGGGGCCGACCTGCCCTATTGGCAGCTGATGGCCATCGTCGTGATCATCTACCTGATCCTCGGCATGTTCATGGAACCCTTCGGCGCCATGATGGTGACCCTGCCGGTGCTGCTGCCGATCTTCCGCATGGAGGGAATCGACCTGGTGTGGTTCGGCGTCCTCCTGGTCAAGCTGCTGGAGATCGGGATGATCACGCCCCCGGTGGGGATGAACGTCTTCGTCATCCGAAACGTGGCCAGCCAATACGCAACGGTGACGCAGATCTTCAAGGGCGTGGTGCCGTTCCTGGGGGCCGATCTGGTGGTGGTGATCCTGTCCATCGCCTTCCCCGCCTTCATCCTCTACCTGCCGAGCCTGATGTGACCTACCGCCAAGACGCCGAGGCGATGCGCGACGCCCTTTCGCGCACCCCGAACTGGAGCCGCGCCCGGGGCGCGCTGGACGACGAGACGCTGGACTCGATCCTGACCGAAGCCGCGAAGGTCGCCGAAGAGGTCGTGGCGCCGCTCGACGTGATCGCGGATCGCGAGGGCGCCCGCTACCTTGACGGCCGGGTGCGGGTCCCCGCGCCCTATCACCCCGCCTTCGACACGCTGGCCGAGGGCGGCTGGATGGGGCTTGAGGTCTCGGAAGACCTCGGCGGGATGGGCATGCCGCTCGCGCTCTATGCCGCGACCGGGCCGATGTTCGACCGCGCCTGCCCGGCCTTCAACATGGCGGTGGTCAGTACCCGCTCGGCGGCGCTGCTGCTGACCGACTGGGCCGCGCCCGAGATCCGCGACGATTGGGTGCCGGCGCTGGCTGCCGGCCAACGCTCGGCCACGATCTGCATCTCGGAGCCCGGCGCAGGTTCGGACGTGGGGCGGATCCGCACCCGCGCCGTGCCACAACCGGACGGTACTTGGAAGGTCAGCGGCCAGAAGATCTGGATCAGCTTCGGCGACCATGATCTGCGCGACCGCATCGGCCATTGTCTGCTGGCCCGGACCGGCGACGCGCCCGGCACGCGGGGCTTGTCCCTCTTTCTGGTCGAACGCGGCCCGGGCGTCACCTGCGAACGCATCGAGGAGAAGATGGGCCTGCACGGCTCGCCCACCTGCGCGCTGAGGTTCGAGGACGCGCCCGCCCGACTGATCGGCGAGGAGGGGCGCGGCCTGCCGCAGATGTTCTCGATGATCCGCCACATGCGGCTGTCGGTCGCCTGCCAGGGGTTGGGGGCAGCGCTGAAATGCTACGATGTGGCAGAACAGCACGCGCAGGACCGCCGCCAGGGCGGCAACCCCAAGGAGCCGCCGGTTCCGATCATCACCCACCCCGACCTGCGCCGCCAGCTGATCGAGATGAAAAGCGCCATCGACCTCTATCGCCTTGCGCTGCTGGAAGCGGCCTGCGCGGCGGACCTGTCGGGCGAAGACGAGGATCTGGCCCGCTTCACCGCCTGGATGCTGCCGCTGATCAAGAATTTCGGCGCGGAACTGGCCTTCGACACGGCGGCGAAGTCGATCCTGGTGCTGGGCGGCTCGGGCTTCACTAAGGATTACCCGCTGGAGCAGACGCTGCGCGATGCGAGGGTCTACGCCATCTACGAGGGCACGACCGGCATGCAGGGGCAGGATTTCTTCCTGCGCCAGACGCTGGGCGACGGCGGCAAGGGCCTCGGCGTCTTCCTGACCCGCGCCCGGGCGGAATGCGCGGCGCACCCGGAAGCGCTTGCCGTGATTGAGGATTTCGCCTCCTTCATCGCCCGCGCCGCCTCCGAGCCCGACCGCGAGCGGCAGGCCTGGATGGCCGACGGCGTGCTGCGCGCGGGCTGGGTGGCGGTACAGGCCTGGCTGTCCTGCCGCATCGCCGGGACGCCCGAAGCCCGCCACTTCCTCGCCGCCGCCCCGGCGCAGCTGGACCTCCACATCGCCAAGGCCGAAGCGCCAATGGTCGCCTGAGAGGTGTCGCCCTCGTGCCTCGGGCGACCAAGGCGGGGGTGAGCGGCGTCTCGGAAACGCGCCAGGCGCGTTTCAGTCGCGAACGCCGCGCCCGTGGCGCGGCCGGATAGGGCCCCCCGCACTCCCGCTCAAGGGGGTTTTCCATCCCCTTGAGAAACCCCCGAGGATATTTGGAGACCAAAGATGAAGGGCGGCGGCGTCCCCTTCATTCTGCCTCAAATACGCCCTTCTGGCGTCCGGCCCGAACCGGGCGCGCCAGCGTTCAGGCCCTGAGCGCCGCCAGCAGCGCGTCGGCGCGGGGTTCGAACCCCTCCTCCATCGCCACGCCAAGCGCGCCCAACTGATCCTGCCAGAGCGCCGTCGCCGCGGCCATCCTGTCGGGCAACTCCAGCTCCCTCAGGGTCCGCGCCACTTCGCGCATCTCGGCCGCACGGCGGATCCCGTGCGCGGCCATCCGTTCGAGGTTATAGGCCGAGCGCGCCGTCCAGTCGAAACCGGGATCCGATTTCTGCAGCGAGGCCAGCACCCGGCCCTCCACCCCCGCCTGTCGCGCGGCGAGCAGGCATTCGGCGGTCAGCGCCTCGATCCCCTTGATCATCACCGAGCGCAGCATCTTGACCGTCGAGGCCTGGCCGACCTGCTCGCCCACCACCTCCGGCCGCATGCGGAGGGCGGTCAGCGCTGCCTCGGCCGCCACGGCATGGGGCCCCGCGACGAGGAGCGGCACGGCGGCGCGCAGCGGATAAACCGGCGCCATGATCGCCACATCGACATAGCGCCCACCCGCCGCTTCGATGACCGCCGCCGCCCGCGCCTTCGTCCCCGGCGAGCAGGAATTGCCGTCGAACCAGAACGCGCCCGGCGCCAGATGCGCGGCACATTCCCGGGCCGCGGCTTCGGCCTGGTCGGCGGTGACGAGGCACCAGGCCGCGCCCGCCCCGGCCAGCGCCATGGCGCGGTCCGAGGCCTCGACATCCGCCGCCGCCATCGCCGCCCTGCGGTCCCTCAGATCGAACCCCGTGACCCGACCGGGCCGGGCAAGAGCGCCGGCAAAGGCTTGTCCCGCCTCGCCAAATCCGATGAATGCCAGGGTCTGCATGGCCGTGTCCTTCCGCTCTGCGCGGCGCGACTATAGCACTCTCTTATACCGGCGCACGGCTTTCCGATTGGACTTCCGGCCCCGAGGATGTGCAGAGTGCGGCCAGATCTGGAGGAGCTTTCCATGACCGAGAAGAAAAAGACCGCGCTGATCGTCAGCGCCCATGCGGCCGATTTCGTCTGGCGCTGCGGCGGGGCGATCGCGCTGCATGCCGAGTTGGGCTACAACGTCACCGTGGTGTGCCTGTCCTATGGCGAGCGCGGCGAGAGCGCGAAGCTGTGGAAAGAGGGCAAGACCCTCGACGAGGTGAAGTCGATCCGCAAGACCGAGGCCGAGGCCGCCGCCAAGGTGCTGGGCGTGCATGACCTCGTGGAATTCGACCTCGGCGATTACCCGATGGATTTCACCCGCGACGACCGCATGAAGCTGGTGCAGGTCATGCGCGACGTGCAGCCCGCGTTCCTGATGTCGCATTCGCGCTGGGACCCCTATAACTCGGACCACATGAACACGACGCAGATCGTGCTGGAATGCCGCGCCACCGCCCAGGCCTGGGGCCACAACCCGGGCGAGAAGGTGCTGGGCGCGCCGCAGGTCTACCTGTTCGAGCCGCACCAGACCGAGCAGATGGGCTGGAAGCCCTCGGTCTTCCTGGACATCACGCCCGTCTGGGAGAAAAAGCGTGCCGCCATGGAGCACATGAACGGCCAGGTGCATCTGTGGGATTATTACACCCGCGTGGCCCAGCAGCGGGCGAACCATTTCAAGCGCAACTCGGGCGGCATGTCCGGCGGGCGCGATTGCAAATACGCCGAGGGTTTCGAGTCGATCTTCCCGCGCACGGTGGACGAACTCTGAGAGCCGAGGCTCCGTTTCCCCCGCGCGGTTGCAAGCCCGCGCCGGGGGGTCTCGGGGGCACCGGCCGACGGTGCCCCCGCCTGTTTCGGGGGCTGAGCCCCTTCACGATCCGGCCCAGAGCCGAACCTTGTGCCGAACAGAAAGGCTGACCCATGGGAGTCGTCGTCCAGACCATCGACCGCGCCGAGAAGGCGATCATCGAAGCCCTCGGCAAGGCGGGCGTCGCCACGGTGCACGAGGCGCAGGGGCGCACGGGCCTCATGGGCTGCAAGATGCGCCCGATCCAGCAGGATCTGACGATCTGCGGCTCGGCCGTGACCATCTCGGCGCCCCCCGGCGACAATTGGATGATCCATGTGGCGATCGAACAATTGCAGGCGGGCGATGTGATGGTGCTGGCGCCCACCTCGCCCTGCGACATGGGCTATTTCGGCGACCTCCTGGCGACCTCGGCCATGGCGCGGGGCTGCAAGGCGCTGATCATCGACGCGGGCGTGCGGGACACGCGCGACCTGCGCGGCATGGGCTTCGGCGTCTGGTCGACCGCGGTCTCGGCCCAGGGCACGGTGAAGGAAACGCTGGGCTCGGTCAACGTGCCGGTGGTCTGCGCCGGCGCGCTGGTCAACCCGGGCGACGTGGTGATCGCCGATGACGACGGCGTGGTCATCGTGCCGCGCGCGAAGGCGGCCGAGGTGGCGAAGGCCGCGCAGGCGCGGCTTGACGCCGAGGAAGCGAAGCGGGTCAAGCTGGCCTCGGGCGAGTTGGGGCTCGACATCTACAAGATGCGGCCGCGACTTGAGGAAAAGGGCCTGAAGTACATCTGACGGAAGCGGGGGGCTGCCGCCCCCCGCACCCCCTGCTTCAAGGGGGGCACGCCCCCCTTGAAAATCCCCGTGGATATTTGGAGCGCAAAGATGGGCAATCCGGTCGAAGAAGGCATTCCCTGTCTCTGGATGCGGGGCGGAACCTCGAAAGGGGCGTATTTCCTTGCCTCCGACCTGCCCAGCGAAACGGCCGCGCGCGACGCGCTGCTGCTGGCGATCATGGGCTCGCCCGATGCGCGGCAGATTGACGGGATCGGCGGTGCGGATCCGCTGACCTCGAAAGTGGCGCTCCTGGCCCCGGCGTCGCGCCCGGATGCCGATGTCGATTACCTGTTCCTGCAGGTCTATGTCGACCAGGCGCTGGTCTCGGACGCGCAGGGCTGCGGCAATATCCTGGCGGGCGTCGGCCCCGCGGCAATCGAGCGCGGGCTGGTGGCGCCCGCCGGGGATGAGACGCCGGTACGAATCCACATGCTGAACACCGGCGAGGTGGCGCTGGCCCGGGTGCAGACCCCGGGCGGCAGGGTCAGCTACCGGGGCGAGGCGCGGATCGACGGCGTGCCGGGCCGTCATGCACCGGTGCCGCTGATGTTCCAGAACATCGCCGGATCGATGTGCGGCAGCCTTTTGCCCTCGGGCAACGTGGTCGATGTGATCGACGGGGTTGACTGCACGCTGATCGACAACGGCATGCCCTGCGTGATCATGGAGGCCGCGGCCTTTGGCCTGACCGGTGAGGAGAGCCGCGAGGTGCTGGACGGCGACAGCGCCTTGAAGGCGAAGCTGGAATCGATCCGCCTGCAAGTCGGGCCGCTGATGAACCTCGGCGACGTGACCGAGAAATCGGTGCCGAAGATGACCCTGGTCTCGCGGGCGAAGAATGGCGGCGCGATCAGCACCCGCAGCTTCATCCCGCACCGTTGCCATGCCTCCATTGGCGTCTTCGCCGCGGTCAGCGTCGCCACCGCCTGCACGCTGGAGGGCTCGCCCGCGGCGAAGCTGGCGCAGCTTCCTGCTGATGGCCGCTACCTGATCGAACACCCGACCGGCGCCGCCGAGGTATTGATCGAGACCGATTCCATGGGTGCGGTCACCGGCGCCGGCACGCTGCGCACCGCGCGCAAGCTCTTTGACGGCCGCGTTTTCCCGCACGCCTGACCCCTCTTCGTTCTTCAACTATCCTCGGGAGGATTTTCAAGGAGGGTGGAAAACCCTCCTTGAAGCGGGGGGCGCGGGGGGCGGCAGCCCCCCGCCTCTTGGGTTCTCCCAGAAAGCGGCCCTCGTTCCCTGGCCCGGCCAGACAAAATCTCGCTTCAGGTCGAAAAATATATTCCAAAATCCGAATTTCTGTATATCTAGTGACTTGATCACTGACCGGTAGGGCTGAAAGCGGTAGCTGAGACGCCTCTTTGCGCGTCCCGGCGGGAGGCGCCTGCCCTGCCCCCGGAGGACAAGACCCATGGAACCCAGGAAGATTTCCGACAAGCTCTCGGTGGCGCCGCAGATTGGCGTCGCCGATGTGGCCGAAGCCCGCGCGCAGGGCTTTCGCGCCATCGTCTGCAACCGCCCCGATGCCGAGGCCGCCGACCAGCCCGGTTTCGCCGAGATCGAGGCGGCCGCACAGGCCGCCGGGATGGAGGCGCGCTATATCCCCGTCACCCCGGGCCTCGTCCGCGACGAGGATGCCGCGGCGATGGGCGCGGCGCTGCGCGATCTGCCCGGCCCGGTGCTGGCCTATTGCCGGACCGGCACCCGCTCGGCGACGCTCTGGTCGCTGGCCGAGGCGAATACCCGCCCCCTGCCCGAGATCCTGGCGGCGACGAAGGCCGCGGGCTACGACATGAACGGCGTGGCGCGGCGCATTGCCAACGGCGGGCGGACCCCCACCGATACGGGCGACGCCCGTTTCGACGTGGTGATCGTGGGGGCGGGTGCGGGCGGCATCTCGGCCGCCGCGTCGCTGAAATCGCGCAAGCCCGATCTGAGCGTCGCCCTGATCGACCCGGCGGACATCCATTACTATCAGCCGGGCTGGACGATGGTCGGCGGCGGCATTTTCGACGCGCAGACCACCGCGCGGACCATGGGCAGCCTGATTCCGGCCGGGGTCCATTGGATAAAGTCGGCCGTCGCAGCCTTCGAACCCGCCAATAACGCCGTCATTCTGGATGGCTGCCGGGTGGTGAAATACGGCCGGATGATCGTCACCCCGGGTCTGAAGCTCGACTGGGGCCGGATCGAGGGGCTGCACGAGACGCTGGGCCGCAACGGCGTGACCTCGAACTACCGCTACGACCTCGCGCCTTATACCTGGGAGCTGGTGCAGGGGCTGAAGCGCGGGCGGGCGATCTTCACCCAGCCGCCGATGCCGATCAAATGCGCGGGCGCGCCGCAAAAGGCGATGTATCTCAGCGCCGATGCCTGGCTGAGGCGCGGGGTGCTGACGGATATCGACATCCAGTTCAACAACGCGGGCGGGGTGCTGTTCGGCGTCAAGGATTACGTCCCGGCGCTGGAGGCCTATGTGAAGAAATACGGGATCAACCTGAATTTCTTCCATAATCTGATTGCCGTGGACGGACCCTCGCGCAAGGCCACCTTCCGGGTGGCGAGGCCCGAGACAGAGCCCATGACCGTCACCATGGACTTCGACATGCTGCATGTGGTGCCCCCGCAGGTGGCGCCCGATTTCATCCGCGTCTCGCCCCTGGCCGATGCCGCGGGCTGGGTGGACGTGGATCAGGCGACGCTGCGGCACAAGAGCTATGACAACATCTGGTCGCTGGGCGATGTGATGAACGCGCCCAATGCCAAGACCGCCGCCGCGGCGCGGATGCAGGCGCCGGTGGTGGCGCAGAATGTGGCCGACGACATCGACGGGCGCTCGCCCTCGGCGATTTATAACGGCTATGGCTCATGTCCCTTGACGGTCGAGCGTGGCAAGATCGTGCTGGCGGAATTCGGCTATGGCGGGGCGCTGCTGCCCTCCTTCCCGAAATTCGTCATCGACGGCACGAAACCCAGCCGCACCGCCTGGCTGCTCAAGGAAAAACTGCTGCCGCCCGTCTATTGGCAGGGCATGCTGCGCGGGAAGGAATGGATGGTAAAGCCCGAAAAGGTCACCGCCCCTGCCGCCTGAGACCACGACCCGAGAACGACCCGGAAAGCCTGAACCATGTCCTTTCGTCTTGCCCAATACGTCCCCGTGCTGGACTGGGGCCGCCGCTATGACCGCGACGCGCTGTCCAACGACCTGATCGCCGCGGTGATCGTCACGATCATGCTGATCCCGCAATCGCTGGCCTATGCGCTGCTGGCGGGGCTGCCGCCCGAGGCCGGGATCTATGCCTCGGTCGTGCCCATCGTGCTCTACGCCCTCTTCGGCACCTCGCGGGCGCTGGCGGTGGGGCCGGTGGCGGTGGTGTCCCTGATGACCGCGGCGGCGGTCGGTCAGGTGGCCGAGGCCGGGACCATGGGCTATGCGCTGGCGGCGCTGACGCTGGCCTTCCTGTCAGGCGCGATCCTGCTGGCGATGGGGGTGTTTCGCCTCGGGTTCCTGGCGAATTTCCTGTCGCATCCGGTGATCGCCGGGTTCATCACCGCGTCCGGCATCCTGATCGCCGCCAGCCAGCTGAAGCATCTGCTGGGCATCGGCGGCGGCGGGGACACGCTGATCGAGGTGGTGGAATCGCTGGTCGTGCATCTGGGCCAGACCAACCCGATCACGCTGGCCATCGGCGTCGCGGCGACCGGCTTCCTGTTCTGGGTCAGGAAGGGCCTGAAGCCGCGCCTGCGGGCCCTGGGACTGGGGCAGCGGATGGCCGATGTGCTGACCAAGGCCGGGCCGGTGGCGGCGGTGCTGGTGACGACGCTGCTGACCTGGGGGCTGGGGCTGGCCGAACAGGGCGTCGCCGTGGTGGGCGAGGTGCCGCAATCGCTGCCGCCGCTGACCCTGCCGTCCTTCTCGCCGGATCTGCTGAAGCAGCTGCTGGTCCCGGCGATCCTGATCTCGGTCATCGGCTTCGTGGAATCCATTTCGGTCGCGCAGACCCTCGCTGCCAAGAAGCGCCAGCGCATCGACCCCGATCAGGAGCTGATCGGTCTGGGCGCCGCCAACCTCGGCGCGGCCTTCACCGGCGGCTATCCGGTGACCGGGGGCTTCGCCCGCTCGGTGGTGAACTTCGACGCCGGGGCCGAGACGCCCGCCGCCGGGGCCTTCACCGCCGTGGGGCTGGCCATCGCCGCCGTGGCGCTGACACCGCTGGTCTACTTCCTACCAAAAGCCACGCTCGCCGCGACGATCATCGTCGCCGTGCTGTCGCTGGTGGATTTCTCGATCCTGGGGAAGACCTGGAAATATTCGCGCGCCGATTTCTTCGCCGTCGCGGCGACCATCCTGCTGACGCTGGGTTTCGGGGTTGAGACGGGGGTCTCGGCCGGGGTGATCCTGTCCATTGGCCTGCATCTCTACAAGACCTCGCGCCCGCATGTGGCCGAGGTGGGCCTCGTGCCCGGCACCCAGCATTTCCGCAACATCAATCGCCACAAGGTCGAGACGGACCCCAAGGTCCTGACGCTGCGCGTCGATGAGAGCCTCTATTTCGTCAACGCCCGGTTTCTGGAGGATCTGGTGCAGGACCGCATCGCCGAGGATTGCCCGATCCGTCACGTGGTCCTGATGTGCACCGCGGTCAACGCCATCGACTTTTCGGCGCTGGAGAGTCTGGAGGCGATCAACACCCGGCTCAAGGATCTGGGTATCGGCTTCCACCTGTCCGAGGTGAAGGGCCCGGTCATGGACCGCCTGCACAAGACGCATTTCCTGGACGAGTTGAACGGCCGGGTTTTCCAGTCGCAATACGACGCCTGGCGCAGCCTGACCGGGGCGCCGCGGCCGGTACCCGCGCCCTCGACCGTCGCCGCCCATGCCTGAAACGCGAAACGGCCCCCGATCCGGGGGCCGTTTGGTTGACGGGGGAAGGGTGGAATCCCCTATTCCTCCATCGCTTCCAGCTCGTCGATGAAGCCCGAGATCATGTTCAGCCCCTTGTCCCAGAAGGCCGGGTCCGAGGCATCGAGGCCGAAGGGCGCCAGCAGCTCCTTGTGGTGCTTCGACCCGCCCGCCTTCAGCATGTCCAGATACTTGTCCTGGAACCCCTCAGGCGCATCGCGATAGGCGGCGTAGAGCGCGTTCACCAGCCCGTCGCCGAAGGCATAGGCATAGACGTAGAAGGGCGAATGGACGAAGTGGGGGATATAGGACCAGAAGGTCTCGTACCCGTCCATGAAGCGGAACACCGGGCCCAGGCTTTCGGCCTGCACCGACATCCACAGGATGTTGATGTCGTCGGGCGTCAGTTCCCCCTCGCGCCGCGCCGCGTGCAGCTTGCACTCGAAATCGTAGAAGGCGATCTGGCGGACGACCGTGTTGATCATGTCCTCGACCTTGCCGGCGAGCAGCGTCTTGCGCTCGGCCTTGGTCTTGGCGCCCGCCAGCAGCTTCTGGAACGTCAGCATCTCGCCGAAGACGGACGCGGTCTCGGCCAGCGTCAGCGGGGTGGAGGACAGCAGTTCCCCCTGCCCCGCCGCCAGCCGCTGGTGGACGCCGTGCCCCAGCTCATGCGCCAGCGTCATCACGTCCCGCGGTTTGCCGAGGTAGTTGAGCATCACATAGGGGTGGACGGTGGTGACCGTAGGATGGGCAAAGGCCCCCGGGGCTTTGCCCATCTTCACGCCCGCGTCGATCCAGCCCTTGGTGAAGAAGGGCTCGGCCAGTTCGGCCATGCGCGGGTCGAAGGCGCCATAGGCCTCCATCACCATGGTCCTGGCCTCGTCCCAGCCGATCAGGCGCGGGTTCTCCAGCGGCAGGGGGGCGTTGCGGTCCCAGATCTCCAGCCGCTCCAGCCCCAGCCATTTGGCTTTCAGCGCGTAATAGCGGTGGGAAAGCCGGGGATAGGCCGCGACCACGGCGTCACGCAGCGCCTGCACGACCTCGGGTTCGACATGGTTCGACAGGTGGCGGCCGTGCTGCGGGGTCGGCATCTTGCGCCAGCGGTCGGAGATTTCCTTCTCCTTGGCCAGCGTGTTGTGGACCCGGGCAAAGAGGCGGATGTTCTTCTCGAAGACGCCGGCCAGCGCCCGGGCCGCCGCCTCGCGTTTCGGCCGCGCCGGGTCGGTCAGCAGGTTCAGCGTGGCTTCCAGCGGCAGCGGGTCGTCTTCGCCCTCGACCTCGAAGGACAGGCCCGCCATCGTCTCGTCGAAGAGCCGGTTCCAGGCGGCGCTGCCGACGGTCGACTGGTCGTGCAGGAATTTCTCCAGCTCGTCCGACAGCTGATGCGGGCGCATGGCGCGCATCCGTTCGATCACCGGGCGGTAGCGGTTCAGCGCCTCATTGGCCGAGAGCAAAGCCTCCATCCGTGCGTCGTCGATCCGGTTCATCTCCAGCGAGAAGAAGACCAGCGGCGTGGTCGCGACGGTGACCCGGTCCTGCGCATCGGCCATGAACTTGGCGCGCTCGCTGTCGGTGGTCATCTGGTAATAGCGCAGGCCCGCGAAGCTCATCAGCCGGCCGGCGGTGATGTCGATCGCCTCGTAATCCTCGATGCATGTGAGCATCCCGGCGGAATCCAGCGCATCGAGCTTGCCCTCGTAGGTGGCGGCGAAAGCGGCGCAGGCCTCGTCCAGCCAGTCGAGGTCACGGGCGACCTCGGGCGCGTCGGGCGCGGGGTAGAGGTCGCTCAGGTCCCATTCCGGCAGCTTTCCCAGCGCCTTGCCCGACGGATCGGCATCGAAGCGGCGGGGATCGGTCAGCGCGGGCAGTCGGAACATGGGTCACCTTCGGGTTGGGGTGGCAAAGATGTAGTCGCCGGGGCGCCAGGGTGCAAGCGCAGGCGCCCCGGAGGCTTCCGCCCGGCGGCGGCTGCCTGATCGGATCGGACAGGCCGGGCCTCAGCTCCGGCGGCGCCCGCGGCGTTCGCGGCCGTGGTTATGGGTGGGATCGCCGCAGCCCGGCGCCTCGGTCCCGTCCGAGGCCGAGCTGAACGGACCCAGCGCCGCAGCGATCTGCTCCAGCGTCGGACGCTCGCCGCGCGGGCGGGTGTCCAGCGCCACGCGCATGGCGCGCAGGTGTTCCGGCATCGTGCCGCAGCAACCGCCGATGATCGTGGCGCCCGCGTCCCGCGCCAGCACCGCGTAATCGGCCATCAGCGAGGGCGTGCCATCGTATTTGATCGCGCCATCCACGTATTTCGGGATGCCCGCATTGCCCTTGGCGACGATCGGCAGTTCCGGCCCCTGCGCGGCGAACCCCAGGATCGTGCGCATCAGGTCCGAGGCGCCGGTGCCGCAATTGGCGCCAAAGGCGACCGGCGGATGCGCGAGCTTGCCCACCAGCTTGACGAAATCGGCCGAGGTCACGCCCATCATGGTGCGCCCGGCAGTGTCGAAGCTCATGGTCCCGACGAAGGGCATGCCTGCAAGATGGCAGCCCTCGGCCGCGGCCTTGTATTCCTCGGGCGCCGAGATCGTCTCGACCCAGAGGACATCGGCGCCGCCCTCTTTCAGACCCTCGGCCTGTTCGTGGAACATCTCGACCGCGGCCTCGTGGGTCAGCGTGCCCATCGGCGCGAAGATCTCGCCCGTGGGGCCCATCGAGCCAGCGACCAGCACCTTCCGCCCGGCTTTGTCGGCGACCTCGCGCCCGATCTCGGCGCCGATACGGTTCAGCTCGCGCACCCGGCCCTGCGCCTCGTGCAGTTTCAGGCGGCTGGCATTGCCGCCGAAGGTGTTGGTCAAGAACAGGTCCGAGCCCGCCTCGACCGCCGAAGCATAGAGTGTGCGGATCCGGTCGGGGAATTCGGTGTTCCAGAATTCCGGCGCCTCGCCCGAACTGAGGCCCATGTTGAAGAGATTGGTCCCCGTGGCGCCATCGGCCAACAGGAAACCGCGCTCGGCCAGCAGGGTGGACAAGGGATCGCGGGAAACGGACATCTTCACCTCGGCAATGCAAAACGCGCCGCGATGCGCGGCGCGTCAATCTTCAGGCTTTTCGCATATCGCCGGGCGCAGCGCAAATGCACCCTGCGCATGACGATCATGAGGCCGCTTCAGCCCTCGGACACCATCTTGGCTTTCACCTCGCGCATGATGGCGACCATCTGCGCGCGGATCTCGGCCTCGGTGGCCTTGCCGTCCAGGTCCTTGACCAGCTTGCGTACCACGTCCTCGTCGCCGTCTTCCTCGAAATCGGCGGTGATCACTGCCATCTGATAGGCGCCGACCGCATCGCCCGTCAGGCCCAAGAGACCCGCCGCCCAGGCGCCCAACGCCTTGTTGCGCCGTGCGGCGGCCTTGAAGGCCATCTCGGCGTCATGGGCGTACTTGGATTCGAAGGCATTTTCGCGATCATCGAAGGTGGTCATGGACGGGCCTCTCATTAAACCGGACGCGGGGTCGTTTCCGCCTCAGATATGGGGGGAGAAGGCTCAGCCTGCAAGCCTTGTTTGCACCGGGAACCCCCCGGCGGGCTGCGGCGCGCCGTCGCCGGGCGCTGCGCTTGCGGGGCGGGTCCGCATGGCGTATAGGCACCCTGACTTCAGCCGCCTGCGCCCCTGCCGCGGGCCTTTCGGGGAATCATCCGACATGGCAAGACGCACCAAGGTTTACGAGGGCAAGGCCAAGATCCTCTACGAAGGCCCCGAGCCCGGAACCTTTGTTCAATACTTCAAGGACGACACCTCGGCCGGCGACGGCGCCAAGAAGGCGCAGATCGAAGGCAAGGGTGTGCTGAACAACCGCCTGTCCGAGTATTTCATGACCGGCCTGAACGACATCGGTGTGCCGACCCACTTCATCCGCCGCATCAACATGCGCGAGCAGCTGATCCGCGCGGTCGAGATCATTCCGCTGGAAGTCGTGGTGCGCAACATCGCGGCGGGCTCGATCAGCAAGCGGCTGGGTATCGAGGAAGGCACGCCCCTGCCCCGCCCGATCGTCGAGTTCTACTACAAGAACGACGCGCTGCATGACCCGATGGTGAGCGAGGAGCATATCCTCGCCTTCGGCTGGGCCACGCATCAGGACCTCGACGACATCGTGGCGCTGGCCTTGCGCGTCAACGACTTCCTGTCGGGCGTCATGATGGGCGTCGGCATCAAGCTGGTGGATTTCAAGATCGAGGTCGGCCGCATCTATGACGGCGATTTCATGCGCCTCGTCGTCGCCGACGAGATCAGCCCCGACAGCTGCCGCCTGTGGGACGCCAAGACCGGCCAGAAGCTGGACAAGGACGTGTTCCGCCGCGATCTGGGCGATCTGAGCGAAGCCTATACCGAGGTGGCGCGCCGTCTGGGGGTCATGCCGACCAACGTGGCGCCGATCACCAAGCCGAAGCTGATGAACTGAAGGACCTGCCGATGAAAGCGCGCGTGCATGTGATGCTGAAAACCGGGGTGCTGGACCCGCAAGGCGAGGCCGTGCGCCACGCGCTGGGCGCGCTGGGCTTCGACGGGGTCGAAGCGGTACGGCAAGGCAAGGTCATCGAGCTGGATCTGGCCGAGACCGACCGCGCCAAGGCCGAAACCGCGGTCAAGGCGATGTGCGAGAAACTGCTCGCCAACACGGTGATCGAACGCTACGAGGTCGAGCTGGTCTGACCAGCCGCCGCCAGAACCGGAACCGGGGGGCCCAGCGCCCCCCTTTTCTTACCCGGGAATGCCCATGGATATCCTCGACCGCCTGCCCGCCCCCGCACCGCAAACCCGCCTGCTGTGGGAGGCGCTGGTCGATCTGGAGGAAAAGGCGGATCTGGGCCGCGGCCCCCTCGGCCCGCGCGCGATCATCCCGATCACCGGCGGCCGGTTCCGGGGTGGTCCGGGCTTCGACGGACTCTCGGGCAAGGTGCTGCCGGGCGGCGCCGACCGCCAGCAGACCCGGCCGGACGGCGCGCGCGAGCTTGACGCGCTCTATGAGATGCAAGTCAATGACGGCGCGGTCCTGACCATCCGCAACCGGGTGATCATCGACGAAAGCGTCGAGGGCCCGCGCTATGCCATCGGCCGGGTGCAGGTCATCGCGCCCGAGGGGCGTTGGGACTGGCTGAACCGCCGGGTCTTCGTCGGCACCATGGCCAGCGCGCGACCCGAGCGCGCTGCCGTCGTGATCCGCGTCTGGCTGGTCGAGGAACACCCCGCCGGCTGAGGGATCACGAGCCCATCGGCGTCCAGGGCCAGGGTTTCTGCTCGCTCGCCGCCGATTGATAGCGCGCGGCCTTTGCGACCCAGGCGCCGACCATGGCGCCGAAATCGCCCAGTTCCTCGTTCGGGCGGCCCTTGTTGGCGATCATGATCACCACCTGCAGCACCGCCACGGCAAAAAGGATCGACTGCGCGACGCTGATCAGCATGGTGATCACCACGATCCAGAGGATCCGGGGAATGAGCTGGCGATAGCCTTCCTCGACCGGCGGTTCGGCCTCGTCATCGTCGAGGTGCGGATGCTGGCGCGAGCGCTCTGCCATATCGGGGCCTTTCTGTGGAATGCCGCCAGAGTGGCGCAATGCGGCGTCACCGGCAAGCCCGCCGCTTGCATTGCCGGACGGGGTTCGCCTACCCTGCGGCAACCGGAGACTTCACATGAGCAAACCCCCTCTCGACCGCGACACCCACCTGAGCTTTCAGGAACGCCAGTGGCGGCGCAATCCCAACTACGTGCCGCCGCCCTACGTCGCGCCAGGCGGAAAACGGCGCGAGGGGTTGGTGTTGGTGCTGGCCTTCGTGATCCTGGTCGCGGCCTTCGGCGGCGGGATCTGGCTGGGGATCCTCTGAGGGATCAGGACCCCAGCCGGTAATTCGGGCTTTCCCGCGTGATCTGCACGTCGTGGACATGGCTTTCGCTCAGCCCCGCGCCGGTGATCTTCACAAACTGGCAGCCCTTGCGCATCTCTTCGACGGTGGCGTTGCCGGTATAGCCCATGGCCGCGCGCAGGCCGCCCACCAGCTGATGAATCACCGCGCCCGCCGGGCCCTTGTAGGGAACCTGGCCCTCGATCCCCTCGGGCACCAGCTTGTCCGACGCCGCATCCTTCTGGAAGTAGCGGTCGGCCGAGCCGCGGGCCATGGCGCCCAGCGACCCCATGCCGCGATAGGATTTGTAGCTGCGGCCCTGGTAGAGGATCACCTCGCCCGGCGCCTCATCCGTTCCGGCGATGGCCGACCCGACCATGGCGCAGGAAGCGCCCGCCGCGATGGCCTTGGCGAAATCGCCCGAGAACTTGATGCCGCCGTCCGCGATCACCGGAACATCGCCCGCGGCCGCGGCCGAATCCATGATCGCCGTCAGCTGCGGCACGCCGACGCCCGCCACGATCCGCGTGGTGCAGATCGAGCCCGGGCCGATGCCCACCTTGACCGCATCCGCCCCCGCGCCGATCAGCGCCCTGGTCGCCTCGCCCGTCGCGACGTTGCCGGCCACGACCTGCACGGCGTTCGACAGCGCCTTGACCCGTTCGACCGCCTCGGCGACCGAGGCCGAGTGGCCATGCGCCGTGTCGATCACCACGAGGTCCACGCCCGCGTCGATCAGCATCGCCGAGCGTTCATAGCCCGCATCGCCCACGGTCGAGGCCGCGGCGACCCGCAGGCGGCCCAGCTCATCCTTGCAGGCCATCGGGTGCAGCACCGCCTGTTCGGTGTCTTTCAGGGTCAGCAGGCCGGTCAGCCGTCCCTTGTCATCGACGACCAGCAGCTTCTCGATCCGGCGCGCGTGCATCAGGCTGCGGGCTTCCTCGCGGTCGGCGGGCTCGCGCAGGATCACCAGATTGTCGGCGGTCATCATCGCATGCACCGGGGTCCTGGGATCGGTGGCAAAACGCATGTCGCGGTTGGTGATGATCCCCACCACGCGGCCCGAGGCATCGACCACCGGGAAACCGGTGATGTTGTAGCGCTCGGCCAAGGCCCGCGCATCGGCCAGCGTGGCGTCGGGCGTCAGGGTGATCGGGTTGTAGACCATGCCCGATTCGAAGCGCTTCACCCTGCGAACCTGTTCGGCCTGCGCCTCGGGGTCGAGGTTGCGGTGGATCACCCCCATGCCGCCCGCCTGTGCCATGGCAATCGCCATTCGCGCCTCGGTCACCGTGTCCATGGCCGAGGACAACAGGGGGATGTTCATGCGGATCGACTTGGTCACATTGGTGGACACATCCGCCGTCGACGGCAAAACGGTCGAGGCCGCAGGGACCAGGAGGACGTCATCAAAGGTGAGAGCCTCGCGAATCTGCATGGGAATCTCCTGTCGCAGGATGGCAGCGCTTGGCACGGCCCTATCGCATGGTCGGCCGGGAAAGGAAAGGGGTCGAGACAAGGGATTGTGGCGGCTTACTCCCGCGCGGCGAGATAAGCCTCGAAAGCCGCCAGCGTCACGTCCGAAACATGGTGTTCCATGCCCTCGGCGTCCAGTTCCGCGGTGTCGGGCGGCACGCCCAGCGCCACCAGAAGCGAGACCAGCGTGCGGTGGCGCGCGCGCACCTTCTCGGCCAGCGCGGCGCCTGCCTCGGTCAGGAAGACCCCGCGATAGGGACGCGAGATCGCGAGCCCCTCGCGCTTGAGCCGCGCCACGGCCTTGGTCACGGTCGGATGGGCCACGCCCAGGCGCTGCGCGATGTCGGTGATCCGCGCCTCGCCGCCCTCGGCGATCAGATCGCCGATCAGCTCGACGTAATCCTCGATCAGCGCCACGGATTGCGCGCTGCGGGCCTGGGCGAAGCGGTCGGGGGATTCGGGCGTGTCGTCCAGCGGTGTCTCGGTCATGCGCGCGCCCCTTCGTCAGCCGCCACGACGCCCCGCCGGCGCCCCTTCCCCTTCTAGCCGCTGAGCCGCGGGTTGCAAAGGCCAGGGCTAATTATTTGCCTCTTGCAAAATATGTAACCATGGCTAAATTTTGGGCATCCGCCGGAGCCTCGCCATGCAGACCAGCCTCACCGACCGCACCCGCCTCTCCATGGCCGAGACGCTGGCCGGCAACCACCGGGGCCTGCGTCCGGCGCTGGCCTTCTTCGGCCCCGCTGTCATCGCCTCGGTCGCCTATATGGACCCCGGCAATTACGCGACGAACATCCAGGCGGGCGCGGGATACGGCTATGCGCTGCTCTGGGTGGTACTGATGGCCAACGGCATCGCCATGCTGTTCCAGGCGCTGTCAGCCCGGCTGGGGATCGTCACCGGCAAGAACCTGGCCGAGCTTTGCCGCGACCATTTCCCCCGGCCCCTGGTCGGCGTGATGTGGGTTGTAAGCGAGGTCGCGGCCATGGCCACCGACCTGGCCGAATTCCTGGGCGGCGCCATCGGCTTTGCGCTGCTCTTCGGCCTCCCGCTGATGCAGGGGATGATCGCCACCGCGGTCATCACCTATGCCATCCTGATCCTCGGCGGGCGCGGCTTCCGGCCGATGGAACTGGTCATCGCCACCTTCGTCGGCATCATTGGCCTGAGCTACCTGGCCGAGATGCTGATCGCCCCGGTCGATTGGGGCGCAGCGGCGATGGGGCTGGTGACGCCCGCCCTGCCCGATGCCACGGCGCTGACCATTGCCGTGGGGATCATCGGCGCCACCGTCATGCCGCATGCCATCTACCTGCACTCGGGCCTCACGCAGGACCGCGCCGGTTCCCCCGACCCGCAGGCGAAACGCCGCCTCCTGCGCTATTCCAACCGCGAGGTGGTGATCGCGCTGGCCGTCGCCGGGATGATCAACATGGCGATGGTGATCATGGCCGCCACCGCCTTCCACCAGGGCAATCCCGAGGTGGCCGAGATCGAGACCGCCTATCACATGCTGACGCCGCTCTTGGGCGCCGCCGCGGCGGGGGCGTTCCTGGTCTCGCTGATCGCCTCGGGGATTTCCTCGTCGGTGGTCGGCACCTTGGCCGGGCAGATGATCATGCAAGGCTTCCTGCGCCGCCGGATCCCGGTCTGGCTGAGGCGCCTCGTCACCATGGCCCCGGCCTTTGCCGTCGTCGCCACGGGCGTGAACCCGACCGAGGCACTGGTCCTCAGCCAGGTCGTGCTCTCCATCGCGCTGCCGGTGCCGATGCTGGCGCTGGTGATCTTCACGGCGCGGCGCGACCTGATGGGCGAACACGCGACAGGCCCGCTGGTGCGGGGGCTGGCGATCCTGGGCGCCAGCGTGGTCCTGGCGCTCAATGCCGTGCTGCTCTACGGCTTCTTCGCCGGCTGAAGCCTCAGACCGGGGGCATCACCTCGGGCGGCATGGGGCAGACATAGGGCTCCTCGGCCAGCCGCTCGGCCTGTTCGGCCTTGGCGGCGGCGATGGTCTCGGGCTCGGTGATCAGCAGTTGCGCGCAGCGCGCCATGGCGAGGCCCGCATGGGTCATCCCCTTGTGCGCCTGCCCCGATTTGCCCTGCGCCGTGGCCTGCCAGGAGTGCAGAGGCGTGCCGATCGCCATCGTCGCGCATTGCAGCTGGGTCAGCGGCACCACCTGGCTCACGTCGCAAACGTCCGTCGAGCCGGTCAGCACCTCGCCCCCCGGCCGCAGCGGCACCACCCAATCGGCCAGCGACACGTCGAACCGCGGCTTCATGTTCGCGATGCGGTAGGGCAGAGAAATGTCCGTCTCGGTCAGCGTCGCCTGGATCCGCGCCGCGTAGTCGCGGTCTTGGTCGTCGAAGGGCACGCCGCCGATCTCGTCCAGCACCCGCTGCATGGTGCGGTCCATGGTCAGGTTCTCCTGCATGGAGGATACGGCCGAGAAGATCTTCGCCTCGACCTGCGTGCCGGTCATCAGCGCGGCGCCCCGGGCCACGTCCTTGACCCGCTCCACCAGCGCCAGCATGTCGGCTGACTTGAGCGCCCGGATCGAATAGCGCACCTTGGCGCGGGCCTGCACCACGTTCGGCGCCTTGCCGCCCGCGTCGAGATAGGCGTAATGGATGCGCGCATCCTGCACCATATGCTCGCGCATGTAGTTGACGCCCACCGACATCAGTTCCACCGCATCCAGCGCCGAGCGGCCGAGGTGCGGCGACATGGCCGCATGCGACGCGCGCCCGGTGAAGGTGAAATCGACCCGGGTATTGGCCAGAAAGATCGGGTCGGAAACGCGGGTCATGCTGTCCGGGTGCCAGGTGATCGCCGCGTCCACCCCGTCGAAGGCACCGTCCCGCACCATGAAGGTCTTGGCCGCGCCGCCCTCTTCCGCCGGGCAACCGTAATAGCGCACGCGCCCGGGGGTGCCGGTTTCCTCCAGCCAATCCTTCACCGCGCAGGCCGCCAGCAGCGCGGCGGCTCCCAGCAGGTTATGCCCGCAGCCATGGCCGTTGCCGTCCTTGACCAGTTCCTGCGGCGTGTCGATCCCCGCCACCTGGCTGAGCCCCGGCAGCGCGTCGTATTCGCCGAGGATGGCGATGATCGGCCCACCCTCGCCCGCCTCGCCCATCACCGCGGTGGGGATGCCCGCGACAGTCTCGGTCACGCGGAAGCCTTTGGCCTTCAGCATCGCCGTATGCTCGGCGCAGGAGGCAACTTCCTGATACAGCAATTCCGGCGTGCCCCAGACCCGGTCGGCCATGGCCGTCAGGTCGTCGCGATGGGTGTCGATGGCGATGTCGATCGGGTGGGTATTGCGCATGTTAACCTCTCCAGCTGAGGTCAGCTTGCGACGCATGACGGATGGGTGCAAGCCCCCCTCAGTCGGTCACCTTCTTGACGAACTGCGATTTCAGCCCGATGGCGCCGACGCCCGGCAGCTTGCAATCGATGTCGTGATCGCCCGCCACCAGCCGGATGCCGCGCACCTTGGTGCCGACCTTGATGGTGGTGGACGAGCCCTTGAGCTTCAGATCCTTGATCAGCGTCACCGTATCACCATCGGCCAGGATATTGCCGACCGCATCGCGCACGACATCACCCTCGCCGACTGCGGCGGGCGCGAATTCATGCCCACATTCGGGGCAGAGCAACAGGGAATCCGCCTGATAGACGAAGGCGGAGTTGCATTCGGGGCAGGGCGGCAGCGTTTCGGTCATGAACCGGCTATACGCCCGGCCCGGCGCCGCCGCCAGCCCGGATTGCCCGGGCGTCATTCCGTGCTAGGCTCGCCACAATCCCCGGAGGTTCCCATGGCCACGCTCGTCTTCGGCATGAATGTCTCGCTCGACGGCTTTGTCGACCATGACCGTTTCGCCCCCGCGCCCGGGCTCTTCCAGCATTTCGTCGAGCAGGCGCGGGAACAGGCCGGCAGCCTCTACGGCCGCAAACTCTACGAGATCATGGCCTATTGGGACCAGGACCACCCGGAATGGGACGCCCCCGAAAGGGCCTTCGCCGAGGCCTGGCGCCGCATGCCGAAATGGGTGGCCTCGCGCGGGAAGCCCGATCTTGGCCCCAACGCCACCCTGCTGGGCCCCGACCTCGCGGCCGAAGTCCGAGCGCTGAAAGCCTCCGTCGAGGGTGAGATCGAACTGGGCGGCCCCGATCTTGCCGCCAGCCTCGCGCCCCTCGGCCTCATCGACCTCTACCGGCTCTATGTGCATCCCGTGGTGCTGGGCGGCGGCAACCCTTTCTTCCACACCGCCCTGCCCCGCCTGCGCCTCGTCGCCAGCGACCCGATGCCGGGCGATGTCATCCGCCTCACTTATGCCCCGACCTGAGACGCGCCGAAGACACCCGCGACGCCCCCGCGCCTTTCATTCTGCCTGAAATACGCCGGGGGGTCCGGGGGGCTGGCCCCCCGCGGCCTCTCGCCCCGCGCAACGCCTGGCCTAAAGCCTGGCCTTCAGCCAGCCCGCGATAAGGCTCACCGCCTCGACCGCCTGCGGGATCGCCCGGCGGGCCGAGACGAAGGCATGCACCTGCCCCGGGAAGGGATGCAGCACCGAGGCGACGCCGGCCGCGCCCAGTGCCTCGTGATACATCGTGCCGTCATCGAACAGCGGGTCATGGCCCGCGTTCAGGATCAGCGCCGGGGGCTGGCCCGCCAGATGCGGCGAATTCAGCGGCGAGACGCGCGGGTCCAGCCGGTCCTGCCCTTCGGGCAGATATTGCCCCAGATACCAGTCGATCCGGTCGCGCGGCAGGACATAGGCGTCCTTCAGCGCCGCCATCGAGCGGCTCTGCATCCGCGCATCGACCGCCGGATAGATCAGCACCTGCGCCCGGGGCGGCGCCTCGCCCGCGACCGCCAGGTCGTGCATCAGCACCGCCGTCAGATTGCCGCCCGCGCTGTCGCCGCCCACCGCCAGCCGCGCGGGGTCCACGCCCCAGACGCGGGGCGAGGCCCTGAGCGCGCGGTAAGCCGCCAGCACATCGTCGGGTCCGGCCGGAAACTTGTGCTCGGGCGCCAGCCGGTAGTCGAGCGCGATCACCCGAATCCCCGCCTCCAGCGCCAGCTGCCCGCAAAGCCCGTCATGCGTATCGAGCCCGCCCTGCACCCAGCCGCCGCCGTGGATGTACAGCAGGGTCGGCCGGTCCACCGCCTTCAGATCCGTGTCATAGATCCGCGCGGGTCGTTCGCCCGCGCCGCCCGGCAGCATCACGTCGCGCTTTTGCACCGAGGGCGGGCTGGGCAGGTCGAACTTGTCGGCCAGGATCTGCAGCGAGCGGCGGCTCTCGGCCAGGGTCGGCGTGACGCCCGGGACGCGAACCGTGTTGAAGAGTTCGCCCAGCGCCTGCGCCTTGGCGTCGATGCGCCGCCCGTCGACCACCTTGCGCCGCCCGGCGAAATAGAGTGCCGCCAGCGGCTCGGGCGCCCGCGCCACCGCGAACAGCGACAGAAGTTTCAGCTTGCCCATGATCCCCTCGCTTTTGCGCCAAGAGGACATGTCGGGCGGCCGGGATCAAGCCTCGATCCGCACATGGATGCCCCAGGGGTCGGTCACCCGGCGCGGCGTCGCGCCGTCCCGCGCGCGCAGCGTGACGTGATCGAGCCCGGCATAGCCCGGCTGCATCGGCACGGCGCCACGGCTGTTCCACTGGTTGACGGCGATATGGTGGTGATAGCCGCCGGTCGACAGAAAATTCGCGTCGCGCGAGCCGCGCACCAGGTCGAAGCCCAGCTCGTCATGCCACCAGGCCGCGGCCGTGAGGGCATCGCCGACCTGCAGATGGACATGGCCGACAACCGTGCCCTCGGGCGCCCGGAAGCCGCCGGGGGGCGGCGGCGAGGCCTCGCGCATCAGGTCCTCGGCATCCAGCCGCACGCTGCCCATCGACACCTGCCCCCGGGTCCAGTCCCAGCTTTCCTGCGGCCGGTCGGCATAAATCTCGACCCCGTTGCCCTCGGGATCGGCGAGATAGAGCGCCTCGCTCACCAGATGATCGGCGGCGCCCTGCATCGGCACCTGCCGCTCCACCGCCTGCCGCAGCCATTGCCCCAGGAAATGCCGCTCGGGCAGCAGGAAGGCGGTGTGATAGAGCCCGGCCCAGCTGGGGAACGGGCGTCGCAGCGCCGGATCGCCCGCGATCTCCAGCAGCACCTGCCCGCCCGCGCCCAGGTGGATGACCGGGCCCTCGGTGCCCAGCCGCTCCAGCCCCAGCGTCTCCTCGTACCAGCGGGCGAGGGCCTCGGCATCGGGACTGCGCAGCCCGACCCGGGCGATGGACAGCGGCGCATCGAGCGGCAGCGTGTTGCGCCCGGTCGCCCGGACGGCGCCCGGCAGTGCGGTGGCGGCGCTGGCCGTGGCAAGGAACTGGCGGCGTTGCATGGGCGGCTCCGGCTGCTGGGGGCGAGTGATCGGAAAGCTACCCCTCGCAGGGGTCCCGGGACAGGCAGGCTCACGCCCCTGTGATCACCCCACCCGCATCCGCTTTTCGGTCAGCCGGGAATAGAGGCCCCCGCCGCGGATCATCCCGCGATAGGCCAGTTTCTGCGCCAGCCGCGTGACGGGCCGCCGCACGTCCAGCAGCAGCGCGATCCGCGGATGGCTGCCGGGGTTCAGGACCTCATGCGTGAAGGTATCATCCCACAAAAGCGCACCGCCCTCCTCATAAGGCACGGTCACGCCGTCCACCTTCAGCCAGGGCCCGGGCTGGGGCGCGTAGAGGCACAGGTGATAGCGCAGGATCCCCCGGAAAGGCCCGCGATGGGGCGGGATATGCTTGCCGGGGTCGAGGAAGGAATAGGCCGCGGTCGAGACCTGCGGATTGTCCGCCAGGAACCCGGCCAGCGCCGGGGTCCGCGCGGCATTGGCACGGATCAGATGGCCATAGGACTTGACCATGACCATGCGCCAATCCTTGCCATCCGAGGCCGAGATACGGGCCTGGGTCGATGAAATCTCGTGGAACCGCGGGATGCCCTCGGCGCCGGCATAGAGCGCCAGCGCCTCGTCCCGCAGCGCGGGATAAAGCATCTGCAGGGCCTCGGCCTGCGGGAAATAGGTCTCCATGTCCAGGATCGGCGGTGTGTCGATCCCGGCATAGAGCTGCCGCATCCGCTTGCGCAGGCGCCCCATGACGATCTGTTCCAGCATAGGATCCACTCCCCGGACGGCCCGACGATAGCGGCATTACGACCCTTTGGCGACGGCCGGGTGACAAGGACAGGACGGCGGGCCGCGGCCGGGTGGGTGGCCGGGCGGATGCGGTCCGCCGTCCGGTCCCCATGGAAAAGGGCGACCCGCAGGCCGCCCTTTCCCCATTCCGTCACCGGCCTCAGCCGATGATCGCGTTCAGCGTCGCCGAGGGGCGCATCACCTTGGCGACCTTGGCGTCGTCCAGCAGGTAATAGCCGCCCAGATCGGCGGGCGCGCCCTCGACCGCATGCAGCTCGGCCAGAATCTTCGCCTCGTTCTCGGCCAGCGCCTTGGCGATGGGCGCAAAATGCGCGGCGAGCTTGGCGTCCTCCGATTGCGTGGCCAGCGCCTCGGCCCAGTAGCGGGCGAAGAAGTAATGCGAGGTGCGGTTGTCATTCTGGCCGACCTTGCCCTCGGGGCTGTCGTTGTTGTCCAGAACCTTCTGCGTCGCCGCATCGACCGCCGCACCCAGAACCGCCGCCGAAGGGTTGTTCTTGGCTTCCGCGAGGAAGTTGAACGATTCCCCCAGCGCGCAGAATTCGCCCAGCGAGTCCCAGCGCAGGTGGTTTTCCTCCTGCACCTGCTGCACGTGCTTCGGCGCGGTGCCGCCGGCGCCCGTCTCGAACATGCCGCCGCCGTTCATCAGCTTGACGATGGACAGCATCTTGGCCGAGGTGCCCAGTTCCAGGATCGGGAACAGGTCGGTCAGATAGTCGCGCAGCACGTTGCCGGTGATCGTCACGCAATCCTTGCCCGCACGCATGGTTTCCAGCGTGTAGCGGGTCGCGGCGCGGGGGTCGAGGATCTTGATCTCGATCCCGGCTTCCTTCAGCGCGGGTTCGACATATTTGATCAGTTCGGCGTCATGGGCGCGGTTCTTGTCCAGCCAGAAGGCCGCGGCGCCGGTCGCCTTGGTGCGGGCGATGCCCAGCTGGATCCAGTCGAGGATCGGCGCCTTCTTGGCGGTGGCCGAGCGCCAGATGTCGCCCTTCTCCACCTCGTGCTGGTGCAGCACCTCGCCCGAGGCGAGCACGATCCTGATCGTGCCATCGGCGGGGGCTTCGAAGGTGGTCGGGTGCGAGCCGTATTCCTCGGCCTTCTGCGCCATCAGGCCCACGTTCGACACCGCGCCGCAGGTCGTCACGTCCAGCTTGCCGGTTTCCTTGAAGTATTCGACCGTCTCGTCATAGACGCAGGCATAGGAATTGTCGGGGATGCAGCACAGCACATCCGCTTCCTTGCCGTCCGGGCCCCAGCCCTTGCCGCCCGCGCGGATCACGGCGGGCATCGAGGCGTCGATGATCACGTCGGACGAGACGTGCAGGTTGGTGATCCCCTTGTCCGAGTTCACCATATACATCGGCGGCTGCGCGGCCATCGCGGCTTTGTAATCGGCTTCCAGCGCGGCGTTACCGGCGATCTTCTTCTCCAGATCGCCGAGGCCCGAGTTCGGGTTCCAGCCCAGCGCGTCCAGTTCCGCGCCGTGCTTGGCGATGAAGTCCTTGAGGTAGACCTTGACGAAATGGCCGAAGATGATCGGGTCCGAGACCTTCATCATCGTCGCCTTCAGATGGGCCGAGAACAGCACGCCCGGCTCGACCGAGGCGAGCGCCTTCTCGATATAGGCGGTCAGCGCCTTGGCCGACATGAAGGTCGCGTCAACGACCTCGCCCTCGGCGTATTTCAGGCCCTTTTTCAGCACCGTCTCGGCGCCGTCCTTGCCGGTGAAGACGATCGAGGCGCCCCCGGCCTGCGCGGCGGTGATGGTCGCCGATGTCTCGTTGGCGAAGAAATCGTTGCCCGGCATCGAGGCGACACGGGTCTTCGACTCCTTCGACCAATTGCCCATGCGGTGCGGGTTGGCTTTGGCATAGGCCTTGACCGCCTTGGCCGAGCGGCGGTCCGAGTTGCCCTCGCGCAGGACCGGGTTCACGGCCGAGCCCTTGACCGCATCATAACGGGCCTTGATGTCCTTTTCCGCGTCGGTCGCGGGCTCGGCCGGGTAATCCGGCACGGCATACCCCTTGGCCTGCAACTCCTTGATCGCCGCATTGAGCTGCGGCTGCGAGGCCGAGATATTGGGCAGCTTGATGACATTGGCGGCGGGGGTCTTCACCAGCTCGCCCAGCCAGGCCAGATCGTCCGAAACCTTCTGCGCCTCGGTCAGGAAATCGGGGAACACGGCCAGGATGCGGCCCGCGACCGAGATGTCGCGCGTCTCGACGCTGACACCGGCGGCGCCGGCAAAGGCGCGGATGATCGGTTCCAGCGAGGCGCGGGCCAGCTCGGGGGCCTCGTCCACCTTGGTGTAGATGATATCGGGGGTATCGCTCATGGCCATGCATCCTCTGTCGGTCAAAGCCCCGGGGCGGCCCGATGGGGCGGACCCTGGCGCGGGGGATTCGGACAGCGGCGAATGCCGCCGTTCGCTGAGCGCTTCCTGACCGAAAACCGCGCCCGCGTCAAGCGTTGTGTGCAATGGTATACAATACCGTCGCCGCGCGCCCCCAAGCCATGCAACGATGCCGTTTCTACAGCGACTCGCTCAGGAAATCGAGCAATCCCTGCCAGCTTCGCGCATCCGCCCCGGCGTCGTAATCGCGCCCGCCCCAGACGGTGAAGGCGTGGCGCACATTGCCGTAGATATGCGCCCCATGCGCCACCCCGGCCGCGCTGAGCCCGGTCAGCGCCGCCGCCAGATCCTCGGGGCCCGAGGCCGGATCGGCCGAGCCGTGAAACAGCTGCACCGGCGCGGTAACGGCGGTGTAATCCTGCCCCTCGGGCGTGGCGAGCCCGCCGTGGAAAATGACGAATCCCTGCGTCTCGGCCCCTGCCCGCGCGGCTTCCAGCGCCGCCGATCCCCCGAAGCAATAGCCGATCAGCACCCGCCCCGCCTCGGCCCCCGGCAGGCTCTCGGCCGCCGCCATCGCCGCCTGAAGCCGCGCGCGCAGTTCCTCGCGGTCGCCCAGCAGCGCGCCGGAGAGGCGGCGGTAATCCTCCATCCCCTGCGGATCCTCGGCCGTGCCGTAGAGGTCGAGCGCGACGGCCGTGTACCCCTCGGCCGCCAGCATCTGCGCCCGGGTCCGTTCATAGGCGGTGAGCCCGTCCCAATCATGGACGATCAGCACGATCCCGCGCGAGGGCACGGCATCGTTGCGCGCCACATAGCCCTCGAATCCCAGATCCCCGCTGCGATAGGGCAAGGGCGTGCCGGTGATCTCGGCCTGGGCCGCGCCCGCCAGAAAGGGAATGAATGCCGTGACGAATGCCGCAAAGCGCATGATGTCCTCCCGTTGACCTGACCGGGAGTCTAGCGCGCCTCGCCGCCCCGGCCAGAGCGCGCGGGCAGCCTCAGCCCGGCGCGTTCCACGCGGTGACATTGCCCGCCACCCCGTCCCAGGCGCCGGGGGTCAGCGCGATGCCCAGCACCCGCTCGGGGTTGGTCGGCGGCGGCATGATCACGCCCGCGAGTTTTTCGAAGCCGAAGCGGCGGTAATAGGGGTAATCGCCCACCAGCATGACCCGCGACCAGCCGAGCTTTGCCGCCCGCCTGAGGCTTTCCCGGATCAGAAGCCCCGCCAGCCCTTCGCCCTGCCGGGTCGGGTGCACCGCGACCGGCCCCAGCAGCAGGGCGGGCGTGCCGCCGACGCGCACCGGCCAGTAACGGATCACCCCCGCCAGCGCCTCGGTCTCGTCCCAGAGGCACAGGCACAGTTCCGGCACCGGCGGCACGTCGTCGCGCAGCCGGTACGAGCTCAGCGCCGTGCGGCCCGGCGCGAAGCACAGGTCATAGAGCGCCTCGACCTCCCACCAATCGGCGGGCTCTTCCCGTTCCAGATCCACCGGCCCCTCCGACGGTTGCGCCACCAGACACCGCCTCCGGGCCGCCGGGGCACCGGTGCGGCGGGGAAACGCTGGACTCGCCCCTAACACGCGTTAAATCCGAGATCAAATCCGCCCTACGCCCGAAGGACCCCGATGTTCTACCGTCCCGCCGATGGCCATGGCCTGCCGCATAATCCCTTCAACGCGCTGGTCTCGCCCCGGCCGATCGGCTGGATCTCGACGCGGGGTGCCGACGGGTCGGAAAACCTCGCGCCCTATTCCTTCTTCAACGCCGTGGCCTATGTGCCGCCGCAGGTCATGTTTGCCACCACCGGCAGCAAGCCCGACCGCGCGGGCGGCAAGGATTCGCTGGCCAATATCCGCGAGACCGGGGTCTTCTGCGTCAATGTCGTCTCGAAGGCGCTGCTGATGGCGATGAACACCAGCTCCGGTCCCTGGCCGAAGGAGGTGGACGAATTCCGCCTCGCCGGGCTGGAACGCGCCGATTGCGAGACCATCGCCTGCTCGCGCGTGGTCGAGGCGCCCGCGGGCCTCGAATGCCGGGTGACGCAGATCGTGCCGCTGGCGGGGCGCGACAACACGATGGTGATCGGCGAAGTGACCGGGATCCATCTGCGCGACGATTGCCTTGTCGAGGGCCGCTTCGCCTATGAGCGTTTCACCCCGGTCGGCCGCCTCGGCTATCGCGACTATGCCTATGTCGACGATCCGTTCGAGCTGGCGCGGCCGGGCGAGGACTAGCGCCCCCGCCCCTTCATCTTCGTTCTGCAAATATCCTCGGGGGTTTCCCAAGGGGGTGGAAAACCCCCTTGAGCGGGGGGCGCGGGGGGTGAGCGGCGTCTCGGAAACGCGCCAGTGGCACGTTTCAGCCGCGAACGCCGCGCCCGTGGCGCGGCCGGACCTGGCCCCCCGCCTTGGTCGCCCGCAGGCCGAAGGCCCAGGGCGAAGCCTCTCGCCTGTCAGAAATACCCGCGCACCAGCGAGGCCGAGACCAGCGTCCAGCCATCGGCCACCACGAAGAACGCCAGCTTGAAGGGCAGCGAGACCACCGCCGGTGGCACCATCATCATCCCCATCGACATCAGCACCGCCGCCACCACCAGATCGATGATCAGGAAAGGCAGGAAGATGACGAAGCCCACTTCGAAGGCATGGCTCAGCTCCGACAGCAGGAACGAGGGGATCAGCACCGAGAGCGGCCCCTCGGCCGAGAAGGCCGGCGGGTCGGGGCGCAACTCTGCCAGCCCCGCCCAGGTCTCGGGGTCGATCCGCGCGGCCATGAAGCTGCGAAATGGCGCGATGGCCTCGGTCATCGCCGCCTCGACCCCGATCTGCCCGGCTTGCAGGGGCGCCACACCGGCCTCCCAGGCGGCGGTGAAGGTCGGCTCCATGACGAAATAGGTCAGGAACAGCGCCAGCGTGGTCAGCAGCATGCCGGGCGGCGATTGCTGCAGCCCGATGGCCTGGCGCAGGATGGCCAGCACGGTGACGATGAAGGGAAAGCAGGTCACCATGATCATCAGCCCCGGCACCAGGCTGAGGAGCGTGAGCAGCACGAGCAACTGGACCGAGCGCACGGCAAGGCTACCGCCTTCGCCCATGTCGAGCGTGATCTCCTGCGCCAGGGCGGCCTGGGGCAGGACCAGGATCAGCGCCGCCGCGCCCAGCGCCAGCGCCGCCGGCAACGCAAGACGCAGGGTGTCCTTCCCGCCCGCCTCCCGTGCTCTCGCCCCCGGCCCCATCTCACAGACCGTTCGAGAGGTCGGCAACCTCGGTCAGCCGCACCGCCATCTGCCCGGCCAGGTCGCCGTCCAGCTCCTCCAGCACGCCCCGCGCGATCAGCCGGTCGCCGACGAACAGCTCGACCGGATCCTCGACCCGGCGGTCGAGCGACAGGATCGAATCGCGCTGCAGCCGCAGCAGGTCGCGGACCAGCGGCCGGGCCCGGCCGACGGCGACGATGATCTCGATCGGCACCTGGGTGAAGGCGCCGCGGCCCAGCGTGGACGGGCCCTCGGGGGATGCGGGTTCAGGCAAGGCGGCTCTCCTCGTTCTGGATGCTGTAGAAGGCGTCGATGGCCCGGCCGATGGCTTCCGCGGCATGGGTCAGGTCGATACGGGTCTCGGCCGGGCCGAAGGCGAAGGCGGCCTGCCCCTCGGCCAGGTCTTCGGCCTCGACGATGTCGAGCGGCGGCAGAACCACGCCCGAAAGCGCCGCGCGGAAATCGGCGCGCCACCCGACCGGTACGCGCAGGACCAGCGGCGCCTCGGCCGTGGCATGGGCCAGCGGCATCAGCTGCTCCAGCGCCAGCGGCACGACCGAGGCCCGGGCGGCGCAGGGCAGAACCGTCTCGACCATCGCGGCGAACAGCGGCTGCAGCGCCTTGAGGACATGGCCCCGCGCCTCGTGATAGGTGAAGGCCAGCTGTTCGACCGTCCGCTCCACCGCGGCGCGACGCTGGTCGCGCTCGCCGATGCCCTGCTGGCTACCGTCTTCCCAGCCGGCGACATAGCCGCGTTCATAGGCGTTGAGGCGCAGGTCCTCCAGTTCCTCGGGCATCAGCAGGGCCGGGCCGTCGAGCGAATCGGCGGTTTCGAAAACCTCGAGGCGCAGGGGCTGGGGCATCAGCGGCTCTCCTCGGGCTCTTCCATCCAGCTGCGCAGGATTTCCAGCGTCTCGTCCTGGCGCTCGGCGATCAGGGCGCGCATCCGTTCGACCGGGTCGGCACGCTCGCCCGCGTCGTCACCCGCGCTGAAATCGCCGTCGATCTCGCCGCTGAGCGCGGGGCCCATGGCGATCATCGGCGCGAATCCGGCCATCGGGTCATTCTCCTCGGGCGGGGCGGCCGCGGCGCCTGCGCTGCTTCCGCCCTTCAGGATCGGCCGCAACACGAAGAGCGCGACGAAGAGCACGACGAGCGCCAGGGCCGCCAGCCGGATGAGGCTCATGATATCGAGGCCCGCCAGCCAACTGGTGACGCCGGGCGTGCCCAGCGTCTCGGCCACCGGCTCGAATTGCAGCGAGCGCAGGGTGATGACATCGCCGCGCTGCTCGTCGAAGCCCACGGCCGAGGCCACCAGGTCCCGCAGCGCCGCCAGTTCCTCCTCGGGGCGCGGGGTCCATTGCACGACGCCATTGGCATCGGGGCTGCGCACCCCGTCGACCAGCACCGCGACCGTCAGCCGACGGATCGCCCCCGGCGCGCGCTCGACCTGGCGGCTGGTCTGGCTGACCTCCCAATCGGTGCGTTCCCGCGTCGTCTGGTCGCGCGATTCGCTGCGCCCGTCGCCCGCCGCGGCATCGCCGTCCGGCAGGTTCGAGGCGACGCTGACGCCCGCACCCGGCGTCTCGGTCGAGGTGGCGTTGCGCTGTTCGCTTTCCTGGCTGACCGCGGCGCGTGTCGTGGGATCGACCAGCCGCTCGGTGATCGTCTCGCGGTCGGTGACCGTCTCGATATTCACCTCGACCACGGCGCGGCCGCTGCCGACCCGCGCCTCCAGCATCCGCTGCACATTGTGGCGCATCTGCTCGGCCCGGTCGCTGGTGCGGGCAGTGGGGCTGTCGTCCTCGCCCCTCACCATGCCGCCGTTCGAATCGATGACCGCCACATCCTCGGGCGCGAGCCCCGCCACGGCCGAGGCCACCAGATAGCGCAGCGCCTGCGCCTGTTGCGGTGTCAGCGCGCCCCCGGTCGTGGTCACCGTGACCGAGGCCGAGGCATTCTGGTCGCGCCGGAAGGGTTGGGTCGCGCCCTGCGAGATATGCACGCGGGCGAAGCGGATATAGGAACTGGCCATGATGGTGCGGGCCAGCTCCCCCTCCTTGGCGCGCCAATAGGCCGCATCGAACATCTGCGCCGTGGTGCCGAAGCCGGTGAGCCCGTCCAGGATCTCGTATCCGGTCGAGGAATTGGCCGGCAGGCCCTGGGCGGCCAGCGCCATCCGCGTCTCATCCCTTTGCGTGGCATCGACATAGATCGCATCGCCCCGCACCTCATACCGAAGGCCGCGCTGGTCGAGCGCCTGGATCACCTCGCCCGCCTGCGCCCCTTCGAGCCCGGCATAGAGCAGCGACAGGCCCGGCGTGGTGGCGATCCGGGCCAGCATCAGGATGCCCGCGAAGACGCCCACCGCCGCCACCACGGCGATCAGTCGGCGGCGCGGCTCCAGCGCGTTCCAGGTTGACAGGAGCTGTTCCAAGGTCGGTCCCCCTCGCGGACGTTCTGTCCCGATGAGGCGATCCTTGACCCGACTCGATTAACAATGAGTTAGCCACATCATGCGAAAACATTCTGGAGAACATCGCAGGAACGCGATTCCGATCCAGAAAGGACCCTCGCGCCATGGCCACCGCCGCCCATCCCGAGCAAGCGCCTGAGAAGAAATCGAAATTTCCACTGTTGATCGGCCTGTTCCTGGCCCTCGCGGGCGGGGGCGGGGGATTCTACGTCACCTATTCGGGGCTGCTTGATTCGCTCCTCGGCGGCGGGGCCTCCTCGGTGGAAACCGGCGACGGGCATGGTGCCGCCCCCGCGCATGCCGCAGCCGCCGCGCCCGCCGCCGGGGGTCATGGCGAAGCCGCCGGCCACGGCGAAACAGGCAGCGGCGCGGGCTTCGTCCCCCTCGACCCGATCACCGTCAACCTCGGCAGCCGGGGCGACACCCGCCACCTGCGGTTCGGCGCGCAGCTCGAGGTCGCGCCGGGTGCGGCGGGCGCGGTGCAGGCGCTGATGCCCCGGATCATGGATGTGCTGAACATCTATCTGCGGGCCCTCGACCCGCCCGAGCTGGAGGAACCCGCGGCGCTGCTGCGGCTCAGGGCGCAGATGCTGCGCCGCGTCCAGATCGTCACCGGGCCGGGCCTGGTCAACGACCTTCTCATCATCGAATTCGTCTTCAACTGAGGGGCTTGTCATGGAGTATCTGTCGGACCTTCTTCTTACCGCCGCCTCGCTGGGCGCGGCCGCCTATTGCGTGATCCTGTCGCGCCGCCTGAAGGCGCTCGGCTCGCTCGAGGGGGGGATGGGCAGCGCCATCGCCGTGCTCTCGGCGCAGGTCGACGACCTCGCGCGCTCGCTGCGTTCCGCGCAAGAAGCGACCGGCCGGGCCGGCGGGCGGCTGGACGGCCAGACCGCCCGGGCCGAGGCGGTGGCGCGCAAGCTGGAACTGCTGGTCGCCTCGATGCACGACCTGCCGGAGGAGGCGCCGGCCGCCGCCCCGCGCACCCCCTCACCGCGCCCGCCGACCCCCTGGCCGGGCGACAGCCTGCGGCGCGGCCTGCACCCGGTCGAGGCCTCTGCCGAGGAGTCCGCCGCGGATCGGGCCGAGCCCCCGCAGCGCGCCCGTGTCCTGCGCCGCCGCCAGACGAGCGGAGCGCTCTGATGCTGAAACTGCCCCGCAAACCCCCGGCGGCCACCAGACCCGCGACCCCGGCCCGCCCCGCCCCCCGCCGCCGGACCCGCGTGCTGCCGGTCCTCGCCGCGCTCTTCGTGATCGGCGGCGGCCTGCGCCTTGCCTCGGGCGTGGGCACCGCGCTGGCCCAGGACCCGCCCGGCGCCAGCCCGACCCGCGCCGAGGATATCCTGCCGCTGCGCAGCAGCCCGGTCAGCGACGCCCGCCTCTCGCTGGAACTGCGCGAGCGCGAGACGGCACTGGCCGAACGCGAGGCGCAGCTTGACGAACGCGCCGCCCTCCTCGCCGCCGCGCAGGAGCGGGTGCACGCGCAGATCGACGCCCTGCAAGCCGCCGAGGCCGAATTGGCCGCGACCATGGCCCAGGCCGATCAGGCGGCCGAGACCGATATCTCCCGCCTGGTCAGCGTGTTCCAGACCATGCGCCCCGAGGATGCGGCCAATGTCTTCACCGAGATGGACCCCGATTTCGCCGCCGGGTTCCTCGCCCGGCTGGAGCCACCGGTGGCCGGCGCCATCCTGGCGCGGATCGAGCCCCGCCAGGCCTATGCGCTCAGCGCCATCGTCGCCGGCCGCAACGCGCTGGTACCGCGCGAATGAGGGGGCGGTGAGGCTTTCTTAAGCTCCGCCTGCCAGCGTCTGACCAACAGCTTCAGGAATGCGTCATGCTCGGAATCATCGGCATCGTCACGGTCTTCGCCACCGTCTTCGGGGGCTACCTGCTGGCCGGCGGGCATATGGACATCATCCTGCACGCCCTCCCGTTCGAGGGGCTGATGATCGGCGGCGCGGCGCTGGGGGCCTTCCTGATCGCCAACAACGGCGCGGGCGCCAAGCATACGGCCAAGGATCTGAGCAAAGTCTTCAAGGGCGCTCACTGGAAACCGCAGGATTATCAGGACCTTCTGTGCCTGCTTTTCGAACTGATCCGGCTGGCGCGGCAAAACCCCGTGGCGCTTGAGGAACATATCGAAGGCCCCGACACGTCGGAGATCTTCAGCCGTTACCCCAAGATCCAGAAGGATCACGAGGCGATCGAACTGATCTGCGACACGCTCAGGTCGATGACCCTCAGCTACGACGACCCGCTTCAGGTCGAGGAGGTGCTGGACAAGCGGATGGAGGCCTCGCTCGCCCATGCGCTCCATTCCAGCCACGCCATGCAGACCGTCGCAGACGGAATGCCCGCGCTAGGGATCGTCGCCGCCGTGCTGGGGGTGATCAAGACCATGGCCTCCATCGACCAGCCGCCCGAGATCCTGGGCGCGCTGATCGGCGGCGCGCTGGTCGGCACCTTCATGGGGGTGTTTCTGGCCTATGGCTTCGTCGGGCCCTTCGCCTCGAAGATGCAGATGGTGGTGCAGGAGGATGCGCATTTCTACAAGTTGATCCGCGAGGTGCTGATCGCCAATCTGCACAACCACCCGGCCAATATGTGCATCGAGGTCGGGCGCCAGAACACACCGCATCACGTGCGCCCCAGCTATGGCGAGCTGGAAGAGGCGATGCGCGCCCTGAAGCGCGAGGCCGCCTGATGCGCGCCCTCGCGCTTGCCGCCTTCCTGGCCCTCGCCGGACCGGCGGGGGCCCAGACCGTCGCGCCCGTCGCCGGCGAACACGGGGATTTCACGCGCATCGTGCTGCGGATCCCCCCGGGCACCGGCTGGACCCTGACGCCCGAGGGGCGCGCGAGGCAGCTCACCATTGCCGCCGGGGGGGCGCGGTTCGATCTGGCGCGGCTTTTCCAGCGGATCCCGCGCACCCGGCTGGCCGGGGCCAGCACCGAGGGGCCCGTGCTGAACCTGGAACTGGGCTGCGACTGCCCGATCCGCGCCTGGGAGGATCGGCCGGGGCTGGTGATCCTCGACATCACCGATCCGCCGACTGTGGCCGTGCCCCTGCCCCCGCCCGTATCGCCCCGTCGCGTCCCCCCGCCCGATCCCGTCGTCACCGGCCGCGCCGCCGGCGCCGCGCTGGCCCGCGCCCTGCCGCCCGCGACCTCGCCCGAGGCCCCTGCGGTCGAGGCCGATCCCCGCCTCGAAACCCTGGCGCAGGATCTCGGCCGCTCGCTTGCCGCCGCCGCAGGACAGGGGCTCCTCGATGTCGCCGCCGATCACGCGGCCCTCGATCAGGGGATCCTGCCGGACGCCCCGCTGCCCGGGATGCCCGCCAATATGCGGATCGCCACGGTGCTCGACCGCCCGGACCCCGACGCCCCGCCGCAAGCCCCGATGCCCGCGACCTGCAACGGGAGTGACCTGCTCGACCGCCTGCTCGCCCATGATCCCGCGCATTTCACCGAGGATCTCGGCCGCCTCACCCGCGCGCTGTTCGGCGAATTCGACCAGCCCGACGCTCAGATCCAGCTGGAGTTGATCGGCCTCTATCTGTCGGCCGGTTTCGGCGCCGAGGCCCGCGCGCTGATCGACAACAGCCCCGATCCGGTGGCCGGGCGCGATTTCGCGCTCGGCGCCGCCGATGTGTTCGAGGATCGCGCCTCGAATTCGCGCATGCGCCTGGCCCAGGCCATCGAGTGCGGCGGCGCGGCCTCGGTGATGGCCGTCCTTGCCGGCGCCGAGGCGGAGGCCGTTCGCCGGAACGCCGACCAGCTGGCGCTGACCTTCTCGGCGCTGCCCGCCGCCCTGCGCGGGCTGATCGGCCTGCGCCTAGCCGAGGCCCTGATCGACGCCGGCGCACTCGATGCCGCGCGGATCGTGGCCGATGCGCTGCAGCGGTCCGACTGGGTCTCGGCCGGTGCGCTGGCCCTGGTCGAAGCCCGGCTCGACCGGGCGCGGGGCCTGGCCGGCGATGCCGCGCTGCGGCTCGACCATGAGGGCGACGCCAGCAGCGACACGGTGCAGACCCGGCTGGATCTGGCCCTGCAAACCGAGGCGCCGCTGCCCGCCGATTATGTCGCCAACGCCGAGGCGCTGGCCGCCACCGCCCGCAGCGATCCGACCGGACCCGAGCTGATGGCCGCGGTGATCCGGCTCAACGCGCGCTCGGGCACGATGATCGACGCCTTCGCGGCGCTGGACCGTCTGGAAAGCTGGATGAGCGGCACGGGCGAGAATCGCCGCCTGCTGGGCGACCTGCGCGACGAGGTCTGGGCGGCGATGGCGGCCAACGGCACCGATCTGGGGCTGGTCGAGGCGGTTCTTTCGCGCGAGGATTGGCGTGACCCGGCGCTGCAGCCGCCAACCCGGCGGGCGCTGGCCGCGCGCCTGCTCGACCTCCGGCTGGCAACCCCGGTCGAGGCGCTGGTGGGCGCCCTCGACGATCCGGAGGCGCGCGTGCTTCGGGCCCGCGCCGCGCTCGAGGGCGGCGATGGGACGGCGGCGCTGGCGCTGCTGGGCGATGACGACAGCGCGGCGGCGCGCCTGGTGCGCGCCTCCGCCCTGGAACGGATCGGCCAGCACCGCGCCGCCGGAGACGAATTCGCGATCCTCGGCGATATCGGGGCCGAGACCCGCGCGGCGATCCTCGACGCCGATTGGCGCCGGGTCGAGGGGCTGGCCACCGCGCAGGAATCCCCGGCCCCGGCCGCCGATCTGGGGCCGCTGCTGGGTCGCGCCCCGGGTCATGCCGAGATTGCCCTGACCCTGCCGGATCCCGCTGCCGCCGACGGGCCCTCGGCGGGCGCACCGGCCGCCGAGCCGTCGGACGGTGCGGCCACGCCGGAAACCTCGGTGGATCCGGGCGCGGTCTTCGACCGGCTGGGGCTGGTCAGACGCAGCTCGACACTGCTGGCGGAAAGCGAACGCCTGCGCGGCGCTCTCGCCCCGCTGGTGCAACCCGTGCCCTAGCTCGCCGCCGCGTGGCTGGCGCGGCACCGCAAGGCGCGGCCCGCAGAAGGCGACGGCCTCCTGCACCCTTGGCCCGCGGGCGCCGCCGGGGTCTCTGGCCGGGCGCGGGACCAGAAACCCGCAGCACCGGAACGCTGACCGGGCAAGAGACGCTGGGAACCGGCAGGCACGCTGCGACAGGTCCATCGCCTGTTTCACAACGCCGCCCCGTGACGAAGAGCCGGGCCAGGCCCCGAGCCGCATCGGGGAGGCTAAAGACAGCGCGCGTCGGGCAGAGAGGGAACCGTCACCACCCCGCTGCGCCGGCTGGCCCGTATGCCTGGGCGGTGCAGCCCGTTTGGGCCAGCCTGTTGCCCTGGGCAAGACCGCGCTTCCCCGGGTCAGCGCAGGCGCAGGCCATGGCGGGCGACACTCGGAACCCGGCGAGCGCACCGGCTGACCCGGCCACATTCCGACCGCGCCCCGGCCTTGACCGCCGCTAACGCCCTTGGTCCCCAACCCCGCCGATGCCGTCCAGGATCAGCGCCGTGGCGATGTCGGCATAGGCCTCTCGGGTCAGGGCACCGCCATCGCGGAACCACATATAGACCCAGTTCATCATGCCGAAGAGCGACATGGTGACCGGCATCAGCAAGGGCCCGGCCAGCCCGGGCCGCAGGTCGCGCAGCACCGCCGAGAACCGGCCGACGATGCGGCGTTCGATGGCGTGGATCTCGTGGCGCTGTTCGGCCGGCAGGGTCGGCGTGCCGTTCAGCTGCACTTTATGGTAATTGTCGGCGTCGCGGTAGCATTCCAGCACCGCGCCGACCAGCGCGCGCAGCCGCGCGCGGGGCAGCAGGACGGGATCGTCGGCGGCTTCGACCGCCGCGTCCAGCTCGCTCAGATGCGTGCGGATGATGTCGAAGATCAGCGCGTCCTTGCCGGGATAATAGTGATAAAGCAAAGCCTTCGAGACCCCGGCCTGCACCGCGATCTGCGCCATCGAGGCCTTGTCCATCCCCTGCTCGGCCAGAACCGCGGCAGCGCTCGACAGGATCGCGCGCTGCTTGTCCCCGAAATCGGCGGCACGGGTGCGGGCCATGGCTCAGCCCTTGGGCCGGTTGTCGACGACGCGTTTCGCCTTGCCGTCCGACCGCGGGGCACCGCCCGGCTCGTGCACCTGGATCTTCGACGAGACGCCGACGACCGACTTGATGTGATGCGCAAGTTCCTTGCCCGACGCGGCCCGGGCCTCGGCGCTGGCCGCGGCGCCGGTCGCCTCGCAATGCACGATCATCGCGTCCATCCGGTCGTTGCGCACCAGTTCGATCTGGAAATGCGGCGCGAGACCGGCGCATTTCAGGATCTGCTCCTCGATCTGCGTGGGGAAGACATTGACGCCGCGCAGGATGATCATGTCGTCCGACCGGCCGGTGATCTTTTCCATCCGCCGCATCGAGCGGGCGGTGCCGGGCAGAAGCCGCGTCAGGTCGCGGGTGCGGTAGCGGATGATCGGCAGGCCTTCCTTGGTGAGGGTGGTGAACACGAGTTCCCCCATCTCGCCATCGGCCACCGGCTCGCCGGTCTCGGGGTTGATGATCTCGGGATAGAAATGGTCCTCCCAGATATGCAGCCCGTCCTTGGTTTCCACGCATTCGTTGGCCACGCCCGGCCCCATGACCTCGGAAAGGCCATAGATGTCAACGGCATGCATGTCGAAAGCGTCCTCGATCTCGCGCCGCATGGCGTTGGTCCAGGGCTCGGCGCCGAAGATGCCCACGGCAAGGGAGGACTCGCGCGGGTCCAGCCCCTGACGACGGAATTCGTCCAGGATCGACAGCATGTAGCTGGGCGTCACCATGATGATGCGCGGCTTGAAATCCTGGATCAGCGTCACCTGCCGCTCGGTCATCCCGCCCGAGACGGGGACCACGGTGCAGCCCAGCCGCTCGGCCGCGGCATGGGCGCCGAGGCCGCCGGTAAAGAGCCCGTAGCCATAGGCGATATGCACGATGTCGCCCGCCCGCCCGCCGGATGCCCGGATCGAACGCGCGCCGCAATCGGCCCAGACGTCGAGGTCGCCCTTCGTATAACCCACGACGGTCGGCTTGCCGGTGGTGCCGGACGAGGCATGGATCCGCAGGATCTGCTCGCGCGGGACGGCGAACATGCCGAACGGGTAATTGTCGCGCAGGTCGGTCTTGGTGGTGAAGGGGAATTTCGCCAGATCCGCCAGGGACTTCAGGTCATCCGGGTGGACGCCATGCGCGTCGAACCGGGCGCGGTAGAAGGGCGAATTGTCATAGGCGTGGCGCAGCGACCATTTCATGCGCTCCAACTGGAGGGCAGCGATTTCATCACGGGAGGCGGTCTCGATCGGTTCCAGATCGCCGGGACGGGGAGAGAGGTTTTCCATGGTTCACTCCTCGGGCAGATGGGTGCCCTTGATGCTGCGCGAATGGCCGCGGAATTCGGCGATCCTGGTGCCGTCCTGCCGGGTCACGGTGATGTCGTAGATGCCGCTGCGCCCCTGCCGCCAGACCTCGGCCGCGCGGGCGGTCAGCACATCGCCCTCCTGCCCCGGGGCGAGGAAGGTGATCTGGCCCATCTGGGCCACGACGCGCTGGTTGTAGGTATTGCAGGCGAAGGCGAAGGCGCTGTCCGCCAGCGTGAAGATATAGCCGCCGTGGCAGATCTTGTGGCCATTGGTCATCTCGGCCCGGACGCACATGGTCATGGTGGCGTGACCGGCGCGGACATCGGAGAGTTCCATCCCCAGGTGCCGGGTGGCGTTGTCGTCGGCCCACATGGCGGCGGCGCAGGCCCGTGCCAGTTCGTCGGGGGTCATTGGCCTTTGAACTCCGGCTGGCGCTTGTCGAGGAAGGCGGCGACGCCCTCGGCGTAATCGGCGCTTTCGCCGCAGGCCTTCATCAGCTCGGCTTCCAGTTCCAGATGCGCGTCGAGCGTGTTGGTCTGGGCCGCCTGCATGGCGCGCTTGGTGCTGGCATAGCCGAAGGTCGGCCCCGCGGCGAGCTTGCGGGCCAGCGCCCGGGCTTCCGTCATCAGCTGGTCGTCAGGCAGGCATTGCCAGATCAGGCCCCAGTCGGCGGCCTGCTGCGCGGGCAGGGGTTGCGAGGTCAAGGCAAGGCCCATGGCGCGCTGCGGACCCAGCAATTTGGGCAGGTGCCAGCTGCCGGCGGTGTCGGGGATCAGGCCGACCTTGCCGAAGGATTGGATGAACTTGGCCGATTCCGCGGCCAGCGTCAGGTCGCAAGCCAGCGCCAGCGAGGACCCCGCCCCCGCCGCCACACCGTTGACCGCGCAGATCACCGGCATCGGCAGGGCCTTGATCTGGCGCACCAGCGGCGCCCAGAGGCGGCGGACGGTATCGCCCAAGTCGGGCGGACCCTCCATCTTGCGCGGATCGCGGTCGCCCAGATCCTGCCCGGCGCAGAAGCCCCGACCGGCGCCGGTCAGCAGCACGGCGCGGGCCTCGGCGGCGGCACGGGTCAGGGCCGCGCGCAGGGCCATATGCTGGTCTTCGTTGAAGGAATTGAGCCTCTCGGGCCGGTTCAGCGTGATTTCGAGCACGCCGTTTTCAAGGCTCACCAGAACGGTGTCCGAATCGCTCATGTCATCCTCCCTGCACGCGATTCCGCGCTGGCGGGATTGTTTCACCAACCGTCCGGTCAGTCAATCGGCTTGCGCTCTACTTCCAGTGGCATCGCCGCGAGGCTCATGGCAGAAACGGGGGATGACGAGGGTGATGAGTATTCGCGCCATGTGGCGCATCGGGCGGCAGCGGCCCCCCCTGATCCGGGACCGCCGTGGCAGGGGGCGCGTGGCGCCCCGCGGCCGCCTTGAAGGCCCGGCCCCCATCGCCGATACCGCAAAGGCCGCCGCCCCCCGGGCCGGGGCCATGATGGAGGCTTGATGACGCCCGCCAAACGCGCTTTCGACCTGTGGACCGCCGCCATGATCACCCCCTTCGTGGTGCCGATGGTGCTGGTCATCGCCCTGGTGATCCTGCTGCGGGACGGGCGGCCGATCTTTCACGCGGGCGAGCGGATGAAGACCCCGACGCGGGGCTTCCGCCTGTGGAAGTTCCGCACCATGCGCGTGGATCCGGCCGATACAGGCGCCTCGGGCGGGCACAAGGCGCCGCGCATCACCGCGACAGGCCGCTGGCTCAGACGGCGGCGGCTGGATGAATTGCCGCAGCTATGGAACCTCTGGCGCGGCGATATCTCGGTCGTGGGGCCACGCCCGCCGCTCAGGCATTATGTCGAGCGCTTCCCTGCCCTCTACGCCGAGGTGCTGAAAAGCCGCCCCGGGCTGACCGGCCTTGCCACCATTGCCTTCGCCCGGCACGAGGAGCGGCTTCTGGCGCGCACCACCACCGCCGACCAGACCGAGGCTATCTATGCCCGGACCTGCGCCCCCAGAAAGGCGCGGATCGACCTGATCTATCAGAAGAACCGCAGCTTCTGCTTCGACCTCAACGTGATCCGCAAGACGCTGTTTCCCTCGGCCCGATAAGCGCAGGGGGCCGTCTGGCCCCCTGCTGTCAATCTTCGTTGATGTCGTGGTCGATGCGTTTCATCTGACCCTGACGGACCCCCAGCACCGCCCGCATCGCCAGCCAGGCGATGACCGAGATGACAGCAAAGACCACCAGCGAGACGGTCAGCGAACCGGTCATCCAATCCATCCCCGGCAGGGCGAGGCCGACCATCACCCCGGTGATCACCGCGCCGACCGCAAAGCCCGCGAACAGGAAGCCGGGCACCAGCACCTCTACAATGGCCAGCGCCAGACCCGCCGCGATCCAGACCCACCACATCTCGTGCATCACGGTTTTCCCTTCAGCATCTTGAAAGCATCGCCGAAGGCATCCATCAGATGCGCGGGCAGGATGACGGTCTGCTTGCCCTGCCCTTCGGCGACTTTCTTCATCGCCTCGACCTGGGCCAGCGCGATCTGGTATTGCGCGGCCTCCAGCCCGTTCCTGGCGATGGCCTCGGCGATCACGCCGGTGGCATAGGCCTCGGCATCGGCGCTGACGCGCTTGGCCTTCGCCTCCTGCTCGGCGGCATAGAGCTGACCGTCGGCGGCCAGTTCCACCGCACGCCGCTTGCCCTCGGCCTCGGTCACCGCGGCGCGGCGCGCGCGCTCGGCGTTGAGCTGTTGCAACATGGCGGCGCGGGTGGCCTCGTCGAGATTCACGTCCAGCAGTTCCGCGCGGGTCACGACGATGCCCCAGTCATCGACCACATCGGCGATGGCGGCGCCGATCTTCTGCGTCAGCCGCGCGCGGTTCGACTGAACCTCGTCCAATTCCATCGTGCCGATCTCGGACCGGACGATACCGGCCACGGTGGTCAGGATCGCCGCATCCACGTCGCGGATTCGGTAGACGGTCTTTTCCGGCTCCATGATCCGGTAGAAGACCGAGGTCTCGACCTGCACCAGCACGTTATCGGTGGTGATCGCGTCCTGCCGCTGGTTGGGCAGCTGACGCTCCAGGATCGAGACCTTGTGCGCGACCGTATCGACGAAGGGCACGATCAGGTTGATCCCCGGGCCCAGCACGGCGCGCAGACGGCCGAAACGCTCGACCACATATTTCTGCGACTGGGGCACGATGCGCACGCCCAGGAACAGCGAAATGATGATGAAAATGGCAAGCAACAACAGGACGATAGTGCCGCCGCCGATGGAATCGAAGGGCATGAAGAACTCCGGGATCAATGGCTGTGGGGTCGGTAAGGGATCGGGTTTCACAGCAAGCCAGGGATAGTCGCAAGGCGTGCAGTATGCCGACTGCCAGCGCCGAGGGAAAGAGGCACGGCTTGCAGCGAGCCCCCCGCCCCTGTAGGGAACGTGCAAATCCCCGTAATACCTGGAGCGTGAGATGGCCTCGTATCAGTACGTCTATCACATGGATGGCGTGTCCAAGACCTACCCCGGCGGCAAGAAATGCTTCGAGAACATCCGCCTGAACTTCCTGCCCGGTGTGAAGATCGGCGTCGTCGGCGTCAACGGCGCCGGTAAATCGACGCTGCTGCGCATCATGGCGGGCATCGACAAGGACTTCACCGGCGAGGCCTGGGCGGCCAAGGGCGCCAAGGTCGGCTACCTGCCGCAGGAGCCTGCGCTCGATGAAACCCTCGACGTGCGGGGCAACGTCATGCTGGGCGTGGCGGCGAAACAGGCGAAGCTCGACCGCTACAATGAACTCGCCATGAACTACTCGGACGAGACGGCCGAGGAGATGGCGAAGCTGCAGGACGAGATCGACGCCGAGAACCTCTGGGATCTGGACAGCCAGGTCGATGTGGCGATGGAAGCCCTGCGCTGCCCGCCGGACGACGCGGATGTCACCACCCTTTCGGGGGGCGAGCGCCGCCGCGTGGCGCTGTGCAAGCTGCTCCTGGAAGCGCCCGACATGCTGCTTCTGGACGAACCGACCAACCACCTGGACGCCGAGACGATCGCCTGGCTGCAAAAGCACCTGATCGAGTACAAGGGCACCATCCTCTGCGTCACCCACGACCGCTATTTCCTGGACGACATCACCTCGTGGATCCTGGAACTGGAGCGCGGGCGCGGCATCCCCTACGAGGGCAATTATTCCTCGTGGCTGGAACAGAAGGCCAAGCGCGTCGCCCAGGAAGCGCGCGAGGACAAGGCCAAGCAGAAGGTTCTGGAAAAGGAACTGGAGTGGATCCGCGCCGGGGCCAAGGCCCGTCAGGCGAAGTCCAAGGCCCGTATCTCGGCCTATGAAAAGATGGCCGACCAATCCGAGAAGGAACGGGTGGGCAAGGCCCAGATCATCATCCCGAACGGTCCCCGTCTGGGCGGCAAGGTGATCGAGGTCGAGAACCTGAGCAAGCATTACGGCGACCGCCAGCTGATCGAGAACCTGTCGTTCTCGATCCCGCCGGGGGCCATCGTCGGCGTGATCGGCCCGAACGGCGCCGGGAAATCGACGCTGTTCCGCATGATCACCGGCAAGGAACAGCCCGATGCGGGTTCGGTCACGCTGGGTGACACGGTGAAGCTGGCCTATGTCGACCAGTCGCGCGACGCGCTCGACCCCAACGCCACCGTCTGGGAGGAAATCTCCGGCGGGGCCGAGCTGATCGAACTGGGCGATGCGCAGGTCAACAGCCGGGCCTATTGCGGCGCCTTCAACTTCAAGGGCGGCGACCAGCAGAAGAAGGTCGGCCTGCTCTCGGGCGGTGAGCGCAACCGGGTGCACATGGCGAAGCTGCTGAAAGAGGGCGGCAACGTCCTCCTGCTCGACGAACCGACCAACGACCTGGACGTGGAAACGCTGCAGGCGCTGGAAGCGGCCATCGAGGATTTCGCTGGCAACGCGATCATCATCTCGCACGACCGCTTCTTCCTCGACCGGCTTTGCACGCATATCCTGGCCTTCGAGGGCGAGGCGCATGTCGAATGGTTCGAGGGCAACTTCGAAGCCTATGAGGAAGACAAGATCCGTCGCCTCGGCCCCGATGCGGTCGAACCGAAGCGTGTGAAATACAAGAAATTCTCGCGCTAAAACAAAGGGCCCGGCGACGGGCCCTTTTCCTTTGCCTCAGGTCGCCGGATGGCCGGGGGATTGCGGGGCATCATCGCAGATCTGGACCCAGCCGGGTTTCTCCGACGTGAATTCGTGAAAGCGGTTCCTGAGGCCGGTGTCCGTATCCAGCGCATTGGCGGCGATGGGAAAACTCGCCTCTTCGGACAGGATCTCGCCCAGCGAGCTGCCGCAGATCCGGCAGAAGCAGCGGGCGTATTTATAGGGGGCCTCGGGCCGGTAGGTCGCAACATGCTCCCTGCCCTGCACCCAGCGCAGATCCTCACGCTTGACGAAGACGATGGTGCTGGCCCCCGCCTTGCGGCAGCGCGAGCAATGGCAGGTGCCCATGGTCGAGGGCACCGCCCGCAGCTCGAACCGAACGGCACCGCAACAGCAGCTTCCCTGGATCATGACCGGTTCCCTTGATGGCCAAACGACGAACAAGAACATATCATGAACATTCTGCCGCAAGCAAGCGCGGCCTTCGGTAGCTCCGGTGGGAAGGGAGGGAGGAAACTGGCGATCCCGAGAGGACTCGAACCCCTGACCAACTGCTTAGAAGGCAGCCGCTCTATCCAGCTGAGCTACGGGACCGCACCGCTTCCTCATGCGATACCAGATCCGGGGCGTCAAGTCAGAGGCCGCGCGCCCAGATCAGGCTGGCAGCCACCAGCCCGGCCGTCGCATCGGGCGAGAGGATGTCGCCGGCGATGACATGCTGCTGCGGGTCGTTGGCGTCCTCGACCCGGTGCAGCACCACCGGGGCGCCCCAGCGGGCCATGATTTCCTCGGTCACGCGGGAATCGACCACCCGGTCGCCCTCAGCATAGAAGACCAGGGCGGGCACCCTCGCCTCCTCGACCGGGGCGTGCCGGGCGGCCTCTTGCACCACGCGCATCGGGAACAGCGCGGCGCTGGGGTAGCTTGTGGTCCAGTAGCGGCCATGCGCGGCATTGGCCGGTTCCCAGGCGCGCTCGGCACCGAAGATCCAGGGGCCCCAGGTGCTGGCCCAGGGCAGGTCCAGCACGAAGGCCATCCGGTCCGCGGGCGAAAAATTGGGCGACACCAGGATGATCCCGGCAATCCGCTCGCGATACTCCGGGTCCAGTGCCGCCAGCACCGCCAGCGCGCCGCCGGTCGAGGTGCCGATCAGCACCACCCGTTGCCCCAGCCTTTCGCCAATGGCCATGGCCTCGGCGAGGTCGGTGGCCCAATCCTCGACCGAGACCTCGCCCAGCGCAGCACCGGGGCGACCATGGCCCGCGAGCCTTGTCTCGAAGAGATTGGCGCCCAGCGCCTCGGCCAGCCGCAGGGGGACCGGCGCGATCTCCTGCCGGGTGGCAGAGAAGCCGGGCAGATAGACCAGCGCCAGCGCAGTCTCGGCCCCACGCTCCCCCGCCCAATGGATCAGCTTCTGCGTCCCGGGGGTGAGGTCGTCGAACACCCCTTCGCGCGTCTCGAGCCAGACGTCGAGGTCCTCACCCGGGATCACCGGTGCAACCTGCGCCGCCGGGGGCCAGTCGGTGCGGGGCGCGAAATACCACAGCGCGCCGCCGACCAGCAGCAGATCGCCCAGCAGGGCCAGGAGGAGGATGCGCGCCTTCATCCTTCAGACCGGCAGCCGGTCGAGCGTCTGGGCCAGCAGCGCCAGGTTCTCGGGCTCCGAGAAGCGGTGATCGGCGCCCTTGACCAGGGTCAGCCGCATATCGGGGCTCTCGGCATGGTCGAAGAGCTTCAGCGCCACCGAGGGCGGCACGTCGACATCGGCCGAGCCCTGCAACAGCCGCACCGGGAAGGGCAGATGCAACGGGCTGCGCAGCACCAGACGGCTGCGCCCCTCCTCGATCAGGCGGCGCGTGATGACATAGGGCTCGTCGCTGTATTCCGAGGGCTGCTCGATGCGACCCGTCGCCTCCATGGCCGCGCGTTCGGCTTCGGTGAAGGAGGGCTCCATCAGATCCTCGGTGAAATCGGGCGCGGCGGCGATACCGACCAGCGCCGCGACCCGCTGCGGGAGGGCGCGCGCGACCAGCAGCGCGATCCAGCCGCCCATGGACGAGCCGACCAGCACCTGCGGCCCCTCGGTCTGGGCCCCGATCATCGCCAGCGCATCCTCGAACCAGTCGCCGATGGCACCGTCGAGGAAATCGCCCTCCGATTGCCCGTGCCCGGAATAATCGAAACGCAGGAAGGGTCGGCCATTCTCTTCAGCCCAGGCCTGCAGGAACTGCGCCTTGGTCCCGGTCATGTCCGACCTGAAGCCGCCGAGAAAGACGACCCCCGGCCCGTTTCCGGGCGTGCGGTGATAGGCGAGGCGCCGGCCCTGCGGCGTCATCAGATAGGCGGTCATCGGAAGGTCACCCCCTGCGTGCCCTCGCCCCGGACGTCCCTGACCGGGGCCCAGGTGGCCGGGTCGCGGATCAGGGCGGCCAGCGCCTCGGCCCCCGCTTCCAGCATCGCCTCGCCCTTCGCGGCGCTGGCGCGGGTCGGATTGCCGGCGATGCCGTTGGCGGTGATGTGCTGGAAGGGGCGCCAGCGGTAGCTGGCCTTGCCGGCCTTGAGGAACCCGGCGCCGTCCATGGCCTGGGTCAGGGTGGCAAGGTCCGAGGTATCGACCAGATCCGGCTCGCAGACCATCATCATCGAGGTCTCGGCCTCGCCCGCATGCATGACGCCGGGCTGGTCCTGGCAATGACGCGACAGGCTTTCGCCCGCCTCGGAGACATAGGTGGTGGCGACCAGCGTTGCGGCAGAGGTCGGCGCGAGTTCATCGCAGATCTGCTGCATGGCGATCTGGTTGCCGCCATGGCTGTTCGAGATGAGGATATCGCGGAACCCATGGCGTGTGATGGCCTCCACCAGGTCGCGGATCACCGCGCGGAAGGTCGCCTGGCTCAGCGTCAGCGTGCCGCCATAGGGCATGTGATGTTCGCTGAGGCCGGACCAGACCACAGGGGTGACGACCACCGGGCGCGTGTCGCTGGCCTTCCGCGCGGCGCGGATGGCGATCTCGTACCCGAGGCGGGTGTCCGTCATGGTCGGCAGATGCGGCCCGTGCTGCTCGATCGAGGCGATGGGCAGGATGACGACGGCATTCTGCGCGGCCAGCGCGCGGAGTTCATGCGCCTTGAGGCGGGACCAGTCTGTTTCTTGCATGGGGGCGTCTCCCTTCAGGTTGCGGCCATGATGCACGGGCCGGACGCGGGCGCAACCGCCGTAGGGTGCGTGCCGGCACGCACCCTACGGGGGGGGCGGCGCGTGGTGGGATGAAATCCCACCCTACAGGGATTGCGCGAGGACTCGGCTGATCGTGGTGAGGCTCGCCCCCGATTGCGCCTGCCAGATGTTGAAGGCCTCCTGCACCGCCGCCCATGCCTTTTTCGAGCTGGGCGCCTTGTCCACCACCCCCTCGGCCACCAGCCGCGCCACCACATCCTGCGACAGGATGAAGCTGTCCTTGCCCATCTGCCTGAGCGCATAGGCCCCGGTCGAGCCCCCCAGCCGCGCCCCCTCGGCCTGCAGCCAGAGCAGCAACCCAGCGAAGTCCGAGGCCGGCCAGTCGCCGATCCGCCGCCCGAACGAGCCCGCCTCGTCGCGCACCCGGCGGATGAAAGCGGCGTTGTCGAGGATCGCCTGCACCTTGGGCGGCGAGCGGATGATGCGGGGATCGCCGATCAGTTCATGCGCCCAATCGGGCGGCTGGAAGGTGATGGCGGTGATGTCGAAGCTCAGAAACGCCTCTTCGATCCCCGGCCATTTCTTGTCCACCACGGTCCAGGAAATCCCCGCCTGCAGGATCCCCCGGGCGAGTTGCGCCAGCCAGCGGTCGTCGGGGATCGCAGCCAGCGCGTCGGCGCTCAAGGGCTGGGGGATGCCCTCCAGCACCTTCGCCACCCCGCCCTTGCGCTCGGCGGCAATCGCCAGGATTTCGTCATAACTGCGCATGTTCGGCCCCTTCGTCCCGCGCCACCCCCGCCTCGCGCAGGATGTCCGCCACCAGATGCTCGCGACGGTAGGCCATGACATGCACGCCCGCCACGCCCTTCACCTCCCTGATCTGCTGGATCAGTTCCACGCAGATCCGGCGCCCCTCGTCGCCCGGGTTCGCGGCCTTTTCCATCCGTTCGATCACCGCGTCGGGGATATGGATGCCCGGTACGTTCGAGCGCATCCACCGTGCCGCCTTGCCGCTGGCCAGGGGGCCGACGCCCGGCAGGATGAAGACCCGTTTGTCCAGACCCAGATCGCGGACCCGGGCCATGAAGGCCTCGAACCGCGGCATGTCGAAGATGTAATTGGTCTGGATGAACTCGGCCCCGGCCTCGACCTTCTTCGCCAGCCGCTCGGGCCGCCATTCGACGGGATCGACGCAAGGATTCTCGGCCGCGCCGATGAACAGCTTCGGCGGCTTGGTGATCTTGCGGCCGGACAGGAACACGCCCTCATCGCGCATCGTGCGGATGGTGCGGATGAGCGTCAGCGAATCGAGGTCGAAGACCGGCTTCGCCCCGGGCTGGTCCCCGGCCCCCACATCGTCGCCGGTCAGGCACAGGACGTTCTTCACCCCCATGGCGGCGGCGCCCAGAACGTCGCCCTGAATGGCGATCCGGTTCCGGTCGCGGCAGGAGATCTGGTAAACGGTGCCGTGCCCCATCCGGGTCAGCAGCGCGCAGATGCCGATGGAGGACATGTGGCAATTGGCGCCCGAGGCATCGGTGGCGTTGATCGCATGCGCCACATCGGCCAGGGGTTTCGCCGCCTCGAACACATCGGCCGGATCGGCGCTGTCGGGCGGGTTCATCTCGGCCGTCACCGCGAACTGCCCGGCGCGCAGGGCGATTTCCAGCTTCGAGCCCGCGACATGGCCGAGCGGCGGCGCCTCGTAGGGGCGGATGGCGTTGGGATCGGTCCAGAAGAGGCTCATGACCCTTCCCCCCGGTTGACGGCGCGGCGCGGTTCCTCGGCCAGCGGCGCGGCCGAAGGCTCCAGCGCCCGGGCGCGGGGAAAGGCTTGCGCCAGTGCCGCCCGGGCCTTGTCGGTGGCGGCTTCCTCGGGCCGGGCCTTCTCGCGGCTGGCGCGCAGCCAGGCGGAGGAGCCCTCAAGCCGGCGGTCCACCGGCGGCAGCACTTCGGCGATGCGGTTGCCATGCTTCATGCGCGAGGCGCCTTCCCAGGCTTCGGTCCAGACGCAGCGCATCTGCGGCTTGACCTCGCAATAGCCCCCGGGGCGGACCCCGCCGCAGGGGCCGTTCCTGAGTTGCTTGGGGCAGTTCATCGGGCAGGCCATGCCGGTCGAGGACAGCACGCATTGCCCGCACATCCGGCAATCGAAGAGGAAGGACTTCACCCAGCGCTCGGGCACGGCCACGACACGCTCCACCCGGTTGTAGCCCAGACGACGGAACAGGGGGTCCAGCGCGACGAAGACCGTCTCCAGCCTTTGATAGATCCATTCGAAGGCGCGGGAATGGCGGGTGGCGAACAGGCGCACGCGGTACATGGCATCCTCCCTGCCGCGGTGCGAGGGCGCCGCGATGGGGAAGTGTGGCCGAAACCGGCCCCGCAAGGCAAGCCCGGGCCTTGAGGCCCGTGCCTGGTCTGGCGGGGTCCACCGAGCGGCCAAAACGCACAAGACCCGGGCAGTCGCCCGGGTCTTGTGTCGATGGTACCGCCTCCCCGGCTCGAACGGGGGACCTCTAGATCCACAATCTAGCGCTCTAACCAACTGAGCTAAGGCGGCACGTGCGGGCCGTTTAGCCGCCCCTCGCGGCGATTGCAAGAGGGGTCTGCGCCTAGAGATCGCGCTCCCATGTCTGGGCCACGACATCCTGCCCGAACGAGTGTTTCGCCTCGCTGCCGGTCAGCGTGAAACCGTTCCTGGCATAGAGCCGGCCGGCGGCGCGATGGCTTTCGTGCGTCCAGAGCCGCATGCGCCGATAGCCTGCGCCGCGGGCGAAAGCCATCGCCTGCTCCAACATCCGCTGCGCCAGGCCGGTGCCCCGCGCCACGGGTTCCAGCAGGACGAGTCGCAACTTGGCCGTCATCGCATCCTCCTCGACCACGAAGATGGAGCCAAGGCGCCGGTCCCCCTGCCAGGCGATCCAGCCCTCCTCGAGCCCCTCCTGCCGATGGGCCAGGAAATCGGCGATGATCTCGGCCACCAGCGCCTCGAAACTGGCGTCGAAGCCCTCGTGCTCGGCGTAGAGCGTGCCGTGCCGGGCGATCAGCCAATCGGCATCCCGGGCGGTAAAAGGGCGCAGGGTCACGGTTTCCATGTCGGCAGGCTGCGACCCCTTCCCCATCCCTGTCAAGCGGCGGGCGCTGGCTTGCGCGGGCCTCGCCTGCGGGGTAGGGCTGAACGAAAGCAAAAGGGGATGGCCATGGGCATCAACAAGCAAAGCGACATCGCCGCGAACCTGCAGATCGGGCCGACCTCGGCCGGGATGGTGCGGATCTATGTCGAGGCCGAGGGACTCGAACTGCCGCTGGATTTCGATCCCGAAGAAGCCGAGGAAATCGCGGAAGAGCTGCGCGCCGCTGCGGAGGCCGCGCGCGACATCGGTGGCACCAATTCGGGCGGCGGCAAGGGGAAAGGCAAGCGGTAAGAGGTGAGAGACCGGACACGACCCAAGCGGGAATCGTTGCGGCTGCTTCCTTCCGGACCTGACCGGGTTGGCGAAACGCCTGCCCGCGCCAGCCTCTCGCGGGCTATGTATGAAAGACGGCGGGGCAATGCAAGGGCTCTGCGCGTGCCGCCGGTTGCCAGCGGGGCGGCATCTGCGATACTCCCCCTCTCCCGCGCCCGGCGCGCGCCGGATCGGACCCGATGAGCAAACGCGGCTATCACCACGGAAATCTGCGCCAGGCCCTGGTCGAGGCGGCGCTGGACCTCATCGCCGAGAAGGGGCCGACCGGCTTCACCATGGCCGAGGCCGCGAAACGGGCCGAGGTCTCGGCCGCCGCCCCTTACCGACATTTCTCGGGGCGCGAGGATCTGATCGCCGAGGTGGCGACCCAGGGCTACGAACTGTTCGCCGATGTATTGGACTACGCCTATAACGACGGCAAACCCTCGCCGCTCGCCGCGTTCGAGGCGGTGGGACGGGCCTATCTGGCCTTCGCCCGGAAGTATCCCGGTCATTATATGGCGATGTTCGAATCGGGGATCGCCCCGGGCCAGACCCCGGAACTGGCGCGCGCGGCCGAACGCGCGAACCGGGTGCTGACGAGGGCCGCCGATGCGCTCTCGGCCCGGATCCCGGCCGAGAGGCGCCCGCCCGCGGCGATGTTCTCGGCCCATATCACGGCGATGAGCCACGGGATTGTCGAACTCTACGCCCGCGGCAAGCCCGGTGCCCGCACCCCCTTCACGCCCGAGGAATTGCTGGAGGCCGGGATCGGCATCTATCTGCGCGGGCTGGGGCTGATCGCGGGGGATTGAGCGCCGCTGAGGGGAAAATCCGCCGATCCCCGCACGCGCCCTCTTGCCGTCCGGCCCCGGGACGGCGAATGCTCGGCGCCTGCCGGTGATTTCCCGGCCGGAACGTCCTGTCGGGTTGAGATGTCGGTATTTCCTGCTGCTGCCTTTTTCCGTTTCGCGCTGACCTATGCGGCCGTCGCCCTGGGGCTGGCCGTCAGCTTTCGCGACAACGTGCTCGAGGATTTCCTGGCCGCGATGGGCGGAGACCTCGACATGCCGCTCTACGGGCTCTGGGCGATGATGGCGCTGGTCTCGCTCTGGGCGCTCAGGGCCGAGAGGCGGCGCGGCACGGCGCCGGGACCGGCGATGCGGCGCCTGGGACTGGTCTATGCCGGGGTGCTGGCGCTGCATGTCGGCTTCACGCTGGTCAAGACCACCATGCCGCAGATCGTGCCCTATTACGCCGATCCCTCGCTCGCGGCGCTCGATGCCTGGCTGCATGGCGATGCCGAACCCTGGCGGGTGATCGACCATCTGCTCGGCGACGACCTGATGGTCCGGCTGACCCCGCTCTATCAGGCGCCCTGGCTGATCCTGGCCTTCCTCTTCCCGGTCATCCTGCTGGCGGGCGACGAGGACCACGGGCGCGTGCGCCGCTATCTGGTCCTCTATGCCGCGGCCTGGGTCGTGGTGGGCAATGTCGTGGCGCTGATGGGCATGTCGGTGGGGCCGGTGTTCCATGACCGGTTCTACGACAGCACCCGCTTCGCCGCGCTGACCCGCAACCTGCAGGACGCGGGCCTCGACGGCACGGTGATGGGCACGTTGCAAGAGCATCTGTGGTCCATGTACGCCGCCGGGCGCGAGGGCTTCGGAACCGGGCTTTCGGCCTTCCCGTCGGTCCATGTCGCGGTGGCCGCGGTCGTGGCGCTCTATTGTGCCGAACGCTCGCTGCTGCTGGCGGTCCCGGCCGGGCTCTTCGCCGGCACGATCCTGATCCTGTCGGTCTGGAGCGGCTATCACTATGCGGTCGACGGCTATGCCTCGATCGCGCTGATGGGCGGGCTCTGGTTCGGCCTGCGGCGGCTGCAAAGGTTCCAGGCGCCCGACCGGGCGGCGCAGGCGGCGGGCCGCCGCTGGAAGCCGGCCGTCGATCCGGCCGAGTAGCCGGCCGCACATCGGTTCGCTTGCAGCGCCGCCGCAACTGCAAGTTGCCACATCTCCTCCGCAGTCATGCCATCTTCGGCGGGTAATCCGGCCGAATGACCCGCTTGCCGTCCATCGATGCCCTGAAATTCCTGCTCGCCCTCGGCGTGGTCTGGGCGCATTCAGTCCTCATGGGCCAGCATTACAGCACCACGAATTACCTGGTCGGTCAGGGGCTGGTCCGCGCCACGGTGCCGACCTTCGCGCTGGTCTCGGGCTTTCTGTTCCACGCGACCGGCCGTCGGGGTCGGACGATGCCCTGGCTGATGATCATGACCGGGGCCTATCTGGTCTGGTGTCTGATCTATGCCCCCGTCTGGCTGGTGGGAGAGCCGGATGTCCTGCATGTGCTGGGCCGGCTGGTCGTAGGCCCCCTGCATCTGTGGTACATGGCCGCGCTGATCCTGGCCGTCCTGATGATCGCGGCGGTCCTGCGGCTGGTTCCCGATCCCCTGGCGCAGCGCCGCTGGCTGCTGGGGTCGGCGCTGGGTCTGGCGCTGACCGGGGCCACGCTTCAAGGCATCGACTTCTTCACGCCGGTCGATCTGTCGCTGAACGTCTACCGCAACGGGATCTTCGTCGAATACCCCTATGCCGTGCTGGGCTTCCTGCTGGCGGGCAAGATCGAACGCGAGGGCAGCGACTGGATGCCCGGCGCGCTGCCGCTGTGGCTGATGCTGGGCTTCTTGGCGGCGCTGCGGCTGGGCGAGGCCTGGCTGTCGCTCCGGGCCTTCGGGCTCAGCCCCGCCGCGCCGCCCGAATTCCCGCCGCTGGCCATGGCGTTCAGCGTGACGCTGATGATGGCGATGCTGCGCCTCGATCTGCCCGGCTGGCTGCGACCGCTGGGGAAATTGTCGATGGCGATCTATTTCCTGCACTATCTGGTGCTGCTGGGGGCCTTGTCGCTGGGCCTGACCTCGCTTGGCACGATGATGGCGCTGGGGGTGGCGGGACCCATCCTGCTGACCCGCCTGGGCAGCGCGATCTGGCGCGAGGTGAAGCGGCATGTGCGCCAGCGTCAGGAAACGGGCGAGGCTTGGGCCAGTCCCGACTGGCGCCGCTAGTCCCGCACGCCAAATTCCGACGCCGCCTGCGCCACCCGTCCCAGCGCGGTCAGCAGCGTCAGCCCGGCGAAGACCCAGGCAATGGCAGCAAAGGACGCAGGCCAGAGGCAGAAGACGAGGAAGAAGACGATCGTCTCGGTCCCTTCCAACAGCCCGCCCGCGTGATACCAGGACTTCCGCCCCCGGGCTTCGGTCGACAGGCCGCGCTTGGCGGCGAGGATGGAAAAGCCCAGGAATGTCGCGGCATTGACGTAGAAGCTGGCGATCAGCGCCGCGCCCGCCACGGCATTCGTCCCGGGATCGGCCAGAACGAAGGCCAGCGGCACCGCCGCGTAGAAGACGAAATCTGCCACGATATCAAGGAACCCGCCCAGGTCCGACAGCCGCGTGGCCCGCGCCACCGCGCCGTCCAGCCCATCCGCCAGCCGTGAGGCCAGGATCAGCCCCAGCCCCACCAGCGGCGCCCCCAGCGCGATGGCGAGCGCCGCGCCGAGGCCCAGCAGCAAGCCCGCCAGCGTCACCGCATTGGCGCCGATCCCGGCCCGGGCCAGTGCCCGGCCCAGCCGGTTCAGCGGCGGGTCGATCAGCGGGCGGAGGTAGCGGTCCAGCATCGCGCGCTCATCGCGCGGCGGGGACAGCGCGCAGCACGGCGTCACCGTCGAGGAGCAGTTCCAGACTGCCATCCTCGCCCAGCCGCCAGTCGTTGACCTGGGCCAGGGCGGCCAGGAAGGCGGCCTCGACCTCGGCCCGGCGGCCGGTGCAGGCCATGCGCGTGGTGCCGATGCCGTCGAAGGTCAGGCCGGGCATCAGCGAATAGCCCCCGAAGAAGCGGTTGCACCCGGCCGAGCCCGCGACCCGCCCCTTGGTGAAGCTCAGCACCACACCGTTCTCCGGGGCGAGCGCCAGCGGCCCGGCCAGCGTTGCCAGCCACTCCCCCTCGGGCGAAAGGCGCGGCGCCTGGGCCATGGCCGGGGTCGCCAGAAGCGCCACGATCAAGGGCAGAAGGCGCCGCATCGCTCAGGCGCGCTCGGAATATTCGAAGGTCTCGGTATGGACGACGATATCCTCGTCCTGGCCGATGAAGGGCGGCACCATCAGCCGGATCCCGTTGTCGAGGATCGCGGGCTTGTAGCTTTTCGCCGCGGTCTGGCCGTTCAGCACCGGCTCTGTCTCGACCACCTTGCAGATCACCTTCTGCGGCAGCGTCACGTTCAGCGCCTCGTCGCCGTAATATTCCACGGCCACCGTCATGCCGTCCTGCAGGAAGGGGCGGCGGTCGCCCAGCAGGTCGGCGGGCAGTTCGATCTGCTCGAAGCTCTCGCTGTCCATGAAGGTCAGCATGCCGTCGGCTTCATAGAGGAATTGCTGGTCCTTGCGTTCCAGACGCACCTCATCGACCTTGTCCTCCGAGCGGAAGCGCTCGTTCAGCTTGCGGCCGTCGCGCAGGTTCTTCAGTTCGACCTGGGCAAAGGCACCGCCCTTGCCGGGCTTCACGATATTGACCTTCACCGCGACCCACAGGCCGCCGTCATGTTCCAGCACGTTACCGGGCCGGATTTCGTTGCCATTGATCTTGGCCATGGGAAAACTCTTGGGAAAACGTTGAGATCGACGTCGCCCCGCCTATATCTTGCGCAGTCCCACCACGCAAGCTGGCGCGCGTGGGCAGACCGCCCCGCCCAGACATGCACCAAATGCATGACGGGCATGCAACAAATCGGTAGCGAATCGCGACCTGTTATCGGTAAAGAGGCGGACGCACGAAAATGCAAGAGCAAGAATAAGGACGGTAACATGTTCGACTCCGTGGACGCCTCGGCCTATAATCACGAGCAGGGCCAGCGTGCGCGCAAACTGTTCGCGGCGGTCGTCCTGGCCGCGCTGGACGACGCAATCGCCGACGACAAGAAATACGGCAATGGTCCCGAGCAGATCGCCCGCTGGGCGCGCTCGCGCGATGGCCGTGAGGTGCTGACCTGCGCCGGGATCGACCCCAATGAACGGGTCGTGAACGGTCTCATGCAATTCGTGGCTGCGGGTGTGCGCACCTCGGTCGCGCTGTCGCGCGAGGAAAGCGAGCGCCGCATGGCCGCTCAGCAGGCCGAAGCCGCCTGATCATTGACGCGCCCCCTCGGGGGCGCCGTTTTGGAAAACCCCCGTGTCATCCGGCGCGGGGGTTTTCCGTTGCCTCGGCCAGACCGGGCTCAAGCCCCTTGGCCATCATCCACGCGTGGATGGTGGCGGCAGTCTGCGGCGCATGGCTCAGCGGCACCATATGCCCCGCGCCCTGGATCGTCGCTGCCGTTACGTCAGGCAGGCGCTGCTGCAAACCGCTGAGGGTGGCGCGAAAAATCGGCGTGGTGCCGGAACCGAGGATGATCAGGACCGGCTTGTCGAAGCGCTCCATCACGCCCGGCTGCAGAAGGCCGCCGCTATCCTCGAACAGCCCCGCGCGGGTTGCCGTGACCAGCCGCATCTGCGCCGCCATCCCGGCCTGCGCGGTGGGCGGCAGTCGGTCGAAATCGGGCGAACCCGGGTTGAGCGCCAGGAAAAGCCGCGCGGCCTCGGCCAGATCCCCGGCCGTCACCGCCTCGTGCAGCGGCGCCTCCAGGGCCCGGTAGGGCGCATGGGCCGCCGACCCCTCGGCCGCGGCGAAGAACACCGGCTCGATCAGCACGAGGCCGGTGACCTGTGCCGGATGGTGCAGCGCGTGGCGCAAGAGCGAGGCCGCGCCGAAACTGTGCCCGATCAGCAGCGAGGGCCGGTCGATCAGCGCCCCCAGCGCCGCGGCGGTCAACGCGTGGAAGTCGCCCGGCGCCTCGGGCGCGGGGCTCTGCCCGTGCCCCGGCAGATCCGGCACCAGCGCGTCCAGGGGCACCGGCAGAGCCTCGACCAGCGGCCTCCAGCTGCCGCCGTGCCCCAGGAAGCAATGCGCCAGCAGCGCGGGCAGGCCGCCGGCGATGCCCATCCGCCGGCTATGCAGCGTGGTCAAAGCTCCCCCGCCAAATAGGCGTCCAGATCGTCCAGCCGGTCCTGCCCCCAGAAGCATTCGCTGCCATCGACCACGAAGAAGGGAAAGCCGAAGACGCCGGCCGCGACCGCTTCCTCCAGGAACCGGCCGTAAAGCTCGGCCCCGGTCAGCATGCCCGACATCGCCAGGCTCCTGGGAAAGCCCGCGGCGGCCAGGGCCTCGGTGATCACCTCATCCTCGGCGATGTTGCGCTCCTCGACCCAGCAGGCGCGCAGCAGGCTCCGCACCAGCGCGTCGAGGTCCCCTCCCCCCGCCTCCTGCGCGGCGATGATCGCATAGGCGGCCGGGGCGGGATTGGTCGGGAAGAAGGCAGGCCGGGGGTTCAGCGGCAGCCCCGTCTTCTTCGACTGACGCCGCAGCTCCTGCAGGCGATAGGCCTTGCGGCTCTCGTGCCGGTCGGCCAGCGCCACGCCGCCCGTGCGCTGGAAGAGCGCACTCGGATCGACCGGCTTGTAGCGCAGGCGGGCGCCATGACGGGCCGCGATCTCGGCCGGGCGAGAGCCTGCCAGATAGGTCCAAGGCGAAATGGCGGTGAGGTAGAAATCGATCTGTCGCATCGGCGCGGCGCTTCCGTCTGCAAGGCCCGGGGCTTCGGGTTTGCAAGACCCTAGCGGGGTGATAAGCGGTGTCAACCGGCCGAATCCCCCCGCAGCCCCTGCCCCGCCGAGGACCCGATGCCCACCATGATCGAACCGAAACTGATTTCCGGCAACGCCAACAAGCCGCTGGCCAAGGCCATCGCCCGGCGCATGTCGCTGCACCGGGGCATGAGCGTGAACCTAGTGGACGCGCGGGTCGAACGGTTCAACGACCAGGAGATCTTCGTCGAGGTCTACGAGAATGTCCGCGGCGAGGATATGTACATCATCCAGCCGACCTCGAACCCGGCCAACGACAACCTGATGGAACTCCTGATCATCGCCGATGCGCTGAAACGCTCCTCGGCGGCGCGGATCACCGCGGTCATCCCCTATTTCGGCTATGCCCGCCAGGACCGCCGCGCCAAGGCCCGGACACCCATCTCGGCCAAGCTGGTGGCGAACCTGATCACCCGCGCCGGGGTCGACCGGATCCTGACGCTGGACCTGCATGCGACGCAGATCCAGGGCTTCTTCGACATCCCGGTGGACAACCTCTATGCCGCGCCGATCTTCGCGCTGGATGTGCTGCACACGTTCCGTGACCGGCTGGGCGACCTGATGGTCGTCTCGCCCGACGTGGGCGGCGTAGCCCGCGCCCGAGAACTGGCCAAGCGGATCAACGCGCCGCTGTCGATCGTCGACAAACGGCGCGAGAAGCCGGGCGAAGTGGCCGAGATGACGGTGATCGGCGACGTGAAGGGCAAGGCCTGCATCATCGTCGACGATATCTGCGACACCGCGGGCACGCTCTGCAAGGCGGCCGAGGTGCTGATGGATGCCGGCGCGACCGAGGTCCATTCCTACATCACCCACGGCGTGCTCTCGGGCCCTGCGGTCGAGCGGATCCGCAATTCGGTGATGAAGACGCTGGTGATCACCGATTCCATCGAACCGACCGAGGCGGTGAAAGCCACGCCCAATATCCGCATCGTGCCGACCGCCCCGATGTTCGCCCAAGCGATCCTCAACACCTGGAACGGCACCTCGGTCTCGTCGCTCTTCAACATGGAAACCCTGACGCCGATCTACGAAGGCTTCTACTCGCGCGGCTAAGTCCGCAAGAGGATGCGGGGGGCCAGCCCCCCGCGCCCCCCGGCAAAGGGGACCCTCAGGCCCCCTTTGGAAACCCCCGAGGATATTTGGAGAACAAAGATCAAGGTTAAGGGGGCGCTAACCGGAAATCTTCGTTCTGCAAATATCCTCGGGGGGTGAATTGGCCGCAGGCCGAGAGGGGGGCAGACGGCCCCCCTTTCTGTTTCGGCGCGGCGGCACGCCGCGCCGCTGGTCGCCCGAGGCGCCCGCGACAGCGGGCAACGAGGGCGAAACCCCTCCCCCCTGCCCGGCAACGAAAAGCCCCGCCGGAGCGGGGCTGTTCAGCGTTGCGACGGGTGTCGTCCTCAGAAGTTCGGCACGTTCGGGTCGAGCCCGATATGCGTCCCCATCGCCACCATGTCGGCGAGCAGCTTCGCCGCGTCGTCCACCACGGAGTGATGCGCTTCCTTGTGGGCCTTGTGGGCCTCGGTCACCCAGTCGGTGAAGATCGCCTGCGTGACCTCCCCCTTGGGCAGCGAGCGTTCGGCCAGGACCGACACCCCTTCGGGCGTGATCTCGGCGAAGCCGCCGGTCACGGCGAATTCGGTCGTCTGACCGCTCGCCGTCACCTTCAGGATCCCGGGCCGCAGCGTGGTGATCAGCGGCGAATGCCCGGGCATCGCCGTCAGCTCACCGTCCGCGCCGGGGATCTGGACCTCGCTCGCCTGGGCGGACATGAGTTTCCGCTCGGGCGAGACCAGGTCGAATTGCATCGTATCGGCCATGCTTGGCCCTCCTCTGCGTCAGATCAAGCGGCGGCGGCGAGGCGCTGCGCTTTGGCGACCGCTTCCTCGATGTCGCCGACCATGTAGAAGGCGGCTTCGGGCAGGTGGTCGTATTCGCCGGCAACCACGGCCTTGAACGAGGCGATGGTCTTCTCGAGCGGCACCTGAACGCCGTCCGACCCGGTGAAGACTTTCGCCACGTCGAAGGGCTGCGACAGGAAGCGCTGGATCTTCCGGGCGCGGGCCACGGTCAGCTTGTCCTCTTCCGACAATTCGTCCATCCCGAGGATGGCGATGATGTCCTGAAGCGACTTGTAGCGCTGCAGGATCCCCTGCACGTCACGGGCGACCTGATAGTGCTCTTCGCCGATGATCTGCGGGTCCATGAGACGCGAGGTCGAGTCGAGCGGGTCCACGGCCGGATAGATGCCGAGTTCCGAGATCGCGCGGTTGAGCACGGTCGTCGCGTCGAGGTGGGCGAAGGTCGTGGCGGGCGCCGGGTCGGTCAAGTCGTCGGCCGGAACGTAGACGGCCTGGATCGAGGTGATCGAGCCGTTCTTGGTCGAGGTGATGCGTTCCTGCATCGCGCCCATGTCGGTGGCCAGCGTCGGCTGGTAGCCCACGGCCGAGGGGATACGACCCAGCAGCGCCGACATTTCCGAACCGGCCTGGGTGAAGCGGAAGATGTTGTCCACGAAGAACAGCACGTCCGTCCCGGTGGCGTCGCGGAACTGCTCGGCCAGGGTCAGGCCGGTCAGCGCCACGCGGGCACGGGCGCCCGGCGGTTCGTTCATCTGGCCGAAGACCAGGGCGATTTTCGAGTCCGGCAGGTTGTCCGGGGTCAGAACGCCCGATTCGATCATCTCGTGGTAGAGGTCGTTCCCTTCCCGGGTCCGCTCGCCCACGCCGGCGAACACGGAGAGACCCGAGTGCACCTTGGCGATGTTGTTGATCAGTTCCTGGATCAGAACCGTCTTGCCCACGCCGGCGCCGCCGAAGAGGCCGATCTTGCCGCCCTTGGCGTAGGGCGCCAGCAGGTCGATGACCTTGATGCCGGTGACGAGGATCTGGGCCTCGGTCGCCTGGTCGTCGAGGTTCGGCGCCGGGGCGTGGATCGGGCGGTATTCATCGGCATTGACCGGGCCCTTCTCGTCGACGGGCTCGCCCACGACGTTCAGGATGCGGCCCAGCGTCGCGGTGCCGACCGGCACCTGGATCGGCGCGCCGGTGTCGATCACGGCCTGGCCGCGGACCAGACCTTCGGTCGCGTCCATGGCGATGGTGCGCACGGTGTTCTCGCCCAGGTGCTGGGCAACTTCCAGCACCAGCTTCTTGCCGGCGTTTTCGGTGTTCAGGGCGTTCAGAATCGCGGGCAGGGTTCCTTCGAACTGCACGTCGACGACGGCGCCGATCACCTGGGTGACCTTGCCGGTGGCTTTTGCATTGGCCATTGTGGTTTTCTCCGGTTCCTCAGAGCGCCTCGGCGCCCGAAATGATCTCGATCAGTTCGTTGGTGATGACAGCCTGCCGCGAGCGGTTGAACTCGATGGTCAGCTTGTCGATCATGTCGCCCGCGTTGCGCGTCGCGTTGTCCATTGCCGACATCTGCGCGCCGTTGAACGAGGCGTTGTTCTCGAGCAGCGCGGTGAAGATCTGCGTGGCGATGGAGCGCGGCAGCAGGTCGGCGAGGATCGCTTCTTCCGAAGGCTCGTAATCATAGACCGCCCCCGTATCGGCCACATCGGCGACCGGAGCGGGAATGATCTGCTGCGCCGTCGGGACCTGGCTGATCACCGACTGGAACCGGTTGAAGAAGATGGTCGCGACGTCGAATTCGCCGGCGTCGAAACGGGCCATCACCAGGCGGGCGATGTCGCGCGCCGTGTCGTAGCCGATCCGCTTGATCTCGGCCATGTCGACATGACCGACCATATGCTCGCTCATGTCGCGCTTCAGCTGCTCGCGGCCCTTCTTGCCGACGGTGAGGATCTTCACCGTCTTGCCGGCCGTCAGCAGCTCCTGGGCATGGGCCCGGGCCAGTTTGACGATCGACGAGTTGAAGCCGCCGGCAAGGCCGCGCTCGCCAGTCATGACGACCAGCAGATGCACCTTGTCCGCGCCGGTTCCCGCCAGAAGGCGGGGTGCGCTGTCCGACCCCGCGACCGACGCCGCGAGACCGTTGACCACCGCTTCCATCCGCGCGGCATAGGGCCGCGCGGCCTCGGCCGCTTCCTGGGCACGGCGGAGCTTGGCCGCCGCGACCATCTGCATGGCCTTGGTGATCTTGCGAGTGTTCTTGACACTCGTGATCCGGTTTTTCAGGTCCTTGAGGCTAGGCATCTAGCGATCCTCTCCTCCGCGCTCAGGCGAAATCTTTGGCGAATTCGTCGATGGCGGCTTTGATCTTGGCTTCGGCCTCGCCCTTCACCTTGGGATCTTCCTTGGTGATGAACTCCAGCACGTCGGCGCGGTTGTTGCGCAGATGGGCCAGCAGGCCCTTTTCGAAGCGGCTCACGGCCGACACGGGCAGCGCGTCGAGGTAGCCCTTGGTGCCGGCGTAGATGACGCAGACGATCTCGGCGTTGGTCAGCGGCGCGTATTGCGGCTGCTTCATCAGCTCGGTCAGACGGGCGCCACGGTTCAGCAGCTTCTGCGTCGCAGCGTCGAGGTCCGAGCCGAACTGCGCGAAGGCGGCCATTTCGCGGTACTGGGCGAGTTCCAGTTTCACCGGACCGGCGACCGATTTCATGGCGTTGGTCTGGGCCGACGACCCCACGCGCGACACCGACAGACCGGTGTTCACGGCCGGGCGGATGCCCTGGTAGAACAGTTCGGTTTCCAGGAAGATCTGGCCGTCGGTGATCGAGATCACGTTGGTCGGGATGAAGGCCGACACGTCGCCGCCCTGGGTTTCGATGATCGGCAGCGCGGTCAGCGAGCCCGAGCCGAATTCCGCGTTCAGCTTCGCCGAACGCTCCAGCAGGCGCGAGTGCAGGTAGAACACGTCGCCCGGATAGGCTTCGCGGCCCGGCGGACGGCGCAGCAGCAGCGACATCTGGCGATAGGCGACGGCCTGTTTCGAGAGGTCATCGTAGATGATCAGCGCATGGCGGCCGTTGTCGCGGAAATATTCCGCCATCGCGGTCGCGGCATAGGGCGCGAGGAACTGCATCGGCGCGGGGTCCGAGGCGGTCGCGGCGACGACGATCGAGTATTCCAGCGCGCCGTTCTCTTCCAGCTTCTTGACCAGCTGGGCCACGGTCGAGCGCTTCTGGCCGACGGCGACATAGACGCAATAGAGCTTCTTCGACTCGTCCGAACCGGCGGCGTCGTTGTAGGACTTCTGGTTCAGGATGGCGTCGAGGGCGACGGCGGTCTTGCCGGTCTGGCGGTCGCCGATGATCAACTCGCGCTGGCCGCGGCCGATCGGGATCATGGCGTCGACCGACTTGAGGCCGGTGGCCATCGGCTCGTGCACCGATTTCCGCGGGATGATCCCCGGGGCTTTCACGTCGGCGATGCGGCGCTCGGAAAAGGCGATCGGGCCCTTGCCGTCGATCGGGTTGCCCAGGCCGTCAACGACGCGCCCCAGCAGGCCCTCGCCGGCGGGCACGTCCACGATGGACTGCGTGCGCTTGACGACATCGCCTTCCTTGATCGAACGGTCGTCACCGAAGATCACGATGCCGACGTTGTCGCTTTCGAGGTTCAGCGCCATGCCGCGGATGCCGCCGGGGAATTCCACCATCTCGCCGGCCTGAACGTTGTCGAGGCCGTGGACGCGGGCGATACCGTCACCCACCGAGAGGACGCGACCGACTTCGGCCACTTCGACCTGCTGGCCGAAGTTCTTGATCTGCTCCTTGAGGATCGCAGAGATCTCAGCTGCTTGGATACCCATTATCCGACCTCTTTCATGCTGTGCTGGAGGGCCGCGAGCTTTGACCTGATCGAGGTGTCGATCATCTTCGAGCCCACTTTGACAATCAGGCCACCGATGAGGTTCTCATCGACGGCGACATTCAGTTTCACGGTCTTGCCGACATTCGCCTTCAAGGTAGCGGCAAGCTGGTCGGCTTGCGCCTTGGTCAGCACCGTGGCCGAGGTGACCTCGGCGGTGATCTCGCCCTTCTCGTCGGCGATCATGCGGCGCAGTTCGGCGATAAGCTGCGGCAGCGCGAACAGGCGGCGGTTCTGGGCCATCATGCCCAGCGCGCCCTTCGTCGTCGCCGAGAGGCCGAGCTTGTCGGACAGGGCGGAGATCGCCTTGCCCAGATCCTCACGGCTGTAGACCGGCGAGCTCAGCACGGCCCGAAGGTCGGCGCTGTCGTTCAATGCGGTTTCCAGCGTGTCGAGATCGGCTTCCAGCGCGGTCAGGGCCGAGCCCTCTTTCGCCAGTTCGAAGATGGCGGTGGCATAGCGCGCGGCGATGCCTGTGGAGATCGAAGCAGGTTCGGACACGTCCACCCTTTCGAGTTTGTGCGCCCCTTGGACCTCGCGCAAGGCCCGGGCTGGTCTGGGTGCTCGTGAGGATTGCGCGGCACCCGAAATCGGCGCGGGTGTAGCAGAGCAAACCCCTCCCCGCAACCATCAACGAGGTGTGAACAACCCCCTTGTTAGCGCTTAGCCGGGCCTGTGCCGGACAGAATGTCGCAGGCGTGGCGCTTTGCCGCCCGATCGCCTTGCCGCGGCGCAGAAAGAGGCGGGCCGGAGCGGCGCTATCGCGCGCGCGAATCTATAGATTCGGGTCTGGATTCGGCGGCGTCCCTCCGCTGCGGTCCGGCGTCCTGCGCCAGGCCGGTTGTGCCCCGCTGACCGGGATACCTTCGAGCACCCGCAGGGGCTTTCGTTCGGTCACCCGAAGGCCCCGCGGCGCGGCCGTGTCGCGGCGCATGGCCTCGACCATCAGCACACCGCCCAGCCGGTCCGGTCCCCAGTTGCGCCCGGCCTTCTCCAGCGCCCGCGCGGACCGCAGCCAGAAGCGCCGCGAGGAGGGCGGGAAGAACAGCGCCGAGGTATGGGCGGCGCAGATGAAACCCGCCTCGGCCATCAGCCGCTCCAGCTGGCCGCGCGAATAGGGCCGGCCGAAGCCGAAGGGCGTGGCATCCGACCGCGCCCAGAGCCCGCCGCGGCTGGGCACCACCACCAGCGCCCGGCCCTGGGGCGAGAGGACGCGGTGCATCTCGTCCAGAAGGGCGAGCGGATGGTCCGACGTCTCCAGCCCGTGCATCACCACCAGCCGGTCGACGCTGTCATTGGCCAGCGGCCAGCGCGCCTCGTCGCAGAGGACCGAGTGATTGGCGCCGTCCGCCGGCCAGTGCATCACCCCCTGCGGCCCGGGCATCAGGCCGATCACCCGCTGCGCCGTACCCAGGAACGGCCTGAGCAGCGGGACCGCGAAACCGTAGCCCGCCAGCGTCAGCCCCCGCACGTCGCCCCAACGCTCGACCACCCGGTCGCGCACGCCCTTCTGCGCCGCACGGCCCAGCTGGCTGCGGTAGTAGAAGTCGCGCAAGACTTGCACGTCGAGATGCATTGAACCCCGGGGCCGGCTGAGACAGACTGCACCCTGCCCCATCGCAATCGCTTTGCAAAGCCTGCGATTGCCGCAGTTCGCCGCAGGAGTTTCCCATGACCATCGAGATCATCCGCTGTCTTCAGGACAATTACGCCTACCTCGTCCATGACGCGGCGACCGGCGACACGATCCTGATCGACGCGCCCGAGGCCGCCCCGATCCTCGCCCGGCTGGCCGAGCGGGGCTGGCGGCTGGCGCGGATCTACATCACCCATCACCACAACGACCACATCGACGGCGTGCCCGGGATCGTGGCGGCGACGGGCGCCAGCGTCTGGGGCGCGAAGGCCGATGCCCACCGCCTGCCGCCCCTGGACCATGCCTTCGCCCCCGGCGACACGCTGCCCGGCGGGGCCGAGGTGCTGGACGCGCCGGGTCATACCCTGGGCCATGTGGCCTTCCATTTCCCGGCACTGAAGGCCTTGTTCAGCGCCGACAGCCTGATGACGCACGGCTGCGGGCGCCTCTTCGAAGGCACGGCCGAGCAGATGTTCGCCACCATCGCCCGCTTCAACGCCCTGCCCGCCGAAACCCGGGTGCTGTCCGGCCACGATTACGCCCGCGCCAACCTCGCCTTTGCCGCCCGCTATGCGCCCGACGCCCCGGCGCTGAAGGCCCGGCAAGCCGATCTGCCCCGCCTGGCCGAGGAAGGGCTGCCCACGACCGGCACCACCCTTGAAAGTGAGCGCCTGCTGAACCCATATCTGCGTTGCCACCTGCCCGAGGTGGCAGCCGCCGCCGGGCTTGCGGGCGCCGATCCCCTCAGCGTCTTTGCGGCGATCCGTCGCCAGAAGGACAACGCCTGATTGTGCGGGCACCCCGGATCCCCGTCCCGCAAGGGTTTCAGGGCCCGGGGTGCCGCCCGAAAAGGCGGCAAACTGAATCGTGACGCATTTCTCGTGCAGAAAACACTTGAAGCGCCGCGGGGAAAACCAAAGTTTAATCACATGGACCCACCCTGTGGTGGCCCGGGTCCCCGCCCTCCCACGGTCGCGGACCCGCACAAAGCGGCCCCGGCCGCATAATCTGAAGGAGCAAGGACGTGCCCTCGTTTTCTGCGACCCTTGAACAGGCGATCCACGGCGCGCTGGCCCTGGCCAACACCCGCCGGCACGAGCTTGCCACGCTCGAGCACCTCTTGCTCGCGCTTCTCGACGAACCCGACGCCGCGCGCGTCATGCAGGCCTGCAACGTCGATCTCGACGAGCTTCGCAAGACGCTCGACGAATTCATCGACGACGACCTGTCCACCCTCATCACCAATGTCGAAGGCTCCGAAGCGGTCCCCACCGCCGCCTTCCAGCGCGTCATCCAGCGCGCTGCCATTCATGTGCAATCCTCGGGCCGCAACGAGGTCACCGGCGCCAATGTGCTGGTGGCGATCTTTGCCGAGCGTGAATCGAACGCGGCCTATTTCCTGCAAGAACAGGACATGACCCGCTACGACGCGGTGAATTTCATCGCCCATGGCGTGGCCAAGAACCCCGGTTTCTCCGAGGCGCGCCCGGTCACCGGGGCCGAGGAAGGGCAGTCCGAACAGGCCTCGGCGCCCAAGGTCGATCCCAAGGATTCGGCGCTGGCCAAATATTGCGTCGACCTGAACCAAAAGGCCCGCAAGGGCGACGTGGACCCGCTGATCGGTCGCCATGCCGAGGTCGAGCGCGCGATCCAGGTCCTCTGCCGCCGGCGCAAGAACAACCCGCTTCTGGTGGGCGATCCCGGCGTCGGCAAGACGGCCATCGCCGAAGGCCTCGCCAAGAAGATCGTCGATGGCGAGACGCCGGATATCCTGGCGGGCTCGACCATCTACTCGCTCGACATGGGCGCGCTGCTGGCTGGTACGCGGTATCGCGGCGATTTCGAGGAACGGCTGAAAGCCGTGGTCAAGGAACTGGAAGATCACGAGGACGCGGTCCTCTTCATCGACGAGATCCATACCGTGATCGGCGCCGGCGCCACCTCGGGCGGGGCGATGGATGCCTCGAACCTGCTGAAACCCGCGCTGCAGGGCGGCAAGCTGCGCTGCATGGGATCGACGACCTACAAGGAGTTCCGCCAGCATTTCGAGAAGGATCGCGCGCTCAGCCGCCGGTTCCAGAAGATCGACGTGAACGAACCGACGGTCGAGGATTCGGTGAAGATCCTGATGGGGCTGAAACCCTATTTCGAAAAGCACCACGACCTGCGCTACACCAATGACGCGATCAAGACCGCGGTGGAGCTCAGCTCGCGCTACATCAACGACCGCAAGCTGCCCGACAAGGCCATCGACGTGATCGACGAGGCCGGCGCGGCGCAGCATCTGGTGCCGCATGCCAAGCGCCGCAAGACCATCACGCCGAAGGAGATCGAGGCTGTCGTGGCCAAGATCGCCCGCATCCCGCCGAAGAACGTGTCGAAGAACGACACCGAGCTTCTGCGCGACCTGGAAACGACGCTGAAACGCGTGGTCTTCGGGCAGGACAACGCCATCGAGGCGCTGTCCTCGGCCATCAAACTGGCCCGCGCCGGCCTGCGCGAACCGGAAAAGCCGATCGGAAACTACCTCTTCGCGGGTCCGACCGGCGTCGGCAAGACCGAGGTGGCGAAGCAACTGGCCAATACGCTGGGTGTGGAACTGCTGCGCTTCGACATGTCGGAATACATGGAGAAACACGCGGTCAGCCGCCTGATCGGCGCGCCGCCCGGCTATGTGGGCTTCGACCAGGGGGGCCTGTTGACCGATGGCGTCGACCAGCACCCGCATTGCGTGCTGCTGCTCGACGAGATCGAGAAGGCGCATCCGGATGTCTACAACATCCTCTTGCAGGTGATGGACCACGGGAAACTGACCGACCACAATGGCCGTCAGGTGGATTTCCGCAACGTGATCCTGATCATGACCTCGAACGCGGGCGCCACCGAACAGGCGAAGGCCGCGATCGGCTTCGGCCGCGACCGGCGCGAGGGCGAGGATACCGCCGCGATCGAGCGGACCTTCACGCCCGAATTCCGCAACCGTCTGGACGCGGTGATCAGCTTCGCGCCGCTCGGCAAGGGCACGATCATGAAAGTGGTCGAGAAGTTCGTGCTGCAGCTGGAAGCGCAGCTCATGGACCGCAACGTGACCTTCGAATTGTCCGAAGCCGCGGCGGCCTGGCTGGGCGACAAGGGCTATGACGACAAGATGGGCGCCCGGCCGCTGGCCCGGGTGATCCAGGAAAACGTCAAGAAACCCCTGGCGGAAGAGCTGCTCTTCGGCCGGCTGACCAAGGGCGGTCTGGTGCGCGTCGTGGTGCGCGACAACAAGATCGTGCTGGAGATCGAGGAAAGCGACAAGCCGCGCATCGCCGGCTCGAAACCGCCGCTGCTGACGGCCGACTGATCCGGAGAAAGCGCCCCTCGGGGCGCTTTTTTCCTGCCCGTGCCCGGCCTCGCCGGGACGAGGGATTAGGCCCTCGCCTCCCGCGACCGCCGCGCCGAAGAAGGGGCGCCGTCTTGGGCCAGGGTCATCGTCCACCGAACGACCCCTGATCGCGCGTCGCCCCACTCGGCCCAACAGCCCGTCCGGCGACGCGCTGGCGCGCTGGGCGCTCGGACCAGACACGGCACCCGTGCCGCCTCGTCCGGGCGGTTCTGGCCCCCGAGGATCTGCGGAATGAAGAGGACGAAGCCCGCCCGCCCGACCGACCGGGACGAGACTCCCTTCCCCTCACTTTGCCAAAAATACGCCGGGGGGTCCGGGTGGCTGGCCCCCCGGGGCCGCAACAAGCGCCGCCCTCTCCGCGTCGGGAGGCGCGCGGGGTGGGAGCGCGCCTCCCGCCGCTTCGCGCTGAACCAGCGGGACCGCAAGGCAACCCGCCCGCGCTCAGCCCAGCCGAAGCCCCCGGGCGCGGAACAATTCCTCGGCGATGATCAGCTTCCGCACCTCGGTCGTCCCGCCCCCCAGCGAGGCGATTCTTGCGTTGCGATAGTGGCGGTTCACCTCGGTCTCCCAGACAAACCCCGATCCGCCGTGGATCTGCACCGCCAGATCCGTCACCCTGGCGATCATCGCCGCCCCGTTCATCACCGCCCCGGCGCAGAGCTGGTGCACGCGACCGCGCCCGCCCTCACCCCGGCGCAGGGCGTCGCAGGCGGCCAGCGCCTGGTAGGTATAGGCACGCGCCGCTTCCAGCGCCGCCGACATCTCGGCCAGATGCGACTGGATCATCTGGAAACTGCCGATCGGCCGACCGAACTGCCGGCGCGTCGCGGCGAAATCGAGGGACAGGTCCAGGCAGCGCTGTGCCGCCCCCAGATAGGGCGTGCCGAGGAAGGCGCGCTCGATGTCGAGGCCCGACATGACGATGCCCACCCCCTGGTTCTCGGCCCCCAACAGGTTCGCCGCCGGCACCCGCACGCCGTCGAAGACCAACTCGCCCGTGGGGCAGCCCCGCCAGCCCATCTTGGTCAATTGCTGGGCGACCGAGAAGCCGGGCGTCGCCGTCTCGACCACGAAGGCCGAGATGCCCTTGGCCCCGGCCTCGGGCGCGGTCTTGGCATAGGTCAGCACCAGATCCGCGACCGGCCCGTTCGAGATGAACATCTTGCGCCCGGTCAGCAGGTAATCATCCCCGTCCCGCACCGCCCGCAAAGCCATCGAGCCCAAAGCGTCGGATCCCGCCCCGGGCTCGGTCAGGCCCAGCGCGCCGATCTTGCGCCCCGCGATCAGGTCGGGCACGAAACGGGCGATCTGCTCGGGCGTGCCGTTGCGCAAGATGTTGTTGAGGCAGAGGTTTTCGTGCGGCCCCCAGATGAAGGCGGCATTGGTGTTCCAATAGCCGAAAGCCTCGCCGACCAGCCCGGCCGAAATCAGATCCATCCCCGACCCGCCCAGATCCGCGGGTGCCGTCAGCCCGCAATAGCCATCCGCGCCCAGCCGCGCGATCAGATCGGGGGGAAACCAATCCTCGTCATCCATCCGGGCGAAAAGCGGGTGAAGCTCGGCCTCGGCGTAGCGGAAGGCAGCGTCGTAGAGGGCGCGCTGCTCGTCGGTCAGGTCGAATTGCATGCTCATCCCCCCAGCGACGGCGCACCCTGCGCGTTGGCCCGTTGGAAAGCGGGACGCGCGGTCAGCCGGTCGAGATAGGCGCGGGTCTGCGGTTTCAGCGACGCACCAAGGCCGATCGTCTCGGCCAGATAGAGCGCGTAGCCCACGGCAATGTCAGCGGCGGTAAACCGGTCTGCGGCGAGATATTCATGGCTCTCAAGCCGTGCATTCACCAGTTTCAGCCGCGCGAAGAACCATTGCGTATAATCCTCGACCACCTGCGGCTGGCGGCGATCCTTGGGCTCGAAGCGTCCATAGCGCAGCAGCAGCGTCTGCGGAAAGGTCAGCGTCGCGTCGGAATGGTAGAGCCAGTTCAGCCAGTCACCATAGGCCGCATCCTCGGGCGCGACAGCCAGCGTGCCCTCGCCATAGCGCCGCGCCAGATAATGCGCGATGGCCGAGGATTCGGTCATCCGCGTCGCGCCATCCGTCAGATAGGGCACGGTGCCCAGGGGGTTGATCGCGGTATAGCCGGGATCGGTCAGCCGGGGCGGGAATTGGAGCAGGTGCAGGCGGTAGTCCAGCCCCAGCTCCTCGAGCGTCCAGAGCGCGCGGAGCGAGCGGGAATCCTTGCAATGCCAGAGTTCGATCATGGTTCCTCCGCGGCGATTTCGATCAGGGTTTGACGGGCGCGAACCTGCGCGCCCGGAGTCAGCCTCAGCGCCGTGACGCGGCCGGACTGCGGCGCGCGCAGCGGGTGTTCCATCTTCATCGCTTCCAGCACGGCGAGGGTCTGGCCCTTCTCGACCCGGGCGCCCTCGGCCACCAGCACCTGTACGACGCTGCCCGCCATGGGCGCCAGAACCCGCCCGTCGCCGCCCTCGTCCCGCGCAGCCGCGGGCGCGAGCGTAATGTCGGTAAGAGTGAGGTCGCCCAGATGCAGCGCCGCCCCGTCCCACGCATAGGGCAGGTCGCGGGCGATGCCGTCGATGCGGGCGCGAACATGGGTTTTATCCCGCGATTCCAGCGTGATCCGGCGCCCGTCGGGCATGATCGCCGCAGGCCCGTCAAGGGTCAGCGAAACTTCGGCCGGGCCGCTCCCGGTCTCGAACCGTCGGATCAGCCGGGGCGCCGGTCCGGTGCTGAAACCGAAGCGCGGCGCCGGCGCCCCGGCCAGCACCAGCACGGCGAGCGCCAACAGGGCCGGGTCCGGCTCGGGCAGCGACAGGGTGAAATCGCGGGTCAGGAAGCCGGTGGTCGCTTGCCCGGCCACGAAGACCGGATGCTCGATCACCTGCCGCAGGAAGGGCAGATTCGTCCGCAGCCCCAGCAATTCGGTTCGCGCCAGCCCCTCGGCCAGCGCCTGACGCGCCGCCTCGCGCGTCTCGCCCCGGGCGATCAACTTGGCCAGCATCGGGTCGAACCCCGCGCCCACCGCCAGCCCCCGCTCCAGCGCATCGTCCGAGCGCAGCCCCGCCCCCGGCCGCCAGGCCAGCACAGTGCCGCTCTGCGGCAGGAAGCCGTTCGCCGGATCCTCGGCATAGAGCCGCACCTCGATAGCATGGCCCCTGAGTGCGACCTCCTCCTGTCGCAGCGGCAGCGCCTCGCCCCGCGCCACCCGGAATTGCCATTCGACCAGATCGAGGCCGGTGATCGCCTCGGTCACCGGATGTTCGACCTGCAGCCGGGTGTTCATCTCCAGAAACCAGAAGGCCCCGTCTTCCAGCAGGAATTCCACCGTCCCCGCCCCGACATAGCCGCAGGCCCGGGCCAGGGCGACCGCCGCCGCCCCCATCCGCTGACGCAGATCCGGGTCCACGGCAGGCGACGGCGCTTCCTCGACCACCTTCTGGTGGCGCCGCTGGATCGAGCAATCGCGCTCGCCCAGATGGACGGTATTTCCGTGTTGGTCGCCGAAGACCTGCACCTCGATATGGCGCGGATTGAGCAGCGCCTTCTCGACGATCAGCGTGCCGTCGCCGAAGCTCTTCAGCGCCTCCGAGGCGGCGCGGTCCAGCGCCTCGGGCAGGTTGGCCAGATCCGTTACCAGCCGCATCCCCTTGCCGCCGCCACCCAGCGCCGCCTTGACCATCAGCGGCACGCCGATGGCCGGCGCCGCCTCCGGCCCGCCGCCGGGCAGGACCGGCACCCCCGCCGCCGCGGCCGCGTCCTTGGCCCGCCCCTTGTCGCCCATCAGCGCGATGGCTTCGGGCGAGGGGCCGACGAAGATCAACCCCGCCTCGGCGCAGGCCCTTGCGAAACCGGCGTTTTCCGACAGGAACCCGTAGCCCGGATGCACCATCCCGGCGCCCGTCGCCCGGGCCGCGGCGATCACCGCTGCCGCGTCCAGATAGGTGGGCACCTCCACCGCCAGATCCGCCGCCCGCGCGTGCGGCGCGGCGCCCTCGCCCGGCGCATGCACGGCGACGCAGCCGTATCCCAGCGCCCGCGCGGTCCGCATGACCCTGAGCGCGATCTCTCCCCGGTTGGCAACCAGCACCCTCATAGCCGGGCCACCCCGAAGGTCGACGGCCGCGTGACCCGCGCACCTTCGCTGGCGATCAGCCCCAGCACCAGCCCCAGAATCTCCCGCGTCTGGCGCGGGTCGATGATCCCGTCATCCTCCAGCCGGGCCGAGGAGGCGAGCGCCGTCGTCGCCTCGGCCAGCATCGTCGCCGTCCCCTGTTCCAGCGCGTCGAGCTTCGCGGCGTCCACCGCCCCCGCCCGCTGCATCGCGGCCTCGGTCACGATCCGCATCACCTGCCCCGCCTGCGCCGGCCCCATGACCGAGGTCCGCGCATTCGGCCAGGCGAAGAGGAACCGCGGATCGAATCCCCGCCCGCACATGGCGTAATTCCCCGCGCCATAGCTGCCGCCCACGACAACCGAGAGCTTCGGCACCCGGGCATTGGCCACCGCCTGGATCATCTTTGAGCCATGCTTGATGATCCCGGCCCGCTCGGGCTCGGTGCCCACCAGAAACCCGGTGGTATTGTGCAGGAACAAGAGGGGGATAGCGGCCTGATCGCAAAGCTGGATGAACTGCCCGGCCTTGGCCGCCCCCTGCGCGGTGATGGGCCCGTTATTGCCGAGGATGCCCACCGCATGCCCCTCGATCCGGGCATGGCCGCAGAGCGTCGCCGCATCATACTCCGGCTTGAAGTCGAGGAAATCGGACCCGTCCACCAGCCGCGCGATGATCTCGCGGCAATCATAGGGCTGCTTGGGATCGGCCGGCACCAGCCCCATGAGGTCCGAGGCCGGGAACAAGGGTGCCTCGACCGCCCCCGCGCCTGCGTCCCGGGGCCAGGGAAGCGCGGCGATCACCGCCCGCGCCAGACGGATCCCGTCCGCGTCATCCTCGGCCAGGTAATCGCCGACGCCCGAGACCTGGGTATGCATCGCCGCGCCGCCCAGATCCTCGTCCGTCGCCACCTCGCCGGTCGCCGCCTTCAGCAAGGGCGGGCCGGCCAGATACATCGTCGCCTGCCCCCGCACCATGATGACGTAATCGGAAAGCCCCGGCTGATAGGCCCCGCCCGCGGTGGCCGAGCCATGCACCACCGTCACCTGCGGGATGCCCAGCGCCGAAAGCCGCGCCTGATTGGCAAAGCCCCGGCCGCCGGGAATGAAGACCTCATGCGCGTATTGCAGATTGGCCCCGCCCGACTGGCTGAGCGAGACCAGCGGCAGCCGGTTCTCCCGCGCCACCTCCTGCAACCGCAGCTTCTTGGCCAGCCCGTCCGGCGTCACCGTCCCGCCCTTCACGGCGAAATTGTCGACCACCACGACGCAGGAGCGTCCCTCGATCCGCCCGATCCCGGCGATTGCGCCGGCGCCCGCCCCGGTCCCGTCCTTGTCGCCATAGCGCTTCCAGCCGGCATAGGGACAAAGCTCCAGCCAGGGCGCGCCGGGGTCGAGCAGCAGGGCCAGCCGCTCGCGCGGCAACAATTGCCCGCGCCGGGCGTAACGGTCGCGCACCGCCTCGGCCGCCGCCTCGACCGCCTCCCGCACCGCCAGAACCGGCGCCCAGGCCGCCGCCATCGCCGCCGCATTCGCCGCGAAAGCCTCGCTCCCCGCCTCGCATGATGCGCTCAGAACCGCCACCAGCGCCCCCTCATCTTTGCGCCACAAATATCCTCGGGGGGCGGGGCCGGCACGGCCCCGGCGGGGGGCAGACAGCCCCCCGAGGCGCGCCGAACCCCCTCAATGGGGGTGAGGCGCGCCGCCTCCCTCACGCCAGCCCCCAGATCGCCCGCGCCTCATCGGCCGAGGCGAGCGAACGCCCCGCCTCGCCCGCGACCCGTGCCAGGGCGGCAACCAGCGCGCCATTGCCCGTGGCACGCGCGCCGTCCGGCAGATAGAACGTATCCTCGAGCCCCGTACGGAGATGCCCGCCCAATTCGGCGGCGCTGCGGTGCAGGTCCCAGACCTCGGCCCGGCCGATGACCGTTGCTTGCCAGGGGCATCCCTCGGGCCGATATTTCAGCAGCAGGGGCAACAGATCCGGGTCCGCCGGCATGCCCGAGGCCACGCCCATCACGAAATTCACCTGCGGGCGGGCGACCATCCCATTCTCGACGAACATCGCCACCGAACGGACGATCCCGGTGTCGAAGCATTCGAACTCGGGCTTCGTGCCGGTTTCGGCCATCGCGGCAACGATCTCGGCCACTTTCTCGACCGGGTTGTCGAACAGCATCGGCGGCCAGGCCCAGGCGCCATCCGCGCGCGTTTTCAGGTAGTTGAGCGAGCCCGCGTTGCAGGCGGCGATCTCGGGCTTTCCCGCCCTCAGGCAGGCCATCGGCCCCGACTGGTCGCGGCCGACGACACCGGTGGTGAAATTCAGGATCACCCCCGGGCAGGCCTCGCGGATCGCCTCGGCCACCTCGACCGCCAGCGCGGGGTCCCATGAGGGCAGATGCCCCCGCCCCGCGCCCTGCTGGCGGAAATGCACATGCATGCAGACCGCGCCGGCTTCCCAGGCTTCGCGCGCGCTCGACGCCAGCTCGGCGGGCGTCACCGGCACCGGATGGGCGCGCGGATCGGTCAGCACCCCGGTCAGCGCGCAGGTGATGATCGCCTTCTCGGGCATCGGCTCCTCCCCGTTTCGGTCAGCCTAACCCCTCGCCGACACCCCAAGCAAGCGCTTGGTTGTCTTCCGCCACGTCACGGGCTAGACCTTGTCCATGCAGGCGCCGCTTTTCGACCCCGACAAACCCCGCGACCGGCTGCTCGCCGCCGCGGCCCGGCTGTTCCGCCGGCAGGGCTATGCCGCGACCACGGTGCGCGAGATCGGGGCCGAGGTGGGAATCCTCTCGGGCTCGCTCTTCCACCATGTCCGCTCGAAGGAAGAGATGCTCTTCGCGGTGATGGAACGGGTGATTGCGGCGATGCTGGCCGATCTGCGCGCCGAACTCTCCCGCGCCGAAGGGGGGGAGGCCCGTCTCCGCGCCCTGATCGCCGTCGAGCTGACCTATCTGCACGGCCCGGCCGCCGATGCGACGGCCGTGCTGTTCCACGAATGGCGCGCGCTGTCGGCGGACCGCCAGGCGGTGCTGCTGGACGGACGCGGCGCCTATTTCGCGCTCTGGGACCAAGTGCTGGCCGAGGCGGGGGGCGCGATGGACCCCGCGGTCCTGCGGCAATTCCTGCATGGCGCGCTGGCCTGGACCAGCTTCTGGTACCGGCCCGGGGGGGCGCTGGACCTCGACGGCCTGACCGCGCAAGCGCTGGCGCTCGTGCAGGGCGCCGCCCTGCCCTTGCGCTGACGCGCCGCCACCCGCAGGATGGCGCGCCGCCCCCGGCGCCCCGTTCTGAGGCCCGCATGACCCCCGACCCACCAGAGCCGCCGCGTAACAGCCCCTGGGGTCGAAGCCCGGCGCGCCCGCGCCGCCCGCTGGGCATCCCGGGTGCGCTGGCGCTGCTGGGCCTCTGGACGCTGGCGACGCTGGCCAACGCCTTCCCGGGCTTGACCGGCGGCGTGCTCCTCGCGCCGCTGCCACAGGCGCTGGCCACGATCATCCTGTTGACCGCGCTGGCGATCTTCCGCTGGCCGGATACCGCGCTCGGCTTGCCCCGGCCCGGCACGCTGCGGCTTTTCTGGCTGCCGCTCCTTTACCTGCCACTCTTCGCCGCGGGGATCGTGGCGACGGGGGGCATCCCCGCTCCGCTGTTGATTTCGCTGACCGCGGCGATGGTCTGGGTGGCGCTGTCCGAAGAGCTGATGTTCCGCGGGCTCCTGTTCCCGGCGTTCCGGCGACGGCTCGGACCCTGGCCGGCCATCTGGCTGACGAGCCTGTTGTTCGGCGCGATCCATCTGGGCAATGGCTGGACCGCTGAGATGCAGGGGCTGGCCCTGGCCCAGAGCCTCGCCGCCGTCTCGACCGGGCTGGTGCTGCTGGCGATGCGGCTCCGCTCCGGGTCGATCTGGTTGCCGATGGTCTATCACCTCCTGTGGAACATCGGCAGCTTCGGGCTGGACCTGGCGCTGACGGGCCGCGGCAGCGTGCCGGGCTGGCTGGCCGACCCCGACCCGCTGGTCAGGATCGCCGTATCGCTGGGCTTCGTCCTGCCGAACGGGCTTTACGCACTCTGGCTGATGCGCGGCGTCGGGCGGGGCCATCTGCCCGGGGACGTGGCCGGGGCCGGAAGCGGGGTTGGTAGCCGCTGAGGGCCTGCCAGATCCAGCGGAACCCTATGACTTTACTGACTTCTACTATCCCATGGTTCAGTTTCTGCCGTTGATGCAAAATCAATGGGATAGCCGGATCACTGTACCACGATTTGCACCCCACTTGATCGGTGGGCGTTCCTCCAGCGACCGGACGCCAAGTTGCGGCGTGAGCATATTCTGTGGACGCGGGCTTTGCGCCGGGTACCTTTGGGCCTACATCCCGCCCATGGCACCGCAGGGCAGCATCATCATCCACGCTGAATGTGCCTGCGGGCACCGTGCGGTGCTGACGGCTCAGCTACTGGGCGAGGCTCCCGACTACTTCATGGGCTTCGATCGACTGCGGTGTTCGCGGTGCGGGCGCAGGGGACGCCCGGCCAGCGTGATCCGGTATTGGTCCAGCTCGGCGGAGATCGGGGACTATCAGGGCCGCAGCCCGAACACTTGAGTGGCTACCTTTGCTGGCTACCGCTACCTATGCTGCTAGCGCATCGACATTCGCGCTGAAGCGTTGCCACGCGCGAGACACATCTGTACTGGACAGCATCTTGGCGCTGATCCGGTAAGCCCAAGCACGTCGGAATTCTACTTTGGCCTCAGTCCGCGCATCGCCGACAGTGCCAACGCCGATTTGCATCGCTTCGACATCCGACTTGGCAAGTTGGCGAAGAACCCCCGAGATAACACTCTCTCGCGGGCTGTGAATCACCACAGAGAAAGGATCGATCTCCTTAGGCAGCGCTGATGCATTGTAGGCCTGGAAAAGAAGCCTCTGGATTGCGAGCGGGCCGAACCGATCCAAACCAGACCAAACGATCCAGAGGAGAAACTGTTTTTCTTCAAATGCGTAGGCCCACATCATGGCCTCTGGGCGCAGACCAAGCTTTGCGAGCTTGCCTTGGTACTCAGCACCAGCTTTCAGGAGTGTGTCAGGCAGTTCTGGCGTATCCATTCTGCGACTCCTTTCTCTCCTAAAACGGCTTCCACCAGTCCTGCGATGGTCGCCTTCGAGAACTCAGACGGGTTATACATATGTCCTCTCCTCCACTGAACGACAACGGCCCAATCCGGAGCGATCTCGTGAGACGGTGTGATCTCCACCCCTAAATAGGTTATCAGCCTTTGGAGATCGTGGGTGTTCAGGGCCTTTCGATCAGTAGGCCAACGGTTGAAGCGCTCTTTGCGATGGATCGCCGCCTTCAGGAGACACTCGACAATGAAACCTGCGGAGCTCCAGACCACTGCAGCCATGTCCGGATTACTTTGAAATGTAAGCACGACCCTCTCATGCTGTGCAGCGAGCTTCAGCCAATCCTCCACACTCTCCGGCTGCCGCTCTAACACACGACTACGTCTCCAAGTTCGACGCCAGAACACCAGACCTCGTCAGATTCGCCAACAACAATCTATCTATGTGCCAAGCTCACCGCGCTCGTTGTGCCAAAGGTCCGGGCCTCAGCCCCCCCACCGCCCCCGCCAGCCCATCATAGGCCTCGATCACCAGCCCGCGCCTGCCCTCGCAGGTGATCAGCGCATCGCCCATTCGGCCAACGATCAGGCGCCAGTCCCCGCCGCCCAGCAGCTCGGCCGGGTCGGTGCAGGGAAGCCGCGCCTCAGTCGGCAGGGGCGCGGGTTGAACCCCACCGGGCGCGGAGCCGAGACAGGTCGTCAGGGTCAGGGACAAGGCAAGCGCGGGGATCGGTGAGGACGGCATGGTCATGCTCCAGGGCTCGGGCAGCCAGCGCCTCGTGGCGCAGGCGCAGGTCATATTCGGTGCGGGACAGGGCCTCAGCCGCGTCGAAGATCTGGCGTTGCTGGCGTGCAGCGGCGGTCGCCTGGCGCGCGGTCTCCCGATCGCCGCGCCAGGACCAGGCCGTGCGAAACGCGGCCCCGTGAGAGGCCACCAGCGCCAGAATCGCGAGGGGCCAGATCCAGGCGCCTAGGCGATCGAGAAGCCGGGCGATCACGCCCTGCCCTGCCGATACCACCGCGCGACATGGAACCCCGGGCAGGCCTTGGGCGCATATTCGTTGTGCCCGCTGATCTGCAGCGCGCCGCCGGCGCGGCCCTCGATCTCGGCAATCAACCGGCGCAGCGCGGCGTCCTGTGCCGGCGTGAAATGGTCCGCGAAACGGTCGTCAGCCGAGGCACCATGACCACCGATCAGGCTGATCCCGATGGTTCCGGCGTTGTGCCCGGCGACGTGGGCGCCGATCTCGGTCTCGGCCCGGCCGGGGGCAACCGCGCCATCGCGGTCGATGACCCAGTGATAGCCGATGTCGCGCCAGCCGCGGTCCTCGACGTGCCAGCGGCGGATCTCGGCGACCTTGTCGGCCAGCGGGCGGTTGTGCATCCAGCTCGGCCGGGTGGCGGCGCAATGCACGACGATTTCGCGCACGGGATACCCGGCGCGTCCTTGGCGAATCATGATGGTGTCCTTTCGGGGAGGGTGCGGCTACTTGCGCCGCCAGGGGATGAGGCAACGGCTGGCGGGGTGGGCCCAGGCGGTCCACCAGCGCCAATGGCTGCGCTCGGGTTCGGGGATGGTCAGCAGGCGGCCGTGGAGGAAGAGGTAGGCCGCCAGGACGATCAGCAGGTTGAAGACCGCGTTGACGGTCGGGCCGCTGGGCAGGTGCGCCCAGTCCCAGGCGGCCGAGCGCAGCAGATAGGCCAGCGCCAGCACCGTCGCCGCGGCCGCCAGGACCCGGCCGAGCGGGTCGCGCAGGCGCCAGGCCAGCGGCAGATAGGCCCAGAGGACCAGCAGCATGCTGCCGGCCGCGACGGCCGAGCTGAGTTGCACGATCAGGGAGTTCATTCGCCGGTCCTCTGGGCCTCGGACAGGGCCGCGCGCAGCTCACCGACCAGCGACGCCAGCCGCTTGGTGGCGATCGCCAGCTCGGCCTCTGCCTGTTTACGTTGCGCCTCTTTCTGGGATTCGGCGCGTTTGGGGAGGCGGGGCAGCAGGCGCATCACGGCCTCCCGCGGTTGATATGGATCAGCGCCTCGCGGATGGTGCTGATCGCCTCATAGGTCTGCTTCTGGCCATCGACGGCGGTGGTCAGCAGCTTGTCATTCAGGGCATCCTCCCGGGCCCGGGCGTCCCGCGCGTGCTGCCACCAGCCTGCCAATGCCCCCAGCAGCAACACCCAGGCTGGGCCCTGTGCGGTCGCCCAGGTCAGCAGGGCCGGGATGATCGACTCCACGGCCCCTACCCTTCCAGCCCGGCCGCGAAGTCCACGACCGCTTGCGGGGTGGCGTCGATGACCGCCTGTGCGGCGGCGCGCTCGGCGTCGTCGGCGAGGATCGCGGGGTTGGGGAGGGTCTCGACGCCGGTTGCGGCGCCTGTCTCGTCATAGGTCGTCACCTCGATCTCGGCGGGCAGCGGGGGGACGGCCGGGGCGAGGATGATGGTCTCGTCCTCGTGCTCTTCGACGATCTCGGCCCTGCCCTCGGCCAGACGATAGCGCGCCAGGCGGGCGGTGGCCTCCCGGTACGCCTGCAGCTGCCAGTTGAAGGCGAAGTTGGCCTCGGCCTCGGCGACGGTGGGCAGCATGGAGGCGCGCCAGGTCTCGAAGCCCGCGGGGTCGATCTCGCGCATCAGCGGGTGCCATTCGCGCCGCAAGAACGCTTCCACGCGCTTGCGGAACTGACCTCCCGTCATCGGGGGCTGCCCCTTGGCGAAGCCGAGCTCGTCGATCACGGATTGATTGATGGTCATGGTCACGCCTCCACCGGCCAGATGGTCACGTCGTCACCGCTGCCAGGGGCAACGGCGAAAACCACGCGGTAGATGAAACCGTCGAAGGTGACGGTGTAATCGTCGGCCGCGCCCTCGCGCACCAGGGCACCGGCGACGAAGACGGCATAGGGGGCCTGGCCTTGTGGCAGGGCGAAGATGGTAGTCGAAGCGTTGCCTGCGAAGCGCAGCTGCGGCAGGAGCCCGGCCCGCTTGGTGGACGGTCGGGCCAGTTCCTCTCGCAGAATCTGGGCAGGTTTGGCGATACGGACGGTCATCTTATTGCTCCGCGATGAGGCCGCCCGCCGCGCTGATCGCGGTGGTGACGGCGGTGGTGGTGTTGGCGATGCGGCGCAGGCCCTGGAAGTCGCTGCGGCCAGCGCTGGTGCCGACATGCAGCAGGCCGGTCACCGGATCTTCGGCCAGGGCGGTCACCGCGTCCGAGGCGCCGTAGAGCGTGCATTGCGCCCCCGGCTGGAACAGGGCCTTTTCGTCCTCGTAGATCTGGCGGATCTGCTCGGCCGAGGGCGCCGTCGCGCCGATCCGCCAGAGGGCGAGCGAGCCCGCCGTTAACGGGAACGCCCCGTTCACATTGACGCCCAGCCGCGTCACCGCGCTGGTATTGGTGATGCTCGCCGTATCTGCGGTCGACAGATGCAGCCGCCCGTTCAGATAGAGCTGGGCCACCCCGTCCTTCCGCAGATAGACCACATGCGCCCAGACCCCGACCGTCAGCGCCTGCGTCCCGGTCAACGTTGCCCCGTTCGAGCTGACGGTGATGGACCCGCCGCCGGTGTAGATCCGCAGCCGCGGGCCAGATTGGGCAGCGTCCTGCCGGGCGAAGAGATATTGCGCCCCCCCGGCGGGGTAATTGACCCATCCCATGACGCAGAAATCGCCGGTCCCGAAGTCGAGCGCCGCGTTATAGGGCTGCTCCAGGTAATTGGCCGCCGACCAGCCGCTGTAGCCCATCAGTTGCGCCCCGGTCGCGACCGCCGTCCGGGTCAGGGTGCCGTGCGCGATCATGCCCCGGGCGCCGGTCGAGCGGTCGGGATCCACGAGCTTGACCGAAACGTTGTCGTACTCGCTGTAGGAGACGCCGAGCGCCCCACTGCTGAAGAGGGTGATATGGGTCGTGGCCGTCAACGCGATAAAGGTGATGGGTCCAGCACTGGGTGCAGCGGCGGCATAGTTCGACGCGCCGGCGCTCGACCCGACATAGACATAGGGCGAACCGGTCCCGGCAAAGCCCTCAAGCTGCAGGACATAGGTCTTGCCGATGACGGTCGGGATGGTTGCCGCTGCCTTGCCATATACGCCGGCGGTGTTGCTTGCGACCCGGATGCGGCCAGCATTGTGGGTCAGCACCGTTTCCGGCGTTGCCGCCGTCCAGCCGGTCAGGTCCGTGTCGAAGGTGCCGTTGGTCACCAGCTCGCCCGATCCGACCAGCGCGGCGCTGTCGGTCGACGACAGGAAGGCGCCCTTGGTCGCGCCGACCATCCAGCCGCTGTTGTGGCTGGCGGTGATGGCGGCCAGCATCCCCCTCGACGGGGCCGAGGGATTGGGCGCCAACCGGATCAGGTTCTGCGCCCCGCCCCAGGCATCCGGGAGGAGGCAGGTGACGGCGCTGTTGACCGACAACGCGGGCCATTGCAGGTCGAGGAAGTAGGCCGTGTTGTAGAGCGCGGTATAATGCTCGTCCGATGCACCCTTGGCATAGCCATTGGTCTCCAGCACATCGGAAGCGGGGATCCGGCGGAACACATGGATCCAGCCCTGCGTGCTGGCAGCGGCGCCGGTGGAAAAGACCAGGGCGCCGTCGGCGCGAAAGGCCACGCGGGTGGTGACCGAATAGGTGGAATAGGCGATATCGACGACGCTGCCGTCGTCCTTGATCACCGAAACGCCCACGGCGGTGGCCAGGGCGATGGTCGGGACTGGCAGGCCGGCGACTGGATCGGCCGGCGCACCGGGCAGGACGGTCATGGCAACGTCATGGGTGGCGTTGCTGACGATGGCAGGCGTGGTGGCGGTGGTGAAGCGCGGCGAAACCGCCAGCGCATCGCCCGGCAGATCGAGGACCGAGAGCCCGTTCGCCGCCAGCGCCACCGCGATCTGGCCATTCCGCGCGGCGATGGCCTTCAGGCTGTAGCCGGTGAAATCCAGCACGCGCCACATCGGCAGCGCCGGATCGTCGCCGTCATGGATGGTGATCTTCGCCGCCTCGGCGACGATCACCGCCACCGCCGGAAACTCCCGCCGCGCGCCGCGGGTGGCGGTGTTCAGGGTCTCGTTCCACCAGCTCGTGTGCTGGCAGCGCTTGCGCCAGGCCCCGCCACCGCTGTCGCGGCTGGTGTCATAGACCAGGACATCCACCGCCGTGACCGCCTTGCTCGCGGCCAGCGCCGCGAGCGTCAGGCCGCCCTCGATCCGCTCGACATCCTCGGCCGTGGCATAGTCCTCCGGGGTGCCGACCTCCAGGACATCGCGCATGGCCGCGACCGAGGCCCCTGCCAGCAGGGTCCGGGCGGCGGCCGAAAGCGGCGTGGTCGCCATGACGCCGACGCCGCTCCAATAGGGCAGCAGATTGGCCCCGCTGGTCAGCGCCGCCAGCGAGGTCAGCGTGCCCGAGCCGAGCGACTGGCGCATGATATTGGCCGCCGTCAGCGCACGCGCACCGTCGTCGATCTGCCGGATATCGTAGTTGCCGGCGGCGATCGCCGCCCCGGGCCAGGGCCGGGCCAGGGTGATCTGGGTGGCGCTGTCGATCGAGGCGATCGGCACCGTGAGGCCAAGCGCACGGAAATCGTCGCCCTGCCGCGTGTTCGAGGTGTTCCAGGCGGTGCCGACCCCGGTGACGGTGGTGCTGCCCGCCCCGACGCTGATGGTGCCAATGCTGTAAAGGGTGTCGAGTGCCAAAGGAGCCTCCGGGGTTCAGAAGTTGCGGGCGACGTAGAAAATCGCGTCGTGGGAATAGGTGCGTCCCAGGTTGTCGAGGTTGGACCCGACATCTGCGGCATGGGTGAAGCGGGAAAACTGAAGCGTGGTATCGCTGGTCTGGCGAAGGCCGATGTAGAAGCAGCGGTAGCGTTCCTGGCCGCCCAACCTGCGGTACCACTCGAGGCGATAGGCCGAGAAAAACGGCGCCGAGATCCAGGCATCAGGCATGGCTTCGGGCAAGGTAATGGTCACCACCGCCCCGTTCTCGATCACATCGTCCATCTGGGCCTTCGTGAAGATGAAGGCATACCTGATGGGCATGATCGGCGCCCGAGAGTCGAACGCGAGTTCCCCCGTCTGGTCCCAGATCTTCATCCCGTAGGTGCCTGAGATGTCAGCGGGATTCACGCCAGGTCCGATGATGCGGTAAGGGCAGGACCAAGCGGAATCCAACCAGGCAATCGGGATCAGCGTCTTGGGTAGCGAAGCGTCCCACAGGTCCATGCAGATTTCGGCAGACCGGAACAGGATCCGCCCGGCCGTGCCGAGCTGATAGAACACGCTGCTGTCGAACCCGACGAGGCTGTCTTGTTGGGGAACCACAACTCCCACATCGCCGAAGGTCTGATAGGTAAGGCCAGAGAGGGCGGCATGGGGGAAAGCCACGCGTGCTCCTGACACATCGACATGCGTGTAGAAGCAGCCGAACTCACCTCGCCATTCCCAGCGCTCAAGCCAGTTCATGCCGGCGCTATTCATCGCGGATACAACGCTGGAATGCGCAGCCTCCAGGTCGATCGTATTCCCCGCCGCCAGGCGATGGAGCACACGCATCTTGGAGGACAGCACGGGGGCCCCGAAGGTGTTGCGGAGCTCGATACCATAGGTCATGGCAGCGTAACCTCCTGTACCTGAAGGAAGTTGATGTAGTAGTCCGGCATGGCGCCGGCGCCGGAATTGAAGTTCGGCCAGCCTGCCGGGGTTACCGCCGGGGTGATCGTTGCGATCCGTGTGGCGTTATCCCAGGCGATGGTCGGAACCATATGGTTCGCGATGGCCAGGATCTTCTCTGCGCGCGGGTAGTTAATCCCAGCCGGGCCCAGATAGCCGATCTCGGTCAGGTCACGGTCTTCCGGTTGGCGGAGGTAAGTCTGCCCGGGATAGGTGCCGCTTGGGCTCCACCCGCTGCCCCCATAACCGTAGATCCCCTTGTACATGCAGAACGACACGTAGAAGAAACCGAAGTTCACATCGAAGTTCGGCACAGAGATCGTTCCGTTGAAGTCCCAGGCTTTCCGCTCGCTATGAACAAGAAGTGGCATGCCATCGACCATGCGCAGCGTTTCGTTCCCGTCGGCGTCCCGGAAGAGAAATCCGTAGGCCATCAGCTCAGATCTCCGATCAAGACACGAAGGACGTTCGCTGCATCGAAGACCTTGAGGCCGCTTGCATCGATCTCGACCCTCTCCCCACTGGTGCCGGAGCGGATACCAAAGGTCCCGTCGACCTCGGTGTCCCCGGTCAGGCGGATCGCCGAGCCGGTCAGGTAGATCGCGCTGCCGTCGACGATAAACGGCGTGATCGCGCCGCTGGGGCCGAGGATCGCGAATTGATCGGCCTGGACCGCCACGCGCGAGGGCTCGCCGGGATCAACCGGCGTGTCGATATAGAGCCCTGCCTCGCGGTAGATTTCCGCCGTGCTGGTGCGGCCGACCAGACGGAGGCGGCTGTAGCCTGAGGGACCCGCGACCGATTCCATCTTGAAGAGGCCACTGGCAGTGATGTCCGACAGGCCGAGCCCGTCGCGCTCGGCCTTGAGGCCGGTCACCCAGCCATTGCCCGCGCCGCCCCCGGCCCGGGTCAGGCGCAGCGTCACCGCGACGGCCCCGGCCGGGACCGCGACCCCATCGCCCGTGGCCCGCGCCCAGGCGGTCGCGGTGACCAGCGTCGTCAGCAGCGTCTGGGGCGAGCCGACCGCCGCCCCCGAGGCATCGAGCCAGATCGCTGACAGGCTGAGTGTCACGTTGCGTGTGGACCCGCTGGCCGCCCGCAGCAGCGAGGCGCGCAGCATCTCGCCCGGCGTCACCGGCACGGCGACCGCGACATCCGCCGTCTGGGCGCTGGCCGACTGAGCGATCCGCAGGACATGCGGCGTCGGCGCCAGGGCCTCGGCCGGGGTCACCGACCCGGGATCGCGGGCGATCACCATCATCCCCGGCGCAACCGCGGCCCAGCCTGTGAGCGTTCCACCCGCGAAACTGCCGTTGGCGATCAGGTTGGCCCCTTGCACCGCCGCCTGCACGATGGTCGTCGCGCCCGAGAGCGCCGCGACCTCGCCGTCGATCTCGGTCACCTGGGCGGTCAGCCCGGCGACGACTGCGGCATCCGCCTTGTCAGCGATCTCTGCGGACAGAGCCGTCTGCGCCACGACCAGGCTGGCGATCTCACCCTCGGCGGCCGTGGTACGGACCTCGACGGCCTCGATCGCCGCACCATTGGCGGCTTGCCCGGTCTCCAGGTCCGAGACGCCGGTCTCGACGCTGGATAGCCGGGTGCCTTGCGAGGCGATCTCGCCCTCGGCCGCGGTGGTGCGCAGCTCGACCGCCTCGATGGCAGCGCCATTGGCGGCCTGCCCGGTCTCCAAATCCGACACACCGGTCTCGACGCTCGACAGGCGGGTCCCTTGCGAGGCGATCTCGCCCTCGGCGGCCGTGGTGCGGATCTCCACCGCCTCGATGGCAGCGCCATTGGCGGCTTGGCCGGTCTCCAGGTCCGAGACGCCGGTTTCCACGCTCGACAGCCGCGTACCCTGCGAGGCGATCTCGCCCTCGGCCGCTGTCGTGCGGACCTCCACCGCGTCGATGGCGGCGCCGTTGGCGGCCTGGCCTGTCTCCAGGTCTGAGACACCGGTCTCGACACTCGACAGGCGCGTGCCTTGCGAGGCGATCTCGCCCTCGGCCGCGGTGGTGCGCAGCTCGACCGCCTCGATGGCAGCACCGTTGGCCGCCTGGCCGGTTTCCAGATCCGAGACGCCGGTCTCGACGCTCGACAGCCGCGTGCCCTGCGAAGCGATCTCGCCCTCGGCCGCCGTCGTGCGCAGCTCCACCGCGTCGATCGCCGCGCCGTTCGCGGCCTGTCCGGTCTCCAGGTCCGAGACGCCGGTCTCGACGCTCGACAGCCGCGTGCCCATCGAGGCAATCTCGCCCTCGGCCGCGGTGGTGCGGATCTCGACCGCCTCGATCGCGGCGCCATTGGCGGCCTGTCCGGTTTCCAGGTCAGAGACGCCGGTCTCGACGCTCGACAGCCGGGTGCCCTGCGAAGCGATCTCGCCCTCGGCTGCCGTCGTTCGGATCTCCACCGCCTCGATCGCAGCGCCGTTCGCGGCTTGCCCGGTCTCCAGATCCGAAACCCCGGTCTCGACGCTGGATAACCGCGTGCCTTGCGAGGCGATCTCGCCCTCGGCCGCCGTCGTGCGCAGCTCCACCGCGTCGATGGCAGCGCCGTTGGCGGCGAGGCCAGTCGTCAGATCCTCGACCGAGACCGTCAGGCTGTCTTGGGCCGCGACCACCGCCTCCAGGATCCCGCCCTGATCGGTGACGCTGGCGCTGAGCGCGGCCAGCGCCTCGGCCGTGGCGAGGCCCGGGATCGCCGCCTGCAGCAGGGTGACGGCCTCGGCCAGGACCTCGACCACGCCGTCGGTCGCGTCGATCCGCGTGGTCAGGGTCTCGGAGGCCTCGGCGATGTACTCCCGCACGGCCTGCGTCTCCAGCGCGGCCTGTGCATCAGCCTCCAGATTTTCCAGCGCAACCTGGCGGAGCGAGCTCCTGAGATTGCGGATCGCCTCGGCCAGCAGGACCTGCGAGCCATCGTCCAGCGCCTCGACCCGGGACACCAGGGTCTCGAGCGCGGCGGCCGTCGCCGCGAGGCCCGAGGCCGGATCATCGACCGTCGCCTCCAGCGCGGCCGTCCGACCGGACAGCGCCTCGATCCCGCCCTCGGCCGCCGTGGTACGGACCTCAACAGCCTCGATCGCCGCGCCGTTCGCGGCTTGCCCGGTTTCCAGATCCGAGACCCCGGTTTCCACGCTCGACAGCCGCGTGCCCTGGGAGGCCAGTTCGCCCTCTGCCGCCGTGGTGCGGATCTCGACCGCCTCGATCGCAGCGCCGTTGGCGGCCTGGCCGGTTTCCAGATCCGACACACCGGTCTCGACGCTCGACAGCCGCGTGCCCTGCGAGGCCAGCTCGCCCTCGGCCGCCGTGGTGCGGATCTCGACCGCCTCGATCGCCGCGCCATTGGCGGCCTGGCCGTTCTCCAGATCCGACACCCCGGTCTCGACGCTGGACAGGCGCGTGCCCATCGAGGCGATCTCGCCCTCGGCCGCGGTGGTGCGCAGCTCGACCGCCTCGATGGCAGCGCCGTTGGCGGCCTGGCCGGTCTCCAGATCCGAGACGCCCGTCTCGACGCTCGACAGCCGCGTGCCCTGCGAGGCGATCTCGCCTTCGGCCGCCGTGGTGCGGATCTCGACCGCCTCGATCGCCGCGCCGTTCGCGGCCTGGCCGGTTTCCAGGTCAGAGACCCCAGTCTCCACGCTGGAAAGCCGCGTACCCTGGGAAGCGATCTCGCCCTCGGCCGCGGTCGTGCGGACCTCCACCGCGTCGATGGCAGCGCCATTGGCGGCAAGGCCGGTCGTCAGATCCTCGACCGAGACCGTCAGGCTGTCTTGGGCCGCGACCACCGCCTCCAGGATCCCGCCCTGGTCAGTGACGCTGGCGCTGAGCGCGGCCAGGGCCTCGGCCGTGGCGAGGCCCGGGATCGCCGCCTGCAGCAGGGTGACGGCCTCGGCCAGGACCTCGACCACGCCGTCGGTCGCGTCGATCCGCGTGGTCAGGGTCTCGGAGGCCTCGGCGATATATTCGCGGACGGCCTGCGTCTCCAGCGCGGCCTGTGCATCAGCCTCCAGATTTTCCAGTGCAACCTGACGGAGCGAGGTCCTGAGGTTGCGGATCGCCTCGGCCAGCAGGACCTGCGAGCCATCGTCCAGCGCCTCGACCCGGGACACCAGCGTCTCCAGCGCGGCGGCCGTCGCCGCGAGGCCCGAGGTCGGGTCATCGACCGTCGCCTCAAGCGCGGCGGTTCGGCCGGACAGCGCCTCGATCCCGCCCTCCGTCTCGGTGACCCGGGCGTCCAGCTCTTCCGCCGCCTCGGCCGCACCAGCCGCCACACCCTCGACACCGGAGAGCCGCGCGGCCAGGAGGAGGCGCTCGGCAGCTTCGGCCTCGTCGGCCGCGATGCGCGCCACCTGCTCGGCCAGCAGTTCGGCCGAGGATGCGCCGGGAGCCGGTCGGCCAATCGCCAACCAGTCGAGCTCGAAATAATTGGAGGCGTCGGCACCGTCAGCGAGATCGATGCGGATCCGGTCAATCTGGCCGGTCCATTGTGGCGCCCAAGTCAGAAGGCCGATATTGTCGTCGTAATCGGGCACCCCCAGCACCACGCGACGGGCCTCGTCCCAGGTCTCGCCCTCGCCGGCCCACCACAGCGCCCCCTCCCAGACCGGGACGCCGACGCGGCGGATCCGCGCCCGGACTTGGCGATAGGCGCCGCCAGCAATGGCAAGGCCCCCGGGAGACAGCACAGAGGAGGCAGGCCCGGGGCGCAGCCACCCGGAGGCAGTGACCGAGGGCGCGACAGGCTCACCGGTCCAGCCCTCGGGTGCGTCATCCCAGTACCAGATCCGCGCGTGATCGAATTGCGTGGCCGTGCCGACGCTGACCGCGGTGATCAGCTGGCCCAGGGCCTCGTCGCCGGCGATGCGCGCCTGATCCACCTGGGCGATCTGCACCGCCAGCGCGTCCGAGCTCGCCTCAATCGTCACCAGCCGCGCGGCCAGCGCCGAGGCCTCGTCGGCAAGGGTCAGGATCTGCGCGTCATAGGTCGCGCGGATGTCGCCGACCTGGGCGCTGATCGACTGCCGCAACTCCTCCCGCGCCAGATGGGCCTGGCTGCCCAGCTCCACGACCTCGAGCGCGACAGCGCGAATCCGGTCACGTTGGTCCCGGAGGGTCGCGGCGGTCTCTTGCGCGAGCGCCACGCGGGCGGCGGTCTCGGCCGAGAGATCGACGTTGACCCCGGCGATATCCTCCGCCCGGGCCTGAGCCTCGGCGGCCAGGCCGTCGGCGCGCGCTTCGGCTTCCGCTTCGACGGCCTCCGACACCTCAAGCAGCCCTGCGGCGCGGGTCGAGGCCTCATTCGCCAGGGCGGCGGCGCGGGTCGCGGCTTCTGCCGCGATCGCCTCGGCCCGGGCCTGCGATTCGGCCGCCAGGGCATTGGCGGCGGCGAGCAGGCCATCGGCCCGGGCCTGCGCTTCGGCGGCAAGAGCGGTGGCGCGAGCCTCGGCCTCGGCCGCGATCGCTGCGGCGCGGGCCAGGGCTTCGGCGCTCAGCGCCTCGCTCAGCGAGGCCAGATCGCCCGGCAGGTCGGTGACGCCGCCGTCGATCCATTCCTGCAGCGAGCCCAGCCAGCCGACGATCTCGGTCGAAAGCTCGACCAGCCCCAGGCGCACGTCGGCCACGGTGACGGGCAGCCAGGCGGTCCAGCTGGTCGGCCGGTCCACCCTGAGCCGCGCGCGAACCTCATAGTCCCCGGCGACCAGGCCCTCGGTGATGACGGCCATACCGGCGGGCACCAGATAGGGCGGCCGCTCGTCGCCGTCGCCACCCTCCCCTGCCCGGCGGATGGCAATCCTGAGGCCGCGGGCATCATCTGCGCCCTCGGGATCCCAGAGCGCCAGGATGCCCGCGCGACGCGCCTCGCCCTCCACATCAAGAACATAGGGGCTGACCGCAAAGCCGGGCACCGATTGCACGGCCGGGCGCACCGGGGTGGGCACCGGCACGTTCGGCCGCACCAGTCCGGAGGGCGGGTCGTAATCCCCGGGATCGACCTCGCGCAGCGAGGCCCGCACCTGCTGGGTGATCAGGTCGCGGATGGGTTCGGTCACCTCGAAGAGCTTGCCGTCATATCCATTGGCCGCGCTCGTCCAGGCGATGGTATCGCCCGCCTCCAGCACCGCGCCAGGCGTGTCGAGCGTGATGACATGGCGGCGCATCCGCCGGTGATCGGCGATCAGGGCGGCGCAGACACGATCGACCTGCACCGGATAGGGCACGGTCGGCATGGACAGCGCGGTCGGCAGGCGGCGCCCACCGTCCTCGGCCTCCCAGGTCGGGTTGGTCCGCAGCTCGGATTCCCGGCTTTCCCAGAGGCTCGCCGGGTCCGGATGTGTGGCCGAGATCGCGTTGAAGATCTGCTCAATCGGCGGAAACGGCGCGAAATCCTCCGGCTCATCGGCGATGATCCCGTCATCCTCAAGGAACAGGACCGGCAGGCCGGGCCCGCCGAGGCGCAGCGACCAGACGCCGCCGGTCTCCGTCAGGACGCCCGTGCAGCCTTTGAGCAGCTCCTCGATCACCGCGAACGGCTCATCGGCGACCTGCACCTCGATCCCCGAGCGGAAGGCGGCTTCGGTGCCGCCCGCGCCATCGTCCGCCGCGGAATCGGCAGCGTCCATGGCAGCGATCCAGACCGCCAGCGGCAGGTCCTCGGCCGGGATATCGCCCCCCCAGATGTCGCCCGACGGCAGCGCAATGCCCCGCGCCGCGTTGTAGATCTGCACCGCCGTGTTGTTCGACGGCACATAGGTCTCACGCTGCCCCCAACGGTGGACGCCCTCCCCGCCAACCGAGCTGTCCCGGCGCGGGTCGTAGAGCGGGACGCTGCTCACCTCGAACCGGCATTGCGGCCAGCCCTGAAACACCTCCCGGTCATAGCGGAAGGTCAGGACAGCGTAGCAAATGCCCTCAGCCACCATGTCGGCCGACCAGGGCCGGACAAAGGGCGCGGGGTATTTCGCCAGCAGCATCGCGTCGGCGGTGGTCTGGCTGCCGTCATGATAGCGGATCCAGGCCCGCCCCTCGTAGGCTCCGCCGATCCGCTGGCCGTAATCCGGGTGCGGCGCGTCGGTCAGGATCGCGACCCGCTCGCCGTTGAGGATCAGCCCGTCCAGCTGGTGCCCCGGGATCCCCGCCAGCTCGATCACATAGGTGAGGTAGGCGTTGGGCGTCTTGCCCGCGCTGCCGTGCGACATCGGCGGGCAGACCATGGTCCCGCCGGTCGCCGTGGCGCCCAGCATGAAGGCCTCGGGCGTGGTGCCGCCGGACAGCGTGTCCTCGGTGCGCAGGCCCGAGGGCTTGGGCTGAGGCGCCAGAGCCTGGGAGAGCGCCGACAGCGCCACGGAGCCGAGCAAGCGCAAGGCGATCGAGCCGATCGCGCTGGAGCTGACCGCGGCAAAGACCCCACTGATCGCGCTGACGACGGCTGGCATTACGGCACCTCGAAGATGATGGAGGCCCGGCTCACGGGCAGCAGACCCAGCCCCGCGGGGCTGCGGAGGTAGAGTGACGCCCCCTGCACGACGCCGAGCGCGGGCCCCGCGTCGGTCTCGACCACGGCCAGGTCGCCCGGCCGGGGCGCCTCACCCGGGTCGCGCTGGCGCAGATGCGCCGCGGCGAGAGCGATGTGATCGGCATAGCCGTCGCGCCGCAGGTGCCGCAGCCCGCCGAGCAGGGTGCGGTAGCGGCCGCGATAGGGCGCGGCCAGGTCAACGCCGGTCATTGCCGCCAGCGCCGAGGCGCCGTGCAGGGCGCAATCGAGCTGACCGAGCGCAAAGTCGGATCGCGCCGAGGCCGCGAGGCAGGCCGCCAGTCGCGCCTGCCAGCCGGGGGTCTTACGGATCATCGGTTGCCGCCGGTCCAGGCTGGCGCGGCGCTGGCGCCGCCAAGGAGGTCCTTGCCCGAGGCCGTGCGCTCCCCCCAGGCAACTGAGACGCCGGTCAGATTGCCGTAGCGACGGAAGCTATCGGCGCCAGCGGTGCGCGCCAGCAGCGCCTCATGCGAGCGCATCAGCGGCAGACCGCGCGTGAGGCGCCAGGCATCGGTCACGATCCGTACGGTGGCCTCGGCCTGCTGCCCTGCCGGGGGCGTCGGCACCGACAGATCCATGACGGTGCCGCGGATCACGCGCACCGGCTCGGCCAGCGGCAGGTTGGTCTCGGGATTCCAGTGCCATTCGTGCACCTCGACGGGCGCAAGGCGGGCGTCGTAGGTGCGCACGGCTTCCGCGACAATCGGGTCGAGCTGCGAGACCTTGAACTGCCAGCTGCGCGACAGCTGCGCCGTGGAGGAGGTGACCGGATCCACCTCAAGGAGCGCCCCCGCCCCATAATAGGTGCGGCCCTCGCCCGCGACAGTGATGACCTGGTGATCGGCGCCGGTCCAGAAGCCGAACGGCTCAGGCGCGCCCGTCGCACGGTCCCGGGCCACCAGCCAGACCAGTATCTCGACGTGCATGCCGGTACCGGCCGCTGCAAGATGCGCGGCGACGGCCGAGGGGAGGTTTCGCATGGATCAGCTCAGGGTCTGGATGAAATCGAGGGTGAGGCCGTCGGTAAAGACTCGACGACGGGTCTTGCTGCCCTGCCCCGGGATCAGGACCGCCTTGACGGGCGGTTTGACCAGCGAAACAGCGGCACCGGTCGCTACTCCGGGCCGAATCGGCGGCGTCACCTCGACCAGAGGCGTGACGCCCGCCTCGCTTGCTACAGCCACGCCAACCAGCCGATGCAGGGCATAGCGGGTCGGATTGCTGCCATAGGTCCAGCCCAGCATGTCGCCCGGGGTCAGCGCGAAGCCGGCCGGCAGACCGGCAATGCGCAGCTCGCGCCCCCCCTCCTGCAGCGCGTAAATGACCGGCGAGAATCCCGCGAGCGCCGCGCCGGAAGGATCCGAAATCGGCGCCCAAAGCGGCAGCGGATGCGCCAGAAAACTACGACCAGCCTCCGAGAGGACAGAAATCTGCGCCTCGATCCCGGCGACTTCCGCAAAGCGGCGCGGTGGAATGACGATCTGGCCGGTCCAGAGCCGCACGCCTCGGGTTGCCGTACGAATGCCTCCGCCCCGCGTCCGGCTGACACTCAGGTTCGAAGGCAGATGAAAGGTGCATTCGCTGACCGGCAGGCCCGCGAAGAAGGCCTCCTGCGGCAGCGGAAACGACAGTGCCATTAGCGCGCCCTCGGGTTTCGCTGGATTTGAGACACACGGTCCGGCAGACGGCGATCATAGAGTTCGAGGCCCTGGCTGACCCCCTCGCGGACCAGGTCCATCACATGCTGATCGCCATTGGCGCCTTCGACATTGATAATGATCGACGCCGGTGCCGACTGGTTGCCGGCACCGGCGACCTCGGCGCGCGAGAGCACCCGCTCTCCTTTCTGCAGGATCGCCGGCACTTCGTCGTGCCTGAGCCCGAGGTAAGCGCCGTCATGCATCCGTTCCGCGTCGGCAAAAACCAGCGGCGAAACTTGCCGGCTCATCGACGTGCCGCCGACAGTACCCCCCGAATGAAAGATACCGGCCAGGATACCGCCAAGCAGGCCGCCGCCGCCCTTTCCGCCACCGCCAAACAGGTTGGCGAGCGGACCCTCTCCGAAGAGCAGCGCCTGATAGGCAGCCCGCTCCAGCGCCTTGGCCACGTTGCCCAACGTGTCCTCGAAATTCTCGCCCTCGGTGATCGCGTCGAGCAACCCTTCCTGCAGGTCGGTCTGGATATCGGTGAAAAAGCTCGACCGCTCGCTCGCCTGCTCTGTCTGCAGCGCCAGGCGCCCCATGGCGGCGGCCTGCCGGTCAATTTGCTCGATCAGCGTCTCGCCGTTCTCGCCGACGACACGGTCCAGATCGAGCCCGCGCCGACGGGCGTCGTTCAGCAGCTCCTGCCGCGCGGTAAGCTCTGCGATCGCCTCGGTCGAGCGGCCGACCAGATCGAGCTGCAACTGCGCCGCCTCGATCTGCTCGGCCATCTCCCGGGAGAACTGATCCTCGGCCCTTGCGTCGCGACGCCCGGCTCGATCGGCATCGCGTTGCTGCGATCGCCATTCCCGGGTCGCTTCGACGTAGCGGGCAATCGCTTCCGCGTTGTTGAGCGCCGCCTCACGATCCTGCTCCATCTGACGCCGGGCGCCGTCCGGCATCGCACCGTCGAAGGCCGTCCGGGCGTCGAACTCCGCCGCAGCCAATGCCCTTGCCCGGCCAATCGGGTCGTCGCGGAACTCATATTCGATGCGCGCCCGCTCAAGGTCCGTGACGCTTTGCGCTGCCAGATCGGCGGCGGCACCGACGGCCCGGTCCAGGGCGTCCGCAATGCGCCGCGCCTCGGCCGCGGCAGCGGCGAGCGCGCCACCAGCCCCTTCGGCGGCCCCCTGCAGTGTCGCAGCATCCTCGCCGGCCTGGCGCACGTTGCGGTAGAGCGTCCGCGCCTCTTCGCTCATGCTTTCAAAGGGGCCGAGCGTACTGGTCAGCAGATCCAGCAGGGCGCGGGAAGCCTCGACCGCCTCGTCCGGACCCGAGGCCTCGCTCAGCCGACGCAGTGCTGCCACGACCTCTGGCACGTCCTCGCGCGAGAGGCCCGTCAGCGTTTCGCGCACACGGGCAAAGGTCTCTTCAATGGGACTGGTCACCCATTCGGCATCGCCCGTCGAGGCCTGGAAGGTCCCGTATTGCTGGGCGATCGACGTGAGCGTGGACCGCATGCGCTCCAGTGCATCGACGCGGGCGATCTCGCGCTCGACCAACAGCAGTTCCCGGGCTGCAGCCGTTGCGGTGCCGAAGCGCTCCTCCAGGTCGGACGTCGGCGCGCTCGCCGCCTCGACTGCGTTGCGGTAGGAATCGACCGCGCCTTCGAGATCCTCAAGCTGTTCGTCGAGGCTTTTGGCTTCCTCGCCCGTGCTGGCGAGCATGGCGATCAGCGGCACGCCGACGGCGATGGCAACGCCGATCAGGCCAGCCACCGCAGCAAACCGGCCGCCGACCGGTCCGAGCGCGCTGACCAGCTGGGGCGCCTGCTGCGCGAAAGCGCGCGAAACATCGGTTCCCGAGGCGACTTGAACGGCGAAGTCCTGGACCTGATAGCTCGCCTGCTGGATGACTGGCGCCGACCGGCCCAATGCGGCGGACAAGCCGCCCGCGCCGCGCGACATGAGCCCCAGCTGCCCGACGCCAACCTGCGTTGCGGTCGACAGGCGGGCGTATTCGGCATTCAGCTGCTCGAGGCGGGCCTCGTAGCCGCCCACGATCTGGATACCCAGCGTCTGGGCCCGGTTCAGTTCCTCGAGCTGGGTTTCGTAGCGCTTCGACGCCGCATAGAGAGGATCGTGCTTCTGGCGCAGGCGCTCCATTTCGGTGCTGAAGACCTGGGCGCTTTCCTGCGCCCGGGAAAACGAGCGGTCGCCTGCCGCGCCCGTTGCCTCCAGTTCCGCCCGGAACTGCCCGCCCCCTTCGGCGACGAGCCGGACGGAGACCCGCTTCTCAGCCATCCTGTTCACCCCCGTTGAACTCTCGCACCATCTGCGCCTCGATCACCGGCAGCAGCTCTGCCGCTGCCTTGCGGTCGATCTCCAGGGCGCGCGCCAGCGCCATGGCGGCCGTCATGTCGAAGCCGATGATCCGCGATCGACCAAGACCACCGCCGACGACCCTGAGCTGCCCGCCGAGCTTCATGGCGAGGTCCCAGACCTCATGACCCTCGACCGTCTGCGGGCGGCTCACCAGCCTTGGGCACTCGTCGCACAGGCCAGAGCAGCCCGCGCAATAGTCATCGCCCCCGCCGTAGTGCCAGGCGGCGAGGGCGCTCAGACGTTTTTTTCCGTGACCAACAGATCGGCCTGTGCGACCACTTTCAGCTGGAAGGCGATGAAGAAGATCTGGATGTCGAGCAGCGCATCGATGCCTTCAGGGCACAGTGCCGCCGGATTGCCCTCGGCATCGCCGACCCCTTCCCAATCCAGCACGATGGCTTTGGCCATGGCCTTCGCGGCAGCCAGGGCCACCAAGGCGCGGCCGAGATCGTCGAGCACAGGCAGGCCGTCCTCATCGACGGTTTCGCCGCGCAAGGCGACGACCTGCGGATCGTGGCGCACCTGGTAGCGCACCGCGGTGGTGATCGGCGCGCAAAGCAGGCGCACGCCATGGCCCAGATCGTGCCAGGCCGGTTCGCGGCTGAGGTTGAGGCGCAGCATCAATAGGTCTCCACGTCATTGGCCAGCGTCACGGTCGCCATGCAGCCCTCGGCCGCGTTCAGGGCTGCCTGCCAGTCGAAACTCGCCTGCACCCCCTGCGGTCCCGACAGCTCGCGCTTTGGCCGGGGCAGATAGACCTCGTGGACCTCGACCTTGAGACTGGCACCTGGCCGGGACCAGCCGAACTCCAGGCTGCAGGGGGCGCCGGAAATCGCCTGCGACAGCAGCGTGGTCGAGTCGAAGCGCGTCACCAGCTGGCCGGTCATCGCCGCCATGCCGGGATCCGCCGCCTCGATCAGGCCATCGGCGCGGATGGTTTCGATCCGCTCGAGGCCATTCGAATAACGCACCGTCGCGCCGGTGACGGCCGCCAGGGCGGCGCCCTCCCGGTTCACATAACCGTGGAACTGGCCGAAGCGCAGCAGGTCCATCGTCGCCAGGGTGCCGCTCTGCGCACTGGTCGCGAGGGTCTCGGACTGACCGATCAGCGACAAACCGGCGGTCAGCTGGCCGCTGCGGGTCATCGAGATCGACATCTCGTTGGCGCGGATCCCAGCGTTCATCGCGAAGCTGGGGACATCCGGAAGACCGATCTCCAGCGCCACGCTGGGCAACGACCAGTTGCCCGTCTTGAAGACATGGGTGAACTCCGGCTCCGTCCCGGTGGTGACCGGAGTGCCGAACAGCGCCTTGAGCCAGAGCCCGAAGAAGCGCGCATCGACCGGAACCGCGATGTCGCCGTCGACGTTGATCACGTCCTGCGTCGGATCGAGCGGATCACGGCCATAGCCCAGCAGCTCGTTATCCAGCAGCCCCTGGACGGCGCCGAGGTTGCAGGTCGCGAAAGGGATCTTGGTGAATCCGTTCGCTGGCGGGGTGCCATAGGTGGATTCGAAGGCGAAAGCGGCTTGCGACCGCGCGCCGTGAGCACGTGCCATAGGTGTCTCCTGTGGTTAACCGACCGGTGAGGTCGTGGCGTAGGAAAGAACGACGACGAGGGTGGCGGCCTTGAAGCTGTCGGTGCCGGCCTCCGCCAGATCGACCGGGACCGGGGCCCGCGCCTCGGCCCAGTCGCAGAGGCCCCCCAGCGTCGGGTCAGCCTGCAGGACGCCAGAGACCGCGGTCACGAGGACGTCGAACCGGTTGTCCCGATCATCGCCCTCGGTGATCACGTCGATCTCGGCCGCATGGTCGAAAAGAAAGGTGAGCGGCGACAAGAGGACCTCCGGGTCCCCGGCGTCGCCATCTCGAAGAATGAGGACGCCCGCCGGCGGTACATCCAGGGAAACCGCCACGTTCCGGTGAACGGCGGCACCGCTCGGCGCCGCCGCGCTGAGGGCCGCGAGCAGCGCCTGCAGGATGGTCTCGGATTTGCGCATCAGGACCTCGGCCAGTTGCTGACGACAAGGGAGGGAAGACGGTTGCCGACGGCGCGCGCATCGCGCTCCAGATCGAGGCGTTTTTTCAAGCGTACCTGAGGCACGAGGATGAAGATGATCTCGCCGATCTCGCGGAATTTCCGCCGACGAGCGGCGCGGTGAACGCCACGGCGGCCCATGATCCGGTCCCTGAGCGGGTCGCCGCCCTTGTCTACCAAGAACGAGGGACCCGTCTTCTGGTAGACGAAATGCAGGCGCCGGTTGTTCTTGCGCTCCCATTCCGCGGGGGTCATCTTGCGGCCTCTGGCGCCCCCGGACAGGCGGACGTTCCGCGTCGGGATCGCCAGCCAGAACCCGTCTGCCGAGCGGATCGTGACGCCCCGGTCAAAGGCGTCGATGATCTTCGGCGCTCGGGACCAGACGAGCCCTGCCGCGTTGGTCGAAGGTTTGTTCGGATAGACGTTTGATCGCACGGTGCGCGCCAGACGGTCTCCAAGTCCGGCGCTGGTCACCTGGCCTCGCCAGAGCCCTTTGATCTGCTCGGTCCCGTCCTTGATGCCGCCGCGCACGGCGACGCGGGCCGCCCGTTCCTCGCCCTTGAAGATCTCGGCAAAGCTGCCGTCGATCACCAGATTGAACCTCACAGCGGCTTCGCCTCCACGCGCCACCAGAGGCGCCGCTCATGACGTTCCGGCCGCCCCTGCACGCGGAACTCGCCGACCTCAGCAATGGCAATGACATCGCCCTCTGCAGGTGCGGGCACAGAAGCAACCTGAACAAGGAAAATGCCGGACCCAGCGACGAAGCTGCTGCTCGCGAAGCTCAGGGCCTGGTCACCAATCGACGGAATGACCCGGATCGGAAGGGGAGCGCCCGTGGCGGGCGTGTAGATCGCCGCCACGGACAAGGGGCCGTCGAAGATCGCGGCGGCATCCGCCGCGAAGATCGGGTTCATTTCCCGGCGCCCTGGCCGTCGCCGAGGGGCAGCGTGCCATTGCCCGCATGGCCGTCCGGCTTGGCCTCTGCCGCCGCCTTCTCAGCCGCCTCCGCCGCCGCCTTGGCTTCAGCTTCGGCCTTGGCCTGGGCTTCCGCCTCTGCCGCCGCTTTGGCTTCCGCCTCAGCCTTGGCGGCAGCGGCCGCCTTCTCAGCCGCATCGATGTCCTCGAACAGCTGCAGGTTCAGCCGGTCCAGACCATCGACGCCCAGGCCCAGCACCTCGCCATGCTTGAACATGGCGCTGACGCCGGCGGCGAGCTGGTAGCGACCTTTGCCCTTCGCGGGCGTCAGGATGCCGGTCCGCCGCTTGGCCTGGTCGGCCGTCAGCGCCAGGACGGCCGGCCCCCTGATCGTCGCGCCCTGCGGCGCGATCACGCGGATCTGTTTCATGGTCAGACCGCCTGCACCAGGCAGCCGTGCTGCCAATAGCCATAGCCGACGTTGCGGCTGGCATAGATGCCGTAATGGTGCATGCGATGCTCGAACTCCAGTTCGGAGCCTTCGGCGATCGCATCGACCTCGACGCCCGTTTCCGACTGGCGGATGAAGGGCTTGGTGTCGCCGTCCGACCGGAACACGGCCAGCTTGTCGGTCCAGGTGAGCCTCGGGTTCACCGCAAGATCGAAGCTGAAGCCGTCGAGGCTGGTGACCGTGTTGGTGTCCCCGCCGACGATCGGGTTCTTCAGGGCGGCGGCGGCGTTGGTGAACCAGGCCGTCGGCACCTGCACCTGGAACTGCCGCGCCAGTTCGTTCATCGGCTCCGCCTGATCGTCCTTGAATCCCAGGATCTGCGTGACGCCTGCGAAGACCATCGCGCGGATCTCTTCGGGCGAGGGATTGGTGGGGGTCCCATGAAGCACCGCCGGCACGGCCGAGATATCGACCGTGATGTCGTTCGACTGGCTGCCGGATTTCCCCTCAGCGTGGTCGGTGTCGAAGAAATACTGCCCGTCGTAGCAGATCCCCGTCTCGGCGTTGGCGATCAGGCCCGACAGCAGGCTCTGCCAATGCGTCACCGCCCGCGCCGCCATCTCGTTGACCCGCACCTGGATCTGGCCGGTCTTGTCACGGCGCATCCAGTCGAGCGGGATTTCGAGCGTGGCTTCGAACGGCTTGTTCACGACGGTGATGCCGTTCTCGCGCAGCCCCTTGGCCTGACGGCCACCCACCCATTCCCGCATGGCCGGCGACATGCCCAGCCATTTGTAGGTCTCGGATTCCTGATCGGACTGGAACTCCATCGAGATTCCGTTGATCCAGCTGGCAGCCGTGGCAACGGCCAGCCGGGCGTAGAACGTGCCGATGATGGCACGCGAGGAAAGACCCTTCATGGTTGCTCCTTTCAGGCCTGCAGCGCGGCGCGAACGAGCGCAGCGTCATATTCGACCACGGCGAAGCCGGTGCTCTCCCAGCGGCTGACATAGCCGATGAGCGAGTTGGTGCTCGCGGTCAGGGTGAAGGTGTTGTCGTCCGAGGCGTAAACCGCCGGCCGATCGTTGGCGGTGATACCGATGCCGGCGATCGGCAGCACGACCCGGCCGCGGGTGCGGACCTTGACGCGCTTGTCCCCGGCCGAGCCGGCGGCATTGTCGCATTGCTCGACGGCGAAGCCCTGGAAGACATCGCCGGCGACGAGCGGACGCGAATAGCCGGAGGCATTTTCGCCCACGGCCGCGCCCTGATAGATGATGTCGGCGGCGACGGCCGGATATTCCTCGAAGTCGCCGAGCTGGAAGTCGCGGACGAGATCCGCGCTCAAGGTAGCCATTGCCCTTCTCCTCTGGTCAGGGGGTGATCAGCCGGCGCGCTTGATGCGCGCCGAGCCGGAGGCCTCGGCCTTGCGGAAGGCGAGGTAGCTGGTGAAGTTGTCCTGGAACTCGGCGCGCAGATCGCCGTCGCGGTCCCATTCCGCCTTGGCCTGATCCTCGATCGAGCCTTGGGGTTTGCCGGTGGTGGTGCGCGGGGCGGCGGGCGGAACGGCGGCACTGGCATCGGCCTCGGCACGGGTCCTGAGCAGGTCCGATCCGGCGTTCTTCTCGGCCTTCATGATCGCGAAGGCGAGCTGCTCGGGCGTGGTCTTGCCGTCCGCCTTGGCCGCCGACACGAGGTCCGGGTGCGAGCCATCGTCGATATCCTCGATGCCGAGGATCCGCGCACGTTCGGCGGCGGCGGCGTCCGCGACCGCCTGCGTCTGGGTGGCGGTGGCCGCTTGCGTCGCCGCGGTTTCCACCGCGGTGACAAGGTCCGGCCGGTGCTCGCGCAGCGCGGCCAGGGTGAGGGATGCCCAATCCATGGGGGTCTCCTGTGCTGCGGAGGCGGAAACCGCGTGAGAGGAATGGCCGCGGCCCGCCAAGCCCGCGACAAGTGCTGAAAGGGTGGATTTTCCGTCGGCCATGCCGCGAGCGATGGCTTCTGCGCCGTCGAAGACCAGGCCGCGCCCGAACCGATCGAGGACTTCAGCCTCGGTCACGCCCCGGCCCTCGGCGACGCCAGCCACAAAGGCCGCGCCCGTCGCATCGACCAGGGCCTGCAGTTCGGCCTGGCCCTCGGCGCTTGCCGGATCGAGGCGCTTGTTCGGGGATTGCTCGGCCACGACGCGGATGATCCGCGCGCCGAGCTTCTCGAAATAAGGCTCCATATCGACATACTCGATCACGCTGCCGATGGAGCCGAGGATCGCGCCCGACCCCACCTCGATCCGAGGCGCCGCGCTGGCCAGCCAATAGGCGCCCGAGGCCGCCATGCCGCCGACGAACGCGCTCACGGGCTTGCCCAGCGAACGGATCAGCGCAGCGCAATCGCCACAGCCAGAGGCCAGGCCGCCGGGGCTGTCGATGTCGAGGACGATCTGCCGGACCTTGGGATGCGCCTCGGCCAGCCGCAGATCGCGCTCGATCTCCTCATAGCTCCAGGACCAGAAGCTGAAGGATCGCATGAGCGGGCCGTAGACCGGCACAATGGCAACGCCATCGACGAGCCGCGCGAAATCCGACCCGTCGAGCCATTCGCCACTGATCAGCGCGCGCGGAGCGGCATCATCAGAGAACCGCTCGGCCCGGGTCTGCAGGACCTGCGCCGAAACAACGTCGTCACGGCGCATCGCCCAGACGCGCGAGGATCGGTCAATCAGCATCGGGCTTCTCCTGGTCGTTGCCATCGGTCTTGTCGTCGTCGGATTGTTGTGTGGTCTCTTCGGACGGGCCCGGTGCCGGGGCTGGTGCGCGCGACGCCTCGCGCTCGTCCGTTCCGTCCAGCGCCCGGCGCCGACGCACCGTCCGGTAATCGGTGCCGAAGCGCTCGGCCGCCACGCGGGTCAGGCTGGTGACGCCCATGTCGAGGTACTTCTCGTCCGCCGTCGCATCCTTGACCGGATCGATGGTCGGGCGCGCAGGCCCCATCCAGGCGGCACCGAGCCAGGCCTGCCGGCGCAGCGGGTTGGTCAGCAAGCCCGGTGCCTTCAGGAGGCCGCGCGCAACCGCTTCGGTGATCACGTCCTCATAGACAGGCGCGCAGAACTGCGAGACATGCAGTTCCCTGTCCGCACGAAAGAACTGCCAGGCCATTTCCATGGCCGCCCGGCTGGCTGAGTAGCTGGCCTGAAACTGCTTCACGAGCAGCTCGAAAGGCAGGTCGGTGCCAGCGCCGACTTCCCGGGCGACGGCATCGATAAAGGGTCCGAATTGGGGGTTCGGCCGGTTCGGTGCGAAGTTCTCAATCGACTCGTCAGGCAGCAGGTCATAGACCAGCCCCGGTTCGTCCAGCGTGATCTCCGACCTGTCGGCTGTCGCGGCCCCTTTGCTGGTGGCGAGCCTCGCCAGCGATTCTGACAGATCGCCATCCTCGGATTTGGTGGTGATCGCGAAGATTGCCGACACCACGGCCGCCATGAGTTCGGCCTCGGTATAGCGCGAGCGCTGTTTCAGGCCCTCGATCACCGGCGCCAGCATGGGCGCATAGCGCGTCATGTCCGGACGCTCGCGGGGACCGTGGATGTGCAGGACCAGCTTCCGCCCGTTGGCGTCATAGGCCGGAACGCGCGTCCAGGTCGGCGCACCGGCACCATGACGATCGAGCGCATAGCGATCAGCGAAGTGATAGGCGATCGGGGCCCCGTCCTCGTCCATCTCGACGCCGCCCGCGAGCGTCTCAGTGTCAGCGGCCCAATTCGGATTCGACAGCCGGTCCGCCTCGATCACCTGCAACGCGGTCGCCAGCAGGCGGCCCTTCCGCGTCTTGAAACGGCGCACAACAAAGCAGTCGCCGGACTTCAGGCGCGAGCGATAGACCAGGTCCTCGAGCTCGGCGAAGGTCTGGTGACGGGTGATGTCGCAGTCGGTCGACCAGGCCCAGTCTGTCCAGATATCGAGCGCAAGCGCCTCCCATTCCTCGGCCTGCTCGGGCGTGAGCCCCAGGCGGTCGGCGTCGACTTCCGGCCGCAGCACATGGCCCGGGCCGATGACATTGACCACCTTGGTGGTGACCGCACTGCGGGCGAGCGGGTCGTTGCGCACCAGATCCCGCGACCGGGCCCGCAGAATGTCGAGGTCGGGCAGCGTCTCGTAATCCGCGCTGGCGCCGGCTTTCGCCGCCCATCCCTTCGTCGCGTTCCTGTCGCGGCGCGCACCGGCATATCCCGACGCAGCGGTGAGCACGAAACGGGCGGCGCCGCGCAACACGGCACGCTCCGGCGCGAAGAAGCCGATCGCCCGATCCAGCGCATTCAGCCGGATCGGCGCGCGCGGCCCGCGGCGCCTGCTCATCGCGGCACCGCCGCGCGGAAGCCGCCCCGACCCTGCTGCCGGCGCAGTTTCGCCTCGAGGCGGGCCTCTTCTTTCGAGAGCCACCCGAGATCGAGCCTGGTGACCTTCTGGCCCTCGATTTCGTAGCTCTGCATCCCGCCGGTCAGCAGGCCGTTGATCGCCGCCTGCACCAAAGCAAGCCGCGCCGCGTAGTCGATCGCCATGTCGGTCTTACCTCGCTCGGCCCCGCACGCGGCGGCCGGGTTTCTGCCCTTCCGGGCCTTTTGTGTCTTTGGGTGCCTCGACCACCGGCGCAGCGACCGCGACCTCGAAGAGATCCCCCTGCGGATCGTCGGGCGGCGCATTGCCGAAACGCTCGAGGCGCAGCTGCGCCCATTGATCAGGCGTCAGCCGGTCGAGGCGCAGGTGGTGGGCCATGGCTCGCGCATAGCCCGCGATGTCGAGCGCCTCGTTCGGGCGCCCCGTCAGCTTTTCCCAGCGACGGACGATCTGCCCGGATTTGGTCTCGATCTCGGCCAGGTGCTCCGAGGTCAGCTGCTCGGCATAGGCAAGATCGACATCGCCCGGCAGGATCATCGATCCTGGCGCCCAGGGCGTCACCTCTTCTGGCGAGGCCGAGCGGGCTTCTGCGTGATGGATCGCCTTGCGGATCGAGGCGTAGAGATCCGATTTTAGCGCGAAGGTGCCCACCGGCCAGAGGACCGCCCCTTTCGGCACCCGCTTGCCGTTCCATTTCACATCGACCTTGCGGGGCGTCCCGATGAACGGCTCGGTGCGCCCGTCGCGACCATCAACGGCAAAGACGCCCGGCCTGCCCCGGCAATAGTGGTAGACCGCGTGGCTCGCATAGCCCGAGTCGATGGCCCAGGCGTCGACTCCGATCTCGCCACCCGCACCCAGCCGGTAACGCCGGGCCTCCATCATCGCCGTGTGCCGCACCCAGGTTCCGGCGTCGTAGGGATCCCCTTCGATCACGCCCCAATCGACCAGCCAGCGGGTCATGCCCTCCGACCAGCCCCAGACCGCCCATTCCAGGCGGTTGCCCTGAACGTCGGTGGCGCCGGTCAGCACGACGGGGCCATGCGGCAGCACCCCCCGCGCGAGCTCGGCCACCCGGCTCTTGTGCAGCTTCTCGGCGTCGGGCGCGTCGCCCTTGTCTTCCCAGGCCTCGCCCAGAACCTGCTGCGAGAACACCTTCAGCCGATCATGACCTGCGCGCTTTGCGTCCAGGTACTCGGCGACGATCGAATCCCAGCTCGAGAACAGCGTATAGCCGCGCCAGATATGGAACCCTCGCACCCGCGTAGGAACGACCCGAGCCTTCCAGGTCGGCAGATCTTCCGGGGCGATCACGTCGCCCGGGCCATCGTCGCCCGCGGTCGGTATCCAGACGCCGGCCTGCATCATCGCATGCTTATCCATGTGGTCGATCACGCACCCATTCGCCGCGCATTCGAACCAGGCGCGATGCGGCCAGCCGTCGCTCTCCCATTTGAGGCGATCGAAGCGCAGCAGCTGGTAGGCGCCGCAATGCGGGCACGGAACATAGCGCCGCTGCTTGTCGCTGCGCTCATAGTCAGCGGTGATCCGGCAGCTTCCGAGGTGGCCGGGCGTGGAAACCCAGAGCCGCTTGCGATCCCGTTCATAGATCTCGGTCCGGGCCTTCAGCTGGGCGACTGGATCGCCCCGCTCCCCTGCCTCGGCCGGCCATTCGCTGACCTCGTCGCCGATCGTGTACCGCGCCGACAGCATCTGCAGGCCCTTTGACGAGCCCGCGAAGGTGATCTGTGCGAACCCGCCGTGAAACCGCTTGTAACTGGCGGTGCTGCCGCGCTCGGTCTTCGTCGTCAGCTCCAAGACCCGGCGACGCAGGCTCGGCGTTTCGTCGATCGTCGGCTGCAGCTTGGTCCTGACGTATTTCGTTGCCTCGTCATGGCTCGGCAGAACGATCATCACCGGGCCGGGATCCTGCTCGACGACATAGCCGAAGAAATTGATACCGACCTCAGACCCGCCCACCTGGGCGGATTTGATGAACACGACATCCTCGGCAGGATCCTCCGGGCCGAGCGCCTCCATGATCCCGATCAGATGCGGCGCCCGATCATGACGCCATCTGCCGGTATGCCGCGCCCCGCTCTCGGACGAGATGACCCGCCGGGCCTCGGCCCATTCGGGCACGCTCATGCGCTTCTGCGGGCGGATGGCCTCCGCAAGCGCCTTGAAGACAACGGGCCGCGCCGGGTGGCACAGCTCCAGGGCCTCAGGCCGCATCGTCTTCCGAATCCACCGGCGACATCGCCAGGATCAGCGCCTTGGCGCCCTGCTCGAGGAGCCGGTGCATCAGATCCTCCAGCGCGCGTTCCATGGCCCTGGGATCATCGATCCGTGCCAGCGGCTCGGCGCGATCCTTGGCGATCTCGGAAGCCTTGCGCTTCAGGATCTCGCCCGCCGCAGCGATCTCTGATTCGACCCGCGACCGTTCAAGCGTCATCTTCAGCCGATCGGCCAGGTCCAACTCGGCGGTGATCGCCTTCGCCGCCTCGCCGCGTGCGCGGTGATCGTTGAGCGCCTGGTTTCCGGCTGCAGGCCTTTCGCTTGGCGATTCGCTGAGGCGGACAGGGTTTCCCCGGGTCTGCAGTTTCGGGTTCGCGACCGAATCGCGATGTTCCTGAAGCACAGCAGGATCGACGAGGCCGTCGTCGCCCAGAAGGGCCGGATGCTTCTCAATCCATCGCGTTAGGGTCGACCTGTTGATGTTGAGCATCCGCGCAGCCTCAGCGCGCGTGACCCGTTCCATGACCTGCTGTTGCACCTCTGTGTTGTGCAACAGCGATTCTGTTGCACTGTTGCACCCTCGCGGAACCCTGCATGCGAAAAACCAACACGCCTCTGCCCGCCGTATAGGGGATCTGGCCGGAAGGACCCGCGACCCTCTGAAACGCACTGCGCCCGGCAGGGGATGATCCCTCCGGGCGCAGCTTTAGATGATGACAAAGAGATACGATCCGGTGGACCTAGCAGTCAATCCCCTTTCTTCATCGCAGACCCGGGGCGGCCCCGGCCATCCGGTCCAGCGCCGAGGCCAGGGCTTGATAAGCCAGTTCCCGGGTGCTCCCCTTCACCGACCAGCCGCTCCACTTGAGCACCGCTGATACCGACCGCCCTTCGAGGCAGACCATGTCGACCAGGCGCCGGATCGGGATATCCCGCCGCACGCCGGTCTCACGCTGGACCTCCAGCGCCATTCCCGGCCCGATCGCCGCCTGCATCCGCCGGATCACCTCGCCCTCGGCCAAGACCGCGTCCATGAAGGCGCCACCGGCCGAGCCGCCGCCGCGCTGGGACTCGACCGATATGCAGCGCAGCCCGACCGAGGAATGCCGCTCGACCAGCATCGCATAGGTGCGGCCCGCCTCGATCTGGCCGGGGGTGAACGGCGCCTCCCCTCCACGGCGCGCCACCTGCTGGAGCATGACGTCGAACACGTCAGCCGCCCGGGCCGCATCCCTGCCCCGGAACCCGTCATGCTGGACCTCATAGCCCGTCGCCGTGGGTCGGACCGCCTGGGGGGCATAGGCGAGGATACGGCCACGGGCCGGGGCGACGGGGATCTCGGGACCGCAACTCCCGGGCGCCCGCGCCGCATCCAGCATGAACTGCAGGCGCTCGCCCTCATCCTTGCCGGGCCGGGCGATGCCCAGGCTGTCGGCGAGGACGCGTACCGCGGCGAGCTTCATCTTGGCGATCTGCGCCACCGCCGCCGCCATCGTCGCATCATCCACACACACTGAAACCATATCTTGTGCCTCCTTCTTCTCTTCAAACAGCTTCTTGATTCTCGATGGATTAGTTAGGGTCGTCAGGGTCGTGAGAGGAAAGGAACGGGTTGTAAGGCAGACTGCCTTAGCGAGGAGAAAGCGCGGGATAACAGGGGCTTGGCGCAATCGCGGGTCGTCAGGGTCGTATGGGACGTCAATCCTCGCGCTATATAAGAGACATCATCCCCCGAACCCCTCGGCAGTCCCCTTCCCACATACACGCGGGGGCCAAGCTCCCATACGACCCTGACGACCCATGAATGACCGCAAACCGTTGATCCGCCAGCACTTCCCCCGAACCCCTCGCCAGAGCGTTACGACCCACCCGACGTGTCGGGACGTCCCTGACGACCCGCAATTCATCGGAAATGGGGTGCGGGGCATCACAGAAGCTCGCCGCCCTGCCGGCGCATGTCAGCGCGGGCCCTGTCGCTCTGGTGCTGTTCGAAGCGCTCACGGAAGGGCGAGATCAGAGAAATCCCGTCATAGAAGGGGTCAGAGGACTTGCGGGCTGTGAAGCTCTGGCCGGTGCCCGGGCTTTTCCATTTCCCGGCCTTGGCCTTCAGCCGCTTGAAGATCGTGCGCGGTGTCCAGGCGCCCTGCCCGCTTTCGTCAAGCCAGAAGGCGAAGGCGTCGCAGAGATCCTTGGAGCGCATCGAGTGATCGGGGTTGCCGCTCACCCCGCAGCAACTGGTCAGGAAGGTCGCCAGCGGGTCGCTGTCGTCGCGATACTCGGCCGTGGCGGCGAGCACCTGGTCGGGCACCTGGAGGCCATGGGCGAGGTAGTCCTTCAGACCCTCGATCAGCCAGTTGAGGATGCCAGGACGCTCCTCCCAGAGCTTGGCGCCAAGCTCGGGATCGCGCTCCTCGGGCGGGATCTGCACATCGTAGGGCACCAGCATGACACGCCGCCAAATCCCGTCATCGCCGCCGTGGATCTCGGGCTTGTGGTTGCCCGAAATGGTCAGCTTGAATATCGGATAGACCAGGACGAAGTTTTCGTTGAGCGCCCGCACCAGGATCGGCTCACCGCCCGTCAGTTCCTTGATCAGCCCCTCCTGCAGGCGCTGGCCATCATCCGGCTCGGAGGTCCGAACGAAACGGGCCCCGATCAGAGGGACGAGATCCGGGGTCGCATCGCCCCCGCCCCGACGCGACCGACCGGTGATTGACTCGATCTTGGCCGAGGCGGCGTAATCCCCCATGATCTTGGCCATAAGGTCGACCAGCACGGATTTGCCGTTCGCTCCGGAACCGTAGAAGAAGGCGAACTTCTGCTCGGCCGTGAGGCCAGTCATGCAATAGCCGAACCAACGCTGCAGGAAGCGCCGCATGTCAGGCACCGGTTGGATCCGCTCGAGAAAAGCCAGGAACTGCGGGCAGCGGGCCTGGGGGTCCAGATCGACCGGCATGACCTTGCTCAGCAGCTGGGCCCGGTCGTGATCGAGGCGATCGACGCGCACCACGGGCGGCGGGCCATACATGCCCCCGTCATCCTCGCCGGGTTCCGTCCGGAACCGCAAGACCCCGCCCAGGGTGTTAATCACCAGCGGATCGCGGTCCAGGTCATCGAGCGGCCGAGCGATGATCGTGCCGGCCTCGATCATGAGGTTCTTGATCGCGTTGGTGTTGCCCGCGTTCTTGGCATGGGTCAGGCGCCGGCCGATCGACTTGTCGCGCTTTTCGCGGATCCGGTCGGCTTCCTTGCGCAGCGCCACCAGGAACGCGAGCCGTTTCTCGTCGATCTGATCGCGTTCCTTGCCCTTGTCGAGCAGCTCAGCGACCTCTTCCTTGGCCTCTTCCACCTCGCGAAGGACGGCCTCATCCTCCTCATCGACGGGCAGGAACCAGACCTCTTGACTGATCAGTTCGGTCAGAAGATGGGCCCGCCGGCGCACGGCGATGCCGTCGGGGTCCGCCACGAAACGCGCCCCGTCCCAGACGAACCAGCCAACCCGGCTGACATAGACCAGATCCTCGCCGGCATGCACCAGCAGGCGCTGGCCGTTGCCATGGTCGTTCAGCGCGAGATCGACGCAGCGGGCGGCGGGCGGTTGCTCTTCATCCTGATCCGGGGTGCGGGGCGGCGGCAGGTCGCCGTCGTCCCAGCCCGGCATGTCGGGCGAGGCGTCATCGGCCGGCGGGCTCAGGCCTTCGGGCATGTCGACATCAACGGCACCGGCCATGATGCCGCGCACGCGCTCGATTCCACTGGTCACATGGGCCTCCTCAGTCCTGTCCCGCCTCGGCGATCGCCCGGTCGAGCGCCGCGAGGTCGTCTGCGTAAAACCGCGCCCAGGGGCCCGGTCCGTTGGTGGTTTTCGACCCGCGCATCCAGAGCCGGCGATAGAGCGCACGCCAGCTCGGCAGGTCGGTGATGGCGATGCGCTGGCACCAGGCGCCCTTGCGCAGCTCGGCCGCGCCGGCGGCGCGATCGAGGGTGATGGTCAGAACTGCGGCTCGCATGGCTCGGCCGAAGGCGGAAAGGCGAGCACGTATGCGATGCGCATCCGCGCGAGGTCGGCATAGACGGAATCGTCCAGGACGCCCGCGTCGGCCGCGTGGTAAAGGGTGATCATTGCGCCCAGGATCTCATCGGCGGAGGGGCGCCCCCTTTCGTCAGGCATCGCTGGCCCCCGCTTGCTCCCCTGGCGCGACAGCACCGGTCCTGAGCTCTGTGGCAAGTGCGAGGCCCGCCGACCTGAAAACGATCGGCGCGATCAGCCCCACCAGATTGGGCATATTGTCGAAGAGCGCAACGGACGGGCCACCCTCGACCTCGGTGATCAGCCGGAAACCAAGATCCCCGGCCATCTTGGCGATCATATCGCAGCGATAGCCGAAGGAATCGCTCTTGCGGGCCAGAATGGGATCCGCTCGCCCGACAAGCGACTGTGGATCCGCCCATACCTGCCTCCAGGGGACGAACCGTTCCACGGGGCAGAGGTCCGACACGACGCCGACAGGCTCCTGCCAGCGATAGGTCGTCGCGCTCTTGGCCGTCGCGACGGACCCTTCCTCGGTCACGGCGAAGCGCAAACGCAGGCCCTCCCAATCGCGGGCAGGCCCGTCGCGGGTATCATCGTCGCAATCAGGACTGGCCTTCAGCAGGCGCAGATCGACAACGGCGGGATAGGGGGCGACGGCTGTCTGATCCTTGCCAACCAGCATGGTGATACCGTCGGTGGCCACCAGCCAGGCGCCACCTTCGGGGATCGGCTCGATCAGCACGCCGGTCAGGGCGATCCTGCCCAGCTCATCCCCGACCGCGCGGCGCACCGCCATGAACAGCGGCGCATCCACGTCAAAGATCTGGTCCAGGCTCATTGCCATCCTCCATCAGCACATCGTTGAGATCGAGCCCTGGCGGGCAGGGCACCACCCGGGCGGAAAGGCCTGGCACCAGCGCCATGGCGCGGCGGGCGCCGGACTGGAGCTTGGCGCGGGTCATCTTCGGCTCGCTGTCGCCGTCCTCGATCAGCAGCAGCTCGCGCACCCAGGGCGGGGGCACGAAGGCCTCGGTATCGGTCAGGTCCGGCAGGCCCGCATAGCGCAGCCCTTTGCCCTGCTGCATGCGCCCGGCGATGTTGCCAAGGTCGATGCCCGCCCAGAAAGCGGCACCAGGAAAGAGGCCGGAGACCAGAGCGGTCAGCGTCGTTTCGATCCCCTCGCCTATGACCAGCGTGTCCCAGGGCTCGGCCGGGGTGTGAAGACGGATCGCCGCGCCCTTCTTCGAGCCCCAGGCCTTCTTGACCACGAGGGGTTCGTCACCGCCCGGCGGCAGGATCAGCGCCTTGCCGCGCGGGCGCGACAGATCGAACCATGTGCGATGCACGGCGGTCCCGTTGCCGTCCGGCTGCTGGATCACCGCCAGCATGGCTGGGCCCCGGTGCGCCTCGACCCAGCCCTCGGCCGAGTGAGCCATATAGGGCAGGTCCGGGTGATACCGCAGCACCCGGGGCATGGTGGGCAGCCGCTCGCGGGTCAGGCCGCGCAGGGCGAGATAGTCGCGCACCGGGCTATCCTCGGCCGGCAGGCCCGCGCGCCAGATCGCCCGGGCCTCGGCGATCGCCTGGGTGCGGCGCCGCGCCTCCTGCCGGTCGGCCTTTTCACGGCGGAGACGATCCTTGCGGCGGCGTTCCTCGATCTCGGCCGGGCTCAGTTCCTGCCGTTCGCCGCAGAGCCAGGTCAGCGCCTCGGGCAGGCTGCAGCGGCGCAGCCAGCAGACCAGTGCGATTACATCGCCCTTCGCGCCACACTTGCGGCATTGATAGAGGCCCTTAGCCGTGTTGATCGAAAAGCGGTCGTCGCCCCCGCATTCCGGGCAGGGTCCGGTCAGCTCACGCCCGGCCCGCTTCAGGCCGCTGACATGCAGCTGCTCAGCGATCTCGGCGATCGGCTTGGCCTTGGCTTCCTCGAGGCGGGCGTCGTCGCGGATCATGGGCTCACGCCGCACAAGACCAGCAGCGAGACGACCAGGAAGGCAGCGATCGCCCAGGGCAGCGAGTCCAGCGCCGGGCCAAGACCCCGCAGGGCGGCCGAGAAGAAGATGAGGACGAAGGCAGCGGCACCCAGACCGCCAGCCAGGACAACGGCACCAATCGCGGCCAGCATCAGTCCAGCCCCCCGTAAACATGCACCGGCAGGTTGTAGGTCAGCGCGAACCTGAGATCGCGCCAGACCAGGGCGCAGCTGTCCCAGCCGGGGATCGCCGGCACCGCGATCAGACGCGCGGCGCTCAGCAGCGGGTTGCTCCAGGCCCTCCAATAGGCGGCGTCCAGCGGATCGGGGGCCTCGTCTTCGCGGTGCAAGGCCGCGCGGGCATGGGCCATTTCGGCCATATCGACCGCGGGGCAAACCGTCGTGACCCCGCAGGCCGCCAGCCTCAGCCGTTCGCGCGAGGCCTCGGTCGAGCACCCCACCGACTTCTCAAAGCGCCAGGCGCCACGGATCTGGACTTTCTCGAGGTAGGGCGCCGAGACATAGACCAGACCGGCCGCGTGCTTGGCGACACGCTCAGGACCCGACCCTGGGGTGACCAGCGCCGACCAGGGACCGCGGGGATTGAGGACAGGCCGCCAGTCGATCCGCGCCTCCTGCGGGATCCGCGCCGGCGCGGGGGAGGTCTTGCGCGTCATGCCGAGGGCTCACCCGAGATCTGGGCAACCCGTGCGCGCAGGACCTTGAGCAGGCGCGGCTGACCGTCACCGGTCACGACGCCCCTGTCGGTCCGGATTGTGGCAGTGAGCGCGTGAAACCGGGATTGCAGGGCCGCCGCATCGATATCGAGGTCGAGTGCGATCTCGGCCAGCTTCCGCCCACGGGCCAGCCCTTCGACCAGTTCCAGATCATCGCCCGGACCGAAGGCGCCGGACGGCAAGGTCACCACATGCCGCCACAGCGCGCGATCCAGCACCGTGAAATCGGCGGGCGGCGCGGGTCCCTTCGCGGGTTTCGCCGCGACCTCCTGCGGCGGGCCAGGCGGGGGGACCTGAGCCGCCGCAGGGGCCGCAACCCCGCCGGCGCGGGACGAGGGATCGCCCGATGCCGGCGGGTGCTTCCGGGTGCCTGCTGCCCCGGGGGCGCTCTGCGGCGCATCCCCGGACCCGGAAGTCTGATGTTCGACGCCCCCCGGCGTGGCCTCGGCCGACCCGGCGCGGTCAAGACGCGCGGGCACGGCGGGCTCCGGGTCCGCGGCGGCCAACCCCGCCGCGTCCTCTTCGCCGGAGGGCGGAGCGGGGGCGTCAAGCCCGACAGAACCGCCCCCGCTTGCCTGTTTCTGGTCGGCCTGCAGCCAGCGCCGCAGCACCATGTTGATCCCGCCGACCGACCGGCCGAGGTCCGCCGCGATCTCGGCATTGCTGCACCCCGCCGCATGGAGCTCCAGCGCGCGCGCCTTTTCGGCGGGGTCGAAGGGCCCGGTGCGGAGTGGCTCGGCCGGGGCGGCGATCTGACGGGTCAGTTCGGTGACGGCGGTCTCAAGGACCTCCATGCGCTGCACCGTTGCGGCCGTGAGCTCGGCGATCGCGACTTCAATCTGCACCGTTGCGGCCAAGAGCTCGGCGCGCGCGACTTCAATCTCGACCTCGCAGGCTGTGAGTTGACCGCGCTGGATAGAGAGTTCCCCTTCGAGTGCGGCCAGACGCTCCTGCAGGCCCGCGTCCGCTGCGCCCGGGCTGTCCGGTTCGTCGGCGCAATCCTCGATCAGGATCGGTGGATCGTCCCCGGCGTCGGCATCCCCGTCGGACAGCGGCAGGATCGGGCGCAGATGGATCAGGGTCTCAGCCTCGCTCAGGGTGATCAGCGGCCCGAGGCTGGCTGCGTCCAGGACCTCGGCCGCCTTCGCCACGCCGCCCAGATCCTTGCGAAAATCGTTCAATTGACTGAGGCCGAAATGAAACCGGGTCATGCCCTGCCCTCCGTTTGATGCACCACGCGCGGCGCCCACCAGACCGGCTCGGTCCCGTGGTCCATCACCATGTCGCGCCACTGGATCAGCCCCGCGCGCACCAGGCGATCCAGCGTCTCGGTCAGTTCGGGCACCGGCCGCTCGACCTCGGCCCAGATCTCGGCAAGGGTCCGCACGCCGCCATGACGGCGCAGCGAGGTCACGATCCGCACCGACGAATGCCCGCAGCAGCTGGCCAGACGCATCACCTGGTCGTCAGCGAGGAGGCCGAGGGGGCGGAAGTCAGTCATCTGCCGGACCGATTGCCGCGCTTGGCAGCCATCGCGCCCAGCATTTCCAGCAGTTGCTGGGCGGGCCCGCGCAACGCGGCCTCCTCGCGGTGATCGACGCGGCCGTCTTCCAGCGCCTCGGACAGATCGCTCGCCAGCCGCATCATCGCGGTCAGCAGCTTCTGATGCTCAGGCGCGGCGGGCTCGACGAGCTGCGCTTCCATCCCCGCCGCAGCCAGCACGTCGCTGGCGAAACCCGGGCCGAGCGCCGAAAAGACGCTGAGGACCGCATGCAGCGGAGGCGCGTTCTCCTCGTCGGCATAGGCCCGAAGATTGCGTTCCGGCAGCTCGGTCGCCTCAGCCAAGGCGGCGAACCCATACAGCTTTCCGCGACCGACACGCAGGCGAAGCGCCCGGGCGAAGGCGGCGTTGGCGGCATCTTGCGGAATGAGGGGGGCTTTTTTCATTGGGGGAAACCCGCGGGTGAGACAGGGTGGCGACATGGAACAGGAAGGATCATTCGGCCGCCTCGGTCGCCGTCTTGCATTGAACAAGGGCCACCTTGGAGGTGACGTAGTGGTCGAGAAGAGGATGCAACCGCTCGCCTGGCGGCCAGTGGGCAACCAAGTAATCCAGCGAGTCCCGGAACCGGCTCACTGTAAGATCCGCGTTGCCGCGCAGCTGCGTTAGCTTCTTGGAGTCCCCGAACATGCGATGCGACAGCGTCGTTTCGCGCTCGATGCCATGCAACTCACGGAAGCGGTCGGAGATGGTTAGTAGATCTGAGAGCGTCAGCATGCCGCCCGTTATGCGGTTTAATAACCGCATCGTCAACGGTTTTATAACCGCGTGCGCAGGCGAGCCTTTCGCGGTAGAAAAACCGCAAATGGACTACGATATTCTTGACCGGATCGAGAGCAGACTGGAAGCCACGGGACTCACCGCCCGGCAGGCATCAATTCAGAGCGGCAATTCGGCCGACCTGATTCGAAACTGGCAGCGTACCAGGCTCGATGGCAAGCCGTTCCCAGGGAAGCTGTCCAAGCTGGTGGAACTGGCTCCGGTCCTCGGGGTCACGACAGAATGGCTTCTCGGCCAAGACTTCCCTGCGAGATCGGTAGCGGTGGCAGGCAAGGTAGGCGCGGGCGCCACTGTCCATCTGGTAGATGATCATGCCAAGGGAGATGGCCTCTATCATATCGCCTGCCCGCCGCAGATCGAGCCGTCGGGCATGGTCGCCGTCGAGATCGAAGGCACGTCGATGGAGCCGGTCTATCAACCAGGTGACATCCTGCTCTATACCCGTCCGGCTCTGGGTGTGCCCACGGAGGCCCTCAATCGCATCTGTATTGCCGAGGATTCGGAAGGCCGGGCATGGGTAAAGCAAGTGAAAACCGGCACTGCAAAGGGCCTCTTCAACCTGCTCTCTGCCAATCCGACAGGACAAAACCTGCTGGACGTTCATCTCAGATGGGCAGCGCCAGTCCGACTTCACCTGCCTGCGGAGTTTGTTCGCCGCGTGTGAGCGGATTCGCCGAGTTGACATTCCTGTGAACGAAGCGGTTCTATGGGTAGTTGTTACCCTGTGAAAGACTCTCGCATGAAGATTATTCTTGTCCCCCTCGCAGCCCTCGCCCTCGCCGCGTGCGCGCCGCCTCAGCCATTGACCGACTACCGCCCCGTCGTCGATCCGTCTCGCTCGAATCAAGCGCGATACGAATCCGATTTGGACGCCTGCCTCGCCATCGCGACCCAAGTCGAGGCAGACTACCAACGGCGCCAGAACGAGGAACTCGGGCGGAACCTGATGATTGGGATCCTAGTCGGCGCAGTTGCCGGTGCGGCGATCGGTGGAAACAGTGACTGGGCGGCATACGGGGCGGCGAGCGGCGCAGCTGCCGGCGCCGGTGCGAGCGAGTATTCGAACGACCTTGTTACGTATGGCCCGAGGCGCGTGGTCGATCGTTGCATGGAAGATCGTGGCCACCGCGTCCTAAATGACCTAGGCCGGGCCTGATCGACCTCTCTCACAAACCTGAGCAGCCCCGCCAACGGCGGGGCTTTTCGATGTCCAGTCCCAGCTCGACCCCGTCTCGACTGCGGTTATAATACCGCATTGTTTGTTGACAGCGGTTTTTTAACCGCTATTCTCCCCCTCCATCACCCGCCGCCGAAGAAGCCCACCCCGGGCAGATCGCGGCCCAACCGATGGAGCGCCACCATGCCCAACCCCCTTCCTGCCATCGTCGCCGATCCCGAGGCCCGAGGCCGCTGGATCGCCTGGCGCGTCCGCCAGCGTGAGCGCCGCCAGCTGAATTTCCCTTTCCGCTCCTGCCGGAGGGCCGCGTGATGGATGCCGCTATCGCCCGCGCGGCCGACCTGATCGTCGCCGAGTTCCCACGCCTCGAAGGCCGCTTCCTGACCGCCGACACGGCCCTGCCCGACCTGCAGATCGACAGCCTCGACAAATGGCAGCTGGTCGTCGCGGCCGAAGAAGCGCACGGCATCGACATCGAGGATGCGGCGGTTGAAGAGATCGCCACCGTCGGCGACCTCGCCCAGGTGATCGCCGCGCGGACCGCCCGGCCTCGGGGGCCCGTCGATAACCCGGCCCTCTACCGCGATGCCGAGGCCGACGGCGCGGCCCTGCTGCCGGAGGATGCCGCATGAACGCTGACGCTCACGGCGCCCTCGCCCTCATGCCTCGCGCGGGCCAGCTGGTCGCCGCCCGCCAGCAGTTCGAGGATCACTCGGCCGGTAACGAGGCCCGGGCAGACGCCGCCCGCGTCATGATCGACCTCGGCACCGCCTTCGACATTGGCCGCGCCCGCCGTTTTCTGCGCGACCTCGGCCTCCCCGCCTGATCCCACCCCGCGCCGTTGAAGCCTCTCCGGCGCGCACCTGCCCCGGCGACCTCTGTCCCGCCGCCGGGGCCTTTTCATCCCCAGAGGTCCCCATGTCCGACCAAGCAAGGAAGATCCAAGCAAAGGAACGCTATGAGCGCGCCGCCCATCGCGTCCAGACTGCCATCTGGGCGTTCCCCGAGCACGAGAACCGCAGCCCGAAGCACCTTCGGGTCGGGATCGATATGTCGAAGGCGGACATGGGCGGTCTTGCGCGCCTCCTGATCGCCAAGGGCGTGTTCAGTGAGCTGGAGTACTTCGAGGCGATGGCCGACGGCGCCGAGCGCGAGGCCGAAGCCTATGAGAACGAGCTGGCCGCTCGGTACGGCATCAACATCCGGACGGTTTAAACCGCCCCTCTTTCCCCAGAGGTCCCCATGCTGCAATCCCCGCCCCCTTCGGCCGAGGCCACCACCGCCCTCGTCCCGCTGGCCGACTGCTACCTGCACCCGCTTAACACCCGCTCCGAACCGCCGCCCGCCGATATCGAGGCCCTGGCCTCCTCGATCGAGGCGATCGGCCTCCTGCAGAACCTCAACGGGTGGTTCGATCCAGCACAACCGGGCAAACTCGGCATCGTTGCCGGCGGCCGCCGCCTACGCGCGATGATCCTGCTGGCGATGCGGGAAGACCGCTCGCTCGACGAAACCCGCGTCCCGGTCAAGGTTGCGCCCGACGAAGACACCGCCCGCCTCTGGGCGAGCGCCGAGAATGCCGCCCGCGCCGCGCTGCACCCGGCCGACGAGGTCCGCGCCTACGGTCGGATGGCCGCGAAGGGTGCCGACCCCGACACCATCGCCCGCGCCTTTGCCGTGTCCGGGCGCCACGTTCGCCAGCGCCTGAAACTCGCACAGTTGCCACCCAGCGCACTGGACGCCCTGCGCGAGGGTAAGATCGGCCTCGACCATGCCGCGGCCCTGACCCTGGCCCCGACCAACGAGGCGGCGGCCGAGGTCCTGCAGCAGGTCCTGCGCCCCGGCGCGGCGAGCTGGGAGACCACCGCCAGCTTCATCCGCGACCGGCTGCAGAAAGCCTCGATCCGCACCGACGACCGGCGCGTGAAGCTGGTGGGCATCGAGGCCTATCGCGCCGCTGGCGGCACGCTGCAGGAGGATCTGTTTTCTGACCAGGTGCGGCTCTTGGACGAGGGTATCCTGGACGAGCTGGTCGCACAGCGCATGGCGGCCGAGATCGAGGCGCGGCTGGCCGAGGGCTGGAAATGGGTCGAGGAACGGCCCGCGGACAGCTACAACATTGCCCACAAGATGCGCCTGCAGCGTGTCTATCGTCAGCCGATGGATCTGCCCGAGGCTGACGCGGCCGAGCTGGAGGAACTGCACGCCCGCAGCGAGAGAGGGGGAATGACCCCTGCTGAGTTCGCCCGGATGGAAGCGCTGGAAGACCGCGCCAATGGCGACTGGTCGGACGAGGACCGCGAGACATCGGGCCTCTGGCTCTACCTCGACCACAGCGGCAAGTTCGAGATCGAAGGCCCCTACCGCCACCCACAGGACGATCCCGAGGCAACCCCGGCCGAGCGCGCCACGGGCGGCGGCAAGGTCGAAACCAAGGCGCTGTCCTCCGGGCTGATCGAGGACCTGCACAAGATCCGCCTTGCCGCTTTGCAGCACCGTGCGGCGACACAACCCGAGCTGATGCTGGACTTGCTGGGGTATCTAGCGTCGGGTGGCTTCTCGGCATGGGACACGCCCCTTCGCATCACCCTAGACCGCCAGCCCATCACCCCGGAGAAGGCAGACGGGCTGGAACTGCCCGAGTCGCTGGCCGACCCTGCGCGCGATCTCGGCCGCGTCACGGCCGAGGGCTTCGCAGCCTTTCGCGCCCTGGGCAAGAAGCACCGCAATGAGGACATGACCCGAGGGCTTGCCCGCACGCTGACCCCACACCGCGAACTCGCACCGGTCCTTGCTGCCCAGCTGAAGCCGAACCCGCGTGAGATCTGGACCCCCACGGCCGACGACTTCTTCAAGCGCCTGCCGGTGCCGCATCTGGACAGCCTTTGGGACGAGCTGGTCCCGGCCGACCGCCGCGAGGGGATGGATTTCCAGACCAAGAAGAAGGGCGAAAAGGCCACGATCCTGCATCGCCTGTTCAACGAGGCAGACTTCCGCGAAGCCCTCGGCCTCGACCGCGCCACCAACGCCCGCCTCGACGCCTGGCTGCCCGAGCAGCTGCAGTGGCCGGCGGTGGAGGAGGGCAACGAATGAGCGACGGAAACAGGGCGCTGCTCTTCGGCAGCGAAAGCCTGACCTCTGAGGAGGAGCGCTTACGCGCGGCGTTGATCGAGTGGTGCCAGGGTCGTCTGGACGAGGGTGCCCGACCGGTTCCGCTGCATGCAGCCCTCGTGATCGTCGCTGACATGGTCTCGGATGCAAGAAACACCGGCTTCAAGGTGGGTTACAACACTGGCGGATGGCAATCAGGATGAACACAATCCGCTCTTTCACCCCCGCCGAACCCCTGTTGAGCAGCGACGAGGCCGTCGCCACGAGGAGCTGACCATGGGAGCGCGGCGCGTCACCCAAGCAAAGATCGAACGCACGATCGCTGCGTTCGTGGCGCAGGTCGGGCCGGTCGGCGCCGTCGTGCTGATGCCCGACGACTCGATCCGGGTCGAGGCTCAGGTTGACCGCAAACCCGAACCGCAGCACGATAAGCGAAAGCCCGAGCCATGGTAGACGACGTGCGCCTGAAATACGTGACCACCGAACGCCTGCCATCGGGCGCGGTTCGTTACCGCTTCCGGCGGGACGGGAAGGTCACGACGCTGCGGGGCGAGCCCGGCAGCCGGGAGTTCCACGAACACTATGCCGCGCTGATCGACAACGTGCCGGTGGTGACCCCCAAGGCCACGCGCGGCTCGGTCGAATGGCTGGTCGGTCTGTTCCTCGCGGATCTGGAACGCAAGGTCGCAGCCCGGCTCGCCTCGCCCCTCACACTGAAAGGCAAGCGGCACCACCTGGGGCGGCTGGTCGACGAATACGGGGCCAAGGACGCCAACATGCCGCGGTCGGCAGTGATCAAGCTGGCCGACAAGTTCGCTGGCACGCCGGCAGCGGCCGACAATCTGCTGAAGGCGATTTCGGGCCTCTACCTCTGGGCGATCCAGCGCGAGTACGTGACCTGCGAAAACCCGGCCCGCGACGTGAAGCGGCTCAGCAAGAAGACGCCCGGCTTCGCGCCGTGGTCGGCCGAGGACATTGCCGCCTATCTTGACCACCACGGGGCCGGAACCATGGCCCGCCGCGCGCTGATCCTTGCGGCCTGCACGACCGCGCGGCGCGGCGACCTGTGCCAGTTGGGGCGGCAGCACGAGTTCACCAGGGACGGGCGCCGGTGGCTTCGCTGGACCCAGAACAAGGCGCCCCATGACGTGGTCGAAATGCCCATGTCCCGCGCCCTGCTCGCCGATCTGGCGGGACATGGGAACATGACCTACGTGCTGACGTCATTCGGCGCCCCCTACACCGCGGCCGGTCTTGGCAACGCCTTCCGTGGCTGGGCCGATGCCGCCGGGCTAAAGGGTCGCAGCCTGCACGGTGTACGCAAGGGTATCGCTGCCATGCTTACAGCCGGCGGCGCGCCCTCGGGCGAAATTGACGTCCTGCTGGGCCACGAAATGGGCAGCCCCGAAACCAAGATCTATGTCCGCAGCGCCGCCCGGGCAGGACTGGCGGAATCGGTCGTTGACCGGATCGACGGGCTTCTCGGCTGAGAAAAGTGTACCACGCCAAAAGGCGCGACTGTACCACGCCGAAAATTACCCAATGTTTTCAAAGCATGTTCGTGCATCGTTCATGGGTGGTGGTAGCCGCTGAGGGACTCGAACCCTCACGCCCATCCGGGCAACGGATTTTAAGTCCGGTCTGTCTACCATTCCAGCAAGCGGCCCCGTCCCCTCATAGCAGGCGGGCCGGGGCGCTCAAGCCCCGCGTGCGCGGTGCCAAGCGACGAACCAGTCGAAGCTGTCCGGGTTGGCCATGGAATCGCGGTTCACCACCCGGGCCGGATCGCCGCCGAGGAAGAGTTTCTTTACCGGCACTTCCAGCTTTTTCCCCGACAGGGTGCGCGGCACCTCGGGCAGAGCCTCGATCAGGTCGGGCACGAAGCGGGGCGAAACCTCGGACCGGATCCGGGCGCGGATGCGGTCTTTCAGCGCCTCGTCCAGCGTCACGCCCGGGGCGGGCACGACGAAAAGCGGCATGAAGCTGGCCCGCCCCAGATATTCGCAATCAATGACCAGCGAATCGGCGATCTCGTCCAGCGCCTCGACCACGCGATAGATCTCGGACGAGCCCAGCCGCAGCCCGTGCCGGTTGATCGTCGCATCCGAGCGGCCATAGATCACCGCGCCGCCTTCGGCCGTGATCTCGATCCAGTCGCCGTGGCGCCAGACGCCCGGGTAGGTGTCGAAATAGCTGTCCAGATAGCGGCGGTTGCCGGGATCGTTCCAGAAATACAGGGGCATGGCGGGCAAAGGCTCGGTGCAGACCAACTCGCCCACCTGGTCGAAAACCTCGTTGCCCGCTTCGTCGAACGCCCGGACGGCGTTGCCGAGGAAGCGGCATTGCATCTCGCCCGCCCTGACCGGCAGCATCGGATTGCCGCCGACAAACGCCCCGCAGAGGTCGGTTCCGCCCGACAGGGGCGCAAGCCAGAGGTCGGATTTCACCGCAGAATAGATCCAGTCATAGCCCTCGGGCGAGAGAGGCGAGCCGGTCGAACCGAGGTGCCTGAGCGCCGAAAGATCCAGCGTTTTCGGCTGGATCCCGGCCTTGAGGCAGGATTGATAGAAGGCCGCGCCCGCGCCCAGATGCGTCAGCCTTTCATCCGCCGCGGCGCGCCACAGCGCCATCAGGTCGGGATAGCCCGGCGCCACGTCGAAGAGCACCACCGCCGCGCCGTTCATCAGCGCGAAGAACTGGGTGTTCCACATGATCCAGCCCGAGGAGGTCAGCCAGCAATAGCGGTCGCCCGGGTGCAGATCCATGTGCAGCGCCGATTTCGCGCATTCCACCAGGACCCCGCCATGGCCATGCACGATGGGCTTGGGGTTCCCGGTGGTGCCCGAGGAATAGACGATCCAGAGCGGGTGATCGAAGGGCACCGGGACCGGCGCCACGGGCTCGCCTGCCAGCGCCGCCCAATCCGCCCAGCCGGGGGAAAGGCCGTTCAGCCCCGGCACCATCAGCCGCGCGACGAGCGAGGGCAGGCCCGCAGCGATCCCCTCGATTTGGGGTCGGCGGTCGACGGGCTTGCCGGCCAGGGTGTAGCTGTCCTGTGCGATCAGCACCTTGGGCTCGATCTGGCGGAAACGGTCCAGCACCGCGGTCGGCCCCATGTCGGGCGCCGCCTGCGACCAGATCGCGCCCAGGCTGGTGACCGCCAGGAAAGCGACCATGGAGTCCATCGTGTTGGGCAGGATGGCGACCACCCGGTCCCCCTGCCCCACGCCCAGCGACCTGAGACCGCCCGCCTTGACCGCCACCTCCCGTGCCAGCGCATGCCAGGTCAGCACCCGGCGGCCGAAGGTCTCGGAAATCCCGATCAGCGCCGGCTCGTCGGGATGTATTCGGGCGTTGGCCAGCACCTGCCCGGCGAAAGAGCAGAGGGCGCCCGGGAACCATTCCGCCCCGGGCATCTCGCGCCGCCCCAGAACCGCGCCATGGCCCCGGATATCGAGCCCGGCGTACTCGACCAGTGCCGACCAGAAGCCCGGCAGATCGCCGACCGACCAGCGCCAGAGCGCGTTGTAATCGGCGAAGGAAAGGCCGCGTTCGGCGTCTAGCCAGCGGATAAAATCCGCCATGCGGGTTGCTTGCGCCCGCTCGGGCGATGGCGCCCAGAGGATGGGCCGTGCCTCGGTCATGCTGTCCTCCCTGTTGCCCCTTCGTCGCCCGAAGCGGGCAGCGGATCAAGCCCGGCGCGTGATCGGGCTTCCGGTTACGCCCGGGCTGTGTCAGGCTTGGGCGCGATGCTGATCTCGGCCTTCCTCCTCTATGCCGCGCTGGCACTGGCGGGCTGCCTCGCCGGGGGGCTGGCGCTGGCGATGCGGCTTGTGCCCTGGCGCGGCCAGACGGACCGGCTGCGCTGGCCCGCCTGGTTTGCCGTCTATGCCACGACGATCCTTGCCTGCCTGCCCGCCCTGGCGGTGTTCCTGGGGCTGATCGATTTCGAAAGCCCGCCCACGCTGTGGCTGCTGCTGCTGGCTGCCGTGGCCACTGGCCTGCCGCTGATGATCCCCCCGGCCCGGCTGCCGCGGCAAGAGGCGCTGATCGCCGCCTGCCTCGCCCTCGGGGCGGTTCTGGCAGCGGCGGCGCTCTTCTCGGTCAGTCCCCGGATCCGCGAGGCACGCGAGTCGATGCACGCCACCTGTCGCAGCCTGAGCCAGCCTTTCGCCGTCCGGCAGGCCTGCATCGCCCATGTCGATACCTGGCTTTCCCTGCCAGCCGGCACGCCCGGACCCTAACGCAAAGTCACGGACCGACGTGACGCTACGTTAGCCCGCTTGACCGTTCCGGCGCAGGCTTTAGGCATAGGACACCCAAAGGGAGGACCGAGAATGCTTGGGCAGATGATGAGCCAGCCGCTGCTGATTTCCAGCCTGCTGGTGCATGCCGACCGTCACCACGGCAACCGCGAGATCGTCACACGCCGCCCGGAAGGCGAGATCCATCGCACCACCTGGCGCGGCATCGCGGGCCGCGCCCGCCGTGTGGCGAATGCGCTGGAGGGGTTGGGCATCAAGCAGACGCAGCGCGTGGCGACGCTGGCCTGGAACACCGACCGGCATATGGAGCTGTATTACGGGGCTTCGGGCGCGGGCATGGTGCTGCACACGCTGAACCCGCGGCTGCATCCCGACCAACTGGTGTGGATCGCCGACAATGCGGGCGATCAGGCGCTGTTCTTCGACATCACCTTCCTGCCGCTGGTCGAGGCGACGGCGGCGCGCTATGCCACCGTCAAGCATTTCATCCTGATGTCGGATCGCGCGCATATGCCGGCGGCCACCAAGATCCCCGGCCTGATCTGCTACGAGGATTTGCTCGACGGGGCGTCGGATACCTATGACTGGCCGCAGCTCGACGAGAATCTCGCCTCGTCGCTGTGCTATACCTCGGGGACCACGGGCAACCCCAAGGGCGTGCTCTACTCGCACCGCTCAACCGTGCTGCATGCCTATGCCGCCGTCGCCCCCGATGCGCTGAACCTCAGCTCGCGCGACACGATCCTGCCGGTGGTGCCGATGTTCCACGTCAACGCCTGGGGCCTGCCCTATGCCGCGGCGATGACCGGCGCCAAGATCGTCTTCCCGGGCGCGGCGATGGACGGAAAGTCGCTCTATGACCTCTTCGAGGGTGAGGGCGTGACGCTTTCCGCCGGCGTGCCGACCGTCTGGCAGGGGCTGCTGGCCCATACCGAGGCGAACGGGCTCAGCTTCTCGACCATGCGGCGCACGGTGATCGGCGGCTCGGCCTGCCCGCCCGCCATGCTGCGGGCCTTCGACCAGAAATACAAGGTGCAGGTGCTGCACGCCTGGGGCATGACCGAAATGTCGCCCCTGGGCACCGTCTGTACACTGAAGGGCGGCCAGGAGGGACTTGAGGGCGAGGACCGCTACAGGGTGTTGTCGAAACAGGGCCGCGCCATCTATGGCGTCGACATGAAAATCGTCGGGGCCGATGGCAAGGAACTGCCCTGGGACGGCAAGACTTCGGGCGAGTTGCTGGTCCGCGGTCCCTGGATCGTCGACAGCTATTACAACCGCCATGGCGAGGACAACCTGCGCTTCGACGACGCGGGGCTGGGCTGGTTCCCGACGGGCGACGTCTCGGCCATCGACCCGGACGGTTTCATGCAGATCACCGACCGGACCAAGGACGTGATCAAGTCGGGCGGCGAGTGGATTTCCTCGATCGACCTTGAGAACATCGCCATGGGCCATCCCGGCATCGCCATGGCCGCCTGCATCGCCGCGCATCACCCGAAATGGGACGAGCGCCCGCTGCTGGTGGTGATGAAGAAGCCCGATGCCAAGGTGACGAAAGAGGACGTGCTGGCCTGGTTCGACGGCAAGATCGCCAAATGGTGGCTGCCCGACGATGTGGTCTTTGTCGAGACGATCCCGCTGGGGGCGACCGGCAAGATGCAGAAGAACAAGCTCAGGGACGAGTTCAAGGATTACGTCCTGCCGACGGTGTGACGGAGGGAGGGGCGGCGCGAGCCGCCCCTTTGTCTTGGGGCCGGGGGCGGTGACGGACCTTTGCCCCGGTGTTTCAGAACGAGGGCAGCGCCCGCACCGCCGGGGTGGGCGAGACGCGCCAACCCCACCATGGTCCCCCCCTCACCGCCACCAATGCGCGTAGCTCGCCACGCTTCCCTGCAGCTTTGCCAGCAGCCTCAGCCGCCAGCCGCCCCGCGCCGTCCTGCCGCTCGCCAGCCGCTCGACCGCCAGTTCCGGCGGGCAGGGTTCGCGCGTCACCGGGTCCAGATACCGTGGATAGGCAATCAGCGCCGCATGGGTCAGCCGGTCCAGGTCCGGGCGCGGATAGACACCCAGCCGACGCTCGGGCACCGGCCCCCGATCCTCGGTCAGGCCCCAGCCCGCATAGAACGGTGCCCCCAGCGTGGTGACCGGGATGCCCCTGAGCAGGGCCTCGAAGCCCAGCCCGGAGGTGATGGTCCAGACGCGGTCCGCCAGCGCCAGCGCCGCGCCCGCCTCGACCCCATCCAGCACCAGATCGGCCAGCGTCGCCGCATCCGCCACCTTGCCCGGCCGCAGGCCCGCCTCCACATCCGGGTGCGGCTTGTAGAGCAGGATCGCCCCGGGATGCGCGGCCCGGGCGCTGAGGATCAGGTCGCGGTTGGTCCGCACCTCCCCCGCCCCCAGCCGGATCGAGGCATCGTCCTCGACCTGCCCGGGGATCAGGATCACCGGCGCGCCCGGTCGCTCGGCCCTCAGCGCCGCCAGCGCCCCCGCCGCATCCGCCCCGGGACCGAGGTTGTACTTGGTCACCCCCGCCGCCCGGATCACCTGCCGCAGCCGCTCGGCCCGGGCGGCGCCCCCCGGCGGCAGGGGCCCGGCGATCAGCCGTTCCAGGCGGCTTTCCCGGGTCGGATCGTAGTAAATCCCCAGGTCATCGACCGCCAGCGACAGGGGCGGCACCAGTTCAGCCCCCAGCCCGCGCGAGCGCAGGAACCCGTCCTCGACCCTCAGCCCCCTGAAATCCGCCGGCGCCTGCGAGGCCCAGGCCAGCGTCGCCCCCTCGGCCCTGAAGCGCAGGGGCTTCTCGCGTCCGAAGAAATCCTGCAAATGCGCCCGTTTCCAGCGGCGCATCCCGATGGCGACATGGCCGTCGCGGTCCTGCCGAAAGGCGGTGAGGCGGGCCTCCATCTGGTCCAGAACCTCCTCGAAGGCGCAAAGCCGGTCGCGGAGCGGATCGTACCAGAACGGATAGACCAGCATCGCCAAGGCGAAAAGCTGCACCCGGGTCAGGACGCGCTGGCGCCGGGGCGGAGCGTCCTCGTCGGCGGAAAGGCCCCAGCCGGCATAGAAGGGCTGGCCGAATACCCGGGGGCGATGTCCGGCCAGAATCGCCTCGAACCCCATCTGGGACGAGACGGTGTAGACGCCGACCGCCCCCTCGAAGAGCGACCAGGGCGAATGCGGCCCGTCGATGAAAGCGACGCGCCCCGTGGCATCGTCGGGCCCGTAATAGCCCGGCCGGGCGCCAGAGGCGCTTTCGGGATGGGCGCGGATCAGGACGCGGGCGCCGGGGTTCTCCTCCTGCGCCATGACCAGCATCTCGCGAAAGCGCCGCTCGGGCCGCGCCAGCCCGCCATGGGTCAGCGAGGCATCGCCCCGCACCTGGTCCACCACCAGCACATAGCCGGGCGGCGGCGGCTCCAGTCCCGGATCGTGGGTGTTGTACTTGGACAGATGCAGCGCGCGCAGCCGCTCCAGCGCCAACCGCGCGCGGGCGATCAGCGCGCCGTCGTCCAGCGCGTGACTGGCCAGCAGGACCTCAAGGTCCGAGGGCTGCGTGGGGTCGTAATGCATGCCGCGCCGGTCGATCAGCAGGCCCATCGGCGGCCCGCCCCCGGCGCGGCCCGGCCTGATCGAGCGGATCCAGGCATCCTCGATCCGCCAGAGGGGCACGCCGGTGCGGGCGGCCAGCCTCTCGGCCCGGTGGGCGCGGGGGGCATGGCCCCAGGCGATCACCGCGTCACCCCCGCCCGGCCAGCCCAGGACGGGGCGCGCAACCGCCAGCTCCAGGATCCGGCGCAGGCGCCTTGCGGTGGCGCCCGGGCCCAGGAACCCGCCGCTGGCGGCGATCAGGCGGCGTGGAGGGCGGCTGTCACCCGGCATCGCGGGCCCTGGCCGGTCAGGGGTTGGCCGCCCGGTCGATGGCCGTGATCGCCGAGCCGGTGGCGCTGAGCGCGCCGGTGAGCGTGGCGATCTGGCGGTTCCAGCGCACGGCAGAAGCCTCGGTCACATAGATCGAATCGCCGTCGCGGATCTGGAAGTCACGGGCCATGAACATGCCGTTCGGGGCCGTCAGGTCCAGCACATAGACGATGCGCGTGTCGCCCTGAATGTTCGGCATGCCCAGCACGTTGCGCGCCACTTCGGCCGGTTCGTCGCGGAAGACGAAGACGCCGGTCGGATCGGCCCGCGCGGCATCGAGCCCGCCGACCTGGGCCAGAGCCTCGATCGCCGTCAGCTCGCGCTGGTCGAAGGTGATCAGCGCCTGGGTGCCGGTCGCGCCCATGACGGTGAAGCGCCGTTGGTCCTGTTCGACAAAGATGCGGTCGCCGCCCCGCATGGCGATGTCAAGCTGCGGATATTGGAAGAGATCGTCAAGCCAGACCCGGTCGATGACCGAGCCGCGGGCGACAGTGACCATGGCGGTCTGCGTGGGCACGCTGACCCCGCCCGCGGTGGCGAGCATGGCGGTCAGGCGGCGGTTCGGACGCTCGATCGGATAGACGCCCTGGGCGCCGACCCGGCCGACGACGCTGACCGTGGCCCCGTCGCCGCCGGTGCGGCTGACATAGACCTGCGGGTCAGGCGTCTGCTGGTCGAGCTGTTCGGCGATGGCCGAGCGCAGCCCCTCGGGCGACTGGCCCGCGGCGCGGACGCGGCCGGCGAAGGGAACGAAGATATAGCCCTGATCGTCGACCTGAAGCTCGGTCAGCCGGGCGCCGGGGGTGTCGGCCGAGGTCAGCAACCCCTCGGGCACGTTCTCGAACACGGTGACCGACACGGTGTCGCCGGTGCGGATCGTGTCGCCGCCCAGAAGCCGCGCGTGGCGCAGCGCGTCCGAGAAGCCCAGCGAGGTCGGCACATTCGCGGCCCGGTTCACCCGGTCTCCGACGGCGACGATATAGCTGTCGCCCTCGCGCAGGACCGAGCCTGCGAAGATCTCGTTCATGGTGGGTCCCGGGCGTGGCGCGGTGCAAGCCGCGACTCCCGCAACAAGGACACCGAGCGCCAGCGCGCGAACGCGGCGGGAAGGTCTGACAAACACTGCTCGGGCTCCTTTGATGGATCTGCCTCAAGTTTTTTACGCAAGTATACGCAGAAGCGGCAGAATTTCCAAGTGGGGATTGCCGCGGGCCGCTGTCTGGCGGTCAAAGGTCAGACGGCCGGGCGGGCGCGGCAAGATACAGGTGGCGTCCGCCGGAGGCCTCCCGCATCTTGTGCCCCCGGCCCTCAGGGCACGAGCCGCAGGTGTTGCCGTGGCGCCGCACGTCCAGAGATCAGCGCGGTATAGGGATCCTCGGGCGAGAGGATCAGGTCGACCACCTGCCTTAGAAGCTGCCGCCGCCCTGCTGCGGAATAGAACCCCCCCGGCAGTTGCGAGGTCTCCAGCAGGAAGCGCCGGTAGTCGCGATAGGCGCGCAGGTCGGGCCGGGTCGGATGGGCGAAGAACTCGGGCAGCGGCTGGGTCGAAACGAATTCCGGCTTGTCATAGACCGCCGCGCCGAAGACCTTCAGCGGCATGCCCCGCCAGAGCACCTGCTGTGCGGCGGTGGAATTGACGGTAACGGCCGAGCGTGCGTGGTTCAACAGCCCCGCCAGCTTGCCGCCGCGGATGAAATGCACGCGATCCGCCACGCCCAAAGCCCCGGCGATGCGGGCGATATCGGCCTTCAGCCTGGTCCGGCCATCCTCCAGCGGATGGGCCTTGAAGACCAGGTGATGATGGCGCGGCGCGCCCTCGGCGAAGCCCTTGATCGCGACCTCCAGAAACTCGGTCATGGTGCGGAAGGGCGAATGCTGCTGAAAGCTCGCGTCATGTTCCAGCTGCAACAGCGCCAGGTGATAGGGGAAACCGCCGGTCCGAACCCGCCAGGTGGCCAGCCGCCGCTCGATGGCGTGGAAGGGCATCATCACCAGCCGGTTCAGGTGCAGCCGGAATTCCTGCACCACATTCAGCGCCCGGTGCGGGCGGAAACCCTTGTAGGCGCCGTTCGCCAATAGGATCCGCGCGTGATAGGCGAAGCCGTAATAGACATGCTGACGCATGTCGCCCCAATGGGCCGGTGCGTCGATCAGGTCGGTTTCGCAATTCTCCAGCGCCTGGCGCATCTGCGGGATGGACAGCTCCATCAGCCGCGAATGGCCGTTGGCGCCGCCCCGCTCGTACGTCACCCACCAGGGGCGCAGATAGCCTTCCTCGAAGACATGGACGGTGATGCCCCGCGCATGGGCCTGCCGCACCGCTTCGGCATGGATGAAGCGGGTATCGCCATAGAGGACAAGATCCGTGGTCCCCTGGCCTTCGAATTCGGCGGCGATGGCGGCGGGCCAATCCTCGGGCGTGCCGGTATAGGGCACGTAGCCCTCACGCCCCCAATAGGCCTGATCGCCGCGGTTGAAGCCGATGCGCCGGACCTCGGCCCCGGTGCGGCGCAGCATGCCACCCAGATCGCGGAAAAACGGTCCGTGCGGGCCTTGCAGAAAAAGGAAACGGCGCCCCTCGCCGGTGGTGCGTATCATGTGCCTGCCTCTGCCCTTGGGGTGTTCCCCTTTGTGGAAAAGGATGCCAGAGAGGAGTTCAGCGATAAACCCCGATGATGGCCGAATTTTGGCCCATCCGGGGCCCTGGAACGGAGAGAGGCGCATGTTCACGGGAATCATCACCGATATCGGCCGGGTCCTGTCGGTCGAGCAGCGCGGCGACCTGCGCGCGCGGATCGCCACCGCCTATGACGTGGAGGGGATCGAGATCGGCGCCTCGATCGCCTGTTCGGGGATCTGCCTGACCGTGGTCGCGCTGGGTCGCACGCCCCAGAACTGGTTCGACGTCGACATCTCGGCCGAGACGGTGCGCAAGACCGCGCTGGGACGCGAGGGCTGGACGCCGGGCAAGCGGCTGAACCTGGAACGCGCGCTGAAGGTGGGGGACGAGCTGGGCGGGCATATCGTGTCCGGCCATGTCGACGGCGTGGCCGAGATCACCGAGATCGCGACCGAGGGCGACAGCACCCGCGTCCGGTTCCGCGCGCCGCAGGATCTGGCCCGGTTCATCGCGCCCAAGGGGTCGGTGGCGCTGAACGGCACCTCGCTGACGGTGAACGAGGTCGAGGGGGCGGAGTTTACCGTCAACCTGATCCCGCATACCCAGCAGGTTACCACCTGGGGCGAGATCGCCGTGGGTCAGCCGATCAATCTGGAGATCGACACGCTGGCGCGCTACGTGGCGCGGATGCAGGATTGGGACAAGGGCCTGTAAGGGTTCAAAGACGGTCGCGCGGGATGGCGATCAGACCCATCTGCTGCGCAGCGTCGAGCGACAGCACACCGCTGTCCAACCCCTGCGGCGCCTGATAGCGGCGCACGGCCTCGGCGGTCTCGGCGTCCATCGTGCCGGTGATCGGCCCGGCATAAAGGCCCCGCGCGCTGAGCGCCCGCTGCAGCGAGGCGGTCATATCGGCGGTCATCTGGTCGGGGCAAGGCACGGCGAACAGGCGATCCTCGGCCGGGCGCAGCGTGGTCTCCTCGGGCTGGAGACCGCTGTGGCCCTCGACCGGGACGAAGCGGGTTTCGGTCAGCGCCGGCACCCGGTCGGTCGCCCAGCAGGCCCCCGCCGGCACCACATCCGCACGCCCCGCCTCGGGCGCGGGCTGCGCCCGGCTCACGGCAGCCTCGGGCTCGGCGGCCTGACAGGCGCCGAGGGCGAGGGTGACCAGAAGCGGGAAAGCGAAGCGGAGCATGACGACCTCAAACGCGCGATTCGGCGTATTGTTTCCTGACATGCGAATAATCTGGCGTCGGAACCGGGCATTTTCCGGGCAGAGAAACGGCACCCCAAGGGCAGAGACGGCACCATTTCGGGGCGCCCGCCGCGCGGCGGGCCGGGCCGCCGCAACTCTGGTCAAACGCCCCGGCGTGTTTTATGTCGGGGCTGACAGAGGGCGGACGAGGCAAGAATGGTCAAGATTACCTATATCGAGTTCGACGGGACGGAGCATGTCATCGACGTGGCACCGGGGCTCACGGTCATGGAAGGCGCGCGCGACAACGGCGTGAACGGCATCGAGGCCGATTGCGGCGGCGCCTGCGCCTGTTCGACCTGCCATGTCTATGTGGACGAGGCCTGGGTCGGCAAACTGCCCCCCAAGGACCCGATGGAAGAGGACATGCTGGATTTCGCCTTCGAGCCCAACCCGGCGCTCTCGCGGCTGACCTGCCAGATCAAGGTGACGCCTGCCCTCGAAGGTCTGGTGGTGCGTCTGCCCGAGCGGCAGATCTGAGCCATGGCGCTCAGCGTCAAGCGACAGTTGCAGATCTGGGGGGTGCTGGCCGCCCTGCTGATTCTGGCGCTGTGGCGGCTGGGCGATGTCATCCTGCCCTTCGTACTGGGGGCGGCGCTGGCCTATTTCCTCGACCCGCTGGCGGACCGGCTGGAGCGGACGGGCGTCAGCCGGACCGTGGCGACGGTGCTGATCTCGCTGATCGTGCTGCTGATCTTCGTGCTGGCGATCCTGCTGGTCGTGCCGCTGCTGGTCGACCAGTTCCAGGCCCTGCGCGAGGCGATCCCCGGTCTGGTCGAGCGCGCCTATTCGCTGGCGACCGAGCGGTTGCCGTCGCTGGCCGATCCGGACTCCACGCTGCGCCGCTCGCTGGCCAGCCTGGGCGAGGCGGCCCAGGAACGGGGTGGCGAGCTGGCGAATGCGGTGCTGGGCTCGGCGCTGTCGGTGATCAACATCGTCCTGCTGATCGTCGTGGTGCCGGTTGTGGCCTTCTACCTGCTGCTCGACTGGGACCGCATGATCGCCCGCATCGACGAGATGCTGCCACGGGACCATGCGCCGACGATCCGCAAGCTCGCCTTCGAGATTGATCGCACCGTTGCCGCCTTCGTGCGCGGAATGGGCACGGTCTGCCTGCTGATGGGGATCTATTACGCAGTCGGGCTGATGCTGGTCGGGCTGCAATTCGGGCTGGTGATCGGCGCGATCACGGGGCTCATCACCTTCATTCCCTATGTCGGCGCGGTGATCGGCGGCGTGCTGGCGCTGGGGCTGGGCCTGGTGCAATTCTGGGGCGACTGGATGCAGCTGGGTCTGGTCGCAGCGGTCTTTGTCGCCGGGCAGGCCATCGAGGGCAATGTGCTGACGCCGAAGCTGGTCGGCCGCTCGGTCGGCCTGCATCCGGTCTGGCTGATCTTCGCGCTCAGCGTCTTCGGTGCGGCCTTCGGCTTCGTCGGCATGCTGGTGGCGGTGCCCGTGGCGGCGGCGATCGGTGTGATCGCCCGTCATTTCGCCGGGGTCTATCGCGACAGCGCGCTCTACGCCGGGACCGAGAGCGGCAGCGCGCCGCGCTCCTGGGTTCTGCGCGACACGCCGCCCCGGGTGGCCGGAGACGGTGATGACGGACCGGAAATCCCCTGAACAATTGCCGCTGGCCCTGCCCAGCGACGCGGCCATGGGGCGCGAGGATTTCCTCGAGGCGCCGTCCAACGCGCAGGCGGTGGCGGCGCTCGACGATCCGCGCGGGCTGCCCAACGGGCTGTCGGTGCTGGTCGGGCCGCCGGGCTCGGGCAAGACGCATCTGGCGCATGTCTGGGCGCGGCGTGTCGGCGCCCGTTGGCAGCCGGTCCAGAGTTTCCGCGCCGACCTGCCCGCCCTGCTGGAGCCCGGCGCACCCTTGAAGATCGTGATCGACGACGCCGCGACGCTGGCCGGGACCGGTGGCGAGGAGGCGCTCTTTCACCTCATCAACCATCTGCGGGGCCGGGGCGAGTTGCTGCTGACCGCGCCGAGGCCGGCCCGCGACTGGGGCCTGGCCCTGCCCGACCTCTATTCCCGCCTCTCGGCCGCCGCGCATCCGGCGCTGGCCGAGCCGGACGAGGCGCTGCTGGCCGCCGTTCTGGTCAAGCTGTTCACCGACCGGCAGTTGCAGGTGGACCCCGGCCTCATCGACTTCCTGCTGCCGCGGATGGAGCGGTCGCTGGCCGCAGCCGGCGCGCTGGTCGCCCGGATCGACCGCCGCGCGCTGCAACTGAAGCGGCCCGTCACAGTGCGGCTGGCGAGCGAGGTTCTGGCCCTGGACCTCGACAATCCCGGGGAGCCGCAGGCATCATGACCACCGTCACCCAAGTGTCGCAATTGCGGGCTAACGAACGCTCATGAGCACCGCCGATTTCCTCCATGGCCCGTTCCCCGCGCCCATCGATCCGCCCGAAGGTTTCGATCCGGCGGCGCCGGGGCGTTTCTTCAACCGCGAGCTGTCGTGGATCGCCTTCAACTGGCGGGTTCTGGACGAGGCCTCGAACCCCCGCGTGCCGCTGCTGGAGCGGGTGCGGTTCCTGTCGATCTCGGCCACCAACCTGGACGAATTCTACACCGTCCGTGTGGCGGGCCTGCGCGAACTCCATCGGTCGGGGAATATGACGCCCTCGCTGGACGGGCTGACCGCCTATGAACAACTGACGCTGATCAACGAAGATGCCCGCCGCCTCATGCTGACCCAGCAGGAGACGTTCCGCGCCCTGCGCAGCGAGTTGGAAAACGAGAAGATGGTGATCCTGGATCGCCAGGCCCTGACCGAGGCCGACCGCGCCTTCCTGGGCGAATATTTCCTGTCGAACGTCTTCCCGATGCTCTCGCCGCTGGCCATCGACCCGGCGCATCCCTTCCCCTTCATCCCGAACGCGGGCTTCTGTCTGGCATTGACCATCGAACGCCGCGCGGACGGGCTGCGGCGCAGCGCTCTGCTGCCCGTGCCGCAGCAGATCGACCGGTTCATCCGCCTGCCGGCCGAGGGGCTGGCCTATCGCTTCCTGCCGCTGGAGGAACTGCTGCTCGACCAGTTGCAGGCGCTTTTCCCGGGCTATGTCGCGCTCAATTCCTGCGCCTTCCGGGTGCTGCGCGATTCGGACATGGAGGTCGAGGAAGAGGCCGAGGATCTGGTCCGCGAGTTCGAGGTGGCGCTGAAGCGCCGTCGCCGCGGCGAGGTGGTGCGCCTGACGCTGACCGCGGGCGCCGAGCCCACGCTCAAGGCGCTGGTCATGCAGGAGCTGGAGGTTAACGCCGACGAGGTGATCGAGTTGGACGGCGTGCTGGGCATGGCCGACCTCAAGGAATTGGTGGTGGACGGGCGACGCGACCTGCAATGGCCGCCCTTCACGCCGCGCGTGCCTGAGCGGGTGCAAGACCACGACGGCGACATGTTCGCGGCGATCCGCCAGAAGGACATGCTGCTGCACCACCCCTACGAGACCTTCGACATGGTGGTCCGCTTCCTGACGCAGGCGGCGTCCGACCCCAATGTCCTGGCCATCAAGCAGACGCTCTACCGCACCAGCCGCGACAGCCCGATTGTCGACGCGCTCTGCGAAGCGGCCGAGGCGGGCAAATCCGTCACCGCCTTTGTGGAACTGAAAGCCCGCTTCGACGAGGCCGCCAACATCCGCCAGTCGCGCCGTCTGGAACGGGCGGGCGCGCATGTCGTCTATGGCTTCATCCAGTACAAGACCCATGCCAAGATCTCGGCCGTGGTGCGGCGCGAGGGGGACAAGCTGGTCACCTATACCCATTGGGGCACCGGCAATTACCACCCGATCACCGCGCGGATCTATACCGACCTCAGCCTCTTCACCTGCAACGCCCCCATCGGGCGCGACGCGGCGCGGGTGTTCAACTTCCTCTCGGGCTATGCCGAGCCCGAGACGCTGGAAAACCTCGCCATCTCGCCGCTGACGCTGAAACCCCGACTGCTGGAACTGATCGCGCGCGAAGCCGATCACGCCCGCGCCGGGCGGCCGGCGCAGATCTGGGCCAAGATGAATTCCGTGGTCGACGAGGACGTGATCGACGCCCTTTATGCCGCCGGTCAGGCCGGGGTGCAGATCAGCCTCGTGGTGCGCGGGATCTGCGGGCTCAGACCCGGGATCAAGGGTTTCTCGGAGAACATCCGCGTCAAGTCCATCGTCGGCCGGTTCCTGGAACATTCGCGCATCGTCTGTTTCGGCTCGGGCTTCGGCCTGCCCTCCGATCAGGCGCGGGTCTTCATGTCCTCGGCCGACTGGATGGGGCGCAACCTGCTCAGGCGGGTGGAGACCTTGGTCGAGATCAAGAACAAGACCGTCAAGGCGCAGATCGTCAGCCAGATCATGGCCGCCAATCTCTATGACGAGGCACAGAGCTGGGTGCTGGACGGCAACGGTCGCTATCTGCGCGATCCGCAGGGCGCCGATCCCGACAGGCCCATGTTCTCGTGCCACCGGTTCTTCATGGAGAACCCCTCGCTGTCGGGCCGTGGATCAGCCGGGGCGCGGGATGTGCCCGAGCTTGCGCATACCCCGGACTGACCGCCGCGGTTGACGCCGCGCCGCGGCACTGACTAGATGACCCAGCTGCCTTTGACGAAAGAGACAGGCCATGGATGCAGACAGCGAGACCATGACCACCCCGCCCGTATCGCCTCCGCCGGTGCGTGGCTATTTCGGCGGACAATCGCTCTTCGATGACGAATCGGTGCGGGCGCTGGACCGGGTGGGCGTGATCGACGTCGGCTCCAACTCGGTGCGGATGGTGGTCTTCGACGGCGCGGCCCGCTCACCGGCCTATTTCTTCAACGAAAAGGTGCTCTGCGGGCTGGGCCGCGATCTGGCGCAGACCAACCGCCTGCACCCCGAGGGCCGCGCCCGGGCGCTGGCCGCGATCAAGCGCTTCGCGCTGCTCTCGGCCGATATGAAGCTCACCAGCCTGACCATGGTCGCCACCGCCGCCGTGCGCGAGGCCGAGGACGGGATCGAGTTCAAGACCGAAGTCGAAGCGGCCACCGGCATCGAGATGCTGATCATCCCCGGGACCGAGGAGGCGCGGCTTTCCGCCCAAGGCGTGCTGCTGGGCTGGCCGGGCGCACGGGGGCTGGTCTGCGACATCGGCGGCTCGTCCATGGAACTGGCCGAGATCGGCGATGCCACGGTCGGGCGGCGGGTCAGCTCGCCCCTGGGGCCCTTCCGCCTGCAACAAGTGCCGGGCGGCAAGAAGGGCCTGCGCCTCCATATCACCGAGACGCTGAAAAAGCTCCGCGACGAGGTGGGGGCCGATCACAAGGCGCTTTATCTGGTGGGTGGATCCTGGCGGGCGCTGGCGCGGCTCGACATGGAGCGGCGCGGCTATCCGCTGACGGTGCTGCACGAATACGAGATGACGCCGAAGTCGATCCGCAAGACCATCGACTGGCTGGAAACCCAGGACCTGAAGAAGCTGCGCGACAAGACCGGGATTTCGCCCGAGCGGATCGTGCTGGTGCCGCTGGCCACGGTCGTCCTGCGCCAGATGCTGACCGTGTTCCGCCCGCGCGAGATCTATATCTCCAGCTACGGGATCCGCGAGGGGATCCTCTACGAACAGATGCCCGAGGAATTGCGCGCCCGCGATCCGCTGATCGAGGCCTGCCGCCATCTGGAAAACTCCTCGGCCCGCATCCCCGGTTTCGGGCGGCGGATGTTCGAATTCCTGATGCCGCTTTACAAGAACGTCCCTGACGAACGGCTGCGGCTGGTCAAGGCCGCCTGCCTGCTGCATGACGTGAATTGGCGGGCGCATCCCGATTACCGCTCGGAAAGCTGTTTCGACACGGCGACGCGGGCCAATCTGGGCGGGCTCGACCACAAGGGGCGGGTCTATCTGGGTCTGGCGCTGATGAACCGCTACAAATCGCCCGGCGCCGACAGCCGCCTTACGCCGCTTCTGAAACTGCTGGACGAAGAGGAAATCCGCCACGCCATCATGATCGGCCGGGCCATGCGCTTTGGCGCCATGTTCTCGCTGGCGGGACCGGATGAGGCGGGCGAGCTGCGCTATTTTCCCAAGAAAAAGGTGCTGGAGCTGATCCTGCAACCCGAGCGCAAGGACCTGTTTGGCGAAGTCGCGGCCTCACGCTTCGCGGCGCTGGCCAAGACGCTGGGCGTCACCACGATCCAGCGGGTCGCGCGGCCTCACAATTCCAGGCTTTCGCCCGGGGCCAAGGGCGCCTCATCGTCCTGAACCTCGGGCTCTTGCCCGCCGGGCTCGTCCGGCAGCCGACGGCGGATCAGGATGTCGCCATTGGGCAGGAATTCCGGCGCATGCCAGCCGGCCAGATCGCCCAGCATGTCGACCAGATCGGCCAGCCAGGGATTCACCACACCCATCATGTCGTCCAGCATGCCCTGCAGCGAGCTGCCGGGCGCCTCCTCTTGCGCCTGGACCGGCGCGGCGAGAGTCAGGGTCAGGGCGAGAACGGGGACAAGACGCATGGCCGGGGCTCCTGGAACGGTGACGGGCGGTTGGAACGGGATACCGCCAAGATAGCGCGGGCGGCAGTTTTGACGAGGGGCGCGGTTCAGCGGCGGGGCGCGTCGGCGGGCGGGGTCGAGGACAGGAACTAGGCCGAGACCCATTCAGCGAGCCGCCCACCCTCGATCCCGTTGTCCGGCGTGCAGGCGGCATTCCCCGTCTCGACCATGCCGCTGTCGCCGCCCCGGCAGGCGGCGTCGTAGGAATCGCTGATCCGCGCCCAGCCGTTCTGGATCTCGCGCACCGTGACCCCCTCGCCCAGCGCCAGCCGCCCGACGCTGCCGCACTCAGTCGAGGGACAGGTCCGGCGGTGCAGCCGGTCGGTCGTGACCCAGAGCCGTTCGGTTCCGGGTGCCGTCTCCCAGGGACGGGCCTCGGCAGGGGGCGAGCGGCGCGGCGCGGTGGCGGAATCCCCGCCGCCCTGCAGCCCCAGCGCGGCCGCGATCATTCCGCCGCCCAGCCCCATCATCAGCCGGAACGACCGCTTGAGCAGCGCCAGCAGCAGAAGGGCGCCAAGGCCGACAAAGATCAGGGACACGCGCGCTCCTGTCCGGGGGGAACCGGGGCGACCCTAGCACAGCGGCAGCGCAGCCTTAAGCCGCGTGGCGCTGCTGGACCTCTTCCCACGCGGAATTGAGCGCCTTGAGACGATCCTCGGCCAGCCGCACCGCCTCGTCCGGGACACCGCGGGCACGCAGCGCATCGGGATGGGATTCGCGCACCATCCGCCGGAACGCCGCCCGCGCCTGATCGAGCGAGGCATCGTGCGGAAGCTCCAGCAATTCATAGGGATCGGGCGCCGCGCCGGGAACATTGCGGGCATAGATTGCGCGGTAGCAGGCCTCGCCCAGCCCGAAGATGCCCGAAACCTCGCGCAGGAAGGCATCCTCGGCCGGGTGGAAATCGCCATCCGCCACGGCGACGTAGAAAAGCCCCTCGATCAGGTCGCGGAGCACCGGATCGTTGGGCGGAAACAGCCCGGCGATCTTGCGGGCATAGGAATCATAGCCGGCCACGTCCTGCCGGGCGAGGTTGAAGACCCGCGCCGCGCTCGCCTCGTCCTCCTTGGGGATGGTGAAGACCTCGCGGAACATCGCCACCTCGTCGCGGGTGACGGTGCCATCGGCCTTGGCGAGCTTCGCGCCCAGCGCGATCACGCCGATGGTGAAGGCCACGGTGCGCTCGGGACGCACGCGCAGCCGGTCGAAAACCGCGCTGAGCGGTTCGCCCGCACGGAGCGCTTCAACGGCGTCAGAGATCCGGGACCAGAGGGACATGCGCGCATTCTAGCGCCGCCCCGGGCGCTTGAACATGCGACGTTCACAACAATTTCTGCATGAACACAAGATCGTGCCAAGTGCCCAGTTTCCAGCCGACTTGCGGCATCCGTGCGACCTCGGCATAGCCGATTCTGGCATGAAAGGCGATTCCCTGCGGGTTCGACCCCGAGACGCCGCCGATCATGGCGTGGTGGCCGTGCTGGCGCGCGCGATCCTCCAGCGCCGTCATCAGCGCCCGCCCGGCCCCCTGCCCCCGGCCCCCGGGCGCCAGAATCACCGTGTGTTCCTGCGCAAAGACATAGCCCGGGCCGCTGCGGAACTGGGTGTAGGTCGCGAAGCCCTCGGCCCCCTGTCCGCGGTCGATGACCAGAAAGGCCTGGCGGGTGGCGATCATCGCCTCGATGTCGGCCACGGTCTTTTCGAGGGGCGAGAAGGTGACCGTGGTGTCGCGAATGATCGGGTTCCAGAAGGCGGCGATGACTGGCGCATCGCCTGCGCGCGCGGGCCGGATCATGCCAGCACCCGCGGCCCGTCCGGGGTGTCGAAGGCAAAGGCGATGCCCGGCGCGCCCGTCTCGACGCTGAGCCGCGGATCCTCGATCAGCCCGGCCAGTGCCTTTTGCAGCGCCGCGGGCCGGGGATGGCGCAGGGTGATGCCGGTCAGCCGCAGGCCCCGGTCGGGCAGGCGGGTGGACGGATGCGGCACGCCCTCGCCCCATTCGATGAGGGCGGGGGCGGTGCCGTCAAAGGGCTGCTGGCCACTGTCGGGCAGCGCGAAGGTCCAGCTCAGCGCGTCGCGGCGAAAAAGCGTGGGCGTGCCGGTCCCGGCGGGCGCCCGGGCCAGCGCGGTCGCGATGTCGTCGGTGCGCAGGATCCAGCATTGCGGCCGCGTCTCGCCGGCAAAGGCGTCGAGGTCGAACCAGCGGGGGCGGTCGGGCACCCGCCCCTCGGGGTCGATGGCGATGAGTTCGAGGTATTCCCCCGGACCCATCGACAAAAGCCGGTTGTGCGTCCCCATCTGCGCATGGCGCCCGCCGGGCTCCAACGGCAGGCCCAGCGCCTGTTCCAGCGCGGCGGTGCCTTCCTCCAGGCTGCGGGCGGCAAGGGCGATATGGTCGAGGGCGATCATGACGGCGCTCCGATGCGGGACGGAAGCGCCCAGAGCGGAGCAAGCGCCAGCGGTCCCTCGATCACTTGCCCTCGGTCGCCCATCGCCGCCTCCGTTTTCCCGGCATCCTGCCCCGGTCTTTCGTCAAGCGGAAGGGGGATCAATCGGCGGCGGCGAAATGGGCCATCTGATCTGCCAGCGCCGTCTGGAAGGCGGGCCTGGCGGTGGCGCGGGCGACATAGGCCTTGCAGGCGGGATGCCCGGCGAGCCCGTCGAACCGGTCAACGAGGCGCAGCACATCGGCCATCAGGATGTCGGCGACCGAAAATCCCCCGGGCAACCACTCGACCCCGGCCAGAACGGCCTCCATCCGGTCCAGCCGCAGGGACAGGAAGCGGGTCATCGCCTCGGGCACCGGCCTGTCGCCGAAGCGCAGCAGCGCCCAGGGCAGGCTCGCCATCTCGACGGAATTGAGCGCGGCGAAGACCCATTGCGTGACCAGCGAGCGCCCCTCGGCATCCCCGGGCATCAGGGCGGGGCTTTTCGCGCCAAGATGAAGCAGGATCGCGCCCGATTCGAAGACCGACAGATCGCCATCCGTCAGCCAGGGCACTTGCCAGAAAGGTTGATGCGCCAGATGCGCGGCGCCCCGGTCGCGGAACGGGACCGAAGCGACGCGGTAGGCGAGCCCCGCCTCCTCCAACGCCCAGCGGATCCGCAGGTCGCGGACGAAGCCGCGCGGCATGGCGGGCACCCAATCATAGGTGGTGAGGATCAGTTCGGTCATGGCGGCCCTCCGTCGCACCATCCTGCACCCGATCGGCGCAAACGAAAAGGGCGGCGGCCTCCCCGCCGCCGCCCCCTTCGGCCGGGACCCCTCCCCCGGGGTCCGCCAGCCGGAGTTCCCTAACCGCGCGCCTCGCGGATCAGGCGCAGAATATCCTTGGCCGCGGCGGGGATATTGGTGCCGGGACCGAAGATCGCCTTCACGCCGTGGTCGTAGAGATACTGGTAGTCCTGCTGCGGAATCACCCCGCCGCAGATCACCAGGATGTCTCCCGCACCCTGCTCTTTCAACGCCTCCACCAGCTTCGGCGCAAGGGTCTTGTGGCCCGCCGCCTGGCTGGAGATGCCGATGACATGCACGTCGTTGTCGATGGCGTCCTGCGCGGCCTCTTCTGGGGTCTGGAACAGGGGGCCCACATCGACGTCGAATCCGATATCGGCAAAGGCGGTGGCGATGACCTTGGCGCCGCGGTCGTGACCGTCCTGGCCCATCTTCACCACCAGCATCCGGGGGCGGCGGCCCTCGTCCTCGGCGAAGGCCTCGACATCCTTCTGGATCTGGGCAAAGCCCGCGTCGCCCTCATAGGCCGCGCCATAGACGCCGGCGAGGGTCTTCACCTCGGCCCGGTGACGGCCGAACACCTTTTCCATCGCCATGCTGATTTCCCCAACAGAGGCTCGCGCCCGCGCCGCCTCGACCGCGGCCGCCAGCAGGTTGCCGCCATGCGCCGCCCGGTTTTCCAGTTCCGCCAGCGCCGCCTGGCAGGCGGCCTCGTCGCGGCTGGCGCGGGTCGCGGCCAGACGGGCGATCTGCGCCTCGCGCACCTTGACGTTGTCGATGTCGAGGATGTCGATCGGGTCTTCCTTGGCCAGCCGATATTTGTTGACGCCGACGATGACCTCTTCGCCGCGGTCGATCTGCGCCTGACGCCGCGCGGCCGATTCCTCGATGCGGAGCTTCGGCATGCCCGAGGCTACGGCCTTGGTCATCCCTCCCAGTTCTTCAACTTCCTCGATCAGTTTCCAGGCCGCTTCCGCCAGGTCCGCAGTCAGTTTCTCAACATAGTAAGATCCCGCCAACGGATCGACGACCTTGGTCACCCCGGTCTCTTCCTGCAAGATCAGCTGGGTGTTCCGGGCGATGCGCGCGCTGAATTCGGTGGGCAGCGCGATGGCTTCGTCCAGCGCGTTGGTATGCAGCGACTGCGTGCCGCCCAGCGCCGCCGCCAGCGCCTCATAGGCCGTGCGCACGACGTTGTTGTAGGGATCCTGCTCCTGCAACGAGACGCCCGAAGTCTGGCAATGGGTCCGCAACATCAGCGAGCCCGATTTCTTCGGGTTGAACTCGGTCATGATGCGGTGCCAGAGCAGTCGCGCGGCGCGCAGCTTGGCGGCCTCCATGAAGAAATTCATGCCGATGGCGAAGAAGAACGACAGCCGCCCGGCGAAAGCGTCCACATCCATGCCCCGCGCCAGCGCCGCCCGGACATATTCGCGCCCGTCGGCCAGGGTGAAGGCCAGCTCCTGCACCAGGTTCGCGCCGGCTTCCTGCATGTGGTAGCCAGAGATCGAGATCGAGTTGAACTTCGGCATCTCGGCCGAGGTGTATTCGATGATATCCGCGATGATCCGCATCGAGGGCTCGGGCGGATAGACATAGGTGTTGCGGACCATGAACTCCTTGAGGATGTCGTTCTGGATGGTCCCGGACAGCAGGCTGCGGTCCACGCCCTGCTCCTCGCCCGTGACGATGAAATTCGCCAGGATCGGGATCACCGCGCCGTTCATGGTCATCGAGACCGAGACCTTCTCCAGCGGGATGCCGTCGAAGAGGATCTTCATGTCCTCGACCGAATCGATGGCCACACCGGCCTTGCCCACATCGCCCACCACCCGCGGATGGTCGCTGTCATAGCCGCGGTGCGTCGCCAAGTCGAAGGCGACCGAAACCCCCTGTTGCCCGGCGGCCAGCGCCTTGCGGTAGAAGGCGTTCGATTCCTCGGCGGTCGAGAAACCGGCGTATTGGCGGATGGTCCAGGGCCGGCCCGCGTACATCGTCGCCCGGGGACCGCGGGTGAAGGGCGCCATGCCGGGCATCGAGCCCAGATGGTCCAGCCCCTGCAGATCGGCCTCGGTATAGACCGGCTTGACCGGAATACCCTCCAGCGTATGCCAGGTCAGCGTCTCGGGCGCAGCGCCCTTCAGCTCCTTGGCGGCCAGCGCTTCCCAGGCTTTCATCTTGTCGGTCTCGGACATCGGGGTTCCTCCAAAGCGTCAGGCCGCGGCCAGCCGGGGCCGGGGCGAAATCTGTGTGATCACGGGTGCAATCGTCGGCGGATCGCTTATATGGGGACGAAAGGGAGTCCTACCGCCGATGAAGTCCGTCCTCGTTGCGTTGCTCGTGCTGCTCACGCCCCACGTCGCCCTCGCGCAGACGGCCGAGCCCCAGGCGGCGGTGGCCGAGCTGATGATCCTGGACGCGGCCGATGTCGATCCCGACGATTTCCTCTGGACGCTGCGCATCGTCGCCGTCATGGCCGACAGCCCGAACGATCCCGCCTTCCAGCGGCAGATGCGCGACATCATGGAGCGGCCGGGCGACCTGCTGGTGCGTGATGTCGTCGTTCTGGTCGATAGTGACCGCAATTCCGGCAGCCTGCTGCGGCAAAGGCTCAGGCCGCGCGGCTTCATGCTGGCGATCATCGACAAGGACGGCGAGATCAAGCAGCGCCGCCCCCTGCCCCGCGACGTGCGCGAGATTGGCGACATGATCGACCGCTTCCCGCTCAGGCGCCAGGAATTGCTGGAACGGCTGCCCGCGGGACGGTAGCCCGCGCGCCCCTGCCCCGCCCGGACAGGCGTTTTCGCGGCAGTATGAGGGGCGCGCGGCAGCACGTTATTCGAACTCCATGATCACATCGTCGACCATCAGCGAACCGCCGACGGTGGCGTTGATCTTCTTGACCACGCCCTTTTTCTCGGCGCGCAGGATGTTCTCCATCTTCATCGCCTCGACGGTGCAGAGCGCTTGGCCCTCGAATACCTCGTCGCCCTCGTTGACCGAGAGTTTCACCATCAGCCCCGGCATCGGGCAGAGCAGCAGCCGCGAGGTATCGGGCGGCATCTTCTCGGGCATCAGCCGCGCCAGTTCCGCCTGACGCGGGGTGCGGATATGCACCTTCAGATCGGCGCCCCGCACGCGGATGCGGTAGCCGCCGGTCACGCGGCCGACCTTCATCACCAGCGGCTCGCCATCGACCAGCACCCGGGCCAACGACTGCCCCGGGGTCCAGTCCGATTCGACCCGCATCGCCGCGCCATCGGCGAAGGCCACGGTCGCACCGCCCCGGTCGGCGCGGATCGCCACCGGGAAATCCTCGCCCTGGATCGAGACGACCCAATCGTCGCCGACCTTGCGCTCGTGGTTGTCCATGCGGCCCGAAAGCCGCGTGCGCCGGATCTCGGCCACCCGGTTCATCGCCGCCGCCGCCGCCGAGACGCGTTTCAGCATCGAGGCGGGGAGCGAGACGCCGTGGAAGCCCTCAGGAAATTCCTCGGCGATGAAGGCTGTGGTGATATTGCCCGAGGTGAAGCGCGGATGGTCCATCACCGCCGCGCAGAACGGCAGGTTGTGCCCGATCCCCTCGACCTCGAACGTGTCGAGCGCGAGGCGCATCTCCTCGATCGCCTCGGCCCTTGTCTTGCCCCAGGTGCAGAGCTTGGCGATCATCGGATCGTAATACATGCTGATCTCGCCGCCCTCGTAGACGCCGGTATCGTTGCGCACGATGCCGCCGCGGGTGGTCGGCCCTTCGACCGGCGGGCGGTAGCGGGTCAGACGGCCGATCGAGGGCAGGAAGTTGCGGTAGGGATCCTCGGCATAGAGACGGCTTTCCATCGCCCAACCGTTGATCTTCAGGTCTTCCTGCTTGAACGGCAGCGGCTCACCATTGGCGACTCGGATCATCTGCTCGACCAGATCGACGCCGGTGATCAGTTCGGTCACCGGATGCTCGACCTGCAGACGGGTGTTCATCTCGAGGAAATAGAAGTTCCGCTCGCCGTCGACGATGAATTCCACCGTCCCGGCGCTGGTATAGCCCACCGCCTTGGCCAAGGCGCAGGCCTGCTCGCCCATCGCCTTGCGGGTCGCTTCATCCAGGAAGGGCGAGGGCGCCTCTTCGATGACCTTCTGATTGCGGCGCTGGATCGAGCATTCGCGCTCGTGCAGATAGACGCAATTGCCGTGCTTGTCGGCCAGGACCTGGATCTCGATATGGCGCGGCTGCGTGACGAATTTCTCGATGAAGATCCGGTCGTCGCCGAAGCTGTTCGCCGCCTCGTTCTTGGACGATTCGAACCCTTCGCGCGCCTCCTGCGCGTTCCAGGCGATGCGCATCCCCTTGCCGCCGCCGCCGGCCGAAGCCTTGATCATCACCGGATAGCCGATCTGGTCAGAGATCTTGACCGCCTCCTCGGCATCCGCGATCAGACCCATATAGCCGGGGACCGTGCTGACGCCCGCTTCCTGGGCGATCTTTTTCGAGGTGATCTTGTCGCCCATCGCCTCGATAGCCGGGCTGGGGGGGCCGACAAAGATCACGCCCTCCTTCTCCAGCGCCTCGGCGAACTTCATGTTTTCGCTGAGGAAACCATAGCCCGGATGGACCGCTTCGGCGCCGGTCTGGCGGATCGCCTGCATGATCCTGTCGATGACGATATAGGATTGGTTGGCGGGGGGCGGGCCGATATGCACCGCCTCGTCGGCCATCGTCACATGCAGCGCGTTGCGGTCGGCGTCGGAATAGACCGCCACCGTCTTGATGCCCATCTTGCGCGCGGATTTGATGACCCGACAGGCGATCTCGCCGCGGTTGGCGATCAGGATCTTCTTGAACATGCTCACTCCCCCGCCCCGGACGGGGCCTCAAATTCGTGCTGTGCGGCGCTGATGTCGGGACGGGTCAATCCTCGTCCTCCTCGTCCCAGGGCTCGTCGTCGTCATCCTCCTCGTCCAGATCGTCGAAGATCTCGGGGAACGAGACCCGGGCCTTGGCCAGGTCGATGCGCAACAACGCCTCATAGCTTTTCGGATCGAAGGGCTCTTCCGCTGGCACCACCTCGCGGCCGAAGAGCCACGACAGGCGCCCCGCGTCGAGGTTGCCGCGCTCGAAGGGTTCCTCGCCGAAATGGGTCCACAGCGCGGCCATGAAGCCGCGATCCGCGGCCCGGTCGGGGGCGCGCCGGTCCTTGTAGCGCTCGCGCGCGATCAGGGGGGTGGCCCCCTCCTTCACATTAGCGCGGCGGATGACGAACTGGAAATCGGTGCCGGGCAGGCGCCCGGGAAAGCCGCGGTGCTTCAGCATGAGGGCACCCCCAGCGGCAGGCGGCGGGCGGACGGGGCCAGGACTGGCCCCGCCCGAAACTGCCTCACGCCCGAGGGCGCGCGGTCAGCGGTATTTCGGGGCGACGGGCTCGACGTAGATCGGCTGCGGCGCGGGTTCGACGGCGACGTACTCTTCTTGCTGGTGGTGGAAGTGGCTGCAACCACCCAGAACCGCCAGCGCGAGGGCACCGGCGAAAACGCCGATGGTCGATTTGGACATGCGTTACTCCTGCTCTCTTCGCGGTCCGGTCGCCGGGAGGTCCCGAGACGCCGGATGCTCTTTTCTGCACAAACCACATTGGTTGCGCTGACCGCGAGCTTACCTGAAGACAGGGGTCGAATCCAGTTTTTGTGTTCAAACATGGGGGCTTGCGAGGCGTTCTGTGGTTTTGTCGCACCAGGGCACGAACAGGGAGGGGCGAAAAAATCAACATCTAGCGCCGGTCGGGTGAGCGGCCTCAGATGCTGGGGTCCGGGGGATCCCGCCATCACAGCGGGATGTTGTCGTGTTTCTTCCACGGGTTGCTGAGCTTCTTGCCCCGCAGCGAGGCAAAGGCCCGCGACACCCGGCGGCGGGTCGACCGGGGCTGGATCACCTCGTCGATGAAACCCTTTTCGGCGGCGACGAAGGGATTGGCGAAGCGGTCCTCGTAATCCTTGGTGCGGGCGGCGATCTTCTCCTTGTCGCCCAGCTCGCTGCGATAGAGAATCTCGACCGCGCCCTTGGCCCCCATCACCGCGATTTCGGCGGTGGGCCAGGCATAGTTGAAATCGCCACGCAGGTGCTTCGACGCCATGACGTCATAGGCCCCGCCATAGGCCTTGCGGGTGATGACCGTGACCTTCGGCACCGTCGCCTCGCCATAGGCAAAGAGCAGCTTCGCGCCATGCTTGATGACCCCGCCATATTCCTGGCCGGTGCCGGGCAAGAAGCCGGGCACATCGACCAGCGTCAGGATCGGGATCTCGAACGCGTCGCAGAAGCGCACGAAACGCGCGGCCTTGCGGCTCGAGTCGATGTCCAGACACCCGGCCAGAACCATCGGCTGGTTGGCCACCACGCCCACACTCTGCCCTTCCAGACGGATGAAGCCGGTGATGATGTTCTTGGCGAAATCGGCCTGGATTTCGTAGAAATCGCCCTCGTCCGCGACCTTCAGGATCAGTTCCTTCATGTCGTAGGGGGTGTTCGGATTGTCGGGGATCAGCGTGTCGAGGCTTTCCTCGACCCGCGCCGGATCGTCGAAGAAGGGGCGGACCGGCGGCTTCTGGCGGTTGTTCAGCGGCAGGAAGTCGATCAGGCGGCGGACCTCGATCAGCGCCTCGACATCGTTCTCGAAAGCGCCATCGGCGACCGAGGATTTCTTGGTATGGGTCGAGGCCCCGCCCAGTTCCTCGGCGGTGACGATCTCGTTCGTGACGGTCTTTACCACATCGGGGCCGGTCACGAACATATAGGACGAATCGCGCACCATGAAGATGAAGTCGGTCATGGCGGGACTATAGACCGCGCCGCCCGCGCAGGGGCCCATGATCACCGAGATCTGCGGCACCACGCCCGAGGCCATGATGTTGCGCTGGAACACATCCGCGTACCCCGCCAGCGAGGCCACGCCCTCCTGGATCCGGGCGCCGCCCGAATCGTTCAAGCCGATCACCGGCGCGCCGTTCTGGATCGCCATGTCCATGATCTTGCAGATCTTCTGGGCATGGGTTTCCGACAGCGAGCCGCCGAAGACGGTGAAATCCTGACTGAAGACATAGACCATGCGGCCGTTGACCGTGCCCCAGCCGGTCACCACCCCGTCGCCGGCCGGCCGGTCCTGCTCCATGCCGAAATCGGTGCAGCGATGGGCGACGAAGGTGTCGAATTCCTCGAACGAGCCCTCGTCCAGCAGAAGCTCGATCCGCTCGCGCGCCGTCAGCTTGCCCTTGGCGTGCTGCGCGTCGATGCGGCGCTGACCGCCCCCCAGACGCGCGGCCGCCCGTCGGTTCTCGAGCTCTTGCAGAATGTCCTTCATCGCGCCCTCCTCGGATTTGGCGGGCAATGTACGTTCGCGCTTGCAGCAAAGGAAGCGAAATCGAGAAAATTTGCAAAGCACTTGGCAAGTCGTCCGTGCGAAATGCAAATCCGCTAATTCTGGCCGCTTGCACAGGGTCGCGGCCGGACTATAGCCCGCAGTCAGACCGCAATTGCAACCCCCGGCGCGCCATGCCCCTATCCGTCCCGCTGCAGACAATCCTGCTGCTGCTTGCCTCGAATATCTTCATGACCTTCGCCTGGTACGGGCATCTGAAGTACCGCACCGCGCCGCTGATCACCGTCATCCTGATCAGCTGGGGCATCGCCTTTTTCGAATACCTGCTGCAGGTGCCGGCCAACCGCATCGGGCACGCGGTCTTCTCGGCCGCGCAGTTGAAGACCATCCAGGAGGTGATCACGCTGAGCGTCTTCGCCGCCTTCTCGGTCTTCTATCTGAAAGAGCCGCTGACCTGGAATCACGTGCTGGGCTTCACGCTGATCGCCGCCGGGGCGGCCGTCATCTTTCAGCGCCCGTTCTGAGGGCACTGGACACTCCCGGCGGGCGTCTTTACGCTTGTGAAATGAATGGTGTGACACCCCGGTTTCTGGACCGCAAAACTCCCCCGCATCTTGCGACGCTGATCCTGCTTTCGGCAGTCTCTGCGCTGTCGATGAATGTCTTCCTCCCCTCGCTGCCGAACATGGCTGCGTATTTCGACGCCGATTACCGGCTGATGCAGCTGTCGATCTCGGTCTATCTGGCCTTCAGCGCCGTGCTGCAGCTGGTCATCGGCCCGCTCTCCGACCGCTTCGGCCGCCGCAATATCGTGCTCGTCTCGCTGGTCGTGTTCCTGCTGGCCAGCCTCGGCACGCTGCTTGCCCCCAATGCCACGATCTTCCTGATCTTCCGCATGCTGCAGGCCTCGGTCGCGACCGGCATGGCGCTGGGCCGGGCCATCGTGCGCGACATGGTGGACGAGGATCGCGCGGCCTCGATGATCGCCTATGTCACTCTGGGCATGTCGATTGTGCCGATGCTGGGTCCGATCATCGGCGGCGCGCTGGACGAGGTCTGGGGCTGGCAGGCCAGCTTCCTGCTGCTGGCGGTGCTGGGTGCGCTGGTGCTGTGGCTGGTCTGGGCCGATCTGGGCGAGACGATGGAGCGCCGCCCCTCCAGCTTCCGCGCGCAGATCGCCGATTACCCGGAACTGCTGACCTCGCCGCGCTTCTGGGGCTATGTGCTGACCACCGCCTTCTCCTCGGGCGTCTTCTTCGCCTATCTCGGCGGCGCGCCCTTCGTCGGCTCAGAAATCTATGGCCTGACCCCCAGCGAATTGGGCCTCTTCTTTGGCGTCACCGGCGTGGGCTATGGTATCGGCAATTACCTCTCCGGCCGCTATTCCACCCGCTTCGGCGTCGTGCGGATGATCGTCTACGGCAATATCGGCATGAGCATCGGCATCGTGGTGCAGATCTTCGCCGTGGCGACCGGCTGGGGCGGCGCGGCGGGGTTCTTCGTGCCCTTCCTGATCGTCGGCGTCGGCAACGGGCTGGTCCTGCCCAATTCCAACGCCGGGATGCTCTCGGTCCGTCCGGCGCTGGCGGGGACCGCGGCGGGGCTCGGCGGGGCTTTCATGATCGGAGGCGGCGCGGCGCTCTCGGCGCTGGCCGGGGCCATGCTGACCGAAGAGACCGGCGCCTGGCCGCTGATCGGGATCATGAGCGCCTCGATGATCGGCTCGCTCCTGTCGATCCTGCTGGTCATCCGCCGCAACAAGCAGCTGGGCCTCTGAGCCCGCTTGGCAAGATCGCTTTGCAAAGCTAGGGTCCAGGCATTGCAAAGCGGGAGGCTGCGATGGCGGTGCAGAAGCTTTATGCGGGTGCCAAGCTGCGCGAGATCCGCTCGCGCCTGCAGCTGACGCAGAAGGAGTTCGCCGCCCGGCTCGGCGTCTCGCTGCCCTATCTCAACCAGATGGAAAACAACAACCGCCCGGTCTCGACCGCGGTGGTGCTGGCCCTGGCGCGCGAGTTCGGCACCGACGTGACCGAGCTTTCGACCGGCGACAGCGAGCGCATGGTCTCGGACCTGCGCGAGGCCTTGGCCGATCCCGTCTTCCCCGCCCCCGCCCCTTCGGCCGCCGATCTGCGGCTGGTCGCCTCGAACGCACCGGGGGTGGCCCGCGCGCTGCTGGCCCTGCACCGGGCCTATCGTCAGACACATGAACGTCTGGCATCCCTGGACGAGGCTTTGGGCCGTGAAGACAGGATGTTACGCGCCTCGCCCTGGGAGGAGGTGCGCGATTTCTTCCATTACTGCGACAATTACATCGACGCGGTGGACCGCGCCGCCGAGCATTTCGCCCAGGGGCCGGAAAGCATCGAGGCCAAGGCCGGGAAACTGCTGGAACGGCGCAGCATCGGCTTGCAGTTTTCCGACGATCCGATGCTCAGACGCTACGATCCGCAGCGGAGGATCCTCACTTTATCAACAAAAGCCACGGCGGCCACCCGGCGCTTCCAGCTGCTGCACCAGATCGCCCTGCTGACCCAGAACGAGCTGCTGGAGGCGACGCTGGACCTGGCCCGCTTCCAGTCCGAAGAGGCCCGTGGCATCGCCAAGATCGGGCTCGCCAATTACTTCGCCGGGGCGGCCCTGCTGCCGTATCGCGCCTTCCTGTCCGAGGCGCAGGAAACCCGCCACGATCTGGAGATGCTGGCCGACCGTTTCGGCGCCTCGATCGAGCAGGTGGCGCACCGGCTCTCGACCCTGCAACGGCCGGGCGCCAAGGGCGTGCCCTTCTTCTTCGTGCGGGTCGATCAGGCGGGCACGATCACCAAGCGCCATTCGGCCACCCGGCTGCAATTCGCCCGCTACGGCGGGGCCTGCCCCTTGTGGAACGTGCATCAGGCCTTCGAGACGCCGGGCCGTTTCCTGCGCCAGCTGGCCGAGACGCCGGATGGCGTGCGCTATTTCTGCCTGGCGCGGGATGTGTCGAAAAGCGGCGGGTCGTTCCGGGCCCCGGTCAGGCGCTATGCCATCGGCCTGGGTTGCGAGATCCGCCATGCCGATCAGCTGACCTATGCCGATGACATGGACCTGAGCCATCCGCAGGCCTTCGAGCCGATCGGCATTTCCTGCCGGATCTGCGCCCGGCCCGATTGTCACCAGCGCTCGGTCCCGCCGCTGGAACAGGGGCTGCGCATCGACCCGGACCGGCGGGGCGTGCTGCCCTATGCCATCGCCGAGCAGAGCGGCGGCTGAACAAAAAAGGGCCGCCCGGAAGCGGCCCTTTCCGTTTCAGGATGCGCGGGTTCAGGCAGTTTCGCGCAGCTTGGCGGCGATCTCGTCCTTGAGCGCCATGCGCTGCTTGCGCAGCATGGTTTCATGCTCGTCGGTCACCGGCTCGACTTTGGTTTCGGCGCGGTGGATGGCCTTGTTCACCTCGTGATACTCGTCGAAGAGCTTGGCGAAATGCGCGTCCGTGGTCTTCAGCGCATGCATGCGCTCGACCTCGGCGGGGAATTCTTCGGCCAGTTCGTGGGGGGTGTTGGACATGCGTGCCTCCGTTCGTTGCCCCTGAAAGCTAGACCGCCGATTCACCGAAGCCCTTGATCTGGATCAGAAGCTGACCCCGCGATGCAGAATGATCGGCACGACCAGATCCTCTTCGTCGCTCAGATGCCGGTCGAGGAAACCCGCGAAGGGCGTCAGCGCCTCGTCGAGCCGCGCCGCCATCTCGCGCGGGGGCTGGTTCTCGGCCAGCGCCCTCAGCACCGCGTTGGTGTGGTCGGCCAGGACGTGCAGATGGGCGTCCAGCGTATGATGATCGGCGTCGAGCAGCGCGAAACCCTGCTCCAGCCGCGGCTCGGTCTGGGCCAGCAACGGGAAATAATGGTGATCCTCGACCTGATGGTGCCCGTGCAGGTCGTTCAGCAGCGTCCGCGCCAGCCGTACCAACATCTGCGGTTCGGGCTCGGCGTCGCGCTCGACGATGGCGCGGGCGCGGTCCTGCAGCAGCGGCAGCAGGCGGCGGAAGCCGAGGTGCCGCTCCAGCCAATAGCTGGTCAGGCCGTGGAACTGCGGATGCGCCTCCCACCCCTCGCGCGGGTAGTCGCTCAGCAGGATACGCAGCGCCTCGGGTAGCGCCTTGCGGGTTTCAAGCTCGTCCATCGGGGTCCTTTCTGAACGCGGCCTTCAGCGGCGGGCGCGGCGCCATCCGGCAGCGCGCGCTTCGGCTTCGGAGCAGAACCACCGCTCGCCCCGCGCCGGGTCGATGCGGGTGCGATCATAATCGCGCTGACCGGGCAGATGATAGACCCGCCCGCTGTCCGAGACATTGCCCTTGATCGCGCAATTGGGGCGAGGAGGCACCCGGCCGGGCGGCACCCCGGCCTGTTGCCGGGCCGCGCGGAAATCCTCGGGCAGCGTCACCCCGCGCCCGCCGTCGCGCCAAAGGCCCCGCTCGGCCGCCCTCGCCTGCTGTTCGGCGCCGACGTAATCGGTGGCGTAGCGGCGATAAGCGAAAGCCGCCCCGCGCTGCACCATGGCCAGGCCCAGATCGCCCTGCCCGGCGTCGCAGCGCGCCAGCAGCCGGCCATAGCGGTCCGGCGCCCCTGCCGCGCAGGTGACCTGCCGCCCGCCGATCAGCCGCGCGAGTTCGTCCCGCGCCCAGCGCCCACAGGACCAGTCGCCGCAGGGCTGGCCCAGTTCCGGCGCGTCGACGCCGAAGAGGCGGATCTGCACCCCCGCCACGTCCAGCGTGTCACCGTCGATGACCCGGGCCGCCCCCCGGACATCGGCCTGCGCAGCCCCGGCCAGAATGAGAACGATAAGTGAACAAATTCTTAACATGCCCCCGATCTACGGGGGAAGGACACCCCCGGCAAGGGCGGCGTCAAGATTTCCTTAACGCTGCGCTACCGCCCAGTCGGGATTGATCCAGGGCTCAAGATTTGAGGCAGGCAACGGATCCTTGCCCAAGATATGGTCCGCCATCTTCTCGCCCACCAGAATCGAGGGTCCGTTGAGATTGCCGTTGGTGATGCGCGGGAAGACCGAACTGTCGGCGACGCGCAGTCCCTCCACGCCGATCACCCGCCCCTGCGGATCGACCACCGCCTGCGGGTCGTCGCGCCGCCCCATCCGGGCCGTGCCGCAGGGATGGTAGGCCGATTCGGCATGCGCGCGGATGAAGGCGTCAAGCTCGTCATCCGACTGCACCGCCGCGCCCGGCTGGATCTCGTGCTTTACATGCACCGCCATGGCCGGCTGCTGCATGATCTCGCGCGTCAGGCGGATGGCGGCGCGGAATTCGGTCCAGTCGTCGGGATGCGACATATAGTTGAAGCGGATCACGGGGTTGTCGGCCGGATCCTTCGACCGCAGCCGCACCGTGCCGCGCGATTTCGACCGCATCGGGCCGACATGGGTCTGGAAGCCGTGCCCCTCGGCCACCGCGCGGCCGTCGTAGCGCACGGCAATCGGCAGGAAATGATACTGGATATCCGGGTAATCGATCCCCGCCGCCGAACGGATGAAGCCGCAGCTTTCGAACTGGTTCGAGGCGCCGGGGCCGCGGCCCAGCATCATCCATTGCGCCCCGACCCAGGCCTTGCCCCAGAGGTTCCAGTATTTGTAGAGCGTGATCGGCTCGCGCGTGGCGAATTGCAGGTAAAGCTCCAGATGGTCCTGCAGGTTCGCGCCCACGCCGGGCCGGTCGGCCACCACGGCGATCCCGTGCTCGGCCAGATGCGCGGCCGGACCGATGCCCGAGAGCATCAGCAGTTTCGGCGTGTTGAGGGACGAGGCGGCGAGGATCACCTCGCGCCCCGCCGCGATCAGCCGCCCGTCCGAGAGTTCGACGCCGGTGGCCTTCCCGCCCTCGATCACCACCTTCGCGGCGAGGCCCCGCACCAGCCTTGCCCGCCCGGTCTTCAGCGCGGGCTTGAGATAAGCACGGGCCGCCGACCAGCGTACGCCGCCCTTGATCGTCGCCTCCATGGCGCCGAAGCCTTCCTGCTGCTGGCCGTTGTAGTCGCGGGTCACGGGATAGCCCGCCTGGCGCCCGGCCTCGATGAAAGCGTTGAAAAGCGGGTTTTCGCGCCGGCCGCGGCTGATGTGCAACGGCCCGTCATGGCCGCGCCATTCGCCGCCGCCACCCGCGTCTTCCTCGCCATGCCAATGTTCCAGCCGTTTGAAATAGGGCAGCACATCGGCAAAGGACCAGCCATCGGCGCCCTGTTCGGCCCAATGGTCGTAATCGCGCGCATGGCCCCGGACATAGACCATCCCGTTGATCGAGGAAGAGCCGCCGATCACCTTGCCTCGCGGCGTGACCAGCGAGCGCCCGCCGAGGCCGGGCTCGGGCTCGGATGCCATGCCCCAATCGTAGCGCTTCATGTTCATCGGGTAGCTCAGCGCCCCCGGCATCTGGATGAAGGGCCCGGCATCCGAGCCGCCGAATTCGATGACGATCACCGAATGCCCGGCTTCTGCCAGGCGGAAGGCCACCGCCGACCCGCCCGACCCGGCGCCCACGATCACATATTCGGCCTGCATCTCAGCGTCCCTTCAGGGCCAGCGTGAGATAGGCCTCGACCCGCGCCGTGGCCCGCGCCGCATCGGGCGCTTCGGCGCCCAGCGCGGCGTGCAGATAGGCCCCGTCGATCATCGCGGCGATGGAACAGGCGACCTCGGTCGCCGAGGCGCCCAGGCGCGGACGCAGCGCATGGCCGAGGTTCGACACGATGCGCTTCTGATAGATGTTGAGCAGGCGCCGCGCCTCGGGCAGGGTCTGGGCCAGGACATAGAAGTTGAGCCAGGCCGCCACCACCTCGCGCCGGAAGTTGGCGCCCGCGAACGAGGCCCGGATCACCGCCCGCGCCCGGCCCTCGCCGCCTTCGGCACTGGCCAGCGCGCCGCGTACCTCGGCCCCGTAGACGGTCAGCACATGGCGCATCGCCGCCAGGAACATCGCCTCTTTCGAGCCGAAATAATGATGCGCCAGTGCCGAGGACATGCCGGCGCGCTTGGCGATCCGGGCAACCGTCACCTCAAGCGAGCCCACGGCCCCGATCTCGGTGATTGTGGCCTTGATCAGCGAGGCACGTCGTATAGGCTCCATCCCGATCTTGGGCATCGTCCATTCCCTTCCACCCGGAACGGCATCCGCCCGCCCCGCAATTTTTGTTGATTCCGTGCTAGACCAATGTTTATTGATCAGTCAATCAACAAAAATACCCTGACAGGAGAGACCATGCGTATCACCCGCCTTTCGCTGACCACCGCCGTTCTGGCCCTGGCCACCGCCCCCGCCTTCGCCGATTGCAGCACCGTCCGCTTCTCGGATGTGGGCTGGACCGACATCACCGCCACCACCGCCGTCGCCACAACCATCCTGGAGGCGCTGGGCTACCAGACCGAGACGCTGGTGCTGTCGGTGCCGGTGACCTACACCTCGATGGCCAACGGCGATATCGACGTGTTCCTGGGCAACTGGATGCCGACGATGGAGGCCGACATCGCCCCGTTCCGCGAGGCCGGGACCGTCGACACGGTGCGCATGAACCTGACGGGGGCGAAATACACGCTCGCCACCAATGCCGCCGGCGCGGCGCTGGGCATTGCTTCCTTCGCCGATATCGCCGCGCATCGCGATGCGCTGGGCGGCCATATCTATGGCATCGAGCCGGGCAATGACGGCAACCGCCTGATCCTCGACATGATCGAGGCCGACGCGTTCGGGCTGCAGGGTTTCGAGGTGGTGGAAAGCTCGGAACAGGGGATGCTGGCCCAGGTCCAGCGATCGGACCGCCGCGATGAGCCGGTGGTCTTCCTGGGCTGGGAGCCGCATCCGATGAACGCCAATTTCCAGATGACCTATCTGGAAGGCGGCGACGATTACTTCGGCCCGAATTTCGGCGGCGCCGAGGTCTATACCAACACCCGCGCCGGCTATGTGACCGAATGCCCGAACGTCGGCGCGCTGCTGGGCAACATGGAATTCACGCTGGCCATGGAAAACGAGATCATGGGCGCGATCCTCAATGACGGCACCGCCCCGGAAGAGGCAGCGCGGGCCTGGCTGGCCGACCATCGTCATGTCCTCAGCCCCTGGATGGTCGGCGTGACCACCATCGACGGGGCCGACGGACTTGCCGCCGTGAACACCGCGCTCGACGGCTGATCCCCTCCTGACCCCGGCCCCTGCGGGCCGGGGCTTTCGCATCCGGTGGAGCACGCATGGCCGACCCGATTTCCGACGCCGTGACCGGGGCCAAGATCCCTGTCGGGCGCACCGTCGCCACCCTCTTTACCTGGGTGCAGGACAATTTCTGGCCCTTCTTCGACGCGGTCGAACTGGGCCTGCGCACCGCGGTGGACGCGCTGTCCACGGCGCTGATGACGCCCCATCCGCTGATCATCATCGCCATTTTCGCGGCGATCACCTGGCTTTTGCAGCGCAAATGGGTGGCGGTGGCCATCGTCGTCGGCTGCGCGCTTTTCGCCTGGAACCAGAATTACTGGGACCTGACCATGCAGACGCTGGTGCTGGTGCTGGGCTCCTGCGCGGTCTGCATGGCCGTGGGGGTGCCGCTGGGCATCTTCAGCGCGCATCATCCGCGCTTCTACCGCATTCTCACGCCGCTGCTGGACCTGATGCAGACGCTGCCGACCTTCGTCTATCTGATCCCGGTGCTGGTGCTGTTCGGCCTGGGCATGGTGCCGGGGCTGGTGGCGACAGTGATCTTCGCCATGCCGGCGGCCATCCGGCTCACCGAACTCGGCATCCGCTCCACCCCCACCGCGCTGAGCGAGGCGGCGACCGCCTTTGGCTCGACCACGCTGCAGCGGATCTTCAAGGTCGAATTGCCCTGGGCCTTTCCGCAGATCATGACCGGTCTCAACCAGACGATCATGCTGTCCTTGTCCATGGTGGTCATCGCCGGGCTGGTCGGCGCTCCGGGGCTGGGCGTGCCGGTGGTCCGGGCGCTCAACTCGGTGAATGCGGCGCTGGGCTTTGAATCCGGCGCGGTGATCGTTGCCGTCGCCATCATGCTGGACCGCATGCTGCGGGTGGAGGCCAAGTCGTGAGCGAGACCGCAGAAGCCCCCGCCGCCGCCCCGGCCGCGCCGAAAACCGCGGTCTCGTTCCGCCATGTCTCCATCGTCTTCGGCGACAATCCCTGGCGGGCCATCCCGCTGATGGAAACCGGCCAGTCCCGCGCCGACATCCAGAAGGAAACCGGCCAGATCCTGGGCGTGCACGATTGCTCCATCGACGTGGCACAGGGCGAGATCCTGGTGCTGATGGGGCTGTCGGGCTCCGGCAAATCCACGCTCCTGCGCGCGGTCAACGGGCTTAATCCCATCGTGCAGGGCGAGGTCATCGTCCATGACGACGAGTGGAGCGCCTCGGTCGGCTCCGCCAGCAAGGCGGAACTGCGCAAGCTCCGCCGCGAATGCGTGGCGATGGTATTCCAGCAATTCGGCCTGCTGCCCTGGCGCTCGGTGCGCGAGAATGTCGGGCTGGGGCTGGAACTGGCCGGCATGGGCCGCAAGGAACGGGCCCGGCGGGTCGCCGAACAGCTGGAACTCGTCGGCCTCTCGCAATGGGCCGGGCGCAAGGTCTCCGAACTCTCGGGCGGGATGCAGCAGCGCGTGGGTCTGGCCCGCGCCTTTGCCACCGAGGCGCCGATTTTGTTGATGGACGAGCCGTTCAGCGCGCTGGATCCCCTGATCCGCACCCGGTTGCAGGACGAACTTCTGGATTTGCAGGCGCGGCTCAAGCGGACGATCATCTTCGTCAGCCATGACCTGGACGAGGCCTTCAAGCTGGGCAACCGCATCGCCATCATGGAGGGCGGGCGGATCATCCAATGCGGCACCCCGGCGCAGATCTACACCAAGCCCGCGAACGGCTATGTCGCGGATTTCGTGGCGCATATGAACCCGCTGGGCGTGTTGACCGCGCGCGACGCCATGGTTCCCGTGCCCAGTCCGATGCCCGCGGGCCTGACCCTGCCCGCCACCACGCCGCTCAAGACGGCGATGGAGCGGCTAGCCGAAGGGCGCGGGCGGATCCTGCTGACCGAGGGCGGACAGGTCGTGGGCCTTCTGACCGACGCAAGCGCCGTGGCGGCCCTGGTGGCGCAGCGGGGCGACGGCGGGCAAGCGGAAGAGGCGGTCTGAGCGCCTAACCGTCCGAATACTGCGACTTGTCGATGCCGAGCTTCTGCATCTTCTCGTAGAGGGTCTTCCGCGACAGGCCCAGCGCCTCGTAGACCGGCTTCAGCGCCCCGCCCGAAGCCATCAGCGCCCGCACGATCTCGGCCTTTTCGAAGGCCGCGACCCGGTCCGACAGCCGGCCGCCCTCGCCCCGCGTCTCGCCCCCGGGCTCGACCGGTCCTTGCAGGCCCAGCCCCAGCGCGCAGCGTTCGGCGGCGTTACGCAATTCGCGGACATTGCCAGGCCAGTCGCGGGCCATGATCGCCTCGACCAGCGAGGGCGGCGGCGTCACCGGCTCGACCCGGTTTCGCCCTGCGGCCTCGGCCAGCAATCGGGCGAAGAGCAGGGGAATATCCTCGCGACGGGCGGTCAGCGGCGGCACATTCAGGCTGACCACGGCGAGGCGGTAGAAGAGGTCGGCGCGGAACCGCCCCTCAGTCACTTCATGCTCCAAGGGCATGCGCGAGGTGGCGATGAAGCGGATATCCACGGGCCGCGCCTCGTTCGACCCAAGCGGCTGGATGGTCCGCTCCTGAATGACCCGCAGCAATTTCCCCTGCAATCCCATCGGCATGGACCCGATGTCATCCAGCAGCACCGTCCCGCCCCGCGCGTGTTCGAACCGCCCGTAGCGCTGCCGCATGGCGCCCGGAAAGGCGCCCGGCTCATGCCCGAAAAGCTCGCTCTCGATCTGCGCCTCGGGCAGCGCCGCGCAATCGATGGCGATGAAGGGCCGCGCCGCCCGGGCCGAGAGGTCGTGCAGCGCCCGCGCCACCACTTCCTTGCCGGTGCCGGTGTCGCCGGTGATCAGCACATCGGTTTCCGCCGGGCCAATGGTCCTGACCCGCCGCCTGAGGTCGATCATCACATTGGACCGCCCGACCAGCCGTTGCTCCAGATCGTCCGCCTGCCCGGCCGAGGCCCTGAGCACCCGGTTCTCCAGCACCAGCCGCCGGTAATCCATCGCCCGGGCGCAGGTCTCGGCCAGCTGCGCGGCCGAGAAGGGCTTCTCGATGAAATCATGCGCGCCCTCGCGCATCGCCCGGACCGCCAGCTGCACGTCGGAATGGCCGGTGATCAGGATCACCGGCACCTCGCGGTCAATGCCGTGGATCTGGTTCATCAGGCTGATCCCGTCGAGGCGCGGCATGCGGATGTCGGTCACCACGATGCCGTTGAAGCCGAAGGAAATCAGCGCCGGCACATCCTCGGGCTGATCGGTGTCCAGTACCTCGAACCCGGCCAGATCCAGCGCCTGCGCCGTCGATTGGCGCAGGTCGGCATCGTCGTCCACCAACAGGATACGGCCCCGGTTCATGCCGCCTTTTCACCCTCGGCAAGCGGCAGCACAAGGGTGAAGACCGCGCCGCCGCCCGGCTGGTTGGCCACCGACAGTGTGCCGCCGAAATCGTGGACGATGTTGTAGCTGATCGACAGGCCCAGACCCAGCCCCTTGCCCACGCCCTTGGTCGAAAAGAACGGGTCAAAGATCCGCTCGACCAGCTGCGGCGCGATGCCCGGCCCGCTGTCGGCGATGGTCAAGACCGCCGTCCTCCCGTCCTGGCGCGCGCTCACGGCAATGCTGCGATTCTGGCAATCCTCCAGCGCATCGATGGCGTTGGACAGGATATTGACCAGCACCTGTTGCAGCCGCACCGGCCCCGCGCGGACCGACAACGGCGCGATATCGACCGAGAGGGCGATGGATTGCGCCCGGAAACGCCAGCCCAGCAATTCCTGCGCCGCGGCAACCGCCTCGGCCAGCGAGACATCGGCGAGCTGGCTGTTAGGCTTGCGGGCGAAGTTGCGCAGGTGTTTCGACAGGTCCCCCATGCGGCCGATCAGGCCGAGGATGCGGTCGATATTGCCCTTGGCATCCTCGATCCGCCCGCGTTCGATCAGCAGCTGCGCGTTTTCGGCATAATTGCGGGCGGCGCCCAGCGGCTGATTGAACTCATGGCTCAGCGCCGCCGACATCTGCCCCAGCGCCGCCAGCTTGCCTGCCTGCACCAGATCGGCCTGGGTGGCGCGCAGCCGCTCCTCCGTCGCTCGGCGTTCGGCCACCTCACCCTCCAGCCTCGTGTTGACCGCGGCGAGTTCGGCGGTCCGTTCGTCCACCCGGCGTTCCAGCTGCGCCTGCGCCTCGGCCTGCAACGCCAGGCGCTCGCGCAGCGCGGCCCGCCGCTGGGCGACGATGACCAGCGCCAGAACCCCCAGCCCGGCAGCCAGCGCCGCCAGCGCCAGCCGGGTCAGGGCCTGCTGGCGGGCGGGCGCGGTATCGACCAGCACCTGGACCGTCCAGTCCGCCCCGGGCATGGCCGAAGCGATCACCCGGTATTCCGCCCCCTGCAAGCGCCAGAGGGGTCCGCCATCCGGCCCGGTCGCCCGGACCAGCGGCAATTCGGTCAACTGGCGGTCGGCATAGCGCCGGGTCGAGCGCGTGCGCTCCAGCCGTTCCGGGGTCAGGGGCCGGGTCGCACCGAACGTCCAGGCCGGGTTGGTCGACATGAAGACGATGTCCTCGGGGTCAGTGACCAGCACCTCGGTGCCCGAGCCGCGCCAGCCGTCCTCGATCGCGTCGAGGTCGATCTTGATCACCATCACGCCGGCGGGGGCATCGTCGATCAGCACCGGCGCGCCGAAGTAATAGCCGCGCACCTGCGAGGTCGTGCCCAGCGCATAGAACCGCCCCTGTCCCTGCGACAGAGCGTCGGTGAAATAGGGGCGGAAGACGAAATTGCCGCCGACGAAGCTGAGCGGCTGGTCGAAATTCGACGCGGCGAGCGTCAGCCCCTCAAGATTCATGACATAGATGTCCGAGGCCTGAAGCAGCTGGGCCGTGGCCCGCAGGTAGCGATTGGCAGCCAGCACGCGGTCGGGATCGCGGGGCCGATAGAGCAATTCATGCACCACCTGTTGCTGGGCCAGCAGGCCCGGCAGCCGGTCAAAGCGGCGAAGCTGGCCGTCGAGGGCGGCGATGGCCAGGCCCAGCGTGCTCTCACCCTGCCGGGTCAGATCCGCCAGCGCCGCGCGATGCAGGCGCTGATAGGCCAGGCTGCCCAGCCCCAGCGCCACCAGCAGCGCCAGCGTCGCCAGCACCAGCCAGAAGGCCCGCCCCGTCGGTGCGGCCACGGGGGCATCGGGCGGCAGGTCCGCGATCTGACCGGGGGTGTCACTCATGCCGGTTTCATAGCATGGGTCCGGGCCTTGCCAAAGCCCGGCAATGGCGCGGATCCATGTCAGACATTCCGCAGCACCAGTGCGCGGCACCGTTCCGTCAGGCGACGGAAAGGGCGCGCGTCATGGCCGGGAATGTTCGATTAGTCGTAGACTCCGCCAGCAATGGCCACTCTGAACTGAAGGAAGCGCAGAAAAGTCTCAGCCGTCGTTGCGACGGGCCGGCTTGTTGCGGAACCGCCGGGGCTTTTGCCCGCGTTCCTCCGCCAGAGCCTCGGCCAGGGCCGGATGGACCCGCGGCTTGCGCGGCTTCGCGGGTTTGGCGGCAGCCTCGCCGGTCTTCGGTCCCTGCCCGCCGGCCTTCGGCGCCCCGGTCTTGCCGCCGGGCTTGCCGCTCGTCTTCGGCGCTCCTCCGGCTTTGGCCCCTTGCGGGCGCCCGCCGCGCCCCTGGTTGGTGGCCGCCCTTGCCTTGGTGCGGGCCGCGTCGGCCATCGCCTCGGGCCAGGGTTCGCCGCCAATCACCTCGATCTTCTGTTTGGTCAGGGCCTCGATGGCGCGCAGGTCGGCCATCTCGGCCGGGGCGCAGAGGGCCACCGCCCGCCCGTCGCGCCCGGCGCGTGCGGTGCGGCCGATGCGGTGAACGTAGTTCTCGGGCACGTTCGGCAGGTCGAAATTATAGACATGCGCGACCAGCGGAATGTCGAGCCCGCGCGCCGCCACATCGGTCGCCACCAGCACCTTGGTCTCGCCCGCGCGGAACGAGGCCAGCGTCCGCTCGCGCTGACCCTGGCTCTTGTTGCCGTGGATCGAGCCGACCGAAAAGCCCCAGGAGGCCAGCAGCTTCGACAACTTCTCGGACCCGTGCTTGGTGCGGCCGAAGACCAGCGCCAGCTCGTCCGGGTGCTTGCGCAGATATTCCTCCAGCAGCTTCGCCTTGTCGCCCTGGGCCACGAAATGCACGGCCTGCTCGATCTTGTCGGCGGCCTTGCCGGGGGGCGAGACCTGAACCCGGACCGGACGGTCCAGATAGGTCTCGGCGATCTCGGACATGTCCTTGGGCATGGTCGCCGAGAAGAGCATGGTCTGCCGTTCCTTCGGCAGATGCCGGGCAATCTTGCGCAGCGCATGGATGAAGCCGAGGTCCAGCATCTGGTCGGCTTCGTCCAGGACCAGCATCTGCACCTTCGCCAGCGAAACGGCCGAGCGCTCCAGCAGGTCGATCAAGCGCCCCGGCGTCGCCACCAGCACATCGCAGCCGCGTACCAGCCGGTCCATCTGCCGGTTGATCGAGGCACCGCCGACCACGGTGACGATCGAGGTGGGCAGGCCCTGCGCCAGCTGCGCCAGCGCCTCGGCGATCTGTTGCACCAGCTCGCGGGTCGGCGCCAGGATCAGGGCGCGCGCGCTCTTGGGTCCGGGCTTGCCCTGCCCCTGCAGCCGGTGCAGGATCGGCAGGCCGAAGGCCAGCGTCTTGCCGGTGCCGGTCTGGGCCAGACCCATCAGGTCGCGCCCTTCCATCAGCGCCGGGATGGCGCGCGCCTGAATCGGCGTGGGCTGGTCCTTGCCGGTCCGCTCAAGCGCCGCCAAGAGAGCAGGCGCGAGCCCCAGCATCGAGAATTCCGTCATGTCGTTCCTTTCGGGCGCCAGCCATGCAGGCGGCGCATGCAGAGCCCGCCGCGCGGCGCGGGGCACCGGGCGGGCAAGCCTGCCAGATGGGGCAGCCCTGCCCGGAAGTCAAGCATTGCCGGGTCCGGCGGGCGCGACGTCACAAGAGCACCCTTGATTTGTTGGGGATTCATGGCATCCTTTTGCGGGTGACAACAGACTTCCTGCGCCCGCGCCTCTTCCAGGCAGCCCGCACGACCCGAAGGCCTGGCTGCACGGCCCGCCGACAATGACGTCGCGGGAAACATGAGAGGAATGGGTACGGACATGGCCACTGGCACCGTAAAATGGTTCAACGCGACCAAAGGGTATGGCTTCATCGCCCCCGATGGTGGCGGCAAGGACGTTTTCGTCCACATCTCGGCAGTGGAACGCGCCGGGCTGAAAGGTCTGCAGGACAACCAGAAGATCAGCTTCGAGTTGCAATCGGGCCGCGACGGACGGTCCTCGGCGTCGGACCTGAAGCTGCTCTGACCCTCTGCCCGACCCGGCCGCTTTTTCGAAGCCCGCCGGGCTGACCGGCGGGCTTTGTACTTGATGCCGGCCCGCGACGCGGCGCGACAATGCCCCTCTCGAAAGCCCCCTTATGCGACGCCCAGCGCGGCCCGCACGGCCGGGGTCCAGCCCAGATACCAGACGCCGCCCGCCCGGATGACCGGCCGTTTCATGAGCGCCGGATGCTGCGCGAGAAGCTGCGCGGGCGCTTGGGCGCGCTCCTCTTCGGAGAGGCCGCGCCAGGTGGTCGAGGCGCGGTTGACCAGCTTTTCCCCGAATTCATTCAGCAGTACGGCGATCTCGGCATCGGTGAGCGGCGTGGCGCGGATGTCGCGGAACTCGGCCGCGGGCAGGAATTTCAGGGCCTTGCGGCAGGTGTCGCAGGTCTTCAGGCCCCAGAGTTGCAGGGTCATGGCGGGTTCCTTCCGGGTCAAAGGGGGCGGGTCGCGAGGGGGCATCGAGCCCCCTCGCGACCCGTCGGGGGCCCTGCCCCCGGACCCCCGGGATATTTACCGCGCAAAGATGCAGGATCGGGACGGCGAGGGGAAGTCACTCCCGCCGGCTCGGGCTGCGATGGGCGCAGAGCGGGCCGGTGGCGAGGTCCTCGAGGATCGGGCAATCGGGACGCCCATCCCCGGCGCAGGCCGAGACGAGCCCCGCCATCGTCGCCCGCATCGCCTGCAATTCGGCAATCCGGGTGTCGATCCGGGCGAGGTGGTCGGCGGCCAGGCGTTTGACATCCTCGCTGGCGCGGCTGGCGTCGTCATAGAGCCCGAGAAGCGCGCGGCAATCCTCGATCGAGAAGCCGAGGCCCCGGGCGCGGTTGAGGAAGGCGAGGCGATGGACCTCATCGGCGCCGAAAGCGCGATAGCCATTGCTGTCGCGTTTCGGGCGGATCAGGCCGATCTCCTCGTAATAGCGGATGGTCTTGGCGGGCAGGCCCGAGGCCGCCGCCGCTTCGCCGATGTTCATTGGGCCTCCAGGACCGGGCGCAGGGCCTTGAGCCGGAGCGCGTTGGTGAGAACGAAGATCGAGCTCAGCGCCATGGCCCCGGCGCCGAGGACGGGCGAGAGCTGGATCCCGAAGGCGGGATAGAGCACGCCCGCCGCCACCGGGATCAACGCCGCGTTATAGGCGAAGGCCCAGAACAGGTTCTGGCGGATGTTGCGCAGCACCCGGCGCGACAGGTGAATGGCGTTGACCACCGCCGAAAGGTCGCCCGACATCAGCACCACCTCGGCCGCCTCGACCGCGACATCGGTGCCGGTGCCGATGGCGAGCCCGACATCCGCCGCCGCCAGCGCCGGGGCGTCGTTGATGCCGTCGCCGACGAAGGCCACGGTGGCGCCGTTCCGGCGCAGGGCCTCGATGGCGGCGACCTTGCCCTCAGGCAGGACCTCGGCCTCGACCTGATCGATGCCAAGCCTTGCGGCGATGGCGCGGGCGGTGGGTGCCGCGTCGCCGGTGACCATGGCGGTGCGCAGCCCCAGCGCATGCAGCGCGTCGAGGGCCGGTTTCGTGGTCGGCTTGAGGCGGTCGGCGACGATGAAGAGGGCGAGCGCCTTGCCGTCGGCCGCCAGGTAGAGCGGCGTGCCGCCCTCGGCCGCGGCCCGATCCGCCAGGGCGGGCAGGTCACCCAGCGCGATCCCCTCCCGGTCCATCAGGCGCCGGGCGCCGAGCAGCAGCGCCTGCCCGCCGACCCGCGCCGAGAGGCCGAAACCGGCGATGGCGGTAACGTCATCGGCCGGGGCCAGCGTCAGGTCCCGGTCGGTCGCCGCGCGCAGGATGGCGCCGGCGATCGGATGCTCCGAGCCCGATTCGGCCGCTGCCGCCAGCGCCAGCGCCGCATTTTCGGCCGTGCCGGGCGCCGGGTGGATTGCAACCAGCGCAGGCCTGCCCTCGGTCAGGGTGCCGGTCTTGTCGAAGGCCACGACCTGCACCCCTTGCAGGGCTTGCAAGGCATCGCCCCGGCGGAACAGCACGCCCATCTCGGCCCCCCGCCCGGTGCCGACCATGATCGAGGTCGGCGTCGCCAGCCCCATGGCGCAGGGGCAGGCGATGATCAGGACTGCCACGCCCGCGACCATGGCCTGCGCGAGGCCCGGGCCCCAGATCAGCCAGATCAGGAAGGTCAGCGCGGCGATGCCCATGACCACCGGGACGAAGACCCGCGTCACCCGGTCGACCGCCGCCTGGATCGGCAGCTTGGCGCCCTGCGCCTCTTCGACCATGCGGATGATCCGGGCCAGCATCGTATCGGCGCCGACCCGCTGGGCGCGGTAGGTCATCGCAGCGCTGCCGTTCACGGTGCCGGCGGTGAGGGGCGCGCCCGGCTCCTTCTCGACCGGGAGCGGCTCGCCGGTGATCATGCTTTCATCGAGCCAGGAATGCCCGGTTTCCACCGCGCCATCGACCGCCACCCGTTCGCCGGGGCGCAGATGCAGCAGGTCGCCGGGGCGGATCTGGTCGATCGGCACTTCCTCGATCAGCCCGGCGCGCTCGCGGCGCGCGGTCTTCGGTTGCAGGCCCACCAGTTTCTCGATGGCGGCGCCGGTGCGGCCCTTGGCGCGCGCTTCCAGCCAGCGGCCCAGCAGGATCAGCGTGACGATGACCGCCGCGGCCTCGAAATAGACGACGCGCGAGGCTTCGGGCAAAAGGCCCGGCGCGAAGGTGGCCAGCGTCGAATAGCCCCAGGCGGCGGTCGCCCCCAGCACGACGAGCGAGTTCATGTCGGGCGCGCCATGCAGCAGCGCCGGGACGCCCGCGCGATAGAACCGCAGGCCGGGACCGAAGAGCACGGCCGAGGTCAGCAGGAATTGCGCGACCCAGAGGGGAAATTGCCCGAAGAGCCCATGCAGCCAGTGGTGGAAGGCGGGGACCATGTGGCCGCCCATCTCCAGCACGAAGACCGGCAGGGTGAGCGCCGCCGCGATCAGCACGGCGCGGGCCAGCTTCGCCTGTTCCTCGCCCTTGTGCCGGACCAGATCCTCGCGCGTGGTCTCGGTGGCGATTCGGGCCTCGTAGCCGGCCGAGCGCACCGCCTCGGCCAGTTTTTCGGGCATGCCGGTGAGGGCGAGGTGGCGCACGGTGGCGGTCTCGCCGGCGAGGTTGACGCTGGCCGCGGTCACGCCCGGCACGTTCTGCAAGACCCGCTCGACGCGCGAGACGCAGGAGGCGCAGGTCATCCCGCCGATGGCGAGGCGCGTCACATCCTCGGCCGCGGTGAAGCCCGCGCCCGCCAGCCGCTCGGCCAGCCGCGCGGGTTCGGGGGCGCCGTCGATGGCGACGGTGCCGGTCACGAAATTGGCGCGAACGCCGGTCACGCCCTCTTCCTTGCCCAGCATCCGCTCGACGCGGGCGGCGCAGGAAGCGCAGGTCATGCCATCGACGCGCAGGGTTTGGGTTTGGCTATCGGTCATCGGACCCTCCATAGGTGGTCCTGACCGATATGTCGCTTCCAGTTACTGGAAGGTCAAGGGCTCACTGGCCGCCGTCTTGCGGCACCAGCCGAGGATCTGGTCGAGGTCGGCAGGAAGCCCCTGCCCCAACCCTTCGGCGAAGGCCTCGAAGCCCGGGCCGTTCAGGGGTTTCAGCCCCATCAGCACCGGCACGCCCTGTTCCAGCGCGGCGGCGATCAGGGGGCGGAAGCCGCGGCCCTCGATCTCGGCCTTGCCGAACTTGTTGAGGATCAGCAGGCGCGGCCGGTCGGCCAGCGTCCCCTCGACCAGCGCCACGGCGGTTTCCAGCCCCTCGGGGTCCAGCCGGCAACCGCGCGATTCCTCGCCCAGGTTCTGGCTGATGCGGATCACCTCGGACCGGCCCAGCACCTGCAGGTCCATGTCGCAATGCGCGCGGCCCGGGCGGCCGCTGTTGACCTGCACCACGCCGGCCAGCGCCCAGCCCTCGGCGCTCAGCACCCGCGCCACCTGGGCCAACAGGCGGTCGGTCTGGCCGCGCTCGGTGCCGGTGACGGTGGCGAGGGGGAAGAGGGCTTGCTCTTGCGGTCTCATGGCACCCTGATAGCCTGTCGGCAGGCAGGGGGAAAGGTGGATGATGGTCGCAGCGGTGATCCTGGCGGGCGGACGGGCGACGCGGATGGGGGGTGGCGACAAGCCGCTGATGACCCTGCGCGACCGGCCGCTGCTGGCGCATGTCATCGCCCGGCTGGATCCGCAGGTCGAGGCGATGGCGATCAGCGCCAATGGCGATCCGGCGCGCTTCGCCGCCTATGACCTGCCGGTCCTGCCCGATGCGACGCCCGATTTCCCGGGGCCGCTGGCCGGGATCGTGGCGGGGATGGACTGGGCGGCGGCCAAGGGCTTTTCCCACCTCCTCAGCGCGCCCGGCGACACGCCGTTCCTGCCTGAGGATCTGGTGGTGCGGCTGGCCCGCCACCCCTTCGCCATGGCCGAAAGCCGGGGCCGCAAGCATCCGGTCGTCGCCCTCTGGCCCGTGGCGCTGCGCGGGGCGATCCGCAAGGCGCTGGCGGCAGGCGAGCGGCGGGTGGGCAAGGTGGCCGCCGATTTCGGCGCCCGCGCGGTGAAGTTCGATGGTGTCGAGGACCCGTTCTTCAACGTCAACACGCCCGAGGATCTGGACAAGGCTCAGGGCCGCCTTGCGACCTGACCGCCTCGCCATCCTCGACTGGTCGGCCGCCAACCGACCCCGGCAGGGCAAAGATTCGATCTGGCTGGGCCTTTCGGACGGCACAGCCAGCAACCCGCGGACTCGCACCCTGGCCTTCGAGGCGCTGTCGGCACTGATCGAGGACAGCCTGACCCGCGGCGAGACGCTGCTGATCGGCGCCGATTTCCCCTTCGGTTATCCGGCGGGTTTCGCCCGCGCCCTGACCGGGCAGGACGGGGCGCTGGCGGTCTGGGGCTGGCTGGCGCGGCATCTGTCGGACGGCCCGGACAATGCCTCGAACCGGATCGAGCTGGCGGCCCGGATCAACGCGCGGCTGCCGGGCCTCGGCCCCTTCTGGTTCAACCCGACCCGGCAGGCCATCGCCGCCCTGCCCCACAAGGGCAGCCTGCGCGCGGACCACGGCTTTGCCGAGCATCGGCGGGCGGACGGCTCCGCCAAGGGCGCGCAATCGCCGTGGAAACTGGGCGGCGCCGGGGCGGTCGGCTCACAGGCGCTGACCGGGATCGCGGTGCTGGAACGGCTGCGGCGCGCTTTTCCCGGCCGCATCGCCGTCTGGCCCTTCGAGGCGCTGACGGCGCCGGTGATCCTGGCCGAGGTCTTCCCCTCGCTGCTGGCGGCCGAGGTGAACGCGCGGCTGAAACCCGGCGTGGTCAAGGATCAGGTGCAGGTCACGCTGCTGGCGCGGGCGCTGCATGCCCTGCCCTCGCTGGCGCCGCTCTTGGAAACCCCGGACGATCCCCGGATCGCGGACGAAGGCTGGATCCTCGGCCTCGGGCACGAGGCGGCCCTGCGGGCGGGCCTTTAGCCGCCCCGGCGCAGGCGGTGGGAAAGCGCGCCCTCCGCCTCCTCGCAGCCCAGATACTCGTGCCCCGACTGGGCGCAAAAATGCGGCATGTCGATGATCGAGGCCTTGTCGGTCGCCCGAACCCTCAGCACCTGCCCCGGCGCCATGGCCATCAGCCGCTTGCGCGCCTTCAGCACCGGCAGCGGGCACAGCAGGTCCCGCGCGTCAATCTCGTCATCCCAATCCATGCCTTCCGCCTACCCCAGCCCCTCAGCGCTGTCGAGCCCGCCGCCCGCCCGGCACCCGCGACAGGAACCCGGGCGGCCGCTTCGCCACCCAGTCGATGAACCGCGCAAGGCGCGGATGGGCGCGCAGGGCCTCGATCGTGGCATAGGATCGTGCCAGATCCGCCTCGCTCAGCGCGGCGTGGATTTCCTTGTGGCAAATGGCATGCAGCAGCACCACCGGCCCGCCCTTCCCGCCTTTCAGCTTCGGCACCAGATGGTGCAGGGATTGCGGCACATCGGGCGGGATGGGCCTCAGGCACAGCGGGCAGAGGGGATCGTCGTTCAGACCTGGGCCACCATCTGCGGCAGGCTGACCAGAAGCCGCCCGTCCTCCTCGACCCTCAACGCGCCCGCGGGATCGCCGCCCGCCGGTGCCCCGCCCGGCGCCAGCCGCCCCGGCAGATCCCAGCTGTACCGCCCCGCCGCCACCGTCGCCGCAGCGCCAAGCAGCGGGCCCACCTCCTCGACCCGGGCGATCAGCCGGTTGCGGCCGCGGTCGATCTCGACCGTGCCGAGGGGCTGCGCCTGCACCCAACGGCTGCGGAACGGCGTGCGGAACAGCGCACCGATGCCACCGCCAACACCAGACAGGTCGATCCGGTCCTCATCATAAAGTGCCGCGCCCGAGCGCCAATGGATCGACAGGGCCTGCCGGCCGTCGGTGACGATGAAATGGTCGATCCGCGTGGACTGGCCCTGCCCCAGCACCCGGACCGGGTAATAGGCGCCGGAGTGGATCCCCTCGCGGTTATCGGCCTGCGCGCCGGTGGCGGCCAGGGCCGGAAGGGTCAGGGCCAGCGACGTCAGAAAATGGCGCCTGTGCATGGGTATCTCCAATCTGCCTGAGAGAGGCGTTCGGCGGCACCTTATCACGGGCCGCGCTCACCGGCACTCAAACCGGCGTCAACCGCAGATCCCCTCGCGCTCGACCCCGCGCCAGGGCAGCAGCACCCGGACCTCGGGCAGATCGCCCGGCGTCATCACCTGCGAGATCAGCCGGTGCAGCCGTCCGGTGCGGGCACCCTCGGGATCCAGCACCTGACAGCAGAGGTATTCCTCGACCAGGCTCGCCTGCTGCTCGTAACCATAGTCGAGAAACCGGGCATTGGCCCCGGTATCAAAGAGATAGGGATCTTCCGACACCGCATGTTCGCGCGCCACCCTGAGCGGCGAATAGCCGGTCAGCGCCCGGTTCTGCCATTGCCAGACATGGGTCAGCTCATGCACCAGATACATTGCCGCGCCCAGGGACATCAGCCCCTCGCCTTGCCGCGCGAAATCGGGGCGCAGCACGTCGGGCCGCACATTGACGGTGTTGAACAGCACGATCCCCGCCGCGCGCCCGCGTTCGAAGGGCTGATCGGCGGGCGGCAGGATGCGCTCGCGGCACGTGGTGCGGGGGCGCACCGGATAGAGATGGCTGCGCATACCGACAAAGCCGTTGCGATAGAAGCGCACCGCCCCGGCATCGAGGCTGGTCCCGAACATCCGCGTGGCCAGATCGGTCTCGGCGACCGTCAGCGGACGCCCGCAGGCGGCCAGCAGCAAGATAAGGACAAGGGCCAGGCGCATGCCGCCATCCGACGCCGCAACCCATTGCCCGTCAAGCGATTCGCGGTTCCGCCGCCCCTCACATCTTTGTTCTGGAAATATCCTCCCCGGATGCCGCATCAATGGCGGGGCCGGGGCAACACCACCCCGCGCCGCCGCCGCAATAGCGTGCGGGCGGAGGCGACCGGGTGGGCGGGCGGGAGGGCGCCTCCCCCGCACGGATCAGAGCCGCCCGCCCTCCAGTAGCCGTTCCAGGAACTGCCGGGTCCGGGGATGCTCGGGCGCGTTGAAGAGGTCGCGCGGCGGCGCCTCCTCGACGATCCGGCCACCGTCGAGGAAACAGACCCGATCCGCCAGGTCGCGGGCAAAACCCATCTCATGGGTGACGATGACCATGGTCAGGCCTTGGGCCTTCAGCCCGCGGATCGCCGCCATCACCTCGCCCACCAGCTCGGGGTCCAGCGCCGCCGTCACCTCGTCCAGCAGCAGCACCTCCGGCTCACCCGCCAGCGCCCGGGCAAGCGCCACCCGTTGCTGCTGCCCGCCCGAAAGCTGTTCGGGATAGGCCCGAGCGAAGCGTTCCATCCCGAAGAGCGCCAATACCGCCATGGCCTTGTCATGCGCCTCGCGCCGCGACAGGCCGCGCACCTTGCGGGGCGCCAGCATGATGTTGTCGATGACCCGCATATGCGGGAAGAGGTTGTAGGATTGAAAAACGATCCCCACCCGCCGTTGCAGCCCGGTCTTGCCCCAGACGGCATCCTCGACCGCCAGACCATCGAGCCGGATCTGGCCCCAATCGGGCTCGATCAGCCGGTTGATGCAGCGCAGAAGCGTCGACTTGCCCGAGCCCGAGGCGCCGATCAGGCAGACCACCTCGTGCCGCGCGACATCGAGGTTCACCCGGTCCAGCACCAGATGCTCGCCGAAATATTTCGTCAGGCCGCGGATCTCGATCATTGGACGGTCGCTCATCCGTCACCCCGCCATTTGCAGGCGCCGGGTCCGGTCGCGATGGGTGACCCAATCGGCCAGCCGCGCCATCGGGATCGTCGCCAGCAGGAAGAGCAGCGCCGCCACCACCATCGAGGAATAGTTGAAGGTGCTGGCAGTATAGATCTGCGCCTCGCGCACCGCGTCGCGCACCCCGATGACGCTGAGCAGCGCCACGTCCTTTTGCAGCGCCACGACGATGTTCATCAGGGACGGCACGGCGTTGCGCAGGGCCTGCGGCAGGATCGCATACAGCATGACCTGCCCCTCGTTCAGCCCCAGCGCCTTGGCCGCCGCGCGCTGACCCTCGTGCACCGCGTCGATGCCGGCGCGATAGATCTCGCAGACATAGGCCGAATAGCTGAGCACCATGGCGAAGCCGCCCCAGAAGAGGCCGGAGCTGGGCAGGCCGGGAATGCGCAAGGCCGGGATGCCGAAGCCGAACAGGATGACCAGCAGTAGAGCCGGCAGCCCCCGGAACAGGTCGATGTAGAGCACCACCATCAGCCGGAAGGGCGCGAACCACGGCCCCCTCAGCGAGCGGATGACGGCCAGGAACAGCGCCCAGACCGCGATGCAGGCCATGGCGATCAGCCAGACCTTCATGTTGGTGAGAAACCCCCAGGCGACGCGCGGCAAGGCGGCCAGCATGTGATCGAGGCTGAAGAACTGCCGCTGGATACGGGGCCAGTTCTCGTTCCCGGCGATCAGCCAGGTCAGCCCGCCGAACACGACCAGGATCGACAGCGAGCTGATCAGCCCCGGCGCCAGCGCCCGGCGCCAGTCGAACCCCCGCCGCCGGGGTGGCGGCGGGGGCGGCGGCGGCTGTTCGGGGATCATTCGGTGATGATCGGCAGCGAGGGATCGGCCACCAGCCAGGTGTTGACCAACTCTTGCACTCTGCCCGCCTCGATCAGCCGGCCCAGTGCCGCATCGACCCAGGGGATCAGCGCATTGCCCTGCTGGAAGAGCAGGCCGTGCCCCTCGTCATGCGCATCGGGCGGCAGGATGGCGACGATCGCGGCCTCGGGGATCTGCACGGCGGTCGCAAACAGCGCGGTCGGCACCGCGGCCACCGTGGCGTCGATCTGCCCGGCCTGCATCGCCTGGAAGACGCCGACCTGATCGTCGTAGACCGCGACATCCGAGGCCCCCACGACAGTCTCCAGATAGGCCAGATCGGTGGTGCCGATGGCCGCGCCCCAGCGGGCGCCCCGCAAATCGGCGAACGAGGTCGCGCCCTCGACCGGCGAGCCGGGCAGCGCGATCACCGCCTTGTCGGACTGATAATAGACCTGGCTGAAGCCCACCACCTCGGCCCGGGCCGGGGTGACCGAAACCTGGTTGATGGCGAAGTCGAACGGCTTGTCGCCCGGGGCGATGATCTGTTCGAACGTCAGGCGCACCCATTGCACCTGATCGCGCTGAAAGCCCATTTCCTCGGCCAGGGCATAGACCAGCGCATTCTCGAAGCCTTCGCCGCTTTCGGGCGAATCGTTCATCATCCACGGCGGATAGACCGGATCCGAGGTGCCGACGGTCAGCATGCCGGTCTGGACCAGCCGGGGATCGTCAGGCGTGCCGGTGTCCTGCGCAGGGGCGGCCGTGGCCAGTGTCAGCGCGGCAGCCAGTGCCAGGAACGGGGTGAGAAAACGGTCGGACATGGTGGCGCGGCCTCCCTGTTGCCCGGGGGTCGGCCCCGGGATTGTGAGCGATAGCGCAGCTTTGCGTTCCGGGCCGGTTCTGGCAAGGGGGGGCGTGAGGATGACAGCTGCGTGACAGCCCTCTGGGCTTTCGGCGGACGCTTGGGCATAGTCCGGCGCCACCATGACCGACGACTCACCCCTCTCCCCCGCCCTGGCCCAGGCGCTGAACGCGGCGCTGGCCTCTACCCCGTCGCGGATCCTGCCGCTGTCGGTCGAGGGTCGCCATTACTGGCTCAAGCGTCCCGAGGTTCACCGCAACCTGATCCGCCGCCTGCAAAAGGGCGATCCGGCCCGGGCGCTGGCGGCCGACCGGGCGGGCCTGACGCGGATGGCCGCGCTGGGCCTGCCCGCGCCCCGGGTGCTGGCCGAGGGGCCGGATTACGTGCTGACCGAGGATGTCGGCCCACCGGTCGCCACGCTGCTGCGCGACCCCGGCACCACCGAGGCCGAGCGTCACGCTGCGCTGCGCGATGCCGCCCGGGCCCTGGCCCGGCTGCACCATTCTGGCCTGGCCCATGGCCGCCCCAAGATCCGCGACATCTGCTGGCGGCAGGATCGGGGGGCGACGTTGATCGACTTCGAACTCTTCAATCCCGTGGCCGACCGGACGGCGGTGGTGCGCGATGCGGTGCTGTTCCTGCATTCGATCCTGCAGCTGCAACGCGAGCGTGACGCCTTTTTCGACACTGCCGCGCAGGCCTATCGGGACGCGGCGCCCGAGGGAGTCTGGGAGAAGATGCAGCGCCGGGTGGACCGTGTGCGCTGGATCGCGCCGCTGGCGCGGCTGGTCCTGTGGCTGCAGCCCAAGGCGCATGAGGTGCGCGCCGCGCTGCAATTGCGCCGCGCGCTCAGGGATTGATCGGCGGGATTGATCGGCGTCAGGCGCTGGCGCGCAGCGCGTCGACGGGCTGGCCGCAGAACATCTCGTACATGAGGCCGATGGTCCGCGCCGCGCGCGGATCGCCCAGCGAGTAATAGATCGTCTTGCCCTCGCGCCGGCAGGTCACCAGCCCCTCGAGCCGCAGCCGCGCCAGTTGCTGGCTGACCGCGGCCTGCCGCGAACCCAGAAGCTGCTCGAGCTCGGTCACCGATTTCTCGCCCGAGGACAGGTAGCACAGGATCAGAAGCCGCCCCTCATGGGCCAGCGCCTTGAGGAAGGCGGCCGCCGCCTGGGCCTGTTCGACCATGTCATCGACCGGCCGCGACGCGCATTCCGCCCCGCCCGCGAACCCGTCGAAAGCGGGGTCGAGCGTCGCGTCGTCGAGGGGTTGGGCCGTCGGATTCAACACCATTCACGCCACTCCGGTGATTTATGAATGCACGGATCGCAATCTGTCTTGTCATAAATAGGGGAAGCGCCGCGACCGGGCAAGTGCCGCGAATCGCAAACGGGCGCACAGTCTCGCGACTGTGCGCCCGCAGCATCACTGCCGATCGGTCGATCAGGCCTCGTCGTCTTCGCCGGCGGCACCGCCGATGTCGTCGAAGAGCTCAGCGATCTCGAATTCGGCCGCGGCTTCGGCTTCGGCCGCCAGTTCCTGGATCGACTTGCCCGAGGCCTGAAGCTCGGCTTCCTCGATCGAACGGGCGACGTTGACCGAGATCTTGGCCGAGACTTCCGGGTGCAGAACCACGGTCATGCCGTGCAGACCCAGGTTCTTGATCGGCGCGTTCAGCACGATCTGGCGGCGGTCGATGGTGAAGCCTGCGGCCTCGGCGGCATCGGCCACGTCACGCGGGGTGACCGAGCCATAGAGCGCGCCGCTGTCCGACGCCGAGCGGATCACGACATAGGTCGTGCCGTCCAGCTTCTCGGCCAGGGCCGAAGCCTCTTTCTTGGTTTCCAGGTTGCGCGCTTCGAGCTGCGCTTTCTGGTCCTCGAAGGCGGCCTTGTTGGCATCGGTCGCGCGCAGCGCCTTGCCTTGCGGCAGCAGGAAGTTGCGGGCGAAGCCGTCGCGCACCTTCACCACGTCGCCCATCTGGCCCAGCTTGGCCACACGTTCCAGCAGAATCACTTGCATGGCGGGGTCCTCACTTCACGGCATAGGGCAGCAGGGCGAGGAAGCGGGCGCGCTTGATGGCCCGGGCCAGTTCGCGCTGCTTCTTCGCCGAGACGGCGGTGATACGGGCGGGCACGATCTTGCCGCGCTCGGAGATGTAACGCTGCAGCAGACGCACGTCCTTGTAGTCGATGGCGGGTGCGTTATCGCCCGAGAACGGGCAAACCTTGCGGCGGCGGAAAAACGGTTTGGTGGCCATGGTGGTTTACTCCTTCAAGACCGATCAGCGACGCGGGCCGCGCTCGGGACGGTCGCCCCGTTCGCTACGCTCGTCCCGCTTTTGCATCTGCACCGAGGGGCCGTCTTCGTGCTTCTCGACCTTGATCGAGAGGACGCGCATGACGTCGTCGTGCAGGCGGGCCAGACGTTCCATTTCCTGGATCGCGGCCGACGGAGCGTCGGTGCGCAGGAACATGTAGTGGCCCTTGCGGTTCTTGTTGATCTTGTAGGCCATCGTCTTGACACCCCAGTATTCGGTGCCGAGGACGTTGCCGCCATTGTCGGAAATCACGGTCGAGAAGTGCTCGATCAGCCCTTCCGCCTGCGCGTTGGACAGATCCTGACGCGCGATCATGACATGCTCGTAGAGAGACATGCGTGCTCCATTTCTATCAGGGCGCATTTCATAAGGCGGGCAACGAAATCCTGCCACGGCCCGCCCACGAGAGTCTGCGCCGGAATCGTGGGATGCGGCAGGATGGGGCCTTATAGCCGGATTGCCGCAACACGCAAGAGGGGCTGGCCGATGCGGTGGCCCGCCGCGTTCTGCGACGCCCCGGCTTGACCCGTCTACTTAACGTATTAATCTTCTCCCCTTGCACCGTGCATCGGATTGTGGGGGTCCGCCATGTGGCAAAAACTGCTCGATACCTATCTGAAGACGCTGATCCGTACCGGCGCCCTGACCCTGACCCTGCCGGACGGCACCACCCGCCGCTTCGGCCCGGGCGGGTCCGACGCCCCGGACATCGCCGTTACCATCGCCGACGAGGCCACGCTCAAGGCCCTTGCCACCAACCCGCAGCTGGCCTTGGGCGAGGCCTATATGGACGAACGCCTGACCGTCGCGGGCGACGATCTGCACGGGCTGCTGGAACTGGTGCTGCGCAACATATCCCAGGGCCACGACAGCGGGCTGGCCAAGCTGCAATCGGCGCTGCGGGATCTGACGCGCGGTATTGCCCAGCGCAATCCGGCAGCGCGCTCGAAAGCCAATGTGGCGCATCATTACGATCTGTCCGGGGCGCTCTACGACCTTTTCCTCGATGAGGACCGGCAATATTCCTGCGCCTATTTCAAGACACCGGGGGACAGCCTGGACCAGGCGCAGCGCCAGAAGAAGGCGCATATCGCCGGCAAGCTCAGGCTCTCGGCCGGCATGCGGGTTCTGGACATCGGCTGCGGTTGGGGCGGCATGGCGTTGACCCTGGCGCGCGACTACGGGGCCGAGGTGCTGGGCGTGACCCTTTCCGAGGAACAGCTCAAGATCGCCCGCGCCCGGGCCGAGGCCGCCGGACTGTCGGACCGGGTGCGCTTCGAGCTGATGGATTACCGCGCGGTGGCGGGGCAATTCGACCGCATCGTCTCGGTCGGGATGTTCGAACACGTCGGCGCGCCCAATTTCGCCACCTATTTCGGCAAGGTGCGGGAGCTGCTCAAGCCCGATGGCGTGGCGCTGATCCACACGATCGGCCGCTTCACCCCGCCGGGGTCCACCAATCCCTGGATCACCCGCTACATCTTTCCCGGCGGCTATATCCCGGCGCTGTCCGAGACGATGGCGGCGGTCGAAAGGACCGGCCTTGTGTCAACCGATGTCGAGGTCTGGCGCCTGCATTACGCCTATACGCTGCGCCATTGGTACGACCGGTTCATGGCCCGGCGCGACGAGGCGGCGGCGCTTTATGACGAGCGTTTCGTGCGGATGTGGAAATTCTATCTGGTGGCCTCGGAGCAGACCTTCCGCTTCGCCGGCCAATGCGTGTTTCAGCTGCAACTGGCGCGCGACCAGAAGGCGGTGCCGCTGACGCGCGATTACCTCTATACCCCCGGGGCTCCGGGGGCCTGAAAAGGCGGAGCGCCCCCTCGGCGCGGGCTCAGTCCGCCTTTGCCGGGACCCCGGTCTCGGCGGGGGCGGCTTCCACGACCTCCTCGACCTTGGTGCTTTGGGCCGAGCGGAAGTTGAACGGCTGGCGGTTGGATTTCTTCCCCGGATGGCTGAGGAATTCCTTGAGGTCGAGTTGTTTCTTCGGTGTCGAATAGCCCACGCGGGTACTCCCCATGGCGGTGACGGTTGATCGGCGGTTCAGCGCTCGGCCGGCGCGGGCACGGCCGCGGGTGTGCGGGCCGCAGCATTGGCCGCGCCGGGCAGGCTGCCCTCGCCCAGGCGGACGAAGAAGTCGCGCCAGGAAAGCCCGGTGGCAGGGATCGGGGTGGCGGTCTTGCGGCGTTGCGTATCGGTCATGGGGATTCCTTGCCTCCGGTGCTTCTGGACCCGCCCCCGGGGGGACGGAACCAACTCAGCCAGCGTCAGACGCGGCGCACCCCGGCGCGGGCGCCCTGCCGCGCGGCCCGAACGGGCGCGAAGGCACAGGGCCGCGAGAAGTAACCGATCGTCCGGTCCGCTGTTGGCGCGGGCGGGACGATCGGCAGGAAAGCGGCCGTCGAGGGACCAGACGCTTCCCGTCGTCGGATCGTGTCGATTAGACGAGCGCGAGGCCCGTCGGCGACGAGCGACCGCTGCGGTCGGTTTCCAGCTCGAAGGTGACGGCCTGGCCGTCATCGAGGCGATGGATCCCCGCCCGTTCCAGCGCCGAGGCATGCACGAAAACATCCTGCGAGCCGCCCTCGGGCGCGATGAAACCGAAACCTTTGCTGGTGTTGAACCATTTCACGGTGCCTTTGGCCATCGTGATATTCCTTTTGTGATATGCCACCCGCACAGCGCGGTGGCCCGGCAAAGCTGCAGATCGAAGGCTGAGCCGGAAGGAACAGGTCCGAAAATAGACGAATGCCCGTCCAATATGGCCGTTCGGGCACCCGATTGCGAGGGCCGTGGTGCCGAAACACGCCGGGGGGCCCGTTAGGCCTTGTTAACGCAGCGAAGAAACCTTGCACGCGGGCTCGGGCTAGGCGGTCGGGTTTCTTGAACATGGGCCCAGATTCCCCCTTCTCGGCTCTGCGCGGCCCTCGTATGATGCGGTCACTTTCAACCCTTTTCCAACAGGTTAAACATGACCCTGAACGCCCTGCGTTCGCTCGCCCTGGCTGCGGCCACGGTGCTTGTCGCGCTGCCCGCCGCCGCGGATATCAGCTTCACCTTCACCAACGCGACCGAGCGGACGATCATGTATCTCTATGTCTCGCCCTCGTCCTCGGACGAATGGGGCGACGACATCCTCGGCGATGCCGTGGTCGAGGCTGGCGAAACCGGCACCGTCACCCTGACCGGCGACGAATGCGACTGGGACATCAAGGCCGTCTTCGAAGACGAAGAGGAATTCGAGGATTCGATCAATGCCTGCACGGCGACCGATTATTCGATCCACGAAGAGTGATCGCGCCGGGGGGTGACCCTCGGTACGGCGACACCCCTGGCAGAACCGACCGCCGCGCGCACCTCGCGCGGCGGTTTCGTGTTTGCGAATGGATGGCCGGCCCTCGCACCGTTTCGCGTCCCCTGCAAAGCCCGGAGAGGGGTGCGATTCGCGAGTTGACAAAACAACACAATCCTTCATGCTTCCCGGGTGCGGGCACCCCCGCCACCTGGGAGGACATCATGACATTCATCACGAAACGGCAGCTTGCCGTGACGGTAGCGGCTTGCCTGCTGGCGGGCGCGGCGCAGGCTGACACCATCCGCGTGGGCGTGATCGCGCCCTTCTCTGGCCCCTTCGCCATCTGGGGCCAGCAGTTCCAGCAGGCCATCGAGGTCTATCAGGCCGAGCACGGGACCGAGATCGGCGGGCACACCATCGAATTCCTCTACCGCGACACCGGCGGCGTGAACCCTGACCAGACCCGCGCGCTGGCGCAGGAGCTGCTGATCCGCGAGGGGGTCGATTACCTCAGCGGGCTGGTCTTCACGCCGAACGCCCTGGCCGTCGCCGAACTGGCCACGCAATCGGAAACCCCGACCGTGATCATGAACGCCGCCACCTCGATGATCACCACGCAATCCGAGTATTTCCTGCGCACCGGCTTCACGCTCTGGCAGGTGACGGTGCCGATGGCCGATTGGGCGCTGGCGCAGGGGATCACCACCGCGGTGACGGCGGTGACCGATTACGGCCCCGGCATCGACGCCGAGAACGCCTTCCGCTCGGCCTTCGAGGCGGGTGGCGGCACAGTGGTGGATGCGATCCGCATGCCGATCCAGACCACCGACTTCGCCCCTTTCATGCAGCGCGTGCGCGACCAAGCCCCGGCGGCGGTCTTCGGCTTCCTGCCGGCGGGCCCGCCCACCTATGCCTTCACGCGTGCCTATAACGAGAACGGCCTGCGCGAGGCCGGGATCACCTTCCTCGGCACCGGCGAGACCGACGAGACCACGCTGGAAGCGCTGGGCGAGCCCGCCCTGGGCCTGCACACCGCCTATCACTATTCGGCGGCCCACGAATCCGAGATGAACGCCGCCTTTACCGCCCGCCTGGCCGAGATGTTCCCGGGCAGCGTGGCGAACCTGGCCTCGGTCGGGGCCTATGACGGCGCGGCGCTGATCTACCACATGGTCGAGGTCGCGGGCTCGGACGGTCCGGCGGCGATGCAAGCGGCAATGGGCTATGCCTGGGAAAGCCCGCGCGGCCCGGTCTCCATTGACCCCGCCACAAGGCACATCACGCAGAACGTCTATATCCGCGTGGTGGACCGCGACGCCGAGGGCCGGCTGATCAACCGCGAGATCGACACCATCGAGGCGGTGCCGGATCTGGGCCTCTCGCAGTAAGCCAAAGGGCCGCCCGCATCCCGGGCGGCCCCGTCCCTGACCCCGGCATTTCCCATGACCACGCTTCTTTCCATCCTCGTCGACGGGATCGCCTACGGGATGATCCTGTTCATGATCTCGGTCGGCCTGTCGGTGACGATGGGGCTGATGCGGGTCATCAACCTCGCCCATGGCGGCTTTGCCCTGATCGGCGGCGCGCTGGCGCATGCGCTGGTGACCCATGGCATCAATTACTGGGCCGGGCTCGGCCTGGCGGTGCTGGGCACCATGCTGATCGCCCTGCCGATGGAGCGCGGGCTCTACGCCAGAATCTACCGGATGGGGGAGTTGCAGCAGGTGCTGGCGACCATCGGGATCGCCTTCATGATCATCGCCACGGTGAATTTCACCCTCGGCTCGACCCTGCTGCCGATCCCCACGCCCGAGGGGTTGCGCGGCTCGCTGGACCTTGGGTTCCGCACCCTGCCCTATCACCGGATCGCCGTGATCGTGGCGGGGCTTCTGGTCACGCTCGGCCTTTACCTGCTGATCGAACGCACCCGTTTCGGCATCCGCCTGCGCGCGGCGGTCGATCACCGGGCGACGGCGGCGACGCTGGGCATCAACACCGGCCGCATCTTCGCGCTGACCTTCATGCTGGGTGCGGGGCTGGCGGCGCTGGGGGGCGTGCTGGGCGCGGAGCTTCTGCCCATCGAGGCCTATTACCCATTGCGCTATATGGTGCTGTTCCTGGTCGTGGTGGCGGTCGGCGGGATGGGCTCGGTCACCGGCTCCTTCGTCGCGGCGCTGGGCCTCGGCACGCTCGACACCGCCTCGCGCTATCTGGCGCCGGAATACGGCACCATCGTTTTCTTTGTCACCATGGCGGTGATCCTGACGCTGCGCCCGCAGGGCCTTTTGGGAAAGGGCCGCGCATGAAGACGCTGCGTTCGTTGATCCCCGACACGCTGCTGATCGCACTGGCGGTCGGGGCCTTCTTCGCCTTCCCCTATGACCTCGCCTTCCTCACCCGGATCGTCATCATGATGATCTTCGTGCTGTCCATCGACCTGATCCTCGGCCTTGGCGGAATCGTCACGCTGGGGCAGGCGGCGATGTACGGGACCGGGGCCTATGCGGCGGGGCTCTTTGCCGTGCATGTCTCGAACGATCCGCTGCTGGGGCTGGTCGCGGGCATGGCAGCAGGGGCGGTGATCGCGCTGCTGTCGGGCCTTCTGCTGATGCGGGCCGGGGGGCTCACGCTGATCATGCTGTCGATTGCCGTGGCGCAGGTCCTGGCCGAGATCGCCAACCGCGCCCGCGACTGGACCGGCGGCGCCGACGGGATGCGGGGCATCCGCATGGGGCCGATCCTAGGACAGTGGCGCTTCGATTTCATCGGTCAGACTGGCTATGTCTATTGCGTCGTGGTGCTGTTCGTCGTGCTTTTCGCGCTGAAGGGGCTGAAGGCCTCGCCGCTGGGGCTGATGGCGCGCGGCATCCATGAAAGCCCGGCGCGGATGCGGGCCATCGGCGCGCCGGTCTATCAGCGGCGGCTGATCCTTTACACAATCGGCGGGGCGATTGCCGGGATCGCGGGCGCGCTGGCCGCGCAGATCACCCAGCTGATCAGCCTCGAGGTCTTCAGCTTCACGCTCTCGGCCGAGGCGGTGATCATGCTGATCCTGGGCGGCACAGGGCGGCTTTACGGGGCCATCCTGGGGGTCCTGATCTTCATGGTGGTCCATCACCTCGCGGCCTCGGTCGATCCGATCAACTGGCTATTTCTGATCGGGCTGATGGTGCTGCTGGTGGTGTTCTTCCTGCCCAAGGGCCTGCTGTCGCTGCCGCCAGCCCTGCAACGGCTGATCGGAGGTGCGCGATGAAAGGCTTGCAGGTCAAGGGCTTGAACAAGGCCTTCGGCGGGCTGGTCGTGGCCCGTGACATCAATCTGTCGCTGGAACCGGGTGACCGGACGGCGCTGATCGGGCCGAACGGCGCGGGAAAGACCACGTTTTCCAACCTGATCACCGGAATCCTGAAACCCTCGTCCGGGGAAATCACGCTGGACGCGCAGGACATCAGGCGGCTGGGCGAGGCGCAGAGGGTCAAGGCGGGAATCGCCAAGACCTTTCAGATCACCACCCTCTTCCGCCAGCTTTCGGTTCGCGAGAACATCCGCCTCGCGCTGCTGGAACGCGAGGGCCGGGCGCTGAGGTTCTGGCACCGCGCCGACCGCGACCCACGGGTCGAAGCCGAGATCGACGCGCAACTCGCCGCCTTCCGGCTGGGGCCGCTTGCCGACAAGCCGGTCTCGGACCTCGCCTATGGTCAGCAGAGGCTGGTCGAGATGGCGATGACGCTGGCGCTGAAACCGCGCGTCCTGATCCTGGATGAGCCCGCCGCGGGCGTGCCCTCCTCCGACAGCCCCCTCATCACCGATGCCATCGAGGCGCTGCCCAAAGACCTCGCGGTCCTCATCATCGAGCATGACATGAAACTGGTCTTCAAGGTCGCCCGGTCCATTATCGTTCTGGTGCAGGGCGCAATCCTGACCCAGGGCACCCCGGCCGAGATCGCCGCCGACAAGCGGGTGCGAGACCTCTATCTGGGGGCGCACCATGGGTGAGGCGGTGCTGGAACTGCAAGGGCTGGTCGCAGGCTATGGCGACACGACGGTGTTGCAGGGGATCAGCCTGTCGGTGCCCAAGGGGCAGCGGCTGGCGGTGATCGGCCGCAATGGCGTGGGCAAGACGACGCTGCTGGCCTCGATCATGGGGCTGACGCGGCAGCATGGCGGAACGATCCGCTACAAGGGGCAGGATCTGAAAAGCCTGCCGCCGCACCGCCGTTCGGCGCTGGGTCTGGGCCTCGTGCCGCAGACGCGCGATATCTTCCCCTCGCTCAGCGTCGAGGAGAACCTGATCGCCGGCATGCGCGGCGACGCCAGCCTGGACGAGGCCTATGCCCTCTTCCCCCGGCTCAAGGAACGCCGTCGCAACGGCGGCGGGCAGCTGTCTGGCGGCGAGCAGCAGATGCTGTCGATCGCCCGCACGCTGATGGGCAGGCCGGACCTCTTGATGCTGGACGAGCCGCTGGAAGGGCTGGCACCCGTGATCTGCGACATGCTGATGGAAACCTTCGAGGCGCTGGCAGCCGACGGTCGCCACACGATCCTTCTGGTCGAGCAGCACACCGACCTTGCGCTGCGCTTTGCCGAGCAGGTCGTCATCCTCGACGCCGGGTCCATCGTCCATGCGGGCCCGGCCGAAGCCTTGCGGCTTGACCCTTCGATCCTTGAGCGCCATGTAGGCGTGGGCCTAGCCGCCCCGCCACCCTGAGCCTCTGGATATGACGTGACCGACAAAGACCCGGCCCGCCTGTGCCCCGATGCGCGACTCTCGCGCCCGACGAAACTGCGGGACGGTCGGGCCATCGTCGATATCGACACCTATGTCCCCTATTTCCTGTCCTCGGTCAGCAATGCGATGTCGCGCGGTGCCTCGCAGATCTATCTGGACCGCTTCGGGATCGGCATCGTCGATTGGCGGGTGATCTCGATGCTGGCCATCGAACCCTGGATCCCCGCGTCGCGCATCTGCGCCGTGGTGCAGCTGGACAAGGGCGCGACCAGCCGCTCGCTGGTCAAGCTGGTCGAGACCGGGTTTCTGGATCACGAGGCGTCAGAGCAGGACGCACGGCGCAAGACCTATGCGCTGAACGACAAGGGCTATGCGCTGCATGACGAGATCCTGGCCATCGCGCTGGAGCGCGAACGCGCGCTGATCCAGGGGGTCGAGCCCGAGGATCTGGAAGCCTTCCTGCGGGTGATGCGGGTGATGAAGGGCAATCTGCGCTACGTGGAGTGACCCCTCACCCGCGGCTCGGTCAGGCACAGGGGCACCACCCGTTCGCCCGCCTGCGTGGTCGTGTCCCCGGGATAGACCCGGGCGCCTGCGGGCATCACCGTCCAGTCGGCCGCCTGATCGGCGAAGATGTAATGCGTCCGGGCCGGGCTGCGGTCAAAGCCGTTCGGATTGTCGAGCGTGCCCGCATAGATGCCGACCAGATCGGGCCAGCGCTGGAACTCCAGCCAGAGCTTGGTGCCGCAGACCTCGCAGAACTGGATATGAACCAGATGGCCGCTGCCCTCGGAGCGGTGGTCATAGACCCGGGGCGAGCCGTTCAGCACCCGGAACCGCGCGCGTTTGAAGAGGGCATCCACCAGATAGGCGCCGCCCGTTGCCCGCTGGCAGAAGCGGCAGTGACAGACCGTCACCGTCGCGGGCTGGCCCTCGGCCTCGTAGACCAGCGCGCCACAAAGGCAGCGCCCCTGCATGTCACTCGCCCCGGAACCGCGCTGCCAGTTCGGGCGGGATCGGCGCGGATTTGAGGCCGCGCTCGGAATCCTTGACGGTCCAGACGCGGGTTTCGAACCCTTCGACGCAGAGCCTGCCGTTCAGCGTGAGGCTGTGGCGGATGTCGAAACTCCGGTCCTTCACCTCGGCGATTTCGGTGGTGATCTCAACATCGTCGCCATAGCGGCAGGGGGATTTGAAGATGGCGCGGGTGTCGACCAGCGGGCAGCCCGCGCCGCCGAAACGCGCCAGCATCTCCTGTTTGGGCCAGCCGGCGGCTTCGTAGAGCATGGTGGTGCCATGGTCGAACCAGCGAAAGAATTGCGGGTTGAAGACGATGCCAGCCGGGTCGCAATCGCCCCACTCGACCCGGCGTTTCAAGGTGTTGGACAGCATCAGCCCTTGTTCCTCTGGTCGTTCACGCGCTTGGCTTTCATCTCGGTCTTGGGCAGGGTATCGGGCGCCAGCACCTCGACCGCGCAGCGGATCTCGCAGCGCGAGCGGATTTCGCGCGCCACCGCCTCGCCCGCCGCCGGGTCCTTGTGTTCCACAAGGACGGTCATCACGTCCAGCCCGTCCGGCTGCGTCACCAGCTTGATCTGGAACTCGTCGCCGGTGCCCTTCACCGCGCGGACCGCCTCCTCGATCTGGACCGGGAAGAACTTGATGCCGCGCAGGTTGATCAGATCGTCCGAGCGGCCGGTCATGCAGCCCATGGCCCGCACATGGTTGCGCCCGCAGGCGCAGGGCTCGGTGGAGAGGCGCGTGTAATCGCCAACCAGGAAGCGAAGCTGTGCCGAGCTTTCGCTGTTGAGGTTGGTGCAGACGGTGAGGCCCCGCGCCCCCTCGGCGACCGGAGCCAGCGTCTCGGGATCGACGGTTTCCCAGACCTGGATATCCTCCATCAGGTGGATGAAATTCTCGTCCCCCTCCTGATACTCCGGGCAGGAATAGCCGCCGCAATGCGGCGAAACCTCGGTGCAGCCGTAGAATTCCAGCGATTTCGCGCCCCAGAGGTCCTGCAACCGCTCCAGCGTCCCCTCGACGCCCGAGAAGGGCTCGCCCCCCGTCACCAGCCATTTGACCGAGGATTTGGCGGGATCCATCCCCATGTCCTGCATCACCCGGCCCAGATAGAGCGCATAGGAGGGCGTGCAGACCAGCACGGTAGGCTTGAACCGCTCGATGTGATGGGCGCGGGCCTTGCCGTCCATGCCGCCGCCGGGAATCACCGGCAATTCCATCTTGGCCAGCGTGTATTGCACGCCCCAGGCAAAGACATGCGGGCCGAACCCGACCATCGGGAAGGCGGTGTCGCCCTTCCTGAGCCCGCCGGAATAGAGCGCCCGCGCGTTGGCCTGTTCCCAGAAGCGGCGGTCGAAGTGGGTGTAGCGGAAGACGCGGGGCACCCCGGTCGAGCCCGAGGAGGAGAAATGCATCCAGCCCCGGTCGGCCCATTCCTCCGCCCCGCAGGTCGAATAGGTGCCATAGGGCGGATGGGCCAGCGCGTCCTCCATCATCTCCTGCTTGGTGATGACGGGCCAGTTGGCGATCAGGCTGTCCACGTCGCGGATGTCGCTGGGCGCGACGCCGAGGCTGTCGAAGCGGCGCCGGTAGAAATCGCTGTTTTCATAGAGAAACGGCGCGACGGCGGCCAGTTTCTCGTCCTGCACGGCGCGGATCTGGTCGCGCGACCAGGTGTCCTTTTCGGACCAGTAGTGCGCCGACAGGGGCGCGCTGCGGTCCTCGTAGTATTTGTCCAGCACCGCTTTCCACGCTTGGCGGGTCCCGGCGGCACGGCTTGACGGATGCGTCATCTCTCTCCCTCCCCGAAAGTTCCCTGCCCGCCTCCTCCGCGGGCAGGAAGCCGTCTCACACGTCCGACAGCGAGCCGCGCTTGATGCCGATCTCGCTGCGGTAGCTCTGCGCCGCGCGGCTGATCGGGCTGGGCGCGACGGTGGCGCGGATCTTGACCTGTTTATGCGGCTCGATGTTGCCGGCGCTGCGGCTGCCGCCACCATCCTCGCCCCACAGAAGCACCACTTCCGTCCCCGGCTCGGCAAATTCGGCATCGACAGAGGCAAGCGACATCATCGCCCGTTCATTGGCCGTGTAGCCCGGATAGGTCGCCAGCCCGATGGTGTTGCCCTGGGTGTCGGTCACCCGGTCGTAATGCATCCGCGCGGCGGCCGCCAAGGGCAGCGTGATCGGCAGCGGCTTGTCGGCGGCCTCGCCCGCCTCCAGCCCCGCGGCCATGACCGAGAGCACGTCGTCCGCGTTCCAGACCAGCGTCACCTTCTTGCGGTGGTTCTGGTCCTTGATCGCCTCCAGCGCGGCGCGGCCGATGTAATCGTGGTCGAACTTGACGATATGGCCATAGTTCACGTCATAGGGAGTGAGGTAATAATCGGCGATGTTCGGGCTGTAGAAGCTGCCGCCCAGCGACATGCGCATCGCCGCGTTCTGGGCCGAGCACCATTGCCGGTAGCCCTCGGTCCCCTGCCCCGTGTAGACGCCCGAGACCGGGACCGCCCACCAGCCGGATTCGATGACCGTGGTGAAATAGGCGATGGAGCCGACCATCCTGAGGCCGTATTTCTGGCCCGCCTTCTGGATCAGGCGCTTCACCTCGCGGTAATCGTCCCAGGGGCCGGAGATTTCGAGGCCCGGCATGCCGCCCATCGAATGCCGCATTCCCCGGGCGCGGAACTTGCCCAGCCCGATCTCGGCCGATTTGAAGAACTTGATCTCGGGCAGCGGGCCGCCGTTCAGCTCCTCCAGCAGGTCCCAGGCCTTCGGCCCCTCGACCTGGAAGCGGTAGAACTCGCGCCGCTTGGCCTTGTTCAAGGTCCACATCATGTCGGATTCGGTGGTGACGTCGAAATCCAACGCCTGGGCGTTGTATTCGACCCATTCGGTCGTCGCCGGATTGCCCACCACCATGTAATCGTCCTCGGCCATGCGGTAGAGGATCGCGTCGCCGATCAGATAGCCCTCGGGCGAACAGCAGACGAGCTGCTTCGCCGCGCCCACTTCGAAGTTCTTGAAGGTGTTGACCGACAGATATTGCGTGAAGGCCAGCGCATCGGGGCCGCGCACATGGGTCGAGCACATGTGATAGCTCTGGTCATGCACGGCGATGGTGTTGCGCCAGGCCCATTGCTCGTCGCGCCAAGTGGTGAACTCGGGCCGCACCCCGTCGCCCGGCATCATCTGCGTGTAGATGGTCAGCGCGTTCTTGGGGGCGTTCTGGAACAGGTGATCGGTGATGCTGGGCACCTGGGCGATCAGGTCGGCCAGGGATTTCGGCGTGTCGGGACGGCTCATCGGGACTCCTCCTCCGGGTCCGGTGTCGACCAGCCCCGCTGGCCCGGGATTTCGGGCCTCCTCCTCGGCGGGATTGGACGGACAATCGGTTGTCATGTCAACACGCCCGTTGTGCCGCAGGTGAGTTGTTATGTCAACTCATATCCTGCGTCACGGCCCTCCCCTCCGGAGCGGCGGGCGTCAATGCATGGCGAGGATGGCGTTGCGCACCACCGGGTAAATCTCGTTTTCCCAGCGGCGCCCGGCGAAAACGCCATAATGGCCGACATTGGCCTGCAGGTGATGGCGCTTCAGATGCGGCCGAAGCGAGGAGCAGAGGTCATGCGCGGCGCTGGTCTGGCCCAGGCCGCAGATGTCGTCCCGCCCGCCCTCGACCGTCAGGAGCAGGGTGTTGCGAATCGCCCCCGGATCGACCGGCTTGCCACGATAGGTGAAACCGCCCGTGGCCAGTTCGGCGCGCTGGAACACGCGGTCGATGGTCTCGAGGTAGAATTCCTCGGTCAGGTCCAGAACCGCGAAATACTCGTCGTAGAATTCCTTGATCTTGCGCGCTTCCTCGTGCTGGCCCGCCGCAAGGTGATCGTAGAGCTTGCGGTGGGTGGCCAGGTGACGCTCCATGTTCATCGTCATGAAGGCGGTCAGCTGCACGAAGCCCGGATAGACCTTGCGCCCGCCCCCGGCAAAGCGCCCGGGCACGGTGGCGATGACGTTCTTCTCGAACCACGACAGCGGCTTTTCCATCGCCAGCTCGTTCACCGCCGTCGGGCTTTCGCGCACATCGACTGGCCCGGCCATCAGGGTCATGCTCAGCGGCGTGGCCGGATTCCGGTCGGCCGACATGACGGCGACGGCGGCCAGCGTCTGCACACAGGGCTGGCAGACGGCGACGACATGGCTGCCAGGACCCAGTTCTTCCAGAAAGCGGATGACATAGGCGATGTAATCCTCGACCCCGAAATCCCCGGCCGAGCGCGGCACGTCGCGGGCGTTCTTCCAGTCGGTGACATAGACATCGTGGTCGCGCAGCAGCACCTGCACAGTCCCCGCCAGCAGCGTAGCGAAATGCCCCGACAGGGGCGCGGTCAGCAGGACCTTCGGCTGCGGCGTGTCGAGGTCGCGCTTGAAATGCAGGAGTTGGCCGAAGGGCAGGTCCAGCGCCACCTCCTCGGTCACCGGCACGTCGCGGTTGCCGACCCGGACCGAGCCGATGCCCCAGGCCGGCCGTTCATGCGTCAGCCGGTAGCGCGAGACCATCTCCAGCCCCGCCGCAGCCTGCCGCATCACCTCGGCGAAAGGGCTTTGCAGCCGGGGCGTCAGCGCCAGTCCCAGCTGAGCCCAAGTTCTCAAAGGGGCGAAGAAATCATCAGCTCCCTGATAAGCTGCGTAAAGCACGGCGTTCAGCCCTCCTGATCCTGGGAAAAGACTAGCCACGCGCCCGGGGCCATGCGACACAAATCGTGCATCTCGCTGCATTGCGGCATCGGGAGGGGATCATGCCACGCGCAACGCTTACGATTTCATCAAAGAACTACTCCTCCTGGTCGCTGCGCGGCTGGTTATTGTGCAAGATGGCCGGAATCGAGTTTGACGAGGCGCATGTCGACCCTGACAGCGCCGCCAACCGGCAGGAGTTGCTGCTGCTCTCGCCCTCGGTCCGGGTGCCGCGGCTGGAACGCGGGACGATGGCGGTCTGGGACACGCTGGCCATCGCCGAATACCTGCACGAGACCTTCCCCGAGGCAGGGCTCTATCCCGCCGACGTGACCCAGCGCGCGCTCTGCCGGGCGATCTCGGGCGAGATGCATTCGGGATTCTACAATCTGCGCTCGGCGCTGCCGATGAACCTGAAGGCCCGGCATAAGGCGTTCAAGATCTTCTCGGGCGCGCGGCCGGATATCGAGCGGGTCAAGGAGATCTGGCATCAATGCCTGCAGACCTCGCCCGGGCCCTTCCTGTTCGGGGCGCGGCCGACCGTCGCCGATGCGATGTATGCCCCGGTCTGCACGCGGTTCCGCACCTATTCGGTCGATCTGGACCCGCAGCTTCAGGCCTATGTCGAGGCCGTGCTGGGCTGGGATCTGATGGTTGAATGGACCGAGGGGGCGCTGGCCGAACCCGACGAGATGCCCGAGCTGGAAGTCGAATTCTGAGCCCCGCTCAGCCGATCAGCAGCGCCGCCCCCAGCCCCAGCGTGGCGATCACCACATAGGTCGCGGCCCCCTGCCACAGCGGCGCGGCACCCAGCGCCCGCAGGCTGGCGAAGCGCGTCCCCATGCCCAGCGCCGCCAGCGAGGCCGCCAGCATCAGGGGCGTGGCAAGCGCCGCGAGGTCGCGCAGGGCCCCGGGCAGGAGGCCCGCGGAATTGAGCGCGGCAAGGCCCAGGAAGACCAGCAGAAATTCCGGCACGGCGCGGGGCTTGCGCTCGCCCGGGGCGGGGGTGCGGCGCCAGAGCCGGGCCAGCGCGAAGACCACCCCCGCCAGCAGCAGCACCCGTCCCAGCTTCATCGCCACCGCCGCCTGGCCCGAAGCCTCGCCCGCCGCGAAACCCGCGCCCACGGCCTGCGCCACCTCATGCAGCGAGAGCCCCGCCCAGATCCCGGCCTGCAACGGGCTGAGGCCCAGCAGATCCCCCACGAGCGGCACGGCGAACAGCCCGATCGTGCCCAAGAGCGTGATGACCGCGACGGCGTAGCTGACGTGATCCTCCCGCGCGCGGATCACCGAATTGGCCCCGGCGATGGCCGAGGCGCCGCAGACCGCGCTGCCGGTGGCGATGAGGATCGACAGGTCCGGCGCCACGCCCAGACGGCGGCCGATCCAGTGGCTGACCGGCAGCGTCACCGCGACGGCGGCCAGCACAGCCACCAGCCCCTGCCAGCCGAAGGACAGCAGGTCCGCCAGCGTGATCTGCGCCCCCAAGAGCGCCACCGCCGCCCGCATCACCTGCCGCCCGGCGAAGGCGACGCCCGGGCGGCAGGGGTCGGAGACGCCGACCAGATTGGCACAGGCCATGCCCAGAAGGATCGCCAGAATGACCGGGCTCAGCCCCGACAGCCCCGGCAATTCGCGCGCCTGAAAGGCGGCGGCGGTGACGATGCCCACCAGCAGGAGGCCGGGCACCAGCGCGCCCAGGGTCGTGCGGAAACTGGGAGCAAGGGTGGACATGGGCTCTCCTTCGTCGATCCTCGGGCTTTAGCGGCTTGCCTCTCAGCACTCCAACCGATTATTTTTGACAAAATAATCGGACATGGTGATCAATGACGCTGGAACAACTCCGCATCTTCCTGGCCGTGGCGCGGCTGGAGCATGTCACCCGCGCCGCCGAGGTGCTGAACCTGACGCAATCGGCGGTCAGCGCGGCGGTGCAGGCGCTGGAAGCGCAGCATGGCGTGCCGCTCTTCGACCGGGTGGGGCGCGGGATCGCGCTCAACGAGGCCGGGCGGCTCTTCCTGCCCCGGGCCGAGGCGCTGACCGCCAAGGCGCGCGAGGCCGAGGCCTGGCTGGCCGATGTCCGGGGTGGCGAGGTCGGCAGCCTCAGGCTTCAGGCCAGCCAGACGGTGGCCAGCTATTTCCTGCCCCGGCACCTCATCGCCTTCCAGACCCGCCACCCCCGCGTGGCGCTGGATTTCCGGCAGGGCAACACCGCCTCGGTCCTGGCGGCGGTGCGGGCGGGCGAGGCCGATCTGGGGCTGGTCGAGGGGCGGGTCGAGGGTTCGGACCTGGCGGCCGAGATCGTCGGCGGCGACCGGCTGGTGCTGCTGGTGGGCCGGGACCACCCCTGGCGCGGGCGCCGGCGGCTGGGGCCGGACGATCTGGCGGGCGCGGATTGGGTCCTGCGCGAGCCGGGCTCGGGCACAAGGGCGACGGTGGACGAGGCGCTGGCCGCGCTGGGCATCGGGCCGGTGGCGCCGCTGTTGGAACTGCCCTCGAACGAGGCCTGCATCGCCGCCATCGAGACCGGGCGCGGGGCCAGCGTGCTTTCCGACCTCGCCGCCGCCCCCCATTGCGCCCGGGGCCGGGTCTTCGAGGGGCCGGCCGCCTTCCCCGCCCGCCATTTCACCGCCATCAGCCACCGCCCGCGCCACCGCAGCCGCGCGGCAGAGAATTTCCTCGCGCTGCTGCGGGCAGCGAACATGACACCATCCTCATGATGGTCATGAGAATTATGCTGTTCCGCTCATGTTGACCTGGCAACTCGGCTGCATGATTTTGCCGCCATCCCGGGCCCGCCCCCGCGTGCCCCCGAAAGGCTAGATCATGATCGACACCAACACCCCCCGGCGCCGGGCCCCCCATCGCGCCGATCACGTCGGCTCGCTGCTGCGCCCGGCCGCCATCCAGGCCGCGCGCCACGCAAATCTCCCGGCCGAGGAACTGGCCGCCATCGAGGATGCGGGCATCCGCGAGCTGGTCGAGCTGCAGCGCGCCACCGGCCTCAAGGTCTTCACCGATGGCGAGGCGCGGCGGGCCTTCTGGCATTACGATTTCATGGGCATGCTGACCGGGCTGGACATGAAAGCCGCGACGAAATCGCTGGATTTCAAGACCGAGCACAAGACGCCGCCCATCGAGCCGCATCTGACCGGCCCGCTGGATTTCCCGGCCGATCACCCGATGCTGCGCCATTTCACCTATCTGCAGGGGCTGGTCAGCCCTTCGGACGGCGTGGCCAAGATCTCGATCCCCGGCCCCTCGGCCTGCCATTTCCGCATGGAGCCCGAGAATATCGACTATGCCCCCTACCGCGATCCCGAGCTGATGGTTCAGGACATCGCCCGGACCTACAAGAAGGCCGTGCAGGCCTTCTACGACGCGGGGTGCCGCTATCTGCAGCTCGACGACATCTTCTTCGCCTATCTCTCGGACCCCAGGCAGCGCGAGATGCGCCGGGCCAAAGGCCAGGACCCCGACAAGCTGGTCGATACCTATGCCTGGATGCTGGAAGAGGCGATCAAGGACCGGCCCGAGGATATGGTGATCGGCATGCACATGTGCCGGGGCAATTTCCGCTCGTCGCATGTGGCGGAAGGCGGCTATGACCTTGCCGCCGACGCGATCTTCAACCGCACCTCGGTCGATGTCTATTTCATGGAATACGACACTGAACGCGCGGGCGGGCTCGAGCCGCTGAAGCTGCTGCCGAAGGGGCACAAGCGGGTCATGGCCGGGTTCATCACGACGAAGACCGGCACGCTGGAAAGCCCCGACTGGCTGAAGGCCAAATTCGACGAGGCATCGAACTACGTGGATCTCGACCAGCTGGGCATCGCGCCGCAATGCGGCTTCGCCTCGACCGAGCATGGCAATGCGATCACCGAGGATGACGAGAAGCGCAAGCTGGAGCTGGTGGTCAGCACCGCCGAGGCGATCTGGGGCGAACGCTGAGGTCATTCCCCCGCGCATCACGAAACCGGGCCCCTCGCGGGCCCGTTTTCAATGGCGGAGCTTGTGCAACGCCGCAAAACACCCACCCTGACGCCGACCTCCAGCCCCCCATCTTTGCGCTGCAAATATCCACGGGGTTTCCAAAGGGGGGCGTGCCCCCCTTTGGCGAGGGGGTGCGGGGGGCGAGCAGCCCCCCGCCTTGGTCGCCCGAGGCACGAGGGTGAAACCCCTCAGCCCGCCCGCAGCCGCAGGTAGCTCCCCTCCCCCTCCAGCACGAAGCGCAGGATCCGCGCCTCGGCGGCCAAAGCGTCGCGGGCGGCGAAGGCGGCGAGCAGGTCGCGCTGCCCGGCGATGATGGTGCGATGCGCCTCGGCGTCGCGCATCGTGGCCAGCCGCACCGCCTGCACCTGCCCCGACAGCCGCTGGATCGCCGCGCCTAGCTCTGCGTTGGGCACAGCCGAGAGCCAGGTGTTCCGGAACACTTCCGAGGCCCGGTAGAAGGTCTCGAAATCGTCCTTCTCCAGCGTGCCCATCGCCTCGTCCACCGCCGCCCGCATCCGCGCCACATGTGCCTCGGTGCAGGCCTGGGCGGCGCTGGCGGCGGCATGGGGTTCCAGCAGGCGGCGCAGAACGAAAATCTGCATGATCTTCTCATGGCTGAAGTTCGGCAGCGAATAGCCGCGCGTCGTGCCCTCCAGATAGCCCTCGCTCACCAGCTGCATCAGCGCCTCGCGCACCGGCATGCGCGAGACGCCCATCTCGGCGGCGATGGCGGTATCGACCAGCCGGTCGGCGGCGCCGATCTTGCCGGTCAGGATCCGGGTGCGGATCGAATCGTGGATTCGCTGCCGATGGCTGGGGCGCTGGCTGGAACGGGACATGGGCGGCCTTTCGATCATCGGCGACGACAAACAGTATACTGAATCTATCCAAGACATCGCCAGTGTCACGCAAAATTCGCGCAAAACTCGGCATATCGCGCGGAACAATTTTAATCTTAAAAGAAATGGATTGACAATTGCATACTGTTTGCCATCCTCGACCCCAGATGCAGACAGGAGCCGCCATGCCCATCCCGGACCTCGCCCATATGACGGCCACGCTGGCCGAGGTTCCGGCAGACTTCGCTTTCGGGCTTCTGTCCGACCCCGCTTTCGTCGGCGGCTGGTCGCTGGGGTCGATGGACCTGACCGAGGTCGCCGAGGGGATCTATCGCGGCACCTCGCTCTTTGACGGCAGCGCGGCGCATGTCGATATCCGGCCGGTCCCGGCGCTGGGCATCATTGATTTCGGCGTCGGCAGCCTTACGGCCCGGACACCCCGCATCTATATCCGCGTGACGCCCGGCCCCGATCTGGGCCATCCCGCCGAATGCTGCCAGATCGCGTTGCAGGCGCTGCGGGCGGCAGGCAGCCCCGACGACCGCTGGGCGCGCACCTGCATCACCCACGAGACCGAGATCCTGCTGATCAAGGCACAGCTCGAAACCGCCTTCGCGGGGACCGGCGCATGACGACAGGCCGCGCCCTCAGGCTAGAAGCGCGGGCGGGGCGTCTGAGCGGGCCGACCGGCTCGATGGTGCCGGGGCTGGCGCAGGCCAATCTGGCGCTGATCCCCGCCGCCCTCGCCGATGATTTCGAGGCCTTCCTGAAGGCCAATCCCGCCGCCTTCCCGCTGCTGGCCCGGGGTCGCGCCGGCGATCCCTCGCTGCCCGAGCTGGGCCAGGACATCGACCTGCGCACCGACCTGCCCCGCTACCGGGTGTTCCACCACGGCGCGCCGGTGGCGATGCCCACCGACATCACTGACCTCTGGCGCGCCGATCTCACCCCCTTCGCCATCGGCTGCTCGCTGAGTTTCGAGGCCGATCTGGTGGCGGCGGGTGTCGCGCTGCGCTGCCACGCGCCGGGGCTGACCTGTTCGGCCTTCGACACCGACCTGCCGCTCACCCCCTCGGGTCCCTTCGGCGGCCGGCTCGTGGTCTCCATGCGCGCGGTGCCGGCCGGCCAGGTCGCGCTGGCCGAGGCGGTGACCCGCGCGCATCCGCAATCGCATGGCGCCCCGGTGCATGTGGGCGATCCTGCGGTCATCGGCGTGGATCTGACCCGCCCCATCGACGGGATCGGCCTGACCGATATCCGCCCGGGCGAGGTGCCGGTCTTCTGGGCCTGTGGCGTCTCGCTCGAACGGGCCATCGCCCATGCCGCGCCCGATCTCGCCATCACCCATGCCCCCGGCCACATGCTGATCACCGATCTGCCGGCCCGGGGCCTCGCGCCTGAAACACTCCGGTGAACGGAAACATCCGCCCGGATCAACCGGCCGCCCGATACGCCGCGGCCACCACCAACGGGGAGAAAACCTGATGAATCGTCACCGCCGCCTGATCCTTGGCGCCGCGACCGGCCTTGCGCTGGCGCTTTCCGCCCTGCCTTCGCTCGCGCAGGATGTCCTGCGTGTCGGCTCCTACCCGGCCAACCCGCCCTGGGAGAACCGCAACGCCGAGGGCGTCTTCGAAGGTTTCGAGGTCGATATCGTCACCGAGATCGCCCGCCGCATCGGCCGCACCGCCGAGATCGAGGGCTACGATTTCCGCGCGCTTTTCGTCGCCACCGCCTCGGGCCGCGTCGATGCCGTCATCTCGTCCCTGACCATCACCGAGGAACGCCTTGAATCGCAAAGCTTCACCCAGCCCTATGTCGAGGGCGCGATGGGAATCGGCGTGCGGGCGGGCAGCGACATTGACAGCCTCGAGGATCTGCGCGGGCGCCGGATCGGCACCATCGCCACCTCGTTCCCCGAGGCCTGGCTGAACGAACGCGCGGCCGAGATCGGCTTTGCCGCGAACAACAGCTACGACACCACGGCCAACATGCTGACCGATCTGATGGCCGGCCGCGTCGATGCCGTGGTCAACGATGTGGTGGGCCTGCGCTATGCCTTCCAGCAGATGACCGGGCTGGAGGTCACCGCCGAGATCGTCACCGGCGAGCGCTTCGCCATGATGATGCCCAAGGATTCGCCGCTGCTGGAAGCGGTCAACGACGCGATCAGCGCGATGAAGGAGGACGGCACCATGGCCGCGATCTACGAGCGCTGGATGGGCGTGGCCCCGGCCGAGGGCAGCCTGACCGTGACGCCGCTGCCGATCCCGACCCCGGGCAATTACTGAGACGCCTTCCCGGGGGGCTTGTCGCCCCCCGGCTGACACCAGCGGAGGAACGGCATGAGCGCGGTCGATATCTTCTTCAACCTGAGCGTCCTTGAGCGCGCGCTGCCCATGCTGCTGCGCGGCCTATGGTACACGGTCAGCCTGGGGATCACGGCCATCGTGCTGGGCTCGGTGCTGGGGGCGATGATCGCCATCACCCGGCTCTATGCCCCGAAACCGCTGCGGCTGCTGGCGGTGCTCTACACCGATCTCGTGCGCGCCATCCCGGTGCTGGTGCTCTTGATCCTGCTGTATTACGCGCTGCCCTTCGCCGGGATCACGCTCTCGTCCTTTGCGGCCGCCGCCGCGGCGCTGACCATGGTGCTGGCCGCCTTCACTGCCGAAGTGGTGCGCGCCGGGATCGAGGCCACGCCCAAGGGCCAGTTCGAAGCCGCCTCGGCCCTCGGCCTCGGCTTTTGGGTCACGATGCGCAAGGTGATCCTGCCGCAGGCGATCCGCATCGTCATCCCGCCCCATGCCTCGAACTGCGTCTCGGTGATCAAGGATACGGCGCTGGCCTCGGTCGTGGCGCTGTCGGACCTGCTGAAACAGGCGACGGACGCGCAGGCGCTCTTTGCCAATCCCTCGCCCCTGATCGGGGCGGCGCTGATCTATGTCGCGATCCTGTGGCCCCTCGTCCGGCTGACCGGCCGGCTCGAACGGCGCGCGCAGCGCGCCTATACCCGCTGACCCCTCCCCGCCCCCCAACAGAGGAACTGCCATGAAACCGTTCGTCCCCTCCCTCGCCGCGCTGATCGTCGCGGCCGGGCTGTCCCTGCCCGCCGCGGCGCAGACCATCACCATCGGCCTGTCGCTGCCCGAAACCATCGAGGGTTTCGACTTCGTGAACGGCATGTACCGGACCTTCGCCGCCGAGGTCGAAGCGAACTCGGACATGAGCGTCAACATCGTCTATGGCGGCGCGCTGGGGAATCCGAATGACCGGCTGGCCCAGATGCGCCGGGGCGTGATCGAGATGACCGACGCGGCGGATGGCAATTACGCCTCGATCTATTCGGACATCATGGTCCTGAACATGCCCTATCTCTTCCCCACCGAGCAGGTGGCCTGGCAAGTCTTCGACGGCCCCTTCGGCACCCAGATGGCCGAGGATATCCGCGAGGCCACCGGCATCCGCGTGCTGGGCTGGTGGGAATCGGGCGGCTTCAAGCATTTCAGCGCCAGCCGCCTGATCGAGACCCCGGCCGACATGGAAGGGTTGAAGCTGCGGGTCCTGGGCCCGCTGGCGACCATCCCGGTCGAGGCGATGGGCGCCTCGGCCAGCCCGGTCGCCTTTGGCGAACTCTACACCGCGCTCAGCACCGGGGTCGTGGACGGGCAGGACAACGCGGTCTCCACCTTCAACCTGATCCGGCTTTATGAGGTGCAATCGCATCTGATGATGACCGGCCATGTCTACGCCTTCGGGCCGCTGGGCATCTCGGATGCCTTCTTCTCGGGTCTCACGCCGGAAAACCAGCAGGTGATCCTGGATGCCGCCGCGGTCGCCATCGCCTATAACCGCGAGACCTCGCGCGCGGTCGAGGCCTCGGCCATCGCCCGGGCCGAAGAGGCCGGCGTCACGGTGGTCCGCATGACCGACGAGCAGCGCGATGCCTTCCGGCAGGTCATGCAGCCCGCGGCCATCGAATGGCTGCGGGGCAACGTCGACCATCCCGACCTGATCGACGCCGCGCTGGCTGCGGTCGCGGCGGCCGAGTGACGATGCGGGCGCTGGCCTCCCTCGTCGGCGCCCTGGACAGGGGGCTGCGCATCGTCGCGGCCCTCTGCCTCGCCGGGCTGTTCCTGCTGATGCTGGCGCAGGTGGCCCTGCGTTATACCGCGCTGGGCGTGCCGGCCTTCGCCGAGGAACTGGCACGCTATGCCATGGTCTGGATGGCGCTGCTGGCCACCGCCGTCGCGGTGCGGGAAGGCAGCCATATCCGCGTGGATTTCATCCCCCTCGCGCTGGGCTCGGCGGCGCCGATCCTTGGCCGGGCGCTGGAGGCTCTGCTCGATGCGCTGACGCTGGGCATCTGCCTGGTGATCTTCTGGCAGGGGCTGGACATCGTGTCCTTCGCCGCCGGCCAGCGCAGCGACGGGCTGCGGATCCCGCTGTCCTGGCCCTATACCGCGATGCCGGTGGCCTTCGGCCTGGCCGCGATCCTGGCGCTGGCCCGGCTTTTCGAGCGGAGGAACCCGGCATGACCGACACATTGATGGTGCTTCTGGGCAGCTTCCTGCTGCTGATGCTGCTGGGCCTGCCGGTCGCCTGGTCGCTGCTGACCTCGATGCTGGCCTGGGTCGCCTATGGCGGGCAATGGCGCTTCCTGCCCATCGCCGCCGAGCGGATCTGGCAGGGCATGGATGTCTTCGTGCTGATGGCCATTCCGCTCTTCATCCTGGCCGGGGAACTGGTCAATGCGGGCAAGATCACCGACCGGCTGATCCATTTCGCCAATGTCCTCTTCGGCTGGATGCGAGGCGGGCTGGCGCAGGTGAATATCGGCGCCTCGATCCTGTTTTCCGGCATCACCGGCGTGGCCCTGGGCGATATCGCCGCGCTGGGGCGGGTCTTTATCCCGGCGATGGTGAAACAGGGCTACAGCCCCGCCTATGCCGCGGCCGTCACGGCGTCGTCGTCGATCATCGGGCCGATGGTGCCGCCCTCGCTGGTCGCGGTCATCTATGGCTCGATGACCGGGCTTTCCATCGGCGCGCTGATGGCCGCGACGCTGATCCCGGGCCTGCTGATCGGGCTGGTGCAGATGCTGCTGGTCGCGGTGCAGGCCCGCCGCCACAATTTCCCGCGGGTCGAGATGGACCGCAGCCCCGCCGTGGCGATCCGCGCCACCGGGCAGGCGCTGGTGCCCCTGATGATCCCGGTGATCATCCTGGCGGGACTGATGGGCGGGCTGATGACCCCGACCGAGGCCGGGGCCGTCGCCGCCGGTTACGCGCTGGTCGTCGCCACGCTGGTCTACCGCAGCCTGCGGCTGGGCATGCTGGGCGAGGTCTTCCAGCGCTCGGCCCTCTTCTCCGGCCAGCTGCTGATCATCGTCGGCTGCGGCGCCGCCTTTTCCTGGGTCATGGGCATGGAGAATGTGCCGCGCATGGTCGCGGGCTGGATCGGCGGCTGGGAGATGAGCTATCTGGGCACGCTGCTGGTCTTCAACGCCATCCTCCTGGTGCTGGGGATGTTCATCGACCCGACCACGGTCATCATCCTCTTCGGCCCGATCCTGTCGGCCGCCGCCGTCCACGCCGGTATCGACCCGCTGCATTTCGGCGTGATCGCCATCCTCAACCTGAACATCGGCCTGCTGACCCCGCCACTGGGTGTCTGCCTCTTCGCGGCGGAACGCATCGCCGGCTGCGGCCTCGGCACGCTGATCAAAGCCAACACGCCCTTCCTGCTGGTCAATCTGGCGGGGCTGGGCCTCATCGCGGCTGTTCCGGGTTTCAGCCTCTGGCTGCCCGCGGCCCTCGGATTCTGACGAAAAGGACAAGGCATGCGCCGCAACACCAAGGCCGCCGGATATTTCCTCTATCACTCCATCGGCATCTATCCCGGCAAGGACGAGGACATGGCCCGGGCGATGGCCGATTTCGCGGCCATCTGGGCGGCGCCCGACGACCGGCAATGGGGCTATGTGCTGAGGAAGCGGCAGGAATACCTCGACGCCTGGGGGCGGCTGATCAAGGCGCCGAAGGGCTCGATCACCCATGTCGACAACGTGACCGAGGGCATGCACAAGCTGATGCGCGCCCTGCCCGAGGGTTGGCTCAAGGGCAAGAAGGTGCTGGTTGGCGCCGATTGCTTCCCGTCCCTGCATTTCATGCTGGCGGGGCTGGCGCCGAAGATCGGCTTCACGCTGGTCACCGTGCCCCGCTCCGAGGGCAAGGCCTGGGTCGAGACCGAGGATTTCATCGCGCAGTGGGACCGGGATGTCGCCTTGTCGCTGCTGACCTGGGTCACCTCCACCGCCTCGGCGCGAATGGATTACCCGGCGCTGGTCGCGCATGGCCGGGCCATGGGCAGCCTGATGGTTGCCGACATCACCCAGGCGGCGGGGCTTCTGCCCTTCGACGTGACCGAGCCACGGGTCGATTTCGTCGTCTCGACCAGCCTCAAATGGCTCTGCGGCACGCCGGGCGCCGGGATCCTCTATGTCGACAAGGGGCTGGTGGCCGAGTTGCAGCCCGAGGCGCGCGGCTGGTTCAGTCAGAACAACCCGTTCTCCTGGGATCTCGACAAGTTTCAGTATGCCCCCGACGTGCGCCGCTTCGACAGCGGCACGCCGGGATCGGTGGCGGCCATCGCCTCGCTGCCCGCCATCCAGTGGTTCACCGCGCAGGATCAGGGCGCCATCGCTGCCCGCAACCGGTCGATGGTCGACCAGATCATCGGCCATGCCGACGCTTTGGGCCTGCCCCTCCTCTCCCCGCGTGAGGCCGAACGCCGGGGCGGCGCGGCGATGCTGCGCATGCCGTCGCGGGCCGAGGCGGCGGCGGTGGTGGGCGCCTTGGGGGTCGAGGGCTATTCCGTCGATTTCCGCGACACGATCCTGCGGCTTTCGCCCGGGATCGTTACCGAGGAAAGCGCCATCGAGACGGTCTTCGACATCACCAAACGCACCATGGACCGCCGCCAGGCCCGTTTCGCGGGCCAGGGTATCAATCTGGAACGGAAGGGCAAGGCGATGGACAATCTTCTGGGCGGGCTGGGTGAGGCCCTGTTGACCGGTGCGGTGCGGATCGTCGATTGCACGGCGGTGCTGGGTCCCGACACGCCGCTTCTGCGCCTGCCCGAGGAGATCGCCCGCAACACCCCGCAGGTGAAGATCCACAAGATCAGCAATTACGACATCGACGGGCCCTATTGGGCCTGGAACTGGCTGGAACTGGGCGAGCATTCCGGCACCCATTTCGACGCGCCGCACCATTGGCTCACCGGCAAGGATTACCCCGACGGCGCCACCGACACGCTGGACGTGCAGCGCCTGATGGCGCCCCTCAATGTCATCGACTGCTCGGCCGAGGCCGCGGCCGACCCCGATTTCCTGCTGACCGCCCAGCGGGTCAAGGAATGGGAGGCCCAGCATGGCGAGATCGGGCCGGGCGAATGGGTCGTCATGCGGACTGATTGGGACAAGCGCATGCATGATGCGGAACTCTTCCTGAACATGGATCAGGGCCCCCACGGCGACGGCGCGCATACGCCCGGTCCCTCGACCGATTGCATGGATTACCTGCTGTCCAAGGGAATCGTCGGCTGGGGCACGCAATGCGTGGGCACGGATGCCGGGATGGCCGGGAAATTCAGCCCGCCCTATCCCGCGCATAACTTCCTGCACCGCGACAATTGCTTCGGTCTTGCGAGCCTCTGCAACCTCGACCAGCTGCCGCCCAAGGGCGCGATCCTGATGGTGGCGCCCCTGAAGATCGAGCACGGCACCGGCTCGCCCATCCGGGCGCTGGCGCTGGTGCAGGGGGGCTGAGGGCGGCTAGAGGCGGGCGCGGCAGGTGCCGTCCGCGATCATCGCCGCTGCGAGATCGCGCCCCCCGGGCAACTGACAACTGGCGATCTGCCGGTCGTGGGAGGTCTCGCCCGTCAGGCGGCAGGTGAGCCGCGCGCCCCGCACGAGGGCCTCCATCCGCGCCTTGGCCCGCGCGCCCTCGGCCGTGCCCTGCTCGGCGCAATCGAGCGTGGCAAGGCGCAAGGCGGCGGCGCCCAGTTCGATCGTGTCGCCGTCCCGGACATGGGTCACGGCGGCGGGGCCGAGTGTGCGGGCGGTCGCGGAGGTGGCAGAGGGTGGCGTGGCGGAAGGCGGCGCCTCGAACCCGCCCCAGGCCTGCCCGCCGTTCAGGACGCGCGGCAGGCGCCCGCCCTGCGGAAGGCCATCGCGGGCCGCGGGCGACAAGGCCAGAGGCGTCAGCCCCGCAGCGACCAACAGCACCACCATCAGCCCCCGCCGCAGCAGGCGCAGACGCTGTTTTCGACGGCGCGACAGCGCCCAGGGCGGAAGGTTTCGCGGTGCCATGCCCGAAGTCTCGACAGAAATTGCGGCGCTTTTACGGAGGCGCGCAACCGGCGCAGACCCGCCGCCCGGGCGCAGGCCCGGGCACTCGGCCATTGTGCCCGGGGGCCGTTCGCGGCACCATGGCGCAAAACAAGACCGGGAGGTGAGCAGCCGATGCCGATCAATCGACGCCTATTCGGGGCCGGGCTTTTCGCCCTCGGCCTGAGCGCCTGTTCGCGCAGCCTGCCCTCGCGGGCCAGCAGCGCGAGCCCCGATGAATTGCCGCCCGACCTGCTGCCGGCCTCGAACCGCGATTATGACGCCTGGGTCGAGGCCTTCCGCAGCCGGGCCGAGGCTGCGGGCATCACCCGCCAGACGCTGAACACCGCTTTCCGGGGCGCGGGTTTCCTGCCGGGCGTGGTCACCCGCGACCAGAACCAGACCGAATTCCGCCGCTCGCTGGAGGATTACCTCTCCATCGCCGCCTCGGACGAGCGGGTCGAGAAGGGCCGCGCCGCCTTCGCCCGCCACCGCCGCACGCTGGAGGCGATCGAGGCCGACACCGGCGTCGATGCGAAGATCGTCACGGCGATCTGGGGGCTGGAAAGCTATTACGGCGAGCGTCAGGGCCTGATCCCGGTGATCTCGGCGACCTCGACGCTGGCCTTCGAGGGCCGGCGCGGCCGCTATTTCGAGCGCGAGTTGATCGCGGCGCTGAGAATCGTGCAGAATGGCGACATCCCGGCCAGCCGCATGACCGGAAGCTGGGCAGGGGCCATGGGGCACACGCAATGCATGCCGACGGTGTTTCAGGAATACGCCGTCGATTTCACCGGCGACGGGCGGCGCGACATCTGGTCCGAGGATCCCTCGGACGCGCTGGCCACGACCGCAACCTATCTGCGGCGCCACGGCTGGACCCGGGGCCTGCCCTGGGGGCGCGAACTGCTGAGCGGCTCGGCCAGCGGCACGGTGCTGCAACCGCAGGCGGGCGGGCCGCGCTTTGACGTGACCTCGAACTTCCGGGTGATCAAGCGCTACAACCCCTCCGACGCCTATGCGCTGGGGGTCGGGCATCTGGCCGACCGGATCGGCGGTGCGGGCCCCCTGCGCAGCCCCTTCCCGCCCGACGAGAACGGCCTTACCCGCGCCGACCGCATCGCCCTGCAACAGCGTCTGACGGCCCGGGGCTTTGACACGCAGGGCTCGGACGGGGTGATCGGCCGCAACACCGAGGCCGCGATCCGCGCCTATCAGCAGAGCCGCGGCCTGCCCGTAACCGGCACCCCCTCGCGCGCGCTGCTGCAAAGCCTCGGCTGAACCCGGCACTGCCGGAAAATCCGCCAATCGCCACCCTGGCAGCCCCTGCCGGGGCCTTAAGGCTTGGCATCGGCGCCGGATCGCCGTAACCGGGGGCCAGCGAACACGGAGCCGGGTGCAAGTCCCGGCTGGCTCTTCCGGCCGCCGATCCGCCGGACAACCAGACCAAACCCCGTTTTGGACCAACGGCCCGACCGGGCCGACTGGATGACGACATGATCTCTCTCGACGCCTACCGCGCGCAGTGGTTCGGCAACATCCGCCCCGACCTTCTGTCCGGGCTGGTGGTGGCGCTGGCCCTGATCCCCGAGGCCATCGCCTTTTCCCTCATCGCGGGCGTGGCCCCCAAGGTCGGGCTTTACGCCAGCTTTTCCATCGCCGTGCTGACGGCGATCTCCGGGGGACGGCCCGGCATGATCTCGGCCGCGACGGCGGCGACGGCGGTGCTGATGGTGACGCTGGTGCGCGACCACGGGCTGCAATATCTGCTGGCCGCCACGGTGCTGGCCGGGCTGATCCAGATCGGCATCGGCCTGCTGCGGCTGGGCTTCGTCATGCGCTATGTCTCGAAATCGGTGATGACCGGCTTTGTCAACGCGCTGGCGATCCTGATCTTCATGGCGCAGCTGCCGGAACTGGACCCGACCCGCGTCACCTGGACCACCTATGCCATGGTCGCGGCGGGGCTGGCGATCATCTACCTGTTCCCGCGCATCACCCGCACCGTGCCCTCGCCCCTGATCACGATCGTCGTGCTGACCGCGCTGACGCTGATCTTCCAATGGGACGTGCGCACCGTCGGCGACATGGGCGAATTGCCCGACACGCTGCCGGTCTTCCTGATCCCCGACATCCCGCTGACGCTGGAGACGCTGCGCATCATCCTGCCCTATGCCGTCGCCGTGGCGGTGGTCGGGCTGCTGGAAAGCCTGATGACCCAGAACCTGGTGGACGAGCTGACCGACACCCGCACCGACCGCAATCAGGAATGCATCGGCCAGGGCATCGCCAATACCGCGACTGGCTTCATCGGTGGCATGGCGGGCTGCGCGATGATCGGGCAGAGCATGATCAACGTGAAATCGGGCGGCCGGGGGCGGCTGTCGTCCTTCACCGCCGGAACGGTGCTGCTGATCCTCGTGGTGTTTCTGGGCGAATGGGTGGCGAAGATCCCGATGCCGGCGCTGGTGGCGATCATGATCATGGTGTCCATCGGCACCTTCTCGTGGTCCTCGATCAGGAACCTGCGCACGCATCCGCGGTCGTCCTCGGTCGTCATGCTGGCGACGGTGGTGGCCGTGGTCTGGACGCATAACCTGGCCATCGGCGTGCTGGTGGGCGTGCTGCTGTCGGGCATCTTCTTTGCCGCCAAGATCGCCCAGCTCTTCAAGGTGACCTCGACCGTCTCGCCCGATGGGCGCGAAAGGGTGTATCGTGTGGAAGGGCAGCTCTTTTACGGTTCGGTCGAGGATTTCATGGCCGCTTTCGACTTCGGCGAGGCGCCGGAGCGGGTGGTCATTGACGTCAGTGCGGCGCATATCTGGGATATTTCCTCGGTTCAGGCGCTGGACATGGCGGTGCTGAAATTCCGTCGCGACGGGGCCGAGGTGGAGATCGTCGGCATGAACAAGGCATCGGAAACCATCGTCGACCGGCTTGCCGTGCACGACAAGCCCGGCGCGGGCGACGCGCTGATGGCGCATTGAGGGACGGAACATGAACAGAGCGCAGCATAAAATCGTCGCTTTGGTGGACGGGTCGATCTATTCCGCCTCGGTCTGCGACCATGCCGCCTGGATTTCCGGCCTGACGGGCGAGCCGGTCGAGGTGGTGCATGTGCTGGGCCGGCGCGAGGCCTCGCAGACGCAGGACCGGTCCGGCACCATCGCCCTGGGCGCCCGCAGCGCGCTGTTGCAGGAGCTGGCCGACCTTGACGCCCAGCGCGCCAAGCTGATCGGCCACCGCGGCAGGGCGATCCTGGACGACGCCCGGGCGCTGCTGGAAACTGCCGGCGTGGCCGAGGTGACGACGCGCCTCAGGCAGGGCGATATCGTCGACACGCTGGCCGAGGTCGAGGCCGAGGCCCGCGTGGTCCTGATCGGCAAGCGCGGCGAGGCGGCGGATTTCGCCAAGGGGCACCTCGGTTCGAACCTGGAGCGGATCGTGCGCGCCAGCCGCCGGCCGATCTTCGTGGCCTCGCGCGCCTTCCGGTCGATCAAGAAGGTTCTGGTGGCCTATGACGGCGGCGTTTCGGCGATGAAGGCCATCGACCACATCGCCCAGAGCGCGGTGTTTCAGGGGCTCGAGGTGCATGTCGTGACGCTGGGCCATGCCACGCCCGACATCACCAACGGGCTGGAGGATACGACCGCGATGCTGCGCAAGGCCGGGATCGCCGCCGAGGCTTCGGTCCGGCCCGGCCAGCCCGAAACCGCGCTGGCCGCGATTGTCGAGGACGAGGGCTTCGACATGCTGGTCATGGGCGCCTATGGCCACAGCCGGATCCGCAGCCTGATCATCGGCTCGACCACCACGGCGATGATCCGGTCGTGCAAGGTGCCGGTGGTGCTGATGCGCTGAGGCGCGATCTGAAAAACCGATATTGCCGCCGCGCATTTTCGTCTTTTCGCGCGCGCGGCATGGTTGCAGGCTGGGCGGGCCGCCAAGGATGGAGGATCCGTGGCCCTTTCCCCCCTGACCCCCGCGACAAAGCCCTCGCTGGGCCTGCTGGTCGCACTCGCCTCGACCGGCACGCTGGCGATGCATATGTTCGTCCCCGCCCTGCCCTATGCCGCCGAGGATCTGGGCGTCGGCAGTGCCGCGGTGCAACTCTCGCTCACCCTCTATGTGCTGGGGCTCGCGCTGGGGCAGATCGGCTATGGTCCGGTTTCGGACGCGCTGGGGCGGCGCCCGGCGGTGATCGCGGCGCTGGGGATCTTCGTGGTCGGCTGCCTGCTCTGCGCGCTGGCGCCCTCGCTGCCTTGGCTTCTGGCCGGGCGGCTGACGCAGGCGCTGGGCGGCGCCGGAGGGCTGGCGCTGGCGCGTGCCATCGCCCGGGATGCGGCGGGACCCGAGGGCTCGCAGCGCGACATCTCGCTTCTGAACACCGTCATGCTGATCGGCCCCGCCATCAGCCCGGTGCTGGGCGCGGGCGTCGCCGCCTATGCCGACTGGCGAGGGATCTTCCTGGTGCTGGGGCTGCTGGCGCTGGGCACGCTGGCCGCGACGCTCTGGTCCCTGCCCGAGACAGCGCGTCACCGCAAGCCGCTGAGGTTCGGCCAGATGGGCCGCGACTTCGCCACGCTGGGCCGCAACCGCCGCTTCGTCTGCATCGCACTGGGGGGTGCGATGGGCTCGACCACCACCTATGGCTATTTCGCCGCCGCGCCCTTCATCCTGCACGAACAACTGGGCGTACCGGGCGGTGAGGTCGGTTTTTATGTCGGCGGGATCCTCCTGGGCGCGCTGGCCGGGACCTGGGTCTCGCGGCTCAGGGTCGGCCATGTCTCACGCGACGGGTTCTTTCTGCTGGCGGGCCTCTTCGCCATCGCCATGGCGGGCGGGTTCCTGGCCGCCGCCTGGAGCGGGATGATGACACCGGCGCTGATCTTCGCGCTGACGCTGGGGCTGATGTTCGCCGCGGGCTGCATCAGCCCGACCGGGCTTTCCGCCTCGCTCGACGCGGTGCCGGAACTGGCCGGATCGGCGGCGGGGCTGTTCGGCGCGGCGCAGATGGCCTGCGGGGCGCTGTCCACCTTCCTTGTCGGCATCGGCCCCCAGCATGACCTCAGCTGCGGGATCGTCCTGACCGGGGCCACGATCCTCAGCCTGATCCTGCTGTGGCTGGGGCGGCTCAGTCCAGCCCATCGCTGACCGGCACCGACTGGCGCAGGAAGCTGGCGAAACCTTCGGTTACCTCGTCCATCGGCCGGTCCTTGCGCCAGACGAGGCCGATTTCCAAGGGCGGGATCGGGTCGGCAAGCGGGCGGCGCTCGATCTTCAACCCCTCCAATGACCACGGCCGGTAAACCGTATCGGCGACGATGGTCACCCCCAGCCCCAGCCCGATCCATTCGCGCATCGCCTCCATCGAGGTGGTGCGCAGGACCACGTTGGGCTCGAATCCGAAGGGGCGGACCAGTTCGCGCAGGACCCGCTCGCCCTCGTCCACCATCAGGAAGACGTAGGGCAGACCGTTCAGCCGCTCCAGCGGCACCGACTTTTCCGCCATCAAGGGCGAGTTGTTCGAGATCCAGAGCCGCCGCTGCGCCTGGATCAGCGGGCGCTTCTGCAGATCGTCGGGATTGCCCAGGTTCGAGGTCAGGATGATCCCCAGATCGGCCTTGCCTGCGATCAGCGCATCCTCGCATTCCGGCCGTGTCAGTTCCTCCAGCGAGACCTCGACCTTCGGATGCGCAGCCAGGAACTTGCCCAGATAGGGCAGCAGGAAATAGCCGACGACAACATGGGTGGCCGCGATCCTGAGCTTGCCTGACAGGTTGAGCGAGGCCTGGAACGGCCAGCGCTGCGCCTCGTCGGCGGCCTCGAGCACCTTCATGGCGTGCTGGTGGAAGAGGTGGCCGCGATGGGTCAGCGTCACGCCGCTGACGTGGCGGTCGAGCAGCGGAAAGCCCAGCGTGCGCTCCAGATCCAGGATCGCCGTCGTCACCGCCGATTGCGAAATCCCGATCTCGACCGCGGCATTGGCGATCTTGCCGTATTTGGCGGCGGCCACGAAATACATCAGCTGCCGCAGGGTGAAGTTCGGTGCCTTCATGGACGCCCCCTCCCCAGGGCCGTGCCGCTCTCCATCTGAAAATCAGAATTTACTCATAAGAATATCCGGTTTGACTATATCTCCGTCCTGGGCAAGCTGGCAATCAGGGAGTTGGGAAAAGGGAGGTTCCGATGAGCGTGCTCGAGATGCGGGTCGCCGCGATCCGGCGCGAGGCCGAGGGGATTCTGGGCTTCGATCTGGTACCCGTCACCGGCGGCACGCTGCCCGCTTTCACCGCGGGCGCCCATATCGACGTGATGCTGCCGGGCCTGCCCGCGCGGCAATATTCGCTGTGCAACGCGCCGGGCGAGACGGATCGCTATCAGATCGCCGTCCTGCGCGAGCCCGCCTCGCGCGGGGGATCGCAACATCTGCACGAGCGGGTGGCGACCGGCGACCGGCTGATGATCGGCCCGCCAAAGAACCATTTCGAACTGGCGCCGGGCGCCGGGCATTCGCTGCTGATCGCAGGCGGGATCGGGGTCACGCCGATTCTGGCCATGGCCGAGGCGCTGGCGGCCAAGGGCGCCCCCTTTGCGCTGCATTACTGCGCGCGGTCCGCTGCCCGCATGGCTTTTGCCGACCGGTTGGCGGCAGCGCCCTTCCGCGACCGGGTGCACCTGCATCTGGATGACGGCCCCGAGGACCAGCGCCTGCCGCTGGCGGCCCTGCTCGCGGCACGGGGGCCGGCAGATCACGTCTATATCTGCGGGCCTTCGGGGTTTCTGGACTGGGTGAAAGGCGCGGCGCTGGCGGCTGGCTGGCCCGAGGAGGCGGTGCGTACCGAGTATTTCTCCGGCAGTGTCGAACAACGCGACAGCGATTCCGCCTTCGAGATCGAGGTGGCGGGCAGCGGCCAGGTGGTGACGGTGGCCAAGGGCCAGACGGCGCTGGACGCGCTGCTGGCGGCGGGGCTCGATGTGCCCAATTCCTGCACCGAAGGGGTCTGCGGCATGTGCATGACCCGGGTCATCGACGGCAGGCCCGATCACCGCGACCAGTTCCTGACCGCGGCCGAGCGCGCGCGCAACGATTGCTTCATGCCCTGTTCGTCGCGCGCGCTGTCGGCCCGGCTGGTGATCGAGCCCGATTACTGAGATCCGTCACCCGGGATGTTCTGCAAGGCGACCCTGGTACCCACCATGCCGGGCAGATGGGCGCCTTGCAAGCGTGGCCCCTCGACCGGGGCGCTCAGGCCCAACGCGGCCGAGGTCCCGGCGATCCGGCCCAGGGTGAAGCCGCCGCAAAGCCGCATGCCCCCCAGTTCCGCCGTCGGGTTCAGCCCGCCCACCGCATCGCCCGCCGCGTAAAGCCCGGGGATCGCCGCGCCGAACACATCGACCGCCTGCATCGCCGCCGTGACCCTGAGGCCGCCCGCCACGAAGTTCGAGCCCACCACCATGGGCAGGGCATGAAACGGCCCCTTTGCGATGGGGCGGCGGCCTTCGGGCAAGACGACCCGGCCGAAGTCGGGGTCCTTCATCGCGCCTCCGGCAAGGAAGTCGTTCCAGCCGGCGACCGAGGCCGCCAGCCCTGCCGGATCCACCCCGATCTGCGCCGCGAGTGTGCCAAGATCGGGCGCCGAGACACCCGGCCGGGGCATCTGCGCCACCAACTGCCCTTTGCGGCGCAGGGTCTCGTCGTCGATGATGTACCAGGCCTCGCGCCCCGGCTGGGCCTGCAAGGCCTCGACCCGGCGCTCGTAGGGCCCGGCCTCGTCATGGAAGCGGCGGCCGTCGCGGGTGACGGCGATGCAATCCTCGACCAGCGAGGAGGAGACGATGACGAGCGGCAGCACCTGCGCCATGTTGATGAGGTCCGCCCCCACCGCCCCGGCCATCAGATGCCCGTCGCCCCGGCAGGTATCGACGCCGAGATAGGGCGCGCGGGCCAGATACCCCGGCACATGCCGCGCGCGGAGTTCAGGATTGGCCTGAAAGCCGCCGGTGGCCAGGACCACCGCCCTACGCACCTGCCAGCGGCGGGTCCGGCCGGTGGCATCCTCGACGATCAGGCCGGTGACGCGGCCCCCCTCGGTCACCAGCCGCCGGGCGGTGGTGGTCAGGTGCAGCGTCACGTTGGGTCGAGCGAAATCGGGCTCGAAGGCGCGGCGGAAGGCCATCATGTCCTCGACCGCCAGCATCCGGTCGGTGCGGTGCTGCAGGGGGCGCGGGATGAAACGGGAAAACCGCACGCCCCGGGCGATGAGGTCGTCGTAGGTGGCGGCGCTGTGCTCGGCGAAAAGCCGCATCAGCGCGGGATCGGCGATCATCGGGTAGCGCTCGCCGAGCAGAGCGATGGAATGGTCGGCATCCTCCAGGAAAGCCTCGGCGCTGTCCTTGATCCCGGCCTCGGCCTGGGCACGGGAGTTGACGAAAGCCATGTAGCCGGTGGACCAGACCGAATTGCCGCCGATGGCGTCCAGCGCCTCGATGACATGGACCTCGGCCCCGGTGGCGGCCGCGGCCGCGGTGGCGGCCATGCCGCCCGGCCCTGTCCCCACCACCAGCACGTCGCAGGTAACATCGGCACCGGGCGTGTCGCCCGGTGCCTCGGTGCCGGAAAATCCGGCCATGGTTACTGGACCACTTCCCAGCCGCCGTCGCGCACGCGCATCACGACGCTGCCATGGACCGGCACCCGGCCTTCGCCAAAGGTCATGGAGCCCGTGCCCATCAGCACCGGCACGTCGCGGGTCTGGGTCATCGCCTCGCGCAGGTTCTCGCGCGTGACCTCGCCCTCGATGCTGCTGATCGCCGCGGCGATGATCGACATCATCGAATAGCCGGTTGCGGCCCAATGGTCGGGCGGGATGCCGTAGCGGGCCTGATAGCGCTCGGCAAAGTCACGGGTTGCGTCCGAGTAATCCTCGGAGAAGATCGAGACGAAGAGCGTCCCCTCGCCCGCCGACCCGGCGGCGTTGATGAATTGCGAGGAGCCGAGGCCGGTGTCACCCGCGATGATCGTGTCGGGGTCGAGGCCCGCCTGACGCGCCTGCAGGATGATATTGGCGGCCTGCTCGGGCGGGGTGGTGACGAAGAGGCACTCGGGGTCCGCATCGACGATCTTGGTCGACAGCGCCGTGAAATCGGTGTCCGAGGCCAGGATCCCCTCATCGGCGATGATCTCGACCCCATGCGAGGCGAGCGTGTCGCGGAACACATCCTTCTGGATGATGTAGCCTGGGTTATCCAGGATCGACACCAGATAGCAATTCGCCGGTTGCAGCGTCTCGCCGATGTAATTGGCGAGGGGCGGCATGTAGGTGACGGCGGTTTCGGTCGATTTGAAGATCCACTCGCCCAGCGGCAGGACCTCGGAGGTCATCGCCACGGTGAACATCGGCACTTGCAGCTGCACCGCGACGGGGCCCGTGGCCATCGCCTCGGACGAGGCGATCGGGCCGAGGATCAGGTCGGACTGATCGACGTTGGCACGCCGGGTCAGCAGCGAGATCGCCTCCTGCCGGTCCGAGCGGTTGTCGTCGTACTGGATGGCGACCGTATGGTCGCCATAACCGCCCGCGGCCGCCAGTTCCTCGTCCGCCATGCGGATGCCGTTGACCAGCGGCACGCCGACAAAGGCATAGGTGCCGGTCGTCGACAGGATCGCCGAGATGTTCACCTCATCCGCTGCGGCGGGTCCGGCGAGAAGCGTGGCGCCCAGGAGCGCCTTCATTGTCAGTCTGGAAACCTTCGTCATCCTGTCCTCCCTGTATGACGTGGGTTGCGATGCTCGGGCGTCAGCCTTCGGGCGTGACGCCGAGGTAGTGGGAAACGACATCCGCGTCGGCGGCGAGGGCCTTGCTTGCCCCCGACATCACCACGCGGCCCTGTTCGAGGATGTAGGCCCGATCCGACAGATCGAGCGCGAGGGTCGCGTTCTGCTCGATCAGCAGGATGGTCATGCCGCGCTCTTTCAGCGTGCGGAGCGCCGCGAAGACTTGGGCGATGATGACCGGCGCAAGGCCGAGGCTGGGCTCGTCCAGCAGCAAGAGCCGCGGCGAGCCCATCAGTGCCCGGCCGATAGCCAGCATCTGCTGTTGGCCGCCGGACAGCGAGCCCGCCAGTTGCTCGGACCGCTCGCGCAGGATCGGGAACAGCGTATAGACCTCGGCCAGCGGGATCTCGGCCTTGCGGCCGCGCAGTGCCGTGGTGCCGAGTTGCAGGTTCTCGGTCACGGTAAGCTGCGGGAAGACCTGCCGCCCCTCGGGCACCTGCAACACGCCCAGACCCGAGATATTCCAGGCGCGGCTGGTGTGGAGCGGCTTGCCCTCGAAGGCGATGCTGCCGGCCGAGGGGTTGACGATGCCCGACACGGCATTGACCAGCGTGGATTTGCCGGCGCCATTGGGGCCGATCAGCGCCACGACCTCGCCCTGTTTGACGTCGAGCGAGACGCCCCTCAGCGCGGTGATGCCGTTGTAATGGACCTGAAGGTCGCGGATCTCAAGCATGCTCGCCTCCGACATAGGCGGTCAGCACCGCCGGGTCCGAAAGCACCGCCTCGGGCGCGCCCTCGGCGATGAGGCGCCCGCCGTCCAGCACGTAGATATGCTCGCAAAGCCGGGTGACGAAGCGCAGGTTGTGTTCGATGAGCAGGATGCCGATGCCGCTGTCGGCGAGATCCCGGAAGAGGACCGCCAGCGCGTCGGATTCGACATCGTTCATGCCGGCGATGGGCTCGTCGAGCAGGATGTATTCCGGCTCGGACGCCAGCGCGCGCATCATCTCGACCCGCCGCTGGTGGCCATAGGACAGGCCCCCCGCCGGATATTCCGCCAGATGCCGCATGCCGAAGCGTTCCAGCAGCGCCTCGGCCCGGGCGCGCATCGCCGCGGTTTCGCGACGCGAGGCGGGCAGGCCCAGAAGCGCCGAGAGGGTCGAGCAGCGCTCGTGCCGGTGAAAGCCGATGAGGATGTTATCCAGCACCGAGTTCTCCGGCAGGATGCGGATGTTCTGGAAGGTCCGCGCCAGCCCCGCCCGGCAGATCTGATCGGCCGGGGCGCGGGTGATGTCGGTGTCATCCACCCGGATCGTGCCACCGCTCACCGCCAGCATACCGGTGATCATGTTGACAATGGTAGTCTTGCCCGCGCCGTTCGGGCCGATCAGCCCGGTGATCTTGCCCTTCGGCACGGTGATGTTGACGTTTTCCGAGGCGACGACGCCGCCGAAACGCTTGCTGAGATTGTCGAGGACGAGGGCCATGGCTCAGCTCCCTTTCGCGGTGTCGGCCTCGGCCGGACGACGGGCGCCCAGCCGCCGGCCCCGGGCGCGCTCGATCAGCGTGTCGGCGATACCCTTGGGCAGGAAGTTGATGGTGAGGATCAGGAGGATCCCGAAGACGAGCATCCGCGCATCGGCCAGCGGGCGCACCACCTCGGGCAGCAGGATCAGCACGGCGGTGCCGACGATCGGGCCCCAAAGGCTCGTCCGGCCGCCGAAGACGACATAGGACAGGATGGCAATGAGGTAGGGGAAGCCGAATTGCGAGGGGACCAGCGCGTAGGAATGGAAGGCCTCGAGCGCGCCGTAAACCCCGGCCAGCGCGCCCGAGAGCACGAAGGCCAGCGTCTGGTGGCGCACGATGGAGACGCCGAGCGAGGCGGCGACGGCCTCGTTCTGACGGATCGCGTCGAAGGCACGGCCCAGGCGACTGCGGGTGATGGCGTACATCAGGTAGATGGTCACCGCGCCCGCGACCAGCAGCAGCGGCGTGCCCACCGTCTTGGGGATGCCGGTGATGCCCTGCGCGCCGCCCGTCACATTGGTGGCGTAGATGTTCAGCGACAGCACGATCTGGATGAAGGCGACCGTGGCGATGGCCTGATAGATCCCCCTGAGACGCGCCAGCGGCACCGAGAGCGCCAGCGCCACCAGCCCGCCCGAGAGCGCCGAGGCGATCAGCGCCAGCGGCGCGGGCAGGCCATAGGTCACGACCAGGATCCCGCCGGTATAGGCGCCTACCGCGGCCAGCCCGACCGTGCCCAGCGAGAAGACACCGGCGCGCAGCACCAGCCATTGCGCATAGGCCAGCCCCAGATGCAGCAGGAACAGGTCCAGAAGCGGCTGATAGCCAAGAAGAAGGTTCATCATGGCTTATCTCCGTCCACGCAGGCTGCCGGCCTCTTCCCGGCCCATCAGCCCGTTGGGGCGGACCAGCAGGATCAGGAACATGGCTGAAAAGATGAAGGCGGTGGTCAGGCCCGAGGGCAGGTAGGCGATGGACAGCGTCTGCACCATGCCGAAGATCAGGCTGGCCATCAGCGCGCCCGGGATGGAGCCGAGGCCGCCCAGGATGATGATGGCGAAGCCGAACATGAGGTAGGGTTCGCCCATGGTGAAGTTGATGTTGTTGAACGCCAGCCCCACCAGCACCCCCGCCGCCCCCGCCAGCGCGCCCGAGATGAAATAGGTGAGGTTGTAGATGCGGTTGGGGTTGATGCCGACCAGCATCGAGGCGCGCTCGCTGTCCGTCACCGCACGGACCTGACGGCCGAAGGCAGTGCGATAGATGAACCAGGCCATGACCAGCACGATGGCGATGGCGGCCGCGGCCATCAGCAATTGCAAAAGCGAGACGCGCAGCCCCCAGAAGCGGTAGATGACGACCGGGACGGTATCGAAGGGAAAGCGCAGCACCTGGGTTTGCGAGACCCATTGCCAGAAGGTCATGATCACCATCCCCGCCCCCATGGACGAGATGATGGCGCCGAATTCCGCATCGCCCGATTTGCGCAGGCGGCGGAAGCAGACGATCTCGATGATCATCGCCAGCACGCCCGAGGCCACGGCCGCGGCGACGAAGCCCAGGATCAGCGGCCCACCCGCGCGCACCGTGTAATAGGCCACGAAGGCACCGGTCATGAAGACCGCGCCATGGGCCAGGTTCAACAGGCGTTGCACGCCGAAGACCAGGTTGAAGCCCACCGCGAACAACGCGTAGACGCCCCCCACCACAACCCCGTTCAATAGCTGCTGTAGCAGCATGCCGTCTCCTCCCTTTCCGGGCCTTGCGGCCCGTTCGTCCCGGGTCCGTGCCGGACCGTCTTGTTCACGTCAGCCGCTCCAGATGCCGCCGGTCATAGGCGGCGAGTGTCGCCGCGCCCCCCGACAGGATCCGTGCCGCCAGATCGGCATTGGCCAGATGGCCGCGGCCGCTGGCAATGAGGTCGAATTCGCCGCGCTCGATCCCCTCGGCGGCCCAGCCCAGCGTGGCGGGCGCCAGCGCCGCGTATTGCTTCCCGCGCGCCGCCTTGAAGTCGATGTCCATCAAGAGTGAGCCAACGGCGATCACCGGCCGGTTGCTCAGCCGCCGCACGAAGGCGGCGAGGTTCGTCTCGTTGCCCGGGAACGCCGGGTCCCAGAAGCGACGGGTCGAGACGTGGAAAGCGTCCGTCCCCGCCGCGACCAAGGGGGCGAGCCAACTGGCCAGTTCCTCGGGGCTTTCGGCGACGCGGGCGGCGTAATCGAGCTGTTTCCACTGGGAAATCCTGATGATCACCGGGAAATCCGCGCCCGCCCGGTCCTTGCAGGCCATGACCAGCTCCGCCGCGAAACGCGCCCGTTGGGCGAGGCTGCCGCCATAGCCATCCGTGCGCCGGTTGGTGGCGGCGTGGAAGAACTGGTCGGGCAGATAGCCATGCGCCGCGTGAATCTCGATCCCGTCGAAACCGGCCTCGCGCGCGGCGCGGGCGGCCTTTGCGTAATCGGCGATGGTGCGCGCGATCTCGGCCCCGGTCATGGCCCGGCCCAGCGCGCGCCCGGGCCCCGCCAGACCCGAGGGGCTGAGCCGCGTGACCGCCAGCGTGTCATTCATGCCGACGAGCGACGGCGTGAAGGCGCCCACATGCCAGACCTGGGCAAGGATCGCCGCGCCCTCGGCATGGACGCCCGCCACCACCCTCTCCCAACCCCTCAGCGCCTCGGCCCCGTAGAGCCGAGGCACGTCGCGGCCGAAACGGCCTTCTTCGTTCGGCGCCGCGCCCTCGGTGATCAGGAGTCCCGCGCCGCCCTCGGCCCGGCGGGCGTAATAGGCCGCCATCTCGGACGTCGGCACGCCATCCGGCGCCGCCTCGCGGGTCATCGGTGCCATCACCAGCCGGTTGCGCAGCGCCAGCCCGGCCAGCGTCAGCGGGCGGGCGAGGAGGACGGAAGGATCGGTGAGGGGGGCTTTCATCTGCATCTCAGGTCGCCAGAAAGCCGCCGTCGACGGGAATATCCGTCCCGGTCACATAGCCCGCCGCCTCCGAGGCGAGAAACAGCACCACCTTTGCCACATCGTCCCAGTCGCCGGTCCGGCGCAGGGGGATCCGCTCGATCAGCTTGTCGCGGGTGGCATGGCTGGCGCCCTGCCGGTCGCGCATCGGCGGCATGACGCCGGGATGCACGCAATTGACCCGGATGCCGCGCGGGCCGAATTCGGCGGCCGCCGCGCGGGTGAAGGCCAGGATCGCTCCCTTGGTCGCGTGATAGGCCAGATGCACGCCGGGCGTACCGACCCGGGCGCAGATCGAACCCACGGTGACGATGGAAGCGCCCTGCCCCATCAGCGGCACCAGCGCTTGCAGGCCCAGGAAGGTGCCGTTGAGGTTGATGGCGACCAGCTTCTGCAGCAGGTCGGAGGACAGGACATCCGGCGCGGCCGATCCATTGGCCCCGGCATTGGCGACAAGGATGTCGACCTTGCCCTGACCCGCTCGGATCTCACCGGCCAGCGCGGCCCAATCGGCGGGTTTCGAGACGTCGAGATGGCGGTAGCGCATGCCCAGATCGGTTGCCGCCGCCTGCCCTTCGGCGTCCAGCACATCGGTGAGGATCACCTCGGCCCCTGCCTGCGCCAGCAGCGCAGCCTCGGCCCGCCCCATGCCCGAGGCGGCGCCGGTCACGACGGCCAGCTTGCCGGTGAGGTCCAGGGGGAGCGCGCTCATGCCCGCCCCTCCGCATCCGCAAGGGCGGATTCCGCCGCGATCTGACCGAAGCAGAAACCTTCGGACAGGTTCGAGCCGTCGGAGGGATAGAGCATGCCCGTCGCCTGCCCCAATTCCCCCGCCGCATAGAGCCCGGGGATCGGCGCGCCCCTTGTATCCAGGATCCGCGCGCCCGCGTCGCGGCGCGGCCCGCCGGTTGTGTTGGACCCGCCGGGATAGAGCCGCACGCAGTAGAACGGCCCCTGATCCACCGGCACCATCGTCTCGGCCGGTCGGCCGAAGGGATCGGGCGTGCCCGCGTGGCAGGCGGCGTTATAGGCGGCGACCTCGGCCTCGGCGGCCTCGGGATCGGCCAAACCGGCCGCGCGCGCGGCCTCGGCGATGGTCGCGCCGCTGGCCACCCAGCCGCGTGCAATCTCGGCGCTGTTATCCTCGCTCCAGCGATAGATCCCCACGGCATGCACGCCCACCGAGGGCAGCGTCAGCATCCCCGCCTTGCGGCGGCGTTCGTCGAAGAACCAATAGCAGGGGTTGCGCGGGGTCTCGCCGGTTTCGGGATCATAGGCCAGCAGGTGGTAATAGAAGCCGTGCAGCAGATTGGCCTGCGTGCTCTCATCGGCGAAGCGCTTGCCGTGGCGGTCGGTGATCACATAGCCGGGCGGGTTCAGGAACAGCATGACCGACAGGTCCGAGCCGTCGTCGAGCGTGAAATTGCCGATGGCCCGGCCGATCATCTGGTTCATGTGCCACAGATCCGCCCCGACTTCCTGCGCCATGCGCACGCCGTCGCCGGTATTGCCCGGGTTGCCGTAGAAATAGACCGGCCAGGTGCGCAGGAAATCGCGCTTCATCGTCGCGTTGTGCAAATAGCCGCCGCAGGTCAGCACCACGCCCTTGCGCGCCTCGACCCGGAGCCCGGCGGCGGTTTCCACGCCGATGACGCGGCCCGAGGCATCGCGGATCAGCCGGTCGGCCGGGCTGTCCCAAAGGACGGGCACCCCGGTCTTGGCATGGAAGTTCTGCGCGAGTTTCTCCCACAGGAAGGGCCCCGCCTTGCCGTTGAGGTCGAGTCGGGTCTTCGCCCCGCCCGGCTGGAAGACACCGAAGGCCTCGGCCCCCGGGAAATCGGGATGCTCGGCCCCGCCGACCCGGCGCAGGTCCAGTTCCGGCGCGATCTCGGTCAGCCAGTCGATCAGCGTCACGGCACGTTCTGCCCAGGCGGCGCTGATGTCGCGCGGGACCATGCCGCCCGCGCAGCGGTCGAGGTAGGCGGTGGCGGGACCGGGGTCGGTCACCGCCATCATCATGCCGCCCGACATCCGGGTCGAGGGGGTATGCGCGCCCTCAGGCTGCTTTTCCAGCACAAGCACCTCGGCCCCCGCGCGCCAGCCGGTGATCGCCGCCGCCAGCCCGGCGCAGCCGAAGCCCACGACCACGATGTCGGCGCTGAGGTCCCAGTCAGGGGCGGTGCCGGCCATGGCTCAGCCCTTTCCCGGCAGAAGGAAGGGGAAGCTCTCGAAATGCTTGCGCTCGGTCGAATCATCGATCTTGGGCGGGTTCGCGGGATCGAAGGCGATCCCGTTCTCCAAAAGCGCGTGGACCACCGCGTGCAGCGTGCCGTATTCGGTCTCGTCCTCGCCCTCGACGCCCGGGCGGATCGGCAACCCGGCGGCGAGGATCCGCCCGACGCAGGAATGCATGCCCGCGCCGAAGGTCATGCCATAGAGCTGCACCCGGCCGGTCAATTCGCGGTAGGGGTTGAAGGTCGCAGCATCCGCGCCGAAAACCTCGGGATCGCGGTTGGCGCGGGCCATGTTCACATCGACGATTTGGCCGGTGTCCACATCCGTGCCATCGGGCAGGTGCATGGGGCACAGCGCCTTGCGCCGGGCGACCGGGCTGGCCGGGTGCAGTCGCAGGGATTCCCAGATGAATTTCTGCAAGAGCGCAGGATCGGCCAGCAGTTCCGCCCGCGTTTCGGGCCTGGCCTCGCACCAGGTCAGGATTTCCCAGACCGTGTTCTGCAAGGCATTGGCCTGGGTGAAGGCGCCCGCCAGGATGAAGAAGGCGGTGTCGCGGACCAGCTGGTCCTCCTCGATCCGCCCGTCATAGGCGCGCAGCATGTAAAGCAGCATGTCGCGCGGCAACTCGACCGAGGGGTCCTTGGCATGCGCCGCCAGCAGGGCGCGGCGGCGGGCGGCGGAATGGGCGTAGAATTCGTCCTTGAAGATCGCCAGCGCTTCGCGGATCTCGGCCCGCGCCGCCTCGACACTGCCAGACAGCATCTGGCCGATGGTCGGCGCCTTGCCCAGCTTGCCGATGATCATCAGGATCCGGTCGGTCTGCACCTCGGTCCGGTCGCGGTCGAGCCCGGCGGCATCGGCCACAAGGTTCGCCAGCACCCGATAGGCGAAGCGGCTCAGATCCCCCCGCCCTTCGGCCAATACCGGGGCCAGCGTTTCCTCCAGCGCCTCGGGGAAGACATGATTCTGATAATTGCGGAAGAATTCGCGGGTGAAGAGGCTCTGCACCACCCGGCGCTTTTCCTTGTGCTCGTCGCCATGCAGGCTGACCACCGTGGTCGGCAGAAACAGCGGGTCGCCATCGTAAAGCGCCTGTTTCAGGTCCGGCAGGCGCAGTGTGGGTTCGACCTGCGGATAGGCGTTGATCTGATGCGTCATCTCTTGCCTCCGTTACAGATTGGAAATGCCCAGCGACAGCCCGCCGTCCACCACCAGCGAGGTCCCCGTCACCCATTCGGCGCAGGCCATATAGGCGATGCCCTCGGCCAGTTCCTCTTCGGTGCCGATGCGGCCCAAAGCGTGCGAGCTTTCCAGCGCCTTCATGCGGACGCGCTGCTGGTCTTCGGTCACCAGCCCGGCGCGGATGTTGAGTTCGGTCGAGACCGCGCCCGGGATCACGCAATTGACCCGTACGCCCTGCGGCCCCAGTTCGGCGGCCAGCACCTTGGCCAGAACCTCGACCGCGCCCTTGGTCGCGGCATAGGGCGAGGCGCCGGGATAAGCGCGCCGCGTGTGGACCGAGCCGAGGAAGATGATCGAACCCTTGCGCGCCGACAGATGCGGCAGGGCGAGGCCGGTCAGGATCATGCCCGAAACGACATTGCTGTCGAAAACCTCGGTCAGGGCTTCGCGGGTCATCTCGGCAATCGGGCCGCGCAGCATGTTGCCCGCGTTGTTGATCAACGCATCAAGGCCGCCGCCATGGGCGACCGCGGCCTCGATGATCCGGGCACAATCGGCGTCCTTGGTGATGTCGGCCACCACATAGGCGCAGGCCGGGCCGATGCTGTCCGCGACCGCTTTCAGCTTTTCCTCGCGCCGGCCGCAGATCGTGACGCGGGCGCCGTGGCGGGCGAAATGGCGGGCCGTGCCCTCGCCAATGCCCGAGCCGCCGCCGGTGATCAGAACGGACATCTCGCTCATCGGTTTCATGCTCTGGTCTCTCCCGTCATGCCTGCCGCCCAGCGCGCGGCGCGGGCGATGAAAGCCGCTTGCCCCGGCTCGGTCAGCGAGGCGAGGTCATGGCCCGTGGTCAGCGTCACCGTCCGGCCCTTGGCCCAGGCCAGCGGGAAGTCCCCGCCCGTGCTGTGCCCTTCGGCCAGCACCGTCACCCCGGGGTCGAGGCGCAGCGCGCGGTAATGTTCGTCGGTGACGGTGAAGGGCGCGAGCCCCTCGGTCACCGGATGGCCCGGGACCGGCGTCGCCGTCACGGGCTCCAGATCCGGCGCGTGAAAGCTCTGCCCCCAGACCCAGCCGCCGCCCAGCAGGTCCAGCCAGGCGGGCCAGTCATCAAAGCAGATGCAGCCGGTATGCAGCGCCAGCAGACCGGCGCCCCGGGCGACATGGCCCTCCAGCGCGGCGATCAGGCCGGGTTCGGCCTGATAGGCCCAGTCGGCGCGGAAGGGTTCGTATTTCTCGTGCCCCAGCATCCGCCAGCGCAGCGCCTGCACCGCCACCAGATCCGCCGGTTCCGCCAGCGCGGCGGCCAGCGCGTCGGGATGGGTGACGATCTCGCAGCGGAAGCCCTGCGCCGACAGGATCCCGGCCAGCGCCGCGCCGAGCTGGTCGAAATCGTGGTAAATGCCACCGCTGAGGATCAGGGCCCGCATGCGCTCATTCCCTCGGCAGCGCGCGCAGCAGGCTGTGGGTCACGGCGCCATCCACGACAAGCTGATGGCCGCTGACATAGCGCGCCTTGTCGCTGGCAAGATACCAGACCGCCTCGGCGATATCCTCGACCTGGCCCAGCCCGCCGTAGGGCACCGCCCCGCCGCGCACCGCGCGAACCTTGGGGTCGGCGTAGAAGGGCGCGGACATGCCGCCGTCGATGAAGCCCGGCGCCACGCAATTGACCCGGATGCCGAGCGGGCCCCATTCCACCGCCATGTGCTCGGTCAGCTTGGCGATGGCCGCCTTCGCCGCCGGATAGGCGCCCGAGCCCGGCCCGGGCGTCACCGCGTTGATCGAGGTCAGGTTGACGATGGCGCCGCCCTTGCCCGCGTCGCGCATCGCCCGCGCGGCGATGCCCGCGCAGGTGAACGTGCCCATGACATGCACGTCCAGCACCTTGCGGAATTGCGCGGGCGTCTGGTCGATCAGCGCGCCCAAAGACAGGATGCCCGCATTGTTGACCAGCACATCGGGGGCGCCGAAGCGGTCGACAGCGGCCTGAACGGCGGCCTCGTCGGTCACATCCGCAACGAGGGCCACGGCATCGGGCAGCGCCTTGGCCGCCGCTTCGGTCGCGGCGGGGTCGAGGTCGAGAACGCCGACCCGGAACCCCTCGGCCGCGAATTTCAGGGCGATCCCCTGGCCGAGGCCGGCGGCCCCGCCGGTGACGATGACGGATTTCTGGCTCATGCGGCGGGCTCGGTATTCAGAAGGACGGGATAGGACGAGAAGTTCTGCCGCAGCGTGCGGGTGTCCTGCACGGCGGGGTTATCGGGATCGGGCCGCACGTCGCGGGCCAGCAGCGTGCGCACCAACTGCGTGACGATGCCGTATTGATGCGTGGCGGGGTCGGTATCGGGCCCGGCGGGCAGGCCCCCGTCCAGATCGCGGCCGAGGCACATATGCATGCCGAAACCGAAGGTCAGGCCCCAGCGCGGCACACCTTCGGGCGGGGCGCGGTCGGGGTCGAAATCGTCGGCCGTTTCGCCGAAGATGTCGCGCTGACGGTTGGCGGCGGCGAAGTTCAGTTCCACCCGCCCCTCGGCGGACATGGGACAGGAGGCCTCGGGCCGGCGCCAGGCGACGGGGCTGGCCGGGTGCAGGCGGAAACTCTCGTGCACGCAGCGCTGGACATAGAGCGGGTCCTGCCGCAGCGCCGCGCGGGCCTCGACGGTCGGCCAGCGCAGGAAGATCTCGTGCAGGGCATGGACGGTGGAATTGGCCGTGGAATGCGAGCCCGCCTGAAGAAAGAAGGCCATCTCGCGCAGGATCACGTCATCCGAGAGCCCGTGCTTTTCCCGGTCGCGCAGCAGCAGCGTCAGCACGTCGCGCGGGAGGTCTGCGTCGCCCCGGTCCAGCGCCGCCTGACGCCGGGCGATCGAGGGGGCGAGGAAGGTCTCGCGCAGCTCTTCCAGCCCCGCGCGGACCTCGGCGCGAACCTCGTCCTTGTCGCGGGTCGAATGCACCAGCGTCGCGCCTTCCGAGAAGGTCTTGACCAGCTTCAGCAGGCGCTCGGTCTCCTCGGCGGATTTCTCGGGGCGGTCGATGCCGGCGAAATCGGCCGTCAGGTTCATCGTCACGCGGTAGCCGAAATCCACCAGATCCATGCGCCCGCCCGCGGCCAGCGGCCCGATCACCTGCGCCAGCGCGGGCGGGAAGACCTGCTGCTCGTAATAGGCGAAATAATCCTTGCGCAGGATCGAGAATTCCAGCACCCGCCGCGCGTGATGCTCGCGCCCGTGCAGCGTCAGCAGCACGTCGTCCATCACCACCCCGCCTTCGTCATAGAGCGCCTGACGCATCGAGCGATCCGTGAGCACACGGGTGATTTCCTTGTAATCGGTGATGACTTGCTCGGTCACGTCGCGCTGTCTCCCTCGCCGCCGGGGCGGTGATCCTGTCCGGTCCGAATGGGGAAGACGACCGGCGCATGCCCGGGCCCTGACGCCAAGGCGCCGGGCGGGCTGGCCGGACCGCTCCTCCCCAAGCGGTTCTCGGGTCGAGTGTTCACCAGGCCCGAGATATGGTCAATTTCAATATTCTTAGGTGTATCTTCTGAAAAACAGATACCTCGGATCGCCGGAATGCGTCCGGCCCACCCTCAGACCTGCGCCTTGGGCCAGCCCTCGCGGATTGGGTCGGTACCGTCCCAGTCCGCCGCCGCCGCCGCGATCTGCTCGAAGATCGAGCGCCGCTCGGGCCCCTTGCGGGTGATCTCGATGACCACATCGGGATCCTCGGCATGCTCCAGATAGGCGAAGGGCCCATAGGCCGAGCGCCCCTCCTGGATCATCACCCAGCCCTTGGCCCGCGACCGCGCCACGGCGCCGTCGAAATCCTCTTCCCAGGACGAGACATGCTGCAAGGGGCTGCGGCCGCCGAAACGCTCCAGCCATTCGGTGTAGATGCTGGGCTCGGGGCTGACCTGCTGGATCAGTTCCAGCTGGTGCGTCCCGCTGTTAGCCAGCGCCGCATGCATCTCCATGCGGATCTCGCGCCCGCGATAGAGGCAGACCGGCAGCACCACGTTGCGCGCCACGAACCACGGGCCGATGCCCGCCTTGTCGGACAGGAACCGCAGATGCGCGTCGATGTCGCGGACCACGTAGCCCGATTGCGTGATGTTGCCGAAAACCCTGCTCATGGATGCCTCCCCTGCTCCCGTCGATATGATGTATTGATTTCGATTAATTCGAAAGCAATAATTTTGTCGAGAGCGAGCGGCCGGTGTTTCGGCCGCCGCGAGAGGGGGGAAAGTGATGGATCTGGGATTGACCGGGCGCCGGGCGATTGTCTGCGGCTCGACCAAGGGGCTGGGGCGGGCCTGCGCCGAGGAATTGCTGCGCGCAGGCGCCGTGGTCGTGGTGAACGGCCGCAGCGCCGAGAGCACTGAGGCCGCGGCGAAAGAGTTGAGGCAGCAGACGGGGGGCGAGGCGATCCCGCTTGCCGCCGACCTCAACAGCGACGAGGGGCGCGCGGCACTGCTGGCCGCCTGCCCCGAGCCCGACATTCTGGTCAACAACAACGGCGGACCGCCGTTCCGCGACTTCCGGGCGCTGGACCGGGCGGCGCTGGAACAGGGCGTGGCGATGAACATGCTGGCGCCGATCCAGCTGATCCAGTCAGTGATCGACGGCATGGCGGCGCGCGGTTTCGGCCGGATCGTCAACATCACCTCGGTCACGGTGAAGATGCCGGTGGCGGGGCTCGATCTGTCCTCGGGCGCGCGGGCCGGGTTGACCGCCTTTCTGGCGGGGATCGCCCGGACGGTGGCGCATCAGGGCGTGACCATCAACCAGATCCTGCCCGGCTATTTCGCCACCGAACGCCTGCGCGAGGGGTTCCGGGCCAGCGCGGCCTCGACCGGCAAGGACATGGAGGCCGTGGAACAGGCCTGGAAGGATCAGGTGCCCGCCGCGCGGCTGGGCGATCCCGCCGAATTCGGCAAGGCCTGCGCCTTCCTGTGCAGCGCGCATGCGGGCTACATCACCGGACAGAACCTGCTGCTCGACGGCGGGCTCTTCCGCGGCACGTTCTGAGGGAGGGTCAGATGATCGTCGAACAGCGCACCTATCGCTTCAAGCCGGGCGCCGTCCCCGCCTTCATGGCCCTGTACGAGGCCAAGGGGCTGGCCCTGCAGAAGCGGGTGCTGGGGAACCTTCTGGGCTATTTCGTCACCGAGCTGGGGCCGCTGAACGAGACCGTGCACCTCTGGGGCTATGACAGTCTGGACGAACGCAGCCGCAGACGGGCCGCGCTGATGGCGGAACCGGAATGGCGGGCCTTTCTGGCGGAAATCCTGCCGCTGCTGGAAAGCCAGGAGTGCAAGATCCTGCTGCCGACGGGCTTTTCGCCCATCGGCTGAGGGATCAGTGGAGTTCCTCGACATGCAAGGGCTCGGGCCCGCCCTTGGGCCCGAAGGCCACCTCTCGCGTCAGCCGCTTGCCGCCCATCGAGGCCAGCCGCCAGCCCGGGATCGGCTTGCGCTTCGGCGGCGGGGTGAGGTCCTTTTCCACCCCGTCAATCATCACGCGGGTGATGTTGTCGGGATCGCCCAGCAGGGTCAGGTCTTCCTCCACCTTGCCCTTCACGCAGATCACATCCGCCCGGTAGCCCGGCGCGATCACCCCCGTCTCGCCCAGCATCTTGATGCCGAAGGCGCTTTTCTGGGTGGCGCATTGGATCGCCTCCAGGGGGCTCATCCCGAAATATTTCACGAAGACCTCCATCTCGCGGTAATGCCAGTCGCCATAGGGGACCAGCGCGAACCCGGCCTCGGAGCCCGTCAGGATCGGCACCCCCGCCTTGTGCGCCAGCGTGATCGTCTCGATGGAATCGGTGATCTCGCGCTCGAAAAGCTTGATGAGCTCGGCCGAGGTGCCCAGCGCCGGGCCGAAATCGACCATATTGGCCTGGAAGGTCAGTGCGGGCGCGATGGGCAGCTTGCGGTCGACGATCTCGCGCAGCGCGGCCTCGTCCATGCCGGTGCCGTGGAAGATGAAGTCGAAGCCCGCGACAGCGGCGCGGCGCGTGGCCTCGGCGCCGCGGCAATGGCCCATGACCGGGGTCATCAGCTCATGCGCGGTGTCGCAGATCAGCTTCAGCTCATCCAGCGTCCAGACGCACATCTCGCCCCGGTGCGACTGGCGCGGGATGATCCCGGTGACATGGACCTTGATCCAGTCGGCGCCGTGCTTGATCTGGCGGCGCACCTCGCGGACGATCTCGTCGCGGGAATTGACCGGCATGTAATAGCCCGTGACACCCTCGTCGGCGATCAGCCGCCCGGCGGTGCCGCCCACCCCGGTGATCAGTGCGTAGGAACCGCAGGACATGCGCGGCCCCTCGACAATCCCGGCCTCGATGGCGTCGCGCAGGTCGATCATGTTCTCGAAGGTCGAATCCGGGTCCAGCATCCCCGTCACGCCTGCGCGCAGGAGCTTGCGGGCGTTGTAGCTGGCGACCAGCGCGGACAGCGCGTTGCGGCGCTGGTGAAAGATCTCGGCGTTCGAGGCCGCATCGTCAAAGGCCAGATGGCAATGGGTGTCGATTAGGCCGGGCATGACCGTCTGTCCCGTGGCGTCGATGCGTCGCGCATCGGGCACGGCTTTCGCATCGGCCTCGGGCCCGACGGCGATGATCTTGGTGCCCTCGATCAGGACCGAGCCCTGAAAGGCGGGTTTGCCGGTGCCGTCTATCACGCGCCCGTTGGTGATGATGCTCTGCGTCATGTCAGCCTCCTGTCAGCGGATGCGCAGCAGCCTGCGCGCATTGTCGGCGAGTTTGGGGGCGGGGCGATGGGCGCCCAGATCCTCGGGCGCGTCCCAGCCGGCGAAATTGGTGCCGAAGACCAGGCGGTCGTCGCCCACCATGTCGGTGAGCAGCCTGAGCGAGGCGTCCTTGTTCAGGTGGTTGTCGAACCAGAGCTTGGCGACGCGTTCCTCGAAGGCCCCGTCATGGCGCAGTTCCGGCGGCGACCAGGGCCGCTTGCGCATCGCCTGCGCCATGCGGCCCGCCAGAAACGCGGTCGAGCCGCCGCCATGGCTGAGGCAGAGGTCCAGCGCCGGGTGCCGGTCCAGCACGCCGCCGAAGATCAGCCGGGCGACTGCCAGCGTCTCCTGCGCGGCGAAGCCGATCACCACATCGAGGTCATAGCCCTTGAGGTTGGTGTCACCTTTCGGCCCGTCGATCCCGGCCGGGCCGGGGTGGATGAAAAGCGGCACGTCCAGCGCGACCGAGGCCTCGTAAAGCCTGTCCATCGCGGGCGCGTCCAGGGGCTGCGGCATATCTGTGCCGATATAGCCGCCGAGCAGGCCCAGATCGCCGACCGCGCGGTGCAGTTCCTCGACCGCGGCGCCGATGTCCTGCATCGGCAGCGCCGCGAACCCGGCCAGCCGGTCGCCATGCGGCGCGATCAGCGCGGCCAGCGCGTCGTTATGAGTGCGGCAGAAGCGGATCGCAGCGCCCGGCTCGATGAAATGCAGATAGGTCAGCGGATTGGGCGAGAGGACTTGAAAGTCGATCCCGGCCGCATCCATCCGCGCCAGCCGGACGTCCACATCCATGAAGGGGCTGCCCTGATAGCGCACCCCGTCCAGCCGGTAGTCGCCCACGCGGAACCAGGGCGTCGGCCCGTCCTGTCCGCCCATCTCGGGCCCCAGATCGCCGGCCGCACCGAAACTTTCGGCCAGCACGACATGCGCATGCACGTCGATGATGCGCGCCTCGCCCGCTCCTGCCACCGGCTCCCCCCTTTGGACAGAAATCATTTCGATTTCAATATAATCGAATTCGATACATACTGTCAAACTTGGAAAGCGGGGATTTTCATGGCAAGGGCGGATCAGGGACCGGGCAGATGAACCATCGAGGAGACGAGACCATGGCGCATGCCGATCTTCCCCGGCTGGAGAACCGCGTGACCTTCCTCACGCACCGGATCAACGCCCGCCTGCAACAGGTCAGCCTGCCGGTAATCTCGCCGCATGGCATGGACCTGTATAGCTCGCGCATCCTGTTCGCGCTGGACCAGAACGGGCCGATGAAGGTGGGTCAGCTGGTCGAGCTGATGGCGCTGCCGCAATCGACGATCTCGCATCAGCTGAAGCGGATGGAGAAGAGCGGGCTGATCCGCCGCACGCGCTCGGATCAGGACAACCGCTCGGTCGAGGTGTCGCAGACCGAGGCCGGGGTCGAGGTGACGCGGGTCTGCACGGCGCTGAGCGATGCCATTGCCGAACGGCTGAACGCGGCCTTCGCCCCGGCCGAGATGCAGGCGCTGATCGACGGGCTGAACCGGGTGTTCGAAGCGCTGGGCGACCTGCCCTCGCTGGAGGAGCGCTGCGAGGAGTTGATCGCCGAAGGGTAAGATTTTTCCGACCTTCTGCGGCCGGAAAGGGCGATCAAATCGGGTTAGCCTTGCAGAAAATCGACATTTCCCGGGAATTGCCGCGGGACGAAGGGGCGCCCGGAAAACCGGGCGCCGCTTGATGTCAGACCTTTTCCAGGGCGATGGCGATGCCCTGTCCCACGCCGATGCACATGGTGCTGAGCGACCGCTTGCCGCCGGTGAGCTGCATCTCCAGCGCCGCGGTCCCGGCGATGCGGGCGCCCGACATGCCGAGCGGATGACCCAGCGCGATGGCCCCGCCGTTGGGGTTCACGCGGGGGTCATCGTCGGCGATGCCGAGCTGGCGCAGGGTAGCGAGGCCCTGCGACGCGAAAGCCTCGTTCAGTTCGATCACGTCGAAATCGGCCTGACCCAGCCCCAGCCGCGCCATCAGCTTCTGCGAGGCAGGCGCAGGCCCGATACCCATGATCCGCGGCGGGACGCCCGCGGTGGCCCCGCCCAGCACGCGGGCGATGGGCGTGAGCCCGTATTTCTTCACCGCCGCTGCCGAGGCCACGATCAGCGCCGCCGCCCCGTCGTTCACGCCCGAGGCATTGCCCGCCGTGACCGTGCCGTCGGCCTTCACGAAGGTCTTCAGCTTCTGCAGATCCTCCAGCGTGGTCGAGCCGCGCGGGTGTTCGTCGCTGTCCACCACGACCACACCCTTGCGGGTCTTCACCTCGACCGGCGCGATCTCTTTCGCCAGCCGCCCGTTGGCCTGCGCCGCGCCCGCCTTCTGCTGCGATCGCAGCGCGAAGAGGTCTTGATCGGCGCGGTTCACGGCGTAATCCTCGGCCACGTTCTCGGCCGTCTCAGGCATGGAATCGACGCCGTATTGCTTCTTCATCAAGGGGTTGATGAAGCGCCAGCCGATCGTTGTGTCATGCACCTCGTTGGCGCGGGAAAAGGCGCTCTCGGCCTTGGGCATGACGAAGGGGGCACGGCTCATGCTTTCGACACCGCCCGCGATCATCAGCTCGGCCTCGCCCGCCTTGATGGCGCGGGCGGCGGCCAGGACCGCATCCATGCCCGAGCCGCAAAGCCGGTTCATCGTCGTGCCGGGCACATCGACTGGAAGGCCTGCCAGCAGCACCGCCATGCGGGCGACGTTGCGGTTGTCCTCGCCCGCCTGGTTGGCGCAGCCATAGATCACGTCATCCACGGCCGCCCAGTCGACGCCCGGGTTGCGCGCCATCAGAGCCTTCAGCGGCACGGCGGCCAGATCGTCGGCACGCACCGTGGCCAGGCTGCCGCCAAAGCGGCCGATGGGCGTGCGGATATAGTCGCAGATATAGGCGTCAGTCATGTCACAGCTCCGGTGCGATCAGGTCGGCCACGGGGCCGTCCGTGTGAAGGGGCGCCCCGGTCATCGCCTGCAAGGCGTCGAAGGACAAGCCCGGAACCTTTTCCCTGAGCAGGAAATGTCCGCTGTCGATATCGATCACGGCGAGGCTGGAATAGACCCGCGTCACGCAACCGACGCCCGTCAGCGGCAGGGTGCAGCGGCTGAGGAGCTTCGGTTTCCCGTCTTTCGTCACGTGATCCATCATCACCGCGACGCGCTTGGCGCCATGCACCAGATCCATGGCGCCGCCCACGGCCGGCACGCCCTTGGGCCCCGTCGACCAATTGGCCAGATCGCCGTTTTCCGCCACCTCGTAGGCGCCCAGGATCGCCACATCCAGATGCCCGCCGCGCACCATGGCGAAGCTGTCCGCGTGGTGGAAGAAGGCCGTGCCGGGCTTCAGCGTCACCGCCTTCTTGCCGGCGTTGATCAGATCCCAATCCTCGGTCCCGGGCTCGGGGGCCTCGCCGAAGCCGAGGATGCCGTTCTCGGTGTGGAAGATCGCCTGCCGCCCGGGGGGCTGGAAGCGGGCCACCATCTCGGGCTGGCCGATCCCGAGGTTGACATAGGCGCCGTCCTCGATGTCCTGCGCCGCGCGCCAGGCCATTTGCGTGGGGGTCAGTCTCATGCCGGAACCTCCGGGTGATGGGCGTTGGCGCGGTTGAGGGCTTCTTCCTGCGCGGGATCGGGCACTTCGACGACGCCCTGGACGAAGATGCCGGGGGTGATGACCGATTCGGGGTCGATGGCGCCCGGCTCGACCAGTTCCGAGACCTGGACGATGGCATTCGCCGCCGCCGCGCACATCAGAGGCCCGAAATTGCGCGCCGCCATGCGGTAGGTGAGGTTGCCCAGCCGGTCGCCGCGATGCGCCTTGACCAGCGCGTAATCGGCCTTGAGCCAACGTTCCTGCACATAGAAGCGGCCGTCGAATTCGGCGACCGGCTTGCCTTCGGCCAGTTGGGTGCCGTAGCTCGTCGGCGTGTAGAAGGCCGGGATCCCGGCGCCGCCTGCGCGGATCCGCTCGGCCAGCGTGCCCTGCGGCACCAGTTCCAGCGCCACGGTCCCGGCCTTGTAGGCCTCGGTGAAGACCACCGGATCGGCCGAGCGCGGGAAGGAACAGATCAACTTCGCCACCAGCCCCTGTTCGATCAGCGCCGCAAGGCCGACATGACCATTGCCGGCGTTGTTGTTGATGACGGTCAGATTCTTCGGATGGCCGGTCGCCAGAAAGCGGTCGATCAGCGCGTGGATCAGCTCGATCGGCGCGCCGGAACCCCCGAACCCGCCGATCATCACGCTCATGCCATCCTCGATCCCCGCCACGGCGGTGGCGAGGTCGGGCAGGGTCTTGTCCATCGGGACCTCCTGAATGTTGCGCCCATGGGATAGCCAGCGCCGGGGCCTTCCGTCCATCCGTTTTGTGCGATATTCTAATTTTGTTCGATATGCGCACAGATGGGGCAGGCATGGCAGCGGAACGGGATCTGATGGGCGGGCTGGCCAAGGGGCTGCGGGTGATCGAGACCTTCACCGCCGAGCGCCCGCGCCAGTCGATCAGCGAGGTCTCGGCCGCCTGCGGCATGGACCGGGCAACGGTGCGGCGCTGCCTGCTGACGCTGGCGCAGGAGGGTTACGCCGATTACGACGGCAAATTTTTCACCCTGACCCCGCGGGTGCTGCGGCTGGGGACAGCATGCCTTGCGACCATGCCCCTGCCGCAGATCGTGCAGCCGATGCTGGACGCCTTGTCCGAGGCGATCGGCGAAAGTTCCTCGGTGTCGATTCTGGATGGGGACGAGATCGTCTATGTCGCCCGCGCCGCCCAGCGCCGGGTGATGTCGATTGCCCTGATGCCGGGTTCGCGCCTGCCCGCTTTCTGCACCAGCATGGGGCGCGTCCTGCTGGCCGCCCGGCCGGAGGCCGAGGTCCGGGCGCTGCTGGAGTCCACCCCCTTGCCCGCCCGGACGCCGAAGACGCTGACCGATCCCGGGGCGATCCTGGCTGAACTGGCGCGGGTCAAGGCGCAGGGCTACGCGGTCATTGACGAGGAGGTGGAGCTGGGCCTGCGCTCGCTCGCCGTGCCGCTGGTCAGCGCGCGGGGCCGCACCATCGCCGCGCTTAACGTCGGGCTCGCGGCCTCGCGCATGGAGGCGGGGGCGCTGGCCGGGCATTTCCTGCCGGCGTTGCAGGAGGTGCAGGCGCGGCTGAAAGGACTGTTGCCGGGCTGAGGCCGCGGGTCAGGCGGCGGTCAGGTCAGTGACCCGAACGCCCGGGCAGACCGCGCGCGCGATGTCGCACAGATGCCGGTGATGGGTCAGATAGATCACCTGCCCCATCCGCGACATCTCGGCCAGAAGACCGAAGGCGGCGGCTGAACGCGCATCGTCAAAGGTTTCCATGATGTCGTCGGCGATGAAGGGCACCGTGGGACGGCTTTGCGCCATCTCGTGATAACCGGCGATGCGCAGCGCCAGATAGAGCTGGAACCGCGTCCCCTTCGACAGATCCGCCGCCAGTTTGGCGCCGCCCCCGGCCGGAAGCGCGACCAGCACCTCGCCCTTGCCATCTGGCTGGGCAGCGAGGCCCCGATAGGCGCCGCAACTCAGCGCGCCGAACGCATCCGAGGCGCGGGCCAGCATGCCGCTGCGGTGGTGGTCGCGGTAACGGCGCAGCCCAGCTTCGAAGGCGATGAGACCGAAGCGCCGTGCCAGATGCGCCTCGGCCCGCTCGCGCAGGTCCAGCAGCAGCGTCTCGCGCTCGGCGACGATCCGGGCCAGCGCATCGTCGCCGCCCACGTCTTCCAGCCGGCGGCGGGCCTCCAGGTTTTCGGCCAGCCGCGCCTCGGTGTCATGCCGCAGGACCACAAGTTCGGCGCGCAGGCGGGCGACCGTTGTCTTGACGCTCGCCTCGTCCTCGCCCTCCTGCGGCCGGGGCAGGTCTTGCAACTCGATGTCCAGCGCCGCCAGTTCCTGCCGCAGCGCCGCGGCCGTCCGGCAGCGCCCGACATGCGCGACCAGCGACTCGTCGCCCGGGGTCCAGCCAAGCGCGGCACCCAACCGCTCGGCCTCGGCCTCACGGGTGGCGAGGGATTGGCGGTCCACGCTGTCCTGCCGCCTTTCCTGCGCGAGTTGCCGGTCCAGCAACTCGCGGTCCCGCGCGGCATCCTGCTCCTGGCGCAGACGGTGCTGGACGGCAGCCCAGGGCGTGCCCACCTCCGCCCCCAGCGCCGTCAGAACCGCGGCCTTGGCGCTCTGAAACCGCTGCCGGTTGGCCTGCATCTTGGCGATCCGGTCGCCCAGCGCCTCGGAAGCGCGGTATTCGGCGCCGAGCCGGTCCAGAAGGTCCAGCACCGTGCCGAGGCCTGCGTCATCCTCGGCCCGCTGGGCCAATAGCGTCTGCCGGCTGACCTCCGCCCATTCCGCGCGCCAGCGGTCGAGCGCGGCTTTCGCCTCGGCTTCGGCCTGCTGACGCGCGCGCAGTTCGGCTTGCAGCGCGGCCAGATGGCGGCGGGCGTCGCGGCGGCGTTCGGCGGCTTCGGTCCGGGCCACGGCGCGGGCCAGCAGGGCCTCGAAACCTTCCTCCGCGGGGCGGCCCAGCATCCCGGCCAAGACCCGAGCACCCTCGTCCCGGGCCTCGGCGGCCCGCGTGACCCCGGTTTCGGCCGCCTGCAGGGCCGCCAGCGCCGCCAGCGCCTGCCCGCGCTGGTCGAGGAAGAGCCGAAGCGCCCCCAGATCGGCGCCCGGCAGGCCCAGCGCCGCCGCCACCTCGCCCACCGCGCCCTCGGCAGCGGAAAGCCCGGCGTCGGCCTGCGCCAACGCCGCCTCGGCCGCCCGCTGCTGGTCGACCAGCGCCGACCGCTCCGCCTGACGCTGCGCCGCATGGCGGCCCTCGGCCAAGGCCTCGGCCAGCGCGGCCGAAATCCGGTCATCCTCGCGCAGTGCCGCCTCGAAAAGCGCGGCGCTTTCGGCGGTGAGAGCGCTACGATGCGCGGCCCAGAGGGCCTCGCGCCGGGTGCGGGCCTGCGCGGCATCGGCCAGGGTGAGGCCGCCCTGCCCTGCCGCGCGCGCCGCAGCCTCGGCGTCCATCCGGCCGATCCGGGCGCCCAGCGCCGCCACCTCACGCCCCGCATCGGCCCGGGCCTGCCGCGCGGCCTCGGCGGCCCTGGCCCAGTCGTCGAGCTGACGGGCGCCCGGCACCTCCTGCGCTGCCAGCGCGGCGCCGGTCCCGCGCCAGGGTGCCAGCGCGGCCAGAGCCTGACCGGCCCGCTCCCGGGCCTCGTCGGCGCCACGCTGCGCCCGGGCCAGCGCCCCGGCCGGGTCCTGGGCCCGCAAGCGGGTCAAAAGGGTCGCCAGCGCCGCCTCCTCTTCGGCAGGGCCGGGATCTTCGGTTTCGGCGCGCTCGCTGTCGAGGCGGGCGGCGGCCTTGGCCCTTTCCGCCGCAGCGCTGCGCACCGCACCCTGCAGGCCGGATCGCGCCGCGAGCAGCGCGCGCAGGGCGGACAACGCTGCCTCGGGCAGGCAGAGCGCCGCCGGATCCGCGCCGCTGTGGCCCAGTTGCGCCAGCAGACCCCGGATCCGCGCCGCGCCCTCGGCAGCTTCATCCTCGCGGCGAGGCAGGTCCTTTTGCGCCGCGTCATGCTCGGCTCGCAGCGCCTCGGCCGCCTCGATGGCCGGGGCTGCGGCCAGCACTGCGTCGTCCCGCGGCAAGGCGTCGTGCTGATCCTGCAACCCCTTGCAGCGCTCGATACGATCCGCGATGCGGGTGCCGATGTCGCGCCGTTCGGCCTCGATCGTCTCGGCCAGCCGCTGCTGCTCGGGCGTCGCGTCGGGCAGCCCGGCGAGGGGGTCAAGCTGCGCCGCCAGCCGGGCGCGGCGGGCCAGCAGCGGCAAGGTCCGGGCGAGCTGCTGCAACCGCTCCAGCGCCGCCTGCGCCTCGTCCTCGCGCGCCCGCGCCGCCTGCCAGGCCTGACCGGCCGCCTCGGCCTCGCGGGCAAGCTTCTGCAGTGCGCTGGCCGAGACCTCGACCGCGCGGCGCTGCCGCTCGAGGTCGGCCAGTTGCCGTTTGGCCTCGTGCAGCCCGCCGCTGCGCTTGCCGCTGCGATGGAACTCGTCCAGCCCCGCGCGCAGGTTTTCCAGTTGCGGCGCCAGGCCCGAAAGCCCGGCACTGGCGGAAAACAGCATCTCGCCCAGATCGCCACGGCTGGCCAGAATGCTGTCGCCGCCCTGTTCCAGCGTCTCGTCATCGAGCGAGAACATCGCCGAATACCCCTCGCGCGAGAGGCCGCCCAACGCGCCCTGCAAGACTGCTTCGGGCACGGGCGCGTCGTAGCGGTCGAGCAGGCTGCCGCTGTTGCGTTTCAGCCGCCTGAGGTCCAGCGTCCCGCCGGCATGGCGGAGCGCGGCGCCGATCTGCAGGCTGGGCCCGGCATGGCGAAAGTCGTAGCGGGTGCGCAGCGGGATGCCGAACAGGAAATCGAGCCAGGCCGCGAACAGCGTCGATTTCCCCGCCTCGTTGGGGCCGTAGATCACGTGCAGATCGGGCTCGCCCGGGGCGGGCGGATCGAAGGTCAGGCTGCGATCGGTAAAGCGACCGTAGCGGGTCAGGTCCAGCCGGTCGAGCCGCATCACGCCTCCTCGCCGGCCGAGAGGCTGGACAGGATGAGGGGGGCACCCTTGGCCAGCAATTCCTGACAACGGCGCGGCAGATCGGCCTCGTCCTGACCCAGGAGGTCGCGCAATTCGGCGGGTAGGTCCTTGAGCAGTTCCTGGGCGGCGGCAGTCAGGGCCTGGATCAGCGCCGGATCCTGCGGCAGATCCTCGAGCACGCTGCGCACCAGTTCCTCGGGCAGCGCCTCGGCCGCGCCCTGCGCCTCGGCCGCGCGGTCGAGGCGAAGCTCCAGCTTGTCGATCCAGACCCCGGCCCCGGCGGCGAAGGCCCGCGCCTCCTCGGTCAGGCGATCAAGGTCGCGCTCGATGCGCCAGCCCAGCGGCGTCGCCCCCTCCAGCACCGGGCGCAGCACCAGGTGATCCTCGGGCCGCGGGGCGGCGCCTGCCGCGCGCAGCGCCGCCTCCAGCGTCGCCAGCAGATCGGCCCAATCCTCAAGCCCCGCGCAATCCACGGTCAGCCGGTCGAAACGCAGGCAGGCGACCGAGCGTTGTTCGAGCGTCACGGCATGGTCGTCGCCCACCCGCACCAGCGTTACCGATGCCGATCCCGGCTCGTCGATCCCCCGTCCCTGGGGCGTGCCGGGCATGACCACCACCGCCTGCCCGTGATGTTCGGCCCGCCGGTGGATATGGCCCAGCGCCCAGTAATCGTAGCCCTGCGCCTCCAGCTCGGCCAGGCTGCAAGGCGCATAGGGATCGTGGCGCGGGCTGCCGTTCAGGCTGGTGTGCATGAGCCCGATGTTGAAAGCGCCCGGCACTGGCGGCGGATAGCGCGGGAGCAGGCTTTCCGGCGCATGGATCTCGCGGAAGCTGAGACCGTGCAGCGCGACCGGCAGCCCCTCCAGATCGAGCGTTACCGTCCCCGCGCGGCCGGGGAAGAGATGGGTATTCGCGGGCAGGTCCAGCTCGCCGGTCTGGCGGGCCATGGCATCGTGATTGCCGCGGATCAGGTAGCAGCCGATCCCGGCGGCTTGCAGGCGCAGCAGCTCCTGCTTGAGGAAACGCGGGGTCTTGGTGGAGCTGTAGGTCCCGTCCCAGAGGTCGCCCGCGATCAGCAGGAAGGCCGCGCCCTCGGCAAGGCACAGATCGACGATTCGCGTCAGCGCCACGCGCGAGGCGACGCCCACCTGCGCCGCCAGATCGGGGTCGCGCAGCGCCAACGCGGTCAGCGGCGCATCGAGATGCAGATCGGCCGTATGGACGAAGGTGAAACTCACGCGAAGCCTCGGCAGCGGCAGGCCCCGACATCGGGGACCCGGATAATGGGGATCCCCGGCGCCCGCGGCAAGCCCGGCCTGCCGCCCCGCGCGTCAGTCGCGGCTGCGGATGATCTTGGCGAAGGGCTCGAAGATCTCGCTGTTGGCGGCGATCAGGTTGCCCGATTCGACCGGGTCCTGACCGTCGCGGATCGGGCCGAAGAACCCGCCCGCCTCCTTGACCATCAGGACACCCGCGGCCACGTCCCAGGCGTTCAGCCCGCGCTCCCAATAGCCGTCATAGCGGCCCGCCGCGACATAGGCGAGGTCCAGCGCCGCGGCGCCGAAGCGGCGCACACCGGCGCAGACCGGCATCAGCCGGGCGAGGTCCTGAAGCGAAGCGGGCAGCGCCGGGCGCCCGCCGAAGGGGATGCCGGTGGCGAAGATGCATTCGATCATGGTCCGCCGGCCCGAGACGCGCAGCCGCGAGTCGTTCATATAGGCGCCGAGGCCCTTCTCGGCGATGAACATCTCGTCCTTGGCAGCGTCGAAGATGACGCCGGCGACGATTTCGCCCTTGTGCTCCAGCGCGATGGAGATCGCCCAATGCGGCAGGCCATGCAGGAAGTTGGTGGTGCCGTCCAAGGGATCGACGATCCAGCGCCGGGTCGGGTCGGTGCCTTCCTCGCCGCCGGTCTCCTCGCCCAGCCAGCCGTAATTCGGGCGGCCGCCCATCAGCTCTTCCTTGAGGATCCGCTCGGCCTCGCGGTCGGCCTTCGTCACGAAATCGCCCGGCCCCTTGGCCGAGACCTGAAGATTCTCGACCTCGCGGAAGTCCTTGACCAGCGAGCGCCCCGCCTTGCGCGCGGCCTTGATCATGAGGTTGAGATTGGCGCTACCCTGCATGGTGCTGGCTCCGTCCTGAACAGCCCCGGCCCTTACGGGAAAGGCGCGCCAAAGGAAAGGGGAACCTCGCGGCCCGTCTGGACGGCGGCCGCGCCCGGGGCTAGCCTCGGGCGCCCTGAACCGGAGGTCCCCATGCTGATCCGCCGCCCGCAAGACCAGGACCGCCCGGCCTGGGAAGCCCTCTATGCCGGCTACGCCGCCTTCTATCAGGTGACGCAGACCGAGGCGATGCGGGCCCGCGTCTGGGGCTGGATCCACGACCATACCCATGAGGTCGAGGCTTTCGTGGCCGAGGATGACGACGGTCGTCTGGTCGGCCTCACCCATTTCCGGCCCTTCGCCCGGCCGCTTTCCGCCAGCACCGGCGGGTTCCTCGACGACCTCTTCGTCGCACCCGAGGCGCGGGGATCGGGCGCCGCCCGCGCCCTGATCGAGGCGGTGAGCGAGGAAGGCCGGCGCCGCGGCTGGTCGGTGATCCGCTGGATCACCGCCGAGGACAACGCCCGCGCCCGCGCGCTCTACGACAAGCTCGCCACCGCGACGCCGTGGAAGACCTACGACATCAAGCTCTGAGCCATCTTTGCGCTGAAAATATCCACGGGGATTGCCAAGGGGGGCGTGCCCCCCTTGGCGCGGGTTCGGGCGGCAGCCCGGGGGCGCGGCGGGGCTCGATGCCCCGCCGCGCCCCTCCCCCTCTGCCGCCACCGCCACCCGGCCCCTTGATTCCCCCCGCCCTTCCCCGTAAGGACGGGCGGATACAGACAGGAGCCGTTCGATGTCCGCAGCCCCCGCGCAGCCGCGCCCGACCGCATGCCTTGTTCTCGCCGACGGCACCATCTTCTACGGTCACGGTTTCGGCGCGACCGGCGAGACGGTGGCGGAACTGTGCTTCAACACCGCGATGACCGGCTATCAGGAGATCATGACCGATCCCTCCTACGCCGGGCAGGTCGTGACCTTCACCTTCCCCCATATCGGCAATGTCGGCGTCAACGAGGATGACGACGAGGCGCAGCGCGCCGTGGCCGAGGGCATGGTGGTGAAATGGGATCCGACCGAACCCTCGAACTGGCGCGCCGCGGGCGAGCTGACCGCCTGGATGACCCGGCAGGGCCGCATCGGCATCGGCGGCATCGACACCCGCCGCCTGACCCGGGCGATCCGCCAGCTGGGCGCCCCGCATGTGGCGCTGGCCCATGACCCCGAGGGCAATTTCGACATCGAGCGCCTGCTGGCCAAGGCCCGCGGCTGGAAGGGCCTGGTCGGCCTGGACCTCGCCAAGGACGTGACCTGCGCCCAGAGCTACCGCTGGAACGAGATGCGCTGGGCCTGGCCCGAGGGCTACAAGCCCCAGACCGCGCCCCTGCACAAGGTCGTGGCCATCGATTACGGCGCGAAGAAGAACATCCTGCGCTGCCTGGCCTCCTCGGGCTGCGACGTGACGGTGCTGCCGGCGACGGCCACGGCCGAGGACGTGCTGGCGCTGAATCCCGATGGCGTGTTCCTGTCGAACGGCCCGGGGGACCCCGCCGCGACCGGCGATTATGCCGTGCCGATGATCAAGGGCGTGCTGGCCGCCGAGCTGCCGGTCTTCGGCATCTGCCTGGGCCATCAGATGCTGGCCCTGGCGCTGGGCGCCCGCACGGTCAAGATGAACCACGGCCACCACGGCGCGAACCACCCGGTCAAGGACAATGACACCGGCAAGGTCGAGATCACGTCGATGAACCACGGCTTCACCGTGGACAGCCAGACCCTGCCCAAGGGCGTGGTCGAGACGCATGTCTCGCTCTTCGATGGCTCGAATTGCGGGATCCGTCTGGCCGACAAGCCGGTCTTCTCGGTGCAATATCACCCCGAGGCGAGCCCCGGCCCGCAGGACAGCTATTATCTGTTCGAGCGTTTCGCCGCCGCGATGGCCGCGCGCAAGGCCCCCAGCGCCGCCTGACCCGGTGGCACGGCGCCGGGGGTCCCCCCCTCGGTGCCACCGGGCAGCGGCAGGCTTTCGGTTCCGCCTGCCCCGCGTTTTTCGCGGTCGCCGCCCGGTTGTTTGAGGCGCCGGGTGTCACCCGAAGGCGTTAACGATCTGTTAACCTTCTCTCGCCAAGACTCCTCGCGTTAGTGTGTGGGGGTGTCGATGGGGCACGCGTACGAGGAGCCCGATGTGCCGGGCGTTGAGGCACCTCTGCGCCTGAGCGGCCGGCCGCTCGCCGCCGCCCTCTCCCCGCCCCCCACGCCTCGGTTGCGTCCGCCGCTCGGGGCGATCCTCTTGCGGCGCGGCACGATCCACGCTGCCGATCTGGTCCGCGCGCTGGAATTGCAAAGCCGGCAGCAGGCCCGGCTGGGCGACATCCTGCGCGCCCATGGCATGGCCAGCGAGAACGACATCATGGCCGCCCTGGCCGAGCAATTCGGCACGACGGTCATTGATCCGACGACAAGCCGCCCCGATCCGCGCCTCATCGACCGTCTGGGCCCCCGCCGCTGCCTGCAGATCGGCTGCCTGCCCTGGTCGCGAGCCGGCGGCGTCACGCTGGTCGCCTGCGCCCAGCCCGACCGGTTCGAGGCTCACCGAGCCGAGATCGAGGCCGCGCTGGGACCCGTGGCCATGGCCGCCTTGGCCGAGGAGGCGCTGCACGCCGCGCTCCTGGCCTCACGCCGCTCGGCCCTGCGGCTCTTCGCCGAAACCTGCGTCAGCGCCGAGGAAAGCTGTCGGATCTGGGACGGCCCGCGCTTCAGCCGCCTCGCCTTCGCCTGCTTCACGCTGCTGGCCGTGCTCACGGCGCTGGCGCCCGAAGCCTCGTTCCTGGGTCTTTTCGGCCTGATCGTCGGCTTCCTGCTGCTGGGCACGCTGATGAAACTGGCCGCCACCATCGCCCAGCTACGCCGTCCCGCGCAGCCGCCCCCGGCCCCGCCGGCCACCCCGTTCTGCAAGCCGCCGGTGTCCGTCATGGTGCCCCTCTACCGCGAGCCCGATATCGCCGCACGGCTGGTCAAGCGGCTGGGTGCGTTGTCCTACCCGCGCGAATTGCTGGATGTCATGCTGGTGGTCGAAGAGGACGACCATCTGACCCGGAACGCGCTGGCCCGCAGCCGATTGCCGCACTGGATGCGGGTGATCCCGGTGCCGGAATCGCCGTTGCGCACCAAGCCCCGGGCGCTGAATTTCGCGCTGAATTTCGCCCGGGGCAGCATCATCGGCGTCTATGACGCCGAGGACGCGCCCGCGACCGACCAGCTTCTGCGGGTGGTCGAGCATTTCGCCCGGGGCGGGCCGGATCTGGCCTGCGTGCAGGGCGTCCTGGACTATGTGAACCCCCGCACCAACTGGCTGAGCCGCTGTTTCACCATCGAATACGCCGCCTGGTTCCGGCTGATCCTGCCCGGCCTCGCGCGGCTGGGTCTGGTGGTGCCGCTGGGTGGAACGACGCTCTTCTTCCGGCGCGAGATCCTGGAACGGCTGGGCGGCTGGGACGCGCATAACGTGACCGAGGACGCGGATCTGGGCCTCCGGCTGGCGCGCCACGGTTATCGCACCGACCTTCTCGACACGGTGACGATGGAAGAGGCCAATTGTCGGGTCTGGCCCTGGATCAAACAGCGCTCACGCTGGCTCAAGGGCTATGCGATGACCTATGCGGTGCATATGCGCGATCCGGTGCTGCTGTGGCGGCAGCTGGGCTCCTGGCGCTTTGCCGGGGTGCAGGTGCTGTTCCTGGGGACGCTGGTGCAATTCCTGCTGGCGCCGATCCTGTGGAGCTTCTGGCTGATGCTGATCGGCATTGGCCACCCGCTGACCGACCAGCTGTCCGCGGCGACCACCGTGGCGCTCGCGGCGCTGTTCCTGACCTCGGAGGTGATTTCCCTCTGCATCAACCTGCTGGCACTGCAGCAACAACGGCACCGCTCGCTCAGGATCTGGGTGCTGAGCCTGCATTTCTATTTCCCGCTGGCCGCCGTCGCCGCCTGGAAAGGAATCTGGGAAATGCTGTCCAGCCCCTTCTACTGGGACAAGACCACGCATGGCATGCATGACGGCGCGGCCGAGGCCGCGCTTTAGCGCTGGCGCCGCCGGTCGCCCGATTCCAGCTTCAGCCGCGTCTCGAAAGCGCGGCTGATATGCTCGCGCAGCGCCCGGTCGGCGGCCTCGCCATCGCCGCGGGCGATGGCCTCGACGATGGCGTCGTGTTCGTCGAGCGCGGTGCGCCCGCGCCCCTCGGCCTCGAGCGAGGTGGTGGCCAGCAGCGCCATCGAACGATGCACGAGGTCGAGCTGCTGCACCAGAAAGCGGTTGTGGCTGGCCAGATGGATCTGCTTGTGGAAACGCTTGTTGGCCCGGCTCAGCGCCTTGGGATCGTTCATCAGCCGCCGGTCGTCGGCCACCATGTCGCGCAGGACCCGCACCTCCTCGACCGAGGCGTGTTTCGCCGCCAGCCGCGCCGCCAGCCCCTCGAGCTGCGCGCGGACGACATAGAGTTCGGCCAGCTGGTTGTGATCGAGCGAGGCCACGATCAGCGAACGGCCGTCGCGGGTCAGCAGGCTTTGCGTCTCAAGCCGCTGCAGCGCCTCGCGAATCGGCGTGCGCGAGACGCCGAAGCGTTCGGCCAGCTCCGATTCGACCAGCCGGTCGCCGGGTTTGTAGACCCCGTCGTCGATCGCCGCCAGGATCAGCGAATAGGCGTCGAGCAGGGGTTGGCGCTGGTCGTTCATGCGGGTCCTCCGAGGGGGCGAAGACTAGTGTCGGGCGCGGGCGGTGAAAAGCCCTGATTCGCACCCTGGCATCTTGTGCCGCAGCCCCCTTGCCGCTAGCCCTTGGCGCATGGCGCACGAACATTTCCGGCATGTCGATACCTGGGTCTTCGACCTCGACAACACGCTCTATCATCCGCGGGTCCGGCTGTTTGACCAGATCGACGTGAAGATGACCGATTTCGTCATGCGGGTGACGGGGGCGGACCGGGCGGAATCGGATCGCCTGCGGCGCGATTACTGGCTGACCTATGGCACCACGCTGGCCGGGCTGATGGCGCATCACGGGATCGACCCGGTGCCCTATCTGGTCGAGGTCCACGACATCGATTTCTCGGTGCTGGAGCCCGATCCCGACCTGCGGGAGGCCATCCTCGCGCTGAAGGGGCGGCGCATCGTCTATACCAACGGTTCGGCCCCCTATGCCCGCAAGGTGCTGGAGGCCCGGGGGCTGGAGGGGCTGTTCGAGGCGGTCTATGGCGTCGAGGACGCGGGCTATCGGCCGAAACCGCAGGCCGAGGCCTTCGACACCGTGTTCCGGCTGGCCGGGCTGACCCCGGCGAGCGCCGCGATGTTCGAGGACGATATCCGCAACCTCAAGGTGCCGCACGCGCTGGGGATGCGCACCGTGCTGGTCGGCCCGCTGGCCGCGTCCGAAGGCGAGAGCCCGGACCCCGAGGCCCAGACCCATGTGCACCACCGCACCGACGATCTGGCGGGCTTCCTCAGGGGGCTTTGAGCGCTTATTCGGCGCTCAGCGAATGGTTCATCGACAGCGCGGGCTGGGCGCAACCGGCCTCGCCGACGATCCGGGCCGGGACACCGGCGACGGTCTTGCAGCAGGGGACGTCTTCCAGAACCACCGAACCGGCGGCGATGCGGGAATTGTCGCCGACCCTGATGTTGCCCAGCACCTTGGCGCCCGCGCCAATCAGCACGCCGTCGCCGATCTTGGGGTGACGGTCGCCGTCTTCCTTGCCGGTGCCGCCCAGCGTCACCGAATGCAGCATCGACACGTTGTCGCCGACGACCGCGGTTTCACCGATGACGATGGAATGGGCATGGTCGATCATGATCCCCTTGCCGAAGCGGGCGGCCGGGTGGATGTCGACGCCGAACATCTCGGAAATCCGCATCTGCACGAAGAGCGCCATGTCGCGGCGCCCCGTCTCCCACAGCCAATGGCCGACGCGATAGGCCTGCACCGCCTGATAGCCCTTGAAATACATCACCGGCTGCAGGAAGCGGTGGCAGGCCGGGTCGCGGTCATAGACCGCCACCAGATCGGCGCGCGCCGCCTCGCCCAGCCAGGACGAGGTTTCATAGGCTTCCTCGGCGATCTCGCGCAGGATCTGTTCGCTGATCTCGGCCGACGAGAGTTTCAGCGCGAAGCGATAGGCCAGCGCCCGTTCCATGGTCGCGTGATGCAGCAGATTGTTGTGCATGACGCCACCCAGCAGGGGTTCGTCGCGGACAACGGCGTTCGCCTCTTCGCAGATGCGCTGCCAGACGGGATCGAACGGGGCGAGTTTCGCGCGGGACTCGGGCATGGCGCATCTCCGGTGTTGATCCCCGAAACATAGCGGAACGACACCGGATTTCCAGTGCCACCGGTTCAGGAAAGCGACCGCTGGCCGACCAGGACCCCGGTGGCCAGCGCCAGGCAGGCCAGATACTCGGGCGCGCCAGGTGTGGCGGGGTCGGCAGCGGGATGGGCCAGCGCCGCCGCCAGGAGCGTGCCGTTGCCATAGGCGGGGTGCAGTCGGCCGGTCGTCTGGCGGTAACGGTCGGCCGCCTCGGCCCCGGCGATGAGCGCGGCCATCCCCGCCCGGCGCTGCTGCTCGGGCAGCGCCAGCAGCACCCGCGCGGCGGCCGCGAGGTCGGTCAGGGTGACGGGCCGCATCAGGCCGTGACCTCCAGCGCGGCGAAAAGCCCGGGTCCGAAACTGGCCGAAACCTGCGCCACCTCGATGCTGAAAGGGCCGCTCACCCCATCTGCCGCCTGCTGCGCGGCAGCATAGGTCCAGAGGGGCGCGGTCAGATCGACCTCGCGATGGATGACGCCCAGGTGGCGGATGCGCAGGCGGTAGAGTTCGGCCTCTTCGCTCAACGGCACCTCGGGCGCCTCCCAGCCATCGCCGCCCAGCCGGGTGCGGCGGATCCAGGCCACCGCCAGATCGCCGGCGCCGTCGCGGGCGGCCGTCAGATGCACCGGCGCATAGGGCCGCAAACCGTTGCCCGCGAAAGCCTCGGTGCTTTCGACATAGACCGGATCGTCATAGGCCAGCGCCGCCGGACCGACCCGCCAGCGCCGCGCCACGCCGCGGGCCGAGGCCGCCAGATCGACCTGAGCGGGCGCGCCGTCCATCAGCACCACCACCGCGCCGGGCGACCAGGCCTCGGGCATCAGGGGTTCGGTGCCGAACTGGCCGCGCAGCAGGTCGTGCAGGCGCCAGACCCCGGGCTCGACCAGCGTGGCCTCGCGGTATTGGAACAGCTCCCACCCCGCGCCGGTGCCGATGGCGGCGAGATTGGCGCCGTCGAGCAATTCCTCGTCACTGACCGAGGCGGGCGCGACCGAGCCCGGGAAGGCGACCTGCACCCCCGCCCCGTGCTGAACCAATGCCGGAGAGCCACGGAACAGGGGCGTGATGGTCTGCCCGACGCTGGCCCTGAGCCCGATCAGCGTGTTCAGCGCGAAACTGCCGCTGCCGGCAGGCGCGTCATAGGCGGCGACGGCGCCCGGCCAGGGCAGGCCGAAGACCGCCAGATGCGGGGCATGCGGCACCTCGTCCCCGCGCATCAAGGGCAGGTCCATCCAGATCGGCACCACCGGGACCGCCGCCTGATAGGCCCCGGCGGCGGGCAGGTCGGTCGAGGCATCGCGGTGCCGGTAGAGGCCGGGCTCGATGCGCACCGCCTCGATGGCGCGCTCGCCGGTCAGGTCCATGCGGTCGATGCGGTAATGGCGGGTGCCGCCGCCCTGTTCCAGCGTCACCACATCGCCCACCGCCAGGGTCGAGGACATCGGCTGCCCAAAGCGCGCCGTGTCGCGGGCGATCCGCGCCTCGGTCAGCCAGCGCTTCACGGCGGTGCGGGCCTCGCCCCGGGTCAGCGACAGGGGCATCTCGGTCTCGGCCGCGTCGCCGGCGGGGGTGTCGGGATGCACGGCCTCGGCGCTGCGGGTCTCGAACCCGCCCTCGGCCTCGATATAGGTCAGGCGCAGGCGGCCGGCGGTCTCGGGTTCCGACGCGCGCGACACCTCCAGATCGCCGCTGTCGCGGGCGACGAGGCGCCCGGGGTCCAGCGCTACGGGGTCGCGCCCGGTGCGCATGCGAAAGACCAGGCGGCCCTCCCGTTCCACCGCCTCGAACCCATGGGCCAGCATCAGGGGTTGCAACGCCGCGCGGCCGGTCGCGGTCGAGGCCACGGCATAGCCGCGCACGACGCCATAAAGGCCCGAGACATCGGCATCGGCGATGCCCGCGCGCTGGCAGATCTCGGCCACCACGGCGTCGAGCGGCTGAGCCGAGGCCCGCCCGGTCAGCCAATGGCCGCGCAGCCAGTTGTCGCCGTCGGACCACAGGTCGGTGCGGGCGGGGAACCAGGGCCAGGGTCGCGCGTCCCAGGCCCAGGCATGGCTGCGCGACCAGTCGACCATGGGCGCGCCATAGACATCGGAGACCGGGTTGTTGGCCGGGTCCGTCCAGAAGGCCTGCATGGCACGCAGGTATTGCATCTGCATCAGGTCGTCGCGGGCGCCGGTCGAGTAATGGGGGGCCTGCGATTCCGAGGATTTCGGATCAAGGAAGACATTGGGCTGGTTGGCGCCTTTGTCGATCGCCGCGCAGCCGTATTCGGTGAACCACACGGGTTTCGAACGCGGCTCCCATTCGGTCGATTCCGCCTGCTTCACGCCCGCATGACGCTCGGTATGCGCGTTCTCCCACCAGGCGCGCAGATCCTTCACGCGCCAGATCCAGGGCTCGGATTCGCCCTCGTCGGTGATCGGGGTGCGGACCTGCGCGTCCCTTTCGGGCGTGCTGGCATAGTACCAGTCGAACCCCTCGCCCCCCGCGATATTCGCCTTGAGGTAGGCGGGATCGTAGATATCGCGCCAGCCCGCCTGCCAGTCGGCATGCGCCTCACCCTCGCGCCAATCGGCGAGCGGCATGTAATTGTCGATGCCGATGACGTTGAGTTCGTCATCGGACCAGAGCGGGTCGAGGTGGAAATAGCGGTTCCCCTCGCCCGCGTCATAGCCCGCATATTCCGACCAATCGGCGGCATAGGTCAGCGTGACCGAGGGACCGAGGATCGCACGGACCTCGTGCAGCAAATCGACCATGGCGGCGACGGCGGGGAAGCTGTCGCCCGCGCCCCGGATCTGCAACAGGCTGCGCATTTCCGAACCGATGCAGAAGGCATCCACCCCCTCCGAAGCCGCACAAAGCGCCGCATAGTGCAGGATGAAACGGCGGTAGGACCATTCGTCGGGACCGGCATAGCTGACGCTGCCGGGTGCCACGGTGAAATCGCTGGCTTGGGCGGTGCCGAAGAAGGCCGCGACCTCGGCCGCGGCCGCAGGGGTGCGGTCGGTGGTGCCCGGCTGACCCGGGGCCTTGTCCGTGGTGATGCGGCCGCGCCAGGGAAGCGCGGGCTGATCCCCGGCTTCGGACCAGGGGTCGGGCAGGCCGTTGCCCGGCAATTGCTCCATCAGGATGAACGGGTAGAAGACCACGGATTGCCCGGCCGCGTTCAGCGCCGCGATGGCCTGCAGGATCGAAGTGTCGGAGGGCGTTCCGCCATAGACCGGCTTGCCGCCCAGCGTCGGCACCACCGCGGCCGCGGCCCGGTCCAGCCCCGCCACGCGCCAGGCCTGGTTGCGACCGGTGCGGTCCTGACCCTCGACCTTGGGGCGAAGGGTGCAGGCGCCGCAGCGCAGATCGTTCCCGAACCAGGACGCGATCAGCAGCGAGGATTTGGCGTTCGGAAGTTCGTTCTCCAGCGCCTTCAGCGCGGTGACAAAATCCGCCTCGCCCGAGGGGGTATGCGCATTGGCCTGGGCATCGCTCGCGGCGGCGAGGACCGAGAATTCCTCGGCAAAGATCGGGGTGACGTTCCCCGACAGCAGCACCTTTTCCGTCGCCAGCGCGTATTCCCCGGCGCCGGGCAGCCAGGCCACGCCCTGGATCGCCTGTTGCAGGGTGCTGACCCCCTCGGCCTGGGCCCCGCGGATCACCTCGAAGGCCAGGTTCGGCAACCGGTTGCCATAGGGGCCGAGGTCCAGATCCTCGATCACCACATAGGCGGTGCCGCGATAGGCAGGCGCCAAGCCCGTGCCCTCGACCGCCTCGATCTTTGGATCGGGCAGTTGGTCCATGGTCCCGGTATAGAGCCGCAGGTTCAGGTCCCCGGGCGCGATCTCGTCGCCATAGGCCCAGATCCGGCCGATGCCGGTGATCTGACCCTCGGCCAGCGCGATGGCGACGCTGACGGTATAGCGCGATTGTTCGGTGACCTTCGGGCCGAGCCCGCCCTTGGTGCGGCGCGAGCGGCCCGGGATCTCCTCGAAGCGCGAGGCCCAGATGACATGGCCAGCGGTGCGCACCCGGCCCCAGACGCGGGGCAAGGGCACGCCCTCGCCCGCGCCGGTGACCTGCAGGCGCTGGATGCGCCCGGTCTCGACGCTGCCCGAGCCCAGGCCCAGCAGCCGCTGGTCGATCAGCCGGCCAACGGTGGCGCCAATCGCGCGGCCGATGACCAGACCCGACAGGCCCAGCACCGCGCCGCCGAAATTCGCACCGATCGCCGCGCCGGCGGCGGACAGGAGGAGGGTCGCCATCCGAGGGTTCCTTTCAGGTCACGTCATCTCGAAGCGCGCCACGATGCGGCGCGCCCAGGGCTGGCTCAGCGGGCTTTCGACAACCCCGTGGCCGCAATAGGCATGGATGAAACGGGCATTCGGCCCCGCCTCGGTCAGCACGCCCAGATGTTTCGCGACCGAGCGCGCGCGCATGCGGAAAAGCAGCACGTCACCCGGCGCGGGCGCACCCGGGGCCGGGCGCAGGTGGCGGGCGAGGCCCTGCCAGAGCGCCTCGTCACCGCCCGCTTCTGCCCAGTCGGGGCCATAGGGCGGGGGCGCCTCGGGCTCGGTTCCGTGAAGACTGCGCCACAGCCCCCGGACCAGGCCGAGGCAATCGCAGCCCGCGCCCAGGACCGAGGCCTGGTGGACATAGGGCGTACCGATCCAGCGCCGCACCTCGACCACCAGCGCCGCGCGGGGGTCAACCATGGAGCAGGCTCCCGCCGGTGTTCGGCCCATCGACGCGCGGCGTGGCCTGAAGCCAGTCTTCGGAGGGGATATGCGGAAAGCCCTGGAAATTCTGCTGGTTGAGGAATTTCAGCCGGCAGGTCTGGAAGCGCTTGTCACAACCCGCCTCGATCCTCAGCGTATCGCCCGGCGCCGGTTCGAACCCGGGCGCGGACCAGAGGTAGAGGCGTCGCCGCGCGGGTAAGGACTCTTCACGCCGGACCGGCACGACCATGCCCCCCGCCGCCCCGTCCAGAAACCGCGCCGCGCCATCGACGAACCAATCGGCGGCGAATTCCGGCAGTTCGGCGATCTCCAGCACCGCGCCGCCCTCGGCCACCGCCAAGAGCGCGACTTCGGCCGCGAAGCCGGGCTGGGTCAGGTCGAAGCCGCAGCGCGCATCGCCCAGCACCGCCGGGCAGAGCGCGCCGAAAACCCGCCCGCCTGCCTTGGCCAGCGGTTCGGTCAAGCCGCGCAGTTCCGCCTTGAAGGCCCGGTCCAGCCGCGTGATCTCGCCCAGCGAGCCGCGAAACAGGATGCGGCGCCAGGCGGGGTCGGTCCAGTCGACCTCCCAGATCGTCAACTCGGCCCCGTCGTAGAGCCCGGCCAGGATATCGCCCTCGGTCAGCGCCGCATCGGACAAGGCGCCGGTCGCCTCGGTGTTGTCCACCGACAACCCCGTCCCCTGCACGATGGCGCCGGCGGTCATGCCGGTGCCAGCGCGAAAGGCGATCCCGTCGAAGGCAAGGTCGCGGTCGTGGTCGGTGAAGCCCAGCACGGCGCCATCCGCGCGCCTGAGCGCCCAGGCCCGGGCGCGGGTGGTGGTCAGTTCGCTCATTGCCGCACCTCGATCACCGGGACCTTGGGCACATCGCCCGCCTGAAACGAGGCGACCGAGACCTGCACGAGGTCGGTATCGAAGCGCACCGGCACGTCGAACTCGCAGCCCATCGTCACCTCGGCCCCCATCCCGGGCGGGGCGTCGAAACTGACGATCCCGGTCGCGGGATCGACCTGCCAGGCCAGCCCCTCGGGCTGTTCGGTGCCGCCGATGGCCAGCCGCAGCGTCCCCGCCACCGGCTTGGTCAGCAGGCGCCGCGCGCTCCAGTCGCCCGAGCGATAGGTCTTGGCCAGTTGGAAATCCCGCGTTACCCCGTCGCCATAGCCCAGCGACTGGTCGAGCGGCGTGATCGCGCGCGAAGCACGGCAGGTCTTGAAATCGGCCCAATCCTTCCAGCGGAACCCATGCAGGCGCCCCTGCCTTGCCTCGAAAAAGGCGATCAGCACCTCGACATCATCGAGCGAGCGGAGCCCCAGCCCCGCGTCATAGCGCCGTCGCGCCTGCGCCCAGGGGGTGTTGCGCTCCTCAAAGCCGTTCGCAAGGGTGACGATCTCGGTCCGGCGCTCGGGCCCGCCCAGCGAGCCGAAGCTCAGATTGGCGGGAAAGCGGATCTCGTGGAAGGCCATGTCTTTGTCCCCGCTCAGTAATTACGCTGGCCCTGCGCCAGAAGGCGCTGCATCTGGGCGGCGATCTGGCTTTGGCTGCGCTGGAATCCGGCGACATCGGGGGTGGTGACATTGATCACCACATGGGTCGCCCGGCCGCCCGCACCACGCACACCCAGCCTGCCGTCTGCCCCCCGGGCCAGCGGCAGGATCGCCTCGGGCCCGGCCTCGCCCATCAGGCCGGTACCGCCCCGCATCGGGAAGGTGACGGGCGAGGAGACGATTCCCCCCTGCGCGAAGGGCATGACCCGGCCCTGGCTGAAAGAGGCGCCGTTGGCAAAGGGCAGAAGGCTGTTCGCCAGCCCGCCAATGGCCGAAGACAGCGCCCCACCCAGCGCCGATTGCACGGGTCGCATGGCCGCGGCATAGATCGCCTCGCTGATCGACCGGCCGAGGCCGCGCATCGCATCCGAGAGCCGCTGGCCATCAAAGACCACGCCGTCGAAGGCCAGCCGCAGCCCCGATCCCAGGGACCGCGACAGGCCCGCCATCTCACGGTTCGTCTCGATCAGGTTGCGCCCCATGTCGCCGAGACCGGAATCGAAGGCCGCCACCTGGTCCGAGGTCGCGCCGATCTGCGCCTCCAGCGCGGCCAGCTGCGCGTTCAGTTCCTCCAGCGTCGCCATTCTCCGCTCCCTTCCTTCCCTGATCCGGGAAGCGCTTGAGCAAGGCGTCGAGCCTTGCGCGGGTGAACCCGGGCCGGGCCGCTTCGTCGCGGCCCAGCATGATCATCAGTTCGGCCGGGGTCAGGGCCCAGAACTCGGCGGGTCTGAGTCCCAGCCCGTGCAGCCCGGCCCGCATCAACCCTGGCCAGTCGAGCCCCCTCACGCTGCGGCCCCCGCCGGGTTGAAGGCGCGCGCCAGCAGCAGGCCCGCGACGCGCGCGGCCTCGACCGCGCCGCCCTCGATCTCGGCGCCGAGAAGGGCCGAGGCGGGCAGCGGATGCCCGCCGCCATGCAGCCCGGCCAAAAGCAGCGCCATCACGTCGCGCGCGCGGAAGGCGCCGGTCTCGAACCGCTCGACCAGCGCCAGCAGCGACTCGGCGCCCAGCGCCTCCTCCAGTTCCGCCAGCGCCCCGAGGGTGAGTTTCAGGACCCGCCGCTCGCCATCCAGCACCAGCGCCACCTCCCCTGCCATGGGATTGACCATCAGACAGGCTCACCCGGATCGGGCATTTCCGGGGGCTGATCGCCGCCGTCGCCCATGTAATCCTCGGGATCGGGCGCGAGCGGGGTCGCGGCGACGAAATCGAGCGCCCCGGCCGAGGCCATCGACATCTCGAACGTCGCCTCACCGTTGTAGCTGCCCGCATATTCGAGGGCGGTGATCTGGAACGGCCCTTCGACGATGCCGAAATCCGGGATCACCACCTGAAACTCGGGGATCTCGCCGTTGAAGAAGACCGCGCGGGCCCGTTCATCCGTCGCCGCATCCCGGAACACGCCCGAACCCGAGAGGCTGGCGGCCTTGACCCCGGCCCCGGCCAGCAGCTCGCGCCAGCCGCCCGCGCTGTCGAGGCTGGTCACGTCGACCGTCTCGGCGTTGAAACTGATCCGTGTGGCGCGAAGGCCCGCGATGGTCTCGAACAGACCGGCCCCGGTCATGTCCATCTTGATCAGAAGATCCTTGCCGCTTTGCACAGCCATGCCGGCCACTCCTTTGAAAGTTTGTCAGATCTCGATCCGCACCCGAAAGCGCAGGTCGATGCGGCGCACGGTGTTGCCCTCGGCCCGCCGGGCCTGCGCCTGATGGAACCAGATCGCCACGACCCGGCCGGGGGCGAGCGCCGGCTGGGCGCCCGGCAGGATCTCGGCGATCCGGGCGGCGGCGGCCTTGGCGGTGGCAAAGCCAGCCGCGTCCGAAACCACCTGCACCAGCACGCGATGCTCGGCGCCCGCGCCCGTCACGTCCGAGCGGTCGATCGCCTCTTCCTCGCCGATCACGCCATAGGTGCCCTGCGGCGTGCCGGGCGGCGGCGCGTCGAAGATGCCGCCCGGCAGAAGGGCCGCCAGTGGCATGTCGGCGGTGAGCAGGGCATAAAGCGCGGCCTGCAGCGCGGCGGTGGCTTGATAGCTCATGCCGGAACCTCCTCACGCGCATGGCAGACCAGAAAGGCCCCCGACGCATCCGCCTCGCTGACCGCGAGCAGGGCGAAGACCCGGGCGCCCTCGGTCAGGCGCTGGCCGGGGCGGGGGCGCTGCGGACTGCCCTGGGGGGCGGCCCGCAGGAAGATGCGGAACAGCATCCGCCCCTCGGGCGCGATGGCGCCCCGGCGTTCCGAGCCCGTGCCCGCACGCAGTTCGCACCAGAGCGTGCCCAGCGCGGACCAAGTGGTCGTGTAGCCGCCAGCCCCGTCGGGGGTGGCGAGGGGTTCCTGCAGCACCATCGGCCGCGTCAGGGCGTAGCTCATCAGCGATGCCCCCCGGCCGTCACCCGGAGCGGCATCCAGCGCGCCAGAAGCGCCGCCACCGGGCCGGGGATCGGTTCGGCGCCGGTGCGGCCCTCGTAGAATTGCGCGGCCAGCAGCAGCACCGCCTGTCGCAGATCGTCAGGCACCGCGTCCCAACCCGCACCGAAACCGGCGGTGAAATCGACCTCGACCCGCCCGTTCGCGGGCACCCCCGGCAGCACCGCCCCGGTGGCCAGGATCGTCGGGCGGTGGGTATCCGCGACCAGCCGCCAGCTGCCCGGATCGGCGGTTTCCGTGCCGCCCCCGGCCTCGACCAGCGTGACCGAGGCCACGGCCGAGACCGGGGCCACCGGCAGCGCCTGCACATCGGGCCAGCGCCAGCGCGGCAGGATCAGCCGGAAGCCGCGCGTCAGAAGCGCCTTGCCCGTGCGGGCCTCGATGGCGGCGATGGCCGCGCGCAGATACTGGATCAGCAGGGCGTCGCCCGTGGCCTCGTCGGCAAAGCCGGTGCCCAGCCGCAGATGCGCCCGAAAGGCCGCCACCGGCAGGGCGCCGTCCGCAACGCTGCTGGTCTCAATCAGGTCCATGCTCGCCTCCTGAATATCCCTGTCCCGGATGACCGGCCCCTGAAGAACGGCGCAGGCACACCCCCGCACCGCTCGCACGGAGGGGGAGCAGCCGGACGATGCGGGGTGTCGGCCTTCTGACCAGTCCGCGCGCCTGCGCCGCCATCGGTCCGGCCCCGGAATCCGGGACCGGGCCAATTCCGCACCGCTTACGAGGCGGCGAATTTCAGCAGTTTGATCGCCGCGAAATCGGTGACATCGCCGCCGACGCGCTTGGTCGCGTAGAACAGAACATGCGGCTTGGCGCTGAAGGGATCGCGCAGGACGCGCAGATCGGGGCGCTCGGCGATGGTATAGCCCGCGCGGAAATCGCCGAAGGCCATGGCATGGGCATTGGCCGCGATGTCGGGCATGTCCTCGGCGATCAGCACCGGATAGCCCATGAGCCGCGCGGGTTCGCCCGCCGCCAGACCGTCCGACCACAGGAAGCGGCCGTCCGCGTCCTTCATCTTGCGCACCGCGCCCGCGGTCTTCGAATTCATCACGAAGACCGCGTTGGCGCGGTAGCCCGCATCCAGCGCATAGACCAGATCGACGATGGCATCGGCCGGGTTGGTGGCGGCGAAATCGCCCGCGGCGCCGGTCGCGACATAGCCCAGCTCGCCCCAGGTCTCGGTCCCGTTGGCCACGATGTCATGGTCCAGGAACCCGCGCGGCTGGTCGGTGCCGCTGCCGCCGATGAAGGCCGCGGCCTCGGCGCGGGCGAATTTCGCCGCGATCCGCTCGGCCAGCCAGCCCTCGACGTCGAAGGCGCTGTCTTCCAGCAGCCGCTGCGACGCCTTCGGCATCGCGCTCAGCTCGTGCAGCTTGATGGAAATGCGGTCGATGGCCGCCGTGCCGGTCTCGGTCAACGTCGAGGCCTCGTTCTCCCAGCCCGAACCGACGTCGCCGTGATCCACCAGCACGTCGAACGACCCCGCCTCGACCTGCACGACATTGGCGATGGCACGGATCGAGGCCGCGGCGTCCAGCACCGCATGGATGCGCGCCGAGGTCTGCGGATCGACCAGATAGCCGCCTTCCGCGTTGACCGAGGTGACAAGGCCCTTGCCCTCCAGCGTCAGGCCCCGCAGCGCCTCGTCGTCGCCCTGGCGCAGATAGGCGTCGAAGGCCTTCAGATGCAGGCCCTCGCCCGCGTCAGCCTGCGCCAGCACCGGGCGCGCCGTCTTGGTGGTGAATTTGCGGTCCAGCATGGTCAGTCGCTCGTCCTGTTCTTTCAGATTGCCCATCACATCGGCGCGGAAGGTCTTGATCTCAGTCACGAACCCTTCCAGAGCCGCCTTCAGCTGCGCCGCTTCGTCGCCGGGCGCCGCGCTCTTTTCCTCGCCCGCATGGTTCCGGCCGGGAAACTCGCTCGTCATCGCATCCATCCTTTCATGGTTGCCATTGCGCGGGCTCCCGACAGGCAACCCGCCCCATCCGCGAAGGGCCGGAACCCCGCGCGTCGTTCCTGTTGTCAGCCCCTGAGCGCCTGCCGCGCCGCGTCGATGCCGCGCGCGAACTCGCCCAGGAGGCCGGTGTCGGATTTGGCCGAGGCCCGGGCGACGGGCAGCATCGGGAAGGTCACCAGCGAGACCTCCCACAGCTCCAGCTCGATCAGCTTGCGCCCGCCCTCGGGCAGTTTCTCGGCCCGGATCGTGCGGTAGCCGATGCTCAGCCCATCCACCGCACCCGCCGCCATCAGCGCCGCCGCCTCGCGCGCCTTGGCCACCTCGGTCAGCAGGCGGCCCTTGACGCGCAGCCCCTGCGTGTCCTCTGCCACCTCGTCCCAGACCCCGATGGGCTGGCCCTGGTCGTGCTGCCAGAGCATGCGCACCCTGCCCCCCGCCGCCGCCATCCGCTTCAGCGAGGCCGCATAGGCGCCCGGGATGACGACATCGCCGCCCCGGTCGCGCACCCCGAAGACCGAGGCATAGCCCTGGATGACCGAGCCCTCGGTCAACACCACGCCCGGCGCGCCGGGGGCGTGAAATTTCGTCTCGAGACCCTGCATGAATTCTCCTCAGAACTGCGTCGCCAGGAAGGCCAGCGCGCCATGCACCACCACGCCCGAGGCCACGCCGTAGACCGCGAGCCAGAGTCGTTTCTCCAACCGCTCCAGCGCCTCCTCGATCCGGGCCAGCCGGAATTCGAGGCCCGCGCGGCGTTCCTCGTCCACGCGCTCCTGCGCGTCGATCCGGGCTTGGGCGAGGTCGAAACTGTCGTAGAGAAAGCGCGATCCGCCGATCGTCTTGCGCTGCGGGCTGGCCATCGCCGCGGCCCCCTCATGCCGACCGGGGCGGCAGGCCCAGCATGGCGCGCTTCTCGGCCTCGGTCAGGAAGTCGGCCTCGGCCACCCGGCGCCAGACCGCCTCGCGCTCGGCCGCCAGCGCCGGCACCTGGTCGAGGTCGGGGCGGAGTTGCAGCTCGGCCCCCAGATAGCTCGAGAGCCAATGCGCCAGCGCCGCGCTGACCTTGGCCGCCAGCGGCAGCACCGTCAGCCGGTAGAAGCCGCGGTTGGCCTCCTGATAATTGGCATAGGTCGCGTCGCCCGGAATCCCCAGCAGCATCGGCGGCACGCCGAAGGCCAGCGCGATCTCGCGCGCGGCGGCCTCCTTGGTCTGGTGGAATTCCATGTCCGAGGGGGAAAAGCCCATCGGCTTCCAGTCGAGCCCGCCTTCCAGCAGCATCGGCCGCCCGGCGTTGCGCGCGCCTTGATGGTGCATCTCCATCTCGGCCTGCAGACGCTCGAACTGATCGTTCGACATCTGCCCCTGTCCGTCCGCCCCCTTGAAGACGATGGCGCCCGAGGGCCGCGCGGCATTGTCCAAGAGCGCCTTCGACCAGCGCGACGCGCTGTTGTGGACATCGACCGCCGTGGCCGCCGCCTCGATGGGCGAAAGGCCGTAATGGTCGTCAAGCGGGTGGAAGGCCCGGACATGGCAGATCGGCGCCGCGCCCTCGGTCATGGTGAAGCGATGCTTGCGGCCGTTCACCGCGTAATCATAGGCGGCGGGCCAGCCATCCGCCCCCGGCACCACCGACATCCGGTCCGAGCGCAGCACATGCAGCTCGCCCGGCACCCCGCCCTCGGGCGTCGCCACCGCCTCGACATAGGCGTTGCCCGAGAGGAGCAACTGGGCATAGACCGCTTCCAGGAACTCGGCCCGCCCCTGCGCCGGGTTCGGCCGGCCCAGCAATGTCAGCAACGGATGGGCGTCATAGCGCTGCGCATTGTCCTGCAACACCAGGGGCAACGCTGCCGCCGCTTCCGAAATCATCCGCACCACGCGAAAGCCGACCGGGTTGCCCTGGAACCCCGCCCGGGTCAGCGACACGCTGTCGCGCGCGGTCCAGCGCAGCTGGCTGACCGAGGCCAGGGCCGCGATCTTGCCGAAGCCGCCCGAGGGCGCGCCCGCCGTCAGCGGCCCCACGGCCGAGGCCTTGGCCTCGGGCGCGTGCTCGGCGACGGGCTTGCGAAAGATGTCGAACATGGCTCTGCCTCCGTTGTCGCGCGGGGTCGGGGCGAACCCGGCGCCGCGGCCTTGGAACGGGTTATCGCGGCGAAATCCGAACATCGGCTGGAGCCAGCGCACGCTGGCCCCGCGACCGCGCAACACCCACGGAAAAGGGGGCCCGAAGGCCCCCTTACAACACCCGCACCTGTGGTGTCCGATAGGATCGCGCCGGTCCCAGGATCAGCGCGTGCAGGGCCCAGACCAATGCATCCACCCGGTCGGGACTGCCCGTGCCCTTGAAGCCCTGCGCGGTCATCAGCGCCATCTGTTCCTCCAGCGCGCCGAGGCCGGGCAAATGCGCGACCCGCCCCTGCTCGTAGAGCGCCGCCACCGGTTCGGCCCGGGCGCCCTTGCCCTTGACCGCATGCGCCGCCGTCACCGGCACCAGAGGATCGACCTGCCGCAGCACCTCGGCCACCAGATTGCCACCCTGGTTGACCTCGGCCACCAGCCGCTCGGCCCCATGGCGCTGCATCGCCGCGATGGCCGCCCGCGCCCAGTCGATGGGGCTGGCGGCCCTGAGGCTTGCATCTTCCAACACCACCGCCCGCCAGTCGCTGACCGGCCCCTCGGTCACCGCGCCGACCACGACGATCCCGCAAAGATCCGATCCCGCATGCCCGCTGACGGCCGGATCGACCGCGACCACGACCCGGCTGAAGGCGGGCACCTCCCGCGTCCGGCAGCGCTCGATCAGCGCCTGGGGGAAGAGGCTACCTTCGACATCCTCCAGCAAGATCCCCTCCAGCTCCTGCCGCCCCAGCCGCGAACCGCCATAGCGCTCCTCGACCTCGCGCAGGAACGAGGCCGCGAGGAAGGCACGGTTGGCCTCGGTCGGCGCGCGCGTCACCACGCTCGAGGGCAGGGCCAGCACCCGCCGCAGCACCCCTTCGGCCCGGGGCGTTGTCGTCACCACGCAGCGCGGATCCTCGCCCAGCCTTAGCGCGAATTGCAGCTGGTCCCAGGCGGCCTCGGATTTCTTCCACTTGCCCAGCTCGTCGCACCAGGCCGCGTCGAATTGCGGACCGCGCAGGGCCTCAGGCGCATGGGCCGAAAAAGCCTGCGCCACCGCGCCGTTGGGCCAGACCAGCCGCTTGCGCGTGGCCTCCCAGACGGGGCGGCGGTCGGGCGGCGAGCAGGCCAGGATCCCGCTTTCGCCGAAGATCATCACCTCGCGCACCTGGTCCAGCGTCTCGCCGACCAGCGCGACGCGCGCGCAGCGACCGGGGTCGCGCGGCCCCGCCCCTTCGACCTGCAAGCGCACCCATTCGGCCCCGGCGCGGGTCTTGCCCGCGCCGCGCCCGCCCATGATCACCCAAGTGCGCCAGTCGCCCCCGGGGGCCTTCTGATGGGGCAGCGCCCAGAAATCCCACAGCCATGGCAGCGCCAGCAACGCCTGGTCACTGAGCCCCGTCAGGAACTCCTCCCGCAGCTGCTGCGGCGCGCAGGCGATCCATTCGGCATCGCACCTCGGCCCCCGCGGCGGCGAGATCCAGCTCTCCGGCGCGCGGTCCGCTGCCCTCTTCAAGTTTCTCGAGTTTCGCCCGTTCACTGAACACCGCCTCCAATGCCTTGCGCAACGAGGAGACCGTCGCCGCCCAGTCGCGCGACGCCGTGACATCCCCGGCTCTCATGCTCTCGATGGCGGCGTCGAGCTCGGCTCCATAGGCCGCCAGTTGCCGTTCCGCCTGCGCCACCAGATGGCGCGGCGGGTCGTTTCCCCGTCCAGGGTCTCGTTTCGTCATCGGTTTGCCCGCTGCCTCGCTGCCCCGCGCGATGAGAACGCAAACGGCCCGGGAGTTACCCCGGGCCGCAAGCCGAACTGTGCCAGCATGCCTTTAGCGCTATCACGGAGCGCGCCGAAAGTCAATCCGCAACACCTTGGGATGCAACGGAAAACTCGCTAAAACCTTAGTTACCCTGCTGCGCCTCGATCTGCCGCCAGCGGGCCACGTTCTCGTTATGCTCGGCCAGGGTCCGGGCAAAGACATGACCCCCGGTCCCATCGGCGACGAAATAGAGGTATTCCGTCTCCTCGGGGTTCAGCACTGCCTCGATGGCGGCGCGACCCGGGTTGGCGATGGGCGTCGGCGGCAGGCCGTCGATGCGATAGGTATTGTAGGGCGTTGCCGCGTCCAGTTCCGAGCGCCTGAGGCCCCGGCCCAACACGCCCTGCCCCCGGGTGATGCCATAGATCACCGTCGGGTCGGTCTGCAGCCGCATCGGCACCCGAAGGCGGTTGATGAAGACGCTCGCCACCACGCGGCGTTCCTCGGCGACGCCGGTTTCCTTCTCGACGATCGAAGCCAGCGTCAGCGCCTCCTCGGGCGTCTCGAAGGGCAGGCCCTCGACCCTGTTTTCCCAGGCCTGGGCCAGGAACGCCTCCTGTGCGCTCTGCATCCGGGCCAGCAAGTCGCCCCGGTCGGCCCCGCGCCGTACCTCGTAGCCATCGGGCGCCAGATGCCCCTCCGGCGGGACCTCGGCCACGCTGCCGGACAGGAATTCGGCATTGCCCAGCGCGTTCCAGATCTGCCAGCTGGTCGCGCCCTCGGCCACGACAATGCGGAACCGGGTATCCGGCGCCTCGGCGACGCTGGTGTATTCCTCGGGGAAATCGGTCGTGTCGATGGGCAGGTCCACCGTCTCGGTGAAGCGGCTGGTCGCCGGGTCCAGCTCGCGCACGACATAGCTGGCCGCCGTCACGCCGATCCGCAGCACCACCTCGGTGCCGCAGGTCGAGGCCCCGCCGCGCGTCACGATATCGAGGATCTGGTCCATCGAGGCGCCGGCCGGCACCAGATAAGACCCGAACCGCAGCTGGCTGTCGCGCCCGTCATATTGCGCGCCGATGCGGAACAGCATCGGGCTCGTCACCGCGCCTTGGGCGTCGAGCGACGAGGCCACGGTCCGCAGCGAGGCGCCCTGATCCACCCTGAGGCAGATCGCCTGATCCAGCGGCCCCTCTGCCCGGAAGGCGTGCTGACCCATGGCCACCACCCCCGCCAGCAGGACGAACGCCACGATCAGCAGCGTCAGCGCGTTCGCCGCGATGTGCTTCCACATCAGTCGCGCACCTTACCCAGCACGAGGCTCGCATTCGTGCCGCCAAAGCCGAAGGAATTGGACAGCGCGACGTCGATCTTGCGCTTGCGCGCCGCGTTCGGCGCCAGGTCCAGCTTCGGCGTGACCGCCGGGTTATCGAGGTTGATGGTCGGCGGCGCCACCTGGTCGCGGATCGCCAGCACGCAGAAGATCGCTTCCACCGCCCCGGCCGCGCCCAGCAGGTGCCCGATGGCCGATTTGGTCGAGGACATGGTGGCCTTCTCGGCCGCATCGCCCATCAGCCGCTCAACCGCGCCGAGTTCGATGGTATCCGCCATGGTCGAGGTGCCATGCGCGTTGATGTAATCCACGTCCGCCGGCTGCAGCCCGGCGCGCTTCAACGCCGCCGCCATCGACCGGAAGCCGCCGTCGCCGTCTTCCGAAGGCGCGGTGATGTGATAGGCGTCGCCCGACAGGCCATAGCCCAGCACCTCGCAATAGATCTTCGCGCCGCGCGCCTTGGCGTGCTCGTATTCCTCCAGCACGACGATGCCCGCGCCCTCGCCCATGACGAAACCGTCACGGTCCGCGTCATAGGGGCGGCTGGCCTTCTGCGGCTCGTCGCCCCGCTTGGTGGAAAGCGCCTTGCAGGCGTTGAACCCGGCGATGCCGATCTCGCTGATCGGCGCCTCGGCCCCGCCCGCGACCATCACGTCCGCATCGCCTAGCATGATCAGCCGCGCCGCGTCGCCGATGGCGTGGGCGCCGGTGGAACAGGCGGTGACGACCGCATGGTTCGGACCCTTGAAGCCGTATTTGATGCTGACCTGCCCCGAGACAAGGTTGATCAGCGAGCCCGGGATGAAGAAGGGCGAGACGCGCTTCGGCCCCTTCTCCTTGATCAGGATGGCGGTGTCGGCGATCGTCGTGAGACCCCCGATGCCCGAGCCGATCATCACCCCGGTACGCTCGCGATCCTCGTCACTCTCAGGCATCCAGCCCGAATCCTCGACGGCTTGGGTGGCCGCGACCAGCCCATAGAGGATGAAATCGTCGACCTTGCGCCGGTCCTTCGGCGCCATCCAGTCGTCGGGATTGAAACTGCCGTCCGAGCCGTCGCCGAAGGGGATCTCGCAGGCATAGGTGGTGGCCAGATGGCTCGCGTCGAACCGCGTGATCGGGCCCGCGCCCGATTGTCCGTCCAGAAGCCGCTTCCAGGTCTCCTCGACCCCGCAGGCAAGCGGCGTCAGCATACCCAGCCCCGTGACCACGACTCGACGCATCTGCAATCCTCCGTCTTCGGCCTTCGCCGATCCATAGCTTTTCCTTGCCACATACACATTGTTCCCGCGCGGGAAAAGAGCGCGGGCGCGCGGCGGCGAACTCCTGCCCGCTGGCGCCAGGACCCGGCGGCTGCTAGAACCGCGCCCAATCGCCGGGCGGAACGCCCCTCTCATCACTCTGCCGGAAATACGCCGGGGGTGAATTGGCCGCAGGCCAAGAGGGGGCAGCGCCCCCTGCCCGGTTCCCGCACAGCCTGACCGAAAGGAAATCCCATGTTCGACCTCAGCGGCAAACGCGCCCTTGTCACCGGCGCCTCGGGCGGCATCGGCGCCGCCATCGCCCGCGCGCTGCATGGCGCCGGCGCGACCGTCGGCCTCTCGGGCACGCGCGAGGCGCCACTGCAGGAACTGGCGGCGGAACTGGGCGAGCGGGCCTTCGTGCTGCCCTGCAACCTCGGCGATTCCGTGGCGGTCGAGGCGCTGCCGAAACAGGCCATCGAGGCGATGGGCGGGCTGGACATCCTGGTCAACAACGCCGGCATCACCCGCGACCAGATCTTCATGCGCATGTCGGATGACGACTGGGCCTCGGTCATCGACGTGAACCTGACCGCCACCATGCGCCTTTGCCGGGCGGTCATGCGGCCGATGATGAAGGCGCGCTGGGGCCGGATCGTCAACATCTCGTCCATCGTCGGCGCCACCGGCAACGCGGGCCAGGTGAACTACGCCGCCTCGAAGGCCGGGATGATCGGCCTGACGAAATCCATCGCCGCCGAGGTCGCCTCACGCGGGATCACCGCCAATGCGGTGGCGCCCGGCTTCATCGCCACGCCGATGACCGACAAGCTGACGGATGACCAGAAGGCCAAGATCAACGGCCAGATCCCGGCCGGCCGCATGGGTACGCCTGAAGAGATCGCGGCGGCGGTGCTCTACCTCGCCTCGCCCGAGGCCGCCTATGTCACCGGCACCACGATCCATGTGAACGGCGGGATGGCGATGCTCTGATCCTTCCGGCTCAGAACGCCATCCCCTTCCCCGCTATCAGGCGGCGCAGCACATGCGCCGCCAGCCCCAGCGGTCCGAAGACCAGGGTCAGCAGCAGGACCGGCACCGTGCCTGCATGACCGAATCCCTGCGCCCGTGCGTCCCGCGCGATCCAGGCGCCGACGAAAAGGTCGAAGATCAGGAAATGCGCCCATCCGGTCAGCGCCCCCACCGGATGCGACATCAGCGCCATGATGCCCGCCAGCGAGCCCATCCCCGCGCCCTCGGCCGCCTGGCCAAAGACCATGCCCGCCGTCAGGAACGCGGCATAGACCGCTGCCATCAGCAACGGAATCAGCCCGGAATGCACCAGCCGCCGGGTCGCTTTCGCCTCGGGCATGACAATCAGCATCAGCCATGCCGGCAACACCGGAAGGTGAATGAGAAGGTAAAGGTTCGCCATGATTTCCTGTCTGTTGTGGCCTGAACACGCCCCCCGCGCCAGCGCAGCCTAGGCCCCCTCGGGCGGACGGGAAAGCGTTTGCCTCGTGGCGCGCTTGTGCTATAGGCGGCGCTGATTGAGCCGGGGCCTGCCCGTGCTGGTCCGGCGTGGCGCCTCTGCGGCGGCATGGCCGTCACAGCTTGCGAGAGCCAATTCAACACTGGGCGGGTTCCGCCAGAGGGAAACGAGGACTGAACATGAGCGACATCGCTGATCGCGTGAAGAAGATTGTGGTCGAGCATCTCGGCGTCGAAGAAGACAAGATCACCGAGAACGCCTCGTTCATCGACGATCTGGGCGCCGACTCGCTGGACACCGTCGAGCTGGTCATGGCCTTCGAGGAAGAATTCGGGATCGAGATCCCCGATGACGCCGCCGAGAACATCCAGACCTTCGGCGACGCGGTGAAGTTCATCAGCGAAGCGGTCTGACCTCCGGGCGGCCCCGCCGCCGGACACGACCTGACAGACCGCGCGGCCGTTCCCGAACCCGGAGTGGCCGCGTTTTCTTTTCGGCTGAGCCCTGGCCTGCATGAGCACCGATCCCGCGCCCGATGCCCCCGCCCCCGAACGGCTGCGCGACCGTGTGACGCTGGCGCTGGTCACCGGCCTGATGGTGCTGCCCTTCGGGCTGCGCGCCCGGCTGGCGGGGTTCATCGGCCGGACCATGGGCCGCTTCACGGCGATCAACCGCCGCGTCACCGAGGCCGTTCACCATTTCCGCCCCGACCTGCCCGAGGCCGAGGTCCGCCGCATTGCCCTGACGGTGCCCGGCAACCTCGCCCGCATGATCGTCGAGGTGGTCTCGGCCCGGGACATGGCCGCCCTTGCCGCGACGCTGCCCATCGAGGGGCCGGGCCTCGCCGCCCTCGATCAGGCGCAGGCCGAGGGACGGCCGGTGATCCTGGTCTCCGCGCATTTCGGCAATTACGACGCCTGGCGGCTGGCGCTGATCCACCGCGGCTACACCATCGGCGGCTATTACAAGGAACTGGGCAGCCCGGCGATGAACCGCCGCTATGTCGAGGCCGTCTCGGCCTCAGGCCAGCCGATGTTCCCCGACACGAATGAAGGCCTGCGCAATGTCGTCCGCTTCCTCAGGAAGGGGGGCATGTTGGGGATCCTGATGGATCTGGACCGGCCGAACGGCGTGCTGATCGACTTCCTGGGCAAGCCCACCCGCACCGTCCTGTCCATGGCCGAGATGGCATTGCGCTATGACGCGCTGCTGGTCCCGGTCTGGGGCATCCGCACGCCAGGCAAACCTGGTTTCCGCGTGCAGGTCGATGCGCCGATCCCGCCCTCGGATCCCCGGACGATGACGGCCGCCCTCAACGCGGCCTTCGGCGCGCAGGTCATCGCCCATCCCGAACAATGGGTCTGGTGGCATAACCGGCGCAAGAAGTCCCACCCCTAGGTCACCCGCCCGCATGGACACCGCCCCGGCGCGTGTCTAGATATCCTCCATGACCCGCACGACCGCCGCCCCCCCGGATCCAGCGCCGCCGCGCCTTTCGGTTCGTCACTGGATCGACGACCGGCTGACCGCCGCCTTGATCGGCACCGTCAAGCTGCTTCCCTACGAGCGCCGGGTGCCCGCCATGGGCTGGTTCTTCCGCCGCGTGCTGGGCCCGCTGGCCCTGAACCGCCGGATCCGCCAGAATCTGCGCCATGTCTTCCCCCAGATGCCCGAGGCCGAGGTCCGCACCATCTGTCGCGAGGTCGCCGACAATTTCGGCCGGTCCTTCATCGAGCTGCATTCAGGCCCCGACTTCGCCCGCCGCGCCGCCACGTTCGAACCGGGCGGCCCGGGCCTCGCCGCGCTCGACCGGGCGCATGCCGAGGGGCGGCCGGTGATCCTGGTCTCGGCGCATTTCGGCAATTACGACGCCTGGCGCTCTAACCTCAGTGCGCGGGGCTTCCGGGTCGGCGGGCTCTACATGCCGATGACCAATCCCGCGGCGAACGCCCGCTATGTGGCGACCATCGAGAGCATCGCCCGGCCCCTGTTTCCCCGCGGGCCCGAGGGGCTGAGCGACATGATCCGCTTTGTGAAATCGGGCGGCATGCTGGGGCTGCTGGGCGACCATTACATGGCGCATGGCGAACTCGTGGATTTCCTGGGCAAACCGGCCTGGACCGCGACCTCGGCCGCCAAGATGGCGCTGAAGTACAAGGCGCTGCTGGTGCCGCTTTACGCCACGCGCAACCCCGATGGGCTGACCTTCACCATCGAAGTCCAGGAACCGATCCCCCATACCGACGCGCTGACCATGACCAAGGCGCTGAACGACAGCGCCAGCCGCAAGGTCATGGCGCACAAGGGGCAATGGTTCTGGCTGCACCGGCGCTGGAAACACGCACCGGGGATGGAGCGCTGAGCCTCAGCGCACCCGCGAGGCGGCGATCACTTCGCCCTGTCCGCTTTCCTGCACGATCACGACCACCGGATCGGTGCCCTCCAGCGGGATCGTCAGATCCAGCGGGGCCAGCATGTCCCAGCTGCCGATGGGCTGCCAGCTGGTGACGATATTGGCGTAATGCGCGCTGAGGCCTGCGTTCTCGCCGTCCAGGATATCGACTGTCTCGCTGGGCCGGTAGCGCACGATCTGCACCACATAGGGCCCGCTGCCGACCGGCCCCAGACCCGTGGTGCCCATCCCGGCGGCGGGCGCGGGCGCGGCGGCGACGGGCGGCGGGGCGGCTTCGGCCATCTCGGGCGCCCCATCGGCGGCCTCGGCCGTCTCGGCGGGTGCCTCGCTTTCGCGGCGCACCATGCTCAGCGTGCCGACCACGGAATTGGTCGCCATCCCCGAAATCGCCGACCGGCGCGAGGCCATGGCGATCTGCGGCGCGGCATCGGCGGTGGGCTCGGCCCTGATTTCCAGCCCGCCCTCGGTCCGGGCCAGATGCAGGCGCACCTCGGCCGGCCGGGCCTGCTGCGCCGCGATCGTGTCCATGACCTCCATCACCCGGAAGCCTTCGACAATCTGGGTGCCGTTGATGACGACCTGCGGGGTGTAGATGGTGGAATGGCCGAACCGGCGGGCATAGCGCTGCTGGCGTTCGGTATAGGCGCGATCGGCAAAGGTGTCCGCCCAGCCGATGTAATCCCAGTAATCCACATGCAGGGCCAGCGCGATGACATCCTCGCGCGAGGCGAGGTCGATCATCATGTCGTCCGCGGGCGGACAGGACGCACAGCCCTGCGCGGTGTAAAGCTCCAGCAGAACCGGCACCTCGGTCGCCGTTCCGGCATCCTGCGCCCGCACGATGCCCGGCGCCAGCCCCAGCGCCAGCACCGCCGCCATGCCGACGCCGGCAGCCTGCCCCCGGGCCTGCGACAAGATTCCCGTCCGGACCCGTGCCTTCAGCGTCATTCGCCAACTCCTGAAATTCTGCGTCAGTGAACCGGCAAATGGACCCGCGCGCAAGCAGGGGCAACCCGCTGTGGCCTTGGTTACACCAGCTTGTGACAGCGGCGCCACGGCTGCGGCATTCCTTTGCCACCGCGCGGCAGGCGCCAAAGGGGCGGGCAAACCGGTCCCGAACCTGCGCAAATCCCGCGCATCCACCCCGGCGCCGGAGGCCGCCGGCGGTATTCACCGGTTTTTGTGCACAATGGTATACAAAATGCCCCTCCCCCCCTTGATCGGTGGCGCGCGATGAGGCATGAGCAGCGCAGCCAAACCCCTCTTGACCCGAAGGGAGCCTCCCCATGACTGTGATCGTCGGTAAAGATACCGCCAAGACGCGCAAGACGCTGACCGTTGCCGGCCAGTCGATTGCCTATTACTCGATCCCGGCGGCGCAGGCCGCGGGCCTCGGCGATTTCTCGAAACTGCCCGCCTCGCTGAAGGTGGTGCTTGAGAACATGCTGCGCTTCGAGGATGGTGGTTTCACCGTCTCGGTCGAGGACATCAAGGCCTTCGCCGAATGGGGCGCCAAGGGCGGCAAGAACCCGCGCGAGATCGCCTATCGTCCGGCCCGCGTGCTGATGCAGGACTTCACCGGCGTCCCCGCCGTGGTCGACCTCGCCGCCATGCGTGACGGTATCAAGGGCCTCGGCGGCAACGCCCAGAAGATCAACCCGCTGGTGCCCGTCGATCTGGTGATCGACCACTCGGTGATGATCGACGAATTCGGCAACCCGCGCGCCTTCCAGAAGAACGTCGACCTGGAATACGAGCGCAACATGGAGCGCTACGAATTCCTGAAATGGGGCCAGACCGCGTTCGAGAATTTCCGCGTCGTGCCCCCCGGCACCGGCATCTGCCACCAGGTGAACCTGGAATACCTCGCCCAGACCGTCTGGACCGACAAGGACCAGAACGGCGAGCAGGTCGCCTATCCCGACACGCTCGTCGGCACGGATAGCCACACCACCATGGTCAACGGCATGGCCGTCCTCGGCTGGGGCGTCGGCGGGATCGAGGCCGAGGCCGCGATGCTCGGCCAGCCCGTGTCGATGCTGATCCCCGAAGTCGTCGGCTTCAAGCTGACCGGCAAGATGGTCGAAGGCACCACCGGCACCGACCTGGTGCTCAAGGTCGTGCAGATGCTGCGCAAGCATGGCGTGGTCAACAAATTCGTCGAATTCTACGGCGAGGGCCTGGACAACCTGCCGCTGGCCCAGCGCGCCACCATCGCCAACATGGCCCCCGAATACGGCGCGACCTGCGGCTTCTTCCCGATCGACGCCGAGACGCTGCGCTACCTCAAGCAGACCGGCCGCGACGAGGCACGCATCGCCCTGGTCGAAGCCTATGCCAAGGAGAACGGCTTCTGGCGCGGCGCCGATTACGCGCCGATCTATTCCTCGACGCTGGAACTCGACATGGGCACCATCGTGCCCGCCATCTCGGGTCCGAAACGCCCGCAGGATTACCTGCCGCTGACCGGCGCCGCCTCGGCCTTCACCAAGGTCGTCGCCGATTACCGCGGCCTCGACGTCTCGGCCGAGGCCAAGGACATGGCCGACGAAGGCCCCGTCGCCACCAAGCAGGTCGAGGTCGGCAAGACCGCCGCCGTCGCCGGTGAGGATTACGTGCTGCGCGACGGTTCGGTGGTGATCGCCTCGATCACCTCCTGCACCAACACCTCGAACCCCTATGTGCTGATCGGCGCTGGCCTCGTCGCCCGCAAGGCCCGCGCGCTGGGCCTGAACCGCAAGCCCTGGGTGAAGACCTCGCTCGCCCCCGGCTCGCAGGTGGTCGAGGAATACCTGAAAGCCGCCGGCCTCCAGGAAGACCTGGACGCCGTGGGCTTCAACATCGTCGGCTTCGGCTGCACCACCTGCATCGGCAACTCGGGCCCGCTGCAACCGGAAATCTCGAAGGCGATCAACGAGAACGACCTGATCGCCACGGCCGTCCTCTCGGGCAACCGCAACTTCGAGGGCCGGATCTCGCCCGATGTGCGCGCCAACTACCTGGCCTCGCCGCCCCTGGTCGTTGCCTATGCGCTGGCCGGTGACATGAACATCGACCTGACCACCGAACCGCTGGGCCAGACGCCCGACGGCAAGGACGTCTTCCTGAAGGACATCTGGCCGACCGACCAGGAAATCGCCGACCTGGTGGACCGCGTGGTCACCCGCGAGGCCTTCCTGTCGAAATACGCCGATGTCTTCAAAGGCGACAACAAGTGGCAGGCGGTGAAGGTCTCGGGCAGCGAGACCTACGACTGGCCGGCCAGCTCGACCTATATCCAGAACCCGCCCTATTTCCGCGGCATGTCGGCCGAGAAGGGTCACATCAACCCGATCACCGGCGCCCGCGTGCTGGCGGTGCTGGGCGACATGATCACCACCGACCACATCTCGCCCGCGGGGTCGTTCAAGGCGACCACCCCGGCCGGCAAGTACCTGACCGAGCGTCAGGTCGCGGTGAAGGACTTCAACAGCTACGGCTCGCGCCGCGGCAACCACGAAGTCATGATGCGCGGCACCTTCGCCAACATCCGCATCAAGAACGAGATGCTGGACGGCGTCGAGGGCGGCTATACCAAGGGCCCCAACGGCGAGCAGACCTCGATCTACGACGCGGCGATGGAATACCAGGAAGCCGGTGTGCCGCTGGTGATCTTCGGCGGCATCGAATACGGCGCGGGCTCCTCGCGTGACTGGGCGGCCAAGGGCACGAACCTGCTGGGCGTCAAGGCCGTGATCGCCGAAAGCTTCGAGCGCATCCACCGCTCGAACCTCGTCGGCATGGGGGTCATCCCCTTCGAATTCACCGGCGGCGATACCCGCAAGTCGCTGGGCCTGACCGGCGATGAGGTGGTCTCGATCGGCGGCCTCTCGGACGACATCAAGCCGCTGTCGACCGTGCCCTGCACGATCACCATGAAGGACGGCTCGGTGAAGAATATCCAGCTGAAGTGCCGGATCGATACCGAGATCGAGGTCGATTACGTCAAGCACGGCGGCGTGCTGCACTACGTGCTGCGCGACCTGGCCAAGAGCTGATCGGCCCCACCGGAACGACAAAGGCCCCGCGCATCGCGCGGGGCCTTTTGCTTTCAAATTCCGGTCAGAAGAACGTCTAGCGCCCGCGTTATCCTGTCGGAATGCTCCTCGACCCGGCCCGTTCGCCGAACAGCCGCCCTGCTGACCGGCGTGATCAGGCGCGTGGCAAGAACGAGCGAGAGCCCGCGGTAGGGAATGATGGGGTTGAGCGTCGTCACCGCCGGATAATTTTCCAGCAACGGGATGACCACTACCGCCGGATCGGGTGGAAGCAATTCGCTCTCCACAACAACCATAGCGATGCCATTCGCCTCGACCACGTCGAACCGGCTCAGGCGTTCCATGTCGCCTTGCCCGGCCCGACCATGAGATCGGCCAGCGGATGGCCATGCGTCCGGTGCCACTCGGCCTGCGCGGCGAAGGCGTCGGCGTTTTCTTCCAGCCACCGCTTGTGGCGCGCCTCGGCGACCGCTTGGCGCAGAGCGGCATCGGCGACCGCGGACACGTTCAGGTCGAGATCGCGCGCGTCATCGAGCAAGGCTGCGTCGAGCGTGAGGGAGGTCTTGCGTTTCGCGGCAGTCGACATGGCGACCCTCCTGAGGATACCGCAAAATCATACCGCGCGCCGACCAACCCGACAAGTCGCTCACACGACGACCGCCACCGCCTCCTGCTCGCCCACGCCGAAGACCCGCTTGTAGCGCGCCACCTCGTCGGCCGGGCCCATCGCCTTGTTGGGATTGTCCGACAGCTTGACCGTCGGCCGTCCGTTCGCCGCCACCGCCTTGCACACCAGCGAGAAGGGGGCAAGCCGGTCGCCCTGGGTCAGGCCGCGGAAATCGTTGGTCAGCAGCGTCCCCCAGCCGAAGGACACCTTCACCCGCCCCGCGAATTGCGCCTTCAACGCCTCGATCTTGTCGACATCCAGCCCGTCCGAGAAGATCACCAGTTTCGCGCGCGGATCCTCGCCGCGCTCGGTCCACCAACGGATCGCCACCTCGGCGGCGGCCGCCGGATCGCCGGAATCGATACGGATCCCGGTCCAGCCCGCCAGCCAGTCCGGCGCACGCTTGAGAAACCCTTCGGTCCCGTACGTGTCGGGCAGGATGATCCGCAGATTGCCGTCATGCTCCTCGTGCCAATCGGCCAGCACCTTGTAAGGCGCCTGCGCCAGTTCTGCGTCGCTTTCGGCGAGCGCGGCATAGACCATCGGCAGCTCATGCGCATTCGTGCCGATCGCCTCGATATCGCGCCGCATGGCGATCCGGCAATTCGACGTGCCGGTGAAGGCCTCGCCCAGCCCCTCGATCAGCGCCTGCACGCACCAATCCTGCCACAGGAAGGAATGCCGCCGCCGGGTGCCGAAGTCGGCAATGCGCAGGTTCGGGATCTTGCGCAGCCGCTCGACCTTTTCCCAGACCCGCGACATGGCCCGGGCATAGAGCACTTCCAGCTCGAACTTGCCCATGGTCTTGAGCACGGCACGCGAGCGCAGTTCCATCAGGATCGCCAGCGCCGGGATCTCCCACAGCATGACCTCGGGCCAGGCGCCCTCGAAGGTCAGCTCGTACTGGCCGTCACGCTTTTCCAGGTGATAATCGGGGAGCCGCAGCCCCTCGAACCATTCCATGAAATCGGGCCGGAACATCTGCCGCTTGCCGTAAAAGGTGTTCCCCCTCAGCCAGGTGCTCTCGCCCCGCGTCAGGCTGAGCCCTCGCACATGGTCGAGCTGCTCGCGCAATTCGCCCTCGTCGATCAGCTCGGCCAGACGGATTTCCTTGGTCCGGTTGATCAGCGAAAACGTGACCCGTGTGTCCGGCCGGTTGCGAAAAATCGACTGACACATAAGTAGCTTGTAGAAATCCGTGTCGATCAGGGACCGGACGATCGGATCGATCTTCCAGTTGTGATTGTGGACGCGGGTTGCGATATCGACCATGTGACCGTCCTGAAACCGGGGTTCGGTCCGTCATAACGTCACGCCGCCACGGCTGCAAAGCCCGAATGGGCAGAAAGGATCGGCATGGAACGGCCCGAAATCGGGGTTCTGGGCGCAGGCGCCTTCGGAACGGCGCTCGCCATCACCTTGGCACAGGCCGGCAGAGGCGTCTCCTTCTGGGCCCGCGACGGGGCGCAGGCCGCACGGATGCGCGAGACGGGCGAGAACGCCGCCCGCCTGCCTGGCATCGACCTGCCGTCCCGCCTGATACCGACCGCCGAGGTGGCCGAAGCCGCGGCGGCGCCGATCCTCCTGCTGGCGGTGCCGACGCAGAGCCTGCGCGGACTGGCCGAAACCCATGCCGAGGCCCTCGCCGGCCGTACCCTGGTCGCCTGCTGCAAGGGGGTGGAGCTGGGCACGGGCCTCTTGCCGACGCAGGTGCTGGAACAGGCGATCCCGGGCGCGCGGACCGCGGTGCTGACCGGCCCCAGCTTCGCCGTCGACATTGCGCAGGGCAAACCTACCGCGCTGACGCTCGCCACGGCGCATCCGGGCGGCGAGGCGCTCCAGACCACGCTGGCCACCCCCGACCTGCGGCTCTATCTGACCGAGGACGCGCTGGGCGCGCAATTGGGCGGCGCGCTGAAGAACGTGATCGCCATCGCGGCCGGCGTGGTGCTGGGCGCGGGCTTCGGCGAAAGCGCCCGCGCCGCGCTGATGACCCGCGGCTTCGCCGAGATCCAGCGCCTGGCCGAAAGCCGCGGCGCCCTGCCCGAGACGCTGGCCGGGCTCTCGGGCTTCGGCGACCTGGTGCTGACCTGCACCTCCGAGAAATCCCGCAACTTCCGCCACGGCCAGGCCATCGGCCGCGGCGAACTGCCGGATGGCGCCCAGACGGTCGAGGGCGTGATGACCGCCCATGCCCTGGCCGCGGACGGCGATTCCGACACGCTGCCGGTGACCTGCATGGTCTCGGCCTTGCTCAAGGGCCGGGTCTCACTTGACGAAGCGAAAGACCTGCTCCTGTCGCGCCCCCTGCGCCACGAACGCGGCTGAGGCGGGGGTTCGCCCTCGGCCGCGACGCCTCCGGCGCCGAGGCCCCAAAAGACGAAACGGGGGGCGACCAGCGGCGCGGCGTGCCGCCGCGCCGAGGGGAGGGGAGCTTTCTGCCTCCCTTTTCCCCTGATGGCCTGTCCGGCCCTGCGCTTGCGCGCCGGGGTTCGGGCCTGACGACGCGCCCCAGGCGCCTTGTCCGGGCGCCCCCCCCCGAGGATACTTGAAGAACGAAGCGGAGAAAGAGCGCCCGCCTGACGGCACGCTCCGCCTTTCTCCTCACTTTGCCGAAAATACGCCGGGGGGTCCGGGGGGCTGGCCCCCCGGGGTCGCAACAAGCAGCGGCCTCTCCGCGGCGGGAGGCGCGCGGGGTGGGCGGGTGGGAGCGCGCCTCCCGCCGCTTCGCACCGCAAGAAACCGCCGAAACGGGCCGGTTTCTGCGCCCTGCCCTCTCGCTTGAACTCGCACCGGCCCCCATATAGGGTGCGCGCCAGATCTGACGGGCCTTTCCGGCCCCGTCCCCACCTGAGGAGCCTCATGTTCATCACCCCCGCTTTCGCGCAGACCGCCGGCGGTGCCGGCGCTGCCGGTCTCGCCACGCAGATCATTCCCTTCGCCCTGATCTTCCTGATCATGTGGATGCTGCTGATCCGCCCGCAGCAGAAAAAGATGAAGGAGCACCGTGCGATGGTCGAGGGCCTGCGCCGGGGCGATCAGGTGATCACCGCCGGCGGCCTGATCGGCAAGGTCTCGAAGGTCAAGGAAGACGGCGAGATCGAGGTCGAGATCGCCGAGGGCGTCAAGGTCCGCGTCGTCCGCTCGACCGTCACCAGCGTCCTGTCGAAGACCGAGCCCGCCACGGCCGACTAAGCCCGCCGCACCGGATCCTGCCCGCGGCATGGCTGCGGGCGGACCTCCACGCAAGGTTCCCCCATGCTGCAATTCTCGCTCTGGAAGCGCGCGCTGGTCATCCTGATCTGCCTCGCCGCCGTGGTGTTCTCCGCGCCCAACCTGTTCTACGACCGTGTCGAGCGCCATAACGACGCCGTGGCCCAGATCGCCGCGGGGAACGACACGCCCGAGCTTCAGGCCGAGCGCGCGCTCTGGCCCGACTGGCTGCCCTCGGACACGATCAACCTGGGCCTCGACCTGCGGGGCGGGGCGCATCTGCTCGTCGAGGTGAGTGTCTCGGATGTCTATGCCGACCGCATCGACGCCCTCTGGCCCGAGGTCCGCGACCTCCTCCGGGACGAGCGTGCCACGGTCGGCGGCGTCCGCCGCATGCCGTCGGACGATCCGGGCGTCCTGCGGGTCGCCATCGGCAATCCCGAGGGGATGGCACGCGCGCTGGAGGTTGTGCGCACCCTGTCGCAGCCGATGCAGACGCTGACGGGCATCGGCCAGCAGGACCTCGACATTCACGAGGACAACGGCCAGATCATCGTCACCCTCTCCGAAGCCGAACGGCTGGCGACCGACGACCGCACCATGCGCCAGTCGCTCGAAATCATCCGCCGCCGCGTCGATGAAGCGGGCACCCGCGAGCCGACCATCCTGCGCCAGGGCGCCGACCGCGTGCTGATCCAGGTGCCCGGCGTCGGCTCGGCCGACGAGATCCTCGACCTCATCGGCCGCACCGCGCGGCTGACCTTCCATCCGGTCGTGCGCACCACGGCGAACGGGGCCGAGGCACCCGGACCGCGCCAGGTCGTCTATCCGTCGATGAACGAGCAGGGCGTCTATTATTTCCTCGAACAGACGGCCGTCGTTTCGGGCGAGCAACTGACCGATGCCCAGCCGACCTTCGACCAGAACGGCCGCCCGGCGGTGAGCTTCCGCTTCAACCCGGCGGGCGCCCGCGCCTTCGGCCTCTATACCGCCGAGAACATCGGCAATCCCTTCGCCATCGTGCTGGATAACGAGGTGATCTCGGCCCCGGTGATCCAGAGCGCCATTCCCGGCGGGTCGGGCATCATCACCGGCCGTTTCACGGTCGAGGAATCGACGCAGCTGGCGATCCTTCTGCGCGCGGGCGCCCTGCCCGCCTCGATCGAGGTGCTGGAACAGCGCACCATCGGCCCGGAACTGGGCCAGGACAGCGTGGATGCGGGCAAGATCGCGGCGGTCGTCGCCATGGCGGCGGTGCTGCTTTACATGGGGCTGAGCTACGGCTTCTACGGCTGGATCGCCAATGTCGCGCTGCTGCTGAACGTGGCGATGATCTTCGCCATCCTGTCGCTGATCGGCGGCACGCTGACCCTGCCCGGGATCGCCGGGATCGTCCTGACCATCGGCATGGCCGTGGACGCCAACGTGCTGATCTTCGAACGGATCCGCGAGGAATTGCGCACCGCGCGCGGCCCGGCGCGGGCCATCGAGCTGGGCTACGAGCGCGCCATGTCGGCGATCCTCGACGCCAACATCACCACTTTCATGACCGCGGCGATCCTGTATGCGCTGGGCTCGGGCCCGGTGCGGGGCTTCGCCATCACCCTGGGCCTGGGGATTCTGACCTCGGTCTTCTCGGCGATCTTCGTCACGCGGCTGATCATCGTCTGGTGGTTCGAACGCCGCCGTCCCAAGACGCTGAACCTCTGAGGAGCGACACAGAATGTATCGGCTGAAAATCGTTCCCGACGATACCGACATCAACTTCATGGGGCCGTGGAAATACACCTTCGGCCTGTCCATGGTGCTGATCGCCGCCTCCATTGCCGTCTTCTTCGCCATCGGCCTGAACTTCGGCATCGACTTCCGCGGCGGGACCACGATCCGTACGGAAGCCGCCCAACCGGTCGATGTCGGCGCCTATCGCACGGCGCTGGCGCCCCTCAACCTGGGCGACATCGCCATCACCGAGGTCTATGACCCGAGCTTCCGCGCCGATCAGCATGTCACCAGCATGCGCATCCAGGCCCCGGAGGATGGCGAGGCCGTCTCGCCCGCGGTCCTGGCCCAGGTCCAGAGCGCGCTGCAGGGCGTCGATCCCTCGATCACCTTCGCCTCGGTCGAATCGGTCGGCCCCAAGGTCTCGGGCGAGCTGGTGCAAGAGGCGATCCTCGCCGTCCTGGCCGCGCTGGGGGCGGTGCTGATCTACATCTGGCTGCGGTTCGAATGGCAATTCGCCCTGGGCGCGGTGGCCGCGCTGATCCATGACTTGATCCTGACCATCGGCGTCTTCGTCATCTTGCAGCTGCGCTTTGACCTCGCGATCATCGCCGCGCTCCTGACCATCGTCGGCTATTCGCTGAACGATACCGTGGTGGTCTTCGACCGGATGCGCGAGAACCTCATCAAGTACAAGCAGCGCCCGGTTCTGGACGTGATGAACCTGTCGCTGAACGAGACGCTGACGCGGACGCTGATGACCTCGTTCACCACGCTGATCGCGCTCATCGCCCTCTTCGTGCTGGGTGGGGACGTGATCCGCGGCTTCGTCTTCGCGATGATCTGGGGCATTTTCGTCGGCACCTGGTCGTCGATCTATGTTGCTGCGGTCATCGTGAAGCTGCTGGGCGTCAAGCGCGACTGGGGCAAGGGCGGCGACAAGGCGGGCACGCAATTCGCCACCTCGTCCTCGAAATGAGGTTGACCGAGATCGACTTCGGCACCGCCCAGCCCATCGAGGGCTATGGGGCCGATTTCTTCCGCATCGGCGGCGTCGCGCATCCGGCGCCGGTGGTGATCGTGCCCGGTCAGGTGGTGGCCTGGGCCGGGTTCGAGGATACCGAGACGCTGCTGCCGCTGGCCGGTCAGGTCGATGTCCTCTTCGTCGGTACGGGGGCCGAGATCGCCCATCTGCCCCGCGCCTTCCGCGAGACGCTGGAAGAGGCCGGCATCGCCGCCGAGCCGATGGCCTCGCCCGCCGCCTGCCGGACCTATAACGTGCTTCTGTCCGAGGGGCGGCGCGTCGGGGTGGCGCTCCTACCGGTCGGCACGGCGGGCTGAGCGGGCCTTGGCCGGGGCTCGGGCGTTGGACCCGGGTGGGATGAAATCCCACCCTACCCCGCCGCACCGCGCGACACGGCCGCCCCCGTAGGGTGGGGTTTCACCCCACCATGGCGACCCCGCCTCATCCGCTCACTCCGACAGAACCGTCTCCGCCGGCGCCACGACACGGCGGGCACCGGGTCGCCCCGTAAGGTGGGGTTTCACCCCACCATGGCGACCCGCCTCACGCCCTCACCACGACAGAACCGTCTCCGCCGACCCGACGGCACAGCGGGCACCGGATCGTCCCCGTAGGGTGGGGTTTCACCCCACCATGGCGACCCCACCTCACCCCTCACTCCGACAGAACCGTCACCGCCTGCCCGCCGGCGCTCAAAACGCCGTCGATCCGGTCGACCCGCATCAGCGCCAGCCCCCGGCCTCCGGCCTGGGTATAGAGGACGCCCGCCTCGCGACCGTCCTCCGTCAGGACCGGCGTGCCTACCGGGACCTTGCCTGCGACCTCGACCACCCGCAGCTGGCGGCGCAACGTGGTCTTGTGGTGCATCCGCGCCGTGACCTCCTGTCCGACATAGCAGCCCTTGCGGAAATCCACGCCGTGGAGCCGCTCGAACCCCAGTTCCAGCACGAAACTCTCGCCCGGGACCAGCTCGGCCCCGGTTTCTGGCACCAGCGCAGCGATGCGCCGCGCGTTCCAGTCGACCGGCGCCCCCTGCGCGAGCGCTACGCCGTAAAGCCGCCAGCCCAGCGCCGGGTCACGGGGATCGGCCAGCGCGCCTTCGGGCATCGGACCGATCCCGCGCGTGACCACGCCCTCGACCCTTTCCACCGAGGCCTTGGAACGCAGCTTGAACATCAGCAGCCGGCGCGCCAGATCCTCGGCCAGATCCTCGGCCACGTCGATCAGCACCGCCTCGGGTTCCGCCACCATCAGGAAATCGGCCAGCAGCTTGCCCTGTGGCGTCAGCATCGCCCCATAGCCGATGCCGTCGCGGATCACGCGGCCCATGTCCTGCGTCACCAGCCCTTGCAGGAATTTCTCGCGGTCGGGCCCGGTGACGCGCAGGAAACCACGGCCCGGAACCGGGGCGCAGCGGGCATCGGGCGAAAGCGTCGGATCGGGCATCGGCATTCTCTCCATCAGCCCCGATATAGGTCTGCCGCCGCCCCTTGCACAGCCCCCGCCCCCGGGCCTAATCTCCGCCGGCAACACTACACAGGTTCAGGAGTTCCCGGCATGTCGCTCGCCAATGGCCGTCCCTATCTGGCCATCCCCGGCCCCTCGGTCATGCCCGACCGCGTGCTCAACGCCATGCATCGCGCCGCGCCCAATATCTACGAGGGCTCGCTGGTGGACATGGTGGCGCCCTTGCGCGCCGATCTGAAACGGGTCGCCTGCACCGCGCAGAATCTCGCCATCTATATCGGCAACGGCCACGCGACATGGGAGGCCGCGAATACCAACGTCTTTCGCCGCGGCGACAAGGCCTTGGTGCTGGCCACCGGGCGCTTCGGCCATGGCTGGGCGGAACACGCGCGCCAGCTTGGGGTGACGCCGCTGATCACCGATTTCGGCCGCGAACCCATCGACCTGAACCGGGCCGAGGCCGCGCTGAAAGCGGCGCCCGAGGCGCGCGCCGTCATGGTCACCCATGTCGATACCGCGACCAGCGCGCTGAATGACGTGGCGGCGGTGCGCAGGCTCATGGACGACCTCGGTCACCCGGGCCTTTTGATGGTAGATTGCATTGCCTCGCTGGCCTGCGACGAGTTCCGCATGGACGACTGGGGCGTCGATGTCATGATCGCCGCCAGCCAGAAGGGCCTGATGACGCCGCCGGGCCTGGGTTTCGTCTTCTTCTCGGACAAGGCGAAAGAGGCCGGCAAGACCGCCGACCTGCGCACGCCCTATTGGGACTGGACCCCCCGCAACTCGGCCCAGTTCTTCTATGAAAACTGGTACGGCACGGCGCCGACGCATCACCTTTTCGGCCTGCGCGAGGCGCTGTCGATGATCCACGAGGAGGGGCTGGAAAACGTCTGGGCCCGCCACACTGCCCTCGCCCGCGCCGTCTGGGCCGCGGCCGAGGCCTGGGGCCAGGGCGGCGCTTTCCGCCTGAACATCCAGGACCCGGCGCGGCGCGGCCATTCGGTCACCGCCGCCCGGCTCTCGGGCAGGGACGGCACGCGGCTGCGCCAATGGTGCGAACATCAGGCAGGCGTCACGCTGGGCATCGGCCTGGGCATGGCGGAACCCGGCGATCCCGCGGGCGACGCCTATTTCCGCATTGCCCATATGGGCCATGTCAACGCGCATATGACGCTGGGGGCGCTGGCGGTCATGGATACCGGGATGAAAGCGCTGGGCATTCCCCATGGACCGGGCGCGGTCGAGGCCGCAGCGCGGGCTCTCGCCAGCGATTGATTTTCGGCGGGCGGCGGATATCACTTCGGGAACGGGCGCGATATTGGCCCGTTTTCAGGAGCGTTTGATGGACCGCCCGACCCTTTCCCGAAAGATCTATACCAAGCGCGCGAGCTTTGCCCTCGCCATCGTTTTCCTGATCATGGGCGGCCTCACCGCCGCTTTCAGCCTTTATGAACTTCGGGAAGCCTCGCTTCTGGCCAGCGAAGGCGTCGATACCACCGGCGTTGTCGTCGACCGATCGACCAGCGTGACCCGGCGCTCGAACGGCTCCACCTCGCGCAATTACCATCTGGTGATCCGCTTCACCGGCCCCGACGGCGCCCCGGTCGAGGTCAACCGCTCGGTCAGCGCGGGGCTTTACGAGGCGAACCGCACAGGCTCCACCCTGCCGATCCGCTACGCCCGCTCGCATCCGACCACGGTCGAGCTGACCCTGGGCCAGACCGCCCGCACCGGCAAGATCGTGGGCTTCATCGCCCTCGGCTTCGGCATCGCCGCGCTGATCGCGCTGCTGGTCCTGATGCGCGGGGCCGGCGCCCAGCGGCGCGCGGCGCAGGAAGGCGAGCGGCGGCTGGCCACCGTCACCGACCACAAGCGCATCGGCAAGGCCAAGTCGAACCGCTGGACCTTTGGCTGGGACCTGGGCTCGACCCGCGGCCGGTCGGGCCAGGTCCCGAACGAGGCCCTGCCCGAGATCGGCACGCAGGTCGCAGTCTATGTCGATCCCCGCAGCGGACGCGGCTGGTGGCAAGGGGATTACTGAGCCAAGGCGGCCCGGGGTGAGCGCGCGGGCCAGCCCCCCGTCACGTTGCACATGCCCGCCCCCCTCCACGGCGCCCAGGCGCTGGGACGCGACCTGTCCGGGGCCCTTGCGGCGCAAGACTGCGTGAAATTGTCGGTCCAGGCTTGAACGCTGGGCCGAAACACGCATGATTCCGGGTCATAGATCGAAGAATTTTCTGCCCGGTATTGCCATGACCGACCTGCCATCCGGCGCCCGCCCCCAACCCTCCGGGCGGCTCTACCTCGACCGGCCCAGCTTCTGGCCGGGGGTGGTGCTGCTGCTCGTGGGCCTCGCCTTCGGTTCGGTCGGGCTCTGGCATCTCTACCACGACCTGCGTCTCAGCCGGGGCGGCGTGACCACCACCGGCCAGATCGACAACAGCTACTCGACCACCACGCGGCGGCGCGACGGCGGCCTCTCGTACCGGCATTACATGGATGTCAGCTTCCGCGATGCCGCCGGTCAGCTCCATTCCGCGGTCTTCCTCGTCTCGCGGGAGTATTTCATCGAATCGCGCGGGCAGTCCGGCGTCGAATTGCGCTACGTTGCCGCGAACCCCGCCATCGCCGAGATCGAACAGGGCCGGAGCCGCCGCCTGGGCAGCGTCTTCGGCTTGATCGGCGGAACGATCCTCTGGGTCGGACTCCTGCTGCTGGGCGCGACGCGGCGGCAGGCCGCCTCCAGACGCCGGGCCGCCGAGGCCGGCGAGGCGCGCAGCGCCACCGTCACCAGCCTGCAGCCCGCCGGCAAGAAGACAAGCGGCAAGGCACGGCTGCACTGGAGCGACAGCACCGGCCTGACCGGAATCGCCGTGGCCCGCCCGGTTGCCGAGCTGCCGCCCCCGGGCAGTACCGTGACCGTCTATGTCGATCCCCAGCGGGGTCAGGGCTATTGGAGCGGGGATTACTGATCAGGCGCCGCGGTCGATCTTGACGCTCAGATGGATCAGACTTTCCGAGGACCGCACCCCCGGCATCGCCCCGATGGCATCGAGGATCGCGTCCAGCTGCTCGGTCGTCGGCGCCGCGACCTGCAACAGCAGATCGACCCGCCCTGAGGTGGTAAAGGCGCGTTCGACCTCGGGCATGGCCTTCAGCCGCGCAAGGATGTTCGTCTGGTTCCGCGGCTCGATCGAGACCAGCACCGCGGCGCGGATCAGGGGACGTTCCGCTGGCTGCGCCAGCCGCAAAGTATAGCCCTGCACAAGGCCCGAGGCCTCAAGCCGCTCCAGCCGCGATTGCACGGTGCTGCGCGCGACCTTCAGCCTGCGGGCCAGCGTCGCCAGCGGCTGACGCGCATCGGCAACCAGCAGCGCCACCAGCGCGCGATCCAGCTCGTCCATGGTCATCCTGCAAAATGACGAAACTCTTGTCAAAATAACGGGACCATGGCGCATATCAACCGAAATGCTGGCTTCGGGACGCATCATTTAGCGGCATCCTGATAGCAGAGCCGGCCTGAACCGGCCCCATCGAGCAGCGGCGCGAAAGGAAACGCCATGGGATTTGCCGACAGCCTCTGGTCCGATCCGGTCGATTACCTGCGGGCGCATCAGCCCGAGGATCCGGTCCTCTTCCTCTCGCCCGCCGCGCTACAGGCGCAGGCCCGGCGGTTTCTGGCGGGGTTTCCCGGCCTCGTCACCTATGCGGTGAAGGCCAACCCGGACGAGACGATCCTCGCCAATCTGGCCACCGCCGGGGTCACCGGCTTCGACGTCGCCTCGCCCGAGGAAATCGCGCTGGTCCGGCGCCTGATCCCCGGCGCGGCGCTGCATTACAACAACCCGGTGCGGGCCCGGGCCGAGATCGCCTTTGCCGTCGTGCAGGACGTGACCAGCTATTCCGTGGATGCGGACAGTGAGCTGGACAAGCTGATCGCCCTGGTCCCGCCCCGCCGCGCGTCGGGGGCACAGACCGAGATCGCCGTGCGCTTCAAATTGCCGGTTCCGGGCGCGGCCTATGATTTCGGCGCCAAGTTCGGCGCGGATGAAGCGCTGGCTGCCCGCCTGTTGCAGCGCGTAGTGGCGGCCGGGTTCGCCCCCGCGCTGACCTTCCACCCCGGCACCCAATGCCAGGACCCCGCCGCCTGGGAGGCCTATATCCGCGCCGCCCGCCGCATCGCCGGGCCGATCCGCCTGTCCCGGCTCAACACCGGCGGCGGCTTCCCCTCGCGCCGCCAGCGGGCCGATGCCCCGGCACTCGACGCGATCTTCGCCACCATCGCCCGCACCACGTTCGAGGCCTTCGGCATGGATGCCCCGGCGCTGGTCTGCGAGCCCGGCCGGGCCATGGTCGCCGATTCCATGGCGCTGGCCGCGCGGGTAAAGGCGCTGCGCGATGACGGGCCGGTGTTCCTGAATGACGGGATCTATGGCGCCTTCGCGGAACTACCCAGCATCGGCACGCCCGACCGCCTCAGCGCCCTTTCGCCCGAGGGCCTGCCCCGCACCGGCACCCCCCGCCCCCGCGTGGTTTTCGGTCCGACCTGCGACTCGCTCGACCGGCTGCCGGGCGAGCCCGCCCTGCCCGAGGATCTGGCCGAGGGCGATTACCTGCTGGTTCAGGGCATGGGCGCCTATTCCGCCGCCATCGCCACCCGTTTCAACGGCTTCGGTGCGGCGCGGCATCATCTGGTGCTCGACCTCGGCGTCTGAGCGGCTCCCCTTGCCCTCGCGCCCCCGGCGGGTAATCTCCGCCCTGACCATCAAGGGGGTGACATGCGGGCTTTCGGCAAAGCGCAAGGCGTCTTGCGGCGCGAGGATCTGAGGTTTCTGACCGGAACCGGCCGCTACCTGGCCGATATTCTCCCCGAGGGCACGCTCAGGGCGGCCTTCCTGCGCGCCCCCGTCGCGCATGGGGTGATCACCGGGCTTGACACCGAGGACGCCGCGGCCCTGCCCGGCGTCCACGCAATCCTCACCGCGGAGGATCTGAAAGCCGCGGGCATTACCGCAAGCCTCTGGGCGGTGCTGGCCAAGGACCGCCGCGGCCGCCCGGGCCGCGCGACCCACCGCCCGGCGCTGGCCGATGGCGTGATGCGCCATGTGGGCGAGCCCGTCGCCATCGTCCTGGCCGAGACGCTGGCCCAGGCCCAGGACGCGGTCGAGGCCATCGGGCTCGACTATGACGAAAAACCTGCGCATCTGGCGCTCGTCCCCGGCGGTCCCGCGGTTCATGCCGAAGTGCCCGACAACCTGCCCGTCGACTGGCATCTGGGCGATACCGAAGCGGTCGAGGCCGCTTTCGCCAAGGCCGCCCATGTCACCCGCCTGTCGGTGCGCCAGAACCGTGTCACCACCGTCAGCATGGAACCCCGCGCCGCCTTCGCCCATTGGGACGGCGAGCGGCTGCATTTCGCCTATAACGGCCAGGGCGTCTGGGGCCACAAGCGGGAGTTGGCCAAGTTCCTGAACCTGAGGCCCGAGCAGGTGCATGTCACCACCCCCGATGTAGGCGGCGGGTTCGGCATGAAATCCATGCAATACCCTGAGCAATACGCGCTGGCGCAGGCGGCGATTGTCCTCGGCCGTCCGGTCGCCTGGATCTCGGACCGCAGCGAGGCGATGCAGGCCGACAACGGCGCGCGCGACCTCGACAGCCTGGCGGAGCTGGCCTTGGACGCGGATCACCGCATCCTCGCCTATCGGGTGCAGAACCGCTCGAACCTCGGCGCCTACAACTCGCAATTCGGCCAGAACATTCAGTGCGAGATGTTCTCCAAGGTGCTGACCGGCGTCTATGACATCCCCTGCGCCACGCTCGACGTGCAGGGGATCTACACCCATACCACGCCCGTCGATGCCTACCGCGGCGCCGGAAGGCCCGAGGCGATCACGCTTCTGGAACGCACGATGGACATGGCCGCGCGCGAGTTGGGCCTCTCGCCCTTGGAAATCCGCCGCCGCAATTTCATCCCCGAGGGCGCCTTCCCCTATCGCACCCCGGGCGAGATGACCTATGACGTGGGTTCTTTCGGCCGGGTGCTGGCAAGGGCCGAGACGCTGGGCGATGTCGCGGGCTTTGCCGCACGGCGGGCCGCGAGCGAGGCGAAGGGCCTGCTGCGCGGCCTCGGCCTCAGCTATTACATCGAATCCATCCTGGGCGAGGACAGCGAGGCCGCGGTGATCGAACTGACCGAGACCGGCGCGAAGCTCTATGTCGGCACCCAGTCGAACGGTCAGGGGCATGAGACGGTCTATGCCCAGTACCTCGCCGATCTGACCGGCCTGCCCTTCGACGGCATCGAGGTGGTGCAGGGCGACAGCGACCTGATCGCCCGGGGCGGCGGAACGGGGGGCTCGCGCTCCGTCACCGTGCAATCGGCGGCGACGCTTGGCACTGCCGAGCAGATGGTCGCCGCCTTCACCGCCTTCCTGGAGGAAGAGATCGAGGCCGCGCCCTTCAGCTTCGAGGAGGGCATCTTCTCCGCCCCCGGCTCGAACCGCCGCCTGACTCTGCTGGAGGCCGCCGACCTGGCCCGCCAGAAGGGCCGCAAGGACCTGCTCCGGCACGAGAAACGCAGCCAGCTCGCCGGCCGCAGCTTCCCCAACGGCGCCCATCTCTGCGAGGTCGAGATCGACCCCGAGACCGGCGCGCTCAGGCTCGACCGTTACCTCGCCGTCGATGACCTCGGCGTGCTGATGCATCCGCAACTGGCCGAGGGTCAGGTGCATGGCGGCGTCGTGCAGGGCTTCGGCCAGGCGGTGATCGAGGATCTGCGCTTCGACGACGACGGCCAGTTGCTGACCGGCTCGCTGATGGATTACGCCCTGCCCCGTGCCGCGGATGTGCCCTTCATCCGTTTCGTCAGCGAGCCCACGCCGTCGAAAAACAACCCGATCGGCATGAAGGGCTGCGGCGAGGCGGGCACCGTGGGCGCCCTTTCCGCCCTCTCCAACGCCGCGCTCGATGCCCTCTGGTCGCGGGGCGTGCGCCATGTCGACATGCCTCTCACCCCCCTCAGGATCTGGACCTGGCTCCAGGACGCCAAGGAAGCCCATTGATGAGCCCCCGCTACACCCGTCTGGTCGAAACCCTGCCCGCCACCGTGCCCTTCGTCGGCCCCGAAACCCAGGAACGCGCCCGGGGCGGCACTTTCGAGGCCCGGCTGGGCGCCAATGAGAACGGCTTCGGCCCCTCGCCCCGCGTGGTCGAGGCGATGGCAGGCGCCTCGACCGGGCAATGGATGTATGGCGATCCCGAGAATTACGATCTGAAACAGGCGCTTGCGGCGAAGCTGGGCGTCACACCCGCGCATATCATCGTGGGTGAAGGCATCGACGGGCTTCTGGGCTATCTGGTGCGGCTGCTGGTCGAGCCGGGCGATGCCGTGGTGACCTCCGAGGGGGCCTATCCCACTTTCAACTACCATGTCGCGGGTTTCGGCGGCGTGTTGCACAAGGTGCCCTATCTGGGCGATCACGAGGACCCGACCGCGCTGATGCACCGCGCGCGCGAGGTCGAGGCGAAGCTCGTCTACCTCGCCAACCCCGACAACCCGATGGGCAGCTGGCACGGGGCCGCGGTGATCCGCGGCGCCATCGAACAGGTGCCCGCGGGCACACTTTTGGCGCTGGACGAGGCCTATGTCGAGTTTGCGCCCGAGGGCACCGCGCCCGAGATCGACCCCGACGACGAACGGGTGATCCGCTTCCGCACCTTCTCGAAGGGCTATGGGCTGGCGGGGGCGCGGGTCGGCTATGCGGTGGGGGCGCCCGGGCTGATCGCCGCCTTTGACAAGGTGCGCAACCATTTCGGCATGAACCGCGCGGCGCAGATCGGCGCGCTGGCGGCGCTGGGGGACGAGGCCTATCTGGCCCAGACCCTCGCCCGGGTGACGCAGGCCCGCGCCCGCCTCAACGCCATCGCCGCAGAGAATGGATTGCGCGCCCTGCCTTCGGCCACCAATTTCGTGACCATCGACTGCGGCCGGGACGGCGATTTCGCCCGCCGGGTGCTGGCCGGGGTGGTGCGGCGCGGGGTCTTCATCCGCATGCCTTTCGTGGCGCCGCATGACCGCTGCATCCGCGTCTCGGTCGGCCCCGAGGCCCAGCTCGACGCCTTCGCCCGGGTCCTGCCCGAGGCGCTGGCCGAGGCTCGGCAGGGCTGAACTCACCGCAGCGTGATTTGCCTTCCAGCAGGGGGAATCCTGTTCCCTGCCCCGGCACTTGAACCGGAGGAACCCCCATGCGCATCGCCCTGACCGCCGCCGCCCTCGCCCTGACCGCCCTGACCGCCATGCCGGCGCTGGCGCAGACCAGTGACCATGCGGGACATGGCATGGCCCCAGCCGCGACGATGCAGGCGCCCTCGCCCGCCGCCGCGGCCTTTGCCGAGATCAACGCCCGCATGCATGCCGAGATGGATGTCCCGCTCACCGGCGACGCGGACCGCGATTTCGTGCTGGGCATGATCCCGCATCATCAGGGTGCGGTCGACATGGCCCGGGTGGTGCTGGAACACGGCCAGGATCCCCAGATCCGCGCCATGGCCGAGGCGGTGATCGCGGCACAGGAGGCCGAGATCGCCTTCATGCGCGCCTGGCTGGAGGCCAACCCGCCCGCCGGGCACTGACCTGGGCGTGACGTTGCGTCGGGGCCGGACCTGCGGGCTGGCCCCGCGCCGGGGACCTGCCTAGCTTTCCCGCACCCAAAGGGAGGTCCCGATGCCCGAACAATACGTCGCCCGTTCCCCCGCCGAGATCCCGGACCGCGAGACCATGGCGGGGATGACCGGCCTCGCGTTCATCGAGGCGATCCGCGACGGCAAGCTGCCGGGCGCCCCCATCGCCGAGGTGATGAACTTCCGCCTGCACGAGGCCGCGAAGGGCGAGGTCGCCTTCCGCGGATCGGCCGAGTTCCGGCATTCCAACCCGATGGGCGGGGTGCATGGCGGCTGGTACGGGACGATCCTGGACAGCGCGCTGGGCTGCGCCGTGGCGACCGTGCTGGAGCAGGGCTCGGTCTATACCACGCTCGAATACAAGGTGAACCTGACCCGGGCCTTGAAGCCTGGCGTGCTGGTCGAATGCCGCGCCCGCGTCCAGCACGCGGGCCGCTCGACCGCCGTGGCCGAGGCCACGATCACCGGCGTCGAGGATGGCAAGATTTATGCCACGGGCTCGACGACCTGCATCATCATGCGGGCGTGAGGGAAAGGCGGGGGACTGCCGCCCCCGGAGAACGCACAAGGCGGGGGGCTGCCGCCCCCCGCACCCCCTGCTTCAAGGGGGGGCACGCCCCCCTTGAAAATCCCCGTGGATATTTGAGGAACAAAGATGGCTCAGGGTTTGCGGGCCACGAAGTCGATAAGAGCCGAACGGCCGGCATGGCCACGGCCCTCTTGCACGTCGCGCTCATAGGTTGCCAGACGCTCGATCCGCCAGCCGGGGAAGGCCGCCGCCAGCAGCCCGGGCGTCCACATCTGCGCCGGATCGGGCGGTCCGCCGGTTCCCAGCGCCACCTGCTCGGGCGTATAGCCGTGCAGCACCAGCCGCCCGCCCGGCTTCAGCGTCCGGGCGAGATCCGCGAACTGGCCGGGGCGCTGGTCGGGCGGCACGAACTGGATGAAGATGCCCATGACCAGATCATAGGGCCGCTCCCATTCCCAGGCCTTCCAGTCGCTGACCCGGGCGTCCAGCGCCACGCCCCGCCCCGCCGCCAGCGCCCGGGCGCGCGACACGGCCGTGGGCGAAAGGTCGAAGCTGGTCACATGCATGCCGGCGGCGGCCAGATGGACACCGTTGCGCCCCTCGCCGTCCGAGACGGCAAGGGCAGTGCCGCGCGGGATGACCAGCCAGGGATTTTCCACAAGAAACCGCGCGGGGGCAGTGCCGAACAGGTATTCCTCGCTGCCGCGATAACGGTCTTCCCACATGACGCTTCTCCTTTTTGCGGCAGATAGGCTCTGCGGACAGGATTACCAGAAATTCTGCGGGTCGATATCGACCGCAAGCCGCGTATCGCCCGGCGGCTTGAGCCCCGCCAGCCAGGCCCGGATCGCCCCCTGCAGGGGCGCGCCCTTGGCGGCCTTGATCAGCAGCCGGACGCGGTGGCGGCCGCGCACCCGGGCCACCGGCGCGGGTGCCGGGCCGAAGAGCTGGGCGCCGATGGCGTGCAGGGGCCCGGCGTGCTGGGCCAGCAGATTGCCGGTCTCGAACGCCTGTTCGACCGAGGTCGAGGAGATGATGATCCCGGCCAGCCGCCCGTAGGGCGGCATGCCCAGCGCCTGCCGCTCGGCCGCTTCGGCCCGCCAGAAGCCCTCGTCATCGCCGCTGAGAATCGCCTGGATCACCGGATGGTCGGGCTGGTGGGTCTGCAACAGCGCCAGCCCCGGCTTCTCGTGCCGCCCGGCCCGGCCCGCCACCTGCCGGATCAGCTGAAAGGTGCGCTCGGCCGCCCTCAGATCGCCGCCATGCAGGCCGAGATCGGCGTCGATCACGCCAACCAGGGTGAGAAGCGGAAAATTGTGCCCCTTGGCCACCAGCTGCGTGCCGATGACGATATCGGCGCCGCCCCCGGCAATCGCCGCGATCTGCTCCTTCAGCGCGCGCGCCGAACCGAAAAGGTCCGAGGACAGCACCGCCACGCGGGCCTCGGGCCAGGTGGCGCGGACTTCCTCCTCCAGACGCTCCACCCCCGGGCCGATCGGATGCATCGAGCCCTCGGTCTTGCAGGCGGGACAGGCATGAGGGATCGGCTGGGTGGCGCCGCATTGGTGGCACATCAGGCGGTTCAGAAACCGATGCTCGACCATCCGCGAATCACAGTGATCGCAGGCGATCTGATGGCCGCAGGCGCGGCAGGTGGTGACCGGGGCATAGCCGCGCCGGTTGAGGAACAGAAGCGATTGCTCGCCCGCGCCGACCCGCTGGTCCACCGCCTCCTTCAGAGCCGGGCTGATCCAGCGGCCGTGGGGCAGCTTCTGGCCCCGCAGGTCCAAGGCCCGCATCTCGGGCAGTTCCGCCACCCCGAAGCGGGCGTGCAGGTCGAGCCGCTCGTATTTTCCGCTTTCGGCATTGGCCCAGCTTTCCAGCGACGGCGTGGCCGAGGCCAGCACCACCTGCGCCGAGGACAGCGAGGCGCGCAGCACCGCCATGTCGCGGGCGTTGTAGAGGACACCCTCGTCCTGCTTGTAGGAACTGTCGTGCTCCTCATCGACGACGATCAGCCCGAGGTCGCGGTAGGGCAGGAACAGGGCCGAGCGCGCGCCGACCACCATCTGCACCCCGCCCTCGCCGACCATGCGCCAGAGCCGGCGCCGCTCGGTCGTGGTGGCGCCGGAATGCCATTCACCGGGCCGGTGACCGAATCGCGCCTCGACCCGTTCCAGGAAGCCTTCGGTCAGGCCGATTTCGGGCAGCAGGACCAGCGCCTGACGGCCCTTGCGCAGGCATTCGGCGACCGCCTCAAGATACACCTCGGTCTTGCCCGAACCGGTCACGCCCTTCAGCAGCGTCACGCCAAACGCATCGGCGCGCGCGCGCAGCACCGAGGCCGCCGCCGCCTGATCCTCGCTCAGCTCCTTGCCCGCACGCTCGGGGTCGAGGCGGGGATAGGGCTGGTCCTTCGGCGCCTCCATCTCGGTCAGCGCACCCTGCGCCGCCATCGTGTGCACCACCGATCCGGTAACGCCTGCTGCCCGGGTGATCTCGCCCACTGTCAGCGCGGCGCCGCCATAGGTCTCGAAGACATCGAGGACGCGCTTGCGGGCCTCGGTCATCCGCGAGGGCGGCTCGCCCGGGGTATAGACACGGATTGTCGCCGGCCCCTGAAAAAGGCCGGGCGCGCGGGTGGCAAGGAACAGCATCAGGGACAGCGGCGTCAGCGTGTATTCCGCGGCCTTCTGCAGGAACTGGCGCAATTCCTCGCGCATCGGGGGCACGTCCAGCACGCGATTGACCGCGCGCAGCTTGGTCACCGGCAAACCGCCCTCGGCCGGACCCCAGACGCACCCCAGCACCAGCCGCGGACCCAGCGGCACCTCGACGAAATCGCCCAGCTGCGCGCCCCCCTCCGGCGCCCGGTAATCCAGCAGCCGGTCCAGCGGCTGCGTGGTCAGCACGGCGAGCGGCTGGCCGGGCGCGAACCGGGGGGGGATGCCTGTTTGCGCAACCAGGGGCACGGGCGAAAGACCTTTCGGGCGAGGTTGCGATAGGGTATGACGCGACCGAACCCCCTTCGCAACCGCAAGACGCCTGCCGCCAGGCATCGAGACAGCACCGAGAGAGCCATGAAATTCTTCGTCGATACCGCCGATGTGGCCGCGATCCGCGACCTTCACGCCCTGGGCATGGTCGATGGCGTGACCACCAACCCGTCGCTGATCCTGAAATCGGGCCGCGACATCATCGAGGTCACCAAGGAAATCTGCTCGTTCGTCGAGGGTCCGGTCTCGGCCGAGGTCGTGGCGCTGGAAGCCGACGCCATGATCGCCGAGGGCAAGAAACTGGCCGAGATCGCCGAGAACATCGCGATCAAGCTGCCGCTGACCTGGGACGGCCTCAAGGCCTGCAAGTATTTCTCGGACGCGGGGCTGATGGTCAACGTGACGCTCTGCTTCTCGGCCAACCAGGCGCTGCTGGCGGCGAAAGCCGGCGCGACCTTCATCTCGCCCTTCATCGGCCGGCTCGACGACATCAACCTCGACGGGATGGATCTGATCGGCGACATCCGCACGATCTATAACAATTACGGTTTCGCGACCGAAATCCTCGCCGCCTCGATCCGCACGGTGAACCATGTGACGCAGGCCGCCCTCGTCGGCGCCGATGTGATGACCGCCCCGCCGGAAGTGATCCGCAAGCTGGCCTCGCACCCGCTGACCGATGCAGGTCTGGCACAGTTCATGAAGGACTGGGAAAAAACCGGGCAGAAAATCGTCTGATCCGGTATAGGATCGGCCGAAGGACACAAGATCGGGGACGACATGGCTGCCACCGGACCGGCGCAGGACAGCAGAGTGCAGGACGAATGGCGCGCGCGCGTGCTGGCCGATCCGGGGCTGGTGCTGGACGATCCCGAGCTCATGCGCGCCCTCGTCCTGACCTCGGAACGGGCGATGGGCGGCAATGTCGTCGATCTGCGCGGCATGGCGATGGAACGGCTGGAATCCCGGCTTGAACGGCTGGAGGATACCCACCGCGCCGTCATCGCCGCCGCCTATGAAAACCTCGCCTCGACCAACCAGATCCACCGCGCGCTGCTCAGGCTGCTCGACGCCGACAAGTTCGAGACCTTCGTGATGGATCTGGGCGGCCCTGTGGCCGAGATTCTGGGGGTCGAGGCGGTGCGCCTGGTGCTGGAAAGCGCCGAGCCGGGCGCAAGCCTGGGCAAGCTCGACGCCATCCTTCGGGTGAAAAAGCCGGGCTTTACCGAACATTACATGAGCGGCGGGCGCCCGGCCCCGGCCCGGCCCATCGTCTTGCGGCAAGGCGTGCCGCCTTCCTCCGGCCCTTATGGCGAGGTTGCGGCGGACCTCAGGTCCGAGGCGCTGATGCGGCTCGATCTGGGCAAGGGGCGGCTTCCGGGCATGCTGGCCATGGGCTCCGAGGACCCGCACCGGTTCAAGCCCGGGCAGGGCACCGACCTCTTGGCCTTCTTCACCGGCACGTTCGAGCGCGTGCTCCGGCGCTGGCTGTCGTGACGGTGGCGATCAGCCCGGCCCTGCGCGATGCGCTGGCGGGCTGGCTCACCCATCTCGCCGCGCTGAACGACGCCTCTCCCCATACGGTCGAGGCCTACAGGGCCGATGTGACCGGCTTCCTCGATTTCCTTGCCCGCCACCACGGCGGCGCTGCCGGCATGGCGCAGCTCCGGGCGGTCGAGACGGCCGACCTGCGCGCCTGGATGGCGCAGGCCCGCGCCCGGGGCCTAGGCGCCCGCTCGCTGGCCCGGGCGCTGTCGGCGGTGAAGGCCTTCGCCCGCTGGCTGTCCGACCGCGAGGACGATTTCGACGCCACCGCCATCCTTTCGGCCCGCGCACCCCGCCACCAGAAACCCCTGCCCCGCCCCCTGGACGTGGACGCCGCCCGCGCCGTCACCCTGCAGATCAGCGACGACAAGGCCGAGGCCTGGATTCGCGCCCGCGACACCGCCGTGGTGACGCTGCTCTATGGCTCGGGCCTCAGGATCTCCGAGGCATTGGGCCTGACCGGCCGCGACGCCGCGCGGATCGAAAGCCCCGGCGGCAGCCTCAGGATCCTCGGGAAGGGCGGCAAGGAGCGGCTGGTGCCGGTGATCCCCGCCGCCGCGCAGGCCGTGGCGCATTACCTCAAGCTCAGCCCCTATCCGCCGGAACCCGACGGGCCGCTCTTTCGCGGCGCGCGGGGCGGTCCGCTGAATCCCCGCCTGATCGCCCGGGCGATGGAGGGGGTGCGCCTGCGCCTCGGCCTGCCGGCGACGGCCACGCCCCATGCGCTGAGGCATTCTTTCGCTACCCATCTGCTCAGCGCGGGCGGCGACCTCCGGGCGATCCAGGAATTGCTGGGGCACGCCAAGCTTTCGACCACACAGGTCTATACCGCCGTCGACAGCGCCCGGCTGATGGAAAGCTACCGCGCCGCCCATCCCCGCGCGCAGGGCGGCTAGCCGCCGCGTGGCGCGCGGCCGCCAAACGCGCTATGGGGGGCCGACTCACCGCCCCTGCCAACGGACCGACCCATGAGCAATCGCCTCGTCCTTTCCAGCGACCACGCCGCCATCGCGCTGCGCCAGGCCATCGCCAGCCACGCCGCAACGCTGGGCTGGGAGGTGGTCGACATCGGCCCCACCACGCCCGAAAGCACGCATTACCCGCTGCATGGCAAGGCCGCGGCCGAGCGCGTCGCCTCGGGCGATTGCGATCTGGGGATCATCCTCTGCGGCACCGGCCAAGGGATCATGATGGCCGCCAACAAGGTGCCCGGTATCCGCTGCGGCGTCTGCTCGGACACTTTCTCGGCCCGGATGATCCGCCAGCACAACGACGCCAACATGCTGTCGATCGGCGCCCGGGTCGTGGGCGAGGGTCTGGCGCTGGAGATCGCCGAGACCTTCCTCACCGCCGCCTTCGAAGGCGGCCGCCACGCCACAAGGGTCGCCATGATCGAGGGCTGAGTCCCCCGCCAGACCCTCGACGCCACGGCGCCCCCCTGGGCGCCGTTTTTCATTGAACCGGTATCGTCGCCCGCACGACCTACAGGTACAGAACACCGGAGACAGCCATGACCCGCCGCTTCACCCTTTTCTCGCCCAAGCCGAAACTCCACGCGCCGCGCCCCGCCCTGCCCTCGACCCCGCGCTGAAAGACAAGGATGCCTGCCCCGACCCTCGCCCTGCGCCTCTCTGCCGCCTTCGCCTTGCAGGTCCTGATCGGTCTGGGCGGCCCCCTGCCGCCGCTGCCGCGCCTGGCGCTGCCCCTTGCCGACCGCAGCGCGGCGGTTTCCCTGCTGACCCCGGCCATCGCCCTCCACGCCTGAAGCGTGCCGGACCCAGGCATGACCCCGGCCCCCCCAGGCCGGGGTCATCGCATTTCGCAATGGCGTGACCTGCAAGTTCTTGCGCCACGCGCCCAAAACCGGCAGACAAGGGCATGATCGAGACCTTCCGCGCCTATTTCGTCCATATGTTCACCGCCACCGGGGCCGTCTTCGCCATGCTGGCGATGCTGGCCGCGGTCGAGTCCGAATGGGCACTGATGTTCCTGTGGCTGGTCGTGGCGCTGATCGTCGACGGGATCGACGGGCCGATGGCGCGCAAATACGACGTGAAGACCAAGGCGCCGATCATCGACGGGATCCTGCTGGATCTGATCATCGACTATCTGACCTATGTCTTCATCCCGGCCTTCGCCCTCTTCAATTCGGGGCTCTTGCCCGGCTGGACCGGCTGGACGGCGATCATCGTCATCACCTTTGCCTCGGTCCTCTATTTCGCCGACACACGGATGAAGACGGCGGATTACTCGTTCTCGGGCTTTCCGTCCTGCTGGAACATGGTGGCGCTGGTGGTCTTTGCCACGAGGCCGGATTTCTGGGTCATCCTGGGGCTGGTCGTGGTGCTGTCGGTGACGATGTTCCTGCGCGTGAAATTCGTCCATCCGGTACGGACCCAGCGCTGGCGCTACCTGACGCTGCCGATGGCGCTGGCCTGGGTCGCCTTCGGCACCGCCGCCGCCTGGACCGATTTCACCCAGCCGCCGCTGGTGACGCTGGGGCTGATCGTGACCAGCGTGTACCTGCTTTGCGCGGGCTTTGTACAGCAGCTCCTCTACCGCGAAGCGCTCTAGATCAGCAGCCCCCCGGCCCGTTCATGGCGGAGGAGCCAGACCTTGGTTTCCACCCCGCCCGGCGCGGAAAACCCGCCCAGACCGTTCGAGCCCAGAACCCGGTGACAGGGCACGATCAACGGGATCGGGTTGCGCCCGCAGAGTTGGCCCATGGCCTGCGCGCTGACCCCGAGGTCGCGGGCGATCTCGCCATAGGTGCGGGTCTCGCCCCGGGGTATGGCCGCCATCGCGGCGCAGGCCGCCTGCTGGACGGCACTGCCCTCGATGCGGAGCGGCAGGTCGAAACCGGCATCCTCCGAGGCGAAATAGGCGGCGACCTGCCGCGCGGCCTCGATCAGGAGCGGGGTTTCGTCGCGCCCCCGGTCATCGCCCCAGCGCGCGGCAACGAGGGCACCCTCTCGCTCGATGAGGGTGAAGGGACCGGTCGGAGTGTCGAGGGTGAGGGCGGGCATGGCGCCAGCATGGCACATCGCCCGCCGACCGCCCAGACCCGGCGGGTGGCTTAGGATGGGCAATATTGCCCATCCTGCCAGGATTCACCCCAGCGCCGCGTCGCAGCGGGCGCAGGTGCCGGGATGCTTGTGCGTGCCGACATCGGGCAGGATCTTCCAGCAGCGCTGGCATTTCTCGCCCTCGGCATGGTGGAAGACCACGCCGACGCCCGGCACGTCATCGGCCATGAAGGCGCCTTCGGGGGCGGCATCGGTCGTGAGCGTCAGCGACGAGGTGATGCAGAGCGTTGCGAAAGTGTCGGGGTTCGTCACGATCTGCGCCAGTTCCGGCGACAGATAGACCGCCGGCGCGGCCTCGAGCGAGGCGCCGATGGTCTTGTTGCGCCGCTCGACTTCCAACGCGCCGGTAACGACCCGGCGCACCGCGCGGACCTTGGCCGACCGCGCCGCCAGTTCCGGGTCGAGCCAGCTTTCCGGCGTCGCCGGGAAGTCCTGCAGATGCACGCTCTCGTCCTCGCCCGGGAAACGCGCAAGCCAGACATCCTCCATGGTGAAGGGCAGGATCGGCGCCAGCCAGGTGGTCAGCCGGTGGAACAGCGCGTCCATCACCGTCAGGCAGGCCTGCCGCACGGCCGAGCCTTTCGGATCGCAGTAAAGTGCATCCTTGCGCACGTCGAAGTAGAAAGCCGAGAGGTCCGTGGTCGCAAAAGTGAAAAGCGCCTGGAACACGCCCTGGAAGTCGAAGGCGGCGTAGCTCTTCCTCACCAGCGCGTCGAGTTCGGCCAGACGGTGCAGCATCAGCTGCTCCAGTTCCGGCATCGCCGCGCGCGGCACCGCCTGCGCCGGGTCGAAATCGCCCAGCGCGCCGAGCATGAAGCGCAACGTGTTGCGCAGGCGGCGGTAGCTGTCGGCGGTGCCTTTCAGGATCTCGGGCCCGATCCGCTGGTCCTGGGTGTAATCCGACAGCGCCACCCAGAGCCGCAGGATATCGGCGCCGTATTGGTCGATGACCTCCTGCGGGACCACGGTATTGCCGATGGACTTGGACATCTTCATGCCCTTCTCGTCCAGCGTGAAACCATGGGTCACCACGTTGCGGTAAGGCGCCCGCCCCTTCGTGCCGCAGCCTTGCAGCATCGAGGAATGGAACCAGCCGCGGTGCTGGTCGGTGCCTTCCATATAGACATCGGCGATGCCGTCCGGCACGCCGTCTGCCCGGTCGCGCAGCACGAAGGCATGGGTCGAGCCCGAGTCGAACCACACGTCCAGAATGTCAAAAACCTGGTCATAGGCGTCCGGATCGTGCAGGTCTTTCAGCACCTTCTCCTTGAAGCCTGGCACATACCATACATCGGCGCCTTCGGCCTCGAATGCCAGACGAATCCTTGTGTTGACCCGCGGATCCTTGAGCAGGAAGTCCGCATCGTCCGGTTTCGCGCCCTTCTTGACAAAGCAGGTCAGCGGCACGCCCCAGGCGCGCTGACGGCTCAGCACCCAGTCGGGCCGCGTCTCCATCATCGAATGCAGGCGGTTGCGGCCCGAGACGGGGGTGAACTTGACCAGATCCTCGATCGATTTCAGCGCCCGCTGGCGGATCGTGTCGCCGTACTGGCCCATGCCGTCGTCGAGCTTCTTGTCGATGGCGGCGAACCATTGGGGCGTGTTGCGATAGATCACCGGCGCTTTCGAGCGCCAGGAATGCGGGTAGGAATGCTTCAGCTTGCCCTTGGCCAGCAGCGCGCCCGAATAGGCCAGCTGCTTGATGACGCTGACATTAGCCGGGCCTTCCTTGCCATCCGGGGTGATGATGTGCTGCCCCCCAAAGAGCGGCAGGTCGGCGCGGTAGCTGCCGTCCGGCTCGACGTTATAGGTCATCTTGAGGCCGTGCTTCACGCCCAGCACATAATCGTCGTCGCCGTGGCTGGGCGCGGTATGCACGAAGCCCGTGCCCGCGTCGTCGGTCACATGGTCGCCCGGCAGCATGGGGACGTTGTAATCCCATTCGCCATTGCCCTCGGCCACGCCGCGGAAGGGGTGGGCGAGAGTCATACCTTGAAGCTGAGCAGGGGTTATCACTTGGTGGGCGGCGTAGTGAATGACGCGCGCAGCTTTGAAAATCGCATCTGCCAATTGTTCTGCGACGATTACTGCTTCGCCTACCTTAGCAGCGCTACTTTCTTCGACTTCGATAACGCGAAAAAGCCTGTAGACGATGTCTGGACTAAACGCTACCGCACGGTTTTGCGGAATCGTCCAAGGCGTCGTTGTCCAGATGACAACTGACGCTCCAAGCACGCTCTCGGGAACTTGGTTTGAACCTTCAGTATCGTGAAGTCCCGGATTCACCACCGGGAACCGCACCCAGACCTGATGGCTGGTATGGTCGTGGTACTCGACCTCGGCCTCGGCCAGCGCGGTCTTCTCCACCGGCGACCACATGACCGGCTTCGAGCCCTGATAGAGCGCGCCGTTCATCAGGAATTTCATGAATTCCTCGGCGATCACCGCCTCGGCGTGGAAATCCATGGTCAGATAGGGATCGTTCCAGGTGCCGGTCACGCCCAGCCGCTTGAATTCCTCGCGCTGGACCTCGATCCAGCCCTCGGCGAATTTGCGGCATTCCTGGCGGAAGGCGACGATATCCACGTCGTCCTTGTTCAGCCCCTTGGCGCGGTATTGCTCCTCGATCTTCCATTCGATCGGCAGGCCGTGGCAATCCCAGCCCGGCACATAGCGGCTGTCGAAGCCCATCATCTGATGCGAGCGGACGATGATGTCCTTGATCGTCTTGTTCAGCGCATGTCCGATGTGCAGATGCCCGTTCGCATAGGGAGGGCCGTCATGCAGGATGAAGGGCTTGCGGCCCTGCTTTTCGCGCAGGCGCTCGTAAACGCCGATCCGTTCCCACCGGGCCAGCCACTCGGGCTCGCGCTGGGGCAGGCCCGCGCGCATCGGGAAATCGGTCTCGGGAAGGAACAGCGTGTCCTTGTAGTCGGGGGTATCGGCACACATCGCGTGGGCTCCGGTCATCTGGATCGTCTGGGGGAATAGCAAAGGTTGGCGCAGGTCGCCATACGCCTTGTCCCGGCAACTCTGGACTCAGAGCGCCGGGCCGCTAATTCGACGAAGGATGCCGCAAGCGACGTACATGAGGCGGCGTATAGGCCCCCACGACTGCCGGGTAAAGAGGCTGCAAGGGCCACAGCCTTCGCCGGGAAGCGAGCAGCGCGGAGATTTTGCTTCGCCTGTGAAAAAAGTACTTGCATTTGCGACGGAAGCGGCAATTGTTACCATATGAAAACAGATTCTGCACGTGCACAGATCCCGCTCCCCGAGCGCATCCCCTCGGGCAAGGAATATTATGAACGCTCGCTGACGGTCGCGCTGCTCAGGGCGCGCGAATCGACCATGCGGCGATTCAAGAAATACGCCGATCAGGCCGATCTGTCGCTGCCGCAATGGCGGGTGCTCAGGGCGCTGGCGGATGGCGAGGCGCTGGACGCGGGCACGCTCTGCCAGCGCTGCGTGATCCTGCCGCCGTCGCTGACACGCATCCTGCGGGCGCTGTCGGAACGCGGGCTGATCCGGCCGGTCGAATGCGACGACGCCCGGCGCCATATGGTCGCGCTGACGCCCGAAGGCCAGGCGCTCTTCGACCGGCTGGTGGGCGCCTCGGAATCCTCGCGGCGCGAGATCGAGGAAGCCTTTGGCGAGGACAAGATGACGCTTCTCCTCGACATGCTGAACGAACTCAGGATCGTGACCGAGGCGCTGCCCGCCAACGACTGACCCGGCCCTCAGGCCCGTCCGGCCACCGCCGACAGGCTCAGCGGATCGACCCCCATCGAACGCAGCGCGCCATTCCACTGATGTTCGCCCGGCGTCGCGGCGAAGATCAGGTCCTCGGGCGCGGCGGCGGTCAGCCAGGCGTTCTGGGCGATTTCTGCTTCCAGCTGCCCCGGCCCCCAGCCAGCATAGCCCAGCGCCAACAGCCAGCGCGCGGGCGCCTCGCCCCGGGCAATGGCGCGCAGGATGTCGGTCGAGGCGCTGAGCATCAGGCCGCCCGGCAGCGGCTGGGCCGTGCCATCCTCGAAGCCGCCGGCGGTATGCAGGACGAAGCCGCGCTGCGTCTCGACCGGACCGCCCGACAGGACCGGCGCTTCGGCATGCGGGCCGTGTTCGTCGATGCCGATCTGGTCCAGCACATCGCCCAACCGCAGATGCGGCAGCGGCCGGTTCAGCACCAGGCCGAAGGACCCTTCGCTGCCATAGGCACACAGATAGATGACCGAATGCGTGAACCGCCGGTCCCCCATCGAGGGTGTCGAAATCAGCAATTTTCCGGTCAGGTCGAAGGTCATGGCCATTCTGTCTGCGCAAGCACCCCCTCAATGTGGCCCGCCCCGACCCAAAAGCCAAGGCGGGGGTCCGGCCGCTCTCGCCGATTTGTGACTTTTCGCTTCGGGTGCATCTGCTAAGCACGGCGCATGACTTTCCTCTGCCGCGCCCGCCGCGCCGCCCTCGGGTCGGCGCTGTCAGCCCTCGCCCTCAGCCTTGCCCCGCCCGGCCCCGGAACGGCCGTGGCCCAGGGTCGCGTGGACAATCCCGTGGTCGAGGCCGAGATCCTGCCGGGCTGGACCACCCGCAACGGCACGCGGATGGCGGCGTTGCGGCTGATCCTGACCCCCGGCTGGCACACCTATTGGCGCATTCCCGGCGAGGCGGGGATCGCGCCGCGCCTCGATTGGGGACAATCGCAGAACGTGGCCTCGGTGGTGCCGATCTGGCCCCGGCCGCGGGTCTTCGACCAGAACGGCTATCGCAGCTATGGCTACGAGGACGAGCTGATCCTGCCGCTGGAGGTCACGCCGCAGGACCCGGGCCGCCCGATGGCCTTGCTGGGCGCGCTGGCGATCGGGGTCTGCAACGAGACCTGCGTACCGGCCGATGTAACGGTGCAGGGCGTGCTGCGCGGCGCGGGCGAGCGGGACCGGCGCATCGCCGGCGCGCTTGACACCGCCGCGCAGCCCGGCGCCCGGGCCGGATTGACGCGTGCGACCTGCCGGCTGGAGCCCGAAGGGCGCGGCGCCGAACTGACGCTGCGCGCCACGCTGCCGCCGCAGGGCAGCGCCGAGGATATCATTCTCGAGCTGCCGGGCAGCCCCTACCGGATCACCGAAAGCCGCACCTGGCGCGAGGGGGGCGAGCTGGTCGCGCAAGCCAGCCTGCGCCCGCCCCGCCGGAGCGAAGCGGTGGGGATCGACCGCGCCTCCATCGCGTTCACCGTCCTCAGCGAGGGGCGGATGTCCTGGTCGCAGGGTTGCACAGGCGGCTGATCAACAGGCGGCTGATCATTCGGCGGGCGGCGACGGCGCCGCCGGGGCCCGCAGCATCAGCAAGCCGCCCAACCCCCAGAGCAGGACGAGCCCCGCGCCCACTGTCGCGGTGAAGACGGCAAAGCCCGCCACCAGACCCTCGCCCCCGCCCCAGACAAGCGCGGTCAGCGGCCCCGGGGCCTGCGTCACCAGCGTCCAGCCCATGCTCAGCCCGAAGGCCGCCAGCACCAGCGCCGCCGCCAGGTAGGGCAGCGCCCGCAGGCCCCGTCCCACCTGCCCCGCCGGCATGCGGAAGGCCCGGCGCAGCGAGCGCACGGCGCGGCTCAGGTCGTGCCCCGACGCCAGCAGCGCCGGCACGATCAGCAGCACCAGAACCATCCCGAAGCCCAGCCCGTAGGACAAGGTAACCACGGTGGGGCGCAGGAATTGCGCGTCGTTCGAGCGTTCGAACAGCAGCGGCCCCAGCCCGAAAACCGTGGTCGCCGTGGTCAGCAGCACCGGCCTGAGCCGGTCCGCCGCCGCATCGGCGATCGAGGGAAACAGCCCCCGGTCGCGGGCGTATTCATCGACGGTCGAAACCAGCACGATGCTGTCGTTGATGATGATCCCGGCCATGCCGATGATCCCCACAACAGAGAACATGCTCAGCGCGATCCCCCAGGCCATGTGCCCGTAGACCACGCCGATCAGGCCGAAGGGGATGACCGACATGACGACCAGGGGCCTGAGCCAGCTGGAAAACACCCAGGCCAGCGTCAGATAGATCGCGATCAGGCAGCCGATGACCCCCAGCAGCGCATCCGAGAGGAATTCGTTCTCCTGCTCGCTCAGCCCCGACAGACGGAAGGTGATGCCGAAATCCTCGGCCAGCCGCGGCAGGATCTCGGCCTGCATCTGCGCCAGCAGCGCCGAGGCCCCGGCGGGATCCTCCTCGTCCAGGACACCGCTCACCGTAACCAGTTGCAGCCCGTTCTCGCGCTGGATGCTGCTGAAACCCTGCCGCGTCTCGACATGCACGATGTCGCCCAGCGGCAGATAGCGCCCGCTCGCGGACCGCAGAAGCGTGCTCTCCAGGAAATCCGCCGCGCGCTCGTGCTCGGGCAGCGTGACCCAGATCTCGGCCGAACGCACACCGTCGGGGAAGCTCGCCGCCTCGATCCCGCTCAGCCGCTGGCGCAGCTCACGCGCCAGCGCCTCGGTGGAAAAGCCCAGCGCCAGCCCCTGCGGGGTCAGTTGCAGCAGCATCTCTTCCTTGTCATAGGCCAGCGAATCCTCCAGCCCCGTGACATTGGCGAATTGCGCCAACTGCGCCTTCAGCGCCTCGGCGGCGGCTTTCAGGGTCTCGGCATCCTGCCCGATCAGGTCCACCGACAGCGAATCCCCGCCGGGGCCCGAGCCGAAACTGCGGAAGCTCAGCTCGTCCAGCAGCGGATGCTGGCGCACTTCCTCCTGCAACATGGCGGTGAATTCGAACGAGGAATAGGGCCGGTGATCGGCGCCGATCAGGTCGATGGTCAAGGACCCCAGCCGGTCAGGCTCGGCATTGTCGGCCGCCGCCAGCGCCCTGCCCGCGTTGCCGCCCACTTCGGCCACGATGGAGGCCATCGGCCATTCGCCGTGCTCGGCCTCCAGCCGCGCAGAGAGGTCGTTCGCCGCGCGCTGGAGTTCCTGCATCATCGCCATCGTGTCGTCGCGCGTCGAACCCTGCGCCATGACGAAATTCGCGCTCAGCGTCCCCTGTTCGGGCGAGGCGAAGAAGCGCCATTGCACCTGCCCGCTGATGAACATCGTGGCCGACCAGGCCAGCAGCACCATCAGCCCTGCCAGGACCACATAGCGCGCGCGGATCACCAGCATCATGAAGGGCCGGAAGACCCGCGCCCGGAACCAGTCGAAGCCGCGGTTCACCTGGCGCGAGGGCCAGTCGTACCAGTGATCCTTGGCCGATCCGGTCAACGCATGGGCCATGTGGTTGGGCAGGATCAGGAAGCATTCGACGACCGAGGCGATCAGCACCGCGATCACCGTCCACGGGATGTCGGCGATCATCGAGCCAAAGCGCCCCCCGATGACCGTGAGCCCGCCAAAGGCGATGATCGTGGTGAGCGAGGCTGCCAGAACCGGCATGCCCATCCGGGTCGCGGCATTCTCGGCCGCCTCGAAAGGCCCTTCCTTCAATGCCCGATGCCGCCAGTCGGCGTGTTCGCCGACGACGATGGCATCGTCCACCACGATCCCCAGCGTGATGATCAGCGCAAACAGCGAGATCATGTTCAGGCTCATGCCCGCGACATACATCACCGCCACGGCCGACAGCATGCTGACCGGAATGCCCATCGCCACCCACAGCGCCGTGCGCGCGTTGAGGAAGAGGAACAGCAGCACCAGCACCAGCGCCAGCCCCTGCGCGCCGTTCTTGATCAGCAGGTTCAGCCGCGCCGAAATCTCCTGCGCACGGGCGTTGGCCAGCTGGATATCCACCCCCTCGGGCAGCGACAGCAGCATCTCGTCCGCCACGTCCTGCACCGTGTTCTGGATGCCGATGGCATCGCCATTGGCCGAACGGTTGACCCGCACGACAATGGCCTGGCTGGGTCCCACATAATAGGCGCGGTCGCGGTCGATGGTGCGGGCGGTGACGCTCGCCACATCGCCCACGGTCAGCGTGCTGCCATCCGCGGCCGAGCGCAGGACGATGGCGCCGATTTCCTCGGGCGTGCGGCGGGCCTGGCCGGTGCGGACCCGCTGCGCCCCGCCCGCCAGCTGGCCCGAAGGATCCGCCGCGACCGAATTGCCGATGGCCGCGGCGATCTCGGCCAGGGTCACGTCATATTGCACGAGGCGCATCGCCGGCACCTCGACCGAGACCTCGGGCGAGGCGATACCCTGGATCGAGACCCGCGTGATCCCAGCAGCAAACAGCCGCGCCACGAATTCGTCGGTGAACCGTGCCAGCTGCTCGACCGCGACGGGGCCCGAGACGATGACATTCGTCACCCGGTCGCTCCAGGCCGAACGGTTGACCCGCGCATCCTCGGCATCGGCGGGCAGGGTCGAGATGCCGTCCATCGCGTCCTGCACATCCTGCGCCGCGCGCTCAATATCCGTGCCGGGCTCGAATTCCAGCGTGATCTGGGCCCGCCCCTCGCTGGCCCGGGACGAGGTGGCGCTCACCCCCTCGACCGCCATCAGGACCGGCTCGACGATCTGCACGATGGCCGCATCGACATCCGCCGAACCCGCGCCCGGCCAGGGAACGGTGACGGAAACGCTGTCCACCACGATATCGGGGAAGAATTGCGCATGCATCCGCGGCACCGCCACCAGCCCCGCGGCCAGCATCAGCACCAGCAGCAGGTTCGCCGCGGTCCGGTGGCGGGTGAAATAGCGGAAAAGGCCCAGCGAGGTGGCGGCAAGCATCCGTTCCTTCGCCATGGCTTAGCCCCCCTGCCGCCCGCCGCCCTGCTCCAGCCGTTCGATCAGCTGGGCGGGGACCGTGGGCTGCTCCAGCTGGGCCAGAATGCGGGTGCGGACCTGCTCGGGCATGCGGGTGTTCTGCTCGACCCGAGCGATCAGCGCGGCGCGGCGGTCAGCGTCCAGCGCCACCAGCTCGGGCGCGGCGGGGACCTGGGCCGCGGCCTCGCGCTGTGGCCGGACGCGGATACCCGCACCCAGCAGCGGGCTGCGGGCGGCGACGATCTCGCGTCCGGCAAGGCCGCCCACCTGCACCAGCACCTGATCGCCCTGCCGTCGCACCACCTCGACCGTCGCCGCCTCCAGCCGGTCATCGGCCGCCAGAACCAGCACGCTGCCATCCGCACCCACCGCCGCGGCCGGGATCATGGCAACGCCCGGCACTTCCGGCTCGGTGATGCGCACGGTGACGAAATCGCCCGGGCGGAAGCCGCGCGGCGCCTGGATCTGGGCATAGACCAGCCGCCCCGATTGCCCCTCGCCGACCGAGGGCGCGGCGCGGCTGAGGCGCCCGGGCGAAGTGATCTCGACCCCGCCCATGTCCAGTGCGATCTGCGCCCGGGCAGGGACCAGCCCGCCCGACTCGTCCAGCAGCCGCAGGTATTGCGCCGTGGACAGCCGGAACGAGACCTCCAGCGCATCCGGGTCGATGACCGAGGCGAGCCGCTCGTTGCCCGCGACATGCCCGCCCACCACCGCCGCCGTGCCGCTCAGCACCCCGCCGAAACTGGCCACGATTTCGGTCTCGGCGACCCGCCGCTCGGCCTCGGCCAGGTTGATCCGAACCCGCTCCAACGCCGTGCGGGCGCTCGCCACCCGGGCCTCGGCATTGGCCTCGGCCTGCTGGCGGGCGATGAGCGCGGCGCGCGCCGAGGCGAAGGCCAGTTCCGCATCCTCGACCGTCGCGGCGGTGCCCACACCCCGCTCGCTGAGCGATTGCTGCCGTTCAAAGGCGCGGCGGCGCAGATCCACCTGCGATTCCGACTCCGCCCGGTCCAGCCGTGCCAGCTCCAGCGCCCGCTCGGCGTCGCGCACCTCGTCCTCGGCCTCGGTCAGATTGGTCCGCACCAGATCGCGCGCCGTCACCGCATCGGCGGGGTCGAGCCGCACCAGCACCTGCCCCGCCTCGACCGTCGCGCCCTCCTCGAACCCCGGGGCGATCTCAGCGATCCGTCCGGCCGAGGGCGCGCGCAATTCCAGCGTCCGGCGCGAGACGACCTCGCCGAAGGCCGACAGCACCGGCGCCACCGCCCCCGGCTGCAAGCTCATCACCCGGACGGTAAAGATCCGCTCGCGCGCCGTGCGCGGCATGTCCTGCCGCGCCGCCCGCGCCTCGATCGTGTCGCGGATCATGCCGCCGGCAAAGCCCAACAGACCCAGCGCCAGCGCGCCGAGGAATACAGCAATCAGGCTGCGGGTCAGAAACCGCATGCATCGACCTTCCGATGGGCCCGTCTGGTACGGGGCAACGTGGGGGCCGGATCACCGCAGCGGGCCAGCCTGTGCCCCTGTTTCACGCAGGACCGCGTTACTTCCGTCGCAGATGTTCGTCCAGACGGGGCATAATTTCGACGAAATTGCAGGGCCGGTGCCGGAAATCGAGCTGCCAGTGCAGGATTTCGTCCCAGGCATCGCGGCAGGCCCCGGGCGAGCCGGGCAGCGCAAACAGATAGGTGCCCCCGGCCACCCCGCCGGTGGCGCGCGATTGGACCGCCGAGGTGCCGATCTTCTGCATCGAGACCATGGTGAAGACGGTGGCGAAAGCCTCGATCTCCTTCTCATAGACATCGCGATGCGCCTCGACCGTCACGTCACGGCCGGTGAGGCCCGTGCCCCCCGTGGACAGGATCACGTCAATGCCGGGATCGGCGATCCAGAGCCGCAGCTGCGCCGCGATCTCGGCGCGTTCATCCGGCAGGATGGTGCGTGCGGCCAGGACATGCCCATCCGCCGCGATCCGCTCGACCAGCGTGTCGCCCGAACGGTCCTCGGCCGCCGTGCGGGTGTCCGAAACGGTCAGCACGGCAATGCGCACCGGGATGAAGGGTTTCGTCTCGTCGATACGGCCCATGATTCACCCCCTCTGGATCAGTGCCAGCCTCAGCGCCAGCCCGGCAAAGATCGCCGCCGAGACGCGCCCCAGCCATGCGGCAAAGCGCGCCGAGCGCATCAAACGCCCCGCCGCGCCCCCGGCCGCGAGGCCCACCGCCCCGTTCACCACCAGCCCGCCCAGCCCGATGATCGCCCCGAAGATCAGGAATTGCGGCAGGATGGCGCGGGCCGGATCGACGAATTGCGGGATGAAGGCCAGCACGAACAGGATCACCTTGGGATTGGTCAGATTGACCATCAGCCCCTCGCGAAACGCCCGGCGGGGCGAGACGCGCGGCACCTCGGGCAAAGCGCTGGCCCGCAAGGATTTCCAGGCGAGGAACAGCAGATAGGCGACCCCGATCCAGCGGATCGCGTCGAAGAGCCCCGGATGCGCGGCGACCAAAGCGCCCAGCCCCAGCCCGGCGATCAGCACATGCACCAGCGAGCCGAGCCCGATCCCCAGATTGGCCGCCATCGCCGCCCGCGGGCCGCCCCTGAGCCCCTGGCCGAGGCAGAACATCATGTCCGCCCCCGGGGTCAGGTTCAGCGCCACAGCGGCGGGGATATAGGCCAGCAGGATAACAGGGTCGATCACGACAGGCTCCGCAGGCGCACCTGCAGCGCCAGAAGGTCGGCCCAGGCCTCGCGCTTGGCCTCGGGCGAGCGCAGAAGATAGGCAGGATGCAGCATCGGCAGGGCCGGGCGGCCCAGCGCCTCGGTCCATTTGCCTCGCAGCCTGAGGATGCCGCGCAGGCCCAGCAGCGCGTCGCAGGCGACATTGCCGACGACGACCAGCAGGTCGGGATCGGCCAGCTCGATATGCCGCATGAGGAAGGGCTTCAGCATCGCCAGCTCGTCGCGGGTCGGCTCGCGGTTGCCGGGCGGGCGCCAGGGGACGGTGTTGGTGATATAGAGCGCCTTGGCCGGATCGGGGCTTTGCCGCGACAGGCCGATGGCACCGAACATCAGGTCCAGCAGCTGCCCGGCCCGGCCAACGAAAGGACGGCCCAGGCGGTCCTCGTCGGCGCCCGGCCCCTCGCCCACGATCATGACGCGGGCCTTGGGGTTGCCATCCGCAAAGACGCAATTCCGCGCGCCGAGCTTCAACTGGCAATGCGGGAAGGCGGCGAGCGCCTCGGCCAGGGCGGCGAGGTCGGGGGCGGCGGCGGCACTGCGCTGCGCTTCGGCGACGCCGAGATCCGGGTCGGAAAGCAGCGGGGGCGCGGGCGTCGGCGCCGCGGCCCGCGCAGCTCTCTGCGGCACCGGCGCCGCCCGCAGCACCGCCGCCTCGGCCGCCAGCGCGAATCGGTCCAGCGGCTGCGCCTCCAGCGCCTCCGTCACGCCCAGTTCCGCCTGCCATTCCAGCAGCGCCCGGGCCAGATGCCAGTCGAGATGTGCGTTCATCGGCGCGAGACTAGACCATCGGCAGCGCCTCGCCAATGAGTCGCGGCGCGGGCCGAGCCACGCGGGGGGCCAGCCCCCTCGACTCCCAGCCGCGCCACGGGCGCGGCGTTCGCGGCCAGAGGCGCGCCACTGGCGCGTTTCCGAGACGCCGCTCACCCCGCCAAAGGGGACCCTCGGGCCCCCTTTGGAGACCCCCGAGGATATTTACAGCGCAAAGATAAAAGTTAAGGGGGCGTCCAGCTGCCTTCTTTGCGCTTCAAATATCCTCGGGGGGTGAATGCCCGCAGGGCAGAGGGGGGCAGACGGCCCCCCTTCTTCGGCGCGGCGGCACGCCGCGCCGCTGGTCGCCCTCGTTGCTCGTGCCGAAGGCGCGGGCAACGAGGGCGAAACCCCTCCGCCCCCCCTCAGGACTGAAAGCGCTGTACCAGCCGGGCGCGGGCCTCGGGCAAGGGGCGCGAGCCCAGCGCAGGCGTCAGGACCTCGGACAGGAAATGCCCGGTTGTCCGCAGTCCCTCGGCCATCTGGGCGCGGCTCTCCGGCGAGGTCGCATCCAGCAGCAGGGGCGGCAGCGGCAGAAGCCTGTCCGCCCAGTCCCCCGCACCCTCGGACGTGACGGCGCGGCCGGTGCGGGGCGAGACATAGGCCAACCCCTCGACCGCGCCCGTCACCGCGCAGGCGCTCAGGTCGAGCCCGTAGCCGGTCTCCTCGAGCAACAGCCGCTCCCAGAGCAGATAGGCGCCGAACCAGGCCTCGCCCTGCGCCAGCCGGTCCAGCAGATGCAGGCTGAGCACATAAAGCCTGGGGTGCCGGTCGCGCTCGGGCAGGGCGAAAACCGCCAGCGCGCAGAGTGCGTTGAGCGCCGCCAGCCGTTCGGCATCGGCCATGATGGCACCGGCCCGGGCTTTCAGCGGCTCGACCGTGAAACTGCCCAGCTGGTCGTCGAGCCGCGCCCGCCAGCGCAGCGCCAGCGTGTTCCCCGGCTGCAGGGTCGGCGCTACCTTGCGCGAGGTCCCGCCGCGCAGTACGCCCCGCATCCGGCCATGCTCGGCCGTCAGGACGTCAAGAATGGCAGAGGTTTCGCCGTGCGGACGGGCGGCAAGCAGGATGCCGTCGCCCGTCCAGTCCATTCAGAGCGCCCGCCAGCCGATGTCGCGGCGGCAGAAACCGCCGGGCCAGTCGATCGCATCCACCATGGCATAGGCCCGCGCCTGCGCCTCGGCCAGCGTGGCGCCGCGCGCGGTCACGTTCAGGACGCGGCCGCCATTGGCCAGCAGGCGGCCGCCCTCGGCGCTGGTCCCGGCGTGAAACACCATGGCGAAACTGTCCTCGGGCAGGGCGTCGAGCCCCTTGATCTCGCTGCCCTTCCGATAGGCGCCGGGATAGCCCCGCGCGGCCATGACCACGGTCAGCGCATGGTCGTCGGCCCAGTTGACCCGCGCCTCGGCCAGCCGCCCCTCGGCCGCCGCCAGCAGCAGGTCCAGCGCCTGCGCGCCCAGCCGCATCATCAGTACCTGGCATTCCGGGTCGCCGAAACGGACGTTGTATTCCACCAGCCGCGCCGCGCCATTCTCGATCATCAGCCCCGCATAGAGGACCCCCTGGTAAGGCGTGCCGCGCCGCGCCATCTCGGCCATGGTCGGGCGGACGATCCGGTCGAGCGCCTGCTCGGCGATCTCGGGGCTCAGCACCGGGGCCGGAGAATAAGCGCCCATGCCGCCGGTATTGGGCCCGGTATCGCCGTCGCCCACGCGCTTGTGGTCCTGCGCGGTGCCGATGGGCAGCACCGTCTCGCCATCGACGAGGACGAAGAAACTCGCCTCCTCGCCCGCCATGAATTCCTCGATCACCACCTCGGCCCCCGCGGCGCCGAAGGCCCCGCCGAAGATCTCATCCAGCCCGGCCAGCGCCTCGTCCAGCGTCATCGCCACGATCACGCCCTTGCCCGCGGCCAGCCCGTCGGCCTTCACCACGATGGGTGCGCCCAGCGCGCGGACATGGGCCTTGGCGGCGTCGAGGTCCGAGAACCGCGCCCAGCCCGCGGTCGGCGCCCCGGCCGCGTCGCAGACCTCCTTGGTGAAGCTCTTGGAGCTTTCCAGACGGGCGGCCTCGGCCGAAGGGCCGAAACACAGGATCCCCGCCCCCCGCAGCGCATCGGCCACGCCCGCGGCGAGCGGCGCCTCCGGCCCGACCACCACGAAATCGACGGCGTTCTCTTCACAGAAGGCCACGACCTCGGCCCCGTCCTCGGGGTTGAGCGCCGCGCATTCGGCAATCGCCGCGATCCCGGCATTGCCCGGGGCGACGATCAGCCGGTCGCATTTCGGGTTCTGCTTGATCGCCCAGGCCAGCGCATGTTCGCGCCCACCGCCGCCCAGGATGAGGATGTTCATGCCGCGCCCCTTGCCCGTTTACAACCTTGCGAGCGGCTTTTAGGCTGATTGCACCCCTTGCTCAAGGCGCAGCGACATGCCGATCCGCGACCCCGCCTTGTGGCAACCGCTCGAGAATTGGCTGGCCAGCCCCGAGGCCGAGGCTCTGTCCGCCGCCGCGCATCGCAAGCTGGTGAAATATCAGACCGAGGCCCGCACACTGGTGACCGATTACGCCCGCTGCGCCTATCTGGCGCGGATCGACGTCGAGCGCACCGTGCCGCCGCCGCTGGTGGCCGATGTGGCGCGGCTGCACGACACGATGCGTCTGGCGGCCCTGCCCGCGCTGCCCCGGCATTTGACCGAGCCTTTCTCGCCCTTCGATGACCTGCACGAAGGTACCATCCCGCTCTACACCGCCGAGTTCGATGCCGCCCCCGATCCGCGCCTGTGGCTGGGGCGGCGCGAGCGGCGGCAGATGCGATTCCTGCAGGGCGCGCTGGCGGGGATGGCGGCGCTGGTTGCGATGGGGCTGGTGGCGCATGTGCTGGACCTGCCCCTGTCTCCCGGCCTCTGGACCGCCCTGATCGGCGCGAATTTCGTCTGGCTGGTGATCGCGAGCTTCAATCAGCCGATGCGCAAACGCTGGCTGTGACTACGCCGCCGGAGGGCGCTGCCCCGCCAGAGTATTGCGGCAGGGTCAAGCGCAGCGCGAGGGTCTTCCGGGCATCCGCTGGTGCCAGGGCGATAGGCGCCCTCGGGGTTGGTTTTCAGTACAGCCTTGTCGCAGTTCCCGGCTTCCTTGCTCTTGCTATTTCCGCGGCCCACGGGTTTGCCCTGCACCGGGATGGACCGATCCGGATCGGCGAGGCCGATGTCTTCTGACGATACGCCGACGGGTTCGGGCTTTCATCACCCCTCGCCCTCGCGCTAGAACCCTCCCATGGACCTGATCGACGACGACCTCCCCGGCCCCGAGGGCCCCGGCAATGCGCATGACTTCACCGTCTCGGAGCTGTCCGGCGCGGTGAAGCGCACGCTTGAGGGCGAGTTCGGCCGCGTGCGGGTGCGGGGCGAGGTGGGCCGCGTGGTCATCGCCCGCACCGGCCACATGTATTTCGACCTCAAGGACGACCGCTCGGTCATCGCTTCGGTCAGCTGGAAGGGCCAGGTCGCGCGGATGACCGTCCGCCCCGAGGAGGGGATGGAGGTCATCGCCACCGGGCGCCTGACCACCTTCGCGCCGCAGTCGAAATACCAGTTGCAGGTCGACAATGTGGAACCGGCGGGCGCCGGGGCGCTGATGGCGATGCTGGAGGCGCGGCGCCTGAAGCTGGCGGCCGAGGGGCTGTTCGACGCCGGGCGCAAGCGGCCCATCCCCTTCCTGCCGCAGGTGATCGGCGTCATCACCTCGGCCCAGGGCGCGGTGATCCGCGACATCCTGCACCGGCTGGCCGACCGCTTCCCGCGCCGGGTCATCGTCTGGCCGGTGGCGGTCCAGGGCGAGCGCTGTCCCCGGGATGTGGTGCGCGCCATCGAGGGTTTCAACGCGCTGGAACCGGGCGGCCCGGTGCCGCGCCCCGATGTGCTGATCGTCGCCCGCGGCGGCGGCTCGATCGAGGATCTGTGGGGCTTCAACGACGAGGCGGTGGTCCGCGCGGCGGCGGCCTCGGCCATCCCGCTGATTTCGGCGGTCGGGCACGAGACGGATACGACGCTCATCGACCACGCCGCAGACCTGCGCGCGCCCACGCCCACGGCGGCGGCGGAACTCGCCGTACCGGTGCGGGCGGACCTGCTGGCCCAGGTCGCGGCGCTGGGCGCCCGGCTGCACCGCTCGGGCGGGGCCGCGGTCGAGATGCGCAGCCAGCGGTTGCGCGATCTGGCGCGTGCCCTGCCCCGGCCCGAGGCCCTGCTGGCGACCCCGGTGCAGCGGCTGGACCGCGCGGGCGACCGCTTCGCAGGCTCGCTCAGGGCGCTGGCGCAACGCAAGGCGCTCGACCTGAACCGGGCGGGCGCAGGGCTGCGCCCAGGCACCCTGCGCGCCCGGATCGAACAAAGGGCCGAACGCCTGGCCCAGTCGGGCGCGCGGCTCACGCCCGCTCTGGCCCAGAGCCTCGCGCTGAAGACCGAGCGGCTGGAAGGCCCGGGCTATGGCGCGCGCGCCACGGCCGCCCTGACGCAGCGGCTGACGCGGGCGACCGAGAAGCTGGCGGCGCTGGCAAGAATGCACCGCTCGCTGGGCTATCCCGAGACACTGGCCCGCGGCTATGCGGTGCTGCGCGATGCGGAAGGCCGGCTGCTGACCAGCGCCGAGGCCGTGCGCCAGCAGCCGGTGGTCACCGCCGAATTGCGCGACGGCAGCGTCGAGGCCGTCCCGGTCGGCGCCACCCCGCGCCCCCGCCGCAAGCCGGCCGAGCCGCCGCAGGGGCAAGGCTCGCTTTTCTGACCGGGAGGAGGCGTTTCGCCCCCCCCCGGCCGCGACGCCTCCGGCGCCGAAGAAGGGGGGCCGTCTGCCCCCCTCTGCCCTGCGGGCATTCACCCCCCGAGGATATTTGAAGCGCAAAGAAGGCGACTTAACGCCCCCTTAACCTTCATCTTTGTTCTTCAAATATCCTCGGGGGTTTCCAAAGGGGGGCCCGAGGGTCCCCTTTGGCGGGGGTGAGCGGCGTCTTGGAAACGCGCCAGTGGCACGTTTCAGCCGCGAACGCCGCGCCCGTGGCGCGGCCGGGAGTCGAGGGGGCTGGCCCCCCGCACCCCCCGGCCCGGACCGTTAGCCGCCGCTTTCCTTCACCGATTCCATCGCCACATGGGTCGAGGTCGCGGCGACATGCGGCAGGGCCGAGATCTTCTCGGCCAGGATCCGGCGATAGTCCATGATATCGGCCGAGCGCACCTTCAGCAGATAGTCGAAGGCGCCGGCGATCATGTGGCATTCCTCGACCTCGGCCAGTCCCCGCACCGCCGTGTTGAAGGCCCTGAGCGCCGCCTCGCGCGTGTCCGAGAGCTTCACCTCGACGAAGGCCACATGCCCCGCGCCCAGCCGCGCATGATCGAGCCGGGCCTGATAGCCGGTGATCAATCCCGCCTTTTCCAGCCGGCGCAGCCGGGTCTGGGTCGGCGATTTCGACAGGTTGATTCGCCCCGCCAGTTCAGTCACGCTGATCCGCCCGTCCTGCCGCAGGATGCGCAGGATCGTCCGGTCGAAATCGTCCAGGTCGTCGCGGGTCATTCGCCTGTCCGCCTTGCGAAAATCGGCATTTCTGCCTGCCGTCCCACGGTAATCGGGAAAAACGCGGGTCGCAATCGGCGTATCTTGCGCCGAAACGACATCTTCCGGTGCCCCATGACGACCCAGCCGCTGCTGACCCCGATCCCCGCCGATGAGGAGGCGCTGGTCGCTTCCCTCGCCCAGGCCGCCACCCTGCCCGACCAGGCCCGCGCCCGCATCCATGACCGTGCCGTGGCGTTGGTCAAGGCGATCCGCGAGGGCGCGAAGCCCGGGTTGATGGAGGTGTTCCTCGCCGAATACGGGCTTTCCACCGATGAAGGCATCGCGCTGATGTGCCTGGCCGAGGCGCTGCTGCGCGTGCCGGATGCGGGCACCATGGACGCGCTGATCGAGGACAAGATCGCCCCCTCGGACTGGGGGCGGCATCTGGGCCATTCCGCCTCGTCGCTGGTCAACGCCTCGACCTGGGCGCTGATGCTGACCGGCCGGGTCCTGGACGACGAGGCCGAGCCCGGGATCGCCGGCCATCTGCGCGCCGCCGTCCGCCGGCTGGGCGAGCCGGTGATCCGCACCGCCGTCTCCCGCGCGATGAAGGAGATGGGGCGCCAGTTCGTGCTGGGCGAGACCATCACCGCCGCCATGACCCGGGGCGCGGCGATGGAGGCGCGGGGCTATGCCTATTCCTACGACATGCTGGGCGAGGCCGCGCGGACCGAGGCCGATGCGCTGCGCTATCAATCGGCCTATGCCAAGGCCATCGAGGCGATCGGCAAGGGCTGCCAGGGCACCGACATCCGCGCCAATCCCGGCATCTCGGTCAAGCTGAGCGCGCTGCATCCCCGCTATGAGGAAGGCCAGCGCGCCCGGGTGATGCGCGAGCTTGTGCCGCGGGTTACGCAGCTGGCGCGGATGGCCGCCAAGCGCCACATGGGCTTCAACATCGACGCCGAAGAGCAGGACCGGCTGGTCCTCTCGCGCGACGTGATCGCGGCGGTGCTGGCCGATCCCGCGCTCGACGGCTGGGACGGGTTCGGCGTGGTGGTGCAGGCCTATGGGCCGCGCGCCGGCGCCATGATCGACTGGCTGGCGGCGGAGGCCGGGCGCCTCAATCGCCGGATCATGATCCGTCTGGTCAAGGGCGCCTATTGGGACAGCGAGATCAAGCGCGCACAGGTGCTGGGCCTGCCGGGCTTTCCGGTCTTCACCGCCAAGACCGCGACCGACATTTCCTATATGGCGAATGCGCGCAAGCTCCTGTCCCTGACCGACCGGATCTATCCGCAATTCGCGACCCATAACGCCCAGACCGTCGCCGCCGTGCTGGAGATGGCGCAGGGCCTGCCGCGCGACGCTTTCGAATTCCAGCGCCTGCACGGGATGGGCGAGCGGTTGCATGACCTGGTGCTGACCGGCGAGGGCACCCGCTGCCGGATCTACGCGCCCGTCGGTGCGCATCGCGACCTTCTGGCCTATCTGGTGCGCCGGTTGCTGGAAAACGGCGCCAATTCCTCCTTCGTCAACCAGATCGTGGACGAGAAGGTGTCGCCCGAGCAGGTGGTGGCCGATCCCCTGACCGCGCACCGGCCGAAGGCGCTGACCAAGGGACCCGAGTTATTCGCGCCCGAACGGCGCAATTCCCGGGGCTTCGACCTGACCGACACGCAGGACCTTGCCGCCATCGAGGCCGGGCGCGCCCCTTTCGCCACAACAACCTTCACCGCAGGGCCGATGATCGCGGCGCCTTCGCAGGGCGGCGCGGTTCTGGCGGTCGGCAACCCCGCGCGTCCAGATGAAACCGTGGGCCATGTCACGCAGGCCACCCGCGCCGATGTCGACGCCGCGCTGGGGGCCGCGCAGGTCTGGGACGCGCCGGCCGCCGAACGCGCCGCCGTCCTGACCCGCGCCGCCGACCTCTACGAACGCGACTTCGGCCGCTTCTTCGCCTTGCTGGCGCGCGAGGCCGGAAAGGGCCTGCCCGATTGCGTGGGCGAGCTGCGCGAGGCGGTGGATTTCCTGCGCTATTACGCCGCCCGGATCGAGGCGGGCATGGCGCCGCGCGGCCGGACCGCCTGCATCAGCCCCTGGAACTTCCCGCTCGCCATCTTCACCGGCCAGATCGCGGGTGCGCTGGCGGCGGGCAACGCGGTTCTGGCGAAACCCGCCGAACAGACGCCGCTGATCGCCGCCGCCGCCGTCGCCTTGCTGCACGAGGCCGGTGTGCCCCGCACCGCGCTGCAACTGCTGCCCGGCGAGGGGGCCGAGGTGGGCGCCGCGCTCACCTCGGACCCGCGGGTCGATGGCGTGGTCTTCACCGGCTCGACCGAGACGGCACAGGCGATCCGCCGGGCGATGGCCGCCAATCTCGCCCCCGGCGCGCCGCTGATCGCGGAAACCGGCGGGCTCAACGCCATGGTGGTCGATTCCACCGCGCTGCCGGAACAGGCGGTGCGCGACGTGGTGGCCTCGGCCTTCCAGTCGGCCGGGCAACGCTGCTCGGCCCTGCGCTGCCTCTATGTGCAGGAGGATGTGGCGGACGGCGTGCTGGAGATGCTGGGCGGCGCCATGGAGGCGCTGACCCTCGGCGATCCCTGGCAGCTGGCCACCGACGTGGGCCCGGTGATCGACGCCGACGCCGCGCGCGAGATCCGCGCCTATGTCACCGAAGCCCGCCGCGCCGGCCGCGTGCTGCACGAATTGCGCGCCCCCGACGCCGGGCATTTCGTGGCCCCCGTGGTGATCGAGGTTTCGGGCATCGAGGCGCTGCCGCGCGAGATCTTCGGCCCGGTCCTGCACGTCGCCCGCTTCAAGGGTCGCGACCTGCCCATGGTGCTGGAGGCGGTGAACGCCCGCGGCTTCGGCCTGACCTTCGGCCTGCACACAAGGATCGACAACCGGGTGCAGGAGGTGGTCGAGGCGCTACGCGTCGGCAACCTCTACGTCAACCGCAACCAGATCGGCGCCGTGGTCGGCTCGCAACCGTTCGGGGGCGAGGGGCTGTCAGGCACCGGGCCGAAGGCAGGCGGGCCCGATTATGTGGCGCGTCTCGCCGCCCCTGTTCCCGCGCCCATGGCGCAGGCGGCGGGCGCCCCGGCCGATCTGCAGGCGCTGGAACAGGCGCTGAAAGCCCCGGCACCGGCCGAGGCGGTGGCCACCCATGACATGCCCGGCCCGACCGGCGAATCGAACCGGCTGAGCCTGCATCCCCGCGCGCCGGTCCTCTGCCTCGGCCCCGGCGCCGAGGCGGAAGCGGCGCAGGCCGCCGCCATCCGCGCGCTGGGGGGCGTGGCGGTCCCGGCGGGCGGCACGGTCGCACCCGACTGGCTGGAAACGGCCCAGGGTTTCAGCGGCGCAATCTGGTGGGGCGACACGGTGCAGGCCCGGGCCTATGGGCTGGCGCTGTCGCGCCGCAAGGGGCCGATCCTGCCGCTGATCACCACGGCGCCCGACCGTGCCCATGCCCTGACCGAGCGACATCTGTGCATCGACACGACCGCATCGGGCGGAAATGCGCAACTGCTTGTTGCCGCTTCCGGGGATTGACGATTTGTTAAGCACGCTGCACCCCTAGAGGATGCTGCCGGTCCGTGACCACAATCCCTCGGGGCATGTCCCCGTCGTCTCCTGGACGCTGATCGCCGTGAACATCCTGGTGTTCATGGCCTTCTACCCCTTGGGCAGCGCGGCTTCGGTGCTGGCCGTCTATCACGACTGGGGGATGGTCCCGGCGCGGATCAGCGACGGCGATGGCTTGCTGACCCCCGTGACGGCCCTGTTCCTTCATGGCGGCTGGCTGCATCTGGGGCTGAACATGCTGTTCCTCAGGGTCTTCGGCGACAATGTCGAGGCCGAGATGGGACCTTTGCGGTTCCTCGGCTTCTATCTGGCCTGCGGGTTGATCGCCTTTGCGCTGCAGTTCATCGCCCGGACCGACAGCCCGGTGCCGATCGCCGGGGCCTCGGGCGCGGTGGCGGGGGTCATGGGGGCCTATTTCCTGATGTTCCCGCGCGCCCGCGTCGATCTGCTGGTCTATTACATCATCGGTCTGCGGACCTTTGCGGTCCCCGCCTGGGCGCTGCTCGGCCTCTGGCTGCTGGTACAGGTGGCGGGGGGGCTCGCCACGCCCTCGGGCAGCAGCGTCGCCTTCTGGGCGCATGTCGGCGGCTTCCTGGCGGGCGTCGCGCTTTCCGCGCATACCTGGCGGCAGCTGGGCGGCGTGCGCTTCTGGCGTCGCTTCGGCGGCCTGCCGCCCCACCCCCAGGCCCCCGCGGCGATCCCGGTGGTCCGCCGCGCCGGCGCCGTGCTGCCGCCGCCGCAATCGCGGGGCCTGTTCCGCCGCGACTGAACCTGTTCGCCCGCGCAGAGCCATTGTGCGGGGCTTTGCGAAACCGCCCGGGCAGTCCATCTTGGAAGCAACCCAAGGAGGACATTCATGAGCTGGAACCCGGCCTTCGACCCCGGCCCCCTAACCACCGATCCCGACGCGATCGAAACCCTCATCGTACCCCGGACCCGCGACCTGGGCGGGTTCGAGGTGCGCCGCGCCCTGCCCGCCGCCCAGCGCCGCATGGTCGGCCCCTTCGTCTTCTTCGACCAGATGGGCCCGGCGGAATTCGTCACCGGCGCGGGCATCGATGTGCGACCGCATCCGCATATCGGCCTGGGCACCGTGACCTATCTGCTCAACGGCCATTTCATCCACAAGGATTCGCTCGGCACCGATCAGAAGATCGTCCCCGGCGAGGTCAACTGGATGATCGCCGGCCGCGGCATCACCCATTCCGAGCGCACCGATCCGCTGGTCCGGCAGGGGCCGCATGACCTGTTCGGTGTGCAGACCTGGCTCGCCCTGCCCGAGGACCGCGAAGAAATGGCCCCCGCCTTCGAGCATTTCGGCAAGCCCGACCTGCCGATGCTGGAGGCCGAGGGCAAAAGGGTGCGCCTGATCCTGGGCACCGCCTGGGGCGAGAAGGCGCCGGTCTCGACCTTCGGCGGCGTGTTCTACGCCGATGCGGTGCTGGAGGCGGGCGCGCGGATTCCGATGCCGATGGATCACGAAGATCGCGGCCTGCATGTGCTGGCGGGCTCGGTCACGGTGGCGGGTCAGGTGCTGGAGACGGGCCAGATGGCGGTGTTCCGCCCGGGCGACGCCATCACGCTCGAGGCTGGCCCCGCGGGCGCGCGGCTGATGCTGCTGGGCGGCGATACGCTGAACGGGCCGCGCTATATCTGGTGGAATTTCGTCTCTTCCTCAAAGGAGAAGATCGAAGAGGCGAAAGACGCCTGGCGCCGCGGTGACTGGGGCAAGGGCCTGTTCGAGCTGCCGCCGGGGGATACGGAGGAATTTATCCCGCTTCCCGAGTGAGGGAATGAGGGTAGAGTGCGTACGAGTACGCACCCTACCCGAAGTGGTCCGGGAAAAGCCCCGTGTAGGGTGGGTTTTCATCCCACCTGCCCCATTGGGTGCGTGCTCGCACGCACCAGCTCAGACCCCGGGAATACGGCCGAATTCATCCCGCTTCCCGATGGAGGGGACGGCGGGCGCGGCTCACCTGCCCCTCAGTCGCCGGCCTTGCGAAAGATCGCCAGACGCCGCTGCCGCCGCCCGCCGAAATCCAGCGCCGCCTCGAACGTCATGCCGGGATTGGCGGTCACCAGCGACACCAGCCCGTCGAAATCGACCCCGAAAGGATCCAGCGCGTTGACCGCCTTGGGCTCGTGCCGCGAGCTATGCTCCAGCGCCATGATCCCGCCCGGCGCAACGCAGGACGACCAGGCCGCGAACAGCTTGATCGGATCGTAGCTGTGATCCCAGCTGTTCGAGTAGAGGATATCGAAAGCCCCCGGCCAATCGGCGCGAATCTCGTGGAAATCCCATTCGATCGTGTCGGGGAATTGCGTGGCGGTGTCCGAGATTTCGGTCCCCAGCACATCGACGCCGGGGATTGCGGCCTTGAAGAAGCTCTGCTCGGCGGCGTTGCGGGTGCCGTGGCAGATCACGCGGCGCACGGGGCCGCGCGCCGTGGCGTAATCGGCCAGCGCGCTGATCACCTCCTGCTGCACGAAGACCGTGGTCAGCTTGCGCTTGTTGCCCTCGGTCTGGATCCGGCGATAGGCCTCGTAATCGAAGACGCCGTCGCGCTGGTAGGTAACCAGCGAATAGCTGCCCTTGTCCTCGACCTGCAGCGCCCCGAGGGTCTGGCTGTAGAGGTCCTTTTCGGCCTTGTGTCCCCCGAACGCGAGCCGAAGCCGTTTCCAGATGTTCATGCTTGATCCTCATACTCAGTACCTCGGCAAGCGGTATGCGGTTTGCGCTCGCCGCTCAAGAGTATTGAAAGGATCGACGACGGATTGCCCCGGTCGCGCGGTGGGCGTTCATCCCACCCGGCGCGCGGGGCGCGTGCTCTCGCGCACCGCCCCGCCCTGCCCCCCTGGGATGGGGCAATATTGCCGATCCTACCAGCGCAGGACCCGTCCCCCGATCAGGGCACCCAGCGCCACCACGATCAGCATCGCACCCCCATAGGCCGGCAGGAAATACATCAGCGGGTCATGCGGGCAATGCAGCGAATAGACCGCCGCCCCCAGCCCGCCCGCCAGAAGCCCCGCGGCCGCCCCGGCCAGCGCCGGGTTCCGCGGCGCGCCCGCCTTCAGCGCCCAGAGCGCGCCCCCCAGCGGCAAGGCCGCCAGCACCGGCACCGAGACGAGGCAATTCTCGAAATCGCGGGTATCGAGCAGCGCGCCGATCTCCGAAAGGCTGTTGGTCGACAGACCATAGACCAGCGCCGCCAGCATCCCCAGCCCCAGAACCCCCACCAGGGCCGCTTCGGCCCCGACCCGCGCCTCGGGCCGGGCCATGCCGCGGGCCAGCCACAGCGCCGCCAGGGCCAGCACCATAGGCACCAGCGTCTTGTAGACCGGCGCCGAGGTCAGCGCCTGGGCCAGGTCCGGGCGCACATGCCAGAAAGCGACGAGCATGAGGCCCGAGACCACGAAAGCCACCGGCAGCACCCGCGCCAGCCGGGCGCCGGGGGCGACCCGGGGTGTGGTATCGGCGGCCAGGGCCGCGATCAGCGCGTCGGTCTTCATTCGATCATCCTTTCCCGCAGCCTGGCCAGCGACTTGAAGGCCCGGTGCAGCGCCACCCGCACGGCGCCTTCGCTCATGCCCAGCCGGGCGCCCGCCTCGGCCGCGCTTTCGCCCTCGATGCCGATGGCGCGCACGATCTCGGCCGCGCGGGGCTCCAGCCGCCCGATCACCCGCGCCATATCGCGCGCCTCGAACGGGTCCTCGCCCTGCGGCGCGGGCAGGATCTCGGCCACATCCTCGACCGGGATCTCCACCCGATGGCCCCGGGCGCGGAACGCATCCACCACCTTGTGCCGCGTCACAGCATAGAGCCAGGGGCGGAGCGGCGCATCCTCGCGCCAGCTTTGCCGTTTCAGATGGATGGTCAGCAACACCTCCTGCACCACATCCTCGCAAGCCTCGGGGCCGAGCACCCCGCCGCGTGCCCGGACGATCCCGCGCACGACCGGCGTGACCGCCCCCAGAAGCCGGGCATAGGACCGCTGGTCGCCGCGGTTCGCGGCGCGCATCAGCGTCTCCCAGCTCGGCTCGTCCAGGGGGGGCACGCGACCTCCGATACGGTGCAATGGCGGGTGTTGTTACACCGCCCGGCGCCAAGATCGACGAAAAACGCGCCGATGTCACGGCTGCGTGAACAGGCGTAACGACGCGCCCCGCCGCGCCGTCCTGTCTGGCAGGCCCGCAACGGATGCGGGGCCTTCAACCGGGAGATCCCAACCATGAAGACCAAAACCCCGATCCTCGCCGCCTCGATCGCTGCCGCCCTGACGCTGGCCGCCGGCGCCGCCCAGGCCGACGACATGGCGCAAGAGCGCTGCTACGGCGTTTCGCTGGCCGGGCAGAACGATTGCGCCGCCGGTCCGGGCACCAGCTGCGCCGGCACCTCGACCATCGACTACCAGGGCAATGCCTGGACGCTGGTCCCGGCGGGCACCTGCGCGACGATGGAACTGCCGGCCGACGGTATGGGCCATGCCCGCATGGGCGCCACCGCCGAGCAGCTCGAGGCCGGCGGCTATGGTCCCGGCATCAACCGCGACCTGCCCGCGGGCTTCGACATGGCGGTGGCCGAGACCTACATGCCGGTCATGATGTGATCCCCGGGCCGCCCCGCGCCCCGGGGCGGCCCCTTCCCCGACAGGAGCCCGCCATGTCCCCCCGTCTGCCCGACGCCCCCGGCCTCGGCTTCAAGCCCGAGCATTTCCGCCAGGCCCTCGGCGCGCCCGTCGCCTTCTACGAGGTCCATGCCGAGAATTACATGGGCGCGGGCGGTGCCCCCCATGCGATGCTGGAACGGCTGCGCGCGGCGCATGCGCTCTCGATCCACGGCGTCGGCCTGTCGATCGGCGGCGCGGCGCCTCTGGACCCGGCGCATCTTTCCCGGCTGAAGGCGCTCCTCGACCGCTATCAGCCCGAGAGCTTTTCGGAACATCTCGCCTGGTCCTCGCATGGCGCGGCCTGGCTGAACGACCTCCTGCCCCTGCCCTATACGGATCAGACGCTGGCCACGATCTGCGCCCATATCGACCAGACGCAGGAGGTTCTGGGCCGCCGGATGCTGCTGGAAAACCCCGCGACCTATGTGACCTTCGCCGACAGCACCTGGGCCGAGGCGGATTTCCTGCGCGAGATCGCGCGGCGCACCGGCTGCGGCCTGCTGCTCGACGTCAATAATGTCTTCGTTTCCGCGGTGAACCACCGGACCGATCCCCGCGCCTATCTGGCCGATTTTCCGCTGGCACTGGTCGGCGAGATCCACCTCGCCGGGCACGAGGCCGAGACGCTCGAGGACGGCCCTCTGCTGATCGACAGCCATTCCCGCCCGGTCGCCGATCCGGTCTGGACGCTCTATGCCGAGGTCATCGCCCGGACCGGACCGAAACCCACGCTCATTGAATGGGACAACGACGTTCCGGATTTCGAGACGCTGCTGGCCGAAGCCCGCCGCGCCGAGGCCCTGCTGGCCGGGCAGCGCGATGTCCATGCGGCCTGACGTACCTCGGACCCTGCCAGCATCCCCTGACCCAATCAAACCGATCCCCCGCCAGTGCGAGGCCCCATGCCCCCTCCCGCCGATCACGCCCTGACCGAAGCGCGGATCGCCGCCGCGCTCTGGGCGCCCCGGACGCCCGAGGGGCTTGGCCCCGAACCCAGCCGCGACCGCCGCTTTGCCATCTACCGCAACAATGTCCAGCACGGACTCTCCCGGGCGCTGGCGGCCCGTTTCCCGGTGATCGAGCGGCTGGTCGGCGTCGCGTTCTTCGCCGCCATGGCCCGGGTCTTTGCAGCCAGCCATCCGCCGCGATCGCCGGTCCTTCTCGATTGGGGCGCGTCCTTCGCGGGCTTTCTGGCCACCTTTCCCCCGGCGCGATCGCTGCCCTATCTGCCCGATGTCGCCCGGCTGGAATGGCTGCGCGGTCTGGCCTATCACGCGCCGGACGCGGCCCCGGCCGACCCGGCGAAGCTCGGCCAGACGGATCCCGAACGGCTGGTCCTGCGGCTCGCTCCTTCGGTCCAGGCCTTCGCGGCCGCCAGCCCCGCGGTCAGCCTCTGGCGCCTGAACCAGCCCGGCGCGGCGCCCGAACCGCTGCGGGCCGGACCCGAGCAGGCGCTGATCGCGCGCAATCCGGGCCTTGCCGTGCTGGTGGAACCGCTGACCGCCGAGAGCCACAGCCTGCTCTGCGCCCTGCTGCAAGGCCTGCCGCTGGCCGAAGCCGAGACTGACCCAACCCCGCTGCTGGCCCTGCTGATCCGCCACCAGCTCATCACCGAGATCGGAGAAACGCCATGACCCTGCCCAGCCGGATCCTGTCAGCCAATGCCCGCGCCGGACGGTTGGTCCCCGCCGATCTGGTGCAACTCGCCGCGCGGGCCTTCGTCGGCGTGACCTTCTGGCTGTCGGCGCGGACGAAGGTCGAGGGAGTCTCGATCAAACCCTCGACCTTTTACCTCTTCGAACACGAATACGCCCTGCCCCTGATCCCCCCGGATTGGGCCGCGGTGCTGGCCACGCTCGGCGAGCATGCGTTTTCGGTTCTGATCATCACGGGGCTCTGCACGCGGCTGTCGGCTGCGGGGCTGCTGGCGATGACGGCCGTGATCCAGATCTTCGTCTATCCCGAGGCCTGGGTGCTGCACGGTACCTGGGCGGCAAGCCTGCTGGCGGTGCTGGCCTATGGACCCGGCCGGGTCTCGGTCGACCGGGCGCTGGGACTCGACAGATAGCAGGGGTTTCGCCCTCGCCCCTTCCGCCCCGCCCAAGAAGAGGAGGGCCATCTGCCTCCGCCTGGCCCCAGGCGCCTGGTCCGGCCCCGCGCGCCTGCGCACCTGGCCCTCGGGCCTGACGACGCGCCACGGGCGCCTCGTCCGGGCGGCCCTCACCCTCTTTAAAAGATGTGAAGACCGAAGCGAGCGCCTGACCGGGCGCGCGACCCTTCCCCTCACTTTGCCAAAAATACGCGGGGGGGGGTCCGGGGGGCTGGCCCCCCGGGACCGCAACAAGCGCCGAACCCTCCGCGGCGGGAGGCGCGCGAGGTGGGCGGGTGGGCGCGCGCCTCCCGCCGCTTACGCCGGCAGCAGCCGCAGGGCTTCCTTGCGGGCGAAGGGCTTCAGCCGGTCGCCATGATCGGCGATCCAGGCCCGGGTCCGGTCGGCATCATGTTTCGACAGATCGCGCAGCCACCAGCCCACTGCCTTCTGAATGAACCAGTCGCGGTCGTTGGCATAGAGCGCGGCCCAGCCCAATACCCGCTCGCGTATCGCCAGATCCGCCTCTTTCGGGTGGTTGAGCCGGGCCCAGGGCAGGGTCATGACCAGAGCGGCGCGGCGGGTGAACATGTTGGGATGCTGCGTCCAGCCCTCCACCTGGTCGAGCCGCGACGGATCGGCGACCAGCCGGCGGCTACCCGCCGCGGCGGCGGTATCGGCAACGGCCCAGCCCAGGAATCCCTCGGCCCAGTCGGCGATCAGCGCCCAGGCCGCGGCATCGGGCCGCAACCGGGCCTGGGTCAGCAGCTTGGCCGCCGCGATCATCGCCTCATGGATGTCGCTGGCCCAGAGCGCGCCGGCCAGCGCCACGCGCTCCTCGACGCTGCAAACCGCCCGCCATTCGGCGACCAGCGCGTCGATCTGTGGGTTCGACAGGCCCAGATAGATCCGGTCCACCTTGTGATAGGCGCGCATCTCGGCGGCGCGGGCGGGGTCTGCCTGGGCGTGCAGGCGGGAAAATGCGGTCTCTGGATCAATCATGCTCGGGTCATTTCGAAGCGGACGCGGCCCACGGGGATCCCCCAGCGCCGCACGATGGCTTCGTTGATAACCAATCCCCCCGGCGCGCGATAGATCACGTCCGAAAAGGCGAGCCGCGTCACGCCCTCGAGCGATTCGAAATCGGCGGTATACTCCATGCGGATCGTCTCGCCTTCCTCGACCACCTCGGCCAGGCCCACCGTATCCTCGCGCCGCCCCGTCCAGCGTCCGGGCCCGGCGGGCTCGAAAACCCAGGTGAGGCGGCCGGTCTGGCCGTCGTCATAGAGGAAATCCTCGGCCACGATCAGCCTTTCGCCCTGCATCCGCCCGTGCAGGCGCGCGGTGAAGCGCCGCTCGGCGCCGGTCAGATCGACGCGGAAGACCCCGCGGCCCCGGACCTCGCCGGTGAAGACCTCGGGCAGGGTCAGGGGACCGGCGGTGTCCGGCGCCTCGGGACGGACGGCGCAGCCCGCGGCGAGCAGCGGCGCGGCGAGGATGACAAGGCGGCGGGTGAGCATGGGCGACCTCCGGGGGCATTGATGCCAGAGATACGCCCGGCAGGGCCCACCGGATCACGACGGGCCGCAGGACCGGTCCCGGTCGAAGCGGGTGGCGCCTTCGCAGCCGGTGCGCAGCGCCCGACTGCCGGGGATATGGCGGCGCCAGCAGAGCAAAGACCCCCTGCCGCCCGGAACGGGCCGCAGAGGGTCGCCTGCGCCCTGTCGCCGGGCGCGGTCTCAGCTCACTCCACCGTCACCGATTTCGCCAGGTTGCGCGGCTGGTCGACATCGGTGCCACGGGCCAGGGCGGTGTGATAGGCCAGCATCTGCGCCGGCACCGCATAGACGATGGGCGCGATCAGGTTCGGCACATTGGGCATGGCGAGCGTGCCCCAGACCTTGCCCGCCTCGTCCAGACCCTTGCGGTCCGAGATCAGGATGACCTTACCCAGCCGGGCCATGACTTCCTGCATGTTCGAGACGGTCTTGTCATAGAGCGCGTCACGGGGCGCCAGCACCACCACCGGCATCACCTCGTCGATCAGCGCGATGGGGCCGTGCTTCAGTTCGCCCGAGGCATAGCCCTCGGCGTGGATATAGCTCAGTTCCTTGAGCTTCAGCGCCGCTTCCAGCGCCAGCGGATACATCACGCCGCGGCCCAGGAACAGCACGTCCTTGGCGCTGGAGATCTTGTGCGCCAGCGCCTCGATCTCGGCCTCGCGGTCCAGCGCCTGCGCCAGGATCCCCGGCAGCATGCGCAGTTCGGCCAGCTTCTCGGCCAGGCCCGCATCGTCCAGCTTCCCACGGTCATGCGCGGCCTTCAGCGCCAGCAGCAGGAGGACCAGCAGCTGCGCCGTGAAGCCCTTGGTCGAGGCCACGCTGATCTCGGGTCCCGCCAGGATCGGCAGCGCCACATCCGATTCCCGCGCGATGGACGAGGTCGAGACGTTGACCACGCCAACCGTGCGGCTCAGCTTGCCGTCGACATAGCGCAGCGCCGCCAGCGTGTCGGCGGTCTCGCCCGACTGGCTGACGAAGATGCCCATGCCCTTCTCGCTCAGCACCGGCTCGCGGTAACGGAACTCGCTGGCGATATCGGTATCGCAGGGCAGGCCCGCGATCTGTTCGAACCAGTATTTCGCCACCTGCGTCGCATAATGGCCGGTGCCGCAAGCGACCATCGTCACCCGGTCGATGCCGCGGAAATCCACCTCGGGCGGGAAGGCGATGGTCTTGCCATCGGGCGACAGGTGGAACGCCAGGCCGGCCCCCAGGACCGAGGGCTGCTCGGCGATTTCCTTGGCCATGAAATGCCGGTGGCCGCCCTTGTCGACGCGAGCCTGGTCCAGCCGGATGACCGTGACGTCGCGATTCACGCGGTTGCCCGCGAAATCGTAGAACGTGGCACCGCCGCGGGTCAGAACGACCCAGTCGCCCTCGTCCAGATAGGTGATGCGGTCGGTCATCGGCGCCAGCGCGATCGCATCCGACCCCAGATACATCTCGCCATCGCCCCAGCCCACCGCCAGGGGCGAGCCCTTGCGGGCGCCGATCATCAGATCGTCCTGCCCTTCAAAGATGAAGGCCAGCGCAAAGGCCCCGTCCAGCCGCGCCAGCGTCTCGCGCACGGCCGCCTCGGGGTCCAGGCCCTGCTCCATCAGGTGCCGGGTCAGCAGGGCGATGGTTTCGGTGTCGGTGTCGGTCTCGTGACCCAGCCCGACCGCCGCCAGTTCCTCGCGCAGGGTGCGGAAATTCTCGATGATGCCGTTATGCACCACCGTCACCGGGCCCGAGCTGTGCGGATGCGCATTCTTCACATTCGCCTCGCCATGGGTGGCCCAGCGCGTGTGGCCGATCCCCGCCTTGCCCGCCAGCGGCTCGTGCACCAGCAGGTCCGACAGGTTGATCAGCTTGCCCACGGCCCTGCGGCGATCCAGCCGCCCGGTGTTCACCGTGGCGATCCCGGCGCTATCGTATCCCCGGTACTCCAGCCGCTTGAGCGACTCGAGGATCAGCGGAGCCACTTCGTGCGTTCCCAGAACGCCCACAATCCCGCACATGAGATCAGACCTCTTTCTTTGCCGCGGCCTTCTTGGCCCTGAGACGTTCCATCAGCCGGGTCGCGAGGCCCGGCTTGTTCTCCTGCCGGGCGCGGCCCAGCGCCAGCGCCCCCGCCGGCACGTCCTCGGTGATGACCGAGCCCGAGCCGGTCATCGCCCCGTCGCCCAGCCGCACCGGCGCCACCAGCATCGTGTCCGAGCCCACGAACACGTTCTTGCCGATGGTGGTGCGGTGCTTGAACACACCGTCGTAATTGCAGGTGACGGTGCCCGCGCCGATATTCGATCCCTCGCCCACATCCGCGTCGCCGATATAGGTCAGGTGATTGACCTTGGCGCCCTCGTCGATATTGGCGTTCTTGATCTCGACGAAATTGCCGACATGCACATCCTCGGCCAGATAGGCGTCGGGCCGCAGCCGGGCGAAGGGACCGACCGTCGCGCCGCGGCTGACATGGCAGCCCTCCAGATGGCAGAAGGCGCGGATCGTCGCATCGCTTTCGACGGTGACGCCCGGGGCGAAGACCACGTTCGGGCCGACCACCGCGTCGCGCCCGATCACCGTATCCAGCGAGAAATAGATCGTCTCGGGCGCGATCAGCGTGACACCGTTCTCCAGCGCCTCGGCCCGGGCGCGGGTCTGGAAGGCGACCTCGGCCGCGGCAAGTTCCGCGCGGGTGTTGATGCCCAGCGTCTCGGCCTCGTCGCAGCGCACCGCGCCGACGCTGAGGCCCTTTTGTCTGGCAATCGCCACAATGTCGGTCAAGTAATACTCGCCCGCGGCATTCTGGTTGCCTACGCTGTCGATAAGTTGGAAAAGTACCGATGCATCGGCGCAGACCACGCCCGAGTTGCACAGCGTGATCGCCCGCTCCGCCTCGGTCGCGTCCTTGAATTCGACGATCCGCTCCAGCATCTCGCCATTCAGGACCAGCCGGCCATAGCGCCCCGCATCGGCGGCTTCGAAACCCAGCACCACGACGGCGTGACGCGCGCGCGCCTCGCACATCCGCTCCAGTGTCTCGGGGCTGACGAAGGGGGTGTCGCCGTACAGGATCACCACATCGCCGGTGAACCCCGCCAGCGCCTCGCGCGCCTGGGCGACCGCATGCGCGGTGCCCAGCTGCTCGGCCTGATGGGCGATCAGCACCTCGGGATTGGCGGCTTTCGCGGCCTTCGCCACGGCCTCGGCCCCATGGCCGGTGACGACCACGACGCGTTCGGGTTCCAGACTGTCGCCCGCGCGCATGGCATGGGCCAGAAGCGGCGCCCCGCCGATCGGATGAAGAACCTTGGGCCGTGCGGAATTCATCCGGCTTCCCATGCCGGCGGCGAGAATGACTAAGGATATGGACATGCTATTCCTGCTCTAAATTCGCGCCCGTTTTACCGTGTCATGGGGCCAATGCAAGATTCCCGGCGATCACAGCGCGTGACAGTCTGAAACACAGGCAAAACCCCGCCCGGAATTGCCCGCTTGCCTTTGCGGGCGGCTTTTGGTCCCCTGCCGGAGGCAACGAAAAAGGGGCTTGGGATGGCGCTGGAAGACGCAAAGACCGAGGTTGACGGGGCCTTCACCCGCACCGACCGGCGGGGCCTGAGTTACGAGAATGCCTTTGGCGGCGCCGTGAGTTTCCTCCGCCGGGCCTATACCAAGGATCTGACCGGCGCCGATCTGGCCGTTACGGGTGTGCCCTTCGATCAGGCGGTGACGCATCGGACCGGCACCCGCTTCGGCCCGCGCGCGATCCGCGAGGCCTCGACCCTGCAGCCCTATGACCCGCCCTATGGCTGGGGCTTCGATCCGCTGGGCGAGTTCAGCGTCGTGGATTACGGGGATCTGGCCTTCGATTATGCCAAGACCTCGGAATTCCCGGCCGCGCTGAAGCGCCATATCGGCGGCATTCTGGATGCGGGCTGCGGCTCGCTGGTGCTGGGGGGCGACCATTCGATCACCCTGCCGATCCTGGAAGCCCATGCCGAGCGGTTCGGGCCGCTCAGGGTCATCACCTTCGACGCGCATTCCGACCTCTGGGCCGACGACGATTTCGAGCGGATCGACCACGGCACCTTCTATTACAAGGCGGTGAAGAAGGGGTTGGTCGATCCCGCGCATTCGGTGCAGATCGGCATCCGCACGGAATGCGAGGATTATCTGGGCGTCAACGTCATCGACGCGCCCGCGGTGCATCAGATGGGGCCGGCGGCGGTGGCGGCGCGGGTGAAGGAGATCGTGGGCGACGGGCCCTGCTACCTCACCTTCGACATCGACGCGCTGGACCCCGCTTTCGCGCCCGGCACGGGCACGCCAGTCTGGGGCGGGCTGGCCAGCTGGCAGGCGGCGGCGATCCTGCGGGGGCTGGCGGGGATCCGGCTGACCGGCGGCGATGTGGTCGAGGTGAGCCCGCCCTATGACAGCACGGGGGCCACGGCCATCGCGGGGGCGCATGTGGCGATGGAGATCCTCTGCCTCTGGGCCTGGACCCGGCGAAAGGGCTGATGTCCCACGCATGGGACAGTTTTCGGCCCTTTGGGAATCAAGGGCTTGGCAGCGGCCGTTTACCCGGTGTTAGGATATCCCCGAGAGCGGGCACTGGCGCACCGCGCGACAGAGGTTGGCATGTCCCGAGCGATGACCCTTCTAGCGCTGCTTGTCGTCTGTCTGATCGCCCTGGGCCTGGGCTTCGCCGCCTATGTCCGCCTGGCGCCTTCGGACCCGGGACGCTGGCATGTCGATCCGCTGACCGCGCCGGATCCGACATCGCCGAATTTCGCCCGGATCGACCGGCTGGTCGCCCTGCCCAGCGCTGAGGCCGCAGCCCTCATCGCCCGACGCGCCCGGGCGGAAGGCGCCGTGGTGCTGGCCGAGGATGGAGCGGGAACCACCTGGATCGCGCGCACGGCGCTGATGCGCTATCCCGATTACGTGTCGATCCGGCTCATTCCCGAGGGCGAGGGCACGCGGATCGTCGCCTTTTCGCGCTCGCGGTTCGGATATGGCGACCGGGGGGTGAACCAGGCGCGGCTGGCGCGGTGGTTGCCGGAGTGAGGGGCGCCAAGGTGGGTTGAAAACCCACCCGACAGCCCCCGTAGGGTGGGTTTTCAACCCACCATGCAGGGCGGTTCAGATCGCCTTGCCCATGCGCCCCGCCAGATCGCAGAAGAACTGCCAGGCCACCCGGCCCGAGCGTCCGCCCCGCGTCGCCTGCCATTCGATGGCCTCGGCGCGCAGGACCGCCGGGTCCACGTTGAGCCCATAGGCGCCGACATAGCCGTCGATCATCGCCAGATATTCGTCCTGTGTGCAGGGGTGGAAACCCAGCCAGAGGCCGAACCGGTCGGACAGCGAGACCTTTTCCTCGACCGCCTCGGAGGGCGAAATGGCCGTGGACCGCTCGTTCTCGATCATGTCGCGGGGCATCAGGTGGCGGCGGTTCGAGGTGGCGTAGAGGATGACGTTCGAGGGCCGCCCCTCGATCCCGCCGTCCAGCACCGCCTTCAGCGATTTGTAATGCGTATCGTCGTGCGAAAAGCTGAGGTCGTCGCAGAAGAGGACGAACCGCCGCTCGGGCGCCGCCCGCAGGTGGTTCAGCAGCCGCCCGACCGAGGGCAGATCCTCGCGCTGGATCTCGACCAGGGTGCAGGGCAGGCCCTGGGCCAGAACCTCGGCATGCACCGCCTTGACCAGCGACGACTTGCCCATCCCGCGTGCGCCCCAGAGGAGCGCGTTGTTCGCCCCGAAGCCGCGCGCGAATTGCAGGGTGTTTTCCAGAAGGATCCCCTGCACCCGGCCAATACCCTGCAGCAGCGCCAGCGGCACGCGGCTCACTTTGGTCACCGGCTCCAGCCGGTCGGGCTCGGTATGCCAGACGAAGGCATCGGCGGCCGTGAAATCGGGCGCCTCGGCGGGGGGCGGGCTGAGGCGCTCCAGCGCCTCGGCGATGCGGGTCAGGATCGGGTCACTCATGGGGTCGCGGTTATTCCAGGTCTTCGGGGTCCAACAGGCCCTCGGCCATCAGATCGGCGTTGCGCTTGCGTTCGACCCGGGCGACCAGGATCACCGAAATCTCATAGAGCGAATAGACCACCGAGAAGAGCACGATCTGCGAGATGACATCGGGCGGCGTGGCGAGCGCGGCCAGCACCAGGATGCCGACGATCGCCCATTTGCGCCCGTTCCTCAGCGCCTGGGCCGAGACGAGCCCGGCCTTGCCCATCAGCGTGAGCAGGACGGGCAGCTGGAAGCAGAGGCCGAAGGCGATGATGAACTTCGTGGCCAGCGACAGATATTCGTTGACCGAGCCCTGGAAGGCGATGCCCGCGTGCTGCAGGGATTCGATGGCCCCTTCCGGCGTGACGGGCAAGCCGTCGGTTCCCGGCGCACCGGTGACGGCGCCTGTCACCGGGTCCATGGCGATCTGCTGGAAGCCCAGGAAGAAGGTATAGCCCATCGGCATGATGACGTAATAGGCGAAGGCCGCGCCCAGGAAGAACATCACTGGCGAGGCGATGAGGAAGGGTAGAAACGCGTTCTTCTCGGATTTGTAGAGGCCCGGGGCGACAAAGCGCCAGAGCTGATAGCCGATCACCGGGAAGGCCAACACGAAGCCGCCCAGCATGGCGATGTTGACGGCGACGAAGAACCCTTCCTGCAACTGGATCAGGATCAGGTTGCATTCCTGGCCCTGGCTTTCCAGCGCGTCGCAAAGCGGCCGGGTCAGGAAGTTGAAGATCGGGTTCCAGACCGTGAAGCACAGGGTCATCGCCACGATGAAGGCAGCGAGCGACTTGATGATCCGGTTGCGGAGTTCCGCAAGATGTTCGATCAGCGGGGCGGAACTGTCGTCGATTGCATCCGCGGCTTTGGGTTTGGCGACCATGACGGGGCTCAGCCTTCGGGATCGGGTTGGGGCTTGGTCGAGGCGGCGGGCCGCCCTTCGTCCGCGCGGGGATCGGGGCGCCAGCGTTCGGCCTCGGCTTCGGCGGCCTCAGCCTCCTTGGCGGCGCGGATCGCGGCGGCCTTCTGGCGCGCGGCCTCGGCCTGTTTCTGCTTCTTCAGGCGCTGCGCCTCGGTCTGCGAGATTTCGGCATTGCGGCGGGCGAGGTCCTGCGCCGCGATCTCGTCGGCCTCGGCCTCGTCGAACTCGTCCTCGATGGCGACCGGCGAAACTTCGGCCGACTTGGGCGGCATTGCCGGGCCGGCCTTGGTACCGGGGCTGCGCACGGCCGGCTTGTCATGGCCGATGTCGCGAAAGTCCTTTTCGATGTCGTCGAAACCGGCGGCTTCCTTGACGGTATCGCGGATGCTCTGCCCCGAGGCGGCGCGCTTGAAATCCTTCACCGCCCCGCTGACGCCGGTTTCCTTGGCCGCGGCATCCATCGCGCGCTGGAATTCGCGCGCCATGCCCCGGGCCTTGCCGGTCATCTCGCCGATCGTGTGGAACATCTTGGGCAGGTCCTTGGGACCCACCACGATCAGCGCCACGACGCCGACGACCAGCATTTCCGACCAGCCGATGTCGAACATGAGCCGCTCCTTGGCTTTGAGCGCTAGGGAAGATCAGGCGCGGTCGCGCTCGGCCGGCTGGGGCGTCACGTCGCGGGCCTGATCGGCGGCCTCGGCGTTGCGCTGGTTCTCGATCTCTTCCGAGCCGTCCTTGACGCCGCGGCGGAAGGCGGTGATGCCCTTGCCGACTTCGCCCATCAGGCTGGAGACCTTGCCGCGCCCGAAGAGGACGAGCACGACGGCGGCAATCAGGATAAGGCCCACGGGGCCGATGTTGTTGAGCATGGCTCTCTCCTTCAGGTCCGGCGCCATCCTGTCCCGGGGGCGCCCTTGCCCCTGAAATAATCCGGCGCGTCCGGCGATCATAGACCGATTCCGGGGCCACGGGGGGTGGCGGAGGCGGTCTCCTGACAGTATTTTGTCAGTTGGAGGCCCGGATGAACCGCGACCAAAGGCTCTATGATCTGGTGCAGGTGCTGCGCGACGGGCGGCTGCATACGGCCGCCGAACTGGCGCAGGCGATGGGCGTTTCGACCCGCACCATCTGGCGCGACATGGCGATGATGGCGGCGACCGGGATCCCGGTCGAGGGCGAGCGGGGCCTTGGATACATCCTGCGCACGCCGCTGGTGCTGCCGCCGACGACGCTGACCCCGGACGAGGCGGCGGTGCTGGGCGAGGCGCTGCGCGCCTTCGCCGACGACCCGGCGCATCCCCGCCAGCGTGCCGCACGGAACCTGCTCTACAAGATCGCGACCCTCCTGCCGCAAGCGGGGCTGGGCGAGGTTTAGGCAGCGGGCGATTCGCAGCACAACCAGCGGATGAAAAAGGATAATTCCGCACCCTGCGGCGTATGGAGCCGATTGACAATCGGCCGGAGGGCGCGCGTCCTGCGCGATGGATGCCCCCGCTTCAGGACCTTGCGATGCCGTTGCCTTGCCGCTCCCTTCTCGTCCCTGCCTTGATTATCACATCCCTTGCCGCAGGGCCGCTGGCCGCCCAGTCCGGCAAGCAGTCCGGCAAGACAGACACGCCCGCCGCGACGGCCGTCAGCGATCTCGGCCAGATCGGCGAGTGGTCGCTGCACCGGACCGGGCCCGAGGCGCAGCCCTTGTCCTGCACCGCCTACCGCTTCAGCGGTTCAGAAGAGGGCCTGCGCTTCGAGGCGCGGCACGACCAGACCGCCATCGGGTTCATCGGCTATGCGACGGCGGCCAGCGACGCCCCCCTGTCGGTGACGATCTGGTTCGACGACAACCGTGCCGAGGCGCGGAGCTTTGTTCTGCCGCTGGAAAGCGATGAGAGCGGGCTGGGCTGGCGCAATTACCGCACGCCGAACGACTTGCCGGATCCGATGCTCGACCTCTTCGCCAATGCCTCGAGCGTGCATTTCGCCTATGAGGTCGATGGCCCGCAGGTGGCCAGCCATACGCTGCGGGGCTCCAGCCGGGCAATGCAGGCAACGCTGGCCTGCGCCATGCCCGGCAGCGTCGAGAACCCCGTCACGCCCGACGCCAGCCCGGACGCGCCCTCGGTGATCCGCGGCAGCTGCCGGCTGGTGGTGGATGGGCGCACCTATATCGACCGCCGCGGCGATTGCCCGATCTGGATGCAGAACGACGGCAGCGGCACGTTCTGGATCAACACCGACCGCGAAAGCCCGCTGCCCGATTATTTCGCCACGCTGGAGCCGCAGGGCAATGGCATCGGCTGGGCCTATTGGAACGCCGAACCGGGCGCGACCCATGCGCAGGCGCCCCTGGGCGAGGATTTCCGGATGGGTGCGGGGGGCTGCTGGTCGAACGCCCGCGCCACGATCTGCGCCGCACGCTGAGCGGGCCCCGTAGGATGGGCAATATTGCCCATCCTACCCCTCACCCCACCGGCACCCATTGCACCGCGTCGATATGCGGGGCGGCGGTGGCCAGCATCACCAGCCGGTCGAAGCCCAGCGCGATGCCGGACGCCTCGGGCATCAGGGCCAGCGCGGCCAGGAAATCCTCGTCCAGAGGATAGCGCTCGCCATAGACACGGGCTTTCTCGTCCATCTCGATCTCGAAGCGGCGGCGCTGTTCGGCGGGGTCGGTGAGTTCGCCGAAGCCATTGGCCAGTTCCACCCCGCAGGCATAGACCTCGAACCGCTCGGCCTCGCGCCGGTCATCGGCGCAGGTCCGGGCCAGCGCCGCCTCGCAGGACGGATAGCGGTCCAGCACCGTGAGCCGCCCCTGCCCCAGATGCGGCTCGACCCGTTCGGAAAGAAGGCGCGAGAAGATGTCGGACCAGCCGTCATCCGCCGCCATCTGCAAGCCTTGGGCTTGCGCGCGCAAAGCCGCCGTATCGGGCTCCGCCCCGGCCAGTGTCGCCAGCAGATCGACGCCCGCGTAACGCTGGAATGCCTCTGCCACGGAAAGCCGTTCAAAGGGCTGGAACGGATCGCAGGTCAGATCGCCAAAGCGCAGCACGGGCGTTCCCGCCGCCTGACACGCCAGCCGCGCCATCTCGGCCACGTCCGCCATCAGGACCGCGTAATCCTCGCCCGCGCGATACCATTCCAGCATGGTGAATTCGGGTGCGTGCCTCGGCCCCCGCTCACGGTTGCGCCAGACATGGGCGAAAGAGGCGATGCGCCGTTCGCCCGCTGCCAGCAGCTTCTTCAACGCGAATTCGGGCGAGGTGTGCAGGTACATCCGCCGCGCCGCGCCATCATTGCCGATGGCCTCGGTGGCGAAGGCGTGCAGATGCGCCTCGTTCCCCGGGCTGACGGCCAACGCGGCGGGATCGACCTCGATGAAATCCTGCGCGGCCAGAAAGCCGCGAATCGCCCCCTGGATGCGGTTGCGAGCCAGGAGGATCGGGCGCCGGTCCTCGTGCCGGGCGGGGTGCCACCAGGGGGTTTCGCTCATTCTGGGCACCTCTTCACTGGAAATCCGTTTCGGTTTCGGCTAGGGCCGGGGCAATCCGCGCATAATCCGCTCTGCGGCCCTCCACAAGGAACCACCCGTGAAAGTCATTGCTTCCTCTCTTCGCAAGGGCAACGTCGTCGACATGAACGGCCAGCTCTACGTCGTGCTCAAGGCCGAGAACTTCCACCCCGGCAAGGGCACGCCCACCACCTCGGTCGATATGCGCCGCATCTCGGACGGGGTGAAGACGACCGAGCGCTGGAAGACCACCGAGCAGGTCGAAAAGGCCGATGTGGACGAGCGGGAATACGACTTCCTCTATGAGGATGGCGAGGGCTATCACTTCATGAACCCCGAAAGCTTCGAGCAGGTCACCGCGACCGCCGATGTGGTGGGCGATGCCGCGCCCTTCCTGGAGCCGGGGATGCGGGTCTATCTGCAGACCTTCGAGTCGGTGCCAATCTCCATCGAGCTGCCCGCCCGCATCACCGTCGAGGTGACCGAGACCGAGCCGGTGGTGAAGGGGCAGACGGCCTCGTCCAGCTACAAGCCGGCGATGACCAACATCGGTGTGCGCGTGATGGTGCCGCCGCATATCGGGGTGGAGACGCGGATCGTCATCAACACCGCCGACAACAGCTATTACGAGCGCGCCAAGGACTGATTTCCGCCGATGGCGGGGGGCATCGCAATTTCGTGCGTTGCCCCCGGGGGACGAGGCGTTTAGCCCGGCCGCAGCCTGCGGGAGCCCCCGGTGAGACGATTATTCCTGATCCTGACCCTGCTGTCCGGCCTGATGCTGGCGGCGAGTTTCCTTGGTCCATTCCACCCGGCGGGGGATACGCTGGCGGTGTTCCGGCCGTTCTGGGCCGGGGCGATGGTGGTGGGCGCGCTGGCCGCCGGGCTGGCGGGCGCGCGGCGGATCGGCGCGCTGGCGCTGATCCTGGCGTTGGGCGCCTCGGCGCCGATGATCCTGGGGGCGATGCGCGGCGCAGAGGTCCCGGCGCGGGTCGATCTGACGCTCTACAGCAAGAACCTGCTGGCCTCGCTCGCCGATCCCGCGCCCCTGGCCGCGGATATCCTGAACTCGGGCGCCGATGTGGTTCTGCTGCAGGAGGTGAGCGATACCAATGCCGGGATCCTTGACCTGCTGCGCGAGGTCTATCCCCACCAGCATCTGTGCCGCTTCTCCTCGTGGAGCGGGATCGCGGTCCTGTCGCGCTGGCCGGGCGATGCGGTGCAATGCTCGCCGATGCGCGGGATGGCCGCGATGCAGGTCGCGGCGCCCTTCGGGCCGGTCTGGGCGGCGTCGATCCATCTGTCCTGGCCCTGGCCCTATGCCCAGGGTGCCACGGTACGCGCCATCGCTCCGCAGCTCGCGCCGATGCAGGGCCGGGTGGTGATCGGCGGCGATTTCAACATGGTCCCCTGGGGTTACGCGATCCGGGCGCTGGGCGCGGCGGCGGGCGCGCGACGGATCGGGCCGATGCGGCCGACGATCCGCGTCTGGGGCCTGGGCTGGCCCATCGACCATGTGCTGACCAGCGGGCAAGGCAGCACCGAGATCCGGCCGGGACTGGGCTCGGATCACGCGGGCGTGGTGGCACGGATCGGGTTCTGAGCCGCCCCGGCCCTTGATCGCGGCCCGCCCCCGCCCCTATCTGCAAGGCTTGCGGCATCGGGCCGCCCGGGAAGGACCAATATGCGCAACGCGGCTCTGGTGCTGGGGATCGTCGGCGGGCTGATCGCCATGGTGGTGGGCTTCTTCGGCTACGGCTACACCGTGCTGACCGAGACGCATGTCGAGGTGGCGCAGGCTTTCGGCGTGGTCGATGACGCAAGCCTGGTGCGGCTGGCGAGTTTCGCAGCGCCGCTCTTGGCCATCGCCGGAGGCGCCATGGCCCGGGCAAGGGCGCTGTGGGGCGGGATCATGCTGCTGGCCTCGGCCGGGCTGATGTATGCGGCCTTCGGTTTCGGCGTCTTCACCATGTTCCCGATCGGCTTTTGCGCCGTGGCCGGGCTGCTGGCCATCGCTGCCGGGCGGCCGGACGAGGAAAAGGCGCATTTCTGAGAGAGGCCGCCCGGTGGGATGAAATCCCACCCTACAGGTTGGTGCGAAGTGGGATGAAATCCCACCCTACAGGTAGGCGCGGGGTGGGATGAAATCCCACCCTACGGGGCGTGCAAGCGCGAACCCCACGGGTGCCCGGCCGTAGGATGGGCGAGCCGCCCATCCTCAGAGCGCGGCCAGGACTCGCTCGGCGTCGATGCTGGCGGCCCCCGCCACCCGGCCGCGAGGTTCCAGCCGCGTCGCCAGCCATTCCCCGGCGAGCGGGCTTTCGGCCAGCATCACCGCCCCGGTCAGCAGAACCCCCAGCGATTCCGCGAACCAGCGGGCCTCGGCCTCGGTCGGCAGGGCCGGCCAGCGCGCGCGATGCTGGGCCAGCGCCCGGTCGTAGCGGGGGTCCAGGCCCCGCGCCGCCTCCAGCCGCGCCGTCAGCTGCGCCCCCGCCTCGGGCTCCTTCATCAGCGTCCGCAGGATGTCGAGGCAGATGACATTCCCCGACCCTTCCCAGATGGAATTGAGCGGCGCCTCGCGGTAGAGCATCGGCAGGGGCGTCTCCTCGACATAGCCCATGCCGCCCAGCGCCTCCATGCATTCATAGATCATCCCCGGCGCGGCCTTGTTCGAGACGAATTTGGCCAGCGCCACGGCGATCCGTGCATAGGGCCGCCGCGCCGGATCGTCGAAGGCTCGCGCCACATCGAGGCCCAGCAGCAGCGCCGCCTCGGCCTCCAACCCCAGATCGGCCAGGACCGAGCGCATCAAAGGCTGGTCAATGAGCCGCTTCTGGAAGGCCGAGCGCCCCCGGGCCCAGGCCATGGCCTCGCCCAGCGCGGCGCGCATCAGCCCGGCCGGGGCGATGGCCGTGTCGAGCCGGGTGTGATGCACCATCTCGATGATCGTCTGCACCCCGCGCCCGGGTTCTCCGAGCAGATGCGCCAACGTGCCGTCATATTCGATCTCGGACGAGGCATTGGCCTTGTTGCCCAGCTTGTCCTTCAGCCTGAGAATGGTGAAGGCGTTGCGCGTGCCGTCCGGCAGCCAGCGCGGCACCAGAAAGCAGGTGATCGCCCCGTCAAGCTGCGCCAAAGTCAGGAAGCCGTCGCACATCGGCGCCGAGCAGAACCATTTGTGTCCGGTCAGCCGGTAGAACTCGCCATCCCTGACGGCGACGGTCGCATTGGCCCGCACATCCGAGCCGCCCTGCTTCTCGGTCATCGCCATGCCCAGCGTCGCCGCGCGCTTGCCCTCGACCGAGATCATCCGCGGATCATAGGCCGCGGCGCCCAGCTTCGGCTGCCAGAGCGCGGCCAGCGCCGGATCGGCATTCAGCGCCGGGATCCCGGCATAGGTCATGGTCATCGGGCAGCAGACGCCGGGCTCGACCTGGCTGAGCATATAGTTGATCGCCGCATGGCGCAGATGGCTGCCGCTGCCGTCCCAGGCCGTGGCGGCATAGCCGGCCTCCAGCCCCAGCGCCATCATCCGGTGATAGCCGGGGTGGAAATGCACCTCGTCGAGGCGCCTTCCGTTGCGGTCGAAGCTGCGCAGTTGCGGAAGTTGTGTCTGGGCGTCGCGGGCGGCCTCGCGGATCTCGTCACTGGCCAGCGCGGCGCCGAAGGCGGCAAGGCCCGGATCCTCGCCCAGAAGGCGGCGCAGGCTCTGGTCCTCGGCCCAGGGGTCGCGGCCGGGGATGGCGGGCTGGTTGAAAACCTCATGCGTGCGAAGATGGGCGCGGGGCTCGGATGCGGTCATGATGTCCTCCCTTTGCCCCAGCCTGCGCCCCTCCGCCCTGCGCTGTCCAGCCGGACGCGGCGTCCGGTGGCGGGCCGGCGCCGGGCGCGGGCCTGGGGGATTCCTTTTCCCGCGCGGCTGTGGCAGGATGGCGCAAAGGCCCGGTCAGAGGCCACGAGCAGGATCATGAACAGAAAACGACCCGCCTTCGGGCCCGTCATCTTCTATGCTATCACCGGCACTTTCGGCGCCTATCTGACCTTTGCCGCCGTGCAGGGGGAATACGGGCTGTTCCGCCGCATCCAGGTCGAGGCCGACGCCGCCCAGCTGCGGATCGAGCGCGACCGGCTGGCGGCGGATCTGGCGGTGATCGAGAACCGCACGCGGCGGTTGTCGGACGAATTCCTGGACCTCGATCTGCTGGATCAGCAGGCGCGCGAGGTTCTGGGCTATGTCCGCTCGGACGAGATCGTCCTGCGCTGACGGGCGCGGTACCGCTTCCATCAGAACCTTCTGGGCACCAGCGCTTTCCGTGCTAGGTTGAACCCCGACCGATCCGGTCGAAGGGGGGAATCCGGTCTTGCCGAGGGCGCGCGCCTGTGGTTGCGCAACCAGCGGGCAATTCATTCTCGCTTTCGGGCAGGGCTTGGTGTAAAAGATCGTTTAGTGTTAAACTATTCCTGACGCGACCAGGGGGAGGCACCGATGGCAGCGAGAAAAACCACCGAGAAATCAAACGTCTCGGGCGAGGAACTGCTCAAGTATTACCGCGACATGCTGCTGATCCGGCGATTCGAGGAAAAGGCCGGGCAGTTGTACGGGATGGGGCTGATCGGCGGTTTCTGCCACCTCTACATCGGCCAGGAGGCTGTGGTGGTCGGCATCGAGGCCGCGGCCAAGGACGGCGACAAGCGCATCACCAGCTACCGCGACCACGGGCACATGCTGGTCTGCGGCATGGACCCCAAGGGCGTCATGGCCGAGCTCACGGGCCGCATCGGCGGCTATTCCAAGGGCAAGGGCGGCTCGATGCACATGTTCAGCCGCGAGAAGCATTTCTACGGCGGCCATGGCATCGTCGGCGCCCAAGTGCCGCTGGGCACGGGCCTTGCCTTCTCGGACAAGTACAAGGGCAACGATAACGTCACCTTCACCTATTTCGGTGACGGCGCGGCAAACCAGGGCCAGGTCTACGAGAGCTACAACATGGCGGAACTCTGGAACCTGCCGGTCGTCTATGTGATCGAGAACAACCAATATGCCATGGGCACTTCGACCAAGCGCTCGACCAAATCCCCGAACCTGTGGGAACGCGGCGCCGCCTATGGCATCAAGGGCGAGGCCGTGGACGGCATGGATGTGCTGGCGGTCAAGGCCGCGGCCGAGAAGGCGATTGCCGCCTGCCGCGCCGGTGACGGCCCCTATATCCTGGAAGTCATGACCTACCGCTACCGCGGGCATTCGATGTCGGACCCGGCCAAATACCGGACCCGCGAGGAAGTGCAGAAGATGCGCGAAGAGCGGGACGCCATCGAGCGGGTGCGCGAGCTCTTGATCGGCAGCGGCCAGGCTTCGGACGATGACCTCAAGGCCATCGACAAGGAGATCAAGGCCGTCGTCAACGAGGCCGCCGAATTCTCCAAGGACAGCCCCGAGCCGGATGTCTCCGAGCTCTGGACCGATATCTACGCCTGAGGGAGGAACCAGATGGCAACCCAGATCCTGATGCCCGCCCTCTCGCCCACCATGGAAGAGGGCACGCTGGCCAAATGGCTGGTGAAGGAAGGCGATACCGTAACCTCCGGCATGATCATCGCCGAAATCGAGACCGACAAGGCGACGATGGAGTTCGAAGCGGTCGATGAAGGCGTGATGGGCAAGATCCTGATCGCCGAAGGGACCGAGGGCGTGAAGGTCAACACGCCCATCGCCGTTCTGGTCGAGGAAGGCGAAAGCGCCGAGGACGTGGCCGCCGAGCCCAAGGCCGCGGCACCGAAGGCCGAAGCCGCCCCGGAATCCTCGGTCAAGGCCGACGCCCCGGTCGCCGCCCAGCCCGCCGCCAAACTGCCCGCCGTTCCGCAGCCCGACTGGCCCGAGGGCACCAAGATGAAATCCATGACCGTGCGGGAAGCCCTGCGCGAGGCCATGGCCGAAGAGATGCGCGGCAACGAAAACGTCTTCCTGATGGGCGAGGAAGTCGGCGAATACCAGGGCGCCTACAAGATCAGCCAGGGCCTGCTGGATGAATTCGGCGCCCGCCGGGTGATCGACACGCCGATCACCGAGGCCGGGTTCGCCGGTCTCGCCGTCGGCGCGGCCTGGGGCGGTCTGAACCCGATTGTCGAGTTCATGACCTTCAACTTCGCCATGCAGGCCATCGACCACATCATCAACTCGGCCGCCAAGACCAATTACATGTCGGGCGGGCAACTCCCCTGCCCTATCGTCTTCCGCGGCCCGAATGGTGCTGCGGCCCGCGTCGCGGCCCAGCACAGCCAGGATTACGCGGCCTGGTATTCCCATGTCCCGGGCCTGAAAGTGGTGATGCCCTATTCGGCGGCCGATGCGAAAGGTCTGCTGAAGGCCGCGATCCGCGATCCGAACCCGGTCATCTTCCTGGAGAACGAGATCCTCTACGGCCGCACCTTCGAGGTGCCGGACCTTGAGGATTTCACCGTCGAGATCGGCAAGGCCCGCATCGCGCGGCCGGGCAAGGACGTGACCATCGTCTCCTTCGGCATCGGCATGACCTATGCGCTGGAAGCGGCCGAGAAACTGGCGGCCGAAGGCATCGACGCCGAGGTCATCGACCTGCGCACCATCCGCCCGATGGACACGGCGACGATCATTGCCTCGGTGCAGAAGACCAACCGCCTGGTCACGGTCGAGGAAGGTTTCCCGCAATCTTCGGTCGGCAACTTCATTTCCGCGACGGTGATGATGGAGGCCTTCGATTATCTCGACGCGCCGGTCATCAACCTCTGCGGCAAGGACGTGCCGATGCCCTATGCGGCCAACCTCGAGAAACTGGCGCTGGTCACCACCGCCGAGGTGATCGAAGCCGTCAAAAAAGTCACCTATCGCTGAGGAGGCCGATATGCCCGTGGAAATCCTGATGCCCGCGCTCTCGCCCACCATGGAGGAGGGGACGCTGGCGAAATGGCTGGTGAAGGAGGGCGATGCGATCACCTCCGGCATGGTCATCGCCGAGATCGAGACCGACAAGGCGACGATGGAATTCGAGGCCGTCGACGAAGGCACGATGGGCAAGATCCTGGTGGCCGAGGGAACGGAGGGCGTGAAGGTCAACGCCCCGATCGCCGTGCTGCTGGAAGAGGGCGAAAGCGCGTCCGACATCGGCACGCCGAAAGCCGCCCCTGCCAAGACAGAAGCCAAGGCCGAGGCCAAACCCGCGGCCGAGCCCGCCAAGGCCGAAGCGCCGAAAGCCGCCCCGGCGGCCGAGGGTCAGCGCGTCTTCGCCTCGCCGCTGGCGCGGCGCATCGCCAAGGACAAGGGCCTGGACCTGAGCGCCATCGCCGGCTCGGGCCCGCGCGGGCGGATCGTCAAGGCCGATGTCGAGGGCGCGACCGCGGCGCCGAAGGCTGCCGCTCCGGCGCCCGCGTCGCCCGCCGCTGCCCCGGCCGCAGCGCCGGCCAAGCCGGCGATGCCGACCGGCGCCGACGCCAACACCGTCATGAAGATGTTCGAGGGGCGGACCTATGAGGAGGTCAAGCTCGACGGCATGCGCAAGACGGTCGCCGCGCGGCTGACCGAGGCCAAGCAGACCATCCCGCATTTCTACCTGCGCCGCTCGGTGGAGTTGGACGCGCTGATGGCCTTCCGCGAGCAGCTGAACGGCCAGCTCGCCGCGCGCGGCGTGAAGCTCAGCGTGAACGACTTCATCATCAAGGCCTCGGCCATGGCCCTGCAGAAAGTGCCGGACGCCAATGCCGTCTGGGCCGGTGACCGGATCCTCCGGCTCAAGCCCTCGGATGTGGCGGTTGCGGTGGCGGTCGAGGGCGGGCTCTTCACCCCGGTCATCAAGGATGCGCATCTGAAATCGCTGAGCGCCCTCTCGGCCGAGATGAAGGACCTCGCGACCCGCGCCCGCAATCGCAAGCTGGCGCCGCATGAATATGTCGGCGGGTCTTTCGCGATCTCGAACCTCGGCATGTTCGGGATCGAGAATTTCGACGCGGTGATCAACCCGCCGCATGGCTCGATCCTGGCGGTGGGCGCGGGGATCAAGACGCCGGTGGTGAAGCAGGACGGCACGATCGGCGTGGCCAATGTCATGTCGATGACGCTCTCGGTCGATCACCGGGTGATCGACGGCGCGCTGGGGGCCGAATTCCTGGCCGCCATCATCGAGAACCTGGAAAACCCGCTGGCGATGCTGGCCTGACCGGGCCCCTGCCGCGAGACGACATCCCCCGGCCCGGCACACCGCCCGGCCGGGGTTTTTCATGCCCGACGCCCGGCGGGACCAAAGGGGAGAGGGGTTTCGCCCTCGTTGCCCGCGCCTTCGGCCCGAGCGCCTCGGGCGACCAGCGGCGCGGCGTGCCGCCGCGCCGAAGAAGGGGGGGCGTCTGCCCCCCTCTGCCCTGCGGGCATTCACCCCCCGAGGATATTTGGAGCGCAAAGAAGTCGAAGAGCAGCCCGCCTGACGAAGCGCCCCCCTTCCCATCACTTTGCCCTAAAAACGCCGGGGGGTCCGGGGGGCTGGCCCCCCGGGGCTGCCACAGGTGCTTCCCTCTCCGCGGCGGAAGGCGCGCGGGGTGGGCGGGTGGGAGCGTGCCTCCCGCCGCCGGGCGGGCAGGGTTCAGCTCTTGAAATCGGTGCGGTGGAGATCCTCGAGGAGGTCGAGCAGCACCTCCATCCGCTCCTTGCCGAAGCGGGATTCGAGCCGGGCGAAGAGCGCGCGGTTGGCCTGGGCGTGGCCCTCGATCACCTGCTGCCCCGCCTCGGAGATCGTCACGATGGACCGGCGGCGATCCTCGGCATCGGTGGCGCGGGTGACGAGGCCCTGATCCTCCATCGCCCTGAGGATCCGCGTCAGTGAGGGCAATTGCAGGCAGGCCCGTTCGGCCAGCAGGCTCTGATCCAGCGACCCGGCCTCGTCGAGCACGCGGAGCACCCGCCATTTCTGCTCGTTGATCCCCGATTCCGCCAGCATCTCGCGCACCGGGCCCATGACGGTTTCACGCGCGCGCAGCAGCGCGATGGGCAGCGAGCGGGCGGTGGTGCGAAGCGGTGTCTTGCTCATGGCGTTGCTCTGGCCGAAGCTTCCGCACAAAGCAAGGGATTTGCGCCGCCGCCCCGTGCCTGTCTGGCGCCCGCCCGGGGCCGCGGCGGATCTTTGCAATTGACAGGGCGCGCGCAATCACTTAACAAAGCAAGTATCACGCCGAGGGAGGGAGCCGTGCCGCATCTGTCGATCGAGTATTCGCGCAACCTCGAGGCGCGGCTCGACATGCCCGCCTTCCTGCGCGCGTTGCGCGATGCGGCGGTGGCGACCGGGGTTTTTCCGCCCGCCGGCATCCGGGTCCGCGCCTTTGCCGCCGACCATGTGCTCATCGCCGACGGCGACCCGGGCCATGCCTTCATCGACATCGCCATCCGCCTGCGTGGCGGCCGCAGTTCCGAGGACAAGGCGCGCGCCACGGCGGCGATCTTTGCCGCGGCCGAGGCCTTCTGCGCCCATGACCTCGCCACGAATTCCCTGATGCTCTCGCTGGAGATGCGCGACATCGACCCGGAGCTGAGCCCGAAGACCAGCTCGATCCGCCGTTTCCTGCCCAAGGACATGCAAGCATGAGTGACCTCGCCGCCCGCCTGTCGCAGCTCGACAGCCACCTCGCCCGCTATCGTCCGGGCGGTATCCTGAACTTGATCGGCGGACAGGACGTCGCCGGCTCGGGCGGCAGTTTCGAAACCCGCTCGCCGGTGGACGAGAGCCTGATCTGCGCCGTCTCGCGCTCGAGTGCCGCCGATGTCGATGCCGCCGCCAAGGCCGCCAAGGCCGCCTTTCCGGCCTGGGCAGCGATGGAGGGCGCCAAGCGCAAGGCAATCCTGCACCGCATCGCCGACCTGATCGAGGCGCGCGCCGAGGAAATTGCCCTTTGCGAATGCTGGGACACCGGGCAAGCTTGGCGTTTCATGTCCAAGGCCGCGCTGAGGGGGGCCGAGAACTTCCGCTTCTTCGCCGATCAGGCGCCCGGCGCCCGGGACGGCCAGACCCTGCGCGGGCCGGGGCAGCTGAACGTCACGAGCCGCCAGCCCATCGGGCCGGTCGGCGTGATCACGCCCTGGAACACGCCCTTCATGCTCTCCACCTGGAAGATCGCGCCGGCGCTGGCGGCCGGCTGCACCGTGGTTCACAAGCCGGCCGAATTCAGCCCGCTGACCGCCCGGATCCTGGCCGAGATCTGCCGCGAGGCCGGGTTGCCCGATGGTGTCCTGAACCTGGTGAACGGATTTGGCGAGGATGCCGGGAAGGCGCTGACCGAGCATCCCGACATCAAGGCCATCGCCTTCGTGGGCGAGTCGAAAACCGGCTCGATGATCATGAAACAGGGCGCCGACACGCTGAAACGGGTGCATTTCGAGCTGGGCGGCAAGAATCCGGTCATCGTTTTCGAGGATGCCGATCTGGACCGCGCCCTCGATGCCGTCATCTTCATGATCTATTCGCTGAACGGCGAGCGCTGCACCTCGTCCTCGCGCCTGCTGGTGCAGGAGAGCATCGCTGAAGACTTCCACGCCCGGCTGGTCGAGCGCGTCAACCGCATCAAGGTCGGCCATCCGCTGGATCCGGCGACCGAAGTGGGGCCACTCATTCACAAGGTGCATTTCGACAAGGTCCTGTCCTATGTCGGGATCGGCAAGGCCGAGGGCGCGACCTGCGCCGCGGGTGGCGAGCGGGTCGGCGACAAAGGCTGGTTCGTGCGCCCCACTCTCTTCACCGGCGCCACGCCCGGCATGCGGATCGCGCAGGAGGAGGTCTTCGGCCCCTTCCTGACCTCGATCCCCTTCAAGGACGAGGCCGAGGCGCTGGCCATCGCCAATGACGTGGCCTACGGGTTGACCGGCTATCTCTGGACCAACGACCTGACCCGGGCGCTGACCTTCGCCGACCGGCTGGAGGCCGGGATGATCTGGGTGAATTCGGAGAATGTGCGCCACCTGCCGACACCCTTCGGGGGCGTCAAGGCCTCGGGCATCGGGCGGGACGGCGGCGATTGGTCCTTCGATTTCTACATGGAAACCAAGAACGTGGCCTTCGCGCTGGGGGCGCACAAGATCCAGCGCCTCGGCGCCTGAGGGAGGGGATCATGGGAGAGCTGCTTCTCGCCGCCAAGATGACGCATGTGCCGACGCTGCAGATGTCGGAACAGGAGGGGCGCCTCAAGGGCACGCGCCAGCCCGCCATCGACGGCCATCTGGAGATCGCCCGCCGGGCCAAGGCGCTGGGCGTCGACACCGTGGTGATCTGCGACACGCATTGGCTGGTGAACGCGGGCTTCCATGTGAATGCCAACGACCGCTTCGAGGGGCTGCTGACCTCCAGCGAGTTCCCGCAATTCATCCGCGACATGCCGTATTCCCATCGCGGGAACCCGGCGCTGGGCGATCTGATCGCCGAGACGGCCACCGAGATGGGGGTCTATACGCTGGCCCATCACCTGGACTCGCTGGACCTGGAATATGGCACGCTGGTGCCGATGAGCTTCATGAGCCGTGTCCATGACATGAAGGTGGTGAGCGTCGCCGCCTTCTGCACCGTGCACGGGCACGATGAAAGCCGGGTGCTGGGCGCGGCGATCCGCAAGGCGATCGAGGCCTCGGACAGCCGGGTGCTGCTGGTCGCCTCGGGCTCGCTCAGCCACAGGATCTGGTCGAACAAGGAGTATGCGCCGAACAACGGCACCTTCACCATCTCCAGCGAGTTCAACCGGCAGGTGGATCTGATGGTGCTGGAGATGTGGCAGCGCGGCGATCACGCCACCTTCCTGAAGATGCTGGGCGATTACGCGCAGCATTGTTCGGGCGAGGGCTCGATGCACGACACCGCCATGCTTTACGGTGCCTTGGGCTGGGACGCCTATACCGGCAAATGCGAGGTGGTGACGCCCTATTTCCCCTCGTCCGGGACCGGGCAGGTCAACGTGATATTCCCCCTGTAGGATGGGCAATGTTGCCCCTCCTACGCCCCGCCTTTCTCAGGAGGCCCCATGCCGATTCCCGCGCCGACCCTTTACCCGCCCTTCAACATCCTGCGGCTTTCGCATGTCGAATACCGGGTGACCGACCTCGCCCGCTCGCGCGCCTTCTGGGTGGACACGCTGGGTCTGCAGATCACGGGCGAGGAACCCGGGCGCCTCTATCTGCGGGCGATGGAGGAGCGCGGGCATCATTGCGTGACGCTGGTCGAGGCGGAGGCGCCCTCGGTGGGGGTGCTGGGGTTCAAGGTCTTCGACGAGGGGGAACTCGACAAGGCCGCCGCCTGGTTCACCCGTCAGGGCCTGCCGGTCGAGTGGGTGGACAGCTCCTTCATCGCCCGCGCCTTCCGTACCCGGGACCCGTTCGGGATCCCGCTCGAATTCTACGCGCGGATGGAGCGGCTGGCGCCAATCCACCAGAAATACGCGCTTTACCGGGGGGTGAAGCCGCTCCGCATCGACCATTTCAACATGTTCGCCTCGGACGTGGATGCCTCGGTCGCCTTCTATAATTCGATCGGCTTCCGGGTGACGGAATATACCGAGGATGCGGAAAGCGGCCGCTGCTGGGCCGCCTGGATGCACCGCAAGGGCGGTGTCCATGACGTGGCCTTCACCAATGGTCGCGGGCCGCGGCTACATCACACCGCCTTCTGGGTGCCGACACCGCTGAACATCATCGACCTGCTCGATCTGATGGCGACCACCGGCTATGTCGCGAATATCGAGCGCGGGCCGGGGCGGCACGGGATTTCCAACGCCTTCTTCCTCTATATCCGCGACCCGGACGGGCACCGGATCGAGATCTATTGCTCGGATTACCAGACGGTCGATCCCGATCTGGAGCCGATCCGCTGGGACCTGAAGGACCCGCAGCGCCAGACCCTCTGGGGCGCGCCGGCGCCGAAATCCTGGTTCGAGGAAGGGTCGGTGTTCGAGGGGGCGGAGATGGTGGAGTCGCTGTTGACGGCGCAGCCGATCATCGCCCCGTGAGAGGCGGGGGGCTGCCGCCCCCCGCACCCCCTGCTTCAAGGAGGGTTTTCCACCCTCCTTGAAAATCCACCCGAGGATATTTGGAGCGCAAAGATGAAAACACGGTTCGCGACCATCGAGGCCGGGGGGCGGCAAGTTTACGGCGTGGTCGTGGAGGGCGGCGTCATCGCGCTGTCGGATGACTTCCCGCATTGGCCGACGCTGAGGGCGGTCATCGCTGCCGGGGGGCTGGGCGATCTGGCCCGGGCGGCCGAGGGGCGGGCGGTGACGCATCCCGAGGGGAGTTTCACTTTTTCAATCCCGGTGCCCGATGCGGAGAAGATCCTCTGCGTCGGCGTGAACTTTCCCGACCGGAACGCCGAATACAAGGATGGCACGGCGCAGCCGAAGTACATGTCGCTCTTCCCCCGCTTCGCCCGCTCTTTCACCGGCCACGGCCAGCCGCTGATCCGCCCGCCCGAGAACCAGACGCTCGATTACGAGGGCGAGGTGGCGGTGGTGATCGGCAAGGGCGGTCGGCGGATCCGGGCCGAGGACGCCTATGACCATATCGCCGGGCTCACGCTCTGCAACGAGGGCACGATCCGCGACTGGGTGCGGCATGCGAAATTCAACGTGACGCAGGGCAAGAACTGGGACCGCTCGGGCGCCATCGGGCCCTGGATGGTGGCGTTCGAGGATCCGGCGCAGCTGGATCAGGCGCGGATCGTCACCCGGGTCAATGGCGAGGTGCGGCAGGACGATGTGCTGGCGCGCATGATGTTCCCCATCCGCGAAGAGATCGCCTATATCTCGACCTTCACCACCCTGGCCCCCGGCGACATCATCGTCACCGGCACGCCGACCGGGGCGGGCGCGCGATTCGATCCGCCGAAATACCTGGTGCCGGGCGATGTGGTCGAGGTGGAGGTCGAGGGCATCGGCATCCTCAGGAACGGGGTGGCCGACGAATGACACCGCAAGACCACGAGGCCGCCGCCGAGGCGCTCTTTCAGGCCGAAGCGACGGGGCGGCAGATCGGCCTTCTGTCGCTCGCCCATCCCGGGATGACGTTGGACGATGCCTATGCCGTGCAGGCCGCGCTCGTTCAGCGCAAGAAGGCCGCCGGGCGGCGGGTGATCGGCTGGAAGATCGGCCTGACCAGCCGCGCCATGCAGGATGCGCTGAAGATCGACACGCCGGATTCGGGCGTCCTGTTCGACGACATGCTGTTCGAGGACGGCGCCGAAATCCCCGCCGGGCGCTTCATCCAGCCCCGGATCGAGGCCGAGATCGCTTTTCTGCTGAAATCGCCGCTTCGGGGTGAGGGCATCACCCGCGCGCAGGTGCTGGCCGCGACCGAGGCCGTGGCGCCCGCGCTCGAGATCCTCGATACCCGCATCCTGCGCGCGGACCCCGCCAGCGGCAAGCCGCGGGTCGTCACCGACACGATCAGCGACAATGCGGCGAATGCGGGCATCGTGCTGGGCGCCCAGCGCCACGCGCCGGACGCGCTGGACCTGCGCTGGGCGGGTGCCATCCTCAAGCGCGACGGGGTGGTCGAGGAAACCGGCCTCGGCGCCGGAGTGCTGGACGATCCGGTCACCGGCATCGTCTGGCTGGTCGAGCGACTCGCGCGGTACGGGCAGGGGCTGGCGGCGGGCGAGGTGGTTCTCTCGGGCTCGTTCATCCGGCCGGTCGAAGCGCCGCCGGGCAGCGTTTTCGATGCCGACTTCGGCAGTTTCGGCCGCGTTCGCACAACCTTCGCGCAGGGGTGAGCGGCCGAGCCGCTTCCCTCAGGGCGGGTGATGGTGTAGCGTCCGGCGCGTTGACTCAAGGCGCGTTGGACAATGACGGAGAACCATCATTTTCTGGTTCAGCAGGTGGGCAAGGGGGACAAGCAGGCCCTTGCCGCGCTCTATCGCGCCTATGAGCGGCCGGTCTACAAATTCATTGTCTCGCGATTGAACGATCCGCACGAGGCGGCCGACATACTCCACGAAGTCTTCATGGACATCTGGCGCGTTGCCGCCAGCTTCGAGGGGAGAAGCCAAGTGCGAACCTGGATTTTCGGAATCGCCTATCGCAAGGTCATCGACGCGCATCGCAAGCGCAGCCGCGTGACCGTCACGGATGAAGTGCCCGAAACCGGCGATGTCGCCGAGGCGGCGGATGCGGGCTATGCGGCCAAGCAGGAAGCGGAGCATCTGCGCTTTTGCATGGGCACGCTGTCCGACGACCATCGCAGCGCCGTCTCGCTGGCCTTCTACGAGGACATGACCTGCGCCGAGATCGCCGAGATCGCGGGTGTCCCCGAGGGCACGATCAAGTCGCGCCTGCACCACGCCAAGAAACTGCTGCTGCATTGCCTCTCGGGCCGCATCAAGGGGAGGGCTGTGGCATGACCCGTTCCCGCGACGAGATGGAACTGGACCTGGCCTTCCTGGTGAACGGCACCCTGTCGCCGGCCGAAATGGCCGAGATGGAGGCGCTGCTGGCCGAGGACGACCTGCTGGCCGCCGAGCGCGATGCGCTGGCCGTGATCCGCGCCGAGATGCAGGCCGAGGAGTTCCGCACCCCCGGCGAGTTCGGGCTGGCCCGGCTGATGCGCGACGTGAACCGCGATACCGCCGCCCCGGCCAGCGCCGAGACCAAGGTGGTGACGCTGCGCTCGCGGACCTGGATGTGGCAGGCCGCCGCCGCCGTGGCCGTGCTGGCGCTGGTGGTGCAGACCTACCTGCCAACCACCGGCGGCGCGCCGCAGGGCGAGGGCTATGTGCTGGCCGGGGCCAGCGCGCCGGGCGCGCTGGTCGTCAGCTTCGCCCCCGACACACCCGAGGTGCAGATCCGCGACCTGCTGGTCGGCGCCGATCTGGAAATCGTGTCCGGCCCCTCGGCGCTGGGCCTTTACCGGCTGGACGTCCTCGACGGGGGCGATCTGGACACCGCGACCGCGGCGCTGCGTGCGGCGCGGACCATCGTAGAAAGTGTGGAGAATGCCGAAAACTGATTTCAAGATTGTTGCCAGGTCCATTTTGACCGCCGCCGCGCTTTTTGCAGCGCCGGCGGCTCTGGCGCAGGAAACCGGCTATCCGCCGGGCAACGGCTATTATCATGACGATCCTTCGGGCCCGGAAACCCAGCCCTTCCTCACCCCCGGCCAAGGCCGCGCGCCGCGTGTCCAGACCGGCGATGGCGGGCGTTACGAATGGATCGTCATCGGCCCGCCCGGCGAGGAAGAGGCCGTGCGCCGGATCATCGTCGAGAACGGCGGCACGATCGACCGGCGCGGCGATCTGGGCGCCCTCGGCGCGGTGCAGCAGATCGCCTATTTCCCCACCGAGGCAGCGCGCCAGCGGGCGACCGAGGCCATCGCGGCCCTCGCGCCCAATTCCTCGCTGTCCTGGAATCACATCTATTACATGGCGCAATCGGCCAGCGGCCCGCGGGTCTATGCGCCGCAGCTGATCGGCGATGCCGGACCCGGGCGCTGCAGCGTCGCTGGCGGCATTACCATCGGCATGATCGACGGCCCCGTGAACACCGAGCATCCGGCGCTGCGCGGCGTCAACGTCACCTATGAGACCATAGCCCAGAGCAACCGCGTGCCGGCTTCCAACCACGGAACCGCCGTGGCGGTGCTCTTGGTCGGCGAGGATCCCTCGGGCCTGCTGTCGGGCTTCGCGCGGGGCGCGAGGCTGCACGCGATCTCGGTCTTTGCCGAGACCGAGGAAGAGCCCGAGGCCAATGTCGAGCGCATCGCCGCCGCCATCGACCGGCTGGTGGCCAATGGCGTGCGGCTGATCAACTTCTCGCTGGCCGGCCCGCCGAACGAGGCGCTGGGCCGGGCCATCGCCGCCGCCGCGGCGCGGGGCGTGGTGATGGTCGGCGCCTCGGGCAACGAGCGTCGCCCGGTCGTGGCCTGGCCCGCCGCCGCGCCCGAGGTGATCGCCGTCACCGCCGTCGATGCCGCGCGGCACCGTTTCCGCATGGCCAATACCGGGGCCGAGCTGGAATTCGCGGCACCCGGCGTCGACATCTACGCGGCGCAGGCCCGGGGCGCGCGCTATGTCAGCGGCACCTCATTTGCCGCGCCCATCGTCACCGCGCTGGCCGCCCGCCTCATGGCGCAGGGGCGCGGGTCGGCCGAAGCGGTGCGCGCCGCCCTTCGTCAAGGGGTCGAGCCCCTGGGGCCGGGCAGCCGCAACACGGATTTCGGCTACGGGCTGGTGTGTTCGAACGGCTGCTGAGGCAGCCTTTGCCCGCAGATCAGGGGCCGCGCCGGGGCAATCCCGCGCGGCCCCAGCTTTTTCCGCCCCCTGTCCGGCGTTTTTGCGAAAAATTCGGTGAAACGTTTGAACCGTTCCCCGGGCCGATCCGACCCATGGTCACGATGCGATACTGTCCCCGAGGTCGGAAGCCCGCTGCCCGCCAGCCCGATTTCCCTCGTTCCGCTCTGACCTCTGTATCCCTCGTCCCTGTCCCAACCCTGCCCCGGAGTTCGCTCCGGGGCTTTTTTCAGGTCGGGCCGAGGCCTGACGCAGGCCGGTCAGTTGCCGGACAATCCGGCGTTGTCGTCACAGCGGCGAATGTTGATGGAACGCCAGCTTCCACCCCTCATCCCGCCGGATGTACGCTGACCCGATCAATGCTGCATAGGGTTCGCCATCAGCTCTGATCACATCGGCACGGTAGCTGATTATTGCCAATTCCGCGGAGGGCCGAAGAAGACTGCGATCCGTCATTCGCAGATCTTTCCACCTGTTCTCTGACGTTGCTGTTCTTGCGACGTTCTCACGCGTCTGAACACCCTGCATTTCTCCGGCCTGAGGAAAGGCAAGGAGGCAACTGGCATCGAGGTGCGCCAAAAAATGCGCCCGCCCTGACAGCCAGAAGCCTTCCTCAATCGTGAAAAGCTCTTGTTCCAGTTCCATGACGTCCTCCTTTCGGGCAAGAACCGACAAGCCTGAAGGATGGTTCCCACGGCGGCGCGGGGCTGCGAGCGAGATGCTGCGGCACGGCAGCTGCCAACTTGGCGCCCTCGGCAAGACCCTACCACAACGGGCCAGGTGGCCCTGAGCGGACGGTCGGAAGGCCCCCCGTGACCACCCCGGAAGAAAAATCGCCGAGACCGCGAAAATCTTTGAACCGCTTGCCTGTGGTCCACGACCTACGGGCATTCAAGCGGCCCGCCCGCACCGCCTTTGCAAGAGCCACTTTCAGACCCGAGCCTCCCGGCTTTCATCACCTAAACTTATTCTATCCCTTTTCAGTCTCACCGCGCCCCGGAGTTCGCTCCGGGGCGTTTTTCCTCGTCCGCCCAGGACCGACGAAAAAACCGCCGCCCGACAGCATGGCCGCCCGTGGAACGCTTTCCCGCCAGGCGGCGGCCCCGCCCGCCGGAAGCCGCCGCAGAACGGCCGGAGGCGGAACGCTTTCCGCCCCTGCGCCCGGACCGCGCGCCGCCGCGCTGTTGCCTGCCGTCCTGCGATCCTCTAGCGTCGCGCCAGTTTCTCAGGACAGTTCCTCAGGGGGGATTCCATGACCGAATTCGGCTTCGACACGCTCCAGATCCACGCAGGTGCCCGCCCCGATCCGGCGACCGGCGCGCGGCAGGTGCCGATCTACCAGACCACCGCCTATGTGTTCCGCGATGCCGACCACGCCGCCGCCCTCTTCAACCTGCAAGAGGTCGGCTACATCTATTCCCGCCTGACCAACCCGACCGTCGCCGCGCTGGGCGAGCGGCTGGCGGCGCTGGAGGGGGGTGTCGGCGCGATCTGCACCTCCTCGGGCCATGCGGCGCAGATCATGGCGCTTTATCCGCTGATGGGGCCGGGCAAGAACATCGTGTCGTCCACCCGCCTCTATGGCGGCACGATCACCCAGTTCACGCAGGTCTTCAAACGCTTCGGCTGGTCCACCAATTTCGTCGACACCGATGACCTGGCCGCGGTCGAGGCCGCGATTGACGAAAACACCCGCGCCATCTTCTGCGAGACGATCGCCAACCCCGGCGGCTATGTCACCGACATCCCGGCGCTGGCCAAGATCGCCGACAAGCACGGGATCCCGCTGGTCGTCGACAACACCACCGCGACGCCCTATCTGGCGAAGCCCATCGAGATGGGGGCCACGCTGGTCGTCCATTCGACCACCAAATACCTGACCGGCAACGGCACGGTCACGGGCGGCGCGATCATCGATTCGGGCAAGTTCAACTGGTCGAACGGCAAGTTCCCGTCGCTGTCGGAACCCGAACCCGCCTATCACGGCCTGAAGTTCCACGAGACCTTCGGCGCGCTGGCCTATACGTTCTTCGGCATTGCCATCGGCCTGCGTGACCTCGGGATGACGATGAACCCGCAGGCGGCGCATTACACGCTGATGGGGATCGAGACGCTGAGCCTGCGCATGGACAAGCATGTCGCCAACGCGCAGAAGGTCGCCGCCTGGCTGGAGAAGCACCCGGCGGTCGAGGCCGTGACCTATCCCGGTCTCGACAGCTCGCCCTACAAGGAACGGGCCCAGCGGCTGCTGCCCAAGGGCGCGGGTGCCCTCTTCACCGTGGCACTGAAGGGCGGCTACGAGGCCTGCGTCAAGCTGGTCGACTCGCTTGAGCTCTTCAGCCATGTGGCGAACCTGGGCGATGCGCGCAGTCTGGTCATCCATTCGGCCTCGACCACCCACCGCCAGCTGACGCCCGAGCAGCAGAAAGCGGCGGGGGCGGCGCCCAATCTGGTGCGGCTGTCGATCGGGATCGAGAACGCGGATGACATCATCGCCGACCTCGATCAGGCGCTGGCCAAGGCCTCGGCCTGACCCCTCGCGCACACAATTCCTTGACTTTCTGTGGCTCGGCGGCACCACCGCCGGGCTTTTTCTTTCATTCGGCGGAATCCTGCTATACGGAGGAAGATGCACGAGTCGGTGACTCGGCTGATCCCCGTTGGCTGTGATAAACGCGCGGCATGAAACCGAATTTTGCCCTGAAACTGTCGAACGACGGCGCCGAGCTGTTGCACCGGGTCCCGGCTGGCTGGGCGCCTGTCGGGTCTGTCTCCTTTGACGGGGACGATATCGCCTCCGCCTGCGCCGCGCTGGTCCAACAGGCCCGGACGCTGGAGCCTGAGGGGATCCGCACCAAGCTCGTGCTGCCCGAAAGCGAATTGCGCTATGCCACCGTCTCGGCCCCCGGGCCGACGGACGAGGCGCGCCGCTACCAGATCGAGGCCGAGGTCGAGCGCCTCACGCCTTACGGCATCGACGAGCTGGCCTATGACTGGTCGGTCGAGGAGGATCACGCGCTGGTCGTGATCTGCGCCCGCGAGACGCTGATCGAGGCCGAGACCTTTGCCGAAGGCTATGGCTTCAACCCGGTGAGTTTCGTGGCCCATCCCGAGACCGGGCAATTCCTGGGCGAACCCTTCTTCGGCGAAACCATGGTGGCGCCGACGCTCTTGCGCGCGGGCGATCACGTGCAGCCCGATGCCGAGGCGATGCGCATCGTCGCCCCGCGCCGGGCCGAGCCGCCGAAACCGGCGCCTGCGCCCAAGGCGGAAGCACCGAAGGTCGAGGCCCCCAAAGTCGAGGCAGCAAAGGCCCCGGCCCCCAAGGCAGAACCGCCCAAGGTCGAGCCGCCCAAGGTCGAAGCCCCGAAACCCGCCGCCCCGCGACCGGCACCGGTTCCCGCGGGCGATATCGGCGCCGAGGCGGCCTCGGCCCGGGCGCTCAATCCGCGCGTCGCGCCGATGACGCCTGAATCGCGCGCGCCCGCCCCGGTGCTGCGCACCGGGGCTGTGCCGCCGATCCCGCAGGGTTTCCCGGTCGATCCGGGCGCCTCCGAGGGGACGTCGCGCGTTGGCAATCTGGTGCGGCGCATGGGCAACCGCCTGCGCCGCGAACAGGCCGCTTCGGCCAAGGCTGACGCCCAGACGGCGCCGCCCGCCATCTCGCCAGCCGAACCGCTCGCCGAGAAGGCCGTTGCCGCCATTCCTCCGCTGCGTCCCGCGGCTGCAGGCCCCGCGCCGGTCCCGCCGGTGACGGTCCCCGCGCCCAAGACGGCGGCGACGACGCCCCCGGCCGCCAAACCCGAGGCCGAGGCCAAGCCGGACGCCGAAGCGCCGTCCTTCTCCTCGCGCCGCAAGGCCGCGCCGCCCGTGGCCGTCGTACCCTCGGCCGGACCCAAGACCGATGCCGGCAGCGCCGGCGCCAATCCCGGGGGCCGGATCGCCGTGCTGCCTGGCGCCCGAGGCGAGCCCGCGCCGGGTGCGGCGCAGCGCATGCTGGAACGGGCCCGCGCCGGGGCCAAGACCGCTTTCGCCGGGGCCAGCGCCGCCGCGCAGACCGCCCGCAGCAAGGCGACGACCCTGCGCCGCGATCCCGCCGCCCCGGCCGCGCCCCTGACCCCGCCGCCGACCGCACCCACCCCGCCCACGCCGCCGCTTGATCGTGCCGCGCCACGTGGCGGGCTGGGGGCGGACCCCCTCGCCGCCGCCTCGCGCCCGCCGGTCAATGACCGCGACAAGGAACGCGAAGCCGAGGCAATGACCATCTTCGGCGCGCGCGGCATGCAGCGCAGCGAACCCAGCCTGGCCCGCCGCGGCCTGATGGCTGCGGGTGGCGCGCTTCTGCTGGCGGTCGCGGTCGGTGTCTGGGCGCTCTATTTCAACGGTTCGGACGACGACGTTCAGCTGGCCGGCACCGGCAGCACCGCGGTCGAAACGGGTGCCCTGCCCGCGATCGAGGCCCCGACCGAACTGGCCACCACCACCGGCACGGCCGAGGCCCCGGCGGCCCTGACCGCCCCCGCCCCCGCCGCGCCCGAGGCGGCAGCGCCCGAAACCGCCGCCGTCGAGCCCGAGCCCGACAGCGCGCCGCAGGAAACCGCCAGCGCCCCGGCACCCGACCCCGATCAGATGCTGGAAACCCTGGTCCAGGAAGCGCTGAACGAGACGCTGCCGACCCAGGCGCTGCCCGCCGAGACACCGGCCGAGACGCCCGCCGTCGCCGCCGAAACCGCCGAGGCCCCAGCCGCGAGCCCCGAGGCCGCAACCTCGGGCAACGAGGCGCAGCTGGCCGGAACCAGCGACTCGCCGCAGGTCGCCCCGGCCGAATCCGCCGCCACCCGCCTGAGCCTGCCCAGCGGCTTCCAGGTGCCCGCGGGCGCCGAGGTCAGCTTCGCCGCGCCGCCGCCGCCGCCGCCCTTCGGGACGGAATTCACCTTCGACAGCCGCGGGCTGGTTGAGGCGACGCCGGAAGGGGCGCTGACGCCCTCGGGCGTGACCGTCTTCGCCCGCCGGCCCGATGCGGTGCCGGCCCCACGCCCGGCTTCCATCGCGCCGCCGCCCGCCCCTGAGGCCGCGCCCGAAGCCGCCGCCGAAGCCCCCCCGGCGCCGGTCGAAGCGACCCCGCCCGTTGCCGCCGCCATCGAAAGCGCCATTGCCGAAGCGGTGGGCGAGGATCCGGCGGCCGAGGCCCCGGTCGTGGCCGATGACACGCCCCGCGCCGATCCGGCGCTGGCCGGTGCCCGCCCCCTGCCGCGCCCCGACCGCGTGCGCCAGATCGGCGAGCAGCTTGAAGCCGAGCGTCAGGCGACCGAGGGCGACCAGACGCAGCTGCTCGACCCGGCCGCCGCCAGCCCGACCGCGATTGCCGCCGCAAGCGCCGATCCGGCGGTTCTGGCCGGTGCCGCCTCGACCACCGGGCTGGTCGATGACGCGGCCGCCACCCGCGGCGGTGACGCCGGCGGCGCCGCGGTCGAACTGGCGGCGCTGGAAGCCGTGACGCCCGGCGGCGTGGCGCTGGCCTCGCTGCGCCCGCAGCGCCGTCCGACCGATCTGGTCCCGCCGCCCGAATCCGCACCGGAAATCGACCTGACGGGCGCCACGCCCGAGGCCGTGGCCGAATCGCCGGTACCCGGCGCCCGCCCGAACGATCTGGCCGAACGCGCCCGCGCCATCCTCGCCGCCGCCGCGGCCGCCCGCGCTGCCGCCGCCCCGGTGGCCAACAACAACACCGATGCCGAGGATCAGGCCGGTGAACCGGCGCCGGCCGTCGCCCGCGCCGAACCCTCGATCCCGACCTCGGCCTCGGTCTCGCGCCAGGCGACGGAAGAGAACGCGATCCGCCTCAACCGGATCAACCTGATCGGCGTCTTCGGCACGCCGAATTCCCGCCGCGCCTTGGTGCGCCTGTCCTCGGGCCGCGTCGTCCGGGTGCAGGTCGGCGACCGGCTGGACGGCGGGCAGGTCGCGGCCATCGGCGACAGCGAAGTGCGCTACGTCAAGAACGGCCGCAACGAGGTCCTGCGCATCGGCGGCTGAGCGAAAGCGCCGCGGGGATAGGCACTTTACCCCGCGGCCGGCTTCGCCTATCCCGCGGCATGACGCAGGAGAACGCCATGCCGCAGGTTCTGAACACCCGAGACGCCGGTTTCGAGGCGGAATTCATCCATCTTCTGGGCATGAAGCGCGAGGATTCCCCGGACGTTGACGCCATTGTCGCCGGGATCATCGCCGAGGTGCGCGCCCGGGGCGACGCGGCGGTGATCGAGCTGACCCAGCGCTTCGACCGGCTGGACCTGACGCCCGAGACGCTGGCCTTTTCCCCCGCCGAGATCGCGGCCTATTGCGCCCAGGTCCCGCCCGCCGAACGCGAGGCGCTGGAACTCGCGGCCGACCGCATCCGCGCCTATCACGAGCGCCAGAAGCCCGAGGATGCGCGGTGGCAGGATGCCTCGGGCGCCTCGCTGGGCTGGCGCTGGTCGGCGGTCGCGGCTGCCGGGCTCTATGTGCCGGGGGGCCTGGCCTCCTACCCGTCCTCGGTCCTGATGAACGCGATTCCGGCCAAGGTGGCGGGGGTGGAACGGCTGGTCATCGCCTGCCCGACCCCGGGCGGCGCGGTCAACCCACTGGTGGTGCTGGCGGCGGCGATTTCGGGCGTCGACACGATCTATCGCATTGGTGGGGCGCAGGCGATTGCGGCGCTGGCCTATGGCACGGCGACCATCGCGCCGGTGGACAAGATCACCGGCCCGGGCAATGCCTTCGTGGCGGCGGCCAAGCGCCGGGTCTTCGGCAAGGTCGGCATCGACATGATCGCGGGCCCGTCCGAGATTCTGGTGATCGGCGACGGTACGGGCGACCCTGACTGGATCGCGCTCGATCTACTCAGCCAGGCGGAACACGATCAGGTCGCGCAATCCATCCTCATCACCACCTCGCAGGCCGAGGCCGAGGCGGTGATGGCGGCGGTGGACCGTCACCTCGCGGTGCTGGAGCGGCGCGAGATCGCCGGGGCCTCGTGGCGCGATTACGGCGCGGTGGTGGTCTGCGAGACGCTGGAGCAGGCGGCGGACCTGTCGAACCGCGTCGCGCCCGAGCATCTGGAGCTTTGCGTCGACGACCCCGAGGCGCTGCTGGACAGCATCCGCCACGCCGGCGCCGTGTTCCTCGGCCATTGGACGCCCGAGGCGATCGGCGATTACGTCGGCGGCCCGAACCACGTCCTGCCGACGGCCCGTTCGGCGCGCTTCTCGTCCGGCCTCAGCGTTCTCGATTTCATGAAGCGCACGACGCTGGCCAAAATGACGCCCGAGGCCCTGCGCGCCATCGGCCCCGCCGCCGAGACGCTGGCCACCAGCGAGAGCCTGCAGGCGCACGGGCTCAGCGTCCGCGCGCGGCTCGACAAGCTGAACGATTAAGCGGCGGGCAGCAGCCCCGCCGCGATCCAGCCATCGACCACCTGCAAGGCGGCCTCGGAAAATTCCGGGTCGTTGATATGCGCGTCGAGTTCCACCAGCGTGACATTGCCCGGGCATTCGGCGCGCATGGCGTCGATGAAGGCCGCCAGCGCCTCGGGATCGCTCAGCGGCCCGCCCTCGCGGTCCCATTCGTTGCCGCCTTTGAGGGGCAGCAGGAAGACGACCGGCCCCTTGGCCTGGGCCAGCCGGTCGCACAGCGCCTTGGCCATGCCCCGCCGCTCCTCGGCCGTCATGACGACAGAGGTGATGAGCCGGTTGTGGGCATGGGCCGGGCGGTCGCGCAGGGCCTCGGGCCGGTCGTGCCAGCCCACCAGGTCGATCAGGTCATAGCAGCCGATGGACACCAGTTGCGGCACGCCTGCCCTGCCCGCAGCCGTCAGCCGGTCCGGTCCCGCCGAGATGGCCGAACCGTGCAGATGGTTCGCCACCTCCTGCGGGGCGAAATCGAGGACCGCGGCGAAAGCGCCCTCGGCGGCCAGCGCTTCGAAGGCCCGGCCACCCATGCCGGTGGCGTGGAATACCGCGACCTCGTAGCCCCGCGCCTCCAGCGCCGGTTTCAGCGTCACCATGTACCTGAGCACGGTCTTGCCGAAGGAGGTCATGCCAATCAGCGGCCGGTCCCTGACCGGCTTCTCCACCGCCCGCGCCGCGCCCAGCACGGCGCCCGCGGCTTGGGACAGGGACGCCTTGCAGACCGAGTTCAGCCCATAGAGTCCGCCGGCCCAGAGGATCATCTGCACATCCGCCGCCAACCGCTCGGTCGGGATCATCGGCGAGAAGCTGACCGTCGAGACGATGTATTTCGGCACCCCCAGGGGCAGCGCCGCGCAGAGGTCGAGCGCCAGATCGGTCCCCATCGAGCCGCCCAGCACGATCACCCCGTCAAAGGCCCCCTCGGCCTGCAAGCGCTTGGCCAGCGCCGCCGAGCCCCGGGCCATGATCTGCATGGCGAGGTTCTCGTCCTCGCCGGCGATGGCCTCGGCGATGGAGGATCCGCCGGCCTCGGCCACCTGATGCTTGGAGTAATCGGTGGGCAGGGCGGGATCGCCCAGCACGCTCACATCCATGGTCAGCACGCCGCCGCCCTGCGCCCGGATCACCTGCGCCAGATAGCCCAGCTCGTCCTGCTTGGTGTCATAGGTGCCAACGATCAGGATGGTGCGGTCAGCCATGTTTCTCCTCCAGATAGGTTTCGGCCAGCGGCATCGCCGTGGCGACGGCCCGGCGCGAGCGTTCCTCGCCCCCCGGTTCGCCGCGTCGCGGGATGATCCAGCCCAGATAGGTCAGCGCCCGGCACAGCAGCAGCAGGTCCAGCGCCTGCGGATCGACCGGGCGGCGGGAGGCGTAGCCTTCCAGCAGGGCGGCCCTCAGCGCGGGGTAATCGGGCGCGGAAAGCTGGCGCATTAGCACAGTGGCGAGGTCGAAATCCCGAAACCCCCAGCCGCCATCGTCGAAATCGATCAGCACCAGCCTGTCGCCATCGACCATGACATTCTCGGTGATCGCATCGGCGTGGATCAGGCCGTAATCCAGCCCGGCCTCCCGCGCCGCAAGGTCGCGGTCGGCCGTCGCCTGCACTCGCAGCAGGGTCTCGCGCTGGGTCTGGGTCAGGTCGGGGTTCTCCCAGAACGGCCCCCAGAGCGGCGCCTGACCCAGCAGCCCGGGCCGGTCCCAGCGCGGGCGTGTGAAGCCCTCGGGCGGCGTCCAGGCGTCGGAGAGGTCATGCAGCCGGGCCAGCAGCGCGCCGAGGCGGCGCATATGCCCCTCGCGGTCGGCGATCCCGTCCAGCGCGCCCTGGGCGCCGACCATCCGGCCGGGCATCCAGGTCAGCAGATCGACGGCCGTATCGCCGATGACCTCGACCAGCCGCCCGGACCGCGAGGGGGTCGGGCGCGGGACGGTCAGCCCGCCCGCGGCCAGCATCGCCATCCAGTCGAGTTCCGATTGCAGCTCGGCTTGCGTGCGGTAGCCGGGGCGGTGCAGGCGGAGCGCATAGGGCCCGCCCGGCCCCTCGGCGCGCCAGACCTCGTTCTCGCGCCTGGCAACCAGAGTGACCTGTGCCGGGTTCAGCCCCCAGAGGGCGGCAGCTTGTTGGGCGGGGCCGCTCATGCCAGCGGCGTCTCGGCCAGCACCCGGTCCAGCGTCTCGATCAGCTGGTCGGCATTGTCGCGCGAGAAGGGCAGCGGCGGGCGGATCTTCAGCACGTTGTAATGAATGCCGAGGAAATTCAGCAGGATGCCCTGCTGCCGCATCGCGTTGGCGACGCGTTTGGTGAAGGCGGTGGCGGGTTCCTTGGTGCCCCGGTCGAGCACCATCTCGGCCCCGAAGAACAGGCCCGAGCCCCGCACATCGCCAATGCACTCATGCCGCGTGGCAAGCTCCCGCAGCCCGTCACGGGCATACTCGCCGACCAGGCGGGCGTTTTCCTGCAACCCCTCCTCCTGCACGACGCGCAGGGTGGCGAGCGCGGCAGCGGCGCTGACCGGGTTGCCGCCGAAGGTGTTGAAATAGCGGAATCGCTCACGGAAGGCCTTCATCGTGGCCGCGGGCGCGACCACGGCGGCGACCGGGTGGCCGTTGGCCATCGGCTTGCCCATGGTCACGATGTCGGGCTTGAGGCCGATCTTCTGGTGCCCCCAGAAATGCGTCCCGACCCGGCCGAAGCCCGGCTGCACCTCGTCGGCGATGATGACACCCCCAGCCTTGCGGACGACCGCCTGCACCGGGTCGAGCCAGCCCTGCGGCAGGTCGGGGAAGCCCTCATTGGCGAAGAAGGGGCAGAGGATCAGCGAGGAGAAGCCATGCCCCGCGGCCTCCAAGGCGTCGATCTGCTCCTGCACCTTGGCGGCGAAGGCCTGGGCATGGGCCATGCCCGGGACACCGCCGAGCGGCCGGTAGCTGTCCGGCGCCGGGACGAAGCGGACCGAGTCCCAATAGCCACCGGGCGGCGGGTTGGTCTGGCTGAGCTGGTGCACGGCGGTCGTGTTGCCGTGATAGGTGTGGTCGGTGGCAATCACCCCGGTCTTGCCGGTCAGCGCCTGCGCCATGCGCAGCGCCACATCATTCGCCTCGGACCCGGTGCAGCACATCAGCGCCGTGTCGAAGGACGCGTCGAAGGTCGCGACCAGCGCCTCGACGTAATCCAGAATCCCCTCGTGCAGATAGCGCGTGTGCGTGTTCAGCGTCCCGGCCTGCTGGCAGATCGCCTCGACCACCTTGGGATGGCAATGCCCGACATGCGGCACGTTGTTGTAGCAATCGAGGTATTGCCGCCCCTCGGAATCCCACAGATGCACCCCCTGCCCGCGCACCAGATGCACGGGTTCGTCGTAGAAGGTGCTCATGTTGGGGCCCAGCAGGCGGGCGCGGCGTTCGATCAGGCTTTCGGTCACAGCTGGATCCAGGCGGTCTTGAGGTTCACATATTTCTCCAGCGCGTGCAGGGACTTGTCATGCCCGTTGCCGGATTGGCGATGCCCGCCCAGCGGCACGGTATTGTCCGCACCGCCATAGGTGTTGACGTGGACCACGCCCGCGTCGATGGCCCGCACCATGCGATGCGCGCGGCTGAGGTTGCCGGTCCATACGGCCGAAGCGAGGCCGAAATCGGTGCCATTGGCCATGCGCACCGCCTCGTCCTCGGTACCGAAGGGGGTTACCGCCGCGACGGGACCGAAGACCTCTTCCCGGGCCAGCGTCATCTCCGGGGTCACGTTGTCAAAGACCGTGGGCGCGTAATAGCTGCCGCCGGTCTCGGTCAGGATCCGTTCGCCGCCGGTGCGCAGCGCGCCGCCTTCCTCATGCGCCTTCTCGACGTAATGCTGGACCCGGGCGAGTTGCGCTTCCGAGGCGATGGCCCCGGCCTGCGTATCCAGCTTCAGAGGGTTGCCGATCTTCATGGCCCGGGCTTCCTCGGCCAGCATCGCCGCGAATTCCTCATGCACCGAGCGTTCGACGAGGATGCGCGAGCCCGCGACGCAGACCTGACCCGAGTTGCGGAAGATCCCTGCCGCGCTGACCCTCGCCGCCTGGCGCAGGTCCGGTGCATCGGCAAAGACCACGTTCGGGGATTTGCCGCCGAGTTCGAGATAAACCCGCTTGAGGTTCGAGCGGGCGCTGTATTCCAGAAGCCTGCGGCCGACGCCGCCCGAGCCGGTGAAGACCAGCACATCCACATCGGGGTGCAGGCCCAGCGCCTCGCCCGAGACAGCCCCCGCGCCGGTGACGACGTTCAGCACCCCTTCGGGCAAGCCGCACTCCGCGCAGATCTCGGCCAGCCGCAGCAGGGTCAGCGAGGCCACTTCCGAGGGTTTCAGCACCACCGAATTGCCCATCGCCAAAGCCGGCGCGATCTTCCAGGCGCCGATCATCAGCGGGAAGTTCCAGGGCACGATGGCGCCGACCACGCCCACCGGCTCACGATGGACAAGGCCCAGCACGTTCCCCGCCGTGGGCGCGATCTCGCCGCCGATCTTGTCCAGCGCCTCGGCGTAATAGCGGAAGGTACCGGCGGCGCTGCCCGGTTCGGCCTTGAGCGCCATGGAAATCTCGGTGCCGTTGTCCCTCACGCCCAGGACGGCCAGCGACAGCGCCTCGCGCTCGATGGCCTCGGCGATGCGGAACAGGACCTTCTTGCGCTCGGCCGGCGCCGCGCGGGACCACACGCCCGAGGCATAGGCCCGCCGCGCCGCCCGCACCGCCGCGTCCACATCGGCGGCCGAGGCATCGGCGATCTCGGTCAGCCTGCGCCCGTCGATGGGCGAGGTGACCTCCATCACCGCGCCGCCCGTCGCCGCGATGCGCTGCCCCCCGATGAACAGGCCTTGCGGCGCAACCTTTTGCGCCGCCAGCGCGTCAATGCTCGACTGATCCATCGCGTTTTCCTTTCCAGTCCCGCCACAGCCCCCAGAGGTGCAGCGCCAATACGATACAGATGAGACAGAAGATGACCATCGCCACCGGCCGGTCGATCCAGTTGTAAAGCGAGCGGATGCGGGGAAGCGAGGTGCGGAACTTCTCTTCCATGATCCCGCCCAGCACCATGCCCAGGATGATCGGCACCAACGGCAGGTTCAGCCGCTTCAGCACCACGCCCAACAGCCCGAACGCCGCCGCCAGCATGCAGTCGATGGCCGAATTCCTGAGCGAATAGATCCCGACGAAGCTGAGCGTCAGGATCATCATGCCCAGGAACCGGTTCGGGATCACCAGCACCCGCAGCAGGGGCCGGGTCGCCACCAGCAGGAAGGCCAGCGCCAGGATGTTCAGCAGCGCCAGGCAGATATAGAGCGCCATCACGAAATCCATATGGTCGCGGAACAGCGTTGGACCGGGGATGACGTTATGGACGTAGAAAACGGACAGCATCATCGCCGTCAGCGCCTCGCCCGGGATACCCAGCGCCAGCAGCGGCACCATGGCGGCGGGCGGGACGGAATTGTTCGCGGATTCGGAGGCGACCAGCCCCTCCGGGCTGCCCTTGCCGAAAAGCCCCGGGGCCTTCGACGTGGCCCGCGCGTAGGAATAGCTGAGGAATTGCGAGGTGAATTCGCCCACCCCCGGGATGATCCCCATGATCGTCCCCGACAGGGACCCCGCCGTGGCGACCCGCTTGTGGCGGAAGACCTCCAGCACGCCGCCCAGGACATTGCCCTTGATGTCGGGCGCGGCCTCCATGTCGTCCTTGCCGGCCAGCAGGACAAAGGCCTGTGACACGGCGAAGAGGCCCAGCACCACGACGATCAGATTGACCCCCTGATCGAGGAAGTTGAGGTCGAGGGTGAAGCGGCGGGTGTAATTGTTGGCCTCCATCCCGATCGTGTTCAGGAAAAGGCCGAACATCAACAGCGCGCCCGCCGCCAGCGATTGCCCGCGATGCGCCACGACCACCAGCACGCAGCCCAGGAAGGCCGCGAGGAAGATCTCGCGCGAGCCGAACATCGGCGCGACCCGGGCCAGCACCGGCGACAGCAACACCAGGGCGATGACCGCGAAGATCCCGCCGAAGAAGGACGCGCCGAAGCTCAGGCCCAGCGCGCGCGGCGCCTGCCCCTGCTTGGTCATCGGGAAGCCGTCATAGGTGGTCAGCGCATTGACCGGCGTGCCGGGGGTGTTGATCAGGATCGACGGGATCGAGCCGCCGAACAGCGCCGATCCGTAGATACCCAGCAGCAGCGTCAGGCCGACGATCGGCTCCATGCCGAAGGTCGCGGGCAGGAGGATGGCGATGGCGACGGCCGGGCCGACGCCCGGGATGGCGCCGATGATGACGCCGCCGACCGACCCCGCGATCAGCGCCGCGATCACGTCCCAGCGCGAGACGATGGTCAGCGCAGAGAGGAAAGTATCCAAGGCGGAAGCCCCTCAGAGATAGAGGACAAGGAAGTTGCGCAGGCCCTGCGGCAGCAGGTCATAGACCGCGCCCCCTGGGATACGCACGGCCAGAAAGGCCTTGAAGGCGACGACGATCAACAGGCCCATCAGCGGTGCCAGCGCCAGAACGTGGCCGCGATAGCCCAGCCGGAACGCAAGAAGCGTGGTGAAGACCAGCGTCGTCGGCAGATAGCCCAGCCGCGGCGTGATCAGCACATAGGCCATGAACCAAAGGACGTATTCCCCGGCCCTGAGCCAGAGCCCCAGTTCGGCCGCCACATCGCCCCCGCCCCGGCGCAGGTTGCGGATCAGGCAGGCGATCAATTCGCCCGCGCCGAAAACCAGCATCCCCACCACGGCGATCAGCGGCCAGAGGCCGGGCTGGCGGCTCCAGGGCTGGCCGTCGATCCATCGCGTCTCGGTCGACCAGAGCGCGGCCAGCAGCAGCGCCACCAGGAACGAGGCCACGGCAAAGACGATTTCGGCGCGATGGTGCGGCGGATGGGTCAGGTCGGACAGGTCGTGCGCGTTGTCGTCGCTCATGGGCCCCTCGCAGGAAAAGGCCCCGGCGGATTGCGCCGGGGCCATCGGGTCACTGGCCGGTGATCTCGGCGATCCGCCCCATGGTGGCGATATCACCGTCGATCTGGGCGGTGGCGGCGGCGGTGTCCTGCCAATAGATCTGCGCCCCGGTCTCGGCGGCGAAGGTCTGGGCGCGCTCGCTGGCGATGGTCGCTTGTGCCACCTCGGCGATGCGGTCGATCACCTCCTGCGGGGTGCCGTTCGGGACGAAAAGCCCGTTCCAGAGCGAGATTGCCAGATCGGGCGCGAGTTCGCCCACGGTGGGCGCGTCGGGCGCCAGCGGGAGACGCTCGCCGGTGACCGCGGCCAGGATCGTCACATCCTCGAGGCAGGGCATGATCAGCTGGATGGTGGTGTTGATCACATCCACGTCGCCCGAGGCCAGCGTGTTGCAATCGAGCGCATCATAGGCGGCATCGGCGCCCCAGGCGAAACCCATCTCATGCGCCAGGGCGAAGCTGACCTGCGTCGGCGTCAGCTGGGCGCCGAAATGGCCCAGCAGCACCTCGTTATCCTGCGCATAGGCCGCCAGTTCCTGCATGGTCTGGAACTCGGCATCGCCCGAGGTCGCCAGCACGAAGGGATAGGTGAGGAAGATCCCGACCGGGGTGAAGGGGTTCGGGTTCAGCTCGGGAATGCCGATCTGCGGACCCACCACCGGCACACCGATCACGAAGGAGCCGATGACCGAGCCGTCGGCGGACGAGGTCGCGACTTCGACCGCGCCCGGGAAGGGACCGCCGCCACCGCCGGGCCGGTTCAGCACCGCCGCGGGCTGGCCATAGGCCGCCTGGAAATCCTCGGCGATCATGCGGGTCAGCACGTCCTCCAGATCCCCGGGCGGCCAGGGCACCAGGAAGGTCACCGGACCCTCGGGATACTCGGCAAGCGCCGCACCGGCTTGCACCGCCAGAACTGCCGCAAGGGCAAGGGAAACGCGCATTTTCATTCTTGGCCTCCTTGTTGGTTCATTATTTACACCGACGTTTCAAAAATTAGCTTGCGCGACGGGGTGGATTCGGTCAAGACTTTTCTTGCAAGCGCAATGAATGATTTCCGATCCCTTTGCGGGGCCTGCATGAGAACAGTCGAGAAAGCGTTGAAACTGCTGGACTTCTTCACCGACAAGGTGACGGAGATCGGCCTGTCCGACCTCGCGCGGCTCTCGGGAATCGACAAGGCGACGGTTCTCAGAATGCTGCAGGACATGGCGGAAAGCGGCTTTGTCGAGCAGAACCCCGAGAACCGGCGCTGGCGTCTGGGCGCCGGAATCCTGCGCCTCGCCCGCCTGCGCGAGGCGGCGCAACCGGTCACCCGCGTGCTGACCCCGATTCTGGAGCGGCTGGCGGGCGACACGGGCGAGACCGCGCATGCCTCGCTGTTGTCGGGGCGGGATCTGGCCAATATCGGCGTGGTCGAGCCCACCCGCGCCAACCGCGTCTATATCGAGCCGGGACTGGCCCTGCCGCTCCATGCCACCGCCTCGGGCCTCGCCTTCACCGCCTTCGCCCGGCCCGAACAGCGCGACCGGGTGCTGGGGCGCAAGCTGTCCGCGATCACCGGCACCACGCCCGTGACCCGCGACAGCCTTGCCGCGATGCTGACCCGCACCGCCGCGCGCGGCTTTGCCGTCGCCGACCAGACCTACGAGGACGAAGTCTATGGCCTGGCCGTGCCGCTCTTCGGCCCGGACGGTTTCGCCTGCGGGGCGCTGGCCGTGGCCACCCCCGCCTCGCGCGTGAGCGAGCCCCATGAACGCGGCATCCTCGCCGCCCTCGCCCCCGCCGCCGCCGAGGCGACGCGGGGTCTGGGCGGCCGGGTTCCCGCCCATCACCGCATCATCTATTAGGAGCTTCCGATGCCCAAGGACGAGAATTTCCTCAAGGCCAACAACGCGCGCCACCTGTGGCATCCGATGACCCATCCGGCCGATCACCACAAGAACCCGCCGACCATCGTCACCGCGGCCGAGGGCGTCAGGATCACCGACATCGACGGCCATCAGGTCGTGGACGGCGTGGGCGGCCTGTGGAACGTCAACCTCGGCTATTCCTGCCAGCCGGTGAAGGACGCGATTTCCGCGCAGCTCGATACCCTGCCCTATTACTCGATCTTCCGCGGCACCTCGAACGACAAGGTCATCGAACTGGCCGAGGAGCTGAAGGATTTCTTCGCGCCCGACGGGCTGAGCCGCGCCTTCTACACCTCAGGCGGCGGCGACAGCGTGGAGACCGCGCTGCGCCTCGCCCGCCAGTACCACAAGATCAAGGGCGAGCCCGGGCGGGTGAAATTCCTGTCCCTGAAGAAGGGCTATCACGGGACGCATTTCGGCGGCGCCTCGGTCAATGGCAATGCCAATTTCCGCACCATGTACGAGCCGCTGCTGCCCGGCTGCTACCACATCACCGCCCCCTATCCCTATCGCAACCCGTTCAACGAAACCGACCCGGCACGGCTGGCGCAGCTGATCCTGGCGGAACTCGAGGACGAGATCGCCTTCCAGGGCGCCGCCACCATCGCCGCCTTCATCATGGAGCCGATCCTCGGTGCGGGGGGCGTGATCCCGCCGCATGAGAGCTTCATGCCCGGCGTGGCCGATATCTGCCGGCGGAACGGCATCCTGCTCATTGCCGACGAGGTCATCACCGCCTTCGGCCGCACCGGCGCCTGGTCCGGCTCGCGCCTCTGGGGGGTGAAGCCCGATTTCATGGCCACCGCCAAGGCCATCACCAACGGGTACTTCCCCTTCGGCGCGGTGATGATCGCCGACCACGTGGCCGAGGTCTTCGAGAAGGACGAGACCGGCCGCGCCGCCATCGGCCATGGCTATACCTATTCCGGCCACCCGGTCGGCGCCGCCGCCGCGCTGGCGTGCCTGGCCGAGACCCGGCGCCTGAACGTGGCCGAGAATGCCGCCGCGCGGGGGCAGGAACTTTACGCCGGGCTGAAGGCGCTGCAGGAGACATACGAGGTGATCGGCGATGTGCGGGGCGGGCACGGTCTGATGCTGGCGCTGGAGCTGGTCTCGGACCGCGCGACCAAGGCCGCGCCCGACAAGGCGGTGGCGGGCAAGATCCAGACCGCCGCCTACCAGGCGGGGGCAATGGTCCGCGTCTCGGGCGCGAACATCATCCTCTCCCCGCCGCTGGTCCTGACCTCGGCCGACGCGCAGGTGATCCTCTCCGCCCTCGACGCCGGTTTCCGCGCGCTCTGAGGCTGACTTAGGACTTGCCAGCCATGGGCGAATGGAATTCCCTTCGCCCATGGTCAAGCTGGTTCTGATGCACAAGGCGGACTCGATCTATGACGACGAGCCCGATTCCGTCTATGACTTCCCCCGCCCCTATCTGAAGGCGGTGCAGGAGGCTGTCGGCGATTGGGTGATCTATTACGAACCCGTCAAGGCCGGGCCCCGCGGCTATTTCGCGACCGCACGCCTTCAGCAGGTCATCCCGAAGCCCGGCGCCGAGGGTCGCTATCTCGCCCTGATCGCCCCGGGAAGTTTCCTGCCCTTTGATCGCGAGGTTCCCCGGCTCATCGACGGCCGTCCCCTCGAAACCGCGCTGACCGATACCGACGGCTCGCCCCGGCGCGGCGGCGCCACCCAGCTTGCTGTCCGCCGCCTATCCGACGCCGACTTTGCGCGTATCGTCGATCTCGGCCTGCCCGAGGATCTGGAGATGATCGAAGCCCAACGCTGGGACCCCTTGCAGGTCGCCCTGGCCGAACCCGCCCTGGCTTTCCAGCGCCCGGTGCTCGAACGCCTGACCCGTCGTCCCTATCGCGAGGTCGCGTTCCGCCGCAAGGTGAGGGAGGCCTATGATTACCGCTGCGCCGTTTCAGGCCTGCGCCTGCGGAACGGTGGTGGCCGCCCCGAGGTGCAGGCGGCGCATATCCGCCCGGTCGAGCACCAGGGCAGCGATTCCGTTCGCAACGGCCTGGCCCTGTCGGGAACCCTCCATTGGATGTTCGACCGGGGCCTCGTGTCCGTTGCCGAGGATCTGACGATCCTGGTGTCGCGCAACAAGGTCCCGTCCGAGGTCGCCGACCGCCTGATCCAGCCCGGCGGCAAACTCCGCCTGCCCGCCGATCCGCAATGCTGGCCCCATCCCGCCAACCTGCGCTGGCACCGGGAGAATGTCTTCGGCCAAAGCCACCCGGACCATCCGACGCCCTGGTAAGGGGAAAGGCGCAACCCACGGGCCACGCCTTTATCTTTGTTCCAGAAATATCCTCGGGGGTTCCTCAAGGGGGTGGAAAACCCCCTTGAGCAAGGGGTGCGGGGGTGAGCGGCGTCTCGGAAACGCGCCAGTGGCGCGTTTCAGCCGCGAACGCCGCGCCCGTGGCGCGGCCGGACCTTGGCCCCCCGCACCCCCCGTCAGGCGTGGATCGCGCCGTCGCCGCAGGCCAATGCCGCCTCACGCACCGCTTCCGAATAGGTCGGATGGGCGTGGCAGGTGAGCGCCACATCCTGGGCCGAGGCGCCGAATTCCATCGCCACGCAGATCTCGTGGATCAGGTCGCCCGCGCCCGGGCCGATGATGTGGCAGCCCAGCACCCGGTCAGTTTCCTTGTCGGCCAGCAGCTTGACGAAGCCCTCAGCTTGGAACACCGCCTTGGCCCGGGCGTTGCCCATGAAGGGGAATTTGCCGACCTTGTAGGCGCGGCCTGCCTCTTTCAGCTGCTCTTCGGTCTGGCCGACCGAGGCGACCTCGGGCGTGGTGTAGATCACGCCCGGGATGACGCCGTAATTCACATGCCCATGCTTGCCGGCGATCACCTCGGCCACGGCCATGCCCTCATCCTCGGCCTTGTGGGCCAGCATCGGGCCGACCACGGCGTCACCGATGGCGTAGATGCCCTTCACATTGGTCGCCCAATGCGCGTCGATCTTCACCTGACCGCGCTTTTCCAGCTCGACGCCCAGCTCGGCCAGGCCCAGCCCTTCGGTATAGGGTTTGCGTCCGGTGGCGACCAGCACGACCTCGGCCTCGAGCGTATGCTCGCTGTCGTCCTTCTTCAGCTTGTAGGTGACCTTGGCGCCGCCCTTGCCCTTCTCGGCCTTCTGCACGGCGGCGCCGAGAATGAACTTGAATCCCTGTTTGGTCAGGATCTTCTGGAAGGACTTGGCGACCTCGCCGTCCATGCCGGGGGTGATGGCGTCGAGGTATTCGACCACCGTCACCTCGGCGCCAAGGCGCTTGTAGACCGAGCCCATCTCCAGCCCGATGACGCCCGCGCCGATCACCACCACGGATTTCGGGATCTTGCCCAGCGCCAGCGCGCCGGTCGAGGTGACGATCACCTCCTCATCGACCTCGACGCCCGGCAGCGAGGCGGCTTCCGAGCCGGTGGCGATGACGATATTCTTCGCGCCATGCACCTCGTCGCCGACCTTGACCTTGCCGGCCCCGGGGATCGAGCCCCAGCCTTTCAGCCAGGTCACCTTGTTCTTCTTGAACAGGAATTCGATGCCCTTGGTGTTGCCGTTCACCACATCCTGCTTGTAGGCCTGCATCTTCTTCCAGTCGACCTTGGGCGCGCCGCCCATCAGGCCCATCTTCTCGAAATTCTCGTGCACCTCGTGCAGCTGATGCGTCGCGTTCAGCAGCGCCTTCGACGGGATGCAGCCGACGTTCAGGCAGGTGCCGCCCAGCGTCTCGCGCCCTTCGACGCAGGCGACCTTGAGGCCCAGCTGCGCCGCGTGGATCGCGCAGACATAGCCGCCGGGGCCCGCGCCGATAACGATGAGGTCGAAGTCAGCCATAATGTCGTCCTTCCGTATGCCCCCGCGGGGCCTTGGTGCGGCGGCCTAAAGCAGCGCCGCGATCAGCATCAGCATCGTGGCGAGGAACCCCACGAACCAGATGGCGGAACGCCAGGGCGTCCAGCCGAACAGATAGGCAGGCACGTAGAGCACGCGCGCGCCGAGATAGGTCCAGGCCGCGGCCTGCGTCACGTCCGAGGACTGGCCGCCCGCCACCACCACCAGCACGGCGGCAGAGAACATGACGAGCCCCTCGAAATGGTTGTTCATCGCCCGCTGCGCACGGCCGGCAAGGCCGGTCAACTGCCGTGGCTCGTCGCGAGGGGAAGCGGCGTAGCGCCGGCCGACCTGCCGTTGCGCGGTGACCGAGAAGACGGCGAATTGCAGGCCCTGCAACAGGATCGCCAGCGCCAGCGCGGTGAGTTCGGGCGTCATCATCAGATCAGCCCCAGGACCAGCAGCGCCAGCGTGGCGAGGAACCCCGCGAACCAGATGACCGAGCGCCAGGGCACCCAGGCCAGGGCATAGGCCGGCACATAGAGGATCCGCACCGCCACATAGACCCAGGCCAAGGCGGCAGTCAGGGTCGAGGTCTTGCCCGCCAGCACCACGACCAGCACGGCGATGATGAAGGGGCCGACATTCTCGGTGAAATTGGCGTTCGCCCGGCGCAGGCGCAGGCTGATCGGCGAAAGCCGGTCGTCGAGATTCTCGCGCGTGCCGGCGTTGCCGTCGCGGCCGATGTCGCGCGTGAGAAAGCGTTGCGCCACGAAGATCGTGGCGAAATGCACCAGCGCGACGGCCGAAAGGGCGGCGAGTTCGGCACTCATGCCCGCAACTCGATGGGGGTGCCGTCGGGCACCAGCGACCAGATCTGCCGCATCTCGCGGTTGGTGACGGCGATGCAGCCCGCCGTCCAGTCGCGGCTGCGCTGCAGCGCGCCCAGGAAACCCCAGCCGTTGTTGATGCCGTGGATCATGATGTCGCCCCCCGCACTGCGGCCATGGGCGGCGGCATAGGCCACGTCCTGTTCGTTGGGATACGAGATATGCAGGCTCAGATAAGACACCGAATTGGCGTTGCGCCAGTCGATGACATAGAGCCCCTCGGGCGTGCGGCCGTCGCCCTCGAAGCGTTTCGGCCCGTCGTTGGCCCCGTCGCCCAGCGAGATGCGGTATTCGCGCAGCGGCTGGCCGCCCCGATAGAGGATCAGCCGCCGCGCCGCCTTCAGCACCAGGATGAAATCGGCCTGCTCATGCGCCGGGGCCATGGCGGGCGGCGCGCGGCGGGATTGCGCCTCGGCCGGGGCGCCGAGCAGCGCCGCGGCGGGCAGCGCCACGCAAAGGCGTAGCAGGGCACGGCGGGAAAGGGGGGAGTACGAGGGTTTCATCGGGGCACCGGGCGTAGGATGGGCAATATTGCCCATCCTACAGGGTCAGGATCACAGGTCCATCAAGGCGAGATCACAGGTCCATCAGCAGGCGGCGGGGATCTTCCAGCGCTTCCTTGACGCGCACCAGGAAGGTCACGGCGCCCTTGCCGTCGACGATGCGGTGATCGTAGCTCAGCGCCAGATACATCATCGGCCGGATGACGATCTGACCGTTCACCACCACCGGGCGGTCCTGGATCTTGTGCATGCCCAGGATCCCCGATTGCGGCGGGTTCAGGATCGGCGAGGACATGAGCGAGCCATAGACGCCGCCGTTCGAGATGGTGAACGACCCGCCCTGCATCTCGGCCATCGACAGTTTCCCGTCGCGCGCGCGCAGGCCCAGCTCGCCGATCTTCTTCTCGATCGCCGCAAAGCCCATCTGGTCGGCGTCGCGCACCACCGGCACCACCAGGCCCGAGGGCGTGCCCACCGCCACGCCCATATGGACGTAGTTCTTGTAGACGATGTCCTGGCCGTCGATCTCGGCGTTGACCTCGGGAACCTCTTTCAGCGCGTGGCAGCAGGCCTTCACGAAGAAGGACATGAAGCCCAGCTTCACGCCGTGCTTCTTCTCGAACTGCGTCTTGTACTCGTCGCGCAGCGCCATGATGCCGGACATATCCACCTCGTTATAGGTGGTCAGCATGGCGGCGGTATTCTGCGCGTCCTTGAGGCGCCGGGCGATGGTGGCCCGCAGGCGGGTCATGCGCACGCGTTCTTCGCGGGCCGCGTCATCGGCCGGGACCGGACCGCGCGGGACCGAGACAGGGGCCGGCGCAGCGGCCGGGGCCGCCGTGGTGCCCGCGGCGACGGCTTTCTGCACGTCTTCCTTCATGATCCGGCCATCGCGGCCGGTGCCGGTGACCTGATCGGCGGTGAGGCCGGCCTCGGCCATCGCCTTCTTGGCCGAGGGCGCATCCTCGCCCGCCTTGGCGGCGGGCGCGGCTTCGGCCTCTTTCGGGGCTTCCTTGGCGGACTCTTTCGGCGCCTCGGCAGCCTTGGCCGGGGCGGCAGCAGCGCCGCCTTCGGTCAGGATCGCCAGCAGGGCGTTCACGCCGACCGTCTCACCCTCTTGCGCGATGATCTCGGACAGGACGCCCGCCGAGGGTGCGGGCACTTCGACCGTCACCTTGTCGGTTTCCAGCTCGCACAGCATCTCGTCGGCCGCGACGGCATCACCCGGTTTCTTGAACCAGGTGGCGATGGTCGCTTCCGAGACGCTTTCCCCCAGCGTGGGCACGCGGACTTCGATGCTCATGACTTCAGTTTCCTTCCGACGAGGTCAGCGCTTCGTTGACCAGCGCTTCTTGTTGCGACTTGTGCTTCGACGCGAGGCCCGTGGCGGGCGAGGCCGAGGCGGCGCGGCCGGCGTACCGGGCGCGGGTCTGTTTGGCGCCGATCTGCGTCAGCACCCATTCGAGGTTGGGCTCCATGAAGGACCAGGCGCCCTGGTTCTTCGGCTCTTCCTGGCACCAGACCATCTCGGCCTGCGGGAAGCGCGCCAGTTCCTGACGCAGCGATTGCGTCGGCACCGGATAGAGCTGTTCCACACGCAGCAGATACACATCATCCAGCCCGCGCGCGTCGCGCTCGGCCAGCAGGTCGAAATAGACCTTGCCCGAACACATCACCACGCGCCGGATCTCGGCGTCGGGTTTCAGCGTCAGCGTCGAGGCGGTGCCGCGTTCGGCATCGTCCCACAGCACGCGGTGGAAGGTCGAGCCTTCGACAAAATCCTCGGCCTGCGACACGCAGAGCGGATGGCGCAGCAGCGATTTCGGCGTCATCAGGATCAGCGGCTTGCGGAAGTCGCGATGCAGCTGGCGGCGCAGGATGTGGAAATAGTTCGCCGGGGTCGAGCAATTGGCGACGATCCAGTTTTCCTCGGCCGACATCTGCAGGAAGCGTTCCATCCGGGCCGAAGAGTGTTCGGGCCCCTGCCCTTCGAACCCATGCGGCAGCAGGACGACAAGCCCGGACATGCGCAGCCATTTCGATTCGCTCGAGTTGATGAACTGGTCGAACATGATCTGCGCGCCATTGGCGAAATCGCCGAACTGCGCTTCCCAGAGCGTCAGCGCGTTGGGCTCGGACAGAGAATAGCCGTATTCGAAACCCAGCACCGCGTATTCCGAGAGCATCGAATCGATGACCTCGTAGCGCGCCTGACCCGCCCGGATGTGGTTCAGCGGGTAGTACCGCTCTTCGGTCGTCTGATCGACGAAGGCCGAATGCCGCTGCGAGAAGGTGCCGCGCGTGCAATCCTGACCGGCCAGGCGGACCGGGAAGCCCTCGACCACCAGCGAGCCGAAGGCCAGCGCCTCGGCCGTGGCCCAGTCGAAGCCCTTGCCGCTCTCGAACATCGCCTTCTTGGCGTCCAACTGGCGGGCGACGGTCTTGTGCAGGTCGAAATCGGCCGGGGCCGTGGTCAGCGCCTTGCCGATCTCGGCCAGCGTCTCGGACGAGATGGCGGTCTGACCGCGCTGGTAATTCTCGACGTCCTTCGGCTTCAGCGCCTTCCAGCGCCCGTCCAGCCAGTCGGCCTTGTTCGGGCGGTATTCCTTGGCGATCTCGAACTCGCCGTTCAGATGCGCCTGGAATGCGGCCTTCATGTCGTCGATCTCGCCCTCGGGGATGAGGCCGTCGGCGACCAGACGCTCGGTGTAAAGCTGCAGCGTGGTCTTGTGCCGCTTGATGTTCTTGTACATCGCCGGGTTGGTGAACATGGGCTCGTCGCCCTCGTTGTGACCGAAGCGGCGGTAGCAGAAGATGTCGATCACGACATCCTTGCCGAATTGCTGGCGGAACTCGGTCGCGACGCGGGCGGCGTGGACCACGGCCTCGGGGTCATCGCCGTTGACGTGGAAGATCGGCGCCTCGACCATCAGGGCGATGTCGGTCGGATAGGGCGACGTGCGGCTGAAATGCGGCGCGGTGGTGAAACCGATCTGGTTGTTGACGATGATATGGATGCAGCCGCCGGTGCGGTGCCCCTTGATGCCGGAAAGCTGCAGGCATTCCGCCACCACGCCCTGACCGGCAAAGGCCGCGTCGCCGTGCAAGAGGATCGGCAGGACCGAGCGGCGCTCGGCGTCGTTCTTCTGGTCCTGCTTGGCGCGGACCTTGCCCAGCACGACGGGGTTCACCGCCTCCAGATGCGAGGGGTTGGCGGTCAGGCTGAGGTGCACGACATTGCCGTCGAACTCCCGGTCCGACGAGGCGCCGAGGTGGTATTTCACGTCGCCCGAGCCGTCGACATCCTCGGGCTTGTAGCTGCCGCCCTGGAATTCGTTGAAGATCGCGCGGTAGGGTTTCGACAGCACATTGGCCAGCACCGACAGGCGCCCGCGGTGCGGCATGCCGATGACGATCTCCTGCACCCCCAGCGCGCCGCCGCGCTTGATGATCTGCTCCATCGCCGGGATCAGCGCCTCGCCGCCGTCAAGGCCGAAGCGCTTGGTGCCCATGAACTTCACGTGGCAGAATTTCTCGAAACCCTCGGCTTCCACCAGTTTGTTCAGGATCGCCCGGCGACCCATCTTGGTGAAGGTGATTTCCTTGCCGTAGCCCTCGATCCGCTCTTTCAGCCAGGCGGCCTCGGCGGGGTTCGAGATATGCATGAACTGCAGCGCGAAGGTGCCGCAATAGGTGCGCTTCAAGATCTCCATGATCTGCCGCATCGAGGCGACCTGCAGCCCCAGCACGTTGTCGATGAAGATCGGGCGGTCCATGTCGGCCTCGGTGAAGCCATAGGACGAGGGATCCAGTTCCGGGTGCATCGACTCGTCGCGCATGTTCAGCGGGTCGAGATCGGCAATCAGGTGGCCGCGGATGCGGTAGGCGCGGATGATCATCAGCGCGCGCAGACTGTCGAGGACAGCGCGCTGCACCTGGGCATCGGTGATCTCGACGCCCTTCTCGGCGGCAACCGCCTTGATCTTGTCGCCCGCGGCCTTGCCTTCCTTGGCGGCGGCGGCGGCCGGCCACATGCCGGTCAGCGCTGCGGTGAGGTCGTCGGCGGGCTGCGGCGGCCAGTCGTTGCGCGCCCAGCTCGGCCCCTGCGCCTGACGGGTGGCGGTGACGAAATCGTCGCCGTTCGCCTCGAAGAACTGCGCCCAGGCCGCGTCAACGCTGCTGGGGTCCTGCGCGTAGCGGGCCTGCATCTGGTCGATGTAGGCCGCGTTCGCACCATCGAGGAAGCTGGTCGCCTGGAATTGGGAAGTGGGGCTTTGCTCGGTCATTATGTCCTCCTGGGGGTCAGGATGGGGATCAGAGGTCTGCGCCGTTGCCGGCCTGCGGCAGGGCGAAGTAGTTGAAGGCGAGATAGGGGTAGCGGCGGTACGCGGTGAACAGTTCGGGGCTGATCGCCGGTCGGTCATAATAGAGGTCGAAGGCCGCGTGGATGCGGTAGCCATGGCCTGCGGTCAGATAGTCGAAGAGCCGGTCGGCAAGCCCCGCGTCGATGGCGGCATCGCCCAAGGCGCCCGCCTCGAACAGGATGACCGGCCGCTCGCGGCTGAGCAGCGCCTCGGCGCCGCGCAGCGCGGGGTATTCGAAGCCCTCGACGTCGATCTTGAGGAAATCGACCCGGGCCTCGCCCATCAGATCGTCGATCCGCCGAGCGGGCACGCGGATTTCGCGCGTGACACCCCGGTCGGCGCGGTCGGCCAGCGACGAGAAACCGGGCTGGGCCAGGTTCTCGTAAAAGCTGACCTCGCCCGGCGCATCGCTGACCGCCACCGCATGCACCGTCGCGCCGACGAAGCGGCGGGCCAGCTGCGCGGCCTTGCCCGGGCTGGCCTCGACAATCGTCAGATGCCCGCGTGGGGCCAGTTGCTGCAACCGGTAGCTGACCGAGCCCAGGTGCCCGCCGACATCGAGGCAATGCCAATCCGGCTTCACCAGACGGGTCAGAACCGCGTCGATCATCGCGTCTTCCTGGCGCAGCAGCCCCAGTTCGGGATGCCCCGCGCCCCTGACCCGCGCCGCCGCGTGGCGCAGCCAGTTGGCGGGTCCGGCCAGGGCTGAGGTCCCGACGCGATGCTTCAGCCGCAGGCCGAGCGGCAGCGAGGACACATCGGTCATGCCCGGCCTCCCTGATCGGCGGCGGCGAGAACAGAGAACGCCCGGGGCGTCTGTGCGCCGCGGGCCTGGGTCGAAAGGGTCGGGGAGAGCAGGGGCAGGGTCATCCGTCCGCTGGCTCCTCGATCCGCTCCAACCGATAGGCGTCGGCCAAAGGCGTGCGCGGCGGGTCCGAGGTCAGCCGCGACCAGATGGAGATCATCCGGTAACGGGTCTCGGTCTGCATGTTGATCGCCGTCTCGTCGAACCGAAGCGCCAGGGTTTCCAGATGGGGCAGATCCTCGGGCTCGCCATAGCGGTCGAACATGGTCTGCAAATCGTCGCTCGGCGGACCGGCGAAGAGGCAGGTGACATGCTCGGTCCCCTCGGGCGTCTGGCCAATGGAAAAGGCCAGAAGCGCGCCCTCCCGCTGCCAGAGCGAGATGGTGCCCTCGGCGATCATCCGGGCGATGTTCCCCGCCAGAACCGGGGCCGCGGCGAACCGCGCCTCCAGATCCGGCAGGTCGCTGGTGAAGGGCAGGATATGCGCCATCGCCAGATCGCCCAGCGCCCCCTGCGGATCGGCCTGGGCCGGGGTGAAGCCGTAACGCAGCATCTGCTCGCGCTTTTCCGGCCCGGTGGTCATCGGGTCGGAACAGAGCGCCGAGGCATCCTCCAGCGCCCCCGCCAGGGCAGGCCCGGCGAGAACGGCAGACAGAAGCAGAGCGGCGAACGGCTTCAGCATCGGCTCAGCCCTTGATGGCCTTCATCACCGCTTCGCCCAGCGAGGCCGGACTGTCGGCAACGATGATCCCGGCCGATTTCATGGCCTCGATCTTCGATTCCGCGTCGCCCTTGCCGCCCGAGACGATGGCGCCGGCATGGCCCATGCGGCGGCCGGGAGGAGCGGTCCGCCCGGCGATGAAGCCGGCGGTCGGCTTCCAGCGGCCCTTTTTCTTCTGGGCAGCCAGGAATTCCGCCGCTTCTTCCTCGGCCGAACCGCCGATCTCGCCGATCATGATGATCGACTGGGTTTCGGGATCCGACAGGAACATGTCGAGGACGTCGATATGCTCGGTCCCCTTGATCGGGTCGCCGCCGATGCCCACGGCCGTCGACTGGCCCAGGCCCAGATCCGAGGTCTGCTTGACGGCTTCATAGGTCAGCGTGCCCGAGCGCGACACAACACCGACCGAACCGCGCTTGTGGATATGGCCGGGCATGATGCCGATCTTGCAGGCGTCGGGGGTGATGACGCCGGGGCAGTTCGGTCCGATCAGGCGCGACTTGGAATCGATCAGCGCGCGCTTCACCTTCATCATGTCGAGGACCGGGATCCCCTCGGTGATGCAGATGATCAGCTCCATCTCGGCGTCGATGGCCTCGAGGATCGAATCGGCCGCGAAGGGCGGCGGCACATAGATGACCGAGGCATTGGCGCCGGTCACATGCTTGGCCTCATGCACCGAGTTGAAGATCGGCAGGTCCAGATGCGTGCCGCCGCCTTTGCCGGGCGTGACGCCGCCGACCATCTTGGTGCCATAGGCGATGGCCTGTTCAGAGTGGAAGGTGCCCTGCGAGCCGGTGAAGCCCTGGCAGATGACCTTGGTGTTTTCGTTGACGAGAATGGCCATTGGCGCCCCTCAATTCCTAGAAGTTTCTGTAAGCGTTCCTAATCGTCAGCGTTGTAACGCCATCAGCAACGTTGTCCTCTAACGCGTAAGTCGTGAACAAGCCTTGGACATGTGACGCGAACTCCGCAGGGTTCAAAACCTGCGCGTTCGCGTCGTGCCGTGCAATTACATGTGCGAACACTGACAGTCGTTCTGCGCGTTGACCCGCGGTCGGCATCGAAACCCAACAAACCAAGATGTCTCCTGCACTTCGAACGCCCGCGCGCATTCCATTGGAACCGTTGTTCAGCCCGCCCCAAAGCAAATCGGCGGTGATTCCAGCGGCCCGAAATCTGTCGCGGCTTCCCGAAAATGTTGGCGCTTGAGCGATGCAAGCATCCTCGAAAACACCTAGTTGTTGAGCGAAACCGCCGATGCTGCGATTTGGGGCGGTCGCCCTATTCGGTCCTACCGCAACGCAGCCGCCAAGCAGTGCGAAAGCGCTGAACAGAATGACCAAGCGACGGCCCCACATCTCAACTTACCCCTTCACCGCTTTCACGATCTTCTGCGCGGCGTCCGACAGGTTGTCGGCGGCGATCACGTTCAGGCCGCTTTCATTGATGATCTTCTTGCCGAGTTCCACGTTCGTGCCTTCCAGACGCACGACCAGCGGAACCTTCAGGCCGACTTCCTTCACCGCGGCGATGGTGCCCTCGGCGATGATGTCGCAGCGCATGATGCCGCCGAAGATGTTCACGAGGATCCCTTTGACGTTCGGGTCCGAGGTGATGATCTTGAAGGCTTCGGTCACTTTCTCTTTCGTGGCGCCGCCGCCGACGTCGAGGAAGTTGGCGGGTTCGGCGCCATAGAGCTTGATGATGTCCATGGTGGCCATGGCCAGGCCCGCGCCGTTCACCATGCAGCCGATCTCGCCGTCCAGCGCGATATAGTTCAGGTCGAACTTCGAGGCGGCGAGTTCCTTGGGGTCCTCTTCCGTCTCGTCACGCAGCGCGGCGATGTCCGAATGGCGGTAGATCGCGTTGCCGTCGAAGCCCACCTTGGCGTCCAGCGCCTTGAGGTTGCCGTCGGTCATGACGATCAGCGGGTTGATTTCCAGCATCTCCATGTCCTTCTCGATGAAGGCACGGTAGAGGTTCTTTACAAGGGCCACGCATTGCTTGACCTGAGAACCGGTCAGCCCCAGCGCGAAGGCCACGCGGCGGCCGTGGAAATCGGAAAGCCCGGTCGCCGGGTCGACGCTGAACGAGAGGATCTTCTCGGGCGTGTGGGCCGCGACTTCCTCGATATCCATGCCGCCCTCGGTCGAGCAGACGAAGGACACGCGCGACGAGCCGCGGTCGACCAGCAGCGCCAGATAGAGTTCGCGCTCGATGTCCGAGCCGTCCTCGATATAGATGCGGTTGACCTGCTTGCCGGCCGGGCCGGTCTGGTGGGTCACGAGGGTGCGGCCCAGCATCTGCTTGGCCATGGCCTCGGCCTCTTCCACCGATTTGGCGAGGCGGACACCGCCCTTTTCGCCCGCTTCAGCTTCCTTGAACTTGCCCTTGCCGCGGCCGCCGGCATGGATCTGCGCCTTCACGACCCAGAGCGGTCCGTCCAGCTCGCCCGCCGCCGTCTTGGCGTCTTCGGCGCGAAGGACCACACGGCCGTCCGACACCGGCACGCCGTAGCTGCGAAGCAGGGCCTTCGCCTGGTATTCATGGATGTTCACGGAACTGCCCCCGTCTGCTGCGAATTTGGGCGTGTCATGCCACAAAGGCAGCGTGGCACAAACGGGTATTTCGTGCAAAACTGCGCGACCGGGGGTTTTTCTTCGGTTTGTGATCACGGCCAGAAATCGCGTGATCACAAGTAGCCGGGACGTGATCGCCCCAATTCGAGACCCGCCCCGAGACTCGGCCGTCCGGGGGCATCACCCTGTGACACCCGATGACGACGACACCGCCCGCGCCCTTCACATCCCCCGCCCCAGGTCCGGTCATGCTGCGCCCGGTGCTGACCCTGGGGATCACCCAGATCGTCGGTTTCGGCACGATCTACTATGCGTTCGGGGTGCTGGTCGCGCCGCTTTCGGCCGAGTTGGGGATCAGCGTGACGCTGGCCTATGGCCTCTTGTCGCTGGGGCTGCTGACGGGGGCGATCACCGCCCCCATCGCCGGGCGGGCGATTGACGCGCGGGGCGCCCGCGGGGCCATGGCGGTGGGATCGCTCGCCGTGGCGCTGGCCTTCGTGCTGCTGGCCTTCGTCGGAGGGCCCTGGAGCCTGGGCGCCGCCTTGATCCTCATGGAACTGATGGCGCCGCTGGTGCTTTACGACGCGGCCTTTGCTGCCGTGGCCCAGGCGGTGGGTGAGGCGCGGGCGCGGCGGGCCATCACGCTGACCACGCTGCTGGGCGGCTTCGCCTCGACCGTGTTCTGGCCGCTGACGCTGCTTCTGTCCGAAGGTTTCGGCTGGCGCGGCACCTTCCTGGCTTTCGCCGCGATGCATCTTTGTCTCTGCCTGCCGCTGCATCTGTCGCTGCCCCGGCTGAACCGGGGTGGCGCCGCCGCCGCCCCCACGAAACCCGCCTTCCCGCCCCTGCCCCGCCACCTGCAAAGCCGGGCCATGGTGCTGCTGGCGCTGGGACTGTCGATGAGCTGGGCAATGATGTCCGCCTTCAGCGCGCAATGGGTGCCGGTGATGGCGGCGGTCGGGCTGTCGCAGGGGCTGGCGGTCAGCGCGGGGGCGCTGATGGGACCGGCGCAGGTCGGCGCGCGGGTGCTGGAGATGATCTTCATGAGCCACCGCCACCCGATGAGCACGGCGCTTTTCGCCATGCTTTGCCTGGCGGTGTCCATCGTGGTGCTGGTGCTGGCACCGGTAGGCTTTGCCTCGGCCGCGGTCTTTGCCGTGCTCTTCGGCGCCGGTCAGGGGCTGGCGACGATGGTGCGCGGCACGGTGCCGCTGGCGCTTTTCGGGCTCACGGGCTACGCCGCGCGGCTGGGCAAACTGGCCAGCCTGCGCTCGCTGGTTGCCGCCCTCTCGCCCTTCGCCATGGCCGGATCGCTGGCCACGCTCGGTCCCGGCCCGACGCTGTGGCTGGCCGCGGCGCTGGCGCTGGTGTCGATGCTGTTGCTGGCGGCTGTGCCCTGGCGGGTTACAGCAGAACCGGGGTCCGATCCCCGCTGACATAGCGCCTGAGGACCGCCGGATAGAGCGCATGTTCCTGCACCAGCACCCGCGCGGCGAGGCTTTCGGCATCGTCGCCCGGCAGGATCGGCACCCGAGCCTGGCCCAGGATCGGCCCGTCATCCAGCACCGAAGTCACTTCATGCACCGTGCAACCGGCCTCGGCATCGCGCGCGTCGAGCGCGCGCTGATGGGTGTGCAGGCCGGGGTACTTCGGCAGAAGCGAGGGATGGATGTTCAGCATCCGCCCCGCGTAGCGGCCGGTGAAACCGGCAGTCAGGATGCGCATGAAGCCGGCAAGGCAGATCACGTCCGGCGCGGCCGCCTCGAGTTTCTTCACCAGCGCCGCCTCGAAGGCCGAGCGGTCGCCCTTGAACGGGCGGTGATCGACGGCGGCAACCGGGATGCCCAGGGCCGCCGCGCGGTCGAGCCCCGGGGCGGCGGGATCATTCGACAGGACCAGCACCGGCCGCGCCGGATGATCCCCTTCCATCGAACGGGCCAGCGCGATCATGTTCGAGCCGCCGCCCGAAATCAGGATCGCGATCCGTTTCACAGGATGGCGCCGGTGTAGGTCACGCCCTGGCCCGGGGTCACATGGCCCAGCCGGAAGACCTGCTCGCCCGCGCCGATCAGCAGCGCCTCCAGATCGTCGGCCTTGGCCGCATCGACCACGGCGATCATGCCGATCCCCGAATTGAAGGTCTTCAGCAATTCCGGCTCGTCCAGTTCGGCCACCTCGGCCAGCCAGCGGAACACCGGCGGCAATTCCCACGAAGTCAGGTCGATGGTGGCGCCCAACCCCTCGGGCAGGACGCGCGGCAGGTTCTCGGTCAGGCCGCCGCCGGTGATATGCGCCAGCGCATGCACGCCGCCCGCCTGGATCGCGCCCAGCGCCTGCCGGACGTAAAGCCGGGTCGGTGCCAGCAGCACCTCGCCCACCGTGCCGGCCTCGAAGGGACAGGGATCGTCCCAGGAAAGGCCCGCCGTCTCGACCACCTTGCGCACCAGCGAATAGCCGTTGGAATGCACCCCGTTCGAGCCCAGGCCCAGCAGCACGTCGCCCGCGGCGACGTGCTGCGGCAGATCCTCGCCCCGTTCCATCGCGCCGACGGCAAAGCCCGCCAGGTCGAAATCGCCCTTGTGGTACATGCCCGGCATCTCGGCGGTTTCGCCGCCGATCAGCGCGCAGCCCGATTTGGCGCAGCCCTCGGCGATGCCCTCGATGATGCGGGCCGCCTGGTCCACGTCCAGCTTCCCGGTCGCGAAATAATCGAGGAAGAAGAGCGGCTCGGCCCCCTGGCACACCAGATCGTTGACGCACATCGCCACCAGGTCGATGCCGATCGTGTCCACATTGCCGGTGTCGATGGCAATGCGCAGCTTGGTGCCGACACCATCGGTCGCCGCGACCAGGATCGGGTCGTTGTAGCCCGCGCCCTTGAGGTCGAAGAGCGCGCCGAACCCGCCCAGCCCCGCCATCGTGCCCGGGCGGGCCGTGCGTTTCGCCGCCGGTTTGATGCGTTCGACAAGCGCGTTGCCGGCGTCGATATCGACACCCGCCTGAGCATAGGTGAGTCCCTTGGTCCCCGTCATCGCGTTCCCTCGCGCTGGTTTGGCGCCGCGTTACCCTATCCGCGTGCGGTCTTCAATGCGGCTGAGGTTTCCCCCGGGGCGAAAGGATGCCATCATCGCCCCATGAGCCATGACCGCAGCCCCGTGAACGATTTCTGCGCCGCCCTGCCGGGTGCCACCCTGTCCGACCCCTGGGGCGGCGGGCACGATGTCTGGAAAGTCGGCGGCAAGATGTTCGCCGCCATCGGCGCGGTGACCGCCGGGGTCAGCGTCAAGACCGACAGTGCCGAGACCGCGGCGATGCTGATCGAGGCGGGCGTCGGCAGCAAGGCTCGTTATTTCCACGCCAGCTGGATCACCCTCCCCCTCGATGCCCCGGTCGAGGAGTTGCACCACCGGCTGCTCGCCTCCTACCGGCTGGTCCGGGGTGCGCTGCCGAAAAAGGTACAGGCGGCGCTGGAGTAAGCCTCAGATCCGCGCGGCGGGGCGGCGCGGGTTCAGCACCGGCGCCGGGCAGAGCGCGGCCTCCGCCTCGGTCAGGGGTCTGAGGCCGGTGGCCCGCCAGCCGTCGGGCGGCCCCAGCCGCAACTCGAGCGCCGGGCGCGCGTCGCTCAATCCCACGGCCGAGGCCCGCCGGGCGCCCCGCGCCTCCCAGGCGTGGCGCTCGGCCCTGGTCAGCCGATCCTCCAGCGCGTCGATGTAATAGGCCACGTCGCGGCCCAGCCGGGCCGAGCGCTGGCTGGCATTGGTGACCCGCGCGACCCTGGCATAGCCGCGCCGCACCTGCGCCGGGCTCGCCCCCTCGGGCAGCGCGGCCAGCACCCGGCGCAGGATGCGGCGGACCTCGAGATTGCGCACGCGGGTATGGGCGGCGCGATCGGCGAAAAAGGCGAAGTCGATCTCGGTCGGCTCCAGCCCCGCGTCGCGCCAGGCGTTGAGGAAGACGCGGATCTTGCCGCCGTCGAAACTGACGGAATCGTAAACCGCCTCGTAGATCGCCTGCACCGCCGGGCTCTGGCCCAGAGCCGCAAATCCCTGCGACCAGGCCTCGCGCCGCGGCAGATCCAGATAGATGCCGCAGAGATAGCGCCTGAGTTCGCCGTCCCGGCCCCAGCGGCCGGCCTCTCCGGGTTCGGCGCCCTCCTCGGCATTTCCGAAACGCAGGTCGAACAGGCGCCGCACCGGCCCCGCCTCGGCGCCGAAGGCGCTGTCGATCAGCCTGGGATCCAGCGCCTCGATCCGGGCCAGGATCGACAGGATCTCGTGCCCATGGCCCGCCGTCGCGCCATTCGGCCCCCAGGTCAGATACGAGGCCGGATCATTGGTGAAACAGGGCTGATCGAGGGTCGAGGCATCATAGACCTCGCGGTTGTTCTGGCAGAAATTCCAGGCGGCGCCCCGGGTGATGTCGGTCCCCTCGAACGCGAGCAGCAGCGCCCGCATCCGCACCCGCGCATCGGGCAAGGGCAAGGCGGGCAGCAGGACCGTCCACAGCGCCTCGGTCACGGCGCCCTGCGCAGCTTCGGACCCGTCGGGCAGGCGGGCGGCGATCGGCGGGCAGGCGGCGACCCGGGCGAGCGCCTGCTGGGTCTGGCGGCCGAACATGCCGTCCGTCTCGATCCCGGCCTCGTCGCCGCAGGCCAGAAGCGCCAGGTTCACGGCATGCTGAAGCCGGGCGATCTGCCCCGTCGCGCCATCGACTAGCACGCCCGAGGGCTCGCCCGCCGGATCGCCGGTATAGCGGTAGAGGACCCGGTCGACACCGCCCTCGCCCGCCTCATCGGCACGGGCCCCGCTGCCGAGGGTCAGGGCGACAAGGATCGCGGCACGGGCGATAACCATAAGGGGACGGTTCCAAAAAACACGAAATAACCGCCAGTTTAGGAAGCGGGTGGCAGGGGGGTCAAGCAGATCGGCGCGGCGGCCGATCACGGTTGCGCCAAGCGGAGCCCGGCGCGGCTTCTTGACCCGGGCGCTCACCCTGCTAATCAGGACGCGGCCGGGCCTGTAGCTCAATGGTCAGAGCAGGGCGCTCATAACGCCTTGGTTGGGGGTTCGAGTCCCTCCGGGCCTACCATCCCCGCCGGGGCCTGATCGCCCGGGCGAGCAGCCTTCAATGAAAATCCCGGCTAGGAAACAGCCGTTTGGCCTGATCGCGCGGATGCATGGCGCGCGGCGCCGGACGTGGCCGCGGGGCGTTGTCGGTTTGTGGCGTGGTCCGACCGATGGCGTCGTCCATCGGATGCCCCAGATAAGAGAGCCGATGCGAGACATCCTCGATCTGCTGAGCGATCAGGTGGACGACGATGCCTTCGCGCTGCAAGGTACCGCTCACACGCAGCAGGCGACCGCCCATGACGGCGCGACGAAAGCGCCTGAAGACTGTCTTCCAGACCACAACATTCGACACGCCGGTTTCATCCTCCAATGTCAGAAAGATCACGCCGGATGCGGTGCCCGGACGCTGGCGGGTGATCACCAGGCCGCAGACGGTGATGCCTGTCAAAGGCGCGGTGAGCAGAACGTCATGACGGGTAAGGCCCGGCATCGACGGCCGCAGAAGTTCCATCGGATGGGCACGCAGCGTCAAGCGGGTGGCAACGTAATCCTCCACCACTTCTTCACCCATCGACATCTGGGGCAGGGTCACCTGGGGTTCGCGAATAACCTCGCCGTCAACCGGATCATTGAACAGCGGCAATTGTGACGGCCCACGGATCGCCCGGACCTGCCAGAGCGCGTCGCGTCGCGTCAGCCCCATGCCGGCGAAGGCATCTGCCTCGGCCAGCCGTTCCAGCACCGCGGGCGTCACCCCGGCCCGCAGCCAGAGGCTTTCGGGATCGCGGTAGCCATTGCCGCGCGCGGCCGCGATCCAGTCCGCATCCTCCTCCTTGAACCCCTTGATCTGGCGGAAGCCCAGCCGCAGCGCCAGGGCCCCGTCGGACCGGCGTTCCAGTCTGTTGTCCCACAGGCTGGCATTCACGCATATGGGCCGCACCTCCACGTGATGGTCGCGGACATCGCGGATAATCTGAGCAGGCGCGTAAAATCCCATGGGCTGGGAATTCAGCAGGGCACAGGCAAAGACCGCCGGGTGATGGCATTTCAGCCAGGCCGAGACATAGACCAGCATGGCAAAGGCCGCCGCATGGCTTTCGGGGAAACCGTATTCGGCAAAGCCTTCGATCTGGCCGAAACAGCGGGCCGCGATTTCCTCCGAATAGCCATTGGCCACCATTCCGGCGATGAATGTGTTCCGGTGCTCGCCAATAGTGCCCATGCGTCGAAACGAGGCTAGTGAGCGCCGTAGCTTGTCGGCCTCTTCCGCCGTATAGCCTGCGCCCACCTCGGCGATTTGCAGGGCCTGTTCCTGAAAGAGCGGCACGCCCAGCGTCCGGTGCGTCACGGCCTCCAGCGCGGGACCGAAGGGTTCGGGCGCCTCCAACCCCTGGCGGCGGCGGATATAGGGCTGAACCATGCCGCCCTGGATCGGGCCGGGGCGGACGATGGCGACCTCGATCACCAGATCGTAGAATTTGCGCGGTCGCATCCGGGGCAGGAAATTCATCTGCGCCCGGCTTTCGACCTGAAACACCCCCACCGCATCGGCGACGCAAAGCATGTCATAGGTGGCGGTGTCTTCCTGCGGAACAGTGTCCAGGCTCAGGGAGAGGTGTTGATGATCCTCCAGCAAGCCAAAGGCCTTGCGGATGCAGGTCAGCATGCCCAGCCCCAGCACATCGACCTTGAGGATGCGCAGCGTGTCGATATCGTCCTTGTCCCATTCGATGACGGTCCGGTCCTCCATCGCCGCATTCTCGATGGGCGCCAATTCGTCCAGCCGTCCCTTGGTGATGACGAAACCGCCGACATGTTGGGACAGGTGCCGGGGAAAGCCGATGAGTTCGCCGATCAGGCGGATCGTCTGGGCCAGGCGGCGGTCCTGGGGGTCAAGCCCCAGTTCTCGGATGCATTCCAGCTTGGGCTCTTCGCTGGAATAGCCCCAGATCTGCCCCGACAGACTGGCCGTCACATCCTGGCTGAGCCCCATGACCTTGCCCACCTCGCGGATCGCCGCGCGCGAGCGGAAATGGATCACCGTGGCGCAAAGCCCGGCCCGGTGACGACCGTATTTCCGGTAAATCCACTGGATGACCTCTTCCCGTCGCTCATGTTCGAAATCGACGTCGATATCCGGCGGTTCCTTGCGGTGGCGGGAAACGAATCTTTCAAAGACCATCCCGATCCTATCGGGTTTCACATCCGTGATCCCCAACAGATAGCACAGGATCGAATTGGCCGCCGATCCGCGCCCTTGGCAGAGGATGCCTTCCGACCGGGCGAACTGAACGATGTCGTGCACGGTGAGGAAATATGCCGGAAAATCCAGCTCCTCGACGACAGCGAGTTCCTTGGCGATCAATTCTCGCGCCCGGTTATCCGGGCCGTCCGGGTAGCGGCGAGCAATTCCTTTCTCGACCAGCCGGGTCAGACGTTGCATCGGCGTTTCCGTTCCCGAGGTGATCTCATCGGGATAGGTGTGGCTGAGCTGACCCAGATCAAAGGTACAGCGCCCGGCGATCTCCAAGGTGCGTTTCAGCGCGGCGGGATGGTCATAAAACAACCGAGCCATATCCTCGCCCCCCTTCAGGCGGCGTTCGGCATTGGGCAGGGCATTGGTGCCGATCTGGTCGATGGTGCAGCCCAGACGAAGACAAGTCAGCACATCGGCCAGTTGCCTCCGCGCCGCGCGATGCATCAGCACGTCGCCCACCGCCACCAAGGGCGTCGCGCAGCGCAGCGCCAGCTTGGCGCAGGCCGCGAACCAAGCCTGATCCGAACCGTCGTAGCGGGGCGCCACCCCCAGAAAGACCTGCCCCGGAAAGCGGCGCCGCAGGGCCTGCATCTCGGGCGCCGCCGCCTCCAGATCCCGGGCCAGCGCAATCAGGATCAGCCCCTCGCCCCCGACCAGCAGATCGGCACGGTCGAGGTGGCACTCCCCCTTCGCCGCCCGCCGCTTGCCCAGCGTCAACAGCTGCGTCAGCCGCTGATAGGCGGTCAGATCGGTCGGCAGGGCGATCCATTCGACCGGGCTGTCGCGCAGCACCAGCCGGGCGCCGACGATCAGCCTGGGCAGATGCGGCCCCTTGGGGCGGGGGATGTCCTGCGGGTCGCCGATCTCTTGTCGCGAGCAGGAATCCACCCGGTGCTGCGAGCGGATCTGCACATTCTTGGCGGTCTCTTCCCTGAGGATCTGCAGCGCGCGGTAAGCCCGCACTACCCCCGCCAGCGAATTGCGGTCGGTGATGGCGATGGCCTCGAGCCCCAGTTCTGCAGCGCGCGTCACCAGCTCCTCGGGATGCGAGGCCCCGGTGAGGAAGGTGAAATTCGAAGTCACGCACAATTCGGCATAGCCGGAAGCGGGGCTCATGCGAATTCTCCCTGCACGAACCAGCCGGGGTTCTGTGGCGTATAGAACATCCACAGCCGCCGCCCCTGCCGGGTCTCGACCCGCCAATAATCGCGCAGACCCCGATGCCAGTTCGGATCGTCCAGCCACCATTCCGGGGCAATCCGCTCTGGCCCCGTGATACGCCCGGCAGTTAGCGCCATGCCCCGCCAGCGGAAAGTCGCAGGCGGGCGGTCGCCTGTGGCCGCAAGCGGCTCGGGCGGGAACAGGACGACCGGACGGGGACGCACCGCGACCCAGCTTCCCTGCGGTTCGCAATAAGCAGCCGGCGCGATGATGAAGCTGCGCTCGGGTATATGGCTGTCCGCGGGTAGGTATCGCTGGATGTTTTCCAGCCCGATGCGGGTTCCGAGGCGGGTTATCAGATCATCAAGCCGCCCCCGGTCGCGGGTCTGGATATGGGCGATCTGCTCGGCCGGAAGCGTTTCCACCTGCACGGCCTCAAGCCGCATCTGGTCAATGCCGAAGCCCGCATCCACCTCGGCCACGCCGCGCTGAAACAGCGGCAATATCCGCGCCGGATCCCTCAGAGGACGCGCCAGGCGCAATTCCACATCCTGCGTACTCGCATCCACACGGCGCAGCGTCAGGCGCAGCACCCGCGCGCCGGACTGATGGTCCTTCAGCTTGGCGCAGAGCCAGTCCAGCAGCCGCGCGGTGATGCCGATCACATCCCCTTCCAGGCCGATCGGCTCGGGCAAGGTCATGCGCAGGCCGTAATGGGGCGGCTCTGCCTCGGGGCTGATTTGTTCCGGCTGCGCCCCAAGCGCCTGATCCAGCCGCAGCAGCAGCCCCGCCCCGAACCGACGAACCAGGGGCGCGCGCGGGCTGTCGGCAAGCTGGCCGATCAGGCGCAGCCCCATGCGCTGCAATCTGGTGACGGTGTCCGGCTCCAGCCGCAGCGCGGCCACCGGCAGATCGGCCAGCGGGCGGCCCTCGCCATAATGCGCCCGCGCCCAGGCGGCGCCCCGGGTTGCACCGGTCCCGGCCTGCACCGTGAGCCCCGACCGGATCAGCCGCTGGCAGAGGCTCTCGACCATCGCCGTCTCGCCGCCGAACAGATGCGCCGAGCCGGTGATGTCGAGGACCAGCCCGTCCGGCCCCTCGAAGCCGACCCAGGGGCACCAGCGCGTGGCCCAGCGGCGCAAAAGGGCCAGAAAGCGCGCATCCTCGCCAGGGGCAGCCGGGCGGCTCGACAGCTCAGGACAGAAGGCCCGGGCATCGGCAACGGCCATGCCGCGATACAGGCCGCGCGCCTCGGCGGCCGCGTTCAGGCAATGGACCCGGTTGGCATTGCCCTGCTTCAGGGTCAGAACGAACGGACCCTCAAGCGGGTGCGCGCGCAGTGCCCGGTCACTCGCGAACCGGGGAAACCACAGCGACACGATGCGCCTCTGGGTTCCATCGAACATTCCAGGCCTCACATGTTCCTAATTTGTTCTTAATAAGGCTCCAGCGCTGACGAGTCGAGTCCTGTGCATCGAAGACCGGAGCACAGTGCCAGCGCGTCTCGGCCGCGTTCGAGCCCATTCCCTCGGGAATGAGGCAGAGCCCGGTCGTGCCCCCAGCCTGCGCCGCAAGCTGCAACCGCCGCCCGGCGGTCAGGCCGATCGGCGCGGTCGTCTCGAGAATCACGAAGGGGACGGCACCGTCGCGCAGCGCCTCTTCGGCCACTGCGAGAGTGTCGTTCTGGTCCATGGTCTGCGCCAGGATCACCCGGGCCGGATCGAGCCCCTGAAAGCCCAAGGGATTAAGCTGTTCGGCCCGCCAGGCCTCGCGCACCCAGATCACGTCGCCGCCGATCAACGCCGCTGTCCAGAGCGCGAAACTCGCGGCCGAGGGACCACAGGCCTCATGCACGCGCCCGGGACGGAGGGGATAGGCGATCAGGCTGGACGAGGGCACAGGCGGCTCCGGCTGGGTCAATGGACGAGCTTACATGAAGCGCGCGAAAGGCCGAAGTCGAGCCCCCCTACCCGCGCCGGATCCGCGCCCATGCAAAAGCCCCGGCGCACCAACACCGGGGCCCTCGCCGGAAGCAGTCTTGAACCCTCACCCCTGGAGATCGGCCCACATCTTCTGGTCGCGTTCGGCGGTCCAGATGCGGGGGGTGTCGAGGCCGCGGGCTTCGTCATAGGCGCGGGCGACGTTGAAGGGCAGGCAATGCTCGTAGATCGC